>NZ_CP088022.1:0-4800000 GCF_013373795.3 Bradyrhizobium quebecense
CCCACAATCCTGCGGGCATAGGCGTCGATGACAAAGGCGACGTAGACAAAACCCGTCCAGGTCGCGACATAGGTGAAGTCGGAGAGCCAGAGAACGTTCGGCCTTGGCGCCTTGAACGGGCGATTGACGTGATCCAGCAGGCGTGGCGCAGCCTTGTCGCTGATCGTGGTCTTGATGGGTTTGCCGTGGATCACCCTTGCAAACCCATGTTCCGCATAAGTCGCGACACTGTGCAACGGGCAACATCGAAGCCTTCGCGCTTGAGCTGGCGCCAGACCTTGCGCACGCCGTAGAGGGAAAAGTTTTGATCGAAGGCGCGCCGAACCTCGATCTTCAGGGCGGCGTCCGGCTTGGCGCACGTCGACAGCCTGGCGGGATCGCGCCGTTTGGCCACATGGGCGTGGTAGGTCGAGGGGGCGATCAGGCAACACCTGACAGATCGGCTCGACCCCATGCGCCCCACGATGATCGTCAATGAAGGCGATCATGGCTTGGACCGGCGGTCGAGCTCCGCCATCGCAAGATAAGCGCTCGCCTTGCGCAGGATCTCGTTGGCCTGTCGAAGCTCACGGTTCTCCCGTTCCAGGGCCCTCAGCTTCTCGGCCATCTCCGTCGGAACGCCGGTCCGCTGCCCGCTGTCGATCTCGACCTTCTTGACCCAGTCATGTAGCGTCTGCGGTGTGCAGCCAATCTTGGCGGCAATCGATCTCACCGCCGCCCACCGCGAAGGGTGCTCGCTGGCGTGATCCGGAACCATCCGAACCGCACGGGCCCGAACCTCGGGTGAAAACTTGTTCGTCGTCTTGCTCGTCATGGCTCCATCCTCTCGGGAGTTGGAGCCTCCGGCAAACCCGGGGCGGTTCAGACTGCAACAAAAGTGAGTCAGAGCCAATTTTTTACGTCGTCCCACAGCGCTCGTCAGGTACTCGACAGCTTCCTCTCATAGCAAAAATTGTGGGGAAGAACATCCGAGTGTCCGACTGCCTGCGGCGCGGACGGTTCGGATCCACGCTGGTTTGTTGCTGGATCCAACGTTGAGAGCACATTCTGTGCTGTGGATTTGGTCGCCGCGCTGCCGTCTCGATTGCCCCGCGCATGAGATCCAAACCGAGCTCTGATGCGCCTATATCTTCGAAAGTGAGAACGGATGGATTTCACCTCAACTAGCCGATTGCAGCAACAATCGAACAGCGCCGCCCAGCAAGAGACTGCACCGGTGTCCCCGTCGACAGACGCGGCGGCCTTTGAGCGGCAGCTAAGCGAGATCACCCGTCCAGGTGATCGTGTGCTGATGCAGACCCCCCCCCATCAAGTCGCCGCATCGCCATCGGAGGCGCAGCCCATCATGCAGGCGAGCGGGCGCGAATGCCCTCCAGCGTCGCAGGGTAAAGGCGGCGGGCCGATGCCAGGCGCCTCGGCGCTGCAGCCTGGCCAGTCAACAGAGGTTTACGGTACCCGCAGGCGTCCTCTTTATTCCCAAGATGCTGACCTTATTTTGGAGCTTGAGGAGGCCTTCATCAAAGGGGGGGCTGCCGAACGCACTGCCAAGGAGAATGTAGGTCATCTTCTCAGATTGGGCCGCTGGCTCTTTGAAAACAAAAAGCAGGCCATTGCTGCTCGGCTCGACGACGAGTCGTTGACCGTTGATGCGTGCGAGTTCTTCGGAAAGGGTAATCCCACGAGACTCCTTACGGCAATAGGTCATCTCCGGACCTCGCAGTCGACGGGCGGAATCGTGCCGATCGCAGACCGCGCTAAGCTGAATCCTTATCCCCAGGACGCGGCTCTCATCAAAGAGTACAAAAACGAAGCAACGACAGGTACCGCCAGTACCTATGCATTTGCCCTTAGCAGTTTCAGTGACTACCTGCGTGAAAACAACAAGAAGGGCATTGCTGCTCGGCTTTCCGGCAAGGCGTTGGATGGAGATGTCGGAGACTATAAGAAGGACGCCGGTGGTAATAGGCGGATCGGTGCCGCACTGACCCATCTCCGAAAATCGTCGGCCGGCGCTAAGGCGATGGAGCTTGAGCGCCATATTTCCCCCTTTCCTGATCCCGAACGCGCGGCCCTGATGGAGCCGAGGCGGGTCAGCGACGCCGCTGCGGAGCACAGCGCGTCGCAGCGAGCTTTCAGTCGGCCAGAGGAGCTTCCTGCAGAAGGCTACGATCAGGATTTGGTTTTGGGGCTGATGGACGAACCCGGTCCGTCGCACTCGGCGCTGCAGCCGGCTCGATCAACTGGGGTTCGCAGGAAGCAGCCTCTTTATTCCGAGGACGGTCCCCTTATTTCGGGGCTTGAGAAGGCCCTCATCAAGGGCGGGGCCACCGAAATCACCGCCAAGGCCAATGTATGGCCCCTTCGCAGCTTTGGCCGCTGGCTTGTCGCAAATAACAAAGAGTCCATTGCTGCTCGGCTTAACGACGAGTCGTTGACCGTTGATGCGCGCGAGTTCTTCGGAAAGGGTAACCCCACGAGACTCCTTACGGCAATAGGTCATCTCCGGACCTCGCAGTCGACAGGCGGAATCGTGCCGATCGCAGACCGCGCTAAGCTGAATCCTTATCCCCAGGACGCGGCTCTCATCAAAGAGTACAAAAACGAAGCAGCGACAGGTACCGCCATTACCTATGCATTTACCCTTAGCAGTTTCAGTGACTACCTGCGTGAAAACAACAAGCCGGGCATTGCTGTTCGGCTTTCCGGCAAGGCGTTGGATGGAGATGTCGAGGATTATAAGAAGGACGCCGGTGGTAATAGGCGGATCGGTGCCGCGCTGGCCTATCTCCGAAAATCGTCGGCCGGCGCTAAGGCGATGGAGCTCGAGCGCCATATTTCCCCCTTTCCTGATCCCGAAGACGCGGCCCTGATGGAGACGAGGCGGGTCGGCGACGCCGCTGCGCGGCACAACGCGTCGCAGCGAGCTTTCAGTTGGCCAGAGAAGCTTCCTGCGGAAGCCCACGATCAGGATTTGGTTTTGGGGCTGATGGACGAACCCGGCCCGTCGTCCTCGGCGCTGCAGCCGGCTCGATCAACTGGGGTTCGCAGGAAGCAGTCTCTTTATTCCGAGGACGCTCCCCTTATTTCGGGGCTTGAGGAGGCCCTCATCAAGGGCGGGGCCACCGAAACCACTGCCAAGTACAATGTAAATCGCCTTCTCAGCTTTGGCCGCTGGCTCTTCGCAAATAACAAAAAGTCCATTGCTGCTCGGCTCGACGACGAGTCGTTGACTGTTGATGCGCGCGAGTTCTTCGGAAAGGGTAATCCCACGAGACTCCTTACGGCAATAGATCATCTCCGGACCTCGCAGTCGACGGGCGGAATCGTGCCGATCGCAGACCGCGCTAAGCTGAATTCTTATCCCCAGGACGCGGCTCTCATCAAGGAGTACAAAAACGAAGCAACGACAGGTACCGCCAGTACCTATGCATTTGCCCTTAGCAGTTTCAGTGACTACCTGCGTGAAAACAACAAGAAGGGCATTGCTGCTCGGCTTTCCGGCAAGGCGTTGGATGGAGATGTCGAGGACTATAAGGACGCCGGTGGTAATAGGCGGATCGGTGCCGCACTGACCCATCTCCGAAAATCGCAGGCTGGCGCTAAAGCGATGGAGCTCGAGCGCCATATTTCCCCCGGTCCTGATCCCGAAGACGCGGCACTGATGGAGCCGATGCCCGCCGGCGGCGCCGCTGCGCAGCACAGCGCGTCGCAGGACGCGGGCAGTTGGCCAAAGGAGCTGCTTCCTGTAGAAGGCTACGATCAGGATTTGCTTTGGGAGCTGATGGACGAACCCGGCCCGTCGTCATCTCTTCTTGAGCCAGCCGCGCGCCATGACCAGTCATCGGATCCCGGAGAGTCCATTCGTCCCTTGAATTGGGGCTACGACCGCCAGCAGTTCCCGGACGAGCCGATCGGTGCACTTGCCAAGAGCAACCTCCTGCCAAGCGAGGAGGTCGTCATCAACGATGAGCATGACACAGCTGAATTGAGGCCAGCGAAGAGGCCGAGGACCCTAGACAATCTGCACGGCGTTGCCATTGAGCGGCAACTGAGCGAGATCGTCGCTTCAGGCGGTCGCCTGCTGACGTCGGCCCCCACCCATCAACTGGGTGCATCGCCATGGCAGGCGCAGCCGACGATGCAGGGGAGTGGGTACCAAGATGCCACGGCGCTGCAGCGAGCTGTCAGTCGGCCATTGGTCCTCCCGGAAGGTTATAATCAGGATCTGCGTTTGATGGTGGAAGACGGCCCACCGTGGCCCGGGGTTCCCCCGGAGCAGGCGCAGGACATAGTCCAAGCTGGACAGCAGGAACCTGCCTGGTCCGCCTCAACCTGGTCGCCGCAGATGCCGCTCAACTTTGATTGGAGTATGTGGCCGATGCTGGAAGCATCGCCAGCGCAGGCTGCCAGGGCTCGTTCAAGCACCTACGCTGGTCTTGAGCCATTTCTTGCTCTGAATGCGCCGACACCGTCCGAGTTGGGCGACGACGCTCACTTTGCGCCAGCGCACTCTACCAGGGCTCCCTCAGACATCTACGCTGGTCTTGAGCCATTTCTTGCTCTGAATGCGCCGACACCGTCCGAGTTGCGCGACGATGCTCACTTTGAGCCAGCGCAGGCTGCCGGGGCTCGCTCAAGCACCTACGGCGGTCCTCCATTGGTTGATCTGACTGCGGCCACGCCGTCTGAATCACGCGGCGATGTTAATTCTGTGCCGGCGTTTCCGAGCACCTCCTACGATGCTCAGATCGGGGCTTTAGGTCCGACAGCCTCGCCTCACGGCCGCGGGCTGGTGCTCGAGGACACGGAATGGCTGGGCGACGAGCATGTCCTGAGAGATTACCAGCTCCTGGCGCAAGAGTTGGGGGGGGACAATCCGAATCTCGCCGCCCGGACGCGGTTCGTGGATCCTCTCATAACCCTTGTTAGCCTGCGCTTGGGCACCGAGAGCGAAATGCTACGCGCATTCCAGCGCATCGTCCATGATCAGAATGGTGACGACACAGCCGACTTCCTGTTCCTGCCAGTGAACAATGCCCGTGCTACGAATCTCCCCGGCACCCATTGGTCGTTGCTGTTTGTTGATCGCCGCGACCGCGAAAGGCCGGTTGCCTATCGCTACGACTCCATGGGGGAATACAACAACACGCCCGCAGCAGAGCTCGCAGCAAGGCTGGGCGCCCGCCTGGAGTCACGCGGCATGACCCAGCAGCTGAACACTTATGATTGCGGCGTCTTCGTGGTGGACGGCACGCGGGCGCTGGTTAGGCAATTGGAGCAAGGACGAGCACCACACCTGCTGAACCTCAGCAGCCTCGTTGCCAATCGGCGGGCGCTGCAGAACCGACTCAGGGGCTGATGTCGTACGCATACGACGAAGCTTTCAATTACCCATAATTTCGCCGACTCGCGCTGATCCGCGAAATCTTGAATCGAAAGTATCACTTGTGATTCGGGGATGTCCCGGGTTCTGTTGAATTTCTGAAGAGGTCGGCGTTGCCCACCTTGAGCCGGTAGGCTCGGGGTGCTGATTCCACAAAGAAGAGCAACGCCATGATAGAGATATCACACCGGCTGGTTGGCCGGCGACCGGGGCGGTGGACGAAGCGTTTGCAGAAGTGCGGGCGAGCTTCGATCGGTTCTGCCTTGCGGCAGGGATCGAGGCGCTCGGCACGATGATGGAGGCGGATGTTGTGGCGGGCCGCGCCACGATCGCGAGGCGGCGCGGCGGACGCACCTTGGGCCGAACGCGGGGACGGATCGGCTTCCACGGCGGCAAGATCGAGGTCGAGCGCCCGCGGGTCCGGGGCGTGGATGGCGGCGAGGTCACGATCCCGAGCTGGGAAACGGCGGCGCAGGAGGATTGGCTCGGTCGCGGGGCGATGAACCTGATGCTGATCAATGTGTCGACGCGCCGGTTCGGCCGCGCCGTCCGGCTGCCCGAGGGTGACGTGCCGGTACCGCCCGGATCGGGGGTTTCGAAGTCGGCGGCCTCGCGGAGGTTCGTAGCGCTGTCGGCGGTGCGGCTGGCTGACTTCATGGCTGCCGATCTGTCCACGCTCGACCTTCTGGTGGTCCAAATCGACGGGCTGCATCTCGGTGCGGATTCCGATGATCTCGCCCGGGTGTACCGATTTGATCTCGCCCAGGATTCCGAGATGATCTCGCCCACCATTCCGATTTGATGTCGCCCGGGGGCGCGAGTGAAATGGACCCCGATTTTGGGATCAGAGGTCAGTTGGAAAAGGGCCGCTCCGTTTGATACACGGAGGGCATGATGACGACGAAGACGAGACGCAAGATCGACGCGGCACTGAAGGCAAAGATTGCGCTGGAAGCCGTGCGGGAGCAGGCGACGGTGGCCGATCTGGCCCAGCGCTATGAGGTTCACCCGAACCAGATCTATGCCTGGAAGAAGCAACTGCTGGACCAGGCGGCGCGGACTTTGATGTGGGTGCCGGGCGCGAGAGCGAGGAAACGCGCGAACGCGAGATCGAGAAGCTGCACGCCAAGATTGGACAACTGACGGTCGAGCGCGATTTTTAGCGCGGAGGTTCGGAAGATGAGCACGCCGGACCGTCGAGGAATGCTCGATCGCGCGGACAAGGCGCTGTCGATCCCGTCGGCAATGCCTGTTGCTTGGCATCGCGCGCTCCGGGGTCTACCGGCCGCCCCTGTCTTCGGCAGGCTTGATGCCGCCTACAACAATGCCGGCGTCCAGAATGTCGCGGTGGAAGCTGCCGAGTCCACACGGGAGGATTTTGACCGAGTGATTTCGATCAATCTGCGCGGCGTATGGAGTTGCATGAAATTCGAGCTCCGACAGATGCTCAAGCAGGCTAACGGTGCAATCGTCAACTGCTCTTCCATCGGCGGCTTGGTCGCCGGCCCCAAACGCGGAACATACCAGGCCTCGAAGCACGGGGTGTTGGGGCTCACGAAAAGCGCAGCGCTCGACTACGCCGCAAGGGGCATTCGCATCAATGCGGTATGCCCGGGTATCATCCATACGGCAATGTTAGACAAGATGATGGCCACTCAGGCAGACGCCCTCAACGCGATGCTGCAGAACGTTCCCATCGGCCGGCTTGGCCGCCCCGAAGAGATCGCAAGCGCCGTGCTCTGGTTGTGCAGCTCAGAAGCAAGTTTCATGGTCGGTCACGCGCTCGCCGTGGATGGCGGCTATACCATACGTTGAACTGTGGGATCGCCCACATCAGGGACGATGCCGGAGCGCCTCTACCAACAGCGCAAAGGCCGCAGAGGGTTGGCGCCGGCTGGGATAGTACAGATGGTAGCCCGGATACGGAGGGCACCAGTCGTCAAGCACCCGTTTAAGCCGGCCCTTGTTGATGTGTGGTTGCACCAGACCCTCCGGCAGATAGGCCAATCCCAAACCTGCGAGCGCGGCGTGGAACATCTGGGTCGTGGTGCTGAAGAACAGTTGGCCTTCGACGCGAACTTTCAGTGCGCGTGAGCCCTTGCCGAACTCCCAGGCGTATAAGCCACCATGGGTGGGCAGACGCAGATTGATGCAATTGTGCTCAACCAAGTCTTGCGGCTTCTTCGGTACGGGCTGATTTTTGAAATAGGACGGAGCGCCGACCACGGCCATGCGTGCATCCGGTCCGATGCGAACGGCGATCATGTCCTTCGCCACCTGCTCGCCGTCCCGCACCCCGGCATCGAAGCGCTGCGCGACGATATCCGTCAGCCCGTAATCGCTGACGATCTCGACCTTGATGTCCGAATTTTCGCGAAGCAGCTTCGCGAGCTTCGGCAGGAGTACGGCGTCGGTGGCATATTCGGTGGCCGTGATGCGGATCGTGCCCGAGGGTTTTTCCCGAAGGTCGCTCAGGGCCGCAAGCTCCCCCTCGATCTCCTCTATCCTCGGGCTGACGTTTCGCAGAAGGCGCTCGCCGGCAGCCGTGGGCGACACGCTCCGCGTAGTGCGCGTCAGCAGGCGCAGCTTGAGACGGGCTTCGAGCTCCTTGACGGTGTAGCTGAGCGCCGACTGCGACACGCCTAGTTTCGCCGCTGCCTTTGTGAAACTCCCCTCCTGGGCGACGACGAGAAAGACCGAGAGATCGTCGAGATTGCCACGCCGCATTTATCGATCCTGTTGATAGGTCCATCCCGATTATAGCGTCTAATCCCTATAGATGCGCGCGCTAAATTAGGAGCAGCGATTACCGAAGCGGCCCCCCCCCCCCGCGACGCGACGGAGTTCGTCCGATGGACAGGGCGCACACGCTCTTACGGCTTTGCGGAAGCGCCCCGACGCCGGCGCAGCATGCCTTCACCCGAAGGAGCGTTCTCTGGGCCGGTGCCGCATTGGCGACGCTGATACCAACGCCTGCGGCCTTTGCACGCGCTGCGACAGTCAACAATGGAAGGTATGGAACGATGGACATCAAACGCAACGGCTCGCGGCCGTCCGGCAAAGGTCCCGAAGCATGGTTCAGCGGTAGCGTCCGGGTGGATCCGCTGTTTCAGGTGGGCGACCCGACACGCATCAGCGGCGGTCAAGTGACCTTTGAGGCAGGTGCCCGAACCATGTGGCACACCCACCCGCTCGGCCAGACTCTCATCGTCACGACCGGACTTGGCTGGGTGCAGAGCGAGGGTAGCCCGGTCGAGGAAATCCGCCCCGGCGATGTCGTCTGGTTTCCGCCTGGCGAGAAGCATTGGCATGGCGCGACACCGACGAATGCGATGACGCACATCGCCATCACGGAATCGCTCGACGGCAAGAATGTCGAGTGGATGGAAAAGGTCAGCGACGAGCAATACCACAAGTGACCCTGTGCGCGGACACCTCGCTGCGTCGACGCGTCCGAGCGAATCGGCCGCGGGCCGCGGGGGCGACCGTCAAACAAGGAGATTTAGCATGCAAACGCGCAAGCTTGGCGATCTTACCGTCTCGGCCATCGGCCTGGGCTGCATGGGCCTCAACTACCATCGGGGTCCCGCTCCGAACCGCGCCGACATGATCGCGCTCGTCCGGGCCGCTGTCGAGCGCGGCGTCACCTTCTTCGACACCGCCGAGGTCTACGGCCCGTTCACGAACGAGGAACTCGTAGGCGAGGCGCTGGAGCCGTTCCGGAGGGACGTCGTCATCGCCACCAAGTTCGGCCACGACCTTGATACCGACGGGCTCGACAGTCGCCCCGAACGCATACGACAGGCCGTCGAAGGCTCGTTGAAGCGGCTGCGGGTCGAGGCGATCGACCTGCTGTACCAGCATCGGGTCGATCCCGACGTTCCGATCGAGGACGTCGCCGGCGCGGTGAGGGATCTCATCGCCCAAGGCAAGGTCAAGCACTTCGGCCTGAGCGAGGCTGGCGCCTCGACCATCCGCCGCGCCCATGCCGTGCAGCGGGTCGCGGCGGTCCAGAGCGAATATTCGCTCTGGTGGCGCCAGCCCGAGAAGGAGGTGCTGCCGGTCTGCGGCGAGCTGGGGATCGGCTTCGTCCCCTTCAGTCCCCTCGGACGGGGATTTCTGACAGGCAAGATCGACGAGACCACCTCGTTCGGTGGCAACGATAACCGCGCGAGCCTGCCGCGCTTCACTCCCGAGGCGCGCAAGGCTAACCGTGCTGTGGTCGATTTGCTGGAACGGATCGGCGCGCAGAAGCGCGCCACGCCTGCGCAGATCGCGCTGGCCTGGCTGCTGGCGCAGAAGCCGTGGATCGTCCCGATCCCCGGCACGACCAAGCTCGGCCGCCTCGATGAGAACATCGGCGCGGCCGCGATCGAGCTTACGCGCGAGGACATCCGCAACATGGATGCCGCCGCCGCGAAGATCAAAATCGTAGGCGACCGCTACCCGCCGGCAGAAGCCGAGCGCGCGCAGCGCTGACTGCACGCGTGCCGGAACGACGAACATACAGGAGAGCTACCATGAAGATCTCATTCGAAGGAAAGGTCGCGCTAGTGACGGGCGCGGCGTCCGGTTTGGGCCACGCCACGGCAAAGGCTTTCGCGGAATCGGGAGCCTCCGTCGCGCTCGCCGACTGGAACGAGAGGGCAACGCACGCTGCGGTCGACGAACTGATCGCGCAGGGCCATAAGGCCATAGGTATTCGGTGCGACGTCTCGGATGACGCGCAGGTCGAAGCCATGGTCGCGGAGACGGTCGCAGCCTTCGGAAGGCTCGACGCGGCCTATAACAACGCGGGAGTCCAGAACGTTCTGGCCGAGACGGCCGACACGACCCGCGAGGATTACGACCGCGTCATGGGCATCAATCTTCGTGGCGAATGGAGCTGCATGAAGTTCGAGTTGCGTCGGATGCGCGAACAGGGAAGCGGGGCCATAGTCAATTGCTCATCGCTTGGTGGACTCATCGGCGGCGCCGAGCGCGGCATCTACCACGCCGCAAAACATGGGGTAGTCGGATTCACCAAGAGCGCGGCTCTGGAATATGCGGCTCGGGGCATCCGTATCAACGCCGTTTGCCCCGGACTTATCCGGACGCCGATGTCCGATCAAATGGTTGCGGCCGGACAAGGCGACGAGCTCAAGGCCATGGAAAAGAGCATTCCGATGGGACGGGTCGGCCGGCCCGAGGAGATTGCAAATGCGGTCCTCTGGCTCTGCAGCGACGCCGCCAGCTACGTCACCGGCCAGTCGATCTCCGTGGACGGCGGCTTCATAATGCGCTGACAAAGTCGCTGAGAGTCATTTTCGAGGGATTCAGCAGGCGATCTGCAGGTTGCCATCCGCTTCTGCCCGTAATGCCCGACCGGCGCCGGCCCAGAAGCGTTGCGGACGGCCAGGCCACTGTGATTCAAGTTCCCAAACTGGGGGCTCGAATCATGCGCTACGAACTCGCCGACTAGGAATGGGCTGCCATCAAGCCGCGTGGCGTTCCTCGGGTAAATGACCGTCGTGTCCTCAATGGCATCTTCTGGGTCTTGCGATCGGGAGCGCCCTGGCGTGACCTGCCGGAGGCGTTTGGCCCATACACGACTTGCTACAACCGTTTCATCCGCTGGCGGCGGGCCGGTGTCTGGGGCCGCATCATTGACGCACTTGCCTCTGCCCATGATGCCACTGTCCAGATGATCGACACCTCCATTGTCCGCGTGCATCAGATGGAGCCTGCATCACAAAGAACAAGCGCCAATTGACAGGAAGGTCACGCGGCGGCTTGACGAGCAAGATTCATGCGGTGGTCGATAGCAATGGTCTGCCAGTACGGCTGGCGCTGAGCCCCGGTGAGGCCCACGACGTTAGACTTGCCGGAAGGCTGCTGTCTCGCCTGAAATCCGGGTCGATGCTTGCCGACCGCGGCTACGATGCCGACTGGATCAGAGAACTCGCCATGAAGAAAGGCGCATGGGCCAACATCCCGCCGAAAAGTAATCGCAGCGACCCGATCTGCTTCAGCCCCTATCTCTACCGCGCTCGCAACCGGGTCGAGCGGTTCTTCAACAGGATCAAACAATGTCGTCGGGTCGCAACGCGCTACGACAGGCTTGCTGCCAACTACCTTGCCTTCGTTCAACTCGCGTCAATCAGGCTATGGCTGCGCCTTAATGAGTCCGCGTCCTAGGAGTGGATCCCGACAGCCTCGTGGAGACATCTAAGATCAGAGAGCGCGGCGCCCGCTATCACATTGTCAACATGTGCCGGCTTTTGGGCCAACAAGGCCGTAACGTGTTCCGCCCAGCGCTGAAGCGCCTTGCGCATTTCGGTTGCATACCGAGCGCGGTTATATACCCCGGCGACGCCGGCCCTGTGGCCGCTGACATGGTTTAGGATTGCTTCCACGACGTGCGGCAACACGCCAAGCCGGTCGGCCATCACCGTGGACGCCGATCTCCGGAGATCGTGAACCGTCCAATGGGGCAGGGGTTCGCCTAGGGCCTCGGCGATGCGCTCGTCAAGCGCGGCCTTCGACTTTGACCAGCCGGAGAACCCACGGTGTGGGTCACCGCTGCGTCGGGGTCCGTCACCGAAGAGGAAGTCTCGGCCGGTTCGGCGGGGCGGGAGTAGGGCCAAGGCGGCGGGAACCAGCGGGAGGGAGTGCTCGCGATGGTTCTTGGTCCGGGCGCTTGGCAGCGTCCAGATCCCCGAAGAGGTATTAAGTTCGGCCCATTGCATGCTGCCCACTTCATCGCGGCGTTGGGCTGTGACCAGCAACAAACGCACAATGCGCCCGTAATCGTCATCGCCACAGGCGTGCCAGATGACTGATAGCTCCGTCTCCGTGAGGACCCGTTCGCGGCTTCCCGGTTGCGCAGGTCGGTTAGTGCCGAGAACCGGGTTCGCGGCGATATCGAGGCCCTCGCGTATTGCCCAGTTGAACATTGAGGACAGGGCTGTACGGGCGCGGGCCGCTGAGACCTTTCCATGACGTGATGCGATGTCAGCGATACGAGCCGAGATATGACCCCGGGTGATCTGGAAGACCGAGACAGGATGCAAAGGTTTCCAACTGACCAACAGGTACCGTTCTATTCCCGCATAGGTCCCGGGCCTCAACCTTTGTTTGGCGTTCCGGAGATATTGATTTGCGATCACCCGGAGGGTGTCGGCCGCCTGCATGCGGGCCTTGGCCTTCTCGTCCGCCGGGTCTTTGCCATCGGCAACCAGGCCCAAAAGCCGCTTGGCTTCCCTGCGTGCAAGCTCGGGCGTCCAGGGGGCGCCATGAGGACCGATGGTAACAAAGCGCTGCCGGCCGAACATTCGGTACTTGAGGACGTAGGTCGCCTGGTCACGTTGACGCCGAACGCCAAAACCCCGCACCGCTTGGCGGTGGTCTGCGTCCCAAATAGCTTCGCCTGACTTGAGCGCTTGTACTGCGCGAATCGTTATACTTGAGACCGCCATCGATCGCCTCTGTAGCTACCATATAGCTACCACCATAACCCCAATTGGAGCGCAGTTAAGGCGAGGCGCGGCGGGCTTAACTATTGATAATAATGAGATTTTCGCGAAAACGGCGGGAATATCGTAATGCCGGCGGAGCTCTTGTTTTGTCTGTGGAACAGGAGGTCGGTGGTTCGAGCCCACCCAACTGTACCATCCACACGATCACCCACCGCAACGTCGCAAGGTCAGGACAGCGCAAGATCGCTTTCCGTCTCCTTGATCGCCGCCAGCGTGTCATCTCGCCCGCTTGCACTTCCTCGTGCCTTCACCCACACTCCCCGAAACGACGCCTTAACGACGCCTTAGTGACGCCTTTTGGGGGGGGATGCATGGGGACCGCCGGTTCAAGGAGTTTTTCGTTTGCGTTGATATCAGCGCTCACCTTTACCGCGCTGTTGCTCCCGGGCCGGGGTGAGGCCTACACGCCCGATCAGCAGCAGGCCTGCACGCCGGACGCGTTCCGGCTTTGTGGCCCCGAGATTCCCGATGTCGATCGCATCACGGCCTGCATGATCAGGAACAGGGCGCAGCTGTCGCCGGCCTGCCGCGTGTTCTTCCGCGCAGATCCCGAGCCGCGCGAGGCGAGCGAGCGGCGGCCTGCGAAGCGAAAGGTCTCCAAGTCGCACAAGGCGAAGAAGTCTACCCACTGATCTTGTTCCCATCACGCGCATGCGAGAGCCGCGAGCCCCGGCGCGTTGTCTTGACGCAAACCGTTGTGCATCCGCGCGTGCTGATCGCTTGGCGGCGATTTCAAGACCGTCATGCGCGGCAGACTGACGCCTTGTGACGCTGTCACGCAGCATCATCTCTGAGGCTGGTGCTGTTTGCAGAATCCGTTTCGCGACGGAACGGATGGAGTGAGGCGCGTGAGCGAATACGACAAGCGAGAGATCGATCGGCACTTCGCCTGGTTCGAAGCCAAGCTTCCGGAAAGGTCGGCGCGCTTCGTCGCGTGGCTGCGCAAGCCGTCGTCGCGCTATGTGCGGATTCCGCTCGCGATCCTCCTGATCATCGGCGGCATCTTCAGCTTCCTGCCGGTGCTCGGACTCTGGATGCTGCCGCTCGGACTCCTTTTGTTCGCGCAGGATGTGCCGTTCTTGCAGAAACCGACGGCGCAATTGCTCGGCTGGATCGAGCGCAAGTGGATCGCGCGCCAGCGCGCCAAGACTGCCGAAAAGCGCTAGGCGTGAGTCTTATCAAACGCTTAGCGCTTCCATTTTCGGTTGTGTCATAAGTTGAGTGTGACTCAAAAAGCAGAATGCACCGGTAATCTTGGCCACTTTGCGGATTGCAAGAAGTTTCTTCTTTCGCGAATCAGCACGCTGATTCATTTTCGCCTCCTGGGGTCAATCTGGAGGCCAACGTATGAACGTGATTGTTTTCGCTTCGCGTAAGGGGGGCTCGGGGAAAAGTACCCTGGCTGCTCACCTCGCCGCGCAAGTGCACAAGGCAACGAAGCCCTGTCTGCTGATCGACGCCGATCCGCAGGGCTCGCTGACGCTCTGGCATAAATTGCGCGGCACCAACGAGCCGGCGATCAAGACGGCGGTGAACTCGGTCAGCGGGATCATTGCTCAAGCCAAGCGCGACGGCATCGAGTGGGTGTTCATCGACACGCCGCCGAATTTGTCGGCTGTGGTCGACGACTCGATCAAGAACGCCACGATGGTGATCATTCCGGCGCGGCCCGGCGTGTTCGACGTCAACGCGGTGCAGGAAACGATTCAGACCTGCCGCTCGATGCGCAAGCCCTACGCCGTCGTGATCAACGGCGCGCCTGCGCAGCGTGATGGTGCCGAAAGCCGCATCGTCGCGATCGCGCGTGAGGCGCTGGCGAAATTCCGCGCACCGGTGTGGAGCGGCCAGATCACCAACCGCGCCGACCTTCTGATGGCGCTCGGCCAGGGTGAAGGCGCGCGCGAATATTATGCGGAAGGCCGCGCCGCAGCCGAGATCAATCGGCTGTGGGCCGCGATCGAACGCTCGATCAAGGCAATTCGCGGCACGGCGTCGGCGTCCGGCGCGATGCACAAGCAGGCGGCGTAACAACGCCGCTTTGGTTCGAACTGGAAAGAAACGCGCGGCAGTCGCGCGTTTTTTGCGTGCTGATGCGACGAGGCAATCGCAGATTGCCTCGCTGACTTTGGCGATCACGCGATGGATGGCGTTACGCCACCATCAGCAGATAAAAAACGATCACCGGCGCCAGGGTCAGGATCACCGACCAGATGCCGACAGCCCATAGAATATCCTCGGTCGTAAAGCCCGGCTGACCCGGCCTCACGGCAATAAAACCATTCCTCGAATTCACGACGCCCCCGCGTTAGTCTCAAGCGCAATGCGGAGACTGATACGCGAGCGGTTTTAAGATCCCGCTCGGAATTTCGCGGGCATTTGCGCGCGGGTGCTACTTCGGATTAACCACAGCCCGGGCGGCTGGCCGCATCCGGCGGGCGGCCCAAAGCCTCAGTGCATGCCTCCATCCCGATCGCGGATCGCGCCGAGATGCTCGTTGATCCGGAACACGATCAGTATGAACTCGGCGGCGATGCGCGACAACACGATGCCGACGAAGATGCTGGCGATCGACGCGAGCAACTGGATGAAGCCGACGAACGGGCTGATCGCCATCGCGGTGAGGCTCCACAGGATGCCGGAGATCCCGAACAGCACGATGACCGCGATCACCAGCCAGTAGAACGTCTTGATGATCGTGGGCGTGATGAAGCGGTCCCACTGAAACAGATCCTGGAAATCGAACATCATGGTTCTCCCGGCCAGCCGAAATATGATTCGCGTCTCGTTCATCCTACTGCGTCACCCCCGGCGTGATCACTTCGTCCCGGCAGCCCGCGCAGCAGGCTCCGTCAGGACGAGGCGTCTCGCCGGGCCAATGGTTCGGGGCGGCGCCAAAGCGCCTCCGCACCCAGAGGGATCGATACCGCAGAAGCCCAATCAGTCTCGCCAAAGCCAGGCCCGGGCGCCGGCAGTCCAGGGGCGAGCTATGCGAGTGGGCTGGTTGTGATTGCTGCAAATAACGGCCACAATCGGGCTTCCCTCCAGCATATCCTCACCCAATGACCACGCTGACCTTCGAAGACTTCAAGCCCGGCCGTTTCGGCACGTTCGGCCCGCGCCATGTTTCGCGCGAGGAAATCCTGGCCTTTGCCGCCGAATTCGACCCGCAGCCGATGCATCTCGACGAGGAGGCGGCGAAGAAATCCATGCTCCGCGGCCTGTCGGGCTCGGGCTGGCATCTCGGGTCGCTGATGATGCGGATGCTGTTCGACGGCTTCATCGGCCGCACCGCCTCGCTGGGCGCGCCCGGGGTCAACGAGATGCGCTGGGTGGCGCCGCTGCGTCCGGGCGACGATTTGACGCTGGATGTCGATGTCATTGAAGCGAGGGTCTCGAAGAGCAGGCCCGAGACCGGCATCGTCACCTTCAAGAGCACGATCCGCAACGCGCGCGGCGAGATGCTGTGCGAGATGGAGGCGCCGATCATGATCAGCCGCCGTGACGCTGCGAGCGCATAGGAGACATCATGCGCTTTTTTGAAGACATCGAGATCGGCGCACGGCGCGAGTTCGGCTCATTCACCTTTACCGCCGAGGACATCAAGCGGTTCGCCGCGCAGTTCGATCCGCAGCGCTTCCATCTCGACGAGGAGGCGGGGCGCAAGTCGCTGTTCGGCGGGCTCGCCGCGTCGGGCTGGCACGTTGCGAGCGTCTGCATGAAGCTGCTCGTCGCCGACGGCAAGCGGCTCGCCGCGGAAGCCGCCGCCCGCGGCGAGACGGTCGCGGTCTGGGGACCCTCGCCGGGCTTCCGTGAGCTGCGCTGGATCCGCCCGGTGCTGGCCGGCGACACCATCAGCTTCACCAACCAGATCGAGACCAAGCGCACGTCCGAGAAGCGGCCGGAATGGGGCATCCTTCAGGCGCGCAACACCGGCGTCAATCAGCGCAATGAGGTGGTGTTCTCGTTCCTCGCGACCGCCTTCGTGCCGCGCCGGAATCCGGGTTCCTGATGTTGCCCCAGCGCCTCTGATGTTGCACGGACGCCATGGTCGGCAGCTACTTCTGCTGCCGACGTAGTTGTGCGTTGCGTGGAACTCATTTTTTGCTAACGCATTTTGAACCTTTGTCCCTGCCTTATGGCCGGGGGTACGAGCACTTGGGCCGAACACCTGGGCCAACACTTGGGGACGACTATGGCAGATCGCAGCGCGCTGAAACTCGTCGGCATTATCTTTGCGACGGTGACGGTTGTCGTGATGCTGGCCACGGGAATGGTCGTGAAGGGCTTTGCCGACGGCAACTATTCCTTCGAGACCACCGCGAGCATCGATCGCTGATCGACCGTCTGTAACCCTCGGCGCTCGAGCGAGCGCCGTGGCGCGCATTCGCGCTTTTCAATGTGACCCGTCGGCAGGCTGCGTCACACTTCTCCCGATCCCGATACTTAACGATTCCAGATCAGCACCATCACGACGGTCGCGGCTGCGAGGATGCCGAGGAACCGGATCATGATCGTGCCGATGCCTTGCTGCGGCCGGCGCAGCGGAATCGGATCAGCGGCGTTATCCGGCCGGACGCTCTGCATGAATTCTCTCCAAATGGACGTCCCGCAAAGGCGCGGTCCGGACGCGAATTCCGGGTTGGACGCGGGCTCGGCATCTCAAGTTCAAATCGGCTTCTGCAAGAATTGACGCCGCGGAGTTTACACCGCGCTGAATAACGAATCGTTCTGCGCTGAATCGGCCCACGCAAAACGAAGCCGCCGCCCCCTGGTCGGGAGGCGGCGGCCATCAGTCTGGAAAACTGATCGGGATCAGCTGTTGCGCAGGCCGTCGGCGGCGCGCTTCCACTGCGAGACGTTGTCGGCGATCATACGCGTCGACTTCATCGCGGCCTGGCTGAGCTGGGCATAGCCGGAGATCTCGCGCTGGACGCGCTGGCCCTCGGCATGCAGCAGGTCGCGCAGGCTCTCGAGCTCGCCGATCAGCTTCTCGATCTCGGCGAGCGAGGTGCCGGCGACGCGCTGGATCAGCGAGTTGACGTTGCTGACGGTGGCATCGGTATTGGTGTCGGTCGGCGCAGTCTCCGGGCTCGCCACCGGCCGGCGCAGATAGGCGATGTCGTTGCGCACGAAGTCGCGGATGCCGGCTTCGACTTCCGAGACCGCAGCAAGGTTGGAATCGACCTCGGAAGTCGTTTCAGCGGCTTCCTCGGTACGGTTGGTGGCGTTCATCGGCTTTCCCCTGGTTCGCAATAGCGAAGCGCGGCTTGTCCCCCGCACGACGAATTGATGAAGTTACGGACCTATCAGTGCCGCCGAATTTGACCGCATCTGGGCCAAGTTGGGGCAATGCCTGATCATTAGCGCGACAGGGCTAACAGATCGTTCACCATGAGCGCTTGTAGCCGGCGCCGATGCTCTTGTTGATCGTGCCCTGGGGGGTCTCGCCGACCGAGCCGGAGACGGTGACGCCGTCGAACAGCTTCTGCTCGGCGCCGACCCGGCGCAGCCATCTGTCCTCGGCGGTCGACAGCGTCTGGCCTGCGGTGATGCTGGTACCGGTGTCGGTAGCGGACAGGCGTGCCGACTGATCGGTATCGTAGCTGCGCGACGGGTGGCCGTCGACGCCGGGCACCGGCACCACGCCCTGCTGGATCAGGTTGTAGCCGCTCTGCAAGGTCAGCGAATACTGCTCCGACAGCGGCACCGATTTGCTGAGCGAGGTGCCGACCTTGCTCTGGTCGGCGCCCGGATCGACGCGCGCCTCGACCGAGGTCCTGTCCCAGATCGAAGCCACGCCACCCGTCGAGACCGAAGCCCAGGCCGAGCCGCCGGATTGCGGCAGGCTGCCGCCATTGGCGAGCCGCTCCGACAATTGCTCCGACGTCGTCATCGTGCCCTGTTTGGCGACCGTCATGTCGGCGCCGATGCGGGTGTCGAGGAACGGCGAGACCGACTGCTTGACCGACACCGCCGACGAGCCGTTGGCGTTGTTGTTGGTCGACCAGGACGGATCGTTGCCGGCGATGCTGCTGGGTTTGGCCGCACTCTTCGGCGCCAGCGTGGGCAGGCTGGTGGAGTCGGTGTCGAGCTGGCTCCAGTCGAGCTTGCTCTGGTCGATGTCCTTCAGGATGTCGGCGTCATTGGCATCGGCCGCCGGCGGCGCCTCATCGGCCGTAGCCTCTGCATCGTCAGCGGGGGTGCCTTTCACGCTGTCTTGCGCGCTGTCTTTCGCGATGTCCTGGGCGGCGGGAGCGATCGCCCAGGGCGAGGTCTGCGCCGTGGCCGAAAACGCTATCGCCACGCTGAAGCCGGCCGCCAGCACCGGCAGCCTCGTCCAGCCAAATCGTGATGTAGAAGTCATTCCCAGCCCGCAAATTCCAGCGCCGCAACATGCGGTTTTCTTGGCGCAAAATTGTGGCAACGGCGCTGCGAAGGCAACTGATCAACGCGTGATCGTCATGTCCGGGACAAACGCTAAGCGCGTTGGCGCATCGCGCCGCCCGGGCGCGGCCGTTCGGGGCTGGTAAAACAGGCCGCAGCTACCGGGGCGCCTTGACGCGAAGGCGCGGCCCCGGACATGACGAAGGCGTGAAATCGTGGCGCTGTCAGACCGCGATGCGCGGCAGATGGATCGGGTAACCGACGGTCTGCTCGACCAGGTCGAAACTGTCGACCAGCACGCGGAAGCTCGTGAGCTTGCCGGCCTTGAACTGCGCGAAATGCGCGATCCTGAGCGAGATCGGCTTGTTGGAGTCCAATGCCGTCAGCGAATAGCGCAGCATCGAGGCCGCGGAATCCGCGCCCAGCATGATGGACTCCCGATCGAAGCGGTGAACCCTCAGGTTCTCGCCGATCTGCCTGATCACCTCGAGCACGGCGGCCTTGCCGCGGCGCGAGCCGAAAAAGGAAAACAGGTCGATCGGCCCGTAGATGGCCCATTCGACCTCGTCATCGAGCAGCGGCTCGATGTCTGCAAGCTGGCGTTCGTTGATCGCGCGATGCAACGCACGCGAAAAACGCCAGAGGCTGTGCTCTGTCATTTTGGTCTCGTCCTGAAACTGGATTTTCAAAGCAAACGAATGGCAGGCGGTCAGCGTCGACGCCCTGCCAGGTTGCTGCACGTCACTATTACGATTACGGCCTCAAATAGGGCGGAACGGCCAAAACGCAAATGACTTTTTTGCAATGCACAATTGCGCCGGTCTTGACCGGAATGTGACCGCCCGCCCGCAATTCAACGGTCGCGCTGCCGCAGCGGCTGCCGCTCGATCACGATCTCGGCGTCGCGGATCGCCACCACCGCGAACAGCAGCGCACCGCCGATACCGCCGATCGCGGCGCCGAGCGGCATGAAGGTGAAAAACACCAGCGTTCCGCTGTCGAGACCTGAGGTTTTGGCCAGCCCGATCCAGGTGAGTCCGGCTCCGATGCCGAGAGCGGCGCCGCCAAGGGCGCCCAGTGCAAGGCCAAGCACAGCGAGCAATGCGACTTTCATGGTGATTTCAGCCCCGACCGCAACAAGCCCAGTGATAGGTCAGCGCCGGGCCTTCGAGGTTCAACGCTGGCGGGGACGAATTTGTCGGGCGGGAACGCCGGCGTGGGTTGCCCGGGTTTTCGGGGTGTTAGCCCGCGTTTTGCCCGATCAACGCCGCTGCGACATCACGCTCCAGCACCTGCTGGACGAGGTCGAATGTGTCGATGATCTCGCGGATCTCGGTGATCTTGCCGTCGCGCAGGGTGTAGAACACCGCGACGTCGAACTGCACCACGCGGGCGTTGTTGCGCTTGCGGAAGAACACCCGCAGCTGCGCCGCGACCTTGTCGCCTTCGGCCACCACCAGCGGCGCCTCGTAGCGCATATCGGAATAGCGCTCGTGGATCGTGGTCCACATCTGGCGCAGCGCGGCCTTGCCGCGGTGCTGGCCCAAATGCGGAAGAATGTCGATCGGGGCGTTGGCGAGAAACGCGACGTCGTCGCTGCAGCGCTCGAGCGCGCCCTCGATGCCGCCGGCATAATAGACGTCGAGGAAGTTCAAGACGCGCTGCCGGTTCAAATCCTCGCCCATGTTCGACTCCGCCGGTTCAGTCCGACTCGCCTTCGACTGGCCCTGGCCCGCATTGTGAACCGAAGCGTTCCACTCTCAAACATATGTTTTGACGCACGAGACGCGATTAGGTTCGGCAACCGGAACGTGCATTGCGGCACAACATGCATGCGGTTGCGCCGGGGTGCCATCCGACATGGCAGGACTGAATTGATGAAACTGAACTGATCGCGTCTCGACGACGTGAAGGGTGCGGGGGCAGGTGGCCGCGAATTCGTGAGAACTCCCCCGGCGTTTCACGTTGGCCCTGACGCGGCGGGAACCGGCGGGGCCGCTCAGCCGTTGATCCCAGAGAATTCCATTGGAGCCGCATCATGAAATCCTTTCTTCTCGCGTCCGCCATTGCCGTCAGTGCGCTTGCCGTAACCTCGCCCGCCGACGCCAAGGGCTGCATCAAGGGTGCGGTCGTCGGCGGTGTCGCCGGTCATTATGCCGGCCATCACGGCATGCTCGGCGCTGCCGCCGGATGCCTCTACGGCCGCCATCACGCCAAGGAGCAGGAACGTCAGCGCCAACAGCAGCAGGCGCAGCCCTCGCAGCAGGAGAAGCTGTAAGGCCCGACCAGTTGTAAAGTCTCATTTCCGGGAACGCCGCCCGCACGGGCGGCGTTGTCTCGTTGCGTACCGGAGACGATGATGACGAAGCCACTGAACAAGACCATCCAGCCCGTTCCCGAGGACAACAAGAGCCACAAGGGCCCCGGCAGCGCCCCCGACGTTCCCCTCGACACCACCAAGGGCCATCGTGACGACGAGAAGCACAACATCCGCGAGCAGGCCGCGCACGGCAATCTGATTCAGAACACCAGCAACAGGCGGTCCGGGTAGGGCGCGAGGCGGCGCGGCATATTCCGCCGTCGTCCCGGCGAACGCCGGGACGACGCGGGTCGGCGTGACCTGCGTCACGCCGCAGGCGCAGGCGCGCGGCTAGCGTGGCGGCATCTGATCACCCGATTGAGAAGGGATCGCCGCCATGAATGCCATCGCTGCACCGAAATCTTCCGCGCAGAATCGGCTCGAAGGCTTTGCGCTCACCGCCATCCTCCAGGGGCTGCCGACCTTCGCCGCCGCCGTGCTGGTGCTGAAGATCCTCGGTGCCCGTGAGATCGTCGGCGAACGCTATGGCGCCGCGATCTTTGTCGTGCTGGCCTCGCTGGTCTCTGCCGCGATCTCGCCGTTGCTTGCGGCAAAGTTTCCAAAGCGGTTCGCGCACGCCTACGCGCCGATGTTCTTCGACGCCAGCCTGTCGTTGTCCGAGAAGATCGCGCAGTGGCGCGCGCAGCCCAGCGTCTCGCGGCAACTTGTGACGACGATGATCATGATGTCGCTGCTGGCGGTCGCGGTGGTCAGCGTGCGGTGATGCGCCGCCTTGCGGCGCTCCTCCGATCAGCCTTAACCTGCCGGAATGCAGATCAGAGATGAACGTGACGAAGAAGACGCCGCGGCGATCAGCCGCGTCACGGCCGCCGCATTCGCGAACGCACCTCACAGCAGCGGCACCGAAGCCCGCATCGTCGCGGCGCTGCGCCAAGCCGGCGCGCTGACGATCTCGCTGGCGGCTGTATCCGATGATGGCAGCATCGTCGGCCACGTCGCCTTCTCACCGGTGCAGATCGATCGCACCGCCGGGCGCTGGTACGGCCTGGGTCCGATCTCGGTCGTACCGGAGATGCAACGCCAGGGCATCGGCCGCGCGTTGATCCGCGAGGACCTGGCGCGCCTTGCAGCAATCAACGCCAGCGGCTGCGTCCTGCTCGGCGACCCCGCCTATTACAGCCGCTTCGGCTTCGTCAGCGATCCCGCGCTGACCTATGCCGGCGAGCCGAGCCCGTACTTCCAGCGGCTCTTGCTGAGGGGCGATCCGCCGAACGGGGATGTCAGCTATCATAGAGCATTCGACGTCAGATGATCGGTTAAGCAAGGTCCGACGCGTTCGACGATGCCGCTTGAAAGCTAGTCCTGCTCAGTAGAGGCCAGAAACTCCTCCGCCTGTGCGCGCGTGGGAAAGCGTCCGATTTCTTCATAATCGGGATCATGCTCCGCCGTATCGGGTGAACGCATCACGACGAATTCGCTGCCTTCCTCTTCGATGAGCTCGGTCAGGTCTTCACTCCTGATCGGCGTCATGTCGCGTGCGCCGCAATGAGGGCATTCGTCGTCACATGTGCACGACCATTCATCGGTCCATCGACGTCGGCAACGATCACACTTGTAGAAATTGAGAAACCAGGCCATGTCGACTCCTCAGGATTTAAAGCGATAATTTCCTCGCGTCAGAAATTCGATAAACCCTTGGTCACGCAAGAATTGAAGCTGCTGGCGTATCTTCGGCCGGACGTTTTGATTGCCTGGATACAGATCGCCAAGATGGCGCTCAAAGGCATAGACTTCGCCAAGGGCAAAGTCGCGCTTGCCCAGCGATTCAACGCATTTCATCACGTCGAGTAGCCAGCCCCGCGACTCCAGCGATTGATCTCTGAGAAAGAGCGTCTTCTGCCATTCCGCAAGAACAAGCTCCTTGTCGCGAATGATGCCGTTCTGGACGATGCGGATTTTCCCCGACTCCGGGACCTTCCCGAGCAGGATATTGGACCCGACCCACCCAGCGCGCCGGGCTGTCGCAGCCAGCGGCTTCCGCTCCTCGATGATGTCGCGGACGAAGAAGTGCTTCGGGACAATCAGCAAATTGACGACCGCAAACGTCTTCAGATCGTAGTTCATCAGTAGAAGGTTGGGATTGTTGCTTGCGGCAAGGCGCTCGCATTTCGTCTTGTAGGCGCCATCAGCGACCTTCGGGCCGAACTTTCCTTTCTGGCTTTTGAGCTCGAACTCCTCGCTGCACGATCCGCACAGGAAGTCGGCCAGCGGGCTGTTGTTGGGAAATTGCGACATCTTCGCGCTGCCGCAATGGGGGCAATAGGCCCATGCCTTGACCCAGGCCTCCGTCCAGGCGCGGGCGCTCTGCGAGCCGCTGATGTAGGAGGTTTGCGATTCTTCGAAGCCGAGCTTCATCTCTTGGAGTTCTTCGGCTGCGTGGTCGCGCTGCTGCTTGTCTTCAAAGCCTTTCGAAGGCGTCTCCCGCGGCCCTTATAGAGCTGATCATTCTCAAACTCGCGCAGATATCTTACTAGCGATTCCGCTTTTCTAAGCTTAACCAGTATCTGCCCGTGCGCTTTCGACTCTTTTTCGGATAGCTCTGTGAGAGGCCATTTATAATGGATGAATGCGTTGCGAACTTCTGCGATTTCTTCAAGGGCTCGCAATTTCTCTTTTGAGAATGGCTTGTGACCAAGCAGTGTCATCACCCATGTGCACTTTGCTCGCATGTTTGTGTCACGAAGCACCTGCTTGATGGTTGCGGCGTTGATTTTTTTCGATTCGCAAATTTGGAAAATGAGCCAGTTCAGGCTATGCTCGAAATAAGTTGCGAAGTAGACCGCGCTTAGCTCGTTCTTTCCATTGCGCAATAGCCGACGAGCTTCCGGTAAAAGTTCGATGGCGTGGTCAATTGCGATGGAAACGTTGAGCGTCTTTTTTTTGATTGCTTCCCTCAAGAACAACGTAACGTCAGCCCTGATCTGATCGTTTGTCTTCCCTTCCGTTGAAACATCGCCGTCGCGAAGCAGGCGTAATGCAATCTGTGGAACCAGTACTTCGCCAAGCTCCTTCAATAATTCGTCTCTTTCGTGCAAAAACGTGTCGGTGGCCGTTGCCATATGACTGTCCGAGTATGAAATTTCTACGCGCTTGTTGTTTACCGCTTCTTCCACCCGCCCCGCTTGCCCGGCGCACCACCGCTGCTCCGCGGTGCCGGCCCGAACTCCGGCCCCGACTGCCGTGAGTCGGTCGGCTGGATGATCCGGCTCGTCGTGCCGAACGGCTTCGCCGGCAGCGCGCCGCCGGGGCGGAAGGGCAGCGATTCCGGGCCGTGCATCTCGTCGAGGTCGGGCTTGTGCACCCGTGAGCCGGACTTGCCGCCGCGGCTCGCCTTGAGCGAGGTCTGCGCGGTCTTGTTCTTCAGCGCGGCGACCGGCAGGTTGGCGGCGTCGCCGTATTTCCTGGTGCCGGCATAGGCGCCGGCCTGCTTTTGCACGTTGCGCTGCTTGGCAGTCGGATCGTCGACCACGGCCATCTCGGTGGCGCGCAGGCGCTTGACCTCATCGCGCAGCCGGGCGGCTTCCTCGAAGTTCAGATCGGCGGCGGCCTCGCGCATCCGCGTTTCGAGGTCGCCCAGCACGGCCTCGAAATTATGCCCGATCGAGATCACGTCGTCGGCCATGCCGCCGTCGCCGATCTCGACCAGCACATGGTCGCGCTCGTAGACGGAGTTGAGGATGTCGCCGATCGACTTCTTCACGCTCTCCGGCGTGATGCCATGTTCGGTATTGTACTCGACCTGTTTCTCGCGGCGGCGGTTGGTCTCGGCGATGGCGCGCTCCATCGAGCCGGTCATCTGATCGGCATAGAGGATCACCTTGCCGTCGACATTGCGCGCGGCACGGCCGATGGTCTGGATCAAGGACGTTTCGCTGCGCAAGAAGCCTTCCTTGTCGGCGTCGAGGATCGCGACCAGCGCGCATTCGGGAATGTCGAGGCCCTCGCGCAGCAGGTTGATGCCGACCAGCGCGTCGAACGCGCCGAGCCTGAGATCCCGGATGATCTCGATGCGCTCGATCGTGTCGATATCGCTGTGCATGTAGCGGACGCGGATGCCCTGCTCATGCAGATATTCCGTGAGGTCCTCCGCCATGCGCTTGGTCAGCACCGTGATCAGCGAGCGGTAGCCGGCCTGCGCGGTGGCGCGGACCTCGCCGACGAGGTCGTCGACCTGGGTGCGGGCGGGGCGAATATTGACAGGAGGATCGATCAGCCCGGTCGGGCGGATCACCTGCTCGACGAACACGCCGCCGGACTCGTTGATCTCCCAGCCGCTCGGCGTCGCCGACACCGCGACGGTCTGCGGCCGCATCATGTCCCATTCCTCGAAGCGGAGCGGGCGGTTGTCCATGCAGGAGGGCAGGCGGAAGCCGTATTCGGCCAATGTCGCCTTGCGGCGGAAGTCGCCGCGGAACATGCCGCCGATCTGCGGCACGGTGACGTGGCTTTCGTCGGCGAAGACAAGCGCGTTGTCGGGCACGTATTCGAACAGCGTCGGCGGCGGCTCGCCGGGGCGGCGCCCGGTGAGGTAGCGCGAATAGTTCTCGATGCCGGCGCAGCTTCCGGTCGCTTCCATCATCTCGAGATCGAAGGTGGTGCGCTGCTCCAGCCGCTGCGCCTCCAGCAGGCGGCCCTGGTCGTTGAGCTGGTCGAGCCGCATCTTCAACTCGCTCTTGATCGACTTGATCGCCTGCACCAGCGTCGGGCGCGGCGTCACATAGTGCGAATTGGCGTACATCTTGATGAATTCGAGCTCGTCCTGCTTGTGGCCGGTGAGCGGATCGAACTCCTCGATGGTCTCGATGGTGTCGCCGAACAGGTTCACGCGCCAGGCGCGGTCCTCGTAGTGCGCCGGGAAGATGTCGATGACGTCGCCGCGGACGCGGAAGGTGCCGCGGGTGAAGTCGGCCTGGGTGCGCTTGTATTGCAGCGCGACCAGGTCGGCGATCAGCTGCCGCTGGTCGATGCGCTCGCCCTTCTTCAGCGCGAAGGTCATCGCGGTGTAGGTCTCGACCGAGCCGATACCGTAGATGCAGGACACCGAGGCAACGATGATGACGTCGTCGCGCTCGAGCAGCGCGCGCGTCGCCGAATGGCGCATGCGGTCGATCTGCTCGTTGATCGAGGAATCCTTCTCGATGTAGGTGTCGGTGCGCGGGACGTAGGCTTCCGGCTGGTAGTAGTCGTAATAGCTGACGAAATACTCGACCGCGTTGTCGGGGAAGAAGCTCTTGAACTCGCCATAGAGCTGCGCGGCCAGCGTCTTGTTCGGCGCCAGGATCAGCGCCGGGCGCTGCGTCGCCTCGATCACCTTGGCCATGGTGTAGGTCTTGCCCGAGCCGGTGACGCCGAGCAGCACCTGGGTGCGGTCGTTGCGGTTGATGCCCTCGACCAGCTCCGCGATCGCGGTGGGCTGGTCGCCCTTCGGTTCGTAGGCGGACTTGATCTCGAACCGCACGCCGCCTTCGGATTTCTCCGGGCGCGGCGGCCGGTGCGGGGTCCACACCCGCATCGAGCCGTCATCCCTGCGAAATTCCGGGCGGCCGTCGCGGATCAGGTTCTCCAGCGCGTCGGCGGTCGCCTTGACGCCGAGCGCCTCCATCTTGCTGCGCGGCGGGCGGGCGAGCGCCTCGTCATCATCCTCGGCGGTCGGCAGGCCGAGCTGCCGCGCCAGTTCCGGATCAAGCGTCGGGATGGTGGCCGAGGTGCCGTAATTGGCCTGCGGGGCTTCCTCGAGGCCGGACGCGTCGCGCCGGGCGACGTCCTCGCTGGTCTCGCGCGTCGACGCCCGCGCGCGATGCGCGGCGGCCTCGCCGCCGGCGCGGCGGTCCCAGGAATTGTCCGGCGGCGGCTGCAGGCCGGTGCCCGAACCCATGCCAGCATCGCCGCGGTTGATCGCGGGATTGAGCAACTCAGCCAGCGCCGGTCCGATCGGTTGGACCTCGGGCCGGTGTGCCTTGGATTTGGGGGATTTGCCGGGCTTTTTCGGAGTGTTCGGTGTCTTCGCCATGCCGGGAATATGGGACGAGTCCGGCAGCGAGAAAAGGGCAATCGACCGCTGGATTGGCGCACAAGCTAGGCTGCTGACAGCAGGGTGTCAGCAGGCGGCGCCGTCGCGGCCGTCAGGCGCGCGGCAGGTCGACGATGTCGAGATGGATCCCGCCGCAGCCGTCGCAGCGCATGGTCCAGTATTCGGCGGCGCGGCCGGGAATCACGCGCAGCAGGGAGAGCCGGGCGGCGCATTCCGGGCAGCTGGTTCTGACCTGCGCCGGCCAGACCGGATCCGGCTCGCATTGCGGGACGACGGCGACCACGACGTTGCCGGTCACGCCGACGGCATTGTCATGCCATATCGTTGTGGGAACCGGTCGATAGTCCGCTTCGCGTCGTCGATCGCCGCATCCGGATCGGACCACGCAAAGCCGATGTCGAGCATCGGAAACGGCATGCCATCGATGACGACCGGCCTTTGATCGACCCGTTGAATCCTGGCGTGCCATTGCCCCTTCCCCATCTCGAACGACTTGATCTCAAAACCGCTGTAAATCATGGCGACCTCGGGATGCCCCTTCTCATAGGAAGCATGGGCGCGCGGCGCCCAATGTGAACCAGATCACAAGTCGCGCGGTTTATTTCCGACGGGCCAAGGAGTTCCAGCTTTTTGTTTTGACGCGGTTTCTTCAGGCGAACCGCATCAACGCGTTAGCCGCGGGCGGCGATATGATCGGCGAGCACGGCCGCGTCGTCGCCGACGCCCGACAGGAACGAGGATTTCATCTTCGACAGCCATTGCAGGCCGAGAAAATACAGGCCCGGCACGTCGGAGACGCCGTGGCGGTGTCGTGGCGCTCCATCGGCGTCCAGCGCCGGCATGTCGATCCAGCTCAGATCGAGCCCATAGCCGGTGGCCCAGATCACGCTGCTGATCCGCTCCGCGCGCAGGTCGATCGTGCGCAGCGGCGCAGTGAGGGCCGGCGGTTCGGGCAGGCGGACGCGCGCCAAGGGATCGTCGGGATGATCGAGGCCGCGGGCCGCGACGAAGTCGTCGACGATCCCGAGGAATGTCGTGTAGTAGGCGTCGCCATTGGCGATGTTGCCGGAGAGATCGGGCGCGATCTCGAGCACGCCGCCGCCACGCGGCCGAGCAGCGTCACGCCGTCGGCGGCGAAGCGGCGGAAATCGATGGTGTGGCCGCCATGGGCGCCCGAGATAACCGGCAGCAGGCGGGACGGGCCGCGCTGCTCGACCGGCGTCGCGTCGACGCCCATCTCGGCCAGCCACCAGAACAGGTCGCGGCCGCGATAGCGGCGCGGCAGGCGGTTGTGACGCCCGACCGAGAGGAAGACATGGCGCCCGGCGCGCACCAGCTCGTCGGTGATCTGCGCGCCCGAGGCGCCGGCACCGATCACCAGCACCGCCCCGTCAGGCAATTGCGCGGGATTCTTGTAACCGCTGGCGTGGACCTGAAACAGGCCGGGATGACCGTCCAGCACGTCGGGCCGCAGCGGCCGCTGATAGGGGCCGGTGGCAATGACGACGTTGCGGGCGGTTATGCTGCCGCCGGCAATCTCGGCAAGGAAGCCATCGGCGTCGCGGCGCAGCTTGGTGACCTCGACGCCGCAGCGGATCGGCGGCGCGACGAAGGCGGCGTAGTCCTCGATGAAGGCGATGATGGAGGCGGTGTCCGAGAAGCCGTCGGGATCGCTATGCGGAAACGCAAACTCCGGCAGCCGCACCGACCAGTTCGGAAACTGGAACATGAGGCCGTCCCAGCGTTCGCTGCGCCAGCGCTCGGCGATCCGCCGCCGCTCCAGCACCAGATGGGCGATGCCGCGCTGCTTCAGCCGATGGCTCATGGTGAGCCCGGCCTGGCCGCCGCCGATCACCAGCGTGTCGATCCTCTCGTCAGGCATTGCGTGCTCCCTTGCGGCGCGCGGCGGGTTCCGCGGCGGCACGGATGATCCAGCGCCGGAACGCGGCGAAATCGCGCTGCTCGGTATGGAAGCCGCGATAGACCAGATACCAGCGCATGCCCTTCGGTACGCTGAGCGCAAACGGCGCCACCAGCCGGCCGGCGGCGAGATCGTCATCGATATAGGGCCGGATGCCCATCGCGATCCCGAGCCCGTCGCTCGCTGCCTGCAGCGCCTGGCCGTAGAACTGGAATTCCGGCCCGCGCGCCGTCAGGCGCGGCACGCCCGCGGCCTTCAGCCAGGATGGCCAGTCGTCGGGCGAATGTGCGACGCGGATCAGGCTCGGCCCTTTCAGGTCGGCGGGACGCTTCAGGGTGTTGGCGAGCCGCGCCGTGCACACCGGCATCAGGTCGGCGGCGAACAGCGGCTCGGCGACCAGGCCGGGCCACTGGCCGTCGCCGAGCTGGATGCCGCAGCTCCAATCCTCGGCGAACGGCACCGCCATGCCGCCGGTCGTGATCCGCACCTCGATGTCGGGCTCCGCTTTGCGGAACTCGGTGAGGTGCGGGATCATCCATTTCATCGCAAATGTCGGGCCGACGCCGACCGTCAGCACGCGCGCGCTCGCGGAGGCCGTGACCTGGGCGGTGAGGCTCGCCAGCGCGTCGAAGATCGGCGTCAGGCCGCCCTGATAGGCGCGGCCCGCCTGGGTGGTGACCAGGCGGTTCGCCTTGCGCTCGAACAGGGCGACGCCGAGCCGCTCTTCCAGGAGATGCACCATCCGGCTGATCGCGGCGGCCGAGACGTTGAGCTCGCTGCCTGCGGCGGCGAAGCTGCCGGTCCGCGCCGCGGCCTCGAATGCCTTGATGCCGTTGAGAAAGAGCAGCCGCCGCATGAACCCTCAGGAAACCTGATGCAAGGGCAAGATAACTCAGTTTGCCGGCAGAGGCCAAGCAGCGCAGAAATACCGCAGACGATTTTGAATCCCTGCTGACCCCGGCGAGGACCAAATGACTGAGACCACCGACGCCCTGGTGCTCGATCTCGTGGAATGGGTCGCGCGCGAGCCGCGGCCCTATGCCGAGGTGCTCGAGGTCTGGCGCACCTCATGCCCGCGGCTGACGATCTGGGAGGATGCCGTCGACCGCGGCTATGTCGCGCGCCGTCCCTCGGTCGAGGGCATGCGGGTGATGGTGACGGAAACCGGCGAGACCTTCTTGCGCGCGCACGGACGGCTGCATTGAGTTCGCGATTGGTCCGAGCCTGCCTGTCGAGATACTTTCTCTTCACCTCTCCCGCTTGCGGGGGAGGTCGGATTGCATCGCAGATGCAATCCGGGTGGGGGTTCTCTCCACGATGTGACTCGTGGGGAGAGCCCCCACCCCGACCCTCCCCCGCAAGCGGGAGAGGGAGGGCAGTCCCGTTGCAGCACTAGCGCGCCGGCTCGGCGAGCCGTGGCCGGATGATCTCGACCATGCGGTCGGCCGATGTGCCCGGCGGAAAGAAGCCGAGATAGTTGCCGTCGCGGTCCATCAAATAGATGTAGGCGGTGTGATCGACGGTGTAGTCGCCGGCGTCCTTCAGCGGCACCCTCGCGTAGTACACCTTGTAGGCATCGGCGACCTTGCGGATCGCATCAAAGCTGCCGGTCAGCCCGACCAGCCGCGGGTGAAACAGCGGCAAGTACTCCGCGAGGTGGGCCGCGGTGTCGCGCTCGGGATCGACCGTGATGAAGATCGGTTGCACCTGATCGCCGTCAGGGCCGAGCTTGTCGAGCGCCAGTCCGATTGCCTGCAGATCGGTCGGGCAGACGTCGGGGCAATAGGTGAAGCCGAAATAGACCAGCATCAGCCGGCCGCGGAAATCGCTGTCGGTGCGGACATGCCCGGTCTGGTCGGTCAGCGCGAACGGGCCGCCGACCGGCTCCCGGTTCCACATCAGGATGTCCATGATTTCGGCGGCCGAGCGCGCCGATTGCGCCGGCGCATCGCCGGCCAGTGCTGACGCCAGCGTCAGCAAGAGGCCGGCGCCGGCGCATGCGAAGCCCCGCAGGAGCGGCGCGATCATATGCCGAAGGAGAGGCGGCTGCCGGTGGTCGTGACCAGCACCTTGTCGCCCATCTGCGCGGTCGCCTCCTGGACGAAGTTGAGGCCGGAGCAATGCATCGGGACCACCACGTCGGGATCGAGCTTCTTGATCTCGGCGACGACCTCGGTGAGGTAGTCCTTCGGCGCCGGCCCGAGATGGAAGCCGCCGACGATTGCGTGCACCTTCTGGATGCCGGAGACCTCCTGCGCCTGCTTCACCGAATTGACGATGCCGACATGGCCGCAGGACGAGATCACGACCAGGCCGAAGTCCCGCACGTTGAAGCAGGTGGCGTGCTCGTGGATGTGCTCGTCGGGCACGATCTTGCCGTCCAGCTCGGCCGGCAGATAGTGGCTGGCGTTGCAGCCGAGCCCGTCCTTCATGCCGAACTCGACCCAGGTCTGCGGCAGCACGCGCTCGATGCTGCGGCGGGTGATCTTGCCGGTCGTGAAGGCGTGGCCTGCGATCACGGTCGGGGTCTCGCACAGCACCGTGGTGACGCGTTGCGCCGCGAGCTGGCGGCGGTCCAGCGTGCCGAAATCGGTGAACTGGCCCTTGGTCGGCGTCGCGCTGACGCGGTGGCAGAAATTGTCCTCGCCGCCGGCATAGAGCTTCACGTCGGCCGGCAGTCTGTCGCGGAATTTGTCGAGGAAGCCGTTGAGGCCGCCGAAATGGTCGTAATGCCCGTGGCTCACGATCAGCGCGTCGATCTTCGCCGGATCGACGCCGACCAGCGCCATGTTGTTGAGCAGCACTTCCGGCGTGTAGCCATAGTCGAGCATCAGCGTACGCTGCGCGCCCTTGGCTTCCGATTCCAGCCACAGCGACAGGCCCCATTCATTGTGCAGCGATTTGCGGAAGTCGGCGCTGCGCGCCGCCGGCGCGATCGAGACGCCGTTAGCCTGTTTCAGCTTGAAGAAGACGTCGAAGCTGGAATCGACCAGCACGCGGATCGACAGCTTGTCGACGGTCGGCACCTCGATCGGTGCGGCGCTCGCGATCTCGACGCAGGAGAATGCGCCCGCGGCGGCGGCGCCGGCGATCGCCGCCGAGCCTTTCAGGAAATCACGTCGTGCCAAATCCCGTGTCATTATTATCCCCCAAGTTTTGAAAATTCTTCAATGCGAACCGTGCGGAGCCTAGGTGCTATCGGGGCGCAGCTCAATCGCGCGCTTGCGTCGTTTGCAGATCACATTCGCGCGCGGTGCAATGCGCGCGCCATTGACTCGGGTGCGGTTATGCGCGCAACTTCATGCATTCGCATCTTTCTCGTGATGCGTCAGCAATCCCCGGAAATGCAGGATCACGCCCATGATCGATCTCCACTACTGGTCCACGCCGAACGGCCACAAGATCACGATGTTCCTCGAAGAGACCGGATTGGAATACAAGGTTTTCCCGGTGAACATCGGCAAGGGCGATCAGTTCAAGCCCGATTTCCTGCAGGTCGCGCCGAACAACCGCATTCCGGCCATCGTCGATCACGCGCCGAAGGGCGGCGGCAAGCCGATCTCTCTGTTCGAATCCGGTGCGATCCTGCTCTATCTCGCCGAGAAGACCGGAAAATTTCTGCCTGCGGATCTCTACGGCCGCTATGACGCGATCCAGTGGACCTTCTGGCAGATGGGCGGGCTCGGGCCGATGGCCGGGCAGAACCATCACTTCCGCAACTATGCTGTCGAGAAGCTGCCTTACGCGATCGACCGCTATGTCAACGAGACCAACCGGCTCTACGGCGTGCTCAACAAGCGGCTCGCCGACCGCGAATTCATCGCCGGCGACTATTCGATCGCCGACATGGCGAGCTATCCCTGGGTCGTGCCCTACAAGAACCAGGGCCAGGAGATCGACGATTTCCCGCATCTGAAGCGCTGGCTGGAGACGATCGGCAAGCGCCCGGCGACCGAGCGCGCCTATGCCAAGGCGAAGGAGGTCAACCCGAATTTCGGCCAGCCCGCGATCCGCACCGAGGAAGAGCGCAAGCTGCTGTTCGGGCAGACCGCGGCGGTGGTGCGGTAGGGCTATCCACCGTCATTGCGAGCGAAGCGAAGCAATCCATCTCTCCGGCCTAACGGATGGATGGATTGCTTCGTCGCTTCGCTCCTCGCAATGACGACGCGGAGCGAGCGAGGGCTACGCCCCGGCATACTTCGCCGGCCGCCGCTCCTTCCACGCCGCGAGCCCCTCGGCGAGGTCGCGGCTCGGCACCAGCGCGGCGAACTGCTCGCTCTCGACCAGCAGGCCCTCGGCAATCGACATGTTGAGCCCGCGCGTCACCGCGGTGATGGTGCCGGCGACGGCACCGGGCGAATGCCTGGTGATGCGGCCGGCGAGCTCGCGCGCGGCGGCCAGCAATTGATCGTGTGGCACAATCCGGTTGATCAGCCCGATCTCGCGTGCGTGCTCGGGCGGGAACGGATCGCCAGCCAGCAGCAGCTCGAGGGCGCGCTTGCGTCCCGCCAGCCGCGGCAGCCGCTGGGTGCCGCCGAAGGTCGGGGGCATGCCGAGCTTGATCTCGGGTTTTGCGAACAGCGCGCGGTCGCTGGCGATGGCGAGATGCACCGCCTCAGTGATCTCGCAGCCGCCGCCGAAGGCGAGCCCGTTGATCGCGGCGATGACCGGCTTCTTGAACGCTTCGAGCCGCGCGGTCATGGCCTGGCCGCGGCGGACGAAGTCGCGCACTGCGACCGCGGCGGCGCCTTGCTTGACGCTTTCCGAAAATTCCTTGATGTCGGCGCCCGCCGAGAAGGCGCGCTCGCCGGCGCCGGTCAGGATCGCGGCCCGCACGCCGGCGTCGCCCTCGATGCGGTCGAGCGCCGCCATCAGCTGATCGATCAGCTGGTAATTGAGCGCGTTGAGCTGCGCGGGGCGATTCAGGGTGATCAGGGCGATCCCGTCGTGGATGGCGAGCAGGATGGGGTCGGGCATCGTGAGTCTCCGGCATGGGTGTTCGTGGCGCCGAACCTAGAGGCTCCTGGACCTTGTGTATATTCACTGGTGAGTATACATACGAGGGATGCCCCGACCCTCCGAACCCACCCGCGAGCGCATCGTCCAGGCGGCGAATTCGCTGTTCTACAGTGAAGGCATCCGCCGCGTCAGCGTCGACGAGGTGGCCGCCAAGGCCGGCCTCACCAAACGCACGCTGTATTATCACTTCAAGAGCAAGGACGACCTCGTCGCCGCCTATCTCGCCGCGCGCGACCAGCCCAATCTCGCGCTGTTCCGAAAATGGTTCGCGGAGGCCGATGGCGCGCTGCCGGTGAAGGTCGAGGCGATCTTCAAGAACCTCGCACGCTCGGCGCGGCATCCGAAATGGAAGGGCTGCGGCTTCCTGCGCACCTCGGCCGAGCTCGCCAACATGCCCGGGCATCCCGCGATCCGGATCGGCGCCGCGCACAAGAAGATGTTCGAGGACTGGCTGCGCGCGACCTTCGTGGAGCAGGGCATCGCCGACCCCCTCAAGCTGGCGCGGCAGATCCTGCTGCTGCTGGATGGATCATTCGCCGTGGTGCTGCTGCATCGCGACGCGAGCTACATGGAGACGGCCGGCCAGGCCGCGCGCACGCTGATCGAGATGGCGCTGGCGAAGCCGGGGCGCAAACGGGGCTAGGGTCGCGTTTGCTTAGTTCTCAAAAAGGCGACATGGAATCCGGCCGGAGTGCGCGTCGGCATTGGGGCCAATAGGCGAACTCCGTGACAACGAGCGCACTAAACCCAGAGGTAACGTGCACGGTCACTCCGATCAGTTTTGGTCATCAATATCCCAAATAGCGGGGCAAGCTCGTACAGTTGGCGAGCATCAACCACAGGGAGGCCGTGCTAAACAGGCTCCATCCCACGCATACGACTACAAAGACTTGGTTATGTGGGAAGCTGACGGGATCTGGCCTGTATCGGTCGTACAGTTTCTTGGGTAGGGCATTGGGGAATGACCCGTAATAGGTGGGTTTGGCACTATCGTAAATCTTCTGAGAAAAATGGTCCCACCGAAAAACAATCCAACAAATCCAGATTGTTGGAAACGCCGTCAACATCCCTACCAAGACCCACAAAGATGTGGCGTTACCGTTTCTGGAGTGAATGATCCATCCCGGGCAGCCGCCACGGCTTGGGTCAACGAACATCAGAATGAGCAGGGCGCAAACGAGCCACGCAACGCAGGTAGCGGCTGCCCATTTTGCGACCTTGAGACAAAAATCTGGATTGTAGTTGGGAAGATACGGGCGCTCGTCCATAGATTGCATTCTAACTGAAGCCATCCAACGCCACAACCGTCGGGCGTTATACGTTTCACTTCCGCTATGGGTCAAAGGGGTCGGTGGCGGCCGAGCCGACTGGCATCCGCTTCATCCCCAGGAGCGAACCTTTATGAGTACACACTTTGGCCGATCGGCCTCTGTCATTGCGAGGAGCTCGCGACAAAATTGCGGAGCAATTTCGCGCTGAAGCGACGAAGCAATCCATGCCTCCACTTGTGGTGACATGGATTGCTTCGCTTCGCTCGCAAAGACGGTTAGAGCGCGCCACGCTCCTGCAGCAGCGCCAGCACGGCGTTGAGGTCCGGCAGCACGGCTGCGCATTTCGCGCGCGTCGCTTCGGTCGGCGGCGCCATATCCGGCACCATCAGCGTGATGGCGCCGGCGGCGTGGGCCGCGGCGACGCCGTGGTTGGAATCCTCCACCGCGATGCAGGCCGCCGGCGTCACGTCGAGCCGCGCGGCCGCCTTCAGATAGAGCTCCGGATCCGGCTTGCCGTGGGTCACGTCGTCGAGCGTCAGCAGCGTGTCGAAGCGGTCGCGGATTCCGGCGAGCGCGAGATGGCGTTCGGCCGTGCGGCGCGATGACGAGGTCACGATCGCGGTCCGGCGGTCGGCGACGGCAAGACCGTCGAGCAGTGCGATCGTGCCGGGCTTGAGCGGCAGGCCGGCGTCAAACATGCGATCGCGGGTGACGATGAAGGCGCGATTGACCTCGGCGAGCGGGAACGCCGCGCCGTAATGATCGCGCAGCATCGCTTCACAGACCGGGCCGGGAAGTCCGACCATGGAATGGCACAGCGCGACGACGCCGTCGGCGTAGCCGCATGCATTCAGCGCCGCGACCAGGCTGTCGAAGTAGACTTTCTCGGTGTCCAGCAGCGTGCCGTCCATGTCCAGCAGGACGGCGTCGACGGTCCAGGGTGCGTTCACGTGGTGCTCGCCGCTGTCTGCTGTTCCGCCAGCTTCCGCAAGCATGCGGGGCAGAGGCAGTCGCTGCTGTCGGTCGGCATCGGCAGGCGAAAGCTTTCGTCGGAACACCAGCACGATCCCGTGAGCGAGCAGGAGAATTCGCTGCCGCATGCCGTGCAGGCAAGCCGGCGCGGAGCAACTGGTTCGGAACGATCGTGTGACGTGAGGTCCATTCTAACCGCGATTTAATGCGCGAATTAATCTCGGGTTCATCCCGGACCGCGCATGATGCCGGGCAACACATATAGCCGGGATAGGCCGTTAAGGGAATTCTGATGGCCCGTGATTCGCAAGCCGCGCTGATTGCTCTCAACCGGTTTGGATTTGGCGCCCGCGGCGGGGCGGCCGGCGACTTCATCAACGCGGCCTCCGATCCGCGCGGTTTCGTGCTGGCGGAACTGGCGCGTCCGAACGGCGCGCTGCTCTAAGTGCCGGGCCTGCTCTCGACGCCGGAGCTCGGCAAGCAGGTGTTCGACTATCAGTTCGAGATCCAGCAGGCGCGCAATGCCGCGAAAGCCGCGCAGCAAGGCGCGAGCGAGACGCCGCCGCAGGGGCCGGACGCGAAGCCGCAGCAGCGGCGCAATCTGTCGCTATCGACCGCCGCCAAGGAGATCGCAGGCAAGGATCCGGCGATGCAGCCGCAGGCCGCAGACAGCGCCAATGCGGCAATGACGCCGTCCGCGACGATGCAGCCTCCGACGATGCAGACGGTGGCCGGTCCGCCCAAGCCGCCGGCGCAACCGCTCAACATCATTCAGAAGACGTTCCGCGCCGAGGCGCTGGCGCGGTTGCAACGCGGCGTGGTCGCCGATTGTGGTTTCGTCGAGCGGCTCGTGGTGTTCTGGTCCAACCACTTCTGCATCTCCGCCAACAAGGGCGCGCTGGCGCGGATGTGGGCCGGCTCGTTCGAACGCGAGGCGATCCGCCCCCATGTGCTCGGCCGCTTCGGCGACATGCTGAAAACTGTCGAGCAGCATCCGGCGATGCTGTTCTTCCTCGACAACCAGCAATCGCTCGGGCCGGAGTCACGTGCCGGCATCAATCGCAGCCGCGGCCTCAACGAGAATCTGGCGCGCGAGATCATGGAGCTGCATACGCTCGGCGTCGGCAGCGGCTACACCCAGGACGACGTCACGGCGCTGGCACGGGTCATCACCGGCTGGACCTTTGCCGGCCGCCGGGGCCAGCTAGGTGCGCCCGGCAGCTTCGTGTTCAATGCCAATGCGCACCAGCCCGGGCCGCAGCAGGTGCTGGGCAAGACCTACGCGCAGGCCGGCCTCGCACAGGGCGAGGCTGTGCTATCAGATATCGCTCGGCATCCCTCGACCGCGAAATTCATCGCGACCAAATTTGCCCGTCACTTCGTCGCCGACGATCCGCCGCCGGCGCTGGTGGCGAAGCTGCAGGACTCCTTCACCAGGACCGACGGCGATCTCAGGGCGCTGGCCACCGCGCTCGTTCAGTCGAACGAGGCGTGGCAGGCGCCGTTGACGAAGATGCGCTCGCCTTATGAATTCCTGCTCGCCTCCGGCCGGCTGCTGGCACGCAATCCGGAGGATCCGGGCCGCTACCTCAACGGTCTCAACGTGCTCGGCCAACCGCTGTGGTCGCCGGCCGGGCCGAACGGCTTTCCGGATACCGCGGCGGCATGGGCCGCGCCTGAGGGCATCAAGCTCAGGCTCGACATCTCGGCGCAGCTTGCCTCGCAACTGGCCGACCGGTTCGACCCGCGTGACCTGCTCGAGCTGATTGCGGCGGATGCCGCTTCGGTCGAGACGCGGCGCACCATCGAGCGCGCGGAATCGCGGCAGCAGGCGCTGGCACTGCTGCTGATGTCGCCGGAATTCCAGAGGAGATGACCATGGATTGCTCCGAGAGCTTGATGCTGCAGGCGACGTCGCGTCGCGCGCTGCTGCTCGGCGGCGCCTCCTTTGCCGCCTGGGCCTATCTGCCGAAATTCGCGCGCGCGGCCGATGGCCGCGATCCGCGCTTCGTCACCATCATCCTGCGCGGCGCGCTCGATGGCCTTGCCACCGTGGCGCCGGTCGGCGACCCCGATTACGCCGGCCTGCACGGCGCGATCGCGCTGAAAGCCGACGGACCGAACGCGGCCGTGATGCTCGATCCCTTCTTCGGCCTGCATCCGGCGATGCCGGAACTCGCGCGGATGTATCGCGCCAAGCAGGCCGCGGTGGTTCATGCGGTTGCGACCTCCTATCGCGATCGCTCGCATTTTGATGGCCAGGATGTGCTGGAGAGTGGCTTCCCCGGGCCCGGCCGGGTGCAGTCGGGCTGGCTCAACCGCGCGCTCGAAGCCTTGCCAAGGGGTGAGCGGGTGACGAGCGCGCTTGCCGTCGGTCCGACCACACCGCTGGTGTTGCGCGGCGCAGCGCCGACCGTCGGCTGGGCGCCGACCGCGTTGCCGCAGGCCGCCGACGACACCGCGATGCGGCTGCTCGATCTCTACCAGCACCGCGATCCGACGCTGGCGAGCGCGCTGACGCAAGGCTTGCAGCTCGAGAAGCAGGCGCAGGGCAACGAGATGAAGCCGCAGCCCGGCGGTGGCGGCGTCGCGGCGATGCGGCTGGTGGCGCGCGGCGCCGCCAAATTGATGGCGGCGGATGACGGCCCGCGGATCGGTGCGCTGGCCTTCGACGGCTGGGACACCCATGCCAATGAAGGCGGGCCGGTCGGCCGGCTTGCGCAGTTGCTTGGCGGTCTCGACGGCGCGCTGGCGGAATTTCAGAGCGGCTTAGGTGCGCGCTGGCGCGACACCGTGATCGTGGTCGCCACCGAGTTCGGCCGCACCGCGCCCATCAACGGCACCGAGGGCACCGACCACGGCACCGGCACGATCGCGCTGCTCGCCGGCGGTGCGGTGAACGGCGGCCGGATGATCACCGACTGGCCGGGCCTGAAGCCGGCCAATCTCTACCAGGCCCGCGACCTCGCCCCGACCACCGACCTGCGCGCCGTGATCAAGGGCGTGCTGCACGACCAGTTCGGCCTCGGCGAGCGCGTGCTGGCCGATGCCGTGTTCCCGGACAGCGCCCCGGTGAAGCCGATGAAGGGGCTGGTGGCCTAGCGGCGATCACATACTCGGTGTCGTCCCGGCGAAGGCCGGGACCCATTGCCACCGAACTCGATTGTTGGAATACGCTGGAGCCACAGCATGCCATAACCGCACACTTGTGGTTATGGGTCCCGGCCTTCGCCGGGACGACGCAAGTAATTACCCCTTCGTAATCCGATCGATCTCCGCCATCTCCTCCGCACTCAGCTTCCAGCTGATCGCCTTGACGTTCTGCTCGACCTGTTCGACGCGCGTCGCGCCGGCGATGACGCTTGCGACTTGCGGGCGGGCGGCGAGCCAGGAGAAGGCGAGCTCGAGCATGCTGTGGCCGCGCTCCTGTGCAAAGGCCTGCAGCTGCTCGACGATGTCCTCGTTGCGTGGTGTGACGTAGCGGTCCTTCAAGGCCGGCGCCTTGGCGAAACGGGTGTCGGCGGGAGCGGCGGCACCGCGCTGGTACTTGCCGGCCAGAAGACCGCTCGCGAGCGGGAAGAACGGCAGCAGGCCAAGATTGTATTGCTGCGCGGCGGGCAAGAGGTCCTTCTCTATGCCGCGCACCACGAGGCTGTATTCGTCCTGGCAGGACACGAAGCGGTTCACGTTCAGCTCGCGCGCAACGTATTCTGCCTCTGCGATCCGCCACGCTGGGAAGTTCGAGTTGCCGATGTAGCGCACCTTGCCCTGGCGCACGAGATCGTCGAGCGCGCGCAGCGTCTCGTCGATCGGGGTCAGCGGATCATAATCGTGCTGCTGGTAGAGATCGATGTAGTCGGTCTTCAGGCGGGTGAGGCTCGCTTCGACCGCGGACATGATGTAGCGCCGCGAGGCGCCCTGCCTGGTGCCGTCGGTCGCCATTGGCTTGGAGAATTTCGTGGCGAGCACGATGTCCTTGCGGCGATCGCCCAGCACGGTGCCGAGCACGGTCTCCGAGCCGCCCATGCCCGCATAGATGTCGGCGGTGTCGAACAGGGTGATGCCGAGATCGATCGCCTTGTGGATCACCTTGCGCGAGGTTTCCAGATCGGTGCGCTGGCCGAAATTGTTGCAGCCGATGCCGACCGCGGACACGCGCAGGCCGGAGCCGCCGAGATTACGAATTTCCATGAGACAATCCTGTGGGATAGGCGAGGGATGCCGTGCATTGTGACAAGCACGCCGAGGGGCGGCAAGGTGCCGCCCTACCGCCGATCACGCATGGCACCTATCACGGACGGCAATGTCACAAAAAAAGCGGTCCCGGTCAGACGCGGCGACTGACGGGGACCGCTCGGGGCGAAGATCTGAGACGGGGGGCCTGATCTTACGCAAGCGGAAGCCTAGCCGGGCTTTGTAACGCGCCGGTGACATCTCCATTCAATCCACAGGCCGCGCAGGCGCGCTCAGATGATCTTGCGATAGATGACGAAGCCGGGCTTGTCCGCGACCTTGTCATAAAGCTGCATCGCGGTGTGGTTGGTCTCATGCGTCTGCCAGTAGACGCGCGGCGATCCGACGAGTTTCGCCTGCGCGTAGACGCCGTTGATCAAGGCGCGGCCGACGCCCTTGCCGCGCGCGGCCTCACTGGTGAAGAGATCCTGCAGATAGCAGGTGGGCGCGATCGCCGTGGTCGAGCGGTGAAACAGATAATGCGTCAGCCCGAGCAGCGTGCCGCCGGCGTCGGCGACCAGCGCATGCACCGGCTCGTAGGCATCGAAGAAGCGCTGCCACGTCATCGCGGTGATCTCGGGCGCGAGCGCGGTCGGTCCTGACCGTTCATAGAAGGCGTTGTAGCCGTCCCATAGAGGGAGCCACTGGGCGTAATCGTCGCGCGTGACGAAGCGGATGGTGACGTCGTCGGACATGAGCGAACCTTGGATGATCCCGCGTTGCACGATGTCTGCGCATCGCTCGCGAAAGTTCTACCGTCGCTATCTCGCGGGATCAATTGCGGAGGTGGTCGCGCCTCATTCGGCGGCGCGCAGCAGCCGCGCCAGATGGCGTTCGCGCCCGGCGCGCTGCGCGCGATATTCGTCGGCCTTCGCCGGATCGTCGGTGTGCCGCACAAGGTCGGTCACGGGCGTATAGCTCAGCATGCGACCGCCGTCGGGCAGCGCCGTGCAGCTGAAGCGCAGCACTTGGCCGTCGGCGAGATTGAGGTTGATCGGCGTGGAATCGCCTGATCGCATCATCGCGATGCGCTCGGCGATGAACGCGCTCAGCTCGTCTTCCGGCAATTCGTAGGCGCCGGTGTCGCGGCCATGATACATCAGTGCGACGAACGGCGGCTTGCTGTCGGCCTGCGCGTCTGAGAGCGCGAAATATTCGCGGAAAGCGCGGTTGATGAATTCGGCGCGGGTGTCGGCGTCGAGCAGCACGATGCCGATGTCGACCTGGTCGAGCGCGGCGGCGAGCCGCTCCGAGGTGGCGTGATGCTGCTGGTCCGCGGCAAAGGCGTCGATCCATTTCTGCCGCAGCATTCCGGTGATCAGGGCGGTGCCGGCCGCGGTCGCGGCCAGCATCAGCATCCGCGCGACGTCGGCGGCGTCGTAGCCGGGCAGCGCGCGATGATCGAGGAAGAACAGCGCCGAGGCGGCCACCGCGATTGCCGCGGAGATCAGCCCGGAGCTGATGCCGCTGATTGAACTGGCGAGCGCCACGATGCAGACGAACAGCGGCGCCGGATTGGGGACGGGGACAAGGAGACGGTCGATCAGGAACGCGGCAAGCGCCGTGATCGCCGTCAGGGCCGGACCTGAAATTGCACGCCAATCAAACCGCATGCGCGTTCTCGCTGTCTGTCAAACAAACGATAAAGCGGTAGTTTGACGACAGCTCCGCAACGGTGCCAGGATTTCCGCCCCGACCGTTAAGCCGGCCTTGCGCGAGCAGAACCAGCTTTCGCTGCTTTCAAATCAAATGATATGCAGATCGGCATGGAACCCGGTTCCGGGCCTGCGGGTTACCGCGTGCTTTGCTTGAAAGAGGACATCGATGCCCGCCATTTCGCCTTCGCTGCTGCCGATCCTGATGCTGTTTGCCTCGAACGTCTTCATGACCTTCGCCTGGTACGGCCATCTCAAGTTCAAGGATCATTCGCTCCCCATCGTCATCATGGTGAGCTGGGGCATCGCCTTCTTCGAATACTGGCTGGCGGTGCCGGCCAATCGCTGGGGCAGCGAGGTCTATAGCGCGGCGCAGCTCAAGACCATGCAGGAGGTGATCACGCTGGTCGTGTTCGCCGGCTTCTCGGTGTTGTATCTGAAGGAGCCGCTGGGCTGGAATCACGCGCTCGGATTTGCCTTCATCGCCGCCGGTGCGTTCTTCATCTTCCACAAATGGAGCTAGCGCGCTTGCGCTAGTCTAGCGGTGCGGGGCCGGTTTGGCGGCAGGCGTCGTGACGTGCGCCGGGTGCGCGCGGTCTTCGCCCTGCGTGCCGGTCACGATCAGGAGCGAGGCCGCAAGCAGGATCGCCGCCGACAGCGTCACGGTCACAAGTCCGACGGGGGTCTTCATCATGTCGCGCCGCTGTCTCTCCCGCGCCTTGCCGCGGATCAGGTGCCAATTGGAAATTGCTGGATTACGCCGGGATCGATGTCGCCATGCTGATGTTGCTCGCCAGCAGCGTCACCGCGACGACGAGCCACAGCGTCAGTGCGCCAAGCGCGAGCGACGTGGCGATCGCGTTGGTCAGGCGGGATGATGCCACTGGGGCAGGGCGGCCATGGAAGCCTGCCGTGCCGGACCACCGTTTCATGGTCTAAATCCCTCAGGCCGCGAGCGAATCACTCGCGACATCCGAGCGAATCTGCCCAGCGTCACCGGCAACATTGCGGCGGCGAGGTCCCTCGAAAACGGCGAAAATGCGGCCTCGGCGGGGGTCTTGCCCGATATTTGGGCAGTTTCCCCGCTATTCCCGGAATTCAGACCCGGTCGTTCAAACGCCTGCCACAAGGCGGGCCTGGGGCTCGGCCCCGGCACCAGGCTGCCAATCCATCGCGACAAATCCGGGGGTCTGCTCGACCCGTTTCAGCCAGGCGCGGATCGACGGGAAGGTCGCCAGGTCGAAGTCGCAGCGGTCGGCGACGTGGGTGTAGCCGTAGAGGGCGATGTCGGCGACGGTGAACTGTTCGGCCGCGAAAAAGGCGTGCCCCTTGAGGTGATTTTCCATCACCTGCAGCGCCGCATAGCCGCGCTCCATCCAGTCCTCCAGCGCATGCGTCTGCAGGTCGCGCCCTCCCTTGACCAGCGACAGCCAGAAATAGGCGGCGCCGATATTCGGCTCCAGCGCGTGCTGCTCGAAGAACATCCATTGCAGCGCCTCGGCGCGCTCGATCCGCGACTCCGGCGCCAGCGGCGTGCCGATCGCGACGTACCAGAGGATGGCGTTGGACTCGGCGAGATGGCGGCCTTCGGCAACCTCGAGCAACGGCACCTGGCCGCTCGGATTCTTGGCCAGGAAGTCCGGGGTGCGGCTCTCGCCGCGCAGGATGTCGATTTCGATCGCCTCGTAGGGCGTGTTCAGCACCGCAAGCGCCAGCCGGACCTTGTAGCTGTTGCCGGAGCGCTGCATCGAATAGAGCTTGTACATTGCGTCGGGGTTCACTCGATCAGGAAGTCGGGCTGCAAGGAGACGGTACGCTTTGAAATTGCGCGGCCTGTCACACCGCAATGCCGCTAAACAATGATGCCGACAGGGGTGCGTCGCAAGCCCTGCAACGTGGAAAAAGTCGAAACGTCTACCGCACTGCACGCGTGCAGAACGACTCCATCAACACGGCAGAACAACTCGGATCACGGCTGCGCGACGCTGTGCACGGTGCCGGTCGGTGCCATCGATGCCGTGGTCGATACCTTGGCCGGCGCGCGGCAATTCACAAACGTTAACGCGCCATCCCTATCGCGCGATGTGCCCGTCGGCGGCTGCACGGACCGTCTGCCGTCGGCACCATCAGGCAAGCGCCGCACGGCAATTGTCCTCGGAGCAATCCGCGCCGGCGGACGCGGCCGCAGGCCTTGCCGGCAAGGCTGGAGCTGCCATCAGCGGACTTGCCGGATATGAGTCATTCGGGGCCGGAACTTGCGGAATATTGCGCATGTTGCGAGCCATGCGGGAAAGTTTTCGTGCTTTACCGCCAAGCTTCTTGCGATGCAGCGGCGACAGGCCTAGGGTGCCGCGATCCCATTCAAATCAAGTCGTGGCCGAACGGCTCACGACGTTTGCCAGGAGATGATAATGGCCTTCCTGTCCGCTGCGCTCGACCGTGTGAAGCCGTCCGCGACGATCGCGGTCACGGACAAAGCACGCGCGCTGAAAGCCGCGGGCCGCAACGTCATCGGCCTCGGCGCCGGCGAGCCTGACTTCGACACGCCTGCCAACATCAAGCTGGCTGCGATCCACGCGATCGAGGCCGGCAAGACCAAGTACACCGATGTCGGCGGCATTCCGGAGCTCAAGGAAGCCATCATCAACAAGTTCTCGCGCGAGAACGGCCTGAGCTACAAGCCGAACCAGATCATCGTCGGCACCGGCGGCAAGCAGGTGCTCTACAATGCGCTGATGGCGACCATCAATCCGGGCGACGAGGTGATCATCCCGGCGCCGTATTGGGTCAGCTATCCCGAGATGGTCGCGCTAGCCGGCGGCGAGTCGGTGCCGGTGGTTTGCCCGGCCTCGACCGGCTTCAAGCTGCGCCCGGAAGATCTCGAGAAGGCGATCACGCCGAAGACCAAGTGGGTGATCCTGTGCTCGCCATCGAACCCGACCGGCTCGGCCTATACTCGGAGCGAGCTCAAGGCGATCACCGACGTGCTGGTCAGGCATCCGCATGTCTGGGTGATGACCGACGACATGTACGAGCACCTCGTCTATGACGACTTCGTCTTCACCACCGCGGCGCAGGTCGAGCCGAGCCTGTACGATCGCACGCTGACCGTGAACGGCGTGTCGAAGGCCTACTGCATGACCGGCTGGCGCATCGGCTATGCCGGCGGCCCGGCGCAGCTGATCAAGGCGATGGCGACGATCCAGTCGCAGTCGACCTCGAACCCGTCGTCGATCGCGCAGTGGGCGTCGGTCGAGGCGCTCAACGGTCCGCAGGACTTCATCGCCGCGAACAACAAGGTGTTCAAGGAGCGTCGCGACCTCGTGGTGTCGATGCTCAACCAGGCGAACGGCATCGAGTGCCCGCGGCCGGAAGGCGCGTTCTACGTCTATCCGTCCTGCGCCGGCACGATCGGCAAGAAGGCGCCCTCGGGCAACGTGATCGACAACGACGAGGCGTTCGTCACCGAGCTGCTCGAGAGCGAAGGCGTCGCGGTCGTGCAGGGATCGGCGTTCGGTCTCGGACCCGCGTTCCGCATCTCCTACGCTACCAAGACCTCGGATCTCGAGGATGCTTGCAAGCGCATCCAGCGCTTCTGCGGTAATCTGCGGTAATCGGTTCTGAACTGAGAAGCCAAGAAACGCTCCCGCACCTGGTGCGGGAGCGTTTCTGTTTGTGCAGCGACGTCGCGTAGTCGGTAAAATCGCGGAGTCAAATCACAACGTGCTCATCTCACGCGTGTGTGCACGAACATCGATGCCACACGCTGGAAGTTTTTACGGCCTCTTTGCGAACTGCCTTGTTTTGGACACGACCCTTGCATTCTGTCCGCCGCACAAATTCAGTTCACCTTGCGGAGACAGATCAATGCGACTTTCGACTCTCACCCTTGCAGCGCTTGCGTTGCTGGCGCCGTTCGCCACCGCCAACGCGGCACCCGAGCAGGTTCAGGCCGGGGTTCTGCAATGCCAGGGCGGCGAGAACGTCGGCTTCGTCGTCGGCTCTGTTGCCCGCCTTGAGTGCGTGTTCCAGAGCGGCGGCCGCCGTCCCGAGCCTTATGTTGCGACCGTGAAGCGGATCGGCGTCGACCTCGGCGTCACCGCGACGACCCAGCTTGCCTGGGCCGTGAGCGCGCCGACCACGCAGCTTCCGCGCGGTGCGCTTGCCGGCAGCTACGGCGGCGTCGGCGTCAACGCTTCGGTCGGCCTCGGTGCCGGCGGTAACTTCCTGTTCGGCGGGCCGAACAACGCCTATGCGCTGCAGCCGATCAGCGTGCAGGGCCAGACCGGCCTCAACGTTGCGGCCGGCATCGCCGGGATCGATCTCGAGCCGGTCCGCACCGCTGGTCCGCGCCGGCATCATCGTCACCACCGTCATCATCACCACCACTAAGTCGGTCGGTGTTCGATCAAGGAGGCCCGCGAAAGCGGGCCTCTTTTTTGCCGTCTGTCGTTTGTTGTCTGTTGCGTGACAGCTTCTGCAGGGCGCGCGGGGCAAGCATTAGCGCCACATCCTGCAACAATTGGTGGCCGGGCACCGCAAATTCTGGCTGCACAATCGATGTTGTGGCATAGGATGCGAATGGCGCCGCAGACACGGCGCCGTTCTGTTCTCTGCTCGCGTCATGCCCCTCAGCCGGAGACTCTCCAACATGCGTCGCTTCACTCTCCTTGCCGGTGCCGCCATCGCCACGCTGACCGCAATCGTTGGCGCCAACGGCCAACAGCCGAGCCAGCGCGTGCAGGTCGGCGTCCTGGAATGCCGCGGTGGCGCGAGCGTCGGCTTCATCGTCGGCTCCGTGACCCATCTCGGTTGCGTGCTGCGCGCCAACGGCCTGCCTGAGGATCGCTACATCGCGACCATCCAGAAGGTCGGCATCGATCTCGGCATCACCCAGGAGTCGGCGCTGGCCTGGGGCGTCTATGCACCGGTGGAGCGGCTCGGGCCGGGTGCGCTCTCCGGCAATTACGCCGGCGCGCAGGGCAGCGCGACGCTCGGCGTCGGCGTCGGCGGCAATGTGCTGGTCGGCGGCTCCGACAACACGATCGCCCTGCAGCCGCTCAGCGTGCAGGGCCAGGTCGGCGTCAACATCGCCGCCGGCCTCGAGAGCCTGGAGCTGCGTCCCGGCCGCTAAAGCGTGCGTGCACCGGTCCGTAATCGGCCGAAGAAGCCGCGGGCTTCTTCGGCAACGATCCCGGGCGCCTCGGCGTGAACATAATGCCCGGTGTCGACGAACCTGATCGAAGGTTCGCTCCAGTAGTCCCCCAGCCGGTCCGACCATTCCGGCGAGATCAACGGATCACGCCGGCCCCAGAGAAAGCGCGAAGGGATTTCGATGCGCGTCTGTGCCGGCAGTCTGCCTTCCAGCCAGAGCCGGCGATTGGGCGCGGACGAGAGATACCAGTCGAAGCCACCCTGGATGTTGCCCGGCTTCATGAAGTTATCGACATAGGCTTCGAGCAGGTCGCCGAATACGGCGGGATTGTCGCCCGACCAATGGTCGAGGAAATGGCGGAAGTAGAGCCGGCATGACTCGCGCGAGCTCTCGACCAGTTGCGCGGCCCATGGCAGCTGCTGGAAGTATTGATACCAGACCTCGATCAGGTGGCCGGGCTCGCCGTAGCGTTGGCCGAGGCCCGGATAGGGCGTGCAGAGATAGAGCGTGCCGGTCAGCCGCCGCGGCTGACGATGCGACATCGCCTGCATGACATAGGCGCCGAGGTCGCCGCCGATCACACCGAAGCGGTCGTGACCGAGCGCGTCCATGAGCGCGAACATGTCCAGCGCGTGGCGCTCCGCCGTGGCGGACGCGTCAGGTCCCGGCACCGGCTTGCCGGTGTCGCCACAGCCGCGCAGGTCCGGCGCGATCAGCTCGAAACTGTCGCCTAGCCGCAGCATCAGCGGGCGCCACACCAGCCAGAACTCCGGCCAGCCATGGAGCAGGAGCAGCGGCGGCCCCTTGCCGAAACGCGCGACGTTGACGGACAGGCCGCCGATCTCGATCTTCTGCTGCGTGATGCCGGCCGCGGCCGCGTCCGCGAAAGCTTTTTCCAGTGCCGTCATGGCGACCTCCTGTGGTTTGCCGCAGGCTGTCCGCGTTCGCGCGTCCGGTCCAATACCCGTTCGATACGGTAGCAGAGCTATTGCGTATGGCTGCCGGCGCCGGCCGTCGTGCTATATCGCCGGCATGGAATTACGACACCTCAGATATTTCGTGGCGCTCGGCGAGGAATTGAATTTCACCCGTGCGGCCGAGCGGCTGCACATCGCACAACCGCCGCTGAGCCAGCAGATCCGCCAGCTCGAGGATGAGCTCGGCGTGACGCTGCTGCAGCGAAATAGCCGTCCTGTCAGGCTCACCGAGGCCGGCGAGCTGTTTCTTGCGCGTGCACGCGCGCTGCTCGCAAGTTTCGAGAGTGCGGTTGCCGACACGCGGCGCGTTGGGCGCGGCCACGCCGGCAAGCTCGCAATCGGATTCGTCGGCTCCGCCATGTTTGCCGGCCTGCCCGATATCGTCGGCGCCTATCGCGATGCCTGTCCCGATGTCGAGCTCGTGCTCGACGAGATGCTGGCGGCGGAGATTGCCGAGGCGTTGCGGCGGCGCCGGATCGATGTCGGCTTCGCGCGCCCGGCGCTGTTGCCCGAAGCGGGGCTCGCCCAGCGCCTGATCCTCGATGAGCCCTATGTCGCGGCGCTACCGCGCGCGCATCCCCTCGCGGCGCGCGGCGACATTGCGCTCGCCGAACTGTCCGACGATGCCTTCGTGCTCTATCCGGCGCAGCCGGAGCCGTCGGTCACCAGCCTGATCGTCGCCGCCTGCCAGGCCGCCGGCTTCACGCCGCGGCTCGCACAGGAAGTTCTGCATCTGCAAACCGCGATCGGCCTGATCGCCGCCAGTGTCGGCGTGTCGCTCGTACCTGAAGGCGCGGCGCGCGCGCAAACCGGTCGCGGCGTGGCGTACGTTCGGCTTGCCGCGCCGATGGTGACGGCTGCGCTCACGATCGCGTGGCGCGAGGAAGATGTGTCGCCGGCCGTGCAGCGCCTGCTCGACATCGCGCAGCGCTGGCGCGAGATTGCGCCGTTTAGGAACTGACGCATCGGACGCAATCGTCCGGCGAATGGTGGCGCGCAGCTCCGCTATCGCAAACTTCTGCGACGCCGCACCGCAGCGACGTTTTCCCGCTTGCCAAACGCCAAACGCAGGCAGACCATAAATGGTCGCCGACCCAATCATGGGCCGAGCTCCAACACGAGGAGGCGGCAATGGGACAAGACGTCAGAAGTCCCCGAGGTCCACGGTGCATCGCGCTGGTGGGCCCTTTCCAAAGCGGTAAAACCACACTTCTGGAAGCGATCCTGGCGCGTACTGGCGCCATCAAGACTGCCGGCAGCGTCGATGCCGGAACCTCCGTCGGCGATGCCAGCCCCGAGGCACGTCAACACAAGATGGGCGTAGGCCTGACCGCCGCGACCACCACCTTTATGGGGGACAGCTACACCTTTATCGATTGCCCCGGCTCGATCGAATTCGCGCACGACATGCGTGCCGCGTTGCCGGCGGTCGATGCCGCGGTCGTGGTCTGCGAGGCTGACGAGAAGAAGCTGCCGCAGCTGCAGATCATCCTGCGCGAGCTCGAGGAGCTCGGGATTCCCCGTTTTCTGTTCCTGAACAAGATCGACCGTGCCAACAAGCGCGTCCGCGAGACGCTTGCGACGCTGCAGCCGGCGTCGCGCGTGCCGCTGGTGCTGCGCCAGATCCCGATCTGGAACGGCGATCTGATCGAAGGCTTTGTCGATCTCGCGCTGGAGCGCGCCTTCGTCTATCGCGAGCACAAGCCGTCGGAGGTGATGGCGCTGGAAGGCGGCAATCTCGATCGCGAGAAGGAAGCGCGCTTCTCGATGCTGGAAAAGCTCGCCGATCACGACGATGCGCTGATGGAGCAGTTGCTGGAGGATATCCAGCCGCCGCGCGATGCGGTGTTCGACGATCTCGCGCGCGAATTGCGCGAAGGGCTGATCTGTCCGGTGCTGCTTGGTGCGGCGAGCCGCGAGAACGGCGTGCTCCGCCTGATGAAGGCGCTGCGCCACGAGGCGCCCGGCGTCACTGAGACTGCCAGCCGGCTCGGCATCAAGGACCAGAAGGATGCGCTGGCCTATGTGTTCAAGACCGTGCATCTGCAGCACGGCGGCAAGCTGTCGCTGGCGCGCGTGCTCGCAGGCCGGCTCGACGACGGCGCGACGCTGCAATCCTCGTCCGGCGAAAGCGGGCGCGTCTCCGGCATCCTCGCGGTGTCGGGTACGCATGACAGCAAGCGGCCGCAGGCCGAAGCCGGCGACGCGGTCGCGCTCGGCAAGCTCGACGCGATCAAGACCGGCGATACGGTCTCGAGCGGCAAGACCGCCCCGGCCTCGCTGGTCAAGGTCGAGCCCGCCGCGGCGGTGCTGTCGATCTCGATCGCCGCGACCGACCGCAAGGACGACGTCAAGCTCGGCCAGGCGCTGCTGCGGCTGAACGAGGAGGATCCGTCGCTGACGATGATCCAGAACCCGCGCACCCACGACACCGTGCTGTGGGGGCAGGGCGAGATGCATCTGCGCGTCGCGCAGGAGCGGCTGAAGGACCGCTACGGCGTCAACGTCAAATCGCATCCGCCGGCGATCGGCTATCAGGAAACCATCCGCAAGGCGGTCACCCAGCGCGGCCGGCACAAGAAGCAGTCCGGCGGCCACGGCCAGTTCGGTGATGTCGTGCTCGACATCAAGCCGAAGCCGCGCGGAAGCGGCTTCGAATTCCACGAGAAGGTGGTCGGCGGCGCGGTGCCGCGCAACTATATCGGCGCGGTGGAGGAGGGGGTGGTCGACGCGCTCGCGCGCGGCCCGCTCGGCTTCCCCGTGATCGACGTCGACGTCACGCTGACCGACGGCTCCTATCACAGCGTCGACTCCTCCGACCTTGCGTTCCGCACCGCGGCGCGGGTGGGCGTCAGCGAGGCATTGCCGCAGTGCCAGCCGGTGCTGCTGGAGCCGATCCATATGGTCGAGATCGTCTGTCCGACCGACGCGACCGCCAAGATCAACGCGATCCTGTCGGCGCGCCGCGGCCAGATCCTCGGCTTCGACACCCGCGAGGGCTGGAGCGGTTGGGACTGCGTCCGTGCCACGATGCCGGAATCCGAGATCGGCGACCTCATCGTCGAGCTGCGCTCGGCCACCGCCGGCGCCGGCACCTTCACCCGTCAGTTCGACCGCATGGCCGAAGTGACCGGCCGCGCCGCCGACCAGATCATCGCCGCGCATCGCGACGCGGCGTGAGACTGCTGCCGCGATCACGCCCCGCGTGGGCGTGATCGTTGGCAGGATGGCCGGAGGCCGCTAGCTTGTGTCCCTGATTGGGGCGCAACGACATCATGCTTGAATCCCGCCGTAACCTGGCGCTGGCCTGCGCGCTCAGCGCGCTGGCCGGCTATGTCGACGGCATCGGCTATCTGCATCTTGGCGGGTTGTTCGTCTCATTCATGAGCGGCAACTCGACGCGGCTCGGCGTGACGCTGGCCGAGGGCCACTGGCAGCACGCCCTGGATGCGCTGGAACTGATCGTGCTGTTCGTCGCCGGCGCCGCGGCCGGCAGCCTGGTCGTGCTCGGCCGCTTCGCGTATCGCCAGCCGCTGATCCTGCTCGCCGAGGCGCTGCTGTTGATGGCGGCGGCGTTGGCTTATGCGTATGGCTTGCCGAACACGGCGGTCGCCGCCATCGTGCTGGCGATGGGGCTCGAGAACGCCGTGTTCCAGCTTGAAGGCGGGGCCGGGCTTGGCCTCACCTATGTCACCGGGGCGCTGGTGAAGGCCGGCCAGCTGATCGCCGCCGCGCTGACCGGCGGTGCGCCCTGGGCCTGGCTGCCCAATTTGCTGCTATGGGCGGCTATGGTCGCCGGCGCGCTTGCCGGCGCACTCGCCTACCGCTGGATCAACCTCGCCGCGATCTGGTTTGCCGCGGGCACCGCGTTCGCCCTCAGCGCGCTGGTTGCCGCAACCGCGAAGCGGACGGATTGACAGCGCGCCTGCCTTGGCCGATGTCACGGCCATGACATCCCAAGGCAACACCCAAAGCAAAACCCGCGCCGCGTGCCTGATCGGCTGGCCGGCGGCGCATTCCCGCTCGCCGCTGATCCATCATTACTGGTTGCGCACGCTCGGCATCGAGGGCGGCTATGTGATCGAGGCGGTGCCGCCGGAGGATTTCAAGGATTTCCTGTTCCGCCTGTCGCTGCGCGGCTTCGTCGGCGCCAACGTCACCCTTCCGCACAAGGAGCGCGCGCTCGCGCTGTCGGCTCCGGATGAGCGCGCCCGCGCCGTCGGCGCCGCCAACACATTGTGGTTCGCCGATGGCGAGTTGCGCTCGACCAACACCGATGTCGAAGGCTTCATCAACAATCTCGACGCCCGCGCGCCCGGCTGGGACAACACGGAAGACGCGCTGGTGCTCGGCGCCGGCGGCGCGGCGCGTGCGGTGGTGTTCGGCCTGATCGAGCGCGGGATTGCGCGCGTGCATCTGGTCAACCGCACCATCGACCGCGCCCGCGCGCTCGCAGAGCAATTCGGCGCGCGCGTTCATCCGGCGACGTGGGACACGGTCGGCGAGCTCTTGCCGCGCGCAGGTTTGCTGGTGAACACGACGTCGCTTGGCATGCATGGCCAGCCCGCGCTCGAGATCGATGTCGCGTTGTTGCCGCAGAGCGCGGTTGTTTCCGATCTTGTCTATGTGCCGCTGGTGACGCCGTTGCTTGCCGCGGCAGCGGCGCGGGGGCTGAAGACCGCCGACGGGCTCGGCATGCTGCTGCATCAGGCCGTGCGCGGTTTCGAGCTGTGGTTCGGCCAGCGCCCGCACGTCACGCCGGAGCTGCGTGCGCTTGTCGAAGCCGATCTCACAAAGACTTGAGGCCTGGAATAGCGTCTCCGGAGCGGTGTCTCGTGTTAGTCCCCCGCGTTCCCTCCCGGAGATCAATGATGCCTGCCAGCCGTTCCCACTTCACTCGTCCGTTCATTGCGCTCGCGATGGTGTCGGCATCCACGCTCTACGCGCTTGCCCAGCAGCCGCCGACGCCGACGCGGGTGCGTGGAACCGTCGAGAGCGTCGATGGCGATACGCTGGCGGTGAAGTCGCGCAGCGGCGAGGACGTCAAGCTGCACATGGCGGGCAATATGGTGGTGCTTGGCCTCACCAAGATCGCGCTGTCCGACATCAAGGTCGGTTCCTTCATCGGTACGACCACGGTGCCGGGGCCCGACGGCGTGCCGAAGGCGGTCGAGGTGCATGTCTTCCCCGAAAACATGCGCGGCACCGGGGAAGGCTCGCGGCCGTATGATCTGAAGCCGAACAGCAGCATGACCAACGCCACCGTCGCGGAATCCGTCGCCGGCAATGACGGTCATACATTGCTGGTCAAGTACAAGGACGGCGAGAAGAAGGTACAGGTCACGCCCGACACGCCGGTCGTGACCTATGTTCCCGGCGACAAGGCGGACCTGATGGCCGGCGCCAAGGTCATTGCCTTCATGAAGAAGCTGCCCGACGGCTCGTTTGAGACCGACCGCGTCAGCGTCGGTCGCGATGGCCTCACCCCGCCGATGTGACCCGAACGCCAGTCTCTCAACACGTCGTCCCGGCCTAGTGCGCAATTGCGCACGGGAGCCGGGACCCATATGTGGACGGCCCTCGTGGCACAAGAGCTTTCTGGGATTGGTCGGATCGCTGTCATCCATATGTCCGGCCTGTTTGATGCGATCGTGTTGATCGCTGGGCCAAGATGGTTTCCGCGACGCGAGTGCCAAACAACCTGGCGACCTTGTGAAGGCCAATGGGTCCCGCGGCTTGTCTCGCGTTCTGGATCGATCGATCATTCCATCTGCTCTTGCAGCTCCGGTTCGTCCGGCGAGCGCTACGTCCGGCCGGCCGACCTGTTAGGTGACAGCGTTCATGCGTGCGGCATCATAGCTCTCGCCGGTCGCCATCAGCTTCCAGGCGATGCGGGCCACCTTGTTGGCGAGCGCCACGGCCGCAAGCTTCGGCGGCTTGCGCCTGAGCAACGCCACGAGCCAGCGCGAGGGGTGGCCGCGCCCGAGCCTTGCCTGCCGGATCACCGCGGTCGCCCCGGCCACGAGCAGGCGACGCAGGGTCTCGTCGCCAGCGCGGGTGATCTTGCCGAGCCTGGTTTTGCCGGCGGTGGAATGGTCCTTGGGCGTCAGGCCGAGCCAGGCCGCGAACAAGCGGCCGGAGCGGAAGGCGTGCGGGTCCGGCGTCTTCATCACAAGCGAGGTCGCGATGATCGGACCGACCGAGGGGATCTGGGCCAGACGACGGCTTGTGGCGTTGGCCTGGTGCCAGGCCAGCAGCCTGGCCTCGACCGCCTTCAGCTCACCCTGCAACTGCGCATAGTCACGGCCCTGCATGGCGAACAGCTCGCGCGCCATAGCGGGAACGCTCTCGTCCTGCGTGATCCGGGCCAACAGCGGCTCGATCTTGTCCAACCCCTTCGGCGCGATCAGGCCAAACTCCGCCGCGTAGCCGCGGATCGCATTGCTGAGCTGGGTACGGCGGCCGATCAGCCCATCGCGGACACCTGCAAGCATCAGCGCGGCCTGCTGTTCGGCGCTCTTCACCGGCACAAACCGCATCCGCGGTCGGCCCATCGCTTCGCACACCCCATCCGCATCTCGCCCGTCGTTCTTGTTCCGCAGCACATAAGGCTTCACCAACTGCGGCGCTATCAGCTTCACCTCATGGCCAAGCTTGCCAAGCTCGCGCCCCCAGTAATGAGCCGCCCCGCAGGCCTCCATCCCGATCACGGTCGGCGGAAGCTTGGCAAAAAACTCAAGCACCTGCTTGCGCGACAGCTTCTTGCGCAACACCGGCTGTTCCGCCGCGTCAACTCCATGCAGCACAAAAATATGCTTCGACGTATCCATCCCAATACGGATAATCTCTCTCACGGACGGTCTCCTTGTCTGAGATTTACAACAACCTCATTCTGGCACACTGATGCCGTAGGGGGCCGTCCACACCATCAACCAGCGATGACAATTGTTGAGAAGAGCTGGAGCCACAGCGCGCCAAATCTCGCAGCGTCGTGGTTATGGATCCCGGGTCGCGCTTCGCTTGCCCGGGACGACGAGACTGTCCGGCCACGGCGGTCGTGCACACGCACGCGCATCACCTGTCCGTTATCGCAGTAACAGCATCCTCATCCGGTCCGTAGTTGTCGTGCGCGCCACCTTCCCGCGAAGGGGAGGTGGCCGCACGGAATACCTTCAACTCCCCGGTGTTCCCTGATTCGCCAGCCAAACCCATGAGGGACACCATGCCGAAATCGACGCTGTTCGCCGCATTGCTTCTCGCTGCCTTCACCTCGGCTGCATCGGCGCAGCAGCCGCCGACGGTACGCATCCGCGGCACCATCGAAGCCGTCGACGGCGCAATGCTGTCGATCAAGTCGCGCGACGGCGACGATATGAAGGTGCGCACGACCGACAACGTCGCGGTGTTCGGTGTCGCCAAGACCGATTTGTCGGAGATCAAGCCCGGTTCCTATATCGGCGTCACCGCGATGCCGGAGCCTGACGGAACGCAGAAGGCGATCGCGGTTCACATCTTCCCGGAAAACCAGCGCGGCGCCGCGGAAGGTTTTCGTCCCTGGGACCTGCGTGCCAACTCGACCATGACCAACGCCACCGTCGCCGAGACGGTGGAGGGCACCGACGGCCAGAACATCCTGGTGAAATACAAGGACGGTGAGAAGAAGGTCGTGGTGCCGCCGGGGACCCCGATCGTCACCTTCGTCTCGGGCGACAAGTCGGAGCTGAAGCCGGGCGCCAAGATCATCATCTTCGGCGCGGTGAAGAAAGACGACGGCACGCTGGAAGCCAACCGCGTCAACGTCGGCCGCGACGGCATCGCACCGCCGATGTGACCTGAGGCGAAGCTCTTTCAACACGTCGTCCCGGCGAAAGCCGGGACCCATAACCACCGATCATCATTGTTGAACAGTGTTGTGGCCACAGCCGTGCCAAATCTCGCAGGGCTGTGGTTGATGGTGTGGACGGCCCCCTACGGCATCAGTGTGCCAGAATGAGGTTGTTGTAAATCTCAGACAAGGAGACCGTCCGTGAGAGAGATTATCCGTATTGGGATGGATACGTCGAAGCATATTTTTGTGCTGCATGGAGTTGACGCGGCGGAACAGCCGGTGTTGCGCAAGAAGCTGTCGCGCAAGCAGGTGCTTGAGTTTTTTGCCAAGCTTCCGCCGACCGTGATCGGGATGGAGGCCTGCGGGGCGGCTCATTACTGGGGGCGCGAGCTTGGCAAGCTTGGCCATGAGGTGAAGCTGATAGCGCCGCAGTTGGTGAAGCCTTATGTGCTGCGGAACAAGAACGACGGGCGAGATGCGGATGGGGTGTGCGAAGCGATGGGCCGACCGCGGATGCGGTTTGTGCCGGTGAAGAGCGCCGAACAGCAGGCCGCGCTGATGCTTGCAGGTGTCCGCGATGGGCTGATCGGCCGCCGTACCCAGCTCAGCAATGCGATCCGCGGCTACGCGGCGGAGTTTGGCCTGATCGCGCCGAAGGGGTTGGACAAGATCGAGCCGCTGTTGGCCCGGATCACGCAGGACGAGAGCGTTCCCGCTATGGCGCGCGAGCTGTTCGCCATGCAGGGCCGTGACTATGCGCAGTTGCAGGGTGAGCTGAAGGCGGTCGAGGCCAGGCTGCTGGCCTGGCACCAGGCCAACGCCACAAGCCGTCGTCTGGCCCAGATCCCCTCGGTCGGTCCGATCATCGCGACCTCGCTTGTGATGAAGACGCCGGACCCGCACGCCTTCCGCTCCGGCCGCTTGTTCGCGGCCTGGCTCGGCCTGACGCCCAAGGACCATTCCACCGCCGGCAAAACCAGGCTCGGCAAGATCACCCGCGCTGGCGACGAGACCCTGCGTCGCCTGCTCGTGGCCGGGGCGACCGCGGTGATCCGGCAGGCAAGGCTCGGGCGCGGCCACCCCTCGCGCTGGCTCGTGGCGTTGCTCAGGCGCAAGCCGCCGAAGCTTGCGGCCGTGGCGCTCGCCAACAAGGTGGCCCGCATCGCCTGGAAGCTGATGGCGACCGGCGAGAGCTATGATGCCGCACGCATGAACGCTGTCACCTAACAGGTCGGCCGGCCGGACGTAGCGCTCGCCGGACGAACCGGAGCTGCAAGAGCAGATGGAATGATCGATCGATCCAGAACGCGAGACAAGCCGCGGGACCCATTGGCCTTCACAAGGTCGCCAGGTTGTTTGGCACTCGCGTCGCGGAAACCATCTTGGCCCAGCGATCAACACGATCGCATCAAACAGGCCGGACATATGGATGACAGCGATCCGACCAATCCCAGAAAGCTCTTGTGCCACGGGGGCCGTCCACATATGGGTCCCGGGTCGCGCTTCGCTTGCCCGGGACGACGGGCAGTGTGTAGCCGCGCTAAACCGCCAGCACCTTGTCGTCGATCTCGGCGATGGTGTTGACGCCGCACAGCCCCATCGTGGTGGTGAGCTCCTTGCCGAGGATGTCGAGCGCCTTGGCGACGCCTTCCTGGCCGCCGGCGCCGAGGCCGTAGGCATAGGCGCGGCCGATCATGCAGGACTTCGCGCCGAGCGCGAGCGCGCGCATGATGTCCATGCCGGTGCGGATGCCGCCGTCGAACATGATCTCGAGCTTCGAGCCGACCTCGTCGACGATCTCCGGCAGCACCTCGATCGAGGACGGCGCGCCGTCAAGCTGGCGGCCGCCATGGTTGGAGACAACGATCGCCTGCGCGCCGGTCTTGGCGGCGAGCTCGGCGTCCTCGACATCGAGAATCCCTTTAAGGATCAGCTTGCCCGGCCAGATGCTGCGGATCCAGTCGATGTCCTTCCAGTTCAGCGTGGTATCGAACTGCGAGGCGGTCCATTCCGACAGCTTGGTCAGATCCTCGGTGCCTTTGACGTGACCGACGATGTTGCCGAAGCTGCGGCGCTTGCCGCGCAGCACGCCGGCGACCCATGACGGCTTGCTCGCGAAGTCGATCAGCTTCGACAGCGACCATTCCGGCGGCACCGTCATGCCGTTCTTGATGTCCTGGTGGCGCTGGCCGATCACCTGCAGGTCGACGGTCAATACCAGCGCCGAGCATTTCGCCGCGATCGCACGCTCGATCAGCGACTTGATGAAGCCGCGGTCCTTCATGACGTAGAGCTGGAACCAGAACGGCTTGTCGACACTGGCCGCGATGTCCTCGATCGAGCAGATCGACATCGTGCTCTGGGTGAACGGGATGCCGGCCGCTTGCGCCGCGCGGCAGGCGTAGATCTCGCCGTCGCCATGCTGCATGCCGAGCAGGCCGACCGGCGCCAGGATCAGCGGCATCGCCGAGGGCTCGCCGAGGATCGTGGTCGCCAGGCTGCGCTTGGACACATCGACCAGGATGCGCTGGCGGAACTTGATCTGCTGCAGGTCCTCGGAGTTGGCGCGCAGCGTGTCCTCGGTGTAGGAGCCGCGGTCCGCATAATCGAAAAACGCCTTCGGCACCCGGCGCTTGTGCAGCTGGCGTAGATCTTCGATGCAGGTAATGTGCTTCATGGACGTTCCCGGCCCTCTTCTCGGTCGCAAGTTCGATGCAGACGTCTTGCGGATGTTCGGTCTTGCCGTCATCTAGCATGGTTGGATGGCACGCCAAATCTGAAGACGGATGGGAGAGCACGATGACGCAATCAGGCTCCAAGCCGAAGCCAGACGAGAATGCCGAAAAGCGCCAGCTCGACGAGGCCCTGGAAGAGGGCCTGGAGGAGACGTTTCCCGGTTCCGACCCCGTCAATGTCACCCAGCCGGCCCCCAGCAAGGGCGATCAGCACGTCAAGCGAGGCGACAAGAGGTAGGGGACAGCACCCGTTCCCGGGGATTGCCTGAAGGGCCATAATGTTATACTTTTCAGCACCTTAATGCCGAAAAACGCGGTTCGGCCGCGGTAATGATTCATCATATTTTTTGAAGTCATTTTAGCGCCTGGCAGTCTATAAGGCCGATGCACGCTACACTGGTAGGCGTTCAGGACTCTCTCGCCGGGTGGTTCGAGAGGTCCGTGTTGGGGGTATCATGAGCCGCAAATATTTCGGGACCGATGGAATTCGGGGCCGCGCCAATGGGCTGATCACGCCGGAGCTCGCGCTCAAGGTGGGGCAGGCCGCAGGGTTGGTGTTTCAGCGTGGCGACCATCGCCATCGCGTCGTGATCGGCAAGGACACGCGGCTGTCCGGCTACATGATCGAATACGCCATGGTCGCAGGCTTCACCTCGGTCGGCATGGACGTGCTGCTGGTCGGCCCGATGCCGACGCCGGCAATCGCGATGCTGACCAAGTCGATGCGCGCCGATCTCGGCGTCATGATCTCGGCGTCGCACAATCTTTTCGAGGACAACGGCATCAAGCTGTTCGGCCCGCAGGGCTTCAAGCTCTCCGACGATGTCGAGAAGCAGATCGAGCAGCTGCTCGACGAATCGCTCGACCGACGCCTGGCGCAGAGCGCGAGCCTCGGCCGCGCCCGCCGCATCGACGGCGTCCATGACCGCTACATCGAATTCGCCAAGCGCACCCTGCCGCGCGACCTCTCGCTCGACGGCCTGCGCGTCGTGGTCGATTGCGCCAACGGCGCCGCCTACAAGGTGGTGCCGGAAGCGCTGTGGGAGCTCGGCGCCGATGTGGTGCCGATCGGGGTCGAACCCGACGGCTTCAACATCAACAAGGAATGCGGCTCGACCTCGCCGGAAGCGCTGTCGCGGAAGGTGCGCGAGATGCGCGCCGACATCGGCATCGCGCTCGATGGCGATGCCGATCGCGTCATCCTGGTCGACGAGCGTGGCCACATCGTCGACGGCGACCAGCTGCTCGCGGTGATCGCGCAGAGCTGGAAGGAAGAGGGGCGTCTCGCCAAGCCCGGCATCGTCACGACCGTGATGTCCAATCTCGGGCTGGAGCGCTTCCTGCAGGGCCACGGCATTTCGATGGTTCGCACCCCGGTCGGCGACCGCTACGTGCTCGAGCAGATGCTGAGCGGCGGCTACAATCTCGGCGGCGAGCCGTCGGGCCATATCATCATGTCGGACTATTCGACCACCGGCGACGGCTTTGTCGCCGCGTTGCAGGTGCTGGCCGTGGTGCAGAAGCTGCGCCGCCCGGTGTCGGAGATCTGCCGGCGGTTTGATCCGTTGCCGCAAATCCTGAAGAACGTGCGCTATCGCAGCGGCAAGCCGCTCGACGACGCCGAGGTCAAGTCCGCGATCACCGACGGCGAGAAGCGCCTCAACGGCCATGGCCGCCTGCTGATCCGCCCCTCCGGCACCGAGCCGGTGATCCGCGTCATGGGCGAGGGCGACGATCGCATCCTGGTGGAAGAGGTCGTCGACAACATCGTCAGCGCACTCGGCCACGCCGCGGCGGCGTAAGGCTGCTGTTTCCAATCTCGCATCTGCCGGTCCCGTCATCCTTCGAGACGCCTGCTGCGCAGGCTCCTCGCGACAAAGGCGAAGCCTTTGCGCGGGGATGACGGGGATTGAGCTCAATTGCTGACTGCACAGCGCATCGCTGCCATCGGCTAGTGCAACTGGTCCACTTCACCTCCGCGTCGTACGACACGGAGGTATTTTTGCGAATCTGTCCGGGAATGCTGCATTGAACAAGCCCGTCGTAAGCCAACGGGCACTGGGCGAACCGGTGCCGGTGCCGGAGTTGACGGCCGCGCAGGCCGCGAAGGCGGCCGCCGCTGCGGGGCCGGCCTATGTCGTGCTCGCCGGCATCAGCTTCTCGCACTTCCTCAACGACACGATGCAGTCGCTGATCGCCTCGGTCTATCCGATCCTGAAGGACAATTATGCGCTCGACTTCGCGCAGATCGGCATGATCACGCTGGCGTTCCAGTTCACGGCCTCGCTGCTGCAGCCGCTGGTCGGGCATTTCACCGACAAGAAGGCGCAGCCGTTCTCGCTTGCGATCGGCATGGGCTTCACCTTCTTCGGACTGCTCTTGCTCAGCGTCGCGCACTCCTACGGAATCATCCTGGTCGCGGCGTCGCTGGTCGGTCTCGGCTCCGCGGTGTTCCATCCGGAATCCTCGCGCATCGCGCGGCTGGCTTCCGGCGGACGTTATGGTTTCGCGCAGTCGGTGTTCCAGCTCGGCGGAAGCTTCGGCACGTCGATGGGGCCGCTGCTCGCCGCTTTGATCGTGGTGCCGTTCGGCCAACCCTCGATCGCCTGGTTCTCCTCGATCGCGTTCCTCGCCATCATGATCCTCTGGCGCATCGGCGCCTGGTACAAGCCGCAGATCGCAGGCAAGAAGGCCGTCACCATCGCGCGGCATCCCGACCATCCGGACCAGCGGCGCGTGATGCTTGCGCTCGTCGTGCTGGTCGCGCTGCTGTTCTCCAAGCAGCTCTATGTCTCGAGCCTGTCGAGCTATTACATCTTCTATCTGATCGACCGGTTCGGCGTCTCGACGCAGGCGGCGCAGCTCTATCTGTTCATCTTCCTGGCGGCGAATGCCGCCGGCGCGTTCATCGGCGGGCCGCTCGGCGACCGCTTCGGCCGCAAATACGTGATCTGGTTCTCGATCCTCGGCGCGCTGCCGTTCACGCTGGCGCTGCCTTATGCCGGCCTGTTCGCAAGCGCCGTGCTGACGGTCGTGATCGGCCTGATCATTTCGTCGGCGACGTCGGCGATCATCGTGTTCGCGCAGGAATTGATGCCGCATCGCCTCGGCATGATCTCCGGCGTGTTCTTCGGCGTCGCCTTCGGCATCGGCGGTCTCGGCGCCGCGGTGCTTGGCAAGCTCGCGGACCACACCTCGATCGCCTTCGTCTATCAGCTGTGCGCATTCCTGCCGGCGATCGGCCTGCTCGCGGTGTTCCTGCCGAAGATGCCGAAGGCCGTTCGCTGAACGTCCGCGGCGAGGGCGCCGCTCCGCATTAAGCACTCGCTAACACTCATGGCTTGCGTGCGCGGTAAACCCTGCACCTGCGTCAACGCTTCATTAGCACCTGTGGCGAGATCGCCATCTTTCGCCACCGCACTCGCGCTTTTATGGACCCATAAGCAACAGTCGCAGCAAAAGGTGAGAGAAAATCAACCTTAAAAATTAGGGTTAAGTGCCGCTTAAACATTTGCTGGCATCGTCCCGCCCGTGAGTTTCAGACGTGGGGCTTTCGTGTCGCCTCACTGGCCCAAAAGGACGAAGCCAATGCGTAGCGTAACGACCCTGATTGCCGCAGGCGCGGCATCCCTGCTGTCCTCGGTGGCGTTCGCTGCCGACATGCCGATCATGCCGCCCCCGATGGCGTATGCTCCTCCGCCGGTCCAGGATTTCGGCGGCTGGTATCTGCGCGGCGACATCGGCATGACCAACACCCAGGCCAAGCTGCACGCCAATGCCTACGACACGCTGCCGCCCGGCACTGCGTTCAGTCAGTTCGGCACCGGCTTCGACAGCGGCATGCTGTTCGGCGTCGGCGTCGGCTATCAGTTCAACAGCTGGTTCCGTGCCGACATCACCGGTGAATATCGCTCGAAGGTGAGCTTCAACGGCACCGACTTCTTCACGTTCCCCGGGCCCAGCTCGCTGGGCGACACCTATCATGGCGGTGTCCAGAGCTGGGTCGGCCTCGTGAACGTCTACGCCGATCTCGGCACCTGGGGTTGCCTGACCCCGTTCATCGGCGCCGGTGTCGGTGCCGCGACGATCAAGACCTCGGCCTTCTCCGACGTCGCCACGTTCCCGAGCGGGTCCGGCCTGACCAGTTCCTTCGTCGCCGACGGCGCGACCAAGACCAACCTCGCCTGGGCGCTGCATGCCGGTGTCGCCTACAAGGTCACCAACAACTTCACGGTTGAACTGGCCTATCGCTACCTCGACATGGGCACCGCCGGCCACGGCCAGGGTCACTTCTTCGACGGCACGCCGGCCGGCCCCTCGAGCTTCCAGTTCCGCGACATGACCTCGCAGGATGTGAAGCTCGGCGTGCGCTTCGCTTTGCCCTGCTGCGACGTGCTGCCCCCCCCGCCGCCGCCCCCGCTGATCCGCAAGGGCTAATTTGAGGGTTAATTTCGAGCCTTCATGGTTAACGATTGAAACGGCGCGGGATCACCCCGCGCCGTTTTTCTTTGCGTGTCATGTCGCGAGCTTCTGCAACTTGAATGGTCGAAAAGCTCGCGGCGACAACGATTGGTTAAGGTTAACAGGCGATGATCAACGCGCATTCGGTGAGTGGGATGGAGCGTTGCAATGCGTAGGTTCTTGCTGGCGGCGATGATGTTCGGGGCGGTGACCGGCGCACAGGCGGCCGACATGCCTGATTTCCTTCGCGGCAGTCTTCCCGCTTCCAGCGCGCCAACCAGAAACTGGGACGGCTGGTATGTCGGCGGTCAGGCCGGCCAGACATGGATCAACACCGACTTCGGGGGCAGCGTTGCTTCCCTGACCAATTCCATCTTCCGCAACACCACGCTGCAGGGGCCGACGTCCCAGTTCAATCTGCTGGGCCGGGTCAACGCGCAAAGCTCGGGCTTCGGAGCATTTGTCGGACGCAACTATCAGTTTGACGACGTCGTGGTGGGTGTCGAAGCAAACTATACCTATTGGTCCGGCCTTACGACAACGACCTCCGGAAGTCTGGGTCCGATTCAAGTCGCTCAGCCAAACTTGGTCTTGCCGGCCGGCGCCACTGCCGCGGACGGCGTGACGTTGAACGGAAGCGCGTCGCTGAAGCTCAAGGATGAGATGACATTCCGCGGCCGCGCAGGTTGGGCAACCGGTGACTTTCTGCCTTACGTCTTCGGCGGCCTTGCAGTCGGCCGAATGGATGTTTCGCGCACGGTCACAAGCTCCGTGAACCGAACGATCAACTTTGCTGACGGAAGTTCGACCACCTTTGCACTCCCGCAGTTTGCCCAAACCGCGACAGATGCGAAAACAGACGCCTACGTTGCCGGCTGGACCGCTGGTCTCGGCCTTGAATACATGCTGTGGAATTGTGTTTTCGTGCGCGGCGAGTGGGAATACGTCAAGTTCAGCCCGGTCAAGAACACGTCGGTCACGCAGAACAGCGTACGTGCCGCCATCGGCTACAAGTTCTGACACACGCCGCTTCGCTTGACACCGCAAACTGCGGCTGATCGGATGTTGCTCCGCAAGCGGAGCGACCTCAGATGAAAATCTACGGCGACGCCAATTCAGGCAATTGCCTGAAGGTGAAATGGGTGTGCGACAAGTTGGCGCTGCCGTACACATGGGTCGAGACCGACACCATGAAGGGCGGCAGCCGCACCGCGGAATTCCTCAAGCTGAACGGTTGGGGCCAGGTGCCGACGGTCGAACTGGATGACGGCCGCACGCTCGCGCAATCCAATGCCATCATTCGCTATCTCGCGCGCGGCAGCGATCTGATTCCCGGCGATCCCTATCGCGCGGCGCAGATGGATGCCTGGATGTTCTGGGAGCAGAACAGCCACGAGCCTTATGTCGCCGTCTGCCGCTTTCAGACCGTGTATCTCGGCAAGGCCGTGTCGGAGATCGATCCGAATCTCATCAAGCGCGGCTATGGGGCGCTCGATCAGCTGGAGCGGCATCTTGCCAGTACGAAATTCCTGGTCGGCGATGCGTTCTCGCTCGCCGACGTCTCGCTGCTGGCCTATACGCGCGTTGCGGAGGATGGCGGCCTCGCGCTCGAACGCTATCCCATGATCCGCCGCTGGATCGCCAACGCGGAGCATGTGCTCGCTCTGCCGCCGGTCCGCTGATCTCGGGTAAACCTCGCCATGCGTGAAGCTTCATCGATCACGATCCGCCGCGCCCGCCGCGAGGATGTCGCCGCCATCGTCGGCATGCTGGCGGACGATCCGCTCGGCAGTGCGCGCGAACGGATCGCGGATCCGCTGCCGCAAAGCTATTACGACGGCTTCGCGCGGGTCGAGCGTGATCCCAACCTGCAGCTTGTCGTCGCCGTCGACGGGGAGGGCGCCGTCGTCGGCTGCCTGCAGCTTGCGGTGCTGCCGGGTATCAGCTCGCAGGGCTCTTCGCGCGGCCTGCTCGAGGACGTCCGCGTCGCAACACACTGCCGCAGCCGCGGCATCGGTGAGCAGCTCGTGCAGTGGGCGGTCGCGGAGGCGCGTGCGCAAGGCTGCATGCTCGTCGAGTTGCTGACGCATCACACGCGCGTCGATGCGCAGCGCTTCTATGAGCGGCTCGGATTCGCGCGCAGCCATGTCGGCATGACGCTGCGCTTCTGACCTGTGCGAGTTGTGCCGCACACAAGGCAATGCCTGCGGTAGCCGCTGCTGCGCTATCCGGTTAACAGCCAATAAACTAAGCCGGTCTCCGTGAATTTACGGGTCGGAACGAGTCCGGTATGTCGGACGTCTCCCACGGGGCGGCGGGCAACTGGGGATTTGGATGTCGGATTATTCGATCGTGCGGGTCGGCAACGAGTATATCGTGCAGGCCGGCGATAAGAGCATTTTGAAAATATCGAGCCGGCGCAAGGCAGTTAAGATCATGACTCTCGCGGCGGATTTGCTCGATCAGGAGACGATGCAGCAGGTCGAGGACGCTCCATCAATCAGCCGTGATCCCCCGGCTGTCCCGGAAAAGTCGGAACTTCCTTGACGTTTTGGTGCCCTTCCACTATTTCCGACGGCGGGAAACCTCTCCCCACCGAGAGGCAGCTATCTGGAAGGGTAGATGATGACTGCAGCGAAGCCCGCTTCGCGGCCCAACGTGCCGCATTTCTCCTCCGGCCCCTGCGCCAAGCGCCCCGGCTGGAACCCCAACAATCTCAAGGACGCCGCCCTCGGCCGCTCGCATCGTGCGAAGGTCGGCAAGGCCAAGCTCAAGCTCGCGATCGAACTGACGCGCGAGGTGCTCGAGGTGCCTGCGGACTACAAGATCGGCATCGTGCCGGCGTCGGACACCGGCGCGGTCGAGATGGCGCTGTGGTCGCTGCTCGGCGCGCGGCCCGTCACCACGCTCGCCTGGGAATCCTTCGGCGAGGGCTGGGTCAGCGACATCGTCAAGGAATTGAAGCTGAAGGACGTCACCAAGCTGAACGCGGCTTACGGTGGAATCCCCGATCTCGCCAAGGTCGATCCCGCGTCCGACGTCGTCTTCACCTGGAACGGCACCACTTCCGGCGTGCGCGTGCCGAACGCCGACTGGATCAGCGCAACCCGTGAAGGCCTCACGATTTGCGACGCGACCTCCGCCGCCTTCGCGCAGCCGCTCGATTTCGCCAAGCTCGACGTCGTTACCTTCTCCTGGCAGAAGGCGCTCGGCGGCGAGGCGGCACACGGCATGCTGATCCTGTCGCCGCGTGCGGTGGAACGGCTCGAGACCTACAAGCCGGCCTGGCCGCTGCCGAAGATCTTCCGCCTCACCAAGGGCGGTAAGCTCAACCAGGGTATCTTCGAGGGCGAGACCATCAACACGCCGTCGATGCTCTGCGTCGAGGATTATCTCGATGCGCTGAACTGGGCGAAGTCGATCGGCGGCCTGAAGGCGCTGATCGCTCGCGCTGACGCCAACACCAAGGCGCTCGCCGACTGGAAGGCGCGGACGCCCTGGATCGACTTCTTGGCCAAGGACCCCGCGATCCGCTCCAACACCTCGGTGTGCCTGAAGTTCACCGATCCCGCGATCACCTCGCTTCCATCAGACGCCCAGGCCGACTTCTGCAAGAAGCTGGTCGCGCTGGTCGAGAAGGAGAACGCCGGCTTCGACTTCGCGTATTACCGCGATGCGCCGGCCGGCCTGCGGATCTGGTGCGGCGCCACCGTCGAAGCCAAGGACGTCGAGCTGCTGACGCAGTGGATCGACTGGGCCTTCGCCGAAACCAAGGCAGCGCTGCCCAAGGCGGCCTAAGCTTTCTCTTGTCACCTCTCCCCGTTCTTACGGGGAGAGGTCGGATTGCGCAGCGATCCGGGTGAGGGGCCTTTTCGGCTTGTTCCTCGCCCGTGGCTGCCCTCACCCCAACCCTCTCCCCGCAAGAGCGGGGAGAGGGAGAAGTGATCAGAGACTTCACCACATTGGTCCAAGAGACCCGCCCGCTGCAGGGCAGAGGAACAGTCACATGACAAAACCCAAGGTTCTGATTTCCGACGCGCTGTCTCCCGCCGCCGTGCAGATCTTCAAGGATCGCGGCGTCGAGGTCGATTTCCAGCCCAACCTCGGCAAGGACAAGGACAAGCTGGCCGAGATCATCGGCAATTATGATGGCCTTGCGATCCGCTCGGCCACCAAGGCGACCGCCAAGATCATCGAGAAGGCGACGAAGCTGAAGGTGATTGGCCGCGCCGGCATCGGCGTCGACAATGTCGAGATTCCGGCCGCGACCGCCAAGGGCATCATCGTGATGAACACGCCGTTCGGCAATTCGATCACGACCGCCGAGCATGCCATCACCTTGATGCTGGCGCTGGCGCGCGAGATCCCGCAAGCCGACGCCTCGACCCAGGCCGGCAAGTGGGAGAAGAACCGCTTCATGGGCGTCGAGATCACCGCCAAGACGTTAGGGGTGATCGGCTGCGGCAATATCGGCTCGATCGTCGCCGACCGCGCGCTCGGCCTGCGCATGAAGGTGATCGCGTTCGATCCGTTCCTGTCGCCGGAGCGCGCCAGGGACATCGGCGTCGAGAAGGTCGAGCTCGACGATCTGCTCAAGCGCGCCGATTTCATCACGCTGCACACGCCGCTGACCGAGAAGACCCGCAACGTCATCGACGCGGCCGCGATCGCCAAGATGAAGAAGGGCGTGCGCATCATCAACTGCGCCCGCGGCGGTCTGGTCGACGAGCAGGCGCTGGTCGATGCGCTGAATTCCAAGCACGTCGCGGGCGCCGCCTTCGACGTGTTCGTCGAGGAACCAGCGACCTCGAACGTGCTGTTCGGCCATCCCAACGTGATCTGCACCCCGCATCTCGGCGCCTCCACCACCGAAGCGCAGGAGAACGTCGCGCTGCAGGTCGCCGAGCAGATGTCGGACTATCTGCTGTCGGGCGCGATCTCGAACGCGGTCAACTTCCCATCGATCACAGCGGAAGAGGCGCCGAAGCTGAGGCCGTTCATCGAACTCGCCGAGAAGCTCGGCTCGTTCGCCGGCCAGCTCACCGAGAGCGGTATCCTCAAGACCACGATCACCTATGAGGGCCACGTCGCCGAGATGAAGATCAAGGCGATCACCTCGGCGGTGCTGTCCGGCCTGTTGCGGCCGATGCTGGGCGAGGTCAACGTGGTGTCGGCGCCTGTCGTCGCCAAGGAGCGCGGCATGGTGGTGGACGAGGTCGTCCGCGCCGCGCAGAGCGACTATGAAAGCCTGATCACGGTCACCGTCACCACCGAGCGCCAGGAGCGCTCGGTGTCCGGCACCGTCTATGCCGACGGCAAGCCGCGCCTCGTCGACATCAAGGGCATCCGCGTCGACGCCGAGTTCGGCAAGTCGATGATCTACGTGACCAACGAGGACAAGCCGGGCTTCATCGGCGCGTTCGCGAGCCTCTTGGGTGATGCGAAAATCAATATCGCGACCTTCCATCTTGGCCGCGTCAAGCAGGGCGGCGACGCCATCGCGCTGGTCGAGGTCGACGGTGCGGTGCCGGCGGATCTGCTCGCCAAGGTGCAGTCGCTGCCGCAGGTGAAGCAGGCCAAGGCGCTCACCTTCTAAGAGGCGCTGACGTTCTAGTTTTTGCGATCGGCGGTTTGTCCGCACACTCGCTTCACCTCTCCCGCTTGCGGGGGAGGTCGGATCGCATCGATAGATGCGATCCGGGTGGGGGCTCTCTCCTCACGAAGACTCTCGATTGCGGAAATACCCCCACCCCAGCCCTCCCCCGCAAGCGGGAGAGGGGGCAAAGCGAACTCGTGGTCACCACCGGATCTCGTTCAAGCACACCCAAATTCCGATCTGCGGAACATGACGCCGTCTCCGGCCCCGGCGGCGGCGTTTGCCGTTCCGGGGCGTCTGGTATTCCTGTTGCAGTGTCCAAAATATGTGTACGAAGGCGTCAAGACGCGCCACTATCCGGCGATCTCAGAGGGAGAAAACAATGCGTGAAGCCGTAATCGTTTCCTACGCGCGCACCGGCCTGGCGAAGTCCGGCCGTGGCGGATTCAACATCACCCCGCCGATGTCGCTGGCCGGGCACGCCATCAAGCACGCGGTCGAGCGCGCCGGCGTCGACAAGGACTATGTCGAGGATTGCTATCTCGGCAATTGCGCGCATGGCGCGCCGAACATCGGCCGCCAGGCGGCGCTGCTCGCCGGCCTGCCGAAGTCGACCGCCGGCGTCTCGGTGAACCGCTTTTGCTCGTCGGGCCTGCAGACCATCGCCATGGCCGCCAATTCGATCCGTTCCGACGGCTCCGATTGCATCGTCGCCGGCGGCGTCGAGAGCATCTCGATTCCCGGCGGCGGCGCGCCGAAGGAATCGATCGATCCGGACCTGCTCAAGACCGCGCCCGCCATCTTCATGGCGATGATCGACACCGCCGACATCGTCGCCGAGCGCTACAAGGTCAGCCGCGAATACCAGGACGAGTATTCGCTGGAGTCGCAGCGCCGCATGGCGGCCGCGCAGCAGGCCAACAAGTTCAAGGACGAAATCGTCCCGATGAAGACCAAGATGAAGGTGGTCGACAAGGCGACCAAGGCCGAGTCGATCGTCGACTACGTCGTCGACCGCGACGAGTGCAACCGCCCCGAGACCACGCTGGAAGGCCTTGCCAAGCTTGAGCCGGTCAAGGGTCCGGGCAAGTTCGTCACCGCCGGCAATGCCAGCCAGCTGTCCGACGGCGCCGCCGCGGTGGTGCTGATGGAAGCCAAGGACGCCGAGAAGCGCGGCCTCAATCCGCTAGGCCGTTTCGTGGCCTGGGCCTCGGCCGGCTGCGAGCCCGACGAGATGGGCATCGGTCCGGTGTTCGCCGTGCCGAAGCTGCTCAAGCGCCACGGCCTGAAGGTCGATGACATCGATCTCTGGGAGCTCAACGAGGCGTTCGCGAGCCAGTGTCTCTATTCGCGCGACCAGCTTGGTATCGATCCCGAGAAGTACAACGTCAACGGCGGCTCGATCGCGATCGGCCATCCCTTCGGCATGACCGGCGCCCGGCTCACTGGCCACCTGCTGCAGGAAGGCCGGCGCCGCAAGGCCAAGTGGGGCGTCGTGACCATGTGCATCGGCGGTGGTCAGGGCGGCGCCGGCCTGTTCGAGATCTACAGCTGAGCGTGCAACGCGGCTGACTGCTCAAGATTCTGCAGCACGGCGCCTCAGGGCGCCGTGCTTTTTTATGCCGCCTTCCGTGCATTGACGGCAAAGGAGACCGCTCGACATCGCCGCGCCATGCGGCAGCCGCGAGCGCGCCATCGTCGCGCCGCACCGAAACCTCAATCGAACCAGTCCTTTCCTCGCTGGGTCTCACCACGAGAAACGGTGCGCCTTTGAGTTCGGCGTGCCGTTCGTCTCGCGCGCGATGCGATGTTTCCCGGAGGGATGTGATGCGAAAGATTGCGAATTGTCTTGTGACCACCAGTCTGGTGCTGGCGGGAGCGCTGGTTGCCGGGCCGCTGCATGCGGCCAATCTCGACGCGGCGTCGCAGGTCGACGCCGTGACCGTCTATCCCGATGGCGCGAGCGTCACCCGCGTCATTACGCTCGATCTGCCGGCCGGTGACAACACGCTCGTCGCGAAGGATTTCCCGATGGGCCTCGATCCGTCCTCGCTCCGCGTGGAGGGTGAGGCCGGCGGCAAGCTGACGATCGGCGCCATCGACGCGCGGCCGCCGCGCCCGGTGGAGCCGGCGAACCTGCCCGAGATCGACAAGCGGATCGAGGCGCTGCGGGATCAGCGCGAGGATCTGCAGGGGATCATCACCTCGGCCGAGGCGCGGCGCAAATTCGCCGAACACTTCGCCGAGGCCTCGCCGGTCGGGATCGGCGAGAAGGGCGAGGCACGTCCGGTCAGCGAGTGGCGCGCCGCGTTCTCTGCGGTCGGGGACGAAGTCGCAACCGCCGACACCGCGATCCGCGACGCCGCGCGCAAGCAGCGCGACATCGATCGCGAGATCGCACACCTCGAAGCCGATCGCGCCGCCAAGCCGCCGAGCAAGCTCGAGGTGCGGATCGAGCTTGCCTCCGCGGCCGCGACCCGCGCGACATTGCGGGTGACCTATGCGGTGCGCAACGCCCGCTGGATGCCGCTTTACGACGCCCGTCTCGACACCGGCGCCAGGGATCGCAAGCCCGCGATCGAACTGGTGCGCCGCGCCGAGATTACCCAGTCGACCGGCGAGGATTGGTCGAACGTCGCGCTCGCCGTCTCCACCGTGCGCGTCGCCCGCGGCGGCAATGCACCCGACCTCCATTCGCTGATCGTGCAGTACCCGCAGCCGCCGCGGCCGCTTGCGTGGCGAAATAGGGAGGATGGCGTGCAACAGCGCTCGGCCGCGGCGCCCGCTCCGGTCGCCGACGCGCTCAAGGAATTCCACCTTGGTGGGGGGGCGGTCATTGCGGAACAAGAGGCCACAGCTGACGTCGGCGCCTTCCAGGCCACGTTCAAAATTCCCGGCCGTGTCAGCGTCGCCGCCAACGAGGGCGCCAAGAGCCTGCGCATCTCGACGGCGACGATCACCCCTGATCTCGCGGTGCGCGCCGTTCCGGTGATCGATCCGACCGCGTTCCTGGAGGCGAGCTTCGTGCAGGCCGACGAGGCGCCGTTGTTGCCGGGGCAGGTCTCGATCTATCGCGACGGCATCTTTGTCGGTCGCAGCCGGATGGCCACCGCCGCCAAGGACGAGACCGTGCGGCTCGGCTTCGGCGCCGACGACAAGGTCAAAATCGAGCGCACGGTGGTGAAGCGCAATGAAGGCTCCGCCGGCCTGATCGTGACGACGTCGAAGACCGACGAGCGCGCCTTCAAAACCACGGTGCGCAACGGCCACGACTTCCCGATCAAGGTCGCGATCCAGGATCAGCTCCCGGTCAGCGAGAACGACGATATCGTGGTCGAGATGCTGCCGTCGTCGACGCCGGCGACGACAACCAATCTGCGCGACAGACGCGGGGTGCTGGAGTGGGCGTTCGAGGCCAAGGCCGGTGAAGTCCGTGATGTCAATTTCGCCTGGCGGATGCGCTGGCCCAAGGACAAGGGCGTCGTGATGGTGCCGGCGGGCTGATCTGCACCGGCAGCCGATGACTTCCCTCCCGATCTCGGGCATCACTTTGCCAACGGCAAAAAGCCGAGATCGGGAGGATCCATGAGCTACCAGCACATCATCGTCGATGATCCGCGTCCGCGCGTCCGCCGCATCACGCTGAACCGGCCCGAGAAGCGCAATGCGCTGAACAACCGCTTGCGCGGCGAGATTTTCGAGGTGCTGGAGCAGGCCGATCGCGACCCCGACATTTCGATCTCGATCCTGCGTGGCGCGGGTCCGTGTTTTTCGGCAGGCTATGATCTCTCCGCCGACAACCGCGTCGACCAGCCCTATCATTCGGCGTCCGGCCCCGGCCAGTGGTCGCGCCACGTCGTCGAGGGCTGGTTCTCGATCTGGGATCTGGCAAAGCCGGTGATCGCGCAGGTGCACGGCTATTGCCTCGCCGGCGGCACCGAGCTCGCGACCGCCTGCGACGTGGTCTATGTCGCCGACGATGCCCAGATCGGCTATCCGCCGGTGCGGCTGATGAGCCCGCCCGACATGCAGTATCACCCTTGGCTGGTCGGCATGCGCCGCGCCATGGAATTGATGCTGACGGGCGATGCAATGTCCGGCCGCGAGGCCGCCGAGTGGGGCTATGCGACCCGCTCGTTCCCGCTCGCCGAGCTGGAGGCGAAGACGCTGGATTTCGCCGAGCGCGCGGCGAAGGTGCCGGTCGAGCTGCAGCAGCTCAACAAGCGCAGCGTGCATCGCGCGATGGAGATCATGGGCGCCCGCGCCGCGATGCGCGCCGGCACCGAGATCCAGGCGCTGGCCTTCACCACCGAGGCGAGCAAGGCCTACATGGCCGGCTTCCGCCGCGACGGCGGCAGCGTGAAGGCCCAACTTGACCAGCGCGACACGACGTTCGGCGATTACCGGACCAAGAAGGAGTGACGGCTTGACGGCGAACGCGGGCTAGAAGCCCGCGTCCTCCTCCAGCCATTGCTGATTGTCCCAGCGCGCGCGGCGGCCGACGACATATTCGCGAACATCGTCCATGAAGCGCACTTTGCTGGCGAGTGCTCCAATGAAAGCCACGATCGCCGCGATCCAGGGCCACAGATGCATCAGCAGCGAGGCGGGTATTTGATTGGCGAACCCCGCCTGCAGCGCACCCGTGACCAGGTAAGCCAACACGCCCCAAGCAACGGCCAAGATCGTCGCCACGACCTCATAGCTGTTCTGATGAAATCTCACCAACCGTCGCATCAAGGCCAGGTAGGCAAAGTAGACGATCACGCCGAGAATCAAAGCGATGAGCCCGGGCGGAAGCCCCCAGCTCTGGTCCCAGGCCAAGTACGCAACGAAGCCCGCGGCGATGAACGCCTCGATGCAGGTCAGGCTGGATTTATCTCGCATGATTTGCCCCGAAGCGATTCAAGTATCGGCCGAGGCTATCATCATCGAGCGCTTCGGTAGAAGGGCAATTGCAAGACAACCGTTGGCGCCTTGTCCAGCGCGATCCTATGTTCGGGAATTCGGACGAAGAAGGAGCGAGCTAACGCTGAGTGAGGCGGGGCAGCTCCATCACCGTCACCCTGAGGAGGCCGCAAAGCGGCCGTCTCGAAGGGCGACGGCCCGGCTTGCTCCGCGCGGCATCGTCGGGGCCGTGCATCCTTCGAGGTTCGCTCCGCTCGCACCTCAGGATGACGGGACTGCTTCCGCATATTCACTGTCATGCCCCGCCTTGAGCGGGGCATCCAGTACGCCGCGGCTCATCCGTTGAGTTCGGACGCCTCTGGAATACTGGATCGCCCGGTTGAGCCGGGCGATGACACCGTTGTGTGTAGCGCGAGCAACCGCTCACTTCGCCTTCAGGAAGTCGCCGACTTCGAGCAGCACGAACTCGTTGTCATCGGCCTTGTTCGGGTCGCGGCTCGAGGAGAACGGCAGATTGTTGTCGTTGCCGACGATGATGCGGGTCTCGTCGACCCGGTCGACGTTCTCGATGGTGAAGAACGGGAAGGTGTAGACGCCGTCGTTGAGCGGCTTGCGGGCCTTCTTGTTCGGATCGCGGATCTTCATCAGGTCGATATAGGCGATCTTGCGCACCGGCTTGCCGACATTGGCGTCGGACAGCTCGATCTTGTAGACCCGCTTGAACTTGGCGAGGTCAGGGAAACAGTTCTCGCCGCGCTGGCCTTGCGGGCAGGCCTTGTCGGCGGTGCCTTCGCCATTGTCGCGCTCGATCTCGAGGCCCTGGGTCGGATCAATCATGTTGAAGTCGCCGATCGCATTGCCGTTCTGCTCGAACACATATTGCCAATAGCGACCGGTGAACTTCTCCGCCGCGACGTCGAATTCCAGGATGCGCGAGGCTTCCTTGCCGTCGACCTTCTCCCAGTCCTTCTTGTCGGCATCCCACAGCGGCCCTTCGAGCAGGCCGTAGAGGAACTTGCCGTCCTTGCAGGAGGCAAAGCCCTCATAGCCCTTGGAACGGCGCAGATTGACGTTGGTGTAGCTTGCGCCGGGCGCGCCGGGCGACTGCACGGCCCAGTGATCCGGCGAGCGCACCGGCTTGCCGTCGGCGACCGTCTCGAACACCGCGAGGATCTTGCCGGTCTTGTCGGCCTTGAGGATGTAGGGCCCGAACTCGTCGCCGATCCAGAAGGTGTCGTTGATGATCTGGAAGCCCTCGGTGTCGAAATCGGCACCGGTGAGGTAGCGCTTGGCGGTGTCCTCATGCACGATGCGGAACGGCACCTTCTTGTCGGTATCGTGCAGGAACACGGTCTCCTGACGCTCGATCTTGCCGTTCGCCCAGTCCATCTTGTAGCGGTTCAGGTACAGCATCGAGTCCGCCGAGTTGTAGCGCGAGCCCATGCCGTTATCGGTGATCACCCAGAACGAGCCGTCGGGCATCGCCTTGATGCCGGAATGGCCTTGCAGCGGCTGGCCCTTGAATGGCAGCGACACGCCGGTCGGCCGCTCGTAGGACTTGCCCATCACGGTGCCGATGGCGTCGACGCGCTTGCCGGTGGTGTACTTGCCCGATGTCTTCAAATCGTTCGGGGCATCCGCGGGGGCGTCGATGAAGCTCTCCGCCGGCATCACGGCATGTCCTGCCAGCGTCGCCAGGAATTCGCCCTCGCTCTGCGCGAACGCGGAGGTGGCGAGCAGGATCGAGGCGACGGAACAGAGCAGTGACAGGCGCATGGTTGATCTCCCAAAGGATAAACGATGCGATGTTCTCCGAGCCGCCTGTTACAGCCGGCTGACAGTTTTGTGAATCGCGGATGTTGCGACGGGATAAGGCTTGCGGCGTTACGTCGCCTTGCCCGCCGGCCGCATCGTCTGCGGCAGCAGGAAGGGCACGCCGCTCGTAGTATAGTCGATCGTGGCGTCGATCTCGAAGATCTGCCTCAGCGTGTCCGCTTGCATCGCGGCGGCACGGTCGCCGTCGACGGCAAGCCGGCCGCGATGCAGCAGCAGGATGCGGTCGGCGAACCGCATCGCGAGGTTGAGGTCGTGCAGGATCGCGATCACGGCGGTGCCGCGCGCGGCGCGCCGCCGGGCGGTTTCGACCAGGTCGATCTGATGCCGCAAATCGAGGCTCGAGGTCGGCTCGTCCAGCAGCAACAGCCCCGGCCCATGCAGCGCCTCGCCGCAGGCGAGCTGCACCAGCACGCGGGCGAAATGCGCGCGCTGCTGCTCGCCGCCGGACAGCGTCGGCAATTGCCTGAACCGGAAATGCGCCAGCCCGACCTCGTCCAGCGCGGCAGTGACCAGCGCCCGCGTCACCGCGCGCGGACGCTCGCCGGCGCCCATGCTGACGATTTCCTCGACCGTGAACGGGAAGGTGACGTTGACGTGCTGCGACAGCATCGCACGGTGCCGTGCCAGCTCGCGCGGACCATAGGCGTTGAGGTCGCGCTGCCTGAGCCGGATCGTTCCGCGCGACGGACGGAGATCGCCCGACAGCATCCGCAACAGGGTCGATTTGCCGGCGCCGTTGGGACCGACGATCGCGACCATCTCGCCGGCGCCGATCTGCAGCGAGACCGCATCGACCAGCGCCGCGCCGCCGACCGTCATCGATACCGACTGCGCCTCCAGCAGCGCGCTCATAGCGACACCAGGGAGCGCTGGCGCAGCAGCATGGCAAGGAAGAACGGTGCGCCGATCGCCGCGGTCAGGATGCCGATCGGCATTTCCGCGGGGGCCACGATGGTGCGCGCCACCGTGTCGGCGCCGACCAGCAGGATGGCGCCGAGCGATGCGGAGGCCGGCAGCAGCAGGCGATGCCCGGGTCCGATCACCAGCCGCAGCAGATGCGGCACCACGATGCCGACGAAACCGACCACGCCGCAGACCGAAACCGCGACCCCGGTCATCGCCGACACCAGCACGATCGAGATCCGCTTCAGCCGTTCGACATCGACGCCGCTGTGGAACGCCTCGGCCTCGCCGAGCACGAGCACGTCGAGCCCGCGCGCAATCCAGAGGCAGGCGATCAGGGCCACGGCCAGCACCGGCGCCAGCGCCGTGAGCTTGGTCCAGGTCGCGCCGCTCAGCGAACCCAGCATCCAGAAGGTGATGTCGCGCAGCTGGCGGTCGTCGGCGACGAAGACCAGCAGCCCGATGCCGGCATTGGCGATCGCGGCAATTGCAAGTCCGGCGAGCAGGAAGATCGCAATCGAGGTCCGGCCGCCGCGGCTCGCAATGCCATAAAGCACGATGGTCGTGACCAGCGAACCGGCGAAGGCCGCGATCGGCAGCAGCTGATGCTGCAGGAAGCGCAAGCTCTCGCCGAACTGGCTGTCGGTGAACACGATCGCCGCCGCGGCGGCAAACGCGCCGCCGGAGGAGACGCCGACCAGCGCCGGGTCGGCGAGGGGGTTGCGGAACAGGCCCTGCATGATTGTGCCTGATACGGCAAGGAGTCCGCCGACCATCGCGGCCGCGGCGATCCGCGGGATCCGGATCGACCACACCACGAGCTGGTCGCGCGCGAGCAGCGGGTTGGCCGCGCCGTCGGCCCATAGTCCGAGCGCGGCGGGAAGCCGTGCCATTGGGATACCCGCGGCGCCGACCGTCAGGGCGACCAGAGCGCTTGCTGCGAGCGCCGCAAGCAGGCAGAGCAGGGCGAGTGTCGCTGCCGGCCGCAGCGACATGCCGGCGCGCCGTTGGTTCGCACGCGTGCGGCGTTCGGCCAGCACACTCATTGCCGGCAGTTCGCGGTCAGCGCCGCCGGCTTGAAGGTGGCGGCCTCCGGCGCCAGCGCCGGATAGAGCTTGACCGAGAGGTCGCGTGCCGCGGCCGCGGTGCGCGGCCCGAAGCCGAGCAGGTAAAGCCCCTCCATCGAGATGAAGGCCTTGTTGGCCGCGACCGGTGTCAGCGCGAAGGCCGGATGCGCGAACACGGCCTCCGGCGTCAGCGAATCCTTGCCGCGATCGATCGACAGCACGACATCCGGTTTCGCGGCCACGATGGCTTCGTCGTTGACCGGCTTGTAGCCGTCGTAACCGTCGATCGCGTTGACGCCGCCGGCGAGCTGGATGATCTCGTCCGCGGCGGTCTTGTGGCCCGCGGCCAACGCCCGGCCGTTCAGGAGCGACATCACGAACATCACGCGCACCGGCTTTGCCACTTTGGCGCGCAGTGTGCGCAGTTGTGTGAGATCGTTTTCCACCGCCGTGGCCAGGCAGGCGGCGCGCGGATCGGCGCCCATGGCGTGGCCCACCAGCCTGATCTTCTCCACCAGCCCGGTCTCCGAGAACGTCTCCGGCACCAGCACCAGCGGCACCTTGGCCGCCTCCAGCACTTCCATGGTCTCCTTCGGCCCGGAGCCCTGCACCGCAAGCACCAGCGATGGATGCAGGCCGAGCACGCCCTCCGGCGACAGCTGACGCATGTAGCCGACGTCGGGCTTCTCGCGCAGTGCGGACGGCGGGTAGAGGCTGGTCGCATCGACGCCGGCAATGCGGTCCTCGAAGCCGAGCGCATAGAGGATCTCGGTGATTGCGCCGCCGATCGAGACGATCCGCGTGGGATCGTCGATCACGACGTCGCGGTCGCGTGCGTCGTGCACGGTGATGCCCTCGGCGGCCGCTGCGCCGATCGGCAGCAGACAGCAGAACGCGAGCAGAGCGAGCGTGCGACAAATTGTCATCGGGGCGGTCACTTGGTCAGGATCAGCTTGTTCTGCGAGGTCAACCGCAAGCGGTAGTGCTCTTCGCCATGCACGATGATGATCTCGCGCTCAGCCGAGAACAGGTCGCGGCTGTCGAGGCGATTCCCATGCATGATGAGCGTTTTGGCAGCGTCAGACGCTGATGCGGCCTGTTTTCCCGCCGCGCCGATGTTGTCTCCGGAAGTTGCCGACATACTCGTGGTGCTGCGCCTACGAAATCTTCAAATGATGCTTGCTTGTATAAGCGGGCGACAGCGCATTCCAACGGCTGCACTTTACAATCGATGTAAACAGCGCTGCCGCATTCTTGACCGTTTTGTTGCCGGCTCGTAACCAATCATCACACGATGTAGGCTGTGGCTTGCATCGCAACGTAGCCAGCAAGCCGCTCAGTGGAGCGCACGCCAGCCAAACCAGAAGAGCGAAGATCGGGCTGGGGCTAGAATGGCTGACGGGGCTAGGGTTTCGCGCGCCTTGATGTTGGGTGCGTCGGTGTTTTCAATTTCGGCAGCACTGCCGGCAGGCGGTTTGGCGCAAACGGCCGATGCTTCGGCTGCGCGTCCCGCGACCGAGCGGCCGAAGCAGGCCCAACGCAAGCCGAAGCCTGCGGCCAACCCGCAGGCGGCGGCGTCGCCGGCGATGAATGCGCGCGCGCAGATCGGCGCGGTGCCGGTGCAATCGCTCGACACCATCACGGCGGTCGCCTCCAAGACCGAAGAGCGCGCGATCGACGCGCTGGCGCCGGTCAGCTCCGTCACGCTGGAGAAGATTCAGGGCCTGCAGCCGAACCGGGTGTCCGACATCTTCTATAACGTGCCCGGCGTCTCGTTCCAGGAACGCGGCGACGATCCGGCGACCGTCATCAACATCCGCGGCCTGCAGGACTTCGGCCGCGTCGCCGTGGTGGTCGACGGCGCGCGGCAGAATTATCAGCGCACAGGCCACAACGCCAACGGCTCGTTCTTCCTCGATCCCGAATTGGTCGGCGGCGTCGACGTGGTGCGCGGCCCGACCGCGAACATCTACGGCTCCGGCGCGATCGGCGGCGTGGTCTCGTTCCGCACCAAGGATATCGACGATGTGGTGCGTCCTGGCGAGCGCTGGGGCGTCGACATGTCGGGATCCTTCGGCAGCAACAAGGACCGCGGCATGGGTTCGGTGTTCGGCGGCGTGCGCGCCGATCCGAATGTCGATGTCTTCGGCGGCGCGGTCTACCGCACCCGGAGCAACTACGAGGACGGCGCGGGCACCGAGATCGGCAACACCGGCAACGATATCGCGGCCGGCCTGATGAAGGTGACGATCCGCCCGGCCGAAGGCCACGAGTTCAAGATCGGCGGTGTCTTCCAAGACTACCAGTACAATATCGGCCAGCCCAACCGCGGCCCGACCACCACGGCGGCGCCGCTGGCGGCGATCGCCGGCTCCTCGGTCTACGCCTCCGATGCAAGGAACTACACGGGCACGCTGAGCTGGCGATACTCCAAGCCCGACGACATGCTGTTCGACTGGAACATCTCGGTCTACGGCAACCGCACCGACAACGACCAGGTCAAGACCTACAACAACCGCATCAGCACCGGCGGCGGCGTCTGCACGCTGGCCGATCCCGGCAACAACATCTCCGGCTGCGTCGGCGACAAGCGCGGTTACTCGCTCGACACCGTCGGCCTCGACGTCAACAACACCTCGCGCTTCAATTTCGGCGACTGGCGCAACGCCCTAACCTACGGTTTCGACGCCTTCCGCGATGATGTCGAGACCTTCGACTCCCGCGGCAATTCCAACATCACGACGCCCGGCGGCCAGCGCACGGTGTCGGGCGGCTTCGTGCAATTGAAGCAGAACTATTCGACCTGGCTCGAGCTCGTCAGTGCGGTCCGCTACGATCATTACGAGCTCACCTCGATCAACACCACGACCAGCGGCGACCGGCTGTCGCCGAAGATCACGGTCGGCGTCACGCCGGTGGCCGGCTTCACGCCCTATGTGAGCTATGCCGAAGGCTATCGCGCGCCGTCGATCACCGAGACCCTGATCTCGGGCGGCCACGCCACCGGCGGCGGGCCGGCGCTGTTCAACTGCCCCGATGGCACCAGCGGCCTGTTCTGCTTCCTGCCCAATGCGGCGCTGCGGCCCGAGGTCGGCAAGAACAAGGAAGCCGGCATCAATCTGAAGTATGACGGCATCTTCACCGCGAACGATTCATTCCGCGGCAAGATCAACGTGTTCCACAACGACGTCGACGGCTATATCGACCTCGTCCCTTCGGCGCCGACCCTGACGCCGTTCGGACGCTTCAGCCAGTTCTACCAGTACCAGAACATCGCCCATGCCCGCGTCGAGGGTCTTGAGCTCGAGACGATGTATGACGCGGGTGACTGGTTCGTGGGGGTCACCGGCCATCTGATGCGCGGCCGGAACACCGGGACCAATGTCGGGCTCGCTACCATCACGCCGCGCAAGGTGACGACGACGGGCGGCGTCCGCCTGCTCGACCGCTCGCTGATCATTGCCGCGCAATGGTCCTCGTTCGGCGCCAACAACGATTTGCCGGCGGGCTATCTGCCCTCGACCGGCTACGAGCTGGTCAATCTCTATCTGACCTGGAACGCCACCAAGGACATCACCTTCACAGCGTCCGTCGACAATCTCTTGAACCAGTACTACCGGCCCTATGCGATCCCGGGCTCCTCGACCGATGGCACGACGCAGAACGACGTGCTGTTCTCGAGCCCCGGTCCGGGCACCGTCTACAAGGCCGGGCTCAGGATTCACCTAGGTGGAGCGTAACGCGACGAGCCGATCATTCCATCCAGGTTGCTCCGGCCGCGCTGGTGCCCCCAGCGCGGCCTTGGCGTACTCCTTGGCGCATTCATGTTATTAACGAGATCAACCGGCAGGATCCAAGGCATCGTCCGAGGCAGCCGCCGCCAACAGGAGAAGACTTTCATGTTCATCGCAATGAACCGGTTTCAGGTGATCAAGGGCAAGGAACAGGCGTTCGAGACGGTCTGGAAGACCCGTGAATCCTATCTCGGCGATCTGCCGGGATTCATCGAATTTCATCTGGTGAAGGGCCCCGAGGCCGAGGACCACACGCTCTATGCAACCCACACGGTGTGGGGTAGCAAGGGAGCGTTCGAGGACTGGACCCGGTCGGATGCGTTTCGCCGCGCCCATTCTCGCGCCGGCAACGAGACCGGCGGCAGCCTCTATCTCGGCCATCCCAAATTCGAAGGTTTTGAGGTGCTGATCACCGAGCGGGCCAAGAGCCCGGCGTGACGGAGGCGGCCGTGCAGAACGCGGAGCTCGCCGGGCTGAAGGCCTATATGGCCGACAATCCCGGCGCAGTCATCGAGGACGTCGCGCGCTACTGCAAGGTGACGCCGCGCGCGGTGCTTGAGGCGCTGCCCGAAAGCATGGTGCGGATCGGCGCTGCCGAGTTCGCCGCCACGATGCAGGACATCGCGGAATGGGGTGAGGTAACGCTGATCGTGCACACCGATGACGCGATCTTCGAGTTCACCGGCGCTGTTCCGAAAGGCGAAGTAGGCCGCGGCTATTTCAACCTGATGCAGCCGAAGGGCCTGCACGGCCATCTCAGGCATGAGCGCTGTGCGGCGATCGCCTTCGTCGAGCGGCCGTTCATGGGGAAGGTGTCGGCCTTCATCGCTTTCATCAATCTCGACGGCGGCATCATGTTCAAGGTGTTCGTCGGCCGCGACGAGACGCGCGCGTTGCGCGGCGACCAGCTGGCGCGCTTCCACGCGCTGGCGGACCGCTTCGCACCGAAAGCGGGCTGAGACCGACGAAGGACGGGAGGCGACCATGTCGCAGCGCAGGCTTGGGCGACGTATCGGGATGTTGGCGGGCGCCGTGTTCGGCATGCTGCCGGGCGCGAGCCTCGCCGCAGCCGACGCCGCACTGCTGCCGCGCAACCTCTCGCCCTGGGGCATGTTCGAGAGCGCCGACATCGTCGTGAAGGCGGTGATGATCGGGCTCGCCTTCGCCTCGCTCGTGACCTGGACGGTCTGGCTCGCCAAGACCGTCGAGATCCGCCGCAAGACGACGCTTGCGCGGCAGCGGATAGGGCTCCTCGAGCGCGACACGCAGCTTGCCGAGGTCGAGCAGGCGAGCCGCGACGGCAGCGATGCGGTGGCGCAGATCGTGCAGTCGGCGTCGCGCGAGGCGGCGCTCTCCGGTGGCATGTTCGACGACAGCTTCAGGGAGCGCATCGCGCTGCGGCTGGAGCGGATCGAGGCGGCGATGTCGCGGCAGATCGCGCGCGGCACCGGCGTGCTCGCCACCATCGGCGCCACCGCGCCGTTCGTCGGCCTGTTCGGCACGGTCTGGGGCATCATGAATGCATTCATCGGCCTCTCCGAGGCCCACACCACCAATCTCGCGGTGGTCGCGCCTGGAATCGCGGAGGCGCTGCTTGCGACCGCGCTCGGTCTGGTGGCCGCGATTCCGGCTGTCGTGATCTACAATCACCTGACGCGTTCGATCGCGGCCTACCGCGCGCTGCTCGGCGACGCCTCGGTCATGGTGATGCTGCTGGTCAGCCGCGAGGGCGATCGCAGCCTGTTCCGGCTGGCGCGCGCCGCGGAGTAGGGGATGGGCGCGAAGCTTGGCACTGGCGGTGCGTTCGGCGGCCGGCGTCGCGGCGACGACGAGCTGACCGAGGCCCATGAGATCAACGTCACGCCGTTCATCGACGTCATGCTGGTGCTGCTCATCATATTCATGGTGGCGGCGCCGCTGGCGACCGTCGATCTCGGTGTCGACCTGCCGGCCTCGACCGCCGAGCCGCAGCCGCGGCCGGACAAGCCGGTGTTCGTCACGGTGAAGCCCGACCTCTCGGTTGCGGTCGGCGGGGACGTGATCGCGCGCGACGCGCTGACCGCGACCCTCGACGGCGCGACACAAGGCAAGAAGGACGAGCGCATCTTCCTGCGCGCCGACAAGGCAGTCAGCTATGGCGACCTGATGGAGGTGATGAACCTGTTGCGCAATGCCGGCTATCTCAAGATCGCGCTGGTCGGCCTCGACGGACGCAGCTGATTTCGATGAATGCGTATGCGCTTCATGATGCGGACGACGATATCAGGTTGAGGCGGTGGGGCCTGTCGGCGGCCGCGATCCTGGCAGCGCATGCGGCGCTGATTGCGCTCGGCATCACCTGGGTCTCTGCGCCGCCGCCGGGCGTTGCCGTGCCCGCGGTGCTGGTCGACCTGACGCCGATCACGTCCTCGCCGGCGATTTCGGAGACCGAACTGCCGCCGGGTCCGGCGATGCAGGAGGCTGACGCCTCGCCGCCGGAGCCTGCCGCCGCGCTGCCGGTGCAGGAGGAGATCGCGCCGACGCTGCTGCAGGAGAAGCCCGAGGTGACGGCGCCGCCGGAGCAGAAGCAGCAGGCCAGGCCGCCGAAGCCCGAACCCGCGAAGGTCGTTCCGGAGCGGAAGCCCGAACCCATCAAGCCGAGGGTGGTCCGCCGGGAGGCAAAGAAGCCGTCCGAGGCGACGCAGGCACCACGCACCAGCGCGCCGAGCCGCGCCGAGCGTCAGGCGCCCGCGGCATCCGCGATCAGCGCCGGCGCAGCCGCGTCGGCGATCGCGGCCTACAACGCACGCGTTCGCGCGCATTTGCTGCGGTTCCATTCCTATCCGGCCGGGGGCAACGGCCAGCGCGGCGTGGTCCGCCTGGTGTTCACGCTCGGCCGCGGCGGGCAGGTGCTGTCGAGCCATCTCGGTTGCTCCTCCGGCAATCCGACCTTCGACACGCGGGCGCTGGCGATAGTGCGCCAGGCCCAGCCGTTTCCGGCGTTTCCATCCGAGGTCACGCAGGGCTCGATGGCTTTCAGCGTGCCGGTCGCGTTCGTGCCGCGCTAGTACCAAGCCTCACTGACCTAGGTCGCACTTCATTTTGCCGTCATCCTGAGGTGCGAGCGGAGCGAGCCTCGAAGGATGCACGGCCCCGCCGGTGGCCGTCGATCCTTCGAGACGCGCTTCGCGCTCCTCAGGATGACGGGAAAGGCTGAGTTCGCTTCGACCGACGCCCCGCTACTCCTTCACCGCCCCCGTCAGCGACGACACGTAGTAGTCGACGAACAGCGAGTAGAACAGCGCGACCGGCAGCGAGCCGAGCAGGGAGCCGGCCATCAGCGCGCCCCACTGGTAGACGTCGCCGGTGATGAGCTCGGTCAGGATCGCGACCGGCACGGTCTTGTTGGCGCCGCTCTGGATGAAGGCGAGCGCGTAGATGAACTCGTTCCAGGACAGCGTGAAGGAGAAGATGCCGGCCGAGATCAAGCCGGGTACCGCGAGCGGCAGCGTGATCCGCCACAGGATCTGCAGCCGCGTTGCGCCGTCGACCAGCGCGCATTCCTCGAGTTCATAGGGGATCGACTTGAAATAGCCGATCAGGAGCCAGGTGCAGAACGGCACCAGGAAGGTCGGATAGACCAGGATCAGCGCCAAGGGTGAATCGAACAGGCCGAACTGCACGATCACGGTTGCCAGCGGAATGAACAGGATCGACGGCGGCACCAGATAGGCGAGGTAGATGCCGAGCCCGACATAGGGGCTGCCGCGGAAGCGCAGCCGCTCGATCGCGTAGGCGGCGAGCGTTGAGGCGAACAGCGACAGGAAGGTCGAGCCGATCGCGACCAGCATGGTGGTCTTCAGCCAGCGCGGATACGACGTGTCGAACAACAGATGCTTGACATGCGCGAGCGTCGGCGAGGTGATCCAGAACGGATTGTGCTCCTTGTAGTTCAAGAGCTCCGCGTTCGGTTTGAACGAGGTGATCGCCATCCAGTAGAACGGGAACAGCAGGATCAGGATGAAGCAGGCGAGCGGCAGATAGATCATCACCACGCGCCGGGCGCGAGAATCCCACGCCATCGTGTCGGGCGTGGCGCTGGCGACGTTGGAGGATTGGGCGGCAACGTCAGTCATTGGCTTCTCCCTGCTGCCATTTGCGGCGGGCGAGGCCGAAGTAGCTGAACAACGTCGCGAACACGAGGAACGGGATCATCGAGACCGCGATCGCTGCACCCTCGCCGAGCTCGCCGCCGGCGATGCCGCGCTGGAACGCCAGCGTCGCGAGCAGATGGGTCGAGTTGACCGGGCCGCCGCGGGTGATGGCGTAGACGAGCTGGAAGTCGGTGAAAGTGAAGATGATCGAGAACGTCATCACGATCGCCAGGATCGGCATCATCATCGGGAAGGTGATGTAGCGGAAGCGCTGCCAGGAGGTGGCGCCATCGAGCATCGCCGCTTCATAAAGCGAGGGCGAGATGGTTTGTAGCCCGGCCAGCAGCGAGATCGCGACGAACGGGATGCCGCGCCAGATGTTGGCCGCGATCAGCGAGAACCGCGCCGGCCAGGGCGAGCCGAGGAAATCGACATTGCTGTCGCGCAGGTGCAGCACGTCGACCAGCAGATAGGAGATGATCGAGAACTGCGGATCGTAGATCCACCAGAATGCCAGCGCGGAGAGCACCGTCGGCACGATCCATGGCAGCAGCACGATGGCGCGGATCAGGCTCTTGAACGGGAAATGGTTGTTGAGCAGCAGCGCCAGCCAGAAGCCGAGCGCGAATTTTCCGAAGGTTGCGACTGCGGTGTAGAAGATCGAGTAGAACACCGCGTTCCACCACAGGGGATCCTTGAGCAGATACTGGAAGTTCTCGAGCCCGATATAGACACCGCGCTGGCCGATCGTGGTGTCGGTGAAGGCGAGCCAGATGCCGAGGCCGAGCGGATAGGTGAGGAACACCAGCAGCAGGCCGACCGCGGGCGCAAGGCACATCACGATCAGGAACGGCTTGTAGTCGAACAGGCGCGCGAGCCAGCCGGGCTGGCGTAGTGCCGCGCCGCGTGAATTGAGGGTGGTTACGGACATTGAATGCTCGTCTTGTCGTCATTGCGAGGAGCGAAGCGACGAAGCAATCCATCTCTCCTCTGGGGCGTTATGGATTGCTTCGCTTCGCTCGCAATGACGGTTGATTAAGTTTCGCGGTTCAATGACCGTCGTTACCGGCCCTGCCGCCGGAAGTACCGCTTGGCGCGCTGCTCGGCTTCCGCGGCGGCAGCCTCGGGCGTTGCCGCATCGGTCGCCACCGAGGCGCACATCTGCACCAGCACGTAATCCGCGTTGACGGCACCGGTCGCGGTCGAGATCGGCCCCTTGTAGCCGTTGTAATAGGGGCTCTTCATCGTGTCCTTGAAGATCGCGACCTTGGGATCGCCCGACCACACCGCAGCGTCCGCGTAGGCCGCGAGCGGCTGCGACCAGTAGCAGGAGTTGGCGTTGAGCCACGGCTCGTACTGCTCCTTCTCCAGCATGAATTGTAGGAAGGCCTTCGCCGCGTTGGGATACGGGCTGTGCTTGAACACCATCGCATTCAGGGTCAGGCCGGACATCGGCGAGGTCGATGCCAATCCCTTGGGCAGCAACTGATGCTCGGTGTCGTCGGCGATCGCCTTGGTCGCGGGATCGTTCTTCAGCGAGAAGTACAGCGAGACGCCGTTGCCGGTCAGGCCGATCTCCTGCGACGAGTAGGCGCGGTTGTTGGAGACGTCGTTCCAGGATGGCGTGCCGGCGATGAAGGTCGGATAGAGCTCCTTCAAATATTTCAGTGCGGCGATGGTCTCCTTGCTGTTGATGATGATATTGCCTTCCTCATCGAGCAGCGCGGCGTTGTGCGACCACAACAGCCAGTTGGCGAAGCCGTTGCCGTCGCCGACGGCGTTGCCGAGCGCGAAGCCCGCCGGCTTGCCGGCCGCCTTCAGCTTCTTGCAGAGCGCGAGGATGCCGGCGTGGTCTTCCGGCACCTTGTCGAAGCCGGCCGCGTTGACCAGTGACTTGCGGTAGACCAGCGGGCCGCCCGAGGCGCCGAACGGCAGGCCGACCCAGCTCTTCGACTTCGAGCGCATGCCGTAGCGGCGCGCCAGCGTGAGCCATCCGCCGTAGCGCTTGTCGAGATAATCGGCGACGTCGGTCAATTCGATCAGCTTGTCGATATAGATGTGCGGTGCGTCGCCGAAGCCGATGATGATGTCGGGGCCGGCGCCGGAGTTCGAGGTCACCGCGGTTTGCTGATTGATGTCTTCCCAGCCGACGAAGTCGACCTTGACCTCGACGCCGGTCTTGTCGGTGAATCGCTTGGCATTGGCGCGGAACACGTCTTCGTCGGCCTGGACGAAGCGCACCGGCCGCAACATGCGCAAGGTCGCGCCCTTCTCGATCGGCAGCGCCGGCGCCGCCACGTCGGCAGCCTTCACTTTCGATGCGTCCTGCGCCGCAGCCCCGGTGACCGCCAGTGCCGCCGCGGACGCCCCCAGCGCCAGCGCGTCGCGACGCGTGATCTCGTACTTCATGTCGTTCGCACTCCCGTTCTTATTGTTTCGTTGTCATTGTTCCTTCCCGGCGTTGGCCGCCGGTGAAGGGTCTTGTGGTCGCGGCGCGCCCGCGCGAAGGGCCCGCATGGCGGGTCCTCGCGCGAAGAGCGCATTCCCGCCTTAGCTGTTCGGACCGCGATCCATGCTGACGGGCTGCCAGCGGCGCAGCGCGGTGTCTTGCAGCACCGACGGGTTGACGCAGCTTACCGGCCACATGCCTTGCAGCACTAGTGACAATTCGTAGCCCACCCGGCGCTTGCGCGCCTCGTCAAAACGTGCCGATGCCGAGGCGACATGGGCGGTCAAGGTAACATTGTCCATCCCGAGCATCGGATTGTTGTGCGACGGGGGCTCCTTCTCCAGCACGTCGAGCGCGGCGTGGGCGATCCAGCCCTCCTGCAGCGCCTTGATCAGCGATTCCTCATCGACGGTGGCGCCGCGGCCGGTGTTGATGAAGATGGCCGATTTTCTCATCTGACGAAAATGCTTCTCGGTCAGCATGTGGTGCACTTCGGGCCGCGCCGGGGCGTGCATCGAGACGAAATCCGACTGCGACAGCACCTCCGACAGCGTCGAGGGAATCACGCCGTGGTCGTACATCAGCGTTTCCTGAATGAAGGGATCGTAGGCCATCATCCTGAGGCCGAACGGCGCGGCGCGCTTGGCCACCGCGCGGGCGACGCGGCCGAACGAGATGAAGCCGAGCGTCTGGCCCATCAGCCGCGGAATCTTCAGCAGCGCCGGGCGGCCCTCGGCCCAGCGGCCGCTGCGCACCATCTTGTCCTGCTCGATCAGGCGGCGGAAGCCGGCGAGCAGCAGCATCATGGCGTGGTCGGCAACCTCCTCGATGAAGGTGTCGGGGATGTTGGTGACGGGGATGCCGCGGGCGGTCGCGGCCTTGACGTCGACCGAGTCGACGCCGACGCTGCCGAGCGTGATCACCTTGCAGTTCTCCAGCGCGTCGATCACCGCTTTGGTGATCGGCATGCCCTTGGCGTAGATCGCGTCCGCGGTGCGTGCCGCGGCGATGAATTCGGTCTCGTTGGCCGGCGCCTCGACGATCTCCGCGCCGATCGGATCGAGCGCCTCGCGCTCATAATCATAGCCGCCGCCGGCGACCGTGAAGCTCGCGCCCTTCGGCGTCACCACCCTGAATTTCGACATTGTCTGCTCCCGATTGAGGTCTTCTGTTCTTGCTTCTTGCTGGTCTGCTTCTTGATGTTCTTGCTTCTCGGAGCGCGGCTTGGATCACCACTGTCCCTACTTCTACGCGAGCGGCGCTGTTCGCTCCACAATTGCCGGTTGGTCCGCGGCCCGATTCTCCGGGCTTCTACGGGGAACCTCCGTAACCATCAGGTAAAGGGTCTCACATTACGGTGAGCGGAATCAATCCGCCAATCGCGTCGCGTTCCCCGCCTCTTCTGGAGATCCCCGTGAAGCTGTCAAATCTGAAGATCACCCCCAAGCTCGGCATTCTGGTGGGGGTGACCCTCCTTGGTCTGTGCACGGCCGGCATCCTCGCCGGTCACCTGATGCAGCGTGAGATGACAAATGCACGCATCGACCAGGCCAAGGCCATCGTCGAGATGGCGAAGAACATGGCGGCGGGCCTGAAGAAGGAAGTCGACGTCGGCAAGATGACCAAGGAGGCCGCGCTGGCCGAGTTCGGCAAGCGCGCCAACGCCATGACCTATGACAACGGCGCCGGCTATCTGTTCGGCACCGACTACAACGGCATCACCGTGCTGGCGCCTGATCCGAAGCAGGTCGGAACCAACCGCATGGACGTCGTGACCAATGGCCGCAAGCTCTCGCAGGAACTGATGGACGGCGTGAAGGCCAAGGGCGAGATCCTGCTGTTCTATGATTATGTGAAGCCCGGTCAGGAGACGCCGATCCACAAGCTCGGCTATGCCGTCGCGGTCCCCGGCTTCGACATGTATCTCGGCACCGGCGCCTATCTCGAGGATATCGACGCCAAGATGCGGCCGATCGCGTGGCTGCTCGGCCTTGCGATCCTCGGCATCGGCATCATTTCCGGCTCGGTCGCCTGGCTGATCGGCCGCAGCATCTCCCGGCCGCTCAACCTGCTGGGCTCGCGCATGCGCGACATCGCCGACGGCAAGCTCGACGGCGACATCCCGGGTGTCGGCCGCGGCGATGAGGTCGGCGGCATGGCGGCGACCGTGCAGATCTTCAAGGACAATGCGATCCGCATCCGCGGCCTTGAGCAGGCCGAGGCCGAGACGCAGGCGCGCGCCGCCGCCGAGCGGCGCAGCGCGATGCAGGACCTTGCGAGCGATTTCGAGCGCAGCGTGAACGGCATCGTCCGGACGGTGGCCTCCGCCGCCGCCGGCATGCAGACCACGGCGCAGTCGATGACCGCAACCGCCAGCGACGCCAGCGCGCGGGCCGCGACCGTCGGTGCCGCCTCCGATTCTGCCTCCAACAATGTCGGCACCGTCGCCGCGGCGGCCGAGGAACTCTCCAGTTCGGTTGCGGAGATCTCCCGCCAGGTGGCGCGCTCCAGCGAGGTCGCAAGCCAAGCGGTGGCCGATGCCGAGCGCACCAACGCGACCGTGCAGGCGCTCTCCACCGGCGCCGAGAAGATCGGCGAGGTGGTCAAGCTGATCCACTCGATCGCCGCCCAGACCAACCTGCTGGCGCTCAACGCCACCATTGAGGCGGCGCGCGCCGGCGAATCCGGCCGCGGCTTCGCGGTTGTCGCCTCCGAGGTGAAGGCGCTGGCCAACCAGACCGCAAAGGCGACCGAGGAGATCTCGGCGCAGGTCGCGGCGATGCAGGCCTCTACCGGCGAAGCGGTGACATCGATCGGCGGTATCACCGCGACCATCGCGCAGATGAGCGAGATCACCGCCTCGATCTCGACCGCGATCGACCAGCAGGGCGATGCGACGCGCGAAATCGCGCGCAACATCCAGCAGGTCGCAGCCGGCTCGAGCGAGATCTCCGCCCATATCGGCGGCGTCACCACCGCGGCCGCCGCCACCGGCACCGCCGCGGGCGACGTGCTGTCGAACGCGCGCGAGCTCGACACCCAGTCCGGCATGCTGCGCAACGCGGTCGACGAGTTCCTGCAGAAGGTACGTGCGGCGTGACGGATCGCGCAGGGTGGGTTAGCTAGCGAAGCGCAACCCACCCAGCGCATTCCACGACTGCGCATCCCCGTCATCCAGAGGTGCGAGCCTTGCGGCGCAATTGCGCCGCCGGGCGAGCCTCGAAGGATGTGCGGCCCGGCTGGTGGCCGTCGATCCTTCGAGACGCGCGCAACAGCGCGCACCTCAGGATGACGGAATTGGCAGGTGCCGGGAGCAGCCTTTCGCCGCATGGCTACTCCCGGGCCGTCGCAGGGATGGGCTGCCAAAAATATCGAAAACAACCCCATGCAAAGTAGCCGATGGCGGCCGGCGGTCGACCAGGCAACTTGACACGTCGGGCAAATCAGCCTCATTATTCCGGTATTCAGAAATATTGGTGAGGGGGCGCTACGATCCCGCCGGGAAGACCTGCGCGACGTGAAAGGCCTTGGTGGTGATGAGCCACCTGCCGTCGATCCGATGAAACACGAGATGATCGATGAAGCCGGTTTGGCCGGCCCTGACGCGCACCTTGGCGATGGCCAGATCGGACGCGGTCTGGTCGATGCTGATGATGGCCTCCTCGCGCGGCGATTTCATCGACGCCGGCGAGGGACGGCTACGGATGAAGTCGCGAAATTCCGCGGCCGACCGCACCGTGTGCTTGCCGTCCCGGATGCCGTGTACGATGCAGCCATCGGAGAAGACGTCGCGGAACCGGCTATCGTCGACGTCATACATCAGGTCGAAATATCCATCGATCGCGGATGCGATGGCCTGGATGTCGCTCATTGCAAAATCTCCGTAGCGGATGATGTGGCGGTGGCCTCACCGGATCGAACCGGTGATCTGCGCCGACAGTGGCCGATATGGTGGCGGAGTGCTACGACTGGCCGGTCATCTCTTGGATGACTGAGAGGCATCGGCATGGACGAAGTTGACGGTCGGCTGGTTGGCGGCCTGGTGGTGCTCGCGGCGCTGGCGGATGCGCGCAGCTTTGGCCGGGCCGCCGAACGGCTCGGCATGACGCAATCCGGGGTCAGCAAGGCGATCGCCAAGCTCGAGGCGCGCCTCGATGCCAGGCTGGTTCACCGCACGAGCCGCGCCGTCGAGCTCACCGAGGAAGGACGCGCGCTGGTCGAGCGGGTTGCCGCGCATCTGGCCGGGATCGGCGAGGCGGCGGCGGAGACCGCGAAATCGCGCGATGCGGTCCGCGGCAGGCTGCGGGTCAATGTCGATCCGCTGTTCTCCCGCATGGTGCTGTCGCCGAAGCTGAGCGAGTTCCTGCTGCAGAATCCGGGCATGGAGCTGCGGATCGAGACCCGCGACCGGATCGCGGATCTGGTCAGCGACGGTTTTGATCTGGCGGTGCGTTTCGGCGAGCCGGCGCCGTCGGCGCTGATTGCGCGCCGCGTCCTCGATGCGCGCGTGCTCACCGTGGCCTCGCCGATCTATCTCGAACGGCACGGCCGGCCGCTTGATCCGCGGGAGCTGGCGAGCCGCGACCATCAGTGCATCCTGGCCATCGACGCGGCGACCGGGCGTCCCTTCGATTGGGAGTTTTGGCGCGGCGGCGAGGTCGTGCCGGTGGCGGTCAACGGGCGGCTCACCGTGACCGATTCAGGAACCAAGCTCGGCGCTTGCCTGGCCGGCTTCGGCATCGCGCAAGTGATCGATCTCGGCCTCGACGATCACCTGAGGAGCGGCGCGCTGATCGAGCTGTTTCCCGACTGGCCCGACGAGCGTTTTCCGCTCTACGTCTATTACGCCTCGCGTAACCACGTGCCGGCCAAGGTGCGGCGGTTCATCGACTTCATCACTGAAACGCTGACGGCAAAGCCCCATTCGCCACGCAAGTCCGCCGGCTTGCGCAAGGCAGGTTAGAGCTTCGGTTCTGATTGAATCAGAACCGAAGCTCTAGATTCTTGCTTTGACGCGTTTTCTTCACGCGAACCGGTGCCCACTCCGCTCGAAAACGCTTTAGCCATATCCCCGGCGTCAGCTAGCCCTTCGCCGATCCTTGCCGTGAGGCGATGATGACGCCGGCGAGCACCAGCGCGTAGCCGATCAGATGGAACGGCGCGAGCGTCTCGCCGAGCAGCAGGATCGCCATCGCCGAGCCGAACACCGGCACCAGATGAAAGAACGGCGCCGCGCGGTTCGGGCCGATCAATGCGACGCCGCGGTTGAAGAACAGATAGGCGAGCGTGGACGGGAAGATCAGCGTGTAGCCCAGCGTGGCAAAGGTCAGAACGTCGAGCTTCAGCGTCACGCCGTTGGCGAATTCCCACGCCGCCACCGGCAACAGCATCAGCGCACCGCAGCAGGTGGTGAACGAGATCAGCGAGAGCTGATGGATTTTCGGCCGCCGCGGGATCAGCGCCGAATACAGCCCGAACGACACCAGCGAGGCGCCGAACATGATGTCACCGCGGTTGAAGCTGATGCTGGCGAGCGCCGAGAAATCGCCGCGCAGGATGATGGTCAGCACCCCGGCCAGCGAGATCGCAATGCCGGCAAGCTGCGCCGGCGTCAGCCGGACGCCGAACAGGATCAGCGACCACAGCGCCACGAACAGCGGCCCCGCCGACTGGATCAGCAGCGCGTTCAACGCCTCGGTATATTGCATCGCCCAGTAGGAGATCGCGTTGTTGAACGCGAAACCGACCGCGGACAACAGCAGCATCAGCGGCAGCGCCCTGCGCAGCTTCGGCCAGTCCTCCTTCAGATGCGGCCAGGCGAACGGCAGCAGGATCAGGAATACGCCGAACCAGCGGATCGTGGTCAGCGTGACCGGCGGCACATGGCTGCCGACATGCCGCGCCAGCACGATATTGGCGGCCCAGAACAGCGACGTCAGGCTGAGCAGCAGATAGGGCTGGTTGTTGAGCCAGTGCAGCGGCTGATAGCGCGGGGTTGTGGCAGGTGCGGGCAAGGCGGTCATTATCTGGCGGATGTTGTGCCCGATTCCGCCGCCGCCACAAGACGAAAGAGCGGATTGGAGCCATGCGTGGCCGAGCTTGTCGTCACTCGTTTCACCGCGCGATTCCGTCATCCTGAGGAGCGCGCAGCGCGTCTCGAAGGATGCACGGCCACAGTTGGGCCGTCGACCCTTCGAGACGGCCGCGATGCGGCCTCCTCAGGGTGACGGGGTGATTGCTGAGCTTGCTCCGTGTCATCACCCGCGCATGCGGGTGATCCAGTATTCCAGAGACCGCGGTGCTTGAGCCGAGAGGTCGCGGCGTACTGGATCGCCCGGTCAAGCCGGGCGATGACAGCGGTGGACGAGGATATAGCCTCACATCCTCTCAGGGTGACGGGGATAGTGTCTTGCTTGCGGCCCTGCGCGGCCTTCAACCTACTTCTGCGGCCCGGATAGCGAGATGTCGCGCTCGGCGCGAAACACGTTGCTGTAGAGGTTGGCGATCCATTGCCGTCCGCTGGAGGTGATGTTGAGGTGGCGGATCGCCTTCTGCACATGCGGCGCGACGCTGTCCCAGTAGAAGCGCGGATAGAGGTCGACGAGATCGGCCGGCGAATCGTAGCCGAGCTGGCGGTTCAGCCCGGCCTCCTCGAATTCGAGGTACAGCGCGTTGGCCTTGCGGATGTAATGGGGATCGCCGAGCTGGCCGATCAGGTCGGCCGCCCGCAGCAGGCTGGCCTCCTCGCCGAACTCCTCATTCCCGTCCGGCGCGCTCTGCGGAAACCGTGTGCCCTCGATGGCGCGCGCGATGCGCTCCTTGTCGAGGAGGTCGACGCCCTTGAGCCGCTCCATCACGAAGATCTTCGAACGGTCGACGTGATAGGACATCAGCGCCGCATCCGACGAGCCGCGCGGCAGGATCACCTTGCGGCCGTCGGCGGCGACCAGATAGCCGTTGCGGTCGTCGGCGTCGAACAGCCCGCGCACATAGCCGATGTCATGGGTGAGGCAGGCGACGATGACATGCGCATAATCCTCGGCGCTCATGTGCGAGTGCAGCGCGCGGCCGCGCAGGATGGCGTGGCCGGCCAGGGTCACCAGCATGGTGTGCTCGACATTGTGATAGAGCGCGTCGCTGTTGCCGATGCATTCGATCGCGATCCGCGCGATCGAGGGCACCATCTCGACCAGCTGGGTCTGTGAAGAGCCGAACCGGCGCTGCATGTATTCGCCGAGGAATTTGCCGAGCGCGTCGGCCGCAAGTTCGGGAAGGGTCATCACGGCATTGACCTCCGAGATCGGGTGACGAGCTTACGGCCTGCCGGCATTTCAGGGTAGTCCCGCGATGTGACATAATCGTTGCGGCCGGACCGACCCGGCCCGAACTGATGCGACTTTGGGCGGGAGCTGGTGGATGGGTGTCGATCTCCTGAATGTCAAAGGCTTGGGCGAACTGGATCAAGAGGCTCCGGTCGTCATGGTCAACCTGATGCGATTTCGCCAGCGGTCGCTCGACGGCGACGGCTCGGGCTGGGATGCATATCTGCGCTACAGCGCGCTCACCGTCCCCATGATCAAGGCACGCGGCGGCACGCTGCTCTGGACCGGCAGCGCCGAGACGGTCGCACTGGGCGAACCGGCCGGCCAGCGCTGGGATTACCTCGCGCTGGTCACCTACCCGAGCGTCGCGGCCTTCCTCGACATGATGACCTCGGCCGACTACGAGACCCGCTGCGACCCGCATCGCCGCAACGGCTGCGAGGAGCACGTCATCATCGCGACGCGCGAGGCCTACAGCAAGTTCAAGGTGGGCGAGTAGCAAGACGCACGTCTCTTGACTGAACCCGTGTACGCCAATCCATCTCCGTCACCCTGAGGTGGCCGCTTCTTCAGCGGCCCTCGAAGGGTCGACGGCCCGACTGTGGCCGATTCATCCTTCGAGGCTCGCAAGCGCTCGCACCTCAGGATGACGGGTCTGACAGATTAGCAAGCGCTGCGCGGCAGGCCGTCTGAACCACCCGGCAGACCTCATCCCTTGATCGTCCCGCGCTGAGCGACGCGAAGGTCGGATAGCTCGTCAGTGCGAAGATCAGGTCGACGGCATCGTTGCGGGCCTGCGGCGATGCGCCCTTGCCCGCGATGCGGTCGACCAATGCGGTGACGCCGCGGCGGCGACGCTCGTTGCGCTCGCGCACGGCTTCGGTGAATTCGGGATCGGTCGCCATCGCGTCGTGCAGGCGGGCGACCGCGGAATCGCGGCTCCAGAATGCGCAGAAGATCTCGACCATGCGGTCGAGCGCGGCGCGCGGATCGGCCATCGCCATGGCGTCGGCGAGCTGATGCAGCCCGCCATGGCGCGCGATCTCGTCGAACACGGCTTCGAGCAGCCCGCGCCGGGAGCCGAACTGGTTATAGACCGTCAGCCGCGTCACGCCGGCGGCCTTCGCCACCGTATCCAGCGAGAAGCGCGCCATGCTCTCGCCTTCGCGCAGCGCGCGCGCGGCCGCCTCGATCACGCGCTCGCGGGTCTCGGCGGCGGCGGCGCTGCGCGCCGGGCTCACATAGCTGCGCGGCGGCATCGGCTGGCCTTGCTTTCGTCTAATTGATTATACATTGTGTATATCTAATTTCCAATGCCCATTGGAGCGAGATCATGCAGATCATCCTCATCATAGCCCTGTCCCTTCACGTCCTGTCATCGGTGTTTTGGGCCGGCTCCAGCTTCACTTTGGCGCGCACCGGCGGCCTCGGTGGCGAAAAGCTGCTGGTTCCGCAAATCGGCGCGGCGACGGTTGCGATCGTGACCGGTGCCACGCTGTGGCGCCTGGTCCATGAAGGTTCGTTCGCGTTGTCGGAGCAGATCCTGGCGGGCGGCGCGCTCGCCGCGCTGGCCGCGATCACCGTGCAGATCATCGTCGGCGGCGGCGCCATCAGGCAGCTGCGCAATGGCGCGGCCGACGCATCAGCCGCACGTTCGCGGCTCGCGGTCGCCCAGCGCATCGCGGCCGGGCTGCTCGCGATCACCGCGCTCTGCATGGGCGCGGCGCGTTATGCGTGAGCTCAAAACTTCCGCACCAGGTCCGGGGTGATCTCTTTTAGGCTGCGGATGCCGAGCAGCGCGAGGTCGCGGTCGATCTCGGCGTGCAGCAGCGAGATCGCGCGCGAGACGCCGGCTTCGCCCGCGACCACCGCGCCGTAGAGGAACGGGCGGCCGATCCAGACGAAGTCCGCACCGAGCGCGAGCGCCTTGATTACGTCGGTGCCGCGGCGGATGCCGCCGTCCATCATCACGGTCATGCTGCCCTTCTGCGCCGCGATCTCCGGCAGCGTGCGCAGCGCGGAGACGGTGTAGTCGAGCTGGCGGCCGCCGTGGTTGGAAACCATCACGCCGTCGCAGCCATGCTCGCGCGCCAGCCGCGCGTCCTCCGGCGAGATCAGCCCCTTGACCACGAGCTTGCCGCGCCAGCGCTTGCGGATCAGCTCGACGTGTTTCCAGGCGAGCTGGTCGCGGCTGCCGATGTTGCGCATCAAATTCTTGGACAGCACCGGCGGGCCCTGCTTGGCGTCCATGTTCTCGAAATGCGGCATGCCGTGATTGAACACGGTGCGGGCCCAGGTGTTCAGCAGCCAGTCCGGATGGGTGATGGTGTCCCAGAACACCCGCGGCGTGATCTCGAGCGGCACCTGGAAGCCGTTGCGGATGTTGTTCTCGCGGTTGGGCGGCACCGGCACGTCGGCGGTGACGACGAAGGTGTCGTAGCCGGCCGCCGCGACGCGATCGACCAGCGGTTCGATCCGCTCGTCGAGCCCGGCGAGATAGGCCTGGTACCAGGCCTGCTGATTGGCGGCGCGGACGTCCTCCAGCGTGATCAGCGAGGAAGCCGAGAGGATCATCGGGACATTGGCCGCGGCCGCCGCGCGCGCCAGCACGATATCGCCGCGATAGGCGCACAGCGCTGACGAGCCCATCGGCGGGATCCCGAACGGCGAGGCGTAGGTCTTGCCGAACAGCGTCGTGGTCTGGTCGCGGCCGGAGACGTCCTTCAGTACCCGCGGCACGAAGCCGTATTCGTCGAACGCCCGGCGATTGTCTGACCGTGCCGCGTCGGTCTCGGCGCCGCCGGAGATGTAGCCGTAGAGGAATTTCGGCAACAGCCGCCGCGCCTGCGGCTCGAAATCGTCGAGCGTGAGATAGCGTCGCAAATGCCGGGGCACGGCACTCGCCGCGCGGTTGACGCTTGCGGGAGGCGGGGAAGGGGCTGCGGTCCGGTCGTGCACGTCGAGTGTTTCCGTTGTTCTTGGTTCTTGGTTCTTGGTTCTTGGTTCTTGGTTGGAGTTTCGGGTTAGCGCCTGCCGCCGCGCCCGACAATTTTCTCGTTGAACGTGTTGACGGACTGGCTGACGTCGCTGAGCGTCCTGCGGGTTTCGGCGATCATGGCGCCGGATTTCTTGTCAAAACTCTGGATCAGCTCGCGCAGCGAGATCACGGTCGGTAGCAACTCGCCGCCATATTTGTCGCTACCGAAGCTCTTCAGGAACTTGTCGGCGGACGTCAACTTGCCGTCGACCGCGTCGACGCCGTCCTCGGCGGCATCGATGAAGCCCGCGATCAGCTCGCCACTGCCGGACAGCGAGTTGGTGAAGTTCTCGAGCCCGAGCAGCGAGTCCTTGATGTCGGCCTCGTTCTCGGTGATGACGCGATCGACATTGCGCAGCGCGACGCGCAGCTTCTCCTGGATGCCCATCGTGCCTTCGGCGTCGGCGGTCAGCTCGGGAATGCCGTCGGCGCCGAGCGCAGGCGGCGGAGCATCGTCGGTGCCGCCGGTGAAGGAGATCGAGGCGATCCCGGTGAGGCCCTGGAATTCGAGGCCGACCTGGGTGTCCTTCTTGATCGGGGCGTTGCCCTCGATCCGCGTCATCGCCACCACGCGGTGACGGTCGAGCCTGATCGAGACCACCTCGCCGATCCGCACGCCGGCGAAGTTGACGCTGCCGCCGCGGCGCAGGCCGGAGGCCGAGCCCTCGAACACGACGCGGAACGGCACCATCCGTTTGATGCCGGCATAGCGCTGATAGCCCAGCCAGCCGCCGAGCGAGCCGGCGATCAGGGCCAGCGTCAGGGTGCCGATCACGAGATTGCTGGCGCGCGCCATGCGTTGGGGACCTGTCCGCGAAGCAGACCTCAAGAGATAGCGGATTTGCGGCGGATAGTCACCGCGCTTGTCCTCTTACCTCGCCCCGCTTGCGGGGAGAGGTAGTGGAGAGTCATGCGCTCTGCCTCCGCGACGCCGCGAAGACGCCGGCCAGCACCAGCGCGAAGCCGATGAAATGGAAGGCCTGCGGATGCTCGCCGATGAACACGATCGACATGATGGTGCCGAACACCGGAACCATGTGGAAGAACGGCGCGGCGCGGTTGGCGCCAATCAGCTGCACACCGCGGTTGAAGCACAGATAGGCCACCGTCGAGGGGAATACCGCGACATAGAACAGCGACAGCAGATTGCTGGTGGTGAGCTGCATCACCGGACGCGTGCCGAGTTCCCAGATCAGGAACGGGATCAGCAACAGCGCGCCGCAGCCGAAGGTGAAGGCCGCGACCGACAGGCCATGGATCTTGGGCCGCTTCAGGGTCAGCACCGAGTACAGCGCGAAGATCACCAGCGCGGCGATGAAGATCAGGTCGCCCTTGTTGAACTCGATCTTCGACAGCGTCGTGAGATCGCCGTGCAGCAGGATCACCAGCACGCCGGCGAGCGATAGCAACACGCCGCAGAGCTGCGCCAGCGTCAGCCGCGCGCCGAGCAGGATCAGCGACCACAGCGCGACCATCAGCGGCACGGAGGATTGCAGCAACAGCGTGTTGAGCGCCTGGGTGTGCTCGAGCGCCCAGTATTGCAGCGTGTTGAAGGCGCTGATGCCGGTCATCGACAGCAGCATCATGATGCCGAGATTCTTGCGGATCGCAGGCCAGTCGCTGGCGAGGTGCTTCCAGGCAAACGGCAGGATGATCAGGAACGCCACGAACCAGCGCAGGAACGACAGCGTCACCGGCGGAATATGGCCGGCCGCGAGCCGGCCGACGATGGCATTGCCGGCCCAGCACATCGCGGTGATGCAGAGCAGCAGATATGGCTGGTTGGCGATCCAGGAGCCGGACGCAGGCGTTGTGGTGGAATCGGTGGCAGACATGCGAAAGGCCCGGGTTCACGGCGCCGCGGCCCGCCCGCCCGGCCGTCGCCGGGCCGGTATGGATCGTCCCGGCGCCCCGTCACAGACACGGATTCCGCCGTTCTATCAATGGGGATCGACGCATCGCGACCATGCGCGAAGGCCTCTTACGGAAGGCGCGATGGCGCTTTGCCAGGCCGGTCGGCACACGCCGATCCGCCACAAGCCTCTTGTATGAGCATGATCTCCGCGCAAACGCGTTCCGCGTTTGTCGCGAGGGAAAACCGCGTCGCACTTTTCCGGATCATGCTCTAGCCGGTCTCCGGCGGCGTGGTCTGGCGCTTGACGATCTGCTCGGCGAGCTCGATCAGGATCCGCTTGGTGTCAGGGTCCTTGACGTCGCGGAACACCCGCAGCATGCGCAGCTCGAGCAGGGATTGCAGCGATTCCGACGCCTGGCCGCCTTGTGTCTGCGCTGTGGCGGCGGGCCGGTGATTGAGGATGTCGGCGGCGATCCCGAGCATCTCGGCGACGGTCGCCAGGCGGCCGGTATCGATTTTGACGGTGCCGTCCACGCCGTTCTTTTGCAGGGAGGCCCCCGCGCACAGGATCTCGGCGAGATCTGCCTGCGACAGCCCGATTGCGCGCCAGCGCGCCTGCACCAGTTGATCGATCTGGTCGTCCTGCGATGTGCTCATGGTGCGCTTGGGCGATCTCCAGCTACGTCCGTCGACAGCATGTCCGCGACGATGATTGGTAGCAAATGGAACAGCGGTTCGTCGCGACGGGACTTCTACGGATCACCCGGATCGACAATCGGTCCCGGCGCACCGGGCGAGGTGCAGGACGAACCGTGCTTTCACGACAGCTCGGCAGTCGCGCCGGGCGGGCACTGCAATATGCACCCATGGTCTGAAATCCCTGTCATCGGGCCGCAGCCTTATTATCTAGATCGTACGCGAATGCAATCTGTGGGTGATCGTGGAGGCAAATCCAACCCGGATGTGTGACCTTGCCACAGTTCGCGGCGTTGCCGCCGAGCGCGGCGATATGGGGCGCACGGAAGCAGCGCGCACCGAAGCAGCCCTCAGAGCGCCGCGACGGCCGCGCGGCCCCGCTCACAGGTCGATGATCCCGAGCGCGATGCTCTTCGCCACCCCGTGCGTCTTGTTGGAGGCCTCGAGCTTGCGCAGCGCCTGCTTGATGAAGCCTTCCACCGTCTCCGGCGAAATGCCGAGGATCTGCGCGGTGTCGACCACGGTCTTGCCGCGCGCCGCCCAGGCGATCACTTCCTTCTCCCGTGCCGTCAGCTTGATGGTCTCGGCGGCGTCGGCGGGTTTCAGGATGGTCGGCGCGTTGCGCTGGTCGCGGTTGACGATGTCCATCGCGCGCTGCACCCAGTAGATCATTAACAGATGCAGTTCATGGCGATGGCAGACGAACAGCTTGTCGAAGTCGCGCCGCTCGTCTTCCCAGAAGAACACCGTCGAGCTCGAATGCACGGCGCCGAGCCGGTCGCGGTAATGGAAAGGCACCACGAAGCCGTCCTTGAAGCCGAACTCGCGGGCGGCATCCATCGTCTTGGCTTCGGGCGCCCGCTTGTGTCCGCTTCGTTCCGGCAGCTTCAGGCTGCTCCAGCTGAACGGCGTGTTGGTGCGTCGCGACCGCGCCAGCGCCGGATCGGCATGGACGAACTCGTTCTGCACATACGCCCGCTTCCAGGCGTCGGGAAAGGTGCCGACATGATAGGGCAGATCAAGGTCGGGCCGGCCGGCATCGACAAAGGCGAAGCCCGAAAAGCCGTAGTTCTGGACGACACGATGCAATGACGAGCTGAGCTCGTCGATGGTATGCGACGCCTCGATGGTTGCAATCGCGTCTACCAGGCCCATTGACTAAAACCCCCGGTTTTCGGGGTACCACAGTTAACCCCTTTCGTTCCAGATGTTCCGCATTTGGAGGAAGGGATAATGCCGCATTCATTGGACGGATATCATGCACTCATCACCAGGGAAGAGCTTGATGCGGCGCATGTCGGGGCGATGTTGCGGCTGCGCAAGCAACTGTTCGTCGACCATTGCGGCTGGCTTCTGAGCACGACCGGCGACGTCGAACGCGATCAGTTCGACAGTTGGTATACCGAGCACTGCCTGTTGTTCTCAGGCGTCGAGCTGGTCGGCGGCTTCCGGGCGATCCGCACCGATTATCCCTATCTGACCAAGTCGGTGTTCCCGCAGCTTGCGATGCGTCGCTTTCCGAGCCGTCGCGATGCCTGGGAAATCAGCCGGTTCGGCGTGCTGCCTGGTGTCGCGAGGTCGCGGACGGCACGCGTGAACTACGCGCTGATGTTCCGCTTCGCCGAGCTGCGCGGGGCGGCGGCGCTCGTGGCGCTCGCCGACCTTTCCTACGAGCGCTTTCTCACCCGCATGGACATCCGCACCCGCCGCTACGGCCCGCCGCAGGTGATCGGCAATGATCGCATGGGCCGCCCGCTGACGGCGCTCGCCGGAGAAATCCCGCTTGGTCTCGCCGACAATCCCGGCCTGACCAAATTCCTCGACCTTGGACGGCAATTGGAGATTCACGATGCCTCACATGTTCTCGGACGTTCGAGCATTCCAGCGTGACCCGCTGCGTCTGTTGCTGACGCGCGGCAACGAGGCCGAGCTGGGTCTCGTGCCCCTGCGGCTCGGTCCTGCGCCCGTCTTTCTGGTGAACGATCCCGATCTGCTGCGCCCGATCCTCAAGGCGCCGGAGACCGACATCGGAAAGGGGAAGCTGATCAAGAAGCTGACGCCGGTGCTCGGCCGCAGCTCGCTGATGCTGAGCGGCGAGGAGCACAAGCGGCGGCGGACGGTGCTGCAGAAGCACATGGCCAAGGGCAGCGTCGAGAAATTCCTGCCGCATATGTGCGCCGAGATCCGCGCGGTCGGCGCCAGCCTGGCCCGGCTCGGATCGTTCGATCCGCATCATGTCACGGCGATGCTGGCGTTGCGGACTATCTGCGTCGCGATCTTCGGCTCCCAGTTGATGTCGTCCGGCGACGAGGAAGCGCTGGTTCAGGCCGTCGGCGTGATCGAGGACGATCTGGCCGAGGAGATGTTCCGCGCGTTGCCGTTCGGTCCGGTGGCTTGGTACCGGCGCCGGCAGAACCGGGTCTGCGCCAAGCTCGCGATGTCGACGGTGGTGCAGCGCCTGCGCCGCAAGGCGGGCTCAAGCAGCGCGCTGCGGGATCTCGAGGCGCTCGGCCTGAGCGATCGCGATCTCGAGGACGAGATCCTGACACTGCTGCTGGCCGGCCATCACACCACCGGTTCGACTGCGGCGTGGATGTTCTACCAGATGGCGTCCGATCCCGCCCTGATGGACGACATTGCCGACGAGGCGGCGGAGTGCCTTGGCGACGACGGCGAGCTGCGGCTTGACGCGGTGAAGCGCGCCAATCTGAGCGCGACGCTTGTCAAGGAGGTCTGCCGGCTGTATCCCAGCGCCTGGTGGTTCTCGCGCGAGGTGATGCAGCCGGTGACGATCGGCGGGCGCGACCTCAAGGTCGGCACCTCGCTGCTGATCTGTCCCTGGCAATTGCAGCGCGATCCCAGGCATTTCGAGGATCCCGACCGCTTCCTGATGACGCGGCGCTACAACACCGACGCCTACATCCCGTTCGGCGCCGGCCCGCGCGCCTGCGCCGGGATGGGGGTTGCGATGCTCGAGTTGCAATTGCTCGCGCTCGAGATCGCAGCCGCCTATCGCTTCACCGCCGTCAGCCCGAATCCGGCGCCCTGGCCGAAAGCTTCGGTGACGCTGATTCCGCCGCCGATGACGATCGACATCGAAGTCCGCGAGCTGCCATCGCGCATCCTGCATCTCGGCGAGGAAGCCGAGCGGCTGCCATACATTTCATCCGCCAGCGCGGCGTCCATCAGCACATTACAATCGGTATCCCAATGACAACACACATCACGACTGCCAGCATCGGGCAGAGGGCCATGGATCAAGTGCAAATGCGCAGCTTGCGCGACGTCATCGCGGTGTTGATCGAGCAGCGCAGCATCGTGACGGCGGCCGGCGCGACCTTCGCCGCACATCTGCTCGACCTCGCGATCATGCAGCTCAGGCTCAACGTCAACGATATTTCGGCGGAGGAATTGTCCGGCCTGTCCGACTATGTCGGCGCGGAGTTCAACAGGGACAAGCCCTCGCATTGATCGCGCGAAGCGTTTTCGAGCGAAGTGGGCACCGGTTCGCGTGAAGAACGCGCGCTAGAGCAAGAAGCCGGAGCTTCGATTCTGATTCAATCGTAACCGAAGCTCTAATCCTGCGTCGCCACCAGCGCCTTCATCGTGGCGCCGGCGGCAAGCGCGGCGTCGTTCGGATCGATCTCGATCTGCAGGCCGCGCTGGCCGCCATTGACGAACACGCTGACATGCGTGAGCGCGGTCTCGTCGATCGCGGTCGGCACTTTCTTTTTCTGGCCGAACGGGCTGATACCGCCGACATGATAGCCGGTCAGCCGCTCGGCATCGGCCGGGCGCATCATCCTGGCCGACTTGCCGCCGAGGGCTGCGGCAAGCTTCTTCATGCTGACCTCGCAGTCGGACGGCACCACGGCGCAGACCGGCTTGCCGTCGACCTCCGCCATCAGCGTCTTGAGCATGCGGTTCGGGTCGACCCCGAGCGCCTCCGCCGCCTGCAGCCCGATGCTCTCGGCGCTGGAATCGTAGACATAGGTGTGGAGCTTGAAGGCAATGCCTAGCTTGCGCAGCGCAATCGTCGCTTGTGTCGAATTGGGCATGGTCCGGGCCGGTTGATACGGGCGAATGATCGCCGCAATGGGCCCGGCGATCAATCGGCCGTACGGTTAGCCCAAGGCCGCCCCAACATTAAATTCCCGCCAGTCCGGCGCAGCCGGGCACGGCATGGAATTTTCAGGGGATATCAAAGGGTTGTAGCTCGTCTAAAAGGCGCAAACGACCCCCTTCTTGCTTGCGCAGCCGACCCGCTTCCTTTATCCGGTAGGCGCCTTGCGTGCGCCGCGGCCGGCCGCCGCGGTTTGGGCTGGGCATATCATGCATGGTCGCTGTGGGCGGACGCGTTTTCGCCGCGATCATGGTCTCTGAAACACCTGAAGGGAACATCTTCGCAATGGCCAATGTTGTCGTCGTCGGCGCCCAATGGGGTGACGAGGGGAAGGGCAAGATCGTCGACTGGCTGTCGGAACAGGCCGACATCGTCGTGCGCTTCCAGGGCGGCCACAATGCCGGCCATACGCTCGTGATCAATGGCGAGACCTACAAGCTGGCGCTGCTGCCCTCCGGCGTGCTGCGCCCGAACAAGCTCGCGGTGATCGGCAACGGCGTGGTGTTCGACCCGCAGGCCTTCCTCGACGAGGTCGCCAAGCTGAAGGGCCAGGGCGTTGCGGTCGGACCGGACAATCTGCGGATCGCCGAGAACGTCACCCTGATCCTGCCGCTGCATCGCGAGCTCGACTCGCTGCGCGAATCCTCCAACGCCGTCACCTCGATCGGCACCACCCGCCGCGGCATCGGCCCGGCCTATGAGGACAAGGTCGGCCGCCGCGCCATCCGCCTGATGGATCTCGCCGATCTCGATACCCTACCGCACAAGATCGAACGCCTGCTGGCGCACCACAATGCGCTGCGCCGCGGCAACAATCTGGAGGAGATCGACGGCAAGGGGATTCTCGCCGAACTGACGGCGTTCGCGCCGAAGCTGCTGCCCTATGCCGAGACGGTGTGGCGGCTGCTGGATATCAAGCGCCGCGAGGGCAAGCGCATCCTGTTCGAGGGCGCGCAGGGCGCGCTGCTCGACGTCGACCACGGTACCTATCCCTATGTGACGTCGTCCAACACGGTGGCGGCGCAGGCCGCGACCGGCACCGGCATGGGTCCGGGCGCGGTCGGCTATGTGCTCGGCATCTGCAAGGCCTACACCACCCGGGTCGGCCAGGGTCCGTTCCCGACCGAGCTGAACGACGAGATCGGCGAGGAAATCGGCCGCCGCGGCAAGGAATTTGGCGTCAACACCGGGCGCAAGCGCCGGGTCGGCTGGTTCGATGCGATGCTGGTGCGGCAGACCGTCCGCACCTGCGGAATTGCCGGGCTGGCGCTGACCAAGCTCGATATTCTCGACGGGTTCGACAGCATCAAGGTCTGCATCGGCTACAAGCTCGACGGCAAGGAAATCGACCATCTGCCGGCGGGCGAGGGCGCGCAGGCCCGCATCGAGCCGATCTATGAGATCATCGAGGGCTGGAAGCAGCCGACCGCCAATGCGCGGTCCTGGGCGGACCTGCCGGCCCAGGCCATCAAGTATGTCCGCCGGGTCGAGGAACTGGTGGGGTGCCCGGTCACCCTGCTTTCCACCAGCCCGGAACGTGAAGATACTATTCTGGTACAGAATCCGTTCGAGGCTTAACGGGATATTACCTATATCCCACCAATTGTGTGGAAATGGCTGACTACTACCCGCTGATCGCCCGTGCCATCGCCGGACTGGACCCCAACGCCCCCGGCGAAGCCCGCCGTGCGCTGTATGCGCGGGCGCGGACGGCGTTGATCCAGCAACTCCGCGGCGTGCAGCCGCCGCTCTCCGAATCCGAGATCACCCGCGAACGGCTGTCGCTGGAAGAGGCGGTGCGCAAGGTCGAGTCCGAGGCCGCGCAGCGCGCCCGCGAGGCCTCGCGCCCCGGCGGCGGGGCGGCCCGCAGCAGCGACCCGCTGCGCCGTGCCAATCCAAGACCGCCGGAGGCAAATACAAGGCCGCCCGAGGCCAATTCCGCCGACAATGCCGCGCGCCCGCGGCCGCCGGTCGAACCCCGCCCGCGCAATTTGCGCCCCGACGCGCCGCCGCCGGCCCCACCACGGCCGCAGAACCCGCAGGTTGCTGCCGGCACCGATACCCAGGCGCCGCCCGCCCGGCCGGCTGCGCCGCGCCGTGGCCCCGAAGGCGCGCCGCCCCCGGCCGCCCCGGGTGTGCGCGGCTTCCGCGACATCACCGCCGACGCCGACGATCTCGGCCGGGCCGCCGCGCAAGCCAGCCGCAACGCGCGCAAGACCTACGCCAACGTGCCGTCGCCCTCGCCGGAATTCGACCGGCTCGAGCCGAGCCTCGAAAACCGCGGCGGCGATCCCGAGGCGCCGTATTCCTACGAGGAGTCGATCGAGGAGGCGGAGCGCTACGCCCCGCAGCCGCCCCAGGCGCCGCCGCCGCGCGCGCGGGTCAGCAATGCCGAGCGCGAGCCGAAGCGGCCGCGTGTCGGTTCGATGTTCCCGTTCAAGACCGCGATCGTGATCGGCATCCTGCTGATCCTGGCCGGCACCGGCATCCTGCTGCGGCAGCAGGCGACCGCCTTCGTCAGCAGCCTGTTCAAATCCTCCGCCCCCGTCGAGGCGCCGAAGGATGCCGCGGCGACGCCTTCGAGCAAGAAGATCACCGACCGCGTCGGCCAGCCGTCGTCGTCGGGCGAGCCGGTCGCTCCGGTGGCGCAGCGCGTGGTGCTCTATGACGAGGACCCGTCGGATCCGAAGGGCAAGCAATATGTCGGTTCGGTGGTCTGGCGCACCGAGCAGGTCAAGGGCTCGGGCAACCAGAAGCCCGACATCGCGGTGCGCGCCGACATCGACATCCCCGATCGCAAGTTCAAGATGACGATGTCGTTCCGCCGCAACACCGATTCATCGCTGCCGGCGAGCCACACCGCGGAATTGACCTTCATCCTGCCGCAGGACTTCGCCAATGGCGGCGTCGGCAACGTGCCGGGCATCCTGATGAAGTCCAACGAGCAGGCGCGCGGCACGCCGCTGGCCGGGCTCGCGGTCAAGGTCACCGACGGCTTCTTCCTGGTCGGCCTCTCCAACGTCGACGCCGACCGCTCGCGCAATCTGCAGCTGTTGAAGGAGCGCTCCTGGTTCGACGTGCCGCTGGTCTATACCAACCAGCGCCGCGCCATCATCGCGATCGAAAAGGGCGCCCCCGGCGAGCGCGCCTTCAACGACGCGTTCGCCGCGTGGGGTGAGTAACAGCTTCAGCGCTCACCTCGGTACTCACGATCTCATCGCCCGGCTGTGTCCGGGCGATTCCGTATCGCAGCGAAGTCCGGCTGTTGCAGCGCATCGACGCGATGATCCCGGAACATTACCGGGCGCTTTCGATTTTCCCTAGAACCGTTGCGTGACTGCGTTACACTCGCCTGATGTCGGGCAGGGGCACGCTATGAAACGCTATCTGATCTTCGCAGCCATCGGGCCGTTCATCGGCGGCTTCCTGCTGCTGCTCATGACCACCTATCAGTCCGGCTACTGGACCGAGACCAATGGCGGCGAGGTGGCGAAGCTGCTCGTCGTGTTCGTGAAGTCGCTGCAATACAATTATCTGTTCGGCATCGTGCCGTCGCTGATGTTCGGCGCGGTCGACGACATCCTGATGCATATGCGGCGGATCACGCCGACGGTGCGGATGCTGATCGTCGGCGCGGTGGCGTTCGTCGGCGCAGCGCTGACCTACGCCTCGCACGGCTCCGAAAGCGGCGCCGTGCAGTTCATCCTCTACGGGCTGGTCGGCTTCATCCCAGGCGTGATCACGTCCTGGCTGGCGCACAAATATGCCGAAGAGCAGCACGTGCCGGCGACGCCGGCATCCCAGCATTAGGACGTTCACGGAGCATCTCGATCCTTCGAGATCACGAACCCCAGATGACTCCAGTCCGCGCGCGCCGCGATCCGGATATCCATACCGCTTATACCGTTAGCGCCAAGACCAAGCCAAGCAGATTGTTGCCGTGTAGCAACAAGAGGCGACGATCCGCAATTTCGGTAGTTGAGTCGGTTCAGTCCACATTGCGTCTGTTACGATAATCGCCTCAGAGTTGTGCCCGAGCGTTGGCGCTTTCTAATCTGGATTGCCCGACGGGAAGGCTGGGAATGCGCAAGTTGGGAATTCACTATCGCGGCGTCGCTTTGCGTCGCTTGACGCTGGCTACGGGACTACTGACAGCACTTCCGTTGTGGATGAACCGGCCGGCCTATGCCGACTGCACGCCCGCAGCCGCTGACGGAGTGACGGCGTTCTGCACGGGCACGACCACCAATCAGGGCGGCGGCGCACCTGGCACCAGTGCTAGTGTTCAAGGCTTTGGCTACGGAACCGGCAGCGAGGCTGGCGTCACCATCAACGTCGGCACCGGGAGTACGCTCACAGGCAATTCTGCCGGCATCTCCATTCACGACGGAACGGTAACTAATGAATCCCGTGGCATCATTTGGGGACCAATCAAAGGCGTAGTGGCTAGCGGCAATTTAACGCTAACCAACAAGGCGGATGGTTCCATCTTCACTACTGGACCGACGGCGATCACCGTCGGCGGCACCGCCAACATCAACAATTCTGGGGGGATTATCGGACTCTTTATAGTGGCCGTTGCTGTTGCGAATGGCTCTGTGGTGAACAACGCTGGCGGACGCATCACTGGTGACATCGTCGGAGTTTCCGGCGGATCTGGTGTCGTCGTTTCCAATTATGGCATCATCAGTAGCAACAACTATGCGGCTTTGGAGATATTTGGAGGCTCGGTTGTAACCAACGCTGCGAGCGGCAGCATCTTCGGTTTGGCTTACGGAATTTTGGCTAGCGGCGACGGACTGTCCGTCTTTAACGTCGGCTCCATTGCGGGGACCTTTGCAATCTCGACGACGGGCAGTGGAACATCAATCTTTAATGCTGGCTCCATCTTTGGGGGCTCTACCGCGATTCAATTCGGCGGTGGAAATAACACGCTGACGCTTGCACCGGGCTCATCTATCCAAGGTCTGGTGTCCGCGTCCGGCAGCGACACTTTCCAGCTCGGGGGCCACGGCACTGCGGTTTTCGACCTGAGCTCGATCGGCGCGGCCCAGCAATACCGGGGCTTTTCGACCTTCAACGTGGTCGACAATGCGACCTGGACGGTCACCGGGACATACGGACAAACCAATCCGTGGACGGTGAAGGGAGGTACGCTCAACGTCAGCGGCGACCTGTCGGCGGCTACCAATCTCACCGTGGCGGGTGGCACGCTCGTGGGCGTGGGCACGGTCGGAGCGACACAAGTCAATTCCGGCGCCATATTCGCGCCGGGCAACGGCTCGCCAGGCACGTCGATGACGGTGTCGGGCAATCTCGCCTTCCAGCAGGGTGCGATCTATCAGGTGCGGGTCAATCCATCGATTGCATCCTTCGCCACCGTCAGCGGCACGGCCACGCTCGACGGCGCTACCGTGAACGCGTTCTATGCCCTAGGCAGCTATGTTAACAAGCAATACACCATCCTGACCGCAACAGGCGGTGTGTCCGGGACGTTCGGTTCGCTCGTCAACACCAACCTGCCGGCGAATTTTCAAACCGCACTGAGCTATGACGCCAACGACGCCTATCTCAACTTGTTCCTGAACTATGCGCTTCCAAGTGGCAACCAGCAGGCGGTTGGCAACGCACTGACTGGTTTCTTCAATAGCAACGGCAGCATTCCGCTGCTCTACGGCTCACTCTCCGCCGGCGGCCTGACGCAGGCTTCCGGCGAGAGCGCTACGGGCTCGCAGCAGGCCACATTCAATGCGATGCACCAGTTCATGGGCCTGCTTGCCGATCCGTTCATGGGTAGGGGTAATGGCTTTGGCGGAGCATCGGCGGCGACCGGTTACGCGGAGGAGGGCGACCAGACGAGCGCTTATGCGGCACGCCATCGCGATGACGCGTTTGCGATGTTCACCAAAGCGCCGCCGGCGGCGCTTGTGCCGCGCTGGAACGTGTGGGTGGCGGGATATGGTGGCTCGCAATCGACAAGCGGCAATGCGGCCATTGGTTCAAATGACACCACGAGCCGCATTGCTGGCACGGCAGTCGGAGCAGACTATCTGTTCTCGCCGAACACACTTGCGGGCTTCGCGCTCGCTGGCGGCGGCACCAGCTTCAGCGTCAACACACTCGGCGGTGGCCGCTCCGATCTATTCCAGGCCGGTGCTTACATCCGCCATACCGATGGCCCGGCCTACGTGACCGCCGCGCTCGCCTATGGCTGGCAAGACATCACCACCAACCGCACGGTCACGGCCGCCGGCATCGACCAGCTTCGCGCTGAGTTCAATGCCAATGCCTATTCCGGCAGGCTTGAGGGCGGCTATCGTTTCGTCGCGCCGTGGACCGGCGGCGTGGGGATCACCCCTTACGCCGCAGGCGAATTCACGAGCTTCGAACTGCCTGCCTACGCTGAGCAGGCGACCTCGGGCTTGCCGAGCTTTGCACTTCGGTATGCCGGCCGGAGCGTGACGGATCCGCGCAGTGAGCTCGGCGTCCGCACCGACAAGTCCTTCCTGATGCAGGACGGCATCCTGACGCTGCGCACGCGCTTCGCCTGGGCGCACGACTGCAATCCGAACCGCCTGGCTGCGGCCACCTTCCAGGCGCTGCCGGGCGCCAGTTTTGTCGTCAACGGCGCGGCGCAGGCAAGCGACTCCGCCTTGACGACGGCATCGGTCGACATGAAGTGGCGAAATGGCTGGTCGGCGGCCGCGACGTTCGAAGGCGAATTCTCCAACGTTACCTCGAGCTATGCCGGCAAGGGCGTGGTGCGCTACGCTTGGTGAAGTGGCGTTTGCGACGAAATGAGCGTCTTGCAATCTGACAGGAAGCCAAGCTTAACGCACCGCGAGCGACAGATGGCGCCGTTACGCTAAATTTATCAATAGATTAGACGCCGGCCGCAGGCCGGGCACATCGTCTTTCATGGAACTGTCATATGGACGTCATGTCAACGTAGTCCAAATGTCACATGGCCGCTTTTGTCCTCCCGCGGCCGTGAGGGAGGGCGATCCATGAGCGATGCAGCGTTACCTGGTTCGATCGAGCCTGCGCGTAGCGGCGGGCCCGATCTCGAGAAAGGCTTTCATCCCCTCACCGGCATCATCTATCTCGGCGTGGTCGGCGCCGCGCTGCTGTTCGTGGCCTACAGCATCTACGCGGATGTTGGCGCGACGGGCCCCGGCAAGACATCCTATCTCGCGTTCCTGCTGCTGTTCGTGGCGCTGTTGATCTCGCTCGGCTTCGAATTCGTCAACGGCTTTCACGACACGGCGAACGCCGTCGCCACCGTGATCTACACCCGTTCGATGCCGGCCCACATTGCCGTTGTCTGGTCGGGCCTCTTCAATCTGATCGGTGTGCTGCTCTCCAGTGGCGCCGTTGCTTTCGGCATCGTCTCGCTGTTGCCGGTCGAGTTGATCCTTCAGGTTGGCAGCAGCGCCGGGTTCGCCATGGTGTTTGCGCTCCTGATCGCCGCCATCATCTGGAACGTGGGTACCTGGTATTTTGGTTTGCCTGCCTCGAGCTCGCACACCCTGATCGGATCGATCATGGGCGTCGGCATCGCGAATGCCCTGATGCACGGACGGGAGGGGACCTCCGGCGTGGATTGGTCGCAGGCCGTCAACACCGGCAAGGCGCTGCTGTTGTCGCCGCTGTTCGGATTTGCGCTCGCTGCCATCCTGCTCTACGGGCTGAAAACCGCGCTGTTGCGCGCAACGCCGGCGCTGTTCGGCGAGCCGAAAGGCGATCAGCCGCCGCCATGGTGGATCCGCGGCATCCTGATCCTGACCTGCACCCTGGTCAGCTTTTTCCACGGATCGAACGACGGTCAAAAGGGCATGGGTCTCATCATGCTCATCCTGATCGGCGTGGTCCCAACCGCTTACGCACTCAACCGCGCGATGCCTGCGAGCCAGATCGCGGCATTCACCGCGAATTCGGCGGCGGCGAGCAAGGTGATCGAGGATAGGGGAGCCGATCGCAAGGTGACGGGCAATCCGCGTCCGGCGGTGACGAACTACATCGCCCTTCGGCAACTCACCGACGATACCTATCCGTCACTCGTCGTTCTCGTCGGCGAAATCCGCGATCAGGTCGTTCAGTACGGTTCGCTGGCAAAATTCCCGGCCGAGACCGTCGGCAACACGCGCAACGACATGTATCTGGTGTCGGAGGCGTTGCGCTCGCTCATGAAGAGCAGCGACAGCGGGCTGAACGATGCCGATGTCGCGACGCTCAATCGCTACAAGGGCTCGCTGGATGCCGCGACCAAATTCATCCCGTCCTGGGTCAAGATTGCGGTCGCCATCGCGCTCGGTCTCGGCACGATGGTCGGCTGGAAGCGGATTGTCGTGACGGTGGGTGAAAAGATCGGCAAGACCCATCTGACCTATGCGCAGGGTGCCTGCGCCGAGATCACGGCAGCGGCGACCATCGCCGCGGCAGACGGGTACGGCTTGCCGGTGTCGACAACGCATGTGTTGTCGTCCGGCATCGCCGGCACCATGACCGCAAACGGATCCGGCCTGCAATGGTCGACAATCCGCAACATCGCCATGGCCTGGGTTCTGACCTTGCCGGTGGCGATGCTGATCTCGGGCCTGCTCTACTTTGTTTTCGCGCATTTGTTTTAGCCGGAGCAGCAAGACAACCGGATGTAGGAGATCTGCATCCGGATTCGGGGAAAGGAATTTCGAGTGGCAGATGCAAGCTTCAGCCTTCTGACGGGCAACGATATCGAAACGCGCCTGGTCCGGGCCGGCGGCCTCATCTTTCGCGAAGGTGAGCAGGCCAACGAGCTGTTCGTGATCAAGAGCGGCTATGTGCGCATTCAGGTCGGTAACAAGACCATGGCGGACCTGGCGCCTGACACGATCTTTGGCGAAATGGCATTGATCGACAACGAGCCAAGAAGCGCGACCGCCACGGCGCTCACGGATGTCGAGCTCGTCCCGGTCTCGGAAAAGCAGTTTCTCTTCCTCGTCAGCCAGACGCCGCATTTTGCCCTGAAGGTGATGAGGACGCTGGCCCAGCGGCTCAGAACGATGAACAAGGGCGTCTATTAGGCGAGGCGAACAGAGCATCTCGCCAATTCACGCTTCGCGCGAAAACCTCTCGCTGAGCGTTGCAGCCAAAACGGCGGACATTCCCGTCTGCCGTCGCTTCGGCTTGACGCCGTCGGCGGCGCGCGGCACGTGACGACGCTTGAACGGCCTTGAACGTGACACAGTGGTAATGTGACGCAACTTGAACCACCTGCCGGCGTTACCATCTGATGGCCATGCCCGAGGACGACATTTTCTCTCCCCACGCCACGCGATCGCGGCCGCCGTTCGGCGGGGCGCAGGCGCGCGGCAAGGTCATCGATCAGGACGGGCGCGAGCTCGGCGATGGCCCGCTGCATCCGCAGTTCCAAGGCTTTCAGGAAAGCTTCAGCTTCGACTTCCGCAACTCGACCGCCAACCCGTTCGGCAACCTGACGCGCGAGGAGCGGCTCGCACGGCTGGAGATGATCGCAAAGCTGCTCGACGTCGCCTTCGTCGTGCCGGGCACCAATGTCCGCTACGGCATCGACGGGTTGATCGGCCTGATCCCGGTGATCGGCGATCTCATCACCACCGCGATCTCGCTGTGGCTGGTGCGCGAGGCCCGCTTGCTGGGTGCGCCCTGGCACATCACCGCGCGGATGCTTGCCAATGTCGCGGTCGACGGCGTGGTTGGCATGGTGCCGGTGGCGGGCGATGCCTTCGACGTCATGTTCCGCGCCAATATCCGCAATGTGCGGATGCTGCGGCGCTGGCTCGACAAGCAGCCGAGACTCTAACCTCAAAAACAAAAGCCCCCGGATCGGTCCGAGGGCTTTTCGTTAGCGACGAGTAGAAGGTCTATGCAGCGTCGGCGTCGGTCTGGGCCGGCTCGGGGCGCGGACGGCGCGGCAGCGGGAAGCCTTCGCTCTCATACAGCGAACGGATGCCGTTCTGGTCGAAACGGGCTTCCTCGACCTGGAGATAGGCGCCGTTCAGCGAGTCCGCCGGCAGCTCTTCCATCGCAAAGCGCACGGCTTCGGCGGCAGTGCCGAAACGGCGATAGGCGAAGCCGGCCCGCTTCTTCTTGCGGATCGCGGCGGGGAACAGTTCGGCGGACGTGTTATAGTTGAACGGACGCAGGGGACGCATGGTCGACGACCTCTTGTGTTCTTGGCATAGAGCGGCGAAAGGGATTTTGGGGGACGGCGGCCTATAATCGGCGGCGCGCCGTACATGTCATTTCGATCCCTAATATAGGCCTCTTTGACAAAAATGCGACCCCAGAAGCGCCCCCGGCAGGGCACATGCTGAATCCGCGCATGGCACGCGGTCGATCAAAATAACTTAATCAATTTCAATAGCTTACAGCCATTAAATCTTGTCGAGCAAGGCCAGGATCACGACCACGATCAAAATCACCCCGAAAAGGCCCATTCCGGAGTGGCCGAGACCATAGCCATAGCCGCGGATGCGGCCGCTATAGCCGCCCAGCAGGATAATCAGCAGGAGGATGATGAGGATCAGTCCAAGCGACATGGCGCCCTCCTCAGAACAGGCGGCAGCCGCACGGCGAGACGCCTACGGCCCCGCGAATTCGGAGCAAAGCACATTCCGGGGCGCGAGTCGTTAAGGCCGCCGGCCGATCACGAGGATGTTGTTGGGCGCCGGGGCGGCTATTTCTTGCTTTCGTCGATCGGGAGCACCTTCAGGGGCGTCGGATAGGGCTCGACCCGCAGCGAGTCGCTGGCGATCAGGCCGATCTTGTGCAGCGGCGCCTGTTCGAGCTCGCCGGAAGCGGATTTGTGCACGGCGTATTGCCAGACGCTGATCGAGCCCTTGGCGACCAGCATCTTGGCGATGCCGCCGGCATTCTGGCCCTCGACTTGCGCGAGATCGGCATCCGTCAGGCCGATGGCGATTTCGTCCTTGGAGGTGATGACCTTGAACAGCGAGATCTTGTCGGCGGCGAAGGCCGGCATGCTCACGGCGCTCCCGATGACGAAGCTGGCAAGACCGAGACCAAACAAAAGCTTTGCTGGAATTGGCGACATCAAAATTTCCTTATGTTTACGCGCGCGGAAGGACGGCCGCGCCAAAACAAAACCCCGCGCGACCGGTTCTTGGTCGCGCGGGGCGGAGAAATTGTTCGACGTGAGGCCGGGATATTTGCCGGACCCGCCATCGTCATTGCCGGGCTTGACCTGGCAATCCATCGCAGAGCGGCAGCTGTTACTTCTTCTCGTTCAGCTTCAGCGCCGCCGAGTTGATGCAGTAGCGCAGGCCGGTGGGGCCGGGGCCGTCGTTGAAGACATGGCCGAGATGGCCGTCGCATTTCGAGCACAGCACCTCGGTGCGGATCATGCCGTGGCTCACATCGTGCTCCTCGTCGACATGGCTCTCGACCGCGGGCTTGGAGAAGCTCGGCCAGCCGCAGCCGGAATCGAACTTCTGGTCGGACTCGAACAGCGGCTGCCCGCAGCCGGCGCAGACATAGGTGCCCTTGCGCGGATCATGCTCATATTCGCCGGTGAAGGGCCGCTCGGTCGCCTTCTCCCGCAGCACGGCGTACTGCATCGGCGTCAATTCCTTGCGCCATTCGGCCTCGCTCTTGCGGACCTTGCCGTCGGTTTTGGTATCGGACATTCAACCTCCTTGGTTTGATCGTCATTGCGAGGAGCGGAGCGACGAAGCAAGCCATCTTTCCGCTTGCCGCGATATGGATTGCTTCGCTTCGCTCGCAATGACGGGAAGCGTCGCCTCAGTTGGTGACCTTGGTGCTGCTCACCAGCGTCGGCTTCTCGATGTAGTTCTCCGCGAAGATCTTCTTCAGGTTTTCGACCTTCGGGATGTCGTTATACGCAATATAGGGTTGGTTCGGGTGCAGCGTCAGATAGTCCTGGTGGTAGCCCTCCGCCGGATAGAACGCCTCCAGCGCGCCGACCTTGGTGACGATCGGCTTCTTGTAGACCTTGGCGGCGTTGAGCTGGGCGATATAGGCGTCCGCCACCTTCTTCTGCTCGTCGCTGGTCGTGAAGATCGCCGAGCGATACTGCGTGCCGGAGTCGGGCCCCTGGCGGTTCAACTGGGTCGGGTCGTGCACGACGGAGAAGAAGATCTGCAGGATCTTGCCGTAGGAGATCTTCTGCGGATCGTACTTGATTTCGACGGATTCGGCGTGGCCGGTGGTGCCGGTCGAGACCTTCTCGTAATCAGCATTCGCCTTGCTGCCGCCGGAGTAGCCGGACACCGCGCTGACGATGCCGGCGGTGTGCTGGAACACGCCCTGCACGCCCCAGAAGCAGCCGCCGGCAAGCACCGCGGTCTTGATGCCGGTTTCCGGCGCGCTCGCGGCCGGCGGCGGGATGACCACGGCGTCCTCGGCGGCAAGCGAGGGCGCAACGGCAAAAGCTGTGACGGCCAGCGCGCCGATCGCGGCGGCGTAAAGCGAGAGGCGGCTGAGGGAGCTTTTGGGCATGGGTTCCTCGTGGGATCGCAATTGGGGGCCAGTCTAGAGCGGGAGCCGGCATTGGCAAATCGGGCCGGGCTGCTCCGACGCTTCAAAATACGGGCGAGGGGGCGTTTTGTTACGGCGCCGGCCACACGGTTTCGTGAGGGAAATGCTGGTTATTCAGACGTGTAGGTGCCGTGGAGGTGCCATGCACCCGTCATCCTGAGGAGCCGCGGAGCGGCGTCTCGAAGGATGCACGGCCCGGCTGTGGCCGATTCATCCTTCGAGGCTCGCTCCGCTCGCACCTCAGGCTCGCTCCGCTCGCACCTCAGGATGACGGGTCTAGGAAGTGTAGAGTGCGCGGGACTTTCACACCACGATGCTCAGTCGCTTCGCCGCCCGCGTGATGCCGGTGTACAGCCACCGCGCGCGCGAGTCCTGGAACGCAAAGCTCTCGTCGAACAGCACGACGTCGTCCCATTGCGAGCCCTGCGACTTGTGCACGGTCAGCACATAGCCGTAGTCGAACTCGTCATAGGGCTTGCGCTGCTCCCACGGCACGCCCTCGACGCCGCCGTCGAAGCATTCGCCGCGCACCGAGACCTTGGTGACCTTGTAGCCGAAATCCTCGTCCGGCATCACGCGCATGGTGATGATCTTCGACTTCGACTGCGCGCGCGCCTTGACCCGCCACAGCCCGCCGTTGAACAGGCCCTTCTTGCGGTTGTTGCGCAGGCAGACCAGCTTGTCGCCGGCGACGGGGAGGGGATCCTCGATGTTCTGCCGCTGCCGCACCCGCATGTTGTAGGCGCGGCGGGTGTTGTTGCGGCCGACCAGCACCTGGTCGGCGCTCATCACGCGGTCCGGATCGAGCTCCTTGCGCGACACCACCTCGCTCTCGCCGTGGCGGCCGATCTCGAGCTCGCGGCCCTCGCGGATATCCATCGACATCCGCACGATCGGATCGTCCTGCGCCTGGCGGTGCACCTCGGTCAGCATCGCGTCCGGTTCGGCGTCGGTGAAGAAGCCGCCGCCCTGGATCGGCGGCAATTGCGCGGGATCGCCGAGCACCAGCAGCGGGCAATCGAACGACATCAGGTCGCGGCCGAGCTCGGCGTCGACCATCGAACATTCGTCGATCACGATCAGCTTGGCTTTTGATGCCGGAGCGTCGTCCCACAGCTCAAAACTCGGCTGCTCGACGCCGGACTCGCGGGCGCGGTAGATCAGGGAATGGATCGTGGAGGCGCTGTCGCAACCCTTGTTGCGCATCACGAGCGCCGCCTTGCCGGTGAAGGCCGCGAACTTCACCTCGCCGTCGACGCCTTCGGCGATGTGGCGGGCGAGCGTGGTCTTGCCGGTTCCAGCATAGCCGAACAGGCGGAATACCGGCGGCGTCCCGTTCTGGCCGGGCTTGGCTTTCAGCCAATCGGCAACGGCTTTCAGCGCGGAGTCCTGGTGCGGCGTAAAGGTGGTCATGAGCTTTCGGAAGGGTGAGCGCGCGATCAATAGCGCCGCGACTCAGCTCGTTACAAGCTAACCATTCGTGCGTTCCGATCAAGCCGGCTTCCGCTACGCGGAATTGGGGTTTCGTTCCCGAGGCTAGACTTGGGGTGTTACGGCACTAGACTGCCGTAAAACAACAAATGGTCGGGGACCACAACAAATGGTCAAGCACGCGACCTTGGGAGTGACGCCATGAAATTCGGCATCTTCTACGAGCTGCAACTGCCGCGCCCCTGGAACGATGGCGACGAGCTCAGGCTCTACCAGAACGCACTGACGCAATTGGAGACCGCCGACCGGCTTGGCTACGACTACGCCTGGGTCGTCGAGCATCACTTCCTCGAGGAATATTCGCACTCGCCGGCGCCGGAATCTTTCCTCGCCGCCGCGAGCCAGCGCACCAGGAACATCCGGCTCGGCCACGGCATCTTCCAGCTCACCACCAATCATCCCGCGCGCGTCGCCGAGCGGGTGGCGGTGCTCGATCTGCTCTCTAACGGCCGCTGTGAGTTCGGCATGGGTGAAAGCGCCTCGATCACCGAGCTGACGCCGTTCGGCCGCGACATGGAGACCAAGCGCGAGGTGTTCGAGGAGGCGGTGAGTGCGATCTTCCCGATGTTCACCAAGGTCGGCACCGAACATCACGGCAAGTATTTCGACATCCCGCTGCGCAATGTCGTGCCGAAGCCGGTGCAGAAGCCGCATCCGCCGCTCTGGATGGCCTGCTCGCAACTGCCGACGATCGAGCGCGCCGGGCAGAACGGGTTTGGTGCGCTCGGCTTCCAGTTCGTCAGCGCCGAGGCGGCGCATGCCTGGGTGCACGCCTATTACAACGCGATCACCAAGCGGCTGAAGAAGCTCGCCGACTACGAGATCAATCCCAACATGGCGCTGGTCTCGTTCTTCATGTGCGCCGAGACCGACGAAGAGGCGCGCAAGCGCGCCGACGGCGCGACCTTCTTCCAGTTCGCGCTGCGCTATTACGGCCAGGCGCAGAACCGGCAGCGGCCGGCACCCGGTACGGTCAACATGTGGGACGAGTACAACAAGTGGAAGCGCGAGAATCCCGAGGCGCAGGAGGCCGCGCTGCGCGGCGGCCTGATCGGTTCGCCGGAAACGATCGCTAAGAAGCTGCGGCGCTTCCGCGCGTCGCATATCGACCAGGTGATCCTGCTCAACCAGGCCGGCAAGAACACCCATGAGCACATCTGCGAGTCGCTCGAGCTTTTTGGGAAAGAGGTAATGCCCGAGTTCCAGCACGATCCCGAGCACGATGCCTGGAAGAAGGGCGTGCTTGACGGCTCGATCCAGCTCGAGGAGATCGACACTCAGGCGTTCTCGGACCGCTATGGTAAACTCGCGGTCAGTGTCGGCCCGAAGACCGCAGCCGCGGGCTGATCGAGAGCAGTAGCTTCAATCGGTGTGGCCGCGTGTTCGATCCACCTCTCCCCGACGGGGAGAGGTGGATTTGCGCAGCAAATCGGGTGAGGGGCCGCAGCTCCCGCGAGAGACTGTGACCCCTCACCCGGCGCTGCGCGCCGACCTCTCCCAAGGGAGAGGTGAACCACCGACGTTACTTTCTCTAATCTCATCGCGCTTTCATCCCCTGCAGCGACCTCGCGATCGCGTGAAGAAAATAATTCGCTACGCGCGACCCGCGCCTTGAACGAAACGGCACGTGCGATGCCTGCACCGAAGTGCCGGCATCGCTATTTTTGTGCGGTGCTCGACAGCTTCATTCGCGCGCCCCATCATCCTGACATTGCATGATCGCGTGTTGAGAAGCGCGCTTGATCGTCAGGAGAGTCTCGGAATGAAGCGTCGTGAGTTCCTCCAGCTGTCGCTTGCCACAGCAGCTGCTGCTGCGCTGTCAGGGCGCGCGCAGGCCCAGGCGGACGCGAAGGAAGTTCGTATCGGCTACCAGAAGAACGGCGTGCTCGTTATCACGCGCCAGCGTGAGGCCTTGGAAAATCATTTCAAGCCGCAGGGCGTCAGCGTGAAATGGGTCGAGTTCTCCTCGGGCCCGCCGATGATGGAGGCGATGAATGTCGGCAGCGTCGATTACGGCGCGGTCGGCGATTCCCCGCCGATCTTCGCCCAGGCCGCGGGCGCGGCCATCGTCTATGCCGCCGCGCAGCCCATCATCAACGGGTCGGGGATCCTGGTGCCGCAGAATTCGGCAATCACCGCCATCGCCGATCTCAAGGGCAAGCGTGTCGGCTTCACCAAGGGATCCAGTGCGCACAACGTCGTGATCCAGACGCTGGAGAAGGCCGGGCTGACCTATGACGACATCACGCCGGTCTATCTGACGCCGCCGGACGCAGGTCCTGCCTTTGCCAATGGCGGCATCGACGCCTGGGCGATCTGGGATCCGTATTTTGCGATCGCCGAGACCAGGCAGAACGGCCGCATTCTGGTCAAGAGCAGCGATATCACCAAGACCAACGCGTTCTACATCGCCAACCGCGATTTCGCGAACAAGCACGGCGCCCTGCTGCAGCAGATCGTCGATGTCACGACATCAACGGCGAAATGGGCCGAGGCGCATCCCGATGAGGTCGCGAAATCGCTGGCCGCCGTCACCGGCGTCCCGCTCGATATCCAGACCATCGCGGCAAAGCGGGCCGGCTTCTCGGTCGGCCCCGTGACCGACGACATCATTGCGACCCAGCAGGGCGTCGCCGATCGCTTCTTCAAGCTCGGCCTGATCCCAAGGCAGATCGCGATCCGCGACATCGTCTGGCGCAATACCCAGACCTGATCGGCGTCTTGCTCAGTTCCTTGGTGAATTCAATGCAAAGGATATTCCTATGACGCGTTTGTTTCGACGCTGGGTCGCCCGCGCGGTGCTGTCGGTCAGCATCGTGGCTGCTAGCGTCGGCGCCTCCTACGGTCAGGAGAAGGTCGTCCGCATCGGCTTCCAGAAATACGGCAAGCTGGTGCTGTTGAAAAGCAAGGGCTCGCTCGAGGAGAAGCTGAAATCGGTCGGCTACAAGGTCGCCTGGACCGAGTTTCCGTCCGGGCCGCCGCTGCTTGAAGCGCTCAATGTCGGCGTGATCGATTTCGGCAACACCGGCGAGGCGCCGCCGATCTTCGCGCAGGCCGCCGGGGCGCCGCTCCAGTATGTCGCCTACGAGCCGCCGGCGCCAAAGGGCGAGGCGATCCTGGTGCCGAAGGACAGCCCGATCAAATCGGTCGCCGATCTCAGGGGCAAGAAGGTCGCGCTGAACAAGGGCTCCAACGTCCACTATCTGCTGGTGAAGGCGCTGGAGAAAGCTGGCGTCAAATATCCCGAGATCGAGCCGGTGTTCCTGGCGCCGGCCGATGCACGCGCGGCGTTCGAGCGCGGCGCGGTCGATGCCTGGGTGATCTGGGATCCGTTCCAGGCCGCGGCGGAGGCCGCGACCGGCGCGCGCACCGTCGCCGACGGCACCGGCATCGTCGCCAACTATCAGTTCTACTTCGCCTCGAAGAAGTTCCTGCAGACCGATCCGAAGATCGTCGAGCTCGTGCTGGCGCAGCTGAGCGAGGTCGATGACTGGGCCAAGGGTGACATTCACGCCGTCGCCGAACAGCTGGCGCCGAGCATCGGCCTGTCGGTGCCGGTGGTCGAGGTCGCGCTGAAGCGGCAGGCCTACGGCATCAAGCCGGTCACCGATACCGTGATCGCGGATCAGCAACAGGTCGCCGACACGTTCTTCGCGCTCGGCCTGATCCCCAAACCAATCAAGATTTCCGACGTCGCATGGAGGCCGGGCACGTGAGCACCCCAACCAACGCCAACATCCTCTGGTTCCTGCCGACCCATGGCGACAGCCGCTATCTAGGCACGTCGATCGGCGGCCGCGAGGTGAACTTCAATTATCTGCGCCAGATTGCGCAGGCCGCCGACCAGCTCGGCTACTACGGCGTGCTGCTGCCGACGGGCCGGAGCTGCGAGGATTCCTGGGTGGTGGCCTCGGGCATCGCGCCCTGGACCGAGCGCCTGCGCTATCTTGTGGCGGTCAGGCCCGGCCTGCAATCGCCAAGCGTCGCCGCGCGCATGACCGCGACCTTGGACCGGCTGTCGAACGGCCGCCTGCTGATCAATGTCGTCACCGGCGGCGATCCGATCGAGAACAAGGGCGACGGCATCTTCCTCGATCACGACGAGCGCTACGCGGTGACGCGTGAATTCCTGAACGTCTACAGCGATCTGCTCGCCGGCAAGACGGTCAATGTCGAAGGCAAGCACATCAGGATCGAGGACGGCCGCCTGCTGTTCAATCCGGTGCAAACGCCGCGGCCGCCGCTGTATTTCGGCGGCTCGTCGGATGCCGGCATCGACGTCGCAGTCGATACCGTCGACAAGTACCTGACCTGGGGCGAGCCGCCGGCCCAGGTCGCCGAGAAGATCGCGAGGGTGAAAGCCGTCGCCGTGCAGCGCGGCCGCAAGCTCTCTTTCGGCATCCGCCTGCACGTGATCGTGCGCGAGACCAACGCCGAGGCGTGGAGGGCGGCCGACGAGCTGATCCAGTACGTCACCGACGACACCATCGCGGCCGCACAGAAGATCTTTTCGCGGATGGATTCGGTCGGCCAGCAGCGCATGGCGCAGCTGCACGGCGGCCGTCGCGACAAGCTCGAGATCAGCCCGAATCTGTGGGCCGGCGTCGGCCTGGTGCGCGGCGGGGCCGGCACCGCGCTGGTCGGCGATCCCGAGACCGTCGCCGCGCGGATCAAGGAGTATCAGGACGTCGGCGTCGATACCTTCATCATGTCGGGTTACCCGCATCTCGAGGAAGCCTATCGGTTCGCCGAGCTGGTGTTCCCGCTGCTGTCGTTGGCGCAACCCGGCAACGTGACGCCGATCCGCGTCAACACCGGGCCGTTCGGCGAGACCATCGGCAACGACTACCGTCCGCAAAAGCAGGCATCGCAATCATGAGCTTGATCGATTCGCTACCGCGCGTCGGCGCCCCCAAACTCCCCAAAATCGACGGGCTGATCCCCTGGATCGTTCCACTGGTCATTGTCCTGGTCTGGCAGCTTGCCTGCGTCACCGGCTACGTGCCGTCGCGGGTGTTGCCGGCGCCGACCGACGTGGCGCTCGCTGGCTGGAAGTTGCTGCTATCAGGCGAACTGATCCGCAACATCTGGGTCAGCTTCTGGCGCGCCTCGATCGGGTTTGTGATCGGCGGCGGAATCGGCTTTGCGTTCGGGCTCGCCAACGGCCTGTCGCAGCTGTCGGCGAAACTCACCGACACCACGCTGCAGATGGTGCGCAACATCCCGCATCTGGCGCTGATCCCGCTGGTCATCCTGTGGTTCGGCATCGACGAATCGGCAAAGCTCTTTCTCGTGGCGCTCGGCGTGTTCTTCCCGATCTATCTCAACACGCTGCACGGTATCCGTACCGTCGATCCGCAGCTGATCGAGATGGGCCGGATCTACGGCATGACCGACGGCGAGCTGTTCCGGCGGGTGATCTTCCCCGGCGCACTGCCCTCGATCTTCGTCGGCCTGCGCTTTGCGCTCGGCATCATGTGGCTGACCTTGATCGTCGCGGAGACCATCGCGGCGTCGTCGGGCCTCGGCTACATGGCGATGCAGGCGCGCGAGTTCATGCTGATCGACGTCGTCGTGCTCTCGATCCTGATCTACGCCTTGCTCGGCAAACTCGCCGACAGCGCCTCGCGGGCGCTGGAGCGCCTGACCTTGTCGTGGCACCCCGCGTTCCAGAAGAAGTGAGAATGAGAATGCAAGAAGCGCTTCGTTTCCAGCCGGTTGACGCCGAGCCGGTCGACCATGCCGACATCGTCGTGAAGCCGCGGCATCTGCGGCGAGTGACGGAAAGTGCGGCCCGCGGCCTGGCGCTGACCATCCGCGGCCTTCGCAAGGCGTTCGGCGACAATGAGGTGTTGCGCGGCATCGACCTGCACATTCCCGCGGGCCAGTTCGTCGCGATCGTCGGCCGCAGCGGCTGTGGCAAGAGCACATTGCTGCGCCTGATCGCCGGCCTCGACGCGCCGACGGCAGGCAGCATCGCCTTCGGTGAAGAACCCCGGGCGCAAGACGTCCGCGTCATGTTCCAGGAGCCGCGCCTGCTGCCCTGGGCGCGGGTGCTGTCCAATGTCGAGGTGGGGCTTGGGCGCGAGCGCTCATCTGCCGACGCGCAGGCCCGTGCCGAGCGGGCGCTGGTCGAGGTCGGCCTCGGCGAAAAGCGCGGGCAGTGGCCCTCGGTGCTGTCAGGCGGTCAGAAGCAGCGTGTGGCCCTGGCGCGGGCGCTGGTCAGCCAGCCGCGCGTGCTGGCGTTCGACGAGCCGCTCGGCGCGCTCGATGCGCTGACCCGGATCTCGATGCAGCAATTGCTGGAGCGGGTCTGGCGTGACCAGGGCTTTACCGCGATCCTGGTGACGCACGATGTCGCCGAGGCGGTCGCGCTCGCCGACCGCGTGCTGGTCATCGAGGACGGCCGGATCGCCGAGGATGTCACGATCGACCTGCCGCGGCCGCGCCGGCGCGGTTCGGCCGAGCTCGCCGCGCTCGAAGGCGAGATCCTGAAGCACCTGCTCGAGGGCAGCGAAGACACATCCGATCTGTGAGGTCGCCATGAATTCCGTCGTCCGCAATGTTTCGATCGAGCCCGCGGTGGCGGCCGATGAATTCCGTGGCGCGATGCGCCATCTCACCGGCGGCGTCAGCGTCATCACCGCCGGCCGGGGTAAGGAAATTTCGGGAATGACGGTGACGTCGGTGTCGTCGCTGTCGGTCGAGCCGCCGTCGCTGATCGTCAGCATCAACCGCGCCGCCTCGTCATGGCCGCTGATCGCGCGCCATGGCGTGTTCGGCGTCAACATCCTGACCGCGGATCAGCTCGACATCGCCGAGCGCTTTACCGGCAAGGGTGGCTTGAAGGGCGCCGACCGGTTCACTGGAGCCGAATGGACGACGCGCGCCACGGGCGCGCCGTTGCTGGTCGGGGCACTGGCTGCGATCGACTGTGAGGTCGAGGAGGTCATCGAGCGGCATTCGCACGCGATCGTCATCGGTCGCGTGCTCGACGTGATCGCATCGGAACGCACTGCCGCGCTGGCGTATTGGCACGGCGAATATGTCGCGATCGACCGCGACGAAGACGCCGCCAGACTGGCCGAGGTCAGCCTGCCGTCACGTCACGTTCATCCCCGGGGCGTGCGCTAGCGCGCAATTGCTGGTCCGAAGCAGCCCTTAGAAGACTGCGCTCAGCGACGCCGGGCTGTCGACGATCACGGTGCTGCCGCGGACGCCAGCCCATACGGCCTGGATGGTCTGAGCCGCATTGCCCAGCGGAATGCCCACAACGAGCGTGGTCGGGATACGGCCAAAGCTCGACGGGGTCTCGTTATAGGTGAAGCTCGCGACGACCGGCGAGACCTTGCCATTGACGGTGACGCCGAACATGCCGCCCGGGATATCGTTGCCGGTGGCGTAGGGATTCGGAACGTTGAGGGTGATGATCGCGGTGGTGCCGACGCCCTCCGGGATCGTCAGGCTGAGGCCTTGCATCGCCGTGAAAGTCCCGGAGTTGGTGGACAACGTGCCGCTGGTCTGCGCGTAAAGGGCCATATCACTCTCCAGTTGTCTAAATATAAAAGTGCAATAGGAGATTGAATACGGCAACTGCCCGCAAGACTCGAGGGATGAATGGCGAGGGAACGGCAAAGGGGCCGGCGCGGCAGGTTAGCCGTGGCGCTTTGCCCGCAAGCGCACTAAAAGCCGCGGATGTTTCGCAGACGTGACGGTTCGATGAAGCGCGTGGGAGCTTGGCTGTTCTATCTCGTCGGCGCAATCGCCGTCGCTTATCTTGCGCTCTATGCGTATGTGACCTTCACCGGCCGTGACATCACACCCGGCGATCCGATCCGGATCTTTCGCAAGCCCGATGCGCCCAACTATTCGTGAGGCATGGCAGTCGCGGCGGGTTTAGGCCGCCGCTTTCCTTTTCTCAGCCGGCGCTCGCCATGCGCTGATAATCGGGCGCGCCATTGCCGGCGGGGGTGATGGGGATGCCGCCGTCGGCATATTCGTTCAGCTTGTTGCGCAGCGTGCGGATCGAGATGCCGAGGATGTTGGCGGCATGGGTGCGGTTGCCGAGGCAGTGCTTCAGCGTTTCCAGGATCAGGTCGCGTTCGACGTCGGCAACCGTGCGGCCGACCAGCGCGCGGGTGACCTGCTCGGCGGCCAGCGTGGCGTGCGCGACCGCGGGCGCGGTCTTGGCGAGGTCGAGACGGTCGCCGTCGGGGGTCAGGATCGCGTCCGCGCCGATCTCGTCGCCCTGCGCCATCAGGACCGAGCGATGGATGGTGTTCTCGAGCTCGCGGACGTTGCCCTGCCAGCGGTTCGCGGTCAGGACGTGGCGGGCCTCAGTCGAGATCGGGCGGACCGCCACGCCGTTGGCCTCGGCATATTTCTTGGCGAAATGCTGCGCCAATTCGAGGATGTCGGCCGGACGATCGCGCAGCGGCGGGATCTTCAGGTTGACGACGTTGAGGCGGAACAGCAGGTCCTCGCGGAAAGAGCCCTCGCGCACCGCCTCCGACAGATTGCGGTTCGAGGTCGCGATGATGCGGATGTCGACCGGAACCGGCTTGGTGCCGCCGACGCGGTCGATTACGCGCTCCTGGATCGCGCGCAGCAGCTTGGACTGCAGGCGGACATCCATCTCGGAGATTTCGTCGAGCAGCAGCGTGCCGCCGGTCGCTTCCTCGAACTTGCCGATGCGGCGCGCCACCGCGCCGGTGAAAGCGCCCTTCTCATGGCCGAACAGCTCGGATTCCAGCAGGTGTTCCGGGATCGCCGCGCAGTTGATCGAGATGAACGGCCGCTTGGCGCGGGCCGAGCGGGAATGGACGTAGCGCGCCAGCACTTCCTTGCCGGTGCCGGATTCACCGGTGATCATCACGGAGGCGTCGGAGCCCGCGATCTGCTGTGCGAGCTTGATCACCCGGCCCATCGCCTCGTCGCGATAGATGAGATCGCGCGCGTCGTTGGCGACCGCGGCGAGCACCGCTGCGATCAGCTCGGGGTCGGGCGGCAGCGGGATGTATTCCTTGGCGCCGGCGTGGATCGCGGCGACCGCGGCGCGGGCATCGTTGGAGATGCCGCAGGCGACGATCGGCACGTGGATATGTTCGGCCTCGAGCCGCATCACGAGGTCGCGGATGTCGAGGCCGACATCGACCAGCAGGAGGTCGGCGCCCTTGCCGCTGCGCAGCACGTTCATCGCCTGCTCGGCGGCCTCGGCGTGGGTCACCGAGGCGCCGTTGTCCATTGCGATCTTGGTCGCGGTCGTGAGCTGGCCCTTCAGGGTGCCAACGATGAGAAGCCGCATGATGATCTCCTGTTCGTCTGGTCGCGCAGGTTCCGCGCGCTACCGTGAAGTTGTTACGAGCGTTCTGCCTTGATGATTTCGGTCATGGTCACGCCGAGCTTGTCTTCCACCAGCACCACTTCACCACGCGCCACCAGGCGGTTGTTGACGTAGATGTCGATCGCCTCGCCGACGCGGCGGTCGAGTTCGAGCACGGTGCCCGGCCCGAGCTTCAGCAGGTCGCCGACATCCATCTTGGAGCGGCCGAGCACCGCCGAGACCTGCACCGGCACGTCGAACACGGCCTCGAGGTCGGCGGCGATGCGCGCGGCATTTTCGTCCTCGTTGTAGCCGATGTCGTCGATCCCGGGCGCGTCGGAGGCGTTGAGATCGGGAAGCGGGACTTGGGTGTCGGTGTCGCTCATGGTTCAGCCCTCAATCCTTCAGCCGGCCTGGCTGCGGGACGCCAGATAGCGCCCGACGAGTTCGTTGATCTTGCCTTCGATCGCGGCGCGCTCCAGCACCACGCCGCCGTCGGCCCATTCGATCCGGCAGTCGCCGGTCGCAATCGTGGGCTCAGCGAGGATGACCAGCCGGCCTTGGAAGCCGGAATGCGCCGCCACTCGCTCGATATTGTCATGCGCCGCCTCGTAGAGCGCGTCATTGATGCGGACCACGAGATGCGGCGTCGCCACCAGATGCGAGAAGCAGTCGGAGACCAGCGCCGTGATCTCGCCGAGCGGCTCGCGTGCGACCAGTTCGGAGCAGAGCTTGCGGGCGACCGCGACCGCGACATCGACGGCCTCGGTCTCCATCCGCGTTTCGATGCCGGCAAAGCGCGCGGCGATGCCCTTGATCGCGGTGCCGATCTCTTCCAGCGCCTGCGCCGCGCGGCGGTCGCTCTCGACCTTGGCCTCGCGCAGCGCGGCCTCATAGCCGGCGCGATAGGCCCGCGCCTCGGCGTCGGCGACCTTCTGCGCGACCTCCGCCGGGGTCGGGGCGCGCTCGCGCGAACGGTCCGGCGCCGAAAAGTCCGTGTCGAACAGGAATTTTGCGGGTGCGGCCATCAGTACACCAGCTCGTCGTCGGCGCGGTTCTTGGTCAGGGTGATCTCGCCGCGGGCGGCGAGGTCCTTGGCGAGGTTGACCAGCAGCGCCTGCGCCTCGTCGACGTCGCGCAGGCGCACCGGGCCCATCGCGGCCATGTCGTCCATCAGCATCTTGCCGGCGCGCGAGGACATATTGCCGAGGAAGAAGCTGCGCACCTCCTCGTTGGCGCTCTTCAGCGCGACGCCGAGCTTGTCCTTGTCGATGTTGCGCATCAGCGTCTGGGCCGAGGCGGAGTCGAGCTTGATCAGGTCGTCGAAGGTGAACATCAGCGCCTTGATGCGTTCGGCGGATTCGCGGTTTTCCTCTTCCAGCGAGGTGATGAAGCGGGTCTCGGTCTGGCGGTCGAAGTTGTTGAAGATCTCGGCCATCACCTCATGGGCGTCGCGGCGGCGGGTCTGCGACAGGTTCGACATGAACTCGGTGCGCAGCGTCTGCTCGACGCGCTCGATGACTTCCTTCTGCACCGCCTCCATCCGCAGCATGCGGCCGACCACGTCGAGCGCGATGTCCTCGGGCAGGATCGCCAGCACGCGCGCGGCGTGCTCCGGCTTCAGTTTCGACAGCACCACGGCGATGGTCTGCGGGTATTCGTTCTTGAGGTAGTTGGCGAGCACCTCTTCCTGCACGTTGGAGAGCTTCTCCCACATGTTGCGGCCGGCGGGGCCGCGGATCTCGTCCATGATGCCGGTGACGCGCTCGGCCGGCAGATATTGCTGCAGCAGCCGTTCGGTGGCGTCGAAATTGCCCATCAGCGCGCCGGAGGCCGACATCCGCGAGACGAATTCCAGCATCAGGTCCTCGACCACGTCGGCCTCGACGGTGCCGAGCGTCGACATGTGGACCGACAGCTCGCGGACCTCCTCGTCGTCGAGCATCGACCAGATCTTGCCGCCATATTGCTCGCCGAGCGCGAGCATCAGGATCGCGGCGCGCTTCGGGCCGGGCAGCGGCTTGCCCTTGGGCCGGGCGCTCTGCCGGTTCGCCAGCGTCGAGAGGACGGTGGCGATGTCGTTGGCGTTGGTGGTCTGGGGTACGGCGGCCATGTCAGTTCTCCACCGGCTCGCTCAGCCATTGACGAACGATGGAGACGGTTTCGTTCGGATTGCGTTCGGCGAGTTCGCCGACCCGGTGCACGGCCTGGGCGTGGACCTGACCCTGGATCTGGGCGACGTCGATCAATTGCGCCGCGCCGCTGCCGCTCGGGATCAGCGCCTGGCCCGGCGCACCGGCGCTCTCGGCATGGGCTTCGGCCAGCGCGGGCACGCCGGCGCCGCCACCCAGCGCCGGAATGACGTCGGCCGCCACGATGCGCTTGACCAGCGGGCGGACCACCATGAACAGCACGACCAGGCCGAGCATCATCATGACCCCGAGCTCGATGACGTACATCACGTCATCCTTGGTGAATTGCAGCATGCCGAGCAGGCCGGTCGGCTGCGCGATCGGCTGCGCGATCGGCTGCGCGGTCGGCGGCTCGGCGAAGCGCAGGTTGACGACCTCGACCTGGTCGCCGCGCTTCTGGTCGAAGCCGATCGCGGAGCGGACCAGGGCGGCGATGCGGTCGAGCTGCTCCTTGGTGCGGTCCTGGTAGACCATCTCGCCTTTTTCGTTCTTGGCGTAGGCGCCGTCGACCAGCACCGCGACCGAGATGCGGTTGACGCGGCCGGCCTCGGTCACCTCGGTCTTGGTGGTGCGGGAAATCTCGTAGTTGTTGGTTTCCTCGCTCTTCTTGCTCTGGTCGCGGGCGCGGGCAGCGTTGTCCTGGTTCTGGTTGCCCGGCAATTCGTTGTTGACGGTGACCTGGCCGGAATTGTCGGCGGTGAGGCTCGATTCCTCGCGGGTCTGGGTCGAGCGCAGCACGCGGCCTTCGGGGTCGAACTTGTCCGAGGTCTGGGTGATCTTGTTGTAGTCGAAGTCGGCAGAGAGCTGGACGCGGGCGCGCCCGGCGCCGACCACCGAGGAGACGATGTCCTCGACCTGCTTGCGCATCCGCTTCTCGAAGGCGGCGCGGCGCTCGTCGCCGACCGCGGCATCGGCATCGGATTGGGCGCCATCGGCGAGCAACTGGCCGGCCTCGTCGACGATCGAGACCCGCTGCGGCTTCAACCCGTTGACGGCGGAGGCGACGACATGGCGGATCGCGCGGATCTGCTGCGGCTCCAGCGCGCCGCGCACCCTGAGCACGATCGAGGCGGATGGTTCCGGCGTCTCGCGTGAGAACAGCGGCTTTTCCGGCAGCACGAGGTGGACGCGCGCGGCCTGGACGCGGTCGATGGCGCGGATGGTGCGGGCGAGCTCGCCCTCTAGCGCCCTCAAATGATTGATGTTCTGGACGAAGCTCGTGGTGCCGAGCGCGTCCGACTTGTCAAAGATCTCGTAGCCTACGCCGCCGCCCTTGGGCATGCCGCCCTCGGCGAGCTTCATCCGGAGCCGCGTCACCTTGTCTTTCGGCACCATGATCGCGGCGCCGTCACTGCGCAGCTCGAACGGGATCGCCTGGCGCTCCAGCTCCTTGATAATGGCCGAGGAATCCTCGGTCGACAGGTCGGTGAAGAGGGTGGTCATCTGGGGCGTGGTGACGCGCATGATGACGAACGCGAAGAAACCGATCAGGGCCGCGGTGACCGCAACCATGGCCGCGAGGCGGGCCGCACCTAGACCTCTGAAGAAAGCAACCAGACTTTGCACCAACGGCCCCCAGGGATTCGGCCCACGCGGGTCCGACTGGGCAAATATTGCCTAGGGTATGGTTTCCATATGGTTAACGAAGGTTAAGAACCGCGGCAAAAACGCGGACATGAAAAAAACCGGCTTCGCAATGCGAGGCCGGTTTTCGTCAAATACCACTGTTTGGGCGAAACTTACTGCCGGTACTGCTGGATGCGTGTCGTGCGCAGTCCGGCCAGACCATGCTGGTCGATCGAGAACTGCCAGGAAAGGAACTCATCGACGGTCAACGTGTAGCGGCTGCAAGCCTCCTCAAGGGAGAGCAGGCCGCCGCGGACCGCAGCGACGACTTCGGCCTTGCGGCGGATGACCCACCGCTTGGTACCGGGGGCCGGCAGGTCCGCAATCGTTAACGGGCTGCCGTCAGGCCCGATGACGTATTTCACCCTCGGGCGATGGGGTTCTGTCATGGCGTACTCACAAACTCTCAACCACTGAACTCGCAGGAGGTAACCTACGCCCACCGGTTTAAAATTTGCCTAAGCCCAAGCGTTCAATACGAATCTCGTTGGAACGGCCGGGAACAGGGCGGCGGATCGGGGGCTTGGGAGCCGTGCGCTGCCGGTTGCTCGCCCGTTTCGTCAGGCAGCGGAGCAAGCTGCACCCCTCTCCCTAACCCTCCCCCGCAAGGGGGGAGGGAACCCAGCCGCCGGTGCGTCCCTCACGCGCCCTTTGCGTCTTACGTGCAGCAGATGCGCAGCGTGAGGTGAGCACATCGGCAGGGCTCCCTCCCCCTTGCGGAGGAGGCCGGGGAGAGGGGTAAGCCCCGGGCGAGATGATCGATTTGAAATTGCTGGCGCAATGACGGCTGCGAACGACGTCACGTGAACGATCGTCGAGCATCCCGCTCGTTCAACTATCCTTGATCTCGATCGCAAGTCCCCAGCGACGTCGCGCGTAACCAATCGCTTTTGCGTGCGTAGAAGAGATTGTCCGCTCACCGCAGGTGGGCGCGTTTCGCCGATCACTCCATCCGAGCCCTTGTCATGATGATGAACAGACGCACCTTCTCGACCGCCTTGCTTGCCGGAGCGGCAGCTTCGCTGGTGTCCTCGCGCGGCATCGCCGCAACAACGCCGCCGGTGAAGGCACGCAACGTCGTCTTGGTGCACGGCCTGTTCGCCGACGGCTCGTGCTGGTCCGAGGTCATTCCGCGCCTGCAGGCCGCCGGGCTCAATGTGACATCCGTGCAAAATCCGCTGACCACGCTGCCGGAAGCGGTCGCCTCGGCGCAGCGGGTGCTCGATCGTCAGGATGGCCCGACCGTTCTGGTCGGCCATTCCTTCTCCGGCATGATCGTCACCGAGGCCGGCGTGCATCCGAATGTCTCGGCGCTGGTCTATGTCGCCGCGCGCGCACCCGACGCGGATGAGGACTACACCGCGCTGGCAAAAACCTATCCGACGCCGCCCGCGAGCGCCGGCATTGTGTTCGATGGCGACGAGGGCCGGCTGAGCGAGGAGGCGTTCCTGCGCGATTTCGCCGGTGACCTGCCGGAAGCCAAGGCGAAGGTGCTCTATGCCGTGCAGCAGCCGTTCCACAAGCAATTGCTGTCGGGCAAGACCAGCCACGCGGCCTGGCGCAGCAAGCCGAGCTACTACGCGGTCTCGACCGAGGACCGCACCATCAATCCGGATCTCGAACGCTTCATGGCCAAGCGCATGGGCGCCACCACGATCGAGGTGAAGGCCAGCCATCTCGCGTTGATCTCGCAGCCTGAACCGATTGCGCGGCTGATCCTCAAGGCAGCGGGCCGGTCGGAGTGAGCATCGGCGGCAAGCGTGCTTCGGCAGCGAACTCCGTTTTCGCCTCTCCCCGCGTGTGGGGAGAGGTCGGAATGGTTGCGTCGCGAATGCGTGTGCGCCCGAACGCGGCAAAACAGCCGATGTCCGGCACGATCCAAATTTCATCAAGGGCAGTACGTCGACGGAGCGGTGACGGCTCTCAGCTGTGCATCAAGAACGGTCCTGCGTGCGCGATCCTCAACTTTCGGATTTGTAACGGCTGCGGGCATTTTCCGATCAACTGCGCCCACCGCAGGCTTGCGCTTGGTGCTGAGCGCGTTCAGGAGCGCCGCGACGGCGGTCATCATCAAGACGCCGCCGAGACTGAGCGCGATCTGCATCGCAGGCCAGTTCGAGATGTTGAACAGATCAAACTGGCTGACCAGCGCCAGGAGGACGCCGAGGCAATAGATCGGTAGCGAATTCTCGCCACACCACCGCGCGCCACGCAGCATCGGCGTCGATAGTCCTCGCCAACCCTCGGGAACAAGCCATGACGCCACGATCGCGAGAGCCAGGAAATGCAGTAGCCGCAACGGGCTCAGATTCGATTTGTCCAGTGGAAACAGCAAATCCGTCAAAGCCTGCGGCACCAGCGGCTTGATCTGCTGGCCGAGCGCAAGGAACAGGCTCAGCGCGAGAAAGAGGGTGGAAAGGACCAGCGCAGGGCGCGACGTTATCCAATCCCGGATTGTCTTCCCCTCGATGACGTACCATGCGCCCAGCACGACCAGAAACTGCCATGCCAGCGGGTTGAAGAACCAGACGCCGTCGGGCCAGGCGGGAACGCGCCAGCCGAAAAAGTGCACCAGAGCATAAAGCAACAGCGAAAGGCCAAGCGTAACGTTTGGTGCGCGCAGCAGCAGCCACAGCAACGGTGCGAACAGCACGTGGCAGATCACAAAGACCGGCAAGACATCGGTATTGACAGGGCGGAATTGCAGGATTGCGGCGTGCGCAAGCGCCGCGCCCGGACGTTCGAAAAAAACGCGCGTATTGCTGTCATCGGCAAGATGATCGCTGCCCGCGACATAGACGAGCACGGCGCAAGCGAGCGCGAGCAAGAGAAAGGCGGCATAGATATCCCATCCCCGCCGCAGCGAACGGCCGATCACGCCTCTCCAGCCGTCACGTTGGCGGGCTCTGCCGTAGGCCAGCGCGCAAGTCACGCCCGAAATGAACATGAATATTTCGGCGGCGTCGCAGAAGCCGTAGTTGCGCAGCGTCAGCCAGCTTCCGACGTTATTTGGAACGTGGTCGAGAAAGATCCACCACAACGCGATCCCGCGACAGACGTCGATGCGCGGGTCGCGACCGGTCGATCTGAATTCTGGCGGAGCTTCGCCGATCAATCGCTTCGAGGTGTGGGTTCGATCATGCATCTGTCGATCTGTCCGGCGTGCGCGCGGCCTCGTCGGGCGCAAATCCAACGAACGTTGGATGCTCCAAGGCGTGCGCGTGCCGGACCAGCCTCCGGCCGAGCCATGGGATTGGACGCTCCAGCTACCCGAGGGTTGGCGGCGCTTTCGCCGGCCAGCCGCAATCAAGGGGCCCGGAACGCTCGCCGTCTTCCGGCGGTGCCTGCAGGACTTCGCCGACGAGCGGTATCAAAAGCTGCTTTCGCATTTCGGCGAGGCGGGCACGACAGTACTCGTGATAAAGCATGTCGAATATGATGGACATGATCGAACGCCTTCTTGATCACTGAGGTTGACTTCCCACGTGACAGATTTCGACCATTTCAACCGGCGGCCAAAGGCCAACAGTGCCGCCGGCATTTTATGTCCCACAAATTCTGCTTAGCGATTTGGCTAGAGCAGCGAAATAAAATCGGTATCTGCAATCTTTCAAAACAACCTGCCCGCGGCTCCGTAAACCGGATCAAGTGCGAACAGGGCATCAAGCTGATCTGCGCTTGCGTGCCGCCAGGGATGTCCAATGAATCCGTTGGCGGCAATTACAGATAGAGCCATCACGACCGTCTCCTCCTAAGGGAGAAATAAAGGCCGCGACTTTCGCGATCAGTATAAACGTAATATTCTGACCGACATGTGAACCAGTTCACATCTGCATCGATCACAGGCAAATCAGACTAGCAGATCGATAGCATGGCTTCTTGGACTTGCGCGCACGGACCCTGAGAAGGCCGGTGCGTGAATTGCAAAATGCAGACATTGAAAATGGTGTGCCGCAGCATTTCATCCTGACGCTCTGTGAAGGCTGGAGGTCCCATGCCTACGGATGCAGCCAATTTTGCATCGCATCGATTTTCGACGCGCGACCTTCCGGAGCGTATTCGTCTCCCTCTATGGCGCGAGCACTTTGGGCGATGCGTCGTGCACGCCGACATCGAGCCGCTGTCGAACGCTCCGATCCAGGCCGATGCGTCGCTACAGGCGATTCAAGGTCTGCGCATGCTCGCGCTGAAGGGCACGTCGATGCGCTTTGAGCGTTCGCAAGCGAGCCTCGCCGATGGCGATGATTCCGTCGGCATCATCTTCTGCTCTCCCGGCAGAAGTCAGCTATCGCAGCGCTGCCGGCAAGTTGAGCTTCGCGCGGGCGATGCAATCGCAATTCTGCATTCCGAGCCCGCCAGCGTTATCTACGTCGATGGATTGCAATTCGGTCTGGCGGTGCCGCGCGCGGAGCTCGAACAGCGCGTAACGAATGTCGAGAGCCTGGCCATGCGGCCGATTGGGCGCCGATCGGAAGCATTCCGGCTATTCGCGACATATCTGAAGTCGGTGCTCAAGGCGAGAGCACTGACGGCCCCGAAACTTCGTCATACGGTCGTGACCCACATCCATGATCTCGTCGCACTTGCGATCGACGAGTGTCCTGCCTTGGGCGAGAGCAGCGCGAGCGCCGTCGTGGCTGCGCGGCACAGTGCAGCACTCGGCTACATCACCGCACACTTTCAGGAGCCTGGGCTCAGCGTTCAAACGGCCGCACGTTGCCAGGGCATCTCGCCTCGCTATCTGCAACGCCTGATGGCGTCGTCGGGAACGTCGTTCACGGAGCGCCTGAACGAATTGCGTCTCCAGCGGGCGTTCGAACTGCTGACCGGGTCCCCCGCCGGCCGTCAGCGAATCTCCGACATCGCGCTGGAGGTTGGCTTCTCTGATGTTTCGCATTTCAATCGCTTGTTCCGAATTCGTTTCGGCGATTCTCCGCGCGGCGTTCGGCTTGCCCGAAAGGCGGCCAGCTGAGCCACAGTGCCCAGACTGCCGCGTGTGCAATGCGCGCCGCCTTCATCGCGGGCTCGGTGTCGGCCGCCAGGACAGGTCGTCGGACCAGAGGTAGATCGCGATCGCCGCCAGGCACAAGGCGATGCCGATCCAGAACACCGGCGAGTGATGGATGGGTCGTCGATCGCTCGGAGTTGGCTTCATTCGATCAACTCATTGCGCGGGAGTATCGAGGCCGGCGCTATCTGGAACCGAGAGTGTCGCTCAGGCAGGCCGCTCCTTGCAAGACGTCCCTTGCAACAGCCCGCGCACGCCGCTGGCGCGGTTGCATCGGTTGCAAAGAAGAGTGAGCTAGCTCACGGCGTGTGCGCGCGCAACGCATCATTCTCGGGGCGTCGCATCGGAGCGACGAATGGAAAACGAAGGACCCCGACATCATGGCCAATATCGACCACAAGCAAGGCACCTATACGATCGCCGCCAATTCGAGCCAGCCGTTCACGTTCTGGTGGGGCAAGGACTCGAAAGCGCCGAACGAGTTTTTCGACGTATCGATCGCGCCGCATTTCGAGAAGAACCAGACCTCGATGGAGCCCCTGCACGAAACCGACCGGGCCGTGTACTGGGATCACCGCGGCGGTGTCGGCGTCGTGCTGATCCTGACCTTGCAGAATCGCAACAACTTTCCGGTGACATTCGAGGCCAATCACGTTCGCATCTATTGATGCGGCGAGGACATCGAGCAGGCCGCGCCGGTTGCGCGGCCGGCGCAGGCCAGACCTGTCAGGCATGACTGGCGTTCGAGGGGGTGAGTGCAGCGAGACAGCCTCGCTTTGTCATTCCACTCCGGCCGCGCTCCTACTCGCCGGCAGTCGGCGGCAGCCGCTCCCGAAGCACTGCGATCTCGAGCATGACGGTGATGGCGATGGTCCTGAGGCGCGCGTTCTCGGTCATTGTCTCGGCAAGCTGCGGGTGGGGTGCCCCGGCACGGCTTGGAGTGGTCTGGGTGCGTTCTGGCGGTGTCGGGCGTGTCGGGGTCACAGGCTAGCTCTTGCCGGCGGTCAAGGCGCGCAGCCTGGGCAGCTGCGGAGTTTCAGGGCGGAATCGGCGTTCAAACGCGGAATATGAAGATAACGTCCGCTTGCTTACAGGAAGCTGACGTGTCGCAATTTATTGCTGTTTATGTCTGTCGAGGCCACTTGGGAGGCATGGAGCCCTGGCACTGATTTGCCCGACGGCGCAAGCCCCCGTCGCAAAAACAGTTCGCTTTATCAGAAGTACTGTCGGCCTTCGCCGGGACGACGACGGTGAAGCGGCGTTATCGGCCCCTGCTTCCGAAATGCAGGGACGACGGGTGTATGCGGCAACTCGTGACGTGCAAAAGCGCCCGCGCAATTCCCGCGAGGCTGAGCGCTGGATTGGCGGGATGCAGCGAAGCCTTGGCTTAGCTGCTGCTCGTCGCGCCGCGCACCACGCGCTTGATCTTGTCGGTGGTATAGGTCTGGCCGCCGATCGAGAGCAGCGGCGGGGAGGCGGTCAGGTCGACGGAGTCGACGACGCCCTGAATCTCGGTCGAGATGGCAAGGTCGTTGCCCTTGGAATCCTTGCCGGTCGCGGTCAGCGTGTAGGTGCCGGCCGGCCATTGCGTGCCGTCCGTGCCCTTGCCATCCCAGACGAAGCTGGCGTTGCCCTGCTTCAGGTTGAAATTGCCGGAATAGGCGGTCTGGCCAGTCGCGCTGGTAATCGTGATGGTGGCGCTGGTGGCTTGCGGCGACACCAGATTCCAGGTCGCGGATTTGTTGAGCTGCGTCTTGCTGCCGTCGACGGCGACCGTGTTGCCGACATAGACCAGCGCCTGGGTCGATTGCGCGCTCTTCTCGATCGCGATCAGCTGCTTGAGCTGATCGTTGGATTTCAGCTGTTGCTCGACGCCGGCGAACTGCACGAGCTGCTGGGTGAACTGGTTGGTGTCGAGCGGGTCGAGCGGGTTCTGGTGCTGCAACTGCGTGGTCAGCAGCGTCAGGAAGGTCTGGAAATTGTCGGCGATGCCCTGCGACGAGGTCGTCAGGCCACTGCCGGTGCTGCTGCTTCCGGAGCTCGTTCCGTTGCTGGTGCCCGGTGCTGAGACGACCGGCGTCGGCATGGTTGCATCGACTGCCATGGTGAACTCCTTACACTCTGATATCGACGCCGCCGAGGGCGCCGGGTGCGCGGCCATAGGAGCGGCCCGCCGCTGCGGCGGGGACGCTGTCCTCCTCAGTGACGATCAATCGATGGGCGTTCGGATTGGACTGGCCGTTGTTGTTCTGGCCCGACTGCGACTGGTCGCGCAGACTGAACTGCAATCCGCCATTGCCGGTCGACAGGCCGGCATTGTCGAGCGCGCGCTGCAGCTGGTTGGCGTCCTGGCGCAGCATCGACAGCGTCTCCGGGCGTTCGACGGTGAGATGCGAGGTCACCTGGCCGTTGCGATCGACGTCGATGCGGACATCGATGCGGCCGAGCTCGGCGGGGTCGAGCCGGATCTCGAAGCGGCTCTTGCCGCTCTTGGCGGAGGCCGCGATCTGCATCGCAAGCCCGCTGAGCGGCACGGTGGCGGTTTGCGCGGCGTTGGTCACGGTCAATTGCGCGGTCGCAGACGGCGTCGTCTGGCTGGCCGGCAGTTGCGCCTGGAGTGCATTCGCCGCCTGCGCGCTGGGATCGGGCGTCGTGAGCTGGGTCTGGGCAGCCGCGTGGCCGCCGGCCGTCGGCGCGGCGTTGCCGTCGCCGCTTGCATCGGCCTTGATGGTATCGGCTGCGCCGTCCGCGGTGGCCTTCGCCTTGCCGGATACAGCCGCGGGCTGCGTGGCTGCGGGAACGATGTTGGTCGGAGCAGCCTGCGCGGTGTTGGCGTTGCCCTGCGCCGCGCCGTCCTGGCTGGTTGGCGTTGTCGCGGTCGCGTCCTTTGCGGCCACCTGTGCCTTGGCTTGCGTCGTTGTCTTCGTGGCGGGCGTTCCGGCGGCAACCGTGGCGGCGAGTGTCGGGTCGCCGGTCGCCGTCGCTGCGCCGGAAACCGTTGCCGCATCTGTCGTGATGACCTGTCCCTCGGTCTTGACGCCAGCCGCCTTCGCGACCTTGTCGGCATTCGCCGTGGCGGTCGCCGCGGTTGCAGTGTCGGCGCCGGCGGGCGCACCGCTGCCGGCCGGCGCACCGGTGGCGGCGATGGCGGAGCTTGCCGCGATGGCCGCAGCCGCGATCGCGAGCGGTGCGGCCGGCTGGCCGGATGGCGCGGTCGCCGCTGTCGGGTCAGTCGCCGGTGTGGCGGCGACGGGAACGGCAACCACGGCGCTGGCCGCCGCCGCATTGGCTGGGTCCGGCTGCGGCACGGCTTGCGCCGTGGCCTTGTCGCCGGTGGATTGCGCATCGGTGCTCGACTTCGCGTCGTCCGATTTCGATTTCGACTTGGTCTTGCGCGGCGCGTCGCTGCCGCTATCGACCTTGTTGTCATCGCGCGAGCTGCCGGAATCCCGCGACGTCCGGTCGGAGGCCGTGCTGTTGTCGCGGGAGCGTGCATCGGTCGTCGAGGTCGAATCGTCGGACCGGCGCACGGGCGACGGTTGGGTGTCGTACCTGTTGTTGTCGCTCGTGGACGCAGAATTGCTGTCGACCAGCGCGGCAAAGCCGTCGTTCCCCGCCTGCGAGGCGGGATCGGTCCGCGCCGACCGCGGCGCCGCGCCCTGAAAGGACCGGCTTGCCAATGCTTCCGACGTCACGCTGACCACTGCCAACCCTCGCAAATGAGACTTCCGGCGTTTTGTCAGCAAGGAGTGGGCCAATCACCGAGTCTAAAAAAGTACGAGCAATTTCAATCAGTTAAATGTTGCGCGTGCGGCCTGGAACAGGTTCCAGACAGGCCTCCTTTTTGCCCGGCGGCAAGATTTGCCGTTCGCGCACGGCAAGACACGGATTCCGCCGGATTGCCTCGCCGGAATACGGCCTATATTAAAGGTGGCCTCCGACGCGTCCCGAACCGACCGAACCGGCCTTGGACGCGTTCTAAGGCTCTCTGGACAAAGGCTTTTTCCAATTTCGTCGCGGAGCGCATAAGCTCGCCGCGACAGTGACCAATGACCGCTTAGAGATGCTCAACAGTCTGGATATTGAAGGCCGCCCTGAAGACACACGGATCGTCGTTGCCATGTCGGGCGGCGTCGACTCGTCGGTGACGGCTGCGCTGTTGAAGTCGCAGGGTTATGACGTGGTCGGGATCACGCTGCAGCTCTACGATCATGGCGCGGCGACCCATCGCAAGGGTGCCTGCTGCGCCGGGCGCGACATTCACGATGCGCGCAATGTCGCCGAGCGGATCGGCATTCCGCATTACGTGCTCGATTACGAAAGCCGCTTCAAGCAATCGGTGATCGACAATTTCGCCGACAGCTACGCGCTCGGCGAGACGCCGGTGCCGTGCATCGAGTGCAACCGTTCGGTCAAGTTTCGCGATCTGCTCTCGACCGCCCGCGAGCTCGGTGCGCAGGCGCTGGCCACCGGACACTATGTCGCCTCGCGCCGGCTTGCCGACGGATCGCGCTCGCTGACTTGCGCGGCGGATGCCGATCGTGACCAGAGCTATTTCCTGTTCGCGACCACGCGCGAGCAGCTCGACTTCCTGCGCTTCCCGCTCGGCGACATGACCAAGCCGCAGACCCGCGAGCTGGCGCGGCGCTTCGATCTCGAGGTCGCCGACAAGCAGGACAGCCAGGACATCTGCTTCGTGCCGACCGGCCGCTACACCGACATCATCGGACGGCTCAAGCCGAATGCGATCGCCCCGGGCGACATCGTCGATCTCGCCGGCAACGTCGTCGGCCAGCATCAGGGCATCGTTCATTTCACCGTCGGCCAGCGCAAGGGCCTCGGCATCGCCTCGGGCCACCCGCTCTATGTGGTCAAGCTCGACGCGGCGACGCGCCGGGTCGTGGTCGGGCCGCGCGAGGCGCTGCGGATGGATCGCATCGCGCTGCGCGACGTCAACTGGATCGGCGACGGCGCGCTGGATCGCGTGATCGGCGAGGGCATCGAGATCTATGTCCGCGTGCGGTCGACGCGCGCGCCGCAGCCGGCATGGTTGCGCGCCGCCGATGGCGGCTATGAGGTCGAGCTCGTCGCCGGTGAGGAGGGCGTGTCGCCGGGCCAGGCCTGCGTGTTCTACGACGCGGCCTCCGGGCAGGCGCGCGTGCTCGGCGGCGGCTTCATCAGAAGTGCGAGCGCGAGCCGCGTGGCGCGGGCCGCGACGCAGGATGCGATGGCGCCGCTCGCGGAAGCGATTCGCGGCTAGACAGAAGAAGCATCGGGGCAGGGGAATGGCTGGGGACATCGACCGCGAGGGGGTCGAAAAGGCGTATGGCCGCTGGGCACCGATCTACGATCTGGTGTTCGGCAAGGTGTTCGATCAGGGCCGTCAGTCGACGATCGCGGAGGCCGACCGGATCGGCGGACGCGTGCTCGACGTCGGCGTCGGCACCGGGCTGTCGCTGTCGGAATATGCGCGCACCACAAAGCTGTGCGGCGTCGATATTTCCGAGCCGATGCTGCGGCGGGCGCTCAAGCGCGTGCGCGTGCTGGGCCTCAGCAATGTCGAGACGCTGGCGGTGATGGACGCCAAGCACCTCGCATTTCCGGATTCGTTTTTCGACGCGGTGGTCGCGCAATACGTCATCACCGCAGTGCCGGATCCCGAAGCCACGCTGGATGATTTCATTCGCGTGCTGAAGCCGGGTGGCGAACTAATCCTGGTCAATCACATCGGCGCCGAGAGCGGCCCGCGCCGCATTTTCGAGCTCGCCTTCGCGCCGCTGGCGCGGCGGCTCGGCTGGCGTCCGGAATTTCCTTGGGAGCGGCTGACCAATTGGGCCGCCAAGCATGGCGGCGTCAGCCTTGCGGAACGCCGGCCGATGCCGCCGATGGGGCATTTCTCGCTGATCCGTTTCCGCAAATCGTGAGACTGCGGCGATTTTGATCGGGAACATCGGCGCGTGGTCACGGTTTTCTCGTCATGAGGATCAATCGAACACTCGCGTTGTCCTGGGCCCTGATCATGGCGCCCGTCGTTGCCGCGGCGCAGGCGCCGCCGACGCCCGCTACGCCGCCGGCACAGACTGCGCCGCCGGCACCGTCGCGTGCCGCCGCGAATTGCGCGCCGCAGCAGCCTTCGCATCCGGGTGTTGCGGTTCCGGAGGGAACCACCACCGGGCAAGCTTTGGGCGACAAGCTCGCCAAATCCGACGGCGTGCTGTGTCCGCCGGCCGGCGTCGACCCTGAAATGCGTGCGCCGACCCCGCAAGGCGGCAACACACCGGTGATTCCGCCACCTGGCAGCCCCGGCGGCGACCCCTCAGTCAGGCCAAAATAGCCTCTGTCTGCAATAGTTTGCGGTCTCGTCCGGGTTTGCTTGACAGGCGTGCGTGCCACTCTTTATATGCCGCGCGTTCGCACCCGCGGCTTGCATGCCGCCGATCGCGAGCCCATGGCGGGGTAGCTCAGCTGGTTAGAGCACGGGAATCATAATCCTGGGGTCGGGGGTTCGAGTCCCTCTCCCGCTACCAACGTTCCCCCCGACATAGCCATGTTCGGGAAAAGGGCGGGATTGTCGCAAAGCGCGGCAAGACGGCCCTTTATGTCGATCCGTACACTCCGATTGTCCTCGGCATTCGCTTTGGTTCCCGCACCGCCAGGCCGGCTTGGGCTGGCATGCACGATGATGGACGCGACCAATTCGCGGATGGTCGCGTTCCGGCGGCGTGCCTGCGACGACAATGGAGTCAACGATCCGGTTCATCTCGCGCTCGATCGCCGTTCTAGCCGTGCGCACTTGGTGATCGTCTCCTTTTTAAGGCGCTCGCCGCTGCGGGCGTCGAAAGTGGAAACGGTGAATCGCATGGGGTTGACGACCATGACAGTCAGGAAGAAAAGCTCGGTGCGAGCCGAGAGTAAACCGCCCAGCCGTGGTCTTCGAATCGGTCCGGGAAATGATGACCGAGGTCGACTGCGCGGCAAGGCCGCGAGTTTCCTCTCCATTGATTTACGTCAAACTGAAGCAAGTCCATCACCGCTAGACAGATTTGTCGGAAAGCCTGGGGACGCGATATGATGACCCTTTGCCTGAAGCCGCTGATGATTGTCAGTCTGACCGTCGTTTTCGCCGCGGCAGCTCACGCTGAAGATGCCGATGTCGGCAAGGTCGAATTTCAAGCCTCGTGCGCAAGCTGCCATGGTGTGGATGGAAAGGGCAGGGGACCTGTCGCTGAGCAGCTGAAGGTGCCGCCTGCCGATTTGACGGCTTTGGCCAAGAACAACAACGGGGTCTTTCCTATAACCGCCGTTTATGAAGCCATAGATGGGCGGAGAACAATTTCCGCGCACGGCACGCATGAGATGCCGATTTGGGGGGAACGATACAATCCCGTTAAAAGCTTGCCTCACATTGTCGATCCGGCCTACGACGCGCTCGATCCTTCCCGGGATCTGCGGGAGGTCGTCGTGCGAACACGAATCCTCGCCGTTATCGATTATCTGAACCGCATTCAGCAAAAGTAGCGACAGTGAAGGCGTTCGGGATCGTCGTGCTGCCGATACTGCTCGGCCGCGGCGACGCGATCTCCTGCAATAGATGAGCGGCAGCCCTGTATGCGCGAAGGCGCGCCGCGCGCAACATTGATCCCCATCAAGGCCGCTGCGAGCAAAGTCGTTAGTGGTCATATGGACAGTGGAGGATCAACGATGACCAGCATAATGCTTGACGCCCAGCAAATCCAGAACGCCCCGGCTCCCGTTCGCCTCTGGCTTGAGCAGCAGATATCGGCGGCTCTCGGTCCAAGGCCGGCACCCGGAGCGTCGTCGCCTCGCTTGGTTGCGTGCACGGAAGCCCAGGCAGCGAACCTTCTCAATCGAATTAGACAGGTGCCATTTGCTGTCGAAGTGTTCTTCGGGCTCGCCCATCCTGAGATCTCCTTCGGCGAGCCGCCGGTCGTGACGTTCCGTCTCCTCGAGCTTCGGCGTCGTGCTGGTTTGGAGAACATCACCGAGCTCCTCGAATGCCTCGACCTCATCAATCGGGCGTTCGCCGAGATGTGTGACGATCCTGCCGCGCGGTTCTGTGATTTCGATGCCGCCGGGCACTGCTCGATCCTGCCAGCCACCCAGAACAGTATCGGTGCATTGTGGAAGGCACTCATTGCGGCGGAGAGGCCTGGCGCGCTGCCAATCACCGCAGCCGAATAGTGCAGGGCGGGCACGAGATGAATCCGAAAAGGCCCTGCCGCAGGCCGCCGAGGAAGTTGGCCGGCCGCCTGTCGTCATCCATTGTCATTATGACGTGGATGCTCCTACTGTGGCCCGGACAGGTGCGAGCAGGAGAAATCCGGGATGTGCAAACACTTGCGCCTCTGGTCGGGAAGATCATCCAAAGTGTCGTCGGCATAAAAGCCACTACGGAGACAGCGGCGGTTTCCCGGTCGATCGACACGGGGCCCGGGCTTCCCAATGGTCCGTCTCCCACGACGAAGGATGTGTATGGTGCGGGCGTCATCATCAAGGCGGAGTCCGGATTGATCGTGACGAGCAATCATGTGGTCAGCGGCGCCAAGACACTTTCGGTCCGATTGCCGGACGGACGCCAGCTTGACGCCAGGTTCGTGGTGGCCGACGAGCGATATGACCTGGCGATGCTGAGGATTTCGGCGTCGGGCCTGACCGCAGCTCGCATCGGTCGATCGATCGACGCAGAGCCCGGGGATTTCGTCCTTGCGGTCGGCGGCTCTTCGGGGCTCACTCAAAGCATTAGCTTCGGTATCGTCAGCGCTCTGCATCGTTCGTGGCCCGGCATCCCTTGCCAGGATCTCATTCAGACCGACGCCTTGCTGGATCGCGGCAGTGCAGGCGGGCCGCTGTTCAATCTGCGGGGCGAAGTGATCGGCATTGTTGCCGCTAGCACCGGCGAGACCGAATCCGAGCGCGCCTTTGCGATTCCCTCGGATGCCATCGATCGCCTCTTCATTAGGATGAACTAGGCGTTCAGTGCGATCGTGGATCGATTTGAAGCCGTTTGATCCGCTGACTGATTGGTGGCCGCGCTGCGATCGCCGCCGAGAGATTAGTAGACCATGATCGGCGTTTCCAGCAGGTGATCGTTCACTGCGCCGACACCGGGGATTGCCTCCGCGGCAATCCGGATCGCCGTGCGCTCGGCGGCGGATGGCGCATATCCCCACAGGTCGACGACGCCGTTCTGTACGGTCGCGGTCAGATTGAAGGTGTGTGCCCATGGTTGCTCGCGAAGCTCGCCGAGTAATTTCTTCCTGATAGCGGAATCGGTGGGTGATATCTCCAACTTCGGCCGGGCGCTCGCGACGGCCTGGAGCAAGTTGGCCCGGCTGACGATGCCGAGGAGGTGGCCGGCTTCATCGACGATGGGGACACGCTTGATGCCATGGTTCTCGAGCAGCATCGCAATTTCATGTAGAGGTGTATCCGGCGCCGCGGTCACGACCTTACGGGTCATGATGTCCGCGATCTTGACAGCATGGGACTTCACGTAGTCGGACGCCATTTGCGCGTCTCCGACCAGTAGTCGCAGCCACCACGAATACGGGCGCTCGGTGCCGGCTTCGGTCCGATGCATCAAATCGCTTTCCGTGATGATTCCGACGAGTTCGCTGTCCTTGCCCACAACAGGAACGGCGCTGATGCGGTGCTGGAGCAGCAGGGAAGCAACCCGCTGCACCGTTGCGTTGGAGTCCACCGTGATGACGGGTGACACCATGACGTCGCGCGCTTGCATGATCGTGCTCTCCGTAGGCGGGAACCTGTCACATTCTGCGGGATCTCGCGCAGGGGTGATTTGACCCCGATCAATCGGTCTGGAGTTCCCTGGCCGTAGAGAGGACTCGTTGAAGCGGAGGAGGTCGAGATGGCCGGAATTCCAAGGAAGGCGCTCGTGTTTGTCGGAGACGGTCGCAAGGCGCTATTGCTCCGCAACGAAGGCGACGATCGGTTCCCCAACCTGAAGGCGGAGGCTGTCTTCGAAGATCAGAACCCGGCGACGCATCTGCAAGGCACGGACCGCCCCGGACACTTCGTAAAGGGGATCGTCTCCGGTCAGCGGGGAGCCGTCGAACCGACGAACTGGCACGAGCTCGAGGAGTATCGGTTCACAAGGCGGGTTGCGCGGGCTGCAGAGGCCATTGTCCGGAGTGGAAGAGCGACGGCGCTTGTCATCGTCGCTCCACCGCGTACTCTGGCACAGCTTCGAGCGACACTCGCTCCCGATGTCAGGGGCCACATCATTGCGGAGATTCCCAAGGATTTGACCAAGCTTCCCGTCGGGGAAATTGAAAAGCACATTGTGGAAGCGCTTGCGTCGCCCACACGATAGGCACTGTGCGGCCGACAGTGTCTCAAGAGCGAGTTCAAGACTAAGTTCGTCTCGTCGTATAGAACAGCCAGATTGCGACTGCGGCCAGCAACGCCGACATTATCCGCCTGATGAGCATTGTGTTTGCGCGTTTTTCGATGCTTGGCCGGATGGCGTTTGCTGAAACGACGACAGCCGAATGAATTATGGTCGCTATAGTAACGTACGCCGTCAGCAAAATCGCAGTCTGCGGAAGCAATGGCCGTGCCTCATCGATGAAGGTCGGAAAAATCGATAGATAGAAAACACCGGCCTTGGGATTGAGTAGATTGGTAATCAAGCCCCTGAGAAAGAATTTGGTGTTCGCCGTCGCTTCGATAGGTTTGGCGATCTCTTGCGGCGCATCGCGCCATCCTTGCCAGGCAAGCCAAAGCAGGTAGAGCGCGCCTCCCCAGCGAAGGACTTCGTAAAGCGGGTTGGAGGCAGCCACGATAGCTGCAAGGCCGAGCGACGATGCGATCCCAATTCCTAACAAGCCGAAGGCGACACCGGCTGTTGCGGCAAGACCGGCCCTGCGACCAGCCGACGCGGCCAGCACCGCGAGATAGCCCATGTTAGGTCCCGGTGTCAGTTCGATGAGCGTGACCGTGAGAACGAAAGCTAATAGAGAGTTTTCGCTCATGGCTCGATCCGTGTGCTCCCGAGGCGGGGTTGCCCTAGATATTGGTCCAATCGCTCGATCTGGGTCAAATATTCCCTGGTATGCCGGCTGTCTCCCGATTGCGAGCTAACATGGATGCGGCGTTGCCGAGTAGCTTTCGACGTGGGCAATCAGGGTAGCGGCCCCATCCTCGACGGCGATTCCCATATGAGCTGACAGTTCGCCGAAATGATCTTGCGGCGAAAACCAGCGGCTACAAAAGCTGCACGGCTTATTGATCCAGATCAGCCTGGCCGTCTATTTTTGATCGATGCTGGCAGATCATCGCGTACACCAAGCTCTGGGAGTTTGCCATGTTGGCTTTGGATGTCATGCGCACGTCCTTCGCGACGATCAAACCGGGCGCGCCATTGCTCGACGCCGTTCGTCTATTGCTGGAAACTGGCCAGCGCGGCCTGCCCGTGCTCGATGGCTCAGGGGCGCTGGTCGGTGTTATCTCCGAGGGCGACTTCCTTCACCGTCGCGAACTCGGTGTGCATTGGCCAGAGGGCTTTTGGCTCGAATGGCTGCTGAGCAGAGAGGAGGGCCGGCTGGTCCGCGAGCGGACCCGGGCCCTCAGCGTCGACGCTGTGATGAGCCGCAAGCCCGTTTGCGTCGACGAACGCGCGACCGTGGATGAGATCGTTGCCGCAATGGACAATCATCAGATATCGCAGGTCATGGTTCTCCGAGATACGCGGGTCGTTGGCATCGTTGGCCGCGTGCAGCTGATCATCGCGCTTGAGCGAATACTCGCGCGATCCGAGGGCGATTGATGCAGAAGCCGCGGGCGATTGTGGGGCGTGCGAGCGATACGAGCGCGCTTCCGGCCGAGCGCAACAACAGCGAGAAGCAGCCTCGACTCGACGCACGCACGCGCCGCAGTCGCGTTGAGGGGTCCCCTCACGGAGCTGTTGATCCGCGCGCGAGGCGATATTGTCCGGAGCCGGCTCGGGTCGGCGCTCAAGTTTGCCTGGGTCGCCGACGGAAGGATAGATGCCTATCCAAGGCTGGCGCCGACTCGGGAATGGGATGTCGCCGCCGGCCACGCCATCGTGACCGCAGCGGGTGGTGCGGTCACGGACTCTCGCGGCGAGCCACTCGAATTCGGGCAGATACCGACTGGCTTTGCCATTCCTGAATTCATCGCTTGGGGCGATCCGGGCGCCATCTGCCAGCTTCGCCGAAGCTGGCGGCTTTGTTGGGAACGAAGCCCGGTCGAGCCGGCTAGGACCGCCGGGGCGCTGGTGATCGCATCGATGGATGCAAGGCAGCCTGCGAATTTGCGCGGAGCCATCGCCTGCCAAAGATCAATTGGACAGCCAGGGCCGTGACGCCATTGACCAGTAGCGCATAGCGCACGCCGACGTAGTCGACGCATATCCCGGTCAAGAGGCTGCCAAACGAAAGACCTCCGCGCATGGCCAGCATGTACAGGCTTATTGTCCTGCCGCGCAGGCGGACCGGCGCAGCGGCATTGAGGAGCGCATTGGCCGCCGTATTGCTGATCGACATGCAAAAGCCGGCCACGACCAGCAGAAGGGGAAGCACGGAGGTCCATGGGTTCGCGGCTGCGATAGCAGTCATCGCACCGTAGGCGGCGGCAAAGGCGATGCTCAGCTGACGCTTGTCGCGACCGGGCTCGACCCCGAGCATCACGACCGCTCCGAGCAGCCCTCCGAGTCCGAATGCGCCAATGGCGAGGCTGAACTGGTTGGAATCGCCGTGCAAGATCTCCTTCACCAGGACCGGGCAGAAGACGATCAGCGGCCCGCACAAGGTGCTCGTGATCAGAACGGTGGTCAATGCGCCTCGCATGTAATCCGAGGCGATGATCCTGCGTAAACCGAGAAGGAGCTGGTGACGGTCCAGTGAGCGGTCGGGGCCGAGGTTGGCCGAACCGGCCGGCAGAACCCAGATCGCGACCGCGATGAAGGGCAAATACGACACGGCGTTCGCAACGAAACAGCTGATAGCGCCGACGCTTGCGATCAACAATCCACCGAGCGCCGGGCCCGCTATCCGCGAAAGATTGAACTGCGTCGCGTTCAACGCAATGGCGCTGCCAATCTGGTCCTGTTTGACGAGTGAAGGCGCGATCGTCTGGAAAGAGGGCATGGACAAGGCGTCAGTGACGCCAACGATGAGCGAAAGGACGATCACCATCCACGGTTCGACGAGCTCTGTCAGCATGAGCACCACCAGCGCGACCGGGCACATCATCTGGATAGCCTGGAATTTTGCGACGACCCAGCGACGGTCGGCGTTGTCGGCGAGCATGCCACCCGCCACGATCAGCAAGAAGGCCGGCGCCGACTGCACGAAGCTGTCCAGTCCAATCACGAATGAGGAGGCGCCCAGGCTGAGCAGCAACCATGGTTCGGCAATCTGTTGCGACCACGTTCCGATGTTGGACAGCAACGTGGCGGCAAAGTAAGTGCCAAAGCGGGGCGCTCGCAAAAGCCGAAGCGATTGCCGGAATGTTTCGACATGGGTGGGCACAGCGAGCTGAAATGGCATGATCTCCCGCCCACGCATCGTGCGAAAATGCCGGATTCAATATGATCCGAGACAAGGTAGGATCACCATGGCGCATGACCATTGATCTGGCTCAATGCGCGCCGCGCCCGAAGCCCTCTGCGCCACTCGCTCAAGGCGGAGTTGAGAATGGTCGCGACTGCCGAAAGAGGCCTATCAATCGTCGCCTATGAATTGACCCTGCTCAAGGCGTCTGTGCCGGTAGTCCTGGATGCTGGGCAATACTCCTCGAATGCTGATGAGGCCTTGCCATGAATGACCGAGTGAAGTTGCCTGCCGTCGGACAGCCCGCGAAGCACGGGGCGGATGTTGGTTGCGAAAAGCCAAGCGACCGCCGCTGGCTTCTGGATGCGTTGGAAGACGACGAGGTTCGTGAGGCCCTGAAGCATAGTGAGGCCCAGCCTCTCCAAGATGAACGGCAGGTCGGCGCATGACTGAGGATGGTCCGCGATCAACCCATCCGAGCTCGATCCCGAAGCCGACCCAACGTGTCGACAAGGCCGCGGCACTCCCGAGTGATCAGCCCGAGGGCGTCGAGGGGGACGCTCGCACGCCCGGCGCTCTGAGCAACATCCTGCAATCGTCAAGCTATCAAGAGGCGGATCAGGACGAAAATTTCCTGCAGAGCGAAGCCACACGCGGCATTCGCCTCCAACTTGATTTCCTCAAGGCCGAAACCTTGCTCCGAGAACATCAGATCGCTCATACGATTGTCGTCTTTGGCAGCACTCGCATTTGCGAGGCGCCGGCGGCGCGCCAAGCCGTCGCCTCGATAGCTGATGCGCTGGCACTGAATCCCGACGACGACGGTTTGCAGCGCCGTCTCAAGGCGGCACGGCGTATTGCGGCGAACAGCAAATACTACAGAATCGCGCGCGAGTTCGGACAGATCGTCGGTGCCGCAAGCGAAAAGGCCATCGGCGGCCGCCTCATGATCATGACCGGCGGCGGCCCAGGCATCATGGAAGCAGCCAACAGGGGTGCGCACGACGTCGGGTCCCAGTCGATCGGGCTGAACATCAGCCTTCCAAAGGAGCAGGACCCTAACCCATATGTCACGCCAGAGCTCTGCTTCAGGTTTCACTATTTTGCGATGCGAAAGTTGCATCTCCTGATGCGCGCGCGGGCGCTGGTGGCATTCCCGGGTGGCTTTGGCACGATGGACGAGTTGTTCGAAGTGCTGTCGTTGGCGCAAACCCGAAAGATTGCGCCGGTGCCGGTCGTGCTGGTTGGCGAGTCGTATTGGCGTCGCGCGTTTGATCCGGACTTCCTTGTCGAGGAGGGTGTCATCGATCCGGAAGACAGGAACCTGTTTTGGTTTGCAGAGTCCGCCGAGGAAGCCTGGCAAGGCATTCTGCGGTGGTACGAGGCGGCCGGCCGGCCGCTTCTTCCGGTTGGAGATGACGCCTCACGCGGCAAGTCGATCAGTCAAGAGGTCGGATCGTGAAGTTATCCTTTCATGGCGCCGACCGGGCGGTGACCGGGTCCTGTCACCTGGTCGAATGCCTGAACCGACGCATTCTGATCGATTGCGGTCTTTTTCAGGGAAGCCGCGACCTGGTAGAAGAGAACGTCGCCGCCTTCGGGTTCGATCCCGCGACCATCGACTATGTTCTGCTGACCCATGCCCATCTCGATCACTGCGGCAGGATTCCCTTGCTCGCCAAGCGAGGGTTCAGGGGTGAGGTGATCACGACTGCGGCCAGTCGTGAGCTGACCCGCCTCGTACTGGTCGATGCCGCGCACCTTCAGGAGGAGGACGCACAGCGGAGGGCCCGCCAGTGGCGCAGACGGGGGAAAGAAGAAGCGTCGTCGCCGCTCTATACCGTCCTCGATGCGCTCGATTGCTTCGATCGGTTTGGAAGGACGGCTGAATACGGGCAACCGTTACAGCTCGCAGAGGGACTTCGCGCAACCTTCTTCGATGCCGGCCATATCCTGGGCTCTGCGAGCATCCTGATCGAGGTCGCCGAGCACGGCCGCACGCGTTCGGTCCTGTTCTCAGGTGATCTCGGCAACGCCGGTCGTCCGCTGCTGCGTCTCCCGAGTCCGCCCGCTCGCGCCGACATTGTCGTCATGGAATCGACGTATGGCGACAGACGCCATCGATCGCTGAAAGACTCCATCGAGGAGCTTTACGGCGCGATCGGCAGTACGCTGGCGCGCGGCGGTAACGTCATCATCCCGACCTTCGCGCTCGAGCGCGCCCAGGAGATCCTCTATGTGCTGCGCCAGGGGGGGGAGCGCAGCAGGTTGCCGCCGGCCATGCAAATCTTCCTGGACTCGCCGATGGCGATCTCGGCGACCGAGATATTCAAGCGGCATTCCGAATGTCTCAGCTCGGAGGCCGCTTCCATGTTTCGTGAAGGACGGGATCCACTGCGTCCGGCAAACCTGCGTCTGGTCCGCGAGAGTGCCGATTCGGTTGCCATCAACAGGATAACCGGCGGTGCCGTCATCATGGCCGGGTCCGGGATGTGCACCGGCGGCAGAATTCGCCATCATCTTCGGCATAATATCTGGCGCAAGGAATCGGCGGTCGTATTCGTCGGATACGCCGCCTCGGGAACGATCGCGCGGCAGATCATCGATGGGGCCAAGTCCGTGCGGCTGTTCGGCGAAGACATTGCGGTTCGCAGCACGATTTACACGATCAACGGATTTTCAGCTCATGCGGACCAGCAGGAGCTGCTCGCATGGCGACGCGCGATCGAGGGATGCGAGGCAACGTTCCTGGTTCATGGCGAAGAGCCCGCAATGCAGGCGCTCGCTGCGCATTTCGAGGGACAGCGGGTTGAGCTGCCGCGTCTGGGCGACGTGTTTGATTTGTAGACGGCCTGCGAAGGCGAGCCCGATCCGGTCGTTTCAGCTCGCCGCCTTCATGTCCTCGGGAGATTCGACGTAGAAGCCGGTATAGGTATCCACGAAGCAGAGGTGATCATGCACCTTCTTGACGCCGGCGGTGCTCTCCGCGGCCACGATGGTTGCTTCGCGCGCATGGTCACTGGTGACGATGCCATGCAGATGGACAACGCCGTTGCGGACGGTCACCTCGAACCCGATAGGGCGCCAGCTCACGGCGTCGACCTGCCGGAGGATACGATCGCGGATATGATCGTCGTCTGCGGTCGGATCCGGAATCTCGTGCGCCAGACTGGCCACGGCCTGGAGCAGATTTGACCGGGTCACGATGCCGACAAGGTCCTTGCCGCGCACCACGGGCAGGCGCTTGATGCCCCTTTTCTCCATCAAGTGCACCAACTCCTCGAGCGGCGTTTGTTCTTCGACCGTGACCGGATCCAGCGTCATCACGTCCTCGACCTTGCGACCGCGCTCGTGGACGAAGTCGGCGGCTGCGCGGCCAGGTCCGACCAGGAACTGGAGAAAAGCCGAACGCTTGCGCCCGGTTCCGATTTCGCCGCGGCGCATAAAGTCGCTTTCCGAGACGATTCCCGTCAACTTGCCGTTGTCGACGACCGGCAGGCCGCTGACATGGTTTTGAAGCATGATGTTGGCGGCATCCTCGATCGAGGTCCGAGGCGTAACGGTGACGACATTCCTGGTCATGATCTGGTGGGCGCGCATGTATGCCTCCAATGAACCTGTCGAATCAAAATAGGGGCTTTCCGGCTCCCTGCTTTGACCTGGCTCAACCGGCTGCAACGGCGTTCGCCACGGAACCAGAACAGCGCCCCGATGCCCGCCACGGTGACTTCGACAATGCGAGATTGCGACGTCGGCCAATATGGTCGGCTGCTGCCGATAGGCGACGTCGGGATCAGCAAGGCATTTGATGCACTGTATGGAATATCATGCTATCGAGGGTGCGCGCGGCGTAGTGCCTGCAGCGCCAATGCTCTCAGTCGCTTCGTCGCGCTGCGTCCCGACAGCTGGATCGCGATCGATAGCGAGCCGAACAGGAAGATCATCAAAATCGCTTTTGCCGTTTCACTGGTCATTGCAGAAGCTCCGAATGCGCGGTGGTCTGGAGTTGAGCGCGATCGCAGCGTTGTTGCTCTGGATCAACAAGGCGACGTGCGATTTTTAGAGTTGTCCGCGCCCGCCATCATCAGCGTTCCCAAAGCACATGAGATGTTCCTCGCCGAGCCCCCTTTAGTGAGCCTGTTTCTCCTCGAGCTCCTGATCTTCAGGAGATTTCAGATAGTAGCCCGATAAACTATCACCCCAGCAGAGGTGATCGTGCACCTCGACGACTCCGGGAACGTTCTCGGCCGCGACGATCGCAGCCTTGCGAAATCTGCTTTCGGTAATCACGCCGCTCAAGTGGACGATTCCGTTTCTGACGATGACGGTGAGTCCTAACGGACACCAGGCGTTTCGCTCAATTTCGTCCAGAATGCGCCGCCGGATCTGGTCGTCGTTTTCCGTCGGAGCGGGTACGTCGCGTGCAAGGCTCGCTACCGTTCGCAGCAAGTTGCTGCGGGTGATGATGCCGACAAGCTTGCCGCCGCAAACCACCGGCAGCCGCTTGACGTTGTTCTTCTCCATCAGTTCGACAACCGTTGTCAGCGATGCATCTTCAGGCACGGTGACCGGCGCGCGTGTCATGATCTCCGATACCTTGCGTCCATGCTCGAATACGTAGTCCTCGGCCCATTTTCCCGGTCCGAGTACGAAAGTCGCCAACCAGTTGCGTTTCCTTTCGGTGCCGATCTCGCTGCGATGAAGGAAATCGCCTTCGGTGATAATGCCGACGAGCGTGCCGTCGCGATCGACCACGGGAAGCCCGCTGACACGGTGCTGAAGCATGATGTTTGCCGCGTCGAGGATGGTGCTGTCCGGCGTTGTCGAAAGCACCTTGCGGGCCATGATCTGGTGCGCGTACATCCGAATATCTCCCATCGTTCTGGAACTTGATGTCGAGCCTAGCGCTGGACACGTGGGATGTGTTGATCTGACGCAAGCGACAAACTGCGCGCGGTTTGATCTGGCGCAATGTCACGCGGGATCGCTGCGTTACAAAGTGCGGGTCCTTGCAGGCCGAACACGCACGTCCTTCAGAGAGGCCAGATCGTGTTGCCGGGGTGCGTTGGATGAAGGACGGCGTTCGCCGGTGCATCCCCGTCGGTGAGCCGCCCTTCCCCTGGACCGTTCCAATATCGAAGATCGAGGGTCGCATGCAAAAGGACTATGCCGACGTCTGCAAGCACATTTCCAGCAATCTGGACCAACTGCGCAAGGGCATTCCGGAGACTATGCGCGCGTTCTCGGCGATGGCGCAGGCGGCAACCAGAAATGGCGCGCTTGATGCCCGGACCAAGGAATTGATTGCGCTTGCATTGGGCGTTGCCGCTCACTGCGACGGCTGCATCGGCTTCCACGCCGAGACCCTGGTCAAGCTTGGGGTCGGCCGCAAGGAGGTCGAGGAGGCGCTCGCGATGGCGGTCTACATGGGCGGTGGACCGTCATTGATGTACGCCGCTGAAGCGCTCGGGGCTTACGACCAGTTTCAGGAGCGCGCGGTGGTTGCCGAGCCGGCGATGGATTGATCCGATCGACGCCGCGCGCCACGAGGCGGTTGGCGAACGACCGGAAGAGACCGGAGCTGTCGTGCTTCGATGGCTGGGAGATTTGTATGATGTGCTCTGAATATGCCAAGCAGCGGCCGTCGCAGCAACACGGGACCGAAGCGCAGCCGCCACGTCAGGCGGCGAAGAATGCCGTTGATGTCGCGCAGAAGAAGCCGCGTGCCGGAAAGCCTCAGGACGACGCTTCATACTGGACGTCCCGCGCCGAACGGACGAAGCGCCAGGCTGCACGACATCAGGACCAGGCGACTCGCGATCACTTCATGAAGATTGCGGCCGGATATGAGGCGCTCGCGCGCTCGGCTCGCAGCGTCGGGCGGGATCCGGATTAGGCAGGCGAGCGACGAAGAGTTCAGGGGATCGAGGCAAGCTTGACCTGGCTCAACGTTGGCAGCGCCGCCGTGCTCAACAATAGACGATCATTTCACTTTGGTGGAGCAGGCACATGTATTTGGCCAATGTCATGGTTTACGTTGACCCTCAGCAGCAGGACGAGGGACAGGTTCGTGTCGCCGAAGGTATTGCGGACAAGTTTCATGCATCGATGATCGGCGTTTCAGCGTCCGCCATCGATCCGCCCTTTGTCGCCGAAGGCGTGATCATCGAGCAGACCACCGAGGATGATATCAAGCGGATGCGGGCCGATCTCGCGGCGAAGGGCGAGTGGTTCAGGAAGATCGCCGGGCGGGAGCGCCATAAGGTGGAATGGCGATGGGCGCTGGAATCCCCGACTGCGTTCCTGGCGGAGCAGGCCAGGATGGCAGATCTGGTTGTCTTCAAGCGCCGGAAAGCCCAATCGGACAATTTCCATTACCTCGACTCGGCCGAGGCCATCCTGCGGATGGGACGTCCCACCCTGTCGGTGCCGGAAGGCGTGACCGGCTTGTCGGCCGATCGCATTGTCGTCGGCTGGAAGGACACCCGCGAGGCCCGTCTGGCGGTCCGCGACGCATTGCCCTTCCTGGCCCGGGCTTCGAAGGTGACTGTCGCCGAAATCTGCACGTCTGACGAGCAGGACGCAGCGAACCGCCGCTTGCGAGATGTCGCGAGCTATCTCGAACGGCACAGCGTCAATTGCCAGTTCGACGTTCGCGTCCACACGGCCGAGCCGGATGCAGAGTACCTAGTCAGGCTGGCAAGGCACGAAGGCGCCGACCTCATCGTCACCGGAGGCTATGGGCATAGCCGGCTCGGTGAATGGATGTTCGGCGGCATGACGCGCGGCTTGCTGCAGCACGCTCCAATCTGCCTGCTGATGTCGCATTAGATCGGCTGTGTCCGCCCGGTCCGGCGCTGGTTGGTGGTCTGCACCGTGTGAATTGATCACGATCAAGGGCCGTGAGCCGGAATGCGTTCAAAATGAAGCTGCATCAAAGGAGGCACATTGCCATGACACGCAACGTTGGACTCATTGATCAGTACGCCCGGATCATCATCGGCCTGGCTGTGATCGCATATACGCTCAAGGACGGCTCGCTTGGAGCAGGATGGCTGGTCGCCGGGACGCTCGGATTCGTTCTGATCGCGACAGCATTCTTCTCGTACTGTCCGCTCTACACGTTGCTGGGAATCAACACTCGGCAGAAGTCCAGCTCGGTCTAGAGATAGCGTATGAATAAAGACCTGACCCTTGCCGAGTTGCGATCGCGACTCGATCGTCTCGGCGCTGGCGCTGTTTTAAGAATCTCCGATCATGATTATGAGCGGTTGTTTGGGATCAACGAGGTCGCTGCCGCCAAGGCCGCACAATTTGCCAGGAAGCACCATTGCGTGAGCGTTCCGGGAGACGGCTCGGTGTACTTCCGAAAATCGAACCCCGACGCGTATCGTTCGGTCGAGTTGGGTGCAGGACGCGCCCCCAACGTCACGCTGAATCCGAAATCCGTTCAACGAACCTTCAGTCGAGAGTGATGATGGTTAGAAGCAGCCGGAAGATCTCCCAGCCGGCGGCAACCAGCAATGTGCCAACGATCATCAGACGGCCATACCATGAGACGGTCGGACCGTTCCGAAGATGCCGGCGTCGCTTCGGCTGATCGAGTGTTGGCGTCGGCGCCGAGGTTGCGACGGCGCGAGCATCGCTATCGCTCGCGTCGTCAAGTCTCTGCTCGTTCCGTTGCCGTGATCGATCCATTTGTGGTCAAAGCCATGCATCCTGCCAGCACAATGATCGCATTCGGGGGAAGAAAGGCCTTGATGCGGATCAACTCCGGTCACGCGGTCCCGCTAATGTGTGGCGTCTGCGGGTCATCCATTCACTGCGGCATCGCTAGCAGGATGCTGTGGCCGTAGCGCATCGCGATTTCGCTCACGTGCAGCGACTGGGAGAGCAAGATGCTTTCCGGCCTCGGCCATGGCGAGGTAGCTGATCGTTATCAAAGTTATCGCACCTAGCAGCATAGGCGGCAGGCCGGCGAAACCGAACAAGGAACCAGCCGGTCCCAGCGCCAGGAAAATGCCTGAAGCAAGCGCGCCCAGCGAGCCCAACGCCAGGATGCGATGCGGTCGGCTGGCGCGCCATGGCGGCCGCCGCGTGCGGATCAGAAAAATCACGAGGATCTGGGTAGCAATGGATTCCAGGAACCAGCCGGTTTGGAATGCGGCCGCATCGGTGTGGAAGACCTTCAGGAGAATGGTGAAAGTCGCAACGTCGAACAGCGATGAAATCGAGCCCATGACGAAGGTGAACCGCACGATATCCGCCATATTCCATGATTGGGGTCTCTCGGCATCCTCCTCGTCGATTTCATCGAATGGAATGCCGATCTCGGAGAGATCGTAGAGCAGGTTGTTCAGGAGGATCTGCAGCGGCAACAGCGGCAGGAACGGCAGGGCAATGGATGCCAGTGCCATCGATAGCATGTTGCCGAAATTCGAGCTGGTTCCCATGCGGACATATTTGGAGATGTTTGCGAACGTTCGCCGTCCCTCGATCACGCCCGCACCCAGCACCGAGAGGTCAGGGGCCAGCAGGATCATGTCCGCGGCGGCGCGTGCCACTTCAGTCGCGCCGGCGACGGAAATTCCGACATGGGCGGCGTGAATCGCCGGAGCGTCGTTGACGCCGTCGCCCATGAAGCCGACGACGTGACCGCGTTGACGCAAGGCCCGGATAATCCGTCTCTTCTGCTCGGGATCGATCCTGGCAAACAGGTCGACATCCTCGATCTGCGCGGCGAGCGCCTGATCGCTCAAATCGGCAATCTCGCCGCCGGTCAGGATGCGACCGGAGGGGAGACCGACGGCATCCGCGACATGCGCGACCACCGCAGCGTGGTCTCCGGAGAGCACCTTGATGCCGACGCCGCGTGCCTTCAGATCCCGGACCGAGTCGGCCGCATCGCGCTTGGGAGGGTCCGCGAAAGCGCAGAAACCGACCACCGTTAGGACAGATTCATCCTCGGTCGTGACATTGACCCGGTCCGGCGCCATGTTTCGGATAGCGACGCCGAGCAGCCGAAAGCCCTGCCGGGCATGGTCATCCTCCAGACGAACGAGCTGAGCACGGTGGCTATCATCCAGCGGTCGGGCCAAGCCATCGACCTCGACCGCGACCGCGCGGGCCATGATCGCTTCCGGCGCGCCCTTGACGATCAGAAATCGGTCGTTGTCTCGCGCCGCAAGGACCGAGAGGCAGCGCCGCTCGTAGTCAAAGGGAATCTCGGCGAGCCGGGTCCAGGCGCTGCTTCCCGGCGGGCTGTCTGCGGCAAGTAACGCCTCATCGAGCGGGCTGTGGATGCCGGTTTGGAAAGCGCTGTTCAATCGGGCCAGCTCGAGCACCCGATTGCTGGGGCGTCCCGCAGGATCGAGATGTGCCGCGAGCGTGATCTTGGCTTCCGTCAGCGTACCGGTCTTGTCGACGCAGAGCGTGTCCATCGCACCGAGATCGTGGATTGCGGACAGCCTCTTGACGATCACCTGGCGCTTCGCCATCCGCTGCGCTCCGCGCGCCAATGTCACCGTCATCACCATCGGCAAGAGCTCGGGTGTCAGGCCGACAGCCAGCGCGACGGCAAAAAGGAACGATTCCATGGCTGGCCGATGTGCCATGAGATGGGCGAGTAGCACGAACAGCGTCAAAAAAAGCGTCAGCTTGAGAATGAGTAGGCCAAGCTTCTGGACGCCTTGCTCGAGGGCGCTTGGGGGATCGTTCGCTAGCAGGTCGGCGCTGATCATGCCGAAGCGCGTACGACGCCCGGTCTCGACGACAAGCATGACCCCGCTGCCGCCGACGACGCTGGTGCCGGCGAACAGGGCATTGCTCGCTTCCGCGGGCAGACTGGTGGCGCATGGCTCGGTCGTCTTGGCGGCCGGAAACGGTTCCCCGGTCATGAGGGCCTCGTTTAGCTGAAAATCGCGGGCCGTTAGCGCGACCCCGTCGGCCGGCACGAGGTCGCCGATCCGCAGCTCCACGACGTCTCCAGGCACGAGCTCGCTCACCGGCAGCGCGACGATTGCGCCATCGCGAATGACATCTGCCTGAATCGCGACCGAGCGCCGCAAGGCATCGGCGGCGAGTTCCGCGCGATGTTCCTGCAGGATGTCCAGCGTCAGCGACAGGCCTACCACAAGCGTAATGATCACAAAGCTCGCGAGGTCGCCGCTGAACCCCGACACCGCCGCCGCCGCGATCAGGATGGCGATCAGCGGGTTGACCAGACGATGTACGATCTTCTGCAGGATCGATCGCGTTTGCGATGGCTCTGCGAGGTTCGGGCCGAACCGGGCGAGCCGCTTCTCGGCCTCCCGTTGGCGCAAACCGCACCGTTGAGTGTCGAGACTACGCAAGAGCGAACTGGTTGGCTCGCGCCAGAACGCTTCAATGGCTGGGCCATACGCAGACGGCTTGGGCGGCATGAGAGTCTCGCGCTGCTGGAAGGATTGGCAACGAAACCTAGTGCGGCCGCTTCGGTCCGGGGTTGACGTGGCTCAAGCCGCCCCGGCTAAGACCCATTGCCAGCAATCCACTGGTTAGGCATTGAAACTCCCGATTCCATGGAGGCGAAGCCGAGGTCTGACGGCGCCGCTCGCGGCTTGACGATCCCGGAGCGGCTTGTTGTTGCTGGCCTGTTTCCGACCGCAATGGCTTGAGCTGTTTGGGAGGGCGGTCTCGGTAGGGTGGATTTGCTGACGCTTGGCCGACAGCGAATTTGATAGGGAACACCGTAGTTCCACGGTATATACAATAACGTACGTTGTTATGCCCGCGTCAGTTCGACAAAATCGTTTCTTGGCTCCTATGTAAGGGGAATGAGCCATGGCTGATTTCATTTTCAGGGCGAACATCGCGCACTACAAGGAGCTGCTGGCCACAGAGACTGACGCACGGAAGATCGAAATGCTTCATAAGCTGCTGGCAGAGGAAGAAGCCAAGCTAGCCGAGTGGCGCAAGCAACACCCAAGCCCAAAGGCCGCAGAGTAAGGTCCGTGTCACGATCATGGGCGCGGCACGACCGAAGATCGTAATCCGGATTGATGCAGATCAAGTCCGACGCCTCAGCAATCCGCTTTGCTTGGGCCGTGCAGATCCCCCAACTGCGCACAGCAGTCCACTGAAGCTGTCGACTGGCGCAAGCTGGCAGCTTCTTTGGGGGGCGCTGTTCGATCGGAGACCTGTAGATCCTGATGAGAACTTACTATTTCGACACGAAGGATGGTGTCCCGGTCCGGGATCGCATCGGACTTGAATTCGCGAACGCCGCTGCCGCGATCACGCACGGCAAGCAAATGGCGGGCAGGATTCGCCGCGAGAATCCCTCTGGCGACGTCGATCGTCACGTGGTGGTCATCGACGAGTCGGGCGAGGAAATTCACCGGGAGGCGATCTATCCTGCCTGAAGACTGAGCCGGCGCCTAAACTGGGACGCCCAAGCGCCATTGGCACGATCGTCGGGCCTCTCGCAAGCCTACAAGGGCTGATCGTCTTCGGTCGAAGGCTCTTCCTCCAACGAGACAAAGTCGCCACCGCCATAGTCCTCCTCCGGCGGCGGGTAGGTGATCTTCACCAATTGGTCGTCAACCCGCTTCACGCCCGCAACGTTCTCCACCGCAACGGTCGTGGCCTTGCGCGCATTGTCGTTCCGGATGTTGCCGCGTAAGCTGACGACGCCGTCACGCACACTCACGTTCAGCGCAGCGGGTCGCCAGGGCGCATGCGCCAGTGCCGCAATGACGGATGCGCAAATCTGGTCATCGTTGCCGGAAGAGGAGGATAGGTCGAGGCGAAGGTTTGCGATGGCGGTCATGAAATCCGTACGTGTGACCATCCCGACCAGCTTTTCATCGCGCATGACCGGAAATCGCGTGAAGCCGTGCGATTCCATGAGTTGAACGACCTGCTCGAGCGGGGTGTCCTCCTCGATAGTGATCGGGTTGGGCGACATGATCTGATTGACCTTACGGCCGTACTGACGGGTGAAGTCGAGTGCGACCTGGCTCGTGCCTGCGAGCATCGCAAGCCAGCGGCCGCGGCGCTTCTCCGTTCCCACTTCCACGCGGCGGATGAAATCGCCGTCCGACAGGATTCCGACAAGCGCTCCATCCCGATCGACGACAGGAAGGCCACTGATGTGATGGGATAGCATCGTCTTGATGGCATCGATCACCGATGCATCGGCATCGATTGTGATGACGTTCCGTGACATGATTTCCCGTACGCGCACGCGTAGATCCTCCGACATGAGCTGATACGACTCAACTAGCTCCTGGAAGGAACAACGTGTGTTGATCCTTATCAACCGGACGGTCGTGTAATTGCGCTGATATGCTCAACCGAGTTGGGCAAGCCGCCGACAGTTGGTAACGGTCCATGCTTTCTGATTGTTCGACCGGCCGCCTGAACGGCCGGAATGTTCACCGGAACCCCGCATTCCTGACGGTTCATCCGGGGAAAGACGACAGCGTGCCCTTGGACCGCGATCTCCGGCTCGACGTGTGTCGAGGTCTTGCTCTCTGGTGCATCTTTCTCGATCACATTCCCAATAATGTCTTCAGCTGGTTGACGCTGCGCCACTATGGCTTCAGCGATGCGACCGAAGTCTTCATGTTCGTGTCCGGCGTGACCTGTGCGCTGAGCTACAGCGATGTCCGCCGTCGTGATGGGTGGGCTTCAGTCTTCGCGCATACGCTGCTGCGAAGCTGGGAGATCTACGCGGCCTTCCTCATCCTGACCGTAACGCTTGCCGTGGTCGTGTATGGCTCGGGTAGCGACCAAATGGCGGACCAAGCCAACGTGAAGATCCTGCTGCAAAAGCCGGGTGCAGCGCTGGCCCATGCCGCCATCCTGATGTATCGCCCCGTGAATACGGATGTGCTGCCGACCTTCGTGCTGTTTCACCTATCGTTTGCACCTGTTCTCTGGGGAATATTGAAGTTTCCGAATGCGTCCCTGCTGATCTCCGCCTTCATCTATGCGCTGGTCCAATCGTACGACTGGAACTTGCCGGAGTGGCCGGTCAATCAGTGGTACTTCAACCCGCTTGCCTGGCAGTTCCCCGTCGTTCTTGGGGCGTGGTGGGCGATTCGGGGCTACCGGATGTTCGGGCGGGAAATCGTGTCGTGGCCCGTCGTTGTAACTGCGATAGCGTACCTCGGCCTTAGCCTCGTGATCACATTGAGCTGGGAGATCGAGCCATTGGCGGCCGCGATCCCGAGCTACATTGCGCGGGTGATCTATCCGATCGACAAGACGGATCTGGACCCGCTGCGGCTCCTGCATTTCCTGGCGATCGCGGTCGTCGTGGCGAGGTACGTGCCGCCGAATTGGCAGAGATTTGGCAGGGGCGGCCTGAAGGGCGCAATTCGTTGCGGCGAGCGTTCGCTCGAAACCTATTGTGCGGCCGTCGTGCTATCCCTGCTGGCGGGTTGGTATCTCACCGAAGTGTCCAACGGCATCGCGTCGCAGTTCGTGGTGAGCGCTGCAGGGATCGCGGTGCTCGTTCTGCTTGCGACATGCATGACCTGGATCAGCAAACGGAGCAGGCAACATCCAAAGCTGCTCTAAAAGGGGTGCACCCCCGCCATGGTCGCAACCTAGACCGCTCGGCTATGCCGGGCCGTGGCGCGACCAAGGTGAGCGTCGAACGCCGAGGCGACGCTTCGGGCCAGGAATTCCGCGTCATCGTTGATCGAGAGGCGATCACCCATCATCGTCACGGCACCGTCCGCGATCAGCCTGTCGAGCCGGGAACGATCGACGACGGCCGAACTAGGATCCCAGCGGTGTCGGCGGCACATTCCCGGCAGGTCCACGGCCATGTCGCACATGATGCGCTCGATGATGTCGGCACGGAAACGGTCCTCTGCGGTCAGCATGTAGCCCTTGACGGTGGCAAGCCGGTCCTCGGCGATACGCGCAAGGTAGTCGCGTGTCGCGACTGCATTCTGCACGAAGCCCTGCGGCATGCGGCCGATTGCGCTGGCGCCCAGACCAATCAGGGTCTCGGCAGAATCGTCCGTATAGCCTTGGAAGTTACGCCGCAGCCGGCCCTCGCGCTTTGCCATGGCCAGATTGTCGCCAGGGAGCGCGAAATGGTCGAGGCCGATGCGGATGTATCCGGCATCGGTCAGCGCCTGCGCGATTGCTTCGGACTGACGATGCCGCTCGAGACTATCCGGCAGCGACGCTTCGTCGATCATGCGCTGGTGCTTCTTGAAGGAGGGAATATGGGCATATCCGAACACGGAAAATCGGTCGGGCCGCAGCGCGACGCATTTGCCGACAGTATCCAGGCAGGACGCGACAGTCTGAGAGGGCAGGCCGTAGAGCAGGTCGAAGTTGATGCGACCGACGCCAGCACGGCGCAGCCGCTCGACCACTTCCGCGGTCTGCTCAAGGCTCTGCGAACGATTAATGGCGTGCTGAACGACAGGATCGAAGCTCTGGACGCCAAGGCTCGCACGGTTGACGCCGCTGTAGCCCAATGCCTCCGCCATCGGCTCGGTCAGGGTGCGGGGATCGATCTCGACGGCGATCTCGGCATCGGGCTGCACGAAGAACGAGTAACGTAGCGCGCTGACGAGATCGGCGAAGGTTTCGGGCGTCATGATCGTCGGGGTGCCGCCTCCGAAATGGATGTGGGAGACGGGTAATCGCTGACCGACCGCTTCCGCAACGAGGTGCGCTTCGGTGCGAAGGCCGGCGGCGTAAATGGCGACCGGTTCGTCGCGCTGGGAGATGGAGGTGTGGCACCCGCAGTACCAGCACATCGACCGGCAAAACGGCACATGCAGGTAGATCGACGCCGGCCGGCGAGTTGGAACCGACCTGAGCCATGTCCGGTAGTCAGCCTCGCCGACCTCCGCAGAAAAATGCGGAGCCGTGGGATAGCTGGTGTAGCGTGGCAGCCTGTCCTGCCCATAGGTGATCGCCAGGTTCGACCGCATTCGATTCCTTGCCTCTCACTCGCCGCCGGCTCTCGGAGCCTGGCGCGCCCTTCTCACGCCGCCATGATCCGGTTCGACATCGCACGGTTGCGCAGTTCCACCCGGCGCGAGGTCGGAAGCGAGATCACGCCGTTCTGCTCAAGCTGGGTAAAGGTGCGTGACACCGTTTCGATCGTCAGTCCGAGATAGTCCGCGATATCCTGGCGCGACATCGGAAGCTCGATGGCGGCATTCTTGAAGGCGCGGCGCGCCATGTCATGAAGGAAGCCGACGACACGATCTTCGGCGCTGCAGATCAGGAGCATCAGATGCTCCTGGAAACGGCGCAGCTCCTGGGCCGTAGCATCCCACAGCTGCCGTGCCAGATCCTTTTCGTGGCCGGCACGGACCATGAGCGCGGCGCGCTTGACCACGATGACCCGGGCCTCGGAGACGGCCTCAGCCGAGGAGATATGTGTCTCGCCGGCCTCGAAACCGAAGATATCGCCGGGGAGATAAAAAGCACCGATCTGGCGACGCCCGTCTTCCAGAATCCTGTAAGTTCGGACGGCGCCGGAGACGACCTGGTAGAGGTATTCCGAGGCCTCATCCTCACCGTAAATCTCGCTGTTGCGTGCGAACCGCATCGGCGTCCCAATCATGCCGAAGGGCCCTTCAACACGCGCCTGTCGGTTGAGGATGCTGGTCGGGTGACGGCTGTTCTCGAGAGAAATGGCGTTCTGGGTCTGCATGGCGACGCTCCATGGATGGGAAGATCGATGGAGCCAGGTTGATCGCATCTGACGGATTGGGAAATTTGGATATTTCCCCTAAGTAGAAGCCACTTACGTATTTGTACGTAGGTCCAGGGGGGTACAGAGGAATAGACGGTGGCCGCACGCCGAGACGTCAGTGTCTCGGCGCGCGGGGCGAAAAGCGAGGCTAGGTCCCGTTCTTGTCGGGATAGGCAGCGCGTGTGGTGGCTCGATTCCCGTCCTGTTCCTCACGCCAGCGCGTCGTGCTGCGATCGGTCAGGACGAGCGCGAGCGCAAAGATCGAGAAGATGAGACAGACGGCTGTGACGACAAGCAGCGTACTCATTGCCATGTTGATCTCCTCGATCGGATCAGCCGGCCGCCTTGATGTCTTCCGGCGATTCCACATAGTACCCGGAATAACCGTCGACGAAGCAGAGGTGATCATGGACCTCCTGGACGCCCGAGGTGTTCTCGGCGAGCACGATCGCGGCCTGGCGCGCGCGGTCATCGAAGATCAGGCCGTGCAGATGCACGACGCCGTTGCGCACCCAGACCTGGAAGCCGGCGGGACGCCAGCCGGTGGCGTTGATTTCGCGCAGGATCCGTTCGCGGATATGGCTGTCGTCGGCGGTCGGGTCGGGAACCTCGCGCGCCAGCGATGCGACGGCCTGCAGGATGTCCGCCCGGGTGACGATCCCGACCATGGTCTTGCCGTTCACGACCGGCACCCGCTTCACGCCATGCTTGTGCATCAGATGCACGATCTCGTCGAGCGGCGTCTGCTCCTCGACGGTGATCGGGTTCGCCGTCATGACATCCTCGACCTTGCGACCGCGCTCGTGCACGAAATCGGTCGCGGCACGACCCACGCCGGTGAACAGTTCCAGCCATGCTGAGCGCTTGTGGCCCGTGCCGATCTCGCCGCGCTGCAGGAAATCTCCCTCGGATACCATGCCCCTGAGCGTGCCGTCTTCGTCCATCACCGGCAGACCGCTGAGGTGACATCGCAGCATGATGTTGGCCGCATCCAGGATCTTCGTGTGCGGACTGACAGCGATGATATGCTTGGTCATGATCTGATGCGCACGCATGTCGGACCTCCGTGTTGATAAAAATAGAATAAAGCTCCGTGCACTCCGCACATTGACCTGGCTCAACGGTCTGCTTGCCCGCGCTCCAGCGATTTCAAGAACAGAATGAAGTCGCCCACCTGGTCCGCCTCGAAGCTGAACTGGGGCATGGTCGGATGGCCGGTGACGATTCCTTCCGCCAGCGATTCCTGCAGCATCTCGACCGGATAGCGTTCGTGCAATGTCCGGAACGGAGGTGCTATCTTCAGCGGGCTCGGGCTCACCTTGTCGATTGCATGGCAGCGGGCGCAGTAGAGCTGCGCAAGGCGACGGCCTTGCGCCTGGTCCGCAGCAGCTGGAGTCAGTGCGGCGCAGATCGCGCCGATGATGACGAATCCGCGGGCCACATGCCTTGGAAATGTTCCGGCAGGATACTTCACAATTCGACCCTCGCTTAGTGAGACATCAGGACCGGAACGGTCATCGCGCGCAGCATGTCGCGCGTGACGCCGCCGAGCAGAATTTCCTGCAGACGGGAGTGGCCGTATCCACCCATCACCAGAAGATCCAGGCTCTCATCCGCCGCGATCGACAGCAAGATCGACTGAACCTCCGACTTGGACGCCGGCAACGATGTGATCTTGGCCGGAAGACCGGCCTTGGCAAGATATCGCACCAGATGGTCGGCGGAGCTCTCCGCAGGGATAGGGTCAGGGCCATCGATGGTGATGATGGCAAGGGCGTCGGCAGCGCGCAGCAGCGGCATTGCGTCGTGGAGGGCGCGGGCAGCAAGCCGGCTGCCGTCCCAGCAGATCCCGATTCGTTTCGCCGAGAATGCGCCATGGAACGTGTAGGGCATGAACAGGACGGGACCGCCGGCCTGGAACAAAAGCTCACGTGGGATCACATTGTCATAGCTGTTGTAGTCGCCCAGCGGCTGGGCGACCACGGTGAGGTCGTGCAGACGCGCGTTCGCGCAGATGATCTCGCGCGCATCGATCGGAAGCGCACCCACCGCGCGGGTCGCGTAGGATATCCCTGCATTCCGTGCCTCGACGTCGAAGACGCGCAGCGCCGCCTCGGCGCGTTCGAGGGCCTGATCGTGTTCGGCCTCGAACAGCGAGGCGACCGCCACCCCCCCTTCAGCGACCAACGGTACGCTGGCAGTCTCGTAGCCGATCGCCATTGCGTCGAGATGCGCGCCGATGCCGAGCGCGAGCGAAACCGATCCGTCGACCGCGGGACGTGGCGACAGCTCCGTCGGAATGTGGACGAGGATGTTCTTGAACATGGGCCGTTCTCCAAAGGGGGATGGAAGAGCAAGTGCCATCAAAGCACCGGTCGAGGCGGGCCGATTTGATCTGCCTCATGCGCGTTCGTGGATTCTGATTGAGCGAGATCAATTCATCGAGCGTGTACTTCGCGCAAATGTTGTGCCCAGCTTGGAGGAGTCGGCATGGCGCGCGTCGCATTGGTTACAGGTGGAAGCAGGGGAATTGGCGCGGCGATTTCGCGGGCCCTCGCTGCTGGCGGGTGCCGGGTTGCGGCCTGCTATGCCGGAAATGCGGACGCTGCGCGCCGATTTGGCGAGCAGACCGGAATTCGCACCTTCCGGTGGGATGTTGCCGATTTCGATGTCTGTGCAGCTGGTGTCCGTGAGGTCGAAGCCGCGCTCGGTCCGATCGATATCCTGGTCAACAATGCCGGCATCGTGCGCGACGCCACGCTGCACCGCATGACGAAGCCGCAATGGGACGCGGTGCTCCGAACTGATCTGGATTCGCTGTTCAACATGTGCAGGCCGCTGATCGAGGGCATGCGGGCGCGCAAGTTCGGGCGGATCATCAACATCTCGTCGATCAATGGGCAGAAGGGCCAGATCGGTCAGACGAACTATGCCGCGGCGAAGGCCGCCGAGCTCGGCTTCACCCGCGCGCTCGCGCTCGAAAGCGCGCGATTTGGGATCACGGTCAATGCGATCTGCCCGGGTTACATCAATACCGAGATGCTGGCCGCGGTGCCGACTGATGTCATGCAGAACTCCATTCTGCCGCAGATCCCGGTTGGGCGGCTGGGGCAGCCGGAAGAAATTGCCCGTGCCGTCGCATTTCTTGCCGCCGACGAAGCGGGTTTCATCACCGGGTCGACGCTGTCGATCAATGGCGGCCAGCACATGTGCTGAATGGGAGAATGACCATGCTCGCAACTGACGTGATGCGCAGTTCATTCGCGACGATCAAGCCGACCGCCACGGTGCTCAACGCCGTCCAACTGCTGCTTGAGACTGATCAGCGCGGCCTGCCGGTGATCGACGATGCTGGAGCTCTCATTGGCATGGTTTCGGAGGGCGATTTCCTTCACCGTGACGAGCTTGGCATCAGCCCGCCGTCCGGAAACTGGCTGGAGTCGCTGCTCGGCATTGCCGAGAACACGCCCGAACGCGAACGTATGCGCACCTTGCGGGTCGGTTCGCTCATGAGTTCTTCTCCAATCACCGTCGATGTCGAGGCATCGATCGAGGACGTCGTCGCGCAGATGGATATCTACGATGTTGCCCAGGTTCCCGTGGTATGCGCCGGCGCTGTCGTCGGCATTGTCAGTCGCAGGGAACTGCTTGCAGCATTGGCGCGACGATTGAGAGAAGCAGAGAAAGCAAGCAGCGGAGTCACTTCATGAGCGAGATTGCCTTGCAAACACATGCGCATGCCGTCGTTTGGATCGATCACCTTGTCGCGAAGGTTTTCGGCATTGGGTTGACAGGAGTCAGCGCCACGGCCGTTCATGCTCATTTGCCCTCGCAGCATCTGCATCACAAGGCGAATACGATCGGCGATGGCCGCGTCCAGGCCGACGCGACATTCCTCGCCCGGGTAGGGGAGGCCGTGGGCGGTTGCAGCGATCTGCTCGTCATCGGACCAGGTATCGAGAGGACTGAACTGATGCAGTATCTCAGAACGGCAAGGCCCGACCTCAATTTGCATGTTGAGCCGAGCAATCATCCGACGGACGGCGAGATCGTGGCGTTGGGCCGGAAACGGTTCCGTTTCGACTAGGCAGGGACGTCTGGCGTTGGAGCAGGCGCCGAACGCAAAGACAGGTAAGGGCCGAGCTCATTCCGCTCGAGCAAGGAGGTGAGCGATGACAGTCCAAGCAGTTCTCGACCAAACCACATCCCCCGCCAACGACGACGTGGCGGCTGCAAGAATGCCAGCCTCCGTGGTCCCTGAGAGTGAAGGATCGACGGCGGCCGAATCGATCGACCAGCTGGCTCACGCGGCGATGGCGCGATGGACTGGGGGCATCTCGCCGGCGAGCCTTGCGCTGGCGTTTGCCGATTGGCAGCTCCACCTCGCGGCGTCGCCCGGAAAACGGCTTGAGCTTGCACTGAAAGCTCTTGGTGACGGCTCGCGCTTCGCGCGAATGGTGTCGACGCCGCATGCGGCTTGGCAGCCCTGGTTCATGGTCAAGCCTCAGCCGGGCGACAATAGGTTTTCCGGCCAGGATTGGTCGCTGCCGGCCTTCAATATCATGGCCCAGGCTTTCCTGCTGGGCGAACAGTGGTGGCATTCGGCGGCGAGCGACCTGCGTGGCGTCTCGAAGGCAAATGCAGCAATTGTGGATTTCACCGTCCGCCAATGTCTCGATGTCGTGGCGCCGTCCAACTTCGCGTTCAGCAACCCCGAGGTGCTGCGGCGAGCGATGGATTCAGGTGGCGGCAACTTCGTGTCGGGCTGGCATAACTGGCTGGAAGATTGCAAGGACCTGTTGAGCGCCAGTCCGTCCGGACCCGCCCCATTTGTGGTCGGCAAGGACGTTGCCGCGACCAAGGGCAAGGTTGTCTACCGGAATGAGCTGATCGAGCTCATCCAATACGCACCCGAGACGGCCGACGTTTGCCCCGAACCGGTACTTATCGTGCCGGCGTGGATCATGAAGTATTACATCCTCGATCTCTCGCCGCAGAATTCGCTCGTGCGCTTCCTGGTTCAACGCGGCTTTACGGTGTTCATGATCTCATGGCGCAACCCCGGGCCAGCCGATCGCGAACTTGGCCTCGATCACTATCGCAAGCTTGGGATCGACGCCGCGATCGACGTGATCAATCAGCTTGTTCCCGAACGTCCAATCCATGCGGCTGGCTACTGTCTTGGCGGGACGCTACTCGCCATTGCGGCTGCTCGGCTGCAGAAGGAGCGGCCCGGCTGCCTGCGCTCGGTGACGCTCTTGGCAGCCCAGGTCGATTTCACCGATGCTGGCGAGCTGACGCTCTTCATCAATGAAAGCCAGGTTGCGTTCCTGGAGGATATGATGCGGCAGCGCGGCGTGCTCGAGACGGCGCAGATGGCCGGTGCGTTCCAGTTGCTGCGGTCGAACGATATGATCTGGTCGCGCCTGGTACGCGATTATCTCATGGGCGAGCGCGCCGCACCGAGTGACCTGATGTCATGGAACGCGGACGCGACTCGCATGCCCTATCGGATGCATTCGGATTATCTGCGCAAGCTGTTTCTCAACAACGACCTTGCCGAGGGCCGCTATTTGGCGGACGGGCAGCCGGTGGCACTTTCCGATCTTCGCGCCCCCATGTTCGTGGTCGGCACCGTTCGTGATCACGTCGCGCCCTGGCGGTCGGTTCACAAGATTCACCTGTTGGCCGATGCCGATATCGCCTTCGTGCTGGCGAGCGGCGGTCACAACGCCGGCATCGTTGCTCCGCCGTCGGAGGAGGGGCACAGCTATCAGTTGTTGGAGAAGAAGGCGGATCAACCTTATGTCGGCCCCGACCAGTGGTTGCGGAAGGCGGTGAATCGCGACGGATCCTGGTGGCTGGAGTGGGTTCGCTTCCTCACGGCACATTCCGGTGCGTGGGTGCCGGCGCAGTCGGCGCTTTACGCGCCCGGGGGTAGATCGCCGCTCGACGATGCGCCTGGACAGTACGTCCTGCAGCATTGATCCGGCCAGCTGTCGCCTTGGAGGGGCTTGATCTGCAGCAAAGTCCAGCGGTGCCAAGTCCTTATGGTAGCAACGTCGCCCGCAGGATTGAGGGTCTGGCTCAACGTTCCGGGAGCGAAATTCGCGGGCCATGAGCCGCGCCCGTCTGCAGGAGAGAGCCGTGAGTCTCATTATTCGAATTCTCTTCATACTCGCGGGGTTCGTCGCAGCGCTGTTTGTCGCGCGCGATACCCTCAACTTCGACATCATGCAGATGTTCGTCGTCGTTCTACTCGTAACCGGACTTCTGATGGTCGGTGCTCTCTGGAGTGTGTGGCGGCGCCAGGCGTAACCGTCCACCATTCGCGTGAGTGGCGACGCTCCAGCATAGCGACTCGGCTCGCTGCAATCCTGCAGCGCTGTTGCTCTTTGGAAGCGCCGGATCGGCTCACGTCGACGAGGCTTGAACGTCTGCTTCGAGCCCAACCGCGGATCGCCAGCTTGCGGATGATCTTTCATGCGAATGCACCGAGGGCCGGCCCTGCAAGGTCGGCCCTCGATGCATAGCAGACGTCAAGGCAAGCTAAGTTAAGCTAAGCTAAGCGAGTGCGCTCATTCTAGCGTCCGACGGTAGCGTCACGACCGGTGAAGGCTATCAGCAGCAACGACAGCGCAGACGCCGCTGCCACAAAGGCTGCGGTCCAGGCTGCCGCCGATACGACAAAGGCCGCCTCAAATCGCCAAGCCAGAAGCGGCTCGGTCGAGGCAAGCGGCATCGCGTCGGGGAAGAACCAGTTGTAGAATACAACAAGCGCCGCCGTAGCGATGGCGCTTCCGGCAAAAAGAAGACCCAATGCGCGGTTCATAGCATCCTCCTGTTCTCGTGAAAGGATGCTGACAGACTTCGCCGGTTCGACCAATTCCGGATATTCCCTTAGGGGGCGTTCCGCACGTCGGAAGGCCACGGTTCGTTTTGAAAACAGGACATGCTGCGGTGGAGTGTCGTGGCGGCCGAACCGGAGGCGTCCACGATTCCCCAATCGATGTCGCCGGTATCAATCTTTGCTTGGGCGTTGACAACGTCGACCGTCGCATCGGAGGCGTCGTGCCGTCGCGATGCGACACGTTGCAGCCGCGCGGCGTCATCGGCAGTCAGAAATATCCCGCTGAATTCGACCCTGGCGCTGCGGGCAACGGCTTTTGCGGCGTCGCGTTCGGCTTGCTGCAGGAATACGGCGTCGAGGATAACCGAGATTCCTTGCGCCAAGGCGTGCCCGGCACGATCGAGCATGGCCTGGTAGACGCGGTCGGATGCTTCGGGAGTGTAAGTCTCGGGCGGCAGTGTGGCGTGCTCGGCGACGTGATAGAGCTGCTTGCGAATGACATCCGATCGCAGAACCAGGGCGCCCGGGGGCGGCGCGATCAGATGCGCCATGTCGCGCGCCAGCACGCTCTTGCCGGTACCGGACTTCCCGCCAATTGCAAGCAGGCGGGACGGCGCCGGTTCAATGAGCCGGCGTGCAAGCTGGAAATACCGTTTTGCGTGGGCGGTGATCGTTTGATCGCTTTGGTATTGTCGCTGCTTGGTGAAGAGCACGTTGGCGCGTATTCCAGCGCGCATCGACAGAAACAGCGGTAGCAAGGACAGCGCGTTCGATTGCGCATCCCAGGTGGCTTGCACGTAGCTGTTGAACAATCTGTTGGCCGTCGACTCCTGCCCAAAGTACAGCAGGTCCATCACGGGGAATGCGAGGTCATAGAGGACGTCGGTCGTCGCGATATTGGGGTCAAACTCGATCGCATCGAACAGAACGGGCTGGCCGTCGAGCAGGACGATGTTGCCGAGATGTGCGTCGCCGTGACAATGCCGGACCTGCCCAGCGGCGGCGCGGCGGCGCAGCAGTTCGAGGTTGCGCGCGAGGGCCTGATGACTCAGTTCGTGCAATCTATCGATTTCCTCTCGGGAGAGAACCGGCTCGGCGCAAAACTGCTCCGTATTGCGCTTGATGATGACAGGGAGCGAGGCAAGCCATGGAGATCCTTCGCGTCCGGTTGCGGTCCGATGGGATTCGAGCAGGATGGCGGCCAGTCTCTCGCCAAGCTCCGGCCGGATTGCATCTTGCTCGGCAAGATGATCGAGCGTCTTGTTTTCGTCGAAGCGAGCCATTTCGACGGCCCATTCGACAACCGGTCCGGTCCCCCCGACCGCAAGCCCATCGCGCCCGCGCGTGATCGGAACCACCCTGTGATAGATGGCGGGGGCGTTGCGCTTGTTGATGGCGATCTCATCCTCGCAGGCGCGCCGCCGCTTCTCCAGTGTCGAGAAGTCGAGATAAGGCAGCTTGACAGCTCGCTTGATCTTCAGAACACGCGAAGGTTCGAGAAAGACGATCGAACAATGGGTGTCGATCCGCTTTACCGGCACGGTCGGCTGGCCAGACCCGGCTAGGAACGACAATACAGCGGCTTGGCCAGTCTCGCCTGTGGCCGCGTCGGGTGTTGATGTCGGCGTCGTCATGGTTTCAAAACGGCTGCGCCGACGAGCTTGCCGTCCCGCAAGCGCGCCAGTGCTTCATTCGCCTGTTCCAAGGGAAAGACGGTGACGTGTGTCCGGATTCGAGCTCTTGCCGCCGTCTTGAGAAAGTCGACGCCATCTTGTCGCGTCAGGTTGGCAACGGAAACGATCTGCCGTTCACCCCAAAGGATGTCGTAGGGAAAGCTCGGAATATCCGACATGTGAATGCCGGCACAGACCACGCGTCCGCCTTTGCGCAGCGTGCGCAGCGCGAGCGGGACAAGCGGCCCGGTCGGGGCGTAGATGATTGCGGCATCAAGCTCGGCCGGCGGCCGATCTCCCGAAGCGCCGGCCCAGCATGCGCCGAGCGATAAAGCCAAGTGCTGGGCCTCGGTGTCGCCCGCACGGGTGAAAGCGTACACATCCCGCCCTTGCCAACGCGCCACTTGCGCGACGATATGTCCCGCCGCGCCAAAGCCGTAGATGCCGAGTTTGCGGCCGTCGCCAGCCATCACCAGGGAGCGCCAGCCGATCAGGCCGGCGCAGAGCAGCGGTGCAAGCTCCGCGTCCTCGCCGTCTTCACCGAGCGGAAAGCAGTAGCGCGCGTCTGCCACCAGGTGGGTGGCAAAGCCGCCGTCCCGCGTATAGCCGGTGAACAGGGGGGCGTCGCAGAGGTTTTCCTTGCCTTCCCGACAGTAGGGACAGTGCCCGCAGGTCGATCCAAGCCAAGGGACGCCGACGCGTGTGCCAAGATGCGCATGGTCTACGCCGTCACCGATCGCATCGATACGGCCAACCACCTCATGGCCGGGAACGATCGGATAGGCGATGTCGGGCAGTTCTCCGTCGACGACATGCAGGTCGGTGCGGCAAACGCCACAGGCGCCGACCTTGACGCGGACCTCGCCCGGTCCCGGAAGTGGGTCGGGCCGTTCCGTATATTGCAGCCGCGCGCCTCGCGCGGGCAGGATCATGGCGTGCATGACGGGACTCGCTTGGGTCTGTGCCCCTCCTTTGATCACATGACATTGGCCCGGTTTTGATCCCGGTCAACAGCCGAGTGGCTGCTCCTGACTAATGTTGGCATGCGAGCGACACTCAAAAGGAGGTACTGATGGTCAACGACATGATCCCCGTTCGAACCGAGCGCGCCGTGGCGCGGCGGGAGGGCAACCCCTTCACATTTCTGCAGCAGGAAATCGATCGGCTGTTCGATGGACTCGGCCGCAATTTTCCGGCATTCGCCGCGCCGCCGGCAATGATGCCGCGCATGGACGTCAGCGAGACCGACAAGACCGTCGAGATCTCCGCCGAACTGCCCGGCCTCGAGACCAAGGACGTTCAGCTCAACCTCGCCGACAACACCCTCACGATCCGGGGCGAGAAGAAGAGTGAGCGCGAGGAGAAGGACAAGGACTATCACCTGATCGAGCGCAGCTTCGGCGCGTTCTCGCGGTCCGTTGCATTGCCCGAGGGCGTCAAGGCGGAGGACGTCAGCGCCGAAATCGCCAAGGGCGTGCTCAAGGTCACCGTCAAGAAGCCGGCTCCCAAGCAGAGCAGGCAGATCGACATCAAGACGGCGGCGTAGCCGCCCTGCCGGGCGCGCCGCTCGTCAGGCAGCGACGCGCCCACGAAATAACCATCCATCCAAGGGGATCAGCCATGTACGAGTTTCTTCAGGAAACCGTCGCGAGCAACATGACGAGGTCGGTACGAAGCGTCGCTCCCGAAATGACCGTCAGCGACTTGTACCGGTTGTTCGCAAAAGACGACTATGACGCCTATCCCGTGCTCCGCGACGATGTCGTGGTCGGGTTCGTCACGAAACTCGACGCCCTGAAAGTGTTCGCCTGTCCGACAGATCACATCTTGCCACGTTACGACGATCGGATGGGAACGACGGTCGATGAGATCATGTCGTCCGATGTGATCGCGGTTGAGCCGGACACAAGTCTGCAGCGTGTTCTGCAGATGATGGTAGCACATCGGCTCAAGAGCCTGCCCGTGATTGACAACTATCGCCACCTGGTCGGGATCATTGCTCGCGAGGATGTCATGCGGGCGCTGGCACGCTGCACGAAGCGGCAGGCGCCTCCGCTCGTTCCTTGCGAGACCGTCCGATGTCTACGTTTGGCCTAGAACGGGTTCTTTCGCCTCGAACGGTCGCACTTGTCGGCGGCAGTTCGCGTCCATCTTCGCTCGGCCTGGCGGTGCTCATGAACCTCAAGGCGTGCGGCTTTTCCGGCCGCATCGCCGTGGTCAATCCGAACTACGCCGCGATCGACGGCGAGATTACGTCCCCGGATCTCAAGTCACTTCCATTCGTTCCGGACCTCGTTGAGATCACGGCGCCCGCGGCCGCGATTCCCGGAATCGTCTCGGACGCTGCCGCGGTCGGTGTCGCCGGTGCGGTGATCCTGTCCGCCGGCCTCGGGCACGGCGCCGGCTCGCTTGCCGAGACGGTCGCGCTGACGGCGCGCATGCACGGCATGCGCCTGATCGGGCCGAACTGTCTCGGCGTCATGGTGCCGCGCGCAAAGCTCAATGCGAGCTTTGCCGCGCATCAGCCCGCCGAAGGGCGTCTTGCCCTGATCTCGCAGTCCGGGGCCGTCGCTGCAGCGATGATCGAATGGGCGGCAGAGCGGCGGCTCGGCTTCTCCGGCATCGTATCGATCGGAGACCAGCTCGACGTCGATGTCGCTGATTTGCTCGACTATTTCGCGCAGGACGATCACACCACCGCGATCCTGCTCTACCTCGAGGCCGTCAAGGACGCGCGCAAATTCATGTCGGCCGCGCGCGCCGCGGCGCGGCTCAAGCCACTGATTGTCGTGAAAGGGGGCCGGATGGCCCAGGGCGCCAAGGCCGCCGCTACCCATACCGGCGCGCTGGCCGGTTCGGACGCGGTCTATGATGCAGCGTTCCGCCGGGCCGGCATGCTGCGCGTGTACGACCTTCGGGAATTGTTCGACTGCGCCGAGTTGCTCGGCCGCGGCTTCGTTCCGCACGGCAACCGGCTGTCGATCTTGACCAATGGCGGCGGGCTCGGCATCCTCGCGATCGACCGGCTTGTTGAGCTCGGGGGTGTTCCAGCGAGCCTGTCGGCGGAGACGATTGCGGCGCTCGATCGGGTTCTGCCGCAAGGTTGGTCTCGCGCCAACCCCGTCGACATCTCCGGCGATGCCGATGCTGCCCGCTACGTATCTGCGCTCGACGTGCTGCTCGGGGACGCCAACAGCGACGCTGTGCTGGTCATGAATGTGGAAACGGCGGTCGCGCCGACCGAAGGAATCGCCGAAGCGGTGGCACAATGCGTTCGTGACCGTCGGACCAGGAAGAGTGACGTCGCCGCGCTGGTGCTTGCATCGTGGGATGGTGCCGATGAGCGCACCGCGGCAACCTTTGAAGCTGCCCGCGTCCCGCATTTTCCTACCGAAGATGACGCGGTGCGCGCTTTCATGTACCTGGTGCGATACCGCGAAGCCTCCGTCGCACTGACCGCAACCCCGCCCAGTATCGCCTCGACGTTTACGCCGAAAACGGCGGCGGCAAGGAGCGTGATAGGGAAGACGCTGTCTGAAGGGCGGGAATGGCTCGACCCGGCCGAGATCGTCGCCTTGTTTGAGGCTTACGATATTCCGATCGTTCCCACCGTCGCCGCCCGTGACGCCGACGATGCCGCAGACAAGGCCGCGCCGTTTCTGGCCCAGGGACTTGCGGTTGCGGTCAAGGTGTTCTCCCGCGACATCAGCCACAAGTCCGATGTCGGCGGCGTCATCCTCGGCTTGCGGACGCGCGAACGTGTCGCCGAGGCAGCGAGGGCAGTGTTGTCGCGCGCGCGGCACGCGCGGCCGGATGCCGTCCTGCAAGGCGTGACGATCCAGCCGATGATCGAGCGGCGGGCGGCGCGTGAGCTGATCCTCGGCATTGCCGACGATCCGACCTTTGGTCCCGTGGTCGTGTTTGGCCGCGGTGGCACCGCGGTCGAGGTGATCAACGACAAGGCGCTGGCGCTGCCACCGCTCGACATGAACCTGGCGCGCGACCTGGTGAGCCGGACACGGGTCTCGCGGCTCCTGGCGGCCTATCGCGATGTACCCGCTGTCCCGGCCGAGGTCGTGCCCCTCACCCTCGTCAAGCTGGCGCAGATGGCGGCCGATATTCCGGAAGTCGCAGAGCTCGACATCAATCCGCTACTGGCGGACGAGGCCGGCGTGCTGGCGCTCGACGCACGCGTGGCCGTCCGCAAGCCGGCGCGGCTGTTTGCCGGCCAGACTCGCCTCGCGGTGCGGCCTTACCCGTCGCAATGGGAAGGAGAGCTTGCCCTGAGGGACGGCTCGCGCGTCGTGATAAGACCGTTGCGGCCGGAAGATGAGCCCATGGTCGAGAGCTTCTTCAGGCGTGTAACGGCCGAGGATCTCAGGCTTCGGTTCTTCCAGGCAATGAAGAATTTTTCGCATGCGTTCATTGCGCGGCTGACCCAGCTCGACTACGCGCGTGCGATGGCCTTTGCGGCGCTGGATCCGAGCACCGGCGCCATGGTGGGAGCAGTCCAGCTTCATTCGGACTCGCTCTACGAGAATGCCGAATACGCTATCCTGCTGCAGTCCGACCTCAAGGGCAGAGGATATGGGTGGGCGCTGATGCAGCTTCTGATTCAGTATGCGAGGTCGGAAGGGCTGAAGCGGCTGTCGGGTGAAGTGCTGGCCGAGAACACCACCATGCTGAACATGTGCCATGAACTCGGGTTCACCGCCGTGACAGAGCCGACCGACCACCGGATCGTCAATGTCGTCCTCGACCTCTCCCTTTCAGCGGTGGATGCCTTGGGGGCCGACATCCTGATCCGGCGCAGTCGCGATCAAAGCGGCGTGACGGAGACGACCCGATAGGGGTGCATGCCGTCCGCCTCATGAACGGAAACGTATTCGCCGAGCCGAAAGCGCTCGTTGCCGAAATGATATCCGGCTTCATCGGCTGTCGAACCGGTCACGTCGTAATGGAAGCGCCAGCTGCCGCCCGGACCATGAACGAGGTGACCGAGCTGATCGTCTTCCGTGGGGCGCTGACGAACGACGCGGCAAGCCTCGCGATGGGTTTTCCAGGTCTCGACATCGATCCGCGATGCCGTGTCGAGCGGGGCAACGATGATATAGCCGATCGCGGGCGCGCCCTCGGGGTGATCATGCTCGCGCGCGCGCTCGAGCCGAACCTGCCTGAACGAGTGCGGCAACGCAGTGTTTTGCAGAGGCGTGAAGGCGGCGCGATTCATCAGAAATCTCCCTGAACGTGCCCAAGCTGCCGGGCAATTTGTTCAATTCTAGAGCCGCGGCGCGCCAAACCGTTGATTTGGGTCAAGCGCATGTCTGGGGCACGGTGAAGCCGATTGCGCTGGGTCAAACACAACCTTCTCCAGCAGCCTAAGGTAAGCCCCAAATTGGAGTCAGAATCTTGCTCAACGCCCCGGCCCTGACAGCGAATGCGGACGATCCGCGCGTGCTTACCGCATGTGGGGCCTGGAACGTTGCCAACGTCGAAGCGCTGGAGCGGCTGTGTACGAACGCCGCGCGCACCGACATCGGCTCGATCGATGTGCGTCGCGTCACCGCGCTCGACACCGTCGGGGCCTGGCTTCTTGAAAGGCTCGCCCGCGGCGGTGCGGCCAGGGCAGCGCTCACCGGTGCAGATGGTCCATATGGCGACCTGCTGGAAGAGGTGCGAGGGCTGAACCGTGGGCACCCCGCCGAACGCAGATCAGTCAACCCCGTGCTGCAGAAACTCGATCAGCTCGGCCGCGGCAGCAGGCGGTTGGCGTCTGATTCGGCGGCATTCCTGCACATGCTCGGCGCCTTCAGCGCAGCGCTGCTCGGCATTTTCAGGCATCCGCGATCGTTCCGGTTGACGTCGACCGTCTATCAGCTCGGCCGGGTGGGCTGGCAAGCGGTGCCGATCATGGTGCTGATCACGTTCCTGATCGGCGCCATCATTGCTCAGCAAGGCATCTTCCATTTCCGACGCTTCGGCGCGGAATCCTATGTCGTCGACATGGTCGGCATCCTCGTGCTGCGCGAGATTGGCGTGCTGATCGTGGCCATCATGGTGGCTGGGCGCTCGGGCAGCGCCTATACGGCCGAGATCGGCGCGATGAAGATGCGTGAGGAGATCGATGCGCTCAGCACCATGGGGCTCGATCCTGTCGCAGTCCTGATTCTGCCGCGGATCCTGGCACTGGTGGTGGCGCTGCCGATTCTCGCCTTCCTCGGCTCGCTCGCAGCGCTCTATGGCGGCGGGCTCGTCGCCTGGCTCTATGGCGGCATGAGTCCGGCGATCTTCATCGCACGCCTTCACGACGCGGTTTCAGTCACTCATTTCGAGGTCGGTATCATCAAAGCGCCATTCATGGCGCTCGTGATCGGGCTTGTCGCGGCGGTGGAGGGATTGAGCGTCAAGGGCAGCGCGGAGTCGTTGGGGCAGCAGACGACGGCGTCGGTCGTGAAATCGATCTTCCTGGTGATCGTGCTCGACGGATTGTTCGCGGTCTTCTTTGCTTCGATCGGGATGTAGCCATGGTCGACACGCCAGCGATCCATATCCGCGACCTCGTGGTCGGCTTCGGCGAGAAAATCATCCTCGATCATCTCGATCTCGACGTGAACGATGGCGAAATTCTCGGCCTCGTGGGCGCGTCGGGCGGCGGAAAGTCGGTGCTGATGCGGACATTGGTCGGTCTGCTTCCGAAGCGGAGCGGGCAGATCGATTTCGTGGACGACAGCGATGACGAACGCCGCTGGGGCGTGCTGTTCCAGCAGGGAGCGCTGTTCTCGGCCTTGACGGCTCGCCAGAACATCCAATTTCCGTTGCGCGAGCGTGCGCGGCTTTCCCCGGGGCTGCTGGACGAAATTGCGGACGCCAAGCTCGAGATGGTCGGCCTGACGCGCGAAGACGGGGACAAGTATCCGTCCGAGCTCTCGGGCGGCATGACCAAGCGGGTTGCGCTCGCGCGGGCACTGGCGCTCGACCCCTCGCTCTTGTTTCTCGATGAGCCAACGTCCGGGCTCGATCCCATCGCTGCAGGCGAATTCGATACCCTGATCCGGACGCTACATCGGACGTTGCGCTTCACTGTGTTCATGGTGACGCACGACTTGAACAGCCTGCAAGCCATCTGCGACCGCGTCGCCGCGCTTGCCGACGGCAGGATCGCGGCCATCGGGCGGCTGTCATCGGTGCTCAAGTCCGATCACCCCTGGGTCCAGGCTTACTTTCACGGAGCCCGGGCGCAGAAGCTTGGCCTCGGCAATTAGGCAGAGAGAGAGACGCAAATGGAAATCCGCGCGCCCTACATTGTCGTTGGTGCATTCGTATTGTCGGCAATCGTCGCCGTGTTCGGCTTCGTCTACTGGCTGAACAATTTCGGTGGGATCGGAAAGCGGGAGACATACCAGCTCGTGTTTACCGACCCCGTGCCTGGCCTGCTCGTCGGGGCGGGCGTTCTCTTCAACGGTATCCGCGTCGGCGAGGTCACGGCCCTTGAACTGGTCCCGGAACGCCCGCGCGAGGTTCGCGCCGGGATCGCAGTCGCCGAGCGCACGCCGGTGCATACCGATACGCGTGTCGGCCTCGACTTCCAGGGGTTGACTGGTGTCCCGGTGATCGCGCTGGAAGGCGGTGATGATCCCCAGGCGCCGCCGGCGCGCGAACCGCTGGTGGCCGAAAAGGGGGCCGGGCGGAGCATGACGCAGGCCGCCCGCGATGCGCTACGCCGGGTCGATGCCGTCCTGTCCGACAACGCCGCGCCGCTGCACAGCACGATCGACAATCTCAGCACGTTCGCTGAAGGGCTCGCGCGCAATACGCCGAAGCTCGATGGAATTGTGGCCGGACTCGAACGCATGACCGGCGGCGGTGCGCCCGCGCCGCGCAAGGTGGCGTATGACCTTCACGCGGTGGACAGCTTCGGCGCGCAACGCCATGCGAAGCTGCCCGAGCAGCTGGTGATGGCGGAGCCGACCGCGATCGCCCGCCTCCAGACCCAGCGCTTCTTGTTCACGCCGGATGAGGAAATTCAGGGATTCGAAGGTGCGCAGTGGAGCGATAGTCTCCCGGTGCTGGTGCAGGCGCGGTTGCTGCAGAGCTTCGAGAATTACGACGTCGAGCATGCGCCACTGCGCGCCGACAGCGGCGTAGAAGGTGCGCCGCGTCTGCTGATCGACCTGCGCCGGTTCGAAATCGTGTGGGGACCTCAACCGCGCGCGACGATCTCGTTGTCCGCGAAGATCGTGGATCGAAATGGGCAGGTAAAGGCTGCAAAGCTTATCGAGGGATCCGAAGGAATTAGCTCGCTGACGCCGTCCGAGGCGGCCGCCGCATTCGATAAGGCTTTCGGCACCCTCGCGAGGGAGCTCGTGATGTGGGTTGCGGCGACGGACTGAACCGGATCGTTGCAGCGTCTCACAACGAACGTCCTGGATCAGACTTGCTCGGCGGCTGCCGCCAAGCCAAGGTCGTCTCGACCTAACGACCTGTGACCAGCAGGCTGCGGCAGTGCCGCGCAATACTGACTTCCTCATTGGTCGGAATGACCAGTACGTCGACCGGGTTGCCCTTCGCGGCGATACGCTGCGCGCCCTGAGCATTTGCGGCTGCATCGATGCTGACCCCGAGCCAGGAGAGGCGATCGCAGATGCGCTGCCGTATTTCCGGGGCGTGCTCGCCGATGCCGCCGGTGAACACCAGGCCATCGAGGCCGGCGAGGGTATTTGCCATCACGGCGACTTCTGCGGCGACACGAAATGTGAAGAGATCGACGGCTTCGCGAGCCGCAGGATCGTGGCTCGCCAGCAGGGCGCGCATGTCGGCTGACACCCCGGAGACGCCGAGCAGACCCGAACGTTCGTACAGCAGGTGCTGCACGTCATCGACCGACATTTTCTCTTCCTGCATGAGATAAAGCAGCACGCCGGGGTCGATCGTTCCACAGCGTGTCCCCATCACGAGACCGTCGAGTGGGGTCAATCCCATCGTGGTGTCGACGCTGTCGCCCTTTCGCAAGGCACAGAGGCTCGCGCCATTGCCGAGGTGTGCCACGACGACGCGCTTGTCGGCCCAATGCGGGGCGATCGCGGCGAGCCGGCTGGCGACGTATTCGAAGGAGAGGCCGTGGAAACCGTAGCGGCGGATGCCACGCTGCTCAAATTGCCGCGGAATGGCAAAGCGGCTCACCGGCGGCGCCAGGCCGTGATGAAAGGCCGTGTCGAAGCAGGCGATCTGCGTCAGCTCCGGCTGCAGTGACTGCACGGCCCGGACCGGCGCAAGACAGCGCGGCTGGTGTAGCGGCGCCAGCGGCGTCAACGCCTCCAGCGCAGCGAGAGTCTGCCCTGCGATGACGACCGGCCCGTAGAACTCGCGGCCGCCATGGACGATGCGATGGCCAACGGCGGCGAGCCTTCCGCCGTCGAGATAGTCCTCGATCCAGGCAAATATATCACCGAACAGACCGTTGTCTTCCAACGTGCCGCTCGCGCGGCGCTTCTCGAACAGCTGCCTGCCCGAGGCATCGCTCACCACGATGCGCGGGACCTTCTCCTGCTCGTCAAGCAGGCCCTTGCATTGCAGCTCTGGCTCGGACGGCGCGATGTCGAACAGGCCGAACTTGATGCTGGACGAGCCGGCGTTAAGCACCAGGACGCTGTCGGACATGGGTGGTCTCTCTCGCGTTCGCTGCCTCAGTCAACGGATTTGTGACCTGTCGCTCCATAGGGCCAGATCCAGTCACGGATTTGCGGCATGTCCTCGCCATGCTCGCGCACGTAGCGCGTATGCTCGATCAGGGCGTCACGGAACTGCTGCTTGACGTGGGCGGCCGCGATGTCGAGCCCCGGCACGCGTTCGATTGCTTCGATGGCGAGATGGAAGCGGTCGAGGCCATTCAACACCACCATGTCGAACGGCGTCGTGGTGGTGCCTTCCTCCGCAAAGCCCCGCACGTGCATTCCGTCGTGATTGGTGCGGCTGTAGGTCAGGCGATGGATCAGATAGGGATAGCCGTGATAGGCGAAGATGACAGGCTTGTCGCCGGTGAACAGGCTGTCGAAGTCGCGGTCGGACAGGCCGTGCGGATGCTGCTCCGTCGGCTGCAGCGTCATCAGGTCGACCACGTTGACGACGCGGATATTCAATTGCGGCAGCGCCTTGCGGAGCAGATCGACGGCGGCGAGCGTTTCCAGCGTCGGAACGTCGCCGGCGCAGGCCATCACCACGTCTGGCTCGGCGTTGACTGCTTCGGTGCCGGCCCATTTCCAGATGCCGATGCCCGCTTCGCAATGGGTCATTGCATCGCGCATCGAAAGCCATTGCGGCGCGGGTTGCTTGCCGGCGACAATCACATTGATGCGGTCATAGGTGCGCAGGCAGTGGTCTGCGACCCAGAGCAGGGTGTTCGCATCAGGCGGGAAGTAGACGCGGACGATGTCGGCCTTCTTGTTGGTGACGAGATCGACGAAGCCGGGATCCTGATGACTGAATCCATTGTGGTCCTGACGCCAGACATGCGAGGTGAGGAGATAGTTCAACGACGCGATCGGCCGCCGCCAGGGCAGCGCGCGCGAGACCTTCAGCCATTTGGCATGCTGGTTGAACATTGAATCCACGATGTGGATGAAGGCCTCATAGCAGGAGAAGAAGCCGTGGCGGCCGGTAAGCAGGTAGCCCTCGAGCCAGCCTTGGCAGAGATGCTCGCTTAGGACCTCCATCACGCGGCCGTCATGGGCGAGGTGGACGTCATAAGGTTCGATGCCCTCCATCCAGACTCGGTCGGTGGCCTCGAAGACCGCGTCGAGACGGTTGGATGCGGTTTCGTCCGGACCCATGATGCGGAAATTGCGGGCCTCCGCATTCAGCTCTACGACCTCGCGCAAGAATTTGCCGAGTTCTCGCGTGGCTTCGGCGACGGCGTCACCCGGAGCGGTGACCTCGACCGCATGCGCACGGAAATCCGGCAGCTTCAATTCCCGCTTCAGGAGGCCCCCGTTGGCGTGCGGGTTGGCCCCCATCCGACGGTCGCCTGCGGGCGCAAGGGCTTGCAATTCAGGTACGAGCCGGCCGTTCGAATCGAACAGCTTGTCGGGCTCGTAGGTGCTCATCCAATGTTCGAGCAGTTTCAGATGCTCGGGGTTGCCGCGCGGGTTGGCGATCGGCACCTGATGTGCACGCCAGAAGCCTTCGACCTTCAGCCCGTCGACTTCCTTCGGTCCGGTCCAGCCCTTCGGGCTGCGCAGCACGATCATCGGCCATCGCGGTCGCTTAAGGCCGCCGGTCTGCTGGTGCGCGGCTTGCTGGATCGAGCGGATGCCGGCGAGCGCGGTATCGAGCGTGTCGGCCATCAACCGATGCATGGCATGCGGATCGTCGCCTTCGACGAACAGCGGCTCGTAGCCGTAGCCGATGAAGAGGCTGCGGACTTCCTCATCATCCATCCGCCCAAGCACGGTGGGATTGGCAATCTTGTAGCCATTGAGGTGCAGGATTGGCAGCACCGCGCCGTCCTGCACCGGGTTCAAGAATTTGTTGGAATGCCAGGACGCCGCGAGCGGACCGGTCTCCGCCTCGCCGTCGCCGACGACGCAAACGGCAATCAAATCGGGGTTGTCGAACACTGCGCCATACGCGTGAACCAGTGCATAGCCGAGCTCACCGCCTTCGTGGATCGAGCCGGGCGTCTCCGGCGCCGCGTGGCTTGGAATGCCGCCGGGGAAGGAGAATTGGCGGAACAGCTTGCGCAAGCCGTCCGTATCGCGCGTCACCTCCGGATAGATTTCGGTGTAGGTGCCTTCGAGATAGGTGTTCGCAACCATACCGGGACCACCATGGCCGGGACCGCAAATATAGATGACGTTGAGGTCGGAAGCGCGGATTGCGCGATTGAGGTGGGCATAGATGAAATTGAGCCCAGGCGTGGTGCCCCAATGCCCGAGCAGGCGCGGCTTGATATGCTCCGGCTTCAGCGGCTCTTTCAGGAGGGGATTCGCAAGCAGATAGATTTGTCCAACGGAAAGGTAATTGGCGGCGCGCCAATAACGGTCGAGCAGCTCAAGATCATTCGTGCGTGCTTGCTCGTTTGGAGTGGTCGCAGATTGCATGTCGCTCTCCAGGGATTCAAAGATGACCTCGGACGCCGCTATCGGTTCCACGTTAGAGGGCGAATATGACGGGAATGGCTTGAGCCAGCTCAAAGATGCACGCCAATTCGGGCCGCAACGCCCACGTTCCTCCCAACGTCCATCAACACGGGACGTTCAAGGAACGGAAAGCTCGATGTCGGAAACGGAACCCCACGAGGTCAGTTTCGCTCGCGCTCCAGGAGTTCCGGTGATGCGTCGCTTCGTGAGCATTGCCTGCGCTGGTGCGGCGCTCCGCGGTCGAGGACAACATCCATCACCTGCCTGCGCTCTGTCGTCAGCTCGCGCGGTGGGACAAAAAGATGCCCGGCAAAAGCGAGCCGGGCATTAAATACCGAGACAACATCACGGGAGTATGGGTGCTCGTCCTGGTAGCTTGAGATATAGGCATGCGGCGGCCCGGGGCGGTTTGATCCAGCGCAAGGAACCGAAGATTGCGCCTCACCGCAAATGGAGAGCGGATGGTTCTTGCTCCAGGTCGTTTGGCACCATTCCATATGTCCGCAGCACGGTGGTTCTCGTCTCCGGATAGCCGGTACAGACGATAGCTGCGGCACCAGCGTGGCCGAATGTCTTCCATAAGTGCTTGGCATGCTCTATCGCCGCTGCAGGGCTGCCGCACTTGGCCTGCTGGCCCGGAACGAGCCCGCCATCGGTCCGGTCGTACGGCAGGGCAATGAATTGCGTGATCCCGTCCATTGGTGCCCCTTTCTCGTTCGGTCGATGTCACCCAGCAAAGCATTGTGCGGTGACAGCCATTTTGATCTGCCTCAGCTCATTTCGTTTGATCCGGATCAAGGCGGAATAGGCGCATCTCGTCGCTGTTGATGGGTTCGAAAGGGAGCTTGCTTGCCATTGAGCTTCCTCCTCTCGAACATGGGCTGGTCAGGGTCATGGGAAACCTCGTGTATTTTCCGGAATCGCGTCGGGCGAACCACGAAGAGGTTGCGTCGAGAGCGGACATTCGCCATTCCTTCCGTCAAGCGTTGTTGATGCTCGAACTGCAACTGCTCCAGATCGGCGGCCTGGTCGCCGTGTGTCCGGCCGGAGGGGCCAGGACGAAGCTGCAGCAGCAGCACGACCAACTACTTGGTCGCCTTGCGGTCACGCGACAGCATGCGCGAGCGCTGATCGGCGATTGATGTCGGCCCACATTGCGGGCGGCACCGTTCGCCGAGGCGCGACATTTCATCGGATTGACGATAGATCGTCCCGCTCGTCGCCATGCGAAAAATGAGCCTTGCTGCAGGATTTCGATAGGGGATTTTACGTGAGTTAAATCTCGCCGCCCAATAGTCCGCGCAGCCCCAGTGGCCGATATTGACTTGCCCACGCCCAGGTCAGATCGGGCAACCCGTTTGCGGTAAATCAGTTGGTGAAAAGCGATGAATTTCAGGATCTCTCTGGCGCAGCGCATCTACGCAATTGTTGGGCTGAGCTTTTGCGGGCTGACCGGGCTGGCCGCTATCCAGGCGGTATCGATCGAGTGCGCATTGCCGGACGCAGCGACAGGCGAGCCCGTCGAACTGGAGATTGATGGGCTCTCGTTCCGACTTGGCGGTGTCGTAGCGCGTATGGATCCCGGGTCGGTATTGATTAACCTGAATCAGTGGCCGGAAACTGCGCAAAAGTTGGCTGCGGTGCTCTGGAGCGGGCGTGCGCGCTCGGCAGCAGCTTAAGGTTAAAGCCCGGCAGCGATCGCGATCCGCATCAGCTCCGACATGCTGCGCACGTTGGTCTTGGCCATCAGATTTGCTCGATAGACCTCGACCGTGCGCGGGCTGATGCCAAGGTCATGGGCGATCACCTTGTTGATCTTGCCCGCCACCAGCCCTCGCAAGACATCACGTTCGCGCGGCGAGAGGTCCACCAGACGAGCTTCAGCGTCGCGCTTGACCGTTTCGTCGGCCGGTGCCGCGGACTGTGTTTGCAGAGCCTCGCGGATCGCACGCAACAGCGCTTCGTCCTCGAACGGCTTTTCGATGAAGTCAACCGCGCCAGCCTTCATCGCCTCGACCGCAAGTGCGACGTCACCATGGCCAGTCATCAGAATGACGGGGCATGCCGCTGCGTCAGCCTTGAGTTTGCGGACCAGTTCGAGGCCGCTCATGCCGGGCATGCGTATGTCGCATACGATGCAGTCGACCGTGCTGCTCTTGAGATGATCGAGAAAACTGGTTGCCGTCTCATAAGTCGTTACGGCAAAGCCGTTGACATCGAGCAGGAATGCCAGTGAGTCCCGCATCGCCGGATCGTCGTCGATGACAAGAATTGTATGCCGCGTCGTCATGCTTCTTCTCCGTCCTCCGCGAACGGGAGGATGAACTGAAAAACCGTGCCGCCTCCGGAGTTTGGCATCACATCGATGCGTCCACCATGGGATTCGATGATGGTCCGGCAGATCGAGAGGCCGACGCCCATGCCATGCTCCTTTGTCGTGATAAAGGGCTGAAACAGGCGGTCGGCGATGTCAGGGCTGATGCCCGGACCGGTATCGGCAATGGTGAACGTCGCTACACCGTTAGTCTTGGTGACGCCGACGGTCAATTCGCGGCGCGGGCTGGAGGCCATCGCCTCGATCGCATTGCGAATCAGGTTGAGCACGACCTGCTGAATCTGGATCTTGTCGACGATGATCGAGGGCATGTCCCGGTCGCTGCGGATCGCGAACCTGACTCCCTGCTCCTTGGCGCCGAGCAGCGCCAGTGCGACAGCCTCTTCGAGCAGGGTGGCGGGGCTCTCCAGGGAGTGTTGGGTCTCGCCTTTGGCAACGAATTCGCGCAAGCGCTTGATGATGTCGCCGGCTCGCAGCGCTTGCTGTGCGGCCCGCTCGAGCGCGTCACGAATTCGTGTCGCGTCCGGTGTCTCCGGCGTCAGCAGCCGGCTCGCGCCGCGCATATAGTTGGTAATGGCGGATAGTGGCTGATTGATCTCATGGGCGATAGAGGACGCCATCTCGCCCATGGCGGTCAGCCGCGACACATGGACCAGCTCGGACTGCAGCTCCTGAAGCCGCCGTTCTTGCGCTCGACGCTCGGTGAGATCGCGGATAAAGCCGGTGAAAAAGCGTTCTCCACGTACCTTGGCTTCGCCGACGGCGAGTTCCATCGGAAAGGTCGAGCCGTCGCTCCGTTCTCCAACCACGATGCGGCCAATGCCGATGATGCGCCGTTCGCCAGTCGTAAGGTAGCGTTCGAGGTACCGGTCGTGCTCGCCGCGATATGGCTGGGGCATCAGCTTCGAGACGTTCTTGCCGACGACCTCGTCCGGTTTCCAGCCAAACAGCCGCTCGGCCGCCGCGCTGAAGGAACGAATAATACCGTGGTCGTCGATGACGATCATGGCGTCAGGGACCGTGTCGAGGATCGACTGTAGGTGGGTCTGGCGATTTCGCGCCTGATCGCTTTCCCTCAAGAGCCGGTCGCCCATGAAGCCGAGGATCGGGCCGAGGATCGCAAAGCAAGCGATATCGATCAGATTCGCAGGTTCAGTAACCAGGCTTGTCCCGAGGAATTTGACGCTGATGACGAGGCAGAGCAGGGTGGTGACGATCGCCGGACCGCGACCGCCGGCGAAAGCGGCAAACAGCACGGCGGGCACATAGATGATCGTGAAGGCTCGGTCGTCGAAATAATTATCAAGCCCCGCGCGCACTGCGAATACGAGCGCGGCCGCTGCCACGGCAGTGCCATAGCGGTACCAGATGCGATCGGACATATTTCCCCGGCGAAGCCCTCAGCTGGATCAATACTACAACGTCCGGACGGCCGAAGCCACCGGCCGTTCGGTACGAGCTGGCCAAGACGGCGGGGACAGGTCTATCTGATCCAGGCGCGCCAATGCGTCGGCTGCACCATGACGCGTTCGGCGGTCGCCGCCTTTACCCAGCCGCCCGGGACGCGGCGGCATGGAAAGACGAGCTTGTGAATGGCATTACCCTCGATCACGGCGAGTTCAAGATCTCGACCGAAGGGGGCCACCGCGACCCCCTCCCATGTCGTGCTGACGCCTGCCTCGGGGCGTTCGGGAGCGTCGCGTGCTGGCACGTCAGGCAGCCTTCTGAGTACCCTCGTCGACACTGCTGGTCTTTCGTGCGAGCAGGTTCAGCTCGATCGTGCCCAGCGAACGTGCGGTCTCGATCGCGTACGTCGCGTCGTTCGCCCCGCGCGCGGTGACGCCTTTGGCCCAGTCCTGCAGGGCAGTGATCTTCTCGGCCACCGAGGCGGTGGAATTGAACCTGCGGAAAAGCTCCCAGGCTTCGTTCGATTCGATCTGGATCTGCTCGAACCAGTGCTGGTTTGCCTCGATCAGTTTCTCCGAGAATTCCGACTGGACCGCCATCGCCTGCTTCGCGTAGCTCTGGACGGCGTCGGAGACGGGACGGGCTTCGCTATGGTCTGTCATGTCCAAAATCCTTCGTTGAAGAAACTATTGTTTCTCATGCCGGCCGCCTGCGCGTTGACGCGCGTCAACTTGATGGTGGTTTCCGGCCCGCGCTGGTTCTCGTGACCAGGCTAGCTGCGCGTGGGACTGACGACGGCACCGGTTCGCAGATTGATGAAGTGGACGCCGTCGCAGGCAGCGCAGGAGATCGAGTGCAGCTCGTCAGCCAGGGGCTCGGATGCGTCGGCGGGGAGCAAGCCTTGAACCCGATCGCCGGTATTGGGACACGAGAAGATGATGGGGCGCCAAGCCCTTATGTCTGCCATTTGCACGATCCTGACGGATAAGCATCCTTAACGGTGGCGCGGCGCTCCGGTTTTGATGCAGGTCAAAATTCCGGCCGGGTGGTCGGATCGGGGCAGGCGGCGGCCTAGAACGGTCGGCGCCGACGGAGCTGGTGGGTGCTTGACCTGGCGGGCTGCCTTAGCGGCCGCCTTGGCGGCAAGCGCATCCAGGCGAACGTCACGACGACAATCGCCAGCACTCCCATCGAGGCAAGCAGGTTCTGCAACATGAATTTGATCTCCTGACAGGGCAGCAGCATCGTCGATCATCGGTCGCGTCGCCTTGATTTCCGTCAAGCGCAGGCGTTGAGGGAGATCAAAGCAGATGAGCCGATTGCGTGTGACCTTGGTGGCGAGCGATGGAAGGAGATCAGCAATGCGCGCACATCAGATCATGGCGAGACACGTCATCACTGTCGGAACCGAGGCATCCATTCTCGATGCCGCGAAGCTGATGATGGATCACCATATCAGTGGCCTGCCAGTGGTCGATGCGGCTGGAAGACTGGTCGGCATCCTGTCGGAGAGCGACTTTTTGCGGCGAAGCGAGATCGGCACGCAACGCCGGCGTGGCCGCTGGTTTCAGTTCCTTCTCGGCTCCGGCTATGCGGCCGCGGACTTCGTCCACGAGCGCGGCCGGAAGGTCGGAGAGATCATGTCGAGCGATCCCGTCACCGTGACGGAAGAAACGCCCTTGCCCGATCTGGTCGATCTCATGGAGAAGAGGGGCGTCAAACGGTTGCCAGTGATGCGCGACGGGCGCCTCGTTGGCCTCGTAACACGTGCGGATCTGCTGCGGGCCGTAGCATCCGTCGCGCACCAGATTCCGGATCCCACGGCGGATGACACGCACATCCACGATCGCATCGTGCGGGCACTCGATGGTGCAAACTGGTGCCCGCTCGGGCTGCAAGTCTCGGTGCGCAACGGCGTGGTGCATCTCCGCGGAGTTATCATGGATGAGCGGGCGAGGCAGGGAGCGATTGTCGCCGCGGAGAATGCCGCGGGCGTCAAGGAAGTGCACGATCACCTGTGCTACGTTGATACCTGTTCCGGCTTCTATATCCAATCCGCGGAAGACGAACGAGCGGCTGCCGCGAAAGCTGCGAAGGAGAGGGCAGGATGATCGCTCGTCCCGCAATCCTGTTGTTCCCGTTGATCGCGACCGCAGTGGTCAGCGCAGAAGTCGTGGGATTCGCCGTAACGTTACTTGCGATCTGCCTGATCGTCGGCTTCGCGATCGTTGCCTCCGGTTGGACCGTCAACGGCAAGACGACGTCAATACCGGCAGTCCGGCCGTCATCCGCAGACTGGAAATCCCACCGCAAATAGCAGCTCCCGTCCGGTTTTGTTTGCGGATCTCGTGAGCTGCGCGTCACGATAAGTGCGCGGCTCATGGACGTTGTGGTCGGATCGCTGATGGCTCAGCTCGCATTCGCGATCCTCCACAATGCGACATCTGCTCCTGCACGACATTCTTGCGAAAGATCAATACCGGCATCGCGCACTCATGGCAGCTTAAACAACAACCAACCCAGCCCATGCGAGGCTACCATGCCATCATTTGACGTTCGTTTCATCAAGACCGTTTGCGACGACACCGGCCATGAACATCGCGCCTGTCAGGCAGCGTTCAAGGTCGACGCCGCCTCGCTTTCCACGGCTGCACAGTTGGCCGAGGCCGACTTCTGCAGACAGAAGGGTGTCCGAGACTGGACGATCTTTGCCGATTCCATGGAGCTTCGGACACCGCCGGCTTTGCCATCAGCCTGGGGCGGCTGACGATTTTTAGGCGGCGATCGCGATCGACTGCCGCGGCATCGGGTTTGACCAAGATCAAATCGGAAATCAGGTTCTTTAGCTAAAGGTGGAGAGCCAAAAAGGGGGTATGAGAAATGACCGATCGATCAGCTGGCAATAGCTCGCCGCAGTTCGAGGGTCTTGTCGGTCGCTTGCGTGCGTTTCTGTCTCGATGCCGCGAATTCGATCTGATGACCGATCGGGAGGTCGACGAGATCGCGCACGAGCTCAATCTCTCGACGTCTGACCTTCGTGCGCTTGCCCGCGAGCGAGGCTCGCCGGAGTTGCTCAGCAAGCGTCTCGAGCATGCAGGTTTGTCCGAACAGATGCTCGCCTCGTCCCATTGCGATGTGTTACGTGATCTACAGCGAGTCTGCGGTCTATGCCGTGAGAAGGCACGTTGCACCGCGGATCTCGCGCGGGAGCGGCGGGCCAGTCCGGCAAAATATTGCCCGAACGAATTGACCCTGACCGCGCTGAGCCGCGGCGCCAGCGGCACGCGGCATGGCGCCGAAATTGATGCCGATCAAACGGCTGGCAGCGAGACTGTGATTTTCATGACGTCATCGCACCCAAAGAAAGCCCCACATGACAGGTCCATCTTCCGTTTCAAAGTCGATGACGATGGGAGAAGCCGGCTTGGCGTCGGTACTCGCAGTTTTTGCATTCGTTAGCTTTCTCGGCGCGGCGATGGGGCACGATACGGCGTTCAGCTTTCACGCGTCGCTTGCTTGCGCCGCCAGCCTGATCTCCGTGATCATGATCGGCAATCGCTACCTTAACCGTCCGGCCGAATTGCCTCCGGCGGAGATCGGCGGGCGCCCCAATTACAATCTCGGCCCAATCAAGTTCGCTTCGGCCATGGCGATGTTCTGGGGCATCGCGGGTTTCACGGTGGGTTTGATCATCGCCATGCAGCTGGCCTGGCCGGCGCTTAACTTCGATCTGCCCTGGACGACATTCGGTCGCCTGCGGCCGCTGCATACGTCGGCCGTGATCTTCGCGTTCGGCGGCAACGTCCTGATCGCTACGTCGTTCTATGTCGTGCAAAAGACCTGCCGCACGCGCCTTGCAGGCGACCTGTCGCCCTGGTTCGTCGTGGTCGGCTACAACTTCTTCATCCTGATCGCCGGCACGGGCTACCTGCTCGGCGTCACCCAGTCGAAGGAATACGCCGAGCCGGAATGGTACGCCGACCTTTGGCTGACGATCGTCTGGGTGACGTATCTGCTCGTGTTCCTGATGACGCTGGTGAAGCGCAAGGAGCCGCATATCTTCGTCGCCAACTGGTTCTACCTGGCGTTCATCATCACGATCGCGGTGCTCCATCTCGGCAATAACCCCGCGCTGCCGGTCTCTTTCCTCGGCTCGAAGTCCTACATCGCCTGGGGCGGTGTGCAGGATGCGATGTTCCAGTGGTGGTACGGCCACAATGCGGTCGGTTTCTTTCTGACCGCCGGCTTCCTGGCGATCATGTATTACTTCATCCCGAAGCGGGCGGAGCGTCCGATCTATTCCTACCGGCTTTCGATCATCCATTTCTGGGCGCTGATCTTCCTCTACATCTGGGCCGGCCCACATCACCTGCACTACACGGCACTGCCGGACTGGGCGCAGACGCTCGGCATGACATTCTCGATCATGCTCTGGATGCCGTCCTGGGGCGGTATGATCAACGGCCTGATGACGCTGTCGGGAGCCTGGGACAAGCTGCGCACTGACCCGGTGCTGCGCATGATGGTGGTGTCGGTCGCCTTCTACGGCATGTCGACCTTCGAAGGCCCGATGATGTCGATCAAGGTGGTCAATTCGCTGAGCCACTATACCGACTGGACCATCGGCCATGTGCATTCCGGTGCATTGGGCTGGGTCGGCTTCGTCTCGTTCGGCGCACTGTATTGCCTTGTCCCGTGGCTCTGGAATCGCCAGCTCTACAGCCTGAAGCTCGTCAACTGGCACTTCTGGATCGCGACGATCGGCATCGTGCTCTACATTTCCGCGATGTGGGTGTCGGGAATCCTGCAGGGCCTGATGTGGCGTGCCTACACCTCGCTCGGCTTCCTCGAATACTCCTTCATCGAATCCGTCGAGGCCATGCACCCCTTCTACATCATTCGCGCGGCCGGCGGCGCGCTGTTCCTGGTCGGCGCCCTGATCATGGCCTTCAATCTCTGGATGACGGTCAACGCCGGCCAAGCCAGCGAAACCGAGGGCGCCGGTGCTCTCCAGCCTGCCGAATAGGTCACGCAATGTCCCTTTGGAATCGACACAAGATCTTTGAGAAGAACTCGATCATCCTGATCGTCGGCATCCTCGTCGTCATTGCGATCGGCGGACTGGTCGAGATCACGCCGCTGTTCTACCTGAAGAGCACGATCGAGGCGGTCGACGGCGTGCGGCCCTATACGCCGCTCGAGCTCGCAGGCCGCAACATCTATGTCCGCGAGGGCTGCTACCTCTGCCACTCGCAGATGATCCGCCCGCTGCGCGACGAGGTCGAGCGCTATGGCCACTACTCGCTGGCCGCCGAGAGCATGTATGACCATCCGTTCCAGTGGGGCTCCAAGCGCACCGGACCTGACCTTGCGCGCGTCGGCGGCAAGTACTCCGACGACTGGCACGTCACGCACCTGATCAATCCACGCTCGATCGTCCCGCAATCGGTGATGCCCGGATACCCGGCGCTCGCCAGGACGGAACTCGACCCATCGGACACCGCGGCCCATCTACGCACGAATCGCGCGGTCGGCGTGCCCTATACCGACGAGCAGATCGCCAACGCGGCCGCGGATCTCAAGGCGCAGGTCGATCCCGACAGCCCCGGCTCCGACGCGTTCCAGAAGCGCTATCCGAAGGCGGTGGTCCGCAACTTCGACGGCAAGGCCGGCAATCCGACCGAGCTCGACGCACTGATCGCCTATTTGCAGATGCTCGGCACGCTCGTCGACTTCAAGCTCTACAACGAAAAAGCCAATCTGCGGTGAGGCCACGAGCATGAAAGCGATCATTCAAGTCGAGAATTTTGCGTCGAGCCTGGTCGGTACACTTTGGACCCCCGTCTTTGTCGGGATCTTCATCGCCATCGTCGTCTACGCGCTTTGGCCCCGTAACAAATCTCTCTTCGATGCTGCAGCCCGGATGCCGCTGCGGGAGGACTGACCGATCATGAGCGAGCACAATGAGATCGACCGCGTTTCCGGCCGCAGCACGACCGGTCATGAGTGGGACGGCATCAAGGAACTGAACACGCCGCTGCCACGGTGGTGGGTCCTGACATTCTATGCAACGATCATCTGGGCGATCGGTTACTGGGTCGTCTATCCGGCCTGGCCACTGGTCTCGGGCTACACCACCGGTCTGTTCCAGTATTCCACCCGTGCCAGTGTCGCGACCGACCTTGCCGATCTCGAGAAGCTGCGCGGCGAGAAGATGGCGGTGCTCGGCAACGCGTCGCTGGCCGACATCGAGAAGGATCCGGCCCTGCTGGCGCTGGCTCGTGCCCGCGGCAAGACCGTGTTCGCCGACAATTGTGCGCCGTGCCACGGCAGCGGCGGCGCCGGCGCGAAGGGTTATCCGAATCTGAACGACGACGACTGGCTGTGGGGCGGCTCGCTTGACCAGATCATGCAGACTATCCAGTTCGGCGCACGTTCCGGACACGCAAAGACCCATGAAGGGCAGATGCTGGCGTTCGGCCGCGACGGTGTCCTCAAGAAGGACGAGATCGTGACCGTCGCCAACTACGTGCGTTCGCTTTCCGGTCTTTCCACCATGCCGAAGTTCGACCCCGCTGCCGGAAAGAAGATATTCACCGAGAACTGCACCAGCTGCCATGGTGACAGCGGCAAGGGCAACCCGGAGCTCGGCGCGCCGAACCTGACCGACCAGATCTGGCTCTACGGCTCCGACGAGGAGACGCTGGTCGAGACCATCACCAATGGCCGCGCCGGCGTCATGCCGGCCTGGGTCAGCCGGCTGGACCCGGTCACCGTCAAGGCACTGACGGTCTATGTGCACTCGTTGGGGGGCGGCAAGTAGCCGCCACCGCGAGGGCGTCCGGGTTCATTGACCGAGGTCAAACCCGGACCTGGTGCAGCGATGTAGGTTTCAACAAGAGCCTCATTCGAGCAATCCATGAACAAGCCCGTGCCCCCTGATAAACTCATAACCGACGAAGACGGGCCGCTTTATGCGCCTCGCAAGAAGGTTTTTCCCCAGAGCGTCTCCGGCCGATTCCGTTCGATCAAATGGCGGCTGATGGCCGTTTGCCTCGGGGTTTACTATCTGTTGCCCTTCGTGCGCTGGCATCGGGGCCTCGGCGCGCCCGATCAGGCGGTCCTGATCGATTTTCCCAACCGCCGCTTCTATTTCTTCTTCATCGAGCTGTGGCCGCAGGAGGTCTACTACTTCACGGGCCTTCTGGTGCTGGCGGCGTTCGCCTTGTTCCTGATGAACGCGCTGGGCGGCCGAATCTGGTGCGGTTATCTCTGCCCGCAGACGGTCTGGACCGATCTGTTCTATGCGGTCGAGCGCCTGGTCGAAGGCGACCGTCGCGCACAGATGAAGGCCGATGCCGGGCCAATGACCGTAAAGCGCGCCGGTCGCCGAGTGCTGAAGCACGCGATCTGGCTGACGATCGCGTGGTGGACCGGTGGCGCCTGGGTGCTCTACTTCGCCGATGCGCCGACCCTGGTGCGCGATCTGGCGGCCTTTCAGGCACCGACGATCGCCTATCTCTGGATCGCGATCCTGACCGCGTCAACCTACCTGCTGGCCGGTTACATGCGCGAGCAGGTCTGCGTCTATATGTGCCCGTGGCCGCGGATCCAGGCCGCACTGACCGACGAATGGGCGCTCAACGTCACCTATAAATACGATCGCGGCGAGCCGCGTTGCTCGGTGAAGAAGGCGTTCGACATCCGAGCGCTCGGCGAGAAGGCCGGCGATTGCATCGATTGCAACCAGTGCGTTGCCGTGTGCCCGACCGGGATCGACATCCGCGATGGCGCGCAACTCGGCTGCATCCAGTGCGGCCTGTGCATCGATGCCTGTGACGCCGTCATGACCAAGGTCAGCCGCAAGACCGGTCTGATCGGTTATGACAACGATATCAACGTTCAGCGACGCATTGCCGGCAAGGAAGAAATCTTCAAGCCCGTTCGCGCTCGCACAGTCGTCTACGCCGGCCTGATCACCGTGGTCTGCGCGGTGATGCTTTACGCGCTGATGTCGCGAACCCTGCTCGACGTCAACGTGCTGCACGACCGCAACCCGATCGCGGTGCGTCTCAGCGACGGCGCGATCCGCAATGGATACACGCTGCGCTTCCTCAACAAGCGCGGCTTCGATCGTGTGATCGCGATCGACGTCGATGGACCGGCCGACGCGAAGTTGCACGTCATCGGTGCGGATTCGGTGACGCCAGACCGTCCGATGATCGTCCTCGGCCGTGATACCACCACCGAACTTCGCGTGCTGGTGACGGCACCGCTAGATGAAAAAGCGGAAAAGTCGGTGCCGGTCACGTTTCGCGTCACCGACATCGGTCTCGGAGAGGTCGCCTCTGCGACCGACCACTTCGTCCTTCCATAACGATGGAATCCTGCCATGGCAGCCTCAAGTTCAGTCGCGCGACCCATCACCGGACGTTTCGTCCTGATCACGACGATCGCGTTCTTCGCCGTCGTCATCAGCGTGAACATAGTCATGATGCGCCTCGCCATCACGACTCTTCCGGGCACTGAAGTCGACAGTGCCTACAGTGCCAGCCTCGCCTATCAGCGCGAGATCGACGCAGCCAGGCAGCAGAACGAGCGCGACTGGCAGGTCCAGGCGCATATCGATCGGCGGCCTGATGGAAGTGCCGCAATTGCACTTGAGGCACGCGATCACGCCGGCGCGCCTCTTACGGCATTGAATTTCCTCGCTCGGCTCGAACGACCAATCGATCGTCGCGCCGATCGGGCGATCGAGATCAGTGAGACCGGCCCCGGCAGCTATCGCGGCCGCGCCGAGGGCGTCGCCGCGGGGCAGTGGGACCTCGTGATCGAGGGCGACGCGGATGGCCGCCGCATGTTCCTGTCGAAGAACCGAATCCTCCTGAACTGAGGGCGCATCTCATGCAGGCGGATATCGATTTCTCTCATTATCTGAAGAACGCGGGCACCGGGCTCATCCATCTCGATCTCGCAGTCGAGGGCATCAATTGCGCGGGCTGCATGGCCAAGATCGAGCGCAATTTGTCGGCCATACCGGACGTCACCTCGGCCCGCGTGAACCTGACCGACAGCCGCCTAGCGCTGGAGTGGAAGGCGGGTACCCTTGATCCGGCGCTGTTCGTAAGCCGGCTCGCGGAGCTCGGCTTCAAGGCCTATCCGTTCGAACGCGACGATGCCGAAACGCTGGAAGCGCAGCGGGCACAAGGCCTGTTGCGCCGGCTTGGCGTCGCCGCCTTTGCGGCGATGAACGTCATGATGCTGTCGATCCCCGTATGGTCCGGCAACGTCTCCGACATGCTGCCCGAGCAACGCGACTTCTTCCACTGGCTGTCGGCATTGATCGTGCTGCCGGCTGCAGCCTATTCGGCGCAGCCTTTCTTTTCGTCGGCGCTGTCGGCCCTGCGAGCGCGCGGCGTCAACATGGACGTTCCGATCAGTATCGGTATCGTGCTCGCGCTGGCAACCTCGGTGATCGAGACGATAAATCACGCCGAACATGCCTATTTCGATGCCGCGATCATGCTGATCGCTTTCCTGCTCGCCGGTCGCTACCTCGATCAGAACATGCGACGGCGTACTCGAGCCTTTGCCGGTAACCTCGCGGCGCTGAAGGCGGAGACCGCGACGAAGTTCATTAGCGCAACCGAGATCAGAACGGTCCCGGCAGCTGCGATCCGCCCCGGCGACATCGTGCTGCTGCGGCCCGGCGAGCGCTGCGCGGTCGACGGCAATGTGATCGAGGGCCGCTCGGAGGTCGATCAGAGCCTGATTACGGGCGAAACCTTGCCGGCGATGGCGGCGCCTGGCAGCGCCGTGTTCGCGGGGACGCTGATCCGTTCCGGCACATTGCGCGTCCGCGCGTCGGCGGCCTCGGGTGGCACGTTGCTGGATGAGATATCCCGGCTGCTCGATCACGCGCTGCAGGCGCGCTCGCGCTATCTGCGTCTCGCCGAGCGGGCGTCGCGGCTCTATGCGCCGGTCGTGCACGCAACGGCGTTTCTGACGCTGCTGGGCTGGCTTGCCTATGGCGCCACCTTCCATGATTCGATCGTGACGGCGATTGCGGTCCTGATCATCACCTGTCCCTGCGCGCTGGGGCTCGCCATTCCGGCCGTGCAGACCGTTGCATCCGGTACGCTGTTTGGCTCGGGCGTGCTGCTCAACGCCGGCGATGCGATCGAACGCATCGCCGAGGTGGACCGGGTGATCTTTGACAAGACCGGCACGCTGACGCTGCCCGAGCTCGATGTCACCAATTTCGCAAGCATTCCCGACGACGTCATCGAGCTTGCCGGCCGGCTGGCCCTGTCGAGCCGTCACCCGGTCGCGGCCGCCGTGGCGCGCGCGGCCGGCGCCGCCGCGCCGCTGCCCGGTATCGAGGAAGATCCGGGGCAGGGCGTCCACGGCTACCATCAGGGTCACCCGATCCGGCTTGGCCGGCCGTCGTTCTGCGGTGCCGACAGCCTCGCCAACGAGCTTCTGCATCGCGACCCTGAGGCCTCCGTCGTCGCATTCAGCCATGGCGATACCAGGCACGTCTTCGCCGTTCGCCAGAAGCTGCGGGCCGACGCGGCTGACGTTGTCTCGGGTCTGGAACGGCTCGGCCTGGCGGTCGAGATCGTTTCCGGGGACCGCGAACCCGCCGTTCGACTCGCGGCCGAGACGCTCGGCATCCATGAATGGCGCGCCGGGGTTTCTCCGGTCGACAAGATCGCCCGGATCGAGGAACTGGCGCGTCAGGGCTGCAAGGTGCTGATGGTCGGTGACGGCCTCAACGATGCCCCGGCGCTAGCTGCGGCGCATGCCTCGATGTCGCCGGTTAGTGCGACCCACGTGAGCCAGGCGGTCGCGGATGCGGTCTTTCTCGGCGAGCGCCTCGCGCCGGTGCGGACAGCGATCGTGGTCTCGCGCAAGGCGCTGCGCTTGATGCGGCAGAATCTCTGGCTTGCCGTGGTCTACAACGTTATTGCGGTTCCGATCGCGATCGCAGGCTTGGTGACGCCGCTCATCGCAGCCGCGGCGATGTCCGGCTCGTCGGTGCTGGTCATGCTCAACGCGATGAGGGCGCGGGGGCGGGGGACGGTCTGATGGAAGTCCTGGTCTATCTGGTTCCGCTCGCCCTTGCGCTCGGCTTCGTCGGCCTGCTGGGCTTTCTATGGTCACTGAAGAGCGGCCAGTATGACGATCTCGATGGCGCGGCGTGGCGCGCCATTGCCGACGACGAACCCGCGAACGATCAGGGCCCGTCCAAATAGTGAAAATAGACCAGCGAGACTGCCGAGGCGACAGTCAGCGCCGTGCTGGCGAGCGCCAGGATCAGCGTCCAGTCGGGACGCCGCTGCGACGGAGAAGCACGTGACCGCAGCAGCAGCAGCACCGCGACCAGCCGATTGATGGCGGCAAGGCGTGGCATGGTCAGCAACAACTCATCGGCGGGACGTCGGGCTGCCAGTAGCGCCAGTGGGTCGGCGCCATCGCAATGGGCTGCAGGGTCGCGGCATCGAACCATCCGCCGCCATGCTTGAGACAGGGGAAGCCTAGCCTGTGCTGTTCGACGTCGATCACGGCAATCTCGACCGCGCAGTCGACCGGGGCGGTCGCGATGTCCCGCCACCCGAAAAGGGTGAGCCAGCGGAACAGTGAGGGGAATGTTCGACGCATGCCGCGAAGCCTCTGACTAGAACAATCAATCATCGCACCCTCGATCGCCGATGCATTGATGTGGCTCAACCGAGAGTAGGTTGGCAGCAAGGAGGTCGACGTTGCTTGATACAGCTCAACCCGGTCACCGGGAATGCGGCCCATGTTGAAGAGGGTTGGAAGACGGGAGTTTTCATGATCGAGAGTTCTGGACGTGTCAAAGAGCCGTCTCATTTGCCGAAGCAGCTCGCGCACGAGACCGCTGTGGTCGGGCGACAACGGAAGCGCCTGGACGACGTAGACTATTGGCAGTCACGCGCGGAGCGGACGAGGCGACAGGCCTGCCGATATCGTGATCAAGCCATCCGCGATCCTTTCATGAAGATTGCTGCCGGATATGACGAGCTTGCCCGATCGGCGCGCAATGTGCGCGACGGCACAGAGACGATATAAGTCGATTACCGGAAACGCGGCGTATTCTGGAAATGACCGGAACACAGGAACTACTATGGTTGAACCGATCGAGGCGCAGGTTGCCGGGTGCTTGGCCGATGCGCCTCGATGCGACGCGGATTTGCCCAGAAGATCCAATACTGTCTGGGCGCGCCTGAAGGACCATCCGCTATCGCGCCTTGGTCCAGGCCTTATCACCGGCGTGGCCGATGACGATCCGAGCGGCATCGCCACCTACTCCCAGGCTGGCGCCCAGTTTGGGCTGAACATGCTCTGGACGATGCCGTTGGCATTTCCGCTAATGGCGGCGATTCAGTCCATGTGCGGAAGGATCGGGCGGGTTACCGGCTTAGGCCTGGCCGCCAACATCAAGACGGCGTTTCCGCCCATTGTACTCAAGGGCGTCGTGCTGCTCCTGTTGATCGCAAACATCCTCAATATCGGAGCCGATGTCGCGGCCATGGGTGAAGTCGGCGAGTTCGTCACCGGCGTCGACCGGCACGCGATGGCTGTCGTCTTTGTCGTTGCGACGCTGCTGCTTCAGATATTGGTGCCGTATCACCGCTACGTCTTCTTCCTGAAGTGGCTGACGCTCTCGTTGCTGGCCTACGCCGCGGTGCTGTTCACGGTCCACGTCCCCTGGGGCGAAGTGGCGTTACGAAGCGTATGGCCGCAATTGCAGCTGAACTCGGACACGGCCGCCGTCGTCGTCGGCGTCTTCGGGACCACCATCAGTCCCTACCTTTTCTTCTGGCAGGCTTCCGAGGAGGTGGAGGACATGCTTGCGAACGGCGGCACTTCGCTGATGCAGGATCCCGCCAGCGCACCGAAAGAGTTGCAACGGATCCAATGGGACACCTGGAGCGGAATGTTCTATTCCGACATCACCGCCTATTTCATCATCCTGGCGACCGCCGTTACGCTGCATGTGGCGGGAATCACCAACATCGAGACCGCGGCGCAGGCGGCCAGCGCGCTGCGGCCGCTCGCCGGAGATTTCGCCTTCATCCTCTTTGCCATTGGCATCATCGGCGTCGGCCTGATCGGCGTGCCGGTCCTCGCGGGCTCGGCGGCGTATGCGCTCGCCGAAGCCATGGGCTGGAAGGAAGGTCTCGAGAGAAAGGCACGAGACGCGCGCGGATTCTACGGCGTGATCGCGGTCAGCGTCATCGCCGGGTTGCTCATCCAATATTCTCCGATCAGTCCGATGAAGGCGCTGTTCTGGAGTGCCGTCATCAACGGGGTCGTCGCCGTGCCCCTGATGGTCGTGATCATCTTGCTCGCCTCCAAACCTTCGGTCATGGGTCCGCACACCTCGGGCCGGTCGATCATCGTCCTCGGCTGGATTGCGACATTCGTGATGGGGCTGGCAGCCATTTTGATGTTCTTGCCAGGGTAGTCCGACGAGGCGCGCGAGCTAGTTAGCTTCTTTGGAGCGTCGAGCAGAAGTGCAAGCGAAGACCTCTCCGCTCGACGCACTCAAACGATGCGTAAGCGACGCAGCGTGCATCGCAGCCCGGCAGGATGTATCCTGCCAGGCTGCGTCATCGGCGTTCCCGAGGGCAGATCGGGCCGCTCAATGATCGGTGATCGCCGTCGCCTCCGATGCTCATCGGAATGTCGAGTTTTCTTTTTAGGTGTCCAATGATCGTCAGCATCGCGGTAGCAATCGGATGAGCAGCGGGAGTGCGACGCTCTCCGAGCCGAACCGGGCGGCCAGCGCTCAGATATCGCCGAGTCTGCACCAGGCGAGGTCGATCAGCGTACCGATCCGCGTGGATTGGGCCTGTAATTGTTTACGGTTCTCCAGATTTTCGATCTTTCCGATCACGATGGATGTTCGCGCATGAGTGATCTGAAGAGCGAAAACCGCCTCTTGTAGCGCCTCGCGCGCTTTATGCCGGTGAACACTCCAAAGCTCAAACGGATCGATCGGCGCTGCTCGGCATGCCAGCGACGGCGCGGGGCGGTGACGCTTACGTCGATCGAGGTTCGCGATGTCCGGCATGGTGGTTCTCCCTTGGCGTGTGCTCGGTGTCGATGTCCTTTCGGGGGATATTGAGTGCACCGTCTTAATTGCTTGATCAATACGATTATCGGAATCCGGCAAATTGCGGGAATTTCGTGATTAACCTTCCGAAAACGGCATATGCCGATAAATTACCAGTATATGCATATAACGTAGGTGCTCAATGAAGCAGGTTGTGTCGCCAATGCCCGAGGAACTAGCCGTGGTGGGTAGTTGCTGCGCTGCATTCAATGTTCGGAAGGCAAGCCGCGTGATCACCCGGCTTTACGCCGAGGCCTTCGCGCCGATCGGGGTGGAGCCAACGCAATTTATGCTGCTCGTTGCCTGTGCGCGGCAAGAGACTGTGACCATGGGAGCACTTGCGGGGAGGATGTCGATGGACCCAAGCGCGCTTGCACGCAACATCACGATTCTTGAACGTCGCGGTCTGGTGAGGATCGCGCCCGGAGCGGACCGTCGCGTGCGCGACATCTCTATCTCCGCGAAAGGCAGGAAGACCTTGTCCCGCGCGCTACCACGCTGGAGGGAAGTACAGACGAGGCTGGCCGAACGATTCGGCGAAGACAGCTTCCGGTCAGCGGTCGAACTGATGAAGGGAATTGCGCGCGCGGGCGAGGCCCTGCTGGATCATCCGCTTTCGTAGGAGGTCACGATGCCCGTCCGCTGGCTCGATCCGTCGCCGGTGCTGCGTGTCGAGCGTTTCAACAGTTTCGACGAATTCCGTCCCAACGATGTTATCGGCGGAATGAGGAGCACGCCGCTGGATTCCTCGCCCATCTCGGTCTCGCGGAGCATTCTGGCGCTCCCCGACTGCCTTCTCGTGCTGCAGCGATCATTCGCCAGGCGGATGGAGGGAGATCTCGGCGCAAATCGCGGGGTTGGGGTCGTCATCCCCCTGGCCTTTCACGCGACGATGAACGGAAACGCGGTCGGCGATTCTACGATCGGAGTCATCCGCGGCCGAGCACCCGTCGATGTCGTCGAACGACATGCAAATACCTACCTCATGCTGCGCTTCGGCTCCGACATGCGCAATCGCGGATGGGCCGACTTCGAGAGCGGAATCGAGCTGTTCTGGCTGACACCGGCGAAGATGCTGGCGATACGATCGGCGATTCTGGACATGTTTTGCCTGGCGTCCAGCTGTAGGGAGCTCAGGGAGTTCGAACTGTTGAGCGGGCAGCTGCAGGAAACGCTTATAGCCGGGCTCGACAACGCTCTGGTCGAGGACAGCGTCAAGCGGGCACTGCCCGGCTCGTTCGACCGGCATCGGAAGCTGGTCGAGCACCTGGATGAACTGGTGGCCACGGTCGGAGAGGCCGACCTCTACAGCGCTAGTCTCGCGCAGACGCTCGGCGTTTCCGTTCGTACGCTCCAGACCGCCGTGCAGCACGTCTGTGGCGTTAGCCTGCATCAACATTTGCGGTCGAAACGCATGTGGTCGGTCCGCAAGCTCCTCGTCAAAGGCGGCCCGCTCCTTACCGTGACCGCGGCGGCGCGGGCCAACGGCTTCTGGCATCTGAGCGATTTCGCGAGATGTTACGGCCGCGCATACGGCGAGATGCCGTCGGAGACTCTCGCGCGGGTGCGAGGGGCCTAGTTCGCGACAGCGTCGTATTCACACTTAGGTCAGCGCTCGACGCCGCGTATCCCGCCATCGAAGTGGTCGACACGCGTCTTGAGAATTGGAGGAATAGCGCTGCCTTGGCTCAGCTTGCGGATTTGCAGAGCCACGGCGCGTTACTGCTCGGACCAGCCTCGACAGTTAGCCTTCCCTCCGTCGATTTGAGGGGCGTCGAGGCGCATCTCTCCGTGGGGGACGAGATCAGCCGGCAAACGACGGGAGGCAATCCGGCAGGCGATATCTGGCGTCTGCTGCGCTGGCTCATTCGCCATTGTGCGGACCGAGGCGTGCCTCTTTCACCGGGCCACATCGTCACAACCGGCTCGTGCACCGGCATGGTCTTCGCAAAAGAACGCACCAGCGCCCGTGCGCGCTTGGCGGATCTCGGCGAGGTTGCAGTCGACCTCTGAGAAACGATGCTTCCTTGGTCTGCATTACCCGGTTCAGTCAACTTTGGGCAGCCAACGGCTTCACCAAAATTGCGCGCGAGGAGATCTTCTGGCTCACAACACTCGTATCGCCTACCGGCGTTGATCATTCGCCGGTAAAAGCCGGACATTGACCATGACTGAGATCAGGATCCTCAAGCACCAACGGCCTCCTTCGTGCGCAAGATTGGAGAAGATATCGCAGGTAGGGTTGGTGTGTGGAAAAGCGGTAGCGTTCCCCCGCTACCAATCGTACGATTTTGCACGCTAATCTACGATTTTCTGCGATTTCTTGCGCTCGGTGTTAGCGCCCGGACTTACCCAATTTCCTCCTGCCGCCACCTGGAAGCGCTATTCTCCTCGAGCGATTTCCTCGTCAATGGACGCTAGGCTCGGATAGTCGAGATACCCTTTATCCGACCCGCCATAGATCCCGATCGGCTGTGGCGAGTTGTAGGGACCGCCGGCTCGTATCCGCGCCGGGAGGTCAGGATTGGCGAGAAAGAGGCGGCCGAACGCGACCGCGTCAGCCTCGCCGGAATTGACGATGTCGGCGGCACGCTCGGGGGTGATGCCGGCATTGACGATGAGCGGTCCGCGATAGTGCTCGCGGAAGATCGCCAGCATTCGTTCGTAATTCGGCGCTCCGGTCCACGCGTTGGTGTCCGCAAGGTGCAGACAGGCGAGCCCCGCGGTCTGTAGCCAGGGCGCGAGCCGACCATAGGTATCTTCCGGCTTCGGGTCCCGCGTGCTGTTGTAATCGGCGAAGGGCGACAGCCGCAGTCCTATCCGTGATCGCGGCACGACGTCGGAAATCGCCGCAACAATTTCGACGAGCAGTCTGGAGCGCGCTTCGATGCTTCCGCCATAGTCATCGGTTCGCAGATTGATCGTCGGTGAGAGAAACTGGTGAACCAGATAGCCGTTGGCGCCGTGAATCTCCACACCGTCAAACCCGGCGCGAACGGCGTTGGCCGCCGCCCGTCGAAATTCGCCCACGACGGCCTCAATCTCCGCGGTGGTCATCGCACGCGACGACGTGGCCGCGACGCGCACATAGGCGCCGTTGGCAAGCAGTGCCCATACCTGCAGCCGATCCAGATCGTCATTTACGCCTGACGGTGACAGTGGTTGTCTGTTGGACAACAGACCGCGCGCGCTCGCGCGGCCGGCATGCCAGAGCTGCGCGATAATCCGGCCCCCTTGCTTGTGGATCCGCTCGACGACCGCTTTCCAGCCCTCGGTCTGCGCGTCGGTCCACAGGCCCGGCGTTCGATCAAAGGCGTTGGACATCGGTCCTACATTGATGCCCTCGCTGACTGTGCGCCGAGCCGCAATTTTCCACGAAGAGGCGACGCCGCCTCCGGGCTGCGCACGCTGCTACTTCAGCATCGCCGCGACGTTGTCCTTTGTCACGACGTCGAGACCGGTGTGGATGATCTCCGGCACCTTCTGGCCCTTCTTGATGGCAAGCAGCGTATCCATCGCTTTCTCGCCCATCTCGAACGGACGCTGGCCGATCAGTGCGTTGACATAGCCCTCGTTCAGAAGTTCAAGCTGCATCTTGAGGGTATCGGCCACGACGAGCGTGAACTTGCCGGCGTCGAGGTCCTTCTTGCTCTTGCTGGCGAACGCCTTGAAGCCTTCCGGGGCGAACATCGGCCAGCCGCCGACCGGGATGATCGCCGCGAGATCGGGAACAGCGGTGCGCAGATCGGTCATCTGCTGAACACCCAGCGCGGGGTCGTCGTTGCAGAACGTCGGCGATCCCCCCACTTCGGTCCACTTCGAGCCTTTGAGCGCTTCCCGGACGCCATCGACGCGTTCGGCCAGATTCTTCGCACCCGGCCCGCCGGAGACCATCGCGTACTTGCCGCCATCGGGCCGGAGCTTCAGCAACTGCTTGCCGAGCGCGACGCCGAACTCCTTGTTGTCGGTGCCGATATAGCCAATCCGCTTCGAGCCCGGCGCATCCGCGTCAAACGTGATGACGGGAATGCCGGCCGCATTTGCCGCCTCGATCGACTTGGTCATGGCCGCGACATCGGCCACCGAGATGGCCAGGCCGTCCACCTTCTGGGTGATGAAATCCTGGATGATCTGCGCTTGCGTCGCCGGCTCGTGCTCGACGGGACCCTTGTAGATGCATTCGATGTTACCGAGTTCCTTGGCGCGCTTCTGGCAACCGTCGCGCGCGAAATCGAAGAACGGATTGTTCATCGCCTTGGGCACGATCACGAATTTGTAGCTCTGGGCAAAGCCGGGCGTCGCCATCATGGCGAGGACCGCAGCGGCAAGAAGTGCCTTCTTCATTGTTTCCCTCCACATTTTTTGTGCCTATCTCTTGAAATCAGCGGCTCCCGAAGGCGGATAGGCGGACATTATGATCCTCCGGGACGAACTCTTCAGGCCATGCGCGAGCGAAGACGATCGACCAGCACCGCTGCGATGATGATCACGCCCACCAAGGTCTGCTGCCAGTAGGAGTTGATCTGCGCGAGCACGAGGCCGTTGCGGATCACCTCGAGCAGCACGCAGCCGACGATCGCCCCGAGCGGGCCGCCGGCGCCGCCGGCGAGATTGGCGCCGCCGATGACGGCGGCTGCAATCACGTTGAGCTCGTAGGACGTCGCCATGTTTGCCGGCGCCGATCCCAGCCAGCCCGAGATGATGATGCCCTGCAGACCCGCGGCGAGCGCGCAGATCACATAGATCTCGATCTTCACCCGTACGACCGGAATGCCGGTCAGCGCGGCCGCCTTCTCGTTGCCGCCGACGGCAAAGACGTGGCGGCCGAAACCGGTGTGGTGGAGCACGATCGCCATCGCCACCGCAAGAACCACGAGATAGATGAACGGCGCCGGCATGCCGAATACGACGCCGGATGTCAGCGCGTAGAGATAATCGGCTTCGGGGCCGCTGGGAAAGCTGCCGCGGCCGTTGGAGACGACGTAACCGAGGCCGCGCACGATCGACAGCATGCCGAGCGTGGTGACGAAAGGCGACAGCCCGAGCACTGCGATGCAGAAGCCATTGACGAGACCGACGATCAGCGCGACGCCGAGTCCTGCCAGGATTGAGACGAGCAGGATCAAGCCGGGCATATTTGCGATCACGGTTTTGCCGTCGTCGGCCAGATGCACGAACCACTCCGCGCCGGGCATGCCCGGCGTCGAGATTTGGGTCATGACCATTGAGGTGATCATCGCGGAAAAGCACATCACCGAGCCCACCGAGAGATCGATGCCGCCCGTGATGATGACGAAGGTCACGCCGAGCGTGGCGATGGCGATGAAGGAAAAGTTCTTCGCCACATTCTGCATATTGCCTTCGGTGAGGAAGTAGGGGCTGGCGAAGTTCATCACCACGAACAGCGCCACCAGCGCGAGCAGGACGTACCCGGTTTGCGAGGCAAACAAGCCGCTCTGCCACCATTTGGTCTTGCCGACATTGGTGAAGGTGATGGGAGATTCCAGGGGCGTGGTCATTACGCAGCCTCTCTCGCTCCCGTGATGAGGGAGGTGACTTCCTCGGGGCTGGTGTCGCCGATCGCCTTGTCGGCACGTTTTTCGCCGCGGCGCATCACCACGACGCGGTCACAGACCGCGAACACGTCGGGCATGCGGTGCGAGATCAGCATTACCGCGACGCCCTGTTCCTTCAGGCGATGGATCAGGCTCAGCACCTGCTCGACCTGGCGGACCGAGATCGCGGCCGTCGGTTCGTCCATCATCACGAGCTTGGCATTGGACAGCCGAGTCCGTGCGATCGCGACCGCCTGACGCTGGCCGCCCGACATCTGCTTAACGAGATCGTGCGGTCGGGTCTCCGAACGCAGCTCGCCGAACAGCTCCAGCGCACGGGCTGCCATCGCCTTGTGGTCGAGAAACGCGAACGGACCAAGCTTGCGCTTGAGCTCACGGCCGAGGAAGACATTGGCCGCTGCCGTGAGATTGTCGGCGAGCGCGAGGTCCTGATAGACCACTTCGATTCCGACCGTGCGGGCATCGATCGGCCGGGCGAAATGAACCGGGTTGCCGTCAAAGCGGATCTCGCCGTGACTTGGCGGGAAGTTGCCGGCGATGATCTTGACGAGCGTCGACTTGCCGGCGCCGTTGTCTCCCATCAGGCCGACCACCTCGCCGGGAGAAACGCGCAGGTCGACGCCATGCAACGCGCGAATGGCGCCGAACTCCTTGCCGATGCCTTTCAGCTCCAGGACGGCCAGCCCGGCGTCGTGAGGGGTTACCATGGCTGGCCTCGCTCGGGCATGCTGGCAAACCCCCTCCGGCTCAGAAGTGCACCAGCGTGCGCAGACCAAGGACCCAGGCATTCTCGGTCTTGATGCCGGCGGCATTATAGCCGCGCCCGCCGGGATTGATCACGTACTGGGCGTCGAACTTGAGGTTCATCCAGCCAGTCGCCTGCCACCCGTACCAGGCTTCGATCGGAACTTCGTTTCCGCCCGCATTCAGGGTGAGCGCAGCGGAATTCACGTGGGTCGTACCCACCGCGAAGCCGACTTCGTCTTCCGGGCGCCAGGAGAACGTTCCGGTGTGCCTGAAGCCCAGGGCGACCTGGTAGTCCTGATACGACGTCCGGTGATCGGCGACGGTCGTATTGAGGAACATGTACCAACCCTGTGCCTTTGCACCCTCAACGGTCAGTCGCTGCAGGATCGATTCATAGACGCCATAGCGGCCGCGTTGATCGCCCAGATTCTGGTCCGAGACGCCGCCGATGCCCGGGGCGATCGCGATGATACCGGGGAGGCCGCCGTCAATCGTCGACGCGCTGTCATACCAGCCGCCGAATCTCCAGGTCCCGTTCAGGGGACCGCTCGGCGCCCAGACCACCTCGACCGGCACCAGCACGCCGGAGGCTCGGCTCGAACCGGGGACGCCTGGCAGGAAGTAGGTCGCGGAGTCCGACGTCGTCAGATAGTTTGGATTGGCGTCGTAGACGCCGACCGAAAGCTGCCATTCCTTGGTGAAGTTGTAGTGTGCGACACCGGCCCATTGGCTCACTGGCCAGTTGTAGATGTAGCCACCCTGGATATTGCCGGGCTGACCGCCGCAGAAGGTCAGGTTGATGAACTCGCACAGGCCGAAGAAGAAGTCGGAGCCGACCGGAAGACGGCCGCCCTTGAGTTCAAGGCGGTCATCGAAAAGCTTCTGCGAGTAGTAGAGTTCGGTGAGGCGCAGGATATTGCCGCGGCCGAACACTTCGTTGGTCAGCTGCAAGGCCGGAATGCCTGCGTCGTCGTTCAGATTGTGGCCGAAGCGGTCGACCAGCGTAAGGCCGACCAGGCCGCCCTGGATGCCGGCAAGCTTCGCCATATCGAACTTGGCCTGAAAGAACAGCTGTCCGGCGTTGGCGCCGACATTCTTGTTGCCGCCCGACAGATTGCCGACGGCTTCGTCGCCCAGCGTTAGGGCCAGCGAGATACCCCGCTCCTTCAGCTGCGTTCTGCCGAGATCGCCGAACAGATACGGTCTCGTCCAGAAATCATCGGTCTCAGCGTAAGGAATGGGCGGAGCTTTCGTTAAGAGATCGGCCGCATGCGCGCCGCCGCTGAACAAAGATAACAAAGCGATCCCCACGCCGCATGCCCGCGCGGTGTTTACAGACCAAAGTGACATTTTCTGCACTCCCAGCGTCCCCGGCTTTGTCCATTTTTGTGTCGCGTTCCCGCCCAAAGCCCTTCAGCCTGGAACGCGCTCCTTTCAGTGTAGCGATCCGTCAACTTGAGATAGAAAATCCACGCGCGCCAAAGCCCTTGAGGACGGTGGTGAGGGTCTGCCAGCGGCCCGGCCAGGCTCGACCTGCGGCGCCAACGTGGACGTGAGCCTCGGATGCTTGATCAGTCTTGCGCATCGAACTCCTCCCGTTGTCCTCTACTCGAGACGCCGTGGCTATATTCCCGGTCGAGATTCTTCGCAGTCGAGTCACGCCTGATCTCCCGCGCTCGTCGGCAACGCCGTCGCGCCGTGCGCAGATGCGCTTTGCAAAATTGTGGTTTCCTTTGCTCGAGGCGCCGTGCGGGCGAGGCCGGCCAGCGCCGCCTTGCGCCGCCGGCGGGCCTGCAATTGCTGATCCGCCAGAACGCCGATCAAAATCACGGTCCCCATCACCGCGAAGTTCAGGGAGTTCGGAATGCCGAGGATGTTCACGAGGTTCTGCAGCACCTGGAGCAGCGCTGTGCCCAGCACGATACCGAGAATCGAGCCCTCGCCGCCGCGCAGGCTGCAGCCGCCGAGGACCGCAGCGGCAATCGCATAGAGTTCGTAGAAATTGCCGAAGGAACTCGGAGAGACCGAGTTGGTGTAGAAGACGAACATCACGGTCGAAACGCCGGCGAGGCCGCCGCTGATGACATAGGCGGTCGCGATCACGATATTTGTGTTGATACCGGAGAAGCGCGCCGCTTCCTCGTTCTTGCCCACGGCATAAAGCCAGCGTCCGTAGACCGAACGATGCAGCAGCACGCCGAGGATCAGCGCCAGGACGATCAGGAAGATGAAGGTGTTCGGAATGCCCGCGACATTGCCGGAGGCGACGTTGCCCAGCGTGCTGGCCTCGTCACCATAGCCGAAGCCGCGTGTCGAATCGCTGGTATAATAGCGCGCGGCGCCGCGATAGATCAGCAACCCGCACAGCGTCACGATGAAGGGCTGCATTTTCAGCCGGGTGATCAGGAAACCCTGGATGCCGCCCAGCGCCAGCCCGCCCATCAGGACCAGCAACAGCGCGAACGGCCATGGCACCTGATACGTCGTCAGAAGGTCGATGAAGACGACGCCGAGCAGCGCGAACATCGAGCCGAGCGAAAGATCGATGCCTCCGGTGATGATGACGAGACCTTCGCCCAGTGCGAACACACCGAACAGGCCGATCAAATTGGCCATGTTCAGCAAGTTCACGAACGACAGGAAGGCCGGATTGATCGCGCCGGTGATGGCGGAGATCACCGCCAGCAGCAAGAACAGGCCGAGTTCCTTCTTCATCATGGCGCAGCGGCCTCCAGGGTTTCGAGCGCCTGGCCGACTGCCAGCCTCAACACGTTGTATTCGCTGAACTGGTCGCGCTCGAGCACGCCGCTGACGCTGCCTTCATGCATCACAGCGACGCGGTCGGAGACGCCGATGACCTCTTCCATGTCGGAGGAGATCATCACGATCGCAACGCCCCGGTCGGCGAGGCTGCGCATCAGCGCGTAGATCTCGCTCTTGGCGCCGACATCGATGCCGCGGGTCGGCTCGTCGAAGAACATCACGCGCGGCTGCATGGAAAGCCACTTGCCCAGCACCACCTTCTGCTGGTTGCCGCCGGAGAGCGTTACGGCTTCGATGTCGATGCTCGGCGCCTTGATCGACAGGCTCCTGGCCTGGTCTTTCGCGATCTTGCGTTCGGCCGCGCCGTTGACCAGCCACATCCGCGCATGATCCAGCAGGCTCGCGAGCGTCACGTTCTCCCGGATCGGCAATTCCAGCACCAGCCCGGACTTCTTGCGGTCCTCCGGCACCAGATAGATTCCTTGCCTGATCGCATCGCGCGGCGAGGCGACACCGACCGGTTCGTTGTCGATCCTGATCTCACCCCCCAGCAGCGGGTCAACGCCGAACACCGCGCGGGCAAGGGAGGTGCGGCCGGCGCCGACGAGTCCGGCGAGGCCGAGGATCTCGCCGCGCCGCACGGAAAGGTCAATCTGCCGGTCGGGAAAGGCGGTCGTTACGACGCCGGCGATATCGCAGCCGCCCGGCTGCGGCGAGCGCGCCGGCGGCGTATACAGCGCCTTCAGGTCGCGGCCGATCATCAGCCGGATCATCGCGGAATAGCTCAGCTCGTCCCGCGCCAGTTCCCCCACCGTGCGCCCGTCGCGCAGCACCACGACGCGATCGGCACAGCTCATGATCTCGCCGAGCCGGTGCGAGATGTAGATCACCGAGATGCCGTGCGCCTTCAGGTCGGCAATCACGCCCAGCAGCCGTTCCGTCTCCGTAATTGTCAGGCTGGAGGTCGGCTCGTCCATGATGATCACGCGAGCGTCGATCGAAAGCGCCTTGGCGATCTCCACCATCTGGCGCTCCGCGATCGACAGATTGTCGACCAGCGTACTCGGCGTGAAATCGGCGCCCAGCCGTTCCAGCAGCGGCGTCACGCGGGCGCGCATCTCCGCATTGTCCACCAGCTTCAGCGGGCCGCCGACGAGCTTCTCGCGTCCGATGAAGACATTGGCCGCGACGTCGAGATTCTCGAACAGGTTCAGCTCCTGGTGCACAAAAGCGATGCCGGCCAGTGTCGCCTCGTTCACCGTCATCCTTGCGTGGTCATTGCCGCCGATGCGGATCACGCCCGCACTCGGCGCGATCACGCCGGCCAGCACGCGCATCAGCGTCGATTTGCCAGCGCCGTTCTCGCCGATCAGGCCCAGCACCTCGCCGCGGCAGACGCGCAGATTGACGTCGTCGAGCGCCCTGACGCCGGGATAGGTCTTGCTGATACCGCTGAGTTCGAGCAGCGTCTCCGGCATTCGGCTTGTCCTCCTGCATCCCGCCCGGCGGCCTGTGGCGGCCGGGCGGCGAAGCCGACTGAGGTTACTTCTTCAGCAGTTCCTTCAGTTGCCCGGCGAACTCGGCGACGTTGGTCTTGCTGATCACCTTGGTCGGCACGATCAGCTTGCTGTCCTTCGGAATCCAGGACTTGTCGCCGTTCAGCGTCTTGATGATGTTGGTGGCGGAGAGATAGCCGAACTCGTAGGGCTGCTGCACGACCGTGGATTCGATCGTGCCGTCGGAAATGCCCCGCAGCGTCCGCTGGTCCTCGTCGAAGCCGACGATCTTCACCTTGCCGGCCTTGCCTGCGGCCTTCACCGCATCATAGATCAGCGGGGTCTCGTAGCTCCACAGGCCGGAGAGCAGCGCGATGTCGGGATATTTGACGAGCACGTTCTCCATGTTCGCCTTGGCCTTGGCAAAGTCCACCTGGTCGGTGAACACGTCGACCAGTTCGACCTTGGTGCCGGCGATCGATTCCTTGATGCCCTGTACGCGCTCGCGGGCATTGTCGGCGTCCATCGTTCCGACGAACAGCGCAATCTTGCCGCCGTTCGGTAGCGCCTTCTTGATCTCCTCGCCGGCCTGCCGCCCGGCCGCGACGTTGTCGGTGCCGATATAGGCGAGACGGTTGCTCTGCGGCGCGTCGCTGTCCGTCGTGATCAGCACGGTCTTGGCCGCGACCTTGTTGAGTTCTTCGGTTGCATGCGGCGCATCGTCGACCGAGATCGAGATGCCGGCGACGCCGCGCACCAAGAGGTCGTCCAACTCGCGCCGCTGACCAGCCGCGGTGCCTTCGTTGGTGACGATCAGCTCGATATTGTATTCCGGGTGCTCTTTCTGCGCCTTCTCGAGCCCGCGGCCCGCGATGGTCCAGAAGTCGGCCGCGACATTGGTCACCAGCGCGATGGTCTTTTTCTGCTGTGCCTGTGCTATCCCTATGGCCATCGCGAGCGCGGCCGCGCCCGCCAACAGCGGCACGATCAATCTTCTCATTGAGTCATTCATATGCACCTCCCTGTCGACACCCCCGGTGAGGGGCTTTCACGCTCGGCGCTTTTCACGCCTTATTTTATTCACGTAACTAATAAATTAGCGCGACAAAATGTCCAGTCAAGGGTGTTGCTGCCCGTATCTTCAAGCAAGAATAGTGTTATGCTGATGTATTGTTGCCACTCTCGGCGCCTTCTGACCATTATACGGGCTGCTCGCGTTGAATAACTTCATCAAGAGAATTAAAAAAGCCGATATGGATGAACAGCCCGAACCGCTGAGACGCGCTTCGAGTTTGGCCCGCGGATCGAACCGCGGCCGGCTCGTCGAAGTCTTGCGGCGTCAGGGGCCATTGCCGCGCGTCGAGCTGGCACGCAGCACGGGGCTGAGCTTCCCGGCCATATCGGCCATCACGTCGAAACTGATGGCGGAAGACCTGCTGTGCGAAGCAGTGACTGAGACGGCGACGTTGTGGCCCGACGATACCGACGAAGAGGATACGGATGGCCTGAACGGCCGCCGCCGCGGCCGGCCGGCGGTCCTGCTGACCCTGAACCCCGAGTTTGGCCGCATCATTGCGGTCTCGCTGCGCATGAATCTGATCGAGACATTGATCGCCGATTTCAGCGGCTCCGCCCTGGCGCAGTCGCGACTTGAGCTGACGACACGCGCGCTCGATGCAGCCGCGTTGTGCGATCTCGTGATCGCGCAGATCGACGCCATGATTGATGCGACGGCCACGCCGAGACATCGGCTGTTGGGAATCGGGATTGCGTTGCAGGGCATCGTTGACTCCGACACCGGCCGGCATCTGTGGAGCCCGGCGCTGTCGATCACCGGCGTCGATCTGGCGACGCCGGTCCGCCAGGCATTCGGCGTCGAAGTCGTGATGGCGAACGACGCGGTTGCGGTTGCGCTGGCCCTCGCAGCCGCCGAGCCGGCGCTGGCGCAGGGCCTCACGGCCACGATCATGGTGGGCCACGGCGTCGGCATGGGCGTCGTTGTCGACGGTGAAGCGCGCGACGGTGCCGGCGCAGGCAGTGAGATCGGCCATGTCAAGCTGGCGCCGAACGGTCCGCAATGCCGCTGCGGTCAGCGCGGCTGCATCGAGGCCCATCTCGCCGACTATGCGCTCTACCGCGACGCGCGTACCTTTCTCGACCTGCCGCCGGCTGTATCGCAGCAGCCGTCCGAGGCGCAGATGGCTCTGCTGCGCGCGCGGGCGCGCGCCGGCGATCCCCGTCTCGAGCAGTTATTCCGGCAGGCAGGCCACGCGCTTGCCGATGCGGTCGCCACGACGATATCGGTGCTGCGCCCACATCACATCATCCTCGCGGGTCCGGGCCTGCAGGCATTCGACATGATGCGCAGTGCCTATGAGGAGCGGCTCGAACGGGCAGTGTTGCCGTGGCTGCTCAAGTCTACCGCGATCCATGTGCGTCCAAGCGAGTCGGCGACGATTGTCGACGGCATGGTGCGGCGGACGCTGCGGGTCGTGGACCGAAACCACATGGAGACGACCGAGTGAACCTCGGGAGCCGTGGCTCTTGGCCGGAGCCGCAGCAACGCAACCGACGCGCTTCAGGCGCCAAAGCGAGAGAATGCCAATGCAGGGTGCCATCTATCCAAGCCTCAAGGACCGGACCGTCCTGGTAACCGGTGGCGGTTCCGGCATCGGCGAGGCCATCGTCCGCCAGTTTATCAGCCAGGGCGCGCGGGTCGGATTCATCGATATCGATGTGACGTCCTCGGAGCAGCTGCTGTCCGATTTGGGGGCGCATGCCCGCGTGCACTTCGAACACGCCGACCTGCGCGACATCGCCGCACTGCGGCGCGCGGTTACCGGCATCCGTGAGGCGCTCGGGCCGATCACCATCCTGGTCAACAATGCGGCGCGCGACGACCGTCACGCGATCGAGGACGTGACGCCGGAATTCTGGGACGAGCGGATCGCCGTCAACCTGAAGCATCAGTTCTTCAGCGCCCAGGCGGTCGCACCCGACATGAAACAGGCGGGGGGCGGTTCGATCGTCAACATCGGCTCGGTGAGTTGGGTGATCGGTCAGGGCAACATGCCCTGCTACACCACGGCCAAATCAGCCGTTCAGGGCCTCACCCGGGCGCTGGCCCGCGATCTCGGGCCGCACAACGTGCGGGTCAACTCCATCCTGCCGGGATGGATCATGACCCGGCGGCAGCAGGATCTGTGGTTGACGCCCGAAGGTGTGGCCGAGCTGATGCAGCGCCAATGCCTCAAGCGCAAGCTCGTGCCTGACGACATCGCCCGCGTCGTCCTCTTTTTCGCCGCCGATGACAGCGGCGCCTGCACCAACCAGAGCCATATCGTCGACGGCGGCTGGGTCTAGCGACACGGCCGACCGCGTTGACGAGTTGAACGGAGGCGCGGCGAGCCTGAAGGGCGCGGTGAAGCTGTGCTCCCGTGCTATTGCGGGAATGGTCTGCCGCCAGCTTGTTGCTACGTATTGGCAGCTGTCTGATGCGAACGTATCAGATTGTCGGCCCACGCATCGGCAATGTGGTGAAGGGTCAGATCCTGCTTGCGATCGAGCAGGAGTTCGAGCACGCGTGGCGGGGTCAAGGGAAGTGCCTGGACGCGCTTGCCTGTGGCGTTTGCAACTGCGCATGCGACGGCCGCTCCGACATTCAGGATGGGCACCTCGCCGGCACCCTTGGTCCCGAGCGGTCCGATCGACGGCGCACCCTCGTAAAGACTGATCTCCACCGGCACGACATCGAGCGCCAGCGGCACGCGATAGGTCTCGAAACCGCTCTGGCAGACGCGACCGTTGCTGCCGATCGTGACTTCCTCGTGCAACGCATAACCCAGCCCCTGCACGACACCGCCCTGGATCTGGCCATGGATGGCGCGCGGGTTCAGCGCGCGGCCGACGTCCTGCACCACGCGATACCTGAGCACCTCGACATGTCCGGTTTCCGGATCGACGGCGACCTCGCAGTCGTGGACGGCGAAGACGGGAATGTCGATCGCGTCGATGAAATGTCCGGCCACGCAGCCCGGCATCGCCGGTACGCCGGCGCCCGTGAACGCGCCGGTGCCGGACACCGGGCCAGCCAGTGCCTGGGCACGGGTCGCGACCTCCGCGACCGTACGGCCGGAGCCCGGCGCGCCGGCAATTTCGATCCGTCCGTCGTGCATCACGAGATCATCGGGCGCGGCCTCGATCATCTCGGAGGCGACCTTTAAGAGTTTCGTGCGCACCTCCTGCGCTGCCGACAGGCTGGCCGCGCCGAGCGAAACGGTGGTGCGGCCGCCGCCGACGCCGACATCATAACCGGCCGCATCGGTATCGGCCGCGCGGACGATCACATGCTCGGGTGCAATGCCGAGCGTGCTGGCGACGATCTGCGGCAGGCTCTGCATCATCGAGCCGGATCCAATCTCCACACCCGACGTGACCAGCGTCGCCGTGCCGTCGGCGTTCATGTTCACCGTCGCGGCCGATGGGCCGACGAAGACGAACCAGGTGCCGACGGTGGTCGCGCGTCCATAGAGCCGGCCGTCGGTGCGCGCCGGCGGCGGCGCCGTCGCATCGCGCAGCGTATCCATCCGCTCGAGCATCGGGCCGAGCACACTGCCTTCGAAGACCTGGCCGGTGGCGCCGAGATCCTTGTCGCCGAGCACATTGCGGCGGCGGAAGGCAAGCGGATCCATTCCGATCGTCGCCGCGATCTCGTCGGTGTGGCGCTCGAGCGCAAAGGTGTTGTAGACCCCGTTGCAGCAGCGGAACGCGCCGTTCGGCGCCGTGTTGGTATAGACCGCGCGCGAGACCATGCGCACGCTTCCGAGCCGGTAGTTTCCGCCGAGCGTGTGTGCGGTCATGGTGGTCAGGAAGATCTGTTCGCCGCCATAGGCGCCGCAGTCCATCAGGACGACCGCCTCGCGCCCCACGATATCTCCCTCGCGCGTCACCGCCGAGCGGATGCGGATATCGGCGTTCTCGCGGAACAGGCAGGTCAGCATCTCCTCCTCGCGTGAATTGACGAGGCGCACCGGCCGGCCGCTGGCGCGGGCCAGCAGGGCGGCGAAGGGCTCAACGGCCAGATCGAACTTCAGACCGAAGCCGCCGCCGACCGGCGGCACCGTGACGCGGACCTGCGACGCCGGCACGCCGAGCAGGCGCGCGGTCGCATTGCGGACGCTCCAGGGAACCTGCGTTGACGTCTCGATGTGGAAGCGCCCATCCTCGTAGCTCGCGACGACCGCGCGCGGCTCGAAGGCCACGTGGTTCTGCCGGCCGACGCGAAAGCAGCTTTCGACGATCTCGACGTCGGGCCGGGCAAAGGCGGCATCGACGTCGCCGCGAACGACGGTGGCCTCCCAGGCGACGTTGCCGCCGCGCGCGCTGCCTTCGAGCAAGACCTCATAGCTGCGCCAGTCCGGATGAACCAGCGGTGCATCCGATGCCAGCGCATCCGCCATGGTCAAGACTGCGGGGAACGGCTCGATCTCCACGTCGATCGCCGCGAGTGCGGCCTGCGCCTGCGCCAATGTGGCGGCTGCGACCGCGGCGATCGGCTCGCCGTCGTAGCGGATGACGTCGCGGGCGAAGAGCGGGTGATCGGCGATGCCGATCCCGATCATGCCGGGCGCATCGGCCGCCGTCACGATCGCACGCCCGGCATGCGGGCGGCTCTGGACGTATCGAGACGAACGATCCGCCCCGCCGGCACGCCGGCGCGCAGCACCGCGGCATGCAGCATGCCCGGCAGATACCGGTCGATAGTGTAGCGGGTGCGGCCACGCAGCTTGTCGGCAGCGTCACGCCGGTGCAAATCCATCGTTGCGGAAACGTCTGACATCCTTGCGCCTCCCGATCATGCCGTGGCCAAGGCGAGCAGTGTCGCCTCGACGATGCGTTCATAGCCCGTGCAGCGGCAGATATTTCCGGTCAGCGCCGCCCGGATGTCGTCACGGGTGGCATCCGGCCGGGTCGTCAGGAGATGCGTCAGGCTCACCACCATGCCGGGAAAACACATGCCGCACTGGACGGCATCGCTGGCCTCGAGCGCGGCCTGGATGCGGTTCAGCATTCCCAGAGGTGCAAGGCCTTCGACGGTGTGAATCTCGCGGCCATCGGCCAGCGCAGCGGGCAGCAGGCACGACGGCGTAGGCTCGCCGTCGACCAGCACCATGCAGGCGCCGCAAAAGCCCTCGCGACAGACAGGTTTCGCGCCGGTCAGATGCATCTCTTCGCGCAAGATATCGACCAGCGGGGTGGCAGGATCGGCCGCGGAGGAGAGGCGATCGCCGTTGACGGTCAGGCTGAATCCCATGTCATCTCCGCGCGTTCATGAACCAAGTGCAGCGATCGCGGCGCGGCGGACGAGGCCGGGTAGCACGCTGACACGATACCAGCCCGGCGCATCGACGCTGTCGCGGCCGACGAACTCGTCGGTCAGTTCGGCCGCGGTTCGTGCCGCCGCTGCGGCGTCGAGCGGACGTCCGAGAAGCGCCGCTTCAAGCCGTGGCCATCGCCGCGCGCTCGGTTCGACCGACCCGACCGCAATCCGTGCCGCCTGGACGCGGTTCGCCGCATCGACGCTGAGCGATAGGCTGACGATGGCGACCGGATAATCGCCCGATCGGCGCAGTGGCAGGCGGGCATGGGCCGTCTTGCGCTCCGCCCGAGGCACGATGATCCGTGTCACCAGGCGGCCGGGTGCGAGCGCTGATCGGACCGCGAGGAAATCCGCGAGGCCGATGCGGTCGCGACCGTCGCGGCCCGAGATCTCGACATCGGCATCGAGACAGAGCAGCGCCGGCACGCAATCCGCCGCGGCGAATTCCGACGCCGCGAGATTGCCGCCGATCGTCGCCATCGCGCGGATCGCGGAGTTGGCGGAGCCTCCGGCGGCGGCTGCGAGGCCGGCAAATTCCGGAAGGCCGGCCAAAGCTGCCGCAAGCGCCGCGTGCGTGACCGCCGCGCCGATCTCGATGGCATCGCTGCCGATCCGGACCGCGGTCAGCTCGGCGATCCTTCCGATGGCCACATAGTGGCTCCTGAGCGGTTCGTGCCGGATCGGCGATCTCATGATCCACGTGCCGCCGGCCAAGGGAGCGCCCGCCGGACCGTATTCGTTCAGTGCATCGAGTGCGGCGGCGAGCGAAGGCGCGACATAGATCGATGCCGGCGCATCGCGCGCCGAGACCGGGATGTTCTGGATGGGAGAGCCTGATATCATTGGCGCCGCTCCTGCCGCAGGCGATCGAGCAGCACGCCGATGATGACGATCGCACCGAGCACGACCATCTGGACGTATCCGTCGATCCGGGTGAGGTTCATGCCGTTGGAGAGAATGGTGATGAACAGGGCGCCGAGCACGGCGGTGCCGACGCCGCCGCGGCCGCCTGCCAGGCTCGTTCCGCCGACCACGGCGCCGGCAATCGCCTGCAGCGACAGCGCGCCGCCAAGGTTCGGTTCACCCGATCCGGTCCGCGCCGTCATCATGATCGCGCCGAGCGCGGCAAGCCCCGAGCACAGCACATAGGTCGCGACCAGGATGCGCTTGACCGGCAGGCCGGCGACCGCCGCGGCACGCGGGTTGGTGCCGATCAGATAGAGCGACCGGCCGAACACGGTGCGCGCCAACAGCAAATGAAGCGCGATGCCGACCGCGAGGGTGATCACAATTGCCGCCGGCACGCCGAGGATGCTGCCGCTGTAGAATATCTGCGAGAACGGTGCCGGCACGCCCTGTACCGGCCGTCCGGCCGAAAGGGTGGTCGCAATCCCGATCGCGATATTGTAGCTGCCGAGGGTCGCGACGAAGGGATTGACCCCGAGCAGTGCGACGACCCCGCCGTTGAAGAGACCGCACGCGATGCCGAGGGCGAAGCCGGCGCCGAGCCCGGCGAGCAGCACGGCGCCCGCGCCGTGACCAGACGCCGTGGCGCCGGCCATCGCGAGCGCGCTGCCAACGCTGACCATCGACACCGTCGGGCCAAGTGCAAGGTCGAAGCCGCGCGTCAGGATGACCACGGTCTGCGCCATCGCAAACAGCGCCAGATAGCTGGTCTGCTGTGCGATGTTGAGCAGATTGGCCGGCGACAGCACCCCGCGGTCGACCGCGGTGAAGCCGAGCAACAGCACTGCCAATGCGACCGGCAGCACCGCGCTCCAGAGCCGGCGGCCCAGCGTCAGCTTCGGGCGGTCGGTGTCCTTGGCGGCAACGGTCAATTCGAGATCAGACACGCGGCTTGCTCCGTCGGCTGAGTTCGTCGAGCGCCACGGCTGCGACCATGATGACGCCGAGGAAGACCGGCTGGAGCCGCGAGTCGACGTGCAGGAGGTTGAGTGCGTTGCCAAGGATGGTGAGGAACAGTGCGCTGATGGCGACAATCTCGATGCGCCCGACGCCACCGCGCAAGCTGACGCCGCCGATCACGGCGGCGGCGATCGACTGCAGCATCATCCGGTCGCCGCCAAAGCTTGCCTGGCCGGAGCCGACCTGTGCCGTCAGCAGAATGCCGGTCAATGCCGCAAGGACGCTCGAGACCACGTAGGTGCCAACGATATGGCGCTGGATCGTCACGCCCGACACCACGGCGGCGTCGACATTGCCGCCGATCGCGTAAACGTAGCGGCCGAACAGCGTGCGCCGCTGTGCAAACACCATCACCAGGATCACGATCAGCGCGACGTGGGCGGCGGTCGGCAGACCGAATGCCTGGGCGCGTCCGAAGCCTTTCACGAATATTTCGGGCATGCCGTAAACGGGAATGCCGTTGGTGATCATGAGGCCGACACCGGCGGTCGCGGACATCGTGCCCAGGGTCACCACGAAGCCGGAGACCTTGAGCTTTGCCACGCAGAAGCCGTTGACAAGCCCGACCGCGACGCCGCAACCGAGCCCGGCCGCGACCCCGCTTGCGATGATCAGGATGTTGGAGCCGGGAAATGCAGCCGCGGTGGCCGCCATGGTCTTGGCCGTGGCGACGCTCGCCAGGGCGACCACTGCGCCAACCGAAAGATCGAAGCCGCCTGCGATGATGACCAGCGCCTGGCCGCAGGCGACGATCGCCAGCAGCGAGGCGTTACGCAGGATGTTGAGGACGTTGATGATGCCGTAGAACTGCGCATCGACCGCCGACATGCCGGCCACGAGCACCACAAGCAGGGCCGGCAGCAACCCGATTCGGCCTGCGATCGACCGGAGGCTGATCGAGCCCCGTGGCGCTGCGGCGACCAGGGCTGTGTTCATGCGACCTCCGCGGCGAGATGATCACGGAAGAAGCTCGAAAGCACATTCTGCTCGGTCTTCGCGGTGCCTGTCAGCTCGGCGGCAATGCGGCCCTGATGCATGACGTAGAGCCGGTTCGACAGCGCCAGCACCTCGGGCAACTCGGACGACACCACGATCACGGCGGCGCCGGCCTCAACGAGGCGCTTCATGAACTCGTAGACCTCGAGCTTGGCGCCGACGTCGATGCCGACGCTCGGCTCGTCGAACAGGAACACGGTCAGCTCGCGCGTCAGCGCGCGTCCCAGCATCACCTTCTGACGGTTGCCGCCCGACAGGGCGCCGGCGCTCCGCTCGATGTTCGGCGGCCTCAGCTGCAGCTGCTCCATGATGCCCGCGATCGTCACGCGTTCGGCGGCCTGCCGTAAGACGCCGAAGCGGGCGAACGCGGGCAGGGCGAGCCCGGTGATCGACGCGTTCTCGCGGATCGGACGGGACAGCGCGAGCCCTTCGGCGATCCGGTTGGCGGGGAAGTAAGCGACGCCGCGCTTGAGGCTTTGTCTTGGGGTTGGAAATTCGTAAGGCGCGCCGTCGATCCGGATCGCGCCCGCTGACGCGCGCTCGATGCCGTAGATTGCACGGATCAGCTCCGACTTGCCGCAGCCGACGAGGCCCGCGATGCCGGTGATCTCGCCGGCCCGGGCATGGAAATTGACCTCACGGACGCTGCCGTCGGCGAGCGTCAGGTTCTCGACGTCGACCATCACCTTGTCCGGCTGATGGGCGATGACGGGAAACAGCAGGTCGATCGTGCGGCCGGTCATCAGTTCCACGAGCTCGCCGTCCGTCGAGTTCGCGGCATCGAGGGTCCGGATGTGGCGGCCGTCGCGCAGCACTGTCACACGGTCGGCAAGGGCGCGGATTTCGCGCATGCGGTGCGAGACGTAGATCAGTCCGACATCCTGGCTCTTCAGGCGTGCGATCAGCTCGAACAGCCGCCCGGTCTCGCGTTCGGTCAACGACGCGGTTGGCTCGTCGAGGATCAGAAGACGGACGCGGCCGAGAAGTGCTTTGGCGATCTCGGCCATCTGCTGATGCGCGCGGGACAGATCGTCGATCCGTTGCGCGGGATCGAGGTCGAAGCCGAGCTCGTCGATCAACGCCCTGGCCCGCTTGCGCATCTCGCGTGCGCGCAATACGCCGCCGCGGGTGACTTCGCGGCCAAGGAACAGGTTCTCTCCCACTGTGAGGCTCGGGATCAGCGAGAACTCCTGGAACACCGGACTGATGCCGATCTCGCGCGCCCGCTGCGGCGTCAGATGTTGGATCTCCTCGCCGCCGAACTGGAACGTGCCTTCGTCGGGTGGAAACGTACCGGATACGACGTTGATCAGGGTCGACTTGCCGGCGCCGTTCTCGCCGAACAGGACGTGAAGTTCGCCGGCACGCACATCGAGGTCGACGCGGTCGAGTGCACGGACGCCGGTGAATCGCTTCGATATCCCCCGCAACTGAAGCAAGGGCTGGGCCGGCCTCGGGTCGATCTCGACGTTCATCCGCTTCTCCGTGAGCCGTGAGCAAGCAGGCGGGAGCATGCTCCCGCCTCGACCGTTCGGGTCGGCTTACTCGGCCATGCTTACTTGGCCTTGACCGAATAGACCGGCGTCCAGCTTGCGGGCGCCAGCACGAGATCCATCTGCAATTTCGGTGCGGAGGTCTTGTCGATCACCGTGGCCACCGGCTGCACCAGGCTCATAACCGGCTTCTTCTCGATCAGACGCACCGCCTGGTCGATCGCGATCGCGCCTTCGCCGACGGGATATTGGGTTGCGAAGGCGAGGATATCGCCGCGGTTTAGCGCGTCGAGCATGGCCTGGTTTTCGTAGGACGACACGATCTTCAGGTCGCTTCGGCCGGCCTCCGCGACGGCGCCGATGGCAGCTTCGGCGGTGGGGGCGGTGCCCCAGATCACGTTCATGCTGGGATAAGCCTGCAATGCGTCCTGGATCAACTGGAGTTGCACAGCAACGCCGGAGTCGCCGAACTTCTCGGCCAGAATCTTCGCGTTCGAGTTCTTGGCGATGGCCTTCTTGAACCCTTCATTGAACGATTCCGCCCAGCCCGAGCCGGCCGGACCGGGGAACGTCACGATGTTGAGCTTGTCGCCGGGCTTGGTCTGCGCCAGCAGGCCGTCGCCGGTGACCTCGCCCATGGCGACGAAATCGACATAGTTGGCTGCGGGCAGTGCGTTCGGCGGCAGCGGATTGGTGACGCCGACCACCGGCACGCCCTTGGCCTTGGCCTCCTCGAACTTCTTGCTGAGCCCCGCGCCGGAGATCGCGCCGACGATGATCGCGTCCGGTCCGCTCGCCATGCAGTCATCGAATTGCGAAAGCTGCTTGGGCAGATTTTCGTAACCGCCGGCCTCGTAGAGGTTCATGTTGACGTTCATCGCCTCGGCCTGTTTCACGATGCCGTACGCGACGGCGACCCAGAAACTGTCCTTCATGTGCGGAAACAGCACGCACAGCCTGTAGGGCTTCTCGGCCTTCGCCAGCGGCGTGTAGTCCGCCGGCTTCGGCGTGTAGGATGACGCGTCGTAGACCTTCATTGGAAACCACGGTGTCTCGGTCCCGGCCGCCGCCGGCGTGGCGGCGCTGGCAAGAGCGAGGGCCGCGGCGATGCCGAGCACGGAGCGGATCGGCCACAGTCGGTTGGAAGAAAGGCACGTCGTGATCGTCATAGCGCTATCCTCATGGTTTGAATGAAAGTGCAGGCGATGCGGGGGAGGCGACGGCTCGAATCCTCTTTGGTGCATGGACTGCGCCGTCTGCCAGCGGCGCGGCTGCCGGTGACAATCAGCCCGCTTTCCACATCGCGACCGAGCGCCGCTCGAACGCTTCGCGGAACTGGCGGGTGGATTCGGGAAGCAGCGCACCGGTGCCCCAGTCGAGGATCACCGCGTGGCTGCGGATCACATCGAACGCGTTGATCTCTCCGTTCCGGTAGCGCTGTGCCACCTTCTCCGGATCGAGACGGGCATTGGCGACGCGCTCGGAGCGGATCTTGGCGCGGAGCGCCGCGGTCGCGACCTTGTCGATTTCGTAGTTGCAGAGCTCGGCGTCGATGGTGTGCACCACGACGCCATAATCCTTGGCGGCACGATCGACCGAGACATAGTCGTCCTTGATGTCCTCGATCACGAGGTTCGGATCGCGCTCCAGCGGATCGCCGAACCCGCCGCCGCCGGCGGTCGGACGCGAAAAGACGTCGCCTTCGCCGATCGGCACGTCCGAGAAGATCGAGCCCAATCGCTCCTCGGCCGCGCTGCCGGCGCGCTTCAAGGTCAGTCCGTGCGGCATCGACGGCAGACCACCCTCGATGCCCCACACGATGGCGCGCTCGCGGTCGCAGATATAGGAGATCACGGTCTTCTCGGCCTGCAACATCCGCGACGTCTTCACCACGCCGGCGCCGCCGCGCCATTTGCCGGGGCCGGGCGAGTCCTTGAGGATCTCGCATTCGGTGGTCAGGATCGGGTTGGCGCGCTCCTGGCCTTCGACCGGCTGCGACATCAGGCCGGTGCCGAAGCAGGCGGTCGTGACATTGCTGCCGTCCTTGCCGTTGCGTCCGCCCCAGCCGCCGGGCAGCCAGTCGTAGAACATGAAGATCGGCTTGTCGGCGCTGCGGGCGTCGAGACCGCCGGTGAGCAGGTATTCGAGATTGAAGGCGCAGGCGAGCGCGCGCTCCGGCATCAGCTTCGACCACATTTCGTAGATCGAGTTCATGATCTTCTCGAACGGCATCAGGAAGCCGGTGACCGCGATCGGCCATTTGGCATCGACGATCGAACCTTCGGGGGCGATGATGTCGAAGCAGCGGTAGAAGCCGGAATTGAGCGGCAGATCGGGGAAGAAGGTCTTCATGCCGGCGGCGACAGCGGAAAAGGTCGCGCCGAACGCCGAGTTGTAGATCGAGCCGATGGTCGGATGGCTGCCGGTGAAATCGTAGATCGCACGGTCGCCCTTGATCGTCATCTTGATGCGGATCGGGATCATGCCTTCGCCGCCAGCCGGATCGCGGTCGATGTAGTCGACCGTTTCCCATTCGCCGTCGGGCAGCGCTGCGATGCGCTGGCGTGCCGAGCGCTCGACATAATCCTGCACGGCGGCCAGCCCGGTCTCGACGGTCTCGCGGCCGTACTTGCCGACCAGACGCAGGATCTCGCGTTCGCAGACCGCGGTTGCTTCGGCCTGTGCCTGGATATCGCCGATGATCGAGGCCGGGTCGCGCGTGTTGGAGGCGATCAGATGCGCGACGTCCTTGCGCAAGCCGTTCTTGTCGAATAGGCGGACCGGCGTGATGCGCAGGCCCTCGCGGAACATCTCGCGGGCGGCGACGTCGAACGACCCCGGCACGCTGCCGCCGACGTCCGACCAGTGCCCGTTGGACTGGCTGAAGGCGATGATCTTGCCGTCGGCGAAGATCGGACGGATCAGCCGCACGTCGGAAAAATGCGTGCCGCCGGCATAGGGGTCGTTGATCGCGAAGACGTCGCCCTCATGCATGTCGCCTTCGAAATGGCGCATCACGTCCTTGCAGGTGAAATGCAGCGTGCCGACGTGGACGGCGATATCCTGGTTGCCTTGCGCCGCGCATTCGCCGTTGGCGTCGTGCAGCGCGCTCGAGAAGTCGCGGTTGTAGATGACGAAGGAGTAGCAGGTCCGCAGCACCTGCTCGCCCATCTGGTCGACGCTGGTGATGAAGGAGTTCTTCAGAACCTCGAAGGTTACGGGGTCGAGCGGGAGAGCTCCGGCCATGGTTCACTCCTTCACGCGGATGATGATGTTGAGATATTTGTCGACCTCGGCGGCGGCGCCGGGCGGCACCACGGTCGTCGCATCGAGCTGCTCGATGATCGCGGGGCCTTGAAAGGAGAAGCCGCAGGGCAGGTCGTCGCGCTGATAGACGGGCGTATCGAGCCCGCTGCCCTCGAACCAGACCCTGCGGCGGCCAACCGGCTCGGGGCTAGCGCCGGTCGGCTTGTGAACGGCAAATTCGGCCTTGGGAACCACTCCGACCGCCTTCAGATTGAGGCGGAAGAAGCTGACCGGCGCGCTGTCGCGGCGAAAATTGTATTCGCGCTGGTGCTCGGCGTGGAAGCTTTGCACCAGGTCGGCGATCGCGCCGATCGGCTGCGGCGCGTTCACTGCGAGCGAACGCCACTGGCCGCGGTACATCATGTCGATCGACCGCTGCAGCACGATATCCTTCTGCGTGACGCCCTCATGGGTCAGCCGCGCGAGCGCGGCCTTCTCAAGCTCGGCGAACTGCGCCTCGATCTCGCTGGCGTCTGCATCGGCCGCGTCGACCATGCAGCTCTGCGAGAAATCGTGCTGCATGTCGACGAGCAGGCATCCGAGCGCGGAGGTCACGCCGGGATTGGGCGGCACGATCACGACGGGAATCGACAACTCGCGCGCGACGTCGACGCCATGCAGGGCGCCGGCGCCGCCGAACGCCACCAGCGCAAAGTCGCGCGGGTCGTAGCCGCGACTGATCGAGATCAGCCGCACCGCATCCGACATGTTGGCATTGGCGACCTTGACGATCGCGTCTGCGGCCTCGTGCAGGCCGAGGCCGAACGGCTTGGCGACGCCGCTCTCGACGGCTTTCCGCGCGAGTTCGGGGTCGAGCTTCACCTTGCCGCCGGCGAGGTCGGTGCCGAGCCGACCCAGCGTCACGTTGGCGTCGGTGTTGGTCGGCTGGGTGTTGCCGTTGCCGTAGCAGGCCGGTCCCGGATAGGCCCCGGCCGATTGCGGGCCGTTGCGCAGGGAGCCGGCCGGATCGGTCCAGGCCAGCGAGCCGCCGCCGGCGCCGATGGTGAGCACCTCGATCGAAGCGAAGCGGATCGGATAGCCGAATTCGATGTGCCAGTCCTTGGTGACGCGCGAGCGGCCCTCATAGGCAAGCGACACGTCGGTGGACGTGCCGCCCATGTCGAGGCCGATCGAATTGGGAAAGCCGCAAAGGCCGGCGATATAGCGGCTGGCGATGGCGCCGGCGGCGATGCCGGAGCCGGCGAGGCGCGCCGCGAAGTCCTTGACACTTGCCGGCGTCATCACCCCGCCGCCGGTGTGCAGCAGCAGAAGATCGCGGGTGTAGCCCTCGTGCGCCAGGCGTTCGCCGAGCCGGCTCGTATAGTTGACGACCACCGGGCTCACGACGGCGTTGGCAACCGTGGTCGAGAACCGCTCGTGCTCGAAGATCTCGGGAAGCACCTGCGAGGAGATCGACACCGGAATGTCGGGCATCTCCGCCAGCAGGATGTCGCGCATCATGCGCTCATTGGCACCGTTGAGATAGGCGTTCATGAAGCAGACCGCGACCGCGGCGACGCCGCGACGCTTGAGGATGCGGGCGACGTCGTGCGCGGCTTCGACGTCGAGCGGTTCGATCACCTTGCCGCCGGCATCGACGCGCTCGGGCACGGTCAGGCGATCGCGCCGCGGCACGTAGGGCGGGACAACGTCCTTGTAAGTGTCCCAGAGGTCTTCCTTGTTGGCGCGCCTGATCTCGATGACGTCGCGGAACCCCTTGGTCGTGACCACGGCGGTGCGGGGCAGGCGGCGCGTGATCAGGGCGTTGGTGGCAACTGTCGTGCCGTGCGAGAACAGCGCCACCCTGGAGAGATCGATTCCGGCCTTGGACACGCCGCCCATGATGCCTTCGATCGGATCGCGCGTGGAGGAGGTCTTCTCGATGCGGATGAGGCCGGTCGTCTCGTCCATAATGCAGATGTCGGTGAACGTGCCCCCGACGTCGACAGCCACACGAAGGTCGTGCACCATGCGTCTTCCTTTCGAACAAGCGTTTCGCCGATCTTAGGCAGAGCGGCGGCCCCGGTTCTTGACGCTGAGCGCAGGAAGACTTGTGCGAGAGAGCGAACCGCATGACGGGCCATGCATGCCCGGACCGGCGGCGGGTTGCCCAGGAAGCGGTCAGCTAAACGGTCAGATGGGTGCAGTACCGAAGCCGTGTTCAGGCGTTGCCGCCGCGAGAGGTGGCGCGCGCCTCGCTCGGGGTGCAGCCGAACCGGCCGCGATAGTTGCGGCTGAATTGCGCCTGGTCGGCAAAGCCCCATTGGTAGGCGATTTCGGAGATGCTCTTGCGGCAGCTCGCGTCGCGCAGCAGGGCGTCGCACATCGATAGCCGCTGGTTGCGAATGTAGGCGCAGACGGTCAGACCCTCGCCCTCGAAGATCTGGTGCAGATAGCGCAGCGAAATGCCGCAGCCGTCGGCGACCATCTGCGGCGTGAGCCGCATGTCGTCGAGGCGGGCACGGATGAACTGCTCGCAACGCAGCAGATGGCCATTGCGCACCGAGGACGAGTGGCCGGTCAGCACGCGGTCGTCGGATTCGATGGCCATCGCAAGCAGCTCGATGAGGTGCTTGCCCATCATCGCGCGCGCCGTCTCGTCCATTTCCTCGATCCGCTCACCGGAGAGGCGCAGCGTGTCGACGAACAGCGCGCCGACGCTGCGGCTGGCGTCGAATTGCAATGTGGCGAGACGTTCGGGGCGGTTGATGCGGGCGCGCAGCACCGCGCTCGGGATCTTCAAACACCACAGCGCCGTCGGTTCCCGATGGCTGAACTCGTAGGGGAGGTGGCTGCGCTCGATCAGGAACGCGCCCGGCCGGCAATGCACGACCTTACCGTCCTGCTCGAAACGGATTTCGGCAAGTTCGGGCACCGTGATCAGGAAGGATTCCTCGCGCTCGTTCAGGAGGTGCCGCTCATGGCGCTTGTACAGCAGGCCGTTGGCGATGTTTCGCGAGACCGAGAGGGGACCCATCGACCAGGCGCCGAGGCGCGCATTGAAGTCGCGCGTGCTCGGGAAGCGCAGGTCGAGCGAGTAATAGGTCTTCGAGACGACCTCCTGCCAGTACTGGCGGCGGGTCTGCAACGGGATGTCGTTGGTCGTGTAGGTGACTTGCATGTCTCACTCCCCGCCGCCGGCTGTGCCTCCGGTCGTCGTGTCCCCGGCCAAAGTTTGGCGAGGACTGCCGGACGGCGTCAAGTCGAATAAAACGGAAACGGATATTCTAGATTTCGATCGCCTCCTCGGCCGGGTGCCGGTGATCCATGCTGAGAGGAGGCCGGGCCGGCCCCACGCCCGCAACCGCAAAGCGCATGAAATCGCGGAACGCCATCGCGGCTTCCGACGGCCTGGTGTCGCGCCGCCAGGCTAGACCGATATCCATGCTCGGCACCTCGTCCTCGATGACCCGGGTCTCGATCCGCTGTCCCTCCAGCGACCAGGGCCGGTAGATCAGGTCGGAGAGAATGGCGATCCCCATGCCGCCCGCGACCATGGAGCGCACGGCTTCGACCGAGGAGGTGCGGAAGATCGTGTTCGGTTCGAGCGAAGCGTTGCTCCAGTAGCGCATCGAGGTGTGCTTGGCCTCGTCGACGGTGAGCATGACGTAAGGATAGGTGGCGATCTCAGCGAGATGGACCCGCTCGGCGCGAGTCAGCGGATGCTCGGGCGCAAGCCAAAGGCGGCGCGGCGATCGCAGCAGCGTCTCGCTGGTGAGCTTAGCGTTGTCGCGCAGGTTCGAAACCAGCATCACCGCGAGATCGAGCGCGCCGTCGACGAGCGCGCGTTCGAGCACGTCACGCGGCGCCTCGAACAGCTCGATCGTGATGCCGGGAAAGCTTGCCTGGAAGCGCTTCTGGTGGCGCGGCAGGAAATAGCCCGACACGGTGTAGGTGACGCCGATGCGGACCGTCCCGAACAGCGGTCCCGCTGATATCTGCGTGTTCCGCACCGCTTCGGCGACGGCGGCGAGGATCTGACGGCCCTGGGACAGGAAGCGGCTGCCCTCCATGGTGACGGTCACGCCGTTCGGCGCGCGCTCCAGGAGGCGGGCGCAGACGGTCGCTTCGAGCTGTTGAATGGCCGCGGTGACCGCTGATTGCGAGACGTTGAGGTCGATGGCCGCCTGGCTGATGCGCCCGGTTTCGGCGGCGGCGACGAAGTAGCGGATCTGTTTCAGAGAAACGGACATCGCGGTTGTTCCGATGTTGCCTAACTCATGAGCGGTGTTTCTCAGCCCGGCTGCATTCGCTGCAACTCTCGTGCCGACAGGTGCAGAGCTCGCGGTGACGTCAATATCAGGCGCGAGAGGCCGCAACCGACGGCCTGAAGCCTGGAATACGCGCGGCCACCCCGATCGGTGGCCGCGGTCTTTGGCGGATAGGGGCAGCGGCTGTCGGCGGCTACGCCAGCGCGTTGTGCAGCTTGCCCAGCAATTCCGACCGGCTCTTGCGGGCCGCAAGCGCCTGGTTCATGTCGACCTTGACGAACTTCACCGGCGTGTTGGGCTGCAGCTGGCCGATCAGGTCCATATCCGCGGCGATGACGGTCCCGACCATGAAGTAGCCGCCGCCGGAGACTGCGTCACGATGCAGCACGATCGGTTCGGTGCCGCCGGGAACCTGGATCGAGCCGTAGGGATAGCAGGCATCGGTGATGTTGGACGGGTCGGAGCCGGCGCCGAACGGCGGTTCGCGCGGAACGAATTCGAGCGGCTTGCCGCCCTTGAAGCGGTAGCCGATCCGGTCGGCTTCCGGCGCCACCTTCCAGGTGTCGGAGAAGAAGCCGTTGCCGGCCGCCTCGGTGATGCGGTGCCAGTAGAGACCGGGCATGGCGCGCAGTTCCGTCGGCATTCCTGCCGGCTGCCCGCGCAAATCCCTGGCAACGGTGCGTCCATCCTTGCCCGTCGCGGCAGCACTGCCGATTGGCAGCTCGTCGCCGGCCTCGAGCTTGCGGCCCTTGAAGCCGCCGAGCGCGCCGAGCGCGTAGGTCGAGCGCGAGCCGAGGACGACGGGCACGTCGATGCCGCCGGCGACCGCGATGTAGCCGCGCGCACCCTGCTTGAGGAAGTCGAAGGAGAGGATCTGGCCGCGCTTCACCCTGAAGCTGGTCCAGGTTTCGCGCGGCTCGCCGTCGAGTTTCGGCGGCAGCTCCGCGCCGGTGACCGCGACGGTTGCGCCCTCGGTGAATTCGAGCTCGGGTCCCATGAACACGGCTTCGAGCACGGCAGCGCCTGCCTCGTTGCCGACCAGCAAATTGGCCGCGACCAGCGCATGACGGTCCATGGCGCCGGAGAGCGGGATGCCGATGTGATAATAGCCCGGACGTCCGAGATCCTGGACGGTGGTCGCAAGACCCGGCTTCAAAACCCTAACGGCCATGGAGAACTCCATCGAGCTTGGCGTTGTAGGCATCAACGTCGCGGTTGAACTCGGTCAGCGAGAACGAGACGTCGCGGATCACTGGCGCAAAACGGCCGGCGTCGACGTCGGCGACCGCTGCGTCGTAGGCCGCCCGGTCGATCGGCTTCCACTTCACGATGTCGCCTGGTTTGAACAGGCACATGAAGTCGCGCAAATAGCTGATGTTCTGGTTCGGATCATAGATCGGCATCGGCGTGATGCCGAACATCTGATAGCCGCCGGCGCCGCGTACCGAGTAGATGCAGCTGAAGCAGCCGCCATGTCCCACAGTGAGCTTCGGTGTGTCGGTGCGCGGGCGCAGATATTTCGGGGCCTGAAGCTGTCGCTTGCGCTCGACCATCTGGTAGAGGAAGGGCAGTCCGGCGACGAAGCCGACCATCGAGACGAACCAGGGCGCGCTGGAATGCGCCTTGATGAAGGCATCGACGCTATCGAGGCCGTTGATACGCGCGGCGTATTCGAGGTCGGTCCCGTTCGGGTCCTGGTGACGCTCGCGGAAGCGCATCAACGTCTCATGCGTCCAGGGGTCGTTATAGAGTACGGGAATCTCGATGATCCGCGTCTTGATCACCGGTTCCGATTTCTCGGATGCGGAATCCAGCCGCTTCAGTTCGGCCAGCAGATCGTCGGGCTTGATCTGATCCGGATCGAACTTGACCTGATAGGACGCGTTTGCCGGGCAGATCTCCGTGACGCCCTTGATCTTGGCGTCGCGCACCGCATTGGTGATGAAGAGGCTCTTGAAAAAGGCCTCGAGCGACATCGCTTCGCCGACCTCGGCGAAAATGTGCTCGTCGCCGCCGAAGGAAAATCGAGTTTGCATGACTAGCGGCCTCCTGTTGCTGACGGGGCGGATTCTCTTGCCATCATGGCGCGACCTTCACGGCTGATGGCGGCTGAGCGGTGGCAAGGCCGGCGGCATGGGACTCCAGCCACGGTTCGAGCCAAGCCGTATGGAAGCGCCCGGCCTTGACGTCGGCGTCGCGCGCTAGCGCCTGATGCAGGGGCTTTGTCGTGGAAATGCCCTCGACGCTGAGCTCGGCAAGCGCGCGCTCGAGTCGTCTGATCGCGCTCGGCCGATCCTTGTCGTGCACGATCAGCTTGCCGAGCAGGCTGTCGTAGAACGGAGGCACGGTGTAGCCCGCATAGAGCATGCTGTCGAAGCGCACACCGTCGCCGCCGGGTACGTTGAGCGCGCTCACCGTACCCGGATTGGGCAGGAAGTTCCTGGCGGGGTCTTCGGCGTTGATGCGGACCTCGATCGAATGACCGCTGACCCGCACTTCGTTCTGGCGAATGCGCAAGGGCTCACCGCCGGCGATCCGGATCATCTCGCGCACGAGGTCGATGCCGGTGACCATTTCGGTGACGGGATGCTCGACCTGGATGCGGGTGTTCATCTCGAGGAAGTAGAATTCGCCGGTCCTGTCGTCGTAGAGATATTCGAGCGTCCCGGCGCCACGGTAGTTGACCGCCTTGGCCAGCGCCACGGCCGACGTGCAGAGCTTTTCACGTACGGCCTGGGTGAGCGAGGGCGAGGGGGCTTCTTCCCAGACCTTCTGGCGCCGCCGCTGCAACGAGCATTCGCGCTCGAAGCAATGGATCACGTCGCGTCCATCGCCGAGCACCTGGACCTCGATGTGCCGCGCGCCTTCGATCAGCTTCTCGACGTAGAGCCCGCCGTCGCCGAAGGCCGCGAGCGCCTCGGCCTGCGCCTGCGGCATCAGATGATGAAATTCCTCGGCGGACCGTGCGATGCGAATGCCGCGCCCGCCGCCGCCCGCAGCGGCCTTGATCATCACCGGGAAACCGGTTTTCTCGACCAGCGCGAAAGCCGCATCCGCCGACTCCAGCCGCCCCTGGCTGCCGGGCACGGTCGGCACACCGGCCGAGGCGGCGGCCTCGCGCGCCGCGACCTTATCGCCCATCAGCCGGATCGATTGCGCAGTCGGGCCGACGAAGATCAATCCGGCTGCTTCCACCGCGGCCGCGAACTCGGCATTCTCGGCCAGGAAGCCGTAGCCGGGATGAATGGCGTCGGCACCGGTGCTCTGCGCCGCAGCGAGGATGGCCGCCTGGTTGAGATAGGATTTTGACGCCTGCGGCGGACCGATGTCGACCGCTTCGTCGGCGTGCCGGACCGCGAGCGAATCCTTGTCGGCCTTGCTGTAGACCTGGACCGTCGCAATGCCGAGATCGCGCGCTGCGCGGATGACGCGCACTGCGATCTCGCCACGGTTGGCTATGAGGAGCTTCTTGATCGCCATGGCTGGTCGGAGGCTCAAACGTCGATTTCGGCGATCGGCTGGCCGGCCATCACGGCATCCTCGTTCTCGGCCAGGAAGCGAACGATCTTGCCGGCGGCGCCGGCCTTCACCTCATTGAACGATTTCATCACCTCGATGAGCCCGATCGTGTCGCTCTCCGCGACGACGTCGCCGTCGTTCTTGTAGACCGGCTTGTCGGGGGCGGGCTTGCGGTAAAAGATGCCCGGGAGCGGCGAGAAGATCTGCTGCGTTGCCATGGTTTCCTCGTAAGTAGCTGGTTTTTTGCCGCGACGGCTCAGCGCGCGGTGAGATAGGGACGAACCGCTTCGCGGACGGCCTCCGCGATGGCGACGGCGTTCGGCGTGTCGGAGTGAATGCAGATCGAATCGGCGCCGACCACGATGTCGTTTCCCGCCACCGTGCGCGTCTTGCCCTCGTTGACGGCTCTCGCGCATCGGGTGGCGGCGTCGGCCGGATCCTTCGCCTCGTGCTCGCGCGTGATGATCAGGCTGCCGTCGGCATTGTAGTCGAGGTCGGCATAGTACTCGGCGACGAAGGCGTGGCCGCGGCGCTCGTAGACCTGCTGGTGCAGCGTTCCCTTCATGCCGAGCAGCGGCACCTTGTAGACATCGGCGGCATCAGCCACGGCTTCGGCGATGTCCTCGTTGCGCGACGCCATGCCATAGAGTGCGCCGTGCGGCTTGATATGATTGAGCGCCATGCCTTCGGCATCCAGGAACGCCTTGAGGGCGCCGATCTGGTAGAGCAGGCAGTTGGTCAGCTCCTCGCGGCCGATCTTCATCTCCCGGCGGCCAAATCCCTGCAGATCCGGCAACGAGGGATGCGCGCCGACCTTGACGCCGAATTGCTTGGCGAGCTGCACGGTCTTGCGCATGTGGTTGAAGTCGGAGGCATGAAAGCCGCAGGCGACGTTGGCGACGTCGATATGGGGCATCAATGCCTTGTCGTCGCCCATCTTGTAGAGGCCGTAGGCCTCGCCCATGTCGCAGTTGATCACGACCATCTCCTGATTTCCTTCCAACTGGCTTTGCATACGACCGTCGCGGCCGCCCCGGGGTGCGTCTGACGCACCCGGGGCGGCGCGTTGCCGGGTTACTTGGACACCAGATAATCGAGCGGGATCTTTTCCGAGATCGTCCACTGGTCGACCACCTTCGGCTTGCCGGCCTCGGTGTCGACGATCAGGTAACGGCCCTGGTTCTGGTGGTGGATGTCCTTGGTGAAGGTGCGCGGCCCGAACAGCGTGGACTCGTCCTTCATCTTCTCGAGCTCGGCGACGACGGGCGCCGCATCGGTCGATTTGGCGCGTTCGACCGCCTTGGCCCAGACATCGATCAGGACGTAGCCCGGATAGACGTACTGGCTGGACGGGTCGCCGCCGGTGACTTCCTTGTACTTCTTGTTGAACTCGTTGACCTTCGGGTTCGGATCGTCGCCGTAGACCGAGCCTTGCACGGGAACATAGAAGTTCGACAGGTCCGGAACGGCGTTCAACCAGTAGCTGCCGTCGACGCCCGAGCCGTTGAGGATCATCGACTTGATGCCGGCGGCGCGGATCTGCTTGATGGCGGACACGGCGCCCGGCATCATCGTGCAGAGCATGATGGCGTCAGGTTCCTTCGGCAAGCTCTTGATCCGCGTGATCTGCGAAGCGATCGAGGCATCGTCGTTCTTGAAGGTGTCGCTGCCGACCAGCTTGGCCTCCTTCAGGCGCGGCAGCATCCAGTCGAAGCCGTCGCAAATGCCCTTGTTGTAGACGGTCCAGCTGTCGAGCAGCCGATAGAAGCTGCGCGCGTTCTTCTTGGTGTACGCCCATTCCGACATGGTTGCGCCCTGCACCGGTGCCAGCACCGAGGCCGAGAACGAGAACGGGCCGACGCCGGGGATGCCGGCCTTGATCGATTCGGCGCAGAGGAAGAAGGAAACCTTGCCGGCGGCCTGTGCCTGCAGCGCCGCGGGCGCACCATAATCGTAGTCGCAGGAGACGATCACGAGGTCGGCGCCCTGGTCGAGCACCGCAAGACCGGCTTTGGCGCCCTCGGCCTGATCGGTCTTGGTGTCGGCAAACACCGGCTTGATTTTCTTGCCGAGCAGGCCGCCGGCCTTGTTGATCTCATCGATCCGGATCAGCGCCGCGTCCTGCGCCGGCTTGTCGTAGGCCTGCATGAATCCGGATGCCGCGGTCGCAAAACCAACGACGATCTCGTCGGCCGCCTGGGCCGGCGTGAACCAGAGCGCGGATGCTCCGGCCAGAATGCCGAGTAATGTCGTAAAGCGCATATGCCACTCCTCCAATTTTACAAACGAGCGTCAGTGCAGTTCCTTCAGTGCGGTCTGGACCGGCCGGGTCAGGCGCCGCTGCAACGGCCATCGGCGCCAGGAGAACTCCCGGTTGCGGGTCAATCCCGTCGGCAGGTACATCAGGATCACGATGGTGATGATGCCGATCGCTATCTCCTGGACGCCGTTCGGCAGGCCGACGGTGTGCCCGCCCAGGCTGACGCCCTTTTCGAGATCACGGAACAGCTCGATCAGCACCGATATCGCGACCACGCCCGAGACCGCGCCGCTGAGGCTGTACATGCCGCCGACCACCAGCATCGACAGCGTGATGAAGGTGGTCCGCAGATAGAATGCGCCGGGATTGACGATGCTCAGGAAATGCGCGTACAGCGCGCCGGCGAGCCCGATGATGAAGGCGCTGACGACGAAGGCGATCAACCGCTCGCGGACGATGTCGATGCCCGAGGCGCTGGCGGCGACCGCTTCGTCGCGCGTGGCGCGCAGCGCGAGCCCCGAGCGCGAGATCGAATAGAGATAGGCGATCGCGATGGCCACGGCGCCGCCGATCCATGCGGTCCAGACATTCATGGTGGGCGGAATGCCGACGATCGAACCTTGTCCGCCCGTCACCGAATCCCAGTTCGAATAGACATTGTTGATGACGCCGAGCAGGCCGAAGGTCGCAATCGAGGCGGCAATGCCCGACAGGCGCATGATGACGCGCCCGACGATCAGCGCGAACAATGCGGCAAACAGGCCGGAAATCGGCGTCGCCACCCACATCGGCAGTTGCGCATGAAGCAGCCACGCCGGCAGGCCCTTGAGCGTGATCGACTTCATGACAGGCGGAATGGTGAGCCAGGCGGTCATGTAGGCACCGAGGCACATGAAGCTGATATGGCCGAACGACAGCAGGCCCGAATTGCCGACGAAGACGTAGAGGCCGACCACCACCATGATGTTGATGAACATCTCGACCACGGTGCGGTTGAAGGCCCGGCTGCCGAACTGATAGGAGAGGGCGGCCATGATGAGCAGCGCCACGATCAGCACGATCGGCGTGATGATCGTTTGCCGGATGACGGACGGCCGCTGCGACATCGATCAGACCCTCTGCTTGGCGGATTTCGGTGCGAACAGGCCCTGCGGCCGCACCAGAAGGACGACGATGACGGCGCCGTAGACGAACGCGTCCCGGAACACGCGGGCGTCGTGCGGCAAGGTCGCCTGGAACACGACGCTGGCGGCACCGATCAGGAAGCCGGCGGCAACGGCGCCGGGAATGCTGCCGAGGCCGCCGATCACGGTCGCGATGAACGCGATCAGCATCACGTTGGCGCCCATGCCGATGTCGGCGGTGCCGGAATTGGTCGCCAGGATCAGGCCGATCGCCGCCGCCAGCATGCCGCTGATGGCAAAGGCCAGCAGGATCACGCCGTTGGCGCGGACCCCGAGCATGCGCGCCATGGTGAAATTATCGGCCGCTGCGCGCATCTCGAGCCCGTAGCGCGTGCGCTTCAGGAACAGGACGAGGATCACAAGCACGGCCAGCGTGATGATGATGGTCACCACCTGAAGCATCGGGATGTGCGCGCCGAAGACTTCGACCGGCAGGCCGAGGCTCGGCCACAGCGTGATCGACTTCGGCCGGCTGGAAAACAGCATCAGCAGGAGATGGCGGATGACGAAGCCGAGCGCGAAGGACGCGATCATCATTGTCGCCGGGTTGGCGTTGCGGAAGCGGCGGAAGACGACGACCTCCGACAGGATCGACAGCGCGGCGCCGATCAGCAGCAGCAGCGGAATCAAAAGATAGAACGGCAGCTGGCCGGCAAACACGATCGCCGCCGCATCGATCGACGGCCACAGCATGGCGAAGACGCAGAAGGCGATGAAATCGCCGTGGGCGAAGTTGACGAGCCGCATGACGCCGAAGATCAGGGCGATGCCGAGCGCGCCCAGCGCATAGAGGCTGCCGAGGCTCAGCGCATCGAAGATGATCTGGAGCAGCTCGCGCATCTCAGTGATCTCCGAAGCCGAAATAGGTCTGCTTCAGGCGATCATCCCTGACCATGTCGGCCGCGGGGCCCTCGAGCACGATGCGCCCGCCGCGGATCAGGACCATCCGCCCGCCCGTCATCATGGCGCGCGTCGAGCTCTGCTCGACGATCAGCAGCGTGAGCTTGCGCTGGGCCCGCAGCCGCAGCAGGATCTCGTAGACCTGGTCGATGATCTTCGGCGCGAGGCCCAGCGAGGGCTCGTCGATCGCCATGATGCGGGGCGCGGCCATCAGCGCGCGGCCAATGACCAGCACTGCTGCTGGCCGCCGGAGAGCATGCCCGCAGGGCTGTGGCGGCGCTCGGCCAGCATCGGGAATTCCTGGTAGACCCGATCCAGGTCGCCGGCGATTGTCTTGCGATCGGCGCGCATGCCGGTGCCGACCTTCAGGTTCTCCTCGATCGTCAGCGCGCCGAAGACATTGCGTCCTTCCGGCACCAGCGAAAACCCGCGCCGCGCGATGTCTTCGGGCGCGGCACCCGTGATCCTTGCGCCGTCGATCATGATGGAGCCGGAGCCCGGCGGCACGACGCCTGCGATGGCGTTGAGCAGCGTCGACTTGCCGGCGCCGTTCGGGCCGGTCACGAACAGGATTTCGCCTTCGTCGACCGTCAATGTCACGCCGCGGAGTGCCGTGAGGCGCCCGTAGCTGACCGTGATGTCGTCGACGACGAGTGCGGTCATGACGCCACGGCCGCTTCGGCTGCGACCGGTGGAATCAATTCGTCGCGCTGCGTGCCCATATAGGCATGCCGCACGGCATCGCTGTTGCGGATCTGGGCGGGCGGGCCGACTTCGATGATCTCGCCGGAATCGAGCACGAAGATGCGCTCGCACAGCTCCAGCACGAGGCCGATATTGTGCTCGATCAGCAGCACGCCGACATTGAGCTCGGATGCGATCCTGCGGATGATGGCGGCGAGCTCGTGGCTCTCATGCTCCGACATGCCTGCCGCCGGTTCGTCGAGCAGCAGATATCGCGGCGTGCCCATGATGGCGCGACCGATGGCAACGCGGCGCTCATCCGTATAGGGCAGCGCGCCGGCAATGCTGTTGGCGAGATGCGAAATGCCGAGCCAGGCCATCACCCGCTCGGCCTCGCTGATCGCGTCGGGACGGCCTTGGCCGAGGCCGACGCCGGTCACTTCCAGGTTGTCCATGACAGGCAGATCGCGGAAAAGCCGGCCTGACTGGAAGGTCCGCGCCACGCCTTTGCGTCGCAGCATGTGCGCTGCAATGCCGTTGAGTGGCTCGCCTTCCAGCTCCACAGTGCCCGCGCCGACCGGCTGGAAACCGGTCAATACATTGATAAGGGTGGTTTTGCCGGCTCCATTGGGGCCAATCAGTCCGGCGATATGTCCCCGCGGCACGGCCAGTGTGACGTCGGACAGCGCTTTCAGGCCTTCGAATTGGACGCTGACACCGCGCGCGACCAATTCCAAACCTTCGGACATCATCCCAACGCCTTCTCACCCGGAACCGACGGATTGATCTTTCCGTTCCGTCGCGGGATTGTAAAATTCGAAATATCGTTCGCTGATATCGGAAATTTTTATGTCTCTGACGTTCCGTCAGGTTCGGCACTTCATCGCGACGGCGGAGAGCGGACGCGTTTCCGCAGCCGCGGCAGCTCTGAACGTGACGCAATCGGCGGTCACGTCGTCGATCAAGGCCCTCGAGGCTGAGCTTGGCCGCAAATTGTTCGACCGCCATTCCAACGGCGTGACGCTGACTTTTGACGGCCACGAGTTCTTGCAGCGCGCCCGCGCGATCGAGGCGAGCGTGTCAGATGCGACGCGGGGGCCGCATCGCTGGGGGACACAGGTCGACGGCACCGTGGACGTGGCCGTGAGCTATACCGTTGCCGGATATTTCCTGCCGCCGTTGCTAACGCGGTTCTGGCGGTCTTTTCCCGGCATCACGGTCCGGCTGCACGAGTTTCAGCGTGATGCGATCGAGCAGAGCCTGATCAGCGGCAGCGTCGATGCGGCCATCATGCTGATTGCGAACCTGCATGACCGCCACTCCATTCGCTCGCGGCTGCTGTTGCGCTCGGCGCGTCGGTTGTGGACATGCGTCAATCATCCGCTGCTGCGCAAGGACAACATCAAGCTGACCGACCTGGCGAGCGAGCCTTATCTCATGTTGACCGTCGATGAGGCCGAGCGCTCCGCAATGCGCTACTGGCAACATACGGCGCACGTGCCCAACGTCATCTTCCGCACCCTGTCGGTGGAGGCCGTCCGCAGCATGGTCGCGACCGGGATGGGGATCACCATCCTGTCGGACATGGTCTACCGTCCCTGGTCGCTCGAGGGACATCGCATCGAGCTCAAGACGCTTGATGACGACGTTCATACCATGGATGTCGGGCTTGCCTGGAAGGGCAACGCCACGCTTTCACCGGCGGCCCGCGCCTTCTGCGAGTTCGTCGCCCATTCCTATCCCGGATCGGAGCCGTTCAAGCTCGACTGAGGTCCCGGAGAGGCGCCATTCCAACTCAGGCATGGAATTATTCGACCGGATGGTCAATAAATGCTGGCTCGGACGCGGCTCGGCGCAAGCAGGGCGGTGGTCCCGAAATTTTGCCGTCATTTGATTCACACCTCAAGACGAGAGCCGAATACCCGGCCGAATAGAACGGAAAGACATGGCCCGATCGCGCGCCAAGGACTACGACGACAAGCGCCTCTCGATGCTGCATCGCTCGGCCGAGCTGTTTGCCGCATCGGGCTATGTCGGCACGTCGATGAACACGATCGCGGATGCGTGCGGTGTCTCGAAGGCGCTGCTCTATCACTATTATCCGGACAAGAAAGCGATCCTGTTCGATATACTGTCGTCGCATCTCGAGAAGCTGGTGGCGGCGGTCCGGAAGGCGAGCGCGCAGGCCGGCGATCCGGTCGAGCGCTTCCGAACGATCGTGGCGACCCTGCTCGAGCTCTACCGGCATGCCGACGCCGAGCATCAGGTCCAGATTGCTAGTCTCAAGCTGTTGCCGAAGGACAAGCAGCAGCCGCTGCTTGCGAGCGAGCGGATCCTGGTCGGGATCATGTCGGATGCGCTCGCCGCGGCCGTGCCGGCGGCGAAGCAGAAGCGCGTCCTCAAGCCGCTGACGATGAGCGTGTTCGGCATGCTGAACTGGCATTATATGTGGTTTCGCGAGGGCGGGCCGATGACCCGCGCCGAATACGCCGACTTCGTCGCGCAACTGGTGTTGGCGGGTGCCGCGGATGCCGCCGCCAGCCGGCCGCGCAGCAAGGCAAAGCCCGCCGGCCGAAGCCGGCAGGCCGAGTTGCTCTGAGCTGCGCGTTACGTCCGCATCGCATTCATCGTCAGAAGTTCATATGTCGCTGCGGTCTCGCCGGTCCCGGTCGTGATCTCGACGTCCCAGCGCACCTCGCCATACTGCTTGTTGCGCGGCGTCTTCTCCTTCGCGGTCAGCCGCACCTGGATCTGTTCGCCCGGTTGGACCGGCTTCACGAAGCGCAGGCTATCGAGGCCGTAATTCGCCAGCACCGGCCCGTAGTCGGGATCGACGAACAGGCCGGCCGCAAACGACAGCAGCAGGTAGCCATGCGCGACGCGGCCCGGGAAGAACGGATGTCCCTTGGTCGCTTCTTCGTCCATATGAGCGTAGAAGGTGTCGCCCGTGAAATGCGCGAAGTGCTCGATGTCGTCGAGCGTGATCTGCCGCGCCTTCGAGACCAGCGTGCGGCCAATATCGAGATCGTCGTAGTGATAGCGGAACGGGTGCAGATCACCTTCGAGCATCGGGCTGCCCTTGAACCAGCGGCCGGTGACGCCGCTCAGCATGCGAGGCGAGCCCTGCAACGCGGTGCGCTGCATGTAGTGCTGGAGACTGCGGACGCCGCCCAGTTCCTCGCCGCCGCCGGCGCGGCCGGGACCGCCGTGAACCATCTGCGGCATTGGCGAGCCGTGTCCGGTGTGCTCGGCCGCGCAGTCGCGATCGATGATCGCGACACGGCCGTGAAAGCTGCCGATGCCGAACGCGAGCTCGGTCGCGGTCGGAATGTCGTGGGTGTAGACGGATGCGACCAGGCTGCCGCCGCCGCGATTGGTCAGCGCGATGGCCTGGTCCAGATCGTCATAGCCCATCACGGTGCAGACCGGCCCGAACGCCTCGATCTCGTGGACCGCGGTTGCTGTGAGCGGCTTGGGGCAATGCAGCAGCAGCGGCGGGACGAAGGCGCCGCGTTTGGCGTCGGCGTCGACCAGCTCGAAGTGGTCGGGATCGCCGGCCACCAGTTCGGCTTCGGTGCGAAGCCTCGCCACGTGAGCAAGCACATCGCTGCGCTGGGCAAGGCCGACCAGCGGTCCCATCCTGACCTTCTCGTTCTCGGGATTGCCGATCGTGACCTTAGCGAGACGCTCGCGCAGCGCCGTGATGACGGCGTCGATCTGCGTTGATGGCGCCAATGCGCGGCGGATCGCGGTGCATTTCTGCCCGGCCTTGACCGTCATCTCCTTCGCCACCTCCTTGATGAAGAGGTCGAACTCCGGACTTCCCGGCACGGCGTCCGGCGCCAGGATCGCGGCGTTGAGCGAATCCCGCTCGGCGATGAACCTGACGGCCTCGCGCGCGATGACCGGATGCCGTTGCAGCTTTTGCGAGGTGTCGGCCGAGCCCGTAAAGGATACCACATCTTGGCAGGTGAGATGGTCGAACAGGTCGCCGGTCGATCCGACAATGAATTGCAGGGTGCCTTCCGGCAGTGCTCCCGATTCCGTGATCATCCGCACCAGCTCGTAGGCGACATAGGAGGTGACGGTTGCGGGCTTGGTGATGACGGGAACGCCGGCGAGCAGCGCGGGTGCCAGCTTCTCCAGCATGCCCCAGCATGGGAAGTTGAACGCGTTGATATGCACGGCAACGCCGTGCAATGGCGTGGCGATGTGCTGACCGGCGAATGCGCCGCCCTTGGAGAGCCCCTCGACGTTGCCGTCGAGCAGGTACCTGGTGTTCGGAAGTTCGCGGCGTCCCTTGCTGGCATAGGCGAACAGCGTGCCGATGCCGCCATCGACGTCGATCATGGCGTCGGTGCGGGTTGCGCCCGCATGGAGCGACAGTTTGTAAAGCCGGTCCTTGTGCTGGCTGAGATGGTCGGCCAGCGTCTTCAGCAGGCCCGCCCGCTGGTGGAACGATAGCTTGCGGAGATTCTTGCCGCCGACCGCGCGGCCATAGGCGAGGATCTCGCGCATGTCGAGATCGCTCCTGGTCGCGAGCGCCACGACATCGCCGGTCACGGCACTGTGAATCGCTACAGCCGGTTCGCCGGAACCGGTCCAATGTCCACGGACGAAGCTGTTGAGCTTCATGACAGGCTCTGCCGCTCGCGCGGCGCCGGATTGAGGCTGTGTCATTGAAATCGAACCCTTTGACCTGTGATCTATGTTGCGTCTTGCCGTGGCGGCGGAATGTTCAATTCTGCGCCTAGGCGCGTCCGACGAACCGCGGCGCGCGTTTCTCGAGGAACGCGGTCACGCCCTCGGCGAAATCCGACGTCCGCCCGGCGCGGCCCTGGAAATCGCGCTCGAGGTCGAGCTGCGCGTCGAGCGTGTTGGTCTCGGACGCATCGAGCGCCCGCTTGATCAGCGCGAGGCCATCCGTGGGTTGCGTCGCGAGGTTGGCGGCGAGGGCGTGAGCCTCGGTCAACAGATCCGCATCCTCAACCATCTTCCAGATCATGCCCCATGACTGTGCCTGTTCTGCGGAGACAGGCTCGGCCAGCAGGGTCAAGGCGCGCCCCCGGGCAGGTCCGACCAGCCGCGGCAGGAACCAGGTGCCACCGGAATCCGGGACCAGGCCGAGCTTGGCGAAGGCCTGAATGAACTTGGCCGACCGTGCGGCGATCACGATGTCGCAGGCAAAGGCGACGTTGGCGCCGGCGCCGGCCGCGACGCCGTTGACCGCGCACACGACTGGCATCGGGATGCTGCGCAGCTTGCGCACCAGCGGGTTGTAGAATTTTTCAATTCGCACGGAGAGATCCGGCGTCTCGCCCGGCGTGAAGACGCCGTCCGAAAGATCCTGGCCGGCGCAGAATCCGCGTCCGGCTCCGGTCAGGATCAGCGCGCGGCAGGATCTGTCCTGCTCGGCGTCCGTCAACGCGGTGAGCAAGGCGGTGTGCAGTTCGGCGCTGAATGAATTCAGGCGATCGGGCCTGTTGAGCGTCAGGACGCGATATCCGTCGCGGATATCGGTCAACACCAAATCGCTGACCATGATTACCTCCCGTTGCGGCTTCTGATGACCGAAGGTCGCGTGACCTGCGTCTGGATTACTATTGACCGTCCGGTCAGTCAATTATAATTGTCCACACTCCGACATGGACGGCGTCTTCCGGTTTATCGATCGAGGACGATTCTATCCCCGGTCGCGATCTCGCGCACGACGTCAGATGAGCGTCGCGCGCGCTGCGCTGCGCATTTGCGAAGCTTATGCGCGATGCTTGACACTTGTCAGATCGAGCCATCGGCGGAACCCGCGAAAGGTTCACGTTTGCAGCCGCGCTGCATGGCGCCCATGCTGCGCTGTGCGCAGCCACAAAACAGCCGTATATGAGCGGCGACTTCCGCCACCATGGGGCGAGCCGATGACAATGCAGTCGGGCGATATCACAGGGTTTCGATTCTCGACCGCGCATTTCGGCGAGCGGGACCGCTTGCCGATTTTTCGCGAGCAGATCGGGCGGATGATCGTCAAGCTCGATCCGGAGCCGCTCGACGACGGCGCGTTTCATGCCGAAGCGAATGTGCGCGAATTGTTCGGGCTCGGCATCGGATCGTGGGCGTGCAGCAATCTCAAGATCGCTAGACCGCGCGAACTGCTCGACGGCACCGACGACCTGGTGCTGACGATCATCACGAGCGGCAACACCCGTGCCTCGCAGCGCGGCCGCGATATCGAGCTCGGCCCGGGCCAGGCCGTGCTGCAGTCGAGCGCGGAAGCCGGCACCATGGTGGCGCCCGTGTCGCCGAGCCGCTTCGTCGGCCTCCGGCTGCCGCGCAAGGCGCTGGCCTCGCTGGTCAACGATCCCGAAGACATGCTGATCCGCCCCCTGCCCGCGAACACGGAGGCGATGCGCCTCTTGGCGCTTTACATCAGGGAACTCGACGATAGCTACCAGCTTTCGACTCCCGAGTTGCGCGGCGCCGTCGTCAAGCACCTGCTCGATCTCGGTGCGCTGATCATCGGCGCCAACCGGGATGCGGCGGTTGCCGCGGAGGACGGCGGATTGGCGGCTGCCCGGCTTGCCGCGGTCAAGGCCGATATCAGCGACAATCTCAGCTATGGCGACCTCACGCTGCCCGCGGTGGCTGCGCGGCTGAAGCTCACGCCGCGCCATATCCAGAGGCTGTTCGAGAGCGCGGGTTCGACATTCTCGGAATTCGTGCTCGGCCAGCGCCTGGCGCGCGCGCATCATCTGCTGACCGATCCGCGCCACAGCCGCACCACCATTGGCACGATTGCCTTCGAAGTCGGGTTCGGCGATCTGTCCTACTTCAACCGCACCTTCCGCCGGCACTACGGCGTGACGCCGTCGGATATTCGCGCGGCGCCGCGGCGTTCCTGACCGACCGTCTGAATTCCCCTGATGCGGCCCGACCGTTCCTTACGGCTCTCCGCAACCGATCACGGCCCGTGCGAGGCGGTGATCATTAGCGGCCGGTGGAGGCGCGCACAAGCGCCACACGTTGAGGCGGCAGCACCGGTCGGAGCCGGCGTCAAGCCGGCAGAGCCCGAGCCATTGGTGCGGCCGTGATCGGACAAGCCATCAGCCATGTGCTGACGCGCACACAGGGCGATTCCAGGCGCCAATGCACGGCAACGTGTTTCACATTGTTGCCTAATGTCGCATATGTCCAATCCCCCGTCGCCTCAGTCCGAGCCTGCTGCTCATCGCGCGCATACAAGGCAGCCCCCGGTGATCGTTGCGGCCGGCGACACCAGTCGATTGCGATGCATTGAGGCGACTTGAGACCATCGAGGAGAATATGATGAAGTTTGCACTTCGAGGATACTTTCTTGCGCTTGGCACGAGCCTGGCATTGTCCAGCGCGGCCGTGGCCCAGGATATCAGTGTTGCCGTGGTTGGGCCGATGACCGGCTCGGAGGCGAGCTTCGGTCAGCAGTTCAAGAACGGTGCTGACCTCGCCATCGCCGACATCAATGCGGCGGGCGGCGTGCTCGGCAAGAAGCTGAAGCTGGAAGTCGGCGACGACGCCTGCGATCCGAAGCAGGCGGTCTCGGTTGCCGAGAAGATGGCAGGCGCGAAGATTCCGTTCGTGGTCGGGCACTTCTGCTCGTCGACCTCGATTCCGGCCTCGGACGCCTATGCCGAAGGTAATGTGCTGCAGATCACGCCGGGCTCGACCAACCCGCTCTTCACCGAGCGCGGGCTGTGGAACACGTTCCGCGTCTGCGGCCGCGATGACCAGCAGGGCATGGTCGCGGCCGCCTATATCATCAAGAACTACAAGACCAAGAACGTCGCGATCATCCACGACAAGACGACCTACGGCAAAGGCCTTGCCGACGAAACGAAGAGCGCCATCAACGCGGCGGGCGTGAAGGAAAAGCTCTATGAAGCCTACACCAAGGGCGACAAGGATTTTGCCGCGCTGGTGTCCCGCTTCAAGAAGGAATCGATCGATTTCGTCTATGTCGGTGGCTACTACGCCGAGGCGGCCTTGATCCTGCGCCAGATGCGCGAGCAGGGCGTCAATGCCGTGCTGATGGGCGGCGACGCCTTGGTCGACAAGCAGTTCGCCGCGATCGCGGGTCCGCTTGCCGAGGGCTCGCTGTTCACCTTCTCGCCCGATCCGCGCAAGAAGGTGACCGCGGCCGCGACCTTGAAGAAGTTCAAGGACAAGGGCATCGATCCGGACGGCTACACGCTCTACAGCTATGCCGCCTTCCAGATCTGGAGCCAGGCCGTCACCCGCGCCCAGACCACGGACGCCAAGAAGATCGCAGCGACCATCAAGAGTGGAAACTGGGACACCGTGCTCGGCAACATCAGCTACACGCCGAAGGGTGACATCACCCTGATCGACTACGTCGTGTACCGCCGCGACAAGGACGGCAACTACGCCGAGCTGCCAGCAGCCGGTCAATGAGATCGCTGGCCGCGACATCGGCGCTCCTCCCTGATCGATGTCGCGGCCTGAGCGCCGGCTCACAGCGCCAACGGACCAACCCTCTGCCAGCCCCGAGGTGTTGGCGCTGTGACGCCTGGTCCGCGGCGGACAAGGCAGGATGCCGCATGGGTCATCGAACTGATCCCGCAACAACGATCCCTTTGAATCCAATTTAGGTCGATCACGACAACCCAAGAGGCGACACGTGTCTGACATAAGCCTGAGCAATGGCGGCGGCCGCAGCGGTTCAGCCGATTGGCACGCTGCGGGACAATCCCAAGGACCGTCTCAAGGACCGTCCCACTCCTACCCGCTGCTGGTGCGCGATCACGGTCTTGGCGCCGCGCTGAAACTGTTGCTCGAGACCCTGCCTTATGCGCTGGCGCGATGGGGCGTGTTGCTGGGCTTTGCCGCCGCGTGCGTGGTCTGGGCCATCGTCGCCGTGGGCGGCGCGGTCTGGCTCGGCACCCATGTCGCCAGCGTGTTCGGCTATTGCTGGCTGCTTGGCATCCTGCTGCTCGGCGGATGGATCTGGGGCGCCATCCTGCGCTACACGCTCAATATGATCGCCTGCGGCCATGTCGCCGTGCTGACCGAGCTGATCACGCATGGCCGCATCGGCAACGGCAGCGAAGGGCAGTTCGCCTACGGCCGCCGGATCGTGATGGACCGGTTCGGCGAGGTCGCGATCCTGTTCGGACTTGGTGCGCTGATCCGCGCCGTGCTCCGCGCGTTTCACAATGCGCTCGATACGCTTGGCGATTGGCTGCCGGCGCCCGGCATGAAGGCGATCGTCGGTCTGCTCAACACCATCTGTCGGCCGCGACGCGCTATCTGGACAAGGTGGTGCTGTCCTACGATCTGGCGCGCGGCGGCGACGATCCGAGGCGCAACATCCAGGATGGACTGGTCTACTATTGCCAGAACGCCAAGCCGATCCTGGCGACGTCGGTCTGGATGGTCATCGTCGAGCGCATCCTCAGCATCCTGCTTTGCCTGCTGCTGCTGGTCCCCGCCGGCGTGGTGACGGTCTGGTTGCCGGAGGCTGTCGGGGAATATGGCGCCATGGTCACCGTCTTCATCGCGGCCCTGTTGGCGGTGACGGTGCGCGCGGCATTCATCCAGCCGCTATTTTTGATCTGCATGATGATCCGCTTTCACGCGCTGATCGAGAACCAGCCGATCAATTCGACCTGGGTCGGTTATCTCGACGGCCTCACACACAAGTTCCGGCAGATCGGACGCTGAGACCGGCGGACGGCAGGTCATGCCGAACTGCAAGCCGGCGGACCGATGCCGGATGCTCATGGTATTTCGCAACGGAGATGTTCGGTGACCGATATTACGCTCGACAATGACGGCGTCAGGCTTGCGGCTTCGGTCGATGGCCCGCCGGACGGTGAACCGATCCTGTTTCTGCACGGCCTGTCGCTCAGCCGAGACACATGGCAGGAAACCGGCGGCCGGCTGAAGGATCAATACCGGGTCTGGACACTGGATTTCCGGGGACACGGGCACTCGGATCGGGCCCCGAGCTACGCGCTCGCCGACTATGTTTCGGACGCGGCGACCGCATTGGCCGCAATCGGACGTCCGGCGGTGATTGTCGGGCACTCACTCGGCGGCTGCGTTGCCGGTGTGCTGGCACAGCGCGGTGATGCCAATGTGCGCGCCGCCTTCCTCGAGGATCCGCCATGGTATCTTGGGCAGCCGGGCGAGTGGGAGAAATCGGCATTCCCAAAACTGTTTTCGATCGTCAGCGCGCGTCAGGCGGCGTGGCAGCAGGCGCGCGCGCCACTCGGCACCTACCTGGCGTTCCTCGCAGACTCTCCGACACCCATGGGCGGGATCGGTAGCGATCATTACGGCTCCCGACATCTGTTGAGCCATGCGTCAGCGCTGCAGCGGCAAGACGGGCGGTGCTGGGCAGACGGAAACGTTGCGACCTCCGTTCTTGCGGCGATTCCGACCGGGCGGGAATTCCTCTGTCCCGTCAGGATCATTCAGGCCGATCCTGGATGTGGGGCGGCCTTGCTGGAGCACCACGATGCGCGCTTCGCGCACGACAATCCGCATGCCGACATCGTTCGCTATGAGGGATGCGGGCATTCACCCCACCGCGCCATCGCGTTCGAGCAGCGCTTCGCGTCGGATCTGCAAGCTTTCTTGTCGAGCCTGCATCCGGCGAGCACGGGCGAACGGCAATCCGGCACCTGATATTCACGAACCGAAGCGGGTAGATCCATGCAAGAGACGTCCGGCTACGATCCGAACTATGTGATGGGGCGTTCGACCGCGGAGACCGACAGGCTCAAGCGCCAGTCGCAGCTCTACGATGCGTCCACATGGCAACTCCTGAAGGAGGCCGGGCTCTCGCGGGGCATGAAGGTGCTCGACGTCGGAAGCGGAGCCGGCAACGTGTCCTTCATTGCCGCTGGCCTGGTTGGCGAAAGCGGGGCGGTCGTCGGGGTCGACAGCAACCCCGCCATCGTCGAGGAAGCCGCGGGCACGGCGCGCTCGCTCGGCCTGAGCCAGGTCTCGTTCCGGGTCGGCGATATCAGCACGATCGAGCTCGACCGGGATTTCGATGCGGTCGTCGGCCGGCTCGTGCTGATTTATGTGAAGGATCCCGCGGCGCTGATTCGACACTTGCTCGGGCACGTCAAGCCCGATGGCCTCGTGGCGTTCCAGGATCTCGACTGGGGCGAGGGGCCGATCGCCAATCCGCCATCGCCGCTGCTGTCGCAGGCGTGGGGCATTGTGAAGGAGATGTTCCACCGGGCGGGTCTGAACAACCGCATGGGATTGTCGTTGCACGGCGCCTTCGTGGCGGCCGGGCTTCCCGCGCCGCGCATGAGCCTGTTTGCCCCGGCCGGAGGCGGGACGGATTTCGACGGTTACGACTACATGGCGAGCGGCCTGCGCAGCAATCTGCCGCATATCGTCAAGCTCGGCGTTGCCACGGAAGCGGATCTGGCGCTGGACAGTTTTGCCGAGCGCCTGCGCAGCGAGGTGGTCGCCACGCAGGGCGTTTTTGCGCTGCCGACCTTCGTCGGCGCATGGTCGCGCAGGCAGCCGGGCTGAACCGTGACCTCAGGCATGGCCAACGACCGCGTCGATGAACGTCGCGGCCAAATCCCTCAACTGCTTGCGACTGTATCCGGCACGCTCCATCACCGCCAGCCCGCGCGTGTACGTCACGATGACGCGCGCCAGCCGGTTCGCATCGGCCGCGCTGCGCTTGCCCAGCGCCTTGCCGAGGGCCTTGCCGATCAGCTGCTCGAGCCGCGTGAGCACATCCCGCACGCGCTGCCGCACATCCGCGCTTGAAATGGCCGCGTCGAGCGCCGTGCGCGTGGTCAGGCAGCCGCGCGTCGGCGAGCCGTCGGTCATGTTGACGATGATCATGTCGAAGAAGTGCCCCAGCCCCGCCGCGGCGTCGTCGTGGGACAGCGCGTTGCCGGCCGCATCCAGGAATTGCCCGGCATACCGATCGAAAGCGCGCAGGAAGATCGCTTCCTTGTCGCCATAGGCGTTGTAGAGGCTGCCGCGCTGTACGCCGGTCGCCTCCGCGAGGTCCTGCATGGTCGCGTCGTGCAGGCCCCTGCGCCAGAACACGTCGAGTGCGGTCGCGATCACCGCGTCCTCGTCAAACTGACGCACACCTACCATGCGATTCGCTCCACCGGATCATTATTGACATAATTGTCAAGTTTGATGATCATGTCAAGAATGGTCCCTCGGGAGGTTCTGATGATCACCGCCGTCACGACGTTCAAATTGCCAAAGCCGGTCACGCGCGAGGAAGCGCGCAGCATCTTCCTGAGCACCGCATCGCTCTATCGCGACGTACCGGGGCTGTTTCGCAAGACCTACGTGCTGTCCGAGGACGGCATGACGGCCGGAGGCATCTATTTCTGGAACTCGAGGGGTGAGGCGGAAGCGCTGTACACCGCTGCGTGGCGCGCCCGCGCCCGGGACAAATACGGCGCCGATCCGACGGTTACATACTTCGAAAGTCCCGTGGTGGTCGACAATGTGGCCAAGGAGATCAACTCCGGCGACGAATAGGATCGCGTTCTCACGTCGGATCCACGGTGGCACGGAACTTTCGACTGTCGCTTGACGGCGTGTCCGCTTGTGCTCGGATCGCCTGCGAGGCTACTCTCCCTGCAAGCAAGAAAACTGCAAGGGAGCCGTCACGGTGAACCAATCTCCATCCTCACATCCGGCGCCTGCGTCGGCACTGCCGCGCCGCAGGCTCGGCCGCACCGGGCTCGACGTTTCCATCCTCGGCTTCGGCACCGCGCCGCTCGGCGACCTCTTCACGAGGCTCGACGACGCCACAGCGATCGCAGCCGCGGAACGGGCGTTTGCGCTGGGCGTGAACCTGCTCGATTCCTCACCGCTCTACGGGCATGGTCTCGCCGAGCATCGCTGCGGCACCGCGTTGCGCCGCGTGGCGCGTGACGATATCGTCGTCTGCACCAAGGTCGGGCGCTGGATGGACGCGTTCCATGGCCGCGGCGACGGCTCGAACTTCGTCGGCGGCCAGCCGCATCGCGCGGTGGTCGATTATTCCTATGACGGCACCATGCGCTCCGTCGAGCAGTCATTGCTGCGGCTCGGCACCGATCATATCGACTTGCTGTTGATCCACGACGTCGACGTCTGGACCCATGGCGCCGATGCGATCGAAGCCAGATTCCGCGAGGCGATGGAGGGCGCCTATGTCGCGCTCGACAAGTTGCGCGCCGAGCGCGTGGTGAGGGGCATCGGGATCGGCGTTAACGAGGCCGAGATGTGCGTGCGCTTTGCCAGGGCCGGCAGGTTCGACACCATGCTGCTTGCCGGCCGCTATTCGCTGCTCGAGCAGCCCGCGCTTGCCGAATTCCTGCCGCTGGCGCAGGCGCAGGGCATCGGCGTGATGCTCGGCGGCGTGTTCAACTCCGGCATCCTGGCGACCGGCGCGGTTGCCGGCGCCAAGTACAATTACAAGGACGCGCCGCCCGACGTGATGCGGAAGGTGGCGGCAATCGAACGCGTCTGCCGTATCAACGGCGTGGCGCTCGCGACCGCCGCGCTGCATTTCGCGCTGGGCCATCCGGCGGTCGCGAGCGTCGTGCTCGGCGCACAAACTCCGCAGGAGGTCGAGCGCAACGCCGCCGCCTTGTCGTCGTCCGTCCCCGCCGCGCTTTGGCGTGACCTGAAAGCCGAGCGGCTGCTCGATCAGCACGCGCCGGTGCCGGCATGATGCGGATCGATGCCCATCACCATGTGTGGACCTTGGCGCGCGCCGATTACGGCTGGCTGACGCCCGAACGCGGGCCGATCTACCGCGACTTCGGCCTGGCCGACCTGATGCCGCATCTCGCCGCGGCCGCCATCGAGGGTACGATCCTGGTGCAGGCGGCGCCGACCGAGGCGGAGACTGCGTTCATGCTCGACGTCGCCAAGGGCTCGGAGCTGGTACGCGGCGTGGTCGGCTGGATCGATTTCGATGCCGCCGATGCCGCGGCGCGGATCGATGCGATCGCCGATCGCGAACTGCTGGTCGGTCTGCGGCCGATGGTGCAGGACATCGCCGATGATGACTGGCTGCTGCGGCCGGAACTGGCGGCGCCGCTCGAGGCCATGGTGCGGCATGATCTGGTCTTCGACGCGCTGGCGCTGCCGCGCCATTTGCCACGGCTTGTTCAGGTGGTTGATCGCCATCCGGACCTGCAATTCGTGCTCGACCATCTCGGCAAGCCGCAACTCGCGACCGGCGACATCGCGGCCTGGAAGACTGACATCGCAAGCCTTGCGTTACGGTCCAACGTCGTCTGCAAGCTGTCGGGCCTCGCGACGGAGGCGGCGCCGAACTGGCAGGTCGCCGATTTGCGCGAGGCCGTGGATCATGGACTGGCATGTTTCGGGCCGCAGCGGATGCTGTGGGGCAGCGACTGGCCGGTCGTCAATCTTGCCGGCGGCTATGCGCAATGGTTCGCGGCGGCAGAGACCTTGCTTGCTGATTTGTCAAGTGAAGCAAGAGCTGCGATTTTCGGCGGCAATGCGGCGCGGGTCTATTTGTCAAGTCGCGGACGGCCAACATCCCGGAAATAGCGCGCGCAAGGCGCCAAATTTGATCCACAGCGCGCCTTGATGAATCATTCCGGGATGGTCCATAAGCGGCGTCCGCGCCATCGGTGATTTGGCGGCGCAACGGGGTGAGAGAGACAGGCGTGGCAAAGATCCATCATCAGATTGCGCAGGAGCTGGGAGTTCGCGACGAGCAGGTCGAGGCGGCGGTGACGCTGCTCGACGGCGGCGCCACGGTGCCGTTCATCGCGCGATACCGCAAGGAGCTCACCGGCGCGCTCGATGACGCCCAGCTGCGCACACTGGAAGAGCGGCTGACCTATCTGCGCGAGCTCGAGGAACGGCGCACCGCGGTGCTCAATTCGATTCGCGAGCAGGGCAAGCTCGATGCCGCGCTCGAAGCTCAGATCATGGCGGCCGACAGCAAGGGCCGCCTGGAAGACATCTATCTGCCGTACAAGCCGAAGCGCCGCACCAAGGCCGAGATCGCCAAGGAGGCCGGGCTGGAGCCGCTCGCCGATCTCCTTTTGACCCAGCCGCAGAACGATCCGAACGAGGCCGCTTCGCCCTTCGTCAATGCCGAAAAGCAGGTCGCCGACGTCGCCGCCGCGCTGGACGGCGCGCGCGCGATCCTGGTCGAGCGCTTCGCCGAGGATGCCGACCTGATCGGGGCGCTGCGCGAGGAGATGTGGTCGAACGGCATCATGGCCTCGACCGTCCGCACCGGCAAGAAGACCGAAGGCGAGAAGTTCAAGGACTATTTCGATTTCTCCGAGCCGCTGCCGAAGCTGCCGTCGCATCGCATCCTGGCGCTGTTCCGCGGCGAGAAGGAAGAGATCCTCGACCTCGCAATCAAGCCGGAGGCGCAGGAGCCTGTGGCGGGTGTGCCCGGCCTCTACGAACTCCGGATCATGAACCGCTTTGCGATCTCCAACCAGGGCCGCAAGGGCGACAAGTGGCTGACGGAGACGGTGCGCTGGGCCTGGCGTACCAAGATCCAGATCCATCTCAACATCGACCTGCGGATGCGGCTGTGGACCGCGGCCGAGACCGAGGCGGTGCGCGTGTTCGCCTCGAATTTGCGCGATCTGCTGCTGGCGGCGCCGGCCGGCCCGCGCGCCACCATGGGGCTCGACCCCGGCTATCGCACCGGCGTCAAGGTCGCGGTGATCGATGCCACCGGCAAGGTGGTGGCGCATACGGCGATCTTTCCGCACGAGCCGCAGCGGCGCTGGGACGAGGCGCTGGCCATTCTCGGCAAGCTCGCGATCGAGCATGGCGTCGAGCTGATCGCGATCGGCAACGGCACCGCCTCGCGCGAGACCGACAAGCTCGCCGCCGAGCTCGTGAAGCGGCTGCCCGAGCGAAAGATGACCAAGATCGTGGTCTCCGAAGCCGGCGCATCGGTCTACTCGGCCTCCGCCTTCGCCTCGAACGAATTGCCCGACCTCGACGTCACCATTCGCGGCGCGGTCTCGATCGCGCGGCGCCTGCAGGATCCGCTGGCCGAGCTCGTCAAGATCGATCCGAAGGCGATCGGCGTCGGCCAGTACCAGCACGATCTCGGCGAGGCCAAGCTGGCGCGCTCGCTCGATGCCGTGGTGGAAGACTGCGTGAACGCGGTCGGCGTCGATGCCAATACCGCCTCGGTGCCGCTGCTCTCGCGGGTGTCGGGTATCGGACAGGGGCTGGCGCAGAGCATCGTGCAGCATCGCGACGCCAACGGCCCGTTCAAGTCGCGCAAGGCACTGAAGGAGGTGCCGCGGCTCGGGCCGAAGGCGTTCGAGCAATGCGCCGGCTTCCTGCGCATCAGCAATGGCGAGGACCCGCTCGATTCATCCGGCGTGCACCCGGAAGCCTATCCTGTCGTGCGCCGTATCCTCGAGGCCACCAAGAGCGATATCAAGGCGCTGATCGGCAATGCCGATGTGGTGCGCGGGCTCAGGCCGCAATCCTTCGTCGACGACACCTTCGGTCTGCCGACCGTCACCGACATTCTGCGCGAGCTGGAAAAGCCCGGCCGCGACCCGCGTCCGGCGTTCAAGGCGGCGGTGTTCAAGGATGGCGTCGAAGAGGTCAAGGATCTCAAGAAGGGCATGATCCTCGAAGGCACCGTGACCAACGTCGCCGCCTTCGGCGCTTTCGTCGATATCGGCGTGCACCAGGATGGCCTGGTGCACATCTCCGCCATGTCGAGGAATTTCATCAAGGACCCGCGCGAGGTGGTGAAGCCGGGCGACATCGTCAAGGTCAAGGTTCTGGACGTCGAGGTCGCGCGCAAGCGCATCGCGCTGACGCTGCGGCTCGACGACGAGATCGGTCCGAAGAAGGACAACGCTGGCCCGTCGCGCGATTTCTCGCGCGGCTCGGCCAAGATGACGTCGTCGGCTCCGCGCCGTCCGCAGGAGCAGTCCGGCGGCGGCGCGCTCGCCGAGGCGCTGCGCCGCGCGGCCGAGAAGAGCGGGCGCGGCAAGCCGACCTGAGCCGCAGACGAGGGCGGCAGCCAAGGCTGCCGGCCCCGTTCGAAAATCGACCACGTGACGCGTCTGACCGAGGCGCCTAAGCCGTCCCCGTCATCCTGAGGTGCCCGCGGCGCGGGCCTCGAAGGATGAATCGGCCGGAGACGGGGCCGTGCATCCTTCGAGGCTCGCAAGAGCTCGCACCTCCAGCGACAATGGCTACGCCATTGCGCGGGATGACGGGGCGGATGGGCTGTCCCGGCTACAGCTCTCCCTTGGCATACCGCGCGAGCGCGTCCGCCACGCCCTTGCCGTAGGCGGGATCGGCCTTGCTACAATTCGCAACGTGCCGTTCCTGGATGTGCTTCGACGCCTGGCCGACCTGGCGGGCGGTGTTGTCGAACAGCGCCTGCTTTTGTGCGGCATTCATCTTGCGGAACAGATCGCCCGGCTGCTGCCAGTGGTCGTCGTCCATGCGGTGATCCCAATGTGCCGCCGCGCCGACAATTTCGAGCGGCGGCTCGTTCAGTTGCGGCTGGTCGGTCCATTCGCCGTGGCTGTTCGGCCAGTAGGTCAGCGTGGCGCCCAGATTGCCGTCGGTGCGCATCGCGCCATCGCGGTGATAGCTGTGGAACGGACATTTCGGCGCGTTGACCGGGATCTGGTGGTGGTTGACGCCGAGCCGGTAGCGTTGCGCGTCGCCATAGGAGAACAGGCGGGCCTGCAGCATCTTGTCCGGCGAATAGCCGATGCCGGGCACGACATTGGCCGGCGTGAACGCCGCCTGCTCGACCTCGGCGAAGACGTTCTCCGGGTTGCGGTTGAGCTCGAAATGGCCGACCTCGATCAGGGGATAATCCGCCTTCGGCCACACCTTGGTCAGGTCGAACGGGTTGAACGGGAAGGCCCTGGCCTGCGCGTCCGTCATCACCTGGATGAACAGCGTCCAGCGCGGGAAGTCGCCGCGCTCGATGTTATTGAACAGATCGCGCTGGTGGCTCTCGCGGTCCTTGCCGATCAGTGCTTCGGCCTCGGCGTCGGTCAGGTTCTGGACACCCTGCCGGGTGCGGAAATGGTATTTCACCCAGACGCGCTCGTTGTTGGCATTGATCATGCTGTAGGCGTGGCTGCCGAAGCCGTGCTGGTGGCGGAAGCTCTTCGGAATGCCGCGCTCGCTCATGACGATGGTGACCTGGTGCAGCGCTTCCGGCAGCAGCGTCCAGAAGTCCCAGTTCATGTCGGGCTCGCGCACGCCCGTGCGCGGATGCCGCTTGATCGCGTGGTTGAGGTCGATGAAGCGCAGGGGATCGCGGAAGAAGAACACCGGCGTGTTGTTGCCCACCACGTCCCAATTGCCTTCGTCGGTGTAGAATTTCAGCGCGAAGCCGCGGATGTCGCGCTCCGCGTCCGCCGCGCCGCGCTCGCCGGCAACGGTGGAGAACCGCGCGAACATCGGCGTCTGCTTGCCGATCTCCGAGAAGATGCTAGCCTTGGTGTAGCGCGTGATGTCGTGGGTGACGGTGAAGGTGCCGTGCGCGCCGGCGCCCTTGGCGTGCATTCGACGCTCCGGGATCACTTCGCGGTGAAAGTGCGCCAGCTTCTCGATCAGCCAGACATCCTGCAAAAGCGCCGGCCCGCGCGGTCCCGCCGTCATGATGTTCACATTGTCGGCAACGGGTGCGCCGGAGGCGTGGGTCAGGAATGGCTTCTTGATCTCGTCGCTCATCGAAAGCTCCTTGTTGAAAGTCGGCACGCGTCGTCCCGCCACCGCGGAGAGGCCGGGCGAGGGGCGATTGCATCGCGGATCGGGTTATGGCCGGCGAGGAGGCGAGACCCCGGTGATCGACAGATTGTGAACCGGGCCTACGCGCTCTCGACGACATCGTTGTTCTCGGACGGGTCGAGGATTAAGAAACCCGGCGGATCGATTCAACGCGCGCTATCCGCTGATTTCAGCCAAATATCCGTCGATCTCGGCCAACGCAGTCGTGGCCGTGATCCAGCCATTTGCCGCGCGTGCCGGCGCGTTCGCCAATCCTAAATCCGGCGTCAGAATCTGGCGCATTTGTCAGTTGAAGTCGGCCTCACGCTTGCGTCTTCTGGTCATCCTCTGCATGCGGCGGCACGAGGTTCGCCGCGGTCCCAATCAGGGAGGATTTCATGACGAACAGGCTCTTCACGCTTCTCACGGCAGCGACGCTCGCCGTCAGCGTTGCGCTGGCACCTGCAGCCCTCGCCAGGGGCGGCGGTGGTGGCGGCGGCGGACATGGCGGCGGCGGTGGCTTCGGTGGCGGCCACGGCGGTGGCTTCGGTGGCGCCATGGGTGGCGGCATGCATGGTGGCGGCTTTGGCGGCGGAATGCATGGCGGTGGCTTCGGTGGAGGTATGCGTGGTGGCGGCGCGGCATTCGCCGCGATGGGCGGCGTTGGGCATTTTGCCGGTGGGCATTTTGGCGGCGCGCGCTTCGCAGGTTCTCCCGCGTTCGGCCCGCGATTCGCCGGCGCCGGATTCCACGGCTCGCACTTCTTCCATCACGGCGGCTTCTTCCACCACCACCGCTTCCATCGCTTCGCCTTCTTCGGCGGGCCCGCCATCTATGCCGATTACTATGACGGCTGCTACCGCAGGGTATGGACGTCGTACGGTCTGCAATGGGTCAATGTGTGCGGGGACTATTGGTGATCGCCCAACGAACCGCACCGTTGTCGCGGCCGTCGCCAGGCGTTCCATCCAGCCCCGGAATGGGATAGTCTGGCGGCGACCGTTGCGGGGCGCTCGGAGAGTTTGAGAACTCGGGGAGTTCAGGACAACTCGGAGAGTTCAAGACCATGACCGGAGCTCACCGCCGCATTCTCGTCGTCGAGGACGATCCGGAAACCGCGGGACAGCTCGTCGAGGAGCTTACCAGCAGCGGTTATGACGTGGATCTGGCGGCGAACGGCCGCGAGGCGCTGAGCCAGGGGGCGGCACGCGACTATGCCGTGATCACGATCGATCGCATGCTGCCCGACATCGACGGCATCACGGTGATGCGCCAGATGCGCGACGACGGCATCGCGGTGCCGTTCCTGATCATCAGTGCGCTCGGCGAGGTCGATGATCGTGTACGCGGCTTGCGCGCCGGCGGCGACGACTATCTGGTCAAGCCGTTTTCCTTTGTCGAACTGCTGGCGCGGCTGGAGGCGCTTGGCCGCCGCAGCGAGACCGTTGCCAAGGAGACCATCCTGCGGGTCGGCGATCTCGCGGTTGATCTGATCGCGCGGACGGCAAGCCGCCGCGGCCGCAAGATTCCGCTGCTGCCGAAGGAATTTCAGCTGCTCGAATATCTCGCGCGCAACGAAGGCCGCGTGGTGTCGCGCGCCATGCTGCTGCAGCACGTGTGGGACCTGCACTTCGATCCTTCCACCAACATCATCGACGTCTATGTCGGCCGGGTGCGCCGCAAGGTCGACGACCAGCAAGCCTATCCGCTGATCCACACGATCCGCGGCATCGGGTACTGCCTCCGTGCTCCTGGCTAAGACCCTCAGATCGTCGACGTTCCGCCTGGCGTTGATCGCGATCGGTACGTTCGGCCTCATCGTGTCCGCGATCTTCGCCTATGTCTACTGGTCGACGCTGTCCTATGTGCGCGACAGGTCCGACCGCGCCATCATGACCGAGCAGGCAAGCCTGGATGATGCCTATGCGCGGTCCGGCCGCGATGGCCTGACCGCGTTGATCGCGCAACGCATCGCAAACAAGGGCGATCAGGTTTATCTGCTGGTTGGCACCGGCTCCGTGGTGCTCGCGGGAAATCTCAAGCAATGGCCGGCCGACACCGCTGGGGACGGATGGACGGAATTTCGGACCTCGCTGCCAGGGCTGCCTTCGGGAACCGCGCTCGTGCGCGCCGTGACGAAGACCTTGCCAGGCGGTGATCGGTTGCTGGTCGGCCGCGACATCAGCGATCTCGACGGCTTCATGGCGCAGATCAGGGCCGCGGGGATCGCGGTCGTCGTGCTGATCATCGGCCTTGCGGCCGCCGCCAGCATCGGGGTCACGCGGCGAACGGTCGGCCGGATCGAGTCGATCAATGCGACCAGCCGCGCCATCATGCTCTCCGGCCTCGACCAGCGCATCCCGCTCCATGGCAGTCATGACGAATGGGATCGCGTCGCGGAGAACCTCAATCTGATGCTGGATCGCATCCAGACCCTGATGGGCGACGTCAAGCAGGTCAGCGAGAATATCGCCCACGACCTGCGCACGCCGCTGACCCGCATGCGCGGCCGGCTCGAGAAGGCCTATCACGCCCCGCGCAACGGGGAGGGCGATGCGGCGCTGATCGGCGACACCATCGCCGATCTCGACGCGGTGCTCGGGATGTTCGCGTCGATCACGCGGATTTCCGAGATCGAGACGCGGGCGCGCAAGGGCGCGTTCCGCACCGTCAATCTCGTCGAGATCGCAGGCGAGGTGGTCGAGCTCTACGATGCCGCCGCCGAAGAGGTCACCACCCATCTCGACCTAGCGGGCGATCCGGCAGTATTGGTCACCGGCGATCGCGACCTCCTGTTCGACGCCATCGCAAATCTCGTCGACAACGCCATCAAGCATGGCCGTCCGGGCGGACGGGTGACCGTGACCTGCGACAACGACGAGGGCGGGCCGGTGATTTCGGTCGCCGACGACGGCCCCGGCATCCCAGCCGAGCAGCACGATCGCGTCTTCAAGCGCTTCTATCGGCTCGAGCAAAGCCGCTATACGCCAGGCAACGGCCTCGGCCTCAGCCTGGTCGCGGCGGTCGCCAGTCTGCACGGCGCGCGCATCGAATTGCGCGACAACGCACCGGGACTGTTGTGCAGGCTCGTGTTTTCGCCGACGGAAACGTAGCGAGTGTTGGCGCTGTCGCGAGAATGCGGATGTATGTCCGCCGGCCGTGCAACAAACTTGGTGTCGTCCCGGGCAAGCGAAGCGCGACCCGGGACCCATAACCACAAATGCGAATTGCTCTTGCTGAGCTGGGGCCGCAGCTCGCTTCAACAACACGACCCTGTGGTTATGGGTCCCTGCTCTCGCAGGGACGACGATGCGGTGAGAGTAGCTCAAAACCGCCCCGCCATCTCCGCGAGCCGGCGGTGCGCGGCCTCGCGCGCCGCGCGGATCGGCTCCGCAGGCCCGGTGGTCGGGCCGATCGGCACGAAGCGGACGTCGCTGACGCCGATGAAGCGCAGCGCCTCACGCAGATAGGGCGTCGCCATGTCGATGCGGCGGCGGTTCATGCCGGTGACGAAGTCGCTGCCGCTGGCGATGATCACGACCGTCGGGCGGTCCTTGAGCAGCGGAAGATAACCTAACGCCGGATCGAAGCGGAAGGTCAGGCCGGGCTGGATGATGACATCGAGCCACTGCTTGAGCTTGTAGGGGATGGAAAAATTCCACATCGGCGTCGAGATCAGCACGCGGTCGGCCAGCGACAGCCGCAGCGCCAGGCGCTCGGCGACGGCAAAGGCGTCGTGTTGCGAATTGGTGAACGTCTTGCCGCCGATCCGGGCGTATTTCGCCTCGAGCAGATACCCCTCGAACTCCGGCAATGGCTCGCGCCACAGGTTCATCGCGTCGATCTCCCAGTCCGGCCGCACTTCGCGGAAGCGATCGAGAAAGACGCGCGCTCCGGCTGCCGATTCCGAATCGGCGCGGGGAGAGCAGGCGACGTGAAGCAGCTTCGGCACTGCGCCTCCTCAGCCGAGCGCCTTGATGACGGTGTCGGCGTTGGTCACGACAGAGACGTTCTGCAGCGCGAAGTTGATCGCGGCGTTGTGCCAGTCGGCATTCATGGTCGAGCAGCAATCCTCCGGCACGATCATGAAATAGCCCTTGTCGGCGCCGGTGCGCGCGGTGTGCTCGACCGACATGTTGGTCCAGGCCCCAGTGTTGATGATCATGTCGCGGCCGGTGGCTTTCAGGATGGTCTCGAGCCGGGTACCTTCCCAGGCGCTCATCCGCATCTTCTCGACCACGAAATCGCCCGGGCGCGGCTCGAGCCCGGAGACCGGCGCCGCGCCCCAGCTGCCGCGCACCATCGCCTTGCTGTCGACCAGTCCCTCGAACAACGGCGCATTCAGCGTCACGCCGGGCGCGCCCGGCTCGACCACGAACCAGACGTGGATGATGGCGACGCCGCGGGCACGGGCGGCCTCCGCGACGCGGCGGACATTCTCGACGACGTGCTGCTGGCGGGCATGGGCCGGCGCGCCGGAAGAGGCGAACGCGCCGCCATCCATGATGACGTCGTTCTGCATGTCCTGGATGATCATCGCGCAGCGATGCGGATCGATCTGCATCTCGCCGGCAGTCAGGTTAGGCGCAGGTGCGGATGATGCGGCACTCGCCGCGCCGCGCTTGCCGCTCATATAGGGCTCATGGCGCGGCCCGACCTTGGTCGGGATCGCGTACACCGAATGGGTCGCGGTCAGATAGAGCGTGCGGAAATCGGCGCCGCCCCAGGCGAGGTTGGCGACGAGCTCGGGCAGGCGGACCTTGCCAAGCAGGTCGCCGGCGGGCGAATAGACCCAGACGCCGCCGGGTGCGGTGACCCAGACATTGCCGCGCTGGTCGCACTTCATGCCGTCGGGCAGGCCGGGCTCGAGCTCGGAGCGGATGCCGGAGGCGAACACGCGCGGATTGGCGAGCGAGCCGTCGGCGCCGACATCGAAGGCGCGGATCAGCGCCTGCACGGTGTCGTTGACATAGAGGATGCGCTCGTCGGGCGAGAAGCACAGTCCGTTCGGCTGCTCGAACAGATAACGGTCGACCAGCAGTTTCGGTCCGCCGCCGCCGGGCGGCACGCGGTAGACGCCCTGGAAGCCGAGCTGGCGCGGCCGCTCGACGCCATAGACCGGCATCCGGCCGTACCAGGGATCGGAGAAATAGATCGCACCGGAGGAATGCACGCAGACGTCGTTCGGACTGTTGAGCTCCTGGTTCTCGTAATGCGAGGCCAGCACCTCGCGCCGCCCGTCGGGCCGCTCACGGATCAGCGAGGAGGTCGCGTGCTCGCAGACGATCAGATTGAGGTCGGCATCATAGGTCATGCCGTTGCACTTGTTCGACGGACGCTTGACCTCGACCACGCCGCGCCGTGCATCCCAGCGCCGGCGCACGTCACCGGGCATGTCGGAGAACAGCAGGAAATGATCGAGCGGATGCCAGATCGGTCCTTCCGTGAAATCGAAGCCCGTGCCGACCTGACCGACCGGCGCGTAGGGGTCGATCAGGTCTTCGAACTCCGCGCGCAGCGTGACATGCGTCATCGCGTTCGTCCTCGCTGTTACGCCGGAAACCAGTTGCGTTGCGGCAGGCTCTGGACGACGGGCCCGGGCACCTGGTCATGCAGCCGGCCGACCACCATGCCGCCCTCGATCTTCGCCGGGCGATCGTGCACCGGCAGCAGATAGCGCGAGCTGGAGAGCAGCTTCTTGATCGCGGCCTTCTCGGCGCGCTTGCTGGTGCCGTGATTGCCGGTGGTGCGCGGCTCGGCGTCCTGGATTTCGTTGAACGGCGTGACGATCTGGTCGTTGAAATCATAGATCACGTCGCCGCAGATCGTCGCGATGCCGTCGGCGGTGTGGACGTGGATGTTCATCGAGCCTTCGGTATGGGCGTTGGCGGCGTCGCAATAGACGCCCGGCATCAATTCGACCGGGCCGGTGATCTCGAGGTCGAGGAAGCGCAGCGCGCTCTTGGTGTGCAGGCGGTCGATCAGGTGCTTGATGTCGGGCGCGGGATATTGCGGGTGCATCAGGCCGGAGACGGAATATTCCAGCTCCTTGCGGTTGACGACGACGGTCGTGTTCATCGGGAACAGATCGTCCTTGCCGGCATGATCGATGTGCAGATGGGTGTGGCAGACGAAACGGACGTCGCCCATCCGCACGCCGTGGCGGGCGAGCTGGTTCTCGATCATGTTCTCGTGGAACTGGAGGCCGCGCATGCCGAGCGTCTCCATGATCTGGTTGGAGCGATAGCCGGTATCGACCAGCACGGGGTAGGGGCCGCCGAGGATCAGGAAGCCGAGCGTCAGCACTCGGCGGGTGCGGCCGCAATTGTGCCCGAGCACGAGGAAGCTCGATTCCAGCTCGATATCGCCATAGTCCAGGATCTTGATCTCCAACGGCATCTTTCTCCCTCCCAATTCGTGTTCGTTGTTATGTTCGTCCGCAGCGCGCCTATGGCCCCAGCCGATAGACCCGCGCCGCCGTTGTGCTGAAGATCGCCTCGCGCTGCTCGCGGCTGAGCCGTTCGGCGGCCGCCTTGAAGGCGTCGATGAGATCGCGGTAGCTGCTCCACAGCTTCTCGATCGGAAAGTTCGAGCCGAACAGGCAGCGGTCCGCGCCGAAGATCGCGACCGTGTCGATCATGACGCCGGTGATATGCGCGGCATCGTTGCGATGGATGAAGGTGCCGAGCCCCGACAGCTTCGACACCACGTTGGGACATTGTGCGAGCCGGGCCATGCCGGCGCGCCAGGCGGCGCGGCCCTGCGGCGACAGATCCTCCAGCATGCCGGCATGCTGCAGGATGAACGTCACGTCGGGGCAGGCCTCGGCGAGGCCGGCCGCATCGGCCATCTGCGGCGCGAACACCTGCAGGTCGAAGCTCCAGCCATAGTCGGCGAGATGGCCGACATTGCGCCGGATCACCGGATCGGTGCAGAGATCGGGACGGGCCGCGAAGCGGTAGAGCGGGTTTTCGTGCCAGTGTAGCTGCATGCGTACCCCGCGCACCAGAGGATAACGCTTCAACCGATCGAGCTGCGGACGGACGTCGTCGACGGTGAAATCGGCATAGGCGACGAGCGCGTGCGGCCAGCCGTGCTGATCGGCGGTCTGCTGCACCCAGGCCGCCTCGTCCTCGAACTGGCCGTTCGGCCAGTTGGTCTGGACATAGACCGAGCGGGTGACGCCGGCGCCCTTGAGGTCGTCGAGATATTCCTCGATCGGATAGTCGCGGCGGATCGGCTCGTAGGGGCCGAAGATGCGCGGCCGCATCGGGCCGGACAGCCAGGCGAGATCGGCCTGGCGCCAGATGTGATGATGTGCGTCGACAATGCCGGTCACGCAGCTCTCCTTGTTCCAAGCGACAGCAGATGCGCGACCACTGCCGCGCTCGATCCGCCGTCCACGAGATCATCGACAAAGCGCTGGATCGCGATCAGTGCCTCGGTTTGCGGCTTGAATCCGGGCGATGTCGCCAGCGGCGTCAGCCAGCTCACGCGCCAGGCCCGGCGCGACAGCTTTGCGACGGCATCGCGCAGCGCGGCCGGATCGCCGCGTTCGAGACCGTCGGAGACGATCACCACCGCGGCGCCGCGGGCATATCCGCCGAACCGCGGCACGGCGAGGAAGGCCTGCAGCGCGTCGCCGATCCTTGTGCCGCCGTCCCAGTCGCTGACCAGGAAGGAGGCCGCATTCAGCGCCTGCTCGCGCCGCTTCAGCCGCAGCGCCGGCGTGACGCGGGTCAGCCGCGTGCCGAAGGTGAACACCTCGACATTGCCGGCCGCCTGCACCAGCACGTGCGCCAGCCGCATGTTCTCCTCGGTGCGCGCCTTCATCGAGCCGGAGACGTCGATCAGGAACAGGATCTTGCGCGGGCGGTGGCGGCGGCGCATCCGTCCGAGCCGCAGCACCTCGCCGTCATTGCGCACGCTTTCACGTAGAGTGCGGCGGAGGTCGGCGAACGGGCCGCTCCTCGCACGCCGTCGCCGGTGGCCGCGGCGACGCGGCAGCCGCTGTGCCGCCTCGCGCGCCAGCCGGCGCAGCGGATCGCTGGTCGCGGTCTGGGCAAATCGTCGCTCGACCAGCGCCTCGGCGCGCGCCGCGGCGAGGCCGGATTCGTTGGCCTCATCGGCAAGCGGCGGCTCGTCCTCGCCGCGGCCTTCCTCCTGCAGGCGAACGGTCTCCTCGTCCTCGCCCTCGGCCTGCTCGATCGCATCAGTGCCGCGGAAATGGATGTCGAACAGCCGGTCATACGTTGCACGGCGCTCCGGCGGCGGCGCCAGCGTCGCAAGCCCGGCCTGACGGATGTGCTCCAGGCTGCGCGGTCCGAGCAGTTCGATCGCCGCGAGAAAACTCGCCGTCTGTTCCGGTGCGACCGAGAAGCCGTTGGCGCGCAGCAGCGCAACAAAGGTGACGAAGATTTGCGCGGCGTGCGGCAGCTTGAGGTCGTCGCTCACGCGGCCGCCTCCGCTATGATCGCATCAAGCCGGGGCGAGATGAAATGCAGGTCCTCTTCGTCCTTCAGCGCAACGCCGATCGAGCGCTTGAACGCATCAGGCCAGCGCGCGCCCCCCTTGTGCAGCAGGGTTGCGGCCTCCGCCCAGTCGACCGCCTCGGCAACCCCCGGCGCCTTGCTCAGCGGCTCGCGGCGCAGCCGGCCGACCGCGGCGACCACGGCGCGGGCAGTCGCCTCGGCGACACTGGAGGCCCGCATCATCACGATCCGCGCCTCGCGCTCGGCATTCGGATAATCGATCCAGTGATAGACGCAGCGCCGCCGCAGCGCCTCGTGCAGATCGCGCGTCCGGTTCGAGGTCAGCACCACGACGGGATGCTCGGTGGCGCGCACGGTGCCGCGCTCGGGGATCGAGATCTGGAAGTCGGAGAGGAATTCGAGTAGGAAGGCCTCGAACTCCTGATCGGCACGGTCGATTTCATCGATCAGAAGAACGGTCGCATCCGGCGCGCGCAACGCGGCCAGCATCGGCCGCTCGATCAGGAAGGACTCGCCATAGATGTCGATGCTCTCTTCGCCCGCCTGCCGGATCGCCAGCATCTGGCGCGGATAGTTCCACTCATAGAGCGCGGCGGATGCGTCGATGCCCTCATAGCATTGCAGGCGGATCAGCCTGCGGCCGAGCACGGCGGCGATCGCTTTCGCGGCCTCGGTCTTGCCGACACCCGGCGCGCCCTCGAGCAGCAGCGGCTTGCCGAGCGCGAGCGAGAGATAGGAGGCGGTCGCGATGCCGTCGTCGGCGAGGTAATAGGCCGCGCGCAGCGCCTTCTCCAGCGCCTCGGGGCTGTCGATACCGACAATGTTGCTGCGGACCGGCATGAAGAGACCTCAGCGCCGCGGTTGCGGCCGTGCGCCGCCTTGCGCCTTGATCGCGCGCAGCACTTTCTCCGGCGTGATCGGCAGGTCGTCGATACGCACGCCGACTGCATTGAAGATCGCGTTCGCGACCGCGGGCAACACCGGATTGGCGCACATCTCGCCGGGTCCCTTGGCGCCGAACGGGCCGTCGGGCGCCGGGCGTTCCAGCACCGCAATGTCGTGCGGGCAGATATCGCCGGGGCCCGGCATCAGGTATTCGACGAAATCGCGCGGGCCATGCACCGGCTCCGGATAATAGGGCTCCGGCGTCTCGTAGAGCGCGTGGCTGACACCCATCCAGGCGCCGCCCACCAGCTGCTGCTCGACCAGCCGCGGATTGAGCGCGCGGCCGAGCTCATAGGCAGAATCCATCCTGACCATGTCGACCTCGCCGGTCTCGTCGTCGACCTCGACCTCCGCGACGAGACAGGCATGCGCATAACAGGTCGCCGGCGACATCTCGCCGGTTTCGGGGTCGACGTCGGACAGCGGCACCAGGAAGATACCGCGGCCGGAGATCGTCTTGCCCTGCTTGAACTGCGCGGCAATCGCGACGTCCTTGGTCGAGATCGAGCGGTGCGGCGCACCCTTGACGTGGATGTTGCCGCGGCCGTCGGTCTCGAGATCTGCGGCGTTCACCTCGAGCTCCTCGGCGGCCGCCTCCATCATCACGCCACGGGCTTCCCGCGCCGCCGCCATCACCGCGTTGCCGACGCGGTGGGTGCCGCGCGAGGCGAACGAGCCCATGCAATGCGGCCCGGTGTCCGAATCCGCGGTGTCGACATAGACGTCCTCGACCGGCACGCCGAGCGTTTCGGCGCAGATTTGCCGCGTCACTGACTTCATGCCCTGGCCAAGATCGATCGAGGACAGCGCCACGGTGAACTTGCCGCTCGGGTTGGAGTGCACCAGCGCCTGGCTCGGGTCGCCGCCGAGATTCATCCCGATGGGATAGTTGACTGACGCGATGCCGCGTCCGCGATGCCGGGTCATGGTCAGCGCCTCCTGGTGCCGAAGACGGAAGAGAAGCGGGTGGCGCCATGCGACGGCGAGGCCTGCCGCGGTGGCGGAGGTGATGGTGGCGTTGAAGAGGGCGGCGGTGGCGGCTCGCGGGTCGCGGCCGGCGCGCGGTCATACGTCGTGCGCTGCTGGCCCGGTGCGGCCGCCGACGCGTGCGGTTCCCGCGGCGTCAGCGTCACGGCGGCACGGATCCCGCCACCATCCTTGCGCGACGACATCCGCTTGAACTCCTCGCGGAGCGGCCATTTGGCCTTCTCGGCGGCGACCTGCACGCATTCGATCAGCGCGGTGTTCTTGGCCTCGCGGCGGTGCGCCTTCATGTCGCCGTCGCGATACGCATTGAGGATCCGGAATTCCATCGGGTCCATGCCGACCAGATGCGCGAGCTTGTCCATCTGGCACTCGATGGCGAAATCCATCGCCGTGACACCGAAGCCGCGCATCGCGGTCGCGGGCGTCCGGTTGGTGAAGACGCAGTAGACGTCGCCATGGACGTTCGGGATCGTGTAGGGGCCGGGCAGATGGGCGGCGCATTTCACCGCCGCATAGCTCGACAGCCGCGTATAGGCGCCGCTGTCGAAATAGGCGCGCACCTTGCGGGCGACGACGCGGCCGTCGCGCATCACGCCGTCCTTGATGTAGATGCGCTCGGCACCGCGCGGCGGGCCGTATTGCATCTCCTCTTCGCGCCCGAACACGTAGCGCACCGGGCGCCCGGTCAGCATCGCGCCGAGAATGCACAGCGGCTCGGTCAAGGTATCGACCTTGCCGCCGAACCCGCCGCCGACCGTGCCGCCGATGAAGTGGAAGGTGTTGGAGGGCACATCGAGGATCTTGGCGCAGGTGTCGACCGAGAAGAACAGCGCCTGTGTCGAGGTGTAGACGATGTAGCGGCCGTTGGTGTCGGGTGCGGCAATCGAACCGTTGGTCTCGGTCGGCGCGTGCTCGATCGGCGACATCTGGTAGCGCTGCTCCAGCACATGGTCGGCCGAGGCCAGGGCGCGGTCGGCGTCGCCGAAGCGCAACTGCTGGCGATCATAGGTCTCGTGATAGGTGAAGGTGTTCTTGGGATAGACCTCGTTGACCACGGGCGCGCCGGGCTTCAGCGCGTCTTCAACGTCGAACACCGCCGGCAGCGGCTCATAGTCGATCTTGACCTTCGCAATGGCTTCAAACGCCTCGCGCGGACTGTCGGCGACGATGGCGACGATCGGCTCGCCCTTGTAGCGCACCTTGTCGACCGCGAGCGACGGCTCATCGTCCTTGCCGAAATTGATCAGGCTGAGCAGCGTGTTCAAATTGCGCGGCACGTCGGAGGCGCGGATCACGCGTCGCACCCCCTGCGACCGCTCGGCCTCCGAAGTGTCGATGCGGCGCAGCCGCGCATGAGAATGGGCGCTGCGGACCACCTTCAGGTGCAGCATGCCTTGCAGCTTGTGGTCGTCGAAATAGGGCGAGGTGCCGGTGACATGGCCGAGCATGTCCTGGCGCTGCGTGCCTTTGCCGATCTCCTTCAGATTGTCGTCGCGCTCGTCGGCGAAGAGGTCCTTGCGCAATTCCAGCATGGCATTGTTCCCTTACGCGCGGGCCCGGCCGCCGGAAGCGGCTGATAGCACGGCGTTGATGATCGGCTCATAGCCGGTGCAGCGGCAGATATTGCCGGAGATCGCCTCGACCACCTCCGCACGGCTCGGTTGCGGATTGCGGTCGAGCAGCGCTTTGGCGGCCATCAGCATGCCCGGCGTGCAGTAGCCGCACTGCGCGGCGAAATTGTCAGCGAAGGCGCGTTGCAGCGGGTGCAGGGTGGGGCCGTCCTTGATGCCGTCGAGCGTCTCGACCGAGCGGCCGGCGACCGTTTCGGCCAGCGTCAGGCACGAGAGGTGCAGCTCGCCGTCGATCAGCACGCTGCAGGTGCCGCAGCCGCCCTGGCCGCAACCGAACTTCGGCGTCATGTCGCCGATCAGCTCACGCAGCGCGACCAGGAGATTGGTGCCGCCGTCGACGAAGATCGCGACGTCGCGGCCGTTGTGGCTGAATTGCAGAGGGGTCTTGGCCATGACGATCTATTCCCGACCGGACAACAGGCGCCTGAGATGGACGCCGACGATCTCGCGGCGATACCAGGCGCTGGCGAGCGCATTGTCGCCGGGGGAAGTTCCTTCGACGGCTGCCGCGGCAGCCGCATTGATCGTGGACGTGTCGAGCGAGCGTCCTTCCAGCGCGCGCTCGGCGGCGCGGGCGCGGATCGGGGTTGGCGCCATCGAGCCGAGCGCGACGCGGGCGCCGACGATGCGGCTGCCGTTGACCGGCAGATGCGCCGCGAGCGTGATCACCGCGCCGCCCTTGGGCTTGATCCGCGCGATCTTGCGGTAGCGGAAGGCCTCAGTGCTGCCCGGCTTGGCAAAGGAGATCGCGAGCACCAGCACGCCGGCCTGCCGGTCGCGCGATTGCAAAAATTCCTCGATTGCGATCTCGCGGCCGCCAAGCCCGCCCTGCACCGACACGACGGCATCGAGCGCAAGCATCGCGACCGTGAAGTCGCCATACGGCACCGGCGCGAACAAATTGCCGCCGACCGTGCCCATGTTGCGCACCGCCGGTCCGCCGATCGAGCGGGCGGGGCCGTGCAGGAAGCCGAGATCGCGCTCGGCCAGGATCCGCGCGAAGGTGACGCCGGCGCCGAGCGTGATGCGCGAGCCGGACGCGTCGATCCGCGTCATCGTCTGGTCGCTGGCGCGCACGACGGTCGAGATCGAGATGTCGCCCTCGTTCAGCGCCCGCATCACCAGCGTGCCGCCGCCGAGATAGCGGGCGCTGCGGTCCGACGACAGCGCCGCCGCGGCGTCATGGGTGCTGGTGAAGGTCTTCACCGTGACTGGCATGATGTCCTTCCCCGCTTACGCGGCCTCCTTCAGATGCCGGCGGATGGCGTCGAAGCCGGCCTGGTAGATGTCTTCCGAAACCATGTGCGTGATGCGGTCCCTGTCCTCGGTCCGCGTCGTGAAGCGCGACTCCCAGTGCCAGAAGGTGCGGTCGCCGTCGGTGACCGGCAGCAGGCGAACATGCGCCACGTAATTGAACATCGGGATCGGCGTATCGAGCAGGCAGTAGCTGAAGCTCTGCTCCAGGTCGGATAGCGCGAGCAACTGCTCGCGCAGCTCGGAGCCGTCCTTCAGCTTGAAGCGCCTGACACAGCCGATCTTGTCGGACGGCTGTGCCCGCTCGATCCCGCTGGTCGCGACCGCGGGGTGCCAGCGGTCATGGCCGTTGAAATCGCGCAGCACGGCCCAGACGGTGTCGGTCGGCGCATCCAGGATTGTGCTCTTGACGATGTGCGGCACGGTCAGCTTCCAATATCTCGCGTTTGCATCGATGCGGCCGCGCGTATCACCTCTCCCCAACGGGGAGAGGTCGCGCCGGAGGCGCGGGTGAGGGGGCTCAGGTCCCTCGAGAGACTGCCACCCCTCACCCGGATCGCATCTCGCGATGCGATCCGACCTCTCCCGCAGGGGGAGAGGTGGACCGTCTGCGTGGAAAAAGTTGACCTACGCATTTTCGCTACCCCCCAAACGCCCGCTTCAGTGCGTCGAACCCGCCCTGAAACACACCGCCGCCGATATTGTTGACAAGCTCGGCCTCGCGCTCCGGCGCGCAGTCGAACTCGGCGGTCCACTCCATGAACGTCTGGTCGCCATCGGTGACCGGTGTCAGCCGCAGCGTCGCGACATAGTTCTCGACGCCCATCGGCGATTCCAGGATCGAGTAGGTGCAGAACATGTCGTAGTCGGACAGGCCGAGCAGCTTCTCGCGGATGCGATCGCCGTTGCGCAGGCGGAAATCCCTGACGCAGCCGATCTTGTCCGAGGGTTCGCCGCCCTCGATCCGGCTTTCGGCGATCGCAGGGTGCCAGTTCGGCAGCCCGTTGAAATCACGGACGCGCGCCCAGACCCGGTCGTTGCGGGCGTTGACGACAGTAGAGACGTAAACCCGTGCCATGTTGCGAGCTCAGTCCTTCTTGCGCGGCGTGCGTTCGGGGCGCGGCTCGCCGCCGCCCTCGGGCGCTGCCGGCTTGGCGTCGGCGCCGCTCTTGCGTGCGGAGTCCTTGATGCCCTGCATGTCCCGGGCCTCGCGGATCAGGCCGGGCATCTTCGCGAGGCTGCCGCCCTCGACGCCGATATCCGACAGGATCGAGTCGATCAGCGGCGCCTGCACGCGGTAGCGCAGCGCCGAATCGATCACCTCGTCGGTGGCGCTGCGGCCGGAACCGCCGCCATTGCCGTTGAGCCCGTCGACCTGGAGGATGCGGATGCCCTCGATCTTCTCCATCGGCTTGACGCTCTCGCGCACGATGCCCTCGATCCGGTCGAGCAGCTTGCGGCGGAACAGCGAGTAGCGCGCCTGGTCGGTCAGCACGTTCTCGGCCTCGTTGAGCAGGCGCTGGGCCTCGGCCTCGACCGTAGCACGGACCCGTTCGGCCCCGGCCGCGATCCTGGTTTCCTCGGCCTGCTTCTCGGCGAGCAGCACCTCGACGGTCTTACGCCGCTTGGCGATCTCGCTCTCGCGCGCGGTAACGACGCGCTCGGCCGCCTCGGTGGCATGGACCCTTGCGTCCTCGGCGGCAGCGCGCGCCGCGGATTCCTCCAGCGACTTCTGGTGCAGCGCGATCGCCTTCTCCATCAAGGCGGTTTCGACGTCCTTCTCCCTGTTTACCTCGAGCTTGCGCAGCTCGCGTTCGCGGCCGATCCGGGCCTCGTCGAGGCCGCGGTCGGAGGCGATGCGGGCGCGCTCCACTTCTTCACGCGCCGCGATCTCGGCCTCCTGCAGCGATTGATTGCGGGCGACCTCGAGCTGCTCGATCGAACGGCGCCGTTCGATGCGCGCCGCCTCCAGCGCCTGCTCGCGAGTCACATCGGTGGTCTCGACCTCCTTGAGGGCCGTGATCTCGGCCTGCTTGACCTGCCGGTCGGCATCGATCCGCTCCGAACGCTTGGCGGCGAGCGCGATCACGCGCTCCTCGTCGGCGAGCTCGATCGCTCGCTTCTGGTCGATGTTGAGCACCTCGCGGGTCCTGGAGGAGGTGATCCGCTCGCTTTCCAGCGCCAGCTCGACATCGATCCGCTGCCGCTCGACCGCGTCGCGGCGCTTCAGCTCGGCGGCCTCGATGGCTCCGGTGCGTTCGATCTCGAGCGCGCGGGTCTCGCGCTCGGCACGGATGCGCTGCGCGGCGACCGACTTTTCCTGCGAAATGCGCGCCGCCTCGATCGATTCGCGCGAGGCGATGTCGGCTTCCTCAATCGCACGGGTGCGCGCGATCTCGAGCGCCCGGACATGTTCCTCCTGCGCAATCCGCGACGCCTCGGTGGCGTCGCGCGCGGTGATCCCGGCGATCTCGATCGCCTGGTTGCGCTCGATCTCGAGCTTGCGCGTGGTGTGATCGGCGGCGATGCGCTCGGCGGCAAGCGTCTTCTCTCTGATGATGCGGGCGGCCTCGACCGACTTCTGGGCCTCGATCTCGGCTTCCTGGATGGTCCGCACCTGCTGGATCTCCAGCGCGCGGGTGCGCTCGTCGGAGGAGATGCGCTCGACATTGACCGTCATGGTCTGGGCGATGCGCGCTTTCTCGGTGGCCTCGCGGGCCGCGATCTCGGCCTCCTCGACGGCACGGGTGCGCTCGATCTCGCGCCGGCGGGTCTCTTCCTCATTGGCGATGCGGGCATCGGTGACGACGCGGTCCTGCTGGATGCGGGCCTTTTCGATCGACTCGCGGGCGGCGATCTCGGCTTCCTCCACCGTGCGCATCCGCTCGATCTCGCGCTGGCGGACCTCACGCTCGGAAGCGATGCGCGTGGTGTCGACCGAGCGCTGGTTGGCGATCCTTGCCTTCTCGATCTCCTCACGCGCCAGCAACTCCCGCTCTTCGACCGCGCGGGTGCGCTCGATCTCCCGGTGCCGGGTCTCGCGTTCCGACGCGATCCGGGCTTCGGTGATGGCCTGCTCATTGGCGATACGGGCCTTCTCGATGGCTTCACGTGCGGTGATCTGGGCCTGCTCGGCCTCGGTCTCGCGCAGCGCGCGCTCGCGGGCGACTTCGGTGCGTTGCAGGGCGCGGCGCATCTCGATGTCGCGTTCTTGCTCGAGGCGGGCGGTCTCGCTCTCGCGCTCGATGTCGAGTGCCTGCCGCTCGGCCTCCAGGTTGCGGGAGCGGATCTTGATCATCGAGTCCTGCTCGATGTCGTTACGCAGCTTGCGCTTGGCCTCGATGTCCTCCATCAGGCGGGTCAGGCCTTCGGCGTCGAAGCGGTTCGAGGGGTTGAAATATTCGAGGTCAGTCTGGTCGAGATCCGTGATCGCGACCGACTCGAGCTCGAGACCGTTCTGCGCCAACGCTTCGGCTGCATTGGCCTTGACGCGGGCGACATATTCGCCGCGCTGCTCGTGCATCTGCTCCATCGTCATCTCGGAAGCAACCGAGCGGATTGCGGAAATGAACTTGCCGGAGAGCAGGGTGTGCAGCTGTTCGGGCTCCATGGTGCGGCGGCCGAGCGTGGCGGCGGCGATCGAGACGGCCTCACGGGTCGCCTGCACCCGGACGTAGAAGTCGGCCTCGATGTCGACGCGCATGCGGTCGCGGGTGATGACGGCATCCTGCCTGGAGCGCACGATTCCCATCGGCAGCACGTTCATGTTCACCGGCGTGTAGTCGTGGATGAACGGCAGCACGAAGGCGCCGCCATTGATCACCACGCGTTCGCCGAGGAAACCGGTCCGGACGAAGGAGGTTTCCTTCGATGAGCGGTGGTAGAGCCAGTTCACCACATAGACGATGATGACGATCGCGACGATTGCGACGATGAGCCAGAGGATCAATTCACCGACCAGCATCCCCGACATCTCTTCCTCCCTTGGTCACGGCGCGTTAGCGCGCGCCGATCGCCTTGAACTTGCGAACCTGATCCGTCAGCGCCCGCTCGACCGGCAAGCGCTCCATCGAGGAGGCGCCGTAGAAGCCGTGGCAGTTGCGGGTCTGCTTCATGATGAAATCGGCATCCGCGGGGTCCGCGATCGGGCCGCCATGCGCGAGCACGATGATGTTCGAATTGACGCTGAGAGCGGCCTCGGCCCAGGCCTCGATCCGGGCAGGGCAGTCGGCGAGCTTCAACGCGGTCTGCGCGCCGATCGTGCCGCCCGTGGTCAGGCCCATATGGCAGACGATGATGTCGGCGCCGGCGATCGCCATCGCGGTCGCCTCCTGCTCGCTGAACACATAGGGCGTGGTCAGCATGTTCTTGTCATGCGCCTTTGCGATCATATCGATCTCGAGCGCATAGGACATCCCGGTCTCTTCGAGATTGGCGCGGAAGGTGCCGTCGATCAGGCCGACGGTCGGAAAGTTCTGCACGCCGGCGAAGCCGATCGCCTTGAGCTGATCGAGGAATACGTCCATGTCGCGGAACGGATCGGTGCCGTTGACCCCGGCGAGCACCGGCGTCTTGGTCACGACCGGCAGCACCTCGGCGGCCATCTCGACGACGATCGCATTGGCATCGCCATAGGGCATCAGTCCGGCGAGCGAGCCGCGGCCGGCCATGCGGTAGCGGCCGGAATTGTAGATCACGATCAGGTCGACGCCGCCGGCCTCCTCGCATTTTGCCGATAGGCCAGTGCCGGCGCCGCCGCCGACGATCGGTTCGCCGCGTGCGATCATGGCGTGAAACTTCTTCAACAGCGCCGCGCGTTCAAACCTGGGCATGGGTCACCTCGCCACTCTGCGCCGGCCACCGGCGCGTCCGAGCAGCGGACGGAACGCGCTGACGATGGCGGCGGTGAACTCGGGATCATTGATGTTGCGCTTGATGCGGATGATCTGCCGGTTGCCCGTCTGGCGCACGGTCTGCTCCAGTGCGCGGAACAGCGCCGTATCGGCATCAGGGTCCCAGAACGGCTGGCCGGGCGCATCGAGCGCGGAGACGCCGCCTTCGGCCAGAAAGAAACGCACCGGCCCGTCCATCTGGTTGAGGCGTTCGCCGATCCAGCGGCCGATGCGCTCGTTCTCCTCCGGCGTGGTCCGCATCAACGTGACCTGCGGATTGTGGACGTGGAATTTGCGCTGCCGGTAGCGCTCCGGGACAGTGTCGGGCGCGCCGAAGTTCACCATATCCAGCGCGCCGACCGAGCCGACATACGGCACGCGGCTGCGGATGATGGCGCCGAACCGATCGTCGGTCGCAGGGAATACGCCGCCCATCAGGAGGTCGCACACCTCGGTCGTGGTGAGATCGATGACGCCGGCGAGTTGGCCGGATTCGACCAGCTTCTCCATCGAGCGGCCACCGACGCCGGTGGCGTGGAAGACGAGGCACTCGAAATCCTCGCGCAGGTCAGCCGCGATCTTCTGCACCGCCGGCGTGGTGACGCCGAACATGGTGATGCCGATGGCCGGAAGATGAGCGCCCGTATCGCGTGGCTTGCCGGCCTGTTCCTCGAGCCGCGCCTTGACCATGCCGACCAGCGCATGGGCGCCGTTGCCGAGCACCGTTCGCGAGATCGAGTTGAGGCCCTGCACGTCGGTCACCGAATACATCATGGTGATGTCGGCAGGCCCCACATAGGGACCGACGTCGCCGGACGCGACCGAGGAGATGATGAGCTTGGGCACGCCGACCGGAAGCGCCCGCATCCCCGGGGCGATAAGCGATGCGCCGCCTGAGCCGCCGGCGGAAATGATGCCGGCGACATTGCCCTGGCGGCGCAGCCATTGCTCGAATGCGTCCGCCATCGCGGTCACCGAGGCGCCGCGGTCGGTGCCGAACACGCTGGAGCCGCCACGGCCTTGGTTGAGGGCAATCTCCTGCGCAGTGACGTCGCAGCTCGCCGCCTTGCCGCTGGTCGAGACGTCGACCAGCCGGGTGCGCAGGCCGCTGGCCGCGATGATATCGCGGATGAAGCGCAGCTCCGCACCCTTGGTATCGAGCGTGCCGACGACCAGCACGACCGGCGGCCCCGATGTCCTCGACGTTGCCGGTTCGCGCCGTGAGCGGGTTGCTTCCTCGAGACGCGTGACGGCGATGGACTGCGTCCGTGCAGCGGCCTCGATGCGGGCGATCGGCACCGGCTGCGACCAGCGCGTCGGCAGCACGGGATTGGAGACGTAGATGCGAACCGGACCCTTGCGCTCCGGCTGCGGCGCGCCGGCCGCCTCAGCCTTTTTCGGCGCCGTCTCGGCATCGATCTCGTCAGCGCCGTGGGTGCCGACGCCGAGCAGCCGCTGCTGCAGCTCGCGGTCGGTGGCGAGCCGCGCGGAGTCGATGATGCGATTGATCCGGCCATTGACCATGATGGCGACGTTGCGCGACACCGCGGTCGCGACGCCGATGTTCTGCTCGATGACCAGGACGGACATGTCGTCTTCGTCGCCGAGGCGCAGCAGCATCTCCTCGACTTGCGCGACGATCACAGGCGCAAGTCCCTCGGTCGGCTCGTCCATGATCAGGAGCTGCGGGTTGGTGAGCAGTGCGCGCGAGATCGCGAGCATCTGCTGTTCGCCGCCGGAGAGCTGGTTGCCGCCGTTGTTCTTGCGTTCGGCAAGGCGCGGGAAGGTGTCGTAGATGCGCTCGATGGTCCAGGCGCCGCGGCGCAGGCCGCCGGCGAGCGCCAGGTGTTCGTCGACCGTCAGCGAACGCCACAGGCGCCGGCCCTGCGGCACGTAGCCGACGCCGAGCCGGGCGATCCGCGCCGGATTCAGCCGCGTGGCCTCTTCGCCGCGAATCCGGATCGAGCCGCTGCTGGCGCGAACCAGGCCCATGATGGCCTTGCACAGCGTGGTCTTGCCCATGCCGTTGCGGCCGACCACCGAGAACACGCCGGCATCGAGCGTGAGGTCGACGCCCTGCAGCGCATGCGAATGCCCGTAATAGACGTCGAGGCCTTTCACCTCGAGTGCGGGAACTGGGCGGCGTTCATTCATGGCCGCCTCCGAGATAGAGTTCCTGCACCTCGGGATCGGACTCGATCTCGCGCGGCAGGCCTTCCTTGAAGATGCGGCCGTTATGCATCATCGTCACGCTCTCGACGACGCGCAGCGCAACGTCCATGTCGTGCTCGATGATGATGTAGCCGATATGCGCCGGCAGCGAGGTCAGGATCTCGATCAGCTCGCGCCGCTCGGTCGGCGACAGTCCCGCCGCCGGCTCGTCGAACAGGATGAAGCGCGGCGCGCCGGCCAGCGCGAGTGCGATCTCGAGCTGGCGCTGCTGGCCGTGCGCCAGCTCGGCGACGCGCTGGTCCTTGACGCCGGCAAGGTGCACGGCCTGCACCAGCGTTTCGGTCGCGTGCATCAGCGCATCGTTCTGCCCAGGGCGCAGCAACGAGAACCGCCCGCGGGAGACGCCGCGGCAGGCGAGATAGACGTTGTCCTGCACGGTGAGGCCGGGGAACAGCGCCGAGATCTGGTAGGTGCGGCGCAGCCCGCGGCGGATGCGTTCATAGGGCGGAAACTGGGTGATGTCCTCGCCGAAGAAGCGGATCGTGCCGGAGGAGGGCGGGAAGTCGCCGGTGATGCAGTTGAACAGCGTGGTCTTGCCGGCGCCGTTCGAGCCGAGCACCGCGCGCCGTTCGCCGGGCCGCACGGTGATGGTGACGTCGGTCAGCGCCGCCAGCGCACCGAACAGCCGGGTCACGCCGCGCAGCTCCAGGGCTGCGCCGGCGCCGACCACGGACAGTCGCTGCGCGACGCTATCCATGGCGGCCTCCGCCCGAACGTTGCGTCGCGGATGCGCTGCGCCGCCGCCAGCGTTCCCAGAGGCCGATCACGCCGTCGGACGACCAGAACACGATGGCAAGGAAGCCGAGCCCGATCAGCAGCCGGAAGCGATTGCCGTCGAGCCCGAACTTGATCAAGACGTCGAGCGCGAAGGTGCGCAGCAGCACGAAGATGAGGGCACCGATGAACGGACCGATCGGCCGGGTGATGCCGCCGACGACGGCGATGATCAGGACGTCGATGCAGGCGCCGACGCTGACCGAGCCGGGCGAGATCTGCCGGTAGTTCCAGACCTGCAGCACGCCGCCGAGCGCCGCGATGAAGGCGGCGAAGGCGTAGGCCGCGATGCGATGCGCGTTCGGATTGAAGCCGAGTGCGGCCATGCGGCGGGGGTTGTCGCGGACGCCTTGCAGCGCGAGGCCGAACGGCGCGCGCGAGACATACTGGACGGCGAAGTAGCAGATCGCGGCGACGCCGAGCGTCACATAATAGAAGGCGATGTCGGCGCGCCAGTCGACGCCCCAGAAATGCGGGGTCGCGACGGTGTTGATGCCGGTGTGGCCGTTGAAGATCGCCCAGTTCTGGTTGGTGAAGTAGTAGAACGCCGCGCCGATCGCCAGCGTGATCATGATGGTGTAGATGCCCTCGGTGCGCACCGCGAGCGCGCCGCCGAGTGTGCCGAACAGCGTCGCCAGAGCCAGCGCCATCGGGGTTGCGAGCCACCACGGCCAGCCGAGGCTGATATTGGCGTTGCCGCTCATGCCGAACACCGCGACCATGTAGCCGGCGAAGCCCGCGATGGTGAGCTGCATCAGGCTGACCATGCCACCATAGCCGGCGAGGAACATCAGGCTCAGCGCGATGACGCCGAGGATCAGCGTGGTGGCGAAGATCTCGATCAGGAAGAAGCCGTTGGCGATCAGCGGCATGATCACGAGGAGCAGCGCGACCAGCCAGGCCGCCGGATTCTGGAATTCCGGCCAGGTGCGGATCAGGGCGCGGCGGGTCGCGTTGGCGGATGGGTCGGGGCGGAACTGGGTGCTCTGCAGCAACGACATCTCATCGCCTCGCGAGCAGGCCCTGCGGCCGCAGCGCCAGCACCACGACCATGATCAGGAAGGTGACGACGATGGCGTAGGTCGGGATGTAGACCGAGCCGAGCTGCTCGGCGAGCCCGATGATGACGGCGCCGAGCGCAGCCCCCGGGATCGAGCCCATGCCGCCGACGATCACGACCACCAGCGAGGCGAGGAGGAAGCGCGTGTCCTCGCCCGGCGACAGCGACTGGAAGGTGCCGCCGACCACGCCGGCGATGCCGGCAAGGCCCGCGCCGAGTGCGAACACCAGCACGAACACCAGCTGGATCCGCACCCCGGTCGCGGCCAGGATGTCGCGGTCGTCGACCCCGGCGCGCACGATCATGCCGATCCGGGTGCGGTTGAGCGCCAGCCACATCGCGATGCCGATGACGACGGAGGCTGCGAAGATCACGAGCCGCACCAGCGGATACTGCAGATAGACCGGCTCGCCCGATGATTTGATCGCGGTGAGTAGCGGCAGCTGCACTGGGCCGATCAGCCAGCTCGGGGTCTGGACCTGGTAGAAGTCGCCGCCGAACACCCAGAGCATCAGATCGGCGAACACGATCGAGAGCCCGATCGTGACCATGGTCTGCCTGAGGTCCTGACCCTCCATGCGGCGGAACACGGCGAGCTGCAGGATCACGCCGACCAGCGCCGCCGCGATGAAGGCGACGATGAAGCTCAGGATCCACGACCCGGTCCAGGTGCTGATGGCGTAGCCGATATAGCCGCCGAACAGATAGAGCGAGCCGTGCGCGAGGTTGACGTTGCGCATCAGGCCGAAGATCAGCGTGAAGCCGCTGGCGACCAGGAAATACAGCCCGCCGAGCGTGATGCCGTTCAAGACGGCGTTGAGGAACACGCGCTTGCGGCCGATCGCGGCTTCCAGCCCCGGCGGCCAGATCGCGAACACCAGCCACAGCAGCACCGCGACCGCGATGATCACGATCAGCGCCCAGGCCGGATGGCGTTCGATGAACCTGGCCATCTCCGTCGCGTTCCCTCTGACGTGGCGACCGTCTGCCGGGCCGCGTGTCCTTTATCCTACCGAGGGCGAAAGCTTCGGATTTGATCGAGAGTATCTTTTATCGTCTGCTCTGGAACTCCTTCACGGCCGCAACACCTTGGCGGCGCGGCGATAGTCGGTCGGTGCCATCCCGACATTGGCGGCGAAGAAGCGGGTGAAGCCGCTCTGCGAGGAGAAGCCGAGATCGAAGCCGATATCGGCGATCGGCGCCTCGGTCGCCACCAGCGCATCCAGCGCCTGCTCCATGATCAGCGTGTTCATGTAGAGGTGAGGGGTGACGCCGGTCTGGGTGCGGAACAGCCGGTAGAAGTGCGGCCGCGACAGGCCCGCTTCGCGCGCGATCGCATCGAGCTCGATTTCGGCGCCGGGGCTTTCCGACATCAGCTTGATCGATTTGCGGACGCGGAAATCAGTCACGGCAGCAGCGGCGCGCGCGTCCTGCGCCGCCTGCCAGCTCTCCTCGTAGCAGGAATCGATCAACTGCCTGAGCTCGCAATCGAGGCTGCGCAGTGACGGCGCGCCGCACACCAGTGCTGCGGTGCGGCGGATCAGCCGGTCGAGCGTCTCGGTGCGCGGAAAAAAGGTGCGGCCGAACCGCAGGCCCTGCGCGCTCGCGGGCTGCGGCGCGAACCATTCGGCATTGACATAGAGCACGAAGAAGATCGCGCCGTGGTCCATGTCGGTCGGCAGAAAATTGTGCGGTTCCCAAGGGTTGACCGCGACCACGGTGTCGTCCTTGAGCAGCAGGCGCTGCTCGGAGACATCGATCTGCGCCGGCGTGCCGCCGACATGAAAGATCAGGTGCCCTTCGCGGTGCGCATGCACGTTGAAGGGACGGTTCAACTGATAGACCGTCGCGCGACCGAACCGGCCGTGGAAGACGGCAAGCGCCCTGCTCATGCCTCCCCTCCCGCGGGATGTTCTTGTCTTTTCGACAAGCGTTCATCATCCGCCCGCGGAAAGCAAGGGCGAGCAGGGCTGTTCATGCAACCGCGCGGCTCCGTCACGGCTGGCTTGCTCGCACCTGCAACAAATACGTCAGTACTTCTTGCACTCCGGGACCGTGCGGCTCGGCAGGCCGATCTTGGCGAAAACCGCCGGATCGTAGCCCAGCGTCTGGTTGACGTTCGGGATCACCTTCACGACCTTGCTGAACAGCGCGCCCTTGCCGTCATCGACCACCTCGGTGACGAAATTGGTGCCGATCGCCTGGCGGTTGGCGTCGAGCTTGATCTTGCCGTTCGGGGCGTCGATCTCGATCTTCGCCAGTGCGTCCTTCAGCTTGGCCTGGTTGTTGGAGAGATCGCCATTGACCTGCCGCAGCGCCAGGATCAGCGCCATGGTCGAGCCGTAATAGTTGGTGGCGAGCAGCGACGGGCTCGGGAAGCGTTTGCTCTCCGGGAACGAGTCCTGATAGGCCTTCACGAACTTCTGCCAGCCCGGATCCTCCCAGGTATCCGCCTGGCCGCTCGCGGCGATGGTGCCGATCAGCGCGTTCTTGGCGCTGCCCTTCGACGACAGGATGGTCTGGTCGATCATGATCGAGCCGCCCATCAGATGCGCCTTGCCGCCGGCCTGCTGATACTGGTTGAGGAAGTTGACGGCGTCGGCGCCGCCGAGGCCGAGATAGATCGCATCGACATCGTCGGGAAGCGCTGCGATGACAGAGGCGAAGTCCTTGGTGCCGAGCGGCACCCATTGCCGGTTGGTGACCTGGCCGCCGGCGCCGCAGAATTCGAGCACCAGGCCGAACACCTGGGTGTAGATGAACGAGTAATCCTCGCCGACGGTGGCGATCTTGCGATAGCCCTTGGTCTCATAGGCATATTTGCCGAGGCCGACCTGCCACTGCGCGCCGTCCATGTTGTAGCGGAAGAAGTTCGGCGCCGGATCGACATAGGTCGTCTCCTGCGCGCCGGAGGCGGCGTTGACGAAGGTCAGCTCCGGATGGGTCTTGGCAAAATTCTTCACCGCGATGCCCTCGTCGCCGGACAGCGGCGACAGCAGGATCTGCACCTTGTCCTGCTCGATCAGCTTGCGCACCGCGCGCACCGCGGAGTCCGGCGTCGCGTCGGTCGAGGCGACGATGAACTCGAGCTCCTTGTCGCCGATCTTCTTGCCGAGCACGTTGAGCGCGGTCTGGTGGCCGCGCATGCCATCCTCGCCGAGCACCGTATAGGTGCCCTCGAGCGTCGCGGTGACGCCGACCTTGATCTTCTCCTGGGCGAACGCCGTGCCCGAAAGCAACAGGCTGCTCAACGCAATCAGTCCTAAACTGCCTTTCAACATCGCTCTCCTCCCTCTGTGTTGTCACCGGCGTCCACCTGGCCTGACGAAGGCTGATGGGCGTCCGGTTGTTTCCGGCAAAGCTAGCCGAAGGCAGGCGCGGCGCGGATGTCGTCGCAGCGGGGGTGCTTAACGGGCAGTCTCATTTTGATTGTTGCGCCGCAGCGCGGTTCGCGGCGCAATGTAGCGGAGGTTCGGTGTAGTAGTTCCGTCATCCTGAGGAGCGCGTAGCGCGTCTCGAAGGATCGACGGCCACCGGCCGGGCCGTGCATCCTTCGAGGCTCGCTGCGCTCGCGCCTCAGGATGACGGGGTATGCGTTTGCGTTCTCGCGACATGATTTGTCCGAGCTTTTGCTTTTCGTTTCGTCCTCTGTTCAGAGGGCGCAGGGAAAGCCCGGTGTCGATGCACCCATGGGTCCCGTTCAACAAAGCACGGGAGGTAGGACCACATCGCCCGCTACGGCATGTGGTGGCCGGCGGCCTGTCCGCCGTCGACGTGGAGCACTTCTCCGGTCACAAATCCTGCGCCATCGAGGTAGAGCACCGCGTCGACGATGTCGGAGATCTCTCCCATCCGGCCGACCGGGTGGAGCGCGGCCAGCGCTTGATGCGCCTCCGCGGGGTGCATCGGGGTCTTGATAATCCCGGGCGACACTGCGTTGACGCGGATTCCGGTCCTTGCATATTCGATCGCGAGCGCGCGGGTTGCGGCGTTCAGGGCGCCCTTGGTCAGCGAGGCGAGGGCGGCCGGAACGCTGCTCATCGGCTGGTCGACGAGACTTGTCGTGATGGTGACGACGTGGCCGTGGCCCTGCTTGCTCATCAGCTCCAGCGCGCGCCGGGTCATGTTGAAAAAGCCGGTCACGTTGGTCGAGATGTAGCTGGCGTAGTCATCCTGCGTGTAGGCGGTGAAGGGTTTGGCCATGAAGATGCCGGCGTTGTTGACCAGCGTGTCGACGCGGCCGAAGCGCTCCAGCGCCGCCTTGAATACGTTCTCCGCCGTATCGGCTGCGCCGACATCACCCGCCACCGTGACGATATCCGCATCGGTGGCCGGCTTGATCGAGCGCGACGTCGCGACGACCCGGCGATTGCGATCCCTGAAGGCCTGAACGATGCCGGCGCCGATCCCCTGCGATGCGCCGGTGACGATTGCCACCTTCCGCTCTGTGCTCATGATTGCACTCCTTCAGTATTTCGCGCTACGCGGCGCCGCTTGCGGCGAGCGGGCTGTAGTCGCGGCTCTTGAACATCGTGTGCAGTTGCCGCCGCCGGATGCCGAGATTTCCGCCGTCGAAGATCGGCAGCGCGAGCGCGTCCTGCAGCAGGCCGCCGAATGGGGCCTCATGATCATAGCTGTCGATCCCGACCACCCGCATCAGATCGGTGATGACGCGCACGGCGGACTCGGAGCCGAAGATCTTGGCCTGCACCGCCAGCTCTTCGGCCGCCGGCGACTGGGTGTCCAGTGCATGGCAGGCGCGCCAGCTGAGAGTGCGCGCCGCTTCGATCGTGGTCTTGGCATCGGCGAGCGCGTATCCGACCGCTTGATGCTCGATGATGGGGTGAACGCCGCCGCGCTTTTCGCTGCGGGCAAAATCCAGTGCGAACGCGAAGGCCGTCCGCATCAGCGCGACGCCGAAGATTCCGACCAGTGCCGCGGTGCCGGTGAACGCCGCCGCGGTCAGCGCCAGGCCCGCGCCTTGCTGCCCGAGCAGATTGTGATGCGGCGCTGCGACGTTCTGCAAACCAAACTGCGGGACGAGGTGCGCGCGATGACCGATGCTGTCGATGGCGCGTTCGAACACAAGGCCGCTCACCGGTCCTTGCACGGCAATGATCGAGATGGCGGCCTCCGCTGCTGCCGCCGGATCGGTCCGGCACACGACGGTCAGAAGATCGGCTCCCTCGCGATTCCAGCCGGTGGCCGAGGACACCCATTTCTTGCGGCCGTTGATCAGCCAATTGTCGCCGTCGCGCCGCGCGGTGGTGCGGACGCCCTCGCCGGGCGGCGGCGAGGCGGCGTTGGCGCTGCCGCCCGGCTCGCTGGAGCAGAAGGCGGCGAGCGGCGCGCCGCTGGTCTTCAGGAACGGCGCAAGCAGCCGCTGGCACTGCTCCGGCGTGCCGCCGAGCAGCAGCGGCAGCAGGCCGAGCACGCTGCCGAGCATCGTGAGGGTCACGCTGGGGTTCACGCTGTAGAATTCCTCGGCGAGGATCGCCATGTCGATCATGCCGGCATTGTCGCCGCCCGCCGGCGCCGGAATGCATTTGCGCAGATAGCCGGCCGCCACCATCGCCTCGTAGGTCGGCTTGGTCGCGAGAAAGCGCTGCTCGGGCGTCGCCAGCTTTTCGGCGGCCCTGGCATCGGCCAGCACCTCCCTGGCAAACTTACGGGAGGCGAGCTGCAGCTCGCGCTGCTGTGCCGTGAGCGTGAAATCGATCGCCATGCCAATGCCCTCCGTGTCGGCGGTTCGGGCTCATGGCTATCGCGGCGTGGTCGGGAAATCTTGGACGGCAGTGCCCGATTTCTTGGCGCGGAGTGAACCTAATCTCGCCGCGGTTCAGTGCGCGGCGGCGCGGCGGAATTCGCGCGGGGCGAGGCCATTGTGGCGCTTGAACAGGCGGTTGAAATGCGAGATGTCGCGGAAGCCCGCGGCAAAGGCGATCTCGGCAATGGTCTTGTGCGCTGAGGTGCGATCGAGCAGGGCGCGCGTGCACGCGGCGATCCGCTGTTCGTTGACGTGTTCGCCCACGGAGCGGCCGGTGCTTGCAAACAGGCGGTGCACGTAGCGCTCGGAGCAGCGGAATTTCCTGGCCAGCGCCGGCGCGCCGAGCTCGGGGTCGTCGTTGTGACGGGCGATGTGGTCAAGCATCATCGATAGCAGCACCGGCGTATGCACGCGCTCTGCCGACAAGTCGGCAAGGATGTCGGGTGCGTGCGCGATCAGCTCGGCGATATGCGTGCCGAGCATCGCCGAGGTTGTTGCGAGGCGGCCGCCGCTCAGGCAGAGCTCGGCGTAGCTCGCCAGCGTCCGCGACAGCGCGCGGCCGGTTTCGGTCGCAGACAGGCCGAGCCGCGGGTGGTTGAACAGCGTGTCCGGCAACAGACGCCGCGGCACCGCAAAGCAGAACAGCTTGAAGTTATTGCGGTGGGCGATCTCGAACGGCTGCGTCGTATCGGCAACCGCGAGATCGCCGGGGGCGCTGATTTGCTCGTGGCCGCGCTGCGAGGTGCGTCCGAGCCCTTCGAGCTGGAGGTTGACGAAGCAAAGGTCGTCTGTACTTGCAGCGATGTGCGAGGCGAGCCTGTGCACGATGTGCCCGCTGGCCGTGACCCGCGATATCTGCAGCGGCGCGGCGTCGACCTTGCAGATCGCGCCGGCAAACGATTCCTCGGCAATCCGGCGCGGCTCCAGTCGCACGAAGGCAGCTGCGAGGTCGTCTGCCCAACTGCCGAAGGGTTGATCCGGACGGGCCGGCCTGGTCGACCATTCCATGTGCGCCTCGAATAGACCGTCACTGCGAAGGGCCCAGCGGGCGAAAGATATCGCCGGCGAAACCGGCGGTCAAATTCCGCCGGCGGCCTGTTTTCCCTGCAAGGAGAGGCGCGTGCATGCAGGGAACGGCCGGCCTCGGCCTGATCCAGATTTCCGCCTATGACGTGAAACGGCATCTCGATGTCGGCGAGCTCGTCGAGCTGATGCCGCAGCACCGCGCGGCGCCGATGCCGATGACCTTGCTCTATCCGCACCGCCAGCACCTGTCGCGGCGGCTGCAGGTGTTTGCCGATTGGCTGACGGCACTGTTGAAAGAGAAGCTGCTCGTCGCGGGCTAGAACTTCGGCGTGATGCGGGCCTAGAAGCCGCGGTGCATCATCGCCTGCTGTTGCCGGCGCGGATCGAGGCTGCCCTCGCGCGCTTCGCCTCGGCCTTGGGCTGGAAAAACAGGCCGGGCATCACCGAGACCAGTCCGAAGGTCATTCCGAGGAATGCCAGGAACGTATCGAGATAATTGATCTCCATTTCAGTTGTCTCCATTCGGCTTGCACCGGGCTGCCCCGGTACAATGCGTTCGATAAACCTAGATATGGTCCGGTACATTGCTCGGTACAATAGGAACATTGATCTCGGAGCAATACTTTCGATTCTCCGCGTCTAAGCGGCAATCCGGCCCGGAAGCACATGGGCTTGCCGCTGCTCGATGGCTTTGACGGAGTTTTCGAATGCTTTCTCCAGGACGCCTCTGCCGATGGACCCAAGCACGAGACCGAGGACCCATCCCCTGAGATTCTTGCCGTCGCGCACCACGACCAGGTCAATGTCGGTCGTGCCATCGGACCGCCGCGTGAAGGTGTAGGTGTGGCCCGACCTGCCGCCCCACGCATTGGAGTCGGTCGTCGTCAGGACGACATGGTCGGGGTCCGACCAGTCGTAGTGCAAACGCTCCCAGATGCCGCTCGAGCCCTCGGTCACGTCAGCATCCGAGGGGCCGCGATGATGCACCTTGAGATAGGCGTCGGCGCTATTGCCGAACAGTTTGGAGCGGCCCGGCCCGAAGTCGGTGAGACCGGTGAGGTACTGCTCGGGCGTCAAGCTTGTCGTCCAATGAAAGTGGATCGTGGACATCTGTCGCTCCTGCACCAAGTGATGGAAGGCTCCGCTGTGGGGGCTAATTGGAGAGTGCGCCCGACTTGCGGACGGTCAGGCTGTCGCCGCTCCGGCTGATTTCCAGTGCGCCTGCCTGGTTCGGCGTCGAGAGCAGGGCACGCTGACCGGGCGCCAGCACCGAGACGAAGCGGACCGGCGTTCCGGCCTCGCCCTGTGAGAGCGTGGTCACGACGCGATATCCGTCGGGCTCGACCGTGTAGTAGGCGACGCCGGACACGTCGCCCAGATGAATGCTTTGGGCCTCGATCGGCCGGAGTCCGCGCGCCTCTGCGGGGCCAAGCGAGGCGCCAAGTGAGGCGAGGGTAAAGGCTGTGGCGAGAATTGTGCTGCGGATCGACATGGGATCCTCCGTTGGCTTGAGTGTCAGAACCTGGGCGGCGAGCGATTGCCCGTCTGCTCCCTTGCCGGAGGAGATGGTGAGGCTATGATCATCGATCAAACAGATAGGATCGATAATGGCCATCGATGCCGTCAATTTAGGTCGGATCGACCTGAACCTGCTTGTTCATCTCAATGCGCTGCTCACGGAACGGAGCGTGACCCGGGCGGCAGGCTCCGTCGGCATTGGCCAATCCGCGATGAGCCACAATCTCGCCCGCCTGCGCGAACTGTTCGATGACGAGCTGCTCACGCGCGGGGCCGACGGCATGCGCCTCACCCCGCGCGCGATGACCTTGCTCGATCCGGTGCGGACCGCGCTCGCACAGGTCGAGGCGGTGCTGCTGCGCGAGAAGACCTTCGATCCGGCCACCGCGGTGCGAACGTTCAGGCTCGGCCTATCGGACAGTATGGAAATCCTGATCGTGCCGCGCCTTCTGGCGCGCATGCGCGAGATCGCGCCGGGCATTCATCTGCGGCTCTACAACGTCGATACGTCCCGGCTGCTCGATGACCTCGACGCCGACGAAGTGGATCTCGCGCTCTCCTACGGGTCGATCCAGCAAGGACAATTGCATCACAAACAGCGCGTACTGTTCACCGAGAGCTTCCTTTGCATGTTCAATGCCGAGAAGACGGGTATCACGCCGCCCATCTCGCTCGAGGACTACATCCGGCTTCCGCACGTGCTGACCAGCCTGCGGCCGGGGCGCACCGTGCGCGGCTCTGTCGATGAGGCGCTCGAAGAGCTCGGCCTGCAGCGGTCCGTTGCGCTGACCACGCCGCGCTTCCTTACCGTGCCGTATCTGGTGGCGCTGGCGCCCGTGATCGTCACCATGGGCGCGCGGCTGGCGCGCCGCTTCGCTGCCGATCTCGGGCTCAGCCTCAGTCCGCCGCCGGTGAAGGTGAAAGACGTCACGGTGTCACTGCTGTGGCATGGGTCCTATCATCACGACCCGGCTCATGTCTGGTTGCGGGACCAACTGGTCCAACTGGTCGCCGAGCTGTGAGCGGGCGCGCCTTGTGCAGCGCGGCCTGGCCTCGTCAGAACTTCTGCGTGATGCCGGCGTAGAAGCCGCGGCGCGGGCCGTATTGCGGCGCGAACACGCCGATGCCGGAGCCGTCGCGGATCTGGTACACGGTGTCGAACAGGTTGACGACGTCGAAGCGCAGCGTGGTCGGCTTGTTCGGCGCGACGATGTTGAAATCGTGCGAGACGCCGACGTTGACCTGCGTGTATGGCGGCACCGTGCCCGTATTGGCGAAGCCGTCGCGCAAGCCTGAGCCGTAGATCACCGACGCGCTGAACTTCGTGTCGCGCCATTGGTACCAGCCGCCGACCGATGCGGTCAGCGTCTGGGCATGGTCGGTGTTGACGTAATTGTTGGCGATGTAGGCCAGTTCGTCAGGATCGAACAGATACTGGTTCGAGACGACCTGGGTGGCGACCTGCCTTGCGATGGCGACATTGCCGTAGAGGTGCAGATTGTCGTGATCGTATCGCGCGGTCAGCTCGACGCCTTCATTGGTGCCTTTCGCATAGTTGAAGGCGGTCAGGACGTAGGCCTGGCCGAACTGGCCGTCGTCGAGCAGATCGGTCGCGATCTTGTAGTAGGCGTCCATGCCGACCTCGAGGCCGGGGATCGCGTAGACTTTCTGCGTCACGCCGATGTCGAACACGTGCGAGCGCTCCGGCAGCACGGGGTCATTGGCGGTGGTCGCCGGCTGCGCGGTCGTGTTCTGTACCAGCGCAAGGTTGGTCGGTGCCGCCAGCACCTGCTCGGGCGGCGTGAAGTTGCGGGCATAACCGGCATGGAAGGTCGTGCCCTCATAAGGCTTCCATGTCAGGCTGATCCGCGGGCTCAGCTGGTTGGCATCGACATATTGCCACATCTGGTCGAAGCGCAGGCCGGCATTGAGCGTCAGCTGGTTCGTGATCTTCCATTCGTCGGCGATGTAGGTGGAGAACAAATATCCGGTCTTGGCGCTGGAATCGAACACCGAGAGCGGCGCATCAATCGGGTTGCCGGCATCGTCGAGCGGCAGCACGGTCGAGCCGTTGTTGACCAGTGAGCGCTCGGCGCTGACCGCGACGCCGAACTTCAGCGTGTGCGCGAAGCCCAGTCGGTAGGAGGTGTCCTCCTGGATGCCGTTGATGAAGCTCTGACGGTACACGTCCGAAGCAACGCCGTTGAAAACGAGATCGCCGACCGGATCGGGCATGAAGTGCAGCTGGCTGTAGCGGTTGAAATAGGCGACCTGGTAGTCGAACCCGTCGCCCGCCTTCTGATAGGCCACGACGTTGAACTGGTTGAATTCAAGTTGCCGTTCGTTGAGCAGCGCGGAATCGAAGTTCGAGACGCCGTAGGCGGTGAACGCCGGTGCCTGGCCGGGATTGTTGGGGATCTGATAGGCGCCGTTGGAGACGCCGCCGATATAGGTCAGCCGGCTGGTCGGATCGATCGCGGTCGAGACATAGGCGAAGCCCTTCTCCTGGTCGGTCCGGTCGTGGATGGCGCTATAGGCCGGCGTCGGGTTCTCGATGCCGACGTCGCTGCCGAAATAGCGGCCGGAGACGTAGTACTGCGTCTGTCCGATCGTGCCGCCATAATCGACGCTAGTGGTGAAGGTGCCGTGGCTGCCGCCATAGACGCTGACGCTGCCGGAATTGTTGAAGGCGTCGGTCTTGGTCTGGATGTCGAGCACGCCGGCGGTGCGGAGGCCATACTGCGCCGGCAGCGCGCCCGTGATCAGCGCCATGCTGCCGACGATCCCGGTGTCGATGATCTGGCCGAAGGCGCCGACGCCGTCCGGCAGCATGATCCCGTTGATACGGTATTGCAGGTTGGCGTGCTCGTTGCGCACGTGCAGATCGCCGCTTGCGGCGGAGTCCTGTGAAACCCCGGGCGCCTGCAGCAGCGCCTTGTCGAGAGTGGTGTTGGTCCCCTGCGGCAATGCCTCGAGGGCTTGCCGGCTCATCTGGTAGCTGTTGGCGCCGGTGGGTGCCAGCAGCGCGGCGCGGGCCTGGTCGAGCCGCGTGTTCTGGCTTGCGACGGCTTGAGCCTGGGTCTGTTCCGGAGATTCCGGCGTCGCCGATACCGCGCCGGTTCTGCGCGCGCGGTGGCCGCCGCCGCTCGCAACGCGCGTCTTCGGCTTGTTCGGTCCGGCCGGCGCGGTGTGGCGTTGCGGCGCCGTCACCGTGATGTCGGGAAGAGTCGTTGTCGGCGCGGTCGTCTGCCCGAATGCGGCGCCGTTGATCCCGTAGACCAAGAGCGATGCTGCGCCGGCAGCGGCGCGTCGTCTGGTATGTCCTGACATGTTGGTTCTCGATCTCACGAGGCTGCGATCCGGATCCTCACCGAAGGACGCGGTCGAGCCCGCCGTCGATGCGCGACGGCGAAATTCCCCATTGATCAAACGGCAGCCGAATGGTGGCCGCGTTCGACGTTCAGTCGTGCAGGGAGTTCAGGAGATCGGAGGCGCGCGCGGCTGATAGTGCAGCCGGCCGATGTCGAGCGGGGCCGCATAATTGTCGATCTGCCAGGAGAGCAGAGCGACGGCATCGGGCAATTGGAGTGGCGGCAACGCCGGCACCGGCGTCGCCGTGCTCGTCATCGCTACGACGGCGCAGATCGCGCAGAGATCTACGGCCTGATCGGAATCAGGATTCGAACGAGGCTCGTCTCGCGAGGCGTTCTCGATATGCGCCGCGAACGACGCTGTCGCCTGTGCCGGCGCAATGGCATGAAAATGGCCGAACGACAGCACGAACTGGATCGACAGCGCCAACAGCGCCAGCCGAGTCCCGTGCCTGATGTTCGAACGAAACCACTTCATGACGACGCCATTTCCGCGTCGAGAGATCACAAGTCCGACGGACGGCGCCTGCGACGCAGTGTCGCACAGTTTCGAAAACGAGCCGGCCTGTCAATCCGCATTGCTTATTGATGCGATCAATTTCCAGGCGATCGGACGATCTTGCAACACTGCGACGTTGGCACAAACACCGCTCCACGATCCCGTCGATCATGCCGTCGATTTGAGGCGCTATTTGATTGTCATGTGCACATGATGATCAAGGCGCCTGACACCGTCGGTGCTTGACCGGTGATCCTGATCGCAAAACGATCGCGTCCCTGATCCCGGCCGTTCGTCGATGCGACGTCGGTGTTCCCTCGACTAGGCGTGGCCGCTTCGTCCTGCCGAGGGTCGTCAGCGGCTCGCGGGAGCCTGGCGAGCTACGTCCCGATCGGGCGCAGCGCTGGCATTGTCGACGTCCGACGGGTATAGTTTGGCCGCACGTGACGGTAACCTGATGTCCACTTTCGCAAGCAAATCCGGTCTCGCAATCATCGCCGCAGTGCTCTGTCTCGGCGCCCAGCAGGCCAACGCCCAGGCCGGCCCGGTGCGCTACTGGACGCCGGGCTCGCTGTTCGGCTTCGGCGGCGGCTTGGCCGACGGCCAGAAGGCGGACACTTACGGCAACTTTCCGGGCTTTGACGCCACTGCCCCGCAAGGCGGCGACTTCTCGTATCTGAACGGCCGTCCGGATGGCTGGTTTATCGGCGGCGAAGGCGGCCGCGCCGGCTGGAACACGCTCGGTCAATCGGCGGCATTCGGCTCGCTCGAATATCAGGGCGCGCAGGTCGGCTACAATTTCAAGGGCGTCGGTGATACGCCCGTGACGTTCTTCGCCGGCTTCGACTCGTTGAAATACAATCCCCCCGGTGCCGGCGGGCCGCTGGTGCCGTTCAGCGGCAATCCCGGCGTCAACGCCGGGTATACGGCGCGCGCGGGACTGGAGTTCCGCCCGACCTCGAATGTCACCCTGTCGTTCGGGGCCGGTTTCACCCAGCTTGGGGCGGAGCGCATGGACAGCGACATCCATTCGCAGCTGCTGCCCGGCCAGTCTCCGGTTCTGTTCGGCGGCCGCTAGCGCGAAGCCCGCTGCGTGACGGTAGCGCGTCAGCGCAAGACTGCGGCGTTGCGCTCCTGATCCAACCAGAACTTCAATCAGAACCAAGAAGGCTCGAGGTCGCGAGCACAATCAGGATCGAACCATGGACATGCAAGGCAAGATCGCACTCGTCACCGCCGCGGCGTCGGGCGCCGGCCGCGCCGGCGCGCTCATTCTCGCGCGCGAGGGCGCGGCGGTCGCGGTGATCGACCAGAACGAGGCTGGTGCGAAGGCCGTGGTCGATGAGATCAAAAAGGGCGGCGGACGCGCGCTGGCGCTGACCGGCGACCTGCGCGACGACGGCTTTGCGCGCGACATCGTCGCTGCAACCATGAAGGAGTTCGGCGCGCTCGATTGCGTCTGGAATCATCTCGGCATTCCCGGTCCGTCTGTGATCGACGATCTGGAAGGCTGGGACCTCAGCATCGATCTCAATTTGCGCTCGCAGCTGATCACCACCAATGCGGCGCTCGGGCAGATGACGGCGCGGCGCAAGGGCAGCATCCTGTTCACCGCATCGACCTCGGGCCTGGTCGGTTCGCCATGGAGCCCGACCTATTCGGCGGCCAAGGCCGGCGTGATCGGGCTGGCGCGGGCGCTCGCCAAGCGCCACGCCAAGGACGGCGTGCGCATCAATGCGATCTGTCCCGGCGCGATCGACACGCCGATGCTGCGGGTGTTCGTCAACCGGCCCGACCAGCCGGGCCACAACGAAGCCGACCCCGAGGAATTGATCAAGGCCGCGGTGACCCGCAATCCAATGGGCCGCGCCGCACGCCCGGAGGAGATCGCCGAGGTCGCGGTGTTCCTGCTGTCGGACAAGGCCTCGTTCGTCACCGGCATCGCGATGCCGGTCGACGGCGGGACGGTGGCGTAGCGCGCGGCATCAGTCAGGCTGGCGGAGTTGATGTGGGTTGCTCTATCCACGTCATTGCGAGCCACCCGGTCGGCGCATAGCGCCGCCGGATGACAGGCTCCGCGAAGCAATCCATCACGCCGCGAGCAAAAATGGATTGCTTCGTCGCTTCGCTCCTCGCAATGACGGCGTCGAAAGCATCGCGGGGCCGCAGGACACCCCCCTAGAACTTCGCCCTGATGCCGGCATAGGCGGCGAGCGGCATGCCGGGCACGAAGGTGCGCGGATCGCTCAGCTGCGCCATCAGGTTGGGCAGACCGCCGGCGCTGGAAAAGCCGCCCGTTTGATAGAACGCGCCGTGCAGGTAGTAGTGCTGGTTGAACACATTGTTGATCAGGCCGAACACCTCGATGTTCTTCGTGACCTGGTATGACGTGTGCAAATTGACGACCGAGTAGGCTGGCACCTTCGGGCTCTGGTTGGTGTCGTCATGGATGATCCATTGGCTGCCCACCACGTTGAGGTCGGCGCCGACCTTCCACGCATCTGTCACGTTGTAGTCGACGCCGGCCTTGAAGCGGTGCGCGGGAATGCCCGGGATGTGGTCACCCGGCGTGACGTTGACAAATTGCGCGCCGGCGTCGTTGGTCAGGGCATTCGGATTGTTCGGTGAGGACAGCGTGATCGCGCTTCGATAGGTCGCGTCGACATAGGTGTAGTTGGCGTAGGCGTTCCAGCGATCGAAGCGATAGTCGAGCTTGGCCTCGATGCCCTGCCGCAGGGTCTGTCCGGCATTCTGGAAGAAGCCGAAATTGTTGACGCCGAGCGGGCTTGTCACCTGGATGATGTCGTCGTCGGACAGGGTGTGGAACACGCCCAGGCCCCAGCTCAGCACGCCGGTCCTGGCGTCGCGGCCCCAGCTGCCGCGCAGGCCGGCCTCAACGGTGTGTGCGACCACCTGCTTGAGCGGCGGATCGGCCACCAGGAAGCTGTCGATCATGCAGGGATGGTTGGGATCGGAGCAGCCGAGCTCCAGCGGCGTCGGCGCGCGGTTGGCTTCCGAATAGCCGGCATAGGCGGTGAGGTTCGGGGTGATCTTGAAGGTGCCGCCGATCACCGGGTTGAACCGCTGGAAGCGGTTGCTGCTGTTCAGCAGCGGATTGGTGCCGGTCTGGTCCCGCAGGTCTATCTGGGCGAGATTGAAACGTCCGCCCGCCGTCACCGAGAATTTGCTCGTCACGTCGAACGTGTCGGTGAGGTAGACGCCGGTGTAGGTGTTGGTGGCGCGCAAATCGACCGGGCTGAGACCGGCGTCGGGCTGGTTGATGAAGACCCCGGTGCCGGTGACGAACAGGTTGTTCGGATCGATCGTTCCGAGCTCGCTGGTCGCCGTGAATTTGGTGTTGCCGTGATCGACGCTGACGCCCATCACGACGTGGTTGTCGTGCCCGAACAGCCTGTCTGTGTTGGTGAACTGGGCCGTGCCACCGAAACTGTTAGTGGCAGCTCGGTTGCGATCGAGTTCGCCAAGGAAGGCGTTGCCCAGCGTGTTCGGAGTCGCGGGACCGTCCGCAGGACCGAAAACCGGGAGGCCGTCGCCGATGCACAAAGTCGTGGGATCGTCGCACGGCGCAACGTCCGTGCCGTTGCCGTCGACATGGGTCTGCCGGAAGCCGCGGAAATAGGCGTTGCCCTGGAACGACCAGGTGTCCGAGAAATTATGGCTCAGCGTGGCGTTGACGAAGGCGAGCTGCAGCATCGTCGATTGCGGCCAGGTGTAGACGCTCGACCAGCGCTGGTTGAGCATCTCGACCGGCGTTGCGGCGACGTTGCCGAGCAGATTGCTGGCGCCGGTGAAATTGACGTGGAATTCGGTGTCGTCGTTGCGCGCGCCGATGTCGACATACATGCGGTTGACGTGCGAGGAATTGGCGTAGTCGCGCCAGCCGCGGTCATAGGCGGATTCGAACGCGGCGTAGGCCGAGATATTGTCCTTCTGGCCGCCGGCCTGCACGCTGCCCTGCACGCGCCCATAGGAGCCGCCGAACACTTCACCCTCGACGCCCTGATAGGTGAAGCCGTTCTTCATCTGGATGCTGAGCGCGCCGCCGATCGCGTTGAGGCCGAACACGGGGTTATTGGGAACCAGCGACACCCGGTCGATGGCCTTTTCCGGGATGAAATCCCAGTTGACCACATCGCCCCAGGATTCGTTGATGCGGACGCCGTTCTGATAGACCGCGATGCCCTGCGGCGTCCCCTGGACCGGCGAGGCGACGAAGCCGCGATAGTCGAGATTGCGCTGGAACGGATTGCCGGTCTGATCGGTCAGCGTGACGCCGGGCAGCTTGCGGTTCACCGAGTCCAGAAAGTTCGTCGAATAGTTGCGGCTGAAATCCGCCGAGGTCAGCACCTCGGTGTTGGACGGGATCTTGTCGCGGTCGAGCAGGCTCGAGTCACGGTCGGAGGGGCCTGGAACCCCGGTGCCGCCCTCCGGCGCCGCCGCGGTTTGGGCCGGCGCGGCCCGTGTTCGGGCGGTTCGCGAGGTCCGCACCACCGGCCGGGCGGCAGGCTTGATGCTGCGCGTGCCTGAAAGCGGCGAGGGGGCAATCACGGTGACCGGCGGCAGCTCGGTCGGGGCGGGGGTCTGGGCCTGCACCATCGTCAGCGGCGCTGCGGCTCCGATGGCGGTGAGCATGGCCGCAGCGCCGCGCGTAGTGAGCGAACCAGACAAAAATCGTGTTGCCGTACGCAACAACGCACCAGCCATAACGCCCACCCTGTTGTCCCGGTTCGGCTTTTATCCCCGACGAACCTTGGCTTTGAGACTGCGGGAGCGCTGATGCTTTGGCAAACAAGATGTGTCCCGGAGATCCGGGATTCTTTTCCATCTGCCATCGGGAAAAATTCCCGATGCTGGTGGAGGGACGCGCCAACGGGTTGCGGGGTGGTGATTCTCGCCGATTTTGCGGAGACTTATGCCCAAGAGGCAGGCATCCCGCCTTCCAGGCAGCGGCGGCAGGTTAGTCCTTGAACTCGCAGCCGAGGCGCTGCAGCGCCTCATCGACCCACCGGCGGTCGCTGGTGCCGGCGAGGATCTGTTGGATGGCTTTTTCCTCGGTCGCCTTCTTGGCCTCGGTCAGCTTGCAGACGGCCTCGGCGTCGTCGTGCGGCACGCAGAGCACGCCGTCGTCGTCGGCCACGATGAGATCGCCGGGCTCGACGATCATGCCGTCGATCGAGATGGCGCAATTGATCTCGCCCGGGCCGTCCTTGTAGGGGCCGCGATGGGCGACGCCGGCGGCGAACACCGGGAACGATCCGGCGCGGATCGCGCCGGCATCGCGGATCGAGCCGTCGATCACGAAGCCCGCGACGCCCTTTTTCTCGGCCAGCGTCGACATGATCTCGCCGATGATGGCGTTGATCAGGATGCCGCCGGCGTCGACCACGATCACGTCGCCCGGCTGGGCCAGGTCGATCGCCTTGTGCACCATCAGATTGTCGCCGGGCCGGGTCTTCACGGTCAGCGCCGGGCCGCCGAGCCAGCCGCCCGCATGCATCGGCCGCAGCCGGTTGGTGCCCGCGATCCGCGACATCACGTCGCTGATATTGGCGACCGGAAGCCGGCGGTAGCGCGCGACGAGGTCAGGCGACACTTTCCGGTTCGCCTTGTGAATTGCAAATCCTATGGCCATCGGTGTTCTCCGGGGTGTTGTCGGCGCGGTCGGCTAGTGCGCGCGGCGGTCGAGATGGGCGTTGAGGCGAGGATAGACGCGGCGGGCATTGCCTTCGAAGATCTTGGCCTTGTCCTCCGCGCTCAACGGCAACGCATCGATGTAGCGGCGGGTGTCGTCGAAGTGATGTCCCGTTTCAGGATCGATGCCACGGACCGCGCCGACCATCTCCGACGCAAACAGGATGTTCTCGACCGGGATCACCCTGGTCAACAGCTCGATGCCGGGGAGGTGATAGACGCAGGTGTCGAAGAACACGTTCTTCAACAGATGCTCCGACAGCGGCGGCAGCTTCATGTCCTGCGCGAGGCCGCGGTAGCGGCCCCAGTGATAGGGCACCGCGCCGCCGCCGTGCGGGATGATGAATCGCAGGGTCGGGAAGTGCTTGAACAGGTCAGAGGTCAGGAACTGCATGAAGGCGGTGGTGTCGCCGTTGAGGTAGTGCGCGCCGGTGCCGTGGAAGCAGGGATTGCAGGACGAAGAGACATGGACCATCGCCGGCACGTCGAGCTCGACCATCTTCTCATACAGCGGGTACCACCATTCGTCGGTCAGCGGCGGGTCGCACCAATAGCCGCCGGCGGGATCGGGATTGAGGTTGCAGCCGACGAAGCCGAGCTGCGTCACGCAGCGCTCCAGTTCCTCGATGCAGTTGGCGGGCTTGACGCCCGGGCTCTGCGGCAGCTGGCACACGGGTACGAAATTTTGCGGGAACAGCGTGCAGACCCGGTGCACGAGGTCGTTGCAGATCGTGGTCCATTCACGGCTGGTCGCTTCCTTGCCGACATGGTGCGCCATGCCGGCGGCGCGCGGCGAGAAGATGGTAACGTCGGTGCCACGCTCCTTCTGCAGGCGGAGCTGCGCGCCCTCGACGCTGGAGCGAATCTCGTCGTCGGTGATGCCGAGATTGGTGGTGAGCGGCCGGCGCGATCTGTCGGCGAGGCCGGCGAGCTGCTTGTCGCGGAAGATCTGCAGCTTGGCCGGCTCGGTGGTGTAGTGGCCGTGACAGTCGATGATCATGGTTGCGTCCTTGGCAGGTTTGTCAGTGGGCGACGGATGACGGGATCGCGCCCGTCAATTCCGTCTCGCGCGGTTTGACGCGCATGGTGGCGGCGATGGCGGAGGCGACGAACAGGAAGCCGGCGATGCCGACCAGCGCCCAGGAGAAGCTTCCGGTGGAGTCCTTGATCAGGCCGATGCACCAGGGGCCGATCAGGCCGCCGAACTGCGCCAGCGTGTTGACCATGGCGATCGCGGCGGCGCCGGCCGCGCCGGTCAGCAGCGAGGCGTTGATGCTCCAGAACAACGGATTGCCGGCGTTCAGACTGAAGCCGACGACGCAGAGGAACACGAAGGCCAGCACCGGGCTCGAGACATAGGCGCTGCCGAGCATGGCGACGGCGGCGAGCAGATAGACGGCCGCAAGATGAAACTTGCGATCGCCTGTCTTGTCCGAGCTGCGGCTGACCACGATGGTGCCGACGACGCCGAGCAGCGGCGGGATCGCCGACAGGAAGCCGACCTCGATGTTGCTGAGATTGCCCATGCCCTTGATGATCTGCGGCAGCCACAGCAGCAGGCCATAGATGCCGACCAGCGCGCAGCCGAACAGCGCCGCCAGCAGCCAGACCCTGATATCGAGCACGCATTCGATCAACCTGTGCTGCCCCTGTTGTTCGATCTCGGCCCGCTCGGCGGCGAGCTCGCCCTCCAGCCAGGCGGCTTGCTCTTTGGTGAGCCAGCTCGCCTTGGCGGGGCGGTCGGTCAGATAATAGAGCGTGAAGAGGCCGAGCAGAATGGTCGGCACGCCCTCGGCGATGAACATCCATTGCCAGCCATGCAGGCCGGACGCACCGTCGAGGAAGGTCATGATGCTGGTCGAGATCGGCCCGCCAAGCACCGCTGAGAACGAGCCGGCGATGATGTATCCGGCGACCGCGCGGGCGCGATAGCGCGCGGGGAACCAATAGGTCAAATAAAGCACCACGCCGGGCATGAAGCCGGCTTCCGCGACGCCGAGGCCGAACCGCATGACATAGAGGCTCAGCGGATTCCAGACAAAGGCGGTCAGCGTGGCGACGAGGCCCCAGGTGATCAGGATGCGCGCAAGCCAGATCCGGGCGCCGAGCCAGTGCAGCATCAGATTGCTCGGCACCTCGAGCACCATGTAGCCGAGGAAGAAGATGCTGGCCGCAAAGCCGAAGATCGCGGGGCTGAGGCCAAGGTCCTTGTTCATCGTCAGCCCGGCATAGCCGAGATTGATGCGGTCGAGATAGTTGAAGAACATCATGACGAAGAGGATCGGGATCAGCCGCCAATAGACCCGGCGGATGGTTTGCTGTTCGAGCTCGCTGACGGACGCTTGGCCCATTGGAATCCTCCCTTGCTTTTTGTTATCGCGCTTATGATCCGAACCGGGCGGAGCGCCTGTTATTCGCGGCGATTTCGCATGGCTGACCGGCTGCGCGTGTTGCCCCTTGGAGCATCCGTGTTTTGGCGCCAAGATCGGGAAACGGACCTGGGAGGTCAAATACCGCTTTGACCCGTCACTTATAGGGAAACGGAATAAGCGATGGATTACAGGCAGCTTCGCTACTTCATCGCGGTCGCCGAAGAACTCAGCTTCAGCCGCGCCGCCAAGCGGCTGCATGTCAGCCAGCCGCCGCTGAGCACACAGATCAAGGCGATGGAGGAGGAGCTCGGCACCAAGCTGTTGTCGCGGACACGGCGCGCGGTTGAACTCACCCAGGCCGGCCAATTGCTGCTGGAACACGCGCGACGCGCCGTCAGCGAGCTCGACCTCGCATCGGAGACCGTGCGCCGCGCAGCGCGCGGTGAAGCCGGCGCGGTCCGTGTCGGTTTCACCGACTCGGTTCCGATGCTCGACATGTTCGCCGAACTGTTCCGCAGCTTCCGCGGCAGCTATCCGCGGGTGAAGATCGAGCTCAGGCACATGTCGACGGCGAAACAGCTGCAGGCACTCGCCGACGCCGAGCTCGACGTCGCGATCATGCGGCCGCCGCTGGATTTCCGGCCCGCGGCCGATCTGCAGGTTCATGTCGTCTGGCGCGACCGCTTGATGGTGTTCCTGCCGATCGATCACCCGCTGGCCGCCGCGCCCGGCAAACTCAGCGTTGCGGACCTCGCCGAGCACGAATTCGTCGGCATGGCCGAGAGCGGTTGCGGCGTCGGTGACCAGGCGGCGATGCTGTGCCGGCGCGCCGGCTTTGCGCCGCGCATCGCGCAGGAGGCGCACGAACTGCGCACGGTGCTCAGCCTCGTCGCCGCCGGGATCGGACTTTCGATCCTGCCGTCGTGTTACCAGCAAGCCGGCGTCATGAACGTTGTCGCGAAGGCGCTGGACACGCCGGATGCGGAGAGCCGCATGCTGGTGGCGATGCGCTCGAACGCCTCGCTGCTGCCGCGCCGGTTCGTCGAATGCGCGCTGCAGGCGGCGTCGCGAAGTGCGCCGCTACTGGTCCCCGAGGTCGCTGCGGCGATCCGCTGATCGAGCCGTGCCGAAGGCGATCGCGCGCTTGAGATGGCGACCTGCCGTGCGTGGCACGCGACGGTCCGCGCTCCCATACTTTCGTCGGCCGTAGTCTCCCGGAATGCAGTCTGGCGTCGGTCTTGCATACTTGAATGCAAGGTGCTGGGGCGCCGCTTCGTCGTGTTTCGCCCGCAACGGCAATGTCGCCGGCGAATGGTAAGTGATGCGCGCCCGCAGCTGGATCAGATCTGCGGAGACCACAACATGCACGCCATCACGCGTGCGGCACTGCTGCTGGGGGCGATATGGCTGACATCGCCGACCCTGGCGCGCGACGACGGCCGCTACACCAATTCACCTCTGAAGCCCTGGTTTGAAAGCCTGCACAGCGGCTACGGACAATGCTGTTCCGACGCCGACGGATCCGTGGTCGCCGATCCGGACTGGGAGTCGGACCACGGCCATTATCGCGTGCACATCGACGACGAATGGGTCGTGGTGCCGAACGAGGCCTTGATCACCGAGCCGAACAAGATCGGACGAACCATGGTGTGGAAGCACTATATCGACGGCCACCCGCGCGTGCGCTGCTTCATGCCGGGCAGCATGACCTGAAGGCGCTATCTTACGCGGGCGTATGGCCGGTGAGAAAGCGCGTGACCACGCCGCCGAGCGTGGCGTGGTCGAGCGGTGCGGCGAGCGATGCCTTGGCCGTCTCGACCACGACATCGGGCGCGAGGCCGCGGCGCAGGTCGCACAGCGCGTCGGCATAATCGACGGTGAATTCCGGATGCGGCTGCACCGACGTCGTGGTGCCGTTGGCATAGAGCAGCCCGGCATGCGGGGTGAACGCGGACGCCATGATGGTGCGTGCGGAGGCGGGCGGGCTGATCACCTGGTCCTGATGCGAGGCGGCCGCCGCGATCGTCTCGCCGTCGATCAGCCCGTTGTCCGGCGCCAGCTGATAGACGTGGCGGCCGATGCCCCAGCCCTTCTCCGATTTGCGCACGGTGCCCCCGAGCGCCTGCGCGATCAGCAGATGGCCGAAGCAGACGCCGACCATCGGAACGCGCTTGTCATGAGCGGCGCGCGCGAAGGCTTCGAGCGGCGCGATCCAGGCGACATCGTCATAGACGCCGGCCGCCGATCCGGTAATCAGGATCGCATCCAATGTGGCCGGATTCGGAAGTGCCTAAACCGTTGGCGACGCTGACGACGTCGCAGGCGATCGACGGATCGGCTGCGGCCACCATCCGCTGGAACATCTGCGGATAGCTTCCGTGGCGCTCGCGGAATTGCGGACTGACGAGCCCGGTTTCGATGATGGTGATGCGGGGCATGGAACGCGCTGACGGATGGGCGGGATGCCTCAGCGTTTACTCCGGAAGCGCTGACGGCCGCAAGCCGTGCGGCGCGGCCGCCGCTCAATTCCGCGACGGCGCCGCCGCGTCGATCGTTGCGGTGTGCTGCGCCGCCGGCGTCGTGCTGAAGATCGCCGGTGTCGGGCTTTCGATCGCCGGCGTCGTCGCGACGATCGCAGGCTCGGTGCGGTAACGCGGCAGCTGATCCTCGAGCGAGTAGCCGACGCAGAGCGCGAGGCTCGACCAGACCGCCATGCTGAAATACAGCGACATCCAGGCGATCTCCTCGCGCCACTCGGCGATGTCGTGGGTCACGACCCAGCGCCGGCTGACGTCGCGCAGGCCATCGAGCGGATGCAGCAGGGTGCCGCCGGCGGCGAGATTGGCGCGCCAGCGGTTCAGATACATCGGGACGTCGACGGTCATCAGGAAGGCGAGGAAGGCGGCGATGCCGACGATCGCGACGATGAAGGCCCAGCGCACCGGCCCATGAAACTCGGGCAGCAGCCGGCACAGCGCGATCCCGACCAGGAAGAACACCACGGCCCAGATCGAGTTCTCGATCGCGTTGCAGAGATAATGGGTGGTCAGCACCGCATACCAGGAGAAGCATTCCGCAATCACGATCAGCGGCACAATGATCCAGGCGATGTTGATGGTGGTCTCGGCGCCGGTCATGGTGCCGAGCTGATACAGGATGATCGCCCATTGCGCGGCGAAGCAGACCTCGGCGACGGTCGCAACGGTGCGGCCGACCACGACGCTCGACAGCCAGGTGTCGAACAGGCAGATGCGCTGCACGTCGGCGCGCGGCAGCACCGAGCGGAAGGCGCAGCCGAACACATAGGCCGCGCAGAGCAGCAGCATCAGGCCGATGCCGGACGTATTGCTGAGGCTGCCGTTCGACTGCTCGTTGAACTGTCGGTACAGCGCGAACCAGATCGCGATGTTGGCGGCGCTGACGAGGCTCAGGAAGCCCCACCACCGGACCACTGGATTCGACCAAGCCAGCGAAACCGGCCGCGCCCGCCACTCCATGCTCATTCACCGCTCCGCGTGTAACCGAACTGATATTGAATTGTAGTAATTCTGTCATAGAAGACAGCGAATCACGACTAAAAAATGCGTGTGGCGCGGGGCCGGGCGGCTCCGATTGTGACAGCGTTTGTGACAGCGACCGCGGTTTGTGACAGCGAGCGCGTGGCGAGCCCTCCGTTCGTCATTTCGGGACGCGCGGTAACCTCTTCGTCACTTCGGGATGCGCCGAAGGCGCAGGCCCGGAATCCATCGGGCTGCCGTGTTGCGGTTGAATGGATTCCGGGCTCGCGCTTCGCGCGCCCCGGAATGACGATGGAGGGAGCCCCGGCCTTCGCGATCGTGATCGAACTTGACGCCCGCGCCGGTAGGCAGGCGTCGCGCGATCATCTTTGAAACGGCTTCCTTTTTTCGGGCCGAACCCGCAAGGGCTGGCTTCAAACGAAGGCGCCTTGTGACGACGGACATGACGGCCAGCTACGATCCGCTGCTGCGCAGGATTCACTGGGCGACGGCGGTGCTGTTCATCGCGGCGATGCTGATCGGGCTCTATTGCGGGCTGCAGCCGGCGGGGACGTCGCCGCGGCGCGAGCTGCTCGAGGTGCACAAGTCGCTCGGCGTCACCCTGTTCTTCCTAGCGATCCTGCGGCTGATGGTGCGGGCCGTGACCACGACGCCGCCGGAGCCGGGCTCGTTCTCTCCGCTGATCAGGATCGCCGCAAGACTCAATCACTGGGCGCTCTACGCCATCCTGTTCGTGATGCCGGCGACCGGATACATGTTCTCGTCGGCCGGCGGCTATTCGCTGCGCTATTTCTGGACCTTCAGCTGGCCGCGCCTGTTCGCCGACAACAAGGCGGTGGCGGAGGCCGGCGAGCTGGCGGATGGCGCGCTGGCCTATGTCGTCTATGCCGTGGTCGCGCTGCATATCGCCGCGACGCTGTGGCATGTCTTCGTCAAGAAGGACGAGACGCTGGCGCGGATGTGGCCGCGCGCGAGCCGTAATCCGTTCTGACGCTGCGATCGACCCTCAGCCGCGCAGGGCAGTTTCCGGGATCGTTCGGCGGACCACTTCGCGCATCGCGAAGCTGGAATGGATGCGGGCGACGCCCGGCATCCGCGACAGATGCTGCTTGTGGATGCGCTCGAAGTCGGCGATGTCGCGGGCAATGACTTGCAGATGATAATCGTCGCTGCCCGACATCAGATGGCAGGACACGACGTCGGGGCAGCGTGAGATCGCGGCCTCGAAGGCTGCGAGATAATCCTCGCTCTGCTTCTCCAGCGTGATGGTGACGACGACGGTCGTTACAAGGCCGAGTGCCGTCGGCTCGAGGTCGACGCGGTAGCCGCGGATCACGCCGATCTCCTCGAGATGGCGGATGCGCCGCGCGCAGGCGGTCGGCGACAGCCCGACCTTCTCGGCGAGCTCGATCTGGCTGGCGCGAGCGTCGGCGACCAGCTCGGCAAGGATTCTGAGATCGATACGATCGAGACCGTCCACGCAGTTTTCCTTCGAAGGCTGAGCTGGAAACGAAGGATATGAGCGGATCTGCATGTGCACAAGCCGGAATTCGCTGAGAAACGCCATGTGACGAGGAATAGCCTTGAGGCTAACGGAAACGAATCCTTCAAGGAGCGGACCATGCGCATCGGCGTGCCCAAGGAAATCAAGGTCGAGGAATATCGGGTCGGGCTGACGCCCGCCTCGGTGCGGGAATATGTGGCGCACGGCCACGAAGTCGTGGTCCAGCGCGGCGCCGGCGACGGCATCGGTGCCGGCGATGACGTCTACACCCAGGCCGGCGCACGGATTGCCGACACCGCCGAAGAGGTGTTCTCGGTCGCCGAGATGATCGTGAAGGTGAAGGAGCCGCAGCCGTCCGAATGGATCCGGCTGCGTGAGGGCCAGATCCTCTTCACTTATCTGCATCTTGCGCCCGACGTGCCGCAGACCGCGGGGCTGATCGCCTCCGGCTGCACGGCGGTCGCCTATGAGACCGTGACCGATGCGCATGGCGGGCTGCCGCTGCTCGCGCCGATGAGCGAAGTCGCCGGCCGGCTGGCGATCGAGGCCGCGGGTGCTGCGCTGCGCAAATCCGCCGACGGCATGGGCAAGCTGCTCGGCGGCGTGCCGGGCGTTCCGCCGGCGCGCGTTGCGATCATCGGCGGCGGCGTGGTCGGCACCCATGCGGCGCGGATGGCCGCCGGCCTTGGCAGCGACGTCACCATCCTTGACCGCTCATTGCCGCGGCTCCGTGCGCTCGACGACCTTTTCCTCGGGCGTGTCCGCACCCGTTACGCCACACTGGAAGCGATCGAGCAGGAGGTATTCGCGGCTGACGTTGTGATCGGCGCGGTGCTGGTGCCCGGCGCCAGCGCGCCAAAGCTGGTGTCGCGCGCACAGCTCGCAGGCATGAAACGCCGTGCGGTGCTGGTCGACGTCGCGATCGATCAGGGCGGCTGCTTCGAGACCTCGAAGGCGACCACGCACCAGGCGCCGACCTATCTGGTCGACGACATCGTGCATTATTGCGTCGCCAACATGCCGGGCGCGGTGCCGGTTACCTCGAGCCACGCACTCAACCACGCCACCTTGCCGTTCGGCCTGGCGCTGGCGTCGAAGGGACTGCGCGCGCTGGTCGAGGATCCGCATCTGCGCGCCGGCCTCAACGTCCATCGCGGCCGCATCACCAACCGCGCGGTGGCCGAGAGCCAGCATCTGTCGGCCGTGATGCCCGAGGAAGCGCTGGCGTCGTAGGAATTTCGACGCGCATTTGTAGCCCGGATGGAGCGAAGCGCAATCCGGGGCCGATCTCTCCGCGGAGGGACTGCCCCCGGATCGCGCTTCGCTCCATCCGGGCTACGGTTCTATCGTCCGCGGGACGCGTTGAGCGTCTTGAGAGGTCATTTTTCAACGACTCTCGGCCCGGCCACATCCGTCAGTTCTTTCAGCCGGCTCTGCATGACTTCAATGATCTGCTCGCGCTTTGCCGCGATCCGTTCGATTGGTCCGCCGATGCCGATCGCGAGCGGAGCGCGTCGCTTCGGCAGGGGAACAAGCATGCCGATTGTGTTTGCGCCCGGCGTCGTGCGGCCGCTCGACTCGGAAAAGCCGCGGCGGCGGATGCGCTCGACCTCTTCCAGAAAGGCCGCTTCGCGAACGCGCGCCGACTGACTCGGCTCCTCAGCGTTATTGCGACGGATGATGCCGCGAATTTTGGTGTTCGGCATCTGGCTCAGCAGCACGTGTCCGAGCGCGGTGCGAACCATCGGTCGTACTTGACCGGCATTTGCAATGAACTGAAGCTGATTGCCGCCGGGGACAACGTGCAGATACCGCATCCCGGCGGCGCCGGCCTGTTGTCCAAGCATGACGGTCTCGCCGCCCGTCGCGGTCCAGAGTTCCTCCATCAGATCGGTGAGCTTTTGATCACGGAACGGAGAACGACGGATCCAATCACCGAGCAGATTGACCCGGTAGCTGGGGATGAAACGCCGGGTCCGTCGGTCGTACTCAAGGTAGTTTAATTCAACGAGGCTGCGAAGCAACACTGACGTACTCGATTGGGGCATCTCCAGCGCGGAAGCTATTTCAGTCACGGAAGCAGCCCGCTTTGTTTCCCGAAAGAACTCCAGAACTGCAAACGACCGCATGGCCGATTTGACGATGGCCGTCTTGTTCGCATTCGGCATGGCTGTCTCCGCGGCGGGGCAACGACCGCGCCTCCATCACATATGTGATGTTAGGGCAAAACTGCTTCACTTGACGACAACTTTGGCACAGATTGGCGCCAATTAGATCAAGCCGCATGGAAACGCGGAGAGCAGGGGAAGGCTGATGCCCGGACGAAGTTTGGTCGAGAAGATCTGGGACCAGCATGTCATCGCCCGCCTCAGCGAGGACACGGACCTCCTTTCTATCGACCGCCATCTGCTGCACGATCTCGGCGGCTCGCGCGGCCTGCTCGATCTCAAGAGCCGTGGCCTCAAGGTTCACAATCCCGAACTGACGTTTGCGACGCCGGATCACGCGTTGTCGACGGCGCCCGGCCGCGCCGGAACCAGCAAGATCGGACAGGAATTGCTGGCTGCGCTGCGGACCGAGACGGCGGCGAGCGGCATCACGCTGTTCGATGTCGACCAGCCCGGCCAGGGCATCGTCCACGTCATCGGGCCGGAACTCGGCTTGAGCCTGCCGGGCGCGACGATCGTCTGCGGCGATAGCCACACCTGCACCCATGGCGGCCTCGGCGCGCTCGCCTTCGGCATCGGGTCGAGCGAGCTCACCCACGTGCTGGCGACACAGGCATTGATCCAGAAGCGTCCGAAGACGCTGCGCGCGCGCTTCGAGGGCAAGCTGCCGCTCGGCGTCACCGCCAAGGACATGATCCTCGCACTGATCGGGCATATCGGCGCCGCCGGCGGTACGGGTTACGCGGTCGAATATGCCGGCAGTGCGATCCGCGCGCTGCCGATCGAGGGACGGCTGACGATCTGCAATCTCTCGATCGAGCTCGGCGCCAAGATAGGCATGGTGGCGCCCGACGAGACAACGTTCGAATTCCTGCGCGGCCGTCCCTATGCGCCGCAAGGCGAGATGTGGGATCTCGCGGTCAAGGCATGGCGCGAACTGCCGAGCGATCCCGATGCGGTGTTCGACCGCGAGGTCGTGATCGATGTCGAAAAGATCATCCCGCAGGTGACCTGGGGCATCAGCCCCGAGCACGTCGTCGGCGTCGATGGCGTCATTCCCGATCCGAAGACGGTCGACGATCCGGCGCGGCGCGCCGCGATCGAGACCGCGCTCGAGTATATGGGCCTGCAGGGCGGCGCGCCGATTGCCGGCACACCGGTCGACTGGGTGTTCATCGGCTCCTGCACCAACAGCCGGCTCAGCGATCTGCGCGCCGCGGCCGAAGTCGTGCGCGGCCGCAAGGTCGCCGCCGGGGTCCGCGCCTGGGTGGTGCCGGGCTCGGAAAACGTCAAGCGCGAGGCGGTGGCCGAAGGGCTCGACAAGATCTTCATCGATGCCGGCTTCGAATGGCGCGAGCCGGGCTGCTCGATGTGCCTTGCCGCCAATGGTGAGGTGGTGGCGCCCGGGCAGCGCTCGGTCTCGACCTCGAACCGCAACTTCGTCGGCCGCCAAGGGCCACGCGCGCGGACGCATCTGGCGAGCCCCGCGAGTGCTGCGGCCTCGGCCATTGCCGGCGCGATCGCCGATGTCAGGATGATGGGACGCCAGTGATGCCAAAACCGTTCGACAAGCTCACCGCAACCGCCGCGCCGATCATGCGCGCCAATATCGATACCGATGTGATCATCCGGATCGAGCGCCTGGTCGGCAATTCGATCCGCGGCACGCTCGGCAAATGGGCGTTCGGCTCGCTGCGCTATCTGGCCGACGGCTCGGAGAATCCGGATTTCATCCTCAACCGCGAGCCCTACCGAGAGGCGGAGATCCTGGTCACGGGGCCGAATTTCGGCTGCGGTTCGTCGCGCGAGGGCGCGGTGTGGTCGCTGCAGGAGCGCGGCATCCGCGCCATCATCGGCTCCGGCTTCGGCGACATCTTCTTCGCCAACTGCTTCCAGAACGGAATTCTGCCTGTTCTCGTCGACAAGGCCGTGGTCGATCAGCTCGCCGCCGACATCGAGGCGACGCAGGGCGCGGGCAAGGTTTCGATCGACCTCGAGGCGCAAACCATCGTCTCGCCGTCGGGCGCTCGGCATTCGTTCGAGATCGATCCGCGGCGGCGCGAAGGGCTTTTGAAGGGGCTCGACGAGGTGGCGCTGACATTGCAGCGCGATGACGAGATCCACGCCTTCCAGGCTTCTGACCGCACAACGCGGCCCTGGATTCATTTTCAGAAGACAGCCGCTTCAAGGACACCCGTTTCAAGGACATCTGCATGAGCACGCAATCCAACATGGTCAAGGTCGCCGTCGTCGGCGGCGAAGGCATCGGCCCGGAGGTCACAACGCAGTCGCGCCGCGTGCTCGAGTGGTTCGCGGCCAAACGTAACGTGCCGATGACCTTGCGCGAGGCGCAGTACGGCCTGATCCCGTATCTGGCGACCGGCAAAGTGCTGCCGGAGGACACCGCGGAGGCGATGGACGAGGCCGACGCCATCCTGTGGGGCGCGACCGGTGGACCGGAGACCACCGAAGTGCCGGCGGCGGCGCGCAAGGCCGGCAGCCTGCTGGGGCTGCGCAGCAAATACGATCTCTACGCGAACTTGAGGCCGATCGTGGCGAGCCCGGCGCTATCGGCGTCGGCGCCGCTCAAGCCCGAGGTGCTTGACGGCGTCGACTTCGTCATCATCCGCGAATTGACCAGCGGCATCTATTTCGGCGAGCCGCGCGGCATCGAGACATTGCCGGATGGACAGCGCCGCGGCTTCAACACCGAGCAGTACACGACCAACCAGATCCGCCGCGTGGCGCGCTCGGCCTTCGAGCTGGCGCGGACCCGGCGCAACAAGGTCTGCTCGGTCGACAAGGCCAATGTGCTGGAGACCAGCGTGGTCTGGCGCGAGGAGGTGATCAAGCTGCACAAGGAGGAGTTCTCCGACGTCGAGCTGACCCATCTCTATGTCGACAACGCCGCGATGCAGATCGTGCGCGAGCCGCGGCAGTTCGATGTTATGGTGACGGGCAACATCTTCGGCGACATCCTGTCCGACTGCGCGGCGATGGCCTCGGGCTCGCTCGGCATGCTGCCGTCGGCCTCGCTCGGTCCGATCGATCGCTTCGGCCGGCGCAAGGCGCTGTATGAACCGGTGCACGGCAGCGCGCCTGATATCGCGGGCAAGGGCATCGCCAATCCGCTCGGCTCGATCCTCAGCGTCGCGATGCTGTTGCGCCTGACGCTGAATCGCCCGGAGGATGCCGACCTGCTGGAGCACGCGGTGCAGACCGCGCTCGCCTCCGGCGCGCGCACCGCCGATATCGCCGAGGCCGGGGCGAAGAAGCTGTCGACCGCCCAGATGGGCGATGCGGTGCTCAGCGCGCTCGACAAGATCTCGGCGAAGGAGCACGCGTGATGGCGCGCCTCACCGTGCCGCATGTTTCAAGGCGATCGGCACTGACCGTGATCGCCGCCGGCGGCGCGGCGCTGGCGACCGGGCGTGGATGGGCGCAGGCGGCGACCGGCCGCGCAATCTATCCGGTCGCGGTGCCGGTCTATCAGACACAATTTGTCGCTGACCGCATCGGCTACTTCAAGGAAGCCGGGCTCGACTGCAAGCTGGTGCAGGGCGGCAGCGGCGTGAAGACCCGCGAGATCATCGCCTCGTCGCAGGGCGACATCGGCATCGGCGACGTCACCCATCCGATGCAGCTGACCAACCACGGCCGCGCTGCGCGCGTGCTGCTGCCGGTCGACACACGGTCGAACTCGGTGATGTTCATCCTGCGCAAGGATCTGAAGGACCAGGGCATCAACTCGCTGGAGGCCTTCACGCAATGGAAGCGGCCCGACGGCCGCAAGCCGATCGTCTCGGTCTCCTCGCTCGGCGGCACCAACCATGTCTGGGCGTCCTACTACATGGAAACCATGGGGCTTGACGACAAGGTGACCTGGATCGGCACCGGCAATGTCGACACCATGCTGGGCTCGCTGAAGTCGAAGCAGGTCGATATCCTCGTCAGCTCGCTGTCGCTGTTGAACGAGGCGCAGCAGCAGGGATGGGGCGAATTGCTGTTCGACGGCACCGACGAGGCGATCTGGAACAAGCATATCGGCGGCAAGGTGCCGGTGACCGCGCATTTCACATTGCAGGCGACCATCGACAAGGACCCCGCCAAGATGCAGGCCTACGTCACCGCGCTGTGGCGCGCCTCACAATGGATCAAGACGCACAAGCCGGCCGAGGTCTATGATGCCATCGAGCCCTATGTCGGCAGCACCTCGCGCGACGCCAACCTGCTCGAGATCACCGCGATCCAGAAGGTCGCGGACTATGAGGGTATTGTCGACGCGGCGAGCTTCGCGCGCGGCGAGAAGGTCTGGTTTCGCGAGATGACCGGCATCAAGCCGCTCAAGATCGCTGATGTGGTCAACTCCACTCTCATCGACACGGCGCGAAAGGCCTACCCGGGTTGAGCGCGCTCGAGACGAGCGCACCCTTGTCGCCGCACGCCTCGGCCGACCGCCGCGTCGAGGTCAAGGGCCTGAGCAAGTCGTTCCAGCTCGCCAGGACCACGATCGAGGCCGTTCGTGACGTCAGCTTCGACGTGCGCCGCGGCGAGTTCGTCGCGCTGCTCGGCCCGTCGGGCTCCGGCAAGAGCACGGTGCTCAACATGATCGCCTCGCTGATCCGCCCGACCGGCGGCGAGATCCTGATCGACGGCAAGCGCGTCGTCCCCGGCAAGGCGACGCCAGATGTCGGCTATGTGTTCCAGCGCGACACGCTGTTTCCCTGGCGGACCGTCGCCGACAATATCGGCTACGGGCTGGAGCTATCCGGCGTGCCGGCTCCGGAACGGAAAGAGCGCATCGCGCAATGCGTCGCGCAGGCCGGGCTCAAGGGATTCGAGAACGCCTACCCGTCGGCGCTGTCCGGCGGCATGCGGCAGCGCGCGGCGCTGATGCGGACGCTGATCGTCGAGCCGCAGATCCTCCTGATGGACGAGCCATTCGGCGCGCTCGACACCCACACCAAGATCGACATGCACGAGGTGCTGCTTCGGATCTGGGAGCGCGAGCAGCAGACCGTGCTGTTCGTGACCCACGATCTCGGCGAGGCGCTGACATTGGCCGACCGCATTATCCTGTTCTCCGCGCGGCCGGGCCGCATCAAGGACATGTTCGAAGTCGACTTCGCCCGCCCGCGCGACGCGGTGAAGGTGCGCGAGACCCCGCATTATGCCGAGCTGTTCCAGCACATCTGGCACTCGCTCGGCGAGGAATTCGTCAAGGGCCGCAGCGTATGAGGCGACACGGCATGCTCAGTACGATCGGCTGGCAGGTCCTGATCTGCTCCATCGTTCTGTCGGTGTGGCAATGGGGTTACGACCTCCACACGAAGCTGCCGTGGCTGGTGCCCGACCTGCTCGATCCGTACTTCATCTCGAAGCCGTCGATGATCTTCGACAACTTCCTGATCCAGAGCTGCCTCACCTCGAAGCTCGGCGTCTTCAACGGCTGGTTCAACGGCGAGTTCGCAAAGTGCCTGGCGCGCAACGAGAACAATCTCTGGGCCGCGACGGCGATCACCCTGAAGAACACCTTCTTCGGTTTCGTGACCGGCGTGGTCAGCGGCTTCGTCGCCGGGCTGATCCTCGGGCGCTCCGACCGGCTCAGCGCGATCTTCCAGCCTTTCATCACGGCGGTGAATTCGATCCCGCGGATCGCGCTGGCGCCGATCATCGTGCTGGCGTTCGGCATCGGCGATATGTCGAAGATCGTGACTTCCTGGATCGTCGTCGTGTTCCTGGTGTTCTTCAACACCTTCGAGGGCGCGCGCTCGATCGACGAGGGCTTTACCAACGCGGCGCGGCTGCTCGGCGCCAGCGAGTGGCAGATCACCCGCACCGTGGTGATCCCGTCGACCATGGCCTGGGTGTTCGCCTCGCTGACGCCCGCGATCTCTTTTGCCTTGATCGGCGTGATCGTCGGCGAGTTCATCGGCGCCGAGCGCGGCATCGGCCGCCTCATCATCGAGTCCGAGGCGCGAGGGGAAGCCTCCGGCATGATGGTCGCGGTCGTGGTGCTGATGCTGGTCGGCGTCGTGCTGTCGGCAATCATCTGGCGGCTGCAGGCCTATCTGCTGCGCTGGCAGCGGCAGCACAGCGCCGAATAAGAAGCGGCCCGCGGCGACGTTTCATTTGTCGCGCGCGGGCCATTTCCAGACCTGGGATTTTCAGACTTGGGCTGGCTCAGACTTGGGCTGGCTCAGATTTGGGCTGCGGTTTCCGACGGAGCTGCGGGTGCGGTCTCCGACGGCGAGGTTTCGCCGTCGAGCCAATCCTGCTCCTTGGCCAGCGCGCGCCAAGCCGCCTCCATGCGCTTGAAGCGATTGTAGGTCGGCTCGTCGTCGGCGCGCTCGGCAAGCTGCGCGCAGTTCTCTGCATTGTCGAGGAAGTGCTGCGATTGTTTCATGGAACGTCCTCCTGTTGATGGGGACGTGGGCCATCAAATCAGGCTATTCAACGCGTGGAACATGAGCATTTCGCCACACAGGTGAATGTCTGTTCAGCGAGGTTCCCTACAGGATGTTCCGCATTTGCGCGGGGGCGATTGCACTCTGATCGATATAGGAACGCTATGTCGCACCCGACGTTCCTCCTCCTCATCGCCACTCGAGGAGGAGAGACGTCATGAGAAAGTATCTGTTTGCCGCGGCCATGGTGACCGCGATCGCATCGCCTGCATTCGCCGATGAAATCGGTGTTCGTGCCGGCCCCGTCGGCGCCGGCGTCACGGTCGGCGAGTCGCATGAATATCGCGATCGGGATCGCGACCGCACCACCGTGATCAGGGAGCGCGAGCCGCGTCATGACCGGACCACGGTCATCAAGAAGCAGGACGAGCTCGGCAATCGCAGCAAGACCGTCATTCATCACGACGACGATTGATGCCGATCAAGACCATGAAGATGAAAGTCCGCCGTTGACCTCGTCACGCCGGACTTTCCATATGCAGGCTAGCCTGCGCTGTTGCTAGGTAACCGGCGCCGGGTTGAACAGCGTGAGATCGTTATGAATGCCCCAGCGGTCCGACCACGGCCTGGTCCGTCCGCTCGCGACGTCGAGGATCAGGCGGAACAGGTCCCAGCCGGTTTCCTCGATCGTCTTCTCGCCGGTCGCGATGCAGCCGGCGTCGAAATCGATCAGGTCCTTCCAGCGCCGCGCCAGCTCGCTGCGGGTCGCGACCTTGATGACGGGCGCGGCGGCAAGGCCATAGGGCGTGCCGCGGCCGGTGGTGAACACCTGCAAGGTCATGCCGGAGGCGAGCTGCAACGTGCCGCAGATAAAATCGCTGGCCGGTGTCGCGGCGAACAGCATGCCCTTCTGCCGCGCCTTCTCGCCCGGCGACAGCACGCCAGCGATCGGGCCGGAGCCGGACTTGACGATCGAGCCGAGGGATTTTTCGACGATGTTGGCGAGCCCGCCCTTCTTGTTGCCCGGCGTGGTGTTGGCGCTGCGGTCGGCACCGCCCCGGGCGAGATAGGCATCGTACCAGGCCATCTCGCGGATCAGCGCGCGGCCGACATCCTCGTTGACGGCGCGGCGGGTCAGAAGCTGGATTGCATCGCGCACCTCGGTCACTTCCGAGAACATCACGGTCGCGCCGGCGCGAACCAGGAGATCGGCGGCGAAGCCGACTGCGGGGTTCGCGGTGACGCCGGAGAACGCATCGCTGCCGCCGCATTGCAGGCCGATCACGAGATCGGCGGCCGGGCAGGTCTCGCGCGTGCGGGCGTTGAGCACCTTCAGGCGGGCCTCGGCCTGGGTCATGATGGCATCGACGATGGCGCCGAAGCCGTCGAAGGCTTCGTCCTGCATCCGCACGATGGCATCGCTGACGCCTTCCGGCACCAGCCGTTCCGGCGCGAGCTTCTCGCAGCCGAGGCCTATGACCAGGATCTCGCCGCCGAAATTCGGATTGAGCGCGAGATTCTGCAACGTGCGGATCGGCACCACGGCGTCGGGCGCGGCAATGGCGACGCCGCAGCCATAGGCATGGGTCAGCGGCACGACGTCGTCGACATTGGGATATTTCGGCAAGAGCTCGGCGCGGATGCGCTTCACCGCATATTCCATCGTGCCCTTGACGCATTGCACCGAGGAGGAGATGCCGAGGATGTTCTTGGTGCCGACCGAGCCGTCGGGATTGCGATAGCCTTCGAAGGTAAAGCCTTCGAGCGGTGGCAGTGCCGGCGGCACCGCGGTTGCGATCTCGAGCTGATCGAGCGGCGGCGCGTCGGGCATGCGGATGCGCGCTTCGTCGACCCATTCGCCGGCCAGGATCGGCGACAGCGCATGGCCGATCACCTCGCCATAGCGGATGATCGGCGCGCCCTCGGCGATGTCGTCCAGTGCGGTCTTGTGGCCTTGCGGCACGAAGGCGCGCAGCGTCAGGCCGCAGGCGAAGCGCGAGCCGGCAGGCAAGCCGAAATCATTGACGACGATCGCGACATTGTCGCGCGTGTTGAGCTTGATGTAGCGGGGCTGCTCCTGCGCGCCGATCGGTTGGTCCATGCCGTATTCCTCCTGGCTTAGCTTCACCTCCCCCGCAAGCGGGAGAGGGGGCGCACCTCCCGTGCGGTAAGACTCAACCCGGGAAGGTGTAGGCCGTCTTCACCGTGGTGTAGAACTCGCGGGCATAGGCACCCTGTTCGCGCGCGCCGTAGCTCGAGCCTTTGCGGCCGCCGAACGGCACGTGGTAATCGACGCCGGCGGTCGGCAGGTTGACCATCACCATGCCGCTCTCGCTGTTGCGCTTGTAGTGCGAGGCGTATTTCAGGCTTGACGTGCAGATGCCCGAGGCGAGGCCGAACTCGGTGTCGTTGGAGATCGCGAGCGCCTCCTCGTAGTCCTTAGCGCGGATCACGCAGGCGACCGGGCCGAAGATCTCCTCGCGGGCGATCCGCATCCGGTTGTTCGCCTCGGTGAACAGCGCCGGCTGCAGATAGAAGCCGGGCGTCTCGCGGTTCAGCAGCTCGCCGCCCCAATGCAGGCGGGCGCCTTCGTCCTGGCCGATCTTGATGTAGCGAAGGTCCTGGTCGAGCTGGCTCTGGTCCACGACAGGGCCGACATGCACGCCGCTCTTCAGCGCGTCATCCACCGAAAGACCCTTCATGCGCTCGGTCATCGCGGCGACGAAGCGGTCGTGAATCCCCGCGGTGACGATCAGGCGCGAAGACGCCGTGCAGCGCTGGCCGGTTGAGAAATAGGCGCCGTTGACCGCGACCTCGACCGCGACCTTGACGTCGGCATCGTCGAGCACGACCAGCGGGTTCTTGCCGCCCATCTCGAGCTGGAACTTCTTCATCGGATTGGAGAGCACGCAGGCCTGCGCGATCTTGCGGCCGGTCTGCACCGAGCCGGTGAAGGAGATCGCGGCGACGTCGGGATGATCGAGCAGGGTCTGGCCGACCACCGAGCCCGAGCCGACCACGAGGTTGAAGACCCCGGCCGGAATGCCGGAGCGCGCGATGATCTCGGACAGCGCATGCGCGGAGCCCGGCACCAGCTCGGCCGGCTTGAACACCACCGTGTTGCCGTAGCAGAGCGCGGGCGCGATCTTCCAGGCCGGGATCGCGATCGGGAAATTCCAGGGCGTGATCATGCCGATGACGCCGACCGGCTCGCGGGTGATCTCGACATCGAGACCGGGGCGCACCGACGCACCCTTCTCGCCCATCAGCCGCAGCGCCTCGCCGGCGAAGAACGCAAAGATCTGCCCGGCGCGCGCCACCTCGCCGATGCCTTCCGGCAGCGTCTTGCCTTCCTCGCGCGCCAGCAGGCGGCCGAGCTCTTCCTTGCGGGCGAGGATTTCGACGGAGATTTTGGTCAGCGCGTCAAAGCGCTCCTGCGGCGTCGAGCGCGCCCAGGCCGGGAAGGCGGCTTTCGCCGCGGCGATCGCGTTTTCGGTCTGCGCCTTGTCTGCCTTGGCGTATTCGCCGACCACATCGGCCGTGTTGGAGGGGTTGATGTCCCGCGTGATGCTTGTTCCGTCGATCCATTCGCCGGCGATGAAGTTCTTCTGGTGAGCGGTCATGTTTCCACCTTTCTTGTTAGCGCACGAGGCAGGGACGCTTGTCGTCGAAGGTCCAGCCGGGGATCAGGAACTGCATGGCCAGCGCGTCGTCGCGGGCGCCGAGGCCATGCTGCTTGTATAGCGCGTTCGCCGCCTCGATGGCAGCGCGATCGAGCTCGATGCCGAGGCCCGGCCGATCCGGGATCGCGATCTTGCCGCCCTTGATCTGCAGCGGCTCCTTGGTCAACGCCTGGCCGTCCTGCCAGATCCAGTGGGTGTCGATCGCGGTCACCTTGCCGGGCGCGGCGGCGCCGACATGGGTGAACATCGCCAGCGAAATATCGAAATGATTGTTGGAGTGCGAGCCCCAGGTCAGGCCGTTGTCGCGGCAGGTCTGCGCCACCCGCACCGAGCCCTGCATGGTCCAGAAATGCGGATCGGCGAGCGGAATGTCGACCGCCCCGAGCCGCAACGCGTGGGAGAGCTGGCGCCAGTCGGTCGCGATCATGTTGGTTGCGGTCGGTAGCCCCGTGGCGCGGCGGAACTCGGCCATGATCTCGCGGCCGGAGAAGCCGGCCTCCGCGCCGCAGGGATCCTCGGCATAGGCGAGCACGCCATGCATGTTGCTGCACAGCCGGATCGCCTCGTCGAGCGACCAGGCGCCGTTCGGGTCGAGCGTGACGCGGGCTTTCGGAAAACGCTTGGCGATCGCCGTGACGGCCTCGATCTCCTCTTCACCCGCGAGCACACCGCCCTTGAGCTTGAAATCGGCGAAGCCGTAATGCGCCTGCGTCGCCTCGGCGAGGCGGACGATCGCCTCCGGCGTCATCGCCACCTGATGGCGCAGGTTGAACCAGTCGGGCTTGCCGGTCTCGCCTTCGACATAGGGAAGGCTGGTCTTCCTGCGGTCGCCGACGAAGAAGAGATAGCCAAGCGTCTCGACGCTGGTGCGCTGCTGGCCTTCGCCGAGCAAGGCTGCGACCGGGAGATTGAGATGCTGGCCGAGCAGATCGAGCAGCGCGGATTCCACCGCGGTCACCGCATGGATGGTGACGCGGAGATCAAAGGTCTGCTTGCCGCGGCCGCCGGCGTCGCGGTCGGCGAAGGTCCGGCGCATCGACGCCAGGATGTTGTTGCACGCGCCGATGCTCTGGCCGACGACGAGGTCGCGGGCGTCCTCGAGCGTCTTGCGGATCTTCTCGCCGCCCGGCACCTCGCCGACGCCGGTGTGGCCGGAGTTGTCTGTGAGGACCACGAGATTGCGGGTGAAGAACGGCGCGTGTGCGCCGCTCAGATTGAGGAGCATGCCGTCGCGGCCGGCGACCGGGATCACCTCCATCGCCGTGACGACGGGGGCGCCGGCAAAGCCGGTGCGGATCGTGTCTTGAATCATCTGCTCCTCCCTTGGTCGTTGGCCGTTCGGCTTATTCCGCCGCCTGCCGGGCCGCGGCCTGCGGCAGCCTAGCCACCAGCGCCGCGAGCTCGGCGATCTCCTGCTCGGTGAGATCGGTGAGCGGCGGGCGCACCGGGCCGGAATCGCGGCCGATCACCTTCATGCCGGCCTTGATGATCGACACCGCATAGCCCTTCTTGCGGTTGCGTATCGCGATCAGCGGCAGGATGAAATCCTTCAGGCCCGCATGGATGGTCTGATGATCGCGGCGGCGCACCGCGGCGTAGAACTTGGTCGCGAATTCCGGCACGAAGTTGAACACCGCCGACGAATAGGTGGTCACGCCCATGTCGAGATAGGGCAGTGCAAAGGTTTCTGCCGTCGGCAGGCCGCCGATATAGGTCAGGCGGTCGCCGAGCCTGGTGTAGACGCGGGTCATCAGCTCGATGTCGCCGATGCCGTCCTTGTAGCCGACGAGGTTCGGGCAGCGCTCGCAGAGGCGCGCCAGCGTGTCGGGCTGCAGGATCGCATTGTCGCGGTTGTAGACGATGACGCCGATCTTGACCGACGAACACACCGCCTCGACATGGGCGGCAAGGCCGTCCTGCTCGGCATGCGTGAGATAGGGCGGCAGCAGCAAGAGGCCGTCGGCGCCGGCCTTCTCGGCGCCAACAGCGATCTCGCGCGCGATTGACGTGCCGTATCCGGTGCCGGCCAGCACGGGAACGCGGCCCTTGGTCTCTTCGACCGCGATCTTCACGACATGCGGAACTTCAGCCGGCGTCAGCGAGAAGAACTCGCCGGTGCCGCCGGCGGCGAACAGACCGGCGACATCATAGCCGCACAGCCAGTCCATGTTGGCGCGATAGGTCGCCTCGTCGAAAGAATAGTCCGGCTTGAACGGGGTCACGGGGAAGGACAGGAGGCCGCCGCCGATTCTCGCGGCCATCTCCTGAGGGGTCAGCTTGCTCATGGCGCCACTCCTGGAATGATGTTGGGATAGGGGATGCGCGAGCAGCGCGCGTCCGTGGCGGAATTCTTAAGGAATGCTTCGATGCGCGTCCAAGCCAAACGCGGTATCGAGCGATGCACAATCTGCATCAATCGCCGCGCAGATGCGGCGCGGCGATTTCGGTTGCGATCTCGATCAAGGACGGCAGCAACTGGTTCTCGTGATCGCGCCGCCACACCATGAACAGTTCGACCGGCACCGGCGTGCGCAGCTTCAGCGGCTTCAGCTTGACGTCCGCGATCTTCAGGCTGGCGGCGGCTTCCGGCACGATCGCGATGCCGAGCCCGGCACGCACCATCGCGAGAATCGAATGGATCTGGCTGAGATGCTGCACGTAGCGCGGCAGCACGTCGGCGCGCGTGAACAGCGACACCAGCAGATCGTGGAAGTATCGCGCCTCATAGGGCGAATACATCACGAAGGGCTGGTCGTCGAAATCCTTGATACTGACGGTGTCGGCTGTGGCCAGCGGATGCTTCTTCGGGATCGCGGCGAGCAGCGGCTCGGCCACGACGCGCCGGCTGGCGAATTCCGGCCGCGCGATCGGCGGGCGCAGCAGGCCGGCATCGATCTGGCCGGTGGTCAGCGCCTCGAACTGATCGCCGGAGACCATCTCCTTCAGGGAAAAATCGACCTCGGGCAGGCGGGAGCGGGCGGCCGCGATCAGGTCGGGCAGGAAGCCGTAGGCGGCCGCCGCGGTGAAGCCGATCTTGAGCGAGCCGGTCTTGCCGAGCGCGATGCGGCGGGCGACCTGCGCGGCGGATTCCGCGAGTTTGAGGATGCGCCGCGCTTCCGGCAGGAAGCTGCGTCCCGCCGGGGTCAGCCGCACCGAACGGCTGGTGCGTTCCAGCAGCGGCGCGTCGATGATGTGCTCGAGCACCTGGATCTGCCGGCTGAGCGGCGGCTGCGTCATGTTGAGCCGCGCCGCGGCGCGGCCGAAGTGCAATTCCTCGGCCACCGTGACGAAACAGCGAAGCTGGTTCAGGTCGAACATCGATGCTAGCCTGGAATGGATCGGTCGAGGATTTGTACGTTCTAGCATCGATGCCTCCCACTGGCCAAGAAGACAAACAAGAAGACAAAGACGGCGGCCGAAGCCGCCGTTGATTGGTTGTTGCTGCGGCGGTCCGGTCAGGCCACCTTCAGCTGCACCCGCTTGATCTCGCCGACGATGAACAGATAGGCGATCGCCGCGACCAGCGCGTTGGCGCCGACGAACACCAGCGCGCCGTTGAACGAGCCGGTGGCGGCGAGGATGTAGCCGATGATGATCGGCGTGGTGATCGAGGACAGATTGCCGAAGGTATTGAACAGGCCGCCAGAGACGCCGCCGGCTTCCTTCGGCGAGGTGTCGGAGACGACCGCCCAGCCAAGCGCGCCGATCCCCTTGCCGAAGAAGGCGAGCGCCATGAAGCCGACCACCAACGCCTGGCTGTCGACGTAGTTGCAGGCGATGATCGTCATCGACAGCAGCATGCCGCCGACGATCGGGATCTTGCGTGCCATGGTCAGCGAGCCGGTGCGGCGCAGCAGATAGTCCGAGATGACGCCGCCGAGCACGCCGCCGATGAATCCGCACAGCGCCGGCAATGTCGCGACGAAGCCGGCCTGCAGGATCGAGAGCCCGCGCTCCTTCACCAGATAGACCGGGAACCAGGTCAGGAAGAAGTAGGTCAGCGTGTTGATGCAGTATTGGCCGATATAGACGCCGAGCATCATGCGATTGGCGAGCAGCTGGCGGATATGGTCCCAGCCGGGGCCGCTGTCGTGTGCCTTGCCGGCCTTCGCCGCGTCCATGTCGACCAGCGCGCCGCCCTGCTTGATGTAGTCGAATTCGGCCTCGTTGATCCCAGGATGGTCCTTTGGCTCGTAGATCGTCTTGATCCAGGCGATGCCCATCACGATGCCGAGCCCGCCCATTACGTAGAACACGTGGCGCCAGCCGTATTCGTGCGCGATCCAGCCCATCAGCGGCGCGAAGATCACGGTCGCGAAATACTGTCCAGAGTTGAAGAACGCCGATGCGGTGCCGCGCTCATTGCCGGGGAACCAGGCCGCGACGATGCGGGCATTGGCCGGGAACGATGGCGCTTCGGCGAAGCCGACCAGGAAGCGCAACCCGAACAGCAGCGCCACGGCGGCGCCCGCCGAGAGGAACCCGACCAGGCCCTGCATCGCGGTGAAGATCGACCAGACGATGATGCTGATCGCATAGACCCATTTGGAGCCGTAGCGGTCGAGCAGCCAGCCGCACGGCACCTGCGCGACCACATAGGACCAGCCGAAGGCTGAGAACACGTAACCCATCGCGACGGGGTCGAGATGCAGTTCCTTGGACAGGGCGGGGCCGGCGATCGAGAGCGTGGCGCGATCGGCATAGTTCACGGTGGTGACGAGAAACAGCATCGTCACGATCAACAGCCGGACGCGGGATCGCCGCGCGTCCGTGGCGGACACAATTGCGCTCATTCGCGCCTCCTTGAAAAGATTTCCTCGGGGACTGTCCTAGAGAGATGACGACAATGGGTCCAAGCCGAAACCGGTATTGATCGATACCAATTTTGAATGGATCGGCCCGGTGCGATGCCACCTTCGCCGCCCTTGCTTCGGCTCGGAATTAATGTACAATAAGTACAGTTATTGAGGGCGCAGCGTCGCGCCCTGCCGATCGAGGTCGAATGCGCATGACCGCGTCACGTGACTACGAGGTGTTCGAGGCAGGCAGGGTGACCTTGCAGGGCGGCGCGGTGTTTCCGCAGCTTGCGCTGGCCTACAAGACCTACGGCACGCTGAACGCGGCCAAGGACAACGTCATCCTCTATCCGACGTCGTTCGCCGCGCAGCACACCGACATCGAATGGCTGGTGCAGCCGGGCGGGGCGCTCGATCCCGAGCGCTACTTCATCATCATCGCGAACCAGTTCGGCAACGGCCTATCATCCTCGCCGTCGAATTCGAGCGAGCTGCTCGGCGGCGCACCGTTTCCCGCCTTCACCTATCATGACGCCGTCGCCATCCAGCGGCGGCTGCTGGTCGAGCGGTTTGGCGTGACCAAGCTCGCGCTGGTCTACGGCTGGTCGATGGGCGGCATGCAGGCCTATCACTGGGCCGCGCGCTATCCTGATATGGTGGAGCGCGCCGCGGTAGTCTGTGGCAGCGCAAGGTGCTCGCCGTATAATCATGTGTTCCTCGAAGGTGTGAAAGCTGCGCTGACCGCCGATCCCGCCTATCGGGATGGCCGCTTCGTCGCCAAGCCGACGGCGGGCCTTCGCGCGATGGGGCGCGTCTATGCCGGTTGGGCGATGTCGCATGAGTTCTATCGCGAGAAGGTCTGGCGCGAGGCCGGCTTCAGCTCATTGGAAGACTACCTCGCGCAATCCTGGGACGGTGCCTTCGCGCGGCGCGATGCGAATGACCTGCTGGCGCAAATCGCGATCTGGCGGGCCGGCGACATCAGCCGCTGCGATGAATTCGGCGGTGACTTCGATCGCGCATTGGCCGCGATCAAGGCGCATGTCCTGCTGATGCCCGGCCGCACCGACCGCTATTTCGACCCGCGCGACAACGAGGATGAGCTCGGCCGCCTGGTCAATGCGCGCTCCGCGGCGCTGCATCCGATCCCCTCGATCCATGGGCACCGCGCCGGCAATCCCGTCAACAACGCCGGAGACCGCGCCTTCATCAACGCCGAAATCGCGGCGCTCTTGCAGCGCTGACAGGTGAGACGACCATGAGCACCGCAGAGACCAGTGACGCCGGACCCCGCCTGAAGCCGCTCAACCCGCTGACCTTGCGCGATCTGTCGGCCAAGTTGAACCTTGCCGGCGCGGTGCGCGCGGCAAGCCATTACGGGATGATCGTTGTGGTCGGCGCGCTGATTTGGCTGGTCTCGTCGCGCTATGGTCTCGTGTGGGCGTTGCCGCTGATCGCCATCCAGGGCTACTTCGTCGCGTTCCTGTTCATGGTGGTGCACGAGACCGCGCACAAGACGGCGTTCCGCAGCCATGCGCTCAATCTTGTGGTCGGCAATCTGTCCGCCTTCATGATCGGATTGCCATACCAATATTACTGCCTGTTTCACTGGGACCATCATCGCTACACCCAGGATCCGGAGAAGGACCCGGAGTTGATCGTCGGCCCCAAGCCCGCGTCGGACACCCAGCTTGCGATCGCCTATTCGGGGCTGTTGCAGGTGCTGGTTCGGATCCGGCTGATGTTCCGGCATGCACTCACCGGGAAGGTGACGGTGCCGTGGATTCCGCAGCACAAATGCACCTCGATCGTGCTGGAAGCCAGGCTTTATCTTGCAGGTTACCTGCTGTTGCTCGTGGCATCGCTCGCGCTGCACAGCGCGATCCTGCTCTGGGTGTGGATCGTGCCGCTGCTCGCCGGTCAGCTCATCCTGCGCCCCTATCTTTACGCCGAGCACACCGGTTGCGAGCGGACGCGGAGTGCATTCGAGAATACCCGCACCACGATGACAGGCCGGATCATGAAATGGTTCGCCTGGAACATGCCGTATCATGTCGAGCACCACGCCTATCCGACGGTGCCGTTCCATGCGTTGCCGAGGCTGAACGCCATGGTCGATGGCCACATCGTGTATCGCGGCAGCAACTACCGCGCCGTGACGCGCGAGACCTGGGCCTGGTTCCGCCGTCAGCGGCAGCATTCCGCTTGATATTCACGCCTCGGCGTGCGGCCGCAGCACCAGATTTACGAGGTTGCGGGCATAGGCCGGCGTCAGCGGCTTGATGCCGAAGACATACCGGTAGAACAGGCTGCCGTAGATCGCGTCATAGATATCGCCGGGTACGCCCGGTGCGCCGATGCTGCGGTCCTTCTGGCCGGCAGCGATGATTTCCAGCATCCGGCTGCGACGAAGGCCGAGGTAGCGCTCGTAGAACAGTTCGGCCGTGCCGGTCTGCGAGATGCATTCCGAGATCACCGCGAGCTGCACCCGTCCGAACTCGCCCTGCAACGCCTCGACATACGTCGCGACGTGGCGGCGGATACGGGCGACCGGATTGCCCGCTTCAGGCAGCGGCACCGCGCGCGAGGCCTGGTCGAGGAAAGCATCGATCAGTAAGGCCTCGCGCGACGGCCACCATTTGTAGATCGTCATCTTCGAGACGTTGGAATGTCTCGCGATCGCGTCGATGGTGGTGGTGGCAAGGCCGGTGGTCGCCATCAGCGTATAGGCGCTGTGCAGGATCGCGGCCGTGGTCGCGGCGGAGCGTGGCCGGCCGCGCCGCCCCGCTGTCGTATCCTCCATCTCCGCCTTGCTTCCCGCCATGGCCGGGATTCGTCTCCTGCGTGCTTGAATCATTGCGCTGCCTGCGGACATAGCATGAAATCGCGCGCTGTTTCAGATCATCGCCGCCGCTGATACTGTACAGCTCGCCAGCGAAGGCTCAGCTCAACTGCTCATCGAACAGGAGTATCCCGTGAAGGCCGTCTACAGTGATCTGCACCGCAACCATGATCCGCAATTCTTCCTGGTGCGCGGTGTGGTCCAGCGCACCACCGAGCAGCCCGAGCGCGCCGACCGCCTGCTGGCGGGCCTGAAGGCCGGCAAGCACACGCTGATCGAGCCGACCAAATTCGGGCAGGGGCCGCGGGCGCGGGTGCACAGTCCGGAATATCTGAGCTTTCTCGCTGATGCCTGGGACGAATGGTCGGCGCTCGGCAATGCCGGGCCAGAGATGATCGCGAACATGCATCCGGTGCGCAACGCCGGCACCTATCCCACCCACATCGTCGGCAAGCTCGGCTGGCATACGGTCGATACCGCGGCCCCGATCGGCCCCGGCACCTGGGCCGGCGCCTGCGCTTCCAGCGACGTCGCGGTCACCGCGGCGCAGATGGTGCTCGACGGCGAGGACGCCGTCTATGCGCTGTGCCGTCCGCCCGGTCACCACGCCTATCGCGATCTCGCCGGCGGCTTCTGCTTCCTCAACAACAGCGCAATCGCGGCCGAGCACCTGCGCCAGCAGCACGAGCGCGTCGCGATTCTCGATGTCGACGTGCATCACGGCAACGGCACGCAGGGCATCTTCTACGAGCGGCCGGACGTCTTCACCGTCTCGATCCACGCCGATCCGTCGTTCTTCTACCCGTTCGTCTGGGGCTATGCGCATGAGCGCGGCGCCGGGCCCGGCCTTGGCACGAATCTCAACATTCCCCTCGCCAAGGGCACCGGCGACGACGACTACATCAGGGCGCTGGCGACGGCGGAGAAGGCGATCCGGTCCTTCGCGCCGACCGCGCTCGTGGTCGCACTCGGGCTCGACGCCTCCGAGAAGGACCCGCTCGCGGGCCTCGCCGTCACCACCGACGGCTTCCGCCGGATCGGCGAAGCGCTCGCCCGGTTCGGCCTGCCGACCGTGCTGGTGCAGGAGGGCGGCTATCTCTCCGACATCCTCGGTGCCAATCTGACGGCGGTGCTCGGCGGATTCGAAGCCGCACGCTAGCGCGGTTTCGAATGGAGCGGTGACCGGTTCGCGTGAAGAACCCGTCAAAACAACAGTCTGGAGCATCGGTTGTGATGGATCAGGACCGCAGCCCCCGCCGTGCGCCGTACAACAAAGCGTCGTGGAGCGGCGTGTTTGCAACCAAAGCCGGATCATGCCGTTGGTATCCGGCGCTGGCCTATGACCTTGCCTGGCGGCATCGGCCGTCCGGGCGGGCAGCAACGCGAGGACGGCCATGAGCCATCTGCTTCGCATCGCCATCGTCGGTTTCGGGGAGATCGCGTGCCGGCAGCACGTGCCTGCGATCGCGAAGACATCAGGCGCTGCACTCGTCGCGGTGGCCGATCCGGCCAAGACCCCATCCGGCCTGCCGCATTTCCGCGATTTGCAGGAGTTGTTGCGCGACGGGCCGGAGATCGATGCGGTTGCGCTGTGCACGCCGCCGCAGGCGCGTCACGCGCAGGCCGCCGCGGCGCTCGCCGCCGGCAAGCATGTCCTGTTGGAGAAGCCGCCGGGCGCCACGTTAGGCGAGCTCACGCCGTTGATCGCGGCCGCGGGCGAGGCGGACCGGACATTGTTTGCGGCATGGCACTCGCGCTACGCACCCGCGGTTGGACCGGCGCGGCAATTGCTCGCCGGACGCACGATCAACAAGGTGACGATCATCTGGAAGGAAGACGTCCGCGTCTGGCATCCAGGCCAGGCCTGGATCTTCGAGGCGGGCGGCTTCGGTGTGTTCGATCCCGGCATCAATGCACTGTCGATCCTGACCGAGATCCTGCCGCGTCCAGTCTTTGTCAGGAGCGCGATGTTGGACGTTCCTTCCAACCGGGAGGCGCCGATTGCCGCGGCAATCGAGCTGTCCGATGAGAACGGCCTGCCGATCCACGCCGAGTTCGATTTTCGCCAGACCGGGCCGCCGAGCTGGGACATCCTGTGCGAGACCGAGGCCGGGCCTGTGACGCTGTCGAAAGGCGGACGGCGGCTGCGCGACGGCAGCAGGTTGCTGGTTGATGCCACGGATGAGGAATATCCCGCGCTGTACCGCCGCTTCGTCGCGCTGACGTCGGACGGAAAGTCCGAGGTCGACCTCGCGCCCTTGCGGCTGGTCGCCGATAGCTACATGCTGGGGCGACGGCGCTCTGTCGAGGCGTTCGGGGACTGACAATGACATCAGCCAGCATTGCTCGCGCGCCCTTCGGCAAATTGCCCGACGGCACCGTGGTCGAGCGCGTGACGCTGCGCGGCGCGCACGGCTTCGAGGCCAGCATCCTTCCCTTCGGCGCCACGCTGCAAACGCTGCTCGCGCCCGATCGCGGCGGCCATTGCGACGATGTCGTGCTGGGCCACGACGCGTTCGACGGCTATCTCGCGCAGCGCAAATTCTTCGGCGCGACCATCGGGCGCTACGCCAACCGGATCGCCGGCGCGCGTTTCGCGCTCGATGGCGAGACGGTGAAACTCGACGCCAACAACGGCCTCAACGCGCTGCATGGTGGCCTGCAGGGCTTTGATCGGAAACTGTGGCGGATCGCCGAACTATCCGATGAACCGGGGCCGGCGGTGGTGCTGGAGCGCGAAAGCCCGCATGGCGAAGAGGGCTATCCGGGCAATCTTCAGACCCGCGTGACCTATCGCGTGCGCGACCCGATGGAACTCGCGGTCACCTTTGAGGCGACCACCGACCGGCCGACATACGTCAACCTCACCAATCACAGCTTCTTCAATCTCGACGGCGCACGCTCGGGCACGCAGATCCTTGATCATCGGCTGACGATCGCCTCAGACCATTTCCTCGCGGTGGACGCCACCGCGATTCCGTTGCCGGGCCCGCCGCAGCCGGTTGACGGCACGCCGTTCGACTTCCGCAAGCCCACCGCGATCGGCGCGCGGATCAGGATGAACGACGAGCAGCTGCGGCTCGGGCGCGGCTACGACCACAACTTCTGTCTGGCCTCGGGGACAGGCCTTCGCCTCGCCGCGCGCCTCGAGGCGCCGCACAGCGGCCGCGTGATGGAGCTGTTCACCGATCAGCCGGGGTTGCAGTTCTATTCCGGCAATTTCCTCGATGGCTCGAGCGCCGGCAAGGGTGATCGGCTGTATCGCCAATCCGATGCGCTATGTCTCGAGCCGCACGCCTGGCCGGATACGCCGAACCGGCCCGACTTCCCGTCGGCGCGGCTCGATCCCGGGCAGATCTATCGACGCACCGCAATTTATCGATTCTCGACCATGTGAGTGACGCCATGACCGACCGTGCCGCCGAGCCGCTGATCGAACAGGTGCCGACATCCGTGCTGTCCACCAAGCGCTGTCATCTCGGCGAGGGCCCGACCTATGACGCGGCGACCGACACCGCCTGGTGGTTCGACATCCGCGAGCGTCGCCTGTTCGAGCATCGTTTTGCAAGCGGCCGCACCGTCATTCACGAGCTGCCGAGAATGGCGAGTGCGCTGGCGCGGATCGATGGCGAACGGCAGCTGATCCTCACTGAGGATGGGCTTTACGTCCGGCAGGTCGCCAGCGGTCGCATGGAGCTGTTCGTCGCACTCGAAGCCGACAATCCCGTGACGCGCTCCAATGATGCGCGCGTGCATCCGTCGGGCACCTTTTGGCTCGGCACCATGGGGCGCCAGGCCGAGCACGGCGCCGGCGCGATCTACGCGCTGCATCACGGCCGTATCACGCGGCTCTATCCCGGGATCACGATCCCCAATGCGATCTGTTTTTCGCCCGCAGGCGACGCCGGCTATTTCGCCGATACCGCGACCAATGTGCTGCATCGCGTGCCGCTCGATCCATCGACGGGATTGCCGACCGGCGAGCCCATCGACTTGATCAGGCATCAAGGCACCGGCGGGCTCGATGGCGCGATCGTCGATGCCGATGGGATGATCTGGAACGCGCGCTGGGGCGGCGGCTGCGTCGATGTCTACGATCCCGCCGGCCGGCACCTGCGCTCGCTGAAGGTGCCGGCGAGTCAATCGAGCTGCCCGGCCTTTGTCGGCCGCGATTTTTCGCGCGTGCTCGTTACGTCAGCCTGGCAAGACATGGACGAGGCCCAGCGCGAGGCCGATCCCGGCCACGGCCAAACCTTTCTGCTCGATGCAGCGGCACGCGGCCGTGCCGAGCCTGACGTCAAACTGTCCTGAATGCGGGCCTGCCGCCGCCTTGTTGACGCGACCTGAATATTTGGACGATAGTACAAATATGGTCCGCAAACCTGCCAAGTCCGGCATGAAGGCCGACGCCAAGGCCGCCAGCACCCGCAAGCCGAACATGCGCGAGGCGATCCTCGCCGCGGCGGAGGAACTGTTCTCGACCTACGGCTTCAACGCCGTCTCGGTACGCGACATCGCGCAGGCGGCCGGCGCCAATCCCGGTAGCGTGACCTATCACTTCAAGACCAAGGACGGCCTGCTGCTGGAGATCTATCGTCGGCATTGCGGCCCGATGAATCGGCGGCGCTCGGAGCTCCTGGCGGCGGCGCGGCGGGTGCGCGACCTGCAGGACCGGCTGGAGGCGATCGTGCGCGCCTATGTGCTGCCGGCCTTCACTTCGGGCAGCGATCTTGCCGGTGGCGGAACGCGGTTCACGCGGTTGCGCGCGATCATGTCGGCCGAGGGCAACGAGGTCGTGCGCAAGATTATCGCGCAGACCTTCGACGACACCAGCCACGCCTTCATCGACGCGATCCATGAAAGCCTGCCGCATATTCCGCGCACCGATCTGGTCTGGCGCGGCCACTTCCTGCTCGGCGCGCTCTACTACACGCTGGTGACGCCGGAGCGCGTCTCGCGCCTGTCGCGCGGCAGCGCCGACGGCACCGATGCCGGCCATGCCATCGAGCAGCTGGTGCGCGCGACCGTTGCCGCGATGCAGGCCGCGCCGCTCGATCAACCGACGCTCGTGCCGCGCAAGGCTCTGACCTGACCCCGCGGAGTTCGTCGCCATGGAGAAACTTCGGCTGCGTACGGTGCTTGGCAATCAGCCGCATGTCCAGGCGGTGAAGAGCGGCGAGCTGCGCTCGGAGCTGTTCGATCTCGACTTCACCGCGTTCACGCCGACCAACGCCGCGTTCAAGCCGATGGTGCGCGAGCGGGCGTTCGATGTTTGCGAGATGGCGATCGTGACCTATCTGATGGCGAGGGCGCATGGCAAGCCGCTGGTGCTATTGCCGGCTGCGATGGTCGGCCGCTTCCAGCATGGCCATGCGCTTTATCGCGCCGACCGCGGCACGCTGATGCCCGCCGATCTCGAAGGCAAGCGGGTCGGCATCCGCTCGTTCACCACCACGACCGGCGCATGGATGCGCGGCATCCTTGCCAACGATCATGGCGTGAACCTCGACCGCATCAACTGGGTCACGTTCGAGGACCCGCATGTCGCCGAATATATCGACAGCACCGAACGTGCCCCGAAGGGCAGGGCCATCCTCCAGATGCTGAAGGACGGCGAACTCGATGCGGTGCTGGGTGAGACCTCGAGCGATCCGGCGCTCAAGCCGCTCTTCGCCGATCCGGCCGCAGAGGCGGCGCGGTGGTACGCGCGGCATGGCGTCGTGCCGGTCAATCATCTGGTGGTGGTGACGCAGCAGCTTGCGACATCGCGCCCGGACGTGGTGCGGGGCCTATACGAACTCCTCAAGCGCGCCAAGGCGAACGCCGGTCCGCCTGATGTGCCGGACCTGCTGCCGTTCGGCGTCGAGGCCAACCGCAAGCCGCTCGAATTGATGATCGACTATTGCGTCCAGCAGGCGTTGATCCCCCGGCGCGTCACGGTCGACGAGCTGTTCGACGACACAACACGGGACCTGAACTGATGACGATCTCCAGCGATCCGCGGCAGTGGCAGATCGGCATGCTCGGCTATGGCGAGGTCGGACGCATCCTCGCCGAAGATCTGCGCAAGCAGGGTGTCAGGGTCGCTGCCTACGACATCAAGCTCGACCGCGCGGAGGGCGCGCCGCTGCGTGCGCACGCGGCAGCGATCGGTGTCGCGCTCGCGCAGTCCCACGCCGATCTCGCAGCGCGGGCCGATTTCATCATCTCGGCGGTGACGGCGAGCCAGGCGGTGCCGGTGGCCGAGGCCTGCGCGCCCGCGCTCCGGAACGGCGCCTGGTTTCTCGATTTCAATTCGGCCTCGCCCGGCGCCAAGCAGCGCGCGGCGGCCCACATCGATGGCGCCGGCGGCCGTTATGTCGAGGGCGCGGTGATGACCTCGCTGCCGCCCTACCGGATCAAGGTGCCGCTGCTGCTCGGCGGCGAAGGCGCGCGGGAACTGGCGCCGCTCTTGGTCGCGCTTGGCTTCGCTGCGAAGGTCGCAAGCGACGAGCTTGGCGTGTCCTCCGCGGTCAAGATGTGCCGCAGCATCATGATCAAGGGCCTGGAAGCCATGGTGATCGAGAGCTTTACCACCGCACGCGCCTACGGCGTCGAGGATGCGGTGCTCGCCTCGCTCAAGGAGACCTTTCCGGGCATCGATTGGGAGAAGCAGGGCGCCTATTTCTTCCAGCGGGTGATCGAGCATGGCCGGCGGCGTGCCGAGGAGGTGCGCGAGGTGGCGGAGACCGTGCGCGAGGCCGGGCTAACGCCATGGTCCGCGTCCGGCACCGCCGAGCGGCAGGGCTGGATCGCCGATCTTGCCGATGACGGCGTGTTCGGGCCCAAGGGAACGCCGGAATTCGCCCGCAGCGCCGATTGGCGCACCGAGGCCGACCGGATTCTCGCGCGCATCAGGTCCTGACCTCTCGCGCGGAGAATCCGCCGCGTTCCCTGCCGACGCGCAATGCGCTATTGCTCTGCGAACAGTTTTGTTCTGGAGGCACTCCCATGAAGAATTCCGGCAAGGTCGTCGCCATCACCGGAGCGGCGCGCGGCATCGGCAAAGCCTGCGCCGCGCGGTTCCTGTCCGATGGCGCCAGGGTTGTGATCTCGGATGTCGACGCTGCGGGGCTCGTCCACGCCGCCCAAGAACTCGGACATGAGGATCGGTTGCGGGCCGTCGAGGCCGACGTCAGCAAGCGCGCCGATGTCGATCGCATCGTAGCTCACGCAGTGAAGGAGTTCGGCCGGCTCGACGTCATGGTCAACAATGCCGGCGTCGCGCGCAACCGCGACTTCCTCGATATCAGCGAGGCCGAATTCGACGACGTGATGGGGATCAATCTCAAGGGCGCGTTCTTCGGTGTTCAGGCCGCGGCGCGCCAGATGATCGCGCAGGGCGGTGGCGGCGTCGTCGTCAACATGTCCTCGGTCAACGCGCTGCTGGCGATCCCTTCGCTTGCGACCTATGCGATGTCCAAGGGCGCGATGAAGCAGCTCACCTCGGTGGCCGCGGTGGCGCTCGCGCCGCACGGCATTCGCGTCGTGGCGGTCGGCCCCGGCACCATCCTGACCGAGATGGTGGCGACGGCGATCTTCTCGTCGGAAGACGCGCGGCGCAGCGTGCTGTCGCGCACCCCGGCCGGCCGTTGCGGCGAGCCGAGCGAGGTTGCCTCCGTCGTGGCGTTCCTCGCCAGCGACGATGCCTCCTACATCACCGGCCAGACCATCTATCCCGACGGCGGGCGGTTGATCCTCAACTACACGGTGCCGGTCAACGAGAGGAAGTAGGGCGCAGGTTCAATCGCGAGCACACTGCCAAAATATCGAAAACAACCCCATGCAAAGTAGCCGGCGGCTGCCGGCGTTCGACCAGGCTACTTGACGCGTCGGGCAAATCAGGGATATTCTTCTAATATTCAGAAATCGCTCGACGTCATCATCTGTCATCGCCCGGTTTAACCGGGCGATAACAGTGTATTGCGTGGCAACGACGACCGCGGATTGGACCACCGCTGTTACCGCACTCTCAGCTGCCACTACCCGCGAGGGCGTGCGCGGGTGATAACACCGGATGGCTACCGGCCCTTGAACTGCGGCTTGCGCTTTTCCATGAAGGCGTTGCGGCCTTCGCGGAAATCCGCGCTGTCCATGCAGTCGATGCCGATCTGCTTGATCGCGGCCATGTCGCGATCGGCGGGATCCTTCAGCACCTGCGCGATGGTGATCTTGGCGGCCTTGATCGCCAGCGGCGCGTTGCCCGAAATGGTGCGCGCGATCTCCAAGGTCGCATCCCACAACTCGGCATCCGGCAGCACGCGATCGACGAGGCCGATCCGCAGCGCTTCCGCGGAGTCGATCCGCATGCCCGTGTACATGATCAGCCGCGCCCAGGACGGGCCGACCAGCGACACCAGGTGGCGCAGCCCGTCATAGCCGTAGGCGATGCCGAGCTTGGCGGCAGGAATGCCGAACTGCCCGCTGGAGCCGGAGATGCGGATATCGGTCAGCATCGCGACCTGCATGCCGCCGCCGAGGCAGAAGCCGCGGATGCAGGCGATGGTCGGCTTCGGGTAGTCGGCGAGCAAGGCGCGCTGGGCGGCGCTGCGCCGTGAATATTCCTCGGAGGCTTCCGCGTTGTGGCGGGTCTTCTCGAACTGGCTGATATCGGCGCCGGACACGAAGGCCTTGTCGCCGGCGCCGACCAGGATCACGACACGGACAGCCGGATCGTCGCACAAGGCGGTCAGCGCCTCGCCGAGCCCCTCCCACATCTCCAGCGACATCGCATTGCGCTTGTCGGGATTGTTGAAGGTGATGACGCCGACGCCGTCGATCACGCCTTGCAGGATCTTGCCGTCGGCAAGCGACTTGTCTGAAAGGTTTGGCATATGAGGATCCGGTCTGATTTCGGCCAAGGCTGGCATCAAAAGGCTGGCATCAAGGTTGAGGCTGGCACTAAGGCTAGCACCGGATTGCGGGCCGCGGCAGGCGGTTTAGGGCACTGCGCGATTGCAACGGCGTGCGGCAACTCTCCCGGTGGTTGTGCGGCTCGCAAAATAAACCGACGCGACGTGCCTGTCGTCGGCAAGGTCGGCGACCGCCGTATTTCGAGGAGTTTCGGCAAGCTCGAAGGCTGCATCTCGACACGATGAGCGGCAGCTCCCTGCTCGAGCTAAGGATAACGCCTGCAATGCGCGAGAAGGTCGCCGACAAGCTGGCCTGCGTCGATTTGCGCAGCAAATCGGGTGAGGGGTTACGGTTTATCGAGAGAGCAAGAGCCTCACCCGGATTGCACCGGACGATGCTTCGCATCGCCGAGAGCAATCCGACCTCTCCCCGACGGGGAGAGGTGAACCGAAACCGCGCCAAGCCGATTCAACCAAACCTCATCCCGCTTTACGTCAGCTGTTCCGGATCTTCGGCCGCGCGCATCCGCGCGATACTGTCTTCTGTCGCCGCCGCGCCGGCCGCCGCGATCGCGATCTCGCGCGCCAAATTGGTGCACTCGGCCCACAGCAGGAAGAACACCAGCGGCGGCCGCTCGCGCGCCTCAAGCATCTGCCGGCAGCGCTCCGCGGCGCCGTCGAGCGCCTACCACTGCCGGGCGACGACCATGACCTTGCGGAAGCTGCGCAGTGTGCCGGAGAATTTCTGCGGATCGGCACCCACGGTGGCGCCGCAATGGTTCAGCCAGTTCAGCGCCGCATAGATCGCGATGCCGTAGTCCTCGATCGCCGTTCCCGTGAAATCGATGACGGTGTTGTCGTGTGCGCGCTGGCGCAGGAAAGCGTCGATCATCTCGGTCTGGCGCGCCGGATCGACCAGCAGCGAGGTGTCTTTCCGCGGCACCATCGGGACATAGCGCATCGCCTCAAGCCGCGTGTGCTCCCAGATCGCCCTGCTATCGCCGAGCAGGTCGCCGGGCTTGCGCTTGCAAGCCGGATAGACCAGCACGCCGTTGTCGGCGAGATCGAGATAGCGCGGCACCACCTTGTCGAGTGCGGCGAGAAACGCGCAGGGATCGGTGAGGCCGCGCAAGTCGCTGGCGGCGTCGTCCGTCTGTGCAGGCTTGTTGCCGCGTGTCCAGCCGAAATTGGCCATCCCCGGACGCCCCGATCTCAACCTCGCCATCAGGTTAAATGGAAAATGTGGCGATGCAAATGTGGCATTTGCTGCTGCGCGGCCGTGTGTGTCGGCTGCTGCCGGTTGACGCGGGAGACCGCCGCGCCTAGCTCATGGTTAATGGTGCGCAACGCGGGTTGCTGCCGCTTTCGGGACCTATCGCCGTGACCGCTTCTGATCGCCAGTCGCATTGGCAGACCGTCTATTTGACCAAGGGCGAGCAGCAGGTGAGCTGGTCGCAGGCCGATCCGCAGCCATCGCTGGGCTTGATCGAATCCGTCGCGCCCGGCCGCGATGCGTCGATCATCGACATCGGCGGCGGGGCCTCGCGCCTCGTCGATGCGCTGCTGGCGAGGGGTTTTCATGATCTGACCGTGCTCGATCTCTCCGAAGCGGCGCTGGCGAGCGCGCGGGAACGGGTCGGCGCGCGCGGCGCGGCGGTGCGCTGGGTGACCGACGATGTGACGGTCTGGCAGCCGCAGCAGGCTTTCGACATCTGGCACGATCGTGCGGCGTTTCATTTTCTCGTCGCGGAGAGCGACCGCGCGGCCTATCTCGAGAGACTGCATCGCGGCGTCAAGGCAGGCGGCCACGCCGTGATCGGCACCTTCGCGCTCGACGGTCCGGAAAAATGCAGCGGCCTGCCGGTGCAGCGCTATGATCCGGCAACGCTCAGCCGGACCATCGGTCCGGCATTCGAGCTGATCGCGCATGAGGCGCACCGGCACGTCACGCCCTGGGGCGCGACGCAGTCGTTCCAGTTCAGTGTACTGCGGCGGAAGTGACCGGCCGTGGAAGGAGAGGCGAGATGACGGACGGGCCACGGACGATCGGCGAGATCGCGAGCTATCACGCCCATGTCTATTACGACCCCACCTCCGGCCGCGGCGAGGCCGAACGCCTGCGCAACTGGATGGGCGAGCGTTTCCTGGTCACGCTCGGGCGTTGGCACGACGTCAAGGTCGGCCCGCACGACCAGGCGATGTATCAGGTGGCGTTTGCGGCCGAGCTGTTTCCGACCCTGGTGCCGTGGCTGATGCTGAACCATGGCAGCCTGAGCATCCTGGTCCATCCCAACACGACCAATCCGCGCCGCGATCATCGCGACGATCCGCTCTGGATCGGCGCGCCGCTTGCCGTCCATGCCGACAAGCTGCCCGAGGAGGCCGAAATGGAGCAGGCGCCGGCCCCGAACACGTCGCCGACATTGCGACCCTGAGCGCGAGCTCCGGTCGACGCGATGGGTAAAGTTTGACGCAATTGCGTTACAGCCAAGTCGTTTCAAACTCGTCGCGTTTTGCAACGTGAGGTTAAGCCGGCATTCCTAGGCTTACCCGACATTTCAGGGTCGGGCGCATTGGGCATGTTCTTTTCGTTTCGAAGCTGGTCACTGTGGCGGGTGGTTGGCCCTCTGCTCGCGATCGTGTTGCTGCTGGGCGGTCTGTCGGCCGGCAGCCTGCAGGTGATGTCCGCGGTGCGGGCCTATGTGGCGGGCGAGAGCCTGTGGTCGAAGGGGCAGAAGGACGCAATTCACGACCTCCAGATCTATGTCAGCACCGGCGCGCCGCTCTATCTGCAGAAGTTCGATGCCGCGATCGCGGTGCCGCTGGCCGATCGCACGGCGCGGCTCGCGCTGGAAGCGCCAGGCAACAACGACGCCGTGGCCCGAGCCGGCTTCGCCAAAGCGGGCAATCATGACGACGACATCGGCGGCCTGATCTGGCTGTTCAAATATTTCCGCACGATGCATCACGTGGCCGGCGCGGTGACGGCCTGGCGGAATTCGGATGCCCTGCTCGATCAGCTGATCGAAATCAGGAACGAGGCCGCCAACGACGTCGCGCTGCATGATCCCTCGGCTGCGACCATCAAACACTGGGCGGAGCGGATCGGTGCGGTCGACGCCGCACTGAGCACGCTCGCCGTCGATTTCTCCGACCATTTGGGGAAGGCGTCGCGTCAGGTCTCCGCGCTGCTGCTGCTGGTCAATCTCGTGATCGCGGCCTGCCTTGCCGGCATCGTCCTGTTCCATACGCGACGGATGCTGTGGCGGCGCTGGCTCGCCGAGACCGCGCTCGCCGTCGAGAAGGAGCGCGCTCAGCTCACGCTGGCCTCGATCGGCGACGCGGTCATCGTGACCACGCAGGACGATCGCGTCGGCTACATGAACGGCGCCGCGCAGCGGCTGATCGCATCGGGGCAGGACGTAACCGGATGGCAGCTCTCGTCACTATTCAACATTGCCGAGCAGCCGGTGCGGGGATCGTTCCAGAGCGCCGATTCCGACGACGAGAGCCGGCCGCAGCAGCGGCTCCTGGTGCGGCCGGACCATTCTAGCGTGCCGGTCTCGGTGGTCGAGACTCCGATCGTGCATGCCGGCGAACCGGCCGGCCGCGTCATGATCATTCACGACATGACGGCCGAGCGGCGGCTGGTCGAGGAACTGGCGTGGGCCGCCTCTCATGACGCACTCACCGGCCTTGCGAACCGCCGGCAGTTCGAGTTCGAACTGCACAGAGCGATGTCGGGCTCGCCGGCCACAGGCGCCGATCTGATGCTGATCGACCTTGATCAGTTCAAGATCGTCAACGACACCTGCGGCCACATGGCGGGCGACCGGCTGCTGAAACAGGTAGCGAGGCTATTGGCGGCTGAAGTCGGCGGCAGCGGGCTGGTCGCGCGTCTCGGCGGCGACGAGTTCGGCATTCTGCTCCAGGATGACGGCTCCGCCACGCATGACGTCGCCGCCGATGTCGCGGAGCGGATCAGGGCGGTGATCGAGCAGTCGAACTTCGTCCATGAGGGCTCGAGCTTCCGGATCAGCGCGAGCATCGGTCTGGTCGCGTTGGCCGACAGCGCCGGCGTGCAGGACGCGTTGCGCCTCGCCGATGTCGCCTGCTTCCTCGCCAAGGACAAGGGACGCAACCGCGTCCAGGAGCACCGTCCGTCCGATACCGGCATGGCGGTGCGTGTCGCCGAGATGAGCTGGGTCAATCGCATCCGCAAGGGATTGGACGAGGGGCGCTTCTGCCTCTACGAGCAGGAGATCCGTCCGATCAACGGTGCGCTGAAGGGCAATGAGCGGCGCGAACTGCTGCTGCGGCTGCGCGACGAGAGCGGCGCGCTGGTGCCGCCCGGCAGCTTCCTGCCTGCGGCCGAACGATATGGGTTGATGCCGCTGATCGACCGCTGGGTGGTTCGCCGCGCCTTCGAGATCATCGCCGAGCGCAAGCATCATTCGCGCAGGATTGCGAGCTACGCCATCAATCTCTCCGGCGCCACGATTGGCGACAGCGATTTCGTCGACTTCGTCGCCGAGCTGTTCGCGCAGCATGATTTTTCGCCGGCATTGGTGTGTTTCGAGATCACCGAGACCAGTGCAATCTCGAATCTCGACGAGGCGCAGACATTCATCGCGCGGCTGCGCAAGATCGGCTGCAGTTTCTCGCTCGACGATTTCGGCACCGGCATGTCCTCGATCGCGTATCTGAAGCACCTGCCGGTCGACACCATCAAGATCGACGGCTCGTTCGTGAAGGAGATCCTGAACAGCAAGGTCGACCGCGCGATGGTCGAGATGATCACCAAGACCGCGAAGATCATGCAGAAGCAGGTGGTCGCCGAATTCGTCGAGAGCCTCGCGATCCTGGACGAGCTGCGCCAGATCGGGGTCGACTACGCGCAAGGTTACGCCATCGGGAAGCCGGTCCCGGTGCTCACCCTCCGGGAAGAAAAGATCGCCTGAGTCGCCGAAATTGTCCCGAATCGGGACTTTTTCGGCCATTTCAGTTCGTCCAAGGCTGATTCTCTGGCACTTTCCATCCGAAAAACGTTTAAAAATCCTGTCGTTGCCCGCTCCGTCTCGATTATGCCTTACTCTAATTCCCTGATATAATGAGCGAACGGTGAATTCACGTGGGCCGGGTAACAGGCCCCAGAGCACCGACTTGGGGATGATGGGTCAACGTACGACGAAAGCAGCCGCGCGCAAGTCGAACCGCGGCGTGTCTCTGGTGGGCAGCACGGCGTTCGCCGTGAGCGCGCTCGTCCTGTCGTCTGGCCTTGCCGCCTGGATGGTCGGCATCGACCCTACCGCATGGCTGCATGGACCGGCACTCGCCAACACCACCGCCTCGCTGAATTTCGACGATCGCTTCGGCTCTCGCTCCACGATCAACACGGCTTCGCTCTATTATCCTCTGCGCCGCGGGTTCCGTTCGAGCCGCGGCGATTTCAATTCCGAGTTCGGTCAGATCGAGGACGCGCTGGCCGACCAGTTGCGTGACACCCAGACCGAACTGCCGGCCAGCCAGCCGGCGTCGGCATCCGTCGCGGCCACGACCACGACCGCAGCATCCGCCGTGCCGATGCCGCGATCGCGACCGGCCGAAGCCAATCTGCTTGCGCGCAACGATCAGCCGCTGCCGCCGCAGGCGCCGGTCCAGCAGGGCGACAACCGGACGTTCCTGCAGAAGATCGCCGACATGATGCCGGGCAAGCTGCAGCTTGCCTCGATCGATCCGAATGATGGCTTGTTGTCCGGCCCGAGCCCCAATCTCGGTGCGCTCGGTTATGACAGCACCACGGCGGTCTACGACATCAGCGGCCGCATCGTGTACATGCCCGACGGCACGAAGTTCGAAGCGCATTCGGGGCTCGGCAATCTGCTCGATGATCCGTCGCATGTGAACGCCCGCAACGCCGGTGCGACGCCGCCCGGCGTCTACGAGATGAAGCCCCGCGAGAAGCTGTTCCACGGCGTGCCTGCGCTGCGCATGACCCCGGTCGATGGCAGCGACACGTTCGGGCGTGTCGGCCTGCTCGTGCACAGCTACATGCTCGGGCCGAATGGCGACTCCAACGGCTGCATCTCGGTCAAGCACTACGACAAATTCCTGCAGGCCTATCGCAGCGGCACGATCAAGCGCATCGCCGTCGTGGTCAGCATCAAGGACGTCAAGTCGGCCTCGACCCGCGCGGCGTCGAACTCGTAAGCCGCACACCGGCGCGGCCGGTTCAGCGAATCCGTCAAATCCTCAGTGGTCTCCTCGCCTCCGGCGCGAAAGCGCCGGGCGATGCGCCGTTGGCGCGGTGGAATGCGCCGGCGGAGCTCCTTAGCTTCCGATATCGGATATCGGTATACACCTCTATCAGATAAAGGTATTAAAATACTGTTATTGCCTGAGTTGAAAAACTTATGTATACATTCGGTATCCGAGCCGAACCTGAGAGGGCGACCGATGCCAAGACCTTTTCCGATGAACGCGTGGTACGCGGCCGGCTGGGACGCCGAGATCAAGCACGCGCTGTTGCCGCGAACGATCTGCGGCAGGCATGTCGTGATGTACCGGAAGGGCGACGGCGAGGCCGTGGCGCTCGAGGATGCCTGCTGGCATCGCCTCGTGCCGCTGTCCAAGGGCAGGCTCGACGGCGATACCGTGGTCTGCGGCTATCACGGCCTGAAATACAATGCGCAGGGCCGCTGCACCTTCATGCCCTCGCAGGAGACGATCAATCCGTCGGCCTGCGTGCGCGCCTATCCGGTCGTCGAGCGCCATCGCTTCATCTGGCTCTGGATGGGCGATCCCGCGCTGGCCGATCCCGCGCTGGTGCCCGACATGCACTGGAATCACGATCCGGCATGGGCCGGCGACGGCAAGACCATTCACGTCAAATGCGAGTATCGCCTCGTGGTCGACAATCTGATGGACCTGACCCACGAGACCTTCGTGCACGGCTCGAGCATCGGCAATGATGCGGTCGCCGAAGCGCCGTTCGACGTCACCCATGGCGAGAAGACCGTGACCGTCACGCGCTGGATGAGGGGCATCGAGGCGCCGCCGTTCTGGGCCAAGCAGCTGCAGAAGCCGGGCCCGGTCGATCGCTGGCAGATCATCCGCTTCGAGGCGCCGTGCACCGTCAATATCGACGTCGGCGTCGCGCCGGCCGGGTCGGGCGCGCCGGAGGGCGATCGCTCGCAGGGCGTCAACGGCTATGTGCTCAACACCATCACGCCGGAGACCGAGAAGACCTGCCATTATTTCTGGGCCTTCGTCCGCAATCACCGCATCACCGAGCAGCGCCTGACGAGCGAAATCCGCGACGGCGTCGCCGGCATCTTCCACGAGGACGAGGTCATCCTGGAAGCGCAACAGCGCGCGATGGACGAGAATCCGGACCGCGTGTTCTACAATCTCAACATCGACGCCGGCGCGATGTGGGCGCGGCGCGTCATCGACCGCATGGTGGCGAAGGAAAATCCGTCACAGCAGTTGCAAGCGGCGGAGTAGGCCGAGCCATGGCGGAACGCGAAGCCGATCGCTCAGTATCGCACACCGTGCGGGCGCAGCTCGCGCTGCGCGACCTGGTTCTCTCCGGCCGGCTGCGGCCCGGCGAGCGCATCTCGGAGCTGCAGGCGGTCGAGATCACCGGGGTGTCGCGCACGCCGGTGCGGATGGCGCTGGTCCGGCTGGAGGAGGAGGGCCTGCTGGAGGCGATCCCGTCCGGCGGCTTCATGGTCAAGGCATTTTCCGAGCGCGACATCCTCGATTCGATCGAGCTGCGCGGCACGCTGGAGGGCCTTGCCGCGCGCTTTGCCGCCGAGCGCGGCGTCTCGTCGCGCGATCTCGAGCCGCTGAAGGAGTGCCTCAGCGAGATTGACGGCCTGGTGCGGCAGGATCCGATCTCCGTCGAAGCGTTTTCGTCCTATGTCGCGCTCAACGCACGCTTCCACGCACAGCTCACCGAGCTGTCGCGCAGTCCGCCGCTGATCCGGCAGATCGACCGCGCCTCGGCGCTGCCGTTCGCCTCGCCGAGCGGCTTCGTGATGGCGCAATCGGCCTTGCCCGAGGCGCGCCAGATCCTGCTGATCGCGCAGGACCATCATCGCGTCGTGGTCGACGCCATCGAGAACCGGGAGGGCGCGCGCGCCGAAGCGATCATGCGCGAGCATGCCCGGCTTGCGGCACGCAATCTGCGGCTGGCGCTGCGCAACCGCACCCACCTTGATCTGCTGCCGGCGCTGGCGCTGGTCACGGCCGGCTGAACGGAGCGCGCGATGCGATTCATTGAAACCTGGACGTCGGCCACGCTGCTGGCAACGCGCGACCTCACGCCCGGCATCCGCGAATTCCTGCTGCGGCCGGACAATTTCACCGGCGCGCCCTATCCCGTCGGCAGCCACATCGATGTCGGCGTCACCATCGAAGGCCAGCCGCAGACCCGGTCGTATTCGCTGGTCGGCGAAGTCGATCCGCAAGGTTATCGGATCGCGGTGCGGCACGCAGCGGATTCCCGCGGCGGCTCGCGCTATATGTGGTCGCTTGTGCCGGGGGCGCGGCTCACCGTCACGCTGCCGACCTCGCTGGTGCAGCTCGACTGGACGCGGCGGCATTTCTGCCTGATCGCGGGTGGCGTCGGCATCACGCCGATCGTCGGTGCGGCGCAGGCGCTGGTCCGCCGCGATGCCGGCGTCACCTTGGACTATGCCGTGCGCACGCGCGGCGATGCGGCGTATCTCGACACGCTCGAGCGCCTGCTCGGCGACCGCATCACCGTCCATGCCGCCGACGAGGGCAGACGGCTCGACCTCGACGGCGTCTTCGCAAGGCTGCCGCAGGATACGATGACGTTGTTCTGCGGCCCGATGCGGATGCTGGACGCCGCGCGGCGCGCCTGGGAAGCGTCAGGCCGCCCGATCACCGATCTGCGCTACGAGACCTTTGGATCGAGCGGATTGCTGCCGACCGAGGCGTTCCGCGTGCGGCTCAGGGGTGAGGGGACCGAGTTCGTGATCCCGCGCGACCGCTCGATGCTGGACGTGCTCAACGAAGCCGGCCATGAGGTGATGAGCGACTGCCGGCGCGGCGAATGCGGTGTCTGCGCGCTTGACGTGGTCGATGTCGATGGCGAAATCGACCATCGCGACGTCTTCTTCAGCGATCACCAGAAGCAGGAGAGCCGCAAGATCTGCGCGTGCGTCTCGCGGGCCCGCGGCACCATCACGGTCGACACCTTGCATCGCGCCGACGCGCCGTGATGTGCCCGACTGGTGCGCGGGCGTTCGATCAGCGCTACGCCGCGTGCACCGAACGCTGCGGATCGTGATCGAGCAGCGCGGAGATCTCGCTGCCCGACATCGGCCGGCCGATCAAATAGCCCTGCACCTCGTCGCAACTGGTCTGGCGCAGATATTCGAGCTGATCCGCGGTCTCGACGCCTTCGGCCACGACGCCGATCTGCAGGTCCTGCGCGAGGCCGATCACCGATTTGACGATCGCGGCGCAATCCGGCTGGGTCAGCATGTCCCGGATGAAGGATTGATCGATCTTGATGCGGCTGAACGGCAACTTGCGCAGATAGGTCAGCGACGAGAAGCCGGTGCCGAAATCGTCGAGCGCGACCGTCAGGCCGAGCTCGAGCAGCCCGTTCAGGATCGCCGGCGCCGAGCCGTATTTCGAGATCAGCATTGATTCGGTGATTTCGATCTCCAGCCGGTTCGGCGCGACATTCGCCTCGGCAAGCGCCTCGACGATCGTCTGCAGAATGCCGACGTTCTGGAACTGGACCGCGGAGAAATTCACCGCGATCCTGATGTCGTCCGGCCAGCGCGACAGCATCGCGCAGGCGCGGCGGATTACCCACTCGCCGAGCTGGTGGATCAGTCCGCTCTCCTCGGCGATCGGAATGAAGACGCTTGGCGGGATCAGGCCACGTGTCGGATGCTGCCAGCGTAGCAGCGCCTCGAAGCCGGTGACGCGGCCTTTGCGGATGTCGAGGAACGGCTGGTAGACGAGAAACAGCTGGTCCGCCTCGATGGCCTGCTCCAGGTCGCGCTGCAGGGCGCGGCGGTCGCGCGCCGACTGGTCGTCGCTGGCTTCGAAGAAGCGGATCGTGCCGGGACCGGATTTCTTCGCCCGGTAGAGCGCGATGTCGACATGCTTGAGCAGATCGTGGGAGGTGTTGCCGTCCCGCGGCGCGAGCACGATGCCGATGCTGATCGCGCTGGTGATCTCGAACCCGTCGATCGGGAATGGATCGGCAAAGGCCGCGACGAACCGTTCGGCGATTGCGAGCGCGTCGTCGGGCCGCGTCAAATTGGACATGATCAGCGCGAACTCGTCGCCGCCGATCCGCGCGACATGCTCGGCCGCGCGCGTGCAGCGCTGCAACCGGGCCGCAAGCTGCACCAGGAGCTCGTCGCCTGCCGGATGGCCGAACCTGTCGTTGATCTCCTTGAAGCGATCGAGATCGAGCAGCAGCACGGCGAATTCCTCGCCCGAGCGCTCCAGCCGGCTCAGCGCACCATTGAGCGCCTCGTTGAAGGCGACGCGGTTCGGCAGATGCGTCAACGGATCCTGCCGCACCGTTCGTTCGGCCTCGTGCTGGGCGATGATGCGGCGCCTGAACTCGAATGCATTGACGAACACGCCGCGCAGCAGCACGGAGCCGTAGACCAGGACGAGCACGACCATCAGCAGATAGACGAAGTCGCCGTCCCTGCCGAGGCAGATCGCGGTGCCGACGAAGATCGGCCCGGTGAACGCAATGGCGGCGATCGGGATGGTGGAGAATGCGAAGGCGCCGCCAGCCAGCATGCCGGCGCAAAGACAGGTGATCACCAATTGCGCGCCGCTCGATGCGTTCGCGAAGAATGCGACCGGGACGACGCCCCAGGCGGCGCCGAGCGCCAGCGCATTGCGCACCAGCCGGTACATGGTTCGGCGCGACACGAATTGCGGCTTGGCGATGCGGCGCGATGCGCGCACCTGCATGCCGAAGAACAGCGCCGCGCTGCTCACGGCAGCGGCCCACACCAGCGCGAAGGCCCAATCCGGCGATTGCCACAGCGCAACCGCGAGCACCAGCGCGTTGCAGGCGTTGGCCAGCATGATGCCGAAGGAATAGCCGAGCACGAGCGAAACCTGCTCGGCGCGGATGTGGCCGGCAAGCGCTTCGTCCGTCGGTGGTGCGCCGAAGGCCGCGAGGTCACCCGCGAACAGGGCCGCGAAATTTGATCTGAGATCGATACGCATCTCACTACGTTGCCTGCATGGTCTGGCCATCGCGCGGTGCCGAAGAATTCTCTGCAAACCTTTGACAAACTATGAACTATTGGAACGGACCGTGCCACGGCGGGCGCCCGCTTCGGTTTCATCGGGAGGCATTGCTAACAAATCGATACAAATGCGTGATGTGTCGTCACGGACCGGCAGAGATTGCCCAGCGCCACGCTGCTTGATCGCCCGCCGGTTTTTCGCAATGAGTTGGGTTCCCGCGACCGGCAAAACCGGAAGGTGCGCATGAGCTTGCCGATCACGAACCACGATCCCGGGTTTCGGATCACGCGGGCCAGCCACGTGGTCCTGACCGTCCGCGACCTCGCGGCAACCCGGCAGTTCTACGAAAACGTGATCGGGCTGATCCTGACTGCGGAGGAGGGCGATGCGCTTTATTTCCGCGGCGTCGAGGAGGCCTGTCATCACAGCCTTGTGTTGCGCAAGAGCGAGAGCGCCGTCTGCGCGCGGCTCGGCTTGCGGGTGTTCCAGGACGCTGACCTTGACCGGCTCAAGGGCTTCTTCGAAGCGCATGGATGCCGGACTGCCTGGGCCGAGGTGCCGCACCAGGGCCGCACGCTGCAGGCGACCGATCCGGCCGGCACGCCGCTGGAGTTCTGCGCGACCATGCCGGTCGAGCCGCGCATGATCACCCGGTTCACCCGCCATGCCGGCGGCTCGGCGCTGCGGCTCGATCATTATCAGGTGCTGACGCCCGACGTGCGTAAGGCGTGCGAGTTCTTCACCGCGGCCGGCTTCCGGCTGAGCGAGTATATCGCGCCCGCCGGCACGTTCGATCTGCGCGGCGTGTTCCTGCAGCGCAAGGGCAACCCGCACGACATCGTGTTCTTCAACGGCGCGGGACCGCGGCTGCATCATTTCGCGTTCCTCGCGCCCGAGGTCCATCATCTGCTGAACGCATGCGATCTCGCCGGCGAGCTGGGCTATGGCGCGGCGGTTGAACGCGGACCCGGGCGGCACGGGCCGGGCCATGCGATGTATGTCTATATGCGCGATCCCGACGGGCACCGCGTCGAACTGTTCAATACGCACTACCAGATCATGGACATCGAGAACGAGCCGATCGGCTGGGATCCGTCCGACCACAAGATCTCGTTTCCATGGGGACTGCCGGCGCGGCGGGCCTGGTTCGAGGAGGCAACGCCGTTCGAAGGTGTCGCGATCAGCGAGCCGCAGGTGAAGCCGAAGCCATTGACGCTCGAGAGTTACCTCGCGAAGTAGCATGTCGATGTCCCTCGCGAACCCCGGGCATGGTCCGATGTATGACGTGGCAATCGTCGGCCTCGGGCCGGTTGGTGCCATCTTCGCCAATCTGCTCGCGAAAGCCGGCTTGAGCGTCGCCGTCGTCGAGCGCACTGCCGACATCTACGACAAGCCGCGCGCGATCACGCTCGATCACGAGGCGCTGCGCGTGCTGCAGGCGATAGGGCTCGCCGATTTCATGGAGCAGGCGATCGCCCCGCATAACGGCTCGCATTATCTCGGCGTCGACGGCGAGATCATCAAGATCTTCGACCCGATGCCGCCGCCGTATCCGCTCGGCTGGATTCCGAATGTGACTTTCGTGCAGCCGGATGTCGAGCAGGCGCTGCGCGACAAGCTTGCCGAATATCCGCAGGCCGACGTTTTCCTCGCAACGGCCGCCGTGACGCTCGAGCAGGACGAGCGCGCGGTGACGTTGACGGCGCGGCGCGAGCAAGGTGAGGAGTTCCTGATCCGCGCGCGCTATCTGGTCGGCTGCGACGGCGCCAACAGCTTCGTGCGCAAGCAGCTCGGCATTGGCCTGGACGACCTTGCCTTCGATGAATGGTGGATGGTGGTGGACACGCTGACCAGCGACCCCGCCAAGCGGCCGGCCAGGAGTTTTCAATATTGCTGGCCGTCGCGTCCCGGCACCTTCGTGCCGGGGCCGCGCAATCTGCGGCGCTGGGAGATCAAGCTGTTGCCCGGCGAGGATCCCGAGGCGGCCGGCGCACCCGACAACGTTGTGAAGCTGCTGAAGGGCTTCACCGACATTTCCGACCTCACGATCTGGCGCTCGGCGGTCTATCGCTTCCACGCCTTGCTCGGCCAGCGCTGGCGCGACGGCCGTGTGCTCCTGATGGGCGATGCCGTGCACCAGACGCCGCCGTTCCTCGGCCAGGGGCTGTGCGCCGGCATCCGCGATGCCGTGAACCTGGCCTGGAAGCTGAGGCTGGTTCTCCGTGGCGATGCCGGCGAGACGCTGCTCGACGCTTACGAGATCGAGCGCAAGCCGCATGTCCGCGCCGTCGTCGCCAGCGCCAAGGAGTTCGGCAAGATCATCGGCGAACTCGATCCGGAGGCTGCCGCCGAACGCGACGTCCGGCTGCGCGCCGACCTGAAGGCCGGCAAGGCCGAAACCATCAGGCAGAAATTCATCCCCGATCTCGTCTCCGGTCTGATCGCGCGCGATGCTGTTCTGGCCGGGCGGCTGTTCGTGCAGCCGCATGTGCGCGCGCCGGATGGGTGGACGTGCCGGCTCGACGATCTGCTGAGGCCGGAATTTGCGATCGTGACGTCGGCGGCAGAGCCGATGGCGTGGCTGTCGGACGCGTCCCGCGCCGCCTGGCAGCATCTTGGCGGCGAGCGCGTCGTCGTTAGCACATCGGGTGAAAGCGCCGATGCCAATGGTATTCTGAGCGTGGTCGAGCGCGACGGGCTGTTCGCCGACTGGATGCGGCAACATGGCGCCGCCGCGGTCATCGTGCGGCCCGACCGCTACGTCTTCGGTGCCGCCGGCAGCGCCGACGAGCTCAATATGCTCGTCGGGCAACTGCTCCAGAACCTCAGCGCAGCGCGCTAGTCTTTTCAAGCCGCCGCTTTGTCTGTACCACCGGAAGAAAGAAATTCCGGGGGAAACCAGTGAACAGGAATAATGATGCGGCCGAATTCGATTACGTCATCGTCGGCGCGGGCTCGGCCGGCTGCGTGCTCGCCAACCGCCTGAGCGCCGACGGCAAGCATTCGGTGCTGCTGCTCGAGGCCGGGCCGAAGGACACCAACATCTGGATCCATGTCCCGCTCGGCTACGGCAAGCTGTTCAAGGAAAAATCCGTCAACTGGATGTACCAGACCGAGCCTGAGCCCGGCCTGAACGGGCGGCAGGTGTTCCAGCCGCGCGGCAAGGTACTCGGCGGCTCCAGCTCGATCAACGGGCTGCTCTATGTGCGCGGCCAGCACGAGGACTATGACCGCTGGCGGCAGCGCGGCAATGCCGGCTGGGGCTATGACGACGTCTTGCCCTATTTCAGGAAGGCGGAGGATCAGCAGCGCGGCGGCGACAAATATCACGGCGCGGGCGGTCCGCTGCCGGTGTCGGACTGGCGGCACCACGATCCGCTGTCGGAAGCTTTCGTGCATGCCGCGGCCGAGGTCGGCATCCCGACCAATCCGGATTTCAACGGCGCGACCCAGGAGGGCGCGGGCTTCTTCCAGACCACGACGCGGCGCGGCCGGCGCGCCAGCACGGCGCGGTCCTATCTGCGGCCGGCGCTGACGCGTGGCAATCTGCATGTCGAGACGTCGGCGCTGGCGCAGCGCGTCCTGTTCGACGGCAAGCGCGCGAGCGGCGTCGCGTACAGGCAGAATGGACAGTTGCGCACGGCCAAGGCGCGCAAGGAAGTTCTGGTGTCGAGCGGCGCGTACAATTCGCCGCAATTGCTGCAGCTCTCCGGCGTCGGCCCTGCCGATCTGTTGAAGCAGCACGGCATCGAGGTTCTGCTCGATGCGCCCGGCGTGGGCAACGACCTGCAGGATCACATGCAGGTGCGCATCGTCACGCGCTGCGCCCAGACTGTCACGCTCAACGACGTCATCAACAATCCGGTGCGCCGCGTCATGGCCGGCCTGCGCTACGCGGCGTTGCGCAAGGGGCCACTGACGATTGCCGCCGGCACGTCGGGGGCGTTCTTCAAGACCAGTCCGCGGCTGGCGTCGCCCGACATCCAGATCCACTTCCTGCCGTTCTCGACCGACAAGATGGGCGAGAAGCTGCATCCGTTCTCGGGCTTCACGGCTTCGGTCTGCCAGCTGCGCCCGGAGAGCCGCGGCTCGCTGAAGATCAGGAGCGCGGACCCGAGCGTGCCACCGGAAATCCGCATCAACTATCTGGCGACCGAGACCGATCGCCGCGCCTTCATCGACGGCATCCGCATCCTGCGCAAGATCCTGGCCGCGCCGGCGCTGAAATCATACTCGGTCGGGGAGGTCGATCCCGGCGCCAAGGTGGTGAGCGACGACGATTTGCTCGATTTCTGCCGCCGCACCGGCAGCACCGTCTATCATCCAACCTCGACCTGCCGGATGGGCAACGATGCGCTCGCGGTCGTCGACCAGCGGCTCAAGGTGCGCGGTGTCGAGGGTCTGCGCGTGGTCGATGCGTCCGTGATGCCGGATCTGATGTCGGGCAATACCAACGCGCCGACGATCATGATCGCGGAGAAGGCGTCAGACATGATTTTGGAGGATGCAAGGTAGGTCCGCCCATGTTCAATCCGTCACCCTGAGGAGCGCGTAGCGCGTCTCGAAGGGTCGACGGCCCCGATGTGTCGGCGCGCGGCCTTTTTCACTCGTGGCCAGAGCCGGGCCGTCGACCCTTCGAGACGACCGCTGCGCGGTCTCCTCAGGGTGACGGCGATAGAGTGGGCTACTGGATTTCACCCCTTGTACGCGCGGACCCGTGCGACCATCTGCTCGACATGGGCGATCGGTGTCTCCTGCAGGATGCCGTGGCCGAGATTGAAGATCAGCCGGCCGCTGCCGAAGTTCTCCAGCACATCGTCCACCGCGCGGTCGAGCGCGGCGCCGCCGGCAATCAGGGCCAGCGGATCGAGATTGCCTTGCACGGCGACGCGGCTCTGCACGCGCTCGCGGATCATCGACGGCTCGGCCGCCCAATCGATCGAGACGGCATCGACGCCGGTTTGCTCGACATAGGCCGGCAGCATGCCCGCCGCGCCGCGCGGAAAGCCGATGATCCGGGCACCGGGGACCTGCTTGCGCACCCCGGCAACGATGCGCTGGGTCGGCTCGATCGACCAGCGGGCGAATTCGCGTGGCGGCAGCACGCCGGCCCAGGTGTCGAAGATCTGCAGGCAGTCGGCGCCGGCCTTGAGCTGGCCGACGAGGTAGTGGATCGAGTTCTCGACCAGGACGTCGATGATCTTGGCGAAGGCGTCCGGATGGCGGTAGGCGAGCATCCGTGCGGGCGCCTGGTCCGGCGTGCCCTGTCCGGCCACCATGTAGGTCGCAACCGTCCATGGCGCGCCGCAGAAGCCGATTAGCGTAATGTTTGGCGCAAGCTCGCGCCGGACGCGGCGCAGCGCCTCAAACACCGGTTCGAGCTTGTCGAAATTGGCCTCAGTGGCCAGCGTCGCGATCTCGCCGGGCGTTGCCAGCGGATCGAGCCGCGGCCCTTCGCCGGCCTCGAAACGCACCGAACGGCCGAGCGCGTAGGGGATCACCAGGATGTCGGAGAAGATGATCGCGGCGTCGAAGTTGAACCTGCGGATCGGCTGTAGCGTGATCTCGGTGGCGAATTCGGGCGTGAAGCAGAGATCGAGGAAGCCACCGGCCCTGGCGCGCAGCTCGCGATATTCCGGCAGATAGCGGCCGGCCTGCCGCATCATCCAGAGCGGCGGCACGGCTTGCCGGTGGCCCGACAGGAGGTCGATGAGCGGTTTTGTGGTGGGATCCTGGGGCACGCGAAAGTTCCTGATCAAGGTCCAAATTTGGCCCCTGATACACGCTGCGGCGCAATGGGCCAAGGTGGTTCTGGAACCCTGGTTTGTGCAGGGGCGTTGTCCCCCGGAATGGAGGGACGACATGGCCGAGAAATTCGATCCTGCCGCGCATGACAAGCACGCCGAGAAGCCGCACGAGGCACGGGCTGCCGACCGCAAGGCGCGCTCCCGGTTGAAGGAGGGGCTGGAGGATACCTTCCCGGCCTCCGATCCGGTCAGTGCCACGCAGCCCGCGCCGTCGAAGCACGACGGCAATCGGGACAATTAGCTGGACTATCCCGGCGATCGCTAACCACGATGCGAAGTGAGTTCAGCCGTGCGACGAACGGCTCACCGCGCAGCGGTGGTTCGAAGGGCACCGCGCGCTTGGCGTGGAGCGCAATCGTCGCGGCAGGAATCGCCGCGATACCGTGGCTGACGCTGGATGCGTGACACGTTCGCCGGCGGCCTCGATGCGCGAAGCCGCCCGCATATCGTGATGGTCTGGACCGGCTAGACCGGACCGCCTTCGGGGCGCTGCACCCGGCCAAATTCGAAGGTCACGCCGAGCCGGCGCTCCAGGCGCCAGGCCAGAACGCAGTGCCGCCGGATCGGTTCGCTCTCGATCTCGAGATCGAACGCGAACGGAATTGCGACATCGCTTTCCACGGCCAGCCCCGCACCGCCGGTCGAGATGTTGAGCACAAGACATCCGATGCCGGTGTTGCGGTAGAAGATCGTTCCGCGCTTCATCAGGACGGTTCGCTGGCTGTCGATCTTGTATCTTTTTATTGTTGTACTCACGCCAGTCTCCTACCCCGATGTGATGCCCGTCGCGCGATCGTTTCCCCGGAGAACGCCCTAGTTCACCAGCACCGCGCCGTCGCAGCGGATGCCGAGTACCCAGACGTCGACCTGGCCGAGCCCGATGCCGAGCGTCGAGAGCAGGGATGCCAGCACCTGATCGATCGAACTCGTCACGGCGTTGAGGATGCTCATGACCAGCGCGCCCAAGCCCGGGATCGGAAGCCCAAGCGGGCCGACATTGATGGTGAGCGAGAGGTCGCCCAGCAGACTTGATGTGAGCGAGGTGAGGAAGTTGGTGGTCGTCACGGTCTTCTTCGTCCCCGACTGGACGTCGCTGTAGCTGAAATTGACGTTGGTCGGCGTGGTATTGCCCATGCCGACATGGGCGAGGCCGGTGACGGTGATGAGGCCAAGATTGACCAGCAGCGCCGGCGGCGGATTGGGCTTGGTCGTGAAGTTGGTCATGTCGGCAACCGTGACGTTGCCGATCCAGGCGTCGACGATCCCCGGCGTCACGCCGATCGTGACCTGCGAGGTGTTGATGTTCGGATGGCCGCAGGACACCGCGTTGAGCGTCGCGGTGCCCGAGGCGACCTCGACATAGACCGGGAGGTTGATCGCGGAAACGCTGCCGGAGCCGAGCACATTGATGGTCGCCAGGATCCTGGTCTGCGCAGTGTGGACGCTCACGCCCTGGGTGCCCATCGCGATCCAACTCGAGCCGACCGGGCGCTCGCCGACCGTCGCGATCACGGACACGTTGGCGATACCGGGCAGCCCGAGATTGACCGAGGTTGCGATCTGATGGCTGCCGTTGGCGATCTGCGCCACCGTGTTGATGAGGTCGAAGACCGAGACGCTGGCGCCGACCTTCGGTTTCTGGCCCACCGTCAGGTTGGCGAAGGGACCGAGATCGATCAGGGTGCCCGGCGAAATCTTGGTCGAGGAGCCGGTGACAGCCTGGGAGATCGTCGACAGTGCGGTCGTCGCCGCGCCCGCGCCGTTGGTGATCTGCTGTGTGGTCAGCGCGGCCGCCATGATATCGCCGACCTTGAAATTGCTGCTCAGGAGGTCGCTATAGGTGACGCCGGTCAGGTTGACCCGGGTTGCCAGCGCCGACAGGAAGTCCAGGGCGTCGATCTTGGCGCTGATCAGCGAATTGTAGTCCATCACCGAGAGCGACAGCGTCGTGCCGAGCATGGAGCCGAGCAGCGCGTTGAGCACGCCGCCATTGACCGAAAGCAGCCGCGAGCCAATCTCGAACGAGGCCATTTCGGTCGACGTCGCGGTGGCGGTCGTCGTGATGTTGAAGCTGCTCGCGCCGGTCAGATAGCGCGCGAAGTAGAGCGGGGTCTTGGTCGTCAACGTGACGCGCGCGGCGTTCGGAATGCCGACCGCCGGGGTCACGAAGCGGGCCTGCGGCGCGACGGCGCTGTTTGCGGTGTAGGTCCCCGTCTCGACCTTGACCAGCGCGCTGGCCGGATAGTTGTTCTGCGTCACCGTCGCGGAGGCGGCGTTGACCGGATTGCTCAAATTGGCGGCAGCGACGATTGCGGCGAGGTCGGCGGTGCTCTGGGTCTTGCGCCGGTCGGCGAAGATCGTGCCGAGATCGATGGCAAGCCCGGCGCACCCGATCAGGAGCGTCATCAGGCCGGCCGAGATCATCGCGAAGTTTCCTCGTTCGTCGGCGCCGAAATGCCGCATCAGCATGAGGATGTCGCTCATGCTAGAATCCTCCGTACTGGATCGCCGCGGAGCGGACGATGGTGCTCGCCGGAGCGGGAACGAAAGGCAGCTTGTAGATGAAGTTGCCGGCCGCGTTGTAGTTGACCGTCACGACGTAGACGTTGGCGTTCAATGGGGACGGTGCGGCATTGACGGTGAGATTGCTGGCTACGAGCAGCGGATAGGTCGATGCGTTGGCGGTGACGTAGCTCGTTGCGAGGCTGTTGCGTTCGGTGTCGGTCATTCCGGCGATCGACGAGCGCGCCGCTTCGGCGGCGAGTTGCTGGACGCCATGCACCATCGCGAGATACGAACCGAATACAATGATGCCGAAAATGAAGGCAAGAAACAGCGGCAGCATCAGCGCAAATTCGACAGCAGAAGCGCCGCTTCGACAACGAAAGAACCTGGTCATGGCACACCTCGAAACGCAATCCAGGGCGCCACGTTGCGAGGCTTTGATTAAGGAAAACTATGAAAACGCTTCCGCGAATCAGTGACGTCAATTCGGATGAATGGCAGCGTTCAAATTTATTGGGTGGACGGCACTTTATGGGGCGATCAGAATCTTTGATGCCGTGTCCGCAGAAATCCGAGGTCCGATGGTGTCGAGGTGCTGTGTGCGCGTGCAGATGTAGTCGTCCGACACCGTAGCACTACGGGGCAATGCACGTAACAATACATAAGGCCTGCAATTACAATAGCATCGCGGCAAATTGGAACTAAACGAAAGTGCAACCAAATGTTAGTATAGCTGAATCACATACTATGGAGATCGTAATTGCGTCCCGCGCTGAGATTGGAGGGCTCGCGATGCACAGACCACGTCAGCATTTGAATATTCCGACAGAGATTGTTCGCACCGTCGTTGCGATTGCAGAGACCGGAAGTCTATCGAAGGCCGGGGAGCGTCTCGGCCTCAGTCAGCCGGCGATCAGTTCGCAGGTCAAGCGACTGCAGAGCCTGGTTGGCGGCGCGCTCTTCGTCAGAACGGCGAACGGCACCACGACGACGGAGCTCGGCAAGGTCGCCGTGCAGCAGGCAAGGCGAATCCTCGAAGCAAACGACCAACTGCTTCGGCTCGGCGGCAATCACGAAGGACCGCAGCCGTTGCGGCTCGGAATGAGCACGATGCTCGCCGAGGAATTCCTCAAGCTGCATCCGGCCGACGCACTCGCCGACGTGCTGGTTCACGCCGACATGTCGCCGATCGTCATCAGAGGATTGATCGACGGCTACATCGACATCGCCTTCGTCTACAGCAACCCTTCGCTGGAGAACGAACACGAGGTGACGATCGCCGCCGAGGCCGAAGAGCGTTCGGTTTGGGTACGATCACGCGATTTTGTTCTGCGGCCGGGCGCCCCGATCCCGATCCTGGCGTGGCCGGGTGACGACTGGATGATCCGGACGCTCACCAAGCACAACATCTCGTACAAGATCGTGTTCAGGAGCCCGAACCATCAGCTGCGGCTCGAAGCCGCACGGGCCGGATACGGCCTGACGGCGTGCCCCGAGCGGATGATGCCGTCCTCGCTGATCTCGGCGAAGGACTATTATCTGCCGGAGCTTCCGTTGCAGAAGCGCCTGCTGTGTGTTCGCCCTGGCCTCGAGGGGAGCCGCGCGACGGCAATGGTGCAGCGGTTGTCCAGCCTGTTCTTCAGCGGCGCGAAGCCGATGCGTCAGGTGAGCAACATGTAATCCGATCGCCGGGCTCCGGCGGCGCCGATCAGTAGTGCGGTGGGCGCTCGTTGGCGGGGCCCGGCGCTTGGCGTTCGGCCTCCCGAAGCCGGTCGCGCAGCTCGGCGAGCTGGTGCGTCAGCGCGTCGATCTGCTTCCATTGTGCCGTGATGGTCTGGTTCAGCGTCTCGATGGCTTCGTCCTGGTAGGTCAGGCGGACCTCCAGCGCATCGATCCGTTCGCTCAGCTTGGCCGCGTCATTCATGCACGGCGTCCTCGTGCCCACGTTCACGCAGGCCGTGGCCGAGCGCGACCCGTTCGTCGAACACAAAGCAGTCGCCGCGCCAGCGGCTGTCCTGCGGCGGCGTTTCCTCGAGATATTTCAGGATGCCGCCCTTGAGGTGATAGACCTCGCTGAAGCCTTGCGCGAGCAGATAGGCGCTCGCCTTCTCGCAGCGGATGCCGCCGGTGCAGAACATTGCAATCCTGCGGTGCTTCGCGGGATCGAGGTGCCGCGCGGCAAATTCCTTGAATTGTCCGAAGCTCGCGATCCTGGGATCGACCGCGCCTTCGAAACTGCCCATCGCGACCTCGAACGCGTTGCGGGTGTCGAGCACCATGATGTCGGGCGAGGCGATGAGTTCGTTCCAGTCGCCGGCGTCGACATAGGTGCCGACCTGCCGCGTCGGGTCGACCGTGGTGTCGCCGAGCGTCACGATCTCCTTCTTCAGCCGCACCTTGAGTCGCTGGAACGGCACCTGCGCGGCTTCGGAGAATTTCAGCTCGAGATTGTCGAGGCGGCCGCCGAACAGCGGCCCGTGCCTGAGCTCAGCGACGAAACCATCGATGGCTTCGTCGCTGCCGGCGATGGTGCCGTTAATGCCCTCATGTGCGAGCAGTACGCTGCCCTTGAGATCAAGCCCGGTGCAGAGCGCGCGCAGCGGCTCGCGCAATGCGCGGAAGTCGGGCAGCGCGGCGAACTGGTAGAAGGCGGCGACCTTGAGGGGCATGGCCGGGGTTTATCAGGCCAGCCAGAGCTGCGAAACCCCGCAAAGCCATGCATTATCGGGATAATTCCTCTGGCATACCATGCATTGCCCTGCCGGGGACGAATGTGCCATGTACTTCGTATCCCCTTGGCATCCACCCGCCGCAGCAGCATCAGACCATCACGATCAAGCGAGCTCTCCGTTATGAGGAATTTCCACTTCGCCGGCCGTTCCACGGTCCACGCCCAGAACGCGATGGTTGCAACGTCGCATCCGGAAGCGGCGCTGGTGGCCATCGACGTGATGCGCGCGGGCGGCACCGCCGCCGACGCTGCGGTTGCGGCCTGTGCGCTGCTCGGCGTCATCGAGCCGCAATCGACCGGCATCGGCGGCGACTGCTTTGCGCTGATCCAGCCGAAGGGCGAGGGCAAGATCACGGCCTATAACGGCAGCGGCCGGGCGCCGATGGCCGCCACCGCCGAGTGGTATCTCGAACGCAAGATCCATTCGGTGCCGCTGACCTCGGCGCATGCCGTCAGCATTCCCGGCGCGATCGACGCCTGGGACGTGATCCTCAGGGATCACGGCAAGTTCGGCTTCGACCGGCTGCTGCAGCCCGCGATCAGGGCCGCCGAGGAGGGCTATGTCGTCGCTCCGCGCATCGCCTTCGACTGGAAGAACGGCTTCGAGAAGCTGAAGAACGGCACCAACACCGAGCGCTACCTGCTGCCGCATGGCAAGCCAGCGGTCGCCGGCGACGTGATCCGGCAGCCCGAGCTCGGCAAGACGTTGCGCGCCATCGCGCAAAAGGGTCGCGACGCCTTCTATAGCGGCGAGATCGCCGCCGACATGGTTGACACGCTGCGCGGTATCGGCGGACTGCATACGCTGGAGGACTTTGCGGCGCATTCGACCGAGACGACCTCGCCGATCGGCACGATGTACAAGGGCTATGACGTCTGGCAGTGCCCGCCGAACGGCCCCGGCATCACCATGTTGGTCATGCTCAACATCCTGTCGCGCTTCGACCTGACCAAGTTCAAGCCGCTCAGCATCGAGCGTTTCCACCTCGAGGCCGAGGCGGCGCGCATCGCCTACATGATGCGCGAGCAGTACATCGGCGATCCCCAGCACGCCCATGTCGATGTCGCCGGCATTCTCTCGAGGGAGTTTGCCGACGAGCACGTCAAGAACATCCGGATGGACCGGCTGCTCGAACTGCCGAACGTGTCGCCGCCGATGAATCCCTCGACCGTCTACATCACGGTGGTCGACAAGGACCGCAACGTCTGCTCCTTCATCAACTCGATCGCGCATTCGTTCGGCTCGGCGATCGTCTCCAACAAGACCGGCGTCCTGTTGCAGAACCGCGCCGGCGGCTTCCGCATCCAGCCCGGCCATCCGAACTGCATCGCGCCGGGCAAGCGTCCACTGCACACTATCATCCCGGCGCTGGCCACCAGGAACGGCCGCGCGGTGATGCCGTATGGCGTCATGGGCGGGCAGTATCAGCCGGTCGGCCAGACCCGCGTGCTGACCAACATGCTCGACTATGGCTGCGACATTCAGGAGGCGATCGACATGCCGCGCGGCCTGCATTACGAGGGCGTCTACCAGGTCGAGGACAGCGTGCCGGCGCAGATCGTCGAAGGCCTGAAGAAGATCGGCCACAAGACCACCAGCGTGGTCGCGCCGCTCGGCGGCGGCCAGGGCATCTGGATCGATTGGGAGAAGGGCACGCTGACCGGCGGCTCCGATCCGCGCAAGGACGGCTGCGCGCTCGGCTACTGAATGTCGCAGGCAGCAGGGCCGGATTTGCGTTGAGGAACAAGCTGTTCTCGCAGGGATTGGTGCTGGAAGCCCTTTCCCGCGAGGCCCGCCATCAGCTCCCTCGATTCAGATGATACTGACCAGGCCGATTTGCGCGGCGGCGTCTCGCCGTGGTTTGCCGCCGCAACGCCACCACCGTATCCTACACTGTCGGAAAATCTCGGCTGCGATGCGCTTATCGTTGGCGCCGGCATCACCGGCTCGCTGGTCGCCGAGCGCCTGACCCGTCAGGGGCTGGACGTCGTCATTGTTGATCGAGAGCGCCCCGGCCGGGGCAGCACGGCAGCCAGCACCGCGATGTTGTTGTGGGAGATCGACCGTCCGCTTGTCGAACTGACCGCGATGTATGGTTTCGATCGGGCTGCGCGTGCCTATCAGGCTAGCCTCGATGCCGTGACCGGTCTGATCTCGCTGGTTCGTGAGCACAAGCTGCCCGGAGAGATCAGAAAGAAGCGCTCGCTCTATCTGGCGGCCGGCAGCTCCGTAACCGGGTTACTCGATGAGCATCGGCTCCGCCGCCGCGCCGGCCTGTCCGGCGACTTCCTCGATCATGGACAATTGCTCGAGAGCTACCGGATAGCGCGCGCAGGCGCGATCGTCTCGCCCGGCGCGGCGGATGCGGATCCGCTCCAACTTGCCCGCGGGCTGCTCCACCTCGCACTCGCGCGCGGTGCGCGGCAGTTCGATGCGGAGGCCATAGCGTTCGATCCGGCGGGCGAAGCGGTGACCGTGGGATTCGATAATGGTCGTGAAATTGCCGCGAAGGCCGCAGAACGTCTGGAAGGATGGCGCGCTGATCTGGGAGAACGCCAAGGATTATCTTTACGCCCGGACGACGCCGGCGGGCCGTATCATCATCGGTGGCGAGGATAGTGATGAGATCATCGCGCCCGATGCCCGCGACCGCCTGATCCCGGAGAAGGCGAGCCGGCTCGTGCAACGTCTCGCCGCGCTCTGGCCGTTCGCCGCAACGGAGATCGAATATCGCTGGGCCGGGACGTTCGACACCACCAGCGACGGTCTGCCGCTGATCGGTCCGGTGCCCGGCGCGAAGCGCGTCTATGCGGCGTATGGCTATGGCGGCAACGGCATCACCTTTTCCTATCTGGCGGCGCAACTGATCGGCGATCTCATCGCAGGCGGCAGCTCGCCGTTGCTCGACGATTTTGCGCTGGACCGCGATGACGGCATGGCCGGTCACTGAAAAAGCGGCTAGGGATTTCGCCCGCGCTGGGCTAGAGACGGCCGTCCTTCACGAGAGGTGCAAGATGCGATCTTCCCGACGCACGATCATCACGACTGCGTTCGCCGGACTTGCGGCGGCAGTCTCCACGTCCGTTGCCGGCAGGACGGCAATGGCCCAAACCGCAGGAAAGCCCATGACCACAGCTTCAGGCCTTCAGATCATCGACAGCAAGGTCGGCACCGGCGCCTCGCCGAAGACCGGCCAGACCTGCGTCATGCACTATACCGGCTGGCTCTACGAAAACGGCCAGAAGGGCAAGAAGTTCGACTCCTCGGTCGACCGCAACGAGCCGTTTGAGTTTCCGATCGGCCAGGGCCACGTGATCAAGGGCTGGGACGAGGGTGTCGCCACCATGAAGGTCGGCGGCAAGCGCACGCTGATCATCCCGCCGAACCTCGGCTATGGCGCGCGCGGCGCCGGTGGGGTGATCCCGCCGAATGCCACGCTGATGTTCGACGTCGAACTGCTTGGCGTAAAATAACCGGATGGCCGTCAAGTAACCGGCCCGTAACAAGAGGGCGCAGCGATGAAGATTTCGATCCTCGATGATTATTTCGACACGCTGCGGACCCTCGATTGCTTCCACAAGCTCGACGGCTACGACGTCACGATCTGGAACGATCATGTCCAGGACGTCGATGCGCTCGCCGAACGGCTGCGCGACACCGACGCGCTGGTGCTGATCCGCGAACGCACCCAGATCCGCACCCCGCTGCTCGAACGGCTGCCGAAGTTGAAGCTGATCAGCCAGCGCAGCGTCTATCCGCATATCGACATCGACACCTGCACGCGGCTCGGCATCATCGTGTCGTCGGGCCAGCATGCCGATACGCCGTCCTATGCCACTGCCGAGTTCACCTGGGGCTTGATCCTCGCCGCGATGCGCGCGATCCCGCAACAGATGGCGGCGCTGAAGGCTGGCAAATGGCAGATCGGCGTCGGCCATACGTTGCGCGGCAAGACGCTCGGCATCTACGGCTATGGGCGCATCGGCGCGGTGGTCGCGGGCTATGGCAGGGCGTTCGGTATGAACGTGCTGGTCTGGGCGCGCGAGGCGGCGCTGGCGAAGGCGCGCGCCGACGGCTATGAGACCGCCGCCAGCAAGGCCGATTTCTTTGCCCGCTGCGACGTGCTGTCGCTCCATATGCGGCTGGTCGACGCAACGCGCGGCATCGTCAAGGCGGAAGACCTCGCGCGAATGAAAGACACCGCGCTGATCGTCAACACCAGCCGCGCGCCGCTGATCGAGCCCGGCGCGCTGGTCAACGCGCTGCGCGCCGGCCGGCCCGGCATGGCCGCGGTCGATGTCTACGAGAAGGAGCCGCTGCGCGACACCGCCGACCCGCTGCTCAACATGGACAATGTGGTCTGCACGCCGCATCTCGGCTACGTCTCGCGCGACGAATACGAGATTCAGTTCACCGACATTTTCGATCAGATACTGGCCTACGCAGCCGGTACGCCGACGAATGTGGTCAATCCGGATGTGCTGGCACATCCGGATGTGCTGGCACGTCCGCGCCCGCGTGGCTGATTGATCGCGGTATGAAAAGGACCGGCCGAATGGACCGGTCCTTCTCAAAAGCTGATCACCGGCAAATCAGAGCTTCTTGTTCGCTGCGGCCGCGGCCCTGTTCACGGCGTCCTTGGCGACCTCCTTGGCGTCGCCGAGCGCCTTCTGGCCCTTGCCCTTGGCTTCCTGGATCGCGCCTTCGCCCTGCATCTGCTCGGATCCGGTGGCCTCGCCGATCTTCTGCTTGGCCTTGCCCATCGCCTCGTTGGCGGTACCCTTGATCTTGTCGGTGGTGCTACCCATTGGCCTATTCCTCCAAATACATTGAAACTTCGCAAGGGCAACGTGCGGCAGCGCCTGAACGTTCCGATTTTCCGCTCGCCTGCGCGTCAGCTTTTCGGTAGCGTTCCACGCACGAAAACTTGACCAACGAAAGCAAGAACGATGAGCGGTTCCCACGATCACACCCATTCCCACGACCACGATCATCACCATCACGACGACGAGCGCTGGAAGCACGACGGCGTCCGGGTGATTCCGGGTAACCAGCTCGATCCGAATGTGCCGTCGACCGCCGGCATGGATCGCAAGGCCGCGATCAATTTCGCCCGGGTCGGCGCGCAGAAATTGTGGGCAGGTACCGTCAGCATCAAGCCGGACGCCAAGACCGGTGCGCATCATCACGGCCATCTCGAAAGCATCATCTATGTCGTGAAGGGCAAGGCGCGGATGCGCTGGGGCGAGAAGCTGCAGTTCACCGCCGAAGCCGGTCCGGGCGATTTCATCTTCGTGCCGCCCTATGTGCCGCACCAGGAGATCAACGCCAGTTCCGACGAGGTGCTGGAATGCGTGCTGGTGCGTTCCGACGGCGAGGCGGTCGCGATCAATCTCGACATCGAGCCGGTCGAGAAGCCGGAGAATGTGCTCTGGGTCGATCCGGTGCACCGGCATCCCGACGAGAAGAAATAACGTCGCGGCGCGGCCGCGACGGAAGACAATAACAACAAAAGCAGGGAGGCCAGCATGACGCTCGTTCGTTACGAGAGCGCCGACCATGTCGCGACCATCACGATGGCACGCAGCGAGAAGCACAACGCGCTCAACAACGCGTTGTGTACCGAGCTGCGTGACGCCTGGCTGCGGTTTCGGGACAGCGACGATCGTGTCGCGGTGCTGGCTTCGGCGAAGGAAAAGTACTTCTCAGTCGGCGCCGATGTTGGTGATCTCCCCGCCAACATGTGGCACGCCGTGCCCGGCCTCGGCGTCGAGCTGGACAAGCCGGTGATTGCCGCGACATCCGGCTGGGTCGTGGGTGGCGCCTTCGTGCTGGTCCAGATGGCCGATCTGTGTGTGGCGTCGGAGACGACACGCTTCATCTACCCGGAGGGAAAGATCGGCACCACCGCGGGCGGCGTCTCATCGGTGATGGCGCGGATGCCGCACAAGATCGCGATGGAGTTTCTGCTGGTTGGCGACGAGATGTCGGCGGAACGCGCCTTCCAGATCGGTTTCGTCAACAAGGTCACGCCGAAAGGTCAGCACCTCGCGCTGGCGCAGGAGATGGCTGCGAAGATCGCCTGCAATGCACCGCTGGTGGTCCGCGCGCTGAAGAAGCTCGCCCGCGAGGCGATGCCGAAGGGACCTCTTGAAACAGTCGCCGACGCGCGGCGGTTGCTCGATGAGGTCAGGGACAGCGAGGATCTCAAGGAAGGCGTGAAGGCCTTCGCCGAGAAGCGCAAGCCGAAGTTCACGGGGAAGTAGCCCCGTCATTGCGAGGAGCGAAGCGACGAAGCAATCCATCCGATGCGCGGCGCGATGGATTGCTTCGCTTCGCTCGCAATGACGGCGTCTGAAGACTACGCAAACACCCGGTGATCGATCGTCCCGTTCGGCACGACATAGCCGTAACGCGTATTCGACGGCTCGGCGCCGGCCTTCTCATACTGCGCCTTCATCATCGAGAAGCGGTCGCCCTTGATGTCGAGCATCGCGCGCTTCGGCTGGATGTTGTAGAGCCGGGCATTGTTGTCGCCGAAGATCGCCGTCTTCACCGGTCCGTCGGCGGGCCCAAGCGGTGCGTAGCCGAACTTCTTCTGCATCACTTCGGGGATTTCCAGCCGCCGCAGGCCCTCGATCTGCCATTGCGGCGCGCCGGTCCACAGCGCGTCGGTACCCCAGCAGACGTGGTCGACGCCGAGGCCCTTGATCAGGGTGCCCATCAGCGCAGCGCAGACATTGGGCTCGGCGACCAGCGTGGTCGCGAACAATTGCCCGACATCGCCATAGACATTGTTGACGCCGTATTGCGCCGGGATGTCGGCGAGGTCGGAGGTCCAGGCGATCCGGCCGGTGCGCTCGAACTCGGCCAGCGCGACCTTGGGATCGCCGCCGACATGGCGATAGGCCGAGTGATAGATCACGAAGTTGAGCTGCGGCCAGTCCTTGGCCGCCTGGCCGACATCGGCAACGTCGGCGAAGCCGCGCAAATTTGGATACTGCTTCTCGATCCCGGGTGGAAACAGTCCCTTGTGGACGCAGACATTCTTGATGCCCGCCTTCACCATCTTCTCATAGCCCTTGTAGGCGACCTTCTCGTCGTCCAGCCGCCACGGATAGCGGCTGATCTCCTTGTGGGTGTTGTCGCCGATCGTGTAGCCCTTGCAGGATTCCGGCCTCAAGGCCAGCGCAGCATCGAGCTTGTCGAGCCAGCCGGGCTGCCCGGGCGTGAAGATCGCGTGACAGAACACGCGGCGCGAGCCGGCTTCGTCGTTCATCTTCTTGCGCGCATCGGCCATCTGCTCGTTGGTCAGGAACCAGTCCTGCTCGATATCCGACGGCGCCGAGGAGATCAGCGCGATCTTGGTGTCGGAATCGAGAAACATCTCCTTCTTGTAGTTGTTGAACTTCAGATCCTCGATGGTCTGCTCGTGATCGTTGAGTTCCTTGTTCCAGCCGGCCTTGCCGACCGCCTTGCGCATTTCCACGAAGCCCATGATGCGGGTGTCGTCGCGCAGGAAATGCGTGTGCATGTCCATGATGAACTGGTCTTTCAATCCGTTGGCGCGCTCTTGCGCCATCGAAGGCGTTGCGGCCTCAGCCGGCGTCACGTCGAACAGCGGGCCATAGACCTGGTTCATCGCGACAAAGGAAGCGGCCATGCCGGCCGCGGTCTGGAAGAACCGGCGGCGGTCGAGGCCCTGCTTGCCGCCGAGATCGTCGGCCATCGCCAGCAGACGTGCCTCGACCTCGCGCTGCCGTTCGTTCTGCGGGTCGGGATAGAACTCGTCGCTGGAGACGATCTGGGTCGGGATCGGCGTCTGGTACTGGCACAGTTCGGAGGGCATCAAGGCGGCAAGTTCTTCGTCGGTGAGATTGCTGCTCATTCTTCGCTCCCGCATCTCGCCGGATTTTTCCGGTCGGACCGCGGCGGAGACTAGGACCAAGTCCGTCTGTCGTCCGCGCCGATTGCCGGAAACCGCGTTCACAAAATCGTGCATCGGATCAGCGGCCGCGAGATGCGCCCGTTGCGCAACCGATCATGCGCGCTGCTATGCTCGATCGCACCGGATCGGACGAAGAAATCCGGAAGGGAGCGAACCATGATGCCAGCAGACCATTCGCGGCGCACCATCATCAAGGGCATCGGCGTTGCGACGGCAGCCGGTGTGCTCGGCGCAGCGCCGGCGCAGGCCGCGACCGCAGTTCCTGCGGAAGGAGAAATATGGAGCAACGAATACTGGGCGAAGAAGGGTGACATCCCGCTGTGGATGTTCCGCAAGCGGATCGGCGCGCCGAAACCGGGCGAGCCGGCGCGGCCCGTGGTGTTCTTCGTCCACGGCTCGTCGGTGACGTCGAGAGTGTTCGACCTCACGGTGCCCGGCAAGGGCGAGTATTCGCTGCTCAACGTCTTTGCGCGCTACGGCTTCGACTGCTGGACCATGGATCACGAGAATTACGGCAAGTCGGGCCGCACCTCGGGCAATGCGGATATCGCGAGCGGCGTCGAGGATCTGAAAGCGGCGGTCGAGGTGATCGCGCGCGAGACCGGCGAGCGGCGATATCACTTCATCGGCGAATCCTCCGGCGCGCTGCGGGCGGGTGCCTTCGCGATGGCCGCGCCCGAGCGCATCGATCGCCTGGTGTTCGCCGCCTTCACCTACAAGGGCGAGGGCTCGCCGACACTGGCAAAGCGCGCCGAGCAGCTTGCCTACTACCGCAGCCACAACATGCGCACGCGCGACCGCGACATGATCCGCTCGATCGCGACCCGCGACAGGCCGGGCACGTCGGACCCCGCGGTGATGGAAGTGTTGGCCGATGTCGAGATGCAGTTCGGCGACCAGATCCCGACCGGCACCTATCTCGACATGACCGCCAATCTGCCGGTGGTGCATCCGGAGAAGGTGCTGGCGCCGGTGCTGCTGGTCCGCGGCGAATATGACGGGATCGCGGCGGTCCCCGATCTCGAGGAGTTCTTCAACAAGCTGCCGAATGGCGACCGGCAATTCATCATCCTTCCCGGCACCGCCCATTCGGTGGCGCTGGCCATCAATCGTGAGCTGTTCTGGTATGTGACACGGGCATTTCTGACCATGCCGACGCCGATCGTGACCTGAGGCAGCCTGCGGCAGGACGCCGCAGGAAAAATCTGCGCGGCGATGTCGGGATCCGGCTATGCGGTTCGTCCTCGGGGCACAACCCCGCCAAACAGGAGTTCTTCGCGTGGCCAATCCCAAAATGATCTTCGTCAACCTGCCGGTCAGCAACCTTGCCCATGCCACCGCATTCTATGAGGCGATCGGCGCGACCAAGAATCCGCAATTCTCCGACGAGACCGCCTCCTGCATGGTGATCTCCGACACCATTTTCGTCATGCTGCTGACCCACGACAAGTTCCGGCAGTTCACGTCGAAGAAGATCGCCGACGCCAAGACCACGAGCGAAGTGCTGGTTTGTCTCTCCGCCGACAACCGCGACGCAGTCGACGGCTACGTGACCAAGGCGAAGGGCGCGGGCGGTACGGCCGATCCGTCGCCGAAGCAGGATTTCGGCTTTATGTACGGCCGCAGCTTCGAGGATCCCGATGGTCACATCTGGGAAGTGATGTGGATGGATGTCGAGGCCGCGATGAAGGCGCAGGCCGCGGCGGCCACCGCCTGAGACGCCGCGCCGTGCAGGCGTTCGAGGCCCACAATAAGCGACAGTTGGCAATCCGCTTGACGGATTGAGACGGCACCTCAGTCTGCGGAGACGCCGTCCGGCCGGACTTCGGTCATGGCCTGGGCGGCTTTTCTGCCTGAAGGCAGGTCGGCTTGCCGGCAGCCTGGGACCGGAAAGTTCAGTTCGACCGTGGTGCCGCCTCCAGGCGTCTCGCAGAGGGAAACGGTGCCGCCGTGGGTGGTCATCACCTGGGAGACGATCGAAAGCCCCAGCCCCGTTCCTTCCGTGCGGGTGTTGCCGCGCTTGAAGGGCTCCAGCAGCAGTTCGGGCTGACCGAGTTGGAGTCCCGGCCCGTAGTCAATCACGCTCAACCGCGCTGGTGCTCCGACCTCGATGAGGACGGAGCCACCGGCGCTGCCATGCGTCACGGCGTTTCGGATCAGGTTCGAGAGCGCGACGGCGATCGCGGTTTCCGAGCCACGCACCCAGACCGGGTGACGAGGCTCGGTAAACTCGATATCGCTTCCGTTCTTCAATGCCATCGGCACGTGTTCGGCCGCAACCCTGCGCGCGAGCGCCGCAAGATCCATCTCGATCAGTTCGGCAGGTTCCGCGGAGATGCGCGCGAGCTGGAGCAGCATGGTGACGATCGACGACAGCTTCTGGTTCTCGGCTATCAGCCTGGCGCGCAACGGAGCGTCCTCGACCTGCTCGAGGATGGTGCGCGCATTGGTCAAGGGCGTACGCAGTTCGTGTGCCGCGTTCGACAGGAAATTTCGTTGCGATTTCGACGCGACGTCTATTCGCGATAGCGCGCGATTGAAAGCCGCGACGAGAGGCAAGAGCTCGGCTGGCGCATCCTGTTCCGGCAATCGGCGGCCATCCGAAACCCCATCGATCATCTCGGCGGCCGCCGCGACGGCCCGGACGGGACGCGCGATGAGCGTCGGCACGAAAACCATCGCGGTAAACGCCGTTGCCGCCAGGACCAGGATGATCGGGAGCGCAACAATCGTCGCATCGGTGAGCATTCCGGTCGTCAGTTGCGCGGCCGTATAGGCCACGCCGCCGGTTTCAATCCACACCTCACCCACGGGCGTGTTTCTGACGGCCGACATCTTCTTCAGATTCGTGGTTTCGCCGTCGAACGCGTAGGCGAGGAAACTCGTCCCGTCGCGCGATGTCTGAGTCTTTTGCGGACGCCACTTCGGGATCGGGCCGTAGCTGACCTCTCCACTCTTGTCGGACACGACATACCAGAATGTCGGGAAATTGCGGGTGATCTCGTCCAGCCTCGAGGTCCGTTTGAGAGCCAGTTGCCCGGTCTCGTTGCGGATGACGGCTTCCTTCAATGCATCGGCGACGTCGGCGGCGGCCCAGGTGCCGTCATCGTCGCCGCCAAATCGGATCAGCAAGGCTGCTGCGCAGAGCAGCATGATGGTCGTTACGGCGCCGATCAGCGTCGCGGACAGCACCGCGATCGAGCGATGGACACGCTTGAGCCTTTGCCACTTCAAAATCATCATTCGCCACTCAGCAGATATCCGAGGCCACGGACCGGTTTGATGACGACCTTGCAATTGGCCGCGCGGAGGCGCCGGCGCAGCCGCGAGCGGAGGCGCCGGCGCAGCCGCGAAACGTGAGCCTCGATCGCGTTTGATTGAATCTCGTCGTCAAAGCTGTAAGCGGCAACTTCAAGGGTCTCGCGCAGGACAACGCGCCCAATGCGCCGGACCATCGCTTCCAGAATCGCCAGTTCACGCCGCGGGACAACAATGGGCGCGTGATCGACGCAGACCTCGCGATTGAGGACGTCGTAGCTCAGATTGCCGATGCGACGATCGCCCCTCGATCCAGAAACAGACGGCGCAGCACCGCCTTGGCTCGCGCAATCAGCTCGATCGGCTCGAATGGCTTGGCCACGTAGTCGTCCGCCCCGCCGTCGAGGGCACGAGCAATATCAAGGGGGTCATCAAGTGCCGTCAGCACGATCGTCGCGGGGCTGGGCTTCTGCTGCTTCAGGTCGCGCAGCAAGGCCAGACCGTCGCCATCCGGCAGTCCACGGTCGATCACCACGAGTTCAAAGCTTCGCACGGCGACTGCGGCGCGACCCTCCTCAAGCGTCGTGACCATGTCGGATGCGCCGAAGGCCGTAGCCAAGGTATCCCGCAGCCATGGCCCAAGCTGAGGGTCATCCTCCACGACCAGAACTCGCACCGCATTCTCCCAAGCATAAGCCACGGCCTTCTACCATTACGGACGGATTACAGTAAGATTACGGCCGGCAAGAAAACTGCGGTGTCCACACGAATGCGTGGATGTGATTGGCCTTTTCCTGGGCGTCGATCGGCCATTCGCGAATGGCCGTGGTGATCGGATCGACACCTGATGGGGGCTCATCCGAAAGACTCAATCAGGGGCGCCGCACACATCAGCGCTCCAGGGCCGATCAGCGTCATGACAGCGAGCGAGCTTTCGCATGCGCATCCCCTCTCGGCGATTTCCCCGCCAGGGACGTCGATCAACATGACCGGCGAATGACGGCGCCTCGGCGCGCGCAAGATTACGTTGACAGAGGCGTGAACGGACCCCCGTCAGGCTATCGTAATGGTCGCTGTGAAAAGCATGGCGGACAACGCGGCTCGCGTCGCGCTTTCCGATCTCCATCCCCAGGCTTCCGAACGATATGCCGGTCGATTTTGCGTTCTCAGCGATGGCCAAGCGGTCAGATCGCAGCCCGGCGTCATGGCGCCGTCCGTTCAATCGATGGCTGGAGGGAGTCGAGGCAGGGTGGTCGGTGCCGCTGCTGCTCGCCTGCTTCGTCGGCATCTGGACGGTGTATCTGTCAGTGGCCTATCACGGCGCCGGCCTGCATCCGGACGTGCTGGAGACCTGGACGTATGGCAGGCATTTCGCATGGGGTTATCCCAAGCATCCGCCGTTGATGGGGTGGACGACGGGTGCGTGGACCGCGGTCTTTCCGCTCACCGATTGGTCGCTGCAGCTGATGGCGATGACAAATGCGGCGTTGGCGTTGTGGTTCGTCGATCTCATTGCAAGAAGGTTCGTGACCGGGCACAAGCGCCTGATCGTGCTGCTCCTGCTGATGCTGACCCCGGCATACCAGTTTCATGCGCAGCGCTTCAACGCCAACGCCGTGTTGCTCGCGGTCTGGCCGCTTGCAACCTACTGCTTCCTGCGCGCCTTTGAAACGAGGGCGCCGTTCTGGGCGATCGCTGCGGGTGTCGCGGCGTCGCTTGCAATGCTGGGCAAGTATTACTCCACCTTTCTGATCGCCAGCTTCGCATTGTCGGCAATCATCCATCCCTCGCGACGAGCCTATTTCACGTCTAGTTCGCCTTGGATATCCGCTGCTGTCGGGCTGATTGCGCTATTTCCGCATCTGCACTGGCTGGCCACGACAGGCGCGGAGCCCATCCACTATGCCGCGACACATGTGGGGGCCGGTTTTCCTGCGTCGCTGCGGGATGCCGTCAATTTCCTGTTGGGCCTTGCTGCGGCGACGAGCGTGTCCGCCGTGACGTGGGCGATGATCGCTGGGTATCGGATCAAGCGCCTTCCGCGGGATCTCGCGGCGGCGGATCCCAACCTGAAGCTCATCGGCCACGTCGCGATCGGCACGATCGCTCTTCCTTTCATCACGTCCCTATTGCTCGGCACCGACTTGCCGTCGCTATGGGCGCTTCAGGGATTGTTCCTGCTCGCCGTGCCGGTCGTGTGCAGCACGCGTTATCCGATCGAGCGGTTCTATACGGTCAATGCAGCGCTCCTGGTTGCTGGAATTGCAATCGCCGCCGCCGTGATGGCGGCCCCAGCCCATGCGCTCTACCGCAACAGCTACGGTTATGAGGAAGGGCGAAACGTCTATCACCAGGCGGCAGACAAGCTCACCCGGCTGTGGCATGAGCAGATGGGCACGCCTTTGTCGATCGTCGGCGGCAACGATAGCCTCGGGGTTGCGGTGGCCTTCTACAGCTCCGATCACCCGCATTACGGCGATCCTTTCGCGTACCAATATTCATTGGCGCTGCCTCGCCAGGTGACACCGGAGCGCGGCTGGGCAGCGCTCTGTTTCGATGACCAGCACGATTGCCTTGAATGGACCGGGCAAATGGCGGCTCACGCCGGAAGCTATGTCAAACGTGAGTTTTCCGTTCGATCGAGCCTGTTCGGAATTCCAGGCATCAAGCGAAACCTCGTTGCATTCCTGGTGGCGCCGCTTCGTGAGCCGGACGATGCACCGTCAAGCCTCGTCAACGATGCCGGTCAGGGCGGAAGACATGTTTCTCCGCAAACCGATCCGCCGCTCCGCGCCGAGCCGGATGTCGCGCTGCCGGAGAATCAGCCGCCGGGAAATGCGCCGCAGACGACCGATCCAGGAGCGAACATGCTGGTGGATCATGGAGCAGCAAGGCTCTTCGTCGTGCTGCTTTGATCAGGCTTATTCCCGGAATGCCGCCGTGATGATCGCACCCGTAATCTTGCGGTAATCGGCTCCCGCTTTATCGGCGGCGGGGTCAAGGGCGTCGTATCACGAAGGATAGCGGTCCATGCTTATCAGGTTGGTTTGCATCAGCCTCGGCGTTTGCGGAGTCATCGGTGCCACCGCGGTCGCGCAGACATCTCCATCAATGACCGGTTCAACTCACCCGGCAACCGCAACACGACCGTCGATCGGGCGCGCCGACAAGATCAACCTCAACACCGCTCCTGTCAGCGAGCTGGTGAAGCTTCCGCACCTCAGCGTGCGCGGCGTCACTGCGATCACGGAGGCGAGAGCAAAGTCAAAGTTCAAGGATTGGAATGATTTCGTGGCCCGACGGGTTGTGCCGCGATTCGTCAGGAGCGAGCTCAAGGAGCTCGTCACGTTCTAGAGAAGCTCTGTCGATCGCTAAAAAAGGCGGCGCGGTTGTTGAACGCGAACAAGGATATGCTTCAATGAAGCGAGTAGCTGTTTTTGCCACAGTGGCGGTGATCGCTGTGGGATGTCTTGCGTCGACAGAAGCCACGGCAGGTGGCCGGCCGGGCGATGCGGTGGCTGTTGGCATCGTCGGCGGCCTGGCCGTCGGCGCGCTGTTGGGCTCCACCATGGCTGCCGGTGCGGCTCCGGCCTATGTCTACGAGAGGGACTATTATTCGCCGGCCCCTGTCGTCCACTACCATCGTCACGTGTACGAATACGGCGACGAATATCCGGGCGGATATGATTACGTCTATCGATCCGGGTACCGGGAAGGTTACTCGGACGGCTATTGGGACAACGATTGAACGCAGATCGGCGTCGTCGCCGGCTGACCGTTGTGATACGGCGCGGGTCCGGACGAGCGGCCCCGCCCTAATAATTGATCCGCAGCCCCACGCCGCCGTGAAGCGTGTTGCCGACCGGCTGCGGTCCGGCGGTGCCGTTGAGGAAGAGGTCGGCGATCCAGCCCTTGGTGATGCGGAAGCCGACGCGGCCGCCATATTCGAACCAGCCCTGGTTGCCGATCGTCGGCACGATGGTGCCATCGCCGGTGACGGTGGCGACGATGCCGGAATGGGTGGCGAAGGATTGCACCCAGCCGCCATTGATGTTGGTTTCGATGTTCGATCCGAACAGATGCGTCCACTGGCCGCCGATCTTGACCAGGCTGGTGCGATCGGTGCCGTCGGCGATGGTCGCGTCGAACGGATTGAAGGCAATTGCAGGATCGCTATAGCCCTTGACGCGCTGCCAGAGCTGCCAGACCTCGACCGAAGCCGCGACCTCGTCGCGCGCCGACAGCCGGTTGATCCAGCCCGCCCGCCCATAGACGCCGTAATTCTCGCTCGAGGTCTGGCCGGTGACCGACACCGGGCCGAGGTTGGTCGCGTAGCTGCGGGTGTAGCGCACTTTCTCCGACGGCGAGAGGATGGTGCCGATATCGAAGAACGGCCGCGACGAGCCCCAGTCGACGAAGTCGTAGCGCAGGGCGAAGGCGCCGATCGGGGCGCTGGTGACGTTGTAGCCGCCCTCGCCATATTGGGTGTAGGCGATGCCGGCGAGCAGCGACAGGTTCGGCGTAATGGTCTTGCGGCCATGGATGCCGGCCGAGAACGAGCCGGCGGAGCCGAAGGCACTGATGCAGTCGTCGCAATTGACCTGCTCGTTGACGCCGAGCAGCACCGATCCGAGCACGCGGTTGGTGATCATCTGGTTGAAGCGCTGGTCGGCGAGGTTGTTGATCGAACTGCCGCTCGACGGTGCGCCGGTGATCGGTGTTGGCGACGGGCTGGGCGTCGGTGTCGGCGTGGGCGTAGGTGTCGGCGTTGGCGATGGTGTGGCAGTAGGTGTCGGCGTCGGCGTTGGGGTCGATGTACAGTTTGACGACGCTGACAGCGTATCGGGATTCGTACAGTTCGGCGTCGGGCTCTGCGCCTGAGCCGGCGCAGCCCCTGCCTGCAGCATCGTGAGCGACAGCGCCATGGTCAGGACCGCCGACAGGACCAGGTGATGGATATGCCGCACCATGCTCACCGTCCGCACAGCATGCCGGTCGGGTCGTCCGCGACCGGCGGCGTCACCGGCGACGCGTCCGCGAACTGGGTGACGGTGCAGAGGCCCGCGGCCTGGGTGCAGGTCGCGGCAAAGGTCCAGGGCGGGTTGTTGGTCTTCTGGATCGTGGTGCGGCCGCCGCTCGAGGTGATGATCGCGGTGTCGCCGGGCTGAGTCAGATCGATGCATTGCCGGTTCGACGTACACACCGTCGATGCGCCTTCCTGCAACACGACGGTGGTCTTGCCGCGCTGCGACAGGATGTCGAGCACCGTGCCGCGAACGCCGATGGTCGCAAGCGGCGTCGTGATCGTGTAGGCGGCCTTGTTCGAGTGGCCGGTGACGAAGCGGAACGCTCCCGAGGTCAGGCGGATTGCAACATCGCGATAGTGATGCTCGTCGTCGAACACGGTGCGGTCGAGCTTGAGCGAGGCATTCGGTCCGAGCGACAGGTTGGTGCTGTCGGCCATCACCAGCCGGGCGGCGCTCTCGAGGCCGGTGCGCACCGTCTCGTCGCGCAGCAGCGCGTCGCCGACATTGATCGGTGTGGTCGCGGCCGCAACGCGGACAACCTCGTTCTTCACCATGGCCGCTTCGCCGACGCGCGTCTGCGCCTGAACGGGATGAGCCGTCAGTGCGACCGCAAGACCGAGTGCAAGGAGAGAGAAAAAGCTGTGGCGCGAATTCATTGCAATACCGATCGACCTACCCTCTCATCGTACCGGATCGCGGACGCAGCTGATATTGTATAATTGTCACAAGCCGTGTTGAGTTGCGCCGGATGGTTCGTGTCGATGGATTCGAAAATGCTCCGTCGCTGCGGACATCAACGTGAGATTTGATCACACTCGTCACATACATCACACTCCTGGCTGTCGTAGCTCACACTTCGCTCACACTGGTTCCCCTCGCAGCGTGCTCGTCCTTTGATCATCGCATCCGAATCTCCTTCTGTTCTGCGGCGTCCCGTCGCGCGCACGGCGATCGTCGCGACGATCATCTTCATCGTCGCCCATGTCGTGTTGCTGCTCGGGATCACCACGCCGGACAAGCTCTATTTCGATGAAGTGCATTACGTGCCCGCGGCGCGCCAGATGCTGTTGCCGGTGATCGAGGGCCCGATCCTCAACCCGATGCATCCGCCGCTCGCCAAGGAGATCATCGCGCTGTCGATCAAGGCATTCGGCGACGTGCCGCTCGGATGGCGCTATCCCGCGGCGCTGTTCGGCGCGCTTGCGCTGGTCGCCGTTTATCTCGGCGCCCTCGCACTGTTCGCCTCGCAGGAGCGCGCCATCGCAGCCGTGCTGCTTGCCTTCTTCAACCAGATGCTGTTCGTGCAGGCGCGGATCGCGATGCTGGATATTTTCGCGCTCGCCTTCTGTCTGTTCGCGATCGCAGCCTTCATCCACGGCTTCAGGCAGAAGCGCCCGCAGTCTACCTTCGCGCTGACGGGAGTTTTCGCAGGGCTTGCCTGTGCCTGCAAATGGAGCGGGCTGTTCGTGCTCGCGACCTGCATCGCGATCGTGGCGGTGATCAGCCTGATGCAGGGCTGGCGCACCCGCTTCGCCGACGCCAATGCGGAGGACTGGTACCGGCCGGACCTGTGGCCGGATTTCCGTCTTCGCCACTTCATCGTCTGTTTCGTGCTGATCCCGGCGGCCGTCTATCTCGCGAGCTTCGTGCCGCTGTACGGCTTATCGTTCACCGACCTCGTCGAGGCACAGCGCCGCATCTTTGCCGACAACACCACGACTGCGATCGCGGGCCACACCTATATGAGCTCATGGCCGTCCTGGCCGTTCCTGGTGCGCCCGGTCTGGTACCTGTTCGAGAAGGTCGGCGATGACAGGTTCGCCGCGATCGTGTTTCTCGGCAATCCGCTGGTGCTGTGGCCGGCGTTGATCGCGCTGATCGTTGCGCTGCGCGACTGGATCGCGACCCGCAGCCGCGATGCGTTTCTCGTGCTTGCGTTCTATCTCGGCCCGTATCTCGCCTGGGCGCTGCTGCCGCGCACGCTCGGTTTCATCTATTATTACCTGCCGGCCGCGACCACAGCGAGCTTCGTGCTGGTCTACGCCTTGACGCGCAAGGGGATGCCGCGCTGGCTGTTGTGGGCCTTCGTGGCGGTCGGATGCGCAGGCTTCATCGCGATGCTGCCGATCACGATTGCCGCCATCGGGACGTCGATGGCGACCTTCAATCGGCTGATGCTGTTCCAGAGCTGGATTTGAATCTCTCGGAACAAGCGATCCGCCTGCCGGGCGTGACGGGCGGATCCAGAGCGTTTTCGAGCGAAGTGGACGCCGGTTCGCGTGAAGAAAACGCGTTCAGATGAAAGGCGGAGCTTCGGTTCAATCTGAACCGAAGCTCCAGGCTGCGGGAGATTACTGCGACGCCGTCTTGGCATCCATGTTGACGACCTGCACGCGGCGGTTGGTCGGGTCCATCGGTGCGCTCGGATCCTTCGGCCGGGTCTTGCCGTAGCCGACGGTCACGAGATCAGAGCCGTTCAGGCCGTAATGCTCGACCAGATAGTTCTTGATGGTGTCGGCGCGGCGCTCCGAGAGATCCTGATTATAGGCCTCGCTGCCGATCGCGTCGGTGTGGCCGGCGACGACGAAGGTCGAGCCCTTCATGCTGGCGTCCGACAGCGCCTTGCCGAGCTCCTGCACCGCTTGGGCGGAGCCCTTGGCGATGTCAGCCGAGTTGTAGTCGAAGTGAATCTCCAGATCGATCTTCGGCTTGTTGGCGGCGATGTCGGCGATCTCCTGGCGTTCGCCCAATGACAGCGATCGGGTCTGCCGGTTGCGAACGGTGTTGAGGAAGCTCGCCTCCTTGGCCGAGGCGGCCGGGTCGACCTGCGTGCCGGCGGAGAGGCCGCGGGTGGCCGACTTCGGCTTCAGCGCATTGAGGATCTGGGCGGCCGGAACGGTGTCGCTGCCGGCCAGTGCGACGCCCGCCGTCATCGATAGCGCAGCGCCGATCGTCAAAAGAGCCAAGGAAAAGGAGCGGGTCATGGTTTTGATCCTTAAATGCCAGGCCAGCCAATCCGGCTGTTGTCGTTTTGATGCTGCGAATCTAGGACTGGTTCAAAGCCGCGAATGTGATCTATGTCACAGTTGAATGGACCGGCCCCTGTCTCGTGCCGTGCAGGGGCCGGCGACGGAGAGGAGAACATCTTGGCCCAAGTCAATCGTGTCCTCCGCTCGATCAATGACGAAGGCGCTTCGCGTTGCGTCGATATCTTCGTTCGCCCGGAAGGGACCATCGGTTTCGAGGAATATCGGCGGGACGTGGAGGATGGCCGCGGCTGGTTTCCGGTTGGCGGTCATTCGTCCCGGGTTTTCCATGAGGAAAACGCCGCGCTCGCGGCGGCGATGGCGGACGTTCCCTGGTTGCGGCGGGCCATTGGATCGGACTAAAGAGCGATGAGATTTGGTTGAGCTGAAACGGCGTCAAAAGTTCACCTCTCCCTTGGGAGAGGTCGATTTGCGTAGCAAATCGGGTGAGGGGTTACGGTCTATCGAGAGGGCAAGAGCCGTCACCCGGATTGCTTTGCAATCCGACCTCTCCCCGCCGGGGAGAGGTGATCCGAAACCTTGGCGGGTCGATTCAACCAAATTCATCCCGCTTAGCTGCAGCCCGGGGCGCCGAAGCGTGCACAATCGGCGGAGCTGATTTCCCTGACGCGGCTCTCCACAGCAGCGCGAATCTCACTACATTGCCTGGGCAATGCCCCGCGTCGCCGAACCCTTATCCCTGAACAATGCCGCCGCCCGCCATATCTGGCTGCGCGCGCAACGGCTCGATACGACGGCGCCGTTCGGGGACGGGGCATCAGCCGTGGCCGCTGCCGTCGATCATCTCGGCTATGTGCAGATCGACACCATCAACGTGATCGAGCGTTGCCACCACCACATCCTGTTCACCCGGATTCCGGACTACCGCCGCGCCGACCTCAAGCAGGCGCAGAGCCAGGACAAGAGTGTGTTCGAATACTGGACGCACGCGCTGTCCTACGTGCCGTCCAAGGACATCAACATCTTCCTGCCGGCGATGAAGGCACACAAGCGCGAGGGCCATAAATGGTTCGCGTCGGTGACGCCGTCGGATACCCGCAAGGTGCTGCGGCTGCTGCGGGCCGGTCCGCTGACCATCCGCGACATCGAAGACGACGTGCTGACCGAGAAGGAGCACCTCTGGCAGAGCCGCAAACCCTCGAAGCGTGCGCTGCAACTCGCCTTCTATGGCGGCGTGGTCACGATCAGCGAGCGCGCCGGCATGCTGAAGACCTACGAGCTGATGAGCAGGCATTTCGGCTGGGACAAGCCGCCGACGCCCGCACCGGCATCGGCGCGGATCGCCTATCTGCTCGACCGCGCGCTGCGCTCGCAAGGCATCGTCAGCCTGGATTCGATCTGCCATCTGGACGCGCCGAGCAAGAAGGCGGTGCGCAGCCTGATCGAGGCGAGGGTGCGCCGCAAGGAGCTCGTGCGGATCGCGCTCGACGGCGCCGGCAAGCAGGAGCATTGGGCGCGGCCCGAAGTGCTGGAGGAGACCGGCGAGGGTGATCCTGCCCTGGTTCACATCCTCTCGCCGTTCGATCCGCTGATCATCCAGCGCAAGCGCACCGAGCTGTTCTTCGGTTATGGCCACCGCTTCGAGGCCTATGTGCCGAAGGAGAAGCGCCTGTTCGGCTATTTCGCGCTGCCGGTGCTGGTCGGCGACGATATCGTTGCCGCCCTCGACCTGAAGACCGACCGGCAGAACCGGAAGCTCCTGATGCAGAAATGGAGCTGGGTCGGCAACGGCAAGAAGCAGGCGGGTCGCAAGGAGCTGAAGCGCCGCATCGAGGAGGAGCTCGACCGCTTCGAGCGTTTCCAGCTCGCGGAGTAGGGCTGGCTTTTTCATTCGTCATTGCGAGGAGCGAAGCGACGAAGCAATCCATCCCGATCTGTGGCGCCATGGATTGCTTCGCGGAGCCTGTCATCGGGCGCGCGTTCGCGCGACCCGTTGGCTCGCAATGACGCGGGGGCGGGATTGACGTGCCCCAGTTCTACCATGCCGATGCGAACGATCCCGCCCCCTGGGGGAGGTAGTCCGGGTTCCGGTCTGGCCTGTGTGCTATGAGTTTTTGCCATTGCTCAATGCGGGGCCACCCAATAATCCTCAAGGCAAGCAATAGCTTTGGGGGAAGCAGATGAGCCAGTCCGCAACCGTCGCGCCCGATCGCGGCGCCCGCAGCGAGATCGAGACGTCCACGATCCGCGCGATCTCCTGGCGGCTGATCCCGTTCCTGATCCTGGCCTACTTCTTCTCCTATCTCGACCGCGTCAATCTCGGCTTCGCCGCGCTGACCATGAACAGCGAGCTGAAGTTCTCGCCGGTGGTGTTCTCGTTCGGCGCCGGCATCTTCTTCATCGGCTATTTCATCTTCGAGGTGCCGAGCAATCTGGCGCTGGAGAGATTCGGTGCCAGCAAATGGATCGCCCGCATCATGGTGAGCTGGGGCATCCTCTCGGCACTGATGGCGGCGGTCTACGACGAGCACAGCTTCTATGCGTTGCGCTTCTTCCTCGGCGTCGCCGAGGCCGGCTTCTTCCCCGGCATCATCCTCTATCTCACCTACTGGTATCCGGCCGAGTATCGCGCGCGATTCCTCGCCGCCTTTGCGCTCGCGGTGCCGATTTCGACCGTGATCGGCGCCCCGATCTCCGGCCTGTTGCTCGGGCTGGACGGCGTGATGGGGCTGAAGGGCTGGCAGTGGCTGTTCGTGATCGAGGGCATTCCCTCGGTGTTGCTCGGCATCGTCACCTGGTTCTATCTCACCGATCGGCCGGAGAAGGCCGATTGGCTCTCGGCCGAGCAGAAGGCGTGGCTGAAGGCGAAGCTCGATGCCGAGGTCGCAGCCAAGCAGGCGGCGCAGCACTTCACGCTCGGCCAGGCGCTGTCCTCGCCGAAAGTACTGGCGCTGAGCGCGATCTATTTCGGCTTCGTCGCCTCGCTCTACGGCATGCAGTTCTGGCTGCCGCAGATCGTCAAGGCGTTCGGCCTCACCAACGCGCAGACCGGATTCGTCACCGCGATCCCCTATGCGTTCGGCACCGTCGCGATGATCCTGTGGGCGCGCCGGTCCGACGCCGCGCGGGAGCGCGTGTTTCATGTCGGCGCTCCGCTCTTGCTCACGGCGCTGGCGCTCGCCGTCTCCAGCTACATCACCGATCCGACCATGACCATGGTCGTGCTGACGGTCGCCGCGATCGGCGTGTTCTGCACCTTCGCGGTGTTCTGGACGCTGCCGACCGCCTGGCTGTCAGGCACCGCCGCCGCCGGCGCGATCGCGCTGATCAACTCGATCGGCAACCTCGCCGGTTTTGGCGGGCCCTATCTGATCGGCTGGGTGAAGGAGACGACCGGCAGCACGTCGACCGGCCTCTTGGTGCTGTCGCTGTTGCCGCTCGCGGCCGGCCTCCTGGTTTTCCTCGGCAGCCACGAGACCAAGACCGAGTTCGCGAGCGCGAAGTAGCGATGATGCGAGCGTCGTGACGGTTGCGTAGGATGGGTAGAGCGAAGCGAAACCCATCCTACATTGTCCGCCTACATTGTCCGCGGCGAGATGATGGGTTTCGCTTCGCTCTACCCATCCTACATTACTTGGCGGCTTAGACCGGATATCGCCACTTCAGTGCGCGGCGCACGAAGAAGATCGCAGCCAGCGTGACGCCGAGCGCTGCAAGCCACGTCCATATCAGGATGCCGCCTTGCGCCAGGGCGTAGCGCTCGGAGCATGTCAGCGCCACCAGAAGGCCGACCAGGGCTGCGCCCGCCCAATAGAGCGGCGAACGCAGCATCCCGGTCGCGGCACGCTCAGCCGCCCGTTCGTGCGCTCTGCCGGCAAACCAAATCCAGAAACCGGTGAAGCCCAGGGCCAAAATCCATGACGTGGCCGCAACCTCGCATGCCGCTGCTTCCGTGACCGTAAAAGACCGAAGCTAAAGTCGAGGTATCCGGGCGAAACAGGCCGATTCCGGCCCGTCCTCACGAATTGGTTATCACTGACGAATATTGACATTTATCAGTGATAAATCGATACTCTTCATCAGTCGTCAGCCCGATGGAGATTTCAGATGTTCGCTCGTTCCGTTTTGTCGAGCTATTACAGGCTCTTGACCGGAGCAACGCTGGCCTTCGCGGTGTTCGCGCTGACCGGCTGCAATGAAAAGGCAGCCGAAACGGCTGACCCGGGACGCCCCGTTCTGGTGGCGACCGTCCATTACGAGGCCGAAACGCCTGAGCGCAGCTTTGTCGGCACCATTAAGCCCCGTATCGAAGCCGATATGGGCTTTCGGGTTGCCGGCAAGGTGGCCAAGCGGCTGGTCGAGGTCGGACAGACAGTCGACGTCGACCAGCCCTTGGCCACCCTCGATGAGGTCGATTTGAAGCTGCAGGCCGAGCAGGCGGAGGCGGAATTCCGCGCCGCCACCGGCGTGCTGGCGCAGGCCGCGGCCGCCGAGCAGCGCGCCAAGGACCTGAAGGCCAAGGGCTGGGCCACCGATGCGGCGCTCGATTCCGCCAAGGCCGCCGGCGACGAGGCGCGGGCGCGGCTGAACCGCGCCGAGCGCTCGGTCGAGCTGACCAAGAATTCGCTCTCTTATGCAACGCTGGTGGCCGACACGAGGGGTGTCGTCACCGCGACCATGATCGAGCCCGGCCAGGTGGTTGCCGCGGGCCAGGCTTCGATCCGTGTCGCCCGACTTGGCGAGAAGGAAGCTGTCGTCGCGATCCCCGAGACGCTTCTCGCTCGTGCCAGGTCGGGCGTTGCCACGGTGACGCTGTGGTCGGATGCCAAGAAGACCTATGCCGCCAAGCTGCGCGAGGTCGCGCCGCAGGCCGATCCCGCCACCCGCACCTATCTCGCGAAGTTCTCGCTGCCCGACGCCGACGAGGCCGTCTCGCTCGGCATGACCGCAACCCTGACCCTGGCCGACAAGGCGACCGAACGGGTCGCCAAGCTGCCGCTGTCGGCGCTGTACAGCCAGGGCGGCGATCCCTCGCTCTACATCGTCGATGACAAGGGCGACATCGCGCTGAAACCGGTCAAGGTGAAGGCCTATGAGAGCAACAACGTCGTCATCTCCGGCGGCGTCGACGATGGCGCCAAGGTGGTCGCCCTCGGCGTGCAGAAACTCGATCCGAGCCAGAAGGTCCGGGTCGTCTCGTCGCTGTCGTTCTGATTGGTCGTTGTTCCGTCATTGCGAGCGAAGCGAAGCAATCCCTCTCGCAGCAAGACAAGTGTGGATTGCTTCGTCGCTAACGCTCCTCGCAATGAGGGCCGTGGCGATAACGGTTTGGGGATTTGGAGACTGACATGAAGCGCTTCAACCTTTCGGCCTGGGCGGTCAGCCATCCGACGCTGGTGCTGTTCCTGATGATCATCCTCGGCGCCGCCGGCTTCTTCTCCTATGAGAAGCTCGGCCGCGCCGAGGATCCGTTCTTCACCGTCAAGGTGGTGAACGTCTCGGTGATGTGGCCGGGCGCGACCTCGCAGGAAATGCAGATGCAGGTCGCCGATCCGATCGAGAAGAAACTGCAGGAGCTGCCGTTCTTCGACAAGGTGCAGACCTATTCCAAGCCAGGCTTCACCGCGATGCAAGTCTCCTTCAAGGATTCGACCTCGCCGAAGGACGTGCCCTATCTCTTCTATCTCCTGCGCAAGAAGCTGGTCGACGTGCAGGGCGAGCTGCCCTCCGGCATCCTCGGCCCCGTGGTCAACGACGAATTCTCCGACGTCGATTCGATCCTCTATATGATGACCGGCGACGGCGCCAACTATGCGCAGCTCAAGAAGGTCGCGGAGGGTTTTCGCCAGCGTCTGCTGAAGGTGCCTGGCGTTACCAAGATCGACCTTTACGGCACCCAGGACGAGCGCATCTTCGTCGAGTTCTCGCATGCCAAGCTCGCGACGCTCGGCATCACGCCGCAGGCGCTGTTCGACTCGCTCGCCAAGCAGAACAATGTCACGCCGGCCGGCACGGTCGAGACCTCGTCGCAGCGCGTGCCGCTGCGCGTCACCGGTGCGCTTGACGGCGTCAAGGCGGTTGCCGAAACGCCGGTCGAGAGCAACGGCCGTGTGTTCCGGCTTGGCGATATCGCAACCGTCTCTCACGGCTATGTCGATCCGCCGAGCTTCAAGGTGCGTCAGGAAGGCAAGCCCGCGCTCGGCATCGGCGTCGTCACCGCCAAGGGCGCCAACATCCTCGAGCTCGGCAAGGAGGTCCAGCAGGCGACCGCCGAGTTCCTGAAGGCGGTGCCGCAGGGCGTCGACATTCAGCAGATCGCCGACCAGCCCAAGGTGGTCGAGCACGCCGTCGGCGAGTTCGTGCACTCCTTCGTCGAGGCGCTCGCGATCGTGCTGTTCGTCTCCTTTGTCGCGCTCGGCTGGCGCACCGGCATCGTGGTGGCACTCTCGGTGCCGCTGGTGCTCGGCATCGTCTTCATCGTGATGAACGCGATGTCGCTCGATCTGCACCGCATCACGCTCGGCGCGCTGATCATTGCGCTCGGCCTCCTGGTCGACGACGCCATCATCGCGGTCGAGATGATGGTGGTGAAAATGGAACAGGGCTGGGACCGCATGAAGGCGGCGTCCTTTGCCTGGGAATCCACTGCGTTTCCGATGCTCACGGGAACGCTGGTCACAGCCGCTGGCTTCCTCCCCATCGGCTTTGCCAATTCGGCGGTCGGCGAATATGCCGGCGGCATCTTCTGGATCGTGGCGATTGCGCTCGTCGCATCCTGGTTCGTCGCGGTGATCTTCACGCCCTATATCGGCGTCAAGCTGCTGCCCAACATCAAGGTGCACCAGAACCACGATCCGCACGCGATCTACGAGACGCGGATGTATCGCGGCCTACGCAGCGTGGTGCAGTGGTGCGTCGATCACCGCGTAAAAGTGGTGGCGGCGACCGTCGGCGTCTTTGTGCTTTCGATCGTGGGCTTTGGCCACGTCCAGCAGCAGTTCTTTCCGCTGTCGGAGCGGCCCGAGCTGTTCCTGCAGCTCCGTCTGCCCGAGGGTACTGCCTTCAACGTCACCGAGAAGGCGGTGAAGCAGGCCGAAGGGCTCTTGAAGGACGACCAGGACATCCAGACCTATACTGCCTATGTCGGCCAGGGCTCGCCGCGTTTCTGGCTCGGCCTCAATCCGCAGCTGCCGAACGAGGCCTTTGCCGAGATCGTGATCCTCGCCAAGAACGTCGAGGCGCGCGAGCGCGTCAAGGCGAAGATCGAGCAGGCCGCCGCCGACGGTGCGCTGAACGAGGCGCGGGTCCGGGTCGACCGCTTCAACTTCGGTCCGCCGGTCGGTTTCCCGGTCCAGTTCCGCGTGATCGGGCCCGACGCCAACAAGGTGCGCGACATCGCCTACCAGGTGCGCGAAGTGATGCGCCAGAACAAGAACGTCAAGGACGTCCAGCTCGACTGGAACGAGCAGTCGCCCTACCTGAAGCTCGCCGTCGACCAGGATCGGGCGCGCGCGCTCGGCCTGACCCCGCAGGATGTCTCGCAGGCGCTGGCGATGCTGATCTCGGGCGCGCCGGTCACTACCATCCGCGACGGCATCGAGAAGGTCGGCGTGGTCGCCCGCGCGGTGCCGTCCGAGCGACTCGATCTCGGCCGCGTCGGCGATCTCACCATCACCACGCGGAACGGCGTCGCGGTGCCGCTGCAGCAGATCGCCAAGATCGAATATGCGCATGAGGAGCCGATCCTGTGGCGGCGCAACCGCGACATGGCGATCACCGTGCGCTCCGACGTCGTCGACGGCGTGCAGGCGCCCGACGTCACCAACCAGATCTCGCCGAAGCTGAAGGACATCCAGGCCCATCTCGAGCCGGCCTACCGGATCGAGCCGGGCGGGGCGTTCGAGGAATCCGCCAAGGGCAATGCGTCGATCTTCATCCTCTTCCCCGTGATGGTGATGGTGATGCTGACGCTCTTGATGATCCAGCTGCAGAGCTTCTCGCGCCTGACGCTGGTGTTCCTGACCGCGCCGCTCGGCATCGTCGGCGCCTCGCTCGGGTTGAACGTCGCCAACCAGCCGTTCGGCTTCGTGGCGCTGCTCGGCCTGATCGCGCTGGCCGGCATGATCATGCGCAACGCGGTCATCCTGGTCGATCAGATCGAGAGCGACGTGTCCTCCGGCCTGACCCGGCGCGAGGCGATCGTCGAGGCCACCGTCCGGCGCGCCCGGCCTGTGGTGCTGACCGCGCTCGCGGCGATCCTTGCCATGATCCCGCTGTCGCGCTCGGCGTTCTGGGGCCCGATGGCGATCACCATCATGGGCGGCTTGTTTGTTGCGACTTTCCTGACCTTGCTGTATCTGCCGGGCCTTTACGCCCTCTGGTTCCGCAAGACCTTGGACGAAAGCGGCCCCGAGCAAGTCAATACTGCGCCGCAGCATGCCGGTGAGGGACAACTCGCATTTCCACTTGCTGAGGCGGCCGAATAATTGAAGATTGAGCAGGCCAACATGACACTGATCTCGGAACATAGCGAAACCGACACCCGCGAGCGGATTCTCGTGGTGGCGGAGCGCTTGTTCCGGCAGATCGGCTATCAGAAGACCACGGTCGCCGACATCGCCAAAGAGCTGCGGATGAGCCCGGCCAATGTGTACCGCTTCTTCGATTCGAAGAAGGCGATCCACGAAGGCGTGGCGCGCGGCCTGATGGGCGGGGTCGAGGTTGAGGCCCAGCGCATCGCGCGATCGGAAGGGCCGGCAGCGGCGCGCATGCGCCAAATGATGAAGACGATCAATCGCATGAATACCGAGCGCTATGTCGACGATTCCAAGTTGCACGAGATGGTCGAGATCGCGATGCAGGAGGATTGGCAGGTCTGCGTCACCCATATGGAAACGATCGGCCACACCATCGGCGAGGTGATCGCGCTAGGCGTGGCGACGGGCGAGTTCGAGGTCGACGACCTCGAAGTCGCCGCGCTGTGCGCCGGCACGGCGATGATGCGGTTCTTCCACCCGCAGATGATCGCTCAATGCGCCACCAAGCCGGGCCCGACCATCGACCAGATGATCGATTTCGTGATCGCCGGCCTGTCGCCGCGCATCCGCGCCAATTGAGCGCCGGCACTGACGTTTTCGTCAGTTGACTCTTCCCGCATTGCAAGCGAAGCGAAATCGTAGCCCGGATGGAGCGCAGCGTAATCCGGGAATGCTTCCACGTGTGAGACGAGTCCCGGATTGCGCTGCGCTCCATCCGGGCTACCGTGAGAGGGGCCCAGCGTGACCGCCAAAGACCTGCATTTCTACGAGCCGAAGAATGGCCACGGCCTGAAGCACGACCCGTTCAATGCCATCGTGGCGCCGCGGCCGATCGGCTGGATCTCCTCGCGCGACAAGGGCGGCAACGTCAACCTCGCGCCCTACAGCTTCTTCAACGCCTTCTGCTACGTGCCGGCGATCATCGGCTTCTCCTCCACCAACTGGAAGGACAGCGTCGCCAATATCCAGGACACCGGCGAGTTCGTCTGGAACCTGGCGACGATGGATCTCGCCAAGCACATGAACGCGACCGCGGCGCATGTCGCGCGCGATGTCGACGAGTTCAAGCTCGCAGGGCTGACGCAGGTTGGCGGCAAGCTCGTCAACGTGCCGCGCGTCGCCGAGAGCCCGGTGTCGTTCGAATGCAAGGTGAGTCAGATCATCCAGCTCCAGGGCGCCGACGGCAAGAAGGCCGAGGCCTGGCTGACGCTCGGCGAGGTGGTCGCCGTCCATATCGACAAGGCCTTCATCAAGGACGGCGTCTATCAGACCGGTCTCGCGCACCCGATCGTCCGCGCCGGCCGTCGCGGCGACTATTTCGAGATCAAGCCGGAGAACATGTTCGAGATGATCCGGCCGGATTGATATCGTCCGTCTAGCCGTCATTGCGAGCGAAGCGAAGCAATCCATCTCCCCACTGGGATGGATGGATTGCTTCGTCGCTTTGCTCCTCGCAATGACCAATGCGGGAACCACGACAATGTGAAATTTCGGCGTGCAGTGATGAAAAACCGTCACTCGCAACCTCCGAGCGAGCAGTCTAACCTCCCGCGCGCCAGGCCGGATCAACGGCCGGCCAGCACAGTGGGAGGATGCGATGACACGCCAGGAGCGGAGCGGTCCAAACGGCGCGCAGAACGGTCAGAAGGAAGAGCGACGCGATCCGAACGTTTCACGTCGAACACTCGTCCAGGGATTGGCGGTGGGGGCGGCCGCTGCCGCAGCCGGCGTCAGCAGCGCGCTGGCCCAGAACGCGCCCGCGCCGGTCGGACCGCCGACAACCATCACCAGCCCGCCGCGCGACTTCAGTCCGCGTGGTGCGCCGACCACCTATTTCTGGGACCCCGACATCATCGCGGTCGATCCGTCCTTCAACGATCTTGCCCAGCCCAACACCTCGATCAAGCGCCTCTTTACGGGTGTGCTGTGGGCGGAGGGCCCGGCCTGGAGCTCGCAGGGCCGCTATCTCCTGTGGAGCGACATCCCGAACAACCGGCAGATGCGCTGGTCGGAGGATGACGGCCATGTCAGCGTGTTTCGCACGCCGTCGAACTACTCGAACGGCAATTCGTTCGACTTCCAGGGCCGCCAGCTCTCCTGCGAACATCTCACCCGCCGGGTGACGCGCTACGAGAATGACGGCACTGCGACGGTGCTAGCCGATAACTATCAGGGCAAGCGGCTGAACTCGCCGAACGACATCGTCGCGCATCCCGACGGCAGCTACTGGTTCACCGATCCGCCCTATGGCGGCCAGCTCTACGAGGGCGAGCCTGACGCGGCCGGTGGCGCGAGCAACGCGGCCGGCAAGCTCAACCCGCGGATCGGGCAGCCCGCGGGCTTCGCGCCGGCCAAGCGCGAGCTGCCGACCAATTGCTATCGCATCGATCCCTCGGGCCGCGTCGATCTCGTGGTGAGCGAGGACCAGGTGCCGGATCCGAACGGCCTCTGCTTCTCGCCGGATTACAAGAAGCTCTACGTCGTCTCGACCGGCAAGGGACCGGGCGACACCGGCCCTGGCGGCAAGGGTGACGTCTTCGTGTTCGACGTCGGCGCCGACAACAAGCCCGTCAACGGCAAGCGGTTCAGCGACTTCACGATCGACGGAGTGAAGTGCGGACCGGACGGCATCCGCTGCGACGTCAACGGCAATGTCTGGTGCTCGAGCAATGCCGGCCGCGCGGTCGGTTACAACGGCGTGACGGTGTGGTCGCCGGAAGGCAAGCTGCTCGGCCGCATCCGGCTGCCCGAGGTCTGCGGCAACATCACCTTCGGCGGCCCCAAGCGCAATCGCCTGTTCATGGCCGCAAGCCAGTCGCTCTATGCGGTCTATACCGCGACCCAGGGCGCCGGGCCGGCCTAGCGCACGGGAGAGGGGCGCCGGCACGACCTGCCGGCGCCCCCCCTTCGGCTACCTGATTGTCGCAGCTCAGCTTTCGGAACTGAACGCGTGGTCTGCCGTTAACAAACGGCGGCTTGGCCGCGTCAATTTCGCTTTATTTGAACAGCGAAGTGTTCACCGGTGAACGGCACTTTCCGATAGGATCATCACCCATCCGCGCTGCCGTTTCATGAGGGCCCCACCATGAGCTTCCGCCGCGATTACCTGTCCAAGCCGATCTTCTCCTGGGCGCGTGGCGTGCTGCCGACCATGTCGGACACCGAGCGCGAGGCGCTGGAAGCCGGCGACGTCTGGTGGGACGCCGATCTCTTCACCGGCAATCCTGACTGGTCGAAATTGCTGGCGTTTGCGCCGGCCAGATTGACCGAGGAGGAGAATGCCTTCCTGCACGGTCCGGTCGATGAGCTCTGCGCGATGCTCGACGAGTGGAAGATCAATTGGGAGTGGCGCGACCTGCCGCCCGAGGTGTGGAGCTTCATCAAGGCGAAGAAATTCTTCGGCATGATCATCCCGAAAGAATTCGGCGGCCTCGGCTTCTCGCCCTATGCGCATTCCGAAGTGGTGCGCAAGATTTCCTCGCGCTCGCTGACCGCGGCCGTCACCGTGATGGTGCCGAACTCGCTTGGGCCGGGCGAACTCCTGATGCGCTTCGGCACCAAGGAGCAGCAGGACAAATGGCTGCCGCGCCTGGCTGCCGGCCAGGACATTCCCTGCTTCGGGCTGACCAGCCCGGAGGCCGGCTCGGACGCCGCCTCGATGATCGACACCGGCATCATCTGCAAGGGCAATTTCGAAGGCCGCGAGGTGCTTGGGCTGAAGCTGAATTGGCACAAGCGCTACATCACGCTGGGGCCAGTGGCGACGCTGCTCGGCCTCGCCTTTAAGGCCTATGATCCCGACCACCTGGTCGGCAGCGAGGACGAGCTTGGCATCACGGTCGCGCTGATCCCGACCCATCTGCCCGGCGTCTCGATCGGCCAGCGCCATCTGCCGGCGATGCAAGTGTTCCAGAACGGCCCGAACTGGGGCCGCGATGTCTTCATCCCGCTCGACTACATCATCGGCGGCCAGGAACGCTTGGGCCAGGGCTGGAAGATGCTGATGACGGCGCTCGCCGCCGGCCGCGGCATCTCGCTGCCGTCGCTGTCGGCCGCCGGCGCCGCCTACGCCGCGCGCACCACCGGCGCCTATGCCCGCGTCCGCGAGCAGTTCGGCATCTCGATCTCGAAATTCGAGGGCATCGAGGAGCCGCTCGCGCGCATCGCCGGCACCGCCTATCTGCTCGATGCCGCGCGGCGGTTGACCTGCGCGGCGCTGAACGAGGGGCATCATCCCGCTGTCATCTCAGGGATCATGAAGCTGCACGCCACCGAGCGGATGCGGATCGCAATCGACGACGCCATGGACATCCATGGCGGCAAGGCCGTGATCGACGGGCCGCAGAACTATCTCGGCGGGCTCTACCGCTCGGTACCGGTCGGCATCACGGTCGAGGGCGCCAACATCCTGACCCGCAATCTGATCGTGTTCGGGCAGGGCGCAATCCGCGCGCATCCTTATCTCTTGCAGGAGATGAACGCGCTCAGCGAGACCGATCGCGACAAGGGCCTGACTGCGTTCGACACCGCGTTCTGGAACCATGTCGGCCACAGCTTCGCGACCATGTTCCGCGCCTGGGGCCGCAGCTGGACCTTTGGCCTGTTCGCACCGGCGCCGGATGCCGGCGATGCAACGGAGTTCTATCGCCAGCTCTCGCGCTATTCATCGGCGTTCGCGCTGTGCGCCGACATGGCGCTGCTCACCCTCGGCGGCGCGCTGAAGCGCAAGGAAATGCTCTCGGCGCGCTTCGGCGACATCCTGTCGGAGCTTTACTTGCTTTCTGCCGCGCTCAAACGCTGGCAGGACGAGGGGCGGCAGAAGGAGGATCTTCCTGCGCTCCAATGGTGCATGGCATCCGGCTTCAAGACCATCGAGAACCGCTTTGCGGAGATCCTCGCCAACCTGCCGAACCGTCCGGTGGCATGGATGCTGAAATTCCTGATCCAGCCGTTCGGCGCGCGCGTCACGGGTCCGTCGGATAGCGTCGTGCATTTCTGCGCACAACTCGTGCTGTCGCCGTCGGCAGCGCGCGACCGCCTGACGCCGGATCTCGCCTTTGTCGAGGATGACGGCGGCATTGCGCGGCTGGAAAAGGCCTTCCGCCTCGTCACCGAGTCCGAGGATGCGGCCAAGCAGCTGCGCGCGGCGCGGCTGCACGACTGGAAGGAGGCCGTCAAGAAAGGCGTCATCACCGAGGCCGACGGCGAGAAGCTCGCCGCCGCCCATGAGGCCGTGGCCAAGGTCATCGAAGTCGATGATTTTGCGCCCGAGGCGCTGTCCCCGATTTACAAGAAAACCGCCGACGTGCATCAGTTCTTCCAGGAGCTTGGTGAGCAGAGGGCGGCGAGCTGATGGCGCGACCAGTCTTTATCGTCGACGGCAGCCGGACGCCGTTCCTGAAGGCGCGCTCCGGTCCCGGCCCGTTCACCCCGGTCGACCTCGCCGTGCAATGCGGCCGGCCATTGCTGGCGCGGCAGCCTTTCGCGCCCACCGCTTTCGACCAGGTCATCCTCGGCTGCGTCAACGTGATCGCCGACGAGATGAACCCGGCGCGGGTCGCAGCCCTCCGGCTCGGCATGGGCGAGCAGATGGTCGCCTTCACGGTGCAGATCAATTGCGGCTCCGGCATGCAATCGATCGACACCGGCTACCGCTACATCCGCGAAGGCATCTCCGACCTGATCCTCGCCGGTGGCGCCGAGGCGTTGAGCCACGCACCGCTGGTCTGGCCCAATTCCGGCGTGCGCTGGTTTGCCGGCTTTGCCGGCGCCAAGGGCATCGGTGCCAAGATCGCCGCGGCGCTGAAGGTGAAGCCGAGCTACTTCAAGCCGATCATCGGCCTCGAGCGCGGGCTGACCGATCCGATCACCGAGCTCAACATGGGGCAGACCGCCGAGAAGGTCGGCCATCTCTTCGGCATCACGCGGACGCAGTCCGACGCTTACGCCGCCGAGAGCCATCAGCGGCTCGCCAACGCGCAGAAGCAAGGCTTCCTCAAGGGCGAGGTCGAGACCGCGTTCTCCCGCGACGGCAAGTTCTACGATCATGACGACGGCGTCCGCCCGGACTCGACACCGGAGACGTTGGCAAAGCTGAAGCCGGTGTTCGAGCGCCCGTGGGGTCAGGTCACCGCCGGCAATTCCTCGCAAATCACCGACGGCGCATCCTGGGTGATCCTGGCATCCGAGACCGCGGTGGCAAAGCACGGGCTGACGCCGAAGGCCGTCATCCTCGACAGCCAGTGGTCGGCGCTCGATCCGTCGATCATGGGTCTCGGTCCGGTGCTGTCGGCGAGCGCACTGATCAAGCGCAACGGGCTGACCTTGCAGGAAGTCGAGACCTGGGAGCTGAACGAGGCTTTTGCGACGCAGGTGCTCGGCTGTCTCGCAGCCTGGAACGACGACAAATTCTGCCGCGAGATTTTGGGGCTCGATGGCGCGGCCGGCGAGATCGACCGCGCGAGGTTGAACGTCGACGGCGGCGCGATCAGCCTTGGCCATCCCGTCGGCACCAGCGGCAACCGCATCGTGCTGCATCTGGTCAACGCGATGAAGCGGCTCGGCGCCAGGCGCGGCGTCGCCACCGAATGCATCGGTGGCGGGCAGGGCGGCGCGATGTTGATAGAGACGGTGTGATCATGGATTCACGGATCATGGACGTTCTCGCCGACCGCGTGCTCGAGCTCGGGCCGAAGCCGGCCGCCGACAGCCCGTACAAGAATTTCAAGCTGACGCGTGACGAGGACGGCATTGCCTGGCTGCTGTTCGACCGCGCCGGCACCAGCGCCAACACGCTGTCCGCCGATCTGCTCGACGAGCTCGATGCCGCGGTCGCGGCGCTGGAGAACCAGCGGCCGACCGGCCTCGTGGTGCGCTCGGCGAAGAAGAGCGGCTTCATCGCCGGTGCCGACGTCAATGAATTTCGCGGCGCCAGCGACCCGCGGGCGGTCGAGACCGAGATTGGCCGCGCGCATGCGGTGATCGACCGGCTCGAGGCTCTGCGCGTGCCCTCGGTCGCCGTGATCCACGGTTTCTGTCTCGGCGGCGGCCTCGAGGTTGCGCTGGCCTGCCAGATGCGGATCGCGATCGACGATGCCAGATTCGGCTTCCCCGAGGTGATGCTCGGCCTGCATCCCGGCCTCGGCGGCGCCGTGCGCTTCACGGAGCTGGTCAACCCGATGCAGGCGATGACCTTGATGCTGACCGGCAAGACGATCGACGCGCGCCGCGCGAAGTCGCTCGGCCTGGTCGACGCGGTCACCCAGGAGCGCCACGTTCGCAACGCGGTGAAGGATGCGGTGTTCGGCCGGCTGAAGCGCGCCAAGCCCGGCATGCTCAACGCGATCCTCAATCTTGGTCCGGTCAGGGGCTTGCTTGCCTCACGTATGCGCAGCGAGGCGGAGAAGGCCGCGCCGCGCAAGCATTATCCGGCGCCCTATGCGCTGATCGAGCTCTGGGAGAAGCACGCCGGCAACCGCTCGGCGATGCTGAATGCGGAGAAGGCCTCCTTCGCCAATCTGATGGTGACGCCGACCGCGCAGAATCTGATCCGCGTGTTCTTCCTGCGCGAGCAGATGAAGAAGGCGGCCGGCAGCGGCAACAAGGTGCAGCACGTCCATGTCATCGGCGCCGGCGCGATGGGCGGCGATATCGCGGCCTGGTGCGCCAGCCAGGACATGCGCGTCACGCTCGCCGACATGAAGGGCGAACCGATCGCTGGCGCCATGAAGCGCGCCGCCGAGCTGTTCGGCAAGATCATGCGCAGGAAGATCGACCAGCGCGACGCGCTGGACCGGCTGATCCCCGACATGGACGGCGAGGGCGTCCGCAATGCGGATCTGATCATCGAGGCGGTGCCGGAGAAGCTTGAGCTCAAGCAGAAGGTCTATGCCTCGCTCGAGCCGAAGATGAAACAAGACGCGATCCTCGCCACCAATACGTCGAGCATTCCCTTGCAGGATCTGCGCACCACGTTAGCACGGCCGGAGCGGCTGCTCGGCCTGCATTTCTTCAACCCGGTGTCGCGGCTGCAGCTCGTCGAGGTCGTCAGCCATGACGGCACCGATGCCGCGATGCTCAAGGAGGCGCGCGCCTTTGTCGGCGCCATCGACCGTCTTCCGCTGCCGGTGAAGAGCTCGCCGGGCTTCCTCGTCAACCGCGCGCTGACGCCCTATATGCTGGAAGCGATGATGATGCTGGACGAGAAGACCGACCAGCGTCTGATCGACGCGGCTGCCGTCGAGTTCGGCATGCCGATGGGTCCGATCGAACTCGCCGACCAGGTCGGCCTCGATATCTGCCTCGATGTCGGCGACATGCTGCGCTCGAAATTCGGCGACACCTTGCCGCCGACGCCGGCCTGGCTGCGCGAAAAGGTCGCCAAGGGCGAGCTCGGCCGCAAGACCGGCAAGGGCTTCTACACCTGGAAGGACGGCAAGGCGGAGAAGGCGCCGCTGCCGGAGACCGGTCCGAAAGTCAGCGACGAGATGATCGACCGCCTGGTGCTGCCGATCTCCAATGTCTGCGTCGCCGCCTTACGCGAGGGTATCGTCGACGACCCCGATATGGTCGACGGCGCGATGATCTTCGGCACCGGCTATGCCCCGTTCCGCGGCGGCCCGCTCAACTACGCGCGCACGCGCGGCGTTGACAGTGTCGTATCCGCGCTGCGCGCATTGACGCAGAAATTCGGCGATCGTTTCGCACCCGATGCAGGCTGGGAGACCTTCAAGTGACTGACACCCAAGCGCCCGAAACGCATGCTCACGCACCGCCGATCAGCGGCAACGAGCCGCAGGGCGACCTCTGCATCCGCACGCTGGCGATGCCGGCCGACACCAACGCCAATGGCGATATCTTCGGCGGCTGGCTGCTCAGCCAGATGGACGTTGGCGGCGGCGTGTTCGCCTCGAAGGTGGCGAAGTCCCGCACCGTGACGGTCGCGATCGAAGCGATGAATTTCCGCAAGGCGGTCTATGTCGGCGATCTCGTCTCGGTGCACGCCAATCTCGTGCGTGTCGGTCGCACCTCGATCACGGTGCATCTCGAAGCCTGGGTACTGCGCCGCCGCGAGCAGCAGTCGATCCTCGTCACCGACGGCAATTTCACCTACGTCTCGATCGACGATCAGGGCCGTCCGCAACCGATCCAGCGCGATGGTGCGACGATTTCGACCTGACGTCTTTTGCGCGAAAAACGCCGCTGATTCGGCGCGAGAGAAAACGCGTCGAAACTGAGACCGGAGCGCCGCTCGATTGTAAAAAAGCGGCGCTTCGCTTCGCAAAAAACTCAGGAACAAACGGGCGGCGATGCCGTTGTCGGCGCGGAATCAAACCGAGGCCGATAATGTCAGACTGCTACGTCATCGAAGTAAGTTCCGAGACCGCGGGTATCGTGGTGCGCGATACCAGGGGTTACGCGTTTTTCGCGGCTTCGCACCGGTTCCAAGCTCTCGAGGGCCAAATCTTCCGCAACGCACGCGAGGCCGAGCGCGCGGCGCGACGGCTGGTCACCGGCCAGGATCTGCAGATGGCCTCCTGATGAGGAGCCACGCGGCGCGCCGTTTGCGCGCGCCGCAAGAGTCTGTATTGATGCATCCGAACTCACGGAAACCTTTTTTCGGATGTCGCAGACACAAGGCAAGGCGCTGCTGTTCGACATTGACGGCACGCTCGCGGACACCGACCCGATTCACCTCGCCGCGTTCAACCAGGTGCTCGGCCCCCACGGACACACCTTCGATCACGCGCGCTTCGGCAAGGAACTGCAAGGCTTCTCCAACGCGTCGATCGGCGAGCGTTTCCTCACCCACGAGCCGGCCGACCGCCGCGCCAGCATCCTTGGCGAGAAGGAGCGGATCTTCCGCGAATTGGTCTCTGGCCAGATCGTGCCGGTGCCGGGATTGATGGCGCTGCTCGACCGGGCCGATCGCGCCGGCGTGCCGATGGTGGCGGTGACCAATGCGCCGCGCCCGAACGCCGAACTGCTGCTCTCGGGACTGGGTATCGCGCACCGTTTCAAGGCTGTCGTGATCGGCGATGAATTGGCGCAGGGCAAGCCGCATCCATTGCCGTATCTGGAGGGACTGCGCCTCGCAGGCGCGTCGGCACCGGCTTCGCTCGCGTTCGAGGATTCGCGCTCCGGCATTCAGTCCGCGACGGCGGGCATCGCGACGATCGGGATGCGAACCGGGCTTGGTCATGCCGATCTGCTCGCGGCCGGCGCGGTCGCCAGCGCCCGGGCGTTTGATGATCCGGAATTGATTCGCCTTGTTGCTTCGGCCATGGCGTGGTGAGGAAACGGCGTGGTGAGGCAGTGTGCCGAAACGTTGCCGGCTCGACATTGCTGCAACGCAGTCCTTAACCCCGTCGATGCTAGCTCGTTGACCTCCGCGCCGAACGGTCGCACCATGGGTCATTCGCCGTTTCAAGGGGGCCGCCGTGGCCGGACTCTCCCACCGCCAGACTGAAATCCTCAACATCGCACGCGCTTTTGGCCGGGTCATGGTCGAAGACCTTGCCAAGCGATTCGAGGTGTCGGCGCAGACCATCCGCAAGGACCTCAACGATCTCTGCGACGAGCGGTCGCTGACCCGCATCCATGGCGGCGCGATCATCGCCTCGGGCGTCGAGAACCTCGCCTATGAGGCGCGCCGCTTTGTGGCCGCCGAGGAGAAGAAGGCGATCGGCGCCGCCGCGGCCGCGCGGATTCCGAACGGCTGCTCGCTGTTCATCAATATCGGCACCACGACGGAAGAGGTCGCCAGTGCGCTGACCTCGCATGAGGACCTGCTGGTCATCACCAACAACCTCAACGTCGCGATGCTGCTGTATCGCCATCCGCGCATCGAGGTGGTGGTGGCCGGCGGCACGGTGCGCCGCGCCGACGGTGCGGTGGTCGGCTCGACCGCGACGCAGCTGATCGGCCAGTTCAAGGTCGATTACGCGATCATCGGCGCGTCCGCGATCGACGAGGAGGGCGCGCTGCTCGACTTCGACTATCGCGAGGTGCAGGTGGCGCAGGCGATCATCGCCAACGCGCGCAACGTGATGCTGGTGTCGGATGCGACCAAGCTTCGCCGCAGCGCGCCGGTGCGCATCGCGCATATGAGCCAGATCCAGACCTTCGTCACCGATTCGCCGTTGCCCGTTGGCCTCGCCAACATCTGCCACAGCCGTGGCATCGAGGTGGTCGTCGCGATGGACAAGCCGCAGGCCGATATCGACGACAATGGCGCCGACGCCGCACCCGCGACGCTGCGCAGCGCTTAGTCGATTTCAACGATATCGCCGCTGTCGGCCCATCGTCCCCGCACAACAACTCGCTCACCGTCACCCTGAGGTAGCCGCTTCTTCAGCGGCCCTCGAAGGGTGAACGGCCACACTGGGGCCTCGCACCCTTCGAGGCTCGCTCCGCTCGCACCTCAGGGGTGACGGGTTAAGTGATCGCGCGGGGGGCAGGTCGGGTGAGCCTGTCCACCATTCCGCACTCAGTCCGCCCAAAAAATCCCCAGCGAAAGTTCCCTGTTTTCACTTTGCTTTCGTTTTCGGTTGTGATCTACTCCAATCCGAAAGGAAAACCGTCAAAGCGAAAACGGTTGCCGGGGGAAGCGTTCTTTGGACCGAATTTACGACCTCGCCATCATTGGAGGCGGCGTTAATGGCTGCGGCATCGCGCGCGATGCGGCGGGCCGGGGCAATTCTGTTTTCCTCTGTGAAATGAATGATTTGGCCAGTGGAACCTCGTCCTGGTCGACCAAGCTGGTGCATGGCGGCCTGCGCTATCTCGAGTATTACGAGTTTCGCCTGGTGCGCGAGGCGCTGATCGAGCGCGAGATCCTCTGGCAGATCGCGCCGCATATCATTCGTCCGCTGCGTTTCGTTTTGCCGCACCATGCGGGCCTGCGCCCGGCCTGGCTGCTGCGGCTCGGCCTCTTCCTCTACGACCACATCGGCGGCCGGCATCTGCTGCCGGCGACGCGCTCGGTCGACCTGACGCGCGACGTGGTCGGCAAGCCGCTGATCCCGGGCCGCTACACCAAGGGCTTTGAATATTCCGATTGCTTCGTCGACGACGCGCGGCTGGTGGCGCTGACCGCGTGCGATGCCGCCGATCGCGGCGCCGAGATTCGCACCCGCACCCGCGCGGTGGAGATCAGGCAGATCGACGGCGTCTGGCACGTCACGGTCGAAGATGGCGCAACTGGCGCCCGCGACACGATCAAGGCGCGCGTGCTGGTCAACGCCGGCGGTCCCTGGGTCGAGCAGGTGCTCGCTACCGGTGTCGGCGTCAACGCGCGGGCCAAGGTGCGGCTGGTGCAGGGCTCGCATATCGTCGTGCCGAAACTCTACGACCACGACCGCGCCTACATCTTCCAGAATGCCGACGGCCGCATCATCTTCGTCATTCCCTACCAGAACGATTTCTCCCTGATCGGCACCACCGATCGCGACTATGACGGCGATCCGGCCAAGGTGAAGGCGACGCGCGAGGAGATCGAGTATCTCTGCGCCTCCGCCAGCGAATACCTTGCCAAGCCGGTGAAGCCCGAGGATGTGGTCTGGAATTACTCCGGCGTGCGTCCGCTCTATGACGACGGTGCGAGCGAAGCCAAGGCCGCGACTCGCGACTACGTCTTCGAGCTCGATACGCCCGGCGGTGCGCCGCTACTGTCGATCTATGGCGGCAAGATCACCACCTATCGCCGCCTCTCCGAAGAGGCGCTGGAGCGGCTGTCGCCCTATCTCCGCGGCGCGAAAGCGCAGGAGGGCTGGACCGGCAAGGCGCCGCTGCCCGGCGGCGACATGGATGTCTCCGCGGTCGCGGCGCTGAGCGCCGAGCTGGTTCGTAACTATCCGTTCCTCGCGCAGTCCCACGCCAACCGTCTCGCCCACGCCTATGGCACACGCGCCAGCAAGGTCTTGGGCAATGCAGCAACGGCTGATGATCTCGGCCGCGCCTTCGGCGCCACCTTGACGGAGAGTGAAGTCCGGTACCTGATGGCGAACGAATGGGCGCGGACCGCGGACGATGTCGTCTGGCGACGATCCAAGCTGGGCTTGCGGATGACGGCGGGTGAAATCGCCGCGCTCGACGAGTGGATGGTCGCCAACCGCGTGTCAGGTGAACGTCCCCTCCGCGAAGCGGGAGGACGGGCATGAGCGTTACACTGCAGAACGTCACGCGAACCGTGGATGGCATTCAGACCATTCGCGATGTTTCGCTGACGCTGGAGCGTGGCACGCTCAGCGTGCTGCTCGGGCCGACGCTGTCGGGCAAGACCTCGATCATGCGGCTGCTCGCCGGCCTCGACAAGCCGACCACCGGCCGCGTGCTGGTCGACGGCAAGGACGTCACCGGCGCCGACGTGCGGCAGCGCTCGGTGGCGATGGTCTATCAGCAGTTCATCAACTATCCCTCGCTGACGGTCTACGAGAACATCGCCTCGCCGCTGCGGGTGCAGGGCAAGCCGAAGGCCGAGATCGAGCAGCGGGTGGCCGAGGCGGCCAGCCTGTTGCGGCTCGAGCCCTATCTGAAGCGGACGCCGCTGCAGCTCTCCGGCGGCCAGCAGCAGCGCACGGCGATTGCGCGCGCGCTGGTCAAGGGCGCGGACCTCGTGCTGCTCGACGAGCCGCTCGCCAATCTCGACTACAAGCTGCGTGAGGAGCTGCGCGCCGAGCTGCCGCGGATCTTCGAGGCATCGGGTGCGATCTTCGTCTATGCCACCACCGAACCGTCGGAGGCGTTGCTGCTCGGCGGCGACACGGTGTGCATGTGGGAAGGTCAGGCGCTGCAGACCGGCGCGACGCCGAAAGTCTACCGCCATCCCGACTCGCTGCGCGTCGCGCAGGTGTTCTCCGATCCGCCGCTCAACGTCATCGGCATCGAGAAGAAGGGTGACCGGGTGATCTATGCCGGCGGCGAGCAGGCGCCCGCGGCTGGGCTGTATGCCAAGCTGCCTGACGGCACGTACAAGATCGGCTTCCGTGCGCACCAGCTCGAGGTCGGTAGCGTCGTGCCCGGCCGCCACAAATTCTCCGCCACCGTGACGGTGACCGAGATCACCGGGTCGGAGAGCTTTGTGCACGTTCACGTCCACGATTCGAACTGGGTCGCGGTGCTGCACGGCGTGCACGAATATGAACCCGGGCAGGTGCTTGAAGCCGCGCTCGATCCCGAGAATATCTTCGTATTTGACGCCGCCGACCGCCTGGTCGCGTCGCCCGCGACCGCGTTCGCAAGCGAACTGTATGGCAGTTCGCTTGCGGCACGCACGTCAGCCAGCAAGAGCAATTGAGGGAGATGCCCGATGGCTCGCATTGACCTCGTCGATCTCGCGCAATCCTACAGCGGCAATGACGCGCCGCTGGAATCCTTTGCGCTGAAACCGGTGACGATGACCTGGCGGCAGGGCGGCGCCTATGCGCTGCTTGGGCCCTCCGGCTGCGGCAAGACCACGCTATTGAACCTGATTTCCGGCATCGTGACGCCGTCGCGCGGCAAGATCCTGTTCGACGGCCAGGACATCACGCCGCTGTCGACGCAGAAGCGCAACATCGCGCAGGTGTTCCAGTTCCCGGTGATCTACGACACCATGACGGTCGGCCAGAACCTGGCCTTCCCGCTGAAGAACCGCGGCGTCGCCAAGGCCGAGGTCGATGCGCGGGTCAGGCAGATCGCCGATTTGCTCGACCTCACGCCGTACCTCAATCGCAAGGCGACGCGGCTCACCGCCGACGCCAAGCAGAAGATCTCGCTCGGCCGCGGCCTGGTGCGCTCCGACGTCGCCGCCGTGCTGTTTGACGAGCCGCTGACGGTGATCGATCCCGAGCTGAAATGGCAGCTGCGCTCCAAGCTGAAGGCGCTGCATCGCGAACTCGACCTCACGATGATCTACGTCACCCACGACCAGACCGAGGCGCTGACCTTTGCCGATACCGTCGTCGTCATGCATGACGGCCGCGTGGTGCAGAGCGGCACGCCGGCCGAATTGTTCGACAAGCCGGCGCACACCTTCGTCGGCTATTTCATCGGCTCGCCCGGCATGAACATCGTGCCCGCCGAGGTCTCAGGCCACGAGGCGCGGATCGACGGCCATGTCATCGGCCTGCATCGAAACTATGGTGTGCTGCCGGCCGGCAAGAAGATCGAGATCGGCGTGCGGCCTGAATTTGTTGATGTCGCGGCACCCGCGTCCGGGCTGCTGTCGGCCACCATCGAGCGGATCGACGATCTCGGTCGCATCCAGTTCGCCCGCGTCCGCGTCGGCAACACCAAACTCGCGGCGCGCGTGCCCCCCGGCTTCTCGATCTCCGGCGATACCGCCGGCCTGATCTTCAATCCCGCCAACGTTCACGTCTATGCCGACAGCCATTTGGTCGAAGGGGTCGCCTGATGGACAAGACCATCAACCAAAAAGCCTGGTTCCTGGTGCTGCCGGTGTTCCTGGTGGTCGCGTTCTCGGCGGTACTGCCGCTGATGACCGTCGTGAACTATTCGATGCAGGACACCTTCGGCAACAACCAGTTCTTCTGGAACGGCGTCGGTTGGTTCAAGGAGCTGCTCGATCCCTCGACCGATCTCGGCGGCCGCTTCCTGGCCTCGCTCGGCCGCAACCTGTTCTTCTCTGCCGTGATCCTTGCGATCGAGGTGCCGCTCGGCATCATCGTCGCGCTGTCGATGCCGCGCGAGGGCTGGAGCGTCGCGGCCTGCCTCGTCATCCTCGCGCTGCCGCTGCTGATCCCGTGGAACGTGGTCGGCACCATCTGGCAGATCTTCGGCCGGCCCGATATCGGCCTGCTCGGCTATGTGCTGAACCACCTCGGCTTCAACTACAACTACGTCTCCAACGAGGTCGACGCCTGGGTCACGGTGATCGTGATGGACGTCTGGCATTGGACCAGCCTCGTCGCGCTGCTCTGCTACGCCGGCCTGAAGTCGATCCCCGACGCCTACTACCAGGCGGCGCAGATCGACGGCGCCTCGCGCTGGGCGGTGTTCAAGGCGATCCAGCTGCCGAAGATGAACCGCGTGCTGCTGATCGCGGTGCTGCTGCGCTTCATGGACAGCTTCATGATCTACACCGAGCCGTTCGTGGTCACCGGCGGTGGTCCCGGCAACTCGACGACCTTCGTCTCGATCGAGCTCGTCAAGATCGCGCTGGGCCAGTTCGACCTCGGCAAGGCCGCGGCGCTGTCGCTGGTTTACAACCTGATCATCCTGATCGTGTGCTGGGTGTTCTACACCGTGATGACCAATGCCGGCTCCGAGCGTCCGGTCAAGGAAGGAGCGGCGTGATGCACTCGATCCCCGGCCGCCGCCTGATCATGGCGCTGTTCCTGATCTTCCTGCTGTTGCCGATCTACTGGCTCGTCAACATGAGCTTCAAGACCAACGCCGAGATCGTCTCGACGATGACGCTGTGGCCGCATACGCCGACGCTGCAGCACTACCGGCGCATCTTCACCGACGAGAGCTGGTACTCGGGCTACATCAACTCGCTGGAATATGTCGTCATCAACACCGTGATCTCGATCGCGGTGGCGTTGCCGGCGGCCTATGCATTCTCGCGCTACCGCTTTCTCGGCGACAAGCACCTGTTCTTCTGGCTGCTGTCCAACCGCATGGCGCCGGCGGCGGTCTACGCGCTGCCGTTCTTCAACCTGTACTCGGCGATCGGCCTGTTCGATACGCCGTGGGCGGTTGCGCTCGCGCACTGCATCTTCAACGTGCCGCTGGCGGTGTGGATCCTCGAAGGCTTCGTCTCCGGCGTGCCGCGCGAGATCGACGAGACCGCCTTCCTCGACGGCTACTCGTTCCCGCGCTTCTTCATCAAGATCCTGGTGCCCCTGATCGCGAGCGGGATCGGCGTCGCCGCGTTCTTCTGCTTCATGTTCTCCTGGGTCGAGCTGCTGCTGGCGCGCACGCTGACCTCGGTGCAGGCCAAGCCGATCGCCGCGATCATGACGCGCACGGTCTCGGCCGCCGGCATGGACTGGGGCCTGCTTGCCGCGGCCGGCGTGCTCACCATCATCCCCGGCGCGCTCGTGATCTGGTTCGTCCGCAATTACATCGCGCGCGGCTTCGCGCTCGGCCGGGTGTGAGGGATGACGATGCGATCACGCTGTGGCAGCTCAACGTCGGGTTTCACCTCTCCAAAAGGGAGAGGTCGGATTTGGCGCAAAGCGGCAAATCCGGGTGAGGGGTTTCACTCTATCGATGGACCGTACCCCCTCAACCCGGCCCTCTCCCCATGGGAGAGGGGGCGCAGTGTGCCGTACGGAGGGAGCTGAGACATGGACAGCATCGCATGGATGGCATGGACCTGGCCCACCGCGGTCTTCTTCGTGCTGCTTGCCTCTACGCTCGGGATGATGACCTGGCTCGCGATCGCCTATCCGGAAGCCGAGCGGGTCGGCGCGCTGCGCATTCCGACCACGCGCGGCGACCGTCTGTTCGTCTCGCTGGTGCTGGCGGCGGTGATCCACCTGCTGTGGGTCGGCCTCGTCGGCACCGATCCGATTTTCACCCTGCCGATCGGGGAGGGCGTCGAGATTTCGAGCCTGTGGCTCGGAACGGTAATTTCGCTTCTTTCAGCCGTGGTGATTTTTCGCACCGTCTGAAGAACGCGAAAAAGAGCAGATCCGGGGTCTACCCGGGCCTGATTTAGTCGCTGCAACCGGAGGAATCTAATGCGACATTTACGAATGACTAAAGATAAGCTTTTGACGATGACCAGCGCGGTCGCGCTCGTCGCAGCATCGGTCACTCTTGTCGCGCCGGCCCGCGCCGACGAGGCGGCCGCCAAGAAGTGGATCGACAGCGAATTCCAGCCGTCGACCCTCTCCAAGGACGACCAGATGAAGGAGATGCAGTGGTTCATCAAGGCCGCCGCCCCCTTCAAGGGCATGGAGATCAACGTCGTCTCCGAGACCCTGACGGTGCACGAATATGAATCCCGCACGCTCGCCAAGGCGTTCGAGGAGATCACCGGCATCAAGGTCAAGCACGACATCATCCAGGAAGGTGACGTCGTCGAAAAGATCCAGACCCAGATGCAGTCCGGCAAGAACGTCTATGACGGCTGGATCAACGACTCCGACTTCATCGGCACCCACTTCCGTTACGGCCAGGCCGTCGACCTGACCGAGTGGATGAAGGGCGAAGCCAAGGACGTCACCGATCCGATGCTCGACGTCGACGACTTCATCGGCAAGTCGTTCACGACCGCACCGAACGGTCACCTCTATCAGCTGCCCGACCAGCAGTTCGCGAACCTCTATTGGTTCCGCTACGACTGGTTCACCAACCCGGAATACAAGGCCAAGTTCAAGGCCAAGTACGGCTACGACCTCGGCGTGCCCGTGAACTGGTCGGCCTATGAAGATATCGCCGACTTCTTCACCAACGACATCAAGGAGATCAGCGGCGTCAAGGTCTACGGCCATATGGACTATGGCAAGAAGGACCCCTCGCTCGGCTGGCGTTTCACCGACGCCTGGCTGTCGATGGCCGGCAACGGCGACAAGGGTCTCCCGAACGGCCTGCCGGTCGACGAATGGGGCATCCGCATGGAAGGCTGCCGTCCGGTCGGCTCGTCGGTCGAGCGTGGCGGCGACGTCAACGGCCCGGCGGCGGTCTATTCGATCGTCAAGTATCTCGACTGGATGAAGAAGTATGCTCCCCCGCAGGCGCAGGGCATGACCTTCTCCGAGTCGGGCCCGGTGCCTTCGCAGGGCAACATCGCCCAGCAGATCTTCTGGTACACAGCCTTCACCGCCGACATGGTGAAGCCGGGGATTGCCGTGATGAACGCGGACGGTACGCCGAAGTGGCGTATGGCTCCGTCGCCGCACGGCTCGTACTGGAAGGACGGCATGAAGCTCGGCTACCAGGACGTGGGTTCGGCCACGCTGCTGAAGTCGACCCCGGTCGACCGCCGCAAGGCGGCCTGGCTCTACCTGCAGTTCATCGTCTCCAAGACGACGAGCCTGAAGAAGAGCCAAGTCGGTCTCACCTTCATCCGTGAATCCGACATCTGGGACAAGTCGTTCACCGAGCGCGCGCCGAAGCTCGGCGGTCTGATCGAGTTCTACCGCTCGCCTGCGCGCGTGCAGTGGACCCCGACCGGCAACAACGTGCCTGACTATCCGAAGCTCGCTCAGCTCTGGTGGCAGAACATCGGCGATGCGTCGTCCGGTGCGAAGACGCCGCAAGCTGCGATGGACGCGCTCGCCGCGGCCCAGGATTCGGTGATGGAGCGTCTTGAGAAGTCCGGTGTGCAGGGTGCCTGCGGACCGAAGCTGAACAAGAAGGAAACCGCCGAGTACTGGTACAAGAAGGCCGAGAAGGACGGCACCATCGCTCCGCAGCGCAAGCTCGCGAACGAAAAGCCGAAGGGCGAAACGATCGACTACGACACGCTGATCAAGTCGTGGCCGGCGAGCCCGCCCAAGCGCGCCGAAGCTAAGTAAGGCGGTAAGGCTTGACCGCCCACGCCATCCGCAAACTGCAAAAGGCCGGGAGCAATCCCGGCCTTTTTTGCTGGATCTGCGGCTGTGGAGACCGGTTCAGGATTGTGCTCAAATGACGCGATGAGATCATATGCGTCTGCCGTCATCGCATCATGATCCCGGAGTTTCGCCATGCGCATGACTTTCCGCTGCGACCCGCGGCTTGCCGATCATCTGCCGCGGCCGTTCCCGGCCCGCACTGCGTTGCCCGATTGGCTGCGTGCGATGCCGGCGAAGGCGCATTCAGACATCCACGACCGCGAGATCCGCACGGTCAAGCAATGCCCGCCCTTCGTCGATGCGATGGCCCATGGGGTCATGATCCCGTTGCCTTGCGATGTCAGGGTCGAGCGCGGCGCATTCGCCTGGGATTGGGACATTCCGGAGCCGGCAACGGAGGGCCATCCGCGCGCGCCGCTCAGCTTTCATCCCGTCGCGCAATTCGCCGGCGCGCCGTTCGCCAACGGGCAGGCCGCGCTGAAATTCAACAGCTTCTGGACCATCGAGCTCGAGCCGGGCTGGTCGCTGTTCGCGACGCATCCGGTCAATCGCGACGACCTGCCGTTCCGAGTGATCTCGGGGCTGGTCGACGCCGACCGGTTTCACGATGGCGGCATCAATTTCCCGGCGGTCTGGACCCAGCCTGATTTCGCCGGCGTGCTGCCGAAGGGGACGCCGGTCGTGCAATGCTTCGCGGTGCCGCGCGCGGCTCCCGAACTGGTGTTCGAGGCGTTCGACGATGCGCATCGCGAGGCCTATTCGAAAGTCGTCGGCGAGGTGCTGGCTGCGCCCAATGTCTATCGCAAGCATTTCCGCGCCAAGCGCGGCCGGTTAGTGACTTAACGTTGCACGCAGCGCGCGCTCATCGAGCCACAGCCGGCCGTGCGGGGCCGAGGTCAGCGCCATCGCGATCGATCCGAACAGCTGTGGGCGTAGGGCATAGGCGCGCGCGAAGGCCTGCATCGCGGCGTCGGGCTCGCCGCTTTCCTGCAGCGTGATCCCCAGATTGAGTGCCGCTTCGGCATAATCCGGCTTGATCTCGAGCGCCTTGCGATAGGCGCGTGCGGCGCTGTCGTGATCGCGCATATCCTGCCTTGCGACGCCAAGATCGAACCACACCGAGGCCGGCGCCGCGCTCGCAACGGCGTGCTCGAGCAGGCCTGCGGCCTTGGCGAGGTCGCCATCCTCCCAGGCCAGCCGGCCAAGTCTTGCGTTGGCTTCCTGATGCTCCGGGATGGCCTTGAGGATCGCCTCCCAGGCCTCGCGGGCCTGTGCCTTGCGGCCGGCCAGTTCCAGCGTGCGTGCCTTCTCGAGGAAAGCTTCGCGTTGCGGCTTGAGCGCGATGGCGCGGTCGAGATGCGTCAGTGCCGCATCGAATTCGCCGCCGCTGCGGGCGAGGCGCCCCGCGAGCAGCCGCGCCGCCGCATTGTCCGGGCGCCGCGCCAGGCTGGTCTCGATATGCCTGCGGGCCGGCGCGATCTCGCCTTTGGCGAACAATACGGCAGCGAGCAGATGGCTCAGCATCGGCTCGCCGGGCTGGCGCGCAAGGCCGCGCTCGCAGAGCTCGATCGCCTCGCCATGCCGGCCGCCATTGAAGGCGACGGTCGCGCGGCGAACGATATCCTCGGCGTTGTTGTTGTTCATTCCGTGCGCGACCAACTATAGGCTTGTCCGTTATGGACCATGCTATGCGCCGCCGGGGATCATGACCAGCGCCTGAAGAAAGGCCGGGAGCGCTCCCGGCCTTTTTCTTTTGTCGCAATTCCAGGATTCTCTTTCGTCATTCCGGGGCGCGCGAAGCGCGAGCCTGGAATCCATCCTGACGCAAGTGATGCGGATCAGTGGATTCCGGGTCTGCGCCTGGCGGCGCATCCCGGAATGACGGTGTGGAGAGAGAGCGGACCGGGTTTCACTCCGCCGCTTCGGTCGCCTTTAGCGTCGGATAATCCGTGTAGCCCTTGGCGCCGCCGCCGTAGAAGGTCGCCTTGTCCCAGTCGTTGAGCGGGGCGCCGGCCTTGAGCCGCTCGACCAGATCGGGATTCGAGATGAACGGCTTGCCGAACGCGATCAGGTCGGCGGCACCTGCCTCCAGCACCTTCTCCGCCAGCGCGAAGTCGTAGCCGTTGTTGGCGACATAGGCCTGCTTGAAGCGCTTGCGCAGTGAGGCGTAGTCGAACGGCGCGACGTCGCGCGGGCCGCCGGTCGCGCCCTCGATGACGTGGATATAGGTCAGCTTGAGCGCATTGAGCTGGTCGACGATGTAGTCGAACAGCGGTTGCGGATTGGAGTCGGAGACGTCGTTGGCCGGCGTCACCGGCGAGATGCGGATGCCGGTACGCTCGGCGCCGGCCTCCTTGGCGACCACCTTGGAGACCTCCAGCATCAGCTGGGCGCGCTTCTCGATCGAACCGCCATAGGCGTCGGTGCGCTTGTTGGTACCGTCCTTCGCGAACTGGTCGAGCAAATAGCCGTTGGCGCCATGAATCTCGACGCCGTCGAAGCCGGCCGCCAGCGCATTCGCGGTGCCGCGCTTGAAATCCTCGATGATCCCGGGGATTTCCGACAGTTCGAGCGCGCGCGGTTCGGACACGTCGGCGAAGGTGCCGTTCACGAAGGTCTTGGTCTTGGCGCGGATCGCGCTCGGCGCCACCGGCGCACCGCCATTCGGCTGCAGCGAGGTGTGCGAAATACGGCCGACATGCCAGAGCTGGATGAAGATGTGGCCGCCGCGCTCATGCACGCGATCGGTGACCTTGCGCCAGGCCGCGACCTGTTCCTTCGAATAGATGCCGGGGGTGTCCTGATAGCCCTGGCCCTGCTGCGAGACCTGGCTCGCCTCGGTGATCAAGAGGCCGGCGGAGGCGCGCTGGCCGTAATAGTCCACCGCGAGCGGGCTTGGCACCATACCGGGCGGCACCGCGCGATTACGCGTCAGCGGCGCCATCACGAAGCGGTTCGGCAGCGTCAGTGGGCCAAGCTTGTAGGGCTCGAGAAGTTTGGTCGATTGGCTCATGTGAAACGGTTCCAGACAATGATCGATGAGGAGAGAGTTGTGCATTGCCGCGACGAGCGCAATGGCCGGGATATGCCCAGTTTGCAGGCTAGCTGCGCACGATTCCGCCCATGTGGCCGGCATCGAGGAACAAGGTGTGCGCATTCACATAGGAGGATTCATTCGAAATCAGGAACAGCGCAGCATAGGCGACCTCCCAGCCGGTGCCCTGGCGGCCGAAAGGCACTGTCACGGCGCGGTCCGATCGCCTGCGGCTGGCATCGCGGCCCATCGGCGTGTCCATGAAGCCGGGCGCGATCACATTGCAGCGAATGCCCTTGTCCTCGCCGGCCCGCGCGATCGCCCGGCCGAGCGCGATCTGCGCCGCCTTGGAGGATTCATAGGCCGGGTTGCGGCCGCCGGCGCGCTGGCTCGCCATCGAGGAGATCAGGATGATCGCGCCGCCCGGCGCCATCACCTCGAGCGCCTGCTGCGCGAACAGCATGTGGCTGCGCACATTGACTGCGTAGTCGCGGTCCCAGGCTTCCGCCGTCATCTTCGGCAGCGACAGGCCGGAAGAAATGCCGACATTCAGCGCCAGCCCGTCGAGCCCGCCGAGCCTCTCGGCGCAGCGTTCGACCGCGGGCGCGATCGCCGCGATGTCGGAGACATCGACCACATCGGTGAAGGCCTTGCCGCCTTCGCCCGTGATTTGCGCGACGGTGTCGTCGGCGGCTGCCTTGTTGACGTCGAGGCACGCGACCGAGGCGCCTTCGCGCGCGAACAGCACGCTCATCGCGCGGCCGTTGCCGATCGGCGGCGCTTCATCCACGGTCGTGCGCTGGCCCGCACCGACCACGATGATGCGCCGGCCGGCCAGGCGGCCGTGGTTCGTCGCAAGTCCGAGCGATTCCGCATGCAGCGAGGCGGACGGATCGATGGCTTGCGGTGCGCGGGTTGTGGTCGGCATGGCGTGCTCCCTGACGTCTTGTTGTTGTCAGGGAGCAGTAGCACGGCCGGGCGTGCGAGGCGACGTGTTCGCCGTAGCGGGAAAATCCCGCGGTGGGGAATATCGCGTCAGCTCACGCCGAGGAAATCGCGCTTGCCGATCTCGACGCCGTTGTGGCGCAGGATGCCGTGCGCGGTGACGGCGTGGAAATAGAAGTTCGGGAACGAGAAGGCGCTGACGAATTGCTGGCCCTTCAGGGTCATGGTTCGATCTGCGCCGATCGGGAAGGTGACGTCCTTGGCGTCGGCGCCGTCGAACTGCTCCGGCTTGAACGATTTCACATAGTCGATCGTCTTCGCCAGCCGCTGCTTCAGTTCGCCGAAGCTCTTCTCGGTGTCGGGCGTCGACGGCACCTCGCTATGGGTCAGCCGCGCACAGCCGCGTGCGGCGTGATCGCAGACCAGCTGCACCTGCTTGGTCAGCGGCAGCATGTCCGCATAGAGCCGCGATCCCAGCAGCACCTCGGGCGCGATCTTCTTCGCTTCGCAATGCGCCTCGGCCTTGGTCAGCTCGCCGGTGAGGCTGTTGAGGATCTGCAAGTAAGCGGGGACGACGGCGTCATAAAAGGACATGTGGATGCTCTTTGTTCTGATGAAATCCGGATCTGCCGAACGGCGATGCTGCACATGGGGCCGCGAAGGGAAGAATACAACTGCGGACGGCTGTAACACTTCGTCAAATATTCTGCGTGTGCTGCCGGATATTGATCCGTCATCCTGAGGTGCGAGCCTCTTCGGCGAGCCTCGAAGGATGCACGGCCCCGATGTGGCCGATTCATCCTTCGAGGCTCGCTCCGCTCGCACCTCAGGATGACGGATCACCAGATTCTGCGTAGCCCGGATGGAGCGCAGCCCGATCCGGGGGCCGCGTTGGTTGTCCTTCCGGATTTCGCTTCGCTCCATCCGAGCTACGGAGAATGAGCAGCGAGACTGCTACTGGTGGCCGTCGACCCTTCGAGACGCGCTTCGCGCTCCTCAGGGTGACGGTTCAAAAGCGCTGCTAGCTACGCAGAAAGCCCGACGACGTCCCTACCGCATCGGCGGCATCGCGGCGTCTGCGGCCGGCTGCGTGCGGCTACCGCCGCGCATCCGCGCCAAGAGCTCCGCGGTCGGCCAGGAATCCGCCGGCAGGCCGTATTTCATCTGCATCGCCTTCACCGCGCTGCGGCTCGCCTGGCCGAGCACCCCGTCGATCTTGCCGACGTCGTAGCCGGTGCGCGCCAGCAGCGATTGCAGCTCCTTGATCTCGCCAAACGGTAGCTGCGCCACCGGCGCGTGCGGCCGCTGCATCGGCGGCGCGCCTGCGATGCGGCCGGCGAGATAGCCGGCGGTGGTCGAGTAGATCAGCGAGTTATTCCACTCGGTGTAGGCGGCGAAGTTTGGATAAGCGAGGAACGCCGGACCCATGCGGCCCATCGGCAGCAGCAGCGAGGCCGGCATCTCGTCATTTGGCAACGGCTTGCCGTCGGTCAGGCTGACGCCGAGCGCAACCCATTTCGAACGCGGCAGCTTGACGGTGAGGTCGGCCTGGTCCCAAGGAAAATTCGCGGCCTGCGGCACGCGCACCTCCTGCAGCCACGGCTCGCCGCGCCGCCACTTCAATCCGTTGGCGATGTAATTTGCGGTCGAGCCGATCACGTCGGGGCCGCTGGCGAGCAGATTGCGATGGCCGTCGCCGTCATAGTCGACGGCATAGTTGAAATAGTGCGTCGGCAAAAATTGCGTCTGGCCGAGCTCGCCGGCCCACGAGCCGATCATCTCGTCGGGCGTCAGGTCGCCGCGCTCGATGATCTTCAGCGCCGCGATGGTCTCGCCCTGGAACATCTCCGAGCGGCGGCAATCATAGGCCAGTGACACCAGCGATTTCAGTGTCGGCAGATTGCCCATCTGGGCGCCGAAATCGCTCTCCAGTCCCCAGAACGCGGCGATCACCGCCGGCGGCACGCCATACTCCTTCTCGGCGCGCGCGAACGCGGCGGCATAGGTCCGGATGTACTGCTGGCCCTGCTGCATCCGGTAGTTCGCAGCCATGCGGCCGGCGAACTGGGTGAAGATCTGGCCGAACACGCGCTGGCCGCGGTCGCGGTTGACGATGCCCTGGTCGTAGACCAGGTAGGGCGCCGCTTCCGCGATCGTGCGCTGCGAGACGCCGGCGGCGACCGCCTTCTGCTTCAGCTCGGCGAGGAAGCGATCGAAGCTCTGCCCGTTGTGGCAGGACGCAGCCCTTGGCGACGCCACCGCGGCCGGGCGCGGCCTGACCGGGGCGGAGCCTGCGGGACTGGGCAGCGGCTGTTGCGCCTGACCCAGCGAGGAGAGCGCCAGCACCCCCGCGATCGCTGCGATCATGATCGGGGCGCGGAGGGGAGATGCTGGCATCGATGTCACCGGCTGGCAAAGGGGGGATCAAGGCCCGATCTGCATACACCAGGGCGATACCGGGCAACAACGGGGGTGCCGGTCTTAGACCAATTGGGCTTCGGCAGGTTGAGACGCCGCCGCTATGATCCGGCCAGGTGATTCGCGGGCAGGGGTGTCGGCGGATCGATCACGCCCGGAGCGGCCGATGTGGAGTTTTCTCGAGCGTTTGCTGGATTCGTCGACGTTTTCGCCACACGGTATCTGCCTGTTGTGGGAGCCCGAGCTGATCTGGCTGCACGTGATTTCAGACGCGATCATTGCCGCTTCCTATTTCTCGATTCCGTTTGCGCTGGCGATCCTCGTCTCCAAGCGGCGCGACTTCCAGTTCGGTTGGATGGCCTGGCCGTTCGCCGCGTTCATCCTCGCCTGCGGCCTCACGCATGTGTTCTCGATCTACACGCTGTGGGTGCCGATCTACGGGCTCGAAGGAATAGTCAAGGCGCTCACCGCTGTCGCCTCGATCTTCACCGCGGTGCTGCTCTGGCCGCTGATCCCGAAAATCCTGGCGATCCCGACCGAGGCGCAGCTGCGCGAGGCCCATGTCGCGCTGGCCGAAGAGGGGCGGCAGCGCCAGCGCTCGGAAGTCCTGCTCGAGCGTTTCCGCGAGGCCGAGGTCAATGAGAGCAAGATACGCCAGGCGCAGAAGATGGAAGCGGTCGGCCAGCTCACCGGCGGCATCGCGCACGACTTCAACAACATCCTCACCGTCATCACCGGCACCATCGACATCCTGGCCGAGGCGGTCACCCATAACCGACAACTCACCGAGATCACCAGTCTGATCCGCGACGCCGCCGAGCGCGGTGCGTCGCTGACGCGGCATCTGCTCGCCTTCGCGCGCAAGCAGCCGCTGCAGCCGAGCGATGTCGACGTCAATGCGTTGATGGTCGACACCATCGAGCTGCTGCGGCCGACCATCGGCGACCATGTCGACATCGATTTTCGCCCGATGCCGGATCTGCCGCGTGCGTTGGTCGATTCCAACCAGCTGGTCACCGCGATCATCAATCTGGCGCTGAACGCGCGCGACGCGATGCCGAAGGGCGGCAGGCTGCGGATCGAGACCCGTACTGCCGAGCTGAAGCCATCAGACGTGCACGGCCATGACGGACTTGCCGCCGGCGACTATGTCGCGATCGCCCTGATCGACAACGGCCAGGGCATCGCGGAAGCCGATCTCGCCAAAGTGTTCGAGCCGTTTTTCACCACCAAGGACGTCGGCAAGGGCACCGGCCTCGGGCTTTCCATGGTCTACGGCTTCGTCAAGCAGTCCAACGGCCACATCGCGCTCGACAGCGAGGTCGGCCGCGGCACGCGGGTGATGCTCTATCTGCCGCGCGCGGCGGTGCTCTCGCCGGCCGTGGTGCCGGAACGGCGGCAGCCGGAGCTGCGCGGCGCGCAAGAAATCGTGCTGGTTGTCGAGGACGACAGACTGGTGCGCTCCTACGTGCTGACCCAGATCGAGAGCCTCGGCTACACCACGCTGGCGGCCAACAATGGCGGCGAAGCGCTTGCCGTGCTCGACGGCGGCGCGCCGGTCGATCTCTTGTTTACCGACGTCATCATGCCCGGTGCGATGAACGGACGCGACCTCGCCACCGAAGCGCAGACGCGGCGGCCTGGTTTGCGTGTGCTGTTCACGTCGGGCTACACCGATGACGCCATCGACCAGGACGGCAAGCTCGAGCAGGGCATCCTGTTCCTGGCCAAGCCCTACAGCCGCGCCCAGCTCGCCCGCATGCTGCGGGTCGCGCTGCGCGAGCAGGAAACCGCGCGTGCGCAGGAGCCGGCGGAGTAGCCACGATGCCGTAGCGGGCTTGTCGCCCGCGTGAGCGCTGCGATATGCGGAGACACTGCCCCGGATATCGCTGCGCTCATCCGGGCTACGACGACCGACATGACCAATCGTTAACCCGCGCCGCGTCGCTGCGACGCACGCGTTCCCCTTGCGGCTTCGACGGCAAAATCCCTACCTCAGCGGCGTCAGTTGTGGCAGCATTCCGCTCGCCGTGAGGGAACCACGATGAACTATTTCCGCACCGCGCTCCTGCTTGCCGGCCTCACTGCGCTGTTCATGGGCGTCGGCTATCTCATCGGCGGCGGCACCGGCGCCGTGATCGCGCTGATCGTTGCGGCTGCGACAAATCTGTTCACCTACTGGAATTCCGACCGCATGGTGCTGTCGATGTACGGCGCCCATCAGGTCGATGCGCGTTCGGCGCCGGACCTTTACAATCTCGTCGCCGAGCTCGCGCAGCGTGCGAGCCTGCCGATGCCGCGCGTGTTCGTGATGGACGAGGCGCAGCCGAATGCATTCGCGACCGGCCGCAATCCGGAGGACGCCGCGGTTGCCGTCACGTCAGGGTTGATGCAGCAGCTCAGCCGCGAGGAGCTCGCCGGCGTGATCGCGCACGAGCTCGCGCATATCAAGCATCACGACACGCTGACCATGACGATCACGGCCACCATCGCCGGAGCGATCTCGATGCTGGCGCAGTTCGGCATGTTCTTCGGCGGCAACCGCAACAACAACGGCCCCGGTATCATCGGCTCGATCGCGATGATGATCCTGGCGCCGCTCGGCGCTGCGCTAGTGCAGATGGCGATCAGCCGCACCCGCGAATACGGCGCCGACAATTTTGGCGCGCGCATCGTCGGTCAGCCGATGTGGCTGGCATCCGCGCTGGCGAAGATCGAGAACGCCGCGCATCAGGTGCCGAACATGGAGGCCGAGCGCAATCCGGCCACCGCGCATATGTTCATCGTCAATCCGCTGTCGGGCCACGGCGTCGACAATCTGTTCGCCACCCACCCCTCGACCGCGAACCGCATCGCCGCGCTGCAACAGCTCGCCGCCGAGCTCGGCACCCAGACCGCGCCACGGCCGGCCGGCGCCAGCTACCCGCCGCGCAGCCCGTGGGGCGGTGCCTCAGGCCAGCGCGGACCGTGGGGCTAGGGCGAGGTGAAATCATCTTGAACTGCAGCCGTACATTTCCTTCGCCTCTCCCGCTTGCGGGGGAGGCCGACGCGCGCAGCGCGGCGGGTGGGGGCTATCTCCATGATACGACTCGCGGAGAGAGCCCCCACCCCAGCCCTCCCCCGCAAGCGGGAGAGGGAGCGCTCCGCCTTTGCGGCCAGAGCCAGCAGGCGTAGCCTGCCCCGCTACGCGCTCGCGGCGTCCAGCCGCTCGACCTGACCCTTGCTCAGCTCGAGCCTCGCCGCAGCCACAAGCGTCGCGACCTGCTCGGGCTTGGTGGCGCTGGCAATCGGTGCGGTGATGCCGGGCTTCGCCATCAGCCAGGCGAGCGCGACCGCAGCCGGCTCGGCGCGGGTTTCCGCGGCGACCTCGTCGAGGCAGGCCAGGATGCGCATGCCGCGCGGGTTCATGTATTTCGGAATGCTGCGCGCACCGCGCGGGCTCTTGGCGAAGTCGCTCTCCGAGCGATATTTGCCGGTCAGGAATCCGGCGGCGAGGGAGAAGAACGTGATCACGCCGACGTCGTTCTCCACACAGATGCGTTGCAGCGCGCCTTCGTAGCTCGATCGCTCCGCCAGGCTGTATTCCGGCTGCATGCTCTCGTAGCGCGGCAGCCCGTTGGCTTTGGAAATATCCAGCGCGCTCTTGAGCCGCTCCGCCGAGAAATTCGAGGCACCGATCGTCCTGATCTTGCCGGCCTTGATCAATTTGCCATAGGCCGCGAGCGTCTCTTCCTGCGGTGTGGTCTCATCGTCCTTATGGGACTGGTAGAGATCGATGTGGTCGGTCTGCAGCCGCCGCAGCGAGTCCTCGACGGCGCGCGCGATGTAGTCCGGCTTCAGGCCGACATTGCCGCCTCCCATGTCCATGCCGACCTTGGTGGCGAGGATGATGCGGTTGCGGTTGCTGCGCGCCTTCATCCATTTGCCGATGATCGTCTCGGACTCGCCGCCGTGATGGCCAGGCACCCAGCGCGAATAGACGTCGGCCGTATCGAGGAACGTCAGTCCATGCTCCAGCACGGTGTCGAGCAGGCGAAACGACGACGCCTCGTCCACCGTCCAGCCGAACACATTGCAGCCGAAGCAGAGGGGAGGGACGGTGAGGCCGGAACGGCCGAGCGCGCGATGCTTCATGAGTGTTCTCTCTCTTGTTCTTGACGGGAGGCGCGGGACACTGAGGCAGATCGGCCTTGTTTGCAAGGCGCGGCGTCCGCATTGCGCCGTTTCCGGGCGAGTTACGACCACCGCCAGCCACGAGCGCGCAACGCTGCCGGCCGGCGTGGTGAGCAACGTTGCGCGTCATTTGTCGCGGGATCCGTCGGCATTCCCTGTCGGGATGCCGACGGATGATCACGGAGAATTCGCCGCCGCCGGCTCGACTACTTGCGCTCGACGAATATCGCTTTGCAGTCGTCGCTGCTGATGTTCTCGGCGGTGTGGGAAACCACGATTGGCCCCGCAAACGCCGTGCCCGCCTTGCTGGGGCTGTCTCGCGTGGTGCCGTCGGCATTGTGCAGACGAATGGTGCAGTCGGTCAGCGGATAGACCACGAACGGCACCGGGTGCGAGTGCGGCTTGTCTGTCGTCCCCTTCTTCCATGTCGCGGCAATGACGCGGAAACTCTGGTCTTCGAAGATCACCTTGTAGGTGTCGGGATCGCCTTGATAGCTCGGCGGAGAATCCGCAGCCGCCGTCGCGGAGACCGCCGCAAGCAATCCAACAATTGAAAAACCAAATGCACGGAAATTCATATCTGAAAACTCCTGTCCAATCGCTATGCGCTCGGCAATGAGCGCCGCTGACACTTACCACAGGACGTCTCACGCCACGAGCTTCGTTCCGTCCTCCGCGTCGGGGCGTCGTTTGCGTCGGCGGCCCGCTCGAGACGATCGGCCGTGCCGGCTTGCGCGTCAGGTCAGGCGGCCTGCCCTTCAGGGCCGGTCGACGACCGGGTGATTTTTTCAGGAGCGACGAAACGCAATTTCATTTGCCGGTCATTTGATGTAGATTGCGCGGCGAGCTGCCACCGGTTACGCCGAAGTCCGGAGAATGAGCGGCAGCGCTCATGGCCATCGGCAGGCCTTATGGTCTCATTTTCAGTACGAAGAACCTTCTGCCTGGGTCACGCCCGGGTGAAAGCTTTTTTTCATCCCCAGCCAAGTGGAGCGATTGCCATGCACTTCTGTCTCTCAGGGGAATACACACCGCGTTCCATCAACAACATCATGGAGAACCCGACAACCAATCGGTATGAGGCGGCCAAAAAGCTGATCGAGACGGCCGGCGGAAAATTGATTTCGATGTACAGCATGGCGGCCGATGGCCCCGGCGTGATGGTGATCTTCGACGTGCCGGATCCGACCGTCGCACCCGCCATCACCGGCGTGGTCGTGGCGTCCGGCGCCATCCAGAATGTGAAGCTGGTCCGGCTCTTCACGCAGGACGAGATCAAGGTGGTGCGCCAGCACGCGAGCAAGCTCAAGGCCGCCTACTCGCCTCCGGGAAGCTAGCAGGCACGAACGACGAAACGCGGCGCAGAATGATCTGACGACCGCTGTCACTCGCGCGCGGCGGCGCTTCGCAGCGTCCCGCGTCGAGACGAGGGCCGTTGAGTGCCGCCGATCCGGGGCGTTCAACGGACGGGCAGTCGCTCGGGCGGATGTCGCGCGCGCATGCCGGTTCGCAAGCCCCGGCCGGTTGTGCCGTCGCATGACGTCCGCCGCCTCGTTCAGCGTGTCTTCGGCGCGGCGATCGCAGCACCACGCCACCGCCGCTCACGAGGGCGGAGAGTCCAGATACACGTAAAGCGCCGCGATCTTGCCGTCCCGCGCGATGATGAAATCCACGCCGGTATAGACCGGTGTTTCGCCTTTCGGCCCGGAGCCCCACGCCAGGCGTCCAGAATTGTGCAGCGCCTGCGGCGCGCCATGCGGCGTGTAAACAAAGTGCGGATGCGTCGCGCGGAGATCGCCGGCGAACTTGTCGAGCGCATCGCGGCCCACGAGAATGCCCGGCGGTGCGTAGAGCACGCAATCCGCGGTGTAGAGCTCTTCAATTGCGGCCCTGCGGCGCACCGGATCGCGTTCGCCGAAAACCTCCGGAAGATTGCGGGTCAGCAGCGTTTCGATCACGCTCACATCTGAGCCCGCGGAGGAGGCGACACTCGTCTTGCTGGCATGCTCGTTCATCTGAGACCTCCATGTGATAACTGAAATCATGTGGTCGCAGCCGCCGTTCCGAAACGGCAATGATGGAAAGTCATCGTTTAACATTTTGATGCTTCGACGTGACGGCGTTGCGGTCGAAAACGCTTTGGCGCGCCTCATCGTACGTCGAGCCCTCTTCAGCCACCTTTCAGTGCGGTGCATGTACAAACGTTGCCGCCAAGCGATTTGCGCGGCGGCGTTGAAGGGCAGGCGCTTGGGGTCTGCGGGGTTGGGGTCTGAAGGTGCATCACTCGGTTTCGGTTTTGAGCGCGGCGTCGACGGTGCGCGCGGGATTGCTTGTCCGCATTGTCCGGCTGGCCTACGGCCTGGTGATCGGTTGCGCCATCAATGGCTTCGCTCCGCAACGCGCGGCGGCGCAGGTGCCATTCTCCCCGTTTCAACCAGTGCGACAGATGGAGGCTGCGAAGCCGCTGGCGCGTGACGTCACCGGTCCGCCGGCCGCCAGCCAGCGGCTCGACGGCACCGCATTCTTTGTCGACGATCTCGGCCACATGCTGACCGCGCGTCACGCGGTCGCGGATTGCGCCCGCATTGTCGTCAGCAAGGAGGGCCGGGCCGTCGCGGCGCGCGTGGTGGCGCTGGCCGCGAGCGACATTGCATTGATCAAGGTGCCGCGCACGCTGGGCCTTGCGGCGGTATTCCCGCGCGCCAACACGTCCGTTGCCAACGACATGGTGTTTGCCGAGGCCTATGACCGCCTGAAGCCGATGCTCGCGCATGGTGGATCGCTCGGCAATGCGTTCGTCGATACCACCCTGCGCGATCCCGAGCACCTCGTGCTGCGCTCGAATGTCACTTTCGGCACCAGCGGAGCGCCGGTGCTGGATTCCCGCGGCCTCGTCGAAGGCGTGGTGAGCCGCAGGACCACGGTCGATCGCGTGCTGGCGGTCGATGCCGTGCACGCCAAATCCTTTCTTGCCGAGCACGGCGTGCGCTTCCAGGAAGACGACCGGCCGCAGATGAGCGGCACCGCGTCACGCGCGCATCGCGCCGCCAGCATCTCGGCACGCGTCACATGCCTGCAACAATGAGCGACTAGTTGCTGCAAGCGCTAATACTCTCGCGTTGTCCTGTCAGCCGGCTGTCCGCGGTCAACCTTGTCCAGAACCATGCTCATCTTGCGGGGCACGCTCGCGCTCTCGTTCGGCCTCTTGATCCTGTCCCCAGCGCCGGGCCACGCTCAAGACGCCAACTTTCGCAATCCGGAACAGGCGCCGCCGTCATGGGCGCAGTTTGCCAAGCTGGTCAAATACCGGTTCGAGGAATGGATCGCGGCCGACGAGACGGTTGCCAATCGCTTCCGCAACTGGGTCATCGAGCATTCCGGCAAGGAGAACGGGCCGCCGCCGACGCTCGTGGTGCGGGCCTGGCTCAATCCGGACGGCACCGTCGAGCGCGTCACGTTTCCGGCGCTCAATGATGCCGGCGCGACCGAGGACCTGCGCACCATCCTGAAGCGCGGCAATGTCGGCGAGGCACCGCCGCCGGAAATGTTGCAGCCGCTTAACCTGCGCTTCTCGCTCAATCTGCGCAAACCCTGAGCGGCTGGCTACGCATCTGCATTCTGGGGTCCTCGCTCTTCGTCATTCCCCGGTGCGCAATTGCGCACCTGAGGGCGAGCGAAGCGAGGGCCCGGAATCCATTTCACTACACATGATGCGGCCTGATGGATTCCGGGTTCTCGCTACGCGAGCCCCGGAATGACGAGGGGGAGACATGCGCGCGCCCCTAGCGCGGGTGCGATCGGCACCCGGCTTTCCCTGCGCCCTCTGTTCAAGAGAGGGCGGAACGAAGAGCAAGGCTCGGACAAAACATGTCGCGAGAATGCGGAAGTATGACTCATAGGCGTTTCAACAAACTCAGTGTCGTCCCGGCGTAGGCCGGGACCCATAACCACAAATGCTGTTCGTTGCGCGATACTGGGACGACGAGTCTCGTCTACAATGTTCTTCACGGAGTATGGGTCCGGCCTTCGCCGGGACGACGCATGGGGTGGACACCATGGCCAAACAACAGTCCGAACGTTCGCGGCGCACCTTGATTCGCGTCGCCATCGCAGGAATTCCCGCGGCACGCCTGCCGCGAACGGCAGCGGCCTCCGACAAAATGACAAAGCCGCAAGCGGAATATCGGGACACGCCGAACGGCATCTACTCCTGCGGGCTGTGCACGCTGTTCGTCGCGCCCGAGGGCTGCAAGGTGGTGGAGGGTGCCATCAGCAAGGACGGCTGGTGCAAGGCCTTTGCCGCGGTCCATTGATCTCACAACTCCCGTGCATTCGAGAACGCGAACGACGACACCCGCCGCGTGGTCTCGTCCAGGATCAGGGTGCGCGTGATCGGCGGCTCGGCACGCTGGCTGCAGTTCTCGCGCTCGCAGAGCCGGCAGTTGACGCCGATCGGGGTGCCCTCGACCTTCTCCAGATCCATGCCGGTCGCGTAGACGAGCTTTGCCGCATGACGGATTTCGCAGCCGAGCCCGATTGCAAAGCGCGGCTGCGGCTGCGGATAGGGCGCCACCGGCCGCCGCACCGTCTGCGCGATCGAGAAGTAGCGCGTGCCGTCCGGCAGCTCGATCACCTGGCTCAGCAGGCGGTCGGGCATGTCGAAGGTCGAATGCACATTCCAGAGCGGGCAGGTGCCGCCGAATTTGGAGAACGGGAAGGTGCCTGAGGAAAACCGCTTCGACACGTTGCCGGCATTGTCGACCCGCAGCAGGAAGAACGGCACGCCGCGCGCGTTCGGCCGTTGCAGCGTTGTGAGGCGGTGGCAGACCTGCTCGAAGCCGGCGTTGAAGCGCTGCGCCAGCACGTGGACGTCGTAGCTCAGGGCCTCGGCCGCGGAATGAAATGCCTGGTAGGGCATCATCGCGGCTGCCGCGAAATAATTGGCGAGCGTGATGCGGTACAGCCTGCGCGCGGTGTCGTCGAGCGGGCCGGCGCGGCTGACGATCGCATCGATCGCGGCGCCGCATTCGACATAGCCGATCTGCAGCGCGAGCTGGAAGCTGCGGCCGGCACTGTCGACCAGTTCGGAGATCAGCAACTGACGGCGATGGCGGTCGAAACGGCGCAGCGTCTCGCGCATCACGTCGACCGGCATGACGCGGGTGACGATCGAATGTTTTTCGCGCAGGCGCGTGGCGAGTGCCGTGAACAGGCCTTCGGTCGGCACGTTGAGCTCGTCGCGCAGATTTTCCGCCGCGGTATCGAGCTCCGGGAAATAGTTGCGGTTGGCCTCGATCAGGTCGCGCACCCGCTCGATCGGGTTGGCGTCGAACTGCGAGCCTTCGCGATCGGCCATCTGCGCCGCCACCAGCGTCTCGCCGCGGCGCGCCTCGGTATAGGCGGCGTAAAGCCGCTGCAACGCATGCGTCACCCCGGGGCAGAGCTCGGCGAGGTCGCGCAGCTCCTGCTTCGGCAGGTCGATCTGGCGGAACAGGGGATCGGAGAAGATCTCGTTGAGTTCCGCGAAGAAGCGGTCCTCGTCGGCGGTGGCGAGGTCGCGCAGATCGAGGTCGTAGGTCTCGGCCAGCCGCAGCAGGATCTGCGCCGTCACCGGGCGCTGGTTGCGCTCGATCAGATTGATGTAAGAGGGCGAGATGCCGAGCCCCTCGGCGATCTGGGTCTGCGACAGCCCCAATTGCTGGCGGATCCGCCGAAAGCGCGGACCGACGAACAACTTCTTTCCGGACTCGCCCGGCATGGCAGCCTTCCTGACCCATTTTGTGACAAAATTTACAAATTAACATTTATTACAAGTTCAGATGTTACATGACATCACCAATAGAAAACAAGGTATCTGTACGAACTTCCTGTTTTCGCGTTTATCTCCTGACACGCACTTCGTGATGCTCTGTCAATAATGTCGATATGACGAGCAGGTCGCGGAGATCAGAATTCAGGCGGCTGAGCAAGGGCAGCAGGATTTTCAGAGGAGACTGACGATGAGCAAGGGCAGCAATTTCTGGGTGATCGGCGGCGAATTCGGCTCGATGAACTTCCACAAGCTCGTCGAAGGCTCGGCCCAGGTCCGCGGTCCGTTCAAGACCCGCAAGGAAGCCGAAGAGTGCTGGAAGGAAGTCTCGGAAGAGAGCCGCCACAAGGCCGGCGTGCGCTTCTCGATCGTCGAGGAGCCGTCGCGGGTATCGGCCTAAGCGAGCATGATCCGGAAAAGTGGGAACCGGTTTTCCGAAAAGATCATGCTCAAACAAGAGATAACGCCGCGATACGCAATCGCATTGTGACTGAGCTAAGAAACGTCCAAGGACGGCGGCCCCATCCGGTTCATCCGGGTGGGGTCGACCGCTTTTGGGACAGGGCCGGGATCTTTCATCTGGGGATAAGCGGCAACCTAAGTGCTTGGGAACCAACGTCCTTTGCGGACGTCATGGTTGCTGATAGGTTAATAGGAAAGGCAACCCGTCACCACGAGGCCGTAAGGCATGTCCGATCCGCAGAACAACGGCAGCGAGGCGCGCGAGATGCGGCCGACGCTGCGAGAGGCGCTGCGGCGGGCGCGGATCGAGGCGGCCGATCGCACCGGCGTCGTCGTCGAGTTGCGCGATGCCGAAGTGGCGCGGCTCGAGATCCTCAACGACGCGCTCGATCCCTTGTTTGCGCAGGTGCCGGAGAAGGTCGATCTGTTCGACCGCGGCATCAGCCAGGGCGAGACGCCGCGGCTCTGGATCGACGTGGTCGCGCATGTGCTAATGGGCCGCGACAAGCGCATCTACCGCTTTGTGCAGGACACGAGGTTCGGCCGCATCGTGCTTGCCGAATCGCACGACGTGGCCGTGATGGTCGATGCGGTCACCGACTATGTCGCGCGGCGCATGATCGAACGCGAGCATGCGATGGTGGCAACGCCGCTTCCGGTTGCCGAGCCGCCGGCTCCGCCGCCCGTGCCGGTGGTGGCGCCGAAGCGCCGCGGCGGGATCGGCATGTTCGTGCTCGGCTTCGTCCTGGGCGCGCTGGCGCTGTTCGGCTTCGCGCTGCTGGCGAGCTTGCAGAACTTTTAGAGCATGATCCGGAAAAGTGCGAAGCGGTTTTCCGAAAGAGATCATGCTCAAATAAGGGAAGGGCGGGGGGCATCGTGGTCGTAACTCCCGCCTCGGCATTTTTCGGCATCCTGGCGGCGGCCGCGGTGGTCGGCAGTGCCGTGCTGTTCGGCAAATGGCAGACGCTGCGGCGCGCCGAATATATCCGCACCTTCAAGTGGCCGGCCGGCCTGTTGGCCCGGCTCGAGAAGCATCACCCCGGCTTCGCCCGCAAGGACAGCGCGCTGGTGTCGCGCGGCCTGCGGCAGTTCTTCCTCGCCTATCTGATGAGCGGCAAGCGTTACGTCTCGATGCCGTCGCAAGCGGCCGACGACCTCTGGCACGAATTCATTCTCTACACCCGCGAATACGACGCGTTCTGCCGCCGTGCCTTCGGATCCTTCCTGCACCACACGCCCGCGGTCGTGCTGGTGAAGGAGCGGCGCCGGAGCAATGAAGGGCTGCGGCGGGTCTGGTGGTATTGCTGCAAGTACGAGAACATCGATCCGGTCAGGCCGACGCGGCTGCCGCTATTGTTCGCGCTCGACGCCAAGCTCAGCATAGCGAACGGCTTCATCTATCACACCGACTGCGAGGCGCTGCGCCGCAGCGGCATCGGTGGCAACAGTCCGTATTGCGGCGGCGATTTCGCCGACTCGTCGATCGACGGATCGTCGGCGGGTTTTGGCGATGCCGGCAGTGACGGAAGCCATGGCGGCCATGGTGGCGACGGGGGTGGCCACGGCGGCGGTGATGGAGGTGGCGGTGACAGCGGAGGCGGCTGCGGTGGTGGGTGTGGCGGCGGCGGGGGCGGTGATTAGGATAGCCGCACTTGCTTCAGCTCGCGAATGCCGTCGTCAGCGCCGATGCCGCGCACGGTCTGCTCGCAGCGCCAGCCATTGCCGTCGCGCTCGATCGAGAACAGATTGTAGGCCGCCGCCGGATAGTGCTTGCGCGCCAGCGCCGATGCCGACGGCACGCCGATCGCCGGGATCTTCCGCTCGGGGCCGTCGAACCACATCGTCGAATGGATGTGGTCGTGGCCATGCAGCACCAGCTCGACGCCGTGCCGCTTGAGCAGCGCCAGCAGCTGATGCGAGTCGGTCAGCCGCTTGGCGCGCCCGTCGGAGTGCAGCGGGTGGTGCACCAGGAGGACGCGGAAGGCGTCCTCCCGCGACAGCCGTGCGAGGATCGTATCCAGCGCGCCGAGCTGGGCATGGCCGAGCCAGCCGGTGGCCATCAGCGGCGGCGTCGGCACCGCCGAGGAGACGCCGATCAGCGTCACCGGCCCGCGGCGGCGCACGAACGGAAAATGCGATGCCGCGCCATCGGCGTCGCCGCGCAGATAGTCGCCGAAGTGACTGACGAAGCGATGCCGGGTCGCGCGCACATAGGCGTCGTGATTGCCGGGGACCACGGTGACGTCGGCAGCGCCGCCGACGCCCTCGAGCCATTGCCGGGCCGGATTGAACTCGGCATCCAGCGCCAGGTTGACGAGATCGCCGGTCACGGCGACATGGTCCGGCTGCTGTGCCTGCATGTCCGATACCAGCGTGTCGAGCACGTCGCGGCGATGATATTTGTGACGGTTGCGCGTCCAGTTCAGGTAGCCGAAGGCGCGCTTGCCGGCGAGATCGCGCAGCCGCGCAGCCGGCAGCGGCGGCAGATGCGGATCCGACAAATGCGCCAGACGGAACACCGCCATCACGCGATTCCCTTCGGATTGTCGGTGAAAAGTGGCCGGCAGCCGGTCATGTCGTGCTATCCCGAACGTCCTGCCCTGTATTGGCAAGAGCTGCGCAAGCGCGCAAGGATCAAAGCACGGATCAAACACCATGATGTCGAGGGTTCAGTGACGGTCCTGCTCGATTTACGCAAGCGCTACGAGCCGCAGATCAGGTGGGTGTTTCATTTCTACTGGCGGCTGGCCCGCAGCATGACACTCGGGGTCCGCGCCGTCGTGCTCGACGCCGATAACAAGGTGTTCCTGGTCAAGCACAGCTACGTCCAGGGCTGGTATCTGCCCGGAGGCGGGGTCGAGGTTGGTGAAAGTTTTATCGAAGCGCTGCGGCGCGAGCTGGAAGAGGAGGGGCGGATCGAGCTCGACGGCATGCCGGTGCTGCACGGCATCTTCCACAACAGCCACGTCTCGCCGCGCGACCATGTCGCGGTCTATGTCGTCAGGAACTACCGGCAGGACCGCCTGCCGGAGCCGAATCGCGAGATCGTGGCCTGCGGCTTCTTCGATCCGGCTGATCTGCCTGATGACACCACCCCCGGTACGCGGCTGCGGATCGCGGAGGTGCTCGAGGGCAAGCCGCCGCCGGCGACATGGCGGTGATGGACCGCGCCCGCGCCAGATGCTATCCCGCGCCCCACAATGACAGAACTGTCCCTGACCATCCTGCCCGAGACCCCAAAAGACGCCCAGGCGATCGAGCGCCTGCATGAGCGCACCTTCGGGCCCGGCCGCTTCGCGCTCAGCGCCTACCGGTTGCGCGAGCATGTCGATCATCTGCTCGACGTCTCCTTCACGGCGCGGATCGGCACGCTGCTGGTCGGCTCGGTGCGCCAACTCCCGGTCACGATCGGCGATACGCCGGCCCTGATGCTCGGGCCGTTGACGGTCGAGCCGCCGTTCCGCAGCCGCGGCGTCGGCCGCGCGCTGCTCGAGCGTGCGATCAACGACGCCCGCGCCAAGGGCCATCGGCTCATCGTCCTTGTCGGTGACGCGCCGTACTATTCGCGGGTCGGCTTCAAGCCGGTCCCGAAGGGGCGGATGACGATGCCAGGCCCCGTCGACTACAGTCGCCTGCTTGTCATGGAACTGGTCGACGGCGCTGCCGAGAGCGTATCCGGACCGATCCAGCCGGACTGGAGCAAGGCGATCTGACATCCGCGCGAGCGTCGCCCGGAACGGTTGCGCGCTGTCGGAAACTGAAGCACAGTTGAGGCAAGCGCCGGGACAAGACCGGCGCATGTCATATCAACAGGGAGAGTGCGCGCCATGATCAAGGTCAGTGTGATGTATCCGAACAATCCAGGCGCACGCTTTGATCACGAGTATTATCGCGACAAGCACATGCCGCTGGTGAAGGCGCGCCTCGGCGACGCCTGCAAATACTACACCGTCGACAAGGGTCTTGCCGGCGGCGCACCGGGGACGCCCGCAACCTATGTCGGGATGTGTCACATCTTCTGCGACTCGGTTGAGGCCTTCGCGGCCGGTATGGGCAAGCACGCCCAGGAGATCATGGGCGACATTCCGAATTATACCGATCTGCAGCCGGTGATTCAGATCAGCGAAGTCGTCGTCGGTCACTGATGGCGCAGGCGTTAGAGCATCGATCCCTCTGCCGCAAGCGGCAGAGGGATATGCTTGTCTCAGAACTTCAGATTGGCGAAGGCCCGCACGCCGAGGCCCGGCATCAGCACCTCGTCCTTGGTGTAGGACACTGAGTTGCGGATGTTCTGGTTGAGCAGATTGTTGCCGACCAGGCCAAGCGTCATCTCGCGCGCGCCGATCCATGATTGATTGAGCTTGGTGTTGTAGGTGATCTCCGCGTTCAGCAAATTGTATCCCGCGGTCGGCGTCTCGCCGATGACTGCGATGTCGTTCTGCGCAAACGCGTGCACCAGGTTGATCCGGGTGTACCAGTTGCTGTCGCGCCAGTAGACGCCGCCGCCAAGCCGCACCGGCGGAATCCGCGGCACGTTGCTGCCGTCGGTGAAGGTGGCGCGCACCACGTCGAACTGGTTCTCGATGCCCCAGATGCCGCCGTTGAGTGGGCCGATATCGAGCTGGCTCTGGAACTCGGCGCCACGGAAGGTCGCATCACGCTGCGAATACACCGCCTGCCGGCCCTCGTTGCTGGGATCGCCATTGCCGCAGGAATCGAAATCGCTGCCGCACATCACCCCGGTCAGGCGGCGATAGATGAAATTGCTGAAGCGGGTGTAATAGGCGGTGACCTCGAAGCGGAACGGGCCGGTCGCCTTGCGCAGGCCGACCTCGACCGATTTCGCGGTCTCGATGGTCAGGTTCGGATTGCCGATGTCGAAGGTCGCGGTGGCATCATGCGCGCCGCGCGAGAACAGCTCGGCGGGTTTCGGCGCGCGCTCGACATACTGCGCCGTGATGCTGCCGACGAGGTCGCCGGGCAGGTTCTGGATCAGCCCGACGCTGCCGCTGACCGGCGTGTAGGACGGATTGCGTGAAAACGAGCTTTGCGGCGCGCCGTCCGGCAGGAAGTCCGTCGGGAAATCCGGCGTCGATCCGTGCAGGTCGACATGCTCGATGCGGCCCGCGACCTGCGCCTTGGTCGAATCCGTGAACTTGAATTCGTTGAACACGTAGCCCGCGATGCGGTTGTTGTTGTTCGGGCTCCACAGCCCGTTGAACAGCGCGCCTGGGTTGTCCGGGCTCGGCGCGGTCAGCTCCTGATGCCCGCCCTGCAGGCCGAACGCCGTGGTCACCGTGGCGAAGCGCGCGTTGAACGGCATCATCTGCACCTCGAAGCGGGCCTCCTGCTCCTTGCTGGTGAAGGTCTGGCGTACGCCGTCGCTGAACAGGTCGGTCGGATCGGCAAGCCCGAGCTCGTTGTGCCGATAGTCGGTCGCGCCGACCCAGAACCGCACGGCGTCGATTGCAGCCGCATCCGGCCGGTACTCGCCCTTGACCGCGATCTTGGTCTGGTGCGCGTCGATCCGGGTCCGATGATCGGCGCCGTCGATTCCCGGAATGTGGTAGAGCGAGTCGTTCTGGGTGATCGACGCACCGATATACCCGCCCTGGAAGAAATAGGACGCGCCGACCGAGGCTCCGTCCGACTGGGTTGCCGAGTTCGGCTGGCGGCCGTTCACCGGCCGGGTCTGGTCGAAAAGATACGGGTAGCTCGGGATGCTGTAGTCGCTGGTGGTGCGGCCATAGACGTCGGCATGTACGGCGACATTGTTGTCGCCGGCATCCAGCAGCATGCCGCCCTCGACGCCGCGATTGACCGAGCTGACGGACGTGCGGGTCTCGACATTGAGGCAACCCTGACCGCCTGCGTCGGCCAGCGGTGCCTTCACCGGCAATCCGTAGCTCTGAAATGGTGCCGCCGCGCAGGTCGGCATCGCGTCGGGTATCCGGTTGTTGGTGGCGCTCACCACGCCGCCGATCGAGGTCGAGCCGTAGCGCAACGCGGCAGGTCCCCGCACCACCTCGATCTGGTTGGTCGAGAACGGATCGATCGGCACGAAATGATCCTCGCCGAGATCCGAGACGCCGCCGCCGCCGAGGCCGTTCTCGACGATGCCGACGCGATTGACGTCGAGGCCGCGGATGATCGGCCGGCTCGATGCGCCGGGCGCGAAGCTCGAACCGGTGATGCCGGGCTTGGAGAACAGGAGATCGCCGAGCGTGGCGCCGCCGGAGCGCCGCAGTTCCTCGTTGGGCACCACGGTGACGGTTGCGAACTGGTCGGTGACGACGGGCAACACGCCCTGCTGTGGTGCGGGCGCCGGTGCCGCTTGCGGCGGTTGCACGGCTGCGGCGCGTTCGCGGTTGCGGCTCGGCGCAGCCCGGACGACGTGAACCGGCGCGCGCGTCGGCGCGGTGCGGTGCCGCTGGATCGGGCTTGGCGCCGTCACCGTGATGTCAGGGAGTTGCGTCGGCGGGTCATCGGCCAGCGCGCCGCCATGCATTGCGCCGAGCAGCAGCCAGCTCGCGCCTCCGATGTGGAGTGCTCGTTTCTTCTGAAGTGTCATTGTCCCGATCCAGGTGCCGTCGAAATGACGGATCGATCCCGATTTGCCCTGCTGGAGCAGGCCGCAACTGTGACGCGGCCGCCCGCTCAGGGCGTGCAGCAATCAGTCGATGTCAGGACAGGGGAGGCGCGCGGGAGTGGAAGGCCGCAGGCGCCGATTTCAGATGGATGAATTCGGCATTGGTGGTGCGGAACAGAAGCTCGACGGCTTCCGGCAACAGGAGTACCGGCGGCGCCGTGAACAGCATGCTGCTCGCGAGCGAGATGACGGTGCAGATCGCGCAATTGTCGGCCGGATGCCGGTCGTTGTCGTGCCTCGTGGGCGGCTCGGTCCCGGTCACCTGGACCGCAAGGTCCGGCGTCGCCGAGGTCCCGATATAGGCGAGATCGAGCAGCGACAGGCCGGTCTGGACCGCGGGCGCCGCTTGCGCGGCCGCAATGGGGTGGAAGTGCCCGAACGACAGCACAAACTGGACGGCGAGCGCGAACAGCGCCAGCCGCGAGCCAGTCTTGATGCGTCTCCGGAACCACTTCATGCGATAGCGCCCACCCAGTCGGGGCGCGAATACCCCTGCGGTCCCGATGTTACATTATAACATCGGATGGCGGACGCGATGTCAACCAACGTTCGGACACACTGTGTCGATGTGTTTCCGGTGTGTGTTTGCCGCAACGCAGACGCCAGCCCCGACCGGGCTCAGCGTCCCTCACGCAGCCAGGTTGCCGCGAATGCGCCGAGCAACAGCAGCAGGCCGGCTAGGCCGGCGAACATCGGCAGCACGCCGACGCCCTTGACCACGCTGGCGTCGCGCATCTTGACGCCGAGCCAGCCGTCGCCGCGGAAGATCGTCGACGCGCGCACCGGGACGATGCGCGGCATGTCGAGGCTCGATCCGTCGACGATGCGCCGTGCGTCGCCGCCGGTCGCCTGCGCCAGCGGCTTCAGCATGTCGGTGGTCGAGGTGACTTCCGAGAATTCCTTCGGGTTGGTCGGGCCGACATTGATCAGCGCCTTCAGCGTGCCGTCGGTGGCCTGCCACAGGCCGAGCTCGCTCGCGGGCAACGTGGCGCGCCACTCGCCGGGATCGCCGGCGGTCAAGGTCAGTTCATGCGTGGCGCCGCTCGGCGACGTCACGGTGACCGGCGCGACGGTGTCGGCCATGGTCTGCCGCACCACCATGAGATCCTTGCCCTGCACCTGCATGCGCAGCGCCTCTTCGTCGAGGTCGGGCTGCTTCATCAGCCAATGCGACACCCGCCGCAACAGATCGAGATGCGGTCCGCCGCCTTCATAGCCGCGCGCCCATAGCCAGATCTGGTCGGAGAGCAGCAGCGCGACGCGGCCTTCGCCGAACCGCGACAGCAGCAGCAGCGGCTTGCCGTCGGCGCCGGTCATGACCGGTGGGTTGATCGCGTTGCGGGTGTCGACGGTGCGGAAGAACCGGCTCCAATGCGGCGGCTCGGCATTCGAGCCTTCCAGCCCGCGCGTCACCGGATGGCGTTTCCCGGCATCGCTCAAATGCGCGTAGAACGGCTTCTCGGTCACGCCGACCGGCTCGGCCGGCAGCACCGAATCCAGCGGCGTGCGCCAGATGCTGGTGGTCGAGGCGTAATCGGGACCGGCCGAGACCAGCACCGCGCCGCCGGAGCGGACATAGCGCGCGATGTTGTCGAAATAGGCGATCGGCAGCACGCCCTGGCGGGCGTAGCGGTCGAAGATGATCAGCTGGAATTCGTTGATCTTCTGCTGGAACAGCTCACGGGTCGGAAACGCGATCAGCGACAGCTCGTTGATCGGCGTGCCGTCCTGCTTCTCCGGCGGACGCAGGATGGTGAAGTGCACGAGATCGACGCTGGGGTCGGACTTCAACAGATTGCGCCAGGTGCGCTCGCCGGCATGCGGCTCGCCGGACACCAGCAGCACGCGCAGTTTGTCGCGCACGCCGTCGATCGCCACCACGGCGCGGTTGTTGACCGGCGTCAGCTCGTTCTCGAGCGGCGAGGCCTCGATCTCGACGATGTTGGGCCCGGCATGCTTGATGTCGATATCGACGCTCGAGGTCTGGCCGCTGGTCAGCGTGCGCTCGTTGATCACCTCGCCGTCGCGGCGGATCGTGACCTTGGCGCGCTCGCCTGTGACGCCCTGGTCGTCGAGCCGGTAGGTAATGGTCTGGGTCTGGCCGACGATGCCGAAGCGCGGCGCGGCCGTGATCGCGATGCGGCGGTCGCGCTCGTCCTTGCGGCCGGTGATCAAGGCGTGCACCGGTGCCTGGAAGCCGAGCGCCTGCGCGTTGGCGGGAATATCGTGCACGCGGCCGTCGGTGATCATGAACGCGCCGGCGACGCGTTCGACCGGAACATCCGACAGCGCCGACGTCAGCGCGCCGAACAGCTTGGTGCCGTCGGTTTCGCCGTCGGCCTGGCCGGCCTCGACGACGCGGACCTCGAGGCCCTTGATCTGCTTCAGGCTGTCGACCAGCGCCTGCCGTGCCTTGTCGGTCTCCTGGTTGCGCGTGCCGAAATTCTGGCTCGGGCTCTTGTCGACCACCACGGCCGCGACCGAGGATAGCGGCTCGCGGTCCTCGCGGGTGAAGGAGGGATTGGCCAGCGCAAGCAGGATCAGTGCCAGCGCGGCGACACGCACCGCGGCGCCGCGCGCGCGCGACAGCAACAGCAGCGCCGCGATGACGACGATCGCGCCGAGCGCGATCCACAGCACGATCGAGGGAACCAGCGGTGTGAACGCGATACCGTAGTTCATGGCTTGCTTCTATTCGTTGTGAGCATGATCTGTTCGGAAAACCGGTTCCCACTTTTCCGGATCATGCTCATTGTCCCAGCCGCTCGATCAAGGCAGGCGCGTGTACCTGGTCGGCCTTGTAGTTGCCGGTCAGCGTGTACATCACGATGTTGACGCCGGCGCGGAACGCGAATTCGCGCTGGCGCGGCTCGCCCGGGGTCAGCGGCAGCATCGGCTGCCCGTCGGGACGGATCGCCCAGGCGCCGGCGAGGTCGTTCGACGTGATGATGATCGGCGAGACGCCGTCGCCGCCGCGTGCCGGGCGCTGCGCGGCCTCCTCGTCGTCTTCGCGCGGCAGCGCCTCGACCCAGGTCTGGCCCGTGTTGAAGCGGCCGGGGAAGTCGCGCAGCAGATAGAATGTCTTGGTCAACACGTGCTCGCGCGGCACCGGCTCGAGCTCGGGCACGTCGAGGGTCGACAGCAATTCGCGCAGCGTCTGCATGCCCGGCGTCTGCGACGCGCCATTGTCGCCCGGCGGCGCCTCGACGGCGTCACGGGTGTCGAAGATCACGGTGCCGCCCTGCTTCATGTAGGCGTCGATCTTGTTGATGGCGTCCTGCGCTGGCTTCGGCGCGCCCGGCACGATCGGCCAGTAGATCAGCGGAAAGAATGCCAGTTCGTCGCGCGCGGGATCGATGCCGACGGGATCGCCGGCTTCCAGCGCGGTGCGCTGCCCAAGGAACAGCGTCAGTCCGGACATCCCGGACTTGACGATGGAATCGACGTCGGCATTGCCGGTCACGACATAGGCCAGCCGCGTCTGCGACACCGCCTTGATGGCGAAGTCGTCGCTGCTGGCGTTCTGCGCGCGCGTCGGCGACGGCACCATCATGGTGGCAAGGACGAAGGCTAACGCAAGCACCGCCGGCGCGGCGCGCCGCCGGATCAGTGCGGCAAGGCCGCCGCCGAGCATCGCCACCACGATCGCATCGAGCAGGAACAGCGCCAGCGCCGTCGACAGCATGATGCCGCGCAGGTCACGCGGCTCGGTATTGGTGTAGGTCGCATGCTTCGCGCGCAGGCCGGAGGTGTCGAGCGGCGCAATGCGGTCGGCGGAAGCCAGCGTGTTGACCGCGATCGGGCTCTCGGCGGTGCCGTAGAAGCCAGGCGGGTGGTCCGCGGTGCCGCGGTCGCGATAGTCCGCCGACATCGGCTTGGCGGTCGAAGGCGGCGGGCCGAAGGCGCCGAAGCCGTCGAGCGTGCGCAACGGCGCCACCGTCTCGGCATTGGGATCACTGGCGACGCCGGGGCCGGGCTTCGAGGTGTAGCCGGACATGTCGATCAGCCGGCGCAGCATCTCGACGAAGGTGCCGGACATCGGCAGGTCCGACCAGCGCATGTCGGCGCCGACATGGAACAGGCTGACCACGCCCTTGCCGCGACGCTCGCCGGTGACGAGCGGCGTGCCGTCCTCGAGCGAGGCCCAGCTCTTGGTCGCGAGCACGGCGTCGGGCTCGGCCAGCACCTGGCGGCTGACGGTGATGTCCTTCGGCACGGTGAGGCCCGTGAACGGGCCGTCGGCGGCAAACGAGGCCATGTGTTGCGGCTTCTCCCAGGTCAGGCTGCCGCCGAGCGTGCGTCCGCCGCGGCGCAGCTTGACGGGAACGAGGTCGTCATCGGCCTGCGCGAGGCGGGGGCCGGCGAAGCGCACCAGCACGCCGCCTTGCTCGATCCAGGCATTGAGCCGGTCGCGGATCTCCGGCGACAGCGTGCCGACATCAGCCATCACGATCATCGGCAGCCGCTGGTCGAGGAATTGCCCGATCACCTGCTGCGGCGCGCCGCGATCGCCGAGCCTGACGTCGGCGAAGGGCGACAGCGCGCGGGAGAGATAGAAGGTCGAGGCCAGCAGCGGCTGGGCGGTGTCGTTGCTCGCACCCGAGACCACGCCGATGGCACGGCGGCGCCAGCGCCGGTCGAGCAGCTGCACGGCGCCGGCCGAATGCTCACCGGAGATTTCGAGCCGCGCGATGTCGTTGCGCAGTTCGACCGGAAGATCGAAGGCGGCTTCGGTCTCGCGCTCCTGCGGGCCGAATGCGTAGCGGGCCTCGCCGATCGGCGAGCCCTTGGCGTCGACCGCGCGCACCGTTCCCGCCGCGATGCCGCTCTCGGTGCGCAACACCTTCACCGTCATCTTGGCCGCGGCGTTCTCGGCCGCGACCAGCGCCTGCGCCGACTGCGCGCCGCCGGCATAGATCGTCAGATTGCGGCTCTCGATCACCTTGCCGAGACCTTCGGTGAATTCGCTGCCGCGACCGGTGTCGACGCCGTCGGACAGCCAGGCGATGTCGCAGTCGCCGGTCGATTTGAGGAAACGTTCCAGCGTCGCCAGGGTTTCAACGCGATCGATCGAGTGGGGTTTTGGCGCAAGCTGGCGCAGCGCGACGCGCGCAGCGCCGGCCGGCATCAGCGTGATGTCGCGCGTCGGCTCGGACAGCGGCACCAGCGCGACGCCGCGGCGGTCGCTGTCGGCATTGGTGACCAGCTCGTCCGCCGCCTTGATCCGCGCATCCCAGCTCGAGGCCGCGCTCCAGCCGTCGTCGAGCAGGATCACCAGCGGCTGCTTGCCGGCGGCAACGCCGGTCTGCGGATTCCAGATCGGCCCGGCGGCGGCGAAGATGACCAGCGCGGCGGCGGCGAGCCGCAGCAGCGTCAGCCACCACGGCGTGCGCGACGGCGTCTCCTCCTTGGGCGCGATGTCGAACAGCAGCCGCGTCGGCGGGAATTCGATCCGGCGCGGCCGCGGCGGCATCACGCGCAACATCCACCACAGCACCGGCAGGCTGACCAGCCCCAATAGCAGCAATGGTTCGGCGAAGGAGAGCGGGAGGCCTGCGATCATGCGCTGCGTCCCGCCTTGACGGTTGAGCGGCCGCCGCCCTTGCTCACCATCATGCCGGCATGCAGGAACAGCAGCAGTTCGGCCGCGGAGCGGCTGGTGGTGTGGGTCGAGAACAGCCAGTCGAGCCGATTGGTCTCGGCACGGATCTGCTCACGATGCAGGGCGACGCGCGCGACATAGTCGCTCGCCCAGCTCTCGGCGCGGCCCGCGGTGATGACGCTGCCGGCCTCGGGCTCGACGAATTCGACGCGGCCCGAATAGGGAAAGGTCTCTTCGGCGGGATCGACGACCTGGATCATGGTGCCGTGCGCGCCGGAGGAGGAAAGCCCGCCCAGCATCGCCGTGATCTCCGCGATCGGCGACCAGAAATCCGACAGCACGACGATTTCGGCCAGCGACGACGGCACGAAGGACGGCGGCAGGCTCGCGCGCGCCTTCTCGTCGTGCAACATCGCTTCCGCCATCTTGTCGATCACGTTGAGGCTCGCGGTCGGGTTCAGCAGGCCGGGAATGCCGACGCGTTCTCCGCCCGCTACGAGCAGCTCGGCGAGCGCGAAGGCGACGATCAGTCCGCGCTCCAGCTTGCTGTCGCGGGCTTCGCGCGAGGTAAAGGCCATCGAAGGCGAGCGGTCGGGCCAGATCCACACGGTGTGCGCGGCCTCCCACTCCTGCTCGCGGACATAGAGATGGTCATCGCGCGCCGAGCGGCGCCAGTCGACGCGCTGCGACGGCTCGCCGGAGACGAAGCGGCGGTATTGCCAGAAATTCTCGCCCGAGCCGGCGCGGCGGCGGCCGTGCAGGCCATGGATGACGTTGGCGGCGACGCGGCGGGCCTCAAGCACAAGACGCGGCAGCGATGCGGCGAGCGTTCGGCTTTCGCCATCGGCACGTCGAACCGCCAGGATCTCCTCGTTCCGGTGCCTGTTGTCTGCCGCCATCAACCGATCCGCGTCTTCAACTGCTTGATCACGTCAGGAATGGTGCGGCCCTCGGCGCGCGCCGAAAAGGTCAGCGCCATGCGATGCTTGAGCACGGGCTCGGCGAGATCGAGCACGTCGTCGATCGACGGTGCGAGCCTTCCGTCAAGCAGCGCGCGGGCGCGGACCGCCAGCATCAGCGACTGGCTGGCGCGGGGACCGGGTCCCCAGGCGATCAGCTTGCCGGCTTCGCCGCCCTCGGTGCCGGGGCGCGCGGCGCGCACCAGCGTCAGGATCGCCTCGACCACGGAATCGCCGACCGGCAGGCGCCGCACCAGGCGTTGCGCAGTGATCAGCGTCTCGGCGTCCATCGACGCCTTGGCGAGCGTCTCATCGGCACCGGTGGTTTCGAACAGGATGCGCCGCTCGGCGTCGCGATCGGGATAGTCGACGTCGATTTCCATCAGGAAGCGGTCGAGCTGCGCCTCGGGCAGCGGATAGGTGCCTTCCTGCTCGAGCGGATTCTGCGTCGCGAGCACATGGAACGGCTTCGGCAAGTCGTGCCGCGCGCCGGCAATGGTGATGTGCTGCTCCTGCATGGCTTGCAGCAGCGCCGACTGGGTGCGCGGGCTGGCGCGGTTGATCTCGTCGGCCATCAGGAGCTGCGCGAACACCGGACCCGAGATGAAGCGGAACGAACGCTTGCCGGCGGAGCTCTCGTCGAGCACTTCGGCGCCGAGAATGTCCGACGGCATCAGGTCGGGCGTGAACTGGATGCGCTTGGCGTCGAGCCCGAGCGTGACGCCGAGCGTTTCGACCAGCTTGGTCTTGGCGAGGCCGGGGACGCCGATCAACAGCGCGTGGCCGCCGGACAGGATCGTCACCAGGGTGTTTTCGATCACCTGGTCCTGGCCGAAGATGACGGTGGCGACCGCTTCCTTGGCAGCCTTGATCTGGCCCGCGACCTGCTCGGCCGAGCGGACGATCACATCCTCCAGTTTTTCGACGCTGTCTGCACCGGCCATTCGATCCGCTCCTTCTTGACGATGCGCTCGATTCTCGCGTCGTCACCACATGGACCGCATGCTAAACCTATGCGAAGGCCATGTATTCGTTGAATTAAACTATCCCCACCTTATCGGTATTTCAGGGTATGAACGGCATCACGATGTGGCGAGAATGACATCCCGACCACATCTCAGGATACGTGCACCAAATGTGCCAGATTGAGGGTAGGAAACTTCAGGGCAAACAATGGCGAAGCAAGGGCAGAGCGATTCCGGCAGTGAAACTACGGGGCTCGAAACGAAGGCCCTCGGAGGCAAGGGCCTCGAAGGGCTGACCACTGCCGCCAATCAGGCCGCGACATCGGGTCCAGCCGGACGCAAGGGCCTGCCGCCGGTTCATCTATGGAATCCGCCGTTCTGCGGCGATCTCGACATGCGAATCGCGCCCGACGGCACCTGGTTCTACATGGGAACGCCGATCGGACGCCCCGCGCTGGTGCGGCTGTTCTCCACGATCCTGAAGCGCGAGGACGGTAAGCACTTTCTCGTGACACCGGTGGAGAAGGTCGGCATCCGCGTCGACGACGCGCCGTTCCTTGCCGTCGAAATGCAGACGCAGGAAGACGCGCGCGGCCGTTTGCTCCGGTTCCGCACCAATGTCGACGACTGGGTCGATTGCGAGAAGGGCCACGGCCTCAGATTCGAGGCTGCCGAGGATGGCGGATTGACGCCCTATCTGCATGTCCGCGCCGACCTGTGGGCCAAAGTCACCCGCGCGCTCTACTACGATCTGGTTGACATGGGCGAGGAGCGGATGGTCGATGGTCAGGAGATGTTCGGCATCGAGTCCGGCGGCGAATTTTTCGCGATGGCCGATGCCAGCCAGGTGAGGGGCGCACTTTGAACGAGCCGTTGCTGAAGGTGAAGCCGGCGACGATCAGCTCGACGGAATTCTTCGCGCGAGCCCGCACGCGGCTCGATTTCGAAGTGCCGCCGGGTCTGGTCGATCCGAATATCATTCCGCGCACCGGAGATTCCGGCAACGATCGCATGCTTGAGATCGTCGCACAGGAGCAGCCGGTGCGGCCGGCGGCGGTACTGATCCCGGTGGTCGATCATCCCGAGCCGACCGTGCTGTTGACGCAGCGTTCGCCCAACCTGTCGAGCCACGCCGGCCAGATCTCGTTTCCCGGCGGCAAGATCGACGCCACCGACGCCTCGCCGCTCGATGCAGCGCTGCGCGAAGCCTGCGAAGAAGTCGGGCTGAAGCGGGAATTCATCGACCCTGTCGGCTATCTCGACCTCTATGGCACCGCGTTCGGCTTCCGCATCCTGCCGACGGTCGCCAGGGTGAAGCCGGGATTTGCCTTAGAGATCAACGAGGCCGAGGTCGTCGATGCGTTCGAGGTGCCGCTCGCTTTCCTGATGAACCCCGAGAATCATCAGATCCACACCAAGGAATTCCGCGGCATGGACCGGTCCTACTACGCGATGCCGTTCGCTGAGCGCTACATCTGGGGCGCGACCGCCGGCATCCTTCGGGTGTTGTATGAGCGGATCTACCTGTCATGATCCGCACGGTGTTGACCGAGGTCGGAGTCTTTCTGATCCCTTTCGCGGTCTATGCCATCTTCCTCATCGCGACGCGGTCCGGCGTGACGCTGCCGGCATCCTGGCCGCTCGACATGATCGCGAAGCTGACGCTGGCGGCGCTGGTGCTGGTGATCGTGAGCTTCGTGCTGCTGGCCGAATTGACCGGGGCGCCGCCGAACTCCACCTACGTTCCCGCCCATATCGAGAACGGCAGGCTGGTGCCGGGAGCTGAGAAATGAGCGAGGTGCGCCTGTTGTCCGACGCGCCATGGCTCGCTTCGGGGCCTGCGGCGCGCGTGCTCGGCCTGCTCAATGCCAACGGCGAGGAAGCGCGGGTGATCGGCGGCGCTGTGCGCAACGCGCTGATGCGGATTCCGCTCGCCGACATCGACATCGCCACCACGGCATTGCCGGAGGAGGTGATCCGCCGCGCCAAGCGGGCGGCCATCAAGAGCGTGCCGACCGGGATCGAGCACGGCACGGTGACCCTGGTCGTCGACGGCCATCCCTTCGAGGTGACGACGCTGCGCGAGGACACCGAGACCTATGGCCGCAAGGCCAAGGTGGCGTTCGGGCGCGACTGGGTGCGCGACGCCGAGCGGCGCGACTTCACCATCAACGGTCTGTCGGTCGACGCTTCGGGCGTCGTGCATGATCACGTCGGCGGTCTCGCCGACATCGAAGCGAGGCGCGTGCGCTTCATCGGTGATCCCGCGCAGCGGATTGCCGAGGATTATCTGCGCATCCTGCGCTTCTTCCGCTTCCACGCCGCCTATGGCGCAGGCGAGGTTGATCGCGCCGGCTATCTCGCCTGTATCAGCGGGCGCGCCGGGATTGCCGGCCTCTCGGCCGAGCGCATCCGGATGGAGATGCTCAAGCTCGTGGTCGCGAACGGCGCCGCCGGCGCGGTGGTCGCGATGGGCGATGGCGGATTGCTGCTGCCGCTGTTCGGCGGGGTCGCCTATACCGGGCCGTTCGCGGCGATGATCGAGATCGAAGGGCTGATGGGGCTCGCGCCGAGCGCGACGCGCCGGCTCGCCGCGCTCACGGTCGCCGTGACCGAGGACGCGCGGCGCATCGCGAGTCGGCTGCGGCTCTCCAACGCCGAAGCCAAGGCGCTCGACTCGATGGGCCATCGCTGGTGGCGCCTGCCCGGCATGGACGAGGCGCGTGCCAAGCGCAGGCTCTACCGGCTCGACGAGGAGCCCTATCGCGACCGGCTGCTGCTCGCCTGGGCGCGAACCGGCGCGAACCGCGACGTCGAGCAGTGGCACGCGCTCGCCACGCTGCCGCAACGCTGGCGCGCGCCTCACTTTCCCTTGAGGGCGTCGGATTTCATCGCGCGCGGGATTGCCGAAGGACCTGCGCTCGGGCATGTACTGACCCTGGCCGAGGATGCTTGGCTTGCCGCGGATTTCCCGCTGGATCCGCAGGTGCTGTCTGGCATCGCCGACCAGACCGTTTCCCGCTTCACCCGCGATCATCGACTGTGAACTTTCTCTCCGGCTTCTCCGACATCTCGCTCCTTCAAATATTTCTTGTCGCAGCCGTTGCCCTGTTTGCTTCCGTGATCGGAGGCCTCGCCGGCTACGGCACCGGCGCATTAATGCCGCTGGTGCTGGTGCCGATGGTCGGCGCCGAGCCGGTCGTGCCGATCATCGCGATCTCGTCGATCTTCACCAATTCCAGCCGCTTCCTCGCCTTTGTCAGATTTGCCGACCGCCGCAAGGCGATCATCGTGATCGTGGGCGCGCTGTTCTCCACGGCGCTCGGCGCCTACGGCTACACGCGGCTCAGCAGCGCCGGCGCCTCGCTGGTGATCGGGAGCATGCTGATCCTGAGCGTCCCGCTGAGGCGGCTGTTGCGCAGGCACAGTGTCAGGATCGGTGAGCGGGGACTTGCGGCCGGCGCGGTCGGCTATGGCATCGTGGTCGGCGGCACCGCGGGCTCGGGTGTCATTCTGCTGTCGCTGTTGATGGCGGCGGGCCTCGAGGGCGCTGCCGTGGTCGCAACCGATGCGGTGATCTCGCTCACAAGTGCCGCGGTCAAGATCTCTGTGTTCGGCTTGACCGGCGTCATCACCGCGCAGGTGCTGGCGCTTGCGCTCCTGATCGGGCTGGTCGCCATTCCCGGCGCGTTCCTGGCCAAGGCCTTTGTCGAGCGGATGCCGGTGCATATCCACACCGCGATCCTCGATGCCGCCGTGATCACGGGCGGCGTGGTGATGATCTCGAGCGCGCTGCGCGCGTTGTGACGAGAAGTGGAGGCGACGCTGCCGGCGGCGCGCCGGGCAGCATCGCCTGAAGACATCTCACGCAGCCTTGTCAAGCAGCCTTGCGCTTCTTCTTGCGGTCGCCGTCCTCGTCGTCGTCCTCCTCTTCCTCGTCGTCTTCCTCGTCATCCTCTTCTTCGTCGTCTTCCTCGTCATCTTCCGGATCGATCTCGGTCGATTCGAGTGCGACGAGCGGCAGGGTTTCGCGAAACAGATCGCCGTCCGTGCCCATCCACAGGCACTCGACCTTGTCCTCGTCGACTTCGACCACCGTGATCGGATGGCCGCCGGATTTCAGCATGACGACATCGCCTGGTTTCAGTTCCATGATTTTCCCTCCGCGCTGGATGACGCGGACGGCAAGCTAGCGACCGGTGATGACAGTGCGATCACGGCCGGCGCCTGGCACGGCCGATTTGCTGTGAAAACAGAAGCTGCGTTATTTGCGCGCGGCCGGAACCAGTTCGGTCAGCGAGCGGATGATGCGGTCGGGCTTGATCGTCGATCCCGGCGGCAGCCCGACGCCGTGCACGTCCATCCAGATCGCGTAAATGCCAAGCCGCTGCGGCGCCACGACTTCCCACTCCAGATTGTCGCCGATCATCCAGGTATCCGATGCGGTGATGCCGAGCGCCTGCATCGCGTGCAGATAGGCGCGCTCCTCGGGCTTGCCGAAGCCGTGCTCGCCCTCGATCTGGATGTGATCGAAGCGATGGCCGAGCGCGAAGCGTTCGACCTTGGCGCGCTGCATGTCGGCGGCGCCGTTGGTGACCAGCGCGAGCTTGATGCCGAGCGCCTTGAATGTATCGATCGCCTCATGCGCGCCGGGGAAGATGAACATCTCCTCCTCGCGATAGGCGGTGAAGCGATCGGCGATGCGGTCCGCGAGATCGTCCGGCAGCGCGCGGTGGCCGGCCGCCGCAAGCTGAGCGAAGCCGCCCTTCACGGTCAGCCGACGCGCCTCGCCGAGCTTGATCCGCCAGATCGGCTCGGCGGTCGACCAGAATTGCCGTGCAGAGGCCAACAGCGCGGTCGCGACCACGTCAGGGGGCAGGGGAGCGAGCTCCGCGGCGAACTCGGTGGTGATCGTGTTCCAGGCGATCTCGGGACGTCCATAGGCCGACAGGATGGTGTCATCCATGTCGATCAGCATCGCGCGCGGCAGGTTCATTACGGCCATTTTACCTCCGGCGGCAGCGACGACAGGATCGAATCCACATTGCCGCCGGTCTTCAGGCCGAAGATGGTGCCGCGATCGTAGAGCAGGTTGAATTCGACATAGCGGCCGCGGCGGATCAGCTGCTCGTCGCGATCCTCCGCGCTCCAGGCGGCCTCGAAATTGCGCCGCACCAGGTCGGGATAGATATTCAGGAAGCTGCGCCCGACGTCCTGGGTGAAGGCGAGGTCGGCTTCCCAATCGCCGCTGTCGTGCCAATCATAGAAGATGCCGCCGATGCCGCGGGCTTCCTTGCGGTGTGGCAGATAGAAATAGTCGTCGCACCATTTCTTGTACTTGTCGTAGTCGGCGACGCCGTTCGGTCCGCTGCAGGCCGCTTTCATCGCGGCATGGAAGGCGACCGTATCGGGGTCTTGCTGGGTGCGTCGCCGGTTCAGCACCGGCGTCAAATCGGCGCCGCCGCCGAACCAGGCCTTGGTGGTGACGACGAAGCGGGTGTTCATGTGCACGGCGGGCACGTTCGGATTGCGCAAATGCGCGATCAGCGAAATGCCCGACGCCCAGAACCTCGGATCGTCGGCAGCGCCGGGAATCTGCGCGCGGAATTCGGGAGCGAACTCGCCATGCACGGTCGAGCAGTGCACGCCGACCTTCTCGAACAGCCGGCCCTTCATGATCGACATCACGCCGCCGCCGCCGGGCTTGCCGGTGTGGTCGGTGCGGTCCCAAGGCGTGCGCACGAACCGGCCGGCGTTGCCGGGATAAAGCGCTGCGGGGGCATCGTCCTCGAGCGTCTCGAAGGCCGCGCAGGTCTCGTTGCGCAGCGCCTCGAACCAGCTGCGCGCACGCGCCTTGCGGTCCTCTATGATGGTGGGGTCTGTTGGCAGCATGGCTAACCTTGCGGGCCGAAATAGGTACAGCTCTCGTTGCAGCTGTCGCGATGGACGCTGACGCGGGTCAGCTTGCCCGCGTGTTGCAATCGCTCCCAGATGAAGCGTGAGAGATTCTCCAGCGTCGGGACACCGATCGCCTCGATCTTGTTGAGGAACTTGTGGTCGAGCGTCTTCTGCACCTCGGCCATGGCGCGTTCGAGCAGGCCGAGATCGACCACCATCCCGGTTTTCGGATCGGGCGTGCCGCGGACGGTAACCTCGGCTCGAAACGAGTGACCGTGGATCTCCTCGCTGGCGGTGCCAAAGGTCGTTCCGGATAGCGCATGCGCAGCCTCGAACCGAAACGCTTTCGTCAATTCCCACATCTCGTTCAACAATCCAGTTCTGACAAAGTAGAGTTCATCTAATGCCGAGCGTCTTGTGCGTCTGCACGCTGAGGCGCCATTGCGGGTGCTTCAGGCAGTATTCGATCGCCCGCTCGGTATTTTCGATCACGTCGGGGCCGTCCATCGGCTGCAGCGAGAAGCGCTCGAAGGCGAGCCCGGCGAAGTCCTCCGGCGCGTTTTCCGGTTGCGGATAGACCAGCTTGAGCTCGTGTCCCTTGCGCACCACGAGCTCGGTTGCGGCCTTGGGGCTGACGCAGATCCAGTCGAGCCCGTCGGGCGGGGCGATGGTGCCGTTGGTCTCGATCGCGATCGCAAAGCCGTGGCCGTGCAGGGCCTCGATCAGAGCTTTATCGACCTGCAGCAGCGGCTCGCCGCCGGTCAGCACCACGTAGCGGTCGGCTTCGCCCCCGGTCCATTGCGCGGCAATGGTGCCGGCGAGCTCGGTCGCGTCGGCATAGCGGCCGCCGAGCGTGCCGTCGGTGCCGACGAAATCGGTGTCGCAGAACCAGCAGACTGCGCCGGCGCGGTCCTGCTCGCGGCCGCTCCAGAGATTGCAGCCGGCGAAGCGGCAGAACACGGAGGCCCGGCCCGCATGGGCGCCTTCGCCCTGCAGGGTGAGAAATATCTCCTTGACCGCGTAGCTCACCAAATATCCCTTAAGTTACCGAACCGGCAGTTCCTGAGCCGGCAAGTCCTGAGCCGGCAAGTCCTGAACCGGCAAGTCCTGAACCCGTCTGCCGCAGCGCCTCTCCGACTGCCATGGCCGCGGTGACCGCCACATTGAGCGAGCGCAGGGACGGCCTGATCGGAATCAGCAGCCGCGCATCCGCGGCGGCCACAACCGCGTCGGTCACCCCTGCCGTTTCGCGCCCGAACAGCAGCACATCGGAGGCCGAATACGCGAAATCAAGGTAGGATTTCGCTGCCTTGGTCGTGAACAGAACCAGCCGGCATCCGGCCTCGGCCCGCCATTCCTCGAATTTCGACCATGAGTCGTGACGCTTCAACCGCACATGGTCGAGATAGTCCATACCCGCCCGGCGGAAATTCCGGTCCGAGGTGTCGAACCCTGCCGGTTCGATGATATGGGCTGCCACGTCCAGGCAGGCGCAGAGGCGCAGAATCGTCCCTGTATTCTGGGGGATGTCGGGCTGGAACAGCGCGATCTGCATGGTGCGGGCGACCTGTGAAATCCGGATGAAATTGTCTCAATAAAACATCGCTTGGCGCGGATTTCGTGCATTGCACGTGTGCGAGCCGATAGCGGGCTTGCGCTCGTCCGGCAAGGGTGCCAATAGAACGATTCTGGACTGCTGTTCCGCCATTTGGGGTGGGGAATAGCGGTTTTCTGCCGCCGCGGGGGCCGCGGGCGCCGGCAGCCTTTCTTGGGGCGCGTTCTGCGTCTCCGGGGCGGTTCCACCGGCTGCAGAAAAGAAAGGGCTAGGAATCGTGACGACAGCGTCTTCGGCGGACCATCCGACACGCCGTGATTTTCTCTTTGTTGCAACCGGAGCTGCCGCCGTCGTCGGCGCAGCCGCGACCGTCTGGCCGCTGGTTGCCCAGATGAACCCGGATGCCGCGACGATCGCGGCCGGCGCGCCGATCCAGGTCGATCTGACGCCGATCGCCGAGGGCCAGGACATCAAGGTCTTCTGGCGCGGCAAGCCGATCTACATCAGCCACCGTACCAAGAAGCAGATCCAGGAGGCCCAGAGCGTCGCGCTCTCGAGCCTGCCCGATCCGCAGCCCGACTCGGCCCGCGTCAAGGCAGGCCACGACCAGTGGCTGGTCGTGATCGGCATCTGCACCCATCTCGGCTGTATCCCGATCGCCCATGAGGGCAATTACGACGGCTTCTTCTGCCCCTGCCACGGCTCGCAGTACGACTCCTCCGGTCGTATCCGCCAGGGGCCGGCACCCGCCAACCTGCCGGTGCCGCCCTACGCCTTCCTTACCGACACCAAAATCCAGATCGGCTAAGTCCCGGACATCACGGGACTTCGGCTTCCCCTTGGACCCATCGCGTCGTTTTTCTTCTTCAGGATCGCATCAATGAGCGGACCATCTGATTTTCAACCGAGCAACCCCGCCTTGAAGTGGATCGAACGGCGCCTTCCCATCTTCGGCCTCGTCCACTCCTCGTTCGTGGCCTATCCGACGCCGCGCAACCTGAACTACTGGTGGACCTTCGGCGCCATCCTTTCGATGATGCTGGCGCTGCAGATCCTGACCGGCGTGATCCTGGCGATGCACTACACGCCGCACGCCGATCTCGCCTTCAAGTCGGTCGAGCTTATCGTCCGCGACGTCAACTACGGCTGGCTTCTGCGCAACATGCATGCCTGCGGCGCGTCGATGTTCTTCTTCGCCGTCTACATCCACATGTTCCGCGGTCTCTATTACGGGTCGTACAAGGAGCCGCGCGAGGTGCTGTGGATCCTCGGCGTCATCATCTACCTGCTGATGATGGCGACCGGCTTCATGGGCTACGTGCTGCCGTGGGGCCAGATGAGCTTCTGGGGCGCCACCGTCATCACCAATCTGTTCTCGGCCGTGCCGTATTTCGGCGAGAGCATCGTGACCCTGCTGTGGGGCGGCTATTCGGTCGGCAATCCGACGCTGAACCGCTTCTTCTCGCTGCACTATCTGCTGCCGTTCGTGATCGCCGGCGTGGTCGTGCTGCACGTCTGGGCGCTGCATGTCGCGGGGCAGAACAACCCGGCCGGCGTCGAGGCCAAGACCGAGAAGGACACCGTGCCGTTCACCCCGTATGCGACGATCAAGGACGCGTTCGGTGTGTCGTGCTTCCTGATCTTCTTCGCCTGGTTCATCTTCTACATGCCGAACTATCTCGGCGACGCCGACAACTACATCCCGGCGAACCCCGGCGTGACCCCGGCGCACATCGTGCCTGAATGGTACTATCTGCCGTTCTACGCGATCCTGCGCTCGATCCCGAACAAGCTCGCCGGCGTCGTGGCGATGTTCTCGGCGATCATCATCCTGTGCTTCCTGCCCTGGCTCGACAGCGCACGGACCCGTTCGTCGAAGTATCGTCCGCTGGCCAAGCAGTTCTTCTGGATCTTCGTGGTGGTCTGCATCCTGCTCGGCTATCTCGGCTCGCAGCCGCCGGAAGGCATCTATGTGATCGCCGGCCGGATCCTGACGGTGTGCTACTTCGCCTACTTCCTGATCGTGCTGCCGCTGCTCGCCCGCATCGAGACGCCGCGCCCGGTGCCGAACTCGATCGCCGACGACGTGCTGGCGAAGAGCAAGGGCAGGGCCGCGACCGCAGCCTCCGTCATGCTCGCGCTGGTGGTGGCTGGCGGCCTGTTCGCCGGCAGCACCCAGAACGCCAAGGCCGAGGAGGGCGGCGACGCCCCGCCGGCGCAGAGCTGGTCGTTCTCCGGCCCGTTCGGCAAGTATGACCGCGGCTCGCTGCAGCGTGGCCTGAAGGTCTACAAGGAAGTCTGCTCGGCCTGCCACGGCCTGTCCTATGTCGCGTTCCGCAACCTCGCCGATGCCGGCGGCCCCGGCTATTCGGAGGCGCAGGCGGCTGCGTTTGCGTCCGAGTACAAGATCAAGGACGGCCCCAACGACCAGGGCGAGATGTTCGAGCGTCCGGGCCGCCCAGCGGACTACTTCCCGGCGCCGTTCCCGAACGAGCAGGCCGCGCGCGCGGCCAATGGCGGCGCGGCGCCGCCCGACCTCTCGCTGATCACCAAGGCACGGTCCTACAAGCGCGGCTTCCCGCAATTCGTGATCGACTTCTTCAGCCAGTACCAGGAGCAGGGACCCGACTACGTCGACGCCATCCTGCAGGGCTTCGAGGACAAGGTCCCGGTCGGCGTGACGATCCCGGAAGGCTCGTACTACAACAAGTACTTCCCCGGCCATGCCATCAAGATGCCGAAGCCGCTGTCCGACGGTCAGGTGACCTTCGACGACGGTTCGCCGGCGACGGTCAAGCAGTACGCGCACGACGTCACCACGTTCCTGATGTGGGCCGCCGAGCCGCACATGGAAGAGCGCAAGCGGATCGGCATGCAGGTGTTCTTCTTCCTCGTGATCTTCGCCATCCTGATGTACTTCACCAAGCGCAAGGTCTGGGCCGACGCTCACTGACCTCGGGCATGGTATCGCGCGTTTGAGAAAGCCCCTTCGGGGGCTTTTTTGTTTGCTCCCGTCATTGCGAGCCGTTGGCCCGCAATGACGGCTAATTGATTGCTTCCTGGCTGTAGTGCGGACAAAATGCCGGCCAATCGGCCGGCAAACATTGCGGAGGAACTCATGGGTACCAGCATCAACTTCAAGCGTCCGGACGGCAAGGAAGCGTCAGGCTATCTCGCCAACGCCGCGCGCGGCAACGCGCCCGGGGTCGTCGTGATCCAGGAATGGTGGGGGCTGCAGGACCAGATCAAGGGAATGTGCGACCGCTTCGCGCGGGCCGGTTTCGATGCGCTGGCGCCCGATCTCTATAAGGGCAAGGTGGTGCCGTATCACGACACCGACGCGGCCGGCAAAGAGATGAACTCGCTCGACTTCATGGACGCCACCACGCAGACGGTGCGCGGCGCCGCGCAATATCTTGGCAAGAACGGCGCCAAGGTCGGCCTGACCGGCTTCTGCCTCGGCGGCGCGGTGACCATCATCGGCGCCACCAAGATCCCGGAGCTGACCGCCGGTGTGGTGTTCTACGGCATTCCGCCGGAGCAGGCGGCCAAGCCGGCGGACGTGAGAATTCCGCTCCAAGGCCATTTCGCCACCAAGGACGACTGGTGCACGCCGGCACTGGTCGATGGTTTTGAGAAGGCGATGAGGGCCGCCGGCAAGTCGCTGGAGCTGTATCGCTATGACGCCGAGCACGGTTTCGGCAACGAGCAGCGCCTGTCGGTGCACGACCGGCAGTGCGCCGAACTGGCCTGGGACCGCGCGACGGACTTCTTCAGGAAGCATCTCGGGTGAGATCGAGACGGCATACGTCGCCGACCCGTTTGAAAAGGGAAACGTGAATGCTGCGGAGGTCGGCGTCCACGGCGAACTGATCCGCCGGGTTGTTATTGCACACCCGGTTTGCTCACTGGATGGCTCTCGCGCCCCCGCAACAGATTCGTCAGGACAAAGTCCCGTTTCGGCATAAGCGAGACGCTTTCTGCCGGGAAATCGACACGCGGAGCCCGCAAAACGGTTGGCGAGTTCTCGGTTTTCGGTGTGTAGGGCAGGAAAACCAGAATTCTGCTCGAGAAGTCCTTGGGGCGCGCCGATATGATGACGGCGGCTGTTCGAGCGCCGTCGACCGTGCTGAAACTGTCGATCGCGACACTGACGAATTTTGCTTTCTTGTGATCCGTCATGAACCAGCTTTCCGCCATCTCTAGTATGAGGTTGGGGTCGTCCGTTCGCAGTCCGACGATTTCTTCTGTTGCGCCGCTCCAGAAGCTCAGTGTCAATTTCAGTCCGAACGGAAGCAAGAAACCGTCATCAAGAATAATTCGACTGGCAATAGCCAAATGCCGTCCCGCAAAGTGTGACAGGTTTGCCAGTTCGGCGTCGCTGGAAAAAAGCAGGGGACACCTCCGAAGTCACACGCGATGATCAATATGGTATTGACAGTTTACCCGGCATCTTGGTGCTATCTCAGATTGAATGATGGCCTGTCAATGACCGACCGTAGCGGTCGGTTGAACAGCTCTGAAATAATCACGGTTGGCAGGAATAGCTCACCGAATCAGCCAGGTCGCCTCACCCCGTCCCACCACGGGCAGGTCCCCGACATCAGCTTGAAATTGCCTTCCAGCACCTGCACCGGCGCGCGCTTGCCTTCCGAGGCGGCGCGCATCCGCATCTCGCGCGCGACGGCACGGTCTTCCGGCGACAGCCAGACGCGTTCGTGGCCCCACAGGCTCGGGCCGTCATGCATCTCGAACGGCGTCCAGTTCGCCGGATCGATCTCGCGGCCGCCCCAGCCGCACTCGACCATGAAGGCTGACGGCGACTTGGCGTAGAACGAGGTCATCAGGTCGTTGGTGTGGCGGCCGAGCGTGACGTTGACCCGGTCTTCCTTCATCGCGATGTCGTAGGCCTGACCGACATCGTCGAGCGAGAACAATTCCACCATCAGATGATGCATGCCGTTGCTGCCGGTCTCGATCAGCGCCAGCGAGTGGTGGCGCGCATTGACGTGGAAGAAATAGGCGCGGAACGGCTTTTCGATGTAGTCGCTGAGGCCGAAGCCGAGCACGTCGACATAGAAGCTCATGACAGGGGCGAGATTCTCGACCGTCAGCACGGCGTGGCCGAGGCCGAGCGGCCCGGTGCGGAAGCCGGAGATCGATCGGCCCGGCCGGAACGGCGTGTCGTCGATCTCGGCGCCATGAAACGCCTCGATACGGTTGCCGGCGGGATCCCGAAACGAGATCAGGCCGCGCACCCGCCTGGTATCGGCGAGCGCCTGCGGCTCGGCGGTCACGGCAACGCCGGCATGCTCAAGCCGCGCCGCCAGCGCGTCGAGGGCTGCGGCATCCGCCACCTCCCAGCCGAAGAACCTTGTCCCTTCGCCCTGCGCGCGGTCGATCACGATGCGCTGCTTGCGGTCGTCCATCCGGAAGGCAAGCAGCGAGTTGCCGCGCTCGATCGACTGCAGCCCGACCAGGCCGGTACCGAATTGCCGCCAGTCGTCGAGCGCGTCGGAGCCGAAGCCGGCATATCCGAGACCCAAAATCGCCATCTGCGCCTCCACCATCTGTCTGTTTTTTGGGCGGCTGGTCACCGCTATTTCGACAAATCCTACGCGGATTCCGGTCGCTTCAAACCCCGAAAATGCCGTCCCGCCTTGGGGCAGGGGTGTCGGGCCATCCCTTGACACGGCACGCGTCGGGTGGTGAGTAGCGGCCATGAGCACCGTTGCCAGTCCATCCCGTCGTTGGTGGCCCACCTTCTCATAGGTGGCCGGTGCGTTTTCATTTCTCAGAAACGTCGAAGGTCGCCATCGCAGTGCGACGGTCTCCCTTCGTTTGTCCTGTGTGGCGCTCTCTTCCCAAGTTTCGTAAGAGGATCACATGAACAGGACAGTCTTCTCCCTGCCGGCTCGAAGCGAATACCTCACCAATGGCGGCCTTGCGGTTGCGCGCGTGGTCGAGCAGTTCACCGGCGGCGCCAACCGCCTCGACGAGCTGATCGCGCTCTTGGACCGCCGCCGCGGCGTGGTGCTGTCTTCGGGCACGACAGTGCCGGGCCGCTACGAGAGCTTTGACCTCGGCTTTGCCGACCCGCCGCTGGTGCTGGAAACCTCAGGTACCGATTTCTCGTTGCAGGCGCTGAACCCGCGCGGCGAGGTCCTGATCGCCTTCCTTGGCGACGTGCTGCGCGAGCCCTGCGTCGTGATCACGGAGCGGAGCGCAACGCGGCTCGCCGGTCATATCATCCGCGGCGCCGCGCCGGTCGAGGAAGACCAGCGCACCCGCCGCGCCAGCGTGATGTCGCTGGTGCGCGACATGGTGGCGGCGTTCACCTCCAATGCCGATCCGCTGCTCGGCCTGTTCGGCGCCTTCGCCTACGACCTCGTCTTCCAGATCGAGGACCTCGTGCAGAAGCGCACCCGCGAGGCCGACCAGCGCGACATCGTGCTCTACGTGCCGGACCGGCTGCTGGCCTATGACCGCGCCACCGGCCGCGGCGTGGCGCTGAATTACGAGTTTGCGTGGAAGGGCAAATCGACCGCCGGCCAGTCGCACGAGACCGCGCCGAGCCTCTACGCCAAGACCGGGCGGCAGGGCTTTGCCGATCACGCCCCGGGCGAATACCAGGCGACGGTTGAAGTCGCGCGCGCGGCGTTCGCCCGCGGTGATCTGTTTGAGGCAGTGCCCGGGCAGCTGTTTGCCGAGCCCTGCGAGCGTTCGCCGGCGGAGGTGTTCCAGCGGCTCTGCCGTATCAATCCGTCGCCCTATGGCGCGCTGATGAATCTCGGCGACGGCGAATTCCTGGTCTCCGCGTCGCCCGAGATGTTCGTGCGCTCCGACGGCCGCCGGGTCGAGACCTGCCCGATCTCGGGCACCATCGCGCGCGGTTCGGACTCGATCGGCGATGCCGAGCAGATCCGCAAGCTCCTGAACTCGGAAAAGGACGAGTTCGAGCTCAACATGTGCACCGACGTCGACCGCAACGACAAGGCGCGCGTCTGCGTGCCCGGCACCATCAAGGTGCTGGCGCGGCGGCAGATCGAGACCTACTCAAAGCTGTTTCATACCGTCGATCACGTCGAGGGCATGCTGCGGCCGGGCTTCGATTCGCTCGATGCTTTCCTGACCCATGCCTGGGCCGTGACCGTGACCGGCGCGCCGAAATTGTGGGCGATGCAGTTCGTCGAGGATCATGAGCGGTCGCCGCGGCGCTGGTACGCCGGCGCGATCGGCTGCGTGAACTTCGACGGCAGCATCAACACCGGCCTGACCATCCGCACCATCCGCATGAAGGACGGCCTCGCCGAGGTGCGCGTCGGCGCCACCTGCCTGTTCGACTCGGATCCGGCCGCCGAGGACCGCGAATGCCAGGTCAAGGCTGCGGCGCTGTTCCAGGCGCTGCGCGGCGATCCGCCGAAGCCGCTGTCGGATTTTGCGCCTGACGCCACCGGCTCGGGCAAGAACGTGCTCCTGATCGATCACGACGACAGCTTCGTGCATATGCTGGCCGACTATTTCCGCCAGGTCGGCGCCAACGTGACCGTGGTCCGGCACATCCATGCCCAGGACATGCTGAAGCAGCGGGGATGGGACTTGCTGGTGCTGTCGCCCGGGCCGGGGCGCCCGGAGGATTTCGGCATCGCGAGGACCATCGACACCGCGCTGGAAAAGAAGCTGCCGATCTTCGGCGTCTGCCTCGGCGTGCAGGCGATCGGCGAATATTTCGGCGGCCAGCTCGGCCAGCTCGGCCAACCCGCGCATGGCCGGCCCTCGCGCGTCCGGGTCCGCGGCGGCAGGCTGATGCACAATCTGCCCAATGAGATCGTGATCGGCCGCTATCATTCGCTCTATGTCGAGCGCGACAGCGTGCCCGAGGTGCTGGCGGTGACCGCGACCACCGAAGACGGCGTCGCGATGGTGATCGAGCACAAGACCCTGCCGGTCGGCGGCGTGCAATTCCATCCGGAATCGCTGATGTCGCTCGGCAACGAGGTGGGCCTGCGCATTGTCGAGAATGCATTCCGGCTTAATCCGCCGGCCAATTGAGGATTGCGAGACCAATGACCTTCGACCACGACATCAAGGCGACCGTTCGCACCATCCCGGACTACCCGAAGAAGGGCATCCTGTTTCGCGACATCACGACGCTGCTTGCCGATGCCCGGGCTTTCCGCCGCGCGGTCGATGAGCTGGTGCATCCCTGGGCGGGGGCGAAGGTCGACAAAGTCGCGGGGATCGAGGCGCGCGGCTTCATCCTGGGCGGCGCGGTGGCGCATCAGCTCTCGGCCGGCTTCGTGCCAATCCGCAAGAAGGGCAAGCTGCCGCACACCACGGTACGGATCGCCTACTCGCTGGAATACGGCATCGACGAGATGGAGATGCATGCCGACGCCGTGCAGCCCGGCGAGCGCGTGATCCTGGTCGACGATCTAATCGCGACCGGCGGAACCGCGGAGGGCGCGGTGAAGCTGCTGCGCCAGATCGGCGCCAATGTGGTCGCGGCCTGCTTCATCATCGACCTGCCCGATCTCGGCGGCGCCGCCAAGCTGCGCGCGATGGACGTTCCGGTACGCACGCTGATGGCGTTCGAGGGGCATTAGCGGCACTCCCTCCACACGTCGTCCCGGCTCGCGCTTCGCTTGGCCGGGACGACAGTCATCCCCGTTGCAGCAGCATGCTCAGCTCGAGATCGCGGAAGGTGGTGTAATTCCGCCGGATCCACTGATGCAGCTCGGTCGATGAGTCCTTCTCCTGGCGCAGATAGCCGGTGAAGGAGAAGGTCAGCCGGTCGATATAGGTCTTCAGGAACACCGGCAGGGCGCGGAAGCGTAGCACCCGGCTGCCGGTCATGACGGGCGGCAGCTCGCCGCGCACCACGAACTCGTTGTCGATGACGACGAGGGCGTTCGGCGGGATCATGCCCTGCAGCGTCTGGTAGCCGTGCACCGAGGCGCGGTCGGTATCGGCCACATACAGGATCACAGGCGAGACGCGCCGGCGCAGCGCCTCCTTCATCAGCCCGATCTGGTCGACCATTTTGAAGAATTCGTCGAAGGCGTGGTAGCCGAGGTCGATCACCTTGGCGATGCCGTCATTGACGATGACGCGGTCCATCAGCTGCATCTTGCCGTAGGTGTCGATTACGTCGGCGGTTTCGGTGATCCGCGGCAGATAGTCGAGCAGCGACGGCTCCTTCAGATTGATGTCGTAGCAGACGACGTCGCCGTTCTTGAGCAGCAGGAATTCGCCGAGCAGCCGCGCGATCAGCGTCTTGCCGACCTGCGGGCGGGGCGAGCAGATGATGTAAACGGGCGTGGACGACATCGCCCGCTATATCAGGCCAAATTTTCGCCCAATCCAGCCCCATCGCCGCCCCCCGGCGCGATTTTTTCGCTACCGAGCGCGACTTTTCGCTGCCCTTGCGCGCGACTATTTTTCGCCCTTGGCCGACTTGGCGCCGACCAGGTCGGTCAGCTTGATCCGGTCGTACTCGCTCCAGACATTGGCGAGCCAATGCCGGACATAGCCGCGCAGCACGAAGGAGTAGTTGGCGGCGTCGTCGTTGATGCCCTTGTTGGCGACGAATTTCAGGAACGGAACCGAGGAGACCTCGACCTGCTCGTAGGCCATTTCGTTGAGCTTCGGGATGGTGAGGTCGACGGCATCCTTGATGCGGTGGAAGTAGGAATTGTAGGTCGCCTGGTCCCACTGGAAGAACTGGGTGTCGTTGATGAAGTTCTTCACCAGGAAGTACTTCGCGCCGCCCATGAAGTTGGCGGTCTCGGCGATCTCGTCCAGCGAGGCGATCGACGGGCCGAGGATGTGGAACACGGCGAAGGTGATCTGGCCGGAGCGCGCGGCGTCGAGGAAGCCGATATCGCGCAGCGAGGCCAGCGCGGGCGAGAGCAGGCCGGCGCGGACGTCGATCACGGTGACCGAGGAACCGGCGTTCAGCGTATCGAAGATCTTCATCTGGTCCGCGGTCGTCGTCATGTCGACGATCTCGGTGATGTCGGGATGGAAGCGCTTCAGCGTGCCGCGCGGCGACTCGGTGTCGAACGCCCGGGTCTGCACATTATTGGCACTGAAATAGTCCAGGAGCGTCCGCGAGACGGTGGTCTTGCCGACCCCGCCCTTGTCAGCGCCCACCACGATCACAACCGGCTTTGCCATGGAAGTCCCTTAAAGCGCGCTCCCGACCGCGATGGCGATCGGCAAGTCCCCATACTGCTTTGGGCGCGAACATGGCAGAAACGAGGGAGAATTCAATTCCTTAAGGTGCCCATGACCGGCTTGGTGGGGATTTCCTTAATGGACTGAGTAACCTAGGGCACGATCAGCGGTGCGGGCCCCAGGGGCCCTGGATCGGACCTTGAAGCGGACCAAACGGCCCCTGCCTGGGGCCCGTGCCCGGCAGCGGCGGCGGATTGTTCGGTTGTGCGGGCTGCGTGTCACCCCACGGGCCATGGGTCGCCGGCGGGGGCTGGTCACCTGCCGTGGACGGCTGGTCCTGCGGCTCCGTCTCATCCGGCAGCGCCAGCGGTCCGGGATCGTGGCCGCCGGCGTATTTCACCAGGGCATCGACCCGTGACTTCACCGATGGATGGGTGGCAAACAGGTCGGCAAAACCCTCGCGCGGATTGTCGACGCAGAGTTCCATCACCGCCGAGGTGGCGCCCGGCAACTCGCCGCGGTTCTCGATCTTGCGCAGCGCCGAGATCATCGCATCGGGATTTTTGGTCAATTCGACCGATCCGGCATCGGCGAGGAATTCGCGCGATCGCGACAATGCGAGCTTGACCACCTGCGACAGCAGCCAGGCCAGCATGATCAATGCGACCGCGATGATGATGACGATGATCGCGCCGCCGCCCGAGCCCTTGCTGTCGCGGTCCGAGGATGAGGATGACGATGAGGAGGATGACGACGACGACCAGCCGCCTCCGCCGCGGCCGCCGCTCCACGACAGATTTGTGAACAGGCGGAAGAACAGCTCGCCGAAGAAGCCGACCACGCCGGCGATGATCACGGCGACCACCATCAGCTGTACGTCGCCATTCTTGATATGGGTGAGCTCGTGGCCGAGCACGGCCTCGATCTCCTGGTCGTTCAGTGCCCTCAACAGACCCGTGGTGACGGTGATAGCGTATTGGCGCGGGTTCAGTCCGGTCGCGAATGCATTCAGCGCCGGGCTGTCCATCACCTTCAGCTTCGGCATCGGGATGCCGCGCGAGATGCAGAGGTTTTCCAGCAGATTGTAGAGCCGCGGCTGCTGCTGGCGCGTCACGCTTTCGCCGCCGGTAACGGCGTCGATCATCTTCTGGTGGAAGAAATAGGCGATCACGATCCAGGCCACCGCCGCGATCGTCGCCCATGGGAAGGCCGAGACCAGATCGCGCGAGGCATGGGTCAGATAGTAATCGGCCGTGCGGCCGCTATCGATCATCACCTCCGCGACCAGCGCGCCGGCATAGACCAGCACGTAGATCAGCAGGAACAGCCCGGCGAGCAACAGCATCGAACGAAACTTGTTCGATGCGATGTGCGTGTAGAGACCATAGGCGGCCATGACGGAGCAGCCTCTCGCCGGCGCGCGTTGCGCCTCAGAACTTCACGCTCGGTGCCGCCTCGACCTCCGTGCGGCTGGCGCCGAGGTCGAAGAAATCCTTGCGGGTGAAGCCGAACATGCCGGCGAACAGTGCGGCCGGCATCTGCTGGATGCCGGTGTTGTATTCCTGGACCGCGTTGTTGAAGAAGCGACGGCTGGCGGCGATCTTGTTCTCGAGATCGGAAAGCTCCGAGGCGAGCTGCTGGAAATTGGCGTTGGCCTTGAGGTCCGGATAGGCCTCCGACAGCGCGATCAGCCGGCCGAGCGCGCCGGAGAGCTGGTTCTCGGCCGCCGACACCTGGGCCGGTCCCTGCGCCGAGATCGCCGAGTTGCGCGCCTTGATGACGTCGTCGAGCGTGCCGCGCTCATGCGCGGCGTAGCCCCTCACGGTCTCGACCAGGTTCGGGATCAAGTCGTGGCGCTGCTTGAGCTGCACATCGATGTCGGCAAAGGCCTGGCTGACCCGCTGGCCGAGCGCGACGAGGCGATTGTAGGCGCCGAACGCAAACAGCACGAGAAGGACGATGACGCCGATAACGATCCAGCTGGTCGACATGACAGGGCAGCTCCTGATGGACGAAACGGCGGCACCGTAGCCCAAGATTGGGGCGCAGGGCAGCCCGCCGCGAAAAGGTGGGCAATCGTTGGTCGCGATGGTGTGCAATTAGTTCAAAGGCGTCGTCCCGGCGTAGACCGGGACCCATACGCCGCGGCCGCGGAAAGGGCACACGCGGCGTCGGCTTCGCTTCGCAACCGGATCGGTTGTTATGGGTCCGGGCCTTCGCCGGGACGACGCAAATAGCTAAACCGCATCGCCCCAGCGCCAGCGCCGGGCGCTGGCGTAATCGGCCTTGGCGCGGCGGGGCACCCTGGCGACTACGACGCCCTCCGCCGTACACAGCTTGGCCGCAACCTCGACCTTGCCGACATCGGGCTGCGCCAGCACCCGCGATGGCCGGTTCTCAATGCGCGCGCGGCTCAGCGCGACATAGGCGAAGCGCTCGTCCTCGAACGGGGCATCCACGCCCTTGACCTGCTTGTGCGCGCGCGAGCGTTGCAGGCGCTGCGAGAAATGGCACCAGTCGGGTGCGACCAGCGGGCAGCTGCCGTCATGCGGGCAGGGGGCTGTGACATGCGCGCCGGCGGCGATCAATCGGGCGCGGAGTGCGATGATCCGCGCATAGCCCGCGGGCGTGCCGGGTTCGACGACGAGCAGCGTGTCGCGAGCTTTGGACCACAGCGCATCGGCCAGTGTTGCGCGCTCGGCCTCGCCGAGCTCGCCGATCATGTAGCTGGCGACGACGAGGTCGGCTGGGTCGGCCTTGTCCAGCAAGGCGCGGGCCTGGCCGAGTTGGTAGCTGGCGTCGTGCAGGCGTGTGGTGCGTTGAAACAGCCCTTCGGCCAGCGTTCGCAACGCGCCGTTGGCGTCGAGGAGGGTGAAGCCCTTTAGCGATGTGAACGTCTCCGCCGCCGCCCAGGTCGCGGTCGCGGGGCCGGCACCGACATCGAGCAGGCTCGCTGGCGCAAAATCCGGCCGGATCTCCGTCAGCGCATTGAGGCTCGCCACCACGGCCGCATAGGTCGCCGGCATCCGCGCCAGCGCATAGGCGAGCGCATCGGTTTCGGTCCGGATCGTCCCGGAGCCGCCGCCCTCGCGATAGGTCTGTGAGATCACGGCGGCGCGGCCGGCGGCATCGCTGCGCGACAGGCCTTCGAGCCTGGCGTTGAGGGCGGCGCGCAGTTCGGCAGGGAGATCGGGTGAAGTCATGGTTCGCCGTCGTCCTGAGGTGCGAGCGCTTGCGAGCCTCGAAGGATGACAATCACGAGTCGCGGCCCATCCTTCGAGACGCCGCGCGAATGCGCGGCTCCTCAGGATGACGCCTGAGTGCGTTACGCCACGTTCTGGTCGAGGATATCGACCGCGCCCTGCAGGTCGACCGACACCAGCTGCGACACGCCGCGCTCCGCCATGGTGACGCCGAACAGCCGGTTCATCCGCGCCATCGTGATCGGATTGTGCGTGATGATGATGAAGCGGGTTTCGGTCGACGCCGTCATCTCGTTCAGCAGGGTGCAGAACCGTTCGACGTTGTGGTCGTCGAGCGGCGCGTCGACTTCGTCCAGCACGCAGATCGGCGACGGGTTGGTCAGGAACACCGCGAAGATCAGCGCCAGCGCCGTCAGCGCCTGCTCGCCGCCGGACAGCAGCGACAGCGTCTGCGGCTTCTTGCCGGGCGGCTTGGCGATGATCTCGAGGCCGGCCTCAAGCGGATCGTCGCTCTCGATCAGGTGCAGCGCGGCTTCGCCGCCGCCGAACAGCTCGGTGAACAGCCGCTTGAAGTGGTTGTTGACGGTCTCGAACGAGGTCAGCAGACGCTCGCGCGCTTCGCGGTTGAGGCTCTGGATGCCCTGCCGCAGCCGCTTGATCGCCTCGACCAGGTCGTCGCGTTCGGTGGTCAGCGCGGTGTGCTGGGTCTCGACTTCCTTCAACTCTTCCTCGGCGCGCAGATTGACCGCGCCCAAGCGCTCGCGATCACGGCGCAGCTTTTCAAGTTCTTCCTCGACCTGCGCGACCGGCGGCAGCTCCGCGCCGGGCTCGATCTCGGCCATGCCGACGACCGCGCTGGGCTCGACCTCGAGCATGTCGTGGATCTCGCGCTCGATGTCGGCGAGGCGGCGGCGGGTGCCTTCCATGCGCTCTTCGGCGCGCGCGGTGGCTTCGCGGGAGGAGGAGAGCGCTTCGAGCGAGGTCTTGGCGAGGCGATCGGTTTCCGCCATCGCTGCTTCCGCCGTCGCCAGCGCATCGGCGGCGATCCGGCGATCGCCCTCGGCGTGCTCGATCTCCGTGATCAGCGCGCTGCGCTTCTCGGCGAACACTTCCGGCGCATTGGCCAGTTCCTCGCGCTCGGCCGACACCTCGGCGATACGCTCCTCGATGGTCCCGACCTGCGAGGCGGCGCTGGTCTTGCGGCTCTGCCACTCGTTGCGTTCGGCAACGATGGCCTGCACGCGGCGGTCAGCGAGCTCGGCCTCGCGGGCGAGCGCCTGCGCCTCGGCGCGGACTTGCGCTGCGGCACGGCGCTGGTTGTCGATCTCGGCACGAACCGCGGCGAGCTGGGCTTCGGTCTCGACGCCCGGCGGCAATTCGGACAGCGCGGCAACTGCGTTCTCATGCGCCGCTTCGGCCTCGGCGCGGTCGGCGGCGACGCGACTATGCGCCTCGGTCAGCGCCGATTTGCGCGCAGAGTGGCGGTTGATCTCGCGTTCGGTCGCGGCATGGCGTTCACGCGCGGCGTCGGTCTCACGGCGGGCGGCACGCACGGCTTCGCGCGATGCACCTTCGGCGGCGGACGCCGAGCGCAATTCTTCTTCAGCCGTCTCCAGGGCCTGGCGCTTGGCGGCGGCATCGATGCGGGCCTGTTCCAGCTCATGCTCGATATCGACCAGGCGGGCGCGTTCGGCGAGGCGGCGGGCGGCGCCAGTTGGAGCATGGGCGTCGGCGACAAAGCCGTCCCAGCGCCAGACGTCGCCTTCGAGCGACACCAGCCGCTGGCCGGTCTTCAGCTGCGACACCAGCGCGGCGCCGCGTTCTTTGGCCACCACGCCGATCTGGGCCAGACGGCGCGCCAGTTCCGGCGGCGCCTGGACGTGATCGGCCAGCCGTTCGACGCCGTCAGGCAGCGCAGGATCGCCCGCGGCTTCCCCGACATTGGTCCAGCGCATCGGCGCAGAGGAATCCACCGGCGCGTCGAGGTCGTCGCCGAGCACGGCGCCGATCGCCTTTTCATAGCCCTTGGCGACCGTGATGCCGTCGATGATCGGCGGCCACAGATTCTTGGTCTCGCTGGTGACGAGCTTGGAGATGGTACGGGCTTCGGTCTCGAGCCGCTGCACCCGCTTCTCGGCTTCGGCGAGCGGATTGCGGGAGGCTTCCAGCGTCTGCCGCACGGCGGCGTGATGCGCCTCGCTGGACTGCACGGCCGCCTCGGATTCGGCGAGCGTCTGCTGCGCCATCTCCATGGCGGCGGCGAGCGCGTCGATGTCGCCGAGATTGCCGGTCTCCTGCGCGAGCTTGGTTTCCTCGGCCTGGACGTTGGCGATCTCCTGATCGAGCCGCGCCAGCCGGTCGCGGTGCGTGCGCACGCCGGCTTCGAGCTGGTTGCGCTTGGCGGTCAGGTCGGCGAGCTGCGTGGTCAGTTCGGAGAACTGGCGCTCGGTCGCGGCCAGGATCTCCTCGGCCTCGGAGACGCGCTCGTCGACGCCGGAGCGCTTCTCGACGCGCGACTTGATCTCTTCCTTCAGCTCCGCGTCTTCGGTGTCGAGCCGCTGCAGCGCGATGTCGGCATCGGAGGTCTGCTGCTGCTCGCGCGCGATGTCCTGGGCGAACTGGGTGAGGCGGCGATCGAGTTCGCCGACCCGCTCCTTGGCGCGCTGCTCCTCGCGGTCGAGCATCTCGCGCGCATTGGTCAGGCGCTGCAGGCCGGCGGCGGCGCGCGCCTCGGCATCGCGCAGCGCCGGCAATTCGGCGGCGCGGATTGCCTGGATGCGGGCGGATTCGGCCTGCTCGCGGGTGCGCTCGGCCATCTCGCGCACGGAGATGTCATGGGTGTGCGCGGCGTCGTTGACGTCGGCATTGGCCTCGATCCAGCGCAGATGGAACAGCATGGCCTCGGACTTGCGCACCTTGGCGGCGACCTCGCGGTAGCGAATCGCCTGGCGCGCCTGCTTCTTCAGACCTTCCATCTGGCCGCTGAGCTGGCCGATCACGTCCTCGACGCGGGTGAGGTTGGTTTCGGCCGCCTTCAGCCGCAGTTCCGCCTCGTGGCGGCGGGCGTGCAGGCCGGCAACGCCGGCGGCGTCTTCCAGCACGCGGCGGCGCTGCTCGGGCTTGGCCTGGATGATCTCGCCGATCTTGCCCTGGTGGACCAGCGCCGGCGAACGCGCGCCGGTGGCGGCGTCGGCGAACAGGATCTGCACATCCCTTGCACGGACGTCGCGGCCGTTGATGCGGTAGACCGAGCCGGCCTCGCGCTCGATGCGGCGGGAGATTTCGAGCAGCTGGCTGTCGTTCATCGCGGCCGGTGCGGAGCGATCGGAATTGTCGATCGTCATCACGACTTCGGCGTGGTTGCGCGCCGGACGATTGCCGGAACCGGCGAAGATCACCGCATCCATGTCGGCGGCGCGCAGCGACTTGTGCGAGGTCTCGCCCATCGCCCAGCGCAGCGCTTCGACGAGATTGGATTTGCCGCAGCCGTTCGGTCCGACGACGCCGGTCAGGCCCGGCTCGATCATGAAATCGGTGGGTTCAACGAACGACTTGAAACCGTGCAGGCGGAGGCGCGTGAGCTTCATGTACACAAATCTCGTTTGGCCGGGCGCGAATCTCCCTGCCGTGACAATACCATGGATGGCAATGTCGGTGTCTGGGGTGAATAGCTGCGTGCAGCTCTCATGAGCGGCGACAATGGCGATGCCGGTGCGTCAGGGCAACCGCTTGACCAAGCTTTTCCCAAGGGATTTGCAAGGGATTTACAGGGGTTTTGCGGCCTCTGCATGTCCTCGAAGATTCGCATCGCGCGAATCAGGTTTTCAACAACCAAATAATGCGACGGCGGCATGCCGTGATCGCAAATCATCCACAATTATCGTGCCGCGCCTCGAACGCGGGTATGATGACGTCAGATTCGCGGGCGCGGGATCAGCTCTTCAGCAGCGGGTCGATGTGCTTGCTGAACTCCTCGAACGAGGTCTCGCCCTTCAGCATCTCGCCATTGACGAAGAAGGTCGGCGTCGAGTTCACCTTCAGCACCTCGTTGGCGTATTTCTGGTCGGCGGCGATCTTGTCGAGCAGCGTCTGATCCTTCAGGCAGTCCTCGACCTGCTGCTGGCTGAGGCCGGCCTGCTTGCCGATCCGCGTCAGCGTCTCGGTGGTGTTCTTGACCACCCAGTCGTTCTGCTGGCGGAACAGCAGGTCGATCACCGCGAAGAATTTCGGCGCGTCGTCCTTGGCGATGCAGCGCGCCAGCATCGAGCCGGCGGCGGCCTTGATGTCGAGGGGGAATTCGCGGAACACGTAACGGACCTTGCCGCTATCGATGTAGGTCGACTTGATCTTCGGGAACACGGTCTCGTTGAAATTGGCGCAGTGCGGGCAGGTCATCGAGGCGTATTCGATGATGGTCACCTTGGCGTCCTGCGGGCCGAGCCCCATGTCGGGCAGCGACTGCGGCTTGGCGACCTCGGCGGCGGTCTGCGCGAACGCGTCCGTGATCAGGCGCAGCGGCGACAGCCCGGCGAGGGCGGCAAGCCCGGTCAGCGAGAGAGCGGTGGTGAAAGCGCGGCGCGTGATGATCAAGGTCAGCTCCCGGATTGGCGCATTCACGCCAGAATGAAGGGGGTCCCGAAAAGAAGCCTTCGCTAGCTTGAAACGACCATTGTGGCAATGCCGGGATCTCGCGGCCGAGCCTGCGAAAAGCGTCAATTTCGCTTGATCGAGGCACCCAGGCGGGCCAGCGCGGCGCGCAGATCGTCGTCCTCGACGGCGCCCAGGTTTGCCGCCTCCCGGGCCACGTCTTTGGCGTCGGGCGGGCGCGGCCGGGCGGGGCGGCCGCGGCGCAAAAGCGGCGCTTGCCGGATCGTCAGGCGGCCGACCGCGTGCCAGCCGAAGAAGCGGTTCACCCGCTCCAGGATGACGTCGGAGGAGTGCTGGATCTCCAGCGCCATCGGCCCCTCGACCCGCAGCACCAGCGTGGCCGGCTCCTGCGGCTGCCCCTCGACCGGCCGAGGCCACTGGATCTTCAGGGGCTCGCAATAGGCCGCGATCCGCTCGCCTGCGATCTCGGTCCAGCGCGTCACCAGTTCGCGAGCGGCAAAGCCCTGCTTGGCATAGGCGTCGGTGAAGACGTCGCTGAGCAGGATCGACAAGGGCTTTGCGCTGATCGGGCCGGGTCTGGGCATGGGTGGGGTTATAGCATCCCGCAATTCGGTGAGGAACGTTCCTGCCGCCATGGCCGGGCTTGTCCCGGCCATACACGCCTTTGTTTCCCCGGACAAAGAAAGACGTGGATGCCCGGGTCAAGCCCGGGCATGACGGGGCAAGATCTGTCCTAGAGTAACATCATGAGCTCGCGCGCGGCCGCCAAAACCAAACCGACCGACCAGCAAGCCGACCGCCCGGCGCGGCTGCTTGCCTGGTATGACCGGCATCGGCGGCGGCTGCCGTGGCGCGCGGAGGCGGGGGAGCGGGCCGATCCGTACCGTGTCTGGCTGTCCGAGATCATGCTGCAGCAGACCACGGTCAGGGCGGTCGGACCTTATTTCGAGAAATTCCTGTCGCGCTGGCCCGACGTGACTGCGCTCGGCCGCGCCTCGCTCGACGATGTCCTCAGGATGTGGGCCGGGCTCGGCTATTATTCGCGCGCGCGCAACCTGCACGCCTGCGCGGTTGCGGTGCTGAACACCCATGACGGGGCCTTTCCGGACACCGAGGAGGGCCTGGGTGCGCTGCCCGGCATCGGGCCGTACACCGCGGCGGCGATCGCCGCGATCGCATTCGACCGCCGCACCATGCCGGTCGACGGCAACATCGAGCGCGTGGTCACCCGGCTCTACGCCATCGAGGCGGCGCTGCCGCAGGCCAAGCCGCTGATCAAGGAGATGGCCGCGACATTGCTCGGCCCGTCCCGTGCCGGCGACAAGAACTCTCGCGCCGGCGACAGCGCCCAGGCGCTGATGGATCTCGGCGCCACCATCTGCACGCCGAAGAAGCCGGCTTGCGCATTGTGTCCGCTGAATGACGATTGCGCAGGCCGCGCCCGCGGCGATCAGGAGACGTTCCCGCGCAAGGCACCGAAGAAGAGCGGTACGTTGCGCCGCGGCGCCGCCTTCGTGGTGACGCGCGTCGCCGAACTCCTGGTGCGCTCGCGCCCAGACAAAGGCCTGCTCGGCGGCATGACCGAAGTGCCGGGATCGCAATGGCTTGCCGGGCAGGCCGATGCCGCCGCGCTGGCACAGGCGCCGGAGCTCAAGGGCGTCACGCGCTGGCACCGCAAGACCGGCGTGGTCACCCATGTGTTCACGCACTTCCCGCTCGAGCTCGTGGTCTATACGGCCAATGTTCCGCCGCGGACCCGCGCGCCGGACGGCATGCGCTGGGTGCCGGTGGCGACGCTGGACGGCGAGGCGTTTCCCAATGTGATGCGCAAGGCCATCGCGCACGGGCTGGATCTCTAGGGGGGAGACCTGCTGACACCATGCTGGCAGCAGGTCTCGGCTACGACGTCCCAAATGGAGGCCGCCATGATCGCAACCGCACTCGACCGCATCCCGATGCCGCCAGTCGCAAAGCTGCTGGGTTGGCACGTGGCTGACGCACGTCCGCAGGACGGCTGGATCAGGATCGTGTTCGACGGCAAGCCGGACTTCTGCAATCCGGCCGGCTTCGTCCAGGGCGGCATGCTCTCGGCGATGCTCGACGACACGATGGGCCCCGCGGTGTTCATCATGACCGAGGGCAGGCTCTTCACCACGACGATCACGATGAATGTGAACTTCCTCGCGCCTGCCAAGCCCGGACCGATCACCGGCGAGGCGACCGTCACGCAGCTCGGCAAGACCATCGCCTTTGTCGAGGGCCGGTTGACCGCCGCGGACGGCACTTTGCTCGCGACGGCGAGCAGCAGCATCCGCCTGGTGGAAGCGTCGCGGGCGCTGCGCTAGGGCGGCGTGCGCGCTATAGCAAACCCGTCATGCTGAGGTGCGAGCGGAGCGAGCCTCGAAGCATGCACGGCCACCAGCGCGGGCCGTGCACCCTTCGAGACGCCGCTTCGCGGCTCCTCAGGGTGACGGAATCATAGAGCGGCGCTTTGATGCACGCAGCACTTAGGCTCCCGCCCGCTGCACGATCGGCGGCTTGGCGTTCAGCCCCTCGACCTGGAAGCCGGCGACGCGCTTGTAGTTGGCGGCGATGTCTTCAAGCTCCTGCTGCGACAGCACCTCGGTGACGACGCCGAAGCCGTCGGGTGCGCGCTCCTCGACGAGCTGCATGACCTGTTCGGGCCCGTTGCGGCGGTTCAGCATCACGAGATCGGTGGTTGCCGGGCGCCGTTCGGCCTCATAGGCTAACAGCGCCGCCTGCGTCGGGCCATGCGCCAGGATCTCGCGCGTCAGCGTGCGCGCATCGAGGATCGCCTGCGAGGCGCCGTTGGAGCCGATCGGGTACATCGGGTGCGCGGCGTCGCCCATCAGCGTGACGCGGCCGAAGGTCCATTGCGGGATCGGATCGCGATCGACCAGCGGATATTCGTAGGCATGCGGACAGTTCCGGATCAAACCGGGCACGTCGAGCCAGTCGAAATTCCAGCTCTCGAACCACGGCAGGAACTCGTCGAGTTTTGCCGTGCGGTTATAGTCCTCGCGGCGCCACTGATAGGTCGGCGGCATGTGGCGCTCGGCGACCCAGTTGATGTCGAACTTGCCGTCGGGGCCGGCCTCCTTCGAGATCGGATAGCAAACGAATTTCAGGGTCTCGTGGCCGGCCATGATCATGGTGCGGCCGGTCAGGAAGGCATTGCCGCGGGTGATGCCGCGCCACAGGATGCGGCCGTTCCAGATCGGCGGCCCTTCCTGCGGATAGAGCTTCTCGCGCACCGCCGAATGGATGCCGTCGGCGGCGATCAGCACCGCGCCGTCATAGCTGCCGGCGGGCTTGCCGGTCGCCTTGTCGATGAAGTCGGCGCGGACGCCGTCAGCGGTCTCGGTCCAGCCGGTGAGATGATGGCTGGTCAGGATGTTCTCACGTCCCAGCCGTTCGGTCGCGGCGTCAAGCAGCAGCTGCTGCAACCGGCCACGATGGATCGAGAACTGCGGCCATTTATAGCCGGCCTCGAGCCCGCGCGGCTCGCTCCAGATCGGTTTGCCGTGCTTGGAGAAATAGGCGAGCTCGCGGGTGCGCACCGCCGATGCGTCGAGCACATCGTGCAGGCCGAGCTCGATCAGTTCGCGCACCGCATGCGGCAGCACGTTGATGCCGACGCCGAGCGGCCGCAATTCGGGCACGCTCTCGAACACGCGGCAGGGCACGCCGATCTGGTGCAGGCTGAGCGCCAGCGTCAGCCCGCCAATTCCGCCACCTGCAATCAGTACAGTCATGACCCCCCCCCTCGATTGGTCATGGTCATCGCATGGCGGCCCCGCTGCGGGCAAGGTCCGCGGCACCGCGCGGGGTGGACGGCAAGGGGGGCTGCCGCTAACGTCCGCCGCATCCCAAAACAAGCCAGGCCGGGTTCGCACCGAACCGACAAGGCCCGCAGAGGACAACGACATGCTCAAGCTCTATACCGCCCCCGGCACCTGCGCCCTCGCGTCCCACATTGCACTGGCCGAGGCCGGCGCGCCCTATTCGGTCGAGCGGCTTGATTTCAAGATCAACCAGCAGAACAGCCCGGAGTATCTGAAGATCAATCCGAAGGGCCGCGTTCCGGCGCTGGTGACCGACCACGGCGTGCTCACCGAGACGCCGGCGATGCTGGCCTACATCGCGCAGACCTATCCGCAGGCGAAGCTCGCGCCGCTCGACGACGCCTTCGCGTTCGCGAAGCTGCAGGCCTTCAATTCCTACCTCTGCTCGACGGTGCATGTCTGCCACGCCCACAAGATGCGCGGCGCGCGCTGGGCGACCCAGGAGACGTCGTTCGCCGACATGAAGTCGATGGTCCCGAAGACCATGGGCGCCTGCTTCAACCTGATCGAGCGCGACATGCTGAAGGGCCCGTGGGTGATGGGCGACAGCTACACGGTCGGCGACGCCTATCTCTACACGCTGACCCTCTGGCTCGATGGCGACGGCGTCGACATCGCGACCCTGCCCAAGGTGAAGGCGCATCGCGCCGCGATGGAGCAGCGGCCGGCGGTCCAGAAGGTGCTGGCCGAGCAGAAGGTGTAAGCGGATAAGCTAAGCCAAGAAGTCGGTGTCGTCCCGGCGAAGGCCGGGACGAGATGTGGAGCGCGCCGCTACACCTTGCGCGTCTCCAGCTCCCGTCCGGTCTCCAGCATCAGCCGGCGCAGCCAGATCGAGCCGGGATCCATCTGGGCTCGTGTCGGATAGAACATATGCTGCTCGTCGATACCGGGATCGAGCGGCGGCGTCACCGTCACCAGCGATAATTGTTTCGCCAGCGCGGAGATCAGCCGGCGCGGCACGAAGGCGACGAGGTCGGTGCGCGCCGTGACGTGCAGCGCCTCGATATAGCCCGGCACCACCAGCGCGATCCGTCGCTGGATGCCCTTGGCGCGCAGCCAGGTGTCGATCAGATCCTCGTTGTGGCCGCGGATGATCACGGCGATATGCCGCGCGGCGAGGAACGCCTCGCGCTTCCTGAGTTTGACGCCGGCGGGGTGACCGCGCCGCACTGCCAGCGCATCGATATCGGTGTAGAGCCGCTGGCGGTGAAATCCCTTGAAGGAATTGCCGATCGAAATCACGAGATCGATGGTGCGGGCGAACTCGGGCGTGAAGATCGCGGAGCTCCGCCACGGCACTACATCGATGGTGACGTTCGGCGCCAGCTGCGTCACCTTTTCCATCAGCCGCGGCATCAACAGCTCGACCGCGAGGTCGGGCATCATCAGGCGGAAATGCCGTTCGCTGCGCGCGGGGTCGAAATCATCAGATACGAACAGCGTGCGCACCTGGTCGAGCGCCTGTGCCAGCGGTGAACGCAGCGCCTGCGCCCGCGGCGTCAGCTCCATTCGCGCGCCGTTGCGCACCAGCAGCGGATCGCCGATCAGGTCGCGCAGCCGCTGCAGCGCGTGGCTTGTCGCGGGCTGCGACAGATTGAGCCGCATCGCGGCGCGGCTGACATTGGCATCGCGCAGCAGGGCGTCGAGCGCGACCAGCAGATTGAGGTCAAGCGAATTCAAATTCATCAGGTGAATATATATCATACCACCTATCGATTGGAAGAATGTGCGCCGGCGCCGCATGATCCGGGGGCAAGGCGTTCTCACGCGAAGCGAATAGCGCTTCGCTCGGGGAAGTGCCTGAAAATCAGAGCCAATCCAACACAAGGAGACGCGCCATGAGCGCAGCCGACAACAAGAAACTGGTGCAGGAGATATTCGCGATCGCGGGCGATCCCGATCCCGCGGTGCGCGAGAAATCGCTGCTGGTGGCCAATCTCGCCGACGACGCGATCTGGACCGTGACCGGGCAATATTCCTGGTCGCGCACCTTCACCGGCAAGCAATCGATCATGAACGACCTGCACGGGCACGTCCGCTCCAGGCTGGTGGAGCGTGGCCGCACCATCGCCCACCGCTTCATCGCCGACGGCGACATCGTCGCGGTCGAGGCCAAGGGCAACAACCTCACCAAGGACGGCCAGCGCTACGACAACGATTATTGCCTGGTGTTTCGCTTCGACGGCGGCCGGATCAAGGAGATCCGGGAATATTGCGACTCGGTGCTGACCGAGAAGGCGCTTGGTCCGCTTCCGGCGGCCGCGGTTCGCGCGGCGGGTTAGGTGTGCTCGCCTGGATCAGGCAGTGGCGTGAGAACCGGCGCGCATGGCGGCAGCTTGCTGCCATGAGCGAACGCGAGTTGCAGGATATCGGTATCTGCCGCGTCGACGTCGTCGACCACGGCCGGTATGACAAGGGCAGGCCGTACTGGCCACCGTGAGAGCGAAAGGATCGCAGCATGCAGGGTGGGCATGGCGCTGTGCGTCTTTGCCCACCCTGCGCAGTGCTTACGCCACCTTGGACTTGAGGTGGCCGAACATGATGTCGCGGGCCGCGTCGTCCATTTCCGCCTTGAAGGTGTGCTTGTCCTTCAGCGCGATCGCGCGCGCCGCCGCCGGCCGCGCCGAGATCTCGTCGACCAGCCGCTTCACGTTCGGATATTTGGCGTAGCCTTCCTCGCCGAGAATGAACGGCGCCATCCGCGCCCAGCCCCAGAACGCCATGTCGACGATCGTGTAGCTGTCGCCGACCATGTAGCGCTGTTTCGCCAGGTGATCGTCGAGGATCTTGTAGTGGCGATGCGCCTCGTACTGGTAACGGTTGTTGGCGTAGTCGAGGTCCTTCGGCGCGAAATGCTTGAAATGCACCGCCTGGCCGGAATAGGGGCCGAGGCCTGTCGCGATGAACATCAGCCAGGACAGCGTCGCGGCGCGGTTGGCCGGCGTGTTGGCGGGCAGGAACTTGCCGTTCTCCTCGGCGAGGTAAAGCAGGATGGCGTTGGAGTCGAATACCAGCACCCCGTCGTCGTCGATCGCCGGCACCTTGCCGTTCGGGTTGACCTTGAGGAATTCCGGCGCGAACTGCTCGCCCTTGCGGGTGTCGACCGGGATCGCCTCGAACGGCAGGCCGGATTCTTCCAGGAACAGGGCAACCTTGTTCGGGTTCGGCGCGCCGTTGAAATAGAATTTGATCATGAAGGGACTCCCTTGGTTCTGTGACCGGCGAGATCGGGACGCGGCGGGGCAAGGCCGCTTGGCCCCTCATGCGCAAAATTCGCTGCAATGCGCAAGCGACGAGTTTGTGAATCAGGGTCGCGTGGCGCGCTGGTCAACTGCCCCAGAAGAAGCCCAGGATACCCGCGACGATCAGCGCAACGCCCGCGACGTCCAGCACGGCGGCGGAGCGGGTCGCGGCGTGCAGGTTGGAAAGCTGCGTCGCGCGCTCGGAGCCGCGGGCATAGCCGTGCACGATGATCTCTTCATTGAACTCGCCATGCGCCTCGAGGGCGAGCGTCAGGCCGACGCAGACCAGCAGGATGCCGAAAATGATCAGGCCGAAGAATCCGAGCAGGCCGATCAGCAGCATCGGAAACATGCCGAGCAGGAAGACCGGCAACAGCGGCACCAGCAGCAAGGTCTCGGATTGTCTTCGCATCGGGCGACCAATCGAAACGGCAAGTGACGGACGTCAATCTAGGCCCGGCGCCGCGGCGCAACAAGGCGGCCACGTTCAAGACGGCGTCATCTTTTGTCATTCCGCGGCGCCGCGAAGCGGCGAGCCCGGAATCCATCAGGCCGCAGTTTATGTGGCGCGATGGATTCCGGGTTCTCGCTTCGCGAGCCCCGGAATGACAGCGATAGAGGACCGTACGATGGGTGGAGCGAAGCGATACCCATCGATCACACGGCACGAAGGCGATGGGTTTCGCTTCGCTCTACCCATCCTGCGGTGCCGCATTCGCGGCCGCTCAGCCCACCGCCATCTCGGAGCGGATCTCGGCGCGCAACTCGTCGATCAGCCTTAGGCCGGTCTTGGTCTCGACGTGCCAGAAGGTCCAGCCGTTGCAGGCGCCGGAGCCCTGCGCGACCGCGCCGATGCGGTGGATCGAGCCGACCTTGTCGCCGAGCATGATGGCGCCGTCGGCGCGCACCAGTGCGCCATGGCGCTTCTTGGCATCGACGAGTTTCGCGCCGGGCACGATCATGCCGCGTTCGATCAGTTCGGAGAATGCCACCCGCGGCGCCTCGCGCGCGGTCATGAACGGGGCCAAGGTCTCGACCGGCAGCGGCTCGATCGCGGCGATACGGGCTTCGGCGGCGGCGGCATAGGTCCTGTCGCGCTCGAAGCCGATATAGTTGCGGCCGAGCCTTTTGGCGACCGCGCCTGTCGTTCCGGTGCCGTTGAACGGATCGATCACGAGATCGCCGGGCTTCGACGACGACAGCAGCACGCGGGCGAGCAGCTGCTCGGGCTTCTGCGTCGGATGGACCTTCTTGCCGTCGTCGCCCTTGAGGCGTTCCTCGCCGGTGCACAGCGGGATCAGCCAGTCGGAGCGCGCCTGCACGTCCTCATTGGACGCCTTCAGCGCTTCGTAATTGAAGGTGTAGCCCTTGGCCTTCTCGTCGCGCGCGGCCCAGATCATGGTCTCGTGCGCGTTGGTGAAGCGGCGGCCGCGGAAGTTCGGCATCGGATTGGACTTGCGCCACACGATGTCGTTCAGGAGCCAGAAGCCGAGGTCCTGCATGATCGCGCCGACGCGGAAGATATTGTGATAGGAGCCGATCACCCAGAGCGTTGCCGACGGCTTCATCACGCGGCGGCAGGCGAGCAGCCAGGCGCGGGTGAAATCGTCATAGGCAGCGAACGACGAGAACTTGTCCCAGTCGTCGTTGACGGCATCGACATGCGATTCGTCGGGGCGTTTGAGATCGCCCTTGAGCTGCAGATTGTAGGGAGGATCCGCGAAGACCAGGTCGACCGAGCCGGCCTGAAGCTTCGACAACTCGGCCACGCAATCGCCAATGACGATGTGGCTCGACGGGGCACTCTCAAATTTAGTGCGGGGCGCCCTTGCAGACGCCCCGCGACGCGACACTACCATGACTCAAGAACTCTGACTCAGGCGACGCTGTCGGCGACGCGGGACTAAACAACCGACTGGCGCCACATTGACCCGGCAAAGTAAAAATCGACTTAATTGGAAATGTTCATGCAAAAGATTGCAGCAGCTTTCGAACGGCGTGGCGCATTGTCGTTGGCGTTGTGCTGCAACATCAGCGCGTTCGGCGAAAAATTTTGCGGATCATCAAACCGGCACGATTCGGCCGGTAAATTGCCGCTGCTTGCAGCGGTTCGCACTGCAAAGGATGCGCGTCTAACGACTAGGCAATTTTTGCCGGGCAGGATATTGATTAACAGAATGGAAATTTTAGGTGGTGTGTCCCGCATTGGGGCGCCGACTGGAATGAAGGGAAACCGCCATGCGCTATGATGATTTCCGCCGCAGCGACGATATCGAAGACCGTCGCGACGACAGCGGCGGCGGCGGTGGTGGCGGCTTCGGGATTCCGATGGGCGGCGGTGGCGGGCTCGGCATCGGCACGGTCATCGTGCTCGGCCTGCTCGGCTATGCCTTCGGCATCGATCCGCGGATCCTGATCGGCGGCGCCGAGATTCTCACCGGCGGCGGCCAGGCTCCGACCTATCAGACCGATCGGCAGTCGTCGGGCGGGCAGGCCAAACGCGGCGCGCCGACCGACGAGATGGGCAGCATGATCGCCGGCATCCTCGGCGAGATCGACGATCGCTGGAGCGAGATCTTCCAGGCCTCGGGCCAGACCTACACCGGTCCGAAGATCGTGCTGTTCCGCAACGCCACCAATGGCGGCCGCTGCGGCATGGCGCAGTCGGCGATGGGACCGTTCTACTGCCCGCCGGACAAGACCATATTCCTCGACACCGGCTTCTTCCGCGAGGTCGAGACGCGCTTCCGCGGCTGCTCCGGCAACGCCTGCAAGTTCACTGCGGCCTATATCATCGCGCATGAGGCCGGCCATCACATCCAGAACCTGCTCGGCATCATCCCGCGGGTGAACCGGCTGCAGCAGCAGGCGGGCAGCAAGGCCGAGGCCAACGCGCTTCAGGTCAAGGTCGAGTTGCAGGCCGATTGCCTCTCCGGCATCTGGGTCAACCGCGAGGAGAAGAAGCGGCCGGGCTTCCTCGAGGCCGGCGACATCGACGCCGCGCTGACCACGGCGAACGCGATCGGCGACGACACGCTGCAACGGCAGGCGACGGGCAGGGTGGTGCCTGATTCCTTTACCCACGGCTCCGCCGCGCAGCGCAAGCAATGGTTCATGACTGGCTACCAGCAGGGCACCGTGCAGGCCTGCAACACGTTCGGCGGCAACGGCTAGTCATTGTTGATTGATCGCCGGGTGTAGCCGCGATTTCGGTTCACCTCTCCCGCTCGCGGGGGAGGTCGCATCGCATCTTCAGATGCGATGCGGGTGGGGGCTCTCTCCTCGCAAAGGCTCCGACTCGCGGCGACACCCCCACCCCAACCCTCCCCCGCAAGCGGGAGAGGGAGCGAGAGAGCAAGCCATGTCGATCGACGAATCCAAAACGTTCATCCCGCTCAACATTGCGGTGCTGACGATTTCCGACACCCGCACGCTGGCGGATGACAAGTCGGGCACCACGTTGGCCGACCGTCTCACCGCGGCCGGCCACAAGCTCGCGGCACGCGAGATCGTCACCGACGACGTCGAGGCGATCCGCGCCCTGATCCGGCGCTGGATCGCCGATCCGGGCGTCGATGCCGTCATCACCACCGGCGGCACCGGCTTTACCGGCCGCGACGTGACGCCGGAGGCAGTCGAGCCGCTGTTCGAGAAGCGGATGGACGGCTTTTCGATCGCCTTCCACATGCTGAGCCATGCCAAGATCGGGGCATCGACGATCCAGAGCCGCGCCACCGCCGGCGTTGCGGGCGCGACCTTCATCTTCTGCCTGCCCGGTTCGCCCGGCGCCTGCCGCGACGGCTGGGACGGCATCCTGGCCGCGCAGCTCGATTACCGCACGCGGCCCTGCAATTTCGTCGAGATCATGCCGCGGCTGGATGAACATTTGCGCCGCCCGAAGGCCAAGGGCGCGAGCGTGTAGACACCACCGTCGTCGTTCCGGGCCTGCGCCTAACGGCGCATCCCCGAATGACGAGATATGAAGTTCTAAAGATCCAACTCCCACGTCTCCCCGACCAGGTCGACGCCAAAGCTGTGGTGCTTCTCTTCCTTAACCCGCTGAAAGCCGGCACGTGCATAGATGCCGCGCGCGGCGAGCAGGATGCTCTGGGTCCACAGCGTCATCTTCCCGTAGCCCATCTCGCGTGCGGAGCGGATGCATTGCTCGACCAGCGCGCGGCCGACGCCGAGCCCGCGCGCCTTCTCCTCCACCGCCAGCAGCCGCAGCTTGGCGATTCCGTCGCCGCCGTTGACCAGGAAGACCGAGCCGACCGGCTCGCCGTCGACCTCCGCGATCCAGCAATGCTCACGGGCCGGATCGAACGATCGCAGAAACTGCGCGCAGATCTCGGCCACCAATGCCTCGTAGCTGATGTCCCAGCCATATTCCTCCGCGTAGGCGCGTCCCTGTTGCGAGATCACCCAGCCGATGTCGCCGACGCGGTGACTGCGCAGCAGGAAACCCACCGGCTTCCCGGCCGGCGGCTCCAGCGACTGCTCGATCGTGCTCATGGCGCTCACCACGGCCGCACGGCGGTCGCCGTCCATCTGCTTCAGCAGCGCGCCGACCTCGTTGCGCGAGCGGCGGTCGAGATCGGCGGCAGCAGTGCGGCCCTTGGCGGTGAGGGCCACCTCGTTGACGCGCTTGTCGGCCTTTGACGGCTTGCGGGTCACGATCTGGCGGCGCTGCAGTGCCTGTAGCGTGCGGCTGACGAAGCCGGCATCGAGGTCGAGATCGCGCACCAGATCGGTCGCGGTGCAATCCGTGCGATGCGCGAGCTCGTAGATGATCCGCGCTTCCTGCAAGGTGAACGGGGAATGCAGCAGCTTCGGCTCGATGATGCCGAGCTTGCGGGTATAGAACCGGCTGAAGCCGCGGACCGCGGCGACCTGGCTCTCGAGAGCGGCGTCATGGGAGTTTGATTTCATCAAACATATTATTTGACGGAATCAAATAATCCGCAAGCGCTTTCTAACGCGGTTGCTTGGCGCGAACCGGTGCCTGCTTGGCTTGACTATGCCTTACGCCACCATGATCCTGCTGCGCAGCATGGTGCGGGAGGAGCGGCCGAGCCGGCGCAGCAGCCGCGCCTCGGAGCGGCGGGCGTCCGGCCGGTAGCCGCCGATCCGCTCGTAATGCTCGCGCGCGATCAGAAGGCCCTGTTCGGCCGAGGGGCCGGTGATCATCCGGGCCACGAATTTGAGGCCGTCGCGCAGACCGGGGTCGGTGTAGGGCGCGCGGGCGTAGCGGAAGATGCCGGCGCGGTCCTTGCCGCTTGCCGCCACCATCTGGATGAACTGGGTGGTCTCCTCGATCCAGCCGGCATCGAGCACCGCGCCCGGATGCAGGAACATCAGCCAGGGCGAACGCGCCTGCCTGGCGCCTGCCGCGAGCGCCGCGGCGCGCGTGCCCTCGAAACGCAGGAAGTGACAGCCGGCGATGTCGGCAACGCGCTCCATCACGTCGCTATTGGCGCGGTCGACCAGCAGTACCTCGCGGATGACGCCGGCGGCCGCGCCCGGCACCAGCGCGGCCAGCGTTGCGACCGCGGTGCGCTCGACTCCGTCGGTGGGGATGATCACGCTCAGCATGATTTGAGGCTTCGCTGGCTCAAACGGTGGAGAAACTCCGGCCGTGTTATCACCTTGTCATATTCAAAGCAGCCTTTTCGCCTGCAGATTTTTACGCCATCACTTTGTGGATTTTCTCAGCTCGCGTTCTTGATTTGTTCTCGGGCTGTGTTAGCTTCAAAGCATGAGCCGAGCATCCTCTCATGCCCTCAAGCACCCGCCGGTAACGGCGCCCTCCGATAACCCGGCGGGTGCAGCCACCCCTTTTCCCGAGCTTGCGGTCGCGATCGAGCGCGAGCGGCGGCGCGGCCGCGGCGCGCAGTCCAACGCCAGCGGCCGCTACGAGGCCGAGGCGCGGGTTGCCTTCGACGATGGCTGGCAGAGCCTCGACGACCTGCCGCCGTTCCAGACCACCGTGGCGCTCGACACCTCGCGCAAGGTGATCACCCGCAACGACTCGCCCGACATCGGCTTCGACCGCTCGATCAATCCCTATCGCGGCTGCGAGCACGGCTGCGTCTATTGCTTCGCGCGGCCGACCCACGCCTATCTCGGCCTGTCGCCGGGCCTCGACTTCGAGTCGAAGCTGTTCGCCAAGCCGGACGCACCCGAGTTGCTCGAGAAGGAGCTTGCCGCGCCAGGCTACGAGGCGCGGATGATCGCGATCGGCACCAACACCGATCCGTATCAGCCGATCGAGCGCGAACGGAAGATCATGCGCGGCATCCTCGAGGTGCTGGAGCGCGCCGGTCACCCGGTCGGCATCGTCACCAAGTCGGCGCTGGTGACCCGCGACATCGACATCCTGGCGCGGATGGCCAAGCGCAATCTCGCCAAGGTCGCGCTCTCGGTGACGACGCTCGACCCGAAACTCGCCCGCACCATGGAGCCGCGCGCCTCGACCCCGTCGAAACGGCTCGAGGCGATCAAGCGGCTCGCGGATGCCGGTATCCCGACCACCGTGATGGTCGCGCCCGTGATCCCGGCGCTGAACGATTCCGAGATCGAGCGCATCCTCGATGCCGCCGTGCATGCCGGCGCCAGGGAGGCGAGCTATGTGCTGCTGCGGCTGCCGCTCGAGGTGCGCGATCTGTTCCGCGAATGGCTGATGGCGAACTATCCCGACCGCTATCGTCATGTCTTCACGCTGATCCGCGACATGCGCGGCGGCCGCGATTACGACTCGCAATGGGGCACAAGGATGAAGGGCACCGGCCCGATGGCCTGGATGATCGGCCGCCGTTTCGAGATCGCCTGCGAAAAGCTCGGCCTCAACAAGCGGCGCACCAAGCTGACCACCGATCACTTCGCCAAGCCGAAGCGCAGCGGGCTGCAGCTCAGTTTGTTCTGATACCACAGGCGTCATTGCGAGGAGCGAAGCGACGAAGCAATCCACGCTCAGGTATATGCGGTACGATGGATTGCTTCGCTTGGCTCGCAATGACGGGAAAGGTAAACATGAGTAACGCCCCGCCCGCCCGCTTCACCGTCCTCACGCTCGGCGTCAGCGACATGCGCGCCAGCATCGCCTTTTACGAATCGCTCGGCTTCACCAGAAAGATGCGCGCGACCGGCGAGGAGGTTGCCTTCTTCGAGACCGGCGGCAGCGTGCTCGGGCTGTTCCCATGGCATCTGCTCGCCGCCGATGCCGGATTGCCGGATCAGCCGCGGCCTTCAGCGTTCCACGGCGTTGCGATTGCCTGGAACTGCAACGACGATGCCGAGGTCGATCGCGTGATGGCATTTGCGCTGTCGAAAGGCGCCACATTGCTCAAGCCCGCGCAACCGACGAGCTATGGCGGTTATTGCGGCTATTTCGGCGATCCCGACGGCCACGCCTGGGAAGTGGTGCGCGCGCCAGGCTTCGAGGTTCTCGAGAACAGGCGGGTGTCCATCCCGGATTAGAGCGAGCCGAATTGAATAACGGGGAAGGGCGACGGGTTCCCGGTTGCGCCGGGGAGCCGGCTTGATCACCATCCCCGCATGATTCGGGATAACTCCAAAAGCGCGTCAAAAGCCACGTCGAAAAAGGCGCCGGCCAAATCAGCCGGGCCGGACAAGCGCGTCATCGCCGTGACGCGGCCGAGCTTTCGGCGCGAGCGCGCGCTGTTCAAGCGGGGCGTCTGGCCGGTCGCCGGCTGCGACGAGGCCGGGCGCGGCCCGCTGGCTGGTCCGGTGGTCGCCGCCGCCGTGGTGCTGGATCCTGCTCGCGTTCCCAAGGGGCTCGATGATTCCAAGCGGCTGACCGCCGAGCGCCGCGAGGAATTGTTCGAGGAGATTTGCGCGACCGCCGCGTTCTCGGTCGCGGTGGCTTCGCCGGCGCGAATCGACCGCGACAACATCCTGCGCGCCTCGCTGTGGGCGCTGGCGCGCGCCGTCCATGCGCTGCCGGAAATGCCGAAACACGTCTTCGTCGACGGCCGCGACAAGCTCGCGACCCCCTGCGACTGTGATGCCGTGATCGGCGGCGACGGCATTGTGGCCTCGATCGCGGCGGCCTCGATCATTGCCAAGGTGACGCGCGACCGCCTGATGTGCGCGCTGGCGCTGGATTGCCCCGGCTACGGTTTCGAGCAGCACAAGGGCTATGGCGTCCCCGAGCACCTCGAGGCGCTGGACCGGCTCGGGCCGAGCAGCCATCACCGCAGCTTCTTCGCCCCCGTCGTCGCCGCGCGGCTGAAGCACTTCCCGGTCCCGGCCGAGCCTGACCTGTTCAAGGTGGACGCCGAAAGCGAAGCCGCGGCATCCGCGGCGGCATAGCGCGCGACGGCGCCAATCCACCCACCGCTGTCATCGCCCGGCTTGCCGCCTCCGCAAAAGCTTCGGCGCGCCAGGGGTGCGTGGCCTCGTCGAAGCCTTGGCGGAGAGGGGACCGGGCGATCCAGTACTCCACAGACAGTCGTTTTCGATCGAGAAGCCGCGGCGTACTGGATGCCCCGCCTTCGCGGGGCATGACACCTGCATTTAACTTTGCACCGTGGATCCATCCGCGCCCGGTTGCCTCGACCGCCGCCGCCGTTTATCAAAACCTTCAGGGATCAGATGGCGCCGCTGACGCGGTGGCTGGGGCATTTCAGGCGTTTCATGCGGTTTACCTCCCTGGTTGTCGAACTGATCCGCGCCCGGCCGCGCCTCGTGGTGTGGGTCGTGGTGCTGGTGCAGGCCGCGATCTGGCTGCTCGTGCCGCTGATCTTCTACGGCAGCCCGCCCGGCAATCTCGCCACCGTCCTCGCCTTCGGCCGCGAATATCAGGTCGGCACCGACATGGGGCCGCCGCTTTCGTTCTGGCTCGCCGACATCGCCTTCCGCGCGGCCGGCAATCACGTGTTCGGGGTCTATCTGCTGGCGCAGGTCTGCGAGATCGCCACCTTCATCGCCTTCTACCAATTGGCGCGTGCCATCGTCGGCGGTCCGCAGGGCGTGCTGGCGGTGCTGCTGTCGATGACGGTCGTGGTGTTTTCCTCGCCAAGCGTCGAGTTCGGGCCGCTGATCCTGGCGCGTCCGCTGTGGGCGCTCCTGCTGCTGCATTCCTGGCAATTGATCGGGCTGGACCGGCGCGCTGCCTGGTTCGCCTGGTCGATCGATTGCGGCCTGCTGCTGCTGACGACGCCGGCGGCGCTGGGTATGATCCTGCTCGTGGTCGGCTTTGCGCTCGCAACCGAGCGCGGGCGACGCACGCTGCGCGCGGTCGATCCGCTCTATGCGCTGCTGGTCATCATCGTGTTGGCGCTGCCCTATCTGATCTGGCTGGTCCGCGCCGACGTGCTGGCGCTGCCGGCCTTGCCCGCGGCTGCCGATCTCAAGGCGCGCGCGCTGCGCTGGGGCGTCGTGCTCGGCGGGCTGATCGTGGCGACGGGTGCGATCGTGCTGCTGGCGATCCTCAATTCGCGCTGGTTCGCCCGCGACCGTGAGGATGCCCCGATCATCTACCGTCCGCCGGTCAGTCCGCTGGCGCAGCACTTCGTTTATTTCTTCGCGTTCGCGCCGGCAATCGTGAGCAGCTTCGTCTCCGGGCTGTTCGATCTGGATCGCGCCTTCGGCGGCGCCGGCGTGGCGCTCCTGATGTCGGGGCTCGCGGTCGTCGTCGCGACCGGCGACCTGATCCATCTCAGGCGGCAGCGGCTGCTGCGCTCGGTGTGGGCCTTCGCTGTCGCTGCGCCCGCCGCGGTCGCGCTGGCGGCGGCGCTGTTCCTGCCCTGGACCAGCACCACCGAGGTGCCGACCGCGCTGCCGGCAGCCGCGATGGGACGTTTCTTCGACGACAGCTATGAACGCCGTACCAACCACCGCCTGCGCGCGGTCGCCGGTGATCCCGAACTCGCCAGCCTGATTGCGATGAACGGGCGCCGTCCGCATCTGCTGCTCGACGCCGCGCCGCAACGGACGCCGTGGCTGTCGGTCGCAAAATTCAACGAGACCGGCGGCGTCGTGGTCTGGCGCGCGCAGGACACCGCCGGCACGCCGCCGCCCGAACTCGCGCAGCGCTTCCCTGGCCTGGTGCCGGAAGTGCCGCGCTCATTCGATCGGCTGGTCAACGGCCGGCAGCCGGTGCTGCGGATCGGCTGGGCGATCGTACGGCCGAAGGGGTAAGAATCCGCAGATTTGTAGGATGGGTTACCCATCCTACGAAGCAAGCACCTTCGCGATCGCACGCAAATCCTGCCACGACAATCTCTTGTACGACGGCGAGCGCAGCAGATAGGCCGGATGGAAGGTGGCGACGGCGCGGATCGTGCGCGTGCCGGTGTCGTAATCGATCCATTTGCCGCGCGTGCGCATGATGCCCTCGCGCGTGCCGAGCAGCGCCTGCGTCGAGGGATTGCCGAGCGTCACCAGCACGTCGGGATTCACCAGCTCGATATGGCGCTGGATGAAGGGCAGGCAGACCTGCGTCTCCTGCGGCGTCGGCGTCCGGTTGCCCGGCGGCCGCCACGGGATGACGTTGGCGATATAGGCCTTGCTGCGATCGAGCCCGATCGCCGCGATCATGCGGTCGAGCAGCTTGCCGGAGCGGCCGACGAACGGCAGCCCCTCGATGTCCTCGTCGCGCCCCGGCGCCTCGCCGACGAACATCACGCGCGCCTGTGGATTGCCATCGGCGAACACCAGCCGGGTCGCGGTGTGCTTCAGCGCGCAGCCGTCGAATGTCTCCATCAGCGTGCGCAAGGCTTCAAGCGTCGGCGCGGTGCGTGCGGCCTCGCGCGCGGAGGCGATTGCGGCGTCCGGCGCGATGGTGATTTCGCTGCGCGGAACGGCCGGCATCGGTGGCGGGCGCAGCGGATTGAGCGCAGCTGGACGCGGCGCGGCGGGGGCGGGAACTGGCTCGGGCTCTTCCAGCCGGTTGATCGGCTCGTCGCCAAGCGCGCAATCGACCCCGGCCTCGAGGTAAAAGGCCAGCAATTGCTGCAGTGTAGGGGTGGGCTCGGGCGTCAGGGCCATGATAGCTGCAATCTAGAGCATGGAGGAGAAAAGTGGAGGCTCGATTTCGGAAAAGATTATTCTCTGCGGTATCCGGGCCGTGCCAAGCCATGGAAGCGCAATTCCATGGTTGTCCTTCCGCCAAAAATCGGAAACAACGACTTTTGAAAAGCTTAGAAGCGTTCTCAATGGGCTGAGATCAAGATCATGAGTGCTGAAGACCTTCCCCCGCGCGAGTCTATGGAATTCGATGTCGTCATCGTCGGCGCCGGCCCGTCGGGCCTGTCGGCCGCGATCCGGCTGAAGCAGCTCAATCCCGAGCTCTCGATCGTCGTGGTGGAGAAGGGCTCCGAGGTCGGCGCGCACATCCTGTCGGGTGCGGTGATCGATCCGGTGTCGCTCGACAAACTGATCCCGGACTGGCGCGAGGACGCGGACTGTCCGCTGAAGACGCAGGTCAAGGAAGACCGCTTCTACTGGACGACGTCGCAAGGCTGGTTCCGCATTCCGAACTTCATCATGCCGCCGTTGATGCACAATCATCACAACTATATCGGCTCGCTCGGCAATGTCTGCCGCTGGCTCGCACCAAAGGCGGAAGCGCTCGGCGTCGAGATCTATCCGGGCTTCGCCGCCACCGAGGTGCTCTATGACGACAAGGGCGCGGTGCGCGGCATCGCGACCGGCGACATGGGCATCGCCAAGGACGGCAGCCACAAGGATTCCTACACCCGCGGCATGGAGCTGCTCGGCAAGTACACGCTGTTCGCCGAAGGCGCACGCGGCTCGCTGTCGAAGCAGCTGATCGCGAAGTTCAAGCTCGACGCCAACTCTGAGCCGCCGAAATTCGGCATCGGGCTCAAGGAAGTCTGGCAGATCGATCCGGCCAAGCACCGCAAGGGACGGGTTCAGCATACGCTCGGATGGCCGCTGAACGACAAGACCGGCGGCGGCTCGTTCCTCTATCATTACGACGACAACCGCGTCGCGGTCGGCTTCGTCGTGCACCTGAACTACAACGACCCGTACCTGTCGCCGTTCGACGAATTCCAGCGCATGAAGACGCATCCCGATATCCGCGAGCTGTTCGAAGGCGGCAAGCGGCTTGCCTATGGTGCGCGCGCCATCACCGAGGGCGGCTACCAGTCGGTGCCGCGGCTCTCCTTCCCGGGCGGCGCTCTGATCGGCTGCGCGGCCGGCTTCGTCAACGTCCCGCGCATCAAGGGCGTCCACAATGCGATGGGCTCCGGCATGCTCGCCGCCGAGCACGTCGCAGCCGCGCTCGGCGCCGGTCGTGCCAACGACGAGCTCGTCGAGTACGAGAATGCCTGGCGTTCTTCAGCGATCGGCAAGGACCTGTTCAAGGTCCGCAACGCCAAGCCGCTGCTGTCGAAGTTCGGCAACCTGCTCGGAATGGCGCTCTCCGGCTTCGACATGTGGTGCAACACGCTCGGCTTCTCGCTGTTCGGCACCCAGTCGCACGCCAAGCCGGACCGCAAGACGCTCGATCCGTCCAAGCAGCACCAGCCGATCGCCTATCCGAAGCCGGACGGCAAGATCTCGTTCGACAAACTGTCGTCGGTGTTCCTGTCCAACACCAACCATGAGGAGGACCAGCCGGTCCATCTCAAGGTCGCCGACATGAACCTGCAGAAGACGTCGGAGCACGACGTGTTCGCCGGTCCCTCGAACCGCTATTGCCCGGCCGGTGTCTATGAGTGGGTCGAGGAATCGGCCGGCCCGCGCTTCCAGATCAACGCCCAGAACTGCGTCCACTGCAAAACCTGCGACGTGAAGGACCCCAACGGCAACATCACCTGGGTTCCTCCGGAGGGCGGCGGCGGACCGAACTACGAGGCGATGTAAGGCCAAGGGTGAGGCTGACGCGGCCGACCAAATTTGCGTGAGGTCGATCGCGTCTGTGCCGCAACCTGCGCCTGGCCTCTCCCCTTGTGGGAGAGGCCGGATTGCATCGACAGATGCAATCCGGGTGAGGGGTACCGGTCCATGGAGGGACTTCGACCGAAGGATAGACCTGAACCCCTCACCCGGAATTCAAGCTTTCGCTTGAATTCCGACCTCTCCCGCAAGGGGAGAGGTGGAACTGGCTGCGTGGCGAGCCTCCCGAGGCGCTTTTTGCTTCCGCACGCGAATATGCCCGGGCCGGTCACGATACCGCCATAGTGGGAGGGTCTTGCGGTGGGCTGGCTGGATCGGCAGGCCTAACGGCCTAATCTGCCAATCGATTCGGCATGGGTTACCTTTGGGCGATCCTTGCGGATAAACGCCAAAAGCGGCATTGTCGCTCGCCGGGATGCCGCCGCTTGGGTTCGCATTTTGAGACTGATCGCAGGATCTTGTCGCGAAGATCTTGGCCGTAAATCCTTCGTGGCCTTAAACCCCTGGAGCAAGGCGACCGTGATGCTGTCCACCCGTTTCAACCGCCTGACGATTGCCGTTCTTGCTGCCGCGGCGCTTGCCGTGCCTGCGCAGCTGTCGGCGCAGACACCAAACCATCCGACCGACAACACCGCGCAATTCCCAAGCAAGGCCGACCTGAAGTCGCTGACCACCTCCGGCAGCTATCTTGCAGCCCGCCACGCCAGTGTCGAGCGCGATGCGACTTCGGCCGCGGCATTCTACCGCTCGGCGCTGCGCACCGATCCGAAGAATTCCGAGCTGCTCGATCGCGCCTTCATCTCCTCGCTCGCCGACGGCGACATCGAGGAGGCGGTGAAGCTCGCCGACCGCATCCTGACCCAGGACAAGGCCAACCGCGTCGCGCGCCTCGTCGTCGGCGTGCGCGACCTCAAGCTTAAGAAATACGCCGCCGCGCAGTCCAACATCAACCAGTCGGTCCGCGGCCCGATCACCGATCTGGTGGCGACGCTGCTGTCGGCCTGGGCGGCCTATGGCGCCGGCGACAGCAAGGGCGCGGTCGCCTCGATCGACAAGCTGACCGGCCCCGAGTGGTATCCGATCTTCAAGGATCTGCACGCCGGCATGATCTACGAGCTGTCCGGCAAGGAGAAGGATGCCGGCGCCCGCTTCGAGAAGGTCTACAAGCTCGACGATTCGATGCTTCGCACGGTCGATGAATATGCGCGCTGGACCTCGCGCAACAAGGATGCCGCCGCCGCGACCGCGATGTACGAGGCGTTCGACAAGAAGCTGCCGCGTCATCCGCTGGTGCTGGAAGGCATCAAGGAAACCAAGGCCGGCAAGAAGCTGCCGCCGCTGATCGATTCACCGCAGGCCGGCGCCGCCGAGGCGCTGTACGGCATCGGTGCGACGCTGACCCGCCGCGGCGGCGAGGACCTCGCGCTGGTCTATCTGCAGCTCGCGCTCTATCTGCAGCCCAACCATCCGCTGGCGCTGCTGTCGCTCGCCGATCTCTATGAATCGGTGAAGAAGCCGCAGATGGCGATCAAGGTCTATGAGCGGATGCCGGCGTCCTCGCCGCTGAAGCGCAACGCGCAGATCCAGCTCGCGACCAATCTCGACGCCGCCGACCGCAGCGACGAGGCGATCAAGATCCTCAAGGAAGTCACCTCCGATCAGCCGAAGGATATCGAGGCGATCCTGGCGCTCGGAAACATCGAGCGCGGCCGCAAGAAGTTCGCCGATTGCGCCACCACCTATTCGCAAGCGATCGACGCGCTGCCGGCCGCCGGCGGCGACAAGAACGCCTGGGTCACCTATTACTACCGCGGCATCTGCGAGGAGCGCTCCAAGCAGTGGAACAAGGCCGAGGCCGACATGCGCAAGGCGCTCGAGCTGCAGCCCGAGCAGCCGCATGTGCTGAACTATCTTGGCTATTCCTGGATCGACCAGGGCATCAACCTCGACGAAGGCATGAAGATGATCAAGCGTGCCGTCGATCAGCGCCCTGACGACGGCTACATCGTCGATTCCCTCGGTTGGGCGTTTTACCGGATCGGCAATTACGACGAGGCGGTGAAGAACCTCGAGCGCGCGATCGACCTGAAGCCGGAAGATCCGACCATCAACGACCATCTCGGCGACGCCTACTGGCGCGTCGGCCGCACGCTGGAAGCCAAGTTCCAGTGGGCGCATGCCCGCGACCTCAAGCCCGAGCCGGAAGAGCTGCCGAAGATCCAGGCCAAGATCGATAACGGCCTGCCGGACGACACCTCGAACGCCGCCTCCGCCGACAAGAAGAAGGACGACGACGGCAAGGGTGGCTGATCGGCCGTCCGCGCACTGCATTTCCGGAAAATACCGTGATGCCCGGGCCTCGTCCCGGGCATCGATGTTTCTGGCCTGAACTCGCAGATGGCCGGACCATGACGGTTTGCCCGCGCCCAGCGCATGCCAAGGGCGGAATTTCCGTGCAAACAAAGGGATAGGATCGTGAGGCGATTTACGCTAATCGCAGCACGATGTTTGTCTTTAGGGGTTTATCGCCGTGCCGGCGCTGATTGAAGAAGGGCGTGCCAAGGTCAACCTGACGCTCAGGGTTGTCGGGCGGCGTGTCGATGGGTTTCACGACCTGGAGAGCGTCGTCGCGTTTGCCGATTGCGCCGATCGTCTCACGCTCGAGCCGGGGCCTGAGCTGTCGCTCTCGATGCTGGGGCCGCTGGCCGATGCCTGCGGCGATACATCTGATAATCTGGTGCTCAAGGCCGCGCGGCTGCTCGGCGAGCGCGTCGCGGACCTCGAGGTCGGCCACTTCACGCTGGAGAAGGTGCTGCCCGTCGCGGCCGGCATCGGCGGCGGCTCGGCGGATGCCGCGGCTGCGCTGCGGCTGCTGGCGCGGCTCAACGAACTCTCGCTCGACGATAGCAGGATTATGGAGGTCGCGCTGCAGACCGGCGCCGACGTGCCGGTGTGCGTCGCCTCGCGCGCCTGCGACATGACCGGTGTCGGCGAGGGCCTGTTGCCGCTCGACCTGCCGAAAATGCCCTGCGTGCTGGTCAATCCGCGCGTGCCGGTTGCGACCAAGGATGTCTTCAATGCGCTCGGCCTGCGCCATGGCGAGCTTTTGATCGGCGCCACCGATGTCATGATGCAGGCGCCGTCCTGGCCGGACGCCGGCCGCGCGGTCGACGACTGGATCACGGCGCTTTCGCGCGGCACCAACGATCTCGAAGCCCCCGCCGCGCGCATCGAGCCCGTCATCAGCGACGTCTTGTCCGCGCTGCGTGCGACCAAGGACGTTCGCCTGGTGCGCATGTCGGGCTCCGGCGCGACCTGCTTTGCCGTGTTCGCCACCGACGCCGACGCGCAGGCCGCCGGCGAACAGCTCCGCGCCGCTCACCCCGGTTGGTGGGTGCATGCGGGTGCGCTGAGCTGACGCGATCACGCGGCCTGCGGCTTCCTCTCCATCGTCATTCCGGGCTCGTGCTTCGCACGCCCCGGAATGACGAAGGAGAGGTGCGGCGAGAACGCGAAGCCGCGTCCCCAACTTCAACTGTCATCGCCCGGCTCGACCGGGCGATCCAGTACGCCGCGGCCTCTCGGCTCAAGCACTGGCGTCTCTGGAATACTGGATCACCCGCATGCGCGGGTGATGACACCGTGGCTATTCTGGGTGACAGCGAGCGAGATTGGCACCGCGACGCCAACGCCGGGCAGAGTTGCGCCCCTGATTGCTTGGCAAGCCAAACCCCGTTTGCCATAACAGGATGAAACAACAACGTTGCGCGTGCGGGACCGTTCGGAATCCGCCTGCAGCCAATGAGCCGGGAGGATGCCATGGCCAATATCCGAGTTCTCGCCACCGATCTCGAGTTTCCCGAAGGTCCCGTCGTCATGCCCGACGGTTCGGTCGTGCTGGTCGAAATCCGCGGCCGGCGGCTGACCCGGGTCTATCCCGACGGGCGCAAGGAGATCGTCGCCAAGGTGCCGGGCGGCCCGAACGGCGCGGCGCTCGGCCCCGACGGCAAGATGTACATCTGCAACAATGGTGGCTTCTCCTGGATCCCGACTCGCAACATGATCATGCCGGGACCGCAGCCGGAGGATTATCTCGGCGGTTCGATCCAGCGCGTCGACCTGCAATCCGGCAAGGTCGAGACCGTCGTGACGAAGTGCGGCGAGCATGAGCTGCGCGGGCCGAACGACCTGGTGTTCGACAGGCACGGTGGCCTGTGGTTCTCCGATCTCGGCAAGCGCCGCGCCCGCGAGATGGATGTCGGCGCGTTCTATTATCTGAAGCCCGGCATGAACGAGATCGTCGAGGCCGTGCACGGCATCCTGCCCGCCAACGGCATCGGCCTGTCGCCGGACGAGAAGACCGTCTACATCGCGGAGACGCCGACGGCGCGGCTGTGGGCCTATGAGGTGTCCGAGCCCGGCACCATCAAGCCGCGCGACGTGATCTATCGCGGCGAGCGCGGCAAGCCGATCGCGGGTCTCGGCGGCTACCAGATGTTCGATTCGCTCGCCGTCGAAGCATCGGGCAATGTCTGCGTCGCGACGCTGATCTCGGGCTGCATCTCGGTGATCGCGCCTGACGGCACCGTGGTCGAACAGGTGTCGACCGGCGACCGTGTCACTACCAACATCGCCTTCGGCGGACCGGACCTGAAGACCGCCTACATCACGCTGTCCGGCAAGGGCGAACTGATCGCGATGGACTGGTCGCGGCCGGGATTGCCGCTGAATTTTCTGAACAAGTGACGTAAGAACGTCATTGCGAGCGAAGCGAAGCAATCCATGCCGCCACGAACACGGAGGGAATGGATTGCTTCCGCCTTCGCCAAGGCTTCGGCGGACAAGTCTTTGCTTCGCTCCTCGCAATGACGGAAAGGAATCAAAATGCCCTGGCTTGAACCGGTCACCCTTCGCGGCGCGCGTGCGCGGCTCGAACCACTTTCGCACGATCATCGCGACGGCCTCGTCGAAGCGGTGAAGGACGGCCACCTCTCTCAACTCTGGTACACCTCGATCCCGCAGCCGGAGAACATGGCCAAGGAGATCGACCGGAGGCTCGGCCTGCAGGCGGCCGGATCGATGCTGCCGTTCACCGTGTTCGATGCCGACGGCCGGATCTCGGGCATGACGACCTACATGAACGTCGACACGCCGAACCGCCGCGTCGAGATCGGCTCGACCTGGTACGCCAAGCGTGTGCAGCGCAGCGCGGTCAATACGCAGTGCAAACTGCTGCTGCTCCAGCACGCCTTCGAGAAGCTCGATTGCATCGCGGTCGAGTTCCGCACGCACTTCTTCAATCACCAGAGCCGGCGCGGCATCGAGCGTTTGGGTGCCAAGCAGGACGGCATCCTGCGCAGCCATCAGATCGCGCCCAACGGCACGTTGCGCGACACCGTGGTTTACAGCATCATCGCCAGCGAATGGCCGACGGTGAAGGCGCATCTCAACTATCAACTCAACGAAAAGCCGCGCTGACACGTTGGTCGGCGCCAGAAACGAGACGATGGAAACGTTCGATTATGTGATCATCGGCGCAGGCTCCGCCGGGAGCGTGCTGACCAACCGGTTGAGTGAAGACGCTGCTGTCAAGGTTTGCGTGCTGGAGGCGGGGCCGAGCGACTGGCATCCCTACATCCATCTGCCGGCCGGCTTCATCAAGACCTTCCACATGAAGAGCGTGAACTGGGCCTACCAGCAGGAGGTGGGCCCTTACACCGGCGGCCGCAGCATCTACGCGCCGCGCGGCAAAACGCTCGGCGGCTCGTCCTCGATCAACGGCCACATCTACAATCGCGGCCAGCGCCAGGATTTCGACACCTGGGCGCAGCTCGGCAATCGCGGCTGGGGATATCCCGACGTGCTGCCCTATTTCCGGCGCATGGAGAGAAGGATCGGCGAGGGCGACGACACCTATCGCGGCCGCGACGGCAACCTCACCGTCACCACGATGGACTGGCAGGACCCGCTCTGCGAGGCCTTCATGGCGGGCGCGGTCAGCCTCGGCATTCCGCGCAATCCTGACTACAACGGCCAGATCCAGGAGGGCGTGTCGTACTGCCAACGCACCATCCTGAACGGCCTTCGGGTCAGCGCCGCGACCGCGTTCCTGCATCCGGCGCGAAAGCGCCCGAATGTCGACGTGCGCACGCACGCCCATGTCACCGGCATCATCTTCGAGGGCAAGCGCGCGGTCGGCGTGCGCTACAACCGCGGCGGCAAGCACGGCGATCCGCTCGAGATCCGCGCCACCAAGGAGGTCATCCTCTCCGGCGGCGCCTACAACTCGCCGCAGCTGTTGCAGCTCTCCGGCGTGGGTTCCCCCGACCTCCTGAAGTCGCACGGCATCGAAGTGCGCCACGCGCTGCCCGGTGTCGGCGAGGGCCTGCAGGATCACTACGCGCCGCGCTCGGTGGCGCGGGTCAAGAACATCCGGACCATCAACGAGCTGCGCCGCGGCCTCAGCCTGTGGGGCGAGGCGATCAAATGGGCGACGACGCGGCGCGGCCTGCTGTCGCTGTCGCCGACCATGGTCTACTGCTTCTGGCATTCCGGCGAGACCACCGAGAGCTCCGATTTGCAGCTCACCTTCACGCCGGCGAGCTACAAGGAGGGCGTGCAGGGCCAGCTCGAGGACGAACCCGGCATGACGGTGGCCTCATGGCAGCAGCGGCCGGAGAGCCGCGGCTATGTCCGGATCCGCTCCGCCGATCCGTTTGCGCCGCCGATCATCCAGACCAATTATCTCGCCGAGGAGATCGACCGCCGCGTCGTCGTCGCCGGCATGAAGCTGGCGCGCCGGCTGCTCGCCTCCGAGCCGCTCAAGCCGTATTTCGCCTATGAGGATTTTCCCGGCCCGAAGGTCACGAGCGACGAGGAGCTGCTCGCGGCCGCGACCCAGCGCGGCACCACCACCTTCCATCCCGGCTGCACCTGCCGGATGGGCCCGGCCGACGCGTCCTGGGCCGTGGTCGACGACCAGCTTCGGGTCCATGGCATGGAGGGCCTGCGCGTGATCGACGCCTCGATCATGCCGCGGATGATCTCAGCCAACCTCAACGCCTCGACCTTGATGATCGCCGACAAGGCCTCCGACATGATCCGCGGCAAGCAGCCCGAGGCGGCTGCGAAGCTGCCGGAGTATGCGTGAGGAGTTGATTCGTACGACGATAACCGTTCAGCGTCGTCCCGGCGAAGGCCGGGACCCAACCACCGATGGTCATTGTTGCGTGCCGGTGGAATGACGAGTCCCGTCGACGGCACCCGCCGCGGAGTATGGGTCCCGGCGTTCGCCGGGACGACAGCAGCGAGTGTGTGGCCGTTAGCAGCTCAGGATGACGGGAAACTTGAAGGAGCTCAGCCGTAGACGAACGCCTTGTCCTCGAGGTCGATCGCCGGGAATTCGTCCTTCTCGGCCCAGTAATCCTGGTTGTGCTGCCATTCCGGCTTGTCGCCGCGTTTCGGCAGCAGGTGCATGCCGCGCATCATGTAGCCGGGGTTGAAGTTCTCCGGATCGATCCACGGCAGCAGCGGCATGTTGTGGTCTTCGGGGCGCAGAGCCGGCGTCACCTTGCTCACGCCGGTCGCCTTCATGTGCTTGAGCATGCGGCAGACGAAGTCGCCGACCAGGTCGACGCGCAAGGTCCAGCTGGCGCGGAAATAGCCGAACACCCAGACGAGGTTCGGCACGCCGGTGAACATCATGCCGCGATAGGTCACGGTGTCCTTGAAGTCGAGCGGCTTGCCGTCGATTGCGAAGTCGATGCCGCCATTGGCGGAGAGGTGGAAGCCGGTCGCGGTGATGATGATGTCGGCCTCGAGCTCCTTGCCGGACTTGAGCAGGATACCCTTCTCGGTGAAGCGCTCGATCTCGTCGGTGACGACCGAAGCCTTGCCGCCCTTGATGGCGTGGAACAGGTCGGCATCCGGAATGAAGGCGATGCGCTGCCGCCACGGCCGGTAGCGCGGCGTGAAGTGGGTGGCGATGTCGTAGTCCTTGCCGAGGACGGCCTCGACCGCCGCCAGCAGGTCCTTCTTGGCGCCCTCGGGCTCGGCGAAGGTCCGCCTGGTGAAGGCGTCCTGCTCGAACAGGATCTTGCGGCGGGTGATCTCGTGGATCCAGGCCTCGTCGACCTGCAGCCTGCGCAGCTCCTCGGCGATCTCGATCGCGTTGCGGCCGGTGCGGAAATAGGTCGGCGAACGCTGCAGCATGGTGACATGGCCGGCGTCCTTGGCCATCGCCGGAATCAGGGTCGCGGCCGTTGCGCCGGAGCCGATCACGACCACGCGCTTGCCCTTGTAGTCGAGATCATCGGGCCAGGTCTGCGGATGCACCACCGTGCCCTTGAACTTCGCCATGTCGGTCCATTCGGGCGTGTAGCCCGCGTCATGGCGGTAGTAGCCCTGGCACATCCAGAAGAAGTTGGTGGTGAAGCGCAGCTGCTCGCCGGTGTCGATGCGGGTGGCATCGATGGTCCAGAGATTGGTCTCGTTCGACCAGTTCGCCGCGGTGATGGTGTGGCGATAGCGGATGTGGCGGGCGAGGTCGTTCTCGTCGATCACCTCGCCCATGTATTTCAGGATCTCGGCGGCGCTGGCGATCGGGGCGCTGGTCCACGGCTTGAAGCGGTAGCCGAACGTGTGCAGGTCGCTGTCGGAACGGATGCCGGGATAGCGGTGGGTGGACCAGGTGCCGCCGAAAGTCTTCTGCGTCTCCAGCACCACGAAGCTGGTGCCCGGGCATTGCGTGGTGAGGTGGTAGGCGGCGCCGACGCCGGAGATGCCGGCGCCTGCGATCAGGACGTCGAAATGCTCTGTCGTGACGGGCTCGGCGGCGCGGATTTGGGTCTGGACGTTCATCTTCCCTGGTCTTCTTGTTGGTTGGAGCGGTTCAGCAAAACGCCGGAGCGAATGCCCCGGCGCTTGCGTGTACTAGACTTCGCGGCGGCTGAGGAACGCCAGCCGCTCGAACAGGTGTACGTCCTGCTCGTTCTTGAGCAGCGCGCCATGCAGCGGCGGGATCAGCTTGCGCGGATCGCGCTCGCGCAGCATTTCCGGCGTGATGTCCTCGTTCAGCAGCAGCTTGAGCCAGTCGAGCAGTTCCGAGGTCGAGGGCTTCTTCTTCAGGCCCGGCACCTCGCGGACCTCGAAGAAGATGCGCAGCGCTTCTTCCACCAGCCGCTTCTTGATGCCGGGGAAGTGCACGTCGACGATCTTGTTCATGGTGTCGGCGTCGGGGAACTTGATGTAGTGGAAGAAGCAGCGGCGCAGGAAGGCGTCCGGCAGTTCCTTTTCGTTGTTCGACGTGATCATCACGATCGGGCGCAGCTTCGCCTTGATGGTCTCGCCGGTCTCGTAGACGTGGAACTCCATGCGGTCGAGCTCGAGCAGGAGGTCGTTGGGGAATTCGATGTCGGCCTTGTCGATCTCGTCGATCAAGAGCACCGGGCGCTTCTCGTGGGTGAAGGCTTCCCACAGCTTGCCGCGCTTGATGTAGTTCTTGATGTCGGACACGCGCGCATCGCCGAGCTGGCTGTCGCGCAGGCGCGACACCGCGTCGTATTCGTAGAGCCCCTGCTGCGCCTTGGTGGTCGATTTGATGTGCCAGGTCAAAAGCGGCGCGTCGATCGCCTTGGCGACTTCCTCGGCCAGCACGGTCTTGCCGGTGCCGGGCTCGCCCTTCACCAGCAGCGGGCGCTCGAGCACGATGGCGGCATTGACGGCGACCTTGAGGTCATCGGTGGCGACGTAGTCCTTGGTACCCGTGAATTTCATCGATCTGTTTGCCTTGCTTCGTTCGTCGGCCGCATGGATCTCACCTTGGGCCTCAACATGAAACGACCGCTCTCGCAGCGGCCGCCGGAAATGCAAATTGTTCGATCAGGCCCGCCTGATCAGCGACAGGATCACCAGCACGATGACCGCGCCGATCGTCGCGTTGATGATGTCGCGGATCGCGCTGCCGCCAAGGCCGACGCCAAGGCGCGGCAACAGCCAGCTTGCCACCAGCGCGCCGATGATGCCGACAACCATGTTGCCGATCAGCCCGAAGCCCGCGCCCCGCACGATCAGCCCAGCGAGCCAGCCGGCAATCGCACCGATCACCAGTGCCGCAATGATGCCCATTCAAACGTCCTGCCCAATGTCTTGTCAGGCGCAGTTGTAATTGAAAACGCGGGGCGGTCTAGGGCGGATTCCGCAGCGCAGCGGTACCCTGAACGGCATCCGGCGCATAGTATGTCAGGCGTACTGTTTCCGTCCTGCGGAATGATTGCCGCCCGCGAGCGACGAGGCCAGCACCGTGCGGTCGCGCCCCGAGCGTTTCGCCTCGTAGAGCGCTAGGTCGGCTTGGCCGAGCAAATCGCTCTCGTCTGCGGTCGCAGCCGACCGGCTGGCGATCCCGAGGCTGATCGAGACCACGCCGCGCCGCGCCGGCGGATTGGCGATCGCCAGCGATCGCACCGTGAGGCGCATCGCTTCGGCGACCTTCAGCGCGTCCTGCTCGCCGATTCCGGGCAGGATGATCGCGAACTCCTCACCGCCATATCGCGCCGCCAGCGCCGTCGTGTTGATGGTGGCGTCCGCGATCACGCGCGCCACGCGCTTCAGGCATTCGTCGCCCGCCTGATGGCCCTGCGCATCGTTGAAACCCTTGAAGTGATCGATATCGAGCATGATGAGCGAGATCTGCTCGCGGTCGCGGAACTCGCGCGGCAGCGCGCTGTCGAAGCTGCGGCGGTTGGCGAGCGCGGTCAGGCCGTCGGTCGTCGCAAGCTCCGACAGGCGGATGTTCAGCGCGTTGAGCTCGTCCTCCATCTTGCGGCGTTCGGTCACGTCGCGCAGCACGCCGACGACCTCGATGGCCTGATGGTCTTCCGCGATCCCGGCAAGCTTGAAGTTGATCTCGACCCAGACCTCGCTCCCGTCGGCGCGGAAGGTCTTGAATTCGACGGTCTTGGTGGTCGTCCAGTTGGTCAATTCCGATGTCGCCCTGGCGACGTCGGCGAGGTGATCGGGATGCACGAACTCAAAGCAGGATTTGCCGATCAGATCGTTCGGCTTGCGGCCGAGGATGGTCTCGACCGACTGCGACACGAACAGGAAGCGGCCGTTGCGGTCCAAGAGGATCACGACGTCGGCGATGTTGTCGGCAAGCAGCCGGTAGCGCGCCTCGCGTTCCCTGAGCATCCGCGCGACCTTGGTCCGCTTGGCGAACTCCCTGCCCAGCAGGATGGCGAACAGGATGACGCTTCCCATCAGGATCACAGCGACAAACAGGTCGTTGCGCAGATCCTCGTGCCACGCAGCGAGCACCTGGGCTTCCGGCAACGCGACCGTGACCACGATCGGATATTGGGATGCGCGCTCGAAGCCGAGATATTTGACGCGTCCATCGAATGGCGATGTGGTTTTGGTATAGCCTGCCCGGTCCTGCTCGATCTGCGCCTTGAAAGCCGCGGACACCTCCTTGTTCCACTTGCCCGCCGGCCAATGCGCCAGAACGATGCCGTCGAGGCGAAGCAGGGTAATTCCTGCATGCGGACCGAATTTGAAGGCCTGGTAGAAGTTGTCGAAGTAGCTGCTTTCGATGGTCGCAAACAGCACGCCGCCGAAGCTGCCATCTTCCCTGGTGACGCGCCGCGACAGCACGATGGTCGGATGCCCGGTCAGCCGCGACTGCAACGGCTCGCTGATATGCAACGTCGCATCCGGCGAGTCGCGATGGCCGATGAAATAGCTGCGGTCGGCATTGTTGTGGGCCGGCAACTCCGCGGCCGACGAGTAGATCCGGTTGCCGTCGGGATCGATCACGCCGATTTCCCGGATCTGCGGCAGCGCGTCCGCGGTCTTGCGCAAGGCCGCGTTGAAGCGGTCGACGCGCGGCTTCTGGTATTTCAGCAGGTCGACCATGGCGTTCATGGCCACATCGATCGCCTGGACCGAATGCGAGGCGTGTTCCGCCAGCGAATGGGTAAGGTTGCGGATGTCGCGCTCGCCCTGGGCGAGCGCCATGGTGCGCGCCTCGACCGCCTTCCAGATCAACAGACCCAGCACGAATATGCTCATCGCCGTCACCACGGCGGCGACGATCGCTGTCGGCGAGAACAGTTTCGGCAGCTTGGCAGGGCTGTTGGGCAAGTCGATCGGGTCCACGGGCAGCGTGCTACCTCCAGTGATCAACGTCCCATCTTAACGTCACGTTTCTCCGCCGGGAGCCGAAGCTGGCCGGGGTGGTTAAGTGAAAGTGAATGGCTGATCCGCAGCCGCAACCGGGGCAGGGGCCCTTGACGGCACCGGCAGGGCGGGCGATTTAAGTAAATATGTTCCTGCAGTTCTTCACATCGCTGCGCGACGCCCAGGTCCCCGTGACGCTACGGGAATATCTGACCTTGATGGAAGCGCTTGACGCCGATCTCGCCGAACAGACCGTCGAGAACTTCTACTATTTGTCGCGCGCCGCCCTGGTGAAGGACGAGCGCAATCTGGACAAGTTCGACCGCGTGTTCGGCACTGTGTTCAAGGGGCTCGAGAGCCTGCTCGACGCCATGGGCAAGGCGGAGATCCCTGAGGAGTGGCTGAAGAAGCTCGCCGAGAAATATCTCACCGAGGAAGAGAAGAAGCAGATCGAGGCCATGGGCTGGGACAAGCTCATGGAGACCTTGAAGAAGCGGCTCGAGGAACAGAAGGGCCGCCACCAGGGCGGCAGCAAATGGATCGGCACCGCCGGCACCTCGCCGTTCGGCGCCCATGGCTACAATCCCGAGGGCGTGCGGATCGGGCAGGAGAAGAACCGCAACAACCGCGCCGTGAAGGTGTGGGACAAGCGCGAGTTCAAGGATCTCGACGGCAATGTCGAGCTCGGCATCCGCAACATCAAGGTCGCGCTGCGGCGGCTGCGCAAGTTCGCGCGCACCGGCGCGCCCGATGAGCTCGACCTCGACACCACGATCAAGGAGACCGCCAACCACGGCTATCTCGACGTGCACATGCGGCCCGAGCGGCGCAACGCGGTCAAGGTGCTGGTGTTCTTCGATATCGGCGGCTCGATGGATTCGCATATCGAGCAGGTCGAGGAACTGTTCTCGGCCGCCAAGAGCGAGTTCAAGCACATGGAATATTTCTACTTTCACAACTGCCTCTATGAGGGCGTCTGGAAGCAGAACAAGCGGCGCTTCACCGATCGCACGCCGACCTGGGACGTGCTGCACAAGTATCCGCACGACTACAAGGTGGTGTTCGTCGGCGACGCCTCGATGTCGCCTTACGAGATCATGGTGCCAGGCGGCTCGGTCGAGCATGTCAACGAAGAGGCCGGCTCGGTCTGGCTCGACCGCATCACCCGCACCTATCCGCACGCGGTGTGGCTCAATCCGGTGGCACAGAAGCACTGGGACTATTCGGAATCGACCACCATCATCCGCCGCCTGTTCTCCGAGCGCATGTATCCGATCACGATTGAAGGTCTGGAGAACGCGATGCGGGAGCTGGTGCGCTAAACGCACAACGCGTCGCGCGCCGGCAGGCGCGCCAACAACATCCAGGGAGAGCTCCATGCCCCAGAACATCCACCGCGGCATCAAGGTGATGATCGACGAGGCCAATGCCGAGATCGAGACCATCAGCGCAGCAGATGCGATTACGCTGATCGGCAAGAACGACGTCGTCATCGTCGACATCCGCGATCCCCGCGAGATCGAGCGCGACGGCAAGATCCCCGGCGCGTTCTCCTGCACCCGCGGCATGCTCGAGTTCTGGATCGATCCGAACAGCCCCTACGCCAAGCCGATCTTCCAGGAAGACAAGAAGTTCATCTTCCACTGCGCCGGCGGCCTGCGCTCGGCGCTCGCCGCCAAGACCGCGAAGGACATGGGCCTGAAGCCGGTCGCCCATATGGGCGGCGGCTTCGCCGCCTGGCGCGAGGCCGGCGGTCCGATCGAGGCGTGGGAGCCGAAGAAGAAGGGCTAAGCCAAGATGTCACACGCGGGCTTGGCCCGCGTGTCCATCGTTTCGAAGCAAGACGGATTGCCGGATCAAGTCCGGCAATGACGATGGAGAGACAGGTAAGATGACGACCACCGACGATCCGCTCGTTTCGACCGAATGGCTGGCTGCGCATCTCGGCGATGCCAACGTCAAAGTGCTCGACGCGACCTTCAAGCTGCCCGGCGTGCTGCCGCTGCCGAAGGACGACTATCTCGCCGCGCATCTGCCCGGCGCCGTGTTCTTCGACGTCGACGCGGTATCCGATCATTCCAATCCGCTGCCGCACATGTTTCCGAGCGCCGAGCAGTTCGGCCGCGACGTCGGCGGGCTCGGCGTCAGCAATACCGACACAGTCGTGATCTATGACGCCGGCGGCTGGGTCGCCGCGCCGCGCGCCTGGTGGATGTTCCTGTCCTATGGCCATCGCAATGTGCGCATTCTCAACGGCGGCCTGAAGAAGTGGCGCGCCGAGGGCAGGGCGGTCGAGAGCGGCGAGGTGAAGCCGAAGCCTGCGACCTTCAAGGCGAGCTACGATCCGAAGCGCGTGCGCAGCATCGAGCAGATGATCGCCAATGTCGAAAGCCGCGCCGAGCAGGTGATCGATGCGCGCGCCGCCGAACGCTTCGAGGGCCGTGCGCCGGAGCCGCGGCCGGGCATCCGCGCGGGCCACATCCCGGGCGCCCGCAACGTGCCCTACAACCAATTGTTCGATGCCGCGACCGGCGAGATGAAGCCGCTCGACGATCTGCGCAAATCGTTCAGCGGTGCCGGCGTGAAGCTCGACGCGCCTGTTGTCACGAGCTGCGGCTCCGGTGTCTCGGCCGGTGTGCTGACGCTTGCGCTGTACCGGCTCGGCGTCACGGACACCGCGCTCTATGACGGCTCGTGGTCGGAATGGGGACAGGCGAGCGGCCCGCCGATCGCGACGGGGCCGGTCTGATAAATACCTTCTAACGCCGGGTGAGCGGCACCAGGGTCGGGTTGCCAAACGGGTCGAGCTGCTGCCGAACGGCCTGCCGCACCGGCGGCGCGCGGACGACCCGCCGGCGCTCCTTGCGATGCGCCGGCTTGCCGGTCGCGTTGCGCTCCGGCTTCTTCGCCTCGGTGGCCTTCGGCGCTTCGACAACAACTTCGGGTCCCCCCAGCGTTGCGATCCTGCTCGCGGCTGCGATGGCCTCGGGTGACGACGGCGGTGCCGGCTCCGGTGCTGCCATCGCGGGCGCCGCTGCGGCGGGCGCGGGTTCGCTGGGTGCGGCAGGCGGATCGGCCACCGCGGCGACCTTGGCCTCGGCTGGCGCCGGTGCAGCTTCAGTGGAAACCGGTGCGGGCTGCGATGCGGGCGAGGGATCCGCGGCCGGAGGCTGTGGAGCGACCTCAGCGGACTGCGCTGGTGCAGGAGTTTCGACCGTCTGGGCTTCCAGCTTCGGCGGTGCCGGCGGTGCGTCATCCGCCTTCACGGAGGCGAGCTTCGCCGGCTCGGTAGGAGGCGAGGCTTCGGCAGGAGCAGCCGGCTCGGATTCGACTGGCTCTGAGGGTGTCGCGGGCGCCGGGCTGTCGGCCGTCGCTTTGTCGGCCGCGGGCGGGTCGACCCGCACCATGGCGAGCACTGGCGGGGCCTCGGACTGCTGCGCGAATTGCGGCTCGGGCGGGGCCCGGCGGGCCGGAATGCTGGCGAATTCCTCATGCGCCGCGCGAAACAGCGCGGCTGCCCCTAACCCGAACACCAGAAGCGACGTGGCCAGCACGATCGCGGCGAACAAGAAACGAAGGCCGGGGAGCATGGGCGCGGGTTCCCCCTTCTGCGGGAGGGTCTTTGATGTCGAGGGAACGCGGTGACCACACAAGAAAGCCAGCGTCGCGAGCGCGAATCAGGCCGATTCGAAGATATCGCAACCCTCGGAGACTGTTTGTTACAAAATGCGGGTGATTGATGACTTTGGGCAGGTGGACAAACATTCCCGACCCATGAGACATCTTTGCCGCAGCGCTGACGGCACATCACAAAAGCCCGAAATGGCCCGGATTTCGCGGATTTGTCTTGAATGCGCCGCTATCTTCCTGCATTGGGCCGTTAACAGTCCGGTGTGGCTTGGGGACTATAACAGAGCAATGATGATCAACCGCATTCTGACGATTTGCGCTGCCGCGGCTCTCGGCGTGGCGGGAACCTCACTTGCGCGTGCGCAGCAGAGCTATCCGGCTCCCCAGGGCCCGGTCTATTCGGCCGCGCCGCAGCCCTACTCGCAGGGCAGCATGCCGGATTTCGACTCGCTCGACGATGAAGACTCGCCGCGCAATTCGGCCGGACTGCCGCCGCCCGGCCCAGTGATGTCGCCGGATGACCCGCGCTATGGCCGCCCGATGAATGCGCCGGTCTATTCCGATCGTGGTGCGCCGTCCGGTCCCGTGATGTCGCCGGACGATCCGCGCTACGGCCGCCCGATGAATTCCCAGCCGGTCTACTCCGACCGTGGTGCGCCGACCGGTCCAGTGATGTCGCCCGACGATCCGCGCTATGGCCGGCCGATGGGACCGCCGCCGGTGATCTATGGCGATCGTCCGGGCGCGCAGCAGGCCAATCGCGACAACGGCGTTCCGGCCGCCGGCGTGTCCTACGGCGACGACCGCGGCGGCATGCGCCCGCCCGAGGGCGTTACCGGAGCGGTGCCGCAGCAGCAGGCTCCGGTCGATGCCAATGGCAAGCCGGTGCAGATCGCGGCGCTACCGCCGGACGAGCAGCCGGAAGACGGTCCGGCGCAACTGTCCCCGAATCTGCGCCGCCAGGAAGTGGCGTTCGCGACCAAGGAGCCGGCAGGCACCATCGTCGTCGATACGGCGAACACCTACCTCTATTACATTCTCGGCAATGGCCGGGCGATCCGTTACGGCGTCCGCGTTGGTCGCGACGGCTTCACCTGGACCGGCGTGCAGAAGATCACCCGCAAGGCCGAGTGGCCGGATTGGCATCCGCCGACCGAGATGATCGAGCGTCAGCCCTATCTGCCGCGCTTCATGGCAGGCGGCCCCGGCAACCCGCTCGGCGCCCGCGCGATGTATCTCGGCTCGACTGTGTACCGCATTCACGGCACCAACCAGCCATCGACCATCGGCAAGTTCGTCTCGTCGGGCTGCATCGGCATGCTGAACGAGGACGTCTCGGACCTGTTCGAACGCGCCAAGGTCGGCACCCGCGTGGTCGTGCTGCCAGGTGGCCCGCCGCCGGGAACGACGACGGCTTCCGCCGCGCCGCCGCCCAACCCGATGGCTCCCGCGCCGACGCAGGCCCAGGCCGCGCCGCTGCCCGGCACGCAGCCGACCTCGGTCCAGCCGCTGCCCGCGCCGGTCACGGTGCGCTAGGCCAACCGGCAATTCTTCAAGAAAAAGGCGCGCGAACAGCGCGCCTTTTTTATTTGCCGATCGATGTCCGATCTCAGGCCAGCCGCCGCGGCGGCTCGCTGCCTTTGGTGAAAGCGTCGATGCACGCGACCATCTGCTGATAGTGCGTCTGCAAGCTCTCGCGGGTCGCATAGCCGAGGTGCGGCGTGATCACGACATTGTCGAGCTTGCGGAGCGGGTGATCTGACGGCAGCGGCTCGACCGAGAACACGTCGATGCCGGCGCCGGCGATCTTCCTCTCGCGCAGTGCCGCAAGGAGCGCGTCTTCGTCAACGATCGGCCCGCGTGCGGTGTTGACGAGATAGGCTGATGGTTTCATGCGGGCGAGATCGGCGGCGCCGACCAGCCCGCGTGAGCGCGGGCTCAGCACGACATGGATGGTAATGATGTCTGATGTCGCGAACAGCTCGTCCTTGCTGGCGTAGCCGACGCCGGTCTCCTTGCATTTCTCCGGCGTCAGGTTGGGGCTCCAGGCGATCACGTCCATGCCGAACGCCTTGGCCATGCCGGCGACCTTGCTGCCGAGCTTGCCGAGGCCGATGACACCGAGCGTCTTGCCCTCGATCTCGGTGCCGGCAAAGCTCTGCCACGCCTCGCCGGCGTGCATCCGCGCATTCTCGCGGCCGATGCCGCGGGTCAATTCCAGGATCAGGCCCATGGTCAGGGCCGCGGTGGGATCGCGGCTATATTGGGTGCCGCACAGCACCACGTTGCGCTCCTTGGCGGCCTCCATGTCGATCGCGGCGTTGCGCATGCCCGACGTGATCAGCAGCTTCAGCCTGGGCAACGCGTCGAGCAGGCTGCGCGGGAACGCCGTGCGCTCGCGCATCGCGCAGATGATCTCGAAATCCTTCAGCTTGGCCGCTGCTTCCGCCTCGCTCGCGAACGGCTTGTCGAACACGGTGACCTCGACGCGGTCCTTGATCGACGGCCAGTCGGCCAGCGAAAGCGCGATGTCGAAATAGTCGTCGAGGATTGCACAGCGGAGCCGCGTCATCGGAAAGGTCCATTCAGGGTGAGGGGCGACGGCGGCCAGTCAACCGTCGGGGAGCCCTGGATGGTCGCGCGCAATCGGCAGGCGCGCAAGCGGCCGCGGTCTCAAAAAGAGGCGATTGCCAGATGGCTCAGGATGGCTTGCGCGTCTTCGCGGTGCGGATATCGGCGAGCATCGAGCGGACCGCCGGCGACAGCGCCATCTGCTTGGCGCGGCAGGCCGGACCCGGGCCACGCATATAGTGCAGTTCCGGCCGGTAGGGATTGAAAGCCTTGGCAACGAAAGCCCGCCAGAAGGCGCTAAATTCGGCGAACAGCATCGCCTCGCGTTTGGTCGTCGGGCGCGAAAGAGGGGCTGAAATGATGGTAGCCATGACGTGGCCTCAACTGTTTGGTCGCGGTTCTGCCGCGAAAATCGCCGTTTTCGGCGTTGAGAACGAGTTTTGGCCTGATTTATTAAAAGATAGTTTCAATTGTCGTGATTCGGCGCGCACACGGCGTCGAACCCGTAATCACCCGTGGCGAATGGACGGAACGTGGTGAACGGATGGAAAACGACCGCCCCGCGGTTGCGCTTTCGGGGGCCGGCCGTTACATCGGCGGCAGCAAAATTTCCACAAATCGGATCAATTCCAGGGACAGCGGATGGCTCGCCAGTTCATCTATTTCATGCAGGGTCTGACCAAGGCGTATCCGACCCGGAAGGTGCTCGATAACATCCATTTGAGCTTCTATCCGGACGCCAAGATCGGCGTGCTCGGCGTCAACGGCTCGGGCAAGTCGACGCTGCTCAAGATCATGGCCGGCCTCGACAAGGAGTATAACGGCGAGGCTTGGGTCGCCGAGGGCGCCCGCGTCGGCTATCTCGAGCAGGAGCCGCACCTCGATTCCGCACTCAACGTCCGTGAGAACGTCATGCTCGGCGTCGCCAAGCAGAAGGCGATCCTCGACCGCTACAACGAGCTGGCCGTCAACTACTCGGACGAGACGGCTGACGAGATGACCAAGCTGCAGGACGAGATCGAGGCGCAGGGCCTGTGGGATCTCGACAGCAAGGTCGACCAGGCGATGGACGCGCTGCGCTGCCCGCCCGACGATGCCGATGTCACCAAGCTCTCGGGCGGTGAACGCCGCCGCGTCGCGCTGTGCCGCTTGCTGCTCGACCAGCCGGAATTGCTGCTGCTGGACGAACCGACCAACCATCTCGACGCCGAGTCGGTGTCGTGGCTGGAAGGCCATCTGCGCAACTATCCCGGCGCGATCCTGATCGTGACCCACGACCGCTACTTCCTCGACAACGTCACGGGCTGGATCCTCGAGCTCGACCGCGGCAAGGGCATCCCCTACGAGGGCAACTATTCGTCCTGGCTGCAGCAGAAGCAGAAGCGGCTCGAGCAGGAAGGTCGCGAGGACGCCGCGCATCAGAAGACGCTGGCCCGCGAGCAGGAGTGGATCGCATCCTCGCCAAAGGCGCGTCAGGCCAAGTCCAAGGCACGTTACCAGCGCTATGAGGAGCTGCTGAAACAGGCCAGTGAAAAGCAGACCCAGACCGCGCAGATCACGATTCCGGTTGCCGAGCGCCTCGGTCAGAACGTTGTCGACTTCGAAGGCCTCAGCAAGGGTTTTGGCGACCGCATGCTGATCGACGATCTCACCTTCAAGCTGCCGCCGGGCGGCATCGTCGGCGTGATCGGTGCCAACGGCGCCGGCAAGACCACGCTGTTCAGGATGATCACCAAGCAGGAGACGCCGGACAAGGGCTCCATCACCGTCGGCGAGAGCGTACATCTCGGCTATGTCGACCAGTCGCGCGACGCGCTCGACGGCAAGAAGACGGTGTGGGAGGAGATCTCAGGCAACAACGAGCTGATCCTGCTCGGCAAGAAGGAAGTCAACTCGCGCGGCTATTGCTCGTCGTTCAACTTCAAGGGCGCCGATCAGCAGAAGAAGGTCGGCGCGCTGTCGGGCGGTGAACGCAACCGCGTGCATCTCGCCAAGATGCTGAAGTCGGGCGCCAACGTGCTGCTGCTCGACGAACCGACCAACGACCTCGACGTCGACACGTTGCGTGCGCTGGAAGAGGCGCTGGAGGATTTTGCCGGTTGCGCCGTCATCATCAGCCACGATCGCTGGTTCCTCGACCGCATCGCGACCCACATCCTGGCCTTCGAGGGCGACAGCCATGTCGAATGGTTCGAAGGCAACTTCCAGGATTACGAAAAGGACAAGATGCGCCGGCTCGGCCAGGACAGCATCATTCCGCACCGCGTGAAGTACAAGAAGCTGACGCGTTGAATCGGTTCAAGCGGTCGACGCGGCCATCTTGCCGCGTTCGACTGTTCCCCGTTTGCAGGATCGTGACGGCATCGCGGCGCAATCTGCGGCCAGTTGTCGCTTTTCAAGTGCGCGGGATTGCGTAGATAGAGCGCTCCGCAATTCTCAATTCCGCGAGCCCCCCAACATGTCCGCACTATCAGACGCGCCCGCCCGCTCGAAGGGCCGGCCGCTGCGTCCCGTTCCCATGCTGATCTTCGGATCGCGCTGGCTGCAATTGCCGCTCTATGTCGGCCTGATCATCGCCCAGGGCGTCTATGTCGTGCTGTTCCTGAAAGAGCTGTGGCACCTGTTCGCCCATGCCTTCGATTTCAGCGAGCAGCAGATCATGCTGGCCGTCCTCGGCCTGATCGACGTCGTCATGATCTCGAACCTCCTGGTGATGGTGATCGTCGGCGGCTACGAGACCTTCGTGTCGCGCCTCAATCTGCAGGGACATCCGGACGAGCCGGAATGGCTCAGCCACGTCAATGCCAGCGTGCTGAAGATCAAGCTGGCGATGGCGATCATCGGCATCTCCTCGATCCACTTGCTGCGCACCTTCATCGAGGCCGGTGCGCTGTCGTCCGGCAAGGGCACCTACACCGAGACCGGCGTGATGTGGCAGACCATCATCCACTGCGTCTTCATCCTGTCGGCGATCGGCATCGCCATCGTCGACAGGCTGTCGAACGACTCGATCGAGGGTGCCAAGCAGCAGGTTGGGCATTAGCCGGGACAACTAATAATGGCTGGCGCGGCGTCATCGCGCCGCGCGCTGGCCGAACAATGCCGGTGTGGTGATCCTGCCCAGCCATTCCGGGATTTCCTCGGCCCCGCGCGGGAATCCGCGCGCCATTGCGAGGATGAATGTGGTCTGCCAGACGCCGAATAGCACCAGCCAGGCCAGCCAGTCCGGGAATTTGACGATCGCGCCGTAAACGGCTCCGGCAGCTATGGCAGCGATCCAGTTCACGACAACGCTGTCGAGCCGCCTGAAGCCGGGATTGGTCAGCAGGACGCCAAGAATTGTGATCGCGCCGCCAACGGCTCCTCCGACGCTGCCGATGACGTAGCCCATGAACGGATTATTGCCGAGCGTGTCCCTGACCTCGGCGGGGGTGGCGGTTGTGTCGGCGGTACCGGCGTCAGCGGTGGCGACAGCTTTCGAATACTGGCCGAGTGACTGAAGCGTGACGCTGCTGGCATCGTAGGCCGCGATCCAGGCCGCTGCCGTCACCGCAACCACCAGTGCCAGCTGGAACCGGTCCTTGACGCCAAAGATGAAGTTGCAGGTCGCGATCACCAATCCAAATATCACACCGGGCAGGATCGTTATTCCACCGGTCGGCGTGGAATCCACGAACGAATATTGCAGAACGCCGGTGGCATACCTCACGGTAATGAAGCTGCCGACAACCGAGAAAAGCGCCAGCACGACGAAGGGCCAACTGGATCGGCCGCGCGACTGCGCGCGCTCGGCCGCCAGCATGCGGTCCACCGCGGCGCGCGTCTCGGCCGCGGCACTGCCCTGCGGCTCCAGGATCGTGACCGCCTTGAGATAGGCCGGGACCTGGTCGAGCGGGGTCGGCGCCATCATCACCGGCAGCACGCGATTGCTCGGGTTCGGCCATTTGGCTCGGGCAAAGGCGAGTTCGCTCAAGGTGTAGCGTCCCTTGGTCACCGATGCCGGGCTGATCAGGAACACCATAAAATCGCTGCTTTCGATGGCTTTTTCGACGCGCGCATCGAAGCTGTCGCCCGGCGGGAGATCGTCGTGCGAAAAGAAGACGTCATGGTCACAATTACGCAGGGACTGAGCAATGTTGTCAGCCTGCGATTCCAATTCGGAGGGAAATGACAAAAATATGCGCATGGCAAAACTTACCACCCAGAATTGAATTCTGACATTGCCGAATCCACGTTGCAATGCCTGTTTCCGCTAGTGTGCTGAATGCGAAGTTCGTGCGATTTCGCGGCAGCCGCTTTCACGACCTTCGCATTCATAAAGCACACTAGAATCATAAGTTTGCTAGTGTCCTTGTCGAAGCCGAAGTTCGCTCCGAAGGTGCGGCGAATGATACGAACTTCGGATTCGAGACACCAGGTGAGATCGATCATGAAATGGCCAGCCACCATCGTCGCATGCGCGGTGCTGCTGTGTGTGCCGCTGCAGCGGCCCGCATCCGCCGCCGACGCCGCGTTCACCCAGTTCATCGCCTCGCTATGGCCGGAGGCCGAGGCGGCCGGCGTGTCGCGCGAAACCTTCGATCGCGAGACGCGCTCCCTCGAGCCCGACTACAAGCTGCCCGACCTGATCCTGCCGGGACGGCCGAAGACGGGCGCGCCGGCGCAGGCCGAGTTCGTGCAGGTGCCGGCCGACTACATCAAGGAGGCCTCGATCGCGCGGCTCGCCGCGGAGGGGCAGCGGCTGCTGCAGAAGTATCGTCCGTCGCTCGACGCGATCGAGAAGCGGTTCGGCGTGCCGGCCACCATCGTGCTGGCGATCTGGGGCCGCGAGACCGACTATGGCCGCTATTCACTGCCCTACGACACGTTGCGCGTGGTGGCGACGCAGGCCTATGTCGGCCGCCGCAAGGATCAGTACCGCACCGAGTTCATCCTCGCGCTGAAGATCCTCAGTGAGGGCGCCGTGACGCGCAAGGAGCTGCGCTCATCCTGGGCGGGGGCGACCGGCTACACCCAGTTCCTGCCGTCGGAGTACTACAAGCACGGCGTCGACCTCGACGGCGACGGCCGGGTCGACATCTGGCACTCGGTGCCGGACGCGCTCGCTTCTGCCGCGCAGCAGCTTGTCAACAAGGGCTGGCAGCCCGGCGTGCGCTGGGCCTATGAGGTGCAGGCGCCGGGCAATGCCGATTGCACGATGGGCGTGCCTGAAGTGACCAAGCCGATCAGCCAGTGGCTGCGGGCAGGCTTCGTGCCGGTGCGCGGGCAGAAGCTCAGCGCCACCGAGCAGGCGCAATCGGCCTCGCTGCTGCAGCCTGAAGGCATCTACGGTCCGGCCTTCCTGACCACGCCGAACTACTTCGTGATCAAGGAGTACAATTTCTCCGATCTCTACGTGCTGTTCGTCGGCCATCTCGCCGACCGCATGACGAGCCCGCAGCCATTCGCGACGCCATGGTCGGCATCGAAGCAGCTGCGCTCGGCCGACGTCGAGGCGATGCAGCAGCAGCTGACGAAGATCGGGCTCTACAAGGACAAGCTCGACGGCAAGGCCGGGATGCAGACCCGCGCCGCGCTCGGCGCCTATCAGAAGCAGGCCGGGCTGAAGGTCGATTGCTGGCCGAGCGAGGCGGTGCTGCGCGCGATGAACGGGCAGCGCTGACCTCCACAAGCCTGCCTGGTGGCGAAAAACAAAAACCCGGCCGCGAGGCCGGGTTTTCGAGGGTGATGCTGAAAGCGTGTCGGTCGATCAGTCACAAACCTGGATGCGACGGAAGCGCCAGCCGTAGCCGTCCCAGAAGCGCTCACGAACCCAGCGGCACGGAGCTTCTTCGACGTAAACCGGTGCCGGCGCAACATAGACCGGGGCGGGACGGGCGCCTGCGATCGCGCCGCCGAGCAGGGCGCCGCCGATCAGGCCGCCGGCAACGCCGGCCGCGACGGCGCCGCCGTCACCAGCCTTGGCAGCCGGAGCAACCGCCAGCGAGCCGGCAATCGTGGTAACGGCGACAAGGGCAGCTAAAGTCTTCTTCATGTCTTTGGCTCTCCTGGAAGATGGTGGCGACGTGGTTCGGCGCCGGGTTTAGGTGACTCACACGCTGATCTCGAACTGCTGTCTTGCTAAACAGCGCAGAACAGTCAACCGAAAGTAAACGTCCGCAGGCTCATCGCGCAGAAAAGCGGTTTTTTCTGGCCTTCTACAGTAGATGTCCCGGAGAAACAGTCGGTTTTCCGGGACATCTGGTTCGAATTAATCGAGATGAACGGCGATCAATCGCAAACGCGCACGCGGCGAACGCGCCAGGTGTAGCCGTCCCAAAACCGCTGGCGCTGCCAGAAGCAATCGGGACCGTAACCGGGCTCGGCGACATAGGCCGGACCGGGCGCGTAGTAGCCATAGCCGGGACCGTAGTAGCCGTTCTGCGAAGCGATCGCGCCACCGACGATGGCGCCACCGATCAATCCCGCAGCGACGCCGGCGGCGACACCGCGTTGTGCCTGGGCGGGGGCGGGCACCGCCACAGCCGAAACCGCCAGAGTGGCGGCGGCGCAAAGCGCCAGCAATGTCTTCTTCATGACCTCACCTTTCTCACGGGAGCAGGGACAGCGTACGTGGGCGATCTGTCTCGCCTTAAGGGTTCCATATTCCGCTTGAATGATCAATGAACGACGCTGCCGTATTCGGGTCCAAATGCTTGCAGCTTTTGGCTTATCTTGCAACGCACAAGCTTGTAGCCGCAGTGAACTGGTGCTTGCGGTGGAAGCCGGGATTGGCTCGGGAGACCGGCCTGATGGATCTCTTATTCCCGAAAGGCGGGACCGGACGATTTAGATTCATTCCAATATGAATCCCGCATCAGTTTGGAATTGCTACAAGAACGGCTTTTTCCTTTTGCATCCGGGCGGGGCCGACAATATCCATATTGGCGAGCATCACCCGTTGGACCCGCCTCCTCTGATGATTGTCTGTTCCTGTAACGTCCTCAGCGACCACGATGTCCGCAATGCCGTCAATGGCGGCGGGTCTGTGACACGAAATGCAAAGCAGGTGTATGGCTGCCTCGGCTGTAGCGCCGAATGCGGCCGCTGCGCGCGCACCATCAAGGCGATCATCGACGAGGCGCTTGGCCCCTGCGCCAAGGCCTGTTGCTCCGGCTGCCCCCACAGCGGCCATCCGCATGCCGCCAACGAAGACGCCGAGCCGGCCGAATTCGCGCTCGCGGCCTGCTAGGGCCATTTTCGGTTCTGATCGACGCAGAGCCGAAGCTTTCTCGTTTCGATGCGTTTTCTTCATGCAATCCGGCTGCCGCGTCGGCGGAAGCTCTCTGCCTCCGCAAATCGCCCGAAACCGGTTATCCACGCGCTGCTTCCGCGACGGGTTGCTCTCTCCGGTAATCTGATTTAGAAGCATTCTAAATTCAGTGCGGGCCTATCTTGGCCGCGACAGGTGGAGTGGATCATGCAAGGCGACCCGAAGGTCATCGATTATCTGAACAAGGGGCTGCGCAGCGAACTGACTGCCATCAATCAATACTGGCTGCACTACCGGATGCTCAACAATTGGGGCCTGCTGGAGATGGCCAAGGTCTGGCGCAAGGAGTCCATCGAGGAGATGGAGCACGCCGACAAATTCGTCGATCGCATCCTGTTCCTCGACGGCTTCCCGAACCTGCAGGTGCTCGATCCCCTGAAGATCGGCCAGGACGTCAAGGAGATCATCGAGTGTGACCTGGCCGCCGAGATCGGCGCCCGCACGCTCTATCAGGAGGCGGCGACCTACTGCCACGGCGTCAAGGACTATGTCAGCCGCGACCTGTTCGAGCAGCTGATGAAGGACGAGGAAGATCACATCGACTTTCTCGAGACCCAGCTCGACCTGATCAAGCGCATCGGTCTTGAACTCTACACCCAGAAGCACGTCGGTCATCTGAAGGGCGAGGAGTCCTGATCGGCCTCGTCGCGCTCGGAGAGCGGCTTTCAAAAATGCGAGAGGCCGTCCTTGCGAGCGGCCTCTTTCGTTTTCGCGATCCGGATGAAGCGATCGGTCAGTAGCAGCGGATGATGTTGATGGTGCGATCGCCGCCGCGGCCAGGCACCGTCACGCTCTCGGTGGGGCAGCTCGATACATAAGGCCGATCCGACGGCACGACGGCCGGCGGATATCGATGCGCCCAATCCCAGGGCACGTCCTGGGTGTAGGTGTAGCGAACGTCGTTCGACGCCGGCGCCGGGACCTCTGCGGCGAAGGGAACGCCGGCGACGGCGTCCTCGTAATATCCGCTTGTCCCCGGCAACACGATGCCGGGCACGCGCACATGATGACGGAAAGCCGGATGGTGCGCGGAAAACGTGCCGCGCGGCGCCGTCCCGGATCTCGCATGGGTCGCGGTCGAGGAAGCAAGCAGCAGCGCTGCAACGCCGAGGGACGCCATCAGCGCCCCATATGTTCGATACGCCATTGTTCGACAAGCCATGGCCGGCACCACTCGCGGTTACGGAGCATCTGTGCAGACGCTAGGCCGCACCTGAGGGCGCCCGCAAACTCATCCTTAATTATTGGTTAAAAAGTAAGGTTAACAGGAGGTATATGTTTCAAATTGATGCGATTGCGTGGCGGCGCGTCAGACCGCGTCCGCGGGAACGAAGCAGCTGATTATGATGTTGCCGCGGTGGTGCACGTACCACACCACAGCCTCGCCGACCGGGTTGCCGCGATCGCGGATGATCGCGCGCTCCGGCACCATCATCCATTCGCCCTCGATCGGCACCCAATAGGCGCCGCCCCGAACGTCATAGCTCGTGCGATGGCCGTCGGAGATATCGCAGCACGCCACGCCGTTGGGCGCGATCACGCTTTTGAACCAGGCGCGGATATCGGGCGGTACGTTGTCGTATTGGCCGTTGTCGAACGCCAGCGCTGCGCCCGCCATCATGGCGAGCCACGCAAGCACCGCGCCATGCGTGAGCCTTCGCATTGCATCCCTCCGGCGAAAACTTCTGCGTGATCCGCGCAACGTCCGCTGCGCGAATCCGGTGTTGGCGCGATTAGGCACGAACCGCACGCGGGATGCATGCTCAAAGAATCGGCGGAGCGGCGCAGTCCTGCTTGATGCAGTGCGGGATCGCGGAGTTCAGGATCGCTTTTTCGCGCGCGTCGTCTTCGAAGGCTTCGCCGCGATATTGTCCCCCGCCATTGTGAGCGCGCTGCGCAGCGTGACCTGATCGGCTTTCGCGAGACGGACATTGGTGCTGCCGCCCTTGCCCCAGCCGCCCGGCACCGGCCGGAAGATCTCTGGTTCGGCCTCGACCACTATCGCTTGCTGCTCCGGCGTCAGCTTCACCATGCCCCAATCCTTGTCGGGATAGCCGAGCGTCGCAAAGATGCGGTTGCCGACGCGAAAGTCGGCGGTGCCGTGATGCGCGCCCTCAATCACCTCGGGCAGGCTCAGCGCTGTGCGGCGGAAGCGGGTTGCGGACATGGTCGCCGACCTCGATCTCGTCGGCGGAGCCTAACACGTGTTGCTGATGGAGGCGTGTCCAGCTAGCTCGCCCTCAGCACGTTCAGCGCATACCATCCCCAATAGACACGGTGACGCTGGATCAGGCCGTCCTCGATCTCCATGACCTCGACGAGGTCCATCTGATCGCCATCCGGGGACTGGCGCGGATATTCCCAGGTGAGGATTCGGCCGTCGCTGAAGAAACCCTGCTTGAAGCGCCGCCGCTGCGGCGGGTTGGTGCGGAACACGCGCGTGATGAACGCGCGCAGCGCGGCGCGGCCCTGGACGATCCCGTCCGTGGTCTGCATCAGGTGCTGGACCAGCGGGCTTTCGATCGAAGCATCGGGCGCATAGAGCGCCAGCGCCGCCTCGAGGTCCTTGTTGCCGAGGGCCTCGTCCCAGAGCCTGTAGATGCGTTCTGCGTCGGTATTGTTGGCTGTCATGATTGTTCCCTTGCGTTTCGTCTGATGGCACCGATTTGAGCGGAGAAGGTCGGCGCAACGTTTCAGGAAAAACTGAAATGAGTTTCACGGCACGGCGAATGCGGCTAGGACGTTGTTGCGCGATCTGGAGGACGATGCGGTGAGATCATCCCAATCCGTGCAGACGGGATTTTCGCGGATCGCCGAGGCATTGGGCGATCCGGTGCGCGAGGCCATGGTCAGTGCGCTGGCCGACGGCAAGGCGCTGCCGGCCGGCGAGCTAGCTGCGGTGGCCGGCATTTCGCCGCAAGGCGCCAGTGCGCATCTGCAGAAGCTGGTGGATGCGCGCGTGCTGTCGGTGTGGGCACAGGGCAGGTTCAGATATTACCGGATCAGGGACGACGACGTCGCGGCGCTGATCGAGAACCTGGTCGATCTTGCGGCGAAAGCCACGGCCGGGCGCAAGCGCGCGATGCCCGCCGAGCAGCTCAGGCAATCGCGCACCTGCTACCATCATCTGGCGGGCCAGCTCGGCGTGCTGCTGTCGAATGCGCTGGTGCGGCGTCGCCTCGTCGTCATCGACGGCCGCGATGGTCGCGTGACGGAGCAGGGGCTGGCTTGGTGCAGCGCCGAGGAGATCGATTTCGATCCGGCGCGGCAGCTGCACCTGCGGCTCTGCAATGACTGGACTGAGCGCGTGCCGCATCTCGCGGGCCCATTCGCCAATGCCGTGCTGGCGCGGCTGGTCACGATGCGCGGCGTTGCGCCGCATCGGATTCCGCGCGCATTGCGGATCACCGACCGGGGGCGGGCGTTCTTCGACCGGCTCGGCGTGCAGGTCCCGTTCTGAAGCCGCCGAATGTGATACTAGCGGCCGTCCTCGACCTCGGTCTCCGGGCGGTCATTGCCGGAGGCGGTTTCGGTCAGCCATTTGCCGTCCGACGTCTCGTACTGGATCGCCTCGGTGCGCCCGGGAACACGCTGCTCGTTGGCGGCGCGCCGGGCGGCCGCAAGCGCCGCGGCGTGGGTTGGAAACGGCTCCGAGAACACCCCGTCGACGGTATAGGCCCAGCCGCCGTCGTGCTGGACGACCTTGTAGATCACGTGGCTCATCCGGAACCTCGTTTCCATCGTGGACGATGAGGCTGCCAGAATAGACCACGATGTCGTATTTTGCAGCAGCCGATCGTCCTTGAGACACAAGCCCCGAGGTGCGGGCGAGGGAAACCGACATGTGCCGCAATATCAAGACGCTGTTCAACTTCGAGCCGCCCGCCACCGAGGACGAGATCCACGCCTCGGCGCTGCAATTCGTGCGCAAACTGTCCGGCTTCAACAAGCCGTCGCAGGCCAATGAGGTCGCCTTCAACCTTGCCGTGACCGAGGTCTCGGACGCCGCGCGCAGGCTCCTGATCTCGTTGCAGACCACGTCGCCGGCGCGCGATCGCGAGGTGGAGGCTGAGAAGGCGAGGGAGCGTTCGCGGCTGCGGTTCGGCTGAGGCCAGGCTGAGGCTCGCGCATTCCGTGATGCAGGTCACGGTATGGCGCCATGCCCCCAGGTATCATGGCCGTTCACCCCGGTCCCGGAGCAAACGCCATGAAGCCTGCCGCCCTGCTCACATTCTGTTCGATTGCGTTCGCCGTGCTCTGGACCTGCGGCATGCTGTGGTCGAGCGGCACGATCGACCTCGCCAACGTCATGATCCTGTCGGCCTGCGGGGCGTTCGCGGGTGTTGCCTGGTACTACGCGATGCGCTGGGTCTTTCAGCTCATGCAACTCGCCCGGCCGTCCGATCCTCCGGCCAATCCGGGCACCGAGCGATGAGCATCGAGCGCGACACGGACACAGCTGGCCGAGTCGCGGCGTGAGGACAAGAAGGGTTACTTCTTGTCCTTCTTGCGGTGCTTCTTCTTTTTCTTGTGATCGTCGTCCTCGTCGTCATCATCATCAGCGAAATCGACCGCGTCGACGTCAAGGGCGATCGCCTCCGCTGCCGCGCGCTCTGCGGCATCGCGCTCGGCAAGCTCGGCGGCTTCACGCTCCTTGGTGCGCTTGTAGTCCTCCCAGGCGTCGAAGATCATGTGCAGCCACGGCATCACCTGCTCGATCGACGGCAATTGTCCGGGCGGGCCGGCTTCACCGCGTGGGCCGGCCGGACCCTGCGGCCCCTGTGGACCAGCTTCGCCGCGCGGCCCCTGCACGCCAGCCTTGCCCTGCGCTCCCGGCTTGCCCTGGGGACCTGCCTTTCCGACCGCGCCCGCCTTGCCCTGCGGACCCGGCTTGCCGCGCGCACCTTCCGGCCCGGGCCGTCCCGGATGTCCCTGCGGTCCGGGCTTTCCCGGCTCGCCCTGACGGCCCTGCGGCCCCTGTGGTCCCCGTTGCCCCTGGCGGGAAGTTGTCTCGTCAGCCACTGATATGCTCCGTCGCGATTTGAAGCCGCTTGTAACAGAGGTTGGAGCACGGCTTCAATTCTGCCTGCCGACGCCGATGCAACCGATCAACAGTCATAATTCCATGCGCATATGACAACGGAGGGCGTGTTGCGGGTTCTGGACGGCATGTACCGCGAAGGCGCGAGCGAACCGCAATCGCTCGACATCGTCGTGACGCGGCACGATGTGTTCGACGAAGCCGCCTTTCGCAGCACGGGTGTGCTCGAGCTCTATGAAGAGCTCTTTCCCGCGAGCGAGCGCGACAGCCCCGACGACATTGTGCGCTGGCTGTTGTCGGATGATGTCGGCGAGCGGCGACGCTTCAGCGTCGGCGGCCACGAGATGTCCTATCGTCTCGACTCGCGCTGCTTCATCCTGCGCGCCGGCGCCGGGCGCGCGGTCGGGCTCGGCTTCTTCACCTACGATCACGCAAGCGACCTGATCTTTTGCAACCATGTCGGCATCGCGAAGGCGTGGCGCGGCGGCGGCCTGGCGCGCGCGTTCTATCGCGAGATGGTCGCCATGCTCGATGCGCTGTTTCCGAACAATATCGGCGTGGTGCTGGAGGTCGAGCCATTCGATCGCGATCGCGTGGCCGCGATCATCGCCGATCTCGAGCGGACCGGCAGGCGGCAGCTCGCGACGGATGAGCGGGACGAGATCCGCCGATTGCTGCGCGCAAGCTGGTACCACAAGCTCGAATATTCCGTGTTCTGCGACGCGCGCACGATGCGGCCGCTTGCGTGCAGCTCGCCATGTCTTGATCCGACTCCGCCGTCATCGGGTTGGGCAAATGGAGAGGAAAACTACTGGCTGATGTGGCGGGCGCGGGCCAGCGCGCCCGCAGCGGAGCTGCGCGCAGGTCAGCTCTGGCACAAGGCTGCCACCGCAATCTATGTCGAGATCCTCGCAAAATCCCTGGTTGCGGCGGATCCGAACGGCCGGCGCGACTATTGGGACTATGCGACCGCACTGGTGGCCGGGACGCTGCAACGGACTGCGACGACCGACGTGCGTCTCGCACGCTGCCTCGATGACGATGCCAGCGCGTTGCTGTCGCGCTGGCGGCGTCTTGCGATCGATCTGCCGATCTGACCCCTACGCCGCGGCGTGCTCGCTGTGCGGCACGTCGATGCCGTCGGCCGAATATTCGCGGATCTTGTTCCGCAACGTCCGCACCGACAGTCCGAGTACGCGCGCGGCACGGGTGCGGTTGCCGTCGCAGCGCGCGAGCGTTTGCAGCACCAGTTCCCGCTCGACTTCATCGACGGTCGCGCCGATCAGCAGCGGAACGATTTCATTTGGAGCCAGCGACGGCAGCAGTGCTTCCGGCGACGGTACGGTGGATGCGTAAGACATGAACTCCTCCCGATCAACGCCCGCCTCGTCGATGAGGCGCAGACATCGAGAACCAACTACCCCGTAAATCAACGGTGTGCCGGTTTGGTTAACAATTCCTTAACGCGCCCCTAACTCCCTGCTTTGTAAGCAAAATACCCAGAAATCGCCACGATTGCGGTTCCATCCGTCACAGTGTCCGGTAGCCGCCGTCGACCATCACGATCGATCCCGAGACATAGGCCGAGAGGTCCGAGGCGAGGAAGATCGCGGGGCCGACGATGTCCTCGGGCTTGCCGGCGCGGCCGAGCGGGGTGTGGTCCATGAAGACTTTCACGAGGTCGGGATTGGAGGCGCGCACCTTCTCGTTCAGCGGCGTCTCGATGAAGCCGGGGCCGATCGCGTTGACGCGCACGCCGTCCTTGCCGAGCTCGGCGGCCAATGCCTTGGTGAAGCCGAGCACGCCGTGCTTGGAGGCGGTGTAGGCCGGTGAGCTCGGGGTGCGCAGATGCACGAAGGACTGGATCGAACCGATATTGACGATGCGGCCCTTGTTCTTGCGCAGCGGTGCGAGGAAGGAATGCGTCACGTTGAAGACGCCGGTGAGATTGATCGAGATGATGTCTTCCCAATCCTTGATCACGGCCTCGTCGGCGCCGAGCATGCCGTTGCGGCGAGCGATGCCGGCATTGTTGACCAGGATCGAGACAGGTCCGACCTTGTCGGCGATTTGCTTCGCCATCGCGATGCAGGCGTCGAGATTGGTCACGTCGAGCGCAAAGCTCTCCGCCTTGCCGTCGGCGTCTCGGATCTCCTTGGCCGCTTCCGCCGCCGCATCGCCGTTCATGTCGAGCAGCACCACGCGCGCACCCTCGCGGCCGTAGCCCGCGGCGATGGCACGGCCGATGCCCGAGCCTGCACCCGTGATGACGGCGATGTGATTGTCGAGAAGGGCCATGGTGTTTCCTCGTTCTGATTTATGAGCGTTGTCGACAACACTATTCAAAACTGCGCCAACAGAAACGCCAAGCCGCGTTTGCGCGTTGCTGTTATCCGGATTCGGATGACAGTACGGACCGATCATGGACCCGCATATCGGACATTGGAAAGGTGCAATCGCTCGCTTCTGCGCGGCGCCTGATCCCGACTATAGCGAAATGGCCAGAATGATCGCCGAGATCGCCACGACCGACATCGACGAAACGCTGCGGCATGCGGCCGCGCAGGTGCTGCCGATCCTGCGCCAGGCGGCGCTGAAATCGGCCGACCGCCGGACCAGATCGATGGCGCTGCGCCGTCTCGGCATCGTCAGCGATGCGCTGCACATGCTGTCCGCGCCGCAGTTCGGCCGGCGTGGCTTGACGCCGAAGGCGTTGACGCAGGAAGAGCGCTACCGGCAGTTGCTTGGCCTGCCGTTCGGCCGCCGCCTCGCGGCGAACGAGGTCCACCAGGCGTTCAAGCGCGCCGCCAAGACGGTGCATCCCGACGGCGGCGGCAACGGCCCGGCATTCCTCGAACTCGCCGCTGCGCGTGACGCGCTGATCAAGCATCACTGACGCGCGATGGCGCTACGGCCTGACAGCACAAGGGCGGACGCCGCGTTGTTGCCGCGTGTCTGCCCTGTGCGTGATCGGGGGCGGCGCTCAGAACGAGCAGGTGCCGTTGTTGAGGAGGCCGGTCTTGTAGCTGAACGCGGCGTCGAAGCTCGGCAGCTCCTCGCTGACGACGGCGAAGTTCGCCGGCCAAGGCGTGGTCGGAATGCTCTGGTCCCAGATCTGGCAGAAGCCGGTGTCTTGCCAACGGATCAGATGGTAGGGCGTGGCGCTGGCTGGGCTTGCCGCGGCAAGCATGGACACAGCGGCGGCCATGGCGGCACAGGCAATCGCAAGACGACGCATGGAAAATCTCCGGTTTGAAAAAGTGAACGCTCCGCGGGGAAATCCTGGAGCTCAGGGGCCGATCGCCCCGGACATGCAGTGAGTGTTGCAACCCCGGGAACAGGTTCAACGCCGCTTGCGCGGACATTCCCGTCACCAATGGACGCCTGCTGTGCCAAAATGCGCCTGACGACGCGCTTGCTACAGTCGGCGCATTGCGATTCGTGCCCGCGTCGCGACGCGAGCAAATCGACGTGAGCCAATCCCGGGGAGACCGCACATGAAACTTTCATCCACCCTTCGCGCGGCGCTGGTTGCACTGATGGCCTTCACCGGCCTCGCTGTCTCCACCGCCGCGCGCGCCGACAGCGGCTTCGTGACGCTCACGATCTACAAGGCCGGATGGTTCATCGGCGGCTCCGGCGGCAGTGGCGTTCTGACGTTCCGCGGCCGCTCCTATCGGCTGTCCACCGGCGGTCTCGACTACGGCCTGGTGTTCGGCGGCTCTAAGACCGTGCTGCGCGGCCGCGTCAGCAACATCAACCGCCCGTCCGACGTTGCCGGCGTCTATGGCGCGGCGGGCGCCGGGCTTGCCCTCGGCCGCGGCGCGCGCGCGATCGTGCTGACCAATCAGAAGGGCGCGGTGCTCGAATTGACCGGCCACCAGGTCGGCCTGATGGCCAACGCCGATCTGAGCGGACTTGCGATCACGATGCAGTAGCGCGTTTTGTCCAATCTATCCCCGTCATCCTGAGGTGCGAGCACTTGCGAGCCTCGAAGGATGCACGGCCCGGCTGGTGGCCGATTCATCCTTCGAGGCTCGCCGACGAGGCTCGCACCTCAGGATGGCGCGGCTAGAGCATTATCGAGCGAAGTGGCTACCGGCTTCGCGTGAAATAAAGCGTCAAAAGAGGAATCGAGAGCCGCGTTGCGATCCCGTCGGAACGAAACGGCTCTAGCGGGCAGTGTGCGCGCCTGCGTGATTTCGGAATATTAGAATCGTAGCCGTGAGTTGCCCGACGTGTCAAGTGGCCTGGTCGAACGCCGGCCGCCGCTGCTGGCTCCTTTGCATGGGGTTGTTTTCGACAATTTGGCAACGCACCTCCCTGCGCGTGACCGCGGCGGTGCTTACCTGAACAGATGCAGCGCTGCGTACTGCAGCAGCATGATGGTCTTGCCGTCGACGATACGGCCGTCGCTGATCATGGCGAGCGCGTCGTCGATCGCAAGCTCCAGCACCTCGATGTCCTCGCCCTCGTCCGCGAGCCCGCCGCCATCGCTGACGCGCATCGCGGCGTCGTATTCGGCGACGAAGAAATGCAGCTTCTCGGTTACCGCGCCCGGCGTCATGAAGGCTTCGAACACCTTGCGCACATGCGAGAGCCGGTAGCCGATCTCTTCCTCCGCCTCGGCGCGGATGCGTGCTTCCGGCGCGGCATCGTCGAGCATGCCGGCGGCGGCCTCGATCAGGAGATCGTCATAGCCGCTGGCGAACGCTGGGTAGCGGAACTGGCGCACCAGCACCACGGTCCGGGTCTTGAGATTATAGGGCAATAGCGTGGCGCCGTTGCCGCGGTCGTAGACCTCGCGCACCTGGGTCTGCCATTCGCCATTGCTGCGGCGGTAGTCGAAGGTCGCGCTCTTCAGCTCGTAGCGGCGCTTCGACAGCAGCTGGACGTCCTTGACGCGGACGCGGTCGGCGATGCTCATGCGTCGATCCTCAACTCTGTCACGGCGTGGCTTCGCGGCCGTCGAGCCATTTGGCCAGCATCACGGAGGTCGACTCCTCATAGCCGAGCGATTGGTAGAATGCGCCGGCCTTGGCGTTCTCCCGGCGCACCAGCAATTGCAGCTTCGGCACTCCGGCGTTGCGCAGCCAATCCTCGGCCGCCGCCATGATGGTGCGGCCAAGGCCCTTGCCCTGGAGGTTGGGGTCGACCGCGACGTAATAGACCCAGCCGCGATGGCCGTCATGACCGACCATTGCGGTTGCGACGATCGCGTCCGAGTTGCGGCCGACCAGTACGGCCGAGCTCGGTCCGCGTCGTGCCAATGCGATGTCGGCAGCCGGATCGTTCCACGGCCGCGTCAGGCCGCACACCCGCCACAGCGCGACGACAGCGGCGACGTCGGCGTCGGTGATCTCTGCAATGGCGAGAGAGGAGGGCATTGTCGCCTGCACGATCACAACACCTTGCCCGGGTTCATGATGCCGAGCGGATCGAGCATCGCCTTGACCTGCCGCATCAGCTCGATCGCGACCTTGTCCTTGACGTCAGGCAGCTCGTCGCGCTTGAGCACGCCGATACCATGCTCCGCCGAGATCGAGCCGCCCATCCGCAGCACGATCTCGAACACCACGGCATTGACGTCGTGCCAGCGCGCCAGGAAGTCGGCGGCATTGGCGCCGACCGGCTGGCTGACATTGTAGTGGATGTTGCCGTCGCCGAGATGGCCGAACGGCACCGGCCGCGCGCCCGGGATCAGCTTCACGACCGCCGCATTGGCCTCCGCGATGAAGGCGGGAACGGCTGCGACCGGCACCGAGATGTCATGCTTGATCGAACCGCCCTCCGGCTTCTGCGCCGCCGACATCTCGTCGCGCAGCTTCCAGAACGCCTGGCGCTGGCTCAGATTGGCGGCGATCACCGCGTCATCGACGATGCCGTCTTCCATGCCCTGGGCGAGGATCGCCTCCAGCGCGTCGCGCGCATCGTCGCGCGACGACGACAATTCCATCAGCACGTACCAGGGGTGCTTGCCCTCCAGCGGATCGCGGATATCGATGCCGTGGCGGATCGAGAAATCGACCGCGATGTCGGCGAGCAATTCGAAGCTCGTCAGGCTGCCTGCCGCCTCGTTGCGCGAGATCGACAGCAGCTTCAATGCCGCCGCCGGCGACTTCAGGCCGACATAGGCGGTCTCGACCGCACGCGGCTTCGGAAACAGCCTCAAGGTTGCCGCGGTGATGATGCCGAGCGTGCCTTCGGCACCGATGAAGAGGTTGCGCAGGTCGTAGCCGGTGTTGTCCTTCTTTAGCTTGGACAAGGCATTGAGCACGCGGCCATCCGCGAGCACGACCTCGACGCCGAGGGCCATCTCGCGTGCCACGCCATAGGCGAGCGCTCCGGTGCCGCCGGCATTGGTCGAAAGGTTGCCGCCGATGGTGCAGCTGCCTTCGGCGCCGAGCGACAGCGGGAACAGCCGGTCGACGTCGCTCGCCTTCTGCTGCGCGATTTGCAGCACCACGCCGGCCTCGCAGGTCATGGCGTTGGATTCGACGTCGATGTCGCGGATCTTGTCGAGGCGCCGCAGCGACACCACGACCTCGCCATGATGCGGCGTCTGGCCGCCGACCAGGCCGGTGTTGCCGCCCTGCGGCACCAGCGCGATCCTGTGCTCGCTCGCAAGCTTGCAGATCGCGGCGACTTCGGCGGTCGAGCCCGGGCGCAGCACCAGCGGCGAGCGGCCGTGAAACAGGTCGCGCTCCTCGGTGACGTAAGGCTCGATGTCGGCGGCATCGGTCACGGCATATTTGTCGCCGACGATGGCGCGGAATCTTGCAAGCAATTCGGGCGGAAGCGGCGGCACCGCTGATTGGACGATGTTCATTTTTTCTTGGTCTTTCACTCAGTCGGGATCTTTATCGAGGCATGACCTCTGCGCAAACGCCTGGCGTTTGTCGCGGCGAAAACCGGCTCGCACCTTTCCGGGTCATGCTTGCTACCGCCCAACCGCTGCGCGGCGCAGCCGGTCATTGATGGCTTCGCCGAGCCCGTCCTCGGGAATGGGCATCACGGCGATAGCATCTGCGTTTCTCGTGTCGAGCGTGCGAAGGTAGCCGAACAGATTGGCGGCGGCCTCGGCGAGATCGCCGCGCTCGGACAGGTTCATTTCCACGGACGCGCATTCGCGCCGCCCGACCTTGACCGGCCCGAACGCCAGCAAGGCTTCACCGACATGGACATCGCTCGCATTGAGCCGGACCGGTGTCCGCGGTGCATAATGTGACGCGAGCATGCCTGGGGCGATCGGCTGGGCGTCGCCTTCCGCATCGGGCGGCGGCGATTGCAGCGGATGGCCGAGCACGCGCTCGATCTCGGCGCGCGTCAGCCCGCCCGGCCGCAGCAGCACGGGATCGGAGAAGCAGCCGACGATGGTGGATTCGACGCCGACCTCGACCGGGCCGCCGTCGACGATCAGGTCGATCCGGCCCGCCAGATCGCCGTTCACATGCTCTGCTGTGGTTGGCGAGACATGGCCGGAGAGATTGGCCGACGGCGCTACCACGGCACCGCCGAACGCCTTGATGATGTCGCGCGCCACCTTGTGGGCCGGAATGCGTATAGCGACTGTATCGAGCCCGGCGGTTGCGAGCTCGGCGACCGGGCAGGAGAGCGCCTTCGGCAGCACCAGGGTGAGGGGACCGGGCCAGAACGCTTCCGCCAGTCGCAACGCCTGCCCATCGAACAGGGCGATCCGGCGCGCGGCGCCGAGATCGGCGACATGGGCAATCAGCGGATTGAAGGCCGGCCGCCCCTTGGCCTGGTAGAGCCGGGCGATCGCGGCGGCGTTGCCGGCGTCGGCGCCGAGGCCATAAACCGTCTCGGTTGGAAACGCCACCAGGCCGCCCTCGGCCAGAACCCCGGCCGCGGTCGCCGTGGCGGCGGCGCCGGCGGGCAAAATGTGCGTTTTCAGGCCTGTATCCACTGTGACTAGATTCCTCAATTGGGTGCCTCGTGGTCCCTTGCGGTCCCCGTAACCCGACGCTATAAGCCGGCCTCTTAGTCGGAGTGTGGCTCAGCCCGGTAGAGCACTGCGTTCGGGACGCAGGGGTCGCAGGTTCGAATCCTGCCACTCCGACCATTCTTCCAAGCACTTATAGTTTCTGTGTTTTTTGTGCGCAACGACATGCGCATCGATTTCGGGCGCGGCAGCCATGTCCGTCGATTCGATTCGACGCCGCTCGGAACCTGACGCGCGACGATTGTTGGGCGCGGGGGAAAAGCCGCCTGACGTGATGTTGGGTAGCACGTCACCAAGCACCAGAAGGCCTCCCGTCGGACCTATCAGTCGATCCTGGCCGACATCAAAGCACGAATAGCCCGTGGCGAGTAGTGCTCAACGTGCCGTCGCAAATGTTGACATTGCGCTCGTCAGGGGTTGCCGACCTCGAAGGCCAGCAGAACGTTGCCGGGCAGGCCGCCCCATTGCGCGTAGCCGGAATTGACATACAGCATGCCATCGACGACGACCGCGCCGGGGCCGTCCATGGCGCCGCCACGGGCCGGTACGCCATTCACCGTGGTGTAGTCGCGCGCGGTGTCGATCTCCCAAAGCAGCCGCGCATCATCGGTGGCGTAGGCGCGCAAGAAACCGCTCACGCCACCTGAGAAGACGACGCCGGGAACGAGGGTGATCGCTGCGGAGAGGGCGGGACTGCATTGGGGACGATCGCCACAGGCAACCGGCGCCACCTGCATCGCGATTTTCCCGGTCGCAAGATCGAGGCCAAACAGGCCGCCACCTTCGCTTGAGTTGAGGCGCCTCGAGCCGTCCCTCAGAAACCGCACGTCGGAATTGGCGACATAAAATCGCTCCTGGTCCGCGGCGGAGCCCCACTCGGTTCCTCCCAATGGGCCACCTCGGCCGATCCGCGTCTGCCACAGGATCTTGCCCTCATGGTCGGGATCGAGTGCATGCACCACGCCGGATTTCTGGCCGATCACCAGCACGCGTTGTCCGTCACGCAAGGTCACCAGGATCGGCGATTGTCCGAAGTCGTGGTCGGGGCCGCGGTCCTGCGGACAGTTGGTCTGGTCGGTGCCGAAGCACGCCACGACAAAGCTGTCCTTGGGCGTCGCCTGCTGGTGCCAAAGCATTCGCCCGGTCGCGAGATCGAACGCGAGGATGGCATCGCTGGTATCGGTTGCCGGGTCGGCATAGCTGTTCGACGTCGCGACATAGAGCGCCTGGCGCTGAACATCGATCGTCGGTGCGGACCAGACCGACGCGCCGGCCGGCCCGAACAGCTGCGTCCCGATGGCGTTGGTCCGGGTGGGATGCGGCGCTTCAGGGATGGTGTAGGTCTTCCAGATCTGCGCACCGGTTTCGGCCTTCAGCGCAACGACGCTGCCGCGAAACGTGCAGCATTGGTAGTTGGGGCGGGACCCGATGGCCTCTTCGATCGATGAGACGCCGACATAGACGACGCCGGCGTGGAAGGTTGGGGCACCGGTGATCCGGGCGGCCAGATGATCGTCGACCTTGCTCTTCCAGATGAGCGCGCCGGTCGCAGCGTTCACGGCGTAGACGTTGGCGCGCACATCGCCAAAGAAAATGGCGGACAGGCCATTATCCAGCGGGGCAACGCTGATGGCCGCCCGGACCGGCGCCTCGGTCGGAAACACCCAGCGGGTGCATCCGCTCTTGGCGTCGAGCGCGTGGACCTTGCGGTCGCCGCCACCCACGAACAGCAAGCCACCGACCACAGTCGGTTGAGCGTTGGCGTTGGAAGTGTCAGCAAATCCGAAGGCCCATTTCAAACGCAACCGCGGGACTTGGTCTGGCGTGAGGCCGGCCATCGCGGCCGGCTGAAACCGGCTGTTGTTGAGATCCGCGCCCCAGCCGATCCACCGTGGCCCATCGATCGGTTGCGGGAAACCGGTCTCGCTCTGCGCGCATTGCCCTGCACTGTCGGCCGACGCATGCGAGGCGGCCTTGCCGGTGACGAGCGAGGCGATCGCCGCCCGCTCGTCATTGCTCAGCCCCTGCGCGAAGGATGACATCGCGCCCGTGGTGATCGCACCCAGGACCTCATCGAACGACCTCGATTGCAGCGCGGTGCGGCTCGGCGCGCGGATATCCGTGTTGCTGCTGTCGTGACACTGCGCACAGCGTTGCGCGTAGAGGGCGGCTCCGCTTTGCTGCGCAGTCGCGGGAAGGCAGGACCAGATCAGGACGACGGCAATCGCGGCACTCAGTTTCATCGTGGTTCACCGGCGTTGGCTTTGATGAGATGAGCGACTGGAGCGTAGCACAACCTGCCGGCTTCCATCGTGCTTGGGGAGGCTGGCGGCGTGTATCGGGCGGTGCCGGACCAGGTCGCGACTGGCCGCCCCCAAATCGAGCGCCTGACGGCGTGATCCCCATTGACAGGCCGCCCGATGTGATAGAATTATAACACAATAAGTTGCAAAAATAACAAGATGTCATCATCGCATCAGCGTTCCGCGCGGCGATGGGAGGAAAATGGAATTGTCGGGTTCGATCGCGGCAGAGCCTCGGCCGCCGGCGTCGCTTTTGACGGTCGGTGGCATCAGCAAGCGCTTTGGCGGCGTGCGCGCGCTGCGCGACGTCAACCTCGAGGTCGTCTCCGGCGAGGTACATGCGCTGCTGGGCGAGAACAGCGCCGGAAAATCCACGCTGATCAAGATCCTCAGCGGCGTTCATGCCGCCGACAGCGGCACGATCGAGATCGCCGGCAAACCAGTGACGTTCGACAGCCCGGCAAGATCGCGCGAGGCGGGGATTGCCGTCGTCTACCAGGACCTCAGCCTCGTCGAATCGCTGAGCGTCGCCGACAATCTGCTGCTCGGCCGCGAGCCGCGCGCGCGGTTCGGCTTTGTCCGGAAGCGCGAGCTGATGGCCAAAGCCGAAGCGTTCCTGGGGGAGCTCGGCATTCCCCTTGATATACGCGCGACGGTCGGCTCGCTGCCGTTCGCCTACCGACAGATGACAGAGATCGCCAAGGCGTTGATGGGCGAGGTGCGGCTCCTGATCCTCGACGAGCCGACATCCTCGTTGACGTCGGATGAGGTCCGCATCCTGTTCGACGCGATCGGCAAGGCGACGCGCCGCGGCGTCGGCGTGATCTACGTGACCCATCGGCTCAACGAGGTGTTCGAGATCTCGCAGCGTGTCACGGTGCTGCGCGATGGCGCCAACGCCGGCACGTTCGTCACCGCCGATACCGACATGAAGCGGCTGGTGAACGCCATCATCGGCACCGATCGATTGGCGCCGGCAGCATCGCGCGCCGCGCCCGCGGCAGTGCGTTCGTTCGATTCATCGCCGGTTCTGTCGCTGTCGGGTGTGTCGAATGACCGGCTGTCGGCCGTAGACTTGTCGGTGATGAAGGGGGAGATCCACGGCCTTGCCGGATTGATCGGCAGCGGGCGCACCGAGATTCTGGAGACCATCTTCGGACTTCGGCCGGCCGAAAGCGGCACGCTCGAGATCGAGGGCCGGCCATGGCTGCCGAAGAGCGCGGCGGATGCAATCGATCAGGGCATCGCACTGGTGCCGGAGGATCGGCACGTGCAAGGCCTGGTGCTCGACCATTCGATCGAACGCAACATCACTCTGCCACGGATTCCGCATTTCTCGCGCTGGGGCTTCATGCAGCAACGCGCCGCCGCCCGGCGTGCGGACGCCGCGGTCGCGCGGCTTTCGGTGAAGGCGCAGGGCGCTTCCAGCCTGGTCAGGACACTGTCCGGCGGCAACCAGCAGAAGGTCGTGTTCGGAAAATGGAACGATCCGCGGCCGCGCGTGCTGCTGCTGGACGAACCGACGGTCGGCGTTGACGTCGGCGCACGCGAGGAAATCTATGGCGTGATCCGCAATGCCGCCCGCGACGGTAGCGGCGTCCTGATCGTCTCATCGGATCTCGTCGAGTTGATCGAACTCTGCGACCGCATCTCCGTGATCGTCGATGGACGCGTGGCGCGAACGCTGGCGCGCGGCGAGATCGATGATGCCGAAGAGCTCCATCATCTTCTGCAGATGTACCAAGCTTCAGGACAAGGCGTATTGCAAGAGCTGCCCGCATGACCGAACTGACCGCGCCAAATGTCGTCGCCTCGTCGACCCGAACCGATCGCCGCCGCAAGCTGCTGCAGAACATGCTGCGCGGCGAGCGGCCCTACATGCTGTACATCGCCTTCGTCGTGCTCCTGGTCGTCTTCAGCCTGTCCTCGCCCTGGTTCCTGTCGCTCGACAATTTCCTGAATATCGGACGCCAGACGACGCTGGTGTCGATCATCGCGGTCGGTATGACCTTCGTCATCATCGCACGTCAGATCGATCTGTCGGTCGCATCGACGTTGGCGCTATCCGGCATGGCCGCGGCGCTCGCCATGAGTCAGATCAGCAACAGCTGGATCGTCGGCGCGATTGCCGGGCTTGGCACCGGCGCGCTGGTCGGGCTGCTCAATGGCATCCTGACCACGCAGCTCTCGATCCCGTCCTTCCTGGTCACGCTCGGCTCGTTGAGCATGGCGCGGGGGCTGGCGATGATGGTGACCAACACCAAGCCTGTCATCATCACCAACGAGACCTATTTTGCGATCTTCGGCGAAGGCACGTTCCTGGGCATACCCGTTCCCATTGCCTGGACGCTGGTGGCGATGATCGTCGGCATCCTGCTGCTGCACTACAACGTGTTCGGCCGTCGCATTTATGCGGTCGGCGGCAATCCGACCGCGGCGCTCTATTCCGGCATCAACACCAAATGGGTGACGACGGCGGCCTTTGTGCTGACCGGCGCGCTGGCCGGGCTTGCGGCGCTGGTGCTGTCCGCGCGCTCACATGCCGCGCGGCCCGACGTCGTGCAGGGGATGGAGCTCGACGTCATCGCCGCCGTGATCCTCGGTGGCTGCAGCCTGTTCGGCGGGCGCGGCTACATCCTGGGAACGCTGTTCGGCAGCCTCATCATCGGCACGCTCAACAACGGCCTCGTGCTGCTCGGCGTCAGCTCGCCGATGCAGCTCGTCATCAAGGGAGCGATCATCGTGGCCGCGGTCGCCTTCACGAAACGCTAGAGCACGATCCTGAAAAGTGTAGGGGCAAGGTCGCCGGCCTCCGGTCAATCGGCGGCCAAAAAAGGGAGGAAACAATGAAGCCAATCTTGCGACAAACCCTGCCGCTGACCGCGCTGATCGCGGCGACGGCCATTTCGATCGCCCCCTCGGCCCGCGCCGAAGTGCCGGCAACCTGCGTCAAGGGCGTCGATCTCGCGACGCTCGGACCGAAATCGATCGTCGGCCAGGGGCCGCACGGCGAGAAGGCCGCGTCGCCGGAGGTGCTCGCGCTGTCGGACGCCGACGCCGCCAAGATCAAGGAGAAGCATTTCAAGGTCGGTATCTCCATGCAGACCGTCAACCTCGACTGGGCGCAACTGCAGATCCAGGGCATCACCGACACGCTGAAGAAGTATGGCGTGACGGTAACCGGCGTCGCGTCCGCCGAATATCAGGTCGACAAGCAGATCGCCGACATCGAGAACACCATCCAGCAGCACCCGGACGGCATCATCTCGATCCCGGTCGATTTCACGGCGACCGCGCCGACCTACAAGAAGATCGCGAAGGCCGGCATCAAGCTGGTGCTGATGGACAGCATTCCGACCGGCCTCAAGCATCCGGAGGAATATGCCTCGATGATCTCGGCGGATAGCCAGGGCAATGGCCAGATCGCGGCCCAGATCCTGGCCTCCTGTATGCCGCAGGGCGGCACCATCGGCCTCGTCAATTTCGGCGTCGATTACTTCAGCACCAACGAGCGCACCAAGGGTGTCCGCGAGTGGATGCAGAAGAACCGTCCCGACATCAAGATGAAGCAGGTCGACTTCACCGATCCGCCGAAGGTGTCGCAGATCGCAGGTGACTTCCTCACCGGCAATCCTGACATCAAGGGCCTGTTCGCGGTTTGGGATCAGCCGGCGCTCGATACGCTGAGCTCGATGCGCGCGCAGGGCATCGACATTCCGGTTACGACCGTCGACCTCGGCCTGCAATCGGCGATCGAGATCGCCAAGGGCGGTCCGTTAAAGGCGACCGGGTCGCAGCGCCCGTATGATCAGGGCGTCGCGGAAGCGATGGCGATGATGAACGCGTTGCTCGGCAAGGAAACGCCCGGCTGGATCGGCGTGCAGTCGCTGCCGGTGACACAGTCGAACGTGCTGGAATCCTACAAGACGGTGTTCAAGAAGGAGCCGCCGCCGGAACTGACCGACGCTTGCAACAAGGCAAAGCCTGCCTGCAACTGAGCCGCAGGAGTTCGATGCGCGGTCCCGCGAGCCCGCGCATCGTGAGCAGCCTGATCCGGGCGTGCCAGCCCCCGCTCGGATCAGGTTGCGCTGGTCACGTACTCGACAGGAAGGCTGCGGAAGTGCTTGCGCATCTCCGATGACGCCGTGCCGCCGACGATGATCCGCGAGAACGCGGCGATATCGGAGAAGAATGCCGACTTGAGACTGCCGAGCTTGCTCGCGTCGATCACCAGGGTGCTCTCCATCGCGGTCTCGATGACGGCCTGCTTGACCGCGACTTCGTGAAAGTTCGAGCAGCTCGCGCCGCGCGTCCAGTGCACGCCGCCCGCGGAGATGAAGGCCTTGTTGATCCCGAGCCGCCGCAGATAGGACAGGCCGTCTTCCGACGCAAAGGACTGCGACGAGGGATGATAGAGCCCGCCCATCAGCATCACCTGCGTGCCCGGCCGCCGGGTCACGATCGACGCCACGTTCATCGAATAGCAGATCACCGAGAGCGGCAGATCGTCGGGCAGGCAGTCCGCCAGCGACTGCATCGTGGTGCCGCAGTCGATGAAGATCGTGTCGCCTTGCCTGATGGAGGCGGCGGCAGCCCGGCAGGCGAGGCGCTTGTCCTGGGTGTGCTGGTCGATTTCCTGCTCGAACGTGTACTTGATGCCGGTCGGCGACGCCGCATTGACGACGTAGCCGCCGAGCAAAGCGAGGGCAGCCTCCGGACCAGCGAGGTCGCGCCGCACCGTCATTTCGGAAACCTTGAGGAGCTCGGCGGCGTCCTTCAGGTGCAGCGCACCACTCGATTCGACGGCGCGGCGCAGCCTCTGCAGGCGCTGGACGCGAGTCTCGCTTGGTCGTGCGTTGGAGGTTTCAGCCATTTTGATCGCCGAGCTTGCTTATCCGATTGACAATGATCTTACAATGTTGTGAGTTTATCAACGTCGATTTGTTACAATAATAACATCCGGTCCGGCGGGCTGATCCGGTGTCGAGACGATATCGTCCTCGGCAGGCGGCAAACCCGGCGGCAAGGTCAGGGGAGGATCACATGTTGCGATCGACACATTCAATCTATCTGGCCACCTCGTCGATTCGCTAGGACCGCAAGGCGTTTCCATGACGCAGAGCGTCTTCATCCAGAATCCGTCCCCGTTGGCCGTGCAATCGCCTTCCCCGGGCGGCGAGCATTTGCATCCGCTGCCGCGCAACAGCGGCCGTGCGCTCGAGATGGATTGGGTCGACGACATCAGGATCAACCTGTCGGCCGCCGAACGGCGGGTCGCGAGCCTGCCGGGCCGGCGCACGGTCAAGAAGGACGCACAGGCGGGGTGGCTGCTCAAGGCGATCACCTGCATCGACCTGACGACGCTGAACGGCGACGACACCGCCGAACGGGTCAAGCGGCTCTGCGCCAAGGCGAAGGCGCCCGTGCGCGGCGACCTTCTCGAGCAGCTCGGCTTTGCCGGGCGCGAGCTGCATACCGGAGCGGTCTGTGTCTACCATCGGTTCGTCGGCACCGCTGTCGAAGCGCTCGATGGATCCGGCATCCCTGTCGCCGCGGTCTCGACCGGGTTTCCCGCAGGCCTCGTGCCGCATGAGCTGAAGCTGAAGGAGATCGAGGCGTCGGTCCGGAATGGCGCGCAGGAAATCGACATTGTCATCACGCGTGAGCACGTGCTGACCGGCGATTGGCGGGCGCTTTACGCCGAGGTCCGGGATTTCCGCGCGGTCTGCGACAACGCGCATCTGAAGACGATCCTGGCCACCGGCGATCTCAAGACGCTGCGCAATGTCGCGAAGGCCTCGATGGTCTGCATGATGGCCGGCGCCGACTTCATCAAGACCTCCACCGGCAAGGAAGGCGTCAACGCGACGCTGCCGGTGACGCTGGCGATGCTGCGGATGATCCGCCTCTATCAGGAGCGCACCGGCTACAAGATCGGCTTCAAGCCGGCCGGCGGCATTTCGACGGCAAAGGACGTGCTCAACTACCAGTTCCTGATGAAGGAGGAGCTCGGACGCGACTGGCTCGAGCCGGATCTGTTCCGCATCGGCGCCTCCAGCCTGCTCGCCGACATCGAGCGGCAGCTCGAGCATCATGTGACCGGCCACTACTCGGCTTTCAACCGCCACCCCGTGGGATGAGACTCCAGCGATGAGCGTCGCCAATTATTTCGAGACCATGGAGTATGGCCCCGCGCCCGAGGCGGACGGCGAGGCGCGTGCCTGGCTGGCGCGGCATGGCGCCACGTTCGGGCATTTCATCGCCGGCAAGTTCACAGCGCCGCATGCGGGCAAGCACCTCACGACAAGCGAGCCTGCCACCGGCAAGGCGCTGGCGCGCATCGCGCAGGGCAATGCTGCCGATGTCGAGGCGGCGGTCAACGCCGCGCGCACCGCGCAGCCAGCCTGGGCAAAGCTTGGCGGCCATGGCCGCGCGCGTCATCTCTATGCGTTGGCGCGCATGCTGCAGCGTCACGCCCGGCTGTTCGCCGTGCTGGAGGCGATCGACAATGGCAAGCCGATCCGGGAAACCCGCGATCTCGACGTGCCGCTCGCCGCGCGCCATTTCCTCTATCATGCCGGCTGGGCACAGTTGCAGGACCGGGAGTTCGCCGATCAGCTGCCGATCGGCGTGATCGGGCAGATCATTCCGTGGAATTTCCCGCTGCTGATGCTGGCCTGGAAGATCGCGCCGGCGCTCGCCGCAGGCAATACGGTGGTGCTGAAGCCGGCGGAGTTCACCTCGCTCACCGCGCTGCTGTTCGCCGAACTGTCGGCCGAGGCCGGCCTGCCGCCGGGCGTATTGAATGTCGTCACCGGTGACGGTGCCACCGGTGCGCTGCTCGTCGAAAATCACGGTGTCGACAAGATCGCCTTCACGGGCTCGACCGAGGTCGGGCGCCTGATCCGCCAGTCGACTGCAGGGACCGGAAAATCGCTGACGCTGGAGCTTGGGGGGAAATCGCCGTTCATCGTGTTCGACGATGCCGATCTCGATGGCGCGGTGGAAGGGGTGGTCGACGCCATCTGGTTCAACCAGGGCCAGGTCTGCTGCGCCGGCTCGCGGCTGCTTTTGCAGGAGGGGATTGCGGAGACTTTTCGCAGGCGCCTGATCCGCCGCATGGAGACGCTTCGCGTCGGCATGCCGCTCGACAAGGCGATCGACATGGGTGCGGTGGTAGCCCCAGTGCAACTCGAACGGATCAAGTCGCTGGTCGAGACCGGGGTGAAGGAAGGCGCCGAGAAATATCAGGCGTCCTGTACGATGCCGACGGAGGGATCGTTCTATCCGCCGACCCTGCTCTGGAACGTGCATCCGTCCTCGACGGTTGCGACCGAAGAGATCTTCGGCCCTGTCCTGGTGGCGATGACGTTCCGTACGCCCGACGAGGCCGTGATGCTCGCCAACAACACGCGCTACGGCCTTGCTGCCAGCGTGTGGAGCGAGACGATCGGGCTGGCGCTCGACATCGCGCCGAAACTCCTGGCCGGCGTGGTCTGGGTCAATGCGACCAATCTGTTCGACGCCAGCGTCGGCTTCGGCGGCTATCGCGAGTCCGGCTTCGGCCGCGAGGGCGGTCGTGAAGGCATGTATGAGTATCTCAAGCCGAAGGCCTGGAGCGGGCGCAAGGCCCGGGCCAAGCCATCGCCGCTGCCGACGGCGTCCGGCGCCAGCGCCGGATTCGACGTGCCGCCGATCGATCGAACGGCCAAACTGTTCGTCGGCGGCAAGCAGGTCCGTCCGGACGGCAATTATTCGCGCACGGTGCTCTCGCCGAAGGGCCGGCGTCTCGGCGAGGCAGGCGAGGGCAATCGCAAGGATATCCGCAATGCGGTCGCCGCGGCGCGCTCCGCCGAGGGATGGGCGCGGGCGTCGGCGCATAATCGCGCCCAGATCCTGTACTATCTTGCCGAAAACCTTTCCGCGCGCGGCGACGAGTTCGCCCGGCACATCGCCGACATGACCGGCGTGTCGGCAGCAAAGGCGCGCACGGAGGTCGATGCCAGCATCGAGCGGCTGTTCAGCTATGGCGCCTGGGCGGATAAATTCGAGGGATCCATCCATGCGCCACCGCTGCGCGGCGTGGCGCTCGCGATGCATGAGCCGATCGGCGTGGTCGGTGTCGCCTGTCCGGACGAGGCGCCGCTGCTTGCCTTCATCAGTCTCGTGGCGCCATTGATCGCAATGGGCAACCGGGTCGTCGCGGTGCCGAGCAAGCGGCATCCGCTCGCCGCGACCGACTTCTACCAGGTGCTCGAGACCTCGGACGTCCCGGGCGGCGTAGTCAACATCGTTACCGGCGATCGCGACGAACTAGTCAAGGTCCTTGCCGAGCATGACGATGTCGACGCGCTCTGGGCGTTCGGGTCGCAGGACGCCTCGACGGCGGCCGAACGATACTCGATCGGTAATCTCAAGCGCACGCTGGTCGATCAAGGCCTCGCGATCGACTGGTACGACAAGGCCGCGAGCGAGGGCCCGATCCTGCTCCGCCATGCCGTGCAGGTGAAGAACATCTGGATTCCGTATGGCGACTAGAGCGTTTTCGAGCGAAGTGGGTACCGGTTCGCGTGCAGGAAACGCGTCAAACAAGAATCGAGTGCCCCGGTCAGATCCAATCGGAACGAGGCACTAGAGACGTCACCTTGCGGTGATAGGGATGGGGATCCGGACCGCCAGAGTTCGGCGATTTAGACGACAAGGGAGGGACGCAACATGCTGAAGGGCATCAATCCACTGCTCAATGCCGACGTGCTCTACGCCCTGCGGGCGATGGGGCACGGCGATCGCCTGGTGGTGTGCGACACCAATTTTCCGGCCGATTCGATCGCGCGCCAGAGCGTGCTTGGCAGGCTGCTGCGCATCGACAATGTGAGTGCCGCCAGGGCGGTCGAAGCCGTTCTCTCGGTGATGCCGCTCGATACCTTCGTCGACGATGCCGCGATCCGGATGGAGATCGTCGGACAGCCTCAGGAAGTGCCTCCCGTGCAACGCGAGGTGCAGGCCGCGATCGATCGCGCCGAGGGACGATCCTGGCCCCTGGTCGGCGTCGAGCGCCATGCGTTCTACGAGAAGGCCAAGACGGCCTATTGTGTGATCGCGACCGGCGAGCGCCGCTTCTACGGCTGCTTCCTGTTCAGCAAGGGCGTCATTGCGCCGGACGGGGAGTGACGACATGAGCAAGCAGGGCGTCGCCGTCCTCGGCGTGTTCGTCGTCGACCTCGCGTTCCGCGCCGGCAACATGCCGGCGATCGGCGAGACGATCGCCGGATCGGGATTCGCAATGGGGCCCGGCGGCAAGGGATCCAACCAGGCTGTCGCGGCCGCACGGGCCGGCGCCAGCGTGAGCTTCATCTCCCGGATCGGCAGCGACGCCTTCGGCGAGCTCGCTATCAAGACTTGGGAGGCCGAGGGAATCCGGCCGCGCGTGACCAGGACGGCGGACGCGCCGACTGGAGCTGCGTTCATCTACGTCCACGAGACGCGCGGCGATAACGCGATCATCGTCGTGCCGGGTGCGGCGGGCGGGATCGGTCCGGCCGACATCGACGCGGTGGCCGACGCCATTCGCGACAGCCGCGTGTTCGTGACGCAACTCGAGCAGCCGGTCGATGCGGCGCGGCGCGGGCTCGAGATCGCGCGCGCCGCCGGCAGCATCACCGTGTTCAACCCGGCGCCGGCTATCAAGTTCGACTCTGACCTGTTTGCGCTCTGTGATTATGTCGTCCCCAACGAGACCGAGGCCGAAGCGCTGACCGGCATCGCGGTCGGCGATCTCGCCGGTGCCCGCCGCGCCGGCGATGCCTTGCTGGCGAAAGGCGCAGGAACGGCGCTGATCACGCTCGGCGAGCGCGGCGCCTTGTTTCATGCGCGGGATCGCTCGGTGCACGTGCCGCCCTTCGCCGCAGGCAAGGTGGTCGAAACCACCGGCGCAGGCGACGCCTTCGTCGGCGGCTTTGCGGCGGCGCTCGCCGACGGCGCCGATCCGCAGGAGGCTGCGCGCTTCGGTTCGGCCACGGCCGGAATCTCGGTGACGCGACCGGGCACCGCACCCGCGATGCCGCGGCGCGCGGAGATCGACGCGCTGCTGAAGGGATGATCGCGCGATGATGCGGAATGATCCGATCAAGCATGTCTTCATCTGGCCGGCGGTGCTCGTCGTGCTGGCGATCTCGATCTTTCCGCTGATCTATTCGCTTACCACGAGCTTCCTGAGCTACCGCCTGATTCCGCCGATCCCGCCGCGGGTCGTCTGGCTCGGCAACTATGCCACGCTGTTGCAGGAGCCGCGGTTCTGGAACGCGATCTACACCACGACGCTGATTGCCTTCATCGCGGTCGGACTGCAATACGCGATCGGTTTCGGCGTCGCCCTGGCGCTGAACGCGCGGGTGCCGGGCGAGCGGCTGTTTCGCGTCGCCTTGCTGCTGCCGATGCTGCTCGCGCCCGTCGCGGTCGCGCTGGTGGCGCGCATGATGTTCAACCCGACGATGGGGCCGCTCAACCAGTTCCTGTCGAAGTTCGGCCTGGTCAACCTGCCGTTCCTCACCAATGGACATTGGGCGCTCGCCTGCATCATCGCGGTCGAGGTCTGGCAGTGGACCCCGTTCGTCATTCTGATGATGCTGGCCGGCCTGCAAACGCTGCCCGAGGATGTCTATGAGGCCGCCGAGCTCGAGAACGCCAGCGCCTGGCAGCAGTTCTGGGGCATCACCTTTCCAATGCTGCTGCCGATCTCGGCCGCGATCGTCTTCATCCGCCTGATCGAGAGCTACAAGATCATGGACACGGTGTTCGTGATGACGGGCGGCGGCCCGGGCGTGGACACCGAGACGCTGACATTGTTCGCCTATCAGGAAGGCTTCAAGAAGTTCAATCTTGGCTACACGTCGGCGCTCAGCTTCCTGTTCCTGATCGCGATCACGATCATCGGCGTCACCTATCTGGCGCTGCTGCGGCCTCATCTGGAGAAACGCCGATGAGCGGGCAGGGCTTGACCGGACTGTCGCCATGGAGCCGCCGCCTGGTCGCGGTCGGCGTCCTCGCCTGGTGCCTGATCACGGTGTTTCCGCTCTATTGGGTGGTGGTGACCGCGTTCAAGACGCCGCCGGGCGTGGTCGGCGGACCGACCTATCTGCCGTTCATCGACTTCACGCCGACGTTGCAGCCCTTCATCGATCTCTATCAGGGAATCCGCGGCGAGTTCTTCCACACCTTCCTGAATTCGACCATCGTCGGCCTGTCTGCGGCAGCCATCGCCACTGCGATTGGCGCGATGGCGGCCTATGCGCTGGTGCGGTTCGAGTTCAGGGTACGCCTTGGTGCGGGCCTCGTGTTCTTCCTGCTCGCACTCGGCGGCTATCTGCTCTTCAACGCGACGTTCGGATTTACCCGGCCGCAGGCGCTGCTAATCGCGTTTCCGATCGCGCTGATCGCTGCTGTCGTTGCCAATCGCCTGCCGTTGCCCGGACCGATCCTCGGCAACGAGGACATCCTGTTCTGGTTCGTCAGCCAGCGCATGTTCCCGCCGATCGTCACGGCCTTTGCGCTGTATCTGCTCTATAGCGAGATCGGCCGGCTGGGCTTCCAGCTGATCGACAGCTTCGTCGGCCTGACGCTGTGCTACGTCGCCTTCTCGCTGCCGATCGTGGTCTGGCTGATGCGCGACTTCTTCGAGGCCGTGCCGATCGAGGTCGAAGAGGCGGCGATGGTCGACAACGTGCCGAGCTGGCGCATCTTCTTCGGCATCGTGGTGCCGATGTCGATGAACGGGCTGCTGGCGACGTTCATGATCACGCTGGCCTTCGTCTGGAACGAGTTTCTGTTCGCGCTGTTCCTGACCAATTCCAGATGGCAGACGCTGCCCATCCTGGTGGCAGGACAGAACAGCCAGCGCGGCGACGAATGGTGGGCGATATCAGCTGCGGCGCTCGTCGCAATCGTTCCCATGATGATCATGGCGGGCTTGCTCAGCCGGATGATGCGGTCGGGCCTGCTGCTCGGGGCCATCAAATAGCAAAAAACCTTGTAGGGAGGACTAGACGATGTTGCGACGGACGTTCCTGATGTTGACCACCTCGCTCGCGATGGCCTGTGCCGCGAGCCAGGCGAATGCTGCCTGTAGCCCGGATTACACCGGCGTCACCCTGACGGTGGCGTCGCAGACCGGACCTTATATCGCATCCGCGCTCAAGCTCGGCGCGGACGAATGGGCCAAGAAGACCTGCGGCAAGGTCAACGTCGTCGAGTTTCCATGGTCCGAGCTCTATCCGAAGATCGCGACATCGCTCACCGCGTCGGACGCGACGTTCGACCTCGTCAGCTTCGCACCGGCCTGGCTGCCGGATTTCGTGCCCTATCTCAGCGAGATGCCGAAGGAGATGCAGTCCGGCAAGGATTGGGACGACATCGAGCCGGCCTATCGCGAACGCCTGATGGTGTGGGAAGGCAAGATCTACTCGCAATCGATGGACGGCGATGTCCACACCTATACCTACCGCACAGACCTGTTCAGCGATCCCAAGGAGAAGGACGCGTTCAAGGCCAAGTACGGCTACGACCTCGCGCCGCCGAAGACCTGGAAACAATATCTCGACATTGCGGAATTCTTCCAGCGGCCCGACAAGGGTCTGTGGGGAACGGCGGAAGCGTTCCGTCGCGGCGGTCAGCAGTTCTGGTTCTTCTTCAGCCATGCCGCGGCGTATGCGAACAATCCGAACTATCCGGGTGCGATGTTCTTCGACCCCGAGACGATGGACGCGCAGATCAACAACCCGGGCTGGGTGAAGGGGCTCGAGGAATACATAAGGGCTTCGAAGCTCGGGCCGCCCAACGCGCTGAACTTCTCGTTCGGCGAGGTGAACGCTGCGGTGGCCGGCGGTCAGGTGGCGGAATCGATCGGCTGGGGCGACACCGGTGTGATCGCGGCCGATCCGAAGCAGTCGAAGATCTCCGGCAAGGTCGGCTCGGCGATGCTGCCCGGTTCGGACGAGATCTGGAACGCCAAGACAAAGAAGTGGGACAAGTTCCCGAGCGTGCTTCCGGGCCCGTTCATGGCATTCGGCGGCTGGCAGATCGCGGTGCCGAAGGCCGGCAAGAACCAGCAAGCGGCGTGGGACTTCGTCAAGACCTTGACGAGCCCCGAAGTGTCGGGCCAGGCGGCGATCACCGGCGGCAGCGGCGTCAATCCCTATCGCAAATCGCACACCGCCAATCTGCAACTGTGGAGCAAGATCTTCTCGCCGGAAGAGGCCAGGGAATATCTCGGCGCGCAATCGGACTCCATCAACGCCAAGAACGTCGCGCTCGACATGCGTCTACCCGGCTATTTCTCCTACACCGAGGTGGTGGAGATCGAGCTCGGCAAGGCGCTGGCCGGCCAGACCACGCCGCAGGCGGCGCTCGACGCGATGGCGAAGGAGTGGAATCGCCTGACCGACGAATTCGGCCGGGCCAAGCAGCTTGCCGCCTATCGCGCCGCGATGGGCCTCCCGCCCAAGAACTAGCTTTCCAGTGAGACCTCCGGATGATGCGCGAGCGTCATCCGGGGCTTGACCAGCCGTCGACGAAAGGACGGAAAAGGATTCCATGGCGCACGTCGAGATCGAGAACGTCAGCAAGGCATACGGACCCTACAAGATCATCGAGGGGCTCGACCTCAACGTGGCCGACGAGGAATTTGTCGTGCTGGTCGGCCCGTCCGGCTGCGGCAAGACCACGACATTGCGCATGATCGCCGGACTGGAGGCCGTCACCAGCGGAACCATCCGCATCGGCAACCGCGACGTCACGCAGTTGCGCCCCGGCTTGCGCAACTGCGCGATGGTGTTCCAGAACTACGCGCTCTATCCGCACATGACGGTCGGCGAGAACATCGGCTATGGCATGAAGGTGCGGGGCGAATCGCGCGCCAGCATCGAGAAGGCCGTCAATGACGTGGCACGCGTGCTTGACCTCGAGCAATATTTGCAGCGGCGGCCCAAGCAGCTTTCCGGCGGACAGCGCCAGCGCGTAGCGATCGGCCGTGCCATCGTGCGCAGCCCGGACGTGTTTCTGTTCGACGAGCCGCTGTCCAATCTCGACGCCAAGCTCCGCATCGAGATGCGGACCGAGATCAAGGCGCTGCATCGCCGTCTCGCCAAGACGATCGTCTATGTCACCCACGACCAGGTCGAAGCCATGACGATGGCCGATCGCGTCGTGGTGATGAACAGAGGCCGGATCGAGCAGGCGGCCGATCCGATCACGATCTACGAGAAGCCCTCTAATCTCTTTGTCGCGGGCTTCATGGGCGCGCCCAGCATGAACTTCATCGATGGCGAGATCATCGCTCGCGACGGCGCGCTCACCTTCACCGCGCCATCGGGCACGGCGTTGCGCGTGCCGAAGTCGCGTGAGGCGACCTATGCGGGCAGCGTCGGCAGGCCGGTGGTGCTCGGCGTGCGGCCCGATCATGTGTTGCGGCAAGGCGCGCCGGACGGGTCTTCCGTCCGGTTGCTCGTGAAAGACGTGGAGCCGCTGGGGCCGCACACGCTGGTGATCGGGACCGTCGCTGGCTTTGCGTTTACGGCGCAAATGCCGGTCGGTGTCGCCGCGGAGCCGGATCATGTCATCGACGTCGCGCTCGATCTCGAGCGAACGCATTTGTTCGACAGGGCGTCAGGGATGGCCATTTCCTGATTTGCCGCGGCGTTGAGCGCGACAGTGGCTCTCTTAGCTGCAGAACCCTCGGGCTCGCCGCACTGTATCGGACGGATAAAGGCCAAATGCGGAGCGGTACACCGAAGCGAAACGGCCCATATGCGTAAAGCCCCATTTCAGCGCAACTTCGCTGATCGGGAGCACGTTCTCCGGTCGTGACAGCTCATCGTGGATCGCTTCAAGTCGAATCTTCCGCAAATAGGCGACAGGCGTGGTGCCGTGAATTTTGCGGAAGCCCAATTGCAGCAGCCGGCTGCTGACACCAACCGTCGCGGCAATATCTGATATCGTCAGCGGCAGATGAGGATTGGCCCGCATATACTCGACAGCCCGCCGAATGTAACGCGGCGGCGCATCGAACGGATGGCGATTCAACCGGTCGCTCAGCCGATGCGGGACGTTCTCAAGGATGAGCTGTATCGCAGCTTCGGACAGCAGGGCGCTCGCTTTCGGAGAGCGCGCCAGGATGCCGTCATGCAAGCCGGTCGCGCTCGCACGAACGAGCTGAAGAAGCGTCTGCCCGACGCCGGTCGACAGATCGACGATCGGTGTCAGATTGAGGTCTTCCAGCGCTGCGCTCCCGAACGTCGCGGACAGCACCTTTGTCACCATGCCCGTGTGCAAGGTGAGCGTGACGCTCGCGTATCGTCCATCGACCGCTTCCACCCGCTGTGCTTGCATCGTCGGAAGCGGCACGATCGCGATCTCGGCGGGCGTTCGTTGCACGCCCTTTCCTGCAATGCGCATCTCGGCCTTGCCAGCATTCAGCAGGCTTATCGCAAGCTCACCCGACGTACTCTCGTACGAATAGTGCCAATCCCAACCCGCAGACAGTTCCGCCCGCACGACGTCAATTTCCGCTCCAATTGCGATATCCGCATGCCAGCGAAACGATTCGTCAGGCCGGGGCGAGGAGTGGGCATTGATCCCGTGCGGCTGGAGCATTTCCAGCAGCTCCTCAAACGATGATCCCGATCGCGTCGGAGGTGCAACGAGTATGTCTTCGACCATCAAATTCCCAACCAGCAGATGTTTGCTGTCCGCGAAATGACCCGATCCATCAGGATGGGGTATCCATCGTTCAGGGCGTCCGTCACACGCATAGACCGCATCACCCTAGCACAGCTTTGCTGAGTTCGGCCCGCGCTCTCCTTCGTGATCCCTCCGGTATCCGATTTTCGAACGAGATATCCAGATCACGCAATCGAGGTGCGGAAGGTAACATTTGATCTCATTCGCACGCCTGGATCGTGCGAAAGTTCCGATTTGGTCGCGCCGCGCTGACGTTTGAGAGCACGCGCGAATGCGCAACGTTCGCGACCGATCTTGCTAGCCACAATCCGAATGCCTCCATCCGGAATGCGATGCCGTCCATGGACTCATAGCCCATTTGGCCTAAATGCTTTCGACCTACTCAAACGGGTTATGAAAGCATGCTTACAAGGATAACTTGCGCATTCGCGCTCACGGTTCTTTCGTCCATTGCTGCGTTGGCCGATAGCTGCGCAGATCACGTCCAGAGTGCTGGCGTTCCGATGGTGACGGGCATGACCCACAAGACCTGGATGATCTTCCCGTCGGTCAATTCGGGTGTCGCCCTTGACAAGGTGTCCCGCGCCGTTCTGGCCGAGGGCTTTGTCGGTGTGAATGTCGACAAGAAGCTTGGCACCGTGACCACGCAGCAGGAGACCACCGGATCCGGCCGGCCGCAGACGTTGCAAGTCGTCGTCCGCAAGGACGGCAAAGGTAGCCGCGTCGATGCGACGTTCATCTTGCCTCCCGGACAATTGGCTCCAGGTGTCGGCGACAACCTTTGCCGTGTCGTCAATGCAGCCGGCCAATGAGCTCCGCCGATCGGCGAACCCAAGCAATCAAGCAGGAGAGACAATGCGTAGCGCTCACATTCTGAAAGTGGTTTTGATGGCCGCCGCCGGTGCGGTGGTGTTTTCCGCCTCCGCGATTTCGGCTCCGTTACAGCACGGTGCCGGCGTTGCGGCCGCGGCGCCGGCAGTGACGGAGAAGGTCTGGTGCCGTTACGGGTCTTGCTATGACAATGGCGGCGGCGCTGCCGTCGGCGGACTGGTCGGTGGCCTGATCGGGGGCGTCATCGCGGCCGGTGCGGCCAACGCCGCCGCGCAGCAGGAAGCCGCCGCCGCCCAGCAGCACGCGACGTCTTGCGCCCAGCGCTATCGCTCCTACGATCCGGCGTCGAATACGTTCCAGGCAAAGGACGGCCGGCGCTATCCCTGCCAGTGAGCAGGTGAGATGCAAGCCGCGACTGCAGCCGGCTTGCGGGTACCGGAACGGGGAAGTCAAACCTCCGCTCCGGATACGCCCCTCGGCGAAGAGCTGAGCACGAACGGGATGGCAGCGCTCCGGCCGGTGAGCCGGAGCAGGCAGGCGTTCGAACGCCCCAGGAGCCGCAGCGGCGCGTCTGCCGGCGTGTTGACCAAGACATATGGCTTAAGTGGCCGAATCGGTTCCCGTTCAGTGTCTGGAGGCGCGAATCGAGGGGGCTTCGTCGGAAATCGCAGGGCGCGCCGCCCATGGCGGCTTCTGACGCGATTGTTTTCCATGTTATCACCTGATCCGTCGAAACTGCGTTCGTGCCTAACCTGCCCGAACCTACGAGCCTGGATCTTGATGATGTTGTCGCTGCCCAAGACCAAAATACGCGTGCTGCTGCTGGAGGGCGTGAATGATTCCGCAGCCCGGATGTTCGAGGCGAACGGCTATACCGAGCTGCAACGCCTGCCCAAGGCGCTAGGACCGAAAGAACTCAGGCTAGCGCTGTCGGGTATCCATATGCTGGGAATTCGGTCGCGGACCCAGTTGACCGCGGAAATCCTCGAGGCTGCCGACCGGCTGCTCGTTGTCGGCTGCTTTTCGGTCGGCACCAATCAGGTGGATCTCGACGCCGCGCGAAAGCTCGGCATCCCCGTATTCAACGCGCCATATTCCAACACCCGCAGCGTGGCGGAGCTGACCATCGCCGAGATCGTCATGCTGTTCCGCCGGATATTTCCGCGTTCGGTTTCCGCACATGCCGGCGGCTGGGACAAGTCCGCCGAAGGCAGCCGTGAGGTGCGCGGCAAGACGCTGGGCATCGTCGGCTACGGCAACATCGGATCGCAGCTGTCGAACCTCGCGGAAGCCATGGGCATGCGCGTGATCTATTTCGATCAGACCGACAAGCTCCGCCACGGCAATACCGAGCCCGCTGAATCGCTTGACGCGCTGCTGGCAGCGAGCGACGTCGTCTCGCTGCATGTGCCGGAGACGCCGACCACCGCCAACATGATTGGCGCAGCCCAGCTCCAACTGATGAAGCCCGAGGCCTATCTGATCAACAATTCGCGCGGCACCGTGGTCGATCTCGATGCGCTGGCGAGCGCCCTGCGTGAGGGCCGGCTGGCAGGTGCCGCAGTCGACGTGTTCCCGGTCGAACCGGTGTCGAACGAGGCGCGTTTCGTCTCGCCGCTGCAGGGCCTCTCCAACGTCATCCTCACGCCGCATGTCGGCGGTTCGACGGAGGAAGCGCAGGATCGCATTGGTGGCGAAGTCGCACGCAAGCTGATCGATTATTCCGATGTCGGGTCGACCTTCGGCGCGGTCAATTTTCCGCAGGTGCAATTGCCGGCGCGACCGACCGGCACGCGTTTCATCCATGTTCACCGCAATGTTCCGGGTGTCATGCGTCAGGTCAACGACGCGGTCTCCCGGCACGGGATCAACATCCTGGCGCAATATCTGCAGACCGATCCGGAAGTCGGCTATGTCGTGCTCGAGACCGACGTGGTCGGCGGCGAGGGCGAGGGGCTGCTGGCCGATTTGAAAGCCATTGACGGCACGATCCGGGTGCGGGTGCTGTATGACGCAAACCGGCCGCAGGGGTGATCGACCGCGTCAATCCGCCGAGAAGCCGAACGGGACGCTCGAGGTTCTGAAATCGTCGGGAAGAATCTCGCGTCCGATCGGAGGCGCCGAGCGCGCTGCGCATCGCGGGCGATGGCAGACCCGGCAGGCGACGCCGATCGGGGTCGGCTCATCCGCGTTCGGCCCCTGTCCGTCGCGCGTGTAGATCAGCTGGCTTGCATGCTCGGCGGCGCAGCCGATCGCGATCGCCCGCTCCACGCGGATGGCCCCGAACGCGCCGCCGCCGGCGGTCACGGTGCGGGCGATCGAGAAGAACCGCTGTCCGTCGGGCAATTCCAGCCATTGCGTGACGATCTGGCGCGGCGTCTTGAAGATATCGTGAACCGACCATAGCGGACAGGCGCCGCCGTGCTTGGCAAACGGAAACCCTGCGCCATCGAGCAGCTTGGAAATGTTGCCGGCGGGATCGACGCGGATCAGGAAGAACGGCACTTTCTCGAGCCCCGGCCGCTGCAGGGTCGTGACGCGGTGCGCGGTCTGCTCGAAGCTGGTGCCGAATTGGCGCGCCAGCGCCTCGAGATCGTAGCGACGCGTCTCGACCGCTTTGGCAAACACGGAATACGGCATGATCAGCGCGGCCGCTGCATAGGCCGCGAGTGCCCGGCGGGCCAGCAGCTCGGCGCTCTTGCTGGTGAACTTGCCGTCTTCCACCGCCGCGCCGATCTCGCCTTCCAGCTCCAGATAGGCGAGTTGCTTGGCCAGCTGAAAATTGAGGCCTGCGGTATCGAGCGAATCCTCGAGCAGCAATTGTCGGCGATGGAGGTCCAGTCGCCGGACCGAGCCGAGCATGACGTTCGGCGGCAGGTAGCGGACCTGGAGCTTGTGACGCTCGCGAAGCCGCTCGATAAATCCGGCTGGTCCGGCCGGTTCATGGACGAGACGCTCGGCGGCATCGTCGAGGTTGGCGAAATTGTTGCGGCGGGCGGCGAGAAATCGCCTGACTTCCGCGACGGGATCGTTGGCGTCGAAGTTCTCCTGCCCCGGGTGGGACCCGCCACCCACCAGGTCTGGCGCCCGTCGCTCCGCAAGTGCCAGCTGTTCTTCGCGATAGGCGGTGTAGAGGCGCAGGAACGCTTCGGTCATCCCGGGATAGCTGACCGCGAGGTCGCTGACCTCAAGCGCGGGGATGTCGATGTCGGCAAACATCGGTTCCTTCAACACCGACTGCATGCGCGCGGTGTGATCCGCGCCGCCGTCGCCGGCGAGATCGGCCAGATCGATCTTGTAGGTCCGGGCAAGGCGCAGCAGCATATCCGCCGTCACCGGCCGTTGATTGCGTTCCAGCAGCGCGACATAGGGTGCCGAGATTTCGAGATCGGCTGCCATGTCCGCCTGGGTCAGCCCAAGATCGCGCCGCAGCCGCCGCAGCCGCGGGCCCATGAAAACGGAACGGGCGCTTGAGGTTACCATCGCCTCATCCAAGGTTTGTAAGATTCTTACAATAATACATCAGTTTCTTGTAAGTTATGACAAGTTTTCCGCGCCAGGTCTAGCTCCCGATGACGCCGCGCGTCACAAATGGTGCAGTTATTTCGTCACCGAAGGGATCACGGACATGAACTTCCAACCGCGCGGGATCAGCGACCGGGCCATCCAGGGACCGGCTTCGTATCAGAGCGAGCTTGAGGCGGCCGAAGCGCTGCTCAAGACCAAGGACACCTGGAACGGCGTCACCGCCGAGGCCGTGGCGCGCATGCGCCTGCAGAACCGCTTCAAGACCGGTCTGGATGTCGCCCGCTACACGGCTGCGCTGATGCGCGCCGACATGGCCGCCTATGACGCCGACAGCACCAAGTACACCCAGTCGCTCGGCTGCTGGCACGGCTTCATCGCCCAACAGAAGCTGATTTCGGTCAAGAAGCACTTCGGCACGACCGACCGCCGTTACCTCTATCTGTCCGGCTGGATGATCGCTGCGCTGCGCTCCGAGTTCGGACCGCTGCCCGACCAGTCGATGCACGAGAAGACCTCGGTGCCGGCGCTGATCGAAGAGCTCTACACCTTCCTGCGCCAGGCGGATTCGCGTGAGCTCAACGACATCTTCCGCGCGCTCGATGCGGCCCGCAAGGAAGGCGACAAGGCCAAGGAAAAGGCGCTGATCGAGAAGATCGACAACTTCCAGACCCACGTCGTGCCGGTTATCGCCGACATCGACGCGGGCTTCGGCAATGCCGAGGCGACCTATCTGCTCGCCAAGAAGATGATCGAGGCGGGCGCCTGTGCCCTGCAGATCGAGAACCAGGTCTCCGACGAGAAGCAGTGCGGCCACCAGGACGGCAAGGTCACCGTGCCGCACGAGGTGTTCATCGCGAAGATCCGCGCCTGCCGCCATGCGTTCCTCGAGCTCGGCGTCGAAGACGGCATCATCGTGACCCGTACCGACTCGCTCGGTGCCGGCCTGACGCAGCAGATTGCCGTGAGCCACAAGCCCGGCGACATCGGCGACCAGTACAACAGCTTCCTTGATTGCGAGGAAGTGACGGCTGCCAATGCGCGCAATGGCGACGTCATCCTCAACCAGAACGGCAAGATGATGCGCCCGAAGCGTCTGCCCAGCAATCTCTACCAGTTCCGTCCCGGCACCGGTGCGGATCGCTGCGTGCTCGACTGCATCACCTCGCTGCAGAACGGCGCTGACCTGTTGTGGATCGAGACCGAGAAGCCGCATATCGAGCAGATCGCCTCGATGGTCGATCGCATCCGCAAGGTCATTCCGAACGCGAAGCTGGCCTACAACAACTCGCCGTCGTTCAACTGGACGCTCAACTTCCGTTGGCAGGTCTACGACGCGATGAAGGAAGCCGGCCAGGATGTCAGCAAGTACAATCGCGCCGAGCTGATGAAGGCGGAGTACGACGAGACGCCGCTGGCGAAGGAAGCCGACGAGCGTATCCGTACCTTCCAGGCGGATTCGGCCAAGCGCGCCGGCATCTTCCACCATCTGATCACGTTGCCGACCTATCACACGGCTGCGCTGTCGACCGACAATCTCGCAAGGGAGTATTTCGGCGAGCAGGGCATGCTCGGATACGTCAAGAACGTGCAGCGCGCGGAGATCCGTCAGGGCATCGCCTGCGTGAGGCATCAGAACATGGCAGGCTCCGACATTGGCGACGATCACAAGGAGTACTTCGCCGGTGAGGCCGCCCTCAAGGCGGGCGGCGCGCACAACACGATGAACCAGTTCGGCTAATCGATCGAATAGGTCATTTAGACATCGGCTGGACAGGCGGGATTGCAAAGCAGTCTCGCCTGTCTGCTCGTTTGGCCGGGCGATTTCGACCACGGTGACGCGGTCGAATTCGCCCCGTAGCGTTTGCAAGACCGTTCCCGTCAGGCTTCGTCCCCGCTGTCGAGGTTCCCCCGTTCCCTGCCAGCGTGGTATTGCGTCACTGCGACCATTGGGGGCATGCCACGCGATGACTGTCGGGCACTATGCATCCGCCGTCACCAGCTCCGCTGTGATGGAGCTGCTCAAGCCGTTCGATCCCCGCATCGTCGGAACGCTGCCGCTCGGCCTTGCCGTGCCGGGCAGCGACATCGATATCGTTTGTCATGCGCCCGATCCGAACGCTTTCGCGGACATCGTTTGGACCCACTACCAATCGGCCGATGATTTCGTGCTGTACCGATGGGCCAAGGGAACGCGGCAGGCCATTGCCCGCTTTGTGTGGGATGGCTGGCCGTTCGAATTGTTCGGTGACCTGCGTCCGGTAAACCAGCAGCAGGGCTGGATCCATTTCGAGGTCGAGCGGCGGTTGCTCGCGCTTGATGACGGACGGCTGCGGCAAGCCGTCGGCAAGTTGCGGGCAGATGGCCTCAAGACCGAGCCTGCGTTCGCCGCCTTGCTCGGGATACCGGGCGATCCCTATCGCGGGTTGCTCGAACTCGCTGCCGAAGCGGACGCCTCGTTGCGCGCCCGGCTCGCGGCGTGCGGCGTCGGCTGATCGCGAGGTTCATTCACCCGGAACGAGGTGGCCCATCGGCTGTCGCGCGAGGCACCGGTGCCTGCGGCGGGACAGATAGAGCAGCAGGCCGGTCACGGCGAACAGCGGCATCATGGCGGCGGCCAGCATGAAGACGAGCTTGCCGGGCCAACCCAGGATGGCGCCGCGGTGGATGTCGAGCACGCCGGCGAGGACGCGCTCGCCAAACGTCTTGTCCGCGTAGCGGTCCGACGAGATGACGCGTCCGGTGACGGCGTCGATCCGGAATTCGTCGCGCACGCTCTCGAGGGACGAATCCCGCGGCCATGACCGCACACGTACCGCCGTGCCCGCGCCGGCCGGCAGGGTCAGCAGGACCCGTCCGTAATCGTTGTTCTCCTGCTGCAGGAACGTGGTCCAGACACGATCGAAGGCGAGCGGCTTTGCTTCCGCCTTCGCTTCGATTTTGGCTTCGCCCTTGCCCGCGGCGGCCGCCGCGCCGCGTGGTGGCTTGGGCTGCATCGCCGCATCCGCGGCTTGAGGCCGCGCCAGGAGCCAGTTAGCGCCGGCCTTGTACCACTCGAACGAGTACCACAGGCCGGTCAGCGTCATCACCAGATAGACCGGCAGCACCCAGGTGCCGATCACAGCGTGCAGCGAGCGGTGCAGGCCGCGCCCGCGCAGGCCGAGGTTTGGCTTCAGCCACATCTTCACGCTGCGCGCGCGATGCGGCCAGCGCAGCACGAGGCCGGTGATCAGCATCACGATCAGGCAGATCGCGGCTGACCCGGTGATCTTGCGGCCGATACCATTGCCGTCGCCGGGCAACAGCAGCCAGCGATGCAGCTTGCGGACGGTGGCGAAGAAGTCCTCGCCGCGCGGCGAGCCGAGTAAATGTCCGTCATAGGGATCGACATAGACCGAGGAGGGACGCGCGCCGCCTTCGCTGCGGGCGAAACGGATGCGTGCGGCCGCTGACGGGTCGCTCGCCATCGTCACGGCGGAGGGCCGGCCGAAGTCGCCGGCCGACTGCAGCCGTGCGACCAGTTCATCCGGTGTCAGCCGCCGCGTCGCACTGGCGTCGACGCGCATGATGTGGCTGTTCAGGCTGGCCTCGATCCCGTCCTCGAACGCCATCGTCGCGCCGGTGATGCCGACCACAGCCCACAGCAGCGCCAGCGCGAGGCCGGCGAGGGAGTGGACCTGCAGCAGCGCGGCCTTGATCGGGCGGCGGACATCATTCATCGAATCCGGCCTTTCGGATCAGTGCGATTGCGGCCGCTTGATGCGCGGCGATCTCGTCGATGGGGAGAGCATCAGCAGCGAACGATCCGATTCCCTCCACGATCGCCGCCCGCTTTGCGGTCGCAAGCACGGGGTATTCCAGCTCGGCGGTGGCGAAGATCGTCTGGACCTCGGGTGTGACGAGGAATTCGAGGAACGCGCGTGCCGCGGCCGGGTGCGGTGCGTGCCGGGCAATCGCCGCGCCCGTCAGGTTGACGTGACTGCCGCCGCCCGCGAACGCAGTCGGAACGGCCTTCACGGCGTCCGCCCATGTGCGAAAGTCATTGCCTTCGCGGCCGTCGCGGAGCTGGGCGAGCGCCACCGTGTTGCCGATCCCGATGTCGCAGTGTCCTTCCGCGATCTCGCGGATCACGTCGTTGTCCTTGCCTTTCGGCTTGTGGGCGAGATTGGCCTTCAGCCCGGCGAGCCAGCTCTCCGTCGCATCTGTTCCGTGATGCGCGAGATAGGCTGCGATCAGCGCGACATTGTTCTGGTGAGCGGCCGGCCGCATGCACAGTTTGCCGCGCCATTTGGGATCGGCGAGCTCTTCATAGGCGATCGCGGCGAGCGGGTTGTCCTTGCGTGCGAACACCACGCGCGGACGGGTTGCGAGCGCGATCCACTGGCCGTTGTTGCCGCTCAGGTTCGCCGGCACCGCCTGGTCAAGCGTCGGCGATGCCAGTACCTGCGTCAGCCCGCGCGCGGCAAGCTGGGTCGTCTTGTCGAGGCCGATGGTGAGCAGGACATCAGCGGGCGAATTGTCGCCTTCGGAGGTCAGGCGGTTGACCAGGCTGTCCTCGACAAAGACGGTGTTGACCTTGGTGCCGGTCGCTGCCGTGAAGGCCGCGATGACAGGCTCGACCAGATTGGCTTCGCGGGTCGAGTAGAGCGTGAGCTCGTCGGCGCGGGCGGTGACGCAGGCGAAGGCGGTCGTCGCCAGGACGGCCAGCAGTCCGATCGCTGTCCGTGCCGTAGCCATGTTAGAATTTCACCGTCGCCGAAAGCGAGAAGCGCCGCGCGTCGCCCATCGCCACGGCCAGATTGCTGACGGCCGAGGGATAGTAGACGGTATCGAACAGGTTCTTGACGTTGAACTGATAGACCACCGGGAACGTCTGGACCTTGGTCTCATAGGTCGCAAAGACATCCGCGACGGTGTAGGCCGGCAGCACGAAGCTGTTCGTGGCATCGCCGGGCCGGTCGCCGACATAGCGTGCGCCGCCGCCAAGACGCAGCCGGCCGGGCAGGGTGGTGCCGAAATCATAGACCAGATAGAGCGAGGCGGTGTTGAGCGCGACGTTCTGCAGCGCCTTGCCGATGAGCACCGGATCTTCGGTGACGCGCGCATCGGTATAGCCGTAGCTGCCGATCATGCTCCAATTGTCGGTCAGTTGGCCGGTGACGTCGAACTCGACGCCGCGCGAGCGGACCTTGCCGGCGGTGCGGTACTCGACAATGCTGGTGGCAGGGTTGAGCTGCGAGACCAGCACGTTCTTCTTGTCGATATCGTAAAGCGCAAGCGTGCCGGAGATCCGCTTGTTGAAGTCGAACTTGACGCCGGTCTCCCACTGGGTGCCCTGTTCCGGGGCGATGTTGGAGCCGATCACGACGCCGCCGGTGAGCGGCGCGATGGTCGAGGTCGGTTTCAGCGACTGGGTGTAGCTTGCATAGAGCGAGACCTCGTCGGTGAGCTTGAGGATCGCGCCGCCGAGCGGCAGCGCCTTGTCCTGCGAGACATTGGTGTTGGTGATGAAGGGCCGTCCCTTGCCCGCGATCTGGTCGTAGTCCATGTAGCGCACACCGCCGACCAGCGCGAAGCGCTCGGTGAGATGCAGCGTGTACTGGAAGAACAGCGACCACTGGCCAAGCTTGTCGGTCTGGGCGCCGTCGACGGCGGAGACCGTGGTGCCCGGCGTGATCAACCCATAGACCGGATTATAGAAGTTGAAGCTCTGCGCCGCCTGCCGGATCAGATTGTCACGGTAGATCGTGCGGTACTGGCCGTCACCGCCGAACAGCACCTCGTTGCGGAAACCGCCGAGCCAGACATTGCCCAGCAGGTAGGAGGTGCCGTAGCTCGAATTGCTGAGCGAGCCCTGCGTGCCGTCATTGCTGCGGGTCTCGACGCCGGTCTTGGTGTTGATGCCGGTGATGCGGAGCTGGTTGGCGCTGAATGTCTCGGTGTTGTAGCTGTAGGCCGCGAACAGCTTCCAGTCCTGGTTCAGGCGGTGCTCGACCGAGGCCTGCATCAGGTCCGAGGTGCCCCACATGTTGTTGAAGGGCTCGTCGAGCCGGCGCGTCGCCGGGATCGCCAGCGGCACCTTGGTCACGGAATCGAACGCGGTGCCGCGGTCGAACGGCGTGATGAACTCGCGGTGCTCGTAGTTGAGCTGGACGGTGGTGTTCTCGCCGTACCAGGCCAGCGACGGTGCGACCAGCATTTCGCGATGGCGTCCGAAATTGCGCCAATAGTCCTCGCTCACGCCATAGCCGATGAAGCGATAGGCGAGGCCGCCACTACCGATCGGGCCGGTGATGTCGATGGTGCCGTCGGCGCCAGTCCTCGAGTTGGCAAAGGTCGAGCCGAGCAGGGTGACCGAGCCATGCTGATACAGCTCGGGGCGCTTGCTGATCGTGTTGACGATGCCGCCGGGATCCATGATGCCGTAGAGCAGCGACGCCGGGCCTTTCAGCACTTCGACGCTCTCGACCGCAGCGTTGAGGCTGCGGCCCTGCACCAGCGGCATCCCGTTGCGCATGATCGAGCCGTCGCGGTTGTCGCCGAAGCCGCGGCGCATCACCGCATCCTGGGTGCCGGCCAGCGTGTTGCCCTGGGTGACGCCGCTGACATTGGCGAGCGCGTCGTAGAGATTGCGCGGCAGCTGATCCTTCAGCACTTGTTCCGGCACGACGTTGACCGTCTGCGCGGTGTCGAGCGGCGAGGCGCCGCTGCGCAAGGTGGTTGAGCTCGGCATCGCGCGATAGTGCAGCTTGGCTTCGTTCAGCACGGCGCCGGCAGCTGCCGCACGCTCCGATGGTATCGGGGGCGTCGGCGGGGCATTCCGGCTGCGCTGCCGTGCCGCGGCGGCCGACTGCGTTCGCTGTGCCGACCGCGCCGAACTGGCTGCGGGCTTGCGCTTCTGTGTCGGTTGCTCGACCGTGACCGGCGGCAAGGGGACGCTCGATTGGGCGCTTGCCGGCGTCACCGCCGAGGAGATGTCGGCGAGCAGGAATGCTGCGCCGATCAGCAGATGGGTATGGCCCTTGTCGGCGGCATTTCGACGGTCGCCGACAATCCGGCCATCGGCAATCACAGGCACTCTTGCACTTCCGATTCACGCGAATTCATTCACGCCGCGCCTCTAGCAGTCGGCGCGCGCGAAAAGAACCGGAGCAGACTTGAATCCCTCTAACCGGATTGGATTTGAATCGTTCTAAGACGCAACGGGGCTCGCGCGTGTGCGCGAGCTCCGCATCTCATGACTTGATGTCACGTTAGCGCGTCAAATGGTCGCGCGATCCTCGCATGAGGTGAGCGGTCGTTGTCCTGTCACGCCTCAAGCGCAGGATGACTCATGTGGCGCGGTGCGCTTCACGACATCGCCAGGAGGACGGGCGCCGAGCCGACCATCCCCGTGCTGACGCCGTCGCGTGCCATCGATTCGATTGCGCTCCAGTTCTCGCGGAAGATTCGCGCTGCCTCGTTGGCACTTTCCGCCTGGATCGTCAGACTGCACGCGCGTCTCGCGCCATTGCTGGCAAGCTGGAAGTAGAGAACATATCCAGACGATTCCGCGCTCCGTGCGCCCGACGGTGCCTGCTGCATGTAGGTTTTCCCCAATCGTGTTTTTGTTGCGCCACCCGCAGGCAGGATTGGACCGAGATGCGGCACAGTCGTGGTTCAAAACGCGCAATCTGCACGATCGCGCATTTTGTCTGCCGGTGTTGCCGGGATTCAACAGGTCATGGAACCGGTGATGAACAGCGGCTCCAACTCAGCCGCGATCACGGCGCCGTCTCAGCTGTTGCTGCGTGACCTACGCATCGCCATCGGGATGCACCATCAAGGTTTCCTGGATCGAGGTTGCGAGCATCGACCCATCGCGGTCATGGACGCGGGCGATCGACAGCCCGCGGCCGCCATCGGCGCATGGGCTCTCGGTTTCGACATGCATCCAGGCGTCGGGCGAGAATGCACGATGAAACCAGATGCAATGGTTGAGGCTCGACAGATAGAGCGGCGCGCGCGACTGCAGGTCGCGGAGATGGCCGCCGACGCTGGAGAAGTTGAGCCACCAATCCGAGAGATAGGCGAACACCGCGGCCTGGGCGCGGGAACCGGCGGCGAGCGGCTGCCGACATCTGATCCAGAAGCGCAGTCGCGGCCCTGCCGTCGCGGCCGAGAGCTGACGTTCGATCTCGGGGATGCGGAAATCCATGCTCGGCTTGATTTGCGGCGAATAAGGACCGAGCGGCCGCAACTGCGCCATCAGCTCGTCGGGGATCACGCTCAGATCGGGCAGGCTTTCGGGATCTTCCGGCGGTGCAAACGGCTCTGCGTGTCGCGGGCCCGGCTGGGCTGCGCAGAACGTAGCCTGCGCGCTCAACACGGTGCGCCCGTCACCCTGGCTGCCGACGATATGGCGGGAGGAGAACCGCTTGCCGTCCTGCAGAACCTCCGCGTCAAAGGTGATGCGCCGGGTGGGATCGGCGCCGCGCAGGAACAAGAGCTGCAGCATCGCCGCCGGGCGATCTTCGGGCGCGCTGAGCGTCGCGGCCATCATCGCTTGGCCAAGGATCTGGCCGCCATACGAACGGCCGTTGAGATTGCCGTCGCCGAAGCGGCTGCGATAGCGGAGCGGCGCGATGGTCTCGAGCGAGACCAGTGCCTCGGCCGCCTTGTCGTCCCAGGAATCGCAGGTGTCGCCGTGTTCCTCCGCGACGCGGATGCCTTGCCCGTCCATCACATCGCCGGGAATTTCTGCGGTCCCGGATAGAGCGGGTAGCCGGCGGCGACGCCGTACTCGCTGATGCCGAAGCCGGTCTCGTTGCCGCTTTCGAGTCGGACGACATGGTCCGACAGCGTCCGCGCGATGGCGCGCGTTGCCGCGTCGTCGAGGTTCCAGATGTCGTGGGCGGCATGGTTCTCGCCGCGGTCGTCGCCATGGGTCCAGCCTTGCAGGCCGCCATACATGCCGGCCTTGAGATAAAATCGCGTCGGCAGTCCGTGCATCCTGATGCGGCGCGGCTCGCCGCGATCGAAGCCGAAGGTGAAGTCGGCGACAGCGATGGTTTGGCCGAGCGGATCGTCGACCCATTCGATCGCGTGCTCGACCGAGGTCACCTCGCGATGCGAAACAGATCCGTCGGCTTCGCGGCGGAACTCGCTGCCCGAGAGGTAATGCGGTTTGCCCGGCGTGCGCTCCTTGATGAAGATCGACAGCGCCGACGTCTCGAACTGGAACATCGACCAGGTCCAGAAGAAATTGCGATGGGTTGCAACCGGCGGCCTGGTCTCGTCGGTGCGCATCTCGGAGCGCAGGCCCCAGGAGCGGTCACGCTGTCCCCACCACAGTTCGGGTTCGATGTTGGTGCGCTTGCCGTCGGCGACGATCCAGCCGCGCCAGCGGCCGAATTGCGAGACGCGCGCAAGGTCTTCCTCGACGACGCCGTTGCGCTCGCGAAAATTCTGCTTCTCCTGCGCCGCCGGAAAGCTCGCCTTGAACTCGAGCTGAAAGCTGATTCCGGACGGATTGTCGGCGAGCGACAGCCGATGCAGGCCCATGCCCTCGACGATCTCGATCCTGAGCCCACCGACTTCCGTCTCCAGCGGACGCGCCCCGAGCCGGCGCGAGGCACGGAAATTGTGCTGGCGACGGCCGATGGTGATGCCGGCAAAGCCGTCCATCACGTTGCGGTTCGGGTAATAGCCGAGCCCGATGTCGATCAGCAGTTCGCTGCTGTCGATCGGATGCGCGGTGTACCAGTAGCGCTCGGTAAATCTAATGTCTCCGCCGCCTGCCTTGGCAAACGGCTGCGGCGTCTGGTGGCCGATGAGATCGTCCTGGGCTGTCAGCATTGTTCTTGTCCTTGTGTTTGAGCCGGCTCGGTCAGTCGGATGCGAGGCGCAGGATCAGTCTTTGGCCGGGCCCGCGCCCACGATGTCGCCGAACAGCACCCAGGTCTTGCCGTCGAATCGGGCGAAGCGTCGTTCGGTGATCGCTGCGTAATCCTGCGGCGTGGTCTGGATGGTGATGCCCGGCAGCAGCATCGGCAGCGCGATGCCGCTCAAGTTGGTGGCTTGCTTCAGCACGTTCTCCCGCGTGAGATTGTCGCCGCAGCGCTGCAGGATGATCGCGCCGAGCTGGGCCGTGGTGTAGCCGGTCACCGCGATCACGTCGTTCGGGTCCATGCCCGGCATATATTTCGCGGCGAAGGCGAGATAGTCAGTCATGCCCTTGTCATTGGCCCAGGCCGGATCGTTGGGCGTCTTGTAGGAGGTCGTAGTCAGGATGCCGGTCGAGGCCTCGATCCCCGCCGGCACCAGCACGCCGGCGATCGAATTCGCAGTCGAGCCGAGGAAGATCAGCGGCTTCCATCCGAGCTCGTGGATCTTGCGGATCGCCATCGAGGCAAATTTGTTTTGCGCGGCGATCAGGATGGTATCGGCACCGGACGCCTTCAAATTCACGATCTGGGAGTCGATCGTGGGCTCGGTCGACTGATACATCGCCTCCTTGACGATCATCGTGTCGGCTTTTGCGCCCAGTCCTTCCTTCAGGCCAAGGACAAAATCCTTGCCGATGTCGTCGGCCTGCAAGAGCACGCCGATCTTGGCGTCCGGCTTCTCGCGCAGGACGTAGCGCGCTATGATCCGGGATTCGTTGACGTAGGTCGGCGAGTAGGGCGTCGTCCAGGGAAACTGCTTGGGATCGTTCCAGCGGGTGCCGCCGCTCTGCACCAGGAGCTGCGGGACGCCGTTGCTGTTGAGGTATTTCTGGATCGCGGCGTTGGTCGGCGTGCCGAACGGCGCCATGATGGCGAGCACCTTGTCGTTCTCGACCAGCGCGCGCGTCACCTCGACGGTCTTTGGCGGGCTATAGGCGTCGTCGCGGGTTACGAAATTGATGTGGCGGCCGTTGATGCCGCTTGTCTCGTTCAGCATCGTGAAATAAGCGAGCATGGTCTTCGGGAAGCTCGCATAGATCGACGCCGGTCCGCTGTAGGGCGCATTGGCGCCGAGCAGGATCTCGGTGTCGTTGACCCCGGGACCATAAGCCTTCTGGGCATTCGCTGTTCCGAGCGCGCCGGTGAGCGCGAACGCCCACACGGCAAGCGTGACGATTGGCTTCCGCATCTTCCCCTCCCATGACGCCCTCTTTCGCGGGGCTCGTTGATCCCTGCGGCGGTGCCTTCAAGGGCTTTACCCGTCGCGTTGGCTGTGTAATAATAGACCGTCTGTCCGGATTATCAACTGAAATCTCCGGGCAGCGTATCGGCTTCACGCATGACGGAAACATCCGCAGGCGCGCGCGGCCGCATGGCGGTGAGGAGGAAACATGAAGCTGACGCAGGCGCTCATCTCGGCGGTGCAGTTGCGCAAGGATGCGCCCGGCACCATCCATGCGGGACGGTCGCGAAGCTGGAAGGAGATCGGCCGTCGCGTCGCCTGCGCCGCAGGCGGACTGCGGCGGCTCGGCGTCGAGGCCGGCGATCGCGTTGCGATCCTCGCGCACAACAGCGACCTCTATATCGAGGCGCTCTATGCCATCGCCTGGGCCGGTGCGGTCGCAGTGCCCCTCAACACACGCTGGGCGGTCGCCGAGAATGCCTATGCGGTCGACGATTCCACGCCAAAGCTGTTGCTGGTCGACAAGACCTTTAGCGAGATCGCGTCGGGCCTGCGTGGCGCAAAATCACTCACCGCGATCGTCTATCTGGACGAGGGAGAGGTTCCCGACGGCATGCAGGGCTATGACGAGCTTGTTGCGAACGCGCCGATCGAGGATGCATCGGGCGCCTATAACGATCTCGCGGGCATCTTCTACACCGGCGGCACCACCGGCTTTCCCAAGGGCGTGATGCTGTCGCATGCCAATATCATCTATGAATCGCTGGTCTGGATCTATGCGCTCCGGTTCCGGGAAGACACGCGATACCTGCACTCGGCCGGGATGTTCCATCTGGCCGGCACCTCGCCGATGATCGCGCTGACTTTGGTCGGCGGCACCCATGTCACGATCCCGAAATTCGAGCCCGAGCTCGCGATGCGGACCATCGCCGAGCACAGAGTGGATTACTGCCTGTTCGTGCCGACCATGCTCAACATGATGCTCAATCATCCGTCCTTCGGCAGCTATGATCTGAGCAGCGTCAGGGATTGCGAGTATGGCGCCTCGCCGATGCCGGATGCGCTGCTGGTCAAGCTGATGCGCGTGCTGCCGAGCTGGCGCTTTCACCAGGGCTACGGCATGACCGAGAGCGCGGCGCTGGCGACGATCCTGCCGTGGGAGTACCACGCGCTGGAAGGACCGCTGGCGGGAAAGCGCAAATCGGCAGGGCGAGCGGCGCCGGGTGTCGAAGTCCGTATCGTCGATCTCGCGGGCAACGAAGTGCCGCGCGGCACGGTCGGCGAGATCGCGATCCGCGGCGCCGGCGTGATGCTCGGATACTGGCGCAAGCCCGAAGAGAGCGCGCGGGTGCTGCGCAACGGCTGGCTGCACACCGGCGACGGCGCCTGGATGGACGAGGACGGCTTCGTCTATATCGTCGATCGCCTCAAGGACATGATCGTCTCGGGCGGCGAGAACGTCTATTCCGGCGAGGTGGAGAACGCAATCTTCCAGCACGAGCAAGTCAGGGAATGCGCAGTCATCGCGGTGCCCGATCCGCAATGGGGCGAGGCGGTCCACGCGATAGTGGTGCCGAAGGACGGCGCACGGCTCGATTCCGACATGGTGATCGCGCATTGCCGCACCCTGATCGCGGGCTACAAATGCCCGCGATCGGTCGACATCCGCCTCGAGCCGCTGCCGCTGACCGGCTCCGGCAAGATCATGAAGTCGGCGCTGCGCGAGGAGAAGTGGCAGGGCTATACGAGGTCGGTCAATTGATGCAGGAGGCTACCAAACGATCCGATGATGTGTCGGAGCCCGTCCGCCCGGCCGTGGTGAACGACGACGCCGTGCGGACGGCGCTCGCGCAGCATCTGTCGCGAATATCTGGGAGCCGGACGGAGATCACGAGCTTCGGCCGCAAATCGTCGGGCTTCTCCTGGATCACCTTTGTTTTCGTGGCGCGCTCTGCGGCTGACGGAGACCGCATGCTGATCCTGCGCGTCGGTCCGCCGAATGGGCTGTTTGCGCCCTATTCGGTGCTGTCGCAGGTCTATGCGCTGCAGTCGCTTGCCGGCTCCGGCGTGCCGGTTCCGGCGCTGGTGTCGTTTGAACAGGATGGCGCCGAGTTCGGCTTCCCGTTCTTCATCTGTAAGCATGTCGAGGGCGACGTGCCCGCACCATGGACGGCGAGCGAACTCGATCCGGACCACAAGCGCTCGATCGCCCGGCAATTCGTCGAGATCCTGGCGTCGCTGCACCGGATCGACCCGAGCGCAACCCCTTTTGCATCGCTGCAACAGGGCGGAGAGCGCGCCGAAGTTCGCGCGATCGCCGGCTGGCGCGCGTCGCTGGCGCGTCCGACCGCGCGCTATTATCCGCTGCTCGATTGGGGCGGACGCTGGCTTGAGGACAACTGCCCACAGCCGCCATGCCGCACCATCGTGCATGGCGACTACCGGATCGGGAACTTCATCGAGCACAATGGGCGGATCACCGCCATTCTCGATTGGGAGCTCACTCACCTCGGCGATCCCCATGAGGATCTGGCTTGGGCGATGATGCCGACCTTCAATGCCAGGAGCCGCAAGCTGTATGGCGTGCTCGAGCGCACCGAGGTGATCGATCTCTATCAGCGCGCCTCCGGCATTGCGGTCTCGGACAAGAGCCTCGCCTTCTACGAGGCCTACGCGCTGTATCAGGCGGCGGCGATCCAGATGTGTGCGGTGCGCGCCTTCGAGGTCGATCGCTTCAACGACCTGCGGCTTGCGGTGATGGCAAGCCAGATGCCCTCGATCGTGCGGGCCTTCGAGCGCGCATTGGAGGCCGCGGCATGAGTGCATCCTTCGAGCGGCTGGTCGACGGCATCATCGATGCCCTGCAAATCCACGTCGTGTCGAACAGCAACGATGATTTCGTCCGCGGCCAGGTGTTCTCCGCGATCTACGCGCTGAATGGCCTGAAGCTCGCGGCCGACTGGAAGGCCGGACCGCTGCTCGAGCAGGTGCGTCTGCAGGACGATACTTTTGCTGCGGTCGAGCGATTGGCGGATGGCGCGGCGCATCCGGAGATCCCAGCGACGCCGCGCCTCGCGAGCGACATCTCCGACGCTGCCGCGATCGAGGCATTGCGCGACGAAGGCGACCGGCGGCTGGGGCAGCTTCTGCTCTGGGCGAGCGGCGCGGACGCGCGTGCGGCCAATCGCGATGCCGCGGCCGAGATCGAGCGGCTGCTACGGCGTTCGATCTGCGACCAGCTCAAGGTCGAGCTTGCGACGACGCCGAAGTCGATGTTGCAGCAGATCGCGGGCGGCGAACGCGATGGCGGCGCGGCGCAGGGCTGAGGCAGTCACGCAGCGGTCCACCCGGAATTGCATCATTGCGCGCTGCTCCGGAACTCAGCCGCGGTGTTTGCAAAGAAGCTTGCCGGCCCGTCTCACACGTGTTATTAATTAACCGAACGGTTGTCCGGATTATTATTGGCGGCCGGTGAAGGCATCCGCGCAAGCGGCCGGCGAGGGAGACGGAGCGATGAACATGATGACCGGCGTCTCGCCATGGGAGCGATTGATCCGGCCCGACCGGGTGCATGGATCGCTCTATACAGATCCCGAGATCTTCGAGGCCGAGCTCAAGAACATCTGGTACCGGACCTGGGTCTATGTCGGGCACGAGAGCGAGGTACCGAACGCCAACGACTACGTCGTCAAGTCGATCGGTCCGCAATCCGTGATCATGACGCGCGACGAGCAGGGCAAGGTCAATCTGCTGCTCAACCGCTGCTCGCATCGCGGCAACCAGGTCTGTTCCTTTGAGCGCGGCAATGCGCGCTCGTTCACCTGTCCGTTCCACTCCTGGACCTTCGCCAATGACGGCCGCCTGGTCGGCTATGCCTTTCCCGACGGCTATGAAGGACAGGACAAGTCGCAGCTCGCGCTCGGGCGGGTGACGCGCGTCGAATCCTACCGCGGCTTCGTGTTCGGCTCGTTCGCGGCCGATGGTCCGACCCTGAAGGAGCATCTCGGCGGCGCCGCCGAGACCATCGATCGGCTGGTGCGCACTTCGCCGGAGGGCGAGGTCGAGATCACCGCGGGCTTCCTCAAGCACCGCGTCAAGGCGAACTGGAAGTTCATCCTGGAGAACGAGTGCGACGGCTATCACCCGGCCTTCGTGCACACGTCGATCTTCGGCGTCGCCGACAGCATGATCGGCAAGCTCTACGGCGGCACCTCGACCGCGCTGACGCGCGATTACGGCAACGGCCATACCGAGATCGATTTGCGTCCCGAGTTCCGCAAGCGCGACGCGCCGATGAGCTGGTTCGGCACCAGCGAGGAACGGCTGCCCGACTACACCGCGCGGATGAAGACCGCCTATGGCGACACCGCGGCGCGCGAGATCATGATCGATGGCACGCCGCATGTAATGATTTTCCCGAACCTGTTCATCGCCGAGATCCAGATGTTCGTCATCCAGCCGCTCGGCGTCGACGACAGCGTGCAGCACGTCACCGCGCTGCAGTTCAAAGGCGCGCCCGATCTGAACCGGAGGCTGCGCCAGCAGACCATGGGCTCGGTCGGCCCGGCCGGCTTCCTGCTGGCGGATGATTCCGAGATGTATGAGCGCTGCCATCGCGGCGTGCTGGCGCGCAATCCGGAATGGATATTCCTCGGCCGCGGCGAGAAGCGCCAGCGGCAGGACGAACTCGGCTTCACGGTCGGCCACGTCACCGACGAGGTGCCGTCGCGCGGCATCTGGGCCCATTATCGCAAGCTGATGGAGGCAGCCTGATGCTGTCGCGCGAGAGCAGCGCCACATTGATGAGCGCCATCACCGCCTTCCTCTATCGCGAGGCGCGATTGCAGGACGAGCATCAATACGAGGCCTGGGAAAAGCTCTGGACCGACGACGGCGTGTATTGGGTGCCGGCCAACGGCGCCGACATCGATCCGGAGCGGCAGATGTCGATCATCTACGACAACCGCTCGCGGATCGCGCTGCGCGTCCGCCAGCTGATGACCGGCAAGCATTTCACCCAGACGCCGCAGTCGAACCTGCGACGGCTGATCTCCAACATCGAACTGATGGACGAGCAGCCGGACAATGGCGACATCGCGGTCGCCAGCAACAGCCTGATCTTCGAATCGAGCCTCCGCGACGACATGCTGTGGGCGGCGCGCAGCGAATACCGGCTGCGCCATGTCGATGGCGAATTGCGGATGGCCAGCAAGAAGGTCATCCTCGTCAACAACGACAAGGCGATCTACACGCTGTCATTCCTGGTTTAGGGAAGGTTTCGCCATGATCCACAAGGGCCCCGTTCTGCTCGACATCGCCGACGGCATCGCGCGGCTGCGGCTCAACCGGCCTGACGCGGCCAACGGCATGAGCGCCGAACTGTTGAGCGCGCTGTGCGACGCCATCATGGTCTGCCACGGCCATCCCGACCTTCGTGTCGTGGTCCTGAGCGGCGAGGGCGCGAATTTCTGTGCGGGCGGCGATGTCCGCGCCTTTGCCTCCAAGGGCGAGAAGCTGCCGGACTATATCCGGCAGGCCACCGCGTATCTGCAGAATGCGGTGAGCGGATTGCTGCGGCTGGAGGCGCCGGTGATCGCCTCGGTGCAGGGCTTTGCGGCGGGCGGCGGCGGCTTCGGCCTGGTCTGCGCCTCCGACATCGTGATTGCGGCGGAGTCGGCAAAATTCCTCGCCGGTGCGACGCGGGTGGCGATGGCGCCGGATGCCGGCGTCTCCGTCACGCTGTCGCGGCTGGTCGGGTTGCGGCGGGCGATGTCGATCCTGCTGACCAACCCGGTGATCCCGGCTGCGGAAGCACTGCAGATGGGCATCGTCACCAAGGTCGTACCCGATGCCGAGCTTGCCGATGCATCGCTCGCGCTGGCGCGCGAGCTCGCGGCTGGCGCGCCGAAGGCGCTGGCGGCGACCAAACGGCTGGTCTGGGCCGGCACCGGCACCAGCATCGAGCAGTGCCTGTCGGAGGAGGCGCGCACCGTTGCCGAGCTCTCGGGAATGGCCGACGCGCGCGAAGGGCTCGCCGCCGTGATCGAGCGACGCAAGCCCGTCTTCACGGGGCGCTGAGACGTGGTGGGCACCTTGCCGTTCGGGCGTCTCGATGGCCGCCGCTCCTTCGTCTCCGGTGGCGCGCGCGGCATCGGCGCGGCGATCGTCCGCAGCTTTGCCGGCGCAGGCGCCAGGGTCGTGATCGCCGATCTCGACGTCGCCGCGGCCTCGGAACTTGCGCGCGAGACGGGCGCTGTGGTTGCCGGGCTCGACGTCAGCGATGCCACCGCCGTGCAGGCCGTGATAGCGCAGGACGGCCCGTTCGACATCGTCGTCAACAATGCCGGCGTCGATCAGCACGCATTCTTCACCGACACCACGGCGGATGATTGGGCGCGGCTGATCGCGGTCAATCTCACCTCGGTGCTGGCCTGCACCCACGCCGCGCTGCCGGCGATGCAGGCGGCACGGTTCGGCCGCGTCATCAATGTCACCTCGGAGGCTGCGCGGCTCGGCTCCAAGGGCGGCGCGGTCTATTCCGCGGCCAAGGGCGGCGTGATCTCCTTCACCAGGAGTATCGCGCGGGAGAATGCACGCTTTCGCATCACCGCGAACGCGATCGCGCCGGGACCGATCCGCACGCCGATGCTGGAGCAAGCCGTCGCAAAGGGCGGCGATAAGATCCTGCAGGCGATGACCGGCGCGACACTGCTCGGCCGGCTCGGCGAGCCGGAGGAGGTTGCGGCGGCCGCGCTGTTCCTGGCCTCCGACCAGGCGGCCTATATCACCGGCGAGACGCTCGGCGTGTCCGGCGGTATGGGCATTGGCGGCTGAGATGGCCAGCACAGGCAACGATATCGCCATCACGCCGGTCGATCGCGCAATCGAGCGCCTGCGCGCGATCTATCGCGGCTGGACCCGCGACACATCAGTGGCGCAGATGCGCAGCGATTGGGATGCGGCCTTTGCCGGCTGCTCGGTGCCGGTGAGGTGCGAGCCGGTTTCCGCCGGCGGCGTTGATGGCGAATGGCTCGTGCCGTCCGGCGCACCGCGCGGCAAAGCGGTCCTCTATTTTCACGGCGGCGGTTTTCGCATCGGCTCGGTCACCTCGCATCGCGACCTAGCCGCGCGAATTGCCGATGCGTCCGGCTGCCGTGTGCTTTCGATCAATTATCGCCTGGCGCCGGAGCACCGGTTTCCGGCGGCGCTCGATGATGCGCTGATTGCCTATCAGTATCTCCGCGGTCAGGGACTGCGTCCGGCCGATATTGCCTTCGCCGGGGACTCGGCCGGCGGCAATCTCGTGCTCGCTGCAATGCTGGCAGCGAGAGACCGCGGCCTGCCGCTCCCCGCCGCCGGCGCGCTGATGTCGCCCTGGACCGATCTCACCGCTGCTGGCGCGAGCTACGAGAGCAGGGCCGAGGCCGATCCGATCCACCAGCGCACAATGATCCTGGCGCTCGCCAAGAACTATCTCGGCAAGGACGGCGATCCCCGTAATCCATTGGCCTCGCCGCTTCATGCCGATCTCAACGGTCTGCCGCCCCTCCTGGTTCAGGTCGGAGACCGCGAGACCGTGCGCGACGATTCAGTGGACCTTGCCGCGCGCGCCAAGGCTGCCGGCGCCGACGTCGAGCTGCAGGTCTGGGACGGAATGATCCACGTCTTCCAGATGTTCCCCGAGATTCCGCAGACGCGAGAGGCGATCGCATCCCTTGCAGTTTTTCTGCGCAACCATCTTCACATCGGCCATGAGAGGGCGCCACAATGAACGTCATGACCTCGGATCCGCGCCACCTCACCGAAAGCGAGTTCCATTTCCCGGAGCAGCCCAACCTGCCCGAGGAGCTGCGCATGCTGCGCGAGCAGGTTCGCCGCTTCTTCGAGAAGGAAGTGGTGCCGCATGCCGACGCTTGGGAGCGCGACGGCAAGATCCCGCGCGAGATCTATCGCCGCATGGGTGCGCTCGGCTTCCTCGGCATGCGCCATGCGGCCGAATATGGCGGCACCGACATGGGGCCGCTGGCCTCGATGGTATTCGCCGAGGAACTCGGGCGCTCGAGCTTCGGCGGCTTCACCTCGTCGATCCTGGTTCATACCGACATGTCGGCGGTGCACATCAGCCTGCGCGGCACGCCGGAGCAGAAGCAGAAATATTTGCCGGCGATCATCCGCGGCGAGACGGTCTGTTCGATCGCGGTGACCGAGCCGGACGCGGGCTCCGACGTCGCAGGTCTGAAGACGCGCGCGCGGCGCGACGGCGATAGCTGGGTGATCAACGGCGCCAAGATGTTCATCACCAATGCGGTCTATGGCCACATCCTGATCGTCGCCGCGCGCACCGATCCGCATGCCAAGGGCAGCCGCGGCATCTCGCTGTTCATCGTCGAGCGCAACACGCCGGGCATCACGGCGACCAAGCTCGACAAGCACGGCTGGCTCTGCTCGGATACCGCCGAGATTTCATTCCAGGACGTGCGCGTCCCGGCGGAAAACCTGCTCGGCGAGGAGAACAAGGGTTTCTATGGCATCATGGAGACCTTCCAGAACGAGCGCATCTGCATCGGCGGCATCTGCGCCGGCGAGTCCGCCAAGGCGATCGAGCTGACGACGAATTATGTGAAGACGAGACAGGCGTTCGGCGGGCCGCTCTGGAACCAGCAGGGCGTGCGGCTGAAGCTCGCCCAGCTCGCGGCGAAGGCGGCCGCGGCGCGCGCACTGGCCTATCAGGCGGCCGAGCTTGCGGCGGCCGGTCAGGAGTGTCTGCGCGAAGTGTCGATGGTGAAAGCGCTGTCGCCGGAGGTGCTGCACGAGGTCGTGCATGGCTGCCTGCAACTGCATGGCGGCTCAGGCTTCATGCGCGGCACCCCGATCGAGCGCATGGTGCGCGACGCGCGGGTGCTGACGATCGGCGGCGGCGCCACCGAGGTGATGCTGGAAGAGGTTGCCAAGCGGATGTAAAGAGGGCGGCCGTTAAGTCGCCGCCGCCTTACCCTGGCCGACCGTCTGTGCCGCGATCCCTGGCTTCAGCCGCCAGTCCTCGCCGAAATCTGCGAGCGGATGGAAGAACAGCGGCTCGGTGGTCTCGAGCTGCCGCAGCCGCTCGGCGTAGCCGTCGAGATAGCGGCGCCGCGTCGCCTCGTCGACGAAGTTCACCGAATACGACACGAAGGGCGGCAGTACCTTGCAGCCGGCATAGGCCAGGGTGCCGTTCTGGATCGGCCACAGCACCACATCGAGTGCGCCGATCAGCCCGTCGGGCGCGCACATCCCGGGATAGGCGGCGGTCGAGGTCACGACCATGGCACGTCGGCCGGCGAGGCCGCCGGTGTCGTAACGGCGGCCGGCGCCATAGACCGCGCCGTTGACAAACACGCGGTCGATCCAGCCCTTCATGATCGCGGGAACGGAGAACCACCACAGCGGAAACTGCAGGATCAAGAGGTCGCACCACAATAGCTTCTCGATCTCAGCGACGATGTCGCCGCTGAGCGACTCCTGTTGCAGATTGTATTTCTGCTCGCGATCATATTGCAGCCGGTCGGGGAACCGCCGCTCGCCGAAGTCTTCGGCGGTCGCCACCGGGTTGAAGCGCATGGCGTAAAGATCGGAGATCCTGACCGTATGCCCGAGCGCGGTCAGTTCCGCCACCGACCGCGCCAGCAGCGCAGCGTTGAAGGATTGCGCCTCCTGATGGGCAAAGACGATCAGGACCTTCATCGTTCTAGTTCACCGGCTTGAAGCTGAGCGTCGCCGTATCGGCCTGCATGATCTGCAGCTTCTGGTTGGAGAAGCGGACGCCGGGGCCGAAGCCGATCGGCGCCATCACGCCCGTCTCGACATTTTTGGTCTTCTCCAGCTCCGCGATGGTGCAAGCCCACGTCGGTTGCTTGCCGCAGCGCTCGATCGCTGCGATCAGGACCTTCGCGGCGGCATAGCCAGTCATGGTGTAGCGGTTGATGCCCTTGAACTCGGCCTCCGACACCAGCGGTTTGGCCTTCTCCAGAAATGCCTTGCCGGCTGCGCCCGCGAACGGTTCGACATAGTCGACCGCATAGATGCCGTCGCCGGCCGGGCCCATCAGCTTCAGCACCGGTTCGATGCGGCCGGGCCAGAAAATGCCGGTCACCGGCTTGATGCTGAGCTTCTCGAGCTCCTTCATCATCGCGATGTTCTCGCCGATGATGCCGCCGGCCAGGAACACCTCGGCGCCGGAATCCTTCAGCTGCAGCATGTCGGACGAGAAGTCCTGCTGGCCCTTCTTGTAGTTGCCGCTGTAGACGACGTTCAGCTTCTTGGCCTTGACGACGGTATCGAAGCCGTCGCGCACGGTGATGCCGTAATCGTCGTCCTGGGTGATCAGGCCCCATTTCTTGCCGGGATTCTTGTCGGCGAGGAAATTGACGAGGTGGATGATGCCTTCCTCGTAGGATTGGCCGACCACGAACACGTTCTTGCGCGGCGGCTCCCACAGGAATTTCACCGGCGCGACGTCGATCACGGTCGGGATGCCGGATTTCTCCAGCACCGGCATCACAGCGATCGACTGGCCCGAGCCGGAGATGCCGATCATCGCGAACACTTTGTCGACGTCGATCACCTTCTTGACGCCCTGGATGGTTCGCGCGGTGACATAACCGTCGTCCTCCAGCACGTATTTGATCTTGCGGCCGTTGATGCCGCCGGCGGCATTGGCCTCGGCGATTGCGATCTTGTGGCCGATCGAGGCCGCGACGCCGAGCAGCGCCGGCGGGCCGGTCAGGGGTTCGACGTCGCCGATCAGGATCTCGGTGTCGGTGATGCCGGGGTCGGCGGCGGCAACGGGACCGATGCCAAGGCAGGCCGTGGAAAGCAGCAGCGAAGCCGCCGCCAGATGTCTGATCATTGTCTCCTCCTCATGGTGCTGTGTCTCTTTTATTGGTTAGTAGCGCAGCGGCCAGTGCACCCAGGTCCGCTTGATGTCGTGCCAGGCGCCGACCAGCCCGCGGGGCTGGAAGCGCAGGAACAGGATGATGACGAGGCCGTAGAGCATGCTCTTCAGCTCCTGCGCGCCGGTCGTGAAGGTCGCGTCCATCTGAGCGCTGAACAGGCTGAAGACGAGCCTTGTCGCTTCCGGCAGCAGCACGATCAGGACGGTGCCGAGCACGGCGCCGAGCGCCGAACCGAGCCCGCCGACGATGAGGATCGCCAGCGCCTCGATCGAGAGCAGGAACGGAAAGCCCTCGACGCTGACAAGGAGAGGTAGATGCCGTAGAGCGCGCCGGCGATTCCGATGATGAAGGCCGATGTGACGAAGGCGAACAGCTTGTAGGCGTGCAGGTTGATCCCCATGACGCGGGCCGCGGTGTCGTTGTCCCTGATCGCGACGAAGGCACGGCCGATCCGGCTGCGGCGGATGTTGAGGGTGGCGAATAGCGTCGAGGCTGCGAAGGCGAGGCAGAGATAGGTGAAGGCGGCGTCGCTGTCGAAGCTGATGCCGAAGATCTCCGGCCGCTGCACCTGGATGCCGCGCGCGCCGTTGGTGAGCCAGCGCATCTCCAGAATCACGGTGTTGATGATGAAGGAGAAGGCGAGTGTGGTGATGGCGAGATAGAGCCCCTTCAGCCGCAGCGACGGCGCGCCGACGATCAGGCTTGCCAGCGCCGGCACCACGCCGGCGCCGAAGAAGCCGACCAGCGGCGGCATGTGGTACTTCGAGACCAGCACCGCGTAGGCATAGGCGCCGGTGACGAGGAAGCCGACATGGCCGAGCGAGATCAAGCCGGTGTAGCCGGTCAGGATGTTGAGCCCGAGCGCGCCGGTCACCGTGATCAGGATGATCATCAGGAACGACAGCGCGTAGGAATTCAGCAGATAAGGTGCTGCAATCAGCGCCAGCAGCAGCACGGCCGACCATAGCCACACCGGCGGTGAATCGATCAGCGCAACCAGTTCGCCATAGCTCTGCTTGTAATCACCGGTGCGCATCAGACCCTCTCGATGTCGCGTTCGCCGAAGATGCCGAACGGGCGGATCATCAGCACGACGATGATCATGGCAAAGCCCGCCACCTCCTTCATGCCGGAGCCGAGATAGCCGCCGGCGAGGTTTTCGGTGATGCCGATCAGGAGGCCGCCGAGGCCGGAGCCGAGCACGGCGTCGAGCCCGCCCAGGATCGTGGCCGGAAACGCCTTCAGGCCGAGCTGGAACATCGCCGGCGACAGGTCGTAGGACAGCGCGAAGAACACGCCGCCGATGCCGGCGATCACCGACGACGCGGCCCAGGCCAGCGCATGGACCTTCGTGGCGCTGATGCCCATCAAGAGCGCGGTGCGATCGTCGGCCGCGACCGCGCGCATCGCGACGCCGACCTTGCTGTAGCGAAAGAACGCCCAGATCGCAGCGAGCAGCAAAAGCAGCGTGACGATGACGGCGATTTGCCCGGTGCGCACGCCGATGCCGCCGAGATGCACGATGCCGCGGCCCATGCCGACATCGAGGCCGTGCGGATAGGCGTCCCAGATGAAGTTGATGGCCGAGCGCAGGATCACCGCGAGCCCGATCGTGACCATCACGGTGGCGAACACCGGCTCGCCCAGCATCGGCCGCATCACCAGGCGCTCGATGATGAGGCCGAGCAGGATTGCGGCCAAGATCGCGCCCGCCGCGACGACGAACACATTGCCGCTGACCGTGGTCGAGATCGTCCAGGCGATATAGGCGGTGATCATGGTCATCTCGCCCTGCGCGAAATTGACCAGCCCGGTAGATTTGTAGATCACGGCAAAGCCCATCGCGATCAGGCCGTAGATCGCGCCGATCGCCAGCCCGGAGATCAGGAGCTGGATGAGATACTGCATTCAGCCCTCCGACTGGTAGATGATGGCGAGCTCGCGCGCGAACTTCTTCTCGATCATGGCGCGGCGCACCTTCTGCGTGGCGGTGAGCTCGCCATCGTCGTGGTCGAGCTCTTTCTCGAGGATCGCGAAGCGGCGGATGTTCTCGACCCGGGCGAAGCGCTTGTTGGTCTCGTTGACGATCCGCTCGACCAGCTCGTGCACTTCAGGCAGCTGCGACAGCGACTTGTAGTTGGTGTAGGCCAGCGCCCGATCGCGCGCCCAGCGCCCGACATTGTCGTAATCGACCTGGACAATCGCGCCGAGGTATTTTTTGGCCTCGCCGACCACGATCGCTTCCTTGATGAATTCGGAATCCTTCAGCGCGTTCTCGATTTCCGACGGGGCGATGTTCTTGCCGCCGGCGGTGATGATGATCGCCTTCTTGCGGTCGACCACGGCGATCTCGCCATTGTCGAGCACGTCGATGATGTCACCGGTGCGCAGCCAGCCGCCTTGTTCGAGCGAAGCGGTGGAGGCCTTCTCGTCGAGGAAGTAGCCCTTGAAGACGCCGGGGTTGCGCAGCAGGATCTCGCCGTCGCTATCGAGTTTCCATTCGGTCTGCGGCAACGGCACGCCGCAGCCGCCGATCCGGTGATGGCTTTCGGTCTGGATGAAGGCGACGCCGCCGCTTTCGGTCAGCCCATAGCCCTGCGAAACCGGACGGCCGATGATGTCGAAGAAGCGCAGCGTCTCCGGCGAGATCGATGCGCCGGCGCAGAGCCGGTGCCGGCTGTAAGCGAAGCCGAGATGACGCTGCAAATTGCGGAACATCAGGAGGTAAAGCAGCCCGTAGGCGGCGTGATCGAGCCAGCCTTCCTTGCCGGTCTGCCGGCGGTCGGACAGCGTGCGGCCCCAGCCGAGGCAGGCCTTGGTGAAGCCCTGCCGCAGCCGGCCGCTCTCGCCGAGCCTGAACAGGAAGCCTTGCTGCAGCTTTTCGTAGATGCGCGGCACACCGACGAAGAAAGTTGGTGCAATCTCGCGGATGTTGATCGCGACGGTGTCGATCGATTCTGCAAAGGACACGGTGCCGCCGAGCACCAAATGCGTCACCGTGCCGTAGCAGCGCTCGGCGACGTGGCACAGCGGCAGATAGCTCACCGCCTCGAACCGCTTGTCGGCAATGCCGACGGTCTTGGCGTAGGCATAGGCGGCGTAGACGAGATTGCGGTGGGTCAGCATCGCGCCCTTGGGCGGGCCCGTTGTGCCCGAGGTGTAGACGAGGATACAGACATCGTCGGGTGCGCCCTGGCTGATCAGGCGGTCGAGGGTGGCGTTAGCCTCCGGGTTCGCGTCGGCGTAGGCCTTGCCGCGTTCGCAAAGCGCTGCGAACGACATCAGCTCGGACTGGCGGTAGTGCCGCAGGCCCTTCATGTCGATGCAGACGATGGCCTCCAGATCCGGCAGGCCGCCATTGCTGGCCATTGCGTCGAGCACTTTGTCGGTCTGCTCCTGATCGCCGGTGATGACGACCCGGGCGCCGGAATGCTTGACGATATATTGCAGCTCGACCCAGGGATTGGTCGGATAGATGCCGACCGCGACCGCGCCGATCATCTGGGCGCCAAGATCGGCGTAAAACCATTCCGGCGTGTTTTCGCCGGCGATGGCAACGCGGTCGCCGGGCCTGATCCCGAGCGCGAGCAGGCCGAGCGCGACCGCGCGCGCGGTCTCGTAATAGTACCGCCAAGAATAGGGATTCCAGATGCCGTAGTCCTTCTCCCGCAGCGCCAATGCGTCGCCATGCATGACGGCGCGCTGCCGCAGCAATTGCGGGATGGTGATGGCGGCATCCGCAAGCGTCGCCTGCAGCGCGTCGGTGCCTGCCGCAGGCGCGCTGTGCGCGGCGCTGGCTTGCAGCGGCGGATGCGTGGTGCGCAGGCTGTCCATCGTCGACATCACGCGCCTGCCTTCATCGCTTCGGCGCGCTGGCCGCCGAGATAGGCCTCCGCGACGGCCGGATCGCGCCTGACCTCGTCGGGCGTGCCTTCGGCGATCTTACGGCCGAAATTCAGCACATGGATACGGTCGGAGATGTCCATCACGATGCGCATCTCGTGCTCGATCATGACGACGGTGATGCCGAGGTCGTCGCGGATGTCGAGCACGAAGCGCGCGATGTCCTCGGTCTCCTCCTGATTCATGCCCGAAACCATCTCGTCGAGCAGCAGCAGTTTCGGCTCGCAGGCAAGAGCGCGCGCGAGCTCGACGCGCTTCTGCTGGCCGTAGGACAGCGTGCCGACCACGGCGTCCCTGATATGCTCGATCTCGAGGAACTCGATGATGTGCTCGACGCGCTGGCGGGCCGCGATTTCTTCCTTACGGGTGCGGCCGAAGAACACAACGGCATCGAGTACGGTCGAGCGCAGATGGGTGTGGCGGCCGGTCAGGATGTTCTCGACCACGGTGCCGTGCTTGAACAGCGCCAGATTCTGGAAAGTGCGGCCGATGCCGACAGCGGCGAACTTCCACGGCGAAATGGTCGAAAGGTCGATGCCGTCGAAGGTGATCCGGCCGCCGCTCGGCCGCAGCACGCCCGAGATCATGTTGAACAGCGTGGTCTTGCCGGCGCCGTTCGGGCCAGTCACGCTGCAGATATCGCCCGCCGCGACTTCAAGGCTGACATCGGCGACCGCCTGCAGGCCACCGAAGCGTTTTGAGAGGTTATCGATCGCAAGCAGCGCCGTCACGACAGCCACCGCTTGCGGCGCTTGTAATGCTTGACGTCGCGCAGGCTCTTGCGGCCCGCGGAGGAGACGCCGAGGTAGAATTCCCGAACGTCCTCGTTGGCGGTGAGCTTCGCGGCCGTGCCGTCGAGCACGACGCGGCCGGTCTCCAGGATGTAGCCGTAATCGGCGATATCGAGCGCGCGCTGCGCGTTCTGCTCCACCAGCAGCACGGTCATCTTCAGCTCGTCGCGCAGGCGGACGATCACCTCATAGATGCGGTCGATGATCAGAGGCGCGAGGCCGAGCGACGGCTCATCGAGCGCCAGCAGCGCCGGATCGGTCATCAGCGCGCGGCCGATCGCGAGCATTTGCTGCTCGCCGCCGGACATGTAGCCGGCGATCTGGTCGCGCCGCTCATAGAGTCGCGGAAACAGCGCAAACACCTTGTCGCGGCGCTCGCGCGCCTCGGCGCCGGTCCTGGTGTAGCCGCCCATTTGCAAATTCTCGTCGATGGTCAGCGCCGCGAACACCCGGCGGCCCTCCGGCACCTGCACGATGCCGCGGCGCACCAGCTCGTCCGGCGCGAGGTGATGCACCTCGTCATTGCGGAAGCGGATGCTGCCGTTCTCGATCGCGCCTTCCTCGGTATAGAGGATGCCGGACATCGCCTTCAGCAGTGTCGACTTGCCGGCGCCGTTGGAGCCGAGCAGGGCGACGATGTTGCCTTCGGGCACCGCGATCGAGACATCGCGGATCGCCTCGATGGCGTTGTCGTAGACGATGCGGATGTTGCGGAATTCGAGCAGGCACTCCCGCGCCGGCGCGGCCTGGGGCGCTACCGGCGGCGTCGGATGCGGAATGGTCGTCGGCATCGCGTTTAGACCCGGCCGGCCGACCGGCGCGGTCGCGCGGCGAAGATCGCATCGGTCACGATCTTGGCGGTCTCGGCGCAAGCCTGGGTGCCGCCATTGCCATACTGCTTCACCGCGTCGCCAACGCACCACAGGCCTTCGATGCCGGTCTCGCGCGGCAGATCGTAACCAGCGCAGCTGCGTTGCGCCGGCCAGTCGTCGCGCATCACCCGGATCGAGAGGATTTTCGCCTGATCGAAATTGGCGAACTGCTCGCGGAGGTCCTCGAGCGCGAGCGCGACCTCGGCATCCGCGTCGAAATCGCCGAGCGCCGGCACCGGCACGGCGTAGGCGACGTAAAGATGCCAGCCCGGCAGAGCGAGTTCCGGGCAGGTGGCGGAGAGGTTCGCCATGTTGCAGAGCCGGCGCGTCTTGCCGAAGGTGACGATGCCGGGATGGTTGATCAGCGGCTCGCGGCTCGCGACATTGATCACGATATTGGCGGCCGGGCGAAGGTCGTTCTTCACCTTGGCGATGTAATCCGCTGGAAAGACCTCGCTGCCGGCAAGCGCGACAGTGGCCTTCGGTCCCGCGTTGCTGATGACGAGATCGGTGTCGATCCGCACCCGCTCGCCATTCCTGAGAACGGTAACGCCTTCGACGCGGCCGTTGGCGGTGTGGATCGTGGTCGCCGGCGTGCCGAGCCAGATGTCGCCATTGCGCTTGATCGCGCCGCCGAGGCTGTTCCAGACGCCGATCGTGCCTTGCGGGCAGAAGCCGAACTTCTTGAAAGCGCCCTTGCTGGTGAAATAGGTGAGGAAGGCGCGGGCCGGCAGCTCGGCGGCGTTGCAGGCAAAGATCGCCGCGCAGAGGTTGCGGAACAGCGCGTGCACTGTCGAGTTGCTGGTGTAGCCCTTCAGCCAGTCCTCGGTCGATTGCCGCCCGTCGGGCAGGTTGCCGGAGCGGGCGTCGGCGAATTTCTCCAGGATCCGCGAGGCCTGCTTGGTCAGTTGCCCGAGCAGCAGCGACCAGCCGCCGCGGCCGACATCGATCACCTTGCCGTCGATGAAGAATGAGCTCGCAGGCTCCGGCGCGCGGATATCGAGCGGCGCACCGACGGTGTGGAAGGTCTCCTCGAACACGCCGCCGAACTCGATCGCGATTGCGCCGATATTGACCTTGAAGCCGTCGATCTCCTCGGTCGAGGCGCGCCCCCCGAGCCGGTCCTTGTCGTCGACGACGAGGGTATGAAGCCCGCCATGGGCGAGACGCGCCGCGGCGCACAGCCCGCCGGCGCCGGCTCCGATCACGACAGCATCGACCTTATGAGCATCCACGCGCAGCCTCCCTCGATGCCGCCGGGTTGGCCCCGGCATGCGCAATCCACTTGCTTGATGATGGTCACGATAATATAATCCGACCGGTCGTTCAAATTATTTTTTGACACAGGTCAATGATCCCGCAGCGCCAGGGTTGATGAGTTCTGGTGGACGGTGCCCGCAAAGGGGAGGAGAGCGCGACGGCTATAGTATAGAGAGACGGAAGCCGCCCGATTCCGGCGGCGTTAGCGGTGGACGAGAGAGACGGGTATGGCGCGGACGCGCTCAGAAAACTACGACGAGATCCAGCGGGGCATTCTCACCACCGCCTGCGGCCTGTTCGCGCGCCAGGGCTACATGCGTGCCTCGATCGCGGACCTCGCGGACGCCTGCAAGCTGTCGCGCGGCGCGCTGTATCATTATTTCGACTCCAAGGAAGCGATCCTGTTCGCGATCCTCGATGCGCATATCCGCGAGATGATCGCGGACGTGGAGGTCGCGATGGCCGGCAAGGCGGCAACGCTGGAGCAGTTCCGTGCCGCGATCCAGGCCATCGTCGCACTGAATGCGCGCTCGAGCGACGAGCAGCGCGTCATCCTCAACGACCTCTCGTTCCTCGGTGAGACCGAGCAGGATGCGATCAAGGCGCTGGAGCGCCAGCTCGTCGACACGGTCTCGGAGCTTCTGGTCAAGCTCGACAAGGAAGGCAAGATCGTCAGGCGGACCAAGAAGATCTACAGCATGATGCTGTTCGGCATCCTGAACTTCAGCCACACCTGGTACGACCCGAAGGGTGGCGTCGACCCCAGCGAGTTCGCCGACATGGTGGTGGACCTGTTCCTGTACGGCTTCACCATGCCGGTGCCGGTCAAGGACGCCGCGCGGCCGCTACGCCAGCGCGCGTAGGACCATCGCGGCGAGCGACGATCTTGATCACCTTGTCTGCACATGATCGTGAAGGCTGCGAGCGTCTCCCGCGCGTAACGCGCGCGCGGCGCGCCGCGTAGTTTGCCACGAACGCCGTAACCGCGGCTGATGGTGGCATCGCAGCGAGGGAAGAAACATCCCGCATGAATCTGTCGTTCAACATCGCCGAACAAGGCGAGGGGTCTTATCGTCTGCTCACGATCCTGCGCTGGGTCATGGTGGTGATCTTCGTGTCGTTCGGCATGCAGAAGTTCACGCTGCAATCGGCGCAAGGCATCGTGCAATTCATCAGCAACAGCCCGTTTGTCTCGTGGCTGTCGGTGTTCGGCCTTCGCGGCGAGGCCTATGTGCTCGGCGTCACCGAGTTCGGCATCGCCGTGCTGCTTGCCGCCGGCGCGTTCAGCCCGATCCTGTCCGCGATCGGCGCATTGATGGGCGTGATCACCTTTGCGGTGACCTGGTCGTTCTTCTTTACGACACCCGGGGTGGTGAAATGGAGCCTGTCGACCGACCCGATGGCCTGGAACCTGGCCGGCGAGTTCCTGTTCAAGGACATCGTGCTGCTCTGCGTCTGCCTCGTGCTGCTGCTGGCGTCGTTGCCGCGGTCGATCGTCCGGTTGCGAAGCGGATAGGCGCGCGCCGTGCGTTCAATAGTTAAGCCATGCTTAACCACGGCATCGCGCGCGCCCTGCATCGGGAACAGGACAATCCGTCGCATGCAGCCGTGTCTTGCAAATCGAATCCCATGGGCATATGCAACCCTTGATTGACGAATTGTTGCTAGTAAGAAACCGTCCCCGGGTTGGGAGCGGAATGTGGCGAAGTCAGACATATCGGCGGCGAGTCCGGCAAGCGTCGGTATTGCCTCTCCGTCGCTGCACATTTCTCGTATTTTCAAACGTCCCGCATTTTTTAGTTCCATTGCAGTTCCCGCGCCGTGGCTGGAGTGGGAGGGCGGTCGCGATCGCGGGTTCCGGGAGTGACCGCCGGAGCAGCGATCGGGCCGCCGTTCCCCAGCCGGAACGGGTCACGGTGCAAGACGCGCGATCGTGAATTCGGACACGTGGGTTCCATCGCTAGGATCGCGATGTCGCCATCTCTCGATGGCTGAACAGGTCCACCCGCGGGTCATACCGCAACATCGTCCCGAATTCGTTCTACATGAGACAATGGCTCTTCGTCCGGATCGCGGCCGTCCTGCTTGCCGTTGCCGCTAGCGTGCTGACGGCAGCGCGGGCTGATTCCGACATGGATGCGCAGATCAGGGACATCGTCACGACGGAACTGGCGCCAACCGCGACCGCGGCCGATCCGGGCGGCCTTGCCGCGGCGGTCTATGCCGGCGGTCGGGTCGCCTTCTTCAACTACGGCTTCGCCGACGCTGCCGCAAAGCGGCCGGTCACCTCGGACACGCTGTTCAATCTCGCCTCGTTGCGCAAGCTGTTCGAGGCGACACTGGTTGCCCTCGGCACCGAGCGCGGCGAATTGCGGCTGGACGATCCCGTCGGCAAGTATCTGCCGGAGTTGCACGGCGACTATATCAGCCGCGTCACGGTCGGCGAGCTTGTCGACCATACATCGGGGCTGCTGCTGCCAACCGATCATCCGCCCTGGCCGAACGAGGCCTTCAGCCGCGATCAGTTCATCGCGATGCTCAATGCCTGGACGCCCCAGAAAGGAGAGCAGCCGGGCAAGCAGCGCATCTACAGCCACGCCGGCTATGTCCTGCTGCAACTGGTGCTGGAGCAGCGCTATCGCATGCCGATCACGACGTTGATCGAGAGCCGTATCCTCAGGCCGCTCGGCATGACCTCGACCTTCGTTCCGGATCGTGGCGAGGACAATCGCGCGGCGATGGCGCCGGAGATCATGCAGCGCATGGTCCAGGGCTACTCCCATGACGGAACGGCGATCGGTCCACCCGGCAATCAGCAGAGCTATTACGATTTTTCCGGCACCGGCCAGATGTTCTCGTCGGCGCGCGATCTCGGCATGCTGCTGCGCGCCTGTCTCGACGGCGCGGTGATCGATCCCGAATTGCGCGCGGCATTGCAGATGACCATGCGCGAGAGTTTTCGTGTCGATGCGACGTTCGGGCAGGCGATGGCGTGGGAGCATGTGCGGCTGGACGGTGTCACCGTCATCGACAAACCCGGCGGTCTCAACAATGCCTCGGCCTATATCGGCCTGGTGCCGGCGCGCCGGTTCGGCATCGTGCTGCTCGCCAATCGCGGCGACTATCCGCACGAGATCGCGCGCTACAGGATCCTGCCGGCACTCGCGCGACTTTGATCAAAACCAAGATACTTTAGCTATGCCGCGTGCCAATCCGATGACACGGCCTGCGCGGCCGAGCAGGGGATGCATGCAAAAATCGTCATGGCGCGGAACCGCGATCGGCTATACAAACCGGTAGCTTCTTCTCCTGCTTGAAGAGGCTGATATGACTGATTTACAAAATTCTGATTTGCACGCCCCTGATTTGCATACTTGGCTTTCGCAACAGCCGCACGGCTTGCGAACCTACCGGACCCTCCAGGAAAAACTCGAGACCTTGAGCAGGCATCAGCCGGAGCAACGGGCCATGTGCCGGCTGCTGAGCGGTCTCGTCGGCAACTACATCGAGGCTTTTGACGAGGAGCCGCTGCCGGTCGCGGTCGCCGACCGCGCCTATGGCCGCCTGCTCGATCTGGTCGCGAGCCTCGATCTCAAGGGCAATCCCGACCGGCGCCTCGCCGACATCAACCGCATCGCGTCCTGCGATCTGTTGAATTGATCGCGCGTCATCCTCGCGCGGCGGCGAGCTCGCGGTAGAGCGCGGCGTAGCGGCCGGCGCGATTGTGCCAGGAGACGTCGGTGGCCATGCCGGCCTGCTGCAGCCGGCGCCACGTCACCTTGTCGTTGAACAGCAGGTTCGCTGTGCGCAAGCCATGGGCGAGCGCTTCCGAGGTCACGGGTGCAAACTTGACGCCGGTCGCAGCACTGCCGGTGACCGCGGCTTCGTCGAAGCCCTGCACGGTGTCGGCAAGGCCGCCGACATTGGCAACGATCGGGACCGCGCCGTAGCGCAGCGCGCACAGCTGGGTGAGGCCGCACGGCTCGAACCGCGACGGCACCGCGAGCGCATCCGCGCCTGCCTGGATCAGATGCGCCAGCGCCTCGTCATAGCCGATCACGACCGCGATCCGCCCGGGGTTGTCGCGCGCCAGCTCGGCGTAGCGATCCTGCAGATCGCGATCGCCGCTGCCGAGCAGCGCGAGCTGAATGCCTTCGCCGAGCAATGTCGGAATGTTCTCCAGCAGCAGGTCGAGCCCCTTCTGCCATGACAGCCGGCTGATGACGCCGAGCAGCATCGCGTCCGGTGCCGGATCAAGCCCGAAGCGCTGCTGCAGCGCCGCCTTGTTGGCTGCGCGCCCCACCATTTGTCCGGCGCTGAAGCGCGCGGCGATGTCGGGATCGGTGGCCGGATTCCACACATCGATGTCGATACCGTTGAGAATGCCGCTCAGCACGTCGGAGCGTTCGCGCAACAGGCCGCCGAGCCCCATGCCGCCTTCGTCGCTCTGGATCTCCTGCGCATAAGTCGGCGACACCGTGGTGATGCGGTCGGCGAATTGCAGGCCGGCTTTCAATAGGCTGATGGTGCCGTAATATTCGACCCCGTGAAGCGAATAGGCCTCACCCGGAAGACCAAACGCAGCCAGCATGTCCGGCGAGAATTGCCCCTGATAGGCGAGATTGTGCACGGTCATCACCGTGCCCGGCCGCGGCTGCTCACCGTAATGCAGATAGGCCGGCGCGAGCCCGGCCTGCCAGTCATGCGCATGCACGATGTCGGGGACGAGGCCCTCGATCGCACCCCGGCCGATTTCGGCCGCCATCCGCGACAGCGCCGCAAATCGGATGCCGTTGTCGGGCCAGTCGCGTCCGTCGGGACCGACATAGGGATTGCCGGGGCGCGCATAGAGATGCGGCGCGTCGAGCGCAACAAGATCGAGGCCGTCATGGGTACCGCCGAGCACGCGGATCGGCCCGCCGTAAAATTCTCCCCAGTTCAGCAGCGTCTCCGCGGAGGTCAGCGCCTTGAGCACATCGGGATAGCCAGGCACCAGCGTCCGCGTCGTGACGCCGTGCTGCTTCAGCGCCGCCGGCAGCGCGCCGACCACGTCGGCGAGGCCGCCGGTCTTGACGATCGGGTAGACTTCCGAGGCGACCGCGAGGACGCGGATGGGCGTCATGTCGGGAGCCTGTCGATCATCGGTTGCGTGATCAGCGTGATCCCGTTCTCGGTGGTGCGGAATCGCTTGCCGTCGAACTCGGGATCCTCGCCGACCACCAGCCCTTCCGGAATCCGCACGCCGCGATCGATCACGACATTTCTGAGCCGCGCGCCGCGGCCGACATTCACATAGGGCATGATCACCGCGTTCTCGACATTGGCGTAGGAATTGACGTGAACGCCGGTGAACAGCAGCGACCGGCGCAGCGCGGCGCCCGAGATGATGCAGGCGCCCGAGACCAGCGAGGTCACCGCCTGGCCGCGCCGTCCGTCCTCGTCGTGGACGAATTTGGCGGGCGGGGTGATCTCGGCATAGGTCCAGATCGGCCATGCGCGGTCGTAGAGATCGAGCTCCGGCACGACGTCGGTGAGATCGATGTTGGCGCCCCAATAGGCGTCGACGGTGCCGACATCGCGCCAGTAGGAGCGGGGATCGTCGCCGGAGCGGACGCAGGAATCGTTGAACTGATGCGCCACCGCGCGGCCGTGCTTGACGATATAGGGGATGATGTCCCTGCCGAAATCGTGGTTGGAATTCGGATCGGCGGCATCGCGGCGCAATTCGTCGAACAGGAATTGCGAGTCGAACACGTAGATGCCCATGCTGGCCAGCGACTTGTCGGGCTTGCCGGGCATCGGCGGCGGATCGGCCGGCTTCTCCAGGAACGACTGGACCAGGCCGTTGTCGTCGACATGCATGATGCCGAAGCCGCTGGATTCGGTGCGCGGCATCTCGAGGCAGCCGACCGTGACGTCGGCGCCACTCTCGACATGCTGCTTCAGCATCACCTCGTAGTCCATCTTGTAGATGTGGTCGCCGGCGAGCACCAGGATGTATTTGGTGCCGTGCGCCTCGAGGATATCGATGTTCTGATACACGGCGTCCGCCGTGCCGAGATACCAGTTGGTCTCGGAGACGCGCTGGCTTGCCGGCAGGATGTCAAAACTCTCGTTTCGTTCCGGGCGGAAGAAGTTCCAGCCGCCTTGCAGATGTCGGATCAGGCTGTGCGCCTTGTACTGGGTCGCCACCGCGATGCGGCGGATGCCCGAGTTCACGGCGTTGGAGAGCGCGAAATCGATGATGCGGGACTTGCCGCCGAAATACACCGCCGGCTTGGCGCGCCTGTCGGTGAGCTCCTGAAGTCTGCTGCCGCGTCCGCCGGCCAGCACATAGGCGAGGGCGTGACGCGACAATGGTTCATTTCCGACACTTCTCATGGTCATCCTCCCAGAACTTCAGGCGTGGCCCCGCTACCTTCTCTTGTCCGGAAGGCCTGATCGGGCGCCAACGGGGCCGATCGGAACGTAGCAAGCGCGCCCCGGTTGGGCAAAGCGGGATGGCGGATTTTCGTTCCCCGGATCCCGGCCTCTGAAGATCGGGGTTGCGGGCCGGTTAAGGCTATTGACGGCGCGCGATTTCGGCCTAGAGCAGGCCTGCGCATTTCCTGCCCAAGGCCGGCATCTCATGACAGTTTTGTCCGTCACGCCCCAGAACATCCGTGCAATGCTGCTGCTGCGCCACGAGATCGCGCTGCTCGACGTCAGGCATGAGGCCGAATTCGCCACGGGCCATCCGCTGTTTGCCGCCAACATGGCGGCCGGCCGGATCGCGCTCGAAGCCGAGCTGCGACTGCCGCGCAAGGACGTGCCGATCGTTCTCTATGACAATGGCGAGGGACTGGTCGCTGCCGCGGCTGGCGAGTTGCAGGCGCTGGGCTACAGCAACGTTGCGGCGCTCGCCGGCGGCCTGCAGGGCTGGAAGGCGGCCGGCTACGAGGTGTTCGAGGACGTCAATTCCTACGCCAAGGCCTTCGGCGAGTTGGTCGAGTCGCGCCGGCACACGCCCTCGCTGAGCGCCGACGAGGTCGCCGCGCTGATAGCCGACAAGGCCAACATCGCGATCCTCGATGTCCGCCGCTTCGACGAATATGCCACCATGAACATCCCGGGCTCGGTCAGCGTGCCCGGCGCGGAGCTGGTGCTGCGCGCAGGGAGCGCGGCACCCGATCCCGACACCACCATCATCGTCAACTGCGCCGGCCGCACCCGCTCGATCATCGGCACGCAGTCGCTGATCAATGCCGCGCTGCCCAACAAGGTGTGGGCGCTGCGCAACGGTACGATCGGCTGGACGCTCGCGAAACACGATCTCGAACACGGCGCCGGCCAGCGCGGTGGCATCGGGCCGTTCGCGGGGGCCGCCGACAATGCACGCGAGGTCGCCTATCGCGCGGGCGTCCGCCACATCGGCGCGGCTGAACTCGCCGCGCTGGAAAAGGACGCACGCCGCACGCTGTATCGCTTCGACGTGCGCGACGCCGAGGAGTACGCCGCAGGCCATCTGGCCGGCTTCCGCCATTATGCGGGCGGCCAGCTGGTGCAGGAAATCGATATGGCCGCGCCGGTGCGCGGCGCCCGCATCGTGCTGACCGACGACAAGAGCATCCGCGCCGACATGACGGCGTCCTGGCTCGCGCAGATGGGCTGGGAGGTCTATGTGCTCGACGGCTGCTATAACGGCCCGCTTGAAGTCGGACAGTCGCGTGTCGTGCCGAGGCCCGATCCCGCGCACCGCTACCGGCGTCCCTATGAAAGCACCGGCGTCGCGGAGCAGGCGATGCAGGCCTATCTCGATTGGGAGTACGGCCTTGTCGACCAGCTGCGCCGCGACGGCACGCATGGGTTTTATGTGATCTAGCGGATGACGTGGTGACGGCGGTGCGACCGCATCGGATGCGATAGCCTGCCGTCGCAGGGGCGCACTGCCAAAATATCGAAAACAACCCCATGCAAAGTAGCCGGTGGCTGCCGGGGGACACGGCAACTTGACTCGTCGGGCAAATCAGCGGCATTCTTCCATTATTCAGAAATCGTGGCACACGTCCCTCGCATGGGAAACCTTGGCGCGTCGCTTCCTTGTGGCCATCCTTCGAGACGCCCGCCGTTGGCGGGCTCACAGGGTGACGGGGTGATTGCTCAGCTTGCTCAGTGTCATCACCCGCTCATGCGGGTGATCCAGTATTCCAGAGGTGTCAGTATTCGAACTGATAGGCCGCGGCGTACTGGGTCGCCCGGTCGAGCCGGGCGATGACAGCGATGGACGAGGATATACGGCCACGCTCCGGACGACGCTTCGCGTCGTTCGTCGCGTGTCGACCTCCCTCGCAAGCGGGAGAGGTATAGTGAGTCAGTGGAGGGAGATCGCGATACTCTCGGTCTTCACTTCGGCAGCACCACCGGCGTCAGCTTGAACGGGCCGGGGTCCTTGCCCTTGTTGTCGCCGATCACGTAGGACAGTTTGCCTTCGGCGACCCAGCCGACATCGCCGACCTGCGTCACCGAGACCGGCTCGGCCAGACCATCCTTGATGGTGTCGATGGTGGCATCGCCGCCCTTCACGGTGACCTTGTCGAGCTTGCCATTGCCTTCGATCAGCAGGAAGCCGCCGCCATGGGCGCGCAGCGCGTCGGCGTGGTCGAGCGGCCGCGACGGCTTGAGCTCCGTCACGGCGCCGGCCTTGCCGTCCTTCATCTCGATCTTGAACAGCTTTGCCGGAACGAAGGTCGTGACATAGAGGTTGCCGTCGGCGCCGATCGCGATGCCGTCGAGCCCGACGCCGTCCTTGGCCGGCGCGAGCTGCGGATCGGTCGCGAAGGTCGCGAGCGCCGTGCCGCCGGGCTTCACGCTGTAGACGAAAGGCGCGAAGGAATCGCTGACATAGGCGGTGCCGTCGGCGCCGACCACGATGTCGTTGCAGAACGATTTCGGATCGGTCAGGGCAAAGCTGCCCTTCGGTGCGCCGCTCTTCAGATCGAAGGTCTTCAGCCAGGCGCCCTTGACGTCGCTCGGCCCCGCGACGCCCATGGCGCTGATGTCGTTGGAGCAGACACAGAGTGTTCCGCTCTTCTCGTCGGCGAGCACGCCGAGCGTCGAGCGGCTGTCTGCAGCACCCGGCTTGACCAGTTGCTCGGCCTTGCCGCCGGCGATCTTGGTCACCCCGCCATGGTTGAAGCTGCCGACATAAAGCGTACCGTCGGAGGTCGAGGTCACGCTCTCCGGGAAACTCTTGTCGGGAACTCCGACCGGAGCGGTTTCGGCGCGGGCTATACCGGCCATGCCGAGCGCAAGGATGGTGGCCGCGGCGCGCGCTAGATTCTTATTTTGACGCGTTTTCTTCACGCGAACCGGCATCCACTTCGCTCGAAAACGCTCCGCCGATGCGCGGCGGATCTTGAGCAGTTCTCCCGTTGCGCGCGGATGTCCCGCGTCGCCGTTCTTTTTTATCATGATCGCGTTTCCTCAATGAACCTGGTTGGACCAGGCAGGAATTGTGAGGCGATCGTCTCCGGTCGATGGTTGTTGTCTGCAGGGTTCCCGACCGGATTGTTCACCCGCCTGCCTTGTCGTCTCGATATATACGCTAGTATATAGCGCAAGGAAAGCTGCAGAGAGAGGAAGCTGCGGAGCGGGAAGCTGCGACGGCCGGAGGGCGCGTCATGGAGTGGGAACTGGCGTCACGCCACCGATGCGTGTGCTGCGGCGGCGTCATCGATGGGCTGGCCGACGATGGTGCGATCGGATTCGAACCGCGGATCGGCCTGTTTGCGGATGAGCGTGCGTTCGTCCGCAACGAATGCACCGCGAGCTTGATCGCGGCAGCAGCACGGCGCAGGCAGGAAGTGGTTCGGCGGAAGTCGTAAAGCGAAATGCTTCTGGTTCCGTCATTGCGAGGAGCGCAAGCGACGAAGCAATCCATCTATCCCCATGCGGCGAGATGGATTGCTTCGCTGCGCTCGCAATGACGGAGCTGCCGATCTTCACTCAATCCGGGCTGAACGCTTCGTACACCAGCTTCCGGAACGCCGGCGTGATGCGCTGGCGTTCGTTCTGGGTTTGCTCGAGCATGATGTAGATCATGTCGAGCTTCGGATCGACGCCGAAATAGGTGCCGCTGCCGCTGTCCCATTTCAATTCGCCGATCGAGCCGGGCGGCGGTGGCTTGGCGATGCCGGGATCGGTGCGCACGGCGATGCCGTAGCCGTAACCGAAGCCGTCGCCCGGAAAGTACCAATAGTCGCGGCCGACGCCGGAGCCCGGCCCGATATGGTCCGTCGTCATGGTCTTGAAGGCGGCAGGGCTGAGATAGCGCTTGCCGTCAAGCTCGCCGCCGTTGAGCAGCATCTGCGCGAACCGTGCATAATCGAGGATGGTCGACACCAGGCCGCCGCCGCCGGATTCCCACTCCGGATGCACGCGCCGGTCGTTCTCCCCCGCGATCAGGATCGTGTCCGAGGGCAGCGGCTCGGCCAGCCGCGTCCGTTCGGTCTCCGCATCGAGCACGTATCTGGTGTCGTTCATCTTCATCGGATCGAAGATGCGCTCCTTCTCGAACTGATAGAGCGTCTTGCCCGTGACGATCTCGATCACCCGGCCGAGCACATCGGTGGAATGACCGTAGCGCCACATCGTACCCGGCTGCCGCGACAGCGGCAGCTTGGCGAGCCGCGCGACGAATTCCTTGTTGTCGAACTTGCCGTCGAACAGATGCCCTGCGCGGTAGAGCTTCTGGATCCAGTCGGCGCCGATATATTCGTAGGTGATGCCCGAGGTATGCCGCATCAGGTCCTCGATGGTGACCGGGCGGATCGGCGGCACCAGTTCGAGCTTGCCGAGATCGTTGCCGCCATCCGGCTCGATGCCGACCTTCACGTCGGCGAACGCCGGAATGTATTTCGACAGCGGATCCTGCGGCGACAGCCTGCCTTCGTCGACCAGCATCATCGCGCCGGTGTTGGTGATCGGCTTGGTCATCGAATGCAGGGCGAACATCGTGTCCGGCCGCATCGGCGACTTGGTCGTGACGTCACGATAGCCGAAGGTCTTCAGATAGACCGGCTTGCCGTGCTGCTGGATCAGGATGGCGGCGCCTGGAATTGTTCCTGTCGCAACCTCGTTGTTGAAGAACGCGGTGATGCGTTCGAGCTTGTCCGGCGACGGGGCAGGGGCCTCGGTGGCGCGCGCCGCACTTGATGTGACAAGTGCAAGACACGCGATCGTGGTCACTGCCTCACGGAGCGTCCGCACGGCAGTGTGGAGTGCTCGATCGTATCCGCATGACATTGAAAGCCGCCCCTGCCTGATGCCCTGAACGCCGCAGTTCTAGCGCAGGCGCCCCCGCACCATAATCATTTTCGGGCGAGTTTATTCCCTCACGATGGTTGAAATTTATACAATTTGCGTGGCGCCGACCGGCGTGCGCACGGCGTTCGACAGCACCTGCAGCGCCTGGCTCAGTTCGGCGCGATTGCGCGCGGCGCCGATCGAGACGCGCAAGCCGCGCGGCGCGGCATCGCCGGCCGCAAAGGCGTCTTCGCCGACCACGGCAAGGCCATTGCGCATAAGATGCGACAGCAGGTCGGTGCCGTCGAAATGTTTTGGCAACGGCACCCAGAGATGGTGGCTCGCCGGCCGCGCCGCGTAGCTGACGCCTTTGAGGAAGCGGGCCGCGAGCTGCTGGCGCGCGGCCGCCTCGTTGCGGATGGCGCGGATGATGTCGGCGGCGACGCCGGAGCGCAGCCATTGCGTCACCAGCGCGACCATCAGCGATGGCGGCATCTGCATGGTGGCCTGCATGCCGGCGCGCATCCGTTGTTCGGCGGCGGCATCCGGCGCCAGCAGATAGGCGACGCGCAAGGCCGGGGCGATGCATTTCGCGATGCTCGCGGCAAGGTAGGTGCGTTCGGGAATCAGCGTGGCGATCGGTGCCACCTGCGGTTCGAGCGGGCCGTAGACGTCGTCCTCGATCAGGACGCAGCCGCGCTTCCTGATGATGTCGGCGATCGCCTTGCGTCTGATCGCGCTCATCGTCGCCGTGGTCGGATTCTGCTGCGTCGGCACCAGATAGACGGCCTTCGGCTTGAGCTTGCGGCAGGCGTCGTCGAGCGCGTCGGGCCTGGCCCCCTCGGCGTCCATCGCAACACCCACGAGGCGGACATCGAGCCGCGCGGCCGCGGCCTTGATGCCGGGAAACGTCAACGCCTCCGTCACCACGACATCACCGGGCGACGTCAGCGCCAGCAGCGCGTTGAAGATGATCGCCTGCGATCCCGGATAGATCACGATCCGCTCGGCCGATGCCTGCGGCACGCGCGGCTGCAGCCAGGCAGCGCCGGCGTCGCGCTCGTCAGCGGTGCCGCCGGGACGCGCATAGCCGAGATAGGCGGAGAACCCGGCCTCGGAGCGGATGGTGGCAAGTCCCTGCGCGATCCGCAGATCGAGATTGGCCTCGACCGGCTGCGGCGGCAGATTCATCGACAGGTCGATGTTGACGGGGGCGGGCAGGTCGGACGCCGCGCGCGCGGTGGTCTCCGAGACGAAAGTGCCCTGGCCGACCCGGGCGTCGAGCAGCCCGCGCCGCCGCGCCTCGCCATAGGCGCGCGTCACCGTGGTGAGATCGATGTCGAGCGCCGACGCCAGCGCGCGATGGGTCGGCAGCCGCTGGCCGCGCACCAGCCGGCCGCTCGCGATATCGGCGGCGAGCGCATCGACGATGCGCAGGAACATCGGGCCGTGCCATTCGGAAACTGTAGGGATCCAGTCCATGCAATTCGGCAATTTGTCTTTGATTGTATGCTCCACAATTCATATTGTATGGATCATCAGATCAGGTCAAGGACAACGACAATGACCGAGACGGTTTCCCTTCCCAAGGCGATGTGGCGCGGCTTCACGATGAAGTGCCCGAACTGCGGGCGCGGCCATCTGTTCGGCCGCTTCCTCAAGGTGGCGGATCATTGCGAGGCGTGCGGCGAGGACTTCACCCCGCAGCGCGCGGACGATTTCCCGGCCTATCTCGTGATCGTCGTGGTCGGCCACGTCGTGGTGCCGGCGCTGCTCTGGATGGAAATGACCTACGCGCCGCCGGCCTGGCTGCAACTGGCGATCTGGCTGCCGTTCACGCTGTTCAGCGCGCTCGGACTGCTGCAGCCGACCAAGGGCGCGATCGTCGGCCTGCAGTGGCAGCTTGCTATGGAAGGGTTTGCGGCGACGCGGCGTGTCGCCGCGCCGGTGCGGGCGCGGACCAACGCCGGCTCTGTAGGGCGGATTAGCGGAGCGTAATCCGCCGTTCTACTCGCGAGAAAGATGGTGGGTTATGCCTTCGGCTAACCCACCCTACGAAATCAAATCGGATGATGATGCGGCCGGAACATGCGGCCCTTTTCCGTCACCAGGACGACGGCGAGCGCGGCCAACGTGCAGAGGAAGAAGCCGGTCGCGAATGGCAGCAGCGTGCCGTCGTAATCCTGGCCGATCGTGGTGCCGACGCCGATCCCGAGGAGGGTGGTGATGGTGCCGTAGAGCGATGACGCGGTGCCGGCGATCTTGCCCTGCGGCTCCATCGCGAGCGCCGTGAAGTTTGCCATCATCAGCCCGAACGCGAACATCATCAGGCCGGCCAGCACCATGAACAGCGGCAGCGACAGCGTGTCGGTCTTCACGGCGAGGAACAGCGCGCCGGCGACCACGGCAAAACCGGTCAGCGCGGCGTGCGAGATCACCCGCATGCCGATCCGGCCGACGATGCGCGAATTGAGGAAGCCGGCGATCGCGACGCCGACCGCGCACGCCGCGAAGGCGACCGGGAAGTAATGCCCGAGCTTGAAGATCTCGGTAAAGATCTGCTGCGAACAGAACACGAAGGCAAACAGCGAGCCCTGCACGCCGCCGGCGGCGAGCGCGTAGCCGAGCGTCTGGCGGTTGGTGATGGTCTGGCGGAACGCGGACAGCACCTCGGGGATCGCCAGCGACTTGCGCAATTCGAGCGGCAGCGTCTCGGGCATTCGCATCGCGCTCCAGGCCAGCGCGATCACGCCGTAGATCATCAGCAGCACGAAGATGCCGCGCCAATGCGTCAGCAGCATCACCGCCTGGCCGAATGACGGCGCGATCACGGGCACGGCGATGAACACCATCATCGCCAGCGACATCACGCTCGCCATGCGCCGTCCAGCGTAGCAGTCGCGCACGATCGAGGTGGCGATCACGCGGGTTGCCGCGGTGCCGAGCCCTTGCAGCGCGCGCGCCAGCAGCAGCGTCTCGAACGAGGGTGCCATGATCGCGAGCAGGCCGGCGATGGTGTAGACGGTCATGCCGCCGAGCAGCACCGGGCGGCGGCCGAAGCGGTCCGACAGCGGGCCCATCACGAACTGGCCGACGCCGAAGCCGACCAGGAAGATCGACAGCACCATCTGCGGACGGTTGGCGTCGGCGATCTGGAACGCGGAACGGATGTTCGGCAGCGCCGGCAGCATCATGTCCATCGCCAGCGGGTTGAGCGCCATGATGGAAGCGATGACGACGACGAATTCGGGAAAGCCCATCGGGCGGTGGCCTGAGGACACCCAGGCATCGGCATTGATGTCAGACACTTAGAACCTCTTGGAGATGCCTAGCATAGCGGTCGTGCTGCATTGCACAATCGTCGTTTTGGGATGGGAGACCGTCGGCGGCGGGTGAGGTAGCCGGGTCATGGAACCGGCCGCGCGGCCGCCGGCTGGTGCTATATCGTTGCTTCTGCAACTATTTTGCTCGTCCTGCGCGGGAAGCTCTGCTATCCCGGTACCAGCTCCGTGCGGGACAGGCGCATCGCGGCCGATCATGCCCGCACGGCCAAGAACGGGCTCAAGAACGGGTTTGGGGAGGCCAAATGTCCATCGAAGTCTCCGCGCGCTCGCGCGGCGCTACGCTGTCGGATGAGGAGCGCAAGGTCCTCACCGCAACGCTCGTCGGCACCACGATCGAGTGGTACGACTTCTTCGTCTACGCCCAGGCGGCGGGCCTGGTGTTCGGCGCGCTGTTCTTCGCGCCGATGAACGCGAACAATCCGCTGCTGGCGCAGATCGTCTCGTTTGCGACGCTCGGCCTCTCATTCCTGTTCCGCCCGTTAGGGGCCATCGTCTGCGGCCATCTCGGCGACCGCTTCGGGCGGAAGAACATGCTCGTCGTCACGCTGCTGCTGATGGGCGCTGCGACCGCGCTGGTCGGCCTGCTGCCGACCTACGCGCAGATCGGCGCCTGGGCGCCGGCGCTCCTTATTCTGCTCCGCATCCTGCAGGGCTTTTCGGCCGGCGGCGAGTGGGGCGGCGCGGCGCTGATGTCGGTGGAATCGGCGCCTCGCGACAAGCGCAGCTTCTTCGGCTCGTTCCCGCAGATCGGCACGCCGCTCGGCATGATCCTGGCAACCGGCGTGTTGTGGGCGCTGACAGCTTCGCTCGGCAAGCAGGCGATGATCGAATGGGGCTGGCGGATTCCGTTCCTGCTCTCGATCCTGCTGATCGTCGTCGGCATCGTGATCCGCCGCACGGTCGAAGAGTCTCCGGTGTTCCTGGCGATGCAGCGCCGGCATAAGGAATCCTCGGCGCCGCTGCGCGAATTGATGCGCAACCACAGCAAGGAGATCCTGCGCACCGCGTTGATCTTCATGGCCAACAATGCGGCCGGTTACATCCTGATCGCGTTCATCATCAGCTATGGCACCAACACGCTGAAGATGCCGTCGGAACAGCTGCTTCTGATCGGCACGCTGGCGGCGGTGAGCTGGTTCATCTTTACGCTGCTCGGCGGCATCCTCGGCGACAAAATCGGCCGCGTGCGCTGCTTCCAGATCGGCTATGGGCTGATGGTGCTGTGGGCGGTGCCGATGTGGTTTTTGATCGACAGCAAGAATTTGCTGCTGTTCTTCGTCAGCGCCGTCGGCCTCACCATCGCGCTCGGTCTGTCCTATGGCCCGCAGGCGGCGCTCTATGCCGAGCTGTTTCCGGCCAAGGTGCGCTATTCCGGCGTCTCGATCGGCTACGCGCTCGGCGCCATCTTCGGCGGCGCCTTCGCGCCGATGATCGCGCAATGGATCATCGGCACCTACGGCCAGTCCTGGCGCGTCGGCGTTTATATCGCGGTGCTGTCGCTGATCTCGCTGATCACGGTGTCGACCATCAAGGATCCGCAGGGCGTCGATCTCAACGTGAATGACGCGGGCGCGTAGTGGCTCTGTAGATGGGGTGGATTAGCGTCAAGGCGTAATCCGCCTCCTTGTCGCGGTAGATTACGCCCTTGCCTACAGCGTGAACCCAAATTCGAAGGGTCGGCGGACGTCGCTTCTGTACGCATTCTGAACGCGAACCAGCGGTAAATCGTCCTCGATGGCGGCAAAGTCGTTCGGCAGCAGGCGCCACGAGCAGCCCGCTCGCGTGACACAGAAGATGCCGTTGATGATCTCGCGCGGCCTGCCTGTCGCGCTAGGCTTTGGCAAGTGCGGCGCGATCAGCGCCACTCTGCGTACGTCAGATCGGTCTGGTACCGGGTGACAATGCGGTTATGCTAGTGTCGAATAGTTGGCGTCCACCCGGCGAATCCAGATTGGCTCGGGAAGCCCCTGGAAATCACGGCGGGTGCCAAAGACACAACCCATTTTCAAGAACTGCCTTTGACAAGGCCCAGGGGATTGAAATTGGACATCGACGGTTGGCTCCGTGGGATCGGCCTCGCCCAGTATGCCGAGATGTTCCGTGCCAACGACATCGACATCGAGCTGCTAGGCCGGCTGACCAACGACGACCTCAAGGACCTCGGCGTCGCATCGCTTGGTCATCGCAAGAAGCTGCTGGAAGCTATTGCCGGGCTTGCCGCCGTTCCGGTGTCGCTGCAGCCTGCGTTGATTGGACCGAAGGCGCAGGATGCTGCCGAGCGCCGCCAGGTCACGGTGATGTTCGCGGACCTTGTCGGCTCGACAGCCCTCTCCACCCGTATGGACCCGGAAGACCTGCGCGATATCATCTTCGCCTACCAGAAATGCGTCGCCGAAGCCGTGCGCCGCTTTGGCGGGTTCGTGGCCAAGTACATGGGCGACGGCTTGCTCGTGTATTTCGGCTACCCGCAGGCGCATGAGGACGACGCCGAGCGGGCAGTGCGGGCGGGGCTGAAACTGGTCGCTGCGGTGAGCGCACTCAAGTCACCCGTTTCGTTGCGAACCCGCGTCGGCATTGCAACCGGCCTCGTTGTAGTCGGCGACCTGATCGGATCGGGGGAGGCACAGGAGCGCGGCATCGTTGGCGAGACGCCGAACCTCGCGGCGCGTTTGCAGGGGATCGCCGAGCCGAACATGGTCGTCATCGCGGAGAGCACGCGAAAACTTCTCGGCAATCGCTTTGAGCTCACGGACCTCGGGCCGAAGGATCTTAAGGGCATCGGCGGGCTGGTACGGGCCTGGGCCGTGCTCCGGACGAGTTCGGTGGCAAGTCGCTTCGAGGCGCTGCACGCGGCCGGCCTGACCGCGCTGGTCGGGCGGGAAGAACAATTCGAGTTGCTGCAACGGCGCTGGTCGAGAGCAAGGACCGGCGAAGGCCAGGTGGTGCTCATTTCCGGCGAGGCCGGTATCGGTAAATCACGACTCACGGCCGCGCTGCTGGAAAGCCTCGCCGGCGAACCGCACAAGCGCTTGCGCTATTTCTGTTCGCCGCAGCATACTGACAGCGCGCTTTATCCGGTCATCGGGCAGATGGAGCGCGCCGCGGGCCTAGCGCACGACGACACCCCGCAAGCTAAGCTCGACAAGCTCAATGCCGTCCTCGCGCAGACGTCAACCTCCATCCCGGACGTCGCGCTCTTGGCCGAGATGCTGTCGCTGCCGAATGATGGACGATATACCGCGCTTGAGCTGACTCCGGAACAGCGCCGGCAAAGAACCCTGGAGGCCTTGACGACACAACTCGCCGGATTGGCCGGGCGGCAGCCGGTGCTGATGATCGTCGAGGATGCACATTGGGTCGATCCGACGAGTCTGGAAGTGTTCGGTCGGACGGTGGACCAAATCAAGACTCTCCCGGTGTTGCTCATCGTGACTTTCCGTCCCGAGTTCAGCGCGCCCTGGGCCGGGCAATCGCATGTTACCAGCCTGAAGCTGAACCGGCTTGCGGAGAACGAAGCAACCGCCATCGTTGCAGGCCTGGTCGGCAGCAGGCAGGTGCCGGCAGATGTCGTGGCCGAGATCATCGACCGCACCGACGGTGTCCCGTTGTTCGTAGAGGAAATGACCAAGGCGGTGTTGGAGGCTGAGAGCGAAGGCGAAGCACGAGGGACCGCTGCTGCGGTCCCATCCTCGGTCCTGGCTGTCCCTTCAAGCTTGCACGCAACGCTGATGGCGCGACTTGACCGCCTTGGGTCAGCGAAGGAGATCGCACAAATCGGCGCAGCGATTGGGCGGGAATTTTCGCATGCCTTGCTGGCCGCCGTTGCGATGCGGAACGAGCGCGGCCTGTGTGCTGCGCTGGATCAACTCCTGGACGCTGGGCTGTTATTCCGGCAGGGCGTGCCGCCCGCAGCCTCCTATCTGTTCAAGCACGCGCTGGTGCGCGACGCCACCTACGGCTCTCTTTTGCGCGAGCCGCGTCGCAACCTGCACGCTCGCATAGCGGGGGCCATGGAAGGCGCTTTCCCGGAAGCCGCTCAAAATCGCCCCGAGTTGTTGGCGCACCACTACTCGGAGGCAGGAATGATCGAGCGGGCAGCGAAGCTCTGGGGAATTGCCGGCCAGCGCTCAATCTCTCGCTCTGCGCTGGCCGAGGCAGCCGCTCAACTGAGCCGCGCGGTGAGCCAGATGGCAAGCCTGCCAGAGACATCCGCGCTGCGCCGCGAGCAGATCAAGTACCAGATCGAGCTCGTGACCGTCCTTATGCATGTCAAAGGTTATGGGGCGCCGGATACCAAGGCGGCGGTCGATCATGCCCGCCTTCTGATCGAGAAGGCCGAGGCGCAGGGTGAGCCTTCCGAGGACCCGCTGTTGCTGTTCTCCGTACTCTACGGCGCCTGGGTGCTTAATGTGGCCGCGTTCAACGGTGAAGCTGCCGGCGCTCTTGCAACCCAGTTCATGGCCCTCGCCGAAAAGCAACGGATTACGGGACCGCTGATGCTTGCGCACCGTATGGTCGGAATGACCGCGATGTCCACCGGGACCAGGTCGCAGGACGAAGGCATCTTGATCGGGCGCTCGCGCTTTATGATCCCGCGGAGCACCGCGCACTGGCAACGCGTTTTGGCACCGACGCAAGGGTCGCTATCCTGGAGTGGCGTTCGCGGACGCTATGGCTCCAGGGTTACCCCGATGCTGCCCTCAAGGACGTCGACGAGTCGTTTAGGGGGGCGCGAGAGATAGGTCAGGCTGCCACGCTGATGCATGCTCTGGCCCATTCGATTGCCACCCTGATTCTCTGTCGTCATTACAAGTCTGCAAGCGTCCGAGCAGCCGAACTCGTCGATCTGGCGGAAGAAAAAGGCTCTTTGTACTGGAAGGCGAATGGATTGATCTGGCAGGGCTGCCTGTCGGCGCTGACTGGCCGGTCGTTGGATGCGATCGAGATACTCACCACAGCAGCCGCAGCTTACCGATCGACCGCGGCAACAATTTATATGCCTTTCGTGTCGCTGCACTTGGCGCGCGCCCATGCGGAACTAGGGAACTTCCCTAACGCCTGGCATCACATCGACGATGCGATCGCAGGAGCGGAAAGGAGCCAGGAAAAATGGGCCGAGTCGGAAATGCACCGTACCGCTGGCGAGATCGCGCTGATGCTTGCTGAGGCCGACGAGACCAAGGCCGAAGCCTGTTTCGAGCGCTCCCTTACGGTGGCGCGCGGACAGAAGGCCAAATCATGGGAACTTCGCACGGCAACAAGCCTTGCACGGCTCTGGCGCGACCAAGGCAAGCGACCGGCGGCCCATAATCTTCTTGCCTCGATCTACGGCTGGTTCACCGAGGGCTTCGATACGCTCGATTTGAAGCAAGCCAAGGCACTACTGGACGAGCTGAACACCTGACAAATCAATTTCGAAACGGCCTCTAGGCGCACCCGACCATCGCCTTCAGCTTTTTGACCGCGCTGTCGGGTGTCGTCAGCACCTCGCGGCCGGTGACTTCCGCGACGCGCTCGGCCGCCGGCGCCATGCTGTATTGCGCGAGCGCGATCAGGTCGCAGTCGCGCAAATCCCTGGCTGCCTCGACCACGATGCGATCATGCTCGGCCCGGTCGCCGCGATCGAGCGCCGCCAGCGCTCCCTCGGCGAGTTTCGGCACCAGCATGACCGACGCTGGAAACTCCGGCGGCATCGACATCAGCGTCGGCGGGAAGGTCGAGAGCAGGCCGATGCGCTTTCCCTTCGCGACTGCCTGTTCAATCATCGCCTCGTTCGGCTTCAGCACCGGCATCGGTGCGTGTGCGCGCGCCACCGCCTCGATGCAGGGGCCGAACGCCGAGCAGGTGAAGAGAATTCCGTCGGCGCCGGTGCTGACGGCGTAGCGGCCCATCGTGAGGAAACGCTCGGTCATGCGCTCGCTGAGCTTGCCGTCGCGCGCAAGGTCAGCCGACAGGCTGTCGTCGAGCAGGTTCATCAGCCGCGCCTCCGGCCAATGGCGTGCGAACGAGGCCTCGATCGGGACGATCGAATGCTTCAGTGCGTGAATGAGGGTGATACGCATCGATGTTTCTTGTTCTCCCTCTCCCCGCTCTTCGCGGGGAGAGGGTTGGGGTGAGGGGCTCTTTCCCCGCAATCGGGGCGAGGTAAGAAGCGTTACTTGAACGGGATCGCGTACATCAACCCGCCCTTGCTCCAGGTGCCGTTGAGGCCGCGCTCGAGCTTCAAGGGGCTCGCCTTGCCGACATTGCGCTCGAAGATCTCGCCGTAATTACCGCCCGCCTTGATCGCGGCGACCAGCCATTTGTTGTCGAGGCCGAGCCGACTGCCGAGATCGCCGGACGCGCCGAGCAGGCGCTGGATCGCCGGGACCTGCGACTTCGTCATCTCGTCGACATTGGCCTGCGTGACGCCGAGCTCTTCGGCCTCGACGAGGCCGTAATGCAACCAGGTGATGATGTCGCTCCAGACCTCGTCGCCGTTGCGGGTGAACGGGCCGAGCGGCTCCTTGCTGATGGTCTGCGGCAGCACGACGTAATCTTCCGCCTTTGGCGCGGCGGTCGCGACCGCGCCGGCGAGCGCCGAAGCGTCCTGGGTCATGGCATCGCAGCGGCCGCCGAAGAAGGTCTGGTACATGGTGTCGGGACGGTCGAACACCAGCGGCTTCCAGTCGATGCCGTTGGCGCGGCCGTAATCGCCGAGCGTCACCTCATGCGTGGTGCCCTGCGCGACGCACACCGTGGCGCCCTTGAGATCCTTCAGCTCCTTCACGCCGAGGTCCTTCTTCACCACAAAACCCTGGCCGTCGTAGAAATTGACCGGGCCCTGGCGCAGGCCGAGCGTGGTGCCGCGCAGATAGGTCTGCGTCGAGTTGCGGTAGAGCACGTCGATCTCGCCCGACTGCAGCGCGGTGAAGCGGTTCTGCGCGGTCAGCGCGACGTAGCGCACCTTATTGGCATCGCCGAGGATGCCTGCGGCAAGCGCGCGGCAATAGTCGACATCGAGGCCCTTGAAGTTGCCCTGTGAGTCCGGCGCCGAGAAGCCGGCAAACCCGGTCGAGACGCCGCACACCAGCGTGCCGCGCTGCTTGACGGTGTCGAGCGTCGCCGCGCTTGCGCCCGTGATGCTTGCGGCGAGCAGGCTCGCCGCGACCAATATTTTCCTCATCCTGTCCTCCTCCTAATGACCAACATCTTTCAACGCGCTGTCTACCGCAGCGCCGAGCCTTTCGACGATCATGTCGATGTCGCCGGAAGTCGCAATATAGGGCGGCGCGAGCAGCACATGGTCGCCGCGCTGGCCGTCGGCGGTGCCGCCCGACGGATAGCAGCCGAGCCCGCCGGCAAACGCTGTGGACTTGATCCGCTGATGCAGCTTCAGCTTGGGATCGAACGGCTGCCGCGTGCCGCGGTCGGCGACCAGCTCGATCGCCCAGAACAGGCCCCGGCCCCTGATGTCGCCGACATGGCGGTGATTGCCGAAGCGCTCGGTGAGCCGCTGCTCGAGCTGGCGGCCGCGCTCCTTGACCTGGTCGAGCAGCTTCTCCTCACTGATCACCTTCTGCACCTCGAGCGCGGCAGCGCAGGCGAGCGGATGCGCGAGATAAGTGTGGCCGTGCTGGAACGCGCCGGAGCCGTTGCGCACGGTGTCGACGATTGTACCGCTCGCAAGCATCGCACCGATCGGCTGGTAGCCGCCGCCGAGCCCCTTGGCGACCGCCTGGATGTCGGGCGCGATGCCTTCCTGCTCCCACGCATGCAGCGTGCCGGTGCGGCCCATGCCGCACATCACCTCGTCGAGGATCAGGAGCGCGCCGTGACGGTTGCAGATCTCGCGCACCGCCTTGAAGTAACCTTCCGGCGCCGGCACGCAGCCGGCGGTCGCGCCGACCACGGGCTCGGCGATGAAGGCGGCAACGTTCTCGGGGCCGAGCCGCTGGAATTCCGCCTCGAGCTCGGCGGCGAGCCGCGCCACAAACGCGGCCTCCGATTCATCGTCGCGCTTCTCGTGATAGGCGAAGGCCGGGGTGACATGGCTGAACGCCGGCGACAACAGCGGCGCATAGGGCTCGCGTCGCCAGGCATTGCCGCCGGCCGACAGCGCGCCCAGCGTGTTGCCGTGATAGCTCTGGCGGCGCGCGATGAAGCGGGCGCGCTTCGGCTCGCCGCGCTCGATGAAATATTGCCGCGCCAGCTTGATCGAGGCCTCGATCGCCTCCGACCCACCGCTGACGAAGTAGACATAGCCGAGACCGCCGGGCTCGTGGCCGACCAGCCGCTTGGCGAGCTCTTCCGCGGGTTCCGAGGAGAAGAAGCCAGTATGCGCATAGGCTAGCTTTGATGCCTGCTTGGCGATCGCGGCGAGAATCCGCGGATGCTGATGACCGAGGCAGGACACCGCGGCGCCGCCGGAGGAATCCAGAATGCGGTGGCCGTCCTCCGCGATCAACCAGACGCCGTCGCCGCCGACCGCTTTCGGCGGGGTTTCGCGCAGGCTGCGATGCATCACGCGGCTCTTGTTGGCGGCCAAGGGGACTGCCATGACACTTATCCTTTCTCGACAAAATATTGCGACATCGCGGCAAGCCGGCCCTCGGTCTCCTCCAGCTTGCGCTTCGCACCCGCGCCGCCCAGCGTGAAGGCGACGGCGGCCAGCGACTGCGCCACCGCAATCGCGCCGGTGAGGCTCGGGAAGAAGCCGGGCGAGGAGGCGGCCTCGAACAGCAAGCGATGATCGGCGCCCTCGGCCATCGGCGCGCTGATCGTGTCGGCGATCGCGATCAGCGTGGCGCGCGCCTGATGCGCCGCACGCGCGGTCTCGACGCTGACAAATGTGTAGGGCGCAAAGCCGATCACGACCACGGCGTCGCCGGAGCGGAAGGCGCCGTGGTCGAGATCGAACGGGCCCGAACCGCCGACAAGCTGCACGGCATCGGGGCGGAACAGGCGAAGCTGGTAAGTCAGGAGTTCCGCAACGCTGCGGCAGCTGCGAAAGCCGGTGATCCAGATCCGATCAGCGGCGTGCAGCGCCCGCGCGGCGTCGGCGATCGCGCTCGCGGAAATCCGTGCAAGCCCCGCGGCTTCCGCCTCGAGCTTGTCGTGCACCAGTTTGACATCGGCATTCGGCCCGGCGCGGCGGCCCTTGGCGCGGCCGGAGAAGGGCGAGCCCTGCGCCGGCCGTCGCGCCTCGGTGAGTGCGGCGCGCAATTCGTCCCAGCCGGAATAGCCGAGCGCCTTGGCAAGACGGGTGAAGGATGCAGGATCGGCGCCGGCGACCGAGGCGAGCTCGCGCATCGAGCGGGTGGTGGCGTCGAAATCATTGGCTGCGACAAAGCGCCCGACTTCCTGCAAACGCATCGGCAGCGACGGCAATGCACTGCACAATTCGTTCAGGGGCGATGGTTTCGGCTGACCCTGGGCCATGAAACATATGTTGCACGAATATCAATTTGGTGCAACATATGAAGTGCGCAGCCCCGAATACGCTCTTGCGCATGGCAGAAGATCGCTTCTCACTGGGATCCTTGTGCTGTGACGACATCGACGCCGAAACGCACTCCCGCCCGGGCTCCAAGTCGGTCCTGGCGGCTTTCGCTGAGCGATCCCCGTGTCGCCGGCCTGTTCTGGCAGGTCCTGGTGGTCGCCATCGCGGTCGCCATCGTCGCCTGGCTGTGGTCGAACGCGGTCCATAATCTCTCGGTGCGGCGCATATCGACCGGCTTTGCCTTCCTCGGCCGCGAAGCCGGCATGCCGATCGCGGATTCCTGGATCGATTACTCGCCGAAGAACACTTACCTGCGCGCCTTCATCGTCGGCATCGTCAACACGCTGCGCGTCGCTGTCATCGGCGTCGTGCTGGCGACCGTGATCGGCACGCTGGTCGGCATCGCGCGGCTGTCGTCGAACTGGCTGCTGGCGCGGCTTGCCGCTGTTTATGTCGAGGTGCTGCGCGACCTGCCGCTGCTGCTGCAGCTGTTGTTCTGGTACGTGCTGATGCAGGGGCTGCCGGCGGCGCGTCAGGCGTGGAAGCCGGTCGAGGGCGTGTTCCTCTCCAACCGCGGGCTGATCTTGCCGTCGGTCCCGTTGCAGGAGGCCAATTGGTGGACGATCCTTGCGCTGGTCGTAGGCCTCGTCGTGCTCCATCTCGTCAGGCGCCGCCTGATCGCGCAGCAGATGCTCGACGGCAAGGCGCGGCCGGCCTGGCCTTACGCGCTCGGCCTCGTGGTCGCGCTGCCGGCGCTGGTGTCGTGGCTCTCGGGCGCGAGCTGGAGCATCACGCTGCCGGAGCTGCGCGGCTTCAACTTCGTCGGCGGGCTCACCCTGGCACCGGAATATTTTGCGCTGCTGATCGCGCTCGTCACCTACACCTCGGCGTTCATCGCCGAGATCGTGCGCAGCGGCATCCAGGCGGTGCCGCGCGGCCAGTGGGACGCCGCCAAGGCGCTCGGGCTGAAGCGCAGCTTCGTCTTGCAGCAGATCGTGCTGCCGCAGGCGCTGCGCGTCATCATCCCACCGATGACCAGCCAGTATCTGAACCTGACGAAAAATTCGTCGCTTGCGGTCGCGGTCGGCTATCAGGACATCGTCTCGATCGCCAACACCACACTGAACCAGACCGGGCAGGCGATCGAGTCGATCGCGCTGATCATGATGGTGTTCCTCACCATCAGCCTCGGCATCAGCCTGTTCATGAACTGGTACAATGCGCGGATCGCGCTGGTGGAGCGCTGACATGAGCTCGGTCGCGCACCTTCCGCAGGATCCGCTGCCGATCGGGCCGCGGCCCGCACCACGGGCGCTCGGTGGACATCTCACCGCGTGGCTGCGCGCCAATCTGTTCGCCTCGATCCCGTCCAGCATCATGACGCTGCTGCTGCTGTTCGTGCTCGGCAAGGCGTGCATCGGCCTCTGGCAATGGGGTATTGCCAACGCGGTCTGGATCGTTTCCGGCAACGACAGCAGCGCCTGCCGGGCGCTGCGCGGCGTCGGCGCCTGCTGGGCCGTCGTCCCCGAGAAGTACCGCTTCATCCTGTTCGGCACCTATCCGTTCGACGAGCAGTGGCGGCCGGCGCTCGGGGTCCTGATCTTCATCGCGCTGTTCGCGGTCTCGAGCCGCCGCAGCTTCTGGCGCAAGGAGCTGTTCCTGCTGTGGGCCGCGGCCTTGAGCGCGATCGGATGCCTGATGTGGGGCGGCTTCCTCGGCCTCACCTTTGTCACACAGGACCGCTGGGGCGGGCTGCCGGTGACCTTGATCCTCGCGACCTTCGGATTGGCGTTGGGCTTCCCGCTCGGCATCCTGGTGGCGCTCGGCCGACGCTCGAAGCTGCCGGCAATCCGCTCGCTCTGCGTGCTCTATGTCGAGCTGATCCGCGGCGTGCCGCTGATCAGCTTGCTGTTCATGGCGAGCGTGATGTTCCCGCTGTTCATGCCCGACGGCGTCAACATCGACAAATTGCTGCGCGCGCAGATCGCCTTCATCCTCTATGCCGGCGCCTACCTAGCGGAGGTCGTGCGCGGCGGCCTGCAGGCGGTGCCGCGCGGACAGTATGAGGCCGCCGATGCGCTCGGGCTGTCCTACTGGGAGAAGAACGCGCTGATCGTGCTGCCGCAGGCGATCCGCCACGTGATCCCGCCGCTGGTCAACACCTTCATCGCCTTCTTCAAGGACACCAGCCTGGTCCTGATCATCGGCATCTTCGACCTCTTGACCACCGCCAAGACCGCAATCGTCGATCCGGCCTGGCAGTCGTTCAGCGTCGAGGTCTACGTCTTCGTCGGGGTGATCTACTTCGTGTTCTGCTTTGCGATGTCGCGCTACAGCCGCGGCCTCGAGGCACAGCGCGGGACCAACTGAGCGATCGTCTCTCGCCAATTCCTGAATGTTGGGTCGGCCGTCATGCCCGGGATGAGCCCCGGGTACGATGACCTTTTTGGGGCGATCGCCCCTTGCCAAGCCGTCTCAATCCTATTTATGATCATAAAATGGATAAATTGGCTCTCCCCTCCCTAGACCCGTCGCGGCGCGCCTCGATCAAGCGCAAGCGCTCGGACGCGGTCGCCGATCTGATCCGCAGCCACATCTTCCAAGCCGGCTTGCAGCCGAACGACCGGCTGCCGCAGGAGGTCGAACTGATCGAGATGTTCGGCTGCAGCCGCTCGACCATCCGCGAGGCGCTCAAATCATTGGAAGTGCAGGGGCTGGTGCAGAACACCACCGGTCCCGGCGGCGGCGCGCGGGTGGCGCCGGTGTCGATCAACCGGATCGTCGGCCTGCTCAGCAACTATTTCTATTTCCAGTCGATCAGCACTGCGCAGATCTACCAGATCCGCCGCCTGATCGAGCCGGAGCTCGCCTTCAGCGTGGTCGGCCACCTCACAGCGGCGCATTTCGCGGCGCTCGACAAGGCGATCGCGGTGCAGGAGCATCATCCCGGCGGCATCGCGGACTGGGAGCACCACCGCCACGCCGAGATCGATTTCCACGACATCCTGATCGAGGCCTGTCCCAATCCGCTGCTCGGCCTGGTCGCCCGCTTCGTCAACGAGGCGATCCGGCATTTGATCGGCAAGCTTGGCGTGCAGGAATTCGCATCCAGCTTCACCTGCGAGAACATCGAGTTTCACAAGCGCCTGATGGCCGCGTTCCGCTCCGGCAATGCCGCGCGCGCTCGGCGCGTGATGCTCGACCATGTGCTGAGCGCCGAAGCCGTGGTGGTCCCCGCGGAAGATCGCCGCATGGATCTGCCCGTCTTTCACCAGCCGTTGCGGCTCGACTGAACCGCATCGGCTGACTGCTGCATCACGCGTTGGAGGAAACAACAATGGTCTCGCGGCGCGAGAATGAATTGTGGAGCTGGTCGGCCGTCGATCTGGCGCGCGCGATCGCGACGCGTGTGATCTCGAGCCGGGAAGCCGTGCAATCCAGCCTCTACCGGATCGCGCAGGTCAATCCGGCGTTGAACGCCATCGTCGAGGTGCTCGCCGATGAAGCGCTGGCTGCGGCGGATGCGGCGGATGAAGCGGTGAAATCCGGCGCGGAGCTCGGCGTGCTGCACGGCGTGCCGGTCACAATCAAGGTCAATGTCGATCAGCGCGGCCACGCCACCACCAACGGCGTCGTCGCCTTCCGCGACGTCATCGCGACCGACGACAGCCCGGTGGTCGCGAATTTCCGCAAAGCGGGTGCCGTGATTGTCGGGCGCACCAACACGCCGGCGTTCTCGCACCGCTGGTTCACCAACAACGATCTGCACGGCGCGACCTACAATCCCTGGAGCCGGCGGCTGACGCCGGGCGGCTCCAGCGGTGGCGCCGCATCGGCCGTCGCTTCCGGCATGGGCGCGATCGCACACGGCAATGATTTCGGCGGCTCGATCCGCTATCCCGCCTATGCCTGCGGCGTCGCCGGCCTGCGTCCGACGCCGGGACGAATTCCCTCGTTCAATCCATCGGCGACTTCCGATCGTCCGATCACGGCGCAGATGATGTCGGTGCAGGGGCCGCTCGCGCGCTCGGTCGCCGATTTGCGCACAGGCCTCGCCGCGATGGCGCGGCCTGACGCGCGCGACGGCACATGGCTGCCGGTGCCTCTGCAAGGCGCGCCACTCAAGCGTCCGGTCGGCGTTGCGATCGCGGCGGCGCCGTTCGGAGACGAGGCGCCGGAGGTCAGCGCGGCGGTGCGCGCCGCCGGACGCTGGCTCGCCGAGGCCGGCTTTGCCGTGGAGGAGGCCGTGCCGCCGCGGCTCGCGGAGGCTGCCGATCTCTGGCATCGCCTCGTCATCAATGAGGAGCGGCGCGTGCTGGCGCCGATGATCCGCAAGTTCGGCGACGATCGGAGCCGCTACAATCTGGACTGCCATATTGCGTATGCGCCTGAGCTCGACGGGGATCAGGTGCTGGCCTGCTTCGAGCAGCGGCTGGCGATTGTGCGGGCCTGGCAGCTGTTCCAGGAGCGTTGCCCGGTCATCATTCTGCCGGTCTCGGCGCAACTGCCGTTCCGCTTCGATCAGGATCAGGAGGACGCAACGGCGGTGCGGGCGCTGCTCGATGCGCAGCGGCCGCTGCTCGCCGTCCCCGCGCTCGGCTTTCCATCGGTCGTGGTGCCGACGGGGACCGCCGGCGGCGTGCCGGTCGGTGTGCAGGTGATCGCCCGCCGTTTCCGCGAGGACGTCTGTCTCGCCGTCGCCGAGGTGATCGAGGCGCGTGCGTCGACGCTGACGCCGATCGATCCGCGCGACTGAACCAACAACAAAGCACTCAACACAACCGGAGAACAACACGTGACGAATGCACCGATCTGGCAATGGTCCGCCGTCGAGACGGCCGCGGCGATCAGGAACAACGAAGTGACCTCGGAGCAGGTGGTTCGCGCCCATCTCGACCGCATGCACGCGGCCAATCCGGCGCTCAACGCCGTCGTCATCGATCTCGGTGACGCTGCGCTGAAGGCCGCCAAGGCGGCCGACGAAGCGCTGACGGCAAGCAAAGGGAAGGGCGGCGCCGTCGGATCGCTGCACGGCGTGCCGGTCACGATCAAGATCAACATCGACGTCGAGGGCCAGGCCAATTCGAACGGCGTGGTCGCCTTCAAGGACAATATCGCGCCGGGCGATTCGCCGGTGACGGCCAATCTCAAGAAGGCCGGCGCAATCATCATCGGCCTGACCAACACGCCGGAATTCTCGCTCCGCGGCTTCACCGACAATCCGCTGCACGGCCTGACGCGCAATCCCTGGAATGCCGACGTGACCTGCGGCGGATCTTCGGGCGGCGCCGGCGCGTCGATCGCGGCCGGCATCGGCACCATCGCGCATGGCAACGACATCGGCGGCTCGTTGCGCTGGCCGGCGCATTGCAACGGCATCGCCACCATCAAGCCGACCCAGGGCCGAATTCCGGCGTTCAATCCCAGCGCCACCGCAGAACGGCCGCTGATGGCGCAGTTCATGTCGTCGCAAGGACCGCTGGCGCGCCACGTCGCCGACGTGCGCCTCGGCCTCGAGGTGATGGCGCAGCGCGACCCACGCGATCCCTGGTACGTGCTGGCGCCGTCGACGGGGCCGAAGCCGGCCGCACCGGTCAAGGTCGCGCTCGCAAGGATCCCTGAAGACATGGCGACCGATCGCGGCGTGATCGCGCTTCAGCGCAAGGCGGCCGATCATCTGGCCGATGCGGGCTATGCGGTCAGCGAGGTCGAGGTGCCCGATCTCAACAAGGTCTGGCAGCTCTGGTGCGATCTGATCATGACCGAGACCCGCGTCCTGCAGCAGGACCAGATGCTGGCGACGACGAGTGCCGACTTCCAGAAGACGTTCCGCGGCTTCATGGCGCTGGCCAACCCGCTCGACCAGGCCGGCTACATGAAGGCGATCGCCGAGCGGTCGCGCCACATCAGGAATTGGATGATGTTCCTCGAGCAGTATCCGCTGGTGCTGATGCCGACCTCGGTGCGCCAGACGCCGGAGGTCAATGCCGATCTCGGCGGCGACCAGCGCGTCAAGGAGTTGTTCTGGAACGACCTGCGCTTCATTTCGTCGATGAACGTGCTGGGGCTGCCGGCGGCCGTGGTGCCGGTCGGCCTGCATGAGGGATTGCCGGTCGGCGTCCAGATCGTCGGCTCGCGCTATCGCGAGGACATGTGTCTCGATGCGGCCGAGGCGATCGAGCGCAAGGTCGGCATCCTAGTCAGGCAATTGTGGGAGCGGCGCTGAGGCGATTTCGAAACCATCCGGCACTGTAAAGGACGCCGCGGCGAGATCTCGTCGCGGCGTTCGCATGATCGGCGACGCGCGCGTGTCGGCGCCCCGGCCATGTTCCTCCTCCCGGAATTCTCGCGCGGAATCGCAGGGCGCCATGCCGGCCACGGGGTTGTCGGCGATCCCTGATTGCTTCAGGAGATCATTCGAACCATCCGAACCTTTGGGAACGAAATGTCCATCACGAAACGCTCGCCTGTCCTGGTCGTAATCGCCGCCGCGTGTCTCTCCCTTGCGGCCGGCGCTGCTCGCGCGGAGGATGGCGTCCTGCGTGTCGGCATCATCACCGACATGAGCGGGCAATACTCCGACGGCAACGGCCCGGGATCGGTGATCGCGGCGCAAATGGCCGCGGAGGAGATCGGCGGCACGGTCGCCGGACGCAAGATCGAGATCATCTCCGCCGATCACCAGAACAAGCCTGACGTGGCGACCGGCATCGTGCGCAACTGGATCGACAACAAGGGTGTCGACGTGATCGCCGAAGGGGTCAACTCCGCGGTGGCGCTCGCGATCCAGACGGTGACCCGCGAACGCAAGAAGCTTTTTCTGATCTCGGGCTCCGGTTCATCCGACCTCACCGGCAAGCAATGCTCGCCGACCAGCGTGCAGTGGACCTACGACACCTATGCCTCCTCGAACGCGACGGCGAAGGCCGTGGTTGCGCGTGGCGGCACGCCCTGGTTCTTCCTCACCGCGGATTACGCGTTCGGCCAGGCGCTGGAGCGCGATGCCAGCAAGGCCGTGACATCGGCCGGCGGCAAGGTGCTCGGCGCGGTTCGGCATCCGTTCGACACCGCCGATTTCTCGTCCTTCCTGCTGCAGGCCCAGTCCTCCGGCGCAAAAATCCTGGCGCTCGCCAATGCCGGCTCCGACTTCCGCAACGCGGTGTCGCAGGCCGACGAGTTCAACATCCGCGCGAGCATGCAGCTCGTCGCGCTGCAGGTGACGCTTACCGACGTGCCGGCGCTTGGCCTCGCGCATGCGCACGATCTGCTGTTCACCGATTCCTTCTATTGGGATCGCACGCCCGAGACCCGCGTCTTCGCCCAGGAATTCTTCAAGCGCCATGGCGCGATGCCGACGGCCTACCAGGCCGGCGTCAACTCGGCGCTGCGGCACTACTTCAAGGCGGTCGCGGCGACCAACTCGGTGGATTCGGAGACCGTGATCGCGCAAATGCGCAAGACCCCGGTGAATGATTTCTTTGCCCAGAACGGCGTGGTACGCGAGGACGGCCGCATGGTGCACGACATGTATCTGATGCGCATCAAGAAGCCGGAAGAGTCCAAGAGCAAGTGGGATCTCTACGAATATCTCGCGACGGTGCCGGGCGACCAGGCCTTCCGTCCGCTCGATGAAGGCGGCTGCCCCTACGTCGCCAAGGCGCATTAGGGAGCGAGACGCCGCAGAATGCTGTGAGGTGAGCACGCCTCTCAGGCTCCCTCTCCCCTTGCGGGAGAGGGTGGGGAGAGGGGTGGCCCCGGGCGAGCTGAACGATCAGGGCACCAACCGCGCAATCGCGTTCACTCATCGCTGTGACGAATTCGGAGAGAGCCCGTCGTGTGGCACCCCTCTCCCTAACCCTCCCCCGCAAGGGGGGAGGGAACCCGGCCGCCGGTGCGTCCCTCACGCGCGCCCACTGAGTTGCCCGACGGCGCAAGCCCCTTCGCTTTCGCTGCGCCCTCTTCAGCATTCGATGTCGTCCCTGCGAAAGCAGGGAGATGGAGTCACGTTTGAAGTGCAACGATTGATTTGAGTTTGGAGAATGCCTCGGCGGGGGTCTTGAAGTCGAGGCATTTGCGTGGGGTATCGTTGAGGCGCTGAGCGAGGCGCCTGAGGGCGGCTGCCGTGATGAACCTGAGGTCAGTTTTGCGTGGCAGAGAGCGTCGTAAGCGCCCGATGGAGTTTTCCACGCCGCCTTTTTGCCAGGGACTATGGGGATCGCAGAAGAAGGTTTGGACGCCGAGGGCGTTGTGAAGCCTGTGATGCTCGGCGAACTCGGTTCCGTTGTCGAAGCTGATGGTTTTACGGATCGCCTGTGGAAGCTTGCCGAGTTGACGGGCGATGGTCCGAGCGGTGAGGACAGCTTTCCCATCGCGTGGGTGCAGCACGATGCTGAAGCGGGTTTGTCGCTCGTGGAGAACCAGCAATCCTTGGCCATATCGCGCGAACAGCATGAAGTCGGCTTCCCAATGACCCGGCGTCCCGCGGCCTTCGACCTCGGAGGGTCGTTCATCGATCGAGCGCCGTTGTTTAATGAAGCTGGCAGGGCTGCCGCCTGGGCGTCGCCGGCGCCCTCGCCTGAGTTTATGGCGCGGCAGCAGGCGGTGCCAGTAATCCTTCTGGGCCGTACAATGATAGATGAAACGATAGATTGACTCGTGGCTGATCATGACGCGACCATGTTCTCGCGCCAGTCGACCAGCGATCTGCTCCGGCGAATGTCCCATCGCAAGGCTTTTGCCGACGCAGTCCCGCAGGGCCGGCTGGCGCGCCAGCTTGAAGCGGCCATCCTGCCGTCGCCGACGTTCGGCCAATTGTTGAGCCCGGACCGGTTCGTAACCGCCCTTCCAGACCTTGGTAGGCCGCGAGTTGCGCTTCAGCTCCCGACTTATCGTCGACGTCGCGCGGTCAAGCGCAGACGCAATATCGTTTTGAGATTTACCGCCTACATGCAGGCGGTAAATCTCAACGCGCTCTTCAAGGCTGAGCTGGCCATAACATTGTCCCATCGCCACAACACCCTAGCAGGTGTTGCACTTGTGTCGTGAACCCAAGGGACCCATTACCACGAATGGTTATTGTTGCGCGCCGCTGGAACGACGAGTCCCCTTAACAACATCCGCCGCGGAGTATGGCTCCCTGCTTTCGCAGGGACGACGGCTGTGATGAAATCAAGCGGAATGTAATCGTGGCGGCCGTAGCACGGCGCTCATATCGAGAGGCAACATGACCAACACCATCGAGGCTCCCGACGGCGGCTACCGCTTCATGCCCGGCGTCAGTCAGTATTCCTGCGGCGTCGGTGCGCTGCCCGGCTATGCCATCGAGCGGGTCAGGTTCTCCGAACCGGTACCCTTGAGCGCGGGTTTTGAACGGATAGCCGAGATCATCAGGGACGCGGGCCGCCCGTTGACGGCGTTCGCTGCCTGCGAACTGCGTTCGCCGGCGCCGTTCACCGAGGACGGGTTCAAGGCGTTCAACGAGATCTACATCAAGACGTTGATCGCCTGGGGCGTGATGCGCGACGGCGTCAATCCGGTGGCCCGCAGCAACGTCTGTCCAAAGCTCGATCCGCCCGCCGAGCCGTCGTTCCACGCGTTCTGCTACACGGTGCCGGCGGCGAAGGATGCACCGACGAGCTTCGTCGTCGCCGGCAGCGGCGAGTCGGTCGAGGGCAAGGCCAATTATCGCGATCATACTGTCGCGCCCGGCGACACCAGCCCGGCCGGCATCCTGGCGAAGGCCAAATTCGTGCTTGGCGAGATGGAACGCCGGATGAGCGCGTTCGGCGGCTCCTGGCGCGACACCACGGCGGTGCAGCTCTATACAGTGCACGATGCCTATCCGGTGCTCGAAAGCGAGCTCGGCCGCCGTGGCGTGCTTCGCAATGGCCTGACCTGGCATTTCGACCGGCCGCCGGTGGTTGGATTAGACTATGAAATGGACTGCCGGCGCGTGCAACTCGAACGCGTGGTGTGATGTATCGGTCGCGTGACGCATCAAAAGCGCGTGTGGGCCCATGTGTAAGCGCGTGCGCTTTCTTGACACGGGTCGCGTCAACCGTTTCCCTTCGCCATCGAAATCAGCGGCTGGGTGAACGCGGGTGCAGAACGAATCTGTGATCAGGCGGCGGGACTTGCTGGCGCTGATCGGGACCATCGCCGGCAGTTCGGCGATGTATCAGGCGATGACGAGCCTCGGCTTCGCATCCGAGTCCGCCTACAAGGGGCCACTCAAGCTCGCGGGCGACGTGAAGGGCGCTTCGGTGCTGATTCTCGGCGCGGGGCTTGCCGGCATGACGGCGGCGCTGGAACTGCGCAAGGCCGGCTACAAGGTCCAGATCCTCGAATTCAACAGCCGCGCCGGCGGCCGCAACTGGTCGATCCGCGGCGGTGACAGCTTTACCGAGCTCGGCGGCTTCAAGCAGACCTGCCAGTTCGAGCAGGGGCTCTATCTCAATCCCGGCCCGTGGCGGATTCCCTATCATCACCGCGCGCTGCTCGATTACTGCCGCCGGCTCAACGTGACGCTGGAACCCTTCATCCAGCTTAACCACAATGCCTATCTGCACGCGACGCGTGCATTCGACGGCAAGCCGCAACGCTTTCGCAGCATCAAGGCGGACTTCCAGGGCGGAGTGTCGGAGCTGCTCGCGAAAGTCAGCCAGCAGGGCCGGCTCGACGAATTCGTCAGCAAGGAAGACCAGGAGATCCTGCTGCAGGCGCTGCGCGAGTGGGGCGCACTGGACCGCGACTACAAGTACAATGCCAATCTCCGCTCGGCCGACGTGCGCGGTTATGCACGCGATCCCGGCGGCGGCCTGATGGGCGATCCGCTGCCCAGCGACCCGATCTCGCTGCAGGAACTGCTGCGGTCGCGGATGTGGCGCTATGTGCAGAGCTTCGCCCACTACGATTTCCAGACCACCATGTTCCAGCCGGTCGGCGGCATGGACATGATCGGCAAGGCGTTCGCGCACGAAGTCGGCGATCTCATCCGCTATAATGCCAAAGTCACGCAGATCCAGCAGAACGGCTCCGGCGTCACCGTGAGCTATGTCGACACCGCCAGCCCATCCGCGGTGCAGCAGGCGACCGCCGACTGGTGCATCTGCACCATCCCGCTGCCGATCCTGAGCCAGCTGCCCATCGACGTCGGCGGGCCGATGAAGAATGCGATCGATTCCTTGCCCTACGCCGCCTCGGTGAAGGTCGGGCTGCAGTTCAAGCGGCGGTTCTGGGAGGAGGATGAGGCGATCTACGGCGGCATCAGCTACACCGACCTGCCGATCCGGAACATCGGCTATCCGAACTATGGTTTCAACCGCGGCGGCCGCGGCGTCCTGCTCGGCGCCTATTTGTATGAGGGCGCCAATTCCTTCGAGTTCACGGCGATGACGCCGGCCGAGCGGGTCGCCAGCGCGGTCGAGTTCGGCGCCAAGATCCATCCGCAGTACAAAAGCGAGTTCGAGAACGGCGTCGCGGTGGCGTGGCATCGGGTGCCGTTCACGCTCGGCTGCGCCGGTGAATGGACGGAGGCCGGGCGGGCGCAGCATTACCGCAATCTCTGCCAGATCGACGGCCGCATCGCGCTGGCGGGCGAGCACGCTTCGCAACTGCCGGCCTGGCAGGAGGGCGCAATCCTGTCCGCGCTCGATGCGATTACCCGATTGCACGAACGCGTGGTGAAGACATGATGGTGCGGACAGGAACATCGGTTATCGCGGCGCTGGCACTAGCGTCGGCGACCGCAGCCTTTGGGCAGGACAGCGGGGTGACCAAGCGCACCTTCTCTTCAGGCTACCGTTTCGTGGAGATGACCGGCGAGGAGCTGTTCGGCAATGTCTGCCAGGGCTGTCACATGCCGGATGCGACGGGCGCGAGCGGCGCCGGCACCTATCCCTCGCTCGCCGGCAACAAGAATCTCGAGACCGGCAGCTATCCGATCTACCTCGTCGTCAACGGCCGCCGCGGCATGCCGGCGTTCGGCGACATGATGACCGATGGTCAAGTCGCCGCTGTTGTGAACTATCTGCGAACGCATTTCGGCAACACCTATCAGGACGCGGTGACGACCAAGGACGTCCAGGACGCCCGCCGCTAACCACTTTGGAGAGAGTTCGATGAAATTCATCGGTATTGCACTGGGCGCCGCGCTGTCGGCGATGGCGACCGCTGCCTCGGCTGATGTGGTCAGGCATCCGATTCCCAACTCGACATTCCCGATCGCGCAGGCCGTGACCGTCACCGGCAACACCACGACGGTCTATGTCAGCGGCCAGGTGCCGCCGGTCGCCAACAAGGATGCCGATCCGTCGAGCCCGCAGGCCTATGGCGACACCAAGACCCAGACCGTCGGCGTGCTCAACCGCATCAAGGCCATTCTGGAAGGTCAGGGGCTCGGCATGGGCGATGTCGTCAAGATGCAGGTGTTCCTGGTCCACAACACGGCTGCGCCGATGGACTTCAAGGCTTTCATGGAGGGCTACACCCAGTTCTTCGGCGGTAGCCAGCCGAACCTGCCGGCGCGCTCGGTGGTCGGCGTCGCCGCGCTCGCCAATCCCGGCTTCCTGGTCGAGATCGAGGTGATTGCGGCCAAGGACGCCAAATAAGGACGCCAAATGGCGTGCGCGAAAGCGCGGAGCATGCGCGCGGAAATTGAAGGGCTCGCCGTCTTGCCAAAGCGCGTGCCGCCTGTCTGAATTCATCTCCAATCAGGTGGTGGAATTCTGGGAGAGCACGATGTCGCACAAGGCCCGAAACATGGTTCGATCGCTGCAGATCGCGGCGGCGTTCGCTCCGGTCCTGCTCGTGTCCGGCGCCGGCGCGCAGGGACTGACCGAGCAGCAGCAATTTGCCCGCGGCATCTACCAGGAGCTGGTCGAGATCAACACGACCACCGCGACCGGCGATACCCAGAAGGCGGCGGAAGCGATGGGCGTGCGGCTGCGCGCGGCGGGCTTTCCCGAGGGCGACGTCCACGTGTTCTCGCCCGCCCCGCACAAGGGCAATCTGGTGGCACGGCTGCACGGCTCCGGTGCGCGCAAGCCGATCCTGCTGGTCGCCCATATCGACGTCGTCCCCGCCCTCCGCGAGGACTGGTCGGTCGATCCGTTCAAACTCACCGAGCAGGACGGCTATTTCTATGGCCGCGGCTCGAGCGACGACAAATACATGGCGTCGGCCTTCATCACCAACCTGATCCGCTACAAGAAGGAGGGCTACAAGCCGGACCGCGACATCATCGTCGCGCTCGAGACCGACGAGGAGATCCTCGATGCCAACGGTCTCGGCATGCAGTGGCTGATCAAGAACCACCGCGACCTGATCGACGCCGAGTTCGCGCTCAATGAAGGCGGCGGCGTCGGCCTGAAGAACGGCAAGGCGATCCGCAACAGCGTGCAGACCAGCGAGAAGGTCTCGATCGGCTACCAGCTCACGGTGAAGGATCGCGGCGGGCACTCATCGCTGCCGCGCAAGGACAATGCGATCTATCGGCTCGCCGAAGGCCTGGTGCGGCTCTCCAAATACGACTTCCCGATGAATCTCAACGAGACGACGCGGATCTATTTCACCAAGACGGCCGAGGTCGACAAGTCGCATGCCGACGATATCAAGGCGATCCTGGCGCCGCAGCCTGACCCGGCGGCGCTGGCGCGATTGTCGGAGAATCCCGGCTACAACGCGCAGCTCCGCACCACCTGCGTCGCGACCATGCTGGAAGGCGGCCACGCCATCAATGCGCTACCGCAGCTGGCAACCGCCAAGGTGAATTGCCGGATTCTGCCCGGCGAGCCGGTCGAAGGCGTTCAGGCGACGATCGAGCGCGTGCTCGCCGACAAGCAGATCGAAGTGACCCCGACCGGCAAGGCCGTGTTGAGCCCGCCTTCGCCCTTGAACGAAGAGATCATGGGATCGGTCGAGAAGCTGTCGAAGGAGTTCTGGCCGAATGCCGAAATCGTCCCCGTGATGAGCACCGGCGCCACCGACGGCAGCTATCTGCGCAATGCCGGAATTCCGACCTATGGTCACTCAGGGCTCGGCGCCGATGTCGACGACAACCGGAACCATGGCAAGGATGAGCGCGTGCTCGTAAAATCATTCTACGAGGGCGAGGAGTATCTCTATCGCCTGGTCAAGATGCTCGCCGGCGGGAAATGATGGCTGACAACAAGGCAAAGATGCGGGTTGCGGTCGCCGGCCTCGGCGCGATCGGCACCGACGTCGTCAAGGCGCTCGATCAGGGCATCGAGGGCCTGACGCTGGTTGCGGTGTCGGCGAACAGTCCGGACAAGCACCGCGGCTGGATCGCCGAGCTCAAATCTGCGCCGAAGCTGGTGCCGATCGATGAGCTTGCCGAGCTCGCCGACATCGTGGTCGAGTGTGCGCCGAGCAAGCTGGTGCGCGCGATCGTGGCGCCGGTGGTCGAGCGCGGCAAGACCGCGGTCCTGCTCAGCGTCGGCGCGCTGTTGCAGAACGAGGATCTGGTCGACCTCGCGAAGGCGCATGGCGGCCAGATCATCGTGCCGACCGGCGCGCTGATCGGGCTCGATGCCGTGACTGCGGCTGCGGTCGGGACCATCCATTCGGCAAGGCTCGTGACGCGGAAGCCGGTCGCGGGCCTCATCGGCGCGCCGCATCTGGTCGAGAACAACATCCGGATCGATGACATCACCGAGCCGCTGCGCATCTTCGAGGGCAGCGCGCGCGATGCGGCAAAGGGCTTTCCGGCCAATCTCAACGTCGCGGTGGCGCTGTCGCTCGCCGGCATCGGCCCCGATCGCACAAGGGTCGAGATCTGGGCCGATCCGACCGTGACACGCAACACCCACCGGATCGAGGTCGATTCCGATTCCGCGCGGTTCTCGATGATGATCGAGAACATTCCCTCGGAGAACCCCAAGACCGGCCGCATCACGGCGCTATCGGTGATCGCCTGCCTGCGCAAGCTGCGCGCGTCCTTGCGGATCGGGACGTGATGAAGATCGGGCCCGACGATCTCTTGCTGATCATCGACGTGCAGAACGATTTCTGCCCGGGCGGCGCGCTGGCGGTGGCCGACGGCGATGCCGTCGTGCCTGTCGTCAACCGGCTCGCCGGGCGCTTCGATCACGTCGTGCTGACCCAGGACTGGCACCCGGCAGGCCACAGCTCGTTTGCGAGCTCGCATCCAGGCGCGGCGGCGTTCTCCTCGGTCACCATGCCCTATGGGCCGCAGACGCTGTGGCCGGATCATTGCATCCAGGGCACAGTCGGCGCCGCGTTTCATCCCGACCTCGCAACCGACCGGGCCGAGCTGGTGATCCGCAAGGGGTTTCGGGCCGCGATCGATTCCTATTCGGCGTTCTGCGAGAACGACCGCAAGACACCGACCGGGCTCGCCGGCTATCTGCGCGAGCGCGGCCTCAAGCGCGTCGTGATGGCCGGGCTCGCGACGGATTTTTGCGTTCAATATTCAGCGCTCGATGCGCGGCGGCTCGGGTTCGAGACCACGGTCGTGCTGCCGGGCTGCCGCGCCATCGATCTCGGCGGTTCGCTTGCTGCCGCCACGGCGGCGATGCGCGAGGCCGGCGTGGCGCTCGTCGAGGAGATTCCCTGAGCACGGCCGGGCCGGGGCAAAAACCATTGTTTTGACTGGCCTTTTGTTCTAATCCCCAGCCGTTGATGATCACGCCAGCGGAGCTTTCGTGTCGGGACAGGTTTTGCGGATAGGGACGCGCAAGAGCGCGATGGCGCTCGCGCAGACGGACGAGGTCGCGCGGCTGCTGCGCGCGTCGGCGGGCGACCTTGCCGTCGAAATCGTCACGTTCGAGACCCGCGGCGACCAGGACCAGACCAGCAAGCTGTTGCGTCACGGCGGCAAGGGCGGCGCCTTCGTCGCCGAGATCCGCGAAGCCATGCGTGCCGGCACGCTGCAGGCGGCGATGCATTCGCTGAAGGACGTGCCGGGCAATGAGGAGACGCCGGGTCTCGTCCTCGCCGCGATGCTGCCGCGCGATGCGGCCAATGACAGCCTCGTGTTGCGGCCGGGCCTGACGTTGGATGCGTTTCGCGCCTCGCGCGGCAAGGGCTTCATGATCGGCACCAATGCCGTGCGCCGCGCCGCCTATCTGCGGCGGCTGTTTCCGGAGGCGATGGTCATTCATTTCCGCGGTGCCGCCGACACGCGAATTGCAAAACTCGATCGCGCTGCCAAGCAGCGGCTGCCCGATGGCGGCGAGGTGGGGCCGGCGGATGCGCTGGTGATGGCGCGTTCCGGCCTCGAGCGCATCGGCATGACCGCGCGCATCGCGCATGATTTCTCCGTCGACGAGATGCTTCCGGCGGTCGGTCAGGGCATCGTCGCGGTCGAATGCGTCGAGACCGACTGGGCGACGCGGGCGCGCCTCGCCGGCATCGACAATGCGCCGTCGCGGCTCGCCGCCGAGGCCGAGCGCGAGGTGCTGTGGGTGCTCAACGGCCATTGCAATTCGCCGATCGCCGGCCACGCCACGCTCGCCGGAAACGAGATGACGCTGCGGGCCTCCGTGCTCGACGAGGCCGGTGCCGGCTTCATCGAGGTGACGCGGCGCGGACCGGCGGACCGGCCGCGCGAACTCGGTCGCGCCGTCGGGATGGAGCTGCTCGCGAAGGGTGCCGCCGAGATCATCGCCCGCACCCGGGTGGACGAGTAGCGTCCGCCGTCGTCGCGATCGATTGCTCAGGCAATGTCGGCGAAATCGCCGTGCCGGCCCTTGCCGGCCGCGAAGCGGCGTGCGCCGGCCTCGGTCTCGCCGCTCGCAACCGTCGCAAGCCCGAGACGGAATTCGTTCAGCGTGGCCTGGTCCCAGCCGAGCTCCCATTGCTCGATCGCGGAGAGCCGGTCGCTGCGCAACGCCGCTTGCGGCAGGCGGCACAGATCCTGGGCGAGGTTGCGCGCCTCGGCGAGCGCCGTGCTAGGTGCGACGACGCGGTTGGCGAGCCCGATCCGTCCGGCTTCTTCGCCGGAGACGCCACGTCCGGTGAGGATCATGTCCATCGCGCGGCTGTGTCCGATCAGCCGCGGCAGGCGCACGGTGCCGAGATCCATCAACGGCACGCCGAAGCGCCGGCAATAGACGCCGAAGGTGGCGTCGCGCGCGGCGACCCGGAGATCGCACCAGATCGCAAGCTCGAGCCCGCCCGCCACGGCCGGCCCCTCGACTGCGGCGATCACCGGCTTCGACAGCTTCATCCGGGTCGGGCCCATCGGGCCATCGCCGTTCTCGACACGGTGGCCGCGATGACCGGCCGCGGTACGCTTCAGGTCGAAGCCGGCGCAGAACGCGCCGCCAGCGCCGGTCAGGATCGCGACCGACAGCGACGGGTCGCGATCGAAGCTACGAAAGGCCTGTGCCAGGCCCTGGGCGGTCTCCGGATTGACCGCGTTGCGCGCCGCGTCATAGCGATCGATGGTCACGATCGCGATGGCCTGCTCGGTTCGGTATTTGACGGTCGGGTGGTCCAGCATGCTCGGTCCTCGGTCCGCAGTGTCGGAGCGGATCAGCGGGCGCCAGTGCGGCTCTCGATGATCGCAGCCAGGTTCTGGTGAAAATGCCTGATCGCGCCCTCGAACAGGCCGAAGGTGAAGTGGGCATTCGCCCGCGCTGCGAGCCCGCGCTGCGCGGCGCGGGCCATCTCGCGATCTTCGGCCGCGCCCGCGGTGACGAAGTCGCGTCCCTGGGCGACCGCGGCACGGCCATCTTCCGCGGCGATCCGGTTCGACAGCGTGTAGGTGACGAGCCGGGTGCGGTCCGCGGCGAGCGGCTCGAGCACCGTCATCAACCGGTTGGTCGGAAAGGTCGACAGCATCACGTTCGGAAACAGGTGATAGACATGCGTCAACATGCCGGTCGTGCTGCGCTCGCCCGGGGGCACATTGCGCAGCTTCTCGATGCGCCGATAGGGGAAGCTGATCCGGCTGTTGCGGCCGAAGGCTTCGATCACGTTGAGATTGTCGTATTGCAGCGGATAGAACGTATCCTGGTGAGTCGATCGGATGTGGTAGCCTTCGAGGAAGCCTTCAGCAACGATCTTCCAGTTGGCCTCGACCTCCTGCGAGGTGGTCGCGTAGAGCGTCCAGTCGTCACCGAATAGCGCTGGCGTGTCGCTGGCGTCTGACGTTGCGGCGGGATCGTCCTGCGAGACGAACACCAGGACGTCGCGCTCGATGCAGGTGACCGGCACGAGGCCGTGCGTGCTCTTGTCGAGGCCGGGAAAGCCGTATTCATCGGGGATGCCGCGGAGCCGGCCGTCGAGGCCGTAGGTCCAGCCGTGATAACGGCAGGTCAGTGCCTTCCGGCAGCCGGCGCCGTCCACCAGCTGCACGCCGCGGTGGCGGCAAGCATTGCGGAAGGCGCGCGCGACGCCGTCCGCGCCGCGGATCGCGACAACGGGCGTCATCGCCGCGTCACGCGCGACATAGGCGCCGATCTCCGCGAGCGCAGCCGACGGGCAGAACGGCGTCAGCGTGCGGCGGAACACATGTTCGATCTCGGCCGCGAAGCGCTCCTGCGACAGATAATGCTCGACGGCTTCATGCCAGACGCCGTCGCTGAGATCGGTCGATTTGGCGTCGATATGCCTGAGGATGCGGTCGATGATCGACGCTTCGTCCGCGAGCTGTGTCGTCATCGCCGTCCTCCCGCCGTGTTGGCCGGGCTTGCCGCCGGTCCGCTTCGAGCGACAGGATTTCGTATTGTGCCCCACATGACAAGCGAAACGAGCCGGGTTCGGATGAATGACATTCATCCGAACTTACTTTTCGCGCGACATCGACGTCGGCCGGCCGCTAGGATCGGCTGATGGGCAGGAACAATCCGAGGCCGGGGCGCCGGCCACCGTCGCAGGGGAGGGACGACCTCGCCGCTGCAAGCCTCCGGCCGGCGCATCTGCTGGCATTGCAGGCGTTCGATGTCGCAGTCAGGCTCGGCAGCTTCAAGGAGGCCGCGGGCGTGCTGAACGTCAGCGCCTCGGCCATCAGCCACCGTATCCGCAATCTCGAAGTCCATCTCGGCGTCGCGCTTTTTCACCGCGCCCATCGCGTTGTTAGACCGACCCATGCCGGCGAGAAGCTGGCCGCTGCGACCGGCCGCGCCTTCGCGCTGCTGGCGCAGGCGGAGTCGGCCGTCGAGGCGGCCGGCCAGCACCGGCTGCGGCTGAAGGTGCTGCCGCAATTCGCGTCGTCCTGGCTGATCCCGCGGCTGTCTTCGTTCCTCACCCAGCATTCCGGGATCGATCTCGCGATCGAGACCTCGAACCGCAATGTCGATTTCGACACCGAGACTTTCGACGCCGGCATCAGCTTCGGCCCCGACAAGCCCGAAGGCGTCGTCGCAAATCGCCTGATGGAGGTGAGGACCGTTCCGGTCGGTGCGCCGGCGCTGGCGCGGCGGTTGAAGCTGCGCACCGCAGGCGACCTCGGCCGCACCGCCCTGATCCATGTGACGACATTCCCCGCAGCCTGGCCGCTCTGGTTCAGGCATGCCGGCGAACCAGTGCCGCCCGCAACGCGCGCGATCTCGGTCGACAGCTTTGTGGCCGCGCTGCAGGCTGCCGAACGCGGCGCCGGCGTGGCGCTCGCGCTGGAACCCTTCATCGGGGAAAGTGAGCGGCGCGGTACGATCCGCCGGCTCTTTCCGGTCGGCCATGTGACCGGCAGCTATTGGCTGGTTCATCCGCCGGGTGCGCAGCGCAATCGCGCGCTGCAGACATTCAAGAAGTGGCTGCTGGTCGAGCTCGCGAGGCCCGACTAGCGCTTCGGTTCCGATCCGATCAGTACCGAAGCTCTCTCATTCTGACGTGTTTTCTTCACGCGAACCGGTGTCCACTTCGCTCGAAAACGCTCTCGCCCGCAACGGCCAGCTGCCGATGATGCGGAAGCGGGATGCGCTGTCGGCTTGCTTGAACAGCGCGATGCGGTCGATTGCGAGCGTCGCAAGGTCGATCACCGCGAACCGCTCGCGCAGCCGCGCCACGATCGGGCCGCGCCGCTCCTCGCTCAGGCGTCCCGTCAGGGTCATGTGGAAGCGAAATTCCTCCATGACGTAAGGATAGCCCCAGCGATCCAGATAGTCGCGCTGCCGCTCCGTGAGCCGTTCGGGCCTGCGCCGCGCGCGATCTTCCGGCGTCAGCGGCGGACGGAAGGCGTCGAATTCGGTGACGCAATCGGCGGCAAGCTGTTGCAGATCATCCGAGCGGCTCGCCGGGATCACGGCAATGAAGCCGCTGATGGCATCGACCACAGGCGCGATCACGGGAATGTGCCGCCCGCGCCCGGCGAAGGCAGCGCAAGCGTCGACAAGCTCGGACTCGTTCGTGCCATCGGCGAGCGCAGTGGGTGCCTTCAGCGTGGCGTGGAAGCCGTATTTGCGCGGGTCCTCCGTCACCTCGCGCCAGTCCGGCGCGACGCCATCGGGAAACGGCAGGTCGTCGCCCGACACGGCGTCGTAGCCGAGCAGCGTCGAGCCGAAGCGGTGCAGGGCGCTGTCGGGCGACGGCGCATAATAGATCGCGTAGCGCGGAGTGTTGGCCATGGCAGCAGAATAGGTCCTGACTATGCTGCCGCAACCGTTTTGCGCGGGGCGAGCGAGTGAACGAGGCAGCTCGCATCAGCCAGATGCACCAGCCGTCCGGCTGATATTACGGCGACGATGCGCGGCCGCTGCGGCACCTTGTCGTCGACGACGATGATGTCGGCGCGGCGGCCCGCGGCAATCACGCCGCGATCGGCAAGCCCGGCCGCGCGTGCCGGCGCCGACGAGATCAGGTCCCAGGCCTTGGTGAGCGGCAGGATGCCATCGGCGGCGAGGCGGAACGCGGCGAGCAGTTGCGCCGGATAATAGTAGTCCGACGCCAGCACCGAGCAGAGGCCCTGTGCGATCATGTCGGATGCCTTGGTCCAGCCGGTGTGGCTGCCGCCGCGCACCACATTGGGCGCCCCGAACACGATGAAGTCGCCCGCGGCCGCGGCATCGCGCGCGGTCTCTTCATTGACGGGGAATTCGGCGATCGTGGCGCCGAGCGCGCGAAACTCCTGGCGCATCGCCGGGGTGTTGTCGTCATGCGAGAGCATCCGAATGTTCGCCGCGCGTGCTGCGGCCGCCAGTCGTGCGATCGAGGCGGGCACCACGGGACGGCGCGCCACGATCCGATCGAGCATGTCGTTGACGGCTTCGACGGAGAGCCCGGTGCGTTCGGCCAGCTGGTTGCGCTTCTTCGGCTTGACGTTGCTGTGGTCGTTGAAGGCGAACAGGTCGATGCGGCCTTCGGTGAGCCATTGAATGATCTCGGCTTCGGCTTCGAGATTGTGGGTCTCGTGACGCAGGTGGAAGCGCGTATCGGCGGCGAGCTGCGGCCGCAGCGCCTCGATCGCATCGAGCAGCTTGCGCGCGTTCTCCGCGCTGCGCAGGCCGGGCTCCCACGACCAGGTCGTGCCATGGAAGACGGTGGTGATGCCGTTGGCGATCGCTTGCCGGTCGCTGTCGATCAGCGCCACGTCGGTCGGGAAATCGACGCCGGGGCGCGGCATCATCTGCCGCTCGAACGCATCGCCGTGCAGATCGATGATGCCGGGCAGCACCAGCAGGCCGCCGGCATTGATGTGGAGCGCGGCGCGGCCCTGTTCGGCGTCGAGCGCGCCGATGTCGCGGCCTGAGGTCCGCAGCGAGGTCTCGACCAAGGCACCGTCAACCAGCGCGCGTCCGCCCTCGATGAAAATGTCCGTCACGATACGGTGCTCCGTTATTTATTCCGTGATTGGGATACGGCCTCGGCCTCGTACTTGTCGAGAAATTCCTCGACCGCGAGCGTGCGGAAGTCGGGCAGGACACGACGAAGTGTTTCGTGATCCCAGTCCCACCACGCGAGGGCTGTGAGGCGATCCGCTGCTGTCTCGGAGAAGCGCCGCTTGACCGGACGCGCCGGATTACCGGCAACGATGGTGTAGGCGGGCACATCCTTGGTCACGATCGCGCCTGCAGCGACGACAGCGCCGGTTCCGACGTTCCGGCCCGGCAGCAGGATCGCACCGTGACCGATCCAGACATCATGGCCGATATGCACGCGATGCGCACGTCGCCAGTTGAAGAAGTCGGTGTCGTCGCTCTCGCCGGGAAAATAGGCGCTGGCGCGGTAAGTGAAATGCGCCTGCGTCGCGCGATGCATCGGGTGGTTGCCGGGATTGATGCGGGTCATCGCCGCGATCGAGCAGAACTTGCCGATCGAGGTGTAGGTGATCTGGCTGTCGTTCACGACGTAGGAATATTCATCCATGCTGACTTCAAGCAGGATGGTGCGCGCGCCGACTTCGGTATATTTGCCGAGCTTGCTCTCGCGCACCGACGCAGTCGGGTCGATCGTCGGCACAACCGAGAGTGTTTTTCCGGCCATCAGGGCCTCCGCAAATTTTGCAAATCGTTGGCTTCCGGGGAGATGCGGGCTCGTCATCGGGACGCTTGATGACAACATCATGACGTTGCGATGACGTCAAACGAACGGCAGAGGAGGGGTGTGGACGATCGCCGCACTGCAATGTCACGTCACATAACTGTCAAGCACCGGGGATAGCGATGGCCCAACGCGACGCGGTTGGAGCATTGCATGCTGGTGGTGGAAGGTTTGACGTGCCGGTTCGGCACAAAGGCCGCAGTCGATAACGCATCCTTTTCGATCGCGCCGGGCAGCTTCGTCGGCGTGATCGGCCGCTCCGGTGCCGGCAAGTCGACATTGCTGCGGATGATCAACCGTCTCGCCGATCCGACCTCCGGCCGTATCCTGTTCGAAGGCACTGACGTGACGGCGTTGCGCGGCAAGGCGCTGCGGCAGTGGCGGGCGCGCTCGGCGATGATCTTCCAGCAATTCAATCTCGTCGGCCGCCTCGACGTGCTGACCAACGTGCTGATGGGACGGCTTGCCCAGATCCCGTCCTGGCGTTCGCTGGCGCAGGTCTGGCCGGAGCAGGACAGGGTGCTTGCGCTGTCCGCTCTCGAGCAGTTCGACATCGCCCAGCTCGCGGCGCAGCGCGCCGACCAGCTCTCCGGCGGCCAGCAGCAACGGGTCGCGATTGCCCGCGCGCTGGTGCAGGAGCCCGACATCATTCTTGCCGACGAGCCGATCGCTTCGCTCGATCCGCGCAACACCAAGATCGTGATGGATGCGCTGCTGCGCATCAACAAGCATTTCGGCATCACGGTGCTCTGCAACCTGCATTCCCTCGACCTGGCGCGAACCTATTGCGATCGCCTGATCGGCATGGCGGCGGGTCGCGTGGTGTTCGACGGCGCCCCCGCGGCGCTGACCGACCATATTGCCCGCGAGCTCTATGACCTCGAGGCCAATGACGTCATGGGCGCGGCACCGCTGCCCGAGCCCGATGGCGCAACTGCTCCGGCGCTCGGCACCGCAGCCGCGGCCTGAGCGGCGCATTTTCGAAAAACAGGGCAACCGGGCATTTCGCCCGGCCAACAGGCGTAACTACCAAAGAGGGGTAACATGATCACTCGTCGCATCATTCTGGCCGGCGCCGCTGCGCTGGCATTTGCAGGATCGGCTTCGGCCGAGGACTGGAAGACCAAGTATCCGGAGATTACCTTCGCGGTGATTCCCGCCGAAAACGGGTCCGGCGTTACCGAGCGCTACGGCCCGCTCACCGAATATCTGTCGAAGGAACTCGGCATCAAGGTGACCCTGCGCGTCGCCAACGACTACGCAGCCGTCATCGAGGGCCAGCGCGCCGGCAACATCCACATCGGTTACTACGGCCCGGCGTCGTTCGCCCGCGCCCGCCTCACCGGCGTCAAGACCGACGCGTTCGTGATCGACGTCAATGCCGACGGTTCGAAGGGCTATTATTCGGTGTTCTACGTGCTCGCCAAGAGCCCGTACCAGAAGGTCGAAGACCTCAAGGGCAAGAATATCGGCCTGGTCGATCCCAACTCGACCTCCGGCAACAACATGCCGCGTTTCAAGCTGAACCAGATGGGGATCGATCCGGAGACCTACTTCTCCAAGGTCGTCTTCACCGGCAGCCATGAGAACGCCGTGCTGGCGCTGGCGCAGGGCACCGTCGACGTCGCCGCCAACTGGTGGAATGCCGACGACGATTCCAACCTGACCCGCATGCTCGCCAAGAACATGGTGAAGTCGAGCGACGGCACGCCGCTGAAGAAGGAGGACTTCCGCATCATCGTGAAGTCCGACCTGATCATCAACTCGCCCTACGCCTATCTCGAGAGCCTTCCCGACGACATGAAGGCGAAGATCAAGCAGGCCTTCCTCGACATGCCGACGAAGGATCCGGAAGCCTTCAAGAAGCTGTCCGACGGCAAGAACCGTCCGTGGCAGCCAGTCACCAACGCCGACTACGACAAGACCATCGAGCTGATCAAGTTCGTCGACGCTCTGCGCAAGAAAGGCTCCTGATCGCACGTCGCTGCTGAATTGGGCCGGGTTTCGACAACCCGGCCCTTTTCGTTCACCCCTCGAGCAGACTGGCCCGCATCGATGGCGACCGCCATTTCCATCCTTCCCGCGCAGCAATTGGCGACGCTGAACGATGCCTATCGCAAGGCGGTCGCGCGCAAGCGGCTGAAGGTAACGGTGGCGGCCGCGGTGTTCTGCGCGGCGCTTTTTATCGCGGCGCTCGGCGCCGATGTGAATCTGCACACGTTCTTCACCTATTTCGGCAACTTCGTCAGCTATTTCGACCGCATCCTGACGCTGGATTCCGGTGCCCGGGTCTGGACCGATCCGGTGGAATGGTTCTGGGGCTTGAAGAAATGGCTGCGGCTGCTCGGTGAGACCCTCCTGATCAGCTATGTCGGCACCTTGACCGGTGCCGTGTTCGCCTTTGCGCTGAACTTCTTCGCGGCCCAGAACACCTCGCCGGGACCGTGGGTGCGCTTTACCGTCCGTCGCCTGCTCGAATTCGCCCGCACCGTACCCGGCATCGTGTTCGCGCTGATCTTCGTGATCGCGTTCGGCCTCGGGCCGATGGCCGGCGTGCTGGCGATTGCGATCCACACCACCGGGGCGCTCGGCAAGCTGTTCGCCGAGATCGTCGAGAATGCCGACATGAAGCCGGTCGAGGGCATCCGCTCCACCGGCGCGAGCTGGCTGTCCTGCATGCGCTTTGGCATCCTGCCGCAGGTCTCGGCGGGCTACGCCAGCTATGCGCTGCTGCGCTTCGAGATCAATGTCCGCGAGGCGTCGGTGATGGGCTTCGTCGGCGCCGGCGGCATCGGGCAGGAGCTGGTGGTCGCGATCCGCAAGTTCTACTATTCCGACGTCAGCGCGATCCTCGTCACCATCATCGTCACCGTCTTCATCATCGACATCTCGACCGGCTGGCTGCGCGGCCGGCTGTTCGGCAAGGAAACCCGCCGATGAGCCAGCTGCCGAAGCCGGACACCGCGGAATTGCGCGGGAAATACGCCGGCGTGTTCGAACGTCCGGCGTCGGCACGGCTGGCGCTGCCGGCCGTGATCGTGGCGGCGCTCGCGATCTTCGCATACGGCCTGGTCGATCTCGACTTCTCGCCGTCGAAGCTGATCACGGGGATGAGCCAGCTCGGCTGGATCACCATGATGATGATCCCGCCGAATCCGGGCTCGTCGTTCCCGCTCTACATGCAGGCGCTCGGCGAGACCCTGTCGATCGCGCTGCTCGGCACCACGCTTGCGGCCCTCTTTGCGCTGCCGGTCAGCCTCTTGGCGGCGCGCAACATCATCCCCTCGAACCTGATCCGCTTTCCGGTGCGCCGCTTCCTGGATTCGATCCGCGGCGTCGATACGTTGATCTGGGCGCTGGTCTGGATCAACGTCGTCGGCCTCGGCCCGTTTGCCGGTGTGCTGGCGATCATGGTCTCCGACTTCGGCGCGTTCGGAAAGCTGTTCTCCGAGGCGATCGAGGCGGCGGACCGCAAGCAGGTCGAGGGCATCCGCGCCTCCGGCGGCAACGCGTTGCATGAAATCCGCTTCGGCCTGCTGCAGCAGGTGCTGCCTGTGATCGCCGGGCAGGTGCTCTATTTCATCGAATCGAACACGCGTTCGGCCACCATCATCGGCATCGTCGGCGCCGGCGGCATCGGGCTGCAGCTCGCCGAGCAGATCCGCGTGCTGGAATGGCAGAAGGTGTCGTTCCTGATCCTGATGATCCTGATTGCGGTCGCCGCGATCGATTTCATCTCGAGCAAGCTGCGCTTTGCCATCATCGGCCAAAGGGCGGTGGTGTAGGACGTCACCTCGCCCCGCGCTTGCGGGGAGAGGTCGGATTGCGCTCGGCGATGCGAAGCATCGTCCGGTGCAATCCGGGTGAGGGGTTTGTCCCCGTACTCACATCTGTCGGATTCGCGGAGGCAGCCCCTCACCCCAACCCCTCTCCCCGCAAGAGCGGGGCGAGGGAGTAGAGAGATCAGCTATTCTCGACGAGAAACTCCACGCGCTCGGCGGCGAAGCGCGAGCGCTTGGTCACCAGCGGGCGGTCCAGCATATCGACATCGGTCGCGTCGACCACCAGCACCGGCCGGCCCAGCGGCAGATCGAGCCGTGCGGCGTCGGTCGCATCGGCAATCGCCGCGGTGATCCGGGTCGAGGCGCGGTGGTAATCCTTCACGCCGTAATGCCCGAGCAGCTTCGTCATCGAGCGAACGTCGGCGAACACGCTGCCTGCATCGGGAAAGCGCTCGGCCGACAGCCAGGTGGTGGAAACGCAGATCGGCGTCCGGTCGGCGAGACGCACCGCTTCGATCCGGATCAGCGGCGCGCCAATCTTCAAGCCCAGCTCGCGCGCGATCTCGCGATTGGCGACATCACTGCCTGCATCGATCAGCTGGCCGCGCGGCTCGTGGCCGCCGGCGCCGACGATCTCGGAGAATCGCGTGCGTGAGCGCAGCGGGTAGGCAAGGCGCTGAGCTTCGACATAGGTGCCGCTGCCGCGCTCGGCGCGCACCAGGCCGCGCTCCGCCAGTGCGGCGAGCGCCCGCCGCACGGTGTGGCGGTTGACCCGGTAAGTCTCGGCGATCTCCATCTCGCCGGGCAGCTTTTCGCCCGCGGCAAAGCGGCCGTCGGCGATGCCGCGCTCGATGCCGTCAGCGACCTGCCGCCACAAGGCGACGCCGGAACTTTCCTGCATGCTCATGGCGCGGTGATACCAGAAATCTTCGGTTTGTCACGAAACAGTCATGGCACTCGGCTATCAAGTTGTCTATTATCATAGACAACTTGATCCAAGCAAGGTTGCCCAAAGGTTGCACATGAATTCGACCATGAGTTCGACCGGAGCAGACAGCAAACAGGCCCAGCGCAAGGCCGCGATGTCGGTGCTGGCGCACTCCGCCGCGGCCGACATTGCAGGCAGGCTGGCGGCGATCGCAGTGCCCACGCATGAAAACCTGCGCGAGCCGGAGAACGGCCTCGTGATGATGCGCGGGCGGATCGGCGGTGACGGTGCGCCGTTCAACCTCGGCGAGGCGACGGTGTCGCGCGCGGCGGTGCGGCTTGCGACCGGCGAGGTGGGCTTCGGCTACACGCTCGGCCGCGATGCGCACAAGGCGCAGATGATCGCGCTGTGCGACGCCATGGTGCAATCGGCGGAGCTGTCCGGCGAGGTCGAAGCGAAGGTGATCGCGCCGCTGCGTGTTGCCATGAATGCCGAACGCGCCCGCAAGGCCGCGGAGACCGCGGCGACGCGGGTTGATTTCTACACGATGGTGCGCGGTGAGGGGTGATGCAATGACGACGATTGCCGAAATGCCCGCAGGGTTTGCCGACAAGGTGCTGTCGGCGCAATCCACGTTCCGCTCCGTGATGGATGCGATGGCGCGCCCAGGCAGCGTGCAGCGCGTCGCCGCTGATGTCGGAACGCCCGCCGGCATGATGCGCGGCTCGGCCGCGATCGCGCTGACGCTGTTCGATCATGATACGCCGATCTGGCTCGACGCCGCGATGTCGGCGACACCGGACGTCGCCCGCTGGCTGAAGTTTCACGCCAGCGCGCCGGTGATCGCCGATTCCTCGATCGCAAGCTTCGCGCTGATCGGCGATCCGGCCAACCTGCCCGTGCTCGACCGCTTCGCGTTCGGCAGCAGCGAGTATCCGGATCGTTCGACCACGCTGATCCTGCAGGTCGACAGCCTGACGCAGGGCCCGGCCTTCGAGCTGAAAGGTCCCGGCATCGACGGCAGCGCGCTGTTGCAGGCGATGATCAAGCCGCGCGACCTGTTCCAGCGGCTGTCGATCAATGAAGCGCTGTTCCCGCGCGGCGTCGACGTCGTGCTGGTCCATGACGACAAGATTGTCGCGATCCCGCGCACCACGCGGCTGATCGCAAGCGGAGTGTGAGCGATGTATGTAGCCGTCAAGGGAGGCGAGCGCGCCATCGAGAACGCTCATCGGCTGCTCGCGCATGAGCGGCGCGGCGATCGCGATGTGCCCGAGGTGACGCTGGCGCAGATCTCCGAGCAGCTCGCGCTCGGTGTCGACCGCGTGATGACCGAAGGCTCGCTCTACGATCGCGAGCTAGCGGCGCTCGCGATCAAGCAGGCGCGCGGCGACATGATCGAGGCGATCTTCCTGGTTCGTGCCTTCCGCGCCACGCTGCCGCGTTTTGGCGCCACCGAGCCGGTCAATACCGGCGAGATGCAGGTGCGGCGGCGCATCTCCTCGACCTTCAAGGACGTTCCGGGCGGCCAGATCCTGGGGCCGACCTTCGATTACACCCATCGCCTGCTCGATCCGCAGCTCGCGGAAGGCTTTGTGCCGGAGCAGCCGGTGACCGCGGAAGCCTCGCAGGCGGCAACGCCGCGGGTGACCGACATTCTCGGCCGCGACGGCTTGATCGAATCGTCGCCGCAGGCGGACGCCGACGCGCCGGTCGGCGACCTCACGCGCGAGCCGCTGAGCTTCCCGGCCTATCGCGATCTGCGGCTGCAGAATCTGGCGCGCGGCGACGAGGGCTTTCTGCTCGCACTCGGCTATTCGACGCAGCGCGGCTACGGCCGCAATCATCCCTTCGCCGGCGAGATCCGCTTCGGCGAGGTCGAGGTCGAATTCTCAGCCGAAGACGTCGGCTTCGCGGTGCCGCTCGGCTCGATCGAGCTGACCGAGTGCCAGATGGTCAACCAGTTCAAGGGCTCGACCACCGAGGCGCCGTGCTTTACCCGCGGCTATGGCCTCGCCTTCGGACAGAGCGAGCGCAAGACCATGTCGATGGCGCTGGTCGACCGCGCGCTGCGCGCACGCGAGCTCGGCGAGGAGGCGGCGGCGCCGGCGCAGGACGAGGAGTTCGTGATGTCGCACTCCGACAATGTCCAGTCGACCGGCTTCGTCGAGCATCTGAAGTTGCCGCATTACGTCGACTTCCAGTCCGAGCTCGGCCTGCTCCGCAAGCTGCGGCAGGAGTTCGCGGAAGCCAACGAAGCCGTCGAACTGCAGGAGGCCGCGGAATGAACGCGCCGACGTACAATTTCGCCTATCTCGACGAGCAGACCAAGCGGATGATCCGCCGCGCGATCCTGAAGGCGATCGCGATCCCCGGCTATCAGGTGCCGTTCGCGAGCCGCGAGATGCCGATGCCCTATGGCTGGGGCACCGGCGGCGTGCAGGTGACGGCGGCGATCCTCGGCCCCGGCGACGTGCTGAAGGTGATCGACCAGGGTTCGGACGATACCACCAACGCGATCTCGATCCGCAAGTTCTTCGGCAAGACCGCGGGTGTCGCGACCACGACCTCGACCACGGACGCGACCGTGATCCAGACTCGGCACCGCATTCCCGAAGCGTCGCTGCACGCCGGACAGGTGCTGGTCTATCAGGTGCCGATCCCCGAGCCGCTGCGCTTTCTCGAGCCGCGCGAGACCGAGACGCGGCGCATGCACGCGCTCGCCGAATACGGGCTGATGCATGTCAAGCTCTACGAGGACATCGCGCGCTTCGGCCACATCGCGACCGCCTACGCCTATCCGGTGAAGGTCAACGCACGCTACGTGATGGACCCGTCGCCGACGCCGAAATTCGACAATCCGAAGATGGACAATTGCGCGGCCTTGCAGCTGTTCGGCGCCGGCCGCGAGAAGCGCATCTACGCGATCCCGCCCTACACCACCGTGGTCTCGCTGGATTTCGAGGATCATCCGTTCACGCGCTACCGCTTCAACGCGCCCTGCGCGCTGTGCGGCGCCGATAATTCCTATCTCGACGAGATCGTCACCGACGACAAGGGCGGGCGGATGTTCGTCTGCTCCGACACCGACTTCTGCGAGCAGCGCCAGGCCGCCGGCCATCACGGCACCGAGAGCGCGGCGCCGCACAAGGAGAAGGCGCATGTCTGAGCTCTCGAGCCTCGACAACGATCAGCCGCTGCTGGTGGCGGAGGGGCTTGCCAAGAATTACGGCCGGCTCCCGGCCTGCCGCGATGTCTCGTTCGCGCTCTATCCCGGCGAGGTGCTGGCGATCGTCGGCGAGTCCGGTTCGGGCAAGTCGACCCTGCTGCAACTGCTCTCCGCGCAGCTTGCGCCGAGCGCGGGGCGGGTGTCCTACCGGATGCGCGACGGCGTGCTGCGCGATCTCGCCGAGCTCGGCGAAGCGGAGCGGCGCTTCCTGTTCCGCACCGACTGGGGCTTTGTGCATCAGGACCCGGCGCAGGGCCTCCGCATGGGCGTTTCGGCTGGCGCTAATGTCGGCGAGCGGCTGATGGCGGTCGGCTGGAATCACTACGGCCGGATCCGCGACACCGCGTCGACCTGGCTCGATCGGGTCGAGATCGATGTCGGCCGCATCGACGATGCGCCGAAGACCTATTCCGGCGGCATGCGGCAGCGGCTGCAGATCGCGCGCAACCTCGTCACCGAGCCGCGGCTGGTGTTCATGGACGAGCCGACCGGCGGCCTCGACGTCTCGGTGCAGGCGCGCCTGCTCGACCTGATGCGCAATCTCGTCAACGAGCTCGGCCTTGCGGCCATCGTCGTGACCCACGATCTCGCGGTCGCGCGCCTGCTGTCGCATCGCGTGATGGTGATGAAAGGCGGCCGTGTCATCGAGACCGGTCTCACCGACCAGGTGCTCGATGATCCCCGCGAGCCCTATACGCAGCTACTCGTTTCCTCGATACTTCCGCCATGAGCTTGTCAATGACCGCGATGATCGAACTTGCCAACGCCGAGAAGACCTTCACCATGCATCTGCAAGGCGGCGTCGAGCTGCCGGTGGTGCGGGGCGTTTCATTCCACGCCGATCCGGGCGAGTGCGTGGTGCTGTCGGGCCCATCGGGCGCCGGCAAATCTTCGATCCTGAAGATGATCTTCGGCAATTATCGCTGCGACAGTGGCCGGATCGGCATCCGCCACCGCGGCAAGCTGATCGACCTCGCGACCGCCGAACCACGGCAGGTGCTGAGCATCCGCCGCTCGACCATCGGCTATGTCAGCCAGTTCCTGCGCGCGGTGCCGCGGGTGGCGACGATCGACGTCGTCGCCGAGCCGTTGATCGTCAACGGCGTGGCGCGCGAGGAGGCCCGCGAACGCGCCGGGCGTCTGTTGCGCCGCCTCAACATTCCGGAGCGGCTGTGGACCTTGCCGCCCTCGACCTTCTCCGGCGGCGAGCAGCAGCGCGTCAACATCGCGCGCGGCTTCATCTCGGACCTGCCGATCCTGCTGCTGGACGAGCCGACCGCTTCGCTCGATGCGGCGAATCGCGCAGTGGTGGTCGAGCTGATCGCGGAGAAGAAGACCAGGGGCGTCGCGATGGTCGCGATTGTCCATGACGACGAAATCCGCCATCTGATCGCCGACCGTATCGTCGATGTGACCTCGTTCGCAGCTGCTGCCTGAAGGACCGTTTGAAATGACCGCCAAGCAAGACACGATCATCGGCAACGCCCGGCTGGTCCTCGCCGATCGCGTGATCGAGCAGGGCTGGGTCGCTATCGCTGACGGCAAGATCGCCGAGTTCGGCGAGGGCAGGGCACCCGGGGCAGCGGAGGACGCCGGCGGCGATCTCCTGATGCCCGGGCTGATCGAGCTGCACACCGACCATCTCGAAATGCACTACGTGCCGCGGCCGAAGGTGTTCTGGAATCCGGTCGCGGCCGTGATCTCCTATGATGGCCAGCTCGCGACCTCGGGCATCACTACCGTGCTCGATTCGCTGCGGGTCTGGCGCGAGGACGGCGCCGAGGATGTCGACGGCCGCGCCGGCGTGCTGGCGGCGGCGATCTCGGCCGCGCGCGAGGAGGACCTGCTGCGTGCCGATCACTTCCTGCATCTGCGCTGCGAGGTGCCGATGCCTGACGTCGTCGCCGAGGCCAAGGAGCTGATCGAGCGGCCCGACGTGCGGCTGATGTCGCTGATGGACCATACGCCGGGCCAGCGCCAGTTCCGCGACGAGGTGAAGCTGCGCGATTACTACCGCGGCAAGGGCGGCGGCATGACCGATGCCCAGCTCGACGTGCTGTTCGCACGGCGCTTCGCCTATCAGAAGGAATATGCCGTGGCCAACACCCGCGCGATCGTCGCGCTGGCGCATCAGTACAGGATTCCGCTGGCGAGCCACGACGACACCACGGATGAAAACGTGTTCGACGCCGTCAACGACAAGGTCGCGGTCGCGGAATTCCCGACCACGATGGAAGCCGCGCGCGGGCTGCACGCCGCCGGCATCGACATCCTGATGGGCGCGCCGAACGTGGTGCGCGGCGGGTCACACTCCGGCAATATCGCCGCCGTCGATCTCGCAAATGAGGGCATGCTCGATATCCTGTCGTCGGACTACATCCCCTCCAGCCTGCTGATGGCGGCGCTGCAGCTGTCGCGGCATGTGCCGGCGATCGATCTTGCGTCCGCCGTCCGCACCGTGACCAAGACGCCCGCCGAGGCGGTCGGGCTCGCCGATCGCGGCGAGATCGCGGTCGGCAGACGGGCCGATCTGATCCGCGTGCATGTTGCGCGCGATCTGCCTGTCGTGCGCGGCGTCTGGCGCGAAGGAGCCAGGGTCGCATGAGCGAAATCCCTGCCGTCGCCGCGCAGCAGCACGCCACCACGATCGGTCCGGGCCGGTTGATCCTGGTGGTCGGCCCGAGCGGCGCCGGCAAGGATACGCTGCTGGGGCTGGCGAAGGCGGCCTGCGCCGACGATCGAGGCGTCGTGTTTCCCCGCCGCCTGATCACCCGCCAGGCCTCGGCCTCGGAAGACAATGAAGAGGTCAGCGCGGAGGCCTTCCAGCGCGCGGCCGCCGCCGGCGACTACGCCATGCACTGGGAAGCGCACGGCCATCGCTATGCGCTGTCGCGGGCGATCGACGATGAGATCCGCGCCGGGCGCACCGTGATCGCGAACGTCTCGCGCACGGTGATCGCGGTAGCGCGCCGCCACTACACCAATGCCGTCGTGGTGTCGGTTACGGCGCCGCCGGATGTGCTGGCGGCGCGGCTCGCGATGCGGGCACGCAGCAGCGACGGCCTTCTCGCGCAGCGGCTGGCCCGCACCGTCGACGAAAGCACGTCGACGCCTGATTTCACCATCGTCAACTCCGGCAACGCCGAATATCACGCGCGACAGCTTGTCCGCATCATCAAGGGCGAGCGCTGGGACGAATAGAGCGTTTTCGAGCGAAGTGGATACCGGTTCGCGTGAAGAAAACGCGTCAAGAAACAAGCGAGGAGAACAGCACGAATGTCGGTGATCTCTACGATCGAGCAGCTTGAGACGATCTACGGCTTCCCGAACGACGCGTCGACCGTGAAGGTCGCCGATCACGTGACGCCGCTCTATCGTGTGCTCATCGAGAAGTCGCCATTCGTGTCGCTTGCGACCTCGGGGCCCGAGGGGCTCGATTGCTCGCCGCGCGGCGACTTGCCGGGCTTCGTGCGCATCCATGATGCCAAGACGCTGATGATGCCGGATCGCCGCGGCAACAATCGCTGCGATTCGCTGCGCAACATCGTTCGCGATCCCCGCGTCGGGCTATTGTTCCTGATCCCGGGCTCGGGCAGCACGCTGCGCGTCAACGGCCGGGCCTATGTCACGGCCGAGCCGGAGCTCCTGGCCTCCTTCAAGATGGAAGGCAAGGCGCCGCGGACGGTGATCGTGATGAATGTGGACGAGATCTACTTCCAGTGCGCCCGCGCGATCGTGCGTTCCGACCTCTGGAATCCGGACAAGCGGGTCGATCCGAAGGCCCTGCCGACGCCGGGCCAGATCCTCGCCGAGATGAGCGAGCACACGGTCGGCGGCGAGAAATACGATCGCGAATGGCCGGAGCGCGCGCGACAGACGATGTGGTGACGAAAGAGGCGGCGGCTCAGGCCTTCGCCTGCTCATCGAAGGCCTTCAGCGACACTGCCGCGATCTCGCGCAGCGCGTTGCGGTCGGCGCCCGAGGAGGCCATCACGCACATGCCCGATGTGACCGCGGAGAGATAGCGGGCAAGCATGGCCGGATCGGCGTTTTCGTCCAAATCGCGTTCGGCCTTGGCGCGGACAAAGCGCTCGCGCAACTGGTCTTCGGTGTGGGTGCGGCGCGCGGCCAGTTCGAATGGAACATTTTCCGAGCCGGTGCCGCAGGCAAGGCCGCCCTGGACCAGCAGACAGCCGGGCGGGTTGGCGGGATCGGTCTGGGCGTCCGCGTGCTCCATCAGAAATCGTTCGGCGACCTCTCGGGCGGTGGAAGCGCCCAAAACCTTTTCCATCCAGGCGTCGCGCTTTTCGGAGTAGCGGTCGAGCGCGGCCTTCAGCAGGCCCTCCTTGCTGCCAAAGGCGGCGTAGAGGCTCGGCGGATTGATATTCATCGCCTCGGTGAGCTGCGCGATCGTGGTGCCCTCGTAACCGTGGCGCCAGAACACATCCATGGCCCGGTCCAAAGCGGCGTCCGCGTCGAAGGCGCGGGGGCGTCCCATTCCCATTTTTGTTGCTCCGTAAGCCGGGTGCCGTTTCTGTGACGGATTGTCCCTAGCTTATCCTCTTGTTGCACGTGATGTTTTCCGCGACTTCCCATTTCCCCACGAATGAGATAATAAATTCATAGTGCTCGATACATAAGTATCTTGCGAACCGGCGTCCAGCTCCACATCTGTAGCGAACACTACAGATATCTGGAGCGCGTGAATGCCTTCGTCAATCCAAAATGCCCGTTCCGGCCGTTTCCGACGCGTCGTCGGCGGTGTCGTGATCCTCGGCGCCTCGCGGTGGCCGGTTCGATCGCGACCGGCCACTATTTCCACGCTGCGCAGGCGACCGCGGCCGCCGCCCCTGAACCGGCGGTGCCGGTGACTGTGGCCGTGATCCAGCTCCGGCCGACCACCCTGTTCGATGACTTCTCGGGCAGGCTCGAGGCCGTCGACCGCGTCCAGCTTCGGCCGCGGGTGGCGGGCGCGATCCTGGCGACCAATTTCACCGAGGGCGCGCTGGTGAAGTCCGGCGACATCCTGTTCAAGATCGACCCCGCACCCTACGCGGCCGAGGTCGACCGGGCCCAGGCCCAGCTCGAGGCCGCGAAGGCCCGCGCGGTGTTTGCCGCAAACGAGGTCGAGCGCGGCGCGCAACTGGTCGGCAACAACATCGTGACGAAGCGCGATTTCGACCAGCGCGACAACACCAATCGCGAGGCGATCGCCAACGTCAAGGCCGCCGAAGCCGCGCTGCAGACCGCAAAGCTCAATCTCGACTACACCGAGGTCCGCGCGCCGGTCGACGGCCGGGTCGGCCGGATCGAGGTCACGGTCGGCAATCTCGTCGCGGCAGGGACATCCTCGCCGGTCCTGACCTCGCTGGTCTCGGTCAATCCGATCTATGCGAGCTTCGATGCGGATGAGGAGGTCGTGCTGCGCGCGCTGAACTCGATCGCGGACGCCTCCGGCAAGCGCGGCAATCTCGATCAGATCCCGGTCGACATGGTGACATCGGGCGGCCTCAGCTCCAAGGGGCACATCCAGCTGATCGACAACCAGGTCAACGGGCAGAGCGGCACGATTCGCGTCCGCGCCGTGTTCAATAACGAAGACGGCCGGCTGATCCCTGGGCAGTTTGCCCGCGTGCGCATGGGCCAGCCCAAGCAGCAGACGCTGGTGCTGATCGACGAACGTGCCGTCGGCACCGACCAGGACAAGAAGTTCGTCATGCTGGTCGGCGACGACAGCCGCGCCGTGTACCGCTCCGTCACGCTCGGCGGCGCGGTCGATGGTCTGCGGATCGTGACCGCGGGCCTGAAGTCCGGCGACCGCATCGTCGTCAACGGCCTGCAGCGCGTGCGTCCCGGCGCACTTCTGAAGATGGAAGTCGCCGAGATGGGCGCGCGCGGCATGCAACAGGCATCCACTGAAACCAACCAGCACGTCGTGCAGCGCTAGGCGCTGCACGCGGGGCGGAGCCATGAATCTCTCAAAATTCTTCATCGACCGGCCGATCTTCGCCGGCGTGCTGTCGATCCTGATCTTCCTGGCCGGCCTGATCTCGCTGCTGGCGATGCCGATCTCGGAATATCCCGACGTGGTGCCGCCGTCGGTCGTGGTGCGCGCGACCTATCCCGGCGCAAATCCGAAGGTGATCGCCGAGACGGTCGCGACGCCGATCGAGGAGCAGATCAACGGCGTCGAGGGCATGCTCTATATGTCGAGCCAGGCGACCACCGACGGCGCGATGACGCTGACGGTGACGTTCCGTCTCGGCACCGACCCCGACAAGGCGACCCAGCTGGTGCAGAACCGCGTGCAGCAGGCCGAGCCCCGCCTGCCGGCCGTGGTGCGCCAGCTCGGCATCATCACCAAGAAGAGCTCGCCCGACCTCACCATGGTCCTGCATCTGCTGTCGCCGAACAACCGCTACGACATGACGTATCTGCGCAACTACGCAGTGCTCAACGTCAAGGATCGGCTGGCGCGGATCGACGGCGTCGGCGACGTCCAGCTTTATGGCGCCGGCGACTATTCGATGCGGGTCTGGGTCGATCCGCAGAAGGCCGCCGAACATGCGCTGACCGCAAGCGACGTCGTGCGCGCGATCCAGGCGCAGAACGTCGAGGCCGCAGCCGGCGTGGTCGGCTCCTCGCCCAGCGTCAAGGGCCTCGACCTCCAGCTCTCCGTCAACGCGGAGGGACGGCTGTCGACCGAGGAACAATTCGGCGACATCGTGGTGAAGACCGGCTCGAACGGCGAGGTGGTGCGGCTGCGCGACGTCGCCCGGATCGAGCTCGGCGCCTCCGAATACGGCCTGCGCTCGCTGCTCAACAACAAGCAGGCGGTCGCGATCCCGATCTTCCAGGCGCCGGGTTCGAACGCGCTGGAGATCTCCGACCACGTCCGCGCCACCATGGCCGAGATCAAGAAGAACATGCCGGAAGGCGTGTCGTACCAGATCGTCTACGATCCGACGCAATTCGTGCGCTCCTCGATCGAGGCCGTCATCCACACGCTGCTCGAGGCGATCGCGCTCGTCGTGCTGGTCGTGATCCTGTTCCTGCAGACCTGGCGCGCCTCGATCATTCCCTTGATCGCGGTCCCGGTGTCGATCGTCGGCACCTTCGCGGTGATGCATGTGTTCGGCTTCTCGATCAACGCGCTCAGCCTGTTCGGCCTGGTGCTCGCGATCGGCATCGTGGTCGACGACGCCATCGTCGTGGTCGAGAATGTCGAGCGCAACATCGAATCCGGCCTGTCGCCGCGCGATGCCACCAACCAGGCGATGCGCGAAGTGTCCGGCCCGATCATCGCGATCGCGCTGGTCTTGATCGCGGTGTTCGTGCCGCTTGCCTTCATCTCCGGCCTCACCGGACAGTTCTACAAGCAGTTCGCGCTGACGATTGCGATCTCGACCGTGATCTCGGCGATCAATTCGCTGACGCTGTCGCCGGCGCTGTCGGCGCTGCTCTTGAAGGGGCATGACGAGCCGAAGGATTGGTTGACCCGGGGCATGGAAAAGTCGCTGGGCTGGTTCTTCCGCGGCTTCAACAAGGTCTTCACGAAGTCGTCGGAGAACTACGGCCGCACCGTCACCAAGGTGATCTATGGCAAGGCCGTGGTGATCGGCCTCTATGTGCTGCTGATCGGCATGACCGGCGTGCTGTTCAAGCAGGTGCCGAGCGGCTTCGTGCCGGGCCAGGACAAGCAGTATCTGGTCGGCTTTGCCCGGCTGCCTGACGGTGCGACGCTCGACCGGACCGAGGAAGTGATCCGCAAGATGAGCGACATCGCGCTGACCCAGCCGGGTGTCGAAAGCTCGGTGGCGTTTCCCGGCCTGTCGATCTCCGGCTTCACCAACTCGTCCAACGCCGGCATCGTGTTCTCGACCCTGAAGCCGTTTGACGAGCGCAAGGATCCGTCGCTCAGCGGTCCGGCGATCGCGGCCGCGCTTAACAAGAAATATGCCGGCATCCAGGATGCCTTCATCGCGATGTTCCCGCCGCCGCCGGTCAACGGCCTCGGCACCATCGGCGGCTTCAAGCTGCAGATCGAGGATCGCGCCGGCCTCGGCTACGAGGCGCTGAACGACGCGACCAAGGCGTTCATGGCGGCGATGCAGAAGGCGCCGGAGATCGCCGGCGTGTTCTCGAGCTTCCAGGTCAACGTGCCGCAGCTGTTCGCCGACATCGACCGCACCAAGGCGTTGCAGCTCGGCGTGCCGGTCACGGAAGTCTTCAACACGCTGCAGATCTATCTCGGCTCCTACTATGTCAACGACTTCAACAAATTCGGCCGCACCTATTCGGTCTATGTGCAGGCGGACGCGCCGTTCCGTGCGCGTGCTGACGACATCAGGCAGTTGAAGGTGCGCTCGTCCTCGGGCGACATGGTGCCGCTGTCGGCCTTGCTGAAGGTCCGGCAGAGTGCGGGTCCGGAACGCGCAATCCGCTACAACGGCTTCCTGTCGTCGGACATCAACGCCGCTGCGGCGCCGGGCTTTTCGTCCGGCCAGGCGCAGGAGGCGGCGACACGGATCGCGGCCGAAACGCTGCCGCCGGGCTTTGCCTTCGAATGGACCGACCTGACCTATCAGGAGTTCATCGCCGGCAATTCCGGAATCTGGGTGTTTCCGCTCGCGATCCTCCTGGTGTTCCTGGTGCTCGCCGCGCTCTATGAGAGCTTGGCGCTGCCGCTCTCGATCATCATGATCGTGCCGATGGGCCTGTTGGCCGCGATGTTCGGCGTCTGGCTGTCGAAGGGCGACAACAACGTCTTCACCCAGATCGGCCTGATCGTGCTGGTCGGATTGTCGGCCAAGAACGCCATCCTGATCGTCGAATTCGCGCGCGAGCTCGAATTCGCCGGGCGCTCCCCGATCCGCGCCGCGATCGAGGCCAGCCGGTTGCGGCTGCGGCCGATCCTGATGACGTCGATGGCGTTCATCATGGGCGTGCTGCCGCTGGTGCTGTCGACCGGTGCGGGCTCGGAGATGCGGCGCGCGATGGGCGTCGCGGTGTTCTCCGGCATGATCGGCGTCACCGTGTTCGGCCTGTTCCTGACGCCGGTATTCTATGTGCTGCTGCGCACCATCACCGGCATGAAGCCGCTGACGCAGCACGGCGAGGCGACCATCCCCGGGAAGGCACACGCGGCATGATGCCGCGTGTGCAGGGCGATTTCGAACGAAGTGGATACCGGTTCGCGTGAAGAAAACGCGCCAAAACAGGAAACGAGAGCTTCGGTTTTGATCGAATCAAAACTGAAGCTCTCGTTGGTGTCAGTTTGAAGGGGGTCAGGCCGCGATATCGAGCAGCAATTGTGACGAACCGCGGACCAGCACCTTGCGGCCCGCAGGCGTCAGTTCGAACGAATCTCCTCGCACCGCAACATAACCGAGCGTGATCAGGCTCTCGACGGCGAACCGGTTCAGCCTTGAAGGGTTTGCTGCGGGAGCCCGCAACGCTTTCAACGCATCCCACTGATCGGGTCTGAGTTCGAATTCTTCGCTCATTGGTCCAGGCACTCCAGAAGTTCTTGGCGTGCGAGATACAGAGCGCAGATGAATTTCGTGCGACCACAACGAGTCAGGATTTCGATTTATGTGGAGGCGTCGTCACATCGCCGTGTCATTGGAATGTTTCAAGTTTTTCGAATCATTGTGGCGCATTGCCGCGTGATGCCGTCACAGTGATTAACCGCACATCGTCACACAGGTTAATCCCCAGGGTTAACCGCGCCGCACGCTGGCGCCGCCATCGACCGGCAACGTCACACCGGTGACGAAATTGGCCTCATCCGAGGCGAGGAACAGCGCGGCATTGGCGACGTCCCAGCCGGTGCCCATCTTGTGACGCAGCGGTACCTTGCTATCTCGCTCGGCCTCGACTTCCGCGCGGCTCTTCTTGAATTCGCGGGCGCGCGTGTCCACCGCCATCGGCGTGTTCATCAATCCGGGCAGGATCACGTTGGCGCGAATGCCATATTGCGCATTCTGGTAGGCGAGCTGTTCGGTGAAAGCGATCATCGCCGACTTGGTCGCCTTGTAGGCGACATAAGGATAGGTCGTGATCGCGGCCATCGACGAGATGTTGATGATCGAGCCGCGCTGCTGCTTGCGCATGATCGGGATCACATGCTTGGCGGCGAGGATGCAGCTCTTCAGATTGATCGCCACGCAACGGTCGAACGCCTCCTCGGTAATGTCGAGCAGCTCGGCATCGCCGCCGGAGAGGCTGACGCCGACATTGTTGTGCAGGATGTCGACGCTGCCCCAGCGGCCATGCGCATCCGCCACCATCGCCTTGATGTCGGCATTCTTGGTGACGTCGGCCTTGAAGGCGACAGCGGTGCCGCCCTTGGCCGCGATCAGGTCGACGGTTTCCTGCGCCGACGCCAGATTGTGATCGACGCACAGTACCTTGGCGCCTTCGCGCGCGAAGGTCAGCGCGGTGGCGCGGCCGTTGCCGATGCCCTCGCCGGGGCTCTGGCCGGCGCCGACGACGATGGCGACGCGATCTTGCAGGCGCATGTCACTTCACTCCCGGGATCGGGTACTGCTGCAGTACCTCTTTGTAGCTTGGCTCGTTGTCGATCTGCATGGTGGCGAGCACGCGCACCACGGCGCAGTAGAACGCGATCGTCAGCACCAGATCGGTCATGTGCTCGTCGGAGAGATGCTGCTTGATCTCGGCGAAGGTCACCTCCGACATCGCGAGCTCGCGCACCATCTCGCGGGCGCCCTTGAGGATCGCCTTCGCCAGCGGCTCGAGCTTTGACGGCTTGCCACAGGTCTCGGCGATCAGGCCCTGGATATCCTCGTCGGTGACGCCGAACTCCTTGCCGATCTTCACATGGTGGGTGAACTCGTATTCCGACTTCTCGAGCCAGCCGACCTGCAGGATCGCGAGCTCGCGCAGCCGCGGGTCGAGCTTGCTCTTGAAGCGGATGTAGCCGCCGATGCCGTTGAAGGCGCGCGCCATGTCCGGCGAGTTCACCAAGAGCTTGTGCAGATTGGTGTTGCGCTTGAGCATGTCGCGATATTCGGGAGCGACCTGGTCAGCTTCGAGATAGGGCAGGCGTGCCATTATTGTTGTCCTTGGTTCGGCGGCTTGCGGGGATGCAGCTGTCGCTTCAGCCGTAGAGTACTTTGTGCTCGCGCTCGTAGTTGGCGTAGGAATCCTTCATGCTGGCGCCGTTGAGCAGCATGGTCGCGACCACGGCGTTGTCGGCATCGAACACGGTCGAGCGCACCCACATGCTCTCGGTGCGCTTGCTGCCCGAGAGCGCAACGACCTCGCGCTCGACCCAATAGGTCTCGCCCGGGAATAGCGGCCCGCGCAGCAGGCGGATCTCCTGGTCGGCGAACAGCCCGACGGCCGGGCCACGGACCGGCAGCCGGTCCTCGCGTGCGCGGTACTGGAACAGCACGCTCAGCATCTCCATCGGGATGATGGCGCGGCCCCAGGGATTGTGTTCCAGCGAATAATAGTCTGACGGTTCGGTGATCACCTTGAGCTTGTCGGCCAGCGAGAACGGATAGAGATCGCCCATGTTCTGGTCGAAATCCATCTTGATCGCCTGCCGGGGCGTCTTCATGCCGACCTTGATGTCGGCGAGGATCACGGGATCGGTCAGCGGCTTCAATTCGCCAAGCCTGCGGGCGAGCGCCGTCTCCGTGCCGTCACCGTCGATCGAGGCGGTGCCGCGCAGGATCTCGGTGCCATCGGGCTTGATCATCCCGACCGCGCAAACGGTCTGGCCCGGCTTCGGCTTCTCGATCTGGGCCTGCACCTCTTCGCCCTCGAACACCGGATTGCGGTAATGCGCGGACAGGCACCCGGTCATGAACCAGGCGCGGCCCCAGATCCGCTCGCACAGCGGCGCGAACTGGCTGAAATGGGTCGGTCCCTCGATCGTGCCGCCGCGGAAGCCGAGCTTCTGCGCGGTTGCATCGTCGTGAATCGAGGCGTGGGAGTCGTAGGTCTGGGCCTGAAGCATCTGCTTCGGGCTGCGCCAGGGACCCATCAGCAGATTGCCGTTCTCCACGATTTCCGTCGTGAATGCGGATTCGACTTTAATCATCCTTGGTCTCCCTTTGCGCGCCACCGTTTCAAAGATGCCGGGGTTCGGCAAGCCTCGCAGAGCAAGAAGGCCTCGCAGAGCAACAAGGCCTCGCATGCGCAACACGAGATATGTGCTGCGGCCATGGAACGGGGCTGTTCATGCATAACAAAATCAGTGCATGCTGATGCATGATCATGGACAAGCGAATGAGACCGGTTCGGACCGGCGTGACCTGATCGGCGGGGAGCCTGAAACTGATGGCGTTGATGGAAGTTGGACTGGACGACAAGTACCGGTTGGATACGAAACGAATCTTCCTCTCCGGTACCCAGGCTCTGGTCCGATTGCCGATGTTGCAGCGCGAACGCGACCGCGCGCATGGGCTGAACACTGCGGGTTTCATCTCCGGTTACCGCGGGTCGCCGCTCGGCATGTACGACCACGCGTTGTGGCGGGCAAAATCGTTCCTTAGAGAGCATGACATCGCCTTCGTTCCCGGCCTCAACGAGGATCTGGCTGCGACCGCGGTGTGGGGCAGCCAGCAGGTCGGCATGTTCCCCGGCGCCAAGGTCGATGGCGTGTTCGGTATCTGGTACGGCAAGGGCCCCGGCGTCGACCGCTCGCTCGACGCGCTCAAGCACGCCAATTCGGCCGGCACCTCGCCGAATGGCGGCGTGATCGCGCTGGCCGGCGACGACCATGGCTGCCAGTCCTCCACGCTCGCACATCAGAGCGAGCAGGTGTTCGCCTCGGCGCTGATGCCGGTGGTCAATCCGGCGACGTTGCAGGACTATCTCGACCTCGGCATCCTCGGCTTCGCGCTGTCGCGCTATTCCGGCTGCTGGGTCGGCTTCAAGGCGATCTCGGAGACGGTCGAAAGCTCGGCCTCGATCGTCAGCGATCCCGATCGCATCAAGATCATCATGCCCGACGATTTCGAGATGCCGCCGGGCGGGCTGTCGATCCGCTGGCCCGATCCGCCGCTGGAGGCCGAGCGCAGGCTGCACGGACCCAAGATGGAGGCGGTCGCGGCCTTCGCCCGCGCCAACCGGTTCGACCGCATCGTGCTGGATTCCAAGCCGGCGCGGCTCGGCATCATGGCGACCGGCAAGGCCTATCTCGATCTGCGGCAGGCGCTCGCCGATCTCGGCATCACCGATGCCGAGGCCCAGGCGCTGGGCCTGCGCATCTACAAGGTGGCCCTGACCTGGCCGCTCGAAGCGCGCGGCGCGCGCGACTTCGCCGAAGGCCTGCAGGACGTGCTTGTGGTCGAGGAGAAGCGCGGCTTCATCGAGGACCAGCTGGTCCGCATCCTCTACAACATGGACGCCTCGAAGCGTCCGTCGGTGGTAGGCAAGCGCGACGAGAGCGGCGCGCCGCTGCTGCCGAGCGAAGGCGAGCTGACGCCGACCATGGTTGCAGCCGCCGTCGTGGCGCGGCTGCGCAAGCTCGGCCATCGCAGCCCGCTGCTGGAGCAGCGCCTGGCAAAACTCGAGGCGTTCGATCGCCCGGTCGAGGGCACGGGCACCGCGAAGCTGCAACGCACGCCGTATTTCTGCTCGGGCTGCCCGCACAACTCGTCGACCAAGATTCCCGAGGGCAGCCGCGCCATGGCCGGCATCGGCTGCCACGGCATGGCGCTGTCGGTGCCGAACCGCAACACCCAGACCATCTCGCACATGGGCGCGGAGGGCGTGAGCTGGATCGGGCAGGCGCCGTTCACCAGCGAACAGCACGTGTTCCAGAATCTCGGCGACGGTACCTATACGCATTCCGGGTTGCTGGCGCTGCGCGCGGCGGCTGCGGCCGGCGTCAACATCACCTACAAGATCCTCTACAACGATGCGGTGGCGATGACCGGCGGCCAGCCGGCCGAAGGCGGCTTCACGGTGGCGCAGATCGCGCACCAGGTTGCGGCCGAGGGCACCAAGCGGCTCGCGATCGTCTCCGACGATCCGGACAAATATCCCGCCAATTACTTCCCGTCCGGCGCCACCATCCATCATCGCCGCGAGCTCGATGCTGTGCAGCGTACCTTGCGCGAGATCGAGGGCCTCACCGTCCTGATCTACGACCAGACCTGCGCCGCCGAGAAGCGCCGCCGCCGCAAGCGCGGGCTGTTTCCCGATCCGGCCAAGCGCGTCTTCATCAATGAGCGCGTCTGCGAAGGCTGCGGCGACTGTTCGGTCGCATCGAACTGCGTCTCGGTGCAGCCGCTGGAGACCGAGCTCGGCCGCAAGCGCCGCATCGACCAGTCGAACTGCAACAAGGATTTTTCCTGCATCGAGGGCTTCTGCCCGAGCTTCGTGATGGTGCAGGATCCCAAGCTGCGCAAGGCCGACCGCACCGCCGCCGATCCCAAGGCGCTGTTCGCGGACCTGCCGACGCCGTCAGCGGCCGCGCTGACTGGCCCCTACAACATCCTGATCACCGGCATCGGCGGCACCGGCGTCATCACCATCGGCGCGCTGCTCGGCATGGCCGCCCATGTCGAGGGCCTCGCCTGCTCGACGCTCGACTTCACCGGCCTGTCGCAGAAGAACGGCGCGGTCATGAGCCATGTCCGGCTGGCGCCGGCGTCCGACATGCTGACCACGGTCCGCATCGCGCCCGGCAATGCCAATCTGATCCTCGGCTGCGACCTCGTCGTCGCCACCAGCGTGCCGGCGCTGAGCCGCGCCGAGCGCGGCGTCACCCGCGCCGTCGTCAACGCCGACCTGCTGCCGACCGCGAGCTTCGTGATCGATCCCGATATCGATTTCGAGGCCAGCTCGATGCGCGATGCGCTGAACGGCGCGGTGAGACCGGATGATCTCGACATCCTGGATGCCACGGGCCTAGCCACCGCGCTGATGGGCGACAGCATCGCCACCAACGCCTTCATGCTCGGCTTTGCGTTCCAGCGTGGTGCGATCCCGCTGTCGCTCGAGGCCATTCTGAAGGCGATCGAGCTCAACGGCGCCGCGATCGAGATGAACAAGACCGCGTTCTCGTGGGGCCGGCTCGCCGCGCACGATCTGCAGCGCGTGGTCAGCGCCGCCCGCTTCAAGAACGCAGGCGCCGCACCAGCGAAGAAGACGCTCGACGAGGCGATCGCGTTCCGCGCCAAATTCCTCACCGACTATCAGGACGCGGCCTACGCGAAGCGCTATCTCGACGACGTCGCGCGCGTCCGCTCCGCCGAAGCTGCGGCAGCGCCGGGCTCGCAGGACCTGACCGAGGCCTTTGCAAAGGGCCTGTTCAAATTGATGGCCTACAAGGACGAATACGAAGTCGCGCGGCTCTATTCCGACGGCGAGTTCAGCAAGGCCTTGAGGGAGCAGTTCGAGGGCAATTCCGGCTTGAAGGTCTTGCTGGCGCCGCCGCTGCTGGCGCAGCGCGATCCCGTCACCGGGCGATTGCAGAAGCGCGAATTCGGCCCGTGGATCTTCAAGGCGTTCGGCCTGCTGGCGGGGCTGAAGGGCCTGCGCGGCACCGCATTCGACATCTTCGGCTACACCGCCGAGCGCAAGATGGAGCGCGCGCTGCCGGTCGATTATTCGGCGATGATCCTGCGTCATCTCGACGGCAACACGCCGCTCGACCTGCCGCGCCTGGTGGCGCTGGCGAAGACCGCGGACCTCGTGCGCGGCTACGGCCACATCAAGGAAGGCAACGTCGCCCGCTACCGCACCGAATGCGCGCGGCTGGAGCGTGCGATCGGCCAGCCGCTGGCGCAGGCGGCCGAATAGGCCAAAGCGCCTTCGAGCGAAGTGGCTACCGGTTCGTGTGAAGAAAACGCGTCAAAACAAGAACCTAGAGCCCCGTTCCGCTACCGTTGGAACGGCGCTCGAGGCGGCGGCAGCGGAACTTTCCACGGCCGCCCTGGTTGACTGGTAACCCTGCCCGCGAGACGCGGCTGGATTCGCGCGGCCGGGTCCCTACATGATAGCTGTTCTGTTCGAGTGATTTCAGGAGGCCTTTTGATGGTCCTGAAAAATGCTTTTGTTGCAACTGTTTGCACCGCGTACCTGGCGTTGGGTGGCGTGGCGTTTGCTGATGACTATCGACCAAGCGAGTTCTTCAGCCTCGATCTCTCGCGGGCCGTGCTCTCGCCGAAGCCGCTTGGCCCGCCGGCGCAGTTCGAGCCGGTTCCGGTCGAGGCGAAGACCGACCATGGCCCGGATCAGCACGCCAGTGTCGAACCGAAGGTCGAACAGCCGAAAGTCGAGCCGCAGAAGGCCGTGCGGACGACCAGGGTGTCGGCACCGCATGAACCCAAGCGCGCAGTGGCGCACGTCCCCGCCCGCGCCAAGCTCGCGCGGCGGCATTCGAACCCGCTCGATGCGGAAGCCCGCGACACCAGGATCCAGACCTGGCCGTGCCGCACCGGCGGCATCTGCAACTGGCAGCGGTGAGGGCGGTTCGGCGGTCTCACGCCAACTCGCGCGCGCGTTCGTACTAATACCGAACCCGTCATCCTTCGAGGCTCGCTCCGCTCGCACCTCAAGATGACGGGTTCGGCGTTTGCGCGCTTGGCGCCTGACGACACCGTTCAGATCTCGATCTCGTCCCCCCTAGTCATCCCGCCGTCGCAAAACCGTCGACGCAGAGTCAAGAAACCGTAAGGGCGGAGTCAAACAGCGCAGGCAAAACCTTCGTTGCGATTCGACGAAGGTTATTCGATGCCGACAGCGATCTCCGCGAGGGGGCGAGGCCTCACAAGGCGTCAGCTTCTGGTGCGCGCGGCGTCTACGGCCGCGCTGGCGGGATTGGGCTCGCTGGCAAAGCCATATCTGAGCCGCGCCGCGGATCGGCCTGCGATCGCGGGCATCCAGTCCGGCGACGTCGCCAGCGATTCCGCGGTCATCTGGGCTCGCGCCGATCGCGCCGCGCGCATGCAGATCGAATGCGCCGCGGTGGAAAGCTTCGCCACTATCCTGCGTACCGCGTCCGCCGATGCACTGCCTGAGCGCGACTTCACCGCCAAGCTGCTGCTCGACGGCCTGCCGCCGGGCCAGGACCTATTTTACCGTATCCGCTTCGAGGATCGCGACGGCGTCGCCGGCGAAAGCCGCATTGGGCATTTCCGCACCGCGCCGGTCGACCGCCACTCGGTCTCGTTCGTCTGGTCCGGCGACGTCGTGGGGCAGGGCTGGGGCATCGACCCCGCGCGCGGCGGCCTGCGCAGCTATCGCACCATGCTGAACGAGCGCCCGGATTTCTTCATCCACTCCGGCGATCACATCTATGCGGATTGCACGGTGCCGTCTGAGCAGACCCTGCCGAACGGCGAGATCTGGCGCAACCTCGTCACCGAGGAGAAATCGGTCGTCGCGCACAGCCTCGAGGAGTTTCGCGGCAACTACAAATACAACTGGCTCGACGAGAATTTCCGTGCCTTCCACGCCGAGGTACCGATGTTGGCGCAGTGGGACGACCACGAGGTGGCCGACGACTGGGCGCCGATCGGCACCGCTGACGCAACCGGCTACGATACGGACGGCACCTCGCGCCTGGTGGCGCGGGCGCGCCGCGCCTTCCACGAATTCATGCCCATGCGGCTGATGCCGGAGCGCGACGGCCGGGTCTATCGCAAGATCGCCTATGGGCCGCTGCTCGACGTCTTCATCGTCGACATGCGCTCCTATCGCGATTCCAGCTGGAACAAGCAGGGCGACGCGGACCAGGCGTTCATCCTTGGTCAGGATCAGCTCGCCTGGCTGAAGCGGGAGCTGGTGGCGTCGGATGCCGTCTGGAAGGTGGTCGCCGCGGATCTGCCGATCGGCCTCGTCAGCCTGGATGCCGTCGCGCTCGGCGACGGCCCGCTTGAGCGGCGCGAGCACGAGATCGCCGATCTCTTGTCCTTCATGAAGCGCGCCGGCATCCGCAACACGGTGTGGCTCACCGCCGACATGCACTACACCGCTGCGCATCATTATGATCCGAACCGCGCCGTGTTTCAGGAGTTCGAGCCGTTCTGGGAATTCGTCTCCGGCCCGCTGCATGCCGGCACCTGGTCGCCAGGCGAGCTCGACAACACCTTCGGCCCCAAAGCGATGTACCAGAAGGGCTGCTCGGCCGAGCAGGGCGACAATCTCGCGCCGTGCTTCGGCCTGCAATTCTTCGGCCGCGTCGACATCGACGGCAAGACCGGCGTGATGAAAGTGACCCTGAAGGACGTCGACAACCACGATCTCTGGTCGGTCGACATCGAGCCGCGGCCGGATGCGCGGCCCGCCCAGATCATGGCGCAACACATCTAGAACCCATAGCGTTTTCGAGCGAGGTGGGTTCCGGTTCGCGTGAGGAAAACGCGTCAAGCGAGGATTCGTCGCGACATCTTGATTTGCGGGTGCCTTGCCCGAAGGGCCGGTTTGCGGGCAGACTGCGTGTTGGTAGTTCTGCCAATTTCATTCCGACTAGACGATTTGCTGGCGTGACGTCGTCGATGACATCGGCGTCCCACGCGTCAGGAGCTATCCATGGACAGTCTGCAGACACAGGGCATCAGCCTGCCGCAGCTCGGGCTCGGCACCTTCCGCATGCAGGGCGACGCCTGCCGCGCGGCGGTCGAGAGCGCGCTCGGGCTCGGTTACCGCCATATCGACACCGCCGAGATGTACGGCAATGAGGAAGCGATCGGGGCCGCAATCGCAGACGCGAAGGTCGCGCGCAAGGACCTGCATGTGACCACCAAGGTCTGGCACGAGAACCTGGCGCCGGACGCGATCCGGAAAGCGTTCGACGCGAGCCTGAAGAAGCTGCCCCTCGATCACGTCGACCTTTATCTGGTGCACTGGCCGTCGCGGAACATGAAGCTGCCCGCGGTCTTCGAGACGCTGATGAAGCTGAAGCAGGAGGGCCGCACCCGCGCGATCGGCGTCGCCAATTTCACCACCGCGCTGCTCAGGACCGTGGTCGAGGACATCAAGGCGCCGATCGCCTGCAACCAGATCGAATATCATGCGATGCTGGACCAGACGCCGGTGCAAAAATATCTCGCCGCGAAATCGATCCCGCTGGTGGCCTATTGCCCCCTGGCCCAGGGTCGTTTCGCGACCGACGAGACGCTGGCGAAAATCGGCAGCAAGCATGATGCGACCGCAGCCCAGGTGGCGCTGAAATGGCTGCTCGACCAGGATGGCGTTGCGGCCATCCCGAAAGCCTCGCGCGCGGAAAGCCAAAAGGCCAATCTCGACGCGCTGAAGGTCAAGCTCGACGACGACGACCGCAAGGCGATCGCTGCGCTGCGCAAGGACATGCGCTGCGTCAATCCAGGTTTTGCGCCGGCGTGGGATTAAGCCGTCGACCTCCCGATACGATTGCTGAAAAAGAAAATGGCTCCGCGAGGAGCCATTTTCCGTTGTGTCGGTCTCTTGGATGTGTCGGCGGTTAGTAGCGGTCGCGCCGAATTACGACCGTGCGGTCATGGTCGTGATGCCAGCCACGATGCCAACCACGGTCATGGCGCATCTCGGCGCGCGCACCCCAGCCGCGATCCCAGTGATGGTGATGGCCGCGCTTGATCACGACGGTCTCGGCGCTCGCGATCGACGGAACGGCCACTGCAAGCGTACCAATCGCCGCAAGAACAAAACCAATTTTTTTCATTTCATCCTCCTCAAATGATGCGGGGAGGAAACCGTACAGGCATCGAAACGTTCCTTCGGAATCGGCGGAGTTTTCTGAACGGTTGTTCAGGTGGCCTTGCCTAACCACTGCGTCCGACGCATCATCGTGCCATAACAATCAATGTTCGGGGGGACGTTGCCGTGAGTGGATTTTCACGCCGGGATTTTTTGAAGGGTACGGGATCGGCCGCCGCTGCTGTGATTGCAGGGCCGGCCGCTGCGGCGATGGGGCCGGACGACAAATTCGACCTCGTGATCAAGAGCGGCGACGTGATCGATCCCAGCCAGTCGCTGCGCGGCAAGCGCGACATCGGTATCCGCTGGGGCCTGATCGAGGCGATCGAGGACGAGATCCCGGCCGCGCGCGCCGCCAAGATCATCGACGCATCGGGCAAGCTCGTGATGCCGGGCCTCGTTGACCTGCACTGCCACGTCTATCCCTACGGCTCGGCAATCGGCATTCCCGCCGACGAGCTGGTGCAGTTCCAGGGCACCACGACGGTCGTCTCGGCCGGCGATGCCGGCGTCAACAATCTCGCGGCGCTGCGGCGCTTCATCGTCGCGCAGTCGCGGACGCGGATCTACGCCTTCGTTCATATCGCCAACAACGGCCTGTCGGCCTTCCCGGTGGCCGAGCTCTACAACATCGACAACGCCCAGGTCGAAGCCTGCGCGATGGCGCTCGCCGAGAACCCGGACTTCCTGATCGGGGTCAAGGTGCGGATGTCGGAGAACGTCATCTTCAAGCATGGCATCGAGCCGCTGAAGCGCGGCATCCAGGCCTGCGAGATGTGCGGCTGGCCGGCGCGGATGATGGTGCATATCGGCGGTGTCGAGACCAGGGAGTTGATGTCCGACATCCTCGATCTGCTGCGGCCGGGCGATATCCTCACCCACGCCTATTCCGGCGCGCCGAACATGTCCGGCGCCTTCACCAACATCGTGCAGGACGGCAAGCTGCTGCCGGCGGCGCTCGCGGCCAAGCAACGCGGCGTGCTGTTCGACGTCGGCCATGGCGGCGGCAGCTTCGATTTCACGGTCGCCGAGATCGCCATCCCCGCCGGTTGCACGCCCGATACGATCTCGTCCGACATCCACGTCTTCTCGGGCAATTCGCCCGGCATCCCGTTCCTGCCGAATGTGATGAGCAAGTTCCTGGCGATGGGCTCCTCGCTGGATCAGGTGGTGGCGATGGCGACCTCGGTGCCGGCGCGGATCATCAACCGCACCCCGAAGATCGGCACGCTGCAGCGCGGGGCCCCCGGCGATGTCGCGATCCTGGACCTCATCGAAGGCCCGGTCACCTTCGTCGACACCCGCAACAACAAGCGCGACGGCAATCTGCAGCTGAAGCCGGTGCAGACCGTGGTCAACGGCGTGCCGTTCGGCCGGCCCTATCAGGCGCCGTTTTCGGTGCGATAAGCGGCAGGCCCCGCCGGTTTCCTGTCATTGATCCGCGTCAAGGACAGGAAATCTTGCTCGTCGATGATGGGCAATTATAAGGGGCACGTCGTGACTGGGAATCGTTCCTCCATAGACCGATTGGCACGCTCTTCCGCGCCTGGTGGTACGTCGTTTTCCGAAAGCGACTTCCTGCGGCAACTGGGCGAGGCCATGCGCGGGGCGCGGGCTAATATCGGCATGACGCGTCGCGAACTGGCCCGCCGATCCGGCGTGTCGCAGCGCTACATTGCTCTCATCGAAGCGGGCAAGGGCAACGTCTCAATCTTGCTGCTGCTGCGCATTTTGAACGCGTTCCGCAGCGACGCCCCCAAGCCGGCCTGACCGGGAAAGGGAAGATCACGCCGATGGGTGAACTCGTTCTTGCTGCCAAGGTCAGCCACGTACCGTCCCTGATGCTGTCGGAACGCCCCGATCACCCGTTGCACGATGCGCGGGCCGGCGCGGTCGCCGCATTACATGAGCTCGGCCGGCGCGCCAGGGAACGCGGCGTGTCGACCTTCGTGGTGTTCGATACGCATTGGCTGTCCAATTTCGGCTACCACATCAACGCCAATACCCGGCACGGCGGCTCATTCACGAGCCACGAGGCGCCGCAGATGATCAAGGATCTGCGCTACGATTGGCCGGGGAATACCGCGCTTGCGGAAGCGATTGCGAGCGAGGCGGAGAGCGATGGCCTCAATGTGATGGCGCACCGGGTCGAAAGCCTCGGTCTTGAATACGGCACCATCGTCCCGATGCACTACCTGAACCAAGATGGCTGGGCCAAGGTCGTCTCGGTTGCGTCGCCGCTGTTCACGTCGATGGAGGAGAGCCGGCTGCTCGGCGAAGCGACTCGCCGTGCGATCGCGCGGTCCGGTGAGCGGGTCGCGCTGCTCGCCAGCGGATCGCTGTCGCATCGGTTATTGCCGAACAAGAAGCTTGGCCCCGAAGCCTGGACATCGATCGCCAGCGAATTCAACCGCCAGGTCGATCTGCGTGTGCTCGAGCTGTGGCAGCAGCGCCGTTACCGGGAGTTCCTCGACATGCTCCCCGATTACGCTGTGCGGTGCAACGGCGAGGGCGGCATGGCCGATACCATCATGCTATTTGCCGCGCTCGGCTGGTACGATTTTCATGGCGCGGCCGAGCAGCTCTGCGATTATTTTCCGTCGAGCGGCAGCGGCCAGGTGCATGTGGAATTTCACCTGACCGCGTGAGACGGCGAATGCGGATCGCTAGCCGTGCTTCTCCACATTGCTGCTGCGCGCCGGCACGCCGAATTCCTTGCGGCACACCTCGGCCAGCACCGCGACGCCCTCGCGGATCTGCTCGTGCGAGGGGCTGGCGAAGCAGAGGCGGAGCCGGCTGCTGGAATGGGCCTTGTTGGTCGACCATTCCGGTCCCGGATTGATCGAGACCCCGGCGGCAAGCGCCGCCTGGTAGAGCTTCAACGTGTCGACATTGTCGGGCAGCTTGACCCAGAGGAAGATGCCGCCCTTGGGCGCCTCGAATTCGGCCGCGGTGCCGAACTGCTCGTTCAGCGCCTCCATCAGCGTGTCGAGCTTGGCGCGCAGGCCACGGGTCAGCCGCGGAACGTGGGTCGCAAAATGCGGCGCGCAATATTCCGAGAGCACCATCTGCTCCAGCGCGCCCGAGCCGGCGTCGGTCTTCAGCGGCAGCATCCGCGACATGATTTCCCAGGGCGCGACGATGAAGCCGACCCGCAGCGCCGGTGCGATCGACTTCGAGAACGAGCCGATATGGATCACGCCGCCATGCTTGCTCATGGCATAGATCGCGGGCGGCCGTTCGCCGTTCCAGATCAGATCGGCATAGCAATCGTCCTCGAAGATCGGCACGCCGTATTCTTTGGACAGCGTCAGCATCTCGGCGCGGGGGCTCTCGGGGAGGATCGAGCCGGTCGGGTTCTGCACGGTCGGGATGGTGTAGATGTATTTCGGCGTGATGCCGCGCCGCTTGTGATCGGCGAGCGCTGCGGCCAGCGCATCGATCCGGATGCCGTCGCCATCAAGGGGAATGCCGACCGCGTTGACGCCGAGGCGGGTCAGCCGGTTCAGCGAGCCCTGATAGGTTTCCTGCTCGATCAGCACGGTGTCGCCCTTGGCGAGCAGCGTGTGATTGACGAGGTCAAGCGCCTGCAGCGAGCCGGAGACGATCATGATCTCGTCCGGCGTGCAGGCAATCCCGGCGTCGCGCTTCAGCTTCTCGGTGAGGAACTGGCGCAGCGGCAGATAGCCCTGCGGCCCGTGCGCGAGGTTGTAGGTCGCGAGATTCCTGCCCTCGCGCTTCAGCACGGCATTGACCGCTTCCAGTAGTCCGTCGACCGGGACCTGGTCGGGATCGTTGTTGCCGCCGACGAAGCAGTATTTCGCGAGCCCGGTCCAGCGCGCGGCCGGCGCAGGCAGGCCGGCCGGAAGCAGCGGTGCAAAGTCGAACTGGGCTGAGGTGGACATGGACGTTTCGCTCCGTGTTGTTGTCGTTGAGAAGGCCCGTGGCAAAGGCCTTCCATGAAGTCAGTTCTTGCCGGTCGGCCGGATCGGGCGACCCTGGCTGATGAAGGCATAGTGCCCGGCGCCGACGCTGCCGACCATCAGGGCCTCGACCGCAGGTTCCGCGATCTCGCCGGCGGCCGCCCAATCGACCACGAAATTGGCGCCGGTGCCGCCGCGGGTATCGGTCGTCGCGATCGAGACCTCGACGGTCGCAAACGGTTTTAGCGCGATCGGCGATTTGAGGTAGCTCTCCACCATCTTGCCTGATGTGTCGAAATAGGCGATCCGCTTCAGCACCAGGGGCCTCGTCTCGGAGGCATTGTGCACGCTGAGCGTCACCGAGAAATCGGCCCTGAGCTTGCCCTGGCTCATCGACACGCTGGAATAGACCGGCACGTAGAATGCACCGGAGGCCGTGAGGCCTTCCGATGGCACCGCCGTCAGCGAGTTCGCAAAATTTTGTTCAATACTTGCCGAGGATTGTGCTAGCGCCTCGGTCATGCGCACGGTGAGCAGGCAGAGCAAAACTGCCAGAAAAATGCCGCCTGCGCGGATGTGACACATTGCTCGGTTGATCCTCACGCCCGGCCCTCTAGGTTGCGGCAACAGGAAGTCTTTGACGCATGCATGAACTCATTCGCGATATCACGCTCTGTATCCTGTTTGCCTGGGGAATTGGGCTGCTCGCCCATTTCTCCCGGCAACCGCTGATACTGGCCTACCTTATCGCCGGCTTTTTCATTGGTCCATTCGGCATGGGCTGGGTCAAGTCCCAGGAATCGATCAGCGTCATCTCCGAGCTCGGCCTGATCTTCATGCTGTTCATGATCGGGCTGGAAATCGACCTCAAGAAGATCATCCGTGCCGGCAAGGTCATCCTGTTCGCCGGCGCCGGCGAGCTGATCGGCGGCTGCCTGATCGGTGTGGCGTTCTTTGCCGGGATCGGGCTTGCGATCGGCGGCGGCAGGTTCGATGCGGTCTATCTCTGCGTCGCCTGCGCGCTGTCCTCGACCGTCATCATCGTCAAGGTGCTCTACGAGAAGCGCGAGCTGGACACGCTGCCGGGCCGCATCACGCTCGGCGTGCTGGTGCTGCAGGACATCTTCGCGATCCTGTTCCTGGCCGTGCAGCCGAGCCTGGACAATCTGCAGATCAGTGTCGTGCTGCTGTCGATCGCCCGCGTCGCGGTGCTGGTCGCGACCGCGCTGGTGCTGAGCCGCTACGTCCTGCCGCGGCTGTTCCACCAGATCGCACGCCGGCCCGAGCTGGTGCTGCTCGGAGCGCTCGCCTGGTGCTTCCTGATCGGCGAGATCGCCGAGCGGCTGCATCTGTCGCGCGAGATGGGCTCTCTGGTCGCCGGCGTCTCGATCTCGACCTTTCCCTACGCGCTCGACGTCACCGCCAAGGTCACGACGCTGCGGGATTTCTTCATCACGCTGTTCTTCGTCGCGCTCGGCATGACGATCCCGATCCCGGGCTTACAGGTGATCTGGCTCGCGCTGGTGATCGCGGCCTTCACGGTGGCGAGCCGCCTGGTCACGACGTTCACGCCGCTCTATCTGATGAAGCAGGGCCTGCGCGCCAGCCTGCTGCCGGCGATCAATCTGGCGCAGATTTCCGAGTTCTCGCTGGTGGTGATCCAGACCGGCGTTGCCGCCAACCATATCGGGACCGAAACCGCGAATGCGGTCTCGTTCGCCTTCGTGGTGCTGGCGGTGCTCTCGACCTTCGCGATGGCCCGCAGCGATCAGATCGTGCGCGGCCTGATCGGTCCGTTGAAGCGGATCGGGCTGCGTGATCTCGACCATCGACGCGAGCGCGGCGGCGAGTCCGGACCCGAGGGCGGCCAAGAGGAGGGACATGGCGAAATCCGACGCATCGTCATCCTCGGCTTTTTCCGTGCCGCGAGCGCGCTGATCAGCCAGATCGAGCGGCAGAACCAGTCGCTGCTCGAGCAGATCAGCGTCATCGACTTCAACCCGCTGGTGTTCCGCACGCTGACCGACCGCGGCATGCATGTGATCTATGGCGACATCAGCAATGTCGATACGCTGGTTCATGCCGGCATCGGCAAGGCCGAGATCATCATCCTGAGCGTGCCGGATTTCCTCTTGGTCGGTGCCGACAACGAGAAGCTGGTACGCCACGTCCGCGCCCTGAATCCGACCGCGAAGGTTGTTGCCACCGCCGATCTCCTGACCGGCGTCGACGATCTCTACGACGCCGGCGCCGACTACGTGACGGTGACCCGGCTCAGCGACGCCGGCGAGCTCTATTCGGTGATCGAGGCCGCCGACGCCGGCCTGCTCGACGACAAGCGCGCCGAGCTGGACGCCCAGCTCAGCGACCGGCGCGAGGTGCTGCCGTAGCGAGCTTTCCCTTACCTCTCCCCATCGTGGAGAGGTCGCGCTGAAAGCGCGGGTGAGGGGGCTCAGCTCTCACGAGGGCGGCAGCCCCTCACCCGGATTGCATCTGGCGATGCAATCCGACTCCCTTTGGGAGAGGTGGAGCGTCCTGGTATGCCTGCCGGACGCATGGCGGGTTGCATAATGATACTGGCGCTGACATCGGAACCCGGCTAATCCACTGCCTGCATATAACGAGATGTCAGGACAATGGCCGATACGATCCAGGAAGTGCTGCAAGCCTTTGCGAAGGGTGAACTCGTCGTCGTCACCGACGATGATGATCGGGAAGGCGAGGGCGATTTGATCGTCGCGGCGTCGTTCTGCACGGCGGAAAAGATGGCCTTCATCATCCGTCACACCTCCGGCATCGTGTGCGCGCCGATCACCACCGAGGACGCCCGCCGGCTGCGGCTCGACCCGATGGTGGCGCATAACGAGTCCAACCACACCACGGCCTTCACCGTCTCGATCGACTACAAGCCCGATGGCGGCACCGGCATCTCGGCCGACGAACGCGCCTCCTGCTGCCGCGCGCTCGCCAATCCCAATGCCGGCGCCAACGATTTCGCGCGCCCCGGCCACATCTTCCCGCTGATTGCGCGCGACGGCGGCGTGCTGCTGCGCTCCGGCCACACCGAAGCCGCGGTCGATCTGTGCCGGCTCTCCGGCCTGCCGCCGGTCGGCGTCATCAGCGAGCTGATGAACGACGATGGAACCGTGATGAAGGGCGAGCAGGTCGCGAAATTCGCCGCCGCCCACAAGCTCAAGCATGTCACGATCGCGGACATGATCGCCTATCGCCAGGCACGCGAGAAGCTGATCGAGCGGGTCGCGACCTTCACCATCGAAAGCCCGATCGGCCCCCTGCAGGGCTATGCCTATCGTTCGCCCTTCGACGAGATCATGCATGCCGCCTTCGTCTATAACGGCATCGGCGACGGCAAGGATGTGCTGACCCGGCTGCACAAGCCCAATATCGTGACGGACCTCTTCACCGGGCCGGCGCGGATGGAAGCCGTGTTGCGGCACTTCAAGGCTACCGGCCGCGGCGTGCTGGTCTATCTGCGGGATGGTGCCGCCGGAGTTCCGGTCCAGCCGGTGAGCGAGCAGAAGTCGGCGGAGGCCGATCGCAACAAGCAATGGCGCGAGGTCGGCGTCGGCGCACAGATCCTGCGCGATCTCGGCATCACCTCGATCCGCCACCTGACCTCTTCGGTGCACGACTACAAGGGTTTGTCCGGTTTCGGCATCGAGATCGTGTCGAACGAGAGGCTGGAGTGCTGACCATCGTCATTCCGGCATGGTCCGAAGGACCAGACCCGGAATCTCGAGATTCCCCGGGGCGCAATGGCGCTCCTGAGGTTCACGCTATCGCGTGCCCCGGGATGACAATGATCCCAATTCAATTGCGCTTCGCAGCATAGCGCTTTAATTTATCCGCCAATTTCCGAGAGACGATGCGAAAGGATGTTTCATGAGCGTGCGCCCCCAGGCCAAGGACAAGCCGGCTGCCGCCAGCTTCCAGTGGGATGATCCGTTCCTGCTCGACGACCAGCTCACCGAAGACGAGCGCCTGATCCGCGACACGGCGCGGGCCTATGCGCAGGACAAGCTGCTGCCGCGGGTCACCAAGGCCTATCTGGAAGAGAAGACCGACCGCGAGATCTTCAACGAGATGGGCGAGCTCGGCCTGATCGGCGTGACGCTGCCCGAGGAATATGGCTGCGCCAATGCGAGCTACGTGGCCTATGGCCTGGTGGCGCGCGAGATCGAGCGCGTCGATAGCGGCTATCGCTCTATGAACTCGGTGCAGTCGTCGCTGGTGATGTATCCGATCTACGCCTATGGCGACGAGAACCAGCGCAAGAAATATCTCCCCAAGCTCGCGACCGGCGAATGGGTCGGCTGCTTCGGCCTGACCGAGCCGGATGCCGGTTCCGACCCCGGCGGCATGAAGACCCGTGCCGAGAAGGTGGCCGACGGCTACAAGCTCAACGGCGCCAAGATGTGGATTTCGAATGCGCCGATCGCCGACGTGTTCGTGGTGTGGGCCAAGTCGGCCGCGCATCACAACCAGATCCGCGGCTTCATCCTGGAGAAGGGCATGAAGGGCCTGTCGGCGCCGAAGATCGGCGGCAAGCTCTCGCTGCGCGCTTCGATCACCGGCGAGATCGTGCTCGACAACGTCGTGGTGCCGGAAAGCGCACTGCTGCCCAACGTCTCCGGCCTCAAGGGCCCGTTCGGCTGCCTCAACCGCGCCCGCTACGGCATCTCCTGGGGCGCGCTCGGCGCCGCCGAGGACTGCATGCACCGCGCGCGGCAATACACGCTCGACCGCAAGCAGTTTGGCCGGCCGCTCGCCGCCACCCAGCTGGTGCAGAAGAAGCTCGCCGACATGGAGACCGAGATCGCGCTCGGCCTGCAAGCGAGCCTGCGGGTCGGCCGTCTGATGGACGAGGGCAAGATGGCGCCGGAGATGATCTCGATCGTCAAGCGCAACAATTGCGGCAAGTCGCTCGACATCGCCCGCATGGCGCGCGACATGCACGGCGGCAACGGCATCCAGATCGAGTATCACGTGATGCGTCACGCCGCGAACCTCGAGACTGTCAACACCTATGAGGGCACGCACGACGTCCACGCGCTGATCCTCGGCCGCGCGATCACCGGCATCCAGGCGTTCTCGTAAAGCGGCGCCCACCCAAACGTCGTCATGGCCGCGCTTGTCGCGGCCATCCACGTCTTGGGGCTCGCAAAGGAAGACGTGGATGCCCGGGACGAGCCCGGGCATGACGAGGTCAAAGAGAATCCGGACATCACGGACAAAAGCCATGGCCGACAACGACGACATCCCGTTCAACCGCGATTTTCCGCTGAAGCCCGGCGTGGTCGAGCAGGTCCGGCCCGGCGTACGCCGTGTCCTCTGCAACAATCCGAGCCCGTTCACCTTCACCGGCACGGTCAGCTATATCGTAGGCCAGGGCAAGGTCGCGATCATCGATCCCGGTCCCGACGACGAGGCGCATGCGAAAGCGCTGCTCGATGCGGTCAAGGGCGAGACCGTGACGCATATCCTGGTCACCCATACCCATCGCGACCATTCGCCGAACACGCCGCGGATCAAGGCTGCGACCGGCGCGCCTGTCTATGCCGAGGGGCCGCACCGCGCCTCGCGCCCGCGCTTCGAGAGCGAGAAGCACAATCCGGAATCCGGCGCCGACCGCGATTTCCAGCCCGACATCGAGGTGAAGCACGGTGACGTGATCGAGGGCAGTGGCTTCGCGCTGGAGGCGGTCGCGACCCCTGGCCACACCGCCAATCACCTGGCGTTTGCCTGGGCCGAGCGCAGCATCAATTTCGTCGGCGACCATGTGATGGGCTGGTCGACCTCGATCGTGGCGCCGCCGGACGGTTCGATGATCGACTACATGGCTTCGCTTGAGCAGCTGGGGCAGCGCCCCGAGCAGCTCTATTTCTCCGGCCACGGCCCGGAGATTCCGGAAGGCCCGCGCTACGTCCGTTTCCTGGCGCGGCATCGACGGGCGCGCGAAGCGTCGATCCTGCATCGCCTCGGCAAGGGCGAGGCCGACATCCCGACCATGGTGCGGGCGATCTATATCGGGCTCGACCCGCGCCTCGCCAATGCCGCCGGCTATTCGGTGCTGGCGCATCTGGAGGATCTGGTCGCGCGCGGCATCGTGTCGACGGATGGCGATCCCGTGATCGGCGGCACGTACCGGATGGCTTAGTTCGTCATTCCGGGGCTCGCCAACGGGTCCGCACGAAGCGCGGCCCGATGACAGGCTCCGCGAGAACCCGGAATCCATTTCACCACGGAGTCTGCGGCCCGATGGATTCCGGGCTCGCGCTACGCGCGCCCCGGAATGACGGGGGAGACTATTTCTTCACGGTCTTCGCCGGCGGCGCCTTCGGCGCGACCGGGGCCGCCTTCTTCGCCGGCTTGGCGTTTTCGTTGTCTGCGGCGGAGTTGAGGTCCTCGATCAGCTTCTTGACCCGTGCGGCGTTGCTGCCGAGATCGGTGTCGAAATAGCGCGAGGCGGAGCGGATATCGACGCGCGAGTCCTCGTCGTCGGGCGTGACCCGGATCGAGACGTCCTCGCGGAAACCCATGATCGGCGTGCGCGCCACCGCCTCGATGCGGCCGATCCGGCGCGGCGGCTGCGGCGCGCGTGCGTCGATGACGAGCCATTTGCGGCGGTTCACCAGCCGCAAGGTCATCTCATAGGCACGGTCGACCGGGGTTTCCAGCTCGACGGTTTCGATATCGGGATAGGCCGCGCGCTGCTTCTCGGCCGAATAGAGGCCGGCATAGGCGGCCGGGTTGGTGCCTTCGCCGGTGCGCAGCCGCGCCAGCGCCTCGAATTTCGGCGGGTCGATCGCGTCGGTGGTGACGTCGTAGATCCGCGGCAGCTTGCGGTACTGATAGGTCAGATAGGCCGGGTAGCCGAGGATCGCGGCGTCGATCAGGAACGCGAGCAGGATCCGGCCCATACCGCGGGTGCCGTTCTGCCAGATCGCGGCGAAGGCGGCCAGCCCGAGCAGGATCGACAGGCCGGCCAGGCCAAGCGCACCGAAGAAGGTCGCCAGTGCCGGTTTGACCTCCAGGAACCCGAACCGGACGATGATGATCGAGACCAGCACCGCGACGACGGAGAAGATGGCGAGGTTGCGTGACCAGGTGGCGAGACCGGACACGGGCTCCTGCTGGTAGGGAGCGGAAAACCTGCGCGCCATCGTCGAAAAATCTGCCGGTTGAGATGTCCTTGGGCGACCTCAGCCGCCGCCAATGATCGTGTGAGACCACGGACCTGCGGCGAATTCAAGGGATTTGGGTTGATGACCCTCCCCTGGAGGGGAGGGTCGACGCGAATGAAATGAGCGGCGGGGTGGGGTGATCCCTCAGCACGGGCGCCTGTCTCAGTGGAGGGACTGTCACCCCACCTCGGTTCGCATTTCGCTGCGCTTCATGCGAACCGATCCTCCCCCTCCAGGGGAGGATGGCAGCTCGCCTACGCCGCGGCTGTCGGGAAGGTGTAATCCTTGAACTGGTCGCGCAGCGCGGTCTTCAGGATCTTGCCGGTCGCGGTGTGGGGAATGCCGTCGACGAAGGCGACGTCGTCGGGCATCCACCATTTGGCGATCTTGCCGTCCATGAATTTCAGGATGTCCTCGCGCGTGGCGCTCTCGCCCTGCTTGAGCTGCACGATCAGCAGCGGCCGTTCATCCCATTTGGGGTGATGGACGCCGATCACGGCCGCCTCCGCCACCGCCGGGTGGCCGACCGCGAGGTTCTCGAGATCGATCGAGGAGATCCATTCGCCGCCGGACTTGATCACGTCCTTGGAGCGGTCGGTGATCCGCATGTAGCCGTGCTCGTCCATCGTCGAAACGTCGCCGGTGTCGAAAAAGCCCGCATCGTCGAGGATGTTGCTATCGACCCGGAAGTAGGCTTTCGCGATCGCGGGGCCGGAGACCTTGAGACGGCCAAAGGTCTTGCCGTCCCACGGCAGCTCCTTGCCGGCATCGTCGGTGATCTTCATCTCGACGCCGAACGGCGGGTAGCCCTGGGTCTGCAGGATGTCGAGCCGCTCCTCGCCGGTGCGCGCGTTGAATGGCGGCTTCAGCGTTGCCAGCGTGCCCAGCGGGCTCATCTCGGTCATGCCCCAAGCGTGGCGCACCTGGCTGCCCATGTCGAGGAACGCCTTGATCATCGAGCGCGGCATCGCCGAGCCGCCGCAGATCACCATCTGCAGATCCGGCAGCTTGACGTTGTTGGCGGCCATGTATTGCAGCAGCATCAGCCACACCGTCGGGACACCCGCGGTATGGGTGACCTTCTCGGTCGACAGCAGCTCGTACACCGAGGCGCCGTCGAGCTTCGGGCCCGGCATCACCAGCTTGGTGCCCATCGATGGTGCGGAGAACGCGATGCCCCAGCTGTTGGCATGGAACAAGGGCACCACCGGAAGCATTGTGTCCGACGCGGAGGTGCCGAGCGCGTCCTTCGAGTTGGCCATCAGCGCGTGCAACACGTTGGACCGGTGCGAATAGAGGACACCCTTGGGATCGCCCGTCGTGCCGGAGGTGTAGCACATCGCCGCGGCGGTGTTCTCGTCGAAGGTCTTCCACTCGAACTTGCCGTCGGATGCCGCGATCCAGTCCTCGTAGGCGACCGCGTTCTTCAGCGTGGTCTGCGGCATGTGCGCCTTGTCGGTCAGCACCACGTAGCGCTCGACGCTCGGCAGCTGGCTGGCGATCTTCTCCAGGACCGGAACGAAGGTGAGGTCGGTGATGACGATGCGGTCCTGGGCGTGGTTGACGATCCAGGCGATCTGTTCCGGAAACAGTCGTGGATTGACCGTATGGCAGATCGCGCCGATCCCCATGATGCCGTACCAGACTTCGAGGTGGCGCCAGGTGTTCCAGGCGATGGTGGCGACGCGGTCGCCGAGCTTGATGCCGTCGCGTTCCAGGCTCTGCGAGACCTTCAGTGCGCGGGCATGGATTTCGGCGTAGGTGGTGCGATGAATGGGGCCTTCGACCGACCGGGTCACGACTTCCTGCGTGCCGTGATATTTGGCGGCGTGCTCAATAATCTTGTGGCACAGCAGGGGCCAGTCTTGCATCAAGCCAAGCATACGCAAATCCCTCCTCGATCCTCACGCATGATCCGCCGGCATCTTGGACGGCCGGCAGTAAAATCATGGAACTGACATGAACTGTAGCGCGGAGAAAGCAAGCCGAAAATGGCCTGATGGCGCGTTTCGTCGCGGGGGCGCGGCAATGGTTACCGCTGCCGCCGCGCTGCTGTGCCTTGGCATGCAAGCGGGATCCGCGCAGGCCGCCCGCGGCGCGCCTGGCTTTCCTTGGGACGAGCTGTTCGGCACCCGGCCGCACAGGGCGCACAAGGCGGTCCACCGCTCAGCGGTGCCGCTGCCGAAGCCACGCCCCGCGGAGGCGCCGGCAGCAGCTGACGCGCCTGCGGCCGCGGAGCCCGAGCCGCCGGCGGCTGCGGCACCGCCACCAGCCGCGCCTGCTGAGGCTGCCGGGCCCGGCGAGACGGCCAGGCCAACCGAAGCAGCCAGGCCCGCCGAGCCGCCCCGGCCGCAGCTGTCGGCCTGCCGGCAGGCCCTCACCGAGGAGATCGCGATCGCCCCGAGCATTCCGGATATCCACGGCGCCGGCGGCTGCGGCGGCGAGGATCTGGTGCGGCTCGAGGCCATCGTGCTGCCGGATAAGCGCAAGGTCGCGGTCAAGCCCGCGGCGATCCTCCGCTGCAAGATGGCAAGCGCGGTTGCCGACTGGGTCCGCACCGATATCGCGCCGCTGGCGCAGGGCCTCGGGGGCGGGATCAGCAATCTCGACAATTTCGACTCGTTCGAGTGCCGCGGCCGCAATCGCGTCACCGGCGCGCAGCTCTCCGAACATGGCCGCGCCAATGCGCTCGACGTGCGCGCCTTCGGTCTCGCCAACGGCAAGTCGATCTCGCTGACCGACCGCAGCGTGCCGCGCGATCTGCGCGAGACCGTGCTGCATTCGGTCTGCGGCCGCTTCTCCACCGTGCTCGGTCCGGGCTCGGACTGGTACCACGAGGATCACGTCCATCTCGACCTGACGGAGCGTCGCAACAATTACCGGATCTGCCAGTGGAACGTTTACGATCCGCTGCCGCGTGTCGCGCCGCTGTTGCCGGCCGAGCGCCCCGAAGAGGCGCCGCCGCGCGAGGTCGCCGCCAAATCGGACGCGTCCAAGCCGGACTCATCCAGGACCGACGGATCCAAGGCCGACCGCGGCAAGGTTGATGAGCCGGATGCGGCGAAATCAGATGATGCGGCCGCGCCCGACGGTGCTGCCGAGACCAAGCCGCAGCCAACAAAAAAGCGCCGGCAAAGCCGGCGCCTTTGATCGCGACTGCGACGTGATTGGGATCAGTAGGTCGTGCCGCCGGCGCCCTGCAGCGCCATCTGCGGCTTGTAGGGCGAGTCGCCGTGCTTCGGCTCCAGCACCACGACGATGGTGCCGAGCTTGACGCGGTTGTAGAGGTCGATGACGTCCTCGTTGGTCATGCGGATGCAGCCCGAGGAGATCGACGAGCCGATGTATTCCGGCTGGTTGGTGCCGTGGATGCGGAACAGCGTGTCCTTGCCGCCCGAGTAGAGATACATCGCGCGCGAGCCCATCGGATTGTCCGGGCCGGGTGCCACGAAGGTCGGAACGCCGAGGCGCGAGATTTCGCCGGGGGTGGGGTGCCAGGCCGGCCATTCGGTCATGCTGCCGACCTTGGCAATGCCCGACCAAGCCATTGCTTCTTCGCCGACGGTGATGCCGTAGCGGATCGCCTTGCCGTCGTTCAGCACGTAATAGAGGTAATGGTTGTCGGAATCGACCACGATCGAGCCGGGGGCTTCCTTGCGGTGGTACTCGACGATGGCGCGGCGGAACGGTTCAGCCACCGGCGTCTTGACGTAGGTGGTCTTTGCCAGCAGTTCCTTGTCACGCGGCTTGAAGGCGGCCGTGTTGGTTGCCTCATAGGTCGTGGCCTGCATGCAGCCCGACAACATCAGGCCCGCGGCCAGGATCCCGAAGGTAACTTTGAACGACGACATGATTACATTCCAATCGAAAATCCGCGCCCGAAAGCGCCAACATTACGCCCCAAACGCCACGATTCCATGAAGGGCATTATTGCCGAAACGTGCCATTATTCCCAGAGTTTAGATGCCTTTCCCGCATCGCGGGACGCCGCCTGTGGCTTTTTTGCCGCAAGTCTTCTGGTGTGCGGCCGGTTTTTGTGCAAACAGGCAACGGTTGCTCAATCGAAGCTGCTTCAACGTCACATTCACCGCCGCCTGGCGGCCACAAAGGTGGATGTCCGGTTAATCGCCGGGTCATGAAGCGCCAGCCAGAATCGCGCTAAGTCGACGGGTCTTGCCAGCCCTGTTTTCGTGGAGTCCGTGATGCTGTCGGTGTTCGTTCCCTCCGATTTTTCCCTCAAGAAGGCCGCCGCCACCGACCTCGGCGTGCTGCCGGAGGCGGCGGTCTGGGTCGACCTGGTGAACCCGACCGTCGAGGAGGATCGTGCCGTCGAGAGGCTCGCGGGGATCGCGGTTCCGACCCGGGAAGACATGCAGGAGATCGAGATCTCCAGCCGGCTCTATATCGAGAACAGCGCCCGCTACATGACCGCAACGCTGATGTGCCAGTCCGACACCGATATGCCGCGCACCACGGCGGTCACCTTCATCCTGACCGGCCATCGGCTGGTCACGGTGCGCTACGACCTGCCGAAGCCGTTCGCGCTGGTCGAGAACAAGCTGGCCCGGGCCTGTTCCCCCGGCATCACCGGCGAGCAGGTGCTGATGGAACTGCTGGATGCGGTGATCGACCGCTGCGCCGACATTCTGGAGCGCTGCGGGGCCGACATCGACCAGGTCTCCCACGACATCTTCGAGCCGGAGAGCCAGCGCCACGGCCACGCCAAGCAATATTCGCAGATCCTGATCGCGATCGGCCGCAAGGGCGACCTGACCTCGAAGGTCCGCGAAAGCCTGGTCTCGATCGGCCGCCTCGTCACCTTCCTTTCGGCGATCGTGGAGGGCGTGAAATGGTCCAAGGACATGCGCGAGCAGCTCAAGACCATGCAGCGTGACGTGGCCTCACTGACCGATCACGCTTCCTATCTCTCCAACAAGATCACCTTCGTGCTCGACGCCATGCTCGGCGTGGTCAATCTGGAACAGAACAACATCATCAAGCTGTTCTCGGTGATGGCGGTGGTGCTGATGCCGCCGACGCTGATTGCCTCGGTCTACGGCATGAATTTCAAGATCATGCCGGAACTCGAATGGACGCACGGCTATCCGTTCGCGCTGGTGCTGATGCTGATGCTGATGCTGATCGCGGCGATCGTGCCGTACTGGATCTTCAAGTGGAAAAAGTGGCTGTAGCACTGGTTCCACACGTCGCGTTTTGGGACGCGCTTTCTGCCTTATTTCCTCTGCTAAAATTTGAGTGTTGCGCTGAACGTTTGGGCGAAACTTGTCTGCGATAACGCCCGCCTCGAAGCCGGAGGACAGCAATGGTTGAGAAGATCATAACGCCACGGCGTAACGTCATCGACTTTGCGCGCTATCAACACGACCGCGCAGCAGGCAAGGTGCAGGCGATCTCGCCGAGACTTTGCCGCTACTGTGGCGCTGCGTTGCTTGATGGTGAGGACGAAGACGATTGCTCAAGCGCGTTGAATGACATCGCGCTGCAGCCGCTTGAGAAGAAATCTCGTCGGTTTTATGCGGACTAGAGGCTGAGGCCTTTTGGAGGCAGAAGCCTCGTCTGCATCGTTACGCCTGCAATCGAAGCAATCCCAACGTGACGGCCGCGGCGGCGGCCGGGATCGCCTCGAACCTCTCGCTTCCTTCACCGAAGTAACATCCAAGCTCAGACGTGCTGGCCACCGTTGATGTGGATCTCGGCGCCGTTCACGTAGGAGCTTGTTTCCGTGCACAGCACGTAGATGATCTTGGCGACCTCGTCCGGAGTGCCGAGGCGATGCATGGGGATTTGTTGGTCGACGATCTTCTCGGTGCCTGGCGACAGGATCGAAGTATCGATCTCGCCCGGTGCGATCGAATTGACGCGCACGCCGACGCGGCCGAAGTCGGATGCCATTTCCCGCGTCAGTGACGCCAGCGCGGCTTTCGAGGTCGCATAGGCAACGCCTGCGAACGGATGCACGCGCGAGCCGGCGATCGAGGTGACGTTCACCACCGCGCCCTTGGCGTGCCTGAGCTCGTCGATCAGCCCGCGGGCCAGCATGATGGGCGCGAAGAAGTTGACGCGGAACACGTGCAGCCAGGTCTCGATATCGGTGTCCATGGTCCCGAGCCGCGCACCGCCCGTCCCCTTCGGCGAGATCGCGGCATTGTTGACCAGCGCGTGCAACTCGTCGTTCACCAACCGTTTGCGGATCTCGCTGATTGCGCGAACCGTGTCGTCATGGTCGCCGAAATCGACCTCGATGTGATCTTCCGGTCCAGCGCCCCAGGGGCAGACTTCCGGAAATGCATGCCGCGAGCAGGTGATGACGCGCCAGCCGGCGGAAGCAAACCGGATCGCGGTGGCGTGACCGATGCCGCGGCTGGCACCGGTCAGGAGCAGGGTACGGCGCGGCGCGTTGGAAGGAGGGGACATGGTGTCTTTCAGGTTGGCGTCTTTTAAGCTGTCGTCGTCACGGATAGAGCCGCACCTTCGACCATGCGCTGCCGGCGCCGTCGCGGCGGAATTCGATGCGGTCGTGCAGGCGATATGGGCGGTCGTGCCAGAACTCGAAGCGCTGCGGCGTGATCCGCCAGCCGCTCCAGCCCGGCGGACGCGGCACCTCGCCGATGACGTATTTCGCGCCGGCCTTGGCGATCGCCTGCTCGAACGCGAAGCGGCTCTCCAGCGGTTGCGATTGCTTGCTGGCCCAGGCGCCGATCTGCGCCTGCTTCGGCCGCGTGGCGAAATAGGCGTCGGCCTCGGCATCGGTTACCGGCGTCACCGGCCCACGGATGCGCACCTGGCGGCGCAGCGATTTCCAGTGAAACAGTAAAGCGGCCTTGGGGTTTGCGGCCAATTCGCGGCCCTTGGCGCTGGCAATGTGGCTGTAGAACACGAAGCCGTCGGCATCGAAGCCCTTCATCAGCACCATCCGCACGTCGGGTAGCCCGTCGGCATCGACGGTTGCGAGCGCCATCGCGTTCGGATCGTTCGGCTCGGACTTGACCGCTTCCGCAAACCATTCGCCGAACAGGACGAACGGCTCCTCCGCCGCGGTGAAATCACCCGATGTTAACGGTGTCGGGTGTTTGATGGAGGTCGTGTCGGTCATGTCAGGAGTCCCGATTTGCATTCGCCCGCGTCCGAGAGCGCGTTTCTAGCCCTATATAGGGCATGGGGGCGCGTTGGCCTATCGGCGATCCACCCCGCGGGCGCGGTGGTGACCTTGATCCTGATCGGCGTCGGCGCCAGCGGCTGCAGCCTGTCGCGCACCGATGCTTTCGCCGGGATGGACGACAAGGATGTGACGGGCTCGATCAACCCGACCCAGGTCAGCGCGGTGATGCCCACCGACAGCGATCTCGCCTTTGCCCGCAACGCCGCCTCCGACGTGCTGACCAAGGGCGACAAGGATTCCAGCCAGCCCTGGGAAAATCCCCAGACCGGTGCACGCGGCTCGGTGACGCCGCTGGCCCAGGCCTATTCGGGCGAGGACGGCAAGACGTGCCGGGATTTTCTCGCCAGCTATGTCAATGGAGCCACCGAGACCTGGCTGCAGGGCGCCGCCTGCAAGTCTGGACAAGGCCGGTGGCAAATCCATAGCCTGAAGCCTTGGAGCAAGTCCTGAAAGTTCCGGCCGATGCCGGCGCCAAGCTAGTTGCAAAAATGCCACTGAGCCCCCACATGAAGGTAAAATGGGGCCCGGATGGGTTCCCGGCCAAGACTGATTTTCCCGTGAAGGAGACGTGACGGATGCGCGACCCCTATGAGGTCTTGGGGGTGCAGCGGAGCGCCAGCGCTGCGACGATCAAGAGCGCCTATCGCAAGCTCGCCAAGAAGCATCACCCTGATAACAACAAGAATGATCCGAAGGCGGCCGCCCGCTTTGCGGAGATCAACACGGCCAACGAGATCGTCGGCGACGAGGACAAGCGCAAGCAGTTCGACCGCGGCGAGATCGATGCTGAGGGCAAGCCGCGCTTTCAGGGATTCCCTGGCGGCGGCGGCGCCAGCGGCCGTGGCGGTCCCGGCGGCTTCGAGTATAGCTTCCGCGGCGGCCCCGGCCCCGGCGGCGTGGGCGGCGGCAGCTTCGAGGACATCCTCAACAGCATGTTCGGCAACGCCGCGCGTGGCGGCGGTGGCGCGCGCGGGGGGCGGGCCAGCCCGTTTGAATTCGAAGGCGGCGGGGTGGGCGTCGACCTCGATCTTTCGGTCGCCATGACTGTGTCGCTGGAGGAATCGGTCAGGGGCGGCGACAAGCGCGTCCGCCTGCCGACCGGCCGTGAGCTCAACGTCAAGATTCCGCCCGGCGTCACCGCCGGCCAGCAGATCCGCCTGAAGGGGCAGGGCGACACCGCGCAAGGCCACCCGCCCGGTGACCTCCTGATCACGATCTCGATCGCGCCGCATCCGTTCTTCAAGGTCGACGGCAACGATCTCCGGATCGATCTGCCTGTGACCCTCTACGAGGCGGTGCTGGGCGGCAAGGTCCGGGTGCCGACGCTCGGCAGCGCGGTCGAACTGTCGATCCCGAAGAACACCTCGAGCGGCCGTACCTTCCGCCTCAAGGGCAAGGGGCTGTCGAAGGCGGGCGCCGTCGGCGACCTCTATGTCACGACCCGCATCATCCTTCCCGACGGGAACGATGCCGAGCTTGAGGCATTGATGCAGACGTGGCGGGAGCGAAATCCCTACAATCCGCGCAGCGATCTCGGCTGACCGCCGAGAGCGCGTCCCAAAAGACGCAAGAGACGCGAAACTGCACTACCCCGGACTCTATCGGGGTAGACGCAGCCGTTGCGAGGGCGTCAATGGATGACCGGCCGTCAGACGTCCAAAATCTGCGGCCTACCAGATCGGACTGCGGAAAAAGAGTGCGGCCTCGAGAGGGGGACCAGCGCGGTACACAAAACCCCAATCGAGGCCGCGTGCGCCGATCGGCGGATCGGGCGCGGATCATCTTCGCGTGAGCATCCGGTACGACAATGAGACGCGTCCATGACGCGAATCGAAATTTTCAATGTCGGAATTGGGACGCCGAGTGAGGCTGGATTCACTTGCTCGAAACGGCACAATGTCGGCGGCTGATCTCCCCGTAAATCTACGGGAGATCAGCCACCGTTCTTCTCCATCTGATCGTAGACGGCCTGCGCGACCTGGGTCAGGCGCGTGCGATCGGTGCCGCCGCTGACGACATAGGCGACGCCGCGATCGGCCCAGAACAGCGCGCCGTCGCTGCCCTGGACGGCATAGCGCATCTGGGTCGCCTCGGTTTTCGCCTTGGCGGTGTAGACCGTGAAGCGCTCGCCGGACGTGCTCTCATACATCAGGAATGACGCCGGCCCGCTCGGCCCCGGCAGCAGGCGGCCGCCGACCAGCTTCAGCCCGGTGAGGTCGGGGGCGCGGACGTCCCAGCCGCAGCGCTTGGTCAGCCATTGCTGCAGATGGTCGCGCTCGCTGCCGGGCACCTCGACGGGATGACGGACCTCGACCACGTAGAGCCGATGCGCATCGAGCGCATCGAGCGTGAAGCTCTGGAAGGCCGACGGCGTCGCCGCGGCGCCGCGCGCGATCCAGCCGACGCCGCCGCCGGCGATGAAGGCCATCAGCGTCGCCGCCACCGCGCCATAGACCCAGCGGCGCGGCTGGCGCACCAGCCGCTCGAGTTCGAGCCGCTTCGGCACCGCCTCGTCCAGCACGGCGTCGTAGCGCGCATGCAGCGTCTCGGCCATCGCGCGCCATGACTGCACCCGCGCCGCGTCGTCAGGATGCGCGGCGAGCCACGCCTCGACATCGCCGCGGCGTTCGGCCGGCAGCTCGTTGTCGACGTAAGCGTGCAGCTCGTCTTCGGTGACGGGGATATTCGGGTCGGTCATATCAATGGTCTCTGCCAAATCTTGTTCGAAAAACGTGCATGCGTAACGCCTGTCATCGCGCACATTATCACTTCACCCGCCTCAGCGTTGGGCGCTGGCCCTCGATCGAGGCCCGCACGTGGGCGCGCGCGCGGGCGAGGCGGGACATCACCGTGCCGATCGGCACGCCCTGGATGTCGGCGACCTCCCGGTAGCTCATGCCCTCCAGCATCACGAGCAGCAGCACCGAACGCTGCTCCTCGACCAGTGTCGACAGCGCGCGCTCGATGTCGCGTCCCTCCGCCTCGGTGCCGCTGGCGTCGGCATTGTTGTCGAGCAGCGGCATGAAGGCCGGCCGCCGCGCCAGCGAGCGCCTCCGGTTCTTGTTCAGATTGGTCAGGATCGTGTACAGCCAGCTCCTGACGTCGCCGCCGAGAAACAGCCGCTCCGAGCGCAGCGCGCGCACCAGCGTGTCCTGCACCAAATCATCGGCGATATCCGTGTCACGCACCAGCGCCCGCGCATAGCGGCGGAGCGCTGGAATCATGGCTTCGACACTTTGACGAAACGCGGTCATGCATCCCAGTCTTCGATGGTTGCGGCGATAGCCGCCTTGCTCAACATAACACCCTAACGGCGTGGCTATTCCGGTTTGCGCCGACCTGCGCGCATAGCAGCCTCGGGTGCGGCCGATTTGGGCTTGTCGCCAGCCAAAGTGCTGGTGTACCTCCGGGCCAGAAAAATTCGAAGCGAATGCCTGTGCCAACGATCTACTACATCCGCCACGGCGAGACCTCATGGAACGCCGAAGGCCGGCTTCAGGGCGTGCAGGATATTGCTCTCAACGAGCGCGGCCGCGCCCAGGCGGCACATGCCGGCCGCATCCTCGCCGATCTCCTGGCGCGCGATGGCCGTGACAAGACGACGCTGCCGTTCGTCGCGAGTCCGCTGCTCCGGGCGCGCGCGACCATGGAGCTGGTGCGTACCGAGCTTGGCCTGCCGCCGGGTGACTACGCCCTCGACGCGCGGCTGCGCGAGATCGCCTACGGGTCGTGGGAGGGCTCGACGCTGGCGCAGGCGCAGGCCGCCGACCCCGTCGTCTATGCCCGCCGCCTGGCCGAGAAGTGGATGGTGGCGCCGGAGGGCGGCGAGAGCTATGTCGACGTACAGGCGCGGATGACCGAGTGGTACGGCTCGGTGGCGTCGGATACGGTCGCCATCGCACATGGCGGCACGGCGCGGGCGCTGATGGTGGCGCTCGGCTTCGAGACCCCGGCCTCTGCGGCCGACCTCACCATCGAGCAGGGCGCGGTCTACGTGTTCAGCGCGGCGGGCCTGCAGAAGTATAGTTAAGGGCGCCCGGCCAGCCACGTCCCTGGGTTCATGAAACCCGTTTGACGCTGCCGACCCTGCGCGTTACGACACGCCATGTCCTTCAATACTTTCGGCCATATGTTCCGCGTCACGACCTTCGGCGAGAGCCATGGGGTCGCGATCGGCTGCGTGGTGGACGGCTGTCCGCCGATGATCCCCCTGACGGTGGAGGAGATCCAGCACGACCTCGACCGCCGCCGGCCGGGCCAGTCGCGCTTCACCACCCAGCGCCAGGAGCCGGATGCGGTGAAAATCCTGTCCGGCGTGATGGCGCATCCGGAAAGCGGCGTGCAGGTCACGACCGGGACGCCGATCGCGCTGTTGATCGAGAACACCGACCAGCGCTCGAAGGATTATTCCGAGATCAAGGACAAGTTCCGCCCCGGCCATGCCGACTTCACCTATGAGGCGAAATACGGCCTGCGCGACTACCGCGGCGGCGGGCGTTCCTCTGCGCGCGAGACCGCAACCCGCGTCGCGGCCGGCGCGATCGCGCGAAAAGTCCTGCCCGAGGTGAAGGTGCGCGGCGCGCTGGTGCAGATGGGGCCGCACAAGATCGACCGCGAGAAGTGGGACTGGGACGAGATCGCCAACAACCCGTTCTTCTGCCCCGACAAGGACAAGGCGGCGTTCTTCGAAAGCTATCTCGACGGCATCAGGAAGAGCGGCTCCTCGATCGGCGCCGTCATCGAGGTCGTCGCCGAGGGCGTGCCAGCCGGGCTCGGCGCGCCGATCTACGCCAAGCTCGACAGCGATCTCGCTGCGGCGATGATGAGCATCAACGCCGTCAAGGGCATCGAGATCGGCGCCGGCTTCGGCGCCGCCGAGCTCACCGGCGAGGAGAATGCCGACGAGATGCGGACCGGCAACAACGGAACGCGTTTCCTGTCCAACCATGCCGGCGGCGTGCTCGGCGGCATCTCGACCGGCCAGCCGGTGGTGGTGCGCTTTGCGGTCAAGCCGACGTCCTCGATCCTGACCACGCGTCGGACCGTGGACCGCAAGGGTGCTGATACCGACATCCTGACCAAGGGCCGTCACGACCCCTGCGTCGGCATCCGCGCGGTGCCGGTGGGGGAGGCCATGATGGCCTGCGTGCTGGCCGATCATTTTCTGCGCGACCGCGGGCAGACCGGGCGCTGATCCCCTGTATAGTGGAGATCACCGGATCGGGTGCTCGCCTGGGGAATGCCATGAACGCGTCGGAGCTTCGGGACATCATCGAATGGATGATCGGCGGCGCGCGATCGGCGCCGACCCCGCCGCAGATGATGGCGGAATGCTGCGAACGCCTGGTACGGGCCGGGCTGCCGCTATGGCGCGTCGGCGTCTTCGTACGCACGCTGCACCCCGAGATCTATGGCCGCCATTTCTTCTGGAAGCCCGGCGCCGAGGTCGAAACCGGCACCGTCGATCACAATATTCTGGACACCCCGGAATTTGCCGTCAGCCCGCTGTCGATCGTCTTCAAGCAGGGCGTTGAAGTGCGTGCGCGGCTCGACGACCCCGCCAGCAAGCGCTTTCCGATTGTCGTAGATTTGCAGGCCGAGGGCGTCACCGACTACATCGCGGTGCCGCTGGTCTATACCGACGGCTTCGCCAATGCCTCGAGCTGGACCACCAGGCAGCCGGGCGGCTTCACCGAGGAACAGCTCGACGCGATCCGCTCGATCACTGTCCCGCTGGCGCGCTACATCGAAATCATCACGCTGCGCCGCACCGCAACGCTGCTGCTCGACACTTACGTCGGCAACCGTGCCGGCGAGCGCATCATGGGCGGCCAGATCAGGCGCGGCCACGCCGATACGATGGATGCAGCGATCTGGCTGTCCGACCTGCGCGGCTTCACCGCGCTGTCCGACCGCTTGCCGGCCGAGACCGTCGTGGAGATCCTCAACCTCTACTTCGATTGCCAGGTTACCGCGATCCGCGACCATGGCGGCGAGGTGCTCAAATTCATGGGCGACGACCTGCTCGCGGTGTTCCCGGTCGACGAATATCTCGGCGACGAAGTGCAGGTCTGCTCGCGGGTGCTGGAGGCGGCACGCGCGTCCCGCGCCGGGGTCGAGGCGCTGCAATTCCCCAATGGCGACGCGGTCGAGCGCTTCCGCTTCGGCGTCGCGCTGCATCTCGGGCGCGTGCTCTACGGCAATATCGGCGGCGGCAACCGGCTCGACTTCACCTGCATCGGTCCGGCGGTCAATCTCGCCGCGCGGCTCGAGAAGATCGCCGGCCGCCTCGGCCGCACCGTGGTGGCCTCCGAGCGCTTCGCCGGCATTCACGACGGCGGCTGGAGCGATCTCGGCGAGTTTCCGATCGCGGGATTTGCCAAGGCCGAGCGCGTCTACGGCCTGTTCGACGAGGCGCCGATTGCGGCTGCCGGCTAGCGGCTGCGTGCGGTGACTGACAAGGACGCGCAACATCGCACCGGGATCGCGCTGGTCGTCGCGGCTGCGGCGGCCTGGAGCACTGCGCCGTTCTTCACGCGGCTGCTGCACTTCGATTCCTGGACCATCCTGTTCTGGCGCGGGCTATTCGGTGGCGGCGCGATCGCGCTGTTCGTGGTCGCCACGCAGGGCTGGCGCGGTGCGCGCGATCTCGTCGTGTTGCCGGCGAGCGGATGGCTGGTGGCCGGGCTCTCGACCTTCGGCATGGTGACGTTCATTCCGGCGCTGCAACTGACCAGCGTCGCCAATGTCGCCATTCTCATCGCGATGCAGCCGTTTGCGGCGGCCGCGATCGCCCGGCTTTGGCTCGGTGAGCGGGCGCGGCCCGGCACATTGCTGGCGAGCCTTGTCGCGCTCGCGGGTGTGGCGATCACCGTCAGCGGCGCCGGCGGCATCGCGGATTACAGGGGCATCGGCCTTGCCTGCGTGATGGTGCTGGCGATTTCGCTGATGACGGTGGTGATCCGGCGGCGCAAGGCCACGCCGATGATCGCCGCCGCGGCGCTCTCGAACTTTCTCGGCAGCGCCGTGAGCTTGCCGTTGGGGCAGGGCATCGGCGCGGTCACCGGCGCCGATCTCGGCGTGCTCGCGATGTTCGGCGCGTGCCAGGTCGGTCTCGGCCTCACCCTGTTCACGGTCGGCTCCCGATTGCTGCCGTCCGCGCAGGCCTCGCTGATCGCCACCCTCGAAACGCCGCTGATGCCGTTCTGGGTGTGGCTGGCGTTTGCCGAAGTGCCGTCGCTCCGCGCCCTCATCGGCGGCGCGCTGGTGATGGGAGCGGTCGTCGCCGACATCGTGGTCAGCCAGCGGGCCGAGCCGGTGCGGCGGTGACGCCTGCTATTCTTCCGGCTCAGTGGTGAACAGCAGCGGATAGCCCTTGGCGCGGCCGGCGTCGGTAGCGCGCGTCGCCTTGGTCTCGGCGACATCCCTGGTGAACACCGCGACCACGCAGACGCCGCGCTGGTGCGCGGTCAGCATCACCTTGTAGGCCTGGTCGTCGGTCATGCGGAATTCGCCCTTCAGCACGGTGACGACGAATTCGCGCGGCGTGTAATCGTCGTTGACCAGGATCACCTTGTGCAGGCGTGGCCGCTCGACCTTGGTCTTGGTCCTGGTTTTCGGCTTGACGACGGTATCGGGCATCGCACTCCCTCGCGATTGCCCCGTAAGAATACCGTCTTCCCGCACATGTTGGAACCGTTCGATTTGCGCGGCGTCATTGCGGCAACGGCACGGCGCGTTGCCTCATGCGTGGCAGTGATGTCCAGCCTGCAAGCGTCGAACTTGCAGGTCTCTAACTTGCAGGCCTCTAACTTGAATGTGAAGGACAGATGATATCTGCGCTTTTCGCCGCCCGATTTGCGTGTCACCATGACAGGACACGACGGGAGGGCCGCAATGCGCTGGTATGTCTCGATCGGAGCGGTGCTTGTCGCGGGCATGTTGGCCAGCGGCGATGTGGCCGGTGTTGCCGCGCCCGGCCCGGGAACACAGACAGGCCGGCTGGCCGAAAAGGAATCCACGCCGAGCGTCGACATCGAGTTGATCATCGCGGTCGACGTCTCCTACTCGATGGACATGGACGAACTCGCGATCCAGCGCGAGGGCTATGCGCAGGCGATCGTTTCCAAGGAGTTCCTGCAGGCGCTGAAGGCCGGCCCGAACGGCAAGATCTCGATCACCTATTTCGAATGGGCGGCCTCCAACGACCAGAAGGTCATTATTCCCTGGCGGGTGATCGACGGCCCCGAATCCGCCGATGCGGTCTCCGCCGAGATCATGAAGACGCCGGTGCGCCGCGCCTCGCGCACCTCGATCTCGGGCGCGATCTATTTCGCGATCCCGATGTTCGACGAGAATCCGCATCGCGGCCTGCGCCGCGTGATCGATATCTCCGGCGACGGCCCCAACAACAACGGCACGCCGATCACGCCTGCGCGCGATGCGGCGCTCGACAAGGGCATCGTCATCAACGGCCTGCCGATCATGGTGAAGGAGCCGTCCTACTCGACGATGGATATCGAAAATCTCGACTACTACTACGAGGACTGCGTGATCGGCGGGCCCGGCTCCTTCGTGGTGTCGATCAAGGATCGCGAGAAGTTCAAGGAAGCGATCCGCACCAAGCTGCTGCTCGAGGTCGCCGGCCGCACCCCCGAGCGCCCGATCGTGCGGACCGCCGAGAAGGAGCCGCGGGTCAGTTGCACGATCGGCGAGAAGATCTGGCAGGATCGCTGGGGGCGATGACGACGACCACGATGCTTCGTAGGGTAGATTAGCCGAACGGGTCCGCGCGAAGCGGCCCGATGACAGGCTCCGGCGTAATCCACCATATCTGCGGCCACGAAGACGGCGGTTTACGCTTCGCTAACCCCCAGTACAAATCTCTCGAACGTCGCTCTCGAGTTCGCGGAGCGTCTGCATCGCGGCCGTGTGCTCCGCGGCGCCGATCTGCCGCCACACTTCGGCAACGCGCCCGGCGAGGCCGCGAACGGTCACCGGAAAATTCGTCGCCTGCGCCAGCGCACCCTTTTCGTTGATCAGATACTGCCCGTTCAGTGCAAACAGCACCTGCGCGATACACGCCAGCGCGCGATAGGCGCAGCCGGCGATATGCGTGCTGTCGCCGCGCGGCAGCGCAAGCCCGGCACTCTCGATCGCGAACAGGATTTCCCATTGAAAGCGCCGCACCAGCGCATCGCGCAGGGTGGACGGGTAGGGCGCGGTCCTCGCCCTCAGCGCCGCGATGAGGCCATCGGGATCATGCAGGGCACGGCACAGCGCAACCTCGCCCATCCAGATCGCCGAGCAGAAGCCGTGCGGATGGCCCGGCTGGTAGTGCATGCTGACCTCGCCGTTCCGACAGGCATCGATCACCATCGTGACCTGGTCGATGCTGCGGTAGAGCAGGTCGACCTTGCGGCCGCCGATCGCAAGCCAGGCGCCGCCGATGATCCACGGGCCCCAACCGCCGACCGGCGTCACATGGGCAGCGGTGGGATCATCGACCAGGCCGGTCACCACCGCGCGCAGCCGATCGATATCCGGAGCGGCGTTATCCCGATAGTAGAGGCCGAGATCGGTGTCGGAGGCCTCAAGCGCCGTGCCGCGCGCCCGCGAGCCGCCGAGCACGATGGCGGCGACGCCCGGGACGCCAGCAAGGACGGGAATGATGCGCGCGAGCAGCGGATCGTGGGACATGCGATGCAGATTATAGCGAGACCGCCGCGGGCTGCGATAGTCGCAGCGTTGTCTCAGCGTGCGAAGCGCGCCACCAGCTCGACATGTGGGGTGTGGCGGAACTGATCGACCGGGGTGACGCTAGCGATCTTGTAGCCGCCATCGATCAGGATTTTTGCGTCGCGCGCAAACGTTGCGGCGTTGCAGGACACCGCGACGACCACCGGCACCTTGCTCGCCGCAAGCTGGGTGACCAGCGCCTGCGCGCCTTGCCGGGGCGGATCGAACACGACGGCGTCGTAGTCGCGCAATTCCTGCGGCATCAGGGGGCGGCGGAACAGGTCGCGCGCCTCGGCCTTGAGCGGCTTCAGTCCCGGCGTCGATTGCGCAGCCTTCTGCAGTGCCGTGATCGCGCCGGCGTCGCTGTCGAAGGCCGTGACCCGCGCCTTCTCGGCGAGGCGGAGCGCAAACGGGCCGCCGCCGCAAAACAGATCGGCGATGTGCTTGGCGCGTCCGCAATGCTCGTGAACCAGCGCCGCAAGCGTCTCCTCGCCCTTGACGGTCGCCTGCAGGAACGAGCCCGGCGGCAGCACGACCTTCACCTTTCCGATCGCAATCTCGGGAGAGCCGCGCTGCAGCACCAGCTCGCCATGCCGAGTCAGGCGTGTCAGCCGGTGTTTCTCGGCGACCCGCGACAGAGCGGTGATCAGGCTGGTCGGCAGCGCACCGGAGCCGCGCACATCGATGTCGAGACCATTGAGGGTCGCGGTCACCTGGATATCGAGCGGCTTGCCGATCGAGATCAGCGGCTCGGCTGTGGCCCAGGCCGCCTCGAGCGCGCCGTCGAGCGCCGGATCGAGGATCGGACAGCGGTCGACCGGGATGATGTCGTGCGAACCGGCCGCAGCGAAGCCGACCTTGAGCACCTCATGGGTGCCCATGCGTCCGTGCAGCGTGATGCGGCGGCGGCCGGCGCCATGGGCGTCGAGCAGCGGCGCGACTTCGGCCGCGACCTTTGCCTGAGCCAGCGTCTCGACCACGATGTTGCGTTTCCAGGCGCGGTAGGGCGCGTCATTCCAGTGCTGGATCGCACAGCCGCCGCAGACGCCGAAATGCGGACAGAACGGCGTGATCCGCTCGGGGCTTTCCTGCGTCACCCGCACCAGTCGCCGCCGGTCGGGATGATTGCCCGGAACCTCTTCGACCTCGACCGTTTCGCCGGCCAGCGTGTAGGGCACGAAGATCGACTGCGCGCCGTCGATCGCGACACCGTCGCCGCGATGGCCGACATGGTCGATGGTGAGAAGCTCAGCCACGGCGCGCACCGAGGAAGAATTCGATATTGCCGTCGCCGCCGGTGATCGATGACGGGAACACCTGAATGTCGGTGCAGCCGAGCGAGGCAGCAAAGGCGGCGATATCGTCGCAGATCTCCTGGTGCACCATCGCGTTGCGGATGACGCCGCGCTTGGCGTGTTTGCGCGCCGCCTCGAATTGCGGCTTGATCAGCGCCAGGAGATGCATCGGCGCTGCCGCCAGCGACAGCGCCACCGGCAGCACCAGCTTTAGCGAGATGAAGCTGACGTCGATCACGACGACGTCGGACCGCGCCGGCAGCCGCTTGCCCTCGAAATTCCTGATGTCGGTCTCCTCCATGGAGACGATCTTCGGATGCCCCTGCAGCGAGGGATGCAGCTGGCCGTGGCCGACATCGATGGCGAACACGAGGCTCGCACCATTGGCGAGCAGCACCTCGGTGAAGCCGCCGGTCGAGGCGCCGACATCGAGGCAGACATGGCCCTCGACGTCGATCGGATAATGCTCGAGCGCGCCGGCGAGCTTGACGCCGCCGCGCGAGACATAGGGATGCGCCGGCTCGGCCGTGAGTGCGGCGCCGGGCGCGACGAGTTCGGATGCCTTCGCAATTGGCTTGCCGTCGGCGGTGACGAGGCCGGCGTCGATCGCGGCGCGCGCCCGGGCCCGGCTTTCGAACAGGCCGCGCTCGACCAGCAACACGTCGATGCGCTTGCCGGCGGATGCATTGTTGTCGTTGTCGCCTGCCTTGGTCACGTGCTTGGTCACTTGGCGCCCTGCCGGAGCTGCGCGGCGGCGAGCCGCACGCAGGTCTCGAAGGAGGTGAGGTCGTGCCAGAGGTCGGCCGCAGGCTCCCTCGGCGTCACCAGCGGACTGCCGTGCAGCTCGAGCGCATGCATCATCATCAGATTGTCCGGCAAGCCAAACTCTTCCACAGTCAGTCCCTCCGCGTCGATCAGGCGTCCGTCGGATGCCGGCACGACCTGCTGCAGCCGCGCCACGCGATTGGCGTAGGACGTGGGATCGTTCGAATAGGCGAGGCACAGCTTGCCGCGTCCCGCCATGTAGCCGAGTTCGTAGACGGTGCCTGCGTCGGCACTGGGGCCGCGAAACGGCGTCAAATTGGCGATGACGGCGTCGGCTGACTCCATCATCGCCTCGTTGCTTTTGAAGATGGTGAGTGAAGCGCCAGCGGCTGTGGGATTGATGCTGTTGTCGAGCGGATAGAGTCCGGTGAGCCCGTGATAGGCGCACACCTCCGCCTTGCGGCGGCCAATTTCCACGGCATCCGGCAGGAACACGTCAGGACCTGCCAGATAGATTTTCATGGACTTGCCGCGGCTAGAGCGTTTTCGAGCGAAGTGGACACCGGTTCGCGTGAAGAAAACGCGTCCAAAGAAGAACCTGGAGCTTCGGTTCTGATTCAATCAGAACCGAATATGCTCTAGTGGGCGCCGCCCGAAGCGATTACGCGAGCTTGACGGTCTCGGTCTTGTAGTCCTTGCCGAGGGTCTCGAAGACCTTGGCAACGATGCTCTTGGCGTCGAGACCCGCGCGGGCATACATCGCCGCCGGCGAGTCGTGGTCGAGGAACACGTCGGGCAGGATCATGGAGCGGAACTTGAGCATGCCGCTGTCCAGCATGGCGTTATCGGACAGGAACTGCATGACATGCGAGCCGAAGCCGCCGATCGAGCCTTCCTCGATGGTGATCAGGATCTCGTGGTCGCGGGCGAGCTTCATGATCATCTCCTCGTCGAGCGGCTTCATGAAGCGCGCGTCGGCGATCGTGGCGGAGAGGCCGTGGGCGGCAAGCTCGTCGGCAGCCTTCTCGCACTCGGCGAGGCGGGTGCCGAACGACAGCAGCGCGACCTGCTTGCCCTCGCGGACGATGCGGCCCTTGCCGATCTCCAGGGGAATGCCGACTTCCGGCATTTCGACGCCGCGGCCTTCGCCGCGCGGATAGCGCAGTGCGCTCGGACGATCGTTGATCGCAACCTGCGTCGCCACCATGTGAACCATTTCCGCCTCGTCGGAGGCCGCCATGATCACGAAGTTCGGCAGGCAGCCGAGATAGGCGTTGTCGAACGAACCGGCATGCGTCGCACCGTCGGCGCCGACCAGGCCGGCGCGGTCGATCGCGAAGCGGACCGGAAGGCTCTGGATCGCGACGTCATGGACCACCTGGTCATAGCCGCGCTGCAGGAAGGTCGAATAGATCGCGCAGAACGGCTTGTAGCCTTCGGTGGCGAGGCCGGCGGCGAACGTCACCGCGTGCTGCTCGGCGATGCCGACGTCGAACGTGCGGTCCGGGAACGCCTTGTTGAAGATGTCGACGCCGGTGCCCGACGGCATCGCCGCGGTGATGGCGACGATCTTGTCATCCTTCTGGGCTTCCTTGACGAGGCTCTGGCCAAACACGTTCTGGTAGGCCGGCGCATTCGGCTTGGCCTTGGCCTGGGTGCCGGTCGCGACGTCGAACTTGACGACGGCGTGGTACTTGTCGGCGGAAGCCTCGGCCGGACCGTAGCCCTTGCCCTTCTGGGTAACGACGTGAACCAGGATCGGCCCGGTCTCCATGTCGCGGACGTTCTTCAGCACCGGCAGCAGATGGTCGAGATTGTGGCCGTCGATCGGGCCGACATAATAGAAGCCGAGCTCCTCGAACAGCGTGCCGCCGTCCATCATGAAGCCGCGGGAGTATTCCTCGACGCGGTTGGCGCGGTTGGCGAGGATCTTCGGCAGGCGCTTGTTGATCTGCTTGGCCGCTTCGCGCAGCGAACGGTAGGTCTTGCCGGAGTAGAGGCGCGACAGATAGGCGCTCATCGCGCCGACCGGCGGGGCGATCGACATGTCGTTGTCGTTGAGGATCACGATCAGGCGCGAGTTCATCGCGCCGGCGTTGTTCATGGCCTCATAGGCCATGCCCGCCGACATCGCGCCGTCACCGATCACGGCGATAACGTTGTTCTTGCCGCCGGAGAGGTCGCGCGCCACGGCCATGCCGAGGCCGGCCGAGATCGAGGTCGAGGAGTGCGCGGCGCCGAACGGATCGTAGTCGCTCTCGGTGCGCTTGGTGAAGCCGGAGAGGCCGCCGCCGGTGCGCAGGGTGCGGATGCGGTCGCGGCGACCGGTCAGGATCTTGTGCGGATAGGCCTGGTGGCCGACGTCCCAGATCAGGCGGTCGCGCGGGGTGTCGAAGATGTAGTGGATGGCGGTGGTCAGCTCGACCACGCCGAGGCCGGCGCCGAAATGGCCGCCGGTCACCGACACGGCGTCGATGGTTTCCTGGCGGAGCTCGTCGGCAACCTGCCGCACCTGCTCGACCTTCAGCTTGCGCAGGTCATCCGGCGTGTGAATAGTGTCAAGAAGCGGCGTCTTACTAAATGTGGTCACAGCGAATTTCCAATTTTTGCCTGTCGGAACGAACGGCCCGACGCGAGATGGGTTGGCGCGCTCACCGCGCAGCGAATGCCAGACACTGGGTGCCGTCCCGGCAGGCCCTGCCTGGTTGTAAGCCTAGATTCACTCCGGATTGGACCACGTGATATGCATCACCTTGGTCGCTCTTCACCCGTCCCGGTTCAGTTTTGTCGAACCATTTGAGATGCATGCCGCCCGAAAAATTCGGGCCGCCCGCCACCCTCAAATGCCCATAGAACTGGAAGCATTACACCAAAGCCGTAGCCAAAGCCAACCCGATAGGGGGCGCAGGGTTCCTATGCGCTGTCCTGAAAAACCTAGACTTTTCAATGCTTGGGCCGGGGACGGGTTCCATTTTTGCTAATTTAGCGGGGCCGGGACGGTCCGGATCGGCCTGATTCGCAGCCGCACCCGATCGCCGCGGTCGCCCCGCGGCGTGGTCGATCAACGGAAATGCGCAGCAACAAATCGCGCGCCGAGGCGGACATCCTGTCGCATCGGCGCCTTGTGGCGCTACTGCACGTCGAGCGGCTCGGTGCCGGTCGGCTGGCCCGAGGCGTCGGTGGTGATCTTGTCGACGCGGGCTTCGGCCTGGCGCAGCAATTCCTCGCAGCGCCGCTTCAGCGCCTCGCCGCGCTCATAGATCGAGACCGATTCCTCAAGCGGGACCTTGCCGTCCTCGAGCCGCTTGACGATCGATTCGAGTTCCTCGATCGCGCGTTCAAAGGAGAGCTTCTTGACGTCGGCTTGAGCGTTTTCGGCCATTATGTGTTCCCGGTGCGCCGACCAGACCGTGATCGGATATTGTCGTCCAAACATGACCTGTCGCAGGCCATGCTTGCCCCGGCGCAGAATCAATCGAATTTTTGCGGGGGTATTGTGGCGGGGATTTACCCGCCCATCAATGCGGTGACGTGAGATGCCACCGACTCTTTCAGGCCCTCGAGGTCGTAGCCGCCCTCCAGCACGGAGACGACGCGGCCGCCGGCGCTCTTGTCGGCGAGGTCCATCAGCTTGCGCGTGACCCAGCCGAAATCCTCCCCGGTCAGGTTGATCGAGGCCAGCGGATCGCGGTGATGCGCGTCGAAGCCTGCCGAGATGACGACGAGCTCGGGGGAAAACTTCTCGAGCTGCGGCAGGATCAGATTCTCGAAGGCGGAGCGGAATTTGGCGCCGCCGTCGCCGGGCGCCAGCGGCGCGTTGACGACGGTGTCGTGCTCGCCGCGCTCGCCTGAAGCGCCGGTGCCGGGGAACAGCGGCATCTGATGCGTCGAGCAGTACATCACGGTCGGATCGGCCCAGAAGATATCCTGCGTGCCGTTGCCGTGGTGAACGTCGAAATCGATGATCGCGGCGCGCTTGATGCCGTATTTGCGCTGCGCGTGACGCGCGGCGATCGCGACATTGTCGAAGAAGCAGAAGCCCATCGGTGTCGATTTCTCGGCGTGATGCCCGGGCGGGCGCACCGCAACGAAGGCGGTCTGGTGCGCGCCGGTCATCACCGCATCGGTCGCCGCCACCGCGCCGCCGACGCCGCGCATCACGGCTTCCCAGGTGCCCGGCGACATCGAGGTGTCGCCGTCGATATAGATCATGCCGGAGGTCGGCGCGATGTGGCGCAGCTCGCCGACATAGTGCTCGCCATGACAGAGCAGCACGCTGTCGAGGTCGCCTTCCGGTGCGAGGTCGCGCACCAGCGCCTTGAAGCGGTCTTCGCCAAGTACCTCGGCAACCGCGCGCAGCCGGTCGGGGCGTTCGGGATGTCCGGGTGGGGTCAGGTGTTCGAGGCAGGCGGTGTGCGTCAGAAGCAGTGTCATGCAAATTCCCGGCGCATTGGGGGCGCGTGCGAGGAGCGTCTAATTTAGGCCGTTACCGGCTCGCCGGAAAGGCCTGTCTCCGCCCCACGGATGTTCCATGCCCGCACTTCAATTGATCCGCTCGATCCGCTTTCCGGCCGCCGGGCCGACCGGGCTGTTGGCCTTGAAATAGGCATAGAGCGCATCGACGTCGTAGATGCCGAACTGCTGCGCCGTTCCGTCCTTGAACACCGTGAAGCCGTCGCCGCCCTCGGCGAGATAATGGTTCACGGTGACGCGATAGCCCGCGCCCGGATCGATCGGCTTGCCGTCGAGCGACATCCGCGCGGCGATGATGCGCGCGCCGTCGGGCTTGCTCGCATCCCACGCATAGGCAAAGCCCTTTGAGACCTGCAGGGCGCGCGGCCGTTTCGGGTCGGCCCATTGCTGCTCCAGCACGTCCTTGAGCTGCTTGCCGGTCAGCGTCATCGTCACCAGCTGGTTACGGAATGGCTGGCTGGCGAAGATGTCGGCATAGGTGACGGCGCCGTCCTCGCGCTTGACGATGTCGGTGCGCACGCCGCCGGGATTGGTGAAGGCGATCACCGCGCCGCCATTCGGCTCCGAGCTGGTGGCAAGCAGCTGCGCGTCGGCGACGATATCGCCGAGCGGGCTTTCGCCGGTCTCGGCCGGCGTGCGCGACAGCGTTTCCGTCACCGAGCCTGCCGCGCGGTTGGCGATCGGCGCGGCGAGCCGGTCGTAGGATTCGAGCAGCGCGCTCTGCTCGGGATCCTTGGCCGTGCCGCCGATCTTCACGATGGTGTTGTCGGCCTTGGCGCCAATCACGTCGTGGCTGTTCGGATCGAGCTGAAGATCGATCGCGGTGACCAGCGTGCCGTATTTGTCGCCTGATGTGACGAGCCGTCCGTCGATCTCGCAGACATAGGCCTGGTGGGTGTGGCCGGAGATCACGACGTCGACGGCGCGATCGAACTTCTTGACGATATCGACGATCGGCCCCGAGATGCCGGGGCATTCATTATAGTCGCCGGTCGGAAAGCCGCCTTCGTGGATCAAGACCACGATCGCCTCGACGCCCTTTGCCTTCAGCTCGGGGACCAGCGCATTGACGGTCTCGGCCTCGTCGCGGAATTCCAGGCTGGCAACGCCGGCCGGCGATACCAGGTTCGGGGTGTTCTTCAGCGTCAACCCGATGAAGGCCACCGGTATGCCGTCGAATTCCTTGATCTCGTAGGGCGGAAACACCGGCTTGCCAGTGGTCTTGTCGATCGTGGAGGCGGCGAGATAGCGGAATTTGGCCCCCAGGAAGGGATGCGGCCCCTGGCATTTGTCGACCGGGTGGCAGCCGCCATTCTGCATCCGCAGGAGCTCGTCCTTGCCCTCGTCGAATTCGTGGTTGCCGACCGACGAGATCGCAAGCCCCATCATCGACAGCGACTCGATAGTCGGCTCGTCGTGAAACATCGCCGACAAAAACGGGCTCGCGCCGATCAGGTCGCCGGCCGCGACGAAGATGTTGTTGTTGTGGCCTTCACGCAGCTGCTTGACGACGGTGGATAATCGCTCGGCGCCGCCGGCGGGCACCATGATCTTCCTGGTCGCATCAGCGGGATCGGTGATGCGGATGCCGCCCGGCGGCGGCCGCAGATAGCCGTGGAAATCGTTGATCGCGAGAATGCGCAGGCTCACCGGCGCTGCGGTCTGCGCCTGGCAGGGGCCTGCCGCGGCCAGTCCGAGTGCGCAGAGCGCGGCGAGGGGCGTAGGGCGGGGCTGTCTCATGACCTGTCCATGGCGTGCACGATCATGGAACACACGATCACGGCGCGACGCCACTACAATTTTGCGACGCTTCGTTTCAATCCTTCGTGCGCGCCATGAAGGCCTTGAAGGCGCTGACCGCCTCGTTGGAGCGCATCCGCTCGCTGAACAGATGGTTCTCCTGCTCGATGCGGCGGGTGACGTCCTCGGGCGGCAGCCGGATCAGGCGTCGCGAGATCGCCACCGCCTCGGCCGGCAGCGCGCAGATCTCGCGCGCCACCTTGTGCGCCTCGACCTCGGCATGCCCCGGCGCCACCACGGTGTTGACGAAGCCGGCGACGCGGGCGTCGTCGGCCGACATGGTGCGGCCCATCACCAGCATCGCGAAGGCGCGCTGATGGCCCATCATGCGCGGCATCAGCAGGCTGGAGGCGCCTTCCGGCACCAGGCCGAAATTGGAGAACGGCGTCGAGAACAGCGCGGCCTTGCTCGCCAGCACATAGTCGCAGTGAAACAGCATCGTGGTGCCGATGCCCATCGCGACGCCGTCGACAGCGGCGATGATCGGCTTCACATTGTGGGCCAGCGAATACAGGAACTTGACCAGGCCGGAGGCGGGCGGCGTCTCGCCGGTCGAGGTGCCCTGCGCGAGCAGGTCCTCGATGTCGTTGCCCGCGGTGAACACGCCGGAGCCGCCGGTGATGATCAGGCAGCGGATCTTCGGATTGTTCTGCGCCTTGTCGATCGCATCGCTGATCGCGCGAAACATCTCCTGGGTGATCGCGTTCTTCTTCTCGGGCCTGCGCAGCCGGATCACGCGTGTGGCGGCTTCGTCGGTGACTATGACATGCGCGGTCATCAAGCAGTCCCAGAGTAAGCGGTCCGAGTGTCGGCCGGCAGCGTCGCCGGTGGAGGTCGTGACTGCTATCCTACATGATCCCGTGCAAGCCCCAAGGGCTCCAGCGTGTTCTGCTCTGCTTTTCCCCGTGGGCGAGCATGAGAACGGCGCAATGCAGTTAACCGGATTTCGCGATTTGCAGGGCGCCGGCCTCGCAAGCCGAACCGGCGCCGTCGCATGTAACCCTGCATCGTGCTCCGCTCAGCCGCGCCCGACGAACGAGCCGATGCCGCGGCCGACCTCCACGCCGTGATGAAGTAGGGCGCCGAGATGATCGCCGGGGACCGACATCGCATCAAGGCCGTTCTCCGCGGCAAAGCGCTGCATCGGCACATGCGGTGCGTCGTCCTGTCCGTTCCAGAGCAGTACCGGCACGCGTGAGGACAGCACGGCGTCCCTGGCGCCATCGATCTGGCCGAGCGCATCGAAGCAGGCGCGCACGCCGCCCTCGAGGTCGGACGTTACCCATCCCGTGAGCTGCGGCGCGGTACGGCGCGCAAACGTCATGAAGGCGCCATACGTCAGCGGGCCGGCGTTGCCGCGCGGCAGTCCGGTGAGGAAGTCCCAGCCGCCGATTGCCAGCGACGCCAGCCGGGTCGGGAAGAACCGGGCGACGCCCACCGCGACCCAGCCGCCCATCGAATGTCCGACCACATGGGCGCGCTCGTGGCCGAGATCGTCGATCACGGCGACGATATCGCCGGCACGTTGTTCCTGATCGTAGAATTCGGGATCGGCGGGCTTGTCGCTCAGGCCATGTCCGAGCGAATCGACGCAGACGACGCGGAAGCGATCGGCGAGCGCGTCGACCACGCCGCACTGCTTCCAGCTGGCGGCGTTGAGCAGCAGGCCGTGCTGTAGCACGATCAGCGGCCCGGACCCTTCAACGGTGTAATGGATGCGCTGGCCCCGATGATTGGCGAATGGCATGTCTGGAGTTCCCCACGTTTCACCTGAGGTGAGCGCGGAGGCGCCGGGATTCAAGACCTTGTTCCGGATCGGGAACCGATCCGCATCGCCGCCCGATCGCGTGCGCAACCTGGCGTTCAGCCGCCCCAGACGGTGGCTTCGCTCCAGCCAAGGTCCTTGAACTCGGCCGCCCGGAGCGGCGCCTCGCCGGCGGCGAAGAATTCGTCGAGCTGCGGCGGTTTGACCGTGGTCTCGGAGAGCATCGCATGGGCTTGGCCGCGATGATGGATCTGGTGCTGAAACAAATGCATCAGAAGGCGGTCGCGCCGCTCGGTCTGCACCGAGCTGTCGCGATTGACCTTGACCACCTCATCGAGCCGTTCAGGCGTCAGCGCATCGCAGTGGGCGATCAGGCGCTGGTCGATCGCGCCTTGCGCTGCTTGCAGCGCCGCGACCGCCGGGTAGGGCACCTCGTTCGCCCACGCCTTCGGCCCGAGCCAGCCACCTTCGAGCGCGTCGACGTAGAACAGATCGATGACATGGATGTGGTTCAGCGTCGCCTGCAGGCTCGGGAAGAATCCGGTCCGCGCGGCGGCGAACTCCGTCTGGCCGAGACTGCCGCATGCTGCGAGCAGGCGATGATTGGCCCAGGTGTTGTTGTAAGCAAAGGCGCGAAAAGTCTGAACGAGGCTTGCCGGCATATCGGTCCTCACTGGATTGGTTGTGTCAGGCAGGCGCCGTGGCCAGCCGGCCGACCCGCGACAGTAACAGTTTCAGGATCGGCGATTTGTTGGCCTTGTGATAGGCGATCACGAGATCCAGCGTCGGCGCCCCGCCCTGCACCGGCCGGGTGGTGATGCTGTCGGGCAGATAGCGGGCCGTGTAGGCCGGCAGCAGCATCACGCCATGCGTCGAGGTGATCATCGATATCGCGTGCACGACATTGTGCACCTCGTGCTCCGGCCTCGGATCGATGCCGGCGCGGTTGAAATAGTCCAGCACGACGCGGCGCACCGCCGGCGCGGATTTGGACGGCAGATAGAAGGTCTCGCCCGCGATGTCTTCCGGCGCAACGGCTGACTGCGCCGCCAGCCGATGGTTGCTCGGAAACACGAACACCAGCGGATCGGTGCGCACGCGCTTGTACGCCAGATCCTCCATGCTCTCGTCGGCGCGGATAAAGGCCGCATCGAGCTTGCGCCGCATCAGGGCCTTGGCGAGCAAGGGCGAGTAGTCGCTCGACAGGCGGATGTCGATGCCGGGAAATTCCTCCCGCAACACGCGGGTCACCTCGGGCAGCAGATCGATTTCGGCGCCCGACAGGAAGCCGAGCGAGAAGACAGGCTTCGGCGGCTGGGCCGCGCGCAGCGCCGCTTCCTTGGCGGCCTCGGCCTGCAACAGCGCCATGCGGGCATGGTCGAGGAATGCCTTGCCGGCCGCGGTCAGCTCGATGCCCTGCGCGCCGCGATTCAACAGTTGTACGCCGACCTCCTCCTCGAGATCGCGGATCTGCCGGCTGAGCGAGGGCTGCGAGGTGTGGAGCTTCTGCTCGGCGGCAACCGTCAGGCTGCCGGCATCGGCCACGGCAACGAAGTAGCGGAGATGCCGGAGCTCCATCGCAATCTCCCAATCACGGCCTGCCAAGTCTCATTGCCATCTCTCACAGGCATCTCTCGCGGGCATGGGGCCAGCTTACAAAGTCTTTTTCAAGCCGGCCAGCGCTCACTATAGCGAAGCGTATTCCCAGTGCGCGCTCTGCCTCGCAGGCAGAGGAGCCGCGCGAAGCCAGGCCGGAGCTTGCGCATGCGGATGAGGCTCGGAGCATTGCTGTTGCCGCTGCTGGTGCTGACAGGGCCCGGCGGTGCCGCCGCGCAATCTTTCGGCAATCAAACGAGGGCAAGTGCCATGGATGCGGACGTCGCAACGATCAAGCAGGCACTCGCCGGAAATTGGGAGAGCATCGCGCCCGAGATCCGGCCGAGCAAGAATCCGGACGGCTCGATCAAGCCGTTCTATCTCAAGCGCGCCTTCATTTATCAGTCCTCCGACCGGTTCGAACTCGTGGTGGTCAACTCGGCCGATCCGTACGGCAAGGCGCCGCTGGCGCGGATCAGGATCGTCGGACACATGCAGTGGCAGGGTGTGCATCCGATCGCACCTAGCGCGCAGAAGGTCGACTTCGTCGCCGACGAGGCCTACGAGGTCACGCCGCTGGCACAGGGCTTTGCCGATGTGCTCAACAAGGTCGCCTCCGCCCGCTACGCGCCATGGGCGGTCGACGCGCCGCAGAGCATCTTCGGCAAATCCTTCGCACCGTTTGCGCTGAAGGAAGGCACCAACTTCATGGAATACGACCTGGTCTATCTCAGGGGCGACCTGCTGTTCTGGGGCGCCCGCAATGTCGACGGCCGCGGCTTCGACACCGAGCAGAACCGGCCGACCAATCTGCAGATCCCGCTGGTCCGCAAGCAACCCTGATCAAGTAACCCTGATATCGTCAAGGGAACGAAGCCATGAACACGTCGAACCAAGATCGCCGCGTCCAGTTCGTGCTGGACGCGTTCGATACCCTGTTCAACAGGCGCGACTATGCCGCCGCCGAGCGGCTCTGGTCGCCGCGCTACATCCAGCACAGCGCGCACATTGCGCCCGGCCGGGACGGGCTGTTCGATCTCGTCAAGGGCTTGCCCGCGACGCTGCGCTATGAGAACCATGTCGGCGCGGCGCGCGGCGATTTCGTCATTCTGCACGGCCGGTTCAGCGGTCATGGTCTGCCGGCGGCATGGGTCGTCGCCGACATCGTGCGCATGGAGGGTGACGTGCTCGCCGAGCACTGGGACGTCATCCAGTATGAGGCGACGCGCGAACAGTCGCGCAGCGGACTGCCGATGTTCGGCGATCGCTTTCCCGGCTGAGCCGGCCCAGCGAGCGCGCACGGCGGCTGGGGAGACCGGACATGCAACTCGCAAAGAACGTGATCGACGTCGGCCTTTCCACCAACAATCTGGAGCCGATGCTGCGGTTCTGGCAGCAGGACGCCGGCGTTCGCTTCGACCACATGTTGCCGATCCGGCGCGGACAGAAGCAGTACCGGCACGACGCGCATGGTTCGGTCATCAAGCTCAACCATCATGTCGAGCCGCTGCCGGATGCGGCACCGAGCGGCTATCGCGAGCTGATCGTTGCGCGAGACGGCGTTGGAGCGCCGCAGCGCATGGCCGATCCCGACGGCAACAGCGTTTGCCTGGTGGCGCCCGGACATGACGGCATCACCCAGATTGCCGTTTCCATGGCCGTGCGCGACCTCGCCGCGCATCGCGAATTCTACGGCGATATTCTCGGCTTCGCCGAGCAATCCTGGTCGGGCGGTCCGGCATTTCGCCTCGGCGAGAGCCTGATCCTGCTCAGGGAAGATCGTGCCGCGACCGTCGATCCGGTTCGGGGCGCGCGCGGCTGGCGCTACATCACGCTGCAAGTCGCCGATATCGACGCCGTGCACGACGGGCTGCGCGCCAAGGGCGTACGCGAGGGCCTCGCGCCGGTGACGCTTGGCGAGGTCGCGCGGATTTCCATGATCCTCGATCCAGACGGCAACTGGATCGAACTTTCCCGCCGCGCATCGATCGTCGGCAGCCTGTCCGACCACTAGGCGTCAATGGATCCGACCCCTGGGGCGACGCGGCGGAACGAACCGGCTTCTTCCGCTGTTGGGTGAAAGGGGCTTCCAAGAGAGGGAACCGCAATGACAAAGGCAATTGCAGTCGCAACTGCATTGCTGCTTGGCACAGCCTCATTCGCTGTGGCGCAGACGTCGAAGAGCGGCGGCGGAACGGCATCTCCGGGCGCTTCGCAGTCCAGCCCGGGCCATGAGATGCAGAATTCGAAGAGCAGCACCGGGCCCGGCGCGTCTGAATACAGCCCCGGGGATCGTATGCATGACAAAGGCACGGTAGGCCGGGCAAAGGGCGCGTCTGAATTTACCCCGGGCGATCGCATGAACGACAAGCGCAAGTAGAGGATCAAGCCTGCATTGAAGTCGCCGGTCTACCCGGCGACTTCAAGATTTGGCCCCTTGGTCGCAACTCCCCGACAGCTTCAGTGACGGTGCTTCCAGTTGCCCCGGCCGCGGTACCATCCGTAGTGATGACCGCGATTGCCGTGCCAACCGCCATGTCCGTGGCCGTGTCCATGGCCGCCCCTTACCTGAATGACGGCTGCGTCCTGGGCCGCAATCGGCGCTATTCCCAACCTCGCGGACGCAGGGCTGACAAACGCCAAAATCAATAACGACACCCCTGCAATAATCCACTGAACATATCTCACCGAGATATTCCTCCTGCGCGGAATTGCGCGAACTCACAAGGCGAGCATAGCTCCGTTTGTTCCATCTACCCGCCAAAAATGTTCCGGATTTACGTCAAGACAACCCCGACGAGGTCCGCATCCCAGATTTCTGCCTGCCAGGCGGTGCTGATGCTATGATTGAATGAACAGATACTCCCTTTGATGATCGCTTTCATGCAGTCGATTTTCAGGCCGCAGCTGGTTCATCGATTTCCACGAGCGGCGATCGGCTCGGTCTGCCTTCTGCTGTTCGTCCGCTTGGCAAGCGCCGAACCCGTCGGCGACCCAGCCGTGACGCCGGCCGCGCAAGACGGAGGGCCAGCGCAAACGGAAACATCTCGTCCGAATACGAACATCGGAGAGCACAATGGTCAGGCCGACCGGGCGGCGTCGGACCATCAATCCTCATCCGTTCCGTCGCCGGCGCCACCGCCTTCGAAGCTCGACGGGCCGCAACAATACTGCAAGGCGTTGGAGCAGGCCGCATTGGAGAACGGCTTGCCGCCGGATTTCTTCGTCCGGCTGATCTGGCAGGAAAGCAATTTCGATCCCGGTTCGGTCAGTCCGGCCGGTGCCCAGGGCATTGCCCAATTCATGCCCGGCACCGCGCGCTGGCGCGGCCTGGCTGACCCGTTCGAGCCACTGCCTGCCTTGCAGGAATCCGCCCGCTGGCTTCGCGAGCTGCGCGCGCAATTCGGCAATCTTGGCCTTGCGGCGGCTGCCTATAATGGTGGCCCGCGGCGCGTTCAGGATTGGTTGGCGGGACGTGGGAATCTGCCGGGCGAAACACGCGCCTATGTCAGGATCATTACCGGTAAGTCTGCCGAGGAATGGGCGCAGGGCTCGGTAGAGGACCGAGTCCACACCGACGCTGCCATGGCCTGCGGTGACATCGTGCGCGGTATGCTCATCAGGGCGCTGCCCGCGGCCCCGAGAGAGGCCGTGGCAATTGCACAGCAGGCGGCGTGGGGACCTTGGGGACTCCAATTGGCCGGCGGTCCGTCGCAATCCAGGGTCCTCGCCGATTACCAGCAGCTTCAGAAGCGATTTGCATCCGTGCTCGGCGATCGCGCGCCGCTTGTTCTGAGAGCGCGTATGGCCGGGCCTGGCTCGGCAACCTGGTATCTGCTCCGGGTTGCCGAGACGACGCGCGAACGAGCCAACCAGCTCTGCGCGCGGCTGGAGGCAATCGGCGGGCGCTGCCTCGTCTTTCGAAACTAGCTGGTGCATCTCCGCGCCAGTTTTGGATCACGAGCCGTAGCCATCGCCTGGCGCCTTCGCCGGCCGGATTCTTGACGTTCGGTTGCGCGCCGACGCCCCTAGTGCCGCGTTATGCCCCGGTTGAGACTGACCTGAAACAGCGGCCCTTGGTCCGTGCGGATCTCGAACGCCAACAAACTGTGTTTGTCCAACGGCGGGTTGTCTTTCGCCATGCTGAGCAATGACTGCATCGCTTCGTGGGCAGCAGTCTCCTCGTCGCGCAGCTCGATACCCTGCCTGTCGGCATAGAGTTCCTCGCCGTTGCGGATGTCGAAATAATAGCGGGTTGCCAATTGCGGCTCCCTCTTTGCGGTGGGAGCTGCCCAGGCTCTCGAGTGCCGGCGCGCTGAATTCACCCGGCAGCGCCGCACTCTGCGTCAGCGGGTCCGAATTTGCTACTCAACAATGATATCGATTCAAGGAACCGCTCACGCGCTCGCTCGGGCCCGCTACCGTCTTCCGGCTACGATCTCGAACGCTTGCAGCGCGAGAGATAAATCCCGGAACTGGCAATTGTGCCTTGCATAGCTGAGATAAGTGTATACTTGTATTGTATCGACTGGCCTTGAGCCTTGTAGATCGGTCCCAGGGGACCCTTTTTCAAAGACATCGTCGGATGAAAGGGAAGGCGCAGTGCTATCAGCACTGCGGCTGAAGCTTTCGTCACCTTGTTGATCGGCTGCCGTTTCACGGATGTACTGGAATGGCAGTGCGGCCCGCTCTGTCACCGATAGAGCGGGCATTCGTATTTGTGGGCTTGACGTGTCTTCTACCGCGAGAGGTGATCCGTTGCAGGTTCTTGTCAGGGACAACAATATCGACCAGGCACTGCGCGTTCTAAAGAAGAAGATGCAGCGCGAAGGCGTCTTCAGAGAGATGAAGCGGCGCCGCTCGTTCGAAAAGCCTTCGGAAAGAAAGATTCGGGAGAAAGCCGAGGCCGCGCGGCGAGCTCGCAAGCTTGCCCGCAAGCAGGCGATACGGGACGGATTGATTGCGGCTCCGCCGAAGAAGCCCAGATTGCTGGCGCCGAAATTCCCGGCACTCAGTCAATTGGCACCGCGAACCAGCGGCCCCCGAGAGAGTTAGTCCTCCGTACCGCAATCCTGTTGGAGGGAGCGTGCAAGATGAAGCAGCGACCTTATCGAGGCAATGGATGTCTCCAGGAACGCATCTCTGACGAACTCTGTCGTCGGCGAGCCGAAGACCGGGATGTTCGATCGAAGGACGAGGTGCGACGGCAGCGTGCGCAGAACCTCGCCGGCACGGCCATCAACGCAATGGCAGATCATTCGGCCAGCCTGATCGATCAGTCTGCCCGCAAGCATGATCTGCTGGACGGTCCCAGGGAGTTTCGCTCGTCTCGCCAGGATCGTTGACGAAACGGTCGTGCGGCGGGTCGTGCGGCTTTTTGCCCTGACTGCGAAACCGGTTGGCAGGCGACGGGAGTCCCTGGTCGGTGCCGACGGGATCGCGGAAGCCCAATCTCTGATTTGCCCGACGGCGCAAGCCCGCGCGGCAAAAATATTTCGCATTAACAGAAGTGCAAGGCTCGGACGATTCATGTCGCGAGAACGCGAGTCCATCGCTCCGCGGCCGCGCCACACATTCACTTGTCGTCCCGGCCTTCGCCAGGACGACAACGATGAGTCCCGCCTGCAACCTCCGCCGCAGAGTATGGGTCCGTGCTTTCGCAGGGACGACGATCGAGGATGTGGGCAATGCCACAAATTCACTGTCGTCCTGGCGAAAGCCAGGGCCCATTACCCCAAATGCGCATTGCAGCGCGACGCTGGGGCCACGATCTCGTTCACAATCAAATGCGGTGATATTGGGTTCCGGCCTTCGCTAGCACGACAATTGCGATGAGGGTGGCGGAAAGCGTCCTACCCCGCCAGCACCGCATCCGCGCCGGTCACCGCCTCGGCGCTCTCCGTCACCGTCTTCTCCAGCGACGGCGCCTGCACCGAGATGTTCTCGGCGAAGAAGCGCGCCAGTGCGACGTAGCGCTGCGGCTCGGCGTCGCCGTTCGCCTTGGCGGCCAGCGCCTCGCCGGCAAGCATGCAGCCGCCGAGCGTGGCGCCGAACAGCCGCAAATAAGGCGTCGCGCCGGCCAGCGCCTCGTTCGGCGCCGAGGCCAGCCGCTCGAGCAGCCATTTGCTGGTGCGTTCGAGCGCGGCATGGGCGTCACGGAGCTTCGTGCCGGTGGTGCCGAATGCCGGATCGTTGGAGGTCTCGACCTGCTTGATGGTGGCGGCGAGCTCGTCGAGCAGCGCCCACACCGAAGCACCGCCATTGGCGCCGAGCTTGCGGGTGACGAGGTCGATCGACTGGATGCCGTTGGTGCCTTCATAGATCGAGGTGATGCGGGCGTCGCGGTAATGCTGCGCGGCGCCGGTCTCCTCGATGAAGCCCATGCCGCCGTGGACCTGCACGCCGAGATAGGCGACCTCGTTGCCGATGTCGGTGGAGAACGCCTTGGCGATCGGGGTCAGCAATGCGCCGCGTGCCGCGGCGTCCGCGCGCACCTTGGCGTCCTTGGCGCGCACCGAGACGTCGAGCGCGACCGCGGTGGCGTAGCAGATCGTGCGCGCCGCCGCCGTCATGCTGCGCATCTGCATCAGCATGCGCTTGACGTCGGGATGCACGATGATCGGATCCATCCCGTCGCCCTTGTGGCCGATCGCTTTTCCCTGGCGGCGCTCCTGCGCATAGGCTAAGGCCTGCTGATAGGCGCGGTCGGCGATGCCGACGCCCTCGAGGCCGACGCCGAGGCGGGCCTGGTTCATCATCGTGAACATGCAGCGCATGCCCGCGTTTTCCTCGCCGATCAGAAAGCCGATCGCGCCGCCCTTGTCGCCCATGGTCATGGTGCAGGTCGGCGAGGCGTGCATGCCGAGCTTGTGCTCGACGCCGGAGGCATGGATGTCGTTGCGCTCGCCGAGCGAGCCGTCGGCATTGACCATGAATTTCGGAACCAGGAACAGCGAGATGCCCTTGGTGCCAGCGGGCGCATCGGGCAATCGTGCGAGCACGAAGTGCACGATGTTGTCGGTCATGTCGTGCTCGCCATAGGTGATGAAGATCTTGGTGCCCTTGATGCGGTAGGTGCCGTCGGGTGCGCGTTCGGCGCGGGTGCGCAGCGCGCCGACGTCGGAGCCGGCGTTGGGCTCGGTGAGCTGCATGGTGCCGGTCCATTCGCCGGTGACGAGCTTCTCGAGATAGGTCTTCTTCAGCTCGGCGCTGCCATGGGCATCGAGCGCCTCGATCGCCGACAGCGTCAGCAGCGGGCAGAGGCCGAAGGCGACGTTCGATGCGCTCCAGATCTCGGTGCAGGCGGCGTTGATCGCGAGCGGCAGGCCCTGGCCGCCGAATGCTTCCGGTCCGGACACCGCGTTCCATCCCGCGGCGGTCCAGCGCTGATAGGCGTCGGGCCAGCCGGGCGCAGTCGTCACCTTGCCGTTGTCGAGCTTGATGCCGTGCTCGTCGCCGACCTTGTTCAGCGGCGCCAGCACATCGGAGGCGAACTTGCCGGCTTCTTCCAGGACGGCAGCCGTGATGTCGCCGTCGAAATCGCCGTAGTGGCCGGCCGCCACGGCGGCAGCGAGCCCCGCGCCATGATTGAGGGACAGCAGGATATCGTTGATCGGCGCACGGTAGGTCATGGCGTTACTCCCGACGAGGCGTTTGGAAATTGTCTTCCCATGAAACCAGTGGCCTCTCAACTGTCCGAGCGGACATCGCCCGGTCTGTTTCGGCCACCGCGGCGTCGCCCTATAATAAGGGTGCCGGCATCAACCTGCGGCTTTCCTGCGTTTTCGCGCGCCGCCCTGTTGAAAAGGCCGGACTCACCCTATAGACCGGCGTGGCCTTCGATCGGCGCGTTGGGGCGTAGCCAAGCGGTAAGGCAGCGGATTTTGATTCCGCCATTCGGAGGTTCGATCCCTCCCGCCCCAGCCAGGTCGTCCTACCGGCCTGAAAATACTGACGAAATCGGCCTAGCTAGGGAGTTGCTGCACAGCTCTGCGACACCTGACTGCCGCACAGGGGTGTATTTCGTGATGGCTGTCCGCATCTTTCGCCGTGACGCCGTGTATTGCTGGCGGCGACGACCGCCGCGCGCGCTTGCCAATTTCCTGAACCGTCCGCATCTTTTCTGAGCCTGAGAACGACAAGCTGCGTGGTGGCGCGTCGGCTGGCTGTTCAGCTTGACCTGATCCTGGAACATGCCCGCGATGCTCGCCGAAGGCGCCAACCTGCACCTGCCCCCGTCCCAAATTGAGACAATGCTGCAGGGCGTCGTCAGCCGACATCTGGCGAAGCTGGGGCGCGTTGCACTTGCCGCAAAATGCGCACGCGGGTTCGACCCGGAACGGGCGCCGATGGACGACAAGCGGGCGTTTTGGACCTACGCCCTGTTGGACGCGCAGGGCTCTACGGCGGTTGTACGAGCGGAGGATCGGATCCGGATGGGGGCTGACGGCCTCTCTGACGCGGATATCGAGGCCGTGCAGAATCATTTGGCCATGCTCCGAACGAATGATCTGGTTCCGACGAATCGCCATATCCTCAGCACCTGATCGAGACGATTGATGCTAGCCCGACCGCTATGAACATCGACGTTGCGCGAGGGACGTACTTCCGCGGAATGAAGCTCGCCTTGGCCGAAATCGACCGACGCTATGGGGGTGATCGCGTCGAGGATGAAGGCTTCGTGGATCGCATACTTCTGTCGAAAAGCGATCCACGGCAGCAGGTCTTGCCATCCGAGGCGGACAGCCATGTCCGCCACAGCGATCCACCAAAGGCTGCGAGCCGTCTCCCCCAGTCCGTTCCGATGACCGATCTCTCGAAGTTCGCAGATGATGTCATCCTGCATAATGCCAGAGACGACCATTGGGATGACAAGACCCAACGGCAGGCGTCGATTTCATGCGTCCAGAGGTCTACAGGTACTTACGGCAAGTCGGGGAACGATAATATGATCGGACTATCGCCGAGCTGCGCGCTATCGCTCTGCAGCGCAATCCGAAGGATCGTGGGATCGCCGGCGACACGCTCAATCGTCACCTTACATTCCTTGCTCAGATCTTCCGGCACGCAGTTGCGCGCGGGATTGACGCACTCGCCGAGATCGAACTCGTTGCGCTTCGGTCAAAGGATAAGAAGAAGCGCGCACGGGACGAGAGGGCCAAGTTGCCGCTTGACCAGGCTGCGGCGATCTTCGGCACATCTCCATTTCACAGTTGTGCAGGTTGGAACGCGTTGGCAGAGCCGGGTCCTGACGGACTGAACCAGATCTTTCATTGCGCTCACTACTTCGTACCGATCCTCATCTACTACACCCGCTGTCGCCGCGAAGAATTGTGCGGGTTGATGGTGGATGACGTCATCCTCGACAATGGCGAAATTCCCTATCTCCATATTGAGAAGAACGAACGGAGGCGAATCAGATCCCTCAGTCGCAGCGGAACGTCCCCTTGCATGCGGAGGTGCTCCGGCTGAATTTAGCCGCCTACGTCGAGGCGATTAAGGTGCTCGGCCACAAGCTGCTATTCCCTGATCTTTACTCGCGTGCATCACCGCTGGGTGACCGTATCCGTCCGCGCGACGGAGGAAAGTTTGGGGGCTCATGGGATGCGGCATCCGTTCGGTGCGCGACTCAAGAAGAAATTGGTGACGGAGGAGGATCGCGCCGATCTGCTTGGACACGGCGGCCATAGCGAGAACAGCGAGCGCTACTGCGAACCGCACGAGAACGCAACGTTGTACGGGTTCGTTCAGAAGCTTCAAAGCTTCTGGTGGTAACAGCTGAGCCGAAGCCCCAAGAGGGGTCGGAAGCGCCGAACCTCAGGGCAATCAACTGTCTTTGATTAATTAAGCAATCTGAACCTAATCGGCACCATCTAGACCGGGAAGGAAGGTGAGTGCGATGGATGCCCTCGACCTGTCAGGATCACTTCTCGAACTCTTGAGTGGCATGTCCGATTTTGGAGAGACAAAGGGACAGGGCTGAGGTCGCTGCGGCTGACGGCTAGCAGGGTTTGATGTCGGCACTGCTTCGCAGATACTGTGCCTTCTTGGAGGTCGTCGCCTTGTCAAATCGCCTGTGCCGTTTGCCAATTTTTCCGGTGTCCTCCGGGTGAGTGTGCCATGGCCACGATTGCAATGGCCACAGTCAACGAGATCGTTGATGAGCCGCGTGAGCTGGCTGAGTGTGAATCGGCGTTGAACCGATAAGGGTGACAAAATGAGAAGCCCAGCTAACAAAATGGCCGGAGATCTATATCGATTTCTACCTCGTTCATTTCTAACTCTATAAGATCGCCGCGCGTTGGAGCGCAAGATCCCGCCTTTATGGCCGCTATTGAACCCCGTTTGACGCCGCTAAAAACGTAAAAACCCGCAGCGTCGGTAACCGTTTGTCTTTTTAAACCATCAAAATCCCCAGTGACGGTCACTCCAGCAGCTGCCTTGCCGGCAAGTCCCGTCACACGACCAGCGGCCACGACGGTTTGGTTCCGGGAAACTCCGTTCGCGCTGGGTCGAAGTGTCTTCAAGTCGCCAACTTCCAAAATGTCGCCGGGGCGAGCATCCTTCAATTGAACCTCGACGCTTTCGATTCTTCCGAGAACAAGGGGTAGGCGCCGTCCAACCCAATCCTCAGACCATCGCAAGCTATGCTGAGGAATCGTCGTCGACTGCCATTGCTGGCCAGAATTGTGCTGATCAAATATTGCATAGGAATTGCCGGGTGCCAGTGCAGGCGGAATAACGTCGGTAAACTCCACATGTGTTGCGTCCGCACGCTTAAAAACAATCGAGGCGTGGCCTGATGGAGCGGCCCCGTCATCCCTTCGTATGCGGTAGGAAAACGCAATATGCGTGGCGTTAAACACCGACAGCGAGTTCATGCCAAAGCTAACCGAGGCGACGTTTGATTGCGCAATTAATTTGGCAAATGCGGAGGGTCCGGAAGATTCTTGCCCCGAGATCCATTCGTATTGTCCCCCAGTCGAGGAGATGCGAGCAGAATGCTCCGGCGCTACCTTTCCCAGAATAATTGTTGGCGTATTGTCGTCTACGACGGTGATCGATTGGCGCCCTGACTCGTCGGCTGGATTGCGGACGAAAGAAGTAATCGGTTCGCCATCGATGGACACCGTGGCGGCGCCGGAATCTTTCACAAAAACAGTAAGTCCGTTCAGGTCGCGCGTGCTCGCAGCACGATCAGGAAAAACGGTTCCAAGTACCGGGTCAAAATATGATCTAATTTGAACGGCAGACGTGTGCGGATCGACGGTAAGATGGTCACCGATGCCGGTGCGAAGAATATTGTAGTTTGCCCATACGCCTGCCGCTGGAACCCAGACCCGCTGTCCGAACGGGTGATTTGCGGTGGGATCGTAGTAGTGCATTGAGAGCTCTGCGAAAGCGGCCATGGTCGCCGGACCGAAAGGTGACTCCGTCGTTGCGTGGAATGTCGGATCGAAGCGCGTGGTTCCGAAATGGGTATACCAATTGTGCTCGACTGTACGACCCTTACTGACCAGGGCCAAGCTCAACGCAATGAGCCCGCCGCTCGTTGATCCCTGGTCTGCTTGCCGGCAGTAGACATTTTCGCGACACAAAAAACGCTGCGCGTCGAAGTCAGCCATAGCGGGGTCGAGTTCGGCCAGCATCTTCGGAACATCCGAGAGGGGGCTGCCTAAAGCGCCGAAATCGCCATGTGTTTTTACAAGCGCGTAGAACCCGGCGAAGCTTTCGAATGCGGCAGGAATTTGCGAAGCAAAATTGACGGTTTCCTGATGGGGAGGGTTGTAGATCGCCGTGACACTGCGAATCCCCAATTTTTTCAGGATGTCCGCGTGATAGGCGTCGCTTCCTTTTCTGGCGGCCAATCCTTCCATGTCGCGGCGCACGACATCTTTCCCCGGCCCCTGATCGAGAAGGTCGCCGCGGTGGTAGTGTGGTCCGGGACCTTCAAAGTCTGGATGGTACGTGACCCCGCCGTGTCCAGTGGCTATTGATGGTCTTATGTTCATGTATTCAAGAAATGGAATTTGCGCCAAGACCGAATAGCGGCTGAAATTGTCCCTCTCGATTCCAGTAATCCTGGTATCGCATCCGGTGGTGCAAGAGGGAGCGCGCAGAAGCAGCGCGGTTACGGCCGGTAACGGTGCGGAGACGTCGTTGATCCGCGAACCAAGAGGCCATTCTTCATTCAAAACCAGCGTTATGGTGCGAGGCGTCTGCGTCTTGGCGTCGCCGTCGCTCTCCATGCTTCTGATGACGTTATTGGTATAGCTTGATGAGGAGCCGTCAGCAAAGCGGACTTCAATGGTCAGATCCTGCGGCGCCGTTCCATCCAGCAGAAGCCGAAGTTGCTGATACCCTCGGCGATGTTCGAAGCTCTTCAACCACGGAGCATCGGGGGGCGAAACCTCGGTCGAACTGCGCGAGAGTTTCACCGGCTCGGGAAATGCTGCTTTATACTGAGGCACCATATCATCCGACCATGAATGCAGATGATCGATATTGCCCCGGTGCCATTCTCGAGTAAGCAGTTCGAATACCGGCAGGTTGTCAACCAATGAAGGCTGTCTGTTCAATCCGCTGAAAGAGTCGAAAAAGGCTCCCACATCGGGTAGTCCGCTGGAGCTGCTCACCCAGACACTATCGGAAATAGGTAGTCCCAGATCTTCGTTAAGGAACCTGTGAATGGCTGCCTCGTGCCATGGCGCCTCGTAGTCGGCGTCGCTGGAGATGGTGACCATCTGACCGAAGGGAAACGGCAACCGGCGAAGATCAGAGCTCGCTGCGTCAGCTGAGCCGCAAAGGCTCGTGCACAGGATCACGCACAGAATCAGAAATCGCACGTTCAAAACCTCTTGCTTCCCGCCAGCCCTTCGTCGCGCACGATCGTCTCAAGGCCGTTGGCGAGCAGACGTCCCAGCCATTGGTGTCCATGGACAGAGAAATGCGCATCGTCCGCATATTGGAGCGGTTCATGTCCTGCAACCGAGCCGTCAGGGGTGGGTGCCTGAATGCAGCTGATTCCAGCCTCCTTGCAGAGTGCTGAAAAATTCTGCAACTCCTGCTCAATGCCCATGGGAACGGTTCGCTGATCCGGCAGGGTTATCTTGCTGGCGCATGTCGTGGATTTGCGACAGTTTGCCTGGTCAAGAGCTGTTAACATCGCAATATGGGTCCGCGGGAAATCACTTTTCAATTTCTTGATGATCGCCAGCAGCAGATCGAATGATGCCTTTGCCTCCGGAATAAAGTCTTCGCGTGGAATCGAGAACGCTTGGTACATAGGTAGACCCGGGAGCAGCGGGCTTGGATCAGGCGCGACCGCATCGAGCGCCCACACCGCGTCCCAATTCCGGAATGTAAGTTGGCCTCCCTTTTCAAAATAAAAGTTGTCGAGCGGGCTATGTTCGTAATTATAGCCGAGACTTTTCTTTATGAGAGCGGCGTTCAACTGTAGCGCGTAGGCGGCATTGTGCTCGAACACGATGATGTCGGGATCGAATCTCATGCCGTAGTCGCGTATGGCTCTGTAGTTTGCGCCAAGATTTCCGTTGTCTCGCCCCGCCGAGATTACTTCGACACAGCGCCCCATCTTGATGCCTAGCTCTGACTCGGCAACGAGATTGAATTTTTCACCAGGTTTGACCTGCAGTGAAACGAGACCGCTTCCGCCAACAACAAAGATACGCAAACAGCGATCTCTGTTTTCAGATACTCGGTCTCGATCCAGTTGCCCGAAATTGTTGGCGAAACTGATCCCGGCAAATTCCTGGACAGAACCTCCGCCGGGCCAGCTCGTAACGCGATGCGGCGCGTATCGATAATAGCTGGGGACGCCTTCGACCGTAGCAAAGCCCCCCTCAAGCTTGACCGCCTTTGGATTGGGAGGCAAGTGCGCTGGATTGGGGAATTCTGGTCCCACGGGGATCGTGACATGGATTTGGCCTACCGGGAAAAGCCAACGCCCGGAGCTCGCATAATACTCAACTCCTCTTAAACGAAATCGGAGCGAGACGGGCTGGTTTGGTGGCAAGTCCGTAACTCCAAAGCCATTGTCGAGCGAAAGCTCAACATGGCGTCGGCGGCCATCCTCAAACACCAGCTCCAGTGACGATCCAGGTTCAGGTGCCGCCCCGGTTATCCGGCCATAAATACTTGCCGCTTCGGATGGATCAGAGATTGTTCCACTCTTCGTGAACGTTATGGCGCGAACCGCAAAAGCGGTATTCGTCATTCCCTCAATAGTCAGGATCCAACGACGAATGTGATGATCCTGCCCGCTACTCAATAGTGCATCGTGAAGTTCGCGCGGAACCGATCCAACCAGACTATGGTGTGCGGTCTCAGTCAGCGATAGGTGTGTCCCATTCGCGATACTCGCATCGACACCTTCCGGCTCATTGCCGCCTGCGGGCGCGGCTTGCGAAAGCCTGTCATCCCCCAATCGAGATTGCCACACAAAGACACGATGATCGTCGAGTGCCACTGCAATCGAGATCTGTCCCGCGTCGAGCGTATCGCTCGACAGTTCGACATTGATTTGATCAACATCTGCCGGCTCCGAACGATCGGGAGACCAAATCAGGCGCGCAACTTGCTGCTCGGAGGTCAGGATTGCAGCATCAACACGAATCGGACCAATACGGCGTTGGGTAAAGACACCACCATACACTTCTACAAGGCCGGCCTTTTGATACAGATCGACGGGATCTAGGAAAGCCAACCTTTCGTTGGCACCACTTTGCGACTTCGCTGCACTTTGGGAGTTCGCTACGGAAAGCTTTTCGCTTGCAGCCAAACGCTCGAAGCGAAATTGTAGCGCTGCCAGATCATTTGCGAGACTACCGGCCTTCTCCGATTGTGCTTTAGCTGGAGCGAGTTGTGCTTTAACTGCAGCGAGTTCCTTGGAGATTCCTTCGATCCTGGCGCCCTGCTCAATTTGCACATCGTGGATGCCCGTAATCACATTTTTGATGCGCAACCATTGATGCTTTGCAATGGGGAATCCAACGGCGCCCACAAGGGCCACAGCCACCACAAGGGTGACGATCCCGATCGTGTTCGAACGCTTCATCTTCCCCAACCCTGGAGACACCAAGCTAACCGGAAGCGAATGCCATCGGTCGGCCTTATTGAACATCTTTTATGTGTTTAAGCCGACGCTACAAACGTGACAAGGGACTTGACACACCCCCGGCCATCAGAGAGATCTGGCCGCAACCTACGAGCGATTGAAATGACATGCTGCTTTAAAAAGGCTTTGGCCGTGGCCACGCTGGCCTTGTTCGCGTCAGATGGGCACGGTGCGGGTTCGTTGAGATGGATCGTTGCCAGTGCAACTGCTGCAGAGGCGCAAGGGGCCACTTCCGGGCTTACGCTAGATGAAAAAGATCAGGCCGCCGCGGTTCGTGACGATAAACTCATAATTCTGCTAAATTTTCAAAACGTGCGCGACGGACTTGAGCATAGTCCCGATAGTACCGCGGTCGTCGTCGCGACTTCAGCCCAATATGCAAAAGCTTACCTAGCCAAGCCCGAATACAAACAAATCAAGCAGACGACGGTTTATCCAGTTTTCATACAGAGCATGGATGAGTACAGAAACGCAAATTTTGCCGGAATGAAACGGCTCGGCACAATTACGTTTGAACGAACCGACTCTGGCGTATTGATCAGCGACAATAAATTGATGCTTCATTAGGTCGGGCCGACCTTCTTCTTTAGTATCATCAATCGACGGTGCCCGCACGCTTGATAGCCATCGGCACATCTTTGGGTTGGTAGTTGATGAGTTCAAGCGACCACACGGAGCTGCCATCCGGCTTCGTCTCCACCTGGGCAAAGCCAAGTTTTCGGTAGTGGTCGGCCACCATATCGTTTCGGCCACTCGGGCGGTAGATACCGATAAGCTCCTTGCCGCCCGATTGCTGGACCCGCGCAACAAGTTCGTTCAGGACGGCCTGTTCAACCCCGCGCCCCAACACCCTGCAGCTCATCAGCCATGTGTCCACCGTCCAGCGAGCGCCATCCGCTCGTGCAATAATGACGCTAATCATGCCGTTGTCGCCGTAAGAATCGGCCAAGCGTACTTGATAGGTCAGTACGTCTGAATTGCCGCCCAGTTGCTCGATATCGGCCTCGGTATAGCGCCGCGTCGTGAGATTAAATTGATTGGATTTGTTAATGAGCTGCGTGATCCGGCTACGACCGGCGTTGTCGAAGGGGCCGATCGTCATCACCATGTTCAGCGACTTCAAATATGAATTCAGGTCGCGGGCCTGGCTCAGCAACGATGCCCGTTGCGCATTGGCCTGGTATTGCGCCACGCGCTGACGATCTTCGTCCAAAAACGCTACCGCTTCAAAATAACCTGCGCCCATCACGTAATGCGGATACAGCGCTGGATCTTCGCCCAGCTCAGGTACAGCAACCTGGGGAAGGGCTTGTCGAACCTGGCCGCGTTCCACCGGGTTGTCGTCGACAAAGACCAGAGCATCGAGGCCTATATTCAGTGCTTTTGCTACCGCTTCAAGATTACTCGCCTTGTCGGTCCAGTTGGCCTGAAAGACGGAAACATGTTCCTCCCGCAACAACATTTCTGGATGTTCGGAAAAGGCGGAGCGAGCGACGCGCTCGTCGTTCTTGGAGCTGATCGCGAGCATAATTCCACGATCGCGAAGGTCGAGCGCCATTTGCTGAACGGCAAGAAACGCCTCGCCCTCGGCCGAACCCTGTCCAAGCACGATACCGTCCAGGCCGTCATCGCCGATCACGCCTCCCCACAGGGTATTGTCGAGATCGAGCACAAGACATTTGCGCGACTTGCCCATGAGCGCGCCGATAATCCGTGCACAATAGTCCGCATAGATCGGTACATATTGCTGCGCGAATGGAAGCTTCGCCATATGCCATTGAACGGCATTGAACCAATTCTGAATGCCGAGATTCTGCGCAAGGCCAGAGACGTCAAATATCACGTCGGGACTTTGACGAAGCGTCTCACCAATATCCTGATTGAAGCGCTGGATTCGTCCGCGTTGGGTTAGCTCAAGTTTCGCGTCCAGGCTTCCGAACAGTTGTTCCGGCGGGCAGGCGACGGTTTGGAAAATGAGTGTTCCTTTGTACCGTTGCCTGAAAGCATCGCGCAGCGTGTTGAAATAAGCTACGGCATTTTCGACGCTGCCTGTTATTCCAAACTGCAGGTCTTCGTAAGCCCGATGATCCAGCGCCAACAGAATCGCATTCGGCTCCGACCTAATGACCTTGGAGCCGGATTCCGTCGCAGCCTGCATCACCTGGTTGAACTCTGCTTCGACGATGCGAAGGTCCACGCCATATCGCAATGCGCTTGCGCATAGCGACGGTGCGATCAATTTGGTCGTGGCATTGCTGACCAGGCCCAGCTTGAATGGCTGCAAGCCGGCAATCTGCCCGCCCTGCTTTTCGCGTACCTCACCCAACGTCCGTGCCAAAACGTTCAACTGGCTCTCATTGAGCGAGTGCTGCGACAACGCCCGCAACGCGTTGGCCCCATTTGCCGGGGCGCCATCGATCTCACGGCACAATCGCCTGAAGCTCTCAGGCGCGGGCGGGAGCCAGGGCAGTAAGGATAGGTCGAAATTCATGGCAGGCTCACTTGATTGCGCTCAGCGCGAGACGATCAACGATTTCAACGGCGACATCCTCGGGCTTCGTAAATGCACCTTGCAGGCGCAGTTGGTCGAGAAAGCGCTCGTCGAAGACTTTCAGCATATCGGTCTCGGTAAATCCTGGCATAACCGCGGTCACGCGGAGCCAGGGAAATTCTGAATTTAGCTGCGCTATAACACCGAGAAGGCCGAATTTCGAGATGTTGTAGGCGCCCATGCTGCTCATTACCTTCGGAAGAGCGGATGCGGCCTCCGGGACCCCGATTGCCCCGGTCAACACGGCGGCGACGGATCCGGCCTTTCGGGGCCTGAAAAACTGCCGGACCAGCCCGGCTAACAGGTATTGCGGGCCGACTACATTTGCTGTCCAGAACAGGGAATGATCCGCAGCAGAAATCTTGCCGAACGGAGCAATCACGGGGGGCGGAGAAGCTGCGAGAACCGCGCCGACAACGGGGCGGCCGTCCTTGGCTAGCAGCGCGATGCCATGATCGATCGATGACGGGTCGGCCATGTCAAAGGCAATTGACAGTCCCCCGCACGCTTCCGCGATCGCGCGCGCCTCCTCGCTTTTATGCCGACGATGTCCAACGACCGGCACCAGTCCCTGGTTGCCGAGTTGTCGTGCGACACATCGACCAATCCCGCCTGTAGCGCCCGTAATGACAACAAGACCGCTCACACTTCCTCCGGAGGTGGTTCAGGGCGGCTCTAATCGACGTGGAACGTGCAGCGAGCGGCCCGGTGCATGCAAGTCAACTATGAGAGATGCAGCGTTGCCAAAGCGCTGGCCGTCGCGATGGTGCGCTCACCGGACGCTACCTTTATCTTAAGCGACAGGCTACGTGCGGCTTCTGAATAGTGCGTGACCTGAGCAAAAATGTGCGCGGCCTCTCCGACATATAGCGGTTCGCGAAAGTCGATCTTCAGCGAACTCCAGATGCCGGCGCTTCCCGGCAGTCGCATACCGATAATCCTGGAAATCTGGGCGACAATCATAGCGCCATAAACGACAGCCCCCTTAAGGCCGCGGCCACGCGCAAATTCCGGATCAAGATGCAGGGGATTGAAGTCACCTGAAATGCTCGCGAACGCCTGTTGCTCCGTTTCGCCGACAACGAAATCAAATTCGGCCGTCGCGGAGCTAAGCTCGGCTATGTCAACGAGACTGATCGGTGAATCCGTCTTCAACTTATCGGCCGTCCTTTTTAATGATGCTTTCGACCACCTGGCCGACGTTTTCGAACGATGATACCTCGGCGGCCGTGAAGCGGACGTGAAATGCCTGCTCGAGCGCTACGACGAGACGAATGTGGGCCAGGCTGTCCCAGCCATCGACATCAGCCGCGACCGTCGTTGGCTTAATGACAATGCCGTCATCATCGAAGACGTCGGCGAAAACCGGCTTCATGCGTTCATAGATTTCCGCCTCTGTCATCGAAACTCCAGCTCATTTTTCATGTCGCCCGGCCAACACGGCTAAACACCAGAACCATTCGGGCATGTTATCAGGCGAGACGTCTTTCGCAAGTTTCGCGAGATCACGCCGGTGTTCGAAACAGCAGGCCGCCCCATTGTGCGGCAAAAGCAGGAGAGGCTACCATCAACCATGCGCCGGCGGGCGGCTGCCGACGTTCGAGGTATTGTCGAATCGCAAAAATCGGATCTACGCCGCCGAAATGGGCGAATCGGAAGTCTGTTTGAAGACGCGTCAACAGTTCGCGATGTTCGCTAAAAAGAATGGGAACGCGGTTTTTCCCGGTCGAAGGCAAAAATATCGCCTCGATATCTTGCTGCGTCAAACCTTGCTGCGCAAGAAGCGCGTCCGTAACCGCAGCGAAATGCAGCTGTTCGCCGCGAACATAGTTGATCTGTGCCTCGGCATTCTCGAAATGAACCTTGATCAGGTGGTCGTCAGCACTTGGTTCACCGCCGGGCGCGTCGCCGAAATCGATGCGCATCGCTCCCCAGTCTTCATTACTCGACGACTCAGAATAGCCAGCGACTTCGAGGCCGGGACCCTGGCTTGCCGTCAGGACAATCGCCGCCGCGGCGTCCCCCCAAAAAAACGCACCGTGATTCATATTTCTGGTGTGAGACGACGCGCGACAACTGGTAACGACCATAATGTCGCCTCGGTCAGGATCTGCTGCGAGCAGTCGCACCGCCAGATCAATTCCTCGGAGAACGCCGACACAGCCCTGAGCCAGATTAAGGCATTCCGCCTTGCTCGATCCAAGCGCAGCCCGGACGGCAACGGCCGGAATTTCCAAACCGTAAGATGTAATCAGTGAGGGCGCCGAGATCACCATGCGGATATCGTCCGGTGCAATCTGGCATTGCCTCAGCGCATCACGGCCCGCGTGCACCATAAGCGCCGTTGAGTCCTCGGTAGAAATATGCGTAATCTGTTGCCCGAGGCGCGGAAGTCGCTTGGCCTCATCAGCCGTCAGAGGCAGCGTCAAGATCTCCACCGGCTCGCCCGGAAAGTGAAACCCAAACCCTCGGATCCGGATTCGCGGTCGATTCTCGGCCCGTTCATTCATGCTTGCCATCAGGGCTCCCTCCGCAGCTGCGGGACGGATTGGCTTAGGCCGCTCTCAACGATATTTCTGGCGACGATTGCGTTCCCCGCGTCATTTAGATGACCGTAGTCGAGATAGTACTCCTTGCCGATGGCGGGGAGGGGCGGCAGGAACATAATTCCGCGATTCTGGTAGGGCAGGAAAATCGCCGTAAGCGCGTCCTGCAACTTCTCATAATGCTGCGCATCCATCAGTTCGGCGAGTTGGCCCTTTTCTTCTGTCGCATAGAAAAATACAGCGCATTGCGCATTCGACGCCAGGCCATCAAGCGTTCGCTTCAATGCGGCGATCTGAGGGTTGTCATCTGTAAGGGTGACCGCGCCATATCTGTTCTTTGCCTTTATCGTCAGCAAGATATCATCGAGAGGATCGGCTTCCGCCGGGGGTCTTCCTAGTCGGCGATCCAGCCGATCGCGCAAACGCCTTATCACGCCGGAAGGCTCTCCGTCGAAAACGCGCCACTGAACAAAATCGCGCATCCGGTAAAGCCGCCAATGACTGAGCGCGAAGTCCTGCAGCGTGGTTTCCGTCCGCGACGTCCACGTCCGGCGTGTATCGTCGTCACGCAAATTAAAGGAGCTGTCGATAACCATGGTCGAGAGCCACGGCCGACTGTATCGATTGCTTTCCTGTGAAAAGTCGGTTGAAAAGGCGCGAAGACTAATATCCGCGACGATACAATCAGGTTTGAGCGGCGAGAGTAGCCGCACGACCTGTTCAACATCGGCCGGCAAGCCGCCATTCATGGCAAGGTTCATGATCGAAAGTGGCTGTTGAGGAAACCTCTCGTGCAGGATCTGTCCGACGTGCGCGGGAATGGTGTGCTGCCGCCAGTTTGCGTCGCCGGCTTCCTCCATGCGGCGACCGTAGACCACGGAGTCGCCCACGAATGCGATGCGACGTCCCTTTAGTTCCCGGAAATAATCCAGCTTCGCGTAAAGCGTGGCGGGTGTCTGGATGTCGACGGCATCTGCCAGAAAAGTAGTCGTCTTGGTGGCGTACCCGATCGCCGCGTCAATCGCTACAAAGGCAATCAGTACAGCGAGCAGCAGCCGTTGCAGACTTGGCGGAGAAGCTGTCTTCATTGGATCCGCCGGCATCAGAAATTCTGGTAGGCAAAGATCGCCAGTTTCGAGTTCATGAAATACAGGATGATGACGATCTTCACGACGATAACGGCGACTTGCAGGATCGTTGGTTGCAATGATCGCATTAGTGCCACCCGACCAGCCGTTGATAGGTCATGATCGCGTCAGGTAGCGACCCCTGCCACCAGATCATTGTTAGCGACACGAAGGCGTAGGTCGAAATTCGCCCCGTCCACAGACTGAGTGCTGTCTGCGACGCCGCATACCGTACGCCACTTGCTTTTGCCCTGGCGCGGGCAAATTCACGTCGGATCTGGATTGCAAACAACACGGCGCCCTGGAGTATTCCGAATATCAGGAACCCGATGGTCGTCCCGTGCCACATCGCCACGAGTACCATGGTCACGACATAGATCGACGCGATCGCGTACATCTGCTTCTCGCGTGGTATGTTGACAAAGACGGCTTTGCTGAGCGGCGAAAAAACGTAATCCTGGATAACGGAGCCGAGCGACATGTGCCAGCGGCCCCAGAATTCCTGCAAATTACGTGAGGCGAATGGTGCGTTAAAGTTCTCTACGATCCGGAAACCCATCAGCGCAGATACTCCGATGACGATATCGCAATAGCCGACGAAATCGAGATACAGCAGTGCCAGCGTGGAAATCGCGCCAATCCAGAGAACGGGAGTTGAGAGGTCATTTGCGTGCGGCATCATTGAAAAGATGCCGAGATCCATGAAGTTGTCGGCAATGACAAACTTTTTGATAAAACCGTTGAGCACCCGGTTCAGGGCATCGAAGCTTGCTGGCTCAAGCGGCACGGGCTGCTCGGTTGTTTCATTGAACCGATGAAATCGCTCAATCGGGCCCGCCAGAAGTGTCGGAAAAAAGATCATGTAGTTGAGGAACGTCAGCGGACTCAGCCGGTCGCCGGGAGCGACTTCGAGCACAAACGTGATCGCCCGAAATACGATATAGGAAATGCCGATAAGCTTTACCGGATGGGCATGAAATGGATTGACGGCGCCGAGAAGGTTGGGATCCTTCAACAGAAACAGGGCGGACCAAAACAGCGCGACAATAAGAAACGACGTGGCAATCGACCAGAAGCTTGCATTCGCAGCCTTGCTCACGCCCAACAGATAAACGATGGCCAGAAATGCGGCCAGCAGCGCTAGCTGGTCCCATTCCGTGATGAAGGTTGCGAGGAAATAGAGGCTCAGCAGCAGGACCACGAGCTCGCGCATCAGCCGCGGCGCACATAAGCGGCAGGCCAGAATCGCCGCAAACGTGATGAGGATGAAGCTGAACGAGTTTAGAGCCATTTTTCTACTGAAAAGACGTTTGCGAGCGGCCTCGCCTCGACGACCCTAGCGAAAAGCCGAATGCGGGAAAACGGCCTCAATTCCGTGCTTTCCGGTCGGGATCTGGAATGAGGCCGATATCCCCTATTTTATTGGCGGTCAACTGAGACTGAAGACAGGGCCTATCCTGTCGGCGGCCCCGTGTGCCGGTCGTCCTTGAACTGCGGGCGGCTCAACCCACCGGACCAAACAGGCAAATGGAGTGAAATTGGCTACTATGGTCTAATGCCTGCACTCGTTTATCGCGATGTCGAGTTCCGCTTCGTTTTTGACAACCTCGATTTTACGGCCTTGCTGCGGGAAGCACGATAATCCGCTGGAACCGAGCGCGCGGATCGTAAGCTGCTCTTCCCGCCTTCGGTGGTAGAAGAAGTAGTATCCATCCAGGTCTGTTGTGGTGTCGACGACTTCGCCGGACGAGGAGGTGAGTTGTACCGGCACCAGGGCCAGCGGAGCGCTTCCGTCGCGCGTGACGCGGCCGGCAATGAGCTTTCCGCCGTCCGGAGCCTCGCCGTTACCTGAGGGACGCAGCGCCCTGAGGTCGCGAATGTCGATGGCTTCGCCGGGAGCCGCATTAGCCAGCGAGATCCGCACCTCCCGAACCCGTCCGAGCGGCAATGGCGGCCGCCGCCAGTCTTGCTGGTTTGCCAGTGGCTTTGGCCAGGCGAGACGCGCGACGTCAAGCGTGTGCGTTCGCCACTGGTCCGGGACCGTCAATGGGGGGACCACCCAGACGCTCGAGCCTTCGTGGTCTGCTGGCGGCTGTGCCGATTCCAGAGCCGTTACAACGCCGCCGTCCTCCATCAGCATTTCGATTTTCAAAGCGGCATCGGAAGATGCGGCTGAACTACCGGCCGTCGATAAACGTTTCCGGATTGCAAAATGCAAATGACTGGTGTTCCAGAGATCGAGGTTCCAGGGCTCGAAAACGATCTCGGCGTGCCCCGCAGCATCCGCCTCGAGGCTGACGAAGTCGTTGGCCGGCGTCGCGTCGACAAACTTGCCGGAGCGGATTTCGACATCGCCGCGGTCATGCAACGCAACTTTTCCGATAATCGGCGTTGGGGCGTTATCGCCGACAATCGTAATCGATGGCTTGCCGGTCTCATCGGGTGGGTTGCGGGTAAAAGTATCGACGGATTTGCCCCCGACGTCGACCGAAGCCTGCTCTGGATCGCTAACATAGAGTGTAAGCCCATGCAGGTCGCGCGTTCCTGCCTTCAAATCCGGGACAGTGACATGCGTGACGGGATCTTCCCAAGGCGTGATTTCGACTGAAGATCCGCCCGCGCCGACCTTGAGGTTGGGCTTAATTCCCGCCTGCATGATCTGGTAGCCAAACCAGGTATTCGCAGGCGGCGACCACGGGCGCCGATCGAGGCTCACGCTTCCGTCAAAATTATAGACCTGGTTGGCGAGCTTCCTGATCCACTTCAGTGTTTTAGGTGTGAGCGGTTCTTCCTGCGAGGCCTCAAAATCCGAGCCGCCTGACCCGAAGTGCGTATACCAGAAATGCCTTACTTTCTGCCCCTTGTTGATCAGATAAAGGCTGTCGCTCAACAGTACCGGCAGCGCATCGCCTTGAGAGATATCGCAAGTGGGTGCGCAATACAGGGAACGGCGATCTTCTTCTGACATTTCCGGCGCGGTCAATCGCATACCGTCCGCAAAAGCTTGGACACTCGAAGGGTCGAAGTTAAGTATTGATGTTCGTCTAACATCGTAGAGGCCGTTGTAAGTCGTGGTCAAATTCGTAAGGTCGGAAGCTGTGCTATCAGAAACCACGAAGCTATACTGGTCCGTTCCGCGGGCAGGGAAGTATGACCAGACGGCTCGGACAGAGAGTTCACGGAGCAAGTCGGAGTAATACGCATACGTGTCTATGCGATCGGCCATCGCTTCACGGTGAACCACTGTTGCGGGGTCGGTAAAGAAGGTGCCAGGCGTTCGTGGGAGATCGAGTGCTGCGCCTTCAATTCCAAACCCTGAGATCAGGGTGTTTCCACCGTGCGATGTCGTTATCTGGGGCCGAATATTCCAGCGCTTCAGCCATGGGATTTCGTCCAGCACGATCTGTCGGCTGAAATGATCACGCTCCACCCGGGTGAGGCTTACGGGACAGCCCCCCGCGCAAGAGGGAGCGATGAAGTCTACCCGATCAATAAGCATTGGATTGATTGCCAGTGGCGTCGATCCGGAATTGGCGGACGGAACGATGGCTTCGACGATCCATCCGAGTTTGCCGACTCTGACCAGGACCTTTTTTCCCCGGCCGATAGAGCCCGAATTGAAAGACATGCTTTTGCCCTGGGTATCGTGCAGGGCGATCGTCAAATCGGCTGGCGGCTCTGCGGAAAAATAGAATCGAACACTTTGGGCCTCTTGACCGGAGATAGCGACGGGAACCTTGGGTAGTTCTTGACTGGTTCGGACGGCAGACAGCGCAAGGGGGGGATCAATCTGATTTTGTAGTTGTAAAACTCCGTCCTCGCTCCAACCGTGGAAATGATCGATGTTACCACGGTGCCATTGGCGGAGTAACAACGCGAAGGTGGGTTCGCTGCCGGCGCCTGAATTGCGTCGATTTAGCCGCCCTGGTCCCAAGAAAAGTGCTGACGTCAGGGGAGTGCCGCCCTGCGGCCACAGCGAGTCCGATATCGTCAAGCCGAGATCTTCGTTAAAGACCCGATGGATCGCTGCCCCGTGCCACGGACGCTGCTCATCGACATCGCTGATGAAGCTCACGACGTGGGAAAATGGATACGGAAGCGAACGAACGACAGGATCGGGCTCTGCTGCCTTCGCCGCGATCGGAAGCAGCGCAATGCAGAGCAAGAGCCGGGTGCTTACCCGAGCGGCGGCTTGGGTTGGTCGCAATGTCCTCATCTTGAAGCCGCACGCAAGATATCCACCAACGGCCCGGTCAACTGCTGAGCCAGCCATTGATGACCGAGCGGCGAATAGTGACCGTCGAATTCGAATGTCAGCAGGTTTGGCATCTCGCCATAGGCATCCGAGAAGGTCGGATTTATGCACTGATAGTCGTTTTTCTGGCAGTATTCGGTCACGTCTTTCGCATAGATTTTTGCGCCGGCGGGGACAGTCCTGCCATCCGCAAGCGTCAATGTCGTCTCACAGCCTTTGCGGCATTGGGCCTGGTCGATGCCGGTGTGGAAGATGAATTTCTGGCCAGGATGATGCTGCTCGATGTACCTGACTATCTCTGTCCAGTACCGAAAAGCCTCCTTGCCGGGATCGGGCATCACGTCAAAAGGCACACTCAACGTGTAGCCGAACGGAATGCCCTTGACGTACTCCGGATGGGTTGGCTTGCTCATAAACACCGGATAGACGGGTGATGCCGCACGAAAAGTGAAGGATCCGCTCTTGTCATAGTAGAAGTTCGGCAAGGCGCTATTTTCCGGATCGAAGCCAAGGCCATCGTGCAGCATTTGCGGGTTGACCTGATAGACCAGACCGGAAGCCATCGACACCAGCGTGTGATCGACATTGAACTTAGACGTATAGTCACGAATGCGAGGATAATTCGTACCAAGGTCGCCATTGTCGGCGCCGGCCGAAATTACTTCGACGCACTTCCCGAGCGCGATGCCGAGCGATTCCTCCAGGATGATATTGAATTTCTCGAAGGCGCGAACCTGAAGCGCGACCATGTCGCTGCCGCCCGTGCTCGCCAGACGAACGCAATGATCAGGATTGTCGAAAAAACGGTCGCTATCTTGATAGCCGTGATTGTTGGTGAACGTCGTTGAATCGTATTCCTGCACCTGGCTTCCGCCGGGCCAATATTGACGTGAATGGGGTTCATAGAGAGCGGAGTCTGGCGAAGGCACGCGCGGTCCCACAAATCGCGCTGTCTTTGGATCGGGAGCGTGTCCGTCGCTATTGAAGTAGTGTGGTCTCATGTCGATCGAAATATCGTCCCGACCGTAACCCGGCACGAACCACCTTCCGAGAGTCGCGAAGTGCTCCAACTGCGGATACCGCACGCGCAGCGAGACCGGTTGCGCGGGATCGATGCCTTTAAAGGCAAAGCCGCCATCGGCCCCGAGCGTTTGTTTGGTCACCCGGCCGGAATCGTCAAGCAGTTCGATCGGCGTTCCCGGGGGAATATCTGCTCCCGACACGCGCCCCGATAACGTGACGCCAATGGTGGTGGCGGCGGGCATTGGCCGGATCAACGCCAGACGCTTGAAGCGTACCGTTGTCCCGGCTGCGCCATTTATTTTCACAAACCACTGCTGGATCTGGTCGGGCTGCCCATTGCGAAGCTGCAGCATAAGATTTGCCGGCAGTGGAGCAATCACGTTGTTTGCCGACGGATGAGGTTCTCCAATTGAGTTCGCCGCATTCGCTTTTGCGACGATGTCGGCTGGAAGCAACGGAGGTAGAAGCCCTGTTGGAGCGAGGGTGGGCGGTCCAAGATTGATCGTGTAGGCGCTGGCCTGACCGTCCTTGCCAATAAAGCCAATGGTGAGCTTTCCCGCGGTGGGAACCGCTGCGAAATCCACCTCCAGATGCGTCGCATCGCGGGCTGGACTAAAATCCGGTGACCAGATGACCCAGGCTTCGTCGTGCGTGATTTCGAGATCGGCCTCACTGACCCGAATTGCTCCGGTGCGGCGTTCGCGCAGGCTTGCTCCATAGATCTCGAAAAGACCATTCTTGCGATACGGACCGACCCGGTCGAACAACGCAAACACCGGGGCGCCGACGCCGCGGTAATCGCTGACAAGGGGGGGGCGATCGGAGTTGCTTCCGAAATTTGTCGCCAATGACAGCGATTCAAGTGCCTTGATACGCGCGTCAAGAGCCCCGATGCTCGCGATAAGCTGCGCGTTTCCAGCCGGCTGCCCTTCAACGACAGCCGTCTTCTGAGGCGAGGGCGGCACCATCGCCGGGAGTTTCTGAGCCAACATTCGATCAATGCGAGTGTTGATATACTTTCGTGTCAGCTCATAGCCGCTCGCAACGACGACGCAACCCACGACGATCAATATCGTCGTTACAATATTCTTTTTTACCTGGGTCATTTTCATGGTCGCAGAAAACTATGCCTTCGGCGGTTTCAGTTGGGGCGGCTGGGTACCGTGATTCGTCTCGCAAATACTGGGCTTCTTGAACGTCGTGTTTCTTTGGGCGCGCCGTTCGGCAAACTGTTCATGTTTTTTGCTAGGGCCGATAACTCAACCATAGCATCCGATAGCCGAAGATCACCGGGCGATCCAGTGCTTTGTCCTACATGACAGGGGCACGGTGAACGGAATTGCCCTCAGTGACAGATGTTCGGGCTGGCTGCCCTGCAGGCTTACGCACTATCAAATTGCACGAAGGGTCGCGCCGTAAACAGCGGGGCCGCTTTGTCTGCCGATGTTGTTATATGTATTGCGCAAATCTGCCAGGAGCCCCTTTGGGTTTTCCCGAGGCCCCAACCCCTACGGCCCAAACGCGCGCCGAAAACTCGCCAGCCGCAGCCGGAATTTTCTGACCTGACAACCCTGTCAACTTGACGAAGGTCGCGCGTCAACCGTGTCAACCAAGAATCTGAAGTCTGCCGCTGGAGGATTTTGGGGGTGCTCACCGTTCAGAGGAACAGGGACGCACTTCGTGCTCTCTGTAAGGTCCCATGACGTCATCCGCATCAATCGCGTCCTGCCGACGTCGATCCCCTGAGCGCCCTGCTTGTACCCGAACGTCTCACCGCCGTGGTCGATATCGGCGCCAACCCGATCGACGTTCCGCCCTATGTGCCGCTGCTGCAGAAGCGGCTATGCCGGCTGTTCGGCTTCGAGCCGCAGCCCGGCGCGTTGGCCGAGCTCAATGCCCGCAAGAGCGAGCTCGAAACCTATCTGCCCTATGTCATCGGCAACGGCGAGCAGGCCCGGCTTCGCGTCTGTGCTGCGCCGGGGATGACCAGCCTGCTGGAGCTTGATCCGGTGATGCTGAAGCACTTTCAGGGCTTCAGCGAGTGGGTCCGCATCATCGCCGACAGCAAGATCGCGACCCACCGGCTCGATGATATCGGCGAGATCGATGCGCTGGACTATCTCAAGATCGACGTACAGGGCTCGGAGCTTGCGATCTTCCAGAACGGGCGGCGGCGGCTCGCGGAGGCGGTCGTCGTCCAGACCGAGGTCTCGTTTCTCCCGCTGTACAAGCAGCAGCCGGTGTTCGGCGAGATCGACCTCGAGCTGCGCAGCCAGGGCTTCATTCCTCATGCCCTGATGGCGATCAACAAGCGCATGATCTGGCCGATGCGCGGCGTCAATCCCTATGAGGCGTTCAATCAGCTGCTCGAGGCCGACGCTGTCTATGTCCGCGATTTCACCAAGGCCGATGCGATGAGCTCCGGGCAGCTCAAGCATCTCGCGCTGATCGCCCATCACTGCTACGGCTCCTTCGATCTCGCGGCGATCTGCATCCAGCATTTGCTCAACCGCGATGCGATCGTCCCGCAGGCGGGGAGCCGCTATTTCGAGCTCGCCGCGGCGCACCGCGCCGCCGCCAAGACCGGCTGAGAGGCCGGCTGAGACGGCAAGAAAACAGCCGGGCCCGATCGAGAGCCCCGGCTGCTGATGTCTTGCGTGAAATCGTGATCCGGATCGTCCCGGATCACGATCTCATGTCGGCGTTACTTCGCGCCGCCGGTGACGCCCGTGCAGCCGTCGGTCTGCGTGCCCGACGTGCTGTAGGCCGCGATCGCGCTCGGCAGGCCGCCGGCCGTGCTCGAGATCAGATAGGCATTCAGGATGTTGGTGGTCCACACGCCGTCGAGCTCGTGGAAGCCGTTGTTGCGGATGACCCGGGCGACATTCGGATCATAGCCGGGGTTGTCGGCGTTCGATGCCGCCGGATTGTAGTTCGGCAGCCCGGTGACCGATCCGCCGAAGAACCAGGCGAGCCAGTTCTTCACGGCGGGCACCCGCGTTCCGGCGGTGTCGCTGGTGTTGGCGTCGTAGAAGTGCTGGAATTGCTGCGCGCCGTTGGCGTCGAGCGCGAGGATCAGCGTCGAGGTGTCGTGCCAGTCCGGCACGGTCGCCGAGAAGATCGCGCAGAGCTGGGCGGCCGAGAGCTGGATCGCTCCGCCGGCCTGGCTGTTCGGCGACAGCGCCGACTGGTTGGTCCAGGTCACGCCCGAGGCGGAATTGGAGGTGTTGACCGCGATCGCAACCGGGACCTCCATGGCCGGCACCTGGATTGGGGCGCCGACGGCCGAGGTGTTGAAGCTCGCGGACGAGCTGCTCAGGGCGCCGATCAGCAGCGTGCTCTGCCAATTGGTCGACGGGACGAAATTGCTGAACGAGATGGTGGTCAGGCTTGCAATCGAGCTGGCGAGCGGCGCGTCGCTGGCGCCGTAGTCGAGCCGCGGACAGGGATAGCTCTTGAAGGCCGCATTGGCGGTGTCGCGGAACGGCGGCTTGGCCGAGGGCTTGCGCACCACGGCCGGCGCGGAGTCCGGGCTGCCGCGGAACAGTTGCCGCGCATCGTCGGCGTTGTAGGCGCGCGCGCCGTTGCCGGAGCCGACGGCGGCGAACAATCCCTCGACCGAGGTCGAGACGAGGGTGCAGCTGGTCGGCAGCAGGTTCGGGCTCGGGGTTGCGGTCGAGAAGCTCGGCGAGAAAGCCTGGCCGTCATTGGCCAGCGTCGCGCCCGCATAGCAGTCGAAGATCTGCCGCAGTGCCAGCGACGACAGCGTGCTGCCGCCGTGGATGCCGGTTTGGGCCGCAGCCGGTTGCTGGGCTCCGATCATGGCGGCGGCCGACAACACGACCAGCGAGGTCGTGCCCAGCACGCGTTCGGCGAACGATTTCGTCTTCATGATAACCTTCCCTGTTTTTGTTGCGTGACACAGCAGCGCCGCGCGACCGCCTGACGGCCTCGTAATGTCCAGAACGTCTTGTTCGATGGTTGCGAATGGGACGGCAATGAAGAAGACCTTGCAGGAACGTCTCAAGACAATCGAAGCTGTTCGCCGTGCAGGGCGAACAGCCCTGCGCGTCGTCGTCGGCATCGGCGCCGATGTGGCTCACAGCCCTAAGGCAATTTGAGCTGGCGCGACGCGCAGCTGGCGTGTGGTGATTTTTCGGACCGGTGAATTCTCGGATGCCCCGGTGGCGCGATCCGATGTGAAGGCTGGATTACAATCAGGATGGTGGCGCAGAGCGCGACATCCCCCGATGCTGCAATTGATCCCGAACCCGCCGCTATCCAACGCGGGTGCGAGACTGTAATGAGGTCGCTGGCCGCGTGCGTCGGGGGGCGCTGGCGGGCTGCGATCGACTTGACGTGCCTGTCACCAGGCGATCGGACTCACGACATAACGATGGATTTGACGTGGCGAATACCAAGAAGGCCCGCGCGGCTGCTGGCGCGAAAAAGAAAAGCAGGGGATTGACGCGTTCCGGGATCTCATCCTCCTCGCCACTGGGCATGCTGGCGCTGCATCTTCTCGAGCAATGGAAGAAGTCCGGGCGTGACGGCATCGTCTTCCTTGCGGAAAGCGAGAACAGAGCGGAGCGCCTCGGCAGCGTGCTGCATTCGCTCGATCCTTCGCTCGAAGTGCTGGTGTTCCCGAGGCTGAATACCTTGCCGTTTGACGGGCTGGAGCCGTCGCACGAGATCGCCGGCAGGCGGAGCTCGGTGTTGCGGCGTCTTGCGAAGAGCAGGAAGCCGGTCTTCCTGGTGTCGACGGCCGAGGCGATCATGGAACGGTTGCCGCTGCCCGCGAGCTGGGGCCGCCTCAGCATCAGCCTGAAGGTCGGTGCGCGCTATTCCGAGCAGGATCTCAAGGATCGTCTGGAAGCTCTGGGATACGATCTCGACGAAGAGGCAGACTATCCCGGAAGCGTCCTGTTCCACGGAATGACGTTCGAGGTGTTTCCTGCCGGTGCCCTTGGGCCGTACAGGATCGAGCATTCCGGTGGCGTGATCCGCAGGATCGCCGGAGTAGATCCCAACGAACACGACGTCGTCTTCGATACGCAGGAGCTGCTGATCGATCCGATGTCGGAACGGATTGCGTTGGGAGGCAAGCGAGCACAGCGGGCGGCGCTGCCGGATTATTGCCCGCGCGCCCGCTGGATCGCGGACGCGGGAGTTGCAGGTCATGCCGATAGCTGGCTGAGCACGATCAAAGAGGCGGCCGGCCGCAGAGAGACGGAGCGCGAGTACTTCGGCCCCGTCGACTGGAAGCGTCTGACCAAGCGCATGAGTGCGCTGCCTCGCAAGGCGGCGTTCACCCCGACGCCCGATTTCTCGACGGTCGCCTCGTCGCGAAAAGCGCTCCGCGCCTTTGTCGCCGACATGCAGCGCGCCGGATCGCGGCTGGTGTTTGTTGCGGCGGTGGAGGACGACCTGCGCGCGATCGAGCGCATGAGCGGGGTCAAGGCGGAGCGCGTCGGAGGTTGGAGCGAGGCGGCGAAGGGGCGGGGTGGCGAAGCGGCGCTGCTGGCTGACTTCGATACCGGCTTCATCGGTTCGGGCCGCAAGCCGCTTGTCGTCGTCACGGCGACCGACGTGCTCGGCAGCCGGGCTCATCATCCGCAGCCCATGGCCAGAGCCTGGGGTGCGGCATTCGATCATCCCGACGTGCCGGAGCGCGGCGCGGTCGTCGTTCATCTGCCGCGCGGGCTGGCCGTGCTCGATGGCTTGCAAACCCTCGACATGGGAAAGGGATCATCGCGCGAGATGATCAGGCTGGGATTTGCCGGGGATGATGCCGTGCTTGTTCCGCCCGCCGACCTTGCGCTGATCTGGCCGTATGCGGCGGAGCGCGGCAAGCTGACCTTGGACAAGGCGGACGGAAGCACGTGGTGGGCGCGACGGACCAAGGCGGAGCAGGAGATTCAACTTGCCGCCAAGACGCTTGCCAAGCACATCGCGCAGCGACGCCGCCGGCGCGCTCCCAAACTGGTCGCTCCCGGTCCCGCATACGAGCGGTTCGTCGCGCGCTTTCCATATTTCACGACAGTCGACCAGGCGAAGGCGATTCGGGACGTGCTGGATGATCTGGCGTCGGGTCATCCGATGGACCGGGTCGTCTGCGGCGACGTCGGGTTTGGCAAGACCGAGGTTGCCTTGCGCGCGGCGGCGGCCGTTGCCCTGTCAGGCAAGCAGGTTGCCGTCGTCGTCCCGACGACCGTCCTGGCAAGGCAGCACGTCGCGACGTTCCGCAAACGGTTTGCCCCGCTCGGCATCGAAGTGGGAAGCTTGTCGCGCGGGACGTCGGCTGCGGAGATGAAGCAGACGAAGGAGGGCCTGCGAAGCGGAAAGATCAAGATCGTGGTCGGCACGCAGGCGATCGCATCGAAGGACGTGAAATTCGCCAAGCTGAGCCTGGTCATTGTCGACGAAGAGCAGCACTTCGGGGCGGCGGAGAAGGCGAAGCTTTCGGGCCTGGCGAAGAGCGTCCATACGCTTTGGATGAGTGCCACGCCGATCCCGCGCACGCTTGCGGCAGGTCTCGCCGGATTCAGGGACCTGAGCGTGATCGCATCCCCGCCGGTCCATCGGCTTCCGGTCGTGACCAAGATCGCGCCACTTTCGGACGCCGCCATTGCCGCTGCACTGCTGCGCGAGCAGCGACGTCACGGGCAAAGCTTCCTGATCTGCCCACGCATCCAGGATCTGGATCCGCTGTTGGCGCGCGTGCAGGCGGTGGCCCCGGAGCTCCGCATCGCTTGCCTGCATGGCAAGTTACCGGCCGACGAGATTGACGATCGAATGATGAGCTTCGTCGAAGGCGAGGCCGATGTGCTGCTGGCGACCAACATCGTGGAAAGCGGTCTCGACATTCCGCGGGCGAACACCATCGTGGTCTGCTGGCCGGAAAAGTTTGGTCTGGCACAGCTCCACCAGCTCAGGGGGCGGGTGGGACGCGGTGGCACGCGCGCCTTCGCGTACATGCTGACGGAATCGAATTCGGAGCAATCCGGCAAGCGTTTGGCCGTTCTCGAGGAGTTCAGCAGACCGGGCGCCGGTTTCGCGATCAGCGAGCGCGATCTGGACCTCAGAGGTGCCGGAGATCTGCTTTCCGAGCGGCAATCCGGCCACGTGCAGGTTTTCGGACCGGTGCTCTACAGCCACCTTCTGAAGCAGGCCTCGGAGAAGACCAACGACCGGGCCGCGGATCTTTGGGTGCCCGATCTCAACCTTCCACTCGCCGACCTGCTACCCCGGAGTTATGTGCAATCGGAATCCATGCGCCTTGAAATCTATGGCCGCGTCGCGAGGTGCCGGAGCGAAGACGATCTGGAAGATCTGGAGGAAGAGACCTCTCGCCGCTTCGGCAAGCTGCCGCCGGCCGGCCGGGATTTCTTCACAGCGGCAAGGCTCAGGATCGATTGCAAGCGGCGAGGTATCGTGAGGCTCGACGTCGGGCCGGAGGCCGTCGCAGCGACGTTTCTGCCGGGGAGGCTGCCTAAATCCAGAGCACGATCGCTCCAACGCGACGGCGATCGCGTCTTTTACTCGGGCAAGACAAACGAACCGCCGTTCGAGCGGATCGATGATCTGCTCGACATCTTGGACGAGTGAGTACGACGTTACTCCTGGCCAAGTCTTCGTCGTCGGCCTGCTCTGATGTGAACGATCGTGCCGCCGCTTCGCGGTGCCGCCGGACGTTCGTCAGATGCGAGTCTTGTGACTGCGTCGGAGCGCATCGCCCCTTGTGAGTGCATCGCGCGGGCAGTGGAGATATTTCATCGTGCGCCGGCTGCGGAGAACAAATCGACTGATTCCGTACGCTGACATCGCCGTGACATGTAGCGCCGGTAGTGCACCTGTGAGGCGGTCCGTCCGCCGTCGTCAAGCTTGCTCCGAACAATCGGAATGCCCCCTTCAAGGCGCGAGTCGACGGTATTTGGGGCGGGCTATGTCGTTCAGATACCGGCATTTTCGAGCCGAAATTTTGGGCACGGAGCCGGAATCAGTGGCGTCGGAACGGCCTCCGATTTCGTTTTATCGGCAGGACGACGCGTTTTGCACACCGTTCCGCCCGCTGTTGCCCAAGCTTGGGCCCGCTAGCGGTATCTCAAGTATTATCGTTATATTTCAATGGCTTGTCGAAATGCCGCAGTTCAAATACCCGTGATATTTGTGCAACATTTGCCCGAAAACAGCCGTAACTTACCTCAACGCGAGCGGTCTTTTGTTGCGTGATCGGGGGCCTTCTGTCTCAGATGGAACTGCGACGGAGGGGGGCATCCCAAGGTCGTCCCGTTTTAGGTGGTTCGCTTAAGTCCCTCGCGTTCATGCGGGTGTGTCCGAAGGCGCGAAGCGACTGAGCGGGGATTTAAGGGACAAAGGGAACCAACCTGAGGGTGTTTTACCCGGCGGATCCGGAACCTTCCCTGAGATAGAGCAACTTGGAGGTTTAACATGAAGATGGTTAAGAGCCTTATCCTCGGCTCGGCGGCGGCTCTCGTCGCGGTCGGCGGAGCTCAGGCGGCCGATCTTCCCGTCAAGGCCAAAGCGGTCGAGTACGTGAAGGTTTGCTCCCTGTATGGTCCCGGTTTCTACTACATCCCGGGCACCGATACCTGTATCAAGCTGGGCGGCTATCTGCGCGCAGACGTTCTGGTGAACACCAACTCGGACAACACCGGCAACACCTCGGGCGCTGGCGGGGCGAACAACCGGTTCACCAACGGCTACACCTGGCGTTCGCGTGAAGACCTCAACATCGATACGCGCACCGCGACCGAATACGGCGTCGTCCGCACCTTCTTCGATGCGACGTTCTCTTGGACGTCGGACACCTACGCTGGCCAGGGCAACGGCTCGACCGTCTACTCGGCGATCGGCACCGCTTCGGCTCCGAACAACGCCAACTCCGGCGCTGTGGCAGGTGGCACGGTTGGCGTCTACTACGCCTTCATCCAGTTCGCCGGCTTCACCATGGGTAAGGCGGTCTCGCAGTTCTCGGCTCCGTGGGCCAACTACCCGGGCAACAACTACGATGGTCTCGTCGGCGGCGGCGGTACGATCACTGGCGTGAACCAGTTCACCTACACCGCTCAGTTCGGCAACGGCGTGTCGCTGTCTCTGTCGGCTCAGGACCAGTCGGCCTACTATCAGGCTGGTGTGGCCAATCTTGGCGCCCTTAGCCCGATTGGCGCCGCTATCGGTGCTACCGGTCCCTTCGGCGCCAGCGACTATGCCGGCACGATTTCTCCGGACTTCGTCGCGATGCTGCGTGTCGACCAGGCTTGGGGACTGTTCCAGGCTTCGTTCGCGGCGCATGACAACCATGCGGCCTATTACGGCGGCACTGAGTTGACCGGTCATCCGGACGACAGGTGGGGCTGGGCTGGTCAGTTGGCCTTGTCGATCAAGAACATCCCGACCGGACCGGGCGACACCATCAACATGCAGGGTGTGTATACGGACGGTGCGACCCGCTACAACATCCAGGACCTCGCTGGTTCGGCTGGTGCGAATACCATTTATGGTGGCACCAATCTGGCTGGCGCCTATCAGAGCGTAGGGTTCGGCATTGCGCCCGACTCGGTGTTCGCAACCGGAACACAACAGCAGCTGATTCAGACCTGGGGCTTCCGCGGTGCATACGTGCACAACTGGAACCCCTACTGGAACACCTCGATCTACGGTGCTTATGCCGCTGTTATGTACAACGACACGGCCAAGACTCTCGTCTGTGGCGTTGGCGGCGTCGGTGGCTCGATCCGGAGCGCACTTGCTCCTGCGGGCAGCGGAGCTGCTATGACCACCTGCAACCCCGACTACAACATCGCGCAGATCGGTACGCAGACCCAGTGGACCCCCGTCAAGAACCTGACCTTCACGGCAGACCTGACCTACACCCACCTGGATCAGAAGAACGCAGGCACGGTCGTGGCACCCAGCACTCCTATCGGCAAGCCCGCAGCTCTCTACGAGCTGAAGGACCAGAACACTCTGCTCCTCCTGCTTCGCGCTCAGCGCAACTGGTAATACCGGTTGACCTGACTGTGATCTAACAGAGCCCCCGGTGGAAACACCGGGGGTTTTGCTTTGTCCATTCACGCAGCAGCTCTCACAAGAGCGCCATTTTTTCGTACGATGTCATATTCTGTTCATTAATGCGTAGCCGCCCACCGATGGATCGTTTGGCGACCGATGACGGTAGCTCAACAAATAATTCGCCTCATTCGCGAGCAACCAGGCCTTACCGAACGCCAGATTGCCGAGCGCATCTTCGGCGAGGGAGGCTCCATACAGCGCGTCAATCCAACGTGTCGAAAGTTGGTGGCAGCCGGCTGGCTGGAGCGGCACGGCCGAGGATGGGCGGCGGACCCGTTCACGTATCACGCCGCAAGGCCCGATCTCTGAGCCAAGATTGGGACTGATCCGATTGTCCCGGGCAGCCGAGCTTCTCATGGTCTATCTGTAATTTGCCCCCGGCGCCAAAACGCCGGGGGTTTTGCTTTGGTGGGATCGCCCCCGCCGATCAGGCGGCGAGCATGTCGCGCACCATCGGCACCACCTTGCGGCCATAGAGCTCGATGCTCTTCATCAGCTTCTCATGCGGCAGCGGGCCAGCCGAGTATTTCAGCTGGAAGCGCGCCGCGCCGAGCGCCTTCACGGTCGCCGCGATCTTGCGGGCGACGGTTTCCGGCGCGCCGACATAGAGCGAGCCGTGTTCGGCCTCAGCCACGAACTCGTCGCGGCCCATCGGCGGCCAGCCGCGCTCCTTGCCGATCCGGTCGCGCATGACCTTGTAGTCCGGCCACAGCTCTTCCCGAGCTTGCGCGTCGGTCTCGGCAACGTAGCCCGGCGAATGCACGCCCATCGGCTTCGGCGTCCGGCCGAACTGCTGGTAGGCCCGCTGGTGCAGGTCGACATAGGGCGCAAAGCGCTTGGGATCGCCGCCAATGATCGCGAGCATCAGCGGCAGGTCATAATGCGCCGCGCGCACCACCGATTCGGGGCTGCCGCCGACGCCGATCCAGGTCTTCAGCCGGCCGTGCTCGACCGGCGGATAGACCGACTGACCCTTGAGCGGCGGCCGCAGCTTGCCTTCCCAGCTCACCGGCTCCTGCTTCAGGAGCTCGACGAACAGGTCGAGCTTCTCCTCGAACAGCTCGTTGTATTGCCTGAGGTCGAAGCCGAACAACGGGAACGACTCGGTGAACGAACCGCGGCCGAGGATCGCCTCGGCGCGGCCGTTCGAGACCGCGTCGACGGTTGCGAAGCGCTGGAAGACGCGGATCGGATCGTCCGAGCTCAGCACGGTCACTGCCGAGCCGAGGCGGATGTTCCGGGTGCGCGCGGCGATCGCCGCCAGCACGGTCTCGGGGGAGGAGATCGCAAAGTCGGCCCTGTGGTGCTCGCCGAGCCCGATGAAATCGATCCCGAGCTGATCGGCCAGCACCGCCTCGTCGACGACGTTGCGGATCACCTGGGCGTGGGGCAGCGGCGCGCCGGCAGCGTCCTTGGTGACGTCGCCGAACGTGTCGAGCCCGAATTCGAGAGAGGTCGTCATCAATCAGTCCAGTTGTCGGCGTGGCGGAGCATCCGCCACGGGCCACCCATCGCACGCAGGCCGAAAGGTCGTATTGCTGCGGAGATGTCCGCAAGCCTGCGCTGTGGAGCCTTCGGTTGGAGATCCAGTGGAGGTATTGCCTGTTCGCCGGCCGGCAAGGTCACGCCGCGAAACGCAGCGTTTCCAGGTCGCCTGTATCCGGCCTGCGGCCGAGGCTGCGGCGATCAGCCCGGCATGACCAGGAAGCCGGCCCGCGGGAAATGCACCACGACCTCGCCTGTGCGTTCGTCGGAGCGGCGGATCGCGATGTGCTGTGCCGACAGCGAGACGATCTCGCCGCGGACCGGGATCTTGCCGTAGTCATCCGGCATCACGCTGACGATGTCACCGGGCTTGCGACCGTTCGGATCCAAAGGATCGCCGAAAACAGGCGACTCCGGCCGCGACTTCGCCGCGACCTCGAGCGCGTCGGCTGACGACATCTCCGTGCGCGCGTCGTGGCCAATCGCGCGGACGCGCTCCTCCCAAGCCGCAGTGCGCGGCAAGGGCTTCACGATCTCGTCGATCGTGGCGACGCTCTGCCGTGCGTACCACACGTTCATGTAGGCGCTGACGTCGGCGAGGCTGAACTCGCCAAACAGCCACTGTCGGCCGTCACCGAGTTGCGCCTCGATCCAGTCGACATTGGCGCGGAACTGGTCGCGCATCTGCGGCAGCGCCGCGGCCATGGCGGCGACGTCGAACTTGGCGCCGCGCAGCTTCTCGCGATCCTCGATGAAATCCTGCGGGACCTTGTCGCCGATGAAGCCGAACGCGAGGGTGACCGTGTTCTGGAAGAACGGCCGGTCGGTCCACATGCCGAGCGCCCAGGGCATCCCGGCATTGCCCGCGGGAAACAGCGTGGGCGTCGGGTAGCGCCGCTCCAGCTCGCGGATGATGACCTGGGTGTCACAGTAGATGTCCGCGCCGATCTGCATCGTCGGCGTACGGCGATAGCCGCCGGTCATCGGCATCAAATCCGGCCGCGGCATGATCCGGGAAATCCGTACCGAGTTCCAGGCGAGCTTCTTGAATCCGAAGATGACGCGGATTTTCTCGGAGAACGGCGATTGATCGAAATGATGCAGGATCGGCATGGGCTGCGACATGGCCTTCTCCCGGGATAGCGGTGCGATCTCCTCGGACCTTGTCGTACAGCCTGACAAGATTGCGGCGGATCGCAACCCATTTCCTCTGGAGAACGACGACGGCGCGGTGCCGTCAGAACGGCTCCGCCCATGGCCGCAGGTCGAGCTCCAGCGTCCATGCGCTGCGATGCTGGTGATGCAGCACCCAATAGGCATCCGCGATGGCTGCGATGTTGAGCAGCCCGTCCGGCCCGCGGTCGTCCTTCAATTGCGGACGTGCGCTCAGCAGGCGATCGCCCTCGATGCCGCCATCGACCACGACATGGCCGACATGAATGCGCTGCGGCCCGAATTCCCGCGCCACGCTCTGCGCCAGCGCGCGCAGCGCGGCCTTGGCGGAGGCGAATGGCGAGTAGTTGGCCTTGCCGCGCAACGAGCCGCTGGCGCCGGTGAACACCAGCGTGCCGCCGCCGCGCGCAAGCAGGGCAGGGATCGCGGCTTGCGCGAGCTGGAATCCGCCGAGCGCGTGTTCGCGCCAGTGCTCCTCGAAGCGCTGCTCGGTGACCTTCAGGAACGGCGCCGGCCGGTTGGAGCCTGCATTGTGCACGGCCATCGCCAGCGGCGCGAGCTTCCCGGCAGCCTCGACGAAGCGGGCAACATCCGTGGCTTTTGAGGCATCGCCGACGACATGGGTGACTTTGGCGCCGGTTGCTGCGAGTTCGGCCGCCGTCGCGGCGAGCTTCTCGGCGTTGCGCCCGGCGATCGCGACGGGATAGCCGCCGGCCGCAAACCGGCGCGCAATCGCGGCGCCGAGGCCATTGGATGCGCCGACGCCGGCAATCAGCACGCTTCCCTGCACGGCGGTCGGCTCGAGGCCGGATCGGTCGTTCATGGCTCACTCCATCAAGCTGCCCGCGGCGCGGGCGAAATCATTGGTCGGACGCCATCGCGACGATGGCATCGCGCACCGTGCGCAGAATGGCGTCGGACCGCTTCGGATCGGTGATGACGCGCGAGATCGCGAGTGCGCCGACCATCGCGCTCACCGCGACGATTGCGCCGCTGTCGCCATCGTCGCCGAGCGTCTCGGCGACCTTGGCGATGAAGGCTTCGATGTGCGGTTCCATCACCGCGCGGCATTGCTCGTCGGCACGGCCGACATCCGAGATCAGCGCGCCGATCGCACAGCCCGACTTCGGCTGGTCGCGATGGCTGCGGCTGAGATAGCTTCGCACCAGGGAGTTGACGCTGACCGGCTTGTCGGGATCGCGCGATGCGCGCGCCGACGCCTCGCCCAAGGTCAGCGCCTGTTCCAGCGCCGCGGCGATCAGGTCGGAACGCGAGGCGAAGTGGCCATAGAAGCCGCCATGGGTCAGCTTCACCTGCTGCATCAGGCTTCCGATGCTGAGCGCGTCGAGCCCCTTGTCGCGGATCTGCGTCGCAGCCTCGTTCAGAATGCGCTCACGACTCCTGGCCTTGTCGGCCTGGGAATGACCCATTTCGCATAGCCCCTGTTTGACTCTCCATCTGGATTATGACCATCATGCATCTGGATGACAACCATCATTCAGAAATTATCAGTCACAATGCAGGGAGGAACAGATGTCCGGCAGCGCGAGCGAAGGGCGGGTCCGCCACGAGCGGCATGATCACATCCTGAAGATCGTCATCGACAATCCGGCGAAGAAGAACGCCTTCAGTCCGGAGATGATGGCTGAGCTGTCCGACGCGCTGACGCTGCTCGACAATGACGACGCTCTCTGGGTTGGCGTGCTGTGTGCCGCCGGCGGCAGTTTCACCGCGGGTCTCGACATGCCGAAATTCTTTGGTCCGACGGCAAGCCGCAAGCCGCTGCCGGAGGGCAACGTCGATCCCTTTGGACTGTCGCAGCGGTGCCGGAAGCCGATCATCACGGCGGTGCAGGGCATCGTGTTCACCGTCGGCATCGAGATGATGCTGGCCGGCGATATCGTCGTTGCTGCGGACGACAGCCGGTTCTGCCAGATGGAAGCCAAGCGCGGCATCGCGCCGCTGGCCGGCGCGCATTTCCGCTATATCAGCCGCGCCGGGTGGGGTGATGCGATGTATCACCTCTTGCTGTGCGACGAGTTCAGTGCCGCGGAAGCGCATCGGATCGGCCTCGTGCAGGAAGTCGTGCCGGCCGGTCAGCAGATCGAACGCGCGATGGCGCTTGCGGAGATCATCGCACGCAACGCGCCGCTCGGAATCCAGGTGACGAAAGAGGCGGGCCGCAAGTTCATCGAAGCCGGCGAGCAGGCGGCAATTGCGATCATCCCGCAGATCCGCGAGCGCGTGCTCAACACCGCAGATGCGGCCGAGGGCATCAAGTCGTTCGTCGAGCGCCGCGCCGCGGTGTTCCAGGGACGCTAGTCCCCCGGGGAAGCTGGTCTCAGCGGCGCTCGCTGCGTTCACGATACGTGCTCGAATTGCGGTTGTGACAATGTTGTCGCAGCCGCATCAATTTCGATCACAGCGATCGTGCGACGACTCTTGTCGAGATTCGTCGAATCAGGGAGATTCGAATCCATTCATTACATTCAATTTCGTCCTGCTTTCACTCAAGCGTCAGGTATGGATTCCCATGACAAACGCACGAGTAATAGTTGTCGGAAATAACAAGGGCGGCTCGGGCAAGTCGACAATTGCCATGCACGTCGCCATCGCGCTGATCAAGGCGGGTCAGCGTGTCGCCACCATCGATCTCGACAATAAGCAGAAGTCGCTGACGCACTACGTCGACAACCGGCGGGACTGGGCGCGGGAAACCTCGCTGGATCTCGGTATCCCCGCGCATATGTGCTTCGAGACAATCAGCGGCGGAAGCAGTGAGGTCGAGACGCTCGGCCGCAGCGCGCTTGCCGAGATCGTCGAGCGGCTCAGCCGGTCGCACGATTTTGTCGTCATCGACTGCCCCGGTCACGACACCTATCTGACGACGTTCACGCATTCGCTGGCGAACACGCTGATCACGCCGCTGAACGACAGTTTCCTCGACTTCGACGTGCTCGGCACCATCGATCCGAACGACTTCAAGGTGACCGGCATCAGCCACTATTCGAAGATGGTGGAGGAAGCGCGGCGCCAGCGCAGCGCACATGATCAGCCGGCATTCGAGTGGGTGGTGCTGCGCAATCGCCTCTCGACGATCGGTTCCCGCAACAAGCGGCTGGTCGGCGAAGCCCTCAACGAGCTATCGAAGACGCTGAATTTCCGCCTGGTCGATGGCCTGGCCGAGCGCGTGATCTTCCGCGAGTTCTATCCGCGCGGATTGACCGCGGTCGACGATGTCAATCAGCTCGCGCTCGGCGGCCGGCCGACCATGTCGCATGTCACCGCATGGCTTGAGATGGAGCGATTGATGACCGCGATCATGCTGGGTCATCTGGTGTCGCGCCCGGCGGAATCCGCCGACGTCAGCCGCGACGCGGCGTAGGCGAGGTTGGATCGCTAAAGCATGATCCGGAAAAGTGCGTAGCGGTTTTCCGAAAAGATCATGCTCAAACAAAGAGCTAATGCGCGATGACGATTCAATCTAATCTCATCGCGCTCTAGCGGCAGTTGGCGTTGCCCGCATTGGCAACGGTCAGGAACGTGATCGTTGCGGGAGCGAAGGCGATCGCTCCCGCCGGGGCCGGCTCGCCATTCAGGGCGGGCATCTGGTCGGAAGGCCCAAGCACAAGCGTGCTGCCATTGAGCTGAACATTGCCGCCGACAGGTTTTTCGCTCGCCAATGTGTAGCGTTGCGATGCCGCTGGCAGCGTCAGCTTGCGCCGCGTCCGCCGATCATTGTTGATGACGAGCAGGGTTATTCCGTCTGGCAGGTCACGCGCGCAATGTGCATAGACGTGAAGACCGGGTTGCTCGCCGACGCCGGCATCGAGCACGGTGGTTCCCATGAGGCGTCGCCATAGCAGCGCGGCCCAGTAGTTCGGCCGCGGCAGATGGGTTCGCTCGTCGAGCAGCCCGTAGTCGCTCGCGGCAAGCGTGTTGTGCATCACCACCTGAACGCCCGCCTTGGCGAGCCGCCCGAGCTGATCGAGATAGCGGAACGTATCGGTGAAGGTCGCGGCCCAGCGATTGCCGCCGCATGCGGTCTCCGCGGTCTCGGTCAGCCAGATCGGCTTGTCCGGTGCAAGCCGGTCGCGCAGCGCCCGGTAGAAGGCGAGTGTCTTGCCGGTTCGTGCCAGCCATTGGTCCGACAATGCCTGCTGTGCCGTGCGATCGCCGGAGCATCGCGCCGAGAGCGCGCCATAATGATGGTAGGAGACCGCGTCGATGCCCGCCGCTGAAACCGCAAAGAGGGCTTTTGTATCCGCGCCGGTGCCGATCGTGCCTGGGCCGAGGATCGTCACGTCAGGGGCGGCGTCCTTCATGAATGCGCGGAACGTTGCAAAATCGCGGCCGTAAGCTGCGGCATCGTAGTGCTCTGGGGCGCCGCCGATGGCCGGCAGATCGGGCTCGTTCATGAATTCGGCTGCGGCGATTTGACCGCCGGTCGATTTCGTGAAGCCGAGAAGCTGCCGGGCCTGTTCAGAGGTCCATCGCCGCCCAGCGTCACGCGTGCCGGCGCTGATCGCAAAGGACATGACAATGGGAGCGTCGACGGCATGCGAGAAGTCGATCACGTCCCGCCACCGCTGTCGCGTCAGCACACCCTTAAAGCCGGCCGGCGCTGCAGCCGGTGGCGCGTCGGAATCCGCAAAGAACGTGCTGTTGGCCCAGGTTCCGCTCACACGAAGGTAGGCGGGAGCGAGTGCCGTGGCGAGCTTGCGTAGCCTGCCATCGTACAGATTGATCGGCGTCCGCGCCGCGAACCGTTCCGGCTTCGCACCCGGCCGTGCGGCGGCATAGGGCTTCCAGAACCGTCCGCCGGTCACCTCGACCATCTCGATGTTGTAGGACTGGAAGCGCGGGTCGATGGCCGCGACCCGCGACATGGCTGCGACATCAAGCGTCAGCTCTGCCGCGGCGGCCTTCGCTTCGGCAAAGGCCGCAATGGCCAGCACAACGACGCATGCGAGGCGTCGAGGAGGAAGGACCGGATGGTCGCGCATAAGGGCTTCGCGGCGTTCTGAGTGGCGCTGCGCCGTAGCATGCCGCTGCAGCTGCTCTGGATCAACTCGATGGTGTGCCGTGCGGCTCGTTCGCGATGCGATCCCATAGCGCGCGGATCATATCCTTCATGACCAGCGCGTCCTGCCAGCGATCGGACAATTCCCTGCCGTCGGGTCCGGTGATGGCATAGGGTGGGGGGCCGAGCTCGCACAGGAAGGTCAGGGTCGCATCGGGCCCGGCGCGCTTCCGCCAGGAGCGGATGCCGTAGTCCCACCAGTCCATGAACAGCGACACCCAGCCCTGGTGCTGCGGAAAGCCGAGCGGGATCTGCACCTGCTCGCGGCTCGCGATGCGGCCGTGGATGCCCCAGGCATTGTCGAGGATGCGATGGATCATCGCATGATTGACGTCGTCGACCGGCCAGGCGAATTCGCGGCCGACCAGATAGTGAGAGAGATCGGCAGTCAGCCGCAGATCGGGAAAGCGGTCGAGCAGATCGAGCATGAAGAACAGGTCGGTCGTCATGCGGTCGCGATGGGTCTCGACATGCACGGCGACGCCGGCCTCCGCGGCCAGGCGCCGCCAGCCGTCGAGAAGGGGAATGCAATCGGACAGCCGGCGCGGCCGGATGTCCGGCTGCAGGTTGACGTGATCGGCGCCGAGCTCGGCGACCAGCTCGAGCACCGGCCTCAGGTCGTCGACGCCCTTCGGATAGCATTGCGCCTGCCAGATCATGCCATGCGCGCGAAGGAAGCTCGTTCCTTCGCGCGCGAAGGCAGGATCGATGAAGCGCACGCCGGCGCCGTCAAACCCGGCATCGCGGATCATTACGAGCTGGGTTTGCAGCGGCCATTCGCCCTCGTCCGCCAGCCGTCGCTCCATCGCCCAGAGCGACTGCAGGACGCGCAGTTGCTGCGCCACCGATCAGGCCCGCGCGGGGATCGCCGCGGGCAGCTCGGCCTGCTCGCTCGCGTCCTCGGCGATGTTCTCCTGATAGGTCTCCGGCCCGATCCAGATCGCAACCACCGTGCAGGCGGACAGGAACATCGCGTAGCAGGCGACCGGCCACCAGGTGCCGTAGGCCGCTACCAGCGCGGTGGCGACGAACGGCGCCGGGCCGCCCGACAGCAGCGAGCCGAGCTCGCGGGCGAAGGCAAAGCCGGCGAAGCGGCGCTGCGGCGGGAACAGTTCCGCGAAATACGCCGCCTGCGGTCCGAACATCGCCGCCGTCACCACGGCGCGCGCCAGGATGAAGGCGAGCGCGATCATGATCCACTCCTTGGTGCCGACCATCCAGAAGAACGGGAAGGAAAGCGCCACGCCGGCCAGCGCGCCGAACATGTAGACCGGCCGCCGTCCGATCCGGTCCGACAACGCCGCAAAGCCGAGGATCGCAAACAGCTCGATCGCGAAGGCCAGCATCAGCGCACTGAGCGCCTCCGCTTTCGGCACGCCCAGCGTGGTGATGACGTAGCTCAGACCGAACACCGGGAAGAAATAGCCGAGCCCGTTCTCGGCCATCCGGGCGCCGAGCACGACGAAGAAGTTGCGCGGGTGCCGGCGCAACGCCTCCATCGCCGGATTGCTCTCGACCTTGCCGCGCGCGACCACCGCCTGGGTATAGACCGGCGTCTCGGTGATCCGCATGCGGACGAAGATGCCGACGACGATCAGGAGGAAGCTTGCCAGGAAGGGCAGGCGCCAACCCCAGCTCATCAGGTCCTCACGCGGCAGCATCGTCACCAGCGCGAAGGCGGCGGCGGCGAGCAGATTGCCGACGGAGACACCGAGCGGCGCGAAGCCGCCCCAGAAGCCGCGATGCTTCGGCGGCGCGTTCTCCACGAGGTAGATCACCGCGCCGCCATACTCGGCACCGGCACCGAGACCCTGGATGACGCGCATCGCGACCAGAAGGATCGGCGCCCAGACGCCGATCTGCGCATACGTCGGCAGGAAGCCGATCGCGGTGGTGCCGATGCCGATCATCAGCAGCGTTGCGACCAGCACCGGCTTGCGGCCATAGCGATCGCCGAGGATGCCGAACAGCAGGCCGCCGAACGGCCGCACCACGAAGCCGACGCCGAAAGTCAGGAACGACAGCAGCGTGCCGACCACCGGATCGCTCTTTGGAAAGAACAGCTCGCCGAACACCAGCGCGGCCGCGGTGCCGTACAGGAAGAAGTCGTACCATTCGAGCGCGGAGCCGATGCTTGCGGCCAGGATCACACGCAGGCGCGATGTGCGAGCGCCATCTCTTGCCATCTCGGTCATTCGTTTCCCCGTTGTTTTTTATGGTCGTTTTGGTCGAGCACGATCTCGTGGTTCCGGATTGTGCGCGCGAACGCAGCAATGCCCGCGGCTTGCCGCGGGCACTGTCGTCAGTCTCAGGCGGCGCGCGTGAAGTAGGACTTCTTCGCCGCCGACTGGGTCTCGTAGATCGATCCCTGCCGTTTGGCCGGCGGCAACGGCATCCGCACCGGCACGTCGGTCAACCGCGGTGTGACCACCGGCGGACCTGCCAGCAGGCGGCTGTTGAATTCGTCGAAGTCCTTCACGCCCATCAGTGGCCAGGCGTCGCTGGCGGCCACTTCATAGAGCAAGAGGTTGCGCGGCCGGTTTGATGTGTTGGTCGCCGAGCCGTGCAGCGCGCGCACGTGGTGGAACGACATGCTGCCGGCCTTGCCCATACAGGGGACCGCGCGCTTGATGTCGTCCTGAATCTGGTCTGGATCGATCAGGCCGGCGAAGCAGCCGTCCTCGCCGTGATGATCCCACATCGTGCTGCCGGTGTGTGATCCCGGCGTCACCAGCATCGGGCCGTTCTCGATATCGCAGTCGTCAAGCAGCACGCCGATCGCGAGGATGTCGTCATTGGTGTGCGGATAGAACGCCCAGTCCTGATGCCACTCGACGGGCGAGCCGTATTGCGCCGACTTCATGTTGAGTTTTGAGCCGTGCAGGCGAAGGCCGGGACCAATCAGCCTGGTCAGGATCGAGATCACGGCGGGGCTGCGGACGATCTCGTCGAAGATCGGGTGCACCTTGTGCGGCGCCTTGATGCGGCGGACGCGCGGGGTCTCCGGCGTATGGCCCGGCTCGAGGTCGTAGACGTCGGTGTGCTCGCTCACGGCGGCGGCGCCGGCCACCAGCTCGGCGAGCACCGTGCGAACCTTGCCCAGCGTCTCCTGGTTCAGCACCTCGGGGACCACGATCACGCCGTCGCGCTTGTAGGCTTGGACCTGCTCGTCTGAAATCATGCCGTTTCTCCCATTTTGTTCTATGTTAGCGCTAACATGGCGCGATGCTAGCGATAACATAATGGCTTGGCAACCCGGAATCGTGCAGGGTCCGGCTCATGAGCTCCGACCTGACCGAACCCGGAACCGGCCCGTCCGGTACCGCGCCCACCCTCTCAGAGGTGGCCAAGCGCGCCGGCGTTTCCTCGATCACGGTAAGCCGGGTGGTGCGGATGCCTGACCTCGTCGCCCCCGAGACCCGGGCGCGGGTCGAGCGGGCGATGCGCGACCTCGGCTACGTCCCGAACCTGGTGGCAGGCGCGCTGGCGAGCGCACGGACCAATTCGGTCGGCGTGCTGGTGCCGACCATCGCCAACTCGATCTTCGCCGACACGGTGCAAGGCCTGTCCGACAAGCTTGAGCCGCTCGGCTTCTCCGTGATCCTGGCGCAGTCGCGCTACGACGCGGTGCGCGAGGACCGCGTGCTGGCAGCGCTGCTGTCGCGTCGGCCGGAGGCGATCATCATGGTCGGCTCGCCGGCGACCGAGGAGGGCAGCCGCCTGCTGCGCAATGCACGGATTCCGATCGTCGAGACCTGGGATCTGCCGGCAAACCCGATCGATGCGGTCGCGGGCTTCGACAATTACAAGGCGGGTGTCGCTGTCGCGAAGCATCTGGTTGCGCAAGGGCGCAAGCAGCTCGCCTTCATCGGCGGCGATGATCCGCGCGGCACGCGGCGCTGGTTCGGCTTCAGGGACGAGGCGCTGGCGAGCGGTCTATCCGAGCCGCGCCGGCTGATCCTCGACCGCAAGGACTCCGGCAGCGTGGCGGCGCATGCGCGCCTGCCCGATGTCGATGCGGTGTTCGCCGCCAACGATGCGCATGCGATCGGCTTCATGTCGGGGCTGCGCAAGGCCGGCCTGCTGCGCGACGGGCCTGCATCGGCCCAGCCGGTTGCCGTGATCGGCCTCGGCGATCTCGAAATGGGCCAGCTGATCTCGCCGACGCTGAGCACGATCAGCGTGCATGGCGATGCGATCGGCCGCACCGCGGCGACGCTGATGCTGGAGCGCGGCGGCGAGCGCCGCATCGATCTCGGCTTCGAGCTGGTGCTGCGCGACAGCGGCTAAAGCGCGATGAGATCAGGTTGAATCGTCATCGCGCTTTAGCTCCTTGTTTGAGCATGATCTTTTCGGAAAACCGCTTCGCACTTTTCCGGATCATGCTTTAGCAATCGCCGCCACCGGGCAGGCGCAGGTCGCTAACGCGTCTCTCTGCATGCTCTCATTTTGCCGCGACGTCGGCGTCCACAGCCTCGAGCAAGCCGATGAGGCCACGCAGAATGGCCATCGGCGAAGGAGGGCAACCTGGAATATGGAGATCGACAGGGACAACCGCCGAGACCCCGCCAACCACCGCATAGCTGCCGGCAAAACATCCGCCATCCCTGGCGCAATCGCCTACGGCGACGACCCATTTGGGATCCGGGTCGCATCGTAGGTGCGCTCCAGCGCTTCGCGCATGTTCCTGGTGACGGGGCCTGTAACGAGCAGAACATCGGCATGACGCGGTGAGGCGACGAACCGGATTCCAAACCGTTCGACATCGTAATACGCATTGCTGAGCGCGTGAATTTCCAGCTCGCATCCGTTGCACGAGCCCGCATCGACCTCGCGGATCGAGAGGCTGCGGCCGAGGCGTCGTCTTGCGGTGCGGCCGACCATGGCCCGAGCTCCGCGAGCGCAGCGTCGTCCGGACGCGGCGCTTGCTCGGTCAATGGCTGGCGAAACAGGCCCTGGAACAAAAGTTTGCGCATCGCCTGCGGTCCTCAGAGGTCGTGGCCCGAATAGGAGCAGTTGAACGACTTGTTGCAGAGTGGGAAGTCCGCCACGATGTTGCCTTCGATAGCTGCCTCGAGCAGGGCCACTGAAACCACGACGGATCGCGCAGATGACATCGCTCGATCCGATCTCCGTTGAGGCGTAGCCAGGCCAGAATGTCGCCCCGGAAGCCTTCAACCACCGCCATGCCTTCGGAGGCTTCGGTCGCACCTTGCAGCGACACTCTGACGGGCCGGCCTCGAGGCCGATGAGGATCTGGTCCGCCAGCGCAAGGCTCTGCTCGACCTCCCGGATCCGGATCCAGACGCGGGCATTGACGTCGCCATCGCTGAGAACGGGGACTTCGAAACGCAGACCATCATAGGGGAGATAGCCGGGCCTGCGTCGGGCGTCATGGTTGCGGCCGCTTGCGCGCCCGACATACCCACCGGCTGCGAATTGCCGGCGAGCGCCGGGGTAACGATGCCGGTGGTGACGGTGCGATCCTGCAACGAGGCGGTGTTGTCGTAGAGCTCGACCAGCGCAGGGAAATGCCGGCGGATCTGGTCGAGCGCGGCCCGGATTGCGTTGGGTCCGTCGCTGGCGATGTCGCGCGCGACGCCGCCGGGAACGACAAGGTCGCGCATCAGGCGGTGGCCGAATGCAGCGTCGGCAGCGCGCAGCACGCACTCGCGCAGCACGGCGCAATGTGCCTGCATCAGCGCAAATGACGCGTCGTTGCAGATCGCTCCGATGTCACCGAGGTGATTGGCCAGTCGCTCGAGCTCGGCCATCAGCGCACGCAGCAAGAGCGCGCGGGGCGGCACGGCAATCTGCTGCGCGGCCTCGACGGCTTGCGCGAATGCCAGTCCATAGGCGACCGTACTGTCGCCGGAGACCCGGCCGGCGAGCCGCGCGGCCTGCTCGACGGTGCTCCCCGCCATCAGCCCTTCGATGCCCTTATGGGTGTAGCCGAGCCGCTGCTCCAGGCGGACCACGGTCTCGCCGCTCGCCGTAAAGCGGAAATGTCCGGGCTCGATGATGCCGGCATGCACGGGGCCGACCGGAATCTGATGCAGGCTGTCCCCTTCGGCCGGAAGGAATTGATAAGGCGCCGCAACCGGTGACGCATCGAGACGTTCGCCGAGCGGGAAACGCATTTGCCATCGACCATGATCGAGCCAGGGACGGGGATCCGGCGTGCCCGCGGCCTGAAGCCCGAACAGGTCGTGGACGGTGCGCTCCAATCGAAGCGCCGGAGGATGATAGGCCGCGACCGACGGGAATTGGCGATCGGGACAATCCAGGCTGATCACGCCGATATCGGAGGTGTGGTCGTCGAGGATCGCCATATGCACGCACGATGCTTCGCCCCATAGCCCGAGCAGGCTCAAGTCGCCATCGGCGAGCGCGCTGGCGGCTGAGCGCCAGACATCGTCGTCCACCAATGCGCGCGGCCATGGATGGTGCCGTTCGACCTTGCGGCCCGCCTGGATCAGATCGATCAATTTCGGCATATCCCGTTCTCCCTCGCCCTAGCCCAGGAGGTTGGCGACGTGCTGGAACCAGACAACCAGCGGTCCCGGAAGGTAGATGCCCGCAGTCAGCACCAGCGCGAAATGCGCGAACATCGGCAAATAGGACGCATCCGCCGGAGCGGCATTGCCGCGCGGCTCGCCGAACGCAAGGCTGGTCAGGCGCAGGATCAGCGCGCCGAAGGCGAGCAGCAGGCCGAAAACCAGCGGAATGGCGAGCAGCGGCTGGCGTGCAAAGGTGGAGCTGACGATCAGAAATTCGCTCATGAAGATGCCGAGCGGCGGCAGGCCGGCGATCGCGACCACGCCGATCACGAGACTCCAGCCGAGCGCCGGATGAGTTTCAGTCAGGCCGCGAATGTTGGCGATCCGCTGCGTGCCCTTCACCTGTGCGATGTGGCCGACGGCGTAGAAGATCCCCGACTTGGTGAGGCTGTGCATCACCATGTGCAGGAGGCCGGCAAAGTTGGCGAGCGGGCCACCCATCCCGAACGCAAACACGATGATGCCCATGTGCTCGATCGAAGAATAGGCGAACAGCCGTTTGATGTCGCGGCGGCGGTAAAGCATGAAGGCTGCGAACAGCAGCGAGGTCAGCCCCATGGTCACCATCAGCGGGCCCGGCGATATCGCATCCGGATTGGCGGCGAGCAGGATCTTGAAGCGGAGCACAGCGTAGAGCGCAACGTTGAGCAAGAGGCCGGAGAGCACGGCGGAGATCGGGGTCGGGCCCTCGGCATGGGCATCCGGAAGCCAGGCGTGCAGCGGTGCCAGGCCAACCTTGGTGCCGTATCCGAGCAGCAGGAAGATGAAGGCGACGTTGAGCAATGCCGGATCGAAGGTTGCGGCGCGGCTGATCAACACCGTCCACACCATGGCGTCCTGGCCCTCGCCGATGACCGGCCGCGCCGCCATGTACACCAGGATCGTGCCGAACAGTGCGAGCGCGATACCGACGCTGCCGAGGATGAAATACTTCCAGGCGGCCTCCAGCGCCGCATGGGTCCGGTAGATGCCGACCATCAGCACGGTGGTCAGCGTGGCGATCTCGACTGCGACCCACATCAGGCCGATATTGTTCGACACGAATGCGAGATTCATGCCGAACATCATGACCTGATACATGGCATGGTAGAATCGCAGATAGCCCGGCGTCAGCCGCCCGGTCTCGAGTTCGTGGGCGATATAGCTCGCGCTGAACACGCTGGTCGTGAATCCCACGAAGGTGTTGAGCACGATGAAGACGATGTTGAGATCGTCGATCAGCAGGTAGTGGCCGGGCTGCGGGCGCTCGATGACGAGCAGCGAAAGTGCGGCCAGCAAGGTGCCGAGACTGGCCAGGATATTGAGCCCTGCGGTCAGCCGGTAGCCGGGCAGCACCGCAAGCACCGTCGCGGCACAGATCGGTATCAGCAGAACCCAGGCGACGGCATCCGATGCCGCAGTCATCGACGCTCTCCCCTGAATTCATCGAGCGCACCGACGTCGACGGTGTCGAACCGTTCCCGAATCCGGAACAGGAACACGCCGATGACGATGAATGCGATCAGGATCGAAAACGCGACGCTGATCTCCACGACGAGCGGCATACCCTTGGCGCCGGTCGCGGCCAGCACCAGGCCGTTCTCCAGCGACATGAAGCCGACGACCTGGCTGACGGCGTTGCGCCGCGTCACCATGACAAGCAATCCTAGCAGCACCACCGACAGCGCGAAGGCGAGGTCTTCCCTCGCCAGCGGATCGGCCGCGCCGGTCACCCGGAGCATCAGCACCATGGAGAGGGCGACGAGCCCCATGCCCGCCAGCATGGTCAGGCCGATACCCACCGCGGTCTCGATATCGCGATGAATCCCGAGTTGCTTGACGATCCGGTGCAGCGCCACCGGGATGATGATCGCCTTGAAGACCAGCGCGATCATCGCCGTCACATAGAGATGCGGTGCGTTCTGGACGAACGCCTGCCAGGCGACCGAAAGCGCGAGTACCACTGCGTGAAGCGCGAAGATGTTCAGCAGCGCATACAGGCGGTCCTGGTACAGCATCATGAAGCTGATCAGCACGAGCCCGCCGGCGAGCAGATGGGCGATGTCGAAGGCGAGGTTGTGCATCAGAAGCTCCGTGACACGAATCGAAGCAGCGTGCCGAGCAGCCCGAGCATCAGCGCGGCGCCGAGGAACTCGGGGACACGGAAGACCCGTACCTTCGCCGTCGCGGTCTCGAACACGGCAAGGAGGAAGGCTGCGATCGCAAGCTTGACGATGTAGGCGGCGACGCTCACCAGATAGGACAGCGGACCTGCGCCTTCGGTGGTGATCTGCCACGGGAAGAACACGCAGATGATCAGGGAGATGTACAGCAGCAGCTTGAGAAAGGCGCCGAACTCGATCATGGCAAGATGACGCCCGGAATACTCGAGGATCATCGCCTCGTGCACCATGGTCAGCTCCAGATGCGTCGCCGGGTTGTCGACCGGGATGCGCGCGTTTTCGGCAAGCGCCACCATGATGAGGGCAATCATCGCCATGCCGAGCGAGACGCGCAGTCCCACTTCGGACGACGCCATGAAGGTCGCGACCGTCGACAGCTGGGTGGAGCCGGCAATGAGCGCGACGCAGAACACCATCAGCAGCATGGCGGGCTCGGCCAATGCAGCGATCATCACCTCGCGGCTGGAGCCGATGCCGCCGAAACTGGTGCCGACGTCCATGCCGGCCAGCGCGAGGAAGAAGCGCGCGCTGCCGAGCAGGGCGACGATCGCGATCAGGTCGGCGCTCCAGTTGAATTCGAGGCCGGTCGCAAATGTCGGGACCAGCGCCGCCGCGACCCAGATGGCCGCGAACGTCACATAGGGCGTGACACGGAACAGCCAGGACGCGTTTTCGGCGAGCACGACCTCCTTGCGAAGCAGCCGCAGCAGATCGCGATAGGGCTGGAAGATCGACGCACCTTTCCGGCGCAACAGGCGGGCCTTGACCTTGCGCACGACGCCGGTCAGGAGCGGCGCGAGCAGCAGCACCAGCGTCATCTGGCCGAACTGAACGAGGATGTCCGAGATCACGACCATATTGCGAGCGCCAGCAGCAATGTGATGAGGGTTGCGAAGACCAGACTGAGGTAGCGGCGGATGGTCAGGAACTGGAGCTGGTTCAGCCGATCGGCGAGAAACCAAACAACTTCAGTCACCGGCGTGTACAGCCGCTCCCAGACCAGATCGCGCATATCGACCCTGAAGCGGGCCGGCCGCAGTTCGCCCGGCGCAGGCATGTCGACATGCTCGCGGGCCTGGAAAACCAACGTGCCGAACACCCGGCGGATCGGCTGGACGAAGCTCGCCCCGGAATACTGCGCCGCCGGTGTCGGATCGGTGAAGCCACAACCCCAGGCCGGTCCGCGCCGGATCGCGCGCGACGCGAAGCGATGGATGAAATACACCGCAAGCGACGCCGCGGCCGTGATGAAAGCAAAGACGAGCAATCCGTTGTAGGAACTGCGGCTCTCCTCGATCGGCACGATCGAGAGCCAGGGGTCGTTCGCCTGAACCGGCATCCGGTGGCCGATCATGGCCTGCGCGACGGGCGAGAGCGCGTCGATCACAACGCCCGGCAGAACGCCGGCGAGGAAGCAGAGCAGGGCGAGGCTGAACATCGCGGCAAGCGAATAGCGATCGACTTCGCCGGCGGCTTGCGCGGCCGGGCTCCGCGCGCGGCCGAGGAACGTGATTCCGAAGGCCTTGACGAAGCATGCGGCGGCGAGCGCCGCCGCCAGCGCCAGCAAGGCGCCGACCGCGGGCACCATGATCTTCAGTAGCCATTGCGGCAGATCGGGGCTCTGCAGGACGGCCTGAAACATCAGCCATTCGGAGACGAACCCGTTGAACGGCGGAAGCGCCGAGATCGCGACACAGCCGACGAGAAAGACGAAGCTGGTGAGCGGCATGCGGTGGATCAGGCCGCCCAGCTTCTCCATGTCGCGTTCGCCGGTCGACGTCAGCACGGCGCCGGCTCCGAAGAACAGCAGGCTCTTGAAGAACGAATGGTTGAGCACGTGAAACAGCGCGGCTGTGAAGGCGAGCGCCGCGGCCAGGCCGAGGCCGTTGGCCTGAAATGCCAGCGCAAGGCCGAGACTTGCGAAGATGACGCCGATGTTCTCGATCGTGCTGTAGGCGAGCAGGCGCTTGAGGTCCTTCTCCATCAGCGCATAGAGGATCCCCATCACGGCGGTCGCACCGCCGAGGATGAGAACGACGACACCCGCCGACCAGCTGGGCGGCCCGAGCAGATCGAACATGACCCGTATGAATCCGTAGATCGCGACCTTCGTCATCACGCCGCTCATCAGCGCCGAGACATGGCTCGGTGCTGCGGGATGGGCCAGCGGCAGCCATACGTGCAACGGGACCAGGCCGGCTTTCGACCCGCCGCCGAGCAGCATCAGCGAGAGCACCAGCGCGGCTTCGGAAGGCGTGTGCTGGGCGCTGCGGATGGCCGCAAAACTGTAGCTGCCGCCAGCTCCCGACAGCAGGCCGAAAGCGAGCAACAAAGCCAGCGTTCCGAAGCTTGCCATGACGAGATAGACGTAGCCCGCTCGTGCATTGTCCGCTTCGCGGTGGTGCGCCATCACGAGCGCCCAGGACGCAAGCGACATGAATTCCCAGCACAAGAGGTAGGTGAACGCATCGTCGGCCAGCACAACGAGGTTCATTCCGGCCAGGAATGCCGGAAAGAAGGGAAGGACCCGCGCCGGCGCGGATTCGTGGCTGCCGTAGCCGAGCCCATACAGACTTGCAGCCGCACCGCCGAGGTTGACCACGGCGAGAAAGAATGCGGCGAGCGCATCGAGGCGGAAATGCGAGCCTAGCCAGGGCAGGCCGACCGGCAACGTCAGCTCCGTCGCACTGGTATGGGCGATCAGCGAGCGGAGCGCGCCGGCCAGTGCGATCGTCGAAATTACGAAGGTCGCGCCGTAGATGATGGCTGTCGATCGGCGCGATCGGCTCGTTGCGATCGCGAGAGCGGTCGTCCCCAGCAGCGCGGCCACACACCAGATCTGCTGGGTGACCGCCGCGATCATGTCTGCACCTTCGGCGAGCCTGACCCGGCCTTTAATCTTACCCCGCGGCCGCCGCCGCTGCTGACCGCGCCCTCGCTGATCACCTCGACGCCGGCGGTGCCGAGCGCGTCGATCAGTTTCATGAGCGAGTCGACATTGCCTCGAATGGTGCCCTCGCTCGCCTCCATACGTTGGATGGTCGGCACCGAAAGTCCGGACAGCTCGGCGAGCTGCCTTTGGTCGATGCCAAGCAAGGCTCTGGCAGCCCGTAGCTGCGCCGCGGTGATCATCGATCGAAGCCGTCGATTGAGGGGCGGGTCTATTTGGTCTATTTGGATGTCATTTATATACATCAAGTAGTGATGCGACAAGTCCAATAAATGATGTTTTATACATCAATTCTAGCGTAACCATCAATTCGGGCCCGCATCCGCGCCGACGAGGTGCGCCGATGCGCGCTCAGCTGGAGATTTTTCGATAGACCGCCGCGGCGCGGCGCAACAGCCGGCTCTTGCGCTTCCGCTCGTGCACGCGCTGGTGCTTGGCCTTGCGCTCGTGGGCGCGTGCATCGACGCTTTCGAACAGCTTGCGACGGACCTCGTCGTCATTCAATTCGCCGAGCAGTTGTTGCCCCTTCCGAAGCTGCTTCAGGACGGTCCGCCATGACGCGTATTCGTCGGGGGGCAATCCGCCTTCCGAGAACTCGATGGCGTAGCGCAGCCGCTTGCTGGCGAGCCGAACGCGGTGGCGCTTGTTCTTGCCCATGCCCTGCAGCCCGCGGCTCTTCTGGCACAGCTTGCCATGCCAGCGCGCCAGCCGGCGCGCATGAAACACCGACACCGGCACCGCTCGCCGTTGCGCGGCACGGCGGTTCTGCCGCGTGGTCCAGGGGCCGCTGCCGACCCAGTCCCACATGCCGTCGAACCATTGCCAGTAACGGTCGCTCTGCAAGGCTTCCTTGAGGGCTTCGAACGCATCGGTTCGCGCTGTCTGGAGCATGCGCTCTTCCGGCAGCCCTTTGCTGTTGTCGATCGCAACGTCGAGGTCTCGCGTTGCGCTGAGATAGGCGCTCAGCCATTTCAGCTCGGATTTCAGCCGCGTCCATTCGGTGTCCGCCACCATCGGGCCGTAGAAGGCGATCGCCGCCTTCAGCCGCGTCAGTGCAATGCGGGTCTGGTGGAGCGCGGCCGGATCGCCGGAGCTCAGGGCCTCGTGGTTGGTTGCGACTTCCTCGAGGCATTCGGACAGGATCAGGCGAAACGCGGTCTCACAACGCATGGCTTCGCTGAGATGGCGTAGCCGCTTCGGGCGGACAACGCGGTCCCTGTCCGAACTTGCCGCTGACGTCATGACACTCTCGTGACCCCGCCCGAGCCGCAATGCAAACCGCGGCTCCCGGAAGGAAGATTTCCCGTTTGGTCGTTGTCGATCAAGGGTTTTCTGCTGGAGCGCAGTGCAGCGATCCGGCGTCGCGATCAAAATGTCGCAATCAAAGCGGTTGAGAGGGCTCATTTACATATTTTACGGGCCTTGGATGACGGTGCATTGAGGCGCCGCAAAAAGGCAAACGGATATATCAAGATATTTCGCGCACGAAATATCTTGATATTTCGTGCGCGAAATATATAACAGCGGCATGAAAGCGGAACACCGGCTGATCTTCCTTCTGACCGTGGCCTATCGGCGGCTGCAGCGCGCCATCGAGCAGGAGACGGCCGCGCACGATTTGACGTCGGCGCAGGCGGGCGTGCTGTTCTTCCTCGGGCGCAATGACGGCGCGCTGATCGGCGACGTCTCGCAGGCGGTCGACATCGTGCCGTCGGCGATGTCCGGGCTCGCCGACCGGATGGAGCGTGCGGGCCTCGTCAAGCGCCGGCGCGACGGTGAGGACGGGCGCAGCCAGCGGCTCCATCTGACCGTGGCCGGGCAGGAACTCGGCAAGCGTGCCGCAACGCGGACCAGGGTGATCAACAACCGCCTGATGGACGGATTTTCGGAAGCCGAAATCGACGTGGTGTCGCGCTGGCTGACCAGCCTGCAAGCGAAATTTCCGAAAGACAAAGATGGCTAGCGCGTTTTCAAGCGAAGTGGGGACCGGTTCGCGTCAAGAAAACGCGTCAAACGCGAAGCAAGCAACAGGAGTGAGACATGAGTGAAGTGGTCGTAGCGCTGGACGGTGGCGTTCTCACCGTGACGATGGCGCGTCCGGACAAGAAGAACGCGATCACCAACGCGATGTATGGCGCGATGGCCGACGCGCTCGAACGTGCGGAAGGCGATTCTACAATCCGCGCCGTGCTGTTGCAGGGCGACGGCGACAGCTTTACCGCGGGCAATGATCTCGCCGATTTCGCGGCGGTGTCGCGCGGCGTGCAGGGCGAGCGTCACGTGACGCGCTTCCTTAGCTGTCTTGCCAAGGCGACGCGGCCGCTGGTTGCCGCGGTGCAGGGCAATGCGGTCGGCATCGGCACCACCATGCTGCTGCATTGCGACCTGGTTTACCTCGCGCCGACCGCGAGGCTGATCACGCCGTTCGTCAATCTTGCGCTGGTGCCGGAGGCGGCGTCGACCTATCTGCTGCCGCAGCGCATCGGCTATGCGCGCGCCTATGCGATGTTCGCGCTCGGCGAGCCGGTCGAGGCGGAGACCGCGGTCTCGATCGGTCTTGCCAATGCCGTGGTGCCGCTTGCGGATCTTCGCGCCAAGGCCCGCGCGGCGGCGGACGCACTGGCAAAGCGGCCATTCGGCTCGCTCCAGCACACCAAGGCGTTGATGCGAGATCCCGCCAGGATCAGCGCGCAAATGGCGCGCGAGGGTGAAATCTTCCAGCAGCGGCTGATGAGCGCGGAGGCGCGCGAGGCCTTTGCCGCCTTTGCTGAGCGGCGGCAGCCTGATTTCTCCAAGATCGCCGGGTAAGCCAAGTTGGGGCCGCCCGCGCGTGGCGGCCCCATCGCTTTGGGGTTGACGGCTTCGCCGGCATCGAACATCTCGTGTCAGGGCATGGCGCAACCGGTGAGGCGAGGCATGAGCGACAGTCACACGCTGCGCGGCGATGGAATCGCCGCGACAATTCAGGCACAGGGCGCTGAACTGTCGTCGCTCAGGAATGCCGACGGAACCGAGTTGCTGTGGCAGGCCGGACCGCAATGGCCGCGCCATGCACCGATCCTGTTCCCGATCGTCGGCCGGTTGAAGAACGACACGCTGCGTCACCATGGCAAGACCTATCCGATGACGCAGCACGGCCTTGCGCGAGATCGCCGCTTTGTCTGGCTGGAGCAGGGACCGCGATCCTGCAAGCTCGCGCTGACCGACGATGCGGAAACGCCGGCACGCTATCCGTTCGCGTTCAGGCTCGAGGTCACTTACACCGTTGATGGCACCGATCTCGATGTCGCCTTCGATATCATCAACACCGGCGACGAGATGCTGCCGGCCTCACTCGGTGGTCATCCCGCCTTCAACTGGCCGTTGGTGCCGGGGCTGCCGAAGGAGGCTTACACGCTGACCTTCGGCAAGACTGAACTTGCGCCGATCCGGCGGCTGAAGGATGGATTGATGCGGCCGCAGCCCGAACCCAATCCGATCAAGGGCAGAACGCTCGCACTGTCGGAGGAGCTGTTCGATGACGACGCGATGGTCTTCGATCAGGTCGCAAGTACATCGATCCTCTTCACGGCGACACTAGGCCCGGCAGCAGCCACACAAGGCCCTGCGATCGAGATGTCGTGGCGCGGCTTCCGCGAGCTCGGTATCTGGTCGAAGGTCGGCGGCGCGCCGTTCCTCTGCATCGAGCCGTGGCACGGTTTTGCCAGCCCCGCGGAATTCGACGGCGAGTTCGCGGACAAGCCCGGCTTGATGCAGATCGCGCCGGGCGCGCGTCGGTCGCTGGGCTATCGCATTCGCGTGAGCTGATCGAAGGTCAGATCAATGCGCGCGGGAGCTGAGCGCGCTGGTGATCGCGCCCACCGATGGCGGGTTTTCATGCGCCCAGGTCTCATGTGCGGCCAGATCGCGGTAGTGCTCGGCCATGCGCAGCAGCCGCTCGCGGATGCCGGCATCTTCCTCGCCCTTGGCCTGATCGGCCAGTTGTGCCGCGCGTTCGAGAAGCGTTTTCGGATCGATCACGACAGGCTCCAAATCCGGTTTCGCCTAGAGCGTTTTCGAGCGAAGTGGATACCGCTTCGCGTGAAGAAAACGCGTCAAGACAAGAGTCTAGGAGCCCCGCTCCGATTCAATCGGAGCGGAAAAGGCTCTAGCGGACAACTGTCATAGTCAAGCACAGTTCCTGCCACGCTTTGATGACGGCGCGTTCAGAGCTGGAACAAGCCAAGCCCCTCCATGACGTCGCGCCTGGTGTGCTCCGTAATCTCCCGCGCTTTCAGAGTTCCGCGCCTGATTACGTCGGTGACGTGGTCGCGATCGTTGGCCAGCTCAGCGCGCCGTGTCCGGATCGGTGCGATCAGGGCTTGCAGGATATCCTCCAGCCGCCGCTTGACGGTCGTATCGCCGAGACCGCCGCGCCGATAGCGCGCCTTCAGTTCCGCGACGGCGTCGTGATCGTCGTCGAACGCGTCGAGATAGGTGAAGACGACATTGCCCTCGACCTTGCCGGGGTCGGCGACACGCAGATGATCGGGATCGGTGAACATCGCGCGCACCGCGGCCGAGATGTCATCGGGTGAAGCCGAAAGCGGAATCGCATTGCCCGCGGACTTGCTCATCTTCGCGCGTCCATCGACGCCGGGGAGCCGTCCTGCGCGCGGGATGATAGCTTCGGCTTCCGGCAGCAGCGCACGGCCCGCGAGCGCGTTGACCCGCCGGACGATCTCGTTGGTCTGCTCGATTAAGGGTGCCTGATCCTCGCCGACCGGCACGATTGTGGCGCGAAACGCGGTGATATCGGCGGCCTGCGCCACCGGGTAGCACAGGAAGCCCGCCGGGATGTCGCGTCCGAAACCGCGCGCGCGGATCTCGTCCTTGATGGTGGGATTGCGTTCCAGCCGCGCGACGGTGACGAGATTGAGATAGAGCATCGACAGTTCCGCCAACGCCGGGAGTTGCGATTGCAGGCAGATCGAGGTTCGGCCGGGATCGATCCCGACCGCAAGAAAGTCCAGCGCGACCTCGATGACGCTGCTGCGGACCTTGCCGATGTCGTGCGCATTGTCGGTCAGCGCCTGCATGTCGGCCAGCAGCAGGAACTGCTCATGGCTGTCCTGAAACGCCAGGCGGCTTCGGAGCGAACCGGCGTAATGGCCGAGATGCAGCGGACCGGTGGTGCGGTCGCCGGTGAGGATGATCGGTTTGGTCATCTGTATCTCCATTCGGTTGAATGGGGACACCGCATGCGGGCTGGATGAAGCCAAACAAAAAGGCCGCCCAATGCGGCGGCCCCGAAAATGCATGAACGCGTTGGGCCCGCCTGTCAGTCGGCGAGCCACCAGAAATTGGCGATGAGGTTCGATCGGTTCATGCCGCAAGCGGTAGGGCAAACCCGCGACGCGGTCAAGGCATCGACGACGCTAGAGCCCTTTCCGTTCCGATTGAAATCGGGACGGGGCTCTAGATTTTTGTCTTGACGCGTTTTCTTTACGCGAACCGGTACCCACTTCGCTCGAAAACGCTCTAGTTGAACGCCATGCCGCCGCTCATCGCAATCGTCTGTCCGGTCATGTAGGGATTGTTGACCAGCAGCATCACCGCCTGCGCGACCTCCTCGGCGGTGCCGAAGCGGCCGATCGGGATCCGGCTGACGAGGCCGCTCTGTCCCTTCATCATGTCGGTCTCGATCAGCGACGGCGCGACCGCGTTGACCGTGATGCCCTCCTTGACGAGGCGCGCGGCATAGCCTCGGGTCAGGCCCTCCATCGCCGCCTTCGATGCGTTGTAGTGCGGCCCGATCGCGCCGGCGCCGCGCGCAGCGCCGGAGGAGATGTTGACGATGCGGCCCCATTTTCGGGTGCGCATCATCGGCAGCACCGCTTGCGTGCAGAGAAATGCCGATTTGAGGTTGACCGTGATGGTGCGGTCGAAATCCTCTTCGGTGAGGTCGTCGATACCCCTGACGATCGCGATCCCCGCATTGTTGACGAGGATGTCGATCGGGCCGAGCTCGGATTTGGCGCGCTCGACCAGTCCGGCGACGGCGGCTGCTTCCGAGACATCGGCGGCGATAGCGACGGCGCGGCCGCCGGCGGCGGTGATACCCTTCGCCAGCGTCTCCGCCTCGGCCGAGCGTTCGCGATAATTGATGGCGACGGCGGCGCCGGCTTCCGCCAGCATCTTGACGATGGCCGCGCCAATGCCGCGCGATCCGCCGGTCACCAGCGCCACATGTCCGTGCAGACTGTTTGTCGTCATCGGCCGTCCTCCTTTGCGAGTGCAGAGAGGTTCGCAAAGCGGGGGCCGGGGTGCAACGCAACCCTGCTCAAATCTGCGTTGCGGCGGGCGCCATTGCGGCAAAAAACCGGCATCTGGAGCTGGAATCGGCCTTGCGTCCGGCGCGGGCCGGCGGCAATGGTTGGACATCGTTCCGTCCAGCCCACCCACGAGAGTTCGATGAGCAAACTGATTGTCCGCGCCGGCGAGTTCACCTTTGACGCCCGTTTCGAGGAGCAGCTCGCGCCGAAGACGGTCGCCGCCTTCCGCAAGGCGATGCCGTTCGAGAGCCAGGCGATCCACGTGCGCTGGAGCGGCGAGGGCGTCTGGATGCCGCTCGGCGATCTCGATTTCGGTGTCTCCTACGAGAACCACACCAGCTATCCAGCGCCGGGCCAGATCATCCTCTATCCCGGCGGCATCAGCGAAACCGAGATCCTGCTCGCCTATGGCGGCGTGCATTTCGCCAGCAAGATGGGCCAGCTCGCCGGCAACCATTTCATCACGCTGACCTCGGGGCTGGAGAACCTCACCGCCTTCGGCAAGACCGTGTTGTGGAAGGGCGCGCAGCAGATCCGCTTCGAGGAAATCTGATGTGACCGGGGCCCGCTATCCGCGCGATCTCCGCGGCTACGGCCGCAACCCGCCGGATCCGAAATGGCCCGACGCTGCGCGTGTCGCTGTGCAGTTCGTGGTCAATTTCGAGGAGGGTGGCGAGAACAACATCCTGCACGGCGATCGTGCCTCGGAAGCGTTTCTGTCCGACGTGCTGGGCGCGCAGCCCTGGGTCGGCCAGCGTCACGCCAATATCGAAACCATGTTCGAATATGGCTCGCGTGCCGGGTTCTGGCGGCTATGGCGGATGTTCACCGAGCGAAAGTTGCCGGCCACGGTGTTCGGCGTCGCGATGGCGCTGAAGCGCAATCCGGATGTGGTTGCGGCGATGCAGGAGGCGGGCTGGGATATCGCAAGCCACAGCCTGCGCTGGGTCGAGCACAAGGACATGTCGGAGGACGAGGAGCGCGCGGAGATCGCCCGCGCTTTTGCCGTGCATACCGAGGCGACCGGCGCGCGGCCGCTCGGCTGGTACACCGGCCGCTCCTCGATCAACACGCTGCGGCTTTTGATGGAGGCGGGCGGCCTGCGCTATCTCTGCGATTCCTATGCCGACGATCTGCCGTACTGGATCAAGGCAGCCGGAACCGAGCCGCATCTTGTGATCCCCTACACGCTCGACGCTAACGACATGCGCTTCATCAACGCGCAGGGTTTTGGCGGCGGCGACGAGTTCTACACTTATCTGAAGGACAGTTTTGACGTGCTCTATGCCGAGGGCGCGACACGACCCAAGATGATGTCGGTCGGCCTGCATTGCCGCGTCGTCGGCCGTCCCGGCCGCGCCGCCGCGCTGATGCGGTTCCTCGATTACATCCAGAAGCACGAGCACGTCTGGGTGCCGACCCGGCTCGCGATCGCCGAGCATTGGCACGCAAATTTGAAGCATCTCGCCGAGCAGGCGTTCGAGATCGGGTAGTCAAACCACTCTCATCGTGCCTTAGCGCGTCAGTGCCCGGCCATGTGGCGGCCGATCTCGGTGAGGTCAGCTTCGCTGGCACGGGCCTCGTGCACGAACGCGCCGTGGAACATCACGACCAGTCGGTCCGACAATTCCAGCAGCTCGTCGAGGTCCTCGCTGACCAGCAGCACCGCGGCGCCGCGGTTGCGGGCGGCCATGATCTCGGCGTGGATCTGCGCCACGGCTGCGAAGTCGAGCCCGAAGCATGGATTGGCGGCGATCAGCACCTCGACGTCGCCCGAGAGCTCGCGCGCCAGCACCGCGCGCTGCACGTTGCCGCCCGACAGCGCCGCGATCGGCGTCTCCGGCGTGCGGGTCTTGATCTTGTAGCGGTTGATCTTGCGCTCCGCGTCGTCGCGGAAGGCCGCGCGGTTCAGCCACCAGCCGCCGCGCGCGAACGGGGCGCGGTCGAACTCGCGGAATGCGATGTTGTCGGCGACGCTCATGCCGCCGACGCAGGCGTTCTTCAGCGGCTCTTCCGGCAACAGCGACATCTTGTGGCGGCGCATCTCCTCGCGGCTTGCCGCATAGGCCTCGCCCTGGACCCGGATCACGCCGCCGTCGGCTTCGCGCTGGCCGGCCAAGACCTCGACCAGCTGGCGCTGGCCGTTGCCGGAGACGCCGGCGATGCCGACGATCTCGCCGCTCTTCACCGTCAGCGATACGCCGTGCACCGCAATCGCACCGGCGTCATCGAGCGCGGTGAGCCGGTCGAGCTCGAGCCGCGGTGCGCCGGTCTCGCCGGTGCGCGGCGGCTGCACCGTCAGCTGCTCGGCGCCGATCATGGTGCGGGCCATCTCGTCGGGCGTGAGATCGGCGACCCGGCCGGTGCCGGCGAGCTTGCCGCGGCGCAGGATCGTGACGTCATCGGCGAACGCCATCACCTCGCGGAACTTGTGGGTGATCATCAGGATGGTGAGTTCGCCCGCGACCACCATCGCGCGCAGCATGCCGAGCACCTCGTCGGCCTCGCCCGGCGTCAGCACCGAGGTTGGCTCGTCCAGGATCAGGAAGCGGCGCTTCAGATAGAGCTGCTTGAGGATCTCGCACTTCTGCCGCTCGCCGGCGGAGATGTCGGAGACCTTTGCGTCGAGCGGCACCTTGAACGGCATCCGTGCCAGGAACGCCTCGAGCTCCTTCTTCTCCTTGCGCCAGTCGACCACGGCGGGCACGTCGTCGCGCGCCAGCACCAGGTTCTCGGCAACCGTCATCGCCGGCACCAGCGTGAAATGCTGGTAGACCATGCCGAGCCCGAGCGCATGCGCGTCCTTGGGGTTAGCGATGGCCTGCTGGCGGCCGCCGACGAGGATGTCGCCTTCGGTCGCGTGATAGTAGCCCATGATGCATTTCACGAGCGTGCTCTTGCCTGCGCCGTTCTCGCCGAGCAGCGCATGAAACGAGCCGGGACGCACCTTGAGCTCGACATTGTCGAGCGCTGTGAAGTCGCCGAACCGCATGGTCATGGCGATGGCGTCGATGCCGAATGCGCCTGACGGTGCGGGCGGTTCGCCGATGATCACGACAGCGCTCCGATCAGGTCGGCGGATTTCGTCACCGCGCCGAACACGCCGCCCTGCATCTTGATCATCTTAAGTGCGTGATCGTGGTTGCTTCTGTCGGTCGCGCCGCAGCAATCCTCGACGAGTACGCATTCGAAGCCGCGGTCATTGGCCTCGCGCATCGTGGTGTGGACGCAGACGTCGGTGGTGATACCGGTCAGCACGATGTTCTCGATGCCGCGCAGCCGCAGCATCAGTTCGAGATCGGTGGCGCAGAACGAGCCTTTGCCGGGCTTGTCGATAACAGGCTCGCCCGGCAGCGGCGCGAGATCGGGGATGATCTCCCATCCGGGTTCGCCGCGCACCAGGATGCGGCCGCAAGGACCGGGGTCGCCGATGCCGGCGCCGATCTGGCGCGAGCGCCAGCGCTTGTTGGCGGGCAGGTCGGCCAGATCGGGGCGGTGGCCTTCGCGGGTGTGGATGATGTGGAAACCCTGCGCGCGCATCACCGCGAGCAGCTTCTTGATCGGCTCGATCGGCGCGCGGGTCAGCGAGAGATCGTAGCCCATCTTGTCGACGTAGCCGCCGACGCCGCAGAAATCGGTCTGCATGTCGATGATGATCAGCGCGGTATTCTCTGGCCGTAGGTCGCCATTATAGGGCCAGGCGTAGGGCTCGGACTTGATGAAGCGCTCGGACATGGAATGATCTCGCGGTCTATCGGGTAATGGACAATTCGGCGGGCGCGCCGGTCAGCGTGCGCTTCGGCGAGCAGGTGATGATCATGATCGCAAGCGTCAGGATGTAGGGCGCGGCGTTGAACAAATGATAGCCGGAGGTGACGCCGACCGATTGCAGCGCCGGCCCGAGCGCGGCGGCGCCACCGAAGGCGAGCGAGGCCCACAGGCACAGCATCGGGTCCCAGCGCGCGAAGATCACCAGTGCCACGGCCGTGATGCCCTGTCCGGAGGAGAGGCCCTCGTTCCAGCTGCCGGGATAGAACAGCGACAGGAATGAGCCGCCGATGCCGGCGAGGAAGCCGCCGACCATGGTGGCGCGCAGCCGGATCAGCAGCACGGAATGGCCCATCGCGCGCGCCGCGTCCGCGCTTTCGCCGGCGGTGCGGATCAACAGGCCCCAGCGCGTGGTCCTGAACGCCCAATAGAGCAGCGGCGCAATGGCGACACCGATCAGGAACAGCACGTTGATGCGTAGCGCCGCGCGCACCTGCGGCACGTCGCTCCACCAGCCGAAATCGATCGCCGGCAGCCTTGCCGCTGTCGGCTCGATCAGCGGCTTGCCGAGGAAGAAGGCAAGGCCGGTGCCGAGCAGCATCAGCGCGATGCCGACCGCGATGTCGTTGACCCGCGGCAGCGAGCAGATGCCGGCATGCAGCGCGCCGAACAAGGCGCCGGTGATCCCGGCCGCGAGCACCCCTAACCATGGCGAGCCCGAGAAATAGGAGATGCCGTAGGCGCTCATCGCGCCCATCACCAGCGTGCCTTCGAGGCCGAGATTGATGCGGCCGCTTCGTTCGGTGATGCATTCGCCGAGGCTGACGAACAGGAACGGCGTCGAGACGCGGATGGCGCCGCCGAACACGGCGAGCGGGACGGTCCAGAGCCCGAGCGAAGCATCCGCCATGTCAGGACTTTCCCTTCAGGAAGCCGATCCGTCCGTAGAGCGCGTCGCTTGCCAGCACGAACACGAAGATGATGCCTTGCAGCACCAGCACGGACGCATCGGGCAGGCCGAGCCGGCGCTGCAACAGGCCGCCGGAGGCGGAGATGCCGCCGAGCAGGATTGCGACCGGAATGATCGCGAGTGGATTCTGCCGCGCCAGGAACGCGACGAGGATGCCGGTGAAGCCGTAGCCCGCGGCGAGGTTGGCATTGGTGCGGCCCTGCACGGCCGCGACCTCGATCATGCCGGCAAGCCCGGCGCTGCTGCCGGCGAGGAAGCAGACGGTCAGGATCAGCTTGCCGACGGAAAGCCCCACGATCTTGGCGGCGCGGATGTTGCCGCCGGCGACGCGCGCGGCGAAGCCGAAGGTGGTGTGATAGATCAGGATGTAGGCGGCAACGGCTGCCACGAGGCCGAACACCAGGCCCCAATGCACGTCGGTGCCGGGAATGCTGCCGATCATGTTGGCGGCGCCGATCTCGCGCGTCGACGGCTTGTTGAGGCTCGCCGGATCGCGCATCGGCCCTTCGACCAGATGGTTGAGGACGGCAAGCGCGATATAGACCAGCAGCAGGCTCGAGATCGTCTCGTTGACCCCGCGATACTGCCGCAGTCCGCCGGACAGCGTGATCCAGAGACCGCCGCCGATCATGCCCGCGATCACCATCGCGACCTGCACGACGGTCGGCGCCGCACCCTGCAACGCCAGCGCCGCTGACGTTGCCGACAACGCGCCGATCAACAGCGCGCCTTCACCTCCGATGATCACCATGCCGAGCTGCGCCGGCAGCGCCGTGCACAGCGCGGTCAGGATCAGCGGTGCGGCGCGGGTCAGCGTGTTCTGCCAGGAGAACCAGGTGCCGAATGCGCCGTAGTACATGTAGAAATAGAGATCGAGCGGGTTCTTGCCGTAGAGCGCGATGAACCCGCCGAACACCGCGAGCGCGCCGACCAGCGCCGCGCCCGGGATCAGGATGTATTCGATGCTCGCGCCGTAGCGCTGGAGGAAGCCGGGATCGGCGGCCGGAGCAACGCCGGCCGCCTCCACCGATTCCGCCGCCTCGGTCGTCACGCGGTGGCTCCGATCACGCCCTCGACGAGATAGTCCATCTTCTCGAGTTCGGGATCCTGCTGGCCGCGGTCGGTGCCGGAAGCGATCACCGTCTTGCCCTTGTTGTCCACGAGCGGGCCCTTGAAGATCGCGTACTCGCCGGACATGAACTTGGCCTTGACGTCGTCGGCATGCTTGCGCGCCTCCGCCGAGACCATCTCGCCATAGGGCGAGACCTTGACGATCTCTTCCTTCAGGCCGCCGCGGTAGAAGTTCGGGATCGCTTCGCCCGCGGTGATCATCTTGACGAACTTCGGATAGAGCGCTTCCCAGTTCCACTCGGCGCCGGTGAGATAGGCCTTCGGCGCCAGCGGCGACTGGTTGACGTGATAGCCGCACACCATCGCGCCGCGGCGCGCGGCGTTCTCGACCATCGTCTTCGGTCCGTCGACATGGCAGGTCAGCACATCGACGCCCTGGTCGATCAGGCTGTTGGTGGCCTCGGCTTCCTTGACCGGCATCGACCAGTCGCCGGTGAAGATCACCTGCGTCGTCGCCTTCGGATTGGCGAGCCGGGCGCCGAGCGTGAACGCGTTGATGTTGCGCAGCACCTGCGGGATCGGCTTGGCCGCGACGAAGCCGAGCTTGCCGCTCTTGGTCGAATAGCCGGCGACGATGCCGGAGATGTATTGCGCCTCGTCGATGTAGCCGAAATAGCTGCCGGCGTTCTTCGGGTCCTTGTCGGTCCACAAGCCGCCGCAATGCTCGAAATGCATCTTCGGAAACTTGCCCGCCATCTTGACGACGTGCGGGTTGTAGTAGCCGAACGAGGTCGGAAACAGCAGCGTGGCGCCGTCGAGATTAATCATGGACTCGATGGTCTTCTCGACCGCGTCGGTCTCCGGCACCTTCTCTTCCTCGACCACCTTGATGCCGGGAAGCTTCTTCAGCGCCGCCGCGCCCTGTGCGTGGGCCTGGTTGTAGCCATAGTCGTCGCGCGACCCGACATAGATGAAGCCGACCGTGGTTTCCGCTGCCGCCGCGCCGCGAACGCCGAGCGTGCTGCCGAGCGCCAATGCCGCGCTTCCCTGCAATAAATGCCTTCTTGAAATCCTGCCAAAATCCATCGCCTGCTCCCTCCGGCGGGGCCGACCCGCCTGTCCTTGTCGCAGCCGCCGTAACGGCGGCGCGTGACGGAGTGTCGCAAGCTTCGTGCCAGAGCACGTTTAGCGGTCATGGTTCCATAAGTAGCTGAATATCAATGTGAATAACAATCAACATGGGCGGCCTCCGGAATCGGCAGAGTCCGGATTGCCTATTTAATGAGCGATCAATCGCCATTGTATGCAATGCCGTTAAGCAGTCGCTAACTCCTGGACGGCCGATGCGATCCGCGCCGGGGGCGGCGTCAGGGCGCCATTTGCCGGCTGGTCAATCGGACCGGGCCTGCTACGAGTGAAGCGGGCTCGGGTGCCGGGTTGGACTGATGGGAAACAGCATGAGCGAGAAGAAACCGTCCGCGAAATCGTCCTCGAATCCATCCTCCCTTGGCGATGAGATCGTGGCGCGGATCGATCAGCTCGCGGCGATCTCGGAGACGCCGGAGCATCTGGCGCGCGTCTTCCTCACCGACGAGCATCGCAGGGCGGCCGATCTCATCCTGTCCTGGATGCGCGAGGCCGGCATGAGCGCGCATCTCGATGCGATCGGCAATGTCTGCGGCCGCTACGAGGGCGAGCGGCCGGGCCTGCCGGCCCTGATGCTTGGCTCGCATTACGACACCGTGCGCGACGCCGGCAGATGGGACGGCCCGCTCGGCGTCATCACCGCGATCGCCTGCGTCGCCGATCTGAACCGGCGCGGCAAGCGGTTGCCGTTCGCGATCGAGATCGTGGGCTTCGCGGACGAGGAGGGCGTGCGCTTTGCGTCGACCCTGCTTGGCAGCCGCGCGGTGGCCGGCTCGTTCGACGAGAGCGTGCTCAACACGCGCGACCGCGCCGGCACGTCGATGCGTGATGCGCTGATCGCCTTCGGGCTCGATCCCGATCATATCGGCAAGGCGGCGCGCGCCCGCCGCGAGCTGCTCGGCTATGTCGAGCTGCACATCGAGCAGGGCCCCGTGCTGGAACAGAAGGCGCTGCCGGTCGGCGTCGTCACCGCGATTTCAGGCGCGACCCGGCTTGCCGCCAATCTCACCGGCGTTGCCGGCCATGCCGGCACGGTGCCGATGAAGCTGCGGCGCGATGCGCTGACCGGCGCTGCCGAATGCATCGTTGCGATCGAGCAATTCTGCAACAGCGATGAAGCCGGCCTGGTCGGCACCGTCGGCTATATCAGCGCCATGCCCGGCGCCACCAACGTGATCCCAGGCAAGGTGTCCTTCACGATGGACATCCGCTCGCAGAGCGACATGCATCGCAAGCGCGCCGTCGCCGACATCGTGCGTCAGATCGAGGCCATCGCAAAGCGCCGCGAACTCGCGTTGCAGATCGACGTCACTCACGAGAACCGCAGCGTGCCCTGCGCGCCGTGGCTGAAAACGCAGATCGCGGCGGCGGTCGCCGCTGAGGGTCATGCCGTGTTCGAGCTGCCGAGCGGCGCCGGGCATGACGGGATGGCGATGGTCGACGTCGCCGATATCGGCATGATCTTCGTGCGCTGCCGCGGCGGAATTAGCCACAATCCAGCCGAGCATGTCGAGCTCGCCGACGCCGACACCGGCGCACGGGTGCTGCTGGGATTCATCGAGAATTTCCGGCCGCAAACGGTTTGAGAAGTCGTGAATCCCCGGCGCCTGATGGCCTATTTCGGGTCTTGGAGAAGGAAACTCTACTCCAGCAGGGTCAGAGGAAAGGCCTTTCCAATCTGCTGTCACAAAAGGCATTCGACTACCCTTGCTTCCGCCCCTGCCATCGCGACATTCTACGGGCATTCCTGATGGTCAAGACGATGAGCCAATCCGCATTCGATCCCTTCGGCGAGCCGGTTCCCGCGGTCGATTCTTCCGCCGCGAGCGAAGGTGTGTCGAAATGGCTGAAGACCGCGGGCACCAGCGTGTTCTGGGTGCTGGTGGTCGGCATCGTGCTGGCGCGGGCGGTCTATTTCGAGCCCGGCGTGTTCAGCTTCGAGCATGCCGTGGCGTGGGCGCAGGGTCTGTTCGCCGCGCTTTAGCGGACGCCGCACGCGGCGCCGTCTTCGCGCCCTTTGTCTCCCGAATGATCCCCTCGAACGCGACCACCGCCGGCACGTCCAGCCGGCCGGGCGATTTCAATTGCCACAGCGTGCGCTCGATATGGACGCCCTTGATCGGGATCACCTTGAGTTTTCCGAGTTTCACCTGATCGTCGATCGTCGCGACCGATACGATGGCGACGCCGACACCGGCGGCCACCGCCTGCTTGATCGCCTCGGTGCTGCCGATCTCGAGCGTCCGCTGCGGTTCGACGCGATGGGCGGCCAGCGCCTGCGCGACCACCTCGCGCGTGCCTGAGCCGGGCTCGCGCACGATCAGGATTTCGTCGTTGAGCAGGCGGACGTCGATCGCTCCCGCGGCGGCTGCGAAGCGATGATCCGGAGCCGCGATCAGGACCATCACGTCGGTACGCCAGGCTTCGCTGACCAAATTCTCGTCCTCGACCGGCCCCTCGACCAGGGCGATTTCGATCTCGTGCCCCAGCATCAGCGCCGCGATATCAGAGGTGTTGGCGCTCACCACATGCAGGTCGATACCGGGAAAGGCGCGGTGAAACACGCCGAGATATTCCGGGATCATATAGGTCGCGATCGTCGTGCTGGCGCCGATGCGCAGCGAGCCGCTGTCGAGGTTGCGCAATGCCTGCAACTCGTCCTCGGCGGCGCGCTCGGCCGCGAACAGTGTCTCGGCATGGCGGGCCAGCGCCGCGCCCTCCCGGGTCGGCCGCACCCCCTTCGGCGTGCGGTCGAGCAGCCGGCAGCCGACCTGCAGCTCGAAATCCCGCACGCCCTTGGAGATCGCGGGCTGGCTGATGTGCAGGAGGTCGGCGGCGCGCGAGAAACTTCCGGTTCTCGCCACGGCCGCGAACAGGCGGAGCAGATGCAGGTTGAGGGACATAACTTCTCTCTATCGGGGCAGTCCGAAAAGATATTAGCCAAGCGGGGCGCCCTGGCGCATAAAATCTTCTCCGAAAAGAGGATGTCGTGCCGCAACAAGAACAAGATCAGGGGCAGAAGCAGGGCGCGCTGAAGCGCATTTTCCTGCTCATTCCGGGCATTCTGCTCTGCGGGGTGGTCACGGTCATCTCGCTCGGCGTCCAGGCCATCGAGGAGCGGGTTTTCGACCATCCCTATATCGAGGCCCTGGTCGTCGCGATCCTGCTCGGGATGGCGGTGCGCACCGCCTGGGAGCCCTCGGAGCGCTGGCGCTCGGGCATTGCCTTCAGCGCCAAGCAACTGCTCGAGGTCGCGGTGATGCTGCTCGGCGCGTCCATCAGCTTCGCCGCCATCGTGGCGTCGGGCGGGCTCCTGATCGGCGCGATCGCCGTCACCGTCGTGATCATGCTGGCGGTGACCTATGGTCTCAGCCGGATCCTCGGGCTCAAGACCAAACTCGCGATCCTGATCGCCTGCGGCAATTCGATCTGCGGCAATTCTGCGATCGCGGCGGTGGCACCCGTGATCGAGGCCGATGGCGACGACATCGCCTCGTCGATCTCGTTCACCGCCATTCTCGGCGTGCTGATGGTGCTCGGCCTGCCGCTGCTGATTCCGCTGTTGAAGCTGACGGCGACGCAATATGGCATCCTCGCAGGCCTCACGGTCTATGCCGTGCCGCAGGTGCTGGCGGCGACCGTGCCCGCCGGCATCGTCTCGACCCAGATCGGCACGCTGGTGAAGCTGGTGCGCGTCCTGATGCTGGGCCCGATCGTGGTCGGCCTCTCGCTGTTCGTCGCGCGACGGCGCAAGGCCGCCGGCACCGCCAAGGAAGTTGCTGCAAAGACCACCTCGATCAGCCCGTTCAAGCTGGTGCCCTGGTTCATCATCGGCTTCCTGGTGCTGGCCGCGCTGCGCTCGTTCCAGCTCGTGCCCGACATTGCGATCGCGCCGGTGACGAAGACGGCGGCGATCCTCACCGTCGTCTCGATGGCAGCGCTTGGGCTCGGCGTCGATGTGCGCGTGCTCTCGACCGTCGGCGGCCGGGTGACGGCGGCGGTCACGCTGTCGCTGATGCTGCTGCTGGGCCTCAGCATTGGCCTCGTGCATTTCTTCAAGTAGAGCGTGATGAGATCAGGTTGAGCTCGAACGGCGTCGGAAGTTCAGCTCTCCCTTTGGGAGAGGTCGATTTGCGCAGCAAATCGGGTGAGGGGTTACGGTCTATCGAGAGAGCAAGAGCCCTCACCCGGATTGCACCGGACGATGCTTCGCATCGCCGAGAGCAATCCGACCTCTCCCCGGCGGGGAGAGGTGAACCGAATGCGCGGCAAAGCGAGTCAACCAAAACTCACACCGCTTCAGCGGCTACTCGGCGGCCTTCGCGGTCTTGCCGAACATCCGTGTCGGCGCGGGAAAGCCGCAGGACGTGCCGTCGGTGATCTTGACCTGATCTTCCCAGGGCAGGCGGAAGCGGCCCGACACCATGTCCTGCATGAAGGTGTAGGGACAATCCATCGCGCCGCCCTTCACCGCGACATAGCCGCGGTGCCAGAGCTGATAGATGTTGTTCTCGACGCCCCAGTTGATCCGCGCTTCGCGCACGAGGTCGGGTCGCACCTCGGCGGTGATGATCTCGTCGGCGCGTCCCGTGGTCCCGTGCGCGATGATGCTGCCGTCGAAATTGACGATCATGCCTTCGCCCATCGAGTCGAACGACCCGTCCGAGCCGCACATGCAGACATTGGCCGTCACCATCAGGTTCTGGAACGCGTTGGCCTGGTTGGTGAAGCGCCAGCTGTCGCGGATCGGCGCGGTGTAGCCTGCGGTGCGGATCATGATCTCCGCGCCCTTGTAGGTACATTCGCGCGCCATCTCGGGGAACATGCCGTCATGGCAGATGATCAGCGCGATCTTCGCACCTTTCGGTCCGTCGATCACGGGAATGCCGACATCGCCCGGCTCCCACGGCTCGACCGGAATCCAGGGATGGAGTTTGCGGTAATAGAGCTTGATCTCGCCGTGATCGTCGATGATCAGCCCTGAATTGTAGGGATTGCCGTGCGGGTTGAACTCCATGATGGAGAAGCAGCCCCAGATCCTGTTGTCGATGCAGGCCTTCCTGAAGGCCGCGACTTCGGGGCCGTCGAGCCGGCACATGATCTCCGGATTGGTGTCCATCGAGAGACCGTGCAGCGAATATTCGGGGAATACCACAAGATCCATGGTGGCGAGATTGCGCCGCGCCTTGCCGACCATCCAGACGATGCGCTCGGTCTGCCGCGCCAGATCGGCCCTGGTCACGACGACGGGCAGCTGCAGCTGCACCAGTCCGATTACCACGCCGTTGGGTGACTTGTTGAGACCGCCAAGTCCATTCATGCCTGTCCTCCCGCCTGTTTGAAATGGGCCGTCATTTCGCGAACGATGATCGCCATCCGGTCGGGCTCCCGTCCGGCCCTTAGCTAGCAACGATCATGCCAGCAAGATCGAGCGACCAGCAAATCAGGTGCCGGTGAGAACCTGGGAAGATGGCGCGGAGAACGGCCGAGCGTGTCCCAACAGATTGAGATGCCCGACCTTTCGAGCGGTTCAGGGGGCCAGCCGCATCATTGCGCAATGGCACGCGGTTTGCTTAATCAAATGCGGGTCTTCTCCCATTGGGGGCGTGCGTCATGGCGAACACGAGGACAATCGCGGCGGAGCCGGAGCCGATCACGCTCGACTGGAGCAAGACCGCGCTCGTCATCATCGACATGCAGCGCGATTTCATGGAGCCCGGCGGCTTCGGCGAGACGCTCGGCAATGATGTCAGCCGGCTGGCCCGCGCGGTGCAGCCGATCGCCGCGGTGCTCGCGGCGGCGCGCGACGCCGGGCTGCTCGTGGTCCATACCCGCGAGGGCCATCTGCCCGATCTCTCCGACGCGCCGCCGGCGAAGCTCGAGCGCGGTGCGCCGTCATTGCGGATCGGCGATCCCGGGCCGATGGGACGGATCCTGATCCGCGGCGAGGCCGGCCACGACATCATTCCCGAGCTCTATCCGCTCGACAGCGAGATCGTGATCGACAAGCCCGGCAAGGGCGCGTTCTACGCCACCGAATTCGGCGACATCCTGCAGAAATACGGCGTCGAGAACCTGCTGGTGTGCGGTGTCACCACCGAAGTCTGCGTCAACACCACGGTGCGCGAGGCCAATGATCGCGGCTATCGCTGCGTCGTGATCTCCGACGGCTGCGCGTCCTACTTCCCCGAATTCCACGAGATGGGCCTGAAGATGATCAAGGCCCAGGGCGGCATCTTCGGTTGGGTCACCGATTCAGCCGCGGTGCTGGAAGCGCTCGCTGGCTAGGGCAAGATGCGATTGGGACGCGGACTTATCAACGCGTAGCCCTGGCCGGATCGAAGTGCCTAACCCTTCGCGGCGGGTGCGGGCGGCACCGGCAGAATGATTTCGGAAGCGATCTTCCAGTCCTTTCCGACGCGAAGCCAATTGACGATCATGAGAAACGGCCTGGCTGTTCCATCCTGCCCCGCATAAGAGACCGTGATGTTCATCGGCACGTAGGACTCGGCGACGTCGCGCGTCAGGCCGACAACCTTGAGCTTCGAATAATCTGGCTCGAGCACGACCGGACCGGAGCTACCGATATCATGCAGCTTTTGATCAATTGCCTCATTGCCCCAAAAGCCGGACCAGTTCCCCTCGGACTGGATCGCGCTCTTGGCCACCAACAGGGTCGAGGGCGATTGCCAGAACATCCCATGCAGAGCCTTGAAATCGTGTTTGTTGGCCAATTCCATCAGCCTGCCGAACTTCGATTTTATCGCGTTGAGGGTAGCAGCATCCAGCGGCTCTTTCCTGACGGCGGGAGCAGACGCGACAGCCCCGGTGGCAAGAGCTGAGGCAGCGATAGTGACAAGAAGTGTCTTGTACATGCAGAATTTCCCTTCCAACGTCTGGCTCGCGTCATGACGATGCCTGTTGCGTTCTGCGATCGGTATGAGTTGCGACTTCCATCGGTGAAGACTTCATCAGGAAGTTCGGCTTGCACATTCGCGTAGCAAGGCTGTGATTTCCGCATCGAGATTTCGGGCGACGTTCCGCGGCTTTGACTGGTCTGCGCTTCGCGGTCCGATGCGTTCTGCATTCTTTGAGCGAGCGTGCGCGCTCCCGGCGCGAACGCGCCGGGAGCGATAACGTCACTTCGCGAGTGTGGCCTTTTCAATCACCGCGGCGACTTCCTTGGCATGAACGACGAGCGAGGCATGACTGCCAGCGACTTCCGTCGTCTGAGCCTTCATCCTGGCTGCGAACGACTTCTGGGCCTCGGGCGCGAGGACTTTGTCCTTGGTGCTGATGACGTAGAACGTCGGCTTGTCATGCCAGGCTGCAATGTCGACGGGGGCTTCGAACGCAACGTGGTTCAACGGAAGCTGCGTGTTGGCCAGGTGCGCAGCGATTTCCGGAGGAAGGTCGGCCGCGACGGCTGACGGAAACACCTTGGGATCGATGTACAAATTGCCCTTCGCATCGGGATGGATCGCATTGCCGCCTTCGGTCGGCGGGCCGGCCTTCGCCAGCGACGCCAGGGATTCACCGACCTCCGGCGCGAAAGCGGAGACATAAACGAGCGCCGAGACCTTCGGATCGTTACCGGCCTGCGTGATGACCACGCCACCCCAGGAATGGCCGACGAGGACGGTCTTGCCGTCCTGCTTCGCGAGCGCCTGCTTGGTGGCATCGACGTCAGCGGCAAGGGAGGTGAGTGGATTCTCGACGAGCGTGACGTTGTAGCCTTTCTTCGTGAGAATATCGGCAACGGGCTGCCAGCTCGTCTGGTCCACGAAAGCGCCGTGCACGAGTACGATGTTGTGGGCTGCTCCCTTGGGCAACTCGGCGGAATGGACGGAGCCGACCAATGTCGTTCCGGCCAGAAGTACGGTGGCGGCTGAGAGGAAGATATTTCGCATTGATTGTTCCTGTTGGCGTATCGGACGAACACGGTCCGGAGGAATGACAGGCGTTTCCAGCAAGGTCGCGGTTCTTCCATCTGCCATCGGCGAAATGGTTGCCGTACGTGACGACGGCCCGCCGCGACGTGACCTATTCCGCCGGCCCTTCGGACGATAGAGATCAATCGTCCAGATGTTGTGTCGGATCGTCCGCCGGTCTAATCTCGGCGGCATGGATATACTCGCCCAAGTGCTCGATCGCGTTCGTCTCGGCGGGACGCTGCTCTTTCACTTCGAGCTCGGCCATCCCTGGAATCTGGAGTTGCCGGCGCGCCCCTACGCCATGTTTCACTATCTCAGCCGCGGCTCGGCGACCCTTGCGCTCGGACAGGGACAGGAAATCCAGATGACGGAGGGCGATTTTGTCGTGATTACGCGCGGCGAGCCCCATGTGTTTTATTCGGATCGCCGGGCCAAGCCTTTGCAGATTGTTGATATCGATCGATCGTCGCCGCGTCTTGGCGTCGTTCGTCACGGCAGTCGTGCAAAGCCGCTCTCGACCATGATCTGCGGCAATTTCACCGTCTCACGGCCGCTGTTCGGCAGCGTGCTGGAGCTACTTCCGCCCGTGCTCGTGCTGAAGCCAACGGCGGACGGTGAGTGGCTTGAAGCGATCCTGCGTCGCATGGTCAGCGAGTCCGCGCAGGAGCGTCCCGGCCAACGCGTCGCGCTCTCACGACTGACGGAAGTGCTCTTTGTCGAGGTTTTACGAAACTGGATCAAGTCTCTCGGTCCCGGGGAAGGCGGGTGGCTCGGGGCGATATCGGACCCGCACATCGGGCCCGCACTCAAGCTGATCCACGAAAACCCGGAGCGGCCCTGGGCTCTGAGCGAGCTCGGCCAGCGCGTGGGGCTCGGGCGTTCGGCTTTTTCGGCCCGTTTCACCAAGCTCGTCGGCCAATCCATGCATCGTTATGTCGTCGAACGCCGGATGGCAGAAGCGGCGTTCCTGCTCGAAACCAGCGACGAGCCGATCGCTCGAATTGCGAGCCGGGTCGGTTACGAGACCGCGGCAGCATTTTCGAAGCTGTTCCACCGGCATCACGGCCTATCGCCTGGCCGATACCGAGCAGCTCGACGATCTGACGGCGGAGGAAGGCAAGGGGACGCTCAGCAAGCCGAAATTGCCGAATGACCTTGGCCCAGATGGCCGCTCATGGCCCGGCTCGGACCTTCCGCGATGTGCGCTTTTGGGGAGCTATTGGAGCATGAGCGGACATCACACTGCGCCGAAGCCCGCAAATGCAGTGCGCGACGGGGTGCACAATTTCGGAATATTGGAAATATATCCCTGAGTTGCCCGAGGCGTCAAGTTGCGTCGTCGAACATCCCCCGCCGGCCCCTTTGCATGGGGTTGTTTTCGATATTTTGGCAGCGCCCCCCTGCCATAACTTCATGTTGCTCTAGCCGCCTTTCACCGCGCCCGCGGTGAGCCCGGCGACGATCTGCCGCTGTGCCATCACGGTGAGCAGCAGCACCGGGGCCGTCACGATCAGTGCGGCGGCCGCAAGCGGGCCCCAGCTCAATTGGTCGAACGAGATCATGTTGTAGACCGCGACCGGCAGCGTGCGCGTCTCGCGCCCGGCCAGCACGATGCCGAACACAAAGTTGTTCCAGGAGAAGATCACCGCGAGGATGAAGGCGACCGCGAGCCCGGGCCTCGCAATCGGCAGCGCAACATGGCGGAACACCTGCCAGCGCGTGGCGCCGTCGATCAGCGCGGCTTCTTCCAGCTCCAGCGGCGTGGTCTCGAAATAGCCGATCATGATCCAGATCACGATCGGCACCGTCACCACGAGGTGGATGATGATCTGCGGCACCAGCGTGCCGAGCAGGCCGAGCCACTGGAACAGCAGGAACAGCGGGATCAGGTACGACAGGCCCGGCGTGATGCGCGCGATCAGGATCACGATCGCCGATTTATGCGCGGCCATCCGCGCAATGCCGTAGCCGGCGGGCACGCCGACCAGCATCGCGAGTCCCGTGGCGCAGCCGGTGACAACAAGGCTGTTGCTGAAATAGGTCAGGAAGCGGTTCGAGGCGAACACGTCGGCATAGTTCTTCCAGGCGAAATGCTCCGGGATGAACACCGGCGGATAGGAGGCGTTGTCGATCTCGAATTTCAGCGACAGCGAGGCCATCCAGAGGAAGAACAGGATCGCCGGCGAGACGATGACGAACACCGACAGCCACAGCCCGATCCGTCCGAGAATCTGACGCGGGTTCATGCGCCGTCTCCGAGCTCTGACGTCCACAGCAGGCGCTTGCGCAAGTAGAGCAACAGCGCCGCCAGCGCCACGATCAGGAGGAAGAACACCACCGCGATCGCCGAGCCGTAGCCGAGGTCGTAATAGACGAAGGCGACGCTGTAGAGATAGACGTTGATGGTTTCCGACGCCGAGCCCGGGCCTCCTTGCGTGATCGCGAAGATGATGTCGAAGCTCTTCACCGCATCGATCATGCGGATCATGCCGGCGATAAACAGGAACGGCATGATCAGGGGCAGCGTGATGAAGCGGAACACCTGCCAGAAATTGGCGCCGTCGATCTGCGCGCTCTCATAGGGCTCGGTCGGGATCGCGGCGAGGCCGCCGAGCACGATCAGCATCACCAGCGGCGTCCATTGCCAGGTCTCGACCAGCACCAGCGACGGGATCACCGTCGTCGGGTTGAACACCCAGAGCTGCGGCGGCAGGCCGACCAGCGACAGCAGATAGTTCAAGACGCCAAGCTGCGGGTGGAACATCATGGTCCACACCAGCGCGATCGCCACCGGTGTGGCCATCATCGGCATGATGAAGATGCCGCGCAGGAAGCCGCGCGCGGCGAATTTCTGATGAAACACCACCGCCGCCAGCGTGCCGAACACCAGCGGCAGCACGACCGACAGCGCGGTGTAGGACAGCGTGTGGCCGACCGCCTCGACGAAGCGCGGATCGGTCGGCAGCCGCAGATAGTTGGCGAGCCCGACGAAGACGGTCGGCGAGCCGACCTTCCATTCCTGCATGCTCATCCAGATCGTGAACACCCACGGAAAGACGATCACCGCCAGCACCACGACAAGCGCCGGGATTACGAATGGCCAGTAGGACGGCGGACGCCATTCACGCGCCGGCGCGGCGTCCCCAGAGCCTCCGGCTCTGGAGTCTTGCTTTGACGCGTTTTCTTCACGCGAACCGGTACCCACTTCGCTCGAAAACGCTTTGTCTGCCGCCGGCGAAGCCTGTGTCACCACGCTCACGCTTTTTCACTACGCTCCAGGATGGGGCGGAATTGCTCGTGCGCCTTCTTCAGCTCGGTGGCGGGATCGGCGCCCGACAGCGTCGCTGTCAGCGCCGCACCGACGATGTCGCGGAATTCGGCGACCGGGATGATGACCGGCAGGCCGAGCTTCGAGATCTTGGCGGAATCGACCACCGACTGCAGCCATTCCTTGGTCTTCACGCCCTTGGCGACTTCGGGGTCGTCGACGATGGAGTTGCGGAACGGCACGCCGCCGCCGGCCTGCAGCAGGCGGGCGCCCTGTCCCCGCGAGACCACCCATTGGCAGAGCAGGTAAGCGGCTTCCTTGTTCTTGCTCGCCGCGGGAATACCGACGCCGTCGCCATAGGTCGACGAGAATTTGCCCTTGGGTCCGGCGGGCACCAGCGTGTAGCCGACCTTGCCGACCACGCGCGAGGCGGCGGGGTCCTCCAGTGGCGGCGCCCAGCCGTCGGCATCGATCCACATCGCCGCGCGGCCCTGCGTGAAGGAGGCCATCGATTCCATCCAGTTGAAGCCGGCGACGCCGGGAGGCGCGCATTTCGTCAGCAGCCGCTGATAGAGCTTGGTGGCCTCGACGGCCTCGGGGCCGTCGGTCAGGATGTTGCCCTTGGCATCGAGGAATTCGCCGCCATAGTTCAGATAGAAGTTGGTCCACATCGCCATGTTGGCGTTGCGCAGGCCACGCCCGACGAAGCCGTAGATGCCTTCCTTGGGATCGGTCAGCTTCTCGGCGGCGACCGCCATCTCGTCCAGCGTCTTCGGGACCTCGACGCCCTTCTTCTGGAACAACTCCTTGTTGTAGTAGAGGATGAAATAGTCGACCGACCACGGCAGCGACAGCATCTGGCCCTTGTCGTTGCGCGCATATTGCAGGCCGGCGGCCGAGAAATCGCTCTCGACGAGGTCGGGCGGTGTCAGGCTCGGGTCCTTGAGAAAGCCCGACATGTCGGCGAGCCAGCCCGCCTTCTCGAATTGCCGCTTCTGCACGTGATAGCTGAGGTGCACGACGTCGAAGCTCGGCTTGCCCGACGACAGCTCGATCACGCATTTCTGGCGCTGCTGCTGCTCGGGGATCTGCTCCGATTCGACCTTGATGCCGGAGAGCTCGGTGAATTCCTTGATGTACTTCTGCAGATTGTCGCCGCGCGGCCCCTTGGCGAGGATCACCTCCAGCGTCGTCCCGGAATATTTCTTCCAGTTGAGCTCGGCGCGGGCCGGAAATCCGGTCAATCCAACCGCGCCGGCGGCAGCGGTGCCGGCCAGCATCTGGCGGCGCGAGATCAGGTGATGCGACATGTTTCTCTCCCAGGGACGGTTCTTGTTTGGGAGAGATAGTAGCGTCTGGACCTGGCCTGCCTAGCCCCCAGATGCGCGGCGCCGCTGCATAACGCCGCGCCGCGCATGGTATGGCAGTTATGCCTTGACGAAGGCGAGCAGGGTGCCGTTCGCAGCGGCCGGCGGCACGGTGATGCCGCTGCCGCTCTTGACGCCGGTCGCGCCCAGCGCCTTCTCGGTTGCGGCGAGGTCGGCTGCGATCACGAGACCGGCGCCGCCGCGATCGGACAGGCCATCCAGCGATACGCCGGGATAACGCTTGCCGAGCTGATCCCTGGTCAGGAACACGAAGTCGGCGCGATCTCCGCCGGACGGCACCGCAACCGCACCGTCAGGATCGTGCCTCGCGGCGATATCGATCATCCGGGAGAGATGCGCGGCATCGGTCGCTGGTTCGGGCGAGACGATCAGCGCCTGCTTGAGGCGTTTTGCCCCATTGGCGTGCGTCATCAGTTCAGGGATCCACACCGTCTCGCGGGTCTTGTGCTGGCAGGCGAAGATCCGGACGCCGCCGGGCGCCTCAGTGGTCGGCCACTGGAAGGTGCGGAATTTCGCGACCGAGACTGTGCCATCAGGCAGCGTCACCGGGCGTTCGAAATCGGTCGGCCCGATCGGCGTATAGCCGCGCGCGCGGATCTCCTCGGCACCGGCGGTCGAATCCACCGCGGTGAACGCGATCCGTTCGATGCCTTCGCCGCGCTTCTCGAGGAAAGCGCGCGCCGGAGCATTGTGTTCTGTCGGCGTCAGCACGCCGAGCAATTCCATGTAGTCGGGGTCGAACATGATGGTGTAGTTGCCCGATCCCATATGCGCGCTGTGGGTGCCGCGCGGCGACACGGTGAAGCCGAGCCGCCTGTAATTCTCGGCGGCCTTGTCGAGGTCCTTCACCATGACCACGGCGTGATCGATTCCGATGACGTTCTTGAGTGTCACTTCTTGTCTTCCCGGCTGGAATGAGAGAGTAGAGTAAAGCTAACCAGAACGCGCAGGCCCCCGCAAGAAAGGATCATGATGAGCAGCAATGCCGTGCGCTGGCCCGATTCGCTCTGGGCAGCAGTGACGCCACCCGGCCCCGATTGCCCCGAATTGACCGGCGCGCAGCAGGCCGACGTCGTCATCATCGGCGGCGGCTTCACCGGCCTGTCGACCGCGCTGCATCTGCGCGAGGCCAATGTCGACGTCGCGATCGTCGAGGCCGCCGAGCCGGGCTGGGGCGCCTCGGGCCGCAACAACGGCCAGGTGATTCCGACGCTGTCGCGTCCTGATCCGGATGACATCATCAAGAGACATGGCGCGGCCGGCGAGCGCTTCGTCGCGATGCTGCGCGACAGCGCGGCAATGCTGTTCGACGTCGTCAAGCGCTATAACATCGAGGCCGAGCAGGAGCAGGCCGGCTGGGTGCAGCCGGTGCATTCGCCGGGCCGGATCAGGATCGCGGAGCGGCGGGTGCAGCAATGGTCGAAATTCGGCGCGCGGGTCGAGTTGCTGTCGCGCGACCAGACCAGGGACATGCTCGGCTCGGATGCCTGGTACGGCGGCTTCTGGAACAGGACCGGCGGTCACGTCAATCCGCTGGCACTGGCGCGGGGCCTGGCGCGCACCGTGCTCGGCCTCGGTGCGCGGATCTATGCGCGTTCGCCCGCGCTGAGCTTCGAGCGCCGCGGCGAGCGCTGGGTGGTGAAGACCGAGAAGGGGGAAATCTCCGGCCGCGCGCTGGTGGTCGCGACCAATGCCTATAGCGGCGAGTTCGCGAAATCGCTGGTGCCTGAGATCGCGACCGAGGTGATGCCGGTGCTGTCGTGGCAGATGGCGACGCAGCCGCTGTCGGACAATGTCCGCAAGACCATCATTCCCGGCCGGCAGGCGATGTCGGATACCCATGGCGAGCTGTATTTTGCGCGTTACGACGCGCGCAATCGCCTCGTCACCGGCGGTGCCGTGCTCGGCCCGGGCGACAAGACCGCGCGGCTCAAGGCGCGGGTGACCGAGCGGTTGCAGCTGATATGGCCGCAGATCGGTGACGTCTCCTTCGACTATGTCTGGAACGGCTATGTCGGGATGACAGCGGATTTCCTGCCGCGCGTGCATCGCCTCGGACCGAACGCCTACGGCTGGACGGGCTGCAACGGCCGCGCCGTCGCGCTGACGATCCCGCTCGGCCGCGAATTGGCGAGGGCGGTCCAGGGCGTGCCGGAAAGCGAGCTGGCGCTGCCGTTCACCGAGCCGGTGCAGTACATGGCGCATGGATTGTTGCGCAAGCTCGCGCCCTGGATGCTGGTGCTCTACCGTCGCCGCGATGCGCAGGAGCTGGTCAAGGGTGATCGCTTCGAGTTGTTGCGCTGGGCGGAGCATTTGCTCGCGTCGCGCCGCTCACGGTGAGCGCGGACCAACGACGCACCACGCGCGATGGCTCGATCAGGCGATCAAGGCATCGCGCTTTCGCGTGAAGTCGCCGCCGGGGATCGCCGACAGCAGCGCCTGCGTGTAGGGATGCTGCGGCCTGCCGAACACCTCAGCGGTCAACCCTTGCTCGACCACGGCTCCGTCCTTCATCACGGCGACGAGGTCGCAGATCTGCGCGGCGACCCGCAGATCGTGGGTGATGAAGATGATGGAGAGGCCGAGCTGCTGGCGTAGCCCGGCGAGCAGCTTCAAGACTTGCGCCTGCACCGAGACGTCGAGTGCCGAGACCGGCTCGTCGGCGACCAGCACGTCGGGTTTCAGCGCCAGCGCACGTGCGAGCCCGATGCGCTGCCGCTGGCCGCCGGAGAATTCATGCGGGAAGCGATCGCCGGCGGATGGATCGAGCCCGACCAGCTCGAACAGCATTCGCGCTTCCGCGATCGCGGTGGCGCGGTCGGTGCCGTGCACGATCGGTCCCTGCGCCACCAGCTCGGCCGCCTTGCGGCGCGGGTTGAGCGAGGCGAAGGGATCCTGGAACACCATCTGGATGTGGCGGGTCTCGCGCCTGATGTCCTCGCGGCCGAGCTTCGCCCAGTCCTTGCCGTCGAGCACGATCGACCCGGTGTCGGGATCGATCAGCCGCACGATGCAGCGCGCCAGCGTCGATTTTCCCGAACCGGACTCGCCGACGATGCCGAGCGTCGCGCCGCGCGGCAGGCGCAGTGAGACGTTCTTGACCGCCTCCGTCACTCGCGCGCCGCGGCCGAGGAAGCCGCCGGTGCGGTAGGTCTTGAAGACGCCGTCGATGGTCAGGATGTCCTTGCCGGAGAGGATGCGTGGCGGCGGTGCCTTCAGCGGCGGAACCGCCGCGATCAGCTGCTTGGTGTAGGCATGCTGCGGATCATTCAGCACCTTGTCGGCCGCGCCTTCTTCGACGATCGCGCCGTGCTGCATCACCACCACGCGGTCGGCGACCTCGGCGACCACGCCGAAATCATGGGTGATGAACAGCACCGCGGTCTTCTTGCGCTGCTGCAGATCGCGGATCAGCTTCAGGATCTGCGCCTGCGTCGTGACGTCGAGCGCGGTGGTCGGCTCGTCGGCGATCAGGAGTTTCGGGTCGAGCGCCAGCGCCATCGCGATCATGGCGCGCTGGCGCTGGCCGCCGGACAGCTCGTGCGGATAGGCCTTCGCGGCCGCCCTGGGATCGGGGATGCGGACGTCCTCGAGGAGTGCCTCTACCCGTGCGTTGATCTCGGCCTTCGACAGGCCGGTGTGGATCGCAAACATCTCGCCGATCTGGTCGCCGATCGTGCGCAGCGGATTGAGCGCCGTCATCGGCTCCTGGAAGATCATCGCGATGCCGGCGCCGCGTACCTCGCGCATCTCCGCCTGATCGGCGGCGCAGAGGTCGCGGCCGTCGAACAGCATCCGGCCCCGATCGATGGTGACCTCGTTCGGCAGCAGCCGCATGATGGCGTTCGCCATCATCGATTTGCCGGAGCCGGACTCGCCGACCACGCAGAGGATCTCGTTGGAGGCGATCGACAGGGAAACGTCGGACAGCGCATGCGGCCGGTCGGCGCCTTTGGGCAGGCGCACGGTCAAGGCGTCGAGCGAAAGAACGGTGTCGCTCATCGGCTCTTCAGCCTCGGATTGAGCGCATCGTTGAGGCCCTGGCCGACCAGCGACACCGCGAGCACGGTGACGAGGATCGCAATGCCGGGGATCGCCGAGACGTACCATTGCACCCGGAGCACGTCGCGGCCGAGCCCGATCAGATTGCCCCAAGAGGCGACGTTGGGGTCGGATAGCCGCAGGAAAGCGAGCGCACTTTCCAGGAGGATCGCGACCGCCATCACCACGCTGGCATAGACGATCACCGGCGGCAGCGCATTGGGCAGGATCTCGCCGAGGATCAGCTGGAGGTCCTTCATGCCGAGCGTCTTGCCGGCCTGCACGAATTCGCGGTTGCGCAGCGACAGGAACTCGGCGCGGGTCAGCCGCGCCGGCGCCGGCCACGACACCACGCCGACCGCGATGGTCACCGTCGTCAGCGTCGAGCCGAACACCGCGACCAGCACCAGCAGCAGCACGAAGTTCGGCAAGGTCTGGAAAGCTTCGGTGATCCGCATCAGCACATTGTCGACCCAGCCGCCGTAATAGCCGGCGAAGGCGCCGACCATGATGCCGATCAGGATCGCGATCACGGTGGCGACCCCGCCGATCAGGAGCGATATCCGCGCGCCGTAGAAGATCTGGGCGGCGATGTCGCGGCCGGAATTGTCGGTGCCGAGCAGGAAGCGCGGATTGGAGAACGGCCAGACCAGCGGCCGGCCCGCCAGCGCGAGCGGATCGCGCGGATACAGGAAGCCGGCGCTGACAGCCATCGCGATCACGAGTAGCAGCAGGATCAGGCCGATCACCGCGGCAGGGCTGCGGAAGTAGCGTTTCACCGCGTCCATCGTCAGCCCTCCGCCGCGATGCGCGGATCGAGCCGCGCGTAGAGCAGGTCGACGACGAAGTTGACGATAATGACGAGCAGGGCGGACACGAAGACGATGCCGAGCAGGGTGTTGAGGTCGCGCTGCACCACCGATTCATAGGCGAGGCGGCCGAGGCCGGGCAGGGAGAACACGCTCTCGACCACGACCGAGCCGCCGAGCATGGTGCCGGCCTGCAAGCCGATCAGCGTCACCATCGGCAGCAGCGCGTTGCGCAGCACGTGGCGGGTGATGACATGGGTCTCGTCCAGCCCCTTGGCGCGGGCGGTGCGGACGAAATCGAGGTTCAAGACCTCCAGCATCGAGGCACGCATGATGCGCAGATAGATCGCAAGGAAGATCAGCCCGAGAGTCAGCGTCGGCAGCACCAAATGCGCGGCGATATCGAGCACGTGCCAGATCCCCCTCTGCACGGTGCCGATGTCCTCGAAGCCGCCCGGCGGCAGCCATTGCAGATAGACCGAGAACACCACGATCGCCATCAGCCCGAACCAGAACGAAGGCGTGGCGTAGAAGATCAGGCCGAGCGTCGAGATCAAGGTGTCCGGCCAGCGGTTGACGCCGCGCGCGGCGATCACGCCGAACACGAGGCCGAAGAAGAACGCGAATGACAGCGACGCGGTCATCAACAGGATGGTCGGCGGCAGCCGTTCCAGGATCACGGTCGCCACCGGCTTGCCGTAGATCGAGGAGAAGCCGAGATCGAGCCGCACCAGGTGCCACAGATAGTTGCCGAGCTGCGCCGGAACCGAGAGGTCGAGCCCGTAGAACTTGCGCAGCTGTTGCGCGGTCGCGGCGTCGCCGCCGCCCATCTGCGCCATCAGCGCATCGACGGTGTCGCCCGGCGCGAGCTGCAACAGCAGGAACACGCCGATCAGGATCAGGAACAGGGTCGGGATCGAGGCGGCGAGCCGCCGCCCCGCAAGGCTCAGGATACGCATCGGCTATCTATAGCGTTTTCGAACAAAGTGGACAGCCGCCCCTTGGTCACCTCGCCCCTTGCGGGGAGAGGTCGGATCGCATCGCAAGATGCGATCCGGGTGAGGGGGTACGGGTCTATCGATAGATCAATCTCGCGGAGAAAGCCCCTCACCCCGACCCTCTCCCCGCAAGAGCGGGGCGAGGGAGAAGCAAGGCGCGCCGCCTCAGGCCGAAAGCCAAAGATCGTGCCAGCTCGCCGAGCCCCAGCGCGGCGTGTTGGAGTGGTTGCGCGCCTTTGCCGTGATCACGGTGACGAAGATCTGCTCGATCGGCATCCAGACGGGCAGCTCGGTGTTCACCTCCTTGACGAAGTCGGCATAGAGCGCCTTGCGCTTGGCGGGATCGACCTCGGTCGCGGCATCGTCGATGGTCTTGTCGACGGTCTTGTCTTCCCAGCCCCACTGGTTGGTCCACGGCGCCCCCTTGGGCTGGCCGGAGCGGTACCACACCGTGGTCGAGACCGCGGGGTCGTTGCGATACTGATGCCAGCCGGTCGCAAGATCGAAGGCGTGGTCGTCGTAGACCTGCTTGAGGAAGCCGCCGCCGTCGTTGCGCACGATGTCGACCTGAATGCCGACTTCTCCCAGCGACTGCTGGATGAAGGTCGACCACAGCGAGATGTCCTCGCCCCACGGTGCCGGCAGCAGTTTCAGCGAGAAGCGGTTGCCGCCGGAGGCCTTGAAGCCGGCCTCGTCGAGCAGTGCGATCGCCTTCGCCTTGTCATAGGGATATTGCGGCGTGTTCGGCCCGGGATAGAAGTCGGCGGATGTCGAGGGAATCGGGCCGGTGCCGAGCTTGGCGAAATCGCCCAAAAAGTTCTCGATGAAGAACGGCACGTTGATCGCATGCGCAATGGCGCGGCGGACGCGGATGTCGGACAGTTCCTTGCGGCGGAAGTTGAACTCGATGGTGTTGGTGCGGGCGTTGCCCTCATTGCCCTTGGTTGAGACGATGAAGCGCTTGTCCTTGCCGAGCCGCGCCATGTCCGAGATCGTCAGCCCCGAGAACGGGCTGTAGTGCAGCTCGCCGGCCTCCATCTGGGCGGCCGCGGCGGCGCGGTCGGTGATCACCTTCCAGACGATGCGGTCGAGATAGGGCGCGTTCGGCCGCCAATAATCCGGATTGCGGTCGGCAATGATGTATTGTCCGCGCTCGTATTTGACGAACTTGAACGGGCCGGTGCCGACCGGCGCCAGATTGGTCGGGTTCTGCCTGATGTCGCCGCTCTCATAGAGATGCTTGGCGGAGACGTAGCCGAGGTCGGGCAGGGCCCGGAGCAGCAGGTTCAGCGGCATCGGCCGCTCGTAGCGGAAGATCGCGGTCTGCGGATCGGGCGTATCGACCGATGTGAGGAACAGCTGCAGCGTCGATCCGTAATTGAGGATCTTCTTCCACATGTTCATCGCGGTGAAGGCGACGTCTTCCGAGGTGAACGGCTTGCCGTCGTGCCAGGTGATGCCCTTGCGCAGCTTGAAGGTGACGGCCTTGCCGTCCGGCGTCGCCTCCCAGCTCTCGGCGAGCACGCCGACCGGCTGTCCCTGGGCGTCGAGGTCGACCAGATTCTCCTGAATCTTGCCGCCGATGATGTAGACGCCGGTCGAGGCCTGGATGCTCGGGTTGAGCTGGCGCTGCTCGGCGCCGTAATGGACGTTGAACACGCCGCCCTTGCGCGGGGTTTCCTGCGCGAATGCCCGCATCGGATTGATGACGTTGGCCGCAATCGCGGCCGAGGTCAGAAGGGCCGTGCGGCGGTTGATCTCGAGGCGGGACAAATCCATACGCGGGGTCTCCGGAGTCATACATAAAGGCTTGCATCGGGGTGGCCAGCCGATCGGCCGTGGCGCCCGTTTGCGATGTTACGATGGAATGGGAACCCGAGTCATTTTCTAATGCCTCGGCCTTTTGGAGGATCGTTTCCGAAACCTGAAGTGGCGCACTGCCGTGGTTCGCAACCCGACTTGTGCGCAGCATTGTCGCACGCCTGCGGCGCGAGATGCGCCGGGTGATTCGCGCGAAGGGTTGTTTCGGGAGCCCCGAAGCAGCGCAAACCCTGTAATTTTAGGGGTCGGAAGCGACTTGACTGGAGAAAACACTGGAAAAACCCCTGATTCGGGGGCTGTCCACAGCGATATTGCTGTGGGGAGTGCAGAAAACACTGTTTTTCTCGGCGTTTTCCGCCATATCGTGCCCATTCCAGAATCAATGGAGCAACCATGGCTACCCAACTGTCGAAGTCGCAAGTGATCGAGAAGATCGCGACCACCACCGAACTCTCCAAGCGCGACGTCAAGAACGTTTTGGACTCGCTCGTCGATGTCGGCCACAAGGAGCTGAAGAAGGCCGGGGTGTTCCTCGTCCCCGGCTTCGCCAAGTTCGTTGTGGTCAAGAAGCCGGCGACCAAGGCGCGCAAGGGCACCAACCCCTTCACCGGCGAAGAGATGATGTTCAAGGCCAAGCCGGCCCGGAAGATCGTCCGCGCACGGCCGGTCAAGGCCGCCAAGGACGCGGTTTAAAATGAAAGGCCTCCGGTGACGGAGGCCTTTTGCTTTTGAGCCGTCGCTTCCTGCCGTTGGTTGCCCGCTTGAGCGTTTTCGAGCGAAGTGGACACCGGTTCGCGTGAAGAAAACGCGCCAAAGCAAAGTCTCGAGCTCCGGTTTCTGGTTGAACCAGGACCGGGGCTCTAGACCACCGGCGATCGGCCACCATCGACATTGATGGCGGTGCCGGTGATGTAGGAACCTTGCTCCGAAGCCAGGAAGCAGGCGATGTTGGCGAACTCCTCCGCTGTGCCGATGCGGCCGAGCGGCGTGCCCCGGGCCAAGCCCTTGGCGAATTCCCCGAAATCCGTGTTCGGCGCCTGGGCCGCGTGCCGCTTGACCCATTGATCGCTCATGATCAGGCCGACCAGCAGCGCATTCACCAGGATATTGTGCTCGCCGCCTTCATTGGCCATCACCTTGGTCAGCGCCATGCCGGCGGCGCGTGACACCGAGGTCGGCGCGGAGTTGCCGGCCGGCGCCTTCGCAAAGGCGTTGAGCACGTTGATGATGCGGCCCCATTTGCGCTGCTTCATGCCCGGCCACACCAGCCGGCTGAAGCGGATCGCGGCGAACAGTTTCAGGTCGAGGTCCTCCTGCCAGGCCTCGTCGCTGATGCTCTCGAAGGCCAGCGTGCGCGCGGTGCCGGCATTGTTGACCAGCACGTCGATCTTGCCGAGATCCGCGACGATCTGGTCGTGCGCCCTCGAGATGTCGGCGGCCTTGGCGACGTCGCAGACGTAATCGCGTACCACGAGGCCGTCCTTGGCGAGTGCCTCGCGCGCCGCCGTGAGGTCGGCCGCGCCGCGGGCGAGGATCGCGACCTTGGCGCCGGATTCCGCAAACCGCCGCGCCACCGCGATCCCGATGCCCTTGCTGCCGCCGGTGACCACGGCGACACGGTCTTTCATTGATAGGTTCATTGTTGTTCTCCCTGGGGCTGGCCCTGAGAGAACGCTATCAAACCGACAGCGCGACCAACAAGGTCATGCAGAGCAGGTGTGCCGTGACGATTATCGCGAGATGGAGCGGGCCGGGCATCGGATGTCTCCATTGTGGTGCGTCTGCGAGGTGAGTACCGCCGTCTGTCTCCCTCCCCCGCAAGCGCTATCGCATTCACACATCTGGGTTGCGATTAGCGGTAAAGCGGGATTCTCTATCGGTAGGCAAGCCGGTGGAGGTTTTGATGGCCGGGGTGGCATATGGACTGGGACGATTTGGCGATCGTCGCCTGGAAAAAGGGGGGCGCGGCTGCATGCGGCGCTGGTGGCCCGGCCTGGCTCGTGCATCCGCCGCCTCGGTGAGGACCGTGCGGGCGAGATGCAGTTTCGCCGGCTTCTTCACAATCCGTCGGTGACGGCCGCAGAGATGTCACGGCATGCCGGAGACCTCACCGGGCAGCGAGCGGCTGGTCGGCATGTTGTTGTCGCACAGGACACGTCGGAATTGATCTTGGGCGGCCGGCGGTCGCGACAATGCTACGGACCGGTCGCCAAAGGCAATGCCGCGGGTTTGTTGCTGCATGTGGCACTGGCGGTAGAGGCCGAGACGCAAGGGTTGCTCGGTCTGGTCTCGATGCAGGTCTGGAACCGTAACCGAGAGGAGTTGGCACCACGGCGCAAGCGGGCGACGGCGGCTAAGGAATCGCAACGATGGATCGAGAGCAGCGAACGGGCGGGTGAGGTACTGGCTGCGGCGGCCAGCGTCACGATGGTATCGGACCGCGAAAGCGACTTTTACGAACTGTTCGTGAAGCGTCCGCAAAACGTCGAATTGGTTGTGAGGGCCTGCCAGAATCGGCGGATCGAGGGGTCCGAAGAAGACCCGGATTTGCTGTTCACCTTCATCGACGCCCAGGCCGAACAAGGGCGCGTTGCCATGACGGTCCCCGCCGCACCAGGACGGCGCGCGCGCGATACCGAGTTCGCAGTGCGCTTCGCGCCGGTGGCCGTATGCCGGCCGCTCCATGGAGCCGATCCGACGTTGCCCGAGACGGTTCACCTGACGCTGGTCGATGTCCGCGAGGTATCGGAGCCGAAAGACGGTAGCGCACCTGTGCATTGGCGGCTTTTGACTACCCACGCTGTCGCTACATTGAACGACGCGCGTCAAGTGGTCGGCTTCTACCGGACGCGTTGGGTGATCGAGGAGTTCTTCCGTACGCTCAAGACGGCAGGCTTCGATATAGAGGAAGCCGATATCGGCGACCCGCAGGCCATGATCAACTTCGTCGCTGCTGCAGCCGTTGCGGCCATCACCATCAAGCAACTCGTCCAGGCCCGCGACGGCAACACGGATCAGCTCCTGAGCGATGCCTTCGAGCCGGACGACCAACCCATCCTCGAAGCCGTCTCCGCCCGGCTCGAAGGCAAGACCGAGCGGCAACGCAATCCGCACCCGAAGGGATCCCTGGCCTTTGTCGCTTGGGTCATCGCACGCCTCGGCGGCTGGACCGGCTACTACGGCAAGCCGGGTCCCAAAGTCATCCGCATCGGCCTTGCCAAGTTCCACGCCATCAAATACGGCGCCAATCTAAGGCTTCAGAATGTGTGAATCTGATAGCCCTGAAAGGGAGAGGGAGGGGTCGGGGTTGCTCTCCGCGGACGCCGGCGTCGGTGGAGGCAGGATCCCCACCCGGTTTGCTGCGCAAACCGACCTCCCCTTTTCAAGGGGAGGTGAGGATCGCTAGTTCAAGCTCGCGCTTGCCGTAAAACTGCGGTCGACGGCTTTACCGACATCCAGCGTCTTGCCGAGGATGCCGTGGCGCGGTCGGAGGCGGCCTGCACTTCCTTGACCACGGCCTCGTCGATCGCGATCGGGCTCGTCTTCTGCGCGGTGTAGGCGGCGAGCAGCACGTCTTCCGGCAGCTTGGTCAGTTCGGCCGTGTTCCTGGCATACTCCGCGACATGGTCGAGCGACCACAGCCGCGCCTTGTTGAGCCGCTGCACCAGATCCTGCACCGCGGCGCGCTTGGTCGCGATCGCGTTGTCGGAGGCGACGATGAAGGTGATGGTCGGCGTCAAGCCCTCGCCATCGGCGACGACGCGCGCATTGTCCTTCAGCTTGGCATAGGAAATATAGGGCTCCCACACCGCCCAGCCGCCGATCGAGCCGGCGAGCAGCGCGATCTTGGCGTCGACCGGGCCGAGCGGAGCGAAGGTCGCGTCCTCGATCCTGCTGCCGGCCTTTTCCAGCGTCGCATTGATCAGGAATTGGCCCCAGCCGCCCCGCGTGCCGGCGAGGCGCTTGCCCTTCAGATCGGCCGCCGTCTTGATCGGCGAATCCCCGCGCACCAGGATCGCCTGGGTCCGCGCATCGGAGCGCGTGCCGCCGATCGCCTTGATCGGCGCGCCCGATGCATAGACCGTGAGGAAGGACAGGTCGCCGGTGTAGCCGACGTCGAGCGCGCCGGCATTGATCGCCTCCAGGATCGGGGCTGCGGCCGGGAATTCCGACCACTCGATCTTGTAAGGCAGATCCTTGGCGAGGCCGGAGATATCGAGCAGCGAGCGGTTGCCGCCCTTCTGGTCGCCGACGCGCAGCACGATCGCATCGGCGGCGAAAGCTGCGGCCGATGTCGACAGCGTGATCACGGCTGTGATCAGCGCGGCCGCGGTGCGGCGCGCGAAGGTATAGGGAGAACCCGAGCGGGTCAGTTTGCGCATATGCATTTTCTTTCTGATTCATTCGCTGTTCGTCGGGAAGCGCGGCAGCGTTCGACCGAGTCTATGAGCAAGCCGTTCGCCGTCAACGAAACGGAAAACTGAAATCAGCCCGTGCGCAGCAAGGATGATCTCGCCGAGCCATCATGCGTAGAAGACATCGCGCAAGCGGCGATGTTTCGCTCAAATTTGGTGCAATCGATGCCATTCTGTTGCCCGTCAGCGCCGCGACGAGCGCGAAAATCCTTTCATCGTCGCGCGCTGCGATCGTGGAGAGTTCAGCTGCGGCGCCAACTACATTCGAAATTCCATTTCATTGACGATGAACTTGTCGCGCCGCATCATTTGCGCGTTGCTTTGAGGGCAATAGCGCCGGAGAAATCCGCTTTTTCTAAACCATGAGCTTCGAACGACGGGGCGTGCAGACGGAGACGTTTTGCGCGCGGGGCGGAGCCTTGCCGAAATGCAGGAGTGATGATGTCGACGGATAACAAGAAGACGGTGATGGATCGCCGCACATTGCTGCGCGCGGGCGCCGCCGCAGCCTTTGCCGCGCCGCTCGGCGCCTATGGCGCGCAGGCCTTCGCGCCGCGCCCGGTCGCATCGGCGATCGACTTCTCCGAATTCCCGATCTGCAAGACCGCCTCCGATGCGCCGCCGCTGGCAGGCAGCTCGCGCAAGCTGAAGCTGTCCTGGAACGCCGGCGCGGTCTGCCTCGCGCCGCTGCCGGTCGCCATCGACCATGGCTTCTTCCAGAAGCAGAATCTCGACGTCGAGCTCGTCAACTATTCAGGTTCGACCGACCAGCTGCTGGAGGCGATCGCCACCGGCAAGAGCGACGCCGGTCTCGGCATGGCGCTGCGCTGGCTCAAGCCCTTGGAGCAGGGCTTCGACGTCAAGATCGCCGCCGGCACGCATGGCGGCTGCATGCGCGTCTTGACCCGCACCAATTCCGGCGTCGACAGGCTCGCCGATCTCAAGGGCAAGATCGTCGCGGTCGGTGATCTCGCCGGTCCTGACAAGAATTTCTTCTCGATCCAGCTCTCCAAGCTCGGCATCGACCCGGTCAAGGATGTCGACTGGCGCGCCTATCCCGGCAATCTCCTGAACGTCGCGGTCGAAAAGGGCGAGGTGCAGGCCTTCCTGTCGTCGGACCCGCTCGCCTATCTCTGGCTGAAGGACACGCAGTACAAGGAGGTCGCCTCCAACCTCGACGGCGAGTACCGCGACAAGAGCTGCTGCATCGTCGGCCTGCGCGGCAGTCTGGTGCGGGAAGAACCCCACGTCGCGCGCGCCATCACCCAGGCGCTGCTCGATGCCGCGATGTTCACCTCGCAGAATCCGGACAAGGCGGCAAAGTCGTTCCAGCCCTATGCGCCGAAGGCGGCGAGCCTCGCTGATCTCGAGGCGATGGCGCGTTACCACACCCATCACCATCATCCCACCGGCGAAGTGCTCAAGCGCGAGCTCAAGGGCTACGCCGACGACCTGAAATCGGTGCAGGTGTTCAAGCAGAGCACCGACACGGCCAAATTCGCGGAGCGGATCTATGTCGACGTATTCAGTGTCTGACACGACGGCCGCGACCGCGCCGCGCGCTGCGGTCATGTTCTCGAACCTCTCCGGCAGCTATGGCGTTGGCCTCGCGGCAACACTCGCCTGGCTCGCGTTCGGGCTGTCGTGCCTCTATTGGCCCGATGTCGGCGACTGGTCGCGGACCCAATCGCTCGGCATCGGCGCGATCGTCATCGCGGCCTTTATCCTGTTCGGTACGTTCAGCGCGGATTATCTCGGCGGCGCCGGGCAGGCGCTGCGCAAGCGTGCGCCATGGCTGGTGGCCTTCGGCGCCTTCGTGACGCTGTGGGAGGTCGCCACCGCGAAATTCGCCTGGCTGCCGCTGCCGTTCTTCCCGCCGCCGCAGTCGATCCTCGAGGTCTACACCGACGATTTGCCAAAACTGCTCGACAGCGTGTTCGCCTCGATCAAGTTGCAGCTTGGCGGCTACATCATCGGCGCGACCGTCGGCTTCATCACGGGCGTCTCGATCGGCTGGTCGCAGAAGATCGGCTACTGGGTGCATCCGGTGCTGCGCTTCATCGGTCCGCTGCCCGCCACCGCCTGGCTGCCGATCGCCTTCTTCACCTTCCCGTCGAGCTGGAGCGCCTCGACCTTCCTGATTGCGCTCGCCACCGGATTCCCGGTGACGGTGCTGACCTGGTCGGGCGTGGCGAGCGTCAGCACCGCCTACTACGACGTCGCGCGCACGCTTGGCGCCAAGCCGTCGTTCCTGGTGCTGAAGGTCGCGATCCCTGCCGCGCTGCCGCACGTGTTCGTCGGCCTGTTCATGGGGCTTGGTTCGTCCTTTGCCGTGCTCGTGGTCGCCGAGATGATCGGCGTCAAGGCCGGCCTCGGCTGGTACCTGCAATGGGCGCAGGGCTGGGCGGCCTATGCCAACATGTACGCGGCGCTGATCGTGATGTCGCTGCTCTGCTCCGGCGCGATCACGCTATTGTTCCGGACCCGCGACCGCCTGCTGGTCTGGCAGAAGGGCGTCGTCAAATGGTAGTGCAATCCGCCGCCGAGGCGATCACCTATCCTGCCGTCGGCGCCGAGCTCGATATCGAAGGCGTCAGCCACGTCTTCGACATCGACGGTGCGGTGCTTCCCGTGCTCGACAATGTCAGCCTTTCGATCGCGGCCGGCGAGTTCGTGGCGCTGCTCGGCCCGTCCGGCTGCGGCAAGTCGACATTGCTGCGGCTGGTCGCCGGGCTGGAGAAGCCGCGCAGCGGCTCGCTGCGCGAGGATGAAGTCCGCATCAGTGGCCCGCATCCCTCGCGTGTCGTCGTGTTCCAGGATCCGACGCTGTTTCCCTGGCGTTCGGTGTGGGACAATGTGGCGCTCGGGCTGGAAGCGCAGGGCATCCTGAAGGCGCAGCGGCACCGGGTCGATGCCGTGATCGAGCTGGTCGGGCTGTCGTCGTTCCGCAATGCCTATCCGCACCAGCTCTCCGGCGGCATGGCGCAACGCGTGGCGCTGGCGCGTGCGCTGGTCAACGATCCGAAGATCCTGGTGCTCGACGAGCCGCTCGGCAAGCTCGACTCGCTGACGCGGATCGCGATGCAGGCCGAGCTGGTGGCGCTGTGGCAGCGCAAGGGTTTTACCACGCTGCTGGTCACCCATGACGTCGAGGAAGCGCTGGTGCTCGCCAACCGCGTCATCGTGCTCTCCGACCGGCCGGCGCGGATCAAGGCCGATATCGCCGTCACCCGGCCATACCCGCGGCATCGCGGCGATCCCTATCTGGCCGATCTGCGCAAGCAGATCCTCGGGCTGCTCGGACTGGAGGCGACATGGTGACGACCGCGGCCAGGGAGCTGCCGCCGGCGAACCAGCCGGAGCACATTGCGCGCGCGTTGCGGCTCGCCGAAGTGCTTGCCGCGCGTGCGCCCGCGCATGATCGCGATGCCAGCTTTCCCTTCGAGAATTTTTCTGACCTGTCGCGCGAAGGGCTGCTGGCGCTGACCGTGCCGGCGGTATCAGGCGGGGGCGGCGCGGGCGCGCGCGATGCCACGCGCGTGCTCGGCATCATCGGCAAGGCCGATCCGTCGACCGCGCTGGTGCTGTCGATGCATTACATCCAGCATCTCGTGATGGCGCGCAGCACGCGCTGGCCCGGCCGGCTGGCGCGCAAGCTCGCCAGGGAGACGGTCGAGGGCGTGGCGCTGATCAACGCGTTGCGCGTCGAGCCCGAGCTCGGCTCACCCGCGCGCGGCGGCCTGCCGGCGACCACGGCGCGCCGCACCGAAACCGGCTGGCGGCTGACCGGCCGCAAGATCTATTCGACCGGGGCGCCGATTCTGAAATGGTACGTGGTCTGGGCCAAAACCGACGAGCCGGAGCCCCGTGTCGGACAATTTCTGGTTCCGGCCGGATTGCCGGGAACGCGGATCGAGGAGACCTGGGATCATCTCGGCCTGCGCGCCAGCGGCAGCCACACCGTGGTCTTCGACGACGTGGTGTTTCCGCTGGACTATGAGATCGACGTCCGCAGGCCCGACGACTGGAAGGTTCCTGACGTCACCCAGGCGACTGTGCACGCGATCTTCGTCGCCGCGATCTATGACGGCATTGCGCGTGCGGCGCGCGACTGGCTGGTCAAGTTCCTCAAGGAACGGGTGCCGGCCAATCTCGGCGCGCCGCTGGCGACCGTGCCGCGCATCCAGGAGGTTGTCGGCTACATCGAGGCGCGGCTTGCCGTCAATGCCCGCCTGATCGACAGCTTTGCGGCCGATTTCGATAGCGGCTTCCCGCTGTCCGCGATCGAGTCTAACATCATCAAGCTGACGGTGACCAATAACGCCGCAGCAGTGGTGGAGGATGCCTTGTCGCTGACCAGCAATCACGGCCTGTCGCGAACCAATCCGCTGGAGCGGCATTACCGCGACGTGCTGTGCGGCCGCATCCATACCCCGCAAGACGATGCCACCCGTGTCTCCGCCGGGCGTTCCGCGCTGGGCGTCTGAAAACAACAGCCAACAACAACGGAGTTGTCAGTCATGCCGGTCGAGTTCATCGGCTTCATCACCAACAACAATGCCTCCGAGACCATCGTTCGCTCAGGCCCGGTGCTCGATCCGCCCTATATCGAGACCGTCGCCAAGGCCCATGAGCTCGCCGGCTTCGACCGCGCGCTGCTGGCGTTCCACTCGACCACGCCGGATGCGCTGCAGGTCGCGCAGCATGTGCTGACCATCACCAAGCAGCTCAAGGTGATGATCGCGCAGCGTCCGGGCTTCACCGCGCCGACGCTGTTGGCGCGCCAGCTCGCGACGCTGGATCAGTTCTATGGCGGCCGCGTCTCGCTGCACGTCATCACCGGCGGCAACGCCATCGAGCTGCGCCAGGATGGCAACACGCTCGACGACAAGGACGAGCGCTACGCCCGCACCAGCGAATTTCTCGACGTGGTGCGGCTGGAATGGACCAGCGAGAAGCCGTTCAACTACAGCGGCAAGTACTACAACGTCGAGAACGGCTTCTCGCAGGTGAAGCCGTTGCAGAAGGGCGGCATCTACACCTTTGTCGGCGGCGGCTCGGATGCCGCGGTCGAGGTCGCAGGCAAGCATGCGGACACCTTCGCGCTGTGGGGGGAATCCTACGCGCAGGTGCGGGACGTCACCGCGCGGGTGCGCGCGGCCGCGGCCAAGCACGGCCGGCCGACGCCGCGCTTCAGCCTGTCGGTACGGCCGATCCTGGCCGACACCGAGGGGAAGGCATGGGCGAAGGCAGAGCATATCCTCGAGCGCGCCACTGCGCTGCAGGACCAGACCGGTTACCGCCGGCCCAACCATGCGACCGACGGCGCCAAGCGGCTCTTGGCGCTGGCCGATCAGGGCACGCGGATCGACAAGCGGCTGTGGACCGAGATCGCAAAGCTTACCGGCGCCAACAGCAACACCACCGCGCTGGTCGGTACGCCCGAGCAGGTCGCCGAGGTGTTCGCCGATTACTACGATCTTGGCGTCAGCCATTTCCTGATCCGCGGCTTCGATCCGCTGGTCGATGCCATCGACTATGGCCGCGAGCTGATTCCGCTGACCCGCAAGCTGATCGAAGCACGCGACCAGCAGCGGGGGATCGCCGCCGAATGATCCGCCTCATTGTCGCGGCGGCGCTTGCGCTCGCCGCCATCGACGCGGCCGTCGCGCAGACCACGCTGCGCGTCGGCGACCAGAAGGGCAATTCGCAGGCCGTGATGGAAGCGGCCGGCGTGCTCAAGGACGTTCCCTACAAGATCGAATGGAAGGAGTTCGCCGCCGCGGCGCCGCTGCTGGAGGCGCTTGGGGCGGGTGCGATCGACACCGGCCTGGTCGGCGATGCGCCGTTTACGTTCGCGGCCGCCGCCAGGATTCCGGTGAAGGCGATCGCCGCCGTGCGGCAGTCGCGCGACGGGCTCGCAGTCGTGGTGCCGGAGAATTCCGCGATCAAGAGCTTTGACGATCTGCGCGGCAAGAAGATCGCAACCGGCCGCGGCTCGATCGGCCATCAGCTGATCCTGGCCGCGCTGGAATCGAAGGGCTGGCAGGCGAGCGACGTGCAGATCGTGTTCCTGGCGCCGTCGGATGCCAAGGTCGCCTACATGCAGGGCGCTGTCGACGCGTGGTCGACCTGGGAGCCCTATGTCAGCCAGGAGGAGGTGCTGTTCAAGTCGCGCCGCGTCATCACGGCCGACGGCATCACGCCCGGCCTCGGATTCCAGGTTGCGACGCCTGATGCGATCAAGGGCAAGCGCGTCGAGCTCGAGGATTTCGTGCGTCGCCTCGCGGCCGCGCGCGCATGGTCGCAGAACAATGTCGAAGGCTACGCTGCGACCTGGGGCAGGCTGATGAACATCCCGCCCGCGGTGCCGCTGAACTGGCTGGCGCGCGCCAAGATCCGCATCGCGCCGATCGACGACAGCGTGGTGGCCGACGAGCAGAAGACCATCGATCTCTACGACCGCTGGGGCCTGATCCGGCAGAAGATCAACGCCGCCGATATCGTCGATCGGTCGTTTGGTGCGGCCGTCGAGAAGGGTGCAGGCTTGTAATCTCCCGTCCGTGTGCTCGTCACGCCGACAAACGCGAATGCGCGTCTCAACCATGGTCGCTTATACGTCATTGCGAGCGAAGCGAAGCAATCCATCGCGCGGCATATGCGGACCGATGGATTGGATAGGTTCACGGCCTCACGTGATGAGGGGCGGCAGCTTACGATACCGCTAACGAATCCGTGATCGCAAAAATATCCATTCGTTGTCGCGCCACGCCCCAGCAAGGATTTTTCCCGTTTGGCACAATCCTAAACCGCAACGTTGCTATTTCCTCGGCAGCCTTGCCGCACCCACCGGCGCTGCCAAGATCAATCGTACGAACAATCGAGTCCGGGAGATCACCGTGGGCCTTCAAGAAACTCGCATCGAGTCGCTGCCGTTTGTGACCGCTGAACTGAATTATCTCGCGCCGACGCCGGGCAAGCCCCGGACTTACGCTTTCGATCCGCCGCCCGGCGAACCCAAATCCACCGCACTGCCCGAAGCTCACAATGTCCCGGTCTTTGACGGGCGCCTGATCGCCGACAGCTTCTCGCTCGACCGCGAGGGCTTTGCGCTGGTCAAGCATCCGACCATCGTGAAGGACTATTACGACGACAACGAAGTCCGCAATGTCTACTATCCCGCCGTCGAGGCCTTCCTCAAGGCGACGCTGAAGGCGGATCGCGTCTTCATCTTCGACCACACCGTGCGCAAGCGCGTCGAAGGTGCAGCGGACATTCGTGGCGGCGGCCCGCGCCAGCCCGCGACCCGCGTCCATGTCGACCAGACCGCCGTGTCCGGCCACAATCGGGTGTTCGAGCATTTGCCTGACGAGGCCGAGCAGCTCGTCAAGGGCCGCGTCCAGGTGATCAATCTGTGGCGCCCGATCCGCGGCCCCCTGCGCGATTCACCGCTCGCGATGGCCGACGGCACCACGGTCGCGCCGGAGGATCTGATCGCCTCCGACCTGATCTACCCGAACCGCAGCGGCGAGACCTATTCGGTGAAGTACAATCCGAACCATCGCTGGTTCTACATTCCCGAGATGATGCCGGACGAGGCGATCCTGCTGAAATGCTACGACTCGGCGACCGACGGCCGGACGCGGTTTGGACCGCACACGGCCTTCGTCGATCCGACCACGCCGGCAGATGCCGCGCCGCGCGAGAGCATCGAGCTCCGCACGCTGGTGTTCCATAAGCATTGATGGCGAAGAACGTTACGGCATAACAGGTGCGCTCCCTCTCCCGCTTGCGGGGGAGGGTTGGGGTGGGGGCTCTCTCCACGAGTCGTATCGTGGAGAGAATCCCCACCCGGACCGCATCTGACGATGCGCTCCGGCCTCCCCGCAAGCGGGAGAGCAAGGACGGCAGAACGAATCCACTCTGCCCCCAAACTTGGCACCCTTGTCCCAATAATGTTACGCCCGTCCCCCAAACTGCTTGGGGAAGGGGCGATTCATGGACGGCGTGGTGACGAAGGAAGCAGCAGGGATCGGGTTCCGCGCCCTGGTTCTTGCGCTTCTGGCATTGGCCTGCGGCCACATGCTGTCGACGCTGCTGCGCACGATCCCCGCGATCAGCCTCGATCTGATGGCGCGGGATTTCGGCACCTCGCCGCAGGCGCTGGCGAGCCTCACCTCGATCTATCACTTCTCCTTTGCCGCCTCGCAAATCCCGGTCGGCGCTGCGATGGATCGTTTCGGCGTGCGGCCGGTGTCGCTGAGCCTTCTCGGAGGTACTGTGGTCGGGACACTGGTTTCGGCGCTCGCCACGGGGCCCGCGAGCTTCGTGCTCGGGCAACTCATGCTCGGCATCGCCACCTCGGGCATGCTGATGTGCCCGATGACGCTGGCGGCCAAGCAGATGTCGGCGGCGAAGTTCGGCCTGTGGTCCGGCCTGATCCTGTCGATCGGCAATATCGGCATGCTGCTGTCGGCCAGCCCGCTGGCCTTCGTGGTCGATCAGTTCGGCTGGCGCGCCGGCTTCTGGGGCTCGGCCGGTTTCGGCATTGTCGTGCTGATCGCGGTATTCGCGCTGGTGCCGCGGCAGCCGGCGGCGCATGCGGATGATTCCTCGCCGTTGCAGCAGATGGCCGAGGTGCTGCGGCTCGGCCTGTCGCGCGGCCTGCGCGGATTGATCGCGCTGTCGCTGGTGTCGCTCGGCGCCTCGCTGGTGCTGCGCGGCCTGTGGGGCGGGCCGTGGCTGATGGATATGAAGGGTCTGAGCCGCATCGAGGCCGGCAATGTGCTCGGCCTGTTCACGCTGGCGATGATCATTGGCCCGGCCTGTATCGGCGCGATCGATCGCAGGTTCGGGCATCGCCGCACCATGGTGGCGTCGACCCATGCCGTCGCCGCGCTGCTGCTGGTGCTGATGGCCGCCGGCGCGCCGCATTTCCTGGTCTCGAACCTGCTCGGCGTCGCCGTGATGCCGGTGCGGTATGATCTGGTGCTGCTGATCCTGATCGGGTTTGCGACCTCGGCGCAGCCGCTGATCTACGGCATGACGCGGCAGCTCGTCGACGCCCAGAACACCGGCAAGGCGCTGTCGTCGGTCAATCTTGCGTTCTTCCTCGGCGCGGCGCTGCTGCAGTTCAGCACGGCCGGCGTTGCGGCACTGTTCGGGCTGCCCGCGGTGCTGCTGTTCATCGCCGGCGCGCTGGTGATCGGGATCGTGCTGTTCCTGATTTACACCAGGGCTGCCACTGCCTAGAGCATGATCCGGAAAAGTGCGAAGCGGTTTTCCGAAAAGGTCATGCTCAAAGAAGAGACCTAAAGCGCGATGACGATTGAACCCAATCTCATCGCGCTTTAGATCGTCTGCGCCTGCTTGCGAATTTCATTGGCAAGCGGCCGCAAGGAATCGACCCCGCGCGGCCCGACGAGGCTATAGCCCGTGCCGCCGTCCGCCCACGAGAAACCTGCGATGTCGCCACCCGAATGCGCGGCCATCGGCGCGTTCTGATCCGACGTCATCGGACGGGTCAGGACCACAAGCCGCTCGCCGTGATCATCATCGTACATGAACATGGCCGCCGGACCGTGCGCCGTCGGCACCACCCGTCCGCCCATCAAACGATATCCCGACTTGCTCAGATCCGGCAGCTTGACCGGCTGACGCAACCTGTTGGACACCCATTGCACAAGCTCGGTGCTGTCGCGCAGTTCGACCGGCCGCGTGCGGTCGGAGGCGTACACCTTGTAGGAATCGCTTGCTTCTTCAGCCAGTGCTGCAAGCCCGCCGGCAGGCACCTGTGCCGCGCCACGGATCACCCATCCGCCGAGGCCGCCGATCGAGAGCATCAGCATCGCTGCGATCGCCCAGCGGAACGACGAGGGGCGGCGGCGCGGGCGCTCGATCATCCTGGCGAGGTTGAGCTGCGGCGGCAGCGGTTCTTCGGTGATCGGCAGCAGTACCGATCGCAGAAGGTTACGCTCGTCGGAGTAGGCGGCGATGCGCTTGGCCATATCAGGATGCTTTTCCAGATACGCAATGATTTCCGCCTCGCGCTCCGGCTCCAGCGCGCGATCCACATAGGCATGCAGATCGTCTTCGGTAATGGGTCGATTGCTCATGTCCTGTTCCGCAATTGCACGATATTATTGTTCAGGTCGCCGGCGGTCCCCTCCAGTTCCTGATGCAGCCTTTCGCGAGCGCGCGCCAGGCGCGACATCACCGTGCCGATGGGCACACCGAGCACCTTTGCGGCGTCGGCATAGGACAAGTCCTCGACGCCGACGAGCAGCAGGACCGCACGCTGGTCATGCGGAAGCCTTGCGAGCTTCGCCATGACGTCGCGATACATCACCTTCTGTTCCTGGGCCGCTTCCTGGCCGAATGCGTCCTCGTTGGTTTCGTCGATCGCGACATGGACGCCGCGCGTCGTTGCGCGGCGAAACTGGTTGATGGCGAGATTATGAAGGATTGCGAACAGCCACGGCCGCGGATTGTCCGACCGCCGCTGCTCCCAATGAATCACGGCGCGTTCCAGACAGTCCTGCACCAAATCGTCGGCCGCTGCGTGGTCGCGGACGAGGGCCCGCGCATACCGCCGCAAGGCGGGTATCAGCGGTTCGACCAGGCGCAGCATGTCGTTCATGGCGTTTGCACCTGGATGACCGCACCGAGTTTCGCCGGCTCGCCTGATGCGATGATGAGATAGCGCCGTTCGGCCTTGGCCGCGCTCTGCACGATCTGGCGGATCGGACCGGCGGCGTTGACGATCGCAGAGCCGGCGGGATTGGTCATGAAGGCTGCCAGAGGCTCTACCGATCCCGTCCCGTCGGCATGTTGAGCCAATCCTAGCACGTAGCGCTGCTTGGGTTCGAGCCCGGTGACCGATGCCTGCACCACCTGGATCAGGCCCTGATCGAACAGCGAGACGCTGGTCGGCGGCTTGTCGCCTTTCGCGTCCTGCTTCGGCACGAGCGCGAGGTGCGCGGCCTGGCCGGCGACGCCGAGGGCCTGCAGGTTCTGGCGATCGTCAGGATTCGGCGCGGCGTTCGGCACGTAGGCGATGGCCTGCGGCGCCTGACCGACCGGGATGGTGGCGATCACCTTGTTGGTCGCGGTGTCGATCGCGGCCAGCGCATCGGCATTTTCCAGACCGACATAGACCCGCGTGCCGTCGCCGGACGGCCAGACGCCGTGCGGGAGGTTGCCGACGGCAATGGTAGCGACCTCCGAGAAGTCGTCGGTGCGAAACACCTTGACCTCATTGGTGCCGCCGATGGTTACATAGGCGAACGTCCCCTTGGCGGTCTTCGCGAAATTGACGTGGTTGGTAATCGGGCCGGTGTCGATCGTCTTGATCAGGTTGAACGGCGGCCTGGCGTTGAAGACCTGCGTCCTGCCGACATCCTTCAGCGTGAACCACACCTGCTCGCCGTCCGGCGTCGCTGCGATGTTGGGGCAGAACGGGCTCTCCTGCTTCACCTTGGCCACGATCTGATGGTCGGCCACCGAAACCACGTCGGTCTCCGGATTGAACGAGGAGCAGATGTAGCCGTACTTGCCGTCGGGCGAGAAGATCTGCATGCCCGGTCCCGCCGGCACCTCGATGCGCATCGTTTCCTTGAAGCTCTGCGCGTCGATCACCGAAATGTAATTTTCGCCACGCACGGTGACCCACACTTCCTTGCCGTCGGGCGTGAAGAAGGCCTCGTGCGGCGAGCGCCCGACATAGGTGACGTGCTTGACCGCGTTGGTGGCCGTGTCGATGAAGGTCACCGAATTCGAGCCGATCGAGACGATGGCGAGGGTGTGGTGGTCGGGCGAATAGCCCATGCCGTGGACCAATACCTGTCCCTTGTAGAGCGGGCTGAAATTGCCGGGCTGCGGGTCGCCGAGCCGGATCACGCCGAGCAGCTTGTTGTCGACGGGATCGGTGACCGACACCGTGTTCGAGAACTGCTCGGCGGCGTAGACGCGGTCGTGATGGCTGATCGGAATGTCGGGCGAGGACACGGCACCCGGCGCCTGACCGGCAAACGCGGATGTCGACAGCACGATCATGCTGGTGGCCAACAGGCCCTTCACGAATGGGCTCGTCATCACTTGGTCTCCTGCTTCATCATGTCGTGGTGCATGTTCATGTGATCGTGCGTGGCCGCCGCCGGGCCGGGTTTCGCGCCGGGTTGTTGTGTCGGCGCGGGTGTCGTGTCCGTGACCTGTTCGCCGAGCGCGAGCTTCATGGCGTCGATCTCCTGGCGTTGCTCGACGATGATCTCCTGTGCGATCCGGCGCAGCCGCTCGTTCTTGCCGTAGCGAAGCTCGATCACGGCCATGTCGATCGCACCCTGGTGGTGCGGCGTCATCATCGCGACGAAATCGCGATCGATATCGCCGCTCGGCTTGGCGGCCATGTCATTCATCATCTTGGTCATCGCGGCATCGTTTTCGGCGAGGAAGGCGCTCTCGTCAGCCGTCTGCGCGGTCTGGACCGGATGATCGCCGTCATGCGCGAACGCAGCCGCGGCAACAGCGAGCAGGACGGCCGCGCCGAGCGGCGCGAGGCCGGGTTTGAGGAATTGAGGAAGCATTGCGTCACCCTGGGAGTTGTCGGGGAAGTCTGAGCGGTTCGGCCTTTGGGGCCGGCTTGCATGGGTGGGACGCGGTGGCGAGAGTTCTATTCCGTCGCCGGGTCGATTCTTGTCGATCACGACTTGCTGATCGATGGAATACCCCGTTCCGGCCGAACCGGCCGATTTGCGATCGGCAAGCCACTGGCTATAAGAGGGAATTCCGGTTCCGCTCGGCCGGTTCCTCGATCCTCGCTGCGCAATCGCACGCGCCAACAAGGCCAAGATGTCCGCCAAGATCGATCCAATCACCCGCTCCGTGGTCCAGCACCGCCTGTCGTCGATCGTGAAGGAGATGGGCGAAGCCATGCTTCGCACCTCCTATTCGCAGATCCTCAATTCCAGCCGCGATTTTTCGCTGGCGATCTGCGACACCGGCGGGCGGCTGATCGCGCAGGCCGATCACATCCCGGTGCATGTCGGCGCCTTGCCGTGGGCGACGCTCGCGGTCGAGGAACGCTTCAAGGACGTCGCGCCCGGCGACGTCATCCTGCTCAACGATCCCTATCATGGCGGCAGCCATCTGCCTGATCTCACCGCCTTCGTGCCGGTGTTCGACGGCGGCAAGCGGCTTCTGTGGACCATCGTGCGCGCCCATCAGAGCGACATCGGCGGCGCCACGCATGGCGCCTACAATCCGGCCGCGACCGAGATCTATCAGGAAGGCATTCGGATTCCGCCGATCAAGCTCTACGAGGCCGGCAAGCCGCGCGAGGACCTGCTCGACCTGCTGGCTTTGAACATCCGCAACCCCAGGGAATTCCGCGGCGACCTCGCGGCGATGCTGGGTGCGGCGCATCTCGGCGAGCGCCGCGTCTCAAAACTGTTCAGCGAGTTCGGCGCGGAGACGGTTGAGGCCGCGATCGAGGCCATTCTTGATGCCACCGAGCAGCAGACCCGCGCCGTGGTGTCGAGCTGGAAGGACGGCGTGTTCTATGGCGAAGCCCTGCTCGACGATGACGGCCACGGCCGCACCGACATCAAGATCGCCGCCAAGGTGACCAAGACGGGCAGCGATATCGAGGTCGATCTCACCGGCTCCGATCCGCAGTCGACGAGTTTCGTCAACTCGTCGCACGCCAACATGCAGGCGGCGGTGGCGATGGCCTTTGCCTATCTGATCGACGCCGATATCCCGAAGAACACCGGCGCGCTGCGGCCGCTAAAGGTGGTGGCGAAGCAGGGCACCATCGTGTGGGCCGATCCCGGCCGCCCGGTCACGCTGTGCACCAGCCACCCTTCGAATGAGATCGTCGAAGCCATCATCAAGGCGATGTCGGCCTCCTGTCCGGATCGCGTGATGGGCGGATGGGGTCGCCGCTTCCGCATCGCGATCCAGGGCGAGGATCCGCGCAACGGCCGCAACTTCATCTGGCACATGTTTCAGGCGCGGCCGGGCGGTGGCGCATCGCCGGGCGGCGACGGCTATTCCTCGATCGGCGAGTGGCACTCGGTCGGCGGGCTCAAATTCGGCAGCATCGAGGTCGCCGAGGTGCGCTTTCCGCTGCATTTCCGCCAGCACGAGTTCCGGCCGGATTCGGGCGGCGACGGCCAGCATCGCGGCGGGCTCGGCGTTGCGCTCGACATGGTGCTGGAGACGGCAAAGCCCGCCAAAGGCAATACCGCCGGCGACGGCGCGCGCCATGGCCCGTGCGGCATGCTCGGCGGCAAGGACGGCGAGCCGCATCATTACCGGCTGTTGTCAGAAGGCCGCGCGCCGCGCGTGCTGAAGACCAAGGAGGTCGGCATCGAGCTGCGCCCCGGCGACTGCCTCGAGATCCGCTCGTCCGGCGGCGGCGGCTGGGGTCCGTCCGAGAAGCGAACGGCGGAGGCGAGGGCGCGCGACGTCGCACAAGGTCTGGTTTCGAAGGCGGTATAGGGCAGCGATGTACACGATTGGGGTTGACGTCGGCGGCACCTACACCGACCTGGTTGCGACGGATCAAACCGGGCGCACCGTTTTCGCGAAATCGCCGTCCACGCCGGCCGATCAGTCGATCGGCGTCATGGCGGGACTTGAGGAACTGGCGCGCCGCCTCGGCGTCACCCGCGCGGCGATGCTCGCGGCAACCGATCGTCTGGTGCACGGCACGACGGTTGCGACCAATGCGCTGCTCGAGCGCAAGGGCGCCAGAGTCGCGCTGCTGACCACCGAGGGCCATCGCGACGTGGTGGAGATGCGCGAGGGGCTGAAGCCGGATCGCTACGATCTGCGCACGCCGCCGCCCGAGCCGCTGGTGCCGCGCGAGCGCCGGTTTGGCGTCCGCGAGCGGCTGAAGGCCGACGGCAGTGCTGCAGTTGCGCTCGATGCCGCCGCGCTCGGCGACGTTATCGCCGAGGTGAAACGATCGGGTGCGAATTCGGTTGCGGTCTGCTTCCTGCACGCCTATCTCAACCCCGCGCATGAGCTCGCCGCGGTCGAGCGGCTGGCAAAAGAGCTGCCCGATGTCAGCGTGTCGCGCTCGAGCGACGTGCTGCCGCAGATCAAGGAGTATGAGCGCGTCTCGACCACGATCGTGAACGCCTATGTCGCGCCGACGGTGCGGCGCTATCTCACCAATCTGGAGCGCAGCCTGCATGAGGCGGGCTTCAAGGGCTCGCTGTTCGTCGTGCTGTCGCATGGCGGCATGGCGCCGGTGGAGGAAGCCTCGCGGCTCGCCGCGGGCACCGTGCTGTCAGGCCCGGCCGGCGGCATCTCCGGCAGCCGCCGCTGCGCCGAGATGCTCGGGATTCCCGATCTCGTGCCGTTCGACATGGGCGGCACCTCGACCGACATCTCGCTGATTGCCGACGGCGAAGCCTCGCTGTCCGCCGACGGTATGCTGGCCGGCCAGCGCATCGCGCTGCGCAGCCTCGACATCGCCAGCATTGCGGCGGGCGGCGGCTCGATTGCCGGTGTCGACGGGAGCCGCACGCTGCGGGTCGGGCCGGAGAGCGCGGGCTCGGTGCCGGGCCCGGCGTGCTACGGCAATGGCGGCCTGGCTGCCACCGTCACCGATGCCAATGTCGTGCTCGGCTATCTCGATGCCGCCGCCTTCATGGGCGGCGCGCGGCCGCTCGATCGCGCGGCGTCGGAAGCCGCGGTCGATCGGATCGCGGAGGCGCTCGATCTGTCCCGGATCGAGGCTGCCGCCGGCATCTACAAGATGATCAATCTGAAGATGGCTGACGGCATCCGCCTGATGACGCTGCGCCGCGGCGTCGATCCCCGCAAATTCGCGCTGCTCAGCTTCGGCGGGGCCGCCGGCATGCATGCTGCCGAAGTCGCGCGCGAGCTCGAGATCAAGCGCATCATCGTGCCGACGGTCGCTTCCGTGCTGTCGGCCTGGGGCATGCTGACCAGCGATCTGCGCTATGAGGTCAGCCGCACCCATTACGGCACGGGACGGATCTCGGCCGATGAGGTGAGGGCGCTGTTCGCCGCGCTGGAAGAGCAGGCGGCCGGCCGTTTGCGCGACTGGTTCAAGGGCGACATCGCGATCGAGCGTTCGGCCGAGATGCGCTATGGCGAGCAGGTGTTCGAGATCGACGTGCCGCTCGGCGACCTCGATCTCGGCGCCGCGGATCTCGTCACGGAGATCGAGGAGCGCTTCCATCGCCGCCACGAGGAGCTCTACACCTATGCCTCGCGCGGGCAGGAGGTGGTGTTCGTCAACGCCCGTGTCGCCGCGGTCGGCAAGGTGGCGCACGGCAGCGGCGATGCCGGCGAGGCCGCGTCGGCCGCACCCTGCGCGCCACGCGGCAAACGGCAGGCCTGGTTCGGCGCCTGGCGCGAGGTGCCGGTCTACGCGCTCGACGATCTCAAGCCGGGCCATGCGCTGGCCGGTCCCGCGATCATTGAAGCCGAAACCACGACGGTTCTGGTCGGCAGCGGCGACCGCGTCGCGGTCAACCCGCTGGGCTGGCTCGACATAACATTGCGCTGAGGCTCGCCTCCGCCATCAACATTTCATTTTTCCGGCATCGGCTTGGGCGATAAGCTCCGCTCGCTGGGAGGGAGCGCCGGCCTGGTGGCGGCGTTGTGGCGATGTTGATGCAAACAAAAAGACAAACTGCGCTTTCGATATCCCTGGTCCTTGCAGCGATGCTCGCGGCGTCGCCGTTGCGTGCGCAGCAGGCGCCCGAAGCGAAGACGGACAGCGAGATCCGCGTCGGCAATGTCATGCCCTATACCGGACCGCTCGCCGCGTTCGCGACCATCGGGCGGGCGGAAGCCGCCTATTTCGACATGATCAACGAGCATGGCGGCATCAATGGCCGCAAGGTCAAGTTCATCTCGGTCGATGACAGCTCCAGTCCGAAGACCGCGATCGAGCAGACTCGCGATCTCGTCGAGAGTCAGGACGTGCTGTTGATGTTCGGCTCGTTCGGCACGCCGAGCAACCTCGCCGTGCGAAAATACCTCAACGAGAAGAATATCCCGCAGCTGTTCGTCGCCTCCGGCGACGAGGAGTGGGCGCATCCGAAAACCTTTCCCTGGACCATGGGCTGGCAGCCGACCTTCCGCGCCGAGGGGCGGATCTACGCCAACTACATCCAGGCCGCCTATCCCTCGCGCAAGATCGCGGTGCTGTGGCAGAACGACCAGTTCGGCCGCGATCTGTTCCGGGGATTGCAGGAAGGGCTCGGCGACACTGCGGGGATGATCGTCGCCGATCTCGCTTTCGACGCGTCGGAGACCGCGATCCAGAACCAGATCGGGATCCTGAAAGGCTCCGGCGCCGATATCCTGGTGTTCGACGGTGCGCCGGCGATCGCGGCGCGCGCGATCCGCGCTGCGGCGGACCTCGACTGGCATCCGGTGTTCATCCTCGACAATGCATCGGCCTCGATCGCCAGCGCGTTGCGGCCGGCGGGCCTGCAGAATTCGCTCGGCGTGATCTCGACCTCGTTCCTGAAGGACGCCGGCGACGCCTCCTGGAAGAACGATCCGCAGATCAAGGCGTGGGACGCCTTCATGGACAAGTACTATCCCGACGGCGACAAGGACGACATCTACGCCGTGTTCGGCTATGCCGCCGCCGACACGCTGATGCAGGTGCTGCGCCAGTGCGGCGACGACCTGTCGCGCGAGAACATCATGCGGCAGGCCGCCTCGCTGAAGGACTACCAGAGCCCGATCGCGCTGCCCGGGATCGTGATCAACACCGGACCGAAGGATTTCCGCCCGATCAAGCAGATGCGGCTGGTGCAGTTCGACGGCAATGCCTGGCAGCCGATCGGCGACGTGATCGAGAGCGCGTTCACGCCGGTGCGCGAGGATAATTGAGCACGGTGGTCACTCCATCACCGTTACCCTGAGGAGGCTGCAAAGCAGCCGTCTCGAAGGGGCGACGGCCCGACTGTGGCCGTGCATCCTTCGAGACGACCGCTGCGCGGCCTCCTCAGGATGACGGGTTAGGCGGTGCCGCCGCTCAGCTCCCTAAGTAACCACCTACTTCTTGAGCCCGTAATTCAGCAGGCCGCCCTTGTTCTGCGGCGGATGCGCGCGCAGGCCTTCCTCGTTCGGCTCGGTGCCCCAACCCGGACGATCCGGGATCACGAGATGGCCGTCGACGAACTCCGGCACGTGGGTGAACAGCTCGTGGTCCCAGGCCAGGCGATCGATGTCGGTCTCCATGATGCGCAGGTTCGGCACCGCCGCGCAGAAATGCGCGTTCATCATGGTGCAGAGATGGCCGTAGAAATTATGCGGTGCCACGTTGACCTCGAAATGCTCGGCGGCAGCGGCGATCTTCATCGACTGCCAGACGCCGTTCCACGGCGTGTCGATGATCGCGACGTCCATCGCCTGCTCGGTGAAGTAGGGCAGGAATTCGCGCAGGCCCAAAAGCGTCTCGCAGGACGAGATCGGGTGCGGGCTCTGGCGGCGGATATAGCCGAGCGCTTGCGGGTTGAAGGTGTCGATCTCGACCCAGAACATATCCATCTTCTCGATGGCGCGCAGGATCTTCAGATACCCCTCGGTCTTGGCGTTGAAGTTGAGGTCGAGCAAGAGATCGACATCCGGCCCCGCGCCGTCGCGTATCGCTTCCAGATGCATGCAGAGATTGCGCAGCACATTGCGGTCGACATTGATCTCGGGCTGGAACGGCGAGCCGAAGCCGGGGCGCCAGCCTTGCGGCTTGCCATCGGTATAGACGAAGATGTTGGTCTTCATCGCCGTGAATTTTTTCTCGCGCACCTCGGCCCCGATCGCCTTGACGCCGTCGAGGTCGGTGATTGCAGGCTTGTACCAATCCGGATGATTGATGCGCCAGGTCGCGCAATGCGACCAATAGACCCGCACGCGGTCGCGGATCTTGCCGCCGAGCAGATCGTAGCAGGGCACGCCGAGCGCCTTGGCCTTGACGTCGAGCAGCGCGTTCTCGATCGCCCCGAGCGCCAGCGCCACTACGCCGCCGGCGGCGGGGCGCGTCGCGGCGAACAGTTCGACATGGATGCGCTCGTGCTCGAATGCGTTCTTGCCGACCACGCGCGCCGACAGCCGCTCGATCGCAGCCGTCACGCCGGGGGCGCCAAAGCCCTCGTCATATTCGCTCCAGCCGACCAGCCCGTCTGACGTCGTCACCTTGACGAAATGATAATTCCGCCAGCCGGCATCGCAGGCGAGCGTCTCGACGCTTTTGATCGTGGTGGATTTGCTCATGGTTTCCTGCCCGGCGTTTGTTGGTGTTGAAGAGAGCACAATAGCGGATCGAGCAATGCGTCAACCGCACGGCGGCAGACCGTCAGCGCACGCTTGTTGCAAAGTGCTGCGGCAATCCAGTGAATTCCGTGAAGCGGAAGAAAATTCCACTTGCATCACACAGTCGGCGCGGCTTCAAGTTCAGGCAACAAGAAACTGAATCAGCCGATGGCATCGGCTGGTCATTTTGTCGCGAGGAAGCGTGATGGGCGCGTTGTCGCATCTGCGGATAGTCGAGATCGGAAGTGCGGCGGCGACGAGCTATTGCGCGCGGCTGTTCGCTGATTTCGGCGCCGATGTGCAGAAGGTCGAGTCGCCCGCGGGCGATCCGCTTCGCCGCGCTGCGCCGCTGACGCCGCGGGGGCACAGCGCGTGGTTTGGGTTTCTCAATTTCAACAAGTCGAGTGTCGTGCTCGACCGGAGCGACGTGAGCGCCACGTCGCGCCTGCGTGAGCTGATTGCCGGCTGCGACATCCTGCTCGATGGGCGCGGCATCGATGCGGCCAATTGTCCCGGCGTCGATCTCGATGCGATCAAGCGGAACAATCCGGGCCTGATCCATCTCGACCTCGCCTGGTTCGGCGATCGCGGTCCCTATGCCAATTTCGCGGCGACCGACTCCACCATCCGCGCGTTGACCGGGCTTGTGAAGCTGGTCGGACCCGAGCAGGGACCGCCGATGCACGCGCCGGACTTCCAGACCGGGATTCTCGGCGGGCTGTGGGGCTTCATCGCGGCCGCCTCGTCGGTGCTCGGCCGCATGCAGGATGGGCGCGGGCGCAGCAGCCATCTCAGCCTGTTCGAGGCCTCTATCGCCGTCACCGAATACATCATGTTCGAGGCGTTCCAGCGCGGTGACATCATGCGGCGGATCGGCGTCAACCGGTTCTGGCCGACCTTTCCGGTCGGCATCTACGAGACCAAGCAGGGCTGGCTCGGCGTCACCACGGTGACCCCGGCGCAGTGGCGCGCGTTCTGCGAGATGCTGGGGCTCACCGATCTGCGCGACGATCCGACGCTGGTCATGGGCGTCGACCGGCTGCAACGCGTCGCCGAGATTGAAGGCAAGATCCTGCCGAAGCTGAAGCAGCGCACCGCGCAGGAATGGTTTGCCGAGGGGCTCAAGCGCAAGATCCCGATCGTCCCGGTGCCGGAGATCGCGGATCTCATCGCCGATGAAGAAAAGCGTGCGCGCGGCGCCATCGTCCCGATCACGGTCGGCAACGAGACCGGCTTTTCCGCCGGCACGATGCAACGATTGACGGGAACGCCGCCGCTGCGCGGTGGCCGCGTGCCCGATCTCGGCGAGCAGCAGGTAAGGCCCGAGGCTGCGCCGCGTGCGCCGGCACCGAAGCCGGCTCCGACCAATCGCCTGCCGCTCGAGGGCATCCGCGTCGTCGATTTCTCGATGGGATGGGCCGGGCCGATCTGTACCCGCACGCTCGCCGATCTCGGCGCCGACGTCATCAAGATCGAGGCGACCCAGTATCCGGACTGGTGGCGCGGCGTCGACCGCCGCCCGGCCTATGTGCTGGAGCAGATGTACGAGAAGTCGGTGCGCTACTGCATCATGAACCGCAACAAGCGCGGCATCACGCTCGATCTGACCCGGCCGAAGGGGCTTGCACTGGCCAAACGCCTGCTCGCCGATGCCGACCTCGTGGTCGACAATTATTCGGTCGAGGTGCTGCCCAAGCTCGGTCTCGGCTACGACGTGCTGAGCGAGATCAATCCGAAGCTCGTGATGATGTCGATGTCGGCGTTCGGTGCCGGCAGCATGCATCGCGATTGCCGCGCTTACGGTTCGACCTTGGAGCAGGGCTCCGGCCTGCCAAGCGTGGTCGGTGATCCCGGCGGCCCGCCTGTGATGAGTCACACCGCGTTCGGCGATGCCGTCGGCGGCCTCAACGGCGCTGCCGCGGTGTTGACGGCGCTGATCCACGCCAGGCTGACGGGGCAGGGGCAGTTCATCGATCTCGCGCAGATCGAGTGCATGATGCCGTTCGCCGCACCCTGGATCATGGCGCATTCGATCGGCGGCAAGCCGCCGACGAAGTATGGCAACCGCCATCCTGACTTCGTGCCGCACGGCTGCTTTCGCTGCGATGGCGAGGACAACTGGATCGTGGTCGCGGTGTCCGATGACGCGATGTGGCCCAGGCTCGCGCGGCTGCTCGGCCGCGAGGACTGGGCGACGGACGAGACGCTCAAGGCGGCCGCGGGCCGGCGCGCCATCGAGGCCGAGATCGAGGCTGCGATCACGGCCTGGACCTCGGCACGCGATCCGGACGCGGTGATGGCTGCGTTGCAGGCCGAAGGGATCGCATCCGGCGTCGCGCGGCTGCCGATCGATCTGCTGCAGGACCCGCAGCTCGACGCCCGCGATTTCATCCAGCAGGTCGACCGCGCCTTCATCGGCAAGCATCCGCAGCCGTCGATGCCGTTCCGCGAAAGCGAGGCGCCGTTCGCGATCCGCTCGGTGCCGCCGACGCTCGGCGAGCACAATCGCGAGATCCTGTCCGGCATGCTCGGCCTCTCCGACGCCGAGCTTGAGGAGCTCAGCCGCGAGGGCATTATCGGCACCGAGATGCTGATGGAGGAGCAGCTGGTGAAAGAGAAGAAGCGGGCGGCGGGTTGATGGAGGCAGGCCAGCCGGCACAGCGCAGGGCGGAGGGCGCGCGCGACGGCGCGCGGCCGCTGCTGTCCGTGCGCGGGCTCGGCATCCGTTTCAGGACCGCGCAGGGCGTCTGGCAAGCGACGCGCCGGATCGATTTCGACATCGCGCCCGGCGAGCGGGTCGGAATTGTCGGCGAGAGCGGCTGCGGCAAGACCATCACCGGCCTGTCGATCCTGCGCCTCTTGCCGGGCAATTTTGCCGGCCTCGACGGCAAGATCCTGTTCGACGGCACCGATCTCGCCTCCTGCAGCGCGTGGCAGATGCGCGCGATCCGAGGCAAGCGGATCGCGATGATCTTCCAGGAGCCGATGAGCGCGCTCGATCCGGTCTTCACCGTCGGCCACCAGATCGCGGAGACGCTACGCGTCCATACCGATGTCAGCTACGAGGAAGCACGCGCCAAAACCCTGGAGATGCTCCGCCGCGTCGGCATCGCCTCGCCGGAGCGGCGGATCGACGACTATCCGCACCAGCTCTCCGGCGGCATGCGCCAGCGCGTGATGATCGCGGCAAGCCTGATTTGCGGCCCGCAGCTCCTGATCGCGGACGAGCCAACCACCGCGCTCGACGTCACCGTGCAGGCGCAGATCCTCGAACTGCTGCGCGACATCAGCGAGACCTCGAAAACCGCGCTGATGCTGATCACCCATGATCTCGGCGTCGTCGCCGAGACCTGCACGCGGATGATCACGATGTATGCCGGCGAGGTGATCGAGGACGCCACCGTCGACGAGGCGCTGGTGCGGCCGCTGCATCCCTACACGTCGGGTCTCCTGCGCTCGCTGCCGCATTTGAGCCCGCGGCACGGTCGGCTGCCGTCGATCCCGGGCCGGGTGCCGTCGATCGCGGAGATGCCGGCCGGCTGCCGCTTCCGCGCCCGCTGCGCGCATGCCGCCAAGGGCTGCGAGGCCGAGCAGAAGCTGCAGGACGCCGGCGGCGGCCGCAAGGTGCGCTGCTGGCGCTTTGCCGAGCTCAATTTGCCGGGCGCGCTGCACCCGCCCGATACGCCGGCTGCTGCGAAGGTCGCGACGCAATGACCGCAGCATCCGCTGAACAGCGCAGCGAGCCCATCATCTCGGTGCGCGACCTCCAGGTCCGCTTCCAGACCTCGGACCGTCGCGCCACCGTGAAGGCGGTCGATGGCGTCAATTTCGACGTCCGCCGCGGCGAGACGTTTGGCATCATCGGCGAATCCGGATCGGGCAAGACCACGATCGGCCGCGCGCTGGTGTTTCTGCTGAAGCCGAGCGCCGGCGCCATCCTGCATGACGGCATCGACCCGCTGGCGCTGCCGCGCCAAGAATTCCAGAGCCATCGCCGCGACTATCAGATCATCTTCCAGGATCCGAACGCGGCGCTGAATCCGCGCATGACGATCCTGGCCTCCGTGCTCGAGCCGCTGCAGCTTGCCCGCGTCGGCAGCCGCGCCGAGCGGGAGCGGCTAGCGCGGGAGGCGCTGGAGCGCGTGGGGCTGCCGCAGGAGTTCGGCGAGCGCTATCCGCACCAGCTGTCCGGCGGCCAGAAGCAGCGCGTCGTGATCGCCCGCGCGCTGACCTTGAAGCCGAAACTGATCGTCTGCGACGAGGTGGTGGCCGCGCTCGACATGTCGATCCGCGGCGATGTGCTCAACCTGTTTGCCGATCTGCAGCGCGACCTCGGGCTGACCTATGTCTTCATCACCCATGATCTTGCCGTGGTCTCGCATATCAGCGAGCGCGTCGCTGTCATGTATCTCGGCCAGTTCGTCGAGCTCGGGCCGACCGAAGAGGTCGCCGAGCGGCCGCTGCACCCCTACACCATCGCATTGCTGTCGGCCGAGCCGCGACCGCTGCCGTCATCGATGCGCGAGGCGCAGCGGATCGTGCTGCAGGGCGAGGTGCCGAGCCCGATCGATCCGCCGTCGGGCTGCCGCTTCCGTACCCGTTGCCCGCACGCGCAGCCGCTCTGCACCGAGCGTGTGCCGGAGTGGCGCGAGTTGAAGCCCGATCACTGGGTGGCCTGCCATTTCGCCGACCGCCCGAATTTTTCGCCGAACTCACAACCGGAGACAACGCCATGACGATGACGACACGACGCGAGGCCATGGCGCTGATCTCGGGGGCGCTCGCCAGCACCGCGCTCGGCGGCAGCGCGTTTGCGCAAGCCGCGCCGAAGAAGGGCGGCACCTTGCGGATATCAGCGCTGGCCAATCCGTCGAGCCTCGATCCGGCAACCGGCGGCGCCGGCTCCGACCACGCCTTCCTGTTCACGATGTACGACACGCTGACCGAATGGGAGTTCGAGACGCTGAAGCCGAAGCCGGGTCTTGCGGAGAGCTGGAAGTTCACCGATCCCAATACGCTGGTGCTCAATATCCGCTCAGGCGTCACCTTCCATGACGGTACGCCGCTCGATGCGGAAGCTGTCAAGTTCAACCTCGATCGCAACCGGAGCGACGCGAAGTCGAACATCAAGGCCGATCTGCTCTCGGTCGCCTCGGTCGAGGTCACCGGTCCGCAGCAGGTGACCTTGAAGCTGAAGACGCCGGATACCGCGCTGCCCGGCATTCTCTCCGACCGCGCCGGCATGATGGTCTCGCCGACGGCGCTGAAGGCGGCCGAGGGCGGCGTCGTGACGCGCAAGCCGGTCGGCGCCGGCGCCTACGCCTTCGTGAGCTGGGCCGACGGCGAGAAGATCGTGGTCAAGCGCAACGAGAAATACTGGAAGCCGGACCGGCCTTGGCCGGACGGCATCGAGTTCTCGATCATTCCCGAACTCACCACCGGCGCGCGCTCGGTCACCGCCGGGCAGAACGACCTGATCTATCAATTGCCGCCGCGGCAGAAAGCGATCATCGAGCGCGCCTCCAGCGTCAAGGTGGTGCACGGCCCGACGCTCTACGTGCTCCAGATTTTCCTCAACTGGGCCAAGCCGCCGTTCGACAACGTCAAGGTTCGCCAGGCGCTCAACTTCGCGATCGACCGCGAGTCCTTCGTCAAGGCCGCGCTCGCCGGCCTCGCGGAGCCCGCCTACATGAACTTGCCGAAGGCGCATTGGGCCTATGATGCCGAGGTCGCCAAACTCTATCCCTACGATCCCGACAAGGCACGCAAGCTCCTCGCCGAGGCTGGCTTAAAGGAGGGCACCCCGATCGAGCTCGGCGGCTATCCGGACCAGGATTCGGTGCAGCGTCAGGAGATCCTGATCGAGCAGTTGCGCAAGGCCGGCATGAATGTGCGGTTCGTCAATGCCCCGATCGCGGAGGCCTCTGCAGCGTTCTTCGGTCCGGAGAAGAAAGGGGCCGGGCTGCTCTCGGCCTGGACCGGACGGCCCGACCCGAGCCTGACCTATTCTTTGATGTTCACCAAGGACGCCTATTACAATGGCGGTCGCGCGCCGGTGCCGGCCGAACTCGAGGCCGCGATCAAGGAATCGCGCGCGTCTGAGGATATCGAGGTCAGGCGCAAGGCGTTCTCCATTGTGCAGCGACTGGTCATGGAAAACGCCTTTGTGGCGCCGCTGGCGTTCCAGTTCGAGCTGGTTGCCATGAACAAGAAGGTGCAGGGTTATCGGCCCAATCTTCTTGGCAAACCTAAATACGACGACGTCTGGCTCGAAGGCTGAACCATGGCACGACGGTCACCAGTCAAGGTCATCGGCAGCCGCCTGGTGCAGGCGCTGCCCGTGATCCTGCTCGCGACCTTCATGGTGTTTGCGCTGCTCAAGCTGGTGCCCGGCGACATCGCGGTGACGCTGGCGGGCGACAACGCGACCGACGCGCGGATCACCGAGATCAGGGCAATCTACGGCCTCGACCGGCCGTTTCTGGTGCAATATGGCGCCTGGCTCGGCCATGTCGCGCAGGGCGATCTCTCGCAATCGCTTCTGACCGGCGAGAAGGTCGCGGTCTCGATCGGGCGTGCGTTCCCGAACACGCTGCTGATCGTCGTGATTGCGCTGCTGCTGGCGCTGGTCACGGGGATTCCGATGGGCGTGATGGCCGCGATCAAACCGAACGGCTGGGTCGACAAGCTGATCAGCATGATCGCCTCGCTCGGCGTCGCGGTGCCCGGCTTCTGGCTTGCGATGATTCTGGTGGCTGAGTTCTCGCTCAAGCTGAACTGGCTGCCGGCGACCGGCGCAAAATCCTTCAGCGCCTCGCCGATCGATGCGATCCGGCACGCGCTGCTGCCTGCCGTCGCGATCGCGGCCTATGGCATGGCCGAGGTCGCGCGCCAGCTGCGCGGCGCCTTGCTGGAGGTGCTGTCCTCGCAATATGTCCGCACCCTGCACGCCAAGGGGCTGTCGATGTCGCGGATTCTCTGGCAGCACGGCCTGAAGAATGTCGGGGTCAATCTGCTGACCATCATCAGCCTGCTGGTCAACCGCATGCTGGCGGCGACCGTCGTGATCGAGGCGGTGTTCGCCATTCCCGGCCTCGGCAGCCTGATCGTGCGCGGTGCGATCCAGCGTGATTTCCCGATCGTGCAAGGCGTGGTCTTCACCATGGTGGTGGTCGTGATCGCAGTGAATTTGATCACCGACCTGCTCTGTGCGGCGGTCGATCCGAGGATCGAGCAATGACCGACACCGCGCTCGCTCCGCTCAAGATGCCGGCCAAGCCGACCCGGCTTCGGCGTTTCCTGCGCTGGCTCGCCGGGGATCTCCGTGCTGCGCTGTCGATCCTGGTGCTATCGGGGCTCGTTGTCGTGGCAATCGGCGCGCCCTGGATCGCGCCTTACGCGCCGACCGCGCAGGACGTGAACAACATGCTGGCGCCACCGGGGCCATTACATCTGCTCGGCACCGATGACCTCGGCCGCGACATCTTCTCCCGCCTGATCTACGGCGCGCCGGCCACCGTCTATGCCAGCCTGCTTGCGGTCGGCGTCGCGGTCCTGATCGGGCTGCCGGTCGGCCTCGTCGCCGGCTATTTCGGCGGCTGGATCGACGACATCATCAGCCGGATCATCGACACCTTCCTGTCGTTTCCCGCGATCGTGCTGGCGATCGCGGTCACCGGCGCGCTCGGCATTGGGCTTACCAACGGCATGATCGCGATCGGCATCACGATGTTTCCGGCGCTGGCGCGCATCGTGCGCGCCCGCACGCTGATCGTGCGGCAGGAGCTCTATGTCGACGCGTCGAGGGGTTTTGGCGCGCCGACCTGGCATGTGCTGTGGCGCCACGTGCTGCCGAACACGCTGCAGCCGGTCATCGTGCAGGTGACGCTGCTGCTCGCCGCGGCGCTCCTGGCCGAAGCCAGCCTGTCGTTCCTCGGCCTCGGCATCCAGCCGCCGGACCCGAGCTGGGGCGCCATGCTGGCGCGCGCCTATCAATATATGGAAATCGCCCCGGAGCAGATGTATGCGCCGGGCCTTGCCATTCTCGTCGTCTCCCTGGCGTTCAATGCGCTGGGGGAATCCTTGCGTGTCGTGCTCGATCCGACCATGAAGGATCGTTGATCTCAGGTGGAACCGTTATGTCGTTCAAGAAACTGCTGATTGCCAACCGCGGTGAGATCGCGATCCGCATTGCCCGTGCCGCGGCCGAGAGCGGCATCGCGACGGTCGCGATCTATCCCGCCGACGATGCCGCCTCGCTGCATGTCCGATCCGCCGACGCGAGCCACGAGATCCCCGGGCGCGGCGCGCGGGCGTATCTCGATATCGAGGCAGTGATAGCGGCAGCCAAGGCTGCAGGTTGCGACGCGCTGCATCCGGGCTATGGCTTCCTCAGCGAGAACACGCAGCTGGCGCGGCGCTGCGCCGAGGAGAAGATCACCTTCGTCGGCCCGTCGCCGGAGGCGCTCGATCTGTTCGGCGACAAGGCCAAGGCAAAGGCATTGGCGAAAAAATGCGGCGTGCCGATCATCGCCGGCACGTCAGGCGCAACGACGTTGGACGAGGCAAAAGCCTTCTTCACCTCGCTCGGCGCCAATGCTGCCGTGATGGTCAAGGCGATCGCCGGCGGCGGCGGGCGCGGCATGCGCGTGGTCGAGGACGCGGCCAAACTTGAGGAGGCCTACGCGCGCTGCCAGTCGGAGGCCAAGGCGGCGTTCGGCAACGATACGGTCTATGTCGAGAGGTTGATCCGCAAGGCCCGCCACATCGAGGTGCAGATCATCGGCGATCGTCATGGTGCGATCAGCCATCTCTGGGAACGCGAATGCACCATCCAGCGCCGTAACCAGAAACTCATCGAGGTGGCGCCGAGCCCGTCGCTGAGCGAGGCCCTGCGCGCACGCATCATCGAAGCCGCAAAGCAGCTCGCCGCCGCCGCCCGCTACGACAATCTCGGCACCTTCGAATTCCTTGTCGATGACGAGGCCGGTGAGGGCGAGGGCGCCTTCGCCTTCATCGAGGCCAATCCGCGGCTCCAGGTCGAGCATACCGTCACCGAGGTGGTGCTCGGCATCGACCTGGTCCGCGCGCAGCTTGCGGTCGCCGCCGGCGCCGCGCTGACTTCGCTCGGGCTCGCACAATCAGCGGTGCCGCTGCCGCGCGGCTATGCCATGCAGCTGCGCGTCAACATGGAGGTGATGGACGAGAAGGGCGTGACGAAGCCGACCGGCGGCACGCTGGCCGTCTTCGACCTGCCGTCAGGACCCGGCGTCCGGGTCGATACGTTCGGCTATTCCGGCTACCGGACCAGCGCCGCGTTCGACTCGCTGCTGGCAAAGGTCATCGTGCATTCGCCGAGCCCGAAATGGACCGACGTGGTGCACAAGGCGTCGCGCACCTTGCGCGAATTCCGCATCGGCGGCGTCGCCACCAACATCCCGTTCCTCGGCGCGATCCTGGCGCACCAGAGCTTTGCCCGGAACAAGATCAGCACCAATTTCATCGATACGCATGTGGCGGCGCTGGTCGGCGCGGCCAGCGATCTCGCCACACCTTTGATCGAGGTGAGCGAGGCGGCGGCGACCAGGTCCGTCGCCACCGAGGCGGCGCCGGAGGGATCGCTCCCGGTGCCCGCGCCGTTGCAGGGCACGATCGTGGCGATCGAGGTCACGGAGGGCGATCTGGTCCGACCCGGCCAGCAGATCGCGGTGCTGGAATCGATGAAGATGGAGCATCTCGTTGCCGCGCCGCATGGCGGCCGGGTGACGAAGATCGCCGGTGGCCCCGGCGTCACCCTGATGCATGGCGAGCCGATCCTGTTCCTGGAGCCTGCCGAGGTCGACGGCCATCATGCGGCGGAAGAGGCTGCGATCGATCTCGATCACATCCGCCCTGATCTCGGCGAACTGATCGCGCGCAAGGCGATCACGCTGGACGAGAACCGCCCCGCCTCGGTGGAGCGCCGCCGCAAGACCAACCAGCGCACCGCGCGCGAGAACATCGCGCAGCTGGTCGATGAGGGTTCGTTCGTCGAATACGGCTCGCTCGCGATCGCGGCACAACGCCGCCGCCGCAAGGTCGAGGACCTCATCAAGAACACCCCGGCCGACGGCCTGATCGCGGGCGTTGCCACCGTCAACGCCAGGGATTTCGGCGCCGACGGCGCGCGCTGCATGGTGATCTCCTACGACTACACCGTGCTCGCCGGCACCCAGGGCCATATGAACCACAAGAAGATCGACCGCATGCTCGGTCTCGCCGAGCAGTGGCGCATGCCGCTGGTGTTCTATGCCGAGGGCGGCGGAGGCCGGCCCGGCGATACCGACCGGCTCGGCATGACCGGCCTCGACGGCCCGTCCTTCGTGCAGTTCGCCAAGCTCTCCGGCCTCGTGCCCGTCATCGGCGTGGTCTCGGGCTATTGCTTCGCCGGCAATGCCGCGATGCTCGGCGTCTGCGACGTCATCATCGCCACCAAGAACGCCTCGATCGGCATGGGCGGTCCGGCGATGATCGAGGGCGGCGGCCTCGGCGTCTACCATCCGGCCGAGGTCGGCCCTGTCTCGTTCCAGTCCCCGAACGGCGTGATCGACATCCTGGTCGAGGACGAGGCAGAGGCGACGACGGTGGCGCAGAAATACCTGTCCTATTTCCAGGGCGCGGTGCAGGACTGGATCGCGCCGGACCAGCGGCTGCTGCGCCGCGCGATCCCGGAAAATCGCCTAAGGGTCTACGACATCCGCAACGTGATCGACCTGATCGCCGACGAAGGCTCGGTGCTGGAGATCCGGCGCGATTTCGGCGTCGGCATGATCACGGCCTTCATCCGCATCGAGGGCAAGCCGTTCGGCCTGATCGCCAACAATCCGAAACATCTCGGCGGCGCGATCGACGCTGCGGCCGGCGACAAGGCCGCGCGCTTCATGCAGCTGTGCGACGCCTTCGACATCTCGATCGTCTCACTGTGCGACACGCCGGGCTTCATGGTCGGTCCCGAGGCAGAGAAGACCGCGATCGTGCGCCATGTCGCGCGGATGTTCGTCACCGGCGCCAGCATCACGGTGCCGCTGTTCGGCGTCGTGCTGCGCAAGGGCTATGGTCTCGGCGCGCAATCGATGATCGGCGGCGGCTTCCACGCCTCGTTCTTCACGGTGGCGTGGCCGACCGGCGAATTCGGCGGCATGGGCCTGGAGGGCTATGTCCGCCTCGGCTTCCGCAAGGAGATGGAGGCGATCGCGGACCCCCTCGAGCGCGAGAAGTACTTCCAGACCAAGGTCGCCGAGCTCTACGCCAACGGCAAGGCGGTCTCGATCGCTTCGGTGCTCGAGATCGATGAGGTGATCGACCCCGCCGACACCAGGCATTGGATCATGGCCGGCCTGCGCTCGGTGCCGAAGGTAGAGCCGCGCACGCACCGCAAGCGGCCGTGTATCGATGCGTGGTGATGCTGCGTAGGGTGGGTTAGCGGATCGTGCATCAAACTCGGTGTCGTCCCGGCGCAGGCCGGGACCCATATGTGGACGGCCCCCGTGGCACAAGAGCTTTCTGGGATTGGTCGGATCGCTGTCATCCATATGTCCGGCCTGTTTGATGCGATCGTGTTGATCGCTGGGCCAAGATGGTTTCCGCGACGCGAGTGCCAAACAACCTGGCGACCTTGTGAAGGCCAATGGGTCCCGCGGCTTGTCTCGCGTTCTGGATCGATCGATCATTCCATCTGCTCTTGCAGCTCCGGTTCGTCCGGCGAGCGCTACGTCCGGCCGGCCGACCTGTTAGGTGACAGCGTTCATGCGTGCGGCATCATAGCTCTCGCCGGTCGCCATCAGCTTCCAGGCGATGCGGGCCACCTTGTTGGCGAGCGCCACGGCCGCAAGCTTCGGCGGCTTGCGCCTGAGCAACGCCACGAGCCAGCGCGAGGGGTGGCCGCGCCCGAGCCTTGCCTGCCGGATCACCGCGGTCGCCCCGGCCACGAGCAGGCGACGCAGGGTCTCGTCGCCAGCGCGGGTGATCTTGCCGAGCCTGGTTTTGCCGGCGGTGGAATGGTCCTTGGGCGTCAGGCCGAGCCAGGCCGCGAACAAGCGGCCGGAGCGGAAGGCGTGCGGGTCCGGCGTCTTCATCACAAGCGAGGTCGCGATGATCGGACCGACCGAGGGGATCTGGGCCAGACGACGGCTTGTGGCGTTGGCCTGGTGCCAGGCCAGCAGCCTGGCCTCGACCGCCTTCAGCTCACCCTGCAACTGCGCATAGTCACGGCCCTGCATGGCGAACAGCTCGCGCGCCATAGCGGGAACGCTCTCGTCCTGCGTGATCCGGGCCAACAGCGGCTCGATCTTGTCCAACCCCTTCGGCGCGATCAGGCCAAACTCCGCCGCGTAGCCGCGGATCGCATTGCTGAGCTGGGTACGGCGGCCGATCAGCCCATCGCGGACACCTGCAAGCATCAGCGCGGCCTGCTGTTCGGCGCTCTTCACCGGCACAAACCGCATCCGCGGTCGGCCCATCGCTTCGCACACCCCATCCGCATCTCGCCCGTCGTTCTTGTTCCGCAGCACATAAGGCTTCACCAACTGCGGCGCTATCAGCTTCACCTCATGGCCAAGCTTGCCAAGCTCGCGCCCCCAGTAATGAGCCGCCCCGCAGGCCTCCATCCCGATCACGGTCGGCGGAAGCTTGGCAAAAAACTCAAGCACCTGCTTGCGCGACAGCTTCTTGCGCAACACCGGCTGTTCCGCCGCGTCAACTCCATGCAGCACAAAAATATGCTTCGACGTATCCATCCCAATACGGATAATCTCTCTCACGGACGGTCTCCTTGTCTGAGATTTACAACAACCTCATTCTGGCACACTGATGCCGTAGGGGGCCGTCCACACCATCAACCACCGAGGCAAGCCATCGCGCGATGCTGGAACGACGAGTCCCTTTCACGACACAAGCCGCGGCGTATGGGTCCCGGCCTGCGCCGGGACGACGGTAGTGTGTGCGGCCACGTTCTCCTTCAATACGTGACCTACCCCAGCCTCAACTCCGCATACCCCTTCGCAGCCACCTCATCACACCTTGCGCGATATGCCGGCGCGCTGCCGCTGTAGCGGGCGACGATGCGGGTCTGCTTGCCTTCGACGTTGCGGTTGATGCCGGTCATCCAGGAATCGACCTCGTTGGACAAGAGCCCGACGCCGAGCGCCTTGACATGATCGGTCCAGTCGGCGGTGCCTTCGGGGGTGGCGTCGAGGAAGGTCAGGCCTTTCTCTTGTGCGAAGCGGAGCAGGCCGGTGACCCAGTCGACGCTGTATTCGATGCTGCGCGGGATGTTGCCGAGCGCGGTGTGCGGGCCCATCAGCATCATCATGTTGGGGAAGCCGTCGACCATCAGCCCGAGATAGGTTTCCGGGCCGTGCGTCCACTTCTCTTTCAGCCGTGCGCCGTGTGCGCCGCGGAGATCGATGTTGTCGAAGCTGCCGGTGATGGCATCGAAGCCGGTGGCGTATATGATGATGTCGAAGGCGTAGTCCTTGTCGCTGGTGCGGATACCCTCGGGCGTGATCCGCTCGATCGGCGTCTGCTTCAGATCGACAAGCTCGACATTGTCGCGGTTGTAGACCTCGTAATAGTAGGTCTCGAGCGGCAGCCGCCGCGTGCCGAAGCCGTGGTTCTTCGGGATCAGCATCTCGGCGACCCTGGGATCCGTGACACGCTCGCGGATCTTGCGGGCGACGAAATCGCTGATCGTTGCATTCGCCTCGCGGTCGATCAGGATGTCCTTGAAGTTGCCCTGCCAGATGCCGAAGCCGCGTTCGCCATAAAGTTTCTCGTAGAACGCCTCGCGCTCGGTGTCGCTGACCTCGAACGCGCCGCGCGGGTCAGGCGTATGGACGAAGCAGGCGAAGGTCTCCTTGCAGCGCGCAAAGATCTCGGGATAGCCGGCCTTGATCCTGGCTTGGGTCTCCGCATCGATCTTGCCGTTGTGCAGCGGCGCCGCCCAGTTGGCGGTGCGCTGGAACACGGTGAGGTGGCCGACCTCGCCGGCGATGGTCTGGATGGTCTGGATACCGGTCGCGCCGGTGCCGATCACGGCGACGCGCTTGCCGGCGAAATCCACCTTCGCTTTCGGCCAACGCGCGGTGTGAAACGACTGGCCCTTGAAATCGTCGCGGCCCTCGATGCGCGGCAGGGTCGGCGTCGACAGCGGGCCGATCGCGGTGATCAGGAATCGGCAGCTATGGCGCGCGCCGTTCTCCAGCGTGACCTGCCAGCTTCGCGAATCGTCCTGGTAGATCGCGGACGTGACGCGGCTTTCGAACTGGATGTCGCGGCGCAGATCGAACTTGTCGGCGACATAGTTGCAGTAGCGCAAGGTCTCGGGCTGGCCGGCGAAATGCTCGGACCATTCCCATTCGTCGAGCAGCTCCTTCGAAAACGAGTAGCCGTAGGAATAGCTTTCGGAATCGAAGCGCGCGCCGGGATAGCGGTTCCAGTACCAGGTGCCGCCGACGCCGGTGCCGGCCTCGAACACGCGCGCCGAGAGGCCGAGCTCGCGCAGCCGGTAGAGCTGGTACATGCCGGACAGGCCGGCACCGATGATGATGACGTCGTAGTCCAGCGCAGCCGTCTGCTGGCTGTTGTCCTGGCGCAATGCGGCCACCTGTCGTTGCTCCCTGATGGGTTGATTGCCGGCAAGGCTAGCCGGTCTCGTAGCTGCCGACAAACGTCGAACAGCGGGGCAGCTATCGCGATTTGCCGGGAGCGCCGGCCCGCGCGCATTCCGCGCGGCGGACGGTCCGCCCCGCGGCTTTACTCAGCCGCGGGATTTCCTCTATCGTCGGCTGACAAAGACGATCGCCCGCCAAGCGGCGACGGAACCAGCGGGAGTGAAGCGATGGGAGAAGCGCTGCGCAGGCCGACGTCGACAGACGTCAGCAACCCCCGGCTTTATCAGGATGACACCTGGCGGCCGCTGTTCGCGCAGCTCCGCCGCGACGATCCCGTGCATTATTGCGAGGCCTCGGCCTACGGTCCGTACTGGTCGGTGACGCGCTACGACGACATCTTTGCGGTCGAGCTGGACCATCAGAACTATTCCTCGGCCTCCGAGCTCGGCGGTATCCAGGTCGCCGACCAACCGAAGGGGCAGGAGCGGCCGAGCTTCATCCGCATGGACCCGCCCGGCCACACTGCGCAACGCCGCACGGTCGCGCCGATCGTGGCGCCGTCGAACCTCGCCAATTTAGATGCCTTGATCCGCAAGCGCACCTCAGCCGTGCTCGATGCGCTGCCGCGCAACGAGACCTTCGACTGGGCCGAGCGGGTCTCGGTCGACCTCACCAACATGATGCTGGCGACGCTGTTCGATTTCCCCGCTGAGGACCGCGCCAAGCTGACCTGGTGGTCCGATGTCGCGATCGCCAACGCCGAGTCCCCAGACGCGGTCGTGCATTCGGAAGCTGAACGCACCGCCGAGCTGGTCAAGATGGGAGAATATTTCCGAAAACTATGGGACGCGCGGGTCGACGCGCCGCCGACCTTCGACCTGATCTCGATGCTGGCGCATTCCGAGGCCACTCGAAATCTGGAGCCGCGCGAGTTCATCGGCACCATCGGGCTCCTGATCGTCGGCGGCAACGACACCACGCGCAACTCGATGTCGGCCGGGCTGATGGCGCTGTGCGAGAATCCGGAGCAGTTCGAGCTGGTCCGTGCGAGGCCGGAGCTGATCCCGAACCTGGTGTCGGAGACCATCCGCTACCACACGCCGGTGCTGCACATGCGCCGCACCGCGCGCAATGACGTCGAACTGGCCGGCCGCCGGATCAAGAAAGGCGACAAGGTCGTGATGTGGTACATCTCCGGCAACCGCGACGAGGACAAGATCGAGCGTGCCGACGAATTCATCATCGACCGCGCCAAGCCGCGCCAGCATCTCGCCTTCGGCGCCGGTGTCCACCGCTGCGTCGGCGACCGCCTCGCCGAGCAGCAATTGCGCATCCTCTGGGAGGAGGTTCTGGCGCGCGATCTGCGTTTTGAGCTGATGGGCCCGCCGCAAAGGCTCTATTCCAATTTCATCCGCGGTATACGAAGCTTGCCGGTGAGAATCGTGAATTGAGCCGCATCACCGGCCGTCATTGCGAGGAGCGAAGCGACGAAGCAATCCATTTCGCCGCGTGAGGAAACAATGGATTGCTTCGCTTCGCTCGCAATGACAGAAAAAGAAACTCCAAGGAACAAGAATGAAGAACGATCCCGTTGACGTCCTGATCATCGGCGCCGGCGCCTCCGGCGCCGCGGTGGCGTGGAGCCTCGCCGACACCAAGATGCATATCCTCTGCCTCGATCAGGGCGGCTGGATGAACCCTGCCGAATATCCGAGCACCGGCCGCGACTGGGAGGCGAAATTCTACGGCGAGTGGTCGTCCAGCCCGAATGTCCGCAAGCGGCCCGAGGACTATCCGATCAATGACGACAATTCGCCGATCAAGGTCGTCAACTTCAACGCCGTCGGCGGCTCGACGGTGATGTACACCGCGCACTGGCCGCGGCTGCATCCGTCCGACTTCAAGGTGAAGACGCTCGACGGCGTCGCCGACGACTGGCCGATCGATTACGACGCGCTCATGCCGTTCTTCGAGGAGAACGATCGCATGATGGGCGTCTCGGGCCTGTCGGGCGATCCGCTGTCGCCGCTCAGCCATCCGCCGATGCCGCAGCAGCCGCTCGGGCTATCAGGCCCGCTGATCGGCAAGGCCATGAACAAGCTCGGCTGGCACTGGTGGCCGTCGGACACGACGGTTGCGACGATGGATTACGAGGGCAGGGCGCGCTGCATCAATCTCGGCCATTGCACGCCGGCCTGCGCGCAGGGCGCCAAGGCCTCGACCGACATCACCTACTGGCCGCACGCGATCCGCGCCGGGGTCGAGCTCAAGACCCATTGCCGGGTCCGGGAGATCCTGACCAACGAGCACGGCATGGCCTCCGGCGTCGTGTACTACGACAAGGATGGCGTCGAGCAATTCCAGCCGGCCGAGGTCGTCATCGTCGCCTGCAACGGCGTCGGCACGCCGCGGCTGTTGCTCAATTCGGTGTCGGGAAAATTCCCGAATGGCCTCGCCAACTCGTCGGGCCTGGTCGGCAAGAACCTGATGTTTCACCCCTACGCGCAGGTCTACGGCTTCGTGAAGGAGCCCACCGACAGCAACCGCGCGCCGCCGACCTGCCTGTGGAGCAAGGAGTTCTACGACACGGACCTGTCGCGCGGCTTCGTCCGTGGCTACGGCATCCAGTTCGGCCGCGGCGCCGGGCCGGTGTTCGAGGCGGTTGCGAGCGAGCAGAAGGGCATCTTGCCCTGGGGCAAGGATCATCACCGCGTGTTCCGCAAGCTCAACGGTCATCGCCTCGCGGTGTCGGCGATCTGCGAGGATCTGCCGGAGGAGCACAACCGCGTCACGCTCGATCCGGTCCTGAAGGACGGCCACGGCATTCCGGCGCCGAAGATCGACTACACGATCAGCGCAAACAGCCGGAAGATGATGGACCATGGCCTGGCGCGCGGCCGCGAGATTCTCGAGGTCGCCGGCGCCACCGACATCTGCATCAACGATCCGATCCCGTGGGGCGGCTGGCATCTGCTCGGCACCGCGCGGATGGGGACCGATCCGGCGCGCTCCGTGGTCAACGAATGGGGCCGCTCGCACGACGTGAAGAACCTCTTCATCGTCGACGGCAGCATCTTCGTCACCTCGGGTGGCGTGAACCCGACCTCCACCATCCAGGCCCTCGCGCTCTACATCGCCGACCAGATGAAGCAGCGCCTCGCCAACCTGTTCGACTGAGACCGACAGAGACCGACATGTCCGATAGCAAACAACTGACCGCAGCCCAGCGCGCCGATCTCCGCACCATTGCTGCGATGATCGTTCCCGAAAGTGCGGAGTACAAGGTGCCGGGGGCCGACGATCCCGCGATCCAGGCCGACATGCTCGCAACGCTCGGCCGCGACACCGCGCCGGTCGCGCAGGCGCTCGATCATCTGGCAAAGCTCGCCGGCAAGCCGCTCGCCGAGCTCGACGATGCCGGGCGCGATGCAGTGGCGCAGGCGTTTCGTGGCCGTGGCGGCGCTGCCGCAGCGACGCTCGTCCGCGTGGTGCTGCAATGCTACTACCGCGACGATCGCGTGCTGCGCTCGCTCGGGCTCGAGCTGCGCGCGCCGTTCCCGAAGGGCCACGTGCTGCCGGACGGCGACTGGTCGCTGCTCGATCCGGTCAAAGCGCGCGGCGGCACGCTGCGGCGGGCGACCTAGGGCCTGACGAGATCAGGCTGTTCTGCAACGACAGCGAAGCTTCACCTCTCCCCATCGGGGAGAGGTGAAGCAAGTGCGCGGCCGAGCCGTTTCGATCCAAACTCATCTTGCCCTAGCCACCCGGGCAGGTACGTGACGTAACCACTTGCAGCGGTGGGAGCAGGTCACCATCTGAGGGGACCAAAGGATTCTCGCCATGCTGGATTTTACCTCAGATGCCGCCGGTGACAGGCCGTCACCGCGGGTGGACGATGCTGCCCAGGTTGATGACCGGGCTTTGCTGGATGCCTATTCCAATGCCGTGATCGACGTCACCGACCGCGTCGGCCCCGCCGTGGTCCGGGTCGAGACCGGGCCGAAGGTGCGCAATGCGCGCGAGCGCGGCGGCCTCGGTTCGGGCATCGTGATCTCGCCCGACGGGTTCGTGCTGACCAACAGCCATGTGGTCGGATCGTCCAAGGAGATCCGGCTGCGCGACACCGAGGGCTTCGTCACCGACGCCCATGTGCTCGGCGTCGATCCCGACACCGACCTCGCGCTGCTGCGGGCCGACGGCGCGCGCGATCTGCCCTACGCCTCGCTCGGCAATTCGAAGACGCTGCGGCGCGGCCAGCTCGTGGTCGCGATCGGCAATCCGCTCGGCTTCGAATCGACGGTCACCGCCGGCGTGGTGTCGGCGCTCGGCCGCTCGATCCGCTCGGTCAGCGGGCGCACCATCGAGGACGTGATCCAGACCGACGCCGCGCTCAATCCGGGCAATTCCGGCGGGCCGCTGGTGTCGTCGCAGGGCGAGGTGATCGGCATCAACACCGCGATCATCAACGGGGCGCAGGGCATCTGCTTTGCGGTCGCCAGCAACACCGCGCAGTTCGTGCTGTCGGAGATCATCCGCCACGGCTATGTCCGCCGCGCCTATATCGGCGTCGCCGGGCAAACCGCGCCGGTGCCGCGGCGCCATGCGGTGCTGGCCGGTGTCGAGAACAAGATGGGCGCGCTTTTGATGCAGATCGAGCCCGACAGCCCGGCCGCGCGCGCGGGGCTGTTGCCGGGCGACGTCGCGATCGGGCTCGACGGCATCGAGATCCACGGCGTCGACGATCTGATCCGCGCACTCGATCACAGCCGGATCGACCGGACCCTGTCGATGGACGTGCTCCGCCTCGGCCGCCTGCGCGCGATCGAGATCCATCCGATCGAGCGGAAGCCGGCGAAGCAGTGACAGCGGTGCGATCCACGAACACTCCTGACCCATTCCCCTGTGGGAGAGGGTAGCTTGCCAGCCCCCGAGGGGCAGAGGTGTGGCGGGGAGCGTTCTGCGTTTGCAAGCGACAAGAAAAATGGATGTGCAAAAGAGTTCATCTGAGGTGCAACAAAAGCAAGTCTATCGAGGCGAAGGCTTGCGAGCGGCATTGTCCGCCAAACTGCGCCTTCGCCGCGCGACGCGTGCCGCTAGCAGCCGCGTGGAAATTGTTTCGGACCGCCTGCGCGGTCGTGCTCATAAGCGAAGTGGACCGGAAGTCCTGAGGTCCGGCCGCCAAGGGCGGTTTGTGACCCAATGCAGAAGTCGCAACCGCGTCATTCATCGTTTAGCACCCCGATCTATGTTGGTTGATGGAGCAGATTTTACAACCTACCGCTAAGTTAAATACTCGCGCAGGTTTGACGGCCGAATGACTTACCTTATCGATGCAGCCGTTATCTTCTTCTATGCGATAGCCGCTTGCGCGATGTGCGGTGCGACTATCGCTCAGGCAAAGTTCATACAGGCGGCCGGCTTGCCGCTTTCAACCTTTATCAGAAGACCGTGGACGGGGATGGCATTGATGGCTGATCACCGCAAGGTCTTTGCCGCGCCCGGTCAGATCAAGCGGTTCGTGATTTACGGACTGTTGTTGTTTGCGGCCTTTGCTGCGTTGGTGATTGGACGATCCATTCAGGTAGGTCATTCACCCTTTTGAAACGTGTCATGCCGCGCAAGGCTGTTCTGCTTCTGACCCATTTCGGACCTCGCAACTTCTTGGGTGAAGTCAGGTCAGATCGCGCACCACTCTTAGGTTTGAAATTGACTCACATCAAAAATTAGCTTGGTGCGGCGCGTTAATCAGTAACATGGGGCGGCGCTATTCGGCAATCATGGATACGAGCAAATGGTTACGCAAAGCAATATCCACTTCTTTACAAATTGGGCCAAGGAACGTCTCGATGAAATGGACGCAACGGTGACCTCGCTTGAGGGCAAGGCTGCCGAGGTGCAGGCCGATGTCCGGGAAAAGGCCAAGAAGGTTCTTGCTGACCTGCGCAAGCAACGTGATGACTTCCGCGACACCATGAAGAAGCAGTCGGAAGCGAACGAGGCGGCCTGGATCCAGGCAAAACCAAAACTAGAGGCTGACTGGCGCTTGTTCGAGGCCGAGGTCAAGAAATATGTCGAAGGCTTCGGCAAGCAAATCGAGCACCAGCAGGCGACATTCAAGCTTCAGGCCGATGCCCAATTGAAAGCGTGGCGCGAAGCAGCCGACAAGCTTGGCAGCGATGCCAAGAAATTCGCTTCTGAGCGTCGGGGCGATATCGACGCCGCCGTTAAGCGTATGAACGCCGATGCAGTCGAGGCGGAGAAAAAACTCGAGAGGTTGAGCCAGGCGGGGACCCAGTCTTGGTCCGCACTCATGGCGGCTTTGACGGAAACGCGAACCGCTTTCGATCGCGCCAATGAGGCTGCGCGGGAAGCGTTCAAGCGAGCTGCTTGACCGAGCATCGGTTAGAATCGGAGAGACCGCTGCGAGGCGGTCTTTCTTTTTTGCTCGATGAGGATCAAGAAATGACATTTGGCGGACTTCCGATTGTGGCCCCAAAGCTGACGGTCCGGATGACCATCGAGAACGCCGGCTCTGCGGAGTGAAGCGGAAGTCCCGAGGTTCGATCGCTATCGGCGGCTTTTGACCAATTGCCCTCGGACACATATCAGCGGCCCAACAAGGACGGAAGTTTTGGGTCACCACAGCGATTTTCAGACGACCCGATGTGGCGGAGTGTTGAGAGTTTCGTCGAATGGCTACGCACACATTCGAGACGGCACTTCAGCGTAGCTGCGCGGCATAACGCGGAAGTGGGTGTCGTTAACAAAGCCGTCAACGCCGGAAACACGTTGGCTGACTTACGAGGGGCGCGACTGGCTACGGCATTCGTAGCACCACTCAAGCACAAATGATCTCTACCCTCCGAAGGTCCGCCTCTGGCCCGAAGCCGCCTATAGAGCGGACGCCGCCCGGTTGGACCCCCAATGGCGGCATTTGACCCACAGCGATCCGCAGCCACAACGCAGCATCACGATGCGCGATCTTGTCCCGGCGTTACGCTCCACCGCGGCGCCCGTCAGGGAGCGATCACCACTTCCTCCGGAACGCGATCTGTTTGGCGTGATCGCTGTTCATCACCAGTATGGCCACCGCCACCCCTCATAGAGGCGCCAAGACGAAACCACGGGCGGCCCGTCCGGATCGACCCGGTCGTCTTCAGGGCGATAGCGATATCGTGGAACAATATAATAATCCCACGGAGTTGGCCTTATCACGGGCCCCGGGATAACAATCCTCCTTGGTTCATGAACGACTTGTGCCTTCCGCGCCCGGGCTTCCGCACCTGACGTCCCGAGGTTACACAGCACCAGGGTCGCTCCGAGAGCGCACACGACGGTCATAATCTTCATGCATCGGCCTCCTTGCCTGAGAGTGCAAAAGGACTCAAAGCAAGGCAAGCTAATTCGCTCTCGACGGGCTTGAATGACCGCTTGGCCCCTCTTGAGACATGCCGGACGGCCGTGACGATGTCCGCTTCCGAACGAAGACCGGAAGTGCCGACCCGCCGGCGCGAGGTCTCAGTTTGACCCAGAACGGACATGGCCTTCTTTCAAAGGCACGCTCCGTAGTAGCCGCCGTCGATATGGGTCAGAGCGCCATGTGCATCGCTCGACCAGATGACTGAGACGGATTCCATGCAAACACCGCCGCCCCACTTATAGACCAAAGCTCTCTTCCTCCTCTCTTCCTGCTCTGGAGTTAAGCACTGGTAGTACGCCACCCCAATAGTACGCCACCCCAACCGGCACCTGCTGACCAGGCGGAACACAATTGGACGGTATAGGATCGGGGGGACGAAACCCCTGGCCGACCAAAATCGATTTCAAGTTTCCCTCTATTGACCCAACTGGAAATTTTGACTGCAAGACCTCGGTCAACTTTTTGCTGGCTGCTGCAAAGTGCGGCCAGTCTTCTTTGGTAATGACACCCTCCGCGATTGGCGGTGGCCCGGAGTTGAAAATCTCCGCGATGGCGATGGCCATGACCAAACGCGCGGTCGGGCTAAAGACAAACAAGCCGGAGAGAGTCGCCGCGATAAGGGCGAGTGCCGCCAAAACCCAAATAGCAAAACGCTTCACGCAGGTTGCTCGCCCCGCACTTGCTGCTGGTCCGCTACTTTGGCATGAAACCGTCATTCCGCGCATGTCCGAATCTGGCCCCTTTCGGACCTCATCGCGCGGCGCACGGATGACTGCTCACCGGGGACCAGCGGACTTCGGCGGAAGGCCGCGCGACTTCCGAGTTTGACCCATCTCGGAAGTCGGGTGGTCACGTTTGCTGCGCTGCGAATATCAACTTCCGGTAAACTGGCCTCACCGGCTCCAAAAGGAGATATGTCCATCATGCTGGACCGCATCCTCGATGCAGCAACCGACAACCTCAGGTTCGCGAAGATTCTGGTCCAAATGGGCCTCGATCCGAACAACGTGACCTGGGACGCCATCTTCAACCGCCTGCTGGAGCTCTTCCTGCACAACATCACGCTTGCCAATATGTTCGCCCTGATCGGCGCGATCTTCTTCGTCGCCACATTGCTGACGCACACGATGGTGCCGCTGCGGGTCGCGAACATGATCGGTTGCGCGTTCTTCGCCATCTTCGGTGCGCTCACCGGAGCCGTCACGACCTTTCTTCTGTATTTCCTGATGATTCCCATCAATGCCTACCGTCTCCGTCAAATGCTCGCTCTCGTGAAGAAGGCGCGCACCGCAACGCAGGGCGACATGTCGATGGAGTGGCTCAAGCCGTTCATGACTGACCGCAAGTATCGCAAGGGCGATATCTTGATGAGGAAAGGTGACGCGGCCAACGAAATGCTGCTGACCGTCACCGGAAAATTCCGGGTCGTCGAAATCAACGTCGAACTTCCGCCGGGGCGTTTGATGGGCGAGCTTGGTTTCCTCACGCCCGACAACCGCCGGACCGCGACGATCGAATGTATCGAGGATGGCCGCGTTCTAACTATCAGCTACGAAAAGCTGCTCGAGATCTACTTCCAAAACCCGCAGTTCGGCTATTACTTCCTTGTCTTGACCAGCCAGCGCCTGCTGGAAAATCTCGCGCGGGCTGAAGCCATCATCGCGCAGAACAAGATCGCGCCGCAGCCGCCTCTCGCCAACTGACAGCGGCCCCGGGCGATTGATCGCGGCCGTCGCCTGCTCGGCCGCCGCCGTCCTAATTGCCACTGGCTTCACGCGCATGGCGCAAAACTTGAATTCGGGGACCTTTCCAAGCGGATCGAGCGCCACATTGGCGAGCAGATTGGCAACAGTCCTCCCGCTCATCCTTTGGGAGGGCCTGAAGTCCGATCATTACACGCTGCCTGCGGCCATCGCCGATAAAGCGAAGCCAAAATCGAGAGCGTCTTGCTGCAGTGCATGAGTCTGTTGTTGGCCCTCTTGAGACATGCCGGACGGCCGTGACGATGTCCGCTTCCGAATGAAGACCGGAAGTGCCGACCCGTCGGTGCGAGGTCTCAGTTTGACCCATAGCCGACGTCGTCAGCATCGCGTCCAGTTACGGAACCGACATCGCAATTGATAAAGTTAGATTTGCTCGGCAAGTCTTTCTTTTGGAACGAGCCGATAAGTTGCTCCCGTTCACCGAAAATTCAGCAACCCAAAAGAGGGTGCCAGGATCGGCAAGCGGACTGGGGACATGGCTGAGTTTGGACGAAGGCAATATTACACGACCAGCATCTCCTCCGGCGCAGAAACTTCCGACCGGATGAAGTGGCTTGTCTGTGGCGCCGTTGCGATTGCGCTGATCGCAGGCTCCTTCCTGAGCTACAAGATGCTTTATCAGCCTGCCGACCCGCTGTTGAAGCACGAGTCCTTTGCGGAGAAGTTGGAAAGGCATGCCTCTCGCGAGGAGCTCTGGCAAAATTATCCGTCTCTCGATGAGAGGACGATTCCCATCGTTTTTGGCGACAAGATCTACAAGATTCCGCGCAACTATTTGGTGGACCTGGATCGATCAAGTGCCGATCCCAAAGAGACTACGTTCGAAATTTACGTGCTGCTTCCCAATCTGGAGCCAAGAACGGCCAATAACGCTGCAAGGTTCGCGAAGGGCCCGTTCTACGGCGGATACGGAGATCAGGTGAATGCGAGGATCCGTGGTGGGCAGAAGGAACTGGACTGGTCGGAACGGAGGCTTCTGTGGAATCGTCGGTGCCAGGAGAAGGGCTCGGGCGTTTTTCTTATGGTCGAGTCCGGGTATCAATTATGTGAGGCTGATTCTGATCTGTTCTTGAAAGATACGCCTGAAGGCCCTTTGGTTTTTGCTTGCGAGAAGGTCACGATCAAGAGCCCTGACTGCACGATTGCGGATCTGACTGGAGCCGGATGGGGCGTTCTCACATTGGGTTTCAGTCGCAAGTACGTCTACCAGGCCGACGAGATAAGGAAGCGGTTTCGTTCGCTTTTGGATTCGTTCGCCGAAGATTAGGCTGGGTCATCCCTTATCTTGTGATCTTGGCTGATCGGCGACTTCCGCTGTTGGCACTTCTCGGAAGTGCCGCGCTGGCTATTAAAGGTCCGGTGCCCGGAGTGAAGCGGACGTCGCGATCCCCCGTTCCGACCTCCGAGTTGCCCTGAAGCGGACATCGAAGGGCGCGTCGTGATTTTCGGATTGCCAATCTCGATAGAGCTTGAGCCCTTACAGTCACCATGTGTTAGTGAGTTTGCTGCACAACCATCAAATGCGTAGATTGGCGACGTCACTTCTGTTTGGCATGTTCATGGGCATGATAGCCTACGTGTCAGCCGGCCGCTTAAGCGCGTGGTATGAGACAGGCGTCCTTGTGGTGCACAGGAAAATGTCGATCGGACCCGACGCTGTTACTTACTCGAACGATCCCGTCGGATTTCTCGCCGAGCTTGGCTTGAACGTCTTTCTAATTGCCGCCGGAGGTCTCGCTGCTCTGGCTGCTTGCCGAGAAATCATCGTCGCGGTGGTCGGCCCCCAATCACGCTTATTGAGGCCGATGAGCTGGCATTTCGCCAACCAGGTGATGTCGGTCCTCATTGGCCTCTCGATCTGCTTCCTTCTGGTCGTTTCTTTGTTCGGCCTGCTCCGCCGATTTGCTCCATGACCAACTCGAACAGACTGATATAGAAACCGACGTGGACATAGGCTGGAGAATATTTGTCGTGGGAAGCCCCCTGCGGCGGTCGCCCTAGAGGCCGTGTTGTTCCGCACGTGGCCCTTCTGAGACATGCCGAACGACCGTGACGATGTCCGCATCGGAGCCAAGACCGGAGGTGCCGCCCCACCGGTTCGAGGTCTCGGTTTGACCCACAACGGAAGTTGAGCCTGCCGCTCAACCATAGCGATCACGTACGCGATCTCTTTGTCAGCTATTCGGAGACGCTGCTGTCACAGGCTCAGCAAACCGTTGCGCGTCTACACAACCGTCTTTCAAGCAATTTAGGGGTTGTTCTCCGACGCAGTTGGCGCACGAAACGTGGCTTGGAAGCCAAGCTGCGCCTTCAAGACTAGGTCGAAGCTGGGGCGCGTCTTTCCGTCCTTGAACACCACGCCGTTCGGGCTGAAGGCGATCTTGTCCGGGTTGTTGTTCAGCGTCTGCCATTTGTACGATATAGCGACGATACCATAGGCCGAAACCGGCTTGACCTCTCCGGGGTCTGCCACGCCATTGCCGTTGGCATCGCGCCACAGGGCGAGGCCGGCCAGTTCTTTGCCGGTTAAAATGCCGTCGCGGTCGTCATCGAGTGCGGCCAGCGGCGCGTATCCGTTGTTCCAAAACATCCAGAACGTGACGTTGCCGAACAATTGCCGGCCGCTGTTGATTTTGCCATCGAGCTTCGGGTCGCTAACCAGCCAGGCAGCTTTGGGGGTAATCCAGCTCCATTCGCGACCCAACCCGCTGCCGTCCACGTCGAACGTCACCCGCGCGTCGGGCGCTTCGAGGTCGGTGGTAGTGAGCCCATCGGCCAGCGGCACTGCGATGGGAGTGACCGGGTACGGCAGCTTTCCCATGGTGGCGGCGTGGTCCTTCAGCGTCTCGATCTCGCGCTTATCCTTCTCGGCGTCGAGAAGCGGGACGAGGTAAGAGGCGACTTCGCCGGTCAGCGTCCGCCCGCCGAGACCAACCATCGTCAGGCTCTTTTCCTTTTCCCAGGCGTCGGTTGCGATCGTTCGATACTGCTTCACCGCATCGTCCTTCCTGCCGGCCTGCTCGGTCAGCCAGGCGAGGCCGATCTGGATGACAAGGTTATCCTTGTCCAGGTCCAATGCCTGCTTGTACGCCTTCAACGCGGCTTCCAGATGCGCCCGGGAAGCGGAACTCAAAGTGGAGTCAGCGGCAGTCGTTACCGTACCGAAAGGAACCGCCGGCGGTTGAATGCCATGGTAGGCCTTCGGCACCGTCAGCGGGTCGGACTTCTGCGCGTAAGCCATGCCATGCGCACGACCCAGGTTCAGCAACGCCTCGACGCTGGTAGGATCGTCCTTAGCGATCTTCTCGAGGTTTTCGATGAGCCTGGCGACCGGGATCCGCTCCTCTTCCACCCCCACCCACCTGCCGAGCGCTGGCGACGTCGCGGCAAGGAAAACCACCAGCAACAGCAACCGCACGGCGCAACTCCGTTTTGTAAGGCACGATTGCGGACAATCTATCCGGTGCACACTGACAGCGCCAGGATCTGGATGGTGCTTGTGGCGCATACACGGGTTAGTCGTGTGGTAGGAAGAGCATTTGTCGCCTGCCATTGTCGGTTCATGGCCCCTTTCGGAAGTGCCGCGCTGGCTATTGAAGGTCCGGTGCCGGTAGTGAAGCGGACGTCGCGATCGCGCGCTCCGACTTCCGAGTGTGACCCGTTGCGGAAGTCGCGCCCGTTTCATTCAAAATTGAGCATTCTGTGCGGTAAAGGTTGCCGCAACTCCTTTTACAACCTAATCACGCTTAAGCCGCTCATAGTCGACGGGTACAGCGCGAAGGAGCGATGTGGGGGGGTAACGGCCGATGACCGAACGAGAGCAGAAGCTCCTGATCGCACTCGTCAAGATGGTAAGTCGGTATCTTGACGGACACGGCGACGAAGTCGACAGCATCTCCGAAAGCGCGGGCGAACATGCCCTCGAAGCCCTCGCGGACTTCGGGCTCATGGAGGCTCTGAATACTCGCTTTGCCCGTTGGACCGAGGAAGGAAAGCGATTTCGGGGTGATGTAGCCGGAATTCCCGATAGGCAGGCAATACCGGTAACGGGCAATAGCCTGCAGTTGCGTGGCGTAGTTACACGAAGTTTGGAAGAGCTTGCTCCGCTTGCTGCGGAGGTTGCAACCAACGCAGACTTATTGAAGCGATTTGAAGATGTTGCATTTGGGGACGACAGTCGCCGCACCTATGAAGTTGCCCAAGAGATTAATGCCTACGTTCGAACATTCTATCCGTCTCTGACAGAGCCTGAAGGCTTGAAGGTGCAATTGGTTCTCGCCGATATGATCGGCCGCCGCAAAGGAAAGTTCTAGTGTTGAGCAGAGGTCCGCAGTTGGCCCATCGCGTCGGTTGGCGCAGTGCAGCGACATGTCCGAAGTTGACGGTAGACCGGAAGTAGCTGGCCGACTTTATTAAACGACGCGATTGGCCGTTCTCGGATTTACGGCAATGTCCGCTTTCGCGATCTTGTCGGGCCATAGCAGACGCCCAGCGCGCGTGAGCCGAGTCGCCTCGATCTATGAATACACGCCCTGGCTCGTGACGGTCGATTGTCTCCGCGTCCTCCGGACCCGCGTCGATCCACCGGAACAACGACCCCGCCATTGGTCATTGATACGGATCGAGTGCTTACCCGCCAAGTCGCCCTTGCAATGGCATGGTGGGTAAGAATTTTCGGACCGCAATCGCGACGGACGCGTACGCTGTTGCGGAGACGTCGGGGCGTTTGCATGATTTCGGAATAATAGAAGATATCGCTGATTTGCCCGACGCGTCAAGTTGCTTGTCCAAGCGCCGGCGGTCGCCCTGCTGCTTTGCATGGGGTTGTTTTCGATATTTTGGTGGCGCTCGCCGTCGAAGGAGGTTCTCCAACGTCACCAGCAGTTGTGGCGGCAAAGGGCAGTTCGAATGCGAGGGCATCGGAGCCGGCTGAGGGGGCTGAATCCGCGGACGCAGAGGTCTCATCCGGCGCGGACTTGCGTCTGCGCCACCTTCTTCCGCACAGGAAGGGAAGAGGAGCCCGCAGCTCCGCTACCGCAGCGCCGCCAGCAGCTCGTCGGGCTGCTCGACCATCATCATATGGCCGGCGCCTGGCAGCACCACGGTGCGGGCATTCGGTGTCGCGGCGGCGAGCGCTTTGCCGGCCTTGGCGGGGGTCATCATGTCGCGCTCGCCGAGGATGAAGGTCGCGGGCACCTTGACCGCGGCCGCGGCGGCGAGCGCGTTCTGGTAGGCGTTGCAGGCGTTGAGGTCGTTGTACAGCACGCCGGGCTTCGCCTCCTGCAGCACCCGCCGCGCGCCCTGGTGCATCCACAGGCCGGGCGCGAGGCTGCCGCCGAGCTCGGCCTTGAAGCCGAGGCCCCAGATCGAGACCATGTCGATCGCGGCGGCGTCATTGGCCTCGGCGGCTTTCAGGAGATCAGGGCCGACCGTCATGGTCGCGGCAGTGCCGATCAGCGCGAGGCCGGAGACCTTGTCGGGGTGCCGTGCGGACGTCTCGATTGCGATCAGCGAGCCCATGGAATGACCGATCAGCCGCGCCTTCGACACGCCGGCGGCGGTGATTAGCGCCGCGATCCAGTCGGCCATCTCGGCGATGGTCGGCAGCGGCTTGCCGGCGGAGCGGCCATGGCCGGGCAGATCCGGCGCCAGCACGCAATAGCCGTGATGGGCGAACCAGCGGCTGTGCAGCGCCCAGGTCGTGGAATCGAAGCCGGCGCCGTGGATCATCACGACAGCCGGCAGCGATGCATCGAACGGCCTGCCGCCGGTCGCGATGAAGGTATCTGACCCGTTGACGGAAAGCTGCATGGCCCTAAGTCCTTTGCGAGGCGCGCAGCGCCTGGCCGAGATCATCGATGATGTCCTGCGCGGTCTCGATGCCGACCGAGAGCCGCACCAGTTCCTCGCCGATGCCGGCAGCTTTCAGCTGCTCGGCATCCATCTGCTGGTGCGTGGTGCTGGCGGGGTGGATCACCAGCGTCTTGGCGTCGCCGACATTGGCGAGATGGCTGATCAGCTTCAGCTGCTCGATGAACTTCTTGCCGGCGGCGCGGCCGCCCTTGATGCCGAAGCTTACGATCGAGCCGGCGCCGCGCGGCAGCAGCTTCTTCGCCAGCGCGTAGTCCGGATGCGTCTCCAGCGACGGATGCAGCACCCAGTCGACCGCCTTGTTCGCGGCGAGGGCGTCCAGCACGGCATGGGTGTTGCTGAGATGGCGATCCATGCGGACGCCGAGCGTCTCGATGCCCTGCAGCAGCTGGAAGGCGTTGGTCGGTGACAGGCAGGCGCCGAAATCGCGCAGGCCCTCGGTGCGGGCGCGCATGATGAAGGCGGCCTTGCCGAACTGCTCGTCGAAGACGATGCCGTGATAGCCGGCATAGGGCTCGGTCAGCTGCGGGAATTTGCCGGAGGCGCGCCAGTCGAACCGGCCGCCGTCGACGATAACGCCGCCGATCGCGATGCCGTGGCCGCCCATCCACTTGGTCGCCGAATTCATCGTGATGTCGGCGCCGAGCTCGATCGGCTGGCTGAGGTAAGGGGTCGCGAAGGTGTTGTCGATCAGCAGCGGAATCTTCGCGTCATGCGCAATTTGCGCGACTGCGGGGATGTCGAGCACCTCGAGGCCGGGATTGCCGATGGTCTCGCCGATCACGAGCCGCGTGTTCGGCCTGATCGCGGCGCGAAACTCGTCGAGCGCGCGCGGCTTCACGAAGGTCGTGGTGATGCCGAAGCGCGGCAGCGTGTGCGCCAAGAGGTTGATGGTGCCGCCATAGAGCGAGGCGGAGGCGACGATGTGGTCGCCGGCATTGAGCAGCGTCGCGATCGCCAGATGCATCGCCGCCATGCCGCTCGCGGTGCAGATCGCGCCGACGCCGCATTCGAGCGCGGCGATGCGCTCCTCCAGTACTGATGTCGTCGGATTGGAGATGCGGGTGTAGATGTGGCCGGCGCGTTCCAGGTTGAACAGCGCCGCGGCGTGATCGGCGTCCTGGAACACGTAGGACGTGGTCTGATAGATCGGCACCGCGCGCGCCCCGGTCGCGGGATCGGGGCGCTGGCCGGCGTGCAGGCTCAGGGTTTCGAAAGCAGGCGGCTTGGGTGCTGGCATGCGAAGCTCGTCAGGTCAGTCGATGAAGGTGATTGGTGCGGAGTCTTTTGTTTGACGCGTTTTCTTCACGCGAACCGGTGTCCACTTCGCTTGAAAACGCTTTGTTAGACGTGAACAGCGGTGCGAACGCGGCCGACATTGCCGAACACGCGCAGATAGCGCTCGACCTCTGAGGGGATGCCGGTGGCCTTCTCCGGATTGTCGGAGAGCTTGACGGCCGGTCGTCCGTCGACCGACGTCACCTTGCACACGATCGAGATCGGATCGAGCTCGGCGGTGCCATCAGGGGCGCAGCCGACGAAATCGTTGGTGAGGTTGGTGCCCCAGCCGAAGCTGACGCGCACGCGCCCCTTGAAGTGATGGAACGTCTCCTCGATCGAGCCGACATCCATCGCGTCGGAGAACACCAGCAGCTTTTCCTTGGGGTCGCGGCCCTTCTGCTTCCACCATTTGATGATCTCTTCGCCGGCGGTGATCGGCGGCGCGCTGTCGGGACGAAAGCCGGTCCAGTCGGCGACCCATTCCGGCGCGTCGCGCAGGAACGGCTTGGTGCCGAAGGCGTCGGGCAGCGCGATCAGGAGGTTGCCGCCATAGGCGTGGCGCCATTGATCGAGGATGCGATAGGGCGCCCAGCGCAGCTCCTGGTCGTCGTTGGCGAGCGCCGCGGCCACCATCGGCAGCTCGTGCGCGTTGGTGCCGATCGCCTCGAGGTCGTTGTCCATCGCCAGCAGCACGTTCGACGTTCCGGTGAAGGACGGGCCGAGGCCTTCCTTCACCGCCTCGACGCACCAGCGCTGCCAGAGGAAGCCGTGGCGGCGGCGAGTGCCGAAATCGGACAGCCGCAATCCGTCCAGCTTCCGCAGCCGCTCGACCTTGGCCCACAGCTTGGCCTTGGCGCGGGCGTAGAGCACGTCGAGCGCGAAGCGGCCGTAGGTCTTGGTCGCCGCGCGCGAGCGCAGCTCGTTGAGGATCGCGAGCGCCGGGATCTCCCACATCGTGGTGTGGGTCCACGGCCCGTGGAAATGCAGCTCATACTGGCCGTCGACCTTGTGCAGCTCGTATTCGGGCAGGCGGAAGGTCGAGAGCCAGTTGATGAAATCGGGCGAGAACATCTGGGTCTTGCCGTAGAACGTGTTGCCGGCGAGCCAGATCAGTTCCTTCTTGGTGAAACGGATGGTGCGGGCGTGGTCGAGCTGGGCGCGCAGCTCGCCCTCGTCGATGACCTCGGCGAGACGGATATGGGTCGAGCGGTTGATCACCGAAAAGGTCGTGCGCGTGTCCGGATAGCTTTCCCGGATCATCTGCTGCATCAACAGCTTGTAGAAATCGGTGTCGAGCAGGCTGCGCACGATCGGGTCGAGCCGCCAGCCGTGGTTGTAGGTCCGGGTCGCGATGTCTGTCACGGTCATGCGGGAACCTTAGCCTGCCGGGCGCCGCCCGCCCAGTGGGTATCGGGCGGAACATGGCAGGTCAGCGCGCTATGGTCTGCCGTATACGGCCGACCTTGGCGGCGACGTCGCTCCAGGCCGGCTTGTCCGGGGCAAACTGCCGCCGGAGGAACGTGACGAGCTCGGCGACCTGGCCGTCGCTCATGCTGTCCTTGAAGGCCGGCATGTAGCCGAGATCGGTCACCGCCGGCTTGGCGATGCCGTGCAGGATCACCTGGATCAGGTTGTCCGGCGCGTCGCTGTGCAGATTGCTGTTCAGCGCCAGCGACGGTCGGCTGCCGAACAGCGGCGGGCCGCCGACCTCATGACAGACGGCGCAGGCGCCCTGATAGATCCGTGCGCCCGCCGAGGCCGCAGTGGTGACGGCGGTGGTGGCTTCGAGCTCGGTAACCAGGGCATCGTGCGCGGGCCGATCGGTGGGCTCGTTGAACGAGGCGAGGTAGACCGCCATCGCGCGGATGTCCTGGTCGGGCAGCGCGGCGAGCTCATGCACGACGGGCGCCATTGGCCCGGCGGCGACGCCGTGCAGACGGGACTCGCCGGTGCGCAGATAGGCGTACAGCTCGTCCTCGCTCCAGGGGATCGGTGCCTTCGACAGCGTGGTCAGCGCCGGCGCCTCCCAGCCCTCGGCGCCGCCGCCGGCGAGATAGGCCGCTTGCCGTTCGGCGCCGAGTGCATTGCGCGGCGAGTGGCAGGCGCTGCAATGGCCGAGCCCCTCGATCAGGTAAGCGCCGCGATTCCAGATCGCCGATTTCGATGGATCGGGCTGGAATGGGCGCGGCTGGTGGAATAGCGCATTCCATCCGGCGAGCAGCGGCCGCAGGTTGAACGGAAAGGCCAGCGCGTTCGGCCGCGTCGCGGCGCGCACCGGCGCTTGCGCCATCAGATAGGCATAGAGCGCCTGCAGGTCGGCATCACTGGTCCTGGCAAAATGCGTGTACGGAAATGCCGGATAGAGATGGCGGCCGTCGCGATGAATGCCCTCGCGCATCGCGCGCTCGAACGCGGGATAGGACCAGGCGCCGATGCCGGTGTCGACGTCGGGCGTGATGTTGGTCGTGTAGATCGTGCCGAACGGCGTCTCGAGCGGCCGGCCGCCGGTGTTCAGGGCGCCGTGCTCCGACGTATGGCAGACGGCGCAAGCGCCAAGCGCCGCGAGCTCCTTGCCGCGCGCGATCGTCGCGGCGGAATAGACCGAGGCATCCGGCCGGGCGATCGGCGCGATGGCGCGCCACGGCAGCACGGCCGCGCCGATTCCGATCGCCGCGGCGCAGAGCGCGGCAATGCCGGCGAGCACGCCGCCGCGTTTCGCAAACGGATTCTGCCATCTGCTGACGTCCGCCGTCTGCGTGGGCGGTGCAAGCGCCGTGGGCGCCACGGGTTGCTCGCCGCGCAGTCCCTTCAAAATGCGCTCCGGTGTGAACGGCGGCTCGCGAAAACGCACGCCGGTCGCATCATAGATCGCATTGGCGATCGCAGCCGCGCTCGGCACCGAGGCGGATTCGCCGACGCCGAGCGGCGGCTGGTCATGCCGCGGCAACATCAGGACGTCGATCGCAGGCAGGTCAGGGAACTTGATGATGGGGTAGGCGCCCCATTCGCGCGCCGTCACCGCGCCGCGCTCGAACGAGACCTGCTCCATCAGCGCGCGGCTGGTCGACTGGATGACATTGCCTTCGATCTGGTGCCGCACGCCCTCCGGATTGATCATCAATCCGGAATCCTGGCCGGCGACGACGCGCGTCACGCTGACATCGCCGGTCGCCTTGTTGACGGCGACATCGGCGATCCAGGCCGACCACGCCGCGCCGTAGCCGGGAAACTTGCTGTGCACGTAGAGCGCATAGGCAAAGCCGCGGCCACGGACGATATCGCCTTCGGCCTCGGGCTCCTGGCGCACCGGGCGCGGCGTCCAGCCGGCGCGCTCGGCGACCGCGTTGACGAGATCGATCGCGCGCTTGTCCTTCAGGTAGCGCAACCGGTATTCGATCGGATCGACCTCGGCTTCGGCGGCAAGCTCGTCGATGTAGGATTCATGCGCGAACGTATTGGGCAGCGCCGAGACGCCGCGAAGCCATGAGGCGCGCACGATCGGCGGCATGTCGTTGGCGACCACGCGCAGATTCTCGTAGTCGTAGGGCGGGATCGCGGTGCGGTCACCCATCTCGAACACGGCGGCTTCAGGTGCGATCCGTCCGGTGAGCAGCAGCGCCAGCGTCGGCGCGCCGTTGGAGGGATAGCGCGTAACGAAGTCGTAGCCGGCGACGCTGCCGTCGGCGTTGAGGCCGCCGTTGACGTCCATCAGCTGCGCGGTGCCCTTCGGCTCCCACGCATGTTCCTGCTCGCGGGTAAGCTGGACGCGCACCGGGCGGCCGACCGCGCGCGACAGCAGCAGCGCATCGGCCGAGACGTCGTCGGCGCAGTTGCGGCCGTAGCAGCCGGCGGCCTCCATCCTGATAATGTCGATCTCGGATTCCGGCCGCTGGATCAAGAGCGCCAGATCGCCGCGCAGGATGTGCGGGTTCTGCGTGCCGGACCAGACCCGGATCGCACCCTCGCTGCAATCGGCGACCGCGCAAGACGGGCCGATCGAGCCGTGCATCTGGTAGGGCCAGACGTAAGTCCGTTGCATCGGCGTAGCGGCCGCCTTGATCGCGGCATCGACATCGCCCTTGTCGATCAGCTGGCGCGGCGTCGCGGGATTGGCGCGCAGCGCCTGCTCGATGTCGGAGAGGTCGGTCAGCGCCGGCCCCGGCTTCCAGCTCACCTTGAGCTGCGCGGCGGCCTTGATTGCGTTCTCCTCGCGCTCGGCGACGACGCCGACGAAATCGCCGATCCGCACCACCGCGACAAGGCCGGGAATATCCCGCACCGAGGCTTCATCGACCGCGATCAGGCTGGTGCCGACGAACGGTCCGGCATCGACGCCGGCATAGGGCGGGCGGATGACACGGCCATGCAGCATGCCGGGCACGCGCATATCGTGGACGTAGACAAGCTCGCCGGTGGCTTTCGCCGGCAGGTCGACGCGCGGCACCGACTTGCCGACGATGGAATAGGCGTCCACCGCCTTGACCGGAACGTCGTCGGCAAGATCGAGCCGGATGGTCTCATCCGCGATGAGCTCACCATAGCTGACGCTGCGATTGTCGTGACCGCGGACGAGGCCGTCCTCGATCGTCAGCTCTTCGACCGGTAGTTCGAGCCGTTCAGCCGCACGCGCGAGCAAAAAATGCCGCGCCTGCGCGGCGGCCTGGCGCAGGGGAACGGCGGTGATCTGGATGGTCTCGCTTGCGATCGTCGCGCCCTGGTTCGGCACCACGGCGGTGTCGCCGAGGATCACGACGACGCGGGCAAAGGAGACGTCGAGCTCTTCGGCAACGATCTGTCCGAGCGCGGTGCGGATGCCGGTGCCGAGATCGACATGGCCATTATAGGCGTTAACCGAACCGTCGGCCGTGATGGTGATGAAGGTCTCGAACGCGCCTTCCGCACCCAGCACTGCAGGGCGGACGACCGACAGCGAGCCGCGCATGCGTTGCTCCGAACCGGCCATCAATCGCGCGCCTCGAGCACGTGGCCGGCGGCACGCATCGCCGCGCGGATGATCTCGATATGCGCGCCGCAGCGGCAAAGATTGTAGCGCAGCGCTTCCAGCACCTCATGCTCGGACGGATGGGGATTGCGCGTGAGCAGCGCCTTGGTGGTGATGATCATGCCGTTGAGACAATAGCCGCACTGCGCGGCCTGTTCGCGGATGAAGGCATCCTGCACGGGATCGGGATGCTCGCGGCTGCCGAGACCTTCGAGCGTGACGATGTTGCGCCCCGCGCAACCTTCGATCGGAATCACGCAGGCGCGCGCGGCAACGCCGTCGATCAGCACCGCGCAGGCGCCGCACTCGCCGAGCCCGCAACCATATTTAGGTCCGTTCAATGCGAGATCGTTGCGCAGCACGTAAAGCAATGCGGTGTCGGGAGCGGCGTCGACATCATGATTCCTGCCATTCACGGTCAGGCGCATTGCCCCGGTTCTCCCTGATGTTTGCGCTGCAATGTCAGCGTCAGATCGCCGACGAGGATAACGTTTGTATACAAACGTGCAAGCGGCGGCATGCCGCGCTGCAGCGCGTGCACGCTTTATGAACAGGGTGCGCAAGCGAATGGCAGCGTTTGATTGCAAAGGCCGCTTGACAGGTCCTGGGCTCGCGCGCAGGATCATTCGTATACGAACGATATAGGCAGGGGAGGCGGAAGCGCAGTATGATCGACCGCCACCACAAGTCCAGGCTTGGTCACGATGGCTGACACAATGACCGTCGCCGCCGGCGACAAGATCCGCTGCGATGCCTGTCCGGTGATGTGCTACATCAAGCCAGGCGCGGCCGGCGCGTGCGACCGTTATGCCAATCACGACGGCACGCTGGTGCGCGTCGATCCACATGTCGTGCTGGAGCGCACGGTCTCGCACGGCGGCAAGCTGGTGCCGTTCCAGGCGAGCGGCGACTGGGACGGCAAGATCGTCCGTCAGCCCGAACTGTTCGTCACCGCGATCGGCGCCGGAACCACCTATCCCGACTACAAGCCGGCGCCGTTCATCGTGTCGTCGGAGGTCGACGGCGTCGACATGGTCACCGTGGTGACCGAAGGCATTTTCTCCTATTGCGGCGTCAAGGTGAAGATCGACACCGACCGCTATCTCGGCCCGGAGACCGCGATCGTGCGCGCGGACGGCGAGGCAGTCGGCCACGTCACGACCAGCGAATATGGCTCGCAGATGCTGTCGCTCGGCGGCGTGCATCATCTGACTGGCGGCTCCAAGAAGGAAGGCCGCGTCACCTGCGACACGCTGATGGATCTCTCCAACTGCAAGGCGGTGGAGTTGACCATCGACGGCGGCGCGACCGTGGTGGTGCAGGCGGGCAAGCCGCCGATCGTCAATGGCATGGCGGAAGAGCGCATGCGGGTCGGCTGCGGCTCGGCGACCATCGGCATGTTCGCCAAGCAGTGGCACGGCAAGGTCGACGAGGTCGTGGTGGTCGACGACCACATCACCGGCGTGCTCAGCGAGCACCAGGCCGGCAAGCTGCTCGATATCGCCGACACCGGTATCAAGATGAAAGGTCGCCGTTCGACGCCCGGCCGCTACTTCCAGGTCGCCGATCCCGGTACCGGGTGGGGCGGCACCAACATCTCCGATCCGCTGTCGATCCTGGGTCCCTTTAATGCGAAGGAAGCGCGGCCGGGGCTCACCATGCTGATGGTCTCGACCACCGGCGAGCATGCTTCCTACTACGTGCTGGACGAAGCGCTGAAGCCGATCGAGACCGAGATGCCGGCGGACCTCAAATTCTCGGTCGAGCGCATCCAGGAGAATTGTGAGCCGGCGCTGTGCACCGTGCTGTTCATGGGCGGGGCGGGCGGATCGCTCCGGGCCGGCGTGACCGACAACCCGGTGCGGCTGACCCGCTCGGTGAAGGACGCGCTGACGCGGGTGACCAGCGGCGGCGCGCCGGTCTATGTCTGGCCGGGCGGCGGCATCACCTTCATGGTCGATGTCACGCAGATGCCGGCCGGCGCCTTCGGCTTTGTGCCGACCCCGGCGCTGGTGGCGCCGATCGAATTCACGATGAAGCTGTCGGATTACGCGGCGCTCGGCGGCCATATGGATTTTGTCCGGCCGCTGTCGTCGCTGCGCGACAGCGCCGAAGTTCGGCCGATGCCTCATCTTCCCGGGCGGCGCGCATGAGTAGAACGTTTTCCAGCGAAGTGGATACCGGTTCGTGCAAAGAAAACGCGTCAAAACAAGAATCTAGAGCCCCGTTCCGATTCCATCGGAACGGAAAAGGCCCTAGGCTCCCGCAAATCGCGCTTCTTCCTGACGGCAAGCGGCTGCATTTGCAGGACGGCCCAATTGATCTGGTCATCGAGGCCAAGGGCAGGGACGCGGACGTCAGCGCCGCCTATCAGGCGGCGGCAGAGCACTTCACCGGATTGCTCGACGAGCTCTGCGCGGAGCTTGTCGAGCTGCGCAGCGCGGCCGATCCGCAGCGCTGCGTGCTGAAGGGCGTGGTCGCGCGGCGCATGCATGCCGCGGTCGCGCCGTTTGCTGCCGGCTGTTTCATCACGCCGATGGCGGCGGTTGCGGGCTCGGTCGCCGAGGAAATCCTCGGCGCGATGCTGAAGGCAGCAACGCTCGATCGTGCCTATGTCAACAATGGCGGCGACATCGCGCTGCATCTGTTTGATGGCGAGCAATTCACCGTCGGCCTGATGGACCGGCCGGATCGTCACGGCGTGATGCGCACCGTGACCGTAGATAGCGACATGCCGGTCCGCGGCTTCGCGACCAGCGGCCGCCACGGCCGCAGCTTCTCGCTCGGCATTGCCGATGCCGTCACCGTGCTGGCGCGGACGGCGTCGCAGGCCGATGCCGCGGCGACCGTGATCGCCAATGCGGTCGATCTGCCCAACCATCCTGCGATCCTGCGCGTTCCGGCGAGCGAGTTGCAGCCGGACAGCGACCTTGGCGCACGGCTGGTGACCCGCGATGTCGGGCCGCTGGCGGAACATGAGATCGAGCAGGCGCTCGAGGCGGGGGCGACGCGGGCGCGCATGCTCCTGACGTCGGGATTGATCGAAGGCGCGGCATTGCGTCTACTGGGCGAAACGCGCCTTGTCGGTGCAACTGGCAACGGGACACTGGTGTCGCACACGTTTCAGGCAAGAACGATAGACAACACGCTGCAGGCATGACCGGGAGCGAGCCAAGATGAGCGCCGTCATTCGCAAGATCGTCACCGTGGTCGAGGAGACCCATCTGGAGATGGGCAAGACCATCGCACCGCCGACCCGGCGCGCTGCTGCGATCGCCGTGATCGAAAACCCCTTTGCCGGCCGCTATGTCGAGGATCTGTCGCCGCTGATCGCGATCGGCGAGGAACTTGGCGAATTGCTTTCCAAGCGGGCAGTCGCCGCGCTCGGCATCGACGGCGCCAAGGCGCACAGTTACGGCAAGGCCGCTGCCGTCGGCGAGAATGGCGAGCTCGAGCACGCGGCCGCGATCTTGCATCCCAAGATGGGCGCGCCGGTGCGCAAAGTGCTTTCCAAAGGCGCGGCGCTGATCCCGTCGTCGAAGAAGCGCTCCGGTCCCGGCACGACGCTGGACATTCCGCTCGGGCACAAGGACGCCGCCTTCGTGCGCAGCCATTTCGACGGCATGGAGGTGCAGATCAACGACGCGCCGCGGGCCAATGAGATCATGGTCGCGGTCGCGATCACAGACAGCGGACGGCCGTTGCCGCGCGTCGGCGGGCTGACGGTTGATGAGGTCAAGGGCGAAGACGGATTGCGATAATCTCTTTGAAGAAAAACTGGAGGACGGGATGCGTGGTTATTTCGTAGGGGCGGGATTGGCGATCGCGGTCGCGACCATGGCAACGAGCGCCATGACGACACAGGCGTCGGCGCAGAGTGAAATCAAGATCGGCGAGATCAACTCTTACTCCTTGCTGCCGGCGTTCACCGAGCCCTATCGCAAGGGCTGGCAGCTTGCGGTGGAAGAGATCAATGCGGCCGGCGGCATCAACGGCAAGAAGCTCGTCGTCATCTCCAAGGACGACGGCGGCAAGCCGGCGGATGCGCAAACCGCGGCCAACGAGTTGGTGTCGAGCGAGAACGTCGCGATGCTCACCGGCACCTTCCTCTCCAATATCGGCCTCGCCGTCAGCGACTTTGCCAACCAGAAGAAGGTGTTTTTCCTGGCGGCAGAGCCTTTGACCGACGCCATCACCTGGTCGAAGGGCAACCGCTACACGTTCCGTCTTCGTCCCTCCAACTACATGCAGGCGGCGATGCTGGTGGAGGAAGCAGCAAAACTACCGGCCAAGCGCTGGGCGACGATCGCGCCGAACTATGAATACGGCCAGTCGGCGGTCGCGGTGTTCAAGAAGCTGATGTCGGAGAAGCGGCCCGATATCCAGTGGGTCGACGAGCAATGGCCGCCGCAGGGCAAGATCGATGCCGGCCCGGTAGTGCAGGCGACTGCCGCCGCGAACCCCGAGGCGATCCTCAACGTCACCTTCGGTGCGGACCTCGTCAAGCTCGTGCGCGAAGGCAACACCCGCGGCCTGTTCAAGGGCCGCACAGTCGTGAGCTTCCTGACCGGCGAGCCGGAATATCTCGATCCGCTGAAGGACGAGACGCCCGAGGGTTGGATCGTCACCGGCTATCCCTGGTATTCGATCAAGACGCCCGAGCACGACGCGTTCCTGAAGGCCTACCAGGCCAAGTACAACGACTATCCGCGGCTCGGCTCGATCGTCGGCTACCAGACCATCAAGGCGGCAGCGGCGATCCTCGCGAAAGCCGGTTCGACCGATCCGGAGAAGCTGATCGCCGCGGCCGAAGGCATCTCGATGCCGTCGCCGTTCGGCGAGATCACCTTCCGCAAGATCGATCACCAGTCGACGTTAGGTGCCTTCACCGGCAAGACCGCGCTGAAGGACGGCAAGGGCATCATGGTCGATACCGCCTATCGCAAGGGCTCGGACTATCTGCCCAGCGATGCCGAAATCGAGAAGCTGCGGCCGAAGGATTGAGGTCTCTGCTTCTACTCCCTCGCCCCGCTCTTGCGGGGAGAGGGCGTAGGCGGCCTCTGGCCGCCGTCTAGAAGGAATGCCGATGCGAAGCATCGGCGCTGGTGAGGGGCCTTCTCCACGAGTTGGGCTCGCGGAGAGTTCCCCTCACCCGAAATTCAAGCTGCGCTTGAATTTCGACCTCTCCCCGCAAGCGGGGCGAGGTGAAGGAAAGTGACGCTTGTGATCTCCAACGCGGACCGCCCATGGCCTTCTATGTCGTCCAGTTCCTGACCGGTCTTGCCAGCGCGGCATCGCTGTTCCTGGTCGCTTCTGGTCTGTCGATCATCTTCGGCGTGACGCGGATCGTCAATTTCGCGCATGGCGCGTTCTACATGCTCGGCGCCTACGTCGCGTTCACCCTGACCGAGCGCTTCGCCGGCGCGTTCGGTTTCTGGGGCGGCATCGTCGTCGCGGCGCTGGCGGTTGCCGCGATCGGAGTGCTGGTCGAGATGGTGTTGCTGCGCCGGATCTACCATTCGCCCGAGCTGTTCCAGTTGCTCGCCACCTTCGGCCTGACGCTGATGGTCGAGGATCTCGTGGTGTTGATCTGGGGGCCGGACGATCTGGTGGGCCGCCGCGCGCCGGGCTTCAAGGGCGCGATCGACTTCTTCGGCCAGAATATTCCGAGCTACGATCTGTTCCTGATCGTGCTTGGGCCGGTCGTGCTCGGTGTGCTCTGGCTGTTGTTCCAGCGCACCCGCTGGGGCGTCCTGGTGCGCGCGGCGACGCAGGACCGCGACATGGTCGCAGCGCTCGGCGTCAATCAGAAATGGCTGTTCACCAGCGTGTTCGCGCTCGGCGTCTTCCTCGCGGCGCTCGGCGGAGCGCTGCAGATTCCGCGCGACGCGGTCAATCATGCGATGGATTTGCGCGTCATCGTCGAGGTCTTCGTCGTGGTCGTGATCGGCGGCCTCGGCAGCATCATCGGCGCCTTCGTCGCGGCGGTGCTAGTGTCGGAGCTGAACGCCTTCGGCATCCTGATCTTCCCGAAGATCTCCATCATCCTGGTGTTCCTGGTGATGGCGGTGGTGCTGATCGTCCGTCCGTGGGGGCTGTTCGGCAAGCCGGAGGCGCCGGCGCGGCGCACGCCTGGCCTCACCGTGAATCCGTGGCGGCCGCTGACGATGAACGAGCGGCTTGCGGCGATCGCGGTGCTCGTGGTCGCCGCGGCGCTGCCGTTCGTCGCCGGAAATTACGTGCTCACCGTCGGCTCGGAGATCGCGATCTTCGTGATCTTCGCGGTCAGCCTGCACTTCCTGATGTCGGTCGGCGGGCTCGCCTCGTTTGGCCACGCGGCCTATTTCGGCCTCGGCGCCTATGGCGTGGCGCTGCTCGCCAAGATGGCCGGCTTGCCGATGATCGCCTGCCTGCTGCTTGGACCGCTGCTCGGGCTAATGGGCGCGGCGGTGTTCGGCTTCTTCGCGGTACAACTCTCCGGGGTTTATTTCGCGATGCTGACGCTGGCCTTTGCCCAGATCGTCTGGTCGATCGCGTTCCAGTGGGTGTCGGTCACCGGCGGCGACAACGGCATCCTCGGCGTCTGGCCGGAGAAATGGGCGGCGAGCCCGTCTCACTTCTACTGGCTGTCGCTCGGCATCGCCACGCTCGCGGTTGCGATCCTTCGGATCATCGTGTTCTCGCCGTTCGGCTTTGCGCTGCGCGCCACGCGCGACTCTCCGCTGCGCAGCGAAGCGGTCGGCGTCAACGGCAAGCGCATCCAGTGGACCGCCTTCGTGATTGCGGGCACGGTCGCCGGCCTTGCGGGCGCGCTGTTCGCCTACCTCAAAGGCAGCGTCTTTCCTGACAATATGGGCATCTCGCTGTCGGTTGATGCGCTGGTCATGGTGCTGCTCGGCGGCGTCGAGACGGTGTCGGGCGCGGTGGTGGGAGCCATCGTCTACAAGGCGCTCAACATCTGGCTGGTCAGCCAGACCGATCTCTCCAAGCTTGTGCTCGGCGGCTTCGTCGTGCTGATCGTGGTCGCGTTCCCGAAGGGCATCGTCGGCACGCTGGAAGCCCTCATGCACCGCCGGCGCAAATCCGCCTCGACGGCGTCGCCTTTGCTCACCTCCCGCATCGAGACTGCCGAATGAGCATGGTTCCCACATTGCTGTCGGTCGAGGGGCTGACCAAATCCTATGGCGGCGTGCATGCCGTGCGCGGCGTCTCGTTCGAACTGCGCGCCGGTGAGATCCTGGCGCTGATCGGACCGAACGGCGCGGGTAAGAGCACCTGTTTCGACATGCTCAACGGCCAGAACATTCCGGATTCGGGCCGCATCCGCGTGCTCGGCGCGGAGACCACCGGCAAGAAGCCGCGCGTGATCTGGCGCATGGGCGTCGGCCGCACTTTCCAGATCGCGGCGACATTTCCGACGATGACGGTGCGCGAGAACGTGCAGGTCGCGCTGGTTTCGCATGGCGGGCAATTGTTCAACCTGTGGGCTTCGACCGCGCGTCAGGCGCGTGACGAGGCCGGGCGGCTGCTCGATCTGGTCGGCATGGGCGCCTATGCGGAGCGGCCCTGCGGCGAGCTCGCCTATGGCGACGTCAAGCGGCTGGAACTTGCGATCGCACTCGCCAATCAGCCGAAGTTGCTGCTGATGGATGAGCCGACCGCCGGCATGGCGCCGCGCGAGCGCGTCGAGCTGATGCGGCTGACGGCGCGGATCGCGCGCGAGCAGTCGATCGGCGTGCTGTTCACCGAGCACGACATGGACGTGGTGTTCGAGCACGCCGACCGCATCCTGGTGCTCAACCGCGGCAGCCTGATCGCCGAAGGTTCGCCCGAGGAAGTGCGCGGCAATGCTCAGGTGCGGGCGATCTATCTCGGCGAAGGCCTCCTCTATGACGCCGGGCACCGCGAGGGAGCATCGGCATGAAGCTCACGGTGAAGGATCTCAACAGCTTCTACGGTCCGGCGCATATCCTGTTCGACATCGCGCTCGAGGTCGGCGAGGGCGAAGTGGTCGCATTGCTCGGCCGCAACGGCGCCGGCAAGTCGACCACGTTCCGCTCTATCGTCGGTCTGGTCGAGAACCGCTCCGGCCGCGTCATGTTCGAGGGCAGGGACGTCTCGGAGCTGCCGACGCATGCGATCGTGCGCGGCGGGCTCGGCTATGTGCCCGAGGAACGGCGGATCTTCACTGATCTCACGGTCGAGGAGAATCTCGAGGTCGGCCGCCAGCCCAAGCGGGCGGGCGCGCCGCAATGGGACCGCGACAAACTGTTCAAGCTGTTTCCCAACCTCGGCGAGATGCGCGGCCGGCCCGGCGGCCGCATGAGCGGCGGTGAGCAGCAGATGCTGACGATCGCGCGCACGCTGATGGGCAATCCGTCGCTCGTGCTGCTCGACGAGCCCTCGGAAGGCCTGTCGCCCAAGATTGTCGAGCAGATGGTCGATGCGATCCTGGCGATGAAGAAAGAGGGCGTCAGCATCGTCGTCTCCGAGCAGAACCTGCATTTCGCCCGGCTGATCTCGGATCGCGCCTACATCATCGAACGCGGCCGAATCTGTTTTGGCGGCACCATGGCGGAGCTCGATGCGCGTCCGGATGTCCGCGACGCGCATCTGTCGCTGTAAGGGGTGGGGTGAAACGATGGCGAGGAGTGCTGCACAGAAGCGAAGCGTCAAGGCCGCCAAGCCGGGTTACGTGCTGGACGAGCAGATCGGCTTCATCCTGCGTCAGGTGTCGCAGCGCCACGCGGTGATCTTCGCCCGCGAGATCGGCATCAACCTGACGCCGACGCAGTGGGCCGCGCTGTCGAAGCTGTCGGAGGTTGGCCCCTGCTCGCAGAACCAGCTCGGGCGGTTGACCTCGATGGACGTTGCGACCATCAAGGGTGTGATCGATCGCCTGACTGCGCGCGGCCTGACCGAGACCTCGCCCGATCCCGACGACGGCCGCCGGCTGATGGTGAGCCTGACGCGCGCCGGTCAGCAGATGGCCGACAAGGCCGCGCCGAATGCGCTCGTGATCTCCAGGGAGACGCTGGCGCCGCTCGACGCCAAGGAGCGCGAGACCCTGATGGCGCTGCTCGGCAGGCTGCGGTGACCTTACCCTGCCCTGGAGGGGGAGGGTCGGATCGCAGCGAGCGAAGCGAGATGCGAGCCGGGGTGGGGTGATCTCTCCACACGGGCAGAATCTGTATGGAGAGACTGTTCACCCCACCCCGGTTCGCATTTCATGCGAACCGATCCTCCCCCTCCAGGGGAGGATGAAGAAAGTGCCACCGTGTCGCATCCGGACTACGTCGCAAGACCAAGCGCCAGCGCGACGGCGCCGACCAGCACCAGGCTGACGGCCCAAACCGTGTCCAGATTGAACCAGCTCCGGGCCACGAATTTGAGGCCAAGGTAGCGGTAGACCAGCCACGCCAGACTTCCGCCTGCCGCGATCATCGCGCCGGCATGGACGATGGAGACCAGCACGGCCATCGTGAGGCTGGTGTCGATCAGGGAGTTGGCGGCGGCGTGGCCTTGGTCCGGCTCAGCCTCGCGGCATAGTCCGAGATAGATCGGCACCAGCATCAGCGCCGCGCCGTGGGCGATCGCCACCGCGAAGGACCACAATGCGAGTTGCGTCGGCGGTATCCGCGCCAAGGCCCGCGGATGGCGCCGGTCGATCAGCCGATAGATGCCGAAGGCGATCACAAGCAGGCTGGCGCCGATCCGGATCGTGCGCTGCCATTCGACGAGGGTGATCAGCAGCGCGAAGGGAAGGATCACGACGAGCATCGCCAGCAGGTGACCGATTGCGAGCGGGCCAAGCGCGGCCAGCAGCGCGCGCGAACTTCTCTGCATCAATCCGGCCGAAACCGCGAGCGGCCAGCCCATGCCCGGGTTGATCCCGTGGTAGAGGCCGCTCGCGATGACCGCCAGCCACAGCCAGGCCGGTGTCCAGTCGGCTGCACTCACAGTCAGGCCAATGGATAGCAGAACGAATCCGTCGAGCAATCACCGCCGTCGAGCCGGATCTGGTGCGCGCGGTACCCGTCGGGGAAGCTGACCCAGTAGTCCTTTGCCAGTTCAAGGCCGCCGCCCGGGCCGGCATTCGCCATCACCTCGGCGCCGGGAATGCCTTGCGGATAGAACTGATCGTCCCAGGTCGAGTAGAGCGAATTGGTCCAGTAGACCCGCTTGCCGTCGCGGCTGATCTCGACCATCTGCGGACCGCCGGCAAATGCCTGTCCGTTGGGATGCGGCGTGCGGTGGACGATGCCGCCGATGCGCACCGATCCGGCAAGCTTTGGCTTGCGCGGATCGCTGACGTCGTATTGGCGCATCTCGCCGGTGGCCCAGCAGGAGACGTAAAGGAATTTGTCGTCCATCGACAGGTCGATATCGGTCACCAGCGGCGGCACGGCACCGAAACCCTGCAGCAGTGGCGGCAGCTGCTCCTTCGGCGCGGGCTCGGGCGGGATCGTCGCCGTCTTCTCGATGTGAAACTTGCCGCCCTCGCGCCACCAGGTCCAGATCGAACCCTCGAGGTTCGTGGTATCGACCACGACGCCGACGAAGCCGTATTCGCGAACCGGATCGTGCGCGGGACGCACCTCCAGCGCCATTTGATGGTTGGCGCCGAGATCGATGGTCTGGACATTGCGTCGCGCCCGCAGATCCCAGAAGTGGATGCGATGGCCGTATTTGTTCGAGAGCAGGTCCTCCGGCACGATCCCGTTCTCGAATTGCGGCGGCAGCGCCCATTCGCTGCTCACCATGTAGTCGCGTGGCAGGTTCCACCAGAAATCATAGTGCTTGGTCTGGGGACCACGATCGATCTCCCAGCGTCCAAGCACCTCGAAGGTCTCGCAGTCCATGATGAACACGCCGGGCGGTCCATCGGTGCCGTCCTTGCCGCCGCCGCCGAGCGTCGAGACGTAGATGCCGTCCGGGCCGCAGTGGATGGTATGCGGCCGCGAATAGCCGGTCTTCCTGAAGACCTCCTCGGGCTCGATGATCTTGTGGATCTTGGCCTGCGTCGGATCCGGCTTGGTGTCGATGATGTAGATCCGCGACGACCGCATGCCGGGAACGATGAGATAGCGGCGCTCGATGAAGGCATGTCCCGCAAGCGGGGACAATGCCGAGGAACACGCGTTCCAGCCGAAATGGTGAAACTCGTCGCCCTTGTTGGGCATCGTCACGGTGTGGACGATCTTGCTGTAGGTTGGCGAGCCCGGCTTGACGTCGATGACGGCGAGCGCGTCGGGCTTGGAAAAGTCCGGGCTGAGCAGCACGGTGTAGGCGAAGTTCTCTGCCGGAGCTTCCATCGCAAGCTTCGGCGAGGCGTGAAACGTGGGATCTGGCCTCATCGTCATCGTGCTGCCTCCTGTTTGCTGGTGTGGACCAACGGCACGGCGGCATGCGGCAGGAACTATTCCGGATCGTCGCGTGGCTCTTGCGAGCGCCGCCGGCTAGGTTCGCGGGGCGGCACGATACACCTCAATGATGACGGGCGAAAGCAACGTTCCGGCGCGGCGAGATGGCGCGTCTTGCCCGGATCGCGTCATTCCGGGCGCGACCTAGTCGCGAACCCGGAATGACTGATGTCGATTACTTCGCCACGATCTCCGGCACCTTGCCCGCGGGCGGCGTGTTGCGGCTGCGCTGGGTGCGGACGATGCCGTCGATGATGGTCATGCCGATGCCGGGGAGATCGCCGAGCTGAACGCTCTCCAGGATGTTCTTGCCCGGCGAATGCTGCGCCTTGTCGATCAGCACGAAATCGGCGGAACGGCCGACCTCGATCAGGCCGCAGTCGAGCTCGCGCATCCGCGCGGTGTTGCCGGTCGCAAGGCAGAACGCGAGCTCGGCCGGCAACTCGCCGAGCGAGGACAATAGCGAGACCATCCGCAGGATGCCGAGCGGCTGCACGCCGGAGCCGGCCGGCGCGTCGGTGCCGAGGATGACGCGGTGCAGGTCGCCCATCTCGCGCGCGGTGCGCAACGTGAACAGCGCCGAACGCTCATTGCCGTTGTGCACCAGCTCGAGCCCGCGCTTGCAGCCCTCGCAGATGCAGCGGATCTGGTCGTCGGGCAGCGCGGTGTGGCCGCCATTGATGTGGCCGACCACGTCGGTGTCGGCTTCCAGCACCACGTCCTTGTCGATCAGGCCGGAGCCGGGGATCGAGGGGCCGCCGGTGTGGATCGTGCTTTGAATGCCGTATTTGCGCGCCCAGCCGACCATCTTGCGCGCGGTGGGACCATCCTTGACGCCGCCGAGCCCGACTTCGCCGAGCAGCTTGACGCCGGCGGCGGCCATTTCCTTGAAGTCGTCCTCCACCATCTCACATTCGATGACGGGCGCGCCGGCATGGACCTTCACGCCGCCCGGCCGCAGCGTCCAGAACGCGCGCTGCGCGAAGATCGCCATCGCCTTCAACCCGACCACGTCGCGCGGTCGCCCGGGCATATGCACTTCGCCGGCGGAGATCATGGTGGTGACGCCGCCATGCAGATAGCTGTCGATCCAGTTGGTCTGGTTCTGCCGCGGCGTCCAGTCGCCGGCGACCGGGTGGACATGGCTGTCGATCAGGCCGGGCGCGACCGTCGTGCCGTTGGCATCGACGATGGTGGTGGCGCCTTCGGTGTCGACGTCCTTGAAGCGGCCGATCGCGGTGATCTTGCCGTTCTCGGCGACGATGGTATCGGCATCCAGGATCGGCCTTTCCAGTGCTCCCGACAGCAATAGCCCGATATTGCGGATCACCAGCTTGCTGGGGCCGGTGGCCTGGGGCGCGTCGTGAGCCATGGGTGTTTTCCTTCTGTTTTCTTTCCGAAATTGCCCGGGAATTTGAGCCCGGCTTGACTTTCGGATCAAGCCGGATTATTCGTTTGTATACGAATGATCGTATACAAACGATCCGGCCGGTCAACGGGGTTCAAGTCCCTTTCCGCCGCAGCACAAATCAGGGATTGGTGCGATGAGCAATTTCAACCAGGAAAGCGTCCTCAGCGTTCATCACTGGACCGACACGCTGTTCTCCTTCAAGACCACGCGCAATCCGTCGTTCCGCTTCCGCAACGGCGAGTTCACCATGATCGGGCTCAAGGTCGGCGAGAGGCCGCTGCTGCGGGCCTACAGCGTCGCCAGCGCGAACTACGAGGACACGCTCGAGTTCTTCTCGATCAAGGTTCCGGACGGCCCGCTGACCTCGCGTCTCCAGCACCTCAAGGAAGGCGACGAGATCATCGTCAGCCGCAAGGCCACCGGCACGCTGGTCATCGACAACCTCGAGGACGGCCGCAACCTCTATCTGATCGGCACCGGCACGGGCCTCGCGCCGTTCCTCAGCGTGATCAAGGATCCCGAGACCTATGATCGCTTCGAGAAGGTCGTGCTGCTGCACGGCTGCCGCCGCGTCAAGGAGCTCGCCTATGGTGAGATGATCACCGAGAAGCTGCCGCAGGACGAGTTGATCGGCGATCTGGTGCGCGATCAGCTGATCTATTACCCGACCGTGACGCGCGATCCGTTCCGCAATCGCGGCCGCATCACCGACCTCATCACCTCGGGCAAGCTGTTCGCCGACATCGGCCTGCCGGCGCTCGATGCCGCACATGACCGCGTCATGATCTGCGGCTCGCCGGCGCTGGTCGCCGACACCCGCACGCTGCTGGGCGGCCGCGGCTTCGTGGAAGGCAATCACGGTGAGCCCGCCCAGTTCGTGGTGGAGAAGGCGTTCGCCGAGCGCTGATCTTCGCAGTGATCTCTAGCCCCGTCATTGCGAGGAGTTTGGGGCAAGATTGCAAAGCAATTTTGCGCTGAAGCGATGAAGCAATCCATCTTCCGGTACAGCCGGGAGCAATGGATTGCTTCGCGTCGCTTGCAATGACGTGGATCGAGCCGAGGCTAAGGCCTGACCGCCGGCGTCTCGATCGGCATGCCACGCGCCCGCGACATCAGATAGAGCTCGAGCTCGACCAGCTCGGGCGAGCCGTAGTCGTAGGCCTGCGCCCGGATCCCGGTGATGCAGGCGCGCAGCCGCCGCTGCAGCGACCCGAGCGACTGCCATTCCAGCCGGTACAGCGGATAGCCGGTCGGCTGTCCCTGCGTGATCGCGCTTCCCGCGAGCTTCTTGTCCCAATTGTCGTCGTGGCAGTTGGTGCAGCCGAGATTGAGCTGGCCCTGCCGCTGCATGAACAGCGCGTGGCCCTTCGCGACGAATGGCGCCAGCTCCGGATCGTCGCCGGTCGCGATCGGCATGCCGCGCGACTGCTGCGCGACATAGGCGGTCAGCGCCAGCAGTTCGCGGCTTTCATAGGCAAATGGCGATGCCTGCTGGTGGTTGGTGCGGCAGAGGTTGATCCGCGCTTCGAGGTCGACCGGTCTTCCCAGCGCCTTCTCGAAGGCGGGGTAGTGCGCCGCGACGCCCTTCATGCTGATGCGCGCATCATTGTGGCAGTCGGCGCAGGCCCTTTCCGCGCTGCCGGCCTTGCGCGTCCACAATGCCTCGCCGTCGAGCACGAACAGCATGCCGGGATTGGCGGTGTCCTCGTCCTGCATCGCCTTGGTGTCCGTGCTCATGAAGCTGTAGCCGGAGCGGCGGTCGGCTTGCGAAATCTCCGCGGCGAGCGCTGTGCCCGCCATCGCCGTCAGCAGCGCGATGCAGACCGAAATCCTCATTCGACCGTGATCGAAGCCTGCGCGGTCTCCGAAAATCCCTTGTCGCCGATCCATTCGAACTCGAACTTGCCGCTCTCGGTCACGGTGGTGAAGAAGGTGATGAACGGATTGGCCGCGATCGCCGGATAAAGATCGGCGCGGAACACCTCCGCGCCGTTGAAGCGGCAAATGAAACTCGTGATGATATCGCGCGGCACCACGTCGCCCGACGCGGTGTGGCGATAGCCGGTCTCCATGATGTGCGACATCAGGGTCTTGATCTCGATGACGCTGCCGCGCTTGGCCTTGGCCGGCACGTTGATCAGGGCCGACGGCATCAGATCGCCTCCTCGGTGCAGGCGGCGAGCGTCACCACGACGTCAGCGGTTGCCGACCAGAACGTGTCGTCGGACAGCCGCGCGATGGCGGTGACCTTCTGGCTGTCGGCGAGGCGGATGCGGGTCGATATTTGGGCGCGCCCGGCGCGCGGCCCGAGATAGAAATTGCCGATGTTCGGCTGCGGGTTCTTCTCGTTGAAAACGTGGATGCTCTTCACATACTCGTCCGCCGACATCGGGCTCGTGACGCTGACCGTCATCGGCACGGTGTTGCCGTTCTCAACCAGCGGCGGGATGTCGAGCTTGACCTTGCCGGTCCGCACATTGGCCTCGCCGACGACATTGCGGATCGCTGCCTGCAGCACCGCCGGCGTGGCGTCGGCAGGGCGCACGATCACCAGTGCCGCGGCGCCTCCAGCGAGGCTCAGGAATGTCCGGCGAGAGGTGTGGTCGGAATCCACCATCGTTTGTCCTAGTTCCGCAATGTCACAAGATACGCCACGATATCCTCGATCTGTTCCGCGGACAGGATCGGCTTGCCGCGCCATGAGGCGCCGACACGCGTGAGCCCGTCGACGCGATAGTATGAGGGCATGATCGTCGCCGCATTGAGATGCGATGCATCGACAAGCCGGAGCCGCAACTCTCCTTCCGACCAGCGGCTGCCGGTGCCTGCGAGGCTCGGCGCGAGGTCGCCCTGAAACGCCTGTTCGGGAAATGGGCCGCTGTGGCAGAGGATGCAAGTGGAGGAACGCTCGACGATTAGCGCACGGCCGCGGGTTGCGTCAGCCTTGGCTCCGGTTAACGAAGCGGGAATCGCATCGCCGACCACGGTATAGGGGCGCAACTCTTCGGCGCCGGCGGGCGCGCAGGCTGCGAACAATGCCGCGGCGAGCAACGTTGCGAGGGCGAGCCTAGCCAAAGGCATCTCCCGTAATCGTCCTGAACCAGTCGAGCGCCTGGTCGGCCTCGCGCTGGCGTACCTCGCGCGGCGCGTCCACTGGGCTCGTGGTCACATCGGCCTCGGCGTACTGATCCTCCTTGGGCTGATAGATGCCCTTCAGCGAGAACGCATAGCCGGGCGCGACCGTGTTGTAGCAGGCGCCGTCGAGCCGCGCCGTCTCCGGCGCCTTGCCTGAAAGTGAGCTCACGATCGCGGCCGCAGAGGCCCGGCCTTGCGCCGCCGCGGCGGAGGCCGATTTCGGAATGCCGCCGGCGATCGCGGCATCGCCGATGACGTGGATATTGGGCACGAGCTTCGAGGCAAAGCTGACCGGATCGATCGGGCACCAGCCGGTGTGGTCGGCGGCACCCGCGATCTCGGCGATCCGGCCGGCTCGCTGCGGCGGGATCACGTTGGCGACCGCAGCGGTGTAATTGCCGAAGTCGGTGACGATCTCGTTGGTCGCCGGATCGATCGACGTCACCCGTCCGCCTTGCGACAGTGCGATCCGCTCGATCATCCCGGGATAGAGTTCCGCCCAGGCTTTCTCGAACAGCTTCTGTTGCGAGTAATTGTCCTTGGCGTCGAGCACCAGGATCTTCGACTTCGGCTTCTTCGCCTTCAGGTAATGCGCGATCAGGCTGGCCCGCTCGTAAGGCGCCGGCGGGCAGCGCAACGGCGCGGCCGGCACCGCGATCACGACCAGGCCGCCATCGTCCATGGCTTCAAGCTGCTTGCGCAGGAGCAGGGTCTGCGCGCCGGCCTTCCAGGCATGCGGCATCTTCTCGGCGGCCGCCTCGTCATAGCCGGAGAGGGCGTCGAAGCGCATGTCGATGCCGGGGGCGAGCACAAGCCGGTCGTAGGAGAGCGTTGTACCGTCGGAAAGAGTGATGGCGCGTGCCTGCGCATCGACCTTGGTGGCCGCCTGGGCGGCGACCGTGATGCCGTCGGCTGCGATCTTGTCGTAGCTGAACTGCTGCGCGGAGAGCTCACGCAGGCCTGCGATCACCTCGTTGCTGAACGGGCAGGCGGTGAAGGTCTTGTTGGGTTCGATCAGCGTGATCTGAAGCTTGGCATCGAGCCGCCGCAGCGCCCGCGCGCAGGCCGCGCCGCCAAAACCGCCGCCGATCACCGCGATGCGCGGTGTGCCTTGTGCCAGCGACGGACGCGCCAGTGCCGCCGCTGCGACGGCAGCGGCGCCACGGACCACTTCCCTGCGCGTCGGATGACGCGTGACGGCCATGCAAGAGAATCCGAAAAAGGAAGCGGCGGTCGGGCCGCCGCTTCAGGTTTGATCAGGTGAACGAGATGTTCTGGTTGCGCAGCGGGAAAGTACGTATGCGTTTTCCCGTCGCGGCGAAATAGGCATTGAGCACCGCCGGCGCCGCAACGCCGATGGTCGGCTCGCCGACGCCGCCCCAGAACCCGCCGCTCGGCACCATCACCGACTCCACCTTCGGCATTTCGTTGATGCGCATCGAGTTGTAGGTGTCGAAATTGGTCTGCTCGATGCGGCCGTCCTTCACGGTGCAGCCGCCGTAGAACAGCGCGCTCAGGCCGTAGACGAAGGAGCCCGCGATCTGCCGCTCCACCTGCGCCGGATTGACGACATAGCCGGGATCGGTGGAGGCGACGATGCGATGCACCTTGATCTTGCTGCCGTCGGTCACCGAGATCTCGGCGGCGCCGGCAACGTAGCTGCCATAGCCCATCACCTGCGCGATGCCGCGATAGACGCCCTGCGGCGCCGGCGTGCCCCAGCCGATCTTCTCGGCCACGGCGTTGAGCACGGCGAGATGCTTGGGGTGCTTGCCCATCAGCTTGCGGCGGAATTCGAGCGGGTCCTGGCCGGCAGCCTGGGCCAGTTCGTCCATGAAACATTCCAGGTAGATCGCGTTGTGATTGACGTTGACGCCGCGCCAGAAGCCCGGCGGGACGTGCGGGTTGCGCATCGCATGCTCGACCAGCAAATTCGGCACCGAATAGCCGATCGCGGCCTCGCCGGATTGCGCGACGCCCTGGAACGCGGCGGGGTCCATGCCGTTCTGCAGCGCTTCCGGGCGCACCGAGAACAGGATCGACTGCCCCGACAGCCGGTAGTGCAGCGCGACCAGATTGTTGTCGGCATCGAACGCGCCGGTCAGCTTGCACTGGGTGATCGGGTGGTACTTGCCGTGCTGCATGTCCTCTTCGCGCGACCACAACAGCTTGATCGGCGTGCCCGGCATCTGCTTGGCGATCGCCACCGCCTGCCGCACATAGTCGGTCATGCCGCGCCGGCCGAAGCCGCCGCCGAGCATCAGCTTGTGCACATCGACCTTCTCGGCCGGCAGGCCGGAGGCCTCGAGCGCCGCCGCGAACGCCGCCTCGCCATTCTGCGTGCCGCACCACACCTCGCATTTGTCCGGCGTGTAGAGCACGGTGGCGTTCATCGGCTCCATCGTGGCGTGGTTCTGGTAGGGATAGCTGTAGACCGCCTCGACCTTCTTGGCCGCGCCGGCGATGGCTGCCTTTGCGTCGCCGTTCTGGTTGCCGATGTAGGCCGGCTGCGCATTGTCGAGGCCTTCGGCGAGCCACTTCGCTATCGTCTCGCTGGAGACCTTTGCATTGTCGCCTTCATCCCAGACGATCGGCAGTGCATCCAGCGCGGTCTTGGCGTGCCACCAGGTGTCGGCGACGACGGCAACGGCGCTGTCGCCGACCGGCACCACCTTCTTGACGCCCTTCATGCCGGCGATCTTGGCTTCGTCGAAGCTCTTCACCTTGCCGCCGAACACCGGGCAGTCCTTGATCGCGGCGTTCAGCATGCCCGGCAGCTTGACGTCGATGCCATAGGTCATCTTGCCGGTGGTCTTGTCGACGGTATCAAGCCGCTTCAGGCCCTTGCCGGCGATGGTCCAGTCCTTCGGGTCCTTCAGCTTGACGTCGGCCGGCGGATCGAGCCTGGCGGCGGCTTCCGCGACCTTGCCGTAGGTCGTGGTCTTGCCCGAGGGCGTGTGGGTGATCTCTCCGTTCGTGACCTTGCACTCCGAGACCGGCACCTTCCACTCATTGGCCGCGGCCTGGATCAGCATCACACGTGCGGTGGCGCCGCCCTTGCGGACATAGTCCTGCGAGCTGCGGATGCCACGGCTGCCGCCGGTGGAGAAATCGCCCCAGGCGCGCTTGCGGGCGACGCTCTGGCCGGGCGTCGGATATTCGGTGGTGACCTTCGACCAGTCGCATTCCAGTTCCTCGGCGACGAGCTGGGCGAGGCCGGTGAGCGTGCCCTGGCCCATCTCGGAGCGGGCGATGCGGATCACCACGGTGTCGTCGGGCCGGATCACGACCCAGGCATTAACTTCAGGCGCGCCGTCGGCTGCGCGCACCACGGAGGGGCCGCCGAACGGCAGATCGAGGCCGAGCGCAAGACCGGCGCCGGCGGTTGCCGTGCCGATCACGAAGGCGCGGCGATTAAGTTTTGGCATGACGTGCTGGTTGACTTGCAGATTCATGGCTGCCTCCTCATGCGTTCGCGGCAGCATGGATCGCCTCGCGTACCTGCTGGAAGGTCCCGCAGCGGCAGATATTGGTGATGGCGTCGTTGATGTCGTCGTCGGTCGGCTTCGGGTTTTCTTTCAACAGCGCCGCGACGGCCATGATCATGCCGCTCTGGCAATAGCCGCATTGCGGCACGTCGTTCGCGATCCAGGCGAGCTGCACCTTGTGCATCACGCCGCCCGCCGCGAGGCCCTCGATCGTGGTGATGTCCTTGCCGGCCACTTCGCGCACCGTCACGCCGCAGGAGCGCATCGCGACGCCGTCGATATGCACCGTGCAGGCGCCGCATTGTGCAATGCCGCAGCCGTATTTGGTCCCCGTCAGTCCGACATTCTCGCGAATCGCCCACAGCAGTGGCGTGTCGTCCTCGACGTCCACATTGATTGTCTTGCCGTTGATTTTGAGGTTTGCCATCGCTTTCCCCTGAATGGTCCGATCCTCCGATCGGACTTCGGGGCGATGTTGGCCTTGAAACTGGAACGGTTCAAATCAAGAAAACGCGTTTGCAGCGCGGAAGAAAGTTGACGGCGCGGTGTTTGGTCGCGCCCCGCGCGCGCAACATGCCTGTCATGTCTTTTGCGGCGAAGCGACGGCCAGGCGCAGGAAGCTCATGACGCTGCCGAGCGCTGCAAATCCTGCACCCAGCGCCAGTGCGACGGTGGCGCCCTCGCGACCAGCGAGTGCGAAGCAGAGCGCGGCCAGCGCAGCGCCGGTGGTCTGTCCGGTCAACCGCGCGGTCGCGACGATGCTGCTGGCGCTGCCGCTGCGATGCGACGGCGCGCTCGACATGATCGCCTTCATGTTGGGGGTCTGGAAGAACCCGAAGCCGATGCCGCAGATCATGGTGCGCCAGACGATGTTGGCGACGCCGGGCTCGGCCGGCAGGGTCGCGAGCAGCACCATGCCGAGGCCCAGCAGCAGCATGCCGATGCCACCGAGGATGCCGGCCGGATAGCGATCCGACAACCGGCCGCCGATCGGCGCCATGAAGGCGACCACCAGCGGCCAGGGCGTCATGAAGAAACCGGTCTCGACCTGCGAGCGGTGCAGAATGTCCTCGAAGTAGAACGGCAGCGATACGAAGGCGAGGCCCTGCACAGCAAATGAGCAGACGGCGGTCGCTGCCGACAGCGCGAAGATCGGACGGCGGAACAGGTCGATCGGCAGCATCGGCGCCGGATGATCCGCATGCCGCCGGGTCAGGATCCAGCCGAACAGGAGGGCGCCGGCGAACTCCGAGATGACAAGCGCAGGCGCCGCCTTGTGAGCGGCGCTGCCGATGCTGATGATGAAGAGCCCGAGGCAGGCGCAGGCCAGCGCCGCACCGGCAAAGTCGAAGGCGTGGGTGGCGCGCGGCGTCTTCGGCAGCGTCTTCATGCCGATCAGCAACGCGACGATGCCGAAGGGAATGTTGACGGCGAACAGCCAGGGCCACGGGCCGAGAGCGAGGATGCCGGAGGCGATGGTCGGCCCGAGCGACATGGCGCTCGCGACCACGAGCGCATTGTGGCCGAAGCCGCGGCCGAGCATCCGGCTCGGATAGACGAAGCGGACCAGCGCGGTGTTGACGCTCATCAGGCCGCTGGCGCCAAGCCCCTGCAAGGTGCGCGCGACCAGGAGGCTCGGCAGCGACCACGCCAGCGCACAGCCAATTGACGCCAATGTGAACAGCAGGAGACCGCCGAGATAGATGCGTTGATGGCCGACGATTTCGCCGAGCGCACCGAGCGGCAGCAGCGTTGCGACGAGGGCGATCTGGTAGACGTTGACGACCCAGACCACCTCGGCAGGGCTGACATGCAGGTCGTTGGCGATCGCGGGCAGCGCGATGTTGGCGATCGCGGTATCGAGCGAGGCCATCGCCAGCGCCGTGAAGACCGCGGCCACCGCCCAGCGCCGCCGCTCCCAAGGCAATCCATCCGGCAATCCATCAGTGATCGGCGCCGCTGCCGCACCTGATATCGGGGTCTTCTCGAGCATGTCTGAAATTGTCTCCGGGACCGCCATGTACTACGGCGGCATTCCGTTCCCCAGCCGCGCCATTGCATGATGCATATGCGGAGCGGCCTTGCCGGGAACGCTCCGGCAGGCTGCGACGAGGGCAGGGCCGCAGCGAAGTATCTTCTTTTTTCCAGAAATAATTTTGGACGCGCCCCCAACTCAGGAGAGGGTGAAAGCTCGGGCAAATCTTGTCGCGAGAATGCAAGCGCACATGCCTAAACCGTCATCCTGAGGTGCGCGCTCTTGCGCGCCTCGAAGGATGCACGGGCACCGGCTGGCCGTCATCCTTCGAGGCTCGCTCCGCTCGCACCTCAGGATGACGGAACTGACGGCAGGTTTGCTCAGCGAGAATTCCGGCTTGCTTGAAACGTTCAATTCGTGTTCCGCGCTGCGTCACAGAAGCGCGTCGGAGCGACTTTCGGATAGCTTGCGTCACAGTCGCGATCGACTACGCTTGGCATACAAGCAGGCGCGACGTCAGATCGGGCCGCAAGAGGGGACGCGCGCATTGCACGGACAGGCCGACTGGCGCAGCGAAGCGATGCGAAGCGCCAGGGAGGGAACCCGGCGCCGCGCATTCACCGGCCTGTGGGTCGCGGCGCTGCTGGCGATCCTCAGCTTCCTGGTCATCTATCCCGTCTTGATGCTGCTGCTCGGCGCGCTCACCGACACCAATCCGGTGGTCGACGGCATCCGCCTCAGCCTGAGCCATCTGTCGATCGCCAATTTCCTCGCCGTGCTCGCCAACCCGAATGTCGGCGAAGCGCTGCTCAACACGCTGATCGCCTGCGGCGGCGGCACGGTCATCGCGGTTGCGATCGGGCTGCTGTTCTCGTGGATCGTGGTTCGCACCAACACGCCGTTCAAGGGCTTCATCGCCGCGGCCAGCATCCTGCCGCTGTTCGCGCCGCCGCTGGTGGCGGGCGTGGCCTGGGCCATCCTCGGCTCGCCGAAGACCGGGTTGATCAACACGATGTTCAAGTGGATGGGCTCCGACCTGCGCATCGATCTCTATTCGATGTGGGGCCTGGTGTTCGTGTTCGGCATTTACTACGCGCCCTATGTCTACATGTTCACCTCGTCGGCGCTGCGCAACATGGACCCGAGCCTGGAGGAGGCCGCGGAAATCTCCGGCGCCAGCGCGTTCGCCACCCTGTTCACGGTGACGTTTCCGCTGATCATGCCGGCGATCGTCTCGGGCATGCTGCTGTCGTTCATCGTGATGCTCGGCATCTACGGCATCCCGGCCGTGCTCGGCGCGCCGACCAATCTGAGCGTGCTCACGACCTACATCTTCAAGCTCACCAACTGGTCGCCGCCGCTCTACAACACCGCAGCCGCCGTCGCGATCATCCTGATGATGGTCACGGGGCTCCTGGTCTATCTGCAGCAGAAATTGCTCAGCGGGCGCAGCTTCACGACCGTTGCGGGCAAGGCGTTCCGGCCGCGCAGCCTCGATCTCGGGGCGTGGCGTTGGCTCACCTTCGCGCTCGGGATCGTCTATCTCATCATTGTGGTGGTGCTGCCGTCGCTGGCGCTGATCGTCGCCGCCTTCCGCAAGTTCATGTTCATCCGCGACGCCGCGAGCCTGTTCGACATGCGGCAGTATTCGCTGACGCATTTCGAAAGCATCTTCGACAACCCGCTGACGATGAAGTCGATCTACAACGCGATCGAGGTCGGTGTCATCACCGCTGTTGTCGGCGGCGCGCTCGCCTTTGCGATCGGCTACACCATCCATCGCACGCGGGTCGCGGGGCGCGGCGCCATCGACCTGATCTCGACGCTGCCGGTCGCAATCCCCGGGCTCGTGGTCGGCGTCGCTGGGCCTGGATCGGCGTGCCCGGCGGGCTCTACGGCACGATCTGGATTCTCGCGCTCGCCTTCATCGCGCGGTTCATGCCCGACACCGTGAAGGCGCTGTCGACGTCGTTCCTGCAGATCCACCGCGAGCTCGAGGAGGCCGCCTGGGTCTGCGGCCGGGGCATGCTCGGCACCATCAGGACGATCGTGCTGCCGCTGGCGCGGCCGGGCGTGCTGGCGTCGATGACGCTGCTGTTCGTGCTGGCGATCCGCGAACTCGGCTCGTCGCTGTTCCTCTACACCAGCAACACCATGGTGATGTCGGTGCTGCTGCTCGACTACTACGAAGGCGGCAATATCGGCAAGACCGCGGCGTTCAGCCTGGTGCAGACCGTGCTGCTCGGTGTTCTGATCGGCGGCGCCAACTGGCTGTCGCGCGGGGCGGCGCAGGGCAACGTGGCGCGAACCGGGTAACAACGAACGAGGGGAGGATTTGCGATGGATAGACGAACCTTCACCACACTGGCCCTGGCGAGCGTGGCAACGCTTGCGCTGGCGCCGGCCGCACGCGCACAGGAGTTCGGCTCGGCGGAGCTGATCGCGGCCGCGAAGGCCGAAGGTAAGCTTGTGTTCTACACTGCGAATTTTGCCGAGATCGAGCAGCAGGTGATCAAGGCGTTCAACAAGCGCTTTCCCGAGATCACGGTCGAGATGGTCCGCGCGCCCGGCGGGCAACTCATCACCCGCGTGAAGACCGAAGCCGCCGCTGGCAAGCTGATCGCCGACGTCGTCGACCACTCCGATCGCGCGCTGATGCAGCCGCTGGAGGATCTGTTCCAGGACTATGCGCCGCCGAACGCGGCCGATTACAGCAAGGACGCGCTGATTTCGCCGAAGCTCTGGCCGCGCGCCACCATCGCCTGGTCGATCGGCTACAACACCGAGCTGGTGAAGGATCCGCCGAAATCCTGGATGGACCTGACCAAGCCGCAATATGACAAGCTGATCGGGCAGGTGTTCGCGCAGTCCGGCGGCACCACTTGGACGCGGATCATGTTCGAGCGCCAGGTGCTCGGCGAGGATTACTGGGCCAGGCAGGCCGCGACCCATCCCGTGCTCTATCCCTCCGGGGCACCGACGGCCGACGCCCTGGTGCGCGGCGAGATCGCGATCGCACCGCTGCTCTACAACGTGATCTACCAGAAGAAGAAGGATGGCGCGCCGATCGAGATCTTCTTTCCGCCCGAAGGCGCGCCGGTCAATCCCTACGCGAGCGGCATTCCGAAGACGGCTGCCCATCCCAACGCGGCAAAGCTGTTCCTGAACTGGTGCCTGTCGAAGGAAGGACAGACCTTTATGATCAAGGAGCTCGGCAATCTCACCTCGCTGAAGGAGCCGCCGGCCTTTCCGGAGGGGTTCGATCCCAAGGTGGTCAAGCTCTGGTACCCGAAGTTCGACGATTACGTGAAGCTGCATGCGGCATGGGTGGCGGAGTGGGACAAGACATTCGGTTACCGGCAATAGGCTGATGGTGCAGCGATGACGGCAACGCTCGAGGTCAGCGATCTCAGGAAACAGTTTGCGATCGGCCGCCCGGCGATCGACGGTGTCAGCTTTGGCGTGCCGGCTGGCGAGATCGTGGTGCTGCTCGGGCCGTCCGGCTGCGGCAAGACCACGACGCTGCGCTGCGTCGCCGGGCTCGAGCATCCGACCGATGGCGAGATCAGCATTTCCGGGCGGGTGGTGTCGTCGCCGGCGCGCGGCATCCTGGTGCCGCCGCGCTTGCGCAATCTCGGCATGGTGTTCCAGTCCTATGCGGTGTGGCCGCATATGACGGTGCGGCAGAACGTGATCTATCCGCTGAAGCACCGGACGATCGGGCGCACCGATGCCGCCCGCATGGTCGACGACGCACTGGCGCTGGTCGGATTGTCCGACTATGCCGACCGGCCGGTGGTGGCGCTGTCGGGCGGGCAGATGCAGCGCGTTGCGCTGGCGCGCAGCATGGTGTACCGGCCGCAACTCCTGCTGCTCGACGAGCCGCTGTCGAACCTCGATGCCAAACTGCGCCTGCGGCTGCGCGACGACCTCCGCGTCATCCTCAAGCAGACCGGGATGACCGCACTCTATGTCACCCACGATCAGGCCGAGGCGGTCGTGCTCGGCGACCGGATCGGCGTGATGCGCGACGGCACGCTGCTGCAGATGGACACGCCGGACGTGATCTACAACCGCCCGGCCGATCTGTTCGTCGCCAATTTCACCGGTGCGACCAACGAGCTCGCCGGCACGCTGGTCGCGTGCAATGGCGGCTATGGTGTGGTCGATTTCGGCGACGGCCGGCAGGGTGAGGTCGCGCTGTTCCAGGCGCTTAAGCCCGACGAGAAGGTGCGCGTGGCGCTGCGGCCCGAGAACATCGCGATCGGCCGGCCCGATGGCGCCAACACGTTTGCGGCGAAGGTGCTCGACCGTCGCTATCAGGGCACGCAGACCGCCTACGGCATCGAGCTGTTCGGCAAACGGCTGGAGGCGATCGAGCTCGGCACCGCCGCGCGCCATCAGGTCGGCGTCGAGGCACAGGTCGCGCTGCCGCGTGAATGCCTGTGGGCTTACCGTGACAATGGGCCGGCGACCCAGGACTGAACAGAATCTACTGAGCAGAAGCTATTGCAGCGCCATTCCGGCAGACTTGATGACGGTGGTCAGCTTCTGCTGATCGGCCTTCATCAGCGCGGCGAGCTCATCGAGCGACATCGGCTTGCCCGGAATATTGGCGAGCGACAGCTGGCGCCGCACGTCAGGGTTCTGCAACGCCTTGTTGATCGCCGCATTGATCTTCTCAAGCAGCGGCGCCGGTGTCGCGGCCGGCACGTAGATGCCGTACCAGGGAACGTAGGCGGCTTCGGCAAAGCCGGCTTCCGCGATGGTCGGGACGTCGGGCAGGTCGGGGACGCGCTTGTCGGTGAACACAGCGAGCGGCTTGACGGTGCCGGCCTTGATGTGCGGCAGCGCAAGTTCGAGCGAAACGATCTCGAAATGCATCAGGTTGGTCATCAGGTCGATCAGCGCCTGCGGCTGGCCCTTGTAGCCGACATTGGTCAGCTTGATGCCGGCGGCCTGAAACAGTTTCTGGGCGCTGAGGTCGATCGACGATCCGGTGCCGGGATTCCCGAAATTGAACTGTCCGGGCTGCTTGCGGGCGAGCTCGACGAATTCGCCGATGCTCTTCACCGGCATCGACGGATGCACCAGCGCCACGCTTTGATTCCAGACCGCGAGGCCGACGCACCTGAAGTCCCTTGCCGCGTTCCAGCCGGCGTCCTTGTAGAGATCCGGGTTGACCAGAAGCGCGGGGCCGGTGACGACCCAGGTGTAGCCATCCGGCTCGCTGCGCGCGACGGCGGCGGTGCCGATATTGCTGTTGCCGCCTGGGCGCGCCTCCACCACGACGGTCTGCTTCCAGTCGCGGCCGACCTGCTCGGTCACGGCGCGCGCGACGATATCGACGATGCCGCCGGCAGGGTAGGGTACGATGATGTGGATCGGCCGGCTTGGATAATTGTCCTGCGCGTTGGCGCCGGCGCTAACCAGCAGGACAGATGCGATGGTCGCGAGCAGTCGAACGGCGGTTGCGATGCCGCGCATGTCTCCCTCCCATATCTGCCGCATCGTCTGCGCGATGCGTACTTTTAATGCATGATCTCTTCGGAAAACCGCTTCACACTTTTCCGGATCATGCCCTAGTCGTTGGCCACCAGCGAGCGGATGCTGCGGGCGAGCCCGAGCATGCGCGGCCCGCATTCGCGCTCGATCTGCTCGGCGCTGAAGCGGAACGAGGGGATGCCGCAATTGACCGAGAGGCACTCGCCGGTGGGTGTGCGATAGAGCGGGGCGGCGACGCCGAAGATCTCGCGCCGCCATTCGCCGAGCGAGACCGCAAAGCCGCGCTCGTTGCAGAGCTCGATGTCCGGCAGCGTGCGCCGTTCGACGTAGTCGAGTTCCTCAGGACGCTCGGCCTTCACGCGCGCTACATAGGCGTCGCGTTCGTCCTTCGTGAACAGCGATAGCAGCGCGCGCCCGACCGCAGTCGGCGCCAGCGAAGAGACAAAGCCCACGTCAGGCACGTGCGGCACCGCGTCCGTCGTACGCAGCGTTTCGACATAGATGAAGTCGAGCCCGAACGGCATCGCGATCGACACTGTGCCGCCGGTGTAGGCCGCGAAGTCGCGCATCAGCGGACGCGCGAGCTGGCGGACCTTCAGCGACGACAGCACCGGATAGGCGGCGGCAAGCACGCCGAGCCCGAGCACGAAGCGGCCCTTGGCGTCGCGCCTGAGATAGCCGAGCTGCTCCAGCGTGTAGGTCAGGCGCGAGACGGTCGGCCGCGACAGGCCGGTGTGCTCGGCAAGCTCCGCATTCGAGAGCGGGCCGGTGTGGTTGCGGAAGGCCGCCAACAGATCGAGCCCGTGCGCCAGCGTGGTCGCAAAGGAGGGATCGGCCTGGGATTCGAGAGAGGACAATGCCGCCATACGAAATAATGGTCTCAAATGGACATATATGTCAATATATCGAAATGAATTTGCAAGTCGTTTCGAGATAGGTTTATCTCCCGTCCAAAAGACGGGAGGCGGCATGGATTTCGATCTGTCCGAACGGTCGGAGTGGTGGCGGAAAGATCTGTTGGCCTTCTTCGAGAAGGCGGTGCTGCCGCGCCATCGCGCCTGGCTCGACCATGTCCGCGCGCACAGCGATACGCCGCCGTTCATGGCCGAACTGCAGCAACAGGCGCGCGCGGCGGGCCTGTGGAATCTCGGTCTGCCCGAATTGGCGGACGATGAGCCGGGCACGCGCCTCTCCAATCTCGACTACGCGCCGCTGGCGGAGATCATGGGCCGGCTGTTCTGGGCGCCGGAGGTGTTCAACTGCCAGGCTCCCGACGTGCCGAACATGATCGCGTTGCAGGCCTGCGCAACGCCGGCGCAGAAGAAGCGTTGGCTGGCGCCGCTGCTCAACGCCGAGACGCGCTCCGCCTTCGGCATGACCGAACCCGATGTCGCCTCATCCGATGCCACCAACATCGCAACGCGGATGGTGCGCGACGGCGACCACTACGTCATCAACGGCCGCAAATGGTTCATCACCGGCGCCGCGCATCCGCGCTGCAGCTTCCTGATCGTGATGGGCGTGACCGATGCCGGCGCCGAGCGCACCAGCCGGCATTCCTGCATCATCGTGCCGATGGATACGCCCGGCGTGCGGCTGGTGCGGCGGCTGCGCTGGATGGGTTGCGAGGATCATACAGCGCCGATCGGCGAGCTGGTGTTCGACAATGTGCGCGTGCCGGCGGAGAATCTGCTCGGGGCCGAGGGCGAGGGTTTCAAGGTCGCGCAGATCCGGCTCGGACCGGCGCGCATCCACCATTGCATGCGCTCGATCGGGCTCTGCGAGCTCCTGATCGAGTTGATGATGGCGCGCGCCGCGGAGCGCAGCGCATTCGGGCGCACCGTGATCCAGTACGATACCGTCCAGCGCTGGATCGCCGAAGCCCGCGTCGAGCTGGAGCAGGCGCGGTTGCTCGCCTGGCGCTGCGCCTGGCGGCTCGATCAGGCCGGCCATCACGGCGCCTGGCGCGACGTCTCGCTGATCAAGGTCGCGGTGCCCGCGATGCTGCAAAAGATCGCCGACCGCGCGATGCAGGTGTTCGGCGCGATGGGCGGCTCAGACGATACGCCGATCCACCAGGCGCTGGCGTGGGGACGTCTGCTGCGGATCGGCGACGGGCCCGACGAGGTGCATCTGCGCCAGATTTTCCGGATGGAGCCGATGCCGGAATGGTCGATCGCCAATTCGCCCTATCTTGCTGCACATCCCGCCTGAGCGGCGCTAGAGTATCCACCGAATTATCCCTAGACGAGGCGCCCTTCCGATGACGATGACCGAGCAAGCCCGAGACGCAAAGCCCGCCGCGATCGACAAGGAGCGGCTGCGCCTGAAATATCAGGAGGAGCGCAACAAGCGGCTGCGTCCTGACGGCAATGACCAGTATCTGCAGATCAAGGGTCAGCTCGCGCATTATCTCGACGATCCCTATACGCCGGTGGTGGAGCGTGCGCCCAAGACCGGCCACGTCACCTTCGCCTTCATCGGCGGCGGCTTTGCCGGGCTCGCCACCGCGGCGCGGCTGACCGAGGTCGGGGTGAAGGATGTCCGCATTGTCGAGAAGGGCGGCGATTTCGGCGGCACTTGGTACTGGAACCGGTATCCCGGCGCGCAGTGCGACACCGCGTCGATGGTCTATATGCCGCTGCTCGAAGAGACCGGCCACATGCCGACGGAGAAATACGCGCATGCGCCCGAAATTCTGGCGCACTGCCAGCGGATCGGCCGGCAGTTCAATCTCTACGACAACGCGCTGTTTCACACCGAGGTGACGAGCCTCGACTGGGACGCGGCGCAATCGCGCTGGATCGTCCGCACCACCAGGGGTGATGCCTTCACCGCGCAGTATGTCGGCATCGGCACCGGCCCGCTGCATGTGCCGAAATTGCCCGGCATTCCCGGCATCGAGCGCTTCAAGGGTCACTCGTTCCACACCAGCCGCTGGGATTACGACTACACCGGCGGCGATCCCCGGGGCGCGCTGATGGACAAGCTTGCTGACAAGCGCGTCGGCATCATCGGCACCGGCGCAACGTCGGTGCAATGCATTCCGTACCTCGCGCGCGCCTGCAAGGAGCTCTACGTGTTCCAGCGCACGCCGTCGTCGGTCGACGTGCGCGGCAACGGCCCGATCGATCCGGACTGGTTCGCCGATATCGCGACACCGGGCTGGCAGCAGCGCTGGCTGGAGAATTTCACCGCCAACCAGGCCGGTGGATCGGCCGAGGAAGATCTGGTGCAGGACGGCTGGACCGATCTGTCGAAGCGAATCCGCGCCAAAGTCATGCTGCTGCCGCGCGAGCAGCGGACCGTGGAAAACATGCGGGCGGTCTTCGAGGATTCCGACTTCGAGAAGATGGAGGAGATCCGCAACCGGGTCGACAGCATCGTCGGCGACCCCGAGACGGCCAGGAATCTCAAGGCCTGGTATGGCCAGCTCTGCAAGCGGCCATGTTTCCACGACGCCTATCTTCAGGCGTTCAACACGCCCGGCACGCATCTGGTGGATACTGACGGCAAGGGTGTCGAAGAGATTACCGAGAACGGGATTGTCGTCGCGGGCAAGGAATACAAGCTCGACTGCATCATCTACGCATCGGGCTTTGAGGTCGGCACGGAATATCGCAGGCGCGCGGGCTTCGATCTGACCGGCCGCGACGGCATCAAGCTGTCGGAGCATTGGGCCGCCGGCATGCGCACTAAGCACGGCATCCACGTGCATGGCTTCCCCAACGTGTTTTTCGTGCAGCCGACCCAGGGCGCCAACCTCATTTCCAACGTACCGCACAACCTGACGGAAGCGGCGCGGACCATCGCCCTGATGGTCGCTCATGCGCAGGACAACAGCTTCAAGGAAATCGAAGTCAGCAAGGAAGCCGAGGATCGCTGGGTCGAGCTGCTGCTGACCGCGGTCGGCCGGATGATCGGTGGGCCGGATTGCACGCCCGGCTACTACAACAATGAAGGACGCGAGCCCGGACCTGCCGCCAAGCTCAATGTCGGCTATCCGGCGGGCGCGTTGGCCTACTTCAAATACATCGATGGCTGGCGCCGCAGCGGCCAGTTCGAAGGCGTGCAATTCCGCTGAGTAATGCGCGACCGGGACTGATCTTCGCCAAACGAGGGAGTGCTTGAGTAATGACCCAGACAACCGCAGGTGAGACGTCGCATGAACTTCCGAAGGCGGCGTCCGCGCCGGTCATCGCGCAGCACGAAGCCACGCTGAAAGCGCTACCGTTCGCCGACACCAGGGATTTCGACGACGCCGCGCGCGGCTTCCTCGGCACCATCGAGAACGCGCGCGTCACCTCGGCCCAGGGCAGGGTGGTGTGGAGCCTTGAGCCTTACGGTTTCCTCTCCGACGAGAAGGCGCCTGCGACCGTCGATCCGAGCCTGTGGCGGCAGTCGCGGCTCAACATGCATCACGGCCTGTTCGAGGTGGTGCCAGGCGTCTACCAGGTGCGCGGGCTCGACATTGCCAACATGACACTGATCGAGGGCGACAAGGGCGTCATCGTGGTCGACACCCTGACCTCGATCGAGGGCGCACGCGCCGCGATGGAACTGTACTTCCAGCATCGCGGCAAACGGCCCGTCGCGGCCGTGATCTTCACCCATACCCACACCGACCATTGGGGCGGCGCGCGCGGCGTGCTCGACGACGCCATGCTGGCGGCCGGCGTGCCGATCATTGCGCCGAACTTCTTCATGGAGCACGCGGTCTCCGAGAACATCATCGCGGGGCCGGCGATGCTGCGCCGCGCGCAATACCAGTTCGGGCCGTTCCTCGCCAAGGGCGTGCGCGGCCAGGTCGATTGCGGCCTCGGCAAGACCATGGCGGCGGGCGGTGTGGCGCTGTTGCGGCCGACCGATCTGATCATCGCGACCGGCGACAAGCGCGTGATCGACGGCGTCGAGTTCGAATTCCAGATGGCGCCGAACAGCGAAGCACCGGCGGAGATGCATTTCTTCATTCCGCGCTACAAGCTCTTGAACCTCGCGGAGAACTGCACGCACAATTTCCACAATCTGCTGCCGTTCCGCGGCGCCGATGTGCGCGATGCGCTGGCCTGGTCGAAATATCTCGGCGAGGCGCTGCAGATGTGGGGCGGCAAGGCCGAGGCGATGTGCGGCCAGCACCATTGGCCGGTGTGGGGGCGGGAGCGCATCGACACCATGATCCGCCAGCAGCGCGACCTCTACAAATACGCGCATGACCAGACCATCCGGCTGATGAACCACGGCCTCAATGCGGCCGAGATTGCCGAGACGATCCGCCTGCCCTCGAGCCTCGAAGGCGCCTGGCACGGCCGCGGCTATTACGGCCACATCAGGCACAATGTGAAGGCGATCTACCAGAAGTATCTCGGCTGGTACGACGCCAATCCGGTCAATCTCGATTCCCTGCCGCCGGTCGAGGCCGGCAAGAAATATGTCGAGTATATGGGCGGTGCCGACGCGATCCTGAAACGCGCCACCGCCGATTTCGCCAAGGGTGAATTCCGTTTTGTGGCGCAGGCCGTCAGCCATCTCGTGTTCGCCGAGCCTGATAATCAGGCGGCGCGCGCGTTGCTGGCCGACGCGTTCGAGCAACTCGGCTACGCCGCCGAGAGCTCGACCTGGCGCAACGCTTATCTGTTCGGTGCCCAGGAGCTGCGGCAGGGCATGCCGAAGACGCCGCCGCGCTCGCCGATGCCGCGCGAGACGCTGGCTGCGCTCCGCACCGAGCAGCTCTGGGACGTGCTCGGCATCCGCCTCAACGGCCCCAAGGCCGAAGGCAAGCGCATCGTGCTGAACTGGAATTTTACCGATACGGGCGAGAGCTTCATCCTCAACCTCGAGAACTCGGCGCTGACTTACGTCAAGGGCGCGCAGGCCGCCGATGCGCATGCGAGCTTCACTCTGGCGCGCAGCGTGCTCGACGAGGTCATCGCCAAGCTGACCACGTTCCCGGAAGCGGTCGGCGCCGGCAAGATCAAGGCATCTGGCGAGCCGCTGCGGCTCGGCGAACTGATGCTGCTGATGGACGAATTCCCGCGGATGTTCGAGATCGTCGAGCCGAAGCGGACGGTGGTGACGTAGTAAGGTTCGTACCGTCTCGCCGGATCGAGCAACTCCGCCACCGTCACCCTGAGGAGCGCGTAGCGCGTCTCGAAGGGTCGACGGCCCGGCTGGTGGCCGTGCATCCTTCGAGGCTCGCTCCGCTCGCACCTCAAGCGACAAAGGCGAAGCCTTTGCGCGGGGATGACGGGTAGACAAATGTGGCAAGGCGTCATGGCGAGGAGCGTAGCGACGAAGCAATCCTTTCCTCGCTTGGGAGAAGATGGATTGCTTCGCTCCGCTCGCAATGAGGGGAGCGGGCGCCTCGATCGCTATCTCAAATCCCGAGATACGCCGCCTGCACTTGGTTATTGTTGGCGAGTTCGGCGCTCGAGCCCTGCATGATCACGTTGCCGCTTTCCAGCACATAGGCGCGCTGCACCAGCGACAGAGCGCGGCTGACATTCTGCTCCACCAGGAGGATCGCGGTGCCCATCTTGTGGATCTCGGCGATCTTCTCGAAGGTGACGTCGGTCATGACAGGCGCCAGGCCCAGCGAAGGCTCGTCCAGCATCAACAGGCGCGGCTTCAGCATCAGGCCGCGGCCGACCGCGACCATCTGCTGCTCGCCGCCGCTCATGGTGCCGGCGAGCTGCTTCCTGCGGTCGGCGAGCCGCGGAAAGATGCTGTAGACGAGCTCCATCGTACGCGTGCGATCCGCCTTGGCCTTCGGCGTGTAGGCGCCGATCTCGAGATTTTCCTGCACGGTCATTTCCGGAAATACCTGGCGGCCTTCCGGGACGTGCGCGATGCCGAGCTCGGGAATCCGGTAGGGCGGCAGCGTGGCGAGGTCGACGCCGTCGAAAGTGACCTTGCCTGCGAACAGTTTGACGAGGCCGGAGACGGCGCGCAGCGTCGTGCTCTTGCCGGCGCCGTTGGCCCCCAGCAGGCCGACGGCTTCGCCTTCGCCAATGGAGATGCTGACGTCGGTGATGGCGGGGACCGAGCCGTAGCTGGCGCTGACGCGGGAGAGCTCAAGCATGGGCGTCTCCCTGCGCCGGCGGATGCACGTAGGAGCCGAGATAGGCGCGGATCACTTCCGGATTCTCCACGATCTCCTTTGGCGTACCCTCGGCGATCTTCTGGCCGTGGTCGAGCACCACGATGTGACGGGCCACCGCCATGATCGCGCGCATGACATGCTCGACGATCACGATGGTCAGGCCGCTGGCAGAGAGTTTTTTCACCAGCGTCACCGCCTGGTCGATTTCGGCCGGGTTGAGCCCGGCCATCACCTCGTCGAGCAGCAGGATTCTCGGTTGCGTCGCCAGCGCGCGGGCCATCTCCAGCCGGCGCTGGTCGATGGTGGTGAGGTCCTTGGCCGGCGTCTGCTCCCTGGCGCCGAGGCCGACGAATTCGATCGCCTCCAGCGCCTTGTTGCGCGCGGCGGCGACATGGCGGTCGCGCAGGAACGCGCCGGTCATCACGTTGGCGAGCACCGTCATCGCGCCAAACGGCTTCGCCACCTGGAAGGTGCGGGCAAGGCCGAGCGCGCAGACGTCATGCGGCCGCAAGCCCACGACCTCGTGACCGAAGGCGAGCACCGAGCCGGAGTCCGGGCGGTGAAATCCCGTGATCAAATGAAAGCTCGTGGTCTTGCCCGCGCCGTTCGGCCCGATCAGCGCAACCGTCTCGTTCTCCTGCACCGTGAAGCTGACGTCCTGCACCGCGCGCAGGCCGCCGAAGCGCTTGCTGAGACCCTTGACGACCAGTGCTTCTGCCATCGCAACGACCTCAGGCGCGTGCCGGCTTGCGCCGGATGGTGCGGTGGTAGATGTCGGTCGCAAACCCGATCAGCCCGGTCGGCCGCCACAGGATCACCGCCATCAGGATCAGGCTGTAGACCGTGAGCTGGATGCCGCCGACCGAGCTGCCGAGCCAGCTTTGCAGCAGCGCGGAAGTGGTCTCCAGCAGCACGGTGCCGATCACGGGCCCCCACAATGTGCCGATGCCGCCGACGATCGAGACCAGCGCGGCCTCGATCGAGACGCTGAAGCTGAACGCGGTCGCCGGATCGATGAAGTAGATGTACTGGGTGTAGAAGGTTCCGGCGAGCGCGGTCAGGAGCGCGCTGATCATGTAGATGTCGCGCTTGACCTTCGGTGCGTTGACGCCGACCGCCTCAGCCGCGTCCTCATCCTCGCCGATCGCGACGAGGTAGTAGCCGATCCAGGATTTCTCGATTTGGTGGGTGATCCACAGGCCGACCACGAGCAAGCCCAGCACGACGTAGTAGTACGAGGACTTCTCCTCGAACTGCATCATCAGCGGCGCGCTGCCAAGATTCGGGATCGTGGTGCCTTCGGCACCCCAGGCGAAATCGCGGAATTTGAGGAAGATTAGCATCAGCACCTGGGCGGTCGCGATGGTGGCGATGGTGAAATAGGGGCCGCGCAGGCGGAAGCAGAGCCAGCCGATCGGCAGGCTCGCCAGCATCGCGACCACGCCGCCCGCGATCATCCCGATCCAGGGCGAGATGCCGTAGTTCACCTGCATGATGGTCGAGGTGTAGGCGCCGAGCCCGAAATAGGCGGCGTGCCCGAGCGACAGCTGCTTGGCATAACCGCCCATCAGGTTCCAGGCGACGCCGATGAAGGAGAACAGCAGGATGCGGATGAAGATGTCGATCGCGAACGACGAGGTGACGAGCTGGGGCAGGGCGAGCATGACGACGGCCCCGATCGCGAGCCACAGCCATTTCATGTTGCCGGAGGTCTGCATCAGCGGCCCCTCCTGGCGCCGAGGCCGCTCGGCCTGAAGGCAAGCGTCAGCAGCAGCAGCGCGAACACCACGATCAGGCCAGAGTCCGCGCCGACGAACTGGATGCCGAGCGATTCTGCCACGCCCATCATCAGGCTCGCGACCAGCGCGCCCATCACATTGCCGAGCGTACCCATCACGACCGCGACGAACGCCATCAGCACGAACACCTGGCCGACGAACGGATAGGCCGAATAGAACGGCATCAAGAGCGAGCCGGCGGCACCGGCGAGCGCCAGCGCGGTGCCGAACGCGACCGCGAACACGCGGTTCGGATTGATCCCCATCAGCATCGCGACGTCGCGGTTCTGCGACGCCGCGCGCATAGCGCGGCCGAGATCGGTGGTGTGCAGGAACACCCAGAGCAGCCCGCTGAGTGCCATCGCGACCACAAAGGCGATCAGTTTCGCCACGGGAATGTACAGCCCGCCGATGTGCCACGCTTCATCCGAATAGGAGGTATGGACGGTGCGGTAGTTGGCGCTGAACAGCATCAGCGAGAGATTGAGCAGCAGCAGCGACAGCGCAAAGGTCAGGAAGATCTGCGGCATGTCGTTTGGCCCGAGCACCCTGCGGATCAGGAAATGCTGGATTAGGACGCCGGCAAGGAACAGCACCGGCATCGAGGCGACCAGCGAGGCCAGCGGATCGATGCCGAACTGGGTGGCGAGGAAGAACGAGATATACATCCCGATCATCACGAACTCGCCCTGGGCGAAGTTGACGATCTTGACCACGCCGAAGATCAGCGTGACGCCGATGCTGACCAGCGCGTAGATACCGCCGATGAGCAGGCCGTTGATGACAGCCTGGGCCAGTGTCTCCCACATGCGATGCGACCGCGGTTCAGGTCTTCATCAGCGGGGCGCGGGCGTCTTCCTTGGGGAAGATGCTGGCGAGATCGGCGTTCTGCCACTGCACGCCGACCGGACGGCCATAGACGTTCTTGCCGTCGGGGCCGAACTTCACCTTGCCGCCGGGCGCCATCGCCGCGTAACCCGAGGAGACGTCGAGCGTCGAGAGCGCCTCGCGCACCTTCTTCGGATCGGCGGAGGCGGCGCGCTCCAGCGCGTCGGCCAGCATGAAGGTCTGCGCGACCAGGCCGCCGGCATATTCGAAGGCGAACTCGCCGGTGCGCTTCTTGAATTCGGCGTTGACCTTCTGCGCATCCTCGTTGACGTCGTGGTTCCAGTGCGCGACGCCCTGCAGGCCCTCGGCGGCCTTGCCGACATTCTTGTAGAAGTCCGGCATCACGAAGCCGCCCGAGCCGCCATTGATCGCGATGTCGAGCCCGACCTGCTTCACGGTGCGCACGATCAGGATGAGGTCGTTGAGATAGGACAGCGAGAACAGCGTGTTGGCGCCGGAGGCCTTGACCTTGTTGATCAGCGGGCTCGCATCGGTGAAGCCGGCCGAGTAGGGCTCGAACATCACGATCTCGACACCTTCGCCGGGCGCCAGCTCCTTCAGCCCGTTCGAGGTCGAGGTGCCGAATGCGGTGTTCTCGAAGATGACGGCGACCTTGGCCTGCTCGCTGACCAGCTTGGCCATCTGCAGCTGCGCCTTGGCGAATTGCGAGGCGCGCGCGAACGGCGTGAAGGTGTAGGTGCGTCCCTTGTTGAGCTGGTCGGAGCTCGATCCGGTGATGATCGGAACCCGGGCGCGCTCGCAGACTTCGCTTGCGATCAAGGTCAGCGCGCTGGCGTAGCAGCCATGGATCGCCGACAGCTTGTTGCCGGTGATGAGCCGGTCCGTCTCGGTGCGCGTCACCGTGGTGTCGCTCTGCACGTCGGACGCGATGAGGTTGAGCTTGGCGCCGCCGAGCGACTTGATGCCGCCGGCTTCATTGACCATGTCGACCGCGAGCTTGGCTGCTGCGACGCAGCCGACGCCGATCTGCGCCATGCTGCCGGTGCTCGGATAGAGCGCGCCGATATTGATCGGGTCGGCGGCCCAGCCGCGCAGCGGGACGGCGCCGAATGCGCCAGCCGCGAGCACGCCGCCGGTTTTGACCAGGAACTTGCGGCGGGTCAGCTTTGTCCGTGAGGCCTTGGTCGGTGCGGCATTATTAATGGTCGACGGCTTGCTGTCCCCTGTCATGGCGTTCCCCCTGTGCGACGGGCGGCACGGTTGCTCCGTCCGCGCGCTTATTTTTTTTGCTCAAGCGGGGCGCATAAGAGCACGTAATTCGGCAATCGCAAAGGCAATATCGGCCGAGGCCACGGGGGAAACGCGTTGCGACTGGTGCGTCGCAGCAATCGCGCGACGCGCGCATGTGAGCCGTTCGCTGCGTGGGAGTTGCCGCCGGATGCGGCGGTATTATTGACAATCGAATGGCCCGCCGGACCGGCACAGGGGGTGCCGGCCGGCCCGCCGGATCATTCGATCGGCCGCTGCAACGGCTATTCCGCGCTCGCCACCAGCTTGAAGCGCGGCTTGGCTTCCATCAGGCTGCGATAGGCGGCGAGATAGTCGAGCGCCATGCGGCGCGCGGTGAAGCGGGTCTCGAACTGCTTGCGGATAGCTTCGCGGTTGAGCGTCGAAAGCCGGCCGACCGAGGAGATCGCGCTGATCTCGTCCTCGACGATGAATCCGGTCAGGCCATCCTCGATGATCTCGGGCACCGAGCCGCGGTTATAGGCGATGACGGGCGTGCCGCAGGCCATCGCTTCGATCATCACGAGGCCGAACGGCTCCGGCCAGTCGATTGGAACCAAGAGCCCGATCGCGCCGCTGAGAAAATCCGGCTTCTCGCGGTCGCTGATCTCGCCGATGAACTCGATCAACGGGTTGTTGGTGATCAGCGGCTTGATCAACTCGTCGTAATACTCCTGGTCGGCGCGATCGACCTTGGCTGCGATCTTCAGCGGAATGCCGCAGCGGGTTGCGATCTTGATCGCGCGATCGACGCCTTTCTCCGGCGCGATGCGCCCGAGCACGGCGAGATAGGATTGCTTGGCCGGTTGCGGCGTCAGCAAATTCTCCGGCAGGCCGTGATGGATGGTGCGCACCCAGTGCGCCTGCGGTACCGGCCGCCGCTGCGCATTGGAGATCGAGATCACCGGGATCTTGGAGAAGGTGTTGAAAACGGGCTGGTGCTCCGGCAGGTCGAGCCGTCCGTGCAGCGTGGTCACGAAGGGCGTCGGCTGCCGCGAGAACGCCGACCACGGATAGTAGTCGAGATGGAAATGCAGGAAGTCGAATTCGTCATCGTCGGCTTTCTGCCGCACACGCTCCAGCATCACCATGTGCAGCGCATTGGGGTCGCGGACGGAACCGTCGAGCCGCAGTGCCTTCGGCCAGGTCGCATCGAGCTTCGCGGAGGTCTGTGAGTCGCCGCTGGCGAACAACGTCACGTCATGTCCAAGTGTTACAAGTTCTTCGGTCAGCCAGTGCACGACCCGTTCGGTGCCGCCGTAGAGCTTGGGGGGAACAGCCTCTGTCAGCGGGGCAACCTGCGCGATGCGCATTTATCCGTCTCCTGTTTGCGATGTGGATGAACCCTCAGCCCTCTGATGGCACCGACATGCCAAGGACGGGAACGTTCTCGCACGTGCGAGGTTCCTTAGGTGTGGGAGATCTGCCGCTTCTTTCTTCCATCACACTGTGGTCTTGCTGATGCCATCTCGCTCCAACACGTTTTTGCCGACGCCAGCGTTGCAAAATTGCCGCGCAGTGATGGCTGCATCAAGGAATCCCACCGCCGCCCTTCACGTCATCGTGCACGAGAGCTTCGACTAATGTTTTCTCGTTCACCTTCAACAGCTTTTGCAGGACGTCATGGACCATCTGTCAGGCTATGCGCATCGCCCGTTCCCCTTCGTGCTGCGCTATCTGCGTCGGCGGCTTCCTTCGCATGTCGTCATCTTATCGGCCGTCGTCGCGGCGGTTGCCTGTTCGGTAGGCACGCAATACGGCGTGAAGAATCTGGTCGACGCATTGTCGGCAGGGCCGTTGGCCGCGAATGGCGTATGGCTGGCATTCGCTCTGCTCATGTCGCTGATCGCAGCCGACAACTTCCTGTGGCGGATCGCGAGTTGGACCGCGAGCTACACCTTCGTCAGCGTCAGCGGCGATCTTCGCCGCGATATGTTCCGCCATCTCACCGGCCACGCGCCGAGCTATTTCACGGACCGGCTGCCGGGCATGCTGACCAGCCGGATTACGGCGACGTCGAACGCGGTCTACACCGTCGAGAACATGTTCGTATGGAATGTGTTGCCGCCTTGCATCGCCACCTTCGCGGCGATCACCCTGGTTGGAACCGTCAGCGTGACAATGTCAGCAGTGCTGATCCTGATTGCGGGAACCATGGTCGTGGCCATGTTCCGCATGGCGGCCGCCGGCAGACCGCTGCATGACGATTTCGCCAACAGAGCGGCGGCCGTGGACGGCGAAATGGTCGACGTCATCAACAACCTGCCGCTGGTGCGCGCGTTCTGTGGCCTCGGCTACGAGCACGACCGCTTCGATGCGACCGTCAATCGGGAACTCGTGGCGCGCGGCCGTTCCTTGCGCTATCTCGAAAAGCTTCGTCTCGTTCACGCTGCCGTGACCGTCATTCTGACGATCGCGATGCTGGCCTGGGCTCTCAATCTCTGGCAGCAGGGCGCCGCGACCACCGGCGACGTCGTGCTGGTCTGCACGCTCGGCATCTCGATCCTCAGCGCCACCCGCGATCTCGCCGTTGCGCTGGTCGACGTCACCCAGCATGTCGCCCGCCTGACCGAGGCGCTGGCGACGCTGTTGCAGCCGCACGAGCTGAAGGACCATCCGGAAGCCGAGGTGCTGGTGAAGAGCGGCGCGGCGATCGCCTTCAACAATGTCTCGTTCCGCTATCCCGGCGGCCTGCAGGTGTTCGAGCGTTTCAGCCTGCGCATCCAGCCCGGCCAGCGGGTCGGCTTGGTCGGCCAGTCCGGCGGCGGCAAGTCAACACTGTTTACCCTTCTGCAGCGCTTCTACGACGTCGAGCAGGGCAACATCACGGTCGACGGCCAGGACATCTCGCGCGTCACCCAGCAGAGCCTGCGCGCCGCGATCTCGGTGGTGCCGCAGGATATCTCGCTGTTCCACCGGTCGATCCTGGAGAACATCCGTTACGGCCGGCCGGACGCCACCGACGACGAGGTGCGGCGGGCGGCGATCGCGGCGCGCTGCGACTTCATCGAAGGCCTGCCCGAGGGCATGAACACCATCGTCGGCGACCGCGGCGTCAAGGTCTCCGGCGGCCAGCGCCAGCGGATCGCGATCGCGCGCGCCTTCCTGAAGGACGCGCCGATCCTGCTGCTCGACGAGGCCACCGCGGCGCTCGATGCGGACTCCGAGGAGGCGATCCGCGAGGCGTTGTCGCGACTGATGCGCGGGCGTACGGTGGTGGCGATCGCGCACCGTCTCGCGACGCTGCGCAGCTTCGACCGCGTGCTCGTGCTGCAAGGCGGCCGGATCGTCGAGGACGGTCCGCCCGATATCCTCGTGAAGGGAAGGGGTCCCTACCGCGACCTGGTCGCGCGCGAGATGGGCCGCCTCTCCACCAGCGCGGCCTGACCCCGCGTCATCAAGCGCGTTGTTGCGTTCCGGTGCGTTCGTTCGAGCCGAGATACGGGCCAAGAGTCGGGCCAAGCAAAGTCGCCAGAGGTTCAGATGGCAGCTGACGTCGTCACGCAGATCATCACTGCTCGCATCACTGAGCACGTCGCCGAATCGCCGTTCTACATTCCGATGACCGGGCCCGCGGCGCGGCCGCGGCGCTCGCTCAAGCATGACGACACCTTCATCGTGCTCGACAGCCATGGCGATATCGGCGCCTCGGCCGGCGGGCCGGATGGCCTGTTCAACGCCGATACGCGCTACCTCGCGCGGCTGGAAATGGTGCTGGAGGACGTGCAGCCGCTGCTGCTCGGCTCCAACATGCGCGACGACAATTCGGCGCTGACGGTCGATCTCACCAATTCCGACGTCTATCGCGACGGCCGTCTGACCTTGCAGAAGGACACGCTGCACATCGTGCGCTCGATCTTCCTATGGCGCGGTACCGCCTATCAGCGCATCGGCCTGCAGAACCACGGCGAACACATCGCGAGCTTCGATCTGACGCTGCTGTTCGACAATGATTTTGCCGACCTGTTCGAGGTGCGCGGCGAGCGGCGGCCGCGGCGTGGCATCGGCTCGAGCAAGCTGCTCGGCCCGACCGACGTCGTGCTGGAATATTGCGGCCTCGACGAGCAGACGCGGATCACCGCGCTGCATTTCGACCCGCGGCCGACCCGGCTGTCGGTCAACGCCGCAACCTATCATTTCGACCTCGAGCCCGGCCGGGTCACGTCGCTGTTCGTGGCGGTGTCTTGCAACAAGCCGATCATGCAGAAGCCGGTGCCGTTCTTCCGCGGGCTCCTGGCGCATCGCCGGGAGATGCGAAATTCGACGGCCGGCGCGGCCAGCATCGAGACGTCGAACAACATCTTCAACGAGGTGCTGTGCCAGGCGATGGCCGATCTCAACATGCTGATGACGGAGACGCCGCAGGGCCGTTACCCCTATGCCGGCATTCCCTGGTATTCGACGACATTCGGCCGCGACGGGCTAATCACCGCGCTGCAAATGCTGTGGGTCGATCCGCGGATCGCCAAGGGCGTGTTGAAGCGGCTCGCGCTGTTCCAGGCCAAGGCGGTCGATCCGCTGTCCGATGCCGCGCCGGGCAAGATCCTGCACGAGATGCGCGGCGGCGAGATGGCCGCGCTGCGCGAGGTGCCGTTCGCGCATTACTACGGCAGCGTCGATTCGACGCCGCTGTTCGTGCTGCTCGCCGGGCTCTATCTGGAGCGCACCGGCGATTTGGAGACGTTGCGCGAGTTGTGGCCGGCGGTGGAGGCGGGGTTGCAATGGATCGACGGTCCGGGCGATCCCGATCGCGACGGCTTCATCGAGTATCAGCGCGCCACTGAGGAGGGGCTGCGGAACCAGGGCTGGAAGGACTCCTTCGACGCCATCTTCCACGCCGACGGCACGCTTGCCGAAGGCAATATCGCGCTGGCTGAGGTGCAAGGCTATGTGTTCGCCGGCAAGCAGCTTGCCGCCCGTGCGGCGCGCAAGCTCGGCTTCGCGGACAAGGCGTCGCGGCTGGAAGCCGAGACCGAGCGGCTGCGCGAGCGGTTCGAGGCGGCGTTCTGGTGCGAGGAGCTCGGCACCTATGCGCTCGCGCTCGACGGCGCCAAGCGGCCGTGCAAGGTGCGCACGTCGAATGCCGGACAGACCTTGTTTTCCGGCATGGTGCGCGAAGACCGCGCGCGACGGGTTGCCGCCGACCTGATGAGCCAGAGATTCTTCTCGGGCTGGGGCATCCGCACCGTCGCCGTGGGCGAGGCGCGCTACAACCCGATGTCCTATCACGACGGCTCGATCTGGCCGCATGACAATGCGCTGATCGCACTCGGATTTGCCCGCTACGGCCTGAAGCATTCGGTCGCGCATCTGTTCAAGGGCCTGTTCGATGCCGCGAGCTATATGGAGCTGCGGCGGCTGCCCGAACTTTTCTGCGGCTTCCGCCGCGAGCGCCGGCGCGGCCCGGTGCTTTATCCGGTGGCCTGCGCACCGCAGGCCTGGGCGAGCGCGACGCCGTTCACGCTGCTGGAGGCCGCGCTTGGGTTGGAGTTCGACATCGGGCGCGGCGAGATCCGCTTGCGCGATCCGCGGCTGCCGGAATTCCTCAACGACGTGGTGCTGCGCGACCTCAGGCTCGGCGCGTCCAGCGTCGATTTGCGGCTGCGGCGACACGACGGCGAGGTGTCGCTCGAAGTGTTACGCACACGCGGCCAGATCCAGGTGTCGATCGTGCTGACGCATTGAGCGTCGTCGCACGGCACGCGCGCGCGAAATCGTGGGGAGAGGTATATGCGTCCGAGGACCATGGTGATGCTGGTTGGAGCGGTGCTGCTGACATGCGCGGGTGTTCGCGCCGCCGACGACGAAGCCCAGGCGCCGCCAGCAATTCAGGCGCCGCCAGCAACTCCTGCGCCGCCAGCAGCCGCTGCACCGAAGGAGCAGGCCAAAGAACCCTCCAAGGAGCCGTCGCCGCCGCCTTCGGTGACCGTGATCGGTGCGCGCGATGCGCACGGCATTCTCGGGCGCGACGTTCGCGGTTCCGCCAATGAGGACATGGGCCGCATTGTCGACGTCATCGTCGACCGCGACGGCAAGGTCCGCGCCGCGGTGATCGATTTCGGCGGCTTTCTGGGCGTCGGCAGCCGCAAGATCGTGGTCGATTGGAACGCACTGCACTTCGCCGGCGTTTCCAGCAAGAGCGACAGCATCACGCTGGACCTGAACAAGCAGCAGGTGAGCGCTGCGCCTGAATACAAGGAAGATACGCCGTTGATCGTGCTTGGCGCGGCCGGCAGTCTTCATCCATGGGATTACGAACATTAGGGGGCTAAAGCTGGTCGCGCGCCCGGACTCTGCTTTCGAGACGGTTGGCGACGATCGTGGCGGGCGATCAGCCGGCGACACCAATATTGTGCCGCTTGTTCCCGGTCAGCCCAGTCCCGAGGAACCGCGCATGCCGTCGCGCGAAAGCCAGCGCGGGCTCGACTGGTTCATCTTCTTCCTGGCCGACGTGCAAACCGGCTTCGGCCCATTCATCGCGGTCTATCTGACGACGCAGAAATGGACCCAGGTCGAGATCGGCTTCGTGCTCTCGATCGGCGGCATTATCGGCCTGCTGGGCCAGGTGCCCGGCGGCGCGATCGTCGATGCGGCTCGCTCGGAGCGGGTCGTCGCCGGCTGGGCGGTGGCCGCCATCGGCGCCGCCGCGCTGGCCTACGCGCTCTGGCCGATCTTTCCGGTGGTGACGCTCGCCGCCACACTGCACGCGCTCGCAAGCTGCGTACTGGGTCCGGCGATCGCCGCGATCAGCCTCGGCCTGGTTGGGCCGCTCGCGATCGGCGAGCGGCTCGGCCGCAATGCACGCTTCGCTTCGCTCGGCAGCGGCTCGGCCGCGGCGCTGATGGGCGCCTGCGGCTATTTCTTGTCGAGCCGTTCGGTGTTTCTCGTGACCTTCTTGCTCGCGATCCCGACGTTGCTGTCGCTGGCGCGGATCCGCGAGCGCGAGATCGACATCGCGCAGGCCCACGGCGAGGTGAAACGCGAGATTCCCGACAAACGAGCGACCAGTATCGTCGGTCTGGTGCGACAGCGGTCGCTCTTGATCTTTGCCGGCGCGATGATGCTGTTCCAGCTCGCCAATGCCGCGATGCTGCCGCTGATGGCGGGCGTCGTCACTACACGGTCGAGCCAATGGGCGCCGGTCCTGATCGCCGCCTGCATCATCGTGCCGCAGGCGATCGTCGCGCTGTGCTCGCCGTCGGTCGGCCGCAAGGCCCAGGCCTGGGGCCGGCGGCCGCTGCTCCTGATCGCCTTCGCCTCGCTGGTGATCCGCGGCCTGTTGTTCGCAACGGTGCGGGATCCCTATCTGCTGGTCATGGTGCAGATCTTCGACGGCATCACCGCGGCGATCTTCAGCGTCATGGTGCCGCTGATCGTGGCCGACGTGGCGTTCGGCAGCGGCCATTTCAACCTGGCGCAGGGCATCGTCGGAACCGCGGTCGGCATCGGCGCGTCGCTCAGCACGGTGCTCGCCGGCTATGTCAGCGACAAGCTCGGCAGCAGCACCGCCTTCATGGGCCTGGCCGGCGTCGCCGCGCTAGGGCTGTTCGTGATCTGGCTGGTGATGCCGGAGACGCGGCGGAGGGCATGACGCAGGCAGGTTTGGCCCCGCGGCGCCCTTCCTCATGCATGCGCCGTCATATATGAGTGATTTGCTGGCGGAACGAGCCGATAGTCCCGTGGATTAATCAATCCAAAATCGTGATCTGGTAGGGGTCGACGCAGCGCGGGCAGGCATTTCGACCGAGGAATGGCATGGAAAATCGAACGACGACGGCGCAAATCACCCGAGCAATGCGGCGTTGGGGGCCTCCCGCCTTTGTGACTTTCGCGGCGATAGTCACACTTGCGTCATTGACCGGCGGCGCTGCGGCAAAGCAGCAGCGCCCTGCGGCGACGGTCGAGGCGACCGCGCCGCGCGCCGCGGGCGAGCCGATCATGGCGATCGTGTCGATCAAAGCCCAGAAGGTGACCTTCTACGACGCCGACGGCTGGATCTACCGCGCGCCGGTGTCGAGCGGCGTCAAGGGACGCGAGACGCCGGCCGGCGTCTTCGCGCTGATCGAGAAGGACAAGGACCACCATTCGACCCTTTATGACGATGCCTGGATGCCGAACATGCAGCGCATCACCTGGAACGGCATCGCGCTGCATGGCGGCCCGCTGCCCGGCTATGCGGCCTCGCACGGCTGCGTGCGGATGCCCTACGACTTCGCCGAGAAGCTGTTCGACAGGACGCGAATCGGGATGCGGGTGATCATCGCGCCGAACGACCCGGCGCCGGTCGATTTCACCCATCCGGCGCTGTTCGTGCCGAACGCCCAGGCCATCGCGGCTGCTCCGGCGCGTGCCGAGACGCTGTCCCGCGAAGCTGCGGATGCGGCCAAGCTGGCCGACGAGGCCAAGAAGGCTTCCGTGGCCGCGACCAAGGAAGCTGCACTGTTCACGCCGGCATCATTGCGCAAGCTGGAAAAGGCCAAGACCCGTGCCGACGCCGAGCTCGCATTCGCCGACAAGACGCTCGCCAATGCCAAGACCGACCAGGCCAAGGCGCGCGCCGAGGATTTGAAGCAGAAGGCCACCGCCAAGGCCGCGGAAGCGACGACGCAGTTCGAGGCGGCCCAGGGTGACGCCAAGCCGAAGCTCGACGCCGCGGCAGCTGCGAAGGACGTCGCCAAGGCGGCCGAGACCAAGAAGGTCGATACCCAGAAGGCAGCGACAGAAGCGAAGCTCGCGCTCGAGCCGGTCTCTGTCTACATCAGCCGCGCGACGCAGAAGCTTTACGTCCGGCGCAACACCCATAAGCCATGGGCTGACGGCGGCGAGGTGTTCGATTCAAGCATCGAGGTTCCCGTCACGATTCGCGATCCGGATCAGCCGATCGGCACGCATATCTTCACGGCGATGGCGCGTAACGATACCGGCCTGCGCTGGACCGAGGTGACGATCGACGACGGTGACAACGCCAAGGACGCGCTCGACCGCGTCACCATCCCGCAGGATGTGCTGGATCGCATCGCGCCGACCGCCGTGCCGCGCTCATCGATCATCATCTCGGACGAGCCGCTGAGCGCCGAGACCAACTACCGCACCGAGTTCGTTGCCGTGCTGAGCAACCAGCCCCAGGGCGGTTTCATCACACGCAAGCCGACCAGGCCGATGGAAACCGACGACATGGTTGCGAGCGGGGACGGGGACGGTTTCGGCTTCTTCTCTCAGCGCAGCTGGAATCCTCAGTCTGGCACCCAGTACGGCTATCCCCAATACGGCAATCCTCAGGCACCGACCCAGTACGGCTCCCCGTATTATGGCAATCCTCAATCCGCCAATCCGCGCCGGCGCGGCGGCCAGTACTACTGGCAATCGCAACAGGATTGGTAGCAGGACGCTGCCGCGGGATCAGACAGCACTTTGAGCGTCGGACGGCGGCGTGACACCGCCGTCCGATCGCGTGAACGCCGTTACGGGCGAGCTTCCAGGATCAGGTTGAACGGCGTTTCCGCCGCGCGGCGGAAGCGTGAGAAGCCACCCTGGCGCGCCACCTCGCGCAGCCGGGTCTCGCCGGCCTGCGCGCCGAGTGCAAGCCCGACCTCCTGGTCCAGCGATGCCGGCGTGCAGATCATCGTCGACGCTGCGTAGTAGACGCGCCCGATCGGATTGAGGTTGTCCTCCAGCCGGTCGTTGGCGAACGGCTCGATCAGCAGGCAGGTGCCGTCGTCGGCGAGGGTGGAGCGGGTGTGCTTGAGCGCGCCGACCGGGTCGCCCATGTCGTGCAGGCAATCGAAGAAGCACACCAGGTCATACTTGTTGGCCGGGAAGTCCTTGGCCGAATGCGTCTGGAAATGAACGCGGTCCGACAATCCCGCCTCCTTCGCAGCCATCCGCGCCGCCTGGATCGAGCCGTCATGATAGTCGAAGCCGTAGAAGGTTGATTTCGGAAACGCCTCCGCCATCAACCGGGTCGACACGCCGTGGCCGCAGCCGACGTCAGCGACAACCGCACCCTTCGTCAGCTTGTCGACGACGCCCTCGAGCGCCGGTAGCCATTCCTGCACCAGATAGTGCTTGTAGCTGGTGCGGAAGAACCGGGCCGTGCCGCAGAACAGGCACTCGCTGCGCTTGTTCCATCCGATGCCCTTGCCGGTCTTGAACGCGTCGGTAATTTTCGGCTCGTCGAGAAATGTCGCGCCGACAAGGCTTCCCACGGCGCCGAGGAAGACCGGGCTCTCCTCGTCGGCGAGCGCAAGCGCCTGCTCGGGCAGCATCGAGAATTTTCCGGTTGCGCTGTCGTACTCGACGTAACCGGAAGCCGCCTGCGCGGAGAGCCACTCCTGAACGTAACGTCCGGCTGTCCCTGTTGCCTTCGCCAGCGCCGCCGCATTCATCGGCCCTTGCTGTGCGAGAGCCTTGTAGAGCCCGAGCTTGTCGCCCAGCAGCATCAGCGAGGCGTTCATCGCCGCGCCGACATCGCCAATCATCTTTCCCATGAATGAATTAAGACGCTCCTCGTTGACGTCCATGATGTTCCTCCATCGCGATCGGGTTTTGCCAAAAGTCCGTCAGTGGCAATGACACATATGCGCCGTCGTCCGGGCAGGTAGCCATGGGGCGACTCGATCGCATGAAAGGTTCGCTGAAATGACCCGATTGTTACTTGGGACGCCGGAGCGGCCCGACCTCTCAAACCTGCGAGGCAGGCGGCCTACGCCACCGCCCGCGGCATGATCAGCTTCTTGTAGAGTGCGCCGTAGCAGGCGGCCGACAGGTCCCAGCTGTAGGACTTGGCCATCGCGCTGGCGCGCATGGCGTTGAGGCGATCCTTGGCGCGATAGGCGTCGAAGGCGCGCCTGACGCCGCCGAGGAAGGATTCCGCCGATGGCTGCGAGAACAGGAAGCCGGTCTCGCCGTCGGCGATGGTCTCCGCAAGCCCGCCGGTCTGGTGGCCGATCGGCAGCGAGCCGAAGCGCTGCGCATACATCTGGCTGAGGCCGCAGGGCTCGAAGCGCGACGGCATCAGGGTGAAATCGCTGCCGGCGAAGATCCGGCGCGCCTGCGCGTCGTTGAAGCCGATGATTACGCCGATGGCGTCGGGCCGGCGCCGATGCGCGGCCACAAGTGCGTCCTCGATCGTGGGCTCGCCGCTGCCGGTGACGACGATCTGTCCGCCGTCCCGGATGATCTGGTCGGCGGCCGACAGCACGAGGTCGACGCCCTTCTGATGCACCAGCCGTGCAACCAGGCCGAAGATCGGTCCACGCGAGACCGCAAGCCCGAATTGCCGGCGGACATAGTCGGCGTTGGCCTGCTTGCCCTTCCAGTCGCCGGCGCCGAACGGCTGCGCGAGCTGCGCGCAGTGGCGCGGGTCCCAGCTCTCGTCGATGCCGTTCAGGATGCCGGTCAGCTGGTCGGCGTCGGAGCGCACGCGCAGCAGGCCCTCCAGCCCGCAGCCGAGCTCCGCGGTCGTGATCTCCCTCGCATAGGTCGCGCTGACCGTGGTCAGATGCGAGGCGTAGACGAGGCCGCCTTTGAGGAAGGACAGCTTCTCGTAGAACTCCAGCCCGTCGATGTGGAATGAGCTTTCCGGTGCGCCGATCCGCCGCAGCGAGTCCTTCGGAAACAGGCCCTGATAGGCGAGATTGTGGATGGTCAGGATCGACGGAATCCGTGCCTCGCGCCATGCGAGGTAGGCGGGTGTGAGCGCGGCCTGCCAGTCGTTGGCGTGAACGAGGTCCGCTGCCCAATTCTTGTCCAGCGTTCCGGCTGCAAGTTCGGCAGCGGCGGAGGCAAAGCGGCCGAAGCGGATGTCGTTGTCGGGCCAGTCGCGGCCAGACTCGTCGCCATAGGGATTGCCCGGCCGGTCGTAGAGCTGCGGACACAACAGCACATAGACCGGCAGGCCGTCCTTGGTCGATGCGCGCCCGAGCGTACACGCCGGCATCTCGGCGAGGGCCTCGCATTGTCCAACGATTTCAATATGAGTGAACTGTTCGACCACATCCCGGTAGCCGGGAAGCATGATCCTGACGTCGCTCCAGGACCGGAGCGCCCGGGGAAGTGCAGCGGAAACGGCACCGAGCCCGCCCACGCGGACGAAATCGTCCATCTCGGTCGTGACGAATAAGACCTTCAACAAGCGCCCTCGTTCCAGCCCGTGACAGGGCTATGCAAGATCGGGTCCAATCTGCCTTTGAGTAAAATGCAAGACGGCCCGCGGTCCCGGTCTGGACGAGACGCTTTCCTGTCAGGGCGGCTCACTTTAGGGTCTCGCGACGCCGAACAACGGCAATGACGAAGCTGGAGGAAGCCTTGGCAACGACAATAGCCGCCGACGATGAGGGGAATTTGACACGGAGCTTTGACGGCCTTCGCGTGCTCGATTTTTCGACCACGATCGCCGGACCTCATTGCACGCGGATGCTCGCCGACATGGGCGCGGAGGTGATCAAGATCGAACCCGCCGAGGGCGAGACGATGCGGACGCGACCGCCGGTGCGCAACCATTGCTCGACGGCGTTCGGCCAGCTCAATATCGGCAAGAACAGCCTCGTGCTCGACCTGAAGTCGCCGGCCGGCGTCGAAGCCGTGCGCCGGCTGATCGCGACCGCCGACGTGCTGGTGGAGAATTTCCGCCCCGGCGTGATGCGGCGGCTCAAGCTCGACTATGCCTCGATCCGCGACATCAATCCGAAGCTGATCTTCTGCTCGATCTCCGGCTACGGCCAGACCGGCCCGTCGGCGGAATTGCCGGCCTATGCGCCGGTGATCCATGCCGCTTCAGGTTACGAGATGGCGCATCTCGCCTACCAACCGGGCCGCAGCCGGCCGGATTATTGCGGCATCTATCACGCCGACGTGTTGACCGGGGTCTACGCTTTCGGCGCGATCTCGGCGGCGCTCTATCAGCGCGGTGCCAGCGGCAAGGGCCAGCATATCGACGTCTCGATGCTGGAATCGATGCTGAGCCTGACCCTGAACGAGTTGCAGTGGTCGCAATTCGAGGTGAAGCAAACCCAGCGGCCGATGTTCGGCCCGATCGAAACCACCGACGGCTACGTGATGGTGGCGATCGCCAGCGAGAAGACGTTCCAGAACCTGATGCAGGTGATCGGCCGGCCCGAATGGGTGTCCGATCCGCGCTTCGCCAAATATTCCGATCGGCGGGAGAATTGGGCGGATCTGATGGAGGGCGTCGAGGCGTGGTCGCGCGCGGTCAGCACGCAGGCCTGTCTTGCCGCGCTCAATGAATATGGCGTGCCGTCGTCCGCCTATCGCACCGTGCGCGAGGCGCTCGCCGATCCGCAAATCGCCCATCGCGGTGCACTGGCCGAGGTCGAGGACGGCGGTGGCAGCTTCAAGGTGCTCAATCTGCCGTTCCGGATGTCCGGCGCTGCGGTCGGCGCGCGCAAGCGGATGTCGACGCTCGGCGAGCACACACTGTCCTATCTGAAGGAGATCGGGCTCTCCGACGATCAGATCGCTGGCTTCGCATCGCAACCGGCAAAGACGGCGCGCAGCTAGAGCATGATCCGGACCCGGAGGGCCGCGTTGGCGCAAAGGGGATGCCGGTTTCCCGAAGGATCGTGCTCAAACAGCTAGACGAGATCATGATGCGGGTCCACGTGATCGCATCGTGATCTGCCTGCGGCTTTTCATCCGTTTTACGGTCTTGTCGCGCGCGGCGATTCCGGACAAGCTGCCTCCCAACGTACGACGATCCGGAACACCGGACGTCGCCCATTCGGGAGGGAGCATCGATGAAGCTGGCCGGGCGCGCGCGCGCAGTTGCGCGCATATTTCTTGTGGCGGGATTAGGTGCAGCGGCGTTCGCTGCACCGGCCGATGCGCAGAAGCAGGGCGGTACGCTCACCGTCGGCCAGGAGCTGGACATTCCGGGCTTCGACCCGCTCAAGGTCGGCGTCTACGATACATCGGCCAACACTGCGGCAGCCTCGATCTTCGACACGTTGATGACGCTCGACGAGAAGGGCGAGCCGAAGCCGAAGCTCGCGCTGTCCTGGGAGCATTCCGAGGACTTCAAGACCTGGACCATCAAGCTGCGGCCCGGCGTTAAATTCCACGACGGCACGCCGTTCAATGCGCAGGCGGTGAAGGAGAATTTCGACCGCCAGAAGGATCCGGCCAACAAGTGCCGCTGCGCGTTCTACATTACCAGCATCAAGAGCGTGGACGTCGTCGATGACCTGACGGTGCGCTACAATTTCAGCGACCCGGCGGTGAACTTCCCGGCGACGCAATCGATCCAGAGTTCCAACAATGTGATGCAGTCGCCGACCGCGTGGAAGACGAAGGGCGACGATTACAATCGCAACCCGGTCGGTACCGGTCCCTACATCCTGAAATCCTGGAACGCCGGCGATCGCATGGTGCTGGAGAAGAACCCGGACTATTGGGACAAGGGCAAGCCCTATCTCGATCGCATCATCCTGAAGCCGCTGCCCGACGCGCAATCGCGTTTCGCCTCGCTGCAATCCGGCGAGGCCGACATCATCTGGGACGACGAGGCCGACGCCGACAACATTATCAAGGCGCGCAAGGACGCGAGTCTGACCGTGCATACCTATCAAGGCTCGGGGGCCGCAGTCGCCGCCTTCAACACCAAGGTCCCACCTTTCGACGACGTGCGCGTGCGCCAGGCACTGGTGATGGCGCTCGACCGCCAGAAGATGTCGCAGGCGATCACCAATGGTCTGGCGCGGCCGGCCAGCAATCCCTATGGCGATGGCTCCTGGGTGAAGTGCAAGGATGACGGCGCGTTGCCCTACGATGTCGAGAAGGCCAAGGCGTTGATCAAGGACTACGGCAAGTCGGTCGAGTTCAAGATGCTGGTCACTGCGACGCCGCGTGGTCGCACCGGCGGTCAGGTGTTGCAACAATTCTGGAAGCGGATCGGCGCCAACATGGAGATCGAGCAGGTCGATCAGGCCACCATCGTGCCGCGTGCCTTCATGCGCCAGTTCCAGCTGACGCCCTGGCGCATCGTCGACCTCGCCGATCCCGATCCGCAGATGTACGCCAATTTCCATACCGGCAGCCCGGTCGCGCTGGCAAACTACTCCGATCCGGAGCTCGACCGGCTGCTCGAGCACGCGCGCTCGACCGCTGACGTCGACAAGCGCACCGAAGATTATTGCGCGATCAGCCGCCTCATCAACAAGGAGGCGATCTGGTTCTGGACCTTCCAGAACACCTACTACGCGATCTCGAGCGCGAAGGTGAAGGGCGTGCCGAAGATGTTCAACGGGGTGCTCGACGTCTCCTACGCCTGGAAGGAATAGCGTTTCATGCTGTTCTTCGTCGCGCGCAGGCTCCTCTATCTGGTGCCGGTGCTGATCGCCGTCTCGGTGCTGACCTTCGTGATCGCGTCGCTGCTGCCGGGCGATCTCGCTTATGTGATCCTCGGCGACCAGGCGACGCCCGAAAATGTCGCGGCGCTGCGTCACGACATGGGGCTCGATCAGCCGATCTGGCTGCGCTATCTCGGCTGGCTGTGGCACATCCTGCAGGGCGATTTCGGACGGTCGTTCCGCACCGGGCAGACCGTGTGGCAGGCGGTCAGCGAGCGCGTGCCGGTCTCGTTCGAGCTGATGATCTTCGCCGAGCTGATCGGGCTTGCGATCGGCGTGCCGCTGGCGATCGCCTGCGCCGCCAAGGCCGGCGGCGCGTTCGACCGCTTCATGACCGGCTCGGCCTTCGGACTGCTGTCGGTGCCGACCTTCCTGTCCGCGATCCTGCTGATCTATTTGTTTGCGGTCGAGCTGCGCTGGCTGCCGGCGACCGGCTACGTGCCGTTCACCGAGGACCCGGTCGCCAATCTGCGCTTCATGGTGCTGCCGGCGCTGACGCTTGGGCTTGCGGAATGGCCGGGCATCATGCGCGTGCTGCGCTCCGACATGATCGCGGCGCTTCAGGAGGACTATATCGCGCTCGCCAAGGCCAAGGGCCTGAAGCCGTCGCGCATCCTGTTCGTGCACGCGCTGAAGCCGTCGTCGCTGACGCTCGTCACCATCACCGGCATCAATATCGGCCGCCTGATCGGCGGCGCCGTGATCGTCGAGACGATCTTCGCCTTGCCCGGGATCGGCCGTCTCCTGGTCGGCGCGATCTATACCCGCGACCTCATCATCCTGCAGGGCGTGGTGCTGCTGGTCGCGGCGGGCTTCGTGATCATGAACTTCATCGTCGACTTGCTTTACGCCGTGCTCGACCCGAGGATCCGCCATGGCCACGCTTGAGCTCAGCCTCGACGAGACCGAAGCGACGCCGGTGCGGCGCAGGCGCGGGCTCGGCATGCTGTTCTGGTGCGCGATCGGCTGGATGGTGCTGGTGTTCGCGGTCGCGATCTTCGCCGACCTGCTGCCGCTGCCAAGCCCGACCGACATGGACATGCTGGAGCGGCGGGCGCCGGTTTCGGCCGAGCACTGGCTTGGCACCGACGGCCTCGGCCGGGATGAATTGTCGCGGCTGATCTATGGCGCCCGCATCTCGCTGATCGTCGGCCTCTGCGCACCCATGATCGGTGTCACCATCGGCGGCGCGCTCGGCATCCTCGCCGGCTATTTCCGCGGTCGTTTCGAATCCTTCGTGGTCGGCGGCATGGACGTGCTGCTGGCATTCCCGCCGCTGATCCTGGCGCTTGCGGTCACCGCCTTTCTCGGCCAGTCGATCTTCAACCTGACCTGCATCCTCGGTGTGCTTGGCATTCCGGCCTTCATGCGGGTGGCACGGGCGTCGACGTTGACGCTGGCACGGCGCGAATTCGTCATCGCGGCGCAGGCGCTCGGCGCCACGCATGCACGGATCCTGCTGCGCGAGCTGCTGCCCAACGTAATGCTGCCGCTGCTCGCCTTCTTCCTGCTCGGCGTCGCCGTTACCATCGTGGTCGAGGGCTCGCTGTCCTTCCTCGGCCTCGGCGTGCCGCCGCCGATCTCGAGCTGGGGCAGCATGATCGGGGAGGGGCGCGAAAGTCTCGATGTGGCGCCGCAGCTCGCCTTCATTCCGGCGATTGCGATGTTCCTGACCGTGCTCTCCTTCAACCTGATCGGCGACACCATCCGCGCGCTGACCGACCCGAGGCAAGGTGCGCTATGAGCGGTGCGCTGCTTTCGGTCGAGAACGCGGTGGTCGACCTGCCGACGCCGCGCGGCAATCTGCGGGCGGTCGATCATGTCGATCTCGCCGTCGGCGCCGGCAGGACGCTCGGCATTGTCGGAGAATCCGGCTGCGGCAAGACCATGCTGTCGCGGGCCGTCCTGCAACTGCTACCCAAGAAGGCCAAGCTGTCCGGCCGCGTGATGTTCGAAGGGCAGGATCTGACAAAGCTGCCGGCGGAGAAATTGCGCAAGCTACGCGGCCGCTCGCTCGCCGTCGTGTTCCAGGATCCCATGACCTCGCTCAATCCGGTGCTGACCATCGGCACCCAGCTGATCGAGACCATCCAGGAGCATCTCGAGCTCGATCTGGCCCAGGCCAGGCAGCGCAGCATCGAACTGCTGACGGGGGTCGGCATTCCCGCGCCCGAGCAGCGGCTGACGCAATATCCGCACCAGCTGTCCGGCGGCATGCGCCAGCGCGTCGCGATCGCGGTAGCGCTGTCCTGCGAGCCGAAGCTCCTGATCGCGGACGAGCCGACCACCGCGCTCGACGTCACGATCCAGGCGCAGATCCTGGATCTGCTGGCGCGCGAGCAGCAGCGCCGTCATATGGCGATGATCATCATCACGCATGACCTCGGCGTGGTCGCCGGCCGCACCGACGAGGTCGCGGTGATGTATGCGGGGCGCGTCGTCGAGCGCGCGCCGACTCTGGCCTTGTTCAAGCAGATGCGGATGCCCTACACCGAGGCGCTGCTTGCCGCATTGCCGAAGCTCGACGTGCCGCCGCATACGCCGCTACCGGCGATTTCGGGGCGGCCGCCCGATCCGACCCGGCCGCTGAAGGGCTGCTCGTTCTCACCGCGTTGCCGCTATTCGGCCGGGCGCTGCAGCACGGAGAAGCCACAGCTCAGTCCGGCGGAGACGTTAGAGCATCTCTATGCCTGCTTCCATCCGATCGCAGCGGGACGTGGCGCATGATGTTGCAGGCCGTATCCAATCCGCTGATGAAAGTGGAAAACCTCGTCGTCGAATATTCGGTGGGGGGCAAGACCATCCATGCCGTCTCCGATGTCAGCCTCGAGATCGCGCACGGCGAGACGCTGGGGCTGGTCGGCGAATCCGGCTGCGGCAAGTCCACGCTCGGCCGCGCCGTGCTGCAATTGCGCCAGGCGGTCTCCGGCAAGGTGCTGTTCGACGGCCACGACCTCACCACCCTGAAGGGCGAGGCGCTGCGCAAGATGCGCCGGCGCGTGCAGCTGATCTTTCAGGACCCGATCGCCTCGCTCAATCCGCGGCGGCGGATCGGCGACATCGTCGCCGAGCCGCTGGTGATCGCCGGCATCAAGGATCCCGAGGAACGCCGGCGGCGCGTCAGCGAGGCGCTGTCGGCGGTCGGGCTCGACCCCGCGCTGGTGAGCGGGCGCCTGCCGCACGAATTCTCCGGCGGACAATGCCAGCGCATCTGCATCGCCCGCTCGCTGGTGCTCAATCCGGAATTCGTGATCTGCGACGAGCCGGTGTCCGCGCTCGATGTCTCGATCCGAGCGCAGATCCTCAATCTGCTGGAGGAGATGAAGGCACGTTACGGCCTGACCTTGCTGTTCATCGCCCACGACCTCGCCGTGGTAAAGGCGGTCTCGGATCGCGTCGCGGTGATGTATCTCGGCCGGCTCTGCGAGGTTGGTCCATCGGAGCAACTGTTTGCACAGCCGGCGCATCCTTATACCGCGCTGCTCATCGAAGCGATTCCGGTGCCCGATCCGGATGTCCGGCCGACCCAGAGCGTGCCGGTCGGCGAGCCGCCGTCGCCGATCGCGCCGCCGTCGGGCTGTCGCTTCCGCACCCGCTGCCCCCGGGCCGATGCGCGTTGTGCCCGCGAGGTGCCGGAACTGCGTCTGGTTGCGCCCGGCCAGTTCGCGGCTTGCCATCATCCGCTGATCTGAATAGTCACGCCTCTGAACAGTGACGCGTTGGCATTCGCGCGAGCTGCATGGCGGCTTGCTCGAAAATGGGGTCTTGAGGGTTTGTCCCGGGCGGGCAGGCGTGGCAAGGTCCGCCTCAAGAACAAGTTTCGGGAGAACAGCGATGAAGAGTTTTCAGGTCGTCGATTTCAACGCCCCCTTGAAAGAGGTCGATCAGTCGACGCCGCAGCCATCGGGCACGCAGGTGCTGATCAAGGTGAAGGCCGCCGGCGTCTGCCACAGCGATCTGCACATCTGGGAGGGCGGCTATGATCTCGGCCATGGCCGCAAGCCGCTGTCACTGAAGGACCGCGGCGTCTCGCTGCCGCGCACGATGGGCCATGAGACGGTCGGCGAGATCATCGCCTTCGGGCCGGATGTGAAGGACGCCGACAAGGGCGGCCTCAAGGTCGGCGATGTGGCGCTGGCCTATCCCTGGCTCGGCTGCGGCAAATGCCCGACCTGCCTCGGCGGCGACGAGAACATGTGCGCGATCAAGCCGAATGCGCTCGGCGTCTATTGCGACGGCGGCTATGCCGATCACATGACGGTGCCGCATCCGAAATATCTGCTCAACCTCAAGGGGCTCGATCCGGTTACGGCTGCGCCTTACGCCTGCTCTGGTGTCACGACCTACAGTGCGCTGAAAAAGGTCGAGAAGGATCTCGACACGCCAATCGTGATCTTCGGTGCCGGCGGTCTCGGCCTGATGGCGCTCTCGCTGTTGAAGGCGATGGGCGGCAAGGGCGCGATCGTGGTCGATATCGACGCCAGGAAGCGCGCGGCGGCCGAGGCCGCCGGTGCGCTCGCAACCGTTGACGGCAAGGCGCCCGACGCGCTGGAGCAGCTCATCAAGAAGGCGGGGCAGCCGATCCGCGCCGCGATCGACCTGGTCGGCAACGCCCAGACCGCGCAGCTCGGCTTCGACTGCCTGACCAAGGGCGGCAAGCTCGTGATGGTCGGCCTGTTCGGCGGTGGCGCACCCTGGGCGCTGCCGCTGATCCCGATCAAGGCGGTCACCATCCAGGGCAGCTATGTCGGTAATCTGCGCGAGACGCAGGAGCTGCTCGACCTGGTGCGGACCAAGAAGATTCCGGCGATCCCGGTCACGCCGATGCCGCTGGCGAAGGCGAACGAGGCGCTGACCAATCTGCAGAAGGGCCAGCTGGTGGGCCGCGCCGTGCTGACGCCGTAATCGTCATTGCGAGCGAAGCGAAGCAATCCAGCCCTCCGCTTGCTGAGACATGGATTGCTTCGTCGCTTCGCTCCTCGCAATGACAGGTGGCTCTTTTTCCAGATGTCTTGAGGAGTCCTATGTCCGCCAACGACGCACTCCACATCGCGGTTCTCGGTGGCGACGGCATCGGTCCCGAGGTGATGGCGCCGGCGCTCGAAGTGCTGCGCAAGATCGAGGCCTCGGCCGGCCTCAAATTCCGCTTCACCAAGGCGCCGGCCGGCGCTGGCCATTACAAGGAGACCGGCAAGTCGATGCCGGAGAGCACGATCCGGCTGTGCGAGGAGGCCGATGCGATCCTGCTCGGCGCCTGCGGTCTGCCGTCGGTGCGCTACCCTGATAACACCGAGATCGCGCCGCAGATCGAATTGCGGATGATCTTCGATCTCTATGCCGGCGTGCGGCCCGCGCGGTTGATCCCGGGCGTGCCGAGCACGATCGTCGGTGCCGATCAGAAGGGCATCGACCTCGTCGTGATCCGGGAATCGACCGAGGGCCTGTTCGCCTCGATGGGCAAGGGCGTCGTCACCGACAGCGAGGCGCGCGAGACCATGGTGATCACGCGCCGGACTTCCGAGCGGCTGTTCGAGTTCTCGTTCCGGCTTGCCGAACGCCGCAAGGCGCGCCGCCGCGTCGGCGGCGGGCTGACCTGCGTCGACAAGGCGAACGTGTTCAAGGCATTCGCATTCTTCCGGAGCATCTTCGACGAGACCGCGAAGCGTCATCCTGGCGTCAGGGCTGATCATCTCTACATCGACGCGGCTGCGGCTGCGCTGGTGAAGCGCCCCTGGGACTTCGACGTCATGGTGACCGAGAACATGTTCGGCGACATCCTGTCCGACCTCACCGCTGGCCTGATCGGCGGCATGGGCATGGCGCCGTCGGCCGATATCGGTGACCGCTACGCGGTGTTTCAGCCGTGTCATGGCACGGCGCCCGACATCATGGGGCAGGGCAAGGCCAACCCCACCGCGATGATCCTGTCGGCCGCGATGATGCTGGACTGGCTCGCCGACAAGCACGGTCTCGAGAGCGCCGCTGAAGCCGCCGAAAGCATCGAGCGCGCCGTCGACAAGGTCTACGCCGGCGGCATCAAGCCGTTCGAGTTCGGCGGCAGCAACGGCACCGCCGATGTCGCGAAGGCCGTGCTGGCGGCGCTCTAGTACAAAAAAGGTGAGGGGGCCGAAGCCCCCTCGCTGACGATTAGCGCCGGTGTCCGCCGTGATGTCCACCGCCATGATGTCCGCCGTGATGACGGTGCCCGTGATGATGATGGCGGGGGTAGAAGTGCGGACGATGATGCCATCCGTGATGGCGCGGTCCGTAGCCGTAGCCCGGTTGCCAATAGCAGCGGCCCCACCGATCGCAGACCTGGCGCACCTTGTCGACATTGGACGTTTCGCCTGCGATGTGGCTGGCCTGCGGAAGCCCGTTCGGCATCGCCGATGCCGCACCGAACATCAACGCTGCGCTTCCGAGCGCGGCCAGTCCAATAACGGCAAGCTTGATATTCATTGAGATCTCCTTGGTTGAAGCCTGAAAACGTCCGTGTGGCCGGTTCGTTGCTGCGACAAAAAGACAGGCACGTGCACTTGGTTCTGGCGACGCCGGTTCAACGAAGAAAATGCGGGAGTTGTGAGGTCGCTCCGTGCGCGGGCGACAATTGGCCGCGCGACAGAATGGCGACGGATCGCGCTCGCATGCGCTGCAGCCGGAGCCTGAACTGGGACGGCCGCGCACATGCGCAGTCGGGCGCCTGGATCACGAAGCCTTGAGAGCCGGCAGCCGTCAAAGAAAAAGCGCTGCCATCGCCGATGGCAGCGCTTCGATATCTTCGCCTCGATATCTTCCTGGCCCCGACCGGCGCGCGGCGATCCCAATGACCGGTCGCTGCCGATCCGCTCGCCCTGGTCGATCGCGTTCGCGGTGTCGCGATCGTACCTGTGCTGCCGTTCAGTCTTCGTTGGCGGCGATCGATTCCATCAGCGACACCAACTGGCGCTGCACGGTCTGATCCTTGATCTTGCTGTAGGCGCGCAACAACCGGAGGCTGAAAGCGCTGTCGAGGAACAGCAGGCTCTCGACTTCGCGGGCCTTGTTGTCGCCGTCGTAGAAGAAGGTCACCGGCACGTCCAGCGCGCTCGCGATCTGCTGAAGGCGGGCGGCGCCGACGCGGTTGACGCCCTTCTCGTACTTCTGAACCTGCTGGAAGCTGACGCCCAGCTTGTCGCCGAGCTCCGCTTGCGAGATCTTCTGCTCGACACGGCGCAGACGAATCCGCTTGCCCAACTCAATGTCCGGCTTGCCGGCGCTGCGCTGCTTCATCTTCTTTGCTGCTGATCTGTTCATTCTTGTGACCCGTCCTTCAAATCGAGAATCCCTGGCCCGGTCGGGTCAGGGACACGTTCATGATGTACCGCGTTAAGCTCGAGTGGATCGTCAGTTCGTCTGAACGACGAAATCCAAGAAGATCGCGGGATGGTATCCAAACGCACATGCAGATTGGAAGCACCCAAGTACCGAATCGGTCGACTACCTGTAGTCGACCGCACCAAGGTGTCTGTCGACACCCCGCCCTCTACATTTGGCAAAATATTGACCAAACCACAACTAGCGCGAGTTTGATCGACACAGATTTTGCGCGCATGCTTACTGGGCGGCATTGCACTGCTCCCGTAGTTCTACGGGCAGCCAATATTGTACGAGCGTCCTAGTATGGATGCAACCCCAGCTAGTGCATCCTGAGGTCGCGGCGAGGGTCTGCGGTTGCTTGACTGAATCGCCGCGAGAACGAAAAGTTTGACGTAAGTCCAAGTCAGGCTTTCGGAATGTTGCTGGACAATTGCCTAAAAGTTCTGAATCATCGGGAACAATTGTGCGCCTACGGAAAGCCGGCGAACTCTGGCAGGAGAGGCCAAATGAAGCGGAAGAGGGGAACACCTCGACTCTACCTCGCGGCTTCGGGAGTGGAAGATATGCCGGTCGCAAATACGGAAGAACGGTTGCTGGCGCTGCTGGCAACCCTGGAAGAATGTCAGGCATTTCTGACTGACCGGGCGAACACGGAGACGGCGCGGCTGTTGTCCCTTGCCATCCTCGAGCTTCGGATGGAGCTGCACAAGGTGACGGATTCCGAGTTGAAGGCGCTGTGCGACATGATCGCGTCGGACGAGCCGGTGCAGGAACCGGCGACCAGGCAGTTGCCGCCGTATCTGCGGCTCATCAAGTAAGCCGGCGCCCCGCGCCATGCGCGGGACGCCGCCGGCCGGTGTCGCACGGCTCAGCCCGCGGTGACGTCGACCGCGTCAGTGCCTTCGAGCACGCGCCGGGCCTTGTCCCGGTCGAGGTCACCTTCCCAAGCCGCGACCACGACGGTGGCGACGCAGTTGCCGATCAGATTGCCGACGGCGCGCGCCATGCCGATGAACCAGTCAACCGAGAGCACCAGCACGAGACCGATCGCCGGGATGCTCGGCACCGCATTGAGCGTCGCCGCCAGGATGACGATCGCCGAGCCCGGCACGCCGTGCGCGCCCTTCGACGTGATCAGCGATACGCCGAGCACGAGCAGCAGGTCGCCGAACGACAGCGGCGTGTTGGTCGCCTGCGCGATGAAGACGACCGCCAACGTCAGATAGATCGAGAACGCATCGAGGTTGAACGAATAGCCGGTCGGGATCACGAGGCCGACCACCGAATCCTTGACGCCGAAATGCTCCAGCTTGCGCATCACCTGCGGCAGCACCGCGTCGGAGGATGCGGTGGCGACCACGATCATCAGCTCCTCGCGCAGGTAGCCGAGGAACTTGAGGATGTTGATGCCGGCCAGCGCCATGACCCCGCCGAGCACGCCGAGCACGAAGATCGCGACCGAGACGTAGAACAGCGCCACCAGCGACAGCAGCTGCTTCAGCGAGCCGACGCCGTATTTGCCGACCGTGTAGGCGACGGCGCCGAGCACGCCGATCGGCGCGAAGCGCACGATCAGGCCCATGGCGCGGAACAGCACGGTCGAGACCGCGTCGATGAACGAGGTGATTTTCTCGCCCTTCTCGCCGCCGACCAGCGCCAGGCTGACGCCGAAGATGATGGCGAAGAACAGGACCTGCAGCACGTCGTTGCGCGACAGCGCGTCGAACGAGGTGGTCGGGATGATGTTGAGCAGGAAGCTGCCGATGCCTTCGCCTTTCAGCTTCTGTGCGTTGCTGGCATAGTTGCCGAGCGCCTTGGCGTCCAGCGTCGAGGTATCGATGTTCATGCCGTGACCGGGCCCGAACAGGTAGGCCAGGATCAAACCGACCACGAGCGCGACCGTCGTCATCGCCTCGAAATACACCAGCGCCTTGACGCCGACACGTCCGACCTTCTTGAGGTCGCCGGCGCCCGCGATGCCGTGCACCACCACGCAGAACACGATCGGCGCCACGATCATCGAGATCAGCTTCAGGAAGGCATCGCTGAAGATCTTCAACCCGATCGCGAAATCGGGCGCGGCCATGCCGATGATGATGCCGAGCAGCAGCGCAACGAGCACCTGCACGAACAGCGATGTGTAGAGCGGCTTGCGTGCAACTGTGGCTTCCGCTGCGATGGTCGACATGAACTCCCCCTGTTTCTGGCCGGTGTTCTTGCCGGCCGATCCCACCCCATCTTAGCAACTTGCGTGCCAAGATGTCGCAGGATTGGGAGCCACTTACCCGGTCATTCGCCGGTTTCGAGGGTGCTGGTCACCGTGTAGACGACGCCGTGGGGCAGGAAATCCACCGTGGCCTCGCCGCCGAGCTGGTCGCGGGCGCTGCGCTCGATCAGCCGGGAGCCGAAGCCGCGCTGCACCGGCGCCGCGACCGGTGGGCCGCCGGCCTCCGTCCAGATCATCCGGAGATTCGGTCCGGCGCTCTCCCCGAGGATTTCCCAGTCCAGCGTCACCGTGCCGGTGTCGTTGGACAGCGCGCCATATTTGGCGGCGTTGGTCGCCATCTCGTGCAGGAGCATCGACAGCACCAAAGCAAGCCGGGGCGACAGCGGCACGCGCGGTCCGAACATCCTGACCCGTTCGGAGGCGTTCAGCAGATAGGGCCGCAGCACGCGGCTGACCACGTCCTGCAGGTCGGAGCCCTGCCATTTGTCGGTCGAGAGCAGGTTGTGCGCCTCGGCGAGTGCGCCGAGCCGTCCCTCGAACTTGTCGCGCTCGGCGCGGCTCGCGCTGCGGAAGGTCTGCGTGGCGATCGATTGCAGGATCGCCAGCGTGTTCTTGACGCGGTGGTTGAGCTCCTCGATCAGAAGGTCGTGCAGCATCTCGCCGCGCGCGATCGTGGTCGCCATCCGCACCGCAAAGCCGAGGCCGACCAAGAGCAGGACGCCGCCGATCACGCTGGTGATCGCGAGCGAGCGCCACAGCGGCGCCACCAGCGAGTTCTCGGCGATCCCGGCGGCGACGGTCCAGCCGGTGACGCGTGATTGCGTGAAGCCCGTGATCAGCGCCACGCCTTCGAGCGAGACGGTCGGCAGTGTCGCCTCGCTGCGGCGGAACATCTCGGCAAACAACGTTGGCGAGGCGCGCTGCCCGATGGTCGCCTGCGGATTCGGCACGCGGGCGAGGTTGACGCCGTCGCCGTCGAAGATCGAGATGGTCCAGTCCTGGTTCAGGCGCTGCCGCTCGATCATGGCCTGGAAGACCTCGATCGGCGGGCTGAAGGAGATGTCGTAGAGCACCTCGCCGTCGCGTATCACCGGCACCTCGACGGTGATGATCAGTTGCTGCTTCACCTCGCCGAAGAACAGGTTGGAGTATTGCGGCTGCCGCGTCGCAAATACCTTCTCGACGATCTCGAGATTGTTGCGCGGCGGCAGGCTCGCGGTGTCCGGCGTCAGCGAGGAGAACGCCTGACGTCCCCTGCGGTCGGCCACCAGCACCACGCCATCCTTGCCGTACTGGTCGAGAAAGCCGGCCGCGACGCGGCGGAAATTGTCGAAGTCGCTGTTGCGCAGCGAGTTGGTCAGCGCCAGCACCTGCAGCCCGCCGGTCATGCGCTGCATTTCCGCATCGAGCAGCAGGCGGATGCTGCGCGCCGTCTCCAGCACGCGCTGCGTGGCCGCCTGGCGATCCCGCTGGTAATTGTGGAAGACGATCCCGACCGCGAAAACGATCAGCGGCAACATCGTCCCCGCGACCAGAAGCGCGAGACGCACTGGCAATGTCAGTTTCGGCACGATGTCCCCGGGTCGGCGCCCGTTTGCGGTGAGCTTAGGGGAAGCGGGAAAAGTCCGCCAAAGGAAATGACCGGCAATTTGAAAGATTCCGCGGCGCACACCGTGCGCCGCGGAAGGGCCCTTGGTCAGAGGTTGCTCTCGGTGATCGCGGCGTAGACCATGGTGCGCAGTTCGCGGCGCAGCGGATAGGCGCTCGACGGCAGCACCTGGGTCATGAAGATCGTGATCAGCTCCTCGGCCGGATCGATGAAGAACGATGTCGTCGCCGCGCCGCCCCAGTTGAATTCCCCAGGGCTGCCCGCGATCAGGGTCTGCGCCGGGTGCATGGTGACGGCGAAGCCGAGGCCGAAGCCGATGCCGCTATAGGCGGCTTCGGCGAACATCGAGCGCGACATCGCCGGCAGGTCGCCGCCGCCTGGCAGATGGTTGGTGGCCATCAGCTTCAACGTCTTCGGGCCGAGCAGCCGAACGCCGCCGAGCTCACCGCCGTTGAGCAGCGCGCGGCAGAAGGTCAGGTAGTCGGCCGCGGTCGAGCACAGCCCGCCGCCGCCGGAGACCAGCGAGGGCGGCGACAGGAACGAACTGGTGGCCGGATCGTCCTGCAGCGTCAGCGTGCCCTTGCGCTCGGCGGCGAGCGGGTTGAAGCCGCCCTGCGGGTCGGCGGAATAGCAGGCGGCAAAGCGGTGCGCCTTGTCGGCCGGCACGAAGAAGTCGGTGTCGTTCATGCCGAGCGGCTTGAAGATCCGCTCCTTCAGGAACTGCTCGAACGGCATCCCCGAGATCTTGCCTACGAGATAGCCGAGCACGTCGGTGGAGACCGAGTAATTCCAGGCTTCGCCCGGCGAGAATTCCAGCGGGATCTTCGCCAGGTCTTCGATCATGCTGTCGAGCGTGCCGGCCTTGACGACCTCGCCGATCTTCTTTTCGCGATAGGCCGCGTCGACATTGGAGCGCTGCTGGAAGCCGTAGGTGAGACCCGAGGTGTGGCGCAGCAGGTCGACGATCAGCATCGGTCGGCTCGGTGGGTGGGTCAGGAAGGCGGGCGCAATGCCGGCGACGAACACGCCGAGGTTTTTCCATTCCGGAACGTATTTGGCGACCGGCTCGTCGAGCGCGACCTTGCCTTCCTCGACCAGCATCATGAAGGCGACCGAAGTGATCGGCTTGGTCATCGAATAGATGCGGAAGATGGTGTCGTCCTTCACCGGCACCTTGCGCTCGAGATCGGCAAAGCCCTGGACGGTGGAATGCACGATCTTGCCGCGGCGGTAGATCAGGACCTGGGTGCCGGGAAAGCGGCCGGAATCGATGTAGCGGCTCTTCAGATGCGCTTCGAGGCGGTTGAGGGCGGCGGTCGACATTCCCGCGGATTCGGGCGAGGCAGGCGTGGGAGCTAACATCGGGCATTTTCTCCGGCTGGCGAGGCAGCCTTGATAGCCGAAAAGTGTCCGCTGCAGCAATCGGCCGCCGCTTACCGGTAAAGGGTCGGTGGTGTACGCTCGTCCTGCAACCGCGCCCGAAAGGGCCCAGGGACTACGTCAAGGGAAACGCCGAGATGACCCAGTTCAACGAAACCGAGCTCACCACAGCCGTCATCCGCAGCTTCGACCAGACGCCCGATCCGCGGGCCAAGTTCCTGCTGCAGGAACTGGTGAAGTCGCTGCACGATTATGTGCGCAAGACCGATCTCACCTTCGAGGAATGGGACCACGCCATCGGCTTCCTGACCCGCACCGGTCAGAAGTGCACCGACATCCGCCAGGAATTCATCCTGTTGTCCGACGTGCTCGGCGTGTCGATGCTGGTCGATGCGGTCAACCACAGAGATCGCGACGGCGCGACCGAGACCACCGTGCTCGGCCCGTTCTATGTCGGCGAGCACAAGGTGACGCCGCACGGCACCGACATCTCGGCAAGCCTGCCCGGCGAGCGCATGTTCGTGCAAAGCCGCGTCACCGATCTCGACGGCAAGCCGCTGGCCAATGTGCCGGTCGATATCTGGCACGCTGACGACGACGGGTTCTATGACTCGCAGAAGCCGAGCTATGCCACCGAAGGCCCGTCCTCGCGGGCGCGCTTCATCACCGATGCCGACGGCCGCTTCTTCTTCCGCACCATCGTGCCGTGCAGCTATCCGATTCCGACCGATGGTCCGGTCGGGCAGATGATCACGCAGACCAACCGGCATCCGATGCGGCCGGCGCATGTGCACTTCCTGGTCAACGCCAAGGGCCATGAGCCGCTGATCACGCATGTGTTCGTCGAAGGCGACAAGTACATCGACTCCGATGTCGTGTTCGGCGTCAAGGACGAACTGGTCGCCAAGGTCGAGCGGCGCACTGATCCTGTGATGCCCGACGGCCAGCGCTCGGATCGCCCGTGGAGCCTGATGACCTACGAATTCCACGTGAAGCCCGGCGGCGGAATGGCGCCCGCGCCGCTCGGCACCAAGGTCGCCGAAGACGCCTGATCACTCTTGTCAGAACACTCTGCTCAATTCTTGTGCGGCGCATAATAATTGGGCGAATCGCATTTTTTGGCAGCGCGCAGAGACTCCGCGCGCGCTGCGGCAAGTTGCGCAAAACATTGCAATAAAATCAATTTTTGCACTGCGGTAGCTTGGCACAAGGCTTGAATGGTCAGGTGCCGACGCCATTGAAGCCGTCCCTCGAGGCCACCCCATCGGATTTCTGACGCCGCCAGACCGGGGCCTCCCCGGTGCATGCCCTTTTGCGCCCTGCGCGCGTCGCCACCCGATGAACGGTGCTCGACGCAAAGACGCAACACCGTGACGCAACGACGCAAAGGACGACCGATGACCAAGCCCAGCAACACGCCCCGAGGCCGCGCGATCAGCCGTCGCCAGCTCCTGAAGGCAACCGGCGGCGCCGCCGCGCTGCTCGCCGCAGCGAAGCTCAATTTCCCCGCTGGTGCATTCGCTCAGGGCGCGGGTCCGGAAGTGAAGGGCGCCAAGCTCGGCTTCATCGCGCTCACCGATGCCTCGCCGCTGTTCGTCGCCAAGGAGAAGGGCATCTTCGCCAAATACGGCATGCCTGATGTCGAGGTGCAGAAGCAGGCCTCGTGGGGCACCACGCGCGACAATCTCGTGCTCGGCTCCGAGGGCAACGGCATCGACGGCGCGCATATCCTGACCCCGATGCCGTATCTGATCTCGGCCGGCAAGGTGACGCAGAACAATCAGCCGACACCGATGTACGTCATGGCGCGGCTCAATCTGAACGGTCAGTGCATCTCGGTCGCCAAGGAATATGCCGATCTCAAGGTCGGCATCGACACCACGCCGTTCAAGGCGGCGCTGGAGAAGAAGAAGGCCTCCGGCAAGGCGGTGAAGGCCGCGATGACCTTCCCGGGCGGCACGCACGATCTCTGGATCCGCTACTGGCTCGCCGCCGGCGGCATCGATCCCGACAAGGACATCGAGACCATCGTGGTGCCGCCGCCGCAGATGGTGGCCAACATGAAGGTCGGCACGATGGATTGCTTCTGCGTCTGCGAGCCGTGGAATCTGCAGCTGATCCATCAGGAGATCGGCTACACCGCGATCACCACCGGCGAGCTCTGGGACAAGCATCCGGAGAAGTCGTTCGGCCTGCGCGCCGCCTGGGTCGACAAGAACCCGAAGGCCGCGAAGGCGCTGCTGATGGCGGTGATGGAAGCCCAGCAGTGGTGCGAGAAGGCGGAGAACCGCGAGGAGACCGCGGCGATCTGCGCCAAGCGGCAGTGGATCAACTGTCCGGTCGAGGACATCACCGACCGGATGAAGGGCAAGTTCGACTACGGCACCGGCCGGGTGGTCGAGAACTCGCCGCAGCAGATGCGGTTCTGGAAGGACAACGCATCCTACCCCTATCAGAGCCACGACCTCTGGTTCCTGACCGAGGACATCCGCTGGGGCAAGTACGAGGCGGGTTTCGACACCAAGGCGCTGATCGCCAAGGTCAACCGCGAGGATCTCTGGAAGGAAGCCGCCAAGGAGCTCGGCGTGCCGGCATCGGAGATTCCAGCCTCGACCTCGCGCGGCAAGGAGACCTTCTTCGACGGCAAGGTGTTCGATCCCGTCGATCCCGCCGCTTACCTGAAGTCGCTGTCCATCAAGCGTGTCGACGTCTGATGTGAGTGGAGCCGCGCGCATCGCGCGGCTCTCCCTTTGACCACGGAGATTGTCTGTCAATGTCGATGCCTGCCATGAAGACCGAAGTGTCAGCGGTGGCGATCCCGCAGGCCGCTGCCGCGGCGCCGGTCGTCACCATGACGCCAAAGCGCGCACCGCGCGCCGAGACCTACGCAAAGATGGCGAAGGAGACCGCGGCGCGTGTGGTGCCGCCGCTGATCGTGGTCGCGCTGCTGCTGGTGGTGTGGGAGCTGATCTGCCGGCGCGCCGGCTCCAGCCTGCCGCCGCCTTCCAAAGTGTTCAAGGACACCAGGGAGCTGATCCTCGATCCGTTCTTCGACAATGGCGGCATCGACAAGGGTCTGTTCTGGCACCTCTCCGCCAGCCTGCAGCGCGTCGCCTACGGCTATTCGCTGGCCGCGATCGCGGGCATCGCGCTCGGCACGCTCGTCGGCCAGTCGGTCTGGGCGATGCGCGGGCTCGATCCGCTGTTCCAGGTGCTGCGCACCATCCCGCCGCTCGCCTGGCTGCCGCTCTCGCTCGCCGCATTCCGCGACGGCCAGCCCTCGGCGATCTTCGTCATCTTCATCACCTCGGTGTGGCCGATCATCATCAACACCGCGGTCGGCATCCGCAACATTCCGCAGGACTACTGTAACGTCGCTGCCGTGGTGCAACTCAATCCGCTGGAGTTCTTCACCAAGATCATGATCCCGGCGGCCGCGCCCTACATATTCACCGGCCTGCGCATCGGCATCGGACTGTCCTGGCTCGCGATCGTCGCCGCGGAAATGCTGATCGGCGGCGTCGGCATTGGCTTCTTCATCTGGGACGCGTGGAATTCCTCGCACATCAGCGAAATCATCCTGGCGCTGTTCTATGTCGGCATCATCGGCTTCGTGCTCGACCGCCTGATCGCGGGGCTGGGCAGGATCGTGACCCGCGGCACGGCTGCGAACTGAGGGACAAGTCATGCAGGCTTATCTGAAGCTCGACCACATCGACAAGACCTTCACTCGCGGCAGCGCCACCACCGAGGTTCTGAAGGACATCAACCTGACGATCGAGAAGGGCGAATACGTCTCGATCATCGGCCATTCCGGCTGCGGCAAGTCGACTTTGCTCAACATCGTGGCGGGCCTCACCGGCGCCACCAATGGTGGCGTGCTGCTGGAGAACCGCGAGGTCAACGCGCCGGGGCCGGATCGCGCCGTCGTATTCCAGAACCACAGCCTGCTGCCGTGGCTGACCGTCTACGAGAACGTCAAGCTCGGCGTCGACAAGGTGTTTGCAAGGAGCAAGAGCAAGGCCGAGCGCGACGCCTGGGTGATGCACAATCTCAGTCTGGTGCAGATGGCGCATGCCAAGGACAAGCGGCCGAGCGAGATTTCCGGCGGCATGAAGCAGCGCGTCGGCATCGCGCGTGCGCTTGCGATGGAGCCGAAGGTGCTGCTGCTCGACGAGCCGTTCGGCGCGCTCGACGCGCTGACCCGGGCGCATCTGCAGGATTCGGTGATGGCGCTGCATCAGAAGCTCAGCAACACCATCCTGATGATCACCCACGACGTCGACGAGGCTGTGCTGCTGTCGGACCGCATCGTCATGATGACCAACGGCCCGAGCGCGCGGATCGGTGAGGTGCTCGAGGTGCCCCTGGCGCGCCCGCGCAAGCGGCTCGAGCTCGCGACCAACCCCGGCTACCTGAAGTGCCGGCAGCGCGTGCTCGAATTCCTCTACGAGCGCCACAGCTTCGTCGAGGCGGCATGAGCAGCGCCTCGCTTACGTGAGAGCCTTTTCTGCCTCGCCGCAATGGCGCGGCGAGGAAGCAGCGTGCACGGAGGCACACATGACGGAAGACCAGGTCAACCTCGTCCAGCAGACCTTCGCCAAGGTCGCACCGATCTCGGAGCAGGCGGCAGTCATCTTCTACGACCGCCTGTTCGAGGTCGCGCCCGGCGTGAAGGCGATGTTTCCTTCTGACATGACCGAGCAGCGCAAGAAGCTGATGGGAACGCTTGCCGTCGTCGTCAACGGATTGAGCAATCTATCGTCAGTGCTACCCGCCGCGAGTGCGCTCGCCAAGCGCCATGTCGGCTATGGCGCGAGGCCCGAGCATTATCCGGTGGTCGGCGGCGCATTGCTGTGGACCTTGGAGAAGGGCCTCGGCGAAGCCTGGACGCCTGACGTCGCCGCCGCATGGACCGCGGCCTACGGCACGCTGTCCGGCTACATGATTTCGGAAGCCTATGGCGGCGCGCAGGCGGCGGAGTAGGGCAGTCGTCGTCGGCCCTCGCCGCACGAAATCAGTTCCGCTAGCAACTGAATATCCATCCCCGTCGTTGCGAGCGAAGCGAAGCAATCCATACCTCCGCTCGCCAAGATGTGGATTGCTTCGTCGCTGTCGCTCCTCGCAATGACGTACAGAACGATTTAAGGTCCACCCGCTCCGCCAACGGGTGAACCAATAATGATGTTCCTGGAAACGCCGCCGAAACTGATCCCGACCGAAGTCTTCTCCGCCGTGCCGGCCGAATTCCGCCGCAAGGTGGTGAGCGAATGGGCCGACGCCAACCGGCCGGGCGCGGTGACTGACTGCTTCATCGAGGGACCGTCGTTCGATGCCGCCGGCAATCTCTACATCGTCGATATTCCATTCGGCCGCATCTTCAGGATTGCGCCGGACAGGTCATGGACGCAGGTCGCCGAATATGACGGCTGGCCGAACGGGCTGAAGATCGATCCGATGGGCCGCATCCTGATCGCCGACTACCGGCACGGGCTGATGGAGCTCGATGCCAGATCGGGCGAGGTCACGCCGCTGCTGCGCTCGCGCAATTCGGAATCGTTCCGCGGCTGCAACGATCTGCACATCGCCTCGAACGGCGACATCTACTTCACCGACCAGGGCCAGACCGGGCTGCACGATCCGACCGGCCGCGTCTATCGCTTGAGAACCAGCGGGCAGCTCGACTGCCTGATCGACACCGGCATCAGCCCGAACGGCTTAGTGCTCGATCCGCACGAGGCGGTGCTGTTCGTCGCCATGACCCGCGACAATGCGGTGTGGCGCGCGCCGCTCATGAAGGACGGCAGCGTGTCCAAGGTCGGCCGTTTCTGCACGCTGTTCGGCCCGAGCGGACCCGACGGTCTGACGATAGACGGCGCCGGGCGGCTGTTTGTCGCGCACGCCTCGCTCGGCCACGTCTTCGTGTTCGCTCCAAACGGCGAGTGCATCGCGCGGATCAAGTCCTGCGCCGGCCAGAGCTGCACCAATGTCGCGATCGGCGGCGCCAACCGTGACCGGCTCTACATCACGGAATCGGTGACGGGCACGGTGCTGGTCGCCGATATCAGCGGGCTGGACCGATAGCAGCTCGCTCGCGCGCCGGCGCCGGAACGAAGCGCGCTGTCGAACGCGACATGGCGGATGGAGCGGGGTGGTCGCATCGGCAACGTCCAGTTTTTTCGCTATATAAATTAAAATATAGCGCGGCGGATCGCGACGAGTCCAGCCGCCAAGGCACAGGCTGATCAGCGGTCGGAATGCATCTTGTCGAGAAAATCCTTCACGCCGCTGACAGCGCCGGTATTCGAGGCGACATAGCCGGGGAGTGCGCCCACGGCCTTGTGAAACTCGCTGCTCTTCATGATGTCGAGCACGCGCTGCATCGGCTCGGTCTCGAGGAACGCGCGCTTGCAGACGAAGAAATAGTCCTCCGTGAGCAGCCGGATGAAATCGAGCCCGAACTGCCGTGCGGCGGCCTCGACGCCAAAACTCGCGTCCGCCATGCCGCTTGCGACATAGGCGGCGACCGCGGCATGGGTGAACTCCATGTGCTGGGCGCCATTGATCCGGCTTTGTGGGATCTTGTGCAGCGTCAGCAATTGATCGAACAGCAGCCGCGTGCCGGAATCATGGTCGCGGTTGACGAAGCGGGCCTTGCGCTCGACCAGGTCCTTCAGCGAGGTGATCTTCAGCGGGTTGCCGCGCTTGACCATCAGGCCCATCTCGCGCGTGACGAAATTGATTACGCGGTCCTCACGCGGGTCGAGCCATTCCCGGCAGGCCTTGATGCCCCGCGCGCGCAGTTCGCCGTGTGGCAGATGCACGCCGGAGAGATCGCAGGCGCCCTGCGCCAGCGAGACCAGTGAGTTCTGGTTGCTGACGTAGCGGAGGTCGACGCCCACGCCGCCTTCGCGATCGAGGAACTCGCGCAGCTTGGACACGGCAAAGCCGTGGCTGGCATGAACCCGGATGACCTGCGGCCGCTGCGCGAGGAATGGTTTGATCTCGGTCACCAGTTCCTGCGCGAGGTTCTCGAGCTGCAATCCGAGTCGCGCCTGCATGCGCTCGCCGGCCCACACCAGCTTCTCGCCGAACGGCGTCAGCTTCGAGCCCTTGCCGCGCTGGGTCTCCACCAGCGGCACGCCGAAGAAGGTGGACCATTGCTCGATCAGGTTCCAGACATGGCGATAGGACAGATGCGCGTCGCTGGCGGCGCTGGTGATCTTCCCGGTCTTCCTGATCTCGTTGAGGATGCCGAGCATCACGACCGCGGTCTGCGGCGAGCTTCCTTTCCGGAAGCGCCAGACGGTCTCGATCTCGATCTGCAGCATCGTGGCCAACACCTATGAAGTCGACTTCATATCCTGGTATACCTATAGGCACAAGATATCATATTTACTGCGCATCATAGCCTCCTACGTTGAGTCATAACCCAGGAGGAAATATGATGTCGGTTGCATATGACTATGAGCGCGACTTCAGCCAGACCCCGACCGTCCGGGACGAGCTGTTGCTGATCGACGGTACCCGTGTCCGCTCGCTGTCCGGAAAGGCCTTCAAGTCCCTCAATCCTGCCACCGAGCAGGTGATCGCGACCATCGCCGAAGGCAATGAGGCGGATGTCGACCGCGCGGTCGCCGCTGCACGCCGCGCCTTCGAAGGCCCGTGGCGGACCATGCGCGCCGCCGAGCGCGGCCATATCCTCTTGAAATGGGCCGAGCTGCTCAAGCAGCACACGGACGGGATCGCAGCCCTGGAAAGCCTCGATGCCGGCAAGCCGATATCGGCGGTGCTGCGCCAGGATTTCCCGGCCGCCATCGACACGCTGACCTACTACGCCGGCTGGGCCGACAAGATCAGCGGCGATGTGGTTTCGACGCGCGACGACGCGCTGACCTATACGGTGCGCGAGCCGGTCGGCGTGGTCGCCGCGATCGTGCCGTGGAATTTCCCGCTGATGATCGGCATGTGGAAGCTGGCGCCGGCACTGGCCTGCGGCTGCACGGTGGTGATGAAGCCGGCCGAGCTGACCTCGCTGTCGGCGCTGCGGATCGGCGAGCTCGCGCTCGAGGCCGGATTGCCGAAGGGCGTGCTCAACATCGTGACCGGCCCCGGCCGCGTCGTCGGCGACGCGCTGGTCAATCATCCCGACGTCGACAAGGTGACGTTCACCGGTTCGCCCGGCGTCGGCCGCGGCATCATGAAGGGCGCCGCTGGCAACTTCAAACGGGTCTCCCTCGAGCTCGGCGGCAAGTCCGCCAATGTGATCTTCGACGACGCCAATCTCGAGGCCGCCGCCAAGGCTGCCGCGGCCGGCATCTTCTTCAATGCCGGGCAGGTCTGCTCGGCCGGCTCGCGCGTGCTGGTGCAGGAGAACGCCTATGACGAGGTGGTCGAGCGCCTGGTCGCCCGCGCCGAAGCGCTGCGCATCGGCGATCCCGCGGATCGCGCCACCGCGCTCGGGCCGGTCATCTCCGAGAAGCAGATGCGCTCGATCCTCGACTATGTCGAGATCGGCAAGAACGAGGGCGCGCAACTCGCCACCGGCGGCGCGCGCGTCGGCGACCGCGGCTATTTCATCAGCCCCGCGGTGTTCGCCAATGTCGCGCACGTGATGCGGATCTCGCAGGAGGAGATCTTCGGTCCCGTCGTCAGCGTGATCAAGTTCAAGGACGAGGCCGATGCGCTGCGCATCGCAAACGGCACCGCCTACAGCCTCGCTGCCGGCGTCTGGAGCGCCGACATGGGCCGCGTGCAGCGCTTCGCCAGGAAGGCCCGCGCCGGTACAGTGTGGATCAACACCTATGGCTATACCGACGTGCGGTTGCCATGGGGCGGCGAACGCGACTCCGGCCTCGGCCGCGAGCACGGCACCGCTGCGCTCGACAATTTCACGGAGCCGAAGGCGGTGTGGATGAATCTCAACGTTTGAATTGTTGGCACAGTGAGCACCACAAAACAGATGTCGTCCCGGGTTTGACCCGGGACCCATAACCACAAGTTTTTGAATTGAAGAACGCTGTGGCCACAGCGTTCTCGACAACAGCGTTCGGTGGCTATGAGTCCCTGCTTTCGCAGGGACGACGGGTGGGGAGACATCGATGCCTTATTCGACTATCCTTCGCGTGTGGCTTTAGCGCGAACAAGGGCAACCCGTGCAGACAAGAAAATTCGGCAACAACGGCCCGCAGGTCTCGGTGATCGGGCAGGGCACCTGGTATCTCGATCGCGGTGACCGCAAGGCGGCAATCGCTGCGCTGAAGCGCGGTATCGACGCCGGCATGACGCATATCGACACCGCCGAGATGTATGGCGACGCCGAGCTCGTGATCGCGGACGCGATCGCCGGCCGCCGCGACGAGTTATTCCTGGTCTCGAAGGTCCTGCCGAGCAACGCCTCGCGGCGCGGCGCCATCACCGCCTGCGAGCGCTCGCTGAAGCGGCTGAAGACCGATCGCCTCGATTGCTACCTGCTGCATTGGCGCGGAACCTATCCGCTCGCCGAGACGGTCGCGGCGTTCGACGAATTGATCGCGGCCGGCAAGATCTGTTCATGGGGCGTCAGCAATTTCGACGCAGCCGATCTCGATGAACTGCTCGATGTCGCGGGCGAGGGCAAGATCGCCTGCAACCAAGTGCTCTACCATCTGCGCGAGCGCGCCATCGAGCACGCCGTGATCCCGTGGTGCGCGCAGCATGGCGTGGCCGTGGTCGCCTATTCGCCGTTCGGCCACAATGATTTTCCCGCGCTGTCGAGCAAATCCGGAGCGGTGCTGCAATCGATCGCGCAGACGCACCAGGCGACACCACGCCAGGTCGCGTTGAGCTTTCTCACGCGGCTGCCGCCGGTGCTCGCGATCCCGAAGGCGTCGAACGCGGACCACGCGGCGGAGAATGCCGCGGCGGGAACGCTCAAGCTCAGCGGCGACGAAATCGCCGCGCTCGACGCGGCGTTCCCGCGCGGGCCGAAGCCGCGCTCGCTGCCGATGCTCTAGTTCGCGGGGTTCACTCAAGCTCCGCTCCACACAGTTCTTAACAAACTGTTGCAGATGCGGCCGCGCACAGGCTGCGGCGGGCGGTCGCGCGCGCTGGTGCATATCGGAGTCCCGTTTTCGGGCATTGTTCTTGGGCGGAATTGGCGTTTTGTACGAACAGCAGATTCCCCTTATTTTGCCTCCGAGATTGCCGTGACACCGCCCCCCGCCGTAGCCGCCAGGCTGGACAGCGTTCCTCTCTCATTGCCCGCGAAAACGTCTGTTGCACGCAAGGCGCCGGCCCGCACCGACAGTCCGTTCAAGGGCATTGCGCTGATCCTGCTGTCGACGGTGTTTTTGGGCACCTCCGACGTCACCGCGAAATATCTGTCGTCCTCGCTGCCTTCGATCGAGATCGCCTGGATCCGCTTCCTGGTGTTCGCGCTGATCATGACGCCGGCGATGCTGCCGGGCACGCCGTTGTTCGCGCTGCGCAGCAGCCGTCCCGGCCTGCACGTGCTGCGCGGCGCAGCGCTGCTCGGCTCCTCCTTGATCTTCATCACGGGGCTGGGCTTCCTGCCGATCGCCGAGGCCTCGGCCACCAGTTTCGTCTCGCCGCTGTTCGTCACCGCGCTGTCGATCGCTTTCCTTGGTGAGAAGGTTGGCATGCGACGCTGGATTGCAACCGCGGTTGGCCTCGCCGGTGTGTTCATCATCCTGCGACCGGGCACCAGCGCCTTCCATCCCGCCGCGATCTTCCCGATCGTCTCGGCGCTGGCCTGGGCCGCCACGCTGATCCTGACGCGCATGATGAGCGGCAGCGAACGCCTGATCACCGTGATGACCTATTCGTCGATTGTCGGCGTCGCCATCGTCAGCGCGCTGGTGCCGTTCGTCTGGGTCACGCCGAGCTGGCACGACATCATGTTCGGCATCCTGATCGGCGTTGCGTCCACCGTCGGACAGTGGATCGTCGTGCTGGCGTTCCGCTACGGCGATGCCTCGGTGCTGGCACCGTTCTCCTACACGCAGCTGCTCTGGGTCAGCATCCTCGGCTTCCTGATCTTCGGCGAAGTCCCCGATCGCTGGACCATCCTCGGCGCCGGCTTCATCGTCGCTTCCGGCCTCTACACCGCGCACCGCGAGCGCATGCGCCGCTCGCAGTTGCTCGCCGTGGCCAGCGAGCCGTCGCCAAACGCCTGACCGCGGTACCGCAAATCGTGCGCTGGTTGCGAATCCAACCTCTGCTAGCGTTGCGGGTGTACAACAGTCGGGCCGAAACTTCGATCTCGCGAAGGCCGAATCGACGGATTTCGGAAACAAACGGCAATCCGCAGTTGGCCGCATGCTAACCTGACCCCAACAGCGCCGGAGAGCGCTTGGGGCGGTGCACGTGCATTTTGGTTTGTTCTTTGTCTCGTTTGGTCGGTCGTCTCGCGGTGTGATGGCCTTGGCGGCCTGCGTCTCGGCGGCTGTGAGCCTGTTCGCGGTCAACTCGGCGCAAGCCCAGAGCTTCACGTGGGGTGGCAGCGGCAGCACGACGGGCACAGCCGACTACCAACTCCCGACCAACTGGTCGACGACGTCGCCCGGTGCGCCGCCGATCCTCCCAACCCAATCTGCCATTTTCGATTCGACGGGATCGGCGACGGTCACCATCGGTGCCGGTCTGATGCTGCCGGACTCCTGGACTTTCACCGCCAATTCGCGGTCGTACACGATCGGCGGCAATCCGGTTAACTTCGCTCTGGCGGGGCCAACCGGCGGTTTGATTAACCGGGCCAACAACGGCCAGACCATCACCATCAACGCCAACATCAACGACGGACTTGCCCCAGGGGTGATGGTGCAGCAGCTCGGCAACAGCACGTTGGTACTTGCGGGCACCAACGGCTACACCGGTGGCACGCTGATCTCGGCCGGTACGGTGCAGGTGACCAACGCCAATTCGGTCGGCACCGGCACCATCACGCTGAACGGCGGCACCTTCCAGATGCAGTCGCCGACGGTCTCGAGCGTTGCCTTTTCCAACAACATCGCGGTCAACGCGGCCGCCGGCGCGGTCGATGCGAACGGCGCCCAGGTCAATCTTCAGGGCGTGATCGCCGATGGTGCAGGCGCGGGCGTTCTGCGCTTGATCGACTCGTCCGCGTCCGGCGTGTCCAACGTCCAGCTCTCCGGCGCCAACACCTACACGGGCGGCACGCTGGTGGTCGACACGACCGTTGTCGTCACCAACAACAAGTCGGTCGGATCAGGCACGGTCACGCTGGACAACGCGGCATTCCAGGCCGACGGCCTCAGTCACCTGACCTTCAGCAATAATTTCAGGATCAACACGTCTGCCACCGGCAGCGCGATCGACGCGAACGGCGTGACGCTCACGATCGCCGGCAACATCGCTGACGGCAACGGCCCCGGCAAGCTGACGGTGCTGGACGCTTCAGGCGGCCTCGGTCGCGTGGTGTTGATCGGCACCAACACCTATACCGGCGGCACCACGATCTGCGATTGCGCGACGTTGCAACTCGGCGACGCCGGCCACACTGCCTCGATCGTCGGCCAGGTCAACGTCGACGGCAAGTTCGACATCGTCAACGCCGACACGTCGGGCATCACCAAGATCGTCAACGACGGCTTCAACGGGGTCGCCACCACGACGTTCCACAATTCCACGACGGCGTCGACGGCGATAATCGCCAACGAGAATTTCGGCATCACGCAGTTTCGTGACAGCAGCACCGCCGGCAATGCCTCTGTGAGCAACAGCAACGGCGCTCTCACGATCTTTCGCGACACCAGCTCGGCCGGCAATGCCACATTCAACAACACCAATGGCGGCACCGTGGTATTCGGCGACGCGCTTGGTCCTCCCGGCGGCTCGGACACCAGTACCGCCGGCAAGGCCGTGTTCAACAACCAGGACGGCGGCGGCGTTGTGTTCCTCGGCCACGCCAATGCGGGTCAGGCCACCATCACCAACGGCGCCAACGGAGGCTCGACGCAGTTCTTCGAGTTCTCGTCGGCCGCGTCGGCGACGATCATTACGAGCGCTACCGGCTTCACCGGCTTCTTCCAGAACAGCGCTGCGGCGAACGCAACGATCGACAACAGCGGCAACACCTATTTCGGTACGTCGGGCTTCAGCATGACAGAGGCACCGACCGCGGGCAACGCGACGATCACCAACCATTCCGGCGGCTTCCTGATCTTCGGTGCATATGCCACCGCCGGAAACGCCACCATCACCACCGAGAGCGGTGCGAACGTCAAGTTCTTCGACAACGCGACCGGCGGCACGGCGCAATTCATCACCAACGGCACCGGCTTTGTGGATTTCGGCGGCAGCCTTGGGCCTGGCGGCGACGGCCGCATCACGGCAGGCTCGATCGCGGGCTCAGGTATCTACTATATCGGTGCCGGCAACACGCTCACGGTCGGCGGCAACAATCTCTCGACCAATGTCAGCGGCGTGATCGCCGATTTCGATCCCTGCGGTTGCGGCCCGACCGGGCCCGGCAATCTGGAAAAGACCGGCAGCGGCACGCTGACCCTGTCGGGCCTCAACACCTATACCGGCACCACCGTTATCAATGGCGGCATCCTGCAAGTCGACGGCTCGATCGTATCGTCGAGCTCGGTGACGGTGAATTCGGGCGGCGCGCTTTCCGGTATCGGCACCGTCGGCAACACGACGATCGCAAGCGGTGGCATCCTGCTGCCCGGCAACGCGACCCCGGGCAGCTTCCTGAATGTGGCCGGCAATCTCGTGTTCCAGTCCGGAGCGCTCTATCTCGTCGGGCTCAATGCGAGCACCTCGACCTTTGCCAAGGTGGCTGGTGCCGCGACGCTCGCCGGTTCGGTCGGCGTCAGTGTCGCTGCCGGCAGCACGGTGATGAAGCAATACACCATCCTGTCAGCGGACGGCGGCCGCAACGGCGTGTTCGCCGGCGTCGATTCAACCGGGCTGCCGTCGGGGCTCGTCGCGACGCTCGGCTACGACGCCAGGAACACATACCTCAACTTCGCGCTCGACTATGCCGCGAAGTCGAAGCTCAATATCAACCAGGGCAATGTCGCCACCACGCTGCAGAACTTCTTCAATGCCAATGGCGGCATCAGCGCGGCGTTCGCGGGACTGTCGCCGAATGGCCTGACGCAGGCCTCGGGCGAGGGCGCGACCGGATCGCAGCAGACGACGTTCAACGCGATGAACCAGTTCCTTGGTCTGTTGACCGATCCGTTCGTCGCCGGACGCGATGGCGGTTTTGGTGGCGGCGTGGGCGCCACGCCGTTTACCGAGGAGAGCGCGTCGCTGGCCACTGCGGCGCGCAAGACCGAGCCGCGCGATGCGCTGGCGGCGATCTACACCAAGGCGCCGGCGCCGCCGCTCGACTTCGCGCAGCGCTGGAGCATCTGGGCGGCAGGTTACGGCGGCTCGCAGACCACCAACGGCAATGCGGTGCTGGGCTCGAACAACAGCAGCAGCAGTATCTATGGCACCGCGATCGGCGCCGACTACCGCTTCTCGCCGAACACCATTGCCGGCTTTGCGCTCTCCGGTGGCGCCACCAGCTTCAGCGTCAACGGTCTCGGCTGGGGCCGCTCGGACCTGTTCCAGGCCGGCGCGTTCGTCCGTCACACCGTCGGTGCGGCGTACCTGAGCGCAGCACTCGCCTATGGCTGGCAGGACATCACCACCGACCGGATCGTCACTGCTGCGGGCGTCGATCATCTGCGTGCAAACTTCAATGCCAATGCGTGGTCGGGTCGGCTCGAGGGTGGTTATCGCACTGCTACGCCGTGGATCGGGCTGACGCCTTACGCGGCGGCCCAGTTCACCAGCTTCGAGCTGCCGAACTATGCGGAGAGCGTCGTCTCCGGCGGCGGCGCCTTCGCGCTCAATTATGCCGCAAAGAGCGTCACCGACGTCAGGAGCGAGCTCGGCCTGCGCAGCGACAAGTCTTTTGCGGTCGACGGCGGCATCGTGACGCTGCGCGGCCGCGTCGCCTGGGCGCATGACTTCAACCCCGACCGCAGCGCCGCGGCCGTGTTCCAAACGCTCCCGGGCGCGGCCTTCGTGGTCAACGGTGCGGCGCAAGCCAGCGAGTCCGCGCTGACCACGGCCTCGGCGGAGATCAAGTGGCGCAACGGCTGGTCGGCGGCTGCGACCTTCGAGGGTGAATTCTCCAACGTCACCCAGTCCTACGCCGGCAAGGGCGTTATGCGCTATGCGTGGTGACCCTCCGCGCTATAGCCTGCCGCAGCGAAAGCCTGTCCTTGACTTAATCCGCGACAGTGTATTTCGCGGGACGAAATACGCTTCAAAATGTGGGAAGAAACCCACGCGGGAGGGAACATGCGCGCAGCGATCTTCAGAAACGGCGAGATTGTCGTCGACCAGATGCCGGAACCGAAGCCGGGTGCCGGCCAGGTGCTGGTCAAATCGCTCGCCTGCGGCATCTGCGGTTCCGATCTGCACGCACGCAAGCATGCCCACCGGATGGTGGAGCTGAGCAAGTTCCTGCCCGGCCGCACGCCGATGGATTTGTCGCGCGACGTCGTGTTCGGCCACGAATTCTGCTGCGAGATCCTCGATTACGGCCCGGGCACCACGCGCAAGCTGAAGCCCGGCACGCGCGTCTGCTCGCTGCCGGCGCTGCTGACGCCGGAAGGCCCGAAGGGCATCGGCTATTCCAACGACTATCTCGGCGGCTATGCCGAGCAGATGCTGCTCAGCGAGCCGCTGCTGCTCGAAGTGCCGAACGGGCTCGCCGCCGAGCACGCCGCGCTCACCGAGCCGCTTGCGGTCGGCGTCCATGCGGTGGCGATGGCCGACATCAGGGGCGGCGAGGTGCCGCTGGTGATCGGTTGCGGACCGGTCGGCCTTGCGGTGATTGCGGCGCTGAAGATCAAGGGGCTCGGCCCGATCGTTGCCGCCGACTACTCGCCGGCGCGGCGGCTGCTCGCCGAGAAGATGGGCGCCGATGTCGTGGTCGATCCCGCCAAGACGCAGCCTTATGCGAGCTGGGCCGAGCACGCCCAGATGACCGAGGCAGAGAAGGCGGCGCGGCCGCCGATGCAAGCGCTGCTGCCGCCGCTGAAGCCCGCGCTGATCTTCGAATGCGTCGGCGTGCCCGGCGTGTTGCAGCAGGTGTTCGAGGGCGCCCCGCGCAGCGCCCGTGTCGTCGTGGTCGGGGTCTGCATGGAGACCGACAAGTCCGAGCCGATGCTCGGCATCATCAAGGAGCTCAACGTCCAGTACGTGCTCGGCTACACGCCGGAGGAGTTCGCCTATTCGCTGCGTCTGATCGCGGAAGGCCAGGTCGATGCCGCATCGCTGGTCACCGGCCGCGTCGGCATCGACGGCGTCGCGCAGGCCTTTGCCGATCTCGCCAATCCCGAGGCGCACACCAAGATCCTGGTCGAGCCGTGGCGTTGAGTTGCTGACGGCGTCGCGCGATTTGCATTTCGCGGGACCGAACCTATAGTTCGCTGTCTCTTATGCACTGACAGCACCCATCTCATGCGCGTTTCAATCATTACGGGAGGCGGCTCCGGCATCGGCGCCGCGGTTGCGCGCCGGCTGGCCGGCCCCGATCAGGGGCTGATGCTGCATGGCCAGGGCGCCGAGGCCAGCGGGCTCGCGCGGCTGAATTCGGTCGCAGAGGAGTGCCGCAGCATGGGCGCCAAGGTCGCGGTCTCTACCGGCGATCTCGCCGTGGCCGGCGCCGGCGCGTCGCTGGTCGCGGCTGCGCGCGCCGCATTCGGGCCGATCGACAGCATCGTGCACGCCGCGGGCTTTGCCGATCGCCGTGATTTCGCCAGCCTGCCGCGCGCGGCGCTGGAGCGCGCTTTTGCGGTGATGGCGGCGGCATTCCACGAGATCGCGGCGGCCGCGCTGGCCGACCTCGCGCGCAGCGCGCAGGGCCGCGTCGTCGCGGTCTCGAGTTTCGGGCCGCATCGTTTCGTGCCCGGCGCGACCTATCCGGGATCGGCTGCCGCCAAGGCCGCGCTCGAAGTGCTGGTGAAGTCGCTCGCAATCGAGCTCGCAGCGTCAGGTGCCACCTCAAATGCCGTGATGCCCGGCTACACGCGCAAGGATCCCGGCCTGTTCGGCGCGCTGGACACCGCGACCTGGGAGCGGGTGGCGAAAGCCAATCCGATGCAGCGGCTGGCCGTGCCCGACGAGGTCGCCGGCGTCGTCGCGTTCCTGCTGTCGCGGGAAGCGGGCCACATCACCGGCGCCACGCTGCCGGTCGATGGGGGCCTGACCTTGATGTGACGGCATGAGCGAGGACGCGTCCGCACAGCAGGCTGACGTCGTCGTGCTCGGCGCCGGCATGGTCGGCGTCTCGGCCGGCCTTGCCGCACGGCAGCGCGGTCTCTCCGTCGTCGTCGTCGACCGCCGCGAGCCGGGCAGCGAGACCTCCTACGGCAATGCCGGCATCATCTCGTCCGGCTCGATCCTGCCGCTCAACACGCCACAGCTTTTGAAGAACCTGCCGAAATATCTCACCAACACGCATCCGGCGCTGCGCTGGAATCTTCCGTGGGCGGTCGCCAACGCCGGCTGGGTGATCCGCTTCCTCGCCGCCGCGACACCGTCGCAGACCAGGCCGCGCGCCGCCGCGCTGCACGGCCTGGTCGGGACGTCGCTGGCGCTGCATCGCGACTGGATCGTGCAGGCGGGCGCCGGCCATCGCATCAGAGAAACCGGCTGGCTCAAGGCCTGGCGCGGCGACGGGCTCGCGACCGCCAAGGCCGAGCAGGCAGCGCTCGCCGAATTCGGCATCAAAAGCGAGGTGCTCGACCGCCAGGCGATCTCCGCGCTCGAGCCGAACATCGTCCCTGCCTATAGCACGGGCCTGCTGCACACCCAGACGGCATCGGTCGATTCACCCGGCGCGGTGGTCAAGGCCTATGCGCAGATGCTCGCCGCCAGCGGCGGTACGGTGCGGCAATCCGAGATCCGGCGGATCGAGCAACAAGACGGCGGCTGGCGCGTGCAGCTTGCCGACGGCGAGATCGCCGCGCGCCACGTCGTGGTCGCGCTCGGCCCGTGGTCGGCCGAACTGCTGCGGCCGCTCGGCTATCGCGTGCCGCTGGCGTTCGAGCGCGGCTATCACCAGCATTTCGTGCCGAACCCGGCACGCAAATTGCTGCGGCCGATCCATGATGCGGAGGGGGCATTTCTGATGACGCCGATGGAGCAGGGCGTTCGCGTCACCAGCGGCGTCGAGCTGACCGCGCGCGACGCGCCGTCGAACTATGCGCAGCTCGAGGCAGTGGTGCCGATGGCGCGCAGCGTGGTCGAATTCGGCGAAGCGGTCGGCGAGCGCTGGCGCGGCGCGCGGCCGACGTTGCCCGACAGCCTGCCGATGATCGGGCCAGCGCCGCGGCATCGCGGTCTCTGGCTCGCCTTCGGCAACCAGCATATCGGCTTCACCACCGGTCCCGGAACGGGCGCCGCGGTCGCGGCAATGATCGCGGGTGCCGCGCCGCCGTTCGAGGTGAAGGCATTTTCGCCGGGCCGGTATATCGCGTGACTTGCCCGAGGCCGCCTGCGATGCTGGGAACGCAAGGCGCGCGCAAGCCGCGTGGCAACCGAGGGGCAGGATGAACTACGTCTGGGATTTCGGGATCCTCGCCAAGTACAGCCATCTGTTCTGGCTCGGGCTCGGCTGGACCATGGCCTACACGATCGGCACCATCATCCTGGGCACCTTGATCGGCCTGATCGTCGGCATGCTGCGGCTGCGGCGGATTCCGGTGATCGACTGGCTCCTGATCGCCTATATCGAAGCCTTCCGCTGCACGCCGCTGCTGGTGCAGATCATCTGGTTCTACTACGCGTTTCCGGTCGTGATCGGCGTCAACATCCCGGCGCATGTCGCAGCCGTCAGCGTGCTGTCGCTCTATGGCGGCGCGTTCTATGCCGAGATCGTGCGCGGCTCGATCGAGAGCGTGCCGGTCGGGCAGTGGGACGCCGCGAAGGCGCTCGGTTTCCGCGGCTGGCGCCTGATGCGGCTCGTAATCCTGCCGCAGGCGCTGAAGCCGATGATGGCGCCCTATGTCAACCAGTCGGTGACGCAGCTGAAGAACACCTCGCTGGTCTCGATCATCGCGGTGCCCGATCTCGTCTACAACGCCACGCTGATCAACGCCGACACCTACCGGCCGCTCGAGGTCTACACCATCGTGGCGCTGATCTATTTTGCGATCCTGTTTCCCTCGACACTGGTCGCGCGCCGGCTGGAGCGCGGGCTGACCTACGACAAGGTGTGACTTGCTTCACCTCTCCCGCTTGCGGGTCGCTTGCGGGGGAGGTCGGAGCCCATCGTTAGATGCGATCCGGGTGGGAGTTTTCTCCACACGAAGAGCGTCGCTTGTGGCGACACCCCCACCCCGACCCTCTCCCGCAAGCGGGAGAGGGAGATCACTACCGTCTTGGCAATTACCTCAGATACTCAGCTCCACCGGCACGTCCTCCGGCTTGACGCCGGCGAGGCCGAGGCCCTTGACGAACCATTCGCGCATCTGGCCGATGCCGCGGTTGTAGTCGATCCACACTGACAGGAAATCGCGCCAGCGCTTGTCCTGTTCGCGTCGCACCGCCGTGCCGCTGGCAATCGTCACCGAGGGCGAGGCCAGGATCTTGTAGGTGCCGAGGTTCGGGTTCTTGGCGATCGCGGTCAGCCCGAGCACCAGCGCGTTGACCACGCAATCGACGCGGCCCGACGACATTTCCAGCATCACCTCGTCGCGCGACTTCAGCGACTTGATGGTGGCGTTCGGCGCAAAGCGCCGGGCCACCGCCTCGTTGGCCGAGCCGACGTCGACCGCGATCTTGACCTCGGGCTTGTTGATGTCGGCCCAGGTCTTGGCTTCGAGGCCCTTCTTCAGCATCGCGCCGAACGGATGTGGGAACACCAGGTTGGTGAAATCCACCACCAGCGCCCGCTGCGGGGTCGGGTTGAGCGCAAAGCCGAGGTCGATCTTGTTGGCCTGCAGATCGAGGATTGAATTGCCATACGTCGACTCGACATATTCCAGCTTGACGTCGAGCAGCTTGGCAAGGTCGTTCGCCATCTCGATCGAGAAGCCGGACCAGGTGCCGGTGGCGAGGTCCTTGTTGAAATAGGGCAGCTCGCCCGGCAGCACCGCGATCCGCAGCGTCTTGTTGGCCCTGATCCGGTCGAGCGTGTTGTCGGCCTGGGTCTGCGCTGCGGCCGGGGTTGCCATGACGGCCGCGAGCGCCGCGCCGCTGCCGATCCCGAGCGCATAGCGCAGCGCGTCGCGGCGATCTTCGGAAATTGCGATGTCGTCGGATTGAGTCAAGCGGGCCTCCCTGCACCAGATCGGGGGAAGCCTAGCGTCGGGATCGGGCGTCAGCAATAGCGGGCGCCTGCGCCATTGGTAGGCGAGGGGTGGCTGTCTCTTGCTCTTCACCTCCCCCGCAAGCGGGAGAGGGGGCAGAGCGTGCACGTGGTCCGATCAATACGTTCCCGGCACGTACATCTCCGGCGGGATCGGGCCGCGGTGATAGTCGGGGTTGCGGACCCGCGGCGGCAGCACCACCGGTTGGTGCGTGACCTGCTGATAGGGGATCTGGGTCAACAGATGCGAGATGCAGTTCAGCCGGGCACGCTTCTTGTCGACGGCATCGACGATCCACCACGGCGAGTCCTGCAGGTGCGTGCGCTCCAGCATGGTCTCCTTGGCCTTGGTGTAGAGCTCCCAGCGGGTCCGCGCCTCGACATCAATCGGGCTCAGCTTCCACTGCTTCAGCGGATCGTGGATCCGCATCGAGAAGCGGAACGCCTGTTCCTCGTCGGTGATCGAGAACCAGTATTTCAGCAGGATGATGCCGGAGCGGATCAGCATGAGCTCGAATTCCGGCACCGACCTGAAGAACTCCTCATACTGCTCGTCGTTGCAGAACCCCATCACCTTCTCGACGCCGGCGCGGTTGTACCAGCTGCGGTCGAACAGCACGATCTCGCCGCCGGCCGGCAGATGCGAGACGTAGCGCTGGAAGTACCATTGCGTGCGTTCGCGCTCGTTCGGCGCCGGCAGCGCCGCGACGCGGCAGATGCGCGGGTTGAGCCGCTGCGTGATGCGCTTGATGACGCCGCCCTTGCCGGCGGAATCGCGGCCCTCGAACAGCACGACGACCTTCTGCTTCTCGTGCTGCACCCAGTCCTGCAGCTTGACCAGCTCGCCCTGCAGCCGCAGCAATTCGCGGAAGTAGAGCTTGCGATCGATCGACGGGTTTCCGGCGGCCCCGTCGTGCTCGAACTCGTCGAGCCTCACGTCGTCGAGCTCGAGCTCGAGTTCCTCGTCGAGGCTGTCGGCCATCTCCTGGTGGATGCGGGCGCGCAAGGCTTCGTCGCGGGCGGCTTCGTCGGTGAGGTCGGAGGCGGTCATGAAGGTCCGTCTTTCGGAGTGCTAGATCGATCGGCGGGAGCATTGACGGGCGATGTTACCACTCTATGACATTGGCAAGACCGCTGTTTCACGCAGCCGGCGGGACTGTGCTAACAAGCGATGACAAGATCAAAAAAGGAGACGCCGATGATTTCGCTCACGCCAAAAGACGTCCTGCCCGAGGACGGCACCGCCGGTACGCTGGTCGGACGGGTCTGGCTGCCGCAGGCGGGCGGACCCGCCGTGGTCGCGGTGCGGGGCGACGGCGTGTTCGACGTCACCGCGCGCTTCCCCACCGTGAGCGCGCTGTGCGAGGAAGCCGATCCTGCGGCCGCGTTGCGTGCCACGCATGGCGAGCGGATCGGCGATTTCGAGGCGATCCTCGCCAACACGCCGCCCGATGGCCGCGACGCGACAAGACCGCATCTGCTCGCGCCGGTCGACCTGCAGGTGCTGAAGGCCGCCGGCGTTACCTTCGCGATCTCGATGCTGGAGCGCGTGATCGAGGAGCGGGCACGCGGCAACCCGTCGTCGGCGGAGGCAATCCGCAAGGAGGTGGTGCGGCTGGTCGGCGACGACCTCTCCAAGCTGAAGCCGGGCTCCGAGCCGGCGATGCGGTTGAAGCAGGTGCTGATCGACCAGAATGCCTGGAGCCAGTATCTGGAGGTCGGCATCGGCCCCGACGCCGAAGTGTTCACCAAGGCGCCGACGCTGTCCTCGGTCGGCACGGGCATGGATGCCGGCCTGCATCCGAAATCCACCTGGAACAATCCCGAGCCGGAGGTCGTGCTTGTCGTCTCCGGCGCCGGCAAGATCGTCGGCGCAGCGCTCGGCAACGACGTCAACCTGCGCGATTTTGAGGGCCGCTCGGCGCTCTTGCTGTCGAAGGCCAAGGATAACAACGCCTCCTGCGCGATCGGCCCGCTGCTGCGGCTGTTCGACGGGACCTTCTCGCTCGACGACGTCAGGAGGATGGATGTCGGCCTCACCGTGAAGGGCGCGGACGGCTTCGTGCTCGAGGGCCATTCCTCGATCTCCAAGATCAGCCGCGACCCGACCGATCTGGTCGCCCAGACCATCGGGCCTGTGCATCAATATCCCGACGGCTTTGCGCTGTTCCTCGGCACGATGTTCGCGCCGGTCAAGGACCGCGACGCCAAGGGTGAGGGTTTTACCCACAAGCGCGACGACATCGTCACCATCGAAGCACCCCAGCTCGGCAAGCTCGTCAACCGCATGCGGGGCAGCGATGAATGCGAGCCCTGGACATTCGGCGTTGGCGCGCTGATGAAGAACCTCGCACAGCGCAAGGTGCTGTGAGGACGGTGTAGCTGCGCTGAGTAGGATGGGTAGAGCGAAGCGAAACCCATCGACTCGTATCCACGATACAAATGTATCCTCGGCACAAATGATGGGTTTCGCTGCGCTCTACCCATCCTACTACTGCGCTCTACCCATCCTGCGGATGATATGCTCGGCTTTGCTGACGCCGCCGGCGTTGTCGAACATGTTCAGAAACCTGCGCGGCAGATCAATCGCGTGCTGCAACTTGAGGGCGCGCGGATGCATGAAATTCGGCGCGACCGCTTGTCGCGCCCTTATGTGATCCAGTTCATCCTCGTTCGCGCTGCTTCGCTTCAGCATACGGGCTCGACGCGAACAGAAGGAGTCGCGGACATGAGCGAGCAGCCATCGAATGGAATGCCCGATTGGCTCACGACCGATATGCTGGTGATTGCCGTCGCACTGGCCATCATTGTGGTTGGCATGTGGATCGCGCCGTAGCCTGGTTGCTCCGGCTGGTTGCCACGCTGAGACATCGTGGGATGATGTCACCACCCTAGACGCGAGGCGATGGCGAGCCTTACAAGCCGATCATCCGGAAGATCATGCCGCCGACATTTGGGCCATGATGGTGATGGCGGCGATGACGGCTTCGCGGCGGTTCGTCACCGCCTGCGGCGGCCATCGCGCTCCTGCCGCCGTCCCGCTCGGGGCCAACAGCGTCGAACGCGGCCTTCTGCTCGTCACTGAGCGCGCTGTAGAAAGTGTCCACGGCCGGACGTACCGTTCCGATCGCCTGAAGCATGGAATCGAGTCTCGCTCCGACCGCCGCAAGGCGTGCCGGTGGCGTGCGCGCATCGGTGGGCGGACAGGACGATTTCAATGTGTCCTCAGCCTTTGTCGCAGCGTCCCGCAAGGCATCGAGGCTCGCCCGCTGTGCATCGGTTGGCTTGACGTTGCGTTCGATGATGTCGCCGGGCCATGCGATGGCGGCGGGCTGCGCCATATTGCAGTTGCCGTTGTCCGCCGTCGCCTCGTGCTGGCCGCGGTGCTGATCTGCCACCAGCGCGGTCACCTTCGCTTTCTGATCGTCACTGAGCAGCCCATAGAACCTCTCCAGCGCCGGCTGAAGAATCCCGACTGCGTCGCGCATGGCCTGGAGGCGCTGCTGCATCGCGGCGAGGCGGCTCGGCGCCGTCAGCGGCACGTCCTTGGGGCATGAATTGAGAATGGTCGCGGATGCCTTCTGCGATGCGCTGGCGAGGTCGTCGAGCGCGGTGCTCTGCTCCGCATTGGGTTGAATGGCGCCGCGGAACTGCTCGATCGGGAAGCCGGCGATATCGCTTCTGTCGCTGCCGCACATGTCGGCAAGGGTTGTGGTCTGAGCGGTGGCGCGCGATCGACCCGTGGCCGGCGGCCGGGGACCGGCATAGCCGGGCAAGTAATAGGCATAGCCGCTCAAGGCATCGTAGTCATAGGGACCGAACAGGCCGGCATACAGATCGCCATAGCCGTAATCCCAGAAGTACGGGTCATAGCCCCCGCCCCACCAGGCGTAGTCATAAAGATCGTAATAGGCATAGGGCCAGAAGATCGGGCCGACCCAGCCATAGCCGCCATTCGGATGGCGCCACCACCCAACGCCACCCATGGCGGCTCCGGCGGCGGCAGTCGTGATCGCGGCGCGCGTCATTGGATTGCGCAAGCCGCCAGGCTGGCGCAGGGCGGTGCTGATCTGGCGTGAGGCCAACGCGTGTCCCACGGCGCTCGCATTGTGCCGCATCGCAGCGGGTGAGGCGGCACGTTGGCCGGCAGCTACGTTCGGCGCGGTGCGCGCAGCGTGAGCGGCTGGACGGAATTGGGAATGACGGGCAGCGGAGCCGCCGCTGAGCCTCGTGCCTCCTCTTGCAGCGGGATGAATGGTGTGAAAGCCGCCGCCACGAGCGCCGCTGGCGTGAAATCCGCCGCCGTGGAATCCACCACCGTGGAAGCCGCCTCCGCCTCCATGAAAGCCACCGCCGCCACCATGGAATCCGCCCCCGCCGCCATGAAAGCCGCCACCGCCACCGCCATGACCTCCACCGCCGTGGCCGCCACCGCCACCGCGGGCAGCATCGGCGCTGCCTGCGAGCAGCGCAGCCGATGCCGCGACCGCGAGGATTGTGGCAAGCGCCAACACGGTGTGTCTGCAGCGGGCAGCCCTCAGCATCTTTCCTCACCCTTCGGATACTCAGTGATGCCTGACATCAACATCGAAGGCCGCTGCCGGGTTCCCGCGACGATCCGGTCGCGACGATTTAATTTGCAGCGCGGGACCTGCGGCGAGGGCGTCCGCTCCGGTGGAGAATCGCGACGTCAAGGGTGAGAGCTTCACCCACAAGCGACGAGATCGTCACTATTACCGGGCCACGGCCCGTCAGCCGCATGCGCACCAGCGACGAATGCGAGCCCTGGACCTCACGGTTTTACCTATCAGCGCTCCTGGGTCAGTGTGCAACGAAACCCCCGTCGACGGGCAGCGCAACGCCAAGGATCAGGCTCGCGGCGGGACTGCATAGCCACAGCACGGCGGCGGCAACCTCGTCGGGCTTGCCCATCCGGCCGATCGGCTGTTGCTTCAGGAATTCCTTCATCGCGTCGGGATCGATGGCGTCGCCCATCGGCGTCTCGATGCAGCCCGGGCAAATCGCGTTGACCCGGATGCCTTCGGCGGCGACATCGAGCGCGGCGCTCTTGGTCAGGCCGATCACCCCATGTTTGCTGGCGTGATAGGCGGCGCGGCCGGGCAAACCCACCAGCCCTCCGAGCGACGAACAATTCACGATGGCGCCGCTGCGCTGTCGCTTCATCTGAAGCAACTCGTGCTTCATGAAGGTCCAGACGCCGCGCAGGTTCACTTGCGGCACGTCGTCATACCCGTCGCCGGTCTCCTCGCTCATCGGGCACATTGGGCCGAGAATGCCGGCATTGTTGTAGGCCATGTCGAGCCGGCCGAACTGCGCGACCGCGCGATCGACCGCAGTCTTGGCCAGCGTCTCGTCCGACACGTCGCCAACAATGGCGATCGCTTTGGCGCCGGCGGAAGTCAGTTCTCGAGCGACTGCGTTCAGTCTCTCCTCGCTTCGGTCGATCAGGACCACGGCAGCCCCGGCCTTGGCGAACGCCTTGGCGGTCGCCGCACCCAAGCCGGAGCTCGCGCCTGTGACGAGGGCGACCTGGCCGGCAAAGTCGTAGGTGGGGTTCATGGTGAATTTCCTTTCACTTGCGGTATTGCTCGTCGCTGACCTTTTCCAGCCAGTCGACATTCTTGCCGTCGCGCGATTCCGTGATGGCGATATGCGTCATTGCGGTCGTCGTCGTCGCGCCATGCCAGTGCTTCTCGCCAGGCGGAAACCAGACGACGTCGCCGGGACGAATCTCCTCGACGGGTCCGCCCGCGCTTTGCACCCAGCCGAGACCTGACGTGACGATCAGGGTCTGGCCGAGCGGATGGGTGTGCCACATGGTGCGGGCGCCGGGCTCGAAGGTGACGTGGCCGCCGTTGATACGAGCGGGATCGCCGACCTGGAACAGCGGATCGACGCGGACCGCGCCGGTGAACCAGGCCTCAGGCCCCTTGCCTGAGGGACGTGAGCCGCTGCGTTTGATATCCATCGCTCTCATCCTTTTCTCTGTCAGGTCCGGTGCGGCCGGAGCGGCGGCAAGGTCGCTGTGCGAGGCCCCAACCACGAGGCCGCCTGCAACCGCCAGCATTTGCCTTCGCGTGACTGCCGCGCTTTTTCCGCGCAGGAGCCGCGTGTCCGATCGATCCATTGACCATGGTTCCGTCTGCTCACAAGGCGACGCTATCGAGGTCACCGCCTGCACTGGATTTAATGCATGCGGCTATAACGACTAGCCGCTATAATCAGCATGGACTTAGAAACAGGCTCGATAAATGAAGCGCGGCCATCTCGATGATCTCTCGGCTTTCGTGATCGTCGCCCGCGAGGGCAGCTTCACCAAGGCCGCCGCCAAGCTCGGCGTTTCGCAATCCGCGCTCAGCTACACCATCAAGCAGCTCGAGGCGCGCCTGAAGCTGCGTCTCCTGACCCGCACCACGCGCAGTGTCTCGCCGACCGCGGCGGGGGAGCGGCTGCTGCGCAGCATCGGTCCGCGCCTCGCGGAAATCGAGGCCGAGCTTGCTGCCCTGAGCGAGTTGAGCGAAAGGCCCTCCGGCACCATCCGCATCACCGCCACCGAATACGCCACCAACGCCGTGTTGCTGCCGAAACTTGCCAAGCTTCTGCGCTCGTATCCGGACATCAAGGTCGAGATCATCTGCGACTACGGCCTGACCGACATCGTCACTGAGCGTTTCGACGCCGGCGTGCGCGATGGCGAGCAGGTCGCCAAGGACATGATTGCGGTGCGCATCGGACCCGATGCGCGCATGGCGGTGGTCGGCTCACCGTCCTATTTCCGGAACCGACGCGAGCCGAAAACGCCGCAGGAGCTGGTCGAGCACAATTGCGTCAATCTTCGCCTGCCCACCCACGGCGGGCTATACGCCTGGGAATTCGAGAAGGGCGCGCGGGAACTCAAGGTGAGGGTCGAGGGCCAGCTGTTCTTCAACACCACGAGCCAGATGCTCGAAGCGGCGCTCGCAGGTCTCGGTTTGACCTACCTGCCGGAAGGCCTGGTTCAACCGTACATCAACAAGGGCCGTCTCAAGCGGGTGCTCGAGGACTGGTGCGCTCCTTATCCGGGCTACCATCTCTATTACCCCAGCCGGCGCCAGCCATCTGCAGCATTCGCGCTGCTTGTCGAAGCGCTGCGGCATCGCGCCTAGCGCGATGGTTTCGCTCGCTGCGGAATTTGTTCACCTCAAGGGCGAGGTAAAGCTCCGATGTCTGCTCTCATCGGATCGTATACCCGCCATCCACTGTCAGCGCATGACCGACCATAAAGCTGGCGGCGGAGCTGCACAGCCAGAGCACGGCGTTCGCGATCTCCTCCGGTCGGCCGAGCCGGCCGATCGGGACGTCCTTCAGCATAGCACCAAGAGCGTCGGCCTGGGTTTGCATCATCCTGTCGAGCATCGCCGTATGGATGATACCCGGACAAACTGCGTTGATCCGGATGCCTTTCGCCGCATAGTCCAGCGCCGCGCTCTTGGTCAGGCCAAGCACCCCGTGCTTGGAGGCCTGGTAGCTTCCGCGTTTCGCGCCGCCGACCAATCCTCCGATCGACGAGCAGTTGACGATGGCGCCGCTGCCTTGCCTCAGCATCTGGCGTAGCTCGAACTTCATGCAGCTCCAGACGCCGCGGAGATTGACACTCATGACGCGGTCAAAATCCTCCCGGGACGCCTCCGCGGCTTCCGCGACCACGTTCTGAATGCCGGCGTTGTTGTAGGCCGCATCGAGCCGCCCGAAGGTGGCGACGGTGCGTTCCACCATCGCTTCGACCTCCGCATCGTTGGCGACGTCGCATCGGATGGCGAGGGTCTTGTGCCCCCGGGCGGATAATTCCGCGGCGGCGGACGCCACCGCCATTTCGTTGATGTCGGCCAGCACCACCGCTGCGCCCGCCTCTGCAAAGGCCTTCGCTGCCGCAAGGCCGAGCCCCGATCCCGCGCCGGTGACGAGGGCAACCTGGTTGTCAAACGATATGTTCATGACGAGTGCCTTTGACCTCAGTGGGGACGTCTTGCAAAGACATCTTTCGCGACGGGCATCGCCGAAAACACGTTCGGCCAGCCGACATAGAACGCCAGTTGCGTGATCGCCTCCGAGGCCTCGGTCTGAGTCAGGCCGTTATCCATCGCCCGGTTGAGGTGCGGCGTCAGCTGCGCGGTCTGCCCATTGGCGATCAAGGCGCTCACGGTGACCAGGCTGCGATCTCTCGGTGCGAGATCCGGTCGTAGCCACAGATCACGGAACAGCACATCGGTGGTGTATTGCACGACCCCCGGAAACGTCGCGCCGAACTGTTCCTCGACGAAAGTGGCGCGTTGTGCCTCGGCCGCTTCGTTGATCGGCAGCAACGTCACCGCGACAGCGGGCAGCTCTTCGGCGCCGATATTGCGGGCAGCGAAGACGTCTTTTGCAACGGCGACCGCCGACATCGCATTGGCCCAGCCGGCATAGAAGGCGAGGTGGGTGATGATCTCCGAAATCTCGCGCGGCTTGACGCCGTTATCGAGCGCCAAATTGAAATGATACGATAGCTCGATGGTCTGGTTGCGCGCAATCAACGCTGCCAGCGTGACGATGCTGCGATCGCGCGGCGCGAGCCCGGGGCGCTTCCAGACATCGCCGAGAAGACGGTTATGGGTGTAGGCGTCGAGCGCGGGAGCGACCTTGCGCAATTCGTCAGAGGTCAGCATCGGCTTCGATCCGGTCATCGCGGTCTCCGTTGTGGTTGCGGGTGCCATCGACGCCAGCGACAGCAATGCGAAAGCGGCGATGTAAGGCTTCACGGGAATCTCCTGTGACGGACATCCCGAGTATCGGTCCGCTCGGGCGCACCTGCGACGAACCAAGTTCCCGCTGTCGCGAGAGGATTTGTCCTGCCGACCGATCGAGGCGATCACTGCCTGTCGGGACTGTTATATTGAACGGGCCGCCATGCGATTAGGTGGGTGAATTCGTATGGACTTATGAAAACGGCTTATGAATTGTCGCGGACCGCGAGATTGAATGTCGGATTACTGGTACGCGATTAGATTCTCAGCGAAAGCAATGAGCTTTGCGAGCCGGCGAATGCTGCAGCAGCGGGTGTCTGGCCGAATGCCAATCACTGAGTTGCCCGACGGCGCAAGACCTATAGAAATATTTCGCTTTATCAGAATCGCAACTTAGTGCTATAGATTGCCCGTCTCACCCAATCGAGGGGCGCTTCGCGGTCGTCACGAACGTGGGTCGAGATGCGGTGGACGCCGATCGTGCAACTGACGAGTGCGCGTGAGGCGGACGGTGAAGTCGTGTGGTTCCGACGCCCTAGTGGTAGGTGTCTCCCCGCAAAACGCGCAAGCGTTTTTGCGGAGACGGTGACAAACAAGCCCAGTCTCGCCGGGGAGAGCACGAAGTAAGCCGTAACCCATCGCGCAGGGAAAGCCGGATTGCTCCGGTTACACCTGTGGTCCTACCCCCGAGCTTTCTACCCATTGCTCGGGGCCCATGGGTGCGATCGGCACCCGGCTTTCCCTGCGCCCTCTTCAAGGGAGGGCGAAACGAAATGCAAAACTCGGACAGATCATGTCGCGAGAATGTGGATGTTTGACTGACAAACCGCGCCACACCCTCGCTGTCGTCCCGGCGAAGGCCGGGACCCATAACCCCAAATGCTGCTTGTTGCGCGATGCTGGAACGGCGAGTCCCGCCTACAACGCTTGCTGCCGCGTATGGGGCCCGGCCTTCGCCGGGACGACAGTGTGGTCTTGGTGCCAGCGAGGCTCAAAACCAGCGCCCTCACACCGGCAACGCCGTCGAATACTTCACCTGGCTCAGCGCAAAGCTCGACTCGATCGAGGCGATGCCGTCGAGCCGGGTCAGCTTGTTCTTCAGGAACGCCTCATAGGAGGAGAGGTCGGCGGCGACCACGCGCAGCAGGTAGTCGCGATTGCCGGTCATCAGATAGCACTCGAGCACCTCGTCCCATTTCGAGATCGCGCGCGCGAAGCGGTTGAGGTCTTCCTCCTTCTGCCGCGCGAGCTTGATCGAGATGAAGACCGAGACGTGCAGCCCGAGCGATTTCTGGTCGACGGTTGCGATATAGCGGCTGATGACGCCGCGCTCCTCGAGCAGCTTGACCCGGCGGTGGCAGGGCGACACCGACAGCCCGACCTTGTCGGCGAGCTCCTGCATGGTCATGCGGCTGTCGGTCTGGAGCAGACTCAGGATCTTGCGGTCGATGGCGTCGAGGGCAGGCATTGGGATGAACTCGTTGGTTAAGGCGGGATCGTGGGAATTTATCCCAATTTTTCCTGTGCTGTCGCGCGGAATTGAGATTTTCGGCGGCCCCCGCGGCAGTAACATCCGAGATATCGCCCGGAGCATTGCCATGGGAATCGCGCCTGAACGCCTCGACATGCTCACAGCCCTGGCCCGCAAGGTGCTGTGGCTGTCGTCGTGGACTATCCATCACGCCAACCATGTGCGGCCCTCGACCGACGGACTGAAGGTCGGCGGCCATCAGGCCTCGTCGGCCTCGCTCGCCAACATCATGTCGGCGCTTTACTTCTCGGTGCTGCGCCCGCAGGACCGCGTCGCGGTGAAGCCGCATGCGAGCCCGGTTTTCCATGCGATCCAGTATCTGTTCGGCCATCAGACCCGCGACAAGCTGGAGAATTTTCGCGGCTACAAGGGCGCGCAGTCCTATCCGTCGCGCACCAAGGACACCGACGACGTCGACTTCTCCACCGGTTCGGTCGGCCTCGGCGTGGCGCAGACGCTGTTCGCCTCGCTGGTGCAGGACTACGTCAAGGCTCACGGCTGGCTGAAGGACCGGCCCGAGGGCCGCATGATCGCGCTGGTCGGCGACGCCGAGATGGACGAGGGCAACATCTTCGAGGCGCTGCTCGAGGGCTGGAAGCACGGTCTGCGCAACACCTGGTGGGTGGTCGACTATAACAGGCAGTCGCTCGACGCCGTGGTGCGCGAGGGACTGTGGGCCAAGTTCGAAACCATGTTCCGCAATTTCGGCTGGGACGTGGTGATCGTAAAATACGGCAAGCTGATGCTCGAGGCGTTTGCCGAGCCGGGCGGCGAGGCGCTGCGGCGCTGGATCGACAATTGCCCGAACCAGATGTACGCGGCGCTCTGCTTCCAGGGCGGCGCGGCGTTCCGCAAGCATCTGCGCGACGATATCGGCGACCAGGGCGACGTGTCGGCGCTGATCGATCGCCGCAGCGATGACGAGCTGCTGGCGCTGATGTCGAACCTCGGCGGCCACGACATGGCGAGCATGATCGAGGCCTTCGAGGCGATCGACCACGATCGTCCGGTGTGCTTCATCGCCTACACCATCAAGGGCGTCGGCCTGCCGATGCAGGGCCACAAGGACAACCACGCCGGCCTGATGACGGTGACGCAGATGGAGAAGTGGCGCGCCGCGCAGAACATCCGCACCGGCCACGAGTGGGACAAGTTCGAGGGCCTGTCTCAGGAGCCCGCGAAGCTCGAGGCGTTCCTGGCCGAGGCGCCGTTCAACCGCGAGGGACGCCGTCGTCTCTCGGCGCCTGAAATCGACGTGCCGGAGCGGCTGACCTTCAAGGCCTCCGCGCAGATGTCGACGCAGCAGGGCTTTGGCCTCGTGCTGCATGAGCTGGCGCGCGGCGACAGCGAGCTTGCATCGCGCATCGTCACCGTTTCGCCCGACGTCACGGTGTCGACCAATCTCGGTGCCTGGGTCAACCGCCGCGGCCTGTTTGCGAAGGCGGAGAACCACGACCTGTTCCGGCAGGAGAAGATCCCGTCAGCCTACACCTGGGAATATTCGCCGAAGGGCCAGCATCTCGAACTCGGCATCGCCGAGATGAACTTGTTCATCATGCTCTCGGCGCTCGGCCTGTCGCACCAAATCAACGGCGCGCGGCTGCTGCCGGTCGGCACGTTGTACGATCCCTTCATCGAGCGCGGCCTCGATGCCTTGAACTATGCCTGCTACCAGGACGCCCGTTTCATGGTGGCGGCGACGCCGTCGGGCATCTCGCTGGCGCCGGAAGGCGGCGCGCATCAGTCGATCAAGACGCCGCTGATCGGGATGGGGCAGGATGGCCTTGCCTCGTTCGATCCGGCCTTCGTCGATGAACTTGCCGTGATCATGGGCTGGGGGTTTGGCCACATGCAGCGCGAGGGTGCAGAGGGCGGTTCGGTTTACTTGCGACTCTCGACCCGGACGCTGGAGCAACCGCAGCGGATCATGACACCGGACCTGCAGCGCGACATCACCGATGGCGCCTACTGGATGCGCAAGCCGGGCCCGAACTGCGACATCGTTGTTGCGTATACCGGCACCGTCGCGCCGGAAGCGATCGAGGCGGTCGGCCTGATCGGCGAGAGCCACCGCGATGTCGGTCTCCTGGCGGTAACCTCCGCCGACCGGCTCTATGCGGGTTGGTCCGCCGCGCGGAATTTGCGCCGCGACCGCCGAGGCACGCAGCATTTGAGTCATATCGAGCGCATGCTGGCGCCGCTTGGTCGCGACTGCGGCATCGTGACCGTGATCGATGGCCATCCGGCCTCGCTCGGCTGGCTCGGCAGCGTGCGCGGCCATCGGGTCGAGGCGCTCGGCGTGGAGCATTTCGGCCAGACCGGGACGATCGGAGACCTCTACCGGCACTATGGCATCGACGCCAACGCCATCATCGATGCGGCGGAAAGCCTCTCGGTCGGCGCCCCGGTGCGGCATCGCAAGATGGCGGTGTAGTTTCACCCTCCAGGGGAGGGTGAAGAAGTCTTGTCACTCGCTTGCCTGCGACATTATATGCCGTGGGCGTGCACGAGCCGCGCCCCGCATATGGCGGGTTCAATTCGCCCTGCTTTCGTGCAAGGATGCCTGCCGAACGCTTTCCGTTCCCCTTATCCATACGCCCCCTACAAGAGGTTTCCGATGGTCAATCGTATGCAATTCTACATCGATGGCGCCTGGGTCGATCCGGTCGTCAATGGCAAGTCCACCCCCGTCGTCAATCCGGCGACCGAAGAAGCGATGTATGAGGTTGCACTCGGCTCCAAGGCCGATGTCGACAAGGCAGTTGCCGCCGCCAAGCGCGCGTTCGAGACCTATTCCCGGACCAGCCGCGAGGAGCGCATCGCGCTGCTCACCAAGATCGTCGAGGTCTACAAGGGCCGCATGAAGGAGATCGGCGCCGCCGTCTCCGACGAGATGGGTGCTCCGCTGCCGATGGCCGAAAAGCTCCAGGCCGGTGCCGGCCTCGGCCATCTCATGAACACCCTCGAAGTGCTCAAGAAGTACGAGTTCGAGGAGACCATGGGGACCGCCGTGATCGTGCGCGAGCCGGTCGGCGTCGTCGGCATGATCACGCCCTGGAACTGGCCGCTCAACCAGATCGCCTGCAAGGTCGCGCCCGCGCTCGCCGCCGGCTGCACCATGATCCTGAAGCCCTCGGAGTTCACCCCGACCTCGGCGCTGATCTTCGCGGAAATCCTCCATGAAGCCGGCGTGCCGAAGGGCGTGTTCAACCTCCTCAACGGCCTCGGCCCGGAGGTGGGTGCGGCGATGAGCGAGCACCCGGACATCGACATGATCTCGTTCACCGGCTCGACCCGCGCCGGTGTCGATGTCGCCAAGCGTGCTGCGCCGACCGTGAAGCGCGTCAGCCAGGAGCTCGGCGGCAAGTCGCCGAACGTGATCCTCGAGGGTGCTGACCTCACCAAGGCGGTGACCGGCGGCGTGATGCACATGTTCAACAACTCGGGCCAGTCCTGCAACGCGCCGTCGCGCATGATCGTGCCGCTCTCCAAGATGAAGGAAGTCGCCGCGATCGCGAAGGGCGTCGCCGACAAGACCAAGGCTGGCGATCCGCGTGCCGACGGCACCACCATCGGACCGGTCGTCAACCGCGGCCAGTGGGACAAGATCCAGGCGCTGATCCAGAAGGGCATCGACGAGGGCGCAACGCTCGTCGCCGGTGGCCCGGGCCTGCCCGAGGGCGTCAACAAGGGCTTCTATGTCCGCCCGACCATCTTCGCCGACGTCACCAACGACATGACGATCGCCCGCGAGGAAATCTTCGGACCAGTGCTGACCATCCTCGGCGCCAAGGACGAGGCTGAGGCGGTGAAGATCGCCAACGACACGCCCTATGGTCTCGCCGGTTACGTCTCGGCCGACACTGTGGAGACCGCGCGCCGCGTCGGCCGCCAGATCCGCGCCGGCAACGTCAACCTGCAGGGCGTGCCGAACGAGCGCTCCGCGCCGTTCGGTGGCTACAAGCAGTCCGGCAACGGCCGCGAGTGGGGCCGTTACGGTCTGGAAGAATATCTCGAGGCCAAGGCGGTCGCCGGCTACAACGCCGCGTAAGCCGAGCCACGAGAGACAAGATTCTGACGCCGGGGCGAACAACCGCTCCGGCGTCAGACGTTTGGAGGAGACTTTGTCCTCTTTGCCTTCTAACCGCCGAGCGCGCCTTGGGTGTTGACGTAGAGCGCATAGATCGACTGGCTGGCCGCCATGAACAGGCGGTTGCGCTTCAGTCCGCCGAAGCAGAGGTTGGCGCAGCGCTCCGGCAGCGCGATGCGGCCGATCATGACGCCGTCGGGCGCGAACACGACGACGCCGTCGAGCTCGGGATCGCCCATGCCCCAGCCGCACCACAGATTGCCGTCGATGTCGCAGCGCATGCCGTCGGGCGTGCCATGGCCGGCATCGATGAACACGCGCTTGTTCGCGATCGTCTTGCCGTCGGCGGAAACGTCATAGGCAAGGATCTTGCGGTTCGGCTCGCCGCGGGATTCCACGACATAGAGGATCTTCTCGCCCGGCGAGAAGCACAGTCCGTTCGGGCCGAGCACGCCCTCGGCGACGATGCTGGCCTTGCCGGTTTCGGGATCGAGCCGGTAGACGTTGGGCTCGATCTCCGGATCGGCTTTGTAGCCCTCGTAATTGCCGAGCAGGCCGAAGATCGGATCGGTGAACCAGATCGCGCCGTCGGATTTCACCACGACGTCGTTCGGCGAGTTCAGCCGCTTGCCACCGAAGGAATCGATCAGCACGGTGATCGATCCGTCATATTCGGTGCGCACCACGCGGCGCCCGCCATGCTCGCAGGTGATCAGCCGGCCCTGGCGATCGCGGGTGTTGCCGTTGGCGAAGTTCGACGGCTTGCGGAAGATGCTGACCGCGCCGGTCTCTTCTTCCCATTTGAGGATGCGCTGGTTCGGGATGTCGCTGCACAACAGATAGCGGCCGTCGCCGAACCACACCGGGCCTTCGGCCCAGCGCAGGCCGGTGGCGATGCGCTCAACGGCGGAGAGCTTCAGCCAGTATTTCTCGAAGCGCGGGTCGAGTGCGTGGATCGCGGGATCGGGATAGCAGGTCGCGGGACGCCAGCCGGCGGAATGAACATCGGACATTTGCTGTTCTCGTTGTTGTGTTTCGATGGTGTTTCCTTGAGCGCATGGTTTGCTATCATTGTCGGCCTGCGACCGCAATTCGGTCCAATGATCCCCTTGAGCAAACAGGAAAGACGAGGGACGGCATGCCACGCATATTGATGACCGGCGCATCGGGTGGAATCGGCACCAGCCTGCGCAAGCTGCTGCCGCCGATCTATCCGGATCTCCTGCTGAGCGACATCAAGAAGCCCTCCGATCTCGGCAGCAACGAAAAGTTCAAGGCGGCCGATCTCGCCGACCTCGCAGAGGTCGAGGCGATCTGCGAGGGCGTCGACGGCATCCTGCATTTCGGCGGCTATTCGGTCGAAGGTTCCTGGGATGCGATCCTGCAGGCCAACATCATCGGCTGCTACAATCTGTTCGAGGCGGCGCGCAAGCAGGGCGTCAAGCGCGTGATCTTCGCCTCATCCAATCACGCGGTCGGCTTTTACCCGCGCCATCACCGTATCGGCGCCGATGTCACCGCGCGGCCGGACAGCCGCTACGGTGTCAGCAAGGTGTTCGGCGAAGGCGTCGGCGCGCTCTATGCCGACAAGCACGGCATCAAGGTGACCTGCATCCGGATCGGCAATTTCGGCGAAGCGCCGCTCGATCACCGCAGGCTCTCGATCTGGCTCAAGCCGGAAGATCTGGTGCAGCTCTGCCGGATCGGGCTCGAACATCCCGACATTCATTTCGAGGTGCTGTATGGTGCGTCCCACAACGAGCGCTCGTGGTGGGACAATCACCGCGCCTACGATCTCGGCTATCGTCCGAGCGGTCGTGGCGAAGACTTCCGCGAGCACGCGATGGCCGAGCAGGCCAAGTTGCCGCGGGATCCCGTCGGCGATTATTACCAGGGCGGCACGTTCTGCAGCATGGAGTTCGACGGCGACAGGACGAGGGTGATCGACTGGAAGAAATGATCAGTCGTCGCATTGCGGCAGTTGCTTCACGGCCTCGGTGTGCTGGCGCTGCGGCTCGCTCGAGCTTTGCCCGGATGCGTTGGGTGCGCTGCCGGGCCCATCATAGGTCTGGGAGAAGTGGGCGAGCGGGAAATTGAGGCTGATCTTCTGCCCGGTCAGGTTCTTCGCTTCCACCACAATCGCTTGCGCGTGTTTCAGCCGATCGATCAGCTCGCCATTGGCCTCCAGCGTGCCGCCGCAACCGAGCGTGTAGCAGTGCGTCCTGGCGATCTGCATCGGTTCGTCCTGATCGATGCGGAGGCTGATCGTGCCTTCCAGCATGGTCCGCGTTCCGACATTCGCGGTAAGCAGTGCGCGCGTGCTGGTCTGCGGCGAGACGCTGATGGAGCCGCCAGACGGCGCGCACTGGCCGCGCGCGGCGGCAGCGACGAAGCAACTCGCCTCGGTCAGGCAGGTCTTGGTCCAGGGCTCATAGGTGAGCTCGGCCGCGCGCGGGTCGGTCGCGTTGGCAATTCCGCCAAGCGCGAGCTGCACGGCGATCGATCCTATCAACAAAGCCACGTAGCGCATCGCCGTCTCCTTCACGAGCAGGCCGCGTATCGCGCTATTGCGGCTTTTTGTCGTTGGAGATGCGGACGAGATAATCCGCCTTGCTGTACTGCATGTGATCGACGCAGAGTTGCGCCAGCGCCCAGCTGTCGCGGCCCCTCAAGAGCTCGATCATCAATTCGTGCTGGCGGCGCGACAATGCGAGGCCTTCGCTGTCGGCGAGGTTCTTGGCGCGCATCGGCAACGTCAGGTTCATGTAGTCCTGCAGCGAGTGGACGAGGTAGGGATTGCCGCAGGCCGAGAACAGCGCGAGGTGGAATGCATCGTTGGTTTCGTGAATGCCGCGCATGTCCTGCGCGTCGGCCTTGAGGCAGTAATGCCGTTGCAGCTCGCTCAATTGCTCGATCAGGCTGACCGGCGCGGGCAGGGCGATCATCAGTGCGGCCTGGCGCGTCAGCATCTCACGCACCTCGTAGATTTGCCGCACTTCCTCGGCCGAATAGAACCGCACCGTGGCGCCGACATTCTTCTCGCGCAGCACGATGCCCTGGCGTTCGAGCTGGAACAGCGCCTGGCGGACGAAATGCCGGCTCGCGCCGTAGCGCTGCATCAGGGTATCCTCGACCAGCCGCAGGCCGGGCGCGAAGCGGCCGAAGATGATGTCCTCCTCCAGCCGGCGGATCACTTCCGCCTGTTCCTCCTCTCGCGAGGGGGCCTGGAGTTCGGGCAAGGCGGGCTCGGCTTTCATGCGCTCTCGGCTTCGGTTCGGTGCCTGAGGTCAGCATGACGTCATGGCCATTGTCAATAATGGGGGCGATTTTGCCGCAGGCCAACTGGGCTTCTCCGCCAGATTATCTCATATTGACAATAATTCCTGCTGCTCCTTAAGTGCGGCCAACGAACACACGGGAAGAGAAGAAAATGGCCGACGGACTTCGCAAGGGACTGACCAGCTATGGCGACGCCGGCTTCTCGCTGTTCCTGCGCAAGGCGTTCATCAAGGCGATGGGCTATTCGGACGATGCGCTCAATCGCCCGATCGTCGGTATCACCAACACCTACAGCGACTACAATCCCTGCCACGGCAACGTTCCGCAGATCATCGAAGCGGTGAAGCGCGGTGTGATGCTGTCGGGTGCGATGCCGTTCGTGTTCCCGACCATCTCGATCGCCGAGAGTTTTGCGCATCCGACCTCGATGTACCTGCGCAACCTGATGGCGATGGATACCGAGGAGATGATCCGCGCCCAGCCGATGGATGCGGTGATCGTGATCGGCGGCTGCGACAAGACCCTGCCGGCACAGATCATGGCCGCCATCAGCGCCGATCTGCCGACGGTGGTGATCCCGGTCGGGCCGATGGTGGTCGGCCATCACAAGGGCGAGGTGCTGGGAGCCTGTACCGATTGCCGCCGGCTGTGGGGCAAGTATCGCGCCGGCGAGATCGACGATGTCGAGATCGAGGCCGTGAACGGCCGTCTCGCGCCGTCGGTCGGCACCTGCATGGTGATGGGCACGGCTTCCACCATGGCCTGCATCACCGAAGCGCTCGGCCTGTCGCTGCCGATGAGCGCGACGATCCCGGCGCCGCATGCCGAGCGCTTCCGCTCCGCGGAGGCCAGCGGACGCGTCGCCGCCGAAATGGCGAAGACCAAGGGGCCGAAGCCGAGCGAGATCCTGACGCCGTCGTCGTTCCGCAACGCCCAGGTCGTATTGCAGGCGATCGGCGGCTCGACCAACGGGCTCATTCATCTCACGGCGATTGCCAACCGCTCGCCTTACAAGATCGATCTCGAGGCGTTCGACAAGCTTGGCCGCGAAGTGCCGGTGCTGGTCGACCTCAAGCCGTCGGGCGAACACTACATGGAGCATTTCCATCATGCCGGTGGCGTGCCGAAGCTGATGGCGCAGCTCGGCGACCTCATCGACCTCGATGCCAGGACCATCACCGGTCAGACCTTGCGCGAGGTTGTGGCCGGCGCGGAGGACGTGCCGGGGCAGGATGCAATCCGCTCCAAGGCGAACCCGATCAAGTCCGAGGGCGCGATGGCGATCCTGCACGGCAATCTCGCGCCGCGCGGTGCTGTCATCAAGCAGTCGGCGGCGAGCCCAAAGCTCTTGCAGCACACCGGCCGTGCCGTGGTGTTCGAGTCGGTTGAGGACATGACGCTGCGCGTCGACGATCCCGAGCTCGACGTGACCGCCGACGACGTGCTGGTGCTACGCAACGCCGGCCCGAAGGGGGCCCCCGGCATGCCGGAGGCGGGCTATCTGCCGATCCCGAAGAAGCTTGCGCGCACCGGCGTGAAGGACATGGTCCGCATCTCCGATGCGCGGATGAGCGGCACTGCGTTCGGCACGATCGTGCTGCACATCACGCCGGAGTCCGCCGTCGGCGGTCCGCTGGGTCTAGTGCAGAACGGCGACATGATCCGGCTCGATGTCGCCAAGCGCAGCATCGATCTCCTGGTCGACGAGGCCGAACTGCAGAAGCGCCGCGCCGCGCTCGCCCCTGCCGGCACGCCGGACTGGGCCAACCGCGGTTACGCGCATCTCTTCAATGAAACGATCCTGCAGGCCGACGAGGGCTGCGATTTCGACTTCATGCGCGCCAAGGGGAAGTAGCGAGCGCCGTTCGGCGCAATTGCCGAATTATCGATAATTCGAGTGACGCAGTACGTGATTGCGCCTGTGGGCGTTCAACTGTCTCTGTTTTATTGACAATCCCGTCGGACTGGTGGGATGATCGCGTCAATCAAAAACAGGGGGAACGTCGCGATGGGCTATTCAGCCAGGATCGTCGGGATCGCCATGGCCGCGGCAGCGTTGCTGCTGCCGGCGTGCGTCGGCGCGCAGGAGGTCAAGCACTTCCGCTTCGCCTACGACCAGCCACGCAACACTGGCTATTCGGTCGCCGGCGATCTGTTCGCCGAGAAGCTCAAGGAATTGAGCAAGGGAACGATGATCGTCGACCAATATCCCGGCGCGCAGCTCGGCCAGGAGCCGCAGCTGCTGCAGCTCGTGAAATCAGGCGATATCGAGTTCGCGATCGTCTCCTCCGCCAACACGGCGACGATCTCGCCGCAGGCCGGCGTGATGTCGCTGCACTTCCTGTTCCGCAACGACGCCCATGTGATCAAGGCGCTGGCGGACCCGCAGGTGTTCGACGCCATCAGGACGATGATCGACGAGACCGCGCAGGGCCTGCATGTGATCGGCACCGGTTCGCAGGGCGTGCGCCACATCTACAGCAAGAGGGAAATCCACAACGTCGGCGACCTAAAGGGCGTGAAGGTGCGGGTGCAGGCGACCGCGACCGAGGACACCATGTTCCCGGCCTATGGCGCGCAGACGGTGCATATGCCGTTCGGCAGCGTCTACACCTCGCTGCAGACCGGCGTGGTCGACGCCGCCGAGAACAGCATCAACGTCTATCTCGTCAACAAGCACTATGAGGTCGCGCCCGTGCTGTCGATCACCGAGCACGAGGCCAACAATGCCCTGCTGTTCGTCTCCGACAAGCTGTGGCAGAGCCTCTCCGCCGAGCAGAAGCAATGGGTGCAGGCCGCCGCCAACGAGGTCAGCGCCAAAGAGCCGCAGAAAGCCTTCGAGCTGGAGCGGAATGCGCTGACCAAGCTGAAGTCGTTCGGCGTCAAGGTGGTCGATGACGTGGACAAGAAGAGCTTCACCGCGATCGCCGATCCCTATCTCGACAAGCTCGCCAAGGAGCTCGGCCCGCACGCGGAGAAGATCAAGAACCTGATCCGCGCCATCAACTAGTCCGCTTCATGCGTCGTCCCGGCGAAAGCCGGGACCCATACGCCGCGGCCTATCAAGCTAGGCGATTGGGCTGCTGCCGTTCTGCAACCAACTCGAGCCGGGGGTAATGGGTCCCGGCCTTCGCTGGGACGACGGGGAAATTTGAGCCATGGCCATCGCCGACAGACTGGTGCTGCAACGGCAGCGGCATCTGAAATGGCGGGCGCTGGATCGGCTCGAGCTGATCCTGATGATGCTGTGCGGCCTGTTGTGCTTCGGTTTCTCGCTCTCGGTGACCGCCGACATCGCCACGCGCACCATCGGTCATCCCTGGCTGTGGCTGCAGGAGGTGACCTCGACGCTGTTCATCTACGCGATCTTCATTGGCGCCGCGGTCGCGACCAGGCGCAACGACCATCTCTATCTCACCGCGCTCTCGGAGGCGATGCATGGCAGGTCGCGGCTGGTCGTCGAGGTCGTCATCCGACTGGTGGTGCTGGGCGTTGCTTTTTGCCTGGTCTGGTACGGTTATCAAAATTACCTTCGCGGCTTCGGCAGTTTCCGGCTGCCGTCCGGTACGCCGATCGCATCGCTCTATGCGGTGATTCCACTGTCCGGCATCCTGATCGGCCTGTTCACGGTCGAGCAGCTCGTCAACGGCATCCGCAACGGATTTGAGCATCCGGAGCCGCCGGACGAGGATCTTGCGATTCCCGCGATCAACACCAGTGCGACCACGGGAGTGCAGCCGTGAGCGCACCGGTCGTGCTGGTGTTGATGTCGTCCTGCTTCCTGTTCTTCGGTTATCTCGGCGTGCCGGTGCCGTTCTCGCTGATGGCGGGCGTATTCGTCGGCGCAATGCTGTCGGATGTATCGCTCGCCGCGATCATCCAGAAGATCTTTGACGGCGTCGATTCCGAGGCGCTGCTGGCGATCCCGTTCTTCCTGCTGGTCGGCGAGCTCATGAGCTCGGCGAATGTCGTGGTCCGCATTGCCAACCTGTCGGTCTCGCTGGTCGGTCATATCAGGGGCGGGCTGTCGCAGGTCGTCGTCGTGTTCAGCATGTTCTTCTCGGAAATGTCGGGCTCGACCACCGCCGATGTCGCTGTGATGAGCAGGGCGCTCGGCGGGCCGATGCGGCGGGAGGGCTATGAGCCGGCCTTCATCGCCGCGATCATCGCCTCGGCCTCGACGATCGCGGCGCTGGTGCCGCCGAGCATCACGGCCGTGGTCTATGGCGCGGTCGGCAACGTCTCGATCGCCGGCCTGTTCATGGCTGGGGTGGTTCCCGGGCTGATGATCGGCTTCGGGCTCATGATCTATTGCTATTTCTTCGGCCCGTCGGGCCTGCGCAAGCCGCGAGCGCCGCTGCGCCAGATCGCGTTCGCCGCCGGTGACGCCGCGCTGCCGCTGATGATCCCGGTGATCCTGCTCGGCGGCATCCTGACCGGCTGGTTCACGCCGACCGAGGCCGGCGTGGTGGCGGTCGCCTACATCATCCTCGTCGTGATCCCGGCGCTGAACCGCGGGCACTTGAAAAAGATCCCGTATGACTTCTGCCTGGCCGGTCTGATCTTCTCGCTGCCGCTGATCACGATCGGCGCGGCGAACGCATTCGGCTGGATGCTGGCCTATCTGCGCGGCGCCATCTACATCGCCGACTGGATCACTTCGATCGCGGGCAACGATCCGCACCTCATCATGCTGCTGATGGTGCTGCTGTTCACCGTGGTCGGCGACTTCATCGAGCCGGTGCCGACCATCATCATCTTCATGCCGCTGGTGAACGCGCTGACCCAGGCGGGGGACATCAATGGCGTGCATATGGGCGTCGTGCTGATCGCGACACTAGCCTTCGGCCTGATCACACCGCCCTACGGGCTCGTGCTGCTGATGGCCTCGAAGTTCGTCGGCATCAGCTTTGCAAAAGCGTTGCGGGCGGCGCTGCCGATCTACGTCGTGTTCCTGGTCACGATCTGCTTCACGATCTATTTCCCGAAGGTCGTGCTGTGGCTGCCCAAGCAGGTGATCCCGGAATCGGTCGGTTGCTTCAAGGCACCCGGCGGCACCGGATACATCTGCCCGAACTAGCCCACCCTCTACTTCGACTTGCTGGTGAACTTCTTCACCGCGACGCGGAAATCGTCGGTATGCATCGACGTGATGATCTTGTGTTCCTCGGCATCGAGCTGCTGCTTGGTCGGCGTGGTGGCGGCCTGATAGACCAGCGACTTGGTCCCAGCGATCGCGGCCGGCGGATTTTTCGCCAGGCGCTCGGCGAGCTGCCGGGTGGCCGCCTTCAGCTCGGCCGCGGGGACGGTCTTGACGACCAGTCCCCATTCATAGGCTTGCTGCGCGGTGAAGCCATCCTCGGCGAGGAAAATCTGCAGCGCGCGACGTGTCCCGACGGTGCCGGCGATGCCGACCGTGCTGCCGCCGTCCGGCGATACGCCGATCTTGGCATAGGCGGGCGTGAAACGGGCATCCTCCGCGGCGATGCACAGGTCAGTCACGAAGGCGAGGCCCATGCCGGCGCCGGCTGCCGACCCGTGCACGCTGGACAGCACGATCTTCGGCATCCGCCGAACCGTCTCGATGAAGGCGTGATAGTGGTGAAGCATCTCGCCGACCACGGGCGCGATGTTGTTGGCTTGGGTCGCAGCACCGATGGTCTGCAGATCGCCGCCGGCGCAGAAGGCGCGGCCTTCGCCCTCGATGACCAGCACGCGGATGTCCTTGTTGGCTTCGACCTCGGCGCCGAGCTGCTCGAGCTTTTTGGCGATCGTCATGTCGATCGCGTTGAACGCGGCCGGCCGGTTCAGCGTGATGGTCGCGATGGCGCCGTCGATGCGGAGCAAAGCGGGGTCATTGGGGGAGGCGGGATCGGGCATTTTGAAGACCTTGGGCTTGTTATTTCCGGACATTTAAGGCCTTGGCGGGAGCTGTGGCAATCCGGCAGGGGCTCGGAGGGGGCTTTTCGGGTGGCCAGATTTGCCGGAGACCCCCTTGCATCAGCGCGAGCCATGGGGCCAAATAGCGCGCGCCTTCGGTACGCAGACACGAGCGCTGTGGTGACGGGGCACGCAAGCTAACATCGACAAGAGGAAACGGCATGGGTCACTCCTGCTCGCGCGTATTTGGGTTGTTCCGATGACAGGCTCGGTCATCATCGTCGGCGCCGGACATGCCGGCTTCCAGCTCGCGGCGTCGTTGCGCCAGGCCGGCTTCGCCGAGCGCATCGCCCTGATCAATGACGAGGGCCATTTGCCGTACCAGCGGCCGCCTTTGTCGAAGGCCTACCTGAAGGGGACCGGCGGGCCCGAAACCCTGATGTTCCGGCCCGACAAGTTCTACCAGGACAACAAGATCGAGCTGATCACCGATCACGCCCATGCGGTCGACCGCAACGCGCGGAAGGTGGCGCTCGCCTCCGGCACGTCGCTCGACTACGGCCATCTGGTGTTCGCGACCGGTGCGCGGAACCGGCTGCTCGATATTCCCAACGCAAAGCTCGACGCCGTCCGCTACCTGCGTATCCTCGACGAGAGCCAGGCGCTGCGCGATTTGCTCGCACCCGGCATGCGCGTCGTCGTGATCGGCGCGGGCTTCATCGGGCTCGAATTCGCGGCCACCGCGCGGGCCAAGGGTCTCGAGGTCGACGTGGTCGAGCTCGCCTCGCGCGTGATGGCTCGCGCGGTGACTGCGGAGATCTCCGAGTTCTCGCAGTCGCGCCACGGCGCGGCCGGCATCCGGATCCACCTCGGGGTGCAGGTCACGGCGATCGAGGCCGATGGCGCCAAGGTCACCGGCGTCAGCCTGAGCAACGGCACGCACATCCCGGCCGATCTCGTCGTGGTCGGCGTCGGCGTGCTGCCGAATGTCGAGCTCGCCGCGGAGGCCGGCCTGCCGGTCGCATCCGGCATCATCGTCGACGAGCATCTTTCGACTGCCGATCCGAATGTCTCCGCGATCGGCGATTGCGCGCTCTACACCAGCAAGCGCTTCGGCGGGTCGCTGCGGCTGGAGTCGGTGCAGAACGCGACCGACCATGCGCGCTGCGTAGCGTCACGGCTGACCGGCAAGACCGAGGTCTATGACGGCCTGCCGTGGTTCTGGAGCGACCAGGGCCCCGACAAGCTGCAGATGGCGGGTCTCACCACCGGGTACGATCGCGTCGTGGTGCGCGGCGACCGCGCGCAGGGGGCGTTCTCTGCGTTCTGCTATCGTGGCGACAGGCTGCTCGGCATCGAGTCGGTCAATCGCGCCGGCGATCACATGTTCGGCCGCCGGCTGCTCGGCGCGGGTGGCTCGATCACACCGGAGCAGGCGGCGGATGCGAGCTTTGATTTGAAGAGTGCGCTGGCGCAAATGTAAGCGTGGTCCCGGCGAAAGCCGGGACCATACTCCGCGGCGGTCATTGGCGGAGCCGTACGCAGTTACTACGCGCGTGCCCCAAATTGTAGCCGGTGGTTATGGGTCCCGGCTCCGTGCGCAATCGCGCACTCGGCCGGGACGACCCGGGGAGAGAATAGCAGTCACCTCGCGCGCCGTCGGCATCGACGGCGCGGCCCCCATCCGTTGCACGCAGATCGAGGCGGCAATGTTGGCGTAAGCCAGCGTGTCGCCAAGCGGCTTGCCGATGGCGAGCTGCGAGGCGAGGGCGCCGACGAAGCAATCGCCGGCGCCTGTGGTGTCGACGGCCTTGACCTCGCGTCCCGGCACGAGCAGCGGTTGGTCCTCGACCAGCGCCAGCACGCCGCGCTTGCCGAGCGTGACGCAGACGATCTTGCCACGCCCCAAGGTCCGTGCCGCCTCGGCGAAGCGGGACGGGTCGTCGCTGTCGCGCAGCTCCGCTCCCGTGAGCAGGCCAAGCTCGGTCTCGTTGAGGATCAGGACGTCGACGAGATCGAGTAGCGCCTTGTCGGCCTGTTTCGCCGGCGCCGGATTGAGGATGGTGGTGGCACCGGCGGCGCGGGCGCGGCTGAAGAATGCGGCGATCGTCGGCAGCGGGATCTCGAATTGGCTGACCGCGACGTCACCCTTCGCAAGCACGGGGGCTGCGACATCATCGGCATCGACCAGCCCGTTGGCGCCCGGCACGACGACGATAGTGTTGTCGGCATTGGCAAGCGTGATGATCGCCGTGCCTGAATGCGTGCCGGCGGTGTCCTTGACGAAAGTGAGATCGACGCCCTGCGCGGCAAGGAAGGTTCGCAGCTCCTTGCCGAACGCATCGGTGCCGAGCCGGCCGACCAGCGTGGTCGGCACGCCCTGCTTGGCCGATGCTACCGCCTGGTTGGCGCCCTTGCCGCCAGGAAAATACAGCACGGCCTCGCCGGCGACGGTCTCGCCGATCCGCGGATGGCGCTCGGCGGTCGCCACCACGTCCATATTGATGCTGCCGGCGACGAAGACGCGCCCCATGCCCAACCCCACTCCGTCCTGTCAGACCGCGGCGCCGAACTCCTGCTTGACTGCCTCGATGTCGGCGAGCGTCGGCAGGCCGGCCTCGTTGCCGAGCTTCTGGATCTTGTAGGTCGACGCAGCGCGCGCGAACTCGAAATGCTCATGCCAGGCTTTGCCGGGATTGGCGAGATAGGAATAGATGTAGGCGCCATGGAAGACGTCGCCGGCGCCGTTGGTGTCGATCACGCGCTTGCGCGGAATCGGCAGTGCCGGCAGCGTTTGCACCGTGCCCGCCTCGTCGTACCAGAGCAGGCCGCGCTCACCCATGGTGATGCCGCCGACCCGGCAGCCGCGGCTCTTGAGATAGTCGAGCATCTGCTCCGGCGTCTTGTCCATCTGCTCGCACAGTCGTTCGGCGACGATCGCGACGTCGATGAATGCGAGCAGCTCGTGGGTGTTGGTGCGCAGGCCGCCGCCGTCGAGCGAGGTCAGGATACCGTCCTCACGGCAGAGCTTCGCATAATGGATCGCGGCGTCCGGCTGGTGGCCGTCGATGTGCAGCGCGCGGCAGCCCTTGATATTCAGCAGCGGAAAGGGGTGGATGTGCTGGTCGTCGCGGCAGCGGACGATGGCGCGCTTGCCGTCGTTGGGCATGATGAAGGACAGCGAGGAGGAGTTCACCTTGCGGGGATGGAACGAGATGCCGTACCTGTCGGCCATGTCCCAGAACATCCGTCCCAGCCAGTCATTGGCCATGGTGGCGATCAGGTCCGGTTCGATGCCGAGCTTGGCGCAGCAGAACGCCGCGGTCACCGCGTTGCCGCCGAACGACACCGCATAGGCGTCCGCAACGTGCTTCTCGTCGCCGACAGGCATGTGATCCGTGATGAAGGTGACGTCGATATAGGTCTGTCCAATGAAGAGAGCCTGCATTCGCTTCCCGTGATCGCTTGGTGTGGTCCCGGCCGAACATCAGACTAGCACCGCTGATCGGCCGATATCGCTGAAATTATTCGCAACCCTGCTTGGTTTACAGGTAGAGATGATGGATGTGCCGGCCTGTTCTGGTATGCCGCATAACGGCCGGCGGCAGGCCGCGGTTCCGGGATTCGAAGGAGAAGCACAATGACGGCAGATTCAGGGAGGCCAGAGCCATGATTACCGGTCTCGATCATGTCGTCGTCCTCACGAGCGACATTGCTGCCGCCAGCGCCGCCTATGAGGCGCTGTTCGCGAGAGCGCCGGCCTGGCGCAACAGCGGCGACGGCGCCGACCGCGTGCTGTTCACGCTCGACAACACGACGCTGGAATTGATGGCGCCTCGCGGCGATGACGATGCCGCCCAGCGCGTCCGCAGTGCGCTCGTCACACAAGGCGAGGGGCTTGCAAGCCTCTGCTTCCGCACGAGCGATATCGCCAGGACACACCGCAGGCTCGAGCGGCTGACCCTGAAGCCCGAGCCCGTCGCCGAGGTCGAGAGCCGCGATGAGACCAGCGGCGCCACGCTGTCGTGGAAGCGCACGCGCGCGGCGACAGATGCGACGCGGGGGGTGCGCATGTTCTTCCTGGAGCGGGCGCAGGAGCGGCCTCTGTCGGTGCGCACCACGCCGGCCTCGATCACCGCGATGGATCATGTGGTGGTCTCGACCGCCGACTCGGAGCGAGCGGCCGCACTCTACGGCGCGCGGCTCGGGCTCGACATGGCGCTCGACCGGTCGCATCCCGAGTGGGGCCGGCTGATGTTCTTCCGCTGCGGTGACCTCGTGGTAGAGGTCACGCACCGGCCGGGCAAGGAAAACAAGGCGGAGACGGACGCGCCGGACCGGCTGCGCGGCATCTGCTGGCGCGTCACCGATATCGATGCTACGCGCGCGCGGCTGGTTGCCGCCGGCGTCTCGGAGATTCGCACCGGCCGCAAGCCCGGCACGCGCGTGATGACGGTGCGCAACGGCACGTGCGGCGTGCCGACGCTCCTGGTGCAGCCCTCGCAGGGAAAGCCAGACTAGGCCGCGTTTCATGCGCGCGTCGTCACGACAGCGTGCACCGCGGGCATTTCCTTGGTCGTTCCGGGGCGTGCGTAGCACGAGCCCGGAATCCATCGAGCCACATGTTCTGCGGATGAATGGATTCCGGGCTCGCGCCAAGGGACGCGCCCTCAGGTGCGCAATTGCGCACCGGGGAATGACGAAAGCTGTCGCTGCGAGAAATATTCCCGCATGGCCGTCACGACAACATTCGTTCTCAAACGCCGCGCGTCATGCTACATTCATCAATTCAGCATCACGGGCGATCGATTTGGCCAAAGCAAAGCGGATACAGAGATGGCAGCGTGACCCCCAGGGGATGCGGCTGCGGATTCTCGAGGCGGCCAAGCAGGAATTCGCCGCCCATGGCCTCGCCGGCGCGCGGGTCGACCGCATCGCAGCCAATGCCGACGCCAACAAGCGCATGCTGTACTACCACGTCGGCAATAAGGAGGATCTCTATCTCGAGGTGCTTGAGGGTGCCTACGAGAAGATCCGCGCCGAGGAGCGCACGCTCGATCTCGAGCATCTCGACCCGCCCGAGGCGATCGCGCGCCTGATCCACTTCACCTGGAACTATTTTCTGCGCAATCCCGAGTTCCTGGCGTTGCTGAACACGGAAAACCTCGCCAAGGCAAAGCACCTGAAGCGCTCGACCAAGGTCAAGTCGATGCACTCGCCCTTTGTCGAGATGATCCGCACCGTGGTGACGCGCGGGGTCGAGAGCGGCGATTTCCGCGACGCAGTCGATCCAGTGCAACTCTATATCTCGATCGCCGGGATGGCGTTCTTTTATCTCTCCAACAGCGCCACGCTGAGCGTGATCTTCGGCCGCGACCTGCTCAAGAAGGACGCCCGCGACGAGCGGCTCGAGCACATGACCGCGCTGGTGCTGGCGGCGCTGACCGGCAAGTCCACCGCAGCGTTTGGCGCGATGCCGGTGCGGCACGCCGCGGAACACCGCGTGGTTTAAGTTCCCGAGCTCGCCACGACCGTCATTGCGAGGAGCAGAGCGACGAAGCAATCCATGCCGCAACACGCGGAGGAAATGGATTGCTTCGCTCCGCTCGCAATGACGCCGTAGCCCGGACGGAGCCATCGGGCGCGCGTTCGCGCGACCCGTTGGCTTCATCCGGACTACCGACCATCAAAAATCTCGCCTGACGAAAGTAGCGTGTTTCGGCGTGATTTTGCCGCGCGTCAGGGGCTGGACAGTATTTATCCAACGGGTTAATTTCTACACGAACGAGAGAGACTAGAAGGGAGCGTGACGTGGCGGAGGCAAAAAGCCCTTCGGGCGTGTCGAAGGTGCTGAATGCGGCGTGGGTACGTCCGTTCCTGTTCCTGGTGGTCATTGTGGTGGCCTGGGACCTCGCGATCCGGCTGTTCCACATCCCGGCCTATCAGATCCCGTCGCCCGGCGACGTCGTCGCGGTGCTGTGGAGCGACTGGCCGGAGTTGCTGCGGCAGTCCTGGCCGACCACCTATGCGACGATCTGCGGTTTCCTGCTCTCGGCACTGTTCGGCATTCCCACAGCGATGCTGATCGCGGGCTCGAAGACGGTCGAGAGCTACGTCTATCCGCTCTTGGTGTTCTCCCAATCGGTGCCGAAGATCGCGATCGCGCCGCTGTTCGTGGTGTGGTTCGGCTTCGGCATCATCCCCAAGGTGATTTCCGCATTCCTGCTCGGCTTCTTCCCCGTCGTGGTCTCGGCGGTGCAGGGCTTCAAGTCGGTCGATCCCGACATGGTCGACCTGGCGCGCGCGATGCAAGGCAGCCGCTTCAAGGTGTTCTGCGCGGTCAACCTGCCGCACGCGATGCCTGCGATCTTCTCCGGCCTGAAGGTGTCGGTGACGCTCGCCGTGGTCGGCGCGGTGGTGGGCGAGTTCGTCGGCTCCAATTCCGGCATCGGCTACGTGATGCAGCGCTCGATCGGCACCTTCGATTTGCCGACGATGTTCGCCGCGCTGGTGATCCTGGCGCTGCTCGGCGTCATCCTGTTCTGGATCGTCGACCGCATCGAGCGGCTGGTGATCCCCTGGCACGTCAGCCAGCGCGACGACATCATCTTCGCGTCCTAGCGCAGCAACCGGACAAGCGGCCCACACAAGGACCGCGGTACCATAAAGGGAGAACAACCATGAAGCGTTTGATTGCGGTCGCCGGCGCCGCATTGGCCTGGACCGCGCTTGCGGTGGCGCCCGTGTCCGCGGCCGACAAGGTCTTGCTGATGTTGAACTGGTACGTCTATGGCGAGCACGCGCCGTTCTATTACGGCAAGGCCAAGGGCATCTATGCCACTGAGGGCATCGACCTCGAGATCCAGGAAGGCCGCGGCTCGGCCGCGACCACGCAGGCGGTGGCGGCCAAGACCGCCGATTTCGGCTATGTCGACGTGCCCACGATGATGCGCGCCGCGGTGAAGGGCGCGCCTGTCATCGCAACCGGCGTGCTGCTGCAGACCAGCCCGATGTCGGCGATGAGCTTCGTCGACAAGAACATCAGGAAGCCGGAGGACATCAAGGGCAAGACGGTCGCGATCACGCCGGCGGATTCGATGACGCAGATCTGGCCGCTGTTCCTGAAGAAGACCGGGCTGAGGGAAAGCGACTTCCAGACCGTTGCCGGCGACGGCCAGACCAAGCTCAACGCCGTCATCAACGGCCAGGCCGATCTGCTGCTCGGCTACGTCATGGACCAGTCGATGAAGATCAAGGATGCCACCGGCAAGGACGTCTATCCGATCAAGTTCGCCGACTACGGCATCAACATGGTGTCGTCGGGCATCATCGCGAACTCGGACTATGTGAAGGCCAATGCCGACCTCGTCCGCCGCTTCATGTCGGCGACCACCAAGGCGGTGGAAGCCGCGGAGAAAGAGCCGAAGGCGGCCGCGCAGTCGATCCTTGACGCCAACCCGAAGGGCGGCAAGATCGACACGCTGACGCAGGGTTTTGAGCTGACGATCCCGCTCTATCGCACGTCGGAGACCAAGACCAAGCGGCCGTTCCAGGTCACCGATCAGAACATGACGGAGTCGGTCAATCTGATGGTCGAATATGGCGGCCTCGACGCCAAGGCCAAGGCCAATCCGAAGGCGTTCTACACCAACGACTATCTGCCGAAGGGTAATTCATAAGCCATGAAATCGGCGATCAAGAGCGCTGCCGAGCAGCCCGCCGCGCATCTGCGCCTGGTATCAGACCGCGCGGCCGGTGCCACGCCGGGCATCAAGCTGTCGGGCGTATCGAAGACCTACCGTTCGCGCGACGGCGACGTGCCGTCGCTGCGGCCACTCGATTTCACCATCAATGACGGCGAGTTCTTTGTCGTGGTCGGGCCCTCCGGCTGCGGCAAGTCCACGCTGCTCAAGATGATTTCGGGTTTGTTGCCGCCGACGACGGGTGAGGTGCTGGTCGACGGCGAGCCCGTGACCAGGCCGCACGGCAATGTCGGCATCGTGTTCCAGAATGCCCTGCTGCTGCCGTGGCGCAACATCCTTTCCAACGTGATGCTGCCGATCGACATGAAGCAGCTGCCGCGGGACAAGTATCTTGCCCGCGCCAAGGCGCTGCTGAAGCTGGTCGGGCTCGAGGGTTTCGAGAAGAAGCTACCCTGGCAGCTGTCCGGCGGCATGCAGCAACGCGCCTCGATCTGCCGCGCGCTGGTGCATGATCCGAAGATCATGCTGATGGACGAGCCGTTCGGCGCGCTCGACGCCATGACGCGCGAGCGGATGAATGTCGAGCTGATGCGCATCCAGCGCGAGACCGGCAAGACCGTGCTGTTGATCACGCACTCGATTCCCGAGGCCGTGTTCCTCGCCGACCGGGTGCTTGTCATGACCGAGCGGCCCGGCGCGATCGCCGCGATCTATGACGTGCCGATGCCGCGGCCGCGCTCGCTCGAGACGATGTCCGATCCCGTCTTCACCGAGCTGGTGCAACGGATCCGGAAGCATTTCTTCACGCAGGGGTCGCTGGACTAACACCCGAGTCTCCAATGCCGCTTCGCCTCAAAGTCAACGATATCGCCTTCTTCGAACGGCCGCTGGTGTTCGCCCGGCCGTTCCGCTTCGGCGCCGTGACGATCACCGCGTCGACGCAGTTGTTCGTGCGGGTCGAGATCGAGGTGGAAGGCAAGGGCCGCGCCACCGGCGCCAGCGCCGAAATGCTGGCGCCGAAATGGTTCGACAAGCGGCCGCATCTGACCGAGGCGCAGTCGCTCGACGGCCTGCGCCGTTCGCTTGCGATTGCCCGCGAGCTCTATCTGGCGAACTGGAGTTTTGAGACCGCGTTCGGGTTGCATGCTTTGTGTATCGGCCCGCAGGTTGCGGCCTGCGCTGCGGAGGACATTCCACCGCTCGCCGCCGGCTTTGGCCCGGCCGAGATCGACAAGGCGATCCTGGATGCGCTGTTGCGCGCGGCCGGCGCGAACGTCTTTGATGGCATGACCGGCAATATCGCTGGCATCGACGCACGGCTGACGCCCGATCTCGACGACGCGGCCGTCGCGCGGTTCGTTGCGACCCGCAAGCGGCTCGATCGTGTCGCCGTCAGGCATACGGTCGGGATGGACGACAAGGTTGAAGGCGAGGGCGGCGTCGCCGACGCAGGCGAGAATGCCGGTGCGCGCTATTTCAAGCTCAAGCTGAACGGCGATCCCGCCCATGACGCGGCGCGGCTGGCGCGGATCGGCAGCGAGCTCGCAAGGCTGCCTTACGCCACTAAAGTCACGCTCGATGCCAACGAGCAGTATGCCGACCTCGCCGCACTGGGCGCGCTGGTCGACCGGCTCGACCACGATGCGGCGCTTGAACCGATCGCGGCAAACCTGCTCTACATCGAGCAGCCGATGCCGCGCGACATCACCAAAGCCTCGCCGCTCGGGGCATTGGGCGCGCGCAGCTTCATCATCGACGAGGCCGACGATTCCTACGATGCGTTCCCGGAGGCGCGGGCGCTCGGCTATCGCGGCATCTCCTCGAAATCGTGCAAGGGCATCTACAAGTCGATCATCAATGCGACCCGCGCGGCGGCGTGGAGTGTCGATGGCGACCACTATTTCATCAGCGGCGAGGACCTGACCTGTCAGGCCGGGCTCGGCGTGCAGCAGGATCTCGCGCTCGGGGCGCTGATCGGCGTCACCCATGCCGAACGCAATGGACATCATTACGTCGACGGCTTTGCCGACACCCCGGCCGATGAGGCCGAGGCTTTCCTCACCGCGCATCCGGATCTCTACAGGCGCGCGGGCGGCAAGGTCCGCCTCGCGATCCATGACGGCGATCTCCTGACCGGATCGATCGCCACTGCGCCGGGCTTTGCCAGTTCTATCCATCCGGACTGGTCCACCATGCAGCCGCTCAAGCGGCCGACACAACGTGTTTCGCAGGAGCAGACAGCATGACGACCAAACGCCTCGGCCTGATCATGAACGGTATTACGGGCCGGATGGGTCTCAACCAACATCTGATCCGCTCGATCGTTGCGATCCGCGAGCAGGGCGGCGTGCTGCTCGCGAACGGCGACCGCATCATGCCCGATCCGATCCTGGTCGGCCGCGATGCCGAGAAGGTCGCTAGCCTGGCCAAGCGCTTCAACATCGAGCGCCACGCCACCGATCTCGATCGCGCGCTGGCCGACAAAGACGACACCGTGTTCTTCGACGCAGCAACGACGCAGGCGCGGCCTTCGCTGCTGACCAAGGCGATCAATGCCGGCAAGCATGTCTATTGCGAGAAGCCGATCGCGACCAATCTCGAAGAAGCCGTTGCGGTCGTGAAGCTCGCCAATGCCAAGGGGCTCAAGCACGGCACGGTGCAGGACAAGCTATTCCTGCCCGGCCTGAAGAAGCTCGCCTTCCTGCGCGATTCCGGCTTCTTCGGCCGCATGCTCTCGGTGCGCGGCGAATTCGGCTATTGGGTGTTCGAGGGAGGCTGGCAGGAGGCACAACGGCCGTCCTGGAACTACCGCGCCGAGGATGGCGGCGGCATCATTCTGGATATGGTCTGCCACTGGCGCTACGTGCTCGACAATCTCTTTGGCGAAGTCGAGAGCGTGATCTGCATCGGGACGACAGATATCCCCGAGCGCTATGACGAGAAGGGGAAGCAGTACCACGCGACCGCCGACGATTCCGCCTACGCCACCTTCAAGTTGAAAGGCGGCGTGATCGCCCATATCAACATGAGCTGGGTGACGCGGGTCTATCGCGACGATCTCGTCACCTTCCAGGTCGACGGCACCCATGGCTCGGCGGTGGCGGGCCTGACAGACTGCATGATCCAGGCACGTCAGGCGACGCCGCGGCCGGTGTGGAATCCGGACGAGAAGCGCATGCACGATTTCTACGCCGACTGGCAGAAGCTCCCCGAGAACGTCGTCTACGACAACGGCTTCAAGGAGCAGTGGGAGATGTTCATCCGCCACGTCTGCGAGGATGCGCCCTACAAATACACGCTGCTCGAGGGCGCCAAGGGCGTGCAGCTCGCCGAATGCGCGCTGAAGAGCTGGAAGGAGCGACGCTGGATCGACGTCGCGCCGATCGTGGTCTGAGAAGGGGCTTTGTCATGAACAAGCCGGTCCTGCCGATATCGTCGCTGTCGCTGAAGCTGCCGACCGCCGATGGCGGTCTCGAGACCTATCGCCTGGCGGCGTCGCGGACGTTTCCGGCGAAGCTCGAGGGCACGTTGAACCGCGTCGCGTTCTCTGCCGCCCATGTGGTCGCCAATCCGCGCGCCGACGTCGATCCCTGGCTGACGGCCGCGATCGACTGGGACAAGACGATCGCGTTCCGCGAGCACGTCTGGGACCTCGGCCTTGGCGTTGCCGAGGCGATGGATACCGCCCAGCGTGGCATGGGCCTCGATTGGGCGACCTCCCTTGAATTGATCCAGCGCTCGGTGAGAGCGGCGAAGGCAAAAGGCAACGCGCTGGTGTTCTCCGGCGCCGGCACCGACCATCTCGCGGTGGAGGACGCCAGGTCGATCGACGACGTGATCCGCGCCTATGAGGAGCAGATCGCGGCGGTCGAGAAAGCGGGGGGACGCATCATCCTGATGGCCTCGCGCGCGCTGGCAAAACTTGGCAGGAATGCGGACGATTACGCGGAGGTCTATGATCGCGTGCTGTCGCAGGTCCGTGAGCCCGTGATCATTCACTGGCTCGGCGACATGTTCGATCCGGCTCTGTCGGGCTACTGGGGCACGGCCGATCTCGACGAGGCGATGGATATTGCGGTTGCGATCATCAACGCCAATGTCGCCAAGGTCGATGGCGTCAAGGTCTCGCTGCTCGACAAGCAGCGCGAGATCGATATGCGGCGGCGGCTCGATCCGCGCGTGAAGATGTACACCGGCGACGACTTCAATTATGCCGAACTGATCGCCGGCGACGACAAGGGATTTTCGCACGCGCTGCTCGGAATCTTCGACGCGATTGCGCCGGCGGCGTCCTATGCGCTGTCGCGGTTGGCCGACGGCGACGAGGCCGGCTTCCACGACGTGCTGGGGCCAACGGTGCCGCTGTCGCGCCACATCTTCAAGGCGCCGACCCGCTTCTACAAGACCGGCATCGTGTTCATGGCTTACCTCAACGGTCACCAGGATCATTTCACGATGGTCGGCGGGCAGGAGAGCGCGCGCTCGACCCTGCATCTCGGCGAGTTGTTCCGGCTCGCCGACCGGGCGGGACTGCTCGCCGATCCGGAGCTAGCGACGCGCCGAATGGCGGCGATCATGGCCACGCGGGGCGTTGACGCCTGATGCGTGATTTTTCCAACGACCATCGCTGGCTGTCGCTGAACACGGCGACCGTCCGCAAGCAGGGCGATCTCATCGCCATCATTGAGGCCTGCGTACGCCACGGCATCCGCGCCATCGATCCCTGGCGCGAGCAGGTTGCCGCCGTCGGCCTCGATCGTGCCGTGCGCGCGATCAAGGACGCCGGGCTCGATCTCTCAGGCTATTGCCGCGGCGGCATGTTCACGGCTGACAGCGCGCATCGCAGCGAGGCGCGCGACGACAACCGACGGGCGGTCGACGAGGCGGCAGCGCTCGGCGCTCCCTGCATCGTGCTCGTGGTCGGCGGCCTGCCGCAATATTCGCGGCCGGGCAGCGCTGCGTCCAAGGATATCGCGGCGGCACGGTCGCAGGTGCATGACGGCATCGCCGAGATGCTGGAGTATGCAAAACAGGCTAAACTGCCGCTCGCGATCGAACCGTTGCATCCGGCCTATGCCGCCGACCGCGCCTGTGTGAACACCACGAAGCACGCGCTCGACATCTGCGATGCGCTCGATCCCGGCCGCACCGGTGCGATCGGCGTTGCGCTCGACGTCTATCACATCTGGTGGGATCCCGAACTCAAGAGCCAGATCGCGCGCGCCGGCAAGGATCGCCTGCTCGCGTTCCACGTCTGCGACTGGCTGGTGCCGACCAAGGATATCCTCAACGATCGCGGCATGATGGGCGATGGCGTCATCGACATCAAATCCGTCCGCGCGATGGTCGAAGCGCAGGGCTTCGCCGGCTATTCGGAGATCGAGGTATTCTCGAATGACTGGTGGACGAAGCCAATGGATGCGGTCCTGACGACCTGCATCGAACGGCACCGCTCGGTGGTCTGACCCAACCACCGGTTCGGTGGACAAGGCGAAGCGCGCCCGTTATTCCGGAGCTGTCGGTGTGAACGGCACTGGAGGCCGTTGAACTCCGCGGTCCGGACCTTCGGAGCACGACATGCGCTTGAGCGATTGCCACAATTTCCATGACTTCCGCGAACTGGCGAGGCGCCGGCTTCCGGGGCCGATCTTCGATTACATCGACGGGGGGGCGGACGATGAGGCGACGCTTCGGCAGAACACCGCGAGCTTCGAGCGTTGCGATCTGGTGCCCAATGTCCTGCGCGGCGTGGAGAACGTCGATCTCTCGGTCACCGTGATGGGCCAGAAGCTGGCAACGCCATTCTATTGTTCGCCAACCGCGCTGCAGCGTCTGTTTCATCATCAGGGCGAACGGGCCGTCGCTGCCGCCGCGGCGAAATACGGGACGATGTTTGGCGTGTCCTCGCTCGGTACCGTGAGCCTGGAGGAATTGCGCAAGGCCTACGCTACGCCGCAGGTCTATCAGTTCTATTTTCACCGGGACCGAGGCCTGAACACGGCGATGATGCAGCGCGCCAAGCAGGCCGGCGTCGACGTGATGATGTTGACGGTCGACAGCATCACCGGCGGCAACCGTGAGCGTGACCTGAGGACCGGGTTTTCGATTCCTTTCAGGCTCACGCTCGGCGGCATGCTGCAATTCGCCATCAAGCCGGCATGGGCCATCAACTACGTCACCCATGAGAGCTTCAAGCTGCCGCAGCTCGACGAGCATGTCGATATGAGCGGCGGTGCGATGTCGATCGGGCGTTATTTCACGGAAATGCTCGATCCGGCGATGACTTGGGACGACGTCGCGCAAATGGTCCGGCAGTGGAATGGCCAGTTCTGCCTGAAGGGCGTCATGTCGGTTGATGATGCCAAACGCGCGGTCGAGATCGGCTGCACCGGCATCATTCTGTCCAATCACGGCGGCCGGCAGCTCGACGGCTCGCGGGCGGCGTTCGATCAGCTGGCCGAGATCGTCGATGCCGTGGGCGACCGGATCGATGTGATGATGGACGGCGGCATCAAGCGGGGCAGCCATGTGCTGAAGGCGCTGTCGCTCGGCGCCAAGGCCGTCGGCCTTGGACGCTTCTATCTCTATCCGCTGGCATCGGCCGGCCAGGCCGGAGTCGAGCGGGCGCTTGGTCTGCTGCAGGCGGAGCTGGTGCGGGACATGCGGCTGATGGGATGTTCCTCGATCAGCCAGCTCTCCCGCGCAAACTTGCGGTTCAGATAGCCGCCCGGCCGGCCACATCGGCTCGCAGGCCTGGTAAAGAGATGCCATGCAGCAAATTTGGTCGATCCCGTCAGCGCCGCTGCGCTCTAGGAATCCTGATCGCTGTGCGTGATCTCCAGCGTCACGAGCCGCGCCAGCAGCGTTGCGGGATAGAGCTGGCCGAAGATCGCCTCGAGATTGCATAGGCTGCGTGCGATCGGATGCAGCGGAGCGACGTCGCCATAGCCCGTGGTCGTCAGCGTCATGAAGCTGAAATAGATCAGCTCGTTCGCCAGCGCGGGGCTGTCCTCCATCTTCATCCCGGAAAAGGCCTTCGGCAGCAGCGTGCCGATGAAGGTGTAGAGTGCCGAGAAGATCACGGCAACGGAGAGATAGAGCAAGACGGCGCCGATCACGCGATGATAGGTCACGCGGCCCGGCGCAAATGTCGCACGAGCCACCGTCACGGCCAGGGTGATGCCGACGATCAGCCACGAGCCCGCGAACAGATTGAGGTCGAGGATCGAGGGCGAGCGCAGCCGCAAGATCCCGCCCGTGACGATCATGGCGAGTGCAACCAGCATCGCGGTGACCGCAATTGCGCTGCCCGACATCAGGAATACGCCGCCGACCAGGAACAGCGCGAGAAACAGCTCGAAAATCTGGAATTCGAACAGGCCGAGCGCCTGCAGGGGCGCCACCACGAACATCATCACAAGGATCAGGATGGTGAGCACGGTCAGCAAGGAATCGCCCCAGCGTTCGCGTAGCTCGCCAGTCCTCATCCAACCGCGCTTCATTCCCGCCCCGTCATTCGGCATCGCATCAGCATGCTGGTGCCAGACATTGCTGCGCGGCGGCCGCAAAGGCAAGATGGGGACCGACATCCGGCGCGCCCGGCGATCCAGATCGCCGGCCGGCCGTCTCAGGGGCTCGCGACCTGCTGCAGCGTGTTGAAGCGGGCCTTCTGCTCGCTGCTCAGCATGGCATAGAACTTGTCCAGTGCAGGCTCGATCAAATTCGCGGCCTTCTGCATGGCCTCGAGCCGGTGCTGCATCGCCTCCAGCCGGCCGACTGGCGTCAGCGGCACGTCGTTCGGGCAGGCTGCCTGCAGGTCCGCTATAGCTTTTTTGGTCGCATCGCTCAGGCGGTCGAGCGCTTCCTTCTGCTTGCCCGCCGGATGAAGCGAGGCCTCGATCCTGTTGATCGGCAGTTGGGCCATGTCGGATTTCGAATCGCCGCAATTCCCGGATTGCGCGGTCGTTTGCTGTTGCGGCGACCGCTCGCCGACATGTGGACCGAGCGCATTGAAGCGGGCCTGTTGCTCGTCGCTGAGCGAGCTGTAGAAATTCTCCAGGGCCGGCCGCACGATCTTGATCGTCTCGAGCGTCGCGCTGATGCGGTTTTGCATCGACCGCAAGCGGCCGGTTGGCGTCATGGCATAGCTGTCCGCGCAGGAATCCTTGAAGATATCGGCTGCCTTCGCCGCTGATGTCTTCAACTCGTCGAGTAGCGCGCGCTGCTGCTGGTTCGGCCGTACCGCCCGCGTGATGTCGGCAAGCGGCCAGGCTGTGACGCCCTTGTCCGGCTCTCCGCATAACTGCTTGATTGCCTGCGGACTCGTATCGGCGCGTTGACGGGACCGATCGCGGCCTGCGGTGGCCGGATAGTCGCCAGGGTTGATGCTGGCATAGGCGGAGTAGGGACTGTTGGTGTCCCAGAACACGGTGTCCACGAAGTCGTCATAGGCGTAGGCCCAATAGCCGGGCTCGTAGGCATAGGACCAGAACGTGTAGTCAAAGATGTCCGAATAGGCGTAAGGCAGGAACACCGGGCCAAGCCACGCCACGAACGCCGCGCGGTGGCCGCGTCGCCAGGCATTCCGGGGCGCCCAGCCGCCTTGGCGCACCGCAAGCGCCGCCTGGCTTTGCGCACCTGTCTGGTCGCGGAAGCGTGCGGCAAATCGCTCGCGCTGGGCCGCCTGCGTCGCGGCCGTGGTCGCGGCGGCGGCCCCAACCGTTGTTGCGGCGGACCCAACCGTTGTTGCCGGCGCCAATCGCTGCTGACGGGCAAGGTCGGCTCGCTGTGAGCGCTGCTCGCGCTGCAACAGGCGGCTCTGCGCCTGCAGCGCGCGGTCATGGACGCGTTGCGCGCGTGCGCCTTCGACCTTTTGCGACTGCAATTGCTGCACGCGTTGCTGCAGGCGATCGATCCGGGTCTGCCGCTCCGCGGTCTGGTGCGAGAGCGCGTCACGCTGCCGCTGCTGCGCCGCCTGCTGGCGTTGCTGGATCAATTGCTGATGCTGCTGCGCGCGCTGTTGAACTCGATCCGTCGGTGACGGTCGCTCGCTCAAGCGCGACGGTAAGCTCGGGCGTGATGGCGCGGCAATATGCGGAGCCTGACGCTGCAGCGGGGCCCCACGACGGAATTCGGGTCGATGCGTTGCGATCCGCGGCGCAGCGATATGGGGGGCTTGGCGCACCGACGGTGCGGCGAAATGCGGTGCCGGGCGCGGCGCCATTGCCGGTCGCTGCGGGGCATGGAACGCGGGTACTGCCGGCCGTGCCATCGCCGGTGGCCGAGCCATTGCAGGCGGTCTCGCTATTGCGGGCGGGGCGGCGTGTACCGTCGGCGCGGGACGCGCCATTGCTGGTGGCGCGGCTGGACGTGCCCCGCCGGGGGCTCCAACCTTGTGTGGCTGGGCGGCAGCGCCGCTCGCCGACAGCATCGAGGCACCAACCAAAAGCACAGCAAAACAAATACCGCGGGGACGCATGAGCATGGCTCTCTGTCCATCCCTGCCCACAAGGCTTCAACGCGCAGACGTCGAAATCGTTCTAGTTGGCCACGGCCGGCGCTGCGGTCTTCCGACGCAGGGAACCGTCATGAGACATCCTGCGTGAGGACAGACGCGATCCGCTCCAACGCCCAGTCGACCTGATCGGCCGTGATCACCAGCGGCGGGGCGATGCGAATGGTGTGCTCGTGGGTGTCCTTGGCGAGGATGCCACGCGCCTGCAGCACCGAGCAGTAGCGGCGGGCACCGCCGGCTTCCGGGTGTAATTCGATCGCCAGCATCAGCCCGCGCCCGCGCACCTCGCGGATCACGTTGGCGCGGATGTCCTGCAATCCGGCGAGAAAGCGCGCGCCCTGTTGCGCCGCGTTCTCGATCATCCCTTCCTCGACGAGCACGCGCAGCGCTGCGCGTGCCACCGCACATGCAAGCGGGTTGCCGCCGAAGGTCGAGCCGTGCTGGCCCGGCCGCAGCGTGCCGAGCACGGCGTTGTTGGAGAGCACCGCCGACACCGGATAGAAGCCGCCCGACAGCGCCTTGCCGAGCAGCGTCACGTCGGCCTCTATGCCCTCGTGCTGCTCGGCGAGCAGCTTGCCGGTGCGGCCGAGCCCGGTCTGGATCTCGTCGAGCACGAGCATCACGTTGAGCGCGGTGCACAGCTCGCGCACGCGGGCGAAATAGCCGGGCGGGGGAATGATGACGCCGGCCTCGCCCTGGACCGGCTCGACCAGGAAAGCCGCGGTGTTCGCCGTGATCGCCTGCTCGAGCGCCGCGGCATCGCCGAACGGGATGATTTTGAAGCCCGGCGCGAACGGACCGAAATGGTCGCGGGATCCCGGGTCGGTCGAGAAGCCGACGATGCCGAGCGTGCGTCCGTGAAAATTATTTTCGCAGACGATGATCTCGGCCTGCCCGTCCGGCACGCCCTTGACCTCATAGGCCCATTTGCGCACCGACTTGATCGCGCTCTCCACCGCCTCGGCGCCGCTGTTCATCGGCAGTACCTTGTGCGACCCGGTCAGCTCCGCGAGCTCGCGATAGAAGGGGGCGAGCTGGTCGTTGTGGAAGGCACGCGAGGTCAGCGTCAGTCGATGCGCCTGCTCGATCATTGCTGCCAGGATCTTCGGATGACAGTGGCCCTGGCTCACAGCCGAATAGGCGGAGAGACAGTCGAGGTACCGGTTGCCATCGGTGTCCCAGACCCAGACGCCTTCGCCGCGGGACAGCACCACCCCGATCGGCTCGTAATTGTGGGTGCCGAACTGCGCTTCGGTTGCGAGGAAATCAGTGACCGATGCATTCATCATGCGTCACTCCCGCTGCAGCGCACGAGAGATTACATCAATCCGTGCCTGCAGTTGATTTGGGTATCAGTTCCTCCACAGGGAAGTGGACTTGCCAACCAAATTCGCAGGGGACAATTCATGCGCTGATGCTGCAGGGCACGCTGAGGAAGCCGCGGAAGCGCACCCGGCCGCCGCGCACCGGCGCGCCGTCGAGTGCGTAGTTCGGGAAGCGCGCCAGGAAGCGCGAGATCGCGATGGCGCCTTCGAGGCGCGCCAGCGCCATGCCGGCGCATTGATGCGCGCCGGTCCCGAAGGCGAGGTGGCGGTTCGGCGTGCGTGCGACGTCGAAGCCTTCCGGGTTGGGGAATTGCGCGGGGTCGCGGTTGGCGGCGCCGATGCACAGCGTGACCAGTGTGCCGGGGGGCATCGTGATGCCGCCGAGCTCGGTCTCCTCCACGATCATCCGGTTGCCGAGCTGGTTCGAGCTCTCGTAGCGCAGCATCTCCTCGACAGCGGTCTTGATCAGCTCGGGCTGCCCGATCAGCCGCTGCTTCTCTTCGGGATGTTGGGTGAGCGTCACCAGCCCGTTGCCGATCAGGTTGGTCGTGGTCTCGTGGCCGGCGTTGAGCAGAAAGATGCAGTTGTGCAGCAATTCCTTCGCGGTCAGCCGCTCGCCATTGTCCTCACCCTGGATCAACCGGGTCAGCACGTCGCGTTCGGGATTGCCCGGCTTGGCGCGGCGCCTTTCGACCAGGGTTTCGAGATAGGCGAGGAAATCCTTCACCGCATCGTTGCCGCGGTCGAATGCGTCCTTGGCGATCACCGGCTCCAACGCACCCAAAATCGCCAGCGACCAGTCGCGCAGCGGCTCGCGCTCGTCGTGCGGCACGTCGAGCAGATTGCCGATCACCTCGACCGGGATTGCGGAGGCGAAGTCGCCGATCAGCTCGAAGCGGTCTTTCGCGGCGATCCGGTCGAGCAGGCTGTCGACCAGCGCGATCAGGTCCGGCTCCATGCCGGCGATCGCCCGCGGCGACAAGGCGCCCATGATCAATCGCCGCACGCGGGTGTGCGCCGGCGGGTCGTTGAAGACGAGGCTGGTCGTGTGGTGCTCGTAGAGCAGCGAGTTGCCGTATTTCGGCAAGAACTCCTTCTTCTTGTCGGAGGAGAAGGTCTTGGTGTTCTTGTAGGCGGCGATGAGGTCGTCGTACCGGGTGAGAAAATAGCAGCCGTTCGGCAGCCGCTTGACCGGCGCGTGCTCGCGCAGCGCGCGATAGGTCGGGTAGGGGTTCGCGTAGAAGTCAGGCGTCAGCTTTTCCAGGTCGAAGCCGTCAGCCAGCTCTCGCGCGTGCCCGTTCATGGCGGATATCCAACCCACATTAGTTTCATTTGCAACTATCGTAAGCCGCAGGCGGCGGCGGCGCAACAGAATTTGCGTGCTGGGAATGGCGCGGCGCGCGCCGCGCGATGCGAGTAAATCGCAGAGCCATATGCGGTTTTGCACTTTGATGAAGCGCGCGCGCCCCTCTACAGTCGCGGCTAAATAATAGAGACCGGAAACGCCGATGCATGCCCGAGCCGACACCGCGGCCTCCTGGCCCGAGGAGATCTTTTCGATCTTGCAACGCTTCGAGGTGCGCCAGGTGCCCTATGTGCCGGACGCCGGGCATTCAGAGCTGATCGAGCGCGTGCTGGGTTCGTCCTCGATGCGCGGCATTGCGCTGACCACCGAGGAGGAAGGCGTGGCGCTGCTCGCGGGCGCCTGGGCCGGCGGCCAGCGCGGCGTGCTGCTGATGCAGTCGAGCGGGGTCGGCAACTGCATCAACATGCTGTCGCTGGTGCAGATCTTCCGCTTGCCGTTCCTCACGCTGGTGACGATGCGTGGCGAATGGGGCGAGTTCAATCCCTGGCAGGTGCCGATGGGCTCGAACACCCAAGGGACTCTTGAATTGGCGGGGATCAAGGTGCTGCGCGCATCGCGTCCGGACGAGGTGCGCGAGGTCGTCGAGGCCGGCGCAGCGCAAGCCTACAACGCCTGCACGCCAACTGCCGTGCTGCTGTCGCAGCGCCTGATCGGGGCAAAGGTCTTCACCAAATGAGCAAAGCCAATCTCCTCGACCGCCGCGCCGTGGTTTCCGAACTGCTGAGGGATCGCAAGGGCGCCTTCGCCATCGGCGGCCTCGGTGCCTCGACCTATGACATCGCCGCCGCCGGCGACCACGATCGCAACTTCTATCTCTGGGGCGGCATGGGCGGCGCGGTGATGATCGGGCTCGGCCTCGCGCTGGCCCAGCCGACGCTGCCGGTCGTCGTGATCACCGGTGACGGCGAGATGCTGATGGGGATGGGGAGCTTGGCGACAGTCGCGCTGCAGCAGCCGAAAAACCTCTCGATCATCGTGCTCGACAACGAGGCTTATGGGGAGACCGGCGGCCAGGCCAGCCATACCGGTGGGGCCGCCGATCTCGTGGGTGTTGCCAAAGCCTGCGGAATCGCGGATAGCCGGGCGATCAGCACGATGGCTGAGGTCGAGGCTTTTGCGTCGTCTTTGCAAGATGTTACGGCGGGGCCACGGTTCGCCAGCGCGAAGATCGACGGGGCCAATCTGGAGCGCGTGCTGTCCAGCCGCGACGGCACCTATATCGTCAACCGCATCAGAGGGTCGATCGGACACACTCCGATATAAAGTGACCTTCGCGGTGCAATAGAACCTTGACTTTTGGTAAAGTGAGTGATTACTCACGACCCAAATGTCTACCTTACGCATGACGAGTGACTTGCGGCGTCAGTTGATCCTGAGCGCCGCAAAGCGGTGTTTCGCCCGCAACGGCTTTGCCGGCACCACGACAAAGAGCGTGGCGGCCGCGGCTGCCATTTCGGAAGGGCTGTTGTTCAAGCACTTCCCGTCGAAGGCTGCGCTCTACGCCGAAATCCTTGCCGAGGAGTGCGAGGCGGATCCCGATCTCGCGCATCTGCTCGGCCAGGAGCCCTCCACCGCGACGCTGATCGAACTGGTGCAGGGCATGGTCGGCCACTTCATGCAGCTGCGCGACGCGCCGGATCAGGAAGAGGCGCAACGGATGCGGCTGATGGTGACGAGCCATCTCGACGACGGCGAGTTTGCGCGCCTGCTCTACGACAAGGTGGGCAAGCTGATCGGTCCGACTTTCGCCGCCTCGCTCGAGCGCGCGATCGCCGCCGGCGAAGCGACGCGGATCGGCGACGAGCCGCTCAACCTGTTCTGGTTTGCGCACCATACCGTGCTTATGGGCGCGCTGACGCAGCTGCCTGCGACACCTTGTCTCCCCTATGGGGATGCCGCCGCGGCCGAGCGGCAGCTTTGTCAGTTCATTCTTCGCGGCATCGGACTTACCGAAGCCGCAATTTCAACTCATTTGGGCCGCCAGCCGTCGCCGAGCGCAGGACCGTCGGTAACTGCAGAAAGTGCATGACATGAATATTCAGACCGAAAGCCACATCTCGGGGCAACCGCTCAAGGAGAAGCAAGCCAAGCGCCCCGTCCGCCTGGTGCGTTGGTTCATCATCGTAGGCCTGTTGCTGGCCCTGCTGGTCGGCGCGCTGGTCGGCTTCAACGCCTTCCGCAGCCACATGATCGCGCAGTTCTTCGCCAACAATAAGCCGCCGCCGTCGAACGTCTCGATCGCCGAGGCGAAGACCGAGGTGATTCCGAATCTGCTGACCGCCGTTGGCGATCTCGTCGCCGTGCACCAGGTCAATGTCACGACCGACGTGCCGGGCCGCATCACCGAGATCCTGTTCACCGCCGGCAGCCATGTGAAGGCGGGCACGCCGCTGGTGCAGTTGTTCGACGCACCGGAGCAGGGCGACCTCGCCAGCTTCAAGGCGCAGGCGACCGTGGGCGAGCAGCAGCTCGACCGCGCCAAGCAGCTCGCGTCGCGCCAGTTCGGGCCGCAGTCCACCGTCGATACGGCGCAGGCGACCTACGACCAGGCCAAGGCGGGCATCGCCAAGACCGAAGCGCTGATCTCCCAGAAGCTGGTGCGCGCGCCGTTCGAAGGCGATCTCGGCGTTCGCCAGGTCGAAGTCGGCCAGTATCTGACGGCCGGCACGCAGATCGTGTCGCTGACGGATTTGTCGGTGCTGTACGCCAACCTGACCGTGACCGAGAAGCAGAGCTCGCAGATCAAGGTCGGCCAGGCCGTGCGGGTCGCGGTCGACGCCTATCCGGGCCGCACCTTCGAGGGCAAGATCACCACCATCGAGCCGCAGATCGCGACCGAGACCCGCAACATCCGGGTGCAGGCGACGATCCAGAATCCGGAAAGCATCCTCAAGCCCGGCATGTTCGCGACCACCACGATCGTGCTGCCCGAGAAGCCGCCGGTCGTGACCATTCCCGAAACCGCCGTCGACTACACGCTGTACGGCGACTCGGTGTTCCTGATCACCGAGAAGAAGGGTGAGGACGGCAAGACCAGCCTGACCGCGGACCGCACCTTCGTGAAGACGGGCAACCGTGTCGAAGGCCGCGTCCAAATCCTCAAGGGCCTGAAGGCCGGGGACAGGGTCGTGGCCGTCGGCCAGATCAAGCTGCAATCGGGCATGGCTGTTGCGATCTCGAACGATCCGCAGCCGCCGGTTCCGGCTGAGCCGCCGCGCTACTAATCCCGATCATGAAACCCGGAGGGCCGGTTGGCCCTCCGCCACATGTTGCCGCAACCGGCAGACAACACGAATCGAGTTGGCGATGGCCTTCACTGATATTTTCATCAAGCGCCCGGTGCTGTCGGTCGTGGTCAGCCTGCTGATCCTCTTGATCGGCTTGCGCGCGGCGATGGTGCTGCCGATCCGGCAATATCCGAACCTGTCGAATACCGTCGTGACAATCACGACGTCATATCCCGGCGCGTCGCCCGAGCTGATCAACGGCTTCATCACCACGCCGATCGAGCAGGCCGTCGCTTCGGCTGAAGGCGTCGACTACATGACGTCGAACTCGGTGCTCGGCACCTCGACGATCCAGGTCTACGTCAAGCTCAATCACGATCCGAACCAGGCGCTGACCGAGGTGCTCGCCAAGGTCAACTCGGTCAAATATCTGATCCCGAAGGAAGCCTTCGATCCCGTCGTGAGCAAGGCGACCGGCGACACCATCGCCGTGATGTATCTCGGCTTCTCCAGCGAAGAGCTGACCGGATCGGCGATCTCGGACTATCTGACCCGCGTCGTGCAGCCGGTGCTCTCGACGGTCGACGGCGTCGCTTCGGCCGACATTTTGGGCGGACAAACCTTTGCGATGCGTGTCTGGCTCGATCCGAACCGGATGGCCGGACGCGGCGTGTCGCCCAACGACGTTGCGGCTGCGATCGCCGCCAACAACTTCCAGGCGGCCGCCGGCCAGACCAAGGGCTTCTTCATCGTCTCGAACGTCTCGGCCAATACCGACCTTCAGAACATCGATCAGTTCAAGCGAATGATCGTGAAGGCGAAGGATGGCGGCTTTGTGCGCATCGAGGACATCGCGACGGTGGAGCTCGCGGCGCAGAGCACGGATGCCAGCGTCGCCTTCAACGGCGAGCATGCGATCTTCATCGGCATCAAGGCGACGCCGCAAGGCAACCCGCTGACCCTGGTGAAGGGCGTCCGCGCGCTGTTCCCCGATCTCGAGCGCAACCTGCCGCCATCGATGAAGATGAAGGTGGCCTACGACTCCACCAAGTTCATCCAATCGTCGATCGACGAGGTCGAGAAGACGCTGACCGAAGCGGTCCTGATCGTCGTTGTCGTCATCTTCCTGTTCCTGGCCTCGCTGCGGTCGGTGATCATCCCCGTCGTCACCATTCCGCTGTCGCTGATCGGCGTCTGCATCCTGATGCTGGCTGCGGGCTTCAGCTTCAACCTGCTGACGCTGCTGGCGATGGTGCTGGCGATCGGCCTCGTGGTCGACGACGCCATCGTGGTGGTGGAGAACATCCATCGACATCTCGAGGAGGGCCTGCCACCAGTGCAGGCATCGCTGAAAGGTGCGCGCGAGATCGTGGGCCCGGTCGTCTCGATGACGATCACGCTCGCGGCGGTGTACGCGCCGATCGGCTTCCTCGGCGGCGTCACCGGCACGCTGTTCCGCGAATTCGCCTTCACGCTGGCCGGCTCGGTGATCGTGTCGGGCGTGATCGCGCTGACGCTGTCGCCGATGATGTGCTCGGTGTTCCTGAAGAGCGCGGAAGAGGGGCGTTTCGCCAGGCTGGTCAATCGCGTGTTCGGCGCGTTGACCCGCGCCTATGGCCGCCAGCTCGACCGTTCGCTCGACTACCGTCCGATCACGGCGCTGTTCGCCGTGACCATCCTCGGTCTGGTCGGCTTCCTCTATATGCACATCCAGAAGGAGCTGGCGCCGCAGGAAGACCAGGGCATCGTGTTCGCGGTGACCAAGGCGCCGAAATACGCCAACATCGACTACATCGATTTCTACGGCGACAAGATGGACAAGGAGTTCCAGAAGTTCCCCGAGACCGACCTGCGGTTCATCCTGAACGGCATCACCGGTCCGCAGGGCGGCTTCGCCGGCATGCTGCTCAAGCCGTGGGATGAGCGCAAGCGCTCGGCCCAGGCGCTGCAGCCGCTGGTGCAGGCCGAGCTGTCGAAGATCGAGGGCGTCAGCGCATTCGCGTTCAGCCTGCCGCCGTTGCCCGGCGGTCCCGGCGGTCTGCCGGTGCAGATGGTGATCTCCTCGACGGCCGGATTCCAGCAGGTGTTCGACCAGATGAGCAAGCTGAAGGATGCTGCGCGCAAGAGCGGCCTGTTCATCGTCACCGACAGTGACCTCGACTTCAACCAGCCGGTGGTCCGGGTGAAGGTCGATCGCTCCAAGGCGAGCGACCTCGGCATCACCATGCAGTCGATCGGTGGTGCGCTGGCGACGCTGCTGGGCGGCAACTACGTCAACCGCTTCAACCTCGAAGGACGCTCCTATCAGGTGATCCCGCAGGTGCCGCGCGCCAGCCGGCTCGCACCGGAATCGTTCGACAACTACTACGTCCCGACCACGACCGGGCAGCTGGTGCGGCTGTCGACCGTGGTTACGGTCGAGACCGGCGTCGATCCGAACGCGCTGACCCACTACAACCAGCTCAACTCGTCGACCTTCCAGGCCGTGCCGATGCCCGGCGTCTCGATGGGGCAGGCGGTGGAGTTCCTGCAGGGTGAAGCCAAGAAGCTGCCGTCCGGCTTCAGCTACGACTTCCTGGCCGACTCCCGGCAGTACGTCCACGAAGGCAACCAGCTGCTGGTTACCTTCGCGTTCGCCATCATCATCATCTTCCTGGTGCTGGCGGCGCAGTTCGAGAGCTTGCGCGATCCCTTCGTGATCATGATCAGTGTGCCGATGGCGATCGTCGGCGCCTTGATCCCGCTGTTCTTCGGCGTCGCCACCATGAACATCTACACCCAGGTCGGCCTGCTGACGCTGGTCGGACTGATCACCAAGCACGGCATCCTGATGGTGGAGTTCGCCAACGAACTGCAGCTCAAGGAGGGACTGGACCGCCGTTCGGCGATCGAGATGTCGGCCCGGATTCGTCTGCGTCCGATTCTGATGACGACGGCGGCCATGGTCACCGGCCTGCTGCCGCTGCTCACCGCCTCGGGCGCCGGTGCCGCCAGCCGCTTCTCGATCGGGCTTGTCGTCGTCACCGGCATGACGATCGGCACGCTGTTCACGCTGTTCGTGCTGCCGATGGTCTACACGGTGATCGCGACCGACCACCAGGCCGCGGCACGGTCCGAGCGTGCCAAGCAGATCGCCGATTACGAACTCGAAGGCCGCGGCGGCGCACTGAAACCGACCTGAGCCCTCCAAGCTCATGCTCGCAGGAAAGGCGGCACTGGCGAAAGCCACTGCCGCCTTTTCTTTGCCCCGCGAACGCCTTGCCGATGGGCGTGCCGAACACTGCTTGGCTTGACGCGTTTTCTTGACCCGAACCGGGAGACCAATTCGCTCGAAAGCGCTATGCTCCTCACAAGATCTGGAGGAAACGGGCATGGCGAGCGAATTCGCGGCGGGCAATTACCGGTTCATTCCGGCCGTGTTCCAATATTCAAGCGGTGCGCAGGCGAACGCCCGCTATGAGATCGAGCGGGTGCGCTTCGATCGCCTGGTGCCGCTTGCGGAAGGTCTTGCGCGCATTGCGGCCTACATCAAGGACGCCGGCCGACCGCTGACCTCGTTCTGCGCCTGCGAACTGCGTTCGCCGGCCGCCTTTACCGAGGACGGCTTCCGCGCCTTCAACCAGCACTACGTCAAGACGCTCGCCGAATGGGGCCTGTTCGACGGCACCATCAATCCGGTGGCGCGCAGCAATGTCTGTCCCGAGATCGATCCGCCGGCCGAGCCGTCGTTCCATGCGTTCTCGTTCACGCGGCCGAGCGCGAGCACCTCGCCGTCCTTCGTGATCGCGGGTGGCGCCGAAGCCCGCAGTGGCACTGCCAGCTACCCCGACCGCATCGTTTGCTACCGCGATCTCAGCCCCGGCGCATGGCGGGAGAAGGTCCGCTTCACCACCGGCGAGATGGAGCGCCGTCTTGCTGAGTTCAGCTTCGGCTGGGAGGAGACGACAGCGGTGCAGGCCTACACCGTGCACGACATCCATCCCGTGATCGTCGACGAGCTGGTCCGCCGCGGCGCGACGCGCTCCGGCCTGACCTGGCACTTCTGCCGTCCGCCGGTGGTCGATCTCGAATATGAGATGGATTGCCGGCGGGTGCTAAGGGAAGTGGTGATTTAGCTTCCGCCCTCATTGCGAGGAGCGCACGCGATGCGAGAATGCGAAGCTGTATCCCATCCACAACCGTCATCGCCCGGCTCGACCGGGCGATCCAGTACGCCGCGGCCCATCGGTTCAATCACCGCCGTCTCTGGAATACTGGATCACCCGCATGCGCGGGTGATGACACCGAGCTAGCTGTTTGACAGTTGAATCAGACGACCAATACTCACCGCGCCTTCGGATCGAGCGCGTCGCGCAGGCCGTCGCCGACCAGGTTGAACGACAGCACGACCAGGAAGATCGCAAGCCCCGGCCAGACCGCCATCCATGGCGCGCTGGTCAGGAAGCGCTGCGCGGCGTTGAGCATGCTGCCCCAGGACGGTGCCGGCGGCTGCTGGCCGAGGCCGAGGAAGGACAGTGCGGCCTCGGCGATGATCGCGGCCGCGATCGACAGCGTGGCCTGCACCAAGAGAGCCGGCAGGATGTTGGGCAGGATGTGAACCAGCGCGATGCGCCAGCGCGGATTTCCCATGGCGCGCGCGGCCTCGACATAGTCCTCGACCTTGACGCTCATCACCTGGCCGCGGGTCAGGCGGATGAAGATCGGGGTCGCCGAGACGCCGATCGCGATCATCGCATTGCCGAGGCTCGGCCCGAGAAAGGCGGCGAGCGCGATCGCCAGGATCAGGAACGGGCAGGCCAGCATCGCATCGGTGATGCGGCTGATCAGCGCGTCGATGAAGCCGCCGCGATAGCCGGCGAGCAGTCCAAGCGGCACGCCGATCGCAAGCGCGATGCTGACCGAGATGACGCCGGCAAGCAGCGAGGCACGGGCGCCGAACACGACGCGCACGAGCACGTCGCGGCCGAGCTCATCGGTGCCGAACCAGTGCTGCATCGACGGCGCCTTGCGGACCAGCGACCAGCTCGTCGCGATCGGATCATAGGGCACGATCAGCGGCGCGAAGACGGCGAGCAGAACAAAGAGCGCGATCACGGCGAGCCCGAGCACGGCACCCTTGCGCCGGATCAGCCGCCGCCCGGCGCGCCGTGCCGGGCTCTCCAGCGTCTCGGCGGCGGCAAGCGAAGCTGATGTAATGAGCACGGCGTCGGTCATCCGATCAGCCCCTCAGCCGCGGGTTGACGAGGATGTAGGCGATGTCGGCGATCAGGTTGAGCGTGATGTAGATCGTCGCCGTGGTCAGCACCACGCCCTGCACGACCGCATAGTCGCGGTTGAACACGGCATCGACGATCAGCTTGCCGAAGCCCGGGATCGAGAAGATCTGCTCGGTGAGAACCGCACCCGACAGCAGCGTGCCAAGCTCGAGCGCGCCGAGCGTGATGATCGGCGTCAGCGCGTTGCGCATCGCATGCTTGAGGATCACCGTGCGCTCGGACAGGCCCTTGGCGCGCGCGGTGCGGACATAGTCGCTCTCGAGCACCTGCAGCATCGCGCTTCGGGTGTGCCGCATCAGGATCGCGGCGATCGCATTGCCGAGCACGAAGGCCGGCATGACGGATGCGGCGAGGCTCGCGCGCCAGTTTTCGCTCAGCGGCACGTAACCGGAGGCCGGCAGCCAACCAAGTTCGACGGAGAACAGGAAGATCAGCATGATGCCGAGCCAGAAATTCGGCGTCGAGATACCCCATAGCGCGAACAGATTGGCGCCGTAATCCCAGGCGGTGCCTTTCTTCACCGCCGAGATGATGCCGGCAGGAATGCCGATCAGGAAGGCGACCACGATCGCCATGCTGGCGATTTGCATCGTGACCGGCAGCTTCTGCGCGATCAGGCTCGACACCGGCATCTTGTTGCGCAGGGACTCGCCGAAGTCGCCCATCAGCACGCCCTTGACCCAATAGGCATATTGCACCGGGATCGATCGATCCAGGTGGTACTGCTGGCGGATCTGTTCGATGACGGCGCGGATCGCGCTCCTCGCCGGCCATCACAAGTGCCGGATCGCCGGGCAGCAAATGTTGCAGCGAGAAGATCAGGAGCGAGACGAAGAACAGCGTCGGGATCAGCTGACCCAGCCGTTTGGCGAGGAAGTTCAGCATCGGCAGCCCCGCGTGCCCTGCGCTGTGGCGATCATTTCAATTTCAGCCCGACCACGCGCACCAATCCATCCGGCATCTGCCGGTAACCCTCGACCTTGGTGGTGTGCGCGATCAGGAGTGTGCGGTGATAGATGTAGATGATCGGCTCGTCATTGAGCACGATCTTGGTCATCTTCTCGTAGATCGCCTTGCGCTGGACAGGGTCGTTGATCAGCCGCGCATCTTCCATCAGTCTGTCAGCTTCCGCGTTGGAATAGCCGCCGTCGTTCTGCGGCGCCTTGGTGTGCAGGAAGACATAGGAATTGCCGTCAGGATCGATCCGGCCGCTCCAGTTGATCTGAAACACCTGAAATTCGCCGGCTTGGGCTTGCTTGAAAGTCGTCGCAAATTCGACCACGCGGATCTTGATGTCGAAGCCCGCTTCGGCCGCCATCGACTGCACGACCTGGGCCACGGCTTCGTTCTCGGCCCCTTTGGGGACCATGTAGTCGATGGCGACGGGCAGCGTGACGCCGGCCTCCTTCAGCAGCGCCTTGGCCTTGGCAATATCGCGTCCCCGAACCGGAAACGCCTTCTGATAGTAAGGATGTACCGGGCTGACCCATTGATTGCCCGGCGTGAATTCGCCGTTGAAGACGACCTGGTTGAGCGCCTCGCGATCGATTGACAGGTCGAGCGCCTGGCGCACTTTTTCCGACTGGCTGAGCGACCCCTTGCTCTTGTCGTTGCCGATGTTGATGGTGAGGCCGAGATAGCCGAGTTCGGGGGCGGTCGACAGCACCAGCCGCTTGTCGGCGCGGACGTCCTTGATGTCGGTTGCGAGCACGCGCTCGATCAGATCGAGCCCGCCGGATTTCAGATTGGCGAGCCGCACCGTGGCGTCGACGATAGGAAGGAACACGATGCGATCGATGAAGACGTTGTCCTTGTTCCAGTAATCGGCAAATTTCTCGAACACCATGCGGTCCTGCTGCACGCGTTCGACGAACTTGTAGGGACCGGCGCAGACCGGATGCAGCCCGAATTTGTCGCCCGCCTCCTTGACCGCCTTCGGCGAGACCATCATGCCGGCGCGGTCGGTCAACTGGGCGATCAGCGGCGAGTAGGGCGTCTTGAGTACCAGTTTGATAGTCAGGGGATCGACGACGTCGACATGGTCGAGCGCGGCCAGTTCCGGTTTGCGAAACGAGGTCGGCAGCGTCAGATGGCGCTCCAGCGAGAATTTGGCGGCTTCGGCGTCGAACGGCTCACCGTCGTGGAACTTGACGCCCGGACGGAGCTTGATCGTCATCTCCTTGCCGTCAGCCGAGTTCTCGTAGGACAGCGCGAGTTGCGGAACGATATTCAGCTTCTCGTCAATGTCGAACAGCTTGTCGCAGAAGGCCGAAAAGACGATGCGGCCGACATAGGTGCGTCCGATTGAAGGATCGAGGATGTCGGGATCCTCGGCGAGCCCGATGCGAAGTGTGGTCTCGGCACGCGCGCTCGTTCCGCACCAGGTCACGAGTGCTGCCATCAGGACCGCCAAGCGCCAAAATCTCATCGCCAACCCCTTAATCCCCTGCGCATTTGTTCCTTACGAAACAACCCCGGGCCGCCCCGGGGCTTCCGCCGTATTGAACGCCGCCACCAGCTTTTCCAGTGTCGGTGAGAACCCGCCATCGGACGGCACGATCGCCTCCGCGCCGGGCAGCTCGCCCGTTCGGTGACAGGCCGTTGCATATCCGGTGCCATCTTCGCGCAACTGCGGCACTTCGCTGCGGCAGCGCGTGATCACATAGGGGCAGCGGGTATGGAAGCGGCAGCCCGAGGGTGGATTGAGCGCGCTCGGCAGCTCGCCCTCCAGCACGATGCGGCTGCGCCTGGCACGCGGCTTCGGCACCGGGATCGCCGACAACAGCGCGCGGCTGTAGGGATGGCGCGGCGCGGCGAACAGCGCTTGCGCCTCCGCGGTCTCGACGATGGTGCCGAGATTCATCACGGCCACGCGGTCGGCGATATGTTTGACGACGGCCAGATCGTGCGAGACGAAGATGTAGGCGAGCTTCAGGCGATCCTGCAGGTCGCGCAGCAAGTTCAATATCTGCGAGCGGATCGAGACATCGAGCGCCGACACCGGCTCGTCGCAGACGATCAGCTTCGGCTCGACCGCGAGCGCACGGGCAATCGCGATGCGCTGGCGCTGGCCGCCGGAGAATTCGTGCGGATAGCGGCGGGCGAAGCGCGGCTCGAGCCCGACCAGACGCAACAGCTCCTCGACCCGCTCACGGCGTCCCGCCGCCGGGACGAGATTGTGCAGTGCCAGCGGCTCGGTCAGGATCTGGCTCACCGTCATGCGCGGGTTGAGCGAGGCGTAGGGGTCCTGGAAGATCAGCTGCGCGTCGCGGCGGAACGCGCGCAATTGCTCGGCATTGAGCGCGCCGAGGTCGCGACCTTCGAAGCGGATCCGTCCGGCGTCCGGCTCGATCAGCCGCAGCACCAGGCGGCTGACGGTTGATTTGCCGCAGCCGGATTCGCCGACCAGCGCCAGCGTCTTGCCGGCCTCGACCGTGAAGCTGACGCCGTCGACCGCCTTCACATAAGCGGTCGGCCGGCCGAACACCGAGCGTTCGGCGACGAAATGCTTCACCAGCCCTTCGACCTCGAGCAGCGCGGTCATGATACCAGCCGCTCCAAGGGCGCGCGGATGCAGCGCGAGGCGTGGGTCGCGCTCAGCAGCGCGAGTGGCGGCGGCGAGCGGGTGCAGGCATCCTCCACGAACGGGCAGCGCGCGGCAAAGCGGCATCCAACCGGCGGATTCGCCATGTTCGGCACCATGCCCTCGATGGTGGCGAGATGACTGGTGCGGCGGTCGAGCCGCGGGATCGAGCCGAGCAGGCCGACCGTGTAGGGATGCTGCGGATTGGCAAACAGCTCGTCGACGGGGGCGCGCTCGACGATCTCACCGGCATACATCACCGCGACCTCGTCGCAGACTTCGGCGACGACGCCGAGATCGTGGGTGATCAGGATGATCGCCGCTCCGCTCGCGGCCTTCAGCTCGCGCATCAGATCGAGGATCTGGGCTTGCAGCGTGACGTCAAGCGCGGTGGTCGGCTCGTCGGCGATCAGCAGCTGCGGATCGCAGGCCAGCGCCATCGCGATCATCACGCGCTGGCGCATGCCGCCGGAGAGCTTGTGCGGATATTCGTCGATGCGCTTCTCGGGCGAGGAGATATGCACGCGGCGCAGCAGCTCGATGGTGCGCTCGCGCGCCGCGCGCCGCGAGCCGCCACGGTGGCGCAAAATGGTCTCTGCGATCTGGTCGCCGATGGTGAAGCTCGGGTTGAGCGAAGTCATCGGCTCCTGGAAGATCATCGCGAGGCGATTGCCGCGCAGGTCGCGCAGGGTCGCATCCGGCACGTCGAGCAGGTCGAAGCCGTCGAAGCGGATCGCGCCGGAGACCGTGGCCGACTGCTTCGGCAACAGCCCCATGATCGCAAGTGAGGTCACGCTCTTGCCGCAGCCGGACTCGCCGACCAGGCCGAGCGTGGCACCGTTGGCTACCGAAAGGTCCACGCTGTCGACGGCATGCGTCATGCGGCCGTCGTCGCCATGGAAGGTGACGCGCAGGCCCTCGATCTCGATCAGCGGCCCGGCGGTCATTTGCGGCTCTTCGATGCCGCTGCGATGCCGGCGTCGATCTTGGTGCGGTCGCTGGTTCCGGCCGGGTTGTCGCGGGTCGGCATGAAGCTCCGGAACGGCACCCAGTGTTCGCGGCTGACCGCTTCCAGCCGCTCCAACTCGCGCAAGGGATCGGCGTGGTCGTCGACCCGCAGGTCGAGCAACGGCCATTGCTCGGTTCCGTGGATCAGAAGGGCGGCCGATTGCTTGCCGCGCTTGTCGCCGCCGGCCGCCTCGCCGGCGAACATCGCCTTGATCAGCCGCTCCGCGAACGGCAGCTTCTCGTTCGCGGCATAGACGCGCGCGGTCTCGTCGAGTACGGCGGGCCCGGCCAGCATATTGCCGGCGATCGAGAAGCCGTCGCCGGCGATATGACCGAACCAGTCGATGCAATCCTTGCCCGAATGGGCGGCGATCCGGCCCTTGCTGTCCATGACATGCACCTGCCGGCTCTCGCGGCCGCCGTCAGACGCGAGCAGCGCCGCGATCGTCTCGTGCGGGCTCTTGCCGTCGCGCAGCAGCACGAGGCCCTCGATGCCGTAATAGGGATTGACCAGCGCCTGCGTCGCAATGGCGCCGATCCCCGGTGCAATGTGCGGCACGAGGGCGCCGACCGCGAAGAACCGCGTCGCGACGGCGATGCCGAGCTGGCCGGTGGCGCTGTCGCGGGCGATGATCGACCAGGTCATCTGATGTCTCTTCTCCCTCTCCCCGCTCTTCGCGGCTATCGCATTCACACATCTGGGTTGCGATTAGCGGTAAAGCGGGATTCTCTATCGGTAGGCAAGCCGGTGGAGGTTTTGATGGCCGGGGTGGCATATGGACTGGGACGATTTGGCGATCGTCGCCTGGAAAAAGGGGGGCGCGGCTGCATGCGGCGCTGGTGGCCCGGCCTGGCTCGTGCATCCGCCGCCTCGGTGAGGACCGTGCGGGCGAGATGCAGTTTCGCCGGCTTCTTCACAATCCGTCGGTGACGGCCGCAGAGATGTCACGGCATGCCGGAGACCTCACCGGGCAGCGAGCGGCTGGTCGGCATGTTGTTGTCGCACAGGACACGTCGGAATTGATCTTGGGCGGCCGGCGGTCGCGACAATGCTACGGACCGGTCGCCAAAGGCAATGCCGCGGGTTTGTTGCTGCATGTGGCACTGGCGGTAGAGGCCGAGACGCAAGGGTTGCTCGGTCTGGTCTCGATGCAGGTCTGGAACCGTAACCGAGAGGAGTTGGCACCACGGCGCAAGCGGGCGACGGCGGCTAAGGAATCGCAACGATGGATCGAGAGCAGCGAACGGGCGGGTGAGGTACTGGCTGCGGCGGCCAGCGTCACGATGGTATCGGACCGCGAAAGCGACTTTTACGAACTGTTCGTGAAGCGTCCGCAAAACGTCGAATTGGTTGTGAGGGCCTGCCAGAATCGGCGGATCGAGGGGTCCGAAGAAGACCCGGATTTGCTGTTCACCTTCATCGACGCCCAGGCCGAACAAGGGCGCGTTGCCATGACGGTCCCCGCCGCACCAGGACGGCGCGCGCGCGATACCGAGTTCGCAGTGCGCTTCGCGCCGGTGGCCGTATGCCGGCCGCTCCATGGAGCCGATCCGACGTTGCCCGAGACGGTTCACCTGACGCTGGTCGATGTCCGCGAGGTATCGGAGCCGAAAGACGGTAGCGCACCTGTGCATTGGCGGCTTTTGACTACCCACGCTGTCGCTACATTGAACGACGCGCGTCAAGTGGTCGGCTTCTACCGGACGCGTTGGGTGATCGAGGAGTTCTTCCGTACGCTCAAGACGGCAGGCTTCGATATAGAGGAAGCCGATATCGGCGACCCGCAGGCCATGATCAACTTCGTCGCTGCTGCAGCCGTTGCGGCCATCACCATCAAGCAACTCGTCCAGGCCCGCGACGGCAACACGGATCAGCTCCTGAGCGATGCCTTCGAGCCGGACGACCAACCCATCCTCGAAGCCGTCTCCGCCCGGCTCGAAGGCAAGACCGAGCGGCAACGCAATCCGCACCCGAAGGGATCCCTGGCCTTTATCGCTTGGGTCATCGCACGCCTCGGCGGCTGGACCGGCTACTACGGCAAGCCGGGTCCCAAAGTCATCCGCATCGGCCTTGCCAAGTTCCACGCCATCAAATACGGCGCCAATCTAAGGCTTCAGAATGTGTGAATCTGATAGGCTCTTCGCGGGGAGAGGGTTGGGGTGAGGGGCTCGTTCCGCGAAAGCGGCAGATGTCGGGTTTGCGGAGGCTCCCCCTCACCCGGATCGCATCTTCGATGCGATCCGACCTCTCCCCGCAAGCGGGGCGAGGTGGAGTTTGAGGCTTGGCCCGTAATTCGATCCGACGTCATCATGATACGATGGTCATCTCGTCTAGCGGCCCGCCGCGTAACCCTGCATGCCGCGCGGGTTGGCGGCGGCGCGGCGGCGCGGGCCGACCTTCGAGGCCGCGGTGAGGCGGCCTTCCGACCAATCCGGGCCAATCTCCACCACATGGCCGCGGCGCTTCAACTCGTCGATGGTCGATTTCGGCACCCGATTTTCCAGCACCAGCACGCCGGGGCGCGAGGTGCGCGGCCAGAACGAGATCGGGAAATGCTCGGAGTGCCAGGCCGGCGCGTCGATCGCCTCCTGTAGATTGAGTCTGGCGTGGACATGGCGCAGGAAGAACTGCGTGATCCACTGATCCTGCTGGTCGCCGCCCGGCGAGCCCCAGGAGAGATACGGCTCGCCGTCGCGCAGCGCCATGGTCGGCGACAGCGTGGTGCGCGGCCGCTTGCCCGGCGCCAGCGAGGCAGGGTGGTTCTCCTCCAGCCAGAACATCTGGGCGCGGCTGCCGAGGCAGAAGCCGATCTCGGGAATCACCGGCGAGGATTGCAGCCAGCCGCCGGACGGCGTCGCCGAGATCATGTTGCCGGCCTTGTCGATGATGTCGAAATGCACGGTGTCGCCGCGCACCTCGCCGAACCGGCCGACCGTCGGCTCGCCCGCGCCCATGGCGCCGACCGCCTCGCGATGCCCTTCGGCGTGTCGCAGCTTCACGACGCCGCCGAAGCCTGTGACCGAGCCGGGGCGGAAGTCGAGCGACGCCTTGTCCTTCGAGATCAGCTTGCGGCGTTCGTTGTTGTAGGCATCGGACAGCAGCGTTTCGATCGGGATCTCAGTGAACTTGGGATCGCCGTAGAACGTCTCGCGATCGGCATAGGCAAGCTTGGCGGCTTCGATCTGCAGATGGATGAAGTCGGGGCCCGCGGGATCGAGCCCGTCGAGCTCAAAACCCTTCAGCAGCGCGAGCTGCTGCAGCATCACCGGACCCTGGCTCCAGACGCCGCACTTCTGCACGGTGTAGCGGCCGTAGTCGTAGGTCAGCGGCGCCTCGATGGTCGGCTGCCAGCGCGCCATGTCGTCGGCCGACAGCACGCCGCGATGCGGCGAGCCGGAGACGTCCATCACCTCCTGGGTGCGGCAGAATCTGTCGATCGCGTCGGCGACGAAGCCCTTTGACCAGGCCTGCCGCGCGCGCTCGATCTGCGCCACGCGGTCGCCGCCTGCGCTCTCCGCCTCGGTCAGGATGCGTGCGTAGGTCTCCGCGAGCTTCTTGTTGGTGAAGATGGTGCCGGGTTTCGGCACCTCGCCATCAGGCAGATAGACCTCGGCCGACGTCGGCCAGTATTCCCGGAACAACTGCTCGACGGTCTTGATGGTGGCGGAGGCGCGCTCGACCAGCGGATGGCCGTCGCGGGCATAGGCGATCGCCGGCTCCAGCACGTCGCGCAGCTTCATCGTGCCGTAGTCGCGCAGCAGCAGCATCCAGGTTTCGAACGTGCCGGGCACGCAGGCCGCGAGCAGGCCGGTGCCGGGCACCATTTCGAGGCCTTCGCTGCGATAATGCGCGATCGTCGCTTTCGCCGGCGCCGGTCCCTGGCCGCAGATCACTTCGGTTTTGCCGCGCTTGACGTCGTGCACGATGAGCGGGACGTCGCCGCCGGGGCCGTTCAGATGCGGCTCGACCACCTGCAACGTGAACGCCGCCGCAACGCCGGCGTCGAATGCGTTGCCGCCTTTCTCCAACGCCGCCATGCCGACGGCGGTCGCGATCCAGTGGGTCGAGGTGACGACGCCGAAAGTGCCTTCGATCTCGGGCCTTGTGGTGAACGGATCGGGATTGACGTTGCTCATGGGGCTGCGCTTCCGGCTAGGTCTTGTGGCGCGCGCACTTGATCACAGGCCGGCTGGCATGCCAACCGCTTGGTGGACATGGCCGCTCCCATCCGCGTGATCATGCCGGAACGGCGGCGGCAGGGCTGTTGACGGCGTGGCAGGCGACGCCGTCGATCAGTTCCGGCGCCTTCTCGCGGCAGAGATCGAAGGCGAGGGGACAGCGCGGATTGAACGCGCAGCCCCGCGGCGGATCGATCGGGTTGGGGATCTCGCCCTTGACCGGGATGCGCTGGCGGCCGGACATCGCAAGGTCCGGAACCGCGCCGAGCAGCATCTTGGTATAGGGCATCCGCGGGTTCTCGAACAATTTTCGGCCCTCGGCGATCTCGACGATGCGGCCGAGATACATCACGCCGATCCGGCTCGCCATGTGGCGGACAACCGCGAGATTGTGGCTGATGAAGAGGTAGGTCAGGCCGAACTTGTCCTGCAGGTCGCGCATCAGATTGAGGATCTGCGCCTGCACCGAGACGTCGAGCGCCGACGTCGGCTCGTCGCAGACGATGAACTCGGCTTCCGACGCCAGTGCGCGGGCGATCGCGATGCGCTGGCGCTGGCCGCCGGAAAATTCATGCGGGAATTTTTGGCCGTCGTCGGGGTGCAGGCCGACCAGCGTGAGCAACTCACCGACCCGGGCCTTGATGTCGCGTTCGCCCGCGATCAGGTCGAAGGCGCGGATCGGTTCGGCCACGATGGCGGCGACCCGGTAGCGTGGGTTGAGGCTGGCATAGGGGTCCTGAAAGACCATCTGGATGCGCCGGCGCAAGCGGCGGCGCGCCTGCGCCTGCCGCGGATCGGTCATCGAGACGCCGTCGATGACGACTTCACCCGAGCTCGGCGGCAACAGGCCGACCACCATGCGTGCCACCGTGGTCTTGCCGGAGCCGGATTCGCCGACCAGCGCAAACGTCTCGCCGCGCTTGATGTCGAAGCTGACGCCGTCGACGGCCTTCAGGAATTCGAGATGGCCGCCTTCGATCACGCGGTTGAGCCACGGTTTCGAGACGTCGAAGACGCGGCGCAGGTTCTTGACCTCGATCAGCGTCCCGCTCATGCCGCCGTCTCCTTCGCCGGCTCGAACAGATGGCAGGCGACGGATTGGGTGCCCTGCCGGATCGGCTCGGGGCGTTCGACGCGGCAGCGATCGAAGACAAACGCACAGCGCGGATTGAACGGGCAGCCGGCCGGAATCGCCGACAGCCGCGGCATCGAGCCCGGGATCTGCACCAGGCGCTTGTCCTCGCCTGCGAGCGTCGGGATCGCGCCCATCAAGCCCCTGGCGTAAGGATGCAGCGGATTGCGCACCACCTCCTGCACCGGGCCGATCTCGGCGATGCGGCCGGAATACATCACCGCGACGCGGTCGCAGGTCTCGGCGATCACGCCCATGTCGTGGGTCACCAGCATCACGGCGGTGCCGTGGTCGCGGCCGAGCCGCTTGATCAACGTGATGATCTGCGCCTGCACCGAGACATCGAGTGCGGTGGTCGGCTCGTCGGCGATGATCAGCTCGGGCTCGGCGCAGATCGCAAGCGCGATGACAACGCGCTGGCGCATGCCGCCGGAGAATTCGTGCGGGTAGCCGTCGATGCGCTTCTCCGGCGCGGGGATGCCGACCTCGGCGAGCAGATCAATGGCGCGCCGGCGCGCGGCGCTTTCGTTCAGATTGGTGTGGGTGCGAATCGTCTCGATGATCTGGTCGCCGATCCGGTAGAGCGGATTGAGGCTGGTCAGCGGGTCCTGGAAGATCATGCCGATCCGCTTGCCCCTGATGCGCCGGATTTCTTCCGGCGGAAGATGGTCGATCCGCGTGCCCGACAGCTCGATCTGGCCGCCGGAGATGCGGCCGGGCGGATCGATCAGCCCGATCACCGCAAGCCCGGTGACCGACTTGCCGGCGCCGGACTCGCCGACCACACCGAGCACCTCGCCCTTGGCGATGTCGAACGACACACCGTTGATGGCGCGCAGCGTCGCGCGCCGGGTGACGAATTCCACCTCGAGATTGCGCACGGAGAGAACAGGCTGGGTCATCGGAGCCTTGGGTTCAACGCGTCGCGCAGCCAGTCGCCGAGCAGATTGATGGAGAGGATCAGGCCCGCCAGTGCGATACCTGGAAAGGCGACGATCCACCATTCGCCGGCAAACAGGTAGTTGTTGCCGATCCGGATCAGGGTGCCGAGCGAGGGCATGGTGTCGGGCATGCCGGCGCCGAGGAAAGACAGCGTCGCCTCGGTGATGATCGCGAGCGCGAGGTTGATGGTGGCGATGACCAGGATCGGGCCCATCGTGTTCGGCAGCACGTGCCGCAGCATGATCTTCGACGCCGGCAGGCCGATCAGCTGCGCCGCCGCCACGTAGTCCTTGTTCTTCTCGACCATGACCGAGCCGCGCACGGTGCGGGCATATTGCACCCAGAAACTGAGGCCGATCGCGATGATCAGCACGCCGAACGTGCTCATTTCGTCGAGCCGGTTGCCGAGCAGCGATTTGGCGACGCCGTTGACCAGGAGCGCGATCAGGATCGCCGGGAAGGTGAGCTGGACGTCGGCGATCCGCATGATCACGCTGTCGACCACGCCGCCGAAATAACCGGCGACCAGCCCGAGGGCGATCCCGAGCGCGCCGGCGAAGACCACGCCGGCAACGCCGACCGCAAGCGAGATGCGAAGGCCGTAGAGGATCGCCGAGAGCACGTCGCGGCCCTGCTCGTCGGTGCCGAGCAGGAACGGACTCTGGCCGTCGGCGGTCCACAACGGCGCGATCCGCGAGTTGATCAGCTGCAGCTGCGCCGGATCGAACGGGTTCTGCACCGCAAGCCATGACGCAAAGATCGCCAGCAGGAAGAACAACAGCGTGATCACGGCGGCGACCATCGTCAGCCTGGAACGGCGGAACGAATAGAGGATGTCGCTGTCGAGCGCGCGCCCGAACCAGCCGGGAGGCGCCTGCGGGTGGTCTTCGGAGCGATGGGGGACGACGGCGTCGGACATCGGTTGCCCCCTCACGCCGCGCGGCCGATGGTCGAGCGCAAGCGCGGATCGACCACGGTGTAGAGGATGTCGACCACGAGATTGATGGTGACGAAGATCAGCGAGACCATCAACAGATACGCGGCCATGATCGGGATATCGACGTTTTGCACGGCCTGCACGAACAGAAGTCCCATGCCCGGCCATTGGAACACGGTTTCGGTGATGATCGAGAAAGCAATAACCGAGCCAAACTGCAGGCCGGCGACCGTGATCACCGGAACCAGGGTGTTCTTCAGCGCATGGCCGAAATGGATCGCGCGCGTGGTCAATCCGCGGGCGCGGGCGAAGCGGATATAGTCGGTCCGCAGCACTTCCAGCATTTCGGCGCGCACCAGCCGCATGATCAGGGTCATCTGGAACAATCCGAGCGTGATCGCCGGCATGATCAGCGCCTTCAGGCCGGAGACGGTGAGCAATCCGGTGGTCCACCAGCCGAGCTTCACCACCTCTCCGCGGCCGAAGGAGGGCAGCCAGCCCAAGGTCACCGCGAACAGATAGATCAGGAGGATGCCGATCAGGAAGGTCGGCAGCGAAATGCCGATCAGCGACACCGCCTGGAATAATTTGGCGAGCACGGTGTCGCGGCGCAGCGCCGAATAGACCCCCATCAGGATGCCGGCGATCATGGCGAACACCGTGGCGCAGATCGCAAGCTCCAGCGTCGCCGGCAGCCGTTCCGCCAGCAGCGATGAGACCGGCAGGCGGAACTGGTAGGACACGCCGAACTTGAACTGCAGCGCATTGATGAAGTAGCGGCCGAACTGCACCAGCACGGGATCGTCCAGGCCGAGCGAGCGCCGGATTTCAGCGCGCTGCGCGGCCGAGGTGTCGATCGAGACGATCTGGCTCACCGGATCGCCGGCGAAGCGGAACATCGCGAACGCAATGACGCCTACGGCGAGCATCACGCCGATCGCCTGCAGCACGCGGCGAAGAGTGAAAGCGAGCATCTCTACCTTTCACTGCTTTTGACGTCCGGCGCGCGGCTTTGCGCGACCGGAAAACGAGAGGTCCCGGAAGCCTGCGCTTCCGGGACCCAATTCGCTAGAGCCACTATTCACCTTGTTTGGTCGCCCAGTAGAGCAGCACCTGATTGTCCGCGCGCTGGGTCAATTTGACCTTTTTCGACACGCCCCACACCAGCGGTTGCTGATGCAGCGGAATGTAGCCGTAATCCTTGATGACGATCTCGTAGGCCTGCTTGATCAACTGGTCGCGCTTGGCAGTGTCAGTCTCGACCAGAACCTTGTCGGCGAGCGCGTCGACTTCCTTGTTGCAGTAGCCGCCGAGATTGGCTTCGCCTCGGGTGGAGTCCTTCGGATCGTCACGGCAGCCGAGGATGTCGTGCAGCACGTTGTGGGAATCCGAGGTCGCAGGCGTCCAGCCCAGCATGAACAACGAGGTCTGGTAGCCGCCGGGCTTCAGCACCTTGGCGAAATACTGTGCCTTCGGCTGCGCCAGCAGGTTCACCTTGACGCCGATGCGGGCCAGCATGCCGACCACCGCCTGGCAGATCGCAGCGTCGTTGACGTAGCGGTCGTTCGGGCAATCCATCGTGACTTCGAAGCCGTTCGGATAGCCGGCCTCGGCCAGCAGCTTCTTGGCGCCATCGGGATCGAGCTTCGGCCGCGTGAACTCCTTCGACAGCGGATAGAGTTCGGGCGCGATCATCAGCGTCGAGGGCGTCGACATGCCGCGCATGACGCGGGTCTTGATCAGATCGACGTCGATCGTCTTGTAGAAGGCTTCGCGGACCTTGATGTCCTTAAACGGATTCTTGCCCTTGACGTTGGAGTACAGCAGCTCGTCGCGCGCCATGTCCATGCCGATGAAGATGGTGCGGATCTCCGGCGCGGTCATGACGGTGGCGACGCCGCTGGAATTGACGCGCTGGATGTCCTGCAGCGGAACCGGCTCGATGACATCGACCTCGCCCGAGAGCAGCGCGGCAACGCGGGTGGCGTCGGAGCCGATCGGGGTGAAGATGATCTCCTGGAGATTATGCTCGGGCTTGCGCCAATAGCCTGGAAACGCCTTGAACACGGTCTTCACGCCGGGCTGATGGCTCTCGATCGTGAAGGGGCCGGTGCCGTTCTCGTGCAGCGCCGCGTAGCTCGGCGTGGTCGCGGAGGCAGGCGTCGGTGCGACGGCGTTGTTCTCCTCGCACCACTTCTTGTCCATGATGTACCAGCTATCCCATTGCGAGGTCAGGATGGGATTGGGCGAGTCCAGCGTCACGTCGACCGTGTAGTCGTCGACCTTGGTGAACTTGGCGTCGGCCGGGACGTTGCTGAGGAAATTGGAGCCCTTGGCGCGGACGCGGTCGGCGGAGAACAGCACGTCGTCGGCGGTGAACGGATCGCCGTTGTGGAATTTCACGCCCTTGCGCAGGTGGAAGCGCCATTTGGTCGGGCTCAGCGTCTCCCAGCTTTCCGCCAGCGCCGGGATGATCTTGAGGTCCTTGTCGCGCGCGGTGAGGCCTTCGTAGACGTGCGCGTGGTGTGCGATCGTCGTGGTTTCCTTCAGCGTGTACGGATCCAGCGACTTCAGCTCGCCCTGATTGGCATATTTCAGTGTCTGGGCCGATGCCGGCAAGGCAAGGGCGACCAGCGCGACGGCAGTCGCCGCAAACAAACTCCAACGTACCGACATGTGATCCCGCGTCCCCGTTTTTGTCCGCCGGCTGCTTTGTCCGGCTGGTATTATTGATGCATGTTGCCAGAGTTTACCGGCCGCGCAAGCGCGATTTCCCAAAGGGTTAATCGGTTCGCGCGGGTGCAGCGCAATGAATGCGCTGGGAGAGTAGGCGGTTGGCGCGGGCGCGTGACATTCGACTTTCGGAGTGCTGCTTGCCGGTCACACGAATGATCGCTCGCGAGCCCGGCTGACGCCGGTCGCTCCAAACGGTTTGGAGCCGTCGTTCCAAACGGTTTGGTTGACCATAACGGATGATTGAGGCCGACTATCCATCGGGGCAGGTACGGCTCGCTTGCGTGACCGACCCCGTCCCGGCGATACTGAGGCGGGCCAGGCGCATTTGAGGAGGCGGATATGAAGGTCAACGTCGAGATAGATTGTACGCCCCTTGAAGCGCGGCAGTTCTTCGGCCTGCCGGACGTGGCACCGATGCAGAACGCGGTGATGGACAGGCTGCAACAGCAGATGCTGTCGAACATCGACAAGGTTTCGCCGGAAGCGTTGCTGCAAAGCTGGTTCACCTTCGATCCCAAGCTCGCCGAGCGCTTCCAGGACATGTTCGTGGCGATGGCCGGCTTCGGCGGCGGCGCGGGCAAGAAGGACAAGAAATAGTGGCGGCCGCGAAGGGGAGCGTCGATGCGACCGAACGCCGGTTGCGTCCGCCCAGCCTGTTCCTGATGCTGGCGGAAGCGCGCGGCGTGCTCGAGCTGAATTCGAGCCTGCTGCTGTCGCCCCTGCTGATGCAGGCGCCGAAGGGCGACGGTCATCCGGTGCTGGCGCTGCCCGGCTTCCTCGCCAGCGACCTTTCGATGGCGCCGATGCGGCGCTATCTGAAGGAGCTCGGCTATGACGCCTACGCCTGGAACATGGGCCGCAATTTCGGCGGGATCTCCAGCAGGCGGACTGCGCTGCGCGACCTGCTGAAGCGGGTCCATGAGGCGTCGGGGCGCAAGGTCTCGATCATCGGCTGGAGCCTCGGCGGCGTCTATGCGCGCGACCTGGCGTCGCAGATGCCTGAGCTGGTGCGCTCCATCATCACGCTGGGCAGCCCGTTCGCCGACGATATCCGCGCCACCAACGCGACCCGGCTGTACGAGCTGCTGTCCGGCGAGGGGGTGGACGATATTCCCGAGATTCGCGCGGCGATCGCCGGCGACATGCCGGTGCCGGCAACCTCGATCTATTCCCGCACCGACGGCATCGTGAATTGGCGGACCTCACGGGTACGGCCGTCGGTGACCGCCGAGAACATCGAGGTGCATTTGGCCAGCCATCTCGGCCTCGGCGTCAACCCCGCGGCGCTGTGGGCGATCGCGGACCGGCTGGCACAGCCGGAAGGGGAGTTCCGGCATTTTGACCGCTCGGGCCCCTTTGCCATTGCCTATGGGCCGGCAGAACAGGCACTATCCTAACCAGACGACGAGAGGCGCCGCCAAGGCGCCCGCGTGAGTTGGCTCTCGGGAGGAGACCATGAGCGACGCCAAAAAGCTGTCCTCGCTGGACGCATCGTTTCTGTATCTGGAAACGCCGGAAATGCCGATGCATGTCGGCAGCATGGCGATCTTCCGGCTGCCCGACGGCTACAAGGGCGACTTCTTCGAGGAGTTCAAGGCGATGATCGCCTCGCGGCTGCACATTGCGCCGATCCTCAAGGCGCGCCTGCAGAAGGCGCCGCTCGACATCGATCACCCGTCCTGGGTCGAGGACGACCAGTTCGACATCGACCGCCACATCTTTCGCGCCAGCCTGCCTGCGCCGCACGACCGCGCGACGCTGGAGCGCATCGTCGGCTGGATGCACGCCAAGCTGTTGAACCGCGCCCGCCCGCTCTGGGAGTTCTACGTCTTCGAGGGCATGAAGGACAACGAGATCGGGCTCTATTCCAAGATGCACCACGCCTGCATCGACGGCGGCGCCGGCGCGGCGCTGACCAGCATGATCTACGACCTCACGCCGGTGCCGCGGCAGATCGATCCGCCGAGTGCCAAAAAGGTCGCGCAGGAGCCGCGCGACATCGCGGCCAATTTGATCGACGCCTATCAGCAGCTCTGGACCCAGCCGTTCGAAGCGGCCGCCACCGCGCAAAAGAGCCTGGAACTGCCGCGCTCCGGCAAGAGCGACCTCGGCTCGATCCTGTTCGACAATGCCATGTTCCAGATCGAGAGCGCGGTGAAGTTCGCGGGCTCCATGCCGACCATGCTCAAGAGCCTGTCCGACGTGGTCGCCAAGATCGCCGATCCCAGGTCGCGCGAGAGCCTGCAAGCGATGTCCTCGCCGCCGACCATCCTCAACAAGGCGATCTCGTCGGAGCGCAGCTTTGCCGGCACCTCGATCTCGCTGTCGCGCGCCAAGGCGCTGGCGAAAGCATCGGGCGGCAAGCTCAACGACGTCGTGCTGGCGCTCGCCTCGGGCGTGGTGCGGCGCTATCTGATCAGCCAGGGCGCGCTGCCGAACAAGTCGCTGACGGCAGGTGTGCCGATCTCGCTGCGCGAGGAAGGCAACGCCGAATCCAACAACCAGGTGTTCGGTATGATCTGCTCGATCGCGACCGACGTCGAGGATCCGAAGAAGCGGCTCGAAACCATCATCGCGCAGTCCACCAAGTCCAAGGAGATGTCGCATCCGCTGCGCGCCCTGGTGCCGCAGGTCTCCAACATCTCGCTGCTGGGCGCGCCGATCCTGGTGCAGATCATGGCGCTGCTCTACAGCCGATCCGACCTGTCCAATGTGCTGCCGCCAGCCACCAACATCACGGTGTCGAACGTGCCGGGTCCGCGGCAGACGCTGTACGCGGCTGGCGCAGAGCTGCTGCACATCTTCCCGGTCTCGATCTCGACCCACGGGATCGCGCTCAACATCACCGTGCAGAGCTACCGCGATCAGCTTGATTTCGGCTTCATCGTCGGTGCCAACATCATTCCGCATGTGCAGGTGATGTGCGACATGCTGCCGCTCGAATTCGATGCACTCGAGGCGGCGTTCGCGCCGCCGCCTGCCGACATCAAGGGCGCGGCCGAATAGGAATCCTGTCAATGATCGAAATGCCACCGCTGCAGTTCGCCGAGACCAACGGCATCCGCATGGGGTTCTACGAAGCAGGCCCCAGGACCGACGCGCCGCCCGTGGTGCTGTGCCACGGCTGGCCTGAACTGGCGTTCTCCTGGCGCCACCAGATCAAGGCGTTGGGTGAAGCCGGCATCCGGGTGATCGCCCCGGATCAGCGCGGCTATGGCGCGACCGACCGGCCGGAGCCGGTCGAGGCCTACGACATGGAGCACCTGACCGGCGATCTGGTCGGCCTGCTCGACCATCTCAAGATCGACAAGGCGATCTTCGTCGGTCACGACTGGGGCGGCTTTGTCGTCTGGCAGATGCCGCTCAGGCATCCTTCGCGGGTTGCCGGCGTCGTCGGCGTCAACACGCCGCATCTGAACCGCGCGCCGATGGACCCGATCGCGCTGTTCCGCCAGCGTTTCGGCGACCAGATGTACATCGTCCAGTTCCAGGATCCGGCGCGCGAGCCCGACCGCATCTTCGGCAGCCGCGTGGAGCAGACCTTCGACGCTTTCATGCGCAAGCCGGCGGCGCGCCCGCCGGGCACACCGGAGGAACAGCCGATCGCCGGCGTCGGCGCCTCGGCGCGGCTGAACCTGGCGTTCCCGCAGATGATCGCGAACTACGACGCCAAGCACGATCCGCGGACGCCGATCCTGTCGGCCGAGGAGAAGAAGGTGTTCGTCGACACCTTCAGCAAGACCGGGTTCACCGGCGGCATCAACTGGTATCGCAACTTCACCCGCAACTGGGAACGTTCGGCCGGGCTCGACCATCACGTGCGGGTGCCGTCGCTGATGATCATGGCGGAGAACGACGCGGTGCTGCCGCCGTCTGCCGCCGATGGCATGGAGAAGCTGGTGCCGGACCTCGAAAAGTATCTGGTCCGCGACAGCGGCCATTGGACCCAGCAGGAAAAGCCGGACGAGGTCAGCGCCAAGCTGATTGAGTGGCGCAAGCGAAAATTCGGCTAGGCGTCATCCTGAGGTGCGCGCCGGCTTCGGCGCGCCTCGAAGGATGAGGGGGACTGGAGCAAGCGGCCATCCTTCGAGACGCGCGCGGTGCGCGCTCCTCGAGCAATAACGGCAAAGCCGTTATGCAGGGATGACGGCGAGTAGTGAGGGGGCACTTCCGAGATGGCGTCCGGCAACAGACTGAGTCCGATTCCGCATCCGCCGACGAAGCCGGTGGTCGGCAACATGCTGTCGCTGGACTCGACCGCGCCGGTGCAGCATCTGGTGAAGCTCTCCAAGGAGCTCGGGCCGATCTTCTGGCTCGACATGATGGGCGCGCCGATCGTGATCGTCTCCGGTCACGATCTGGTCGACGAGCTCTCCGACGAGAAGCGCTTCGACAAGGCGGTGCGCGGCTCGCTGCGCCGGGTGCGTGCGGTCGGCGGCGACGGGCTGTTCACCGCCGACACCAAGGAGCCGAACTGGAGCAAGGCGCACAACATCCTGATGCAGCCGTTCGGCAACCGCGCCATGCAGTCGTATCACCCGAGCATGGTCGATATCGCCGAGCAGCTGGTCAAGAAATGGGAGCGCCTCAACGCCGACGAGGAGATCGAGGTCGTCCACGACATGACGGCGCTGACCCTCGACACCATCGGGCTGTGCGGCTTCGACTACCGCTTCAATTCGTTCTACCGCCGCGACTACCACCCGTTCGTGGAATCGCTGGTGCGCTCGCTCGAGACCATCATGATGACCCGCGGCCTGCCGCTCGAGGGTCTGTGGATGCAGAAGCGGCGCAAGACGCTCGCCGACGACGTCGCCTTCATGAACAAGATGGTCGACGAGATCATCGCCGAACGTCGCGGCAATACCGACGTGACCAGCGACAAGAAGGACATGCTGGCCGCGATGATGACCGGCGTCGATCGTGCCACCGGCGAGCAGCTCGACGACGTCAACATCCGCTATCAGATCAACACCTTCCTGATCGCCGGCCACGAGACCACCAGCGGCCTGCTGTCGTGCACGATCTATGCGCTGTTGAAGCATCCCGAGGTGCTGAAGAAGGCCTATGAGGAGGTCGATCGCGTCCTTGGTCCCGACGTCGACGCGAGACCGACCTATCAGCAGGTGACGCAGCTCACCTACATCACCCAATGCCTCAAGGAAGCGCTGCGGCTGTGGCCGCCGGCGCCGGCCTATGGCATTGCGCCGCTCAACGACGAGACGATCGGCGGCAAGTACAAGCTCAAGAAGAACACCTTCATCACGATTCTGGTGATGGCGCTGCATCGCGATCCCTCGGTCTGGGGATCGAACCCTGACGTGTTCGATCCCGAGAATTTCAGCCGTGAGGCGGAAGCAAAACGCCCGATCAATGCCTGGAAGCCGTTCGGCAACGGCCAGCGCGCCTGCATCGGCCGCGGCTTTGCCATGCACGAGGCGGCGCTCGCGATCGGGATGATCCTGCAACGCTTCAGGCTGCTCGACGTGCATCGCTACCAGATGCACCTGAAGGAGACACTGACCGTCAAGCCCGACGGCTTCAGGATCAAGGTGCGGCGGCGCGACGACAAGGATCGCGGCGCGTTCGCCGGCAGCACGGGCGCCGTTGCGGCCGCGCCGAAGGCACCGCGCGCGCCGACCACGCGCCCCGGTCACAACACGCCGATGCTGGTGCTCTACGGCTCCAACCTCGGCTCGGCCGAGGAGCTGGCGACCCGCATGGCGGATCTGTCGGAGATCAACGGCTTCGCCACCCGGCTTGGTCCGCTGGACGACTATGTCGGCAAGCTGCCGGAGGAGGGCGGCGTCCTGATCATCTGCGCCTCCTACAACGGCGCGGCGCCCGACAATGCGACGCAATTCGTCAAATGGCTGGAAGGCGACCTGCCGAAGGATGCCTTCGCCAAGGTGCGCTACGCGGTGTTCGGCTGCGGCAACAGCGATTGGGCGGCGACCTACCAGTCGGTGCCGCGCTTCATCGACGAGGAGCTGACCAAGCACGGCGCGCGCGCCGTCTATCCGCGCGGCGAGGGCGATGCGCGCAGCGATCTCGACGGCCAGTTCCAGAAATGGTTCCCGGAGGCCGCGAAGGTCGCGACCAAGGAATTCGGCATCGACTGGAATTTCACCCGCACCGCCGAGGACGAGCCGCTCTACGCGATCGAGCCGGTGGCGCAGGGCGCGGTCAACACCATCGTGACGCAGGGTGGCGCGGTGCCGATGAAGGTGCTCGCCAACAACGAGTTGCAGACCAAGGAAGGTGCCCATCCGTCGGAACGCTCGACCCGGCATATCGAGGTCGAGCTGCCGGCCAGCCTGAAATATCGCGTCGGCGATCATCTCAGCGTGGTGCCGCGCAACGATCCGACCCTGGTCGATTCCGTTGCGCGCCGGTTCGGCTTCCTGCCGGCCGACCAGATCCGTCTGCAGGTGTCGGAAGGCCGCCGCGCGCAACTGCCGGTCGGCAACGCCGTGTCGGTCGGGCGGCTGCTCACCGAGTTCGTCGAGTTGCAGCAGGTCGCGACCCGCAAGCAGATCCAGATCATGGCCGAGCACACCCGATGCCCGGTGACCAAGCCGAAGCTGATGGCCTATGTCGGCGACGATGAGGCTTCCGCCGGGCGCTATCGCGCCGAGGTGCTGGCCAGGCGCAAATCGGTGTTCGACCTGCTCGAGGAATATCCGGCCTGCGAGCTGCCGTTCCACCTTTACCTCGAGATGCTGTCGCTGCTGGCACCGCGCTATTACTCGATCTCGTCGTCTCCGGCCGGCGAGGCGCAGCGCTGCAGCGTCACCGTCGGCGTCGTCGAGGCGCCCGCGAGCTCTGGCCGCGGCATCTACAAGGGCGTCTGCTCGAACTATCTGGCGCGCCGCCGCGCCGGCGACACCATCCATGCCACGATCAAGGAGACCAAGGCCGGCTTCCGCCTGCCTGACGACAACGCCGTGCCGATCATCATGATCGGGCCGGGCACCGGGCTCGCACCGTTCCGCGGCTTCCTGCAGGAGCGCGCCGCGCGCAAGGCAAAAGGCGCGACGCTGGGCCCTGCGATGCTGTTCTTCGGCTGCCGCCATCCGGAGCAGGACTTCATCTATGCGGACGAGCTGAAGGCGTTCGCCGCCGATGGCGTCGGTGAACTCCACACCGCCTTCTCGCGCGCCGACGGGCCGAAGACCTATGTGCAGCATCTCGTCGCCGCGCAGAAGGATCGGGTCTGGGAACTGATCGAGAAGGGCGCGATCGTCTATGTCTGCGGCGACGGCGGCAAGATGGAGCCCGACGTCAAGGCGACCCTGATGTCGATCTATCGCGACCGCACCGGTGTCGACACTGGCGCCGCCGCGCGCTGGATCGAGGAGATGGGAACCAGGAACCGCTACGTGCTCGACGTCTGGGCCGGAGGCTAGCCGCGCGCCTTCGGCAAGCGTGCCGGCCATGCTACAAGCCGCCGCATGATTCCCTGGGAAAAGATCGATACCGCGCGCATTCCTGGCACCGAAGGTGAATTGCGCCTGATGCGGCGCGGCCGCGAGTTCTCGATCATGCTCGGCACTAACGAGCTGATGAACAGCCGTCTGTCGGGCTCGGAAGCCGCGCTGGCGACGCTCGCCGCAAAGAAGATCGAGAAGGTCGCACGGCCGCGTTTTCTCATCGGCGGCCTCGGCATGGGCTTCACGCTGCGGGCGGCGCTCACCGTGCTTGGACCCGAGGCGGAAATCGTGGTGGCCGAGCTGGTGCCGGCAGTAGTCGCTTGGGCGAGGGGCCCGATGGCCGAGATCTTCGGCGACAGCCTGAACGATCCCCGCGTGAGCGTGCAGGAGGTCGATGTCGCCGATGTGATCGAGCGCAATCCGCGCACCTACGATGCCATTCTCCTCGATGTCGATAACGGCCCGGAAGGCCTGACCCGCAAGGCCAATGACGCGCTGTATGACATCTCAGGACTCAAGATCGCCCACACGGCGCTGCAGCGCGGCGGCGTGCTCGCCGTCTGGTCGTCCGGTCCGAACGCCAAGTTCCCGAAATCGCTGTCCCGCGCCGGGTTCGCCGTCAACGAAGTCGCCGTCCGCGCCACCGGCCAAGGCCGCGGCGTGCGCCACGTGATCTGGATCGCGGTCAAGGAGTAGCAGGCGCCGCTATTGCGACGCAGCAGGACCTCCAGAAGCGCCGTTCGGTTCGATTGTGTTGAAAATCGAGGGCCGTTGGGTTTCACTCGCGGCACCGAAGCCTCGAGCCCTTGGTCTGTCGGATGCAGGCGACGTCGAATTTTGGGGTGCAGGAGACGCACGGGATCCTGGACCGTTTCCAGGCCGAATTCCGCGGCTCGAGCGAAGGGCTCGGCTGGTCGTCCGCGTATGCCTCGGTCCAGCGTGAGCGGCCGTTTGACGGGCACTTCCACGCGCTCTCCGACAATCTGATGGTGTTGCACCGGGGTGGCCCGGTCGACATCACCTATGTGATGGACGGCAAGTCGGTTGCCCGGCAGATCCCGCGCGGAGGGGTGTTCTTCCTGCCGGCCGGGCACGCCTGCAACGTGGTGCTGCGCGAGGCGCTGGAATCCACCCACATCTATCTGCGCTCCGATCTGTTCGCGGGCCGGGACGGGGCGGCGAGCCTGATCGGTGGGCTCTCGCCGATGCTCGGCGATCAGGATGCGGTGCTGGAGCATCTCGCCGCGGCGATCGGCGACACCATCACCGGCGGCCTGCCGGCTTCGTCGCTGTTCGTCGATCCGATCGCGCAGGCGATCGCCAACCGCTTCGTCGCGATCAATTTCCACAAGCCGAGCGTGGAGGCCGGCAAGCATCCGAACCTGCTGAGCGTCAGGCAGATGGCGCGCATCCGCGAATTCGTCGACGCCAATCTCGATAGCGATATCCGGCTCGACCAACTGGCGGAGCTGTGCGGCCGCAGCACCGAATATTTCGTGCGCCTGTTCAAGGCGACCAGCGGCGTCTCGCCCTACCAATACGTGCTCAATCTGCGCATCGAGCGCGCCAGGGCGCTGCTCGCCGACGAGACGCAGAGCCTCGCCGATATCGCGCTGGCCTGCGGCTTCTCCCATCAGGAGCACTTCACCCGCATGTTCCGCCGCTTCACCGGCGTGACGCCGGGGCGATACCGGCGCAGCCATTAGCGGGCGGCTCGGACGGGCGGGGGCGCTAGCGCCAAGCCTACGGATGATTTTTCCGGTTTCGTGCAGATTTTCTCCGGTTTCGTGCAGGCGCGCCGTAGCCGATCGCCGCTAGCTTTCTCCCAACAAGACGAGATTGCCGGTTCGCCGGCTTGGGAGAAATGCCATGAGTGTCGCGATGCCGGATGCCGGAGGCGCATCCATTGCGTCCGTTGCGGCGGCCGGTGATGCCGGCCAGGGCACCTTTGCCTATTGCTCGCAGCAATATCGCGTGGTGTTCGGCACCGGCACCTCGGCGCGGCTTGGCGAGGAGAGCGAGCGGCTTGGCATCAAGCGGGCGCTGGTGCTGACCACGAGCGAGCAGCGGGACCTCGGGCGCCGGCTCGGCGCAGGCCTCGGCGACAGGCTCGCCGGACTTTTTGCAGGCGCACGCATGCATACGCCGGTCGAGGTCACCAATGAAGCGCTTCGCATGGTGGAGTCCCGCGACATCGATGGGCTGGTGGCGATCGGCGGCGGCTCGACGGTCGGGCTCGGCAAGGCGCTGTCGCTGCGCACCGGGTTGCCGCACATCGCGATGCCGACCACTTATGCCGGTTCGGAGATGACGCCGATCCTCGGCGAGACCAGCAACGGCATCAAGACCACGCAGCATTCCCAGGATCTGGTGCCGGACACCGTCATCTACGACGTCGATCTCACCGTCAGCCTGCCGCCGCACATCTCCGCCGCCAGCGGCTTGAACGCAATCGCGCATGCCGTCGAGGCGCTTTATGCGCCTGATGCCAACCCGCTGACCTCGCTGATGGCGGAGGACGGCATCGCCGCGCTCGCCCGCGCATTGCCGCGCATCATGAGGGCGCCTGCCGATCCCGGCGCCCGCCGCGACGCGCTCTATGGCGCGTGGCTATGCGGCGTCTGCCTCGGTGCCGTCGGGATGTCGCTGCACCACAAGCTCTGCCACGTGCTGGGCGGCATGTTCAACCTGCCGCATGCCGAAACCCACGCAATCGTGCTGCCCCATGCGGCTGCCTACAACGCCGCCGCGGCGCCGGAGGCGATGAGCCGGATTGCGCGCGCGTTGGGTACGACGGATGCGCCGCGAGCGCTGTTCGACCTCGCGTGCCGGCTCGCGCTGCCGCGCCGACTGGCCGACATCGGAATGCCCGAGGACGGCATCGCGCGCGCTGCCGAGATGGCGGTGCGCAACCCCTATGCCAATCCAAGACCTGTCGAGCGCGTCGCGATCCAGGACCTGATCGCGGCAGCCTGGCGCGGCGATGCGCCCGTGCAGCACTGACATCTCAAGATCAAAGGACAACACGATGGCCAATTTCAACGAGCATGACCTCACCGACGAGGTGATCAGCAGCTTCGCCAACACGCCGAACAAGCGGCTGAAGTTCATCATCGAGGAGACGGTCAAGTCGCTGCACGATCTGGTGCGCCGCACCGAGCTCACCTTCGAGGAATGGAATCGGGCGATCGAATTCCTGACCCGTACCGGCCAGACCTGCACGCCGCTGCGCCAGGAGTTCATCCTGCTCTCCGACGTGCTCGGCGTCTCGATGCTGGTCGATGCGGTCAATCACCGGGAGCGCGAGGGCGCGACCGAGACCACGGTGCTTGGCCCGTTCTATGTCGGCGAGCACCGCGTCACACCGCACGGCGCCAGCATCTCGGAGGGCATCGACGGTGAAGTGATGTTCGTGCAGAGCCGCGTCACCGACCTTGCCGGCAAGCCGCTCGCCGGTGCCGAGATCGATGTCTGGCACGCCGACGATGACGGCTTCTACGATTCGCAGAAGGCGGACTATGCGGCTCATGGCCCGTCGCTGCGCGCGCGCTTCGTCACCGATGCCGACGGCCGCTTCTCCTTCCGCACCATCCTGCCGTGCAGCTATCCGATCCCGACCGATGGCCCGGTCGGCGATCTCATCACCGCCACGCAACGCCATCCGATGCGGCCGGCGCATGTGCATTTCCTGGTCAAGGCTGAGGGCTATGAGCCGCTGATCACCCACGTCTTCCTCGATGGCGACGAATATCTGCGCAGCGACGTGGTGTTCGGCGTCAAGGACGAGCTCATTGCGCGCGTCGAGCCGCGCAGCGAGCCGGCGCTGCCCAACGGCGAGCGGGTCTCCGGCCGATGGCATCTGATGACTTACGACTTCCAGATGAAGCCAGGCGCGGGCCTGGTGCCGAAGCCGATGATGGCCGCGGAATGACGATCGCAACCAACAAGACGACCAAGGAGAGGACCATGACCAGCAAACCGATCGAGACCGACGTCCTTGTCGTCGGCAGCGGCCCGGCCGGCGCGACGGCGGCGGCGCTGCTCGGCATGTATGGCGTCAAGCATATCCTGGTGACGAAATATGGCTGGCTGGCGGACACGCCGCGCGCCCACATCACCAACCAGCGCGCGATGGAGGTGCTGCGCGATCTCGGCCTCGAGGAGAAGGCCGTCGCGCAGGCCGTGCCGCAGCATCTGATGGCCAACAACGTGTTCTGCGAGAGCCTCGCCGGCGAGGAATTCGGCCGGCTGTATTCCTGGGGCAACCATCCCTCGCGCAAGGCTGATTACGATCTCGCCAGTCCCGCGCGCATCTGCGACCTGCCGCAGAATTTCCTCGAGCCGATCCTGATCGAGGCCGCCGGCCAGCGCGGCACCTCGCTGTGCTTCAACACCGAGTTCGTCGACCTGGTGCAGGATGCCGACGGCGTCACGGCGACCGTGAAGGATCGCCTGTCCGGTGAGACCTATCAGATCCGCGCTAAATATCTGATCGGCGCCGATGGCGGCCGCAGCCGGGTCGCCGAAGTGATCGGGCTGCCGATGGAGGGCCAGATGGGCCGCGCCGGCAGCATGAACATCATCGTGCAGGCCGACTTGAGCAAGTACGTCGCGCATCGGCCGAGCGTGCTGTACTGGGTGCTGCAGCCCGGTGCCGAGATCGGCGGCATCGGTGCCGGCCTGATCCGAATGGTGCGGCCATGGAATGAGTGGCTGATCATCTGGGGCTACGATATCGAGCAGGGCGAGCGCAAGCTCTCTAATGACGAGGCGATCTCGATCGTGCGCAATCTCGTCGGCGACGAGACCCTCGAGGTCAAGGTGCGCTCCACCTCGACCTGGACCGTGAACGAGATGTATGCCGGCCACTATTCGTCCGGCCGCGTGTTCTGCGTCGGCGACGCCGTGCATCGCCATCCGCCGACCAACGGCCTCGGCTCCAACACCTCGATCCAGGATTCGTTCAATCTGTGCTGGAAGCTGAAACTGGTGCTCGAGGGTCACGCGGCGCCGTCGCTGCTGGAAACATATTCGGCCGAGCGCCAGCCGGTCGGCAAGCAGATCGTGACCCGCGCCAACAAGAGCATCGGCGACTTCCCGCCGATCTTCGAGGCGGTGGGCCTCGTCGCCTCGACCGATCCGGTTGAGGCGCGCAAGGCGATCGCGGCGCGCAAGGCGCCGACCGCCGAGGGCAAGGCGCGCCGCAAGAAGCTCTACGAGGCGATCGCCAACAAGAGCTACGAGTTCAACTGCCACGGCGTCGAGATGAACCAACGCTACGGGTCGACCGCCGTGGTGTCCGATGGCACGCCGATGCCGGCCTTCAGTCGCGATCACGAGCTGTATTATCAGGCCACCACCTGGCCCGGCGCGCACCTGCCGCATGTCTGGGTCGAGCATCAGGGCGAGCGGAAGTCGACGCTCGATCTCACCGGCAAGGGCCGCTTCACGCTGCTCACCGGGATCGGCGGCGACGGTTGGAAGGCGGCCGCTGCCGCGGTCGAGAAGGCCTACGGCCTGCCGCTCGATGTGGTGACGATCGGCCCGCAAGGCTGCGATGCCCTCGACATCTATGCCGACTGGTATCGCCAGAGCGAGGTCGATGAGGACGGCTGCGTGCTGGTGCGTCCCGACATGTATGTCGCCTGGCGCGCCAGGGAGGCGGCGGGGAATGCCTCCGATGTGCTGCTCGACGTGTTCGGTCAGATCCTCGGCCGCGGCGCGAAGGCGCAAACGAAGTCCGTCGCCGCCGCGTGATGCGGCGCGGCGCTGGCAATTTTCAGAACGGAATGAACGGCAGCCGGCTTGAAAACCGGCTTGCCTCAAGGGAGGGGAAAATGACCAAGGAACATTTGAACGCCAACGACCACTTGAACGCATTGTCTTTCGATCGCCGCCGCGTGCTGCAAAGCATCGCCGGCGGTTTCGCCGCCGCAGGCGCGACCACGTTGTTCTCTCCGGCCATCCGAGCCGCCAACAAGCCGATCAAGATCGGCTATGTCTCGCCGAAGAGCGGGCCGCTCGCGGCGTTCGCCGAAGCCGACGATTTCGTGCTCGGCGAATTCAGGAAATTCATCAAGGATGGCGTCAAGGTCGGATCGCAGACCTATCCGGTCGAGGTGGTGACCAAGGACAGCCAATCGAATCCGAACCGCGCCGCCGAAGTCGCCAAGGAACTGATCATCCGCGACAATGTCAGCCTGATCGTGGTCGGCGCGACGCCGGAGACCAACAATCCGGTGGCGACGCAGTGCGAGCTCGAACAGGTGCCATGCATTTCCACCGTCGCACCGTGGCAGACCAATTTCATCGGCCGCCAGGCCAATCCCGGCGACCCCAAGAGCTGGAAGCCGTTCGACTACACCTTCCATTATTTCTGGGGCCTCGAGGACGTGATCGGCGTCTTCACCAGCATGTGGAGCCAGGTCGCGACCAACAAATCGGTCGGCGCGCTGTTTCCGAACGATGCCGACGGCAATGCCTGGGGCGACACCACGATCGGCTTCCCGCCTGTCATGGCCAAGCAGGGCTTCAAGCTGACCGATCCCGGCCGCTTCCAGAATCTCACCGATGATTTCAGCTCGCAGATTGCCGCCTTCCGTGGCGCCGATGCCGAGATCATCACGGGCGTGATCATCCCGCCCGACTTCACCACGTTCTGGAATCAGGCGCGCCAGAAGGGGTTGAAGCCGAAGGTCGTGTCGGTCGCCAAGGCGTTGCTGTTCCCGGCGTCGGTGCAGGCGCTCGGCAAGGGCGGCAACAACATCTCGACCGAGGTCTGGTGGACGCCGACGCATCCCTACAAGTCGAGCCTCAGCGGCGTCAGCGCGGCCGATCTCGCCAAGGGATATGAGCAGGCCTCCGGCAAGCAGTGGACCCAGCCGATCGGCTTCGTGCATTCGCTGTTCGAGGTCGCGATCGACGCGATCAAGCGCTCCGGCGATCCGGGCGATGGCGCGGCGCTCGCGAAAGCGATCGGCGCCACCAAGCTCGATACGATCGTGGGCCAGGTCGCGTTCGGCTCCAGCGCGGTGCCGCCATTCGCTGCGAAGAACATCGCCAAGACACCGCTGGTCGGCGGCCAGTGGCGGCTCAATGGCGACAAGTACGACATGGTGATCACGGACAACAAGCTGGCGCCGCAGATCCCGCTCGGCGGCGACATGCAGGCGTTGAGCTAGCGCAAGTCGGCGCTTCATCGCAGGCAAGAATCGAAAGCAAGAATCGAAGGCAGCAGATGCGTGGCATTGCCACGCATCTTCTTTCCGCCGCAATCATCCAGTGGGCGACCATGCTCGAACTTCATGCCATCTCGAAAAGGTTCGGCGCCATCGTCGTTGCCGACGCGATCGACCTGACGCTCGTGTCCGGCGAGGCGCTGGGCGTGATCGGGCCGAACGGTGCCGGCAAATCGACGCTGTTTAACCTGATCACCGGGCTGCTGCGGCCGGATGCCGGCCGCGTCGTCCTCGATGGCGTCGACATCACGGCTCTCGCTCCCGAAGCACGCTGCCGCGCCGGCATCGGGCGTTCGTTCCAGATCCCGCAGCCGTTCGATCATCTCTCGGTGTTCGAGAACCTTGCGGTCGCGGCCTTGTTCGGTGGCGGGCTCTCGGAGGCCGATGCGGTCCAGCATTGCGGCCGCATGCTTGATCTGACCGGCCTCGAAGCCAAGGCCAACCGGCTTGCGGGCAGCCTGCCGCTGCTCGATCGCAAGCGGCTGGAGCTGGCGCGGGCGCTCGCCACCAAGCCGCGCACGCTGCTGCTCGACGAGATCGCAGGCGGTCTCACCGATGCCGAATGTCACGAACTGGTCGAGACCATCCGCACCATCCACGCCGAAGGCGTCGGCATCATCTGGATCGAGCATGTGGTGCACGCGCTGCTCGCGGTGGTGCAGCGGTTGGTGGTGCTGAACTTCGGCAAGGTGGTCGCGCAAGGCGTGCCGGTCGAGGTGATGCGCTCGCGCGAGGTCGAGACCATTTACATGGGAGTGCCGGCATGACTGCGCTGCTCAATGTCACGGCGCTCGATGCGTTCTACGGCGACTTCCAGGCGCTGTTCGGCATCGACTTCGAGCTGAGCGAAGGCGAGGCGGTCGCGGTGATCGGCGCCAACGGCGCCGGCAAATCGACCATGTTGAAGTCGCTGGCCGGGCTCGTGAAGAACCGGTCCGATGCCATCCGCCTCGGCGGTCGGGCGATCGGCGATGCGTCCGCCGCCCGCATCGTGCGGCTCGGCCTTGCGCTGGTCCCCGAGGGCCGTCAGCTGTTTCCCTCGCTCAGCGTCGAGGAGAATTTGCTGATCGGCGCCTATGGCGGCGAACGCAGCGCGCCGTGGGATCTCGCGGCGGTCTACCGGATGTTCCCGGTGCTGAAGGAGCGGCGGCGCGGCGCCGTCACGGCGTTGTCGGGCGGCCAGCAGCAGATGGTGGCGATCGGCCGCGCGCTGATGTCGAACCCACAGGTCCTGCTGTGCGACGAGATCAGCCTCGGCCTCGCGCCGATCGTGGTGGAAGACATCTACCGCATGCTGCCGCAGATCCGTTCGGGCGGCACCGCGGTCGTGCTGGTCGAACAGGACATCGCCCGCGCGCTGCGGGCCGCCGATCGCTTCTATTGCCTGCAGGAAGGTCGCGTCACGCTGAGCGGGCGGCCGAAGGATGTGGATCAGGACACGATCCGCGCGGCCTATTTCGGAGCATGAGGGAGCCATGAGCGGGTTCGATACCATCATCGAGGGCGTGCTGCTCGGCGGCGTCTATGCGCTGTTCGCGCTCGGCCTGTCGCTGATCTTCGGCATCATGCGGCTCGTCAATCTGGCGCATGGCGACCTGATCCTGCTCGCGGCCTATCTGGTGCTCAGCGCGACCACGGCGCTCGGCCTGCCGTTTGCGGCCGCAGCCCTCTTGGTCGTCGTGACGATGTTCGTGCTCGGCTTCGTGCTGCAGCGGCTGGTGCTGGAGCGGGTGCTCGGCGACGACATTCTGCCGCCGCTGCTGGTCACCTTCGGCCTGTCGATCGTGATCCAGAACGGGTTGCTGCTGGGCTACGGCGCGGACAGCCGGCGGCTGCAGGCGGGCGCGTTCGAATCCTCGTCGGTGACGCTGGCCCCGGGCTTGAGCGTCGGACTGGCGCCGCTCACGGCGCTGGTGACGGCGATCGCCGCCGTCGCGCTGCTGCAGCTCATTTTCTACCGCACCTCGCTCGGCCGCGCCTTCCGCGCCACCGCCGACAATCCCGCGATCGCGCAATTGATGGGAGTCAATGAGCGCAATGTCTACGCCATTGCGGTCGGGCTGTCGCTCGCGGTGTCGGTGATTGCCGCTGTCGTGTTCGGCATCCGCGCCAGCTTCGATCCGTCGATCGGCCCGGCGCGGCTGCTCTATGCGTTCGAGGCCGTGATCATCGGCGGTCTCGGCAGTCTGTGGGGAACGCTGGCGGGCGGCATCGTGCTTGGGCTGGCGCAGGCGATCGGGGGGCGGATCAATCCGGAATGGCAGATCCTGGCCGGCCATCTCACCTTCCTTGCCGTGCTGATGGTGCGGCCGCGCGGTCTGTTTCCGGCGAGGCGGACATGAGCGTCGAAAGCATCCATGTCCCGGCAAGCCGGGAGCAACGCCCGGCGGATCTGCCGGTGTGGCAAATTCGGATCGGCACGCGGTTGTCGCGCGCTGCCGCGGTGGCCGGCATCGCGCTGGTCGTGGTGCTTGCCGCGTTGCCCGCGATCGCGTCGCGCAATTTGATCCAGGATTTGATCTTCGTCTTCACCATGCTGACGCTGGCGCAGCTCTGGAACGTGCTGGCCGGGTGGGGCGGGCTGGTGTCGGTCGGGCAGCAGGCGTTTGTCGGGCTCGGCGCCTATGCGCTGTTTGGCGGCATCGTGCTGGCCGGGCTCGACCCCGTTGCGGCGATCCCGCTGGCCGGGCTGTTCGCGGCGCTGATCGCGGCGGTGCTCGGCCCGTTGCTGTTCCGGCTGGAGGGACCGTATTTCGCGATCGGCAGCTGGGTGGCCGCTGAAGCGCTGCGGCTGATCTGCGCCCAGTTCAAGTCGCTCGGCGGCGGCACCGGGATGTCGATCTCGCCGAGCGAACTGTCGCAAATGGTCGGGCTGAAGGCGGTGCAGGCGCTGCTCGGATTGCGGCCGGCGGCCGCGCGCGACGTGCTGGTCTACTGGCTGGCGCTGCTGCTCGCCGTGCTGGTCACGCTCGGCATCTACGCCTTCATCCGCTCGCGCCATGGCCTCGCGCTGGCGGCAAGCCGCGACAACGCAGCGGCCGCGCGCAGCGTCGGCGTCCGCACCGCGCGGATTCGCCATGTGCTGTGGATCGCGGTCGCCTTCGCCACCGGCATGGTCGGCGCGGTGGTCTATCTGCAGAAGGCACGCATCTCGCCGGACGCCGCCTTCAGCGTCACCGACTGGACCGCCTATGTGATCTTCATCGTCGTGATCGGCGGCGTGCGGACCATCGAAGGCCCGATGGTCGGCGTGCTCCTGCTGTGGGGGCTGGTCACCTGGCTCGCCCAGTATGGCAGCCTGTATCTGGTCGTGCTCGGCACGCTCGCCATCCTGATCATGCTGTTCATGCCAAGGGGCGTGTGGGGCGCGGCAGCGCGGCGCTGGCACGTGCAACTGTTTCCGACCCAACGCTGGCTCGGCCGCAGCCGATAGCCAAGCCCAATACCGTCATGGCCGGGGAGATAGGCGAGCGGAAGCGGCGCCGTCCTTCGGGCGGCTGTGCCCGGCCATGACGAAGAGGCTCAGAACATCGTGTTGTTATTCGCAGGATTCTCCGGAACGGGCTGCACCACATCCCAATGCTCGACGATCTTGCCGTCCTCGAGCTTGAAGATGTCTACGATCGCATTGCCGCGGGTGCCGGGCTCGCGTACGGCGTGGACGTGCAAGATCACGTAGTCGCCGTCGACGAACGAACGCTTGATCTCGCTGTGCGAGTTCGGAAACTTCTCGCGCAGGAAGCCGATGAACTTGCGGAAGCCTTCGGGACCGTCGGCCGCGCCGGGATTGTGCTGCACATAGCGGTTGCCGACATAGGCGAGCGCCGCGTCGGCGTCCTTCTGGTTCAGCCCCTTCTCGTAGAAGGCCAGCACCACCTTGCGGTTGGCTTCCTGCTGCGCGTCGCTGGTGGCGGCCATCGCGGTGGAAGACGCAAGCGCGAGCAAGAGAGCGGCGACGGCTGTCCGCGGCCGGAGGATGGTCTTCATCTGGGGACTCCCGAGGCTGATGGTGCGCGACCCGCGCGGTGCATTGCGCTCTCTACAGCGTCCAAGGGGTGCCCGGAAGAACGCACCCCTGGCTCACATGGTTACCGGGAGATACTAGAGCCCCGTTCCGATTGAACCGGAACGGGACTCTGGATTCTTGTTTTGACGCGTTTTCTTGACGCGAACCGGTATCCACTTCGCTCGAAAACGCTCTAGCCTCACGCCGCCTTCACCGCGGCCCCATGTGCGTGCTTGTCTATGGCGTCGATGATCTGCGGCCACATCGGGATCGGCAGCGCATGGCCCATGCCTTCGATCATCACGAGCTTTGCGCCAGGGATCGAGACCGCGGTGTCCTTGCCGCCTTCGGGATGCACCAGCGGATCGACGGTGCCGTGGATCACCAGCGTCGGTGCCTTGACGCTGCGCAGGCGCTCCTTGCGGCTGCCGGAGGCGAGGATGGCGCGGAGCTGGCGGCCGACGCCTTCCGGATTGAGGCCGCGCTCAAAGGTGCGCCGCGCACGTTCCGGGTCCAGTGCCTCATCCTCAGGGAACGAGCCGTTGCGCAGCACCTTCCAGGTCTGGCCGAAACGCACGTAGTACTCCTCCTTGCTCTTCGGCGGCGGCGCCATCAGCACCGCGGTCGCCTCGCGGGTCGGTCCCGGCACCTTTGGATTGCCTGTGGTCGACATGATCGAGGTCAGCGAGCGCACGCGCTCGGGGAAGGTGATCGCAACCTCCTGCGCGATCATGCCGCCCATCGAGGCGCCGACAAGGTGCGCGGTGCGGATGCCGAGCGCATCCATCAATCCGATCGTGTCCCGCGCCATGTCGGCCAGCCGGTAGGGCGCCGCGACCGGAACCTTCAGGAAGCGCAGCTTCAGCAGTTCAAGTGCGGTCAGCCGCTTGCCGCCGCTCATGCGGGAGGACTTGCCGATATCTCTGTTGTCGAACCGGATCACGCGAAAACCGCGCGCAGCAAGCTGGCGACAGAATTCGTCGTCCCAATGGATCATCTGGGCGCCGAGGCCCATGATCAAAAGCAGCGGCTCCGCATTCGCATCGCCAAAAATCTCGTAGCAGATGTCTATGCCGTTGGCGCGGGTTAGTTGCGGCAACTGATGGGCGAGCGTGGTCACGGGCGTCCTCTCCTGGATTCGCGGTCAGGAACCTGCATGCTGCCACGGATTGACGCAGCGCAGAAGAGCGTCAACGTCGCCGGGCGCGCCGCACTGTTGACCGATCAGCGGCAACAGTGTCGTATGGCACAAACAAACGGAAGCGCGACAAGCGCTCGGAATTGACGTGGAGGAGGGCCTCATGGCCGACAAGGGCAACGACCCTGCCGTGATCTGGCAGACGATGATTGGCGAGATGGAGAAGGGGTTCAACTCCTTCGGCAACCAGTTGATGAGCTCGCCTGAATTCTCCAAGGTGATGAATCAGGCCGGCAGCGCCGCGGCGGGCGCGCAGAAGCAGCTCGGCGAGATGATGGAGAAATATCTGCTGGCGATGAACCTGCCGAGTCGCGCCCAGCTCGTCGGCATGGCCGAGCGCCTGCAGTCGATGGAGACCCAGCTCAACGAGATCAAGACGCTGCTGCAGCAGGTGCACCACAATTCGCTGGCGCCGGACGACGGCTACGGCGCAACGCCACGGCCGCCGCGCACCAAGCGCCCGCCATCCGAGGGAGACAGCAAATGAATGCTCCCACCGGGTTTGATTTCGCCTCGATCTCCGAACGGGTACAGTCCGAGGTGCAGCGTGCGATCCAGCGCAGCATCAAGGGCGTCGAGTATTTCTCCAGCTCCGGCCCCGAGCTCGGCTCGACGCCGAAGGACGTGCTGTATTCGCGCGGCACCATGAACCTCTATCATTACCGGCCGCAGGCCAGTGAGGTCTATCGCGTGCCGGTCCTGATCGTGATGGCGACCACCAACCGCGGCTACATCCTCGACCTGGTGCCGGGGCAGAGCTTCATCGAGTTCCTGCTGAAGCGCGGCTTCGACGTCTACATGCTGGACTGGACCGCGCCGAAGCCCGAGGAGAAATCGCTGCGCATGGAGGACTACGTCCTCGACTTCATTCCGGAATCGATCCGCCGAGTGCAGCAGGACTCCGGTGAAAAGGAAGTCTCCGTGATCGGCTATTGCTTCGGCGGCGTATTGTCGCTGCTCTATGGCTCGATCTTCAACGACGGGCCGATGAAGAACCTGATCTGCTTCACCACGCCGATCGATTTCCGTGAGATGAAGCTGTTCTCGAATTTCGCCGACCGCCGCTACTTCGACGTCGACCGCCTGATCGACAGCACCGGCAACATGCCGCCCGAACTGATCCTGCAATCGTTCGACATGCTGCGGCCGGCCGCGCGCGTCGTCGGCCAGATCCAGCTCTGGGACAACATCTGGAACGACGAGTTCGTCAAGTCGTACCGGATGTTCGACCGCTGGGCGACCGACACGCTGCCGCTGGCGGGCGAATACTTCCGCGCCATCACCAAGGACCTGATGTGGGACAACAAGCTCTACAACGACACCATGACGGTCGGCGGCCGCGCGGCCAAACTCGCCGACATCAAGGTGCCGATCCTGCATGCGGTCGCCGAGCACGACCACATCGTGCCCTATGATGCGGCAAAGCACCTGATCACCAAGATCGGCTCCGAGGACAAGGAGGAGGTGATGCTGAAAGGCGGTCACGTCTCGCTGGTCGCCGGCGCCAATGCAATCAAGCGGCTGTGGCCGAAACTGGACTCCTGGTTGAGCAAGAGATCGACATGACCGAACAACGTTCCTATCCGCGCCACGTCAAGACCGAGGCGGGCGACATCGAGTTTCGCCTGATGAAGCGGGCCGACGAGGCCGCGGTGCTGGCCTTCGCGCAGAAGCTGCCGACGCATGATCTGCTGTTCCTGCCGCGCAACATCAGCCAGCCGAAGGTGCTGTCGGCCTGGATCAACGAGATCGAGCGCGGCGACATCACGAGCCTGCTTGCGATCAAGGACGGCAAGGTGGTCGGCTGCGGCACCCTGGTGCGCGATCCGCACTCCTGGTCGCCGCATGTCGGCGAGATCCGGATGGTGGTGTCGCTCGACGTGCGTGGGCAGGGCGTCGGCCGGGCGCTGTCGCAGGAGACCTTCGCCATCGCGCTCGGCGCCGGGCTGGAGAAGTTCTCGGTGCAGATGACGGTCGACCAGCGGGCGGCGATCGCGCTGTTCGAAAGCCTTGGCTTTAAGGCGGAGGCCCTGCTGCGCGACCATGTCCGCGACGTCGAGGGCAAGACCCACGACATCGTCGTGCTCGGGCACAACGTGGCTCAAGTCCGGGCGCAGATGGAGGCATACGGGGTGTCCGAGGCAGTTGGCGGTAATTAGAAACCGTAAATCGCTGGTTCCTTAGGCAATCTGCCGGATCTTTATGCTGTTCACAGGTTCGTGATATCGCGCTGCAACATTGATGTTGCGGCGCACCATGAATTGTGACACAACAGCCTTGCCCCGGGCCAATCCGGACGGGGTGAGCCCATAGCTCAAACCTGAGGATGGAGAGACCCCAATGACCACCGAAACCAATTCCGTGCTGAACAGCGTCAAGGAAGCCTTCGCGCCCGTCACCGAGGCGTTCACCAAGCTCCAGAATATGGAAGTTCCGGAAGCCGCCCGTGAGTTCGTGAAGAAGCAGGCCGAGGCCGCCAAGACCCGCGCCGCCGACGCGTATGCCGGCTCCGAGAAGGTGACCAACGTGATCGAGACCGCGGTTGCCGGTTCGGTGACCGAAGCCGCCAAGATCAGCCGCAACATCCAGCAGGCGCTCTACCAGGACGCCGAGGCGTTCTTCGCCGGTATCGACAAGCTCGCTTCCGCCAAGTCGCTGAGCGAAGCCGCCCAGATCCAGTCGGACATGGTCCGTGCGCGTGGCGAACTGTTCGTCTCGCGGGCGAAGGCCACCACCGAGTATCTCGGCAAGCTCGTCACCGACGGTGCGAAGACCGCGCAGGACAACTTCGCCAAGGTCTACAGCAAGACCGCCTGATCGCGCTTGCACTGACCACTGCCCTTTTGGAAGGCCCGCCATTTTGCGGGCCTTCTTTTTTGCCTCCTCTGACGTCATCCTGAGGTGCGAGCGGAGCGAGCCTCGAAGGATGGGAGCGAGCGACGGTGCTTGTGGCCATCCTTCGAGGCGCGCGAAGTGCGCGCACCTCAGGATGACGCCTGTACGTGTGGTATCTAGGTCAAACTAGCGTTCATTCGAAAGCCGTCATGACCCTTCCCGCCGCCCTCATTGCAACGCCCGTCGATGCCGAACGCGCGGCCGAGTTGCGGCGCGTGAAGTGGTTGGCGACCGGCGTGCTGGCGGCCACCCTCATCATCTTCATCGCCTCGAAGGCGCTGCTTGCGGTGCATCCCGCCTTCGGCTTCATCGCGGCATTCGCCGAGGCCGCGACCATCGGCGGCCTCGCCGACTGGTATGCCGTCGTCGCGCTGTTCAAGCGGCCGCTGGGGCTGCCGATCCCGCACACCGCGATCATCCAGAGCAATCAGGAGCGCATCGCCGAGAAGCTCGGCGAATTCATCGAGAACAATTTTCTGGAATCCGGGCCGGTCGAGGCCAAGCTGCGCGAGATCGATTTCGGCAGCTTCATCGCCGACTGGCTGCGCGACCGCAAACGTTCCGAGGATCTCGCCCGCTTCGTGCTGCGGATGCTGCCCGAAGCGTTTGCGGCGACCGAGAGCTCGGGCTTGATGCAATTCATCAGCCGCCGCGTCACGACGCAGGTGCTCTCGATCGATCTTGCGCCGCTTGCGGCCGGCGCGCTGCGCGGCTTCGTGCAGGAGGGCAAGCATGGCGGCCTGCTCGACGACATCCTGCGCGTGCTGCACCAGACGCTGACGCAGCAGGAGACCATGGCCGTGATCCGCGACAAGGTCCGCGCCGAGATGCCGACGCTGTTGAGGCTCTATCGCGCCGACAAGTTCGTGGTGAACCGGATCATCGCCTCGGCCACGAAATTCTTCGAGGAAGTGCGTAACGATCCGCAACATCCGTTCCGCGGCGAGTTCGACCGCATGCTGCTGTCGTTCGTCGACCGGCTCGGCAGCGACAAGGCGTTCGCCGATCGCATCGACGGTCTCAAGCGCGATCTGATGGCGCGGCCGGAGCTGGCCAATCTCGGACGCACCATCTGGGCCAACGTCAAGGATTTCATCGACCGCAGCGCCTCGGGCGAGTCGCAGGTGCTGCAGCATCAGCTGGCACGGATGTTTGTCGAGGCCGGCGACGCGCTCGACGGCGACGTCGAGCTGCGCGCCGAAATCAACCAGGGCCTGGTCGCGATCCTGCGCACGGTCGTTGCCGAACAGAAGAGCGGTGTCTCGACCTTCATCGCCGACCAGATGAAGAGCTGGGACATGGAGCAATTGATATCCCTGATCGAGGTCAATGTCGGCAAGGACCTGCAATACATCCGCTTCAACGGCTCGCTGATCGGCGGACTTGCCGGGCTTGCACTTTACACGCTGGAATATGTGCTGCGGCTGCTGTGACCGATTGGGCACGGGCGCCACATTAGTTGTGGCAAGTGTGACCTGGGCCGCTTGCACGAAAGTGATCGGTTCCCTAGCTTTTCAAGGTTGATTGTTGCGTTGCGGAACGATTCCGCCGGGTTTGCGTCAATCCTATTGACCCATCCCTGTGATTCCATTGCCGGCCGCCGAGACGTCAGGGGCCGTGCCGAAGAGGAGTTGAAATGTCCGTTGCTGCGCAGATGCTACGCCCGCCGTCCAGGACACTGATGTTTCTGGAAGGCCGCGCCATTCACGAGCTCGGTGCCTTTCTTGGTGCATTGCCGCTGCTGAGCCTCGCGCCGCGCGGCGATGGGCATCCGGTGCTGGTGCTGCCCGGGCTGATCGCCTCCGACATGTCGACGCGCCCGCTGCGCGACTTCCTCAAGAGCAAAGGCTATGCCGTCAGCGGCTGGCGCCAGGGCCGCAACCTCGGGCTTCGCGCCGGCGTGCAGGACGGGATGGTCGATCTGCTGCAGGAGATGAACGAGACCAGCGGCCGCACGGTCTCGGTGATCGGCTGGAGCCTCGGCGGTCTCTATGCGCGCCAGCTCGCCAAGATGATGCCTGAGCGCGTGCGCCAGGTGATCACCCTCGGCAGCCCGTTTGCCGCGGGCCCGAAGTCGACCAACGCCTGGCGCGTCTACGAGATGGCCAGCGGTCGCCGTGCCGACGAAGAGGACCAGCGTTTCGGCGGCTCGCTCGCCAGCGCGCCGCCGGTGCCGACCACCGCGATCTTCAGCCGCACCGACGGCGTCTGCGCCTGGCAGGGTTGCCGCGAGCAGACCTCGTCGATGACCGATAGCATCGAGGTCGAGAGCAGCCATTGCGGCATGGGCCATCATCCGGCCGTCGTCTATGCGGTCGCCGATCGCCTCGCGCAGAGGGACGGCGAGTGGGCGCCGTTCGATCGCAGCGGCTGGCGCAGCTTCGTCTATCCGGATCCCAATCGCTGACGTGCTTGCCTCGCCCCGCTTGCGGTGAGAGGCAGAAGCTATAGCGGCTGCATTGTCGTGAATCGACAAAACGCGCTATGCGTTGGGCATGCCACAGCCGCTTGCCCGCATCGTCGATCAGCTGAAGCGCGAGCCGTCACGCACGGGCTCGATCATCATCACCGTGTTCGGCGATTCCATCGTGCCGCGCGGCGGCTCGGTGTGGCTCGGCACGCTGCTCGAATTCTTCAAGTCGCTCGACATCGACGGCAATGTGGTGCGCACCGCGATGTCGCGGCTTGCCGCCGACGGCTGGCTCGAGCGCAGCAAGGTCGGCCGCAACAGTTTTTATCGCTTGAATGCGAAGGGCCGGCAGACCTTCGACACCGCAACCAGGCACATCTACGATCCGCCGCCGTCGGACTGGACCGGCCGCTTCGAGCTGCTGTTGATCGGCAATGCCGAGGATCGCGATGCCGCGCGCGAGGCGTTGAAGAATGCCGGCTTCGGCAGCCCGCTGCCCGGCGTGTGGGTCGCGCCGTCGGGCGTGCCGATCCCCGGCGAGGCATCGCGCGCGATCCGTCTGGAAGTCTCCGCGGAGGATGACAGCGGGCGCAGGTTGCTCAGCGAGAGCTGGCCGCTCGATCGTACCGCGGACGCCTATCTGAAGTTCATGAAGACGTTCGAGCCGCTGCACGGCTGGATCACCAGGGGCGAAAAGCTTAGCGATGCCGACGCCTTCACCGCGCGCATCCTGCTGATCCATCACTATCGCCGGGTCGTGCTGCGCGATCCGCTGTTGCCGTATCAGTTGTTGCCGAAGGATTGGCCGGGCCGGGCAGCGCGCAAACTCTGCGGCGAGATCTATCGCGGGCTGCTTCCGCCATCGGAACAATGGCTTGACGACCGTGCAACCAATGAGGACGGGCCGCTGCCGAAGGCCAACGGGGCCGTGGCGCGTCGCTTCGAGGGTGTCTGAACATATTACAGAAATATATTGCATTTAGAAATTTGTGTTATATATTCCTGCCCAACAACACACTGGGAGGTCGGCCATGTATACGCAGGCGCTCAATTCATCCGACGGCGACGATCGCGCCGTCGAGGATGTCGCCCGTGCCAATCAGTTCCAGGCCCGCATCGATGCCGACGAGCGCATCGAGCCGAACGACTGGATGCCCGCGGCCTATCGCAAGACGCTGACCCGGCAGATTTCCCAGCACGCCCATTCCGAAATCGTCGGCATGCTGCCGGAAGGCAACTGGATCACCCGTGCGCCGTCGCTGCGCCGCAAGGCCGCGCTGCTCGCCAAGGTGCAGGACGAATGCGGCCACGGGCTCTATCTCTACGCCGCCGCCGAGACGCTCGGCACCTCGCGCGAGGAGCTCGTCGACGCGATGCTCTCGGGCAAGGCGAAATATTCCTCGATCTTCAATTATCCGACCCTGACCTGGGCCGACATCGGCACCGTCGGCTGGCTGGTTGATGGCGCCGCGATCATGAACCAGATCCCGCTGTGCCGCTGCTCCTACGGTCCCTATGCGCGCGCGATGATCCGCGTCTGCAAGGAAGAGTCGTTCCACCAGCGCCAGGGTTTTGAGATCATGGTGACGCTGTGCCGCGGAACCGCGGAGCAGAAGGCGATGGCGCAGAACGCGCTCGATCGCTGGTGGTGGCCGGTGCTGATGATGTTCGGCCCGCCGGACCAGGTCAGCCAGCACAGCGACACCTCGACGAAGTGGAAGATCAAGCGCTTCTCTAATGACGAGCTGCGCCAGAAATTCATCGACGCCACCGTGCCGCAGGCCGAGTTCCTCGGGCTGACGATTCCCGATCCCGGCATGAAGCAGAACGAGAACGGCAATTGGGTGCACAGCCCGATCGACTGGGACGAGTTCAAGCAGGTGCTTGCCGGCAACGGCCCCTGCAACCGCGATCGCCTCGCCGCGCGCCGCGAGGCGCATGAGGAAGGCGCCTGGGTGCGCGAAGCCGCGATGGCCTATGCCGGGAAGCGCAAGAGCCGCCAGCTCGCGCAAGCCGCAGAATAAGGGAGCGCTAGAGATGGCCACGCCGAACGTTCCGCTCTGGGAAGTCTTCATCCGCAGCCGCAACGGCCTAGCGCACAAGCATGTCGGCTCGCTGCATGCGGCGGACTCGACGCTGGCGCTGCAGGCCGCGCGCGACATCTACACCCGCCGCGGCGAGGGCTTGTCGATCTGGGTGGTGCCCTCGAACGCGATCACCGCGTCCGACCCGTCCGAGAAGGGCATGATGTTCGAGCCGGCGGAATCCAAGATCTACCGCCATCCGACCTTCTACGACGTGCCCGACGAAGTCGGACATATGTGATTTCGCTTTCGCCGCGTCGTTACGAGCGAAGCGAAGCAATCCATCGGACCGCAAAGCAAGTGTGGATTGCTTCGTCGCTCCGCTCCTCGCAATGACGGAAAAAACCAGCGAGTTGATCAAATGGCAACCGCCAATATCGCAGTCTCCGAAACGCCGCTGGTGCTCTACGCGCTGCGCCGCGCCGACGATGCGCTGATCCTCGGCCATCGGCTGTCCGAATGGTGCGGCCATGCGCCCGCGCTGGAAGAGGACATGGCGCTCGCCAATATGGGTCTCGACCTGCTTGGCCAGGCCCGCGAACTCTACACGTATGCGGCCAAGGTCGAAGGCAAAGGCAACGACGAAGACAAGTTCGCCTATCTGCGCGACGTCAGGCAGTACCGCAATCTGCTGCTGGTCGAACAGCCGAACGGCGACTTTGCCCGCACCATGGTGCGGCAGTTCTTCTATGCGGCATTCGCCGATCTCTACTGGCGCGCGATGATGGCGTCTTCCGATCCGACATTCGCCGCGATCGCGGCGAAGTCGGAGAAGGAGAGCGCCTATCATTTGCGGCATTCGTCGGAATGGATCGTCCGTCTCGGCGACGGCACCGAGGAGAGCCACCGCCGCGCGCAGGATGCGATCGACGATCTCTGGGCCTATACCGGCGAGATGTTCGCGGTCGACGACAGCGAGCGCGGCCTGATCGAGGACGGCATCGCGATCGATCCCGCGGCGCTAAAGCCGCGCTGGCTGAAGACGGTCACCGGCATCGTCAACGAGGCGACGCTGTCGCTGCCATCGGGCAACTGGATGCAGCAGGGCGGCCGCACCGGCAGCCACAGCGAGCATCTCGGCCATCTCCTCAGCGAGCTGCAATCGATGCAGCGGACCTTTCCGGGGGCAACATGGTGACGGTGGCGCTCAGCGATGCAGATCTGCGCCGGCGCGCCTGGAGCGCGGCTGCGCAGGTGGTCGATCCCGAAATCCCGGTGCTGACCATCGCCGATCTCGGCGTGCTGCGCGATGTCGCGGTCCACGACGGCCATGTCGAGGTCGCGATCACGCCGACCTATTCCGGCTGTCCCGCGATGAACATGATCGCGCTCGAGATCGAGCTTGCGCTGGAACGCGAGGGCATTCACCAGCCGAAGGTCCGCACCGTGTTGTCGCCGGCCTGGACCACCGACTGGATGAGCGAGGACGGCCGACGCAAGCTGAAGGAGTACGGCATCGCGCCGCCGCTGCCGGGCTCCTCGCGCCGCGCGCTGTTCGGCGAGCAGCAGGTCCCGTGCCCGCAATGCGGGTCAGGCGATACCGAACTGCTGTCCGAATTCGGCTCGACCTCGTGCAAGGCGCTGTGGCGTTGCAAGAGCTGCCGTGAACCCTTCGACTACTTCAAGTGTCATTGATCATGTCGACCCCACGATTCCACCGTCTGTCCGTCAGCGATCTGCGCCGCGAGGCGTCGGATGCCATCTCGATGACTTTTGCGATCCCCGACGAGCTGCAAGGCGACTACCGCTTCACGCCGGGCCAGTATCTGACGCTGCGCACCACGATGGACGGCGAGGAAGTCCGCCGTTCCTATTCGATCTGCTCCGGCCCCGACGACGGCGAATTGCGCATCGCGGTGAAGAAGGTCGATGGCGGCGCCTTCTCGAACTGGGCCGCCGACGAGCTGAAGGCCGGCGACGAGCTCGACGTGATGACGCCGACCGGCCGTTTCGGCATCGCGCATGCGCCCGGCGAGGCGCGGACCTATGTCGGCTTCGCCGCCGGCAGCGGCATCACGCCGATCCTCTCGATCATCAAGGGCGTGCTGGCGCGGGAGCCGGACAGCCGCTTCTTCCTGTTCTACGGCAACCGCTCGACCGAGGGCATGTTGTTCCGCGAGGCGCTGGAGGAGCTGAAGGACCGCTTCATGCAGCGGCTGTCGGTGTTCCACGTCATCTCGGGTGAAGAGCAGGACATTCCGATCCTGCACGGCCGGCTCGACGGCGAGAAGGTGCGGGTGCTGCTGCGCTCGCTGGTGCCTGCCTCGACCGTCGATCATGTCTTCGTCTGCGGCCCGGCCGCGATGAGCGAGACGATCGAGGCGACCTGCCGCGAAATCGGTATCGCCGCAGAGCGCATCCATGTCGAGCGCTTCGTGTCGGAATTCGGCGGCAAGCCGCGCGCGAAGGTGGTCGTGCCGGCCGGTGCGCCGCCGAAGGCGATCGCCGGACTGATCATCGACGGCAAGCGCCGCGAGGTCCCGGTGGCCGACGGCGAGTCGATCCTCGATGCCGCGCTGCGCGCCGGCATGGATTTGCCGTTCGCCTGCAAGGGCGGCATGTGCTCGACCTGCCGCGCCAAGCTCGTCGAAGGCGAGGCACCGATGGATCTGAACTATTCGCTGGAGCCGTGGGAGCTGAAGGCGGGGTTCATCCTCACCTGCCAGGCCAAGCCGTGCTCCGGCAAGGTCGTGGTCGACTACGACCACGTCTAATTCTTTCTGCGCGTTGACACCCCCGGTGTCGGCGCCCAACACTAATTTGACGCCAAGAAGCCCGTTGCAACGGGCCCGCAGACAGGGAGTTCAATGTGAACGTGAAGGCCACGCTATCGCCCGAGGACATGACGCAGGAAGATTTGGCCCGCGCCTGCGCGGATGCGATGTGGAAGGAAGACGACGCCAGCAAGGGCCTCGGCATGGAGCTGGTCGAGATCAAGCCGGGGCAGGCGGTGATGGCGATGACGATACTGCCGCACATGGTCAACGGCCAGCGCATCTGCCATGGCGGCTACATCTTCACGCTCGCTGACTCAGCCTTCGCTTTTGCCTGCAACAGCCGCAACGATCGCGCGGTGGCGGCGCAGGGCAACGTCACATTCATCCGGCCCGGCAAGCTCGGCGATCGTCTGGTGGCGACCGCGCGCGAGATCTCGCGCAGCGGCCGCTCGGGAATCTACGACGTGCGCGTTACCGCCGGCGACAGCGTGATCGCCGAGTTTCGTGGGCATTCGCGCGTGATACAAGGCAGCTGGCTGCCGGACACAGACATCAAGGCATAAGGCTTTAGGGGGAACGTCGATGGCAACGGCAAAGCTCAAGGTCAAGGACGGCGGTTATCACGCCGAGCTCGATGCGGCCGAACGCGCCTCGCGCGACGAGATCATGGCGCTGCAGACCAGGCGGCTCGCCTGGTCGCTGAAGCACGCCTATGACAATGTCGCGCACTACAAGAAGGCGTTCGACGCGGCGGGCGTGCACCCGTCCGATTTCAAGCAGCTTTCCGATCTCGCAAAATTTCCCTTCACGGTGAAGACCGATCTGCGCGACAATTATCCCTTCAACATGTTCGCGGTGCCGCGCGAACAACTGGCGCGGGTTCATGCCTCCTCGGGCACCACGGGCAAGCCGATCGTGGTCGGCTATACCAAGGGAGACATCGACACCTGGGCCGATGTGATGGCGCGCTCGATCCGCGCCGCCGGCGGCCGCAAGGGCATGCTGATGCACAATGCCTATGGCTATGGCCTGTTCACCGGCGGCCTCGGCGCGCATTACGGCGCCGAGCGGCTCGGCTGCACCGTGATCCCGATCTCCGGCGGCATGACCGAGCGGCAGGTGCAGCTCATCAACGACTTCCGGCCCGACATCATCACGGTGACGCCGAGCTACATGCTGGCGATCCTCGACGAGTTCAAGCGGCAAGGGCTCGACCCGCGCAGATCGTCGCTCAAGTTCGGCATCTTCGGCGCCGAGCCGTGGACCAACGCGATGCGCGTCGAGATCGAGCAGGCCTTCGACATGGATGCGACGGATATCTACGGCCTGTCGGAGGTGATCGGCCCCGGTGTCGCGCAGGAATGCGTGGAGACCAAGGACGGCCTGCACATCTGGGAGGATCACTTCTATCCTGAAGTGATCGATCCGCTGACCGGCAAGGTGCTGCCCGACGGCGAGAAGGGCGAACTGGTGTTCACCTCGCTCACCAAGGAAGCCTTCCCGATCATCCGCTATCGGACCCGCGACCTGACGCGGCTGTTGCCCGGCACGGCGCGGCCCGGCATGCGGCGGATGGAGAAGGTGACCGGCCGCTCCGACGACATGATCATCCTGCGCGGCGTCAACGTGTTCCCGACCCAGATCGAGGAGGCGCTGCTGGCGACCGACTGGTGCGGCGGCCACTTTGTTATAGAACTCACCCGCGAGGGCCGGATGGACGAGATGACGGTGCTCGCCGAAGCCCGGCCCGAGAGCTGGGACGGCGAGGGACTCACCGCGCACGCCGAGAAAGTCTCCGCCTTCATCAAGAACACGATCGGCATCTCGACCCGCGTCCGCGTCGTCGCGCCCGAGACATTGGAACGTTCGCTCGGCAAGGCGAAACGTGTTTACGACAAGCGGCCGAAAGAATAGCCTCTCGCTCGCAATCCAAAGAGCGCTGGGTTTCCATGGCCGATAGCAACGAAGCAACCGCTGCGCAGATCGTGGCTGATATCCGCGACCGGAGGGTGACGGCCGTCAGCGTCGTCGAGGCCGCGCTCGATCGCGCGGAGCGGCGCAAGCACCTCAACGCCTTCATCATGCTGAACCGCGACGGCGCCCTGGCGGCGGCGCGCCAGGTCGATGCCGGCACGCGCACCGGCGTGCTGGCCGGGCTTCCGATCGTCGTGAAGGACAACATCAACACGTCAGACCTGCCGACATCGGGCGGCACTCCGGCGCTGCAACACGCGCGGCCTGCGCGCAATGCGCCGTCGCTGCAGAAGCTGCTCGATGCCGGTGCTGTGGTCATCGGCAAGACCAATCTGCACGAGCTTGCCTTCGGCATCACCAGCACCAATCTCGCGCCGTTCGCGGGACCGGTGCGGAATCCCTACGACACGCGCCGGATCCCGGGCGGCTCGTCGGGCGGAACATCGGCGGCGATCGCTGCGCGTATCGCCACCTGCGGCCTCGGGTCGGACACCGGCGGCTCGACCCGCGTGCCCGCGGCGCTGACCGGCATCGTGGGCCTCAGGCCTTCGGTCGGCAATGGCGGCACCGAGCGGCGCTATCACGACGACAACCAGGTGGTTCCGATCAGCCATACCCGCGACACGGTCGGCCCGATGGGACGCACGGTCGCCGACGTCGCGCTGCTCGATGCGGTGATCACAGGCACGCCGCTGGCGTCAGCCATTCCGCTGCGCGGCGTGCGTCTCGGCATGCCCGCCTGTTTCTGGAGCGGCCTCGATCGCGACGTCGAGACTGTCGCCCGCGCAGCCTGCGCGCGGCTCACGGCTGATGGCGCGGTGCTGGTCGATGTCGATATGCCCGGCCTGTTCGAGCAGAACGGCAAGGTGTCCTTCGTGGTCGCGCTGCATGAACCGATCGCCGATATCCCGGCCTGGCTCAAGGCCTCCGGGATCGAAGGGATCACGCTGTCCGACATCGCGGCCGGCGTCGCCAGTCCCGACGTCGTCGGCGCGTTCGGCGCCATCACGGCGGACGCGTTCGGTGCCGCCTATGACGATGCGATCAAGGTGCGGCGGCCGGCGCTGCAGGCGATCTATGCGGCGTATCTCAGGGACAACAAGCTGGATGCCATCCTGTTTCCGACCACGATCGCGCCTGCGCCTGTCATCGACGAGAAGACCGGGTCCGGCGAGATGTCGGTCAATGGCGGCGAGCCGGTGCCGACCTTCGGCACCATGATCCGCAACACCGATCCCGGCAGCAATGCCGGCCTTCCCGGGCTGTCGCTCTATGCCGGCATGACGCCCGATGGCCTGCCGGTCGGGCTCGAGCTCGACGGTCCGGTCGGCAGCGATGCCAGATTGCTGGGGCTTGGCCTGTCGATCGAAGCGCTTCTGGGTACGGCCCCGCCACCGCGGCTCTGAGCAGGCCTCCCGCAACAAGCCCCTTGAATTGATCGGCCAGTCGACTAGTCATGGCTGAGGCCGCCTGGCCGCCACGATCCGCGCGCCTTGCGGCGCGCCTTTCGCTGCGCCCGCAATGACGAAGGCAATTGAAGGATTGTCATGGACCCCGCCACGATCGTCATCCTCGCCGCCCTGGTCATCGGCCTGATCTATGGCTCGGTCGGGCTCGTCAGCGGCTTCTGCATGATGAGCGGCCTGCGCGGCTGGTGGGCGGACGGCGATGGCCGGCTGGTGCGCACCTACGCGCTGGCGATGGGGGTTGCGATCGCGGCCTCGCAGCTGCTGGCGGCGGCGGGCCTCGTCGATCTCGGCAAGTCGATCTATCTGCAACCGTCGTTCTCGGCGCCGATGATGTTCCTCGGCGGGCTCTTGTTCGGCTACGGCATGGTGCTGTCGAATGGCTGCGGCTCGCGGGCGCTGGTGCTGCTCGGGCGCGGCAATCTGCGTTCCTTCGTGGTCGTGATCGTGCTCGGCATCTTTGCCGAGATGACGCTGAAGGGCCTGATCGCACCCATGCGCATCGCGATGGTGCAGGCCTCGCAGGCCACGGTATCAGCCAATTCGGCGCCGGCGCTGTTGGCAAGCATCGGCCTCGGCGCGGTGTCGGCGCGGATGGTGGCGGCCTCGGTGCTATCAGCCGTCCTGATCATTTTCGCCTTCGCCCATGCGCCGTTCCGGAAATCGCCCGGCCAGATCGCGGCCGGCCTGATCGTCGGCCTGCTGGTGGCGGGCGGCTGGTACGCGACCGGTTATCTCGGCGCCGATGATTTCAATCCGGTGCCGGTGACCTCGCTCACCTTCATCGCGCCGATCGCCGACGCCCTGCAATATGTCATGCTGTCGACCGGCTCGACGCTCAATTTCGGCATCGTCACCGTGTTCGGCGTGTTTGCCGGCAGCGCGGTCACGGCGCTCGCCACCGGGCGCTTCCAGCTTGAGGGCTACCGGTCGCCGCGGCACATGCTGCGCTCGGCAGGCGGCGCCGCGCTGATGGGCGCGGGCGGCGTGATGGCGTTCGGCTGCTCGGTCGGGCAGGGGCTCACCGGCTTGTCGACGCTGTCGCTGTCGTCCTTCATCGCAATCGCCGGCATCATGCTCGGCGCCGGCGCCGGCCTGCGCGGCGCGCTGCGGGTCAGGCCGCTGGCAACGGCTTGAAGCTCTTGTTTGAGCGCCGTTTGCAACGAGCATGAGATCAATCAGCTTAACGGGATGTTCTAGATCGGCAGGCTCTCGCGGCCGGGCGCGAGCGGCCGATCAAGCCGGTTGAAATGATGGCACGGAGATAGTGTGGTGGATTGTGCCTTCGGCCATCTACACGAAAAACGACTCATTCACCGAGGAGCTTGAAAAAGCCCTTTGAGAAGGAATGAAGCGGTTCGGAACGGCGTTCGAGTTTGGCGCGAAGAACGGCGCCCTCCCAACCGATCCAGAAGAACTCGGCAAGCCAGTCGCAATCTTGGTTGGAAGAGATTGCACCGGTAGCCTGGGCAGCTCTCAAGCACTTGGCAGTGCGCTGCTGCCAGTCGATGAACACATCGAACAGCTGCTGGCGAAATGATTGTGGAAGTACGCTCATCTCCTGCCCAAGATTGCCCACCAAACAGCCTCGCGCATAACGGAAGCGCTTCATGGCGGATGTAGCATCGTCGGCAAAACCTCTGAGCCTTTCGAGCGGGGGATGCTGCTCGTTCAGGAAGAAGCTGTCGAGCTTCCGCGAAAAGTAGCCAGCGTAGCTGTCGATCAGCTCCGCTCCAAATGCCTCTTTGCTCGGAAAGTAGTGGTAGAACGACCCCTTTGGCACGTCGACGCTCCGCAAGACTTCCTCGATCCCCGTCGCGGAATAGCCCTTCTCCGTCAGCATAACGACACCTGCACGGACCAGCGCGTCACGGGTCGCGCTGGTGCCGGCAAGTTCCTTAGCAGGTCGCCCGCGACGGCGGCGAGGCAGCGTCTTGCTCATGCAGATCGTAATAGACCGATCGTCTAGGAGAAAGCAAACTGCCCGTGATGCGGCGTTCTGCAAGTGACGGAGACGCTCTCACTCCATCCACTAGTTCAGTGGCAGGCCTAGCTCCGGCTTGGCTCGCTCAACGTGGCTCGGCATTCGTTGGTGCGGGCGCGAACAGGTTAGTCGACGCGGCTTCCTGAACGATCACTGCCGCGTCTTCCGGCAGCAGAAACCCACGCGCCAGCAGATCCTGGGCGGCGATCCGGATCCGGTTCACGTAATCGTCGCGGCCGTGATAGCGCTCTTCGATCGACGGGCGGGCGTCACCGGTACGCTCTCGTTCCGCTTTCGTCGCTGCGAATGGCGAGAAGGACCCGATCAGCATGCAGGTGAATGTCTGCGGTTGGTTCTGGGCGCCATTTGTGCCGGTCGGCACCGCGACATCCGGCAGCCGCACGCCGCCGAGCGCATTGCCGTCCTGATCGCGTTTCGGCACTTGTATCACTGCAGCGGAAAGCCGAGTCGGGGCGCGCAGCGCAGGTGGCTCGCCGCCCGCGGCTTCAAGCGACATCAGTTCGCTGGCGGGCGGCTCGGTGCCGCGGCTTACCCAGGCATCAAGGTGCAGCAGGAGGGCCCGCGACAGCGGCGACCAATCGAGGCGCCCCGGCGTCAGTGTGCAGGCCGGTGCCTTGGGGGCGGGTACATGCGGGCCTCCCGCGATATCGTACATCCGCACATTGGCGGGCAGTGGCTGATCCGCGGTTCCGGACGCGCCCGTGCGGCCAAGCGAAGCGCGCAGCGAATAGTAGTCCGTGGTGGAGTTCACGAGTATCATCCTCGGAGGCACCTCGCCGCGCGCCTCGACCTTGGCCGTGATCTCCCCGATCGTGAGCGGTCCGTCATTCACGCCGGGAAAATCCGGGTTGTCGAATGTGGGAGCCCCCTCGGCGCTCGACATTGGTCCACGGCCCGTCTGCAGGATCGGAAGAAGGCCAGCGGCCGAGACGAACACATGCATTCCGTCGAAGATGCGCCGGTTGCCCATCATGTTGAAGCCGTTCAGGAGAAAGGTCTTCAGGAATCGTCCATCCTGGGACCTGCCGCTCGCGAGCACGCGGTTGATCGCTCCCTTGAGCGGGTTGGGCGTTCCACCCTTGTCAGAAGCTGCATGCGCGAAGAAATCCGCGGCATCGCGGACGATCGCAAAGCCCACTCCCTCGACGAAGCGCGTCTTGCCATCGGCGTCAGTGAACGAAGGCAGGTCCGCACCCTGTCCAAGCTCCCAAAAAACCTCCGCAACCGCGAAACCATGGTCCTGAAGAAAGCCGGTGCCCTGCTCCAGCGTTCCCGGGAGAAACCGCACGTCGCGTGGCGAGTTGTAGATCGCCTCGGCCCAGACTTGCCCGCGGTTGGGTACGTCCACCAGCAACGCGCCGTTTTCCCCGCGCGGAGCCGCCGGCATCATGAGAATGATCTTCGCCGCGTAGTCGACGCGCCCGCGTTCATTGCGCGGCGCTTTGTCGATCCCAGGGATGGCCTCTTGCGGCGATAGGTCGCCGCGGATCTTGCCCTGCCAGATCACATAGTCGCCGGCGCGAAATGTGCCGTAAGGCTGCTTCGACGTGAACTCGATCCGGGTAACTTCTGCGCTCACTGGCCGCGCCGTCGAGATCAGGCTGAACAAGCAATACAAGAACAACACAATTCGCCCGTTTCGACGGTGCGGCATGCGAATTCTCCAGAGATAGCGGCTGGTTTCGAGCATTTTTTGATCACGACAGGCCGCATCAGAACGGACATGATGGACCGGCAACTTTTTCACCGGTCCATTGCCTATCGCGAAAGCCTTCTCACTCCATCCAATAGTCGATGTCCGTCTGATTGGCATTGATGCCTGCCTTCGGCTCGGACGGGCCATGACTGCTGATGATGCCACGCATTCTGGCGAGGCTACCCGTGCCACCGGTAATGACGCCCGATGTCATGTTCGTAAGCTTCCCATCTCCACTGCTTTGAGCGACCAGAGATGTCCTGACAAAAAACTTCTCCCCGTTCTCCAGTATCCAAACGTTGTAGATGAGAGCCGGACCATTGTTGTCGATGTAGTCCGACATGCCGCGTGTCCACTGCTCCTTCAACCTCGATCCGTTGATGAGGGGGGCATCGTCACCATAGGTCCGCCGAATTTCGAAGAGCCGAGCTTGATGTCCCGGAATGTCGCCAACGTCGATGACGTGTTGTTGGGTGTATATCGTCTGAGTTGCCGGCGTATCATAGCTGATGTGGTGCTTTTGCTGCGCAATGGCCACCGGCACGGTTAGAGGCACGGCGAGAGCGATCGTCATTCCAAGCGCGATATTGCGAAACATGCGTGACCTCTCATGCTGGAAATCCACCAACCGTGAAGGTGTGGGCGGACGTTGTTTGTTGAAGGTCAGCGCTCCGTAGCGACCGAGCCCCAACCAAAGCTGATTTCACCGCGCTTTTCCCAGGTGCCATAAATTAGACCGATCGTCTAGAATTCGGCTTGGCTGCAGGCGATTTCGCCCATCAATCTTTTTTGACAGCGCTTTGTCGGATAAGGCTTCTGCCCGCTAAGCCGGTCATTGCGGTGCCCGACGCGGAGGTCAGCTACCGGGCCAGGAAGGGACATAATCGATTGGTGGGCGTACCCTTGCAGTTTAACGGCTCGCGGTAGGGCTCCTCACCCGATTTGCTGCGCAATCGACCTCTCGCCGTCGGGGAGCGGTGGACCGAATGCGCGGTCAACCGCTTCAGCGTAACTTCATCATGCCCTAGGCGCGCGACGGCGCGTCCGCAAGCGAGCTCAGCGCAATCCCGCCGACGATCAGCGCCGCGGCAATCGCCAGCGAAAGATCGATCGGCTCGCCGAGCAGCAGCGCCGCGGTCACGATGCCGACGATCGGCGTCGCGGTGGTGCCGAGCGAGGTCGTCAGCGCCGGCAGGCTCTTGTTGACCATCGACATCGCCCAATAGGCCAGCGCCGTGCCGATGAAGCCGGAATAGAGGAACAGCAGCACGAGGTGCGGCGACCATGTCACCGTGGGCACGCCCTCGGTGACCAGCGCCGTCGTGGTCAGCACCACCGTCGCAACCAGCACCTGCCACAGCAACAGCTGCAGCGGCGTCGCGATCCAGCGATGCGAGCGGATATAGATGATGTTCGCGGCCCAGCAGATCGCGGCAATGATGATCATGCCGGCGCCGGCGATGACATGCAGATTGCTCCAGTCGAGCGATGCCGGATTGAGGATCACGCAGAGCCCGGCGAGTCCCAACGCGACGCCGACGAGCTTGAGCGCGCCGAGCCGTTCGGTGCGCGCCGCGCCCGCGGCCAGCGCGACCCACAGCGGCGTGGTGTAGCCGAGCACGACGCCCTTGCTGGCCGGCAGATAGCGCAGGCCGGTGGCGACCAGGGTCGAGAAGAACGTCATGTGCAAGAGCGCGACGCTGAGCACGACCGGGACATCGGCGATCCGCGGAATGATCAAATTGCCGCTGGCGCGCAGGATCGCCAGCAGGGCGATCAGGGCGACCCAGCTGCGGATCGATGCGGTCCACAGCGGCGGCACGGCCTCGACCAGCGATTTCGTCACCGACCAGTTGATGCCCCAGGCCAGCACCACGACGATGAACAAGGCCGCGGCTTTGGCAGCGGAGAGCGATGAGTTCACGGGCGGCATCCTTGCAGGCGATACCACTTGTGAATAGGATCGCGCTGGCTCTCTCGAAAGAGCCAGATTTGACAGATCAAAGGAGCCAGATTGATCCTCGCCGAATTGCTCGCGCTGAAGCGTGCCGATGATGCCGGGCTGACCGCGCAGCTGACGCAGCAGCTGCGTGGGCTGATGGCGAGCGGCCGGATCCGGAGCGGGGCCGTACTGCCGTCGAGCCGCACGCTTGCGGCCGAGCTCGACGTGTCGCGCAACACGGTCACGCATGCCTATGAGCAGCTCGCGGCCGAGGGGTATCTGCGCGTCGCCGCGCGGCGGCGGCCGGTGGTGTCAGACGATATCGAGGCGCGCTTCGCCAGGGCGGTGCTGGCCCCGCGGCGCGATGCCGCCCGCAAGCCGCAGCTGTCGCCCTGGGCCTTGCAGCTCTCCGACACGGATTGGCCGCTGTCCTACCAGGCCGATTTCCGGCCGCTTCGTCCCGGGCTTGCAGATGCGCGCGAGTTTCCGCACGAGATCTGGGCGCGCTGCCTGCGCCGCAGCGCGTTGCGCCGCCGCTTCAACGACCAGACCGTGATCAACCGGCCAAGCCTGCGCGAGGCCTTGCGCGACTACCTCGAAGTCAGCCGCGGCGTGCGCGCCGAGGCCGATCAGGTCCTGATCCTGCCGACGGCGCAGGCGGCGCTGACGCTGATCGCCGCGACCACCATCGTTGTCGGTGATGCGGTGTGGACCGAGGATCCCGGCTATCCCGGCGCGGCGGCGGCGTTTCGCGCCGCCGGCGCCGACGTCGTCGGCGTCAGGCTCGATCAATGGGGCATGATGCGGACGCGCGAGACGCGCGCGCCGAAGCTGATCTTCTCGACGCCCTCGCATCAGCACCCGACCGGGCGGGTGATGCCGGTTGCGCGCCGCACCGAGCTGCTCGCGGCGGCCGAGCCCGGCAAGACCTGGATCGTCGAGGACGATTACGATGGCGAGTTTCACTATGACAGCCGGCCGATGCCGGCCCTGCAAGGGCTCGATCGCGAGGGACGCGTGCTTTATCTCGGCACCTTCGCCAAGGCGATGACCGCCGACATCCGCATCGGCTATCTGGTGGTGCCGCCACAACTGGCACGGACGATGGAGATCGCGCAGCGCCATCTCGGTCTGATCGCCTCCGTGCACGTCCAGGAGGCGCTGGCCGGCTTCATGGCCGACGGGCATTTCCTGGCGCATGTCCGGCGGATGCGGCGGATCTATCGCGCGCGCCGCGACCACCTCGCGGCGGCGCTGGCACGGCAGCTCGAGCCGGTGCTCACGGCCGAAGTCCCGCCAGGCGGCATGCAACTGATTGCCCGCTTCAAGGATGGCGCCGCGGACCAGAACGCCGTGACGCGGCTGGTCGCAGCCGGGGTCGAGGTGCGCGCACTGTCGAGCCTCGCACTGGAGCGGCCGCACGACCACGGCCTGCTGCTCGGCTTCGCGGCCTGGCGCGAGAACGAGATCGGCGCCGCGGTCCGCATCATGGCGAACTGCCTGACTGGGAAGCGCCCGGCGCGTGGGTAGAGGGGGCGCTGGCGCGATTTCTGGATAATAGAAGAATATCTCTGAGTTGCCCGGCGTGTCAAGTCGCCTTGTCGAACGCCGGCGGCCGCCGGCACCTTTGCATGGGGTTGTTTTCGATATTTTTCAGCGCGCCCCTGCGACGGCCCGCAGGCGGGAGGGGGACGCAGCCGACATGCTGCTACGGCTCGGCCCGTCTCGCTGCGTTGAGGGCTTAATCCGCCGCCTGGGTGACGATCCGGACCTCCGACGTCAGCGTCTTGTGCACCGGGCACTTGTCTGCGATCTCCATCAACCGCTTGCGCTGGTCGGCGTCGAGGTCGCCCTCGATCCTGATCACGCGGTCGATCTGGTCCAGCATGCCGTCGCGCGTCTCGCACTCCTCGCAATCCTTCGCATAAATCTTGTTGTGCTGGAGCGTTACGGTGATGCGATCGACCGGCAGCGACTTGCGGTCGGCGTACATCCGCATCGTCATCGAAGTGCAGGCGCCGAGACCAGTGAGCAGGAAATCGTAAGGCCCGGGGCCGGAATCCTGGCCGCCGACGGCAACCGGCTCGTCGGCCAGCATCCGATGCGGACCCGTCGTGACGGTCTGCTGGAATTTGCTGGCGCGGGTCTCCTGCACCACGACGTTGCGCGGCGCGCTGCCGGTGTCCGCCGCTGGCTGCGGCGCGAGGTCGATGTAGCGCTCGGCCCAGGCGCCGATCACGTCGGCGACATAGGCGGCATCCTGCCTGCCGCTCAGGAGATGATCCGCGCCCGCAAGCGAGACGAAGCTCTTGGGATGCTTGGCCGAGGTGAAGATGTGCGTGGCGTTGTCGATGCCGACGGTGTCGTCGGTCGGAGAGTGCATGACCAGCAGCGCCTTGTGCAGCCTGGTCACCTGCGCCATCAGATTCTGCTCGGCGACGTCGTCGAGGAATTCGCGCTTGATGCGGAAGGGGCGGCCGGCGAGCGACACTTCGCCTTCACCCTGCGCGCGGATGTCCTCGATCCTGTCCTTGAAAAAATGCGTGACATGGACGGGATCGGACGGCGCCGCAATGGTGGCGACCGCCTTCGCCTCGGGGATCCGGCCAGCGGCCGCGAGGATCGCGGCGCCGCCGAGGCTGTGGCCGATCAGGATCGCGGGCGCCTCGCGCGTCTCGCGCAGATGGTCGGCGGCGCGGACGAGATCGGCGACGTTCGACGTGAACGTCGAATTGGCGAAATCGCCCTCGCTGGAGCCGAGGCCGGTGAAGTCGAACCGCAGCGTGGCGATGCCCTTGGCGGCGAGCGCAACCGCGATACGCTTGGCCGCCAGCACGTCCTTGCCGCAGGTGAAGCAGTGCGCGAACAGCGCATGGGCCTTGATCGGGCCGTCCGGCGTATCAAGCGCGGCGGCAAGCTGATGGCCGCCCACACCGGTGAATTGAAAGCGTTCATGCGGCATCATCGGCTCCCGGGATCATTCTTCACCTCTCCCATGGGGAGAGGTCGAATTTCGAGCGTAGCGAGAAATTCGGGTGAGGGGTAACGCTCTATCGATAGACCTTAATCCCTCACCCGGCGCTTCGCGCCGACCTCTCCCTAAGGGAGAGGTGAAGGCGCGGGCCTAGTCGCCAGAATAGCGCTGTTCGGCCCAGGGATCACCGCGATTGTGATAGCCGCGCACCTCCCAGAAGCCGGGCGCATCCGCAGGTAAAAATTCGATGCGCTGCAGCCACTTCGCGCTTTTCCAGAAATACAGATGCGGCACGACCAGCCGCACCGGGCCGCCATGCTCCTGCTCCAGCGGCTTGCCCGACCAGCTATGGGCGAGCAGCTCGTCCTCGGCGGCAAAATCCTCGAGCGGCAGGTTTGTCGTATAGCCGTCATACGAATGCAGCGCGACGAACCGCGCGTCCTCGCGCGGCTGGCAGGCGGCGAGCAGGTCGCGGGTCGCAAGCCCCTCCCACTGATTGTCGTAGCGCGACCAGGTGGTGACGCAGTGGATGTCGGAGACGAATTGGGTCTGCGGCTGCGCCATGAATTGCGGCCAGGTCCAGTAGATCGTCTGCTCGACCGCGCCGTGGACGTCGAGCCGCCAGCGCTCCCGCGTCACGTTCGGCATCAGCCCGAGATCGAGCACCGGCCAGTCTGCCGTCAGATGCTGGCCCGGCGGCAGGCGCTGCTCCTCAGGGCGAGTGGTCTTGCCGGTGAGGAACTTGCCCTCGCGCGCCCAGCGCTGCTTGCTGCGCGTCAGCTTGCTCTCGGGTGGCTCGGCGTCGTCGGTCATCGGCGTTGTGCCGTCATTCGTGGCGATGCATCGCGGAGTCGTGCTTGGTGTCGCGCATGGTCGAATAGATCAAGAGCGACAGGAAGATCATGCCGCTGAGATAATAGTAGAACCAGTCCTCATGCCCGATGCTCTTGAAATAGAGCGCGACCGCAGGCGCAGTGCCGCCGAAGATCGATACCGTGATGGCGTAGGGCAGGCCGACGCCGAGCGCGCGGACATTGGTCGGGAACAGCTCGGCTTTCACGATCGCATTGATCGAGGTGTAGCCGGCGACGAAGATCCAGGCGCCGCAGATCAGGAGGAAAGCGATGAAGGGCGACTTGGTCTCCTTCAGGGCGGTCAGGATCGGGATCGTCGCCAGCGTGCCGACGACGCCGAAGAAGATCAAGAGCGGCTTGCGGCCGATGCGGTCGGACAGCGCGCCATAGATCGGCTGCAGGAAGGTCGCGAAGATCAGCGAGCCGAAGATCACGAAGGTGGTCTGGTCTTCGGTGAGGCCGACCGACAGCTTCACGAAGGTCTGCATGTAGGTGGTGAAGGTATAGAACGCCGCGGTGCCGCCGGCAGTGAGGCCGACCACCAGCAGCAGTTCGCGCGGATAGTTCAGGAGGCCGACGATCGAGCCGGTCGGCTTGGAGTCCTTCTTGGCCTCCTCGAACGCCTCGGTCTCGTGCAGGCCGCGCCGCATCACCGCCGCGAAGATCGCGAGCATGGCGCCGATCACGAACGGAATCCGCCAGCCCCAGGCCTTCAGCTCGTCCGGCGTCAGGAACACCTTCTGCAGCAACAGCAGCACGATGATCGCGGTGAGCTGGCCGCCGATCAGAGTGACGTACTGGAAGCTCGAATAGAAGCCGCGATGCTTGGCGTCAGCGACCTCGCTGAGATAGGTGGCGCTGGCGCCGTACTCGCCGCCGAGGCTCAGGCCCTCGATGATGCGGGCGAGCGCCAGGATCGCCGGTGCGGCTATGCCGATGGTGGCATAGGTCGGCGTCCCCGCGATGATCAGCGAGCCGAAGCACATGCAGACAACGGACAGTGTCAGCGACAGCCGTCGGCCATAGCGGTCGGCGATGTAGCCGAATAGCCAGCCGCCGAGCGGGCGCATCAGGAAGGTCGCGGCAAACAGCACGGCGGCATTGAGCTGCTGCACCACCGGATCGCTGTGCGGGAAGAACGCCGGCGCGAAATACAGTGCGAACGCGGTGTAGGCGTAGAAATCGTACCACTCGACGAGATTGCCGACCGAGCCGATGAAGATCGCCTTGACCCGCCGCTCGACGTCATGGATGTCGAGATGGTCGCTCGCGGATTGAGCGGTTTGTTCGGACATTGGCAGGCCTCCCCGGATTCTCTGGCGCGATTCCGGGGCAACCTATCTCATTTGCGTGGTGCGGTGTAACTGCTGTCCCGTTGCTTTAGGCGTTCTTGCCGAACAGAACGGGCAGTTGACGCGGTCCGCGCACCGTGCCTTCCGACCAGGTGACCTTGCCGGCCGGGTCGAGGCGGAAATCCGGAATCCGCTTCAGCCATTCCTCGATCGCCACCTGCATCTCCATCCGCGCCAGGTTGGAACCGACGCAGCGGTGGATGCCGAGGCCGAAGGCGGCGTGGCGGTTCTCCTTGCGGTCGATCACCACCTTGTCCGCGTCGGGGAACATGGCGGGGTCACGGTTGGCCGCGGGGAACGACAGCAGCACCATGTTGCCCGCTTTGACCGGGCAGCCGGAGATCGTGGTTTCCTTCATCACCTCGCGCGCCATCGTCACCGGCGAATAGGCGCGCAGGAATTCCTCGATCGCGGTCGGGATCAGCGTCGGCTCCGCAATCAGGCGCTCGCGATCGGCGGGCGTCTTGGCGAGGTGCCAGAGCGAGGAGCCAAGCGCGCTCCAGGTGGTGTCGATGCCGGCGATCAGGAGCAGCCGCAGCGAGCCGAGCACGTGCTCGTCGGTCAGCGGCTGGCCGCTGGGGCCCTTGGCCCGCAGCAGCTGCGAGATCAGATCGTCGCCCGGCTCAAGCTTGCGCTGCTCGAGATGGGCCATGAAGTAGCCGGTCATCTCGCGCACGCCGTTCATCAGCTCGTCTTCGTTCCTGATGCCGAGCTCGAGGATCTGGTGGATCCACTTGATGAAGAGGTCGCCGTCCTTCTCGGGGATTCCCAGCATGTGGGCGATGGCGCGCACCGGGATGTGCTTGGTGTAGCGCGCCGCGGCGTCGCAACGGCCGTCGGCGATGAATTCGTCGATCAGCTCGTTGCAGATCGCGCGCACCCGCGGCTCCAGCCGCTTCATCGCGTCCGGCGTGAAGGGCGGCAGCAGCACCTGCTTGGCGGGCTTGTGCTCCGGCGGATCGGAGGTGATCGGCGGCGCACGGGCGGTGATCTCGGGGCGGACGTCGCGCACGATGACGCGGCGCGAAGAGAAGTGCTCGGTGTCGTAGGCGATCTCCTTCACCGCCTGATAGGTGGTCGGCATGTAGCAGCCGAGGAAGCGCTCGGTGTGCACGACCGGCGAGGCGGTGCGCAGCGTCTCCCAGATCGGGAACGGGTCGTCGGTCCAGACCGGATCGGTATGGTCGAAATCATGGACCCAGTCGGTGACCGGGGGATGTTCGGGCAGATAGGTCGCGGACGGGGAATCGGACATCGGCTCGTTTCCTTCTCGTTCGATCAAAACGCTGGTCGGCTCAACGGGAGGCACCCAGCCATCCCTGCTGGCCGCTATTCCTCGGTGACTTCGATCGCGATTTCCGGGCAGTTGGTCTGCGCGAGCCAGGCCTTGTCCTCGAGCCCGGCCGGGACGGTCCCGTCGCCAACTTCATGGGCATTGCCGTATTCGTCGAGCTCGAACAGTTCGGGGGCGAGCGATTTGCAGCGGGCGTGACCCTGGCACTTGTCCTGGTCGACGCGGATTTTGAGCTTGGACATGCAAGCACTCTCCCTCGGCTCTGGCGCACAGTTGGGCGCGCCGGGTTCCTCATTTTAGTTTATGCAAGTTCCAGCTTGCTTGGGCGGCCGGCCTCTTAACCGGATCGCCAAGTTATAGCATATTACATTATCGTCATACTTGCGCGTCAAGCGAAAATTCAGCGATCATTGCCGCAATGGGACAAATCGTTCGTAAGCCGTTGAAAACCTATCACCATGGCGATCTCCGCGAAGCCCTGATTCAGGCCGCGTTGCGCGAGGTCGAGCTCGGTGGCCCCGAAGCGATCAGCATCAAGGCGCTGGCCAGGCAGCTCGGCGTCTCGCAGCCGGCGCCGTACCGGCATTTCGCCGACCGCGAGGCATTGCTGGAGGCGGTGACCGCGGAAGCATTCCGGCAGTTCAACGTGATCATGCGCGAGGCGATCGAGCAGCCCGGCAAGGGCTCGAAACTGTCGCGCTTCGCGCAGGCTGCGCTGGCCTTCGGGCTCGAGCGCCACGGCATCTACCGGCTGATGTTCGCGTCCAGAACCATGGCCTGGGCGCCTGTCGGCAGCGAGCTGCACGTGGCAGCGATGGAAACGCTGGCGCTGTTGATCGAGTCGTTCGAGGCACCGGCCGTCGGGCTGTTGCGCGAACGGCAGGCACTGAAGATCTGGGCCGGGCTGCACGGCATCGTGATGCTCGCCGAACAGGGCCTGCTCACCGGCGAGGTCGGCCAGATCAGCCGCGAGGAACTGATGGACGAGATCGTCGAGCAGACCAAGCTCGCACTCACCGTCGCGCTGCATGCGACGGAAGAAAAGGCGTAGAACGCCTTATCTCGGCGATCGCGGATCGATCGGGGTGGTGCCGCGCACGCCCAGAATGTCCTCCAGCACTTTCGCGCCTGCCAAAAGCTGCGCCTCGGCGCGCGGCTTGGCCACCATCTGCAGACCGATCGGCAGGCCCGACGCGGTGAAGCCGCAGGGCAGCGACAGCGCCGGGCAGCAGGCCAGCGTGATCGCATAGACGATGCCGAGCCATTCGACATAGTTATCGAACTTTTTGCCGTCGCATTCGGCGACATAGCGGTTCTCGACCGGGAATGGCGGCACGATGGTCGCGGGCGCCAGCAGCAGGTCGTATCTCTCGAAGAATTCAAGCGCACGCGCGGTCATCGCCACCCGCTGCGCTTCGGCGCGCTCGAGCTTTTCGACGGTGAGCTTCAGCCCTTCCTCGATGTTCCAGATCACTTCGGGCTTGAGCAGGTCGCGCTTGGTGCGCAGCAATTCGGCCTTGCTGATCGCGAAATCGAATGCGCGCAGCACGTGGAAGCATTCATGGGCCTCGCGGAAGTCGGGATGCGCCTCCTCGACGATCGCGCCGGCTTCCGCGAAGCGCTCCGCGGCTTTGCGGGTCACGGCCTTGACCTCGGGATCAACCGGCGTGATGCCGAGATCGGGCGAATAGGCGATGCGCTTCGGCTTCTGGTTCGAGCGCGCCGCGGACAGGAACGAGGTCGGCAGCACCGGCAGCGACAACGGATCGGCAGCATGCTCGCCGCTCATCGCGTCGAGCAGCAGCGCGAGGTCCTGGACATTGCGCGCCATCGGTCCCTGCTGGCCGAGCGTGCGGTCGACAGCGAATTTCGGCGTCTGCGCGACGCGGCCGATCGACGGCCGGAGGCCTACGACGCCGCAGAAGCTCGCCGGGTTGCGCAAGCTGCCGCCCATGTCGGAGCCGTGGGCGAGCCACGCGGTGCCGCTCGCCAGTGCCGCCGCCGCGCCGCCGGACGAGCCGGCGGCCGAGCGCGACGTGTCCCAGGGATTGCGGGTCGGGCCGAACACCTCGTTGAAGGTGTTGGCGCCGGCGCCGAATTCCGGGGTGTTCGACTTGGCGTAGATCACGCCGCCGTTCTGTTCGAGGCGCTCGACCAGGATGTCGGACTTGGTCGGAACGTTGTCCTTGAAGATCGGTGAGCCCAGCGTGGTCAGCACGCCGGAGACGGCGGTGAGGTCCTTGATCGGGACCGGAAGACCCGCGAGCAGGCCGCGCTCGCTTGCCGGCTTCTGCATCAGGGCCTTGGCGTGGGTGCGGGCGCGGTCGAAGCAGAGCGTCGGCAGCGCGTTGACTTTGCCGTCGACCTCGGCGATGCGCTTTTCCAGCACGTCGAGCAGATCGAGCGGCGTGACGTCACCGGCTTTCAGTTTCTCGACGACGGTACATGCCGTTTCGTTCACCAAGCCCTGATCAGCCATGCGCCGTTGCTCCTATGTGTTCCGTTTGCTTGTGCTGTAGAACATTTCCTGCCGTCGTGGCAATGCGACGAGAACCGAAGGGGCAGGGATGGCAGCGTTGTTTTCCGCGCTGGACTGGCGCGCGATGAGCCAGCAGGAGCGTGACCTCGGCTTGAACAACGGCGTTGCCGTCAAGGGCAGCGCCGAGATCGCCGCCGGCTGGGAGCAGCGCTCGGCGCCGCTGCGGCAGAAGCATCCCGAGCATCTCGACCTCCGATACGGTCCGCGTGAGCGCAACCGGATCGATTTCCTCAAAGCCCGCGATCGCGCGCCGACGTTGCTGTTCGTCCACGGCGGCTATTGGCAGACCCGCGCCAAGGAGGTGTTCACGATCTTTGCCGAGGGGCCGCTGGCGCACGGCATCAATGTGGCCCTGATCGGCTACACGCTGGCGCCGGATGCGACGCTCGATGACATCGTCGCCGAGATTCACGCAGGCATCGATTTTCTGGCCGGGCAGTTGCCCGCGCTCGGCGCTGCTGCCGACGGTCTCGTCGTGTCGGGCTGGTCGGCCGGCGGCCATCTGACATCGATGGCGTTGTCGAACGCCCATGTCCGGGCCGGCATGGCGATCTCGGGCATCTATGACCTCGAGCCGATCAGGCATTCCTACCTCAACGAGAAGCTCAGGCTCGACGAAGCCGCCTCACGGCGCAATTCGCCCATGATGCAGCAAGGTGGCACGGCAAAACCGCTGTCGCTGGTGGTCGGCAGCGCCGAACTGCCGCTGCTGCGCAAGCAGACCGCCGATTTCGCCGGCCATCGCGCCCGCTACGGCCTGCCGGTGACCTATGAGGAGGTCGCGGGGGCCGACCATTTCTCGATCATGAATCAGATGCTGGCGCCGCAGGGGCGCATCACCACGCTGATCCGGCAGTTGTTTGAACGGACGGCAGGGTAACTCGTCATTGCGAGGAGCGAAGCGACGAAGCAATCCATGTTCCCGCTGCGGGACTATGGATTGCTTCGCTTCGCTCGCAATGACGCGGAGAGGGTCAACCCCACCCCGACGTCAGCCCGCCATCCACCGTATAGATCACGCCCGACGTATAGCCTGCGCGATCGGAGGCCAGGAACGCCATCAGGTCGCCGATCTCGCGCGCATGCGCGGGGCGGCCGAGCGGCAGGCCCTTCTGGAATTCCGTGTAGCGGCTCTCGTCGCCGAACTGGTTCTTGGCGCGGGTCTTGAGCAGCGTGACGTGGCGGTCGGTGCCGACCGGGCCGGGGTTGATGCCGACGACGCGGATGTTGTCGGCGAGGCTCTTGCCGCCGAGCGCGCGGGTGAACGACATCAGCGCTGCGTTGCCGGCGCTGCCGCAGATGTAATTGGCGTCGAACTTCTCGCCGGCCGCGCCGATATCGTTGACGATCACACCGCCGCCGCGCGCCTTCATCTGGGCGTAGATCGCGCGGGTCAAATTGACATAGCCGAACACCTTGAGCTCCCAGGCGTGCCGCCAGGTCGCCTCGTCGATCTTGTCGATCGAGCCTCCCGGGATGTCGCCGGCATTGTTGACGAGGATGTCGATATCGGCCGCTTCCTTGGCCAATCGCGCCAGATCTTCCGATTTGCGCAGATCGACGACGCTGATCGCGGCATCGATCTGATGCGCCGAGCGGAGACGTTCGGCCAGCGCCTTCAATTGCTCGCCGTTGCGGGCGGCGAGCAGCAGATTGGCGCCTTCCTCGGCAAAGGCTTCGGCGGCGGCCGCGCCAATGCCCTTGGAGGCGCCGGTGATCAGGACACGCTTGCCGCGCAGATGCAGATCCATGGGATGTCTCGCTTTGGTATGAGGAACGAATGTCCGCGAAATTGGTGGGGCAGGGTCGCGCCGCGGTCAACACTGCACTGCAGCGTTGCGCTCGCGCGAAGTTTGGTCCATTGCAGGGCCATCAGGATAGGCGGCATTGCCGGCCGGGCAAATCACAAGGGTGTTCTCGATGAGCAGCAAAAAGCAGTATCGGATTGCAGTCATTCCCGGTGACGGCATCGGCAAGGAAGTGATGCCGGAGGGCCTGCGCGTCATCGAGGCGGCGGCGAAGAAGCACGGCGTCGACGTAAAGTTCGATCATTTCGACTTCGCCTCCTACGACTATTACGAGAAGAACGGCGAGATGATGCCGGCCGACTGGAAGGACCAGATCGGCAAGCATGACGCGATCTATTTCGGCGCGGTCGGCTGGCCGGCCAAGATCCCGGATCATGTTTCGCTGTGGGGTTCGCTGATCAAGTTCCGCCGCGAATTCGACCAGTACGTCAATCTGCGCCCGGTGCGGCTGATGCCCGGGGTGCCGTCGCCGCTGGCAGGCCGCAAGCCCGGCGATATCGATTTCTGGGTGGTGCGCGAGAACACCGAAGGTGAATACTCCTCGGTCGGCGGCCGTATGTTCCCGGACACCGACCGCGAATTCGTCACGCAGCAGACGGTGATGACCCGCATTGGCGTCGACCGCATCCTGAAATTCGCATTCGATCTCGCGCAGTCGCGGCCGAAGAAGCATCTGACCTCGGCGACCAAGTCGAACGGCATCTCCATCACCATGCCCTATTGGGACGAGCGCGTGGAGGCGATGGCCAAGAAGTATCCCGGTGTGAAGTGGGACAAGTACCACATCGACATTCTCACCGCGAACTTCGTGCTGCATCCGGACTGGTTCGACGTCGTGGTCGGCTCCAATCTGTTCGGGGATATCCTCTCCGACCTCGGCCCTGCCTGCACCGGCACGATCGGCATCGCACCGTCGGGCAACATCAATCCGGAAGGCGATTTCCCCTCGGTGTTCGAGCCGGTGCACGGCTCGGCGCCTGACATCGCGGGCCAGGGCATCGCCAATCCGATCGGCATGATCTGGTCGGGCGCGATGATGCTGGAGCACCTCGGCGAGAAGCAGGCAGCTAGCGCCATCGTCAGCGCGATCGAGCGCACGCTCGGCGAACGCACGCTGCGCACCCGCGACCTCGGCGGCAACGCCGACACCACGGCGTGCGGCAAGGCGGTGGCGGAGATGGTGGACTAGGTTCGCTGTCAACCATGGGGTCGTCCTGGCGAAAGCCAGGACCCATTACCCCGAATGCTTGTTGTCTTGAGAGGTCTAACCACCGCCCTGCGCGATGACGCAGGCCGGTGGTAATGGGTCCTGGATCGCGCTCGCTACGCTCGCTTGTCCAGGACGACGTCGATATTGATTGCTTCGCGGTCTGCGTAGGGTGGGTCAGCCGAAGGCCCACCATTTCTTTCCTTGAGCACAAGGTCGGCGGGTACGCTTCGCTAACCCGCCCTACGGTCTACCCCTTCACGATCCGTCGGCAATGCTCCCATGCCGCGTGGATCAGGTTCTCGCTCGCTTCGGGCGTGCGGAACGCGGAATGCGCCGACAGCGTCACATTCGGGATCTTCGTGAGCGGGTGATCCTTCGGCAGCGGCTCGATGTTGTAGACGTCGAGGCCGGCGTGGCGGATCTGGCCGGAGTTGAGCGCATCGATCATCGCCTGCTCATCGACGATGGCGCCGCGGGCGGTGTTGATCAGCACCACGCCCTTTTTCATCTTGGCGATCTTGTCGCGCGTGATCATGCCGCGGGTCTCGTCGTTCAATAGCAGATGGATCGAGACCACGTCGCTGTTTGCCAGCACCGTGTCGAGCTCGGTGAAGTCGACGCCCGGGTGGCTCTTCGGCGACCGGTTCCAGGCAATCACCTTCATGCCGCTGCCGAGCGCGATGCGGGCGACCTCGGCGGCGATGCCGCCGAAGCCGACCAGGCCGAGCGTCTTGCCGGTGAGCTGCATGCCGTCCTCGCGCAGCCAGTTGCCGGCGCGCATCTCGCGGTCCATCTGTGCGATCACCCGCGCCGACGACCACATCAGCGCGATCGCGGATTCCGCAACCGCGGTGTCGCCATAGCCCTTGATCAGATGCACGGCGATGCCGAGCTCGGCGAGCTCTTCCGGATTCATGTAGCTGCGCGCGCCGGTGCCGAGGAACACGACATGCTTCAGGCCGGCGCACTTCTTCGCGACGTCGGTCGGCAGCGCGGTGTGATCGACCACTGCGATCTCGGCGCCGTCGAGCACCGCCGGATAGTCCTCGGACTTGATGTCCGGGTTGCGGTTGATCCGCATCTGGGGATCGCCGGGCTTTTCCAGCCGCTCCGTGATGACAGCGAGCGATTCATTGGCGTCGACAAACACTGCGCGCACGAAAGCCTCCATTGAAGGAAGAAGGGATGATCAGGATGCGACGCCGGCGAGCGCCAGCACCGTATGCATCAGGACGTTGGCGCCGGCGGCGCAATCGGTCTGCGTGGCGTCTTCCAGCTCGTTATGGCTGATGCCGTCCTTGCAGGGCACGAACACCATCGCCGCCGGCATCACCGTGTTGAGGTTGCAGGCGTCGTGGCCGGCGCCGGAGGTGATGCGGCGATGCGAATAGCCGAGCTGCTCGGCTGCGTTCTCCACTGCGTCGACCAGCTTCGGGTCGAAATGCGTCGGCGCCTTGCGCCAGACGAGATCAAGCTGCACCTCGACCTTGCGCCTTGCTGCGATCTCGGTGACCGCAGCCCGGAGATCGCGATCCAGCGCGTCCATGATCGCTGCGTCGGCGCTGCGGCAATCCACCGTGAAGGCGATCTCGCCGGGAATGACGTTGCGCGAGGGGCTCGCGATCACCGCCTCGCCGATAGTGCCGACCGCCTTCGGCCCATGCTTCCTGGCAATGCTTTCCATCGCCAGAACGATCTCCGACAGCGTCGCCAGCGCATCCCGGCGCAGTGGCATCGGGGTCGAGCCGGCGTGGCTCTCGAAACCTGTGATCTTGCCATCGTACCACAGCACGCCCTGGCCGGAATCGACCACGCCGATGGTCTTGCCTTCGGCCTCCAGGATCGGGCCCTGTTCGATATGCAACTCGACGAAGCTGGTGAACTTCTGGCGGCCGACCGGGGCATCGCCGCGATAGCCGATCGAGTCCAGCGCCTGCGCCACCGTGACGCCCTCGGCATCCTTGCGCGACAGAATGTCGTCGGTGGTGAAGTCGCCGACATAAGCGGCCGAGGCCATCATCGCCGGCGCAAAGCGCGAGCCTTCCTCGTTGGTCCAGTTGCAGATGCAGATCGGCAGCTCGGTCTCGATGCCGGCATCGTTGAGCGTGCGCACCATCTCGAGCGCGGCCAGCGTGCCGAGGATGCCGTCATATTTGCCGCCGGTCGGCTGGGTGTCGAGATGCGAGCCGACGCCGATCGGCGGCTTCGACATATCCCGCCCTTTCCGCAAGCCGAACATCGAGCCGAGCGCATCGACCTGCACCTCGAGGCCGGCGTTCTCGCACGCCTTGCGGAACCAGTCGCGCACCTGCTTGTCTTCGGTGCTGAGGGTCAGCCGCCGCACGCCGCCCTTTGGCGTTGCACCGAACTGCGCGGTTTCGTGAATGGTGCCCCAGAGGCGGGCGGAATCGATCTGCAGGTTGGTCGCGGCTCGGCTCATGTCGTCAGTCCATTTCAGCTGTCATTCCGGGGCGGTCCGAAGGACCAGGCCCGGAATCTCGAGATCCCGGGTTCGATGCTGACGCATCGCCCCGGAATGACGTTTGATTATCCGGCACTCGTTCAATGGCGCGCCGCTTCCATCGCGTCAACTGCCACGCTCGCCTGCGCGATCTGCCTGGCGAGATGAGCGACGCGCTCGATAGCGACCGCATCGGGCGAGGCGAGCCAGCTCGCGGTGAAGGTGAGGGGCGGCAGCTTGAGGTCGGTATCGAGCAGTTGCAAGCGGCCGTCGGCCAGCTCGTTCTCAACGATCGCCGACGGAATCACCGCAATGCCAAGGCCTTCATTGGCCATGTGGATCACGGTCGCGAGCGAGGTCGAGGCGTGCAGCCGGATCGGCGGCAGGTCAGGGGCGTTGAACAGCGCGCGTACGGTCTCATAGGGCTGGGTCTTGCGCGGAAATGTGATGATCGGAAACCGCGCCAGATCCCGCCGCGCCACCGGCCCGGAGCCGAGGCCGAGCGAGGGGCTCGCCAGGAAACCGATCGGGTAATCGCACAGCACATGATTGTGCGCGCCGGATGCCGAGACCGGTCCGAGCACGAAGGCGAGCTCGATCTCCTGCGCCAGCAGTCGCGGGGTCAGGTTCGGCGTGATGTCGACCTCGATCTCCAGCGACAGGTTCGGGTAGATCTCGTTGACGCTCTTGACCAGCCGCGGCAGCCAGGTGTGCACGATGGTCTCCGCGACACCGAGCCGCAGCGCGCCGCGCATCGCCGAGCGGTCACCGACCTCGGCCATCATCTCCGAACGCAGACCAATCAGCTTCTCGGCGTAGGTCATCATCAGCCGTCCGCTCGGCGTCGGCGAGGCCACCCGGTGATCCCGGTTCAACAGCTTGACGCCCATCTCGCGCTCGAGCTGGGCGATGCGCTGGGAGATTGCCGGCTGGGTGGTGTTGAGCCGCTGGGCGGCGCCGCGGAAGCTGCCGAGCTTGACGACCCAGAGGAACGTTTCGATCGAGCGGAAGTCCGTCATTGGAAGCATATCCCCGATCGATAAATTGTATTTATCGATTTTGATTAGAAAGGACGATTAGACATTATATCACGCTTGGTGTTGGTTTGTCCTTGTCGAGATTATGGGCAGGAGAATCCCATGACTGTTTTTGCGGCAGTGCAGCGATCTCAGGGGGAGCCGGTGCTAGCGAGCGTCGAAGCGCGCCGCGCCTGCCGCAACGGCATGGCCTCGGCCACCACGGCCGGGCTCGCCAACGGTTTCGTCCAGGGCAATCTGGCGATCCTGCCGGAGAAACTCGCCGGCGCCTTCCACCGCTTCTGCCAGCTCAATCCGAAGCCGTGCCCGATCATCGGCATGTCCGACGTTGGCGATCCCAGAATCCCGGCGCTCGGCCTCGATCTCGACATCCGCACCGACGTGCCGCGCTACCGGGTCTGGCGCGACGGCGAGGTGGCGGACGAGCCGACCGACATCACCAAATACTGGCGCGACGATCTCGTCACCTTCGTGCTCGGCTGCTCCTATTCGTTCGAGGAGGCGCTGCTGGAGGACGGGCTGCCAATCCGTCACATCGAACGCAACCTGCGTGTGCCAATGTATCGGACCAACATCGCCTGCCAGCCGTCGGGGCCGTTCGCGGGACCGATGGTGGTGTCGATGCGCCCGTTCAAGCCGGCGGATGCGATCCGCGCGGTGCAGATCACCTCGCGCTTCCCGTCGGTGCATGGCGCGCCGGTTCATCTCGGCCACCCGCATGCGATCGGCATCAAGGATATCGCGAAGCCCGACTACGGCGATCCGGTGCCGGTGGCCGATGACGAGATCCCGGTGTTCTGGGCCTGTGGCGTGACGCCGCAATCGGTGATCGCAAGTGCGAAGCTGCCGTTCGCGATCACGCATTCGCCGGGCCTGATGCTGGTGACCGATCTCAGGAACAAGCAGCTGGCTGTGCTCTGAATAGGCAATTCGTGCAATTCATTGAGGCTTTACTGCGCGCTACAAGCATCACATCGATAATAACAAGCTGACCTAAGGGGAATTTCGATGACGATCTCTCGCCGTAACGTGTTGCTGGGTGCCACTGCTGCCGCTGCGCTCGGTCCGATGGCCGCGCGCGCGCAGACAAGCGAAGTGGCAATCGGCGTGATCTATCCGCTGTCCGGCTCCAGCGCCGCGATCGGCGTCGACGCGCAGCATGCCTTCAATACCGCGGCCGAGATCATCAACAAGAACTATGATTTCGCGCTGCCGCTCGCCAAGGGCGAAGGCCTGTCCGGCCTCGGCGGCGCCAAGGTCCGCCTCGTGTTCGCCGACCACCAGGCCGATCCGCAGAAGGGCCGCGCCGAGACCGAGCGCCTGATCACGCAGGAGAAGGTCTGCGCCGTCGTCGGCACCTATCAGAGCGCGGTGGCCGTCACCGTCAGCCAGACCTGCGAGCGCTACGGCGTTCCGTTCATCTCGGCCGACAACTCCTCGCCGAGCTTGCATCGCCGCGGCCTGAAGTATTATTTCCGCGCCTCACCGCATGACGAGATGTTCTCGGCGGCGATGTTCGACTTCTTCGATGCGATGAAGAAGAAGGGCCAGAAGATCGAGACGCTGGCGCTGTTCCACGAGGACACCATCTTCGGCACCGATTCGGCGAACGCCCAGACCAAGCTCGCCGGCGAGCGCGGCTACAAGATCGTGGCCGACATCAAGTACCGCGCCAATTCGCCGTCGCTGACCGCCGAGGTGCAGCAGCTCAAGGCCGCGAATGCCGACGTCCTGATGCCGTCGAGCTACACCACCGACTCGATCCTGCTGGTCAAGACCATGGCCGAGCTCGGCTACAAGCCGAAGAACATCATGGCGCAGGATGCCGGCTTCTCGGAGAAGGCGACCTATGACGCGGTCGGCGACAAGCTCGAGGGCGTGATCTCGCGCGGCAGCTTCTCGCTCGACCTGGCGCAGAAGCGGCCGATGGTCGGTCTCATCAACGAGATGTACCGCGCCAAGTCGGGCAAGGACTTCAACGACTACTCGTCGCGCCAGTTCATGGGCCTGATCGTGATGGCCGACGCCATCAACCGCGCCAAGTCGACCGACGGCGAGAAGATCCGCGAGGCGCTGGTCGCCACCGACATGCCGGGCGACGTCACCATCATGCCGTGGCGGCGCGTGAAGTTCGACGAGATGGGGCAGAACAATTTCGCCGATCCGGTGCTGCTGCAATATACCGCGAAGAACTTCGTGACGATCTTCCCGGAACAGGCCGCCGTCTCCGAGGCGATCTGGCCGATGAACAGCTGATCGTTCGGACGCGTCCCTACGTCGTCCCGGGCAGGCGAAGCGCGACCCGGGACCCCCGCGCGAGTGCGTGCACTCATCGCGTAACACAGGCAGGCGTTTTGCGATGATTGGTTGTTGGTCCTTCTACCGATGCATTTGTGGTTATGGGTCCCGGCCTACGCCAGGACGACGCGGGAGACACATGTTGACTGGGGCGCAGCGGTGACAGCCGAGACCATTATCCAGAGTTTGGCGAGCGGCCTCCTGATGGGGCTGCTCTACGGACTGATCGCCGCCGGCCTCGCATTGATCTTCGGATTGATGGACGTCGTGAATTTCGCGCACGGCGAGTTCCTGATGATCGCGATGTACGCGACCTTCTTCCTGTTCGCGTTCTTCGCGATCGACCCCTTGCTTGCGGCGCCGTTGGTCGCCGCGGCATTGTTCGTGTTCGGCGCGGTGGTCTACCTGCTGGTGGTCCGCTTCGCGATGCGCGCCAAGGCCAATGCCGGCATGGTGCAGATCTTCTCCACCTTCGGCCTCGCGATCGTGATGCGGGGCCTCGCCCAGTTCTTCTTCACGCCCGACTACCGCAGCGTCACCAACTCCTGGGTCGGCGGCAAGACGATCTCGATCGCCGGCATCTATCTGCCGGAGCCGCAGCTGATCGGCGCGATGCTGTCGATCGCGGCCTTCGTCGCGCTCTACTTCTTCATCAATCGCACCGATTTCGGCCGCGCGCTCGAGGCGACCCGCGAAGACGCCGGCGCGGTGGCGCTGGTCGGCATCGACAAGAACCGGGTGTTCGCGCTCGGCTGGGGCCTTGGTGCCGCGCTGGTCGGCCTGGCCGGCGCCATCATGGCGATCTTCTTCTATGTCTATCCCGACGTCGGCGCGTCGTTTGCGCTGATCGCCTACGTCACCGTGGCGCTCGGCGGCTTCGGCAGCGTGTTCGGCGCCTTTGCCGGCGGCATCATCGTCGGCCTGGTCGAGGCGACCACCGCGATGATCCTGCCGCCGTCGCTGAAATCGGTCGGCATCTATGCCGTCTATCTCCTGGTCGTCTTCATCCGCCCGCGTGGCCTGTTCGGATCGATGTGATGGACACCCACTTCGCCCAACGCCGCAGGCGTGACCTGATCGTGGCGGCCTGCCTTGCGGTGATCGCAGCGTTAGTGCCGCTGTTCGTCAAGGACGTCTACATCCAGAACATCATGGTCTTGACCCTGATGTATGCCGCGCTGTCGCAGAGCTGGAACATCCTGTCCGGCTATTGCGGACAGATCTCACTCGGCCATGCGCTGTATTTCGGACTCGGCGCCTACACCACCGCGCTGCTGTTCACCAAGTTCGGCGTGCTGCCGTGGTTCGGCATGCTGGCGGGCGGGGCGATCTCCGCCGTGATCGCGATGGCGCTCGGCTATCCCTGCTTCCGCCTGCGCGGGCATTATTTCGTGATCGCGACCATCGTGATCGCCGAGATCGCGCTGCTCTTGATCCAGAACTGGGATTGGGCGGGCGCAGCCCTCGGTATCGATATCCCGGTGCGCGGCGACAGCTGGCTGAAATTCCAGTTCACGCGCTCGAAGCTGCCGTACTTCTATTTCGCGCTGGCGCTGGCCTGCGTTGCCTGGCTCGTCACCTGGTGGCTGGAAGATTCCAAATGGGGCTATTGGTGGCGCGCGGTGAAGGATAATCCGGATGCGGCCGAAAGCCTCGGCGTCGTCGTGTTCAATTCGAAGATGGGCGCAGCGGCGGTCTCGGCCTTCCTCGTTGCCGTCGGCGGCAGCTTCTACGCCCAGTTCGTCTCCTATATCGACCCCGAAAGCGTGATGGGCTTCCAGTTCTCGCTGCTGATGGCGCTGCCCGCGGTGTTAGGGGGCATCGGCACGCTGTGGGGGCCGGTGCTCGGCGCCGTGATCCTGATCCCGCTGACCGAGCTGACGCGGTCCTTTGTCGGCGGCTCCGGCCGCGGCGTCGACCTGATCGTCTATGGCGCGCTGATCGTCGCGATCTCGCTGGCACTGCCGAAGGGGCTCGTCAGCGTGTTCAGCATGCTGTCCGGGCGCAAGGAGGCCGCACGATGACGGCACTCTTGGAAACGCCGCTCTTGGAAACCCGTGGCGTCTGGCAGCGCTTCGGCGGCCTCGTCGCTAACAGCGACGTCTCGATCTCGGTCGGGCGCGGCGAGATCGTCGGCCTGATCGGCCCGAACGGGGCCGGCAAATCGACGCTGTTCAATCTGATCGCGGGCGTGCTGCCGCCCACCCAGGGCTCGATCATGTTCGACGGCGAGGACGTGACCAAGCTGCCGGCGGCGGAGCGCTGCCAGCGCGGCGTCGGGCGCACCTTCCAGGTGGTCAAGAGCTTCGAGACCATGACGGTGATCGACAACGTCATCGTCGGTGCGCTGATCCGCAACACCAAGATGCGCGTCGCGCGGCAGAAGGCCTATGAGGTCCTGGAGTTCTGCGGACTTGCGGCGCGCGCCGACAAGCTTGCCGCCGATCTCGTCCCGTCGGAGAAGCGCCGGCTCGAAGTCGCCCGTGCGCTCGCCACCGAACCGAAGCTGCTGCTGCTCGACGAGGTGCTGACCGGACTGACGCCGGTCGAGGCGCAGACCGGCGTCGAGCTGGTGCGCAAGGTCCGCGCCACCGGCGTCACCGTGCTGATGGTCGAGCATGTGATGGAGATCGTGATGCCGCTGGTCGACCGCGCCATCGTGCTCAATCTCGGCAAGGTGCTGGTCGAGGGCAAGCCGACCGAGGTCGTCCGCAATCCAGAAGTCATTTCTGCCTATCTCGGGGATCGTCATGCTGTCGGTGCGTGAAGTCACCACCGCCTATCAGGGCCTGGTTGCGATCTCTTCGGTGTCGATCGACGTCACCAAAGGCGAGATCGTCTGCGTCGCCGGCGCCAATGGTGCGGGCAAGTCGACGCTGCTGAAATCGATCGCCGGCGCCGAGCGGCCGCGCGCGGGCACCGTCACCTTCGACGGCAAGCGGATCGACGGCCAGCCGCAGCACGTCATCACTGCTGATGGCATCGCCTTCGTGCCGGAGAACCGCCGGCTGTTTCCGCGGCTCTCGGTGCGCGACAATCTGCGGCTCGGCAGCTACCTCTATCGCAGCCAATCCGACCGCGACGCGCCGCTCGATCTGGTGTTCCAGCTGTTCCCGCGGCTCGGCGAGCGGCTCGAGCAGCGCGCGGAGACCTTGTCCGGCGGCGAGCAGCAGATGCTCGCGATCGGCCGCGCGCTGATGACGCGGCCGCGGCTTCTGATGCTCGACGAGCCGTCGCAGGGCATCATGCCGAAGCTGGTCGACGAGATCTTCCAGGCCGTGAGGCGCATCCGCGACGCCGGCATGACGGTCCTGATCGTCGAGCAGCGCATGGCCGAGTGCCTGGAGATCGCCGACCGCGCCTACATCCTACAAACCGGCCGCGTGCTTATGCAGGGCACCGCCGCCGAGATCACCGGCAATCCCGACGTGCGCAAGGCGTATCTGGGACTGTAGAAGCAGCAGTGGTTCTACTTGCGACGGCATCATCCTGAGGTGCGAGCTCGGCGGCGCGGCGCGCCGCTGGGCGAGCCTCGAAGGATGGGCCACAGGCGCTTGTGGCCATCCTTCGAGGCTCGCTTCGCTCGCACCTCAGCATGACGGCGGCGTGCGTGGCGCGCGACATCTAGCTCGTAGCCCGGACTACTTGTCTTTGCCCTCTTCGACCTTCTCGACCTTCGCGGCAAGATCCGGCACGCGGCTGACGCGGTAGGTCGCGTTGCTGCAGGTCAAGGTCCAGGCCTCGTTGTCGGGCTTCGAGAGCTTGTCGTCCCGCTCGGCCTTGAGCGGCTTGTCGCAGGCATAGCCTTGCGCGCGCAGCTGTACCGCCAGCAGGTCGGGCAGGGTCTGCTCGGCCTGTGCCGTCGATCCCGCCAGGCCGCCGACGAGCAGCGCTGTGAATGCCAATTCCGTGAACCTCATCATGACTGTTCTCCGCATATCTCACCTTGCTTGATCTAGTGAGGGTGATCCGGCAGCACGAGCCCGAACGTCCTCGTCAAATCCGCCACCTGTTCGGGCGAGAGATAGCGCGGGTTCAGCCCGCGCAGCAGCAGATAGAGTTTGGCGGTTTCCTCCAGTTCCTCGGTCGCGAACACCGCCGCTTCCAGCGTGTCGCCGGAGACGACGGGGCCGTGATTGGCAAGCAGCACCGATGAATATTTCCCGGCCAGCCCCCTGATTGCATCGGCAACGGCGGGGTCGCCGGGGCGATAATAGGGCACCAGCGCGGTCTGGCCGCATTTCATGACATAATAGGCCGTCATCGCCGGCAGCGCGGCGCGCGGGTCGATCTCGGGCAGCATCGAAAGCGCGACCGAATGGGTCGAGTGCAGATGCACCACCGCGCCGGCGCTGGCGCGGGTCTGGTAGAGCGCGGTGTGCAGCGGCACTTCCTTGGTCGGGGCATCGCCGGAGACGAGGCGGCCATTGCCGTCGAGCCGCGACATCTTCGCCGGATCGAGGAAACCGAGCGAGGCGTTGGTCGGCGTCACCAGCCAGCCGCCGTCGTCGAGCCGGACGCTGATATTGCCCGAGGAGCCCGGCGTCAGCCCGCGCTCGAACAGCGAGCGGCCGAAGCGGCAGATATCCTCACGAAGCCTCGTTTCGCTCATCCGCTTTTGCCCACCCGGTTTCGTCCGCCTGTTTTGTCTTGGCGCTATCCGTTTTCCGCTTTGTCTCATGCTTTGGCAGCACGGCCAAGGCGTGATAGGCAAGCAGCAACGCGCATGATCCGGAAGAGTGGAAACCGTTTCATGTGCAATCAAGTAAAAATTTGAGGATCGCCGCATGTCCAGTTCCGCAAAACCGCACGTCGCCGTCATCGGGCTGGGCTCGATGGGATACGGCATGGCGACCTCGCTCAAGCGCGCCGGTTTGGTTGTGACCGGCTGCGACGTCTCGGCCGATGCCGTCGCGCGCTTCGCGGCCGACGGCGGCAAGGGCGCGAAAACGCCGGCCGAAGCGGCCAGGGATGCCGACATCGTCGTCAGCGTCGTCGTCAATGCGGCGCAGACCGAAGCCATCCTGTTCGGCAAGGACGGCGCCGCCGAGACCCTGGCCAAGGACGCGGTCTTCATATCGTCAGCGACCATGGACCCAGATATCGCGCGGTGCCTTGCGAAACAACTCGAGGCGACCGGCCGGCATTATCTCGATGCGCCGATCTCCGGCGGCGCGCAGCGCGCGGCGCAGGGTGAATTGACGATCCTCGCCTCGGGCACCCCGGCGGCGTTCGCGAAGGCGCGACCGGCGCTGGATGCGATGGCGGCAAAGCTCTACGAGCTCGGCGATGCCGCAGGGCAGGGCGCCGCGTTCAAGATGATCAACCAGCTGCTGGCCGGTGTGCATATTGCCGCCGCCTCCGAGGCGATCGCCTTTGCCGCCAAGCAGGGCCTCGACATCAGGAAGGTCTATGAGGTGATCACGGCCTCCGCCGGCAATTCCTGGATGTTCGAGAACCGCATGCCGCATGTGCTCGACGGCGATTATGCGCCGCGCAGCGCGGTCGAGATTTTCGTCAAGGACCTCGGCATCATCCAGGACATGGCGCGCAATGCGCGCTTCCCGGTGCCGATCTCGGCCGCGGCGCTGCAGATGTTCCTGATGACATCGGCCGCCGGCATGGGCCGCGACGACGATGCGTCGGTGGCGCGGATGTATGCGCAGGTCACCGGCACCAAGCTTCCCGGCGCGAAATAAGAGGATCCTGCGATGCCCCGCTTTGCCGCCAACCTCACCATGATGTTCAACGAGGTCCCGTTCCTCGACCGCTTCGAGGCGGCGGCGAGAGCGGGCTTCACCGCGGTCGAGTTCCTGTTTCCCTACGACCATCCGGCCGAGGAGGTCGGCAAGCGGCTGAAGGCTGCCGGGCTGACGCAGGCGCTGTTCAACCTGCCGCCGGGCGACTGGAACGCCGGCGAGAAGGGATTTGCCGCGCTACCGGACCGCTTCGCCGATTTGCAGCAGAGCCTGAAGACCGCGCTGCCTTATGCGCAAGCGACCGGCGTCAAGCGCGTGCATCTGATGGCCGGGATCGCTGACCGCGGTGATCGACGCGCAGTCGAAGCCTTCTACAAATCCGTCGCGAACGCCGCGGAGTTCTTCGCGCCGCACGACCTCGACGTCGTGATCGAGCCGATCAATCCGCGCAACGTGCCCGGCTATTTCCTCAATGATTTCAACTTCGCGTACGACCTGATCAGCGAGCTGAAGATCCCGAACCTGAAATTGCAATTCGACATCTATCACTGCCAGATCATCCATGGCGACGTCACGATGCGACTGCGCGAGATGATGCCGATCATTGGCCACATCCAGATCGCCTCGATCCCCTCGCGCAACGAGCCCGACGGCGAGGAGCTGAACTATCCGTTCCTGTTCGGTGAGCTCGACCGGCTCGGTTACGGCGGCTTTGTCGGCTGCGAATACAATCCGCGCGGCAAGACCACCGACGGTCTCGCCTGGTTCAAGCCCTATGCCGGAGTGAAGCCGTGACACTCGCACTCGGTTGCATCGCCGACGACTATACCGGCGCCTCCGACCTCGCCAACACGCTGACCCGCGCTGGCCTGCGCACGGTGCAGACCATCGGCGTGCCCGCCGACGATCTCGCGCTGCCGGAGGTCGACGCCGTCGTTGTGTCGCTGAAGAGTCGTTCGATCGAGGCCGGCCTTGCCGTGACGCGTTCGTGCGCCGCGGAGAGCTGGCTGCGCGGCCGCGGCGCCGGGCACGTCCTGTTCAAGATCTGCTCGACCTTCGATTCCACCGATGCCGGCAATATCGGTCCGGTGATGGACGCGCTGCGCGCCGATTCCGGGGACAGCATCGTGCTGGTGACGCCGGCGTTCCCGGAAACCGGCCGCACCGTCTACCAGGGCAATCTGTTCGTCGGCTCGGTGCCGCTGAACGAGAGCCCGCTGAAGGACCATCCGCTCAACCCGATGCATGATTCCAATCTGGTCCGCGTGCTGGCGCGCCAGAGCAAGACCAGGATCGGCCTGGTCGATCTGGCGACGCTGAGCCGCGGCACCGAGGCCGTTCGGGCAAAGCTCGCCGAGCTTGCACGCAGCGGCATCGGCGCTGCGATCGTCGACGCGGTGTTCGACCGCGACCTCGAAACCATTGGGCAGGTGGCGCTGGATCACGGTCTCTCGGTCGGCGCCTCCGGCATCGGGCTAGGATTGGCGCGGGCGCTGGTCGCCGCAGGCAAGGCCAAATCGGCTGCCGTGAATGCCGTGACCAGCGCAGCGATCGGCGGGCCGGCCGCCTGCCTCGCCGGCAGTTGCTCGCAGGCGACCCTGCGCCAGATCGCCAGCGCCGAGAAGGTGATGCCGGTCCTGCACCTCGACCCCGAGCGGGTGATCGCCGGCAAGGACGAGGCGCAGCGCGCGCTCGCCTGGGCCAAAGAGCGGCTCGGTACGGGTCCAATCCTGATCGCCAGCAGCTCGACTCCGGAGGAGGTGGCTGCTCTACAATCCCGTCATGGCCGTGATGCAGCCGGACATGCGATCGAGCAGGCAATGGCCGACCTCGCGGAGGGGCTGGTGCGGTCGGGTGTGCACAGGCTGGTGGTCGCCGGTGGTGAAACTTCAGGCGCCGTGGTCGATCGCCTGGGTATCCCGGGATTCCTGGTCGGGGCGGAAATCGCTGCGGGTGTGCCGGTTCTGCGCGCGGTCGGCGCTGGAAAGGGCGAGATGGTGCTTGCCCTGAAATCAGGCAATTTCGGCGGGCCGGAGTTCTTCTCGGACGCGCTGGCATTGATGCCTTGATGCGCCTCTCGCGCACCATGTCAGTCTGATGACTGATATCTCCGTAGTTCAACGGTGAACCAAATTAACCCTACTTAAGGAGGGGGGCTGGCTTTGATGTCTACGGCGTTCCGCCGCGCCCCCAGCCATTCGATCGGGCCTCGCGAGCCCGATATCCAAGAGACCTCAAGATGTTCGCCAAATTCTCGATCCGCGCCAAGATCATTGCCGTGGTGTCCTTCCTGCTTGTCGCAATGGCGGGCATGGGCCTGCTGTCGGTCACGAGCATGCGGTCGATCAATGCCAACACGGTGGATATCACGAAGAACTGGCTGCCGAGCGTGCGTGCGCTTGGGGATCTGCGCGCCGGCGTCATCACCTACCGCAACGTGATCCGCGAGCACATGCTGGTCGAGACGCTGGAGGAGAAGCTCGCGCAGGAGAAGACCCTGGCGTCGGTGGTCGAAGCCAACACCAAGGTCCGCGCGATCTACGAGCCGATGATCACCTCGCCGGAAGAGCGGACGCTCTACAATCAATGGGTCGACACCTGGACTCGCTACAAGAAGGGCACCGAGGAGGTGATGGCGCTGTCGCGCAAGGAGGTCGGCAAGGTCCCGCACGAAGCGCATGAGCTGAACGCCAAGACCGTGAACAAGATCGGCCTCGAGGCGGACGAGATCCTGCGCAAGGATATCGACCTCAACAACGCCGGTGCCGACAAGGCGGCGCAGGACGCTGCGAACAGCTACGCATCAGCGTTCATGCTGCTTGCGATCATGCTCGGCGCCGTCATCATCGTGGGCGCCGGTATCGGCTTCCTGATGATCCGCGACGTGACTTCCGGCATCGCCTCGATCGTGAGCCCGATGCAGGCGCTCGGCCGCGGTGACCTCACCGCAATCGTGCCGCACCAGGGCGAGAAGACCGAGATCGGCGCGATGGCCGACACGCTGCAGGTGTTCAAGGAAGCCCTGGTTGCCAAGAAGGCCGCCGATGAGGCCGCGGCCGCCGATGCCGAGGCCAAGATCGAGCGCGGCCGCCGGGTCGATACCATCACCCGCAATTTCGAACAGATGATCGGTGAGATCGTGCAGACCGTGTCATCGGCCTCGACCCAGCTCGAAGCCTCGGCCAGCACGCTGTCGTCGACCGCACGGCGGTCGCAGGAACTGACCACCTCGGTTGCCGCTGCGTCCGAGGAGGCCTCGACCAACGTGCAGTCGGTGGCGTCGGCGACCGAAGAGCTGTCGTCGTCGGTGACCGAGATCAGCCGCCAGGTCCAGGAGTCGGCGCGGATGGCGGGCGATGCCGTCGGCCAGGCGCGCACCACCAACGATCGGGTCAGCGAGCTGTCGAAGGCCGCCGCGCGGATCGGCGACGTTGTCGAACTGATCAACACGATTGCCGGTCAGACCAATCTGCTGGCGCTGAACGCCACCATCGAGGCGGCGCGCGCCGGTGAAGCCGGCCGTGGCTTCGCGGTCGTGGCCTCCGAGGTGAAGGCGCTGGCCGAGCAGACCGCGAAGGCGACCGGCGAGATCGGCCAGCAGATCGCCGGCATCCAGACCGCAACCCAGGAGTCGGTCGGCGCGATCAAGGAGATCTCGTCGACCATCGAGCGGCTGTCGGAGATCTCCTCAACCATCGCCGCCGCGGTCGAAGAGCAGGGCGCGGCGACGCAGGAGATTTCCCGCAACGTGCAGCAGGCGGCGCAGGGCACCCAGCAGGTCTCGGCCAACATCACCGACGTGCAGCACGGCGCCAACGAAACCGGCTCGGCTTCGACCCAGGTACTGTCGGCGGCGCAGTCGCTTTCGGGTGACAGCAACCGCCTCAAGCTCGAGGTCGGCAAATTCCTCGACGCCGTCCGCGCGGCCTGAGGCCGGGCGCGCCTTTGACCATCGAAAAATGCCCGGCCGACAGGCCGGGCATTTTTCCTTGCGTGGATACGGTGACCGGCTCGGCGTCGACCCAGGTGCTCCCGGCGGCGCAGTCGCTCTCGGGCGACAGCAGCCGCCTCAAGCTCGAAGTCGGCAAGTTCCTCAACGCCGTTCGCGCCGCCTGATCCGGCGCCGCCGGTTCGGCCATACAGGCATTGTTGTCGGGGCAACCGATCCCGGTGTGGTGAGCCGGCCGGCTCACCACACTTTACATTTTCGCAGAGCAGCGATGCGCTAGCCTCGTGACGGCCGAAGCAGCGTGCTCGGCCGGCGCATATTCGCAGCAGAGCCGTCTCTTTTTTGACGATGATACGAGCGCGATCGGCGGCACTGGGTCCGGCGTACCCGATCGGAGCGCACGGCTTCACGTACTATGCCAAGGAAGTGAAGGCCGCCGCGGCTCCGCAGGTTGGCGTTTTGCCCGTCATCGGGTAAATCGGCCGCTGCGGAACGGCTTTTGCAATGTCGATTCCTCTGCCCGGGGCGGGCTTCATTTCGGGAATGCTGCTTTTATGATCGCACTGGTCCGTATCGCGCTGAGCCGGCCATATACTTTCGTCGTGCTCGCGATCCTGCTCTTGATTATCGGACCGCTGGCCGCACTGCGCACGCCGACCGACATCTTTCCCGACATCCGTATCCCCGTGATCGGCGTGGTCTGGCAGTACACCGGCCTGCCGCCCGACCAGATGGCCGGCCGCATCACTTCGCCGTTTCAGCGCGCGCTGACCACGACGGTCAACGACATCGAGCACATCACCGCCAACTCGTATAACGGGTTCGGCATCATCAAGATCTTCTTCCAGCCCAATGTCGACATCCGCACCGCCAACGCGCAGGTCACCGCGATTTCGCAGACCCTGCTCAAGCAGATGCCGCCGGGCGCGACGCCGCCGCTGATCCTGAACTACAGCGCCTCGACGGTTCCCATCATCCAGGTCGCATTGTCGGGCGAAGGCCTGACCGAGCAGAACCTCGCCGACATCGGCATCAACCAGCTGCGCACGCCGCTGGTCACGGTGCCTGGCGCTGCGATCCCGTATCCGTTCGGCGGCAAGCAGCGCCAGGTCCAGATCGATCTCAATTCGACCGCGCTGCAGGCGCGTGGCCTGTCCGGCCAGGACGTCGCCAACACGCTCGCGGCACAGAACCTGATCACGCCGGTCGGCACGCAGAAGATCGGCAATTTCGAATACACCGTAAACTTGAACAATTCGCCGCTCCGGATGGAGGAACTCGGCGACCTGCCGATCAAGCAGGTTAACGGTGCAATGGTCTATGTGCGTGACGTCGCCACCGTCCGCGACGGCAACCCGCCGCAGACCAACATCGTCCATGTCGACGGCAACCGTTCGGTGCTGATGATGGTGCTGAAAGCCGGCGCCACCTCGACGCTCGATATTATCTCCGGCATCAAGCAGAAGGTGATCGACGTCAAGGACCAGATGCCGGACGCGCTGAAGATCGGCTTCATCGGCGACCAGTCGGTGTTCGTCCGCGGTGCGATCACCGGTGTCGCCTTCGAGGGCGTGATCGCCGCGCTGCTCACCAGTGTGATGATCCTGCTGTTCCTCGGCAGCTGGCGCTCGACCGTCATCATCGCGGTGTCGATCCCGCTGTCGGTGCTCGGGGCCATCATCATGCTGTCCCTGATCGGCGAGACGCTGAACATCATGACGCTCGGCGGCCTTGCGCTCGCGGTCGGCATCCTGGTCGACGACGCCACGGTGACGATCGAGAACATCAACTACCATCTCGAGCAGGGCAAACCGGTCGAGCAATCGATCCTCGACGGCGCCAACCAGATCGTGACGCCAGCCTTCGTCTCGCTGCTCTGTATCTGCATCGTGTTCGTGCCGATGTTCTTCCTGACCGGCGTGGCGCGCTTCCTGTTCGTGCCGATGGCCGAAGCGGTCATGTTCGCGATGATCTGGTCTTTCATCCTGTCGCGCACTTTGGTGCCGACCATGGCGAACTATTTGCTGCAGGCGCATGTCCATCACGAGGGCGCGCCGCCGAAATCGCGCAATCCGCTGGTCTGGTTCCAGCGCGGCTTCGAGGCGCGGTTCGAGCGCATCCGTGGCGGCTATCGCGGCCTGCTCGAGATGGCGCTCGGCCACCGCAAGGTGTTCGTCGGCGGCTTCCTCGCGGTGGTTGCCGCGTCGTTCGTGCTGGTGCCGTTTCTCGGCCGCAACTTCTTCCCGTCGGTCGACGCCGGCAACATCCTGATGCATGTCCGCACCCAGGTCGGTACCCGTGTCGAGGAGACCGCCAACCAGCTCGCCGATATCCAGAAGGCGATCCGCAAGCTGGTCCCCGGCGAGATCGAGACCATGACCGACAACATCGGCATGCCGATCTCCGGCATCAACATGACCTACAACAACACCGGCGTGATCGGTCCGCAGGACGGCGACATCCAGATCCGCCTCAAGGAAGGCCACAAGCCGACCGAGCAGCATGTCCGCACGCTGCGTGAGCAATTGCCGCGGCTGTTTCCGGGCACCAGCTTCGCGTTCCTGCCGGCCGACATCGTCAGCCAGATCCTGAACTTCGGCGCGCCGGCGCCGATCGATTTGCAGATCCGCGGCGCCAATCTCGACGCCAATTTCGCCTACGCCAACAAGCTATTGGCGAAGATCAAGCGCATCCCCGGCATTGCCGATGCACGGATCCAGCAGTCGCCGAACAATCCGACCTTCAACATCGATGTCGATCGCACCCGCGCGCAATATGTCGGCCTGACCGAGCGCGACGTCACCAACTCGCTCGTCGTCAACCTTGCCGGCTCCTCACAGGTCGCGCCGACCTACTATCTCAATCCCGACAACGGCGTGTCCTACTCGATCGTGATGCAGACGCCGCAATATCAGATCGACTCGCTGAGCGCTTTGCAGACGCTGCCGATTACCGCGACCGGCAATACCCAGGCGCCGATCCTCGGCGGCATCGCCGACATCAAGCGGGCGACCTCGAGCGCGGTGGTGTCGCAATATGACATCCAGTCGCTGGTGCAGATCTATGCCACGACGCAAGGCCGCGATCTCGGCGGCGTCGCGACCGACGTGCGCCAGCTGATTGCTGACACCGCAAAGGAAGTGCCGAAGGGCTCTTCGGTGGTGCTGCTCGGCCAGGTGCAGACCATGAACTCGGCCTTCACCGGCCTCTTGTTCGGCCTGCTCGGCGCGGTCGTCTTGATCTACTTCCTGATCGTGGTGAACTTCCAGTCCTGGTCGGACCCGTTCGTGATCGTCACGGCGTTGCCCGCAGCACTCGCCGGCATCGTCTGGATGCTGTTCACGACCCAGACCACGCTGTCGGTTCCCGCGCTGACCGGCGCCATCATGTGCATGGGCGTTGCGACCGCCAACAGCGTGCTCGTGATCAGCTTTGCCCGCGAGCGCTACGAGGAACTTGGCGATCCCGTCGCGGCCGCGCTGGAGGCCGGATTTGTCCGCTTCCGCCCGGTGCTGATGACGGCGCTCGCCATGATCATCGGCATGGCGCCGATGGCGCTGGGGCTCGGCGAGGGCGGCGAGCAGAACGCGCCGCTCGGCCGCGCCGTGATCGGCGGCCTGATCTTTGCAACCTTCGCGACGCTGATGTTTGTTCCCGTGGTATTCAGTATGGTACACAAGAAGCAAGGCGCCAAAGCCGCCGCCTCATCGGAGATTCCGCATGCAGCCCACTGAACAGCGCCCACCGGTGTCTCGCCGGAAATTGGGCATATTCGGCGTGGTTGCACTGGTCGGCGCCGGGCTGATCGTCGGCACCGGCATCCGCGCCCGTGAGGAGCAGGACACAAGGCTGAAGGAATGGACCGACGACCAGGCCATTCCGACCGTCGCCGTGGCGCTGCCGAACGCCAAGGCGCTGAGCCCCACGATCGACCTGCCGGGCCGGCTCGAGGCCTATTCCCGCGCACCGATCTTCGCGCGGGTGTCCGGCTATCTCAAGAGCTGGGACGCCGACATCGGCGCTCGCGTCAAGGCCGGCCAGGTGATCGCCGAGATCGAGGCGCCCGACCTTGACCAGCAATTGTTGCAGGCGCGCGCCGATCTCGCCAGCGCCCAGGCCTCAGCCAAGCTCTCCGAGGCGACGCTGACCCGGCGCAAGACGCTGGTCGCCTCGAATTTCGTCTCCGCCCAGGAGATCGACGAGCGCACTGCCGACCTCTCCAACAAGAACGGTGCGGTCAGGTCCGGCCAGGCCAATGTCGAGCGGCTGGAAGCGCTCGCTGGTTACAAGAAGATCACGGCGCCGTTCGACGGCGTGGTGACCTCGCGCGACACCGACGTCGGCGCGCTGATCAATGCCGGCGGCAACTCGGGTCCCGCGATGTTCACGATCTCGGACATCACCAAGCTGCGCGTCTACGTCAACGTGCCGCAGAACTACGTCCCGGCGATCAAGATCGGCGCCAAGGCCTCCTTGGTGTTGCCGGATTACCCGAACCGCACGTTCCAGGCGACGGTGGAAGCCTCCTCGCAGGCGGTCGATGTCGCCTCCGGCACCACGCGGATGCAACTCGGGCTCGACAACTCCTCCGGCGAGCTGATGCCGGGCAGCTATGCCAGCGTGAAGCTCAATTTGCAGCGCGAGGCCGCGCCGCTCAGCATTCCCGCCAGCGCGCTGATCTTCAACAGCAACGGCCTGCGGGTCGCAACCGTCAGCCCCGATGACAAGGTGCTGTTCAAGACCGTGAAGATCGGCCGCGACCTCGGCAAGGAGATCGAGATCGCCTCGGGCCTCGCCCCCGACGACCGCATCATCACCGCTCCGCCGGACGGCCTCGCCGACGGCGATCATGTGCGCGTGACCGGTGTCGGCGCCAAGGGCAAGCCGACGACGGCGTCTGAAAAGCAGGACGTGAAGGGGTAGGGCGTAGCCCCGCTCATCACGTCATGCGCGGGCTTGTCCCGGGCATCCACGACTTCCTTTTGCTGCGCAAAGACGTGGATGGCCGGGACAAGCCCGGCCATGACGGTGTTGGTGGTTCAAGCCACCCGCCATTCCCGCACGCCGTCACTGGCCGTGACGATGTTGCCCGTGGTGCCGACCGGCGTGCGGTCGAGGTTCTGCAGATACGTCAGCGTTGCCGTGTCGCTCGCCGGGACGCGGCCGAGCGTGCGGCGGCCGTCCTCGGTGCGCAGCATGGTGACGCCGTGCTCGACCTCGCCGTTGGCGCGATAGATCACGGTGAAGGCCTCGACCTTGCCTTTTCCTGTCGCCTCGGCGGTGAAGTCGGGCACGTTGCGCCTGTTGCGGTCGGCTTCCGCCTGCACGCTGGTGTCCTGCTCGAGCGCGGCCGTCGGCGCGGCGCGCGACAGCACGAGGCCATGATGCTTGGTGACGAAGCCGCCCTGGCCGTAGAGCAGGCCGAGCGTGCCGCCGCCGCGCAGCTTGCGCACCATCGCGCAGGCCGAATGCGTCATGTAGGTGTTGAGCGGCGCGCCGAAGAACGTCAGCCCGCCCGTCACGGTCGGCTGCACGTCGGCGCCGAGGCCGAGCGTCCGGCGCGCCATCTTCGGCACGCAGGGGAAGCAGCTATAGAGTTCAATCGCGTCGAACTTCCTGCCGTCGCCGCCGACGAGGTCCATCGCCGCCTTCAGCACCGCATTCTGTGCGTGGCTCTCGACAAACTGGTCGCGGATCAGATAGTCGCGCGGTTCTTCCGCCGAGGCGCCGCCGAGCGGATAGATCAGTTTGTCCTCGGGCACGCCGGCGGCGCGCGCTTTCGCCAGGCTGGTCAGGATCAGCGCGCCGCCCATGTTCACCGTCGGATTTGCCACCATCAGTTTTGTATACGGCCAGGCGATCATCCGGTTATCGGGCGTCGCGGTGGTGATCTCGTCGCCGGTGAAGCGCTTCTTCAGCCAGGAGTTCGGATTATCGGCGGCAACCCGCGCATAGGTGGACCACAACTCGCCGGACTCCTTCAGCGCCTCGCGCGGCGTCTGGCCCCAATGCGCTGAGGTCGCGGACTCATAGAGCGGATAGACCGTGATCGGCCGGAACACGCCGAGCGCAACCGCAAGCGGCTTCTGGAATGCGGCGCCGCGCTTCGGCTCCTCCACGTCATGCGCGAACGGCGTCCACGGCAATGTGAGGCCGGCGCGCTGCGCCTTGGTCGCGGTCGACTGCGCCTCCGCGCCACAGACCGCGGCAACGCTGCATTCGCCGCGCGCGATGCGCTGCGCCGCCTCGTGCAGGTACCGGATCGGGCTCTCGCCGCCGACCGGACCGTAATAGAGATGCGCCGGCGCGATGCCGAGCCGCTGCGCCAGCTGCTTCTCGGGATCGCGGTAGCGCCAGCTCAGGAAGTTGACGACGTCGAGCGACTGCACATCGGAGAGCAGTCTTGCGCCGCTGTCGGCCTCGGCGCGCTTCAGCGCCTCTTCCAGCAAAGTGAGCGGCTCGAGGCCGGCGGCGATGTCCTTTGGACGATCAACGATCTCGCCGACGCCGACGATGACGGGAATGCGGTCTTCGGGGATGCTGTTCGACATTCTTGTTGCTTCACTCTGGGATATTGGGCTCGATGGTTGTTCTAGGCGTCATTGCGAGCGAAGCGAAGCAATCCATGTCTTGACTCGGGGAATGGGTGGATTGCTTCGTCGCTCCGCTCCTCGCAAGGACGGTTGTGCTCTTGCGCTACTCCGCCACCAGCGCGTTCATGTGCTCGACGGCTTCGACGAAATCTTCCTTGAACTCCTGCACCACGGCGCCCGCCGACTTCACGCTGTCGACCAGGCCGACACCCTGGCCGACGAAGTAGCTGACGAGATCGCGCGCCTTCTCGTTGCCGGCCGCAGCTGCGCGGTCGATCGCGTTGAACGCGTCGCGACTGATGATGCTTTGCAGCGGCATCGGCAGCGCGCCGGGGCTGTCCGGCGAGCGGTCCCAGGCGTCGGTCCAGACCGAGCGGAGCTGCCGCGCCGGCTTGCCGGTTCGGCCCTTCGAGCGGATGGCGTCGCGCGAGGAGGCCGCGATCATCTTCTCGCGGAAGATCTCCGAGGTCTCCGACTCCACGGTCGCAAGCCACACCGAGCCGGTTCAGGCGCCGGCGGCGCCCATCGCCATGCAGGCCGCCATCTGGCTGCCGGTCATGATGCCGCCGGCGGCGAGCACCGGCACGTCGCGAATCTTCCTGACCGCCTTGATCACCTCGGGCACCAGCACCATGGTCGAGACTTCGCCGCAATGGCCGCCGGCCTCGGTGCCCTGCGCGACCAGGATGTCGACGCCGGCCGCGACCTGGCGCAGCGCATGTTCCTTGGAGCCGACCAGCGCCGCGACCGGCACCCCGTGCTTGCGGCCCATCTCGATCATCGCCTTCGGCGGCACGCCGAGCGCGTTGGCGATCAGCCTGATCGGATGGCGGAACGAGACGTCAAGCAGTTGAAGCGCGGTCTCGGCATCGAACGGTTGCGGCTGGTTGTCGGCGACGTTCCGGCTGGTCAACTCGATGTCGTATTTCTTCAGCAAATTGCGGGTGAAGTCGCGATGCTCCTGCGAGACGCGCGCCTCGAGGCTCTTCCAGGTGACGTTCTTCTCGCCCGCGGTCGAGATGTTTTCCGGGATTAGCACGTCGATGCCGTAGGGCTTGCCGTCGACATGCGCGTCGATCCATTTCAGCTCCTGCTCCAGCGTCTCCGGCGAATGCGCGGTCGCGCCAAGCACGCCGAAGCCGCCGGCGCGGCTGACCGCCGCCACCACGTCGCGGCAATGGCTGAAGGCGAGCAGGGGGAAGTCGATTCCCAGCATGTCGTAGATCGGTGATTTCATGGACTGGTTCTCTCCCGGCGGCTGCTTGTTGTGCTTGTTGGCATCAGCCTCTGCGACGCTAGCGCATGACGGTCGGCGAAGCCAAGCGGGTTTCGGCTGCGGCGATCTTGCGTGCAGGCGCTGCTTGGCAGCATCGCTTGCAACGCATTCCGCAAGGTAGAAAATGCGATCCAACGGGGCTGGGCAAAGCCGGGCGAGCCCACCATCTAGTGCGGGCATGCGGATGGGCGCGGCGGTCGCCGCACCGTGGAAAAACGGAAACCGGGAGCCAACGACGTGACTGACACCTCTGCCTACGAGCCGCCGAAGGTCTGGACCTGGAACAAGGAGAGCGGCGGACGCTTCGCCAGCATCAACCGGCCGATCGCGGGGCCCACCCACGACAAGGAGCTGCCGGTCGGCCGTCATCCGCTGCAGCTCTACTCGCTGGCGACACCGAACGGCGTCAAGGTCACCGTGATGCTGGAGGAGCTGCTTGCGGCGGGCCACAAGGGCGCGGAATACGACGCCTGGCTGATCAAGATCGACGGCAACCAGTTCGGCAGCGGCTTCGTTGCGGTCAATCCGAACTCGAAGATCCCGGCGCTGATGGACCGCAGCGGGCCCGAGCCGATCCGGGTGTTCGAGTCAGGGTCGATCCTGGTCTATCTCGCGGAAAAGTTCGGCGCGTTCCTGCCCACTGACGTGAAGACCCGCGCGGAAACCTTCTCGTGGTTGTTCTGGCAGATGGGCTCGGCGCCTTATCTCGGCGGCGGCTTCGGGCACTTCTATGCCTATGCGCCGACCAAGATCGAATACGCCATCGATCGTTTTGCGATGGAGGTGAAGCGCCAGCTCGACGTGCTCGACCGCAGGCTCGCCGACAACGAATATCTCGCGGGCGACGTCTACACCATCGCCGACATGGCGGTGTGGCCGTGGTACGGCAGCCTTGCCAAGGGCCTGCTCTATGGCGGCGGCGAATTCCTCTCGGTGCAGGATTACAAGAACGTGCAGCGCTGGACCGACGCGATCGCGGCACGGCCCGCGGTGAAGCGCGGCCGCATGGTCAACCGCACCTGGGGCGAGCCGTCGAGCCAGCTCCACGAGCGCCATGACGCCGGCGATTTCGAAACCAGGACGCAGGACAAGATCGGCGAGCCGGCGGCCTCGTAGCGTTGCAGCTTGCAGGGCGGATTACCCAAGCGTAATCCGCCGTCATGCCCCGACAGATCGGCGGGTTACGCTGCGCTAACCCGCTCTGCGCATCGGCGCGTCACCCCAGCAGATCGTCATACTCCGGATGCTTCTTCATGAAGCCCTGGATGAACTCGCACTTCACGACGAGCTTGATGCCCTGAGCGCGGACCGCATCGAGCGTCGCGCGGGCGAGTTTTGAGCCGATGCCGCGGCCGCCGAGCTCCGGGGGCACCTCGGTGTGAACCAGTGTGATCGTATCCGGCGTCTTGCGGTAGACCACGAAGGCGGTAGCGCCATCGACTTCGAGTTCGAACCGGCTCTGTGCCGGATTGTCGCGGAATGCTTCGCTCATTGTCTTGTCCTATTTGTTCTTTGCGCCCTCGGCCGCGGGAAACACCACGCGGTCGTCGGTGCGGCAGTAGCGGTCCGCGAACATGCGGCCGATCGGATGGTAGCGCTCCATGTGAACGCGCATCGCGTCACGGTCCCACAATTCGTCGCGGATGTGGAAATGGATGCCTTCTCCCATGATCAGCTGGCGATCGCCGTTGACGTCGATCAGCTTCCAGGTCTTGCACTCCATCGCGAAAGGCGCGTCGGCAAGCCGGGGCACCGCGATCCTGCTTGAGGGCGCGAGCTTCAGGCCGAGATAGTCGGGCTCACCGATCTCGGGCGGGAAATCGCCCGAAGTCTCGTGCATCGCGCGCGCCAGTGGTTCGTCGGTGAGATTGACCACGAACTCGCCCAGGCGCTGGATATTGACCAGCGTGTCCTTCTCGCGGCCGTCGGGCCTTCGGTTGACCGCGAACATGCAGAGCGGCGGGTCCTCGCAGAACACGTTGAAGAACGAGAACGGCGCCGCGTTGACCACGCCTTCCGTGCCGAGGCTCGTCACCCAGGCGATCGGCCGCGGCAGCACGAAGGAGGTCAGCACCTTGTAGCGTTCGCGCTGGCTGAGGTCGCTTGGGGAATATTCCATGGGGTGTCCGAAAACGTAGGGCGGGTTAGCGAAGCGTAACCCGCCGCGAGCGGGCAAGAAAGTAAAAGGCGGGTTACGCTTGCGCTAACCCGCCCTACGATTCCGCTTGTTCGTCTCCCCGCACGCGGGGAGGAGACGACAAGCTTACGTCATGCTCAGCTCGTGGCGGCCGACCACCATCCAGTGCACCTCGTCCGGACCGTCGGCGAAGCGCAGATGGCGGACGTCCTGGTACATTTCGCCAAGCGGGGACCACTGCGAGATGCCGGTGGCACCGTGCATCTGGATCGCCTGGTCGATCACCTTGCAGGCGCGCTCGGGGACCATGGCCTTGACCATCGAGACCCAGACGCGGGCTTCCTTGTTGCCGAGCACGTCCATCGCCTTGGCGGCCTTCAACACCATCAACCGCATCGCTTCGATCTCGCAGCGGGCCTGGGCAATGATCTGCATGTTGCCGCCGAGATGGGCGATCTTCTTGCCGAACGCTTCGCGGGTGAGACCGCGCTGCACCATCATGTCGAGCGCCTTCTCGGCCTTGCCGATGGTGCGCATGCAATGATGGATGCGGCCAGGGCCAAGGCGGACCTGCGAGATCTCGAAGCCGCGGCCTTCGCCGAGCAGCATGTTCTCCTTCGGCACCTTCACATTGTTGAAGCGCAGATGCATGTGGCCGCGCGGCGCATGGTCATGGCCGAACACGTGCATCGGGCCGAGGATCTCGACGCCGGGGGTGTCGATCGGCACCAGGATCTGCGACTGCTGCTTGCTCGGCGCCGCGTCGGGATTGGTCTTCACCATCACGATCATGATCTTGCAGCGCGGGTCGCCGGCGCCGGAGATGTAATACTTCTCGCCGTTGATCACCCACTCGTCGCCGACCAGCTTTGCGGTGGTCGAGATGTTCTTGGCATCGGAGGAGGCGACGTTCGGCTCGGTCATCGCATAGGCCGACCGGATCTCGCCGTTCAGCAGCGGCTTCAGCCACTTCTCCTTCTGCGCCTTGGTGCCGACCCGCTCCAGCACCTCCATGTTGCCGGTGTCGGGCGCCGAGCAGTTCATGGTCTCGGAGGCCAGCGGGCTCTTGCCGAACTCGGCGGCGATATAGGCGTAGTCGAGGTTGTTGAGGCCGTCGCCGGTTTCGGCGTCGGGCAGGAAGAAGTTCCAGAGACCGACTTCCTTTGCCTTGTCCTTGGCCTTCTGCAGGATCGCGAGCTGCTCGTCCGTGAAGCTCCAGCGGTCGGTCTTCTTCTCGCCGGCGCGATAGAACTCGACCGACATCGGGTCGACCGTGTCGCGGATGAACTGCTTCACATGGTCGTAGAGCGGACGGACCTTTTCCGACATGCGGAGGTCGTTGAGCTCGTCGCCAGGATTGAGCGTGTAGTTCGTGGTGCGCGGCACATAGGCATGCTTCATTGTCGTTTCTCCCGTCGCGAAGGCGCGTTTCGCGGCGGACAATAAACGCGTGCGGCGCGAAGCGCGAGCACCGATTTTCCGATCACCCCTACCGCATCGCGGAATATCGCGATGGCGTTTCAAACGTTGTTTGAACGCCGTCTTTCCACACACTCGTCATGCACGGCCTTGTGCCGGGCATCCAAGTTTTGTCTTCCACATAACGAAGACGTGGATGGCCGGGACAAGCCCGGCCATGACGAGCGGATGCCGGTTAGATCATCCGATGCATTGCGCAGATCTTGTTGCCGTCGAGGTCGCGCAGATAGGCGAGGTAGAGCTTGATGCCGCTGCCTTCCCGCACGCCCGGCGGGTCCTCGCAGGTCTTGCCGCCATTGGCGATGCCGGCCGCGTGCCAAGCCTCGACCTGCTCCGGCGAAGAGCAGGCAAAGCCGATCGTGCCGCCATTGGCGTGCGTCGCCGGTTCGCCGTTGATCGGCTTGGAAACCATGAAAATGCCGGCCTTGGTGAGGTACATAATGCGGTGACCGTCGACCCGGGCCGGCCGGACATCGAGCGTGCCGAGCAGCGCATCATAAAACGCCTTGGCCTTGTCCAGATCGTTGGTGCCAACCATCACGTGTGAAAACATCTGAAATATCCTCCCTGTTGTTGACCAAAGCCGCTTTGTTGCGTGCTTGCCGCTCGAACGCTTAGCAGCAGTTTTGCCGCGACGGAAGCGACGCTGCATCGCGCTGCGCACTCTCCTTTCGTCATTCCGGGGCGTGCGAAGCACGAGCCCGAAATCCATTCATCCACCTTTTGCTCGGGGCCCATGGGTGCGATCGGCACCCGGCATTCCCTGCGCCCTCTGTTCAATCAGAGGAGTAAGTTAACCTAAGACTCGGACGCGCCAGCGCCGCGAGGATGCGGATGTATGATTCAATTTGGCACCACATATTCGATGTCGTCCCGGGCAAGCGCAGCGCGACCCGGGACCCATAACCACCGTTGCTCATTGCGTTACGACGCTGTGGCCCCAGCTTGCTTCAACAACGGCGTCCTGTGGTTGATGGTGTGGACGGCCCCCTACGGCATCAGTGTGCCAGAATGAGGTTGTTGTAAATCTCAGACAAGGAGACCGTCCGTGAGAGAGATTATCCGTATTGGGATGGATACGTCGAAGCATATTTTTGTGCTGCATGGAGTTGACGCGGCGGAACAGCCGGTGTTGCGCAAGAAGCTGTCGCGCAAGCAGGTGCTTGAGTTTTTTGCCAAGCTTCCGCCGACCGTGATCGGGATGGAGGCCTGCGGGGCGGCTCATTACTGGGGGCGCGAGCTTGGCAAGCTTGGCCATGAGGTGAAGCTGATAGCGCCGCAGTTGGTGAAGCCTTATGTGCTGCGGAACAAGAACGACGGGCGAGATGCGGATGGGGTGTGCGAAGCGATGGGCCGACCGCGGATGCGGTTTGTGCCGGTGAAGAGCGCCGAACAGCAGGCCGCGCTGATGCTTGCAGGTGTCCGCGATGGGCTGATCGGCCGCCGTACCCAGCTCAGCAATGCGATCCGCGGCTACGCGGCGGAGTTTGGCCTGATCGCGCCGAAGGGGTTGGACAAGATCGAGCCGCTGTTGGCCCGGATCACGCAGGACGAGAGCGTTCCCGCTATGGCGCGCGAGCTGTTCGCCATGCAGGGCCGTGACTATGCGCAGTTGCAGGGTGAGCTGAAGGCGGTCGAGGCCAGGCTGCTGGCCTGGCACCAGGCCAACGCCACAAGCCGTCGTCTGGCCCAGATCCCCTCGGTCGGTCCGATCATCGCGACCTCGCTTGTGATGAAGACGCCGGACCCGCACGCCTTCCGCTCCGGCCGCTTGTTCGCGGCCTGGCTCGGCCTGACGCCCAAGGACCATTCCACCGCCGGCAAAACCAGGCTCGGCAAGATCACCCGCGCTGGCGACGAGACCCTGCGTCGCCTGCTCGTGGCCGGGGCGACCGCGGTGATCCGGCAGGCAAGGCTCGGGCGCGGCCACCCCTCGCGCTGGCTCGTGGCGTTGCTCAGGCGCAAGCCGCCGAAGCTTGCGGCCGTGGCGCTCGCCAACAAGGTGGCCCGCATCGCCTGGAAGCTGATGGCGACCGGCGAGAGCTATGATGCCGCACGCATGAACGCTGTCACCTAACAGGTCGGCCGGCCGGACGTAGCGCTCGCCGGACGAACCGGAGCTGCAAGAGCAGATGGAATGATCGATCGATCCAGAACGCGAGACAAGCCGCGGGACCCATTGGCCTTCACAAGGTCGCCAGGTTGTTTGGCACTCGCGTCGCGGAAACCATCTTGGCCCAGCGATCAACACGATCGCATCAAACAGGCCGGACATATGGATGACAGCGATCCGACCAATCCCAGAAAGCTCTTGTGCCACGGGGGCCGTCCACATATGGGTCCCGGCCTTCGCCGGGACGACGGCGGTGAATGTGGCGGCCGCAGAAACTCAAAACGCCGTGTACCCACCGTCGATCACGAAGCAATCCGCCGTATGATAGGACGACGCCTTGCTCATGAGGTAGACGGCGATGCCGCCGAAATCGCTCGGCTCGCCGAAGCGGCGTACCGGGATGCGCGGCATCACGTTGGCGACGAACTTGTCGTTGGCCATGATGCCGGCGGTCATGTCGCTCTTGATCCAGCCGGGCAGGATCGCGTTCGCGGTGACGCCGTGGCGAGCGAGTTCGACGGCGAGCGCGCGGCACAGCGCGTTCAGCGCGGCCTTGGTGCCGGCATAGTGCTCGTTGCGCGCGGTGCCGAACAGCGAGGCGAGGCTCGAGGTCGCGACGAGACGGCCGAACTTGTCACCGGCCTCGGACCGCTCGGTCATGTGGCGTGCCGCAGCCTGGAATACGTGGAACACGCCGTCGAGATTGGTTGCGAACATCCGTCGCCATTCCTCCTCGGTGCGGTCGATGAAGGAGCGGCGTCCGCCGCCGCCGATGCCGGCATTGGCGAAGCAGCCGTCGACGCGGCCGAAGGTGTCGAGCGTCGCCTTCATCGCGGTCTTGACCGAGCCGGGATCGCTGACGTCGCAGAATTGGGTGGCGACCTTGCCGGGGCCGGCCTTCATCGAGGCGGCGGCGTTGGCGTTTTTTTCCGCGTTGCGGCCCCAGATCGCGACGTTGCAGCCGGCAGCGTTGAGCGCCTGCGCGATGCCGAGGCCGATTCCGCCATTGCCGCCGGTGATGACAGCGACGCGGCCGGTGAGATCGAAGATGCCACTCATTGGGGTTTCCATTTGGTTTGGTGCGCGCTAATCACGCGTTCACGGATGGGCTTGCCGTCGACCATGGACAAGCCCGGCACAAAAATCAAATATGGGTCCAAATATAGGTCGACCCATCGACCTACCGCGGTACCAACCGCCAAGACAACGTAAGCAAGACAACTTAAAGAGGAAACCATGCAGTTCAAGCACGTCACGCTCGACTTCGACGGATCGGTCGCGATCCTCAAACTCGACCATCAGGAAGTCATGAACGCAGTCTCGATCGACATGCTGGGCGGGCTTGCCGAGGCGCTCGATGCGATCGACGACAAGCGCGACGAGGTGCGCTGCCTGGTGATCACGGGCGCGGGCCGCGCCTTCTGTACCGGCGCCAATCTGCAGGGCCGCAACCAGCAGCAGAAGCCCGGCAGGAGCAACGCCGGCGCGGCGCTGGAGACCGCGTTCCATCCGTTCCTGCGCCGATTGCGTAAGCTGCACTGTCCGATCGTGACGGCGGTGAACGGCCCAGCCGCCGGCGCCGGGATGAGTTTTGCATTGATGGGCGACCTGATCCTGTGCGCGCGCTCGTCCTATTTCCTGCAGGCGTTCCGCCGCATCGGCCTTGTGCCGGATTGCGGTTCGACCTGGCTGCTGCCGCGGCTGATCGGCAAGGCGCGCTCGGTCGAGCTGTCGCTGCTCGGCGAACGGCTGCCGGCCGAGAAGGCGCTGGAATGGGGCCTCGTCAACCGCGTCTATGACGACGCCGCGCTGATGGAGGAAACCATGAAGCTTGCGCACGACCTCGCCAACGGCCCGACGATCGCGCTGTCGCTGATCCGCAAGCTCTATTGGGACAGCCCGGAAAACACTCTCGAAGATCAGCTCAATCTGGAATGCGAGTCGCAGCGGATTGCGGGCCGCGCCGAGGATTTCAAGGAAGGCGTCACCGCGTTTCTCGAGAAGCGGCCGGCGAAGTTCAAGGGCAAATGATCGAGACCGAACTCAGGCGCTGCGTCGCCGCGTTTCACCCGGGCGCGACCGGCGTCACCGGCGCCGCGAAGCTCTCCGGCGGCGCCAGCCAGGAGACCTGGACGTTCGACATCGTGCACCCGGACGGCAATGTCGGCGCGATCCTGCGCCGCGCGCCGCCGGGCTACGGTGCCGCGCCCGGCCGCGCCGCCGGCCTCGAGGCCGAGGCGACGCTGATGCAGCTCGCGCATGACGCGGGCCTGCCGTCGCCGAAGGTGATGCATGTGCTGACGCCGGAGGACGGCCTTGGCCGCGGCTTCATCATGGCCCGCGTCGAGGGCGAGACCATCGCGCGGAAAATTTTGCGCGACGAGGAATTCGCCAAGGCGCGGCCGATCCTGGCCCGTCAGCTCGGTCGCGTCATCGCCGGCATCCACAGCCTGCCGCAGGCCAAGCTGCCGAAGCTGCGCAGCCTGACCGCAACCAGGGAGATCGAGGATCTCTCCCGCGAGTATCACAGCTTCAACTGGCCGCGGCCGGTGTTCGAGCTGGCGCTGCGCTGGCTGCGCGATCACGATCCCGGGCCGTCGTCCGAGGTGACGCTGGTGCATGGCGATTTCCGCCACGGCAACCTGATCATCGGTCCCGACGGTGTGCGCGCGGTGCTCGACTGGGAGCTCGCGCATTTCGGCGATCCCATGGAGGACCTGGGCTGGATCTGCGTCAATTCCTGGCGCTTCGGCGAGATCGACAAGCCGGTCGGCGGTTTCGGCACCCGCGAGGATCTGTTCGCAGGCTATGAGGAAGCCGGCCGCAAGGCCGACCCCGACCGCGTGATGTTCTGGGAAGTGATGGGCACGCTGCGCTGGGGCGTGATGTGCTGCGGAATGATGCAGCGCTTCCGCGCCGGCCCCGATCATTCGATGGAGCGCGCGATGATCGGGCGCCGCGCATCGGAGACCGAGATCGATCTGTTGCGGTTGCTGGCTCCGCGCGCATGATCCCGAAAAGCGGCATCTGGTTTTCGGAATCGATCATGCGCAAAAAAGAGAGCAAATGACATGCAGGACGAACCGACACCCACCGAACTGATCAAGGCCGTCGCCGATTTCCTGCGCAACGAGATCGCGCCTGTAATCAAGGGCCACAACGGCTTCAAACTGCGCGTCGGCATCAATGCGCTCGATCTGGTGACCCGGCAGCTCGCGCTCGCGGAAGCCGGTGACGCGACGGAGGCCGCACGGCTGAAGGCGCTGCTCGGCGCCGACGGCACGCTGATGGAGCTGAACCGCGCGCTGTCGGAGAAGATCGCAAGCGGCGAGGTCGATCTGAACACTCCGGGCCTGCCGGAGCATCTCTGGCAGACCACGATGGACAAGCTCGCTGTCGATCAGCCGAACTACGCGTCCTACAAGAGGGAGTTGGGAAAGTAGGATTGGTAGAGCGCAAGCCATACCCATCACGACCCACGGATGACGCTGATGGGTATCGCTGCGCTCAATTGGCCGCAATGCATCCAACGTCGTCCCGGCCGAGTGCGCAATTGCGCACTCGGCCGGGACGACGAGTGGAGAGAGCAGCTACCGCCCGAGCCACTTCGGCGGGCGCTTCTCTGAAAACGCCTTCGGGCCTTCGATGTAATCCTGCGACGCGGCCATCGCCTTCACCGCGGGATACTCTCGCTGCTCGGTCATTGCCTGCTCGAGCGAGACTTCAAGGCCCTTCTGGATCGCCTGCTTGGAGGCGCGGATCGACATCGGCGAGTTCTTGGTGATGGTCTCGGCCCAGCGCTCGGCGGCGGCCAGCGCCTCGCCCTGCGGCACCACTTCATTGACGAAGCCGAGCTCGAGACCCTCCTTGGCGCTGACATGGCGCGCGGTCAGGATCATGCCCATGGCGCGCTTCAGCCCGATCTGGCGCGGCAAGCGGTGGACTCCGCCAGCGAGTGCCGCAAGGCCGACGCGCGGCTCGGGCAGGGCGAAGGTCGCATTCTCGGAGGCGATGATCAGGTCGCAGGCCAGCGCGATCTCGAACCCGCCGCCCATTGCGACGCCATTGACGGCGGCGATGATCGGCTTGTCGCAGTCGAAGCGGCTGGTCAGCCCGGCGAAGCCGCCCTTGTCCCAGCCGCGCTTGCCGCCGGCGGCCTGCCATTTCAGGTCGTTGCCGGCGCAGAACGCCTTGTCGCCGGCGCCGGTGACGATCGCGACCCACTGCTCGGGATCGGCGGAGAAGTCGTCGAACACCTTGTTGAGCTCGAAATGCGCGTCGATATGCAGCGCGTTGTAAACCTCGGGCCGCGACAGCGTCACGATGGTGATGGGACCCTTGCGCGTCACCTTGGAGAATTTCAGATCCATGTTTGCTCCCGTCGATTTTCTGCGGCGAAGAATATGGCTGATATCCTAACGCCTGCACCTCGTTCCGCGCCATCCAATTACGCAACGCGACCGCGCGTGCAAGCCTCGTCGGCCTGCTTGACTTGGCGGCGTGCTTCTCACCTTAATCGATCCGAACGCGCCTGTGCGATAGCGCCTAAACGCAAAACCAGAATCAACAAGATCTTCGGGAGTGACCGCCTTGGATTTCAATCTGCCGGCTGACCTGACAGCCTATCTCGCCGAGCTCGATCGCTTCATCGAACGCGAGGTCAAGCCGCTGGAAGCGGCTGACGACAACATCCGCTTCTTCGACCATCGCCGCGAATGGGCGCGCACCGATTTCGACAAGGGCGGCCTGCCGCGCCATGAATGGGAATTGCTGCTGCGCAAGGTCAAGAACCTGGCCGATGCAGCGGGTCATCTGCGCTTCGCGATCCCGAAACGTTACGGCGGCAAGGACGGCTCCAATCTTTGGATGGCTGTGATCCGCGAGCATTTTGCCTCGAAAGGTCTCGGCCTGCACAACGACCTGCAGAACGAGCACTCGATCGTCGGCAATCTTCCGCTGGTCACCATGCTCGACCGCTATGGAACCGACGAGCAGAAGGCGATGATCGACGGCTCGATCACCGGCAAGTACCGCATCACATTCGGTCTGACGGAACCCGAGCACGGCTCTGACGCCACGCACATGGAGACCAGGGCGGTGCAGGCCACCCGCGACAACGTCAAGGGCTGGATCATCAACGGCGAGAAGATGTGGACCACCGGCATGCACGTCGCCACGCACTGCGCGCTGTTTGCCCGCACTTCGGGCAATGACGGCGACCCGCGCGGCATCACCTGCTTCCTGGTGCCGGCGAAATCGGCGGGCGTGAAGGTCGAGGAGTATATGTGGACCTTCAACATGCCGACCGATCATCCGCGGGTCAGCTTCACTGACGTGTTCGTGCCTGAGGATGCGCAGTTCGGTGAGGTCGGCCGCGGCCTGTCGCTGGCGCAATGCTTCGTGCACGAGAACCGCATCCGCCAGGCGGCAAGCTCGCTCGGCGCTGCGGTCTATTGCATTAATGAAAGTGTGAAGTATGCCCGTGAGCGAAAACCGTTCGGCAAGGCGCTGGCGGAGAACCAGGCGATCCAGTGGCCGCTGGTCGAGCTCGCGACCCAGGCCGAGATGCTGCGGCTGTTGATCCGCAAGACCGCATGGGAGATGGACCAGCTGACCCAGGCGCAGGTCGAGCACACGCTGTCCGACCGGGTCTCGATGTGCAATTTCTGGGCAAACCGTCTGTGCTGCGAGGCCGCCGACCGCGCGATGCAGGTGCATGGCGGCATGGGCTATTCGCGGCACAAGCCGTTCGAGCACATCTATCGCCATCACCGCCGCTATCGCATCACCGAAGGCAGCGAGGAAATCCAGAAGCGTAAGGTGGCGGGCTTCCTGTTCGGCTACATGGGCGCCGGCAAGCATTGAGGCAATGACCGGGGAGGCGGCACGAGATGGAAGGTGGATGCACCTGCAGAAACATCCGCTACCGCCTCACCGGCAGGCCGTTGATCGTGCATGCCTGCCATTGCACATGGTGCCAGCGGGAGACCGGCACCGTGCACGCACTCAATGCGATGTACGAGGCCGAGCGGGTCGAGCACATCGCGGCCGAGCCCAAGATCGTGGACACGCCATCGGCGAGCGGCAAGGGGCAGAAGATTGCCCGCTGCCCGCGCTGCAAGGTCGCGGTCTGGAGCAATTATCCGGGCGCTGGGCCGGCGGTGCGCTTCGTCCGCGTCGGCACGCTGGATGATCCGAGCCTGTGCCCGCCCGATGTCCACATCTTCACGTCGTCCAAGCAGCCCTGGGTCACATTCCCGCCGGGCGCCAAGGTGTTCGCCGAATATTACGATCGGAGAGACATCTGGCCGGAGGAAGCGCAGGAGCGCTGGCGCGTCCTGCGGGAGAGGATGAAGAAAGCTTGATGAGCGCTTCTCTTCCGTCGTCGTCCCGGCCTTCGCCGGGACGGCAGGGGAGGTTAGTTCACCTGCCGGTCCTTGCCCGCCCAATACGGTTCACGCAGGCTCCGCCGCAAAATCTTGCCCGACGGGTTGCGCGGCAGCGCGGGGATGAAGTCCACCGATTTCGGCGTCTTGTAGCCGGCAATCCGCTCGCGGGTGAAGTTGATGATGTCGGTGGCCGTCGCGCTTTTGCCCGGCTTCATCACCACCACCGCCTTCACCGCCTCGCCCCATTTGTCGTCGGGAATGCCGATCACGGCGGCTTCCGCGACGTCCGGGTGATCGCACAGCGCGCTCTCGACTTCGGCCGGGTAGATGTTCTCGCCGCCGGAGATGATCATGTCCTTGATGCGGTCGTGGATGTAGAGATAGCCGTCACTGTCCATGTAGCCGGCATCGCCGGTGCGCAGCCAGCCGTCGCTATCGATGGTGCGCGCGGTGGCCTCGGGCAGATTCCAGTAGCCGGCCATATTGGAGCCGGAGCGAGTGGCGATCTCGCCGACTTGGCCCGGCGGCAGCGGCTTGCCATCCGGATCGAGGATCGCAAGCTCGATGCCGGGCAGCGCCTTGCCGGCGGAGCGCATGCGGTCGAGCCCCTCGACATGATCCTCCGGCGGCAGCGCGACGATGGTCCCGGTGGTCTCGGTCATGCCGTACATCTGCACGAAGCCGCATTTGAAGACCTCGATGCACTCCTTCAGCAGCGCCGCCGGAATCGGCGAGGCGCCATAAAGCATGTACTTCAAACGGGAAAAGTCGACCTGCCGCGCGCGCGGCTGCCGCACCACGAACTGCATCGCGGCCGGCACCATGAACAGCTTGGTGATGCCGGACTGCTCGAAGAAGTCGAGCACCTTGGTCGGGTCGAACTCGCGCGCGATCACGCCGCGAGCGCCATGATAGAGCCCCATCACGCCCCAGCCGGAGCCGCCGATGTGGAAGATCGGCATCGCGACCAGCGAAACGTCGTCGGTGGTCCACCGGTTCCATTCCGGCTTTTCGGCCTCGTTGCCGCTCTGCACCAGATTGAGGAAATTGGCGTGCGACAGCATCGCGCCCTTCGGCTTGCCCGTGGTGCCCGAGGTATAGAGCTGGATCGCGATGTCTTTCGGCTCGATCGCGATGCATGGGTCGTCGCCGCTCTGCGCGTCGCGCCAGGCGAGATAGTCGGGCCATTCCGGCGCCCCGCCGTCGGTCGTGATGATGGTGCGGACGCTGGGTAGCTTGTCCCTGATGCTGCGCGCCTGCGTGATGAATTCGGGGCCGACGAACAGGACGGGTGCCTTGCAGTCGTCGACGATGAAGGCGACCTCGGGGCCGGCGAGGCGCCAGTTCACCGGCGCCATCACCACGCCGGCTTTCATCGCGCCCATCAGCAATTCAAAATAGAAGTCGCTGTTCTTGCCGAGATAGGCGATCCGCTCGCCTTTCTTGATGTCCATCGCGATCAGCGCGTTGGCGACGCGGTTGGTCTTGATGTCGAACTCGGCGAAGGAGGTCTGCCGGCCCTCGAACTCATAGGCCAGCGCATCGCCGCGGCTGCTGGCGCGGTCGCGCACCATGTCGGCAAGGTTGCTCAGTTTCGGCGCGTCGGACATGTTTCCCCCGTGACGTCTTGTTTTGGTTGCGCGGAGTGTGGCGGCATCGCGCGGGAAAAACAATACGGAGGAAGTGGCCGCGCTATTTCTCGTCCCGGCGAAGGCCGGGACCCCTAACCACGAATGCAATTGTGGCGCGACGCTGGGACCCCAGCGAGCTCAACGGTGCGGAGCGATGGCTATGGGTCCCGGTCTTCGCCGGGACGACTATGGTGGTTGAGGCGCAAGCGCGGGCTTCAGCCCCGCGCCGCGCGATCCTTCTCGTTCTGGGCCTTGATCGACTCGCGCGCCTTGGTCCAGTCGTCGTCGCTCCAGTCGCGGAGTTGATAGAAATTGCCGCCCATCGCGAGCGCCTGCGCGCCGTCCATGGCGATGGTCTCGCCGTTGATCCAGTCGCAGCCGCCGGAGATCAGGAACACCGCAAGGTTCTGCAACTCCTCCATGGTGCCGACCCGGCCCATCGGGTTCATCGCCTTGGTCCGCGCGCCGGCCTCGTCGCCGGGCTTGATGCGCTTGCTCATGCCCTCGGTCGGGATCTCGCCAGGCGCGATGGTGTTGAGGCGGATGCCGTGGCGGCCCCATTCGACCGCAAGCGACATGGTCATGGCATGGATCGCCGACTTGCTCATCGCCGACGGTACCACGTAGGGCGAGCCGTTGCGCACCCAGGTCACGGTGATCGACACCACATTGCCGCGATGCCCGCCGGCGATCCAGCGCCGGCCCACCGCGTGCGTCACATAGAAGGTGCCGTGCATCACGATGTTAGCCACTGCATCGAACCCTCGCGCGGAGAGCTCTTCCGAGCGCGAGATGAAGTTGCCGGCAGCGTTGTTGATCAGATCGGTGAGGGGACCGCTGGTGGTCCAGATCGCCTCGATCATCTCGTCGACCGCCATCGCATTGCGGATATCGACGCCGTGGCTGACCACGCGCCCGCCATGCTCGGCCATCAACTCGGTGGCGGTTTCGTCGCAGACGCTCTTGCGGCGGCCGCAGATATGCACCTCGGCCCCGAGCTGCAGGAACCGCGAGGCCATGGCCTTGCCGAGGCCGGTGCCACCACCGGTTACCAGTATGCGCCGCCCGGCAAGAAGCTGATCAGAGAACATCGTTTCCTCCACGGGGGTTGTCAGTTAATTGGTCGATTGACTAAAAGCGGACAACGGCCTTTGTGTAAAGCGCCAACTCAGGGAACAAAGCGGAGGGAATGATGGAAGATCGCGTTTCGATATCGATTTCAGACGGTATCGCCGATGTCCGCCTGGTGCGGGCGGACAAGATGAACGCGCTCGATGCCGCGATGTTCGAGGCATTGGTCGGCGCAACCGACCGGCTTTCCAAGGAAAAAGCCGTCCGGGTGGTCGTGCTCTCCGGCGAGGGACGGGCCTTCTGCGCCGGCCTGGACATGGGCCGGTTCGCTGCCATGAAGGACGGCGGTAACGGAGTGCCGGGCGGCGAGAACCGCGACCTCACGATCCGCACCCATGGCAAAGCCAATTTCGCGCAGCAGGCGGTCTGGGGCTGGCGCCAGCTTCCGGTGCCCGTGATCGCCGCGGTCCATGGCGTCGCGTTCGGCGGCGGCTTCCAGCTCGCGCTCGGCACCGACATGCGCTTCCTGTCGCGAGATGCGCGGATGTCGATCATGGAGATCAAATGGGGCCTCGTCCCCGACATGGCCGGCACGCCGATCCTCGCGAGCCTCGTGCGCGACGATATCCTGCGCGAGCTCACCTTTACCGGCCGGATCTTCTCGGCGCAGGAAGCCCAGAGCTACGGCCTCGCCACCCGAGTCTGCGACGATCCGCGCGCCGCCGCGCTCGAGGTCGCGCGCGAGATCGCCGGCAAGAGCCCGGATGCGATCCGTGCTGCGAAGCGGATGCTGAACAATCTGTCGGTCGATCCGGCCGCCGCGCTGCTTGCGGAATCCGTCGAGCAGCAGAAGTTGCTCGGCAGTCCGAACCAGACCGAATCCGTGCGCGCCAATCTGGAGAAGCGCGCGCCAAGGTTTGCGGATGCGGGGTAGCGACCGCCGCGTCATTCCGGGGCGATGCGCGGCATCGAACCCGGAATCTCGAGATTCCGGGTCTGGTCCTTCGGACCATCCCGGAATGACCGCGTAACCCGACGAGAGATCGGATCAAGACAAAATGGAAACGTCCCAACCCTTCCTTGGCATGATCAGCGGCGGTCGCCGTCGCGATCACGCTGCGGTCGCCGAGCGCACCGATCGCATTGCGAGCGGCCTGAACAAGCTCGGCGTCAAGCCGGGCGACAGCGTCTGCATGCTGATGCGCAACGACATCGCCTTCATCGAGGCGGCCTACGCGGCGATGCGGCTCGGCGCCTATGGCGTGCCGATCAACTGGCACTTCAAGCCGGAGGAGATCAACTACGTGCTGACGGATTCCGGCACGCGCGTCCTGATCGGCCATGCCGACATGCTGCACCCGCTACGCGGCGCGATCCCAGCCGATGTCACCGTGCTCAGCGTGCCGACGCCCCCGGAAATCCTCGCCAACTACAAGATCAATCCCGATCACCTCGCGACGCCGGATTTCGCGATCGATTTCGAATCCTGGCTGGCGCAGTTCCCGCGCTATGACGGCCCTGTGGTGCCGCAGCCGCAGAACATGATCTACACCTCGGGCACGACAGGCCATCCGAAGGGCGTGCGCCGCTTCGCGCCGACGCCGGAGCAGACCGCCAATGCGGAAGCGATGCGCGGGATGATCTACGGCCTGAGGCCGGGAGCGCGCGCGATCCTGCCGGGACCGCTCTACCATTCGGCGCCCAATTCCTTCGGGCTGCGTTCCGGCAAGCTCGGCGGCGCGCTGGTGCTGATGCCGCGTTTCGACGCGGAGGAATTTCTGCAGCTGATCGAGCGCGAGAAGATCGACACCATCTTCATGGTGCCGACGATGTTCATCCGCCTGATGAAGCTGCCGGAGGAGGTGCGCCGGAAGTACGACATGTCGTCGCTGCGCCACATCATCCATGCCGCCGCGCCCTGTCCGCCCGACGTCAAGCGCGCCATGATCGAATGGTGGGGACCGGTGATCTACGAATTCTACGGCTCGACCGAGTCAGGTGCGGTGACGTTCGCTAATTCCGAGGACGCGCTGAAGAAGCCCGGCACGGTCGGAAAGATCTCGCCCGGCGCCGAGCTTCGCTTCATCGGCGACGACGGCAAGGAGGTGCCGCAGGGGCAGATCGGCGAGATCTACTCGCGGATCGCAGGCAATCCCGATTTCACCTATCACAACAAGTCCGAGAAACGCGCCGAGATCGACCGGCAGGGATTCATCACCTCGGGCGACGTCGGCTATATCGACGCGGACGGCTACGTCTTCATCTGCGACCGCAAGCGCGACATGGTGATATCAGGCGGCGTCAACATCTATCCGGCCGAGATCGAGGCCGTGCTGCATGCGGTGCCCGGCGTACATGATTGCGCGGTGTTCGGCATTCCCGACGCCGAGTTCGGCGAAGCGCTGATGGCGGTGGTCGAGCCGCAGCCCGGCGTCACGCTCGACATCGCCTCCGTCCGCGGCCAGCTCAAGACCGCGCTCGCCGACTACAAGGTGCCCAAGCACATCGAGATCCAGACCAATTTGCCGCGGGAGGATTCCGGAAAAATCTTCAAGCGCCGGCTGCGCGATCCGTATTGGGAACGGGCGGGGCGGAGGATCTAGGGCCGCAAACTTGCTGTCGTCCCCGGCAAGCGAAGCGCGACCCGTTACCTATAACCACCGATTTCCCCGTTGCGCGAGCTGCGGCCCCGTCTGATGCCAACCTCGGATATCGGTGGTTATGGTTCCCTGCTTTCGCAGGGACGCCGGCCGAGTGTGCACCGCTTCCAAGTTCATCTTGCGCTGCGGCAAAAAAAGCGCACACTCGGGAGGAACCCGGCAGCCTCTGGAGTAGCCCGCCATGTCACCCCAGACCATGCCTTCCGACACCGACATCGGTGCCAGGAGTGCCGCAGAAGCCAGTCTCCTTGAGAAGGCGGCACAAGAGGAGGATGCACGGCTCCGGAACGACATCCGGCTCCTGGGGCGCGTGCTGGGCGACACCGTGCGCGACCAGGAAGGGGCCGACGTGTTCGACCTGGTCGAGCGCATCCGCCAGACCTCGGTCCGGTTCCATCGCGACGAGGACAAGCTGGCGCGGCGCGAACTGGAAGGCATCCTCGACGGCATGTCGATTGCCGAGACGCTGCAGATCGTCCGCGCCTTCAGCTATTTCTCCCACCTCGCCAACATTGCCGAGGACCAGAACAACATTCGCCAGATGCGCAGCCGCGGCCCCAGCGGGGCGCCGCGGCCGAGCACGCTGGAGCAGACGCTGGTCCATGCCCGCCAGGCCGGCATCAGCCCGGCCGACCTGCGCAGCTTCTTCAAGAACGCGCTGGTCAGCCCGGTATTGACCGCGCATCCGACCGAGGTGCGCCGCAAGAGCACGATGGACCGCGAGATGGAGATCGCCCACCTGCTCGACCGCCGCGAGCGGCTGCAGATGACGCCGGAGGAGAGCGAAGCCAGCGATGAACAGCTGCGCCGCGCGGTCGTGACGCTGTGGCAGACCAATCTGCTCCGCCGGACCAAGCTGACCGTGCTCGACGAGGTCGCCAACGGCCTGTCGTTCTACGATTACACCTTCCTGCAGGAAGTCCCGCGCGTGCATTGCGCACTGGAGGACCGCCTGAACAACGAAGGCGGCGAGGCGGGCGAACTCGCCTCGTTCCTCCGGATGGGAAGCTGGATCGGCGGCGACCGCGACGGCAATCCGTTCGTCACTGCGGAGGTGATGCGCGGCACGCTGCGGCTGCAGTCGAGCCGGGTCCTCAGCTTCTATCTCGAACAGCTGCATACGCTCGGCGCCGAGCTGTCGCTCGCGGCACATCTCGCCGACATCTCGGACGAATTGCGCATCCTCGCCGAGCGCTCGCCCGACACCTCTCCGCATCGGAGCGGCGAGCCGTATCGTCTGGCGGTATCCGGCATCTATGCCCGGCTCGCGGCGACCGCCATGCGGCTCGAGGTCGAGACCACGCGGCCGCCGGTCGGCAAGGCCGAACCCTATGCGAGCGTGAATGAGTTCCAGGCCGATCTCGACGTGCTCAATCGCTCGCTGATCGCGAACAATTCGGGCGTGATCGCGCGCGGCCGGCTGCGGCAGTTGCGGCGCGCGGTGGATTGCTTCGGCTTCCATCTGGCGCGGCTCGACATCCGCCAGAACTCGGCGGTGCATGAACGCACCATCGCCGAGCTGCTCGACACCGCAAATCCCGGCATGTCCTATCTGGCGCTCGGCGAGGACGCGCGCGTCAGCCTGCTGCTCGGCGAATTGCGCAACGCGCGGCCGCTGGCCTCGCCCTTCGTCAAATATTCCGAGGAGACCCAGAGCGAGCTCGCCGTGTTTCGCGCCGCGGCCGAGGCGCATGCCAAGTTCGGCCCGGAGGTGATCCCCCAGTGCATCATCTCGATGTGCAAGGGCATGTCGGACATGCTCGAGGTGGCGGTGCTGCTGAAGGAGGTCGGGCTGGTCAATCCGTCCGGCCGCAGCGCCATCAACATCGTGCCGCTGTTCGAGACCATCGAGGATCTGCAGGCCTCGAGCGGCATCATGGACCGCATGCTGGTGCTGCACGACTATCGCAAGCTCGTCGACAGCCTCGGCAGCGTGCAGGAGGTGATGCTCGGCTATTCCGACAGCAACAAGGATGGCGGCTTCGTCACCTCGGGCTGGGAGCTCTACAAGGCCGAGATCGGCCTCGTCGAGGTGTTCGAGCGCCACGGCGTGCGGCTGCGCCTGTTCCACGGCCGCGGCGGTTCGGTTGGCCGCGGCGGCGGCCCGAGCTATGATGCGATCATCGCGCAGCCCGGCGGCGCGGTGAACGGCCAGATCCGCATCACCGAGCAGGGCGAGATCATCTCCTCGAAATATTCCAATGCCGAGGTCGGTCGCAGCAATCTGGAGATTCTCGCGGCGGCAACGCTCGAGACCAGCCTGTTGCAGCCGCGGCAGAGCGCGCCACGCCGCGAATATCTCAAGGCGATGGAGGAAATTTCCGCGCTCGCGTTCAAGGCTTATCGCGGTCTCGTCTATGAGACCGAAGGCTTCGCCGACTATTTCTGGGGCTCGACCGTCATCAACGAGATCGCGACCTTGAACATCGGCAGCCGTCCGGCCTCGCGCAAGAAGACCCGCGAGATCGAGGACCTGCGCGCCATTCCCTGGGTGTTCTCCTGGGCGCAATGCCGGCTGATGCTGCCGGGCTGGTATGGCTTCGGCAGCGCCGTCGAGACCTGGATTGCCGAGCATCCCGAGCAAGGCATGCCGTTCCTGCAGGAGCTCTACAGGGAATGGCCGTTCTTCCGGACGCTGCTCTCCAACATGGACATGGTGCTGGCGAAGAGCTCGATCGCGATCGCCTCGCGCTATGCTGAGCTGGTGCCCGACGTCGCGCTGCGCGAGAAGATCTTCGGCCAGATCCGCCGCGAGTGGCATCTTGCGATCGAGACGCTGCTCGACATCATGGGCCACGACCGGCTGCTGCAGGGCAACCCGCTGCTGGAACGCGGCATCCGCAACCGCTTCCCCTATCTCGACCCGCTCAACCACGTGCAGGTGGAGCTGTTGAAGGAGCACCGCGCGCAGAACCCGGACGAGCAGGTGCTGCGCGGGATTCAGATCACGATCAACGGGATCTCGGCCGGGTTGCGGAATAGCGGCTAGCCACAGTGTCGTCCCGGCGAAAGCAGGGACGACAGCGTGTTTACCTCAGCAATTATGCGCGCCTCTGGTCTCGACATAGACCGCGTAGAGCGACTGGCTTGCGGTCATGAACAGGCGGCTGCGCTTCTTGCCGCCGAAGGTGAGGTTGGCGCAGGTCTCCGGCAGCAGGATCTGGCCGATGCGCGCACCGTCGGGCGCGAACACCTGCACGCCGTCATAGCCCGGTCCGACCCAGCCGGCGCCGACCCAGATGTTGCCGTCGATGTCGACACGCATGCCGTCGGGGAAGCCTGACTTGCCGTCCAGCGTCATGTCGATCAGCGTGCGCGGGTTGGAGAGCTTGTCGCCGTTGAGGTCGTACTGCCAGACGATGTTCTTGGCGTTCGGATAGTGCGTGATGCCGGTGTCGCAGACATAGACCTTCTTGTAGTCGTGGCTGAAGGCGATGCCGTTCGGCTTGAACGGTTCGTCGGCAACCTTGGTGATCTGCCCGGTCGCGGCGTCGATGCGGTAGACAGCCTCCTTCTGGTAGGGCTGGTTCGAGCCGGTGTTGGCGCGCTGGCCCTCGTAGATCGAGACCGCGCCGTAGCCGGGATCGGTGAACCAGATCGACTTGTCGTTGGGATGCACGACCATGTCGTTCGGCCCGTTGAGCTGCTTGCCATTGGCCTGCTCCGCCAACGAGGTGACGGTTCCGTCGTGCTCGTAACGCACCAGCCGCGTGCGCTCCGCCGTGATCTGGCGGCCTTCGAAATCGAAGGTCGAGCCGTTGGCCTCGTTCGACGGCTTGTGGAACTGCTCGGAGATGTGGCCGTCATCGTCGAGATAACGCAACTGCCGGTTGGCCGGGATATCGCTCCACACCAGATACTGGCCCTGCGCGTTCCAGGCCGGACCTTCCGCCCAGAGGCAGCCGGTGTACAGCCGCTTGATCGCGGTGTTGCCGACCTTGGCCTTGAAGCGCTTGTCGTCGATCACGACGATATCCGGATCGGGATAGCGCTGCGGCTCCGCGTTGCGGCCGAAGTCGCGCGCTGCAGCATCGGATGCAGCCATCGCAGTTGCAGCAAGCGCGGTTGCGCCGCGCAAGATGGTTCGACGGTCGAACGCCTTCGCGCCGTCGCTCTCGTGTTGTTCAGTGTTGTTTGGATTTGTCACGAAAGTCCTCCCAGGCTTTTTGTTATCGGGAGAACGATCATGTGCCCGCAATTCGGGCACAATGCGGGCGCGCTATGAAGAGACTACCAAAGAGTGTGTCGCCCCGGCCTCGTGCGCGATTGCGCACGGCGTTCGCCGAGGCGACTTTTTCATAAACCTGTCAGATCGGATCCCAGGTGAAGACGTCGGCCGAGCGGTCGAGCTTGGCGAAAGATCCCTTCAGCGCCGGCATGCCGTGTTCGGCAATGGTCTCGGGCGTCCAGCCTTCGCCGCGATGAACCGAGCGCACCGGACGATGCTGGCCGAACAGGAAGATCTCGTTCATGCGCACGCCGAAGATCTGCCCGGTGACGTCCTTGGCGGCGTCCGAGAGCAGATACGCGCAGACCGGCGCGATCTTCTCCGGGCCCATCTGCTTGATCTTCTCGACGCGCGCCTTCTCGGCGTCGGTCTCGGTCGGGATGGTGCCGATCATGCGGGTCCAGGCGAACGGCGACACGCAGTTCGAGCGTACGTTGAAGCGGCCCATGTCGAGCGCGATCGATTTCGACAGGCCGACGATGCCGAGCTTGGCGGCGGCGTAGTTGGCCTGGCCGTAATTGCCGATCAGGCCGGAGGTCGAGGTGAAGTGCACGAACGAGCCTGATTCCTGCTCGCGGTAGATACGCGCCGCGGCGTGGCTGACATAGAACGAGCCCATCAGATGCACCTTGATGACGGCCTCGAAGGCTTCCACGCTCATCTTGTGGAAGATCATGTCGCGCAGGATGCCGGCATTGTTGACGACGCCGTCGAGCCGGCCGAAATGATCGGTCGCGGTCTTCACGATCTTGCTGGCGGGAATGGCCTCCGCCACCGACTCGAAATTGGCGACGGCGGTACCGCCGCGCTTCTTGATCTCCTCGACCACTTCCTCGGCGGGCGCCGCGCTCGAGCCGCCACCGTCGGCCGCGCCGCCGGGATCGTTGACCACGACCTTGGCGCCTTCCGCCGCGCAGAGCAGCGCAATTTCGCGGCCGATGCCGCGGCCCGCGCCGGTGACGATGATGACTTTGTCCTGCAGTGATTTTGCCATGTGGGTTCTCCTTGTTGCTGTCCGTCATTCCGGGATGGTGCGAAGCACCAGACCCGGAATCTCGAGATTCCGGGTTCGCGCTTTGCGCGCCCCGGAATGACGGATTGGGTTACTTCTCGTTCGTAAAGATGATCGTGCCACTCGCGGCGAACATGCCGCCGACGCCGTGGCAGACCGAGATCTTCGCATTCGGCACCTGCGCCGGCGCGATGCCGCGCATCTGCCGCACGCTCTCCTGCAATGCGTACATGCCGTACATGCCGGAGTGCATGTAGCTCAGCCCGCCGCCATTGGTGTTGAGCGGCAGCTTGCCGCCGGGTCGGGTGTTGCCGTCGGCGATGAACTTGCCGGTTTCCTCATGCGGCATGAAGCCGAGATCGCCGAGGCCGTAGAGCGGCAGATGCGCGAAGGCGTCGTAGATCATCAGGTGGTCGACGTCCTTATGGGCGATGCCGGCCTCCTTGAAGGCGAGCGGGCCCGCCACCTTGAAGGCGCGCGATGAGTCAAATGTCTTCATCTGGCTGACCATCGGCGTTTCCACGCTCTCGCCGGTGCCGAGGATGTAGACCGGCTTTTGCGGGAAATCCTTGGCGCGATCGGCCGAGGTGAGGATCAGCGCGCCGCCGCCGTCGGTGACGAGGCAGCATTGCAAGAGCCGGAACGGATAGGCGATCATCCGCGAGTTCAGCACGTCGGCGACCGTGATCGGATCCTTCATAGTCGCGCGCGGATTCTTCGCCGCCCATTCGCGCTGCACGACGGCGACCATCGCGAGCTGCTCATGCGTGATGCCGTGCGTCTTCATGTAGCGCAGTACCGGAATCGGGAACATGCTCGGCGGTCCGTACACGCCAAATGGTGACTCGAACTGGCCGTTCAGGCTGTCGGGTGCGGTAAAGCGCGGCTGCTTGCCGATCATCGACTTGCCGCTCTCGGCATGCGTGATCAGCACGGTCTTGCAAAGGCCGGCCTCGATCGCCGCGGCGGCATGGCGGACATGCAGCATGAAGGAGCAGCCGCCGACCGAAGTGCCGTCGACCCAGGTCGGGGTGATGCCGAGATAGTGCGCCATCTGCTGCGGGGTCTCGACCGCGGTGGCGAAGCCGTCGATGTCGGACAGTTTCAGGCCGGCATCCGCGATCGCATTCAGCGCCGCGTCCGCGTGCAGCTGGATCTGCGACATGTTCGGGATGACCCCGAGTTCGGTGGTTTCGGCCGCACCGACGACGGCAACCTGGTTCCTGCGCATTGCGTTACCCCTTTGCCGGGCGGAACAAAGGAAGGGTGATCTTGTCGTCGAGTGCCTCGAAGGCCACCTCGAGCTTCATGTCGAGCTCGAGCGCTTCCGGCGTCTGCGGACAATCGATGATGTTGCTCATCATGCGCGGACCTTCGTCGAGTTCGACGATGGCGATCGCGTAAGGCGGCGTGAAGCCGGGGGCGGCGGGACGATGGTTGATGACGTAGCTGTAGAGCTTGCCCTTGCCGGTAGCCTTGAAGACGGAGACCTTGCGCGAGGCGCAGTAGGGGCAGAACGGCCGCGGCGGAAAGTAGACATTGGCGCAGGCGTCACAGCGCTGCAGGCGCAGCTCGCCGGCCTTGGTGCCGTCCCAGAAATGCTGGGTCTCAGGTGTCGGTTTTGGTTTCGCGCGCGCGGGCTCGGCCATGTCGGATGTCTCCTCCCGAAATCGTTACAGTCTTGATGCGCCATCGGACCAACGGCCGTCAACGGTCCATCCATGCCCCGCGCAGCGGCCTGTGTCCCGCGCATGCCGCATATTCCGCCCCTCGCACAATTGCTAAGGCCGCGATGCTTGTGTCGCTCCGGTCCGGCGCGTAGAAGGGCCGCGGTCCAAGATGCGTCGAAGACCGGTCCACAAGACGTCCAAGATACCCGGGAGGAATAATATCATGCTGAGGATCATCGGCGCGGCACTCGCTGGCAGCCTCGCATTTGCCACGCAGGCGATGGCCGCCGACGCACCGTCGGAGATCAAGATCGGCACGCTCTACGCGTCCTCGGGGCGCTACGCCTCGATCTCGATGCCGGTCTACAGCTCGCTCAAATTGTGGGTCGAGCAGAAGAACGCCGAGGGTGGCGTGTTCGTGAAGGCGTTCGACAAGAAGATCCCGATCAAGCTCGTCTCCTATGACGACCAGAGCAACACCGCGACCGCCTCGACGCTTTATAATCAGCTCGTCACCCAGGATAAGGTCGATCTTTTGGTCGCCGATTCCGGATCGGTCCTGACGGCGCCCGCGGTCGCGATCGCGCGCGACCACAAGATGTTCCTGTTCGACCAGACCGGCACCGGCGCGAGCTTCTTCTCCAAGGACAATCCCTACATCGCGCTGATGGCCGATCCGGTGTCGACGGTCTGGCCGAAGCCGGTGGCTGACTTCATCAGCCATGACGGCCCGGGCCTCGGCATCAAGAAGATCGCCATCCTCTACGCGACCAACGAGTTCACGGGCACCCAGGCCAACGCGTTCCGCAAGTTCGTCAAGGAGTCCGGCGCGCCGATCGAGATCGTCTACGACCAGGGCGTCCCGACCGAGACCACCAATTACAACGTCATCATCAACAACATCAGCAACACCAATCCCGACGCGGTGATCCATTTCGGCTACGCGCCGAACGACATCGCCTTCCTGCGCAACGTCCAGGACGTCGGCACCAAGTTCAAGATGCTGTTCGCGATCTATGCCGGTCTCGAGACCGAGCTGCTGGAGAAGAACGTGGGCGCCAAGGGCCTCGAGCACGTTTGGACCTATGTGCCGCCGTCCGAGCTGGACTACCCCGTCAATTTCGGGATGACCATGAAGGATTTCCGCACCGCCTGGCTGAAGAAGTACAACGACGGCAAGATGGAGTTCGGCTTCAACGCGGTGGCGGGCTACACCACCGCGCTGGTGATCGAGAAGACGCTGTCGGTTGCGACCAGCCTCGAGCAGATGGAGCTGCGCCGCGCGGTGTTCTCGCTCAGCGGCCAGCTCAAGACCCTGGACGGCACCTTCGCGCTGGATGAGACCGGCGGCCAGATCGGCGAGTTGACGCCGCTCGGCCAGCTCACGGTCGACGAGCACGATCACATCAAGTTCGTCTCGATCTATCCGCACGAGACCGCCACCGGCAAGCCGATCTATCCGGCGCCGTGATGCAGGTGAGTGCGGCAGGCGTAACCTTCGGCGGTGAGCGATAGCATGACCTATGCGCTCGTTGCCGGCGTGCTGTTCGGGCTGTATTTCAGCCTGGTCGGCATCGGCCTCAACCTCGTGTTCGGCGTCATGCGCATCGTCAACCTTGCGCATGGCGACATCCTGATGCTCGGCGCCTTCATCGCGCTCGGCGTGGTCGGCATTGCCGGCATCGACCCGCTGTTCGCGGTGCCGCTCGCCTTTATGGTGTTCGTGCTGGCGGGCGTGCTGCTTTACTGGGTACTGGTGCCGCGCCTGCAGGGCTCGGCCAACCCGGAAATGCTGTCGATCATCCTGTTCTTCGGCCTGTCGCAGGTGATTGAAGCCGTCACCACGATCTTCGCCGGCACCAGCGAGCGCTCGATCCAGAGCCGGCTGCTCGGCACCGTGTTCACGACCATCAAGGTCAAGTGGTTCGGCGGCAAGGCCGGCGGGGCAGGGCCGATCCAGATCTTCGGCCAGGGCTTTCCCGCGCCCTGGGTGATCGCGGCCTGCACCAGCCTCGTCGCGATCGCGCTGGTGTACCTCTATCTCTACCACACAAGGCTTGGCACCTTGACCCGTGCGGTGATGTCACGGCGCGACGAGGCCCTGGCGACCGGCATCGATGTCGATCGCGTCTCGGCGGCGGCGTTCGGCATCGGGCTCGGTATCGCCGCGGTTGCCGGCGTGTTCGCACCCTTCATGTTCGGCTCGGTGACGCCGGCCTTCGGCGCCGATGCCACGGTGACGTCGTTTGCGATCGTCGTGCTCGGCTCGCTCGGCAACCCGCTGGGCACCGCGCTCGGCGGCGTCGTCTATGGCCTCTGCTACATGCTGGTGCAAACCTATCTCAGTTCCTGGGCCGACCTCTTGCCCTATGTGTTGCTGATCGTGATCCTGTTGTTGCGCCCGAGCGGTCTGCTCGGAAGGCGGGTGCGCGTTGCATAACGCCTCGAAACACCTGCTGTTCATCCTGGCGCCGCTGGTGGTGGTGTTCGCCCTGCTGCCCGGCGTCTATCAAAACCATCTGCTGCTGTTCAACTTCGTGATCTTCCTGATCCTCGCGCAAGGCGTGAACATCATCTATGGCTTCACCGGCTATCTGCCGTTCGGCTATGTCGGCTTCTTCGGCGCCGGGGCCTACGGCTTCGCGATCATGGTGATGCATCTGCAGACGCCGGCGCCGCTGGCCGTGCTGGTCGGCGGCGCCGTCGCGGTTGCGCTTGGCCTGTTGCTGACGCCGCTGCTGCGGCTGTCGGGTGCGTATTTTGCGATCGCCAATCTCGCAGCCTCGCTCGCGGTGCTGCACTTCGTCGCCAACCCGGCGCTGGAGGGGATCACCAAGGGCCCCTACGGCGTGTCGCTGACCGGCACTTTCAACCCGAGCCATGCCTATTATGCGGCCGTTGTCGTGATGGCGCTGACGGTTGGCGCGGTGGTCTATCTCAAGAACTCATCGTTCGGCCTGGCGCTGCAGGCCGTGCGCGAGGATGCGGTGTCGGCCTCGATGGCCGGCGTCGACATCATCAAGATGCGGGTGATCGCCTGGCTCGCCTCGGCGCTGGTCGCCGGCCTCGCCGGCGGCATCTACGCCTGGTACGTCTCGGTGTTCTATCCGGACAACGTGTTCTCCGGCGAGTTCAGCATCTTCGCGATCGTGTTCGCGCTGTTCGGTGGCGTCGCCACCATCACCGGACCGATCGTCGGCGTGCTGATCCTCTACGGCATCTACAATCTGATCGGCTTCACCACGCCGCAATATTTCCAGCTGATCTACGGGCTCCTGATCATGGGATTGGTTTTGTTCCTGCCTGCAGGGCTGGTGTCGCTGGCAACGCGCAGGGGGTGGCATGTCCCCTGAGCAAAACTCCATCCTCAAGGTCTCGAAGCTGGTCAAGCGCTTCGGCGGCTTCCACGCGCTCGATGGCCTAAGCTTCCATGTGGTGCCGGGCGAGATCCTCGGCCTCGTTGGTCCGAACGGTTCCGGCAAGACCACGGCGATCAACGTGATCTCCGGCCTTTATGCGCCTGACGGCGGTGAGGTCGTGTTCGACGGCGCGTCCTCCGGCGGCATCGCCTCGCACAAGCTGGTTCACCGCGGCATCAATCGTACCTTCCAGGTGCCGAAGCCGTTCCTGTCGCTCACGGTACGCGAGAACATCCAGGTGGCGCTGGCCTATGGCGGCGCGACCGGTACGCCGCCGTCGATCGCCGAACTGCTCGACGAATACCGGCTCAAGGAAGTCGCCGACCGTCCGGCGGCCGATCTCAACAGCGCGCAGCAGAAGATGCTCGATCTGACCCGCGCGCTCGCCACGCGGCCACGCTTGTTGCTGCTCGACGAGCTCGCCGCCGGTCTCAACCCAGCGGAGCTCGACTGGATCGCCGGCCGCATCAAGGCCTTGGCTGCAACCGGCATGGCGATCATCGTGGTGGAGCATCTGATGGGCTTCATCGAGCAGATCACCGACCGCGTCATCGTGCTCAATGCAGGCAAGGAGATATTCGAGGGCACGCTCGCGACCGCGGTGCGCGAGCCGCAGGTGATCGAGGTGTTCCTGGGAGGCGAGCATGCCCACTGATGCAGCGCCGCTTCTGGACGCCAAGGGCGTTGATGCCGGCTACGGCACCATGCAGGTGTTGTGGGGCGTCGATCTCGACGTCCGCCCCGGCGAGACCGTGCTGCTGCTCGGCGCCAATGGCGCGGGCAAGACCACCTTCCTGAAGTCGCTGGTCGGCCTGATCGAAGCCCGCAGCGGCCACATCAAGCTCGGCGGCGAAGACATCACCAAGATGCGATCTTCGGATCGCATGAAGCGCGGCATGACCTACATGTCGGAGCTCGCGGTATTCCCCGATCTATCGATTGAGGAGAACATCCGTGTCGGCGCGCAGGCGCTCGGCCATGCCAATCCGGGCGCGCGGGTCGACGAACTGTACGGCCTGTTTCCGGTGCTGCGCGACAAGCGCCGCGACCCGGCCTCCAGCCTGTCCGGCGGTCAACGCAAGATGCTGGGCATCGCCAAGGCGCTGTCGGCCGAGCCGAAGCTGCTGGTCATGGACGAGCCTTCGGCGGGGCTGTCGCCGCTGTTCGTCAAGGAGGTGCTTCGCGCCTTGTCGAGTCTGCAGGGCCGCGGCTTGGCGCTCTTGATCGCCGAGCAAAATATCGGTTTCCTAGAGATTGCCACCCGCGTGTTCGTGCTAGAAGGCGGCCGGATCCGCTTCTCCGGCACGGTTGCCGAGATGAGCGGCAATGAAGAGCTGCACCGGGCCTATTTCGGGCTGAAGTGATGCCGGCGCACCGGTCTGGAAATCGGCGTCGGTTCGCGCGACAATCAGCTGCAAGATTTTTTGAATTGCCAGCCAGCAAGCCGTAAAGTGAAAGCCATGCCCAAGAATCCGACACTCGCCTCCCTTGCCGCCGACCTCGCCAGCGGCGCGACCTCCGCCCGCAAGCTCGTCGAGCGATGCATCGCCAGGATTGCCGATCCGGCAGGCGAGGGCCAGCGCACCTTCATCCACGTCGACCGCGACGCCGCGCTGGAGGCCGCCGACGCCATGGACCGGCTGCGCAAGGCCAACGCCGCGCCGTCGCCCTTTGCCGGCGTTCCGGTCTCGATCAAGGACCTGTTCGACATCAAGGGGCAGGTGACGCGCGCAGGCTCCCGGGCGCTGGATGATTCCGCGCCGGCGGATGCCGATGCGCCTGCGGTGGCGCGGCTCAAGCGCGCCGGCTTCATCGTGATCGGCCGCACCAACATGACCGAGTTCGCCTATTCGGGCATCGGCATCAATCCGCATTACGGCACGCCGAAGAGCGCCTGGAACCGGAGCGTCGGCCATGTGCCCGGCGGCTCGTCCTCGGGCGCCGCGGTCTCGATCGCCGACGGCATGGCGTTCGGCGCGCTCGGCACCGACACCGGCGGCTCCTGCCGGATTCCAGCCGCCTTCAACGGCATCGTGGGCTACAAGCCGACGCAGCGCCGGATTCCGCTCGATGGCGGCGTGCCGCTGTCGTTCACGCTCGACAGCTACGGCCCGCTGGCCAATTCAGTCGCCTGCTGCGCCGCGCTCGATGCGGTGCTGGCCGACGAGCCGGTGACGCCGGTCACCCCGCGGCCGGTGAAGGGCATGCGGCTCGCGGTGCCGACCACGGTCGTGCTCGATGACCTCGACGATGCCGTCGCAAAGACCTTTGAGCGCGCGCTGGCGGCGCTGTCGCGCGCCGGCGCCTTGATCGAGCGGATCGAGGTGCCCGAACTGCTCGATGTCGGCGTGATGAACACCAAGGGCGGGTTTTCCGCGGCCGAGAGCTATGCCTGGCACCGCTTCCTGCTGGCCAGCAAGGGCGACATCTACGATCCCCGCGTCGCGGTGCGGATCCAGCGCGGCGAGGGCTTTCTGGCGGCCGACTATATCGACCTCATCAATGCGCGCCGCTCCTTCATCGCCCGGACCGAGGCGCGCATCGCGCCCTACGACTCAATGGTGCTGCCGACCACGGCGAACCTGCCGCCGACCATTGCGAGCCTCGCCGATGACAAGGCATTCGCCACGGAGAATTTGCGCGCGCTGCGCAATCCCTCGCTGATCAACGTGCTCGACGGCTGCGCCATCTCGCTGCCCGCGCATCGCGAGGGCGAGGCACCGGTCGGCCTGATGCTCGCCGCCGCGGGCGGTTCGGATCGCCGCATCTTCGAGCTTGCCGCCGGAATGGAGACTGTCATCCGTGTTTGATCTCACCTTCAATGTCGATGACAAGGGCGTCGCCACGCCGCTCACGCTCGAAATCAAACAGGCCGTGATCGCCGGCTGGACCGGCCGCGATCCGGTGGCGCGCGACAAGCACATCGCCGAGCTCGAAGCGCTCGGCATCGCGCGGCCCGCGACGACGCCGATCTATTACCGCTGCTCGGCGCGCCGGCTGACCTTTGCCGACACGATCGAGGTCTGCGGCGAGGATTCGAGCGGCGAGGTCGAGTTCGTGCTGATCGGCTGGCAGGGCCGCATCTTCGTCGGCTGCGGCTCCGACCATACCGACCGCAAGGTCGAGAGCTACAGCGTCACGGTGTCGAAGCAGATGTGCGACAAGCCGATGGCGGCTGAACTCTGGGAGCTCGAGGACGTCATCGATCATTGGGACCAGCTCATCCTGCGCTCATGGGCCGTGATCGGCGGTCAGCGCGTGCTCTACCAGGAGGGCACACTCGATCACATGCTGCCGGTGAAGGACCTGATCGCGCGCGGCTTCGACAAGGGCGCGCTGCCCGACGGCTGCGCCATGTTCGGCGGCACCTTCGCGGCCAAGGGCGGCATCCGCCCCGCCAGCCGCTTCGAGTTCGAACTGGAAGATCCCGTGCTGAAGCGGAAGATCAGCCACGGCTACGACGTGGTGACGCTACCGGTCAGGGGCTGATTTCGCCGCAAGTCGTGCCAGAAAATGTCGGCTAACACTCTCTCCGCGCGTCGTCCCGGCGAAAGCTAGTCAGCACTTCCTCCGCGCGCCGTCCCTTCGAAAGCAGGGACCCGTACGCCGCGGCTTTCGCAAAGGGCACGCGGCCAGACGGCCTTCTCACAACCAGCACCTGTGGTTGATGGTGTGGACGGCCCCCTACGGCATCAGTGTGCCAGAATGAGGTTGTTGTAAATCTCAGACAAGGAGACCGTCCGTGAGAGAGATTATCCGTATTGGGATGGATACGTCGAAGCATATTTTTGTGCTGCATGGAGTTGACGCGGCGGAACAGCCGGTGTTGCGCAAGAAGCTGTCGCGCAAGCAGGTGCTTGAGTTTTTTGCCAAGCTTCCGCCGACCGTGATCGGGATGGAGGCCTGCGGGGCGGCTCATTACTGGGGGCGCGAGCTTGGCAAGCTTGGCCATGAGGTGAAGCTGATAGCGCCGCAGTTGGTGAAGCCTTATGTGCTGCGGAACAAGAACGACGGGCGAGATGCGGATGGGGTGTGCGAAGCGATGGGCCGACCGCGGATGCGGTTTGTGCCGGTGAAGAGCGCCGAACAGCAGGCCGCGCTGATGCTTGCAGGTGTCCGCGATGGGCTGATCGGCCGCCGTACCCAGCTCAGCAATGCGATCCGCGGCTACGCGGCGGAGTTTGGCCTGATCGCGCCGAAGGGGTTGGACAAGATCGAGCCGCTGTTGGCCCGGATCACGCAGGACGAGAGCGTTCCCGCTATGGCGCGCGAGCTGTTCGCCATGCAGGGCCGTGACTATGCGCAGTTGCAGGGTGAGCTGAAGGCGGTCGAGGCCAGGCTGCTGGCCTGGCACCAGGCCAACGCCACAAGCCGTCGTCTGGCCCAGATCCCCTCGGTCGGTCCGATCATCGCGACCTCGCTTGTGATGAAGACGCCGGACCCGCACGCCTTCCGCTCCGGCCGCTTGTTCGCGGCCTGGCTCGGCCTGACGCCCAAGGACCATTCCACCGCCGGCAAAACCAGGCTCGGCAAGATCACCCGCGCTGGCGACGAGACCCTGCGTCGCCTGCTCGTGGCCGGGGCGACCGCGGTGATCCGGCAGGCAAGGCTCGGGCGCGGCCACCCCTCGCGCTGGCTCGTGGCGTTGCTCAGGCGCAAGCCGCCGAAGCTTGCGGCCGTGGCGCTCGCCAACAAGGTGGCCCGCATCGCCTGGAAGCTGATGGCGACCGGCGAGAGCTATGATGCCGCACGCATGAACGCTGTCACCTAACAAGTCGGCCGGCCGGACGTAGCGCTCGCCGGACGAACCGGAGCTGCAAGAGCAGATGGAATGATCGATCGATCCAGAACGCGAGACAAGCCGCGGGACCCATTGGCCTTCACAAGGTCGCCAGGTTGTTTGGCACTCGCGTCGCGGAAACCATCTTGGCCCAGCGATCAACACGATCGCATCAAACAGGCCGGACATATGGATGACAGCGATCCGACCAATCCCAGAAAGCTCTTGTGCCACGGGGGCCGTCCACATATGGGTCCCTGCTTTCGCAGGGACGACGCCGTGATTGTGGCGGCGTTCTCGGCATATTTGGATCGGAAATCGGGTGGCGCCAGCTGCGCTCAAGGGCCAGATTCCCTCGCATGACAGCAACAGCCAAAACCATCACTCGCCCGACCTCCAGCATTCCCACCCGCGTTGACGCGCTCGACTGGGACCAGATCACCACCGACCTCGACGGACAGGGCTGCGCCGTCCTTGGCGGCCTGCTGACGCCGGAGGAATGCGATGACGTCGCCGCGCTCTATCCCGACGACAGCCGGTTCCGCAGCCGGGTCGTGATGGGCCGCCACGGCTTCGGCCGCGGCGAGTACAAATATTTCTCCTATCCGCTGCCAGACCTGATCGCGGAGCTGCGGCCGGCGCTGTATGCGCGGCTGACCGCGACCGCCAATCGCTGGAACGAGACGATGGGGATCGAGATCAGCTATCCGCCGTCGCATGCGGCGTTCTTGAAGCGCTGCCATGATGCCGGGCAGACCAGGCTGACGCCGCTGCTGCTGCAATATGGCGAGGACGACTACAACTGCCTGCACCAGGATCTCTATGGCGAGCACGTATTCCCGATCCAGGTCGCGATCCTGCTGTCGCAGCCGGGGCGCGATTTCACCGGCGGCGAGTTCGTGCTGACCGAGCAGCGGCCGCGGATGCAGTCGCGGCCCGAGGTGGTGCCGCTGACCAAGGGCGATGCGGTAGCGTTTGCCGTGCATCATCGTCCGGTGCAGGGCACGCGCGGGCCTTATCGTGTCAATCTGCGCCATGGCGTCAGCCGGATCAGGTCCGGCCATCGCCACACCGTTGGCGTGATCTTCCACGATGCAAAGTGAGTGCGAGAGAGGCGTGGCTGCTGATTTGTTCGAGACCATTGGCGATGCCCGGCCGCCGCGCGAGACCATCGCGGACGGCGCGGTGCTGTTGCGCGGCTTTGTCCGGCCGTTCGAGGCCGAGCTGATCCCGGCCTTGCGCATCATCGTCAGGCAGGCGCCGTTCCGGCATCTGATCACGCCGGGCGGCCACCGGATGTCGGTCGCGATGACCAATTGCGGCAGCGTCGGCTGGGTCTCCGATCCCAGCGGCTATCGTTATGATCCAATCGATCCTGACTCGGGACAGCCCTGGCCTGAAATGCCGGAGGTGTTGCGCAGGCTCGCCGCCGGCGCCGCCGCCGAGGCCGGCTTCAACGGCTTCGCGCCAGAGGCCTGCCTGATCAATCGCTATGTCTCCGGCGCAAAATTGTCGCTGCATCAGGACAAGGACGAGCTCGACTACGGCGCACCGATCGTTTCGATTTCGCTCGGGCTGCCGGCGATCTTCCTGTTCGGTGGCCTGAAGCGCAGCGACACGCCGCTACCGGCTCGAACATGGCGACGTTGCGGTGTGGGGCGGGCCGTCACGGCTATTTTATCACGGCGTCGCGGCGCTCGCTGATGGTGAGCACAGCGTGCTCGGCCGCCAGCGCATCAATTTGACTTTCCGCAAGGTGCGCTAGCTATTGCGCGGCGGCAGGTGGCTGCACTATTTCGGAATAATGGAAATATACAATTGAGTTGCCCGACGCGTCAAGCGCTTTTCCGAGTACCGGCGGAACGTCTGCTGCTTTGCATGGGGTTGTTTTCGATATTTTTGGCAGCTCGTACCTTTGCCTCCTCGCTTCAGTCAGGCTAAAGGCCTCCCGCAAATGGGAGAGCTGGTCTAGACTTCGCGTATGACCACCCAGGCCGACCGCGCGGTCAATCGCACCGGCGTCTATCTCGCCGTCCTGCAGCTCGTGTTCACGCTGGGCTGGACCACCTACCTGATCTATCTGCCCAAGCTGTGCGCCGATGTCGGCATCGCGCCGTCGACCGTCATCCTGATCCTGATGATGGACCAAGGCATCTTCACCGTCACCGACACCGCGATGGGCATGGCCGCCGACAGGATTGCGAGCCTGGTCGGCCGTCTCGGCCTGTTCGTCGGCATCCTTGCCGCGATCTCCTGCGTCGCCTTCGTCGCGCTGCCTTACGTGGCCGGGACCGGGCCTGGCGCGAAGGTCTGGCTGATCGCGCTGATCGTGATCTGGGCTGTCACATCATCGGCCTTGCGCGCGCCGCCACTGACGCTGCTCGGCAAGTATCGCGCGCAACCCTCGGTCCCGTTCCTCGCCGCGCTCGCGATGCTGGGCTACGGCATTGCCGGTGCGGTCTCGCCCTATCTCGGGGTCGTGCTGCGCGATCATGACGCGCGGCTGCCATTTGTGCTGTCCGGCGCCGTGCTGCTGCTGACTGCGTTCGCGTTCTCAGGGATCGAGCGCCGCATCGCCGAGGAGGTGCAGCCCGAGCGGCTTGCGGCACCGGCCAAGCGGCTCGGGGCGGTGCCGATGTTCCTGATCGGATCGATGGTGCTGCTGTCGCTCGGCTATCAGCTGCACTTCAACATCAACAGCGTCCCGTTCTATTTGCGTTTTGCCAGGCCGGACAATCTGCAATGGCTGATGCCGGTGTTCTGGATCGGTTTCAACATCGCGATGTTTCCGGCGAGCATTGTCGTCAAGCATCGCGGCGGCCTGATTGTGATGGGCGCAGCCGGACTACTCGGTGCGTTCGCCATCGTCGCGGCGGAGATTGCCGGCAGCCTCAACGTCCTGATCGTGGCGCAGTTCATGGCGGGAGCGGCCTGGGGCTGCATGCTGATGAGCGCGGTGTCCGCAGCGCTTGCGATCGGGGAGACCGGCGCCGAAGGCAAGGTCACGGGCCTCGTGTTCTCGGCGCTGGCGCTCGCGACCTTTGCGCGGATGGCAGCGGTGGCCGGCGGCCTGCAGAAGATACCCGACTATGCGCCGCTGGTGCACTGGGCGCCGGTCGCCTGCTGGTCGGTCGCCGGCGCCGGCCTGCTGGTGATCGCCGCGTCGCGGCTGCAACGCGGCTTGGAGAGCGCCTAGAGCTTTGGTTCTGACTGAATCGGAACCAAAGCTCTAGATTCTTGTTTTGACGCGGTTTCTTCACGCGAACCGGTGTCCACTTCGCTCGAAAACGCTCTAGTTGTTCCTCGCCGGATGGATGAACGCCCAGGGCGAGACTTCGGAATCCGTCGGCACTTCCACCGAGATCACGTAGGGCCCGCCATCGGCCAGCGCCTTCTCCAGCACGGGGCGGAAATGATCGGGCGAGGTGACGCGCGCGGCGCCGACGCCAAAGGACTCCGCGAGCTTGACGAAATCGGGGTTGACCAAATCGGAGGCGACGACACGGCCGTCGAAGCGCTCGCGCTGGTCGCGGCGGACATTGCCATAGGCGTTGTTGTTGAACACCAAGGTCACCACGCCGATCTTGAACTGCACGGCGGTGGCGAGCTCCTGCACGCCGAACATGAAACCGCCGTCGCCGGTGATCGCGACCACCGGCTTATTCGGGTTGGCGACCTTCGCGCCGAGCGCGGTCGGGAAGCCCGAGCCGAGCGTGCCCTGATAGCCCGAGGTGACGAAGGTGCGCGGCTCGTAGATCGGAAAGCCGTACCAGGAGGCGAAGCCGACCTGCGACAGCTCGTCGGTGACGATGGCGTTCGCGGGCAGCACCTCGCGCAGGATCTTCAGATAGGCCATCTGTGGCTGGATGCGCTGGATTTCCTGCTCGGCGGCCGCGGTCGCCTCGCGGATCGCCGCGCGGCGGCCCGAGGTCTTGCTGTAGCCGGCTTTGCGCACCGCCGCGATGAGGTCGGCGGTGCCAGCCTTGGCGTCCGCGATCACGCCGGCGTCGGCCGGCCAGCGGCGCAGCTCGACCGGGTCGATGTCGATCCGCACGCATTTCAGTCCGGCCGGCTGATAAGGCCAGCGCGACATGGTCGGCAGCTCCATGCGGGTGCCGATGCCGATCATCAGGTCGGTCCTTGGCCACAGCTTGTAGGCCGCGGCCATGGTGAGCCCGAGTTCGTGCGCATTGGAGACAATGCCCCGGCCGCTGCGGAATGCGACCACCGGCGCGTCGATCATCTCGGCCAGCTCGAGGATCTCCTCGCGGGCCTCGATGGCGCCACTGCCGACGAAAATCATCGGCGCCTTGCTGCCGGCGATCAGATCAGCGGCCGCCTTGATGCGGTCCGGATCGGGCCGCGGCGCCGGCAATCGATCGAATGGCTTGACGGGGGCAACCTGGGTGCGCTGGGTGAACACGTCCCACGGCATCTCCAGCGAAGCCGGGCCGCGCCGGCCCGACAGCATCTCCTGGAATGCGTGCGACACCATCGCAGGCGCGTTGTCAGGATATTCGATCCGGTCGGCCCATTTCACGAAGGTGCGCAGCGTCGCAAGCTGGTCCGGCATCTCGTGCAGATGGCCGCGGCCCTTGCCGAGAAATTGGGTCGGCACCTGGCCGGTCAGGCACAGCACCGGCTCGTTGCAGCCGAATGCGGTCAGCAGCGCCGCCGAGGCGTTGAGCACGCCGGGACCGGGCACGACGCTGAACACGCCGGGCTTGCCAGAGGAGCGGGCATAGCCGAACGCCATGTAGCCGCAGGCCTGCTCATGCCGGGCGCCGATCACCTTGAGCTGCGCCTGGTGGAAGGCATCGAACAGGCCGTAGATCTGCGCGCCGGGCAGGCCGAACACGGTGTCGACGCCGTGGGCGACGAGGCCGTTGACGATCGCTTCGCCGCCGGATGTTGAGGTCATGGCACTGTCCACTTGCTCTGAGGTTAGGTGGCTTCGTCGACGACGCCGTTGCGCAAGATACCGACGCCTTCGGCCTCGACTTCGACGACATCGCCGGGCTTCAGATAGCGCGGCGGATCGAACCGCGCACCTGCGCCGGTCGGCGTCCCCGTGACGATGATGTCGCCGGGAACCAGCGTCGTGAAGGTCGAGATGTAGTTGATGAGGTAGCGGAAGCCGAAGATCAAGCGCGAGGTGCGGTCGTCCTGCCTGACTTCGCCGTTGACTCGCGTGATCAGCCGGATGTCGGCGATCTGCGCCTCGCTGGTGTAAGGCACGATCCACGGGCCGAGACTGCCGGTGGAATCGAAGTTCTTGCCCTGGGTGACGTTGAATTTGGCGTGGCGCACCCAGTCGCGGATGGTGCCTTCATTGCAGAGCGTGATCGCGGCGATGTGATCGAGCGCGGCGCTCTCCGGGATATGCCGGCCGGCCTTGCCGATCACCAGCACCAGCTCGCCCTCATAGTCGAGCTGCGGCGAGATGCGCGGCCGCACGACGGGCGTGTTGTGGCCGACGAAGGAACGCGGCACCCGCAGGAACATGCTGGGATATTTCGGCGCATCCGAGCCGTCCTTGTACTCGGCATTGCGGTCGGGATAGTTGACGCCGATGCAGATGATCTTGTCCGGCACCAGGATCGGCGGCAGCCAGGCAACTGCGTCGAGCGCGTGGTCGGGCGCGCGCTTGGCGGCGTCCTCCACGAGCCTGGTCAGTGCGCCGGCGGCAATCGCCTCACGCAGCGTCGGATAGTCCTTGGCGAAGCGTGACGAGAGGTCGACGATACCGGTGTCGGTGACGGCGCCATATTGCGTGGCGCCGTTGACGGAATAGGTGGCGAGGCGAGGGGCTGACATCGGTAGCCCCTCAGTCCGCGACCAGCACGTCGGCGACGAAGCGGGGCTCGCGCACCGCGTGGCCGGCGAAGGTCGAGCCTTCCTCGAACCAGGAGCGCGGCGCCGGTGCGCCCCACAGCGTCTGGCGGCGCGGATCGCGCAGCGACCAGCGCAGCGGCTCATGGTCGTGATCGCCGGTGAAATAGTCGCTGGTGTAGAGCTCGATGCGGTGGCCGTCGGGGTCGCGAATGTAGAGGAAGAAGGCGTTCGAAATACCGTGCCGGCCTGGCCCGCGCTCGATGTTCGCGAGAAAGCCGGAGGAGGCCATCACGTCGCAGAGATGCACGATGTTCATCGCGGTCGGCACCCAATAGGCGATGTGGTGCAGGCGCGGGCCACGGCCGTTGGTGATGGCGAAGTCATGGACATTGCCCTTGCGATGCATCCAGGCGGCGGCGATGCGGCCGTTGTCGCCGTCCTCCTCGGCATATTCGGTGAGGCGGAAGCCGAGCCGGGCGTAGAAGTCGACCGTGTCCTGCACCTCGGCGGCGAACACATTGAAATGGTCGAGCCGCTGCGGATGGCAGCCCTTGTAGAGATCGTAGCGCCGCAACAGATGCGGGCGCTTCTCCATCGTGGCATAGAGCTCGATCTGGAAGCCGAACGGATCGGTGAATTGCAGCGTGCGGCCCTGGAACGGCTGGTCGACGAAGGCGTAGGCGATGCCGTTCTCGGAGAAGAAGGCGGCCGCCTTGTCGAGGTCGCCGTCATTGCCGACCTTGAAACCGAGGCGGTTGCAGGCAGCCTTCGCCGCCTTGCGCAGCACGACCGAGTGATGCTGGTGCTCCTCGCTGGCGCGCAGATACACCGATTTGTCGTCGCGGTCCTCGATATGGAGGCCGACGGTCTTCTCGTAGAAGGTGGCGCTCTTCTCCAGATCCGTGACGTCGAGCACGGCATGGCTGCAGCGGATGATGTTGAACGGCGGATCGAAGACGTGTGTCGGCACTGGCATGGCGTGTTCCCTCAATTTTATCCGTCATTCCGGGGCGATGCGCAGCATCGAACCCGGAATCTCGAGGTTCCGGCTTCGCTTCGCGCCCCGGAACCTCGTGCAATCAGATTCCCAGTTTCTGGATCTTGTGCGTCCCGCGCGCGAGCGAGACGTGCTTGGTTTCCATGTAGAAGTCGAACGAGTAGTCGCCGCCGTCGCGGCCGATGCCGGAGGCTTTCATGCCGCCGAACGGGGTCGGCAGGTGGCGGACGTTTTCCGAGTTGAGCCAGATCATGCCGGCTTCCAGCGCGTCCGCGACGCGCAGCGCGCGGCCCACGTCGCCGGTCCAGACATAGCCGGCGAGGCCGTACTGCACGCCGTTGGCGATCTCGATGGCGTCGGCCTCGTCGCGGAACGGGATCACGGTCAGGAACGGACCGAACACCTCCTGCTGGGCCACGCGCATGGTCGCGTTGGCGCCGGTGACGAGGGTTGGCTGCACATAGTGCCCGCCGCCCGGACCGTCATGCGGCTTGCCGCCGACCGCAATCGTCGCGCCGTCTTGCCTGGCGACGTCGAAATAGCTGCAGACCTTGGCGAAGTGCCGTTCGTGGATCAGCGGCCCGATCTCGGTCGCCGGATCGAGGGGGTGACCGACCTTGAGTGCCTTCACGCGCGCGGTCAGCTTCTCGATGAACTTTTCGGCGATGCTCTCCTGGACCAGGAGGCGGCTCGACGAGGTGCAGCGCTCGCCGTTGAGCGAGTAGATCATGAACATGACGGCATCGAGCGCGCGGTCGAGATCGGCATCGTCGAACACGATCACTGGGTTCTTGCCGCCGAGTTCGAAATGCACGCGCTTCAGGGTCGGCGCACCCTGCGCCATGATTGCCGAGCCCGTCGTGCTCTCGCCGACGAAGCCGATCGCCTTGATGGCAGGGTGCTCGGTTAGCGCCTTGCCGGCGTCCTCGCCGAAGCCGTGCACGGTGTTGAACACGCCGTCCGGCAGGCCGGCCTGCTTGGCCAGCCTGACCAGGAGGTCGGCGGTCACCGGCGACCATTCCGCCGGCTTGTGTACCACGGTGCAGCCGGCAGCGAGCGCGGGCGCGATCTTCCAGGTCGAGAGCATGAACGGCGTGTTCCACGGCGTGATCACGCCGACCGGGCCGATCGGCACGCGGGTCGAGATGTTCCAGTGCTCGTCCGAGGGTGTGTTGAGGCCATCGCGGGCCTCGCCGCATTTGTCGGCGAAGAATCGGAAATTCTCGGCGGCGCGGATCGCGGCCTTGGCCATGAAGCGGTGTGCCTGGCCGGTGTCGATGCATTCGAGCACGGCGATGTCGTCGGCGCGCTCCTCGATCGCGTCCGCAACGCGATGCAGCAGCTTGCGCCGCTGTACCGCCGGCATGTCGCGCCAGGCCTTGAAGGCCTTGAACGCAGCGGTTGTCGCGCGGTCGATATCGTCCGCATTGCCACGTGCGACCGTCGCCAGTACCGAGCCATCGATCGGCGATTTCGTCTCAAAAGTCTGGCCGGAGACCGCCGGCACGACCCTGCCGTCGATCACATGGCCGATGCCTTCGGCTTTTAATTTCGCAAGCAACGGACCGGCGCGATCGCGGTTGGCCTGGAACACGTCGGCTGTGGATGTCGGGGTGGCTTTATCCATTGACCGTCTCCACCTTCAGTGCGTCGTGGATGTTGTTGCGTTTCCAGCTCGTTTCCTTGTCGTTGATCTGCATGTCGAACGACAGGGCGAACTTGCTGTTGGCGAATACCGGATCGAGATGGGCCGACAGCGCCTTGAAGATGTGCTCGCCGGCCTTCTTGCGCGCGGCGAGGTCGCGGCCTTCGCCCAGCCGCAGCACCATGTCGAGGAAGCCGTAATTCTTGCGGCCGTCGGCGATCGCGTAGTGCTCGCATCTGATGGCGCGCACGCGGATGCCGCCGAGCGGGAAGATGCCGGTCTCGACCGCGGCCTTGCGGACCAGTTCGACGGTCGCGCCCATGTCGACGAGGCCGTCGAGATTGGCGGAGTATTCAATCGTGAAATGCGGCATGCAGCTCTCCTGCTGAGTGCGTCAGGCGAAGTAGCAGCTCACGGAACCGTAAGGTCCGTAGTCGGCTTGGATGGTGTCGCCCTTGCGGGTCTCGATCGGGCGGATGAAGGAGCCTGCCAGCACGATTTGTCCGGCCTCCAGCGCCAGCCCATTCTGGGCGATCTTGTTGGCGAGCCATGCCACCGCGGTCGCCGGATGATTCAATACGCCCGCGGCCAGACCGGTTTCCTCGAGCTGGCCGTTTCGGAAGCAGAGCGCGCCGATCCAGCGCAGATCGGCTTCGAGCGGACGGATCGGACGGCCGCCGAGCACGATACCGGCATTGGCGGCGTTATCGGCGATGGTGTCGAAGATCTTGCGCGTCGCCTTGGTCTCGGGGTCGACGCGCTCGACCCTGGTATCCAGGATTTCCAGCGCCGGCACCACGAAGTCGGTGGCGTTGAGCACGTCGAACAGCGTGCAGTTCGGCCCCGCAAGGCGATGCTTCATCACGAAGGCAAGCTCGGCCTCGACGCGGGTTGCGATGAAGCGGTCGGTCGGCACGAGGCCGCCATCGGCAAAGAACATGTCGTCGAGCAGGATGCCGGAATCCGGCTCGTCGATATTGAGCGCGCTCTGCATCGCCTTCGAGGTCAGGCCGATCTTGTGGCCCTTGACGACGCGCCCCTGCGCCACCTTCATCTCGACCCAGGCCTTCTGAATCGCGTAGGCGTCTTCGAGGGTCATGCGGGGGTATTCCAGCGACAGCTGGCGGATTTGCTTGCGGGTCTTTTCCGCACTGTCGAGCCGTTCGGCGGCAGCGCGGATATCGTCCTTGGAGAGGGCCATGCGTGATACACAAAAGTGGATGTCGGGAGATGATTAACATGTTAAGTTAATTCGCGCAAACTGAATCAGGGCATGTTGCAACGCAAAATTTTGTTGCTGTGGATTGAGCTGAGTGATGGCACGCAAGAAATCGTTGGATGAGAACCGGCCGGGGCAGGGCGACGAGGCGTCGTCGCGACGGACCCCGATGCGCGAGTTCTCGCGCTCGCTGCCGATGTCGCTGCTCCGTGCGCGCGAGGCGGTGATGCGGCAGTTCCGTCCGTCGCTGCGCAATCACGGACTGACCGAGCAGCAGTGGCGGATTTTGCGTGCGCTCACCGCGGTCGATGAGATCGAGGTCACCGAGCTCGCCCGCGTGGCGTTTCTGCTCGGCCCGAGCCTGTCGCGAATCCTGCGTGATCTCGAGGCGCGCGCGTTGATCGAGCGCAAGGCGGCGGAGAACGACGGGCGGCGCGCGGTGGTCTCGATCTCGGCCAAGGGGTTGAAGCTGATCGAGGCGGTGGCGCCGACGTCGGAGGCGATCTACGCCGAGATCACACGACGATATGGCGCGCGCAAGCTTGCCGAGTTGCACGAGATGCTGGGCGCGCTGGAGGCAAGCCTCGCCGGAATGGGCTTGGCCGATGACGCCGAAGTCGAGGCCGACGAGTAATCGCGGCGATGCGCGGCAATGCCGCTCACGCCATGTAGGGCACGCGCGAGATCACGTTGACGGCGCGGAATTCGGCGATCCAGCCGGCAACCTTGGAGTGCGACCACTCGATATGGCGGCGCAACGTCGCGGCGGCCGTATCGCCGTCGCGGGCGCGCAAGGCTTCGATGATCACCAGATGCTCGTCCATGAAGGAATCGATCTGCGGCGCGGTCAGGGCGACCTGGATGTGCTTGCCGATCACGAAAGCGCAATGGGTGCGCTTGAGCGCTTCGATCATCTCGCGATTGATGCCGTAACCCAGGCAGCGGATATGGAGGTCGCCCTCGATCTCATCGAGCTCGCCGACGCCGACGCGGCTGCGGAATTGGATCCCTTCGCGCAGCCGCTCCGCCATCCGGTCAAGCAGCGCGGTCGGAATCCTCGCCGCAGCGGATTTGAGGAGCAGCGGCTCGAGGGTTGCGCGCACCTCGAAGATGTCGCGGAGGCGATCCTCATCAAGCGGCACGACATACCAATGAGCCTTGGCGCCTTTCTCCAGGATTCCGATCGCCTGCGCACGTAGCAGCAAATTGCGCGCAACCGTGCGCCCGACCCGGAAGTGCCGCGCCAATGCGAGCTCGCTGACGCGGAAGCGTCCGAACAGCGACCGGTAGATGATCTCGCGCTCGAGCTTGTAATAGAGCGTATCCCAGGCGTCGCTGCGCACCGCCTCGACGGGGCCGTCGGTCAGCCCAAACATCTCCGGCGTGATCGGGACGCGCCGCGGGTCGACCTTGCGCTTGCCGGCGATCACGCCGCGGCCATCGAAGCGGCGCACCAGGCCGATGTGCTCGAGCTGTTCGAAGGCCTGCCGTACCGGCGAGCGGCTCGAGCCGAACAAGGTCGCGATCGCCGATTCGGAGAGAACCGTGCCGGGTGGCACGTCACCGGCCCGGATGTGCTTCGCCAATGCGCTCTTGATCAGCGCGTAGGCCGGCTGTTTTCGTCTGGTCTGCGATTTCGCTCTTGGAATCGACATGGATGACTGCCCGCCGGTCACACTATCATGTGATCCCGTCATGGTCGCTGGTAGCAGGCATTTACACACCGTTGCCAGCGACTTTTGACTATTGCGTGCAATGTGCAATCATGTTTAGCTATGTCAAACGCCAGATTGATGGCAGCCGTTGCGCGTCTTGTGCGCCGCAAGCGGCGCTCACGTTTGTTCGTCGTGCCGATTGACGGCTGCGGATAGGCACTCGATCGACGCGTCAGCTCGTTTCAACGCAGCCGATATGCAAGTCGGCGCACCAAAAGGGAGGATTGAATGAAACTGACGAGGCGTGAGTTTTCCGCCGGCTTGGCGGCAGGTCTCGCTGCTCCCGCGCTGATGCGCAGCGCTTGGGCGCAGGGAGCGACCATCAAGATCGGCATGTGCGTGCCGGTGACCGGACCGGCAGCGGAGCAGGGCCTGTGGGCCCAGAACGGCGCCAAGCTGGCGCTGGCCGCGGTCAACAAGGCCGGCGGCGTGCTCGGCAAGCAGGTCGAACTCGTCATCGAGGACGACCAGACCACCAATCCGGGCATCGTGCTGGCGTTCTCCAAGCTTGCCGCGCAGCCCGACATCGTTGCCTTCCTCGGTTCGATCCGCTCGACCCAGGTGCAGGCGATGGCGCCCGACGTGATCAAGGTCGGCAAGCCGGTGATGATCGGCGGCACCAATCCCGATCTCACCCATTCCGGTAATCCCTGGCTGTTCCGCTTCCGCCCGAATGACAATTATTCCGGCCGCGTGATTGCCGATTTCGGCGTCACCACGCTCGGCAAGAAGAAATGGGCGATCGTCCATTCCACCGACGCCTTCGGTACTGCGGGCGGCAAGGCACTCACCGAGGCGCTGACCAAGCTCGGCGCGCCGCCGGTGCTTGACCAGGGCTATGCCAACCAGAGCCAGGACTTCACCCCGGTCGTGCTGGCCGTAAAGCAGTCCGGAGCCGACGTGCTCGGCACCTACTTCACCTTCGAGAACGACCTCGGCATCTTTGCCCGGCAGTTGCGCCAGCTCGGCGTCAACATCCCCTGGGTCGGCTCGCCCTCGGTGGTGGCGGTCTCCTCGACCAAGCTCGCCGGTCCGGCGCTGTTTGGCACCTATGGGGTCGCCGACTTCGCCGAAGACTCGAGCGATACCGCGAAGGCGTTCGGCAAGTCTTATCGTGATGCCTACAAGACCGCGCCCGACAACCAGAGCGCCTGGCCGTACGACGCGATCACCATCCTGTCGGCGGCGATCAACAAGGCCGGCTCGACCGATCCGAACAAGATCCGCGACGCCATCCTGGCGACGCAGAAATTCGCCGGTGCGGAAGGCGAGTATAATTTCGACAAGAACGGCGACGGCCTGCACGGCTACAATGTTGTGAAGAACGACAAGGGCAAGATCGTTTACGACAAGCATATCGACTTCAACGATTGATCGCGGCTCGGCCTCGCCGGCAAAACCGGCGAGGCCGATCTTCTGCGCACACTGTTCTGATCGAGCGCTGTCATGGATCTGGTTCTACAACTGCTGTTCACCGGCATCGGCATCGGCGCGGTCTACGCGCTGGTCGCGCTCGGTTTCGTGCTGATCTTCCGCGCCACCAACGTGGTGAACTTCGCGCAAGGCGAGTTCTCGATGGTGGCCGCCTATCTGATGGTGGTGTTCTCGGTCGATCTCGGCTGGCCTTACTGGCTGTCGTTCCTGATCGCGCTCGCCGGCATGGCGCTGTTTGGCGTCATCTTCAATCTTGGCGTCTATTATCCGCTGCGCCACCGCACCTATCTGCCTGTCATCATCGCCACCATCGGCGCCTCGATCCTGCTGTCGAACTCGGTGCTGGCGATCTACGGCCCGCAGCCGCAGGTGCTGCAGGGCTGGTTCGATACGCCCGGCATCCAGCTCGGCCCGGTCTATCTCGACAGCCAGTATCTGTTGATCATCGGCGTCACGATCCTCCTGGTGCTGTTCAATTTCTGGTTCTTCGAGAAGACGCTGCTCGGCAAGAAACTGCAGGCGACCTCGCAGGACAAGGAGATGGCGTCGCTGCTCGGCATTTCCGTCCCCACCATGATCATGATCACCTTCATCTATTCGGCCGTGCTCGGCGGTCTCGCAGGCATCCTGGTGGCGCCCGTGCTGTTCGTCTCGATCCAGATGGGCTCGACGATTGCGCTGAAGGCGTTTGCCGCGACCATCATCGGCGGCTTCGGCGATGTCGCCGGCGCCATCGTCGGCGGTCTGGCGCTCGGCGTCATCGAGACGTTCGGCGCCGCCTACATTTCGGTGCCGTACAAGGACGGCTTTGCATTTCTGGTGCTGATCGCTTTCCTGGTGTTCCGGCCGCAGGGCATCTTCGGCGAACGCGTCGCGGAGAAAGCATGAGCGCCAGCGACAACATGATTCCGGCGCCGGCCGTGCGCTCGAAGCCGCTGATTATCCGCCATCTGCCGTATTTCATCGGCGCGGCTGCGCTGGTGGCGCTCGCCGCCGGCATGCAGTTCGACGGTTACATCCTCAACATCCTGCTACAGGCGACGACGTTCTCGATCGCGGTGTTCGGGCTTTCGGTCGTGCTCGGCCTGTGCGGCCAGATCAACCTGGCGCAGGCCGCGTTCTTCGGCTTCGGCGCCTATGTCGTCGGCCTCGGGACCGCCGACCTGCATCTGAACTTCTGGCTTTGCCTGGTCGGCGCCTGCGCGATCACGCTGGTCGCCGGCGCGTTTCTGGGCATGTCGACGCTGCGGCTCGGCGGGCACTACCTTGCGATGGTGACGATCTCGTTCCAGCAGATCGTGACGCTGGTGATGATCAACGCCATCGGCGTGACCCACGGGCCGGACGGCATCGCGAACATTCGTCGGCCCGAGCTGTTCCAGTCCTCGCAAAGCTATCTCGCCTTCTGCGTCGCGATGCTTGCGATCGTCGGCTATCTGGTCTGGCATTTGCCTGACACCAAGCTTGGCCGCGCCATGCGCGCGGTGCGCGACAATGAGCTCGCGGCCGGCGTCAACGGCATCGACGTGTTCCGCACCAAGGTCTACGCCTTCGCGGTGTGCGCAGTGCTCGGCGGCCTCGCCGGCGGCCTGTTCGCCGGCGGCTTTGCCTATGTCAGTCCGGACCAGTTCTCGTTCGCGGAATCCATTCAGTTCCTGACCATGTCGCTGCTCGGCGGCGTGGCCTCGCCGATCGGCTCCGCGATCGGCACCGGGCTGTTGATCCTGATCCCGGAATGGCTGCGCTTCCTGAAGAGTGTGCCGGGCCTCTACCTCGCGATCTACGGCCTGTCGGTGATCCTGATCATCCGCTTCATGCCGGACGGCATCTGGGGCTTCGTGTCCGACGCGTTCACACGCTGGCGCGCGAACACCAAGGCGCCGCCGGTTGCCGGAGCGCTCCAGCTCAAGCCTGCGACGACCGGCGGCGACATCGTGCTCGAAGTCACCGGGCTCTCGAAGCATTTCGGCGGCCTCAAGGCGGTGGATGACGTCGACATCGCGGTGAAGCGCGGCGGCGTGCATGCGCTGATCGGACCCAACGGCTCCGGCAAGACCACGACGCTGAACGTCTTGTCCGGCCTCTACAAGGCGACCGCGGGCAAGATCGTGCTCGACGGCACCGACATCACCAGCATGGCGCCGCATCAGCGCACCGCGGCGGGGCTCGGACGCACCTTCCAGAACATCCGCCTGTTCCGCTCGATGACCGCGCTGGAGAATGTCGAGATCGGCGCCGAGCGTCCGGGCAACACCATGATCGGGAAGGGCGACGACGCGCTGACCGAGCGGGCGATGGAGGCTTTGACCTTCGTCGGCCTCGGCAACCGCGCCAACGAGTTGATCTCGAGCTTCTCCTACGGCCATCAGCGCCTGATCGAGATCGCGCGGGCGCTGGCGTCGAACCCGACGCTGCTGTTGCTCGACGAGCCGGCTGCCGGCCTCAACTCGACCGAGAAGCTCGAACTGCACGAGTTGCTCAAGCGCATCGCGGCCCAGGGCCTCACCATCCTGATCATCGATCACGACATGACGCTGGTCTCGGAAGCCGCCCAGCACATCACCGTGCTGAACTTCGGACGCCGCATCGCGGACGGCGAGTCGATGGCGGTGCTGCGTCATCCCGACGTCGTCTCCGCCTATCTCGGGAGCGAATGATGCCGCTGCTCGAAATCCGCAATCTCGTGGTCCGCTACGGCGAGATCGAGGCCCTGCGCGGCGTCACCATCGCCGTGGAACAGGGCCAGGTGGTCACGCTGCTCGGCGCCAATGGCGCCGGCAAGTCGACCACGCTGCGCGCAATCTCCGGCCTCGCCAAACCCGCCTCCGGCGACATCCTGTTCGACGGTCATTCGATCGCGGGCCTCGGGCCGGAAGCGATCGTGCGGCTCGGCATCTCGCATGTGCCGGAAGGCCGCCGCGTATTCCCGGGTCTCACCGTGAAAGAGAACATCATGCTCGGCGCGTCGAACCGGAAGGTCGGGGCCGCGCAGATCTCGCGCGAAGCCGACGCGATGTTCGACCTGTTCCCGGACATCCGCGCCTTCTCCAACGCGCTCGGCTGGACGCTGTCCGGCGGCCAGCTGCAGATGGTCGCGGTGGCGCGCGGCCTGATGGCCAAGCCGCGGCTGTTGCTGCTGGATGAACCTTCGCTCGGGCTGGCGCCTGTCATCGTGCAGGCGGTGTTCCGCATCATTTCGCAGATCAGGAAGGACACCACGGTCTTGCTCGTCGAGCAAAATGCGCGCATGGGACTTTCGGTCGCCGATCACGGTTTCGTCCTGGAAACCGGGCGGATCGTGCTGGGCGGCAAGCCCGACGAATTGTGGGGCAATGAAGCCATCGCCGCAGCCTATCTCGGCGGTCACGCCAAAACCCACGCTTAACAACGCACTGTGCTTCATCGAGCGAGCTAGTCTTTCATGGTCACCATCAAGGTCGATAATCTCATCAACTTCGTGTCCGAAGTGTTTTCCCATTCGGAGTCCTCTCCGGAAGAGGCTAAGCGCATCGCGACCTATTTGACGACCGCGAATCTGACAGGCCATGACAGCCACGGCGTGATCCGCGTGCCGGTCTATGTCAGGTGGAAGAAGATGGGCTCGATCGTGCCGAACCAGACCGCCGAGGTCGTGGTCGACACGGCCTCGCTCGCCGTTGTCGACGGCAAGTTCGGCTATGGCCAGACCGTCACGCCTGTCGCGGTCAGGCTCGGCATCGAGAAGTGCAAGAAGGCAGGGCTTGCGGCGGTCGCGCTGCGCAACTCCGGCCATCTCGGCCGCGTCGGCGACTGGGCCGAAATGGCGGCCGCCGAAGGCCTCGTTTCGGTTCATTTCGTGACCGCCGCAGGCTCGCTGCTGGTCGCGCCTTACGGCGGCGTCGAGAAGCGCCTGTCGACCGCGCCGTATTGCGTCGGCATTCCGCGGCAGGGCCAGGATCCGATCGTGCTCGATTTCGCGACCTCCGTCGTCGCCGAGGGCAAGTGCCTGGTGGCTAGCCGTGGCGGCAAGAAGCTGCCGCCCGGCGCGTTGGTCGATGCCGACGGCACGCTGAGCGAGGATCCGCATGTGCTGTATGGCCCGTACACGCCGGACGGACCGCGCGACCATACCAAGGGAACCGGCGCGATCCGTGCTTTCGGCGACCACAAGGGCTCGGGCCTCGCCTTCATTTGCGAGCTGCTCGGCGGCGCGCTGACCGGCACCGGCGCGACGTCGTCGGACCGGCGCTTCGCCAACGGCATGATGGCGTTCTACATCGATCCCAAGGTGATCGACACCAGCAATTTCTTCGACGGCGAAATCACCCGCTACACCGATTTCATCCGCGCCACCAAACCGATCTCTGGCACGGAGTCCGTGCTGGTTCCGGGCGATCCCGAGCGGAAAACCCGTGCCGATCGCACCAGGAATGGCATCCCCTTGCCTGACGACACTTGGGCGGCGATAGTGAATACCGCGCGCGAAGTCGGCGTCAGCGAAGTTTCGATCCAGCGGGCGACCAGCTGAGGCTCGTCCCCCAATAAACCGCAAAGGGAAACGCGATCAATGGCAAACAAGGTCAAGCAAGTCTGGGCATCGGGCAAGGCGGTGGTGAACGCGTGGCTCGCGATCCCCTCCGGGTTCTCGGCCGAAGTGATCGCGCAATGCGGCTTCGACAGCGTAACCGTCGACATGCAGCATGGCGTGCAGGATTATCAGTCGATGGTGCAGTGCTTCCAGTCGATGCATGCCCATCCCGTCACGCCGATGGTCCGCGTGCCCTGGAATGAGCCGGGCATCATCGGCAAGGTGCTCGACGGCGGCGCCTATGGCGTGATCTGCCCGATGGTCAACACGCCGCAGGAAGCCAAGAACCTGGTTTCCTATGCCAAGTATCCGCCGAAGGGCGTGCGCTCCAACGGCCCGATCCGCGCCGGCATGTACGGCTCGGCCGGCACCTATCAGCAGACCGCCAACGACGAGATCGTGCTGCTGCCGATGATGGAGACCAAGACCGCGGTCGAGAACATGGAAGCCATCCTCGATGTCGAAGGCATCGACGGCGTCTATATCGGACCGTCCGATCTCGGCTTCTCCTACGGCCTGGTGCCGAAGCTCGATCGCGACGAGCCGGAGATTCTCAAGATCTACGAGAAGATCATCAAGGAGTGCGGCAAGCGCGGCCTCAATCCCGGCATCCACTGCTCGGGCGCCGAAGGCGCGGTGCGCGCGATCAACATGGGCTTCAAGCTCGTGACGCTGTCGAACGAAGTCGGCCTGATGCAGGTCTACGCCAGGATGCAGGTCAACCAAACCCGCGAGAAGTCCGGCGGTAAGGCGTAAGGTCTGTCCGCAATGTTAGCTCTGCTCCCTCGCCCCGCTCTTGCGGGGAGAGGTTGGGGTGAGGGGCCTCCATCCGGCGAGCACTTTGTTTGCGATTGCGCGTGTGCCTTGCCCCTCACCCGAATTATCGCTGCGCGAGAATTCGACCTCTCCCCGTAAAGGACGGGGAGAGGTGAAGATAAGGACGAAGGAGAACTCCCATGGCCTCGGCACAAGTAATCCGCCTGCACGCCGACGACAGCGTCCTGATCGCGCGCGCGAGCCTGCCGCCGGGGCTGGAGGTGACCGAAGGCGTTACCACGGTTGACCGCATTCCGGCCGGCCACAAGGTCGCGATCAAGCCGATCGCGCAGGGCGAGCCGATCCGGCGCTATGGCCAGATCATCGGCTTCGCGACCCAGCCGATTGCGCCCGGCCAGCATGTGCATACGCAGAACTGCGGGATGGGTGATTTTGCCAAGGACTATGCCTATGGCGTCGACGTCAAGCCGGTGCCGAACTTCGATCTGCCGGCAACCTTCGAGGGTATCCGCCGCGCCGACGGCCGCGTCGCGACCCGCAACTATATCGGCATCCTCACCTCGGTGAATTGCAGCGCCCACGTTGCGGGCATCGTCGCCGACATGTTCAAGAAGAATCCGTTCACCGGCGACAACCCGCTGGCCGATTTCCCGAATGTCGATGGCGTCGTCGCGCTGACCCACAAGACCGGCTGCGGCATGACCCAGGACGAGCCTTTGGCGCTGCTTCGCCGCACGCTCGGCGGCTACGCGCGCCACGTCAATTTCTCCAACGTCATCGTGCTCGGCCTCGGCTGTGAGGTGAACCAGATCGGCGGCCTGATGGCCGAGCAGAAGCTCGCCGGCCGCCTGCGCGCGATGGACATCCAGGAAGTCGGCGGCACGCGCAAGACCGTGGAAGCCGGTGTTGCCTTCGTGAAGGAGGCGCTCACCGACGCCAACAAGGTCAAGCGCGAGGCGGTGTCGGCAAGCGAGCTCACCGTAGCGCTGCAATGCGGCGGCTCTGATGGCTACTCAGGCGTGTCGGCCAATCCAGCGCTCGGCGCGGCCAGCGACCTGCTCGTCCGTCACGGCGGCACGGTGATCCTCTCGGAGACGCCGGAGACCTACGGCGCCGAGCATCTGTTGACCCGCCGCGCCGTCAGCCGCGAGGTCGGCGAAAAGCTGGTCGGCCTGATGCGCTGGTGGGAGGAATACACCCAGCGCGAAGGCGCCGAGATGAATGCCAATCCAAGCCCCGGCAACAAGGCCGGCGGCCTCACCACGATCCTAGAGAAGTCGCTCGGTGCGATGGCCAAGGCCGGCAGCACCAACCTCGTCGACGTCCTGCACTACGCCGAGCCCGTCACCAAGAAGGGCTTTGTGTTCATGGACACGCCTGGCTACGACCCGGTCGCTGCGACCGGGCAGGTCGCCGGCGGCGCCAACCTCGTCTGCTTCACCACCGGCCGCGGCAGCGTGTTCGGCTGCAAGCCCGCACCCTCGATCAAGCTCGCCACCAACACGCCGATGTACAAGCGGATGGAAGACGACATGGACGTCAATTGCGGCACCATCCTCGACGGCGAAGAGAGCGTGCAGGAATGCGGCCAGCGCATCTTCGACCTGATCCTCAAGACCGCCTCGGGCCAGCCGACCAAGAGCGAGAGCTTTGATTTCGGCGGTGCGGAGTTCGCGCCGTGGGTCTTGGGCGCGACGATGTAGTTTAGGGCTACGATCTAGCCTTACACTCCGCTGTCGTCGCTGCCGAGTGCGCAATTGCGCACGGGAGCAGGGACCCATAACCACCGGCCGTAGTGATGTGCAAGGCGTCTGTCACCGTTTTTCATCGATGAATCACGCGGTATGGGTCCCTGCTTTTCGCAGGGACGACGAGTTCTATTGACGTGGCCTCCCGGATTGCGCTTCGCTCCATCCGGGCTACAGGCTGGCGTTTCGATCTGAACGGAGGAAAGATGCGCGCGGGTCGATTGGGAATCATTGGATGCCTCGCATTCCTGGCCGCCTTGAGTCTTGGCGTCGGTTCAGCCGACGCCGCAACCATCGTGGCGCTTGGCGCGAGCAACACCTACGGCAAGGGCGTGGCGCGCAACCAGGCCTATCCTGCGCAGCTCGAAGCGATCTTGCGGGCGAAGGGATTGAACGTCCGTGTCGTGAACGCCGGCATCAATGGCGACACCACGGAAGGGATGCTGCAACGCCTGGACGGTGCCGTCCCGAACGGGACCCGTGCGGTGATTCTACAGCCGGGCGGCAATGACCGGCGCAAGGGCAGCCCCGACCGGACAGCGGATATCCAAAGTCGACTGAGCGCCCGTGGCGTCGCGGTGATCATGCTTCCTAACGGGATGCTGGGCGGGCTCCCGCATCAGCCCGATGGCCAGCATTTGACCCCCGAGGGCTATCACACGCTCGCCGAGCAGCTCGCTTCGCAGGTATCCGGCGCGATCGGCCGCTAGCGGCGAGGGTAACCAGCCACGCCAGTTGCTGAGGTCGGGACAACGCGGCGGATAATTCCTGGGCAGTCGCTGCCCGTTGTTAGTGCTTGATGTCGACCGGAACCAGTGTTCTGCTCAAAAAAGCTGCTGGAGTCCTCGGTCCGTGTCGATCTTCGTCGCACTGCATCACGTCACGCACTACAAATACGACCGGCCGATCGATCTCGGGCCTCAGACCATTCGGCTCCGGCCCGCGCCGCATACCCGCACGCCGATCCTGAGCTATTCGCTCAAGGTCACGCCATCAAATCATTTCGTGAACTGGCAGCAGGATCCGCAGGGCAACTGGCTGGCGCGCTACGTGTTTCCGGAGAAGGCGACCGAGCTCAAGGTCGAGGTCGACTTCACCGCACAGATGACGGTGGTCAATCCGTTCGACTTCTTCGTCGAGCCCTATGCCGGCAGCTTTCCATTCGAATACCCCGGCGATCTCAAGACCGAGCTCGCGCCTTATCTTGAGACTGAGGTACCGGGGCCGTTGCTCGCGGCTTATTTGAAGGACATTCCGCACAAGGCCGACTCGACCGTCAATTTCCTGGTCGAGCTGAACGCGCAGCTGCAGAAGAAGATCGGCTACGTGATCCGCATGGAGGCCGGCATCCAGACGCCGGAGGAGACGCTGGCCGCAGGCTCCGGCTCCTGCCGCGACTCGGCGTGGCTCTTGATCCAGGCGCTGCGCCATCTCGGGCTCGCCGCGCGCTTCGTCTCCGGATATCTCATTCAGCTGCGGCCCGACATCGATCCGCTCGAGGGGCCGCGCGAGGTCGAGAGCGATTTCACCGACCTGCACGCTTGGGCCGAGGTCTATCTGCCGGGTGCGGGCTGGATCGGGTTCGACGTCACCTCCGGCATGCTGACGGGTGAGGGACACATCCCGGTCTGCGCCACGCCGCACTACCGCTCGGCGGCCCCGGTGACCGGCACCGCGGGCTTCGCCAATGTCGAGTTCGGCTTCGAGATGAGCGTCAAGCGGATCCGCGAGGCGCCGCGGATCACCAAGCCGTTTTCGGATGAATCCTGGGCGCGGCTCGACCGGCTCGGCGAACAGGTCGATGCCGACCTGGAGAAGGACGACGTGCGGCTGACCATGGGCGGCGAGCCGACCTTCGTCTCGGTCGACGATCTGGAATCGCCGGAGTGGAACGTTGCCGCGGTCGGTCCGACCAAACGCGGGCTGGCCGACGAGTTGATCCGCAAGCTGCGCACGCGGTTCGCGCCCGGCGGCCTGCTGCATTATGGCCAGGGCAAATGGTATCCCGGCGAGAGCCTGCCGCGCTGGGCGTTCGGCCTCTACTGGCGCAAGGACGGCAAGCCGATCTGGAAGAATGCCGGCCTGATCGCTTGCGTCGAAAATCCGGGCAAAGCTGGGATCGCCGATGCGGAGCGCATCGCAATCGGCATCGCCGCGCGGCTTGGCCTGAAGGCTGACTACGTCATGCCGGCCTTTGAGGACACTGCGTTCTGGCTCGAGCGCGAGGCCGGCTTGCCGGCCAATGTCAGCCCTGCGAATTCCAAACTGACCGATCCGGAAGAGCGCGCACGGCTGGCGCGGGTGTTCGACGAGGGTCTGACCACGCCGAAAGGCTATATGCTGCCGATCCAGCGCTGGAGCCCGCTCGGCGATCGCGTGCCGGCGCGCTGGCGCAGCGAGCGCTGGAAGATCCGGCGCAGCCATCTGTTCCTCTTTCCGGGCGATTCCCCGCTGGGCTTGCGGCTTCCGATCGCTTCGCTCGAACACGTCCCGCCCGAGGATTTTCCCTACGTCATCGAGCGGGATCCGATGGCGCCGCGCGATGCGCTTGGGGAGATCGATCCGGAGCTGACGCGGGCGCTCAAGGACATTGAAGAGCCGCTGCCGGTGCGTACCGCGATGTCGATCGAGGTGCGCGATGGCGTGCTATGCGCCTTCATGCCGCCGGTCGAGAAGGTCGAGGATTATCTCGAACTGATCGCCGCGATCGAAGCTGCCGCTGAAGAGCTGCAACTGCAAGTCCATGTCGAAGGCTACGCGCCGCCGTTCGATCCGCGGATCGAGGTGATCAAGGTGACGCCGGATCCCGGCGTGATCGAGATCAACGTGCAGCCGGCACAAAGCTGGCGCGAGGCCGTCGACATCACCCTCGGTCTCTATGAGGACTCCGCGAAGACGCGGCTCGGGGCCAACCGTTTCCTGATCGATGGCCGCCACACCGGTACTGGCGGCGGCAACCACATCGTGGTCGGCGGCAGCAAGCCGGAGGATTCGCCGTTCCTGCGCCGGCCCGATCTGCTGAAGAGCCTCGTGCTGTACTGGCAGCGGCATCCGTCGCTGTCCTATCTGTTCTCCGGCATGTTCATCGGCCCGACCAGCCAGGCGCCGCGCATTGACGAGGCGCGGCATGATGGACTCTATGAACTCGAGATCGCGCTGTCGCACGTGCCGCCGCCGGGCATGGATGCGCCGCTGTGGCTGGTCGATCGCCTGTTCCGGCACATTCTGGTCGACATCACCGGCAACACCCATCGCGCCGAAATCTGTATCGACAAGCTCTATTCGCCCGACGGTCCGACCGGCCGGCTCGGCCTGGTCGAATTCCGCGCGCTCGAAATGCCGCCCGACCCGCGGATGTCGCTGGCGCAGCAGCTCCTGATCCGCGCACTGATCGCAAAGCTGTGGCGCGAGCCGCAGCAGGGCAAGTTCGTGCGCTGGGGCACCGCGCTGCACGACCGCTTCATGCTGCCGCATTTCCTCTGGCAGGATTTTGTGGGCGTGCTCGCCGAGCTCAAGCAATCCGGTTATGACGTCGAGCCAGAGTGGTATCAGGCCCAGCTCGAATTCCGCTTCCCCGCGTTCGGCCGCATCCATCACGGCGGCGTCGGCCTCGAGCTGCGGCAGGCGCTCGAGCCCTGGCACGTGCTGGGCGAGGAGGGCACCGCTGGCGGCACCGTGCGCTACGTCGATTCCTCGGTCGAGCGGTTGCAGGTGAAGGCGACGGGATTCGTCGAGGGCCGCCACGTCATCACCTGCAACGGCAGGCGGATGCCGATGACCGAGACCGGCCGCGCCGGCGAGGCGGTCGCCGGGGTGCGCTTCAAGGCCTGGCAGCCGGCCTCCGGCCTGCATCCGACCATTCCCGTGCACGCGCCGCTGACGTTTGACCTGATCGATACCTGGAACGGCCGCTCGCTCGGCGGCTGCGTCTATCATGTCGCCCATCCCGGCGGCCGCAACTACGAGACCAAGCCGGTCAATTCCTACGAGGCCGAGGCGCGGCGGCTGGCGCGCTTCCAGGAGCACGGTCATACCCCCGGCAGGATCGAACCGCCGCCGGAGGAACGCACAATTGAGTTTCCGTTGACCCTCGACTTGCGGACGCCGCTCCTGCAGTAATTGGATGCAGGGGAAGTGCAATGACCGCATCGGGTGGCCAAGGAAGCAGTCAAGGAAGCAGTCAGGAGAGCAGGGCCCGTCCCGGTCAGCGCCGGATGGCGCAGTGGACCCGCGACTATGTCCGTCTGCCCGGCATTCCCGATGAATATATTGCCGAGAACGGCGCGGCGCGGCCGGTCTGGGCGCGCTTCTTCGATGCCTTTGCCGGGCTGTCGCCGGCCGATATCGAACGCCGCTTCGCCTCCGCCGACCGCCATCTGCGCGAGGCCGGCGTCACCTATCGCGCGCCCGGCGATACCTCGGACAGGATCTGGCCGCTCAGCCATCTGCCGCTGATCATCGATGCGGCCGATTGGCGGCAACTCGCCGCCGGCGTCGCGCAGCGCGCGCAGCTCTTGGAAATGGTGCTGGCCGATCTCTACGGCGAGGGCCGTCTCGTTGCTGACGGTGCCATCCCCGCGGCAGCGATCGCCGGCAGCAGCGAGTATCTGCGTGCGGTCAGCGGCATCAAGCCGCCGGGCGGCCGCTATCTGCATCTCTATGCCGCCGACATCGGCCGGGGGCCTGACGGCCGCTGGTGGGTGCTCGGCGATCGCACGCAGGCACCGTCGGGCGCCGGCTATGCGCTGGAAAACCGCCTGGTGCTGTCGCGCGCCTTCTCCAACCTCTATAAGTCGATGAATGTCGAGCGCGTCGCGCCGTTCTTCGAAGCGTTCCGCGATTCGCTGCGGGCCAGTGCCGACCGCGACGAGCCGCGGATCGGCCTGCTGACGCCAGGGGCGTTCAGCGAGACCTATTTCGAGCATGCCACGCTCGCGCGCTATCTCGGCTTCCTGCTGGTCGAGGGCGACGACCTCGCGGTCTCCGGCGACCGCATCCATATCCGCACCGTTGCCGGGCTGAAGCGGCTCGACGTGCTGCTGCGCCGGGTCGATTCCAACATGCTCGATCCGCTCGAGCTCGACGCCTCCTCCTATCTCGGCGTGCCCGGGCTCGTCGAGGTGCTGCGCAAGAGCGGCGTCGTGGTCGCCAACATGCCGGGCTCGGGCGTGATGGAGGCAAGGGCGCTGCTCGGCTTCCTGCCCAGCCTGTGCCGGCGTCTGCTCTCTGAAGACCTGATGATGCCGAACATCGCGACCTGGTGGTGCGGCCAGAAGTCCGCCCGCGAGCAGGTGCTGTCGCGGTTCGACGAATTCGCAATCGAAGGCGCCTATGGCCGCGGCGTTGCGGATTTTCTAGGCCACGGGCCGGTGCTTCCGGGCGAACTGTCGGCTGCGGACCGCGACCGCCTGAAGGATGCGATCAGCCATCGCGGCATCGACTATGTCGGACAGGAGCTGGTGCGGCTGTCGACCACGCCGGTGTGGGAGAACGGCCGCATTGCGCCGCGTCCGTTCGTGCTGCGGGTGTTCGCGGCGGCGACGCCGAACGGCTGGACCGTGTTGCCTGGCGGCTTCTGCCGGATTGCCGATCGGGCGGATGCGCGCGCGGTGTCGATGGGCGATGGCGCGGTGTCCGCCGACGTCTGGGTGGTCTCCGACAAGGCGGTTGCGACCTCGACCTTGCTGCCAGCGGTCGACACCGTCCGCATCCGCCGCATCGCGGGCGTGCTGCCGAGCCGCGCCGCCGACAATCTGTTCTGGCTCGGCCGCTATCTCGAGCGCGCCGAAGCGACCATTCGCTTGATCCGCGCGCTGTGCACGCCGCTGCGCGATCCGGCGCGGGCCAATGCGACCGGCTCGACGCCGGCGATGCATTCGGCCGAGCGCATCCAGCGCATGCTGGTTACCTGGAGCGCGGCCTCGCAGACCGCGCGCGCCAATCCCGCCAAGGTCGCGCTCGAAGCGTTGCAGAGCGAGGAGAAGTTCGGCTCGGCGCTGTCGCTGGTGCGATCGGCGCAGCGCACGGCCACCTCGCTGCGCGAGCGGCTCTCGCCGGACGCCTGGCAGGTCATCACCGAGATGGCGGATCGGCTCGCGATCGAGGTTCACGACGATGACGGCGTCGTCAGCGCCGCCGAGCTGACCTTGCAGGAGCTCGCAAGCTTCGCAGGCCTCGCGCAGGAGAACATGAACCGCGCGGCGGGCTGGCGCTTCCTCGAGATGGGCCGCCGCGCCGAGCGCGCTATCAACACCACGCGCTTTGCCCGCCAGTTCGCCTATGACGAAGCCGGTGACGAGGATCTCGACGTCCTGCTCACGCTGGTCGACTGCCAGATCACCTATCGCTCGCGCTATCTGGTGCAGCCGCTGCTCACGCCGGTGCGCGATCTCGCCGTGCTCGATCCCTACAATCCTCGCTCGGTCGCATTCCAGGTCGAGGCGCTGAACGAGCATATCGCCGCGCTGCCGAGCCTGAAGGAGCACGGCCTGATCGAGCGGCCGCAGCGGCTTGCGGTTACGGTCGAGGCGATGTTGACGACGGCCGAAGCCGGCAACCTCGACGTCAAGACGCTGTTTGCGCTGGAGCAGGATCTGCTCAACCTCGCCGATTCGGTCGGGCTGCATTATTTCCCACACGGACCGAACGCCAGCCGGCCGGAGAAGCTCACGGGGCTGGCGTGATCTACGACATCCGTCACGTCACGACCTACAGCTACGAGACCCAGGTCAGCTTCGCGCGCTGCGCGCTGCGGCTGGAGCCGATCACCGGCGACGGGCAGGAACTGGTTTCCCATTCGGTCGAGATTCGTCCGAAGCCCGCGGAGCGCACCGCGCGGCGCGACTTTTTCGGCACGCTGACCGAAAGCGTCCTGATCGAGACCGCGCATCGCAGCCTTCGCATCGATTCCCGCTCGCGGGTCACCGTAACGCGGCAGCCGCCGGCGCGTGACGCGGCGAGCCCGCCCTGGGAGTGCGTGCGCGACAACGCGTTCGAGGCATTGAGCCTCGATGCGGGCTCGCCGGTCGGCTACGTCTTCGCCAGCGCGCTGGTGCCGGTGCTGCGGCCGGTGACGGCCTACGCTTCCGCGAGCTTTTCGCCCGGCGGTGGCATCCTTGCCGGTGCGGCCGACCTGATGCGTCGCATCCGCGGCGACTTCAAATACGATCCGAAGGCGACCGTGATATCGACGCCGCTTCGCGACGTATTCGAGAAGCGCCACGGCGTCTGCCAGGATTTTGCCCATGTGATGATCGCGGGGCTTCGCGGCCTCGGTCTGCCGGCGGCCTATGTCAGCGGTTATCTGCGCACCATTCCGCCGCCGGGTCAGCCGCGGTTGCAGGGCGCGGACGCAACCCACGCCTGGGTGTCGGTCTGGTGCGGTAGCGAGCTCGGCTGGGTCGGGTTCGATCCGACCAACGATCTCATGGTCGCCAACGACCACATCATTCTCGCCATCGGCCGCGACTTCGCCGATGTCTCGCCGGTCGACGGCGTCATCGTCGGTGCGCGCAAGCAGAAGCTCAGCGTCGCCGTCGACGTGCTGCCGGTGGAGTGAGCCGAGGGGACAGGCGCGCGTTCGGCCGCGCCGCCGCGATCTCGATCAGGCGACCTGCCGCTTGCCCGATTTGTCCCACCCGATCGGGCTGATGATGACGCGGTCGCGGCCTTCATGCTTGGCTTGATAGAGCGCGAGGTCCGCGGCCTTGAGCAGATCGCGCGACGTGCGCTCGTGATCCGGGACGAGGCAAGACAGTCCGATGCTGATGGTCGGCAACTCATGCTCGGATTCGCGCGCCGCGGTCAGCTTCGCGCGAATCTGCTCGGCAACTTCCAATGCGCCCGACTTGCCGATGCCAGGCAGCAACACCGAAAACTCCTCGCCGCCGTAGCGCGCGCCGAGATCGGTTGCACGCTTGGTGCTGGTGGCGATGCACCGTCCCACAGTGGCGAGCACAGCGTCGCCGGCCTGATGGCCGTACGTGTCATTGAAGGTCTTGAAATGATCGACGTCGATCATCAGAAGCGATACCGGCGACTTTGCGCGCATGCCACGCCGCCATTCGACGTCAAGCGTATCGTCGAGGCGGCGGCGGTTGGCGAGGCCTGTCAGCGCATCGGTGTTCGCGAGGTGCGCGAGCCGGCTTTCCGCGGCGGCTCGGCGTTTGAGAGCGGCCAGCAGGTAGAACATCAGGACGATCGAGAAGCCACAGAGCGCCGCCACCACGCTTCCGATCAGCCAGAGCTGTTGCCACCAATCGGCATAGATGCCGTCGAGCGCGAGGCCCTCGGCGATCAGCAGGGGATGGTGTCCGACCGCCTGAAAGACATAGAGCCGGCTGACGTGATCGACGATCGATTTCGTCATGTACGAGCCGGATTGCCGTGCCGGGAACTGCTTGAAGACCTGTGAGTCCTTGATGCTTTGCCCGATCTTGCCGATATCGAACGGTGCTCGCATCAGCATGACGCCATCGGTGTTGAACAACGCCATGCTATCGCCGAGGCCGAAGCTCAGCTTGCGAAACAGATTGTGGAAATAGCTGAGCCGCATGCTGCCCGCGACGACGCCGGCAAAGGACCCGTCGGCATTGCTGATGCGGCGGCTCAGCCTGATCAGATATTCGCCGTCTGAAGTCACCCAGGGAGCGCTGATGAACAGTCCGCTGTCGGCTCGCGCCTGATGCACCCGGAAGAAGTCCCGATCGGCGAAATTTGCGGTCCGCGGCGTCAATGTCCGGGAATCGAGCGTGACGTCTCCCGCCGTATTCAGCACGAGGATCGAGCCGAGATCCTTGGCGGTGGCGGCGCGGTCGAACAGCACGACCTGGCGAAGCTCCGGGCTGATCTTGCCGAGCTCCGGCAGCTTGACGCCGTCGGCGACGGCCTGCAGCGACAGGTCATAGAGCTCGATGTTGCGGTCGATCTCGCTGGCGATGGAGGCGACGAGGTTGGTCGCGCCTTCCTTCGCATGCTGATAGTCCTTGCCGGCCATCTCCCAGAGAATGGACGCGCAGATCGCCGAAAAGCACAAGACGAGACCGACCCCGAGCGCGAGGAGCCGTTTGGTCGGCACGGCCCTCGGCTTTGGCAACAGTCCGTTCATTGCTCGCTTCCACTTCCCCGCGCCCCCGCGCACTTTGACTTTCTATAGGGGCATCAAATTGAGAAAGGCGACCGCAAGCACCGGCAATTTGCGCCCGCGCGTTGCGATAGTCTTAACCATTCCAGGTTGGTCGGAACCTGACGCCGGGCCCGGACGGATCGCCTGATCCGTTCAGGTTCCGGTCCGTCGCAGGTCCTCGGCGGCATCGCTGCGCAAGTTGCGGAAGAACTGCTCGACCTCGCGCGACAGCGTCTCGGCGGTTGCGGTCAGATCGTTCGATGCCGCGAGCACCGATTCCGCAGCCTTGCTGGTCTGGTCCATGTCGTCGCGAAGCGAGCCGACATTCGTCACCAGGGTTTCGTTGCCCTGAGCGGCCATCTGTGCGTTGGCGGAGATTTCGCGCGTGGCTGCGTCCTGCTGGCCGATCGCGCTGGCGATGCTGGCGGTGACGTTGCTGATCTCGCGCACCGCCTGGCCGATCTCGCGCACGGCGGCCACCGAGTTGCGGGTCGAGGCCTGGATCAGGCCGACATTCTCGCTGATCTCGGCGGTTGCCTTGGCGGTCTGCCCGGCCAGCGCCTTCACTTCGTGCGCAACGACCGCGAAGCCGCGGCCGGCGTCGCCGGCGCGGGCGGCTTCGATGGTAGCGTTGAGCGCGAGCAGGTTGGTCTGCTCGGCGATCGCCTGGATCAGGTTCAGCACACCGTCGATGCGCTGCGTGGTGGCGGCAAGGCTCTCGATCTCGGTGATCGACCGGTCGGTGCGCGCACCTGCCTGATCGACCGCCCCCGACGACTGCTTGACCTGGCGGCCGATCTCCTCGACCGAGGCGGAGAGCTCTTCGGCTGCGCTTGCCACCGCAGACACGTTGCTCGAGGCCTGTTCGGTCGCACCTGCCGCCGCAACGGTCCGGCCGCTGGCGTCCGCCGCGACGGTTGCGATGGTCTGCGCGGTTTGACGCATCGTAGCAGCGTTGTCGTGCACCGCGCGGAGCACCTCACCGATGGTGCCGCGGAATGTCTCGACGAAGCTTTCGATATGCCGGCCGCGGGCGTCGCGAGCCTCGGAGTCCTGCACGACTTGCGCGTTCAGGCTGCGATTGCGGTTCATCGCCTCCTGGAAGACCTTGATGGCGCGGGCCAGTGCGCCGATTTCGTCGCTGCGCCCGACATGCGGCACGTCGACATGGTCGGCGCCCTCGGCGACGTGCTTGATGGTCGTGGTGATCTGCGACAGTGGCCGCGCCACCGAGCGGGCGATGATCAGCACGCCGAGCACCACCACGATCAGGGCCGCCGCGCCGAGCCCGGTCAGCAGCAGCGCCAGCTCGCGGTTGGTGTCGGTCTGTTGTGCCAGCTTCTTGCTGCGCTCCGCGTAGACCTTTGACAGCGCCTCGAGGTCCTTGTTCAGTGCGGTGCGCACGTCGCGGTTGGCGTCGTTGTCGCCCCACTCACGCCCGGCAGCGGCGCCGATTTCGATGCCGCGGCGGACCAGCTCTTTCCGGAACTCGATGAATTGCTCGATGCGCTTCTTGAACACCGCGAACTGCGCGGCGTCGTCGGCCTGCACCAGGGTCTCCCAGTTCCTCACCACGCCTAGGATGCGGTCGTTGAACGCCAGCAGCCCGTCGCCGTATTTCTTCACCGCCGGAGGTTCGGTCGACATGTAGATGCCGCGGGATTCCATCACCACCGCGTAAACCAGCGAGTTGACCCGCTCGACATTGAGCGCGGCGCGGCTTGCGAGGTCGACGGCCGCGGTCAGCTCGGCATTGCGCCGCGCGTTGTAGTCGGACAGGACGGTGATGGCTGCGGTCAGCGCCGCAATCAGCGCAAACGTCGAGTACAGCCTGGCAGCAAGCGAGAATCGGGATGCCATTGGAGGCCGGGATGTGGAGATGGGGGATGTGACGGGGGACGGCATTGCGGGCACTCCAAGAGGCCGGGGAGTACCTTCGGCCAATCAAAGCTTATGCAAAATCTTCATGGACAATTTCTTAACGCGTGCGTTTCGTAGCGGTCGCAACCGTTAAAATCTCTAAATAATACCAATGTCTTATGAGACACGCCGAGGCGGTCTGGTTCCCTCAGTCTGCCGCCGTGTTGAATGACGGACCGCCATCATCATCATTCATCAACATCCCCCGGCGCACCGGGAGAAGCTGATGGCACGACTTTCGCTAAGAGGTGCTAGGTTACGCCGTCCCCAGCCTCGACGCGAATCCCCATGCTCTATCGTCACACCATCGACGCCACCAATTATGCATTCGACGATCTGCGCATCCTGCTTGCCAAGGCCTCCCCGCCGCGGTCCGGCGACCGTTTGGCCGGCATCGCGGCCGACAGCGCCGCGGAGATGATCGCCGCGCGGCTGGCGCTTGCCAACGTTCCGCTGAAGCAATTCCTCGATGAGCCGGTCATCCCCTATGAGGACGACGAAGTCACCCGCCTGATCCTCGACAGCCACGACGTTGCCGGCTTCCTGCCGGTGTCGTCGCTCACCGTCGGCGGCTTCCGCGACTGGCTGCTGTCGGATGCCGCCACTGGAGACGCGATCAACAGGATCTCGCGCGGCATCACGCCGGAGATGGTGGCGGCAGTGTCGAAGCTGATGCGCAACCAGGATCTGATCCTGGTCGCGAAGAAATGCGAGGTGACGACCCGCTTCCGCAACACCATCGGCTTGCGCGGGCGAATGAGCACGCGGCTGCAGCCGAACCATCCGTTCGACGATGCCAAGGGCATCACCGCATCGATCCTCGACGGGCTGCTGCTCGGATCCGGCGACGCCTGCATCGGCATCAATCCGGCGAGCGACGATCCGAACGTCATCGGCACCCTGCTGCGGCTGCTGGACGACGTCATCACCCGGCTCGGGATTCCGACGCAAGGCTGCGTGCTGACCCATGTCACGACCACGCTCGGCCTGATCGGACAGGGGCTGCCGGTCGATCTCGTGTTCCAGTCGATCGCTGGCACCGAGGCGGCCAACCGCAGTTTCGGCGTCGACCTCTCGCTCCTCCGGGAGGCACGGGAAGCCGGGCTGTCGCTCCGCCGCAGCACGGTCGGCGACAATGTCATGTATTTCGAGACCGGGCAGGGCTCGGCCCTGTCGGCCAACGCCCATCACCAGGTCGACCAGCAGACCTGCGAGGCGCGGGCCTACGCGGTGGCGCGGGCGTTCGATCCGCTGCTCGTCAACAGCGTGGTCGGCTTCATCGGTCCCGAATACCTCTATGACGGCAAGGAAATCATCCGCGCCGGGCTCGAGGATCATTTCTGCGGCAAGCTGCTCGGCCTGCCGCTCGGGATCGACGTCTGCTACACCAACCACGCCGAGGCCGATCAGGACGACATGGACAATCTCCTGACGCTGCTTGCGGCCGCCGGCGTGAACTTCATCATGGGCGTGCCGGGCGCCGATGACGTGATGCTGAACTATCAGTCGACATCGTTTCACGATGCGCTCTACGTCCGCGACCTGTTCGGCCTGAAGCGGGCGCCCGAATTCGACGACTGGCTGGCGAGCGTGGGCCTTGCCGGGCAGGACTTCCGCCTCGTTGCCGATGCGGGGCAGCTGCCCGACCTCGCCGCCAGGCTCTTGACCTGACGGGATAGCTAAATTCTGCAGAGCAACTATCTCACCGTTGTGACGTTGGTAAGCGCCACAATGTTGAAGAATTTCTGGCCCAGCGTTCCGCGCCGTGGTTAGATTTGCGGGTGCTTCGGGGTCGATTGATGAGAGCTGAGGGCATAAAGACAGCACGGCGTATCCTCTGCGTCTTTCCGCGCTATACGTCGTCCTTTGGGACCTTCGAGCACGCCTACCCCCTGACCGACGGCGTCAAGGCGTTCATGCCGCCGCAGGGCTTGCTGCTGATCGCCGCATACCTCCCCGAGAACTGGCCGGTCCGTTTCGTCGACGAGAATCTGCGTCCGGCCACGACGGAGGATTTCGAGTGGGCGGACGCGGTGTTCGTCAGCGGTATGCACATCCAGCGCCAGCAGATGAACGATATCTGCCGCCGCGCGCATGACCATGATCTGGTGGTCGCGATCGGCGGCCCGTCGGTCAGTGCCTGTCCGGACTACTACCCCTCATTCGACTACCTTCATGTCGGCGAGCTCGGCGATGCGACGAATGAGCTGATCAAGCGTCTGGAGCAGGACACCAGGCGTCCGGACGAGCAGGTGGTGCTCAAGACCATCGACCGCCTGCCGATGACGGATTTTCCGCTGCCGGCCTATGAGCTCGCCGAAACCAAGAAGTACTTCCTCGGGAGCATCCAGTTTTCCTCGGGCTGCCCCTATCAGTGCGAGTTCTGCGACATCCCCGGGCTCTATGGCCGCAATCCGCGCCTGAAGTCGCCGCAGCAGATCATCGCCGAGCTCGACAAGCTGCGCGCCTGCGGCGCGACCGACACCGTCTATTTCGTCGACGACAACTTCATCGGCAACCGCAAGGCGGCGAGCGAGCTACTGCCGCATCTGATCGAGTGGCAGAAGCGGACCGGCTATGTCACGCGCCTCGCGTGCGAGGCGACGCTCAACATCGCCAAGCGGCCCGAGATCCTGGAGAAGATGCGCGAGGCCTTCTTCGTGACGATCTTCGTCGGCATCGAGACGCCCGATCCCGACGCGCTGAAGGCGATGCACAAGGATCAGAACATGATGGTTCCGATCCTGGAGGGCGTGCGCACCATCAACTCGTTCGGCATGGAGGTCGTCTCCGGCATCATCATGGGGCTCGATACCGACAAGCCCCAGACCGCTGACGCGCTGCTCTCGTTCGTCGAGGAGTCACGGATTCCGCTCCTCACCATCAACCTGCTGCAGGCGCTGCCGAAGACGCCGCTGTGGGATCGCCTCGAAAAGGCAGGAAGGCTGGTCCATGACGACGGCCGCGACTCCAATGTCGAGTTCCTGCTGCCCTACGAGGACGTGGTCAGTTCCTGGCGCAAATGCATGGAGATCGCCTACCAGCCCGAGAAGCTGTTCGAGCGCTACTTGCATCAATGCAACTACACCTATGCCAACCGCATCAAGCTGCCGGTCAGCCCGGAGATGAAGAGCTGGGCCAACATCCGGCGCGGCCTGATCATGCTTCGCAACATCTTCTGGAAGGTCGGCGTGCTCGGCGACTACAAGCGCGTGTTCTGGAAGTTTGCGCTCGGCCGGCTCAAGCGTGGCGACATCGAGGGGCTGATCTCGGCGACGCTGGTTGCGCATCATCTGATCACGTTTGCGCGTGCAGCCTCCAGCGGCCGGCAGAACGCCTCGAACTACTCGATCCGGCTGCGCGAGGCTTCCGTACCCGCCGAATGACACCATGACCACACCGCCGGCGCCATCGCCCCCGTCGCTTCCCGATTTTCGCGACCTCACGCCGGCGCGTGTCGGTCTCGGCCGGTCCGGAGCCAGCCTGCCGACTGATGCGCTGCTCTCGTTCACGCTCGACCACGCTCGGGCCCGCGACGCCGTTCACGCGGCCTTCGATGTCAGCGGCATTACGGCCGGTCTTGCCGGCCTTGGCATCACGCCGCACGAGGTGTCGAGCCAGGCGCCCGGCCGGCGCGACTATCTGCGCCGGCCCGATCTCGGACGCATGCTGGACTCCGCATCGCGACGGTCGCTGGAGGGGTGCGGCATCACCGCATGCTCCTGCGCCCTCGTGATCGGGGACGGCCTGTCGCCGACCGCGGTCAATGTGCACGCCGTCGAATTGATCCGGCACCTCGTGCCGCGGCTTGCGGCCGACGGAGTCGACACTGGTGCGGTGATCGTCGCGTCAGGCGCGCGCGTCGCGCTCGGTGACGAGATCGGCGCCATCATCGGCGCGCGCATGCTGGTGATGTTGATCGGCGAACGGCCCGGCCTGTCCGCGCCCGACAGCCTTGGCGCCTATCTCACCTTCGCGCCGCGGATCGGCCTCACCGATGCCGACCGCAACTGCATCTCCAACATCCAGCGCGCCGGGCTGAGTTATCCGGAAGCCGCATTCAGGATCTCGTGGCTTGTGCGCGAGGGACTGGCACGCCGGGTGACGGGGGTCGCGTTGAAAGATGAAAGCGGCGGTGGATCGTCACAGAATGCGCTACCGGGGTGTGACAAATCAGATACTTAATGGTGGGGATCAACGGTTCCCCGCGCATTTGATTCTACCCTCGCGCTTGCGAGCAAAGGGACGGACAGGTAAAACACGCGCCGGTCAATATTCGCGTGTTTTCAAGGACTAGCGCCGATAAGCCGCGCTCACCCGCCTCATTCGCGCCCCTAGACCCAAGCTAGACAGATTGAGCCGTTTTCAGAACTGGACAGGGCATGCTCGAAAAGAACTCCGAAAGTCAGGTCCACGTCGAGAAGGTCGAAGAGCCGCGGTCGGGCCCCAGCATCGCGTTCGGGATCGAGCGTCTCGGCCTGATCCCGATGCGGGCGCCGATCCTGTCCTGCATCGTGCTCGTCCTGTTGTTGATCGGCGCGGTGTTCGGCGTGCATCGGATCAAGATCGACGACTCGCTGTCGCAGCTGTTCCGTTCCGAATCCAAGGACTACAAGCAATATGAGGCGGTGACCAAGCGCTTCCCGGCGACCGAGTTCGACGTCCTCGTCGTGGTCGAAGGCAAGACGCTGCTCGAGCGCGACAATCTCGGCAAGCTCCGTGACATGGTCACAGACCTGCAGCTCGTCGAGGGTGTGCGCGGTCTGGTGTCGCTGTTCTCCGCGCGCCAGGCGCCGGAGCCCGGCAAGCTGCCGGCGGCGCTGTTCCCCAATGAACTCCCCGAGGGCGCGGCCTACGACAAGTTCGTCGAGACCGTCAAAAGCAACGAAATCATCCGCGGCAAGCTGCTGTCGGAGGACGGCACGCTAGCGCTGGTCGTGCTGTCGCTCGAGCCGGAGGTGGTTGGCAGCAACAAGCTCAGCAAGGTGGTCGGCGACATCAGGAAGATCATGGCCGACGATCTCAGCGGCAGCGGGCTCAACGCCCAGCTGTCCGGCGTGCCGGTCATGCAGCTCGAGATCCGCAATGCGGTCGAGCGCGACGGCCTGACCTACAACATTCTCGGCATCCTCGCCGGCTGCGTCATCGCCATCATCTTCTTCCGCAAGATATCCTTCATGGTGGCGGCGGCGTTCCCGCCGATGATCGCGATCCTGCTCGCGCTCGGCGGCCTCGGCTGGGCCAATTTCAATCTCAACATGTTCCTCAACGTGATGACGCCGCTCATCATGGTGATCAGCTTCTCCGACTCGATGCAGCTGACATTCGCGGCGCGCGACCGGCTGATCGCGGGCCAGGACAAGTTCACCGCATTCAAGAACGCGGTGCTGGTGGTCGGCCCGGCCTGCGTGCTGACGCACGGCACGGCGGGCATTTCGTTCATCGCGCTACAGTTCTCGGATTCCGATCTGATCCGCAAATTCGGCGAGGCCGGGCTTGCGGCGACCATCATCGCGCTGGTCGCGGTGCTGTCGCTGGTGCCGGTGTTCGGCATCCTGCTGGTGCGCAACGAGAAGGTCTTTGCGGTCAAGTTCCAGAGCGCGGACGCCGGGGTGCAGGCGCTGCGCAATTTCTGCTACTGGATCGCGGTGCGGATGGTCGGCCGTCCCGGGCTGTTCAGCCTGCTCGCGCTGATCGTCGTCGGCGGCCTCGGCATCATCTACGCCAATCTCGAGCCGCGCTACCGGCTCGCCGACCAGGTGCCGGACAAGCGGCAGGCGGTGGAGGCGTCGAGCCGGCTCGACGCCAAGCTGACCGGCGCCAATCCAGTCGATGTGCTGATCGAATTCCCCAAGGGCCAATCGCTCTACTCGCCGGAGACGCTGAAGACGATCGCCGACGTTCACGCGATGGTCGAGGACAGCGCCGGCGTCGGCAACGTCTGGTCGCTGGAAACCCTGCGGCGCTGGCTCGCCGAGAAGGCCGGCAGCAACGATGTCGCGACGCTGAAGGAATATGTCAGCGTGATTCCCGAGCATCTCGTGCGCCGCTTCATCTCGAAGGATCAGGATGCCGTCGTGGTGTCGGGCCGCGTCCCGGATCTCGATTCGAGCCAGTTGCTTCCGGTGGTGAACAAGCTCGATCATTCGCTGGACAAGGTCCGCGCGGAGCATCCCGGCTACGAGATCGCGGTGACCGGCCTGTCGGTGATTGCCGCGCGCAACAGCGCCAACATGATCGAGAAGCTCAACCGCGGCCTCACCGTGGAGTTCGCGCTGGTCGCGATCTTCATCGGGCTCGCGTTCCGCTCGGTCGTGGTGATGTTCTCCTGCATCCTGCCCGGTATCTTCCCGGTGGTGCTGTCAGGCACGGTGCTGTGGCTGCTCGGGGAGGGGCTGCAATTCGCCAGCGTCGTGGCGTTGACCGTGTCGTTCGGCCTCGGCCTCAGCGCCACCATCCACTTCCTCAATCGCCTGCGGCTGGAGACCAAGCCCGGTGTCACGCCGGAGCTTGCGGTGGAGCGCGCCACGGTGCTGGTCGGCCCGGCGCTGATCCTGACTACGGTGGTGCTGGCCTGCGGCCTCGTCGTCACCGTGTTCTCCGACCTGCCGTCGCTGCGGCTGTTCGGCTGGCTCAGCGCGTTCTCGATGGTCGCGGCCTTGGTCGCGGACCTCTTCATCCTGCGGCCGACCTCGATGTTCCTGATCAACCTGTCGCAAAGGCTCCGCGGCAAGGGCGGGCAACCGGCGCCGATCGAGAAGGCTTGATTGATCGAAAACAAAAGGCCCGGTTCCGAAGCGTTCGGAACCGGGCCTTTTTATTGGCCGGCGAAATCGGTCGGGAATGTCAGGTCTTCGTCATCGTGATCGTGACGCCGCGGATCTCGCCCTTGGAGTCGATCTGCACCACCTGCTTGGAGCCGTTGGTCTGCAGGTTCAGGTTTGCCGCAAAGCCGGACGCCTCGACAAACACGTCGATCCGGCCGCCGCCCGCGGTGCCCTGCAAATTGCCGAAGATGTTGCGGCTTGCCTCGCTCCAGTTGCCGGAGATCCGGTCGCCCTGGCTGGTGACGTCGCTGGAAAGGTCGAACTTGTAGCTGTCGCTCGCGCAATGCAGCGATTGCTTCAGGTTCATGCCCGATGGCGCGACCTTGTAATCCGCCTTGCAACGAATGCGTTCGGTCGTGCCGTTGGACAACGCCACCGTGCCCGTTCCGGTCCACGAGCCGGCAAAACCGGCAAATGGACCATTGGCCTGGGCATGGACTGCGGAGGCGGACAGCATCAGTGCGGCGCCGACGCCCACAGCTCTGAGGGCCTGACCATAAGGGCTGGAACCAAACAGTTTCATTGTGAATTTTCCCATCAAAATCAACGCCTCTTTCGCAAGAAAGCGTCTCGCCGCGTCGAAGGTTTAGTGTCACCCAAGAATGTTAGGTTCAAACGACAGAAGCTGCGCGCGCGAGCCCTGTTGTCAACGAACAGAATCAGAAACCGTTGCCCTCTTGATGGCATCTAGCTTTGCGCGAGTGCGATCCGCAATACCCAAACGCGACAAAGTGATGGCATGAATCGTTGTTGTGAATCAATAGCTTAGGCGGGGGTTTACAGCGCCGCAAATTTAGCCGCATTTAGCAGTGCTTGTCGTCAATCCGTTGCCGCGTTACGTGGCGTCTGCAATCCCCAAAATCCGTCCCGGCCATGCCGAAACGCGTTTCGGGAACAGATTTTCTGCTGTCGGAAATGAAGGAATACGATGCGTAAATTTCTCCTGGCTGTTGCCCTGTTGTCGATCCCGCTCTCGTCCAGCGCCTTCGCCCAGCAGCAAGGGCGCGGCGGTACGCCCGATGAGCAGAAGGCCTGCACGCGCGACGTGCAGCGTCACTGCCGCTCCGTCATCGATCAGGGCGATTTCACCATTCTCGCCTGCCTGCAGCAGAACCGCAGCAAGATCAGCGCCGCCTGCGACCAGGTGCTGAAGACCCACGGCCAATAAGACCGAATTCAGGTCTCAAGGGACCGCTATCGACACCGCGGCTGGCAGCCATGCCGGCCGCGGCTACGTATGCTGGCGGTCACAGATAGCATTGGTTTTGGTGGCGTATTCCCCTATATGGGGCTCGCAAATCCCCCGCATGCGCCTGACCGTCCGCGCCTGCGTCGTGCCATGACCAGTGTAGCCCAAATTTCCCATGACCACCGCGAGCGACCTGCGATCCGGAAAGACCCACCGCGACGAGAATTTTCCGGTCGCGTCGTGGATCATTCATCCGCGGCATCGTGCCCTGATCCTGGCCTTCTATAATTTCGTCCGCACCGCCGACGATATCGCCGATCACGGCACGCTGCCGGCCGAGGAGAAGCTGCGCTATCTCGACCTCATGGAGGCCGAGCTGCTCGGCAATGGCGATAGCCAGAAGGAAGCGGTCAGCCTGCGCCGCGCCTTCGCCGAGCGCGGCATGCCGCCGCGGCATGCGCTCGACGTGCTGGTGGCGTTCCGCCTCGACGTCACCAAGCTGCGCTACGAAAACTGGGACGACGTGATCGATTATTGCCGTTACTCGGCAATGCCGGTCGGGCGCTTCATGCTCGACGTGCATGGCGAGGATATTTCGACCTGGGCGGCGTCGGATGCGCTCTGCGCCGCATTGCAGATCAACAACCATCTGCAGGACTGCGGCAAGGACTACCGGAATCTGAACCGCGTCTATCTGCCGCGCGATGCGCTGGCCGCTACGGGTGCGACCGTCGAGATGCTCGGCGAGGCGAAATCGCAGCCGGCCCTGCTCAAATGCCTGCAGGCGCTCGCGCTGCGCACCGCGGCGCTGCTCGACCAGAGCAAGTCGCTCGCCGCCGAAGTGAAGGATTTCCGGCTCGGGCTCGAGATCTCGGTGATCCAGGCGTTCGCCGACAAGATCGTCAACCTGCTGAAGGTGCGCGACCCGCTCAGCGAGCGCGTGCATCTGAGCCCGGTCGAATTGCTGTTGCAGAGCCTTGGCGGCGTCGCCGGCGAGACCGCGCGGCGGGCGATCGGACGGCGTGCGGTCTCCAAGACGGCGGCAGGGGCATGAGTGCTGAGGCGGCGGCCAACGCAAATTACGGAAGCACCGCGTCGGGCAGCTCGTTCTATGCCGCGATGCGCATCCTGCCGCACGCGCAGCGCGAGGCGATGTTCCAGATCTACAGCTTCTGCCGGCAGGTCGACGACATCGCCGATTCCGATGGTCCGCGGCCGGAGCGCCTGGCGGCCTTGCAGCAGTGGCGCGACGATATCGACGCGCTGTATGCGGGGCACCCGCCGGAGCGGCTGAAAGACTATGTCGGGTCGGTGAAGGCCTTCGGCCTGAAGCGCGAGGATTTCGTCGCGATCGTCGACGGCATGGAGATGGACGTGCCGCAGGACATCCGCGCGCCGGATCTTGCGACGCTCGACCTGTATTGCGATCGCGTCGCGAGCGCGGTCGGCCGGCTGTCGGTGCGCGTGTTCGGGCTGCCCGAGGAAGACGGCATCCAACTCGCCTACCATCTCGGCCGCGCGCTGCAGCTCACCAACATCCTGCGCGACATCGACGAGGATGCCGGTCTCGGCCGGCTCTATCTGCCGCGCGAATGGCTCTGGCATGCCGGCATCACCAACAACGACCCGGCCCGCGTCACTGCCGACCGCGCGCTACCGAAAGTCTGCGCGCCGCTTGCCGAGCGCGCCAAGATGCACTTCCAGAAGTCCGACGAGATCATGAAGCGCAATTCGCGCCGCGCCGTGCGCGCGCCGCGGATCATGTCGAAATACTACCGCGCGATCCTCGATCTTTTAATCGCGCGCGGCTTCGCCGCTCCGCGTGAGCCGGTGCGTGTGTCCAAGGCCGCCAAGATCGGCATTCTTCTTCGTTACGCGATCATCTGATGCAAAAGACCGTTCATATCATCGGTGCCGGTATTTCCGGCCTCTCCGCGGCCGTGCGGCTCGCCAATGGCGGCTACAAGGTTGCCGTCCACGAGGCGACGCAGCAGGCCGGTGGCCGCTGCCGCTCTTATTTCGACGCCGCCACCAATCTCACCATCGACAACGGCAACCATCTGCTGCTGTCGGGCAACCGCCATGCGCTGAGCTACGCGCGTTCGATCGGCACCGAGGCGGGTCTCGTGGGACCTGCGCGCGCGCAGTTTCCGTTCGTCGACCTGGCCTCCGGCCAGCGCTGGCAGCTCGACCTCGGCGATTCCCGCCTGCCGCTGTGGGTGTTCGACGAGGCGCGCCGCGTCCCGGACACCAGCCTGCGCGATTATCTCGCATTGGCGCCGCTGGCCTGGGCCGGCACCGAGGCGCTGGTCGGCAACACGATTCCCTGCAAGGGCACGCTGTATGACCGCCTGGTGCAGCCGCTGCTGCTCGCCGCACTGAACGTCGATCCGCCGGAGGGCTCGGCCGGGCTTGCCGGCGCCATCGTGCGCGAGACGCTGCTCGCCGGCGGGCAGGCCTGCCGTCCGCTGATCGCGCGCGACGGCCTGAGCTCGGTACTGATCGAGCCGGCCGTGAAGCTGCTGCAGGAGCGGGGCCATAGCGTCCAGTTCAGTCACGAATTGCGTACGCTTGGCATGTCGGGTGATCGCATCAGCGAGCTCGACTTCGGCGGTGGCGACAAGATCACGCTGGCCGCCGACGATGCCGTCGTGCTCGCGGTGCCGCCGCGCGCCGCGGCAACGCTGCTGCCCGGCCTGAAAACCCCGACCAAATTCCGCGCCATTGTGAATGCGCATTTCCGCGTCGATCCGCCGCGCGACGCCGCGCCCATTCTCGGCGTGGTCGGCGGCCTCGTGGAATGGCTGTTCGCATTCCCGCAGCGGCTGTCGGTGACGATCAGCAACGGCGACCGCCTGGTCGACATGCCGCGCGAGGAGCTCGCGCAGGCGATCTGGCGGGACATCTGCAAGGCATCCGGCGTTTCCGGCGACTTGCCGCCGTGGCAGATCGTGCGCGAGCGCCGCGCCACATTTGAGGCGACGCCGGAGCAGAACGCCCTGCGTCCGGGGCCCACGACGGCGCAAAAAAACCTGTTCCTTGCCGGCGACTGGACTGCTACCGGGTTGCCGGCAACCATCGAGGGGTCGGTGCGGTCGGGTGATCGCGCCGCAGATCTGGTTCTGGCCAGGCGTTAAATTCGACCTGTTAAGCGGCCGCGGCTTTCGATCAGCCGGTCCGCAATGAAGAGGATATCGAGCGAAATGCTTTCGAGAGATCACGGCGTCGCAGTCGATCCGGTCGCGCTGGAGAAGAGCATCTCCAAGGCAACCGAAGCGCTGCTCGGCTATCGCCAGTCCGACGGGCACTGGATATTCGAGCTCGAGGCCGACAGCACCATTCCGGCCGAGTACATCCTGCTGCGTCACTACCTGGCCGAGCCCGTCGACGCCGCGCTCGAGGCCAAGCTCGGCAACTATCTGCGTCGCGTCCAGGGCGCGCATGGCGGCTGGCCGCTGGTGCATGACGGCCCGTTCGACATGAGCGCCAGCGTGAAGTCGTACTTCGCGCTGAAGATGATCGGCGATTCCGTCGACGCGCCGCACATGGTGCGGGCGCGCGAGGCGATCCGTTCGCGCGGCGGGGCTTCGGGCAGCAACGTGTTCACGCGCTTCCTGCTTGCGCTTTATGGCGTCGTGACCTGGCGCGCGACGCCGGTACTGCCGATCGAGATCATGCTGCTGCCGATGTGGTCGCCGTTCCACATCAACAAGATCTCCTACTGGGCGCGCACCACCATGGTGCCGCTGATGGTGCTCGCTGCGCTGAAGCCGCGCGCCAAGAATCCGAAGGGCGTCGGCATCGACGAACTGTTCCTGGAAGATCCGAAGTCGGTCCGCATGGCGCCGAAGGCGCCGCATCAGAGCGCGAGCTGGTTCTATCTGTTCCGCTCGCTCGACGCCGTGCTGCGCGTGATCGAGCCGATGTTTCCGAAGCGCCTGCGCCAGCGCGCGATCGACGCCGCGCTCGCCTTCACCGAAGAGCGGTTGAACGGCGAAGACGGCATGGGCGCGATCTATCCGCCGATGGCCAACATCGTCATGATGTATGAGGCGCTCGGCAAGGACGAGAGTTTCCCGCCGCGCGCCGTCACCCGCCGCGGCATCGACAAGCTGCTGGTGGTCGGCGAGCACGAGGCCTATTGCCAACCCTGCGTCTCGCCGGTGTGGGACACCGCGCTGACCTGTCATGCGTTGCAGGAAGCGGGCGGCGACGACACGCTCGCCAAGGCCAAGCAGGGGCTCGACTGGCTGAAGCCACGCCAGGTGCTGGAGCTGAAGGGCGACTGGGCGGTCAAGGCGCCGGACGTCCGTCCCGGTGGCTGGGCGTTCCAGTACAACAACGATCACTATCCTGATCTCGACGACACTGCCGTGGTCGTGATGGCGATGGACCGCGTGCGGCGCCATAGCGGAACCAGGGAATATGACGAGGCGATCGCGCGCGGCCGCGAGTGGATCGAGGGGCTGCAGAGCCGCGACGGCGGCTGGGCGGCGTTCGACGTCAACAACCTCGAATATTACCTCAACAACATCCCGTTCTCCGATCACGGAGCCTTGCTCGATCCGCCGACCGAGGATGTCACCGCGCGCTGCATCTCGATGCTGGGCCAGCTCGGCGAGACCGCCGAGAGCAACAAGGCGATGGCCGACGGTATCGCCTATCTGCGCCGCACCCAGCTCGCCGAGGGCTCCTGGTACGGCCGCTGGGGCCTGAATTACGTCTACGGCACGTGGTCGGTGCTCTCCGCGCTAAATGTCGCAGGGATCGATCGCAACGACCCGATGATTCGGAAAGCGGTCGATTGGCTGGCGTCAGTCCAGAATCAGGACGGCGGCTGGGGCGAGGACGCCGTCAGTTACCGGCTGGATTACAAGGGTTATGAAGTTGCGCCGTCGACCTCCTCGCAAACGGCATGGGCCTTGCTTGGATTGATGGCGGCCGGAGAGGTCGAAAATCCCGCCGTTGCGCGGGGGGTGGAGTACCTAAAGGCAACACAGACGGAAAAAGGGCTGTGGGACGAGCAGCGATACACAGCTACGGGGTTTCCGCGGGTATTTTACTTGCGATATCATGGCTACTCGAAGTTCTTTCCGCTCTGGGCGCTGGCGCGGTATCGAAATTTGAGAAGCACCAATAGCAGGGTGGTAGGGGTCGGGATGTGATTGTTGAGGCGGGGGCCGCCGAGACCGTGGGCAGTAGAATTGATCCTCGGCCGGTATTGATTGTGACTGGATTGGTGCAGGAGGCCCGCATCGCAGCCGGTCCCGGCATGATCGTGATCTGCAGCTCGAGCGATCCGCAGCAGCTGCGTGAATTGCTGGCGACGCTGGATCCGACGAGCTTCCGTGGCGTGATTTCGTTCGGCGTGGCCGGCGGGCTCGATCCGTCGCTGAAGTCGGGCGACGTCGTGGTGGCGACCGAAGTGATGTCCGGCGATACCCGTTTCCTGGCCGCATCCGCCCTGAACGAAGAGATGATCGCCAGCGCCGCGCTGAAGCGCCGCAGGATCGTCCGCGGCGGGCTTGCCGGCGTCGAACAGGTGATCGCGGCGAAGGCCTGCAAGGCCGCCCTGCGCTCGATGACGGGCGCAGCCGCAGTCGACATGGAAAGCCATATCGCGGCAGCGTATGCGGCCAAGGCGGGCGTTCCGTTCGCCGCGCTGCGCGTGATCAGCGATCCGGCGCACCGGGCGCTGCCCGAGCTGGCGAAATCCGCGGTGAAGCCGAACGGCGACATCGACCTGCGCAAGGTGCTGCGCGGCATCGTGCGCAATCCGCGGACGGTGCGGGCGCTGGTGTCGACCGGAATCGATTTCAATCGCGCGCTGCGCTCGCTGCGCAGCTGCCGCGGCTTCCTGCTCGGCAGCGACGTGCTGATGCCGGTGGACGACGTACTGGTGGCGAAGGCGGCCTGATCCAACTGTCCCGGGCCGGGACGGCGTGGCTCGCTGCACCAAGCTCAAAACAACCAAGCTCAAAAGTAGAGGCCCGATCGCATCGCGATCGGGCCCTTTTGCTTTGGTGCCTGATGGTTTGGCTTGATGCCACGCCGGTCCGGTTCCGGGCGTTCAGCGGGCGATCTGCCGGGCGTGCATTTGCCGGCTTGCGGGCGGATGACCCCTCGAGGCCTGTCCCTGCCTGCGGGTGGCACGGCAAGTTTCCGACGATCATTGGTCCTGCAGGTGCAGCGTACGCAGGCGGCGCGCGCCGTCCTGCGACCTCGCACCGGCCCCGTGGATGCTTGACAGATACCGCTATTCGACCGAGTATGAATTACGATCCTGTATTCATGAATTAAGGTTCACTATGGCAATAGCGGCGGTTCGCCTCAACCAACTCGTCGAGACCAAGGCCCGCATTCTGGATGCCGCCAGGGACGCCGTGGCGCTGAGTGGGTGGAAGGACGCCCAGATCGCCCTGATCGCCTCACGGGCCGGCGTGGCCACGGGCAGCGTGTATCGCTACTTCGACTCGAAGGCGGACCTGTACGCGCAGGTGCTCGCCCTGGTTTCCGAGCGCGAGGTGGCCGTTGTCGCCGCGGTCGTCGAGGCGGAGGGATCTGCGTCCCAGTGTCTGGTGGACGCGATCTACACCTTCTCGGTCCGGGCGATGCGCGGCCGCCGTCTGGCCTATGCGTTGATCGCCGAACCCTGCGAGCCCGAGATCGATGCGGCGCGCCTGAAATACCGGGCGGCCCTGGCCGACCAGATCGCAAGGCTGGTCCGGCGCGGCATCGCCAACGGCGAGTTCGTCGATATCGATGCGAATGTCGCGGCATCCTGCGTGGCTGGCGCCTTCATGGAGGCGCTGGTCGGTCCGCTGGCGCCCGAAGCAGCCCCGGACTCCGACGCGGCAAAGGCGATCGCTCAGATGATCGCGGGGCTTTCCGCGCGCATGCTGTTTCGCCATCCCGCGCCTGAATTGACCCCTGTATCGAGAGTTTCCGCATGAATGCGCGTGTCCAGCCGGTTGCCGTCGCGGAAGCAAAACCCAGTGCGTTCGCGACCCATGAAGTCCGCAATCAGGCGCGGCCAGCCACAGGCTTCAACGCGTTCGATGACGACCGCGCGTTGAGCGATCTGATCGCAAGGATGGTGCCATGGGCGAAGGACAGGCTTTCCGCGCTCGGAGCCCATGCCGGCAGCGAAGCTGTGCAGGAGGCCGCGCGGCTTGCCAATGAGTACGAGCCGAAGCTCTTGACCCATGACCGGTACGGCAACCGCAATGATTGGGTCGAGTTTCATCCGGCATGGCATCAATTGATGGCGCTGGCGTTCCAGAGCGAGGTCCATAGCCTGGCCTGGTCGACGTCCGAGCCACATGGCCATTTGGCGCGCGCGGCGCTGAGCTATCTCTGGAATCAGATCGAGAACGGCGTCGGGTGTCCGACCGGGATGGCGTACGCCGCGATCGCCGGGTTTTCCGGCAAGCCGCAATTCAGTCTGTGGCGGGAGCGAACGCTGGCAGCGGATTACGATCCACGCCGGCTTCCAATCGAGGCCAAGCGTGCGGCGGTGATCGGTTATGCGATGACCGAGAAGCAGGGCGGCTCCGATCTGCGTGAGACCCAGACCACCGCGCGCTTCGTCGAGCGCGGCGCGCATGGCGAGATCTATGCGATCACCGGCCACAAATGGTTCTTCTCGGTGCCGGTCGCCGATGGATTCTACACGCTGGCCCGCACCCAATCCGGCGTCAGTTGCCTGTTCGTGCCGCGCCTCTTGCCGGACGGCAGCGCCAACCGCATCCACATTCAGCGCCTGAAGGACAAGTGCGGCAACCGCTCGAACGCGTCGAGCGAGATCGAGTATCACGATACGTGGTCGATCCTGGTCGGTGAAGAAGGCCGCGGCATCGCGGAGATCCTTTCGCATGCTCATTTGACGCGGCTGGATTTCGCGGTCGGCTCCGCCGGGCTGATGCGGCAGGCGTTGAGCCTGGCACTGAACCACGCGCAAACGCGAACCGCGTTCGGCAAGCCGATGGCCGAGCTCCCGATGCAGCGCAATGTGCTCGCCGACCTCGCACTCGAGACCGAGGCGGCGATGCTTGGCGCATTTCGCGTCGCGCGTGCGACCGATGGCCTGGAGACGAGCGACCACGAACGGCTGCTGGCGCGGGTCGCGACTCCCGTGGTGAAGTTCTGGAATTGCCAGCGCGCGCCGGCTTTCACCTACGAGTGCCTGCAGGTGCATGGCGGCAACGGCTTCATCATGGAGAATGCGATGGCGCGGCTCTATCGCGAGGCGCCGTTGAACTCGATCTGGGAAGGCACCTCCAACATGATGTGCATGGACGTGCTGCGGGCCATGCAACGGGATGCAAATTGCCGGGACGCGTTCGCCGACGAACTGCGCGCGAGCAGGGGCCTCAATGCGGTCTATGACCGTTGCACGGACGACCTCGCGGATCGCTTGCTGGCACGATATCCGGACGATGGGCATGCGCGGGCGCTCGTCACCCGCATGGCGCATGCGTTGCAGGCGGCCGAGATGTTAAGGCACGGCGATGCCACTGCGGCCGATCTCTTCGTGCAATCCAGGCTTGGCGCGGATGGGATGCATGTGTTCGGTGCGCTTCCTTCGTCGGAAGGCCTTGGCAAGTTCGTCGAACGCGCCTCCGTCATCCGTCATTAAGGGTTCCTGTCATATGCGTCAGACCGAAGCTTGTGCCGTCAACGATGTCAGGGCCATCGTCGGAGACGAGGAGTGGGCAACCCGGGTCGATCTCGCGGCGTGCTACCGCTTGGTCGCGCTCTATGGAATGACCGACCTGATCTACAACCACATCAGCGCGCAGGTCCCGGGACATGACGATCGGTATCTGATTAATCCGTACGGCATGCTCTACGAGGAGATCACGGCGTCGAGCCTCGTCAAGATCGACATCGAGGGGCGGACCTTGCTGCAGCCCGACCACGGCTACAACGTCAACGTGGCCGGGTTCTATTTGCATGCCCCGATCCATCGCGCACGGCCCGACGTGAAATGCGTTCTGCATACCCACACCCGGGCAGGGACCGCGGTCAGCACGCTTGCCGAAGGGCTGCTTCCGCTGTCGCAGACGGCGATGCGGTTTCACGGGCGGATCGGCTATCACGACTTCGAGGGGCCGGCGATCGATCGCGACGAATGCGACCGCGTCGTCACCGATCTCGGCCGCAACAACGCGCTGGTGTTGCGCAATCATGGCCTCCTGGTCTGCGGCAACACGATTCCGCAGGCGTTCAATGCGATCTACTGGCTGGAGCAGGCCTGCCGGATCCAGGTCGATGCGCTCGGCTGCGGCCGGCCGCTGCACGCGCCGAGCGAGCTGGCGATCGGCAACACGGTGACCTGCTTTGCCGGTACCGAGATCACGCTGGACAATGAGCGCGACACCAATCCGGTGCTGAATGAGGCGGCGCAAAACCTGCAGGCCGGTTACGGGCTGCTGGAATGGCCGGCGCTGCGGCGCAGGCTCGACCGCATCGACGGGAGCTACGCGCAATGAGCACGTCGCCGGCGGCGTCGCGGATCGGCTTCATCGGCGCCGGCCGCGTGGCGCAGACGCTCGCACCGGCATTCGCCCGCGCGGATCTGAACGTCGCGGCCTTTCACAACCGCGGTCTCGATGCCGCGCAGCGTCTCGGATCCCGCGTCCCGTCGGCACGGCCGATGACCGACGCGCAACAGGTCGTGGACAGCTGCGACATGGTTTTCCTCACGGTGAGCGACGACGCGATCCTGCCGGTCTGCCGCGGTCTGCGCTGGGAGCCGCGTCACCGCGTGGTCCATTGCAGCGGCGCGACCGAACTGGCGGCGCTCGATCATGCGCGGTCCGCGGGAGCCGCAACCGGCGGATTTCATCCAATGCAGATGTTTGCAAATCCCGACGTCGCGCTTGAAGGGCTGCGCGGATGCACCGTCGGCATCGAGGCGGAAGGCGACTTCCGGCACGACCTCGAGCGGCTCGCCACCAGCATCGGCTGCGAGCCGCTGGCGCTGCCGGCCGGCGTGCGGGCGCTCTATCATGCCTCGGCCTACTATGTCGGTCCGTTCCTGATCTCGCTGCTCAAGGAAGGCGTCGAGCTCTGGAAGAGCTTTGGCGCCAGCGAGGCCGACGCGCTGCGCGCCATGATGCCGCTGCTGCGGGGCACCGTCGCGGCCGTTCTCGACGGTGGCCTCGCCAACGGCATGGGTGGCTGCGTGGCGCGCGGCGACGTTGGAACGATCGTCAAGCACCTGCGGGCCCTGGACGAGCGCTTTCCCGCCTCGGGCGCGTTGTACCGCGAACTGGCTCTGCGCAACGTCCCGCTCGGGATCGAGCGTGGCACACTCAGCGCTTCGCGCGCCGCAGAGATCGAGCAGCTGCTGTTGCGAACCCGGCAAGAGCAGGCGGCATCCTGATCCAAGAAAAAAGGGCCCCGGTTCGCTGAACCGAGGCCCCTCAACTTTCTGCTGTCCGCTCACATGGAGCATCAGGCGGCGGTGGAAGCCTTCTGTTGCTGCTTGGCAGCGGCGGCCTCAGCCTCGTCGCGGCGGATATCCGAGAGCTTCTTCTGGACCTGCTCGGCGAAGATGTACTGCGCCGGACGCTGCTTCGACATGTCGATCTCCGGCGCCATCGGGCCAGTGGTCTTGATGCCGCGCAGCGCGACCCACATCGCCTTCAGCGGATTGTTGATCGCAGCGGTCGCCGCGGTCGGCTCGTAACCGCAATGGGCCATACAGTCGGCGCACTTCTCGTACTTGCCGGTGCCGTAGGTCTCCCAATCCGTGGTGTCCATCAGCTCCTTGAAGGTCTTGGCGTAGCCTTCACCGAGCAGATAGCAGGGCTTCTGCCAGCCGAAGATGTTGCGCGCCGGCATGCCCCAGGGCGTGCACTCGTATTCCTGGTTGCCGGCGAGGAAGTCGAGGAACAGACCGGAATGCATGAAATTCCACTTCTTGCCCTTGCCGAGCGCAAAGACGTCGCGGAACAGCTTCTTGGTCTTGGTACGGTTGAGGAAGTGCTCCTGGTCGGGCGCACGCTCATAGGCATAACCCGGCGACATCGAGACGCCGACGCCGAGCTCGGTGGTGAAGTCGAGGAATTTGGCGATCTCCTCGGCCGGATGGCCGTCGAAGATCGTGGCGTTGACGTTGACCGTGAAGCCGCGCGCCTTCGCTGCCTTGATCGCGGAAACGGCGCGATCGAACACGCCCTTCTGCGACACCGCCTTGTCGTGATGGTCCTTCAGGCCGTCGAGATGCACCGAGAAGAACAAATAGGGCGACGGCTCGAACAGATCGAGCTTCTTCTCGAGCAGCAGCGCGTTGGTGCACAGCGAGACGAACTTCTTGCGCGCCACGAGGCCGCGCACGATCTCGCCGATCTCCTTGTGGATCAGCGGCTCGCCGCCCGGGATCGCCACCATCGGTGCGCCGCATTCATCGGCCGCGTCCCAGCATTCCTGCGCGGTCATGCGGCGATTGAGGATCGCATCGGGATAATCGATCTTGCCGCAGCCAACGCAGGCGAGGTTGCAACGGAACAGCGGTTCCAGCATCAGCACGAGCGGATAGCGTTTGCGGCCAAGCAGCTTCTGCTTGATCAGATAACCGCCGATACGCATTTCCTTGAAGAACGGTATAGCCATTAGACGATTTTCTTTCTGCACTTATCAAAGGGAAGTGGGTTCAGATCAGCCCGCGGTCAGTTCGGCCGGCAGCCGGAATTCGATATTTTCTTCTCGGCCCGGAACGACCGAGACCGACACCGGTCCGATGCGCCGCAGGGCCTCGATGACATCGTCGACCAAAACTTCAGGTGCCGATGCACCCGCCGTAATGCCGACGGCCTTCGCATCCTTCAGCCAATCCGAGTTGAGCTCGCTCCCATCGGCAACGAGATAACTCGCGACACCAACCTCGGTGCCGATCTCACGAAGCCTGTTCGAGTTGGAACTATTGGCGGCCCCCACCACCAAAATGACGTCCACCAGCTTACTTAGGTCCCTTACCGCAGATTGGCGGTTCTGTGTCGCATAGCAGATATCCCTGATGTCCGGGCCTTGAATATCTGTAAATTTTGCCTGAAGGGCCGCGATGATGTCCCTGGTGTCGTCCACCGACAGGGTGGTCTGGGTGATATAGGCGACCGGGGCGTCGGTCGGCAGCCGCAATTCCGCCACATCCTGAACGCTCTGGACCAGCAGGACCGGCCCTGGAACCTGCCCCATGGTTCCCTCGACCTCGGGATGGCCGGCATGCCCGATCAGGATCAGGGCGCGGCCCCTCGAGATGTAGCGCTTGCCCTGGTTGTGGACCTTGGTGACGAGCGGGCAGGTGGCATTGAGCACGGGCAGGTCGCGGGCCTCCGCCTCCTCCTCGACGCTCTTGGCGACGCCATGGGCACTGAAGACGGTCACCGCCTTGGCCGGCACTTCCGACAGGTCCTCGACGAAGATCGCACCCTTCTTCTTCAGGCTTTCGACGACGTATTTGTTGTGAACGATCTCGTGGCGGACATAGACCGGCGGGCCATACTTCTGCAGCGCGCGTTCGACGATTTCGATCGCGCGCACAACGCCCGCGCAAAAGCCGCGCGGCTGGGCAAGAAACACTTCCATAGGTCGTCCGTTACGCAAATTGCACCAATCTCATTCCATGCCCTGCGGCCAGTTCGGCGACGCACTCCACGCGGTCGGACGCCGCAACTTCCATTGCAATGTCCGCACCATCTCAGGTCCTGCACGTGATCCGCGCCCTCAAGGGCATGGAAATACAGGGATTTGTGGCAAAAAGGTAGCGCTTCGAGCGGATGAGTAGCCAGTCAAGTGAGGCGGTTGAGGTAATATGGTATGGATTTTGGGCCCTGTGACCCTCCGTCTCCCTCACTTGTTCGTCACTTTATCGCCCACTCCTGCGGTCTATACCGGCCACTCGTGGCCGTTCCTGTGCTTTGGAACCTCCTCACCATCTCGTCGAGGAAGATAACCAAAACAACATTAGATCGGTCCCGGGAACTCCGCTACAGAGCGGGCGTTTTCGGCCATGCTTCCCCGAGATTAGAAAGAAACGAAGTGCTGACAAATATTGTCGTCTCCGTTGTTAGAACCTGTACGCGTTTTGCCCTTCCGGTTGTCATTCTCTCGGTGCTGCTGTCGATCGGCGCCGGCTTCTATACGGCTCGCAACTTCTCGATCAACACCGACATCAACAAGCTGATCTCGCCGGATCTGGATTGGCGCAAGCGCGACAACCAGTTCGAGGAAGCCTTTGATCGCGAGCGGCTGATCCTGGCTGTCGTCGAGGCGGCGACGCCCGAGCTGACCAGCTCGGCCGCGAAGGCGCTCACCGCGAAGCTGCAAGCCGACAAGAAGAACTTCGAGGCGATCACCGCGCTTGGCTCCGGCGAATTCTTCGAGAAGAACGGCTTGCTGTTCCTGCCGACCGAAGAGGTCGGCAAGGTCACGGGCCAGCTCGAATCGGCCGCGCCGCTGATCGAGATCATGGCCGGCGACCCTTCAATCCGCGGGCTGACCGGTGCGCTCGAGACCGGGCTTGCCGGCGTCAAGCGCGGACAGGTCAAGCTCGACAATGCGGCTCCGCCCTTCAACCTGATCTCCGAGACCGTCGAGACTGTCCTCGCCAAGGGCAACGCGACCTTCTCCTGGCGCGAGCTCACCAGCGACAAGCCGCTGACCGATTCGGACAAGCGCGCCTTCATCGAGATCAAGCCGATCATCGACTATTCGGCGCTGGAGCCGGGCAAGGACGCAACCGACGCGATCCGCCAGGCGGCGGCCGACCTGAAATTCCCGACCGAGTATCACGCGCGCGTCCGCCTGACCGGACCCGTGCCGATCGCCAACGAAGAATACGCCACCGTGCAGGACGGCGCGATCCGCAACGGCATCGGCACCGTGGTGATCGTGCTGATCATCCTCTGGCTGGCACTGCATTCCGGCAAGATCATCTTCGCGGTGTTCGTGAACCTGTTCATCGGCCTTGCCATCACCACGGCGGTCGGCCTGATGATGGTCGGGTCGCTGAACCTGCTCTCGATCGCCTTCGCGGTGCTGTTCGTTGGCCTCGGTGTCGACTTCGGCATCCAGTTCAGCGTCCGCTACCGCTCCGAGCGCTACAAGAACGACAACCTGACGCTGGCGCTGGAAAACGCCGCGCGCCGCTCGGCGGTGCCGCTGTCGCTTGCGGCGATGGCGACCGCGGCCGGCTTCCTGTGCTTCCTGCCGACCGACTACAAGGGCATCTCCGAACTCGGCAAGATCGCCGGCGCCGGAATGCTGGTGGCCTTCATCACCAGCATCACGGTGTTGCCGGCGCTGCTCGACCTGCTCAATCCGCCTGGAGAGAAGGAGCCGGTCGGCTACGCCTTCCTGGCGCCGCTCGATCACTTCCTCGAAAAGCATCGCGTCCCGATCATCGTCGGCACGATCCTGGTCACGGTCGCGGGCCTGCCGCTGCTGCACTACATGAAGTTCGACTTCAACCCGATCAATCTGCGCAACAAGCACGCGGAATCGATCGCGACCTTCCTCGACCTGAGAAACGATCCGAACACCGGCGCCAACGCCATCAACGTGATGACGCGCTCGGAGGCCGACGCCAAGAAGATCGAGGCCAAGCTCGAGAAGCTGCCGGAAGTGTCGCGCGTGATGTCGCTCGACAGCTTCGTGCCTGATGATCAGCCGGCCAAGCTGAAGCTGATCGCGCAGGCTGCCAAGACGCTCGGCCCCGCGCTCAACCCCGACTCGGTCGATCCGGCGCCGTCGGATCAGGAGAATGTCGAGTCGCTGAAGAGCTCGGTCGACAGCCTGCGCAGGACCGCGGGCGACGGCAAGGGGGCGGGCGCGGTTGCCGCGCGCCGGCTCGCCGACGCCCTGCAGAAGCTGGCCGATTCGAACCAGTCCATCCGTGACAAGGCCCAGGACGTATTCGTTGCGCCGTTGAAGATCGTGTTCGATCAGCTCCGCAACACGCTGCAGGCCCAGACCGTCACGCTGCAGAACCTGCCGCCGGAACTGGTCGAGAGCTGGAGGACCAAGGACGGCCTGATGCGTGTCGAGGTCGAGCCGAAGGGCGATCCGAACGACAACGACAATCTGCGCCGTTTTGCCGACGCCGTGCTCGCCGCCGAGCCGACCGCGATCGGCGGGCCGGTCTCGATCCTGAAGTCGGGCGATGTCATCGTGAATGCGTTCATCCACGCCGGCATCCTGGCGCTGGTCACGATCGGCCTGCTGCTGTGGCTGACGCTGCGCCGCGTCGTCGACGTGCTGATGACGCTGGTGCCGCTCCTGGTCGCCGGCATCGTCACGCTGGAGATCTGCGTGCTGATCGGACTGCCGCTCAACTTCGCCAACATCGTCGCGCTGCCGCTGCTGCTCGGCGTCGGCGTCGCGTTCAAGATCTACTATGTCACGGCATGGCGGCAGGGCAGGACAAACCTGCTGCAGTCGAGCCTGACGCGTGCGATCTTTTTCAGCGCGCTGACCACGGCGACCGCGTTCGGCAGCCTGTGGCTGTCCAGCCATCCCGGCACCGCGAGCATGGGCAAGCTGCTCGCGCTCTCGCTCGTCACCACGCTCGCGGCAGTGTTGTTGTTCCAGCCGGCGCTGATGGGCAAGCCGCGCGAGGCCCTCAAGGAGGAGGATATCGCCAACGACGTCACCTGACGCGTTCGTGGTCCGCTTTCGATCCGATTTGGCGGCAGCCGCCGCCAAGCCGCGATGTCAGCGGGCGATGTTGCCCGCTCGCTTCCCTCAATGCGTCGGTCGCGCGATGTCGGGGAGCAGGCAGATATCGCCCACGACGTCAGCAGACGCATTGGCGCTGCCTGGGGCAGTGGCTGCCTGCTTTTGACCCGGCTTGGTGGCAGGCGCCACGGCGCCGGTGGTCTTCTGCGGCGCTGCCGATTTGGGCAGGGCTCCCTTCGCTGCAGGGCTGCCCGCGGCAGGCGGGTTGCCGGCGACGCTGACCGGGATCGGCGGACCAACGCGAGTCCAGGTCTCGCCGCCACACAGGAAGCCGAGCACGCAGCCCTGGATCTCGAGCTGATCGGTGCCGACGGGCTTGATGGTCGAGCTGTAGAGCTGGCCGTCCTTCGCATTGTAGACTTGGCCTTCCCACGCATCGGTTCCGGCCTTCTTCTTCATGTCGATCAGGATCGGCATGCCGAGCGTCGGCCTGCTTTGCTTCGCGGGATCAGGATTGTTCTTATCCTTGCCGCCGGGGGTTTTTTCCCAGGACACCGCACCCCACATGCTGCCATTACATTGGGCGACGCGGATGGTGGCGACACCGTCTGCGACCTTCCAGTCGCCGGTCGGGTCCGCTGCAAGCGCCGGCGATAATACGGTGGCCAAAAATAAACCTGAAAAGGCTATTGTACGCGCGAAAGTTCTTGGGCAGTGCAACATGGTCCAAACCTGTGCTTAACTAGACGATCCGAGCGGGGGTCAAAACGCCGCTAGCGAGCGTTTTAAGTTGACGAGATGGCCATCAACCGACGTATGTAACGAATGGTAAGTTCCAATTTAGACGTTTCCGAGATTTTTGTGGAGCGCGAGGGGCAGCGCGGTGCCATGCACACGCGTCACCTCAACGAGCAGCTCGTTCGCGTCCTCAAGACCATCGGCTATGACGTCGGCTTCCAGAAGGGGCAAGGCCAATACCTCTTCGATCGTCAGGGGGCTCGTTACCTCGATCTATTGAGCGGATTTGGCGTTTTTGCGATTGGTCGCAATCATCCGGACCTGCGCAAGGCGCTGAAGAGCGTGCTCGACGCCGATCTGCCGAATCTGGTGCAGCTCGACGTCTCTACGCTCGCCGGCGTGCTCGCGGAACGGCTTCTGGAATATGTCCCATATCTGGACAAGGTGTTTTTCGCCAATTCCGGTGCCGAAACCGTCGAAGCGGCGATCAAGTTCGCGCGCGGCGCGACCGGCCGTCCCGGTATCGTCTATTGCGGGCATTCGTTCCACGGCCTGTCCTACGGCGCGCTGTCGCTGACCGATGATTCGAATTTCCGCAGCGGCTTCGAGCCGCTGCTGCCGGGCTGCACCCCGATCCCCTACAACGATCTCGAGGCGCTCGAAAAGGCGCTGTCGTCGCGCCAGGTCGGCGCTTTCATCGTCGAGCCGATCCAGGGCAAGGGCGTCAACATGCCCACCGACGAGTTCCTGCCCGGCGCACTGGCGCTGTGCCGCAAATACGGCACGCTGTTCATCGCCGACGAGATCCAGACGGGCATCGGCCGCACCGGCAAGTTCCTCGCGATCGAGCACTGGGGCATCGAGCCCGACATGGTGCTGCTGGCGAAGGCGCTCTCCGGCGGCCACGTGCCGATCGGCGCGCTGCTGACGCGCAAGAACATCTTCGACAAGATCTTCAACCAGATGGACCGCGCCGTCGTGCATGGCTCGACCTTCGCCAAGAACGATCTGGCGATGGCCGCCGGCATCGCCACGCTCGATGTCATCAAGGCCGAGAAGCTCGTCGAGAACGCCGCCAAGCGCGGCGCCGAGCTGCGCCTTGCCCTGACGCGCATGGTGCCGGGCTATGAGCTGATGAAGGAAGTCCGCGGCAAGGGCCTGATGATCGGCGTCGAGTTCGGTCCGCCGAAATCGCTGCGGCTCAAGGCGTCGTGGAATCTGCTGGAGACCGCCAACAAGGGTCTGTTCTGCCAGCTGATCACGGTGCCGCTGTTCAAGGATCACAAGATCCTGACCCAGGTCGCCGGCCACGGCCTCCACACCATCAAGCTGCTGCCGCCGCTCGTGATCACCGAAGAGGACTGCAGCTGGATCGAAAGATCGTTCGACGAGGTGATCGCCGGCAGCCACAAGGTGCCCGGCGCGATCTGGTCGCTCGGCAAGACGTTGGTCGACAACGCGGTGCGCAAGTCGGCGTAAACTCGTAGAGTCACACTGCATAGGGCGGATTGGCCGAAGGCGTAATGCAGCCGACGAGAGACTGACGGCGGGTTACGCGGAGCCTGTCATCGGGCCGCGCTTTGCGCGGACCCGTTGGCTACTAACCCGCCCTACCGATCTACAAATCACCCTTCCTTGTTCGCGCGCATCGCGCCCTCGAACTTGTCGCCGAACTCGGTCAGTTCGTCGGCGCCGAGATCGCTGACTGCCCAGTAGTTCAGGCCGCGGTCGCTCCAGCGCCGGATGTTGAAGCCCTGCAAGGTCGAGATCTTCGCGGACTTCCGTTCGGTGCTCGCGGTCTGCGCCACGAACAGGTTGATGACGTGCTGGCGCCGCTTGTAGACCACGGAGCCGATCTCGCGGGCGTTGACGTAGTCGAGCCGGCCGCCGATCAGGGTAAAGCCCTGTGCGGTGAGATCGATCACCGGCGGCGAGACGTCGAGCTTGCCGTTGAACCAGGGCTTGACCGTATGCTGATCGGTCGAGACCACGTCGATCAGGTGGCCGGCCTGCAGCGAGCGCAGATGCGCCGACACCACCTCGTTCTCGATGCGCTGCTCGTCGTCATTGCGGAGCACGATCGCGACGAGGCCCGTCGCGGCCATCGCCGACACGGCGGAGCCCATCGCGAAGCCGCGCAGCACCGAGCGCCGGGTCGGCGCCGCCTGCGGCTGCGGCAACGCCTTCTCGATCTTGCGGCGCAGCTCGAGCGGTGCCTTGTAGCGCACATCGCTCTCGGCGATCGCCTGGCGGATCTCCTGATATTCCTTCATCAGGGCGGCGCAATGCGCGCAACCCTCGATATGGGCTTCCACTTCGCGTGCATGGCCGGCATCGAGTTCGCCGTCGATCAGCGCGTGGACCAGCACTTCGGTCTCCTCGCAGTTCATTTCACTTGCTCCTGTTCCGCGAGCCAGGCCGATCGCAGCATGGCGCGGGCGCGTGCGAGGCGGGACATCACGGTGCCGACAGGCACGGCGGCGACATCGGCGATCTCGCGGTAAGAAAGATTCTGGATTTCCCTGAGCACAAAGGTCTCGCGGAACGGCTCGGCGAGCGCCGCGACCAGCTTGCGCACGGTGTCGCCGTCGAAGCGACGCAGCAGCTGCTTTTCCGGTGTCTCCGGCGCCTCGTTCCACAGCGGGGTCTGATCGCCGCCCTCGGGCAGCTCCTCGACCGCGGTGGGGGCGGTCTTGCGGCGTGCATATTCGGCGCGGCAGACATTGCGCAGGATCGCAAACAGCCACGGCTTCATCGCAGGTCCACGGTAGCTGTCGAAATGCTTGTAGGCGCGCAGATAGCATTCCTGCACCGCATCCTCGGCGTCGGCGGCATCGCGCAACAAATAGCGTGCCAGGGTATAGGCGTCGTCAAGGTACGGCAGTGCGGCTTCGCGGAAGCGCCGCGCTTTTTCGGGATCGTCTTGCGACGCTTTGACAACCATCGTGTCCTGCCCGGCATGTCGAGAGACGGCTTGTGCCCGGCCGGGGGCGGAGGGCCACCGGCCGGGCATCGCTGTGATTGTATGGCTGGTCACGTTACCCAACCTTGATACTGCCTGTCATGTGCGGATGCAGCGAGCAGAAATACTTGTACTCGCCGGGCTCCGTGAAGGTGAACGAGAAGGTGCCGTCGGTATCCATGGTCTTGGAGCGGAATTTGCCCGCACACACCACGGTGTGCGGGATGTCGTCGCGGTTGGTCCAGGTCACGGTGGTGCCGACCTTCACCTCGAGCGGGTTCGGCGCGAACGAGAAGTTGTCGATGTGGACCGCGACGTCTTCGGCGCGGGCCGCCGTGACAGGAAGCAGCATGGTCGCGACCACGGCTATACCGAAATCGCGTCGATTGATCGAACTCATCGGTCTCTTCCCTCAGCCTTGTGCCTCAGCCCTGCAGCGGTGTGTCGATGATCGCCAGCGGCTGGCTGTTCTGCTTGAAGTTGATGCTGGCGACGCCGAGCATGCTGCGCAGCTTGGCATCCTCGACCTTCATCGGGCCGGGCGAGGGGGCGGCACCCGGCGCGGGCTGCGGGAAGGCCGTCGAACGCGCGGTGTGGAAGGTGACGTTGCCCTCGACCTTCTGCATCACCTGGTGGATGTGGCCGTTCAGCACGGTGACCGAGCCGAAGCCCTTGACGTACTCCAGTGCGCGGGCGCCGTCCTCGGTACCCCAACCCCATTGCGGATAGACCGTCCACAGCGGGATGTGGGCGAACAGCACGATTGGCGTCGACTTCGAGCGGCCCTTGAGGTCGTTCTCGAGCCATTCCAGCTGCTCGTTGCCGAGATTGCCGAGGCCGCCGCCCTTGAGGTCGACGACGTTGACGAGGCCAACGAAATGCACGCCGCCTGCGTCGAAGGAGTAGTAGCCCGGACCCTTGGTGCCCTTGCCGTAACGCTCCTTGTAGAGCTTGACCTCTTCGTCGATGAAATCGTGCTCGCCCGGCACGTAATGCACGTCGAGCTTGGCCTGCGAGATGATGCGATCGGCGTCATCGAATTCGGACGCCTTCGACAGATGCGTGATGTCGCCGGTGTGGATCATAAACGACGGCTTGACCTGCATCGCCCGAACCTTGTTGATGGCCTCCTCAAGCGTGCCGATGGCATTCGGGTTGGCCGGCTTGTCGAAGCCGACATGGCTGTCGCTGATCTGCATGAAGGTCATACCGGTGGTCGCTTCGGCTGCGGCCGCCGAGCCGACGATGCCGAGCGAATGCGGCACGCCGCCGGTAACCGTCCAGAGTACGCCGGTGCCGGCCCAGGTCATGCATTCCAGCACCTTGCGTCGGCTGACGCCCTTCTCTTCATCGTGGTGGTCGTGATCGTGTCCGCTCATAGCAAGTCTCCCGTTGGGCCCAGGGATTGGGTTTCCGGGAAGGTGATCGGCGGGCCTAAGGGTTTATTCCCGGGCTTTGGAGGGGGTTGAGGGTCGGGATGACGATTTCGTGAGAGCCGGAAAGCCGGACAGCCATACGGCCGGCGCGACAGGTGGACGCAAGGGCAAGATGCGCCATTAAAAGTTTGGGGCCTGCAACGCTATCGACCCGGCAAACCACTGATCGGTCGGAGGAAAACATGGCTGGCGTTACCGGCGGCTGTCACTGCGGCGAGATTCGTTACGAGGTGACCGGGAAACCGGTCGTCCATGCGCTGTGTCATTGCACCGATTGCCGGCGCCATGCCGGCGCGCCGATGGTCGGCTGGGTGATGGTCGCAGAAGGCATGGTCAAGGTGACCAAGGGGCAGCCCAGCATCTACCGGTCCTCCGAGCATGGCCGGCGGCATTTCTGCGCGAACTGCGGTACCGGGCTTTTCTACACCAATGGCAACATGTTGCCCGGGTTCATCGACATCCAGAGCGGCACCTATGACGATCCCGATGCGGTGCCAGTCACGATGCATATCCAGGTCGCGGAGCGGCTGCGCTGGATGGAAGCGGCGCATGAGCTGCCGACCGTCGAGCGCTTTCCGCCGCCGGAATGAGCGGCGGCCGATGTGCGTAGCGGCGCTGACGCGCGCCGCAACATGGCGAGGTCCCGCAACATAGATGAACAACCGCAACAAAGCTGTCTTGCAGCCGTCAGCATAATGTCAGCGCTCCTGCATAAGAATGGCGGACTTCATTCGCCACACCGGGAGATCTTCATGAGCGACCACGCAGGCGTTGAGCATCATCACAAGGCAGCTGAGCATCACGAACACGCGGCGCGTCATCACCGCGAAGCCGCCAAGCACCACGAAGCCGGCGATCACCACAAGGCGGCACATCACGCGCACAGCGCCCATGGTCACGCCAGCCATGCCCAGCATCACCACACCGAGGCGAGCCGGCATCACGCCGAGCACCACGGCGAACACTAATAAACGTTCCAGTACTGCGTGAGTGGCTTCCGCCGTCCCCCGCAAGGGGACGGCGATTTCTTTTGGCGGGCGTTTGGCTGGTGCTACCCGGCTTGCGCGTCAAATGCCCTGAGCGCCGCAACCATCAACCCCGGCGCCTCCTGCGCGACGCAATGCCCGACGTTCTCGAACGTCCAGCGGCTGGCGTGCGGGATCAGGACGGCGGCGCGGTCGGCCATCTCCTTGTAGACCGGCCATGACTGCTGCGCCGTGGCGATGCAGACCGGGCAAGCGATATCGGAGAACCACGGGAACGGATTGCCGCGCGCATCGCCGGTGTAGATCTGCTCCATGGCCTGGAAGATCGGCCCAAGCAGCGCCGACTCGATTTCAGGCGTGCAGCGTAGCTGCATGCGGCCGTCGCCGAGCCGCGCAAAACCGTGATGGACATAGGCCCACAGCGACGGCTCGGTCCACGGCGCGAACGCCGGTGCTTCGCGCAATCGCCGGAACAAATCGTCGGCATTGTCGAATTCGGCGCGGCGGCGCAGCACGCCCTGCACCGATGCATTCGCGATCTCGCTCAAGCCGCCGGTCCGCGGCGCGCGCGGATCCATCGCGGTCGGCTCCGTCACGAACAGCCGCGCGAAGCGGTCCGGCATCAGCTTCGTTGCGAGCATCAGGTCGGTCGCGCCGGCGCTGTGACCGATGCCGTAGATGTCATGGAGATCGAGGCGTTCGACCACCATGCAGACATCGTCGGCGAAATCCTGGAAATGGTAGCGGTCGGCCGGCGGCTTGTGGCTCAGGCCATGGCCGCGGCGGTCGAGCGCATAAACGGTGTAGTCGGCGGCCAGCGCTTCCGCGACCTCGGTCCACACTTCGGCGACAAAGCCGGTGCCGTGCAGCAACAGCGCCGGCGGCTTGCCGGAGGCCGGCTCGCCCCATCGTGCCAGCGCGATCTGCGCGCCGGCATCGCCAACGAGAATGCGCTTCCGGGAGTTCATCGTCGCTCTATCGTGCATCCTGCAGGATCATCGCCGCGGCCTTCTCGGCGATCATCGCGGTCGGCGTGTTGGTGTTGCCGGAGGTGATGGTCGGCATCACGGAGGCATCCGCGATGCGCAGGCCGTTGAGGCCGTAGAAGCGCAGGCGCTCGTCGACCACGGCCATCGGATCGTTTGCCGTTCCCATCTTCGCGGTGCCGACGGGATGGAAGATCGTAGTGCCGATGTCGCCGGCGGCCTTGGCGAGCGAAGCGTCGTCGTCGCCGACCGAGGGGCCGGGCAGGAATTCCTCGGGACGATATTTCTCCAGCGCCTTCTGCTTCATCAGTCTGCGCGTGGTGCGGATCGCGTCGGCCGCGACCTGGCGGTCGTCCTCGGTCGACAGGTAATTCGGCGCGATCGACGGCTTGTCGTCGGGCGCGGTCGAGCGGATCCGCACCGTGCCGCGCGAGGTCGGCTGCAGATTGCAGGCGCTCACCGTGATTGCCGGGAAGCGATGCAGCGGATCGCCGAACTTGTCGAGCGACAGCGGCTGCACGTGGAACTGAATGTTGGCGCGCGAGCGCGTCGCATCCGAGCGCGTGAAGATGCCGAGCTGCGACGGCGCCATGGTCAGTGGCCCGCGGCGGCGGAACGCGTAGTCGAGGCCCATCAGGCCGCGGCGCACGAGGTTGTAGTAGGTCTCGTTCAGCGTGCGCACGCCCGATACCTTGTAGATCGCGCGCTGCTGCAGATGGTCCTGCAGATTGTGGCCGATGCCCTGCACGTCAGCCACGATGTCGATGCCGAGCGGCGACAGCCATTCGGACGGGCCGATGCCGGAACGATGCAGCACCTGCGTGGTGCCGATCGAGCCGGCGCAGAGGATCACTTCGCCTTTGGCGCGCGCTTCTACCGTCTCGTTGCCCTGACGGAACAGCACGCCGGCGGCGCGGCCGCTCTCGATGATCAGGCGGTCGACCAGCACGTCGGTCTCGAGCCTGAGGTTGCCGCGGTTCAGCACCGGCTTGAGGAAGCCGCGCGCCGACGACCAGCGCCGCCCGCGCTTCTGGTTGACGTGGAAGTAGCTGGTGCCTTCGTTGTCGCCGGTGTTGAAGTCAGGGATGCGCTTGATGCCCATCTCCTCGGCGGCATCGCCGACCGCGTCGAGGATCTGCCACGACAGCCGCGGCGCTTCGATGCGCCAGCCCCCGCCGACGCCATGATGCTCGCTTTCGCCGAGGAAGTGATCCTCCAGCCGCTTGAATGCCGGCAGCACGTCGCTGTAGCTCCACCCGGCGAGACCGAGCTGGCGCCAGTGATCGTAGTCCGCGGCCTGGCCGCGCATCGAGATCATGGCGTTGATCGCCGACGAGCCCCCGATCACCTTGCCGCGCGGATAGGCGAGCGCGCGGCCGTTCAGGCCGGGCTCGGCCTCGGTCTTGAACATCCAGTCCGAGCGCGGATTGCCGATCGCGAAGAGATAGCCGACCGGAATGTGAAACCAGATCCAATTGTCCTTGCCGCCGGCTTCCAGCAGCAGCACGCGCTTCTTCGGATCGGCCGACAGGCGGTTGGCCATGATGCAGCCCGCCGTGCCTGCGCCGACGATAATGTAGTCGAAATCACCTTCGAGCCTTCGCGGCATGTCCTCGTTCCCGGCAAGCGTCTTTTGTTGACGTCCTTCTATAGCGTTTTCGAGCGAAGTGGAGCCCGGTTCGCGTGAAGAAAACGCGTCAATACAAGAAAATAGAACTCGGTTCTGACAGAGTCAGAATCGAGTTCTATCCAGACGCAGCCGGTCGAGACAAGCCCGGCCGACGGCGCCGGGCGTGCGCTGGATGATCAGGGACGGCTCGGTTCGGCGAGCGTGACCTCGGGTCCAGGCCGCGGCACACAGACGATCAGCGTCAGCATGCCGATCGCGAGCACGGCGCCGACCAGGGCGAGCGGTGTGTAGATGCTCCCGGTCGCGACATTCATCCAGCCGATCAGGGCAGGGCAGACCGCGCCGCCGAACGAGCCTATCGCGCTGATCAGCGCGATACCGCCCGCCGCGGCGCTGCCTTCCAGCATCGCGTTCGGAATGGTCCAGAACAGGGAGAGAATCGCGAAGATGCCGATCGAGGCGATGGCGAGCAGCGTCACGGTCAGCAGGATGCTGCCTTGCGCGGCCTGCAAGGCGATGAAGCACGCCGCTGCGACGAGACCGCAGCAGACCACGTGCCAGCGCCGTTCCCGCGTGCGATCGGAGCTGTAGCCGATCGCGACCATGCCGATCGCCGAGGCGACCGAGATCGCGCCGCTCAGCCAGCCGATCTCGGTGGTGGTCGCCACGCCGACGCGCTTGAGCAGCGTCGGCGTCCACAGCAGGATGGTGTTGAGCGAGCAGAAGAACGCGAAATAGATGAAGGACAAGAGATAGACGCGCGGCTCGCGCAGCGCCGCCACGAAGCTGCGCGTGGTGCCGGGAACGGCGGCGCGGTCGCGGGCGAGATCGCTTGCGACCAGCCGTCGCTCGTCGGCGCTGAGCCAGTTCGCGGCCTGTGGCCCGTCGGCGAGATAAAGATACGCGGCGATGCCGAGCAGCACGGCGGGAACGCCTTCGAGGATGAACAGCCACTGCCAGCCATGCAGGCCATGGACGCCCTGCATGTGATCCATGATCAGGCCCGACAGCGGTCCCGCGATGACGCCGCCGAGCGGCACCGCCATCACGAACAGGCTGGTCATGCGGCCGCGCACGCGGTCCGGAAACCACAGCGTCAGGTAATACAGGATGCCGGGGAAGAAGCCGCCCTCGGCGGCGCCGAGCAGGAAGCGCAGCAGATAGAGGTGATACTGGTTCTGCACCAGCGCGAGCAGCACGGTCACAGCGCCCCACAGCAGCATGATCCGCAGCAGCGTCTTGCGGACGCCGATCCTGACCAGCAGCAGATTGCTCGGCACTTCGAGCGCGACATAGCCGACCGAGAAGATGCCGGCGGCCAGCCCGAACACGGCGTCATCAATGTTCAAATCGTGCAGGAATTGCAGCTTGGCAAAGCCGATGTTGAAGCGATCGATGATCGCAACCGTGTAGCACGCCAGCAGGAACGGGATCAGGCGCCAGGCGAACCGTCCATAGAGCCGCGAATGGGCCGCATCCTGCATTGAAACCTCCAAATGATTCTTTTGATTGTTGAGTCGCTTAGCGCGACGATGGCGGTTGGCTCCCTCGCCCCGTTCTTACCGGGAGAGGGTTGGGGTGAGGGGCTGTCTCCGCATAATGCGGCTGAGCCCGCGGAGGCTCCCCCTCACCCGGAACGCATCTGACGATGCGTTCCGACCTCTCCCCGCAGGCGGGGCGAGGCGAGGTGAAGCGGAGCCCGCCGCGCGCTCTCGATCGTCCCGCTAGCTCGCCTTCGCGCTGGGAAACTCCAGCATCGCTTCGCCGGCCGCGACCGTCTCGCCGCGCTGGTTCTGCACGGCGACATCGACCAGCACCCAGCGTGACTTCGCGGTGGTCTGTTTGGCCTTGATGGTGCCGGCCGGGCGGATCGTGTCGCCGGGCTTCACCGGCTTCAGCCAGCGCGTCTCGAGCCTTCGATGGATCGCGCCGGCAGGCAGAGCCCAGTCGGTCAGCATGCGCGAGATCAGGCCGAAATTGTTCATGCCATGCATGATGATGCCGCCGAAATTGGTCTTGCCGAAGTCGCCCTTCATGTAGTTGTCGTCGAGATGCAGCGGGTTGTAGTCGAGCGATGCATCGCAGAACAGGCGGATCGATTCGCGCGAGACGGCGAAAGCGGGGCCGTCGATGGTATCGCCGGCCTTGAGAGCATCGAAATTCGCTGAGGTCATCGTGATCCTCCTTACATCGGACGGATGGTCTGGCCGCGACCCGAGCAGATCACGTCGCCATGCTGGTTGAAGAAGACGTTGTCGTGCACCACGAACAGCCGCTCGCGCTTGATGAACTTGTCGAGCGCGCGGGCCTGCAGGGTGATGGTGTCGCCGGGACGGGCAGGGATGTTGTAGCTCCACGACTGCCCGGCATTGACGGTACCCGGCGAGCGCATCCAGTCGTCGGCCGGCGTGCAGGCGAACATCAACAGGATATGGATCGCGGGCGGCGCGATCAGCCCGCCATAAGGCCCGGCCTTCGCGGCGGTCTCGTCGAGATAGAGCGGGTTGGTCTCGCCGACCGCCCGGCAGTACAGCGCGATCGCCTCCTGCGTCAGCTTGTAGGGCAGCGTCTTGCGCGGCTCGCCGGGGACGATGTCGTCCCACACCTTGCGCAGCTTCGCGTCCTTCCAGAAATCGGTTTCGAACGGGGTGGCCGCAGAACTTTCTGCTTGCGCCATCGAGAATCCTCCTGCTATGCAGTTCGCCAAGCGAACAGTTCATTCGCTGTGTGAATTGACGCTAGCGCGGTCGGGAGCCCCTGACAAGCGGGCACCGCCGCGTCATGTGCAGGCAGCCATGCGGGCTGCGATGTGAAGAGCAGGACGACGCCCCCACCAAGATGACGCCATGAGCAAAGAGAGTGACGGCTTCGTGCGCGCGATCGCGCGCGGCTTCTCGATCATCGAGGCGCTCGGCAAGCCGCCGGGCCGGCACACGCTGGCGGAGGCCGCCGACACCGCCGGTCTCAACCGCGCCACCGCGCGCCGCATTCTTGCGACCCTGGTGGCGCTGAAATACTGCGCCTCCGACGGACGCTATTTCAGCCTGCGGCCGCGCGCGCTCGGGCTCGGCCTGTCCTATCTCAATGCGCTGCCTTATTGGGCGCATGCGCAGCGTGCGTTGGAGAATTTGCGCAACGAGATCGGGGAGTCCTGCGCGATGGCGGTGCTCGACGAGGACGAGATCGTCTATGCGCTACGCCTGCCGGCGCGGCGGATCCTGTCGGCCAATCTCGGCGTCGGCAGCCGCCTCCCGGCGCATCTGGTGTCGCTCGGCCGCGTCATGCTCGCGGCGCTGCCGCCTGGCGCCCGCGAGGCCTATCTTGCGACCGGCGGCTTCAAGCAGGTCACGCCGCGCACCGTGACCGATCCGGAGCGTCTCGGCGAATCGCTCGCGCGGGTCGAGAGCGACGGCTATGCCTGGGTCGATGGCGAGCTTGATCCGGCGATCTGCGGCATCGCCGTGCCGCTGCGCGATCCGGCCGGCGCGGTGGTCGCAGCGCTCAGCGTCAACACGATCTCCGGCACGGTCAGCGAGGCCGGCGCGCGCAAGAAATTTCTGCTGCCGCTGCGCCGCACCGCACAGGAGATCCGCAGCCAGATGCTCAGCTCGTGCTAGGCGCGCACACGCTCTCGATCAGTCATTGTTTCCAATCGCCTTGCCTGCTTAGATCGCGGAGCCGAGCCCGGCCTGGCGTTCGGGATGCAATATCCGGGTTTCGGTTGGAGCGATTGCCATGAACAAGATTGTTCTCACGCTGCTTGCGTCCGCCGCGCTCTGCGCTTCATTGCCGCACCGCGCCAATGCCGAACTGGATGTCGTCGCGCTGAAGGGTGCAATCGAGAAGTCGGTCGAGACCGACTATCCGAAACTCGACGCGCTCTACAAGGATCTTCACGCCCATCCCGAGATCGCTTTTCAGGAGGAGAAGACCGCGGCCAAACTGGCTGCCGAGATGCGGGCGCTGGGCTTCGAGGTGACGGAGCATGTCGGCAAGACCGGGCTGGTCGCGATCCACAGGAACGGCGAGGGCCCCACCATCATGGTGCGCACCGAGCTCGATGCGCTGCCGATGGAGGAGAAGACCGGGCTTCCCTATGCCAGCCACGACAAGACCAACTGGCAGGGACGGGAAACCTTCGTGGCGCACAGCTGCGGCCACGACGTCCACATGGCGAGCTGGGTGGGGACGGCCAAGACGCTGGTCGGCCTGAAAGACCAGTGGCACGGCACGCTGATGTTCATCGCCCAGCCGGCTGAAGAGATCGTGGCGGGCGCCAAGGCGATGCTGGCGGATGGTCTGTTCACGAGGTTTCCAAAGCCGGATTTCGGCTTCGCCTTGCACGATGGCCCGTTCGCCTACGGAACAGTGCGCTATCGCGTCGGGATCGGCTCGTCCGCCGCCGATGGCCTCTACATCAAATTCCGTGGCCGCGGTGGGCACGGTGCGGTACCGCAGGCGACGATCGATCCCGTGATGATGGCCGCGCGCTTTGTCGTCGATGTTCAGAGCGTGATCAGCCGCGAAAAGGACCCGACCGAATTCGGCGTGGTCAGCATCGGCGCAATTCACGGCGGCACCGCGTCAAATATCATTCCTGATGATGTGGTGCTGCTCGGCACCATTCGCACCTTCAAGCCCGAGGTGCGCGCCAAAATGCTTGCAGGCATCGAGCGGACGGCGAGGGCGGTCGCCGTCATGTCGAATGCGCCGGAGCCTGAGATCAACCTCGCCGAAGGGACCAAGGCCGTGATCAACGATCCCGACGTGGTCGGCACGGCGGAAAAGGTGCTGAAGGCGGCGTTTGGCGACAGGTTCGCAACCTCGCCGCCCGGCACGCCCAGCGAGGATTATTCGGAATTCGTCAGCGCCGGTGTGCCGTCGATGTTCTTCAACATCGGTGTCTACGAGCCGGAGCGCGTCGCCGCGGCGCGGGCGGGCAGCGGCCCGCCATTGCCGACCAACCACTCGCCGCTGTTCGCGCCGGTACCGGAGCCGACCATCAAGACCGGCGTCGAGGCCATGACGCTTGCCGTGTTGAGCGCGTTCGACCGGCAGGCGCGAGGAAATTAGCCACCTGCGGCCGGGCGCGCCCAGGAGATTCTGCTGCCGCTGCGCCGCATGTTCTCGCCGTGCAAAAACTTGCAGATCGGTTGCTCAACTTGCTGGAGGAGTCCTGTGGCAGATCCCGTTCGCGCCCCTTTCTACCACGACGGAATGCGTGAGTTGCAGGACCGCTTCGACGGTCGTCGCGTCGCCGACGGCCTCGAGAAGCATCGCCTCCACTTCGAATTCTGGGAACAGGAGCGCAAGCTCATCGAGGAGACGCGGTTCTTTTTCATTGCAACGAGCTATCAGGACAATGTCGATTGTTCGATGCGTTGTGGCGATCCCGGCTTCGTGAAGATCACCGGGCCCGACACGCTTGAATACCCCGAGTATGACGGCAACAACATGTACCGCACGCTCGGCAATATTCACCGCAACCCGAACGTCGGGTTGCTGTTTGTGCGCCTCGACGGCAAGACGTTTCGCGCGCGCATCCGAGGCAAGGCAACGATCCACGACGGCGCGGAAACGCTTGCCCGGCATCATGGTGCGAAGCTTGTCGTCAGCGTCAAATGCGAAATCTTCCCGAATTGCCCGCGCTACATTCCGGACATGATGGGCGCGTCAGCGGATGTGGCGGCGAATCCGTTCGTTCCTCGGCCCGGCTACGAGCCGCCCGCACCGGAATGGAAGAGCCGGGATTACCTCAAAGACGTACTTTCGAAATACGATCCGCATCGGAAACGCGACGCATAGCGAGCAGGCGAGAACGGATCTTGCTCTGCGCCGCGCTTCGAGGGCAAAGCGGACGCGGCTTCCAATCTTGCGCGCCCCAAGCGGATATGGGATCGGCGGAGCAACGCCCGATCAAGGCAGCGGCGCCATATAGGGAATGCCGCCGACCAGAACGAAGACCTGAACCGCATTGCACAGCATGCCGCCCCAATGCAGCCGGCGGAGCCGCCGCACCGCGGTGGGATCGCCAAGGTCTCTCGCGTTCGCCTCGGCATCGAGCCGCCGCAGGAACCATCGGCGCGCCAGCACCGCGAACGCCGCGATCAAGGCGATGCCAAGCGCGACGGCCGGCCGGCCCGCCGCGGCAAAGGCGAGCGTCCCGATTACACCCGAGACCGTCAGCACCAGGAAATAGGCATTGAACATGCCGCGCAGCAGGCGGGTGACGGGCGGGACGTCGAGCTTCACGAGCAGGAACGCGGGAGCCGCGAGCAGGAAGTAGCCCATCGGCACCAGCAGGATGACGGTGGAGAACAAGACCGCTTGATCCGGCGTCATGCAGCCGCGCCCTTCTTTGAAGGCTGGAGGATTTCGGTGCGGAAACCTGAAGTAGTATCCGCATGAGAAATCCCCGGCACTATTGGGCTTTGGTCGGATGCGATCCCGTCGGGCCAGACATTGGCGAACGGACGCAAGGTCGCCCAGCCCCCATGTCCTGGGCACATTCGGCATCTTATTTGCGAATGCAGGACCCAGGCCGGAGGCATGCCACATCTGTTGGGTGGACCGGCTCTTGCATGCTAGACAAGTCTTACGTCCAACCTCTGAGGCCAGAATTCTCATGCCCATCGTCAACCGCGTCGCCGATCTGCAACCCGATATCCAGGCCTGGCGCCGCAACATCCATGAAAACCCCGAACTGCTGTATGACGTGCACCGCACTGCATCATTCGTGGCCGACCGGCTGCGGGAATTCGGCTGCGACGAGGTCGTGACCGGGCTTGGCAAAACCGGCGTGGTCGGGGTCATCAAGGGCAAGAAGGGGGCGGCCAAAGGCGACGTCAAGGTGATCGGCCTGCGCGCCGACATGGACGCGCTGCCGATCCACGAGGAAACCAACCTGCCTTACGCCTCGAAGACGCCGGGCAAGATGCACGCGTGCGGCCACGACGGCCACACCGCGATGCTGCTCGGCGCGGCGCGCTATCTCGCCGAGACGCGCAATTTCGCCGGCGATGCGGTCGTGATCTTCCAGCCGGCCGAGGAGGGTGGGGCCGGCGCGGCCGCCATGATCAAGGACGGCCTGATGGACCGCTTCGGCGTCCAGCAGGTTTACGGCATGCACAACGGTCCGGGGATTGCGATCGGCTCGTTCGCGATCCGCTCCGGTCCGATCATGGCGTCCACCGACGAGGTCAATATCAACATCGAGGGGCTCGGCGGCCACGCCGCGCGGCCGCACAAATGCATCGATTCGGTGATGGTCGGCGCGCAACTGATCACCGCGCTGCAGTCGATCGTGTCGCGCAGCGTCGATCCGCTCGATTCCGCCGTGATCTCGATCTGCGAATTCCACGCCGGCAATGCCCGCAACGTGATTCCGCAGACCGCGGTCTTGCGCGGCACCGTCCGCACCCTGACCCCGGAGGTCCGGCAATTGATCGAGAAGCGCATCGGCGAAGTGGTCAAAGGCGTGGCTCAATTGACCGGCGCCCGGATCGATCTCGACTACAAGCGCGGCTATCCCGTGACCGTCAACCACGCGTCGCAGACCGAATTCGCGACCCGGATCGCCAAGGAAGTGGCCGGCGACAGCAACGTGCATCCGATGCCGCCGCTGATGGGCGGCGAGGATTTTTCGTACATGCTGGAAGCGCGGCCCGGCGCCTTCATCTTCTGCGGCAACGGCGACAGCGCCGGTCTTCATCACCCCGCCTATAATTTCAACGACGAGGCGATCGTTTACGGCACCTCGTATTTCGTGAAGATCGTGGAGGACGCGCTGGCGGCGTGATGCACGCTGTCTGCGTCGCAAATTCAACCGTCATTGCCTGCGACAAACGCGAAGCGTTTGCGCAAGGGAGCGCGGCGACGAAGCAATCCATGCTTCAGCGAGCGAAGAGATGGATTGCTTCGCGGAGCCTGTCATCGGGCGCGCGTTCGCGCGACCCGTTGGCTCGCAATGACGAGCCAGTGCGCGTACTCATGAGTTCTCATGATGTCCGCTGCGCTCCGCTAACGGCCGCCTTGTGCAGCAGCAGCAAATGACGCGAGGGGCCAGAAGGCGACGTCGCTGACGCGCCACATGTCGCCGGCGACGTCTTCGAGTGAGCTGCCTAGCCGTGAAGTTGCGAGTTGAGGCCGTCCCAATTTTCTGTGCGTCTGGTTGCCTCGAGAGCGCCGCTCTGGGAATTGCGACGAAACAGAAGGCCCTTCTGGCCTGAGAGTTCTTTGGCTTTCAGCACTCGGCCATCTTCCAAAAGGATGCGCGCGCCTGCCGTGACATAACAGCCCGCCTCGACGATACAATCGTTACCCAATGAAATGCCGATACCGGCGTTGGCGCCGATCAGGCAGCGTTCACCAACTGTAATCCGCTCTTTCCCGCCTCCGGACAGAGTGCCCATGATCGACGCTCCGCCACCAACGTCGCTGCCGCTTCCCACAACCACACCAGCGCTTATCCGGCCTTCGACCATGCAGGGACCGAGCGTACCTGCATTAAAATTGCAAAAGCCTTCATGCATGACGGTCGTGCCCGGAGCCAAGTAGGCTCCGAGCCTTACGCGATCCGCATCCGCAATTCTCACGTCCGCAGGCGTTACATAGTCAGTCATGCGCGGAAACTTGTCCACGCCTGTCACCTCAAACGCGAGCGCACGCTTTCGTGCCATCAGTCGTGCTTCCGGTACACGGGAGCATTCACAGGGACCGAGGGTCGTCCAGGCAACGTTAGGTAACAGACTGAAAATTCCATCAAGGTTCAGGCAATTCGGCTGAACGAGCCGGTGGCTCAGTAGATGGAGTCGAAGATATGCGTCGTGCGCATCAGTCGGCGCAGATGCAAGGGAGCCAACTTCCGTACGGATTGGAACGATGTCGACATTGCGGACGTCGTCGTGTCGCGCATATCCGTCTGCCGACCCACCCAACGATCTGTTGATCTCGTCCTTCGTCAGCCGTACCGTTGCCGCGTTGCCGGCCTCCGCGACCAGGCGCAGCTGAAGGAACCAGGAATCCAACACGCGACCGTCAACGGCGATCGTCGCAAATCCCTCGCCGCTCGCGCCCCTCAGCTCTATCGCCATTTAAATTGCTCACACTACGACCCTACACATAGTGCATACGCGAGTTCTCCTGGAATTGGCAACTTCTGCACGCTCAAACACGTCCGCTTTGGGCCATTTTCGACGAATTGAGCGGGGGAGCCGACGGGTGATGTCCGCTTCTGCCCGTAGGCCGGGGCCGGGCCGAGAGCGTTGCGTCCTGCCGGATCCCCGTGATTCAAACTCCCAAGCAACCGGGTCGAGAGGTTCTTCAACGGGATCGAACAATGTCTGGTAGCGACGCGCTAAGGCAGGCTTGCCGCCGACTACCTTGCCTTCGTTCAACGCGCGTCAATCAGGCCGTGGCTGCAGCTTAATGAGTCCGCGTCCCGGACGACCTCACGCATCCCATCGCACCGGCAGCGTCACCGGTCCGCGGAACACCCAGCCGCGGACGACAGGCGGCGCCTCCGCGCGGAGGCGCAAATTGGGCAAGCGCGCGAACAGCATCGGCACCACGATCTTGCCGACGGTGAGCCGCGACACCCAGGTGCCGGCACAGAAATGCGGTCCGGCGCCGAACGCCAGATGCGATTGCTTCGGTCGCGTCACGTCAAAACGATCGGGCTCGGCGAAGCGATTGCCGTCGCGGTTCGCCGCGCCGACGCAGAGCCCGATCTGAAGGCCCTCAGGCAGCGTGGTGCCGGAAAGATCGACATCGCGGGTGACGCGGCGCGGATACATACCGATCGGCGAGATCCAGCGCACCGCTTCCTCGAGCGCAGCTGGCCATAGTTCCGGCTGCGCCAGCACGCTGTCCTTCTGCGCCGGGTTTTGCAGGAGACCGAGCACGAGGGTCAGGATCGCATCGCGCGGCTCGTTCAGTCCGCCGCCGATGATCACCTTGATGTTGGCGCGGATGCCCTCGATCGGCATCGGCGGATCGGCGTTGACCATCGAGGACAGGATCGAGGGATTGGGGTGGCTGCGGTGATCGTCGAGCACCGCGTCGATCGCGGCGTCGACATCGGCGCTCGCCTGCATCGCCTTGCGCTCGATCCCGGCATCGGCTGTGTAATTGCCCGCGCCGTCGATCAGCGCCTGCGACCAGTCGGCCAGGATCTGCCACGGCATCGCGCGAAAGCCGATCATCGTCATCAGGCTGCGCGAAGCCATCGGCGCGGCGAGCGCTGAGAACAGATCGGGCTCATCGGCAGCGGACAGGTCATCGATCAGCTCTTGCGCGATCGCGGTGAATTTCGGCGCCCAATACTCCTTGATCGTGGCCGGGCGGAACGAGGGCTCGATCGCCTTGCGGCCGATCGCGTGCTCGGCGCCGTCCTTGCGCATGAAGGTCGGCCCCATCACCTTGTTGACCAGCGAGGTGGGATTGTCGGCCGAGTAGGTCGCGGGATCGCGCTCGATCCGCACGATGTCGTCGAACCGCGTCACCAGCGTCAGCCTCGCGGGCTCGACGAACACCGCCGGCGCCAGCTCGCCCAGGCGGCGGAAGATCGGATAGGGGTCGTCGAGCAGATCCTGATACGCGATGTCGGTGACGACGGGCACAGTGCTGGTCATTGGTCCTCCCGGGGCGCTTTTTGCGAAGGCTAGCGCTTGGGGCCGTCATCGTTCAATTCGATGAGATCGATATCATCCATCGAATTATTCAATGACATCGTGCTAGGCTGGGCCGCCAGCAAGGCGGGAGGTGCAGCGTGGCGGCCAATTCCTCGATCGATCCGATCGACATCGGGACCTTGCGGACGCTTGTGCTGGTCTACGACCTGCAGTCGTTCTCGGCGGCTGCCAAGCGGCTCGACGTCAACCAGTCCACCATCAGCTATGCGGTCGAGCGGCTGCGCGGCGCGCTCGGTGATCCCTTGTTCGTCCGCAACGGCAATGGCGTGATGGCGACCGAGCGCTGCGCGGCGCTGGTCAGCTGGGCGCGGGACATGATCGGCGAGATCGATGGGCTCGCCTCACCGGTCGAATTCGATCCGGCGACGGCGCAGGGCAGCGTGACGATCTCCTGCAACTATCACGAACGCCAGACCCTGATCCCGCAATTCAGTGCGCGGCTACGTGCCGGCGCGCCGCGGGTCCGCCTCGTGCTGCTCGACGCCGCGGGCCATGGCGACGTCCATCTCAAGCAGAACCAGTGCGACATCGTGCTCGGTCCGGTCGGGGTCGTCGGCGAAAGCTTCTTCCGGCGCCATATCCTCACCGATTACTATGTCTGCGTGATGGATCCGGCCAATCCGCTGGCGCGCGGCCGGATCGCATTATCGGCCTACGCCAAGGCCGAACACGTCTTCATCACCCATAGCGGCGAGTGGCAGCCGCTTTATCTCGAGGCGCTCAAGGCGAGGGAGATCGAGATCGAGCCCGCGGTCAGCCTTCCGAACCACGACAGTCTGGAGCGCATCGTCGCCGGCACAAGGCTCGTTGCGACGATCCCGCATCACCTGGCGCGGGCGATACGCGGCGGCCTGCACGTCGCGTCGCTGCCGTTCCGGGGGCCGATCTCGATCGACATGTATTGGAGCGCCCGGACGGCCAAGTCCGGCCTGCACAAATGGGCGCGCGGTCTGCTGGCGGAGGTCGCCAAGGCTTGCGCGGCTTGACCAAGCTACGTGACGCTTGCGCTCTATCTAGCCTGTTCGTCATTGCGAGCGCAGCGAAGCAATCCATCACGTCACTTGCGGAGGCATGGATTGCTTCGCTGTGCTCGCAATGACGGCAATACCCAAAAAAGAAAAGGCCCGCAACAATGGCGCGGGCCTTTTGCCCGGCGCGTTGCCGCGCCGAAAGCGTGTCGGCATCAGAACACGTGGTAGAACACGTAGTACAGACAGCCCGAGATGATCATCGCGGCGGGCAGGGTCAGCATCCAGGCCATCGCGATATTGCGGATCGTCGACCATTGCAGGCCGGAGCCGTTGGCGGCCATGGTGCCGGCAATGCCTGACGACAGCACGTGTGTGGTCGAGACCGGCAGGCCGTAGCCGTCGGCCGCCGCAATCGTCGCGGCCGCCGTGATCTCGGCGCAGGCGCCCTGCGCGTAGGTCAGGTGGGTCTTGCCGATCTTCTCGCCGACGGTGACGACGATCCGCTTCCAGCCGACCATGGTGCCGAGGCCGAGCGCGATGGCGACGGCGAACTTCACCCAGCTCGGGATGAACTTTGTCGCGCTGTCGAGCGAGCCCTTGTACTCGTTCAGCGTGGCGACCTCGGCGGCAGTCAGCTCGGCTTCCTTGTCCTTCATCAGGAAGCGGATCGCCTCGGACGCCAGGTACATGTCGTTACGGGTGTTGCCGACCGCGTCGGCCGGGAACTTGGCCAGCGAGCCATACTGGGCAACCTGCTGGCCGATGTCACGCACCAGCATCGCGAGCGACGGATAGGTGCCTTCGTTGATCTGGTGCTGCGCGACATAGTTGGTCACGGCCGGGCGCGGATTGCCGATCACATTGTAACCGGCGGCCTTGCCTTCGATGACCTTGCTGGCCGAGGTGGAATGCGCGGCGAACTGCTCGATCTGGCTCGCGGGCAGCGCGCGGTTCAGCGCGTAGGCGGTCGGCACGGTGCCGATCAGGATCAGCATGATCAGGCCCATGCCCTTCTGACCGTCGTTCGAGCCGTGGAAGAAGCTGACCAGCGTGCAGGTCAGGATCAGGATGCCGCGGATCCACCACGGCGGCGGCTGGTTGCCGACCGGCTCGCCGAACAGCGCCGGCGTCGCGCGCGCCAGCACGATCTTGAGGATGTAGAGCAGGCCGGCGGCGAGCGCGAAGCCGAACAGCGGCGACAGCAGCAGCGCCTTGGCGATGTTGGTCGCCTGCGACCAGTCAACACCGGAGGTGCCGTCGCGGCCTCGCAGCAGCGCGTTGGTGATGCCGACGCCCATGATCGAGCCGATCAGGGTGTGCGAGCTCGAGGCCGGCAAGCCGAGCCACCAGGTGCCGAGATTCCAGATGATGGCGGCGATCAGCAGCGCGAACACCATCGCAAAGCCGGCGCTGGAGCCGACCTGCAGGATCAGTTCGACCGGAAGCAGCGACACGATGCCGAACGCGACGGCGCCGCTCGAGAGCAGCACGCCGATCAGGTTGAAGATGCCCGACCAGACCACGGCGACATGCGCCGGCAGCGAGCGGGTGTAGATCACGGTGGCGACCGCGTTGGCGGTGTCGTGGAAGCCGTTGACGAATTCGAAGCCGAGCGCGATCAGCAGCGCGACGAACAGCAGGATGTAGGGCAGGAACGAGGTGATGCGCGTACCGGTGGCGTCGACGTCGACATAGATGCTGTAGGCAACAAACAGCAGCGCGGCCGCAACCACGCCCAAATAGATGACGCCGGTCAGAGGATGAAAGCCCTTGTCGAGGTCCGGTCCCTTTTTCAGGGCGGGCTCGATCGAGCCGGGTAACGCCATATCGCTCATGGTAAACTCCTGTCCCAATGCCGCCGATTTTGATCGATGCATATGACAGGCAATTGAAATCCGGCCCGCGAAATGAGCCGGCCCACCCATGACGGTGGACATCCCGCCGAATTGTTGTGCAACGCATTGAAGGTCCACGGGCCTTCGCGGCCTCGTGGCAATCTTCAGCAACAGACGATCACCGATCGCGCAATGATCGTGACTGAGGTCACCGTCCGGGTTTCGCGGAGCGAGACATGTGGAAGGTGAGGACGCCGGCAGCGAGACGTCGGGCCCGTGAAGCCACGCCACGGGGAATCGAGGTCACCGGAAAACCTGGCAACCAGGAATTCAAATAACCAGAAATCCAGCGCGTGCTGCGGACGAGTGAGTGAGGAGGGAGGATTGCGAGATGAGGTGGCGCGCCGCACGATTGGGGCTAGCAAACCGTGCAGTGCGCCCGCCTCAGGTACGTCATGGCGTGAACATGACGCCCGATACCTATGGAACATGTCACAGTACCACGGATCAATTAAAGGTTGTAGGTATTTGTCAGCGTCCAGAAACAATTTCACGTTGAAGTGTTGTCCCTGGTTCCGCCGGTTTGGCGCAACTCAGGCCGCGCGGGCCGGATTGCGCAACTGATCTGCGGCAATTTTCAGATCGTCGACAAAACGCTGATATTCCAGCGCTCTGGCTTTCTCGTCGGGCAGCCGCAACAGGTAGGACGGGTGTACGGTGACGAGCACCTTGGTTCCGTCGTGATCGATCAGGCGGCCGCGGTTCTTGTTGATCGGGGTGATCTTGCCGAGCACGCTCTGCGCTGCGGTGGCGCCGAGCGCCACCACGAGTTCCGGCCTGATGGCGTCAAGCTCGCGTGCGTACCACTGGCGGCAGGCGCGGATCTCCGGCGTGCCCGGCTTCTGGTGCAGCCGGATCTTGCCGCGCGGCACGAATTTGAAGTGCTTCACCGCGTTGGTGATGTAGACCTTGGCGCGCGCGATGCCGGCGTTCTCAAGCGCGCGATCGAGCATCTGCCCGGCCGGTCCGACAAAGGGATGGCCTGCGAGATCTTCCTTGTCGCCGGGCTGCTCGCCGACCAGCATCAGCGACGCGTCTTGTGGCCCTTCTCCGAACACGGTCTGGGTTGCGTCCTTCCATAGCGGGCAGGCGCGGCAATCGGCGGCCTCTTCGCGCAAGGCAGCGATCGTGTCGTGAGCTTGTTTGTCTTGGATCTGCTTGTCTTTGACTTGTTTGTCTCGGGCTTGCTTGCGGGCCATCGGCTCATCCTGCGGCTTCAGCGGCGCGGCCGCCTTGCGTGCAATGAAGGGGCCGCTGGTCATGCGCATGGCGTCTTCGATCAGCGGCTTAATGATCGAGTCCTCGGGCAGGTTCCTCCAATAGGCCTGCGGCATCTCCATCACTTTCAGCCGTGCGGGATTGAAGAGGCCGTTGTCATGACGCCGCCAAGCCTCCTCGAGCCGATCCTCGCTCGGCACCTCGGATTTGGCGATGCCCGGCGAGATCGAGATCGCGTGCCCGTCCCAATGCGCGCAGACGTCGGGAGTCAGGATCGACCACGGCATGTCGGCGAAGCGGCCGGCGAAGAAAGGTGCGGCGAGCTCGACGATGCGATGCTCCGGCTCGAACCAGGCGACGTAATGCGCCGTCCGCTCGCGGCCGATCTCGCGGAAGCGGAGCTGTGCGTGCATCCTGTCGATGTCGCCATAGACCGCGCGCGCCATCGCGTGGACCTCGGCGACGTCAGGATCATCAGTTGCGCTGAGCAGATCGTGATGGCTGCGCAGCCGCCACAGCAGGCGATAGAGCAGGGCGAAGCGCTCGTCGTTGCGATGCAGGATCGCGGCCTTTGCAAGCTCGACGAATATGGCTGTCACGTTGAACCGCGCCTGTGGCGCATCGGGCAAGTCATTCACGCAGGAGGCTGACGACAGTTCGTCGTCCTTGCGTACGGTCCACGTGACCTCCGCAGGCTTCACATCATTCAGCGCCAATCGCCGCGCGGCCTTGCGCCAGCCCTCGAAATCGGTGTCGTTGTCGAGCACGATGATACGCATGCGGTTGCTCCGTTTCCGTCACGCCGCCATTTTGGGGGCCTGCGCGCCTGACTTGCGGAAGAGCAGGGCCCATCCGGTTCGGCGGCTGCTGAATCCCATTGATTCCATTCATGAATCGATGGGCTCACCAATCCGATTGACTCCGCGGGCCCTGTTAGCTTTATATTAGAACATATCATGAACAAATGGGCCAGTCCCTGGTTCTCTGTTCTGGTCAGTGACGGCCTCAAATTTTCAGGTGGAAGGAGCGGCGCAATGAATGGCGCACGCACGGGTACGCTTGCGTCTCTGCGCGGCAGCATCGCGCGCATCGAGGCGCCATCGGAGGCGGCGATGCCGAATCGCATCGCGCTTGGACACACGAGCGCGGACGCGATGCTGCGCGGCGGGCTTGCACCGGCCGCGCTGCACGAGGTGTTCGCGGCCGGCCATCAAGGCGGCGCGGCGACCGGCTTCATCGCCGGGCTCGCCGGGCGGGTGTCAGCGCGCAAGCCGCTGGTCTGGGTGCGGCAGGATTTTTCCGATCGCGAAAACGGCGCGCTATCGATGCGCGGGCTCGCCGAACTCGGCCTCGATCCGCGCCTCTTGGTCACCGTGCGTGCCGCCGATGTCGACAGCGGCCTGCGCACCGCGGCCGACGCGCTCGCCTGCGATGCGCTCGGCGCGGTCGTGCTCGAGATCTGGGGCCATGCGCGCCAGCTCGATCTCGTCGCCAGCCGCAAACTGACCTTGGCTGCGCAAGCCTCCGGCGTCACCGCGCTGGTGCTGCGGATCGCAGCGACGGCGATCCCCTCGACCGCGGAGACGCGCTGGATCGTGCGCGCGGCGCATTCGCCGCCCGGCAATGCGGCTTGCGCCTGGGGCGCGCCGCGCTTCGAGGCCGAACTCGTGCGCAACCGTCATGGCCCGGTCGGGCGATGGATCATGGAATGGAAATGTGATGAGTGCCAATTCAGTGAACCGTCGGCGTATCCTCAGCCTGTGGCTGCCACGCCTGCCCATCGACCGCATCAAGCGCAAGCTCGCGCAGTCCGTCTCGCAAGCTGATGCACGGGAGGTCGTAGGGCTCCCTCTCCCGCTTGCGGGGGAGGGCTGGGGTGGGGGTCTCGCCACGAGTCCCGCTGAGGAGAGAGCCCCCACCCGGATCGCATCTCGCGATGCGATCCGGCCTCCCCCGCAAGCGGGAGAGGCGAAGAAAGAACTTCGCTTTCTGCTGCAAGCGACAACAGTGCAAAAACTCCCCAGCATCGTGGTCGCAAAGGACCGCAACGCGATCCTGCTGCACGCGATCGACGAAGCGGCGGTGCGCGCCGGGCTGTCGATCGGGCTGCCGCTCGCCAATGCGCGGGCGATCTGCCCGGAGCTCACGGTCTACGACGCCGATCCCGCCGCCGATCTGAAGACGCTGAACGACATTGCCGACTGGTGCGACCGTTTCACGCCGCTGGTCGCGCTCGATCCGCCTTACGGGCTGTTCCTCGACATCACCGGCTGCGCGCATCTGTTCGGCGGCGAGCGCGCGCTGCTGCAGATCGTCATCAATGCGCTGAGCCGGCGCGGCTTTGCCGTCAGCGCGGCGATTGCCGGCACCTCGATCGCGGCGCGCACGCTGACGCGCTACGCCTCGGGGCAGATCATTGCCGATGGCGCTGAGGCGGAGGCCGTCGGCCCGCTGCCGGTGTCGGCGCTCGGCGCCGATCCTGCCGTCACCACCGGCCTGCGCCGCGCCGGCCTGAAGACCATCGGCGATGTCGCCTCGCGCGCGCCGCATGAGATCTCGGCGCGGTTCGGCGCTGATTTCACGACCTTGCTCGGCCACGCGCTCGGGCAGGGCGATGCCCCGATCAGCCCGCGCAAGCCGCTGCCCGATTACATCGTCGAGAAACGTTTCCCCGAGCCCATCGCGACCGACACCGTGATCGCGCTGACACTCTCAAGCCTCGCCAAGACGCTGGTTGCGGCGATGGACAAGCAGGGCAAGGGCGCGCGGCAGCTGGAAGCGAGCTTCTTCCGCACCGACGGCGCCGTGCGCGCGATCATGGTCGAGACCGGGCGTCCGGTGACGCGGCCGGAGATGATCGACCGCCTGTTCCGCGAGCGGCTCGATGCGCTCAACGATCCGCTCGATCCCGGCTTCGGCTTCGATCTCATCCGCCTCGCCGCAGGGCGTACCGAGATCGTGGTGCAGCAGCAGCGCGACCTCGACACCACCGTGCACGGCAATGACGAGATCTCGGCGCTGATCGACCGCATCGCCGCCCGCATCGGGGGCAAACGCGTCGTCGTGCATCTGCCGCTCGAGAGCCACATCCCCGAACGCGCTGCGCTCGTGCTGCCGGCGCAGCATCATCTGGCCGCGGCGAGCGCGGCCGCCTGGCCGGACCGCGTCGCCGGCGAGCCGCCGCTGCGACCGCTCAGGCTGTTCGAGCGGCCCGAGCCCATCAAGGTGCCGTTCGCGAGCGTGCCGGACGGTCCGCCGCACCAGTTCACCTGGCGGCGCGCCTTGCATGCGGTGGTGCGGGTCGAAGGCCCCGAGCGCATCGCGATGGAATGGTGGAAGCAGGACGGCGCGGCGCTGACGCGCGACTACTTCCGCGTCGAGGATGCCGAGGGCCAGCGCTTCTGGATCTTTCGCGACGGCCTCTACGAGAGCGAGCTGCGCGACGAGGCGGGCGAGCCGGTCCCGGCCAACTGGTATGTGCACGGGCTGTTCGCATGACGACGCCAGCGCCCGACTATGCCGAGATCGGCATCACCAGCAATTTCTCCTTCCTGCGCGGCGGCTCCGATCCGCGCGCCTATGTGCATCAGGCGAGCGAACTCGGGATTCCCGTGATCGGGCTCGCCGATCACAACACGCTGGCCGGCGTGGTGCGCGCCTGGAAGGAGCTCGACAGCGACAAGGTCGCCCATCCGCCCAAGCTTCTGATCGGCGCCCGCATCGTCTTCATCGATGGCACGCCCGACATCCTGGTCTATCCGCGCGACCGCGCCGCCTACGGCCGGCTGTGCCAATTGCTCACCCGCGGCAAGCGCGGCGGCGGCATCGAGCGGATCGAGAAGGGCGACTGCCGTCTCGCTCTGTCCGATCTCGTCGACTTCGCCGAAGGTCAGCTCCTGGTGCTGGCGCTGCCGCATCGGTTCGAGGCGGAGAAAGCGCTCGATGTGCTCGCGCAACTCAAGGCCAGTGCCGCCGATGGCGTCTGGCTCGCGGCAAGCCTGCTCTATCGCGGCGACGACAGGCGCCGCCTCGCGCGGATGCATGGCCTCGCTGCTGATGCCGGCGTGCCGCTGCTCGCTACCAACGAGGTGCTCTATCACCATCCCGCCCGCCGCCCGTTGCAGGATGTGCTGACCTGCATCCGCGAAAAGACCACGATCGAGGCTGTCGGTCGCAGGCTCGAGGCCAATGCCGAGCGGCATCTCAAGCCGGCGCATGAGATGGCGAGGCTGTTCCGCGATCTGCCGGATGCGATCGCGGAGACCATGCGCTTTGCCAAACGCATTTCTTTCTCGCTCGACCAGCTCAAATACCAGTATCCCGACGAGCCGGTGCCGCCGGGCAAGACCGCGCAGCAGCATCTGGAGGACCTGACCTGGGCCGGCGTCGATAAATATTTCGGCGGCACGATCGACGAAAAACTTCGCGCCACCCTGAACAAGGAGCTCGCGCTGATCGCCGAGCTGAAATACGCGCATTACTTCCTCACCGTGCACGACATCGTGCACTATGCACGCAGCCAGAACATCCTGTGCCAGGGCCGGGGCTCGGCGGCCAATTCGGCGGTGTGCTACGTACTTGGCGTCACCTCGGTCGATCCGACCAAGGTCGATCTGCTGTTCGAGCGCTTCATCTCCAAGGAGCGGCTGGAGCCGCCCGACATCGACGTCGATTTCGAGCATTCGCGGCGCGAGGAGGTGATGCAATATGTCTATCGCCGCTACGGCCGCCACCGCGCCGCCATCATCGCCACCATCATCCATTATCGCCCGCGCAGCGCGATCCGCGACGTCGGCAAGGCGCTCGGGCTGACCGAGGACGTCACCGCCGCACTCGCCGACACCGTGTGGGGCAGCTGGGGCAAGGGCCTCAACGACATGCAGGTGCGGCAGGCCGGGCTCGACCCGAAGAATGCGATGATCAATCTCGCGGTCGAACTCGCCACCGAGCTGATCGAGTTTCCGCGCCATCTCTCGCAGCATGTCGGCGGCTATGTGCTGACCCAGGACCGGCTCGACACCTATGTGCCGATCGGCAATGCCGCGATGGACGACCGCACCTTCATCGAATGGGACAAGGACGACGTCGACGCGCTTCACATGATGAAGGTCGACGTGCTGGCGCTGGGCATGCTGACCTGCATCCGCAAATGCTTCGACCTGATCGATGACCACAAGGGCAAGCGCTGGGAGCTCGCCTCGGTCCCGCAGGACGAAAAAGAAGTCTACGACATGCTGTGCCGCGGCGAGTCGCTCGGCGTGTTCCAGGTCGAGAGCCGCGCCCAGATGAACATGCTGCCGCGCTTGAGGCCGCGCACCTTCTACGATCTCGTCATCGAGGTTGCGATCGTGCGTCCGGGTCCGATCCAGGGCGACATGGTGCATCCTTATCTCAGGCGGCGGAACAAGCAGGAGCAGGAGATCTATCCGGCTCCGTCGCCCGAGCACGGCTCACCGGATGAGCTCTACAATGTCCTGCACAAGACGCTCGGCGTGCCGCTGTTCCAGGAGCAGGCGATGCGGATCGCGATCGAGGCGGCGCATTTCACGTCGGAGGAAGCCAACGGCCTGCGCCGCTCGATGGCGACCTTCCGCAACCTCGGCACCATCGGCACCTACGAGGAGAAGCTGGTCGGCAACATGGTGGCGCGCGGCTACGATCCGGATTTCGCCCGCAGTTGCTTCGACCAGATCAAGGGTTTTGGCTCCTACGGCTTCCCGGAAAGCCACGCCGCGAGCTTCGCGCAGCTCGTCTACATCTCCTCATGGCTGAAGCACCATCATCCCGATGCGTTCTGCTGCGGCCTGCTCAACTCGCAGCCGATGGGCTTCTATGCCCCGGCGCAGATCGTCGGCGACGCCCGCAAGAACGGCGTCACGGTGCGCGAGGTCGATGTCTCCTTCAGCTTTGCGCAGAACACGCTGGAGGAGCGCGACGGGAAGCATTGCGCAGTGCGGCTCGGCTTCCGCCAGATCGACGGCTTTCATTGGCTGGATGAGGACGAGGAGCGGTTGAAGCGGATGCAGGCCAGCCACAAAGAGGCTGTGCTTCCTCTCCCCCTTGCGGGGGAGGGGTGGGGTGGGGGTCTCTCCACGAGTCACGCTGAGGAGAGAGCCCCCACCCGCAGCGCATCCGCGCTGCGGCCTCTCCCGCAAGCGGGAGAGGCGAAGCAAGAACTCGACTGGGCCGACCGCATCGTCGCCGCGCGCAATCGCCGGCCGTTCACGTCGCTGGAGGACTTCGCCCGTGACACCGCTCTCCCCAAGCGCGCGCTGATCCTGCTCGCCGACGCCGATGCGTTCCGCTCGCTCGGGCTCGATCGCCGCGAGGCGCTGTGGGCGGTGCGGCGGCTGCCCGACGATGTGCCGCTGCCGCTGTTCGAGGTCGCCACCGCGCGCGAGCAGCCGGATGAGGGCGCAAAACCGCTGCCGGAGATGCCGCGTCCCGAGCAGGTGGTCGCCGACTATCAGACCATCCGCCTGTCGCTCAAGGGCCATCCGATGGAATTCTTGCGCGAGATGTTCACCAGAGAGCGCGTCGTCGCCTGCCACACCATCAACCGCAGCAACGACCGCCGCCGCGTCAGCTGCGCCGGCGTCGTGCTGGTGCGGCAGCGGCCGGGCAGCGCCAAGGGCGTCGTGTTCATGACGCTGGAGGACGAGACCGGCATCGCCAACATCGTGGTGTGGCCGAAGGTGATGGAGCAGTATCGGAAAGAGGTGATGGGTGCGCGCCTGATCCTGGTCGAGGGCTATATCCAGAGCAGCCCCGAGGGCGTGACGCATCTGGTGGCGCAGCGCATGACCGACCGTTCCCACGATCTGATCGGCCTCGCCAACGAATCTCTCAGCAGCAAGCACCCGGTGCCGGCGGGCCCGGCGCTGATCGAGCCGCTCAACGACGATCGCCGCGATCACGGCGACAACTCGCCGCAAAGGATCCGCCACCCCCGCAACGTCCGCATCCTGCCGCCGTCACGGGATTTTCATTGAGGCCGGCGCGGGCCTCGATTTGACGCAGATCAAAGGCACCGCGGAGCTCCCGTAAGACAAAGGAAAAAAGGAGGCCGGGATGTCCGCAGCCGAGATCGCGAAGCTTCATTTCTCAGCGGCACTTGCCGAAGCGGAGGCGGCCGGGCTGGATCAAGACAGCCTCTGCCGCTCGCTGCTTGGCCTCGTCGTCTCGAAATATCTTGAAGCCAGGAGCGTCTCCGACGTCCAGTCGGAGCTTCGCTTCGTCGCCGACAATTGCGACCCTGACACGGACTTCGCGTTCATGCGCCCGTAGCACATGAAGCGGAGGGCGGATTACGCCTTCGGCTAATCCGCCCTATGGTTCTACGAACTTTCTCTCTAGAAATTCACCCGGTTCGAGATCGCGCCGTCGACGACGAGGTTCGAGCCGGTCGTGAACGAGGAGGCCGGGCTCGCCAACACGCGCAGGGAAAGCCGGATTGCTCCGGTTACACCTGTGGTCCTACCCCCGAGCTTTCTACCTTTTGCTCGGGGCCCATGGGTGCGATCGGCACCCGGCTTTCCCTGCGCCCTCTGTTCACGAGAGGGCGACACACGAAGCAAACCTCGGGCGGATCACGCCGCGAGAGTGCTCATCCGCGGCTTACGTGCGAATGCTTACACGAAGCTTACAACCGGCTGCCATCCGATCGGTCTTGCGTTCGCAAGCGGATGAATTCTTCGGCAGCTGCATGCTATTCCACCGCGGCCCCCACCGGCGGTCCGCCCGGCGGGCGGTGCAGGAAGGTGATCGACGCATAGGCGCCGACCCACGAGCCGGCCGCTGCGAAGGCGACGTAGAGCCAGTTCTCGGTGTAGCTGATCACCGCATAGGAGGAGAGCACGTACCAGACGCTGCTCCAGGTCGCAGCCGGCACGCGCTTGCGCGCGACGACCGCCGAGGTGAACATGACGTAGACCGCGTCGGTCGCCGCGGTCGCGAGGAAGACGCCGCCGGCGGTGAGGGGATCGATGGCAGCCATTGCAACTCCTGTTCGGGTCGGGCAGAGCTAAGGCATGGTCCGGAAAAGTGTGAAACGGTTTTCCGAGAAGATGATGCCAAATACGGGTTGAGATTGGGCATTGCCATTTTGTCATCATGCTCGGGCATAGAATAATCGCAAACAGGAATGCGCATGCAGGACATCCGTGAAATCCTTTCCGATGTCTGGACCGGCACCGGTGGCGCGCCGTCCGCGCTCGATGCGGTCACGCTGACCGGCAGCGAGCCGCAGTTGCCGTCGTCGTTTCGGGTCGCAGCGGCGGCGCAGGTACCGATTGCCGCGGCGGGCCTTGCGGCGGCCGAGATCTGGAAAGCCCGCAGCGGCGAGCAGCAGGATGTCGCGGTCGACATGCGCCATGCCGTCGTCGAATGCCGCAGCGAGCGTTATCTGCGGGTCGACGACAAGCCGCCGCCGCCGGCCTGGGACAAGATCGCCGGCGTCTACCGTGTCCGCGACAACCGCTTCGTCCGCCTGCACACCAATTTCCCGCATCACCGCGACGCCGTCTGCAAGGTGCTGGGCTGCAACGCCGAGCGCGACGAGGTCCAGGCCGCGCTGCTGCAATGGGACGGCGAGGCGTTCGAGACCGCGGCCTATGCGGCCGGCGGCGTCGTCGCCTTGATGCGCTCATATGACGAGTGGTCAGCAACGCCGCATGCGGGAGAACTTGCAAGACTGCCGCTGATCTCGATCGAGAAGATCGGCGAGGCTGCGCCAAGGCCGTGGCCCGCTGGGAAGCGGCCGCTGGCCGGCATCCGGGTGCTCGATCTGTCGCGCGTGATCGCGGGTCCCGTCGCCGGCCGCACGCTCGCCGCGCATGGCGCCGACGTGCTGCTGATCTCCGGTCCCGATCTGCCTGATATCCCCTGGCTCACCATCGACACCGGCCGCGGCAAGCTGACGAGCTTTCTCGAGCTGCGCAGCGAGGAGGGGCGCGCCGTGATGCGCGGTCTCGTCGCGCAGGCCGATGTTCTCTCGCAGGGCTATCGCCCCCAGGCGATTGCGCGGCTCGGCTTCTCGCCGGAGGAAGCGGCCCGCATCAATCCCGGGATCGTCTATGTGACGCTCTCGGCCTATGGCCATGCCGGTCCATGGGCGGAGCGCCGCGGCTTCGACTCGCTAGTGCAGACCACGACCGGCTTCAATCATGCCGAGGGGCAGGCCGCCGGCGTCGATGGACCGAAGGAATTGCCGGCCCAGATGCTCGACCACGCCACGGGATACTTCATGGCGTTCGGCGCCATGATGGCCAGGGCACGCCAGGCACGCGAGGGCGGCAGCTGGCATGTCCGGGTGTCGCTGGCGCAAACCGGGCGCTGGCTGTGGAATCTCGGCCGGCTCGAAGGGGGCCTTGCCACCGAGGATCTGAAGGCGGATGCGGTGCAGCCCTACATCGAGCGGCTTCCGTCCGGCTTTGGCACGCTGAGTTCGGTCCGGCACGCCGCCATCCTGTCGCGCACCCCGGCCCATTGGTCCCGTCCGGCGATGCCGCTCGGCAGCAATCCCCCGGAGTTTCCCGGATGAGACGTTCAGTCGCCGTTCAGGCTATCCGAACTTTAACGACGCGCACCGCCGAAGTGCGATTTTTAGGTTGTTTGAAACGCCAAATCGGCACTATTAGCGCACCGCTGGGGCTGTCCCGCCGGAAGCTGCAACGATCGACCCCGCGGACCGCATGCTGAAAGAGTTTACCAAGCGAATGCAGAGCTTTAGCCGCCCGCGCCTGCTCGTGGCCACGGCGGTGCTGGTGGTCGCCTGCGCGGGCGCCTATGGCTACACCCGGTTCGGCTCGGACAAGCAGACGCCGTCGGAGGTCTCCAGCCAGTCCCGCAAGGGCGGCACGCGCTATGCGCCATCGCCCGCCGAGTGGGCCAGCCTGACCTTGCAGACCGTGGCCGAGCACACCTTCCGCTCCGAACTGGTGACCGAGGGCAAGATCGGGATCGACGAGGACCGCTCCACCCCGGTCTACTCGCCCTATACCGGGCGGGTGACCCGCCTCCTGGTGCGGCCGGGTGATACCGTGGTGAAGGGGCAGCCGCTGTTCGTGATCGAAGCGGCCGACACCGTGCAGGCGCAGAACGACTACGTCGCCGCGATGACCGGCCTCAACAAGGCCCAGTCGGCGCTCGACCTGGCGCAGATCCAGGAGAGGCGCGCCAAGGACCTGTCCGAGGGCAAGGCAATCCCGCTGAAGGATTATCAGACTGCGCAAGCGGCGCTGGTGCAGGCGCAGAACGATGCGCGCTCGGCGCAGACGCTGCTGGAGGCCGCGCAGAACAAGCTGCACATCCTCGGTTTCGGCGACGAAGCCATCACGACCTTGCAGCAGAAGGGCCGCCTCAATCCGGAGACGACGGTGTTCGCGCCGATCGGCGGCACCGTGGTCCAGCGCAAGGCCGGCCCCGGCCAGTATGTCTCGACCGGCGCCAGCGACCCGGTCTATGTAATCGGCGATCTCTCGACGGTCTGGCTGATCGCCTTTGTCCGCGAATCCGACGCCGACAATGTCGCGGTCGGGCAGGACCTGAGCTTCAGCGTGATGGCGCTGCCGGGCAAGGTGCTGAACGCGCGGGTCAACTATGTCGCCGCCGCGATCGACGCGACCTCGCGCCGGCTCCTGGTCCGCGCCACCATCGACAACGCCGACAATCGGCTGAAGCCCGAGATGTTCGCCAATGTGACGCTGTATTCGAAGGGCGACCACCCGGCGGTCGGCGTGCCGAAACAGGCGCTGATCTACGAGGGCGACCAGGTTCGCGTCTGGGTCGCGAAGGCCGACGACAAGACCATCGAGCTGCGCCAGATCAAGCCCGGCCTCATCAATGGCGACCTCGTCGAGGTCGCCGGCAATCTCAAGCCGGGCGAGCAGATCGTGACGAAGGGAAGCCTCTTCATCGACCGCGCCGCATCTGGCACTTAAGACGCATGATCCGGAAAAGGGGAAACCGGCTTTCCGGATCGACCATGCTCACCAAGAAAAATCCTCACCGTTGAAAGTGCCGATCTGAATGGATCGCCTCGTCGCCCTTGCCGTCAATCGCCGCTACTTGATGGTGGCCATGTTCGTGGTCGTCTTCATCGGCGGCCTGCTTGCGTTCAAGCAGCTCAACATCGAGGCCTATCCCGATCCGACCCCGCCGATGGTCGACATCGTGACGCAGAGCCCGGGCCTCTCGGCCGAGGAGATCGAGCGCTACATCACGATCCCGATCGAGACCCAGGTTGCCGGCATCAAGAACCTCAAGACCATCCGCACCATCTCGCTGTACGGCCTCTCCGACGTCAAGCTGCAGTTCTCCTTCGACTACACCTATGACGAGGCGCTGCAGCAGGTGCTGAACCGGCTGTCGCAGCTCGCGCCGCTGCCCGGCAACGTGCAGCCCGGCATCTCCCCGACCAGCCCGATCGGCGAAATCTTCCGCTACCGGCTGAAGGGGCCGCCGAACTACAGCGTGCTCGACCTCAAGACGCTGCAGGACTGGGTGCTGCAACGCCGCTTCCGCGCAGTGCCGGGCGTGATCGACGTCACCGGCTGGGGCGGCAAGACCAAGACCTACGAGATCCAGGTCGACTTCAACAAGCTGGTCGCCAACGGCCTGACGTTGCCGCAGGTGCTGCAGGCGGTTTCCAACGCCAACATCAATGTCGGCGGCAACACCGTGAACATCGGCTCGCAATCGGCCGTGGTGCGCGGCGTCGGCCTGATCCGCTCGATCGACGATCTCGCCAACACCATGATCTCGCAATCAGGCGGCAATCCGGTGCTGGTCAGGGACATCGGCGCCGTCACGATCGGCGAGAAGCCGCGGCTCGGCATCGCCGGCATCGACAATGACGACGACATCGTGCAGGGCATCGTGCTGATGCGCCGCGGCGAGCAGAGCTCGCCGACCATTGCCCGCGTCGAGCAACTGGTCAACCAGATCAACAATTCCTCGATCCTGCCGCCGGGCGTCAAGATCGAGCGCATCTACGACCGCAAGGATCTGATCGAGCTCACCACCCACACCGTGCTGCACAACATGGTGGTCGGCATCCTGCTGATCGTGCTGTTGCAGTGGATATTCCTCGGCGATCTCCGCAGCGCGCTGATCGTCGGCGCCACGATCCCGTTCGCGTTGTTCTTCGCCGTGATCATCCTGGTGCTGCGCGGCGAATCCGCCAATCTGCTGTCGGTCGGCGCGATCGATTTTGGCCTGATCGTCGACGCCACCGTGATCATGGTGGAGGCGATCTTCCGGCGGCTGTCGCAGACTACCGCGCTGTCGGAAGACGAGCGAAGCCACATCTCCGAGGATACGGTGATGGGCATGAAGAGCCATGCGATCCTGTCGGCGGCGGCCGACGTATCGCGCTCGATCTTCTTCGCCGCGACCATCATCGTCGCCGCGTTCCTGCCGCTGTTCACGCTGGGTGGCGTCGAGGGCAACATCTTCGGGCCTATGGCGCGAACCTATGCCTATGCGCTGGCGGGCGGATTGCTGGCGACGTTCACGATCACGCCGGCGCTGAGCGCGCTCATCCTGCCGGCGCATATTCACGAGACCGAAACCTGGATCGTCAAGAGGCTCGATGCGATCTACGTTCCGGCGCTGAACTGGGCGATCGCCAACCGCAAGATCGTGATGGCCGGTGCGGCCGGCCTCGTGGTCATGACGATCATCTTCGTGCGGTTCCTCGGCCTCGAATTCCTGCCCAAGCTGGAAGAGGGTAATCTCTGGATCCGCGCCACGCTGCCGCCGACGATCTCGCTGCAGGAGGGCAACGCCTATGTCAACGAAATGCGGAAGCTGATCAGCAGCCGTCCCGAAGTGGTGTCGGTGGTGTCGCAGCACGGCCGCCCCGACGACGGCACCGACGCCGCCGGATTCTTCAATGCCGAATTCTTCGCGCCGCTGAAGCCCGCCGGCGAATGGCCGGGCACGCATGACAAGGACGTCCTCACCGCGCAACTGCTCGCGCAGCTGCAAGACAAGTTCCCCGGCGTCGAATTCAACTTCTCGCAGTACCTGCAGGACAACGTGTCGGAGGCGGTCTCCGGCGTGAAGGGCGAGAACTCGATCAAGCTCTATGGCAACGATTTGCAGGCGCTGACCGACACCGCCAACAAGATCAAATCCGTGTTGTCGACCGTGCAGGGTGTCACCGACCTCGCAGTGTTCACCTCGCTCGGCCAGCCGACCGTCCAGATCGACGTCGACCGCGCGCGGGCGGCGCGCTACGGCCTGTCCCCGGGCGACATCAACGCCACGATCAAGGTCGCCGTCGGCGGCGACACCGCGGGCGATCTCTATGAACCCGGCAGCGACCGGCACTTCCCGATCATCGTCCGCCTTGCGCCGGAATATCGCAAGAGCGCGGAGGCGATCCAGAATCTGCGGATCGGGGCAACGAATCCGAATGGCGGGGTCACGCAGATCCCCCTGAGCGAGGTCGCCTCGATCAAGCTGATTTCGGGCGCGGCCTACATCTATCGCGAGCAGCAGGAGCGCTATCTGCCGATCAAGTTCTCGGTGCGTGATCGCGACCTCGGCAGCGCGATCCTGGAAGCGCAGCAGAAGGTCAACGAGCAGGTCCAGTTGCCGCCCGGCTCGCGTATCGAATGGGTGGGCGAGTTCGGCAATTTGCAGGACGCGATCAAGCGGCTGTCGATCGTGGTGCCGATCAGCCTCGTGCTGATCGCGGTGCTGCTGTTCTTCAATTTCGGCTCGATGGTCGACACCATGCTCGCGATGAGCGTGATCCCGATGGCGATCTTCGGCGGTGTGCTCGGGCTGCTGATCTCGGGCATTCCGTTCAGCGTGTCGGCGGCGATCGGCTTCATCGCGCTGTTCGGCATCGCCGTGATGGACGGCATCATCATCCTGTCGCAGTTCAACCAGCTGATCGACGAGGGCTATGACCGGATGCGCGCGGTGATCCGCACCGGCGAATTGCAGCTTCGTCCGGTGTTGATGACCTGCGTCGTCGCCGGCATTGGCCTGTTGCCGGCGGCGGTGTCGGAGGGCATCGGCTCGCAGGTGCAGAAGCCGCTCGCCATCGTCGTCGTCACCGGCATGATGCTGGCGCCGCTGGTGATCCTGATCACGCTGCCGGTGCTGATCTCCTACTTCTCGCGCCGGCCGAAGGACAACGTCAGGTAAAGCCGTAGAGCCGCGCCGGATTGTCGACCAAGATCGCCTTGCGCACCGCGGCGTCCGGCGCCCAGAGCGGAAGCTGGTTGAGGAGGCGGCCGTCGTCGATCTGGTACAGCGGCGTCACGTCGGTGACCTTCTTGCCTTGGGGCGTCACCGAATCCGGGTGCGGCCAGTCGGTGCCCCAGACGATGCGCTCGGCATTGGCCGCGATCAGCGCCTGGGCCAGCGGCGCGGCGTCGGTATAGTCGGGCGCGAGCCTGGAGGCGCGGTAGGCGCCGGAAATCTTGACATAGGCCTTGCCGGATTTGACCAGCGCGAGCAGGTCGTCAAATCCCGGCTGGCTCGTGCCGAGCGCGGCCTCGGCGCCGCCGAAATGGTCGAACACCACGGGTACCGGCGCTGCCGCGACCAGGTCCTTGATCGCCGAGATCATGGCGAGGCTGGTGAACAGCTGCACGTGCCAGCCGCGCGCCTTCATCCGCTCGATCGCGGCCGAAAAGCGCTGCCGGCCGACATTGGGATCGTTGACGCCGCCGGTCGCGAGGTTGAGGCGGATGCCGCGGAAGCCGGCCTTCTGCATGGCGTCGAGATCGCCCTCGCTGGTCTTGTCGTCGATCACGGCGACGCCGCGCGCCGTGGGACCGCGCGCCGTCATGCCGAACAGGGTCGACGAATTGTCGGGGCCATAGACGCTCGGCGTCACGATCACCACGCGCTCGATATGCAGCGCCTCGTGCAACGCGCTCATCTCCTCCGGAGAGGCCGGCTCCGGCGTGTAGACGCGGCCGGCGAAGAACGGGAATTTCGCGGGGTCGCCATGGATGTGGGTGTGGCAGTCGCAGGCGCCGGCAGGCACGTCGAAGTTCACCGGGGTCGATGGTTGCGATGCCTTGGAAAATGCGTTGCTGCCAGTCATGGTCACTCCCGCTGCGATGGAAGCCAGCATCATACTGCGTCGCGTCAGCATTGGACGTCTCCCTGCGTGCTCGGCTGTTATGCGCGCACTCCGCGCACCGGCATTGTTGATGGCCGGCGGGGGCGGAGGTTATCGGCGGAGAGAGCGGGCGGAAAGGGCCGGTTCGCGGTGCGAACGGTTCCGCAAAGGCTATTGTCCCGACGGCGTGCGCAGGCCATGCCAGGCGTCGCGCACCTGATGGTAGTGCACCTCGGGCAGATAGTCGGGCGTCTTGAGATTGAGCGTCTTGACGTCGAGGCGTCCGACCGCGCTGAGCAGCGTGTAGGAGGCGATCACGCGGTCGCGCTGCGCACCGATCAGCCGGGCGCGCGCCGTGATCAGATCCTGCTGGGCGTTGAGCACGTCGACCGTGGTGCGTTGGCCGCCGGCGGCTTCCTTCTGCACACCGGCGAGCGCGACCTCCGCGGCCTTCACCTCGGACTCGGAGGCCGACACCGCGATCTTGGCGCCCTCATTGGCGACCCACGCGCTGACCACGGCGGTCTTGGCCTGATTGCGGACCTGGTCCAGCACGAGGCGGCTCTGCGCCGCGACTTCCTTGGCCTGCCGGGTCTGCGAGGCCGCAGTGCCGCCGTCATAGATCGGCTGCGTGACCTGGCCGATCACCGAGGCCTGGTCGGTCCCGAACGTGCCGAGCGTGGGGTCGCTGTCGCGGCTGCGGCTGACGCTGCCCTGCAGGGTGACGTTCGGCATCAGGCTGCTCTCGGCGACGCGGATCGAGGTTGAGGCGACGTCGACGTCGAAGCCTGCGGCCATCACGGCCGGATGCTCGCGCACCGCAAGCGCGATCGAATCCTCGCGGCTGCGCGGCAGCAGCCGGTCGATGGTCTCGGCCGGACGCAATTGCGACGGCGCGCTGCCGACCACCTGCGCATAGGTCGCCTGGCTGATCGCGAAGTTGACCTCGGCGGCGTTGAGATCGGACAGGCCGCGGTTGAGCCGGGCCTCGGCCTGCGCGGTATCGGTCGGCGTGACGTCGCCGGCATTGAGGCGGCGCTGGGTGATCGCCTGGGTCTCCTTCAGGAAGGCGACGTTGGCGCGCTGCGCCTCGACCAGGGTCTGATTGGCCAGCACGTTGGTATAGGCGGTGACGGCGTCGAGCAGCACGCCCTGGCCGACATTGCGCAGGGCCTCGCGCCCGGACTGCACCTGCAACTCGGCGACGCGGACGCTGTTGGCGGTCTTGAAGCCGTTGAACAGGGTCTGGGTCACGGTGACCCCGATCTGCCAGGGCTTCAGCGTCGCGCCCTGGATCACGTTGCCGGGCAGCTGGTCGCGCACCGCCTGCAGGCCGAGCGACAGGCCGGCGGTGATCTGGGGGCGGTAGCCGGCCAGCGCCTGCGGCACGTTCTCGTCGGTCGCGCGCTGGCGTGCCCGCTCGGCATTGAGCTGCGGATTGGTCTGATACGCCTTGGCCATGGCTTCGGGCAGGCTCTCGGCGCGGGCTGCGGTGTCAGTCAGCAGCGCGCAGGCCAGCGCGCCAAGGCCGATGCCCGACAAAAGCACGCGCCTCGCTACGTCACCAACCCTCGCGGCACGCCCAACCATGTGATCCCGCAAACCAAAACCCCGGCAGTCCGCCCTCGCCGATGCCGTCGACACATCTACCTGTTTACGGGGCGGTGCCGCCACAGGCAAACCGCCACGCGACATCTGCACATCATTTCGGTCGTTGTCTGTTGCCGGTTCGTCACAGGCGAACGCAACTGTCATATGAAGTATAAGTTCGAACCGCCGGCCGCCGATTCAGCAATGCCGGTCATCCCCTGCCTGCCCCGGGTTCATCGCAGATGCCGAAACTCTTCTCTGATCCCGAGGCGATCGCGGAGCACATCGTTCGTGACGTCGGAACCGAACTTGTGGTGGGGCTGCCGCTCGGCCTCGGCAAGGCCAACCACATCGTCAACGCGCTGTACGCGCGGGCGGTCGCCGACCGCTCGATCAATCTGACGCTGTTCTCGGCGCTGACGCTGGAAAAGCCGAAGCCGAAGAGCCTGCTCGAACAGCGCTTCATCGGTCCCGTGATCGATCGCCTGTTCGGCCTCTATCCGGATCTCGCCTATGCGGAGGCGCTGCATCGCGGCGCGCTTCCGCCCAACATCAAGGTGATCGAGTTCTTCTTCCTCGCCGGGCAATGGCTGCATCAGCCATTCGCCCAGCAGCACTACATTTCCGCCAACTACACCCACGCGGCGTCATACCTGCTGTCGCGCGGACTGAATGTCGTTCCCCAACTCGTCGCCAAGCGCGTGGTCGACGGCGTGCCGCGCTACAGCCTGAGCTGCAACACCGACACGACGCTCGACGTGCTGCGCGCCCGTGCGCAGGGGCGGGCCTCATTCAAGCTGATCGGCCAGGTCAATTCCGAGCTGCCGTTCATGCCGGGGCCCGGCGATCTGCCGGCGGATGAATTCGCCGCGGTGCTCGACAGTCCCGACACCGACTTCCCGCTGTTCGCGCCGCCGTCGGAGCCGATCAGCGACACCAAATATGCGATCGGATTGCACGCCGCGGGTCTGGTCCGCGACGGCGGCACGCTGCAGATCGGGATCGGGCAGGTCGGCGATGCGCTGGCGCAGGGGCTCGTGGTGCGCCACCGCGACAACGGCCAATTCCACGGCATCATGCAGCGGCTTGCGCCCGGTAGCGCACAGCTCGCGGTGGCCGAGACCGGGCCGTTCGAGAAGGGCCTCTATGGCGTCAGCGAGATGCTGTTCGAGGCGTTTCTCGGGCTGATCGACGCCGGCATTCTCAAGCGCGACGTTGGCGGCGTGATCGTGCATGGCGCATTCTTTCTGGGTCCGCAATCCTTCTATCGGGCGCTGCGCGAGATGACGGGCGAGCAGCTGGCGCGAATCCAGATGATGCCGGTGTCCTTCACCAACGAGATCTTCGGCGACGAGGACGGCAAGCGCCGCGCCCGCGTCGATGCGCGCTTCGTCAACAACGCGATGATGGCGACGCTGCTGGGCGCTGCGATCTCCGACGGGCTCGAGAACGGCCAGGTCGTGAGCGGCGTCGGCGGCCAGTATAATTTCGTGGCGCAGGCATTCGCGCTCGAGGGTGCGCGCTCGGTGCTGGCGCTGGAGGCGACCCATCAGTCCGGCAGGCAGACGCAGTCGAACATCCGCTGGTCCTACGGTCACGAGACCATTCCACGGCACCTGCGCGATGTCTTCGTCACCGAATACGGCGTCGCCGATGTCAGGGGGAAGTCCGATGCCGACGTGATCGCCGCGATGCTGCAGGTGGCGGACTCGCGCTTCCAGGGCGAGTTGATGCGGCAAGCCAAGGATGCCGGCAAGCTGCCGCGCAATCACGAAATCCCGGCCGCTCACCGCGAAAATTATCCCGAGCGCATCAGCACTGCGCTGAAGCCCGCACGTGACGCAGGTCTGCTGCCGTCATTCCCGTTCGGCAGCGATTTCACCGACGTCGAGCAACGGCTGATTCCGGCCCTGCAGATATTGCAGAAGGCGCAGCAGACCCCGCTGCAACTCGCCGGCCTGCTGTGGCAGGGGATGCGGCATCCGCCTGACGCCGCCGACCGCGAATGCCTGGCGCGGCTCGGTCTCGACAAGCCGACTCATTTCGCCGAGCGCGCCTATCGCGCGCTCGTCACCGCAGCATTGCAGTGGAGCCGCGTGGATTAACGGTTCTTGTTGACCGGCTTGCGCTTCTCGATGAAGGCCGCCATGCCCTCGGAGCGATCCTCGAGTGCGAAGGTCGAGTGGAACAGGTTGCGCTCGACATTCATGCCTTCCGAAAGCGGCGTCTCGAACGCGCGGTTGATAGCCTCCTTGGCCATGGCGGCGGTCGGACGCGACATCGAGGCGATCTTCTCGGCTGCGGCAAGCGCCTCTTCCAGCAGCTTGTCGGCTGGAACGATCCGCGACACGAGGCCCGAGCGCTCGGCTTCCGCCGCATCCATCATGCGTCCGGTGAGGCAGAGATCCATCGCCTTCGACTTGCCGATCGCGCGGGTCAGGCGCTGCGTGCCGCCGATGCCCGGGATGGTGCCGAGGGTGATTTCCGGCTGGCCGAACTTGGCGGTGTCGGCGGCGATGATGATGTCGCACATCATCGCAAGCTCGCAGCCGCCGCCGAGCGCATAGCCCGCGACCGCGGCAATGGTCGGCTTGCGGCAACGGGCAACGCGGTCGCCGCCGATGGCGGTGAAGTCGCTGTTGAACATGTCGATGAAGCCCTTCGGTTGCATTTCCTTGATATCGGCACCCGCCGCGAAGGCCTTCTCGCTGCCGGTGATCAGGACGCAGCCGATCTTGTCGTCGGCCTCGAGATCGTCCACCGCCGCGGCGATCTCGCGGAACACGCCGAACGACAGCGCGTTCAACATTTTCGGCCGGTTCAGCGTGATGACGCTGACCGGTCCCTTGCTTTCGACGATGATGAATTCGAACGTAGCCATGACGCAAACCCCGTGCCTGATTTGCCGGGCAATGTGCCCGCTGGCGGGATGCGCTTCAAGTGGCTGAAGCGGCTTTGGGCCGCGGTGCGGCGCTACCCCGCGCCGCAAGCCGCAACGCCGCGGCTAGGCCATGAACATGCGTGCGGCCGAGGCCACCGTGAGCAGGGCGCCGAAGCCGATGAAGATCTTCCCGATCAGCGAGGTCTGGTCCCAGTTCGCGCTGTCGCTGCTCGCCAGAACCGGGGCCGGCTTGGGTGCCGCTACGGCGACAGGCGGCGGCTGCGCCACAGGCGCCTCCTGCTGGGCGGTCTGCGGTTGAACCGGTTGCGGTTGTTCCGCCGGCTGCTCCTGCTGCAGGGCCCGGTCGAGGTCGTTGAGCTGGTCGGATGCGACCACGCTGCCGTCGGGTTGCGCGTCGCCGGGCTTGTCGGAGGCGGCCATCACCGGATTGACGTTGGCGGGCGCGGTGCTCCCATTGCTGTCGCCTGACGTCAGCTCCGCATTGGCATTGGCGACCGTGGCGGGCATGCCCGCCGACGTCACGCTGCCGGCATTGCTCGCGGCCTTCTTGCTCTCGGATTTGTCAGCCGTCTTGGAAGACTGGTGGCGCGCATGGCGCCGGCCATGCCGCGAACTCTGGTCCGCGGACCTGTCGGTCGAAGCATTGTCGGATTTCGCCGCGGCCGGATCCGTACCGGCCGCATGCGCCGGCAACGGTCCGGCGAAACACACAAAGAACCCTGTCAGGCCTGTCGCAACCATCAAGGCCAAGCGCACGCTGGCTTTGATCTTCATTCTGATGATCTCCCCATTTCGCCCGTCCGAACGCGAAATGAGCCCCCGCTGCGTGTCTACACCGGGGCAAAAAAAGGGAATCTTCGGGCCTCAGAGGGCAAAAGCTGGGCAATTTCGTCCCGGTGGATCGTCGGCAGCAGCTGCACCGATGCGTGTCGGACCGATCGGTGTTATGAGCCCTTCCGTCTGCAAACCCGCCGGAGCGATTCTTTGAGGCTGATCCTCGGCGCGGCGTTGCCTGAGGGTGATTATCACGAGTTCGTGATGTCTTTGGCGTGCCGCGTAACAAACTGAAAGATCGGCCGAATTGCAATTCAGGAGCCTGCGTGCGCGAACGTGAGGATGAATGGACCGACCTGATGCGGTCGGCCATTTCAGGCGATGACGCGGCGTATCATCGCCTGCTCAAGGCCATCACGCCGGTACTCCGTGCCGCGGCGCGGCGTGGCTTGGCGCGCGCGGGACAACCGGTCGATCAGTCCGAGGACATCGTGCAGGACATCTTGTTGGCGGTGCACTTGAAGCGGCAGACCTGGGACACGAGCGCGCCGTTCGCGCCGTGGCTGTTCGCGATCGCGCGCAACAAGCTGATCGACGCCCTGCGCCGCCGCGGCAGGCGCATCTTCGTCAATATCGATGATTTCGCCGAGACGCTGCCGGGGGAAATACCGGAGCCGACGGCCTCGCCCGGCGAGGTGACCGCCCAGTTGCAGGCGTTGCCCGCGCGGCAGCGCGACGTGCTGCAATCGATCGCGGTCGACAGCACCTCGATCAAGGACACCGCCGCGAAATTCGCGATGACCGAGGGCGCGGTGCGGGTCGCACTGCATCGTGGGCTTGCGAGCCTGACCGCGAAATTACGGGACCGATGAGCATGGACACCGATCAACTCATTCGAACCCTGACCGCCGACAATGCCTATCGGCCTCGTCCGATCGGCCTTGCGCTGATGTTGGCGCTGCTGGCGGCGGCGCCGGTCTCGCTGCTGATCTTCTTCGCCGAGCTCGGCGTGCGGCCCGACGTGATGACCGCGATGCATAATCCGTTCTTCGATCTGAAATTCGCGGTGACGCTGGCGCTCGCCGCCTCGGCGATTGCGGTCAGCCTGCATCTGTCGCGGCCGGAAGCCTCGCTGCGCAGCTTCGGCTGGTGGCTGCTGATTCCCGCCGGCATCCTCGTTGCCGCGATCAGCGGCGAGATGATGATGCCGCAGCGCACGCCGATGATGACGCGCCTGATCGGCAAGAACTCGGTGGCGTGCATGACCGCGATCCCCGCCATGTCGCTGCCGCTCTTGGTCGGCGCGCTGTACGGGCTGCGGCAGGGCGCACCGGCGCGGCCTGCGATCGCGGGCGCAGTCGCAGGCCTGCTCTCGGCAGGGCTCGCGGCCACCGTCTATGCGTCGCACTGCACCGATGACTCGCCGCTGTTCGTTGCCACCTGGTACACGCTGGCGACAGCGATCGTCGCAAGTGTCGGCGCGCTGATGGGAGCGAGGGCGCTACGATACTAGGCCGCGGGCGCCGACTGCTGCATGCGATGGAAGCGCAGCACTTGCTGCGCGGTCGACGGCCGCAGCCGCTCATAGGTGTCCTTGCAGGCCTGCAAATCGGTCGGCTCACCGCCCGAGATGTCGTCGCGCAGATTGATGATCGACCGCACCGTCGACCATGACAGGCCCGAGACCTTGGCCAGGATCATCACGCCCTCGGCACGGGTTTCGATCATCATGTTCTCGGCGATGCTGACCGAGACATTGGCGAGCGCGGCAAGCGAGGCATTGGTCTCGTCGAACTTGCCGGCCTCGGCGAAGGCCGCGAGCTGGAATTCGTCGAGCCGGCCGTCCTGGTAGAGCGACTTGACCAGCGCATGCGCGATCGTGGTGTTCGGCGTCACGGCGGCGGGCGCCGAGCGCGCGCGTCGTGTCGCTTCCTTCACCGCGATCGGAATCTCCTTGGCCTGCTGCGGATTGGCAGCCTCGAGCCGCTGCCTAACCGTGTCCGAGGCCTTGGCGACCAGCTTGAGATAGAGATGCCGCGGGATGTTCGGGCGCAGGCCGACGCAGGTCGACAGATTGTCGTCGCCCTCGGCGCGGCTGACCAGCCGGGTGAAGCCGCGCTCGGTGAATTCCGCGCCGGGATTGTTGACCGCGCTCTGGATCACCTCGTCGTTGCCGCGCAGCACCAGCACGTCGGTGACGGCGCCGCTCAGCGTCTTGCGGTTGGAGATCGCGAGCAGATGCGCCTGGCTTTTGCTGCGCGCGGTCTCGATCAGGGTGTCGTCGTCGAGCCGCGGCGACAGCGTCAGCACAGGGCCTGCGACCTCGATCAGGTCGTCGAATGCAAGGGTACGGATGGTCTGCGGCGGTGCGGTCTCGATCGGGGCGAGGCGGTTGGCGAGCAGCGCCTTGGCCGCGTTTTCGATGTGCTCGAGCAGGCATTGGAAAACGTCGTCGAACAGCACGATCTGCTGGTCCGAATAGTTGACCGAGCCGTTGATGAAGAGGTCGGTCACGCGGCGCAGCGTCTCGACACGGCGTGCGACGGTGCCGTGCGCGAGCGTCGTCTGCAGCTCGTCGAGCAGACTTTCGGGGGCGGTCTCGGGCTTCGAACTCATGACTCTGTCCTGGAGCGGTGGCGACGGCTTCTCCGGCGCCGAATAGGGTAATGAAAGGATGTTAGGCACTGGCGATGCGGTTGCGTCCCCTCGCCTTGGCTGCGTAAAGCGCGCCATCGGCGCGGGCGAGTAACGTATCGGAGTTTTCGTGCGGCTTGAGCGTCGTGACGCCTGCGGAGATCGTCACCTGCATGCCGGGCGAGAATGCGCTCCAGTCGAGGCCGGCGATAATCGCGCGCAGCCGCTCGAGCGCGCGCATCGCCTGATCCTGCGACAGGTCGGGCAGCACCAGCAGGAATTCCTCGCCGCCGTAACGGCCGAAGCGATCGATGCTGCGGAGATTGGCGAACATGCCGATGGCAAAGGTACGAAGCGCCTCGTCGCCGATTGGATGGCCGTAAACGTCGTTGATGCGCTTGAAATGGTCGAGGTCGATCAGCGCCACCGCGCAGGAGCCGCCGTTGCGGGCGCAGCGCGCGATCTCCTCCTCGAGCGTGCGCATGATGCTGCGGCGGTTGGAGGTGCCGGTCAACTCGTCGAGCTCGGCGAGCTCCTCGATGCGCCGATAGGCCTCCTTCAGCTTCACGCCGCTCTGATACAGCGATTGCTGCATCGAGTTCGAGAAGATGCCGAGATACATGCAGCGCCCGATCGTCAGCGCGAACACCAGCATGGTGGCGAGGCGGTCGATCCTGGTGCCGGTCGGCATCCCGATCGCCTTGTCGGTGCCGAGGAACAGCGCGGCGAGGCCCAGCACCATGATGGTCCAGATGATCGCGGTCTGGCGCGCCGAGGTACGCAGCGCACCGAAGCCGAACACCACGAACAGGTTGCAGAGGAACAGCACGCCGACTTCCGGCGCGATGTAGGTGAACACCAGCAGGTTCACCATGTTGACGGCCGATTGCGGCGCGACCAGGTAGTGGTCGCGGAAGCGCTCGTGAAAGCCGCGCTCCGAAAGCAGCACATAGATGACGACGAGGGAGAGGCCGGTCAGGGCATAGCCCGCCGCCACCGGGACCGACGTGGTGCCGGCATGGGCGTAGATCAGCAGCACGACGGCATCGAGCACGAAGCAGGCGGCGATCATCGACTGGATCTGGCGGCGCTGCCTGGCTCGGCGCGTCAGGCGCTCGCGCGTCAGTCTGGGACGGCCGCTTTCCGATGTACCCGCGATCGGGCTGGGAAGTGACGACGCAGCGCTGCCCATGGTCTCGCCATTTCTGAAATCCGGCGAAAATCTAAGTGGGAAAGCCTTTAGGTTTGGTATCTTTTGGAACCGAATCTGCCCCGGTGAAACCCGGTCATCACCCTTGTTTCGTAAGGGGAATCCGTTCACGGAGGCGGGTCGGAAGCGGTCGGGGCGGGGGCTTGCGGCGGCGCCCGCTTCGCGACAGCGCTGGCTTGCCGGCAAAGCCTTGGTATGGTCGCGCCGGATGGTGCGAGTCCGCGAGAGTTTTCACTATTATGATACCGCTTACCGAGTCTCCGGCGATTTTTCCTCATTGGGATCGTCGACTGTGTCATAGATCACACATGCGGTCAGGACATTGCCGTATTGTGAAGAATCTTGCCTCTCGCGTCGAACCACGCACCACCCCCCTCAGACCAACTTTGCGAGACGGCCATTGAGCGCGACACAGGCGGCTTCAGACGAGGTTCTGATCGCTCGGATCGCTCAAGGCGACCGGCTCGCCATGCAGGTGCTGTACGGACGGCATCATGTCAGGGTGTACCGCTTCGGGCTTCGGCTCGTGCGGGACGAACAGGTGGCGGAGGACCTCATTAGCGAGGTCTTTCTGGACGTGTGGCGTCAGGCGGGCAAATTCGAGGGACGATCCGCCGTTTCAACCTGGCTTCTGGCGATTACCCGGTTCAAGGCGTTGTCTTCGCTGCGGCGAAGGAAAGACGCCGAACTGGACGATGAGGCCGCGAACGCGATCGAGGACACGTCCGACGATCCGGAAACGGTGGTGCAGAAGAAGGACACGGGTGACACGCTGCGTAAGTGCCTGACGGGACTATCGGCGGAACACCGGGAAATTGTCGATCTTGTCTACTATCACGAGAAATCCGTGGAAGACGTCGCAGAGATCGTCGGGATTCCGGAGAACACCGTGAAGACGCGCCTGTTCTATGCGCGCAAGAAACTTGCCGAGTTGCTGAAGGCAGCCGGTGTCGAGCGAGGTTGGCCATGATGGCTGCGAGCAACAAGAAGGTGCAGGGTCAAGATCCTGACGATGTCGAGATGCTGCTGCCCTGGCATGCGGCCGGCACGCTGAACGCGCGTGACGCGCGCCGCGTCGAGGACGCGCTCGCTTCGGATCCGGAACTGGCCAGGCAGTATGCCGTCATCCGCGAGGAATATGCCGAGACCATCGGCCTCAACGAGAGCCTCGGTGCGCCGTCTGCGCGTGCCATGCAGAAGCTGTTTGCCGCGATCGATGCCGAGCCGGAGCGCAAGCCGTCGGCGGGCGCGCGCATGTCGGCCTCCGTCTCGGAGTTCTTTTCGAAATTGTCGCCGCGGACGCTGGCCTGGTCGTCCAGCGTCGGTGCAATCGTTGTGTTGCTACAGGCGGGCGTGATCGGTGCGGTGCTGATGCGCAGCGAGCCGGCCTCGTTCCAGACCGCCTCGCTTGATGCCGCCGAGCAACGCAGCGCCCCCAGCGCACCGAGCGCGGCCGTCGCACCCAGTGCGCCGATCACCCGCGACCTCGGTGCCAGCGTGGCGGCCGCGCCGACGCGGCTGTTGGTGCGCTTCACGCCGGATGCCAGGATCGCCGAAATCACATCGCTGCTCGACAATTACCAGGGCGCGATCCTCGACGGGAAGGGCGGCATGTTCCGCTTGCAGTTCCGCGCGATGGACAAGGACAGCGTCGCGGCGCTGATTGCCCGTTTGCAGAAAGAGAAGATCGTCAGCCTCACGGTCGAGACGCCGTAGCCATAACCAGTAGCTGACGGTCTGCGCCGAGTTGAGGTCACCATGACCGCCAACAGCCGGACCAGATCGACGAACAGAGCGGCCATTGCGGCCGCGGCGTTGTTGCTGGTCTCTGTTGCCGGCTCGGCCTACGCCCAGAATTTCATGCGATCGCCGATCGGCGGCAGGCCGCAGTTCTCCATCGGGCCGCGGGTCAATCCCGGCATCGGCAGGGCCGGTGGCAACGCCGGCGGCGGGCTGGACGGCACGGCTGGCCGCGCGCCGCTCCACGGCCCGGCGACGTCGTGGACCGGCGAGGGACCGCGATCGAGCATGCCGCCACCCCATGTGCGTGACGCCCCCCGTTTCTCTTCCGATTGCGATGACGGCACGCGCCAATGCTCCGGCCGGCCGGTCGCCGTGAACGGTGGCGGCAAGGGCGCTGCGAGGAAGGGCAGGGCCGGCGGTGGCGGCAGCAGCCGCGCGCAGGACGTGGCGGCCACGCGAACCGTGCCGAACGAACTCGTGGCGGAGATCGACGGCGCATTGACCGAGACCCAGACCGACGCGCTGGCGCGTCGCCATGGCCTGAGGCGGATCGCCTCGCAGAACATCCCGCTGCTGGGCGCGACGATCGGCCTGTTCCGCACGGACGGCAATCGCTCCGCCGACGCGGTGGCCCGCGACCTCGCAAGCGACAGCAGCGTCCGCTCCGTGCAGCCGAACTACCGTTACGCGCTGCAGGACCAGAAGCCGCCAGCGGGCGGCAGTGATCCGGCGCAATACGCCCAGGCGCAGCTGCGTCTGCCGGAGGCGCACAGGCTGGCGCGCGGGATGAACGTCACCATTGCCGTCATCGACTCCGGCGTTGATGCCGCCCATCCGGAACTGGCCAACACGGTCGCGGATACGTTCGATGCGCTCGGTAGCAAGGATGGCCCGCATGCCCACGGCACCGCCGTCGCCGGCGTGATCGCTGCGCGCGTCAGGCTGACGGGGAGCGCGCCGGAAGTGCGGATCCTGGCCATCCGTGCCTTTGGTGCGGCCGCCGGCGGCGCCGAGAGCACGTCCTACGTGATCCTCAGGAGCCTCGATTACGCGGTGGCGCACGGCGCGCAGATCGTGAACATGAGCTTTGCCGGACCGCAGGACGCACTTGTCGCGCGCGCCGTGGCCGCCGCCGCGGCGAGGGACGTCGTGCTGGTTGCCGCGGCCGGCAATGCCGGCCCGAAATCGCCGCCGCTGTATCCGGCCGCCAATCCCGACGTGATCGCGGTCGGCGGCATCGATGCCGGCGAGCGGCTGATGGCTGCCTCGAACCGCGGCAGCTACATCGCGTTGGCAGCGCCGGGCGCCGATCTCCTGGTGCCGGTGCCGGACGGCAAATACCAGCTGATGTCGGGCACCTCCTTTTCGGCCGCGTTCGTCAGCGGCATCGCGGCACTGGTGCTGGAGCGCAGTCCGGCATTGAAGCCCGCCGAGGTGCGCAAGGTTCTGACCGGCACAGCCCGCGATCTCGGAACACCCGGACGTGACGATCTGTTCGGGGCGGGCGAGGCGGACGCGCTTGCCGCGGTGATGGCGGCGACCAGCGCGCCCGTCGCGGCCACCTTGGACAAACCGTCGCAGCCTGCACATGAGGCGGACGGCAATAACACTTCCGTGAGCCGCGCGTTGAATGAAGCGGCGCCGTCGATCGCATCGGACGATTCCGCCGCAAATCACCGCGCCGCACAGTGATTTTCGGTGCTGGGCGCCTGCAACGGTGCGATGGAACCGGGCGTCGAGAAGGTTAAAAAAATCGCCGGCGATTTGAACGTCCGCCGCTCTCTCACGACTTATGTGTGTGGGAGCGGTTTATCCCTCCCCGGCTATATCAGGCGCGAGCGCCCATCCACCCCAAGCGCCCATATGGCTTTGACCCGTCCGGTTGTCCCCCCCGGACGGGTCTTTCATTTTGGGGGCATCCTTGCATGACGCACTGGACGGACGCGGTCGCGCTGCATGATTGCGACGGGATGCGCGCGATAGCCGCGGCTGTTTGCTGTGGATCGTTCGGCTGCGCAGCGATCGGCAGCGACGCGCATCGCCACCACGCAAGTCGATGACTTGACGATGGTTCGGGCAACAAACTCCGTAGTTGAGCGGACTTCATTCATCGCCCGTCCGCGATTAAGAATTTGGTTAGACTTTATTTACCTTTTCCACAGAATATCAGTGTCGCGTCCAGTTGATTCGGTTCCGTTGCGTCTGCGTCCGTTTCTTTCCCTGCGGGCAAGTTGAATGACACATCGGACCGACGTGGCCAGAGGCCAGGAGATCGTTGCACGCTGGTGCAACCTTGCCGAGCAAAGGCTGGAGCACCTCAACGAGCTGTTCGAAACCGGACGCTGGCGCCGCTATCACAGCGAGCAGGCCTTTCTCGAAAACATCAGGGAAGCCCGGGCCGCGGTCGACATCTGGCGCGAATTGCTGACCCGCGAAGCCTCGCTCGACAATTCGCCGGTCGATCTGTCCTGGCTCGGCCGCGGCAAGTCGAAGCTGCCGCCGCGCGATCTTTCGTCGGTGCAGCAGCGCCGCTCGGAGACGGCGACATTGGCCGAGGCCGCGATGACCGCAGTCGCGGCCGCGATGGAAACGGCCGCCGAGGTCCTCGAGCAGCCGCCCGTTGTGGCCGACGCACCGCCGCTGGAGAAGCCCCCTCCGGTCATGCCGCCGCCGGTGCTCGATCTCGACACCATCCAGCGGCGCTATCCGCTGCTGCGCAACGCGCTGTAGGCCGAAGGTTAGCGCCGCACCGCGTTCGCGCCGACCACCAGCTGCGCATATTGCTGGGCGCCGCCCACCGACAGGTCGGTGGTAACAGGGCGGGCGTGGTCGAGCCCGACCACCGCGCCGCGCGGGGTTTCCGAGATCATGTTGTTGTTGATCAGCGCGGTGCCGGCGCCCGGCACCACCGAGACGCCGATCCCGACGAACGCCTTGCGCACGACATTGCCCGAAATCGCGACGTCGCGCAGATACTTGCCCCAACCGGCGACGATGCCGAAGGTCGGCGCATTCTCGATCACATTGCCGGTGACGGCGCTGTCGGCCTCGACATAGATGCCGATGCCGGCCCCGTCGTTTGGGTCGGTACCGATCGGGCGCTTCAGCAGCAGGTTGCGGATGATGTTGCCCTGGACCACCGCGATGCGGCCGCCTTCGTTGAAATTGCACACGGAGACGCCGATCGCGGCGCCGTCGACGGTGTTGTTGGCGATGACCGCGGCCTCGAACGCGAACTCCGAATAGAGGGCGACCTCGCGGACATTGCTGACGCTGTTGTCGGTGATGTGGATGTTGGAGGCCGAATTGCCGCGCACCGCCGAGAAGTCGCAATTGCTGATGCGGTTGCCGCGCACGATCACGTTGCCGGCGCGGAAGGCGTTGATGGCGTTGCCGTACTGCCCGGAGCCGCCGGGACCGGCCTTGATGTCCTCGATGCGGTTGTCGACGACGATCGAGCCGTCGTCGCCGATCGCGGTGCGCAGGATCTCGATGCCGTTATCGTTGGTGCCCTTGATGGTGTTGCGCGAGACGATGAGGCCGAGTGCGTCGAACGACACCAGCGCCGTCGACGCGATGCCGGTGAAGACGTTGTTGCTGACGTCGCCCGACATCTGCTCGAACCAGATGCCGCTGCCGCCACTGTCGGTGAACTGGCAATCGGTGATGCGGATGTCGCGGCCGGACAGGCAATGGACGAGGCCGCGCCGCGCCGGCAGCGGAACGTTGCCGCCGTCGAAGGTAAGGCCCATCAGGACGATGCCGCCGGCGCCTTCGCCTTCCAGCAGCGAGGCGCCGCCGTTGAACGCGAGCCGGCTGGCGCCGCGCACGCCGATCAGCTGGCTGCCGGGCGCAAGCCGCAACAGGCCGGTGCGATAGACGCCGGGCGGGAACGCCAGCGGCACCTGCGCGCGCGCGGCGTCATCGATCGCGCGCTGCAAATTGCGGGTCTGGTCGTCGGGGCTGCCGGGACGGACGCCATATTGCGTGACGTCGCGGCCGAGCGAGCCGGCCGACTGCGCGGCGCGCGCCGCGTCCGGCGACATTGCAAGCGCGCCGGCGACGCCGGCGGCGGAGGCTCCGATCAGATGGCGGCGGTTGACATCCATGGGCACAGCCCTCGCAAACATTCGCGAGCGGTGACGTTCGCGCCCGAGTGGTAGCGCGAAATGCGGCGCGGCATGGTGAACACGCCGACGCAGCCGGGCGATTGTTGGCGGTAGGGTTAACCCCCGGTGCAGCCTGTTCACGTTGTCAAACAACGATCTCGCGGCGTCATCACCGGCGAAAGCGGGTGATCCAGTATTCCAGAGGCCGCAGTCAAGGCGCGGATTAATAGCATTTCCTCCAAAGCAGACCTGCGTCGTGTGCTAATGTTTCTTATTTCGTATTTGCAATTGCCACGAAAAGCTCTTCGATCGTCTAAGCTTCAACACGTCGCGGTACTGGAGTTGGATATGGCCGATTTCATTATGCCCCAGACGCAATATGCGCGCAGTGGCGATGTCAGTATTGCCTATCAGGTGACCGGGGACGGGCCGATCGACCTTCTGATCGTGCCTGGCTCGATCTCCCACCTTGAGGTCGTGCATGAGTTGCCGTGCATAAGCAACAACGCGCAGCGGTTAGGACGCTTCGCCCGGATCATAAGCTTTGACAAACGCGGTCAGGGACTGTCCGATCGCGTGTCCGGCGTGCCGTCGTTGGAAGAGCGAATGGACGACGTTCGCGCCGTGCTCGATGCGGTGGGATCCCGCAAGACGGTCTTGTTGGGCATGTCGGAAGGCTGTCCCATGAGCGTCCTCTTTTCGGCCACACATCCAGATCGTGTTTCCCACCTGGTTTTGGTCGGGGGCTTCGTGCGCGCGGGCTACTCGATCCCCGCGGCCCAGTTCGAGGCGTTTGCTGACAGGGCTGTTGCAAACTGGGGCTCGGGGCAGATGATGAAACACGTTGTCGGGCTGGCGGACGCTTCCCAAGAGCAGCTCGCAGCGCTCGGCAAGTTCGAGCGGATGAGTTGCAGCCCCGGTGCCTTCAAGGCGATCATGGTGATGAACCGACTGATCGACGTAACGCCGGTGTTGCAAAGCGTGCGCGTCCCAACTCTCGTGCTGCACAGCCAGGCCGATGCCGTGGTGCCCGTATCGGAGGGACGGAAGCTGGGGGCTGCAATACCTGGCGCGAGATACATCGAATACGAGGGTCTTCCGCACGGTGTCTTCTTTACGGCCGAATGCGAACGAGTGATCGGCGACATCGAGGAGTTTGTCACCGGTCACCGTCCTGAGGCAGGAGAGGATGTCGATCGTGTCCTGGCTACCGTCCTGTTCACGGACATCGTCAACTCCACGACGAAAGCCATCGAGGTCGGTGATCGCCGCTGGCACGAACTGCTTGATTCTCATGACCGCTTGGCAGCACAGGTCGTCGAGAGGCATCGGGGGAAGCTGGTGAAGAATACGGGCGATGGAATCTTGGCGACGTTCGATGGACCTGGACGCGGCGTTCGCTGTGCTCTCGCACTGGGCGAAGCTGCGCGCCAGCTCGGGTTGCCGCTGCGCGCCGGACTGCACACCGGCGAGATTGAGGTGCGCGGCAGGGACGTCGGCGGAATAGCAGTTCACGTCGCCGCTCGCGTGATGGGGCGGTCCGATGCAAATGAAGTGCTCGTATCGCGCGTCGTGACCGACCTGGTCGCGGGAGCCGGATTGAAATTTGCGGAGCGCGGCTCGTTCGATCTCAAGGGCATCCCGGGGGCTTGGGATTTGTTCGCTGCTGTCCAGTAGGCGGGGCCTCACCAACGGCGGCTCTGTTGGCCGACCTTCGACGATTGCTTGTGCCCGTTGCTAGGACATCAGCCTTCTACGGTGCCGAGATACGCGACGCTTCTGTTTGAGAGGACTCGTCCAACCAGCGTCGCTCACGCGCGCGCAGCCTGCCGGGTCAGCTTCACCAGCTCCAGCAGCATGGCTTCGCCGGCATCGACCAGCGCTTCCAGCGTGATGGATGATTTGCCCGATGCGGCCGTGCCGTCATGGGCGAGGGGCGGAACATGGATGAACTGCGCGAGGTGCAGGCCGTTGTTGCCGTTGACGGCCTCGATCCCGCGCCAGCTCAGGTAGTTGCAGAGATAGTTGCCGGCATCGCGCGATGTCCGCGTCGATGGCGGTGGCTAGCGCTGCGCGCAGGAGTTTTCTCGTGTGCGGCCCGAACACCCGCGCATCGGCGCCGCTCTCGATCGATCCCTTGCGCGCATGCCGGCGGTCGGCATCGGGAAAGCGCGTCGTCACCGCATTACGGGCGCGGCTTTCGATCCGCAGATGCGAGGTGCGGCCGGCGAGGCCGAACATCAAGAGCGCCTGCGGGCGATGTCGTGCGATCAGCTCGGGCAATTCGCGATCGACGGCCGCATAGGTGACGTCGAAGATGTGGCCCGTCAGCGCGAAGTTGTCGAAAGCCGGCCGGCGCAGCCCGGTCAGGCGCTTGACCAGCGGCATGGTCGGGTTGAACGGCGCACCCGGGAACGGCCCGAAGCCGGTGACGAGGATGCGCAGTTTGCCGCTCAATGCAGCATCTCCGCGATCTGCTCGGCGGCGACCGCGGGCGAGATGCGGCCGCCGGCGACCTCGGCCTCCATCTTCTTGACCTTGGCGCGGATCGCAGCGTCCAAGCGCAGCCGCGCCATCATCCGGCTTTCCAGCATCGACCACATCCACTTCACCTGCTGCTCGCGGCGGCGGGCTTCGAATTCGCCCGAGGCGTTCATCGCGGTGCGGTGGTCGAGGATCTTCTGCCAGAGTCGGTCGAGCCCGGTGCCGGTCAGCGCCGAATAGGTCTCGACCGGCGGATGCCAGTGCTCCGAGCGCGGCGCCAGGATATGCAGCGCGCTGCGATAGTCGGCAGCGGCGAGGTTGGCGCGCTTGAGGTTGTCACCGTCGGCCTTGTTGATCGCGATCATGTCGGCGAGCTCGACGAGGCCCTTCTTGATGCCTTGCAGCTCGTCGCCGGCGCCCGGCAGCATTAGCGCCAGGAAGAAGTCGGTCATGTCGCAGACCGCGGTCTCGGACTGCCCGATGCCGACGGTCTCGACCAGCACGACGTCGAAGCCGGCGGCCTCGCACAACAGCATCGCCTCACGGGTCTTCGCCGCGACGCCGCCGAGCGTGCCCGAGGACGGCGAGGGGCGGATGAAGGCCTGGTCGGAGACGGCGAGCCGCGCCATCCGCGTCTTGTCGCCGAGGATCGAGCCGCCGGTGCGCGCCGAGGACGGATCGACCGCGAGCACCGCGACCTTGTGGCCGCGCTCGATCAGGAACATGCCGAGCGCATCGATGGTGGTCGACTTGCCGACGCCGGGCGAGCCGGTGATGCCGACCCGCACCGCCTTGCCGGTGTCGGGCAACAGCGCCTGCACCAGCTCGCGCGCCGCCGCCTGATGATCGCCGCGCCGGCTCTCCACCAGCGTGATCGCCCGCGCCAGCGCGGCGCGGTGGCCGGCGCGGAGCTGCTTGGCGAGGGCGTGGATGTCGGGAGAGGCGGGCTTCGGCGAGGTCATGGGCCTTGGTTTACAACGGCTGCCGGTTGCAGGCGAGGGCGGAGTCCACGCTCGTCCCCGATCAATCGCGAGATCGGAAATCGGGTGGGCGCGCCCGCTGCCATGCGGTTGATCAGGGCCCGTTCCGCATCACTGCGGGCCAACATCCGGAGCCTGCCATGACCCGAGCCTATTACAGCGCCGTCCTCGACCATCCGCTCGATACCGTGTGGTCGCTGATCCGCGACTTCAACAATTACCCCGCCTATATCGAGGGCGTCAGCGAAAGCGTGATCGAGGACGACAAGCGCGGCGACCAGGTCGGTGCTGTCAGGCGCTTCTGCTATCTCGGGCTCTGGGTCAGGCAACGCCTTGCCCGCCACTCGGACACGCAGCATTCGCTGACCTATGCCAGCATCGAGCCATTGCCGTTTCTGGCGGATGCCGGCTCGGACGCGCCGCAGCCGACCCATTACGAGGGCACGATGCATCTGCTGCCGGTCGTCGAGGGCAATCGCACCTTCATCGAATGGTCGGTCAAGCTCGACACGACGCCTGCTGACGCCGATCGCTGGCACAGCCAGTTCCAGGCGTGGATCCCGGACTGGACCGGCTCCCTGGTCAGAGCGCTGGCGCGCCAGCCAGGCTGAGGCCTGCTGAAGCAGCTATTGCGGCTGATCGTCCGCGTCGGCCTTCGGCCGTGCGCCGGCGAAGATCTTCGCGCCTTCCGCCGTCAGATACGGCTTCAGCGTCTCCCACGGCACGAAGACGACATACTGACCTTCGGCATAGGGACCGATGGCATAGGGCGGGTAGTGGAAGGTGAGGCCGGAGCTCTTGCCGGACACGGTCGATGGCGCGAGCGTCACGGCGCCGATCTTGAGCAGGGTCGGCTTCAGCACCTTGTACCGCTCGGCGGTTGCGGTCTCGCCGGCACCGCGCCGCTTCTTCTCGGCGTTCAGCGCTGAGACGATGGCCTTGCGCATCGCCGTCAGGGTAGGGCCGTTGTCAGCTGTCTCGGTGAAGAAGGGACGGATGCTGATGCGCTTCTTCGCCGTCGCATCCCACAGGATGGTGTTGACGTCGGTGTTTGGATGCGCGCCGAGCGTGTCCATGTAGTCGTCGCGCAGCACGCTGACATAACGGCCGTCGACGACGGAGCGCACCGAATATTTGCGCTCGAATGAATAGCCGCCGCGGTCTTTGAAAAGCTCAGGCTCGTCCTTGCGCGCGGAAGCCGCCTCGGCGGCGTTCTTGTCGATCCACTTCCGGCCTTCGGCGAGGCAATCGGCCGCCAGCGCCGGATCAGCCTTGATCTTGTCGTCGAGATAGACGTTGGCCTCGATGCTCGGATTCTTGATCGTGGCGTCGGGTTTGGGATCGGCGGCGACGGCGGGGGAAATGAAGAGGAAGCCCGCTATCAGGGCAACGGCCCACTTCGCGATGATCGTCAATGCTTCAATTCCCAGGTGATTTGATCGACGAACGCCTTCAATGGCAACAAATCATCTTCAATCATGATCCATAACAGATCAGCGTCGGTCCGATGATAGGTACCAGTTTCCGAGATCGGCCAATCGCCTCCAGTTGATGCCGGGTTCCTTGGCCTCCAGATCGGTTGGAATGTGCCTTGATGCTTCGCTGATCATCTCAAGCAGCCGCTCTACAGCCAGCCGCATTACCAGATTGTTGGCGAAGCTCTCGCGGGTTTGCCCGGCAGTTATGTCCCGAATGCTGTCGATCGCTGTGGCAATGTGGCCTATGCGGTCTGCAACGGTCGGCTGCACGTCAGAAGACTTCGAGAATGTCGTCGGCGATTTGTTGTGCGAGCCGAGGAGGAAGGGATCGCTTCATAGTTGCTTGCGCCTGCAAGCCCGTCGCGTCTTCAATGATGTGCTCGACACCGATCAGGTTGAGTAGCGAAAATGAGGCGTCCGGCTCGACTTCAACGAGCACATCGACGTCACTGTCGGGCCGATAGTCGCCGCGCACGCGCGATCCATAGATCGCGAGCCTCGACACGCCCTCCGCCTTGATGGCATCAGCGTTCTCTCGAATCGCGGCTACGACTTCTTCGCGCGTCATGGCTTGGGACCTTGCAATCCCACCAATGTATCATCTACTCCGCCGCCGCGCTATGGCCGAGCCGGGCGTTAAGCTTGTGGATCAGCTCCTCGGCGGCGTCGGAGATCACGGTGCCCGGCGGGAAGATTGCCTCGGCCCCTGCGGCATAGAGCGCGTCGTAATCCTGCGGCGGCACCACGCCGCCGATGATGATCATGATGTCCTCGCGGCCGTGCTTCTTCAGCGCGGCCTTCAGTTCCGGCACCGCGGTGAGATGGGCTGCTGCGAGCGAGGAGACGCCGAGAATGTGGACGTCGTTCTCGACCGCTTGCCGCGCGGCTTCGTCGGCGGTTGCGAACAGCGGTCCGATATCGACGTCGAAGCCGACATCGGCGAAGGCGGATGCGATCACCTTCTGGCCACGGTCATGGCCGTCCTGGCCGATTTTTGCCACCAGGATGCGCGGGCGGCGGCCTTCCGCCTCTTCGAAGGTGTCGATCAGCGCCTGCACCTTTTCGACCTTGTTGGACATGGCCGCTGCCTCTCGCTTGTAGACGCCGGTGATGGACTTGATCTCGGCGCGGTGGCGGCCGAATACCTTTTCCATCGCGTCCGAAATCTCGCCGACCGTGGCTTTGGCGCGTGCGGCGTCGATCGCCAGCGCCAGCAGATTGCCGTTGCCTTCGCCGGCCGAGCGGGTCAGCGCGGCCAGTGCCGCATCGACGTCCTTCTGGTTGCGCTCCTTCTTGAGCCGCGCCAGCTTGTCGATCTGCAGCCGCCGCACGGTGGAGTTCTCCACCTTCAAGACGTCGATCGGCCGCTCGTTCTCCGGCTTGAACTTGTTGACGCCGATCACTGCCTGCCTGCCGGCATCGATCCGCGCCTGCGTCTTGGCGGAGGCTTCCTCGATCCGCAGCTTCGGCACGCCGGCCTCGATCGCCTTGGCCATGCCGCCGAGTTCCTCGACCTCCTGGATGTGACCCCAGGCCTTGCCGGCGAGATCGCGGGTCAGACGCTCGACATAATAGGAACCGCCCCAGGGATCAATGATGCGGTTGGTGCCGCTCTCCTGCTGCAGGAACAGCTGGGTGTTGCGGGCGATGCGCGCCGAGAAGTCGGTTGGCAGCGCCAGCGCCTCGTCGAGCGCGTTGGTGTGCAGCGACTGGGTGTGGCCTTGCGTCGCCGCCATCGCCTCGATCGTAGTACGCATCACGTTGTTGAAGACGTCCTGCGCGGTCAGCGACCAGCCCGAGGTCTGGCAATGCGTGCGCAAGCTGAGCGAGCGCGGGTCCTTCGGGTTGAACTGCTTCAGCAGCTTGGCCCACAGCAGCCGCGCCGCGCGCATCTTGGCGACTTCCATGAAGAAGTTCATGCCGATCGCCCAGAAGAACGACAGCCGCGGTGCGAAGCGGTCGACATCGAGGCCGGCGGCTAGTCCCGCGCGCAGATATTCGACGCCGTCGGCGAGCGTATAGGCGAGTTCGAGGTCCTGCGTCGCGCCGGCTTCCTGCATGTGATAGCCGGAGATCGAAATGGAATTGTATTTCGGCATCCGTTGCGAGGTGTAGGCGAAGATGTCGGAAATGATCCGCATCGAGGGCGTCGGCGGATAGATGTAGGTGTTGCGCACCATGAACTCTTTCAGAATGTCGTTCTGAATGGTGCCCGACAGTTTCTCCGGCGGCACGCCCTGCTCCTCGGCGGCTGCGACGAACAGCGCGAGGATCGGCAGCACTGCGCCGTTCATGGTCATCGACACGCTCATCTGGTCGAGCGGGATGCCGGCGAACAGCGTGCGCATGTCGTAGATGGAATCGATCGCGACACCGGCCATGCCGACGTCGCCGGAGACGCGCGGATGATCACTGTCATAGCCGCGGTGGGTGGCGAGGTCGAACGCGACCGACAGGCCCTTCTGACCGGCGGCAAGGTTGCGGCGATAGAAGGCGTTGGAGTCCTCCGCCGTGGAGAAGCCGGCATATTGCCGGATGGTCCAGGGCTGGTTGACATACATGGTCGGGTAGGGGCCGCGCAGATAGGGCGCGATGCCGGGCCAGGTCTCGAGGAAATCGATGCCTTCGAGATCGGCCTCGCCGTAGACGGACTTCACCGGGATGCCCTCGGGCGTCAGCCACGGCTCGGCGCTCGCGGCCGGCATCGCCGTGGCAACGGGCTGGAAGGTGACATCGGCGAAATTGGGAATGCGGGTCATTCCTTGGCTTCCTTAGTCATGGTCCGGATGCTGATGGCTGACGATGGTCGCCATCTTCTCCGGTCCGTAATTCTGCATCGTGGTATGGCTCGGCAGATTAGCGATGCCGACCACCCAACCGTGGCGGGACTCGGTTCCGAATTGCTGCGTCGGGATCACCCGGTCGGGCCGATCGAAGGCGCCGGTCATGATCTCGATGCGGGGACCGTCGATCCGCCGGAAGCTGAGCGGCGTGCCGCAGGCGGCACAGAAGTCGCGCTCGGCGATCGAGGAGGATTTGAACGTCGCCGGCTTGCCGCGGGTCCAGGCGAAATCCTCGTTGTTGATGTCGGCGAAAGAGGCGAACGGCGCACCGGAGGCCTTTTGGCACATCCGGCAGTGACAGATGCTGACGCGGTTCGGTGCCGCGGACACCGCAAAGCGCACGGCGCCGCACTGGCAACCGCCGGTCAGAACGGGTTTCGCTGGTGTCTCTGCCGTCATGCCTGCTCCATCCGCCGATAGGCGTCGCGCAATGTCGCCAGCGCATCACCGCCGGCGAAGACGAACTCACCGATGCCGGCCGCCCGCAGCGCTGCTTCCTGGTCGCCGGGCCGCCCTGCCAGATAGATATGCCTTGCTCCGGCGCCGTGAAGGGCCTTGGCGGCCTCAGCGGCGCTAACGGCATAGACCTTATCAGAGGAACAAAGGCACGCCATCGCGGCGCCCGAGGCCGTGAACGCTGCGGCAAGAGCGGCCGCGTCGGCAAAGCCCTCGCTGTCGATGGCCTCGATCCCGCCGGTCTCGAAGAAGCTTTTTGCAAATGCCGCGCGGGCCGTGAAATCCGCTGGCGTGCCCAGGTTTGCGAGGAAGATCTTGGGCCGTGCGCCACGCGCCTTCAGTGCGGCGTCGGACTTGTCGCGCAGCGCCTCGAACGGCTCGGCGAGCCGCATCGGCGCGAGGGCCTCGAAGCTGACCTTGGCACCTGCCGTGGACACCGGCGCGGCCGGTTTCACATCCAGCACCGCGAGGTTGGCCTCGTGGAGGTTGGGGAATTCGCTGGCGCCGGTCAGCACGTCGCGGCGCTTCGCCACATTGGCTTCGCGTTGCGCCCGCGTCGCGGCGACTTTGTTCTGCAGCAGCCCCTGCTCGAGCGCGGTGAAGACGCCGCCGGCCTTCTCGATCTCCTGGAACAGCGTCCACGCCGCCTCGCAGAGTTGCGCGGTCAGGGTCTCGATGCTGCCGGCGCCTGCCGCGGGATCGGAGACCTTGGCAAGGTTGGACTCATCGAGCAGCACGAGTTGCGTGTTGCGCGCCACGCGGCGGGCGAAATCGTCCGGCAGGCCGAGCGCCAGCGTGTGCGGCAGCACGGTGATGGCGTTGGCACCGCCGAGCCCGGCGGCAAAGGTCGCGATCGTCGCGCGCAGCATGTTCACGTTGGGGTCGCGCTGGGTCAGCATCCGCCAGGCGGTCTGCGCATTGACGAAGATCGGCTTCGGCATAAGGCCGCAGGCCTCTTCGATCCTTGCCCAAAGGCGGCGCAGCGCGCGGAATTTCGCCATGGTCAGGAACTGGTCGGCATCGGCGCTGAGCCGGAATGAGACGGCTGCGCGCGCTGCATCGAGGTCGAGCCCTGCGGCTTCCAGCATGCGCAGATAGGCGAGCGCGGTCGCGAGCGTGAAAGTGAGTTCCTGCACCTCGGACCCGCCGGCATCATGCACCGGCCGGCCGTCCGCCAGTACGAACGGGCCCTTGAAGCCGCGCTTGATCAGGCCGTTGACGACCTGGCCGAACGGCTTTGCGTAGTCGGCCCAGCTGGCTGCCGCCGCACCGCGCACGGCAATCGTGCCGAGCGCCTGGTAATTGAAATGCAGGTCGAGCTTGGCCGGATCGAGCTTGCGGGCCTCGACCATGTCGGCAAACGTCTCGCCGGCGTTCTCGCGCCCGATCACCGGGTTGAGCGCGATCATGATGCCGGCATCGAGATGGACGCCGCCGCAGGCCCGCGCCAGCGTCTTCTTGCTGGCATCGGAAAGACCGAAGCCGCGCGCGCCGGGACCGCCGGCGAACTCGAATTCGAGGCCGGTCGCTCCGTTCTCGAGATCCTGCAAGGCCTGCGCATTGGCCGCTGCGGCGTCGGGGTGGTCGACCCGCTGCAGGATTTGCCAGGGAGTGGCGGCGGCGCGGCCGGGAAGCGGACTTGAGTTGGTCGCGCGGCGGTAGATCGGATCGATCCTCAGGCCATCATAGGTCTTGCCGACCAGCTTCTCGAACGGCGCGCCCTTCAGCACGCCGTCGACCAGCTTCCGCCAGTCGTCATAGGTCGCCGGTGCAAAATCCGAAGCCAGAGCCAAATCGTCAGTCGAGGTCGTCATCCGCCCAAATCGTCCTTCATCGGCCCCGCGACGGGGTCCCCTTGATTTGGCCGGAAATTGCCACGGGCGGGCGGCCAAGCCAAACGGTTGTTTGAGGTCGTGCGGTTTTAATCGAGGTCCGCTAGACGGAAAATACCGCCCGTCGAGACCCCAGCCAGCGCATCCGCGACGCGGCGCCCGGCGATGACGCGGTCGGGAACGATCTCGGCCAGCGGCACCAGCACGAAGGCGCGCTCGAACAAACGCGGGTGCGGCAGCGTCAGTTCCGGCTTGTCGAGTGTGACGTCGTCATAGGCGATCAGGTCGAGGTCGAGGGTGCGCGGTCCCCAGCGCTGCTCGTTCTTGCGGTCGCGGCCGAATTTGCTTTCGATCTTGTGCAGCGTGAACAGCAGCGCGTGCGGATCGAGGCTGGTGTCGATCTCGATGCAGGCATTGATGAAGCTGTTCTGCTGCTGCTCGCCCCAGGGCGGTGTCGAATAGTCCGACGAGCGCGCCAGGAGCGCGGCCTGCGTCATGCCGCAGATATTGGCGATCGCCTTGCGAAACGTCGTGCGGACGTCGCCGACATTGCCGCCGAGTGCGATCAGGACGTCAGCCATCAGCGTTCAACCTTGGGCGTTCAACTCTGGGACGGCGGATGCCGCGAGCGGGTCAGCACCACGCCGACATCGTCGAAGATCGCGGCGATCGGCGCATGCGGCTTGTGCACGGTGACCTTGACCGCCCTGACGCGCGGGAAGGTGGTCAGGATGTCATCGGCCACCGCGCCGGCGGCGCGCTCCAGCAGCTTGTAGTTGGTGTTCTTGAATGCCGACGTCGCGGTCGCCACCACGTTGGAATAGGACACCGTGTCGGAGAGGCGGTCGGTGCGCGAGGATTCCGAGAGGTCGGTATAGAGCTCGAGGTCGATGACGAAGCGCTGCCCGACTTCGGTTTCATGTTCCATCACGCCATGACGGGCATGGATGACGATCCCGGTGATGAAGATCGTGTCGGTCATTGCTGTCCCTCGATTGCCGCGGCCACCCGCAGCGCCTGAACGGTTTCCGCGACGTCGTGCGCACGGATGATGCGGGCGCCATTCCGCGCGGCGATCAGATGCGCCGCGATCGAGCCGCCGATCCGCTGTTGCGGCTCCGAGGCCACGATCGTGCTGATGAAACGCTTGCGGGAGGCGCCGACCAGCACCGGCAGGCGGAACGCGTTGAGCTCGGCAAGCCGCGCCAGTGCGATCATGCTCTGCTCCGGCGTCTTGCCGAAGCCGATGCCGGGATCGAGCACGATCCGGTCGGGCGCAATGCCGGCGCGCGCCGCGATCTCGAGCGAGCGTTCAAAGAACGCGGCGATGTCCCGCATGATGTCGATCGCCGGATCGGCCTGCTCGCGATTGTGCATGATGATCACGGGCACGCCGCGTGCGGCGACGAGCGGCGCCATGCCGGCATCGCGCTGCAGGCCCCAGACGTCATTGGCGATCGCAGCGCCCTGGTCGAGCGCCCAGGCCACGACCTCCGACTTCATGCTGTCGATCGAGACCGGCACGCCGAGCGCGACGACCTCGGCCAGCACCGACTTCAGCCGCGCCATCTCGGCCTCGGCGGTGACCGGCTGCGAGCCGTAGGGGCGGGTGGATTCCGCGCCGATGTCGATGATGTCGGCGCCCTCGGTGATCAGCCTGCGGGCCTGCGCCAGCGCCTGTTCGGGCGCGATGAACTGGCCGCCGTCGGAGAACGAATCCGGCGTCACGTTCAGGATACCCATCACCGCCGGATAGGACCGCGACAGCAGCGCCGGCAGCACCGCTGATACGGCCGGGCCGGTTACCGCCGATGCTATGGGCCTGATTGCCATCATGCGGTGGCTTTGCGCTGACCGCAGCGGCAAGTCAAGGTGCCGCAGCGATGCGTGGCGCCGGCGGCCGCGGGTGCGGTTAAGGCAGCCTAATAGTGATGCTAATAGGTGATTTTGAGCGGCAGCTTGCGTGCCTGTTCAATCAGCAGCTCGACTGACTTTTCTGACGGCATCACGCGGACGAGCTTACGCCGCACATTGGCGTCCTTCATGCTCTGCGCCAACCGCGACGGGTTGCGCTGCGCGAGCTCGCGCACGGTGGTGACGCCGGCGGCGCGGACCAGCCCGACCTTCGCCTTGCCCATGCCGGGAATCCGCATGTAGTCGGAGATGTTGGCCCATTCCAGCAATTGCTGTTCACTGATCCCGGTCTTGGCGGCGAGCGCCTTGCGTCCCTTGACGGTGCGGGCCGCTTCAAGCAGCGCGTCGGTCGTGCGGATACCCTGCGATTTCAGTTTGGTGGCGCAATAGGCGGACAGGCCTTCGATCTCGGAGAGGGGGTATGTCATGATACTCGTATGCAGGTAACAGGTAGAAGGGAGCGCGCGTGCAGGGGCGTTGGGAAAGTGCTTCAGGCAAACTGGCTGAGGCCCGGTGTCCCCGAGATGATCTCGCCCATTTGATCCGCTCCGATTTTGTCGCGGCCGAACCTGAAAAGTTCACGCGCGACGTTCTGAATTTCACCCATGCTCAGGCCAAGCGCCATCAGCCGGGTGCCGACAGCCATCAGGCCGCCGCCCATCAACCGCGATAGGCCACCGCTGTTGTTGGAGGCGGCGATCGCCGCTTCGGCGCCGGGGATTTGGTCGATCAGAGCCTGGACTTTGTCGGAAGGTCCCTCGTTACGGAGGAAACCCAGAACGATGCCGATGGTTTTCTCAGCGACAGCGCCGTCGATGCCGGCCTTCGCGGCCAGCTGTCCAACCAATTCATCCATCTTGCCCCGCCTCAACCGGACTTTGCCGGGTCGTTCTTAAAGATTTATCTTGAGCGCCTGTGTCACGAAATACAAGCGATCCGCGCATTTCAGTTCGTTTTCTTTTTCGATCGCGTCGTGACTGTGGCCTCGCTGCAAGAGTGAGCGGCGGATTCACACCATCTTGTCGCAATGCGCAATGCCTTTCGTCACTTCGCCGGGAATAAAATATGAGGAACCAGTGGCGCGACAATATACGTCAGCTTGCGCTGACGGTTTCAATCGACCGGCAAGATGCAATATGCTGGCACTGGTTCGGTATCGAACCGGGTTCGATGATCGAAACGATCTAAATCTGCGCGAAGAGGCGAAGCGATGGCGACCTCCGACAATAAATTGGCCGATACCGACGAGAAGATTTTTATCGGCAAGGGTGAGGAGACAGCCTGGCTGACGCTGGCGCTGGCCAACCGGCATGGCCTCGTCACCGGTGCAACCGGAACCGGCAAGACCGTCTCGCTTCAAGTCATGGCTGAAGGATTTGCGCGCGCCGGCGTTCCGGTTTTCGCCGCCGACATCAAGGGCGATCTCTCCGGTATCTCCGAGGTCGGCGAGGCCAAGGACTTTATTGTGAAGCGCGCCCAGGAGATGGGCTTGACCTTCCAGCCCGATCAATTCTCGACCGTATTCTGGGACGTGTTCGGCGAGCAGGGCCATCCGGTGCGCGCCACCGTTACCGAGATGGGACCGCTGTTGCTGTCGCGGATGCTCGATCTGAACGACGTGCAGGAGGGCGTGCTCAACGTTGCCTTCCGCGTCGCCGACGAGAACGGCCTCGCGCTGATCGACATGAAGGATCTGCGCGCCCTGCTGGATGCGATCGCGCCCGACAGCAGCAAGAAGGGCGCCGACGACGGCGAAGATCCGCTGGCGTCGATCCGCAAGGCCGCCCAGAGCTACGGCAACGTGTCCAAGGCGACGGTCGGAACGATCCAGCGCCAGCTGCTGGTGCTCGAGAACCAGGGCGGCGCGAAGTTCTTCGGCGAGCCCGCGCTGACGCTGAAGGATTTCATGCGGACCGACCGCGACGGCCGCGGCATGGTTAATATCCTCGTCGCCGACAAGCTGATGCAGAGCCCGCGGCTTTACGCCACGTTCCTGCTCTGGATGCTCTCGGAATTGTTCGAGGAATTGCCGGAGGCCGGCGACCTGCCGAAGCCGAAGCTGGTGTTCTTCTTCGACGAGGCGCATCTGCTGTTCACCGATGCGCCGAAGGCGCTGATGGACAAGATCGAGCAGGTGGTGCGGCTGATCCGCTCCAAGGGCGTCGGTGTCTATTTCGTCACGCAGAATCCGATCGACGTGCCGGACAAGGTGCTGGCGCAGCTCGGCAACCGCGTGCAGCACGCGCTGCGCGCCTTCACGCCGCGCGACCAGAAGGCGGTTGCGGCGGCCGCGCAGACCTTCCGGCCCAATCCGAAGCTCGATACCGCGCGGGTGATCATGGAGCTCGCCAAGGGTGAGGCGCTGGTTTCGTTCCTCGAGGGCGGCGGCACGCCGTCGATGGTCGAGCGCGTCATGGTGCGCCCGCCGTCGGCGCGGATCGGGCCGATCACGCCGGAAGAGCGCAAGGCGATCATGGATGCAAGCCCGGTGAAGGGCAAATACGACACCGCGATCGACGCCGAATCCGCCTACGAGATCATCCAGAAGCGCCTGTCGGGGGCGGCGGCTCCGGCGGGCGGTGCGGATGGTGGCGAAGGCGGCGGCATCCTCGGCCAGATCGGCTCGATCGCCGCCACGATCTTCGGCACCAACGTCAAGCGCGGCCGCATGTCGACCGGGCAGGTGATCGCGCGCAACGTCACGCGCTCCGTGACCGACAAGGTGATCGGCGGCGTGGCGGCCGATCTCGGCAAGTCGGTGGGAGGATCGGTCGGGGGATCGATTGGCCGCGCTCTCGTGCGCGGCGCGCTCGGAGGATTGCTGCGCAGATAATATTAGAGCTATCATCCCAGCATTGTCGTCATCTGATTGGAACGAACATTTGCTGAGATATCCTTCGCTGAAGGCGCCGTTTCATCTGTTGTTTTTGGTCTGCTGCATCGGGCTGACCGCAGACGTTCTGGTCCCGGAGATTTGGGGACACGGCAAGACGAAGGATTATCCATTGTGGTTCTGGGCCGGACAGCAAGTGCTGCACGGTCACAGCCTCTATCCCGCCGATGCCTCCGGCTATTTCGAGTTCATCTACCCGCCGTTACCGGCGGTGCTCCTCGCGATTCCGGCGTTCTTCGGCAAGATCCCGCTTTACTTGTGCCTTTCCCTGCTCAACGCCGCCGCGTGGTGGATGGTTGCGCAGTTCTCGCACGCGATGGCGGGATCGGGTCGCGAGCCGGGGCCCTGGCTTGAGGCGCTGCCGGGCTGCCTCATGGTGACCTTCGTCATCGATATCTTCGACCTTGGGCAGCCAAACCTGATCCTGCTTGCGATGATGCTCTATGGCTTCTGGCTGTTGCGGAGCGGGCGGTCGTGGCTTGCGGGCGGCATGTTTGCCCTGGCGGCCGCAATCAAGGTGTTCCCGATTGCGGTATTGCCCTATCTCGTCTGGCGCAGGCGCTGGGGCGCGATCGCCGGCATGACTGCATTTCTGGTCTTCTTCCTGTTCGTCCTGCCGGTGCCATTCCGTGGCTTTCAGCACAACGCTGCCGAATTGAAGACCTGGTACCACGGCATGGTTGGGGCGAGTTCGGCCGAGGGGTTTGGCCAGCGGGCCGAGCAGAACTGGTCGTCAGTAAACCAGTCTATCATCGCAGTATCGCATCGGCTGCTGCGGCCGCTGAACTACAATCAGGACGATCCGAGCAAGCCGCCGCGTTACATGAACCTCGTCGATCTCGACTTCGCGACGGCGAACTGGGTCATCGTCGCGGTGAGCATCCTGATCGGGCTTGGCTACATCTGGGTCATGCCGCCGGCCTGGTTGCGGACCGAAAGGTCGGACGCGGAGGAGATCGGCATCCTGTTCTGTCTGATGACGGTGGCTTCGCCATTGGCACGCGAATACTACTTCGTGTGGTTGTTCTTCCCGATCACGGTCTTGATGCATCGTGCCGTTTATCATCCGCGGCCAAAGGTTCGGACCGGAACCTGGGTCGTGGTTGCGGTCGTTTGTGCCCTGCTCGGGCTCTCGTTGCCGTGGTATCCGATCGCGCTGCGGGCCTATGGCAATAATCTTGCTGCGACCTTTGTGCTGATCGCGGGCCTGGTCTGGCACATCCGCAAGTCTTCCGGCAAGGAAAGTGGAGAAGCTTTGCCTGCGGCGGCCGGCGCGCTACAACTTGGCGCAATGTCCAACCAATGGGATATAAGCGATGTCCAACGCCAAGCTGCAGCCCGTCCTCGACCGCATCGACGCCGATTTCGACAACAGTCTCGAGCGGCTGTTCACGCTGCTGCGGATCAAATCGATCTCGGCCGATCCGGCCTTTGCCAATGACTGCAAGGCGGCTGCCGATCACCTCGCCAAGGATATCGCAACCCTCGGTTTCAAAACCGAGGTGCGGCCGACCGCCGGACATCCGGCCGTCGTCGGCAAGCTGAACGGCGCGACCGACGGGCGTCCGCATGTGCTGTTCTACGGCCACTATGACGTGCAGCCGGTCGATCCGCTGAATCTTTGGCACCGTCCGCCGTTTGAGCCCGTGGTGACCGACCATGCCGATGGGCGCAAGATCATCGTCGCGCGCGGCGCCGAGGACGACAAGGGACAGCTGATGACCTTCCTCGAGGCATGCCGGGCCTGGAAGGCGGTGGCGGGATCGCTGCCGATCGATATCACGATCGTCATCGAGGGTGAGGAGGAGATCGGCTCGAAGAATTTCGTGCCGTTCCTGGAAGCGAACAAGGCTGAGCTCAAGGCAGACTTCGCGCTGGTCTGCGATACTGGCATGTGGGATCCGAACACGCCCGCGATCACGACCTCGCTGCGCGGCCTGGTCTATGATGAGGTCAAGATCAAGGCCGCCAATCGCGACCTGCATTCCGGCGTGTTCGGCGGCGGCGCGCAGAATCCGATCCGCGTGCTGACGCGGATCCTCGGCGGCCTGCATGACGAGAACGGCCACATCACCGTCCCCGGGTTCTATGACGGCGTGAAGGATCTGCCGCCGGACATTCTGGCGCAATGGAAGCAGCTCAATCTGACGGCGGACAGCTTCCTCAAGCCGATCGGCCTGTCGGTGCCCGCCGGCGAGAAGGATCGGCTCCTGATCGAGCAGGTCTCCTCGCGGCCGACCTGCGACATCAACGGCATTGTCGGCGGCTATACCGGCGAGGGCTCCAAGACGGTGATCCCGGCGGAGGCATCGGCCAAGGTCTCGTTCCGGCTGGTCGAAGGACAGGACCCCGAGAAGATCCGCAAGGCGTTCCGCGATTACGTGACGGCGCGCGTGCCGGCGGATTGCAAGGCCGAATTCATCGATCATTCCTCCGCGCCGGCGATCGCGCTCGACTGGAACATGAAGCCGCTGGCGGCCGCCCGCCGCGCGCTGACCGACGAATGGGGCAAGGAGGCGCTGCTGGTCGGCTCCGGCGCCTCGATCCCGATCGTCGCCGACTTCAAGCGCACGCTCGGCCTCGATAGCGTGCTGGTCGGCTTCGGGCTCGACGACGACAACATCCATTCGCCGAACGAGAAGTACGACCTCAAGAGCTACCACAAGGGCATCCGCTCCTGGGCGCGGATTTTGGCGGCGTTCGCCGAGGCCAAATAAAGCGAGACGCCCCGAATGCAAAAACGCCGCCCGGAATTGGGCGGCGTTTTGATTCAGGTCGTGCAGAGGGTTTTGGCCGCTAGCTTACCCGAAGATTGTGAAATTTCAATCACGGTAGCCGGGATTGACGCGGTCGAGCTTGCGCAGCAGCGGCGGCCAGACCAGCTGGGTCGAGCGCAGCTCGGCGCGATCGGGGTTCGACAGCAGCTCGGTGTTCTTGTCGATCGCGTGCTGGTCGACCGGATAGGCGCTTCCGCCGAGCGCGCGGGTCGCCACCTGCATCGAGCAGGCGCGCTCCAAATGGTACATCCGCTCGAAGGCGGACGCGACCGAGCGGCCGACCGTCAGCGTCCCGTGATTGCGCAGCAGCATGTGGTTCTTGGTGCCGAGATCGCGCTGCAGGCGCGGGCGCTCGTCGTGGTCGAGCGCGATGCCTTCATAGTCGTGATAGGCGAGATCATGGGTGACCAGCTGCGCGGTCTGGTTCAGCGGCAGCAACCCATCAGGGCCGCTCGACACCGCAGTGCCGTCGACGGTGTGCAGATGGAGCACGCAGCCGGCGTCCTCGCGCACCTCGTGGATCGCCGAATGGATGGTGAAGCCGGCCGGGTTGATGCTGTAGTCGCTCTTCGAGAGCTGGTTGCCGTCGAGGTCGACCTTGACGAGGCTCGAGGCGGTGATCTCGTCGAACATCAGCCCGTAGGGGTTGATCAGGAAGTGATGCTCGGGTCCGGGCACCCGGGCGGAGATGTGGGTATCGACCAGATCGTCCCAGCCGTAGAGCGCCACCAGCCGGTAGCAGGCAGCGAGATTGATCCGCTGCTCCCATTCCGCTGCACTGATATCCGACGGCACTTCCTTCAGGCGCGCTTCCGCTGGCGACATGGCCGATTGCTCCATTGATGGCTGTTGCTTGGTGTGAGCCTAGCGCCGCCGCCGGATTGCAGCAAGGCAGCGTAACGGCGTGACAGTCATGCCGGCATGCGGCCCACGATCCGAACGGCAACGGTCGGTGGGCAGCCGCAGGATCGATCTTCCAAGGCCGCGATAGGCGAGAGCATATTCGGTTCTGATTGACGCGAACCGGCATCGACTTCGTTCGAAAACGCCTTACGGTGCCGGGATCGCCAGCAGGCTCGAGATGCTGCGGCCGCGGATATCGTAGACGCGGGCGAACACGACGTCGTCGCGCTTGATCTCGACCATCACGGGGGCGGCCAGGCCCTTGCAGTAGAACTCGCCGAGCGTCATGGCGAAGTCGGCGGCATGGCTGTCCCAGCCGATCGTGAAGTCCGGCCCGAGCGCGACCTGCGCGGGGCGCTGCGGTCCGCACACCGCGACCTTCCACTTGCGATGCTGCGGCGGCACTTCCTGCCGCTCCGCCAGCTGCTCGCGCAGCCCGTCGGATGCCTGCTTCAGCGCCAGGCCCCAATAGTCAAGCATGAAGAAATTGTCGGCGGTCCGCACCGTGCCGGCGATGTGGTTGAAGTGCGTGTACTGATACGGATGCAGGCGGATCATTTCGCTGAGCGGCAGCAGCAGGCCGAACGCGAACACGGCGAGCGCCGCAGGCTGCCAGGCGCGGCGGTTCTCGCCGAGCCAGTCCATGCCGCGGGCGAAGGCGACGCCGCCAAGCACCGCCATCGGCGGGATCACGAAGATGAAGTGGCGGATGCCGTTGTAGAGCGCCGGCCGCTTCACCATTGCGATCACCAGCGGCAGCGTCGCCGCCAGCGTCAGCATCAGCATGACCGACTTGCGCTTCGCCGCCACATCGGTGCGCGACAGCGACATGAAGGTGGTGATGACGGCCGCGCTCAGCAGCACCAGCAGCACTTCGGGAAGCTGCAGCGCGAACAGCGTCGGCAGATAGGACCACGGCATGTCCGGCACCGAGACCAGCGCGCCGTCGAACATCTCCTTCCACGGCTTCTCGAAGAAGTGCGAGAAATAGGTCACCGCTTCCAGCGGATGCCCGGGCTCCATGATCGACCACGGCCAGATCAGGCCCATCACGAGATAGCCCAGCACGAGCCCCGGCAGCAGCACATAGATGACATGGGCAAAGCGATGGGTCGCCTCGCGCGGGCCCTGCTTGCGGAATTCCTCGATCCAGAGCGGGATGAAGCCGACCACCGCGTAGATCAGGGCGAGGCCGCCAAGGACGCGGCAGCCGATCGACAGGCCGGCCCCGAGGCCCACGATCAGGATCGTGCGCGGCGAAGGCGCCGGGTATTCCTCGATCAGGCGGACGAGGCCCATGATCAGGACCACCATCGCGACGGCGAACGGCGCATCCTTCGGATTCATGAACATGTGACCGTAGAAGGTCGGGCACAGCGCGAGCAGCAGCAGGGCCGCCAGTCCCGCCAGCGGGCCACCGACGCGGCGCGCCAGGCGCCAGGTTACGCCAAGCCCGATCACGCCGACGATCGCGCCGAGCAGGCGGCGCGTCTCGAACAATTCGAGCGGGATGACCTTGTGCAACAGCGCCGCAGCCATATCGAAGCCGCCGCCGTACATATAGAGATTGGCGAACGAGAGCGCGCCGGTGTCCTTGAACCCGGACCCGTACATGCGCAGCAGGAGGTCGGCGTATTCAGCGTGGGTGTAGTCGTCCCAGCCGAGACCGTAATCGCGGAATGTGAGGCCGGCGACCACGGCGACCACGCCGAGGACGAGGAAAGCGAGATCGTCGCAGGTCTTCTCCACCGAGCGCCGTGCAGGCGCCTCGAGGGCAGACGTCGTAATCGATGACATAGCTAGTGATACCGGCGTGCCTGTGGCCCAGTTTGGCGCTTTAGGGCCTCATTCCCCGGCATCCATAGCGCAGTTCCGTTTCCAAGTAATTGGTAATTGTGGCGTAATTTCCCAGATGCATTGCAATATATTGGCAGCAATTCGTAGCCAGTAAATCTACGGGAGACGGGGCCTGCACGTGGCCGCAGCCGCGATCAAGAAGCGCATCAGGGCCCTGTTAAGTGGGATTTTAGGGAACTCCGTCTACAATTGGCGGTTGGCGGTGTGGGCAATATGACGGTATCGTGGCGTTGGTGGCCCACGCCGATTTTCGGTCGGATCTCCCGGGGGTTAGTTAGATGATGGTTGGTCTGTTGGTCGTCGGCGTGGGCCTGGTTGTGGCGGGCTTGGCGGCGATCGGCTTGGGAATCCCCTACAAGGAATTCAGCGTCGGCGGCGCGTTGATCACGACAGGCGTGACCGGCGTTTGCACCGGCGCGATCGTGCTGGCGCTCGCCGCCATCCTTCGGGAACTCCAGGTCATCGCCAGGCGGCTAGATCCCGTTGCCGCAGGCGCCCGGACCGAGGTTCCGCTAGCGTCTGCAACTTCCCCGCGCAATGCCGCCGAGGATCCTGTTTTCCCGCCGCCGCGCGAGCCCAAGGTCGCCGCGCCTCCGCCGCCGGTCCCGCCATCCGCGTCCACGGCCCCGCCGCCCTGGCACGACGAAATCCCCCCGCGTGGCGCGCCGGGCGAGGCGCCGCCGCCCGTGCCGGGTGGAGCGTCCCCGGAGGGCGAAGCCACGCCCAAGCGGCGCAACCTGTTGTTTTCGTCCTCGCGGAAGGAACGCGAGCGGGCCCAGAGCCGTACGGCCGAGCCGCTGACGCCGGATCTGCTGTCGCCGGAGTTGCGTCCTGGTCCGGCCGCGCCCGCGCCGGCAACGTTCGACGATGCCTGGCCGAAGGCCGAGCGGCCGAGGTCGGTCGATGTCACCCCACGGCGCACGCCCCGGCCGTCGACCTTCGGCGAGACCCAGTCAGCCGGCGCGGCGCCATCATCGGGCCATCCACCGCCGCCCCAGGAGCAGCCGCCGGTGACCGTGCTCAAATCGGGCGTCGTCGACGGCATGGCCTATTCGCTCTATTCGGACGGATCGATCGAGGCGCAGATGCCGGAGGGCATGATGCGGTTTACCTCGATCGACGAGCTCAGGTCGCATCTGGAGCAGCGGCCTTAAGGTCCGCATCAATACTTGCGAGCGGCCGGTTCGAGGCCGGAAAAATACGGCTGTTCTTGTCAGATTTGCTGTAATCCGCTCATATTCGCGAAGTAGTACGCGATTCCATTGATGTATTGCTGCACGCGGATACTGTCCGGTTGGGGGCGCCGGGCCGTCGATAGCACGGGGAAGGTTGAGCCATGTCCGATACGTCAGGCAAAACGCCGGTCGAGCTGACCGCAAACATCGTTTCGGCCTATCTCAGCAACAATCCGACGCCGGCCTCGGATATTCCGAGCCTGATCAGCCAGGTCCACGCGGCGCTGCTGCGGGTGTCGAGCGGCCGCGCCGACACGCCGAGCGAGCCGGCCAAGCCGGCGGTGTCGACGAAGAAGTCGATCACGCCGGAATATCTGGTGTGTCTCGAAGACGGCAAGCGCTTCAAGTCGCTCAAGCGCCATTTGCGCACGCAGTACAACATGACGCCCGAGCAATATCGCGACAAATGGGGCTTGCCGGCCGACTATCCGATGGTGGCGCCGAACTATGCGGTGGCCCGGTCGCAGCTCGCCAAGAAGATGGGACTTGGCCAGCAGGCGCGGAAGCGGAAGTAAGGGTTTTACGCGGCGGACGCCAGCGCTTCGCGCGCGTCGTTGCGGATGCGATCGACCATAGAGCGGAGGCCGTTGGAGCGCTGCGGCGTCAGATGGTCGCGGAAGCCGAACTCGTCGAACAGCGCGAGCGCGTCGGTGGCGAGGATTTCCTTCGGCGTGTGCCCGGAAAACAGCGTCAGCACGATCGCGACCAGGCCGCGCACGATGTGGGCGTCGCTGTCGCCGATATAGTTCAGGCGCGGTTCGCCATTGGCATCGCGATCGATCCGCTTCGACAGCCAGACCTGGCTGACGCAACCCTGCACCTTGTTCTCGGCCGAGTGCTCCGCCTCCGACAACGGCTCCAGCGTGCGGCCGAGCTCGATGACATAGCGGTAACGGTCGTCCCACTCGTCCAGCAGCGCAAAATTGTCCCTGATTTCGTCGATCGTCGTCATCGTGGCCCGCATCCTATTCTCGACGGCTTATATAGGAAGGCGGGCCGCGAATGCGACGAAAATGGAACCGGTTCCCGGTTGTTTTGACGCGTTTTCTTCACGCGAGCCGGCATCCGCCTCACGCGAAAGCGCTCGATTGGCGCTTACGGCATCGGCGGCAGGCGGAATTCAATCATCTGATCGTCCGCCGTCAGCGTGTCGCGGGACGCGCCCGGGTCGGTATCATCCTTGCCGATCGAGCCGGTGTGGTCGGGCGGCTTCTTGTCGGTGATGATCTGGTAGAGCTTGCGCGCACCATCGGTCGCGCGCTGGCCGATCGCGGTCGCGGCCTGGCCGCCGACTTCGCAGGCGGAAGGCTGACGCTTGCAGAATTGACCCATGTCGTTGATCGTCGCCGTCGCGGCCGACACCGCGTCCGATGCGCTGATCTGCGGTGTCTTGTCCGCTTCAGGTGTTTTGTCTCTCGGCAGCAGCACGAGCACAAGCCCGAGCCAGAATGCCAAACGCAGCAGGAAGAACATGGCGCGATCCCGGTCGTCTATCTTGTCTTTTGCTTCTTGCGCGGTCGATGCCGCTATTGCCCTCACGGTTAGCATCGGTCGATAAATCGGAAGTATCTGCATTGAAGTAAATCCGCCGAAAAATCGCGGAAAATTCGCCTGAGTTGATTCGCCGTAAATTTTCGATTGATGGCAGCTGACGGGTGCCAAATCGGCATACTGCGCCGCGTCCACCATTTCGAAACCATAGTTTGTCGCACCCGGAAACCAGCCGTTCACCATCCCCGACAAATGACCGGTGAATGACAGCGTCGAAGCCTCGCCAATGCACGGTGTTTGGCAGCAGGCCGCCCCGCCTTAGCGTTCGCTTAAGTTCGCTCTGACACGTTGGCCTGCAATCACAAAGGAGGCGTTCCGGCGCGTCTGTCTGACGATTAAGCCGAAGCGCGAGTGCTGTGAGTAGTTTGAGTCTGATCCGCGATTGCCTGGATGCGCTGCTGCATCCGTCGGCGCAATATGATGCGCTGACGCGTGCGCGCCACCGTGCCTTCATGGCACCGCGGCTGCTCGGCAGTCTGGCGGCGCTGGCCTCGTTTCCTGCCTTTCTGGCGATGCGCGGGGCGCCGACGGCGATCGAGGTCGCGGCCTTCGCCTGGCTGATCGCACCGATCCTGCTATCCTGGTTCCTGTCGCGCACCGGCCGCTACGAAGGCGCGCATGTGCTGTCCTCGCTGGCGCTCGCCGGTCTCGTGATGATGGTCGCGGCGTCGACCGGCGGCATCGCGTCGTTCGCGGCGGTGTGGCTCGTCGTGATTCCGATCGAGGCGGCGCTGTCGGCGTCGCGGCGCGTGGTGGCGTTTGCGTTCGCGCTGGCGATGATCTGTGCCGCGCTGCTCAGCGTGCTTGGCCATTACCACGTGCTGCCGGTGGTCGATCCCGCGGTTGCGTCGAACAGCACGCTGGTCGGCTTCGGCGTGGTGTCGGCGATCTTCTATGCGGCCGGGCTTGCCTTCGGCGCGGAGTCACTGGCGCGCACCAGCGTGGCGCTGCTTTACGTCGAGGAAGAGCGCTACCGCCTGCTCGCACACAACATGAGCGACGTGCTGTCGCGGCACAGCCGCAACGGCGCGGTGCGCTTCATCTCGCCCGCGGTCGAGATCATGCTCGGCGTGCCGGCATCGCGGCTGTCCGGCCACGGCCTGTTCGACCGCGTTCATGTCGCCGATCGTCCGGCCTATCTCACCGCGCTGTCGGACGCCGCGCGCGGCGAGTCCCGCAGCGTCGAGTTCCGCGTGCGCCGCGACGGTGCGCGTGGCGAGGCGGCCGCCGAATTCATCTGGGTCGAGATGCGCTGCCGGGCGCTCGAGCAGGCCTCCGCCGATGCCGAGGTGGTCGCCGTGATCCGCGACGTGACCGATCGCAAGGTGCAGGAGCACGCGCTGGAACAAGCGCGCCATGCGGCCGAGCAGGCCGATGCGTCGAAGACGCGCTTCCTGGCCACCATGAGCCACGAGCTGCGGACCCCGCTCAACGCCATCATCGGCTTCTCCGAGATGATCGCGCAGGAAGGTGTACTCGGCCTCGACGCGGCCCGCCGCAAGGAATACGCGCAGCTCATCAACGACTCCGGCCAGCATCTGCTGTCCGTCGTTAACGGCATCCTCGACATGTCGAAGATGGAGTCCGGCAATTTCGAGATTTCGCCGGAGCCATTTGCGCCGCGGCCGGCGCTGCTCAATTGCTGCAATCTGGTGGCGTTGAAGGCGCGCGAGAGCGGTGTCGACCTCGTCACCCGGGTGCCGGACGACCTGCCGATCGTGAATGGCGATTCGCGCGCGTTCAAGCAGATCGTTCTCAATCTGGTTTCCAACGCCATCAAGTTCACCGAGCGCGGCGGCAAGGTGACCGTGTCGGCCGGCGTCGAGGGATCGCGGCTAATGCTGCGGGTCTCGGACACCGGCGTCGGCATCGCTGCCGACGACCTCAAGCGGATCGGCGATCCGTTCTTCCAGGCCGGCAAGACCTATCAGCGCCGTCACGAAGGCACCGGCCTCGGCCTCTCCATCGTCAAGGGGCTGGTTGGACTGCACCATGGCGAGATGAATGTGGAGAGCAAGGTGGGCGAGGGCACCGTCGTGTCGGTCGCGCTGCCGCTGTCGTTCACTCCGCCGGCCGCGGTCGAGCCGTCCAGCAATGTCTCGACGCTGAAGCCCGCGCTGCGGTCCGGACTGCAAGAACAAACCCAACAGGTGAAGAAGAGTGCCTAGACAGACTTTGGATGACGACGAAACGCCGCGCCGTCGCCGCGGCGCCAAGGCGGTGGCCATCGCGGCCGAGGAGGAACGTGGCCTCGTCCTGCGCCTGCTGCTGCACAGTCCGAAGGATCTGGTTGCGGGCGTGCTGGCATTGTCCGCCATTGTTGCGATCCTGATCAATGCGCTGTTCCTGCAGGCTGGCCGTCATCCGTCGCCGATGTTCGGCGGCTCGGTCGTGACGCTGCCGCCGCCGGCCCCGGTTGCCGCCGCCATCAGTCCGATTCCGCGCCCGCGTCCGGCCGAGGCCGCCGCCCGATCGGTCGAGCCCGCTGCCGTGGAACCATCAAGGCCGGTCGACGTGAAGCCGGTGGAGACCAAGCCCGCCGAGTCCAGGTCCGTTGAAGCCAAGCCGGTGGAGCCCAAATCGGTTGAAGCGAAGCCGGTCGATCCGATGGCCAGCCTGGTGATGAAGTCGACCGCCGCGCCGCCGGCATCTGCGCCATCCAGCGTCCCTCGTCCGCCGGCGCCGATCCCGACACAGCATCTGAGCCCGGCCGGCAAGCGCATCGCAGCGGTCCAGCGGACGCTGACCGAATATGGCTACGGCCAGCTCAAGCCGACCGGCACGATCGGTTCGGACACGCAGACCGCGATCGCGAAATTCGAGCGCGCGCGCAAGCTGCCGGTGACCGGACAGATGTCCGATCGCCTCGTGCACGAGCTCAGCACGATGATCGGGCATTCGATCGACTAGATTTTGTCCTCCCGTCATGGCCGGGTGTTACCCGGCCATGACGTCTCTCCTCGACTGTCATCAGACGGCTTCGCCCAGCAGAACGTCCCGGACCTCGTCGGAGAACGGCTTCTTGCGGCCGGCCACCAGCACCGATTCCGGATCGTCGCGATCCGGAATAGCGCGCGGCATGCCGTGATCGAGCAGGGCCTGCGCGCAGCCCACCCAATCGCCGCCACTGACCGGCTCATTGCAGGATGCCCATGAAAGGCTGCCGGACGCGTTGTCGCCAAAACCGTGCTGCTCGGTCCACTCCGCGCCGGGCTCGAGCAGGAAACGCGTCAGCGCGGCATTGCCGCGGAACACCGCATGATTGAGCGCGGATGCATCCCAATCGCCGCCGCGCACCGCGATGGGCCAGCCCAGCTTGACCATCAGCCGCACCGCATCGTCGCCGCCTGCCGCAGCGAGCTCGGGAAGCAGCCGCAACTGCCTTGGTGAAAGCGATCCCGGAAGATCTGACCGGGCGGCCTGGATCCCCCGCGCTTCGTCTTCGTCGCCGCTGCTGCACGCCGCGACGAAACGCTCGTCATCGGCCAGCGTCTCATCGCCGGTGCGTTGCCGCAGCAGTTCGGCGACCTCGGTCAGTCCAAACTGCAAAGCGTAGCGGTAGGCGCTGAGACCGTCCGGTGTCGTGATGTGTGGATCCGCGCCGGCGTTGAGCAAGGCCGCGATGCATGTCCGCGATCGCCGCCGCCGGATCGCCCACATCAGCGGCGATCCGCAATCCGTCAACGGCGCGTTGCGGGCAGGTTCATTTGGATCGCCGCCGTGCCGCAGTAGCAATTCGAGCGCCGGCACGTTCTCGTCGTCGAGCACCTTGTACATCGCGTTGGTGCCTGCGATCCGCGCGCCGTGCTCGAGCAGGGCGCCTGTCGTCACAGAGCCTTCGAGCGAGTGGTACAGCGATTCATTGTCGTTCGGATTGGCGCCAGCCTCGAGCAACAGCCGGGTCAGCCCGAGATCGTGATTGCGCCCGGCGGCGCCATACAGGGCCGACAGCGGATTGCTGTCATCGGGGGCATCGAGCGATCCGGGCGGCCAACGGCTGCTGATGTGCTGGTCGGGATCGGCGCCGGCCTCAAGCAGCAGGCGCGCGCAGCGATGCAGCCGCGCCTGAAATTCCGGAATCTGCAGCAGGCTGGAATGCGCCACCGCGACCAGCGGCGGCAGTTTCAACCGACCGCCGGGGCGGTTGACCCATGCGGGATCATCGGCTGCGGTGCGCCGTATCGTCTCCTCGTCGCCGACGGCGCAGGCGAGATAGGGATCATCGGCCACAAGATCGGGATCCTCTGTGAGCATCCGCACCGCGACGCGCGGATTGGCGCGATCGGTGGTACCGTCGACGTCTGCGGCATAGACCAGCTGCAGTCATCGCCGCACCCGGTCGGCCTTGCTCTTGCCTGGCGGCAATTGGGCTTCGACATAGCGCCGCAGGTCCGGCCATGAGGCGAAGCCGAGATCGCGCGCCACGCAGGACTGCGCGTCGTGGAGCCGCAGATCAAGTGCGACGATCTGCGCGTCGCTGCGCCCGGCCGCAGCCGGAAGCGCCTGCCGGAAGCGGGCGTAGGCCTCCGGGGCCTGTCGCCGGTAAAGGCGAATGAGCTCCTTGGCCTGCTTCTTCAGATGTTCGAGATTCAATCGCGCGGGCGATCGGTCCATGGAAACCTCCGTGCATCAATCGCCGATGGTCCACAAAACCGGCTGCACAAAGGCTTGGTTGGCCGCGTATCAGGTGCAAGTGGGTTCAACCCTTCCCGTGGACCCGGGCGCGGCTTGCACCGCAGATGCAAGGATATGAGCGAGGTTTGTTTCGGTCAACCCGCCGGTGTGTGATGCCGCCTGTGACAATTGGACGTGGCCACGGCGCTGGCCTATAGGTCGGCGCATGCGATTGAAAACCAGCATATGGGTCGCGGCGTATCTGCGTCGCTGCCAGACCGAAGGCGTGTTCGGCGCGATCCGCAAGAAGGGCGCCGAGGAAGCCGGCGCCGTGTTCGTCAAGGTGGCGCTGATGGACGGCAATGCGATGCTGTATGCGCCGGCGCCGCAGACGGTTTATGACGACAGCCGTCCGGCCGAGCGGCTGTTCGTGCCGACGGCGCAGCAGCCGGTGTCCGAGCCTTCGGTCGAGGAGCGATTGACCAAGGAGCTCCGCTTCGATCCCGATGCCTGGATCGTGGAGACCGAAGATCGCGCCGGGCGGCACTTTCTCGATCTGGCGAAGGCCTAGCTTCCAGACTTCTGGTTGCGAATGCCAGGCGCGCTGCCCGGTTGAATCGCCGGTCGCGTCGGCGAGGATACCGCGCGCACGCGATGGCGCTCGTCATCATAGAGCGACGAGCGATACTTGGCGCGCGCCACTGCCATGGTCGAGCCGCGCCATGCCGCCAGCATCACCAGCGCGGAGCGCTCGCTGAGACGATCGTAGAGCCGCGACAGCCGATAGACATAGTTGACCGACGAGCCGGCTTCCGGATTGAGGAACATCAGGATCCGCTGGAATGCGGCGCTCGAGACATCAAGCGCCCGCATCGCGCAGGCGAGCGGCTCGCCGCCGGGATCATTGACGACCTCCGCCGCGATCCGCGACGGCAGGATCAGTGCCTCGCCGAGTTCGAGCGCGAAGTTATCGAGGTCCTCGGCAAATGCCGCCATCTCCAGGATATGGATCGCGCGCGCGGCGCGAGCCGCCGGAATCCGCGCCGCGGCCTTCAGCGGCGTCGCCTGCAGATTGTGCAGGATCTGCGCGCGCTCCTTCGCGCTGGCGGCAAAGAACATGTCGGAGATCTCGGCGGCATCGTTTGGCCGCATCGCAAGGCTCGCGGCCATCCGCAGCTCTGCCTCGGTCGGGATCTTGGCGGGCAGCGCGGACGGTGCGGGTGCGGGAATTGGCGCGGCAGCCGGCATCGGCTGCTCCGGACCGGTGCGGCGCAGCCCGAGCTTGTCCATGATCCTGGCGGGCGTTGCCGGATAGATCGCAAGCCGCGCGCGGACGGCGGCGCGGGTCGCGTCGTCGACCTCGTCGATCAGGCGCGACGTCAGCTCGACGAACTGGCGCTCTTCATCTGCGGAGTGCGCGCTCGCCTGCACATACAGGTCGGTCAGGACGCGCAGCAAAGTGGGGCGGATGTCGACTCCCTCGCGGCGGGAGAGCGTCATCAGCCCATCGAAACCAGGAAATAGCGGAGCTGCGCTCATCTCGGGCGTACGCGACTTGCCAATAAGACTCGGTTTGAAAACCTTGTGGCAGCGAGCCTACGCAGGCTGTTTTAAGACGCAGTTAAGGAAAACAAGCCGTGAAGGCGAACGCTCGAATTTGCACGTGTCTATTGAGGCACAGCACCACATCCGTAACCGTCCGTATCGGCGGCTTAAGATGTCGTTAACCATGCGCGTTCTTAACTCGGCGAGCGCGGGGCAAATCATGTCCGTGCGGGGCCAGAGAGAACGGAACATGGGCACCATCGTTGAGTTTCCGGCGGATGCGGCTGCACGGCGGCCGAGCGTTGCCGGCGCTGCCGGCGAAGGCATGGGGACCGTGCTGATCCTTCCCGTCGTGCGGATCGAGCGAACGACGGAGGAGACCGGTGGCGGTCGCGGACCGGAGCAGGGCACTGCGCAGGGCCGTCGTCGCCGACGCCGCTCCTGATCCAATGCCGGAACTTGCGCAGCGGACCGCCGCCCGGCGGTCACTCCCGGCGCTGATCCTGCTGTTGGCGGGCTCGGCGCTTGCGGGCTGCAGCGGCGGCGATTTCGGCCGCACCCGCGCCGACTTCCGCAACGACGACATGCATCGCTGGATGGGTGCCGAAGCGACCGGCAGCGTCGGCAAGAACGCCTCGCAATTCCAGCTCACCGAACACGAACGTCAGCTGCGCGATCTCGCCTATCAGTTCATCGAGCCGCCGCTGTCGCGACCGGCGTGGAAGAGCGTGTACGGCGACTACCAGCCGCTGCCTTCGCCGTGGCGGCAGAAGGTCGTGTTCGATCGCACGGCGTATGGCCGCAATCTGATCGACGAGCCACATCGCTCGTTCGCGTCGCGCTATTCGCTGCTGATCGACCAGGTCCGCGACGACATCACGCGCTTCGAGCCGTTCTTCGCCACCGCAATCCAGGTGATCGAGCTGGATCGCAAGCGCAGTGCCAGCCTCAAGATGATCGCCGACGTGTCGCCGCGCGAGAAGGCGGACGCGGTGGCACGGATGGAAGAGAATACGCTGATCGTGCAATGGGTGCAGCAGAGCCTGGAGCGGCGGATCTCGTCCTATCGCTGGGCACTGGAGCGGCTGGTGATCCAGGCGCCCGATGGCATGGCCGCCGACGCCGAACGCCAGATCAACGAGCTCGCCCGGCTCACCGCCAATGCGCCGCTGGTCTCAGGACCGGCCACGGGCCAGGCCGTGGTGTCGAAGGGCTAGGCCCGCTTCGCTTTCCGCGCTGATTTGACTCCGCGGCTGCTCGCCTGCCGCGGCAGGCTCGCAATGAACTCCTTCAGCGCATTCGATGGCGGGTGGGCCGAGGGGTAGGCGAGGCCGATCTGGCGCGTCACGTCGACATCAATCGGGCGTACCGCCACATCCGGATTGCCGCGCGCCACGCCTTCGGGAACGATCGCAACGCCGACCCCAGCCGCGACCAGCGCCATCGCCCACTCCTCCGATTTCGCGATTGCCACCGGCTTGCGCGACGGCGCGGTGCGCTTGAAGAATTCCTGCTGCTCGCAATGGCAGCGATCGATCATCGGAACGCCTGCGAAGTCAGTGGTCCGGAGCGTCTCTTTCAGAGTGAGGGGATGCGATGGCGGCAGTGCCGCGACGTAGCGTTCGCTCCAGAGCGGGATGAAGTGCTCGCCGGCGCCGATCATGGTCTTTGCGACGATCCGCGCGTCGGCCTTCTCATTGGCGCCGACCAGCCGAAGCGCGAGATCGGCATTGGCCGTCAACGGCTTCAGCAGCGCGATCGTCCGCGCCTGATCGAGCGTGCGCAACAGGCCGAGCGTCAGCGGCTGCCTTGTCGTGGGTTTGCGAAACAGATTTCGCGCCGCATCCGCCTCGTCGATGATCCTGCGGGCGACGCCGTGAAACTGCGCGGCGGACTCCGTCGGCGCCATGCCCTTCTTGTGCCGGATGAACAGCGTGGTGCCGAGCTCGGCTTCGAGATTGGTGATCGCCGCCGAGATCGACGGCTGCGAGATGAAGCAGCGCTTCGCCGCGGCGGTCAGGTTGCGCTCGCGGTAGACCGCGGCGAAATAGCGGAGTTCGCGGATATCCATAGGCATATCCTATCGTAGTGATAGAAAGACAATATTTTACCTATGGAAACGCGACTGGCAAGTCTGCACCGGCTTCAGCGGAGGATTTGTCATGCGCATCCACCATCTCAACACCGGCACCATGTGCCCGATCGGCAAGCGGCTCGTGAACGGCAGCGGCAGCATCTTCCAGCGCGCCCGGATGGTCTGTCACTGCCTGCTGGTCGAGAGCAACGACGGCCTCGTGCTGGTCGACACCGGCATCGGGCTCGACGACATCGGCGACCCGCCGCGGCTCGGGCGCAAATGGGTGCGGCAGACTACACCGCGGCTCGATCCGGCTGAGACGGCGGTCCGCCAGGTCAAGGCGCTCGGCTTCTCGCCCGACGATGTGCGGCATCTGCTGCTGACGCATCTCGATCGCGACCATGCCGGCGGCGTGCCGGACTTTCCGAAGGCCAAGGTGCACGTTCATCGCAAGGAGTACGACATGGCGGTGACGCATCAGGTCGCGCCGCCGGAAGGCCGCTACATCACGGCGCAGTGGAAGCACGGTCCGGACTGGGCGTTCTACGGCGCCGGCGGCGAGGACTGGTTCGGCTTCCAGGGCGTGCGCGCGCTCGGCGATCGCGAGCCGGACATCCTGATGGTCCCGCTGCCGGGCCATACGCTCGGCCATTGCGGCATCGCAGTGCGCGACAAGGACAGGTGGCTGCTGCACGCCGGCGACGCCTATTTCCACCACGCGCAGCTCGATGCCAGGCCGCGGATCCCGCTGGTGCTCGGCATGTTCCAGCGCCGCGCCGACATGGATCGCGCGACGCGCATCCAGAACCAGGAGCGGCTGCGCCAGCTGAAGGCGGCGCATGGTCCTGATGTCACGATCGTCAACAGCCACGATCCCGTCGATTACGAGAGCTGCCGCTGCGCCCGGCACGGGCGCTAGCGCTTTATTTGAGCATGATCTCCGCGCAAGCGCTCCGCGCTTGTCGCGAGGGAAGCCGCTTCGCACTTTTCCGGATCATGCTTGCGAGCTAGCGCTTGCGCGCCGCAGGCGGTGGAGCGGGAACGGGCAGTGGCGGCGGGGCTTCCTGCTTCGTCGCGACGGGCTCGGCCTGCACCTTGCAGGACGAGGCCGCGAGCGAGGCCTGTGCCTGCGGCATCAGGCCGGGCTCCGGCGCCAGCGCCTTCAGCAAGATCAGGCCGGTCGAGGTCGGCGAGTCGATGATGAGCCGGTCGGCGGCGGTGACTTCCTCGTCCTCCGGCAGCTCGTTGTGCTGCGCTTCCGTCATCAGATCGAGCTCGATCACCTTCTTGCCGGCGGAGCGATCGTTGATCGCGTAATAGGCGACTTCGTTGCGGGTGTAGAACGATACCGAGGTATAGGCCTGGCTCACCGGCACGGTGAGCTTGAGCGGCCCGGTGGAGAGATCGTAGCGGCAGATCGCCACCGCGAAGGCCGGATCCATCAGCGGCATCGGCGAGTTGCTCGGGTCGGCCAGCGGCAGTTGCGTCACCTCGTTGAGCCTGGTCATCGGCGTGAGCCGCGAATAGGCGTCCTGCGAGGCGATGCGCGGCAGCGCCAGTACGCTGACGAGATGCACCACGCCGCCGAGCAGCACGCCTGCGAGGATCGTGAACAGCACGCGGATCATGGGCAGCCCGTCGTTGCAATCGAGGGCATCGGCGCGTCGCGCTGGGTGCGGGTCGCGACCCCGACCGGCGTGTCGTAGAGGCGCAGCATCAGCGCGTAGCGCTCGATGCCGCCGGTCGGCAGCCAGTTGCCGGCGCGCGAGCGCGAGGCGATGTGGATCTCGAAGGTGCCATCGGAGGCGCGCATGATCTCCTGGCTGGTGAAGCCGTAACGTTGCAGCGAATTCGCGACGAGATGGCCCTTGCGGTCGAACAGCGTCAGCGTCCAGAACCGCGCCGCCGGCGTCACGCCGCTGACCACGATGTCGCAGCGGCCGTCGAGCGGCTTGTTCTTGTCGTCGGTGGTTGCCGAAAACGCGATGCCGTCGCCGGTGCCGATCGGCAGCTCGCCGCTGCGCGCGATCGTGGCCCGCGAATAGGGGTCGACGTCGGAGGTGCCGTTCTTCGGTCGCGCGGTCCAGGCGCCGATCTTCAGCGTGCCGAGATCGGTGCCGCGCGTCGCCGTCGCGTAGGTCAGGCCGAGGCCGACGGCGGTGGCAATGACGAGGGCCAGCAGGGTTGAGAGGAGGAGCCGCACGTCAGTTCTTGCGTGGCGCAGGTGCTGTCGCGCCGTCCGGCCCGGCCGCGGCAACGTAGTTTTCGGGGAACGCCAGCGCGCTCGAGGACTCCGGGTTGCCGGCCTTCGAGGGCTCGTTCAGCGTGGTCTTGTTGGCCGTCTTGGCGGCCTCGTCGAGCAGCTTCTCGACCCTCACCAGGATATCGGCGCCACGCTTGGTCAAAACCGGCGGCGGACCCGGCTTGGTCTCCAGCACGCGCGGCGCCGCGTTGGCCTGGGCATTGGCCTGCGCCGGCTGCGGCGGCAGCTTCTGCCCCATGCCGACGCCGACGAGTTCCTTCACTTCCACGCCCTGATGCGCGGCGACCATGATGTCGTGCCAGGTCTGCGCCGGCAGCGAGCCGCCGGTCATGCGGTTGGTCGGCGAATAATCGTCATTGCCGTACCAGACCGCGCAGGTGAAGTTGCCGGTGTAGCCGACGAACCAGGCGTCGCGATAGGCGTTGGTGGTGCCGGTCTTGCCTGCGGTCGGAATGCCGTCGAGCGCGGCGCGGCGCGCGGTGCCTTCGCTGACTACGTGGCTCATCATGCCGGCCATGTCGGCGGCGATATTCGGCGGAATGGCTTGCCGCGGCTTCGGACCGTCGCGGTCCCAGCGCCACACCGGATCGCCGGCGCCGGTGCGCACCTCGAGCACCGAGTGCGGCGTCACCGCCTTGCCGCGGTTCGGGAAGGTCGCATACGCAACTGCGTGCTCGATCACCGTGACTTCATCGGAGCCGATCGGTAGCGACGGCGTATCGGGTAGCGGCGCCTTGAGGCCGAAGCGGCGCGCGACCTCGACGATCTTGGCGCGGCCGGCCTTCGGGCCTTCCTTGCCGCCGAGCGCAATCGAGAGCTTGACCGGCACCACGTTGATCGAGCGGGTGATCGCCTGCGTCAGCGTGACCTGACCCGAATAGGAATGGCCATAGTTCTGCGGGCACCAATTGCCGATACAGACCGGGCCGTCGACGATCTTCGAGTTCGGCGTGAAGCCGTTCAGCAGCGCCGTGGTGTAGACGTAGGGCTTGAACGACGAGCCGGGCTGCCGGTAGGCGTCGACGGCGCGGTTGAACTGGCTCGCACCGTAGTCACGGCCGCCGACCATGGCGCGGATGCCGCCGTCGAGATCGGACACCACGGTCGCGGCCTGCGTCGCGTGATAGTCACGCCCGAACTGCCGGAGCTGGTTCTCGATCGCTTCCTCGGCCGCCTTCTGCACGTTCATGTCGATCGCGGTGCGGACCACGAAGACGCGCTCGGTGTAGGATTTCGGGAACGTGTCGACCAGCTTGCGCATCTCGTCGAAGGCGTAGTCGAGATAATAGTTCGGCGAATTCTCGTCGCGCCGGTCGACCGCGACCGCCGGATTGCGGCGGGCACCGAACACCTGGCCCTCGGTCATGAAACCGGCATCGACGAGGTTGTCGAGCACGACATTGGCGCGGGCGCGCGCCGCGGGCAGGTTGATGTGCGGGGCGTATTTGGTCGGCGCCTTGAACAGGCCGGCGAGCATCGCGGCTTCCGCGAGGTTCACGTCGCGCACCGACTTGTTGAAATAGAAGTGCGCCGCGCCGTCGACGCCGAAGGTGCCGCCGCCCATATAGGCGCGGTCGAGATAGAGCTTCAGGATCTCGTTCTTGGTGAGCCGCGTCTCCAGCCAGATCGCAAGGAAGGCTTCTTTCACCTTGCGCTCGATGGTGCGCTCGTTGTTCAGGAACAGGTTCTTGGCGAGTTGCTGGGTGATCGACGAACCGCCCTGGCGGACGCCGCCGGCCTGCGCGTTGGTGACGAGCGCGCGGGCGAGGCCGGGAACGTCGATGCCGAAATGGTCGTAGAAGCGGCGGTCTTCGGTCGCGAGCGTCGCCTTGATCAGATTGTCCGGAAAGTCTTCCAGCGGGATCGAGTCATTATGCTTGATGCCGCGGCTGCCGATCGGGTTGCCGTAACGGTCGAGGAAGGTCACCGCGAGGTCGGACTTCTTCAGCCAGTCCTCGTCGGCGGTCTCGCGGAACGCGGGGATCGCGAGCGTCAGCATCAGGATCATGCCGCCGAGCCCGATGGTCGCGGCCTCGGACAGCGGCTCGATGAACACCCAGCGCTTCCAGCGGCCGACATAGAAGCGGTCCATGAAGGTGGAATAGCGCTCGTAGAGTTCGCGTAGCCCCTTGCCCGACGAAAACAGCGTCGAGTCGATACGCGCATCGAGGTCCAGGAAGAAATTCCGGACCTTCTGTTTCCAATGCGACGGCATGATCTGAAGGACCGGACCCTTGATCAGTTCGACAGCGCTGCGGGCGCCCGAAACGGGCACAGGCCAGCGTCTTGCTTCGATGTTGCGGCAATCCCAAGGCGCTTTTGCGTCGTTGGGGACTCGTTCGTTGTTCTATCCGAGCGGCTGCCATAAACCAATGGCGCGGCTTGTGAATTTAATGAGAGCCCTAACGCTGCCCACCGGCTTTTTCGACCCCGCAATATCACCCCCTTGCGGAGGGAGCGCCGGCGTCCCAAGAAGAGCTTTACCGCCATGTTAGGGATATCATGACCGCACCGCCCAAGAGCCCGTCGGGCCAGGAGAGATTCTTCTGGAAAACCAAGACGTTGGAAGAGATGTCTAACGCCGAGTGGGAAAGCCTGTGTGACGGCTGCGCACGTTGCTGCCTGGAGAAGCTGGAGGACGAGGACACCGGCAAGATCTATTTCACCCATATCTCCTGCAAGCTGCTCGATTCCGGCCTGTGCACGTGCAAGGACTACCCGAACCGCTCCGACCAGGTTCCGGATTGCGTCCGCCTGACGCCGGAGAACGTCCGAACCCTGAACTGGCTGCCGCCGAGCTGCGGCTATCGGCTCGTGGCCGAGGGGCGGGACCTCTACTGGTGGCATCCTCTGATCTCCGGCGATCCCAACACGGTTCATGAAGCCGGGGTCTCGGTACGCGGGCGGGTGGAAGGCACCGAACTCGATGTCAACGACGCCGATCTCGAGGATCACATCGTGCGCTGGCCGGCGCTGCTGCCGAAACGGGCGCAATTGAAGAAGCGGCCCAAGATCTCCAAGTAGATTTCCAAGACGCAACGATGACGGCGCGAGAGCCGGCGCCGGCTGTTCTACAATCACGTCATCGCGAGAACACTGCTGTGGGATGCACCCATGCGCTGAGGTGCCTGCCTCAGCAGCGAATTGCTGCATAAATTGCGGATCAGAGAATGATTCCATCGCGGCACGCGCCCGCGCAGCAGCATTACGCCCCAAATGAACAAGTATGAACGGCAGAGCCGGATTCCTGCCGACCAAGAGACATTGCCTGAAGACATTGCCGAAGAGCTGTCTCACCTCCCGAGCGAGGTGATCGAACTCAGTGACGCGCCGCCGCTGGCGCCGCCGGCACCGCTCAATCCGGATGAAGTCCGCACCATCGTGATCAGCCTGATGCTGACGATGTTCCTGGCCGCGCTCGACCAGACCATCGTCGCGACGGCGCTGCCGACGATCGGGCGCCAGTTTCACGACGTCACCAACCTGTCCTGGGTGATCACAGCCTATCTGCTCGCCTCCACTGCGGTGGCGCCGGTGTTCGGCACGCTGAGCGACATCTATGGCCGCCGCGTCATGATCATCACCTCGCTCAGCCTGTTCGTGGTCGGCTCGGTGCTGTGCGCGATCGCGCCCAGCATGACCATGCTGATCGTTGCCCGCGGCCTGCAGGGGCTCGGCGGCGGCGGCATCATGCCCGTGGTCCAGACCGTGATCTCCGACGTGGTCACCCCGCGCGAGCGCGGCCGCTATCAGGCCTATTTCTCCAGCGTCTGGATGGCCGGCGGCATTCTCGGCCCGGTGGTCGGCGGCGTATTCGCCGAGCATCTGCACTGGTCGATGATCTTCTGGATCAACCTGCCGCTCGCGGCGGCGGCGCTGGCGCTGCTGCTGCCGAAGATGAGCAAGATCCCGGTGTTCCACCGCAAGCGCAAGGTCGACTGGCTCGGCGGCGTGCTGCTGATGGCCTCGGCCGTGGTGCTGATGCTGGTGCTGACCTGGGGCGGTACGCGTCTGTCCTGGCTGTCGCCGACCATTACCGCGATGATCGGCGCCTCGATCGCGCTCGCCGGCGCCTTCGTCTGGCACGCCCGCCGCGCCGACGAGCCGTTCCTGCCGCTGTCGCTGCTCGGCGGCTCGGTGGTGCCGTTCGCGATGGGCGCGGGCGGCTGTGCGCTCGGCGCCATGGTCGGGCTCACCGTGCACCTGCCGCTCTATTACGAGGTGGTCTATCACCTCACCGCCAGCGAGGCCGGCCTTGCGCTGATCCCGCTCGCGGCGATCTCGACCTTCGGTGCGGCGATCGCCGGCCGGACCATGGCGAAGGCCAAGCACTACAAACGTGTCGCGATCGTCGGCACCTCGGTGGCTGCGATCTGCGCCGTCGGGATGGCCGTGACGACGCTGCCGCTGTGGGGATTGCTGCTGTTGATGAGCGTGTTCGCGCTCGGGCTCGGCACCACATTCCCGATCAGCGTGGTGTCGCTGCAGAACGCGGTGGCGCGTCCGCAGGTCGGCACCGTGACCGGCGCGATGAACTTCTTCCGCGCCATGATGGCCTCGTTCACGGTCGCTGCCTTCACCACGATCCTGCTGATGACGCTGGGGACCGACATCTCGCTCGCCGGCGAACACCATGCCGCCTCCGCCAGCACCGTCGGCGCGATCCCGATGGCCGACATGATCACCGCGTTCCGCTACGTGTTCGGCGCCGCCGCCGTGCTGCTGACCACGGCTTCGATCTGCATGATCACGATGGAAGAGCGCCCGCTCGCCGGTCCGGCCGCCCGACCGCCGGCGGAGATGGCTGAGTAGGGGCGGGCACCGCGCCAGAAAACGTTGCCCGCGCGGACGCCGGATTTTCGTGACGTCGCCGAGTTTACCGGTGTCGTCCCTGCGAAAGCAGGGAGATGGAGTCACGTTTGAAGTGCAACGATTGATTTGAGTTTGGAGAATGCCTCGGCGGGGGTCTTGAAGTCGAGGCATTTGCGTGGGGTATCGTTGAGGCGCTGAGCGAGGCGCCTGAGGACGGCTGCCGTGATGAACCTGAGGTCAGTTTTGCGTGGCAGAGAGCGTCGTAAGCGCCCGATGGAGTTTTCCACGCCGCCTTTTTGCCAGGGACTATGGGGATCGCAGAAGAAGGTTTGGACGCCGAGGGCGTTGTGAAGCCTGTGATGCTCGGCGAACTCGGTTCCGTTGTCGAAGCTGATGGTTTTACGGATCGCCTGTGGAAGCTTGCCGAGTTGACGGGCGATGGTCCGAGCGGTGAGGACAGCTTTCCGATCGCGTGGGTGCAGCACGATGCTGAAGCGAGTTTGGCGCTCGTGGAGAACCAGCAATCCTTGGCCATATCGCGCGAACAGCATGAAGTCGGCTTCCCAATGACCCGGCGTCCCGCGACCTTCGACCTCGGAGGGTCGTTCATCGATCGAGCGCCGTTGTTTAATGAAGCTGGCAGGGCTGCCGCCTGGGCGTCGCCGGCGCCCTCGTCTGAGTTTATGGCGCGGCAGCAGGCGGTGCCAGTAATCCTTCTGGGCGGTACGATGATAGATGAAACGATAGATTGACTCGTGGCTGATCATGACGCGACCATGTTCTCGCGCCAGTCGACCAGCGATCTGCTCCGGCGAATGTCCCATCGCAAGGCTTTTGCCGACGCAGTCCCGCAGGGCCGGCTGGCGCGCCAGCTTGAAGCGGCCATCCTGCCGTCGCCGACGTTCGGCCAATTGTTGAGCCCGGACCGGTTCGTAACCGCCCTTCCAGACCTTGGTAGGCCGCGAGTTGCGCTTCAGCTCCCGACTTATCGTCGACGTCGCGCGGTCAAGCGCAGACGCAATATCGTTTTGAGATTTACCGCCTACATGCAGGCGGTAAATCTCAACGCGCTCTTCAAGGCTGAGCTGGCCATAACATTGTCCCATCGCCACAACACCCTAGCAGGTGTTGCACTTGTGTCGTGAACCCAAGGGACCCATAACCCCAAATGCTGCTTGTTGCGCGATGTTGGAACGACGAGTCCCGTTCACAATATCCGCCGCGGCGTATGGGTCCCTGCTTTCGCAGGGACGACACCGAATGTGTTGCGACATCGATGGACGCAGCTTCGCATCCTTGCGACATAAATCGTCCGAGCCTTGCGCTGCGTTCCGCCTCTCTCTTGAAGAGGGCGCACGAAAGCATGTATAGCACTATGCTATGTTTCTGATAAATCGAAATATTCTTCTGCGGGGATCTTGCGCCGTCGGGCAAATCAGTGGCAAGGGCTTCGTCCCGTCTACCCGTCCTTCCGGGGCTCGCGAAGCGAGAATCCGGAATGACGCGCTGAGAGCGCCACGCTCTTATTCCCGCGCTGCCTCAAATTTATTCAGCCGGCGAGCGCCCACCCACTACTTTAGTTGTCGTCCATGCATGGCGATCTGCGCGCAGTTTCACTTGCTGCGCATTTTGTCGCAGCTATAGTCCGGCCCCAAGAGCTCGAAGCAGCCGAACAAAAAGAGGAGAGAAACAGGGTGAAAAGAACATCGCGACTGCCTGTTCATGCGATGCAGCAACTTGCCGGAGCGGCCGTGTTGGGCCTATTGGCAGCCAGCCCCGGCGGAGCGCTGGCGGCTGACACCCTCAAGATCGGCGTGATCGCCGAAGCGCAGGCGATCGCCGGGGCGTCGATCCCGCAGGCGGCGCAGCTCGCCGCCGACGAGATCAACGCCAAGGGCGGCATCGACGGCCGCAAGATCGAAATCGTCTCGTACGACAATCACTCGTCGTCGGCGGACTCGGTGCGCGCATTCCAGCGCGCGGTCAACGAAGACAAGGTCAACGTCGTCATCTCGAGCTACATCAGCGAAGTCGTGCTGGCGCTCGAGCCCTGGGCTTCGCGCCTGAAGACGCCGTTCGTCACGCCCGGTGCGGCCTCCAACGAGATCAGCAAGAGCGTCCACGCCGACTACGAGAAGAACAAGTACACCTTCCACGGCTATCTGACCTCGGCGGCGCTGGCGCTGTCGGTCTGCGACGCCGCCAAGGAGCTGCTGGTCGATCAGAAGCACATGAAGACCGCGGTCATCATGAGCGAGGACGCGGCGTGGACCAAGCCGCTCGACGTCGGCTACGAGGAGTGCCTGCCGAAGATCGGGCTCAAGGTCGTGGACCATATCCGCTTCTCGCCCGACACCACCGATTTCACGCCGATCTTCAATAAGGTCGAAGCCGCCAAGCCCGACGTCATCATCACCGGCATCTCGCATGTCGGCGTTCAGCCGACGGTGCAGTGGAAGAACCAGCAGGTGCCGATCCCGATGTTCGGCATTTCCTCGCAGGCGACCAACGAGACCTTCGGCAAGGACACCAACGACGCGGCGGAAGGCGTGCTGTATCAGGGCGTGTCGGGTCCGAACGTCGCGGTGACGCCGAAGTCGGTGCCGTTCGCGGAAGGCTTCAAGAAGCGCTACGGCAACTATCCCTCCTATGCGGGCTACACCGCCTACGACGAGGTCTACTACATCGCGGATGCGGTGAAGCGCGCGGGCTCAGTCGAGGCCGACAAGATGGTCGATGCGCTGGAGAAGACCGATTGGGAAGGCACCATCGGACGCGTCCAGTTCTACGGCAAGGACGATCCGTTCACCCATTCGATCAAATACGGCAAGGGCCTGATCACCGGACTGATGCTGCAGTGGCAGGGCGGCAAGCAGGTCGCGGTCTGGCCGAAGGAGGTCGCCAAGAGCGATCTCAAGTTCCCGAGCTTCATCAAGCTCACCACCAACTGATCGATGATCATGCTCCCGGGCCGGTCCCGGGAGCATCCGCATTCAGTTCCGCGTCCTCCACAACAGGCAGCTTTGCTGCCGCGGCCGATTTGAGATGCTTGCCTTACAAATCCTGATCGATGGCTTTGCCATCAGTGCGCTATATGCCCTCGGTGCCACCGGCTTCACCCTGATCTTCGGTGTCTCCGGCGTTCTCAACCTCTCCCACGGTGCCATCATGGTGGCCGCAGCGGTCGCGGCCTGGGCCGCGGCCAGCGTGCTGCACCTCGACATCTACACCGGCGCGTTGTTCGGTGTCGGCGTGGCGCTGATCATGGCGTTCGCGACCTATTTCGCGGTCGTGAAGCCGATCCAGAATTCCAGGCGGATCCCCAACGAGGAGAAGGAAATCTTCGTCCTCACCGGCACCCTGCTATGGGGCATCATGATCCAGGAGCTGATCGCCTATTTCTTCACCAACAATGCCAAGACGGTGCTGCCGATCGTCGAGGGCGTCGTCGATATCTTCGGCAACCGCACGCCGCGCAACAACATCTTCACCGCGCTGGTGTGCTGTCTCGTGATCGGCCTGCTCTGGCTGCTGGTGAACCGCACGCGGACCGGCAAGGCGGTGCTGGCGGCCTCGATGAACCCGCGCGGCGTCACCTTGCTCGGGCTCGAGCTGACCCAGATCTACATCGTGGTGTGGGGCATCTACGGCATCCTGGCCGGTATCGCCGGCGTGCTGCTCGGCATGTTCTTAGGCGTCAGCTCCTACAGCGTCGGGCCGCTGACCGCGAGCGCGTTCTCGATTGTGGTGCTCGGCGGCCTCGGCAGCGTCTCCGGTTCGCTGATCGCGGCCTTCGTCGTCGGCTATCTCGAGACCATCACGGCCTACATGATCTCGCCGGCCTACCGCACCATTCCGGCGCTGCTGCTTTTGGTGTTCGTGATGTATATCCGGCCTCAAGGCCTGCTCGGGAGGCGCTGAGATGGCCAACTTCTTTACCTCGCGCCTGTTCTTCATTTCGCTGGTCTGCGTGGTGGTTGCTGCGACGCTGCCGTTCTATGTCTCTGGCTACATCCTCGGGCTGCTCACCGTCGCGTTCTATTTCGGCGTGTTCGCGATGGCCTGGGACCTCTTGTTCGGCTTCGCCGGCGAGGTCAATTTCGGGCCGACCTTCCTGATCGGCACCGGCGCCTACACCGCCGGCATTCTCAACAACCAGTTCGGCTGGTCGGTCTATGTCTGCATCCTGCTCGGCGCGCTGGCGTCGGTGGTCGCGGGCTTCGTGCTGGCGCTGCCGGCGCTGCGGGTGAGGGGACCGTATTTCGGCCTGACCACGCTGGTTGCGGTCTTGATGCTGCAGAATTTCATCGTGGTGTTCGCTGACCTGACCGGCGGCGAGATCGGTCTCACCATCCCCGATGTCATCACGATCAATGCCGGCGCCAATTACTGGATCGCGCTCGGCTTCATGACTGTGAGCGCCGCGATCCTGTACGGACTGTCGCAATCGCCGGTTGGACTCGTGCTTCAGGCAAGCGGGCAGGACCCGGTGCAGGCCGGCGCGCTCGGCTTCAACATCGTCAAGCACAAGCTCGCCGCCTTTATCGTCAGCGCGTTCTTCTCGGGCCTGTCGGGGGCGCTGCTGGTGTTCTACTTCGGCACCGCCTCGGTCGGCACCGTGGTCGACGTCGCGGTCGGCGTGAACGTGATCGTGTCCGCCGTGCTCGGCGGCCGGCGCACCGTGCTGGGCGCGGCGTTAGGGGCGATCTTCCTGATCGTCGCGGGCGAATTCCTGCGTCCGACCGGCGAGCTTGCGACCTTCATCGTCTCGGCGGTGGCGCTGCTCGTCGTGCTATTCTTCCCCGGCGGTTTCCTCGGAGCGGCCCTGTCACGCGAGGCGCGCTCCTAAATGGATCAGACTGTGACCACAGCAACGCTCACCGTCCGTGGATTGACCAAGAGATTCGGCGGCTTGACCGCGGTGAAGAACCTGTCGTTCGACCTGCATCCCGGCGAGATCCTCGGCCTGATCGGGCCGAACGGCTCGGGCAAGTCGACCGCGATGAAGAGCGTGATGGGCATCGAGCGCCCGACCGCGGGCGAGGTGCTGTTCGACGGCGAGAACGTGGCCGGGCTGCCGGCGCACAAGATCGCGCGCAAGGGCTTTGGCATGGTGTTCCAGCACTCGCGGCCGCTGAACCGGCAGACCGTGCTCGAGAACATCATGGTCGCGCTATTGCCCGACAGCCTGTTCATGCTGTTTCCCGACAAGGCGCTGACCGAGCGTGCCAGGTGGATCGCCGAACGTGTCGGCTTGGGGGCGGTGATGGATCGCCGCCCGCCGACATTGCCGTTCGCCGATCTGCGTCGGCTTGAGCTGGCGAAGGCGATCGCGCGCGACCCGAAGGTGGTGCTGGTCGATGAGCCGTTTGCTGGCCTCACCAGCGCCGAGGTCGGGGTGTTCTCGCAATTGATCCGCAGCTTCCGCGACGAGGGACGCGCGGTGATGCTGGTCGACCACAACGTCAAGAGCGTCGCAGCCCTGGTCGACCGTGTGCTTGCGATGTATCTCGGCGAGGAGATCACGACCGGCCGCGCCGAGGACGTGATGAAGAACGAGACCGTGCGGCGGGTCTATCTCGGCGGCGCGATCGAGACCCATGCGCGGCCCGAGACCTCGTTCAAGGACAAGGTGCCGCTGCTGCAGGTCGAGAATGTCAGCGTGCATTACGGCAAGGCGCAGGCGCTGGAGAACGTCTCGATCCACGTCCATGAGGGCGAGTTCGTCTCGATCGTCGGCCTCAACGGCGCCGGCAAGACCACGCTGTTCAACACCATCTCGGGCTTCCTGCCCTATACCGGCGAGATCCTGCGCGGCGGGCAGAAGCTGCGTGGCACCGGGCCGGCCAAGATCGCCCGCTCGGGCCTCGTGCAGTGCCCGGAATCGCGCGAATTGTTCGGCGAGATGACGGTGCGGGAGAACCTCGACCTCGGCGGCCAGCACCTCGACGACGCGGCACGGGCGAAGCAGCTGGCCTGGCTGTTCGAGCTGTTCCCGATCCTGAAGGAGCGCCAGGGCCAGATGGCGCAGACGCTGTCCGGCGGTGAGCAGCAGATGCTGGCGATCGGCCGCGCGTTGATGATGCAGCCGCAGATCCTGATCCTGGACGAGCCGACGCTCGGCCTCGCACCTGTTATCCTCGAATTGCTGTCGAAGGCGCTGGAGAAGCTGCGCCAGACCACCAAGATCACGGTGCTGCTCGGCGAGCAGAACGTGACCTTCGCGCTTCCGCATGCCGACCGCGTCTATGTGCTGGAGCACGCGCGGATCGTCTGGGAAGGCGATCCGGGCCGGTTCGCCGCGGAGGCCGGCAAGGACTTTCTCTGACGCTCAAAGTTCGAAGAATAACAAGACAAGCAAGGGAGATCATGATGCCAGCATATTCAACCGCCACCCGCGTGAGCCTGTTGGCCTCGGCGCTCGCGCTGTGCCTCGCGGCGCCGGCCTATGCGCAGTCCAAGGACCCGATCAAGATCGGAATCATCGCCGAGGTGCAGTCGATCGCGGGCGCGGCAACTCCGGGCGGCGCGCAGATCGCGGCCGACGAGATCAACGCCAAGGGCGGCGTGATGGGCCGCAAGATCGAGATCGTCACCTACGACAACAAGAGCTCGTCGGCGGATTCCGTGCGCGCGTTCCAGCGTGCGGTGAGCGAGGACAAGGTTTCGGCCGTGATCGCGAGCTACATCAGCGAGGTCGTGCTGGCGCTCGAGCCGTGGGCGTCGCGGCTGAAGATGCCGCTGATCACCCCCGGCGCCGCCTCGAACGAGATCACCAAGGCGATCCACAACGACTATGAGAAGAACAAGTACACCTTCCACGGCTACCTGACCTCGGCCGCGCAGGCGCAGCTCGTCTGCGACGCGGCCAAGGAGCTGCTGGTCGATCAGCTCAAGTTCAAGTCGGTGGCGATCATGAGCGAGGACGCGGCGTGGACCAAGCCGCTCGACATCGGCTACGAGGCCTGCCTGCCCAAGGCCGGCCTGAAGGTCGTCGAGCACATCCGCTTCTCGCCCGACACCACGGACTTCACGCCGATCTTTAACAAGATGGAAGCCGCCAAGCCCGACGTGATCGTCACCGGCATCTCCCATGTCGGCGTGCAGCCGACGGTGCAGTGGAAGAACCAGCAGGTGCCGATCCCGATGTTCGGCATCAGCGCGCAGGCGCTGAGCCCGACCTTCTGGGGCGACACCAACGGCGCGGCCGAAGGCGTGCCCTCGCTCGCGGTGGCGACGCCCGACGTCGCGGTGACGCCGAAGACAAAGCCGTTCGCGGCCGCCTTCAAGGCCAAGTTCGGCACGCCGCCGGCCTATACCGGCTACACCGCCTATGACGAGGTCTACATCATTGCGGAAGCGATCCAGCGCGCCGGCTCGACCGATCCGGACAAGATGGTCACCGAGCTCGAGAAGACCGACTTCGATGGCACGATCGGCAAGATCCAGTTCTACGGCAAGAACGACGAGTTCACCCACGGCATCAAGTCCGGCCCGGGTGCCGTCACCGGCCTTGTGTTCCAGTGGCAGGGCGGCAAGCAGATCACGGTCTGGCCGAAGGCGATCGCGGAAGGGAAGCTGAAGTTTCCGGATTTTGTGAAGCTGTCGCAGTAACTGTAAAGCTCAAAGCTGCGTCGTCATTGCGAGGAGCGAAGCGACGAAGCAATCCATCTATCCGCGCGAGTGGAGCGATGGATTGCTTCGCTGAGCCTGTCATCCGGCGGCGCTTCGCGCCGACCGGGTGGCTCGCGATGACGGCGGAGAGGTTGTCATCTTCAGTTCCCCCGCGCGAGGCAGCCGCCGCAACCCAAACTACTTACGCGTCGGCGGTGCCGTCTGGATCGTCGGCGCCGCGGCCGCAAGTAGTGCGGTGCGATCGCCGTTGCGCGGCGGATAGATGCGCTGCTGGTTGATGATCTGCTTGGTGAGCTTGGCGGCGGCGCCTGACGTATGCACCTCGCGGTCCCAGCCGGTGGTGTAGAGCGCGCCCCAGGCGCCGAGATCGAGCACCGTCACATACCAGTCGATGGTGAGCGGCAGCAGCTGTTCGCCGAACAGATCCGCGACCACATTGTGGCCGGCAAACCGGCCCATCGGCCGCGCGAACTGGCACGACATCACGGTCGGATGCTCGCCATCGATCAGGCAGGCCGCGACGTCGCCGGCGGCGAATACGCGATTGAGGCCCTCGACGCGCATGCAATGGTCGACCAGGAGGCGGCCGAGCGCGTCGCGCTTCACCGGCAGCATCGCGGCGAGGGGGCTCGCGCGCATGCCGGCGCACCATACCACGGTAGCGGCCGGAATGATCTCGCCGCTATCAAGCGTGATGCTGTCGGCGCCGACGGCGCTGACCCTGACGTTCAGCCGCGTCTCGACGCCGAGGGCGGCCAGCGCCTCGTTGATGATGGGACGGCCATGCGCGCCGAACGTCGCGCCGACCACCGGATTGGGATCGATCAGGATGACGCGGTGATCGCCGGCGATGCCGGCGTGCGCGAGCTTGGCCGGCATCTCGGCCGCGGCCTCGATCCCGGTGAAGCCGGCGCCGACCACGGCCACCGTCGCGCGGGCCGGCGAGGGCGGCTGCTTGCCGAGCGTCGCCAGATGCGTGTCGAGCCGCATCGCCGCCTGGTAGGTGTCGACGTCGAAGCCATGCGCGGCAAGGCCCGATATGGCGGGGCGGACCAGCTCGCTGCCGGTCGTCAGCACCAGCCGGTCGTAAGTCAGCGTGTCCGCGCCGGAGCTCGTCTTGACGCCGACCTCGCGCTGCGCCGGATCGATCGCCGCGACCTCGGCCACCCTATGCCTGACGCCGACCGGATCGAGCAGGTCTTGCAGCGGCAGCGCGACATCGCCGAGATCGACCTCGTAATTGCGCACCCGGATGTTGTGATAGGCGTTGCGATCGACGACGAGAATCTCGGTGTCGTTAGCCCGCGGGCCGATCTCGTCGCGCTTGCGGGCCGCACCGAGCGCCGCCCACAGACCGGCAAAGCCGGCACCCAGCACCAGGATGCGCGCCATCTCTCCCTCCGATCTCGGATCGGAGGGAGCTTGCCCGTGCAGGCGAGGTCAAATCAAGTGGGTGAGGGCGTGTGAGGTGCCCTCACGTCCCCGGCCGCGACACCTCGGTCTCCTTGCTGGTGATGAATTCCAGCAGCACCGGCACGCCTTCCCTGGTCTTCTGGATGCCGCGCTTGATCGCGGGGATGATGTCTTCGGGCTTGATCACCCGCTCGCCATAGCCGCCGAAGGCCCGGGCCATCGCGGCGTAGTCGCCGGAGATGTCGGTCGAACGGTATTTCTCGGTCGAAATCGGCATCACCTTCAATTCGATCGCCATCGAGAAATTGTTGAGCAGGATCGACATGATCGGAATCCGCTCACGCACCGCGGTCTCGAAATCCATCCCCGTGAAGCCGATCGCGGCGTCGCCCCAGACATTGATGCAGAGCTTGTCCGGTTTTGCCAGCTTGGCGCCCATCGCAAGACCAAGCCCGTAGCCGAGCTGCGTGGTCTTGCCCCAGCCGATATAGGACAGCGGCTCGACCGATTTCCAGAACGGCGACAGCTGATCGCGCGGGCTGCCGGCGTCGTGGGTGATGATGGTGTTGTGGAGGTCGACGGTGTGCTGCAGATCCCACAGCACGCGGTAGGGATTGAGCGGCGCGTCGTTATGCGTGAGCTTCGGCATCCATTTGACAAGCCATTCCTTGTGGGAGGCGGCGATCTCTTCAGTGACCACGCTGGCGTTGCGGTCCGCGGTCACGGTCTTGCCGATCTCCTCAAGCAGCGCGTCGAGGACGAGGCCGGCGTCGCCGACGAGCCCGATTGTGGCCTCGACATCCTTGTTGAGGTGGTTCGGATCGAGCGTCGAATGGATGATGGTCTTGCCCTTCGGCATTGCGATCCCGAACGACGTCTCGGTGAAGGAGCAGCCGATGCCGAAGATCACGTCCGCTTCGCCGAGAAATTTCGGCACCGCGCGCGGCACGGCCAGGCCGCCGGAGCCGAGCGACAGCGGATGCGTCTCGGGGAATGACGACTTGCCGCCGAGGCTCGTGGTGACCGGGATCGCGAGCCGCTCGGCGAGGCGCTTCAGCTGCGGCCAGGCTTTCGCATAGTGGACGCCCTGGCCGGCATAGATCACCGGACGCTTGGCGTTGACGAGCAGGGTTGCGGCTTCCTTCACATGGACGGGATCGGCGCCATAGCGGGTGCGCAGCACCGGTGTGTAGTTCAGGGGCTCCGGCGCCTCCTCGTTCCACATGTCGGCGGGGATCTCGACGATCACCGGCCCGCCGCGGCCGTTCTTCAATTTGGTGAAGGCGCGGCGGAAGATGTTGCAGACCTCAGCGGCGATGTTGATCGGCTCCGAGGATTTCGAGAACGCCTTCATCGCCTGGCTGGAATTGAAGTTCGGATCGATGTTGGCAAGCCGGCGCGCATAACCCATCGGTAGCACCAGGACGGGTACGGATTCGCCGTAGCACTGCGCGACGCCGCCCATCGCGTTCTCGGCGCCCGGTCCGTGCTGCATGCAGAACGCGCCGATCTTCTCGCCCGAGGTGACGCGGGAGATTGCGTCCGCCATGTGCACGCCGATGCGCTCCTGGCGTACCATCACGGGGCGGATGTCCGCGCTGGCGGCGTATTCGATCAGATGGTTGACCGGGTAGCCCGTGAGGATCTCGATCCCCTCGCGCTTCATGATTTCCGCGATCGCGGTGCCGAGCTTCATGACGCTCACTCCCTTTGGATGCGGCCGGTTCGTTCCGGCCTCGTTGTCGTCCTGTCCGATAAAGGAACAGGATTCCGCCGCGAGGGTAAAGCGCCGCCGGGGCCGGATCAGGTAGTCCTGATATGCGTTTACGCCCAATCGCGGCTTGCCGCCTTGCGGGGCGAGGACGGGATGCAGGCAGAACTAGCAGCGAGTTTCTCTGCAACCCTTAAGCGATCGTTCATCGTGTCCATCAATGGGCCGTCAACCAATGTGGCCTAGTTTTGCTGGAATATTGCTACGGCGCGGGAGAAAAAGCCGCGGGCGTCGGACAGGAGCTTTTCATGCGCGCGTTGCTTGCAAGATTTCTGCGCGATGACGTCGGGGCTACGGCGATCGAATACGCCATCATTGCCGGCGGCATCAGCATCGTGATCGTCGCCGGCGTCAGAGGCATCGGCACCAGTGTGAGCGGCCAGTTCACTGCCGTCACTTCGGCATTCAAATAATCGCCGCCGGACACGCTTCACACCTTCTGATTCAGTCGCCTCCGCCGTCTCCATTTAGCGCGCGAGCATCGCGATGCGCGCGAACATCAAATTACAAATTACGGTGACAGTGCACTAAATTTGACTTCCGTCTGCCGGACGGGCATCATGCCGTATGGCCCGTCTCGCCCGCGTCGTCGTCCCAGGTCATCCGCACCACGTCACTCAGCGCGGCAATGGCCGCGCGCAGACGTTTTTCGGGGATGGCGACTATGCGCTCTATCGCGATCTGCTCGGCGCCAATTGCGCTGCGGCCGGCGTCGAGGTGTGGGCCTGGTGCCTGATGCCAAATCACGTGCACCTCATCCTTGTGCCCTCCGATGGCGACGGGCTGCGCCGGGCGTTGGCCCGCGTGCATCGGACCTATGCCGGAACGATCCAGGGGCGGCGCAAGCGCACCGGCCATTTCTGGCAGGGCAGGTTCGGCGCCGTCGTCATGGACGAGCAGCATCTCACGGCGGCGCTGCGCTACGTGTCGTTGAACCCGGTGCGGGCGCGCCTGGTGGCGCGGGCGCAGGACTGGCGCTGGTCGAGCGTGCGAGCGCATCTTCGCGGCAAGGACGACGGCGTCACGACGCTGGCGCCGGTGCGCGATCGCTTCCCGAATTTCGCCGATCTGCTGGCATCCGAACCGGAGGCCGACCTGTTCGCTTCGCTCCGCGCCGCGGAGAGCGTCGGCAGGCCGCTCGGTGACGACCGTTTTCTCAGCCGCCTCGAACGCAAGACCGGACGAATTCTCAAGCCCGGCAAGCGCGGACCCAAGCCATCGGCCGAGGATGAAGATTGATCATCGGAAGAATTGAGTGCACTGTCACCGTAACACCATTGAAAGTACCTTGATGGGAGTTCGTCTGCGTCTTGATTCGATATCACCAAGTTTGGCGGATTCTTTCCGAAAGGCTGACGATGAGCAACGGCGACATGCGACCTTGACAGCATGTCTCGTTGCTGTCGCGGGCACTGGCTTACAGGGAAATGAAATAGACGCCGCCGTTGACTTTCTTCGTCGTGGACGAGGAGATCAACTCGCCGTGCGGCGCAAGCTCGACTCTCTAACTGAGAAGTTCGACGAGCAATATCTCAAGCTTAGCGAAGATGCCGACGGGACAACACCAGAGGCTTTGCTCGTGTTTCGGAAGGCGAGGGCGGCAGCAGCATTGGCATTCGCGCTATCTCCTGATCCTGGACAGCTTCACGAGGCTATGTACGAAGCGATTGTTGCATCGGACGATCAAGTGGAAGCAGTGCGAGCGGCGGATGTGACGCTGAGGGGACGAAGGCATTGACCTTCTGCAGCTCAAATCGACCCGCAATAAACTGCAACAGTTCAATTGCAGTGACAGTGCACTCAATTTACTCCCGTCCAGCGAACGTGCACCTCCTCTGGTGCTCTCAGATGCCACGCTGGCGTCGGTGCACCGACTACATTATGAAGCTATCGGAAGGCACCCAGCAGGAGCCGCGCTGGCAGATCGCGGTCGAGCATCTGATCAACGCGGCCGGACGCGGCGCAGGCACTGCAACGTGACAAGCGTGTCATCGCGATGCAGCGCGATCCGTTCGTCGACCAGGGCATTTCGGCTCGGGATCAATCGACAATCGCAGCGCCGCGACCTCAACCCGCCTTCTTCCGCGCCGCGGTGCCTTGTGCACGCGCGGGCTTCTCGGCCTTCTTCGGCTCGGGCTTGACCGCCTCCTTGGGCTCGCGCTTGCCGCTGCCCGAGATCGGCAGCAGCATCTCGCGCTGGCCCTCGATGCGCTTCTTCGGCTTCTTGCCCTTCGCCGCCTTTGCCTCGGCCTTGGCCGGAGCGGCCTGCTTCTCGTTGGCGAGGCTCTTCTTCAGCGCGTCCATCAGGTTGATGACATTGCCGCCGGCCTTCGCCGCGGGCTTGGCGATCTTGATGCCGTTGCGCTTCTGGTTGATCAGGTCGATCAGCGCCTGCTCGTAGCGATCCTCGAAATCCTCCGGATCGAACTCGGCGGACTTCTGCTCGACGATGTGCTTGGCGAGGTCGAGCATGTCCTTGGTGATCTTCACATCCTGGATGTCGTCGAAATATTCCTTCTCGCTGCGCACCTCGTAGGGGTAGCGCAACAGCGTGCCCATCAGGCCGTTGTCGAGCGGCTCGAGCGCGATGATGTGCTCGCGGTTGGTCAGCACCACGCGGCCGATCGCGACCTTGTCCATGCTGCGGATGGTCTCGCGGATCACCGCGAAGGCGTCGTGGCCGACCTTGCCGTCGGGAACGAGATAATAGGGGCGGATCAGATAGCGGCTGTCGATCTCGCTGCGCGGCACGAATTCGTCGATCTCGATGGTGCGGGTCGAATCCAGCGCGATGTCGTCGAGCTCTTCCTTGGTGACCTCGATATAGGTGTCGGTGTCGACCTTGTAGCCCTTCATGATGTCATCGGCGGAGACTTCCTCACCGGTCTCCGCGTCGACCTTGGCGTATTTGATCCGGTGGCCGGTCTTGCGGTTGATCTGGTTGAAGGAGACCTTCTCGGTATCCGACGTCGCCGGATACAGGGCAACCGGACAAGTCACGAGCGAAAGGCGCAAAAAGCCCTTCCAGTTGGCGCGGGGGGCCATAGGGAAACTCCGATTACGCAACCGACGGAACGATCAAGGATAACACCGGGAACCCCGGTTTGAAACATCGCGGCCCGGTGAATTTGGCAACGGCGTTAACCGTGGCCTCAAGCCTGCGCCCGTTTGACGCGGTGGCGGCGACAACGGTTGGGCAACAGTCAAACGGCCCCGGAACATCGCTCCGGATCACGCGTTGGCCCTCCGAAGGGGAGCGGCAATCGCCGGAATTTCAGGCACTTAAGCAACGAGGTCGCCATGGCAACGGAACGACACGGTCAGATCATCGAAACCCCGACCGAGGCGCGCCAGGCCGAGCCCGGACCATCGGTTCTCGCGCTGCTCACGGCCTCGACCGGGCTCGCAGTCTTGATCCTCGGAATTATCTGGTTCGCCTTTTTCCGGGTGTAACGCTGCGATCGCGGCCTCCCGCATGCGAGATCTTGCTTGTTAAACTGAGATACAAGCAGGGCGGCCACCATGCGCTTGCGGGGTGTGCGGTCGATCACGCCTACAGCTCGCCACGGCCCTCGTGCGTGCGGTCGCATGGCATTCTCTGGCTCGACGATTGGTTTGACGCGCGACGCGCATCCGCGGCGCAGCGCGCAATATCACGCAACTGAAAAATTCCGGCGCGCGGACTGCTGAGGTCGCGGGAGCCGATCGCTGACCGTGTCACGCGGAATTTTCTTGAGCCAAGACTTTGTCAGCCAGGACGTGAGCCATGAATCGTCGTCGACGGCCTTCGCCTTCACGAGATTTTGCAGCCGAGATCTGTGACGTGCGAAGCGAATTGCCGCCGTGACGCGTCATGAGATCATCGAAATTGGCTGCTAGCTGATTTGAATCAGATGCGTCTTGAGCTTGAGATGTTCTATCCGCAAGAAGAAAAAAACTCGCTGCTGGCGCGCCTCAAGGAGAAAAGCGTTTCAGGTGCCTTCGTCGGACTGACGCTGTTGGCGATGGCGGGGTGGATCTATCTGCTCAGCTCGATGTTCCTGAAATTCATGCTGTGGTGGTTCTCCTGAGGCGCCTCGCGCGCGAGAACAACCGATGTGGGCGCCGGGTCATTGTCGCGCCGTTCGATTGCACAAAAAATTCCAGCGGCTGAACATTCTTTCGGCGCGCGCAATCATGATGTCGTCACAACTCCGAATGTTAATAACATCGGTTATAACGTGGATGAATGTGATGCTTTCTCCTGTTCTCATCCTTGCGGCGGCGTTCGTTGCCGGCTTCTTCTCCGGTTTCGCCACGCGCTCGTGGCGATCGCGCAAGCGCCGCGCGCAATATCGGATCTATGCGCCGTATGTGGCGCCGCCAGCCGCCAAATCGGCGAGGCGGGAACAGCCGGTCACCGCATTCGGCCATATGCGCCGCGCGTTCTAGCGGGCTAGCTCGGCAGAGGTAGCGCGACAGTGGCGTGAGTTGGGGTTGGCGGGCGACATGCAATCGGTCATCTTGTCTTCGTTGCGGCAGCCGGGCTGGGTTCGCGTGCCGGCGGGGTGTTGCCGTTGGCCCGCGCATCGTGAGGGAACTTGCACGTATGAGTGATCTCAGGGGGCATTCGCCAAGGCGGTATGTCGTCGATGTCAGCGGACGGCGCGTGCTGGTCGGTCTTACGCTTGAAGAGACGTCGGAATTCGAAGGATTGGACGCCTCCCTGCCGATGCTGGGCGGGGAAGCCCACGGTGCGGAGCTGATGCCGTCAGCCGTCGAGGGACGGTGGGTCGAGCTCTATGACAAGCACGACAAGGCCTGGATCAAGTGGAAGGCCGACCTGAGGGCCGGGCAACAGGATAGTTCACCCTTTTTTAACTAAGACCGGGCGATTTTGAGCGATACTGCCTGAGTGGGCCCGAACCGGATACTGACAGATGTTTCAACTGTTTCTGCGGGCTCGCGCGCATGACCTGATCAGGTCGCGGCGGAGCGAGGAAGGTTTCAAGGCACGCTCGGCCGAGCGCGATGCCGAGACCGATCGCGCCCGAATCGGATCGATCATGGCAGCGATCGAGGCCGCGTTGCAGGCGGCCGAAAGCGAGCAATCCGGCCTTGGCCGCCGTGTCGACGATGTTCTGGCCCGCGCGGCGGTGACGCTGGGCAACGGCACCGACGAGTATCTGGAACGCGAGGCGCTTGACAACTATCATCAAGACCTGTTTGACGCCGAGATCTCCAACGGCCAGCGTCGGCTGAAGGAACTGGCGACCGAGATTGCGCACTTCAAGTTCATGAAGGCCGCGGTACTGAGCCGCTTTCCTGACTACAAACCTCCGGCCGCCAGCAACTGACGCGCCCCGCGGCCGCAACGCCAAGCCGGAAGCTGCGGCCCGCGCCTGACGGCGTGCGACCTGGTCCGGCGCAAGGCGAAAGGCACAGGCGAAACGTGGTGATCGCAGGCAATCTACTCGTCACGGGCTGCGCCGGCTTTATCGGCTTCCATCTGGCGGAGCATTTGCTGCGGGCAGGGCAGCCGGTCATCGGCATCGACAATCTCAACCAGTATTATGATCCGGCGCTCAAGCACGCGCGGCTCGATCTGCTCAAGCAGCACCGTGGCTTCACCTTCCTGGAACTCGACCTCGCCGATCGCGCCGGGATGCAAGCGCTGTTCGAGCGCTATCGCTTCGAGGTCGTGGTGCATCTGGCTGCCCAGGCCGGCGTGCGCTACTCCCTGCAGAACCCGCATGCCTACATGGATTCCAATCTGGAGGGCTTCCTCAACGTCCTCGAGGGCTGCCGGCATACTGCGTGCCGGCATCTGCTGTTTGCGTCGTCATCGTCGGTCTATGGCGCCAACACCAAGCTGCCGTTCTCGGTCCACGACAACGTCGATCATCCGGTCAGCCTGTATGCCGCGACCAAGAAGGCCAACGAGCTGCTCGCCCATTCCTACAGCCACCTCTATCGCATCCCGACGACGGGGCTGCGGTTCTTCACCGTATATGGGACGTGGTATCGGCCGGACATGGCGCTCTATAAGTTTGCGGATGCGATCACCGGAGGGAAGCCGATCCAGTTGTTCAACAACGGCAACATGCGGCGCGACTTCACTTATGTCGATGACGTGGTCGAGGCGATGGTGCGGCTGATCGGCCGCGCGCCCGAGGGCGACGTCAACTGGTCGGGCGCGCATCCCGACCCCGGTTCGAGCAAGGCGCCGTGGCGCGTCTACAACATCGGTAATAGCAGGCCGGAAGAACTGATGCATGTGGTCGCGCTGCTCGAGCAGGGCTTCGGCCGGCAGGCTGAAAGGCAGTTGTTGCCAATGCAACCTGGGGATGTAATGGAGACGTCAGCCGATGTCTCCGATCTGGAGCGTGAAATCGGCTTTCGGCCGCAGACGCGGATCGAGGACGGCATTGCCAAATTTGTCGCCTGGTATCGGGCTTATCACAATGTCGATCGGACTTAGTGCGCTCCTTGCGAATTCCGGCTCGAGAAAAACCTGGCGCGGCGTGGAACGGAGCGCGGCAATGAGAGTTATCAGTGGTTTTGCATTCGCGTCAGCCGTGATCATCATGTCCGGCGCAATCGTTCCGGCGCACGCGATCGACGCCCAGGTCGCACGCACCTGCGATGCCTTGGTCGCGCGGGCGTTTCCGCCGCGAGAGCCCGGCAATCCTGCTTCCGGCAGCGCGAGGGGCGGGGCGAAGGATCAGCGCGACTATTTCAACAAATGCGTCGCCAATGGCGGCAAGATGGGCGACGACACGCCTCCCAAATCGAAATAGCGCACGATCGCGACGCACGTTGCGAATTAGCGATGCTTATGGCGGTTGGTCGAATCCGCTGCTGTCCGCCGTGGCAATCGTGCAAGCGCATGTGAGACGCGAAGGCATTTCGCTGCCTCTGCTGAAGCCGGAATGCCTCATTACCACTCATTTCGAATTAGAATAGCATTGTCGCATTCGGCCAGGTCGAGGTGAATATCTTGCATGATCGAATGTGTGGCGTTGATTCCCTCCGCCGCATCGTCAGGGCGGATCCGAATGCTCAGATCCGCGACCTCGAGATCCGAAACGGATCGAAATATTCTGCGATCACTGCAGAGGACGCGGTGCCGGTTCGCTGCATCCATGCTGTTCGGTTCAACCTGTTATGCGCGGCGAAGAAAGCTGATTGATCGAAAGCAGCAGATTTAGTGTGTGCACGCCGTGTTTGGTGGAATATCTGGTTCGAGGCTGGAACACTTCATCACGTCCCGAGCCATCGACGCGGCGACATTGTGATAGCCAGCAGACGTGTCGCCGGTTTCGACGGCGATCGCTGCGATCAACGATCGTCAAATGATTTCATGCTCTTGCTCGCGCCTCACGGTCAGTGCCGGCTGCGCTCTTTGGCGGCGCGCCGCGTCGCTGCCGCTGACATCCCATCGCGACGACACATTTAAGGCCGTCGATCGAACGTTTCGCGATCAGGTTGTGGAACCTGGTTGAGAAAATTTATCGCGGAGCCACGTTCGTCGCAAACCTGCCCCATTAACCGCATTCCATATGTGTGATCTAACCCTGTCATCGAAACTTCAATCACATCGCTCATACCCCTAACCGCAGAGCGAGGGCGCGCCATGAAGCAGCACAAAGTTCAACATTCGCATCAGCCAATCGAAGAGGCGTTGCTCGCAACCAATCAATCGCTGCGCAACGAAGTCGTTGCGCTGATGCTTGATATCGCCGCGTTGCGTGAAATCCACGAGCGCCCAGCCGCGTCTCGTTCGTTCGGCATGTCGCGTGAGCAGAACGCCCCGCGTGTCGCATTGCGCCGGGTTCACCACAGCTGAAGTCCGTCAGCCTATTTCTCACTGAGCAGAATTTGCGGCCACATCCAAGCCAGTCTGGCGAGGATGTCGGCGCCTGCTGCTATGGACAATTCAATTTTAAATTGAATATTGTCTCGCCCGATCCTGGTTTTGGGCGAGCTGGCTCGATCTAGCTGATCTTGCCGTGGACAATTTGTGGTCGTGAGGGCAGGCAGTCAGTGCTCTTGCCGCACCGGCTTGTGCGCCACGACGTAGGACAGGCGCTCGCGCAGGATCCACGTCTGCAACATCAACTCGACGGCGGTGTGCCGGAGCTCGGAATTCTCCGCGAGGAGGCGTTCCAAAGCGTCGGTCGCCTCGTTGGACGCGGATTGCTTCCCCTCGAAGACCTTGAGACGCGCCATAGTGTCGATCCTCGTAAAATGTGTCGATCAGAGGCTGGCTCTGACAAGCGTCAGCACAGAATAGTTCGCGGATTGTCGGGCGGTCGTGGTTCCGCCTGATGGCCTCGGGTGGGAAAGCGCCTAATTGATAATTCGCGGATCGAGCTATGAGTGTTAGGTTTTCTGAAAATGATCCTCAAATATGTTGAAACTCTCATGACACCTAACGTCTTAGTAACTACCGCTGCGCGTGCGTGCCCGCAAGCTGCCGGACGCGAAGGTCGCGGGATTAATTTGTTAGAATGTTGTGAAACTCTCGCCTGACCGGCGGCGTAGATATCGCGGAGAGGCATGGTGCACTCACAATCTGTCGCGGGACCGATTGGATGTTCTCATTTGCTTCTCATTCGGGAATGCAAACGGTGCGCCAGTTATCCAGATCAAATTGTCATGCGCAGAAAAGTCGTATAACTTTTTCTGTGAGGTCGTCTTACGGCAGGAATATTGCTCATATATTCCGGTAAACACCTTGCAGCTTCGGTGTTTCTTCGCACAATGCGGCGCTGCCGACGGCAAGTTCGAGGCTCCCGAAGGCCCCCCGGGAAATCCTCAATTTGAATTTCCTGTTGCATTTACATAGCTTATAGGCCATGCGATGATTGCTAATCTAGGGGGCAATGAGATGACCAATGAGGCGTCATTCAACTGACGAGATCAGTTCCAAGGTCAAACAAGCCGAGGAACTCATGGCGCGGGGGCAGTCACAAGCCCAAGCGTGCAAGGTGCTGGGCGTTAGCGTGATGACATTTCACCGCTGGCGCAAGCAGGAGGCTGCACGCGGCCATCACCCGAATGGTACTGTGACCGAGCTTGCCGCTCGCGCAGATGATCGAGATGGTATTCCCCACGCCCACAACCGTATTGACGAATTGCGGCTGGAAAATGAACGGCTGCGCCGGATTGTGACCGACCTGCTGCTCGAGAAAATGAAGATCGAGGAGAAGCTTGCGCTCAGATCCAGCGGCGGGAACGGTTTGCCCCGCCGTGGTGAAGTCCAGAGCTGACGTAAGCTGCCGCTAGTGGATACGCGAGGGCCTGGGAGCCAGCAGCAGCTGGTCGCTCAGATGCGCTTTCTCGGATCTTGCGCGCAGCTCCTCGAGGATCGGACGCAGCCTCGCCTGTGCGAGATCCAGGCCTTTGACAATGTCCTGATTCGGCATTTCGGCCGGAAAGCGGGCTGATCGCAGCTTTGTTTCGACCGCCTTGACCAGCACCTCGACGTCGTCGCGGTGCTGGCCTGCGACGAGCTCGGCGCCCATCAGGCGGATGAGATGGAGGAGGGCCAGCAGCGCGGCCTCGGTTTCGCCAGCCGATGAACTCATAGACGCTCTCTGCCTGATATTGCCGGCAGGTCTTGCGAGCTCACGACCTGCCTGATATTAAACATGTGAATTGTTAACACGAATGTTAATTCCCGATGGCGGACCTTTCGGACGCTCGAATAGCGAAGGTACCGGTTAGCTTCGGCGCCTTCTCGTTCGCTTTTGCCTCGCTCGAAGCGTTTGCTGTCGTCTTCGAGATGATCATCGTCGGGCTGTCCAGCATCATTGGCGGCGCGGCCTATCACCTGTTTTACTACCACACGGTTTATAGCAACAGCTTCGAGGGTTTTCTAGGGATCGGGGTCCTCGCCGCCATCCTTCACATGTTCGTGGCGAAGTCGCAGGGCCTCTACAATGCGCAGGTGCTGGCCGGTCTCGACCGGCGCTGGAGCAGCCTGCTCGGCGGGTGGCTGCTGGTGGTCCTGCTGATGACCCTGATCATCTTCCTTCTGAAGGTTGGCTCCGGCGTCTCGCGCGGGTCGGTGATGTCGTTTGGCGTGATCGGCGGCCTTGGGCTGGTGGCCGGACGGATGCTGCTGCAGGCGCCGCTGCAACGTGCGATCGACCGCGGCATGCTGGCGACGCGCCGTGCGGTGGTGGTCGGGACGGCGGACGAATTGTCCCGGGTGCGGCAATCGAGCCTGCTGCGCGATTTCGGCCTCAGCGAGGTGCGACGGATCCAGTTGTCCGGCCTGTCCGACGACGCGGGCGACCGCGCCGCCGTCGCGTCAGCCATTCGCGCGGCGCGGGAGTGCGGCGCCGACGAGATCATCCTGGCGATGCCCTGGCAGCAGGAACCGCGCATCCAGTTTGTGTGCGATCAGCTGCGGGCGTCACCGCTGCCGGTGCGGCTGCTGCCGGATCGGACGGCGGAGCGGTTCCTGGCGCTGCGGATGGTGGCGTCTGGCCCGATACCGACGCTGGAAATGCAGCGCTCGCCACTGACCTCGGTGGAGCGAGCCGGCAAGCGGCTGTTCGACATCGTGGCATCGAGTGGTCTTCTGGTGCTGTTCGCGCCGCTTTTGATCGGGACCGCGATTGCGATCAAGCTCGACTCCAGGGGGCCGGTCCTGTTCCGGCAGCGCCGCAACGGGTTCGACGGCAGGCAATTCACCATCCTCAAGTTCCGCTCCATGCATGTGCTCGAGGACGGCGATGTCATCACGCAGGCTCGCGCGAACGATCCGCGGCTGACCGGGATCGGCGCCACGCTGCGCCGCCGCAGCATCGACGAGCTGCCGCAGCTGGTGAACGTGCTGCGCGGCGACATGTCGCTGGTCGGGCCGCGGCCGCATGCGCTGGCGCATGACGACAAATATTCGAAGTTGATCGCAAGCTACGCGCAGCGCCAGCACGTCAAGCCGGGCATCACCGGTCTCGCACAAGTGCAGGGACTGCGCGGCGCGACTCCCGCGATCGAGGACATGCAGCTGCGCGTCGCGCACGACCTCATCTACATCAAGAGCTGGAGCTTCGTGCTCGACCTGCGCATCCTGCTGCGCACCGTGGGCGCGGTGCTGCGGCACAAGGGAATCTAGCGGATCGGGCATCCGACGTGTGCCGGCGCCCGCTACTCCGGAATGCTCTGGCTGGCGTCCTTGAATTCCGCCTCGATGATGCGCCGGTTGGCATCGGTTGCCATGCGATAGGCCTGGCCGAGCGCCGGCTTCAGCTCCGGCGCGCGGGTGAGGATCAGGCGGACCTGCCGCTGCAGCAGATCGACCAGTTCCACATCGCGCGTGGTATCGACCTGCGCCAGCAGGATCAGGCGCGGCGCGACCAGGTCGCTGCGGTTGAAGCCGGTGTAGTAGGACATCTTCAGCGCCTTCGATGCGGTCGGGTTCAGCCAGTCGAACCGCCCGGTCGCCGAGGCGAGGCCGAACCAGCCGCCGGCGTCCATCGGCGAGAGCCGCAGCGCGCGGGTGAAGGCGGCTTCGGCCGCCTCGGGCGAGGTCTGCAACTCGCTCCAGCCGTCGGCGAGCCACAGCTCGCTCCTGACCACGCCGAGGGCGGCCGCGAGCGAAGGCTTGCCGCGCAATGCATCGGCGGCGAGCCACCAGATCGACAACGCCAGCGTCGCGGCGCCGATCAGGATTGCGGCCGGCACGAAGGCCGGCGACAGCTGCCGTGGGTGATGCCGGGTCGCGTCAGCCTTCGCATCAGCCATGGCGCGCTGCCCGGTTGCCGGTCATCAGCAGGGTTCGCCGCGCGCCCTCCAGCTTGACACAGGTCAGGCGGCCCGTCGCATAGGCGCCGGTGTCGACATTGATGCGGTTGCGCAGCAGCTCGGCCTCGTGCACCGGCGTATGGCCGTGGACCACGACCTTGCCGAAATCATCTTCCGACACCAGGAAGTCGTCGCGGATCCAGAGCAGATCTTCCTTGCGCTGCCGCTTGAGCGCGACGCCGGGCCTGACGCCGGCATGCACGAAGAAATAGCGGCCGCAGGAAAAGGTGATCGGCAGCGAGCGCAGGAAGGCGAGATGGGCCGGCGGCATCTGGCGGACCAACTGCCCGGCGAGCGCCCTGCGTTCCGCGGCGTCGGGATTGAGCGAGGGCGTCAGTCCATAGGACATCAGCGTCTGCAGGCCGCCGAATTGCCGCCATTGCGCGAGCATGTCGGGATTGACGAGAAACTCCAGCAGGCAGGCCTCGTGATTGCCGAGCAGGCAGACCACGCTGTGGGTCCGGCGGCGTTGTTCGAGCATCGCGATCACATCGCGCGAATCCGGTCCGCGATCGATGTAGTCGCCAAGGAAGACCTGGATCGGCCGCGCCGGACGCGACTTGCGCATATCGGCATCGATCCGTGCGCAGATCTCGTGCAGCAGGTCGGCGTGTCCGTGGATATCGCCGACGGCATAGATGCAGGTCTCGTCGCCCTCGTCATGTTCGAGGTCGCCGGTTTGGCCGACCATACGCCGGAGGAGGCTGCGCATCTGTAGTCTAGCCCGCCTGCAACGGTGAACGGCTGATCCGCTGTGCCAGTCCTGTTCCGATCACGGCTCCCAACACGATCACTCCGGGCAGCGCCGGCAATTCCGGCAAGGTAAAGGCGGCGAGCGTCAGCGTCAGCAACACGGCTGCCGCCGCCGCGGGATAGGACCAGTCACGGCCGCGATTGCGTGCACCGGCCGTGAACGCAGCGATGCCCACGATCGTAACCGCGAGTGAAGTCCAGAACATGGCGGAACCGAACTGCGCGATCAAGGCTGCGGCACTGGTCGCCACCACGGGCCGCGTGGTCGCCCCCTGCCAGTCCATGTAGGTCGATGCCAGCGTTGCCGTGGTGCCGGCGCCGCCGCCGAGCGCGGGCAGGTCGGCGAGCAGATTGTGGGTCGACTGCACGAGTTCGGCCGGCGCGTGGACGAAGGCGATGGCAAGCGCCACGTCGGGATGACGGTTGGCGATCGCCGTTGCCAGCGCGATCAGCGCGATCGCAGCCGCAGCGGCAGCGCTGCTCCAGCGATGCAGATGAAGTTTTCGCGCGGCGAAGGTCATCAGGACGAGCGCGATGCCTGCAACGATCGCGATCGCGGCGCCGCGCCGCCCGTACCAGCAGGCGCTGGCAGCGCAGAACAGTGCGCTTGCGGCGAGCAGCCAGCGCAATCGCACCAACTGCGCCGCCGTGCGGCCGTCAGCATGTCCTCCCACGTCGAGCGCGCGCACAAGGCTGAGCGGAACGCCAATCAGAGTGACGACGAGGAATCCGTTTGCTGTCCCGTCGCGCCCAACGTCGGCCGCGCCAAGCCAGGCTTTGATCGGCTCGCTGTACAACAGCAGGATCAGGGTCGCGGCTACGGCCGTCGCTACGATGCTACGGGTCACCATGTCGGCCCGGCGGGCATCGATCGCGATCGCCGCAGCAGTGATCATGACCGAGAGCAGCGACAGCCAGAGCAGCAGCGCGCCAAGGCTCGCGCCGGTGTCGATCGTGATGCTGCCGGTGAGCGATGCATCCAGTGTTTCGCCGGCGAACTTCCACACCGGATGCGCCCAGAACGGCAGCGGAAGCATCTGGACGATGATCCAGAGCAGCGGCGCCAGGGCGACCGCAACGGCGGGCCCGGCAACCCGCTTCAGGAAAGACAGTTCACCTGGACGGATCGCCGTCAGGCTTGCCAGCAGCCCGAGCGACGTTGCTGCGCCGACCAGGCCAATGGCGAGCGATGCGTCGATGAAGCCCACCGGAATCGACGTCCCGATCAAGATGCAGATGAAAGCCGTGACGTTCCACACGGGAGGGGCAAATCCTTGGAAAACAGGTCCTGCGGAAGGTGAGAACGCAAGGCAGCGGGATGCCCCGGGCTCGCTGCGAGGTCAATCGAAATCGGATACGCAAGGTGGGGCAGCGTTATGCCGCGTTAATGCGGGCGGCGCAGGGCGACGAGCGGTGTCGAGGTGCGGGTCCGGAGCCGCGGTGCGAAGGTGCTCGCGAGATATCCGCCCTGCAGCGATACCATGGCGGTGATCATGAGCAGCGCGGTCTCCGACCACAAGAGGCGCGCTACGCCGACGGCGGCCAGTAGCATGAGTTCCGCAAGCACGACCGGCACCAGCACCAGACAGTGCTGGCGCAGCCCGAGCACAGCGCCGCCGATCAAATTGCCAAGCAAAACAAATAACATAACCAAACCCTGCGCCCGCATATTATCGGGCCGGATCCTAAGCCGGGGTTAAACCGGTCGTCGCAAACCGGTCGGCGCGGTGCCGGCCGGCGTTGGAGTAGCCAACGGTTTTGTTAATCGAATAACATTCAGAACGGGCGCAGGTCGCCGTAACTGTAGGCGGCCCAGTAGTCGCGGCCGCCATACGGCCCATAGGCGCCATAGAGCGGCGCGCAGGAATAGCGATCCGGGCAACCGTGCCAGCAGACCCGCTTCCACTGGCAGACATCGCCATGACAATACTGCAGCCGCTGGCAGTTGGCGCTGACCCGCTCGACGGTGCGCGGGGCCTTGTAAATGCTCAATTCCGCAGCAAATGCGCCCGATCCGCCAAGCAGGACCACAACGGTTCCCAATGCAATCGCCAGCGGCCTTATGCGAGCCATCGAACCCTCAATCGGTTAACTGAAACCATCTCGTTCACAGATAATCGGAACATCACACGAAATCAAAGCCAGAGTGAGGTCACGCGGGCCGTTGCCTCACGGCGCCGCGCCGGTGTCGCTCAATTGCCTCACCTTGCTAACATTATTTATCAATTGCAGTGCACTATATCACGTAATCTTGTGATTATGATGGTCGGCGTGTTACGGCACGGCCGGAGCATTTTAAATGTCGCGTGCGAATTTCATTCGAGCAATGTTATTGCTTGCGGCCGCCTGCTGGGTCGGCGGTTGCCATTACATGCCGACCAACGGTCCGACGAGCTCTGATGTCGTCGCCGGGCAGCGGGATCCGGAAAGTCTGCCCTACGCGATGGTCAAGATCACGCCGCAGGTCGAGAACGTGCTGGCGTCATTCGCGCCGCAACTCGCCGGCGGCATTCAAGGCCCGCCGCCCAAGGATATCCATTTCGGTATTGGCGACGTCGTCAGCGTCACGATCTTCGAGGCCGCCGCCGGCGGTCTGTTCATTCCGGCCGAGGCCGGCGTGCGTCCCGGCAACTACATCACGCTGCCGAACCAGAACGTCGATACCGACGGCAACATCTCGGTGCCCTATGCCGGCGCGATCCGCGCCAAGAACCGCACCCCGACCGAGGTGCAGCGCTCGATCGTCGATGCGCTGAAGAACCGCGCGATCGAGCCGCAGGCCGTGGTCGCCCTGATCGAGCAGCGCACCTCGCTGATCTCTGTGCTCGGCGAGGTCAACACACCTAACCGCTTCCCCGCCAACGCCGCGGGCGAGCGCGTGCTCGACGCCATCACGCGCGCCGGTGGCCCGAAGGGGCAGGGCTTCGATACCTGGGTGATGCTGGAGCGCGACGGCAAGCGCACCACGGTGCCGTTCGGCCAGCTGGTTTACGAGCCCAAGAGCAACATCTATGCGCATCCGGGCGACACCATCTATGTCTACCGCGAGCCGCAGACCTTCGTCGCCTTCGGCGCGTCGGGCGCGCAGGGCCAGTTCAATTTCGAGGCCTGGCGCATCTCGCTCGCCGAGGCGGTCGCCAAGGCGGGTGGCCTGAACGATTCCTCGGCCGATCCGGCCTCGGTGTTCGTCTATCGCGGCGAGCTGCCGGAAGTGGCGGCCAAGCTTGGCGTCGACATCAGCAAATATTCAGGGCCGATCATCCCGGTCGTCTACAACATCAATTTCCGCGATCCGGCCGGCTATTTCCTGGCCACGCGTTTCCAGTTGCGCAACAAGGACGTGCTTTATGTATCGAACGCGGCATCTGTCGAGGACGCCAAGCTCATGCAGCAAATCCGCCTCGTCACCGCAACGGTGAACGATCCGATCGTGGCCGCCTACAACGCAACTTTACTTCGTAATTCGATCAAGCTTGCGCCCTGATGCTCGGGCGTGAGCCGGCGCGGCCGGCTTCATGACACGTTTGCGATTAGCTTCCGGGTCGGGCGAGGCGACGGCACTGCCGTTGCCCGTGCGCTGGTCGTCGTGGCTGTTCTGCGCCGTCGTCGCGCTGGCGCCGCTGCCGCTCGGCTCGGTCGGGGTCGTCGCGCCGGCGATTTGGTCGATTCTGCTCGGCGTCGCGCTGCTCGGGGTGTTGCCGATGCCGTTGCGCGGCAGCCAGCTTGCAATCCTCTCGGTAACGGCGCTGCTGACCGCGCTCGCCACGCTGGTGCTGCACGAGGAGTCGGCGGTGCGGCCCTGGTTGGGCGTGGCGCCGAACGCGCTGTGGGCAGAGGCCGGCAAATTGCTGCCGGCCGAGCTTCCGCCCGCCGCGACGATCGCGCGCAACCAGCCGTTTTATTCAGCGGGCGTCGGGATCGTCTGCCTGCTCAGCTTTGCGATCGGGGTCGTGCTCGGTGCGAACCGCGTAGTGGCGCGCGGATTGCTGCGGGCGGTGGCCATTGCCGGCTTGGTCTACGCGATCCTCGGCGTCATCACTTTCGCGATCGATCCCACCCGGATCTTCCTGCTTCACGACAAGCAGGCCCATCTGGAATGGCTGACGTCTCCCTTCGTCAACCGCAACACGGCGGCCATCTATTATGGCTGCTGTGCGCTGATCTGGCTGTTGTTCGGCTGCGAATTGATCGAGCGGCACTGGCCGTCGCACCGGGCAAGCCTGCCACGCCTGTTGACGCGCCTCGATATGCCGGCACGGCGTCGGCTCGCCGGCTATGCGTTCGGCTGGCTCACTTGCCTGCTGGCGATGTTTCTGACCGGATCGCGCGGCGGCGTCGGGATCTCGTTGCTCGCTGCGGTCGCAGCTGTCGCGATCTTCTTTCGTAACCGGATGCCGCGTCGCTACGGCCTGATCATGGCGCTTTGCGTCGGCAGCCTGGTTGCGCTGGCGCTGCTGCAACTTCTCGGCGGCGGCGTCGGCGCGCGCTTCAGCACGATCGGCCTGTCGGATGAGGGACGGTTCTCGACCTATCGCGCGACGTTGCGGATGATCTGGGATCATCCCTGGCTCGGCGATGGTTTCGGGTCCTTCGAATGGGTCTATCCGGCCTATCGCACCGACGACATCTCGTTGCGCGGGACCTGGAACCGGGCCCACAACAGCTGGCTCGAGCTGGCGTCCGACGGTGGAATGTTAATGGCCGGCGCGGTCATGATCGCGCTGCTCGGAGCCTTCGGGGTGCTCGCACATGGCGTGCGGACCCGTCGCCGCGACGTGATCGTGCCGCTCGCGGCGCTCGGCGCGTCGACCGCCGGCGCACTCCATTCGATGATTGATTTCTCGCTCCAGATCACCGGCTATGCCGTTGTTATCGCCGCGATGCTCGGGGCGGGCCTGTCACAGTCCTTCCGCTCCGGCAGGGGCGCCGGCAGTGCTCGCGGCGACAGGGACGCCTGTATTGCGGCCGGTTCGCCAGTTAACGCTGATTTCGCGCCTGAGCCCGGCGGCGCGGCCGGGCAGGGGTTTTAATTGGCGCGATAACTCTGACTATGCTAACGAACTGTTAGTATTCGTTAGGGAGATAGCGGTGTTCACATTTGAACGAACCGGCGGCTTTTCCGCCTTACGCCTGGCGGTATTGGCGATGTTGGCGCTGGCGGCGCCCGGCGGCGCCGCGATGGCGGAAACGCCCGGCGGGCTGATCCAGCTCTCGCAGGCGGTCACGAATTTCAAGGCCAATCCGGAACAGTTACTGACCCAATATCCGAACGCCGGCGTGGAATTGACCTCGCGGGCGCGCGATTTCGCCCTCAACGATCCGACGTCGCTCGATCCGCTCGTTGCGCTGCTCGCCAAGGCCAGCAAGGACCAGAAGACCGCGATCGCCGCCGGCCTCGCCCAGGCCGCGCGCATCGTCGTGCGCAGCGATCAGCCCTACGCGACGCGCATTCAGCAGGCGATCGCCGACACCAAGGACCTCGACACCGTGATGGCGTTTGCCGCGGCGTCGGGTGATAGCGGCACCGCTGCGACCGGCGCCGGCGGCGCGGGCAGCGCCGGTGCATCCGGCGGCCAGACCAGCGCCCTCGGTGCCGGCGGCGCAGGCGGCGGCACGCTCGAGGCCATCAACGGCAACAGCGTGAACACCGGCATTTTCAGCTTTACCTCGTCGGTCACCGGATCCGGCAACGGGACGACGGGTACGACTACCGGCGGCACCACGCTGCTTTCAACAGTTACTCCCTGAGCGGGCGTTCGATCCCCAATGGAGAACTCTCTGCAGCAACGCGCTTTGGTGTCGGCGGCGGGACGCTTCCCGGGATCACTGGAGGGCGCGAGGGCAGGGTGTATCCTGCCGGCGCGGCGATAGGACGAGATGCTTCAGCGTAACCAGATTTCGCCGTCTGTCGATCTGAGAAATCGTCCGGCCGAATTGCCGTCGCTGGCGGAGACCTTCGACGCCTTTGTCACCTATCTGCTCCGGCAGTACTGGGTGATCCTCGGGACGGCGGGCCTCTGCCTGTTCGGCGGCATCTGCTACCTGATGACGGCGGCCCCGAGCTATACCGCGCTCGCCACGATGATCATCGACACGCGCAAATTCCAGACCTTCCAGCAGCAATCGCCGGTGAGCGAGCTCCCGGTCGATTCCTCCGCGGTCGAGAGCCAGGTCGAAATCCTGAAATCCGAGAACGTGGCGCTCGCGGTGATCCGCGACCTCAAGCTCAACGAGGATCCGGAATTCATCGGCTCCAGGGCCGGCGCGGCGGGAGCCGTGCTCGATTTCGTATCCGGCCTGTTCGCCGGCAGCGCGCCGCCCAACGAGTTCGACCGGACTCGGCGCGCGGTCCGCACCTTCCAGAAGCAACTCGACGTCCGCCGCCGCGGCATGACCTATGTGATCGAGGTCTCTTTCCGCTCGCTCGATCCGGAACGTGCTGCGCAGATCGCCAACGGTGTTGCCGACGCCTACATCGTCGACCAGCTCGATTCCAAGTATCAGGCGACCCGCCGCGCCAGCGTCTGGCTGCAGGACCGCATCCAGGAGCTGCGCACGCAGGCATCCAATGCCGAGCGCGCGGTGCTCGACTACAAGAAGACCAACAACATCGTCACATCCAGCGGCAAGTTGCTCAACGAGCAGCAGCTCGGCGAGCTCAACACCCAGCTGGTCCATGTGAAGTCGCAGGTCACCGACGCCAAGGCCAAGCTCGACCGCATCGAGGCGGTGGTGAAGGGCGGCGTCGCCGACGCGACGGTTGCCGATACCCTGAACAACCAGGTCATCACCAAGCTGCGATCGCAGTATCTTGAGCTGGCCAACCGCGAGGCCGACTGGTCGTCGCGCTACGGCTACAATCACCTGGCCGCCGTCAATCTGCGCAACCAGATGCGCGAGATCCAGTCGTCGATCATCGACGAGCTGAAGCGGCTCGCCGAAAGCTACAAGAGCGACTATGCGATCGCCCTGCAGCGTCAGGCCGAGATCGAGCGCGCCGTGAACGAGTCGGTTTCGCAGTCGCAGTCCACCAACCAGGCGCAGGTCACGCTGCGCGAGCTCGAGAGCTCGGCCCAGACCTACCGCTCGCTCTATGACAATTTCCTGCAGCGCTACATGGAAAATGTGCAGCAGCAGTCGTTCCCGGTCAGCGAGGCGCGGGTGATCACGCGTGCCTCGCGTCCGCTCAGCAAGAGCCACCCGCAGACCTTGGTCGTGCTCGCGCTCTCGGCGCTCGGCGGCCTGATCGCCGGGCTCGGGCTCGGCGTGTTGCGTGACCTCTATGACCGGGTGTTCCGCACCGCTGAAATGGTCGAGACCATCCTCGACGCCGATTGCGTTGCCATCGTTCCCCGCCTCTCGCCAAGCCAGCTCAAGGCGCCGGTGGTCGTTCGTCCCAACCTGCCGGTCGGCGCGCGCATGATCCAGCGCGGCGATGAACCGGTGCTGTGGGCTGCAATCGATTCGCCGTTCTCACGGTTCTCGGAAGCAATTCGCTCGATCAAGGTCAATGCGGACCTCAACGTCACCAAGCCGTCGAAGATCCTCGGCCTGACCTCGGCGCTGCCCAACGAGGGCAAGTCGACGCTGGCCTTCGTGTTCGCGCAGCTGGTCGCGCAGAGCGGGGCACGCGTGCTCCTGGTCGATTGCGACCTGCGCAATCCCTCGCTCAGCCGCAAGGTCGCCGCGAGCGCCGAGCGCGGCATTCTCGACGTCCTGTCGAACAATGCGACATTGCAGGACACGTTGTGGCGCGATCCCGAGACCGGCCTTGCCTTCCTGCCCGGCGCCACACGGTCGCGCATCGCGCATTCGCACGAGGTGCTGGCCTCCGACCAGATGAAGGATTTCATCGACGGGGTCCGTAGCCATTATGATTACGTGATCGTCGACTTCCCGCCGCTGACGCCGGTGGTCGATGTCCGCATCACCGCGCATTTCGTCGATTCCTTCGTCTTCATCGTGGAATGGGGCAAGACCCAGGTGCAGGTGGTCGAGCGGGCGCTGCGCAGCGCGCGCGCGGTCAACGAGAACCTGCTCGGCGTCGTGCTCAACAAGGCCGATATCGCCGCGATGAGCCGCTATAGCGGCTATGGCGGCAAGAACTACTACTACAACTCGCATTATGGGCGATATGGCTACACCGAGTGAGACGCACGGTGCGATGCCCGGGCGTGCCGCCATCTGGCTTGCGCGCGGCTTCCTGGCCGCGGTCGCGTGCTCGTCGGTCGCCTGGGGCGCGACCACCTTGCCGGCCTTCGTGGCCCAGACGCGGCTGGATGGCGCCAGGGACCTGATCCTGCGCAACGTGCCGGTCAGCGATGCCGAGCTCGATGACCTCGGCCCGCTGTTGTCGCGCACCGCGGCGCGATCGGATTGCATGCCGGCGGTCGACCGCAGCGCGGCGGTGATCCGGCTGCGGCTCGCGGAGAACGCGCTCGCATCCGGCGATCGGGTGGACGACCGGATGGGCGAGCTCGACGCGGCCGTCCGCAAATCGCTCGGCTGCGCACCGGCCGATCCGTATCTCTGGCTGGTGCTGTTCTGGCTGCGCAACACGAGGCAGGGCTTGAGCGACGCCAATTTCGACCTGCTGCGGATGTCTTACCGGCTCGGACCCAATGAGGGCTGGATCGCTGTCAAGCGCAGCGCGATGGCGCTCGCGATGCTCGATGCCCTGCCGCCCGATTTGTCGGGCGTGGTCGTTGCCGAGTTCGCACGTCTGGTGAAGACCGAATTGTACACCGAGGCGATCGATCTCCTGAAGGGCCCGGGCTGGCTGCACCGGGACAGGCTGCTGGCCGGCCTTGCGGCTGTCCCGCAACGGAACGTCGACATCCTGACCCGCACCATGGCCGACATTGGATACGATCTCGACCACCTCTCGCCGGCAGAGCGACGCGATCTGGAGCGCAAATCGAACGACCGCCTCGACGAGCTTGCCCGAATGCCGCCCGCAGCGATGGCTAGACCATGACGATGGAATTCAGCATCGGACAGCACAACGCGCATTATGAGGGCGTCTATTCGGCGCAGGAGCGCGACTGGCGCCGCGTCTGCGCGGTCGACAAGGCCGATCATATCGCCGGCTTGCTCGGCGCGTCCGCCTCCAGTGTCGGCAGTGTGCTCGAGGTCGGCTGCGGCACCGGCGCCGTGCTGGCGCGGCTGTCCGCGATCGGCATCGGCCGCGACTTCACCGGCATCGACGTCATCGATCCCGCAACCAATCTGGAGATCGACGGCGCCGCTTCAGCCCCGTTCCGCTGGTCGAGCTATGACGGTGCAACGATCCCGTTCGCCGATGGATCGTTCGACCTCGTCTATGCCAGCCACGTGCTCGAGCACGTGCCCGAGCCGCGCGCGTTCCTGCACGAGCTTGCCCGGGTGGCGCGGAATTTCATCTATCTCGAAGTGCCGTGCGAGCTGCATGCGCGGACCAATCGCCGGGCGCTGCAATCGACGCTCGACATCGGCCACATCAATTTCTACACGCCGGACACGTTTCGCCTGGTGCTGGAGACCGCGGGGCTCGATGTTGTCGGCTTCGGTACCTATGATCACAGCCTGCCGGTGCACGCCTTTTATTCATCGCGAGTCAAGGGGCTTGCCAAGAGCCTTGTGCGGAAGTCGCTGTTGTCGGTCAGCCCCGAGCTTGCGACCCGGCTTGCGACCTATCATTGCGGGGCGCTCTGCCGGCGCGCCGAGGCGGCGCCGCCGCCGCGGGACCGATAAGCCATGGCGCAGCGCGTGGTCGTCTTCAACAACATGATCACACCCTACACCAACCGGCTCTACAACGAGCTGGTTGACCGTGGGCTCAATCTCGCGGTGCTGTCCTGTACCGCGCAGGAGGCCGATCGCTCCTGGGCCGGATCGTTCACGCCGCGCTACACGACGCGCACGGTGCCCGGTGTCTCGATCCCGCTGTCGCGGTCGCGTTACACCCATCTCAATATCGGGATCGGGCGCGCCTTGAACGCGCTGGCACCCGACCTGCTGTTCGTCAATGGGCTTTATCCCTCGATGCTGGCCGGCGCGGCATGGGCGCGCGCCAACGGCAGGGCGCTTGCGCTGACGATCGACGGCTGGCGCGAGACGATGCCTAACACGGCCTATCATCGCCTGGCGCGGCCATGGCTGCTGCGCCAGTGCGACGCGGTCGTGTGCTGCAGCGACAAGGGCAGGGCGTATTTTCGTGGCGAGGGTGTCGGCGACGACGATCTGTTCGTGGTGCCGCTGGTGCCGGCATGGGATCCGCCGGACACCGTCCCGGGTTTCCACGACCGTCCATTTCACCTGCTCTGGTGCGCCCGCATCAACGACGACGCCAAGAACGCGATCTTCTTCGAGAGCGCCGCCATCGCGCTCGGCCGGGTCTTGCCCGGCTTAAGGGTACGCGTGGTCGGGTCCGGCGCTGCCGGGCAGCGCATGCTGGCGCGGCTCGGGGGCGCCGGCATCGATGTCAGCCACGACAGCTATGTGCCGTGGCAGGCAATATCGGAGGTCTATCTGCAATCGCGGCTGTTGCTGCTGCCCTCGTTGCTGGAACCGTGGGGTCTGGTGTGCAACGAGGCCTTGCAGTGTGGGGTTCCTTGCCTGGTGTCGCCCCATGTTGGGGCAGGCGGCGAGTTGGTGCGCGACCAGGTTAATGGCCATGTTTGCGTGCTCGATGAGCAGGTTTGGGTCGACGCGGCGCGTGGCTTGCTCGAACATCCCGCGCGCTGGGAGGCGATGTCGCGACAGGCCCGGCAGAGCGTGCGACGAGATGCGCTTGCTGATGCCGCGGCACGCTTCACGGCTGCGGTCGATCATCTCTTGAGGGCGCCAGCCCGGCAGGAAGCCGTTCAATGATCGGCAGATGGTGGTTTCGAACCGAGGTCTTTCTGCACGGTTATCTGGTGATGGTGCTCGGCTGCATCTATTTCCTGTTCAATTTCATCGAGGGCATCTCGTTCGCGGAACGGGCCGGGGAGTCCACGCTGTTCCGCGGCGCGTGGCTGCTGCTTTACATCCTGCTGTTGCTGCACGTTGCGGTCGATCGGAAGCGCTTTGGCCTGCTGATGCTGCAATCGCATCTCTACCTGACGTTCATTGCCTTCGCGCTGGTGTCGCTGGCGCTGAGCGCCGACCCGGCGGGCGCGTCGATCAAGTTCGCGATGTATCTCCTGACCACGCTGTTCTCGGCATGGGTCGTGATCAGGTGCCCCGTCGATCGGCTCGTCGACACCCTGTTCCGGATCGGAATCGCGGTGCTGATCGTTCACGTCCTGCTGTTTCCGGTGATCGGCTCGCAATGGGACTATGATCCGCTGCATCGGCCGACCGTGCTCGGGACCCAGGCCTATGCCGGCGTGTTCGGCCACAAGAATCTCGCGGGCGCCTTCTTCGGTCTCATGGTGCTGATCTGTTTCGTCCGCATGCTGGCGGGGCCGCGGCGGCAGTTCGGCTGGTCGCTGTTGCTGATGGGGTGTCATCTCTTTGCGCTCGCCGCGGCCGGCGCCGCAGGACCGCTGATCAGCATGTTGACGGCACTCGCCGTGACTTTCGGGCTGCTGCTGGTGGTGCTTGGGCGCAGGGGAGCTGCCTCAATCTACTGGCTCGGCCTCGCCTTTGTTGCGCTGGTCGTGTTCGCCGTGCCGAGCGACGAGTTGTACGGGCTGGTCGGCCGCAGCGGAAACCTGACCGGCCGCTCGTTCCTCTGGGCGGTCTGGCCGCATTTCTTCTGGCAACACCCCTGGCTCGGCTACGGCTTCTCCGGGTTCTTCAACGAGTTGCCGAACTCGCCCGTGAACGAGCTGACGAGCATGGCGCCATGGAACACCGAGTTCGGCTCGTTCGAGAATTCCTATCTCGATGCCTTCCTCCAGTTCGGCCTGCTCGGCGGCGCGTTCTATATGCTGCTGTTGGCGCGGGCGCTGTGGAACACCATCGTCTTCACCTTCGAGCGGCGCGGGATGTATTGGCTGGCGCCGTTCGCGATGCTGCTGTTCGTCGTGATCGCGTCAGCCAACGATTCGAGCCAGCTGCTGCATAATTATTTCGGCTGCGTGCTGGTGTTCTGGTGCTATTTCGGACCGGAAGCCAGGCTGAAAATGGCGCCGCGGCGGGCGTTTTCCAGACTGCGTGTGAGTGAGGCGTGAGTGCGTTGACGGAAAGGCTGGATCGTATGGCGGCCCAGAACCGGGTCGCCGGTGCTGCGCGCGGAGCGCTCGGCCGGTTGCGGCGCGCCGGGGGCAATGTCGCGCTCGGCCTGATCGATCAGGCGCTGCTCAGCGGCTCGGCCTTCGTGCTGACGATCGTGCTGGCGAATGTGCTCGATATCAATTCATTCGGCCAATTCAGCATCGCCTGGTCGTTCTCGATCCTGATCGAGGCGGTGTTTCTGCGCGGCTTGTTCGACGACGGGCTGCCGGCGACCGCGCATCGCATCCCGAAATCGCTGTGGCCGCAGCTGCGGCTCGGCCTCTATCTGTCGTCGCTGCTGCTCTCGGCGGCGCTTGGCCTGCTGCTGGTGATTGCCGGCCTCGTGATCGGTGCGGTCGGCGGCGTCGCGGGCGGGCTCGTGATCGCAACCGGGCTCGCGATCCCTGCGGTTCGGCTGCAAAGCATGTTCCGCCGCATCTGCTATCTCGACGGGCGGCTGCCGCGCGCGGTGGCGTCGTCGCTGACTTATTGCGCGGCGCTCGTCGTCTCGGCCGGGCTGATGATCACGCTCAAGCTGACCGGCGCTGCCGCCGCGATGGCGTGCATCGCGATCTCCGCGGCACTCGCCGGCAGCCTGTTGCTCGCTCACACCAGCGACCTGGCCTGGCCGCAGACCCGGATCTTCCGCGGCTCGCTGCGGCGGCTGTTTCGGAACGGCCGCTGGTTCGTCGCGACCTCGCTCACCTACTGGATCGGCAGCATCGGGCTGATCCCGGTCTGCGGCTTCCTGATCGGGCTGGACGCGAGCGCGTCGCTGCGGATCCTGCTCTTGGCGTTCGCACCGCTCAGCCAGTTCTGCGCGACGATGTTCTCGGTCCGCCTGCCGGAAATCGCAGCCGAGCTGCGCGCCGGCCGGCGCAGTGCGGTCGGCGCTGCTGCGCGCGAAAATGCGGTGCTGCTCGGCTCGATCGCGCTCGCCTATGGCGCGATGGTCGTGCTGCTCGGTCAGCGCATGCTCGCGCTTGTCATTCACGGCCAGAGTTACGAGATCGGGACCGGCAGCATCGCCTTGATGGGGACCGCGATGGCGCTCGACGCGGTGTGGCTTGGCCTCGCGCTGCCGCTGTTTGCGACCGGCAGGCCGCAGCGGTTCATGCTGAGCCGGATCGCTGGCCTCGTCGCGCTGTGCTGCGTTCTGCCGCTTGCGGCGGAAGCCTGGCAGGTGATGGGAGCGGTAGCGGCGATGGTGGCCTCCAGCGCGGCGTCGGTGATCGTGGTTGTGCTGACCAATTCGGTGCGGGAGAAGACATGACCGACGACGCACCCGGCCGCGCGCTGCAGCGGCTGCATATCGGCGCCTTCAATTGCGGCATCGCGGGCTGGATCAACACCGACATCACGATGCATCTGTGGATCGCGCGGGTGCCGCTCGCGGCGAAAGCGTTGCATCTCGCCGGCCTGTTAAGCGACGCCCGCTATGCCGAGCACCGCCAGGGGAAGTTTGCCGGGCTCCGCTACATGGATCTGACCAAGCCGTTGCCGTTCGCGAATCGCAGCCTTGCGGCGGTGTTCAGTGCGCATGTTTTCGAGCATCTGTTTCCTGACGAGGTCGAGCGGCTGGCGCGCGAGATCGCGCGGGTGCTGGCGCCGGGCGGGGTATGCCGCATCGTCGTCCCCGACATGGAAAGGATCGTCGCGCTCTACGATCCGGCAGCGCCGCAGGCCTTCCTCAAGGGCGTGTTCGAGATCGAGCGCCGCAAGGAGGCCGCCTTCGCGCATCACTGGGGCTTTACGCGCGCCTCCCTCGCGGCGCTGTTCCGCGACGCGGGCTGTTCCGAGACCCACACCCGGGCCTATCGCGAGGGCATCTGCCCTGACATCGACCGGCTCGACAACCGGCCGGACGAGTCGATCTTCTTTGAGGCGATCAAGTGAGCGGAAGCAGGGAGCCGATATGCCGTTGCGTGAAGAATTGCGCGTGCCGTGCTAGACGCACGCAAGCGGTAGCAGGAGACTGACATTGCTGGGCGCAATTCAAGCCCGATTTTCCGGTGCAGCGCGCAAGCGGCGCGGCGAGTTCCTCGTCCGCACCGTGAACCTGCCGCTCGACGCAAAGATCCTCGATCTCGGCGGCGGCACCGGCCGGCACATTCGCGCGGTTCTGCCGCGCCATACCGACATCACCGTCTGCGACATTTCGGCCGACGATCTGAAGGCGGCGCGCGAGCGCTTCGGGTTCAAGACCGTGCTGCTGCAGGAGACCGAGCGCCTGCCGTTCGAGGATCAGGCGTTCGACTTCTGCTTCTGCTCGTCGGTGATCGAACATGTCACCGGGCCGAAGCAGGCCGTCGTGACGATCGAGAGTGACACGGCATTCCGCAATATCGCACGCGAGCACCAGAATCGCTTTGCTGGCGAGATCTCGCGGGTCGCGAAGTCGTTCTATGTGCAGACGCCGTATCGGTACTTTCCGATCGAGAGCCATACCTGGCTGCCCGGAATCATCGTCCTGTTGCCGAGGCGACAGCAAATCGCACTGATCGAAAGGTCTAACCGCTTCTGGTTCAAACGGACCGCGCCCGACTGGCACCTGTTCGACGGGCGCGAGATGACGGAGACATTCCCGGACGCGAAGATCTATCGCGAGCGATATCTCGGCATGACCAAGTCGCTGATGGCGATCAAGGCGTGAGGCAGGCATCTGCCCGCCGCATCAATCGTCGCGGCGGGCGAGCATATTGATCAGCGTGCCGACCGTGGGCCGGCGATCGAGCGCCGGCGGGAGCGGCGAGCCGCCAAAGCTGACGCCGAGCATTGTGAGACCATGTTGTCGCAGCAGGCCCTGCATGACGGCCGGCGTGGTGTCGAATTTGGAAAAGGCGAGGTAGCGGAACAGCGGCCGCGAAGACACGCGCGACGAAGCCGCATGCGCGAGCTTGTAGCCCTGGCGCAGCAGCGATCCGCGGTTGGGGATCGAGACCAGGAGCAGTCCGCCGGGCCTGAGCACGCGATGGATCTGGGCGAGGCACTGCGCCACGTCGGGGACATATTCCAGCACGCTCGCGCAGAGCACGCCGTCGAAGGATCGATCCGCAAACGGCAGGTTTGCGATGGTCGGAATCTGCCGGAATGTGAGCCGGTCGGCCGGCGGGCCGTTGGCGGGGCGGTCGCGCGCGGCCGCAATCATCTCCGATGAGGCGTCGACGCAGGTGACGTCGCAGCCGCGCGCGGCGAGCAGGCGGGAGAGCGTTCCGGTGCCGCAACCTGCATCCAGCCAGCGTTGGCCATTGAGGTCCGCGTTCCCGAGCAGATCGAACATCGCGGCGGTGCGCGCCTTGAAGGTGCGGCTCTGATGCAGCCTCTCCCATTCCGACGAGATCTCGTCGTGAAAGCGGATTTCGGGTCGGTCGCGGGTCTGGGCCATGGTAGCCACGGTGTTCCCTACCAGTGGAAGCCGCTCACTTTGGCGCGCACCTCTCGGGGCAGTCCAATGTCCGACAGTTCCAGCACCACCTGATCGGGCCGGGTTGCCTTCAGTGCCGCAACGAAGCGCGGATCGGCCGTCGTCAGCACGATGATGTCGGCCCATTCGATCGTCGCCGTCACATCGTCATGCAGCAAACCGACCAGCTCAGGGTTGCGCATCAAGAATTCCCGGTTGGCGCCGATCAGTTGCGACAGCTGCACGTTCGGGTCGTAGATCCGGATGTCGCGCTGCTCGCCACGCAAGCTTTTGACCAGTTCGACGAAGGGGCTGTCGCGGACATCGTCGGTGCCGGCCTTGAAGCTGATGCCGAGGAACGCGATGCGGCGGCCGTCATGCGACAGGATCCAGTCGGCGCCGCGCGACATGATCATGTCGTTGCTCGGCAGGATGCTTTCGATCACGGGTGTCGACAGTCCACGGCGGTGCGCAAGGTGCTTTAGCGCCTTGACGTCCTTGGGCAGGCAGGAGCCGCCGAAGGCAAAACCCGGCCGCAAATAGGCAGGCGAGATGTTGAGCCGGGTGTCCTGCAGGAAGATGTTCATGACGTCGCGGCCGTCGATGCCGAGCGTCTTTGCGATGGTGCCGATCTCGTTGGCAAAGCTGACCTTCAGCGCATGCCAGCTGTTGTCGACATATTTGACCAGTTCGGCGGTCTCGACCGGCGGCGTGATCTTGGCGCCCGGCAAATCCTTGTAGAGCGCCATGACGCGGTCGGCGGTTTCCTGGTTGAAGGCGCCGACCACGGTCTTGGACGGCGCGTTGAAATCCGCAATCGCGCTGCCTTCGCGCAGGAACTCCGGATTGAAGGCGAGGTCGAAATCGCGTCCGATCTTGTTGCCGGAGGCTTCCTCGATCAGCGGCCCGACGGTGTCGCGGGTGGTGCCGGGCAGCACGGTGGAGCGGATCGTCACGGTATGCGGCGCGTTCTTCGCGCGCAGCCCGCGGCCGATCTCGATAGCGACCTGCCGGATCGCGGTCAGGTCGAGATTGCCGTTGCCGGACGACGGCGTGCCGACGCAGACCATCGATATGTCGCTGTTGACGATCGCCTCGGTGGCGTCGGTGGTTGCGGTCAACTGACCCGTTGCAACCGCGTGCGCCACCTTGTCCGAGATGCCCGGCTCGATGACCGGCGATCGGCCCTCGCGGATCAGATCGACCTTCGCGATGCTCTTGTCGACGCCGATGATCTGGTGGCCGAGTTCGGTGAAGCAGGCCGCGCAGACCGTTCCGACATAGCCGAGGCCGAAAATGCTGACGTTCATGCTTCGACCTTCGACAATCCAGCGACCTGCGCGTGGCCGCGTCGTGTTTCGCGTGAGTGAGGCGGCGGGGCGTTCAACGCGATGCCCGCCCGGCGGCTGCATTGGCGTTGACACCAGACGCCTGCGAGGTTGACCGCTCCGCGGTGGCGGTGGCGGTGGCGGTGGCGGTGGCGGTGGCGGTGGCGGTGGCGGTCGCGCGCGGCGCGCGGCTCTGCCAGGGGAGCTTCCTGGCGAACAACGCCTCATAGGCGGCGAGCAGCTTCGGCTCCTCGTGCGTCCAGGACAATTCGCGCTCGACGCGGCTGCGGCCAAATGCCCCCATCGTCTGCCGTAGCGACGGATTGTCGATCAGCGTGATGATCTTGCCGGCGAAATCCTGCGGGTCGTTCTTCGCCGCATAGAGCGAGGCGTCGAGCGCGGAGCGCCGGCCTTCGCGAACCTCGAACTGAACGATCGGCCGTCCGAGCGCCATGTACTCCATGATCTTGTTCATGGTGGAGATGTCGTTCATCGGCGTGACGCGATCCGGATTGACGCAAACGTCTGCGGTCGAGAGCATCGTGAACAGCGCCTCGTCGGCGATAGCGCCGGTGAAATTCACATAGTTGGAGAGCTGCATCTCTTCGCAGAGTCTGACCACCGCATTCCACTCCGGCCCGGTGCCGGCGATGTTGAACTGGATGTCGGTACGGCCGAGATCGTGCACGATGTGGCTGATCGACTGCAGCAGGAGATCGATGCCTTCCGACTGGCCGATCACGCCGACATAGCCGACACTGTAGCGCCGGCCGCGGCGCCAAGCCGGATCGGCGGGGCGGGAGCGCACCCGTTCGAGATTGGGGCCTGAGCGCACCACGAAAACCCGGTTGGCCGGCATCCGGCCGCGGGTGATCGCGATCTCGCGATAGGATTCGTTGGTCGCGATCGAGATGCTCGCGGTCTTGAAGGTGAGATATTCGACCAGCCGCAGCAGATGCCAGAAAAAATCCCTGCGGCCGAATTTTGCTTCGTAGAGCTCGGGATTGACGTCGTGATGGTCGAACACGAAGCGCTTGCCGCCGAGCTTGAACAGCAGGCCGATCAGGAAGATCAGGTCGGGCGGATTGCAGCCATGGATCACGTCGAAGCCTTGCTTCCACGCCACCTTGATCGCAAGCCAGGTCTCCCAGAACAGCGCGACCGGATATTCAATGAGATAGGCGGCGATCCCGCGCGCTTCCACCGGCATCGGATGACGGTAAATGTGAATGCCGTCGAGGCATTCGTAGGATTCGTTATGGCCGCGACCCTTCGGGCAGATCACCGAAACTTCATAGCCTGCCTTGCGCAGCGACGTTGCCTCGCACCACACCCTGCGATCGAAAGGAACCGGAAGGTTCTCGACGATGATCAGGATCCGCCGCGGTGATGGTTCAGCTCTCGACATCTGCGATGATCTATACCATTGACCTAACAACATCACAATCGGACTAACATCGGCATTAACATGCGTAGCTTCCATTTTGCAATCCCGCCGCGGATGTGACGGCGACGAGACACCGACATGGCAGGTAGAGTGAGGGATTGGGCACAAAGGGCGTTGATCGCGCTGGTTTTGAGTGCGCTGGCGCCGCTGGCTCACAAATGGCCGCTGCAGTGGGCCGGTGCGGCGGCAAACGATGTGCTCAATGTGAGCCATGTGAACGTGGTGATCCCGCCGACGCTTTTCGGCATGACGATCAATGCGATCGGGCAGTCACAGCCATGGCCGGCGCTCAAGTTTGACGGCGTCCGCCTGTGGGGCGCGATCTACTGGGCGCAGATCAACCCGGCGCCCGGCATCTACAATTGGGCGCGCTTCGACGCCATTCTTGCGGCGGCGGAGCGCGAGCACGTCGAGATCGTCCTCAATCTCGCCTTCACGCCGCGTTGGGCCGCGTCGGTGAAGGATGCGCCGCCGGCATTCACGCCGGGCGCAAGCTCGCCGCCTGCCGATCTCACGTCATGGGACGAATGGGTGCGTGCGGCCGTTACGCGCGCCGCCGGCCGCATCAAATACTGGGAAATCTGGAACGAGCCCGAGGATCCCAAATATTACTCGGGCGATATCGCGACCATGGTCCAGATGCAGAAACGGGCCTACCAGATCATCAAGGCCAGCGATCCCGCCCTGACTGTGCTGACGCCGTCGTCCAACGGCACGCCCGACGGCTATCGCTGGCAAACGGCCTTCATGGCGCAAGGCGGCGGACAATATGCCGATGTCTTCGCCTTCCACGGCTATACGAGCGAACCCGAAGCGGTGATCGGAATCATCGCCCGCTTCAAGCAGATCCTCGCCGCGCACGATCTCTCCACAAGGCCGATCTGGGACACCGAGGCCGGCTGGTCGTCCCACGAGGACAACCCGGATGGCTTTCTGGCGCGCGCCTATATCCTGAAATGGATCAGCGGTGTCGACCGGTTCTATTGGTACGAGTTCGCCGGCGGGGGCAGCGACTTCGGCAAATTGTGGGACCGGGCGCGCGGGCTGCTTCCGAGCGGAATTGCCTATCGCACGGTCCAGTCATGGTTGGTCGGCGCCAGCGTCGTGGCGGCAGGCAGGACGTCGCCGTCGACCTGGCGCGTCGAACTCCGCATGCCGGATGGCCGCAACGGCTTGATCCTCTGGACCACCAAGGGGCGGTCCGTACATCGGGTCGACCCGCGTTTTAGCCGTTACCAGGGCCTGGACGGCGGCGAAGGAGCTGTCGCCAACGGTGAGGTCGAGATCTCGCCTAAACCGGTCCTGTTGCTGGAATGATAACGATGTTAAACCCTCGGCGATGAGATAACGATGACGATGTTCCCGGCTTCGTTGCGGGCGGCGGGCGCGATACAACGGGCACTGTTAACTTGAGGCGATTGAACCGACCGTGAAGCAGATCGCGCAAAACTATAAGAGCGGCGAGCTCAAGCTGATCGACGTGCCGGCGCCGCGCTGCCGCCCCGGCGGGGTTTTGGTGCGCACGGCATTTTCGGCGGTGTCGACCGGCACCGAGATGATGAAATTCACCGAAGGCCGGCTGTCGCTGCTCGGCAAGGCGCGTGCGCGCCCCGATCAGGTTGCCAAGGTGGTGCGCTCGGTCCGCCAGCAGGGATTGCTTGCGACCTATCAGAAGGTGATGAACCGGCTCGATTCCTACACGCCGCTCGGTTATTCGCTGTCGGGCACCGTCGTGGAGGTGGGCGAGGGTGTCGGCGGCTTCTCGGTCGGAGCGCGGGTCTGCTGCGGCGGCAATCAGTATGCAACCCATGCTGAATATAATTGGGTGCCGGTGAACCTCTGCGTGCCGCTGCCGGACGGTGCAGCGCTCGACCAGGCCGCGTTCACGACGATCGCCTCGATCGCGCTACAGGCGATGCGCCAGTCGGAAATCGGTTTCGGTGAGACCGCCTGCGTGATCGGCCTCGGCCTGATCGGGCAGATCATGGTGCGCCTGCTACGCAGCGCCGGTGTCGTGGTCGTCGGGCTCGACAGGCTGGAGCCGCGCTGTCGTCAGGCGGAGGCGGCGGGCGCCGCAATCTGCGCGGTCGCATCTGATGATGCTGCGGCCGGGTTTCGCGCCCGGATCGATCAGCTGACCGCAGGCAACGGTGTCGATTGCGTGTTCATCACGGCGGGCAGCGACGATCCGGATCTCGCGTCGCGTTCGGCCGCGTTGCTGCGCGACCGCGGCCGCATCGTCGACATCGGCAAATGCACGCTGAACCTGCCGTGGAACGAATTCTACGACAAGGAGCTCGACGTTCGATTCTCGCGCTCCTACGGCCCCGGCCGCTACGATCCGCTCTACGAGGAGGGCGGCATCGACTATCCGATCGGCCATGTGCGCTGGACCGAGAAGCGCAACATGGAGGCGATCGTCGCCCTGCTCGCCGATGGGCGGCTCGATTTTTCTTCGCTGATTTCCGAAGTGGTGCCGCTGGAGCAGGCAACGTCGGCATTCGAGCGCATGAGCCGGGGCGAGGTTGGTCTCGGCATGGTGTTCGCCTATCCGGACGCCGCTCCCCGCGCGATGCAGATGGTCTATCGTCCGGCCGTTGCGCTGCGCAGCGGCCGGGTCCGGCTCGGCGTCATCGGCGCGGGCAATTATGCCTCCAGCATGTTGTTGCCGCAGCTTGCAAATCACGCGCGCGTCGATCTCGTCGAGGTCGCCACTAACACCGGCCTGAGCGGCGCCACCGCGGTGCGCAAGTTCGGCTTCGCGCGTGCCTCGACGGATGCGGCCTCGGTGCTCGAGGCCGACGACATCGATGCCGTGCTGATCGCAACGCGCCATGCCTCCCACGCCGACCTCGCGACCCAAGCGCTGTGCGCCGGCAAGGCGGTGTTTGTCGAGAAGCCGCTCGCGATCGACACAAGCTCGCTCGATCAGCTGGAGCAGGTGATCCGCGAGACCGGCAACAACAGGCTGATGGTCGGCTTCAATCGCCGCTTCTCGCCGCTGCTGCAGGGCATGCGCGCGGCGTTCGCGCCGGTGGGACCGCAGGCGCTGCAATATCGCGTGATCGCCGGCCCGCTGGAGAAAACATCCTGGTATCTGCAGGCCGAGAGCGAGGGCAGCCGCTTCGTCGGCGAGGGCGGCCATTTCATCGACGTATTGTCCTGGTGGCTCGGCGCCGAGCCGGTGCGCGTCTCGGCGCGTACCGCGGGCAAGGATGTCGACAATCTCGTCGCCACGTTCGATTTTGCCGACGGCTCGGTTGCGAGCCTCAGCTATCTCACTGGCGGCGATCCGCGTGTGCCGAAGGAGGCGCTCGAAATATCGGCAAGCACCGGCTTTGCCGCCTTCGACAATTTCTCGGGCTTCGAGGTCTGGCACGCCGGACAGCGGACCGCGAAGAAAGCGCGGCTCGACAAGGGGCAGCGGCCCATGCTGGATGCCTTCATCGCCGCGGTCGCATCGGGGGCCGCGATGCCGATCGGGCCCGAATCGCTGCTTGCGACCACCCGCGCAACGCTCGCGGTGCAGGAGAGCGCCGCTGCCGGGATGCCGGTCGATCTGACGATCGGCGCAGCAGAGCAGGGCGTCGCGCGCGCCTCGACCGGCGTGAGATGAATCCGGCCTGGTATCTGCGCAGGCTGCAGCGCATGGAGCCGTCCGAGCTTGCGGGCCGGGTGAATGATCAGCTGCTGCGCCTGCTCTGGCGCATCACGCCGCCCGATGTCGCACGACACGCCAGCGCCCGGCTTGTCCCGGGCCCGCGGCGGCCGCGGCTGAAGCTGCTGCCTTTGCCGGCGCACGCTCCGCAGCACGCCACCGAGCGGCTGATCCATGCTGCCGACCGGATTCTCGCCGGACATTGGCAGGTCTTCGCCAGAGATCATGATGCTTTGGGCGAGCGGCCGGACTGGTTCGTCGATGTCCGCAGCGGCAAGCGGGCGCCCGCTGACATGTACGCGTTTGCGGTGCCCTATCGCGACAAAGCCGCGGTCGGGAACATCAAATACATCTGGGAGCCGTCGCGTCACCACCATCTGACGGTGCTCGCATCGGCGTATTACCTGACCTCGGACGAACGCTACGCCAGGCGCGTGGCCGCGCATCTCACAAGCTGGTGGCGCGAAAATCCGTTTCCGCGCGGCCCGCACTGGATCAGCGGCATCGAGCTCGGCGTGCGGCTGATCTCGTGGGCCTGGGTGCGCCAGCTGCTACAGAACTGGCCCGGCGCGCCTGCGCTGTTCGACGACAATGACCAGTTCCTGACGCAGCTCTATGCGCATCAATACTGGCTGTCGCAGTTCCCGAGCCGTGGCTCCTCCGCCAACAACCACATCATCGCGGAGGCTGCCGGGCAGTTTGCGGCGGCCTGTGTGTTTCCCTTTTTCCGCGACAGCGCGCTGTGGCGCCAGAATGCCGCCAGGACGCTGGCAGACGAGGCTGTTGCGCAAACCTTCGCCTGCGGCAGCAATCGTGAGCTCGCGACCGATTATCACGGCTTTGTCCTCGAACTGCTGCTGGCCGCGGCAGTGCAGGGCGAAGCGTCCGGGCACCAGCTGGGCGACATGGTCTGGACCACGATATGCCGCATGAGCGACGTCATCGCCGCGATGCTCGACGACCGCGCGCGTCCTCCGCGTCAGGGTGATGGCGACGAGGGCATTGGCCTGCTGCTCGACGATCACGCCGGCAATCGCTGGCTCGGTTTGCTCGGCACCGGCGCGCGCCTGTTCGGCGATCTGCCGTGGTGGCCCAAGCTGCCGGAGCCCGACCTGCGCACGTTTCTTCTGACCGACGGCATCAAGGCGCGTGCGATCGCCGCGCGGCCCGCGCGCCGCCCGCATTTGCTTGATGAGGCGGGACAGACCTTTCTCGTCGATGCCGACCGGGCGGTGTGGTGCCGCTGCGATCACGGCCCGCATGGCTTCGGCCGCATTGCGGGGCATGCGCATGCGGATGCGCTGTCGCTCGAATGCAGGATCGGCGGCGTCGATATCCTCGCCGACCCCGGCACCTATTGCTATCACGGCGATCCGCGATGGCGTGCCCATTTCCGTTCCACGCTGGCGCACAACACGCTCTGCCTGTTCGGGCGCGACCAGTCGGTGTCGGGCGGGCCGTTTCTGTGGACGCGGCATGCGCAGAGCCGGCTGATCGCGTCGAGTGGCCTGGACGATCGTGATGCGGACGCAAGCTGCGTCGCGGAGCATTCGGGATATCAGGACACAGCAGATCGTCTCGTGCATCGCCGTTCGGTGCAATTGCAGCGTCTGGCGGCACGGCTCGTCGTCACCGATATTGTGCTTGCCGATAAAGGGCTTGCTGCGCCGGCGAGCCTCAGCTGGCATCTTGGTCCCGACGTCGAATGCAAGCTCGAAGGGCATAACGCGCAGCTGTCATGGCCCGGCGGACACGGCGAGCTCGAGCTGCCGGCGGCGCTTAGCTGGACTGTGTATCGCGGTGACGAAACCGTGCCGGCCGGCTGGTATTCGCCGTCGTTCGATCTCAAGGTGCCGGCGACGACGCTGATCGGCTCCGGAACGCTGGCCGCCAGCCAAAGCCTAGTGACGGAGCTGCGCTGGTTTCCCGAGCCGGCACGCCGATCATGAAGATACTGGTCGCTCACAACCGGTATCAGGGGGGCCGCGGCGGCGAGGACGTCGTGTTCGAGGCCGAAGTCGATTTGTTGCGCGGCGCAGGACACAGCGTTGAGACGCTCACGGTCAGCAACGAGGCGATCAATTCGCTTGCCGCGCGGATCGCGACGACGCTGTCGATCGCCGATAATGCGGAGGGAAAACGGGCCGTCGCGGAGGCGCTCGACCGCTTTCGTCCCGACATCGTCCACGTCCACAATTTTTTTCCGCTGCTCTCGCCCGCCGTGTTCGATGTCTGCCGGCAACAGCGCGTGCCTGCGGTAGTGACGCTGCACAATTATCGCACCATCTGCACCGGTGGCATGCTGCTGCGCGACGGCCGTATCTGCCACAAGTGCCTGGACCGCGGCCATCTCTGGGGCGTTGCCCATCGCTGCTACCGCGGATCGCTGCCGGGCTCGCTGGCCTCGGCCTACATGATCGCGCGGCACCAGCGCCGCGGCACCTGGACGCGTCCCGGTGTGCGCTTGATCGCGCTGACGCAGTTTGCCCGAACGTTGTTCACGCAGGCAGGCTTCGATGCAGGCCGGATCGACGTGAAGCCGAACTTCATGGCCGATCCGGGTGCACCCGATCCGGCGATGCCGCGCACGGGGCTCCTCTATGTCGGACGGCTGAGCCGCGAGAAGGGCGTCGGCGTATTGCTCGATGCTGTTGCGGGGACCGGCATGCCCTTGCGGATCGTCGGTGAAGGACCAGAGCGCGCTGCGCTCGAAGCTCGGGCGCCCGCCAATGTCAGGTTCCTCGGCGCGCTCTCGCGTGCAGACGTGCTTGGGGAGATGGCGAGTGCCCGGGCGCTGGTCGTGCCGTCGCTATGGTACGAGGGATTTCCGATGGTCGTGGTCGAGGCCTTCGCGCAGGGTACGCCGGTGATCGCATCCGAGATCGGCGGACTTGCCGAGGTGGTGAGCGCCGGCAAGACCGGCGCTGTGGTGCCGCCGGGCGATACGGCAGGGCTCAGACAGCGGATTGTTGAGCTTCTGGGCGCGTCCGATCTCGCAACGGCATGGGGGCAGGCTGCACGGACCGCCTATCTCGAGCGCTACGCGCCGGACGAGAATCTGCGGCTGCTCGAGGCCATCTACGCGCGTGCCGCCGCTGGATGATTGCCGCAGACGGATGCTTCGCCCGTGATCGGGCTCCGTCTTGCCGTTGCCGCGCTCTTGTCCCTAACGGGTTCCGACGAATCTGATGTTAATTTGTTATATCGGATGCTTGATCTCGCCTCCTCCGGCTTTGGGCGAGCGGCTCAATTACCCCGATTCTACGATCGATTCCCCGGTTTTTGTCCGCTTGACACTCGCAGCCTGCAACCAGAACCCGGCATAACGCCGCTCGCGTGCCGGCCGGTTGTGACGTTTGACGCTTTTCTGAAAAAGCTCTCACGCGACGCAGAAATATTTTTTCAGATCAGAAAATCGCGTCGAAGCGCACGCAAAGGCTGCGAGATTCCGCGCCCTGGCGCCATCTTGGGACTGGATGAAACCCCGTATAATCACTACCCTTTTTTGCATTGCGGCTAACATTTGTGAGCTGCCTGCGTTGAATGTTAGTCCGCGACCGAGGTGGTGCTAAGTCTCACATAAGTCTCATGGAACCAGACGTTAATAGCGCATTGCTGATTGACACTTCGGTATTGCGGACTTAACAATTGACTTAACAAGTTCGTAACCTGTGTCCACATTTGAGCTGCGTCGCAACAAACCAGTTGTGAATCAACAGCCTAAGTGCGGGCGAGCGGCTTGAATCCTCGTATCCCAAGCAGGGGCTACATCGATGGCGACTTACAATCTCGACCAGACTGACCTCAAACACGCGATCAACTCCACGATCGATCACGCGACCCAGCAACAGATTCTTGACTATCTGATCAACGCAGGGGTCGGATTCACCAGCCCGGACGACGGAACGCAGATTCCGGTGCAGGTGGGTGCCGGGATCTCCAACCCGGATCCGGCTGCCAACGTTCTCATCGAAACCAACGCCAATAACACTGTTAACACTGACGCCAACCTGAAGGCGATCATCGAGGCCACCAACAGCGACGTGACGCTGTCGGTCAACGGCAGCACCCCGGTGCTGGTCGCGACCGGCTCCGGCAACGATCAGGTCTTCATCAACAACACCGGCGATACGACGGTCCTCGCCGGCGGCGGCAATGACACGATCTTCGGTGGCGCGGGTCATGACTCGCTCAGCGGCGGTGCCGGCAATGACGTGCTTGTCGACAACGCCTCCGGTCACAGCACGCTGGATGGCGGCACCGGCAACGATCTGCTGGTCGGCACTGGAGCCGACACGCTGCTCGGCGGCTCCGGCAACGACACGCTCTACGGCGGTACGTCGTCTGATCTGGTGGGCGGTCGCGGCGACGACGTGCTGGTTGGCGGTACGGGCAACAATCTGCTCAGCGGCGGCACCGGCAACGACGCGCTCTACTCGAACTCGGATGCGTCGCACGGCTCGCGGCTCGACGGCGGTGCGGGCAACGACTCGCTCTATGGCGGTGCGGGTGCCGACACGCTGTATGGCGGTGCCGGCAACGACCTGCTGGTCGGCGGCACCGGCACCGTTGCCGAGTACGGCGGCGCCGGCAAGGACGTGCTCTACTCGGGCAGCGATGCGTCGCACGCGACCTCGCTCTACGGCGGTGACGGCAACGACACGCTCTACGGCGGTGCTGGCAACGACACGCTGTATGGCGGCTCCGGCAGCGACACGCTGGTCGCCGGTTCGGGCAACCAGACGCTGCTCGGCGGCGGCGGCAACGACTCGTTCGTTGGCTCCGCCACGGGTACGGCCTCGATGGTCGGCGGCTCTGGTCAGGACTACTTCTACCTGTCCAACCTCCACAGCAGCGACACCATTGACGGCGGTGCCGGCAACAAGGACTCGCTGACCTTCCTGGATCACGCCTCGACCGATGTGACCGGAATCACCGCGGGCAAGGATGGTTCTCTGGACGTCAACTTCAGCAATGGCCAAGTGACCCAGATCAGCAACATCGAATACCTGATCTTCAACGATGGTCACTCGACCAAGCTGTAAGATCCCAGGTCTGCACTAAACTAGCTCTGCACTAAGCGAAGGCGCCGCCTCAACCATGGTTGAGGCGGCGCTTTTTTTCGATTGCAGGTGGTGCTCGAAAATGTTGTCTGATAGTCTTGCAGCCTGCTCCAATTGTGAGTCATCGAGATAATTTGAGTATTTGCTTAGAGATGACGTAGCGCGTCGAAGCAGGGGCTCCATCGATGGTGACGCAAAACCTGAACCAGACGGGGCTCAAGGCCGCGATCCGCTCCACGATCGATCACGCAACCCGGCAACAGATTCTCGACTATCTGATCAGCGCGGGGATCGGTTACACCAGCCCGGATGACGGCGCGACGATCCCGGTCGAGGTGGGGGCGGGGATCAGCAACCCGGATCCGGACGCCAACGTTCTGATCGAAACCAACGCCAATAATACGATCAAGCTTGATCCCAAGCTGAAGGCGATCATCGAAGCCACCAAGAGCGACGTGACGCTGACCGTGAACGGCGCCGCCCCGGTGCTGATCGCGACCGGCGCCGGCAACGACGAAATCACCTTTAACAACAACCGCGGGACGACGGTTCTTGCCGGCGCTGGCAACGACACGGTGTACGGCGGCGGCGTGGGTCACGAAACGATGGACGGCGGCGCCGGCAACGACTGGCTTTGGGGCGGTACCTCAGCGCAACTGTTTGGCGGTAGCGGCGACGACACGCTGCTGTCCGGCGGCCCGGTGTTCGATACGAGCGTTTCCAGTGCGCTTTACGGCGGTAGCGGCAACGACGAGCTGCTCGGTGGCTGGGGCGATGATAGCCTGTATGGTGGCGCCGGTGACGACTGGTTGAGCGCGGGTTTCGGCAACCAGTTTCTCGACGGTGGCGCGGGCAATGACACGCTGGTCGCCGGCACATACAGCGATCAGATCTACGGCGGAGCCGGCGACGACCTGCTCTACGCGAACTTGTTTGCGTGGTACGGCTCGTTTCTGTCGGGCGGTGACGGCAACGACACGCTGGAAGGTGGTGCCAGTGGCGTTGCCGACACGCTGGATGGCGGCGCCGGTGACGACCTGCTGCAGGGCGGCACCGCCACTGCTGCGGAGTACGGTGGCAGCGGCAACGACGTTCTCAAGTCAGGCGCCGGTTATGGGCTCGGCACGTTGCTCGATGGCGGTGCGGGCGACGACACGCTGGTTGCCGGTGCAGGGTATAATCCTGCCAATATCGGTTCCGACACGCTGGACGGCGGTGCGGGCAACGACTCGCTCTATGGCGGTACCGGTGCCGACTCGCTGGATGGCGGCGCCGGCAACGACCTGCTGGTCGGCGGTATCCGCACTGTTGCCGAATACGGCGGCAGCGGCAACGACGTGCTCTATTCGGGCAGCGATGTGTCGCACGCGACCTCGCTCTATGGCGGTGCCGGCAACGACTCGCTCTATGGCGATGCCGGTGCCGACACGCTGGATGGCGGCGCGGGCAACGACCTGCTGGTAGGCGGCACCGGCACTGTTGCGGAATACGGCGGCGCCGGCAACGACGTGCTCTATTCAGGCAGCGATGCCTCGCGTGCGACCTCGCTCTACGGCGGTGACGGCAACGACTCGCTCTATGGCGGTGCCGGCAACGACACGCTGCATGGCGGTTCCGGCCACGATACGATGGTTGCCGGCTCGGGCACGCAGACGCTGATCGGCGGCAATGGCGGTTCGTCGTTCGTTGGCTCCGCCACCGGCACGGCCTCGATGGTCGGTGGCTCGGGTCAGGACTGCTTCTACCTGTCCAACCTCCGCAGCAAAGACACCATTGACGGTGGCGCCGGCAACAAGGACTCGCTGACCTTCCTGGATCACGCCTCGACCGACGTGACCGACATCAGTGCAGGCAAGGACGGTTCTCTGGACATCAACTTCAGCAATGGCCAGGTGACCCAGATCAGCAACATCGAATACCTGATCTTCAACGATGGTCACTCGACCAGGTTGTAACATCCCAGGTCTTCACGAAGTGAGGGTGCCGCCTCGACCTCGGTTGGGCGGCGCTTTTGTTGGTGTGCGAACACGGTGATCGGAACTTGTCGATCATTTGGCGTCGGATCGGGCGAACTCCGTCTCAAGTTCCGCTCCAGACATTCCGTTACCGGACGTTAGAACGTTAGTTCGTCACATTCGGACCATGGAGCTTTTGTAAAGGCGTGTGGCTCGCTCGATTGAGTGGTGCCGTGGCCGATGGTTTCCCGCGGCGCCGGCAACTTTGGTCAGGACGAGCGATCGCTGCAGAAATCAGCCGCTTAATGCGCGAACCGCGGAGCTCTCGAATTGGCCAAGAAGAAAATGCTGAACGCCGGCGCTGGATCGACGGTTGCCAAGCGGATCCAGCCGCTCCTGACGTCGCATGAATGGGAGGAGGTTCGCCTCGATGTCGACGGCAGCGTGAGTCCGGACATCGTCGGCTCGATTACCGATCTCGCCAAACTGTGCCGGCCGGCCTCGTTCGACGCGATCTGGTGCTCCCATCTGATGGAGCATCTCTATGCCCATGAGATACATCCCACATTCGTCCAGTTCCGCGAGGTTCTCAAGCCGGACGGGTTCGCGCTCATCATGTCGCCCGACCTGGAGGCGGTGGCTCAGCACATGCTGACCCAGGGCCTCGGTGCAGTCGCCTATGTCTCGCCGGCCGGTCCGATCCGGCCACTTGACATGATCTACGGGCATTCCGGCGCGATCGAGCAGGGACGCCACCACATGGCGCACAAGACCGGGTTTTCGTGCGACCGGATGGGAAACCTGCTGCTGAGCGCCGGGTTTCCGACGGTGTCCGTTCGCAGCGGGAACTTCGAGGTCTGCGCCTTGGCGCTCATGCCGGAGGCCGAGGAGAGGCGGCTCCGGCCGCAGCTCGAGGCCTGCGGCTTCGACTTCCGGGAGACGGAGACCGTCGCCCCGTGATCGTTGATGTTAAATAATGTTATAAGGGTTCCGTGGTTAAACCACCGGTAGCAATAGCCGGAACTGGCTTCTGTGCTTGTTGCGACACATATCTTTTCGGAACGATGCGCTGAAAATGCTGCGTTAGCGAACTAACAGTGATAAGTTATATCTCGCTAGGGACCGGATCTTGCGCAGTCGAAACCTCGAGGCTTCCATGACCAAACACCTCTCGCTCGTCGGCGCACCTTCGGTGGAGGCGCTGCCGCCCTCGGGTCTCGCCTGTCTCGTCATCGTGGCAAGACAGCATGGTTTGCACCTGACCCCGTCCCAGCTCATCCATGACAATCTCCTCGGTGACCAGGAAGTCACGCTTGCCGAGCTTTTGAAGTGCGCGAATTCCTCGGGCATGACGGCAAAGGCCGTCACGCTGGACTGGAAGGGGCTGAGCCAGCTCAAGCGGGCACTGCCGGTAATCGTTCGGCTGCGCGATGGCAGCCACATGGTCTTGCTGCGCCTCGAAGGCGATGAAAACAGCACCCGGGTGGTCTTGCAGGATCCGAACGCGAGCGAGGATGCACTGCTCGTCATCGATCAACCGCGCTTTGAGGACATCTGGTCGGGCGATGTCGTCATGGCCAAGCGCGATTACGAGATCTCCGACGAGACCCAGCCGTTCAGCTTCGGCTTTGTCACCGCATTGCTGTTCCGCGAACGGCGGATCCTGCGCGACGTCGCGATCGCGGCGCTGATCCTGGGCTTCATGGGCCTGGCGCCGATCATGTTCTGGCGGCTGCTCTCCGACAAGGTGATTTTCTACAAGGCTTACAACACGTTCTACGTGCTTTGCATCGCCATGTTCGTGGTCATCATGTTCGAGGCGGCGTTCACCTTCCTGCGGCAATATTTGGTGCAACGCCTGACGGCACGCCTGGACGTCAAATTGTCGACCTATGTGTTCGAGAAGGTGCTCAATCTGCCGATCGACTACTTCGAACAGAACGCCGTCGGCCTGATTTCGCGGGACATCCGCGAGGTGTTTCGAATTCGCGGCTTCCTGACCGGGCAGTTGTTCGGGACCGTTCTCGATTCGACGACGCTGTTCTTCTTCCTGCCGGTCATGTTCTTCTTCAGCCCGATCATGACGTTGATGGTTCTCGGCTTTGCTGGGGTGATCGTAACCTGGCTTGTCCTGATGCTCCCGACCTACCGGAAGAAGTCCTCGGCAACCCTGGCGGCCGAAGGCGCACAGGGCGCGTTCCTGATCCAGAGCCTGAACGGCATGCGGACCATCAAATCGCTGGCGCTCGATACGCGGCAGCGCCACATGTGGGATGTGCTTGTGGCGCGCGTCGCCAAGGCGCGTCTTGCCGAAGGCCTGACCGGAACCGCGATCCAGACGGTGGTGCGTCCGTTGGAACGGTTGGCGGTGAGTGCGCCCTATGCGTTCGGTGTCTACCTGGCCGTGTCGAGCGGCGATCCGGTCTATGTCGGCGCGCTGTTTGCCTTTCTGATGCTGTCGCAACGCGTTGCCGGCCCGCTGATGCAGATGGCCCAACTCATCAACCAGTACGACGAGGCGCGCACGGCGGTCACGATCGTCGGCCGGCTGGTGAATCAGCCGCCTGAGGAGGGACGTTCCGGCCATGGCGTGCGGGTCCCGCTCAAGGGACTGGTCGAATTCTCCGGCGTCACGTTCAAGTACAAGGGGGCGGTGTCGCCGGCGCTGAACAACATCTCGTTCGAGATTCCGCTCGGCACGACACTGGGCGTGATGGGCAAGAGCGGCTCGGGCAAGACCACGATCACGCGGCTGTTGCAGCGGCTGCACTCCGACTACGGCGGTCTGATCAAGGTCGACGGCATCGATGTCCGCGAATACGATGTCGACCATCTCCGGCGCAACGTCGGCGTCGTGCTACAGGAGAACTTCCTGTTCAGCGGCACGATCCGCGAGAACATCTCAGCCGCGAAGCCGGATGCGACCTTCGACGACATTGTCAGGGCGGCGCGTTTGGCCGGCGCCGAGGAGTTCATCGACAAGCTGCCGCGCGGCTACGAGACTTATATCTACGAGGGATCCACGAATCTCTCCGGCGGGCAGCGTCAGCGCCTCGCGATCGCGCGGGCGCTGATCGTCAACCCGCCGATCCTGATCCTCGACGAAGCGACGAGCGCGCTCGATGCCGAGAGCGAGACGATCGTGAACGCGAATATTTCGCGGATCGCCCAGGGGCGCACGCTGATCATCATCTCGCACCGGCTGTCGTCGCTCACGAAGGCCGATGCGATCCTCGTGCTCAATCGCGGCGTGGTCAATGACATCGGGCGTCACGACGAGCTTCTGGAACGAAACGACATCTATAGCTCGCTCTGGTACCAGCAGAATACGCATCTCGTGCCGGCGGGCCGCAACGAGAAGAACTTCAGGAGTCCGACCCTTGTCTCCTAATCAGGCTTCGCTCGCGACCGTTCGCCAGTTCCAGTCCGAAACCGATGCCATCCGCGAGGCGGCCGAGCCGTTGCTGGCTCGCGCGACGCTGTTCGTGCTGTCGGCGTTCCTGGTCTCCGTCGTGGCGATCATGTGCTTCACGCGCGTCGATCGGGTCATCACAAGCGTGGGCGGCAGGATCGTTCCGGTCGATCAGATCAACGTGCTGCAGGCCCTGGACGCATCGATCATCAAGACGATCGATGTTCGGGAAGGTGAGCAGGTTGAGACGGGTCAGCTGCTCGCGACGCTCGACTCGACCTTCACCGTGGCCGATGTCACGCAGTACAAGCTGCAGATTGCCAGCCTTGACGCACAGGTTGCCCGCGACGAGGCCGAATTGTCCGGAAAGCCGCTGACATTCGGTCAGTCCAACGATCCGGAAGTTACCCGGTACAATGCCTTGCAGAAGGCGCTCTACGACCAGCGCGTCGCCCAGTACAACGCGCAGGTGAACAGCTACGACTCCAAGATCAGCCAGACCGAAGCGACGATCCAGAAGTCGAAGAAGGACGACGAGCGCTACAGTCAACGTGCCGAGATCGCCGGCAAGATCGAGGACATGCGCTCGACGCTTGCCGAAAGCGGCAGCGGGTCCAAGCTGAACCTGTATCTGTCTCAGGATAATCGCCTGGAGCTGTTGCGCCAGATTGACAACACGCACAACACCCTGCTGGAGGCGCAACACCAGCTGGAATCGTTGAAGGCCGATCGCAAGGCCTTCACCGAGCAATGGAATGCGCAGCTGAGCCAGGATCTGGTCACGACGCGCAACAGCCTGGATACCGCCCGCTCGAACTATGACAAGGCCATCAAGCATCAGGACCTGGTGCGGTGGACGGCTGCCGAGCCCTCGGTCGTCCTGACCCTCGCCAAGCTCTCGGTTGGATCGGTCTTGAAGCCGGGCGATCCCTTCATCACGCTGATGCCGCTCAAGACCCGGCTCGAGGCCGAGATCCAGATCCTGTCGCGCGATGTCGGCTTCGTCCGGCCGAACGACCCCTGCACGATGAAGGTCGACGCCTTCAACGCGGCGGAGCACGGTACGGCGCAGGGCAAGATTCGCTGGATCAGCGAAGGCGCCTTCACGACCGATGATGACGGAAAGCCGGTCGATGCCTACTACAAGGCGCGATGCTCGGTCGACGAGACCAACTTCAAGGATGTTCCGAAGAATTTCCGCCTCATTCCCGGCATGACGCTGCAGGGCGATGTCAATGTCGGCACCCGTTCGGTGGCGATGTATCTGCTCGGCGGCATGCTGCGCAGTGCAAAAGAAGCAATGCGCGAGCCATGACGGTATCGACGCGATCCCTTCTCGACTTGCTCCGGCCCGGTTCCTCCCGTTCAGACTCATCGCAGTTTGAACGGGGGCTGGAGGCTTACGAGAACCGGCAATATCTCGAGGCGTTGCGCTTGTGGCGGCTTGCGTCGCGCGCGGGCAACCCGGAGGCGGATTACCGGATCGGACTGCTCTATGCGCGGAACGAGGGCGTCATCGGCAACATTCCGGACGCGGTCGCGTGGTATGAGCGCGCCGCCCTGAACGGACACACCGACGCGCAATTCCAGCTCGGCTTGATCTACTTCCACGGTTTTTGGGCCGCGCTTGGACCGAACAGGCCCGAGATGTGGCGGCAATCCACCGCGGCGCGGCTGGGTGACAAGGCGACCAACCTCCACGATCTGGTGTTCCCGAACGGAATCGGCGTGCCCAGGGACCTCGACGCCGCCTTCCTCTGGATGTCGGTGGCGGCGGAGGCCGGCAAGGCGGACGCACAGGCGCTCCTGGGCGACATGTACGCCAACGGGCAAGGCTGCACCAAGGATCACGCAGTTGCCCTGCGCTGGTACGAGGCCGCGGCCGAGCAGAAGGCGGCGGCCGGCGAATTTGCGCTTGGCGACGTGCATTATCAGGGACGCGGTGTTCCCGTCGATTTTGCGCAGGCCGCGATCTGGTATCACAAGGCCGCGGAGCAGGGGCATGTGCGCGCGCAGGTTGCGCTCGCTTTCATGTGTCTCAAGGGCACCGGGCTGCCCGAAAATGTCGAAGAGGCCGCGCGGCTGTTTCAGAGTGCCGCTGCCCATGACGATACCATCGCGCTCTACAACATCGCGCTGTTGCGGCTGAGCGGCAAAGGGGTGGCCAAGGACCTCGACAAGGCCGAGACCGCGCTGCGCAAGGCGGCACGGAAGGATTACCTGCCGGCGATCCAGGCGCTGGCCGAGTTCTACGCGCTCGGCACCGCCGCCGAGCCGGATCTGCGCGAGGCGGCGTACTGGTACGAGAAGGCGGCCGAGCGCGGCGATGCGCAGGCGCAGTTCTTTACCGGGCGCTTCTACGCCACCGGCACCGGCGTTCCACCCAGCATCCGTCAGGCTGCGAAATGGTTCGAACGCGCCGCTGAGAGCGGCCATGCCACGGCGGCCCACAACATCGCGGTGTTCTATCTCAACGGCAACGGCGTGACGCGCGATGTCGCGGCCGCGATCAAGTGGTTCGAGCGCGCGTCCGAGGGAGGCATCGGCGCCGCAGGCGTGCAACTCGGCCGGCTCTACTCGGCGGGCAACGGTGTGCCGCGCGACCAGGTGCGCGCTGCCGAATGGCTCAGCAAGGCGGCCAAGGGCGGCGACGCCGATGCAAAGACGGCCTATGCCCTGTTTCTCATCCAGCAGGAGCCGTCCGAAGCGGGTCTTGCGCAAGCGCGCATGTTGCTCACCGATGCCGCCGAGGTCGGTCATTCCGCCGCGGCATTCCAGTTGGGCGGTCTTCACATGGGAAGGTCCGGTGGCGCCGTCGATCTACCGGCCGCGGCCCAATGGTTCAAGCGCGCGGCAAGTGCCGGCCATGTCGAGGCCCAGCACACATTGGCGTTGCTGTATTCCGATCCCAAGAGCGCCCTCAAGGATCCGCAGGCGGCAGCCGGCTGGATCGTCAAGGCTGCCGATGGCGGCAGCGCCGCAGCGCAGTTCAAGCTCGCGGTGATGTATTGCACCGGGCAGGGCATCGAGCAGGATCTTGCCCAGGGCGTGAAATGGTACGAGGCCGCGGCGCGCCAGGGCCATACGACCGCGCAATACAACCTTGCCGTGATGCTCGGGCGAGGTCAGGGCCGCGACGCCGATCCGGCGAAGGCGGCCGAGTGGTTCGCGGCAGCTGCGGAGCAGGGCATGGCCGAAGCCCAAGTCGCCATTGGCGATGCACTGCGTGCCGGCAACGGTGTCGCGCAGGACCGCGATCAGGCGCTGCGCTGGTATCGACTGGCGGCGCAACAGAACAACGAAGGTGCGCTGCGTCGTCTGCAGGCGATGGGCGAGAGCGTCGGCTGAGATTGTTGGAGGCGGACATCACGTCGCGCGCAAGCAATGGCAGAGACAGTGACACGGCTTTGTTTTTGGGCGCGAAGGCACTGAAGCGTGCATGTCCGCGTGACAATCTAGGCAGAACTAACAATGGCTTTCATATCGACGATAGAGAGATTGCGTTAATGTGGGTTCGCGGAATAAATGCTCATTGCACCTCTGGTTGTGTGAAGATGATCGATAAGAACCGAGAGGTCACGATCCGGAGCGTGTCAGGCAATGTGATCCCGGGATCGAACGTCCGCGTGACCGGGAAAGAAACTGGAGCCGGCGTTAAACGTTGGCAGGAGATTGAGTGGCAATGAACAAGATGGTCGAACGGAGCGTCAGGGATACGAAGGATATGTTGCCCGTTGCCAGTCCGGTTCAGCAGGAAGACCATCCGCAGAGCCTGTTCCTGGATCCCGATATCAGCGATCTCCAGTCAGGATCGCGGTTGCGTGGCGCGATCCTCGAATATTCGGGGCGGGGAATCTCGGGTTGGATTGTCGATGCCCAGTCGCCTGCTTCAACGGTTTCGATAGCGCTCTTTGTCGCTTCCCACTGTGTCGAAGAAGGACGCACCGGCCGATCCATGCCGGCCCGCATCGGTCCGCGGAGCGTGATCGGACGTCCCGGATTCCGGATCGATCTATCCACGCCGGGTGTGCGCCGTCGGCTGGCGCGCGCCCTCCGAAACACGCTCGTGGAGCCCAAGCATGCGCAGATCTATCTGCGCATCAGCCTGAACGATGGCGAATACTACGAGATACCGCTGTTCGAGAATTTCACGCCGAGCGAAGTGGTCGTAGCGTTAGGCTTCTCGATCGAAGACTACGATGATCTGCTGTTTCCGAACAACGACAACAGGACAATTGCCGGACCGGCGGCCGTCGCCACCAAAGAGGTGCGCTACATTTGTTTCTACCTGCCGCAATTCCATTCATTTGAAGAAAATGACAGGTGGTGGGGGCCGGGGTTCTCCGAGTGGACCAACGTCGCGCGCATGCGTGCCCAGTTTCCGGCTCACGAATCGCCGTGGTTGCCGGCCGATCTCGGATTCTATGACGTCCGGCTGCCGGAAACGCGCCGCCAGCAGGGCGACCTCGCGCGCAAATACGGCATCGATGGATTTTGTTACTACGTCTACTGGTTTCAGGGGCGACGGTTGCTGGAAAAGCCGCTTCAGCTCCTGCTCGAGGACGGCGAGCCGAACCTGCCATTCTGCATCTGCTGGGCAAACGAGAACTGGTCCCGCCGGTGGGATGGCTCGGATGCCGAGCTTCTGTTGGGACAAAATCACTCGCTCGACGACGATGTCCGCTTTATCGACGACATGGCCGACCTGCTGCTCGATGAGCGTTACATCACTGTCGATGGTCGAAAGATCATCGTCGTCTACAGGCCGTCATTGTTGCCGGACAAGCAGCGTCTGTTCGAGATTTGGCGCGAGCGGGCCAGAGAGCTTGGAATCGGCGAGCTGCTGATTTGCAACGCGATGACCTTCGGAGAGTTCGATCCGCGCGACGTCAATTGTGATGCTGCGATCGAGTTTCCGCCGCACACGGTCTCGACGCGGGAGGTGCCGCCGGCCGACGTCGATGCTCCGCCGACCTTCGCCGGTAAGGTGTACGACTATGTCGATGCGATGCGATCGTCGATCGGCAAGACCTACGATTTCCCGTTCTTTCCTGCCGTGATGCCGCGCTGGGACAATACGCCTCGCAAGGGCGCGCGCGGTCACGTCTTCACCAGGTCCAGTCCGGAGGCGTTTGAGGTCTGGCTTCGCGACGCGACGCTGCGGGCCAAGGGCAACAGCTTCTCCGAGTCGTTGGTGTTCATCAATTCCTGGAACGAGTGGGCGGAGGGTGCTCATCTCGAGCCGGATTCGCGCCACGGACGAGCGTTTCTCGACGTCGTGCGAAGGGTGGCTTCGGCTGAGCCGATTTCGGCGCAGATCCGGAATAGCCCGGATCTGCTCGATTGCCTGAGCAGGCAGGAGCTCGAGTGGGCGGTGAAGGAGGCTTCGACCCATGTCGAAGTGCTCGCAAACCTGCACCGGTCGGGTCTCACTCATTCGGGCGTGCAGCGTGTCAGGAACGGCACGCCGGTCGAGGCAGAAGGCGCATCCGATAATCCGGCAGGTTCATTGCTGGTCATCGAGAACATCAATTCGCAAACCGGCGAGCGGGTGATCGTCGATCCGCGCTTCGAGATATTGGTGCGGGGTTGGATCTGCGCGGGCAATACGTTCGAAGCAAGCCGGCAACGAACGGGATTCCTGGTGCTGTCGGCGTTTGCGCCGGATGGCGCGGTCAATAGCGGGTACTGCCTGATCGTCGATTGGCACGAGCGCGTGGACGTGAAGGAGTACATGAAGGCCGAAAGCAAGGACTGCTATTTCGGCTTCCAGCTGTCCTTCTCGATTCGGGATCTGCCGGACGGTGAATATCAGCTCGCGGTCCTGGAGGTCGGCGACGGCGCCAGCGCGCTGGTGCGGTCCCGCCATTCGATCATCGTGAGACGTTGAGGTCGCCGCCGATGCTCGCAAGTGTCGTCATCGCGTGTTACAAGCACGAGCAGTATCTCGAGGAATGCCTCGAGACTGTCTATCAGCAGACTTTTGCCGACATTGAGCTCGTCATCGTCGACGACCATTCGCCGGACAGGAGTTTTGAAGTCGCACAGAAGGTGATCAAGAAGCGGTCGTTTGGAAAGCGCTTTGTCTCCTGCAAGCTGCTCAAGAACCCACAAAACCTCGGCGCCCACTACACCTGGAACAGGGCATTGTCGCTGACGAGCGGCGACATGATCTTCCTTTTGAATTCGGACGATGCCTTTTCGAAGGAGCGGGTTCGGCTGTTCGCGGATCAATATGCCAATGAGCGGCTGTTCTTCGGCTTCTCGGCCGTTGAGCCGATCGACGAGCACGGCAAGTCGATCAGCAACTACCAGTTTCCCACGCGCCTGCGCTATGCAATCGATCGGGCCCAGATCGCAGGTGCGCCGCTGTCATGGACATTCCTGGATTCCCAGATTGCCGCGTCGACCGGAAACTTCGTCTTCAGCCGTGAACTGCTGCGGCAGGTGGGCTGGCTCGCCGACCTCAAATACTGTCACGACTGGGACTTCGCCCTGCGCGCTGTCACCAAGGTCGAGCCGACCTATCTCGAGTCCGACCGCTATCTGTATCGACTTCACTCAACCAACAGCTTTCGAAGTCTGAGCAAGGTGGCGGAGAGCGAGACGAAGGCCTGCATGGAGTCGTATTGCCTGAACGCAATCTCGTCGCGGCCGCAAAACAAGACCTGCCTCAGCCCGTCCAATTTCGGCGATTCGTTCTATGGCTTCGTGAAGCTGCACCCGAACTTCAATTATTGGGTCAAGCAGATCTACGCGCCCTATCATCCGGAACATCGGACGGTGGAGTCGAACGATCGGACCAGACCGCTTCGCTGGCGCTGATCGAGGGAAAGCCTGCCTTATCCGTTCCGATGCAGTCGGAACGGAGCCCTGATTGAGAGTGCGTCGCGGCTTCACGCAAGCCGCGACGCACGTCTCTAAGACCGACCTAGAGCGGGATGAATTTTGGTTGAATCGGCTTGCCGCGATTTCGGTCGACCGTAACCCCTCACCCGATTTGCTGTGCAAATCGACCTCTCCCAAAGGGAGAGGTAAACTTCCGACGCCGTTCCAGCTCAACCTAATCTCATCATGCTTTAGCAGAGGTTCTTCGACGCCGTCTTTGCGGTCGCCTTGAGAACTTCGCGCAGCGCTTCCAGGCGATCGGTTTGGCAGGGCACGGTGGGGACCAGCCAGCCACCTTCGTCATTTTCGTTCCAGGCATAGATCAGCACCGCGGGGGCCCGGCGATCCGGCGCACGGCTGTTCACCCAGCTGATCGATTGCGCCAGATGGCCGGCCAATTCCTTCTTCGTCGGCGCGGCATAGAAATTGGTGACGCCATCGCCGGGACGCTGCGACTTTTCCCAGGGCACGGGACGTTCGATGCGCGGGCGCCTGTCCCATCCGGTCATCACCGTGGGCACGACCGGGACCTGGCTCGCGGAAAGATCGTTCCAGCCTTTTTCGGCATACTTCGCGAGATCTACAAAGCTTCCGCGGCCGTTGCCGGTTGTGATCGCATATGACCCGACCGCGTCGGCGCCCAGATTGGCGGCTTCCTGGCTCAGGAATTTCGTGTCTCCCGCCAGCACGACGTAGGGATCGGCAAGCCCGGCGCCGTTGGCGTCGGATTTGAACTTGCCGAGCTGGGTGCGGAGACCTTGCACGCCCCCCCAGCTTCGTTGCACATCCGCTCCCTTGATGAAGCCTAGGAAGTACAGCGGCCGATCATTCTCCACCCTCAGATAGTTCTTGTCCGCCATGAGGCCGATGTGCTCCTGGGGCAGTGAGGACAGCTTGGCTGCCGATCCCCATCGCCCGAGCTCGGTGAACATGCAGTATCTCAGTTCGGCTGCCTTTGGCCGGGCTCTGAACGCGTACAGGGCTTTCGACATCGGGTGGTTTGCGCCGTAGGCGGCAAACGCCCAATAGTCCAGTCCTGCAAAGATGGCCTGGTCGATCTCCTTGTCCATCTCGGCCTCGATCGAAGCCGAAAAATCGAGCGCGTTGGGATCGCGGTTCATTTGTGTTCCGAAGAAGGGCGTTCGCCAACGATATTTTTCGGGACCAAGCGATTGCTTCATGGCTTCCGTCGGCTGCGAGCCCGGTGAATACCAGGCGTCCCATCGGATCGCTCCGACCAGCGGCCGGGAGGGTGCCGCGGCCGCAGCAGGATGGCTGGAACCCAGCACGCTGAGCGAGCCGGGCAGGAGGCTTGCGGATAACGATGTCAAAAACATCCGTCTCGTAAGCGCGAACGGCTTACGGACTGCTGCATTCTCATTGTTCATTGGCGACCTCCGATCGTTCCCGTCCGGTGCGACGGTTTCGTGCAAATGACAGCGAGCCCTCTGCTTCTATTGTATTGATTTTCCTCGAAATAACCTTACAACAGTTAAATGTGAGCGCTACGTGTTATAGCCTTATTCTTGTAGGATAAGTGCGCTAATAGGGAATTCGTGGTGCGAACCAATGGTAATTGCTTGTTGATCTCGTGGGGAGCGGCTCAGGTTGGACATGGAAATTCCTGCATTGTCTAGTTTCAGCTCAGGCGTGAATCTCGATACGCTTCCAGCAAGTGAGATCGAGACAAGGCTTCGAGATTTCTTTTCCGGGCGGATCGCAAATCCGAAGCCCGACGACCTCATCCAGTCGGTCGAGCAGTTGGAGCAGCAATACGGCCACTACAAGGAATTCCGGTTTGCAAAGGCGGCAGCGCTTGTGCAGGCATGTGATTTCGCCGGAGCCCGTGCAATCCTTCTCGACCTCGTCAAGCAGCTGCCATCCGACTCGCGGGTGTTGCATCGCCTTGCGATCGCGGATCTCAACATGGGATCAGCCCACGAAGCGCAGGACGTTTATCTCTCCGCGCTTGCTGCGGCCCCGAAAAGCGAAAATCTGCGGCGCGAGTTTGCCGGCCTGCTGCGCGTGATGGAGGCGAAGAAGCTCTATGTCGGGGTCGATCGGAAGAAGCATGGCCTAGCCGTCGTGTGCGCCATCAAGAACGAGGGCGACGACCTGCTGGAGTGGCTACACTTTCACAGACTGGTCGGAGTGGACCACTTCTACCTCTACGACAACGGCAGCACCGACAACACGCGCGCCGTCATCGAATCCTTCCCGTGGCCCGAAATGATCACCTATCATTTCGTGGAGGGGGAATTTGGCCAGATGCGCGCGTTCTCTCATGCGATCGACAGCTATCGCAATTGCTCGGAATGGTGCGCCTTCATCGATGCCGATGAGTACCTGTTTCCGACCCAGGCCGGCAACATCAAGGACGTCCTGGCGGAGGTTGGATCAGCGCCGGCGGTGGCGGTGCATTGGCTGAACTTCGGATCGAACGGTCACGATGCGAGGCCGGCCGGCTTGTGCATCGAGTCCTTCACGCGTCGCGCTCCGGACGACTTCCCGGATCATTTCATCATGAAGTCAATCATTCGGCCGGACACCATCGTGTCCTACCTGCATCCCCATCAATCGCTCGTTCTGGGCTGCTACGTCCAGGAAGATGGCACGCCCGTTTTCCCGATCGGCGGCCGCTGTACGGCTCCCAAGCGGGACAAGCTCGTCATCAATCACTACTACACGAAGTCACGGCAGCAATTGCTGAAGAAGCGTGAGCGCGGCAGGCCGTTGGCCGATGGAGATCCCGAGAAGATCCGCGCGATGGAGTTCTTCACGTTGCGGGATCGCAACGATATCGAAGACGCGACGATCCAGCGGTTTCTTCCGGAGCTGAAGAAACTGGTCCAGGCCTGAATCTGGGAACGGCGATATCCTCGCCGGGGGAGGGCGCGCCAAGGCGGCGCGCCCCATAAATTGTCCATTGTGCTTGAAGTGACCGTTGATCGCGGCGATCAACTGCGCAGCGATCGGTTACAGGGGCTCTAGCCGGTATTTCGCAAGCAAGTCTTGCGCAGCTTCGATGTCAATCTTTGCCGGCCTCTGGAAGACAGACATGTTGTTGGCCCGCGCGATTTCGCGCGCGACCGTCCGCACGGAATGGTAGTGGGGACGGTTCTCGAAGTCGTGAATTGCGATGAAGGCTCCCGGTGCGGCGTGCAGCACGCACTGCACGAAGCAGGCCACGCGAAACCGGCCGTCGACGAAATACAAGTCCGCCGTCTTGCTTTCCGGACGCTCCCAGATGCGTTCGTGATAATCGGGCCAGGAGCTCTCTTTCTCCTTCTCCACCGGGTAACCCCACTCGCGCAGCTTGCCGATATCGACGTGCAGCAGCTGTGGCTGGGTGCTCGCACCGCGCGTGGCGTCGGCGACCTTGGAGAGCCATTCCGAGGAGGAATCAATGGAGATGACCCACTCCTTCTTCGTCTGGCAGGCGAGCCAGGTGCTGCCTCCCGACCCGAACTCCAGATAGCGCGTCGAGAGATCCACGAAGCTTTTGAACAATGTCTGTTCCTGACCGTCCATTGCGATATTCATGGCGGGATCCTTTGGTTTCTCGATTTGTTGTCTGGCGGGTGGTTGCCAATCCACCGTTGGAAGGCGGTCGCGGCTCGTCAAGCCGCGATGAGATACGGTTGAATCTTCATCGCGCTTCTCGGCTTCCTGTTGGCTATCCACGCCGATGGCTTGGAGAGAGCGACGATTATTGGTTCAGCCCGACGCGCTCCACCTTGTAGCCTCGCTCCAGGATCGCGCGCCACCAGGGTTGCTCGTCGACATACCAGCGCACTGTCTTGGCGATGCCGGTCTCGAAATTCTCCTCGGCGCGCCAGCCGAGCTCGGTCTCGAGCTTGGTGGCGTCGATGGCGTAGCGGCGGTCGTGGCCGGGCCGGTCGGCGACGAAATTGATCAGCTGGCGCCGCGGGCCCGCCGCAGCCGGCATGACCTCGTCGAGCAGGTCGCAGATGCTTTCCACGACGTGCAGGTTGGTGCGCTCGTTGCGGCCGCCGACATTATAGGTCTCGCCGACCTCGCCGCGCTCCAGCACCAGCGTTAGCGCCTTGGCATGATCCTCGACGAACAGCCAGTCGCGGACGTTCTGGCCGTCGCCATAGACCGGCAGCGGCTCGCCGGCGAGCCCCTTGATGATCATGTGCGGGATCAACTTTTCCGGGAAGTGATAGGGTCCGTAATTGTTGGAGCAGTTGGTCACCAGGGTCGGCAGATCGTAGGTCTCGCGCCAGGCGCGTACCAGATGATCGGACGACGCCTTGCTGGCCGAATAGGGCGAGTTCGGCGCATAGGCCGTGGTCTCGGTGAACAGGCCTTCGTTGCCGAGCGACCCGAACACCTCGTCGGTCGAGATATGCAGGAAGCGGAACTGGTCGCGCTTCTCGGACGAGAGCGTGCGCCAGTGGCGCAGTGTCTCCTGCAGGATCGTGAAGGTGCCGACGATGTTGGTCTGGATGAATTCGCCGGGGCCGTCGATCGAACGGTCGACATGGCTCTCCGCCGCAAGATTCATCACCGCATCGGGCTGATATTTCTCGAACAGCCGGCGCAGGACCTGCGCCTCGCAGATGCAGGCCTTTTCGAAGGTGTAGTTCAGGCTCTCGGTCGAGCCGGGCAGGGAAGCCAGGTTCGCCGCATAGGTCAGCTTGTCGATGTTGACGACGCGGGCGTGGGTGTCTCGCAGCAGGTGCCGGACCACGGCGGAGCCGATGAAGCCGGCGCCGCCGGTGACGAAGATCGTCGATCCCTTAAACCGCATGTTTGAATACCTCGGCAGTGCGGGGCTGACCCTGGAACGAGCGGTAGACCGACAGCAGATATTCGCCGTAGCTGCTCTTGGCGGTCTTCTGTGCCACCCTCGCGAAGGCCTCAAGCGAGATGTAACCCTGGCGCAGCGCGATCTCCTCGGGGCAGGCGATGCGCAGGCCCTGGCGCTGCTCGAGGATCTGGACGAAATGGCTGGCCTCGACCAGCGAGGAATGGGTGCCGGTGTCGAGCCAGGCGAAGCCGCGGCCGAGCACCTCGACATAGAGGTCGCCGCGCTCGAGATAGGCCTTGTTGACGTCAGTGATTTCGATCTCGCCGCGCGGCGACGGCTTGATGCCGGCGGCGATATCGACCACGTCATTGTCGTAGAAATAGAGACCGGTGACCGCGACGTTGGACTTCGGTCGCTTCGGCTTCTCCTCGATCGACAGCGCCCGTCCGGTGCCGTCCAGCTCGATCACGCCGTACTGTTCGGGCGCGTTGACGACATAGCCGAACACGGTGGCGCCCTTCTTGCGGACCGAGGCGGCCGATAGCATGCTCGGCAGACCATGGCCGTAGAAAATGTTATCCCCTAACACAAGGGCGACCGAGTCATCGCCGATGAACTCGCGTCCCACGATAAAGGCGTCGGCGAGGCCCCGCGGGGTCTCCTGGGTGGCATAGGCGAACCGGACACCCATCTCGCTGCCGTCGCCGAGCAGGCGCTGGAACAGCGGCTTGTCCTGCGGCGTGGAGATGATCAGGATATCGCGGATTCCGCCGAGCATCAGCGTCGACAGCGGATAATAGATCATCGGCTTGTCGAAGACGGGCAGCAGCTGCTTGGAGACGACGGTCGTCACGGGGTAGAGACGCGAGCCGGTGCCACCGGCAAGGATAATGCCTTTCATGGTCCCTCACAGTTTGATTATCAAAACATAACATATAGCGTGCGCCGCACAAGTTTGTTATGAGGTGGAAATTAACATTTCGGGCGCGTCAAACTGGAACAAATGTTAAATGAACGTCATCAAGACCGAGCTTCCTGAAGTTCTGATCGTCGAGCCGAAGCTGTTCGGCGACCAGCGCGGCTTCTTCCTCGAGACCTATCAGTCGCCCCGTTATGTCGAGCATGGCATCACGCGCCCCTTCGTGCAGGACAACATGTCCCGCTCGGCCTACGGCGTGCTGCGCGGGCTGCACCTGCAAAACCCGCTCACTCAGGGCAAGCTCGTCTCCGTGCTGCGCGGCAAGGTGCTGGACGTTGCCGTCGACGTGCGTGTCGGCAGCCCGAACTTCGGCAGGCATGTCGCGGTTGAACTGAGCGAGGACAACCGCCGTCAGCTATGGGTCCCGCGCGGCTTTGCCCACGGCTTCGTGGTGCTCTCGGAAACTGCCGACTTCTTCTACAAATGCGATGACTTCTACAGTCCCAAGGACGAGCTCTCGATCCGGTGGAACGATCCGGCGATCGGGATCAAATGGGGCGTCGATAAGCCACAACTGTCGGCCAAGGATGCGGATGCGCCGCTCCTCGCCGACGCCAGCAATCTCCCTACCTATGGACAAATCTGATGCGGATTCTCTTGACGGGAACGCGCGGCCAGGTCGGCAGTGCGCTCAAGCCTCTGCTGGAAGGCTACGGCACCATCATCGCGCCGCCGACCGCGGAGTTCGATCTGTCGAAGCCGGAGATGTTGACGGGCGAGCTTGAGAGACTGAAGCCCGATCTCATCATCAATCCGGCCGCCTATACGGCCGTCGACCGCGCCGAGGACGAGCGCGAGCTGGCGTTCCTGGTCAACGCCAGGGGACCCGAAGCGCTGGCAAAATGGGCGGCAGCGAACCGCGTGCCGCTGGTGCATTTCTCCACGGACTACGTTTTCAACGGTTCAGGCGACCGGTCGTGGCGCGAGGACAGCCCGACCGAACCGTTGTCGGCCTACGGCGCGAGCAAGCTTGCCGGCGATCTCGCGATCCAGGCGGCCGGCGGGGCGCATCTGATCGCGCGCACCTCCTGGGTCTATGCCGCAAAGGGCACGAATTTCCTGCGCACCATCGCGCGGCTTGCCGGCGAGCGTAAGGAATTGCGGATCGTGGCCGATCAAATCGGCGCGCCGACGACGGCACAAGCGATTGCGAGCGCGGTCGCCGGCATCGTCCTGCCGAACATCACCACGCTGCACGATCAGCTCGCGCGCAGGGGCGGTGTCGTCAATCTCGTTTGCGCCGGCGAAACCAGCTGGCACGGCTTTGCAACCGCCATTGTCGGCGGGCTGAGGTCTCGTGGCGTCACGCTCGCGGTCGACAACATCGTTCCGATTGCGACGGCCGATTTCCCGACCAAGGCGGTGCGTCCGGGCAATTCGCGGCTGGATCTGACGCGGCTCAAGACGCAGTTCGGGGTCGCGATGCCGACGTGGCAGGAAGCGCTCGCACGCGAGCTGGACTCGTATGTCCAGCTCGGCGCGCCCGCCCACGCCTAAAGCGGGATGAGTTTTGGTTGAATCGGCTTGGCGCGGTCTCACCTCTCCCCGTTGGGGAGAGGTCGGATTGCTCTCGGCGATGCGAAGCATTGTCCGGTGAATCCGGGTGAGGGCTCTTGCTCTCTCGGTAGACCGTAACCCCTCACCCGATTTGCTGCGCAAATCGACCTCTCCCAAGGGAGAGGTGAACTTTCGACGCCGTTCCAGCTCAACTTAATCTCATTATGCTCTGGAGCTCAGAATGTGATGCGGCGTCCCCGCGCCAAGCACGCGGCGTTTGCGCTGGGCCGATGCTGAGACAACAAGCAAAAAGCGCGATGGGGATTCAACCTCATCGCGCTTTGGTATTAGACGGCGCCGGCACGGCCGCTTAGCGCGGCCGGCCGATGCTGTCGTAGGTGAAGCCGTGCGCGGCCATCTCGTCCGGTCGGTAGATGTTGCGCAGGTCGACGACGACCGGATGCTTCATTTCCTGCTTGATGCGCTTCAGATCGAGCGCGCGGAACTGGCGCCACTCGGTCACGATCACCAGCGCATCCGCTTGGCGGGCGCATTCATAGGCGTCCTTGCAGTATTCGATCTCGGGCAATTCCTTGCGCGCCTGCTCCATGCCGACCGGATCGTAGGCGCGAACCTTGGCACCGAAGTCGATCAGGCCGTTGATCAGCGGGATCGACGGTGCCTCGCGCATGTCGTCGGTGTCGGGCTTGAAGGTCAGGCCGAGCACGCCGATCGTCTTGCCGCGCAGCTCTCCGCCGAGCACGTTGGAGACCTTGCGCGCCATCGCGCGCTTGCGGTTGTCGTTCGCGGTCAGCGTGGCTTCGACGATCTTCAGCTGGACGTCGTGATCGAGCGCCGTTTTGAACAAGGCGCGGGTATCCTTCGGGAAACATGAGCCGCCATAGCCTGCGCCGGCATGCAGGAACTTGGTTCCGATCCGGTTGTCGAGCCCGATGCCGCGCGCGACTTCCTGTACGTTCGCCCCGACCTTTTCGGAGAGATCGGCGATCTCGTTGATGAACGTGATCTTGGTGGCGAGGAAGGCATTTGCGGCGTATTTGATCAATTCCGCCGTGCGTCGTGCGGTATAGAGGATCGGCGCCTGGTTCAGGTAGAGCGGGCGATAGACTTCGCCCATCACCCTCTTGGCGCGCTCGTCCTCGATGCCGACGACGATCCGGTCGGGATGGCGAAAATCCTGGATCGCGGCGCCTTCGCGCAGGAATTCGGGGTTCGAAGCAACCGCGAAATCCGCGTCGGGACGGGTCTCACGGATCAGGCGTTCCACCTCGTCGCCGGTGCCCACGGGCACGGTCGACTTTGTCACCACCACGGTGAACTTCTTCAGTGCTGCGCCGATCTCCTTGGCGGCAGCGTAGACGTAGCTCAGGTCCGCGTGGCCATCGCCGCGCCGCGACGGTGTTCCCACCGCGATGAAGACGGCATCGGCGTCGCCGACGGCTCCGGCGAGCTCCGTCGTGAAGGTCAGCCGTCCGGCGGCGGCATTGGTCTCGACGAGCTTGTCGAGGTCGGTTTCATAAATCGGGATCTTGCCGCGCTTCAGGGCTTCGATCTTGCCGGCGTCCTTGTCGACACACACGACCTGATGGCCGAAATCGGCAAAACACGCTCCGGACACGAGACCTACATATCCCGTTCCAACCATTGCAATCTTCATGAATCCGCTCGTCGATCAGTGTGGAGAGGAGGAGTTAGCACTAGCACAATTGGCGCCGATAACGCCAAGTTTTATAACGTATCGTTTGTGTTGGAGCTCGGCGGCTTTTTGTGCAAACGGTGATCGCCTCAGTGCAGGTGAGTGCCCGCTAATCACCTTGGGCGCGCCATGGACACATTCTCAACTTGAAATCGACCGACAATCGAGCCGCCGTTTGAGGGGTGGACATGAGCACGAAGACGATAGGCAAGCAGAGGCCCTCAGGAGCTGAATACGCGTCGCTGCAAACGCAATTCTCCAGATACGATCGCACGACGTTTTCTGGATTTGTTTATGACCGCGCCGATCCTACCCGACGCTACGCCGTCGAACTGCTGGTCGACGGCGAGCCATACATGTCATCATTGTGTGACGAGTTTGTAACAGAGCTTGCCGATGCCGGAATCGGTGACGGTCGATTTGGCTTTACGTTCAACGTGCAGGATGAGGTCAGCTCGAACGCTGCGATCATCGAGGCAAGACTGGCAAATATCGGAAGTCCCGTCGGTACTCCGATTCGCTGCGGCGCCGCTGTACCGGAAGTGCAGTGGCACCGAATCGGCGATATCAAATGGGCCGGAGGCTTGCGCTTCGAGGGCTGGCTCTCGCAGGACGTCGACGAAGACATCGAGATCCTGATCGCGCAACGGCCGGTGATGACTGTGAAGCCGACCGGGTGGACCAACGTTGCGCGGGGCAGCGAGTTCGGCGTCGGCCGCCGGATCGACTTTCATCTGCCCGAGCATTTTGCCGACGGTCGCGTGCGCGGGCTGTCGGCGCGGACAGTTTCGGGACGGAGCCTGATTTCGGAGCCGGTCGCATTCGTCGCTTTCGAGCGCGGCCTGGAGCAAACCATCGCGGAGCTCGGACGCTGGGATAGCGAGCGGCTGCGCGGACAATTGTTCGATCAGCTCTTGCCCGCTTCGGTGCCGTTTCACACCTATCGCAGCTGGAAAGAGCGCTTCTCGCCGACAGCACCGTCTGACGTTCCATCCGAGGCCGCGGTCGTCCTGATCGGGGATGCCAGGGTGGACGAAAGCATCGAGAGCCTCGAAGCCCAGCGGCACCCGGCCTGGTCGGCGGTGAGCCTGCCGGCGCGGGGGGTCGGTCAGTTCGATTCCAGCGCTGCGCGCGAGTTCGTCGACGGCGATGCCGCCAACAGTGCGTTCTTCGTCTTCTGTCTGGCCGGGACGATCCTGGCGGAAGATGCCTTGCAGCGCTTCGCCGATGTGTTCGCGTCCGAGCCCGGTTGCGATCTCGTCTATGGCGACGTCGAGATCGCGGCCGGCGCCGGTGCGGTCTGGCCGCTGGCGTTTTCGGCATTCGATCGCGAACGTGCGCTCGAGCAGGGCTATGGATCGTATTGCTTTGCGGTGCGCCGGGAACGTGCCGTGGAAGCGCTGCGATCGGCGACGTCGCTCTACGACATCTTCATTGGCTGCGTGGATGCTGAGCGAACCTATCATCTGCCGGGATCTGTTGCGGCGTTGCCGCGAATTGATGCGTCCGTCGCAACCGCCGAACTTGTCGCTGCAAGCAAGGCGTATTTTGCCAGGACCGGCGTCGAGGCGAATGTCGAGCCGCGGAAAGCGGGGCTTCTTCCAGCTGTGCGGGTCAAGCGGGCGGTCGATTGGAACGAGCGCACCACCATCATCATCCCGACCAGAAACCGCGCCGAACTCCTCAAGCGCTGTATCGAGACGGTCCTGCCGGCCGCACATGAGACCAACGCCCGGATTCTCGTCGTCGACAACAGCTCGAGCGAGCCGGAAGCGCTGGACTATCTCGAGGGTCTTTCAGCCGACGAAATCGACGTCATTTCGGTCGAGGGGCCGTTCAACTTCGCGTCCATCAATAACGCCGCCGTCGATTGCGTCGACACGGAGAACATCTGCTTCCTCAACAACGACGTCCAGGCGCTCGACGACGGCTGGCTGGCGGAGATGCTGTGGCGGCTCTCTGCTCCCGATGTCGGAGCCGTCGGCGCAAAGCTGCTCTGGCCGAGCAGCGTCGTGCAGCACGGCGGGGTGGTGCTGGGCGCCAATTTTTCCGCCGCGCACGCCTTCAACGACCGGATGGATGGTGATCCCGGCTACGGCGATCTGCTCCAGGTGGCGCACGAATGTTCGGCGGTGACGGCCGCGTGCCTCTTGATGCGCAAGCGCGATTTCGTGGCTGTCGGCGGCATGGATGAGGTCCGCTTTCCGATCAGTTTCAACGATATCGATCTGTGCCTGAAGCTGCGCCAGCTCGGAAAGCGGATCGTATTCACGCCGGACGCGAAACTCGTTCACCTGGAGTCGGCAAGCCGGGGCCGTGATTCCGCGCCGGACCGCAAAGCGCGCTTCGGGCGCGAGCTGGCGATGCTGCGCGCGAAGTGGGGCGAGGTGCTGCTCGATGATCCCTATTACAGCCCGCTGCTCGGGCTGGACTCGACGCCGTTCTCCTCGCTTGCATGGCCGCCGCGGTCATGGAAGCCGCGCGCCAACCTCCCGCCTGTGCCGACTGCTCCTCCGATCGGGATGTAACTGCACATCTTCGACCACCCAGTCGAGGACGGCGGCAATCGTTTCATCGGCGTCAAAGCCGGACTGCAGCTTCAGGTCGGTCTTTCGGCTACGTCCCGGCGGTGTCGGAAGCCATTCCGTCGCGGCGGCCGGCAATCCGGTCGCCAGCAGAGCGTCGACCAGCGGATGCCCGAATGCCGGTTCGCCGATGTCGAGAACCAGTTTCGTGATGCCGTGACCTTCGATGAGTGTCGCGACGTCGTCGACGGCGATTTCGCCGGTGACCATGACATTCGTCCGCTGCATCAGCTTGAGGTCGTCGAGGGTGGTGCCGAGCACGATGATCTCGGCGTCTGCATGGGCATTGGCGATTTGATCGCTGAGCGTTCTGATGAAGCGAAGTTCCGCCGCGCTGCCGCGCAGGGCAAGCAGGGCGAGACGCGCCGGGCCGCTCGCGGCAGGACGCCGCGCCGGCCGCACCGGCGGGTCGCTCGGCCTGACAACTTGCAGGCCGAGAACCGAGACCGAAAAGGCTGCTCCCTCTTCGCCGATCGTGATCACGCCTCGGGCCCGTTCGACAAGACCGGTCCAGTCCGGATGAAGGCCGGATCCAATCGCGGCGCGCTCGGCAAGTCTGGTGTCGGTGATCAGCAGCTCGTAGGCGAAATGTTGCGTGAGCTGCACGAGACATGCCCTGGGGATGCGGTCCGGTTCCGAAATCTCGAGCGAGCGGATTCGGAGATCGGCGAGAAGCTGCAGAAGGGCCTCGCGGCCCTTAGCTGTCGCAACGTCGAGTGCGATCGACTGCGGGGCTCCGCCGTCCGGAGCGAAGATCGCAGCCAGCTGGCGTTGTCCCTCGGCGCGGAAGTGAACGATCAGCCCGCGCTTGTCTTCCGTCGCGAGCTGCCTGCACCGCCTGGTGGCAATCTCGCGGCCAACGGCGGAGCCGCAGAGAATGACGTGGGGGCTGGTGGCGCACTGTTCGTTGGAGAGCAGCTTGAGCTCAAGCGCCATGCGGCAATCGCGCAACGGATCGGCAAGCAGGAACGCCGCGCACTCCGTCGCATATCGCCGGTAACGGTGTTCTAGCACGCGAAGATTGCGCAGCACCAGCGAACGCTTCTCGCCAAGAAACGAGCGCGAACCTTCGTGTCCGACAAAGACCGAAGGGATGCACACATTGCGGAAGCCGGCCTCCGCGGCGCGTAGGCAGAAGTCGACGTCTTCAAGATAGCCGCGATAGAAGTCGTCGGAGAGCTCATGCACGGCGTCGAGGCATTCGCGGGTGATGTAGAGGCAGAACCCGATGCCGTTGGGAATGTCGATGGCGATCCCGGAATTTGCCGTGCCGGCAAGCTCGTCCAGCAATTCCAGCTCGTCGGGCGAGGGCAGGGGGTTCGACCGGTTCGGAATTGGAAAGCTGGTATATTCGCCGTTGTTCGAGAGCGGGGTCGCCGTGCCCACGCCGGGCGTCGATTGCACGGCATTTTGCAAGCGTTGCAGCGCGTATTTCGGCACCGTCGTATCCGAGTTCAGCAGCACGACATCGCCGGTATCGGTCTCGGCAAGCGCCCGGTTGACCGCGCCGACAAAGCCGAGATTGTGCGCGTTGGTCAGGAGCCGGATGCGCTGCTCGGAAGCCAGTTCGCCGAGCAGGCGCTTGATATCGGGCTCGGGCGACGCGTCATCGACGGCAACGATGGTCGCGCCCGGCGTGCAGGCCACGGCCGTCAATGCGCTCTCGATGCAGGCGCGCGTCGCGGCCAAATCCCGGTACACCGGAATGATGATGGTGAGCGGCAGAGTTTCAGCGCTCCCGGCGCGAGGCGGCCGTTGCGGTGGGGCGCGGCGATCCGGCGCGCGGTTGGCCGGGAGCTGAACGCTCGCGATGACGCGGGCCGCCTGTGCGATCTCGAGGCGCTGCGAGGCCGCGGACGCCGGCCGCATCAGACGGAAGCTCGCAGCACGTCGTCCATCGAGTGCAAACCTGTGACGAGGATCGGCGGGAAGCTGGACGGTGCTGGATTGATCCGCTTGCGCCAGTGAAAGGTGCGGGTCATCAGTTCCTCGCCACGTCACCCATCCCTTCACTTCCTCATCCAGGAAATCGATACGGGCGCAGCTGTCCTGACCGCTCTGCTCGAGCAGCAGGAGAGCGCTCCTGACTGAATCCGGATCGTCATCGCGCCGCGTGACGCTTCGTGCGGCTTCGATCTGCGCAAGGCCGCCGCCCCAAGCCATCATTCGCCGCGCGGCGGCAAGGTCGTCCGGTTCGAGCTCGAGCGCTTTGGCTACGCTGGCGACAGCCGCATCCTTGAGATCGAGGCGAAACAGCGCTTCCGCGCGGAGCAAATGGGCGCGTGCGCCCGGATGCGGCAAGATCCGGCAGCGGCGGTCGGCCAGCGCGAATGCGCGACGGAAATCACGTGCCTCGAGCGCTCCAACGGCGGCTCGCTCGAGATCGACGTGGTGGAGCGTTCTGGACGTAAAGGCGATCCTGCGCGCGTCGGCGGTCAAATGTCGCCCTTGTCTGCCCGCATGGTCAGCCCGCCGTCTTGACGGCGTTCTGCCGGCTCCGGAATACGCGTACCCGTCCGTCGAGGCGCGGTGCCTCCTGGCGCGGCATCGGGGGAGCGGGTTCAGCGTGCCTTGGCTGCCGAGGCGCGAGGGGCGCTGCCTGCGCCCGGTGCTCTTCGAGACTGAGCTTGAGGCCCACCAGGGGTTCCCGGCCCGATGGGCCCGACACCACAATCCGGTTCCCGGTTACGCGCAGGGCGGGAGCTCCGAGGAAGATGGTTTCGGCGGCGATGGCGTAGCGATCCGCGCCGGGGCCTGTGGCTTCCAGCGAGAACCCCGTGATGGCGAGCGCGCGTCCCCGGGTTCCGGCAAAGGTTCCGAGCGGAACGAACTGGTTGTCGCCGCGCTGCGGCCTGGCGAACTTGACCGCATATTGCAGGTTGAGATCGTGTGGCTTGTTCGGCCATTCGAGGGAAATTCCCTCGATTCGGGCTGGCGCGGCCGGTCCGGCAATCCACGTATCCGGGCCGACCGTCACGTCACCCAAACCCGCGACATGCGCGAGCAGCTTGAGGGCGCTCAGCTCGTCAGGGCCGACCTCGGGCTCGTAGGTGTCGAATGGCTGGCCGGCCGGCTGACCGATCGGCTGCACAGCCGGTTGTCCCTGGCTCAGCGGTTCGATCTTGATATTGGCGGCGGTCGAGCCCCCGGCGCGCCCTGCCGTGACCTCGACGATCAGGCGGCTTGGCCGGGCCACCGACACGACCAGCGCGGTCTCGGGCGCAAACAGGGTTCCATTGGCCGCATCGGGCCCGGTAATGATGTTACAATTGTTAAGGCTGGTGCGATCGGCATAGACGCGCACCACCGGAGGTGATGTCTTGTCTTCCGCGCCATTGTAGCGAACCAGGAAAAGACCCCGTGCCAGGTCAATGGTTTTCTGCTGAATCTGTTCGTTCATGGTCGCCTGCGAGCCTAACGGAATGGGTCGATATGTTTCCCACAGTGTGCCTCAAAAATCTATGTGATAGAAGGGGGCTTAATGTTAATCCGGTGAGATAGTTCGCACGTGCATATCGAAGACACCCTGCCGGTCATGATATCGAGCATGACCCCAATCGACGACCGCGCGGCCGGGGGGCGCGCCCGCCCGCCAATGAACGTCCTCTTCGTCCACAACAACTTTCCAGCCCAGTACCGCCACATTGCGCGTGCGCTCGCGGAGCAGCCCGGAAACAAGGTCGTTGCGGTCGGTTCATCGACCGCGAGCACGACGCGGGATATCCGGCTGCTGAAATATTCGACGACCAAATCGGACTCCGCGATGGTCCATCCCTTTGCCCGCCGCTTCGATGTCGAAGCGCGGCGTGCCGAAGAGGTCCTGTATGCGCTGTCGTCGCTGTCGGGGCAGGGCTTCGTGCCCGACCTGATCTTCGCGCATCCCGGCTGGGGTGAGACGCTGCCGTTGCGCACGATGTTTCCGAAAGCGCGGATCATCCTCTATTGCGAATTCTACTACGGCGCCGAGGGCAGGGACGTCGGCTTCGATCCCGAGTTTCCGATGACGGGCCTCGACGGCAATGTCGCGCTCCATCTGAAGAACGCGACGACGCTGCTGGCGCTCACGGAATGCGATTCCGGCGTTTCGCCGACGCCATGGCAGAGGTCGACCTTTCCCCGCGAGTTTCAGAGCAAGATCGATGTCATCCACGAGGGCGTCGACACCGACGAGGTGAAGCCCAATCCCGTCGCCAGGTTTCAGCTTCCGAACGGCGCGACACTGTCGGCGGACGACGAGGTGATCACCTACGTCTCGCGCAATTTGGAGCCGGTGCGCGGATTCCATGTCTTCATGCGATCGCTGCCGAGGGTATTGGCTGCGCGGCCGAATGCGCAGGTGGTGATCGTCGGCGGCAGCGGCACATCCTACGGCGCGAATCCACCGAAGGGCTCGAGCTGGAAGTCGATGTTCCTGGACGAAATCAGATCGGACATCGACCTGCGCCGCGTGCATTTCCTTGGCCGGATTCCCCGGGAACAGTATCTCGCGCTGCTGCAGATCTCCTCGGTGCACGTCTATCTGACCTATCCCTTCGTGCTGTCATGGTCGCTGCTGGAGGCCATGAGTGCGGGATGTGCGGTGGTGGCATCCGACACGGCTCCGCTTCGCGATATCATCTCGGACGGCAACGGCCTGCTGGCGCCGTTTTTTGATACTGATGCGTTGTCGGATCAGGTAGTCTCGGTGCTGTCACGGCCGAAAGCCTTCAAGAAGATGCGGATGAAGGCGAGGAGCTTTGTGCGAGACAATTACGACGCAAAGCGGGTCTGTCTGCCCCGGATGCTGACGCTCGTCGATGAAGGTGTCCTCCCGCGCACGCACGGGGGATAACGCCAGGAGCTAGCGATGCCGCTTGTCATCTCGGTTGCCCAGCGCAAGGGCGGGGTCGGAAAGACGACTCTTGCGGTCTTGCTGGCTGCAGAACTGGATCGGCGTACGGGCGTGGTGGGACTGGTCGACGCCGACTCCCAGGCGTCCGCCTGTCACTGGGCCGAGCCCGGCAATCTGTCGTTTCCCGTCTACCAGCTTGATCCGGAAACCCGGCCGGTTGCCGAATGGGCCAGGCTGATGCGCCAGATTCCGCATCAGATCATCGTCGTGGATTCCGCGCCCAACGACCGGGTGCTGGGCGCCGTGCTCGCGGTCGCCAATATCGTGCTGATGCCGTGTACGCCGTCGGGCCTCGACATCGAGGCCACCGCGCGGACGATCGACATCGTGCGGGAGGTGCGTGCAGCGCGGCGAACCGCGCTCCGCGCCATGATCGTGCCGAATCGCGTCGACCAGCGCACGCTCGAGGGCCAGCAGTTGATCGAGGAGCTGGATACGCTCGACGAAGAGATCGGGCCGATGATCGGAAGCCGCTCGGCCTATGTTCGCGCCGTCGCGCTGGGACAATCGGTTGCCGATTTCGCCAGCGGTACGCCCGCGGATCTCGAGATCAAGACGCTCGCCGATCTCGTCATGAGCTGGTGCGGGATCGCGCCCCGGCAGCGCATGACGGTCTAGATTTAACAGAGCGATCCGGCTGCTTCACATCAGGCTAACCGTGCCTGTATGGGAAGAGGAAATCCCGCGCCACAACCGCCCCGTCATCTGACGGCGGCGTCTGCCGAAACCGCAGGAAAATGCGCCGGAAGCGCCGATAAAGCCGCGATCCGTTGACCGGCACGCGCGTTATCATTCGGCAGCCGAAAGGCTTGCCGGCGCGGGAACCTGACTTGGTTAACGGATTGCTCGCGCGCCTCTCGGCATTTGAAGCAAATGCCGCCGCGCGCCTGAGCCCAAGCTCAAGACATTTCCCGTAAATGCTTCCCGGCACGGTGGGGAGTGAAGAATGTACAACGTCAAGAGAGTGATGGCCTTGCTTCTGGCCGTCATTGCGCTCGGGACCAGCGCGCAGCACACGCAAGCTGGAATGATCGGCTTCCCGCTGCCGCTGCGCGGCGTGGTCGAGAAGATCCGCTTCAGCGAGCCGACGCTGGCGCCGATGGCCTACACCATGTTCTGCATGCGCTATGCCGACGAATGCAGGCAGAAGCCCCGCGCCCGCATGGTATTCCGCGGTGGTGCCACACGTCTTACCAAGCAGCGCATCGCCGACCTGATCGAGGTCAATGCCTCGGTCAATCGCAGCATCGCGCCACAGCGCAACGCGCGCGGCCTCGCCGGCGAGGAATGGTTGATCAATCCGGCGCGCGGTGACTGCAACGACTACGCCGTCAGCAAGCGCCATGAACTGCTGGCGCGCGGCTGGCCGATGCGCGACCTGCTGCTGAGCGAGGTGGTGACCTCCTGGGGCGAGCATCATCTCGTGCTGGTGGTCCGCGCCGATGGCGGCGACATCGTGCTCGACAATCTGAACGCGCAGATCCGCAGCTGGTCGCAGGCGCGCTATCGCTGGGTCAGGATGCAGACCCCGGCGAACCCCGATCACTGGGCCGCCGTCGCGCAGGCTGGCGCCTGAACTTCTGAGTTAGCCCCATCGATTGAACGTGGCGCGGCGAGACATTTCGCCGCGCCATTTTCGTATGAGGGATGATGAAGATTGCGAGGGCGCTGCGACAGCATTCCGGAACGATTGCAGGCGTGACCGGTTGATCCCGGTCCAACCCATCGAGGCATCGACATGAAGCTGGCCGGCCTTGTCACGATTGCGACGCTGGTCGTCGCCACAGCCGGTCCCGTGCTCGCACAGGGCACCGGGCAGACCACACAGGGCGCAACGCGCTACTCGATCGACGGCCCGGGCGGCGGTGTCCCGACATCGCGGCCGCAGGCGACCCAGCCGGTCCCGCCGGCAACACCGGTTTACCCCTATGGAAGGCCACCACGACACGCGGCGCCGGTTGGGCAGCAGACCAACGTCCCGCTGGGGTCGCGTTAATCGTCACTGCGGCAGCAAATCCGTTTGCTCTTAACGCTATTCCCATCGTCATTTTGCTGCGCCGGACGGAATGTCGTACCCATGCGATCATTGCGGTGGTTGAGGCGCAGGATTGGTCCGCGCAGGGACGGCATTTTCAATGGCGAGCAGGGGTTCGATCCTCATCACGGGGGGCGCGGGATACATCGGATCCCATTGCGCCAAGGCGGTCGCCGAGGCCGGGTTTCTCCCGGTCGTCTACGACAACCTCTCCACCGGCCATCGCAATTTCGTGCAATGGGGACCGCTCGTGACCGGCGACGTCGCCGACCACGACAAGATCGCCGCCACCATCCGCGAGCACAATGCGCTGGCTGTGATGCACTTCGCCGCGTTTAGCGCGGTCGGCGAGTCCGTCGCGGATCCGCAGAAATACTTTGGCAATAACGTTGCCGGCACGCTCGGCCTGCTGCGCGGCATGCGTGAGGCAGGCTGCGACCGCCTGGTGTTTTCCAGTACCGGCGCCGTCTATGGCAATGCCGGGCGCGATCCCATTCCCGAGAGCGCCGCAGGGCCGACCGTCAATCCCTACGGCCGGTCCAAGTTCATGATCGAGCAGATGCTCGATGATTATCGCGCCGCCTATCAGTTCAAATCGGTCTGCCTGCGCTACTTCAACGCCTGCGGCGCCGATGCATCCGGCACCATCGGCGAGCTCCGCGATCCCGAGACGCATTTGATTCCGCGCGCGCTGATGGCGCTGCTCGGGCACGTGCCGGATTTCGCGATCTTCGGCGAAGATTATGAGACGCCTGACGGCACCGCGGTGCGCGACTACATCCATGTCGACGATCTCGCCGCCGCCCATATCGCGGCGCTCGAGCTGTTGTTGAAGGGGGGCGCCGGCGGTGTGTTCAACCTCGGCACCGGCACCGGCTATTCGGTGCGCGAGGTGCTCGACGCGATCCGCGCCGAGACCGGCGAAGCGGTGCCGAGCGTGGTGTGCGAACGCAGGGCCGGCGATCCGCCGATCCTGGTTGCCGATCCCTCCAGGTCGGAAAGCGGCCTCGGTTTCAAGGCGAGCCGGTCGGGTCTCGGTCACATCATTCGCTCGGCCTGGGCGTGGCACCAGAAGGCGCATCCGCGCCGGCGATAGGGCATGATCCGGAAAAGCGCGAAGCGGCTTTCCGTTGCGACAAACACGGAACGCGTTTGCGCGGAGATCATGCTCAAAATGGCGGAAGACTAAGCTGCGTCCGCGCGCGACCTCAGCCGGCCGAGCTGGCTGCGCAGCACCAACAGGATGAGGTGACCTGCGCCGATGCCGGCAAGACCTCCCGCCACCTTGACGATCGCGTCGAGCAGGCGGCCGTGACGGTCCGGTGTCAGCAATTGCATCGCTTCGAGTGTGAACGAGCTGAAGACAACAAAGAGCAAGATCAGCGCGGTACGCCGCGGGTAACCCAACACAAAGGCCATTGCCATCACTGCAAACGCGGCGAAGCGCTCGGTCTGAGGATGGAAAAACGACGGACGGTCCTGGACCGGCGACAGCGTCACGAACGCGATAAAGGCAAGCGCAAGCCAGCCCGCAATCACGCCAAACCTCCGTATCTTTGAAATATGCGACAAAGTATTCCCGGTCCTGTACCGCAGACGACCCCAGGCTGGATTAGCGCATCACCCGTGTCAGCGACATGGAAATGGTCGCCGAAGGTTAACTTGCCCGCCGATTGTGACAGACACGACGGGTCGTCCTGTTGCCAAATGAAAGGTATCAAAATACCACATGCTGAAACTCAATCCCACTTGGCGCGCATCTCTCAGTGGGAACCAGTGACGCTTGCGCGGGTTCCCGGGATGTGCACCTGACGAAAAAATAAGGTTTCGCCTGTGGCTCCATTCATAGGCCGTTCACGGCCGGGAGCCTCATTTGATGCCGGAATATCGCAATGCTCACTCTCGGAGGCCAAAGTGCGTCTGCTCGTCGTTGAGGATGACCCGGATCTGAACCGCCAGCTCACCACCGCGCTGACGGACGCCGGCTATGTGGTCGATCGCGCGTTCGACGGCGAGGAGGGGCATTTCCTTGGCGACAGCGAGCCCTACGACGCGGTCGTGCTGGATATCGGCCTGCCGAAGATGGACGGTATCTCGGTGCTCGAGGCCTGGCGGCGGAACAAGCGGGTGATGCCGGTGCTGATTCTCACCGCGCGCGACCGCTGGAGCGACAAGGTTCAGGGGTTCGATGCCGGCGCCGACGACTATGTCGCAAAACCCTTCCATCTGGAGGAGGTGCTGGCGCGGATCCGCGCGCTGCTGCGCCGCGCGACCGGGCATGCCCAGGTCGAGCTGACCTGCGGGCCGGTGGCGCTCAATACCCGGACCAAGCGGGTCACCGTCAACGGCAACCCGATCAAGCTGACCTCGCACGAGTACAATCTGCTCGACTATCTGATGCACCACACCGGGCGGGTGGTCTCGCGCACCGAACTGGTCGAGCACCTCTACGACCAGGACTTCGACCGCGACTCCAACACGATCGAGGTGTTCGTCGGCCGCATCCGCAAGAAGCTGGAAGTCGATATTATCCAGACTGTTCGGGGCCTCGGCTACATGCTGTCGCCGCCGACCTAAAGCGCTTTGTCAAGCGAACCGGTCCGCGTGAAGAAAGCGCGACCAAACAAAAGGATGAGGGCATATCCTGTTCAATCGGATCATGCTCTTAGAGTGCTTGATCGGCGTATACGGGCATTGGCATGATCCGCGCCGGGAGAACTGGATTCGCCAATGTTTGAATCCCTGATGTCTGTTGCCGCTGACACGCTGTTCGAGCCCGTGCTCTGATGGGCGGCAGCTCGCTTGCGACCCGCCTGTTCGTCTCGGCGACCGCCTGGGTGGTGGTGATCCTGGCGATCACCGGCGTGATCCTGTCGTCGGTCTATCGCGACGCCACCGAGCGCGCCTTCGATCGGCGGCTCAATCTCTATTTGCGCACCCTGATCGCCGAGGTGGCGACGCCGGACGAGCCGGCGGACCGCCAGTTCCAGTCGCTCGGCGAGCCGCTGTTCGACCTGCCGCTGTCGGGCTGGTACTGGCAGATCACCCGCACCGACACGGAAAAGGGCGAGACCCGCGCCTCACGCTCGCTGTGGGACAAGAAGCTGCCGAAGCTCGAGGAGCACGGCGCCGAGTTGACTGCCGCCGGCGTCCGCCTCGGCTATGTCGACGGACCCGAAGGCCAGAGCCTGCGCGTGGTCGAGCGCCCGGTCGATCTCGGCGCCGACGGCAAGTTCCTGGTCAGCGTCGCCGGCGATGCCACCGAGATCTTCGATGAGACGCGCAGCTTCGACTATTATCTCGGCGGCACCTTCGCAGCCCTCGGCATCGTGCTGCTGCTGACCACGATCTTCCAGGTGCGCTACGGCCTCGCGCCGCTCAAGCGCATATCCGATGCGATTGCCGATATCCGCTCCGGCCGCGCCGAGCGCCTCGAAGGCCGGTTTCCGGTCGAGATCGCGCCGCTCGCGCGCGAGACCAACGCGCTGATCGATGCCAACCGGGAGATCGTCGAGCGCTCGCGCACCCATGTCGGCAATCTCGCCCATGCGATCAAGACGCCGCTGTCGGTGATCGTGAACGAAGCCGGCGCGCATGCCGGCGATCCCTTTGCCAGCAAGGTGCTGGAGCAGGCCGACCTGATGCGTGACCAGGTCGCGCATCACCTCGAGCGCGCGCGGATCGCCGCCCGGGCCACCATCGTCAGCACCATCACCGACGTCGCCCCTGTTATCGAGGCGCTGCGCCGGACCATGGAGAAGATCCATCGCGATCGCGACCTCGCGATCGAGGCGAAGGCCGACCCGGCGGCGCGGTTTCGCGGCGAGCGGCAGGATCTCGAGGAGATGGTCGGCAATCTCGTCGACAACGCCTGCAAATGGGCGGCTTCTCAGGTTTTCATCGAGGTCAGCGTGGTCCCGCCGGAGGCCTCGGGCGCCGGCCCCAGGCTGCGCATTGTGGTCGACGACGACGGACGCGGCCTGTCGGAGGCCGAGCGCGCCCAGGTGGCGCGGCGCGGCCAGCGGCTCGACGAATCGAAGCCCGGCTCGGGGCTCGGCCTGTCCATCGTGACCGATCTCGCCGGTCTCTATGGCGGCAGTCTCACGCTGAATGACGCGCCGATCGGCGGTCTGCGGGCCGAGCTCGTGCTGCCGGCGGTGTAGGGCATGATGATATTAGGTTGAATGGCGTTCGCGAAGGCGGTGCGCTCCCGCTGCGCTCGCAGGTGCTGTCCGTTTTTAATCCCTCGTGCGGTACGCAATCTGTTCTTGCCCATGATCTAGATCAAAGGATTTAGATCCAATCCCGGGGTTCTCCGTGGGTGAACGGAGTTCCAGAAGTCGTATTGCGCGGCTTGTTCCCCGTGCAATCATCCCCCGATCTCGGGAGACGGCCCATGAAGGACATGCAGGCGCACTTAGAGAAGCTTCGTGTCGAGGCGGAAGAGTGCGAGCTAATCAGCAAGCTGGCGACCAATAAGACCAAGAAAGAACTGTTCGCTAAGTTGGCCGCACATCACCGGACGCTGGCCGATGAAGTCGAGCGGACCATGAAGGAAGCCCGATAGGAACTTTGCGTTCCCATGTGGAAGCCGGGATGGCGCTAATTGCAAGTCAGCTTGAACTACGAGGCCCGGCGAAGGCCGAACCTTTCTTCTTCACCCCAAAGAAACGGCCCCAGCGCCGGGGGAACGCTGAGGCCGTGTCCAAGTGCTGTCCGTTTTGAGCACCGGGACCACGCGACAACGGAACGTCACCGGGGCTGTTCCTAACCGTAAAAAAGAAGCGGCCCCAGCGAGGGGGCGCAAGCCGGGACCGAGTTTGCAACGTCATCCGACGCACCCGGCGGGGACGCCGGACGTAAAACAACCGCCAGCCGACACGCCTCGTTCCTGGGGCGCGCAGAGAAACGGCCCCAGCACCCTTGGAGGTAATGCTGGAGCCGTTCTTTATTCCCATTCTCACGCCGAGCCGCCGGTTGCCGATAATCGGCGGCCCATTCTGGGCTTGTAATTTGATCTTAATGAAATGCCCTGCCCAATCCCGAAAAGATCGAATCAGCTGCCTGTTCCAGAAATCACCTGTGTGAATCGAACGCAAATAAACTGCCACTTTTTCCCGGGTGTTTGACAAGTGTCCTGGTTCCCCGGAGCAAGTGTCCGAATTAGGACAGCACCGCTTGCGGGAGAGGCGAGGGGGGCTCGCGGACAATCTTCGCAGACATCATATGCGATTTGCCCTGCGGAGCCGGCGCAGCCTTTTGGGCGGCGTTGCCGTCAGTATTCCTAAACGCGTTCTTAACGCGCCGACCTCTATCATCGCGGGCGGACGGGCTGCGGCGTTTGCCGGGCACCTAGCTTTCACGACCGGGCATGAGCCAGAAATCGACCGAGCGGCTGAGGGATTATCTCGCGCAGCTTCCGCCGCAATCGCAGGCGCTGCTGATGCGGGAGCTGGAGCGCGCCGTCGAACGCGGCGATGATGTCGCCGTCGCCAACCTGGTCCTGGAGCAGCTGCGCAAGATCGTGCGCGGGGCCGAGCAGGACGAGCAGATCCAGCCGCGCAGCGACGATCCGGCGCGGCTCCTGTTCCGGCCACTCGAGCCGTTCCTCGCCGAGACCAATTTCCCGACCCGACCGGGTCAGCTCCGGCGTGCCTCGCTGCTGCCGATCTGGCAGTGGCTCGCCCGCGAGGGCGCGCCCGAGGCCGCCCGCGAATTCGAGACGGCGCTGGCGGCTGCCTCGGAGAGCGGTCCGATGGAGATCGCCGCGCGCAAGTTCCAGCTGGCGGCAGCGGAAGCCATCCTCAAGATCGCGGGGCCGACCCAGGACGACCGTCAGCGCGCGCTGTCACGCGTCGGCCCGCCGAGCGTTGTCGAGGACCTGCTGCCGATCGGCCTCGTGTTGCAGGCCCGCGAGGCGCTGGAAACCCTGGGCAGCCGGCTGCCGAGCCAGATCAGGGTGTTTTCCGATTCCCAGATCGCCTCGGCGATGGAGGCGCTGAAGCTGCCGTCGCTGCAGACGCCGCAACTGCTGCCGTTCGCATTGTCATTGATCGCGCAGCGGCTCGCCGCGCCATGGCAGATCATCCGCCTCGCGATCAAGATGGCGGCCTCCGACGACGAGCTGCGGGTCGCGGCAACGCCGTACGGCATCGCCGTCACCATCGCGTTGCATGACTTGTCGTTCGTCGCAGCCTGTCTGCGCACCGACATCAAGCGCGGGCATTTCGATTATGTCGGAGAGCAGCTCAAGACCCTGCATGACGGCGTCCGCGGCCTGCGCACCGAGCTCGACCTGCGCAACGATTCCACCTGGGGGCGCCAGCTCACGTCGGTGCGTGCCGATACCTCCAACGCGCTGCAATCGGAGATCGACAGCGTGCCGGGCCGGGTCCGCCGCATCCTGCGCCAGCGCGCCGACAAGGACATCACGGCCGGCGCCAAGATCGATCAGTCCGAGGTCGAGGACGCCGCGGCCCTGATCGATTTCGTCGCGGTGTGCCGCACCTACGCCAGCGAGCTCGCCATCAACGAGGTGACACTGCGGACCTTCTCGGACCTGCAACATTATGTCGAGCAGTCGACCGAAGGGCTGGTGCAGTCGCTGCGCGGCGGCGACGCCCGGGTCCGGTCCTTCCGCCAGCAGCAGGTCAAGGCCGCGATCCGCTTCTGCGAAGTGCTGTTCGGCCACGACTACGCCTCGCTGATGAACCGGGCGGCGGAGAACGCGGTGACCGGCGAGCGGAAGTCGACGCGGGCGGGGTAGTGGTACCGCGGACAACTACGGGCGAAAAAGAGCCAGGAATTGCGGTGACATTGTCAGCGCGATTCTAAGATTTCGAGTCGTCAAATGTGCTTTCCAGCAAGTGCTCGAACAGGCGGTGATCTTGTTCAAATCCATCCACCAACTCCAAAAAATTTGAAAGTGCTTCTGAAGCACCTCCTCCCCATCTTGGCTCTTCCAAGAGCCTCATAAGCGCTTCGGTAGCTCGAATAACCGAAAGGGCGTCATTGAGATGAGAATCGGAACGCCTAGCTTCCTTCAAGAAGTTGGAAATTTGCCTGACTTCGTCATGGAGGCCTCCAATTGCCGTTGATCCAGCAATATACGCTTGAGCAACTTTAACCGCTTGTGCGGCTACTTCAGGCAACGGACGTTTCAATTGCGTCAAGTAGCACGTCATGACATCGCAAGCACGCATCACTGCGGCTCGGTTGCTGGCGCGGTCCTCAAACTGGTCAACAATTGTGAGTCTCTCGTAAACTGTCATGCGACCGCGCCAGTGTCGGAAGAGAAAGCTTGCACAATTTCGGAATAATGGAAGTGTGGCGCTGATTTGCCCGACGTGTCAAGTCGGCATTCGAGCGCCGGCGGCCGCCCGCCGGCACCTTTGCATGGGGTTGTTTTCGATATTTTGGTAATGCGCGCCTTCGCCCCGAACACGCCGTTGCAATACCGCCGGAACGGCGCCCGAAGTCGCCCGATTCCGACCTTCGGTCGATCCAGTAATTGTCAATTGCCGCGCTTGGCGCCGGTAGTGTAAAGCGCTTCCAAGGCGGCTTGCCGGAAGCCGCCGTTCCATCCGGGAACCGCTTGATGACGCTGTGGTTTGTGTTCGCGCTGATGACGGTCGCGGCGATCTTTGCCGTGCTGTGGCCGCTCAGCCGCCGCGGACGGGCGGATACCGGCGGCAGTGAGGTCGTGGTCTACCGGGACCAGCTCGCCGAAATCGACCGCGACATGGCCGCCGGGATCATCGGCGCTGCCGAGGCCGATGCAGCGCGGATCGAGATCAGCCGCCGGCTGCTCGCCGCCGCCGACCAGAGCGAACACGAAGCCCCGGTGCCAGGCAGTCTCAGTCTGCGGCGCACAGCTGCGATCGTGGCCCTGGTCGGGTTGCCGGTCATCGCTTCGGGCTTCTATCTCGCGCTCGGCTCGCCGCGCCTCGGCGACTTTCCACTCGCCGAGCGCAGCCGGGTGGCCGATGCCAACCAGCCGCTCACCAATCTGGTCGCGCAGGTCGAGGCCCATCTGGAGAAGAACCCGACCGACGGCCGCGGCTGGACCGTGCTGGCGCCGGTGCTGTCGCGCCTTGGGCGCTACGATGACGCGGTGCGTGCCTATCGCAATGCCATCACCTATGCTGGCGACAGCGCCGATCGCCGCGCCGATCTCGGCGAGGCGCTGATGGGGGCCGCCGGCGGCGTCGTCACCGCGGACGCCAAGGCGGAGTTCGAGCGCTCGGTCGCGCTGAATGGCGACGATGCCAAGGCCAACTATTTCCTCGGCCTCGCCGCCGAGCAGGACGGCCGCAAGGCCGACGCCGCCGCGATCTGGCAGAAGATGATGGCGAAGGCGCCGTCCGACGCGCCATGGCGGCCGCTGGTGCAGGCCGCGCTGGTTCGCGTCGGTGGCGTCAGCGCACCCGCGCTGCCTGACGGCGCGGTGGCGGCGGCCAAGGACATGAGCGAGGCCGATCGCGGCACCATGATCCAGAGTATGGTCGATCGGCTGGCGACGCGGCTGAAGACCAACGGCGACGATGTCGAGGGCTGGCTGCGGCTGGTTCGCGCCTATCTCGTGATGGGACAGCGCGACAAGGCGTTGAGCGCGCTCGCGGATGCCCGTCAGGCGGTGGCCAATGATGCGGATCGGTTGCGCCAGCTCAATGAGGGGCTGAAGAGTCTCGGATTGGATGGATAACGCATGATGCCGAAACATGTGCGGCGGTTTTCGGCGAATGTCATGCGCAAGGATGAACCATGACCAGGAAGCAACGGCGTTTGACACTGATCGGCTGCGCGCTCGTCGTGCTCGCGGTCGCCGCGGGCCTGGTGCTGAACGCGCTGCGCGATTCCATCGTGTTCTTCTCGACGCCATCCATGGTCGCCGAGAAGCATCTCGGGCCGGGCAAGCGGTTCCGCCTCGGCGGCCTGGTTGAGCAGGGCTCGCTCAAGCGCGGCGACAATCTCGCGGTGACCTTCACCGTCGGTGACGGCGGCGCGACGCTGCCGGTCGCCTACAAGGGCATCCTGCCGGACCTGTTCCGCGAGGGGCAGGGCGTGGTGGCCGAAGGCGCGCTCGATGCTGACGGCGTGTTCCGCGCCGACACCGTGCTCGCCAAGCATGACGAGACCTACATGCCGAAGGATGTCGCCGATGCCCTGAAGAAGCAGGGCCACTGGAAGGACGACTACGGCGCCAAACCAAACAGCATGCCGAGCGCCTCCGCGGCGCCGACCCAGGGAGCGATGCGGTGATCGCCGAAAGCGGACATTATGCCCTGGTGCTCGCGCTCGCGCTGGCGCTGATCCAGTCGATCGTGCCGATCGTGGGCGCGCGCTGGCGCGATGCGGCGCTGATGAACGTCGCGCGCTCGACCGCGCTCGCTCAATTGCTGTTCGTCGCGGCGTCGTTCGCGGCGCTGGTGACGCTGCACGTCACCTCGGATTTCTCGGTCGCAAATGTCTACGAGAATTCGCACTCGCTGAAGCCGCTGCTCTACAAGATCACCGGCGTGTGGGGCAACCATGAAGGCTCGATGCTGCTCTGGGTGTCGATCCTGGCGCTGTTCGGCGGCCTCGTCGCGGCCTTCGGCAACAACCTGCCGCTGTCGCTGCGCGCGCATGTGCTGGCGGTGCAGGCCTGGGTCGCCAGCGCCTTCTACCTGTTCATCCTGATCACCTCGAACCCGTTCCTGCGCATCGCCAATCCGCCGATCGAGGGACGCGACCTCAATCCGGTGCTGCAGGATATCGGCCTCGCGGTGCATCCGCCGATGCTCTATCTCGGCTATGTCGGCTTCTCGATCTCGTTCTCGTTCGCGGTGGCGGCGCTGCTGGAAGGGCGGATCGACGCCGCCTGGGCCCGCTGGGTGCGGCCATGGACGCTGATGGCGTGGATCTTCCTGACGCTCGGCATCGCGATGGGCTCCTACTGGGCCTATTACGAGCTCGGCTGGGGCGGCTGGTGGTTCTGGGATCCGGTCGAGAACGCCTCGCTGATGCCCTGGCTTGCCGGCACCGCGCTGTTGCATTCGGCGCTGGTGATGGAGAAGCGCAACGCGCTGAAGGTCTGGACCGTCCTGCTGTCGATCCTGACGTTTTCGCTGTCGTTGCTCGGCACCTTCCTGGTGCGCTCCGGCGTGCTCACATCGGTCCACGCTTTCGCCACCGATCCGACCCGCGGCGTGTTCATCCTGCTGATCCTGTTCGTCTTCATCGGCGGCAGCCTGTCGCTCTATGCCTGGCGCGCGCCGGCGCTGAAGCAGGGCGGGCTGTTCGCGCCGATTTCGCGCGAAGGCGCGCTGGTGCTCAACAATCTGCTGCTCACCACCGCCTGCGCGACGGTGTTCATCGGCACGCTGTATCCGCTGGCGCTCGAGGTCCTGACCGGCGAGAAGATCTCGGTCGGCGCGCCGTTCTTCAATTTCACCTTCGCGCCGCTGTTCGTGCCGCTGCTGCTCGCGGTGCCGTTCGGGCCGCTGCTGGCCTGGAAGCGCGGCGACCTGCTCGGCGCGGCGCAACGGCTGATGGTCGCCGGCATCGCAGCGCTGATTGCGATCGCGCTGGTGTTTGCGTGGACCTATGGCGGCGCGACGCTGGCACCGCTCGCGATCGGGCTTGCGGCCTTCGTGATCATGGGCGCGCTGTGCGATCTCGCCGAACGCATCGCGCTGTTCCGGATTCCGCTGTCGCTCTCGCTGCGCCGTGCACGCGGCTTGCCGCGCGCGACCTGGGGCACGGTCTTCGCGCATGCCGGCCTCGGCGTCGCGCTGATCGGGATCGTCTGCGAGACCACCTGGAACAGCGAATATATCGGCTCCATGAAGCCGGACGACGTCGCGCGCGTCGCCGGCTACGAGCTGCGGCTCGACGGCCTGAACCCACGGCAGGGGCCGAACTTCCGCGAGATGGTCGCGCAATTCACCGTAACGCGGGACGGCGAGAAGGTCAGCGTGATGACGCCGTCGAAGCGCAATTTCACCACCCGCGGCGCCTCGACGACCGAGGCCGCGCTGCTGACGCGCGGCGCGAGCCAGCTCTATATCTCGCTCGGCGACACCTCGGCCGACGGCGCGATCGCGGTGCGAATCTATCACAAGCCGCTGGTGCTAATGATCTGGTGGGGCCCGGTGCTGATGGCCTTCGGCGGCATGCTGTCGCTGTCCGACCGCCGCTTGCGGGTCGGCGCGCCGAAACCGGCGGCGAAAGCGGCGCGCGCATTGCAGGCGGCCGAGTGATGCGGTCGCGCGCCCTTGCAGCCGCCGCGCTTGTGGCGACCCTGGTGCTCGGTGCGATGCCCGCCCAGGCCGTGCTGCCGGACGAGATCATGGCGGACCCGGCGAAGGAGGCGAGGGCGCGCGAGCTCTCCAAGGAACTGCGCTGCATGGTCTGCCAGAACCAGTCGATCGACGATTCCGAGGCGCCGCTGGCGCGCGACCTCCGCCTGCTGGTGCGTGAACGGATCTCGGCCGGCGACAGCGACCGCCAGGTGATCGATTTCCTGGTGGCCCGCTACGGCGAATTCGTGCTGCTGAAGCCGCGCCTCAACGAGCACACGCTGGTGCTGTGGCTGACCCCGCCGCTGGCGCTTTTGCTGGGCGGTTTTGCGCTCTGGCGGCTCGGCCGGCGCAAGGCAAATCCGGCCGCCGGCGGGGGCGATTCCAGCCCCGGATTGACGTCCGACGAGCAGGCGCGCCTTGAGCGGCTGCTGGCGGCCGAATCCGCGCCGGACAAGCCGCTTTAGTTCCTTTCTAAGCCCTTAATTTGCATGCGCTATTCTGCCGCAGCGCCGCCCGGCTCAATTACCAAAGTTTAATTCCGCAGCCAGCGCGCCGTAAGGCTGATGACCCCATGTTCAGACGCATCAGGTGCTCGCCCCAGCACCGACTGATTCTGGCCCTGGAGATATCAAGACATGACCGACCGTCCCGACCTCTCGACCCTTCCGTCCTACAAGGCGCCCAAGCGCTCGCTGTTCTCTGCCCGCAAACTCGCGCTGATGGCGTCGGTCGTGGCCGGCCTCGGTGCCGCCACCTACGGCTTCAGCCCCACCCACAACCCGGCCGACCTGTTCACGACGCCTGCGCATGCGCAGGTCAATAACGAGGTCAAGAAGGTTCAGCAGCCGGTCGGGTTTGCCGACATCGTCGAGCGCGTGAAGCCGTCGGTGATCTCGGTCAAGGTCAACATTCGCGAGAAGGTCGCGAAGGACGACAGCAACAATAATGACGATTCGCCGTTCCAGCCGGGTTCGCCGATGGAGCGCTTCTTCCGCCGCTTTGGCGGTCCGGATGGCTTGCCCCCGGGTCTGCGCGGTGGACCGCGTGGCGGTGGCGTGGTGACGGGCCAGGGCTCCGGCTTCTTCATCTCGGCTGACGGCTTCGCCGTGACCAACAATCACGTCGTCGACGGCGCCGACAAGGTCGAGGTCACGACCGATGACGGCAAGACCTTCTCCGCCAAGGTGATCGGCACCGATCCGCGCACCGATCTCGCGCTGATCAAGGTCGAGGGCGGCTCCAACTTCCAGTTTGCCAAGCTCTCCGACACCAAGCCGCGCATCGGCGACTGGGTACTGGCGGTCGGCAATCCCTTCGGTCTCGGCGGCACCGTGACCGCGGGCATCGTCTCGGCCTCCGGCCGCGACATCGGCAACGGTCCGTACGACGATTTCATCCAGATCGATGCGCCCGTGAACAAGGGCAATTCGGGCGGCCCGGCGTTCGACGTGTCCGGTGAGGTGATGGGCGTCAACACCGCGATCTACTCGCCGTCCGGCGGCAGCGTCGGCATCGCGTTCTCGATCCCGGCCCAGACCGTCAAGAGCGTCGTTGCCCAGCTGAAGGACAAGGGTTCGGTCAGCCGCGGCTGGATCGGCGTCCAGATCCAGCCGGTGACCTCCGACATCGCCGACAGCCTCGGCATGAAGAAGGCCGAAGGCGCGCTGGTTGCCGAACCGCAGGCTAACGGCCCCGCGGCCAAGGCCGGCATCGAGTCCGGTGACGTCATCACCGCCGTCAATGGCGAGCCGGTGAAGGATGCGCGCGAACTCGCCCGCACCATCGGTGGCCTCGCGCCCGGCAATGCCGTGAAGCTGAACGTGCTGCACAAGGGTCAGGACAAGACCGTCAACCTCACGCTCGGCCAGTTGCCGAACAGCCTGGAAGCCAAGGCTGACACCGACAACAACGGCGACAAGGGCAACGCGTCCCGTGGCACCGACGTGCCGAAACTGGGCCTCACTGTGGCACCCGCCAACAGCGTGGCCGGCGCCGGCAAGGAAGGCGTGGTCGTGACCGAAGTCGATCCCAAGAGTGCTGCCGCTGAGCGGGGCTTCAAGGAAGGCGACGTGATCCTCGAGGTCGCCGGCAAGACCGTCGGCACCGCCGGTGAGGTGCGTGATGCAATCACGGCGGCGCGCAATGACAGCAAGAACAGCGTTCTCATGCGCGTGAAGAGCGGCGGTTCGTCGCGCTTTGTGGCAGTGCCGCTGGCCAAGGGATAACTATCTATGAGTTGGAACGCGTCGCCGGCATTCGTCGCCCCCGCCGACGGCGCGTTCCGGGGGGCGGGCCCCTTGCTCGCTCCCTATGTTGCCTTTCGATGGAATATGCCCCCCTCTGTCGGAAGGTCTCAGGGCGGTGAGGTCCCCCAGCTTCACCGCCCACTTTTTTCAAACAATCCGGAATATTCGCGGTCGTCTTGCATGTGCAGGCCGGCCGCGCCATGCTGACAGAGGGCCCATTCCCGTGACCGCAACCGCTCCGCAAATGCGCATCCTGATCATCGAAGACGACCGCGAGTCAGCCGACTATCTGGTCAAGGCATTCCGCGAAGTCGGCTATATCGCCGATCTCGCCTCCGACGGCGAGGAAGGCCTGTCGATGGCGGAGACCGGCGACTACGACGTGCTGGTGGTGGATCGCATGTTGCCGAAGCGGGACGGCCTGTCGCTGATCGGCCTCCTGCGCGACAAGGGCAACCGGACGCCGGTGCTAATCCTCTCGGCGCTCGGCCAGGTCGACGACCGCATCAAGGGTCTGCGCGCCGGCGGCGACGACTATCTGCCAAAACCCTATTCCTTCGCCGAGCTGCTCGCGCGCGTCGAGGTGCTGTCGCGGCGCAATGTCGGGCCGGCCGAGGAGACCACCTACCGGGTCGGCGACCTCGAGCTCGATCGCCTGTCGCATCGCGTCGCCCGGGGCAAGGACGAGCTGACCTTGCAGCCGCGCGAGTTCCGCCTGCTCGAATATCTGATGAAGCACGCAGGCCAGGTGGTGACGCGCACCATGCTGCTCGAAAACGTCTGGGATTATCATTTCGATCCGCAGACCAACGTCATCGACGTCCACATCTCGCGGCTGCGCTCCAAGATCGACAAGGGTTTTGAGCGGCCGCTGCTGCATACCATCCGCGGCGCGGGGTATATGATCAGAGATGGCATTAGGTAGATCGTGACGGCCTTCGGCAAACTGATCCGGACCACGGCGTTTCGGCTGACGCTGGTCTACCTGTTCCTGTTCGCGCTGTTTGCTGCCTCGCTGCTGGCTTATTTCGCCTGGAACACGCGGCGGCTGATCACCGAGCAGATCACGACGACCGTCAACGTCGAGATCGGCGAGATCACCGCCATCTATAACCGTCGCGGCCTGCACGGCCTGCTGACCACTATGGGCAATCGTGCGCTGCGGCCGGGCGCCAACCTCTATCTCCTGACGGCGCCGAACGGGCAGGCGCTGGCCGGCAATGTCGGCTCGCTGGCGCCTGGCGTGATGAGCGTCCAGGGCTGGAGCGAGACCGCCTATCGCCGGTTCGACGACCAGGACAAGACCGATCACCGCGCGCTGGTGCGGGTCACCGAGATGGATAACGGTTTCCGCCTCCTGGTCGGACGCGACCTCGAGGAGCGGCGGCGGCTGTTCGGCATCGTCGCCAAGGCCGCGCAATGGTCGATCCTCGTCGTTGTCGTGCTCGGCATCGGTGGCGGTATCTTCGTCGCGCGCCGCGTGCTGCGCCGGATCGACGCCATGACCGGCACCACCAAGCGCATCATGGCGGGCGATCTGTCCGGCCGGCTGCCGGTCGGCCGCAGCGGCGACGAGCTCGACCGTCTCGCGGAAAATCTCAATGTCATGCTGGAGCGCATCGAGGCGCTGATGACGGGGCTGAAGGAGGTCTCCGACAACATCGCCCATGACCTCAAGACCCCGCTGACGCGGCTGCGCAACCGCGCCGAGGAGGCGCTGGCGCGGTCGGGCTCCGAGGCCGATTATCGCGCGGCGCTGGAGCGGACGATCGAGGAGTCCGACGGCTTGATCCGCACCTTCAACGCGCTGCTGATGATCGCGCGCGCCGAGTCCGGCCAGGCGCGTGGCAACATGGACGATTTCGACGGCGCCGACGTCGCCAACGGCATCCACGAACTGTACGAGCCGCTCGCTGAGGACGACGGCATGACGCTGCAGGTGAAGACCGCGCCGGCGCCGATTCACGGCAACCGCGAATTGATCAGCCAGGCTGTCGCCAACCTGGTCGAGAACGCCATCAAATATGGCAAGCCCGGAGCGGGCGTGGAGCCGATGAAGGCCGATGCGCGGGAGATCCTGATCGAGGCCCGGCGCGAGGGTGATCAGGTCCTGCTCAGCGTCACCGACCACGGTCCCGGCATCCCCGAGGGTGACCGCAAGCACGCGGTGGAGCGCTTCGTCCGGCTCGAGGCGAGCCGCACCTTACCCGGTTCCGGTCTCGGCCTCAGCCTGGCCTCGGCGGTTGCCACGCTCCACGGCGGCGAGCTGCGGCTCGGCGATGCCCATCCGGGGCTGGTGGCCACCCTGGTGCTGCCGGCGCGGGAGGGCGGCAGTGACAGGCTTGCGGCTCAAACGCAGGATGTGCCACAGAAGGCGGCATGAATGCCGCCGCGCCGGGAAACGCGGATCGACACCTTCTGGCCGCGCGGTTCGCGGACGGACCGCGTGTCGCCGCTCCCGTATCCGCCGATCAGCGCCTGACCGACTGGTTCGCCGAGCTCGAGCCGGCGCAATCGGCTGCGCTCGCGGCGCTGCTGGAGCACCCGTTCGCTCGGGACATCCTGCGCGGCATTGCCGAGTTCTCGCCCTATCTGTTCGAGCTCGCGAGGGCTGATGCCGCGCGGCTGATCCGGATCCTGTCATGCGACCCGGAGTCGCATCTTGCGAACCTGATCGAGACGACCTCGCGCGACGTGCTCGCCGCCGGCAGCGAGGCCGACGTGATGGTTCTGCTTCGCCGCATGAAGGCGGAGGCCGCGCTGATGATCGCGCTGTGCGATATCGGCGGCGTCTGGCCGGTGATGCGGGTGACGGCGGCGCTGACCGACATTGCGGTGAATTCGGTGCAGTCGGCGCTGCGATACTTGTTTCTGCAGGAGATCGCCCGCGGCCGCATGACTGCCGTCGATCCTGAGCATCCGGAAGCAGGCTCGGGCCTGATCGTGCTTGCGATGGGCAAGATGGGCGCGGGCGAGCTGAACTATTCCAGCGACATCGACCTGATCGTGTTCTTCGATCGCACGGCCACCTCGCTCGCCGAGGATATCGAGCCGCAGCCGTTCTTCGTCCGCGTCACCCAGGCGATGGCGCGGATGCTGCAGCAGCGCTCGGGCGAGGGCTATGTGTTCCGGGTCGATCTCAGGCTGCGTCCGGACCCGGCCTCGACCCAGGTCGCGATCTCGACCGACGCGGCCTTGCATTATTACGAGCGCGAGGGGCGTACCTGGGAACGCGCCGCGATGATCAAGGCGCGGCCCTGCGCCGGCGATCCCAAGGCCGGCGAGGCGCTGATCGCGGAGCTCGCGCCGTTCGTCTGGCGCAAGCATCTGGATTTTGCCGCGCTTGCCGACGTCCACGACATGAAGCGGCAGATGCAGACCTATCGCGGCCAGAGCGAGATCTCGGTCGAGGGCCACAACGTCAAGGTCGGCCGCGGCGGCATCCGCGAGATCGAGTTCTTCGCCCAGACCCAGCAGCTGATCGCCGGCGGCCGCCATCCGGAGTTGCGGGTGCGCCCGACGCTGGAGGCGCTCAATGTCCTCGCCGACAGCAACTGGATCACCTTTGAGGCGCGCGACGAACTGACGACGGCCTACGAATTCCTGCGCCGGGTCGAGCACCGGCTGCAGATGATCGCCGACGAGCAGACCCATTCGCTGCCCGAGGAGCCGGAAGCGGTCGAGCGCTTTGCGCATTTCTTCGGCTACGAGAATCGCGAGGCCTTCGCCAGGGACCTGCTTGGCCAGTTCAAGATCGTGCAGAACCATTACGGCAAGCTGTTCGAGGGCGACGATCCGACCGGGAGCGCGAAGCTGCCGGATGTCGATTACGGGGCAGGCCCCGAAGACGGTCGCCTGATCGAGCATCTCGCCAGTCTGGGCTTCAAGAAGCCGGTCATGGTCGCCGGCACCGTGCAGCAATGGATCAAGGGTGATTATCGCGCATTGCGCGTGGAGGCGACGCGGGCGGCGTTCCTCGAATTCATTCCTGGCCTGATCGATGGGCTCGCGGATGCCGAGGAGCCTGACGATGCGGTCGCGGCGTTCGACCGTTTCCTCGGCGCGCTGCAGCGGGGTGGCCGGCTGATCTCGCTGCTGAGCCAGAACCGCGATTTCGTCGCGCTGGTGGCGCTGATCCTTGGCGCGGCGCCGCGGCTCGGTGACATGCTGGCGCGGCAGCCGCAGATCATGGACGGCCTGGTCGATCCGCGCTTCTTCGGCGCGATGCCGGACAAGAAGGAGCTGTCGGAGCGGCTTGCCGCCACGCTCCAGGATGCATCGTCCTATGAGGACTTCCTCGATCGTCTGAGGCTGTTCGGCCAGGAGAGCCTGTTCCTGATCGGCACGCGGATCCTGTCCGGCACGGTGTCGGCGCAGCACGCCAGCACGGCCTTTGCCGACGTCGCGGAAGGCATCGTGCACACCGTGCACGGTCTCGTCACCGACCAGTTCGCCGCGCAATATGGTCGGATCAAGGGGCAGGAGACCGCGATCGTCGCGATGGGCCGGCTCGGCAGCCGCGAGATGACGGCGTCCTCCGACCTCGACTTGATCCTGCTCTACGATTTCGACAGCGAGGCGCCCGACTCGGATGGCGAGCGTCCGCTGCACGGCGCGCAGTATTTTGCCCGCTTCACCCAGCGCCTGATCAGCGCCTTCACGACCCGGACCAATTACGGCGTGCTCTATGAGGTCGACATGCGGCTGCGGCCGTCGGGGCGGGCCGGCCCGGTCGCCTCGCGGATCGATTCGTTTTCCGACTACCAGGAGCGCGAAGCCTGGACCTGGGAGCACATGGCGCTGACGCGCGCGCGCGTGATCTCGTCGTCACCGCAGTTCCGCGAGAGGATCGAGGCGATCATCCGCAGCGTGCTGACCCGGCCGCGCGATGCAGTGTCGACCGCGGCCGACGTTGCCGACATGCGGCGCGCGATCGCGCTGGAGAAGGGCGAGGACGATGTCTGGGACCTCAAGCTTGCCGCCGGCGGGCTCGTCGACATCGACTTCATCGCGCAATATCTGCAGCTCGCGCACGCCTCAGCGAAGCCGGAGATCCTCAGCGTCTCGACGCTGCAGGTGCTGGAGCATGCCGCCAAGCTCGGCCTGCTCGGCCAGTCCGAGGCCGAGATCCTGCGCTCGGCGGCGCGGCTCTATCATGATTTGACGCAGATCCTGCGGCTGTGCGTCACCGGCAAGTTCAATCCGGAGACCGCAGGCGAGGATCTGCGGCGCGTGATGGCGCGGGCCGGGGACGCGCCGGACTTCTCCGCGCTGGAGGCGCGCCTGCGCGAGACGCAGAGTGAAGTGCGCCGCGTCTTCAACGCGATCGTGGGCGGGGGGTAGCAGGAAGGAAGTTGGACCCGTCATCCTGAGGAGCGCGTAGCGCGTCTCGAAGGATGCACGGCCACCAGCCGGGCCGTCGCCCTTCGAGACGGCCGCTTCGCGGCCTCCTCAGGGTGACGGTGATAGAGCAGGGCGGCTGGCTACGCCTGCTGCTTCAGCTTCTGCAGGGCATCGCGGACGTCGGGGTCGAGACCGGCGCCGCCGGCGTCGAGATGGGCGAAGATCTGCTTGCGCATCCGCGGGTCCCAGAACTTCCAGATGTGCTCGGATATGCCCTGCACCGCACGGTCGTGCCCCTGGCTGTGGAAGAACTTTCCGATCTGGTTCGCCATATAGACCAGCTTGTCAGGCGACGACGACATAGGCGGACTCCTTGCCGGGCACCGCGCCTGTGACGCGTTCCGGGTGCGTAAAGATTTCAAATCCATCGGCGCGGGCGATCGCGGCAAGCGTGATGCCGGCGGCATCCGCCATCCGTACCGCAAGCGCGGTCGGGGCCGACACGGCAGCAATCAGCGGCGCGCCGATCGCGGCGGTCTTCTGCACCATTTCGACCGAGACGCGGCTGGTCACCAGCACGATGCCATCGCTTGCGACGACCTTGTCGCGGGCCAGCGCGCCGGCGAGCTTGTCGAGCGCATTGTGACGGCCGACATCCTCGCGCAGCGCGACGATGCCGCGCGCCGCGGTCCAGAACGCGGCGGCGTGCACCGCGCGGGTCTGGTGGTTGATCTCCTGCAGCGGCGGGACCGCCGCCACCGCGGTCATGATCTCGCGCGGCGCGAAGACGCGGCCCGCGGGCACCACCGCGGCCGGCCGGACCGCCTCGCTGATGGAATCAAGCCCGCACAGGCCGCAGCCGGTCGGGCCGGCGATGTTGCGCCGCCGCTCGGCGATCCGCTCGGCCTTGTCAGGCTTGAGCCACATCCGAAGCTCGATGCCGTCGTCGAGCTCGACGATGTCGAGGGTCTCGATCTCATCGGCCGATTGCACGATACCCTCGCTCAGGCTGAATCCGACCGCGAAATCGCCGAGGTCCTCGGGCGAGCCCATCATTACGGCGTAGGTGCCGCCGTTATAGGTGAGCGCCAGCGGCGTCTCTTCCGGGATCAGGCGCGCGCCCTCGCTGAAGACGCCGTCGCGCCAGACCTTCCGTATCGCCTTGTGGACAGGTTCGCGCATCATTACTCCGCGGCTTCCACCACCGGCGCGATGCGGCGGGAGTGGCGTGCCTGCTCGTCATAGGCCTTCTGCCAATCGGACGGACCGTTCGACGGCGAGATCTGCACGGCGGTCACTTTGTACTCAGGACAGTTGGTCGCCCAGTCCGAGAAGTCGGTGGTGATGACGTTGGCCTGGGTGTCGGGGTGGTGGAACGTGGTGTAGACCACGCCCGGCGCCACGCGATCGGTGATCTCGGCGCGCAGCGTGGTCTCGCCGGCACGGCTCGCCAGCCGTACCCAGTCGCCGTCGCGCACGCCGCGCTGCTCGGCGTCGTGCGGATGGATCTCGAGCCGGTCCTCGGCGTGCCACACCACGTTCTCGGTGCGGCGGGTCTGCGCGCCGACATTGTACTGGCTGAGGATGCGGCCGGTGGTGAGCAACAGCGGGTAGCGCGGGCCGGTGCGCTCGTCGGTCGCGATATATTCGGTGATGATGAACTTGCCCTTGCCGCGCACGAAGCCGCCGATATGCATCACCGGCGTGCCTTCCGGCGCCTTCTCGTTGCAGGGCCACTGCACCGAGCCGAGCTCGTCGAGCCTGGCGTAGGAGACGCCGGTGAAGGTCGGCGTCAGCGCCGCGATCTCGTCCATGATTTCCGACGGATGGTTGTAGTGCATCTCGAAGCCCATCGCCTTGGCGAGCAGGATCGTCACTTCCCAGTCGGCATAGCCGTTGCGCGGCGTCATCACCTTGCGGACGCGCTGGATGCGGCGTTCGGCGTTGGTGAAGGTACCGTCTTTCTCGAGGAAGGTCGAGCCGGGCAGGAAGACGTGGGCGTAGTTCGCGGTCTCGTTCAGGAAGAGATCGTGGACGATGACGCATTCCATCGCCGACAGCGCCGCCACCACATGCTTGGTGTTCGGGTCGGACTGCAGGATGTCCTCGCCCTGCACGTAGAGCCCCATGAAGGTGCCCTCGATCGCGGCATCGAACATGTTGGGGATGCGCAGGCCGGGCTCGTTGTTGAGCTTGACATTCCACATCGCCTCGAACTGCTCGCGCACCGCGTCGCCGGAGATATGGCGGTAGCCCGGCAACTCGTGCGGGAACGAGCCCATGTCGCAGGAGCCCTGCACGTTGTTCTGGCCGCGCAGCGGGTTCACGCCGACGCCGGGCCGGCCGATATTGCCGGTCACCATCGCGAGGTTGGCGATCGCGATCACGGTGGTCGATCCCTGGCTGTGCTCGGTGACGCCGAGCCCGTAATAGATCGCGCCGTTGCCGCCGGTGGCATAGACCCGCGCCGCCTCGCGCAGAGCGTTCGGATCTACGCCGGTCATGATCGCAGTGGCTTCCGGGCTGTGCTTGGGATCGGCGACGAAAGCCGCCCAGTCCTGGAATTCGCTCCAGTCGCAGCGCTCGCGCACGAAAGCTTCGTCGACGAGCCCTTCGGTGACGATGACATGGGCGAGTGCGGTAAGCACCGCGACATTGGTGCCGGGCATCAGCGGCAGATGCAGCGCCTTCACATGCGGCGATTCCACCATCTCGGTGCGGCGCGGATCGATCACGATCAGCTTGGCGCCCTGGCGCAACCGCTTCTTCAGCCGCGAGGCGAACACCGGATGAGCCGAGGCCGGATTGGCGCCGATGATCAGCACGACATCAGTGTCCTCAACCGAATCGAAATCCTGCGTGCCGGCCGAGGTGCCGAAGGTCTGCGACAGACCGTAGCCGGTTGGCGAATGACAGACGCGGGCGCAGGTGTCGACATTGTTGTTGCCGAAGCCGGCGCGGATCAGCTTCTGCACCAGATAGGTCTCTTCGTTGGTGCAGCGCGATGAGGTGATGCCGCCGACCGAGTCGCGGCCGTATTTCTGCTGGATGCCCTTGAATTTCGCGGCGGCGAAATTCAACGCCTCGTCCCATGACACCTCGTGCCAGGGATCCTCGATCCGCTCGCGGATCATCGGCTTCAGGATGCGCTCCTTGTGGGTGGTGTAGCCCCAGGCGAAGCGGCCCTTGACGCAGGAATGGCCGCGGTTGGCCTTGCCGTCCTTCCACGGCACCATGCGCACCACTTCCTCGCCGCGCATCTCGGCCTTGAAGGCGCAGCCGACGCCGCAATAGGCGCAGGTGGTGACGACCGAGTGCTCGGGCTGGCCGATCTCGATCACGGATTTCTCGGTCAGCGTTGCGGTCGGGCAGGCCTGCACGCAGGCGCCGCAGGACACGCATTCGGAGCCGAGGAAGCTCTCGTTCATGCCGGGCGAGACGCGGCTGTCGAAGCCGCGGCCGGAGATCGTCAGCGCGAAGGTGCCTTGCACTTCCTCGCAGGCGCGGACGCAGCGCGAGCAGACGATGCACTTCGAGGGATCATAGGTGAAATACGGATTCGATTCGTCCTTCGGCATCCAGTTGTCGTTTTCGCAGCCGTGCGATTTGGCGAAGACGTGGTTGTCGCCTTCATAACCGTAGCGCACGTCGCGCAGGCCGACCGCGCCCGCCATGTCCTGTAATTCGCAGTCGCCGTTCGCGGCACAGGTCAGGCAGTCCAGCGGATGGTCGGAGATGTAGAGCTCCATTACACCCTTGCGTAGCTTCTTCAGCCGCTCGCTCTGGGTGTGCACGACGAGCCCCGGCATCACCGGCGTGGTGCAGGAGGCGGGCGTGCCGGCGCGGCCCTCGATCTCGACCAGGCAGAGCCGGCACGAACCGAAGGCGTCGACCATGTCGGTCGCGCAGAGCTTTGGAATCTGGGTGCCGGCCTCCATCGCCGCGCGCATGATCGAGGTGCCCTCGGGCACCGTGATCTGATTCCCGTCGATGGTCAGCGTGACCATCGCCTCGGATTTGGATTTTGGCGTGCCGAAATCGATTTCCTGGATCAGCGACATCGTGATCTCCTGTTATTCCGCGGCCTGCAGGCGGGCCGGTGCGGGACCTAAATCTCCGCCAAAATCTTCCCGGAAGTGCTTCAGTGCGCTCATCACGGGGTAGGGCGTGAAGCCGCCAAGCGCGCAGAGCGAGCCGAACTTCATGGTGTTGCAGAGGTCTTCGATCACGGCGAGGTTTTCCGTCACGCGCTCGCCATTGATGATCTTGTTGATGGTCTCGACGCCGCGGGTCGAGCCGATCCGGCACGGCGTGCACTTGCCGCAGGATTCGACCGCGCAGAACCCCATCGCGAAGCGCGCCTGCTTGACCATGTCGACGGTGTCGTCGAACACCACGATGCCGCCATGGCCGATCAGGCCGTCGCGCGCGGCGAACGCCTCATAGTCGAACGGCGTGTCGAACAGCGCGCGGGGGAAGTAGGCGCCGAGCGGCCCGCCAACCTGCACCGCGCGCACCTCGCGTCCGGTGAAGGTGCCGCCGCCGATCTCGTCGACGAGCTCGCCGAGCGTGACGCCGAACGCGGTCTCGAACAGGCCGCCATATCTGACGTTGCCGGCGAGCTGGATCGGCATCGTGCCGCGCGAGCGGCCCATGCCGAAATCGGCATAGGCCTTGGCGCCGTTGTCGAGGATGAAGGGGATCGCGGCGAACGACAGTACGTTGTTGATCACGCTCGGACGGCCGAACAGGCCCTTATGCGCGGGCAGCGGCGGCTTGGCCCGCACGATGCCGCGGCGGCCCTCGAGGCTCTCGAGCAGCGAAGTCTCCTCGCCGCAGACATAGGCGCCGGCGCCGACGCGGACCTCGAGATCGAACTCATGCTTGGTGCCGCCGATGCGCTTGCCGAGGAAGCCGGCGCGGCGGGCGGCGACGATCGCCGCGTTCATCGCCTCGACCGCATGCGGATATTCCGAGCGGATGTAGATGTAGCCTTTGGTCGCGCCTACCGTGATACCCGCGATCGTCATGCCCTCGATCACGACGAAGGGGTCGCCTTCCATGATCATGCGGTCGGCGAAGGTGCCGCTGTCGCCTTCGTCGGCATTGCAGACGATGTATTTGCGGTCGGCGCTGGCCTGCGCCACCGTCTTCCACTTGATGCCGGTGGGGAAGCCGGCGCCGCCGCGGCCGCGCAGGCCCGAGGTCGTGACGTCGGCAAGGATCTGGTCGGAGCTCAGCGTCAGCGCCCGCTCCAGGCCCTTGTAGCCGCCATGAGTGCGGTAGTCGTCGACCGAGCGCGGATCGACCACGCCGCAGCGGATGAAGGTCAGCCGGGTCTGGCGCTTCAGCCAGGGAATCTCATCCGTGACACCAAGCCGCAGGGCGTGCTGGCCGTTGCCCGCCATCGCATCGAGCAAGGATGGCACGTCCGCCGGCGTCACCGGGCCGAACGCGATACGGCCCTCGGTGGTCGAAAGCTCGACCATCGGCTCCAGCCAGCACAGCCCGCGCGAGCCGTTCCTGACAATCTCGATCGCTGCGCCACGTGCTGCTGCGGCCTGCGCGAAGGCGAGGGCGACCTCGTCGGCGCCGACAGCGACGGCCGCGGCATCGCGGGGGACGTAAATTCGCATCGTCATCGCTGTGCCTCCGCGACCAGCGCGTCGATGCGCGCTTCATCGAGCCGGCCGACCAGTCGGCCATCCAGCATCGCTGAGGGTGCGGTGGCGCAGAGCCCGAGGCAGTAGATCGGCTCAAGCGTTACGCGCTCGTCCGCCGTGGTATTCCCCATGGAAACGCCGAGCTTAGCCTCCGCGCGCGCCGCAAGCCGGTCGCCGCCGGCAGCTTGGCAGGCCTCGGCACGGCAGAGCTTGAGGACGTGGCGTCCGGCCGGTTGTTTGCGGAAGTCATGGTAGAAGGTGAACACGCCGTGCACCTCGGCGCGGGACAGATTGAGCGCCTCCGCCACCATCGGGATCGCGGGCTCCGGCACGTAGCCGAAGGCTTCCTGCAGCGCGTGCAGGATTACCAGCGTGGCGCCTTCAAGCCCGGCATGCTCGGCGATGATCTCCGCGCCGCGCGCCTTGTCCCAAGGTTCGTATCCCAACGTCATCAGCGCTTCTCACGATCAGTTTTTTGCTTTGCACATGAGAATTGGAATCCTTCGAAACATCAATAAAGCTGTCTCATGCGGCGATTGCGAAACGCGATTAATAGCGATGCCGAATGGGCCGATCCGGGATCGCAATAATGTTCTTGAATCACGGACTTCCGGGACGCTTTGGATTTCGGGATCGCACCCCGATCGTGCTACCTATGGGCACATCGGGCCGCCATTGGGGGCGCCGTTTTCCGAAGGAGTTTGAACCTTGATCGACAAGCTGGAACTTCTGCTGGCGCTGGCCAAGGAACGGCATTTCGGCCGCGCTGCGGAGGCCTGCGGGGTCACCCAGCCAACCATGTCGACCAGTCTCAAGCAGCTCGAGGAGATCCTCGGCGTCATGCTGGTGCAGCGCGGATCGCGGTTTCAGGGTTTCACGCCGGAGGGCGAACGGACGCTGGACTGGGCGCGGCGCATTGTCGGCGACACGCGGGCGATGAAGCAGGAGATCAACAGCCTCAAGGACAAGCTGTCGGGCGAGATCCGGATCGCGGCGATCCCGACGGCGCTCGGCATGGTGGCCTCGCTCACCACGCCGTACCGGGCGCGCCATCCCGATGTGCGGTTTCGCATCCAGTCCTGCACGTCCGCCGACGTGCTCGGCCTGCTCGAAAATCTCGAGGTCGATGCCGGGCTGACCTACATCGAGAACGAGCCGATCGGCAAGGTCCGCACCATCCCGCTCTACAACGAGAGCTATCGTCTGCTGACGGCGCCGGATGCGATGTTCGGCGACCGCAAGCAGGTGACGTGGAAGGAAGTCGGCACCGTGCCGCTGTGCCTGCTCACGCCCGACATGCAGAACCGCCGTATCATCGATCGCGCGCTGACCTCGGTCGGTGCGGAGGCGACGCCGTCGCTGACATCGAATTCACTGCTCGTGCTCTACACCCATGTGAAGACCGGACGCTGGGCCAGCGTGATGCCGGCCAAGCTTGCCGAGACGCTCGGCCTTGCCGATGCCGTGCGCAGCATTCCGATCGTCGATCCAGTGGTGGACTACAGCATCGGCCTGGTGATCCCGCAGCGTGATCCGATGACACCCTTGATCGCAGCCCTGGTGCAGGTCGCACGCGAGGTCGCGCCGAAGCTGGAGAGCGCGTAGCTCTCAGTAATCAGCCGCGGGTCTTCCTCCAACGATCTTATGCTCCACTATTGCCTGGCATGATGCGCCAGAAAGCAATTGCGCGTTGTCTCCTTGCCTTGAAGCAAGTCCTGGTACCCAACCCGGGGCAATCTTCTGTTGCACGCAGCAACAATGGAACTCACAGACGGTTCGGCGGTTTCATTGCGGCGTCCCGGTCAGCAAGCAGGAGCTGCTTTGAATCGTCGCCAGTTACTCCACGGATCAGCCATGTTGCCGGCACTGATGCTCTTGCCGCAGCGGGAGGCCGCAGCCGCAGGGAACACGCCGGACGCACCTTTCAACGCGTCGATGGTGAGGGAGCTTGCCCGCAATCTCGCCAGCAAGTCCTTCGAGGCGCCGGACGAGAAGTTACCGAATGGCCTGACGGACCTGAACTACGATCAGTACCGCTCGATCCGCTTCGTGCCGGAGCGCGCGTTGTGGCACGGCCAGAAACTGCCGTTCGAAGCTCAGTTCTTCCACCGCGGCTTCTTCTACAAGAACAAGGTCAAGATCTTTGAGGTCGCGGATGGCAAGGTCAGCGAGGTCAAATACAGCAAGGACATGTTTTCGTTCGGTGAGACCGTGCCTGCGTTCACCGAGACCGAGCTCGGCTTTGCCGGATTTCGGATCCACGCGCCGATCAACAAGCCGGACTATTACGACGAGGTCTGCGTCTTCCTCGGAGCGAGCTATTTCCGCGCAGTCGCCAAGGATGAGACCTATGGCCTGTCGGCGCGCGGCCTGTCGATCGATACCGGCGAGGCGAAGGGCGAGGAGTTTCCGTTCTTCAAGGCGTTCTGGCTCGAGCGTCCGGTGCCCAACGCGACCTCGCTGGTGATTCATGCCTTGCTCGACAGCAAGAGCTGCGCGGCGAGCTATCGTTTTACGATCAGGCCGGGCAAGACGACGGTGTTCGATGTCGAGGCCACGCTGTATCCGCGTGCCGATCTCGAGCATGCCGGCCTTGCGCCGATGACCAGCATGTTCTTCTTCGGGCCCAATGATCGCAACGAGGTCGATGACTTCCGGCCGTCGGTGCATGATTCCGACGGGCTTGCGATCTACAACGGCAAGGGCGAATCCCTGTGGCGTCCGCTGAGCAATCCGCGCGACCTCCAGATCAGCACGTTCCAGGACATCAATCCGCACGGCTTCGGGCTGATGCAGCGGGAGAAGAATTTCTTCGCCTATCAGGACATCGAATCGAGCTTCGAGAAGCGTCCGAGCCTGTGGGTCGAGCCGATCGGCGACTGGGGCGAGGGCGCGGTCATCCTGTTCGAGATTCCGACCAAGGAAGAGATCCACGACAACATCGCCGCATTCTGGCGGCCGAAGGCGCCGCTCAAGGCCAAGAGCGAGACCAACCTGACCTATCGACTGCATTGGGGACCTGACGCGCCGAAGCCGCATTCGCTGGCGCGCTTCACGCGCAGCGGCATCGGCGCGCATGGCGAGAACAGCAAGCTGTTCGTGCTCGACCTGTTCGGCGACAATCTGAAGGGAATCGATCCCGCCAGCATCAAGGGCGTCGTGACGGCGGAGAAGGCCGAGATCACGAACATCGTCACGCAGCCGAACCCGAATACCGGCGGGTGGCGGCTCAGCTTCCAATGCGCCGTCAAGAAGGATCCGGTCGAGCTGCGTGCCCATCTGGCGCAGGATGACAAGCCGCTCTCGGAGATCTGGGTCTATCGATGGGCGCCATAGTCACGTCGTCTCGTCCCGACGTCGCGGCAACGGCCGGTGGCTTCCTGCCGCGCGAGAGCCCGCTTGCGATGTCGGCGGCCGATCTCGGCCAGCCGCCGCGCGCGGTGAGCAAGCCGGTATCGGTCGGTGCGGGCATGTTGATGCGCCGCGCCTTCATCCTGGTGCTGACGGCGGCGCTGACCGGCGCGGGCGCCTACGAGATGTACATGGTGGTCCAGGTCGGCGGCGTGACGATCATGGAATGGATGGTGCTGGCGCTGTTCGTCGCACTGCTCGCATGGATCGCGTTCTCGTTTGCCTCGGGGCTGGCCGGCTTCTTCGTGCTGCTTCGGCGCAACGGGAATGCCTTGCCGATCCGCGACGATGGTCCGTTGCCGCGGCTCGCGAGCCGGACCGCGGTCCTGCTCCCGACCTACAACGAGAATCCGCATCAATTGATGGCGCGCCTGCGCGCGATATACGAATCCATCGAAGCGACCGGGCAGGGCGGAAGCTTCGACTGGTTCGTGCTCAGTGACACGCGCGATCCCGATATCTGGATCGCCGAGGAACAGGCGTTCCTGGCGCTCAGCGATGCCTGCGGCGGGAGGCTCTACTACCGGCATCGCGCCGACAATACGGCGCGGAAGGCCGGCAATCTCGGCGAGTGGATCACGCGGTTTGGCGGCGCCTACCGGTTCATGATCGTGCTCGACGCCGACAGCCTGATGTCGGGTGATACCATGGTGCGGATGGTTTACGCCATGGAGACCAATCCGCAGGCGGCGCTGCTGCAGACGCTGCCGGTCATCGTCAACGCGCGCAGCCTGTTCAGCCGGTTGCAGCAATTTGCCGGCCGTCTGTACGGACCGATGGTCGCCGCCGGTGTCGCGTGGTGGCACGGCTCCGAGGGCAATTACTGGGGACACAATGCCATCATACGGATCCAGGCCTTTGCCGAGCAGGCGGGCCTGCCTGAACTGTCCGGACGCAAGCCGTTCGGCGGACATATCCTGAGCCACGATTTTGTCGAGGCAGCGCTGATGCGGCGCGCCGGCTGGGGCATCTACATGGCCCCGATGCTCGGCGGCAGCTACGAGGAGGTGCCGCCGTCGCTGCTGGATTTTGCCGCCCGCGACCGCCGCTGGTGTCAGGGCAATCTGCAGCATCTCGCGGTGCTGACGACGCGCCGGCTGCACTGGATTTCGCGGCTGCATTTCATGGCGGGGATCGGCTCCTACATCACCGCGCCGATGTGGCTTGCGTTCCTGCTGCTCGGAATTCTGATCTCGTTACAGGCGCGCTTCATTCGCCCCGAGTATTTTCCGAAGGGCTTCTCGCTGTTCCCGAACTGGCCGGCGCAGGACCCGGTGCTCGCCGCCTGGGTCTTTGGCCTCACTATGGCGCTGCTGATCGTGCCGAAGCTGCTCGGCTTCATCCTGTTGCTGGCGCGCTCGGATGTCCGCCGGCAATTCGGCGGCGGCTTCCGGGCGCTGGCAGGTGTCATCGCCGAGGTGCTGATATCCGCGATGATCGCACCGGTCATGATGGTATTCCAGTCGATCGCCGTCATCGAGATCCTGCTCGGGCGGGATGCGGGCTGGCAGACGCAGCGGCGCGACGACGGCGAGGTCGAGCGACGGGAGCTCTATCGGAAATACGGCGTCCCGACCGCCTGCGGTGTCGCGATGGCGGCGAGCGCCTATGCGGTGTCACTGCCGCTGCTGCTGTGGATGTCGCCGGTGATCGTCGGTCTCTTGTTTGCAATCCCGATCGGCGCCTGGACTGCCAAGCCTGCGCTGCGTGCGTTGTTCATGACCCCGGAGGAGGTCGGGCCGCCGAGCGTGCTGGTGCGTGCCAACGAGCTGGCGTTGTCGCCCGCCCACGCCTCGGCCCCTGCGCTCGCAATGCTCCGGCAGGATTCCGACTTGCTGCATCGTCATCTCGCGTCGCTAACGCCGACGAGGCGCCGCGGTCCAGGCGAGATCGATCCTGACCTCGCGATGGCACGCGCGCGGATCGAGGCGAGCGGGAGCTTCGACGAGGCGGTCGAGCATCTCACTCCGCGCGAGACGCTTGCCGTCCTCGGCGATTCCGTCCTGCTGGAAGGCGTGCTTGCGAAGTAGGGTGGGGCCTAAGCCGCCTCTTGCAGCTTCGCCCGCAAGCTACGCGGATCGCGGGGCAGGGTGACGCGGACGACGGTGCCGACGCCGAGCCTGGAGCGCAGCTTCATCGAGCCGCCATGCAGGTTGGTGAGCGAACGGGCGATCGCAAGTCCGAGGCCCGAGCCCTGGTAGCTCTTGGTGAGCTGGCTCTCGACCTGCTCGAACGGCTTGCCGAGCCGCCGCAGCGATTCCGGCGCGATGCCGATGCCGCTGTCGGCGATCAGGAGCACGATCGAGTCATCCAGCATCTGACCGCGCACCAGCACGCGGCCGTTGTCGGGCGTGAACTTCACGGCGTTGGAGAGCAGGTTGACAATGATCTGCTTGACCGCGCGGCGGTCGGCGACGACCGAGATCGTGCTTTCGATATCCGATTCCAGCGACAGGCCCTTGTGCTCGGCGCGGCCGGAGACCACCCGCAGCGACTCGGCGAGGATGCCGGAGAGGTCGAGCGGCTCCATGTCGAACTTCATGCGGCCGGCCTCGATCTTCGACATGTCGAGAATGTCGTTGATGACCTCGAGCAGGTATTTCCCCGAGGTCAGGATGTCGTGGCAGTACTCCGCGTACTTGTCCGAGCCGAGCGTCCCGAACAGGCCGCTGCCCATGATCTCGGAGAAGCCGATGATGGCGTTGAGCGGCGTGCGCAGCTCATGGCTCATATTGGCGAGGAACTTCGACTTCGCGGCGTTGGCGTCCTCGGCGCGGGTCTTTTCCTGCGAATACTTTTCGGCGAGGTCGGCGAGCTCGACGGCCTGCCGCTCCAGCTCGGATTGCGAGCGCTGCAGGTCGATCACGGTGGCGCGCAGGCGCAGGTCGTTGTCAACCAGCTTCTGCTCGTGCGCCTTGATGCGGGTGATGTCGGTGCCGACCGAGACATAGCCGCCGTCCTTAGTGCGGCGTTCGCTGATATGCAGCCAGCTGCCGTCGTCGAGCTGCGCCTCGAAGGTGCGGGCGCCGGGCGCCGGCACGCCGCTCTCGTGCAGGCGGGTGCGCACCTCGGGCATGCTGCCGACCTCGATCACGGTCTCATAGGAGGTGCCGGGGCTCACCGCGGTATCCGGCAGCTTGTGCAGCCGCTGGAAGTGCGAGTTGCAGAGCACGAGGCGGTCCTCGGCGTCCCAGAGCACGAAGGCCTCCGGAATGGTCTCGATGGCGTCGCGCAGCCGGAGGTCGGCTTCCACCGACTTCTCGGCGAGGCTCTTCTGTTCGGTGATGTCGACGGCGATGCCGATCAAATGCAGGCCGCTGTCGGCCGCGGCGTGGCTGAGCTCGCAGCGGACGCGCAGCCAGATCCAGTGGCCGCCGACATGTCGCATGCGGAAGCTCTGGTCGATGTGATCGATCTTGCCCGAGATCAGCTGCTCGGCGATGTCGAACAGGTTGATGTCGTCGGAGTTCACCAGCGCGTTGACCTCGCCGAAGGTGAGGAGGTCGTTGCGGGTATCGAGGCCGAGCAGGGTGAACATCGACTGCGACCAGAAGATCCTGCCGCGCGACAGGTCCCAGTCCCACAATCCGCAGCGGCCGCGATTGAGCGCGGTGTCGATCCGGCCGCGCACGGCGTCGTTGATCAGGTCGCCCTCGCGGGCGCGGGTCGATTGCCAGTGGAAGGCGAAGCCGAGGATCAGCACCACGAAGCTCGTGGTCGCCGACAGCGTCACCGAGAGCGCGGCGTCCGATCCCCAGATCGGCTCGTTCATCTCCTGGATGACGACGACCTGGCCGGGCAGCGACTTGACGAGCTGCGAGATCGCCAGCGCGCCGGTGCCGCCCGGCAACGTCATGTCGCTGACCGCGCCCTGTTGGCCCGGTGCGACCAGCAGCTGCGCGGTGGAGACGATGTCGAGGACGCGGTCGTTCTCGCCGGCGCCGTCGATCGGCACGCGGGCCAGCACGCGGTGATCGGCGCCGGTGATGATGACGTGGCGGCCATCGGCGATGCCCCAGGACGGGATCAGGTCGGGCAGCAGCTCCTGCATCTGCTCGATATTGGCGAGCCGGTCGCGCCGAACCGAGGTCAGGCGGTCGAGACGCTCGGCGAGGATGTCGGAGAGCGCGGCCAGGTCGCGCTTCATCGCGCCGCGCTTCTGCCGGTTCTGGTCGATCACCTGGACGAAGGCGCCGAGGCAGATGGTGATGAGGAAGGCGATGATCAGCGTAGGGACAGCGCGGCGCAGTGCAGGCTCGGCCGTCAAGAGCCTGTGATAGGCCGGTTTCGCGATCGACTGCGCCAATCCCTTGATCGAATCGGATTGGACGCAAGCGTTCGCTGCATGCGCGCGCGCCATGCCTTAGACCCCCATCTAAGCTGATTTTTTACCATGTTCGGATGCTCCCCACGTCGCATCCGAATCATGATGATTTGAATCCAGATTTCCCGGGCTGTCGAGAGTCAACGATTCGTTAATGCGAAAAAAATCTTGTCCAAGAGAGAATCGCCGGGCGCAAAGTGAGTCCGAAACAGGAACGGCTCCGTAGAATTACGCGCGCGTCGGTTCTGCGTGACTGATCACACGCTTCACGGTGGGGAATGCGCGGCGCAGCTTGCGTTCGATCTCGTCGACGCTTTCGTGCACCTTGATCACGCTCATCGAGGGCTCGGCGCGGCAATGGAAGTTGACGATCTCGCCGGCATCGCTGTTGCGGACCCGCACATTATGGATGTCATGGATCGCGCCACCATCGGCAAAGCCGGTCAGTGCGGTCTTGATGGCTTCGACGCGGTCGGGCTCGGCGTCGGTTCCCCAAGGCAGTTCCGGCTGCAGCGGCTCGATATGGGTGTCGACCTCGACGTCCTCGCCAAAGTCCTCGCGGATCGCGCGCTCGAGTTCGTGGGCGATGTCGTGGGCGGCGTCCAGCGCCATGTCGCTGTCGACCTCGAGGTCGATGCCGACGATCAGCTTGCCGCCGATGTCGTGGACGGTGACATGGTGGATGGCGAGACCGGAATTGCGCGCGATCACCATGATGCGCTCGCGCACGCTCTCATTGTCGTGCGCCACCGGCACCGCGGTGAAGGTGAGGTCGGCGTCCCCCAACGCCTTGGTCACCGCCTGCTGCGCCCTGCGCTTGATGTCCTCGACGCGGTCGATCGGGTAGGTCCGCGGCACGGTGACAAAGGCATCGATGAAATGCGTGGCGCCGACCATGCGGACCCGCAGCCGCTCGACGTCGACCACCCCCGGCACGGCTTCAATGGCAGCGGTGGCCTTTTCCAGCGCGCCTTCGGGCGCGCGGTCGAGCAGGGTCTCGACCGTCTCCCGCGCCATGCGCAGGCCGAGCAGGGCGATCATCACGGCGACCGCGATGGCGGCTGCGGCATCGCCCCACCAGAAGCCGAGGCCGGCCAGCACGAGGCCGACGATGACGGCCGCGGATCCCATCACGTCGGAGGCGAAATGCAGCGCGTCGGCGGCCAGCGCCTGGCTCTTGGTGTCGCGCGCGGCGCGGTGCAGGGCGCGGGCGCGCCACAGATTGACCCCGATATCGAGGACGAGGACGATGAAGGGGATGGCTGAGATCGACGGCGGCGGCGCGCCCTCGCGCAGATGGCTGTAGGCCTGGACCAGGATGCCGCCGGCGAGCACATAGAGCAGGGCGATGATACCGAGCGCCGAGACGCTCTCGAACTTGCCGTGGCCGTAATGATGCTCGGCGTCGGCCGGCTGGTCCGACACCCGCACCACTGCCCAGGTGATGATGGTGGCGACCAGGTCGATCGACGAGTGCAGCGCCTCTGATATCAGCGCCAGCGATCCGATCGCGATGCCGACGACGAATTTTGCGACCGCCATGCTTCCGCTGGCAAGGATCGAGATCGCGGCGACGGAGGTCTTGGTGGAGGATGCGCTCATGGGCGGCGGTTTAGCAGGGAGTCTGTGAACATCAAGTGTCGTTCGCAACACGCAATCGCAACTCACTTGCAAGTGCATCGTTGTGTCAAACTTACGTGTTACGGCTTACTTCGTGCTCCCCCCGGCGAGACCGGGCTTGTTTGTCACCGCCCTCGCAAGACGCTTTCGTGTTCTGCGAGAGGACACCTGCCACCGGGGCGTCAAGTCCACACGACTGTATTTTGGCACTCGTTGAAACGCGCCGACACGATCAAAACGCTATCAAAATAGGCCTTTGCGCGTATTCTGCTAGCGGGCTGCTTCGGCGGTGTTCGTCAAATCTAGGGCCGGGCCCTAGGCCAACGGGAGCCAAAGCACATGACCGCCACCACCACCACCACCAAGCGCAGCAGCGTCATCCTCACCGACCGCGCCTGCCAGCGCCGCGTCACCAAGCGGACCAAGGTCTACGACCGCAAATGTCCGGGCCTCTACGCCTCCATCATCCCGGCAGGCACCGCGACCTTCAATTTCAAATTCACCGACAAGCAGACCGGCAAGCAGCGCTCCACCGTGCTGGGCACCTATAACCCGGAGACCTTCACGGTCGATCACGCCCGCAGCAAGGTCTATGCGCTGAAGGGCCTCGGCTCGGTGGCTCTGGTCGAGCAACTGCGCCAGACCAAGACGGAGCAGGAGGCGCGCAGCAAGACCGTTGCCGAGATCGTCGAGGAGCGAATCGAGTGGATGAAGACCAAGGTGCTCAAGCGGGATGGCGAGATGCGGCCCCGGATCGAGAGCTGGGAGGGCGTCGCCCGCCATCTCCGGAACTTCATCGTCCCGCGCCTCGGCAAGAAACTGGCCTGCGACGTCACCAAGCACGACATTGCGACGCTCTCCAACGACATCGTGGCAGGCAAGCACGGCGGCAAGGCGTCGGTAGCCAACGCCCGCCATATGCGCCGGGCGGCCTCCGGCCTGTTCAACTGGGCGGCGGAGGCGGGCCGCGACTACGTCAGCGCCAGCCCCTGCATCAACCTGCCGAAGCTCGACGATGAGTTTCCGCGCACGCGGGTGCTCTCGGCGGACGAGGTGCGAATTTTCTGGCATGGCCTCGACCGCAGCGACCTGCCGTGGGATTGCCGGACCTGCTTCGCGCTCAAGTTTGCACTGGCGACGATGCTGCGCTCGGGCGAACTGCTGCCGATCCACCGCGACGAGATCAACACCAGTGAGGGCACCGTGGATATCCCGGCCAACCGGGTCAAGAAGCGGAGGATCATCAACCAGCCGCTGTCCGACCTCGCGCGGGAGATCATCACGGAGGCGATGGGCAATTACGACTATGCCTTCACCGGCCGGTTCGGCAACGCACCGCTGGCGCGGCAGGCGATGTCGAACGCGCTGAAGGGCACCAAGCGCAGCAACGGCAAGACCAAGACGCCCGGCATCTGCGAACTGCTCGGCCTCAAGCCGTTCACGCCGCACGATCTGCGCCGCACGGCGGCGACGATGTGCGGCAACCTCGGCCTGTCGGAAGCTGGCATCTCGCTCTGCCTCGACCATCAGGCGAGCAAGGACGAGCACGGCAAGCTGCTGCCAGCGGTCACGAACCGGGTCTACAATCTGGCGACGCGCGCTCGGGTGACCAAGAAGCGCGAAGTGCTCGACCCATGGGCAATCGAGCTGCGGCGGATCGTCAGCGAGCCGGCGACGGAAGGGCAGCGGCTGGCGGCGTGATGTTCCTGTCCGCTCCTCAATGCCACCAGCGCTGCCGAAGGGGTGATCTGAGGCTACCGGGCCGCGTGGGGATAATTGTCCCCGCGAACTCGCGCCCGGCCATGGTCTACAATGGCCGCTCAAAAGTGATTCGCGAGGCGAGACATCATGTCCAAACGCACCAAGTTTATCGGCAGTAGCACAATTGCCGCTGTCCTCGTTGCGACATGGCCGTCTGCAGCCGTCTCGCCCTGTGACTCCACAAGCCGCCAGATTTGCGGCTTGGAACCACACGAGTTGGCACATGGTCCCGAACATGAGCAGCCTGAACCGTTGCACGCTCAGCGCTCTGTCTCCACAGTGACCGCGTCATCGTCATCCAACTGGTTTGGCTTTGCTGAATCGGGCGATGCAGCCGGTTTCAACCAAAGGCCGTTCTACGGGATGCCGCCCGTTACGTAACGCGCGGCAGCAAATTCGAGATCGCCAGCGAAGTCTTGGCCTTTGCAATCCTGACTTTGGTTTCCAACGCCAGCGACGGCCAGAGCGCTAGCAAGCGGTCGAGACGTTCGGTCAAGATCGCGATGTCTGCCGCTTTCGCCTTCATTCTGCATTGATGGTGTGGATGGCTTCGCGCAGCAGCACGAAGTCGGCACTCTTGTCGAGCGCGGCGCGCCTCTCGCGAAACCGCGCCTGCCGTTCGGCATTGGTCAGTGCTCTCTTGGCCATCGTGGTGCCGTTACCGTAACGCCTATGGCAGCACGACCAGTTTAAGGCTTCTCGAAAGTCGAGAACTGAACCTTCACAAACCGACGCTTGAAATCCGCCTCTGCCAGCACCTTGGCTTCAGCGGGAGTATGCACGCCGGTTGCGACGATGCGAATGTCCTTATCGTCGGCCGCGTCGGTGTTGCATTCGCATTGGGGATCGTCGCGCCGCAGCTTCACGAAGCGAACCGTGTAGCCGGTGAACGTCTGCTTTCGCTTGACGATCTCAGTTTCGGTGTCGATCTCGTAGACGCCTGTTTCGATAGGTGCTCGAAGCCTGTCACCAAAACGCACGGAGTCCACCACCCAAAGCAGTTTATCCATGGCTCGTCCTCCGCTACATGACGTTGTGGCGCGGCAGCGGGATAAGCAAGCGATCCAGCTCGCGGGTGTGCTGCGGGCAGAGCACGGCATCGCGCAGCATGTCGCTCTGCGGGACCGCGTCCCAGAGGTTGGTGAGAGGAACCTCCCGCGCCCAGAACATCAGCAAAAAGGTCCAGCCTTTCGGCAGATAATCCTGACCCTCCTGACCGACCCTGCACGTTTCCCTGCAGCCACGCCACGCACACACCGAGTCCAGCTTTTCGAATTCGGAGATCGGCATCATTCGACGTTCAACAGCCATTGCACTTCCTCGTTTTTAATTTCGACGGAATCACAGACGCTACAAACGCCAGCCACAAGGCCAGCGCCGCGATGATGGTGGTTGTTGTGAGCATCACCCCATGGCTGCTCTCCTCTGTTCACGCGCACAGTTGCCCCTGCTCTCAATCAGAGCAGGCGTCGGCGCGATTGTTGTTTTCAGTTAGAAGCAGGGGTCGGGATGCTTCGTTGACGATGCTAACGCCGACCGAATGGGGTTGTCCACGCCGAACAATCGGCAGCGTTGCTCACCTAAACCAACCTATGATCGAATTGAAAATCCAACTCGCGTAACTTAGAGCATCGACGCCACGATCTTGATCAACATCGTGATGAACGCCGCCGACGAAATGGCGAACACCAGCGCGGCGAACTGGTCGGCGAGATCGTTCATGCCGAGATCGCCTTGTCGAGCGCGACGCGCAGCTCGAATGTGCTCTCTGCCCGTTTGCGAGCTGATGCTGCTCGCTCGGCGTCGTCATCCACGCAGGCGCTGCGCCGCAGTTGATAGTGTCGCTGATAGCTAGCTGGCGTACTCATAAATCGGGGATGTCCGCTTCCGAGAGCGGAGCGGACGCCTGCCCCCACGGCAGGGATGTCGCCTGGTGACCCAATCCGGACTTAGCGGCACGCTGCCCGACGCACACGTGCCGTAGGGCCGGACGCCATTCGTTCTTGATCCAAATCAACGAGCGGAACGGTAATGGTTCCAGCGTTCACAGCATGAAATGGGACGGGATAACGATAGCCAGTTGCGCCACAATAGCATTTTCCGTGCTGATCCTAATTATGATCTTTATGATGTAGTCGGGCGCTCCCCTGCAAAGAGGAATAGTGAGCAATTTTGCTCAGACGAGAGCCAAGCCGCGTGCTGATTTAGCAAGCACCGGAGGATTGCGCTATGCCTGAGATTTTTTTCCGTATCGGCATTGTCGTGCTGGGACTTTGCCCGGTCGCCCTTTCTGCATTTGCTATGTTCATGTGACCACCTGGCCCGCCCCGCTCCAAACGGGCTGGTAGATGGCCCCAGCAACTGCCTTACCCCTACACACGCCCCCAAGGTTGCTGGGGCCACTCTCAGCAAGAGGCCGCCTCTCGGTTTCCAGCCCGAGACCTGCGCGGATTGCTTATTGACCTAGATCAACACTCCGCCGGTCTATCGGATTGCCTAATAACGTGGTCGACAAATAGGCACACAGACCAGACAGCTTTTGCCGTTCACACAGTGTGACAACAGGGAGTGGGTGCAATGAGAGCTTTTTCAATTGTCGGACTGCTGTTTGCAGCAGTGGTGTTGGCGACGGTTCCGGTCTCGCCGCAGGTGACACCGCGCGGCGTGGAGTTAAGCGTTGATCAAGCGCAGGCCTACACGTACCGGCGCGCCCGCGTGACTGCGCGTCGTGTCGACCGTCGCGTGTACCGCCATACGCGTCGCGCCGTGCGGCGCGGTGTCTATTAACAGAGCGCGATGGGCGCGCCTCGATCACTCGCCCGCGCCGACGAGGTGATTGAGTAAATCACTGCGGTTCGTGCATGTCGTTTGCTGCAGCGCATGAGTCTGTTGTTGGCCCCATGGCGGACATTCGCCGAGACATCGTCGATGTCTGCTTTTGGGGGCAACGCGGACCAGCCGCACGCGGTCTTCAATGCCACCAGCGCTGTTGGAGCTTCTTGAGCAACTGCCGCAAGTCGTCAATATACTCCTCGATGTTGGCCCGCGCCTCGTCCATCTGCCACACCCGGCGCTTGCGCTTTGGCTTTGGCGCAGGCTTCGTTTTCGGCGGAGGTGGTGGTTCGTCGTCGCGCATCATAGGTAAATCATCTCGCGACGAGATGAGGGGCCGTTGATGTGAATCAACAAGTTGAAGATGCGGATGGTTCTTGCTGCGCCGCTCACTACACGGGAGGGCCGCCCGGTCCGTATTGGCGAGGCCTGTGAATAGCCGGGCGCGTGGGCAATCGAGCTACCACGCGGATCGTCGGGGCGGCCGATGCTGAGATGCGGACGGCGGCGTCATGTGGAAGCGGCGCTGTCCTATATTTCATGCCGCGCTTAGCAATAAGCCTTGCGTCGCGTCAGCAATGGGAGGCTAGTGCTGGTATCAGCGCGCCACGCTATGGAGAGCGCCATGCAAAACTACATAAACCACGAAAACATCAGGCGGTATCACAAACTCATCGCGGTCAGCGAAAGTAACCAGTGTCGCAACGAAGCGCGCCATGAAACGTTGTTGCGACTGCTGGCCGAAGAAAGAGCTAAGGACGTTGGGCCGGGTGGCTCGACGGAAGAATGACGCATCGGTGCGTGGAGTTCTCCATGGCGGACTTCATCTTCGAGGCGAACATCGCCCACTACACAAAGCTTCTGACCGCAGAAACCGACGTCGGAAAGATAGCTATGATCCACAAGTTGATCGTGGAGGAGCGCGCCAAGCTAGCCGAGTGGCACGCTAAAAACCCAAGACCAAAAGCGGCAGAGTAAATGCCGCTTCAGTTGTCTTCTGTGATCTTGCCCTTGCCGCCGCAAGTCTTACACTTGATCGGATAGATTTTGTGACCGGGCTTCGCCGACTGCATTACGGCCGGGAAGCCCGTTCCATTGCAGTGCGGGCAGATACGCTCTTTGATCTTCGTCTGCATATTGAGCCTTTCTGGCCCCTCAGTGTTGGACCACTAATTGTCAGGCGCGATCGCCGGCGGCAGCGGCTGCGTGGGCAGGATATCAGTATCAGTCTGATGCCCTCGCCACAGGGCAAGAACAAACACCAAGACGCCTGCGGTTATGATGATCGCCCCACGCATGCGAACACCTTGGACCCTCCGGCCAATACGCACAATTTGACAGAAGTCGAAGACCGCCTCAGTGAGCTTTAAGCGTAGGCTATTGCTCGCAGGCCCCGCTTTGACTCTAATCAATAGCCCCAAGGCCAAAGTGTACTTGGCTTGAAGTTACTTGCGCGAGCGGGGCTGGGTTTTTCCCGGTCCCAATTTCAAATGCGTCAGCAGGGATCGCCAAGAATTTGAATACTCTTGGCGATCCCGACGTTGGTAAGCGCTGTTCAGCGGCCACCTTCCGGATGACGGGGTGATCTGCGAGTCTGCGGTTCGGTTTGGACCGTTAGGCTTAGAATGGACACAGAGCATAGTGCTATCACGGAGCCGGTGCGGCGGCTTGAAGTCTTCACCGGAGCCGGCCGTCGGCGGAAGTGGAGCGATGGGGACAAGGCGCGGATCGTTGCGGAGATCGTGGCGAGCGGCGACTCGGTCTGTTCGGTAGCCCGACGGCATGGATTGTCACCGCAGCAGTTGTTTGGCTGGCGACGTCAGTTGCGAGAAGCAGCAGGCGGTCATTCCGCAATAGAAGAAGTACAGTTTGTGCCGGCGGTGGTGGATGCCGCGGTGCCGGCGCCCGCTGTTGACCGGGAGCGCAAAGCGGTGCGCTGCAAGGCCAAAGCGGATACCCGGGCTCGCCGTTGCGATGCCGGGATTATCGAGATCGAAGTCGACGGCATCATGATCCGGGCCGGTCGTGGTGCGGATACGACGATGGTTGCGTCGATTGTCCAGGCGCTGAAGGCGAGCCGGTGATCGGTCCGTCGGGTGCGGTCCGGGTGATGGTGGCGACCAAGCCGGTGGACTTCCGTAAGGGGATGGAAGGGCTCGCGACCCTGGTGCGCGAGAGCATGCGGGCAGATCCATTCTCGGGAGCTGTCTATGTGTTCCGGGCCAAGCGGGCGGATCGGATCAAGCTGGTGTTCTGGGACGGAACGGGTCTGTGCCTGTTCGCCAAGAGGCTCGAGGATGGGATCTTCCGCTGGCCGAAGATCGAGGACGGCGTGATGCGCCTGTCGGCGGCGCAATTGTCGGCGCTGCTGGAAGGGCTCGACTGGCGGCTTGTGCATGAGGCGCGGGAGACGTCGACGCCAACGCAGGCCGGATAGCTGTTGGCAGCGCTGCGGCGAAATGAATCAGGAGCGTCGGACGCGTCGCCAGATGGCGGCGAATATGCTCTGAATTGGGTGTGAGCGACGCCCTGCCTGACGATCCCGAGACGCTGAAAGCGATGCTGCTTGCCGAACGATGCGAGAGCGAACGGCTGCGTCAGATCATCAAGGAATTGCAGCGGCATCGGTTTGGCCGGCGGGCAGAGACGCTGCCTGAAGATCAGATGCTGCTGGGCTTGGAAGACGTCGAGCAGGTTGCCGCATACAACGAGACGGCACAGGACGTGAGCGCACCTGAAGGCCGTGAGGCGCGGGCTCGCACGCGCCGCGGCAACCGTGGCGCCTTGCCGATGCACCTGCCGCGGATCGAGGTCGTCGTCGACATCGAGGGCAAGACCTGTCCCTGTTGCCAGGGCGAGTTGCACCGGATCGGCGAGGATAGAAGCGAGCGGCTGGACCTGGTCCCGGCGCAGTTCCGGATCCTCGTGACCCGGCGTCCCAAATACGCCTGCCGGGCTTGCGAGGACGGGGTCATGCAGGCGCCGGCCCCGATTAGGCTGATCGAGGGCGGATTGCCGACCGAGGCCACCGTCGCCCACGTCCTGGTCTCCAAATATGCCGATCACCTGCCGCTCTACCGGCAGGCGCAGATTTACGCCCGCCAGGGCATTGAGCTCGATCGTTCGACGCTGGCGGACTGGGTAGGACAAGCTGCCTTCCACCTGCGTCCGCTGCATGACCGTCTGCTCGGCAAGCTCAGGCAACGGCCAAAGCTGTTCGCCGACGAGACGACGATGCCGGTGCTCGATCCCGGCCGCGGACGCACCAAGACCGGTCAGCTCTGGGCCTATGCAGCGGACGACCGGCCGTGGGGCGGTGCCGATCCGCCGGGCGTTGCCTATGTCTATGCCCCCGATCGCAAAGCCGATCGGCCGATCGCCCATCTCGCAGGCTTCGAAGGGATCCTGCAGGTCGATGGCTATGCCGGCTATGGCAAGCTCGCCGAGCGTGGCGATGTCCAACTTGCATTCTGCTGGTCGCACATGCGACGTAACTTCTACGAACTTGCCACACCCGGTCCCGCGCCCATTGCCAGCGAGGCGCTCAAGCATATCGCCGAGTTCTACGCCATCGAAAGGGACATCCGTGGTCGCGGCGCCGAGGAGCGTCGCCTCGTTCGGCAGCAGAAAATCCGGCCGCTGGCGGAAGCCTTCGAGCGATGGCTCCGCGCAAAGCTCGCGTTGATCAGCCAAAAGGGCAAGTTGGCCGACGCCATTCGCTATGCGCTCTCACGCTGGGAGGGCCTGACGCGCTTCATCAATGACGGCCGCATCGAGCTCGACAACAACGTCGTCGAGCGCTCGATCCGTCCGATCACGCTGAACCGGAAAAATGCGCTGTTCGCAGGCTCCGACGGCGGCGCCGAGCACTGGGCCACCATCGCCTCCCTGGTCGAAACCTGTAAGCTGAACGACGTCGATCCGCTCGCTTACCTGACCGACGCCCTCACCAGGATCGTCAACGGCCATCCAAACAGCGACATCGATCAGCTGCTTCCGTGGGCCTATTGTCGTCAAGACCTCAAAGCTGTGGCCTGAGAACGACGCTTACCGACGTTGGGCCGCTCAGACGTGTTTTTAGGCCAGAATGGGGTGTCGAAATGACGATGCATTCCTATAAGGACGTGGTGTATTCAGTCGTTCAGACCTGCTGTCCGATAGGCTGGAGATGGACCGTCCAGCTAATCCCCGGTCCTATCAGGACGGGAAGGACATCCTCGAAAGAAAGTGCCTTGTTCAAGGCGCTTCGAGCTATCGATCATTCCCTCAGCCCGCCAACGCCGCGAAGACGTCCAACCACGCCCCGCCAAATATAGGATTTAGCATTTCATTGAGGGTCGGCATCTGGCCCCTGGGCTTTGAAGCCGCCAGAGTCGTAACGATTGATCGGATGTCGTTGGGACCCATTGCACCCAAACGGCATGCAGCCTCACCAAAATTCTTCCTTTGGTTACGAGTTTGATCTCTGTCAACAGGAGCGGCTGCTGAGGGTCTAAACAGAGAATGCGTAGACCCCCTACGCATCCCCACCCTAAAGCCGTCAGCTTCCCCAAGGCTGACGGCTTTCTCTTGGCCGAAGCTCGCTCCAGATCGTCCCCGCGCGGAATATCGCGGCGCGCGTCTCACGACAATGCATCGCAACCCGGGTTGTGCTGGATCAAATTGGTTCACCCGGCAACGGCCTACCTTCGCTTGGTTAACGAGGAGGCTATTTTGCTGGTCAGAGTCAACGCACCGAGCCGCCGTTCAGTTGACGGACACCTAACCGTCCTTGCTGGCGAACGGGTCTTCTCCAGCCAGTTCAAGTATCCTAGAGGGGCTGAGGTTTTCGGCGAGCGAGAGGACGCTGAGTACGTCTATCAAATCATCTCAGGAGCCGTGCGGACTTATAAGCTGCTCCCAGACGGTCGCCGACAGATCAACTCATTCCACCTGGCCGGAGACATGTTCGGGCTGGAGAATGGCACAATCCATCGCTTCACCGCAGAGGCGATCGTTGAAACAAACGTTCGCATAATGCGACGGCGCAGCCTTATTGATGCGATGACAAACGAAGGCGGGGGCGCAACGAAACTGCTCATTCTGTTCACCCGTAACCTTCAGCACGCAGAGAACCACATGCTTCTTCTAGGCCGAAAGAATGCGCTGGAGAAAGTGGCCGCGTTCCTGCTTGAAATGCACGAGCGGCTCGCTCACCCGAAAGAACTGACCCTGCCGATGAGCCGTCGCGATATAGCCGATTACCTCGGACTGACTCTGGAAACTGTATCGCGCGCGCTATCAACGATGCGCGACAGAAAGATGCTTTGCTTCAATGGGGTGACAAACAGAAAAATCGTGCTGCTTGACCGAGAAGGTCTCGCAGAAATCGACACATGAATTTCAGGGCGTCTGGGCCAGGGACAATGTTTCGGGGGCGCACAGGAGCAACCAGCATGCCGCTAGCAGCATATTCTTGGAAGGTTGGAGCAGTGTTGCTCGCACTGCTCTTTGTTGCGAATTATTGGCTGCCGAAGGCCCCGACCGTCGATCAAGCGGCTGCGGACCGGCCTGCCATACGTATCCATTCAGATCGCAAATGGCCCGAGCGTGTTGTCTTCGATACCCGATCGCCGGTGATCGTTGCGGCCGTGCCCGTGACGGAGGCGGCGACCGAGGTCGCAACTTCGTCGGATGTAGCCAAACAGGCCGTTACCGTCGCACACAACCCGGTGATAGCGAATTCATTCGCGATGCTGCCCAAACCGGATACACGCCCGGCTACGACCGTCGATCGCAAGCGACAACACAAGAAGTCGCATCTTACGGCTCGACCGAGGCAAAGCGCCCAGTCGCAGATGCTTCTGGCGGCACGACAAGGGCAGTTCGGCTGGTTCGGCTTCAGAACCTGGTGATTGGCGTCCGGTCGGACGTTCCGTTATCGACAAGCTAGGATCGAGGTCGCGGGACGTGTCGTTGTGCGACATCTCATTCTTCGGTCTCGACCCGCTTGCAGTGGTCGCAACGGTACACCGTGACCTTCGGACGCAGACCAGTCCCTCTCATCGTGGCAACATAAGTCAAGGTGCGTGCGCACACCTCGCACAGAGGCTCGGCCACTGGTGTCACCTTTAGGGGCGAAATGGCGGATGCATTGGAACTCGCTGCCACGCTCATCCGTAAACACCTTGAAGCCGCTAGGAAGGCTGTCGGTTCTATTCTTGAATGAACTGGGGCCGTCGAATGCGGCGTTCGACGGCCCCTATGTTGGCCAGTATGGCTGATGGGGAAGTTTGCGCCATACTGACGAATATAATTAGGTAATTGAAATTCGATTTATCCTGAGCATTGCTACTCGCCTGATAGGCTCTGGCAGTGTCTTGGCTTCGTCAGCAAGCAACTGAAGCAACATTCTGCGGCGATCCGGATGCGTTTCCTTTTGCAATAACAACTGGTACCGGGTCATGTTTTGATCCGCGATGAATCTTTCCATCGCATCAGCCATCGATCGCCCCCTCTCCATCAGCGGCGGGAAGTCAAAAACGCAGCAAACGCGCGTACCTTGGAGCTACGTTTCAAAAAATCGCTACTGCAAACGGAGCGAGGCCTGAAGAGTTTTCTTGCACCAAAACTTGCAAACTTTGCTCAATTCAGAACGTCACGATCTGGAGATATTCTTGGCAAGATTTGAGCAATTGATCCGAAGCAGTTGATCTAGATCAGTCCCGGAGGCATTTTTGTAAGATTGACTACTTCGATTAGATTAGAATCGGTAGCGCTAGATCCTTTCCACCATGTTGGATGACCGTGAAAGCCTGTTGAGTCGGTCTCCCGTCATTCGGACAGGTGATCCGGAAGAGATGCGACATGCGCTGTTTACGGTCTATGGCGCGAGCGGATTTGAAGTCCCTGATCCCGACGACTTCGAAGGTGTGGCAAACTACCTTCGACTCTCAAATGTCGGCCTTGGCTTTTGCGGGTATGGCGCGAAGACAGTCGTCGAATTTCCTGAGGCCGATTTCGCAAGATTACAAATCGGCCTCAAGGGTGAGGCGGGCGTCATTCTGGGCAATAAGACGACGATGCCGGTCAATCAGCAGCACGTGGTCATTACGTCACCCGGACAGCCGACAACCATAATATTTGAACCCGAGTTCGAGCAGTTGATCCTTCGCATCAAAGCTGCAGCGCTGGAGAACGCCTTAACAACCCTGCTGGGCGCAAAACCCCGGACGACGCTGGTGTTTGACCCGACAGCTGCTCCTACGCAGCCAAGCGCTCAGCTGTTACGCGAGCTGACCTTGTTCCTAGCCAGCCAGTTGAATTCGACGGCTGCGCACTTGCTTAAACCGATGCTCCTTGAGCTTGAGCAAGCGCTAATCGTCACGCTCCTCTCGGCTCACCGGCATAACTTCACCGATGTTTTGGAAAGCCCGGCCAAGGAGCCATCTCCGCTCGTGGTCCGCATGGCGGAAGAATACATAGAAGCAAATTGGACACGCGCTATTACGATTGAGGATCTGGCATCGCAAACGAGTACCAGCATCCGCAGTCTCTATGCGGCTTTCAGAAGAAGCCGTGGATACACTCCGATGGCATTTGCTAAAATGGTGCGTTTGCAACGCGCGAAAAAGATGCTCCAGGAAGCAAATCAACGGACTTCCGTCTCTGAAATCGCTTTTAAATGCGGTTTCGGAAATCTTGGCCATTTCGCGAGCGACTTCCGCAAATTATTCGGCGAGCTTCCGTCTGAAGTGCTGGCACGAACTCGGGGGCGCCTTTAACTCTCTCTTTCCCGTTAATGGCTAGGCGTGTGCATTGATGATGTCCGCGGCAGGTCAAGCTTTACCCTCAAGAAGCCGCCATCCCTCTCTGTGTGGGCAGCGCGAGTTGACGGAAATGCTCGATCTTGTTGTGTCTACGCTACCCTGAACGCCAGTGATGTTCGCTGCGTTGACCTGAGCGCTGGTCTTGCATGACGGTCATGATCCGTCGGGCCGATGTCGCTGGGGCCGGATTCGGCGCTAGAGTGGGTGGTCTTGCATAAGTCCATGCAGGATCGCCAACTGCTGGTTGGTAACTGCCGACATTTCGCTTGCGATCATCTCCAAATCGGCAATCTGGCTGATATCGAGTTCATCGAGTTCGTCCACATTCGTCGGCAACATTGCGAGTAGCCGACAATAACGGTGGTGTAAGTCCGCCAACTTGGCGCGCTCAGCCATTGGCACGCAATTCACTAGAATTATCGTGATCGTCCGCATCGCGATGCCATGGAGCGGCGTCCCAAGGTTTTCGCAGAAGAGGCTGCTGACGGGCCAGCGATTTTGGGTCAGTTCGAGCTTGCGGTGCTAGCCTCAACCTCGTCGCCAGCATCGCCTGAACTTTGACCGCTTGCACCCACGTCGCCACCTTTTCGGCGTCATACGCGGCAGATCGCGCCAGCAACGTTGCCTGAATATACGATACGAGTAACGGCGTGTCGCTCTCGCGGAAGTGCGTAGGATCGCAGCACCGCACCAGAGCGGCAAACGCCGACCTCTCGTTGACATTCAGCGACGACGGCACCGGTATCCGTGATCCTACCAGGCGCATGGCGGAGACGCCTTCAGGAGATTTTCGACCGCGTTGCCGCATTTAGGTGACCCCTAGAGAATCTGGACGATTAGCAAAACAAGGCTCAAGGCCGGTCGGTCAAGCGAACGAGTTGGACTTGAAGTAGTCCCCCCCGGCCCCCATTGACGTTGCGTGAGTCGGCGGAGGGAGCATACAAATCTGCGGTGATGGTGTAGAAGACTTCTCGCACGTGCTCGTGCCCATCCTCCGACACCACCACCGCAACGTATCGGCGAGAACAACGCCGATGCGATCCTCATATTCGCTGTTGTCCCTGCGGTCTTCAAACTACCAACCGTACGGACCCTTTTTACGAAAGATCGGCCGTCCACCGAACTGGAGGTCTAGGTCTAGATCAGCCGACCAACGTTGCGCACGCGGCTTATGCCCCTTCAAGACAGCTGCTGCACGCTGCCGTGAGCCTTTGGCCCGCGCATACAAGGCTTTGGTTTCCGCGCTCATGCCGATCAGCCCGACGGGCGGCTTGGTTTTCGATGTGGCCGACGGTCTCGCGAGCAGCGCTCTCGCACGGGCCAGAGACGCGCGCGCATGTGCCTGCCTCTCGGCCAACGAGGCATCCGTCGACTGTTTGAATATTGCCCTGATCACGCCAGCGGAGACACCAAGACCGCGAGCTTCCAACATCAGGGCGTTTGCATTTGCTGGAACACTGCAAACGCTGCACTCGACGAGCCGCTGCTGCAGGTACCGGGTGCCGCCACGCTTCGAGCCGGGGCGAGGCATCGAATCGATCGGATGAAATCCGACAGAACACGATTTCAGAATGCCTGCAAAAACTAACTTGCGAACTTCGTCGATCCTGTTCGATGTTCCTTCTGGTGCGAGTTGCAGATGACCGCGCAGCTTGCCGCCCTCGACCCGGACATTGACCCATCGGCCAATCGGAAAATCTGGATTGTGGCCGAGCAACGCAATCGGATTACGTTTGAAGTCATCGAGAACCCAACCGGATGGATCGATTGAATCGTCGTAAGCGTCAACACTGGCATCGCTGAAAATAAACTCTAACGGGCTATCGTTGTCCTGCGCGATGGTTTTGCGAACGACCGACATGGCTCAATCCCTCACTCCCAGTCTCTTGCGACGCTACAAAGGGCCATTTCAAAAACCCGCTGATCGGTTGCGTCTAGGCGCGTTGTCGCGAACAGTGTGGAGCGAGCGGCCTCCACAAACTCGCGCACCCTACGCTTATCGTCCGCGCTCAGGCCTTGAGCCATCTTCACGATCCTCGCCAGCATCGAGACGATCTCTTCCACTCCACCCATCGAGGCCGGATTGACCACGGGGCTGGCGGACATGGTCGTAACCGCGCGGGTCTCACTGATGCGATCTCCGCCGCCGATCCGCGTCCCGTTCGCACTGTAGACTTCACCGTCGATCAATACTGCAACCGCACGCATGGTTCGCACTCCGGTCCCGATCGTAGCCCGGATTAGGGCGCTGATGACGCAACGCGTTGCATCTATTTTTTGGTCTTGATTGCATCCTCGATGAGTCGTCGCAGCACTCGCGAGAACTGTTGGTTCCACGCGGCTTCGGTAATCTCCAGATTGCGGTCCTCCGGCCGGACCGGCTCCAAACCAACGATGATCTTGGCCACGGTCGAATTCGGCAGCCAGACCCGATAGCAGCTAAGCGGGTCGCTGCGGCTTAGCCGGTCGATCCTGCGCTTCTTGCGTGACCGCGCTGTCGAGGCATTGACGGGCTGATTGATGTCGGTCAGCCGAATGCGCGGGACCGCACCACCGACCCTGCGGCGCGGCCGGGAGACCCGCTTCACGACGGACTTCTGTTTCAGTTCCTCGAAGCACTTCGGCTGGCCGATGCTCGGCCGCTCGGTCGCGATGGTGCTTGCGGCCAGGCTCACCGGATGGATGCGTAGCATCGGCCTGCTGCCGCCCGGTCGCGCGGTCGCGATACCGGCGGCCCGCATGAACAGGCTGGCCTGACCGGTCACCGGGTCGAGCCTCACGCACGCGCTCGCCGGGCCGCTGCTGCCCAGCTTGGAGGCCTTCCATGCGCAAACGTCGGCGGCGTTGCGAACGTGATGCGCCTCTACGGCCTTCGGATCGATGCGGTGTCCGGCCATTTGCGAACTCTCGAGTTTGGGCTGTAGTGGTTGTGATCGATACCGAGACACCTCGCTCTGGCAAACACTCAAAACACCCATAACACTGATTTAGCTTTATGAGATTCTAAGCCGCGCCAAGAGGCGGGCTCAGGGTTTCAGGAACTTATAACCAGCACGGGACGCACCAAAATAAGTCTTACAGAAAGGTGTTTTTCGGTGTTTTGACGGGTCTAGAATCTCATAGAGCTAAATCAGTGTTTTCGGTGTTTTGGGTGTTCAGAACGAGGGGCTGTTGAAGTCGAAAGCCTTGGCTCGCGCCGCCATTTCCGCCTCCCGCTCGCCGTCCGCTTTGCTCTCGATTTGCTTGATCATGGTCCTCACCGCCTTAATCTGGTCGGAGTAACTGAGCGCCGCCTTGGCGTAGACCTGTTGCCGCTGCTTAATCTTTTCGCCGACGGGTTTGCCGTTCTCCCAACGGCCGCACATCCAGCTTTCAATGATCCAGAGCCCTTGCTTGTTGTCCGGATTGGGCGTGCGCGCATAACCACACATCTCCAGCCGATGCGGCAGCACCTTCTTGTTGTCGCGCTTGTTGATCCAATCCTCCAGCTCGGAAAGCCCGGCCTGCTTGCCCACGTGCTCGGTCAATTGCGCCAGCGTCAGCGCGTCGGGATTGCCCATGCGCTCGATCAGATCAGTCAGCTCGATCTCTTCGGACGGAACGCCGCTGGCGACGATCTCGTGAAACGCCACTGTCTTCGGCGGCGGTGCCTTGGGGTTGAAGTTCTTCAGATCGAAGCCGCGCAGGAACACGGCGACGTTGCGGATGCCGCCCTTTTCGACCAGCCAATCCCACAGCTTGATCCAATATTGTTCGGTGAAGTCGTCCTTGGTGCGATGCGACCACGCCACATAAGTACGTCGATCATCGGCAGGCAGATAGATGCCTCCGGTCTTGTGATTGGTCGTCGTGATGACGGCGCAGCAATTGAAGATGTAATGCTCGCGCAGGTTCTTTTCGTTGATGCGATGTGTCGGTGGTGGCGCAGCGCAGATCGTCTTCATGTGTTCGTAAAGCTGATACCTGTTGACATCACCGAGATCGCGGGCCTCGCTGATGCGCAGCACGACCGCGCGCAGGTAGCCATTGAACTGGCCGAGCATACTGGTCGGGCTGATCTCCTGAAAATTCCACGGGCCAACGGCGTACCGGATCGGCTCCAACAGGCTATCCTTGCCGATGCCCTGCGCGCCGCCCAGCAAGAGATTGTGGTTGATCTTGTCGAACGGCTTCTGGCAGCGGTGCGCCAGAAACTTGAGGATATGTTCAGCGTCATCGGGATAGATCGCCTTGAGGTGATCGTACCACGGCCGGATGTCGGGGATGACGTTGGCGCTTGCCAGAGCGCTACTGTCGAGTGCCGATGGACGATAGAGATTGAAGATCGACGCGCCGACCCTGTCGAGCCAGCCTCCGTCGCACACCAGCCGGTCGCGAATGACTTCTGCGAACCCCGGCACCCATGACAATTGCTCGACCCGCCTGTTTCGATCTAGCCACGCACTGGCTGCCATCAGGATCGGCTCCTTGGTCTTCTTGTCGAGCAGCGGCGAGCCGTCGCGCTTGGTCAAAGGCATCGGCGGGATGCAGGCATTGACCGACTTGCCAGGCCACATCTCGCGTGTCGGGATGAACAGATAATCACCGGCCGACATCACCGAGACGAAGTCATCCACTGTGATGGATCGCACCTCTACGTATTTTCGCTCGGCGCTGGCAATCGCATCGTCCAGGTATTTGTCGGATATGTAGCGGGTCATATCGACCACGTTGCGCGTCGGGTTCTTCGGTGCGGCGTTGATCGCGTCGCGCAGCAACGCCTTCAACTTGCCCCGGTCGAACGGATTGCCTCGATGCAGCGAAACGTAGGATGCAGCGGCGCGCGTCAGCACATCGTTGAAGCCGCGCTTGCCGATGCCGTCGCCGATCTCGGACAGGATCGCATCGAAGCCGTGAACGCGATCTTGCCTGCTGTCGTTGTTGTTGTTCGGCCTGGTGTCGTCGCTCTTGCCCGCAGGCGGGCCTCCGTTCGCTTCGTACTGCTGCAAGTCGTCGCGCAGGTCGATGAAATCGCCAGCAACGACAACAGCGCGATGGTCAGGCTTCGGGCTGTCGCTCAACCAGCCGAAATAGTAGCTCTGGCTCAGTGCGAACGTCTCGGCTCTGGCGATCTCGGCGTCGCCGAGCTTGGCTTTCAATGCGCCGTTGAGCCGGGCCACCAGTTGCTTGCGCATCGCGGGCGGCTGCATCTTTGAGTAAGGTGTCAGCACGCGCCAGCGCGGCGTCGCCGGGGTATGCGACGCTGACGTGTACAAGACCGCGCAAATCCGCAACTCCGTGATGGCGAAGACGGCAGCATCGAAAGCGATCTTCTCGAAATCGTAGTCAAGTTCGCCGCCGCTGACCTCGATGACGTTGCCATCATGGCGCAGGCACCCCTTGTCTGATGGCATGCTGCCGAACCGCGCCATCTTCAGCCACGGCAACTTGGATTTCTTGCGAGACGAGGCGTTGCGGACGCGCTCGGCCAATTCCTCCAACGTCAGCTGCTCGGTAGTCAACGTCTTAGCGGCGGCGTTTTTGAAGAAGGTGACGTGGTACTTCTTGTCGCCTTGAATTGCGCCGGGCTCGGCTTCGTGGTAATTGTCCATCGCGAAAATCCCATTTCGCACACACACAAGCGTTGATGAGATGCCACCAGTGCCCCCGCTGGTGGCATCGCGCTTTTCACGCGTCGGCGGTCTCGGTGATGCCGAGCGCGGCCTTCAACTCTGGCGCGTAGTTGAAATACTCCAGCAGGTTCCTGCGCCAAACCGTCTCGGTGTCATCGAACTCGTCTGTGATCTCGGCGTAGTAGATGACATGAACACGATAGTCGTCGGGGATATCATTGAGGATCAGGTCTGAGGTCGCCTTCCACCACGCCTTGTGTAACGAAAACCGTTGCCGAAAACGCTCATCGTCCAAGAAGCGCGAACAAGGATGCTGGGGATGGGGAGCATGGTAGCTCTCGACTAACCAGCTGCCGAGTTTGTATGCGATACCTGCATCGACGTAGATCGCGCCATAGCTGTCGCCGTAGCTGTAGCTTTCCCGATCCTCCCACGTTTCGGATTCAGGGTTCTTTCTGTAGAAGCCGTGAGTCATCAACGGTGCCCACGGGTGCGTCGCCACGATGGCCCTTAACTCATTGTCGGTCTTTGGGGTCTCGGTGCAGATCAACGCTTTCTTGATATTCATCGCAGTCTCCTTTCTGGGGTTTGCACTTCACACTTTCAGTCGTTCGACGCTGCGACGGGAAACCGCAGCTTTTGCACGGTCTGCCAGAGCAGCGCGGCGGTCTCTTCATTGCACGCGTGGTCACTCATCCATTGCCGGATCATGGTGGCGCGATCGTCTCGGCCAGCCTCGAACATCAGGCGGCGTTCAATCGCGGCGATCTGTTCGGTGATGGGCTGTTGCTGCATCATGGAGCGACACCACAGGCCATTACCATTTCGAAACTGAGCCCGTTGAACCCGTAGGCAGTTTCGGCGTAATCAAGTTCATCGCGCATCGCATCGAACAACTCAGGCCATTGCTCGACGGGAATTTCGTCTAGCCGCTTCAGCAAGATTTGCTTGATCTCAGAGATGCACAGATAAAGGGACTCGTGGGATTGGTAGTAGGTGGTCATCTTGCTTCTCCTCTCTTCTGCTTCATGGTTCTGCAGCAGCACGCTCGCGCGTGCCGTCAACAAAACTGGCGCGACAAAAAAGCCCAGCTTTAAGCCGGGCTTTCTTCCGCGTGTTTTGCTGCTTCCTTCTCGCGCTCGGCGGCGGGCTTGCGCCCCTTGCCGCGTCTCCGGTTCGGCTGGCGCTCATCAACGGTGGCTTGCCATTCGATGAGTTGATCTTCGAACCAGCAACGCTTATTCGCGGAAACATAGGTTGCGCGCGGAAATTTTCCCGATCGTTCTAGTCGCCATAAGGTTGTGCGCGAGAACGGGACGATGTCGAGGACCTGATCCTCCATCAGCATTTTTCGAAGTCCGGCCATAGGCGAACTCTCCCGCTTGTTGTGGGTCCAACAATCCGGGCGGCGAGTTTCTGGAGATGCCCGGCAGCGCCTGCGCTTTTTGATTTTGATTCCGGACACGCTCTGAGTGCCGAGGGCCGGGGCGGGCGAGTGCAGCACCGCTTGGGTGCGAGGGAGTACAATAACTCTATCCCGACTCCGTCTCGATCACAACACGGTTTAGGCCGGGCAGCCGTATCTCACCGTGTTTCAGTCCAGCCCGGTGCTGGCACTAGGGCCTATCCGGGCCCGGCCGCTGAAAAACTGCAAAATCCTCGGGAAAATGGCCTTGACGTCAAGTCCACACGACTTCACCGTCCGCCTCATGCATGCTCGTCAGTCACGCGCGCGGCGGCCACCGCATCTCACCGCAACACCCGTGACGATCGCGAAGCGTCCCTCGATCGGGTGAGACGGGCAGACCATGAGTTGAACTTCTGATAAAGCGAAATATTTTAGGGCTTGAGGATTGACAGGTTTTGGTGAGTTGCCCGTCGTGTCGAATGAACAACACTCGTCGCAGGACGACCTTCAGGCCGTCAACATTTCCTTATAGAACATTCCGGCGTAGGCGAGGTCGATCTTTGGGGCGGTCTTCGCGGTGAGCCTTGTCGCGCTGTCATTGCCAGTTTCGCTTCGCCGCGCAAAGGTAGGGCAGATGGTCGGCGGCGGTGCCGATGAGACGCCGCGCCGACGCATCCGCGCCCAAGGCAACTTTATCGAATACGTGGCTCTCGGGATTATCTCGCTGGGGCTGGTCGAGGCGCATGCCGTTCCGGCCTGGATCGTCGTCGCCATCGGAGCAACGCTCGCATCTGGGCGGCTGCTGCATGCAATCGGCATGCTTGGCGGATCGGCACCGGTGCGCGGCTTCGGAATGCTCTTGACTTATGCGGCGCTGCTTGTCGCGGCTGGATGGCTCATCATGGACGCTGCCTTTTGAGGCGGTGCCGCGCCGTAGGATGGTCGAGCGCAGCGAAACCCGTGGTCCGTCCGCGCGGCCACTTGAAGCGTATCGCTTCCGCCCTCGTTCTTCGAGCTATGGCGCACCAGTCGCTCCACTCGTCGGATGCGACTATTTCAGTTGTGTGTTTGCGATCGGCATGATCGACGCGACGTGCCAGCCGTTTGCATCGTGAACCAACGTCTGGCTGATCAGGAACTTGTTGTCTTGCGACGGCTGGCCCGGAAGGCCCCGCGTGAAAACGATCGGAACAAGGATCTGCATGACGTCGCTTGAGATCACCGTGGCACGGAATTGCGACATGTCGGGCTCGAGATGCCATGTGCCCTGGTAGTATTCCTTGAACCGATCGGCGACGGCATCGGGCCCTCTGGTCTCGACGCCTCGCCCGTACCAAAGCATGTCGGGTGAATTCCACAGCATCGCCTTCACGCCGGTGACGTCATGGGCATTTTGCGCGGCGACGAATTTGGCAAAGAACCCGCGCGCCTCGGCTTCACCGGCGGCGGCGGATACTCGCCCGCCCGCGGCGATCGCCAATGCTATAAGGAGAAATGCGGTGCTGACCGAGCGATGGCGCATGAAGGCCGAGAGGTTGCTAGGCATGGTGCGAGCCCTTATTGATGATGTATATCATGATTGCATTCATGATGATTGTCATGTATAGAGTCAAGCGGGTTCGGAGACGCGCACATGAAAGTGAGCAGGGAACAGGTCGCAGAACATCGCGCACGGATATTGGCTGTCGCCGCCAGCCTGTTTCGGCAGCGAGGCTTCGACGACGTCACTGTAGCTGAGGTGATGAAGGAGGCGGGCCTGACGCACGGCGCTTTTTACGGGCACTTCCCGTCCAAGGAGGCGCTGGTCGCGGAAGCAGTCGGGCAAGCGCTGCCCGTGGCGCCTGACACGGCCGAGCCGCGCCGCCGGGCGGCGGAATTTGCCAACGGTTATCTCAGCGTCAAGCACCGCGACAACCGCGCCACCGCTTGCCTGTTCTCAAGTCTGGGAACGGAAGCCGCGCGAGGCTCCGCTGATCTCCGGCAAAAAATGACCGCAGCCGTCCGCAGCCGGATCGATCATCTCACTGTTGATGCAGGGGGCGACACGCCGCGGGGGAAGCGGCGCGCAGCGATCTCCGCTTGGTCGGCCATGGTCGGCGCGATGGTGCTTGCCCGTTTGGTCGACGATGAGAAACTCTCAACGGAAATCCTGAGCGAGACGCGGGCGTCTCTTCCTTTTGCATAGGGAGCACCGCGCAGGACGGACCAGCGCAACACAATCCGCCGCGGCAGCTCAACGAGACGGCGAATGCGCTGTGCTGATCCGTCCGGCGGGTTTGCAGGTCGTGATGGCGAGCGGGCGCTTCGCGATGTCGCCAAAGCACCCACGAATTCCGCCAGCCCTGCCGCGGCTCGCCGACTCGTGACCAAAGCGATCGCTTGCCATATCCAGACCAATTGGTCTATATATCGGCAATGAGCCGCCAAGCCCCAGTGCAATCGCTCCGTGGTCGCCCGCGAAGCTTCGACATCGAAGCCGCCGTCGAACGCGCCATGGATGTGTTCTGGTCGCGCGGCTATCACGCCACGGCGCTGCCGGACCTGCTGCGTGCGACGAAGCTCTCGCGTGGCAGTCTTTACGCCGCTTTTGGCGACAAGCACTCGCTCTTCCTGCGCGCGCTCGATCGCTACATTGCCGATGCGCTGACTCGGATGGATGTCGAACTCGACCCCCGCAAGGAACCGGTCGCCGGCCTGCGGGCCTACCTTGCCGGTTACGTCGAGCGCGCCAGCGGCGCTAATGGTCGGCGCGGATGCCTGCTGGTGGCGACAGCCATGGAACTGGCCGGCCATGATGCCGAGGTTGGCCGTCGCGTCGCGGGTTTTTTCAAAACCATGGAGGCCAGGGTGGCAGACGTACTGTCTCGCGCGGAGGCAGCGGGCAGATTGGCCGACGGCGTCGAGCCTGCAAGTGCCGCCCGAATTCTCGTCTGTTTCGTTTGGGGGTTACGGGTGGTCGCCAAAACGGCACAGACACGGATCACATGGCAAGCCACCGCTGACGCGCTTCTCGATCGCTTCATCAGATAAACAATAAGCCATGGACGCCCTCGCTATTGGCGCGCCCATATCTAGACTGATCGGTCTTGAAAGGAATGATGCCATGACTGCCATCCAGATCGTCTGCGCAGTGGCCGTTCCCCTGCTCTGGGGTTTTCAGTTCGTGGCCATCAAGGTGGGCGTCACGGAGTTTCCGCCGCTGTTCTTCCTCGCACTGCGCTTCCTGGCGATCGCGCTGCTGCTTGTTCCGTTCGTCAAAAAACCCACGCGTCAACAGTTCGGCCCTATCGCAGCTATTTCGATCTTCCTAGGTGGACTGAACTTCGGGCTGTTCTATGTTGGTCTTGGGCTCGGCTCGGGAAGCATATCGGCTGTCGCATATCAACTCGCGCCGCCTTTCACCGTCCTGCTGGCCTGGCCGCTGCTCGCGGAGAGGCCGTCTCTCGTCACGTCAGCCGGAGTGGTGCTTGCATTCGCTGGCGTGGTGGTGTTGGCAGCGGGGCCGGGGCTGTCCGCAAACGCGCTTCCGCTGCTGCTTGTGGTCGGGGCAGCCTTCGCGTTCGCGGTGTCCAACGTCCTGACGAAACGCTACGGCCCGTTTGATCCCCTGATGCTGATGGGATGGTCGTCGCTGCTCACGGTGCCGCAGGTGATGTTGATGTCGTTGCTGCTCGAATATGGACAAGCGGCCAGCCTTGTCACGGCTGATGGACGTGGCTGGCTGGCGCTCGCCTACACGATCTTCATCGGAGGCATCGTCGGGTTTGGCCTGTGGTTCTGGCTGATCGGGCGTTGCTCGATGGGCCGCGTCGCCCCGTTCGGTCTGCTGCTTCCGGTGTTCGCCCTGATCTCGAGCGTGATGTTCCTTGGCGAGCGCGTGACCCCGAAATTGATTGTCGGCGGGCTGCTCGCAATCTCCGGCGTCGCCATTACACAGGTAAGACCGGCGCAACTGCGTAGGGCAGATTAGCCGACCGGGTCCGCGCGAAGCACGGCCCGATGACGGGCTCCGGCGCAATCCGCCGTTGCATCCGAAGAAAGAACGGCGGATGACGTTTCGCTAATTCGCCCTACGCCTCGCCGCTACAGCGTCACCACGATCTTGCCGAGGTGCTTGTTGGCATGTGTTCGAACACCTTGCCGATATCGGCGAATTTGTAGGCATGGTCGCTCGACAGCTGCAGCTTGCGCGCCTCGACCGCGGGCCAGATGTCCTTGCGCACCTCGTCGACGATTTCTCTGACCTCCTCGATCGAGCGGGTGCGGAAGGTGCCGCCGAGATGCTCTTCACGCGCTGTCGAAGACCGCTCCACTCAGTCATTTTGCTGACGCATTCTCTGTCTTAGACGGGTACGAAACTGAAGACACGGTGTGAGGACCGCCCCGGTTCTCATAATGGTTCCGTCGCCGGAACTGGCGCGAATCCGCAAAGAATTGGCACGCGTTAACGCCTCCGCGTTCGTTTGACGATGTTTTGCGGCATCGGGAACCGGACGATCGAAAAAAATCAATCAAGGAGTTATGATGCTGTTTGGCTCGAGCGCCGCGATTTGCGGCGCGCTGGTTGCGCTCGCCATTTCTGGCACCGCTGCTCGAAGTGAAAACGGTGCGGTTCATTCAAGCGCCGTCGTCAACGCCGCGTGTGAGGATGCGATCGTTGGCGCGGCATCCATGTACAATCCGTTCAAGCCCGGCAAGGAGGAGGGCGGTCCGAGCACTGCCTCCGGCGAGCGCTATGATCGCTCGGTCTGGGCGGCTGCCATCAAAACGAGTTTGCGTCGGAAGTTTGGTGGGGTCCAATTTGGCGCGAGGCCGAAATATGCCCTCGTCGAGGCTGTAGGCAAGAAGGTCATCGTGAAGATAAATGACGTGGGGCCACTACGGCCTGGCCGCATCATTGACCTCAATGAGCGGACGATGCGCTATTTCGATCCAAGCCTGGAGCTCGGAGTCATTGGTGGCGTAAAGGTCAGCCCGCTTGCGGGAGATTATTGGATTCCCGGACCGGTCGGCTGAACAGCCCGGAATCCATTGAGCCGCGAAACAAGTGGTGGAATGGATTCTGGGCTCTCGCTTCGCGAGCCCGGAATGACGAAAGGAGAGGTGGTCCACCGCACTCCGCTCTACCAATTCTACGGAGCGGCGTGCACGGCTACAGCGTCACCACGATCTTGCCGAGGTGCTTGTTGGCTTCCATGTGTTCGAATGCCTTGCCGATGTCGGCGAATTTGTAGACCTGGTCGATCGGCAGCTGCAGCTTGCGCGCCTCGACCGCGGGCCAGATGTCCTTGCGCACTTCGTTAAAGATCTCGCGGATCTCCTCGATCGAGCGGGTGCGGAAGGTGACGCCGATGTACTGGATGCGGCGCGCCGCGTGCAGGTCGAAGTTGAAATCGCCATGGGTGCCGCCGAGCCGGCCGACATTGACGATGCGGCCCTTGACCTTGGTCGCCTTGAGGTTCTGGTTCGCGACGGGTCCCGAGATCTGATCGACGATCAGATCGACGCCTTCGCCATTGGTCGCCTGCAACACCTGATCGACCCAGCCGGGATCCTTGGAATCCACCGCGAGATCGGCGCCGAATTCCTTTAAGCGCCCACGGCGCATCGCATCGGTCGAGGATCCCACCACGAGCTTCGCGCCCTTCAGCTTTGCGATCTGCATCGCCATCAGGCCGACGCCGGAACTTGCCCCCTGGATCAGCACGGTCTGGCCCGCCTGCAGCGCGCCGTTGGTGACGACGGCATTGTGCATGGTAGCGAGCGCGACGGGCAGGGTGGCGGCCTCGTCGAAGTTCATGTTCGATGGGCTGCGGAACAGCCTGCCGTGATCGGCGAGCGTGTACTCGGCGAACGCCGCGCCGCCCGAGCCCATGATCTTGTCGCCGACCTTGACACCCTTGGCATCGGGGCCGAGCTCGGCAACCTCGCCGGCCCATTCCATGCCGAGCACGGTGCCGACGCCGCCGGCCGCGCCGTGGGCGTGGCCCTTGGTCATGCCGAGATCGGCGCGGTTCAGCCCGCAGGCGTGAACCTTGACCAGCACCTGCGTGCCCTTCGGCGTGGGCTTCGCAACGTCAGTGATTTCAGGGCCGTTGGCTCCGTACACATAGGCTTTCATGGGCTTCTTCTCGTTTGGGTCGTTGAACGCAAGGGTATGTGTTCCGTCATCCCCGCGCAAAGGCTTCGCCTTTGTCGCTGGAGGTGCGAGCGCTTGCGAGCCTCGAAGGATGCACGGCCCCAGTCGGGCCGTCGACCCTTCGAGACGCGCTTCGCGCTCCTCAGGGTGACGGATAACATTTTGTGCGCCAGTCGGGCCTATTCCGCAGCCAGGCGCTTGCCGCCGGACATCATCGCTTCCAGACGTTCGCGGATGATCGCTTCCGCCTCGCTCACGATGCGCGAGATCAGTTCGGCGCAGGACGGAATGTCGTGGATCAGGCCCTGCACCTGGCCGGCCGACCAGATGCCTTCGTCGGCATCGCCGGTGGCGTAGACCATCTTGCCGCGGGCGCCGGCGACCAGCTCGCGGACGTCCTCGAACTTGGCGCCTTCCTTCTCCATCTGCACGACCTTGGTCGAGATCGCATTCCTGGCGACGCGCGAGGTGTTGCGCATGGTGCGGAAGATCAGCTCGGTCTCGCGCTCGTCGTTGGCGACGATGCGTTCCTTCACCAGCTGATGGATCGGGCTTTCCTTGGTGCACATGAAACGCGTGCCCATGTTGATGCCTTCGGCGCCGAGCGCCAGCGCTGCGACGAGGCCGCGGGCATCGCCGAAGCCGCCCGAGGCGATCATCGGGATCTTCACCTTGTCGGCAGCGGCCGGAATCAAAATTAGGCCGGGGGTGTCGTCCTCGCCCGGGTGTCCGGCGCATTCAAAGCCGTCGATCGAGATCGCGTCGGCGCCCATCCGCTCGGCGGACAGCGCGTGGCGCACGCTGGTGCATTTGTGCAGCACCTTGATGCCGTGCCTCTTGAACTCGTCGACATGTTCCTGCGGCTTGTTGCCGGCGGTCTCGACGATCTTGATGCCGCTCTCGATGATGACCTGGCGGTATTCGGCATAAGGCGGCGGCTTGATCGCGGGCAGGATGGTCAGGTTCACGCCGAACGGCTTGTCGGTCAGCTCGCGGCAGCGCGCGATTTCCTTGCGAAGATCGTCCGGCGTCGGCTGCGTCAGCGCCGTGATCATGCCGAGCGCGCCGGCATTGGCGACGGCGGCAACCAGCTCCGCGCGCCCGACCCATTGCATGCCGCCCTGCACGATCGGGTGGTCGACGCCGAACATTTCGGTGAAGCGTGTCTTGATCATTCTGCCCTCGTTTCCATCAGAATTTTCCGCGACGCGGACGGCCGCGCACGGTGTTGTTTTTGGATGTCGAGGGAAGGATGCAGTCCTGTCCGGCAAATGTCTACCGGCGACCTGCGGCGCGCCCATGCGGAAATGACGGGGCGCGGCAGTCAGGCGAGGGCGAAGTCTTTGGTTGTTTGCTCCAGGCGCCGGTGATCGGCACGCAGCGCCTGGCCGAGAGCAATGACAAGCGAGATGCTTGTTACGCCGGCACCGCGTCCTTCTTCGACGCCGAAGTTTCCTCGTCGAACGCGGCCGCGATGTCGCGCATGCTGATGACGCCGATCAGGCTGTAATTGTCGATCACGGGCACGTGGCGAATGTGGTGCTTGGTCATGAGATGACGGATGTGCTCGAGCGTATCGCTCGAGGTGCACGACACCAGCTGCTGTACCGAGACGAACTGCGAGACCTTCATGCTGGCGCCGGCCGCACCGTGCTCGGCAATCGCGCGCACCACGTCGCGCTCGGTGAACATGCCGACGGCGGTGTTGCCCTCGGTGCGAACGACATCCTTGACCACGAGCGCGCTGATATTGCTGGCCCGCATCAATTGCGCGGCGATCGCGACCGTCTCGTTCATGCGAACCGTGGCAACGCGAGGGGTCTTCTTGCGCAGGATATCTCCGACTTGCATGGCAACCTCCTTGGTTATCGTTGATCGGATTCTGGTATACAAAATACCAATTGTCAACGCGGCCGTTAGGGAAATCTACCACCAGGAAACCGCCGAAATAGGCAGAGTCGCTGACGTTTCAGACGATTGTGACCTGGTGTGAGCGGGTTGGCCATCTGCCGTGCTTGGCGTATCTGGTATCTGGCATCCCTGTGCTCCCCAAACGAAAGAGGCGCACCGAAGTGCGCCTCTATCAGTTCACCAGGAAGTCCCGAAATCAGGCCGGCATTTCAAGCCGACATTTCAGGCCGTCTTGGCATTCGTCGTGGTCTCGGCAGCGGCCGCGGCAGCCTCGTTCCCGTTGATGAAGGCGCGGCGCATCGGCTTGATCACGAACAGCGCCATCAGCGCCGCGGTGGCGTTGAGCGCGACCGCGATCACGAACACCGCCTGCCAGCCATAGCTGGCGGCAACGATGCTGGCGGCCGGCACCAAGAGCGCGGCGGTGCCCTTCGCGGTGTAGAGCATGCCGTTGTTGGTGGTCGCGAACTTCGAGCCGAAGGTGTCGCCGGAGGTCGCGGGGAACAACGAGTAGATCTCGCCGAACACGCCGAAATAGACCGCGGTCGCCAGCACGAACACCAGCGGGTTGTGGCCCCAGGTCGATAGGGTCAGCAGCATCAGCGCGCCGGTGCCGAACGCGATGAACATGGTGTGCTCGCGGCCGATATTGTCGGAGACCCAGCCGAAGAACGGCCGTCCGAACCCGTCGAAGATGCGGTCGAGCGAGATCGCAAAGGTCAGCGCGGCCATCTGGAAGCCGGCGAGCGAGACCGGCGTAGTGGCGATCTTGTAGTCGTGCGCGATCGGCGCGATCTGCGCTGCCGCCATCAGGCCGCCGGAGGCGACCATCACGAACACCAGATACATCACCCAGAAGATCGGGCTGCGCAGCACCTGCGGCGGCGTGAAGTCGATCTTGGTCTGCGGCAGGTTGAGCTGCTTTTTCTTCGGCGGGATCGTGACCGCAGGCTTCTGGATGAAGAAGGCGAGCAGGAACACGATCAGGCCTTGCCCGATGCCGAAATCGAAGAACGCGGTCTGATAGCCGCTCGAGGCGATCATGTTGGCAATCGGCACCACGGTGAGCGCCGCGCCAGCGCCGAAGCCCGCGGCGGTTGCGCCGGCGGCGAGGCCGCGGCGATCGGGAAACCATTTCAGCGCATTGCCGACGCAGGTGCCGTACACCGAGCCGGCGCCGATGCCGCCGATGACCGCCGCGGCGTAGAGCAAAGTGAGTGAATCCGCGTAGGAGTTCAGCACCCAGGACAGCGTGATCATGACGCCGCCGAACATGATGACGATCCGCGGGCCGTATTTGTCGACGAACCAGGCTTCGACCGGCACCAGCCAGGTCTCGGTCACCACGAAGATCGTGAAGGCGAACTGGATCGCCGCGCGGCCCCAGTGATGCGCGCCGTCGATCGGATCGACGAACAGCGTCCAGCCATATTGCAGGTTCGCGATCATCGCCATGCAGACGATGCCCATGACGAGCTGCAGCCAGCGGAAGCCACTGGACGAAGGTTGTGCTTGTGTTGCGGCAGCATTGCTGGAAACCATCAAATCCTCCCGAGCGCGCCTGGTCTTGTTGTGACCCAGTGTCGCAATTCTTGTGGCGTATCGTCGCAAGCGCTTAACGGGAGATTGGTATACTATATTCCAGAAAGCAAGCCCATCTTTCTGCTGCATTGCAGCAAAACTGGCATACGACGCGCCCATTCGGACTGCTCGTGAACGCCGAAAATGAAACGCCCGGCGTTGGCCGGGCGCTCTCGTCAGCGGAAGATTGGCGCGTTGCTTAAGCCATCGCCGCCGATTTCGCGACCACGATTTTCCGCCACGGCTTGAGCACGGCGATCGCGAGCAGAGAGGCAAGGATGTTGGCGCCGGCTGCGATGATGAACACGTTGTCCCAATGGCCCGACGACTGCTGCATGTAGTTGGCGATCGGCACCAACAGCGCGGCGGTGCCTTTCGCGGTGTAGAGCAGGCCCGCATTCGTGGTCGCGAACTTGGCGCCGAACGTGTCGGTGCAGGTCGAGGGGAACAGCGAATAGATCTCGCCCCAGGCAAAGAACACGAAGCCCGAGAGCAGCACGAACCAGACCGGGTCGTGGCCCCAGAGGTAGAGCATCCAGATGCCGAAGCCTTCCATGCCGAAGGCGATGAACATCGTGTTCTCGCGGCCGATCATGTCGGAGATCCAGCCGAAGAACGGACGCGTCAGACCGTTGAGGACGCGGTCGATGGTGGCCGCGAAGGTCACGGCCGTCATCGTCACCGCCATCAGCGTGACCGGCACGCTGTCGACCTTCCAGTCGACCGCGATCGGCTTCAGGTTCGCCGTCACCATCAGGCCGCCGGCGCCGACGATCACGAACATGAAGTACATCAGCCAGAAGATCGGCTGCCGCAGCACTTCGGTCGGCTGATAGTTGCGCCGGGTCTGGATGATGTTGGCGTTCGCCACGACGGCCGGCACCTGACCGGCCTTCGGCGAGAGCAGGAAGAAGGCGAGCAGTACGATGATGATGCCCTGGCCGAGACCGAAATAGAGGAAGGTGGTCTGGAAGCCGGAGTCCTTGATCATCGCCTGGATCGGCGCGACCGTGAGTGCGGAGCCCGCGCCGAAGCCGGCTGCGGTGATGCCCGCCGCAAGGCCGCGCTTGTCGGGAAACCATTTCAGCGCATTGCCGACGCAGGTGCCGTAGACGCCGCCGGCGCCGATGCCGGCGATGATCATGCCGAGATAGTAGCCGTTCAGCGAGGTCGCCTGCGCGTTGATCGCCCACCCGATCGCGCAGAGGATGCCGCCGATCAGCACGACGAGGCGCGGACCGTATTTATCGACGAACCAGCCCTCGACCGGCACCAGCCAGGTCTCGAACAGCACGAATAGCGTGAAGGCCCACTGGATCGATGCACGATCCCATCCGAACTTCTTCTGGATGTCGGGGACGAAGAACGTCCACCCGTATTGATAGTTTGCGATCATCACCATCGCGGCGACGCCGATCGCAAGTTGCGTCCAGCGATAGGTATCGCTGACACGCGCGGCCGCGGGCGCCGCAGTTGCCTGAACCATGTCCGACATTGATCCTCCCAGTGCGCGCTTTGTCATTCTGCTTGTGGCGCGGCTGGGTCATATTGGTATTTGATATGCCAAGGTTCAAGCTGTCGCGGAGGTTGCGTGCGCTTATGCCGCAGAGAACTCGGGCGGTTACCGCAATGAGAGTAATTCAGCGCGCAAAAAAATGGCCCCGAAAATCGGGGCCATTGGTCGAAGGTTCAATATCAGGTCGCATCTTGCGACGAAACGGTCTTGGTGCCGCGCGCGCGGAATCATCTAGCTTCAGAGGCCGAAGTGCGGCAGGTCGCCATTGCGGTTGGAGATCTCCGCGCTCTTCATCAGCAGGCGGTCGATCGAGGCCATCAGGCGGCCGAACAGCGTGGAGGAGGGCGCGAGCGTGAGGGCAGTGGTCTTGGACATTGGTGTCCCCTTTGGCTGGAGGGCCAGCAACGGGCCGGCTCATCATCTGCAGCCAAATTATGTATACCAGATGCCAGAGACAACGGGCTTGTTTGCATAGCAGCATGGCGGATTGTGCAATGCAACAAGACTGGTGGGTTGGCATCCCAGATTGAAGGGGGGAGCGCATTGAAACCACGGCCAAGTCCAGGTAAGCGCGGGTCTTCACCAAGCCCGGGAATCGTGCCGCTCGTGTGCGCCGCATTTCAATGTGGCCGACCGACGTCGTCGCTGCCGTCATAAAGAAGGCCGCCTGACGGGGCGGCCTTGAGTGACTGGGTTTGCTTTTCTTCTTGGCCGATGAAGGGTCGGGGCCAGATCCCTTCACCGCGTCCAGTCTTCGCCGGCGCACAGCGTTCCCATGCAGCCGCGAACGTTCAGCGTGCCCGACGACACCAGCGTCACCGAGCTCTCATAGGTCTTGCCGTCATCGGCGTTGTAGATCCTGCCGGCCCATTTGTTCGGGCCTGCGGGGTGCATGTTGATGAAGAGCGAAATGCCCATCACCGGCCGGGTCCGCTGCGCGGGATCGGCATTCTTGTCGTCGCGTTGCGGCTTGCCGGTGGCCTTGTCGGTCGGCTCCTTCAGCCAGACGACGCGGCCGCACAGCGCGCTGCCGCAGCGCTGGACCTTGATCCTAGCGTCGCCGGACTGGGTGAGCCAGACGCCGGCCGGATCGTTGGCCTTGTCGGCGGCTTTGGCGGCATCGGCGGCGCTGCCGAGCAGCGGAATGTGGAACGCTGCCACGATCAGGCGGCGCGTGAGGTGCGCGTGGATCAGCTGTTTCAGGGCGCTGCGGAGGCCGTCAATATCTGGGGGTAACGTCATCATCCACCTTCTTCATGAAAAATTTCATGATAAACATGAAATAAATCACGTTTAAGGTTGAGTCAACAACATTACCGCAGCATGATGCGGCCGGCCGTAACGGCCTGTATGGGCAAAAAAATTATCGGATGGATGTGATGAGGAAATCGGTTCGCGAGCAGCGCCAGCTTTGGTTTCGCCGGCTCGATCGGGCGTTCTGGGTGATCTGGGCCGCGCTGCCGGTCGTGCTGTGGCTGGCCTATTACCGCACCACGACGGCTCCGGTCACGATTGCGGAAAGCTTGAGCGGCGAGCAGGCGAAGTGCGCCAGCATCGTCGCCAACCCGCTCACCATGTCGACCATGGGCCAGCTGCTGTTCTGGTCGCTGTTTGCGCTTGGGGTATCGTTTTACGCCGTGCTGATCGGCATGCTTCATCGCATGGTGAACCGATTCGCGAACGGCCGGATTTTTGTCTCCGAGACACTGCAGGGCGTCTGGTGGATGGGGATCTTTCTGGTGGTCTGGCCGTTCGTCGATACGATCACGACCAACGCGGTGATCTATGTCCTGTATCGGATCGGAGACATCAGGTTCCTGCTGCTGAACTACAACCTCGATGTCGGCACCATCGCCGGCGGTGTGTTCCTGATGGCGCTGAAGTTCGTGCTCGAGCACGCCATCCTGTTGCAGTCCGAAAACGATCTGACGATCTGAGGGTGATGCTCGTGCCCATCGTGGTGAACCTCGATGTCATGCTCGCAAAGCGCAAGCGCCGCCTCGGAGATCTTGCGGACGCGATCGGCATCTCGATCCAGAACCTGTCGATCCTGAAAACCGGCAAGGCCAAGGCGATGCGCTTCTCGACGCTGTCGGCGATCTGCCGCGAACTGGACTGCCGCCCGGGGGACATTCTGGAATATGTGCCGGGCGATGAGGGTGAGGCCGAAGGCGGCGAGGGGGGCTAATGGCTTGCTGATTGCGCGAGCACCGAGGTTGGACCGGCCGCCAAAATCGGCTGATCTGTGCTCGCCGAGCAGCGGCGAATGGGCGACCTCGCTCGGCGAATCCGGCAGCGTGCGATGCCCGGCGGCGAAGCGGATTTGGCTTCTCGGATGCCTTCAAGTCCGCTTGTGACCCAACGGACATGCCGACCTTGTCTTACTTGCTTCGACCGAGCGTGGTAAAATATCCGGGGATTGCGGTGCTCGACCGACCCTATCAATCCTTCTCTTGGGAGAGAAAAGTGCATTTGCGAGTGGCTCTTGCCGCATGCGCCATTGCGGCTTTTGGATCGTTCACGATGACATTCGACGCGCTGGGCCAGACATCGTTCAAAGAGCAATTGGTGGGCACTTGGACGCTGCTTTCGTGGGAGCAGAAGAAAGGCGACGGCACCAAGGTCGAGCGTTATGGGACCAGCCCGAGGGGCATCGCCTTCTTTGATGCGGGTGGCCGGTACATCATCACGGTGATGCGACCAGATCGAGCCAAATACGCGAGCAATGCCTTGTGGCAAGGCACCCCTGAGGAAAACAAAGAAACGGCCGACGGCACGATAACCTACTTCGGAACGTATTCAATAAACGAGGCAGATAGCAGCATCGCAATCAACGTCGAAGGCAGTTCCTTTCCAAACTGGAATGGCACTGATCAGAAGCGCTTCGTTGCGATTGCGGGAGACCGACTGACGCTGACCGTTCGTCCTCCGGCTGGAGACGTAGTCGACGTGATTTGGAAGCGAGCGGAGTAATTGAACCTCACGTCAGCTCTTAACCCGAAGCGATCATCAGGGCGACAGCGAGAGTTCTTGCGCCAACAGGGAAAATGATTGCTGATGATCTCACCGACACGCGGCGGGATCGGACCGATTCGTATTCCGGATGCTGCCGCGCGTAGTGTACCATCGCTGTTAGGTCAATGGTGCTGCCCGATGGCCCCTCGTTCCGAAGTTGGCTAGCGCCTCTCTACTCACGATCGTGTGGCCATGTTTTGGTCAAAACTGCGTCCGCATTCTTGAGATGCCCACTGCAAAGGCTCGCGATGGAAAGGGCAAGGTTCGCCAAGGCCAGGATTTTCGCGTTTGGCGACGCTCGGAGCGTTGCGACCTACGCGGTCGAAATCCTGATAGTTGCCACAATTTACGCTGGTCTTGCCGAATCCGCGCGATTGCTTCCCGCAATAAATCCAGCCGCGACACCGCTATGGCCACCAACCGGGCTTGCGCTCGCGCTGGTCCTGCTGCGCGGCTACCGGATCTGGCCCGCGATCCTGGTAGGGGCTCTCTCACCTTACCTCATGGCCGACCGATCGCTCCTGGAGATCGGCGCCGCCGGGATCGGCAGCCTCCTTGCCGCATGTGCCGGGACATGGCTGATCGGCCGCTGGTCGAACGGTCGGCGGGCGTTTGCCACACCGTCCGGTGTCGCAAAGTTTGCAATCATTTCCTTTGCGCCGACCACGATCATCAGTTCAGCCATCGCCTTGGCCGGCTTCACGCTCATCAACGAAGCAAGCTTTTCCGATTCCGTCGTCGCCGGGTTGACCTGGTGGCTTGCGGACGCTGCTGAGGCCCTGGTGATTGCTCCGGTCATCGTGCTCTGGGCGACGATGCCCTTACGCATTGCTTCCAAATGGGCTCTGTTGGAATCGATCACGGTCGCTGCTCTCGCTGGTATCATCGGGCTCGCTGCTTACAGCCCGCTGATCGGTAGCGATCTCGTCAGCAACGGGCTCGACGTGTCGCTGCCACATCGCAGCCTTCTGGGCTTTCTGGTTCTGCTGCCCTTGATCTGGGCCGGCCTGCGCGGCGATCGATGCACCGTGGCGACGGCCGCCTTGATTTTCATCGGAACTGCCGTGTGGGGGTTCTCGGTGGGAAATGATCCATTTCCGAAAATCGATCCGAACGGAGCGCTGTTATCCTTGTTCGTGCTTTCGATCATCGTGTCGGCGCCTCCTCTTGCCCTCGCCGCGGCAAGCGCGACGCGCCAGGCCAGGGAAGCCCATTTGCTTTCCGTCCAGGACCAGCTGAACAGTCAACTTGAACGGAAAGGTTTGGCACTCGACAGCATCAGACGGCACTTCCAGACCCTCATCGAAGGCGTTGTCGACTATGCAATTTTTGCGCTTGATCGGGAAGGGCACGTCACGAGCTGGAATAGCACTGCTCAAAAGATCATCGGCTACACCTCGGAAGAAATCATAGGCAAGCACTTCGGGATATTCTATCGGCCGGATGAACGCCGCGCGGGTTCACCGACACACGCGCTGGAGTCAGCAATCGAAGGCGGCAAGTACGACGTAGAGGGTTGGCGTATCAGAAAGAATGGTACGCCGTTTTTCATCACGGGCTCAGTCTCTTCGAGCCGTGACGACGCAGGAAATCTGATCGGCTTTATCAGTATCCTGCGCGACGCGACGGAGCGGCGCGACGCGGAGGAGAAGCTGGTCCAGGCGCGCGAACAGCTCGCGATGTCTCAGAAGATGGAGGCAATCGGCAAGCTGACTGGCGGGATCGCACACGACTTCAACAATCTATTGATGATCATCGGAGGAAGTGCCCAGATATTTCAACGCCTGCTTGATCCAAAACTGCCAAAGGCCATCGAAGCCATTCAAACCGCGGCCAAACGCGGCGAGAGTCTCACGCGCCAATTGTTGACGTTCTCTCGTCACCAGCATCTCAGCCCGACGGTCGTTGATCTGAATGCGTCCATCAAGAACATGCGGACCATGATTGAGAGCTCGCTGCGCGGGAACATCGTGTACAACGAGAATGTTGGCGACGGTGTTGCGCCGGTAAAGGTTGACCTCGCCGAACTTGAACTTGCGATCGTCAACATCGCCGTCAATGCGCGAGATGCAATGACAAGCGGCGGCACATTCACGTTGTCCGTCCACGCGGTCACCGCCAATCAGGAAACCGGCGGCGATCGCCGTGGGAAGGCCTTCTTTGCGATCACACTTGGCGATACGGGCACCGGTATTCCGCCAAATCTGCTGTCCAAGATGTTCGATCCGTTTTTCACGACCAAGGAGGTCGGCAAGGGGACCGGGCTCGGTTTGTCCCAGGTTTATGGTTTTGCGCACCAGGCGGGCGGAACCGTGACGGCAGACAGCAAGGTCGGACAGGGAACAACGATTACAATCTATCTGCCGTCCTGTGCGGACGAGCAGATCACCAGCAAAGAGCTCGCCGCTGCCCGGGCAAGGCCAAGCCAGCCGCCGCGGCAGACGGTTCTCGTTGTCGACGACAGCCCCGAAGTGGCGGATGTGACATCCTCGCTGTTCGAGCATCTGGGTTATGAAACCATCTACCGAGACTCGGCCGAAGCGGCATTGAAGTTGCTCGATACGGGTACAAAGATCGATCTCGTCTTCAGCGATATCGTCATGCCAGGGACCATCGATGGCGTCGGGCTCGCGAGAGAAGTTCGGTCGCGATACCCCGGTTTGCCCATAGCCCTTACAACCGGTTACAGCGATGCCGCAAAAGCAGCTCCGCCAAGTCTAAGAATACTCCGCAAGCCGTTCGATACCGAGGCACTGAGAGATTTTATCCAGGATCTTGCGCCTCCGAGATCGACACGATCATCCGGCGCACCCTTGGCGTCAAGCACCGCCGACGCGGTGCGCAGGAGTTGACCGGTCGCACCATTGCGGGCATTGCTCGGCGGTACTGCAGTGATCGAACAGGCTATTGTCGCAAAAGCTGAATGGGTTATCCGCATCTCGCCCTGGGCAGACATGTGGCTCGAGCTCATCAATGTCCGCCATTGATGCGGAGGTCAGACGAGCAGCCGGAACAAAAATGGCCGCGGTTGTCCGCGGCCATTTGTCGTTTTGATTGAGCGCAGGCCGTTATTCGGCCGCCTGCTTGCGCGGCGGATCGAGCGCGCCGGAGTCGTGGATCTCGGCGACCTGGTGATCGCTGAAGCCGAGCACCTCGCGCAGGATCTCGTCGGTGTGCTCGCCGAGCAGCGGCGAGCGGGCGACTTCGCTCGGCGAATCCGACAGCTTGATCGGGTTGCCGACCGAGATGTACTTGCCGCGGGTCGGGTGGTCGACCTCGACTACCGTGCCGGTCGCACGCAGCGACTGGTCCTCGATGATCTCCTTCATCGACAGGATCGGGCCGCAGGGGATGTCGTCCCTGTTCAGGATCTCCATGGCCTCGAACTTGGTCTTCGTCATCGTCCACTTTTCGATGCGCGCGAAAATCTCGTTCAGGCGCGACAGGCGGGCCGGCGGCTTGGCGTAGTTCGGATCGGTCTTCCAGGTCGGCTCGCCGATCACGTCGCAGATCTTCTCCCAGACCGGCGCCTGGGTGATGAAGTAGAGGTAAGCGTTGGGATCGGTCTCCCAGCCCTTGCACTTCAGGATGCGGCCGGGCTGGCCGCCGCCGGAATCGTTGCCGGCGCGCGGCACCGCGTCGCCGAACGGGATGCCTTCGCCGTACTGGCTGTATTCCTTGAGCGGGCCGTGGGCGAGGCGCTGCTGGTCGCGCAGTTTGACGCGGGCGAGGTTGAGCACGCCGTCCTGCATCGCCGCGGTGACGCGCTGGCCCTTGCCGGAGTGGGTGCGGTGATAGAGCGCGGTGACGATACCGAGCGCGAGGTGCAACCCGGTGCCGCTGTCGCCGATCTGCGCGCCGGTGACGAGCGGCAAGCCGTCGCGGAACCCGGTGGTCGAAGCGGCGCCGCCGGTGCACTGCGCGACGTTCTCGTAGACCTTGCAATCCTCATACGGGCCGGGGCCGAAACCCTTGATCGAGGCGACGATCATCTTCGGGTTGATGCTCTGGATCTTCTCCCAGGGGAAGCCCATGCGATCGAGCACGCCGGGGCCGAAATTCTCGACCAGCACGTCGCACTGCTTGATCAGCGCGGTCAGCACTTCCTTGCCCTTCGGGTTCTTGGTGTCGAGCGTGATCGAGCGCTTGTTGTGGTTCAGCATGGTGAAATACAGGCTGTCCACGTTCGGGATGTCCTGCAGCTGGCCGCGCGTAATATCGCCGACGCCGGGACGCTCGACCTTGATCACGTCGGCGCCGAACCAGGCCAGCAATTGCGTGCAGGTCGGACCCGACTGGACGTGGGTGAAATCGAGAATGCGAACGCCCTTGAGCGCCTTGGTCATATCTATTGCTCCGTACTCTGTCTGCCCCTGCACCCGCAGGGAGTGATTGGGGTTAGGGGGGTTACTTCTTCTTGTTCAGTGCGCTTTGCGGATTGAGGTTGCCGATGCGGCCGCTCTCCGAGCCCGCCGCCGGGTCGATGACGGCGTTGATCAAGGTCGGCTTGCCGGAATCCAGCGCCGCATTGACCGCGCGCTTCAGCTCGTCGGGCGAGGTGGCGTTGACGCCGACGCCGCCGAAGGCTTCCATCATCTTGTCGTAGCGCGAGCCCTTGACGAACACGGTGGTTGCCGGATCCTCGCCCTCGCTGTTGACGTCGGTGCCGCGATAAATGCCGTCATTGTTGAAGATCACGACGCAGATCGGCAGCTTGTAGCGGCAGATGGTCTCGACCTCCATGCCGGAGAAGCCGAACGCGCTGTCGCCTTCGACCGCGAGCACGGGCAGGCCGGTCTCGACCGCGGCCGCGATCGAATAGCCCATGCCGATGCCCATCACGCCCCAGGTGCCGACGTCGAGCCGCTTGCGCGGCTTGTGCATGTCGACGACGCCGCGGGCGAGGTCGAGCGTGTTGGCGCCTTCGTTGACGAAGATGGTGTCCGGACGTTCCGCGATGATCGTGCGCAGCGCGCCGAGCGCGCCGTGATAATCCATCGGCGAGGCGTTGTTCATCAGCTTCGGCGCCATCTTGGCGACGTTGTCGTCGCGCTTCTTCGCCACGGTGGCGAGCCAGTCGCCCGGTGCGGCCGACCAGTTGGCGCCCATGGCGTCGAGCAAGGCGGACACGCAGGAGCCGATATCGCCGACCAAGGGGGCGACGATCTCGACGTTGGAATCCATTTCCTTCGGCTCGATGTCGACCTGGATGAACTTCTTCGGAGCTTCACCCCAGGTCTTGCCCTTGCCGTGCGAGAGCAGCCAGTTGAGGCGGGCGCCGATCAGCATGACGACGTCGGCTTCCTTCAGCACGGTCGAGCGCGCCGCACCCGCGCATTGCGGATGCAGATCGGGCAGCAGGCCCTTGGCCATGCTCATCGGCAGGAACGGTACGCCGCTCTTCTCGACGAAATTCTTGATCGCCTCGTCGGCCTGCGCGTAGGCCGCGCCCTTGCCGAGGATGATCAGCGGGCGCTTTGCGTTCTTCAGCACGTCGAGTGCACGCTTGACCGCCGACGGGGCAGGGAGCTGCGCCGGCGCAGCATCGATCACCTTGACCAGCGACTTCTCGCCGGCCGCCGCGTCCATGACCTGGCCAAACAGCTTTGCGGGCAGGTCGAGATAGACGCCGCCCGGACGGCCCGACACCGCGGCGCGGATCGCGCGGGCAAGGCCGATGCCGATGTCCTGGGCGTGCAACACGCGGAACGCCGCCTTGCACAGCGGCTTGGCGATCGCGAGCTGGTCCATCTCCTCATAGTCGCCCTGCTGCAAATCGACGATCTCGCGCTCGGACGAGCCCGAGATCAGGATCATAGGGAAGCAGTTGGTGGTGGCGTGGGCCAGCGCCGTGAGGCCGTTGAGGAAGCCGGGCGCCGACACCGTGAGGCAGACGCCGGGACGCTTGGTCAGGAAGCCGGCGATCGAGGCCGCATAGCCGGCATTCTGCTCATGGCGGAACGAGAGCACGCGAATGCCCGCCGCCTGGGCCATGCGGCCCAGGTCCGTGATCGGGATACCCGGCACGCCATAGACGGTGTCGATGCTGTTGAGCTTGAGCGCATCGATGACGAGGTGGAAGCCATCGGTCAATTCTTGCTCGGTGCCCGGTGCCTCGGACTTCGTAGCGGTATTCAGCATCGGCATCGTCTCCCTGATCGTTCTTTGTTCGGACGATCTGATCGTCGTCTGAAGCGGGTGTGGACTCTCAAACTTACGTGATCGGTTCTACGTGAATAATTCTTGGCCGTGCGCCTCGACATAGGCGGCGAGGCCGAGCGTGTGATCGCGGGCACGCTTTTCGGCGAGCTCGGTGTCGCGCGCTTCCAGTGCCTCGATGATCCCGAGATGCTCGGGCAGCGAGGTCGCGGTGCGGTCCTTGCGGCCGATCGTGAGCTGGCGATAGCCGCGCACATGCAGCAGCAGGTCATTGGTGAGATCGACCAGGACAGGTGATTCCGACAGCGAGATCAGCGCCTGGTGGAAGGCGATGTTGGCCTTGGAATATTCCTCGACGTGATCCTGCGGCAGGCGGTCGTCGCTGAAGTCCTTGAAGAAGTCGCGCAGCGCCGAGATGTCCTTCTTGCGCGCGGTGGTCGTGATCAGGCGCGCCGCCATGCTCTCCAGCGCTGCCCAGGCGCGGATCATGTCGACGATCTCCGCCTTGGTGCGGCGGACCACGACGATGCCGCGGCGCGGCACGGTCTTTACGAATCCGTCCTGCTCGAGCATCGCGATCGCTTCGCGGATCGGCGTGCGGCTGACGCCGAGACGCTCGGACAATGCGCGCTCGTCGAGCATCACCGGCTCCGGCGTCGCGTAGATGTCCATCTTCAGAATCGCTTCTTTCAAGGCCTCATAGGCCTTGTTCTTGAAGCTCGTCTCCGGCGCGATCCGGACGATGGCGATATCTGTGTCAGCCATGGTGGGTGACGCCTTGGTCTGTTTCGGTTCTGGCACGACTCGTCTCCTCCTCTTGGAGACGTCTTCTTAGCAGAAGAAAGTACCTTAGATTTTTGGCATGCCAAATACCATAATGTCAAGCTGCCCATATTTTTCGGTATTTTTGCACGTCGACCGACCTTGACAATTACGTTTTTGGCATACCAAATGCCACGAAATCTGTCCCAGGAGGAAGCCAATGTCAAATTCGAAGGATGCGGTCCGCAAAATTCTCGATGCGGTCAGGGCCGACAAGCGCACGAGCCTCACCGCGCCCGAAGGCAAGGTGGTCTGCGACGCCTACGGCATTCCGGTGCCGAAGGAAGGCGTCGCCAAGTCGGCCGCCGAGGCCGCCCGGATCGCCACCGACATGGGCTTCCCGGTGGTGATGAAGATCGTCTCGCCCGACATCCTCCACAAGACCGAGGCCGGCGGCGTCGTGGTCGGCGTCAAGAGCGCCGCGGACGCCGAGAAGAGCTACGAGACGATTCTGGCCAACGCCAAGAAGTACAAGGCCGATGCCAAGATCGAGGGCATCCAGGTCCAGCAGATGCTGGGCGGCGGCACCGAGGTGATCGTCGGTTCGATCACCGATGGTTCGTTCGGCAAGCTGGTCGCCTTCGGCCTCGGCGGCGTGCTGGTCGAAATCCTCAAGGACATCACCTTCCGCCTCGCGCCCGCGACCAAGGACGATGCGCTGTCGATGCTCGACGGCATCCAGGCGCATGAGATGCTGAAGGGCGTCCGCGGCGGCGAGCCGGTCAACCGCGAGGCGCTCGCCGATGTCATCGTCAAGGTGTCGCAGCTGGTCAGCGATTTCCCCGAGATCGTCGAGCTCGACCTCAATCCGGTGTTCGCGACCAGCAAGAACGCGATCGCCGCCGACGTCCGAATCGTCGTCGACTTCGACTACAAGCCGCGTCCAGCCCCGCGCCCGACCGAGGAAATCGTCGCCGCAATGAGCCGCATCATGCAGCCGAAGGGCGTTGCGGTGATCGGCGCCTCCGCCGAGGACGGCAAGATCGGCAACTCCGTGATGAAGAACCTCATCAACGGCGGCTACAAGGGCGAGATCTATCCGATCCACCCGAAGGCCGAGGAGATCCTCGGCTACAAGGCCTACAAGAGCGTCAAGGACGTGCCCGGCGTGATCGACACGGCGGTGTTTGCGATCCCGGCGAAATTCGTCGCCGGCGCGCTCGTCGAATGCGGCGAGAAGAAAATCCCCGGCGCGGTGCTGATTCCCTCGGGCTTTGCCGAAGCCGGCGCGCCCGAATTGCAGGCCGAGATCGTCGAGGTCGGCAAGAAATACAACATCCGCCTGATGGGGCCGAACATCTACGGCTTCTACTATACCCCGGCCAACCTCTGCGCCACATTCTGCACCGCCTATGACGTCAAGGGCCACGCGGCGCTGTCGTCGCAGTCGGGCGGCATCGGCATGGCGATCATCGGCTTCTCGCGCTCGGCCAAGATGGGCGTGTCGGCGATCGTCGGCCTCGGCAACAAGTCCGACATCGACGAGGACGATCTGCTCGCCTTCTTCGAGCAGGATCCCAACACCAATTTGATCGCACAGCACTGCGAGGACCTGAAGGACGGCCGTGCCTTCGCCGAGGCCGCCAAACGCGTCTCCAAGAAGAAGCCGGTGGTCGTGCTGAAGGCCGGCCGCACTTCGGCCGGCGCGAAAGCGGCGTCGTCGCACACCGGCGCGCTCGCCGGCAACGACAAGATCTACGAGGACGTGTTCAAGCAGTCCGGCGTGATCCGCGCGCGCTCGCTCCGGCAGCTGCTCGAGTTCGCCCGCGGCGTGCCGGTGCTGCCGACGCCGAAGGGCGAGAACGTCCTGATCATCACCGGCGCCGGCGGCTCCGGCGTGCTGCTCTCCGACTCTGTCGTCGACAACGGCCTGTCGCTGATGCAGATGCCGCCGGATCTCGATGCGGCGTTCCGCAAGTTCATCCCGCCGTTCGGCGCGGCTGGAAATCCTGTGGATATCACCGGCGGCGAGCCGCCGATCACCTACGTCAACACCGTGAAGCTCGGTCTCTCCGACGAGCGCATCCACGCGCTGATCCTCGGCTACTGGCACACCATCGTGACGCCGCCGATGGTGTTCGCGCGCAACATGGTCGAAGTGAAGAAGGAGATGGAGGCCAAGGGCTTCGTGAAGCCGATCGTCGCCTCGCTCGCCGGCGACGTCGAGGTCGAGGAAGCCGCCGAGTATCTCTACCAGAACGGCATTCCGGCCTACGCCTATTCGACCGAGCTGCCGGTCGAGGTGCTGGGCGCCAAGTACAAATGGGCCCGCGGCGCGGGACTGCTCTGATCGTCTGATCTGCCGAACACCAGAGGCCGCCTCGGACATTGTCCGGGGCGGCTTTTTATTGGGGCGCTCCCATCTGGGCCTTTGCCGGTGATGGAGGGGGAAGGGCGGCATCAGCCCGATCGTTCGGAATCAGCCCGGGCTTTCCTGCTCCGCCTTGCGCCGGTTCCGCGCGCCATCCCTTTTTTCTCGACCGCGTCTTGCCCGTCAAGGCAGCTTGCCTTTCGCGACTGATGTGCTACTGATATGTCAGATAATGACGGAGGACGCTGCGATGGAGTTGGCTGCAACAGGGATGACCGACCGCCAGCGCAAATATCGCGCGACCTACCGCGAGCGCGTGGTGGGCTGGTACAATGGCTGGCTGCACGTCGTGCTGATCTACACGATCGGCTTCACGGCGCTGTACGTCTACCTGGCCAATGTGCACGACGTGAAATGGTGGGAATACCTCACCATTCCGGCGGTGTTCCTGATTGCGAATTTCTTCGAATGGGCGGTGCATCGCTTCGTCATGCACCGGCCCTCGAACGTGCCCTTGCTGCGCGCGATCTACAGCCGCCACACCCTGATGCACCATCAGTTCTTCACCGAGGAGGAAATGCGCTTCGCCGACCATCACGACTGGCGCGTCACCTTCTTCCCGCCCTATGCGCTCGTCGTGTTCACCCTGATGTCGATCCCGCCGGCGATCGTCGCCGGTCTCGTGATCTCGGCCAATACCGGCTGGCTGCTGATCACCACGACGACGTCGATGTACCTGATCTACGAATTCATGCACTTCTGCTGCCACGTCGAGGAAAATGCCTTCGTGCGCAACATGCCGTTCGTCAACACCATCCGCCGGCATCATAGCGCCCATCACAACCAGTCGATCATGATGGAGCGGAACATGAACCTGACCTTTCCGGTGATGGACTATGTGTTCGGCACCTCCGATCTCAATCGCGGCCTGCTTGGCCACATCTTCAACGGCTACAGCACGCGCTATGTGAAGACCGACATGCGGCGCACGGCGCGGACGCCGCGGGTCGTGGTGAAGGAGCAATCGGTGCCGCATGCCGCAGCTTGAACCCAATCTCGCCGGCCTCGCCTGGTTCGGCCTGCTGTGGAGCGTGTGCTGCATCGGCTTCCTGCAGCTGGCCGGGATGTATCCGCTGCGCGGACGCGCCGTTCTGCCGGTGACGATGACGACCGCATTATGGGCGATGTTGCTCGCCGGCACGCTGGCATTCGCCCTGATCGAGCTGCGCTGGACCACCGTCGTTGTGGTGGGCGGTGTGCTGTTCCTGTTCCTGCCTGGGCTGTTTCAAGCGCTGCCGGACTGGTGGCGCGACGGACGCGCGGGATTGCGGCTGTCCTGCTGCGCCATGATCGCGGCGCTGGCGCTGCTGGTCGGCGTGGCTGCACCGTCGTTTCACATCTGGATGACCTGAAGGGAGGTCTCGATGCCAAGCCACATCAAGCTCATGCTGTCGCTGGCGTGCCTCGCCACGGCGGCCTGCGGATATTTTTTCATGGTCTATCTCGGACAGCAGGGACCGAGCTACGCGGTCGCCTTCCTTGGCGTATTCGCCACGGTCGCGATGTGGATCTTCCCCGAGGTCGTCAAGAAGGACCTCAAGATGCGTCCGCCGGGATCCTGATATGATGCTGCAGCACAGGGAGACTCCGATGGCGAGCTATGCCGGGGACCGCACCATCGACGGCATTTCCGTGCTGGTCGACGGCGAGCCGCTGTCACCGCATTACGACCAGCTTCGGCTCACCGAGCACGGCTTTGAATGGAGCTACGAGGGGCCCGAGCCGGCACAACTGGCCTTCGCGCTGCTCTATGATCATCTGCACGACGCGGCCGCGGCGAAGGCGCTGTACGAGAGCTTCATGCGGCGCATCGTCGCCAATTTCGGCAATGAATGGGAGCTCTCCTCGGCCGATCTCGACGAGGCGGTCACGGCACTGCGATCCGGACGAACGGGCTGACCCCACGCGGATTTCTCCGCCGGAGAATTCTTTGAGATGACCCTGACCTGTCGCGCGGCGGTGCTGCATCGAAGCGGAACGCCGCTCTCCATCGAGCGCATTTCGCTTGCTGCACCGATGCCGACCGACGTCGTGGTGAAGGTGCGTGCCGCGGGGCTCTGCCACACCGATCTGGAGGTAATCGACGGATCGCTGCGCTATCCCTTGCCGATGATCCTAGGGCACGAGGCGGCCGGCGTGGTCGAGCAGGTCGGCAGCGCGGTGCACGACGTGCGCGCCGGCGACCACGTGATCCTGTCCTGGAATCCGCATTGCGGGCACTGCTTTCACTGCGATCGCGCGCAGCCGATCCTGTGCGAGAGCTATCTCGCCAGGGGCGCGGAGGGCGTGCATTTCGACGGCGCGTCGAAGGCGCAGCTCGCGGGCGGCGGCAGCCTGGCCCACCTGATGTTCCTCGGCGCGTTCTCGGAATACCTCGTGCTGCCGGCGCAGCAGGCGATCGTCGTGCCCAGGGACATTCCGTTCGATCGTGCGTGCCTGATCGGCTGCGGCGTCATGACCGGCGTTGGGGCCGCGCTGAACGTCGCCGCCATCGGCCATGGCGATACCGTGATGGTCACCGGCTGCGGCGCGGTTGGGCTGGCAGCGGTGCAGGGCGCCCGGCTCGCTGGCGCCGGTGCGATCATCGCGGTCGACCTCGACGATGCAAAGCTTGCGCTGGCGCGGCAAGTCGGCGCGACGCAAGTCGTCAACGCGGCGCGCGAGGACCCGGTCCAGTTCGCCAAGGAGGCGACGCGCGGGCGGGGCGCCGACGTCATCCTCGAGGCGGCGGGCCATCCCAAGGCGTTTCGGCAGACCGCGGAGGCGGTGCGGCCGGGCGGCGAGGTGATCTGGCTCGGCAAGATCGACGTCACGCAGGACGTGGGTTTCCGCTGGGGCGCGTTGATGGGGGAGAAGCGATTTCGCCGCTCGAGCTACGGCGGCGCGCGGCCACGGCGCGACTTCCCGTTGCTGGCGCAGGCCTATCTCGACGGCCAGCTCAAGCTCGACGAGCTGATCACCGGCCGCTGCAGCCTCGACGGCATCAATGACGGCTTCGAGGCGTTGCGGGGCGGCCGCTCGATCCGCACGGTCGTCGAACTTTGAGGGATTACAGCGTCGAACGCGCAAAGCTTTCGATGTAGTCGATCAGGCTGTCGGAGGCCGCGCCGGCGGCGTCGACGCGGCGCTCCGCGACGGCTTCGGCGACGTCGGCATGCAGCCGCGCCGCGAGCGGCAGGTCGGCCGCCTCCTTGTAATGCTGGTACCAGAATCGGCGCGACAGGCCGTGCATCAGGCCCATGGCGCGGGTGGCGAACTCGTTGCGCGACGCGGCCGAGATCAATGTGTTGAACTGGTGATCCAGCCGCATGAACAGCAGATCGTCGGATTTTTCCGCCGCGCGGCGCATGCCGGCGGCGATCTCGGAGAATTGCGCGCGCTGCTCGCTGGTGGCGCGCTCGGCGGCGCCGCGCGCCATCAGCCGTTCCAGCTCGCGGCGGACTTCGAGCAGGCGGAGCTGGGCCCGCAGGTCGATCTCGGACACCAGCACGCCGCGACGGGCCAGGATGTTGACGAGGCCATCGCGCGACAGCCGCTGCAGCGCCTCGCGGATCGGGGTGCGGCCGATGTCGAGCCGCTTGGCGAGCACGAGCTCGGACAGCGCGGTGCCGGGCGGCAGTTGCAGCGTCACGATCAGCTCTTCCAGCTCGGCATAGGCGCGATCGGTGAGGGTGACGTCGCCTTGCGGGAGACGGGCCTGCGCGGCAGCGCGCGGCTTGGCGGCGGCGGACGATGGCCGCGCCGGCCGGCGGTTTCCTGCTGCGCGGGCGCGCACCGTGCTGGATCGCTTGTTCGAATCTGCCATCGGGATCTTGAGTGCTGCTGTACAGCAGATATCTCACACGCCCCGCTGGCAGTGACAAGGCCGCTCGACGGGCGCTACACCGAATCCGGCCGCGTGCAGCGAACAGCGGCGCATCATCAGTGCGAAATGCTCTCCAGCGTCCGGCCGCGGGTTTCCTCGCCGAGCAACAGCACCGCCAGCGCCGCCACCACGAACGCGCCGGCGCCCAGCGCGAACACGCCGCTCTGCCCTGCCGCAGGCAGGATCACGCCGATCACATAGGGGCCGATCAGCGAACCGATTCGGCCGATCGCGGAGGCAAAACCGGTTCCGGTGGCGCGGACATGGGTCGGGTACAGTTCAGGCGTATAGGCGTAGAGCGCCGACCACATGCCGAACAGGAAGAACTGCATGCAGAGGCCGGCAATGATGAGCTGGGTCTGGTCCGCCGCCGAGCCGTAGAAGTGGCAGGCGATCGCGCCGCAGAGCAGGTTCATCACCAGCGTCGCCTTTCGACCCCAGGATTCGACGAGCCACGCCGAGACCAGGAAGCTGGGGATGCCCGCGAGCGAGATCAGGATGGTGTAGAACACCGACTTGGTGATCGGGAATCCCTTGGCCTGCAGCAGCGCGCCGAGCCAGGTGGTCAGACCGTAGAAGCCGAGCAGGGCGAAGAACCACAAGGTCCACAACATCGCGGTCCGCTTGGCGTAAATGCCCGAAAACAGCGTCCTCAGGCCGGTCACTTCCGACGCGGGTGCGGCCGCCTGGCGCACCACCGGCGGCAGCTCCTTGCTGCCGAGACGATCGCGGACCCTGCTTTCGATGTCGCGCACGGTCGCTTCGGCCCGCTCGGAATAGCCGTGGGAAGCGAGCCAGCGCGGCGATTCCGGAACGTAGCGTCGCACCACGAGCACGAAGACGGCCGGGATCGCCTGCATGATGAAGACCCAGCGCCAGTCGGCGGCCTGCAGCACGAAGTAGGTCAACAGGCCCGACGCGATGAAGCCGAGCGGCCAGAACCCTTCGAGGAACGCGATGTAGCGGCCGCGGTTGCGGGCCGGCATGATCTCCGAGACCATCGACTGCGCGACAGGAAACTCCATGCCCATGCCGAAGCCGAGCAGTAGGCGGGAAGCGCCTAGCGCGGTCGCCGTCGTCGAGAGACCGCAGCACAGGCTGCCCAAGCCCCAGAAGATCATGCTGACCTGGAAGACGCGGGCGCGGCCGAAACGGTCGGCCAGCAGGCCCGCGGACGCGGCGCCTATGAACATGCCGAGGAAGCTCATGCTGGACAGCAGCCCGGCTTCCGCCGTCGACAGGCCGAAGGTCTGGCGGATCGAGCCGAGCACGAAAGTCAGCGCGGCCAGGTCCATGCTGTCGAAGAACCATGCGGTTGCGATGATACCGAAGATCCATCGCTGATAGGAGGTCAGCGGCAGGCGTTCGAGCCGTGCCGCGATGTCGGCGACCTGCTGCGCCTGCGCGGTGCGCGCGACGGCGGCCGGAGCCCGGCTTCCGGCCGCTGCGGTGACGTCGGAAATGGTCATTGCTGTCCTCCCCAGATGGACGTTGCCGGGCTCTTGTCGGCCCTGTTTCATAAAATGTCACACGGATAGCAGTGATATGTCAATTGATGATCACGTGCGAACTGGCGGGAGCGAGCCGGCCTCCGCGCCGGACAGGGCCGGGGACAAATCGGCGCGCGGCGCGGGCCTGCTGTGATCCGATCGACGTTCGATGCCGCTTCGGACATCTTCCGAAGCGGCATCAAAGCCCGGTTAACGGCATCCGAGAAATCGGGGCGTGTCCGATAATCCGGCTTTAATGGGGGCCGACTAAAGGTCTTTGGTTGCGACGTACCGGATGCCTGGAGGTATCCGATATTGGGTCCGGAGGAGGCGTTTTCCCCATCATGTCAGTTCAGGTCGATTTGGATTTTGCGAGCGACGATCGCGCACGGGCGCAGATCGGCGCGGCGGTGAGCTATCTGCTCAGGGACGCGACCGGTGCCGCGCGTGAGCATGCCGTCGAGATGATTGTCGAGATGGTGCGCGATGTCGCAAGCCGGCCGGCCGGTCTCGAAGCGGCGTCCCTTCAGCCGCTCATGAGCGGCGTCACCTATCGGGATTTTGTGATCGATGCCTACCGGCGCGATGTCGATCGCTGGCGCGCGACCATCCGCCGGTCGAACGGCAAGAAGATCCGGATCGCGTCTCCGCCGTCGGTGCGCGACGAGGCAACGACGACAGCGGATGCGATCACCGCGGAGAAGGCCATCGAGTTCGCGAGGCGCGCGATCGATTTGGGCGAGGTGCTCTGACCACACCGCCCGAGGGTGCTTTCGCCGCGAAAGTCCCGGCGATGCCACCGACCCTATGCTTGGGACGCGCGATGTGCTCCGATGCGACGGCTGCGTCGGTTCCGGAGCCGTCAGCGGAATCTTGATCCATCCCATCCCAGCAGAGAGAAGCCATGCCTTCCGAACTCCGTTCGCCCCGTCTGGCGGTCCTGATCGACGCCGACAATGCATCTGCAAGGATCGCCGATGGGCTGTTCGAGGAGATCGCCAAGATCGGCGAGGCCAGCGTACGCCGCATCTATGGCGACTTCTCCAATCCGAGGTCCAAGGGCTGGGCCGACATTCTGTCCAAGCACGCCATCATCCCGCAGCAGCAATTCGCCTATACGACCGGCAAGAATGCATCCGACATCACCCTGGTGATCGACGCGATGGACCTGCTGCACAGCGGCCGGTTCGATGGCTTTTGCCTGGTGTCGTCGGACAGCGATTTCACCCGGCTTGCCGCCCGCATCCGCGAGCACGGCATCGACGTGTTCGGGTTCGGCGAGCAGAAGACGCCGGAGAGTTTTCGGCAGGCCTGCCGCAGGTTCGTCTATACCGAGAATTTGCGCGGCGGGGTGACGAGCAATCAGGACGCCGCGGTACGCGCCCAGCCGTTGCAGCCGCCGGACGCCGCCACGCCCATCCTCAAGAAGGTGATCGGCCAGATGGCCAGCGAGGACGGCTGGGTGACGCTTGGCGAGGTCGGACGGCAGCTGGCCAATCTGGCGTCGGATTTCGATCAAAGGACGTACGGCTTCCGCACCCTGAGCGAGCTGGTGCGCAGGACGAATGCGTTCGAGATCGAACAGCCCAAGGGCGGGACGACGCGAATCCGCATCAAGCAGGTGGCTGCACCGCCGCCAAGACGGCGAACGCCAAGACGACGAGCCGATCAAAAGCCGCCGGAATGAACGGCGCGCAGCGCGCTCCTGCCCTGAACCATCCCTGAATCTGAACCAATGATGAATACGACTTCGGGCATGATCCGGAGCAGCGTTTTCGCTTGTGCTGGAACCGCAGCGAGTTGCTGCGGAACTGGAATTTGCGCGCAAGTTGCCGCGTTGGAACTGGAACGTCTCGTTCCCTGCGATGTTGAAGGGGCGTCTCATAGCTCGGAGGAGGAGAATCATGAACAAGCGTTTTGCCGTGTCCCTTGTCGCCGCTGCGTCGCTGCTCGCGTCCGGCTCGGCGTTCGCGCAGTCAACGACCGCGGCGGGCGCCGCGAACGGTGCGCGGACCGGTGGCGAGATCGCCGGTCCGGTTGGCGAGATCGTCGGCGGCACGGTTGGTGCTGCGGTCGGCGCCGGCCTCGAGATTCCGAACGCGGTGATCACGTCGATCCCGCGCGACGAGCCGTCGGTCGTGGTGCGCGAGCGCGTCGTGGTCGGCGAGCCGCTGCCCGACACCGTCGTGCTTCGTCCGGTGCCGCGCTACACCGAATATCGCTACGCGGTCGTCAATGATCGCCGCGTGATCGTCGAGCCGCGCACCCGCCGGGTCGTCAAGATCATCGACTAATCGCGCTGATATTTCCAACTGCAAAAATCCTCGCGGGCTCATCGCTCGCGGGGATTTTCGCATGGCACGGGCCCGCTTTTTTCATGAGGTGCCTGGTTGGCCTGCCGGCCCGATCCCCTAGACTGGTCCGCAATAAGCGGGCGCAGCCAGCGGCCGCCTCAATCAAGAGCAGGGTGGAAACATGGGTCGGAAGATCGCGATCGTCGGCGCGGGTGCGGTCGGCGGCTATGCCGGAGCGCATATGGTGCAGGCGGGTGAGGACGTCACCTTCATCGATCCCTGGCCCGAGCATGTCGCGCACATGCGCAAGCACGGATTGCGCGTCACGCACGCGATGGATGTCCCCGAGTTCTCGGTGCCGGTGCGCGCGCTTGATGTCACCGACGCGCAGCAGCTGGCGAAAGAGAAGCCGGTCGACATCGCCTTCGTCTGCATGAAGTCCTACGACACGGCTTGGGCGACCATGCTGATCCGGCAATATCTGGCGGCTGACGGCTACGTCGTGTCGCTGCAGAACTGCATGAATGAGGAAACCATCGCCGGCATCGTCGGCTGGGGCAAGACGCTCGGCTGCATCGCGAGCAGCATCACCGTCAATCTGCCCGAGCCCGGCCATATCCACCGCGGCGCCGGCAAGGGTGGGGCGGCGCATACCGTGTTTCGCGCCGGCGAGGTGCATGGCCGTATCACCGCGCGGGCGGAGGAGGTTTGCCGGCTCGTCGGCTATTCCGACAGCGCCAAGGTGACTGGCAATCTCTGGGGCGAGCGCTGGTCCAAGCTCGTCGCCAACGTGATAGGCAACGGGCTCTCGGCCTGCACGGGCCTAGCCGGCGGCGAGGTGCTGCAAAGCGAACCGCTGCGCCGCTTCTCGACGCGGCTCGGCAGCGAGGCGATCCGCGTCGGCCAGGCGCAGGGCTATCAGCTGGAAGAGATCCTGCATCTGCCGCCGGAGACGATCGCGCGCGCCGGCGAGGGCGACGAGGCCGCGGCGCGCGCCTGCGACGAGCAGCGCTTCAAGGATGCCAAACGCACCTCATCGGCGCAGCGCCCCTCGATGGGCCAGGACATGCAGAAGGGCCGCCGCACCGAGATCGAATTCCTCAACGGCTTTGTGGTGCGCGAGGGCCAGAAGCTCGGCCTCGCCTGCAATGCCAACGCCGCGCTGACCGACATCGTCAAGCGCGTCGAGCGCGGCGAGCTTGCGCCGGATCCCCGGCACATCACCGAGTTGCGGCTGAATTGAGGGCGAACGCCTTAGGGTCGATTGCCGTCATTGCGAGGAGCGAAGCGACGAAGCAATCCATCTTTCGGCGCATGCGGAGAGATGGATTGCTTCGCTACGCTCGCAATGACGGGCGGGGATGTCGCGGCAGATTGCCCTATAGCAGCTGCCTGACTCCCATCCCGTGCATGAATCGCTCGCGGATCTGCACGGGGTCACGGCGGGTGGTGCCGGTGCCGGGCTTGTCGTCGATGCGGACGCCGATCAGGGTCGGGCCGGCGGCCTGTTTCGACTGCTCGATCAGCCGCTCGAAATCGTCCTCGTCGGCGGCCCATGAGCTGTTCGCGATCCCGCTGGCGAGCGCGACCGCGACGATGTCGGTATGAACAGCCGCCGGCGTCGGCTGCGCGCCCGTGATCTGGTAGATGCCGTTGTCCATCACCACCATGGTGAGATTCTTCGGCGCCAAGGTCGCGATGGTCGAGAGACAGCCGAGCTGCATCAGCAGCGAGCCGTCGCCTTCCAGCGCGAACACGCGGCGCTTCGGCTGCGCCAGTGCGACGCCGAGCGCGATCGGGAACGCCAGCCCCATGCTGCCCAGCATGTAGAAGTTCTGCGGGCGGTGGCCGGCGGCCCAGAGATCGAAATTGGTGTTGCCGATGCCGCCGATCACGGCCTCGTCCTTCAGCCCGGCGACGAGGCGCTGGGTGAGATCGAAGCGGTTCATCACCTTGGTGTTGCGCGCTTGTGTGCTGGTCATGGCTGATCTCACTTGTCGAAGGTCTTGCCGCCGGTCAGCAGCGGCGAGAGGATCAGCGCCACCGGCGCTTGGGTGGTGATCGCCTGCTTGATCGAGCGGTCGGCGATGAATTCGAGCTCGTCGAGCCGGGTGATGGTGTGATGTTCCATCGCCAGCGAATCCAGCACCGGGCGCATGGTGCGGCAGACCAGCGCCTGGCCGTAATTGAACTCTCCGAGCGTGCCGCGCTCGGAGACGAACATAATCAACGGGATCTGGTAGGGCACCGCGAGCGAGGCCAGCACGTTGGCGAGCGTGGCAAAGCCCGAGGTCTGCATCAGCACCGCGCCGCGCGTGCCCGCCATCCAGGCGCCCGAGACGATGCCGACGGCCTCTTCCTCGCGCGCGGTCGGAAACGTCGTGAAATACGGATCGGCGTGCAGGTCCTTGATCAGCGTGGTCAGCACCCGGTCGGGCACATAGGGCACCAGCTTGATCTCGTTCCGCTTCAGCGTCTGCAGCACGATGCCGTGCCAGGTGGTCGCCGCATCCTGGGACTTTTCCTTGGCTTTATCCTTGGACGAGGCTTGTTCCGCGGCCGCCATCCTGTTCTCCCTCTCGCGCGACGCTGATGATCGCTTGCGCCATGAAACTTGACGCGGTGCATGTGATTGTCAACATGTCGCGGCCGCAACGCGATCTGCGCAATTCGGCCATCGCAGCGCCGAACCGGCGTGCGATACAGGCGGTAACGATCGAGGGACGGAACGATCAAGGGACGGGAGGCGTCGATGGCCGGATGGGTCTGGCGGACCGCCATTGCGGCAGCGGCCACGGTCGTGGCCGGCCTTGCGTCCGCGCAGCCATACCCGGCAAAGGCCGTTCATATTCTCGTCCCATATCCGCCCGGCGGCGGCGTCGACGTGCTGACGCGGACGCTGGCCGAAGCCGTGTCGAAAGCCTGGACGCAGTCGATCGTGGTCGAGAACCGGCCGGGCGCCGGCGGGGTGATCGCCTCGCAGGCGATCGTGAGCTCCGCGCCCGATGGCTACAATCTGATCATGGTGGCGAGCGGCCACGCCACCAATCCGTTCCTCTATCCCAAGCTGCCGTACGACACGTTCAAGGATTTTTCGCCGATCTCGCTGCTGGCGTCATCGCCTAACGTGCTGCTGGTGCGCGCGGACTCGCCGTACAAGTCGGTCAGCGACGTCATCGCCGAGGCGAAGGCGAAACCCGGCAGCCTGTCGTTCGCCCATGCTGGCAACGGCACCTCGACCCATCTGGCCGGCGAGCTGCTCAACAGCCTCGCGAAGATCGATCTCAACGCCATCCCCTACAAGGGCGGCGCGCCCGCGATCAACGATCTGCTCGGTGGACAGATTCCGATGTCGTTCAACAACGGGCCGGAATCGGTCGGGCAGTTGCAGGCCGGCACGGTCCGCGCGCTGGCGGTGACGACGGGCTCGCGTGCGCCGTTCTTGCCGGACGTGCCCAGCATGTCGGAGGCCGTGCCGGGCTACGACACCGAGGTGTGGTGGGGCCTGCTCGGACCCGGCAACATGCCCGCCGATCTCGTCGCAAAGATCTCGCATGATTTCGTCGCGGCGGTGAATATGGATGCCGTGAAGGAGCGTCTCGGCAAGCTCGGCGCGATTCCGATCGGCTCAGCGCCGGACCAGTTCGCGGCCAAGATCAAGGCCGACTACGATAAATGGGGGCCGATCATCAAGGCCGCCGGCATGAAGGCGGAGTAGGAAGATGGCTGCGTCCGAGATCCCCGCCTGCCTGCCGCCGCGTCCGGTGACGCCGCCGCGAGAGAAGCTGCCGCCAAAGGCCTGCGATACGCATGCGCATGTATTCGGCCCGGCGGACCGCTTCCCCTATGCCGGCGATCGCAGCTACACGCCGCCGGACGCGCCGCTCGCGACCTATCTCGGCATGCTCGATGCGCTGGGTTTCACCCGCGGCGTGCTGGTGCAGGGCAGTGCGCATGGCCACGACAATTCGGCGATGCTGGATGCGTTGCAGCGCGAGCCGGCGCGGCTGCGCGGCGTCGCGGTGGCCGATGCCGATGTGGCGGCGGGCACGCTGCGGCAATGGCATGTGCTCGGCGTCCGCGGCTTGCGCTTCAACCATTTCTTCCGCGGCGGACAGTTGCACTATCGCGGCGGCATTCCGCTCGGCGTCGCCGAGACGCACGCGGGCGTGATGGCCGAACTCGGCTGGCATCTGCAGCTCTGGATCGACGTGAAGGATTTGCCTGACACGCTCCCGACACTGAAGGCGCTGGGCCTGCCGATCGTGGTCGACCACATGGGCCGCACGGATGCCGCCGCCGGGATCAACACCGCGGGCTTTCAGAGCCTGCTGCGCGCGGTCGGCGAGGGCTGGTGCTGGGCCAAGCTCTCGGGCGCGCATCGCCTGAGCCGGCGGGCGCCCGATTATCCGGACGCGCGGCCGTTCCACGAGGCGCTGGTATCAGCCAACTCCGAACAGCTGGTGTGGGGCGGCGACTGGCCGCATCCGCGCGTCGAGGGCGAAATGCCCGACGCCGGTCATCTGCTGACACTGTTCCAGGAATGGACGCCGGACGCCGCGACCCGCCACCGCATCCTCGTCGACAATCCCGCACGACTCTATGGCTTCCCAAACTGAAAGCTGCCCGAAGACATGACCGTCAACAACAAGCGCGTGTTCTACGTCAAATACCTCGCCCACGAGATCTACGTCGACATCCTGAAGAAACGGCCGGATGTCCGGCTCGACCGTCTGGAGAACGAGACGCCGGAAGCGGCGTTCGCGCCGGTTCTCGCCGATGCGCATGCCTACCAGATCGGCGCCGCCCGCGATGAGCTGGCGCCGCATTTCCATGCCCATGCCGAGCTGTTGAAGCGCGCGCCGAACCTGTTGATCGTCTCCTCGAACGGTGCCGGCTTCGATCCGGTCGACGTCGATGCCTGCACGGCGGCGGGCGTGCTCGTGGTCAACCAGTCCGGCGGCAACGCCAACTCGGTCGCCGAGCACGCGCTCGGCATGATGCTGACGCTGTCGAAACGCATCATTTAGTCCGATCGCAGGCTGCGGCGCGAGGCCAACGTCAACCGCAACGACCTGATCGGCAACGAGCTGAACGAGAAGACCGTCGGCATCGTCGGCCTCGGCAATGTCGGCCGCCGCATCGCCGAGCTGTGCAAGGGCCTCCTGCACATGAAGGTGATCGCCTACGATCCCTATCTCACGGCGGAGGAGATGGCGAAGCGGGGCGGGGAGAAGGTCGAGCTCGACGATCTCCTGCGTCGCGCGGACTTCGTCTCGATCTCGTGTCCGCTGGACGGCAACAGCCGGGGCATGATCGGCGCACGCGAATTCGCGCTGATGCAGCCGCACGCCTATTTCGTCACCACCGCGCGCGGCTTCATCCACGACGAGAAGGCATTGGAAGAGGCATTGCGCGAAAAACGCATCGCCGGCGCCGGCCTCGATGTCTGGGCCAAGGAACCGCCGCCGCCGGATCATCCGCTGCTGCAGTTCGACAACGTGCTGGCGAGCCCGCACACCGCCGGCGTCACCCGCGAGGCGCGCATCAACATGGGCCGGATCGCGGCCGAGCAGATCCTCGACGCCCTCGACGGCAGGCGCCCGCCGCGCATCATCAATCCCGAGGTCTGGCCGGTTTACGCCAGAAGGTTCGAGAGGGCGTTCGGGTTCATGCCGGGGTAGGTCGACGATCATTGCTGTCAACGATGAAGTCAGCCAGGTGAGGTGAGCACGCTGGTCAGGCCCCCCTTGCGGGGGCCGCGGCTGAGCGCGGCCAAAATATCGAAAACAACCCCATGCAAAGAAGCTGACGGCTTGCCGGCGGTTCGACCAGGCAACTTGACGCGTCGGGCAATTCAGGGGTACATTTCCAATATTCAGAAATCGTGGAAGCGCCAGGCCTTGCGGGGAGAGATACCGCAAGGGCGGAGGGAACTGTCCGCCGGTGCGCGCCTCACGCAAATGGCCAGTTGTGCGAGTGTTGTTGCGTGCGCAAAAACACCGAAGAAAATCTCCTTCGCCGTCAGCCCGATTGCGGCAACAAATCCACTGCCAAGCGACTGTCCGGCAACGCGTCCGTTGTTATTTCCCCTGGGATATCGACGGCTTAGCTCGAAATCGCCATCTTCCGTGTGTGCCCGACCATTCCGGGCACGGAAGGAAGAAGTGTCATGCGACAGGTCCAGTCACTGCTCCGCAACGCGCCCGCCCGGATCGGCCGCCGTCTTGCGCAGATCGTCGCGATCGCTGCCGCCAGCCTGCCGCAGGCCGGCGCGTAGTTTTCCACCCGCAGCGAAGCGCCGCATCCGTGCGCGCGAAATTAACTCACTCCCATTTCGCGTTAGTGCTAACGTGGTACCCCCAGGCTCTGCCGGCGCAGCAGGGGAGGGTTCCATGTCACGTTTCGTCGTTCAGTTCATGAAGGACGTGCTCGGCGGCAACGGCCGCCAGCGCGAGGTTTGCCAGGGCGAACTCGAGGTCGACGCCTCAAGCGAAGGCCAGGCCACCGAAATGGCCAAGCTCAAATTCTGTCAGGAACAGGCGCTCTGCGACTGGTCACTGCACGCCGACCGCATCCGGATCGAAGCGGCCGACTTGCAAGTGACCTGATGTGTCCAGAGCCCCGTTCCAGTTGAATCGCAACGGGACTCTGGACTTTTGTTTTGAGGCGTTTTCGCTCGAAAACGCTTGGGCCGACTACTCCGGCAGGATGCGCACGGCACCCTTCGCCGCGCTGCTTGCGAACGCCGCATAGGCCTTCAGCGCGGTCGAGACGGCGCGCTTGCGCGGCGCGGCCGGCTTCCACGCCGCATTGCCCTTGGCTTCCATCTCCGCGCGGCGGCGCTTGAGCTCGGCATCGTCGACCTTGAGGTTGACTTTGCGGTTCGGGATGTCGAACTCGATGATGTCGCCTTCCTCGACGAGGCCGATCAGGCCGCCTTCGGCGGCTTCCGGCGAGACATGGCCAATCGACAGGCCGGACGATCCGCCGGAGAAGCGGCCGTCGGTGATCAGCGCGCAGGCCTTGCCGAGGCCCTTCGACTTCAGATAGCTGGTCGGATAGAGCATCTCCTGCATGCCCGGGCCGCCGCGCGGACCTTCATAGCGGATCAGCACGACATCGCCGGCCTTGACCTTGTTGCCGAGGATGGCTTCGACCGAAGCATCCTGGCTCTCGAAGATGCGGGCCGGGCCCGAGAACTTCAGGATGCTCTGATCGACGCCGGCGGTCTTCACGATGCAGCCGTCCTCGGCGAGGTTGCCGAACAGCACCGCGAGACCGCCGTCCTTGGAATAGGCGTGCTCGGCGTTGCGGATGACGCCCTCGGCGCGATCGACATCGACGTCGTCGAAGCGGCGGTCCTGGCTGAAGGCTTCCTGGGTCGGCACGCCGCCCGGCGCGGCGCGGTAGAAGTTGCGCACCTTGTCGCTTGATGTCCGCACCACGTCCCAGCGGTTCAGCGCGTCGTCGAGCGTCGCGGCATGCACGGTCGGTCCGTCGGTCGTGAGCAGCCTGGCGCGGTCGAGTTCGCCGAGGATCGCCATGATGCCGCCGGCGTGATGCACGTCCTCCATGTGGACGTCCTGCACCGACGGCGCCACCTTGCACAGCACCGGGACCTTGCGCGACAGCCGGTCGATATCGGCCATCGTGAACGGCACCTCGCCCTCGCGCGCGGCGGCGAGCAGATGCAGCACGGTGTTGGTGGAGCCGCCCATCGCGATGTCGAGCGTCATCGCGTTCTCGAACGACTTGAAGTTCGCGATGTTGCGCGGCAGCACCTTGGCGTCGTCCTGCTCATAGTAGCGGCGGGCGAGATCGACGATCAGATGGCCGGCCTCAACGAACAGGCTCTTACGGTCGGCATGCGTCGCCAGCACCGAGCCGTTGCCGGGCAGCGCGAGGCCGAGCGCCTCGGTCAGGCAGTTCATCGAATTCGCGGTGAACATGCCGGAGCAGGAGCCGCAGGTCGGGCAGGCCGAGCGCTCGATCACCTCGACCTCTTCGTCCGACACGTTGGAGTCGGCGGCGGCCACCATCGCATCGATCAGGTCGACCGCCCGCTTCTTGCCCTTGAGCAGGATCTTGCCGGATTCCATCGGGCCGCCCGAGACGAACACGGTCGGGATGTTGAGGCGCAGCGTCGCCATCAGCATGCCGGGGGTGATCTTGTCGCAGTTGGAGATACAGACCATCGCGTCGGCGCAATGCGCGTTGACCATGTATTCGACGCTGTCGGCGATCAATTCGCGCGAGGGGAGGCTGTAGAGCATGCCGTCATGGCCCATCGCGATGCCGTCATCGACCGCAATGGTGTTGAATTCCTTGGCGACGCCGCCGGCCTTCTCGATCTCGCGCGCGACGAGCTGGCCGAGGTTCTGCAGATGCACATGCCCGGGTACGAACTGGGTGAAGGAGTTGACCACCGCGATGATCGGCTTGCCGAAATCCTCGTTCTTCATGCCGGTGGCGCGCCACAGGCCGCGAGCACCCGCCATGTTGCGGCCGTGGGTGGTTGTGCGGGAGCGATAGGCGGGCATCGTAAATCCTTCTCAAATCCTTGGGCTACGGGCGCTTTTTAAGGGAGATGGCAGCCCTTATGCCCGCCCGTGGAGGCGGATTCAAGCGCGGAACCGCATGGCTGAACCCCGCTATTTGACCTCGATCCCGGCCTCCCGGGCGATCGCCTTCCACTCGCGGCCCCAAGGCAGAAGTCTCGTAACCAGCAGTGGCTTTCGCGGGAGCAGCGGTGGGCTTCCCTCGCTGAAAGTCTCAACTTGCCCTTCGTCACTCCCCGCTTGATCCCCCCGCAACGCCAAGCCAAACTGTGTCGCGGGTTGAGGATCGAATGCAGCGCATCGAAGAATGGCTTGAGAAGTTGGGCATGCCTGCCTACGCCCAGCGGTTTCTTGACAATCGCATCGATCTCACCGTCTTGGGGGATCTGAACGATCAAGACCTCAGGGAGCTCGGCGTCGTCCTTGGCGATCGCAAGAAGATGCTGCGTGCGATTCGCGAACTCCACGTCCCTGGGAGCCTCGTATCCCCTGCCGCCTCGCCGGAACCCATCGATGCCGCCGAGCGGCGCCAGTTGACCGTCATGTTCTGCGATCTCGTCGGCTCGACGGCGCTATCCACGCAGCTCGATCCGGAGGACTTGCGGAAGATTATCGGCGCATACCACCGGACCTGCGCAGCAGTCGTCGAACAGAACGGCGGGTTCGTCGCAAAATATATGGGCGATGGCGTGCTGGTCTATTTCGGCTACCCACATGCCCACGAGCATGATGCCGAACACGCCGTGCAGGCCGCACTTGCCCTGGTTGACGCGGTCGCGAAACTCGACACGGCGGCGCCGGGTCGGTTGGAGGTGCGCGTCGGGATCGCAACGGGACTGGTCGTTGTTGGGGATATTGTCGGATCCGGAGAGTCGCAAGAGCGCGGGGTCGTCGGCGAAACTCCCAACCTAGCGGCGCGCCTGCAGGCGGTGGCCGGGCCCGGAATGGTAGTGATCGCCGACGCGACGCGGCGATTGGTCGGTGACCTGTTCCTGCTGACCAGCCTCGGGGCACAACATCTCAAGGGCCTCGCCGGCCCGGTCCAGGCCTGGGCCGTCGACGGCAGGAATGCGATCGATGGCCGCTTCGAAGCGTTGCATGGTCGCGGCCTGGGAGCCCTCATCGCACGTGAGTCCGAATGCGCGTCGCTGCAGCGGAGCTGGTCCAAGGCGAGGACAGGCCAGGGCCAAGTCGTTCTCGTTTCCGGTGAGGCGGGCATCGGTAAATCGCGGCTGGTAACGGCCATTCTGGAGCAGGTCGCCGCAGGCGCGCCAACACAGCTGCGCTACTACTGCTCTCCACAGCACACCAGCACTGAACTTTACCCGATCGTCAGGCAGACGGAGCGGCGCGCGAACTTCATGCGCGATGATGGTCTGGAGGCCAAGCTTGACAAGCTCGGCGCCATGCTTGGCTCCGCGTCCATCTTGCATAAGGCGCTGCTTGCCGACCTGCTTGAACTCGCCAATGACGGCCGCTATCCCGCCCATGACCTGACGCCACCGCAGCGCCGTCAAAATACGCTCGAAGCCATTGTGACGGAAATCCAGAGTCTGGCGCGCTCCGGACCCGTCCTTATCGTTTTCGAGGACTTGCACTGGATCGATCCGACCAGCCTTGAATTGCTTGGCCGGCTCGTTGACGCAATTGCCGCGCTTCCAGTGCTGCTGGTTGCAACATTTAGAACCGAATTCGTGCCGCCCTGGACCTCGCGATCTCACGTCGCGGCGATGACGATCGCACGGCTAAGTGCGCAGGAAACAGAGGCGATCATCAACGACGTGGTCGGAGAAAGGCTCCTTCCTGCGCATATCCGCAAGGAAATCGTCGATCGTGCCGATAGGGTACCGTTGTTTGTGCAAGAGATGACCAAAGCGGTGCTGGAGGCGGGCACGGAAGCAGGAATCGTCGGAGCGGTACCGGCCGCAGCGAGCTCGGTGCCAGCTACCCTGCACGCATCGCTAATGGCCCGGCTGGACCGGCTCGGTCCGGCCAAGGAAGTAGCGCAAATGGCGGCCGTGATCGGCCGCGAATTCAGCCATGCGTTGCTGGCCTCGATCGTGCCGTTGACCGATCCGGAGTTGAGCCATTCGCTTGCTCGTCTCGTCGGCGCGGGCTTGCTGTTTCGCCAGGGCGAGCCACCCGATGCAAACTACCTCTTCAACCACGCACTGGTTCAGGAAGCTGCCTATGGGACGCTGTTGCGCGAGAAGCGTCGCGCTCTTCATGCCACCCTTGCCCAGTCCATCGAACTTGATTTCGCAGAGCTGGCCGATAGCCGGCCGGAAGTACTGGCCCGGCATTGCACCGAAGCCGGCCTGTTCGACAAGGCCGCCTGGCTGTGGAGCAAGGCGGGGCGGCGCTCTCTTTCACGATCGGCATTGGTCGAAGCGGCGGAGCAACTCGCTCGCGCGCTGAGCTCGCTGGCTGCGTTGCCTGTGACCGCGGCGCTGCGCCGCGAACAGATCACGCTGCAAATCGAGCTCGCCAATGCTCTGATCCACACCAAAGGCCACGCAGCCGCCGAGACAAGGGCGGCATTCGATCAGGCGCGCGCCTTGATGGAGCATGCGGAGAAGTTGGGAGAGACGACGGACGATCCTCTGCTGCTGTTTGCTGTGCTCTATGGCTTCTGGGTTGCAAGTCGCATGTCATTCCGCGCCGATGTGACGCGAGAGCTCGCCGCGCAATTCCAGGCACTCGCCAGCCAGCGGCAGGAAAAAACGCCCGTCATGATCGGGCATCTATTGATGGGAATTTCCCTGGTCCTCGCCGGGGACCTCGCCGTCGGCTCCGTCGAACTCGATCGCGCCGTTGCCCTGTATGATGGCGTCGAGCACCGCCCGCTCGCGATGCGATTTGGCCATGATGTTCTTGTGTCTGCGTTGTCATGGCGAGCCTTTTCGCAGTGGGCGCTTGGTCGCAGCGAGGCCGCGGCGGCTGACGCGGAACGCGCGCTCCGCGAAGCCCGCGAGTTCGGCCATGCCGCTACGTTGATGTATGCGCTCTCTCACGTTTCGCTTACGTTGATCTACAGGGGTGAGCTCGCCGCGGCAGCCGGGCTCGCTGACGAGCTCATACGGCTGGCAGGCGACAAGGGATCCGTGTTCTGGAATTCCTATGGCGTCCTGTTGCGCGGCCGGGTGCTCTCACTCGAGGGACAGGACCACGCTGCCGCAGAGATGATTGAGGCAGGTATTTCGGCGATGCGATCCACCGGAGCAACAGCGTACGCTCCTTGGTATCTCAGCATTCTGGGTGCGGCATTTGCGCGGATCGGACGGCTCGATGATGCACGGCGATGCACCGAAGACGCTTTGCTGAAAGTCAGGGAAAGCGGCGAGGCTTGGCAGGAGGCGGAAGCCCACCGCATAGCCGGAGAGGTGACGCTGGCCCTTGAACCGCCGAACGTCCCGCAAGCCAAAGCTCATTTTGAACGGTCACTCGCCGTTGCCCGACATCAGATGGCCAAACCCTTTGAGCCGGGGTCGATCGCAGGCTTGGAATCGCTCCGCGGGCGGCAAGGCCGCACACGGAGCTAGTCGCACCGTCAGAAGGGGGTGGTGCTGTTGGCTCTACCTGGACATCTGATGTGGTCCCCGGTATGCGCCGCTAACGGAGGCGCAGCGGTCTTAGAGCGTTTTCGAGCGAAGTGGACACCGGTTCGCGTGAAGAAAACGCGTCAAAACAAGAATCTAGAGCTTCGGTTCTGATTCAATCAGAACCGAAAATGCTCTAGGCTGTGCGGGTTCATGAGTACCCGTGCTCAATCCTCGAACCTGAACCTGAAGGCCTCGCCATGTCGGACCACGCGGCCTGCGGTCGGGGCGGGGAAGTGCCCGGTCAGCAGATAGCTCGGCGTATCCGCCAATTCCTCCAGCAGCGTCACGCGGGTGGCGAGCGCCGCCGCGGGATCGACATCGGCGGCATTCGACAGCCACGGCTCCGCGCACTGGATCGGATGATGGATCACGTCGCCTGACATCACGGCATGGTCGCCACGGCCGTTGAGGTGGATCTGCATGTTGCCGGCGGTGTGGCCCGGCGCCGGCGCAAAGCGCAGGCCCGCGTCGCGGTCGTCGAACAGCAGGTGATCGGTCTCGACGAATTCGGCCTGTCCGGCCGCGACGACCGGCAGCACCGAATCCTCGAACGAGCCGTGATTGACCGGCGTCGGCGGGTTCGCCCGGTGCGCGGCCTCCCAGTGCCGAAACTCGGCGCGTCCCATCAGATAGCGTGCTTTCGGAAAGGTCGGCACCCAGCGCCCGTTGATCAGTCGCGTATTCCAGCCGACATGGTCGACATGCAGATGCGTGCACATCACGAAGTCGACCTGTTCGGGCCGCACACCGAGCGCGGCCATGTTTTCCAGATAGGGCTGGTTGAGATTGTTCCAGGCCGGCACGCGCGGACGTGGCTTGTGATTGCCGCAGCAGGTGTCGACGACAGCGGTCCAGCGCGGCGTCCGTACCAGATAGGAGTGGTGGCTCAGGATGAAGCGGCCGGTCTCCGGCTCGATATAGCGGTGATCGAGCCAGCTCCGGTTCGCGGCGATCACCTCGTCCGTGACATTGGCGAACAGCCATGTCTTGTCGAAGGCGAGCGAGGGGATTTCGACCAGCCGGTCGATCCGCATGCTGCCGATCGTGATCTGGCGCATGCGGTGCTCAGTTCTTGATGAGGTCGCCGAACGGCACCCAGCGCGTGCCGTCGTAGCGGATCAATTGCAGGCTGGTCATCGGTGTATACCGCTCCGGCGAGTTGCTGACCGCCGTGCCGTTGATCAGCATCGGCAGATGCAGATTCCTGATGCTGGTCGCCTGCTTCATCACATTGGCGCGGGTAAGGTCGTTGCCGGCGGCCTTCAGCACCGCGGCCAGCGTCTGCGCGATGGTGTAGCCGTAGACATTGAGCCAGTCGCTCTTGTTGGCGTCGGGCAGATACCTGTCCATGAAGGCGACCCATTCCTTGTAGCCGGCGTCGTCCTTCAGCGCCGGGTCGGTCGAGTCCTTCAGGTACTGGCTCGAGATCACGCCGGTGGAATTGTCCTTTCCGGCGGGTTCGAGCACGCCGCTGATCGAGGCCGAGACATTGGAGATGATGGTGGTCGGCTTCCACCCGATCTCGCCGATCTTGCGGATCGCCTGCGCCGCGAATTTCGGCGTCGCCGCGACCAGCACGACGTCGGCGCCGCTGCTCTTGAGCAGCAGGATCTGCGTATCGACGGTGGGGGCGGTGGTCTCGTAGGCCGCTCGCGCCACGATGGCTTCGGTGCTGCCGAGGCCTTCCTCCAGCGCTCTTAGATAGTCCTTGCCGAGGTCATCGTTCTGATAGAGCACACCGACCTTGGCGTTCGGGTGGCTCGCCTTGATGTATTTGGCGTAGGCGATCGCCTCGTCGCGATAGGTCGGCTGCCAGCCGACGGTCCACGGAAAATTCTTCGGATCGTCCCACTTCGCCGCACCCGAGCCGAGGAAGAGCTGCGGCACCTTCCTGTCGTTGAGATATTTGTGCACGGCGCTGTTGGTCGGCGTGCCGACCCCGCCGAAGATCAACAACACCTCGTCGCTCTCGACCAGGCGGCGCGTCTGCTCCACCGTTTTGGGCGGGCTGTAGGCGTCGTCGGCGATCATCATCTGGATGCGCCGGCCGTTGATGCCGCCCTCGTCATTCACCTTGCGGAAATAGGCCTCGGCCGATTTCGCGATTTGCGCGAACGCCGAGACGGGGCCGGACAGCGGCGCTGTGGTTCCGATCTTGATCGTCTTGTCGTCGGCACCTGAGTCATATTTCGCGCTCTCGGCTCGGGCGGTACCGGCGGCGATCAGCGGCAGCAGCAAGAGGGCCGCGCGCAAATGAGAGCGGACGAGGCGCGCCATGACGGTATCTCCCCAAATTGCTCTCCGCCTCTTTAGGAGCGGAGTTGAAACGCGAATACTTCGCCCGCCGCTTGCGGGCCGGACCGCCGCCGTGCAGACGAACGATCGTTCGTACGGTTGACTAGCGAACGATCGTTCGTTAGTCAAGGCGTCATGGCGGCTTCCACATCCAGCGCGGCCGACGCGGTCGTGACCTCCACCCGCGAGCGCATCCTCAGCGAGGCGCTCAGCCTGTTCGCGCAAAGCGGCTATGGCGGCGCGTCGATGCGCGAGCTCGCGCGCCGCGTCGGCATCCGCGAGAGCAGCCTCTACAATCATTTTCCGGGCAAGGCCGCGATCCTCGAAGCGATCGTCAGCGAGCACGGTCCGGCGAGTTCGGCCGACCGGCTCGAGGCGCCGCGCTACCGGCAGCTCGCGCAGCAGCCGGCGGCGTTCTGCCGCCAGTTCGCGCTCGACCTCGTCGAACAATGGTCGGATCCGCGCGAGCATCAGTTCCAGAAGGTCATCACCGCCGAACGCAACCGTGTGCCCGGCATCCGCGCCAAGTTCGCCGACCACTTCTATGCGCGCGAACAGAATCTGATGACGGACTACTTCCGCGGCTTTGCGCTCGCCGGACTGATCACGACCACAGACCCGCGCGAGGCGGCGCGGCTGTTCGCCGCCGGCCTGATCTATGTCAGGCTCGAACATTATGTGATGGGCGCGCAGGCCTCGCCGCGACCGAAGGTGATCGAGGCGATCGACCGCTATCTCGCGTTCTTCCTGTCGCTGATTGCGGCAAAGGACGCAGACATCTTGGACAAGAAGCAACGAAAAAAGGGAGAGACGCGTGGCAAGGCTGCCTCTGATTGATCCGGATACCACGAGCGGCGACATCCGCGCGGCGTTCGACCGCATGCCGGTCAAGCTCAACATCTTCCGCATGATGGCCCATGCGGAGGCCAATGCGATGCCCCTGATGCGGCTCGGCAATTCGATCCTGCACAAGCAGAAGCTGTCGGCGGTCAACCGCGAGCTCCTGATCCTGCAGGCCGCGCAGCTCGAGGGCGGCGCCTACGAGTGGCGGCAGCATGTGCCGATCGCGCTCGGCGTCGGCGTCACCCAGGCGCAGATCGATGCCGTCGAGCGCGGCGGGTACGACGATGCCGCGCTCAATGCGGCCGAGCGGGCGCTGCTCGGCTTCGGCCGCGAGGTGGTCGAGAAGGTCCGCGTCGGCGAGGCGGCTTTCGCCGGGATGCGCAAGCATTTCAGCGATCAGGAGATCGTCGAGGCGATCGTCACGCTCGGCTTCTACATGATGATGGCGCGGCTGACGGAGACGACCGAGACCGATCTCGATCCGGCCGCCGGCATGGCCGTCTATGAGGGCGGCAAGAAGCGGGGTTGATGGGATGTCGGAGACTTCGCAAGAGGCCAAGCAAGACACGAAGCCGGAGCGCTATGTCCGTCCGCTGAGCGCGGAGTCCTCGGGTGCCGCGCCGGGCAGGGGACGCCTGAACGGCCGCCGCATCCTGGTGGTCGGCGGCGGCCAGCGCGTGTTCGATGCCGCGACCGATCCGATCGGCAATGGCCGCGCCATGAGCCTGCTGTTCGCGCGCGAAGGCGCCCATGTCGCGGTCGCCGACCTCAACCGCGCCTCCGCCGAGGCTACGGTCGCGCGCATCGCGGCTGACGGCGGTCGCGCTTTCGCGATCGCTGCCGACGTCACCAGCGAGGCCGATGTCATCAGGATGATCGACGAGGCTCACCACGCGATGGGCGGGCTCGACGGCATGGTGCTCAACATCGGCACCTTCGGCAAGACCGGGCTCGACAATGTCAGCGCGGAGGAATGGAACAGGATCTACGACGTCAATGTCCGCGGCCCGATGCTGTGCTGCCGCGCCGCCTTGCCGAAGTTCGCCGATGGCGGCTCGATCGTCTTCATCTCCTCGATCGCGGCGCTGAAGGCGGGATCACAGATGGCGGTCTATGATTCTTCCAAAGCGGCGCTCGGCGGCCTGATGCGCAACATCGCGCATACCGGCGCGCGGCGCGGCATCCGCGCCAACCTGGTCTATCCCGGCTTGGTCGACACCCCGAACGGCCGCGAGGCCGGTGCGGGACGGCCGTCGCGCGGCAAGGGGCAGGTTCCGTTCGGCCGCCAGGCGACGGCGTGGGAGATCGCCTATGCGGTGCTGTTCTTCATGTCGGATGAGAGCGTCTACGTCACCGCGCAGACGCTCGCGGTGGATAGCGGCCTGAGCGGACTGTGAGCGAGGCGCCGCTCCGGCGGCTGTCGCAAGCCAGACCGCGGCCCTCGGCGTGGCCGGAATGATCCGGTCAACTCTCCGGCAGCTTGGACAAGACGCTCTTTGAAACCGGGCAAGTCAGCGTGGCTTCAAGCGTGTCGAGAATATTCTCGATCGTGAAGGGTTGGCCCCATAGCCGGCTGCTTTTGGTGTTGCGCAACTCGAGCGCAGCTTCGTGGGCGGACAGGATCGCGTTGGCGTAGATGGCGAGGATCGAGAGCCGCTGTTCGACGATCGGCGCCGGGAGTTGCAGCATCTGCTTCAGCTGATTGAAGCATTCGATATAGCTGGCATTCCAGCGGCCGTTCAGCGCCTCACGCAACGCCTTGGGATCGGAGGCCTGCAGGTTCGAGGTGAAGCGGATATATCCGCGCCATCGCTCGTCGTCACCGAGCTCGATCACGGGCATGACCAGCACCACGATCAGCTCGCGAATGGTTTTAGGTCCGCCGCGCGCCTCGATCTCGCCGAGCATGTCACGCCGCCGCTCTTCGAGCACAGTCGCACCGTCGACGACCATCTGCCGGATCAGCTCTTCCTTGGACCGGAAATGATAGTGCAGCGCGGCGTTGTTGCGCTGTCCGGCTGCGTCGACGATCTGCTGCACGGTCACGGCGTCGACGCCATGGCGGGCAAACAGCATTTGCGCGGCCGCCTTGATCTGGTTCCGCGTCTCTTCCGAAGTCGCGCGCGTGCCCTTCCGCCTGCTTGACATGCGAACTGATCCTGGATTAATTAAGTGAAATCGCTTAATTCGGACTCGGAGAGGAAGCAGGTCATGCGTGTACTCGTCGTGGGCGGCGGCATCGGTGGACTGACTACAGCGATTGCGCTGCGTCATCAAGGCATTGACGTTCTCGTGCTCGAGCAGGCCAGGGCATTGAACGAAATCGGCGCCGGCATCCAGATTGCCGCGAACGCGGCGATCGTGTTGCGCGAGCTTGGATTAGAGGCCGCCATTCGCAGCGTAGGCGTCAAGCCGCAATCGTATGACTACCGCGACCTGCGCACCGGCAAGATGCTGTACCAGGCTCCGCTGGGCGATGAGGCCGCCAAGCGCTATGGCGCACCGATGTACAATATCCATCGCGCCGACCTGGTTCAGATCCTGTCCGACGCGGTGCCGCCCGAAGCCAGACGGCTTGATGCCCGCTGCGTGGCAGTCTCGCAGGACGCCGATGGCGTCGAAGTGAAGCTCGCAAATGGCGAGACCGTGCGCGGTGACGTGCTGATCGGATGCGATGGCATCCATTCAGTGGTACGCGAGCATCTGCGCGGCCGGGAGGAGAAGCATTTTGCCAACATTCTGATGTGGCGCTCGCTGATTCCGGCCGAGCGGGTCGAAGGCCTCGATCTGGAGGAGCGCGGCAATTACTGGTTCGGCCCGGGCCGGACGCTGATCACCTATTGGGTGCGGCCGAAAAATCTCTATAGCATCCTCGCTTCGGTGCCTGCGCACGAGGTGACACGGGAATCCTGGGACGAGACCGGCGACATTTCCGAACTGCTGGGCTCCTTCAATGACGCCGAGCCGCGTGCGCGAAAAATGCTCGAGCAATGCCAGAGCGCATTCATCACCGGCATGTATTATCGCGATCCGATCGATTGCTGGAGCTCCGGCCGCATCACGCTGCTCGGCGACGCGGCTCATCCGATGGTGCCGTTTCTTGCCGCCGGTGCCGGCCAGAGCATCGAGGATGGCTGGACGCTTGCGCGTGTGCTGTCGCGACGGCAGAACGATGTCCCGGGCGCGCTGAAGGAGTACGAGCAGCGGCGGCTGCCGCGCACGACGCGGATCCAGGCCGGTGCGCGTGCGGTGGTCAAGCTGATGCACGAGACCGATGCCGATCGCCTGCGCCACCGCAACCACCGCTGGAAGGGCATGGCGCGCATCGATCCGCTGGCGGAGACCAGCTGGGGCCTCGCCTGGGACTATGATGTGGTCAAGGCCACCGAGGGGCCGCCCGGCGAAGTGCTCAATGTCACCGGCCTGCGCGAAGGCAAGCGCTTGCAGCGTCCGGAAGCGCAGCGCGCGTTCGACCTCTGGAAGTATGCGTTCCGGCCTGAAGATGTCGCACGTGGTCATGACGGGTTGCGCGAGGCCTATGACCGTTTCCTCGTGACCACCTTTCCGCTGCCCGCAAGCGTGGCCGCGGTTGAGGACGAGCTTGGCGACGTCAAGGCCTGGCGCGTCGCGGCTCCGGACGCGCAGGGTGGCAACGTCGTGCTGCACTTCCACGGCGGCGGCTATCTGATCGGGTCCGCCAGGGGCTCGTTGGAATACGCAAGCCGGCTTGCGGCTGCGGTGGAGGGAACGTGCTACACCGTCGATTACCGGCTCGCGCCGGAGCATCCCTATCCGGCCGCGCTCGACGACGCGGTGGCCGCCTATCGCGCATTGCTCGCGCGCGGCATTCCCGCGGGCTCGATCATGGTCTCCGGCGAATCCGCTGGCGGCGGCCTTGCCGTTGCAATGGTGCTGGCGCTCCGCAATGCCGGCGATCCGTTGCCGGCGGCGATTCTCGCCGCGGCGCCTTTCGCCGATTTGACATTGTCGGGTCCGACGATCCGCCAGTTCAATGGCGACGATCCTGCGGCCAACCGCGACCTGCTCACGTTCATGGGGGCGTCCTACTTCCAGGGGCACGAGCCGACCGATCCGCTGGTGTCGCCGCTGTTCGGCGATCTCACCGGCCTGCCGCCGCTGTTCCTGACCGCGAGCCGGGGCGAGGTGCTGCTCAGCGATACCACACGGCTGGCCGAGCGCGCGGAGCAGGCCGGGGTCGAGGTGACGCTGCGGGTGGTCGAGGACTCAGTCCATGTCTACCCGATCTTTCCGTTCCTGCCCGAGACGCGGGCGACAATGGAGGAGGTGGCCGCCTGGGCACGGCGCCATCTCCGTCGCGAGGATGCGCGGTCGCAGGCTGCCGCATGATTGCTTGTTGCGGCGCTCGAGGCGCTCTCATTCCGCGGCGAGGCTGATCGGCGCCGGGATGCCCACCTTGGGGCGTGTCCTGGCCGCACGCCGGTTCTTCTTGCTGAAGCGGCTACCTGCGAGCAACGCCGCGGCGGCGCGCAGCTGCTCGCGCAGCCATTGATTGGTGGTGTCGCCCTCGGCGGTGGCATGCCAATAGAGATAATTGACGTGCGGGCTGATCGGGAACGGGCAGGGGAAGCACTGCAACAGCCCGGGATCCTCCAGCACGGAGGCGGCGCTCTCCGATGCCGTCAGCAGCATGTTGCTGCGGCTCACGACATGGCAGGCAGTCGCGAAGTTCTGGCAGGTCAAGCGAACGGTGCGCGTCAGGCCGAGCCGCTGGAACTGGAAGTCCTCGAACGACAGGCCGCTGCGCCGCGACGTCACGCAGACATGTTCCATGCGCAGGTAAGCCTTCTTGTCGAGCCGTGTGCCGAGCTCGGGATGGCCGCGCCGGGCGAACACCGCAATATGCTCGGTCAGGATCTGCTCGCGCCGCACCTCGGTGGAGAGCGGCAGCAGCGTATCGATCGCGACGTCCAGCGTGCCGGCGGCAAGCTCGCGCTCCAGATTGTTGCGCTCGCTGCGCACGGTGGCGATCTCGACCAGCGGCGCGACGGCACTGATCCGGTTGATCAGCGCGCTCAGCATCGGCGCCTCGAGATTGTTGCGCAGGCCGATCACGAAGCGCTTCGGCGTCCTGGCCGGATCGAAGCGGTTGGTGTGGGTCAGCGTCGTCTCCAGGCCGTTGAGGGCCTGGCGCACGGTGGTGATGATCTGGCGCGCCAGCGGGGTCGGCGTCATCACGTGATGGCGGCGCACGAACAGCGGATCGTTGAACATCGCGCGCAGCCGGCTCAGCGCATGGCTGACCGCGGGCTGGGTCAGATTGAGGCGGAAGCAGGCGCGGCTGACGCCGCCTTCGGTGTAAATCGCGTCGAACACGACGAACAGGTTCAGATCGATATCGCGTACATGCATGGAAATAATCAATCCGTATCCGTCGAATGCATTTGACGAATATGAGTTGGCGCTCTTAAAGTCTCAAGCAAAATAATACCTGGAGGAAACGATGAGCGTGCAATCGCCATCGCGCGGCGTTGCTGTCCCTGCGGCATCATCTCGCTCGGGCACAATGTTCGCAAAACCGAGCCAGGAGCAGATCGTGCTCCTGATCACGATCGCGCTTCTGGTCGTGTTCGGCCTGACCCTGAACGGTTTTGCCAGCGTTTCCAATCTCCTGAATCTGTTGCGCAGTATTTCCATCCTTGGCGTGCTCGGCCTCGGCATGGGGCTGATCGTGATCAGCCGCGGCATCGACCTCTCCGAGGTCGCGATCATGGCGGGTTCCTGGGCGATCGCCCTGATCTACATGCAAAACGGCATGCCTGTTTTCACGGCAGTGCTGCTGGCGCTGGCCATTGCGGTGCTGATCGGCGTCGTCAACGGCGTCATGGTCGCCTTCGTGGAGGCGCCGGCGCTGTTCGTGACGCTGGCCGCCGGCTTCGTGATCTATGGTCTCGCCTTCTGGATCGCGCCGGCCTGGGTGGTCTACGCGCCGAAGGATGCGCCGGGCCTGATGTATCTCGGCGCCGGGCGGCTGTTCGGCATCCCGGTTCCGATCCTGGTGTTCGCGGTCTGCGCGATCGCCGCGCCAATCAAAAAGAAATCCAATCAATCAAAAGAATTTTGTGTGGAGGAGACGATGAAGACGACCAAGTTCTGGACGATCCTGCTCGCCGGGGTGACGCTCGCCGCGATGCCGTTCGCGGCATCGGCACAGGAGGAAGGTACCAAGGCCGGGCGCGAGCTGCGCACCGCCTACGACAAGTCGCTGCAGGGCAAGACCATCGCCTATCTGCCGATCGCGCTCGGCGTGCCGCTCTCCGATGAGTGGGGCCGCGTGGTGCAGGAAGAGGCTGAGTGGCGCGGCATGAAGTATGTCGTGCGCGACCCCAACAACAATCCGTCCGCCATGCAGCAGGCGCTGACCGCGCTGGTCGACCAGAAGCCCGACGTCCTGATCGTGCAGAACCCGAGCGTGACGCTCTTGATGAAGGACCTCAAGCGTGCCGAAAGCCAGGGCACGCATGTGATCCAGGTCAATATGGCCTCGAACTACAAGTCTGGCGCCTTTGTCGGCGTCGACTGGCGCGAGATCGGCAGGATGCTCGCGAACGAGGCCGTCAAGGCCTGCGGTACCGGCTCCGGCAAATCGGGCAAGGTGCAGATCGTGCAGGGCGAATTGACCGCAGCCGCCAGCGTCGATCAGGTCGGCGCCATCATGGAGGTTCTGAACAAGGATCCCAACATCAAGGTGGTGTCGAACCAGGCGGCGAACTGGGATGCCAACACCGCGCTCAACATCACCGCCACCGTGATCCAGCAGCATCCCGATCTCTGCGCCTCGATCGGCTTCTGGGGCATCATGGAGTCGGGCGCCGCGCAGGCGATCCGCAATGCCGGCAAGATCGACGACGTGAAGGTGTTCGCCTCGGGCGAGGGCTCGCAGCTCGATTGCGACCAGGTCACTTCAGGCAATTTCAGCAAGTTCCTCAGCTACAAGGCGACCGAGCAGGGCCACGACCTGATGTTCGCGGCCGAGACGCTGCTGATGTCCGGCGACAAGCCCGGCACGAAAAACCTGTCCTATTACACGCGGCCGATCTGGATCGATAAGTCGAACGCCTCGCTCGGCGGCACCTGCTTCGCGCTACCCAAGAAAAACTAACAAGGCGCGAGACAGCCGGCGCGGGGGGCATTCCCGCGCCGGCTGTATCACGGGTCAGAATCCGGAAACGTTGAAACCGGATCAGGGAGTGCTTTGGCGATGTCGATGGCAGTTGATTCCTTTGCCGCATCGGTGCGGCGGTTTTCACCCCGGCTCCTGCTGTCGGAGCTGTTGCTCAAGCAGTGGTTCGAGCCGGTCGTTCCCTTCACCGTGATGATCGGGCTGTGGGCGTATTTCGCGCTCACCATTCCCGACTACGCCTCGGTGCAGAACTCGGTGTCGCTGCTGCGGCTGTTCGCCGAATTCGGCTTTGTCGCGCTCGCGATGGGCTTCTGCCTCGTCACCGGCGGCATCGACCTGTCGGTCGGTGCGATCTTCGCGTTGTGCAATTTCGCGGCGCTCTATTTCCTCCTGGTACGCGAATGGCCGGTCGGCCTTGCCGTGCCGGCGACGCTTCTGGTCGGCGCGGTGCTCGGCAGCATCAACGGCTTTTTGATCGGCTTCCTCAAGACGCGGCCGTTCCTGACCACGCTGGTGACCCTGATCATCCTGCGCGCCTCGGTCAATCTGCTCAACACCAGCTATGCCCAGGTGTTCGCGACCAACTCGGTCGAGAGCGACGCCTGGGATTTCATTGGCGGCGGCAGCGTGCTCGGCATTCCCGTCAATGCGGCGACGCTGTTCGTGGTGCTCCTGGTCTGCCACATCTTCCTGTCGCGCTCGCGCTATGGCTGGCATCTCACCGCGATCGGCGCCAGCCGCAAGGCGGCGCGCCATGCCGGCATCCGCGTCCGTCTGATGCTGTTCATGACCTATGTTCTGTCGGGCACGCTGTGCGCGGCGAGCGGTATCTTCTACGCGGCACGTCAGGCCTCGACGGATTCCACCACCGGCGTCGGGTGGGAGTTCCAGGCGCTGACCGCCGTGGTGCTCGGCGGCGTCTCGCTGGCCGGCGGCAAGGGCACCGTGTGGCGGGCGATGATCGGCGCGCTGATCATCTTCCTCTTGATCAACGGCCTCGTGCGCATGGGCATTCCGGGCTATGTCACCTCGGCGGTGACCGGCATGATCCTGCTCGCTGCGGTCGGCATCGACGTCAAATGGTCGAAGAACCGCGGCAAGGCGATCCAGAAGATCTATGTCAATCCCGCTTATGTGGCGTTGGCGCCAGCACCGTCGGTGCAGCGCGGCTCCGGTTCGCCATTTGCCCAGAACGACCGGTTGATCAACGCGCAGGCAATCGGCGTCGACCAGGTCGAAGGGCCCGAGGACGTCATTCTTGACCGCCAGGGCCGGGTCTACGGCTCGACCCGCGACGGCAACGTGATTCGCTTCTCGGGACCAAACTTCGAGACCCGTGAAGTGTTCGCCCATATCGGCGGCCGGCCGCTTGGCATGCAGTTCGACCACGACGAGAACCTGATTGTCGCGGTGGCCGGCATGGGTGTCTACGGCATCGCGCCTGATGGCAAGGTGTTCAAGGTCACCGATGAGACCAACCGTACCTGGTACAAGCTGAACGACGACAGCCGCCTGCGCATGGCCGACGATCTCGACATCGCGCCCGACGGCAAGATCTATTTCAGCGACTGCACTACGCGCTACGAGATGACGACCAACACCCTCGATATCCTCGAGGCGCGGCCGAATGGCCGCCTAGTCTGCTATGATCCCAAGACCAAAACAACCCGCACTGTCATCAACCATTTCTATTTTCCGAACGGCGTCTGTGTCTCGCATGACGGCCAATCCGTGCTGATCGCAAGCACCTCGCTGTGCAAGATCTTCCGTTACTGGATCGCGGGGCCGAAGAAGGGCCGCACCGAAGTCCTGATCGACCAGCTGCCGGGCAACCCTGACAACATCAATCGTGCCTCCGACGGCAATTATTGGCTCGCCCTGGTCGGCATCCGCACGCCGACCTTCGATCTCTCCGTGCGCAAGCCCGGCTTCCGGCTGCGCATGGTGAAACAGGTGCCGACCGACGAATGGCTGGCGCCGGGGCTGAACCACGGCTGCGTGCTGAAGTTCAACGAGAGGGGCGAAGCGCTGGAGTCCTGGTGGGACCCGACCGGGACCTCGCATTCGGTGCTGACGTCGATGCGCGAGCATGAGGGCTATCTTTATCTCGGCGGGCTCGAGAACAACCGGATCGGCCGCATCAAGCTCGACGGCGTCGACGAGAGCTGGACCGGATACGATGCTTATTGGGGCGCCAAAGGCAGGGTGATCAGCTAATGGGACTGTTCGACCATCTGTTGCGCGATATCAGAAGCGTCGTTGATCGCGATGGCGTCGAGAAATCGATCCCGCCGCTCGACGGTGCGATGAGCCCGAACGACCGGCTCGACACCGCCGTGCCGATCGGCGCGCCGCTGCCGGGCGTCGACGACGTCATCGCCGCCGGCGATGGCGCGATCTTCGTTTCCGCCGGCCGCCAGGTGCTGAAGCTCAGCGGCGGTGATTTCGCGACCCGCGCGGTCGTCGCCGAATTCGAGGATGATGCCGGCGGGCTCGCATTGCATCCGGACGGCCGTCTCCTGGTCTGCGTCGCGGGCAGGGGGCTTGCCGCGATCGATCCTGCAAAGCCCGCGCCGCGCTGGCTGGAGGCCGCCGGCGGCAGCGCGCTCACGGGGCTGTTGTCGGTGACGGCGTCGCCTGATGGCCGCATCTACGCGGTCGAAGGCAGCACCGGTCGGCGCCCAAGCGAGTGGCGGCATGATTTGATGGAGAAGCGCGCCGGCGGCCGCCTGATCAGCTGCGATGCCGGCCTCGACAATCCGCAGGTGCTGCTGCGCGATCTGCCATATCCCTATGGCGTGATGGTCTCGGCCGACGGCAACAGCCTGTGGCTCACCGAAAGCTGGGCGCATCGCCTCAGCCGGTTCGCGCTCGCTGGCAACGGGCTTGGCCCGCGCGAGACCGTCGCCGCCAACATGCCGGGCTATCCGGCGCGGCTGCATCCGGACGGCAATGGCGGGGTGCTGCTCGGTATCTTCGCCCGCCGCACCCATCTGATCGAGTTCGTGCTCAAGGAAGACGACTTCCGCGAGGAGATGATGGCGACGATGCCGCCCGACTACTGGGTGGCGCCGGCACTCGCCGGCGGCAGCGACTGCCTGGAGCCGATGCAGATCGGCAGCGTCAAGGCGCTCGGCATCCAGAAGCCGTGGGCGCCGCCGCGCTCCTATGGCCTGCTGGTGCATCTCGATTCCGAGGGCGAGGCCAGCGACAGCCTGCACAGCCGCGCCGGCGGCCGCTTCCACGGCATCACCGCGGCCTGCGCGACGCCTTCCGGCATCGTGATCGCGGCGCGGGGCGCCGGACGGCTGCTGCGCTACACGGGAGAGCTGCGATGAATGACGGCGTGACGCAGGCGGTGACCGCGACCCAGTCCGCAACCCGCGAGCCGGTGCTGCAGATCAGCAACGGCTCCAAGATCTATGGCGGTGTCCACGCCATCGAGGGCGTCAATTTCGATCTCTATCCCGGCGAGGTGCATGCGCTGGTCGGCGAGAACGGCGCCGGCAAGTCGACGCTGTGCAAGGCGATCGCGGGTGCGATCAATCTCACTTCCGGCGACTATCTGCTCGACGGCAAGCCCGCCGATTTCGAGCAGCCGCGCGACGCGCTCGATGCCGGCATCTGCATGGTCTATCAGGAGACCAGCCTGGTGCCGACCATGACCGCGGCGCAGAACATCGAGCTCGGCAATGAGAAGCTGCTGACGCGCTTCCGCACGCTCAACATCCAGGCCCAGCAGCTGCTGCAGTCGCTCAATTTCCACGTCGATCCGGCAACGCCGGTGGCGCTGCTCGGCACCGCCAAGAAGCAGATGGTGGAGATCGCGCGCGCGATCTACAACAAGGCGCGCATCATCATTTTCGACGAGCCGACCGCGTCGCTGACGCCGGAGGAGATCGTCCACTTCTTCCATCTGGTGCGCGACCTGCGCGCCCGCGGCGTCTCGATCATCTATATCTCCCATGCGCTGGAGGAATCGCTCCAGATTGCCGACCGCATCACGGTGCTGCGCGACGGCAAGCTGGTGATCACGGCGCCCGCCAAGCAGCTCACCCGCGATGCGCTGGTGCAGCACATGGTCGGGCGCGAGGTGGCGCAAGCGGTCTATGGCGGCAAAGCGAAGACCCATCAGCGCCGCGAGAAGGTGCTGACGGTCGAGAACGTCACCATGGGCATGGCGGTCAAGAACATGTCGTTCTCGGTCTATGCCGGCGAGGTGGTCGGCATCGCCGGCCTGATCGGCTCCGGCCGCACCGAGATTGCCAAGATCGTCTACGGCGCGTTGAAGCGCAACCTGGTGAATGGCGGCACCATCCGGCTGCGCGGCAAGCCGATCCGCTATCGCGTGCCGCGGCAGGCGATCAATGACGGCATCGCCTACATCACCGAGGACCGCAAGGCCAACGGCTTCTTCGAGACCATGGTGGTCGACGACAACGTCTATATCGGCAGCCTCGCGACGCGGAAGGGCTGGAGCTTCCTGCTGTCGCGCGCGAGGCGCAGCAAGCTCGCGAATTACTGGGTCGACCGGCTCAAGATCAGCGCGTTGCAGCGCAAGGCCAAGATCATCGAGCTGTCCGGCGGCAACCAGCAGAAGGTGGTGCTGGCCAAGACCCTGGTGCAGGAGCCGTCGATCATCTTCTTCGACGAGCCGACGCGCGGCGTCGACGTCGGTACCATCCCGCACATCCACGGCGAAATCCGCCGGCTCGCCGACGAGGGCAAGGCGGTGGTGGTGATCTCGTCCTATCTGCCGGAGATCCTCGCGGTCTCCGACCGCATCCTGGTCGCCCGCACCGGCCGCATCGTCGCCGAGTTTGACGCGGCCGACGCGACGCAGGACAAGATCCTGTACGCCGCGGTGCATTGAGGGCGCACGGCGCTCCACAAACTCAGTGTCGTCCCTGCGAAAGCAGGGACCCATAGCCACCAATTGCTGTTGGTTTACAGCGCTGGGGCCACAGCCCATTTCAACAACGCGATCCTGTGGTTATGCCCTGCTTTCGCAGGGACGACAGCTATGCGTGGGTCCACGCCGCCCTTGACAATTATTTTAAGTATAAAATATTATCCCTCATCGGCTCCCTGGGAAAACGACCCCGGCCGAAGCCAACGGGAGAACGCCATGCGCATCGTTTGCATTGGAGGCGGGCCGGCCGGGCTCTACTTCGGCATCCTGATGAAGATGCTTGATCCCGCGCACCAGATCTCCGTGGTCGAGCGCAACCGGCCCTATGACACATTCGGCTTCGGCGTGGTGTTCTCCGATGCGACCATGGACAACATGCGCAAATGGGACCCGGTCACCGCCGACACGATCGAGCAGGCCTTCAACCACTGGGACGACATCGAGGTCCTGATCAAGGGCCGCCGGATGCGCACCACCGGCCACGGCTTCGTTGGCATCGGCCGCAAGCGGCTGCTCAACATCCTGCAGGCGCGGGCCGAGGAGCTCGGCGTCGAGTTGATCTTCGAGCGCGAGGTCAATTCCGATCTCGAGTTCCCCGACGCCGATCTGATCGTGGCGTGCGACGGTGTGAATTCGAAGGTCCGCGCCAAATACGCGGAGACCTTCGAGCCCGACATGTTGATGCGGCCGAACCGCTATATCTGGCTCGGCACCAACCGGCCGTTCGATGCCTTCACCTTCGACTTCCGCAAGACCGAGCATGGCTGGTTCCAGTCGCACATCTACAAGTTCGAGGAGGGCGCGGCGACCTTCATCGTCGAGACCACCGAGGAGGCCTATCTCGCCCACGGCCTCGACAAGATGGATCAGGGAGAATCCATCGCGTTCTGCGAGAAAGTGTTCGCGGAAATCCTCGAGGGGCATCATCTGGTCTCCAACGCGCGGCATCTGCGCGGCTCGGCTTGGCTGTCGTTTCCGCGGCTGATCTGCGGCAAGTGGACCGCGTTCAACGGCAACAGCCATGTCGTGCTGATGGGCGATGCCGCCCACACCGCGCATTTCGCGATCGGCTCGGGCACCAAGCTCGCGCTGGAAGATGCGATCGAGCTGACCAACCAGTTCAAGACCCACGGCGCGATCAAGGACAGCATTCCCGCCGTGCTGAAGGCTTACGAGGAGCTGCGCCGGGTCGATGTGGCGCGAATCCAGAATGCCGCGCGCAATGCGATGGAATGGTTCGAGGTGGTCGGCTCGCGCTACGCCGATACGCTGGAGCCGGAGCAGTTCATGTATTCGCTGCTGACCCGCTCGCAGCGCATCAGCCACGAGAATCTGCGGCTGCGCGACAAGACATGGCTCGAGGGCTATGAGCGCTGGTTTGCCGAGCGCAGCGGCGTGCCTGCCACCAACGAGCGCGTCACGCCGCCGATGCTGACGCCGTTCCATATCCGCGGCCTGTCGCTGCACAACCGGATCATCGTCTCGCCGATGGCGATGTATTCGGCCGAGGAAGGCGTGCCGAACGACTTCCATCTGGTGCATTTCGGCTCCCGCGCGCTCGGCGGCGCGGGCCTGCTGTTCACCGAGATGACCTGCGTCTCGCCGGAGGCGCGGATCACGCCCGGCTGCTGCGGCCTGTGGAACGAGGCGCAGGCGGCGGCCTACAAGCGGATCGTCGAATTCGTGCATCGCAATTCGCAAGCCCGGATCGGCATCCAGCTCGGCCATGCCGGCCGCAAGGGCTCGACGCGCGTCGCCTGGGAAGGCATGGACGAACCGCTGCCTGACCATAACTGGCCGCTGGTGTCGGCCTCGCCGGTGCCTTATCTGCCTGACGGCCAGATTCCGGAGCCGATGAGCCGCGCCGAGATGGACGAGGTGCGCGACCAGTTCGTTGCCGCCGCCAGGCGCGCCGCCGCCGCGGGCTTCGATATTCTGGAGCTGCACTGCGCCCACGGCTATCTGCTATCGAGCTTCCTCTCGCCGCTGACCAATCGCCGCAGCGACGGCTATGGCGGATCGATCGAGAACCGCGCGCGTTATCCGCTGGAAGTGTTCCGCGCCATCCGCGCGGTGTGGCCGGAGGACAAGCCGATGTCGGTCCGCCTGTCCTGTCACGACTGGGCCGAGGGCGGCAACACGCCCGAGGATGCGCTCGCCTTCGCAAAACTGTTCAAGGTGGCCGGTGCCGACCTGATCGACTGCTCCTCGGGCCAGGTCTGGGCCGACGATCATCCGATCTATGGCCGGCTTTACCAGACGCCGTTCGCCGACAAGATCCGCAACGAGGTCGGCATCGCCACCATCGCGGTCGGCGCGATCTCGGAGGCGGACCACGCCAATTCGATCATCGCCGCCGGCCGCGCCGATCTCTGCGCGATCGCGCGGCCGCATCTCGCCGACCCGGCCTGGACGCTGCACGAGGCCGCGAAGATCGGCGTCAAGCAGGTCGCCTGGCCGAAGCAGTATCTGTCGGGCAAGTCGCAATACGAGGCCAATCTCGAACGGTTAGCCGCGGGAGTGAAGGCATGACACGGTTCTGGCCCAACGCCCATGCGCTCGTGACCGGTGCCGGTTCCGGCATCGGGGCCGCAACGGCAATCGCGCTCGCAAAAGCCGGTATACGCGTCAGCATCGCCGGACGCCGGATCGATGTGCTGAAGGCGACGGCTTCGTTGCTCGGTGAGCGCGCTGGCGCAGTTGTCGCGATCGACGTGACCGATGAAACGGCGGTGACCAAGGGTATCACGCAGATCGAGGCCGAGGCGGGGCCGATCGATATCCTCGTCAACAATGCCGGCAAGGCCGCCAGCGCGCCGTTCGACAAGACGAACGCGGCGCTATGGGCGGACATGCTGGCGAGCAATCTCTCCAGTGTGTTCCTGGTGACGCACGCCGTGCTGCCGGGGATGGCGCAGCGCGGCCGCGGGCGGGTGATCAACGTGGCCTCGACTGCGGGCCTCACCGGCTACGCCTATGTCTCGGCCTATGTCGCCGCCAAGCACGGCGTCGTCGGCCTGACGCGCTCGCTGGCGCTGGAGTACGCCCGGCGCGGCGTCACCGTGAATGCGGTCTGCCCCGGCTACACCGATACGCCGCTGGTGGCGGATGCGGCCGCCAACATCGTCGCCAAGACCGGGCGCAGCGAGCAGGAGGCGCGGGCTGCGCTCGCCAAGGTCAATCCAATGCAGCGGCTGGTCACGCCGGAGGAGGTCGCCGACAGCGTCCTCTGGTTTGCCTCCGAGGGCGCATCGTCAATCAATGGACAAGCTGTGGCGGTTGCCGGCGGCGAAGTCTTTACCGGGTGAAGGAACACATCATGTCCGAGATGAAAGCAAAGCTCCGTCCGTTCAGGGATTATCCTGCAAAACACTTCCGTTGGTCGACCGACGCGAGCGGCCGCGTCGCAACCATTACGCTGAACCGGCCGGACAAGAAGAACCCGCTGACCTTCGAGTCCTACGAGGAGCTGCGCGATCTCTTCACCAACCTCAAATATGCCTCCGACGTCCGCGCCATCGTGCTGACCGGCGCCGACGGCAACTTCTGTTCCGGCGGCGACGTGTTCGAGATCATCGAGCCGTTGACGCGGATGGCGATGCCCGACCTGCTCGCCTTCACCCGGATGACCGGTGAGGTGGTGCGCGCGATGCGCAAATGCCCGCAGATCATTGTCGCCGCGATCGACGGCATCTGCGCCGGGGCCGGTGCGATGCTGGCGCTGGCGTCCGACCTGCGGCTGGCGACGCCGCAGGCCAAGACCGCGTTCCTGTTCACCCGCGTCGGCCTTGCCGGCGCCGACATGGGGGCGTGCGGATTGTTGCCGCGCGTGATCGGGCAGGGCCGTGCTGCCGATCTGCTCTACACCGGCCGCGCGATGAGTGCCGACGAAGGCTTTGCGTGGGGCTTTCACAACCGCCTCGTGCCGCCGGCCGAGCTCGCCGCCGCCGCGCAGGACCTGGCGCGTTCGCTTGCGGATGGACCGTGGTTCGCACATGGCGTGACGAAGACGATGTTCAACCAGGAATGGGCGATGGGCGTCGACGAGATGATCGAGTCCGAAGCGCAGGCGCAGGCGATCTGCATGGTGACGGGCGATTTCCGCCGCGCTTTCGAGGCCTTCGCCGCCAAGCAGAAACCCGCCTTCGAGGGCAATTGAGATGATCGAGATCCTGCAACCGGACGGATGGGCGAAGCCGATCGGCTACGCCAACGGCATGGCCGCGCGCGGCAAACAGCTCTTCATCGCCGGCCAGATCGGCTGGAACGGGCAATGCGTGTTCGAGAGCGATGACCTCGTGGCGCAGATCGGCCAGACCCTGCGCAACATCGTCGCGGTCGCCGCCGCCGGCGGGGCCGGGCCGGAGCACATCGTGTCGATGACCTGGTTCTTGCTCGATCGCAAGGAGTATTCCGCGCGGCTGAAGGAAATCGGCGGGGTCTATCGCGACGTGATCGGCCGGCGGTTTCCGGCGATGACCGCGATCCAGGTTGCGGGCCTGATCGAGGACCGCGCCAAGGTGGAAATCCAGGCCATCGCCGTGGTGCCGGATTGAGGGATGGGCTGTCAGACCCGTCACCCCCGCGCAAAGGCTTCACCTTTGTCGCTGGAGGCGCTCGCGCAGCGAGCCTCGAAGGGTGAACGGCCCGGCTGGTGGCCGTCGACCCCTCGAGACGCCGCTTCGCGGCTCCTCAGGGTGACGGAAATGGATCGGAGTATGCTGAGCCAATGTTAAGGCTAAGCCTAATCATCGCAGGCCGGTCCGAGTCCTGGGCGACCAAGCCGCTTGCGGCCGGGCGCGGGGCCGTGCGACCTTAGGCGAAAGCGTAAAAGCGTCCTGTTGTGAGTGGAGTAAGGGACGATGAAGGCGATTATCGTCGGAGGCGGAATCGGAGGCCTCACCACTGCGCTGATGCTGCGGTCGCGCGGCATCAGTTGCGAGCTGTACGAGCAGTCGGAGACGATCCGCGAGCTCGGCGTCGGCATCAATACGTTGCCGCATGCGATCCGCGAGCTGGCGGGGCTTGGCCTGCTCGACAAGCTCGACGAGGTCGCGATCCGTACCTATGAGCTGTTTTATCTGACGCGGCACGGCCAACAGGTCTGGCACGAGAAGCGTGGGCTCGATGCCGGCTACGACGTGCCGCAATTCTCTGTTCATCGCGGCCGCCTGCAGGGCGTGATCCATCAGGCCGTAATCGACCGGCTTGGCGCGGATGCGATCCGCACCGGCTGCCGGCTCGGCTCCTTCACGCAGGACGAGGGCGGCGTTTCGGCCTATTTCTTCGATCGCAGCGGCAGCCATGTGCACACCGCGCGTGGCGACATCCTGATCGGCGCCGACGGCATCCATTCGAAGGTGCGCGAGATGCTGTTTCCCGATGAGGGCGGGCCGTGCTGGAACGGGCTGATGCTGTGGCGCGGCGCGACCGATTGGCCGGCCTTCCTGACCGGCCGTTCGATGATCATCGCCGGCGGGTTGAATGCCAAGGCCGTGATCTATCCGATTGCGCCAGGCTCGAGCCCGGCAAGCCGCCTCACCAATTGGGCGGTGCTGGTGCGGATCGGCGACGGCTCCTCGCCGCCGCCGCGCCGCGAGGGCTGGTCCAATCTCGGCCGCCGCGACGAGATGATGCCCTATGTCACGAGCTTCACCATCCCGCAGGTCGACTTCGCCGGCCTGATCAACGCGACGCCGGAGTTCTGGGAGTATCCGTGCTGCGACCGCGATCCGCTGCCCTATTGGTCGAGCGGCCGCGTCACGCTGCTCGGCGACGCCGCGCATCCGATGTATCCGGTCGGCTCGAACGGCGCGTCGCAGGCCATTCTCGATGCGCGCTGCCTCGCCGACATGCTGGCGCGGTCGGAGCATCCGCGCCAGGCGCTCGCGGCTTATGAGCGGCAGCGGCTGCCGATGACCGCCGACATCGTCGCCTCCAACCGCCGCGGCGGCCCGGAAGGCGTGATCGACGCCGTCGAGCAGCTCGCGCCACAGGGTTTTACCGACGTCGACACCATTCTCAACTACGAGGCGCGCGAGGCGATCGTGCGCGGCTATGCCGCGAAGGCCGGCTTTGCCGCGCGCGTCGTGGCGCGGCAGTAAGTCTTTGAAGAAGGAGACGCCCGGCCGGCCATCCCCACTTCGTCATTGCGAGGAGCGAAGCGACGACGCAATCCATCGTTCCGGGATCGCCGAACTATGGATTGCTTCGCTTCGCTCGCAATGACGGAGGAATCCTACGCCGGAGGCGGCGGCAGGAAGTGAATGTTGTGCTCGGCGGCGAGCCGCACCACGTCGTCCGGGTTCTGGTCCTTCATGTTGTGGATCGCCCAGAACAGGTCGTAGAGCCTGCGCGTCGGCGACACCCAGAACAGCGTCTTGGCCGGCTGCTGCGACTTGTTGAAGATGCCGTGCGGCTTGCCCGCCGGCAGGCGCACCAGATCGCCTGGCGTTGCCGATTCATCGGCGCCGTCGAGCATGAAGTCGAGCTTGCCCTCGAGGATGTAGAGATACTCGTCCTGGTCGGGATGGATGTGCGGCGGAACGAAGGTGCCCGGCGGGAATGTGGCGTGCCAGGAGAAGGAATGCTCGGTGCGGCTCTTCGGCACATAGGTCTGGCCGAGGATGCTCCAGGAAATGCCCTGGATGCCCTCATTGGCGTGGGTGATGCCGGCGATTTCGTCTTTCATGTTGGTACTTCCTCCATGTTTCAATTTTGCGCGTTTTCTTCACGCGAACCGGTATCCACTTCGCTTGAAAACGCTTCGTGTGAACTACTTGGCCGCGCAGTCCTTGGCGTAGCGGTCGCCATAATTCGAAAACACCTTTTCGACGATCTCGGTCTGGAATTTGCCGTCCGGCCGCTTCGCGACCCTGGTGAGGTAGAAATCCTGGATCGGATAGCCGTTGTTGTTGAACTTGAAGTTACCGCGCAGCGAGGTGAAGTCGGCCTTTCTCAGCGCCGCCGCGACTGCGTCCTTGTTGGAGAGATCGCCCTTCACGGCCTTGACCGCGCTGTCGATCAACAGTGCAGCGTCATAGGCCTGCATGGCGTAGGTGCCGGGCACCCCGTTGTAGGCCGCCTCATAGGCCGCGACGAACTTCTTGCTCTGGGGATTGTCAAGGTTCGGCGCCCAGTTCGCACCGCCGAACATGCCGACGGCGGCGTCCTGCTGCGCGGGCAGGGTGGATTCGTCGACGGTGAAGGCGGAGAGCACCGGCACGGTGGCGCCAGCCTGCTTGTACTGCTTCACGAGGTTGACGCCCATGCCGCCCGGCATGAAGGTGAACAGTGCGTCCGGCTTCAGCGAGCCGATCTTGGAGAGCTCGGGCTGGAAATCCAGCGTGTTCAGCGGCGTGTAGGATTCCTCGACGATCTCGCCCTTGTAGTCGAGCTTGAAGCCGGCGACGGAATCGCGGCCGGCCTGATAGTTCGGCACCAGCAGATAGACGCGCTTGTAGCCGCGGTCCTGCGCCACCTTGCCGAGGACCTCGTGCACCTGATCGTTCTGGTACGATGTCACGTAGAAGAACGGGTTGCACTCCTTGCCGGCGTAGCTGGAGGGGCCCGCATTCGGGCTGATCAGGAAAGTCTTGCTCTCGGTGACCGGGCGGTGGATCGCCTGCAGGATGTTGGAGAAGATCGGGCCGACCACGAAATCGACCTTGTCGCGCTCGAGCAGGCCGCGCACCTTGACCACGGCGCCGTCGGGCTTCAGTTCGTCGTCGGCGTTGACGATCTCGACCTCGCGGCCGGCCATCTTGCCGCCGAGGTCCTTGACCGCGAGCGCAAAGCCGTCGCGGACCTGCTGGCCAAGCGCCGCAGCCGGGCCGGAGGTCGTCACCAGCACGCCGATCTTGATCTTCTCCTGCGCGGTAGCCGGGGCGACCGCGATACCGAGCAGCGCCGCCAGTCCCGCGAGCTTCGTCAATTGCTTCATGTCTCTCCCCCAACCACTGGCTTGATGTTTCGGCTTCGGCCCATTTGGCCTCAGCTTAGTCTGACGCGTGCAACCGCCGCAAGCGATGTGGCATTGCGTCAGGCGACCGTCGCGCACCATGCCGGCGCAGCACATGCAAGCGCCGCGCCAATTGCTTGAAGTTTAAAGAAATTGCAGGATCGGCCGGGCATGTCGGGCTGGATTCGCAATTGTCCTTGCGGGGCGCCGCGAATTGCTTGAAGCTGAAAGCAATCGGTCCGACCGAAACCTGCCGCGGAGGCACGATCGCCGCATGATCCTCGATTCCGAAACCAAAGCCGTCGAACTGCCCGACGATCACGGCACCGAGCTCAGGCTGTGGCTGCGGCTCTTGACCTGCACCACGCTGATCGAAGGCGAGGTGCGCAGCCGGCTGCGCGAGAAGTTCGACGTCACGTTGCCGCGCTTCGACCTGATGGCCCAGCTCGACAAGGTGTCCGACGGCATGACGCTGTCGGACCTGTCGAAGCGAATGATGGTCTCGAACGGCAACGTCACCGGGCTGGTCGAGCGCCTGGTCGAGTCCGGCCATCTCGATCGCCGCACCTCGGAGACCGACCGCCGCGTGCAGTACATCCGGCTGACCAAGCTCGGCCGCGCCGAATTCCGCAAGATGGCCGCCGAGCACGAGAAATGGATTGCGGATATCTTCGGCGACCTGTCGCCAAAGGATATCCGCGAACTGATGCGGCTGCTCGCCAAGGCCAAGGGCTCGGCGCAGCGCTCCGCCAAGGCGAGGACTGCTTAAGCGGTGAGCGGGATCGATTACGAGGTCGAATACAACAACCGCGCGCGCGTGCCGGAAAACCCGGCGCTGATGGCCGGCTGGGCGCGGGACTCGGCGGCCTATCGTGCGCAGCACCCGCCACGGCGACTGACCTATGGACCTGGAAGCCGCAACGTCATCGATCTCTTTGAGGGTGATCGCGACGAGCCGCTCGTGGTTTTCATCCACGGCGGCTACTGGCAGGCGCTCGATGGCTCGTCATCGAGCCACTGTGCGCGGGGCCTCAATGGCCACGGCATCAGCGTCGCGGTGCCGAGTTACGACCTCTGCCCCAACGTCACAGTCGCCGACATCATCGGCGAGATGCGCGCGGCGTCACGCGAACTGGCGAAGCTCGGCCGGCCGCTGGTCATGTCGGGACACTCCGCAGGCGGGCATCTTGCCGCCTGCATGCTTGCGACCGATTGGCCGGCCTACGATGCGTCGCTGCCGACGAATCTGGTCAGGGCTGCTTACGCGATCTCGGGCCTGTTCGAGCTCGAGCCGCTGGTCGGCACCTCCATCAACAAGGCGCTTGGTCTTGACCGCGATGCAGCAAGGGCAGTGAGCCCGCTGCTCTGGAAAGCGCCCGCAGGCGCGACGCTCGATGCGGTGGTCGGCGGCGACGAGAGCGCCGAATATCACCGGCAGAGCCGGACCATCGCTGATGTGTGGGGCGAAGCGGGCGTAGCAACGCGGTTCGGCACTGTGGCCAATGCCAATCATTTCACCGCGATCGCACCGCTCGCCGACCCGGACTCGGAGATGGTCGCGCGGCTGAAGCAGCTCACACAGATCTGAGGTTTGCGGGACCGCGCCATTTCCGCGCGATATCCACCCTTGCGTCAAATTATTTTAAGTATAAAATGATTGGCGATCGGAACGCTGCCGGGCGTCCTCGATACTGGTCTTCTCGATATTTGGTCTTGGCGACAAGACCTTGGCCTTTCTGGATGGAAAGTGAGGGGCAATCGAATGTCAGGCGAATTTCCCGGGCTCGGCCCATCCGGGCATGTCGACGATTTCGCACGGCGCAACCTGCCGCCATCAGCGCAATGGCCGCAGCTGCTGCTCGACCGGCCCGAATTCAGCTATCCCGATTATCTCAACGCCGCGGTCGAACTGACCGACCGCCTCGTCGAGCAGGGCATGGGCGATCGCATCGCGCTGATCGGCAATGGCCGCCAGCGCACCTACAAGGAATTGACCGACTGGTCGAACCGCCTTGCGCATGCGCTGGTGGAGAATTACGGCGTCAAGCCCGGCAATCGCGTCCTGATCCGCTCGGGCAACAACCCGGCGCTGGTCGCGGCCTGGCTCGCGGCGACCAAGGCCGGTGCCGTCGTCGTCAACACGATGCCGATGCTGCGCGCCGGCGAACTGGCCAAGATCGTCGACAAGGCCGAGATTGCGCTGGCGCTGACCGACAGCCGCATCGCGGACGAATTGGTGGCCTGCGCCAAGACCAGCAAATTCCTCAAGCAGGTTGTCAATTTCGACGGCACGCAAAATCACGATGCCGAGCTCGACCGGATTGCGTTGAACAAGCCGGTCAAGTTCGATGCGGTGAAGACCGGCCGTGACGACGTCGCGCTGCTCGGCTTCACGTCGGGCACCACGGGCGAGCCGAAGGCGACGATGCATTTCCACCGCGATCTCCTGATCGTGGCGGACGGCTATGCCAGGGAAGTGCTGAAGGTGACGCCGGACGATGTGTTCGTCGGCTCGCCGCCGCTCGCATTTACGTTTGGCCTTGGCGGGCTCGCGATCTTCCCGCTGCGCTTCGGCGCCACCGCGACACTGCTGGAGAACGCGGCGCCGAGCGAGATGGTCCGGATCATCGAGACCTACAAGGCGACGATCTGCTTTACCGCGCCGACCGCCTATCGGGCGATGATGGCGGCGATGGACAAGGGTGCCGATCTGTCGTCGCTGCGGCTCGCGGTCTCGGCCGGCGAAACGCTGCCGGCGCCGGTGTTCGAGAGCTGGACCAGGAAGACCGGCAAGCCGATCCTCGACGGCATCGGCAGCACGGAGCTGTTGCACATCTTCATCACCAACCGCGCCGGCAGCGCCGTCGCTGGCACCACGGGCACCCCTGTTACCGGCTACCAGGCGAAGATCGTCGACGAGGACATGAACGAGCTGCCGCCGGGCCAGGTCGGCAAGCTGGCGGTTCGCGGCCCGACCGGCTGCCGCTATCTCGCCGACTCCAGGCAGACCAAATATGTCCGCGACGGCTGGAACATCACCGGCGATGCCTTCGTCAGCGACGAAAACGGCCGGCTGTCATTCGTGGCGCGCGCCGACGACATGATCATCTCGGCGGGCTACAATATCGCCGGTCCCGAGGTCGAGGCGGCGCTGCTCGGACATCCCGATGTCGCGGAATGCGCGGTGATCGGCGCGCCTGACGAGGAGCGGGGACAGATCGTCTCGGCCTTCATCGTGCTGAAGCAGGGCGCGCGCAGCGACGATGTCGAGGTCAAGCTGTTGCAGGATCACGTCAAGGCGACGATCGCGCCGTACAAATATCCCCGCGCGATCTCTTTCGTCGAGGCGTTGCCGAAGACCCAGACCGGGAAGATCCAGCGCTTCAAGTTGCGCGAGGCGAGCTGAGAATCGGGCGACGGCTTCTGGCCGTCGCCCCGGGGATCAACGAGAGATCAATGCGCCGCGCCGCGGCCGGCCATATTCTTGGGTTTGCCGGTTAAGAGGATCGCGATCGCGGCGAACACCAGCACGATGCCGATCACGGCAAAGGTGTCGCTGAAGCCAAGCACCAGCGCCTGCCGCTTCACGATGTTGCCGAGCGCCACGATCGCCTGGTTGTGCGCGGTCGCGGGATCGGAGATGCCGTGGCTCAGGAAGTAGTTGGTGACCTCGGCGATCCGCGTGCGCACTTCCTCGCGGCCGAGGTCGACCGACTGGCCGATGATGTTGGAGTGGAATTGCTCGCGCTTGGTGACGATGGTGGCGAGCAGCGCCGTACCGATCGCGCCGCCGAGGTTGCGCATCATGTTGGAGATGCCGGAGGCGGCAGCCGCATCCTGCGGCGCGACGCTGCCGAGGCTGACGGCGGACAGCGGCGCCAGCATGATCGCCTGGCCGATCGCGCGGACGATGTTCGGGACGAAGAACTGGTCGCCGGAGTAATCGAGCGACATCTGTATGTTCATGAAGGATGAGACCGCGAACAGGATCATGCCGGTGAAGGCGATGAAGCGCGGGTCGAACCGCTGCATCAGCTTCGGTACCAGCGGGATCAGGATCAGCTGCGGCAGGCCGGTCCAGGCCAGCACCTGGCCGATCTGCTCGGCATTGTAGCGCTGCACCTGACCGAGATAGGCCGGCAGCAGGTAAACCGAGCCGAACAGCGCGAACCCTACGAACACCGCCGAGATGGTGCCGAAGCCGAAGCTGCGCTGAGTCAAGAGCCGCAGCCGGAGCAGCGGTTTCTCGACCACGAGCTCGATCCAGACGAACAGGGTCAGGCTGACGGCGGCGATCACCGCGAGCTTGACGATGAAGGGCGAGCCGAACCAGTCGTCCTTGTTGCCTTCCTCGAGCACGGCCTGCAGCGACGCGAGGCCGATTGCCATCGTGGCGATGCCCAGCCAGTCGCCCTCGCGAAGCAGATGCAGCTGCAGCGGCTGGCGTTCCAGCGTGAGATAGAGGGTGACGACCATGACCGCGGTCGGAATCACGTTGACGAAGAAGATGGTCTGCCAGCCGTAATTCTCGGTCAGGTAGCCGCCGATGGTCGGGCCGATCGCCGGGGCAAACGTCACGGCGAGCGCGAACATCGCAAGGCCGATCGGCTGCTGCACCTTCGGCAGCTTGGTGAAGACCAGCGTGAAGGCCATCGGGATGAGCACGCCGCCGAAGAAGCCCTGCAGGCCGCGCATCGCGATCATCGACGGCAAATCGTGGGTGAAGGCACAGGCGACCGAGAAGATCGCAAACAGGGTGGCGAAGCCAATGATGATCTTGCGGAACGAGAACACCCGGCTGAGAAAGTCGGTCAGCGGGATCACCACGATCTCGCCGATCAGATAGGACGTCGAGATCCAGGAGCCGTTGTCGACGCCGGTTCCGATGCCGCCCTCGATGTTGAGCAGCGAGGCGTTGGTGATCTGGATGTTGAGGATCGCCATGAAGGCGCCGATCATCGCGGCGACGATGGAAATCCAGACGGCCATGCTGGCGCGGTTGGGATCGACCGCTGCCGCTGCCGCGCGGGGCGCAGCAGCCGGGGAGGAGAGCGCGAGATCGGACATGACATCACCTATTTGAAAGAGGCGACAGCGAGCTTGGGAGAGGCGCTGGAGCGCGGAGTTTCCTCGGCAGGATGCGACAGCGTCGCGATGGAGGGGATCACCGACATGCCCGGCCGCAGGTCGACATTGGTTGCGTCGAGCACGATCTTCACCGGGATGCGCTGCACCACCTTGGTGAAGTTGCCGGTGGCGTTGTCCGGCGGCAGCAGCGCGAACTCCTGACCGCTCGCCGGCGCAAGGCTGTCGACATGACCGCGTACGACCTGACCGGGGAACATGTCGACCTCGATCTCGACCGGCTGGCCCTTGCGGACATTGGTGAGCTGCGTCTCCTTGTAATTCGCGATCACGTAGGCGCCGGTGGCCGGCACCAGCGACATCAGTTGCGTGCCGGCCTGGACGAACTGGCCGGTACGCAGCGTGCGGTTGCCGACGACGCCGTCGATCGGTGCGGTAATGGTGGTGTAGCCGAGATTGAGCTCGGCCTGATTCTGGAGCGCGGTCGCCCGTCCCAACGCCGCAACCGCCTGGGCGATCTCGGCCTTGAGCAGTTCCACCTGGCGCTCTGCGGAGGCGAGGTTTGCGGTGTCGCGGGCGATGGCGGCCTGCGCGCTGGCGTAGCGCGACTGCGCCTGCTGCGCGTTCTGCACACTGCCGTAGCCGGTGCCTGCGAGGTCGGTGTAGCGCTTGTTCTCCTGCTCGGCGAAGATCTGCGTCGCAGTGTCCACCGCAAGCGTCGCGCGCGCCGCCTCGATCACCGAGTGCTGCACGTCGAGCTGTGCGCGTTTGCTGGTGATCGCGGCTTCGGCGGCAGCGACGTCGGCCTTCGACTGATCAAGCGCGACCTTGAAATCGCGCTCGTCGATCCGCGCCAGGATCTGGCCGGCGCGCACATGCTCGTTGTCGCCTACCAGCACCGCGCTGAGATAGCCTGACACCTTCGGTGCGATCGTCGTGTTGTCGGCCTTCACATAAGCGTCGTCGGTCGAGACCTGAAAGCGGCCGACCGTCCAGTAATCCCAGCCATACCAGGCGCCGCCCGCCAGAAGGGCGAGTGCCGCGCCGGTCATGAGCAGGCGGCGAAGCTTGCCCTTTGCGGCGGGCTTGGCCGCCACCGGATTTGCGATCAACTGCTTGGCGGTCTCGGCCGGAACCTGGCTCTCGGCCTTGAAGGACGTTTCATGCTGGCTCATGGCAGGCGCTCCTGATCGTTCTATCCCGCTGGGAAACCGTAGGAATTTTGCTTTCGGCGGCCCAGGATAATTAGGAAACTTGATGTTTTCCAAAATAGAGCCCATATTGAGACTGTCAATAGAATGACAGTTATCATCTAAAAGCATGGCTCGCGGATGAACCGGAATGACAAAGACCAGACAGAGCAGACCGCGTCGGCGCCGGAACGGCGCGGCCGCGGGCGGCCACAGCTTCGTTCCGACGACGAGACGCGCGCGCTGATCTATGAGGCTGCGCGGCGCGAATTCTCGGAGCGCGGCTTCGCCGCGGCCAGCATCGCCGACGTCGCCTGCCGCGCCGGCGTCTCCACCAAGACGCTCTATCGTTTGATTCCGACCAAGCTCGCGCTGTTCGAAGGTATGGTGACCGACCGGGTGGACCGGTTCGTGTCCATCGTGAATCTCGGCGCCTGCGACGGCCGCAATGTTGCGGCGGCCCTGGAGGCCGCTCTGCTGGTCTGCGCCGAGCTCATTCTCGATGCCGAGGTCATTGCGCTGCAGCGGATCATCCTGGCCGAGAGCGACAAATTCCCTGACATCGCCGAGACGTTCTATGAAAAGGCCATGCAGCGCTCGATCGCCGCGCTGGCGAATTGGCTCGGCGTCCAGCAGCGGCGAGGGCGGATCGTGCTCGATGACACCGAAGCCGCAGCGGGCATGCTGCTCGGCATGCTGGTGTTCAAACCGCAGCGCGACGTTATGTTCGGGCACAAGCCCGCACCACTGCACAGCGAGATGGCAGCGCGCGCCAAGGCCTGTGCTGCGCTGTTCCTGTCCGGGTGCGCCGTGCCGGCCGACCGGGCCAACAAGCAGGGCGGAGGCGTGTGATGCCGGCGCCGGCTGCGACCTATACTGTCGAGGCGCAGATCTCGCGCGACGACCGGTCCAAATGCGAAGACGTGCTGAAGCTTTGGATGGCGGCGCTCAATCGCCATGATGCTTCCGCCATGGACGCACTGATGCACTTCCCGCATGCGCGGATCGCCGGCGGCGTGGTCACGGTCTATCAGCAGCCCGGCAACAATCCGATGGACCTGTTCGAGCGGCTGCGCAAACAGGATGGCTGGCATCACAGCGTCTGGAACGAGACCAAGCTCGTGCAGTCCTCGCCGGCCAAGGCGCATTACGCCGTCCGCTATACGCGCTACCGCGAGGACGGATCGGTCATCGGGATCTACGATTCCCTCTATGTGCTGAGCCTGCTCGGCGGCGCCTGGAAGATCCAGAGCCGCTCGAGCTTCGGGCCCTGATGTCGCCGCGCTACTTGGCCGCCACCGCTGATGCCGGAGGCTGGGCCAGCACCTGCCGGATCATTCGGGCGAGGTCGGATTTGCGGTAGGGCTTGGGCAGCAGCGTGACATCGGGGTCGAGACGGCCGTGGTGGAAGATCGCGTCCTCGGTGTAGCCCGATGTGAAGAGCACGCGCACCGAAGGCAGCCTGGCGATCACTGCATCGGCCACCTGCCGGCCATTCATGCCGCCGGACATGATGACATCGGTGAACAGCACGTCGCAGACGAATCCGTTGTCGACGGCGGCCAGCGCTTCCGGGCCGTTGGCGGTGACCATGGTGCGGTAGCCGAGCTGCTCGAGCTGGGCGGCCACGTAATTGCGGACCAGCGGATCGTCCTCGACGACCAGGATGGATTCGTGGCCGCCGCGCGTGTCGACCGGAGGAGGCGGCTCGACGTCGACCATGTCGCCTATGCTGCGCGGCAGATAGAGCTTGATCGACGTGCCGTGGCCTTCTTCGGAATAGATCTTGAGATGCCCGTCGGACTGCTTGATGAAACCGTACACCATGCTCAGCCCGAGGCCGGTGCCCTTGCCGGTGTCCTTGGTGGTGAAGAACGGCTCGAACACCTTTTCGCGGATCCCCTCCGGGATTCCGCCGCCGGTGTCGCTGACCGCGACCATCACATATTCACCTGCCCGCACATCCAGGTTGGTGGCGGCATAGGTCTCGTCGAGGATGACGTTGCTGGTCTCCAGCATCAGCTTGCCGCCATCCGGCATCGCATCGCGGGCATTGAGGGCGAGATTGAGCAGCGCGGTCGACATGTGGTTGGGGTCGATGAACGCCGGCCAGGCGTCGGGTTCGAGCGCGGTTTCGATTTCGATCTGCTCGCCGAGCGACGGGCGCAGCAGCCGCGCGGTGTCCTGCACCAGCGTGTTGAGGTTGGCTTCTCGCGGTTGCAGCGGCTGCTGCCGCGAGAAGGCCAGCAGGTGCTTGGTCACCTCGGCACCGCGAAACGCGGCGTCGCTGATCATCTTGGTGACGGATGACAGCGCGGCATCGTGTTCGACGGCCTCGGCAAGGATGTCGATCAGGCCGGTGATGACGGTCAGGATATTGTTGAAGTCGTGCGCGATGCCGCCGGTGAGGTGTCCGACGGCTTCCATCTTCTGCACCTGGCGCAGCCTCTGCTCGGCTTCGAGCTGTTCGCGGGCGGCCTCGACCTCGCGGGCACGCGAGAAGATTTCCGCTTCCATCTGCTCGGTGCGCTCGCGCAGCCGGTCCGCCAGCTGGTCTTGCTCGGCCCCGCGCTGCTTCAGCTGAACGAAGCCGGTGACGTCTTCGACCCGATGCATGATGTAGGTGAACTGACCATTCGGTCCGAACACCGGCGTGTTGCGCGGGCTCCAGTAACGTTCCTCGAATCCGCCGCCTTCTGACTCGGGCTTACGGATATCGTATTTCTGCACCGACATGGTATCGGGGCGGCGGAACTGGACCACGCGTTCCAGCGAGGCGCGCAGGTTGCGCACGCCGTCGGCGGCCGGATCGTCCGGATTATCGGGAAATACGTCGAACAGCCCGCGCCCAAGGATCGCGGCGCGCTCGGTCTTGGTGGCGCGCAGATAGGCGTCGCTTACTGCCACGATGCGGAAGTCAGGCTGCGTCAGCACCAGATAGAGGCCGGGCGCCGCCTCGAATAACGCCTTGAAGTCAGGCATCGGCGGGGACTGGTTCTGCAGTTCATCCTCCCTCGCAGGGATGCGGTCCGCGCGCGACCGCAGTTAAGATGTGGCACGCGTTCGCGGGAACTTCAATGCTTAACATACGGCGTTAACTCGATTTTTTCGATCGAACGGGTATCGCAACGTCGCGGCGCTAGCGCGAATTCGGCAGATAGCGCCAGCCCTCCTTGCCCAGGAAGTCCAGCATGGCCTGTGCGGGCGGCAGCAGGATCTTGTCGGTGCGCCTGATTGCGTGCCACTGCCGGACGATCGGCAGGCCCTTCACCTTGAGCACCACCAGCCGGCCATCCTCCAGTTCATGGAACACGGTGTGCTGGGAAATGAAGGCGATGCCGAGTCCGGCCATCACCGCCTGCTTGATGGTCTCGTTGCTGTCCATCGCCATGCCGAGCTTCGGCTCCAGTCCGACCCGCTCGAAATATTGCTGCATCAGCATCCGCGTGCCCGATCCCGGCTCGCGGGTGATGAAGGTTTCATTGGCGAGCTCTGATGTCGCGACGTGCCGCCGCCGCGCCAACCGGTGATCGGGTGCGGCGATGATGAAGTGCGGATGCCGGCCGAGCGGCTTCATCTCGACTTCGACATCGGCCGGCGGCCGGCCCATCACCGCGATGTCGAGATCGTAGCCGCGCAGCGCGTCGCGGATTTCCTCGCGGTTGCCGATCCTGAGCGTCACCTCGATCTTGGGAAAGCGGCGCGAGAACGCCGCGATCGCGAACGGCACGAAGTATTTCGCGGTCGAGACCGCGCCCATCGCGACGCGGCCGCCGCTGCGGCCTGCGATCATGTCGAGCGACTGCTCGCAGTCCTTGAGCGCCGCCTCGATCCGCTCGATGAGCGCCAGCACATGCGCGCCGGCATCGGTCAGCGCCATGCCGTCGCCGGTGCGCTGGATCAGCGGCAATCCCGCGAGCGCCTGCAGGTTACGGAGCTGCAGCGTCACCGCGGGCTGCGTCAGGTTGAGCTGGTTGGCCGCCGACGTGATCGAGCGGGCCGCGTGCACGGCCGACAGCGCGCGCAGCTGGCGGATCGTGAGATCCCGCGAGAAGTTGCCGGCCATGACAGCTCCATAAGAAATACTTTGTTCAGACCCAAGATAATGAAATTTCCCTAATTAGGCAATTCGCGCGTTGATAGGCCGAAGGCGACCCCCCCTGTGGTCGCCTCTCGACACCTCGGGACAGAGGGCGCGATCAAAGGGAGAGGCCGGTGGAGATTCGTCCTGCATTGCATGCCCATCTGGAGTGGCCGACGCAGCACAACCCGCTGCGCGCCGCGACCGTTGCGGTGATCGAAGCCCTTGCCGGTGCCGCGATCGAGCTCTCGCGCATCATCGCCGCCGGGCCGCTCGCCGGGATCGGCGGTGAGAGCGGCGGGATCAATCCCGACGGCGATCGCCAGAAGACCATCGACATCGTCGCCGACCGCCTGATGCGGGATGCCTTGCGCACCGCGCCGGTCGCCGCGGTTCTCTCGGAGGAGGTCGAGCTGCCGGAGACGCTCGATCCCGATGCGCCGCTCTGTGTCGCGATCGATCCGCTCGATGGATCCGCCAATCTCGAAAACAACATCTCGATCGGCACGATCTTCTCGATCCGGCCGAAGGGGAACGACATCATCTCGACCTTCTTCGAGCCCGGTACGGCGCAATGTGCCGCGGGCTGCTTCATCTACGGTCCGCAGACCGTGCTGGTGCTGGCGCTCGACCAGTGCGTCGACTGCTTCACGCTGGATCCGCGAACCGGCGAGTTCGTCCTGACTGCGCGTGACTTGCGGGTGCCGCAGGATGCTAAGGAATTCGCCATCAACGCCTCGAACCGGCGGCACTGGAGCGGCCCGGTGCGCAACTACATCGACGAGTGCCTTGCCGGCGTGAACGGCGAGCGCGGGCAGGATTTCAACATGCGCTGGATCGGTTCGCTGGTGGCCGAGGCCTACCGGATCCTGATGCGCGGCGGCGTGTTTCTGTATCCGGCCGATGCGCGCCAGGGCTACCGCGAAGGCCGGCTGCGCCTGCTGTATGAGGCGCATCCCATCGCGCTGATCATGGAATGGGCAGGCGGTGCCGCCTCGAGCGGCCGGTCGCGCATTCTCGATCTCTCGGCACGTACGCCGCATCAGCGCGTGCCGCTGATCATGGGATCGGCGCGCGCCGTGCGCGACGTCGATGCGATCCACCTGACCGTCGAGCCGTTGTTCGAGAGCAGCGATGCCCCGCTGTTCGCGCGGCGCGGCCTGTTTCGCTGAGGGGGGAGCGCATGTCTCGTCGACATCCCATCATCTCGATCACCGGTTCGTCCGGCGCCGGCACCACCTCGGTGAAGAAGACGTTCGAGAACATCTTCCGCCGCGAGAATGTGGTCGCGGCCTATATCGAGGGCGACGCGTTCCACCGTTACGACCGCGCCGAGATGCGCAGCCAGATGCTGGAGAAGGCCGAGCGCGGCGACAAGCATTTCAGCCATTTCAGCCCCGAGACCAATTTGTTCGAGGAGCTGGAGAAGCTGTTCAGCGACTATGCCGAGACCGGCACCGGCACGACGCGGCACTATGTGCACGACGAAGAGGAATCGCGGCTCTACGGCGCCAAGCCCGGCACGTTCACCGCGTGGGAGGCGCTGCCGGAGAATTCCGACCTCTTGTTCTACGAGGGCCTGCACGGCGCCGTGGTCACCGACAAAGTGAACGTCGCGCAGCACGCCGATCTCAAGATCGGGGTCGTGCCGGTGATCAATCTCGAATGGATCCAGAAGCTGCATCGTGACCGCAGCCATCGCGGCTACTCCACCGAGGCGGTGACCGACACCATCCTGCGCCGCATGCCCGACTACGTGAACTACATCTGCCCGCAATTCAGCGAGACCGACATCAATTTCCAGCGCGTGCCGACGGTCGATACGTCGAACCCGTTCATCGCGCGCTGGATCCCGACGCCGGATGAATCGATGGTCGTGATCCGGTTGAAGAACCCGCGCGGCATCGATTTTCCCTATCTGCTCTCGATGATCCCGAACAGCTTCATGTCGCGCGCCAATTCGATCGTGATTCACGGCGCCAAGCTCGATCTCGCGATGCAGCTCATCCTGACCCCGTTGATCCTGCAATTGATCGAACGAAAGAGGCGAACGATATGACCGCACTTGCGTCCGTTGCCAACCGGCCCGAAATCAGCCACGACGAGATGGCCAACGCCATCCGCTTCCTTGCCATCGACGCGGTCGAGCAGGCGAAATCCGGCCATCCCGGCATGCCGATGGGCATGGCCGATGTCGCGACCGTGCTGTTCACCGACTTCCTGAAGTTCGACCCGGCCGATCCGGCCTGGCCCGACCGCGACCGCTTCGTGCTGTCCGCCGGTCACGGCTCGATGCTGCTCTATGCGCTGCTCTATCTGACCGGCTACGAGCGCATGACGCTCGATCAGCTCAAGGCGTTCCGGCAATGGGGATCGCAAACCCCGGGACATCCCGAATACGGGCATACGCCTGGTGTCGAGACCACGACCGGGCCGCTCGGGCAGGGGATCGCGACCGCGGTCGGCATGGCGCTCGCCGAGCGGTTGATGAACGCCCGCTTCGGCGACGACCTCGTCGACCACTGCACCTATGTGATCGCCGGCGATGGTTGCCTGATGGAAGGCCTCAGCCATGAGGCGGTCTCGCTCGCCGGCCATCTGCGGCTGAACCGGCTGATCGTGCTGTTCGACGACAACCACATCTCGATCGACGGCGCCACCTCGCTGTCCTGCTCGGACGACCAGACGGCGCGGTTCAAAGCCAGCGGCTGGAACGTTTGCCGTATCGACGGCCACGATCCGCAGGCGATCTCTACCGCGATCAGGCAGGCGCGAGCGAGCGATCGTCCGTCGCTCATCGCCTGCCGCACGGTGATCGGGTTCGGTGCCCCGAACCGGCAGGGCAGCGAGAAGGTGCACGGCGCGCCGCTCGGCGCCGATGAGACGGCGAAGACCCGAAGCGCGCTGCACTGGCCATATCCGGCCTTCGAAATCCCCGATGCCGTGCTGGCCGAGTGGCGCGAACTCGGTGGTCGCGGCCGTGACGCGCGGCGGGCCTGGATCGAGCGCTCGCGCAGCGCCTGCAAGGCGGGTAACGGCGAGCGGTCTCCGTTCCACGACGCCCTGAACCGGAAATTGCCCTGTGCCTATGCAGAGGCGATGGCGAAGCTGGTGGAACGGTTCGCAACCGAGCGGCCGAAGCTCGCCACGCGGCAGGCCTCGCAGCAGGTGATCGACGTGATCGCCGAAACGTTGCCCAATCTCCTGGGCGGATCGGCCGACCTCACGCACTCCAATCTGACGCTGGCGAAGTCGCAGGTCTCGGTGCGGCCGGAAACGCTCGACGGCAACTATATCCACTATGGCATCCGCGAGCACGGCATGGCGGCGGCGATGAATGGCATCGCTTTGCATGGCGGGTTCATTCCTTATGGCGGCACCTTCCTCAGCTTCGCCGATTACAGCCGGCCGGCGATCCGCCTCGCAGCGCTGATGGGCATCCGCGTCATCCACGTGATGACCCATGACTCGATCGGGCTCGGTGAGGACGGGCCGACGCATCAGCCGGTCGAGCATCTGGCGGCGCTGCGGGCGATCCCGAACCTGCTGGTGTTCCGCCCGGCCGATGCGGTCGAGACCGCGGAAGCCTGGGACTGTGCGCTTAAGGCAGAGACCTCGCCGTCGATCCTCTGCCTGTCGCGGCAAGCGCTGCCGACGGTCCGCGACGGCAGCAAGGACAACCAGGTTGCGCTCGGCGCCTACGTTCTCGTCGAGCCGGCCTTCGGGCGTGACGTCACCCTGATTGCAACGGGTTCGGAGGTGTCGATCGCGCTCGAAGCCGCAAAGCTGCTGGCGGAAGCAGGGGTGCAGGCCGCGGTCGTCTCGGCCCCGTGCTTCGACCTGTTCCGCCAGCAGCCGCGCGACTATCGCGCCCAGGTGCTGGGCAGCGTCCCGCGCGTCGGCGTGGAAGCCGCGGTCGAGGGCGACTGGGCGCGCTGGCTCGGCGACGACGGCGTATTCGTCGGCATGACCGGCTTCGGCGCTTCGGCGCCGGCCGACGTGCTCTACCGCGAATTCGGCATCACCCCTGTGGCAGTTGCCGCTGCAGCAAAACAGCTCATGCAACGAGCGAATTGAAAGGAGGACGCCATCATGGCGCGGATAACCTTGAGGCAATTGCTGGACCACGCCGCCGAACGCGGCTACGGCGTGCCGGCCTTCAACATCAACAACATGGAGCAGGGCCTCGCCATCATGGAGGCGGCGGCGGCCTGCGATGCGCCTGTGATCATCCAGGCTTCGCGCGGCGCGCGGTCCTACGCCAACGACATCATGCTGGCCAAGATGATCGATGCGCTGGAGGAAATGTATCCGCAGATCCCGCTCTGCCTGCATCTCGATCACGGCAACGAAGAGGCGACGTGCGCGACTGCGATCCGCTACGGTTTCACCTCCGTCATGATGGACGGTTCGCTCAAGGCCGACGCCAAGACCGCGGCCGACTATGACTACAATGTCGATATCACCCGCCGGGTGGTCGATATGGCGCACTGGGTCGGCGCGTCGGTCGAGGGCGAGCTCGGCGTGCTCGGCTCGCTCGAGCACGGCGGCGGCGAGCAGGAGGATGGTCACGGCGTCGAGGGCCAGATCAGCCATGATCAGCTGCTTACCGACCCGGACCAGGCGGTCGATTTCGTCCGCGCCACCAAAGTCGATGCCCTCGCGATCGCGATGGGCACCTCGCACGGCGCCTACAAGTTCACGCGCCGCCCCGACGGCGAGATCCTGGCGATGCGCGTGGTCGAGGAGATCCACACGCGCCTGCCCAACACGCATCTGGTGATGCACGGCTCGTCCTCGGTGCCGCAGGCGCTGCAGGACATGTTCAACCAGTTCGGCGGCGAGATGCCGCAGACTTGGGGCGTGCCGGTCGAGGAGATCGTCCGCGGCATCAAGCACGGCGTGCGCAAGGTCAACATCGACACCGATTGCCGGCTGGCGATGGCGGCCGCTTTCCGCAAGGTCGCCGTGCAGTCGAAGGGCGAGTTCGATCCGCGCAAATTCCTCAAGCCCGCGATGGATGCGCTGCGCGAACTCTGCCGTGACCGCTTCGAGCAGTTCGGTACGGCCGGCAACGCCGCCCGGATCAAGGTGGTTGCACTGCCGGAGATGGCCCGTCGCTATCGCGCCGGCGCGCTCGATCCGCAGATTGGAAAGATCACCCAGGCCGCCTGAGCAGACGGCGACGAACGACGACAGGAGATTGAGATGAACATACAGCCATCGATTACCGTGCGCGGCAAGGATCGCTACAAGTCCGGCGTGATGGAATACAAGCGGATGGGCTATTGGGAGCCGAACTACGAGCCCAAGGACACCGACGTCATCGCCCTGTTCCGCGTCACGCCGCAGGACGGCGTCGATCCGACCGAAGCCTGCGCGGCGGTGGCGGGCGAATCCTCGACCGCGACCTGGACCGTGGTGTGGACCGATCGGCTGACCGCCGCGGAGAAATACCGGGCGAAGTGCTATCGCGTCGATCCGGTGCCGAACTCGCCGGGCAGCTACTTCGCCTATATCGCCTATGATCTCGACCTGTTCGAGCCGGGCTCGATCTCGAACCTGACCGCCTCGATTATCGGCAATGTGTTCGGCTTCAAGCCGCTGAAGGCGTTGCGGCTCGAGGACATGCGGCTTCCGACCGCCTATGTGAAGACGTTCCAGGGCCCGGCGACCGGCATCGTCGTGGAACGCGAGCGGCTCGACAAGTTCGGCCGTCCCTTGCTCGGCGCCACCGTGAAGCCGAAGCTCGGCCTGTCCGGCCGCAACTATGGCCGCGTTGTCTATGAAGCCTTGAAAGGCGGGCTCGACTTCACCAAGGACGACGAGAACATCAACTCGCAGCCCTTCATGCACTGGCGCGAGCGCTTCCTGTACTGCATGGAGGCGGTCAACCGCGCTCAGGCCGCGACCGGCGAGATCAAGGGCACCTATCTCAACGTCACCGCGGCGACGATGGAGGACATGTACGAGCGCGCCGAGTTCGCCCATGAGCTCGGTTCCAACATCGTCATGATCGATCTCGTGATCGGCTACACCGCGATCCAGTCGATGGCGAAGTGGGCGCGCCGGAACAACATGATCCTGCATCTGCACCGTGCCGGCCATTCGACCTACACGCGGCAGCGCAGCCATGGCGTCTCGTTCCGCGTGATCGCGAAATGGATGCGGCTCGCCGGTGTCGACCACATCCATGCCGGCACGGTGGTCGGCAAGCTCGAGGGCGATCCCAACACCACGCGCGGCTACTACGACATCTGTCGCGAGGACTTCAACCCGATGCAGCTCGAGCACGGCGTGTTCTTCGACCAGAACTGGGCGAGCCTCAACAAGCTGATGCCGGTGGCTTCCGGCGGCATTCATGCCGGCCAGATGCACCAGCTGCTCGACCTGCTCGGCGAGGACGTCGTGCTGCAGTTCGGCGGCGGCACGATCGGGCATCCCCGCGGAATCCAGGCCGGCGCCACCGCCAACCGCGTCGCGCTGGAAGCCATGATCCTCGCCCGCAACGAGGGACGCGACTACGTCCACGAGGGGCCGGAGATCCTGGCCAAGGCGGCGCTGACCTGCACGCCGCTGCGCGAGGCGCTCGACGTCTGGAAGGACGTCACCTTCAACTACGAGTCGACGGACGCCCCCGATTTCGTTCCCACGCCGAGCATGGCGGTCTGACAGGAGTTTCTCATGCGCGTGACCCAAGGTTGCTTCTCTTTCCTGCCCGATCTCTCCGATGAGCAGATCGCCGCGCAGGTGCAATACTGCCTCGACAAGGGTTGGGCAGTGAACATCGAGTTCACCGATGATCCGCACCCCCGCAACACCTATTGGGACATGTGGGGCCTGCCGATGTTCGACCTGCGCGATGCGGCCGGCATCATGAAGGAACTCGCCGACTGTCGGCGCGTCTATGGCGACCGCTACATCCGGATCTCCGGCTTTGATTCCAGTCACGGCTGGGAATCGGTTCGCATCTCCTTCATCGTCAACCGGCCGCGCGAGGAGCCGGGCTTCCGGCTCGATCGCCAGGAAGTTGCCGGACGCAACCAGCGTTACGCGACGCATTCCTACGCGGCGAGCCGCCCCGAGGGCGAACGATACACCGATCGTTGACCGCGTCCGGCTTGCAAGCCAGGCGGATTGCTCCCTCGACCGTCCTGGTCCGGATGCACTTCTCCGTCGTCGCCGCCGCGGCGACGGAGCTTTTCTCGAAGCGAGAGGATAATGACGCAACCGCAAGAACAAATCCGCGAAACGCCGCCCGAGACCATCGACCTCCGGCATGAATTTGCCGACCTCGGTATTGGCGACGTGCTCGACCAGCTCGATTCCGAATTGATCGGTCTCAAGCCGGTGAAGACCCGTATCCGAGAGATCGCCTCGCTGCTGCTGGTCGAACGCATCAGGCGGAAGATGGCGCTGGCGACGACGTTCCCGACGCTGCACATGTCGTTCACCGGCAATCCCGGCACCGGCAAGACCACGGTTGCGCTGCGGATGGCCGGTATCCTGCACAAGCTCGGCTTCGTGCGCCGCGGCCACGTCATCAGCGTCACGCGCGATGACCTGGTCGGGCAATATATCGGCCACACCGCGCCGAAGACGAAAGAGATATTGAAGAAGGCGATGGGCGGCGTGCTGTTCATCGACGAGGCCTATTACCTGTACCGTCCCGAGAACGAACGCGACTACGGCCAGGAGGCGATCGAGATCCTGCTGCAGATCATGGAACAGCAGCGCGAGGATCTGGTGGTGATCCTGGCCGGCTATGGCGACCGCATGGAGAAGTTCTTCCAGAGCAATCCGGGGTTCCGCTCCCGCATCGCGCATCACATCGACTTCCCGGACTATTCGGATGGCGAGCTGCTCTGGATCGCCGAGCTGATGTTGCAACAGCAGAATTATCGTTTCTCCCCGGAAGCACGCGAGGCCTTCACCCGGTACATCGGCATCCGCAAGCAACAGCCGCTGTTCTCCAATGCGCGCTCGATCCGCAACGCGCTCGACCGCGTCCGGCTGCGCCAGGCCAACCGGATCGTGGCGAAGCTCGACCGCACGCTCACGACCGACGACGTGATGTCGATCGAGGCCGGCGACGTGCTTGCGAGCCGCGTGTTCGCGAAAGGGGCGGGCGCGGCGGGCGAGGCACGATGAACCAGGCGCTCGCCGGCATCAGGAACGCCGGGATGCGCCACATCATTGCGGGCGCCCGCGCCTTGATCTTCGATGTCGACGGCACGCTCGCCGAAACCGAGGAGGTGCATCGCCGCGCCTTCAATGAGGCGTTCGCCGAGGCCGGCCTCGATTGGTTTTGGGACCAGGTCACCTACGCGCGGCTGCTTCGGGTCGCCGGAGGCAAGGAGCGCATCCGCGCCTTCGACCAGCGCAACGCGGTTCCGTCGCTGACATTCGCAGACATCGCCGACCTGCACGGGATCAAGACCAAGCGCTACGCCGCGCTGATCGCGGCGGGTGACTGCCCGTTGCGGTCGGGCGTGAGGGCATGGCTCGCCGGCGCGCGCAGCCGCGGCCAGCGCCTGGCGATCGCCACGACGACCTCGCATGGCAATATCGATGCGCTGCTGTCGGTTGCGCTGGGGCCGGCCTGGGCCGATCTGTTCGAGGCGATCGTGGCCGGCGACGACGTGCCGCGGAAGAAGCCGGCACCCGATGTCTATGTCGAGGTGCTGGCGCGGCTCGCGCTTGGCCCGGCCGATTGCATTGCCGTGGAGGATTCCGGCAACGGCCTCATCGCGGCGTCGCGGGCGGGCATCCCCGTGGTCATCACCCGCAGCACCTATTTCAGCGACGACGATTTCGCCGGAGCGTTGCTTGTTGTTGACGATCTGTCTGACATCGACGCCTGAAGGCCGCTGCCGCCGGCCGGCAGTTCTGATTAATTTATTCTGGAAGTTAAATAAATGATGCTTGCCTCCATTACATAGTAGGGGCACAATCTCACCAAAGGTTGTCAGAAGCAGCGCCGCACCTAGCGGATGGTGAGGCTTGCTCAATTATTTCGGGAGATAACGCCTCGTGACCCTCCATGTCGCCGGTCAATTTATTTGGATATCTAAATAAATGGCCAGTCGGTGCGCGCATTCATATAGTAGGGGTGGCATCCACCAAAGGTTGCTCAAGACGGTGACGTACCACCAGAAATTCTGGCGGGTGGTAGCGCTTGCCAACAGTTCCGGGAGACCGGCGCCTCATGATCCTCCACGTCATTCCCGCACCTCGTTCATCCCACGACATGACTCGCGGGTGAACTTGGTATTGCAGGATCGACATGGCTGACCGTGCGGAGTGAGCATTGGCGCTGTTGACGGGTTCAATCGACATTCCGCAATTTCGGGTCGTGACGGTCCTGGCGCCGATCCGACATCGCCGTAGATCTGCGGCCGGCCCACGAACGATAGCCGTCGATTGACGCGGTCCACGGCAACGGTACCCTCAACTCAAAAAACCAAGGGAGCGAAGCATGTTCAAACTGAAGGTCTCGTTGATCGCACTGGCGTTGGCAGGTCTTACTGCGACCTCACCGGACGCACGCGCCCAGAGCAAGCCGACCATCGGCATCGCGATGCCGACCAAGTCCTCGGCGCGCTGGATCGACGACGGCAACAACATGGTCAAGGTGCTGAAGGAACGCGGCTACGGTACCGACCTGCAATATGCCGACGACGACATCCCGAACCAGCTCTCCCAGGTCGAGAACATGGTGACCAAGGGCGCCAAGGTCCTGGTCATCGCGGCAATCGACGGCACCACGCTGTCCGATGCGCTGAAGCAGGCCAAGGCCCAGGGCATCACGGTGATCGCCTATGACCGCCTGATCCGGGACACGCCGAACGTCGACTATTACGCGACCTTCGACAATTTCCAGGTCGGCGTGCTGCAGGCAGGGTCGATCGTGAATGCGCTCGGGCTGAAGGACGGCAAGGGGCCCTTCAATATCGAGCTGTTCGGCGGCTCGCCCGACGACAACAACGCCTATTTCTTCTACGACGGTGCGATGTCGGTGCTGAAGCCGTATATCGACAGCGGCAAGCTTGTCGTTGCGAGCGGCCAGATGGGCATGGGTAAGGTCGCGACCTTGCGCTGGGACGGCGCGACGGCGCAGGCACGGATGGACAATCTGCTCAGCGCCTTCTACGGCAAGAAGCGCGTCGATGCGGTGCTGTCGCCCTATGACGGCCTGTCGATCGGCATCATCTCCTCCCTGAAGGGCGTCGGTTACGGCAGCAAGGATCAGCCGATGCCGTTCGTCAGCGGCCAGGATGCCGAGGTGCCCTCGATCAAGGCCATGCTGCGCGGCGAGCAATATTCGACCATCTTCAAGGACACCCGCGATCTCGCCAAGGTCACGGCCGACATGGTCGATGCCGTGCTGAGCAAGAAGGAGGTCAGTGTCAATGACACCAAGACCTACAACAACGGGGTCAAGGTGGTTCCGTCCTATCTGCTGAAGCCGGTCGTGGTGGATAAGACCAATTGGGAGAAAGTCCTGATTGACAGCGGCTACTACAAGCGTTCGCAATTCGACTAGGGCGGGCGAGCGGGGCTGATAGCGCCGAGGCCTAGTGACGTTGCGGGATGTGATCCGATGACGGCGATGCTTGAGATGCGTAACGTCAGCAAGAGCTTTGCCGGCGTGCAGGCACTGCGCGACGTCAATTTCACCGTGGAAGCCGGGCAGATCCATGCGCTGGTCGGCGAGAACGGTGCGGGCAAGTCGACCCTGATGAAGGTGCTGAGCGGGGTCTATCCCGCCGGCAGCTATGAAGGGTCGATCCTGTTCGATGGCGAGGAGCGCCGGTTCCGCGACATCAACGACTCCGAGGCGCTGGGGATCATCATCATCCACCAGGAGCTGGCGCTCATCCCGCTGATGTCGATCGCCGAGAACATCTTTCTGTCGCGTGCACCGTCGCGGTTCGGGGTGGTGGACCGCAACGCTGTGTACCGGCGGACGGCCGAGCTGCTGGCGCAGGTAGGCCTGCGGGAATCGCCGGACACGCTCGTTACTGATCTCGGCGTCGGCAAGCAGCAGCTGGTCGAGATCGCCAAGGCGCTGTCGAAGAAGGTGCGCCTCCTGATCCTGGACGAGCCGACCGCGAGCCTCAACGAGGCCGACAGCGCCGCGCTGCTGGACCGGCTGCTGGTATTCCGCGAGCAGGGCATCGCCTCGATCCTGATCTCGCACAAGCTCAACGAGGTCGCGCGGGTCGCCGACCGGATCACGGTGCTGCGCGACGGCCGCACCGTCGACAGCCTCGATTGCCGGACCGAGCAGGTCGACGAGGACCGGATCATCCGCAGCATGGTCAACCGCGATCTCGCGCATCGTTTCCCGGAGCGAAACGTTGCGATCGGCAATCCCGTGATGACGGTCGAGAACTGGTCGGTGTATCACCCGCTGCACACCGCCCGGCAGGTGATCAAGAACGTCGATTTCAGGGTGCGCCGTGGCGAGGTGGTCGGTATCGCCGGCCTGATGGGCGCCGGCCGCACCGAGTTCGCCATGAGCCTGTTCGGCAGGGCCTGGGGCTACAATATCTCCGGCAGGATCCGCCTTGACGGACGCGAGGCCAACCTTGCCAGCGTGCCGGCCGCGATCCATGCCGGCCTCGCCTATGTCACCGAGGATCGCAAGCAGCTCGGGTTGATCCTCGCCGACGACGTCCGCAAGAATGTGACGCTGGCGAGCCTTCGCCAGGTGTCGGATCGCGGCGTGATCGACGATGTCGTCGAGCTGAAGGCTGCGAGCGACTACCGCAACCGGATGCGGATCCGATGCTCCGACGTCTATCAGGAAGCCGGACAGCTCTCGGGCGGCAACCAGCAAAAGGTGGTGCTGTCGAAATGGCTGATGACCAATCCGCAGGTGCTGCTGCTGGACGAGCCGACTCGCGGCATCGACGTCGGGGCAAAATACGAGATCTATTGTATCATCAACGAGCTCGCGGAGGCCGGCAAAGGCGTCGTGGTGATCTCGTCGGAAATGCCGGAACTGCTCGGCATCTGCGACCGGATCTGTGTGATGAACGACGGCGCCTTCGTCGGCGAGTTCGCGAAGGGCAACGCGACGCAGGAGAAGATCATGCGCGCCATCATGCGCAATGTCAGGATGTCCGGGAACGGCGCCCACGACAGCGGGGTACGGGCGGGAGGCGGAGCACAATGACCGACAAGACGGTGTCACTTCCCGAGACTCCCAAGCATTCCGGCTTCATCAAGAACAATCTGCGCAACTACGGCATGCTGCTGTCGCTGCTCGCGATCATGCTGTTTTTCGAGATCGTGACCGACGGCACGCTGTTGCAGCCGGTCAATCTCACCAATCTCGTGCTGCAGAACAGCTACATCGTGATCATGGCGCTCGGCATGCTGCTGGTGATCGTCACCGGGCATATCGACCTTTCGGTCGGCTCGGTTGCGGGATTCGTCGGCGCGGTCGCAGCGGTGCTGATGGTGACCTATCATGTCGACTACCCGATCGCCTTCATCGTCTGTCTCTTGATCGGTGCCGCGATCGGCGCGGCGCAGGGCTACTGGGTCGCCTATTTCAAGATTCCGTCCTTCATCGTGACGCTGGCGGGCATGCTGGTGTTCAAGGGCCTTGCGCTCGCGGTGCTGCAGGGCCGGTCGGTCGGGCCTTTTCCGCCGACCTTCCAGAAGCTGTCGTCGGGCTTCATCCCCGAGCTGTTTCCGAGCGCCGGCACGCTCTATCCGACCTCGCTTCTGATCGGCGTCGTGCTGGCGTTCGCGCTGGTGCTCGCGAGCGCCAAGAGCCGGGCGCGCGAGCAGTCGCATGGCATCGAGGTCGAGCCCTATGCGTTCTTCATCGCCAAGAGCATCGCGCTGGCGGGCGCGGTGCTCTACTTCACCTATCTGATCGCCTCGCATCGCGGCCTGCCGAACGTGCTCGTCATCATGACGGTGCTGATCGCGCTGTACGGTTTCGTCACGCGGCGGACCGTGATCGGCCGCCAGATCTATGCGGTTGGCGGCAACGCCAAGGCCGCGAAACTGTCGGGCGTCAAGACTGAACGGCTGACCTTCTTCACCTTCGTCAACATGGGCGTGCTCGCGGCGCTCGCCGGGCTGGTGTTTGCTGCCCGGCTCAACACCGCGACGCCGAAAGCGGGCCTCGGCTTCGAGCTCGACGTGATCGCCGCCTGCTTCATCGGCGGCGCCTCGGCCTATGGCGGCGTCGGCCGGGTCGGCGGCGCGGTGGTCGGTGCCATGATCATGGGCGTGATGAACAACGGTATGTCGATCCTCGGCATCGGCATCGATTATCAGCAAGTGATCAAGGGCCTCGTCCTGCTGGGCGCCGTCTGCATCGATGTCTACAACCAGCGCCGTTGATTGCCGCGCAGTCATGATCCTGCGATAGGATGCCGGCGCAACGCAGGAGAATGCCGCGTGAAACTGTCCCATGCCGATGCGCAAAATATCGGAAACATCCTCGCCGAGGTCGGCCGCACCGAGATCATGCCGCGGTTCCGCCGCGTGCGGGAGATCGAGGTCCGTACCAAGACATCGGCGTTTGACGTGGTGACCGAAGCCGATGAACTCGCCGAGCAGGCGATCTCGGCGGCGCTGCTCCGGGCATTTCCGAATGCGGTCGTGATCGGCGAGGAAGGCACGGCACGCGATCCGGCCACGCTCGATCAGGTCGGAACCGCTGAGCTTGCCTTCATCATCGATCCGATCGACGGCACGCGGAACTTCACCTCGAGCCTGCCGCTGTTCGGCACCATGGTGGCCGCCACGATGCGCGGCGAGATCGTGTTCGGCGCGATCCATGATCCCGTCAGCAACGACACCGCGTTCGCGCTGCGTGGCGAGGGTGCGTGGCTCGAAATGCCGGACGGCAGGCGGCATGATTTGAGGGTGGCCCCGGCGGTGCCGGTCAAGCAAATGGAAGCGGTGATCGGCGTCAACTTCCTGCCTGAGCCGCTGCGGGCAATTGTCGCCGGCAATCTGTCCAGGCTTGGCGTCAGCGCCTGGCTTCGATGCGCCGCGCACGAGTACCGCATGGCGGCGTCGGGCCATTGCCATCTCTTGTTCTACAACAAGCTGATGCCGTGGGATCATGCCGCGGGCTGGCTGTTGCATCGCGAGGCCGGCGGCTACAGCGCACATTTCGACGGATCGCCCTACAAGCCGGTCAATCTGACCGGCGGCTTGCTCTGCGCGCCCGACGAAGCGAGCTGGCATGCGGCACAGCGGGCGATCCTGACGCCGGCCGGGTAGGGTGAGGTGATGTGCATTCGGAATAGAGTTTGGAGCTCAACTGTCAAGCAACACGCTCGGTGTCGTCCCTGCGAAAGCCGGGAGATGGAGTCACGTTTGAAGTGCAACGATTGATTTGAGTTTGGAGAATGCCTCGGCGGGGGTCTTGAAGTCCAGGCATTTGCGTGGGGTATCGTTGAGGCGCTGAGCGAGGCGCCTGAGGGCGGCTGCCGTGATGAACCTGAGGTCAGTTTTGCGTGGCAGAGAGCGTCGTAAGCGCCCGATGGAGTTTTCCACGCCGCCTTTTTGCCAGGGACTATGGGGATCGCAGAAGAAGGTTTGGACGCCGAGGGCGTTGTGAAGCCTGTGATGCTCGGCGAACTCGGTTCCGTTGTCGAAGCTGATGGTTTTACGGATCGCCTGTGGAAGCTTGCCGAGTTGACGGGCGATGGTCCGAGCGGTGAGGACAGCTTTCCGATCGCGTGGGTGCAGCACGATGCTGAAGCGAGTTTGTCGCTCGTGGAGAACCAGCAATCCTTGGCCATATCGCGCGAACAGCATGAAGTCGGCTTCCCAATGACCCGGCGTCCCGCGGCCTTCGACCTCGGAGGGTCGTTCATCGATCGAGCGCCGTTGTTTAATGAAGCTGGCAGGGCTGCCGCCTGGGCGTCGCCGGCGCCCTCGCCTGAGTTTATGGCGCGGCAGCAGGCGGTGCCAGTAATCCTTCTGGGCCGTACGATGATAGATGAAACGATAGATTGACTCGTGGCTGATCATGACGCGACCATGTTCTCGCGCCAGTCGACCAGCGATCTGCTCCGGCGAATGTCCCATCGCAAGGCTTTTGCCGACGCAGTCCCGCAGGGCCGGCTGGCGCGCCAGCTTGAAGCGGCCATCCTGCCGTCGCCGACGTTCGGCTAATTGTTGAGCCCGGACAGGTTCGTAACCGCCCTTCCAGACCTTGGTAGGCCGCGAGTTGCGCTTCAGCTCCCGACTTATCGTCGACGTCGCGCGGTCAAGCGCAGACGCAATATCGTTTTGAGATTTACCGCCTGCATGCAGGCGGTAAATCTCAACGCGCTCTTCAAGGCTGAGCTGGCCATAACATTGTCCCATCGCCACAACACCCTAGCAGGTGTTGCACTTGTGTCGTGAACCCAAGGGACCCATACTCCGCGGCGGGTGTTGTGATTGCGGCTCGTCGTTCCGGCGTCGCGCAATAACGACCGTTTGTGGTTATGGGTCCCTGCTTTCGCAGGGACGACGTCGAACATGCTGCACGCCCGTGAGTCAAACACCCGCGTCGTCGCGACGCAAATTGCCTCAACTTTGCGTCTCGTCCCATCCTCTCATTGAACAGAGTGCGCAGGCGCACTATTCGCTGCCGACCTCGCCGGTGATGATGTTGCCGAACAGCTTCCAGCTCTCGCCTTCGAACCGCATCAGCTGCGACTGTTCGATCGGACGGAAGTCAGTCGCGCTGGTGTTGATCCTGATCCCGGGCAGGATCATCTTCGGCGCAAAGTCCTTCAGGCCGGCAGCCTGCTTCATCACGTTCTCGCGTGTGAGATCATCTCCGCACTGCCTCAGCACCTGCGCGAGCGTTTGCGCGGCGGCGTAGCCATAGACGTGATTGCCGTTGGTCTTGTCGCCGTCGGGCATGTACTTGTCCATGAACGCCCGCCATTCCCTGGTTTCGGCATCGTCATTCCAGATCGTGTCGGTCGGATCCTTGAGGTAGGCGACCGAGATAATGCCCTGCGAATGCTCGATGCCGGCGGCGCGCATCACCGAGGCGACCGACGTCGCGGTGGAGGTCAGGAAGAAGGTCGGCTTCCAGCCGAGTTCGGCGACCTTCTTGATCGTCTGCGCCGCGCCCTTCGGCGCCGCCCAGGTGAACAGGATGTCGGCGCCGGAGGCGCGCAGCGCCACGATCTGCGAATCCAGCGTCGGATCGGTCAGCTCGTAGGACTTGTCGGCGACGATCATGCTGGCTGCCTTGTCACCAAGGCCGTCGCGCAGCCCCTTGAGCGCATCCTTGCCGGCATCGTCGTTCTGCCAGAGCACCGCGATCTTGCCGTTCGGGAATTTGTCGAGGATGTATCTGGCGTAGATCCGCCCCTCGCTCTGGTAGTTCGGCTGCCAGCCCATCGTCCAGGGAAAGCCCTGGGGATCACCGAAGCGCGTCGCACCCGATGCGACGAAGAGGTGAGGGACCTTCTTGCCGTTGAGATATTTCTGGATCGCGACATTGGGCGCGGTGCCGAGCGGCTGGAACACCAGCAGCACCTCATCGCCCTCGACCAGCTTGCGTGCCTGCTCGACCGATTTCGGCGGCGAGAAGCCGTCGTCGTAGCTGACGAAGTTGACCTTGCGTCCGTTGATGCCGCCCTGGTCGTTGATCATCCTGAAATAGGCCGCCTCGGTCCGGCCGATCGCGCCGTAGGCCGAAGCGGGGCCGCTATAGGGCATGATGTTGCCGACCTTGATCTCGGTATCCGAGACCCCTGGGCCGTAGTTCTTCTGCGCGAGCGCCGGCGACAGCGCGCCGATTGTTACCGCGGCCGCCAGGCACGCGCGAAGACAAAATCCGTCCAACATCCCTCACTCACTCCCTGATTGTCCGCTGATCGCCTTGTGACGTGCGCGCGGGGCCCCTTGCCGAGGGCCGGCGCGTTGACGTCCGGCGACAATTATCGTATGCGCTTCCGGTCTGGAAACGTTTCCAGACTAGCGCGCGTTGCCACCGATGGCAATATTCCTGCGGCCTGAGAGATGTGACAAATGAGCAGACTGGAGCAGACGAGCCCGGACCATGGCGCGAGGCCGCCGCTGGTCGCCGAATGCGATGCCGTCGTGGTCGGTGCCGGCTTCGGCGGGCTCTATGCGATCTATCGGTTGCGCGAGCTCGGGCTGAAGGTGATCGGCATCGAGGCGGCGTCCGACGTCGGCGGCACCTGGTACTGGAATCGCTATCCCGGCGCGCGCTGCGACATACCGAGCCTGTTCTATTCCTACAGCTGGTCGGAGGAGCTGCGGCAGGAATGGCGCTGGAGCGAGAAATATGCCGCCCAGCCGGAGATCCTGCGCTACGCGCAGCGCGTCGCCGACCGCTTCGATCTGCGCTCCCTGATCCGGTTCGACACCCGTGTGACCGGCGCCGACTGGGACGAAGAAGGCGAGAGCTGGACGTTGCGCACCGATCGCGGCGATTGCATCGTCGCATCGACTTGCGTGATGGCGACCGGCAATCTCTCGGTCCCCAACAAGCCTAAGCTCGCGGGCCTCGCGCGTTTTCGTGGGCCGGTCTATCACACCGGGCAGTGGCCGCATCAGGAGATCGACTTTTCCGGCTTGCGCGTTGCCGTGATCGGCACCGGCTCGTCGGGTGTGCAGACGATCCCGATGGTCGCCAAGGCGGCGAGCCGCCTGACCGTATTCCAGCGCACGCCGAACTACTCGGTGCCGGCACGCAATGCGCCGCTGTCCGAGGCCGACATCGCTGCCGCCGAGCCCGTGATCGCGAAATATCGCGAGAGCCTCGAGACGCCGGAGTTCGGGCGGGTGCCCGCGAATGCCTTCGACGCGCCGGTGCCCGGGCGGGACGTGCAATGGGCGCGCTATGAGCAGCTGTGGGAGCAGGGCGGCGGCGGCATCCTGACCGCGTTCCCGAACATCCTGACCGACGAGGCCGTCAACGACGTCGCCTGCGACTTCGTGCGCGACAAGATCCGCGGCATCGTGCACGACAGGGCGACGGCGGAGGCACTGTCACCGAAGGATTATCCGCTCGGCGTCAAGCGCATCTGTATCGATACCGGTTATTTCGCGACCTACAATCTGCCGCATGTCGAGCTGGTCGATCTGCGCGCGGAGCCGCTGACGACAGTCATCGAGACCGGCGTCGAGACCGCGACGCGGTCCTTTACGCTCGATGCACTGGTGCTGGCGACGGGCTATGACGCGATGACCGGGGCGCTCGCCGCGATGCAGATCCGCGGGCGGGATGGCGCGACCCTGAACGAGGCCTGGGCCGACGGGCCCAGCGCCCATCTCGGCCTGATGGTGTCGGGCTTTCCGAACCTGTTTGTCGTGACCGGGCCGGGCAGCCCGTCGGTGATCGGCAACGTGATCCATGCCTGCGAGAACCATGTCGAGTGGATCACGGCCTGTCTCGACAACATGCGCGCCAAGGGATTGACGCGGATCGAGCCGGAACGCGACGCCGAGCGGGCCTGGATGGCGCATGTCGCCGACGCCGCCAGCCGCACGCTCTATCCGAAGGCGAATTCCTGGTACCAGGGCGCCAACATCGCGGGCAAGCCGCGGGTGTTCATGCCCTATGTCGGTCAGGGCTACCGCCACCGCATCGCGCAGATCGCGCAGCGCGGTTATGAGGGGTTCGTGCTGCGCTGAGAGTAGCACGACCGCGGTCTCGCTCCGTCATTGAGAGGGGCGATAGCCGGCGATGACGAGATGCTGGAACCGTTTCCAGCCTGGATAGACGGGAGGATTGCGAATGGACATCAAGCGCGCAGGATCGATCGCAAGCCGGCGCGGCAGCGCCGATTGGTTCAGCGGCACGGTATGGGCTGACGGGATCGTCAATGCACCCGCGCCCGCGCGTGTGCAGGCCGCGCGCGTCACCTTCGAGCCGGGTGCGCGCACGGCGTGGCACACCCATCCGCTCGGCCAGACGCTCTGCGTCACGGCCGGCGCCGGATATGTGCAGAGCTGGGATGGCCCGATCCGCGTGATCCGTCCGGGTGACGTGGTATGGATTCCGCCGGGCGAGAAGCATTGGCACGGCGCGGCGCCAACCACGGGCATGAGCCATATCGCGATCCACGAAGCGCTCGACGGCGACTACGCGACCTGGATGGAGCACGTCTCCGACGCGCAATACGCAGCGGCGCCGCTGGCCGATTGATCGGCGCGGCGCTACTTCCGCCCCCGCGCGGGCGTTGCCGGTGCGGCGCAGGAATGGCGCAGGATGAGGCGCGTCGGCAGGAACACCGGGGCGCTGCTGCCGGCTTTGTCGGGCTCGCGGATCCGTTCCAGCAACAGCCGCGCGGCGGTGCGGCCGACCTCGTTCATGTCCCAGCTCAGGGCTGAGATCGCGGGCGTCGCATGGCGGGCGAGGTCGGTGTCGCCGCTGCACACGATCGATACGTCCTGCGGATATCGCAGGCCGTTGCTGGTGATCGCCTCCAGCACTTCGGCCAGCATGCTGGTGCCGAGCGAGATGATCGCGGTCGGCGGCTTTGTCATTTGCAGCAGCTGGCACACCGAGCTGAAGGCGGTGTTGGCGCCCTGCATGTGCGGGCGGATCAGGGTCGGGTCGACCTCGATCTTCGCTTCCTGATGCGCCTGCCGGTAGCCCGCAAGCCGTTCCGAGCTCGGCAGCACCGCAGCACTTCCGGTCAGCAACGCGATGCGGCGATGGCCGAGGCCGATCAGATAGCGCGTTGCCTCCAGCGCCCCGCCGCGGTGATCGACGCGAACCATGACGCTATCGGGTACCTCGCGGTCGACGGTGACGCAGGGCAGGTCGAGCGTCGCTAGCCCCTTCATGAAATCCTTGTGGGAATTGTCGCCGGCGAACAGCAGCAATCCATCCATCTGGCGGCGCCGCACCGCCGACAGGAACGCTGCCTCGCGCGCCTCCTCATGCTTGGTCGCCGCCAGCATCAAGAGGAAGCCGGCGCGCTGGAATTCCTCCTCCGCCGCGCTCACCATGCCGGTGTAGTGCGGATTGGAGAAATCGGCCACCATGCAGCCGATGGTGTTGGAGGCCCGCGAGCGCAGCGCCTGCGCCGCCTGGTCGGGCTCGAACCCGAGACGCTTCACCGCGCGCATGATGCGCGCATGCAGCTCGGCGCTGGTATAGATGCCGCCGTTGAGCGTGCGGCTGACGCTTGAGACGGAGACGCCGGCCTCGGCCGCGACGTCACGAATCGTCGGTCGTGTCCGTCGCGTCTTGGTCATCGGTGGTCGGGCCCTGTCGGTTCGGCATTTTCGCCGCCATGCGCGCCGGTTGCGGCGTGCAGCAGACGGCGTCCCCGAACCTAATCAGGCTCTGCTGCGAATCTCAAATGATTCTTGTGAGTCTTGGGCTATCGCCGTGACGCGTTCAGGAACAGTGGCCGGAAGATATCCAGAAATCCGGTCGCGGCCGGCGTCAGCGGGCGGTTCTTCAGCCGCAGGATCCCGATCTTGCGAACCAGCGGCGGCGACACCAGCCGCTTGACGATCACGCCGCGCGGGGCGCGCGGCGGCACGGCCGAGGCGGGAACGATCGAGATGCCGACATTGGCTGCGACGAAGTCGTAGAGCGTGCCGAACTGCTCGACGATGGTGCTGTGATTGAGCACGATGCCGCTTGCGGTCGCGACGCTGTCGATCTGCTTCCGCAGGCCCGAGCCGGTCGGGAGCGAGACGAAGGCTTCGTTGCGCAGTTCGCGGAGGCTCAGCGTGCTGTTGTTTCGCAGCGGATGGCGCGACGGTAGGATCGCGAAGCAGGACTCCTGCACCGCGTCGTCGCTGACGACTTCCTGGCCGAGCGCGGTGACGTTGCCGACGCCGAAGTCGGCGAGGCCGCTGCGCACATCTTCATAGACCTCGCTGCCGAGGCCCTCGCGCAGGTGGATTTCGACGCCGGGATGCGCCTTCCTGTATTTCAGCACGGCCTCCGGCACGACGTGGTGCGTGAGTGACAACAGGCAGGAGATGATCAGGCGTCCCTTGATCTGTTCGCCGAGCGCGCGGGCGTTGTCGACCTGGGCGCCGAGATCGGCAAGCAGGCGCTGCGTCGATGCCGTGAATTCGCGGCCCGGCGCGGTCAGGATGACGTTGCGCGTCGATCTAAGGAACAGCGAGACGCCGAGCTGCCGTTCGAGCTGCAGCACGAGACGGCTCACCGCCGACTGCGTCATGCCGAGGTCGGCGGCGGCCGCGGTGAAGCTGCCATACACCGCGACCGAGTTGGCGGCACGAAGATGTTTGAGGCTGACCTCGAACCGGCGTGGGCGTCGCTCGCGCATCATTCATTCCATTTTCGCATCAATAATCCGGATCGGAAAATATTTGACCTATATGCCCGCCGCGTCAACGATGAAGACAGCGACAGGGCAGCAAGCGGGAAGGGAAATTGCGGATGACGACGAGCCCGACGATGACGAGGCATGGCGCGCTGCACGGTGTCCGCGTACTCGATCTCACGCGATTCTATTCAGGCCCGTTCGCGACCTTGATGTTGGCCGGCTTCGGCGCCGAGGTCATCCGCATCGACACCCCGGAGCAGGGCGATCCCACCATGACCGGGCCGCCATTCCTCGGCAAGGACGGCGTCTCGCTCGACCGCAGGCACGATAGCGATCTCGGCCTCGCCTATCTGAAACGCTGCCGGGACAAGAAGTCGATCACGCTGAACATGCGCACGGCGGAGGGCATGGAGCTGTTCCATGCGCTGCTGCGCAAGTCGGACATCCTGGTCGAGAATCTGCGTCCTGGCGCTGCCGAGCGGCTCGGGATCGACTATGAGGCAAACCGCCAGGTCAACTCCGCGATCGTGCATTGTGCGTTGACCGGCTACGGCTCGACCGGCGCCGACCGGCGTCTCAAGGCGTACGATTTGATGATCCAGGCAGCATCCGGCCTGATGTCGATCACCGGTGCGCCAGATGGCAGCCCAAGCAAGGCCGGCACCGCGCTCGCGGACGGCATCACGGGCGCCTTTGCCGTCTCCGGCATCCTCGCCGCGCTGACCGAGCAGCGCATGTCGGGACAAGGCCAGTTCGTCGATGTCGCGATGGCCGACTGCCTGCTGTCGCTGGTGCTCGACGAGCCCTTGGATTGCTATCCGCAGATGGGGATGGCGCCAAGGCAGGGCAATCGCATCATGCGGTTCTCGCCGTTCAACACCTATGCCACGCGCGATGGTGCGATCGCGCTCGGCGCCGCCACGAATGAGGACTGGCTGGCGCTATTGGGTGTAATGGACCGGCTCGACCTCGCCGCGGATGCGAAGTTCATGAACACCGGCTGGCGCGTCGCCAACAACACGATCGTCGATGCGATCGTCAGCGAATGGACGCTGGGCCGCACCACGCTCGAGGCGATCGAGGCGCTCAATCGCGGCGATGTCGCCGCGAGCCCGATCCGCGACATCGACGCCATCCTCGCCTGGGAGCATCTCGGTGCGCGCGACATGCTGCAGCCGGTCGCGCATCCGACCGAGCCGCTGGAGCAGCACGTCATCGGCGCCGGGTTCCCGATCAAGATGGGACGGACGCACAAGGGATACACCGCGCCGGCGCCGACGCTCGGGCAGAACAATCATGAGATCTATGGCGGGCTGCTCGGCCTCTCCGGGCAGCGGATCGACGATCTGACGTCCAGGCGGATCATCTGAAAGCAAGAAGGCCGGCACATGCATGCCGTCCCAAGCGGGAGCGTCGAGGATAGTCATGGTGAAGAAACCAACAACCACAGCTGCAGCGATCGCGTTGCTGGTCGGCGGCGCGATGCTGACATCGGTCCGGGCGGAGGATGTGCAGCCGGTCAGGATCGGCGTGCTCACCGACATGTCGGGGATGTACCGCGATATCATGGGGCCGGGCTCGGTGCTCGCTGCCAGGATGGCGGTCGAGGACTTCGGCGGCAAGGTGCTGGATCGTCCGATCGAGGTCATCTCCGGCGATCACCAAGCGAAAGCCGATGTCGGCGCGGCGATCGCCCGCAACTGGTTCGACAATGGCGGTGCAGACGTCGTCGTCGACGTCGCGCAATCCGCCGTCGCGCTCGCGGTGCAGGAACTGGCGCGGACGCGCAACAAGATCGTCATCCACGGCGTCACTGGCAGCCCGGCAATCACGCAGCAAGCCTGCGCAGCGACCGCTTTCTCGTGGTCGCTCAACGCCTACGCCATCTCGGCGCCGCTGCCGAAGCCGCTGATCGAGCGCGGGCTCGACAGCTTCTTCTTCCTGTCGGGCCGACTACTCCTTCGGTAAGGCGATGGAGGACGCTGCGGCGGGTGCGATCAAGGCGGCCGGGGGCAAGGTGCTGGGCTCGGTGCGCTTCCCGCAGAACAATCCCGACTTCAGCTCCTTCCTGCTGCAGGCGGTGGCGTCGAAAGCCAAGGTGATCTGGCTGATCTCGGCGGCGGAGGACACCACCAACGCTGTGAAGCAGGCCAAGGAGTTCGGCATCGCCGAGGGCGGACAGCACATCGTGGTGCCACTGACCTACATCACCAATGTGCACGCGCTCGGCATTGCCAATGTGCAGGGGCTGACCTTTGCGACGCCGTTCTACTGGGACCGCACCGACAAGACGCGCGCGTGGTCGGAGCGCTTCTTCGGGCAGCACCACGCAATGCCGACCATGGACCAGGCCGCGGTCTACTCGGGAACGCTGCATTATCTGCAGGCCGTCGCGGCCGCCAGGACCCTGGACGGCCCGAAGGTCGCCGACGAGATCCGGAAGCTGCCGGTCAACGACATGTATGTCGAGAACGGTTTTGTGCGCACCGACGGCTGGCTGATGCATCCGTTCTACATGGCGAGCATCAAGGCCCCCGGCGAGGTCAGGAAGCCCTGGGACTACTACACCATCGAGAAGGTCATTCCGGCATCCGAGGCGGCGCAGCCGTTGTCGGAGAGCCAGTGCCCGCTCGTCGCTCAATCGCAATGACATCGACATGGAAGGAGAGACAATGTCCCGCGAAGTTCTCAAGATGTATTCCGACTACAAGAGCCCCTATGCCTGGCTGGCATTCGATCCGGTGTTCGAACTGGAAAAGAAATTCGACATCAAGGTGCATTGGCGGCCGTTCCAGCTCCGGATCAAGGGCTCCGGCCAGCGCAGCATCTATTCGGAATACAAGGTCAAGTATTCCTACATGGATGCACGGCGGTCCGCGAACGAGCGCGGCGACAAGAAGATCATCCGCGGGCCGCTGAAGATCTTCGACACCGCACCGGCGCTGATCGGCGGGCTGTTCGCGGAGAAGCAGGGACGTCTGATCGAATACAGCCGTCTGGTCTACGAGCTGTTCTTCCGCCGCGAGCTCGCGGTCGACGAGGTCGATGCCGTGGAGCGCTTCATCGAATCGCTCGGGATGTCCGGCGCCGAATTCCGCAGCTATTTCGAAGGCGACGGCCGGCGCGAATATGAGGAAGCGCAGCAGGAGAGCCAGGGCGACCATATCTTCGGCGTGCCGATCTGCGTGTTTCGCGGCGAGCAGTTCTGGGGCAACGACCGGGTGCCGATGCTCGAGCGGCGGCTGCAGGAGGCCGGACTGCCGCGGTCGCGCGAAAAGCAGCTGGCCTGAGCTGTGCCGGAGCTCCGATGATCGATCTTCATTTCGCGCCGACGCCGAATGGCTGGAAGGTCTCGATCATGCTCGAGGAATGCGGGCTGCCGTATACGGTCGTGCCGGTCAACATCACGCGCGGCGACCAGTTCAAGCCCGAATTCCGCAAGCTCAATCCCAATGGGCGGATCCCTGTCATCGTCGACAGGGATCCGCCCGGCGGAGGCGGGCCGCTGACCATCTTCGAGTCGGGGGCGATCCTGCTTTACCTCGCGGAGAAGACCGGCAGGTTCGTCCCGCGTGATCTCCATGGCCGCATCCGCGTGCAGCAATGGCTGATGTGGCAGATGAGCGCGCTCGGACCGATGCTGGGCCAGAACGGGCACTTCTCGGTCTATGCGTCCGACAAAATTCCCTATGCGGTCGAGCGCTACGGCAACGAGGCGCGCCGTCTCTACGGCGTGCTGAACGATCGGCTCAGTGAGAGCGGCTATGTCGCCGCCGACAACTATTCGATTGCCGACATCGCCTGTTTTCCCTGGGTGATGACCCACAAGGCGCAACGCTTCACGCTCGACGACTTTCCGCACGTCCGGCGCTGGTTCGCCGAACTGCGCGCGCGGCCGCTGCTTCAGAAGGGACTCGCGGTCGGCCGGCGCGCGGTGCGCAAGACGCTCGACGCGCAGGCCCGCAGCAATCTGTTTGGAACGAGGCCGGTGAGCGGAAACGCGCCCGCCGAAACTCTTCAGTCACAACAACTGGACAATTGAGATGACACTGCCTCCGAAAATGCTGACCGGTTATCGCGTGCTCGATATCACCCAGTTCGTTGCAGGCCCGACCTGCACGCGTCTGCTGGCCGAGGCCGGCGCCGACGTGATCAAGATCGAGCTCGCGCCGTTCGGCGACCGATCGCGCTTCCAGGGCCTGAAGCCGCGCGATCCCGCGCACAAGAACACGTCGCAGAGCACGTATTTCTTCCAGCAGAACCATTCGAAGCGCAGCCTCGCGCTCGACTTCAAGCATGAGAAGAGCCGCCAGATCCTGACCCGGCTCGCCGCCAATGCCGACGTTCTGGTGGAGAACTTTACGCCCGGTGTGATGGAGCGCGCCGGACTTGGTTATGAGACGCTCAGGAAAATCAATCCGCGGCTGATCATGTGCTCGATCTCGTTCGCCGGACAGACCGGTCCGCTGAGCGACAAACCCGGCTTCGACTATATCGCCCAGGCCTTCGCCGGCATCACCGGCGTGATCGGCGATCCCGATGGGAAGCCGGCGCAAGTGCCGGTGGCGATCGGAGACGCCTCGACCGGTGTTGCGGCGGCGATGGCAGTCGGCTTTGCGCTGCTTCACCGCGAGCGGACCGGAGAGGGCCAGTTCATTGAATCGACGCTGCTCGACACCTATTTTCACATGCACGAGGCAAATGTGCCGAAGGTCTCGCTGCGCGGAGATAGCTTCGTGCCGCAGCGGGAGGGCTCGCTGCACCCGAATGGCGGTCCCGTCGGGGTGTTCGATTGCGGCCGGGGTGAATTTCTCGTGATCTGCGCGCTGGCGCATCAATGGCCGCAAATGGTTCGTGCGCTGGGGCGGCCGGAGCTCGAGAAGGATCCGCGGTTCGAGTCCGCACGCGCCCGGGCCGACAACAGGGTGCTGGTGGGGGAGATCGTCGAAGCCTGGCTCAAGACTTTTCCGTCACGCGATGCGGCGATCGCGGCGCTGGAGCAGGAACGAATCCCCTGTGCGCCGGTGCTAACGCTGAATGACGCCATGGCCCAGCCGCATCTGATCGAGCGCGGCACGGTCCGCCATGTCAGCGATCCCCGGATCGGCCAATTTGCGATTCCGGGCGCGCCGATGCGCTTCTCGGAATGGCCGCAGCGCACCGAGCTGAGGGCCGACTTGCTCGGCGAACATAATGAGGAGATCCTGGGCGAACTCGGGCTGTCCGCGCAGGAGATCGACCAGCTCTATGCGGAGAAGGTGCTGGTGCAGGACAGGGAGCTGCGGGCCGGGAAGCCGCTCAGGCAGGCGAGCTGAGCGGCCACGATATCAGGCAGTGGCGTTACGCCGATGCGGGCCGGTCGAAATAGGCGAACGCGGCGCTGGTCAGGCCACCGAGCAAGGACCAGAACACCAGGCTGGTCAGCGTGACCGCGACCACGAACTGATGCGACAATGACGAGGGCACATTGGTCTCGACATGCTCCAGCTCGGGCGCGCCGATCAAATGCGGCAGCATGATCAGGACAACGCCGGCGATGGCGGCCGGCATCGAGCGCCGGAAAACGATCAGCCCGAGGCCGGCGGATGTCGCCAGCACCGCCGTCACCCACCAGATCTGACGTGACATCAGTGGTGCGGCGGGGACCCCCGGCAGTTCAGGCGGCAGCCCAAGGCCCGGCGCAATCGTGAAAACGGTAAAGCCAGCGAGGCCCCACATCAGGCCTTCGTGCCACGAGATCGGCTCGCCGGTCGCGCCGCTGCGCACCGAAAAGAAGCCGCAAAGCAGCAGCGCAAAGCCGATCGCGGTCAGGATGTTCGCTCCCGCGGTATAGAGATTGCGCTCCAGACCGTCGCGCGGCTCCCACGCCTCGGTGCCATGATCATGATCCGCATGATCGTGGACGAGGATGGCCTGCGGTGGCGCGGCGGCTTCGTGCTTGTGCTCGGCCGCCTTCTCATAGACCTCGGCCTTGAGGATCAGCGGGACGGTGCCGAACTGCTGGACCGCTGTGACGATCAGGCCAACGATGAATCCGGCAATGACCGAGGAGAAGACGATCGAGCGAAACGTGCTCATGCCGACGAGATCAGTGGCAGGGGAATGCGTTGGAATGGCGCACGTCGTGCGCGGCGTTGTGGATCACGTCGATGTGCGAGAAGCCGACCACTCCGACAATGAACAGGCCGAGCGACATCGCCATCAGGGATTGCGAAAGCCGTCCGACCTGTCGGGCGGCGACCGGCAGATGCGTGACCTGGGATTGCATGACCTGGGATTGCATGACCTGGGTTTGCGCGGCCGGGGACTGGCTCATGGTCGTTCTCCACGTTCGATTTGGTCGGCTTCTAGCAGCTTTCGAGCGATGTCGCGACTGGTAAGATGCAGATTTGTTCCAAAGGGGATGCGCTTGCGCGGGATCTTGGCGCGTGCCGCGGCCCTGAACGCGTCTTCAAACCGCGCGAAATAACCGATGCAGCCTTCCGGCGTCGGGTCGGCGCCAAGCAATGTTCGAAACGCGCCCCGATGTACCGCGCAGATGGCGCCGTGCTCCGGGAGCGGAAAAACCAGGGAGGCGATGTCGGCGCGCCAGTGGGCGGCGCTGTTCGAGGCGCCGCTGCCGCCCGGAGGTTGGTCAGCGCCGGATGGTGAATTCATCCGGACCTCGCCGCGATTCCCACTTGGCCTGCTCGAGCTCCGGACGGTCGCATTCCACCTCGGGGTAACCGATGCAGAGGTAGCCGATGAATTTCCACGTATCGGGTATTTCCAGAATCTCGTGAACGCGGCCTGGATTGAAGATCGAGACCCAGCCGAGCCCGATGCCTTCCGCGCGCGCGGCAAGCCACATCGAGCAGATCGCGGCCACCACCGAGTATTCGGTTGTCTCCGGCATTGTGGCGCGCCCCAGGCCGGAGCCGATCTGGTCGGTCTTTTCGGCGAACACGGCCAGATGGCCGGGCGCCTCTTCGAGGCCGGATAGTTTCAATGCGGCATATTTTGCTGCACGCTCACCGGAATAGGATCGCAGCGCGTCGGCGTTGCAGCTCTTGAAGTCCTCGATCACCGCGCGGCGCCGTGCCGCATCGTCGACAATGACGAACCGCCAGGGTTGGCTCAACCCGACCGAAGGCGACAGGCAGGCGATCTCGATCAGCCGCTCCATCGTGCCGTCCGGCAGCGGATCGGCTAAGAAGCGCCGCACGTCGCGCCGCCACACGAACAGTTCGTGCAGTTGCCGACGAAACGCCTCGTCGAATGCGACCATCGCGGGGCCTTTGGCGGGATCGATCGTGTTGCTCATTTCAGCTTCATCGGCAGGCCCGCAACGACGAACTCGACCTCGTCCGCCACGCCGGCAATGCTCTGGTTCATGAGACCTGCGGCGTCGCGGAAGGTCCGCGCCAGTGCGTTGTCAGGCACGATGCCGAGGCCAACCTCGTTGGTGACCATGATGACCGGGCTGCGCTGGCGCGCCAGCGCGTCCGCCAGCCGCGCGACTTCCTGCGACCAGTCGCGCTCGGCATGCAGCAGGTTGGACAGCCAGAGCGTCAGGCAATCGACCAGCCTTGCGCCGCCGCCATCGGTCTCGGCCAGCGCCGCCACGAGGTCGAGCGGCACCTCGCGTTCGATCCAGTCGCTGCCGCGGCGCGCACGATGCCTGGCGATGCGCTCATCCATTTCCGCGTCGAGCGCCTCGGCGGTCGCAACATAGACCGGCTGACCTGGAAAGCTGCGCGCGCGCAATTCGGCACGGCGGCTTTTTCCGGACCGGGCTCCGCCGGTGATCAGAATGACGGCCATAGGGGCTCCTGTCGCGAACCGGTATCCGCTTCGCCTCGAAAACGCTCTAACCACCAATCGCGGCAAAAGACAAAGCCGAAATCCGCTATGGAGGGCTTGCACTCGGCCGACGTCTTGCGCATCAGGGGGATCGCGGCGAGGAGAGGTGCGTGGGTTTTGCGGGAGCAATGGCGGTGGCGATGGCTGTGGACGTCTTGATCGGCTGGCCGGATTGGCTGTTTGCCCGCATCGGCCATCCCGTGACCTGGCTCGGCCGGCTGATCCATCTCGTCGATACCGCCTGGAACCGTGCCTCCGATCCGCCGGCGTTTCGGCGCATCGCCGGTGTCGCGGCTGTCATCCTGGTGATCACGCTGGCAACGGCGCTGGGTTGGGCCGTGCAGTCTTTACTCCCATCCGGATGGGTTCGCGTCGTCCTTGTCGGCGTGCTGGCGTGGCCGCTGGTGGCGCTGCGCTCGCTGCATGACCATGTCGCCGCGGTGGCACATCCGCTTGTGTCCGGCGACATCGGGGCCGCGCGTGCGGCGGTCGCACAAATTGTCGGACGTGATCCCGCAACGCTCGACGACGCCGGCATCGCGCGCGCGACCATCGAGAGCCTTGCCGAGAATGCATCCGACGGCATCGTGGCGCCGGTGTTCTGGGGGGCGCTGTTCGGCCTGCCGGGAATCCTTGGCTACAAGGCGATCAACACACTGGATTCCATGATCGGTCATCGCACCGAGCGGCATGAAGCCTTCGGCTGGGCCGCTGCGCGGATCGACGATCTCGCCAATCTCGTTCCGGCACGGCTGACCGGACTGCTGTTCGTGCTGCTTGCACCGCGCTTCTCGCAGGCGTGGTCCTGCATGCTGCGCGATGCGCGGCACCATCGCTCGCCGAATGCGGGCTGGCCGGAAGCGGCGATGGCCGGCGCGCTCGGTGTGCGGCTCAGCGGGCCCCGCATCTATCACGGCAGCGTCGCGAACGAGCCCTGGCTGAACGAGGGGGCGCGCGATCCGGCCGCCGCTGATGTCCTCACCGGGCTGAAACTCTATCGTTACGCCATGATGCTGTTGGCCGCTGCGTTCGTGGCCCTGGCGCTGGCGTGAAGGAGCGGCGCATGCGCGAGCATGGCGGAAATCTCGATGTCGCCCAGCAGCGCTTCGGCGGCGCCGCGGAAGACTGGATCGACCTGTCGACCGGTATCAATCGGGTGCCGTATCCTGACGTTGATGTCGTGCCGCGGCAGTGGAGCGCGTTGCCGTCGCGCTCCGATATCGAGTCGCTGCACAACGCCGCGCGGCAGGCCTACCGCACCGACGCGCCGATCGTGGCGATGAGCGGTGCGCAGGCCGCAATTCAGTCGTTGCCGCATCTGGCGCCGCGCGGGCGAGCGCGGATTCTTGCACCGACCTACAACGAGTATGCCGGGATGTTGTCGGCGGCCGGTTGGGATGTTGCCGAGGTGTCCGATCTCGCAGCGCTTGCGGGAGCGGACATTGGCATCATCGTCAATCCGAACAATCCCGATGGCAGACGCCATGATCGGCACGAACTGCTCGCGCTGTTGCCGCGCGTTGGCCGGCTCGTGATTGACGAGAGTTTTGCGGACGCTGTACCCGACCTGTCAGTTGCAGGAGAGGCCGGACAATCCGGGCTCCTGATCCTGCGCTCATTCGGCAAGTTTTACGGACTTGCGGGCTTGCGGCTCGGCTTCGCTATCGGCAGCGAGCCGGATATCGCTGCGCTTGCGGCGATGGCGGGCCCATGGCCGGTTTCGGGTGCCGCAATTGCGATTGGACGGCGCGCGCTGCTCGATCGCGACTGGGCGAGGGCGACGACCGCACGGCTGGCGGACGACTGCGTCAGGCTCGATGCGGAAGCGCAATCGCTGGGCTGGACGCTGCTCGGCGGCACGTCGCTGTTTCGTCTCTACGAGACCGGCGACGCGCTGGCCGCGCAGGACAAGCTTGCCCGCGGCCAGATCTGGTCGCGCGTCTTCCAGCAAAAGCCGGGATGGTTGCGCCTCGGTCTGCCGGGCAGCGAGGCCGAATGGTCCCGTCTTTCCGCCGTGTTGTCGCGTTGATGGTTTAGCGCGCCAACGCGAGCAGGCCTTCCACATCAAGATGGGTCTCGATGTGCTCGGCAAGCGCGTCAAGCGCGCTCTCGACCCTGGCGTCGTACGGCTGATCCGCCGCAGGGATATCGAGCTGCGCAAGGAACGCCTTGCGAAATCCGTCCGAGGTGAACAGGCCGTGCAGATAGCTGCCGTGAACGCGCCCGTCACGCGACATGGCGCCTTCCGGCGAGCCGTCAAGCATTGAAAAGGGCCGCGCGCGATCCGGGCCGCCGGTGTGTCCGATGTGGATCTCGTAAGCGCTGATCGGTTGATGGGTCGCAGCATGCATCGCGCTGACGCGGGTCAGCGTCTTCTGTTCGGTCATAACAGTCGTGACATCGAGAAGCCCGAGGCCAGGCGTTTCGCCGGCGAGCCCCTCGATCCCGTCGGGATCGGCGACGCTCTGCCCAAGCATCTGGTATCCGCCGCACAGCCCAAGGATATGGCCGCCGCGGCGATGATGCGCCAGCAGGTCGATGTCCCAGCCTTGCGCGCGCAGGAAGGCGAGATCGCCGCGGGTCGATTTCGAGCCGGGCAGGATGACGAGCTTCGCGTCGCCCGGAATGGCTTCGCCCGGCCGCACCATCACGAGATCGACGCCGGGTTCGAGCTTCAGCGGATCGAGGTCGTCGAAGTTGGCGATCCGCGACAGTGCCAGAAACGCGATCTTGCACTGACCGGGCTTGCGCGCCTCGCCAAGCCCGAGCGCGTCTTCGGCCGGAAGCTCGCCGGCGCGAACGAACCAGGGTAGCACGCCAAAGCCGCGCCAGGCGGTGCGGGCTTCGATCAGCCGGTAGCCGTCGTCGAACAACGTCGGATCGCCGCGGAATTTGTTGATGACAAAACCCTGGATCATCGCAGCATCATCAGGATGGATCACCGCCTGGATGCCGACGAGCTGCGCGATGACGCCGCCGCGGTCGATGTCGCCGACCAAGACCACGGGCACGCCAGCTTTGCGCGCAAAGCCCATATTGGCGATATCGGACTTGCGCAGATTGACCTCGGCCGGGCTGCCGGCGCCTTCGACCAGCACGAGATCGGCGCGCTCTTTCAGGCGCCCAAAACTCTCCATCACCGCGCCCATCAGCGACGGCTTCATGGCGGCATATTCGCGCGCGCCTGCGGTCGCGATCCGCTTGCCGTGCACGATGACCTGGGCGCCCATATCGGTTTCCGGCTTCAGCAGCACCGGGTTCATGTCGGTGTGCGGCTCGGCGCCGGCAGCGAGCGCCTGCAATGCCTGCGCGCGTCCGATCTCGCCGCCGTCGACGGTCACGGCGGCGTTGTTGGACATGTTCTGCGGCTTGAAGGGCAGCACGCGCAGGCCGCGTCGTCTCGCGGCACGCGCGAGGCCGGCGACGATGAGCGACTTGCCCACGTCCGAGCCGGCTCCCTGGATCATCAATGCGCGCGCCATGGTGATGTCCGTCAGAACTCGACGCCCGGCTGGGCCTTGATGCCGGAGCGGAACGGATGTTTCACCAATGTCATCTCGGTGACGAGGTCGGCGATCTCGATCAGCTCCTCCTTGGCGTTACGCCCGGTGAGCACGACATGGGTCATCGGCGGCTTCGACGTGGTCAGGAACTCGACGACATCGGCGATCGCCAGATAATCGTAACGGAGCGCGATGTTGATCTCGTCGAGCACCACCATCCGCAGGCTCGGATCCGCGATCAGCTGCTTGGCTTTTTCCCAGCCGGCCTGCGCTGCCGCGATGTCGCGGGCGCGGTCCTGCGTCTCCCAGGTAAAGCCTTCGCCCATCGCGTGGAATTGACAGAGATCGCCGAAATGCCCGGTGAGCAGCCGGCGCTCGCCGGTATCCCAGGCGCCCTTGATGAATTGCACCACGGCGCAGGGAAAGCCGTGCGCCACGCAGCGCACGATCATACCGAAGGCGGAGGAGGATTTTCCTTTGCCGGCGCCGGTATGAACGATGATCAGGCCCTTTTCACTGCTTTTGGTCGCCATGATCTTGTCGCGGGCGACCTTCTTTTTCGCCATTTTGGCCGCATGCCGCGCATCCAGCGAAGGGTCGGTGCCGACGTCGCGATCGTCAGCGTCGTTTCCATCAGAAATCATCACGTTCCTTCGGCTTGACAAGTGCGAGGCCAGGACGAATGGTGACCCCGCGTTGGTTCCTGTCCTACGACAGGCGAAGAGGGAATGCGATAGGGCTCGGACCGCGAGGTTTGCCCGAAGCGCAGCCGCCCCCGCGACCGTGACCGGAGAGATGCCCAAGCCACTGATTCCCTGATGGAGTCGGGAAGGTGGGCATCACGGGAGAAATCCTACTCCGCAAGCCGGGAGACCTGCCGACGCAGTGTGTTTGAGACCGGCGGACGGGGTGTTCCGCGACGGGGAACGAACCTGTTCACGTCAGGTTCGTGTGCCTCATCGCTTCCCGCAGTCAATCCAGGAAGGGCGATGAGCGTTACACTTCATGTCTGTATCACCTGTCGCGCAGGCCAGACGCTGGCCGAAGGCGAGCCCGCGCCCGGTGCGCGCCTGCATGCCGCGCTTGTTGAGGCCGGCGTGCCCGACGACGTCAATCTGGTTCCGGTCGAATGCCTGTCGGCCTGCAGCCAAGGCTGCTCGGTCGCGCTCAGCGCGCCGGGGCGATGGTCCTATGTCTACGGCCGCCTGTCGGCTGATCATGCCAGGGATGTGATCGCCGGCGCCTCTGCCTATGCCGCCGCGCCTGACGGCATCGTGCCGTGGCGCAGCCGCCCGGAAATCTTTCGCAAGCAATCGCTTGCCCGCATTCCACCCATCGCCGTCGTGCCGGAGGCCGCAGAATGATGACGCTCGCCAAGGTTCCGGTCACCGTCGTGACCGGCTTTCTCGGGTCCGGCAAGACGACGCTGATCCAGCATCTGATCCGGAATGCCAACGGCAAGAAGCTCGCGGTGCTGGTGAACGAATTCGGCAGCGAAGGCGTCGACGGCGAGATCCTGAAGTCCTGCGCCGACGCCAATTGCCCGACCGAGAACATCGTCGAGCTCGCCAATGGCTGCATCTGCTGCACCGTCGCCGACGATTTCATCCCGGCGATGGAGCAATTGCTCGCGCGCCCTGTGAGGCCCGATCACATCGTGATCGAGACGTCCGGCCTCGCGCTGCCGAAGCCGTTGTTGAAGGCGTTCGACTGGCCGGAGATTCGTTCGCGAATCACGGTCGACGGCGTGATCGCGCTGGCCGACGCCGAGGCTGTTGCCGCCGGCCGTTTTGCGCCCGATCCCGCCGCGGTGGATGCGCAGCGCGCGGCCGACGACAATCTCGATCACGAGACGCCGCTGTCCGAAGTGTTCGAGGACCAGATCGCCTGTGCCGATATCGTGCTGCTGACCAAGGCCGATCTCGCCGGAGCCGAGGGGATCAAAGCGGCCAAGGCGGTGATCGCGGCCGAGATGCCGCGCGAGGTGCCGATGTTGCCCATCGTCGACGGCGCGATCGACGCCCGCGTGATCCTCGGTCTTGAAGCGGCGGCAGAGGACGACCTCGCGTCGCGGCCGTCCCACCATGATGGTGAGGACGACCACGAGCACAACGACTTCAATTCCGTGGTGATCGATCTTCCGGAGATTTCAGACGTCGATGCGCTGATCGCGTCGATCAAGGGGCTGGCACGCGAGCAGAACGTGCTGCGGGCCAAGGGCTATATCGCGGTCGAAGGCAAGCCGATGCGGTTGCTGGTGCAATCGGTCGGCGAGCGGGTGAGGCATCAATTCGACATGCCCTGGGGCGCGCGGGCCCGGCAGTCGAAGCTCGTCGTGATCGGCGAACACAGCGATGTCGATGAGGCCGCGATCCGGGCGCGACTAGGTGTCTGATGCACGTCGTCTTCCGCGAGAGCCGCGGCCTTGAGGAGACCGCGACGCCAAGGGACCTCGGCCAGGATCCGGCCGATCTCGTGGTGCTGTCGTTTTCCGACAGCGATCTCGCCGCGTTCGCGGCCGGCTGGCGGCGGGGCCGCGCCGCGCTGCCGTCGCTGCGGCTCGCCAATCTCGCGGAGCTGCGCCACCCGCTGTCGGTCGATACCTATATCGAGCGGACACTGTCGCAGGCACGCGGCATCCTGGTGCGGCTGATCGGCGGCGAACCCTATTGGTCATACGGGCTGGCCGCGGTGCATCGGTTGGCGAAGGAGCGCGGCATCGCCCTGGTCGTGCTGCCGGCGGATGGTCGCGACGATCTGCGGCTGGATGAATTCTCGACCTTGCCGGTCTCGACGCTGCGCCGCCTGAAGGTGCTGTGCGACAAGGGCGGCCCCGTTGCCGCGCAGGCCGTGATCGCGCAACTGGCGCTGGCGTCCGGCCTCTATGCCGGGCCTGTCGTCGGCGAGATCGATCTTCCCGAGATCGGCGTCTACGATTCGCGGCGCGGTGCCGTCGCGGCGCTGCCGGCATCGGATGGCCGACCGCTTGTGCTGGTGACCTTTTATCGCTCCTATCTGGCGGCCGGCGACACGGCGCCGGTCGATGCGTTGATCGAGGCTTTGCGCGAAAAGGGATTCGATGCCCACGGCGTGTTCGTCACCTCGTTGAAGGCGGCGGGGGTGGCCGATTGGCTGCGCGTTCAGTTCGCGCAATGCAGCCCGGCCGCCATCGTCAATGTGACCGCGTTCTCCGCGGCGGGTGACGACGGTACGACGCCGTTCGATGCCGTATCGTGCCCGGTGTTCCAGGTCGCTCTGTCCACGGCGCGGCGCGAGGATTGGGCCGTGTCGCTGCGCGGCCTGTCGCCCGGCGATCTCGCGATGCATGTGGTGTTGCCGGAGGTCGACGGCCGCCTGTTCACGGGCGTCGTGAGCTTCAAGTCGCCAGGCGAGCGCGATCCCGATCTGCAGTTCGCGCATCTTGCGCATCAGCCGGATGCCGAGCGCGTCGCAGCGGTCGCCGCGCACGTAGCAGCCTGGCATCGGCTTGCCGGCAAGCCGGCGCAAGAGAAGCAGCTCGCGCTCGTACTCTCGAACTATCCCGGTCGTCCGCATCAGATAGCGCATGCCGTTGGTCTTGATGCGCTTGCCTCGCTGGAGCTGTTGCTGACCGATCTTGCGGCCGCAGGCTTTGACCTTGAGCCGGTGGGGCCGCTGGGAGACGCGCTTTTGCACCGGAAGCTGACATGGGACGTGGCCGAATATCGCGCAGCGATCTCCAGCCTCCCGCAGCAGCTCCAGGACGATCTTTCGCGTGCATGGGGCGCGCCGGAGGATGATTCCGACTGCCGCGACGGCGCGTTTCATTTCGCGGCGATCCGGTGCGGCAAGTCGATCATCGCGGTTCAGCCGGAACGCGGTGAGGTCGGTCAGCGCGATGCCGACTATCACGATCTCTCGCGCACGCCGCGCCATGCCTATGTCGCGTTCTATCTGTGGCTCAGGCAGCAGGGCATCGATGCCGTCGTCCACATGGGCGCGCATGGAACGCTGGAATGGCTGCCCGGCAAGTCGGTTGCGCTGTCATCCGCATGCTGGCCGGAAGCGCTGATCGGCGATCTGCCGGTTGTCTATCCCTTCATCGTCAACGACCCCGGCGAGGCCGCGCAGGCCAAGCGCCGGATCGGTGCCGTGATGATCGGCCATCTGCCGCCACCGCTGGCGCAGGCGGCGGTGCCGGAGGGCTTGCGCAGGCTCGAGCGTTTGCTCGATGAATATTCGACTGCGGACGGCCTCGATCCGGCGCGGCGGCAGCGCCTGATTGCCGCGATTCGCGAGGAAGCGCGCATCGCCGGGCTGGAGGACGATCTCGGTCTCGCGGCGTCAGTCTCCGCAGCCGAGGCCATTCCCCAGATCGATCGTTTCGTCTGCGATCTCAAGGAAAGCCAGTTCGGCGACGGGCTTCATGTGTTCGGGCAGGGCGCTTGCGGAGAGGCGGAGAGGGCAGCGCTGCGCGATGCGCTCGCGGGTCGGCGTGTTGCGTCGGGGCCGTCGGGCTCGCCCTATCGCGGGCGGAGCGACGTGCTGCCGACCGGACGCAATTTGTTTGCGGTCGATCCGCGCGCGGTGCCGACGCCGTCCGCGCATGCGCAAGGCGTGAAGCTCGCCGAAGAGCTGCTGCGCCGTCATTTGCAGGATCACGGCGACTGGCCGAAAGGGCTGGTCGTCGATCTCTGGGGCTCCTCGACGATGCGCACCGCCGGCGAGGACTTTGCGATGGCGCTGCATCTCGCCGGGATCGCGCCGCGCTGGGATCATGGGTCGGGCAGGGTGTCGGGCTACGACATCATCGCGCCGGCGGAACTCGGCCGTCCGCGCATCGACGTGACGCTGCGCGTGTCGGGGCTGTTTCGCGACGTCTTCTCCGGTCTTGCGCAGTTGTTCGAAGCTGCGACCGAGGCGTTGTCCGAACGCAACGAGGAGAGCGACGAGAATCCTTACCGGCAGCGCGTCTCGCGCGTGTTCGGGCCTCGCCCCGGACATTATGGCGCCGGCATCGCGTCTGTCCCGGACGTCTTCACGGAGGAGGCGCGCGACGCGGCCGGCGAAGCCTGGCTGTCGGCATCGTCCTGGGCCATTGCATCCGATGGCGAGATCAGGCCCGACCGCGCGGGCATCGAGGCACGGCTCGCCTCTGCCGACAGCTTCGTCCACACCCAGGACTTGCCGGAGACAGACTTGTTGCTGGCGGCGGACTATGCCGCGCATGAGGCCGGCATCGCCGCCGCGGCGCGGCGGCTCGGCGCAAAGGTCCCGTCGCTCTATCACCTCGATGCGACGCGGCCGGATCAGCCGCATGCCCGTTCCTTGACCGAAGAAATCTCGCTTGTGGTGCGGGCGCGCGCCGCCAATCCCGCGTGGATCACTGGCATGATGCGCCACGGCTTCCGCGGCGCCGCCGAAATATCGGCGACCCTGGAGCACATGGCGGCGTTCGCGCATCTCGCTGGTGCAGTGCCGCCGCACCTGTTCGACCTCTATTACGACGCGACGCTCGGCAATGACGACGTTCGCGCCTTCATGGCGCGCGAGAATCCGGCTGCGCTGGCTGCGATCGAAACCTGCTTCATCCGGCTGCACGACGCGTCGCTCTGGCAGACGCGGCGCAATTCGATTGCAGCTGCGCTGCAGGAGGCCTCATGAGCGCGGTCGCGATCAAGGGCTGGTGTCCCGGCGCGCTGCGGCCGATGCAGTCGGGCGATGGCCTCGTGGTGCGCATCCGTCCGCGCGGCGGGCGGCTGGACGCTGCGCAGGCGGCAGGAATCGCCGATCTGGCTGCGCGATACGGCAACGGCCTGATCGATCTGACCAGCCGCGCCAATCTCCAGATCCGCGGCGTCAGCGATGAGGGTTATCCCGCCTTGATCGATGGGCTCGCCGAGCTCGGATTGCTGGACACAGATTCGGATACCGAGGCGCAGCGCAACGTTCTGGTGACGCCGTTCTGGACCGCCGATGACGACACGCCTTCGCTCGCGGCCGAGCTTGAGCGGGCGCTCGCCAGCGCGTCGCTCGGTCTTCCGACCAAGTTCGGCTTCGCAATCGATGACGGCAGCGAGCGGGTGCTGGCCGGCGCGTCTGCGGATATCAGGATCGAGCGCGATCGCAATGGCGGACTGCTGGTGCGTGCCGATGGCGCACGGTACGGTCGCTCTGTCTCGCGCGGAGAGGCGGTGGATATCGGACTCGCGATAGCCGAATGGTTTGTCATCTCCGGCGGAGCCAAGGGTGAGAAGCGGCGGATGGTGGCTCACCTGGCCGGTGGAGCGAGCCTTCCCGAATTGCTTCGCGGCGATGCCGAGCCGGTGGCTCGATCGGCGGCCCCTGTGCCCGGCCTCTATCCGACTGGTGCGATGGTCGGCGTCGCCTTTGGACAAATGCCGCGGCAGATGCTCAGCCATCTCGCCGGGTGCGCGCAGGCTCTCCGCATGACGCCGTGGCGGATGGTGCTGGCGGAGGGGATGCATGAGATGCCCCGCGGCGCGGATCTCGTCACTGATCCCAATGATCCGGCGCTCCGCATGATCGCTTGCAGCGGCGCGCCGCGCTGTCGTGAGGCGCATGCCGACACGCGTGCATTGGCATCGGCGCTTGCATCCTTTGTCCCGGCGGATGCCCGGCTTCACGTGTCCGGCTGCGCCAAGGGCTGTGCCCATTCCGGTTCGGCTGACGTCACCCTGGTTGCGTCACGCGAGGGCTTTGACCTCATCCGCGACGGCACCACGCGGGACGCGCCAGTCCTGCGAGGGCTGACCCGTTCGGACCTCATCGCGAATCCCTCCGTGCTGATGGGAGGCCATTGATGCCGCACGTCTATGAGACCGATGGTGCGGCGATCTATCGCCAGTCCTTTGCGACGATCCGGTCGGAGGCCGACCTTGCGCGCTTTACATCAGACGAGGAGCCGGTGGTCGTGCGCATGATCCATGCGGCGGGCATGGTGGGCCTGGAAGCGCATGTCCGCTTCACGCCCGGCATGGCTGGGCGGGCACGGGCAGCCTTGCAGAACGGCGCGCCGATTCTCTGCGATGCGCGGATGGTGTCGGAGGGCATCACGCGCGCACGGCTGCCGGCCGGCAACGCCGTGATCTGCACGCTCGGTGATGTCAAGGTTGCCGAACTCGCGCAATCGATGCACAACACGCGGTCCGCGGCGGCGCTCGAACTGTGGCGGCCGCATCTGGCCGGCGCCATCGTCGCGATCGGCAACGCGCCGACGGCGCTGTTTCATCTGCTCAACATGCTGGAGAACGCCGAGTGTCCACGGCCGGCGGCGATCATCGGCTGTCCGGTCGGCTTCGTCGGTGCCGCCGAGTCCAAGGCGGCATTGATGGCTGCGCCGCCGGTGCCGGCGCTGACGGTCGAGGGACGTCTCGGTGGTTCGGCGATCACGGTCGCCGCCGTCAATGCGCTGGCGAGCCGGAGCGAATAGCGATGGGACGCATCATCTGTTGCGGGCTTGGCCCAGGCGATCCGGACCTGATGAGCGTGCGCGCCGACCGCATGGTGCGTACCGCAAAGCATGTCGCTTATTTTCGTAAGAAGGGACAGCTCGGGCAGGCGCGGCGCATCGTCGACGGCATGCTCGCCGCCGACGTCAGCGAATATCCGATGGAATATCCGGTCACCACGGAGATCGGTTTTGACAGTCCCGAATACGCGCGGCTGCTCGCGGCCTTCTACGACGAATGGACCGAGCGTCTGGCGCGGCTCGCGCGCGCGATCGACGTCGTCGTGCTCTGCGAGGGCGATCCCTATTTCTACGGCTCGTTCATGCATCTGCATGAGCGGCTGCAGGGACGCGTCGAGATCGAGGTGATCGCCGGCATTCCCGGCATGGTCGGTTGCTGGAATGCGGTCGGCCAGCCGATCGCGCTCGCCGACGATGTGACCACCGTGCTGATGGGCACGCTGCCTGAGGCTGAGCTCGCGCAGCGGATGCGCAGCTCCGATGCGCTCATCGTCATGAAGACCGGCCGCAATCTAGCGAAGATCCGCCGCGCGCTCGCGTCCGTGGGCCGCCTCGACGATGCATGGCTCGTCGAACGCGGCACCATGCCCGATCAGCGCGTCGCACGGCTCGCCGATCTCGGCGAGGCAGACTGTCCGTATTTTGCGATCGTGCTGGTGCACGGGCTGGGGCGGCGCAGGGAGGCGGCGCAATGACCGGCACGCTGACCATCGCGGGACTTGGGCCGGGCGACGAAGCGCTGATCACGCCGGAGGTCTCCGCTGCGCTCGCAATTGCGACCGATATCGTCGGCTACGCGCCGTATGTGACGCGCGTGCCGCCGCGCGAAGGGCTCACGCTGCATCCTTCGGACAATCGCGTGGAGCTGCAGCGCGCCCGTGAGGCGCTGTGGCTTGCGGCCGAAGGGCGGCAGGTCGTCGTGGTGTCCTCGGGTGACCCCGGGGTCTTCGCGATGGCATCCGCCGTGTTCGAAGCGCTCGAGGACGCGCCGCAATGGCACGACCTGCCGATCCGCGTTCTGCCCGGTGTGACGGCGATGCTGGCGGCAGCCGCCAGTGCCGGCGCGCCGCTCGGTCATGATTTTTGCGCGATCAACCTCTCCGACAATCTCAAGCCCTGGCCGCTGATCGAGCAGCGCCTGCGGCTCGCGGCCGAAGCCGATTTCGCGATCGCGATGTACAATCCGCGCTCGGCGAGCCGCGCTGATGGCTTTGCGCGGACGCTCGAGATTTTGAAAGAAGCGGGCTGCGGCGAGCGGATCATGGTGTTCGCGCGCGCCGTCAGCACACCCGAGCAGCGGATCGAGACGGTCAAATTGCGCGACGCGCGGCCCGAGATGGCCGACATGCGGACGCTTGTGATCGTCTGCAATTCGACAACGCGGCGGGTCGGCCGCTGGGTCTATGCGCCGAGGCAGGTTCGATGACCGAGCCATTGCATCACCTCGCTCACGCTTTCGACCCGCGGCCTCTCGGGCAGCGGCGGCCGCGTGATCATGATGACGGGAAGGTCGAGCGCGCGGGCGGCATCGATCTTGGCGCGCGCGCCACCTCCGCCGGAATTGCGGGCGACGATCCACGCGATGGAGCGCGCACGCATCAGCGCGAGCTCGCTCTCGAGCGTGAACGGGCCGCGCGAGACGATGACGTCGGCACCGGGCAACGGCAGCGTCTCCTCCGGCGGATCGACGAAACGCAACGTATAGGAATGCTGCGGCCGGCTGCCGAACGGCGCGATGTGCTGGCGGCCGATCGCGAGGAACACGTTGGCGCGGCTATCAGGCAACGCCGCGACCGCCGAGACGACGTCCGCGACCTCGATCCAGCGGTCGCCGGATGTCTTTTTCCACGGCGCGCGTTCGAGCGCGAGCAGCGGCGTCGCGGTTTGCGCGCAGGCGGCGATCGCGTTGCGGCTCATCTCGGCCGCGAACGGATGCGTCGCGTCGATCACATGCGTGATGCCCTCGCGATGCAGATAATCGGCAAGACCGTTGGCTCCGCCGAACCCGCCGATCCGGGTCGGCAGAGGTTGTTCCGCTGGAGCGGCGGTGCGCCCGCCATAGGAATAGACCGCGTCGATCCCCGCGCGGGGCATCGCAGCGGCAAGCAAATTGGCGTCGGCCGTTCCGCCCAGGATCAGGGCGCGCATCATGGGTAGTCCCTGGTTGACCATCATCGGCATCGGCGAAGATGGCCTTGCCGGCCTCTCCGACGCAAGCCGAAAGGCGCTTGGTGAAGCCGAAACGGTGTTCGGCGGCGAAAGGCATCTGGCGCTGGCCGGAATCGCCGAGCGCGGCAGCGTCTGGCCGGTGCCGTTCGATGCGGAGATCGTGCTTGAATGCCGCGGGCGACCGACTGTTGTGCTCGCCTCGGGCGATCCGTTCTGGCATGGCGTCGGCGGAAGCCTCGTCGGGAAATTGCAGCTAGGCGAGTGGGTCGCGCATTCCGCGCCGTCGACGTTCTCGCTGGCGGCGGCACGTTTGGGCTGGCGGCTCGAGAATGTCATCTGTCTCGGCCTTCATGCCGCACCGTTCGAACGGCTGCTGCAGCATCTGGCGCGCTGTGCACGGATCATTTGCCTGGTGCGCGACGGCAGCGCGGCTTCCGATCTCGCGCGCTGGCTCACGGAGCGCGGCTGGGGGCCGTCGGCGGTGTGGACGCTTTCGGCGCTTGGCGGACCGCGTGAGTCCATCGCGCAGCATCGCGCTGACAGCTATGCGGGCGACTCAAGCGACAGCCTGGTCGCTGTTGCGCTGGAGGCGAGGGGAACGCAGGGGATCGCGCGTAGCTCGGGTCTTCCCGACGCACTCTTTGTGCATGACGGGCAACTGACCAAGCGGCCCGTCCGCGCGCTTGCGCTGTCGGCGCTTTCGCCGCGGCCGGGTGAGCAGCTATGGGACATTGGCGCCGGCTCGGGCTCGATCTCGATCGAATGGGCGCTTTGCGGCGGGACGGCGATCGCCGTCGAGGCCCGCCGCGATCGCGCCGCCAACATCCGCAGCAACGCGGCGAGCTTCGGCTTGACGCACCGGATCACCGTCATCGAGGGCAAAGCCCCCGGTGCTTTGTCGAGCCTTGAGGTGCCCGATGCAGTGTTCGTCGGCGGCGGCCTCGATGCTGATATGTTCGATGCGATCTGGTCGCGCATCGCGCCGGGAACGCGTCTGCTCGCGCATGCGGTGACTCTGGAGACCGAGGCTCTGCTTTCCGATCTGCATCAGCGTCACGGCGGCGAATTGATGCGCCTGGAGATCGCGCAGGCCGAGCCGTTGGGGCGGTATCGCTCCTGGAAAGCCGCGCGGCCGATCGTGCAATGGAGCGCGGTCCGATGAGGGTCGCGGGCTTGGGGTTCAGGAGCAATGCCAGTGTCGCGTCGTTGCGCGAAGCGCTCGACGCGGCCGGCGGTCCAGAAGGCCTTGCGGCGGTTGCGACGGTGAGTGACAAGGCCGATGCTGTGGCATTGCGAGCACTGGCACAGGAACTGGGGTTGCCGATCCGGGGCATTCCCGCCGAGATGTTGGCTGAGATGCAAACCGCGACACAATCCGAATTCGTCAGGGCCAGGTTCGGGACGGGTTCGGTGGCCGAAGCAGCCGCAGTCGCAGCCGCTGGGCGCGGCGCGCGCCTGATTTCGGTCAGGGCCGTGTCGCAGGATCAGATGGCCACTGCGGCGATCGCAGAAGGAGACGGCGAATGACGGTGCATTTCATCGGCGCGGGGCCGGGCGCCGCCGATCTCTTGACCCTGCGGGGCCGCGATCTCATCGCTGCTTGCCCGGTTTGTCTTTACGCCGGATCGTTGGTCCCCGAGGGCGTGCTGGCGCATTGCCCGAAGGATGCGCGCATCGTCAACACGGCGCCGCTCTCGCTCGACGAGATCATCGCCGAGATCGCCGCGGCGCATGCCGAGGGCAAGGACGTCGCGCGGCTGCATTCGGGCGATCTCTCGATCTGGTCGGCGATGGGCGAGCAGTTGCGCCGGTTGCGCGCATTGCAGATTCCCTATTCGGTCACGCCAGGCGTACCGGCTTTCGCGGCGGCCGCGGCGGCTCTGGAGTCCGAGCTGACGCTGCCCGGCCTTGCACAGTCGGTGGTGCTGACGCGCACGCCGGGTAGGGCCAGCGCGATGCCTGATGGCGAGACGCTGGCGGCCTTTGCCGCGACCGGTGCGGTGCTCGCGATCCATCTCTCGATCCATCTGCTGGACAAGGTCATAGCCGAGCTCACGCCGCACTATGGCGCGGATTGTCCGGTGGCGATCGTCTGGCGCGCGAGCTGGCCGCAGCAGCGCATCGTGCGCGCCACGCTTGCGACCCTCGATGCCGCGGTCGGACCCGAGCTCGAACGCACTGCGCTCATCCTGGTCGGCAAGACGCTCGGTGCCGGCGAATTCGCCGAGAGCCGCCTCTATGCGGCCGACTATGACCGCCGCTACCGGCCGGTGGGGCCGGAGCCGCGCTTTCCGGAATCATCGCGATGACCGCGGGGCTCGTGATCTCGGCACCGGCATCCGGCGTCGGCAAGACGACGCTGACCCTGGCGCTGGCGCGCGCCTATCGCAATCGCGGCGTGAGGGTGCAATGCCTCAAGAGTGGGCCTGATTACATCGATCCTGCCTTTCACGCGGTCGCGACGGGACGCGCGTCTGTCAACATCGATAGCTGGGCGATGACGCGCGAGGCGATCGCGCATCTGGCAGGCCGTGGTGCGGATGCCGATCTCGTACTGGCCGAAGGCTCGATGGGACTGTTCGACGGCGTCGCGACGCGCGGCGTCTCGGGTACCGGCGCCACCGCCGATATTGCCGAGATGATGGGATGGCCGGTGCTGCTGGTGATCGACCCCTCCGGCCAGGCACAGACGGCGGCGGCGGTCGCGGCGGGATTGCGCGATTTTCGGCCCGGCGTGCGGCTTGCGGGCGTCGTGCTCAACCGCGTCGCCAGTGCGCGGCACGAAGCGCTGGTGCGCAGCGCCATGGCGGGCACGGGCATTCCGGTGTTGGGGGCGCTGCCCCGACACGCCGAGATCGCCTTGCCGAAGCGGCATCTCGGCCTGGTGCAGGCCGAAGAGCAGGCCGAGATCGACGCTCTGATCGACGAGGCCGCACGCTTCGTTGTCGAGCATGTCGATCTCGACGCCGTGCTGAAATCGGCGCGCGCCTGGTCGCCGCAATCGGCGGTGCGGAGCCTCTACATCACGCCGCCGGGTCAGCGCATTGCGCTCGCGCGCGACGCCGCGTTCTCCTTTGTCTACCCGCATATGCTGGAAGCCTGGTGCGCGGCCGGCGCCGAGATCGTGACGTTCTCGCCACTTGCCGACGAAGCTCCCGACGCGGACGCCGATGTGTGCTGGCTGCCCGGCGGTTATCCCGAACTGCATGCCGCCCGGCTTGCCTCCAACAAGCGGTTTCTTGGGCAGCTGCGTGCCTTTGCGGAGACGAAGCCGGTGCACGGTGAGTGCGGGGGCTACATGGTGCTGGGCGCCGGGTTGATCGATGCCGAAGGCGTGCGCCATGAGATGGCGAGCTTGCTCGGCCTTGAGACCAGCTATGCCAAGCGGCGCATGCACCTGGGCTACCGGCTCGCCGAGCTTGCTGCTGCGATGCCCGGGCATGGTCCGGGTGCACGTCTGCGCGGCCACGAATTTCACTATTCGACGATCATCGCACAACCCGACATGCCGCTTGCGGTGGTGCGCGATGCGACCGGCTCGATCGTTGCGGAGACCGGATCGCGGCGGCGCAACGCAACGGGTACATTCTTCCATCTGATTGCGGAGGACCGGTGAGCGGATTCGTTTCCTTCGTGTCGGCCGGCCCCGGCGATCCCGAACTCCTGACCATGAAGGGAGCCGCGCGGCTGCGTGAGGCCGACGTGGTGCTCTATGATGACCTCGCCTCGGGCGCGATCCTTGATCTCGCGCGCTCCGGCGCCAATCTCGTCGCGGTTGGCAAACGCGCCGGCCGCCTCTCGGCGAAGCAACATCATGTCAGCCGGCTACTGGTCGACTACGCGGCGGCCGGCGTGCGCGTGGTGCGGCTGAAATCCGGTGACGCCGGCATCTTTGGACGGCTCGAGGAGGAGATCGAGGCGTTGCGCGCGGCCGGCATCGGCTACGAGATCATTCCCGGCGTGACCTCGGCCTCGGTTGCCGCGGCGCAGGCCGGCATTCCGCTGACGCGGCGGCTGACCTCGCGCCGCGTCCAGTTCGTGACCGGCGCCGATGTCACGGGCGAGTTGCCCGCGGATTTGAATTGGGGGGCGCTGGCCGATCCCGAGGCGACCACCGTCGTCTATATGGGCCGGCGCACCTTCCCGGCCTTGGCCGCAAGGCTGATCGCGCATGGCCTCGCTCCCGAGACGCCTGCACTGTTGGCGGAGTCGCTCGGCCATGCCGACGAGCGGCTTGTCCGCACCACGATCGCAGAGCTCGCCGAACGGCTTACGCATGCAGGCGCTGCTACCGCGGCGGCCGTTATCCTGTTGGGTGCGCTGGCGCCGGAGCAAGGTTGATACGACCATGTTGACGCTTTCCCTGATCGGTATCGGATGTGGCGATCCGCAGCAGCTCACGCTTGCTGCGATCGCCGCCATCAATGCTGCCGACCTGGTCCTGATCCCGCGCAAGGGGACCGCGAAGTCGGATCTTGCCGACTTGCGCCGAACGATCAGCGCAGAGGCGTTGAACAACGACCGCACGCGCATTGCCGAGTTCGACCTGCCGGTGCGTGACGCCGGCGAGGCGGACTATCGCAAGGGCGTCGACGATTGGCACGATGCGGTGGCCGCAACCTGGTCACAGGAAATCGCGCGCCATCTCGGCGGCGAGGGGCGCGTCGCCCTGCTGATCTGGGGCGATCCCTCGCTCTACGATTCGAGCCTGCGGATTGCGCGACGGCTCGAACCGTTGCCGTCGATCGAGGTGATCCCGGGCATCACGTCGATCCAGGCGCTGTGCGCGGCGCATGCGTTGCCGCTCAACGAGATCGGCGAGCCGTTCCTGGTCACGACCGGCAGGCGGCTCCGCGAGGCCGGTTGGCCGCCGGGCGTCGAAACCATCGTCGTGATGCTCGACGGCGGCGCGGCATTCCAGACGCTGGATCCGGAGGGCTTAAGGATCTGGTGGGGCGCCTATCTCGGCATGCCCGATCAGATCCTCATGGCGGGCGAGCTGGCCGAGGCAGGCCCTCGCATCGTCGCCGCGCGCCGAGATGCGCGTGAGCGGCACGGCTGGATCATGGACGCCTACGTCCTCAAGCGGCGATCGTGATCGAGGGATCGCGTCGGCATTCCACGCAGCAGGGCTGCTATCCGGTCTTCAGCCCGCGAATAGAGGGTTGGATCGTCAGGCGGTAGGCGACGAGCGTGTCGCCATCGAACTGCTCGAGGGTTGTCTCGCAGACCGGGCAGCGATACTCGCCCTTGCTTCCTGATCCGGATGCCAGCTCAAGGCGCCGGAATCCAGCCCCGCAGCGCGGACATGTGACGTCGCCCTTCTTCATCAACTCACCCCAGAACAACACCGGCGGTATTTTGTAACCTAGACCGCACGGCAGAACTATGGTCATGGCCGGGAGAGCGACCGATCATTCCTGCATGGCAATGCCAACGCGATCCAGATTGAACATCCCGCAGTGCCAACCCGATCCCGCACAGGAACGGACCGGCAACTGCAACGCATTCCGCAAACTCGGCAACAAGTTACGGCGTAACGCCGAAGCACGGTCTGACTTTGCCTGCACCGCAACAATGATGGAGATGTCGCGACGCCCGCGGTTTCCCCGCCCCCCGATCAACGCGCGATCGCCGGCGAACGCGAGGTTCGCCGGCGAGCCATCGCCATCAGCTGCGCCACCTATTGCCTGATAAGGCGAACCACGTCCTGCCTCAGCAGGTAGAGCGACACGGCGAGCAGAACGACGTCCTTCATCAGGAAGGGCACGTTGCCGGTCATTGCAGGGAAGCCTCCGGCGGCAACGTCCCAACCATCAGGCATGAACGGGATGATGGTGACGGTCGCGATGAAGGTGCCGGTCGAGCCGAGGGCGCCGAGCACGCCGAGGCGCTTGTCCCAGAAACCCGCCAGCAGCAGCGAGCCGAACGTCCACTCCGAGGCGCCGAGGAAGTAGCTGGCGCCGGCGTGGCCGAAGGCCGGATAGAGCCACCAGATCAGCGGCCCGTTGCTGATGAACGGGACCAGCCGTTCGAATTCGTACGGAAACCACTTCTGGTAACCGAAGAACAGGAACATGATCACCATCGCGGCGCGGACGACGTGGTAGTCGAGATCTTCAGTGAGCAGGCCGGACCTGTACAGCGTGCGGACAAGTGGACTTTGCGTGGTGTTGGAAAGCGTGGTCATGGTCGTGATCCCTTCGTGTGACATCGCGCGGTTGCTCTAGGCGACCGCGGGGAAGTCGATGTCGGTGTCGTTGATGCGGTTGAAGACGTTGGTGAAGACGATGGTCGCGAACGCCAGGCTGATCTCGACCAGCTGCGCGTCGCTGTAGCCGGCGGCCTTGATCGCGACGAAATCCGCGTCGCTGACGATGCCGCTCGACTGTGCGAGCTTACGGACGAAATGCACCAGCGCATCGCGCTTGGCGTCACCGGTCGGCGCGCCGTCGCGGATCTGCTGGAGGACGTCCGCGTTCACGCCGGCGAGCCTGGCGAGATGGGAATGCGCGGCGACACAGTAGTCGCAGCCGCCGGCGGCGCTGATGACGAGCTTGATGATCTCCCGATCGCGCTTGGAAAGGCTTCCGCTGGCGAGCACCGCATCGGCGGCGAGCATCGACTTGAGCGCGGCCGGGCCGTGGGCGGCGATCGCCGCGTAGGCGTTCGGGACGCTGCCGGCCGCCTTCTTGATCTGGGCGTAGATCTGGCCCGAGGGGCCGGTATCGGTTTCGAGATTGGGGACTGAGAGACGGGACATGGTGGCACTCGTTGTTGGGGTTGGTGAACGATTGCGGAGTGACAATAGGATCGAGATGTGAGACACTGAATGTCGATATAGCTCATATATATGCTCGATCGTCTCAATCCGGTCGCTTTGGGGGACTGCCATGGATTGGCTCAGCCGGCTGTTCGCGATGATGCCGGTGCGCGGGCGGCTCGACCTGCGTTGCAGCTACAGCGTGCCGTGGCGCATCGACCAGGGGCCGGGCGCGTCCAACGAGATTCCCTATCATGCGGTGCTTGCCGGCTCGGCGATCCTGGACGATCCCGCAGGCGGTCGGCCGTTGCTGCTGAAGACCGGCGACATTCTCCTGCTGCCAGGTAACCCGCGACACGTGATGCATGACGGCAGCGGGGCGACACCGCTGCCGGCGCGCAACCGGGCGGCACAGAATTTCACGATCAGCGAAAACCTGGGTTCGGACGAACGGCTCGACCTGCTGTGCGGACACTTCGCGATTGCGCCCCCGCACGACCGTCTGTTGCGCACCTATCTTCCGCCGCGTCTTGTCGTGCATGCCGGCCCGCGGACGGGAAAGGGAACCGCCGCACAACTCGCCGGGCTCGTGTCCCTGATGCGCAGCGAAACGGCCGACGATCATCTGGGCGGCCGCGCCATGCTGGACGCGCTGTCCACGGCGATGTTTGCGCTTGTGCTGCGGCTTGCGAGCGAGACCGATGACAGGTCACACGGTCTGCTTGCACTGGTCGGCGATCCCCGTCTTGCGCCGGCGGTGGCGGCCATGTTCAACCAGCCTGCGCGCGCGTGGTCGCTGCCGGAGCTGGCGCGTCTCTGCAACATGTCGCGCGCCACGCTTGCACGGCAGTTCCAGGAGAAGCTTGGGCGATCGGCCAGCGATCTGCTTACCGATATCAGGATGACGCTTGCGGCGAACGAGTTGAGGAGATCATCGCTGTCGACCGGCGCCGTTGCGGAGATGGTCGGCTACCAGTCCGAGGCCGCATTTCAGCGCGCCTTCAAGAGCCATATGGGCGTGACACCGGCGCAGTGGCGAAAGGCGCAATCGTCCGAACCGGATGCCGCGATGGGTGTCGCCGCACCGGGTGATCCGCCAGGCGCCGTACAGGTTTGACCCACGACAGGCAAGCGGCCGATGGGCGATCGCCACCGGCCGCTCTGCGCGCTGTCATGCCTTCACGGCCACCGCCTGGTGGAGAACTGCGATCATGTCCTCGGGCTCCGGGCGGCGGGTATAGTCGGGGTTCACCTCCGAGTAGAGGATCACGCCATCCTGTCCGATGACGTAGCGGGCCGGCATCGGCAACGTCCAGCTCGGATCGTCGTTGAAGGTCGGCAGATCGTTCTTCAGCTGCTTGTAAAGTTCGACCAGATAGTCGGGCAGATGGAAGCGCAGTCCGAAGGCGTCGCCGATCTGGCCCTTCACGTCGGACAGGATCGGGAACGAGAGCTTGTTCTGGCGCACCGACTTCCGGCTGTTCGGCGCGGTCTGCGGCGAGATCGCGACCAGCGAAGCGCGGTATCTGTCGAATTCCGGCTTGGCGGCTTCCAGCGCCTGCAGCTCCATGTTGCAATACGGGCACCAGACGCCGCGGTAGAAGCTGAGCACCAGCGGGCCGCGCTTCAGCAGGCCGGCAGAGTTGACGATATTGCCGTCGGGATCCCGGAGCGAGAAGGCGGGGGCGACGTCGCCCGCCTTCTTGGCGCGCTGGGCGGCACCGGACGCGACAAGCTCCGCGGTGGCGCGGTGCATGATCTCGATGACGGCTGGCGGAACGTTGTAGGGCGGCTTTCCGGCTTCGAAGTCGGCTTTGAAAGCGTCGAGCTTGGCTTGAAGCGACATGGCGATCTCCTTGGGCTTCCGGGTGCAGGACGGCGGCGCCGTCTGTTCGGTTGAACTCACACCCAGGAAGCTAAAGGAGATGGCCGCGCGCGGTAGCGCTGCCGTTGGACTAGCGCCTATTCCTGGCCGGAATAAGCGCGAACCTCGTCAACCGGCGGATGGCGCGTCATGCATTGAAGCTGCGCTCGAAGAAGTTCACGAATGCGCGCGCCTTGGCGGTCGCGGCGCGCCCGGTCGGCAGCACGGCCCAGAGATCGAGTGCGGGGAGGCTCCATTCAGGCAGGACCGCACGCACCGTGCCCGCTTTCAGTTCGGGGCTGAACATCCACTCCGAGGCGATCGCGAGCCCGGCATCGGCGAGCACCGCAGCCCGGACGCCTTCGGCCGCGGTGACCCGCAACCGGCTCCGCACCGTGACGGCCAGTTCGGTGCTCTCGCGCTGAAAGGACCACACGCTGCCCTCGCGCAGATAAACGACGGCCTGGTGCCGGCTCAATTCGCTCGGCGTGGCCGGCGTGCCGGCGCGGTCGAAATAGGCCGGCGTGCCCAGCACGAGGCGCTTGCATCTCGCGACACGGCGGGCAGTCAGCGTCGAATCCGTCATCTTGCCCATCCGCAGTGCGACGTCGATGCCTTCCTGCACAAGATCGATCTGGCGGTCGTCGAGCACGACCTCGAGCTCCAGCTCCGGGTGCTGCGCGAGAAATTTCGGCAGCATCGGAATGAGATGGATCCGGGCGAAGGTGACAGCGGCGCAGACCCGCAATCGTCCCTTGAGGCCGGCTCCGGCGCCGCGCGCCGCGATCTCGGCCTCGGCCGCCTCTTCAAGCGCGCGCCTGGCGCGCTCGAGATAGCCGAGCCCCGCTTCCGTCGGGGTAAGCCCGTGGGTGGAGCGCGTGAGCAGCTTGACCCCGAGAAATTCCTCGAGCTGTGCGACTGCTTTCGAGACTGCCGGCTGGCCGACCCGGAGCTGTCGCGCCGCTGCGGAGAACGAGCCGGTCTCGACCACCCGCACGAACGTCTCCATCGCCGCCAGACGATCCATGGCTATTCTCCGCAGGAATGAGCGATCATGCCCATCCTGTCATGGTCCGAGGCGATTGGCCATCTTCAGACGCGCGCCGGCAGCGAAGGCGGCAGGCTACGACTTGCGATGCCTGGCGTTGACCGCGATCGCGGCGGCGGCGGTGCGATTCTCGACGCCGAGCTTGGCGTAGATCTGCTCGAGGTGCTTGTCGACGGTGCGTGGGCTCAAGCCCAGGATCTGCGCGATGTCGCGGTTGGTCTTGCCCTTGGAGAGCCAGGACAGCACCTCGCCCTCGCGGGTGGTCAGGCCGAGCTCGCTGGAGAACTCGGCCGGCATGTCGCCGCTGGTGTCCTTGGCCAGCCGCAGCAGGAATTCGTTGGGCCCGAGCTTGCCCATGAATTGCAGGCGAAGCTGCTCGCTGCCGGGGAATGGCGCCACCGTTGCGGTCTTCGCTCCGGCTTTGCCCTTCTGCGCCTGCTCAAGCCATTGCGGCATCGGCTCCGGCAGCACGAAATTGTCGGCGGCATCGGCGAGCGTATCCGACAGCAGCCGCTGTGCCTGCGGCGTCGCCCATAGCAGGGCGCCTGAGCTGTTGACCGCGAGCAGGTAGCGGCCGGAGACGTCCAGCGCGGCGCGGGCGCTCTGGGTCATCCGTGCGTTGGCGAGATGCACCCGGATGCGCGCCAGCATTTCCTCGACGACGATCGGCTTGGTGACATAGTCGACGCCGCCGGCCTCCAGCCCACGCACGATGTGCTCGGTTTCGGCCAGCCCCGTCATGAAGATGATCGGCACGCCGTCGAGCCCGGCGTCGCGCTTCAGCCGCCGGCAGGTCTCGAAGCCGTCCATGCCGGGCATCACGGCATCGAGCAGCACGATATCGGGCGTGATCTGGTCGACGATGCGCATCGCGGAGGCGCCGTCGAGTGCGACCATCACGGTCATGCCGGCGCCGTCGAGCGCGTCGGTGAGCAGGCGCAACGTCTCGGGCGAGTCGTCGACGACAAGGGCAACGTCGCGCTTTCGCTGTTCAATGGTCATAGCTGTGCAAAGTTTTCAACGTCGCCATATATTGATCAAGATCGAACCGGTCGATCAGCGTGCGCATCTGGCCGACGAAATCGGCATGTTCGGGACATTCGTTGCCGATCTCGTCGAGCTTGAGCTGGATCGCCCTGATATAGCCGAGCTGGCCGAGGCTGATCAGCTCTTCGACAGATTTCACCGGCGGGCGCGAACCAGTGTCGGGCTTCCATTGCGGGGGCGGAACCTGCTCGGCCTCATACTGCCACTCGATCTTGAGCAGTTGGCGGATGCTCTCGAGCAGCCGCGGGATGTCGATCGGCTTCATCAAATAGCCGTCGTGGAACGGTTGCGCCAGCGGCGCGCCATGGGCTTCCAATGCGCTAGCGGATATCATCAGGATGCGGGCCTGGTGATGACCTTCGGAGCGAAGGGTTTCAGCGACCGTCCAGCCGTCCATGCCCGCCATCGAGATATCGAGCAGGAACATGTCCGGCCGGCAATGCTGCGCGAGGGCCAGGCAGCCCGGCCCGTCAGGCGCACTGAGCAGGATGAAGCCGAGCGGCGCGAGGATCTCGCGCAGGAGGTCGCGGTGGGTCGGGTCATCGTCGGTGATCAGGATCGTCTTGCGCGGGCCGTGATAGCCGTACACCGGAGCGTCGACCGGCGCATCGCGCCGTGGATTGGTGACTTCGGAGAGCAGCAGCTTGACGCGGAAGGTGCTGCCGGTGCCGACCGTGCTCAAGACCTTGATGTCGCCGCCCATCACACCCGCGAGCAGGCGGCTGATGGTGAGGCCGAGCCCGGTGCCGGTCTGCGGCTGGGTCACGCCGAGCGCGCCGCGCTCAAACGGCGCGAAGATCCGTTCGAGATCGTCGGGCTGGATGCCCGGCCCGGTATCGATCACCTCGAACTCGGCGACCGGGCTGCGATAATGCACCACGAATTGCACCTTGCCGGACTGCGTGAACTTGATCGCATTCGAGAGCAGGTTGATCAGGATTTGCCGCAGCCGCTTCTCGTCGGCATAGACCACGACGGGCAGCACGGCCGGCCGCCTGAACACGAAGTCGATGCCCTTGGCTGCGGCCTGCAGGCGGAACATGCCGACCAGCTGCTCGAGGAAATCGTTCAGCCGCACCTCGTCGCGCGATAGATAGAGGCGGCCGGCCTCGATCTTGGAGATATCAAGAATGCCGTCGATCAGGCCCGACAGATGATCGGCGCTGCGGCGGACCACCCGCACTTGCCCGCGGGGCCGCACCGGGAGGCTGTCGTCCTGCTCCAGTAGCTGCGCATAGCCGGAGATCGCATTGAGCGGCGAGCGAAGTTCGTGACTGAGACCCACGACGTATCGGCTCTTGGCGAGATTGGCGGCCTCGGCGACTTCCTTGGCGCGCTGCAGCTCGGCGTCGGTGCGCTTGTGGGCGTCGATCTCCTGGATCAGCAGCGTGGTCTGCCGGCGGGTTTCGTCTTCCGCGGCGCGCCGGCTCTGTTGCGCCAGCACGAACAGCCAGGCGACGACGCCGATGATCAGGGTCAGTGCAAAGAACACCTTCCACAGCACGTCGGCTAATAGCTCGTTGGCATGCACGGCTGCGGTGGTCTGCAGGTAGATCAGGCCGAGCACCAGCGCCACGAGGCCGGCCGAGACCGCGAACACGCCGAGGTAATGTCCGAGCTGCGAATTGATGCGGGCGTAGATCGGCTGCGGCATCACCTTGCCCAGGGCTTCCGAGACCTGTGCGCCGATCCGCCCATGCGGCTTGCAGAGGTCGTGGCAGCGGGCGTCGAGCGAGCAGCACAATGAGCAGATCGGGCCGGCATAGGCCGGGCAGGCGGCCATGTCCTCGGGCTCGAACGCATGCTCGCAAATACAGCACTGGATCGATTCAATGTTCTGCCAGCTCCGCTTCGGCTTGCGCGCGATGTAGTATTTGCCGCCGGTCGCCCAGGCGATCAGGGGAGCCGCGATGAAGGCGACCGCAAGCGCGACGAAGGCCGACAGCGCTTTCGCGGTCGGGCCGAACAGGCCGTAGAACGCGCTGATCGAGACCACGGTCGCGATCGTCATGGCACCGACGCCGACCGGATTGATGTCGCAGAGATGTGCGCGCTTGAACTCGATATGCTGCGGCCGCAAGCCGAGCGGCTTGTTGATGACGAGATCGGCGACCAGCGCGCCGACCCAGGCGATTGCGACGTTCGAGTAGAGCGCGAGCGTCTGCTCCAGCGCCTTGTAGACGCCGATCTCCATCAACAGCAGCGCGACGACGACGTTGAACACCAGCCACACCACGCGGCCGGGATGCGAATGGGTGAGGCGGGAGAAGAAGTTCGACCAGGCGATCGAGCCGGCATAGGCGTTGGTGACGTTGATCTTGACCTGGGACAGGATCACGAACGTCCCGGTCAGCGCCATCGCGAGATCCGGCTGCGACAGCACGTAGCGGAAGGCTTCGAGATACATGTTCGCCGGCTCGGCCGCGTGCTCGGCCGAGACGCCGTGGCTGAGCGCGAAGAAGGCGAGGAACGAGCCCGCCAGCAGCTTGAGAGCGCCGAGCACGATCCAACCCGGACCGGCGCTGAGCAGTGCGATCCACCAGGCCTTTCGCGAGGTGCGGCGGTCGCGCGGCAGGAAGCGCAGGAAGTCGACCTGCTCGCCGATCTGCGCCACCAGTGCGAACACGACCGAGGCCGCCGTGCCGAACAGCAGGAGGTCGAGATTGCCCGCGGGATCACCGTGCTCGCCGGCGAACTTGCGCCACTCGGTGAACGAATGCGGATTGGCCCAGGCGATCGCCGCGAACGGCATGATGTGGAGGATCACCCACAGCGGCTGGGTCCAGAGCTGAAAGCGGCTGATCAGCGTGATGCCGTAGACGACCAGCGGAATGATCACGACCGCGCTGATCAGGTAGCCGATCGGCCGCGGGATGCCGAAGCACATGTCCAGCGCGCTGGCCAGGATCACGGCCTCGATCGCGAAGAAGATGAAGGTGAAGGAGGCGTAGATCAGCGAGGTGATGGTCGAGCCGATATAGCCGAAGCCGGCGCCGCGGGTCAGCAGGTCGATGTCGATGCCGCTTTTTGCGGCATGGTAGGCGATCGGCAACCCGCACAGGAAGATGATGACGCTGACGACCAGGATCGCGGCGGAGGCGTTGATCGCGCCGTAGTTCAGCGTGATGGTGCCGCCGATCGCCTCCAGCGCGAGGAAGGAGATCGCGCCGAGCGCGGTGTTGGCAACGCGGGCGGCGGACCAGCGCCGCGCGCTCTTGGCGGTGAAGCGCAGCGCGTAGTCTTCCAGCGTCTGGTTGGCGACCCATTGATTATATTGGCGCCTGACGCGGTCAATCCGCTGCCGCCCTGCCACTCGCTCTACTCCTGGTCCACGATGCTCTGATCGCGGGCAAATCCCGTACCAAAAACCTACGTCGCTATTTTGCGGTGCAGTATACGCGATCTCACGTATCAGTGCGCTGCACAAAAGTGAGCAATCCTCGCCTGATCAATAAGCGTTCTCGAACCAATGGGGTGCTCATGTCAGACGAAACCAGACCAGGCCTGAAGTCTCCGCTCCGCCGCAAGCTCTTGATGGGAATGGCGGCTTTGCCGGCCGTTTCGATGCTGGGCCGACCCGCTTTTGCCGACGTTCCTGCAACCTCCGCGGTCAACACCACGGGTCTTGCAGTCACCGATAGTGAAGTCACGGTCGGTATCCTGCATTCGGTGACCGGCACCATGGCGATCTCCGAGACCGGATCGGTCGAGGCCGAGAAGCTCGCGATCGAGCAGATCAACGCCGCCGGCGGCGTGCTCGGCCGCAAGATCAAGTTCATCCAGGAAGACGGCGCGAGCGACTGGCCGACCTTCGCGGAAAAGGCCAAGAAGCTGCTGGTCAACGACAAATGCGCGGCCGTGATGGGCTGCTGGACCTCGGCCTCGCGCAAGGCGGTGCTGCCGGTGTTCGAGCAGTACAACGGCATGCTGTACTACCCGACCTTCTATGAAGGCCTCGAGCAGTCCAAGAACGTCATCTACACCGGCCAGGAGGCGACGCAGCAGATCATCGCCGGCCTCGACTGGGTCAACAAGACCAAGGGCGCCAAGAGCTTCTATCTGCTCGGCTCGGACTACATCTGGCCGCGCACCTCGAACAAGATCGCGCGCAAGCACATCGAGAACCATCTGCAGGCCTGCAAGGTGGTCGGCGAGGAGTACTTCCCGCTCGGCTCGACCCAGTTCAACTCGGTGATCAACAAGATCAAGCTGACCAAGCCGGACGTGATCTACGCGATCATCGTCGGCGGCTCCAACGTCGCGTTCTACAAGCAGCTCAAGGCGGCCGGCATCGACCTGTCGAAGCAGACACTGCTGACCATCTCGGTGACCGAGGATGAGATCGACGGCATCGGCGGTGAGAACATCGCCGGCGCCTATGCCTGCATGAAGTACTTCCAGTCGCTCGACAATCCGAACAACAAGGCCTTCGTGCCCGCGTTCAAGAAGATGTGGGGCGAGAAGACCGTGATCGGCGACGTGACGCAGGCTGCCTATCTCGGCCCGTGGCTGTGGAAGTTGACGGTGGAGAAGGCGGGCTCCTTCGACATCGACAAGGTGGCGGCGGCATCGCCCGGCGTCGAGTTCAAAGGCGCGCCGGAAGGCTATGTCCGGATCCACGAGAACCATCATCTGTGGTCGAAGACCCGCGTCGGACGCGCCAAGGCCGACGGCCAGTATGAGCTAATCTACGAGACCGCCGATCTCGTCGAGCCGGATCCGTTCCCCAAGGGCTACCAGTGAGGCCAAGCGCCTAAGGCGCAAGCTCTCAATGCATCGCGGCGTGGATGCCATCATCTACGCCGCGGATCGGACGCCGCTGCGTCGCGGCGTATGCCCCTGGACTGGAGGACATTATGTTCGGCGACTATTCGATCAGTGATCTCGGCGCCATCCTTGCAATGCAGGGATTTGCCGGGCTCATCCTGTTCTCCGTCTATGTGCTGATGGCGCTGGGGCTTGCCATCATCTTCGGCCAGATGGGCGTCATCAACATGGCGCATGGCGAGTTCATGATCCTCGGCGCCTACGTCACGTGGATGACGTCGAACGCCGTGCAGCACGTCGCGCCCTGGCTGTTCCCCGGCTACTTCTTCATCGCCATGATCCTGGCGTTCATCGCCTCCGGCGCGCTCGGCATGCTGGTCGAATGGGCGCTGATCCGCCATCTCTACAAGCGTCCGCTCGACACGCTGCTGGCGACCTGGGGGCTCAGCCTGATCCTGCAGCAGGCCTATCGCTCGATCTTCGGCGCACGCGAGGTCGGCGTCGAATTGCCTGAATGGATGATGGGCTCCTGGCAGGCGACCGACTCGATCCAGATTCCGATCAACGGCATGTTCGTGATGGCGCTGACCATGCTGATCACGATCGCGGTCGCCTATGTGCTGTTCTGGTCGAGCTGGGGCAAGCAGGTGCGGGCCGTGGTGCAGAACCGCGTAATGGCAGGCGCCGTCGGCATCAATACCGAGAAGGTCGATCGCTACACCTTTGGCCTCGGTTGCGGCATCGCCGGGATTGCAGGCTCGGCCTTCACCATGATCGGCTCGACCGGGCCGACCGCCGGCCAGCTCTACATCGTCGACACCTTCCTGGTCGTCGTGTTCGGCGGCGCGGCCTCGCTGTTCGGCACCATCGCCTCGGCCTTCTCGATCTCGCAGACCCAGTCGACGCTGGAATTCTTCCTGTCGGGATCGATGGCCAAGGTGATCACGCTCTTGACCATCGTCGCGATCCTGATGGTGCGTCCGCAGGGGCTGTTCGCGCTCAAGGTCCGCAAATAAGAACAAGCAGGCAGGTCATGGTCATCAACTCGCGCTTTTTCAATCGCTCCGAACTGCTCGGCTTCCTTGCGCTCGCGGTGCTGTTGCTTCTCATCCTGCCGCTGTCGCTGGATATCTTCCGCCTCAACCTGGTCGCCAAATACCTGACCTACGCCTTCGTCGGCATCGGCCTCGTGCTGTGCTGGGGCTATGGCGGCATCCTGAGCCTGGGGCAGGGCGTGTTCTTCGGCCTCGGCGGCTACTGCATGGCGATGTACCTCAAGCTCGAGGCGTCCTCGGTCGCGAACACCAAGATCCAGTCGACGCCGGGCATCCCGGACTTCATGGACTGGAACCAGATCACGCAGCTTCCGCTGTTCTGGAAGCCGTTCCACAGCTTTCCGGTCACGGTACTGGCGATCTTGCTGGTGCCCGCCTTGTTCGCGCTGATCATCGGCGCTGCGATGTTCAAGCGCCGGGTCGGCGGCGTGTACTTTGCGATCATCACGCAGGCGATCGCGGCGATCCTCACCATCCTGATCGTGGGGCAGCAGGGTTACACCGGCGGCATCAACGGCATCACGGATCTGCGCACACTGCACGGCTGGGACATCCGCACCGATCACGCCAAGTTCATTCTGTATTTTGTCGAGGTTGTGTTGCTGTTTGGATGCATCGTTGCCGCGCAATTCATCCGGCTGACAAAACTCGGGCGCATTCTGGTGGCGATGAGGGAGCAGGAGGATCGCGTGCGCTTCTCCGGTTACAGCGTCGCCAACTTCAAGATCTTCGCGTTCTGTGCCGCGGCGGCGTTCGCTGCGATCGGCGGCGCCATGTTCACGCTCGAGGTCGGCTTCATGTCGCCGTCCTTCGTCGGCATCGTGCCGTCGATCGAGATGGTGATTTACACCGCGGTCGGCGGTCGGATGTCGATCTTCGGCGCGGTCTGGGGCGCGTTGCTGGTCAATTTCGCCAAGACCAGCCTTTCGGAATCCTTCCCGCAGCTCTGGCTGTTCGGCCTCGGCGCGCTGTTCATTGCGGTGGTGCTGGCCTTCCCGAACGGGCTCTCGGGCATCTGGGCGGACCATATCCAGCCCCGCATCGATCGCCTGTTCGCATCCCGCAAATCGAAATCGGCGGCCGGCCTGATCGCCGACGGCGCACCGGCCGAGTGAGGAGGGTCCATCATGCTCGTCGGCCATCAGCCCAAGGATTTCCTGCTCGCTGTCTCCGGACTCACCGTGTCCTTTGACGGCTTCAAGGCGGTGAACGATCTCTCCTTCTATGTCGAGGAGAACGAGATCCGCGTCATCATCGGCCCGAACGGCGCCGGCAAGACCACCGTGCTCGACCTGATCTGCGGCAAGACCCGGGCCACGTCAGGCTCGATCCAGTTCCGCGGCCAGGAGCTGACAAGGTTGCGCGAGAACGAGATCGTGCAGGCCGGCGTCGGCCGCAAGTTCCAGACGCCGTCGGTGTTCGAGGATCTCACCGTGTTCGAGAATCTCGAAATCTCCTACCCGCGCGGCCGCACCGTGTTCGGCTCGCTGACCTTCCAGCGCGATGACGCGGTCAAGCAGCGGGTCGAGGAGGTCGCGGAGATGATCTTCCTGAAGGACCGCCTCAACACCTATGCCGACCAGCTCAGCCATGGCCAGAAGCAGTGGCTCGAGATCGGCATGCTGCTGATACAGGACCCGGACCTCTTGATGCTGGACGAGCCGGTGGCCGGCATGAGCGTCTCGGAGCGCGCCAAGACCGCCGAGCTGCTCAACCGCATCATCAAGGATCGCTCGGTGCTGGTGATCGAGCACGACATGAAATTCGTCGAGGACATCGCGCACAAGGTCACGGTGCTGCATCAGGGCCAGATCCTGTCCGAGGGGACGATGGAGCACGTCAAGAACGATCCGAAGGTGATCGAAGTGTATCTGGGCCACTGACGTATGGTTACGATAGGTCGAGCCGCGAACTCGGTTCACCTCTCCCCGTCAGGGAGAGGTCGGCGCGAAGCGCCGGGTGAGGGCCTTCAGGTCCCACGAGAGCGCGCAACCCCTCACCCGGATCGCATCTGGCGATGCGATCCGACCTCTCCCACAAGGGGAGAGGTGAAGAACAGCGCCCGATTCTAGGAGCGATTGATGCTGGCAATCAATGATCTTCACGTCGCCTACGGCCAGAGCGAGGTGCTGCACGGCCTCAACGTCTCCGTCGCGCCGAACGAGATCGTCGCCATCATGGGCCGCAACGGCATGGGCAAGACCACGCTGATGAAGTCGCTGATGGGTATCCTGCCGGCCAAGAGCGGCAAGGTGACCATGGATGGCACCGAGCTCGGCGCGATGAAGAGCTACGAGCGGGTGGCGAAAGGGCTCGCCTACGTGCCGCAGGGCCGCATGATCTTCTCAACCATGACCGTGAAGGAGAATATCGAGACCGGCCTTGTGGTGTCAGGCGGCTCGGAAGTGCCCGGCGATATCTACGAGCTGTTTCCGGTGCTGCTCGAGATGAAGGGCCGTCGCGGCGGCAATCTCTCGGGCGGACAGCAGCAGCAGCTCGCGATTGCTCGCGCGTTGGCGACCAAGCCGAAGGTGCTGCTGCTCGACGAGCCGACCGAAGGCATCCAGCCGTCGATCATCAAGGACATGGCGCGCACCCTGAAGCGGATCCGCGACGAACGGGGGCTGTCGATCGTCGTCTCCGAGCAGGTCCTGAGCTTCGCGCTCGACATCGCCGACCGCGTGCTCGTCATCGAGAACGGCGAGATCGTCCGCGACGATCCGCGCGCCAGCGTCGATGCCGCGCAGATTTCCAAGTACCTGTCCGTCTAACTATCAGTAACCCAAGGGGAGCATCGCGATGCCAGATACACTGATCAAGGTCGACCTCAGCAAATCGGCCTATGAAAACGACAAGATTCACAACCGCTGGCATCCGGAGGTTCCGATCGTCGAGTGGGTCAGCCCCGGCGACGACTTCATCATCGAGACCGTCGACTGGACCGGCGGCTTCATCAAGAACAACGATTCCGCCGATGACGTGCGCGACATCGATCTGTCGATCGTGCACTTCCTCTCGGGTCCGATCGGCGTCAAGGGCGCCGAGCCCGGCGATCTCCTCGTCGTCGACCTGCTCGACGTGGGTCCCTTGAAGGAGAGCCTGTGGGGCTTCAACGGCTTCTTCTCCAAGCAGAATGGCGGCGGCTTCCTCACCGACCATTTCCCGCTGGCGCAGAAGTCGATCTGGGACATCAAGGGCCTCTACACCTCGTCGCGTCACATCCCCGGCGTCAACTTCGCCGGCCTGATCCATCCCGGCCTGATCGGATGTCTGCCCGATGCCAAGATGCTGGCCGCCTGGAACAAGCGCGAAGCCGAGCTGATCGCGACCAATCCGACCCGTGTGCCGGGTCTCGCCAATCCGCCGTTCGCGCCGACCGCGCATGCCGGTCAGGCCAAGGGCGACGTCAAGGCCAAGATCGGTCTCGAGGGCGCCCGCACCGTGCCGCCGCGTGAGCATGGCGGCAACTGCGACATCAAGGATCTGTCGCGTGGATCGAAGATCTACTTCCCGGTCTATGTGCCGGGCGGCGGGCTCTCGATGGGCGACCTGCATTTCAGCCAGGGTGACGGCGAGATCACCTTCTGCGGCGCGATCGAGATGGCCGGCTGGCTGCACATCAAGGTCGACGTCATCAAGGATGGCGTATCGAAGTACGGCATCAAGAACCCGGTGTTCAAGCCGTCGCCGATCACGCCGAACTACAAGGACTATCTGATCTTCGAAGGCATCTCGGTCGACGAGGCCGGCAAGCAGCACTATCTCGACGTCCACATCGCCTATCGCCAGGCCTGCCTCAACGCAATCGAGTATCTGAAGAAGTTCGGTTACTCCGGCGCCCAGGCTTACTCGATCCTCGGCACTGCGCCGTGCCAGGGCCACATCTCCGGCGTGGTCGACGTGCCTAACGCCTGCGCCACGCTGTGGCTGCCGACGGAAATCTTCGACTTCGACGTCATGCCGTCGTCGGCGGGACCGATCAAGCACATCAAGGGCGACGTGCAGATGCCGATCTCGCCCGACAAGTAATCCTTCAAGTGATCCCTGCGCGAAGGGTGCGGGACGGCTGCGTATTGGCCGCCCCGCATCCGCCGCCAGATTTCACACACGACTGCGCAAGGATTAACGAAATGCCGATCTACGAATACCTCTGCAACGATTGCGGCCCGTTTACCGACATGCGGCCGATGGCTGAATGCGACCTGCCGCAGGACTGCCCGCAATGCGAGACGACGTCGCCGCGCGTGATCCTCACTGCCCCGGCATTCTTCTGCATGCCATCGGACAAGCGCAAGGCGCACGCCACCAATGAGCAGAGCCGGCACGCGCCGAAGACGCTCGATCAGTACAAGGCCGCGCATGGTCCGGGCTGCGGCTGCTGTTCCACGGGCAAGAAGAAGCCGGCGCGGCTGATGACCAAGACCAAGAGCGGCGCCAAGGGCTTTCCGACCGCGCGTCCCTGGATGATCAGCCACTAGAGCGTTTTCGAGCGAAGTGGATACCGGTTCGCGTTGAGAAAACGCGTCAAGACAAAGGCCTGGGGCCCCGTTCCGATCCAATCGGAACGGGAAAGGCCCTGGAGGCGTGCTGATCGTCAGGCCTGTTCGGCGACCTTCAAGGCCTCGGTGCGGATCTCCTCGACCAGCCGTTCCTTCAGGGCGACGAATTCGGGCGTGGTCTTGATCTTGTAGGAGCGCGGATGCGGTAGGTCGACCACGATCTCGGCCTTGATGCGGCCGGGACGCGCGCTCATCACGATGACGCGGCTGCCGAGGAAGATCGCTTCCTCGATGTCGTGGGTGACGAACAGCACCGTCTTCTGGTCGCGCTCCCAGATCCCGAGCAGCATCTCCTGCATCAGCGCACGCGTCTGGTTGTCGAGCGCGCCGAACGGCTCGTCGAGCAGCAGGATCTTCGGATCATTGGCCAGCGCCCGGGCGATCGCGGTGCGCTGCTGCATGCCGCCCGACAGCTGCTTGGGCCAGTGGTTCTCGAAGCCGGATAATCCGACCCGGCGAATGAAGGCGTCGGCGATGTCATGGCGCCCTTGTTGCTGAACGCCGCGCTCGCGCAGGCCGAAGGCGATGTTCTCGCGCACGGTCAGCCAGGGAAACAGGGTGTAGGACTGAAACACCATGCCGCGATCGGCGCCGGGGCCGGTGACCTCACGCCCATCGAGCGTGACGCGTCCGCTGGTCGGCCGGTCGAGCCCGGCGATGATCCGGAGCAGGGTGGATTTTCCGCAGCCGGACGGGCCGAGGATGGTGACGAAGTCGTTGTCGCCGACATCGAGCGTGGTCGGCTCGAGCGCCCGGGTCGGCGCGTTGCCGGCGCGGGCGGGGAAGGTTCGCGAGACCTGATCGATCCTGAGCGCGGTCATGCGAGCTTCCACGGGAACAGCCAGGCGTTGAACGCCTTGAACAGGAAATCGGAGATCAGGCCGATCAGCCCGATGACGATGATGCCGAAGATGATCTGGCCGGTGTTGAGCAGCGCCTGGCTGTCGGTGATCATGTGCCCGATGCCGGACGATGAGCCGATCAGTTCGGCCACGATGACGTAAGTCCAGGCCCAGCCGAGCACCAGCCTGAGGATCTCTGCGATCTCGGGGGCCGCGGAGGGCAGCAGCACGCGGCGAATGACGCCGCTGTCGCCGGCACCGAGCGTGTAGGCGGCTTCGACCAGGTCGCGCCGCGTGGCACCGACGGTCACGGCCACCATCAGGATGATCTGAAACACCGCGCCGATGAAGATCACGAGCAGCTTTTGCAGCTCGCCGATGCCCGCCCACAGGATCAACAGCGGGATGAAGGCCGATGCCGGCAGATAGCGCGCAAAGGACACGAACGGTTCGAGAAAGGCCTCGACCGGCTTGTAGGCGCCCATCAGCACGCCGATCGGCACCGCGATGACGGCGGCAAGGGCAAAGCCGCCGATGACGCGCCAGATCGTCATGCCGATGTCGAACAGGAAGCCCTGCTTGGCGAGCAGCTCATAGCCTTCCTGCACCATGGTGAGCGGGTTGGCGAGGAATGTCTTCGACACATGGCCGCCGAACGTCGCCCAGGACCAGAGGGCGACGAACAGCACGAAGAAGGCGAGGCCGTAGACCACGCGCTGCGTCGATGTTGTGGGTTCGAGGGGACGCATCAAATTTGTCCAGGCGTATCTCATGCGCCAGTCCCGCCCGGCTTGTCGCGGGGCGGGACCGGCCGAAATGATGGCTGCGTTACTTGATGAAGCTGGCGTCGTAGATGTCCTCGACCTTCGGCGCGGCCTTGATGATGCCGACCTCGAGCAGGAGCTCGGCGGCATCCTTGTTGAATGTGAGGAAGTCGCCGGCGAAGAATTTCTGGTTGGCGGCCTTATCCTGCCAGCGCAGGTACTTTGCCGAATTGCCGAACTGCTCGCCGGACTGCTTCACGTCCGCGCCCATGATCTCATATGCCTTGGCCTGATCCTTGGCGATCATGTCGAGCGCCTCGAAATAGCTGTCGGCCAGCGCCTGCGCTGCCTTCGGATTGTCGGTCAGGAATTTCGGTGTGCAGCCGAACGTATCCATCACGATCGGATAGTCGAGCGTGGTCGCGATGATCTTGCCCTTGTCGGGGGCGGCGCGCACGGTCGACAGATAGGGCTCGTAGGTCATCGCGGCGTCGTTCTGGCCGGAGACGAACGCCTGCGCCGCGGCGGCGGGCTCCAGATTGACCACGGTGACGTCCTTCACCGAGAGGCCGTTCTTCTTCAGCATCCAGGCCAGCGCGAAGTAGGGCGAGGTGCCCGGCGCCGATGCCGCGACGGTCTTGCCCTTGAGGTCCTTGATCGCGGCGACGTCGTTGCGCACGGCCATGCCGTCGGCGCCATAGCTCTTGTCGAGCTGGAAGATCTGCTTGGTCGCGACGCCGTTGGCGTTCCAGGAAATCCACGTCTCCACGGTCGTCGCTGCGCACTGGATGTCGCCCGAAGCGATCGCGAGATGCCGGTCCTTCTGCGGGATCTTCTTCAAGGTCACGTCGAGGCCGTTCTTCTTGAAGATGCCGGCCTCCCTGGCGAGCGTCAGCGGCGCGAAGCCGGTCCACCCGGAAATGCCGACGCCGACCTTGACGTCATCCGCGAACGCGGCGGTGGACGCGAGCAAGGCTGCGATTGCGGGCAATAGCTTGAACGAACGCATGATTGTCGACCCCTTGGACGATGGATTGAACCCTGTTGATGTCTTCACGCCAGTGATGTCTTCACGTCAGTCGCGGCGGATTGCCGCACGGAAACGTTGGCGGATGGTGGCCCATGATGCATTGCATGAAACATGCCGCGCAAGCCGTCTCAGCCTCCCTTGAAGCGGGCGACCAGCCGGTGCGTGTCGCCTGGATAATGTAACCGCACCGCCGTCACCGTGCGCGCGCCGCGCCAGGTGTAGCGGTCGATCACGAGGCAGGGCGCGCCGACCGCGATGTCGAGCGCCTTTGCCGTGCGGTCGTCCGCGACAACCGCGCTGATCGTATGTTCGGCTTCTGTCCACGGCACGTGATGCAGCAGCCAGGATCCCGGCGGTTCGCGCGCAAAGTCCGCCGTCGCGGCTTCCGGCACCGTGGAGAGGTCGATCAGCCTGTCCTCGACCGCAAACGGCACATTGTCGGCGCTGTGCCGGCAGGCGATCGCGATCACCTTGCCGGCCGCGCTCATGCCGAGTCGGGCGCGATCGGCTGCGGTCGCGGTGCGTCGCCGGCAATCGATCAGCTGATAGCCGTAGCTGCGGCCGAGCGCCGTGATCTCGGCGCGCATGTCGGCGATCTTGAGCACCGCCGACAGATGCTGCGGGCGGCGCACGAATGAGCCGGCACGCCGCCGCCGCTCGATCAGGTCGGCCTGCGCGAGCTCCGACAGCGCCTTGTTCACGGTCATGCGCGAGCAATGATAGCGCTCCATGAGCTGGTGTTCGAAGGGGATGCGGTGGCCCGGGGGCCATTCGCCGGTCAGGATCCGTGTCTCGATATCGAGCCGGATCCGCTTGTAGAGCGTCGGCTTTTCGGCTGCGCGCGGTTTAGCTCGATCGGAAGCGAGGCTCATGCGACGAGCCTCCGGACGCTGGCATTGAACCGCTCGCGCGCCTTGTCGCGCGACCGGTGCCGGCCGGCTGTGACCACCTTGTCGCCGCCGGCCCAGACGCAGTCGATCGCGTTGCTTCCGGACGCAAACAGCCAGCCGTCGAGAACGGCATCGCCCGACCGTCCCGCCAGGGATGGGTGCGCGGTATCGAGGCTGACGATATCGGCGCGCGCGCCAGGTACGAGGCCAGCATTGGTCTGCGCCAGGGCCTGCGCGCCGCCCGCGAGCGCGTGATCGAACAGGGCGCGGCCGGTGGATGCACCGGGTTGTCCGGAGAGCACGTTGCGCTCGCGGTGCTTCAGGCGCTGACCGTATTCGAGTTGACGAAGTTCGTCGGCGACCCCGACCAGCACGTTGGAATCGGTCCCGATGCCGAACCGGCCGCCTGCGGCAAGGAATTCGCGCGCCGAAAAGATGCCGTCGCCGAGGCTTGCTTCGGTGACCGGGCAGAGGCCGGCAACGGCGCCGCTGCCGGCGAGCGCAGCGACTTCCCGTTCCGTCATGTGGGTCGCGTGAATCAGGCACCAGCGACGATCGACGGGCGTGTTTTCCAGCAGCCATTGCACCGGCCGCTGCCCCGACCAGGCCATGCAATCCTCAACTTCGCGCACCTGCTCGGCGGCGTGGATGTGGATTGGATCCGTCCCGGCAAGCGGAATGATCGCCGCGAGTTCATCCGGCGCTACAGCGCGCAGGCTGTGCGGAGCGATGCCGATGTTGGCACCGGGGAGTGTTCGGATTGCCTCGCGCGAGGCCGCCATCAGCGCGGCGAACTGATCGACCGAGCAGATGAAGCGACGCTGCCCGGCATGCGGCGCTGCGCCGCCGAAAGTGCCGTGGGCATAAAAGCTCGGCAACAGCGTGAGCCCGATGCCGGAGGCCTCGGTCGCTTCCGCGATGCGCACGGCCATCTCGGCCGGATTGGCGTAAGGCGAGCCGTCCCGATCATGATGGAGATAGTGAAACTCTCCGACCCGGGTAAAGCCCCGCTCGAGCATCTCGACATAGAGCAGGGTCGCAACGGCCGCGACGTCGTCCGGCGTCATCGTCAGCGCAAAGCGATACATCGTCTCGCGCCAGGTCCAGAACGTATCGGTGGTGTTGCCGCGCAGTTCGGCAAGGCCGGCCATGCCGCGCTGAAACGCGTGGCTGTGCAGGCTCGCCAATCCCGGAACCGCCAATTGGTGACGTTCGTCGCCCGCGGCGGGGGGCACGTCTGCCGTCACCGAGGCGATCGCGCCGTCGGTGACCACGATTTGCACATCATCGGCCCAGCCCGAGGGCAGCAGCGCGAATGCGAAATGCAGTCGTGTCATTTTTCCATGCCGGCTGGACAGAACTCCGACACGATTATATGTCTAGACATATAAGTCAAGCATCCCACCTTAAGGGGACGATCGCATGGCAGAGCGTTTCGACCGCATCTGGCACAACGCCCGGCTCGCCACGATGCGCGGCGATCGCGCCGATCTCGGCGAGATCGAGCGCGGCCTGATCGCGGCGCGCGACGGCCGCATTGTATATGCAGGCACGCGGGCCGACTTTCCTGTGGATGCGGACGCCGTGGAGCGGATCGATTGCGCGGACCGCTGGATCACGCCCGGGCTGGTCGATTGTCACACCCATCTGGTCTTTGGCGGCAATCGCGCGCACGAGTTCGAGCTTCGCCTGAAAGGCGCTAGCTATGAAGAGATCGCGCGCGCGGGCGGCGGCATCGTCTCGACCGTTGCCGCCACGCGCAGCGCGACCGAGGCCGAGCTTGTCGCCGGCGCACTGCCGCGGCTGGACGCGCTGATCGGCGAGGGCGCAACCACCGTCGAGATCAAGTCCGGCTATGGCCTTAACGTCGAGACCGAGATGCGGCAGCTTACAGCGGCACGCAGCCTCGGCCGCTTGCGGCCAGTCGCGATCCGCACATCCTTTCTGGGCGCGCACGCATTGCCGCCCGAAGCCAACGGCGACAAGGACCGCTACATCGATCGGGTTTGCAACGAGATGCTGCCGGCGGTGGCCGAGGCCGGCCTTGCCGATGCCGTCGATGCTTTTATGGAGGGCATCGCATTTTCCGGAGAGCAGACGGTCCGGGTGTTCGCGGCGGCGCGTGCGCTGGGGCTGCCTGTGAAGCTGCACGCAGACCAGCTGTCGAATCTCGACGGCGCGGCACTCGCCGCAAAGTTCTCCGCGCTCTCGGCCGACCATCTGGAGCACACCGATGAAGCCGGCGTTGCCGCGATGGCCAAGGCGGGGACAACAGCGGTGCTGCTGCCCGGCGCGTTCTATTTCATTCGTGAAACACAGAAGCCGCCGGTCGAGTTGTTCCGCAGCCATGGCGTGAACATGGCGCTGGCGACCGACTGCAATCCCGGCAGTTCGCCGCTGACCTCGCTTCTGCTTACGATGAACATGGGCGCAACGCTGTTCCGGATGACCGTTGCCGAATGCCTCGCCGGGGTGACGCGGGAGGGAGCGCGCGCGCTCGGCATGCTCGCCGAGATCGGGACGTTGGAGGCTGGCAAATCGTGTGATCTGGCGATCTGGGACATCGAACGCCCCGCCGAGCTGGTCTATCGCATCGGCTTCAATCCGTTGCACCGACGGGTGTGGAGGGGCCAATGAGCGATCCGGATGTCCCGATTGTCGTGAAGCCCGGAACGGTCGGCCTCGACGTGCTGGCGCGCGTGCTCGTAGGCGCGCCCATCGCGCTCGATCCGTCGTTCTGGCCGCCCGTCGAGGCAGCCGCGGGGATCGTGGCGAAAGCGGCGCATATCGACGTTCCCGTGTACGGCATCAATACCGGTTTCGGGAAGCTGGCCTCGACGCGTATCGCGCCTGATCAAACCGCACTGCTTCAGCGTAATCTCATCCTGTCGCATTGTTGTGGAGTAGGCCCAGCCACGCCGGAACCGATCGTGCGCCTGATGATGGCGTTGAAAGTGATTTCGCTTGGCCGCGGCGCGTCCGGCGTGCGCCGCGATGTCATCGAGCAGTTGCAGGGCATGCTGGCGCGCGGCGTCACGCCGCTGGTGCCGCAGCAGGGCTCGGTCGGCGCCTCCGGCGATCTGGCGCCGCTCGCCCATATGACCGCCGTCATGATCGGGGAGGGGCAGGCATTCCTTGATGGCAAGGTCGTGCCGGGTCGTGACGCGCTTGCTGCTGCCGGCCTCGCGCCGCTGACGCTCAGTCCCAAGGAGGGGCTTGCGCTGATCAACGGCACGCAGTTTTCGACGGCCTATGCGGTTTCCGGCCTGCTGCGCGCGCATCGTCTGGCGTGTGCCGCGCTGGTAACCGGTGCGCTGTCGGTCGATGCGGCGATGGCCTCCACGGTGCCGTTTCGTCCAGAGATTCAATCGCTGCGCGGTCATGATGGCCAGATCGCTGCGGCTGCTGCCCTGACCGCATTGCTCGACGGCAGCGACATCAGGCAATCGCATCTCGAAGGCGACGAGCGCGTGCAGGACCCGTATTGCCTGCGCTGCCAGCCGCAGGTCGCGGGCGCCGTGCTCGACCTGCTCGTACATGCCGCGCGTGGACTGACGATTGAGGCCAATGCCGTGACGGATAACCCGCTGGTCCTGGTCGAGACCGGCGAGATCGTCTCGGGCGGCAATTTTCATGCTGAGCCGGTGGCGTTCGCCGCCGACCAGATCGCGCTGGCGCTCTCGGAGATCGGTGCCACCAGCGAACGCCGGATCGCGACCCTCGTCGATCCCGCGCTGAACTTCGGCTTGCCGCCGTTCCTGACGCCCGAGCCCGGCATCAATTCCGGGTTCATGATCGCCGAGGTGACAGCGGCGGCGCTCTATGCCGAGAACAAGCAGCGTGCGATGCCGTGCTCGATCGATTCCACGCCGACCAGCGCCAACCAGGAGGATCACGTCTCGATGGCCGCGCACGCCGCGCGCCGGCTGTCCGACATGGCCGACAACCTCGCGGCCATCCTCGGCATCGAGCTTCTGGTCGCCGCGCAAGGCATCACGCTGCGCGCCCCGCATGCGACCAGCGCGCCACTCGCTGCGGTCATTGCCGCGCTGCGCGAGCACGTTCCGGCGCTCGCTGCGGACCGCTACATGGCCGACGATCTCGCGCGGGCCGCGTCGCTGATCGAAGCCGACGCGTTGCCGGCGGCCGCGGTCGCGGCCCTTTCGTCCGATCCGTTTCCAAAACTTGCTTAGCCGACAGGGACATCCGTCATGAACCGCCGACTGGATAACGAACGTATCATCCGTGCTCCCCGCGGCACCGACATCAGCGCAAAGAGCTGGTTGACGGAAGCGCCGCTGCGGATGCTGATGAACAATCTGGATCCCGATGTCGCCGAGCGTCCGAGCGAGCTTGTGGTCTATGGCGGCATCGGCCGAGCGGCGCGCGACTGGGAGAGCTTTGACCGGATCACCGCGTCCTTGCGGAAGCTCGAAGGCGATCAGACGCTCCTCGTGCAATCCGGCAAGCCGGTCGGCATCTTCCGCACCCATGCGGATGCACCGCGCGTCCTGATCGCGAACTCGAACCTGGTGCCGCATTGGGCGACGCTCGACCATTTCAACGAGCTCGACCGCCAGGGGCTGATGATGTTCGGCCAGATGACGGCAGGCTCGTGGATCTACATCGGCAGCCAGGGCATCGTGCAGGGGACCTACGAGACGTTCGTCGAGGTCGGCCGCCGGCACTATGGCGGCAGCCTCGCCGGCAAATGGATCCTCACGGCCGGCCTCGGCGGCATGGGTGGCGCCCAGCCGCTGGCCGCGACCATGGCCGGCGCCTCGATGCTCGCCGTCGAATGCCAGCCGAGCCGCATCGAGATGCGGCTGCGCACGGGTTATCTCGACCGGCAGGCGACGACGCTCGATGAAGCGCTGGCGATCATTGCCGACGCGGCCAAGACCCGGAAGCCGGTGTCGGTCGGCCTGCTCGGCAATGCGGCCGAGATCTTTCCGGAGCTGGTGCGCCGTGGCGTGCGCCCGGACATCGTCACCGACCAGACCAGCGCGCACGATCCGATCAACGGCTACCTGCCCAAGGGATGGACGCTCGCCGAATGGGAGGCGCGGCGCGCCGTCGATCCGAAGGCGGTCGAGACCGCGGCCAAGACCTCGATGGTCGATCATGTCCAGGCCATGCTGGATTTCCACGCGCAGGGAATCCCGACGCTCGACTACGGCAACAACATCCGCCAGATGGCCAAGGACATGGGCCTGAAGCAGGCGTTCGACTTTCCGGGTTTCGTTCCGGCCTATATCCGTCCGCTGTTCTGCCGCGGCGTGGGGCCGTTCCGCTGGGCGGCGCTGTCGGGCGATCCCGAGGACATCTTCAAGACCGACGCCAAGGTCAAGGAGCTGATGCCCAACGATGGCCATTTGCACAACTGGCTCGACATGGCGAAGGCGCGCATCAAGTTTCAGGGGCTGCCGGCGCGGATCTGCTGGGTCGGTCTCGGCGACCGCCATCGCCTTGGCCTTGCCTTCAACGAAATGGTCGCGCGCGGCGAGCTCAAGGCACCGATCGTGATCGGCCGCGATCATCTCGACAGCGGGTCGGTGGCAAGCCCCAACCGCGAGACCGAGGCGATGCGCGACGGCTCAGATGCGGTGTCCGATTGGCCGTTGCTCAACGCGCTGCTCAACTGTGCGAGCGGCGCCACCTGGGTGTCGCTGCACCACGGCGGCGGCGTCGGCATCGGCTATTCGCAGCACGCCGGCATGGTCATCGTGGCGGATGGAACGCCGGAAGCGGCGCGCCGGCTCGAGCGCGTGCTGTGGAATGATCCGGCGACGGGGGTCATGCGCCACGCCGACGCGGGCTATGAAACGGCCATCGAATGCGCCCGCGCCAATGGGCTCGATCTGCCGAGCCTGCGCGCCTGAGTTGACGTTGGCGAGAGGCCACTGATGACGGTTCTCGCCAATCCGGCTCAATCGGCCGACAGCGGCTCGCCGGTCAGCGACCAGCTCTCGCCATCAAACGTTGCGATCCGCAAGGTCCTGAACGGCGTGTAGTCGCCGGGCCGGGTGCTGATCGAGACGCCCGGCAGCATCATCGGCAGCCGCTCGCCGTTCAGCGACGTCGCCTGCTTGATCAGGTTTTCGCGGGTCAGGTCGTCGCCGCATTTGCGCAAGGCCAGCTCCACGGCGTGCACGTTCATATAGGCAACCAGCACGGAATAGTCGTCCGGATTGGCCGAAGCTGCGTACGTCTTCAGGAAATCCTTGTAGGCCTTGACCTCGTCGTCATTGGCCCACGCCGGGTCGCCGGGCTGCTTGAGGAATTGCGTGGTGACCAGCCCCTTCGAAGCCTCGAGGCCCGCGGGCTTCAGGATGGTTTCGACCGATGCCGTGGAGCCGCCGATCACGTGCAGCGGCTTCCAGCCGAGCTCGTAGACCTTGCGGATCGATTGCGCGGCGGCCTTCGACGACGACTGCTCGATCAGCGTGTCGACCCCGGCAGCCTTCAGCTGGACGATCTGTGAGTCGATCGTCGGGTCGGCAAGTTCGTAGGAGACCTGGGCGACGATCAGCTCGGCCTTCGGACCGAGACCGGCGCGGAGGCCCTTGAGATAATCCTTGCCGTAGTCGTCATTCTGGTAGAGCACGCCGATCCTGGCGTCGGGCTTTGTGCGCAGGAGGTATTTGGCGACAACGCGGCCTTCGGTTTCGAAGTCCGGATAGAGCGGGATTGTCCACGGGAACGTCTTGGGATCGTTGAAGCGGCGTCCTCCGGCGGTGATGAAGAGCTGCGGCACCTGCTTGCCGTTGAGGTATTTCTGGATCGCGACGTTGGGCGCGGTGCCGATCGTACCGACCTCGGCCAGAATGCCGACGTCCTCGATCAGCTTGCGCGATTGCTCGACCGCCTTCGGCGCGCTGTAGGCGTTGTCGAGCTGGGTGAAGTTGATCTTGCGGCCGTTGATGCCGCCCTTCGTATTCAGCATCTCGAAATAGCCGACCACGGCACGCCCGGCGCCGGCGCCGAAGGCGGAGGCGGGGCCGCTCAGCGGCGTCGATTGGCCGAGCTTGATCTCGGTATCGCTGGCGCCGGGTCCATAAGCTTTCTGCGCGTAGGCAGGCGCCGCCAGCAGGGCTGACAGCACGACAGCTGCCAACGCCCGGTCTATGATGCGGTTCAAGGTCGTTCCTCCCTGTAATTCGTTTCCTGTTGCAATCGATCTGCGCTAGCGCAGCAGCTCGCGGGCGATCACCACGCGCTGGATCTGGTTGGTGCCTTCGAAAATCTGGGTCAGCTTGGCGTCGCGCATCATGCGTTCGACCGGGTAGTCCATGGTGTAGCCGTAGCCGCCGAATATCTGGACCGCGTCGGTTGTCACCTTCATCGCCATGTCGCTGCCGACGCATTTGGCCATGCTGGCAAGCACGTTGAGCCGCTTCCAGTCGCCGGCATCGCCGGCGCGGGCGCATTCATAGACCAGCGCACGGGCGGCCTCGATCTGCATCGCCATGTCCGCGAGCATGAACTGCACGCCCTGGAATTCGGCGATCGGTTGCTTGAACTGCTTGCGTTCCTTGGCGTAGGCGACGCAGGCATCGAGCGCGCCTTGCGCGAGGCCGACCGACTGGGCGCCGATGGTCGGGCGATTGAGGTCGAGCGCGCGCATCGACGCGCGAAAGCCCTTGCCTTCCTCGCCGACGAGGTTTTCGGCCGGGACCCGGACATTGTCGAAGAAGATCGGGGTATTGGGGGCGCCGCGAAAGCCCATCTTGCGCTCGTGGCGGCCGAACGTAATGCCCGGCATCTTCTTCGGCTCGACGATGAAGGCGCTGATTCCGTCGGCGCCGGCGCCGTCGCTGGTCCGCGCCATCACCACGATGTAGTCGGCGACGACGCCGTAGCTGCACCACTGCTTGCGGCCGTTCAGGACATAGCTGTCGCCGTCCTTGCGGGCGCGGGTGTTGAGCGCGGCGACGTCGGAGCCGGCCTGCGGCTCCGAGATCGCGATCGCCGTAACCACGCCGCCCTGGGCGATGATCGGCAAATATTTCTGGCGTTGCTCTTCCGAGCCGAAATGCAGCAACGGCATGATAAACATGGTGTTGAGCGCCGCGATCGATGCGCAGGCGGGCGAGACCTTCGAGATTTCCTCGCGCGCGATGCAGGCCATGGTCAGGTTGCCGTTCGGGCCGCCGTAGCGCTCCGGCACCCAGAGCTGCATCAATCCCATCTCGCCGAACAGCTTGACCAGTTCGAGCGGGAAGCGGTCGGTCTCGTCGATTTCGGCGGCAATCGGCGCCACATGCCTTGCGACCATCCTGCGCACGTTGTCGCGGAAGGCGACCTGCTCCTCGGAAAAACTCATACGGGCTCCCCGTCTGTTTTCTTTGCCGGAAGCCAAAAAGGGGCTTCCATTGAATGGGTGATCCATTTAATAATTCACCGCATGAGCACCAAGTCAAGCCCTCGCACGCCGCAGCGCCCCCGCACCGCCTCGCCGAACCGGCGCGAGCGGGCCACCGATCTCCGTGCGGCCGGCTCCGCGGCCGCGCCGACATTCAAGCCGATCCACACCAGGCGGACGTTCGAGGAGATCTGCGAGCGCATTCGCGAGCAGCTGGCGCTCGGCGTGCTGAAGCCCGGCGACAAGCTGCCGGCCGAGCGCGAACTCGCCCAGCAACTCGGCGTCAGCCGGAATGTGCTGCGGGAAGCGCTGCGCAGCCTGGAGATGGCCGGCGTGCTGCGACTGCAGAAGGGCGTCAAGGGTGGCGCCTTCATTCAGCAGGGCGACACCCGCCGCATGAACGAGGTCATGCGCGACATGCTGAGCCTCGGGACCATATCCGTGCGGGAATTGTCGGAGGCGCGGGTCCACGTCCTCGACCTCGTGGTGCAGCTGGCATGCGCAAATGCCCGGCGCACCGACCTCGATGCGCTGGAAGCCAATATCGAGCGGACCGAGCTTGCCACGAAGGAGGGCCGGCTGCTCGATCGGGTCGAATGCTCGCGCGAGTTCTACAAGCTGCTGGCGGCCTCGACCGGCAACAAGGTGATCGCGATGATCGTGGATTCGGTCACCGAGATCCACATGCGCTTCGTCTATGCCAAGGTCGCTTCCAGCGGGGTCGCGATGGCGCGGCTCGCGGAGAAGCGGCGGCAATTCCTGGCGGCGCTGAGCGAACGAGACGTGGCGCTGGCAAGCCGGCTGCTGCGGTCGCACCTGGAATCCGTGCAGCGCATGCTGGAGCAGGATCCGGGTGCGATGTCGCTTCACGTCGCATTGGCCGACGTGCAGCCCGGGCTGCGCCGGTAGCGCGCCGCGCCGGCGAATTATTCAACACTCAAACAGCAATAACAATGGAGGCAAACGTGTCCAACTACGCCAAGTATGAATGCCTGACGGTCGAGGTCGCGGACAAGGTCGCGACCGTGACCTTGAATCGCCCGCAGGCGCGCAATGCCATCAATCAGAAGCTGATCCGCGAGCTGCGAACGATCTGGGACGACCTCGCCGACGATCATGCCGTCAATGCCGTGGTGCTGACCGGCGCCGGCGACTTCTTCAGCGTCGGTGGCGACGTGAAGGCGATGTCCGAGCGGCCGGGCGGCGACGTGCTCGAGGAGGGCGAAGTCCACGATCCCATGATCAGCCGGCGCGGCGTCACCCGCCAGCTCGAGCTCGACAAGCCGATCATCGCGGCGATCAACGGCGACGCCATCGGCCTGGCGGCGACCCATGCGCTGCTCTGCGACATCACCGTGATGGCGGAAGATGCGCGGATCGGCGACACCCACGTCTCGCGCGTCGGTCTGGTCGCAGGCGACGGCGGCACGGTGATCTGGCCGCTGCTGGTCGGCATCAACAAGGCCAAGGAATTCCTGATCCGCGGCACGCTGCTGAAGGGCAAGGAAGCGGAGCGGATCGGGCTGGTCAATCACGTCGCGCCGCGCGCGGAGGTACTGGCCAAGGCCCGCGAGATCGCGGTCGAGCTCGCCAACGGTCCGACCTGGGCCATTCGCTGGACCAAGCTGTCGATCAACCAGATCGTCAAGGAGCGCGTGAACATGCTGCTGGAGGCCTCGATGGCGCTTGAGCAGGTGACGTTCGAGACCGCGGACCACAAGGAGGCGACGATGTCGTTCAAGGAGAAGCGCAAGCCGAGGTTCGGCCAGGCATAGCTCGGGGGCTGGGCAATGACGGCGACCGAAGCGTCGAATGACGATGTCGCAGGAATGCTGCGCGATTCCTTGCGCGGCTTCCTCGACGAGCATTGGCGTTCGCGCGGCGCAACGGCGTCGTCCTCGCCGGACGAAGTGTCGGCGATCTGGCGCAAGCTGGTCGGGCAGGGCGTCGCCGCGCTTGGTGCAGAAGGTGGCGAAGGCGGACTCGCCGAGATTCTTGTCGTCATGTCGGAGCTTGGCCGGGCCGGATGCCCGGCGCCGATGTGGTCTGCGGCGCTCGCCAATCTTGCGATCTCCGGATCGCAGGTCGACGTCGTGGTGGATCTGCTGGAGCGGCTGCATTCCGGGAAGGCGATCATCGCCTTCTCGTTTGGTGCGCTGGACCCCGATCCTGGCACGGGCTCGATCCAGGTCATGGACCTCAGGGCAACAGGTGTGCTCCGCTTTGTCGAGGCCGCGGGAGGCTCCACGCATCTTCTGGTCGCGCTCGATCAAGCCCATCTTGCGCTGATCGATCTTGGCGGTCCCGGTGTCGAATGCGTTGCGACCCGCGCGATGGGGGCATCGGGGCTCTCCGAGGTCAGGCTGAACGCAGCGCCGCTCATGCGCATTCCCGTCGGGACGGTCGATCTGGACGATCTCCGCATCAAGGGCAAGGCGGCGTTGACCGCGCGCGCTTACGGCGCGGCGCGGCGGGCGTTTGAGCTGGCGGTGGACTACGCCAAGGAGCGGCATCAGTTCGGACAACCGATCGGCAAGTTCCAGGCCATTCAGCACAAGCTGGCCAACTGCCTGATCGCGCTCGAAGGCGTCAGGCTGATCCTCGAGCATGCCGCCGGACTGCATGATGGCGGCGACGACGACTGGCGCTACTTCGCCGATTGCGCATCGGCGTTTTCCGGCAATGCGCTGCGGCAGGTCTCGCTGGAGACCCAGCATACATTCGGTGCGATCGGCTATGCCGAGGAGCACGAGGCGCCGATCCACTTCAAGCGCGTGCACCTCGATACCATCGCGCTCGGCGGCGCCTCGGATGCGAAGTGCAGACTTGCCGCGCGACTGTTGGATGCGGGTGGCGCCGGGTTGCCGCAATACGACCTCGGGTCCGCCGGAAATGCGTTTCGCGAGCAGGTCCGGCTCTGGCTCACGCAAAACTGGACCGGAGACACAAAGCAGGCGTTCGATCAGAGGCCATTCGCCAAGCGCGAGTTCGATGCGAGCTTCGCCCGAAATATCGGCGAGACCGGATGGATTGGCCTCGGATGGCCGGAGCAGTTCGGCGGCCAGGCGCGCTCTCCACTGGAGCAGATCGCCTTCATGGAGACGATGGAGCGGGGCGAGGCGCCGCGGATCGGTGCGGCGATCCAGGCCAACGCGTTGATGATGTTCGGCACGGCAGAGCAGCAGCAAAAATATCTTCCGGAAATCCTGCGCGGCGAAGCCATGCACGGCATGGGCTACAGCGAACCGCAGGCGGGCTCGGACCTCGCGGCGCTGCGCACCAGTGCTATCAGGGACGGCGATCACTGGGTGATCAACGGCCAGAAGATCTGGACCACCACCTGGTGGGGCAAATACATGTTCCTCGCTGCCCGGACCGACAGGGACGCGAGGCCGCCGCATGCCGGCATCAGCATGTTCATCGTGCCGATGGATGCGCCGGGCATCACCATCCGTCCATCCGTCACCATGTATGACGGTACGTTTGCCAACATCTTCTACGACAATGTCCGCATTCCCGCCGAGAATTTGGTTGGCGAGGTCAATGGCGGCTGGAAGGTGCTGACCGGCGCGCTCGCCTTCGAGCGAGGGCTGGTCGGTGGCGGGATCGTCCTGAAGGTCGCGCACGCCTTCGAACAGCTGCGTTTGCATGTGATGGCGAGACAAGGAGAGCGGTCTCTCGCCGATGACCCCATCGTCCGCGACAGGATGGCGACCCTGGCATCCGAGATCGAGATCGGTCGTCTATTAATGATGCATTGTGCCGAGCTTGCCGCCGACGGCATGACGCCGCCGGAATATGGCGCGATCAGCAAGGTGTTTTCCGGAGAGCTGATGGAGCGATTCGGCGAGGCCGCGCTCGACATTCTCGGCATGCGCGCCGCGCTGTCCGAACAGATGCCGGTCGCGATCGACAATGGCCGCTTCGAGCAGAACCTGCGGCATTCGCTGATGTGGGTCATCAGCATCGGGACCAATGAGATTCAGCGCAGCCTGATCGCACAACGCGCGCTGAGACTGCCGAGATAGGAGAGATCGGATGAAAAAAGATGGCGACAGGGCGCCGCTCGCCGGGGTGCGGGTGCTGGATTTTTCCATCATGGTGGCGGGGCCGTATTGCGCGCGGCTGCTCGCCGACGTCGGCGCCGAGGTGATCAAGATCGAGCCGCCGGAAGGCGACGACATGCGGCTGCGGACGCCGCTGCGCGAAGGCCACAGCACCTATTTCGGCCAGCTCAATGCCGGCAAGCGTAGCCTGGCGCTGGACCTGAAGAACGCCGATGCCGTCAAGCTCGTGCATCGCATGGTCGCGGAGGCGGACATCGTTGTCGAGAATTTCCGTCCGGGTGTGATGGAGCGGCTCGGCCTCGGCTACGATGCGCTTCGCGAGATCAACCCGCGCCTGATCTATTGCTCGATCTCGGGCTATGGCCAGACAGGCCCCGCCGCCGAGCGGGCCGCTTACGCCATGATCGTGCACGCCGAGAGCGGATTCGATATCTCGCTGATGCGCTATGCCGGCGACCGGGAGCGTCCGGCGGCCGGCGCGATCTTTGTCGCCGACATCCTCGGCGGCATCTTCGGCTATTCCGCGATCCAGACCGCGATGGTCCAGCGCGAACGCACCGGCAAGGGGCAGCGCGTCGATGTGGCGTTGATGGATTGCATGCTTAACCTGCTGGTCTACGAGCTCCAGGAAGCGCAATTCCCGATCCGCTCGCCGCGTCCGACCTATGGGCCGGTCCGCACGCGCGATAGTGATATCCTGATCGCCCCGGTCACGCCGCGCAATTTTGCGGCGCTATGTGAGGTGACGGGGCAGGACGAACTGGCAAACGATTCGCGCTTTGCGACCATTCCGGCGCGTGGTGCCAACTGGACCGCCATGATGCAGGTGATCGAGCAATGGACCGAGCGCCACACCGTCGCTGAATGCATCGCGGCGCTGGATCGTGCCGGCGTTCCCTGCGCCGAGTACCGGACGCCGGGCGCGGCGCTGACCGACGCCCATCTGCGTCAACGGGGCGTGTTTGGGACGGTCTCGGATGGCGCCGGCGAATTCGTCGGCGTCAATGCGCCATGGCAGATGTCCGGGGCCGATACGTCGATCGGAAGCCAAGTTCCCGGGATTGGCGCGCAGCGCGACGATTTGCTGTCGCGGATCCTGGGATTGTCGCCGGACGCAATCGCGGCGCTCGCGGCTGCGGGCACGTTTGGCAGGGCGCAGGCTTAGGCAGCCGGACGCCGGCGGTCTCAGGTATCGGACGGAGCGTCCGGCGGCGGTGCCTTCGCGATCGCCAGCATGCATTTCAGGAAATGCGCGCGGTCTTCCTTGCGCAGGGGTGCCAGCATGATGTTTTGCAGCTCGGCGGCGGCGGGGATAACTGCCAGAAGCGCTTCCTCTCCCTTGGCGGTGATCTGCACCTGGAGCGAGCGGCGGTCGTCCGGATTGTTCTTCTTTGAAACCAGCCGGCGTGCAACCATCCGCTTCAGCATCTCGCTGAGCGTGTTGCGGTCGCAACTGATCCGCTCCGCCAGCACCGAGGGGGTGAGAGGACCCAATTGGTACAGCGCCATCAGCACGCCGAACTGCCGCGGCGTGATGTCGCTCTGACGCGTCATGCTCTGATAGAGCCCGTCGTAGCGGGCCTCCAGCAGCCGCAACAGAAATCCGACTCCGCCTTCGAGTTGCCAGTCGCGCGCAATGTCCGTCGCCGAACTCGTTTTCATACTCTTGTCGGCTGCCATGCCGTCGTTGGACTCCGATTTTGCGAATTCGCGTTAGCCGTTAGCAGCTTGGCCTGACGTCCTCAACCCTGCGGTGAACCGCACCCCGGTCTGTTCCCGGCACGATGCAACTGCTTTCGGCCTTGTCAGTCATCCGGCAATGTAGTACGTATACGTATCAAATGCGATGCCAAGACATCGTGCAGGGAGGTTGAACTTGGACCTGCGTGAGCTGCTGTCGATTCCCTATCTGCTTGAGGCCGAAGCCGTCGAAACCGAGCCGGGGCAGTGGCGGATTCGCCTTGCCTATCCGGAGCTGCCGGGATGCACGGCGGAAGCCGCCGTCGTCGAGGACGCATTGCGGGAGCTCGAGCGGCGGCGCATCGAATTGATCGTCGGCCTGGTGGAGGAGGGCAAGCAGCCCCCCATGCCACGCAAGCCGCTCACCGCATCCGATCCGCTTTGGACCGCTCAGGAGCTCGGACTTTCCGACCGTGTCGCCGCATTTCTCGGCGGTGCGGCGGGCCCGGCCACACGCAATTGAAGGAGGCAACGCATGCTCTCGCGCGAAGACAATGAACGCCTGGTGAGGGTCGGCAAAGGCACGCCGCTCGGCGATCTGTTTCGTCTTTACTGGATTCCCTTCCTGCCGTCGGCGGACCTCGCTACGGACGGACAGCCGAAACGCATCCGGCTGCTCGGCGAGGATCTGGTTGCCTTTCGGGATTCCGAGGGCCGCATCGGGTTGGTCGACCAGGCCTGTCCGCATCGCGGCGCGCCGCTGATCTTCGCGCGAAACGAGGATTGCGGGCTGCGCTGCGTCTATCACGGCTGGAAATTCGACGTCACCGGCGCGGTGACGGACATGCCGGCCGAGCCGGTGCGCAGCCGCCTCAAGGAGCGGGTGCGGATCAAGGCCTATCCCTGCAAGGAGCGCAACGGGATGATCTGGACCTATATGGGTCCCGACCAGGCCGAGCTTCCGCCGCTGCCGAACCTCGAATGGAATCTGGTGCCAGCCGAGCAGGTGCACATCTCGATTCGCGTCCAGGAGTGCAACTGGCTGCAGGCGGTCGAGGGCGAGATCGACTCGGCGCACGCCCCGCTGCTGCACGGTCGGCTGGACGCCCAGGGCACGACGAGCGCCTGGATCCAGAAGCGCGACCTGCGGCCGACCTTCGAATGCATCAAGCAAGACTTCGGCATGAGCATCGCCGCGCGGCGCAATTACGATGCCAACACGCTGTACTGGCGCGTCAACCAGTTCCTGCTGCCGTTCTATACGCTGGTGCCCCCGCTGTCGCCGTTCCCGGATCTGAGCGGGCACGCCTGGGTGCCGATCGATGACGAGAACACACTTTGCATCATGTTCTCCTATCATCCGTCGGAGCCGCTGCTGGAGAAAACGCGGCAGGTCTTCGCCGAAGGACACAAGGGCCGCGAGAGTGGCCATGCCAGCCGCCACGCGCTGGTCCAGCACCCGGTGACGGTTCCGTATGCAGGCTACTGGACCAAATACAATCCGCAGAACGGCTTTCAATTCGACTACGAGGCGCAGCGCACCACGTGGTTCTCGGGCCTGCCGGGGCTCTGGGTGCAGGACGGCGCCTGCCAGAGCGGTGTCTCGCCGATCTTCGATCGCACCAGGGAGACGCTCTGCTCGAGCGATACGGGCATTGCGATGACGCGGCGTTTCATTCTGGAAGCGCTCGGCGCCTATCGCGATCACGCGATCAAGCCCAAGGGTGTGCTGGACCCCGACGTGTTCATGGTGCGGGCGGTGTCGCTGCGGCTGCCGCCGGAGGATTCCTGGGTCGATGTCGGCGCGCCGTTCATGCGGGCGAAGCTCGGCGCCGATTTCGGGTACGAGCTGTGAGCGCATCCCGCCATGGCTGACGTGACGCAGGACGTGCTGGTCAAACGCATCGGCTACGAGGCCGAGCGGATCAATTCCTATGAGCTGATCGCGCGGACAGGCGGCGAGCTGCGGCCGTTCACCGCCGGCAGCCATATCGACCTGCATCTGCCGAACGGCATGATCCGCAGCTATTCGCTGATCAACGATGAGCGCGAGCGGCACCGCTATGTGATCGCCGTCAACAAGGATGCCGAAAGCCGGGGCGGCTCCAGCTTTGTCCACGACTCCATGAAGGTCGGGGACATCGTGACGATCTCGGAGCCGCGCAACAATTTCGCGCTGCACGAAGCGGCAGAGCATTCGGTCCTGATCGCCGGCGGCATCGGCATCACGCCGCTATTGTCCATGATCCGGCGGCTGGAGGCGCTCGGACGCCACTGGGAGCTGTTCTACGCCGCGAGGACGCGCACTGGTGCCGCGTTCCTCGACGAGCTCGATGCATTCCGATCCGATCTTCATTCCAGGATACATCTCGATTTCGACGACGAGCGATCGGGGCGTCTGTTCGACCTGCCGGCAATTGTCGGAAACGCACCGGCCCACGCGCATCTTTATTGTTGCGGCCCGGTGCCCATGCTTGCGGCATTCGAGGCGGCGGCGGCCGGTCGGCCGTCCGATCGCGTGCACGTCGAATACTTCCAGGCGCGCGAAGCGCCCTCTACCGAAGGCGGCTTCGACGTCAAGCTCGCGCGAAGCAACCGCACGATTGCGGTCGAGCCCGGCAAGACGATCCTCGATGCGTTGCTGGATGCCGGCATCACCGCGAACTACGCCTGCACCGAGGGAGTGTGCGGCACCTGCGAGACGCGCGTGCTCGAGGGCACACCCGACCATCGCGACCAGTTTCTGAGCAAGGAAGAGCAAGCGGCGAACAAGAGCGTCATGATCTGCTGTTCGGGCGCCAAGTCCCGCACGCTCGTGCTCGATCTCTAGAACAACAACAGACGACGGGTGGAAACAATGAAGTATCTCTCGCATATTGCCGGAATGGCCCTGCTGGCCGTGTGCGTCAGTTCGCCCGCGTCGGCGGACGCTGCGCGCGCCCTCAAGATCGGCGTGCTTAACGACGCGTCGGGCCCTTACTCGGACAATGCCGGCGAAGGTTCGGTGACGGCGGCCAAAATGGCCGCCGAAGACTTCATGCGGCTTCATCCGGATTTCAAGGTCGAGATCGTCTCGGCCGACCACCAGAACAAGGCGGATGTCGGCGCCGCAATCGCGCGCCGCTGGATCGATCAGGAGAAGGTCGATGCGGTTGCCGACGTGCCGAACTCGGCCGTCGGGCTCGCCGTCAACGAAGTCGTGCGCGGCACCAAGGCGGCGCTGATTGCATCGAGTGCGGCGTCCTCCGATCTGACCGGGAAATACTGCTCGCCCAACACGATCCAGTGGACCTTCGACACCTGGGCGGCCTCGCACACGATCGGTGCCTATCTCGTGCGTCACGGCGGCAAGAAATGGTACTTCATCGCGACCGACAATGCGCTCGGCAAGTCGATGGTGCGCGACGGCACGGCCGTGATCGGCGCCGGCGGCGGCACCATTCTTGGGTCGGTCAATGTGCCGATCAACAATGCGGACTACGCCTCGTTCATCCTCCAGGCGGATAGCTCGGGCGCAGACGTGATCGCGTTCGCGACCGCAGGCGGCGACACGGTCAGCCTGATCAAGCAATCCGCCGAGTTCGGGCTGAAACAGAGCGGGCGCACCTTCGCGGCGCTGCTGACCACCACCAACGATGTCGAGTCGAGCGGCCTTGCGGTCGGCGAGGGGTTGATCATCACCCAGCCGTTCTACTGGGACCTCAATGATGCCAGCCGTGCCTGGTCGGCAAAGTTCAGCGAGCGTCAGCGCGGACAATCGCCGACCGCGTTCCACGCCGGCGTCTATTCCTCCGTGCTGGCCTATCTGAACGCAGCGTTGGCGGCAGGAACCAATGACGCGCCCGCGGTGATCCGGAAGTTGAAGGAGAAGCCGATCGACGACGCCTTGTTCGGGCCGGTCGTGGTGCGCGCGGACGGCCGCGCCATTCACAACATGTATATCTTCAAAGTGAAGAGCCCGAATGCGTCGAAGAGCAAGTGGGACCTGCTGGAGCAGGTCGGCGTGCTCACAGGGCCGGAGGCGTTTCGGCCGCTCGACCAGGGCGGATGCTCGCTCGTCGAGCCGCCGAAGAGCAATTGACGACGACGGCAGCGACACTCGGATCAACTCTTCTCAAACCGACGGATGCCCTGATGCTGGATCAGCTTGAAGCCGACTTCCCCGAGCACACGCCGCGCCCCGTCGATGCGCCAAGAGCGCTCGAGGGGGTCCGGGTGATCGATTTCTCGCATTTCATCGCGGGACCGTTTGCGACCATGATCCTCGCCGACATGGGCGCCGAGGTGATCAAGATCGAAGCGCCCGGCCGCGGTGACGATTTGCGCCGCTATCCCCCGGTGCATCCCGATCTCAGGCACGGTGCGCCGTTCCTCTGGACCAACCGCAACAAGCGCAGCGTCGCCCTCGATCTCAAGTCCCCCGAGGGCCTGAAGGTCGCGCGCGAGCTGATCGCGACGGCGGACGTCCTAGTCGAGAATTTTTCGGCTGATGTGATGGCACGGCTGGGGCTCGACTATCAGAGCTGCCGCAAGATCAAGCCCGAGATCATCTATTGCTCGGTGTCGGCGTATGGCCGTGACGGGGCATTTTCGGACCGGCTCGGTTTCGATCCGATCGCGCAGGTCGAGAGCGGCTTCGTGTCGATGAACGGCTATGCCGACCGCGAGGGCGTGCGGGCATTGTCGCCGGTGATGGATATCAGCACCGCGATGATGGCGAGCAATGCGATCCTCGGCGCGCTGTTCGCGCGGGAACGCAGCGGGCAGGGCCAGGCCATCGAGGTGTCGTTGTTCGAGAATGCGGTCCTGATGACCGGCTACGCGACCATGCAGTCGTTGTTCAACAATGCCGATCCGAAGCGAAGCGGCAATACCAGTCCGGATACGTGTCCGTCGGGTGTGTTTCAGGCCAGCGATTGCGCCTTCTATATCAACTGCGGCAACGACAAGATCTTCCAACGCCTGATGGCGCAGGTTGTCGAGCGCGAGGATCTCGCGGCGGCTGAGATCTATGCAACCGGCCCGGATCGAATCCGTCGGCGCGAGGAGTTGTTCGCGATTCTCGGCGATGCCTTTGCCCGGCAGCCCTGGTCGCACTGGCAATCGCGGATGCGGGCGGCGGGGGTGCCCTGCGGTCAGGTGCGCACCGTCGGCGAGGCGATCCGTTCCCCGGAGGCAAGGGAGCGCGGGATCGTCACCCGGATCCCGCACGAGACGCTGGGTTGGGTGCCGAACGTGAACCTGCCGATCCGCTATTCGCGAACACCGATCGTTGATCCCGTTGCCGCACCAGCCGTTGGGCAGCACACCGAGAATGTCCTGCGTGAGTTGCTCGACTACGACGAGGCGGAGATTGCGCGCCTCGCCGCAGGCGGGGCTTTCGGCAGCCAGCCCGCGCGACAGGATGCCAAGTCGTGACGGCGCGCGCGCGAGACGAGCGGACGCTGCGGGGCCGTGTGGCTGTCATCGGGATCGGTGAAACGGATTATTATCGACACGGCGCTTCTCCCGACCCGGAATTCAAGCTCGCGCTGAAAGCCATTCTGGCGGCGTGCGAAGATGCCGGGCTCGATCCGCGCAAGATCGACGGCTTCTCGTCCTACAGCGACGATCGCAGCGAGGCCTCGCGGCTGGCCGCGGCGCTCGGGACGCATCGATTGCGCTCCGCCACCATGCAATGGGGCGGAGGCGGCGGCGGTTGCTGTGCTGCGGTTGCCAACGCGGCGGCCGCGATCGTCGCGGGCCTCGCCGATTGTGTCGTGGTGTTCCGCTCGCTGGCGCAGGGCCAATATGGCCGGTTCGGACAGGCGGGCGGGATCCACACGGTTTCGGGCGAGCGGTCCTACCTGATGCCTTATGGTGTGCTGGCGCCGCCGCAGCGCTTTGCCATGCGGGTGCAGCGCTACATGCACGAGCACGGCGTGCGGCAAGAGGCGTTGCGCGCGATTGCGCTCGCCTCCTATCACCATGCCCAGGCCAACCCGCGTGCCGTGATGCACGGCAAGCCGCTGGACGTCGAGAAATACGATGCCTCGCGCTGGATTGTGGAGCCGTTCCATCTCCACGATTGCTGCATGGAAAATGACGGCGCGGCGGCATTGTTGCTGGTATCGGCAGAGCGCGCCGCGGAATTCCAGCACAAGCCGGCCTATCTGCTCGGTGCGGCCTTCGGATCCGGACATCGCGCGGCGGCGACGGCGCACAACGCACCGCTCTACGCCACGGCGAGTTTCGACACCGTTGCCCCTGATCTCTACCGCATGGCCGGAGTAGGGCCGTCCGATGTCGGTGTGGTCCAGGCCTACGAGAATTTCACCGGCGGTGTCGTGATGGCGCTGGCGGAGCACGGCTTCTTCAAGCCTGAAGAGGCCAACGACTTCCTGACATTCGACAACCTGATCGCGCCGTCCGGGCGCCTGCCGCTCAACACCAGCGGCGGCAACCTCGCCGAATGCTACATGCACGGTTTTGAGCTCGTGCTGGAAGCGGTTCGCCAGGTGCGCGGCGCGTCGACGAGCCAGGCTCGACGCAGCGACGTCGCAATGGTCATCGGAGGTCCGATGGTCTCTCCCGCGAGCAACCTCATCTTGGGTTCGGAGGCCACCTTATGAGCAAGCCGAGCGCGCGCCACCTCCCGGCAGGTCTGCCGATCCCGGTTGCAGAACCTGACGGCCTGTCTGCGCCTTACTGGGAAGGATTGCGTCAGGGCAAGCTGCTGGTGCAACGCTGCGGCGGCTGCAACACTTGGCAGTTCGGACCCGAATGGCTCTGCCACCGCTGTCACGCCTTCGATCCGGCATGGACCGAGGTCGAGCCGCGCGGCCGGATCTTCAGCTGGGAACGCGTATGGCATCCGTCGCATGCGGCGCTGAAAGGGCATGGACCTTACATCGCGGTGCTTGTCGAACTGCCGCAGGCCGGCGGCATTCGCATGGTCGGCAATCTGCTCGGCGATCCCGAACAGGCGGCTGCAATCGGCGCCGATGTCGAAGGGGTCTTCGAGCATCACCCGGAGTCGGATCCGCCTTACTCCTTGCTGCAATGGCGCCGGCCGTAGGTTTCCCCCGAGTTACTATCCATCCCTGCGCTTGATACGGGCAATCGATCGCGCGTCTACCGGAGATAGACGGTCCGTGGACCGCTGCACCTGTGATCATTTGCGGGTAACGTCTGGTTTGCCTGCTTTCGCGTCAGCGCCGCTGACAGGATGAGCTGCCTGGGTCCTTGTCTCGCGGCAGATGACATGCAATCTTCCGCCCCCGGCAATGCTGTTCGAGAGCAACAAGAACAATAATCCCTCTCGTCCCTCCAATTCTGTCGAGGGCCTGATCATGTCGAACCTTACCCAAGCGACCTCCGCTCCATGGCGGATAGGCGTGCTGTTCTCGCGAACCGGCTTCATGTCGGTGATCGAGGAGACCCAGTATCAGGGCACGCAGCTTGCGATCGAGGAGGTGAACGAGGCGGGCGGGGTCTGCGGCCGCGAGCTGGTTCCCGTCGCCTACGACCCTGGCTCGGATTCGGCCGCCTATGGCCACTACGCCAAACGGTTGATGGTGGAGGATCAGGTCAGCACTATATTCGGCTGCTACACATCGTCGAGCCGCAAGGCGGTGCTGCCGGTGGTCGAACGGCTGAACGGCCTGCTGTGGTACCCGACGCTCTATGAGGGTTTCGAGGCGTCGCCGAACGTCATCTACACCGGCGCCTCGCCGAATCAGAACAGCCTCGCGCTGTGCCGCTATCTGATGGATACGTTCGGAACACGATTTTATTTCGTGGGATCGGATTACATCTATCCGCGTGAGTCCAACCGGGTGATGCGGGAACTGCTGAAGAGCAACGGCGGCTCGGTCGTGGGCGAGCGCTACGTCAATGTCTACGCGCGCTGGCAGGACTTTGTCCCGATCATCCAGGACATCAAGCGGGTCAGACCCGACGTGATCTTCTCGACCGTCGTGGGGGAGGGTACGGTCTTCCTCTATCAGGCCTACGCGAATGTCGGGCTCGATCCAAAGCAAGTGCCGATCGCCAGCCTGACCACGACGGAAGCCGAAATCGCCGCGATGGGTTTCGACGTCGGCGAAGGACACGTCACCGCGGCATCCTACTTCCAGGGCGTCGAGGGCAGCGCCAACAGCGCGTTTGTGCAGCGCTTCAAGAAGCGGTTCGGCGCCGACATCTCCACCAACATGTGCGCCGAGGCATCCTATTTCCAGCTGCATCTGTTTGCGAAGGCGCTCGAGCAGGTCAATTCGCTCGACACCGAAGTGCTGCGCTCGATGGTGTTCGGCACCAGCTTTGATGCACCGCAAGGTGCGGTGACAGTCAACCCGATGTCGGGTCATACTGATCTGTGGACGCGCATCGGACGCGCCAACCGCCAGGGACAGTTCGATGTGGTCAGCCAGTCGAAGGAGCCGGTGCATGCGGATCCGTTCCTGATCGGATATGGTCGTGCAACGCAAACAGGAAGCGTCCAATGAACGAGATGTCGCGTAAGCCGCAGCCGAGCCGAGACGTCGGCGGACGCAAGACCATGGTTCAGGAACTTGCCGATCTGTCGGCTGTCGTGGTCGCGCCGGTCGACGATCAGGTCGGCATGTTGCTGCGCGAATTGCAGCGATTCAGGATGCGGGTGCGCCAGGTCTGGCCGATGCCGGAGAGCGTGCCGGCCGATGCCGACGTGGTGTACTGCGAATATTCACCGGATCTGGCGCGGCGCCTGCCGTGGATTCCCGGCGACGCGCGTTCCGCGCTGGTCGTGATCCTGCCGGCGACGGAAGCCGTTCATGCCGACGCGCTGTGTCATGCAACGCCCAACGCCGTTCTGCCGCGGCCGTTCACGCAGAATGCAGTGTTGTCCAGCCTCGTGCTGGCGCGCAGCCAGTTCAGCTACGAACGGCGGCTTCGCAGCAAGATCGAGAAGCTCGACGACAATCTGCGTTCGATGCGCACGGTGGAACGCGCCAAGGCCATCCTGATGGCGACGCGGCAGATGCCGGAAACCGAAGCCTATGGCTTTATCAGACGACAGGCGATGGATCGTCGCGTGTCGGCAAGTGCAGTCGCCGCGGCGATTGTTGACTCGTTCGAACTGCTTGGCTACGATCATCAACAGTAAGCCCCAATAGCGGGGCCGGCGGCGACAGCGCCGCCTTCGACACAACCGGCAACAAAGCCCTCCCAATGCTCGCGTAAGCGCGCATCGGGAGGGCTTTTTGTTTTTTCAGTCCTGAAGGGAGCTAGGGATGAGCATTTCACGGCGGACTTTGCTGAGGAATACCGCGGCGCTTGGTGCATTTGCCGGCGCCGGACTGCCGCATATCTGGATCAAGAACGCCGACCTCGCGTACGCCGCGGGCGGCGAGATCAAGGTCGGCGTGCTGTTCTCGCTGACGGGAACGACCGCGATCATCGAGGAATCGCTCAACAAGGCGACGCTGCTTGCGATCGAGGAGATCAACGCCGCCGGCGGCATCAAGGGCAGCAAGATCGTGCCGATCGTCGAGGATCCTGCGTCTGATCCGGCGACGTTCTCGGAGAAGGCCCGCAAGCTCGTCGTCGGCGACAAATGCGTGAGCGTGTTCGGCTCCTATACCTCGGCGAGTCGCAAGGCGGTGCTCCCGGTCTTCGAGCGGCAGAACAATCTCTATTGGTATCCGACGCTCTATGAGGGCCGCGAGTGCTCGAAGAACGTCATCTACACCGGCGCCGTGCCGAACCAGCAGCAGGACGAGTTCGTGCCCTGGCTGGTCAAGAAGTTCGGCAAGAAGTTCTATCTGATCGGCTCCAACTACATCTATCCGAAGGAAGAGAACAATTACTGCAAGAAGCTGCTCGAGAAGCTCGGCGGCGAGGTCGTGGCGGAAGAATATGTGCCGCTCGGCCATTCCGAATTCTCTTCCGTCATCAACAAGATCCGCTCGACGCAGCCGAACGTGATCTTCTCCACCGTGGTCGGCGATTCCGTGGTCGCACTGCATCGTCAGTACAAGGCTGCCGGCCTCGATCCCGAGAAGATGCCGATGGCGAGTCTCACGACCTCCGAGAACGAGGTCGCGGCGATGGGCGGAGAGGCTGCCGCCGGTCACTTCACCTCGGCGCCGTACTTCATGGTGCACAAGTCGCCTGAGAACGAGAAGTTCGTCGAGGCCTACAAGAAGCGCTGGGGAGCCGACAAGGTGACGCATTTCGTCTCGGAGGCCTGCTACTTCCAGACCTATCTGTTCAAGCAGGCGGTCGAGAAGCTGGCAACCAGCGATCTCACGCCGCCGAACATCCGCGACGCGGTCAAGGGCCAGGAAGTGATCGCGCCGCAGGGCAAGGTCCGGATCGAGCCGGAGAACCTGCACACCTGGCTGTGGCCCAAGATCGCGCAGGCGAAGTCGAACGGCCAGTTCGAGATTCTCGTCGAGGCCAAGGATTGGCTGAAGCCGGTGCCCTACGCGGCCTATCCCGGGCAGTCCTGCACCGAGAAGGGCCTGGTCGAGAAGAGCTGACGGGGGCTGACGACGGCCGTCGGCGTGCGGCGCCGGCGGCCGGCTTCCGGCAACGAAAGCGGCCTCACGCACACATGCGAGGGGCGCAGGGCGCCCAAACCAACATCGAAAGCGGATCCCGACGTGGACCAACTCATCGAACAAATTGTCACAGGCCTCAGCATCGGGTCGATTCTGCTGCTCGTGGCGCTGGGACTGTCGATCATCTACGGCTCGATGGGCATCATCAATCTCGCCCACGGCGAGTTCGTGATGCTCGGCGCTTACGCCGCCTGGGTGTTCCACACCTATCTCGGGCTCGGCCTGCTCGCGAGCCTCGTTCCGATCTTCCTGGTGGTGGCCGCGTTCGGCTGGGTCATCGAGCGTTACGTGCTGAGCCTGCTCAACAACCGGCCGCTCGACACGATCCTCGCCACCTGGGGCGTCGGCATCATGCTGCAGCAGGCGGTGCGGCTGATGGTCGGCAGCGAATTGCGCTATGTGCAGCTGCCGCCGGCGCTGTCCGACAGCATGGACGTGTTCGGAATCCCGATATCGTCGTACCGGGTGTTCCTGTTCGTCGTGTCGATCGCGCTGTTCGGGGCGACCTGGTTGCTCATGAACCGCACCCCGGTCGGGATGAAGCTGCGCGCCATTATCCAGGACCGCTCGGTCGCTGCCTCGTTCGGCATCAACGCCAAGCGGGTCTACGCGCTGACCTTCGCCTATGGCGCGGGCCTTGCCGGACTTGCCGGCGCGCTGGTGTCGCCGCTCAAGAGCGTGTCGCCCGACATGGGCACCGGCTACGTGGTCGACGCCTTCATGGTGGTCGTGCTCGGCGGCGTGCAGAGCCTCGCCGGCACCGTGGCAAGTGCCTTCATCCTCGGCGAGCTCTCCGGCGGCATCGCCTTCCTGCAGAACGACACGGTGGCCAAGACGATCGTGCTGCTCGCCATCGTCGTGCTCATCCGTTTCCGCCCCGAGGGGCTTTTCACCGCACGCGTGCGGGCCTGAGACAGATCGCTCATCTATGCCGTCGAATATTTCCAACTCCAGCGGATTGCAGCGCCTGATCGCGCAACTTGCCCCGTTGCTCATCGTTTCCGCGCTGGTGTTCGCGCTCCCGGTGCTGCTCAACAATGACTTCCTGCTCAACAAGGTCGCGCGCTATCTCGTGCTGGGCATCCTGACGATATCGCTCGGGCTATCCTGGGGCTTCGGCGGAATCCTGAATCTCGGCCAGGCGATGAGCTTCGGGCTCGGCTCTTACGCGATGGCGATGGCGCTGAAGCTCAAGACCGTGCCGGTGCATACCGGAGCCAGCGGACTGCCGGACTTCATGGTCTGGAACAATGTCCAGCATTTGCCCTGGTTCTGGGAGCCGTTCCGGTCGCTCAGCTTCGCCATCGCCGCGGGCCTGCTCGTGCCGGCGCTGGTTGCGGCGGGACTCGGCTGGTTCATGTTCCGGGGGCGGGTCACCGGCGTCTACGTCTCGATCATCACGCTCGCCACCATGGTGGTGATCAATCTCGTGATCATCGACCAGCAGAGCTACACCGGCGGCTTCAACGGCATCACCGATCTCGCCCAGCTCGAGCTGTTCGGCGTCGCGTTCGATGCCTATGGCCGCGCGACCTACTACCTCGTCGCCGGATGCGTGCTGCTCAGCCTGCTGGTTGCCTTTGCCTTCACCAAGTCCAGGGCCGGCCTGATCGTGCAGGCGATCCGCGACCACGAGAGCCGGGTGCGCTACTTCGGCTACGACGTCGCGCTCTACCAGATCTTCGTGTTCGCGCTGTCGGCTGCGATCGCAGGCCTCGCCGGCATGCTCTACACGGTCGTGATGGAGTTTGCCTCGCCGACCTTCCTCGGCGTGCAGCTCTCGCTCTCGGTCGTGGTGTGGTGCGCCGTCGGCGGCAGGCAAAGCCTGGTCGGGGCATTCCTCGGCGCGGTGCTGGTCGCGGGCATGCAGGGCGCGCTGTCGGAATCCGCGGCGTTCCTCGAAACCTGGACGCTGGTGATGGGCGCGCTGTTCGTGCTCGTGGTGCTGTTCCTGCCAAAGGGGCTCGCCGGCCTCGCGCAGGCCACTTGGCGCTGGGTTGCCCAGCGCAGACAGGCCGCCAGCGGCGCGGTTGCACGGGGTGTCAGCCAGACGGAGGGCAGCACATGAGCTCCCATCTCGATCTCCGCGACGTCTCGGTCAGCTTCAACGGTTTCAGGGCGCTCAATTCGCTCAACATGAGCGTCGGCAAGGGCGAGCTACGCTGCCTGATCGGGCCGAACGGCGCCGGCAAGACCACGGCGTTGGACATCATCTGCGGCAAGGTTAAGCCCAGCGCCGGCACCGTCAGCTTTGACGGCACCGCGCTGCAGGATCTTGAGGAATACGAGATCGCCCGCGCCGGTGTCGGCCGCAAGTTCCAGGTGCCGAGCGTGTTTCGCGAGCTCTCGGTCAGCGACAATCTCGAAGTGGCGCGGGCGCGCCGCACCTCCGTGTTCGGCAATCTGCGCTGGAGTATCGGCAATGCCGGCCGCGACGACATCGAACGTCTTGCCGAACTGGTCGGGCTCACCGAACAGCTCGACCGGCCGGCCGCCTATCTGTCGCACGGCCAGACCCAGTGGCTGGAGATCGGCATGCTGGTCGCCCAGGACGCCGAGCTGATCCTGATGGACGAGCCGACCGCGGGCATGACGGCACAGGAAACCCGCAAGACCGCCGAACTGTTTGCGCGGCTGAAGGGCAAGCACACGCTGATCGTGGTCGAGCACGACATGGGCTTCGTCAAGGCGATCGGCGACATCATCTCGGTGATGCATATGGGCCAGATGCTGGCCGAGGGCACCGCAGCGGAAGTGGAAGCGCATCCGGAAGTTCGGCGCGCCTATCTCGGATCGGGAGGCATCAGCCATGCTTGAGCTGACCGACGTCGACGCTTTCTATGGCAACAGCCGCGCCCTGCAGGGCATCAACCTGATGGTCGGCAATGGCGAATTCCTGTCGGTGCTCGGCCGCAACGGCGTCGGCAAGACCACGCTGATGCGCAGCATCCTCGGCCTGATGGACCGGTGCACCGGACGCCTGTCGCTCGACGGCGCCGACATCTCGCCGCTACGGACCCATCAGCGCGCCAAGGCCGGCATCGCCTATGTGCCGCAGGGCCGCGGCATCCTGCCGCGCTTCACCGTGCGGGAGAATTTGACGCTCGGAACCTTCGCCGCGAAATCGGCCAACGGCATCGAGGAGTGGGTGCTCGAGCTGTTTCCGGTGCTCAAGGATTTTCTCAACCGCTACGGCGGCAATCTCTCCGGCGGTCAGCAGCAGCAACTTGCGATCGCACGCGCGCTGCTTGCCCAGCCCAAGGTCATCCTGCTGGACGAGCCGACCGAGGGCATCCAGCCGAACATCGTCGAGCAGATCGAGGACGTGATCGTCAAGCTCAATCGCGAGCGCGGTATCACGGTGGTGCTGGTCGAACAGAATGTCACGTTCGCGCGGCGCGCGTCCCACCGCTTCGCGTTGCTCGAAAAGGGACGCGTCGTCGCCAAGGGCGCGATCGGTGAGCTCACCGATGATCTCATCCAGCTCCACATGGCCGTGTAGCGGGAATTATCGTTCAGAAAGGGAGTCGAGACATGTTGCATGGAGATATATCGAGCAGCAAGGACACGGTCGGCGTTGCCGTGGTCAATTACAAGATGCCGCGTCTGCACACCAAGGCCGAGGTGCTGGATAACGCGCGCAACATCGCCAAGATGGTCGAGGGCATGAAGCTCGGTCTGCCGGGCATGGATCTCGTGATCTTCCCGGAATACTCGACCCACGGCATCATGTACGACTCCAAGGAGATGTACGAAACGGCTTCGTCAGTGCCCGGCGAGGAAACCCGCATCTTCGCCGACGCCTGCCGCAAGGCGAAGGTCTGGGGCGTGTTCTCGCTGACCGGCGAACGCCATGAGGAGCATCCCAACAAGGCGCCATACAACACGCTGATCCTGATGAACGACAAGGGCGAGATCGTCCAGAAGTATCGCAAGATCATGCCGTGGGTGCCGATCGAGGGCTGGTACCCCGGCGACTGCACCTACGTCTCGGAAGGGCCGAAGGGCCTGAAGATCAGCCTGATCATCTGCGACGACGGCAACTATCCGGAGATCTGGCGTGACTGCGCAATGCGCGGCGCCGAGCTGATCGTCCGCTGCCAGGGCTACATGTATCCGGCCAAGGAGCAGCAGATCCAGATCTCGAAATCGATGGCCTGGGCCAACAACTGCTACGTCGCGGTCGCCAACGCTTCCGGTTTCGACGGCGTCTATTCCTACTTCGGCCATTCCGCGCTCATCGGCTTCGACGGCCGGACGCTCGGCGAGTGCGGCACCGAGGAGAACGGCATCCAGTACGCCCAGCTCTCGGTGTCGCTGATCCGCGATGCCCGCCGCAACATGCAGTCGCAGAACCATCTCTTCAAGCTGATGCACCGCGGCTATACCGGCCTGATCAACTCCGGAGAGGGCGACCGCGGCCACGCGGTCTGTCCGTACACCTTCTACAAGAACTGGATCACGGACCCCGAGGGTACGCGGGAAATGGTTGAAGCCATGACCCGTCCGACCGTCGGGACCGACGAATGTCCGATCGAGGGCATTCCGAACCAGAAAGTCGCACATCGTTGATTTGGAAAAGCCGAGCTGTGCCGGCGCGATCATTCGCGCCGGCGCGGTTCTGAAATTGTTGCAGCGGGAAACGGGGGTTACCATGAGCAGCGAAGCAAATAGCGGACTGGTGCATCAGACCGAGGGGCAGATCGACGACCTTCTCGGCCATGAATTCGAGCATGAGCCGGTGCCGATCAGCGCCCGGCGCAGCGCCTTCTCGGTCACCATGGTGTGGCTGGGCTTTCCGATGATCATCACCGGCGCAATGACGGGATCGCTGCTGGTGCTGGGCATGGGCTTCAAGAATGCCCTGGTGGCCATGATCGTCGGCAATCTGATCATGTTCGCCTATGTGGGCGCGCTCGGCTTGATCGGCACCAGGCGCGGCATGAACTTCGCGCTGATCGCGAGCATCGTGTTCGGAAAGAAGGGCTATGTGCTGGCGTCGGGCCTGCTGTCGACCCTGCTGCTCGGCTGGTACGCGGTGCAGACCGGCATCACCGGCGCATTGATCTCCTCGACCTACGGCCTCAACTATGTAGCGATGACCATCGTCGCGGGCGTGCTCTATATCGGGATTACCTTCGTCGGCGTGAAGGGATTGCACTATATCGGGCTGGCGTCGGTGCCGTTGTTTGTCGTCCTCGGCCTCTGGGTTGCAGCCGACGCAGCCTCGACCACGACGGCAGCGGCGATCTTCGGCTATGCCGGCAACAATGGCGTCGCCAGCATGTCGATGGGCGTCGGCCTCACGGTGGTGCTTGCGCTGTTCATCGACGCCGGCACGGTGACGGCGGACTTCAACCGCTGGGCGCCGAGTCCGCGGGCATCCCTGTTTGCCACTTTCAGCGCGTTTCCGTTCGCCAATCTGGTGGCCATGCTGGTCGGCGGCGTGATGACGGCTGCGCTTGCGGTGCCGAACGCCAACCCGTTCGGTGTCGACAACATGTTCGGCTACATGAACGGCAAGCAGCTCGCCTGGCTCAGCATTCTTGCCTTTATCTTCCTCTACGCCAATCTCGGCTCGGTCTGCTCGCACTGCCTTTACAATGCGGCCACCGGCTGGTCCCGTATCCTCGGCACCAACATGCGGCTGATGGCCGTGATCCTCGGCGCTATCGGCATCGTGGTTGCCGCGGGCAACGTCTGGGCGTTCTTCATCCAGTGGCTGTCGCTGCTTGGCATTCTCGTGCCGCCGATCGGCGCGATCATCCTGGTCGATCAGTATTTGTTGCGCACCGGGGCGCGTGCGGACCTGGACTGGCGTGCGAAGCCGTTCATCGCCTGGGGCATCGGGTCGCTGTGCGCATTTGCGGTTGAAAATCTGATGCCGGGGCTGTCCACTGCGATCTCCGCCGCGCTGGTCGCCGGCATCGTGTACGGGGCGATCGCGCGGGTGGAATCTTCCACCGAAAAGGTGGCGCGTCCCGCGTAAGCGACAAGCTCGATCAAGCAAGAAGGATACATCAATGAGCGTCGACTATCAGATCTATGATCTCGGCAATCTGGCCTTGCAGCGCGGCGCGACCCTCCGCGACTGCAAGCTCGCCTACAAGACGTTTGGCCAGCTCAACGCGGCCAAGGACAACGTGATCGTCTATCCGACCTGGTACTCCGGCCAGCACACCGACAATGAATGGCTGATCGGGCCGGGCATGGCGCTCGATCCGGCGAAGTACTTCATCATCATTCCCAATATGCTGGGCAACGGCCTGTCGTCGTCGCCGAGCAACACGCCGGAGCCTTATAACGGGCCGCGTTTTCCGCAGGTGACGGCCTATGACAATGTCCGCGCCCAGCACCGGCTGGTGACCGAGAAATTCGGCATCAAGCACATCCGTCTGGTAGTCGGCTGGTCGATGGGCGCGTTGCAGACGTTCCACTGGGGCGCGCTCTATCCCGATATGATGGATCTGCTGGCGCCGTTCTGTGGCTCGGCCAAATGCTCGCGCCACAACTACGTGTTCCTCGAAGGCGTGAAGGCCGCACTCACGGCGGATGCGGCGTGGAAGGAGGGCTGGTACACCGATAAGCCGGCCCGCGGTCTGCGCGCCGCCGCGCGGGTCTATGCCGGTTGGGGCTTTTCGCAGGCCTTCTATCGCGAGCAGCTCGACATCAAGACGATGGGCTTTTCGTCGCTGGAGGATTTCCTGGTGGCGTTCTGGGAGGGCTTCTTCCTGCCGAAGGATCCCAACAACCTGCTCACCATGCTGTGGACCTGGCAGAATGGCGACATCAGCGCCAACGAGATCTACAATGGTGACTTCAAGGCTGCGCTGAAGGCGATCAAGGCCAAGGCCTACGTCATGCCGGGGCAGACCGATCTCTACTTCCCGCCTGAAGACAGCGAGAACGAGGTCGCGAACATGCCGAACGCCAGGTTCGTGCCGGTGCCATCGATCTGGGGCCACTTCGCGGGCGGGCCGGGGACTAATCCGGTCGATGTCGCTTTCATCGATACCAAGCTCAAGGAATTGCTCGCATCGTGAGTTCAATCGGTTGCGAACGGCTGCCTGCGCGATCATGGGAGGCGTGAGCTTGTCCAATCCCGCTTTGCTGCTCGACCAGTACCGCATCCGCCAGGAGCCGTATTACCGGCCGCTCAAGGATGAGGTCGAACTGTTCGGCGCAGCCTATGCGAACCGCATGCCGGTGATGCTGAAAGGCCCCACCGGCTGCGGCAAGACCCGCTTCATCGAATACATGGCCTGGCGGCTCGGCCGTCCGCTCATCACGGTCGCCTGTCACGAGGACATGACGGCGGCGGATCTGGTGGGACGCTGGCTGCTCGATGCGGAGGGTACGGTGTGGAGCGACGGGCCGCTCACGACGGCCGTGCGTCTTGGCGCGATCTGCTATCTCGACGAGATCGTCGAGGCGCGTCAGGACACGACGGTCGTGATCCATCCCTTGACCGACGATCGGCGTGTGCTGCCGCTGGAAAAGCGCGGCGAGCTGATCCACGCGCATTCCGATTTCCAGCTCGTGATCTCCTACAATCCGGGCTACCAGAGCGCGATCAAGGATCTCAAGGAATCCACCAAGCAGCGTTTCGCGGCGCTGGATTTCGGTTACCCCGACCGGTCGGCGGAAACCGAGGTGGTGTCGCGCGAGGCCGGCATCGAACCCAATCTCGCCGATCTCCTGGTGAAGATCGCCCAGCACAGCCGCAATCTGAAGGGCCAAGGGCTTGACGAAGGCGCCTCGACCCGGATGCTGGTCAATGCCGGCCGCTTGATCGGATGCGGCATCAGCCTCGAAAAGGCGTGCGAGACCACGATCGTCGTTCCCTTGACCGACGATGCGGACACCAGGAACACGTTGCGTGACGTGATTTCGGCCTCTGCGTAGACGGAAACTCGGAGGTGGCGGTCGCGCAAATCAGTTCGCTCGATGGCTTCCGGTCCGGGCGCCGGCTCGCGGCGCTCTTGCGCGACCACGATGAGATCGCCGTGGCGGTGCAGGGGGCGCGAGCCGCCTTGCACCGGATGGGATCGTTCGATCGTCTGGCGGCCTGGGACGAGGCGGTGCACGACCTGTTCGAGGCCAACCTCGGCCAGGCGGTGGTTCTGGGCTTTCTAAAACTATCGGAGCAATGGCAGGCGCTGCGATCGACCGATGACCTGATCGCGATCGGACGCGCCGCAGGGGATATCGGCCGCAGCGCTGGAAGCCGCACTGCCCATGGGTTGCTGACCGAATTGTCCAAGGTGCTGCCGCGGCTTGCGGGTGCTGGAGAACTCACCGCGGTTCTTGCGGCGCTAGGCCAACTCGCAGATGCAGGCCCGGAATCGGTGGGCCTTGCGATCGGCCGGCTGGAGCCGCTGCTCACGCATGCCGGCGCCGACGATTTTTCCGCCTGGGTTTCGGCCGGCTTGCGCGCAAGCGGCGGCCGCGCATCGCGTCGACGCGCCTATTTCGCGCTCGACGATCCGCTCTCGGCGCGGCTGTTCGCAGTCGGCCGGACCGGCGATGATTTTGCACGGCTGGAGAAGCGCCTCGCTGCAACCACGATCGCGCTGTGGAACAGGAAGCCGCGTTTCCGCAAGCTTGCCATTGCACCGACGCCGGTGCCGCGGCGTGCCTCGCTCGCTGCCGGCCTGATCGGGCTCCCGGAGACCTTTCCCGGTTTCGCGGGCGAGGCGGCAGACACCATCTATCTCGCCGCGGTCGCGCATGCCGGAGCGCATTTCGTGCACTCCACCGTCCGCTTTCCCGTGGGGCGACTGAAGGCGCTCCAGATCGCGCTGGTTTCGCTGATCGAGGATGCCAGGGTTGAGACGCTGGCGCTTCGCGAGATGCCCGGGCTGCGCCGGCTGTGGTTGCCGTTTCACAGTGCGACGCCAACCGGCCAGGCAACTGCCGCCGGACTGATGACGCGGTTGGCGCGGGCGCTGATCGATCCGGACTATCAGGATCCGGATGCGTGGGTGACCAAGGGGCGGGCTCTGTTTGCCGGTGCCGCCGACCGGTGGATTGATCCCGCCATCAGCCGGGAGATCGGCGGGCTGCTCGGCAACGACATCGGGCAGATGCGGTTGCAGTTCAATGCCAAGAGCTACGTCGTCGAACCGGCCTATCGCGACGACAATCTGGCGCTGTGGGATTTTGGCGATCAGCCGGACAGCCCGGCCGAGACGATCGAACTTGCGGTCGATTCCGTACGAATGGAGCGTCGCGATGACGTCGATGGACGATCCACCGACGACAACGCAAAGCCCGACGAAACGCTGCGCGCGAAGGCCGCAGCGGTCACCCTGCTGGACGGATTTCCGGTCGCGACCTACCCGGAATGGGACTATGCGACGCGCACCGAGCGCGCGGACTGGACCACGATCCTGGAGGCTGACGCAGCGGTTTCCGCACAGCCGTTCGACCCTTCGACGGATGCCGAGGCGATGCGCTGGATCACCGAGTTGACCCGCGACGCCTCAATCGGTCGCCGCATCAGATACAGGGGCCAGCGCGACGGCGACGCGCTTGACATCGACGCAGCAATCGCGCTGACGATCGAGCGCCGCGCCGGCAGCATCAGCGAGCCCAGGGTCTACCAGCGCGATGCGCCGGGACCGCGTGATCTCGCCGTTCTGCTGCTGCTCGACCTGTCGCAATCGACCGCCGACCGTGATCGTCGCGGCCGGACGGTTCTCGACGTCGAGCGCAAGGCCGCCGCGATCATGGCGACGGCGGTCGAGGCCGCCAATGACGCGATCGCGGTGCACGGCTTCAGCTCCGACGGCCGCGACCGTGTGCGCTATCTCCGCATCAAGGGCTTCGAGGAGCCGATGGACGCCGTCGTGCGTTCGCGTCTCGCGGGCGTTGGCAGCAGCCATTCCACCCGGCTCGGTGCCGCGTTGCGCCACGCCGGAGGCTACCTCGCGGGGCGACGTGCATTCCGCAAGGTGCTGCTGGTTCTGACCGACGGCGAGCCGTCCGACGTCGATGTGCCCGATCCGCAATATCTGGTGGAGGACGCGCGCCGTGCCGCTCAGCAGCTGCGGCGGCGCGGCACCGATATATTTGCCTTCGGCATCGGTGAGGACAGATTTCCCCAACTCGATCGCATTTTCGGCGAGCGCCATGCGCTCCGGGTGCCCCGCATCGAGGTTTTGCCGCAACGGGTGATGCAGCTTTATGCGGAACTGAAGAAATAGCGCTGCCCATCCCCAGCGGGCTCGGATCCTCGTCCACGGGCCTACGTACCGCTGTCACACTTCGACGCTAACGTTGCAGATTGGACACAGTCGCCCGCCTTGGGAAACAATCGACGCGGATACGATGAGCATTGGATATCTTTCGAGGGGCGTGGCAGGGCGCCCCTCAGACGCTCGTCGATTGTGCGTTTTGATCTGCCTCTGCATGCTGGGGGCGGGCAGCGATGTCTCGATGGGGCAGGAGAGTCCGATCGCTGCTGCGCCGCGCCTCACCTTCGATATTCCGTCGCAACCCCTGACATCCGCACTGGAAAGTTATGGCGCCACGTCGCGGCGTGAGGTGCTTTACGATGCGCGGCTTGCGACCGGCCGACTCTCAGGCGAGGTGAGGGGCGTCTTCGCGCCGTCCGAGGCCTTGCAGATCCTGCTTGATGGCACCGGCCTTGTCGGCCGCCTGACGTCGGAGAATGCCGTGGTGATCGTGCCCTCGTCTCCGGCCGCCGGGCAGCCGACGACGCCCGACGTCGATGCGCGAAAAGGCGATCCAGTCATTCGTGCCCGTTACTATGCCGTGGTGCAGGAGCGCGTTCGCGACGCCTTCTGCAGGGATACTTTGCTGCGGCCCGGCCGCTATCGGATCGCCGTGCAGTTCTGGATCGCTCCAACAGGATCCGTGCAACAGACCAGGCTTTTGAGCAAGACAGGCGATGACCGCGTCGACAGCGCGATCGAGACGACGCTTCGCGGTTTGAGAATGAACGAGGTGCCGCCGCCCGGCATCTCGCAACCCCTCACGATGGTCGTTGCGGCGCGTCCGTCGGAACGGACGCAGGACTGCGCCGGGATCGACGCCATCCGGACCAGCGGTGGGGTGAATTGAGCGTGCTGCGATGAGCGACGCAACCCGGACCATGCTGCGCAGCTTCCTGGCTGCCCGCTACGACGATCTCAAGCTGCGGCTGAGCCGCCGTCTCGGATCGGCGGAGCTTGCCAGCGATGCATTGCAGGACACCTATGTGCGTCTCGGGCGGGCCGAGGTGGCGGGGTCGGTGCAAAGCCCGGCGGCCTATCTGTTCCGCATGGCCTTTAACGTCGCAATCGACCGGCAGCGGGCCGAGAAACGGCGTCTGGCGCGCAATGAAGTTCAGGATCTGCTCCATATTGTGGACGATGCGCCCGGGCCGGGTCAGATCACTGAGGCTCGCTTCGAGATCGAGGCCCTGGAGAAGGCGATCGCGGAACTGACACCGCGCCGCCGGGTCATCCTGCTGGCCGCGCGGCTTCAGGGAATGCCGCAGCGTGAGATCGCCAGCCGGCTGGGAGTCTCGTTGCGTCTGGTCGAGAAGGAACTCCGCCTCGCCCAGGAACATTGCGCGCTGAAGTTGGGAAAATAGTTGTGCGGTTGATGGCTATCGCGAACGTCAAGTGGACAGGCGGACGGTTCGGCTGCGGAGGCTGCCGTTTGCGTGCGCGGCGAGGCAAGTCCGCATGACGTACGAAGGCGGCAAACCGACGATAGGGCTCGGCGCGATGGAGCGGGAGGCACATGCCTGGGTGAGGCGCTTGACGTCCGGAGACGCGACAGTCGAGGACGCCGAGGCATTCCAGCTGTGGCGCCAGCAGAGCGCGGCCCATGCGATTGCCTTTGCCAAGGCAAGCAAGCTTTGGGAGACGGTCGGCAAAGCCGGCCATAACCTCCGGTATGACCCCGCGTCGCTGGGCGTATTGCTTGATGGCGAAGCGAAGCGCGTGATGACCCGCAGGTTGGTGCTCGGCGGGGGACTTGCGACCGCCGCGGCCGCCGTCGGAGCGGTGACGCTACGTCCCCCGCTCGAGCTCTGGCCGTCATGGTCCGAGCTTGCGGCCGACTACCGGACCGGCACGGGGGAGCAGCGCAAGCTCGCATTGAACGACAATGTGTCGATCAACCTCGACACACGAACCAGCATCGCGCTGCGCCCGGACCATGGCGACATCAGCCGCTTCGAGTTGATCACGGGGCAGGCATCGATCGCGACGGCCCCGCAACTGTCGCGACCAGTGACGGTGATCGCGTCCAGTGGTCAAACCGTGGCAACGCAAGCCTCGTTCGACGTCCGCTACCTCGGAGCCGAGGTACGCGTTACCTGTCTCCGCGGCGAGGTTCGCGTCGAGCATCAGGGAAACGCCCGTACCGTTCGTGAAAGGCAGCAGATCGCCTATGACGAGAGGCGCATGAGCGACATCGTCGCGATCGATCCGGCCGTCGAGGCGGCCTGGCAAGAGGGATTGCTGATCTTCCGTTATACGCCGCTGCCCAAGGTGGTGGAGGAGGTGAACCGGTACCGGTCGGGCCGGATCTTCATCGTCAATGCCGAGCTCAACGCCCATCTGATCAACGGCCGCTTCCATATCGATCGGATCGACGAGGTTCTCCTGCAGCTCGAACAAGCCTTTGGCGTGAAAGCCAAAACGCTTCCCGGCGGCATTGTGCTGCTCAGCTGAGGGGGCCTCTATCGGTTTGCAAAAAATTTCGCATCCGGCGTGCGGGTCTGCCCATTCGGGATCGTCACAGCCGCGAGGGTCTCGGTGCTGGCGCTGAGACGCGAAATCTTCGGCTGTCGTCGCCCGGCGCAAGAAAGCGATTCCATGGTTCCCCGCCTCTCCAGGTCTCTCACCCGCGCGACCGTTCGCACTGCATTGTTTGGCAGCGTCAGCGTCGTGGCACTTCTCACCAATACGCCGGTGGTCGCGCGCCCGTTTGGATCGAGCTGGACGGTGTCGCCGTCAGCCGCGGCGATGGCGGCTTCGCAGTCGGCAGCGCAGGACGCGGCGGCAGCCGCCAAGCAAGGCCAGGATGCGATGGCGCGGGCCACGCGCGCCATCCAGGCGATCCAGGGCCTGCAGAACGCGGCACGCGCCGCGGCGCAGACCTCGCAGCGTTCGGTGACGTTGCCGCAGGTCGCAGTGCCCAACGGCCTTGCGACCGGCGGCCTGCAGGTGGCGCCGGGATGGCAGGGCGCGAATGCGCCGACGCAGGCGATCGACGCCGCCGGGCAGACCCAGGTCGGCATCGCGCAGACCAGGGCGCAGGCGATCCTCAACTGGAATTCATTCAACGTCGGCGCGCGCACCACGCTGACCTTCGACCAGCAAGGTAATGCGAACTGGGTGGCGCTCAACCGCGTGGTCGGCAGCGCGGCGCCGAGCCAGATTCTCGGCAACATCAAGGCCGACGGCTCGGTCTATGTGATCAACCAGAACGGCATCATCTTCGGCGGCGCGAGCCAGGTGAATGTCGGCTCGCTGATCGCCTCGACCGCCAACATCACCGACACCCAGTTCCTGCGCAATGGCATCTACGCGCAGCAGGCGGGTGGCCAATACGTGCCGAGCTTCACCGATGCCCGCGGCGCGGTGAGGGTCGAGGCCGGCGCGCTGATCTCGACCAACGCACCGTCCTCGGTGACGCAGGGGGGCGGCTTCGTCCTGCTGATGGGAGCCGAGGTCAGCAATGCCGGCTCGATCAGCGCGCCGCGAGGCCAGGTGCAGCTCGCTGCCGGCAACGACTTTCTGCTGCGGCCGGGTTACAGCACGGATGCCAACCAGGCCTCGACCACACGCGGCAACGAAATCTCGCCGATCGTGCGCGACGCGATCGCGGCTGTCGGCAATTCCGGCCTGATCTTCGCCCAGCAAGGCGACATCACGCTTGCAGGCCGCAGCATCACCCAGGACGGGGTGCTTGTCGCCACGACCTCGGTCAACACCCGCGGCACGATCCACCTCCTGAACGCAGCGTCCGATGCCGCGGGCAGCATCTCGCTCGCCGGTGGCAGCCTGACCGCGATCCTGCCCGAGCTCGACAGCAGCGACACCGCGCTCGACAGCCAACGCAGTCAGTTGGTCACCGATTCCAAGGCCGTCACCCACGCCCCGGTCGCCAACGCCCAGTTCGATAATCTTTCCCAGCTCGCCGACCGGCTCGACCAGGGACGTATCGAGATCGTCAGCGGCGGCAGCGTCAACTTCAAGGACGGCTCGACCACGCAGGCGCAGGGCGGCCAGGTGGCGGTTAGCGCCGGCCGCCGCGTCTTCGCCGAGAGCGGATCGATCATCGACGTCTCGGGCGTGCGCGGCGTGCTGCTGCCGATGTCGACCAATAACCTCCTGATCAACGTGCAAGGCAACGAGCTGCGCGACTCGCCGGCCAATCGTGATCGGGACAATCTGAAGAACGCGGACGTCTGGATCGACGCGCGCGACCTGGTGCTGGTGCCGGCGGGCACCGGCGGCTATGCGACCGACCGCTACTATACGCCGGGTGGCCTGCTCGAGGTCTCGGGATATCTCGCCAATACCGCCCACCGGATCGGCGAATGGGCCGCGGTCGGCGGCACCGTCACGCTGTCGGCGCAGGAAGTCGTCGCGCAGAAGGGGGCGGTGTTCGACGTCTCCGGCGGCTCGATCAGCTATCAGGGCGGCTACATCCGCACCACCAATTTCCTGGGCGCGGACGGCCGTCTCTACAGCGTCAACCAGGCACGCGCCGATATGCAGTTCTACGGCTTTGGCGCGGGCTTCATTCGCGAGCACAAGCTCGGCGGCAAGGTTGCGCCGAATCTGACCGAGGTCTGGACCAGCCCGTTCGGCAAGGGCCGCGTGACCACCCGCTGGGAAGACGGCTACACCATCGGCCGTGACGCCGGGTCTCTCGTCCTGTCCACGCCGACGGCAGTCTTCGAAGCTGATATCGTCGCTGATGTCGTCACCGGCTCACGCCAGACGACGGCGCGGCCCGACGGCACCACCGACGGCTACAAGCTGTCGCAGAATGTCGCGCCGCTGCAGGGCAAGCTCGCGCTCGGTGGCTATTCGGGGCTCGGCCTCACCAGTGCATCCGCCGCGCAGGTCATCTTCGGCCGCACGCCTGAGATCACCGATGCGCTGAACGCCACGTCGGTCTTGCCCGACGATCGGATCGGGACTGCGTTGTTCAATTCGGACGCGCTCAATGCCGCCAGGCTGGGTGGTCTCAGTGTTGCGAGCAGCAAGGAAATCCTCGTCGAGGCGCCGCTCGAGCTTGCTCCTGGCGCGCAGGTGACCTTCATGGCGCCGCATGTCGAACTCGGCGCCAATGTCACGGCGCATGGTGGCAGCGTGACGCTGACCAATCTCATGCATGCCGTGCTCGGCCAGGGGCAGAACGAACAATGGTGGGCGCTGAACGATGCGAACGGCAAGTCGCAGGTCACGATCGGCCAGAACGTCGCCGTCGATCTCAGCGGGTTGTGGAGCAACGCGCTGAGTGGAGCCGATGGATCCGGTCAGGCGCATGTCGATGGCGGCAATTTCACCGTTTCGACGACCGGCGGCGTCACGCTCGCGAGCGGGTCGCTGATCGATGTGTCCTCGGGCGGTGCCATCCTGGTGACTGGCAAGACGAAAGGCGGCAAGGGCGGCAATGTCAGCCTCGTGGCCAATGACTATTCGCATCTGGCCTGGACGCAGTTCTTCACCAACCCGCTCATCCTCGATGGCACAATCCGCGCCTATGGCTTCGCCGGCGGCGGAACGCTGACGCTCAACGCGGGCCAGCAGATATCGATCGGCCAAGCCGTGGCCGATGCGCTGGTGCTTGATCCGGCGATCTTCCAGTCCGGCTTCACGGCCTACAACATCAGCAGCAACACGGGCATCCAGATCGGCGAAGGTGCTCGTGTGGACGCCGAGGTGCCGGTCTATCGCTTCACCGCGCGCAGCTACACCACGTCCAGCGGGAGCGTCGTCACCGAGGCCGCGGACCTCTGGACGCCTGCCAAATTCACGATCAATTCCTTCACGCGCAGCGCCGCGCAGCGCGTCGGCGCCGATCTGACCTTCTGGAGCCTGCATGATTTCACGCTGGCGAAGGGCGCGTCGATCAACGTCGATCCGGGGCGTTCGGTCTCGATCTTCGCCAATCGCCAGACTGTCATCGACGGTGCGATCAAGGCGCCCGCCGGCAATATCCTGATCACGAGCCTGCAGGATGCGCCCGGCGACGTCAGGTACAACATGGGTTACGGCGAGTTCGGCCTGGCCCGATCGTTCTGGATCGGCGACGACGCGGTGCTGGACGTCTCTGCGCGCGACGCGGTCGGGCGCGACGAGAAGGGGATTTCCTATGCCGCGGTGCCGGACGGCGGCACGATCCGCATCGGCGGCACCGGAGCGCTGGATCCAAAATATCCCGTCGTCAGCGATGCCTTCGTGATCGTTCGCCCGGGCGCGCTGATCGACGCGTCGGGCACCGCTGCGGTGGTCAATGTCCAAAGTGGCAACAGCTACGTCCCGACGCCTGCCGCGAGCGATGGCGGAACGATCTCGCTCTATTCCAGCTTCGGCATGGCGCTCGACGGCACCTTGCGCGCGGCATCAGGCGGCAGCGGCGCGTCCGGCGGCACGCTGGACCTGACCATGTCGTGGCGCGGCTACATCGTGGGCCAGCCGAACGCCAATTCGCCCTATGCCAGCAGCGAACTGCCTCCGGAGTTCCAGAGGTCACGCGATATCACGCTCGTGCAGAACGCTACGGGCAGCGGGCTGAGCGCCAGCCTGTCGCCCGGCCAGGCCGATCCGGCGCTGCAATTCGGGCGGACGGTGATTGGCGTCAACCAGGTCGAGAAGGGGGGCTTCGCCTCGCTGGCGCTCTATACCCGCGACCTTCTCATCTTTGACGGCAATGCGGATCTCAGCCTCTCGCGCAGCCTTCGGCTTTCGAGCGGCGTCATCGCCGCGGCGCCTGACACCCCGAACAGCACAGTTCGCTTGTCCGCGCCCTATGTCCGTCTTGATGGCGTCTACAACGCCGCGGATGCGCAGGCGGCGGTGGGCTATTCTCCCGGGATCAACGACCTTCACGTCCGCAACCCGGCGGTCGGCGGAAGTTTCACGGTCTCAGGCGATCTCGTCGATGTCTATGGCAACGTCCAGTTCGGAGCCACCGGCAAGCAGGGCAGTGGAGACGTGGACCTTGGGCGTCCCATCAGCGTTTCGTTCGACGCCCGCGGCTTTCATCAGGTCGCGTTGCAGAGCAGTGGCGATATCCGGTTCGGCAACGGCGGTCTCGACGTTGAGAACCTCGCACTGACCGCAGACCAGATCTATCCTTTGAGCGGCGCGGTTGCCGCGATCGTGGTTGGGCTCCGTCCAAATGGAATCAGTGCCGGCTATGACCCCGACGCCCATCTCGTTATCCGCCGCAACGACGACCAGACACCGGCGGTACCGGCTTCGGTCTTTGGCGATCTGACCCTTGTTGCCGCCAATATCGATCAGGGCGGCGTTCTTCGCGCGCCACTGGGGCGCATCTGGCTCAACAACGATGTCGGGCCATCCGACGCGCACATCGTCTTGCGAAGCGGCAGCATCACCTCCGCAAGCGCAGCCGGCTTGATCATGCCGTTTGGCGGCACCTCGGATGGCATCACCTATCAGGGCGCGGACGGTACACTGCGCAATCTGGCGAGCGCCGCTTACGACGATCATTTAGGTAACATCAAGATCGCCAGCGGCGTTTCGATCAACGCCGCGTCGGTGGTCGGTGAGGCCGGTGCCGTGCTCGACCTGACTGGCGGCGGCACACTCACCGGCGCGGGCTTCATCTCCGGTCGTGGCGGCTCCGTCGACGTGCTGAGGACGGCGCTCGTCAACGCCAATCCGGTCAACAGCTACAGCTCTGCGGGCGACAAGGTCTACGCGATCGTGCCCGGGTACGCCGCTGACTACGCGCCGGTGATCGCAACCAATGGCGCCGGCGATCCGGCGGTCGGGCAGCAGATCACGCTGCCCTCCGGTGTGCCGGGAGTTCCGGCGGGCACCTACACGCTGCTGCCGTCGAGCTACGCGCTGGTGCCTGGCGGTTATCGCGTCGAGCTTGGCGCAACCGGAACAACCATCACGGCTTCCGTCGCTGCGGGCAATGGCTCCGTCGTCACATCGGGGTTTCTCGGTGTTGCCAATACCGGTATCAGGGACGCGTTGCCGACGCGGGTGATCCTCACGTCGGGCCAGACCACGCGGCTCTATTCGCAATACAACGAGACCGGCTATGCCGATTTCGAGCGTGCGCAGGCGGCCGCATTCGGCGGCTTCCGGCCGCGTCTGCCGGAAGATGGCAAGATCCTCGAGATCGGACTTGCCCAGCAGTCGGACAACACCAAATCACTGTCCTTCGCGGGCACCGCATTGTTCGATGGCGCCAAGGGCGGCATTGACGGCACGCTGATCGTCAGGCCGTCGATTGTCTCGTCCGGTCCTGCCGTTCTGGACATCACCGCACCAGGGGTCTCGCCGATTATCGGGCATACGTCGGTCTCGAGCGACGACGTCAATGCCTTCAGGGCGCCGACGCTCATGCTGGGCGGCACCAGCACGTACTTTTCGGAGGACAATCCCGGGGCCGGCGCCAAGATTTATTTCGACGGACGGACGGCTGCGGCCGTCAACCTACTCGACGGCACGCTGATCCGCGCCGGCCAGGTGTTCCTGGTCGGCAAGACGATCAGCATGTCGGGCGGTGCGACGATCGATACGCGCGGACTGAGCAGCGCCGCTGTCGATTCCACGCTCGGCTATGTCTACGGCAACATCGCGCCTTATTCGTCGGCAGATCCCGCAGGCAGCCCGGCCGTGCTCGCGGTCGCCAACGGCCGGTTCCAGTTCCTGGATGCGGTTGGACCCGGAAAGATCAGCATCGCGAGCGGTGCGTCGCTGCTGACCGACGGCAGCGTGGTGCTCGCCGCGCCGGGCGGGCTCACGATGGGCGACGTCAATTTCGGTGCGCGTTACCTCAACGTCACGCAGGAGCAGGTCAATGTCGGCAACGCGGCCGCGCTCGCCGCGGCGCAGGCCGCGGGGCAACTGCCGGCGGGCTGGAATCTCACCCAGGATGTGCTCGACAAGCTGCTGCGGCCGTCGACGACCGCCGGCAGCCCTGCGCTCGAGCAGCTCATCATCACGGCAAGCGGCGCCTTCAATTTGATCGGCAGTGTCGACCTCGACACTACGCGCCAGGGCGGCGGTGCCGCAGGCTCTCTCAAATTCGTCCTCAATACACCGGCGATCTACGGCCTGGGCACCGCGAGCGACACCGCCAGCATCACCGCCGACATGCTGGTCTGGAACGGCATTCGCACCGGCAGCGGCAGCACTGCGAGCCCTTACGGCAGCCAGACGCCTGCCGCGGTTCTGCCCGGTGGGCCCGGCACGGGATCGGGGCATCTCGCCATCACCGCCAACGAGATACTGTTCGGCTATGACGCCTCGCTGAGCAGGCCGACCGATGGCGCAACGCTGAGTCGCCTTGCGCTCGGCTTCTCCGATGTCACGCTGAGCGCGGCGAACCGGATCACCTCGAACAGCAATGGCACGCTGAAGGTGGGACTCAGCCAGGACAGCGGCGGCGCGTTGCAAGGCGGCGCGCTCACCATCGCTACTCCGCTGATCACGGCGAGCAGCGGTGCCAAGTTCGATGTCAGCGCGGGCGCAGCCCTGCGTCTGGTCACGCCGGCGGGAGCAGCTCCCACCGACACGCGTGGCGCGACGGATCTCGGCGGCACGCTCTCTTTCACCGGCGACAGCGTCCTCGTGGATACCGCATTCGCCTTGCCCTCCGGCAAGCTGACGCTGAATGCGACGCACGACGTCGTGCTCGGCGGAAGCGCGGTACTTGATCTGTCAGGCCGCGGCCTCGCCTTCTTCGACGTTACCAAGTTCAGCTGGGGCGGCGACCTCGTCCTGAGTTCCACCAACGGCAATATCATCCAGACTGCGGGGTCGGTGATCGATGTCTCGGCCGTGAACAATGCGGCCGGCTCGATCGCGGCCAAGGCGATCGACGCCGCGCATGGGCAGGTATCGTTCGCCGGCACGCTCAAGGGATCGTCGACGGGGGATTACGACAGTGGCCAGTTCACGGTCGCGGCGCAGAATTTCGGCGATTTCGCCGCGTTGAATGCCAAGCTCAACGATGCCGGTTTCTTCAGCGCCCGCAGCTTTGATCTCCGCCAGGGCAGCCTTGTCATCGGCGACGGCGTCAAGGCACGCTACGTCACGGTCTCGGTCGATCAAGGCAGCCTCACGGTTGACGGCAGGATCGACGCGAGTGGGGCGAAGCCCGGTACCGTCCGCCTGTCCGCGCGCGACGATCTCAGGCTCACCTCAAATGCCGTGCTCAATGTTCATGGCAATGTGCTTTGGATCGACAGCTACGGCGCGCCGATCGAAGCCAACAACACCGCGCATGTCGAACTCACCACCACGCACGGCACCATGACGCTGGCTGCGGGCGCCACCATCGACATGACCTCACCGGATGGCGTGACGCGCGGCAGGCTCGAGCTCAACGCGCCGCGCCGCGGCGGCGCCGGCGGAGATGGCGCCGGAGCCAACGATATCGCAATCGACGCGCGTGGCCCGTTCAATATTCGCGGCGCCAGCAGCATTGCGATGAACGGCTTCCGCACCTACGACCTTCCGGGCGGCAGCGTCATCGACCAAGCCTATCTCGATGGTCTGCATGACGACAGTATGGCATTCATCAATGCGGCGCTGCAGAATGGCGACCTGCAGAACCGCCTGGCCGGGCTTGCGGCCCACGGCTCCGCCTTCCATCTACGGCCCGGTGTTGCCATCACCTCAAGCGGCGATCTGTCGACCAAGGGCGATCTGGATTTCTCCGGCTACCGCTATGGGCCGAACGCCGATCCGGCCGTGCGTGGCTCCGGCGAACCGGGTGTGCTGGTGGTGCGTGCCGCCAGCGATCTCAAGATCAACGGCAGCATCACCGACGGCTTCGCGCCGCCGCCGGCGTCGCCTGACGCGGTGACCGTGATTGCCACCGGCACGTTGCCTGCCGCCTACACCGTCACGACGAATGGCGTGATCCTCGGCAATGGCTCGACCATTCCGCGCGACGGCACAATCAACATGGAGTTGAAGCTCGACGACGGAAGCATCACGACAAGCCCGAACGCCGCAAATTCGCTCCCTATCACGATCACCCTGGCGGAGGACTTCACCGTGAGGGGACCCGCCAATCGGGTCAGGACGCTGAATGGTGGACGAATCATCGCTCCGGACAAGACCTACAATCCGGGTGACGTGTTGCCCCTTGGCACAGTATTTCCGGCCGGCACCGTGTTCGAAAAAGGCGTCTATTTCACCGGGCAGATCTTCATCAACGCAGGCATTAGCCTGACGCTTCAGCCTGTGACGCTGCCCGCAGGGACCAGCCTTGCCCTATTTGGGGGTTACACGTTCACCGCCGATACGCCGCTTCCCAAGGGCACGGTGCTGCCGGCTGGCATGACGAATATCAATCTGACCGGGCCCGGTGATCGCCAGATCTGGGCGATCGCCCCGATGCTCGCGCCGGGCACGCAGTCCTGGTCGATGCGGCTTCTGGGCGGCGCCGATCTTGCCAGCGCCGACAGCCGCACGTTGCAGTCCGCCAACGCGCTCGCCGGTTCGGGCAATGTGGTGTTGAACGATCCGTTCAACGTCACCATCAACAAGCCGACGACGACGGGCGTCAGCGTCCTGCGCACCGGCACGGGGGATCTCGAACTTCTCGCCGGCGGCAACTACGATCAGCAGACGCCGTTTGGCGTCTATACGGCCGGCACGGCGATCAGGGAGACCGGGACGGCCGCGAACGATCCCTACAACGTCGGTCGCGGCACATTGGCCGATGGCTCGCTGCTCGGATCGGCAAACGCGAACTATGAACCGACGCTGGGTTCGCAGCGGATGTATTACCCCGAGCACGGCGGCGACTTCCTGCTGGTCGCGCAGGGCGATGTCAAAGGCACGCTGGCGAAGCCCACGACCGAGATCGGGTCCTGGCTATGGCGCCAGGGCGGTTCGGAAATCGGCCAGCGGACCGCCTGGGGCATCAATTTCGGCAGCTATACCTACGATCAAATCCGCGACGCGAGCATTTTGAGCCTGGGACTGTCCGCGTTCTCCGGTCTTGGCACGCTCGGCGGCGGCAACGTCACGCTGCAAGCGGGTGGCACGCTCGGCGGCGACACGGGCCGCGGCGTCGTCGTCGCCGTCGGCGGCAGCGGCCGGGTGATGGCCGATGGCAGCCTTGTGCAGACCGGTGGCGGCACGCTGTCGGTGAAGGCCGGCGAGATCGGCACCGGCGGCAATCAGTTCGTCAATCTGCGTGGACGGATCGATATCGCCACGGGAGACTTCGGCAGCCTCACCGCGTCAAACTTTCGGGTCGATGGCGGGTCGGATCCGCGGCCGATCAACCCGCTGACACCTTATTCCATGACCACGCTGAGTGGTGGCGATTTCGCACCGGGCGACAGCGCGATCGACATCCGCGCGCGTGGCGATCTGGCGGTCGGAACCATTCTCGACCCGGGTCGTGTCGGCACCACCGGTCTCACCGCCGCCGGCAATGGCGACGAGGCAGCGAGCTGGTTCACGCTGTGGACCGGGACCACCGCACTCGACATGATGGCCGCCGGTGGTTCGCTCTCGCCGGGTGGTGGCCCGGCCATCTCCCGCTTTCTGCCCTCGATCATGCGGGCGGTCGCCGCGAACGGAAACATCTACGGACTTGGCGGGGGAATGCTGCTGCCGTCACCGAACGGTGCGTTCGAGGTTCTCGCGCGAGGATCGATCTTCGGCAACACACTCGAGACCGGTCTCCTGACGACGCCGGCGTCGGCTCTGGCAACGCCGTTCAGGCCCGGCTGGGCGAGCTTGACCAATGGACTGAATATCACTGCGTCCAATTACTGGGGCGACTACAATGCGCTAAGCGATCAAATCAACGGCGCGCAAGCCGTTTATTCTTACGGTACCGGCGCACAGCCCTTCGTCTTCGATGCGAACACGGTGAAGGACAGGGTCGTGCCGGCCCAAAGCGATCTGTCGCGCATCTATGCTGTGAACGGCGACATCACGAGCATTACCTATGGCCGGATTCTGACAACAAGCCAGTTCGTCGCTGGCGCGAACGTCTATAGCGTGACTTATCAGGCAGCAAGGCCGCTGCAGATGCTGGCGGGCGGTGACATCGTCGATACGATGGGCCTGATCCTGCATAGCGATCAGAACGACGTCTCGACCATCGCGGCCGGCGGCAGCATCATCTATGCTGGCTGGCCAGGGCTCCAAATCGCGGCGAAGCAAGGATGGGCGATCGCCGGGCCGGGCACGCTCGAAATCACGGCGGGCAGGAGCATCTATCAGGGATCCACGGCCACGGTCGAAAGCATCGGAGCTCTCGCTGCGGGCGACAAACGGCCCGGTGCCGGCGTGGTCATGCAGGCTGGAGTGGGCGTCGGCGAGATCGGCATCGGACAAGTGGACTGGGCCGGGTTTGCCAGGCTCTATCTCGATCCGAACAATCTCGCAGGCGCGGGACCGCTCGCCGACCAGCACGGCAAGGTTGCCAAGACCTACGGGGATGAGCTTTATGACTGGCTGACGGAACGCTTCGGCTATAGCGGGACAAAGGCCGATGCCCTCGGTTACTTCGTCACGCTGCCGGATGCGCAGCGGCGCATCTTCCTGCGGCAGGTCTACTATGCCGAGCTGACCGCGGGTGGGCGCGAATACAATGACGCGGGTGGGCCACGCGCGGGCTCTTATCTGCGCGGGCGCGAGGCGATCGCGACGCTATTCCCGAATCCGTCCGCCTACCGTGGGGACATCACGATGTTCACGGCGGCCTCCGGTACGCTGGGCAAGCCGAACTACAAGATTCAAAGCGGCTTCGTTCACACCGATTTCGGCGGCGACATCCAGTTCCTCACACCGGGCGGCGGCGTCACGATCGGCACTGAAGGGCTGCTGCCGGATGCCGGCGCCGGCCTCATCACGCAAGGCGCGGGCAACATCCAGATCTGTTCGCAGAACAGCGTGCTGATGGGCCTGTCGCGCATCATGACCACGTTCGGCGGCAATATCGTCATCTGGTCGGCGGAGGGCGACATCAATGCCGGCCGCGGCGCCAAGACCACGGTGATCTATACGCCGCCCAAACGCGTCTACGACAACTACGGCAACATCACGATATCGCCTGTGACGCCGTCCAGCGGCGCCGGCATCGCAACGCTGCAGCCGATCCCGGAGGTGGCACGCGGCACCGTCGATCTGATTGCGCCGCTCGGCACCGTCGATGCGGGCGAGGCCGGAATCCGCGCGTCGAGCTTCGTCAACATTGCGGCGCTGCACATCGTCAACGCCGCCAACATCCAGGCGCAGGGCGGCGTCATCGGCGTGCCGGTGGTCCAGGCGCCCAATATGGGTGCCCTGAGCGAGGCCTCGAACACGGCCGGCGCGGCTGCCCAGCAGGCGGCCGTGCCGCCGCCACGTAATAACGAGCAGCCCTCCGTCATCATCGTCGAAGTGCTCGGCTATGGCGGGGGCGACGGAAGCGATGATCAAAAACGGCGCGGCAACGACAGGCAGAGCCAATACGATCCGAATAGCGCCTTCCAGGTGATCGGCGATGGCCAGTTGACCGCGGAGCAGATGAAGAAGCTGACGCCGGATGAGCGCCGTCAGGTGGCGAACTAGGGCGCGGACTCATAACGCGCGGCCAGCCATAGGCGGATAGATGCGAGTTGGACGAAGGCAAGGTAGTTTCCTGCAAGCCTGTCGTAGCGCGTCGCCACCCGACGGCATTGCTTGATCCTGTTGAAGAACCGTTCGACGTGGTTGCGAGCGCGGTAGAGGTACGGGCTAAAGCAGATCGGAGCGCTCCGATTGCTTTTCGGCGGGATGTTGGCCCACGCTCCCTTCCTCATGGCAAGCTCCCTGATCCTGTCGGCGTCATAGCCCCGGTCGGCAAGCAGCATTGACCCGGGCTTCAGGCGAGAGAGCAGTCTTCCGGCAAGTCGTACGTCGTGCGCCTCGCCGGGGCTCAACGCCAGTCGCACCGGCAGACCATTGCTATCGACCACCGCGTGGATTTTGCTCGTCAAACCGCCGCGTGACCTTCCCATCGATTGGCGCTGGTTCCTTGTGATACAGGCCCCATGTTGATGTACGCGGACGATAGACGTGTCGATCATCTGGACACTGGCATCATGGGCAGCGGCAAGTGCGTCTATGATGCGGCCCCAGACACCAGCTCGCCGCCACCGGTCGAACCGGTTGTAGCAAGTGGTGTATGGGCAAAACGCCGCCGGCAGATCACGCCAGGGTGCTCCTGATCGGAGGACCCAGAAGATGCCATTGAGGACGCGTCGGTCGTTCACCCGAGGAACGCCACGCGGCTTGTTCGGCAGCATCGGTCTTATGGCAGCCCATTCATAGTCGGCCAGTTCGTAGCGCATGATCGAGCCCCGAGTTTGGGAGTTTGAATCATGGGACACCGGCCAAACGCAATGCTTCTGGCTCGGACCCGGTTCGGCGCTTACGGGCAGAAGCGGACATCAACCTGCCGACAATCCCTGATAAATCCGTCGAAATTGACCCAACTGCGACATTGGTTCCTGAAGCGCATCTTCGATACCCTCATTCGTCCAGCGATGCTGCGGTTCCGAGGGCAGGCCCAATGAGGCGGCGCGAGCTTATCGAAGTTGTTGCCGGATTGGCGGTAACATGGCCGCTCGGAGCACGTGATCGGCGGCAGGAGTCCCGATTGAACGGGGTTCCGAGTAGCCGCTCGGCCGAGGACTTCGCCAAGCTCATTGCAGCATTCTAAGACGGCCTCGCATAGGCGGATTGATCGACGGTGCGAGAGCTTGCTAAGGCCGATGATGTCATCGAATAGCACGCCCCACTCGTTGCGGCGTGTTTGTCCGCCTCTGGCGCATCGCCGCAGCCGGCTTCCAAGTCTCAACAAAGCCGCGACTCGGTCAGATTAAATCGGCCAGCGCGGAGAACCGCGATGGGACGGAATCCACTCTCGGTCAGGAGCCGATAATATTCCCTTTCGGTCCGTTCCCGTCCACCTGGACCGCGCAGCATGTTTAAATCGCTCATCGCGCACGACCTGCCCGCGTCATCGGTACCGGGCAATTCCGGCATCGCACGTTCGACTAATAGCAGTCTGCCTTTTTGGGGAAGCGCTTTGCGGCAGTTTCCCAAAATGATGCGGCTGCGTTCATCATCCCAGTCGTGAATAATGCTTTTCAAGATGATCGCATCGGCCACTGCAGGCACCGCGTGAAAGAAATCGCCTGCAACAAAGTCGACGCGGTCGGAGATTCCGAGGTGCCCGAAGTGCTGGTTGGCGGCGTCGGCGCACCTCGGCAGATCGAAAACCGTTCCTTTGATATTCGAGTATTCTCTCGCCACAGCGCCCATGAGTTCCCCGGAGCCGCCTCCGACATCCATCAAGTGGGAGATCGTGCCAAAGTCGTAGGCCTGCAGCAGATCGTGCGTGACCAGCCGTGTCAGGTCTGTCATCGCTTCATTGAATATCCGCGTATGCTCTGGCGTGCGCGCCATCAAATCGAAATTGTCGTCGACGTCCTGGAGTTGGGCAGCCGTCTTCCCCGACATGATCGAATCCAGAAGACCATCCCACCTCCTGCCTTCAAAGATGACCCAGTTCTTGAACGATCGTTCAGCAGCACCGTCGAGCCCGGCCCCCAGTTCGTTTAGCAAGTAGCGGCCTTCGCCGACGCGAGAGCAAATGCCGACGGTCGAGAGAGCGACGAGCAAGCGGGCCAGTGCGTCCCGGTCCGCGCGGGTTCGACTCGCGAGTTCTTCGACCGTTCGCGGTCCGTCGCGCAGCAATTCGGCAAGGCCCAACCTGGCAGCGACATAGATCACAGCCGTCACACGGTGCGATTGAACAAGGTCCAACAACTGTTCGGGGGGATTGGTGGTCATGTGCCGCCCTAGTCTTCGATCGGGAATCCTGACGCCCTGACGATCGGTCCCCAGCGTTCGAACTCGGCGCGCTGGATATGTTTAAGTTCGTCCGATGTCGTTCCTGTTGGCTCGCACCCCATGGCATGAATCTTTGCGCGCATTTCGGGATCGCTCCCGATTGCAATGATCTCCTTTCCCAGGCGCTCAACGAACTGACGCGTGGAATGGGCAGGCGCATAGAATGCGAACCACCCGGCCGCGTCGATATCGATCCCGCTCTCCTTCAGAGTTGCGGTCTGGAGCAGGAAGGAAGATCGCGCAGCGGCTGCGGTGGCGATGATGCGTATGCCACCGCCCCCATGTTGCTCCAGGAGTTCGGAAAGAAACGCCATATACATCGGGACCCGGCCGGCCAGCACATCCGGGAGGGCAGCAGGCGTACCCCTATAGGGCGTGTGGCGCAGGTTTAGGCCTGTGATCCGGCCAAACTCGCCGCAGATGAAATGAGGTGCTGTACCTGCTCCCGGCGAGCCGTACACGGCCTGTTCGGGATTGGCCTGCATCCAGTCGATGAGTTCGTGCACCGAATAGATGGGCAGCTTCCCGCTGACCGCCAGAGCCAGATCGACCGTCATCACCTGTGAAAGTGGCACAAAGTCGCGCTCTGCATCATATCCCAGGCTCCTGAAGAGATGCGGCTGAAGTGTGAATTGTGAAGCGGAGGCAAACAGCACTGCCTCCTCTCCCGGTGCGGCATTCTTGACCGCCTGAGCGCCGATGCGCCCGCCAGCGCCAGCAAGGTTCTCCACAATCGCCACCTTGCCGAGCCTGGTATGAAGCTGCTCGGCAAACAGCCGGGCGATCGAATCTCCCGACCCACCAGGCGCGAATGGAAACACGATCTTCAGCGGCTGGTCGGCCGCAATAACGGGTAGCGGAAGAGCCAGAGCCGAAAACCCGGCCAGTATGGCGCGACGCGAGTAAAGCTGCATGGCGTTCTCCATGTGCTTGGGACAGCAATGCGATGATCCGGCCGGCTTTCCATCTCGCTATTCTGAAGCAACAACGCTATAACCCGAAATTGCATTTTCCTATCGGGCTATAACGTGAGGTGAATACCCATGCAGTGGCACGACCGCATCGGCCGACGCCTACGCCTCAAGGATCTGCACACGCTGCAGACCGTCGCAGAGGTCGGCAGCATGGCCAAGGCGTCTCGCCGTCTCGGGTTGTCGCAGCCGGCGATCTCCAAAGCTATCACCGATATGGAGCATGCCGTCGGAGCTGCGCTGCTGGATCGCACTTCGCGCGGAGTTGAACTCACTGAGTGCGGTCGCCTTCTTGTCGATCGCACGCGCGTCGTTTTCGACGAAATAAAGCTAGGTGTTACCGACATTGTGCAAAGGTCAGATCCAGCGCAAGGGCTCGTTGCGATCGGTACAACCGAGCCGGTCACCGCCATCGTTACAGAAATTATCGGACATCTCGTCCGCAGATATCCAGGTATCAGGTATCATATCACGATAGGTGATCGGGATGCGCTGGAGCATGCTCTGCGCCAGAGAATGCTTGATCTGGCTATAACGCGCTGGGCGCCGTTGCCGGTCGCTGATGATTTGTCCGCGCAGGTGCTGTTTAGATCCTCCCTTGCGGTGATGGCGGAGCGACGGCATCCGCTCCTGCGATCGAGGAAGAAGTTGAAGCTCGCAGAACTTATGCAAGAGCAATGGACGCTCTCGCCGCCCGATTCTTTTTTGGGGCGTACCGGCGTCGAGCTATTTCGGCGACATAACCTGCCGCTTCCGCCAACGACCGTCACCACGATTTCAATCTACATGCGGTTGAATCTGTTGGCGAGCAGCCGGTTTATAACCCTATTGCCCATGCAGATACTCAGAATGCGATCGAGTAGCGCATGGCTGCGCGCGCTGAACGTCGATCTTGGCGATACTTCCGCCCCGATAGCCTCAATCACCCTGAAGGGACGACGGGCCGGAGGTGCCGTCAAATTATTCCAAGAGGCCAGCCGGGAGGTCTGTAAGGCGCTGGTTGGAGTGAGCTGATTGGTCCGAGCGGACTGTTCATAAGCGGACCTGACGAGTCTATGAGTACGAGTTTATGAGTACGCGCCCTAGCAAGATGAGTTCGGATTGAATCGGTTCGGGCGCACTGCTTCACCTCTCCCGCGCGGGGAGAGGTCGATTTGCGAAGCAAATCGGGTGAGGGGCCGCAGCCCTGACGAGGGCCGGCAGGCGACGCTTGCACAAGTTCGGAATAATCGAAATATACCCCTGAGTCGCCCGACGTGTCAAGTTGCTCTGTCGAACGACCGCAGCCGCCAGCTGCTTTGCATGGGGTTGTTTTCGATATTTTGGCAGCACACACCTGCGGCGGCAGGCAATCGCGCTCGATCGCTCTACAGACTCGTCAAGCCCGGTTTCGAGCCGGGCATGGGCGACACCGGCTAACCGGCCGCTCGGGGCAGGGAGCCCGTTACCGTGATCTCGGCCGAGAGCTCCTCGATGGTCTTGCGCTGCTCCATGGCCGCGCGCCGGATCAGCGCAAAGGCGGCCGGTTCGGCGAGCGCATGCGTGTGCATGACCTGAAGGACGGCGGCGAGCACGACGCGGCGGGATCGCAGGCGCTGTTCGAGCTTCAGCACCTGCTGCTTGAGCTCGCTGGTGCGTTCGCTTCGCTCGAAGGCCAGGACGAGCGCGGCATAGATGCCGGCCGAGCGCAGCGGCTTGACCAGAAACGAGGCCGGATCGAGGTCGAGCACCAGCTTGAGGCGGCTCGGCGTCTCGGTGCCGAGCAGGGCAATGACCGGGCCTCGCCCCAGCGACGCGCGCTGCGTCGGTGAGGTGAGCGGCAGGAACTCGTCGTCGATCAGCGTCACGTCCGGCCGGCAGTCGATACTGGCGCCGCCATCCCATGTCACGATGTCGATCCCGAGACGTTCGAACTGGCGCCTGACGATCGTCGCGTCGCGCTCGTCCTTGATGACGACGAGCGCCTTGCGCCCGCGCAGCGAAAATGATGACGGTTTGCTCATTTCACAACCCGCAAATGCGGCGCATTCGGCAACGTTCCATCCCTTGCGGGGCCGGCGGCGATGTCGAGCTGCGTCAGATAGGGATCCGGTTTAACCGGAGCTTCAGCTTCCCAGAAGATGTCAAACTGTCCGTCGGCGTTGGAGACGGCGAGCCGCGGCGTCAGGACGCAGTGGTTGTTGCTGCCGTCGATCCAGACCGGGCCTTGCGGCGAATTGTAGCGATGGCCGGCCGCGGCGCGCCGTACCTCGCCGATATCGGACGTGCCGGCGCGTTGCAGCGCGCGGGCCAGCAGATAGACCGCGACATAGGCGGATTGCCCGTCCACCGACGGGCTGCTGTGCTCGCCGTGACGCGTCTTCCAGCGCGCGACGAAGGCCTGGTTCTCGGGCAGGCGGATGCTTTCGAAATAGGCCGACGACGTGATGCAGCCGGCCGATGCGGGGCCCGCGATCTTGAGCTCGGGCTCGCACAGGCTGCAGCTCAGCATCGGGATGTCGAGACCTGCCGCCGTGGTTGCGGCATGAAACGCGCGGATGAAATCATAGCTCGAACTGCCGACCAGCGTGTTGAACACAACCGGCGGCCGGCGCCGTACGATCTCGTCGACGATGTGCGTGACCGCGCTTTCACCGAGCTCGAGCAGACGTTCCGCGAGAATCCGTCCTCGCGCGGCCGTCACCAGCTCGCGGGTGACGCGGTTGGTCTCCCAGGTCCAGACATAGTTGGAGCCGACGCAGAAAATCTCGCGCGACAGATTGTCGAGCACGTAGCGCACCAGCGGCAGCACGTTGTGATTGGGCGAGGCGCCGACATAGATGACGTTGTCGGAGCATTCGAACCCCTCGTAGCGCGCCGGATACCAGAGCAGGCGGTCGGTGCGCTCGACGATCGGGAGCACCTGCTTGCGCGAAGCCGAGGTGTAGCAGCCGATGATGTGCTCGACGCCGACATTGCGAATGAGGTCGTCGCAGACCGTATGGTATTCCGAAATGATGCCGCGGGGATCGCGGACATGCGCCGATATCGCGAAGTCGAACTCGTCCTGCTCGTTGATCTCGTCGACCGCCATCATGGCGCTCTTCAGGATCTCGCGCCCCATGGCCTGATAGGGCCCGTGCTGCGAGCAGATAATGCCAACGGGAATGGACGGCTTTGTCATCGACGACTTTCGGTGCAACTCATGCAGGAAACCATCTTCGCAGAGGCCGGTGCAAGTGGTCATGCCGATTTGCTGCGCAGCACCTCGCGAAATTTGTGCAGCCAGCCTCGTTGACAACGCGCTGCACACCTCCTTAGAATTTTCTCCTACAGGGCTTCCTGTCGAACCTTGCGTGCGTCGATTTGGCCGATGACGTCCCGATCGCCGCGCAGAGTGCTCCGTTCGATCCCGGACCCACGCGATAGTTCATAGCCGCGGCATTTGGGCCATTCGTCACCTTCGTTTGGAGGGGCGGGTGGCTTTTTGCTTTTGCCGCCAAACAAATTGGCGACACATCCGTGTCGCCAAGCCGGAGGCGCATGCGCGGTGATGGGCAGTGCCTGCGCTTGCGTCGTGCCAAGTGCGGTGCCAAGTGCGGGGATGAGAAACGATGCCGACGACGGATCTTCACTATCTCGGGCTCATTGAGGTCGGGCAGCAAATCCAGACCAAAAAGCTCTCGCCGGTCGAGGTGACGAGAGCGATGCTCGGGCGGATCGAGCAGTTCGACGGCAAGCTGAAGAGCTACGCTTATGTGATGGGCGACGCAGCGCTTGCCCAAGCCGCGGCAGCCGAAAAGGAGATCGCGTCCGGCAAGATCAAGGGGCCGCTGCACGGCGTGCCGATCGCCGTCAAGGATTTGTGCTGGGTCAAGGGCGCGCCGGCCGCGCACGGCATGACCATTCATCGCGACTTCCGTCCGAGTGAGGATGCCACCGTGGTCGCGCGGCTGAAGGACGCCGGCGCTGTCATCCTCGGCAAGCTGCAGCAAACCGAGGGCGCCTATGCCGATCATCACCCGAAGATCGATCCGCCGAAGAACCCGTGGAATGCCGATCTGTGGTCCGGCGCATCGTCGAGCGGTTCCGGCGTCGCCACCGCCGCGGGGCTTTGCTTCGGGTCGCTTGGAACCGATACCGGCGGGTCGATCCGCTTTCCCTCGGCGGCCAACGGCATCACCGGGGTGAAGCCGACCTGGGGACGCGTCAGCCGTTACGGCGCTTTCGAGCTCGCCGCAACGCTGGATCACATCGGTCCGATGGCGCGCAGCGCGGCCGATTGCGGCGCGATATTGGCCGTGATTGCGGGCCAGGATCCCAAGGACACCACGTCCGTGCCGCTATCCGTGCCGGACTATCTCGCTGGTTTGTCCGGAGACTTGCGCGGCGTGACGATCGGGGTCGATCGGCGCTGGACCAGCGAGGGCACCGACGAGGCTGCCGGCAATGTGCTCGGCGAAGGTCTGCGTGTTGCCGCTGATCTCGGCGCGAAGATCAAGGAGATCACGTTCCCTGATCCAAAAGCCGTGATCGAGGACTGGTTCCCGCTGTGCGGCATCGAAGTGGCCGTTGCGCACGAGGAGACCTATCCGGCACGCAAGGACGAATACGGTCCGGCGCTTGCCGGCCTGCTCGACCTCGGTCGGGCGCAATCCGGGATGGACTATCAGAAGATCGTGCTGCGGCGCGAAGCGTTTCGCGGCGCCGTGCGACTGCTGTTCGAGACGGTCGATCTGATCGCGGTCCCGGCCCAGGCGTTCGCTGCGCCGACATTGGCCAAGATGGCGGCACTCGGTGAGGACCCGTCGCTGATTACCGGGCTGCTGCGCTTCACCTGTCCGTTCGACATGACCGGCAGCCCGACCGTGACGCTTCCCGGCGGCTTTGCGCCGAACGGCGGTCCGGTCGCCTTCCAGTTTGTCGGCCGTCATTTCGACGAGGCAAGTCTCGTCCGTGCCGGCGATGCCTTCCAGCGCGTCACCGACTGGCACAAGCGCCATCCCGCGATCTGAGTTGAGGAGCCATTCGCATGACCGAAGACTGGTTGAAGAGTTCCATCATGGCCAAGCGGGCCGTCGCCAAGGGCGCGACGGGCACGACCCATAGTTTGACGATCGAGCAACAGGGCAGCTTCCATTACGTCTATGGACCTTATGCCAAGCCGACCCTATCGATCGATCCGGGCGGGGTGGTCATCGTCGAGACTGAGGATGCCTTCGGCGGCGTGCTCACCAGCGAAAGCGACAGCCCCACGGCGAAGCTGAATTTCCCTTACCTGAACCCGCAGTGCGGGCCGATCGCGGTCAAGGGCGCCAGGAAGGGCGATTGCCTCGCCGTCTATATCCGCGACGTCGAGACCCGCGGCGCGCAGCCGGCAGGCACCACCTGCATCATTCCGGAGTTCGGCGGCCTGGTCGGGACCGCATCCACGGCGCTGCTCAATCCGCCGCTGCCGGAGCGCGTCAAGAAGCTGCACGTCGACCGCAACGGCGTGCGCTGGAGCGACAAGATCACGCTGCCCTATGAGCCGTTCATCGGCACCATCGGCGTGTCGCCCGAGATCGAGGCGATCTCCTCGCTGCAGCCCGACTATCACGGCGGCAACATGGACCTGCCCGACGTCGCACCTGGCTCCATCATCTATTTTCCGGTGCATACCGAAGGCGGGCTGCTCTATGTCGGCGATTGCCACGCAACCCAGGGCGACGGCGAGCTTTCGGGCGTGGCGCTCGAACAGCGCGCGACCGTGACGCTGCAGATCGACCTGATCAAGAACTGGAGCTTTGCCTGGCCGCGGCTCGAGACGCGCGACTTCATCATGACGATCGGCAGCGCACGCCCGCTCGAAGACGCGGCACGGATCGCCTATCGCGAGCTCGTGCGGTGGATGAGCGCCGATTACGGCTTCGATGAGATCGACGCCTACATGCTGCTCAGCCAGGCCGGCCGCATGCGGCTCGGCAACATGGTCGACCCCAAATACACGATGGGGGCGTCGATCCTGAAGAATTACCTCAAGGCGTGACTTCCACATCTTTCAACGACAAGGAACATCGCGATGAATTCGGGGCGTATAGTCGGAATGGCTTTGCTTGGTGCCGTACTCGGGACGGCTGTCATTGGTGCTGCTCAGGCGGCCGACCCGCCGCTCAAGGTTGGCTTGCTGGAGGACGTCTCCGGCGATCTGGCATTCATGGGCATGCCGAAGCTACATGGATCGCAACTGGCGGTCGAGGAGATCAACAAGAGCGGCGGCATTCTCGGCCGCCAGATCGAGTTGATTCACCTTGATCCCCAAGGTGACAATGCCCGCTACCAGGAGTTCGGCCGAAGGCTGCTCAACCGCGACAAGGTCGACGTGCTGATCGGCGGCATTACCTCGGCGTCGCGCGAGGCGTTGCGTCCGATCGTCGATCGCACCACCACGCCGTACTTCTACACGAACCAGTATGAAGGCGGCGTCTGCGATGCCTCCATGGTCAGCATGGGCGCGGTGCCGGAGCAGCAGTTCTCGACCCTGATCCCCTGGATGGTCCAGAAGTTCGGCAAGAAAGTCTACGTCATCGCCGCAGACTATAATTTCGGCCAGATCTCGGCGGAGTGGAACCGCAAGATCATGAAGGACCTCGGCGGCGAGGTGGTGGGCGAGGAGTTCATCCCGCTCGGCGTCTCGCAGTTCGCGCAGACGATCCAGAACATCCAGAAGGCGAAGCCGGATTGGCTGCTGACGATCAATGTCGGCGCCGCGCAGGACTCGTTCTTCGAGCAGGCGGCCGCGGCCAACCTCAATTTGCCGATGGGGTCCTCGATCAAGGTCATGCTCGGCTTCGAGCACAAGCGGTTCAAGCCGCCGGCGCTCAACAACATGCATGCGACCGCCAATTGGTTCGAGGAGATCGACACGCCCGAAGCCAACGACTTCAAGAAGCGCTGGCACGCCAAGTTCCCCGACGAGCTCTACATCAACGACATGGGCTACAACGCCTATAACGCGCTCTATATGTACAAGGCGCTGGTCGAGAAGGCGAAGTCGACCAAGCTCGAGGACATGCGCAAGGTGATCGCGACCGGTGATGCCTGCATCGACGCACCCGAGGGCAAGGTCTGCATCGATCCGAAGAGCCAGCATACGTCGCACCGCATGCGCCTGATCTCGGTCGGACCCAAGCATGAGGTGACGGTCGAGAAGGATTACGGAACGATCCAGCCATACTGGCTCGGCGAGATCGGCTGCGACCTCACTAAGAAGAACGACAAGGATCAGTACACGCCGAGTCATCTTCCCAGCAAATCGTGATGCAAGCGGGCACGAATCTTGCTCGTGTTTTGCCTCACGGCTTTGAAGCGAACCGGCGCCGCAATGATGCGGCGCCGTGATCACGGAGAGTGGAATGTCGGCTGAACTCTTCTCGGTATTCTATCAGTTCGCCGACGTCTTCGCGTTCCTGATCCTGTCGGCCGCGGGCCTTGCCATCGTGTTCGGCATGATGGGCGTCATTAACATGGCGCATGGCGAGTTCATCATGTGCGGGGCCTACGTGACGGTCGGGCTCGTCAATCTCGGCGTGCCGCTCCCGATCGCCCAGATCCTCGCAGCGCTGACCGCGGGGATCATCGGCATGATCGTCGAGTACCTCGTCGTGCGGCGCTTCTACAAACGTCCGCTCGACTCCCTTCTGGCGACCTGGGGCCTCAGCCTGATCGTGACGCAGTCGATGCTGCTGATCGTAGGCTCCGCGGTGCGCGGTATCGGCACGCCGGAAGGAAGTTTTGCGATCGGCGGCTACACATTCTCGACCTATCGCCTCGTGCTGTTCGGCTGTGCGGTGGCGGTGCTGGCCGGGCTCTACATCGTCTTCATGAAGACGCGCTTTGGCGTGATCGCGCGCGCCACAATGCAGAATGCGGCAATGGCGAAGGCGCTCGGCGCGCGCACCGGCCGTATCTATTCCATCAGCTTCGGGATCGGCACGGCGCTCGCAGGACTCTGCGGCGCGCTCTACGCGCCGACCATGACGCTGATCCCGACCATGGGCGCGACCTTCGTGGTCGAGAGCTTTGTCACCGTCGTGATCGGCGGCGCCAATGTCCTGCTCGGAACCGCACCGGCGGCAGTGTTCCTGGCGATGATCAGGATGGCGCTCAATGCGAGCTACGGGCAGATCATCGGGCAGATCGGCATGCTGTTTGCCGTGATCCTGATCATACGGGTGCTGCCCGAGGGGTTATCCAGCGTGCTGGTTCGTCGTGGGCGCTAGACGGGAATTTCTGATGTTGAAGCTGCTCGACGGTCCGCAGACGCTCGGACGCGGAAAGATCTTCTGGTCCTGCTTCGTTGCCGTGCTGGCGGGCGCGTTGATCTATCCGTTGTTCGCCGACTCCTATGATGTCGGCAACTTTGCCTACTTCCTGATCTGGATCTTCATGGCGCTCGGGCTCTGCCTGATGTGGGGCTACGGCGGCATGCTGTCGTTCGGCCAGACCTTCTTCTTTGGCATCGCAGGCTACGGCTATGGCGTGCTCGCCATCAACATGGGCGGGGGAACGGCCACCATCGCGGCCCTCGTGCTCTCGGTTGTCATCGCGATGATGGCGGCGGGGGTCCTCGGCTATTTCATGATCTGGGGTGGCATCAGCGGGATTTTCTTCGGCATCGTGACGCTGTCGGCGACGCTGGTGCTGGCCTTCTTCCTCGGGCAGACGGCAGGGCCGGAATGGCATATCGGTCCGGCCCGGCTCAACGGCTTCAACGGCATGAAGGGAATGGATCCGCTCACCGTCGGCAGCTTCGACATCGAGGGATCGGCGCTCTATTACGTCATGATCGCACTGATCGTGATCGTCTACATCGCGCTGCGCATGCTGGTGAACTCGAGCATCGGCAACGTGATCGTGGCGACCCGCGAAAATCCGCAGCGCGCCGAGATGCTCGGCTACGACGTCCGTAAGTATCAACTCCTGACCTTCGTGATCGGCAGCGGCCTCGCGGGCCTCAGCGGCGCGCTGTACACGTCCTGGGGGCAGTTCATCACGCCGTCCAGCATCGGCCTGCCGGCGGCGGCGATGCCGATCGTGTGGGTGGCGTTCTCCGGACGCAATGATCTGACCGCGACCCTGGTCGGATCGTTCCTGCTGCTGTTCGGCTTCCAGACCATCACGGTCTACAGCCAGCAGGCCGCGCTGGTGCTGATGGGCGCGCTCCTGCTCGCCACCGTGATGCTGGCGCCCCAGGGCTTTGTCCTCGGTATCGGCAAGCTCGTCGTCGATTGGTGGAGCAGACGTCGGCGGCGCGACGAGGCCCCTGCGCTGGCGGATGCCGGCCGTCTGCAATCGGATGAGACCTGAACCATGGCGCTGGTCGATGTAAAAGGTGTCTCCAAGCGCTTCGGTGGATTGACCGCCGTCTCCGATGTCGATCTGACGGTCAATGCCGGTGAGGTCCATTGCCTGATCGGCCCCAACGGGGCCGGGAAGAGCACGCTTTTCAAGCTGATCGTTGGCCTCTATCCACCGACCACCGGCAGCATCTTCTTCGACTCCGTCGATATCACCGCGGAGCGACCCTACGCGCGGGTGCAGCGCGGCATGAGCATCAAGATGCAGGCGCCGAGCGTGTTCAAGGAATTGCCGGTGCGGCAGAACATCCAGATCGCGCTGCAGGAGCGGCTTTCGGGCGCGGAATGCCGGGTTGAGGAGGAGCGGCTGCTGGCGCTGCTCAATCTGGCTGACGATAGCGGCAGGCTCGCCGGTGTGCTGTCGCATGGCCAGCAGCAATGGCTGGAGATCGGGATGGCGCTCGCATTGCAGCCGCAGCTTTTGCTGCTGGACGAGCCGACCGCCGGCATGTCGCCGGAAGAGACCTACAAGACCGGCGAACTGATCAAGTCGTTCAATGCCGAGGGTATGACGGTTCTTGTCGTTGAGCACGACATGGCGTTCGTGCGTCAGGTCGCCCAGCGCGTGACCGTTCTGCATCTTGGCAAGATCTTCGCGCGCGGCAGCTTGGAGGCGATCCTGGAAGACGAGAAGGTCGCGGAAATCTACCTGGGTAAGACCCATGCCCACTGATCGCATCCTGGACGTATCGGGACTTTGGGCGGGCTACGGCGCGACGCCGATCCTGCAGGGCGTCAGCATGCAGGTTGCGCGCGGCGAGATCGTCGGCGTGATCGGCCGCAATGGCGTCGGCAAGTCGACCCTGATGCGGTGCCTGATCGGGCTGCTGCAGTCCTGGCGCGGCACCATCACCTTCATGGATCAGGATGTCACGGAGCTCGAGGCCGATGCGCGAGCGCGTGCCGGCTTCGGCTACATCCCGCAGGGCCGCGATGTCTTCCCGCAGATGAGCGTCGAGGAGAACCTGCAGGTCGGTGAACTGATCGGCGGACCCGATGGAAAGAAGCTGCCGGAACTCGTGTATGAATATTTCCCGCGCCTGAAGGAGCGCCGGCGGCAGATCGCCGGCACCATGTCGGGCGGCGAGCAGCAGCAGCTTGCGATCGGCCGCGCGCTGATCGGTAATCCGTCGTTGATGATCCTCGACGAGCCGTCCGAGGGCATCCAGCCCTCGATCGTGCAGCACATCTGCGAGGCGCTGCAATCGTTCCGAGCCGAGCTCGGGACCACGATCATCTTCGTGGAGCAGAACCTCGACACCATCCTGGCGATCGCCCAGCGCTGCTACATCATGGAGAAGGGCAAGATCACGCGATCGCTGGCCGGCGAGGAGGTCAACGCGGACAATGTTCGCGCGCAGCTGCTGCTTTGATCGGCCACGCCATGTGGTGAGGAAGTGCGCGTTCCATAATTGATAACAACGGAGGGAATGGAGATGGATCTGGGACTCAAGGGAGCAAAGGTTCTCGTGACCGGCAGCACCAAGGGAATCGGACGCGCGATCGCCGACACGTTCGCGGCCGAAGGTGCCAATGTCGGCATCTGCGCGCGCAATCAGGCGGATGTCGACACTGCGGTCGCCGCGATCAAGGCCAAGGGCGTTGCGGCGTTCGGTGGAGCGGTCGACGTCTCGAACGGACCGGCGCTGAAAGCCTGGGTCGCCGACATGGCCGGAAAGCTCGGCGGCATCGATGTCGTGGTCGCCAATGTCAGCGCGCTGTCGATCGGGCAGGACGAGGAGAGCTGGGAGAAGGAATTCTCCACCGACATGATGGGGACGGTGCGCCTCGTCAACGCGGCGATGCCCTATCTCGAGAAAAGCGCGGCGGCGGCGATCGTCACCATCTCCAGCGTGTCGGGGCGCGAGGTCGATTTTGCCAGCGGTCCTTACGGGACGTTCAAGGCCGCGATCATCCACTACACGCAGGGCCTCGCCTACCAGCTCGCGGCCAAGGGCATCCGGGCCAATTCGGTGTCGCCGGGCAACACCTATTTCGAGGGCGGTGTCTGGAACATGATCAAGGACGGCAATCCCGAACTCTACAAGACCGCGCTGGCGCTCAATCCGACCGGTCGCATGGGCACGCCGCAGGAAATGGCGAATGCCGCGGTATTTCTCGCGAGCAGGGCGGCGAGCTTCATCACGGGCACCAGCCTCGTCGTGGACGGCGCCTTGACGCGCGGCGTTCAGTTCTAGCCGGGGCCACAACGACATGTCAGCGGATCCATTGCACTACAAGTCGATCACCGAGATCTCCGGGCTCATTCGCCGTGGCGAGGTGAAGGCCTCGGAGATCGCGGAGGCGCTGCTAGGCCGGATTGCGAAGCTCGATGGGCAGTTTCATGGCTACGCGCACGTCCTTGCGGAGCGGGCCGTGGCGCAGGCGAAGCAGCGCGACGCGGAGATTGCCAAGGGCATCTGGCGCGGCCCGTTGCATGGCGTTCCGATCGGGCTGAAGGACCTCTGCTACACGACGTTTGCACCGACCGCTGGCGGCACGACAATCCATGCGAAGTTCGTGCCGTCCTTCAATGCCACGATCGTGGATCGGCTCGAAGTCGCCGGTGCAGTGACGCTCGGCAAGCTCAAGATGACGGAGGGGGCCTATACCAGCCATAATCCGGCGATCCAGGCTCCGCTCAATCCGTGGAATGTGAACTATTGGGTCGGCTCCTCGTCGACCGGATCGGGCGTCGCGACGTCGGCGGGGCTCTGCTACGGCTCGATCGGCAGCGACACCGGCGGCTCGATCAGATTTCCGTCGGCGACCTGCGGCTTGACCGGCATCAAGCCGACCTGGGGCCGTGTCAGCCGGCACGGAATCTTCCCGCTGGCGGACTCGCTCGATCACGTCGGACCGATGTGCCGCAGCGCTGCCGACGCCGGAGCAATGCTCGGCGTCATCGCCGGCGCGGATGCCAACGATCCGACCGCCTTGCGCGCCCCGGTGCCGAACTATCTGGCCGGCGTCGGCGAGAGCATCCGGGGCTTGAGGATCGGCGTCGATCGCAGGTACACCCAGGAGGGAATCGATCGGCAGGTCGTCGCCGCCCTGGTGCAAGCGGAGCGCGCGCTTGCCGATCTCGGTGCCGACATCCGGGAAGTGCATTTCCCGCCCTATCAGAAGCTGGTCAGCCAGTGGATTGCGATGTGCTCGGTGGAAACGGCGGAGGCGCATCTGGACACCTACCCGTCGCGGAAATCGGAATACGGGCCGGACCTCGCCCAACTGATCGAGCAGGGCAGGGCGACGAGTGGTGTCGACATCGCGGCGATCCATCACGAGCGGCTGAAGTTCGCAGGCAGCCTCGCTGCGATGTTCGAGGATATCGATCTCTTGCTGATCCCGACGATGCCGGTGCCGATCCCGACGCTCACCAAGATGAGCGAATACGGCGCCGACCCCAGCGTCCTCCTGAACATTCTGCGCTTCACGGCGGTGTTCGACTTCTCGGGCAGCCCGACCATCACGCTGCCGATGGGCATGGCGTCGGACCAGATGCCGCTCAGCATGCAACTGGTCGGCCCGCATCTGTCCGAGGACGTGCTGGTCCGCGCCGGCGCCGCATTCCAGTCGGTGACGGACTGGCATACGCGGCGGCCGCCGATCGAATAGCGCGTCGTCGTTGACTCTCCGCGTCGCGCCCCGTCAGGCCTTGCCGGCAAGTCTGGCCGCAATCGCACGGTAGCCGCGCATCCACATGTGATCGAGATCGAGGTCCATCGGCAGCGGCTGCGACGAGACGCGGGCGATCACGGTCTCGTTGGCCGGATCGATGTAGATCCACTGGCCATGGATGCCGACCGCGGCGAACGGGGTTTCGTTGCGATCAATCGTGTACCACTTGTTGCGGTAGTTGCCGTTCGGAAACACCTTGGTCAGGTCGCCGCGCGACCAGGGCTCGGCATTGCCGTTTTGCCTGATGTCGTCGACCCACCAGCCCGGCACCACCTGCCGTCCGTTGCTGATGCCGTGGTTGCGCATCATCTCGCCGAAACGGGCGAGATCGCGCAGTGTCGCGCAGATGCCGCCGGCGACGCGGGCCGCGCCGCGCGAGTCGACGGCGATGTAGGCATCGTGCTCGGCGCCCATCGGCTGCCACAGATACTGCGCGAGGATCTTCGCGTAGGATATGCCGCAGGCGCGCTCATAGACCCAGCCGAGCACGTCGGTGTTGGTCGAGACGTAGTGGAAGGTGTGACCATGCGGCGTGCCGTTCGACCGCAGGGTGCGCAGATAGTCGCGTAGATTGGTCGGCGGCACGGTCGGGTCCGGCGGCTCCCAGCCGGTCGAGCGCCGGTAGTTCATGACGTCGCCGTCGCGCGCCATATAGTCCTCGTCGAAGCGGATGCCGACGCTCATGTCGAGCAGGTGGCGCACCGTGCAGCTGCCGCCATAGACCGATCCCTCCATCTCCGGGATGTAGCGCGTCACCGGTGCGTCGGGATCGAGCTTGCCGTGATCGGCCAGGATGCCGCCGAGCGTTCCGGCGACCGACTTGCTGACCGAAAAGATCAGATGCGGGGTGTCCGGTGCCAGGCCGTGGGCATACCATTCGAAAGCGACCTGTCCGCGGTGCGACACGACGATGCCGTCGGTGTGGCTTGCGCGCAGCGCCTGGCCGACGCCGACCGTCTCGCCGCGCGGGTTAGCGAAGCTGACGTCGTCGAGATAGCGCGGCGCAAAGGACAGCGGGGCCGGCGTCGGGGCGCGCGCGATGTTGGCGGTGGGAAGCAGTTCGCGGACATTGCGGAATGCCCACTCGCTGAAGGGATGCTGGCGCCAGTTGGCGAGCGTGACTTGTTCGTCGGCCGCCGACGGGAAGGCGGCCATGATGCGACGCGAATTCATTGTTGATCCAATAATGATACCGGGGACAAAAGTTCCGTATAGCTCGCGCCGCTCGCAATCAACCGGATGGTGGAGGTCATGGCCGGGTTACTCCGGCGTAACCGTTTCCGGGACGAGCGCTTGGCCCGCAATTTGCTTGACTATGCCCGGCGTCTGTCTCAGCGTGCCGGCGATGCGACGCGCAGACGTTCGCCATCGGGGAACATCGATCGGGAGGTAGGTCATGATCGCGCTTCTGGGCCGACCGGATCCGGCAACCACACAGGCCATCCAGTTCGCGCGCGGGATCCTCGAAGGCTCGGCGACCGCGTTCTACGAGGTCGACGGCAACCTGACCCTCAACCGCTTCGTGCTCTCTAGCAACGTTCCGCCGAGCTTCCACGACCAGTATCTCGCCGGCATGAACCGGCTCGATCCGTTGCATCCGCGCTCCGCGAGCAACCGGCCGATCGCCCGGCTGAGCATCGCGCTCGACCAATGCGCGTCCCAGGAGGCGGCGACCTATCGTGCGTTTGCCGGCCAATGCGGTGTCGCCGACATGATCGAGTTCTTCTTCCGCCGCAACGACCGGATCGTGGCCGGAATGAGCGTGCTCTGGGCGCCGGGCTGTGCGATTCCCGACGGCAGCATGCACATCGCCGAGAAGATCCACGAGTACCTCGAATTCAACCTGACCAGCCGGCTATCCCCGAATCCGGACGAGCCGGCGCGCTACGGACTGACTTCGCGCGAGATGGAAGTGGTCGAGCTGTTGTGCTGCGGCCGCACCAACCGCGAGATCGGCGAGTGCCTGAGCATCGGTCTTGCGACGGTGAAGACGCATTTGATCCATATCTTCGAGAAACTCGGCGTCGAGACCCGCTCCGCCGTCGTCGCGCTGATGTCGCGGCCGCACTGAGACGCGGCTCTTTCCTCCCGTCGTCCCGGCGAAGGCCGGGACCCATATGTGGACGGCCCCCGTGGCACAAGAGCTTTCTGGGATTGATCGGATCGCTTGCATCCATATGTCCGGCCTGTTGAGTGCGATCGAATGGATCGCTGGCCAAGATGGTTTGCGCGATGCGAGTTCCAAACAACTCCGCGACCTGTTGACGGCCGATGGGTCCCACGGATTGTCTCGCATCGTTGCTCGATCGATCGCTCCATCTGCTCTTGCAGCTCCGGGTCGGCTGACGAGCGAGCCCGCCAGCCGGCCAATCTGTTAAGCGGTACCCGTCGTCGCGGCATTCAGCCGTGCGGCGTCATAACTCTCACCCGTCACCATCAGCTTCCAGACGATGCGCGCCACCTTGTTGGCGAGCGCTACGGCCGCAAGCTTCGGCGGCTTACGCTTGATCAGCGCCAGCAGCCAGCGCGAGTGATGACCGCGCCCCCGCCTGGCCTGCTGGATCACCGCCGTGGCCCCGACGACCAGCAGACGGCGCAGGTCCTGGTCGCCCGCCCGGGTAATCTTGCCGAGCCTGGTCTTGCCTGCGGTGGAATGGTCCTTGGGCGTGAGGCCGAGCCAAGCCGCAAAGTGACGACCGGAGCGGAACGCGCCCGGATCAGGTGTCTTCATCACCAGCATCGTTGCAATGATCGGACCGACCGAGGGGATCTGAGCCAGGCGCCGGCCCGTGGCATCGCCGCGGTGCCAGGCCATCAGCCTGGCCTCAACCACCTCCAACTCGCCCTCGAGCCTGACGCACTCCCGGCCCAGCACGACAAACAGCTCGCGCGCCAGAGCGGGAAGCGTCTCGTCCTGCGCGATCCGCGCCAGCAGTGGTTCGATCGCGTCCAGTCCCTTGGGCGCGATCAGGCCATACTCCGCCGCATGGCCGCGGATCGTGTTGGTCAATTGGGTGCGCCGGGCGATCAGTCCGTCGCGGACCCCCATCAGCATCAGCGCAGCCTGCTGCTCGGCCGTCTTCACCGGCACAAAGCGCATGCTCGGCCGGCTCATCGCTTCACACAGGCCTTCTGCATCACGCCCGTCATTCTTGTTCCGCATCACGTAGGGTTTAACCAATTGCGGCGCCATCAGCTTCACCTCGTGACCGAGCTTGGAAAGCTCGCGCGCCCAATATTGCGACGCCCCGCAGGCCTCCATCCCGATCACCGTCGGCGGCAATTTGGCGAAGAACTCCAGCACGAGTTTGCGCGAAAGCTTCTTGCGTAAGACCGGCTGCTCGGACGCATCAACCCCATGCAGCACAAAAATATGCTTCGACGTATCCATCCCAATGCGGATAATCTGGTTCACGGACGGCTCCCATGTCTGAGATTTGCAACAACCTCATTCTGGCACACTGATGCCGTAGGGGGCCGTCCACACCATCAACTCCGCGGCGGATATGTCGGTGGGACGCGTCGTTCCAGCGTCGCGCAACAATCACCTTCGGTGGTAATGGGTCCGGGCCTTCGCCGGGACGACGTTTGTTGCGCGGCCTGTGGGTCAAGCATCCGCGCTCTCGCAACATGTTTTGTCCGAGCTTCGTTATTCGCTTCACTCTCGCGTCCACCCGATCCACCGTTAGGTGGATTGCTGCCTGTCGGGCTGCCGATCGAGAGTTCCTCGAGGACCGGTGTCGTTTTCGACAATGTTGGCGAGCGGCTGCCGCTCGCAGCATTGAAGGATCCGACATGCGTGATTTCATGGCCATCGGCCGCTCGGTGGCGGTTGCGGAGCGGGGCATGGCCGCGACCTCGCACCCGCAGGCGACACTTGCCGCGGTCGAGATGTTGAAAGCCGGCGGCAATGCCGTCGATGCCGCCGTGGCGGCGGTGGCGGTGCAGGGCGTCGTCGAGCCGCAGATGACCGGGATCGGCGGCGACTGCTTTGCGCTGTATTCGCCGAAGGCCGGGGAGCCGATCGCGCTGAACGGCTCGGGCCGCACGCCCGCCGGCACCGATACTGAAAAATATGCCGGCAGCAGCGCGCGCGACATTCCGCCGACCGCCCCTGAAGCCGTGACCGTGCCCGGCGCCATCGACGCGTGGTGCAGGCTGGTCGCCGATCACGGCAGCAGGTCGCTGGAAGAGATCTTCCGGCCGGCGATTGCGGCGGCCGAGCAGGGCTTTTGCGTCACACCGCGCGTCGCGGAAGACTGGCGCCGCTTCCGGGCGCGGATCGAGATCGACGCCAATGCCGCTGCGCAGTTCCTTCCCGGCGGCAAGGCGCCTGAGGTCGGCGACATCCGCACGCAGCCTGCGCTTGGCCGGACCCTGCGCCGGATCGCGCAGCACGGGCGCGAGGCGTTCTACGCAGGCGAGGCCGCCGACGAGATGGCCGGCATCTTGCGCGGATTGGGTGGTGCCCACAGCATCGAGGATTTCGCGGCGCAGACCTCGGACTACGTGCGCCCGATCTCGGCGCGCTACCATGACCACGACGTGATCGAGTGTCCGCCGAACGGGCAGGGCCTGGCGGCGCTGATGATCCTGCGCACGCTCGCCGGCTTCGATGTCGGCGTGCTGGCGCAGGCCGATCGCATCCATCTGCTCGCCGAAGCGACCAAGGCCGCCTACCGCGCGCGCGACGCCTTCTTCTGCGATCCCGCTGCCGGCAAGGTCGATTCGGCCGCATTCCTTGCCGACGACTATATCGGGCGGATCCGCAGCAAGATCGACATGAGCCGCGCGTCCGCGCCTGCGATCTGGGACGATATCGAGCATCGCGACACCGTCTATGTCACGGTGGTCGACCGCGACCTCAACGCCGTCTCGCTGATCAACTCGCTGTTCTATCCGTTCGGCAGCGGCATCTATGCGCCGAGATCGGGCATCCTGCTGCACAACCGCGGCTGGAGCTTTCGCGCCAGGCCCGGACACCTCAATTCGCTCGGGCCGCGCAAGCGCCCGATGCACACCATCATCCCGGGCCTGCTGCGCAAGGACGGCAAGACCGTGATGTCGTTCGGCGTGATGGGTGGGCACTACCAGGCCGCCGGCCATGCCAATCTGCTGTCGAACATCTTCGACATGAAGATGGATGTCCAGGCGGCGGCCGAGGCACCGCGCTCCTTTGCCTTCGACGGCGCACTGTCGCTGGAGACGACGATATCACCGGCGATCCGCGACGAACTGCGCGCCCGCGGCCACGATGCCCGCTTCTCCGAGGAGCCGATCGGCGGTTGCCAGGCGATCCGCATCGACCATGCCCGCGGCGTTCTGCTCGGCGCCTCCGACCACCGCAAGGACGGGCTGGCGTTGGGCTTTTGAGGGGGCCGCCTGCCCGCACTGCGGGGGGCGGGCGGAGCATCCACCGGACGGTGGATTGTTCCAAATGCCGACATGTCGAACGTTTGGCCGATCATGCCGGCGCCGTGCACGGTTTCGCCGCTGTGCACCGCACGGCGAAGGCTGATCGCTCCGGACTTTCCCAATCGAGAAGTTGATCCGTATGAACAGGACATTCGCCGACACGGTCTTCCGCAACGGCCGGATCTACACGTCGAACCGGGCGCAGCCTTGGGCGGCGTGCGCAGCCGTGAAGGCCGGCCGCTTCATCGCCGTGGGCGAGGAACGCGACGTCGCGGCGCTCATCGGCGAGGGGACCAAGACCGTCGATCTCGGTGGACGAATGGCAATGCCAGGCATCATCGACATCCACAATCACATCATGATGGGCGGGCAGGCCGATCTCTACGAGCTGCGCTTCTCCAACGCCGACAGCGTGCCAAGGATCGCCGAGACCTTGCACAAGGCTGCCTCGGTGGCTGCGCCCGGCGCCTGGATCGTCGGCGGGCAGTTCGGCAACAATCTCCTGAACGAGATGAACACCGCGGAGTCCTGCGCGCTGCTGGACGCGGCGTGCCTCGGACATCCCGTCGTGCTGCGCGACGACACCTATCACAATCGCTGGGCGAGCTCGGCGGCGCTGCGGCTGGCCGGCGTGCAGGCCGATTCCGCCGACCCGACCGACGGCGAGATCGGCCGCGACCTCAAGACTGGGACGCTGACCGGCATCATGATCGAGGCCGCCTCCGGCCTGGTCGAGCGGGCGCTCGCGGCCTCCGGTCACTACACGGCCGAGATGGACCGCGCGGCGGTGGCGCGTTCGATCTCGGTGCTGAACGCCTATGGCGTCACCGCCTTCATCGACGCCGCCAGCATGCAGCCGATCATGGCGGCGCTGAAGGGGCTCGACGACCGTGGCGAGCTGACCGCCTGGGCGGTCTGCGCGATGCCGGTGGTCGAGCCGGGCTTCATGTTCGGCAAGGCCGGCGAGGAGCTGTTTGCGCTGCGTGAGCAGTATCGCGGCGCGCATGTGAAGCCGGACTATGTGAAGGTGTTCCTTGACGGCGTGCCCGGCGCCAAGACCGCGGCGTTCCACGAGCCTTATGTGGCCGATCCCGTGCGCGGCTGCTGCTTCCGCGGATCGACCATGCTGACCGTGCCCGACCTGATCCGCTGGCTCGGGCGCTGCGAGAAGCTCGGCCTCGCCGCGAAGATCCATTGCGCGGGAGATGCCGCGGTGACGCAGGCGCTCGACGCGATCGATGTGGTGCGCAGCTTCAACGGCCCGACCCACCTGATTCACCAGATCGCGCATGCGAGCTACATCGCACCCGATGACATCAAGCGCTTCGCCGAACTCGGCGTCGCGGCCGATCTGTCGCCGATCATCTGGTATCCGACCATCTTCCTCGAGGCGCACAAGGCCGCGATGGGCGAGGAGCGCGCGCAGCGCTTCTGGCCGAACAAGGACCTGAAGGCGGCCGGCGCGTTGATGGCCGGCGGCTCGGACTGGCCGGTGATTCCGATCCCCGATCCCTGGCAGGGCATCGAAGGCATGGTGACCCGGCAAAACCCAACCGGGGATTTTCCGGGCAAGTCGCTGTGGGCCGAGCAGGCGCTCGATCTCGCCACCGTGATCGACATCTACACCATCGATGCCGCGCGGGCCGCCGGTCTCGGCCAATCGATCGGTTCGATCGAGGTCGGTAAGTCGGCCGACCTGATCGTGCTCGACCAGATGATCTTCGACATCCCGCCGGATCAGCTCGCCGACACGCGGGTCGAGATGACCTTCTTCGAAGGCCGCAAGGTCTACGAGCGGGGTGCGTGATGATCGCTGTGGATCAGATCCCGGTCACGGTGCTCACCGGCTTCCTTGGCAGCGGCAAGACCACGGTGCTGAACCATCTGCTGCGCCAGCCGGAGCTCAATGGCGTCGTCGCCATTATCAACGAGTTCGGCGAGGTGGCGCTGGATCACCTCCTGGTCGAGAGCAGCGAGGACCGCCTCGCGCTGCTCGACAATGGCTGTATCTGCTGCTCGGTGCGCGAGGATCTGATCGAGACGCTGGCCGATCTCGCCGCCCGCCGCGCCACTGGGGCGATCCCGCCGTTCCACCGCGTGCTGGTCGAGACCACCGGGCTCGCCGATCCCGTGCCGGTGCTGCACACGCTGATGACGGCGCCCGATGTCGTTGGCCGCTACCGGATCGACGGCGTGGTCGCGACCGTCGATGCCGTCAACGGCGCGCGCACCCTCGAGGCGCACGTTGAAGCTGTCAGGCAGATCGCGGTCGCCGACCGGCTGCTCGTGACCAAGACCGACCTTGCCGCCGAAGATGCGCTGGCGCGGCTCGACGCGCGGCTCGGCGCGATCAATCCGGTCGCGACGCGCGCGCATGTGCGGGACGGGGTGGTCGATCCGGCGAAGGTTCTCGATGCCGGTCTGTTCGATCCGTCGGCCCGCTCGGCCGATGTGGTGCGCTGGTTCGATCTGGCGTCGCAGGCGGCGAATGCGCCGCATCATCACGCCGAGCACGATTGCGACGGCGCAGAATGCGGCCATCACAGCCACCACGCGCACGATGCCGGCGTATCCTCCTACAGCCTGATCATCGACGAGCCGATCCAGCGTGACGCGTTCGGGCGCTGGCTCGATTATGTCGCTGCGCTCAAGGGCGAGGACCTGCTGCGCTTCAAGGCGATCGTGCATGTCGCCGAACAGCCCGATGCGCCGGTCGTGGTGCATGGCGTGCAGCATGTGTTCCATCCGCCGATCACGCTGCAGGGCTGGCCGTCGGCGGACCGGCGCTCGCGGCTCGTCTTCATCGTGCGCGGCATCCCGCGCCGGATCATCGAGAACACCTTGTGCAAGTTCGCAGCAGTGAGCCGTGCGGCGATCCAGCGATCGGCGGCCTAGGCAGGATTCACTTCAGACAATTGTTTCAGGGGAGAGGGACATGACGGAGAATTCGAAGACCAACTCGTCCATCGGCCGGCTCAACCGGCGCACGCTGCTGAAGGCGGCCGGTGCGACCGGTCTCGCATCGGCGATGAACGTGCCGCTGGTCAACATCGCGCGCGGCGCCGGCAACACCATCAAGATCGGTTGGGTCGGTTGCCTCTCCGGCGTCCGGGCGCCGTTTGCCGAACCCGACACCTGGATTCATGAACGCATCAAGGCCCGCCTCAAGGATGGCCTCAAGATCGGCGGCAAGACCTGGCAGGTCGAGTTTGTCTTCAAGGACAATCAGTCCGATCCGAACCGCTCGTCGGTGGTTGCGAGCGAGCTGGTGCTGCGCGAGAAGTGCGACCTGATCCTGATCGAGGACGGCGACGCGCAGGCACCGGTGCAGGAGCTCGCCGATGCCCGCGGCATTCCCTCGATCTCGACCATGGTGCCGTGGCAGGGCTGGATGTTTCCGCGCAAGTCGACGCCCGATAAGGGCTTCCCCTACAGCTATCACTTCTTCTGGGGCGCCGATGATGTCGTGAAGAACTTCCTCGGCATGTGGCAGTCGGTCGAGACCAACAAGAAGGTCGGCACGCTCTATATCGACAATCCTGCCGGCCAGGCGTTCTCCGACCCGAAGGTCGGCTTGCCCGGCGGCATTACGCAGGCGGGCTATCAGGAATTCTCCGCCGGAAAATTCCAGATTGCGACCGACGACTTCACCAATCAGGTGTCGTCATTCAAGAACAACGGCGTCGACATCGTCTCCGGCTTCACTTACGGCAATCACTGGGTGACGCTGTGGAATCAGGCGGCCCAGGCTGGCTTCAAGCCGCAGATCTGCACGGTGGCGGCGGCGTTCCTGTTTCCAAGTGCGGTGAATGCGCTCGGCGATCGTGGTGACGGCATGTCCACCGAAGTGTGGTGGACGCCGGCCTATCCGTTCAAGTCGTCGCTGACCGGGCAGAGCGCCGCCGAGCTCGCCGCGGAATGGGAGAAGACGACGGGCAAGCAATGGACCCAGCCGATCGGCTACGCGCATGCTCTGTGGGAAGTTGCGCTTGCTGCTTTGCAGAACAGCGATCCGAAGGACAAGAACTCGCTGCGCGATGCCATCGCGGGTCTCGACATGGAGACGGTGGTCGGACCGGTGAAGTTCAAGGGAACGCCGATCAAGAACGTCGCGGTGACCTCGCTGTCGGGCGGGCAATGGCGCAAGACCAGGGGCGGCAAGGCGAAATATGAGCTCTTGATCGTGCACAACGGGACGGCGCCGTTCATCCCGAAGCAGGCCGATCTCGCATTGCTGTCGAAGCTCGCCTGAGATGGCACCGCTTCTGCGCGTGAGCGGGCTGTCGAAGCGTTTCGGCGAGATCGTGGTCGCCGACAACGTTAGTTTCGAGCTGGCGCGCGGCGAATGCCTCGGCGTGATCGGCCCGAACGGCGCCGGCAAAAGCTCGCTGTTGAACCTGATCGTCGGCCTGCTTACGGCCGACGGCGGTTCGATCACGCTCGACGACAAGGAGATATCAGGCCTGCCGCCGCATCGCCGGGCGCGGCTGGGGCTCGGGCGCGCGTTCCAGATCCCGCAGCCGTTTCCGCATCTGTCGATTTACGAGAACGCGCTGGTGGCGGCGTCCTACGGCGCGGGCCTGCATGGCGAGGCGGCGTCGAACTGGACGATGGAGGTGCTGCAGCGCACCGGGCTCGGCGCCAAGGCGGACAAGCTCGCGGGCGCCTTGCCGCTGATCGACCGCAAGCGGCTGGAGTTCGCCAAGGCGCTGGCCTCGAAACCCAAGCTGATCCTGCTCGACGAGATCGCGGCCGGGCTGACCGAGCCCGAGGTCGAGCGCCTCGTTGTCATCATCAAGTCGGTGAAGGCAGATCACGCCATGATCTGGATCGAGCACATTCCGCACGCTTTGCGCGCAGTGTCGGATCGGATCCTGGTGCTCGATTTCGGCCGCAAGGTGCTGGAGGGGCCGCCGGCCGAGGTCATGGACAGCGCCGTGGTGCGCGAGATCTACATGGGATTGAAGGCCGATGGCGTTGCTTGATGTGAACGGCCTGCAGATCTTCTATGGCGATCTCCAGGCCGTGTTCGACATGAATTTCACGGTCGCGGATGGCGAGGTGGTGGCGCTCGTCGGCGCCAACGGCGCCGGCAAGTCCACGTTCCTGAAGGCGCTGGTCGGGCTGAACGAGGAGCGGCGCGGGGCGGTGCATTTCGACGGCATCGACATCTCGCGCATGCCGGCGGAAGAGGTGTCGCGGCTCGGGCTCATCATGGTGCCCGAGGGCCGGCTGCTGTTCGATTCGCTGACCATCGAGGAGAACCTGCTGATGGGCAGCGTCAACCGGCGCAAGGGCAGCTGGACCCTGCGGCGGGTGTTCGACCTGTTCCCGATCCTGGAAGAGCGGCGGCGGATGTTTCCGGGCCAGCTCTCCGGCGGCCAACAGCAGATGGCGGCGATCGGCCGCGCACTGATGTCGAACCCGCGGCTGTTGCTGTGCGACGAGATTTCGCTCGGGCTCGCGCCCGTCGTGGTCGAGCAGATCTATCGCTCCTTTGCCGACATTCTCCGCGAGGGCACCGCCGTCGTGCTGGTCGAGCAGGATGTCAAGCGCGCGCTCGCGACGTCGGAGCGGATCTACTGCCTGTTAAAGGGGCGGGTGTCGCTGACCGGCCCGGCGCAAGGGTTGCAGCCGGAACAGCTGACGCACGCCTATTTCGGTAACTAGCCAGGATTGGCACGATATGATCTGGATTGAGACATTGATCAACGGAGCCCTGCTGGGCGGGCTCTACGGCCTGCTCGGCATAGGGCTCGCTCTGGTGTTCGGCGTGATGCGCGTCGTCAACATCGCACACGGCGAATTCATGGTACTGAGCGCGTTCTGCGCGGTGCTGCTTTCCAACCTGTTTCCCCAGGTCTCGCCGCTGCTGATGCTGATCCCGGTGATCGCGCTGTCGTTTGCGGTCGGCTGGCTCTATCAGGCGGCCATCGTCAACCGCGTGGTGACGTCGCCCGATCCGCTGTCGCCATTGCTGCTCACCTTCGGCGTCTCGGTGATCCTGCGCAACGTCATGGTCGAGATATTCGGCGCTGACGTGCGCAGCCTCCAGGTCGGCGAGCTGTCGCGCGCCAGCCTCGAGATCGCCGGCCTCAACATCGGCATCATGCCGCTGCTCACGCTGGTGCTCGCCGCGCTGCTGTTCATGGCGCTGCAGCTCGTGCTGCGCCATACCGAGTTCGGGCGGATCGTGCGCGCCACCGCCGACCGCCGCGACATCGTCCGGCTGTCCGGGGTCAAGCCGGATCGGGTCTACAACTATGTCATGGGCCTGTCGCTCGCGCTCGGCGCGATCGGCGGCGTGCTGCTTGCGGTGCGGTCGAGCTTCACGCCGTTCTCCGGCGCCGAGCGGCTGCTGATCGCCTTCGAGGTCGTGGTGCTCGGCGGGCTCGGCTCGTTCTGGGGCGCATTGCTCGGCGGCATCGCGCTCGGCATGGCGCAGTTGATCGGGCTGAAGATCGATCCGAATGCGGGGCTGCTCTATGCGCACCTCCTATTCTTCATCATGCTGTTGATCCGCCCGTCGGGTCTCGTGTCGAGCAGGGTATGACGCAGATGCCGACACGGACAATTTTCCTCGCCTGTGCCATCGTGCTCGTCGCTGCTATCGCCGGCGCGCCCTTCGTGCTGAACGAGGGCATCCTGCGGCTCGCGACCGAATGCCTGCTGCTGCTGACGATGGCGCAGATGTGGAACCTGCTGGCGGGCTACGCCGGGTTGGTGTCGCTCGGCCATCAGGTCTTCATTGCCTTCGGCGCCTATGCGCTGTTCCTGACCTCCGGTTGGCTCGAGGTGACCCCGATCTGGGTGCTGCCGGTGGCGCCGCTGGTGGCCGCGGCCGTCGCGGCGATCATCGCCTTTCCGCTGTTTCGTTTGCGCGACGCCTATTTCTCGATCGCGATGTGGGTGTTCGCCGAGATCATCGGCGCCTTCACGATGAAGTCGCAGGCGATCGGCGGCACCTCGGGCGTGCCGCTCGCCACCAGCAAGCTGATCGATTTCGACTGGTTCGAGCCGACCATGTTCTGGCTGGCGGGCGGCCTGACGCTGGTCACCATCGCGGCGCTGTACAAGATGATGACCTCGAGCTTCGGGCTCGGGCTGATGAGCGTGCGCGACAATGATCTCGCCGCGATGAGCGTCGGGGTCGACGTCCGGCACAATCGCTTCATCGCCTTCGTGCTCTCCGCGGCTGGGTGCGGGCTTGCGGGTGCGTTGAGCTTCATGGGCAATCTGTTCATCGCGCCGCTCGCGGCGTTCGACGTCAACTGGTCCGTCTACATGATGTTCATCGTGATCATTGGCGGTATCGGAACGCTGGAAGGCCCGATCCTCGGCGTCATCATCTTCTTCGGCCTGCGCGAATTGATGACCGGGCCGCTCGGCCTGTCCGGCGGCTGGTATCTGGTCGGGCTCGGTATCATTGCCGTCGTCGTGATGATCGTGGCGCCGCGCGGCATCTGGCCGGCCTTGCGCGATCGCCTCGGCGTGCGGCTGCTCGACGTCCACCGTGCCGCGCCACGGCCGGCCGCGGCCACCATCCTGCCGGGCGCATCGGAACGGGTTACCGGATGAGGCGGGCCTTCACGCCGTCACCATTGCTTGTATTCTGACAGTTCTAGCTTTGCGTGGAGGGTGTGATGGCTCTGATATTCCGGGGATGCGGATCGGCATTGGCCGGCTTGGTTGCGATGACGATGGCGGCGCCGCTGCCGGCGCAGGCCGAGCGCAGGATGTGGCCGCAGGCGGCCGCCACGCACCCGATGGACGGGCTGACGACGGACGAAATCCGTTCGGTCACCGAGATTCTCCGCGGCGCCGGCAAGCTCGACGATGCGGCGCGGGTCGTCTCCATGACGGTCGACGAGGACCCGAAGGACGAGGTGCGGGCGTGGAAGCCCGGACACCCCTTCGCGCGGCGGGCGAATGCGACACTGCTGAGCGGCGGACATCTCTACGAAGCGCATATCGATCTTGCCGCGCGCAGCCTGCTCGGCTGGGATGAGATCAGGGATCATGAGGCCGCGCTGACGATCGACGAGCTGATGTCGGCCGGTGATCTGCCGAAGCAGGACCCGCGCTGGATCGCCGCGATGGCGAAGCGCGGCATCACCGATTTCCACAATGTGTTGTGCCTGCCGCTGACGGTGGGGCCGGTGAGCGACCCGGCCCTGAAGGGCCGCCGCCTGCTCAACGTGCCCTGTGTCGACACCACCGGTGCCGCCAACAATCTCTGGGGCAAGCCGATCGAGAACCTGGTCGCCCAGGTCGATCTCAAGAGCAGGACGGTGCTGTCGGTGACCGATCTCGGCGTGCTGCCGCCGCCGGCGCAGACGCCCTCGCATGCCTATGCCGACTCCGGAAAATACCGCAAGCCGCCGAAGCCGATCGAGATCACCGCGCCCGAGGGCAGCAATGTGAAGGTGGAGGGCGGCCAGGTCCACTGGGACAATTGGTCGTTCCATGTCCGTCTCGAGCCGCGCGTCGGCGCGGTGCTGTCGTTGATCCGCTACGACGATCACGGCACGTTCCGCGACATCGCCTATCAGATCTCGGCGAGCGAGATGTTCGTGCCCTATATGGATCCGGCGCCGACCTGGTCGTTTCGCGCTTATATGGATATCGGCGAATACGGCTTTGGCGTGCTCTCCAGCGAATTGCAGCGCGGCATCGATTGCCCCGAAGGTGCGCATTTCCTTGATCTGACGATCTCGGACACCAAGGGCATGCCGGTTGTCTCCAAGGGCGCGGTCTGCATCTTCGAGCGGCCGACCGGCGATCCGATCTGGCGCCACAGCGAGCTCATCAACAACACCGCCGAGGTGCGGCCGAACAACGAGCTGGTGGTGCGGATGGCGCCGGTGGTCGGCAATTACGACTATCTGGTGGACTACGTGTTCGACCGCGCCGGCAACATCGACGTGCGGCTCGGCGCCTATGGCATCGATGCAACCAAGGGCGTCGCAAGCCGAACCTTGAGCGATCCGACGGCGAAGCAGGACACGGCCTACGGGACGCTGGTCGACGAGCGGCTGCTGGCCGTCAATCACGATCACTACATGACGTTCCGGATCGACATGGACGTCGACGGCACCGCGAACCGGCTGGTCGAGGACCGCTTCAGCGTCCGCCGGCTGGATGAGGGCCAGCGCAAGAGCCTTTGGCAGGTCGACACCAGGCCGGTCGCGAACGAAGGGCCGATCACGACGCCGCTTAGCGCGGCGCAGTTCAGGATCGAAAGTACGGGCAAGACCAACAAGCAGGGCTATCGCACGAGCTATCAGCTGATGCCCGGACACTCCGACGTCTCATTGCTCGCCAAGGACGATCCGATCCAGCTCCGCGCCGGCTTCAGCGCCTACACGCTATGGACCTCGGCCTACGCCAGGGACGAGCGATATGCCGCAGGCATGTACCCGAACGAGAATCCTGAGGTCGATGGCTTGCCGAAATGGACCGCCGCAAAGCGGCCGATCGAGGATCGTGACCTCGTGCTGTGGTACACGGTCGGCTTTCGCCATGTGCCGCGCGCCGAGGATTGGCCGGTCATGCCGGGCCTTTGGCACGGCTTCCGGCTCCGCCCGTTCAACTTCTTCGATCGCAATCCCGCGCTCGACGTGCCGCCGATGGTGAATGCCAGGGACACCAAATGAGTGGCCGCGTGCATCGCACGGGAGCGGTGGCCGGCGCGCTGCTGGCGTTGTTGGCGGCGCAGCCGGTCGCGTGGGGCGCGACGGCCGAAAACAGCGCTGACGATGCGTCCTTGCTCTATTTGAGCAGCAGTGACTGGGAACGCCAATCCGCGCCGCGCAAGGTCGCGCTCGCGGCCGACTTCATGCGGATCTTCTGCACCGACCAGAGAATGTCGGCGGCATCGCTCGCCGATTGCCTCGATAGCGACAAGGCGGACGGCGCGCTGTTCGAGCGCGCTATGGCGTGTGTCAGTGCGCTGTCAGCCGGCCGCTGAGAGGCCGGCGTCGATCCCTTCGGCGATCGCCTTCACATCCAATGAGGTGAGGATCAGGGGCGGGGACAGAATGAGGTTGTTGCCGGAGACGCGCAGCATCACGCCGGCCTCGTAGGCGCTATCTGCCACCTTCGCCATCGTCTTCTTGTCGGCGGGCTTCTTGCTGACGCGATCGGCGACGAGCTCGAGCGCGGCCATCAGGCCCTTGCCCCTGACGTCGCCGACCAGCGGATGCTTCGCCTTGAGCGCGGCCAGCGCCTGCGCGAGGTCCTTGCCGCGTGCGGCGGCATTCTCGTCGAGCTTGAGGCGGCGGGTCTCGGCGAGTGCGGCAAGGCCCGCGGCGCAGCCGACCGGATGGCCTGAATACGTGTAGCCATGGCCGATCGAGCCGAACGTGGTGGTGTCAGTCTCGAAGGTTTCCGCGACCTGCTCGCCGATCAGCGTCGCGCCGAGCGGGAAATAGCCCGAGGTGATCGCCTTGGCCATCGTCATCATGTCAGGCTTGACGCCCCACAGACGCGAACCCGACCACGCGCCGGTGCGCCCGAACCCGGTGACGACCTCGTCGGCGATCATCAGGATGCCGTGCCGGTCGCAGATCTCGCGCGCCAGCTTCATGAAGCTGTCCGGCGGCACGATCACGCCGCCGGCCCCTAACACCGGCTCCATGATGAAGGCCGCGATGGTGTCGCCGCCCTGGAACGCGATCTCTTCCTCCATCGCCGCCGCGCAAAGCTGCGCGAGCCTGGCAGGATCGGTCTCGTTGAAGGGATTGCGATAGGTCGACGGCGCCGGGATATGGAATACGCCCGGCAGCATCGGCTCATAGTTGCGGCGGAAATTGGCGTTGCCGTTGACGGAGGCGCCGCCGAAATGGGTGCCGTGATAGCCCTTCTTCAGCGCCAGGAACTTGGTGCGGTCGGCCTGGCCCTTGATCTTCCAGTATTGCCGCGCGAGCCGCAGCGCGGTCTCGACCGAGTCCGATCCGCCTGACGTGAAGAAGGCGCGAACCATGCCTTCCGGCTTGAACCATTCGGTGAGCTCGTAGGCGAGCTCGATCGAGGGGCCGCTCGAGGTGCCGCGGAATCCTGAATAGTACGGCAGCGCGCTGAGCTGGTCCGCGATCGCCTTCTTGATCGGATCGCAGCTGTAGCCGAGGTTGACGTTCCACAGGCCGCCGACCGCATCGATCACGGTGTTGCCGTCAATGTCGGTGACGTGGACGCCTTCGCCCTTCATCACAATCCGCGGCGGCTGCGCCCGCATCTCGGCGGGATGGGCCATCGGATGCCAGATCGGCTTGGCGTTGTTCTCAACCAGGAAGTTTCTGTCGCGCATGATCGCTCTCTGTCCGGCTGGAGTCTTTTCCGTTTCGATGGAATCGGAACGGGGCTCCAGATTCCAGTTTTGACGCGTTTTCTTCACGCGAACCGGTACCCACTTCGCTCGAAAACGCTTTAGTCGAATTGCAGCCCGAAGTGCCGAAGGGCCTCGCTGTAGGACGCGGCTGGGCTGCGTACGTCAAACAGCACCGTGCGCATGTTGTACGCGGCGGCGCCCGTGATGTTGCGGCGCTGGTCGTCGACGAAGACGCAATCTTCTGCTTCCAGCGCCAATTCGTCCAGCACGCTTTGATAGGCGCGCGGATCGGGTTTCAGGATCCCGGTATGGGTCGCGTCGACGATGGTGTCGAAGCGCTTGAGGATGGAGAGGCGGGTGCGGAACTCCGCACCGTAGAACAGGTCGAGCTCGTTCGAGAGGATCGCGAGCCGGAAACCGGCGTCGGCGGCGAGGGCGATCGCGCGCACCGCCTCGGGGCGGATCACAGTGTCGGGATCGGCACCGCGCGCCCGTTTCACGAAGGTTTCCATGTCGCACCAGTCCTCGCCGACCATGCGCCCGACCTCGCGGCTGCGGGTCAGCCAGTAATCGCGTTCCGAAATCTCGCCGCGCTGCATGGCAGCCCAGGGCGGATCGCTGTCGGGGGCAAATGGTCCGAGCCATTTCAGCGTGCACGGCGCGAGTCCGAGCGCGCGCTCGGTCAGATCATGGGTCTCGAAAAGGGTCTTCGAGATGACACCGCCGAAGTCGAGCACCAGCGCCTGGGCGTGCGGTCGCGTCATGCGGCAGCCGTCGCGCGGCCGGAGCGGACAATGCCGGCCGCGACCCACCGGTCGAAGATACCGAGCACCGTTTCGTTGAACGCCGCGCTGTTGATGTGGTCCTTGATCTCGTGCAGTTCGACCGGCGGCTGGACCGCCGACCGCATCGCGTCGACAAAGGCGGCGAGGGCGTCGGGGTCGTGCAGGGCTTCGCCTTCGCGGTCCCATTGCTGGATGCCGCCGGCGGGCAGCACAAAGGCGACGGGCGCGCTGGCGCCGGCGAGCTTCTCCGCAATCGCGTGGGCGATCCGGCGGCGATCGGCGGCTCCCGAAGTCGCCGACGCGAGCAGCCGGTTGTGCGCGTGGAACGGCCGATCCGAGAGCTCGTTCGGAATCCCAAGCCAGGCCGGGAAGTCGACCATGTCGACAGCCCCGGGGGCGACGATTTGCGGAATGCCGGCTCTGCCCGCATTCTCGAGCCGGTCGGCGCCTGAATTGACCACCGAGCCGGTGAGCTGATTGGCGACCTCCTGCAGGCTGAGGTCCAGCACCGCGGCAAAGCCGCCCTGGGCGGCGATCGACTCCATGGCACGGCCACCCATGCCTGTGGTGTGGAAGACGACCACTTCATAGCCGCGCTGCTCGAGCTGCGGCTTGAGCTCGACCATGTAGCGCAGGCAGCTCTTGCCGAGCGATGTGATCGCAACGACCGGCCGGTCCCGGCTCGGCTTGATCGCGCTCTTCGCCGCGCCGACGATGGCGCCGCAGGCTTGCGACAGCACGGCGGCGCAGGTGCCGTTGAGGCCATAGAGGCCGCCGGCCCATAGGATCATCATCAGATCGGCGGCGACGCGTTCGGGCGGGATCAGATGCGAGAAGGCGACGGTCGAGACGATCAGCTTCGGTAAGCCGAGCGGCAGCGCCTGTGCGACGTCGAGCGCGAGGTCGGTGCCCATTGTGCCGCCGATCGCGATCACGCCGTCGATGGCATCGCGCGCCGCAAGCTCGCGTGCCAGATTGGCAGCGCCGATCGCCATCAGCGACATCGCGGAATTCTCGTCACCGCTGGATGCAATCGCCGCGATCGTGGTCTGCGCAGCGGATGCCACCGCGTGCTTGTCATGTGCGGGTTGATACGGCGGATCGCCGAGCACGCTGATGTCCATCATGATCGTGCTGCCGCCGGCGCGCGCGATGCACTCGCTCATGAACAGCAGTTCGTCGGCCTTGGTGTCTCCAGTGCCGATCAGAAGAATGCGGGGCTGCGTGATCTCGGGCATGACCTTCGGCTCGCCGGCGGCGTGAGGGATGTGGACGAGTTGGTTTGCACCCAGCGGGCAGGGCGTTCGGCCATCGTGCGATCACGCTATGAGGGCGCTGGCCGCGGCGACATCCACCTATCGGTTGATTGCTGCCAAGGCCTTGATTTGGCGAGGATTGCACCATGCCAGCGGTCCTCGGTCGGGAGCCGCTTTTGTCACCGTCATGATGATCGCGCATGCAGCAAGCCCAGATCGATCTGTTACGCTCGGCCGCAATTCCGGCCCAGCAGCTCTTCATCGGCGGCCGACCGGCGCAGGCGATCGGCGAGGCACGGCTCGATGTGGTGTCGCCGATCGACGGCAAGGTGCTGACGACGATTGCAGACGGCGATGCGGCCGATGTCGACCTTGCGGTGAAGCGGGCACGACAGGCCTTCGAGCAGGGAAGCTGGTCGCGCGCGGCACCGGCGCAGCGCAAGAAAGTGCTGTTGCGGTTCGCCGATCTGATCGAGCAGCACGCGCTCGAGATCGCGGTGCTCGGTGTGCGCGACAACGGCACCGAGATCGGCTTGGCCTACAAGGCCGAACCGCTGTCGGCGGCCGGCACCGTCAGGTACTACGCCGAGGCGATCGACAAGGTGTATGGCGAGATCGCGCCGACCTCGGGTGACGTGCTCGGGCTCGTGCATCGCGAGCCGCTCGGTGTCGTCGGCGTCATCGTGCCTTGGAATTTTCCGCTGATGATCGGGGCGTGGAAGATCGGTCCCGCACTCGCCGCCGGAAACTCGGTCGTGGTCAAGCCGCCGGAGCTGGCATCGCTGACCCTGCTGCGGCTCGCCGAGCTTGCGACCGAGGCAGGCCTGCCGGACGGCGTGCTCAACGTCGTCACCGGCCGCGGCGCATCGGCCGGCGAGGCGCTCGCGCTGCATATGGATGTCGATGTGCTGGCCTTCACCGGCTCGGGCGCGGTCGGCCGGCGGCTCTTGGAATGCTCGGCGCGGTCGAACCTGAAGCGGATTCATCTCGAGCTTGGCGGCAAGTCGCCCAACATCGTCTTCGCCGATGTGCCGGACATCAAGCATGCGGCCAAGGTCTCTGCGAACGGCATCTTCAGGAATTCGGGCCAGGTCTGCGTGGCGGGCTCGCGGCTGCTGGTGCAGTCCGCGATCTATGATCGCTTCATGGATGAGCTGCTCGACGCCACCGCAAAGCTCAGGGTCGGCGATCCCCTCGATTTGACGTCGGATATCGGCGCGATCTCGAGCCAGGTGCAGTTGCGCAAGAACCTGGACGCGCTTGTCCGCGCGGAAGCGCAGGGTGCGAAGCGGCTGGTCGGCGGCGAGCAGATCCACGTCGAGAGCGGCGGCAACTTCATGGCGCCCGCGATCCTCACCGAGGTGGCGCCGTCGATGGAGGTCTGGCGCGAGGAGGTGTTCGGCCCGGTACTGGCGGTCACGCGGTTCGACGGCGAGGATGAGGCCACGGCGCTCGCCAACGCGACGCCCTATGGACTTGCGTCGGCGGTGTGGACCGGAAGCCTGTCGACGGCACATCGCATGGTGCGCGCCATCAAGGCCGGCGTCGTGCACGTCAACGCCTATGGCGGCGCTGATATTACGGTGCCGCTCGGCGGCTTCAAGCAATCCGGCTTTGGACGCGACAAGTCGCTCCACGCGCTGGACGCCTATACCGACCTCAAGACCGCCTGGATCGCGCTATGACATCAGCAACTACTGAGCGCGCAGGCGTTCTGAACCGTTTGCTCGATGCCGAGCAGGAACGCTTTCGGGCACTGCATCCGCGATCGGCAGCGGCCTGGCAGCAAGGCCGGCAGCACTACCTCTATGGCGGCCCGTCGCACTGGATGCGGCGCTGGGCCGGCGGTTTTCCGATCTATGCCGAGGAGGCGCAGGGCGCGCATATCAGGGACATCGACGGCCGCGACTACATCGACTTCTGCCTCGGCGACACTGGCGGCATGTGCGGCCACGCGCCCGAGGCAGTGACGGAAGCCGCGCTGGCCCAGCTCAAGCGCGGCGCGACCATGATGCTGCCGACGGAGGACAGTATCTGGGTCGGCGCCGAGCTGTCGCGCCGCTTCGGCCCGAAGTACTGGACCCTGACGACGTCAGCGACCGACGGCAACCGCGCCGCGATCCGCATCTCGCGCATGATCACCGGCCGCCGCAAGGTGCTGGTGTTCTCCGGCTGCTATCATGGCGGTGTCGAGGAGGCCCATGTCGAGATACGCGACGGCCGCGTCGGCCTGCGTAACATGATCCATCCCAACGGCATCGATCATGATGCCGTGAGCCGGGTGGTCGAGTTCAACGACGTCGCGGCGCTGGAGGCGGCGCTGGCGCAGGGCGATGTCGCCTGCGTGCTGACCGAGCCGCTGATGACGAATTTCGGCATGATCCCGGTCGACCCTGGTTTCCACCAGGCCTTGCGCGATCTGACCCGCCGCGCCGGCACCGTGCTCATCATCGACGAGACCCATACGCTGTCGTGCGGACCGGGCGGCTACACGGAGGGCCACGGGCTCGAGCCCGACATCTTCGTCGCCGGCAAGGCGATCGCGGGCGGCATCCCCGCCGGCGTGTTCGGTCTGAGCGAGGAGATTGCCGAGCGGCTCTGGAAACTCGTCCCCCATGTCAATCCGCGCGAGCGGCAGTCGGCGCATCTTGGATTCGGCGGTACGCTCGCCGGCAACGCGCTGACGGTCGCGACCATGCGCGCGGTGCTGGAGAGGGTCCTGACCTCAGCGAATTACGAACGGATGATCGGAATCGCGACCTGGCTCGCGCAGGAGGCGCGCCGGCTGATCGAGGCGGCCGGGCTGCCCTGGCACGTCACCCAGATCGGCGCGCGTGCCGAGATCATGTTCATGCCAAGGCCGCCACGCAGCGGCGCCGACGTCATTGCCGGCCGGCAACCCGATATCGAGACCTTGCTGCATGCGTTCTACATGAACGAGGGCATTCTGGTGACGCCGTTCCACACCATGCTGCTGATGTGTCCGGCGACGTCGGAGCGGGACGTGGACAAGCACACGGCGGTGTTCGCGCGGTTCATCGATCTGCTGCGCGGCGCGGGAGCAATCTGATGCAGGCGCTTCCGTTCAATCTCGACGGCCGGGTCGCCATCGTCACCGGCGGCGGCCGCGGGATCGGTGCGGCCATTGTCAGGCGTCTTGCGCAGGCGGGTGCGACCGTGGTGATCGCCAACCGGACGCTCGATGTGGCCGCGGCGCTGGCGCGCGAGCTCGCAGACGATGGACGGGCCGCGCATTGCGTTCCGTTCGACCGGCTCGATCGCAGCGGCTTGCGTACGATGATTGACGATGTCACCGCCAAGTTCGGCCGGCTCGATATCGTCGTGCACAATGCCGGTGGTTGTCCGTGGGCATCGCTTGACGAGCTCGACGAAGCCAAGCTTGACGAGACGCTGACGCTCAATCTGAACGCCAGCATCTGGCTCGCACAGGCTGCGATTCCGCATATGCGCGCCGTCAGCTTCGGACGCATTCTGGTGACATCCTCGGTCTCGGCGCGCGTCGCGATGGGCGGCGGCGCGCATTACTCGGCGGCAAAGGCCGGCGTCAACGCGTTTATCCGCGGCGCCGCCTTCGAGCTCGCGCGCGACGGCATCACGGTTAATGGCGTCGAAGCCGGCTTCATCGAGAAGCCCGGCCGGGGCACCATGAGCGCGCCGGAGAACAAGGCGAAGCTCGAGCGCTTCATCCCGATGGGGCATATGGGGAGCGCGGACGACATCGCCTGCGCGATGCTCTATCTCGCCTCCACTGAGGCCAAATATGTCACCGGGCAGACCATCGTCGTCGACGGCGGCTCGACGCTGCCGGAGACCGGATTTGCCGTCGAACGGCAGTGGGGGCTCTAGATGAGCATGATCCTTTCGGAAGACCGGTTTCCACTTTTCCGGATCATGCTCTGATGCCGCGGCTGGACGGAAAGACCGCGCTGGTGACCGGCGCAGCCACAGGGATCGGCCGGGCCACGGCTTTACTGCTGGCATTGAGCGGCGCGCGCGTCGTGCTGTTCGGGCTCGGCGACGCCGAGCTTCAGGCCGCCGCGGCGGAGTGCGGAGGGCAGGCGGTCCATGGCGACGTCACGCGTCCGGACGACATTGCCAATGCCGTCGCCGCCTGCGGCGCCTGGCTCGACATCGTCGTCAACGCCGCCGGCTTGATCGTGCCGGATCAGCCTGCCAGCGTCTCCGACCAGGTCTGGGTCAGGACGCTTGATGTCAACCTCACCGGGACCATGCGCGTCTGCCGGGCATCCCTGCCGCTGCTCCGGCAGCGCGGCGGCGCGATCGTGAACATCGCCTCGGTTGCCGCATTCAATGCCAGCCCGGACAGCACAAGCTACGCCGCCAGCAAGGCGGCCGTCGTCGCCTATACGCGTTCGCTGGCCTATGCCCACGGCGCCGACGGCGTTCGCGCCAATGCCGTGGCGCCCGGCTGGGTGCGGACGCCGATGAGCGCCTATGAAATGCAGCTGCTCGCGGACCGGAATGGCACCACCGCCGAGACCGAATTTCGCGGCGTCGAGCGACGGATCGCTTTGGGACGGATGGCCGAGCCCGCCGAGATCGCGGCATGCTGCCTGTTCCTCGCTTCCGACGAGGCGTCCTTCGTGACCGGTGCGGTGCTGGTCGCCGACGGCGGTGGCCGCTCGCCAACGCAAAACCGCGCCGTGTAGACGGCCGGTTGGCGTCGCGGTGCGGGCGGCCGGCACCTTGATAAGGACCGCCGGATTTGGCACTCTCGAGTCGTCACGTCATTCGATCGAGGGGCGTTATGAACAAGTCATTTTCTGTGATCATTGCCGCGGCTGCTTCAATCGTCGTTCTGTCATCGACGGCGGCGCGATGCGGCGACTATCCGTTTGGGGATCCGCCGTACCGGCTGGACTACGTGCAGGAACCTCAGATCGAATCGGGCTGCTGGAAGTGGAATTGGCAGCAATATCAGTGGCAGGACCACTGCCCGGTCTACGTCTATCCGAAGGCGTATATGTTCTCGCGATCGTCGCGCGTCGTGCTCCGCACCAAGGGGTGAGGAGCGGCCGGCTTCATGATGTGCTTTGTGTCACCCCAGTCGGTGTGGCGCGGAGCGCGCAGTAGATCGGGCCGAATCGCTATCGCGCTTGACCGTCTTGTTTGGGCACGAACTCCGCGCAAGCGCGGAGCGCTTGTCGCGAGGGAAGGCCGCTTCTCGGTTTTCCGGATCAGGCTTTGATCAGTGCGCGATGGCGCAGGCCACCTGGTGGTGCTTGCCGAAGTTGAGGAGCGCGTTTTCGCGGAAGCCGTCCAGCCAGATGCCGTGACCGGCATAGCGATATCCGACTCCCATCGGCACCAGCCGCACATGCACGCCGCCGGAATGACCGGTCAGCAGCGAGGCGGTGACCACTTCGCCCTCGACCGACACGGCGCGCGGGCACAGCGGATACTGATGGCCATTCTCGCAGGTGAAGACGATCTCGGTGCAGGTGCCGGCCGGTGCTTTCGTAATCAGGCCGAGGTCCGCGGCCGCCGCCGGCCGGGAAGCGCCTGATAGCGTTGCGCCCAAGGCCAACATGCCCGCGACCATGTAGCAAATCCGAATACGCATCAGTGCCCCCTCGTCCAGCGATAGGCTAAGTAATTGAGCAAAATATCTCGCGCTAAATGAGCAAAAAAAACCTCCAAGGTCAAACCGCTCCACCCGGTGCAGCACGGCGGATTGGGTCAATCACCTTGGGGATTGAGCGTTAAGTGTTGCAAGTTTGCTGCAGTGGAACGGAATTAAGTCGAAGACTGTCCGGCTGCGACAACGTGCCTTTACTGGCCACAATTGGCCTGCAAGTGGTGAGGGGTAATTGAGTCGCTTCGCAGCGACTGCTTCAAGCGCCTGGCCGGATCGCATCGCGAACGGGTTTCGGGGCGAACATCGGGGGTGGGAATGAACTTCCGTGGTGCCATTGCAGGTTCGCTACTGACCTTGACGATCGTCCCTGCGGCTCACGCGCAGACGCCATCTCCTCAACCGGTGAACGGCCGGGCAGCGGCGGCTCAGCCCGCTCAAGGCGATCAATCGTTCTCCGGCCCGAGCTTTCGCAAGGGCTTATGGCGCTTCATCCGGACGCTCGACGTCGTCAAAAGCGCGAACAAGAATTTCAAGTACCGAGTGGTCAACGCGGAAACGACGCGCTGCGTCGACCCGACCTTCGCCATGAAGGCTACCTTCTCACCAGAACCGGTCGGAAGCTGCGTCTCGGACAAGCCTGAAAAGGTCGGCAATCAGTACACCTTCGGGCACCGGTGCGATTACATGGGCGCGGTCAGCACCGTGATCACGGTGCGCAGCGACGAGGCCTATACCGAGCTGAACGAGGTCAGCACCGGCGAGCATCCCAGGACCGACACGGTGGTCGCGACGCGGATCGGCGACTGCGACGATGGCGGCGTTGCCAACACCGCGAAATCCGCTGCGGCGCGTTTGCAGCAATAGCCCTTGATCAGCCAAGGCAGCTTGCCAGCATCAGGCTCCTCGGAGGCTGGGGCTTGGGCCCGGTTCGCGACGGGCTCCGGGGCCGGACCGTATTTTTCCGGAGAGGGTTTTCCGCAGCCGGCCTTGATCGTGCTTCACGCCGGGTCGAGTCTTGACTGCGGAGAACTCCAGCCAAAAGGGCGAGTGTTTACTCGACCTTAACGTGAAGTGTTCTGGAATGAAGTGAGGTGGGGCGTGCTTCAAGTGAAGTCACGCGATGCGCATCGTGCAGCCGATAAGGATTCAACGAATGACTTCGCGTGAGGGCTTCGGGCAGTCGAAGGTCTTCGCATGCACGCTTGGCGTCGTGGCCGCCCTTGCCGTGTCCTTGCTCGCTTCCCGCGGCGCGGCGGCTGAGGAGAGCTTCAGCGGGCCGACCTTCCGAAAGGGGATGTGGCGATTCACGCGGACGCTGGAAATGGTCTCGCCCTCGAACGTCCGGCAAAAGCTGCTCGAGCGCGAAATGACGCGCTGCGTCGACCCGACGCAGGCGATGAAGGCGACGTTTTCATCGCCATCGATCGGAAATTGCCATTCTTCAAGGCCGGAGAAGATCAGCAACAGGTACGTCTTCTCTAACCGGTGCGACTACATGGGGCCGGTCAGCACCGTCATCACAGTGCTGAGCGACGAGGCCTATACCGAGGTCAACGAAGTCCACGGTCAGGCGCCGCGGATGGACCGGGTGGTCGCCCGCCGGATCAGCGATTGCCGGGAGGACAGGGCACAGCTTGGCCAGCCGGCCGCCGCGCCGAGCGAGGTCTCGCACGATGTCGAGCAGGAAACGGCCGACGGCGAGCCGCTATAGGGCGGTGCTCGGGCCTGCAGCGGGCCGTCAGATCTTTTGCTGGTTACCCGGCCCACTCACCTTGACGGTGATCTTCTGAATCTCGGTGCGGCCGCCCTGATACTTGACCTCGAGGGTCAAGGCGTCGTCGCCGAGGAATTCGGGCGGCGCCTTGTAGAAGGCGACATAGGCGGGCACCTCGAGCGCCAGGCAGGCCTTGTAATTGGTGGCCTTGGCCTTCGCTGACTTCACCACGACCTTCCCGGCGGTGGGTGGGCTGACCAGCCGGATGGTTGGCAGCGGTCCCGACGTGCAGTCAGGCAGCACGTTGAGGTAGAGGCCGATCTGGGTGTCCCGGTTGGCCAGGGCCTGAACCTGGCGCTCGACCGTGGTCTCGCGCGGGACGGGTGGTTGCGGGGCTTGCGCGGCCACTGCGCCGAAGGAGTCCCAAATCAAGACGGCGGCACAAGCCAGAAGAAGAATCACCCGCATCGAGCGCTCCAAATAGCCGGCGAGAACGAACTGGGCCGGGCAAATACTGCCTTTCGACCAAGTCAAACGGGCTAAGCCGTTGTTCTTGCAGCTTCGACCTGTCCGATCTTTACCACACTCGCAGGGAAAGCATTGATTAACCAAATACATTTCTTGACCGGGGGAGGGTTAACAATAGCCTAAAACTAAATTTTTCTACAACTTTTCCTCTAATCGCATTTTGCGGAGTTGATAATGCAGGGTTCGTTTCAGGTCGCTCAGGCTACCGGCACCGGCAATTCCACCAATTCGGCTCCCGTACGAATTTACAAGCTGACGAAGCCACTGACCGATCAGGCAGTGGTCGTCAATCTTGGATACGACCAGAAAGCGAAGGTCGACTTTTCGTCGATCGCAAATGAAAAGATCACGCTGGTTCATATCGGCGAAAAGCTGATCATCCTGTTCGACAACCAGTCGACCGTCACGGTTGAGCCGTTCTTCGACTCCCGCGCGGATGGGCAGAACAACGTCACAATCGAGATGGCGCCCGGTCGCGACGTTTCGGTGCAAGAGTTTGCAAGCCTGTTTCCGATCAGCACGGACTCCTCCGTGTTGCCCGCAGCCGACAATGGCGGCAACTCGAACGGCAACGCGCAGGCGAGCGGTGCGAACTTCAGTCCGTTCGCGGTTGATCCGCTGGATCCTGTGCCCACAAATCCGTTGGCGCCGCAGGAAGAGATACCGCCTCTGCCGCCGGGAGAGCAGCCGCCCGGCTTTGTGCTCAACGGGATCGCTCCGCCTCCGACCATTTCCGGCGGTCTCGTACCGCAACTGATCGTCGACGAGAGCTTCCTGACCGCTGCGACCAACGGCGGCGTTGCCGGTTCGGGACAGGGGCCCGCCGGGACAACGGTCGCGTCGGTGCAGGTGTCGTTTAACGTCATTGTGCCGGGCGGCCAGCAATCGCTGACCTATGCGCTGTCCATTAGTTCACCGCATGCCGACTCCGGTCTGATCGATTCCGGGACCGGTCAGCACGTGCTGCTGACGGTCAACGCAGCCGGCGTCGTCGAAGGACGCACGGCCATCGGTGGCGATCTCGTCTTCACAGTGGCAGTTGATGCCACGGGTCACGTGACGCTGACGGATCTGCGCGCGGTTCACGAGGGAACGCCCGGCGACTTCAATGAAGGCATTACACTGGCGTCCGGCCTGGTCACGCTGACCGCGACGGTGACAGACAATTTCGGCCAGTCCGCAACCGCGACTGCCGATGTCGGTTCGCATCTGACGATCCTGGACGACGGCCCGGTCAGCCCGACGGTGACCGTATCCGGAGTTGAGCCGGTCGCGCTGACCTTTGACGGTGGCCTGGCCGGCGGCAACTTCGTCGGCGCGCAGACGGCCGGGGATACCAACCCGTCGCCGACGGTTGCATCGGTGAGCTTCGCCGGGGCGTTCACCTTCGGCAATTTGAACGTTGCCGGTGCCGACGGCGGCGCGACCACGATCAACTACACGCTGGGCTTCCACACCGGCGTGACGGACGGCAGCGCCAGCGGGCTGACCCACGCGGGCAGCGCGATCTTCCTGTACGATGTCGGCGGTGTGATCACCGGCTCGACCTCGGCCACCGCAGGCGGCATCAACGCCGGCAATACCGTGTTCACGCTGAGCGTTGGTCTCACCACCGGCGTCGTGACGCTGACGCAGCTTGAGTCGATCGACCACTCGCAGACCGATACCTACAACGGCTCCTACATCAACGACGTCAAGCAGCTCGCTGCGAACCTGATCGACCTGAAGGCAAGCGCGATCACCACTGACCGCGATGGTGATTCGTCCCCAACGATCTCGGCGCTGCTGGATATGGGTGGCAACGTCCGGTTCGGCGACGACGGCCCGCAGACCCCGACGGTGACGGTGTCGGGGGCGAAGACGGGAGAACTGCTTACGTTTGACGGCGGTCTGGCCGGCGGCAATTTCACCGGCACCCAGGATATCCACGACACCAATGCGTCGGCGACGATCGCGACCGAGGACTTCTCCGGCGCGTTCACGATCGGCAATACCAACCTGTACGGCGCCGACGGCGCCGGCGCGACCACGATCAACTATACGGTCGGCCTGCACGCCGGCGTCGCCGACGGCAGCGCGAGCGGCCTGACCCATGCCGGCAGCACGATCTTCCTGTACGACGTCGGCGGTGTCATCACCGGCTCGACCTCGGCCACCGCAGGCGGCATCAACGCCGGCAATACGGTGTTCACGCTGAGCGTCGGCCTCACCACCGGCATCGTGACGCTGACCCAGCTGGAGTCGATCGACCACTCGCAGACCGATACCTACAACGGCTCCTACATCAACGACGTCCAGCAGATCGCGGCGAACCTCGTCGACCTGACGGCGAGCGGGTTCGTCACCGACAGCGAAGGCGACAAGACGGTCACGGCTTCGGCGTCGGTCGATGTCGGCCACCAGATCCAGTTCGGTGACGATGGCCCGCAGACCCCGACGGTGACGCTGGCGGCGTTCACGGCACCCGTGCTGCTGACGTTCGACGGCGGTCTGGCCGGCGGCAACTTCGTGGGCACCCAGGATATCCACGACACCAATGCATCGGCGACGATCGCAACCGAGGACTTCTCCGGTGCGTTCACGATCGGTAACACCAACCTTTATGGTGCCGACGGTCCCGGTGCGACCACGATCAACTACACGGTCGGCCTGCACGCCGGCGTCGCCGACGGCAGCGCCAGCGGGCTGACCCACGCCGGCAGTGCGATCTTCCTGTACGACGTCGGCGGTGTGATCACCGGCTCGACCTCGGCCACCGCAGGCGGCATCAACGCCGGCAATACGGTGTTCACGCTGAGCGTGGGTCTCACCACCGGCATCGTGACGCTGACCCAGCTGGAGTCGATCGACCACTCGCAGACCGATACCTACAACGGCTCCTACATCAACGACGTCCAGCAGATCGCGGCGAACCTCGTCGACCTGACGGCGAGCGCGTTCGTCACCGACAGCGAAGGCGACAAGACGGTCACGGCTTCGGCGTCGGTCGATGTCGGCCACCAGATCCAGTTCGGTGACGATGGCCCGCAGACCCCGACGGTGACGCTGGCGGCCTTCACGGCGCCGGTACTGCTGACGTTTGATGGCGGCTTGCCCGGCGGCAACTTCACCGGCACGCAGGATATCCACGACACCAATGCGTCGGCGACGATCGCGACCGAGGACTTCTCCGGCGCGTTCACGATCGGCAATACCAACCTGTACGGCGCCGACGGCGCCGGCGCGACCACGATCAACTATACGGTCGGCCTGCACGCCGGCGTCGCCGACGGCAGCGCGAGCGGCCTGACCCATGCCGGCAGCACGATCTTCCTGTACGACGTCGGCGGTGTGATTACCGGTTCGACCTCGGCTACCGCGGGCGGCATCAACGCCGGCAATACGGTGTTCACGCTGAGCGTGGGCCTCACCACCGGCATCGTGACGCTGACGCAGCTGGAGTCGATCGACCATACGCAGACCGACACCTACAACGGCTCCTACATCAACGACATCCAGCAGATCGCGTCGAACCTCGTCGACCTGACGGCGAGCGCGTTCACCACCGACAGCGAGGGCGACAAGACCGTCACGGCCTCGGCGTCGGTCGACGTCGGCCACCAGATCGAGTTCGGTGACGACGGTCCGCAGACCCCGACGGTGACGCTGGCGGCCTTCACGGCGCCGGTGCTGTTGACCTTCGACGGCGGTCTCGCCGGCGGCAACTTCACCGGCACGCAGGATATCCACGACACCAATGCATCGGCGACGATCGCGACCGAGGACTTCTCCGGTGCGTTCACCATCGGCAACACCAATCTCTATGGTGCCGACGGTCCCGGCGCGACCACGATCAACTATACGGTCGGCCTGCACGCCGGCGTCGCCGACGGCAGCGCGAGCGGCCTGACCCATGCCGGCAGCACGATCTTCCTGTACGACGTCGGCGGTGTGATTACCGGTTCGACCTCGGCTACCGCGGGCGGCATCAACGCCGGCAATACGGTGTTCACGCTGAGCGTGGGCCTCACCACCGGCATCGTGACGCTGACGCAGCTGGAGTCGATCGACCATACGCAGACCGACACCTACAACGGCTCCTACATCAACGACATCCAGCAGATCGCGTCGAACCTCGTCGACCTGACGGCGAGCGCGTTCACCACCGACAGCGAGGGCGACAAGACCGTCACGGCCTCGGCGTCGGTCGACGTCGGCCACCAGATCGAGTTCGGTGACGACGGTCCGCAGACCCCGACGGTGACGCTGGCGGCCTTCACGGCGCCGGTGCTGTTGACCTTCGACGGCGGTCTCGCCGGCGGCAACTTCACCGGCACGCAGGATATCCACGACACCAATGCATCGGCGACGATCGCGACCGAGGACTTCTCCGGTGCGTTCACCATCGGCAACACCAATCTCTATGGTGCCGACGGTCCCGGCGCGACCACGATCAACTATACGGTCGGCCTGCACGCCGGCGTCGCCGACGGCAGCGCGAGCGGCCTGACCCATGCCGGCAGCACGATCTTCCTGTACGACGTCGGCGGTGTGATCACCGGCTCGACCTCGGCCACCGCAGGCGGCATCAACGCCGGCAATACGGTGTTCACGCTGAGCGTCGGCCTCACCACCGGCATCGTGACGCTGACGCAGCTGGAGTCGATCGACCACTCGCAGACCGATACCTACAACGGCTCCTACATCAACGACGTCCAGCAGATCGCGGCGAACCTAGTCGACCTGACGGCGAGCGGGTTCGTCACCGACAGCGAAGGCGACAAGACGGTCACGGCCTCGGCGTCGGTCGATGTCGGCCACCAGATCCAGTTCGGTGACGACGGTCCGCAGACCCCGACGGTGACGCTGGCGGCGTTCACGGCACCCGTGCTGCTGACGTTCGACGGCGGTCTGGCCGGCGGCAACTTCGTGGGCACCCAGGATATCCACGACACCAATGCATCGGCGACGATCGCAACCGAGGACTTCTCCGGTGCGTTCACCATCGGCAACACCAATCTCTATGGTGCCGACGGTCCCGGTGCGACCACGATCAACTACACGGTCGGCCTGCACGCCGGCGTCGCCGACGGCAGCGCCAGCGGGCTGACCCACGCCGGCAGTGCGATCTTCCTGTACGACGTCGGCGGTGTGATCACCGGCTCGACCTCGGCCACCGCAGGCGGCATCAACGCCGGCAATACGGTGTTCACGCTGAGCGTGGGTCTCACCACCGGCATCGTGACGCTGACGCAGCTGGAGTCGATCGACCATACGCAGACCGACACCTACAACGGCTCCTACATCAACGACGTCCAGCAGATCGCGGCGAACCTCGTCGACCTGACGGCGAGCGCGTTCGTCACCGACAGCGAAGGCGACAAGACGGTCACGGCTTCGGCGTCGGTCGATGTCGGCCACCAGATCCAGTTCGGTGACGATGGCCCGCAGACCCCGACGGTGACGCTGGCGGCCTTCACGGCGCCGGTACTGCTGACGTTTGATGGCGGCTTGCCCGGCGGCAACTTCACCGGCACGCAGGATATCCACGACACCAATGCGTCGGCGACGATCGCGACCGAGGACTTCTCCGGCGCGTTCACGATCGGCAATACCAACCTGTACGGCGCCGACGGCGCCGGCGCGACCACGATCAACTATACGGTCGGCCTGCACGCCGGCGTCGCCGACGGCAGCGCGAGCGGCCTGACCCATGCCGGCAGCACGATCTTCCTGTACGACGTCGGCGGTGTGATTACCGGTTCGACCTCGGCTACCGCGGGCGGCATCAATGCCGGCAATACGGTGTTCACGCTGAGCGTCGGCCTCACCACCGGCATCGTGACGCTGACCCAGCTGGAGTCGATCGACCACTCGCAGACCGATACCTACAACGGCTCCTACATCAACGATATCAAGCAGCTGGCTGCGAACCTCGTCGACCTGACGGCGAGCGCGTTCACCACCGACAGCGAAGGCGACAAGACGGTCACGGTCTCGGCGTCGGTCGATGTCGGCCACCAGATCCAGTTCGGTGATGACGGCCCGCAGGCGCCGACAGCGTCGCTGGCGGCGTTCAACGCACCGGTGCTGCTGACGTTCGACGGCGGCCTGGCCGGCGGCAACTTCGTGGGCACGCAGGATATCCACGATACCAATGCGTCGGCGACGATCGCGACCGAGGACTTCTCCGGTGCGTTCACGATCGGCAACACCAGCCTGTACGGTGCGGATGGTGCTGGATCCACGACCATCAGTTACACGCTCGGCTTGCACACCGGCGTCGCCGACGGCAGCGCCAGCGGCCTGACCCATGCCGGCAGCACCATCTTCCTGTACGATGTCGGCGGTGTGATCACCGGTTCGACCTCGGCGACTGCGGGCGGCATCAACGCCGGCAACACGGTGTTCACGCTGAGCGTGGGCCTCACCACCGGCATCGTGACGCTGACCCAGCTCGAGTCGATCGACCACTCGCAGACCGATACCTACAACGGCTCCTACATCAACGACGTCAAGCAGCTTGCGGCCAACTTGATCGACCTGACGGCGAGCGGGTTCGTCACCGACAGCGAGGGCGACAAGTCGGTCACGGCCACGGCCTCGGTCGATGTCGGCCACCAGATCGAGTTCGGTGACGATGGCCCGCAGACCCCGACGGTGACGCTGGCGGCGTTCACGGCACCCGTGCTGCTGACGTTCGACGGCGGCCTGGCCGGCGGCAATTTCGTCGGCACCCAGGATATCCACGACACCAACCCGTCGGCGACGATCGCGACCGAGAACTTCTCCGGTGCGTTCACCTTCGGCAATACCAACCTGTACGGCGCCGACGGTGCCGGCGCGACCACGATCAACTACACGGTCGGTTTGCACACCGGCGTCGCCGACGGCAGCGCCAGCGGGCTGACCCATGCCGGCAGCACGATCTTCCTGTACGATGTCGGCGGTGTGATCACCGGCTCGACCTCGGCCACGGCAGGCGGCATCAACGCCGGCAATACGGTGTTCACGCTGAGCGTCGGCCTCACCACCGGCATCGTGACGCTGACCCAGCTGGAGTCGATCGACCACTCGCAGACCGACACCTACAACGGCTCCTACATCAGCGACATCCAGCAGATCACGGCGAACCTCGTCGACCTGACGGCAAGCGCGTTCACCACCGACAGCGAAGGCGACAAGACGGTCACGGCTTCGGCATCGGTCGATGTCGGCCACCAGATCGAGTTCGGCGACGACGGCCCGCAGACCCCGACGGTGACGCTGGCCGCGTTCACGGCACCGGTGCTGCTGACGTTTGATGGCGGCTTGCCCGGCGGCAACTTCGTGGGCACGCAGGATATCCACGACACCAACCCGTCGGCGACGATCGCGACCGAGGACTTCTCCGGCGCGTTCACCATCAGCAATACCAACCTGTACGGCGCCGATGGTGCCGGCGCGACCACGATCAACTACACGCTCGGCCTGCATGCCGGCGTGGCCAATGGCAGCGCCAGCGGCCTGACCCATGCGGGCAGCACGATCTTCCTGTATCTCGACAGCTTGACCGGCATCGTGACCGGTTCGACTTCGGCGACGCAGGGCGGCATTGCGGCGGGCAACACGGTATTCACGCTGAGCGTCGGTCTCACCACCGGCATCGTGACGCTGACCCAGCTCGAGTCGATCGACCATACGCAGACCGATACCTACAGCGGTTCGTACATCAACGACATCAAGCAGCTTGCGGCCAACCTGATCGACCTGAAGGCAAGCGCCTTCACCACCGACAGCGAAGGCGACAAGACCGTCACGGTCTCGGCTTCGGTCGATGTCGGCCACCAGATCCAGTTCGGTGACGACGGCCCGCAGACCCCGACGGTGACGCTGGCGGCGTTCACGGCACCGGTGCTGCTGACGTTCGACGGCGGCCTGGCCGGCGGCAACTTCACCGGCACCCAGGATATCCACGATACCAATGCGTCGGCGACGATCGCGACCGAGGACTTCTCGGGTGCGTTCACCATCGGCAATACCAATCTGTACGGCGCTGACGGCGCCGGCGCGACCACGATCAACTACACGCTCGGCCTGCACGCCGGCGTGGCCAATGGCAGCGCCAGCGGGCTGACCCATGCGGGCAGCACGATCTTCCTGTATCTCGACGGCGTCACCGGTGTTGTGACCGGTTCGACCTCGGCCACGCAGGGCGGCATCAATGCCGGCAACACGGTGTTCACGCTGAGCGTCGGCCTCACCACCGGCATCGTGACGCTGACGCAGCTCGAGTCGATCGATCATACGCAGACCGACACCTACAGCGGCTCGTACATCAACGACATCAAGCAGCTTGCGGCCAACTTGATCGACCTGAAGGCAAGCGCCTTCACCACCGACAGCGAGGGCGACAAGACGGTCACGGCTTCGGCCTCCGTCGATGTCGGTCACCAGATCCAGTTCGGTGACGACGGCCCGCAGACCCCGACGGTGACGCTGGCGGCGTTCACGGCACCGGTGCTGCTGACGTTCGACGGTGGCCTGGCCGGCGGCAACTTCACCGGCACCCAGGATATCCACGACACCAACCCGTCGGCGACGATCGCGACCGAGAACTTCTCCGGTGCGTTCACCATCGGCAATACCAACCTGTACGGCGCCGATGGCGCCGGCGCGACGACGATCAACTATACGCTCGGCCTGCACGCCGGCGTGGCCAATGGCAGCGCCAGCGGGCTGACCCATGCCGGCAGCACGATCTTCCTGTATCTTGACGGCGTCACCGGTGTTGTGACCGGTTCGACCTCGGCGACGCAGGTCGGCATCAACGCCGGCAATACCGTGTTCACGCTGAGCGTTGGTCTCACCACCGGCATCGTGACGCTGACGCAGCTCGAGTCGATCGACCATACGCAGACCGACACCTACAGCGGTTCGTACATCAACGACATCAAGCAGCTTGCGGCGAACCTGATCGATCTGAAGGCAAGCGCGTTCACCACCGACAGCGAGGGCGACAAGACCGTCACGGCTTCGGCTTCGGTGGACGTCGGCCACCAGATCCAGTTCGGTGACGACGGTCCGCAGACCCCGACGGTGACGCTCGCGGCCTTCACGGCGCCGGTGCTGCTGACCTTCGACGGCGGTCTTGCCGGCGGCAACTTCACTGGCACCCAGGATATCCACGACACCAATGCATCGGCGACGATCGCGACCGAGAACTTCTCGGGTGCGTTCACCATCGGCAATACCAACCTGTACGGCGCCGATGGTGCCGGCGCGACGACGATCAACTACACGCTCGGCCTTCACAGCGGCGTCGCCAATGGCAGCGCCAGCGGTCTGACCCATGCCGGCAGCACGATCTTCCTGTATCTCGACAGCGTGACCGGCATCGTGACCGGTTCGACCTCGGCGACGCAGGTCGGCATCAACGCGGGCAACACGGTGTTCACGCTGAGCGTCGGTCTGACCACAGGCATCGTGACGCTGACCCAGCTGGAGTCGATCGACCATACGCAGACCGATACCTACAGCGGCTCCTACATCAATGATGTGAAGCAGCTGGCTGCGAACCTGATCGATCTGAAGGCAAGCGCGTTCACGACCGACAGCGAAGGCGACAAGACGGTCACGGCTTCGGCTTCGGTGGACGTCGGCCACCAGATCCAGTTCGGTGACGACGGTCCGCAGACCCCGACGGTGACGCTCGCGGCCTTCACGGCGCCGGTGCTGCTGACGTTCGACGGCGGCCTGGCCGGCGGCAATTTCGTCGGCACCCAGGATATCCACGACACCAACCCGTCGGCGACGATCGCGACCGAGAACTTCTCCGGTGCGTTCACCTTCGGCAATACCAACCTGTACGGCGCCGACGGCGCCGGTGCGACGACGATCAACTACTCGATCGGCCTGCACGCCGGCGTGGCCAATGGCAGCGCCAGCGGTCTGACCCATGCCGGCAGCACGATCTTCCTGTATCTCGACAGCGTGACCGGCATCGTGACCGGTTCGACGTCGGCCACACAGGCCGGCATCAACGCCGGCAACACGGCGTTCACACTAAGCGTCGGTCTCACCACAGGCATCGTGACGCTGACGCAGTTCGAATCAATCGACCATTCGCAGACCGATACCTACAGCGGCTCCTACATCAATGATGTGAAGCAGCTGGCTGCGAACCTGATCGATCTGAAGGCAAGCGCGTTCACCACCGACAGTGAAGGCGACAAGACGGTCACGGCCTCGGCCTCGATCGACATCGGTCACCAGATCGAGTTCGGCGACGATGGTCCGAAGGCACCGACGCTGACGGTGAGTGCGGCGACGGTGGGCGTGGACGAGACGCCCGGCGTTCAGACGGTCAGTGGCGCGAGCGACGTTCTTGGCTCGACCGCGATCACGTTCAACGGCGTGGCGAATACGGTTGCCGGACTGTTTGCGACCGTCGCGAACGCGGGCACCGATACCGACGTATCGTCCGCGGTGCTGGACAACGGTGCGCTCAGCTTTGCCTCCACGGGTGCCAGCAGCATCCTGACCTTGACCGGTGGCAGCTACGGGGCGGATGGTCCGGGCACGACGACCTACGCCCTGACCGTACTGAATGCCGCGTCTGGCCTGACCCTGACGGACGGCACAGCCATCACGCTGTCGCTCGACGCCAGCGGCCGGATCATCGGTACGGCCGGCGTCGATGCCGCCAATCCCAGCCTGAGCAACAAGGTGGCGTTTGCGATCGCCATCGATCCGGCGACCGGTCAGCTCTATGTGGCGGAGTACCTCTCGCTCCACCAGCCCGACACCACCAACCCCAACGACGCTGTTTCGCTGGCGGCCGGCAAGATCGGTGCGACTGTCACGATGACCGATTCCGACGGTGATCATACGTCGGCTTCCGCCGACATCGGCACCCACATCAGCTTCCTCGACGACGGCCCGACGCTCGGCGCATTCGTCAACGGGACGCTGCCGAACGACATCGGCTCGGTGAACGGCACCTTCGCCGTTAACTTCGGCGCCGACGGATTCGGCGGTTTCACGCTCACCGGTCCGAGCATTACGGGCATCACCTACTCGACGGTCGCGTTGACCGATGCCAGCGGTCACGCGATCGGCACGGAGCTGATCGGGTCGGCCGGCGCGACGCAGGTGTTCGATCTGAAGGTGTTCGAGGACGGCACCTACACGTTCGACCTGCTTCATCCGCAGGCGTCGACTGTCGTCACCGATTCACTCCTCGGCCTGACCAGCGGACACGTTACGTGGGCCGAACTTGCCGATGGCAGCATCGAATTCTTCTCGGCTGGCTTCGTCAACTCCTCGACGCAAGGCTTCGGCGTCGGGAACAACTTCCTGAACTTTGGCGAAACGTTCAATATGGAGTTCCACGTTCCGGGCACAGGGATCGGCGTTGATAACCCGCCGAACTCGAATCCGCAGTTCGTGGACTCCGTGAACTTCAGCGTCAATTCCGGCAACGTGGGGGATTCGGTATCCTGGACTGCGACTGACACCGTGCATGGCACGACGCAATCCGGGACGGCGTCGGTGGATGCGACGGGGCATCTGCTGATCGACCCGACGATCTCGTTCAATTCCCTTCAAATCACCGGAAGCACGCCTGGCGAATCCATTCGCTTGACGGCGGCCGACGTGTCGCAGACGGTTCTGCCGTCCGATCAGAACCTGTCGTTCGGGATCGTGGCGACGGATGGCGATGGCGACCATACGACGTCGTCCACGCTGGGTATTCACGTCGTCGCCGGCGATTCGAGCGGCAACTTCACGCTGACGGGCGGTGCGACCGCCGACGTCATCGCGACCAGCTCGCACATCGACACTATTGTTGGTGGCGGCGGCATGGATATCGTCGACTACCGCGACGATACGACCGGTGTCACAGTCAACCTGCAGACCGGTACCGGTACTGGTGGCACGGCCCAGGGCGATACCTACAGCGGGATCGAGGGCATTCTCGGCGGCAGCGGCAATGACACCCTGACCGGCCTCGCCGCCGGCGGCAACTTCCTCGACGGTGGTGCCGGCAACGACATCCTGAACGGCGGTGCCGGCAACGACACCTTCGTCCTGACGCTCAATGGCGGCGGACACGACACCATCAACAACTTCAACGCGCTGTCCGACCAGATCTTCGTCAACCTCGGCGACAACCTGTCGATCGGCCAGGCGTCGACCGTCGCCGCGGCCAACTTCCATGTCGGCGACGAGACCAACGCCGCAACGTGGAATGGCGGTACAGGCAAGGAGTTCGTGTTCAACAACACGACCCATGAACTGTGGTATTCGGCCAGCGGCACCGGCGCCGACAGGGTGGACCTTGCTCACGTCAGCACCGGGGTGCCGGCCGCGGCAAACGTTCACGCCTACTGATCGGCCCTGACAAGTTCTGCAAACCCCGTCGAATCTTCGACGGGGTTTGTTTTTGCCCGCGTGCCGTTACATCAGCACGGGCAAGAAGCCGGGGAGCGGGCTTGCGGCGTCGAGCTGCTCCGCGCCGGTCCACTCGGCGTCCGCCGCATTGGCAGCCGCCGGTGCCGCGTCGAGCTCGTCGCCCAGCGGAAGCCGCTTGGCGTAGGGGGCGGCAAACAGCTGGACGCCGTGCTCGTTGATCGCAAACATCGGCGTGAAGTTGTCGAGGTCGCCGTCGTCGATCAGCTCGGAACGGCGGCTGTCCAGGATCAGCCAATGGCCGTCCAGCCGCGCTACCAACACGGCATGATCCTGGCGGATGGCGCGATCGCGGCCGAGCACCAGGCGCAGCTCCTCGCGCGGGAAGCCGGCTTCGCTGAGCGCGATGTATTTTGCGATCGCGTAGTCCTCGCAATCGCCCTTGCCGGTGGCAAAGGTGGCGAGCGGAGCCGTCCAGCGGTCGGCTTCGCCGTGCTGCGCGAAGTCGCTGACATAGCGGATCGCCTGGTTGACGGCGCGGTTTGCCTCATCCAGCCGGTCGCGTCCGGATCTGGATTTGACCGCGTTGATCAGGCGCAGGAATTGCGCGGCATTGGGCGGGCAACCGGCGGCGTTCTCCCGGCAATGCTCGAGGACGGTCTGCTCCCTTGCGAGATCGGATTCGAGGCCGCGCCATTTGCGCCACAGGCCGTTTTCCGGTGCGCGGAAGGTGAACAGGCCGAACGGCTCGGCGCCAACGGGCGGCAGCGGCTTCGCCGCGGGAAGTGCGTCGGTCGCCGTATTCAGCGGCGCGAGCGCGGCGGTGCGAATGGCGTTCGGACCACGGCCGCGCTGCCGGTCGAGCTTGGCCAGCACGTCGGTGATGGTGAAGAAGGTGGCAGGCGGGCGGTTCGATGCGGCATCCGAGGCCGGCGCGAGCTCGCCGGCGGGATTGCCGAGAGGCAGCTCGTCCGCGGCAAACGCGGACGACGCTGCGCAAAGACTTATTGAAAATGCAGCCACGGCGATGACCGCCGACGAAGCAATCTTCAGCGACTTCATAATGACGTCCCCAATGTCGGGGACCGTCAACGTCTGTGCGTCGATCTGCCTCCCCGCTGTTATCGGGACGCAGACTGGCGCCTGGGCCGCTTAAGCAGAGTTAAGTGGAGGGGGCTGCTCCTGGATTGTCGGGAAGGCGGTCAATCCAGGGTTTGCCGGTTCGTTCGAAATTGAACGACCGCAGGTCATGATCGGTTAACCACGCACTCCGGGGCCCCGATCAGCGTTCGCGCAGGGCCTCGTCACGCAGCAGCCGAGCGGGCTTGACGATGTAGTCCAGCACGGACTTCTCGCCGGTCAGCACTTCGACCGTGGTCACCATTCCCGGAATGATCGGCAGCGGATGCTGCTCGCTGCCGAGATGGTTCTTATCGGTGCGTACCATGACCCGATAGAAGGTCTCCTGACGTTCGGTCTTCTCCGCCTTGTCGTCGACGATCGTATCGGCGCTGATGCGCTCGACCTTGCCCTTCAGCGATCCATAGACCGAGGAATCATAGGCGCTGATCTTCACCACCGCGTCCTGGTTGGGACGGATAAAGGCGATGTCCTGGGGACGAATCCGGCCTTCGACCAGCAGCGTGTCGTCCAGAGGCACGATATCCATCAGGTTGGCGCCGGGCGCCACGACGGCGCCGATGGTGCTGACGTTCAGTTTGTTGACGATGCCGTGGACCGGCGCCTTCAGGTCGGTGCGGCGCACCCGGTCCTGGGCGGATTTGATGTTCTCATCGAGGACGGCGAGGTCGCCACGCGATTTGGCGAGGTCCTCATCGGCCTGCGAGCGGAAGGACGTGGTGATGTTCGCGATCTTCGATTGCGCCTCCGCCAGCTGTCCCTTCATCTCGGTTGCCTGTCGGTCAAGCCGCAGCATTTCGATCTCTGGTACGACCTTCTGATCATAGAGCCTGCGGGTCAGGGTCTGCTCGCGTTCCAGGAGCTTGAGGGAGCCGCTGAGGCGAGTGACCTGCTGATTGAGGACGTCGATGTCCTGCGCGACCTTCTGGGCCCGCATCTTGAACACGCTGGCCTCGGTCGCGACGGCGGCAGGAACCACCTTGTCGATTTCATCCGGAAAGCTGATCTCGCTTCGTCCGCGCGCCTCGGCCTCGAGGCGGGCCACCCGCGCCGCCGCCGCCGCGCGGCGCTCGCGGATTTCGCCGAACTCGGAGGCGAACTTCGTGTCTTCGATGCGCATCAGGGACTGGCCCTGCTGAACGATGTCGCCTTCCCGCACCAGGATGTCGCCGACGATGCCGCCTTCGAGCGATTGGACCACCTGCATCTGCCGCGACGGCACGACGCGACCGCTGCCGCGCTTGACCTCATCCAGCACTGCAAAGTGAGCCCAGATCAGAAACGTCCCAAGCAGCGCGCAGGACGTCCACAGCAGCATGCGCGAGGTGCGCGGCGTGCGCAGCAGCGCCGCGGACCGGATATCATTTGCAAATGCAAAATCGGAAGATGCCATAATATATGTTGCTCGTTATGCAGATTTCGGCTGGATCGTATTCTCGGGTGCCGGCGCCGTGGACGCGGGCTTTCCCTGGAGAAGGGCAAGCACCTTGTCGCGCGGGCCGTCGGCAACCAGGCGGCCGTTGTCGAACAGCAGCAGGCGATCGACCATGTTCAGCAATGACAGACGATGGGTCGAAATGATGATGGTCATGCGCTCGTCACGGAGTCCCTTGAGGCGTTCAAGGAACTCCTGCTCGCTGCGAATATCGAAGTGCGCGGTCGGCTCATCGAGGAAGAGCACGCGCGGCTTGCGGATCAGGACGCGGGCGAGCCCGATCGCCTGCTTCTGGCCGCCCGACAGGCTGCGGCCGCCTTCCGAGATGGGCATGTCATAGCCCATCGGGTGGCCGGCGATGAAGCTCTCGACGCCGGAGAGCCGTGCGGCAAGCAGGATTTCCTCGTCGGTCGCCTCCGGCTTGCCGAGGGCGATGTTGTCGCGCAGCTTGCCGAAGAACAGGTCGGTATCCTGCATCGCAAAGCCGATGCCGGCGCGCAGATCCGAAGGATCGTATTGGCGCGAGTCCACGCCATCGACCATGATACGGCCTTCCTTCGGCTCGTAAAATCCGAGCAGCAGCCTGCCGACCGTGGTCTTGCCGGACCCGACCCGGCCGATGATGCCGACCTTTTCTCCGCCTTCGATCTTGAAACTGACCTTTTCGAGCGCGTTGCCCGGCGCGTTGGGGTAGGCGAACGACACGTTCTCGAAGGCGATCTTGCCGTCGTCGATCCGTCTTGCGACATAGGATCGGGTCGGCGAACGCTCGCGCTCGATCGACATGATGCGGTCGATTGCCTTGAGGGACGTCAGCGTCTGCGTTCCCTTGGTGATCACGGAGGCGATGCCGGCGATCGGCGCCAGAATGCGGCCGGCGAGCATGTTTGCGGCGACCAGCGCGCCGACGCTCAGCTTGCCGTCGAGGATCAGGAAAATGCCGACGATGACGAGGAGCAGGCTCGTGATCTGCTGGGCCGTGCTCGCGCTCGTCAGCGACATCGACGACCAGAAGTGAACGTCCTCACCCGAGCGGGCGGTCGCCGCGACCGAACGTTCCCACAAGGTCTGCATGCGGGCCTCGGCGCCGGTCGCGCGGACGGTTTCGAGACCGGACAGGGACTCGACGAGCACACCGTGCCGGGCGGCGGATTCGGCCTGCAGGCGCTTCATTGCGCGATCGAGCGGGCGTTGCAGCAGGAAGCCGATCAGCATCACGATCGGCAGCATGATCAGCGGGATCAAGGCCAGCGGTCCGGCGATGATGAACAGCACGCCGACAAACAGGATGGCAAACAGCAGGTCCGTCGCCGAAACAACGCTTCCGGACGTGAAGAACTCGCGCACCGAGTCGAAGTCCCGGAGCTGATTGGCGAGGATGCCCACGGAGGTCGGCCGCTGCGCCATCTTCACGGACATCACATGCTCGAAGATGTTGGCGGCGAGCACGACGTCGATGGTCTTGCCGGTCACGTCGATCATGCGGCTGCGGACCATGCGAAAGACGAAATCGAAAACGATGCCGAGCCCCATGCCGATCGAGAGCGCGATCAGCGAGGGGATCGCCCCGTTGGGGATGACGCGGTCATAGACGCTCATCGTGAACAGCGGCGTCGCCAGCGCGAGGATGTTGGTCAGAAAGGCAGCCAACGCGATGTGCCCGTAACTGCGCCAATGCGTCTTAACGACCGACCAGAACCAATGGCTCGTGGGGATGTCTCCCGCGGCTACGGCGCGCGCATTGGCCTGCGCAGCGCTTCTCACCAGAAACGCGTAGCCGGTATAGTCCGCAGCGAGCGAGCGGATTTCGACGACGCGCGGGGTGTTCGGCGTCGCCGGATCAACGATCTTGATCGCATTGTTCGCTGCGTCCACTCCAAGGAGGATGAGCGCAGCGCCGTCCTTCATGATGAGGACGGCCGGCAGGACAAGCGCGGGAATGTCCGAAATGTCGCGCTTGACGGCCTCGGTCTCCAGACCCGCGCGTCTGGCCGCACGGTCGTAGAGCGAAACGGACAAGCGTCCGTCCAGGATCGGAAGTCCCCCGAGAAGAGCTTCGCGGCTTACAGCGCGGCCGTGATAAGCCGCGAGGTAAGTCAACGACGCGGTGAGGGCATCATCGCCAAGCGCGCTTGGCCGGCTTGTCGCGGCAGGCTTTGAAGTCGATTCTTCCGGCGAGGGGCGTCCGGCGTCAACCGCCGTGCTGGGGGTCCGAAAAAGCAACTGAAACCTCGATAATCAAAATGGAGATGCAGAATTCGCATTCGATGATTTCGTGCAGACTACAACAAACAGCGAACAAAATCAGCGAAACTTGCTTTAAGTATTAATACGGAATCGAAAGGGCCCCGTTTGGGGCCCTTTCTGCAGTCCTGATGTTGGCTGACGGCTTCTATTGAGCGGAACTCGGGAATGCCGACAGCAGCCAGTGGGGCTTTGTCGACGCATAGGAACTCGCATTCGCCGTGACCGACGGATCCGCGTAGATGACATTCGGGCCGTCCGCAGCGCTCTTTTGCTGCTGCATCCATTCCGCGGAGCCGGGCACGGCGGCGGTCGTGGTCGAGCCGGTGAAGCGGTCGGCAAAGCCGGTATCCTTGGGCTGAGCTGCCGCATAGCCTTCTTTGTAGCCCTTGGCGGGGCGGACTGAGGTGACGGGGGCCGGGACGGCGACGCGCAGCGGCTCGGACCCGGTCTGCGGCAGGTTCACGCGGAGGGTGGGGAACGAGTAGCGCGGCAGCCCAATCGAAAGCATGTCGGTGGGCGCTGCGTCGACCGGCGGCGGAGCCTTCAGATATTCGATCAAGGTCCCCATCGCAGCCAGCAGCTGATAGTCGGCGAACACGACGACGCTGCGGGCGGAGGTGAGCGAGACCGACGCGTTGAAGAACTGATTCTGGGCGTTCAGGAGATCGATCAGCGAGCGCTGACCGAGCTCGTATTCTTTCTGGAAGGCCGCGATGGTCTTCCGGTCCGCTTCCAGCTGGCGCGTCAGAGCCGCGATGCGTGTGGCCGTAATCGTACGGGCATTCCACGCCTTGTCGATCGATTCATAGGCGTCGCGCTGCAAGCGCGCGTGGCGCATCGTGGCCTCGGTAAAGCGCTCGGCCTTCTCCGACCTGTTCCAGGCATCCTGGCCGCCGCGGAAGATGTCCCACGACATCACTACCTTGCCGCTGTAGTCCTCATGCGTAACGGCGGGGGTTCCGGTGGCCGCCACGTAGGGGAACGAGTTGTCGTAGTGGGTTGCCCGTCCCTCGAGATAGAACTTCGGGCCGAACGTTCCGTCGGTGGCCTTGAACGCATGCTTGGCGGCGTCGGCGTCGGACTGTGCCGCCGCAATCGTCGAGTTGAACCGGAGGGTGGTCGCCAGCGCTTCGTCGCGGCTGTGCGGCAAACCTGCGAGAGGGCTCGGGAAGCGAACATTGATCGGCTCAAGCCCGACAACCTTACGGTACTTCGCCCTGGCATCGTCGAGGCTGCGCTGGAATTCTGCGAGTGCCGCGCGGGCACTCTCGACGCGCTCGCGCGCTTGCTCCAGGTCGCCTTCGCCGGCCCGGCCGCCCGAGAAGCGGGAGTTCACGTTTGCAAAGATCTTCTCGTGATTGGCGACGTTTTGCTGGGCAAGGCTCACCAGCCGGATATAGCGCACGACGTCCATGTAACCTTCGGCGGCGTCGAGGGCCAGCAGCTCGGTTCGTTCCTTGACGCGGGAGGCCGCCGCATTGACGCGCGCGGTCTGGCGCCAGACGTCGTAGATCGACGAGAAGCCATCCCAGAGCAGCTGGCGAACGACCACCGATTCCTGGCTACCATTGCGCCACGGTCCTGCACCCACAGTCGGCGCCTGAATGGACGGGGAGATGAAGCCCGGCGGCTGATCGAATTTTTCCGGTCCGTAGCTGGCGTCAACGCGCACCTGCGGCAGCAGCGTGCTCTGAGTCTGTCGCAGTTCGCTTTCGGTGGCCCGGCGATTTGCGGAAGCTTCACCGACGCCCGGATTGGTCTGCATTGCCTGGCGCAACGCATCGTTAATGGAAAAAACCTCGGCACATGCTGGCGTTGCCGCCAGGCAGAGGCACGCGATGACCGTGTATGCCGATTTCATAATCCCCGCCCCTACACACAAAAATTATTACGTAGAATCTGACGAAAGCTAACAGCGGGCGGTTCCGTAACCTATGACATTTCAGCCACACAGCCGGTCTAAGTGGGGCGGCGGGATAGGGGGTCAGTGGTCGGAAATATTTGGTTTTTTATTAAAATTCAACGATTTGGCGGCGGTTCAGTGACCGGTCGGGCTGGTACCATCCAGCAACACCGGCGACCGGAACAGCAAAGGTCAGTTAAGTCCGTCTTAACGGCCGGCCGCGCTCTCCTGCTCACGGCAGGTCGCCAGATAGGTCGCAACGAAGGGCGTAGGCTTGGCGTCGGGCGAGGGGGCCCCCAGCCGGCTCGTCAGCTTGTAGAGCGACTTGCTGGCAAAATAGAACCGGAAGATCTCGGCCGTGGTCTCGTCGACGCGGGTCGCAAAAATCGACGCAGCAGTACGGTGCGCCGCGGCAAAGACATAGGTGGTGAGCTTGGCTCCCTTGCCTTCCGTCGCGACGGACGTCCCCCAGGTGACCGAGAAGGTCTCGCCATCGATCACGACGGATGGCCGGACCGTATCCAGATCGTCATCGACCCACTGAACGTCACTGCCTTTGCCTGAGGGGGCAACCTCAACCCGTTTGCCTCGTGGCGCGTCACAGGTGAACCTTGAAGGTCCAGCTATCGCTGCGCTCGTCGTCGCCAGCAGCAACAAGACGCAGCCGACCGACCTCCACATTGGCTTTCCCTCTGCAGTTGCGTTGGTTGGGTTCATACTGATGGCTGCGCGCGGCTCGCGCAACTCGGTGATGTACGGATGCGGTTGGCCGAGCCGCGCGCGCGTCCCCAGCCGATCTCCGCCGGCGATCTCGGAAGGCGCCCGCAACGTCACTCCGGCGCTATCGGATGCGCCGGCCGCTCGATCGACGGCCTGAGGTTCTCGAGTTCAACGAAGGCATCGGCGTGTCTGCGAAGCTCATCGGCGATCATCGGGGGCTTCGTTCGAATGCTCGAAACGACAGTGACACGCACGCCCATCCGCCTGACAGCTTCGACAACAGCTCGCAAGTCGCCATCGCCAGAGAACAGGAACGCCTGGTCGATGCGATGCGCGATTTCCATTGCATCGACCGCGAGCTCGATGCCAATGCTGCGCTTCATTCGCCGCCGTCCATCGCCGTCGTCGTGCTGCTTGGCGGCCTTTCGCCTGACTGCATATCCGTTGTAATCGAGCCAATCCACCAGCGGCCGAAGGCTGCTGAACTCGTCGTCGTCCCTCACGACCGTGTAGAAATAGGCGCGGACGATCTGCCCATGCTTGCCGAACTCCGAGAGCAGTCGCCGGAAGTCGACTTCGAAGCCGAGGTTCTTGACCGTGGTGTGCAGATTCGCACCATCGATGAAAAGTGCAATGCGATCGGTCATCTCAAGCCCCATGACGCCGGATCAGTCGCTCTACGTTTTGGTTCTGGAAATATCGCGAGCGCATGCTGGGCGCTCTGATTGAAATGCCTGATCCTAGAGCAAGGACTCGGCGGTGATGAAGCGGAATTTTCGACACCGGCCGGTGCCATGATGATCGTGCGCCTATTGATAAGGCAATGGTGCAGCGCGGCCTGCGGTGCCGACGAGCTGCCGCGCCGCTGCGTGAGAGGCGACTATTGCGTCACCAACAAAACTACATCTAAAATCAATCGAGTGTACCGGCGCCACCTCGTGCCGACGCGATATTTCGAGATACCACTTTTTTGCTGATACAGATTTTCGCCATACCAGTTTCGTCGGAGGGGCGAGGACGGCGTCGCGTCCCCGCATTGCGCAGACGGTTTGTTAGTGCTGGCGGGCGTGGATGCGCGGGGTGCGTCTTCTGCGCCGTCTCAACGAGTCTCTCGCCCTCATCGATAACGAACCGTCGCGATCGACCCGCTGCTCGATGTGATGTTCGTATCGGCAGGGGGCAGGTGGGGCTCGCGATGGGGGCTTGCCGTGAGCGACACAACAATCGGGCGCCGGATCAAGCAGCGAGCCAGGGAGGACTGGCCAAGGCGCGCGAGATGCCTGGTCGTTCTCTCCCTCTGTATCCTGCTGCCCTGTTGCGGGGCCGCTCGCCGGGCCATCGAAAAGGAGGCGGGACCGGCAACGGAGACCGCAACAGAGCCGGCGACGGAGACGACCACGGCACCGGTACCGGCACCGGCACCGGAAACGGCACCGGTAGCGGAAACCGCACCGGCGGCGGAAACGGTCAACCTGAGCGGCGCGCTCGCGGGATGCCGGAGCGCCTTTCCGGATCAGATCGCGCAAGCGGTGGCGCGGGCGTCGTGCGTGATCAAGGCGACGGACCTCGTCCGGCCGCTGTTGCCGTTTCCTGAGCTGCTCGATCGGGAGAATGCCCTGCGCAAGGCGTTGGCGGAGCAGGTTCAAGCGCGCGCCATGTCCCTGCTCGAGCGAAACGTCCAGATCCAGAAGCTGCATTCGCAGCTCCTCGACGAAGAGCGCAGCAGGCTACCGGCCGCGCAGGCGGACGCGAGCAGGCCGCCGCCGCCGGTTTCGCAGTGGCGCCAATCCAACTCGGAGAGTTGTGGACGGCTCGGGGGGGATTCCGCGAATTGCTTTTGAGACGGCGCGAAGTCCGCCAAGGGCCTCTCTTCTTAGAACCGAGCAGTCGGGCCTGGATCGCCATCGTCGTTGTCATACTAGACTAATGCAACGCGACAGATCGATCCTTGGCCTGCTGGATGCCACCGGCAAGCGCCTTTGCGTATAGCTCGCGCGCCTTCGTCACGTCGCCGCGTGTTCCGTAGGTCTTCCATCTGGAAAGAACGAGGGGATCATATGTCTCCGCGAGCATGAAGCTCGCCTGTGCGCTGCCCGTCTCGACGGCGTGTTCGAGCACGATCCGCGCGGCACCGATATCCCCTTGGCCGAGCAGGGCGCTGGCGCGCGCCAGCAACCTGGCCGCGTCCGGACCGCCTTGCGCCTCAGCGACCGCTGGCTGCTCTGTCGCAACCGCCTCCGCGGCCTGAGTTAGCGTGGGCTCGCGGCCGGCCTCGGCCCGGTCGCGCTCCTTCTTCGGAGACGGCCACAGCACGGCCGTCGCGCTCTTGGCGACCTTGTTCGCCTGCGCTGCCTCGTCACCGGCCTTGCTTGACGGCGTAAGCTGGGTGTCGAGATCCCGCCGGGCCCTCGCAAGCTCGCCCCTCAGCGCCTCGGCCCTGTCGTGTTCCTTGTGCAGAGACTGTCGCAGCTCCGCCGTGACGCTCTCGGCGGCCCTCTTCGCCTGCACCGCCTCGTCACTGGCCTTGCTTGAGAGTGCCAGTTGGGTCTCGAGATCCCGCCGCACCTTCGCAAGCTCGCCCGCCAGCGCCTCGGCCCTGTCGTGTTCCTTCTGCAGAGACTGTCGCAGCGACGCCATCCCACTGTCCGCCGCCTGACTGAGCTGCGTCGCCTGATCGCGCGCCTTGTTCGCCTGCGCTACCCGCATCTCAATGATCTGCTGCGCCTTCGCCAGTTCATTTGCTAGGGCCTCTGCGCGGCGCCGCTCCTTTTCAGAAGGCTGTTGTTCTTCCGGCCGCATTGCCTCCGCACCTTGCTTGCCCGGCGCAGTATCCCGCGGTGCCTGTGAGATCGCCCGGTCGGCTTGCTGATGAAGAGCTGGATCCCGCGCCGATGAATCAGCTTTTTGCAGGTCCTCTCTTGCGGCCTGGGTCTCTTGCTTGACCGCCTCCACGCCAGCTGTGCCAGGCCTCACGTTATCCTGCTCCACAATGTATCGCGTCACGTAGGCGACGAGCTCGGGGTGGAAATACCAGCCGACGAGCGATGCCCCGACCATCACTGCGGCGATCGAGGAGAAGGCAAACCACCGCCGCGCGGCCGGTCCGCGCTCCTGTTTGCTCCGCGCGGCCTGCGCTTCAACCCGGACGCCGGTGACAGGGTCCGCGTTCGTAACCAGACGAGTTAATTCCGCCACCCTCGCGCGTTCGGCGAGGCCCGAGGGGAAACAAAAGGAGCGGGGCCCTGGCGACGCTGGGGGGGCGATTGATCCAGTTTCCTTTGGCGGGATGAATTCATCCTGCAGAAAAAATTCATCACCTTCTTCGGGAAGGTGCATTGTTAGCCAATGCGTCGCCGTGATCTCGCTTGGCTCGCCATTTTCCTTAATCCACCCGCGCCCCTCAGCTGACCACTGAGCAGATTCAAAGCTTCCGCTTACGTCATCCTCGAGAATGACGAATGTCCCATCCTTTGGAGCGGTGTCGATCACGCGGCGCATGAAAAAGACGCCTATTCGAAGCGGCTATCCAATTTTTAAGAACGACTTCTCGAATACGCAGACCCTACTCCACCCCATCAAAGGCCTCAAGAAGATAGGTCATTTAGGTGCCTGTTCTGGAGGCGAAACTCGCTGCAGAGCGCGAGGGGCCGGAGACTTCGGTTGTGGTCCGACCGCGGATGGCGTGGCCCGCATCCGACCTACCAGGCTGCGCGCGCCACGGCGGTCGGCCGAAACTCTTCCGCCACAGGGCCGTTCTCAGGCAGCTGAAGAATAGTTCTTGTCAAACCCCGTACTTTTGCGGGTCAATTTAACTCCCGTGCCGCCAAAGCAGATCACCGCTTATGCGCGTGGACGCGGAGCAGGTTCAAGCAAGAACAATGTCCTTGCCAGAGCGAAACCTCCAGATCCAAACGCTCCATGCGCAGCTGCTCGACGAAGAGCGCAACAGGCTACCGGCCGCACCGGCCGACGCGGGCAAGCCGCCGCTGGCGGTCACGCAGTGGCGACAATCCAACCCGGAGAGCTGTGGCCGGCTCGGAGGGGATTCGGGGACCTGTTACTGAGACGAGGGCGCAAACCTGCGAACGACAGTCGGCGGGTGCTTGTGGAACCGGATTGTGACGCCGTCACTCCAAGGAGTCGTTCGCGCGACAACTTGTCCGGTGCGCCCTTTGGATGCCGTCACCGTATTCGCACGGAGCGGCTAGAACGAAATGTCGAGAAATGCAGAAAACCCTATAATTTAAGGTGTTTCGTGCATTGCCATCGAAGCGTCGCGCCCGCGGAGAGGCGTCAGCGACTACGCCGGTAGGGTTAATAAACGATTACCAATCGACAGATTTATCGCGACGCATTATAAGAAAATCCTAGTTGGCATCGGATTTGCCCCCGCCAACATATTGCGTAAATTTACTCGTAAAAGGGATATTTTCCTATGCTGAAGCTTTACATCCAGACCACCGAAGCCTTCAAGCGTCTCCGCTCGGACAACGACGGCGTTGTGTCGTTTGAATACGTGATCGTCGCCGCTTGCATCGTCGCCGCCGTTTCGGCCGCGTTCGGTACGGGTACCGCCAGCGGCATCGGCTCGGTTCTGAGCGCCTCGATCACCACGATCGCCGGCAAGGTCGCCACCGCAGTCTCCGCTTAACTCCGGATGTTTGAATGCTGTTGGCAGATCCCGTCTGCCAACAGCGGTCAACCGGATTGCGATGTGTGCAAGCCTTAAGGAGGCTTTCTCCTATGTTGCAGTCGTACATCAAGATCACCGAAGGGTTGAGGCACCTGCGCACGGACAAGGACGGCGTTGTGTCGTTCGAGTACGTGATCGTCGCCGCCTGTATCGTCGCCGCCGTTTCGGCCGCGTTCGGTACGGGTACCGCCAGTGGCATCGGCAGTGTTCTGCTCGCCTCGATCACTTCGATCGGCACCGCGGTTTCCAACGCGGTTAGCGCTTAAGCCCAGAGTACGGGCTCCGGAGGGGGGCATTATTTTGTGCCCCCCGCCTTTTCTGAGGCGTTTATTTCATGAATTGGATTGCGTCCACGACCTCGTGTCTGGAAATCGCATTGTTGTTGTATGTCGCAACGATCGATATCGCGACACGGTTGATCCGAAACGAAATTTGTCTGGCGCTGGCGCTCCTTGGGATCGTCGGCCAATTGGCCAGTCCGATGCAGATCGGCCAGTCGCTGATCGTTGCCGCAATCCTGTTCCTGGCGCTTTTCGTGATCTATCTGCGGGGAGCGATCGGCGGGGGCGACGTCAAGTTGCTGGTTGCCCTGGCGATCGGTCTGCCGCTGACCGGCGTGATTGAACTGTTGACGGCAACTGCACTGGCCGGCGGCGTTCTGGCCGCGGTGCATCTGATGATGCGTCGTTTGCCACAACCGAAGCTGGCGCCCGCCGGATCGTCGCTGGTGCGCCGGGTCTACGTGGTCGAGCGCTGGCGTCATTTGCGACATGCACCGCTGCCCTACGGGGTCGCCATCGCATGCGGCGGTATCTGGGCTATTTTGAGCAAAGGATTTTGACATGTCGTCCGCTCTCCGCGTCTCGATCATCATGGTGCTGCTGCTTGCGGCTACGGCGCTCGGGCTCATCGCCTATAGCCTGAACCGGCCGAACGATCCGGTTGTTGCCGAGGTGGTCGCGGAAAAGCCGCAGCCCGCAGCTGCGACCGTCGGCTACTTCGTTACGACACGTCCGCTGTCGAAGGGGACATTGGCGCGGGACGAGGATTTCGCCGTACGCCAGGCGGCCCCGAATCGTGTCCCCGCGGGCGCGATCCTCGAAACGCCTGACACCAAAGCCGGGCTGCCCGGTTCGCTGGTTCGCAAGTACGTCGACGCCGGCAGCGCCATTACCCTGGAAGACATCCTGCGTCCGAAGGATCGCGGTTTCCTTGCCAGCGTCCTGGCGCCGGACAGCCGCGCCATCAGCATCAAGGTTGATGAGGAGACTGGCGTCTCAGGTCTGATCAGGCCGGGCGACAATGTCGACGTGGTGTTGACCCAGGTGTTCGAGAAGGGGGCTCCAGTGCGGCGGGCCGTCAGCGAAACCGTTCTGTCCAACGTGCGCGTCATCGCGATCGACCAGGAGATTGCCCAAGGCGGTCGCTCCGTCAGCAATGCCGTCGCAGGGAAGACGGCGCAAACCGTCTCGCTGGAGCTCAAGCCGGAACAGGTCAAGAGGGTCGCCGTTGCAAAGCAGCTTGGAACGCTCTCGTTCGTCGTCCGCGCTGCGGCCGAGCAATGGGACAAGGCTGACACAGGTGCGACATCCAGCTGCGATGTGTCTCCGGAGCTGGCGCGCCAAAGTGCAGTTGCCGGCCAGAGCACGACGGTCGCGATCTATACCGGCAGCGAGGTCAAGCAGTACTCGGTCAGGAAGCAGGATCTCGACGACGACGCCCTGGCGAACTGCGACGGCTCGCAGGCGGCCGACCGTCAGACGACAGCAGTGGTGGGTGAGGCGAGCAAGGGGTCGGAGAAACGTTGATGAGTGCGAACATGGCTGTGATGGAAACACCCGAAGAAACGACGTCCCTTGTTGCGCGTAACCGGATCGTCTGCTTCGTCAACGACGAGCTCAGCGCTGCGGCCCTTCGCAAGGGTCTCGACGGCTGCAACCTGGTGATCCGGCGTGGCACCATTCGTCATGCGACACGCATGCTCGAGACCGACACCGATCTGTACGCGCTGGTGACCGATATCAGCGGGATGGATGATCCGTTCACTGAACTGGAGCGTCTGGCCAGCGTCTGCCCGCCCGATGTCAAGGTGTGTCTGATCGGCGACAACCGGGAAATCACCTTCTACCGCGAACTGATGGAGATCGGCCTTACCGAGTATCTTCCGACGCCGATCACAAGGGATATTGTGCTGGACCAGCTCCGGCCGAAGCTGCTTGGCGACGTCGCGCCGGCACACAATGACCGTGGCGGGCACGTGGTGTCGATCTGCGGCGCGCAGGGCGGCGCCGGAGCGACCAGCATCGCAATCAACCTCGCAATGCAACTGGCCGAAACCACCAAGGCGAAGGTGGCGCTGCTCGACCTGCATCTGCAGGGCGGCGAGACCGCGGTGATGCTCGGTGTTCGCCCCGGACCCGGCCTCCGCATCGCGCTTGAAAACCCGATGCGAGCCGACACGCTGTTCCTCGAGCGGGCAGCGATCGAGGTGAACGATCGGGTTGTCCTGATTTCCGGCGATGAGGAGCTTGATGCCAAGCTCGACATTACGGAAGCGGGCGTGCGGCACGTGCTGGGCCTGCTCCGTCAGCGGTTCAACTACGTCGTTGTCGACGTGCCGGTGCCGTTCCCGGCATCGATCTATCCGGTCATCCAGATGTCCCGTCATGTGCTGGTGCTGCTGGAGGCCGAAGTGACGGGTCTGCGCAATGCCCACGCACTTCGCAACGCCGTCACCAACATCGCCGGCAAGGATCGGGTCTTTACCTTGCTCAATCGCGCCGACCGCGCCGGCGGCCTGCCCAGGGCGACGATCGTCAAGGCCCTTGGCGCAGAGCCGGACATGATCATCCCCGATCTCGGCAAGGGAATGACCCAGGCGGTCAACCTCGGCATTCCGGCGCTGAAGCACGTATCCGGGCTTCGGCGTCACCTTGCCCCGATCGTACGGGAAATCACCGGCGTCGGTGCCAAGAAAAAGGCCGCGTGGAAGAGGTGGCTCGGGCTATGAAAAAGTTCGGCAGGCGCGCAGACGAAATGCCGGTGCGGATGCACGGAGCGGTGCTGGTCACGCCGTCGGCGGTACCAAGCGCGCAACCGGTCCCGCCGGCCTTCCCGCCGGAGGAATCAAGCGTGGCGCCATCGGCGTCCAGCCTGTTCGTATCGGCGCCCAGGTATGACGAGCCCTCCACGCATCATCCGGTGATGTCGGCGTCACTCCGTGAACGGGTGATCGAGCAGATCGAGCCGTCGGTGGCCACGACGGTCTCCCGCGACGTCCTGCGGCGGCAGATCGAGGAAATCATCCACGGCATCGCCAACCAGGAGCGGCTGGAGCTGTCGGGCCGCGAGCAGCTCTTCCTGGCGGAGGAAATCGCCGACGACATGACCGGCTACGGGCCGCTGCGTCCGCTGCTGCTCGACCAGACGATCAACGACATCATGATCAATGGGCCGAACAACGTCTATGTCGAGCGGGCCGGCAAGCTCGAGCGGGTCGCGGTCCGGTTTCGCGACAATGACCACATCGCTTCCGTCGCACAGAAGATTGCCTCGCAGGTCGGCCGACGTGTCGACGAGTCCAGCCCAATGGTGGACTGCCGTCTGCCTGACGGCAGCCGCGTCAACATCATCCTGCCGCCGCTGGCGATCCATAGCCCCTGCATCTCGATCCGAAAATTTCCGAACCGGCGTCTGAACATCGCCGGGATGATCGAAAACGGCTCGATGACGCCCGCGCTTGGACAGTTGCTGGAGATCGCCTCCCGCTGCCGGCTCAATGTCTTGGTCTCCGGCGGCACCGGTTCCGGCAAGACGACGCTGCTGAATGCCTTGAGCCAGTTCATCGACAACAGCGAGCGCATCGTCACGATCGAGGACGCGGCGGAGCTGCAGCTTCAGCAGCCGCATGTGATCAGCCTGGAGACCCGGCCCCCGAGCCTCGAAGGCAGCGGACAGGTGACGCAACGCGATCTCCTGTGGAACGCGCTGCGTATGCGGCCGGACCGCATCGTCGTGGGCGAGGTGCGCGGCGCCGAGGCATTCGACATGCTGCAGGCGATGAACACCGGCCATGATGGATCGATCTCCACCGTGCACGCCAACAGCACCCGCGACGCTCTGACCCGCGTGGAGAACATGGTGCAGATGGGGCAGGTCAACCTGCCGTCGCGCGCAATCCGATCGCAGATCGTCGCCGCGCTGGATCTCATTGTGCAGGTCGAGCGCATGCGGGACGGCCAGCGCCGCATCATACAGATCAGCGAGGTGATCGGCCTCGAGGGCGAAGTGATCACCACCAACGACATCGCGCTGTTCGAGTACAAGGAAGAGGACGTTCACGGGCGGATATCGGGCACCTACCGCTCCACCAACGCGGTCCCGAAATTCAAGAGCCGCCTCGTCTATTACGGTCTCGATCGGGCCTGGGCAGATGCGATGAGGCAGATCTGATGTCGACGCCCTTGATGATCGTCCTGCTGCTTCTGCTGTGTGCTGGGGCAAACACCCTTTGGCTCGACTCACGACAGAGGCGAATGGATCGCCAGCTCGAGATTGCCTTGCCGACGGCTGAAGCGGCGACCCTGGTGTCCATCCGTCGTGCGGCGAAGACGTCGCGTTGGCATGTGTTCCATCGCCTCGCCAACTACCGTCCCGACGCGGTGTACATGCTGCGCCCGATTTACGTGCTGCTCGCAGGGGGAATGGCAGGGGCGGCAATCATCTATGTCAACGCGTTCCTGAAGTTTCCGGGCCTCTATGGGGGCATTGCCGCCGTAGGCGTCGCCATCCTGGTCGTGCGCGGGCTGTTCGGATGGCAGCGACACCGCTTTGCAAATCAACTCTTCCAGCAACTTCCAGACGCGGTTCAGCTGGTGACGAGTACTGTCCGGTCCGGATTGCCCGTCCACGAGGCATTTCGCACCATCGCCCGCGAGATGCCGCAACCGACATCCGGGCAGTTTGCCATCGTCTGCAGCGAACTGAATACGGGCCGGTCGCCCGAGGAGGCTGTGGAAGCCGTCTACCAGCGAACGCAGGTGCCCGAGTATGCGATGTTTGCGGTGACCCTCGCGGTGCAATTGAAGACGGGCGGCAGCCTGGCGGAAACGCTGCAAACGCTGGGCGAGACCGTGAGCCAGCGGGTTGCGCTGGCGGCCCGTGCGAAGGCCTTGGCGGGAGAGGTGATCTTTTCATCGCGTGCGCTCACCGGCGCGCCGCTCGTTATCGGCGGGCTGCTTTACATGATCAATCCGCGGTCGATCGATCTGCTGTTGTTCGATCCGCAAGGCAACGTGCTTCTCGCTTATGCGGCTTGCTCGGTCCTGATCGGGCATTTCGTGATCCGTTGGATGGTCAGAAGGGAAACCACCCTATGACGGCTGTTCTCGGTTTTGCCACTCTTGCCGTTGCACTCGCGGCTGCGACCTTCCTGCTGATCATTCGCGAGATGCATCTCCGCGCGCTAAACACGCGTGTCTCGAATGCCGTGCTGGGCATCTCCGATCGATCGAACTCGAGGGACCTGATCGGTTGGCTTTCGTCGGTCGGCACGCGCTACAGGCGTTTCTACGCCGAGGAAAATCTCGACCAACTGAAGATGGTTCTTCAGTCGGCTGGGTTCAATCGCTATCGAACCCTGCCGATCTGGATCGGCTTCAAGACGGTCAGCACATTTGTATTGCCGATCGCAGCTTTCGCTATTGCGCAGATTCTTGGACGACCGTTCACCGACGTGATGATCTTCACGCTGATTGGCGTGGCGTTTGGAATCATGGTTCCGCGTCTGATCTTGCTGGTCGTGAAGCGACGCTTCGATGCGGCGATCCGGCTCGGCACGCCCGACACCATCGATCTGCTTGTCGTTTGCAGCGAAGCCGGCATGGGCCTGGAGAGCGCGATTGAGCGTGTGGCGGAGGAGATGCGGGAGTCCAATCCCGCCATCAGCCACGTGCTGCGCGATCTTCTCGATGATCTGCGGATCCTGCCGAACCGTGCCGACGCCTTCGAGAAGCTCGCTGCCACGTCGGAGGGCCTCCGTCGCTTTGGCACCATGGTCAGTCAAAGCCTGCAATATGGCACGCCGCTGAGCCAGGCCCTGCGCAGCATCGCAGTCGACTTGCGCCGGGAACGCATCACCAAGCTCGAGGAGCGCGCGCACAAATTGGGCGCCAAGCTCACCGTTCCGATGGTGTTGTTTTTGCTTCCGGCGATGTTCGTCATTCTGGGCGGAAGCCCGTTCCTTCATCTGATTCGTACATTCGCCGACCTGGGTAAGTAAGCCATGAGTGCAAGTGCAATGAGCCTTTCGACGAACCTGGCCTACGATCGGCTCACCCGAATGCTGGGCAGCGCGTGGTTCCTCCTGTTGGCGCTTGCCGTGTCATTCAAGCTCGCCACCCCGGCGGGGGAGCCGTGGCCATCGCTCGTGTCGAACTTCTTTGTCGCGGTGTTTTACCTGATGCTGGCGCTCCTGATCCTGATCCGGGGGCCTGCAAAGGCGCAGGCCGAAGGACTGCTGCCAAGGATCGCCGCGTTCGTCGGCACATACTGGCCGTGGACGATCACGTTTTTCGAGAAGACCGAAGGCACATTGCCGAATCTGTTGTCCACGGCTTTCGTGCTGACCGGCATGATCATGATCCTCGTCACTGTCCGCCATCTCGGACGGTCGTTCAGCCTGGTGCCGCAGGCGCGTTCGGTGGTGCAGACCGGGCCGTACCGGTGGATCAAGCACCCGCTCTATCTGTCGGAAGAAATCGTGTTCGTCGGCGTTGTGTTGCAGCATCTGAGCTGGATGACCGTCGCCTTGCTGTTCCTGCATATCTGCATCCAGGTCTGGCGAATTCATTACGAAGAAGACGTGCTTCGGCGCACTCTTCCTGAATATTCCAGCTACGAGGCCTCGCGCTGGAGACTGATTCCCTATGTCTGGTAAGTCGCCATGCAGAACTGGAAAAGCAGTGTGAGCGGCAAGCGTTCTCTGATTGCGGATCAGCGCGGCGCCGTCGCGTTCGAGATGCTGTTCGTCTTCCTTTTCCTGTTCCTGGCTATTCTGCTGCCGCTTGCCGACCTGGCGGTGGCCGGCTTTCAATACATTCAGGCGTCGGCGGCGCTGCGCGGGTTCGGGCAATTGATCCAGTATTCCCCACCGGGCGACGTCACGAACGCGTCGGCTTGGGCATCGGCGGCGCTCGCCAAGGCCGATCCCCGTTATCCGATTCCCAGCATCACGCTGATCTGCGGCGACAGCAATGCCGTCTGCTCTTCATCGAACTCAGATCCGTCCCAGCCTAAATACTACGTGTATTCAACGACGATCACGTTCGCGCCGATGGTGTTGAGGTCGGCAATTTGCACCAGCACCAATACCAATCCTTGTTCGTTCACGCTGACCTATTCGGAGCGGTTTCAATGAGGTGTTCCATGCGTGACATGCTCCATTGCCGTCGAGGTTCGGCCGCGTTTGCAACCGTTCTCGCGTTGATCCCGTTGATCGGAATGATGGCACTCGGCGGCGAGGCCGGGTCGTGGTACGCCATCCAGCAGCGCGCCCAGGGCGCGGCTGATGCGGCGGCCTATTCGGGGGCCCTGCGGATGGTCTGCGACATCGCGCAGCAACCTGGCGTCACCTGCAACAATTCACAAACATACGATTACCGCGGCAAGCAGGCCGCAGCTCAGAATACGTTCTGCAATTCCGGCGACACCAGCTATCCCGGCTCCAAATGCGTGCCGGTAAGCGGTATCACGCAGAGCGTCCAGATCGCTTCCCTGACGTCGTGGAACGGGACCGCTGGAACTTACGTTCAGGCCACTGTCAGCCAGCAGCAGCCGGCACGTTTGGCTCAGCTGCTCGGCATGTCGACGGTCAATATCGCTGCGATGGCGGTCGCCAAACTTGATAGTTTGTCGAAGCCCCCATGCGTTCTGGCAATCACGAGCACTGTCACCTTCCAGGGTGCCGCTACCGTCAACTCGCCGACCTGCGGTATTTCGTCGAACAGCCCTGCGTCAAACGCGATCGGATTCATTGGCAATGCAGGCCTCTCGGTGAATGCACCGAGCTACACGGTCGGCGGCTGCTCCCAGACCGGTGGAAGCCAATGCACGGGCGTGCAAACCTATCAGCAGCCGATCCCCGATCCACTCAGCGCGGTAGCGACGGCGATTGGAGCGTTGAAGCTGTCGGCTTTTTCGAAAGGGGCGTGCAGCTCGACACCCACATCGTATGAGACGGGCTCCTGTTACAATGCGGGCAACAGCGTGAGTTTATCCGGCACGTTGAGTGGCACGTACTATTTTACGGGGAACGTCAAGATCAACGGCAGTCCAACCATAACAGGGACGGCCACGCTGATTTTTTTCGGAGGAGGATCGCTCACCATCACCGGCAACCCGACGATCAAATTGACGGCGATGGCGTCCCCCGCGGGGCCGTTGTCGGCAACGGTGCTGGCTCTGATGAGGAAACTTCTTATCTATGATGACGAGGCCTATTCGAACAAAGGCGTCAACATCAGCGGCACCTCCGCCAGCTATTTCGATGGCACGGTTTATATCCCAAATGCTCCCGTCACGTATGGCGGCAACAGCTCTGGTGCGCCCAGTTCCGGCTGCTACCAGGTCATAGCCTACGCGGTGTCGTTTACCGGCAGTACGACGCTGGACAACTCCGGATGCGTTGGCGGGACCGGATCGGCAGCAGAACCCAACGTTCAAACCGTGCGTTTGGTGCAGTGATGAGAAAGCTCGACCAGCGCGGGGCGGCGGCTTTCGAGTTTTGTCTCGTTGCCTTGCCCTTGTTCACCCTGATCTTCGCCATCTTTGATTTCGGGCGCTACACGATCACGATGCAGTCGTTGCGCATCCTCGCCGATGCTGCCGCTCGAGCGAACATGATCACCTGCTATTCGCCCGCTGTGCTGGCGTCCAATTCACCGTCCACCTGTACCGGAGACTATTTGACGACCGCACAGAAGCAGACGACTGCGCCCTTCCTGTATGGCGCCGGTCTCACGCCGACGGTGACCACGACTGCGGGGACCTCTGCGCTGACGGTGACCGTGTCCCTGACAGGCTTCGCCCCGCTGATGCCGATATGGGGCACGTCCCTAAACTCGCCGAGCGCATCGACCCAGATTCCCTTCTGAGCAGACCCGAATCGTTTGCGGGCTGATTGGGCCTGTCCGGAGCCCGGCGGCCGGCGGGGCTGCGCCGGCAGGTCGGACATACCCCAACCGGGCTATGGAAGTGGTGCGCGCTGGCAACATCGGGGAGTTTTCTCAGGCATCGGCGCAGCCCGGCGGGGCTCTTTCCTTGCAATCAAGGCGCGCGGCGGGGGATGATCGGAAGCCGCCATTTGCGGCCCGGCGGGTGGGGATGAGCTCGGACTGAGCTGCGTTTTTGGTTCGGTTCGGCACGCCGGGGAATAAGAATTCGCAAGTAACTATTTGTAGTCGGACAGACTGTAAGCTCTACGGCGTGATGGACGAACTGGAGTGATCGGGACGCCGAGGCCGTAGGTTTACGGGAATCGCTGCGGAAATGCGGCGAAGGGGATGGCATGATGGGAAGTCGCGTTTCGGATGGTGCGGGACGTAGGCTGGTCGCCTTCAGCGCGATGGCGCTTGGCGTTGCGGTCACCCTGTTTCATTCCACCGATCCTGCAGCCGCCGCGGAGCGGCGGGCTCCGTCTTCCAGCGGCGTCTTCGTCAGCGAGATGAGCGACGTCCAGCGCGTCAGGGTGACCATCAACAAGTCGCGGACCTTCAGGGTCGACACTGCGTTTTCCTCGATCGTCGCGGGTTCGCCCGATATCGCCGACGTGAAGTCGCTGAGCGACCACCTGATCTACGTCCAGGGCAAGAAGACCGGCACCACCAACGTCATCCTGTTCGACAGCTCGATGAAGCAGATCGGCATCCTCGATGTCGAGGTGAGCCTCGATATCGGCAATCTGCAGCAGAACATCCAGGAGGGCACCGGTACCCGAGGCATTCGGGTGTCGGCATCCCAAGGCCAGGTGGTGCTGAGCGGCTTGGCTGCCGATGCGGTCGTCGCGGAGCGCGCGATGACGATTGCCAAGGGCAGCGTTCCCGAGGGCGGTATCGTGGTCAATGCGATGAGCGTTGCGGCACCGCAGCAGGTGATGCTCGAGGTGCGCTTCCTCGAGGTCAACCGGCAGGCGGGGCGTGACCTCGGCGTGAACCTTATGGCGGCCAACGCCAATGGAACCAATATCGGCCTTTCGGGGGCGGGCGGCGTCGTAGCCGCTGGCCGAAATCCCATTGGCGGTATCAATAACAACAATGGCGCCTTTGGTGCCGGGGGCGGTCCAGTCGGTGCCGCTCCCACAGGCAGTCTTCCTGTACTCGGAACGATAGGAACGCTTGTCGGTGCTGCCGGCGGCGTATCTCCGGCTCCGTTCGGAAGCCTGTTGACCAGCATCTTGAGGACCAGCAACGGCAGTTCGGTGGACCTCCTGATTACTGCCCTGGAAACAAAAGGGCTGGCGCGTCGGCTCGCGGAGCCGAATCTGACCACGCTCTCCGGTGATGCCGCGCGCTTCCTGGCCGGCGGCGAATTTCCGGTGCCGGTCCCGACCCAATCGACGAATGGCTTTCCGACCGTGTCGATCGAGTACAAGAAGTTCGGCGTCGAGCTGGCCTTCGTGCCGACCGTGCTCTCGCGCGGCTTGATCAATCTCCGCGTCGAGCCCTCGGTCAGCGAACTCGACTTCACCAATACGGTCACGATTCAGGGCACCAGCGTTCCGTCGCTGACCCGCCGCGACGCGCGCACCACGGTCGAGTTGCGCGACGGCCAGAGCTTTGCCATCGCCGGCCTGTTGCAGACAAAAAACCAGCAGGACATTTCGCAACTGCCCTGGATCGGCTCGGTGCCGGTGCTTGGAGCCTTGTTCAGCAGCAAGTCCTACCAGCAGCAGGAAACCGACCTGGTCATCATCGTGACGCCGCGCCTCGTCGCGCCGGCGGCGCCCGGCCAGCAACTGGCATCGCCACTCGATTCACGCCTGCCGGCTAACGATGTCGATTTCTTCCTCAACGGCCAAATGGAAGTTCGCAAGCGTTACAACGACTACGTCAATTCCGGCGGCGACGTGAAGGGGCCCTATGGCCACATCATCGCGCCCGATGCGGTCGTGCGCGCTCCACCACCGGCGGTCGTTGTCGACCAGCCGGTCGTGAAAACCCTGAACTAGAGGAGGCGAGAGATGACTGTCCGATATCTGGCTCTGCTCGCCCCCGTGCTGCTCGGCGGCTGCTACGGCGTCTACGGGCATGACGAGATGGACCGCTACGTCCAGCGTTCCGACACCATCACGATGAGCGCCGGCAATGCCAAAGAGGTCAACGCCGTCACCCACACGATCCACCCATGGCCGGCCTATGTCGGCGATCGCCGGATCGCGTATGACGCGCGGCGGACGGGCGAAGCCGTGAGGCGCTACGGCACTACGTCGCGGCCGGTCGACCAGCTTCCCGACATAAGCGCTCCGACTACGGCGATGGGCCAGGCCCCGCCTGTCACGACAATTCAGAATGTCAACACGACCGGATTGGGAGCAGGGACCGGAGGATCGGTGGCCGTCGGGGTAGGAGGAGGAGGGGGCAGATAACGAGCTGAAGACTGGGTTCTGGCGCTGACAGTGTCGGATCGCGCCGTCTGTTTTTTGTTAGGTAGTTTTACGATGGGTTTTCGAATGACGCAGGGAAGTCGCTGGAGCTGGAACATGGGACGAGGATTACGGCGTCTCATTCCGGCGCTCGCCTGCTGCTGGCTGGCCGCGGGCCTCGCGGCCTGTGACTACACGACGCGCGAGGCCGCGATCGTCGCACCGGTGGATCCGCCGGGCGGCGATCCCGTGCAGGAGCCGACCGACGTCAAATACTATCCCTCCGACGAGCCGGTGCGGATGGGGCTCGAGCAGTACAACCGCGGCAACTACGGAATCTCCCAGCGCTATTTCAAGGATGCGGTCGAGAAGGCGCCCAAGGACGTCACGGCCTGGGTCGGGCTTGCGGCGAGCTATGACAAGTTGCGCCGGTTCGATCTTGCCGATCAGGCCTACGCGCAGGCGATCCGGATTGGCGGCGAGACCGTCCAGATCCTGAACGACCAGGGCTATTCCCTCATGCTGCGCGGCAATCTGAACGGCGCGCGGCGCAAATTCGAGAAGGCGTATTCGCTCGATCCGGGCAACCCCGTCATCGCCAACAATCTCGAGCTTCTCAACGGCAGCCGGAAGTTCATCGAAAGGCCGCCGAACAATCAGCCGTAGGCCGCCCTCTCGACCAAGCTCATTGAATCAACGGGATGCCGCAGGAACCGTCCTCAAAGTCTGCAGGGCTCTCCGTTAACTAACGGACCCCCAATCCGTTGCCGCGCCAGAAAGCGCAATGGTAGATTGCGCTTTTGACGAGATCGCGCGATTTTTCATGACCTGGGTTATTTCGCACGAGGACGGCGAGGATCGAGGGCAGGCGATTGCCTGTCTCATCCTGCTCAGCATGACGATACTGGCTTTGGCCCTGATGTTTATCAGTGGAGCCGGTCATCCAGGCATCGACTTCTCATGTTTTTGGGCCGCCGGCTCCATGGCTCTAAAGGGCCATGCTGCGACCGCCTATGATTGGGGCCAACTGCGTCAGATGCTCGTTCAGATGCAGCCGGCGGATCATGCGCCGTATTCCTACGATCAAATGCCGGTTCCGTTCTTCTATCCTCCGGTGTTTTTTCTGGTTCTGGCGCCCTTGGCGCTGTTGCCCTTTACAGCTGCCTTCTGGATCTGGAGCGCGGCAAAGCTGTTTTGCTGGCTGTTGGTGGTCTACTCCATTCGGCCGCGTTCAGGCGCACTGCTGCTGGCATTGGCGGCACCGCCCGTCGTCTACGATTTTCTTTCCGGCCAAAGCTCGCTGCTTGCGGCAGCGCTGCTGGGTGGCGCCCTGCTGCTATTGGACAGGCGCCCGATCATCAGTGGTTTCTTGATCGCGCTTCTCATCTTCAAGCCTCAATATGGCATTCTTCTCCCCTTCGTACTGATCGCCACTGGACGTTGGAGCGTTGTCATAACGGCCTCCCTGATGGCGTCCGCTCTGCTGCTGCTGTCCGGGACCATCTTCGGCTGGGATACGTTCACGGGATTTCGTGAAGCAGCGACCTTCGCGACGACGCAGTTCCATCTCACCGGCGCGCTGCCGTGGTACAAGTTGCAGAGCATCTATGGCCTGTTTCGCCTTGCCGGCTTTGGCTACGGGGTGGCCATGTCACTGCAGATCCTTGTCGCGTCGGCCAGCGCGGCCTGGGTGCTGATCACGTGGCGGCGCGATGTAAGCTTCGCCGTCAAGGCCGCCTGCCTGCTTGCGGCAACGCCTCTGATTTCTCCTTACTTCGCCATCTACGATATGCAGATCCTGCTGATCGCGTTGGTGTTCCTCATGAGCGATGACCGGATCGCTCCGCCATCAAGGCGATCCTTCCGATTCGGCGTCGGTATTATATTTGCGCTGGGATATGCCTTCCCTGTCGCGCTTGTGCCGGTAGGTCCATTCATGTGCGCCACACTGATCGCGGTCATCTGGATGAGATTGCGGCAGCTCGACGCTAGCGGGACAATTCCGGTTCGTGTCTCCTGATCCGGATCGGGTCGTCAACGGCCATTCAGCCGCGCTCGCCCCGTCTCCGCAACCCTGACCGGCTCCGACGGCACGAGCGCTACCGTCATGTCGTTGGCGAGTCCAAAAGGGAGGCTTGACAACAAGCCGCAATTGAAGGGCCGAATGACACCCACCAGAGCCGGCAGGGAGGTCCGCGTCCTTCGTCAAGCCGCCGTCATTGGCCGGGATCAAGCCGCGTTCCACCGCGCGCACCTAACCCGAAAGAGGTAGGCGAGGGGGCCCCTTGCGAGGGAATGGCATTCGAGCTCGCGTGCGCTATCGTGCCCCATCAGAGGAGGCCAAGGATGGGCCAAATCACCATGCGGCGGGTGATTGTGGACGGGTCGGAGAATCCAACAACCGTCATCCTCCTCGATGAAGTGCACGCTGGTGGCATCGCCGGCGGCTCGAACAATGGGCAGTTTGTTTGTCCGCCGCCGCACTCATCCGGATGGCAGCGAGCCGCGCCCGTGTGCGTCATCGCGACTCTGCTCGCGTCGGCATGGTTATCACAAGCATCGGGCGAAACCCTCCAGGTGCAGATGCGCCCAGGCAGCGACAGATCGGTACGACTGGCGCAAGCAACGAGCAGCGAGCCAAACGGATCGCTGTCGGCCGTCGAACAGGAGCACCAGAGGGCGGAGATGCTGACGCGCGAACTCGCCGTCGCCAGGCGCGATCTTGAGGCTTTGCAGGTGCGGCTGAAGGAGGCGGCCCAAGAGTCGGCTCGAGCCAGACAGGCAGCCGACAGCGAGATCGCAGAATTGCGCAAATCGCTGCAACGGGAGGGTGAGAGCGCCGACCGATCGGTGGCGGAGCGCCGCGCTGCCGAGTTGCGCAAATCGATGATGCGCGAACAATCCGAACGGATGGAGCGGGACGTTGCGAGAATGCGCGGCGATGCCGATCCGCGGGCTTCGGCGGCGGCTACGGCAAAAGATGGCGCAAGGCCGGCGACCGACAATGGCGTGGAGCTAGAAAGATCGCTTCGTCGGGAACGCGAGCGGGCCGGTCAGCTCGAGCAGGACCTTGCGGCGGCGCGGCGTGAGGTCGGGACGCAGACCGCACTGGCGGCGAGGGCCCGCACCGAAGCGACTGAAGCAAGGCAGGCGGGAGAACGCGGCACGGCGGAGCTGCAGAAACTCCTGCAAGAGGAGCGCGCGCGGCTGGAGCGGGATCTGGCGGCGGCGCGGCGCGAGGCCGAAACGCAGGCCGCACTGGTAGCGACGGCGCGCACCGAGGCAGCCGAAGCAAAGCAGAAAGAGGGCGGCACGGCGGACCTGCAGAAGTCCGTGCAAGAGGAACGCGAGCGAGCTGCCCGACTGGAGCAGGATCTTGCGGCAGCGCGGCGCGAGGTTGAGACGAAGTCCGCGTTGGCGGCGAAGGCGTACGCTCAAGCCACCGCAGTAAGGCAGGAAGGAGAGAGGGGCACGGCGGATCTGCAAAAATCGGTACAAGAGGAGAGCGCGAGAGCTGCGCGACTGGAACAGGATCTTGCGGTGGCGCGGCGGGAGGCCGAGACGCAGGCCGCACTGGTGACGACGGCGCGCGCGGAGGCAACCGAGGCCAGGCAGAAAGAGCGCGGCACGGCCGAACTGCAAAAGGCCGTGCAAGAGGAGCGGGAGCGAGCCGCGCGACTGGAACAGGATCTTGCGGCGGCGCGGCGCGAGGTCGAGACGAAGTCCGCGTTGACGGCGAAGGTGGACGCTCAAGCCACCGTAGTAAAGCAGGAAGGAGAGAGCGGCACGGCGAATCTGCAAAAATTGGTGCAGGAAGAGCGCGCGAAGGTCGGCCGGCTGGAGCAGGACCTGGCGGCGACGCAGCGCGAGGTCGAGACGCAGACCGCGCTGGTCGTGAAGGTGCGCTCCGAAGCGGCCGAACTGAAGGAGGCTGGAGAGAAGGGCACGGCGAAGCTACAAAAGAGCGTGCAAGAAGAGAGCGAAAGGGCGGCGCGGCTGGAGCAGGATCTCGCGGCAGCGCGGCGCGAGATCGAGACGCAGGCCGCGCTGGTCGTGAAGGTGCGCTCCGAAGCAGCCGAACTGAAGCAGGCGGGGGAGAACGGCACGGCGGAGCTGCAAAAATCCGTGCAAGAGGAGCGCGCGAGGGCGGCGCGGCTCGAACAGGATCTTGCGGCGGCACGGCGGGAAGTCGAGACGAAGGCCGCGTTGGCGGCGAAGGCGTACGCCCAAGTCACCGCAGTCAAGCAAGAACGAGAGAACGACGCGGCGGAACTGCAAAACTCGGTGCAAGAGGAGCGCGGAAAGGCCGGCCGACTGGAGCAGGACCTGGCGGCGACGCGGCGCGAGGTCGAGACGCAGACCGCGCTTGTAGCGAAGGTGCGGGCCGAAGCGGCCGAACTGAAGCAGGCGGGAGAGCGCGAAACGGCGCAACTGCAAAAATCCCTGCAGAAAGCGAGCGAGAGGACCGCGTGGCTGGAGCAGGAACTCGCCCTCGCGCGGAGCACGAAGGACATGCCTGTCGCCGGTCAGATTGCACAGGCCAAACAGGTCGAGGCGGATGCGGCAAAGCCGGTCGCGGCGGAAACGGTGACAGTCGCCAACGGGCGGGGAGAATCTCCGGCGAATCCAGATGCCCAGGACTTGGCAAGATTGGTGGCTCGCGCGAGCGTGTTGCTTGGGCAGGGTGATATCGGCTCGGCGCGGATCGTGCTCGAGCGCGCCGCTGAGACTGGCAATGCACAGGCGAGCTTCATGCTCGCGGAAACCTACGACCCACTGATCCTGCCCCAATGGGGAACTTATGGGACGCGCGGCGACGTAACGAAGGCGCGCGCTCTCTACGCAAAGGCTGAGGCCGGCGGAGTCAAGGAAGCGAAACAGCGGGTCGATGCGCTGCGCCAATAGCACAGAAGGAGCTGATCGATGATCAGGTTCTGCTTAGGCGGGAGCAAACACCGGGAGGAGTCCACTAGTTCGGCATCAGCAGTGCATCGACGCGGCGGCTGCTTCGTGCGCTGATGATGATCGCGCCGTTGCGGATCGCGAATCTCGCGCCGACCAGTCGTGGCGCCTTCTCCGTCAGCGGCGACGGCAACGGAATCATTCCGCCGGTGACGGGATCGCCGACGTTGATCGGCGGCCCGCCGCCGGCGGCCGAAGGCGCCGCCTTGATGTATTCCCTGATCAGCTGAATCTCGTCTCGCGAGAGGTTGAGCGCAGTTTGCTCGCTGCCGGCATCAGAGGCCTTCTTGTCCGCCTCAAGCTTGTCCTGCGCCTCTTGTTGCGCGGCCTCGCGTTTGGCGGCTTCCTGCTCGATCCGTGTGAGACGATCTCTCAGCGGGACCAGCTCCCGCCGCAGCGCAGCGTTGTCCGACTTCAGCGAAGTGATCTGGCCGAGTGCAATCGCTGCGGCAACGCACGCAACGATCGAAATCAGGCTGAGGCACGCAACCGCCAGCCCCGTCACTCCGACGCCGTTGACCGTGTTCCGATCCGGTCCTTCGCGCTTGGTGCGCCGCCGCCGCGCCTGGGCAAATCCAGGCAGGCTGGTGCCGAGGCGTTTCACAAGGTGCGAGAGCCGAGAGCCGCTTCGGTCCGTGTCGTGAATGGAGCCAAAGGCCGGTTCGGGGACGATTGCGGCGCGCGCGGGCAGGTCGGAGGCTGCTGTCGAGCGGCTTGCGCCCGAGGCCGCGCGATCGGCAAGGCCCTCTTGCATCACGAAAGGGATTTGCCGATCGATCGCGCCGGACCGTTCGATCACAGCATCGCCGATCGCATCGCGCGGGTCGGCAGCAACGGTCTCTAGGCGCTCCGCCTGCGGTTCGCCCGACTCCTGCTCGACCAACTCCTGCTCGCTGAGCTCCTGCGCGTTGAGTTCCTGCTCGACCCGGGACGCTTCAAGCTCGCGCCATAGCGCGAGGCCGGAGTCCGTGATCTGCAGCCCGGCCTCATTGATCGAAGCCCATCCGGATTGGAAGACGTCGGCGTCGCCTAGCTCTGACGATCGCTTCAGCTTCGTGGCTGCATCGCCGGCCGCGATCATGCGCTTGACTTCGCGGCTGACCTCTTCAAGCGGGATCCGTTGCTCGGGTCTTGCGGCCAGCACGCTCAAGATCGCCAGATTGAACCTCATGTGGCGCCTCTCGATGCCCCGGCAACCGGTCGTGCAGCAGCTGCGCTCCCATGCCGGCGATGTGCGAACCGCAGAGGAGGTCGAAGCGGATCAATCATGCCGGCGCGGAGGTCCGTCAGTTAGTGAGCCAGGCAAGTGTAGCGGCTCCCTCAGAGGCAAACAATGCGCCTTCCGGCGCATGACATCCGCTGAAGCGCCTCAGAGAAACTCGCGAAGCCTGGAGAGCTCGATCACGTGCTCGGGCGACAGCACCTCCGGCACGAGGGGAGGCTGCGACGTGGTCCGGATCTCGTAGAGATGCCGGGTCTTCTCGGGCTTGCCCATGAAGTCCCGGATGCATTGGTCGAGCGTTCCGTTGACGATCATATAGGGCGCGCGATCCTCTCGCCTGGAATTGCCGAGAGAAGGCCATTTGTAAAGCGAGGCCGCGGCCTGGAAGTCCACCTGATGAGAGTGGTCGGTCATTCCTTGATCTCTACCCGAAAAAGCCTGTTCGTCAAACAACGCCGGCTCATGAGCGAGCTGGCGCAGCGGGACCCGAGAGCCGCGCATAATCGCGCTCGTCCCCGGCAGAGAGTGCCCGCGGACCTCGAGCAATCTGCCAACCGTCTCGCGGTGATTCCTTCGACAGCGACCGGCAGCCGGGCCCGCTTCGACGCTTGGCACGACAGCGCGGCGCCCAGCGTTCGCCGGGAGACCGCCAGCGCCCGCGACTATTACTGGTCGACCGGAATTGAGTTTGTTCTTGTTTTGTTCTAATGCCTGTTATAGCGTCCAGGGCCGAGCAGTCTTGGTCAGGTCAGGGATGAACGGGTTGAGATGGCAGCCGCAGCCACCATCCTTCACGCGGACCTGGATGCGTTTTACGCGTCGGTCGAGCAGCTGCTCGAGCCGTCGCTGCAAGGCAAGCCGATCGCCGTCGGAGGCGGGGTTGTGCTTGCCGCGTCCTATGAGGCCAAGGCCTTCGGGGTGTACGGCGGCATGTCGGGACAGGAAGCTCGCCGGCTCTGCCCGCAACTGATTTTCGTCGGCGGCCACTTCAGCGATTATCAACGGCTGGGTGACGCAGCCATCAGGGTGATCGGCGACTTCACGCCGCTCGTCGAGCGTATTTCGATCGACGAGGCGTTTGCCGATGTTGCCGGCTGCACGCATCTGTTCGGAACGCCCGCCGAAATAGCCGCGGCGATCCGGCGGCGCGTGCGCACAGAGCTCGGCCTTGCGATCTCGGTGGGCGTCGCGCGCACCAAGCATCTGGCGAAGATCGCCTCGCAGGTCGCAAAGCCCGATGGACTTGTCGTCGTCGATCCCGGCGCCGAGCTCGGATTCCTGCACGAACTGCCGGTTGAATTGATGTGGGGAGTAGGGCCGGTCACCAAGACACGGCTGGACGCGATCGGCGTCTCGACGATCGGTCAACTCGCCAGATTGTCGGAGCGGTCGCTGACGCGGCTGCTCGGTCCGGCGGCGGGCGAGAAACTCGCCGCGCTGGCCTGGAATCGCGATCCGCGACAACTCACGCCGCATCGGCGCGCGCGATCGGCAGGAGCACAATCGGCGCTCGGCCGAAAGCCCGCGATCGAGCAGGTCATTCGGCCGACGCTGCTTCATCTCGCCGACCGCGTCGCCACGCGGCTTCGGGCAAAATCCCGACCCGGACGAACCGTGACGGTGCGCGTTCGCTTCGCCGACCTGAAATCGGTGACGCGCTCGATGACGCTCGATGCGCCCGTGTGCACGACGGTGATCCTCGCCAGCCTCGCCGAGAAGCTGGTGCGCGCTACGCTTGCTGATCACCCGAGCGAGAAAACCATCTCGCTGCTGGCGATCTCGGTGTCGCATCTGGAGGAGCATTGGGATCTCGCGCTCGAGCTCCCACTCGGGCTGGCCGATCAGGCGCTTCGTCCTGGAAGTCCGATCGGGATGGCGCGCTGGGCCGCTGATTGTGCCATCGACAAGGTCCGCGATCGCTTTGGCTGGGATGCGATCGGATATGGTTCGGCAGCGCTGGAGGTTGTTCGTTCGGTGCCCGACGACTTCCGCAAGCTGGCCGAAAAGGACCTCTAGGTGGTGTGGACTCTAAGGATTCCCTTTTAGGCGCAAATCAGATTCAAGACTGCTTTTGGGGAGGCAGTCTTGGGTGTGATGGACCGTTTGGTATTGAGCGACGCGGCTTGGGAGCGGATGGCGCCGCTGATCATAGGTCGCCCCGACCAGAAGGGCTCCACTGGGCGCGACAATCGGATGTTCGTGGAAGGTGTACTTTGGATTGTTCGCACGGGCTCTCCCTGGCGTGATCTCCCGGAGGCGTTCGGGGATTGGAACAGCGTGTTCCGGCGCTTCAGTCGATGGAGCATCAAGGGCGTCTGGTGGCGGATCTTCGAGGCGATGTCCGATGATCCGGACTTCGAATATTTGATCGTCGATTCCACCATCGTCCGGGCGCATCAGCACGCCGCCGGGGCCAAAAAAGGGGGTCTGAAGATCAGGCGATCGGCCGCTCGCGCGGGGGGCTGAGCACCAAGATACACATGGCCGTTCGTGGCTTGGGATGTCCCGTACGGTTCGCGCTGACCGCAGGCCAGCAGGGCGATGCACCGCAAGCTGCCGCATTGATCGAGGGACTACCTGCCGAGGTCGTCATGGCCGATACGGCCTATGACGCCGATCATTTGCGCCAAGCCATCGCCGCCAAGGGCGCGCTCGCCGTCATCCCCAACAACCCGTCACGCACACTCAAATACCCGCTGGACAAGCACCTCTATGCCCAGCGTCACCTCGTCGAATGCTGCTTCTCAAAGCTCAAGCAGTTCCGACGCGTCGCAACCCGCTTCGAAAAGACCGCCCGAAATTACCTAGCCGTCGTCACTCTCGCAGCCATCGTCCTTTGGATGCGGTAAGTGTCCACACCACCTAAAGCGCGATGAGATTGGGTTGAATCGTCATCGCGCTTTAGCTTCTTATTTGCGCATGATCTTTTCGGAAAACCGCTTCGCACTTTTCCGGATCATGCTCTAGCGCTTCGCCGATTCACCGGCTTGTCGTTGCATTAAGAAAACGCAATCCGGAATCGCGGGCTTGTGAGTGGTGGCGTGGCGCGCCCGGTCTATCCTGAACACGCGGAGGATAGCCATGAAATTCAGCTCCGAACTGATCCAGACGATGCGCGACGCGCTGGAGACGGTGATGGCAAGCGTGCCGGCCGATCAATCCGTGTTCGGTCTCAAGGCAGCCGTTGCCGAATGCATCTTGCGCGCGGCGGCACACGGGCAGACATCGTTCGACGGGTTCGTAGCGTCGGCATCCGATCAGCTGCAATCGATCATCTCGATGCTGACGTAAAGCATGATCCGGAAAGGTGCGAAACGATTTTCCCTCGCGACAAACGCAAGGCGTTTGCGCGGAGATCATGCTTAAACAATGAACTAAAACGCGATGACGATTTCAACCCAATCTCATCGCGCCTTAGCAGGCCAGATTGCGCCCAAGCGCCATTGACGGCTCCGGCGCAGCTTCGTGGGACGCCTACGATGAGCCCATGCCTTCTTTGGCGATCCTGGTCAGGGCTTCGTATCCGGATGGCGTCAGGTGCAGGAGGTCGCTCTTGTAGTTTGCGCACGGCGTCGTTCGTCCGCACGCGATGTTGGAGGCATCGATCGTCCTGATGCCGAGTTCCCGGCTTCTTCTGCTGAGCTCGGCATTGACAGATCCGATATTCTCGGCTGCGCCCTTCATCTGGTCGCCTCGCGGAAGAATCTGGATGGAGAAAATCTTGCCGTTCGGCCAAAGCGACCTGATCTCCTCAAACAGCTTTTGGTAGGATTCCATCACTCCGCACGGCTTATCGAGATAGATGTTGTTGGTCCCGACCAGCACGATGATGGACTTCGGCCTGATTTTTCGCAGCTGCTCGCGTTCGTGTTCGATGAACCAGAGCGTGTTCTGAATCCTGTCGCGTCCGACGCCGAGGTTGGCCACCGGCCCGGCGCCCAGCGAGGCTGATAGTTCCCTCGGCCACGCCTCAACCAGCGAGTCGCCAAGCAAGACCGTCGAGACATCGCCGGACAGGCCCGACACATTTCTCTCATATTTGCGCAGGGCATCGGCATTGTCCGGCATGGCGGCTGTTACGGCGAATTGCGCATCGGTTTTATCGCATGCAGCTCTCGAACTTTGCGCGCGTCCCGCCGATGGTAGACAGAGCGCCGCGACAATTGATAACGTCGCCGCGACATAGACGATTGACGCGGTGTTGCGGAGTTCTCCATCGTGCGTTTTCGATGTCATTGCGCGGTTCCATCTGAGGGCAGTCAATCTGATGTCGCTGAGCATTTCGATCCTGGGACAGTCAAACAGCATCCTGAAGGCAGGCTTTTTCCAGAAATTTCTGGACGCCGATGACACAATTGAAGTGACATCGGCAGGAAGGATCGGTGCATCTCCGTCCTTGCTCGGTCCGTACTTCGCCCAGGGTGATTTCTTCAAAGGCTCGGAGTTTTGCATTGTCGACACGTGCGTGATCGATTTTTCGCTGCTTTCCGCCAATGCGATCGATTACTACGATGTTGTGAGGTGGGTCGAGTGGATTGGGCATTCCGCCAAACGCGCCAATTGCGAGCCGGTTTTTGTTTGCATACCGGTGAGCGACATCAACGCATCAAGAACGATCATCTCCGCCTGTATTTCCGTCTGCCAGAAGCAGGACTGGTACTATCTTGATGTAAGGGACGTCATTGCCGCGGTCGTCAAGTCCAAGAACGTAGACGCGAAGGAACTCTACGCAGACGGCAGTCATCCGGCCGAGTTCTTGTCGGGCGTGATAGCGACGCACCTTGGCAATTTCTTGACTAAGATAAGGACAGCCAAGACTGCAAAGTGCAAACGCACGTTTGCATTCACGGCTTACGATCGCGTGCCGCTCAAAGATCAAATTGCGGGCACACCGGTGGAGTATTCGTCGAGGCTGATCACGTTTTCGGGTGTCCGGCTGGAACGCGGCGAGACGTACCCGATCCACATCGGGTCGGATTCATCCATCCGCGGCCTCATGGTGAACTCGGCAGCCTGCAAGAGCGTGCTGTCGATCGAGGGAGACAGAACCTTCCACAAGAACCTGCGTCTCAAGCCCTATCACCCGACAAATTTCGAGGCCCGGCTCATTCCGATCTGCAGGCCAATTCGAGACCATCAGGGAATGGTCAGGCTATCGCTGACGAACCAGGATGTCTCCATGAGCGATGTGACGCTGCACAGCTCGAAGGAGGGGAATGACGAGGGCTTCATCGAAGTTGCCGATCTCGTCGTCGAGCGAGGATACGACTTGGTGACCTACACCACCACGCGACCTGTCGATCCGGCCTCCATCAGATGGATGCCCGATTAATGGATTCGTGTGATCCAATGGGGCGCCCGGCTGATTGAAACTGGCCACGGGCGTGTGCACTCTCCAAAATCGCGCACGCTGGGCAGCCCTGTATGATCGGGACCGGATTTGTCCAGCATGGCGCGTCCCTGCAGACTGCGATACCGATTCCCGTCTTCTGCAGCGGCGTCGTAATGCTTTGAATTTACTTGTCTATCTGCGATCCGGCGGTCCAGCCAGGCAAGCGGATTTCTGGAACTCGGATCACGCGCGGCGGAGCCGCGCGAAACCGATCCGGTCTAGGCAGCCTCAGGGCGTATGAATGACGGCCTGCCGAAGAAGAGGGTGTCTTGCTCCTGGCGCAGCGCATCGCACATTCGGCCCGCCGGAATCTCGACGTCGTCGTATCCGAGCACCTGGTCCCGCGCAACGTTCCGCCGGAGACGACAACCTTCGGCGAGACCAATCGGAAGAAGGCGCTCGGCGTGAGCGACCTGCGCGTTCTCGCACAAGCCGTAGGTCATGTAGTGGCCAAGCCCGTCGATGATCTCGCCAGCCCTGAGATCCCTCTTGGCGGCTGCAACCACGTCGACATGCGGCGCGCCGAGTGGAGTGATGGCTGCATCCCGGAAGATCGCCGCGCGAGCAACCGTGAACGGGACTTCAAAGTGACAAAGATGATAGGGCCAGTAGAAGCAGTAGAGCGGGCCTGCTCCCATCTTGTAGAGCGACAGGTAGTGCTTCTCGACCGTATCGTTCGTCGTCCCAAGTACGAATATGCCTGGGTTTGGCATGGCTCCCACACAGTAATCCACGATGCCGGGACCCTCGATAAGCTCATCGAGCGGGTACCAATTGACCGCTTCCTGGATCGGGGTGCCGGCCTCGACGACCGGACCGTGCATTCCGCGCCTCGCGACCCGCATGCCTGTTGCATTGGCAACGATCGCGTTCTCGAAAGATATCTTGGTGCCGTCTGCGAAGGACGTGACCATCGGGGCCTTCATCCCCCAACGTTTGGCAAACCCCTCCTGGGTCGTCGGATTGCGGTATGGGTCGTGTAGACCTTTGATGTTCCCGCACAGCACGGGTCTAATACCTAATCCCTTCACCCACCGGTACAGATTCATGATGACGCCTGGCTGGTCACCTTCCGTGTTCGTGATGACGACCCCGGCGCGGTCGGCATAGGTCTTCAGAATCGGGCCGAGAGTGCCGTCGAGTTCGGCGTTCATCATGACGACGTGCTTGGTTCGGGCGATCGCCTGCATCACCACACCAGCCGCGAATTCGATCGTGCCGGTAACCTCGAGAATCACGTCGATCCTATCAGCGTTGCAAAGAAGCATCGGATCGTCGGTGATCGCGCGCCGGCCCCGGGCGATGCAGTCGTCCAGTTCGTCCACGCGGCGCACTTGTGTGACGTTGCTCTCGCCGGATTCGGCGTACGCCTTGCGGGCTTCCTCGAGGTGACGGTTGCAAATCGCAGCGAGTTCGATGCCCTTGGTGTACTGCAGCATCTGACGCGCGATGCCTTTGGCCATGAACCCGGCGCCCACCATTCCGACCCTGATCGGGGTGCCGGCCCGTTGCAGCCGCTCGAGCTCGCGGTCGACGATGAACATGCGATCTACCCCTCATCGGCGGCTGCGACGAGCCGGCGCTCGTCTGCAAAATCAGGCCAGCTGCAGTCCTTTTCCGAGATGACGACGGGCTCGGCAGGCCATTCGATGCGAAACGCCGGATCATTCCAGCGCACACCCCGCTCGGCGGTCGGCGTGTAGAACTCGGATACGAGATACGTGACCTCCGTCTCGTCCGCGAGAGTCAAAAAGGCGTTCGCGCATCCTTTCGGGACGAGGAGCATGCGGTAGTTATCGGCACTAAGCTCGACCGCGATGTGACGCATGAACGTTGGCGAGTCAGGCCTCAGATCGAGCATCACGTCGTGCACGGCGCCGCGAACGCAGCGCAGAAGCTTGGCCTCCTGATAGGGAGCGACCTGGTAGTGGAAGCCGCGTAACGTGTGCTTTTGGCGGTTGAAGGAGATATTCATCTGGGCGATCTGGCTGGGCAGGCCGTGATCGTCGAACTCCTGACTGCACCAGCCGCGGGCAAAAAAGCCGCGGTCGTCGGCTCGCTTTTCAAGCTCTACCGTACAGGCGCCCGCAATTTCGGTGGTCTTGAAAATCATCGAATCCTCCAAGACCAGCGTCACCCGGCCGGGTAAAGCACCCGCGAGCCATGGACCTCGTACCCTAGCGACACCAGGGGAAGATCCGAGAGCGCCTGACGCACCCGCTCGCGCTTCTCCGGCTTCACGATGAACATGAGGAAGCCGCCACCGCCAGCACCGCAGAGTTTGCCACCTTCGGCGCCTGCCTCGAGGGCCCGCGTGTAATAGCGATCGATCTCGGAGGTAGTGATCTTGGAAGCAAGACCTCTTTTCAGTGTCCAGCCGCGGTGAAGAGCCTCGCCCACCTGCTCGAGCCCGATCTGTTGACCGGAGCAGAGCGAGCGAAACTCAAAGGCGTCGTTGCGCATGTGTCGCAGAACGTCCAGGTTTCTCGACGTGTTGCTCCTCTGCTCGGTGAGTACCGAGGCGGCAGGGCGCTGATGACCGGTCCAGAACATCATGATGTTGCTGAACAGGTAGGCAACAGAGCCGCTTCGGGCGGGCTGCGGTTCGACCGTCACGCGGCCGCCGCGCCCGAAGCGGAGCAGATTCAGGCCGCCGAACGCTGCGGCGTATTGGTCCTGCTTGCCGATCGGCTCTTTGAGAACTTCCATCTCAATATAGCAGGCCTCCTCAGCCAGTTGGCCGGCGGTGACGCGCTCGCCACGGAAGGCATGGAGCGCGTGGAGCAATCCCACTGCAAAGGCGCTCGATCCGCCCATGCCGGTGGAGGCCGGCATGTCGGCGACGGTGCTGATGAAAATCGGAGGCTCGATGTCGAGAAACTTGAGGCACTCACGAGCAATGTTGTTGTCGATCTCCTCGATCGTATTGACCTGCTCGGTGCGTGAGTAGTTGAGCCGGATCGGCTCGTTGAAGAGGTGGCTGTGACGCTTCACGGTGACGTAGACGTATTTATCAACGGCCGCGCTCAGCACGGCGCCTTCCTCGACCTCGTAGAATTCCGGTAAATCCGTGCCGCCTCCTGCAAAGCTGACGCGGAGCGGGGTCCGTGTCATGACGATATCGGTCGGACGCCAGCTGGCGTGAGAGGGTCGGAGCCGCTCCGTGTCAGGGACGACGGATGCATGCTCGAGTTCCCGCGTCGATAGAGTTTCCACTGCGCTCGGCCTCCCAGCCTGTCGAGCCTCAGGCCCGATTTCGACTCACGTTGGCTGTGATCTCGGTCCACCTCAGCGAATCGTCGATCGATCCGCTGTCGAGCAGATGCCGCAACCAGCTCAGACGCGTAAAACGCTTGTCTCTGAATGCGTCATGCTTCAGGCCGATACGTTGGAACGCGGTATAGAGCTCCCTCGCTCCGTCTGTGGCCGTCCATCGGAAGCTGAATTCCGGAAAGGTTCGCTTGAACTTGGCAAAATCCGCCTTGTAGGTGCGCTGATCGGCTCCGGGCTGCGGTACGCTCGCGAGTTCGCAACCGGGAACGCTTTGCGCCGCAATCTGCCCGAGCTCGCGGATCTGGTGGTTGAGTTTGTCGGCACCGACGTTGAAGGCCTGGTTGTGGACAGTCTCCAGCGGCGCCTCGAGCACCGCCTGAAACGCGCGCGCAACGTCCTGGACATGGACGACCGGCCGCCACGGAGTGCCGTCGCTCTGGATCACAATGCGGCCAGTCGTGAAGGCGTTGCCCATGAAATCGTTGAGGACCGTGTCGAACCGCATCCGCGGCGATAGGCCGTAGACGGTCCCGTTGCGGCAAAACGTCGGAGAGAAACGATCGTCGGCGAGGGCGCGCAGCGCCGTCTCCGCTTCGACCTTGGAGCGAGCGTATTCGGTGCGCGGCGCGAGCGGCGCATTCTCGTCTACGACTGTCGCTTCGGACGTCCCGTACATGATGCAAGAGGATGAAAAAATGAAGCGCGTGACGCCCGCCTGTTTCGCCAGCTTCGCGAGCCGGATCGTTCCCTGCGAGTTGATCTCCCGCGTCCAGGCTTCGTTCAAATTGCCGATCGGATCGTTGCTGAGTGCCGCCAGATGAATCACTGCGTCGAAACCGGCGAGCTCGTTGGCGGTAACTTCGCGTAGGTCCTGATGGATCGTCGGGACCTCGGCGAGGTCGGGGACGAGTGTGCAGGCAGAGAAATATCCGGTGTCGAGACCGACCACGTCGAAGCCCTGGCGCTGGAGCCAGGGCGCCATGACCGATCCGATATAGCCATTGTTGCCGGTGATCAGGATCCGCTTGTTGTTAGGCATATTCCGGGGTTCCGTTCAGCATTTGCCGGGTGAGGTCGAGGAGCGAATAGTCATCGGTCACGCGCTGGAAGGGACAGTCGGCCGCCGCCGCTGCCGCAGCGTCGCGCTCATCGTCGCCAACGAATAGCGTGCGCGTGAGGTCGAGGTGGAAGTCACGTTGCGCCTGGTAAAGGAGACCGGGTTTCGGCTTGCGGCACTCGCAGCCGTCTTCCCAACCGTGCGGACAGTAATATATCGCGCCGATCGAGCCTCCCGCCTGCGAGACTTCCCGCTTCATGCGGTCGTGTACGGCGTCGAGGTCGGCCTCGCTCATGACGCCACGGCCAATGCCGGGTTGGTTCGAGGCGATGATTGTGCGGTAGCCCCGGTCGTGCAGCAGCCGGAGTGCTTCGAGAGAGCCCGGGCACCACGCCCACTCATTCCAGTTCCGTACGTATTGCGCTTGCGGCGGCTTGCGGTTGAGCACGCCGTCGCGATCGAGGATTACGGTCGGCTTGCGGCGCATGAAGGCTTCCGTCGCCGGCAGGCGATCCAGCGAGCCGACGCTGTAATAGCGGTGATCGCTGGCATAGGCCGTGAGCCGCCCTTGTCGAGCGAGTGGTGTATAGATCGCCTCCTCGAGCAGTGTGTCCTGCTCAGGCAGCAGCGCGAGGGCGAGGTCTGTAAGGATCGCGTAACTGATTTCGACCTGCTGAAGCCCGGGCGTCACGCGCAAACGATCGAATACGCTCACATGACCGTCGTGGTCGAGCAGGGCGCTGCCCCGGGAGTAACGATCCTTGTTGTTATAGACGGTGATCAAGCCGGGCTTCCCGGCTTCCCGGAACCGCGCCCACAGCCGGTCCATCTGCATCGGCCAGTAGTTGTCGCAGTACAGCAGCAGGAAGCAGGGATCGATCATGTGCCGAGCAGTCGCCACCCGGCTGCTGGTCAGTTGGTCGGGTTCCGTTACCGAGTACTCGATGTGCACGCCCCAGTCGCGACCATCGCCGAAATGGTTCTGCACGACCTCGGGCAAATACCCGAGGAGGATCAGGACTCGTTCAAAACCCTGGTCGCGCAATTGCTCGATCTGGTACTCAAGGAAAGGGCGCCCGAGAACCGGCACCATCGGCTTGGGCCGATCGTTCGTGATCGGCTGCATACGCGTTCCGCGGCCGCCGGCGAGGATGACCGCCTGTGTCGGCCGATCATAGATCCGGCCTTCGATACGCGCTTGGCGGGACGTGCCGTCGAGGGCGGCCATCAGTTAAGACCTGCTCTGTCGGCAACGAGACACCTTGTGACCGCGTGGCAGATCGCCGAATGGACGTCCTCGACGAGCTCGTACTTGCCTTTCTCGGTCTCGACGCACACCGGCTCATCGACGAGACCCCTCAGCACGCCGCCGTCAAACCCGAGTAGCGCTGCGGTGGTGAGCTTCTGCCTCCGCGCCAGTTCGACCGCGCGAACCAGGTTCGGGGAGTTGCCGCTCGCGGAAATGCAGGTCAACACATCTCCCGGGGTCGCGAAATTCTCGAGCTGGCCAGAGAATGCCCTCTCGTAACCTTCGTCGTTCGACAGAGCGGAGAACCAGGACATGTTGTCAGATAGGCACATGACTTTTAATGGTCGACAGCCGGAGCGCTTGGTCGCCTTGCCAAGGTCATTGACCCAGTGAGAAGCGGTTGAAGAACTGCCGCCATTTCCGGCGATGTAAATGAACGCCCCTCGGTCGCGAGCCTCACGGAAAACATCGACAAGCCTCTGGACCGCGTGCACTTGAACTTCCGCCAGCACACGCCGCACATTCTCAAAATGCGCTGAGATGACGTCTGATGTCTCCGATGGTGTCGAAATCACCGGTTGCACATGTGGTGATTCAGACCAAATCGTGCGCATACGCCCGGCTCTCCAAGGTGAACAAAGGCTCAAACCTCTGGACGTATTAGACGACAGTTCTTGCCGCGCGACATTCACTCTTTGGGGGTAGGCCGGATGGCGACCAAATATCATTGGTCGCGAGGAGGATGCTTCCGCGCTTTCTTGGTGACGGAAGGCACGGGCATCTTGAGCTGTGCGTCACGCCGGCAAGGGCGACATCGCTGCGGCTGCGACTTCTCTGAGCCGGGACTTGCGATCGTGGAGCTGCGGGAGCGGCTCCATTCCGATAGCAGACAAGATGTGCTCCCAGCGGTAGACCCAATCGTGCCGCAGCAAGCTACCCACGGCGTTCGTTCGCCGAATGCGCGCTATTCGCTCCGGCTGCGCGTCCAGTTCGTCGATCACGGCAGCGATGTCGCCGGTCTCCGGAGAGACCTCAATCACGGCATCCGGCCAGTCGAAGTACTCTTTGAACTCGGCGCATTGCGGCGCGTTTCCAAGGATGACGGCGCCCCCGGCGGCGCCCTCGAACAGACGTGACGGAAGGACCTGCTCGCCTGCGATCTTGTGCGAGTTTGCACTCACGACTGCCGCGGGATTGAAGCCCATGAAGTAACGGGTGCGCTTGATAGTATTGGCAAGAAGCAGTCGATGTTCCCGCCAATCCTTGACCTGAGAGTTGCCGCTCGAGAGCGAGTCATACAGATAGAAGAGGTTGCGGCGTTCAGCGAGCGCCACCAACTGCCGATGTGGTCCCACCGCGCGATTGCCCATCGAATATACATCGACGACCCGCTCGGGGGGCGACGGATACGGTGTGGCAATCAGGCAATCGACGCCGGTCGCCAGAAAGGAACAGGGAGCGGCCGTGTATTGGGAAAGGCGTGCAACGCTTGCGCTGTGAAGCAGAAACACGTGGTCGAACTGGTCCAATAGTCTCAGGTATTGGCGATCCTCTTCGAGTGTGCTGGACCAGAGCTCGATCAGATATGCGACGGCGATCTTGCAGCGACCGCGCCAATTTCGGATGCGCGAGAGCTCAACGAAGCTTTGCGGGCTCCAGGCCACAAAGAAGAAGACGTCGTAGTTCTGGTCGAGTTCGACCCGCTCGATCGTCGGCGCGTTCTTTAGTCCGAGCCCCTTGCGGACACCGTTGACCAGCCTGTTGAAGTCGCGCTGCACACTCTGGTTGTCGTGAGGTGGCAGGATGCCACCGAGATGTTTCGTCAGGTAGTTGTCGATGCCAGGTGCGACGAGGTCTGCATGATCGCACTCGGTGACGATACGGCAGAACTCGTAGGACGATGCGAAATGGGCTCGATCTTTCGCGTTAAAGTCGGAAGCAACGAGGATTCGTCTCTTCAAAAACCGGTCCTCCATTTACCTTTTAGCCAGCCTGGCCTCTGGATCGCGATCTAGGCCATCAAGGCGCGCTGAGGACGCTCGACACGGTCGGAGGGATCGGAATGCGTTGCGGGCAAAGGATGCCGTCCCAGTATCATGTCTGCGGCCTTTTCTGCGATCATGAAGACGGCCGCGGACGTGTTGGCGGACGGCACAGTGGGCATTATCGAAGCATCCGCTATCCGCAGATTCTCCAAACCGTGGACACGCAACTGATCATCGACGACAGACGCCGGGTTGTCCTGCGGGCCCATTTGGCACGTCCCGCACGGATGATATGACGTCAGTCCAGCCTCCCGCGCAAACCCCAGGCATTCGGCGTCGTCCGTGACCGAGGGACCGGGCAATTCCTCTCCGCAGCAGTAGGGCTGAAGCTCGGGGGCGGCGAGCAGCCGTCGCATCATCCTGATGCCGTCGACAGCGACACGCTGGTCCCTTTCGTCCACGAGAAAGTTGGGCTGGATGATTGGGGCACGGAAGGGATCCGGCGAGCTCGCGCGGACGAACCCGGTGCTGTGCGGCCGTAGCTGATAGAAACCGGGCTTGAGGACGGGAAAGCGCTCCCGGAGATTGGAATAATTCCCGATGGCAACGTCTATTTGAACGTCCGGCGTGGAGGAGAGATCCCGCGAATTAGCGAAACCGTAGACGAGAGACGGACTAAGGGCGAGAATGCTCGGACGGCCGAAGACCCATTTGGTGCCTTCCCGAAGCAGATTCAGGCCGCGCCCGCTGACCGTCTTGCCCTTCACCCGGACGATGAAATGGATCATGTAGTGGTCTTGCAGGTTCTGGCCGACGCCAGGCAGCTCATGCAGCACCGGAACCCCAAGGTCTGCGAGCAATGCCGGTGAGCCGACGCCTGAAACCTGCAGCAGCTTCGGCGTGTTGGCAGCTCCGGCGGTGATGATCACCTCGCGGCGTGCTTTCACTTCACGAGCTGGATGGCCAGGTCCTTGGGCGTACCGAACGCCAACCGCTCGCTTTCCCTCGAACAGCACCGCGGTGGCTTGGGCGCCGGTCCGAATCTCCAGGTTCCTCTTCCGGGCAAGCGGTCGCAGAAATGCCCGCGCTGCACTGACGCGCCAGCCGTTCTCAATGTAGCGCTGATAGTATCCGAAACCCGCCTGCCTTGCGCCGTTGTAATCGGAATTGTGCGGGAGTCCGAGGTTATGCGCAGCCTCAATGAAAGAATCGCAAAGCGGGTGTTTCCAATCGCAGTCTGTGATGGGCAGCGCTCCCTCGACACCCCGGTACGTGGTGTCGCATGTCCCGATTCTTCGTTCGGTTTTTTTGAAGTACGGCAGCACGTCAGCGTAGCCCCAGCCCCGGTTGCCGCGCCGGGCCCAACCATCGAAATCGTCGTAATGGCCCCGGTTGTAGTTCATTCCGTTGATGGCGGTCGAACCACCGAGCGTCTTGCCCTGCGGGATCGGTATGGCACGGTTTGCCGTCGCCGGGTTCGGCTCCGTTTCGTACTGCCACGCATATTTCGGAATTGATGCGGCCTTATAGACCCCGGCGGGGACACGCAGGAAGACACTGTAGTCCGGCGGGCCCGCCTCGAGCAGGCAAACAGTGCAGGCTTCGGTGGTCGCGAGCCGATTGGCCACAACGCACCCCGCGGCCCCGGCACCGACGATTACATAGTCGAAAACCTCTGTCTCCGCCGACATTGCTTCTACCCCACGGGTGCCACTGCACGGTGGATGTTAGCGGACAGGTCTTCGCGTCACTCGGTTCATCGGTGTTACCCCTTCGGAGAGCTTTTTGAGATTGTCATTCGCAGGCATGCTTCAGAGCTGCCGCGGCTCACCATGACAGACAGGGGGCTCCAGGGGATTTGGCGTTGCACGTCTGCGGCTTCGCCTGTCTGGAGGGCGCCAGGACTTATGGGGCGTCCCTCAGTGAGGACTTCTGATGAGCCTGCGTAAGCAAGCGGTCAGTTTAGCCATTATGCATGCGGCCGACGTGCTGCAGCCCCTTCTCATTTTGCCATATGCCGGCAGGGTTCTGGGGCCGCTTCATTTTGGACTTTACGCGTACGCCCTGAGCGTCGGATGGCTCGCAGCCACGATCGTGGAGTATGGTTTTCATTGGACTGCGCAACGCGCCGCTGCGTCCGCCCGGGATGAGCCAGCTGCTATCGCTTCTCTTCTCGCGGAAGTCACTGCCACGAAAGCTGTACTGTGCTGCGTGGTGTTGCTCGTCGGCGTCGCCGCCTCGGACGGCCTCATCGCTGTCAGCAAGCCCATGTTTTTGTGCGCCATGCTGACCTCGGTGGGAGGCATCCTGTTTCCGACCTGGCTGTTCATCGGTCTGGAACGTGCATGGCAAGCGGCCATCGCGGTGGTTGTCGGTCGCAGTCTGGCTTTGGTGTGCTTCCTGATAATGGTGACCTCGTCCGCCCAAATCGAACTAGCGGTGGCGATTCAGAGCTCGATAGGGCTTGTCGCTGCCGTTGTCAGCCTGCCGTTCATCGTTCCCGTCGGTTTCAGCGGTTTCCGGGCCGTGACACCCTCCATGGTGGGATTGCAGCTCCGGAACGGCTGGCGAGGATTCCTCTTTACTCTTGTCGAGAGGATGTTCGTGGCTCTGCCCGTTCCGCTTGTCGAGCATTTTTCGGGTTACGTTGCCGCCGGCAACTATTCGATCGCTGAGAAATTCGTGAATGCCACACGGCCGTTTTTCAGAGCCATGTGGGAAACGCTCCTACCCAGAGTCGCATATTGCGCACGCCACGACCCGGAAGCAGGGCTCGCTCTGATTCGGCGTTCCTTGCTGACCCTCGTCGTTGGTGCGGCATTCAGCCTATTCCTGTTCTTTATAGCCCCATATGTCATCCTCTTGTTATTCGGCGAGAGTTTTTCGGGTGCGATCCCGATCGTTCGGGTGATGTCTGTCATCCCGGTCCTGATCAACGCGAATACGTGCACGTCAAACCTCTATATGTTCAACTACGGCCACGAGCGCGCTTGGGCCATTCTCAACGTATCAAGCTTATTGATATTCCTCGCTGTCGCATACCTGCTCTCCCAGCAACTCTCGAACGCGGCAATCGCCGTCGCGGTCGCGCTAATTGCGAGGGAGTTCTTCGTGCTGGTGGTCTCGGCAGGTTTCTTCCTGGTGTTTGGCACTGCCAGAGCGCAGATTCCCGCAACTCAAGGTGACGGCAAAGCGCACGCAAGCGACGTTGCAGCGGGTGCCGTGCTCGCGTCGCGCGCTCAACTTCGCTCCGAACGCTAACTCGACTTGCTTGTTGCGGGTCCTGTACAACCCGCCCGATTTCGTCGGATGCCCTGGTCCAGCAGCATCATTCCGCGCTGGTCGCCATCAATGCGCCAGGTTCGATCGCCGGGCGTCGGGGGGGGGGCAGGGCTCGTCGACAATGCCGGGCCTGCCGGCACAGCCGTGAACCGCCATAAGAGCCCAGTCAGGCAGGCGGCGACGCTTCGCGTGCACCGGCCGGCAGCGGCGGGCTGGCTCCCGATGCTTCGGATTCGTCCGTACCCAGCAGGTAGCGGTAGATCATCGTCGCGCCGATGCCGAAGCCGATCAGGCACCAGAACCAGGTCCCCTGCATCGGCGCCTCGAGTGCGACGTCGAACGAAGCGTTGATGATGCAGGAGGAGACGTAGCAGGCGATAAACAGCATCAACGCGGCCCATTCGGTGTGCCCGCGTCTGTAGGCCAGCACCATGGCGCGAAGCAGCGTGCCAAACCAAGCGGCCAGAAAAGCAGCCCACAGCACAAGCCCCGGCACCCCCGCGCGCGCCAGGATCGTCATATGGGCGCTGTGCGGGCTGCGCAGGGGCCGCTCGCTGTTAGCCCTCGCAAGCCCATCCTCGACAGCCAAGTTTACCCCAAATCCGCGGCCGGTCCAGAAATACGGTCCATGCACCGTTTTCTCGACGATGGTCCGCCACCAATTCGCGCGCCACTGCGTGGTGTCCTCGGTCTGGGCGCCTCCCTGGCCGACGATGCTGGCGATATTCTCGACGATTTGCGCAACGCTGATCCGCCGTTCGGTCGAGACGCGGGCTTCCTGGTAGCCGGAGACGGTCGTCTCAATCGCGTAGGAAGCGGCAAGCAGCACTGTACCGGTCGCGACGACGACGAGGACTGGGCGCAGTTTGCCGAGCGCCAACGCCGCCAGAACGACTGGCACGGCAAATGCTAGAACGGCTGCACGGCTAACGGCGCCGACCATAACCACTGCCGTGATAAGACAGGCCGTCCAGATCGGAGTTGGCTTGCGCATGCCCGTGAGGATGAACACGGTAGCGCCTGCGAGGTGTGTCGCGACCTCGCCGGCGCCGAGCCAGACCAGGCCGACGCTGGTGCCGGGTACATTCGGTATATAGTCTGCAAAATAGAAGCTGAGCGGAAACAGGATGGGGACGACAGGAACGTAGATATCCAGGAATTTCTGGTAGTAACTAATGATCGTATCGATGCGGCGATAGTCTTCGATCAGAAGGGCGGCGACGACGAAGGCGAAGACCCCGTACACGAGGATCACGCTGTCGCGCAAGGCGTCGGAACCGTAGGTGTCAAGATAAGGAAAGGTGCGCAACAAGGCCCAGCCCATGGCCGCCGCGAGAAGAAGGCTCGGTCCGGATGCGAATACGGCCACCAGACACCCTGAACGCAACAGCACGAAGAGCCCAGCGACGAAGGCGATCTCGCCGACGAAAAGCGGCCGATAGCCCCAATAGGCGAAGCCCTTTCCCATCAACGCATATCCTGCCAGGGCGCAGCAGAGCGCGAGGGTGTAGCGGTCGCCCAGGCTTGCAGAACGGGAAGGTGAGAGAGGGGTGGCCATGATAGGTCAGGATTCATCCCTTGCTTACGGCCTGTAGGCGACCATACGCAGACCTCCGTCGATAGCCAGCTTTTGCATCCCGACGTGAAGAAGCGCACGTAACGGAGAAGCCTCAGGATACCGAACATGCCAGCGCTGGCGCTGGACGCGGCTGAATCCATTCTTCTTCAGGATCCCGGCGAGCGCTGCGGGAGTGAAAAAGACGATATGGCCCGGCCTTGCTGCTTCGCGCCAACGTTGACCCATCAGCCGTGCCGGGAAACCAGCTGCGTTTGGAGTGGTGATCAGGAGCCAGCCGCCCGGCGACAAGCGCTCGTACAAGCCTGCCAGCACGCGGCCGGGATCACGAAGATGCTCAATGACTTCGAGGGACACGATCCCGTCGAAGCTCGATCCGTCGGGGAGGTCTGCAAGATCTCGGTAGACTGCAATGCCACGTTCGGCAAGGAACTGATAGCCGAACGGTTCAACAGCGGCGAGCCTGGCGCCGCGCTTCATCAATTCGAAAGTCATTGCGCCGCGGCCAGCACCGAAATCCAGGATGCGCAAGCCGGAAAGGCCACGTACGCCCAGCGCATTTGTCAGTGAATCCACGAGACATCGGGCGACAGCTTCATCCGTAGCGCCGGTTTCGACGGTGTTTTGCTCAGGTTCTTTCCATCCTTCGCGGTAATAGTTCGCAAGCTCCGACTCGTCTGGATAGGGATCACGAAATATCGTGCCGCATTCACGGCAGCGCAGGAAGCGGGGCGCCTGCCAGTGCACACAAGCGTCTCCCTGGTGCCTGCATTGAGGACAGATCGGAGTATTCATCTTGGTGGTTCACCCTTCGTATGCCCGTGGCGCCGCCGTTCCCGAGTCCAACATTCGCTTTCTCCTACGCAACAATTCTCATGACACCGCCGCAGATGGCGTCAGCGCTGGATCAGCGGGAAATTGGATTTTGCTCGAGCCAGAACCGCCTCTCGCCCGCCTTGCAGGATTGTCCGCGCAAACGCCGCGGCGCGGTATCGGTTTGCGCGAATTGTCGATATCCGACCGGGCTCGTGAAGGATCGATACATCGTGGCACAGGCTCGCGTTGGTCATGTTGTCGGCCCGACAGACCGAGACTAGTGGTTGCGTACGCCCTGTTGCCAAGAAACACGGGCTATCGGAATGCCTTTCGGAAGTACTTCGCTGGGGGTACCAGGTTCGCCGTTCCGAGTTCCATACTCGCATCGTCACCAAAGCTGTCCCCGAGCGCCAACGCCACGTGCTTCCCGCGAAGGCGGGCGCCACGCACGTATGGAGTACACCTGTATTGATGATTGAACCCATGCCTTCTGTGATCCATAATCACAGACGGAGAGGTTGATCGCATGCGTATTGTCCTCACTCGGCGTGAGGCTCTCGACTGGCCCGACGGCGTCAATATTTTCATCGTATCGCTTGCTCAAGCTCTGGCCGATCTTGATCACGAGGTGACGATCGTTGTCGGAAGCCTCCAGAGCCATGAGGAGTACCGGCGCCTGCTAGGTCCTCGTCTCGATCTACCGATCGTTGCCCTGAGCCCCACGCCCTTGACGGGGCTTGCCTCCGCCGCGGCCTGGCTACGCGCGAAGCGGATTATTGATCGCTTGAGGCCCGATCTTGTTGTCCATAGCGAAGCAGTGCCGCTCCCGCTCCGCGGCACGATCGTCCAGGTTGTCCACGATCTCGAACCTCGCAGTGGCCGGCTTGCTCCATTGTGGCGCAGCATTCGGCGATTCAGCACCAAACGGTGCGACTACGTGGTCGCCACGACGACGGAGCTTCGCGATGAACTCGTCCGCGATCTTGGCATGTCACGGCACCAGCTTGCCGTGATCCCCAAATGCATTGAGCTTCAAGCCTACCGTGGGGGCGACCTTGCAGCGCGTGAGCGGGCGATCCTTCATTCCGGAACCTCGCCCTACAAGGATCCCGCCGCCACGATCCGGGCATTCGGCGTGCTCGACGATCCCTCGGTAGGCCTCTACGTTGCAGGCGATATCACTCGACAGACGCAAGCAGCGGTGGATGCTCTCCCGGATCGGATTCGCGGGCGCGTGATCCTCCTCGGGTCCGTGGATGGGCAGACTGTGCGGATGCTACATGGTCGGGTTAGGGTCGCCGCTTTCCCCACGCGCTATGCGGTCCCTGTCGCGTCTGCAACTGTCATGGAGGCGATCGCCAGCGGAACGCCTATTGTCGGTTCCTCTCGGCTCAGCCGGGATGTGCTCGAAAATGACGTGAACGGGCTTGTGACCGATACGAGCCCAGGTGCGATGGCGATTGCGCTTCGATCCATCCTGAATGATGACGCGTTGTGGTTACGGCTGTCCGCCGGCGCCCGCCGAATGGCTCAACGGTTCGATGGTTTTCGCGTCGCACGGCAGTACATCGAGCTTGCGTCTGGAGGAGCCCGTCGCAGCTATCGTCATGGCGACCGCGAAAGCGGCTCCGGTCTAATCGGCTTTCGCCGGGAGAACCCGCATTCGCTGCGGCGGTTATCGAGCAACGCTTAGAACCCGACACGCCGAGCACCTTGTCAGAGTGGATACCCAAAGCTTCGGTGTCCTACCTGGGTTCCCGCCGCATGCCGGACGCGGCCGTCACCGTCCGCGCCACCAACCGATGCTCAGATCCCATAGCACAGAACGCAGCGGGGAAGCGCCAAGCGACCAAAGGGGTGCCGATCCGAGGATCATTCGTCCGGTCGTGGTACTCGTGTCAATCGGCGTACCGAGGATGCGAAGGCCGACGCCCTTGCGGCCCAGCCGCTCGATGAGCGCCAGCACGCCCCGGGTCGAATGTGCCACGCGATAGGGTTTCGTGATCGCTATCACGTCCCCTTTCCGAGTGACTTCGATCGCGCGCTCCAACTCCGGCATCTTTCCGAACACGCTGGCCTTCTCGCAAAAATGGTCTTGCGCTCCAAGCGCGGCCAGGTCGCGCTTCTGGGCGTCAAGTCGCTCGATGGGTTCGAGGGGACCAACGCGACAATAGCCCACGATCACGGATCTTTCCCCCTTGTTGTCACCTACCTAAAAAACAGGCCTGAAACATGTGCCCCTTTGGACGGCGGTTCATGGCGGTCTCGCGGCCACCATCGTGAGTGCTGTCCGCCGCGCTGAACGCGCGCCACAAAGCCGGTTCAAGTGCGCGGGCTGGCCGACTAACGGGCTCCCTTTGCTCCCAGCACGGCTGGCAGCGTTTGCAGTATGATGTACACGTCCAGCCAGAATGACGAATTGTGGATGTAAGAGAGATCCTGCTCTTTCAGAACCTGCAGGTCGCCATCGCTGCGGGACGAAACCTGCCACAGTCCGGTGAGTCCCGGCTGAACGCTGGCGCGCACTGACCGGAATTCTTCATCGAGCTGTTCGATATGGTAAGCGGGGAGGGGGCGCGGGCCGACCAGACTCATGTCGCCGCGGATGACGTTCCAGAGCTGCGGCAATTCATCGATGCTGGAGCGGCGCAGGAAGTTGCCGATAATCGGCAGAATACGCGGGTCGTTCCGCAGCTTGAAGAACTGTTGCCACTCGGCGCGCGCATGCGGGTTACGATTGAGATGCTCCTCCAGCATACGACTGCTGTCGGCATACATGGTCCGCAACTTGTGCATCTTCACCAGCTTACCGCGGTATCCTACGCGCTCCTGGACGAAGAAAGCCGCGCCTGGGTCGATCAGCTTGATCGCTATCACGCCCAGCGCCACGACGGGCAGCGCGAGCAGCCCCAGCGGAACAGCGAATACGATATCCAGCATCCGTTTGAGGAGCCAGTTCTGCCGGGAGTATCGTGCAAGGTCGCGGTCTTGACTGGCCGGACCAGCCAGGATGGCTGAGGCATCCCACAGGTCGAAATGTATCAGCAGAGTTCGCAGCGCGACCTCTACATAATGGCCGATCAGTAGGAGGCAAGCCGCATAGGCGGTCTGAACGAAGATGACATGGACGATGTTCCAGCCGCTGGCGTTCGCCATCGTGACAATGCTCCACGGCACCATGACAATGCCAACGCCAAGGGCGCGCTGCCGGAAACGCTGGTAGGGTTCCGGGCCCGGACTGTTGTAGAGTCCGGTTACGAAGAACGCGAAAGCGGCAAGGAGCACTACGGCCCCAAGATGCTCCGGCGTCGGTAGCCCGACCGCTCGCGCGAGTGAGCTGGTACAGGCGCCTGCGTCCAATGCGGCGGCGAGATCGCCGCTGACCAGCAAGGCCGTCACGATCGACTTGCGATGCCGACGGACGAATGCAGAGCCACGTTGGCTGCCAGAGGGCAGGTTCGCGCGGCTCGCTTGGCGCAGGTTCAGCCCCTGGTCTGTCATGCTGGTACTTGCTTCCGTTCGGTCTAGTGGAAAACGTCCTCCGGCTGCGATGTCGGAGGACGTCTGCGGCTAGGCGGCTGCGATGTTGGAAAGATCGGGCTTGCCGAGAACTCGCCCTTCGATCCAGCGGTAGGTGGGAACGAGGCCTTGCCGCAGCGTCGTCGCGGGCTCCCAGCCGAGGATCGTCCTTAGTCGCGAATTGTCGCTATTGCGGCCGCGCACGCCTTGCGGCTTCGATGTGTCGTGACGCTTGATCACGGACTTGCCGGCGATGGCGGCAATGATGTCGACCAGTTCGTCGACCGTCACCAATTCGTCTGTGCCAAGGTTCAGCGGCAGGGAATAGTCGGACTGCATGATGCGATGAATGCCTTCGACGCAATCATCAATGTACATGAACGAGCGTGTCTGCTTGCCGTCTCCCCAGATCTGCAGTTCGTCTCCGCTGCGGAGACCGGCGATCTTGCGCGAAAGGGCTGCGGGTGCCTTTTCACGACCGCCGTCATAGGTACCGAGCGGGCCGTAGACGTTGTGGAAGCGGACGACGCGCGTGGGCAGGTGCCAGTCCTCGGTGAAGTACTGGCAGAGCTTTTCGGTATAGAGCTTTTCGAGCCCGTACCCTTCTTCCGGATCGGCCGGAAACGCATCGTCCTCGCGCAGAGGAACGACGTCGGGATTTCGCTGCAGATGCTGCGGGTAGACGCAGGCGGACGAGGAGAACAGGAATCGCTTGACCTCGTTGCACTTTGCGGCCTGCAGCATGTGCGCATCGATCAGGGTGTTGTTGAGCGTGATCTCAGCGTGCTGCGTGCTGATATAGCCGATGCCGCCCATGTCGGCGGCAAGATGATAGACCTCGTCGATATTCTTCGTGACACGCTGGCACTCTGCACGGTCACGCAGGTCAGCAATCATGAACTCGTCGGCGGCGGTCTCTTCGTATTCGGGAGACTTGATGTCGGCGCCACGGACGAAGTATCCAAGCCCAACCAGATACTTGACCAAATGGTGGCCGATGAACCCACCGGCACCCGTGACGAGCGCCGTTTTCCTGCCTCGCATTTTCGCGCCTCCATGTTCTCTCGGTAGTTGCCTGAGCTGCATCAGTCGCGGAAGGGATTGAGCAACGTCGAATGCCGACCTTAACCGGACCGTTTCAAAGTCCCGATTGAAACGAGGTGGTAGTCCGAAATCGCAACAACCGTCGAGGATATCGGTCGATGCGCGCGGTTTGCGAGCGTCGTGGCCCGAGCCCTGTCAATGGACGAGGAGACTACCGTTCTGTTCGAGCCCGGCGTGCTGCAAGCGGTCCCAATCGAGGACGGCGCGTCCCCACGCGAATCTGACCGGCGTGCTTCCGCGAGAGATGCGATAGATATTGTGATCGAACCGGTTGTTGCCGGTCTCGATGACATCGGCGTTAGCGTTGTCAGGTCCGACGTCGGAGGCGGCGCCGGCACAAACTGCACCCTCGAATTTCATGTCGTTGTCGTGGATGTGGTTGTTGCGGGTCTTGTAAAGCTCACCCGATTTGGTGCGGCGGCCCTGGTCGACAAGGATGACGCCGCACTTTCCCGCGCTAACGATCAACTCGTTGCCATAGACATCGACGTCTTGCGATGCGGCAATCAGGAGGTTGTTGCCCCAGAACCCACCCTTGCCGAGGCCGTTGTGTCGAAGCTTGTTGTTGCGGATCACCGCCGCGAACGAGATCTCGTGAAATATTCCGGCTTCGCTGTTTCCTTCGGCGATATTACCCTCGTAGAGAACGTCGCGGCATTCGATGTCGCACCACAGGCCTGGGCCGCGATTGTCGTAGACGCGATTGTCGCGCATGACGACGTTTGAGCTGACCGCAAGTTTAACGCCTCCGGCCTCCCAGTTGGGATTGAATTCGCGAGTGTTGTTCGCGAACACGCGGTTGCGTTCGATCACAACGTCGCGGCCGACTCCCGTGATCCCGATCTGGCCGTTGTGGTGAATGTCGCAGTCGCGGATCCGGGTGCCGGATCCCACCGCGATCCCTGCCGCGCTGTTCAGCCGAAGCTCGCAATTCTCGACCACCCAGCCGTTGGCATCCTGGGCCTGGACAGCGCCTTTCTGGCCGACGCTGGCATATTTCTCGATGATGAGATTCTTGATCAAGATGCCGGGTGCGGTGCTGTCGAATGCGAACGCTGCGACGGTGACTTCGACCTTATGGGCCGATGGATCATTGGCGAGGAATATCTTTCCAGTCGAATGATCGAAGTAAAAGCGATCGGAAGTGACGTCGTTCTTCGTCAGCACCTGGGCGAGGGGAACGTCGTCGACGAAGACGGCCTCCGGCAGATTGCAAGCCGGCGCCGACCTGACACATGATCCGACCCGCCGGCCTTGCTGGTTCTGGCCACCGGCAACCCAGTAGGTGCCTTCCCGGCTGAAGTCGGTGAGAATGCGGCTGCCGTTCAGAATTGTCCGGCCTTCCCCATAAAACCGCTGGTTCTTGCGTGGCCGGACGGCCTGGCTGCGATGAATGCCATTCTTCAGACAGAACGCGGCGCCCACTTCGGCACGATCGACGGCCGGCTGGATCGGTTCGTCCGGCAGAATCGAAATGGTATCGGTCGGGCAGGGCTCCTCGACGGGGCCAGACAGCGCCGGCTGCGCCGAGAGCCAGATCGACGCCGTGAGCCAGGCCGCGAGCTTCAGCGTGCGCCGGATGGCGAGGGCTCGCGATAGGCTGGTGCGTCGGAGGCACGGAGCAGACGCGGACAGGGCGTTCAAGCAGCCCGACCTAAGCAGAGCAAGCAGCCCTGCGATAAAGGTGAATTCGCCGATGAAGATCGGTCGGTCGCCAAAATAAGCAAAGCCGCCGTTTCTGAGCAGCGCATAACCCATGAGAACGCAACAGAGCAGGAGGACGTAGCGGTCCGGCCGAGGCAAGGTGCGCGCGGTTGAGGGGGGTATTGTCATGGCTCCCGAAGGCGCAATCTCAATTCATGGGCGGCAGTTGGCAACGCTGCTTGCTATCGGGAAATCGGGCTGGTGAAGTCCTGGCCGCTCGCTTGTTCAGTCCCGGAGGGGCGTGATCTAAGCAGTTCCGCGGCGGCCTGGTCGTTCGACGTGATGCCGGCCGGCATCTCAGTCTTGATGTCGATGACGTCTCCAGGCTCAACGGGCGTCGTCTCGTCGGCATCCGATACGACGGCGTGACCGTTCCGCATGCGCGTGATGCTGATCAAATGCTTGGCGCCGGCGCCGCCGCCGACGTTGCGCCATCTGGCGTCGCGGATCGCGATGGCCGCGGGCAGCGTGATGTCGAGGTCGTTGAGCTGATCGCGCGTCTGCTGCAGTTCGGTCGCGACCTGGCGCTTGAATGCCGCGTCAACCTCCTTGATCCTGAAATCCACGTTTCCCGCATCGACCTGCAGCCGGGAGACGTCCGAGAGCAATCGCCAGACCGTTGCTTCCTGGTTTGCCTCGAGGACGCGGTAATTGAAGTCGTTGTTCTGTGTCCCCAACCCTTGTCGGAGAAGGTTGCCATATCGATCGATTTGCTGACGGATCAGGTCGAGCTGCTTCTTGCCGGCATTGCCCTGTTCGCTGTTGGCCTCGATCTGCTCCTTTAGCAGCGGCTTTTGCGACCGGAGCAGGTCGATCTGCCCCTGCAGGATCGTAGCCTGGATCCTGAAGACGTCCTGCTCGCTTCCGATGATCCGGAGCGTGTCCTTGTCGTTGGCCGCGTTGCCAAGATCCGGCGGAGCGAAGCTGTCCTTTCCGTCGCGCTGCGCCTCGAGACGAGCCTGGCGGATGAGCATGGTGCGCTTCTGGTTCGTGAGCTGGCGGACACGTTCTTCCGCTAACAGATAGTCGGAGAGTGCGGTCTGGCGCAGTGCGTCGACGGGGCCATATCCTCCAGCGAGCGCCACGGCGCTCTGCGTCGTACTGCCGTAGCGGAAGGGATAAGCGCCCGGCAGCCGCACGTCGCCCAGCACATAGAGCGGCCGCAGTTCGGCGATGCGCACGCCGACCGATCGTGTCCGAAGAAGTCCTTCGGCAAGAAGTTTGTCGTTGATCCGCTCTTGGCATTCAAACACTGTCAGGTCCTTGACCTCGATGGCCGCAGCAAGGGGAAGGCTGATGGTGCCGGCATCATCGATCAGGACGTCACCCGAGAGTTCAGGCTGCCCGAAGACGGTTACCGTGATGCGGTCACCTGGCGCAAGACGGTAGGTTGTCTGTCCTGCCGGCGCCACACCTGCGCACAACAGGACGGAAAGGCACGCCGCCGACAACGATGTCAGCAAGCGTCGGATCGGCGTCGACGGGCTGGTACCGGAAGCAATCGGTCGCTGATCACTGTCCACGAATAACTCCACGCGCGGCCAGCTGGATTCGCGCAGACGCTCCATGGCCGGCAGCGTCAAGACTAGTGGTTGCGTGGGCCAAGTGCAGAAAAACACGGGCTAATGACGCGCGCGTCGGCGGTACTTCACTGGTGGTACCTCCGGATTCGAGCCGGATAGCTCCTATTCGTTGCGGCTTATCCATGAGCGCGACTGTTGGCGGCCTGTCGGCTCCCTCAAGATCGGGAATGCCGGAGACCGTCCGGCGGACATGCAAACCGGCGGAGACGCAGCTTGAAAAGACGTGTTCTGGTCACGGGCGGGGCTGGATTCCTCGGCTCACATTTGTGCGCGCGACTGCTGAAGCAGGAATGCGAGGTGCTTTGCGTCGACAATTTCTTCACCGGGATGCGTCGGAACATCGAACCGCTTCTCGGCGAGCCGGCATTCGAGGTCATGCGGCACGACGTCACGTTCCCACTCTATGTCGAGGTCGACGAGATCTACAACCTCGCGTGCCCGGCATCGCCAATTCACTACCAGCGCGACCCGATCCAGACCACGAAGACGAGCGTGCTTGGCGCGATCAATATGCTGGGCCTCGCCAAGCGGCTGCATGCCCGTATCCTTCAGGCGTCGACCAGCGAGGTCTATGGCGATCCAGATGTCCATCCCCAGACCGAGGACTACTGTGGCATCGTCAACATCGCGGGACCGCGAGCCTGTTACGACGAGGCAAAGCGCTGCACGGAGACGCTGTTCTACGATTACCGGCGGCAGCATCGGCTGGATATTCGCGTCGCCCGCATCTTCAACACCTACGGTCCGAACATGCATCCGCAGGACGGCCGCGTCGTGTCCAGCTTCATCGTGCAGGCGCTCAGAGGCGAACCGATCACGGTCTTCGGGACGGGAATGCAAACGCGATCGTTCTGCTACGTCGACGACTTGATCGATGGCTTGACGCGGTTGATGAACGCGCCGGCGGACGTTGAAGGATCGGTCAATCTCGGCAATCCTACCGAGATGACCATGTGCGAACTCGCCGAGCTCATCATCTCGCTGACGGGGTCGCGCTCCAGGCTCGAGTTCCGGCCGTTGCCGCAGGACGATCCGCGTCAGCGTCGGCCTGACATTTCCCGCGCGCGTGAGCTTCTGCATTGGGCGCCGGTCGTGAGCGTGAACGAAGGACTGAGCAGGACCATCGCCTATTTCGACAACCTGCTGTCCGACCCGCGCGAAGCTGACAAGCTCGTGTGGAAGATGCCCCAGTGAGTCCCAGGGCAGACCCAGCGCTTGATCGTGGCGACGTGCTCGGTGTCAGCGTGAGCGCCATTACCATGGACGACGCAGTTGCAACGCTCGATCGCTGGATCGAAGGGCGACGCCGCGAATATGTCTGTGTCACGGGGGTGCACGGCGTGATGGAATGCCGATGCGATCCGTCGCTGCGCAAGATCCACGATGAGGCCGGCATGGTGACCCCGGATGGGATGCCGCTCGTGTACTTCCTGCGTCTTGTTGGCAAAAAGCGCACGCAACGGGTCTATGGACCGGACCTGATGCGAGCGATGACGGCGCTTTCCGCAACGCGGGGTTATCGGCAATTCTACTATGGCGGGGATGTCGGCCTTGCCGAGAAGCTCAAGGAAACCCTGGTTCGCTCCGCTTCGGGCCTGCAGGTGGTGGGCACCTTCTCGCCGCCGTTTCGCGCACTGACGCCGGAGGAAGACCGCGCGATTGTCGACATGATCAATGCCGCGCGGCCGGACATTGTCTGGGTCGGCCTGAGCACGCCGAAGCAGGAGCGGTGGATGGCGGCGCATCGCGGGCAGATCGAGGCGCCGGTGATGATCGGTGTCGGCGCGGCATTCGACTTCCTCGCGGGAACCAAGCGTCAGGCGCCGCTGTGGATGCAGCGTCATGGCCTCGAATGGCTGTTCCGGCTGTGCTCGGAGCCGAAGCGTCTGTGGCGGCGCTACGCCTACATCGTCCCGGGATTCTCCTGCCTTGCGGCGGGTGAGCTATTACGACGCGCCATGCAAGGTCGAAAGTCGACCGGCGCGATGCCGTCGCGTGAGGCCGGGTGAGTCGAAGGTTGGAATGCAGAAAATCGGAGTGAAAGACCGCCCCTCGGCGCTTGGTGTGGACCGCAATGCGCTCCCGCATCCGGAGCGCCACGTTCTGCAAGAACCCGCAAGCCGGAGCGCCACAGCGTGGGCGGCGATCACGCGCATCATCTTCGGAACGCACGCCCTGGCGTTGGCGGATCAGGCGGTCGTGAGCGGCACCAGCCTTCTGTCGACGGTGCTGGTCGGTCGTTTCACCCAGCCCAGCCAACTCGGCATCTACGCCATTGGTCTGTCCGTATTGGGATTTGTGCTCGCGGTGCAGGACGCCCTCATCCTGATGCCTTATACGATTCAGCGGCACCGCTCGTCGCGAACCCCGGCGCAGCATGCCGGGCTCTCGCTGCTGCACAGCGTGTGGTTGTCCGCGGCCGCCATTGTCGTGCTGGCCATCGTGGCTGTTGCGATGATCGCGCTATGGGCCGCGAACGATTTGACCTGGCTGGTCTGCACGTTGGTGCTGACCGTTCCGTTCGCATTGCAGAGGGAGTTCAATCGAACGTATGCATTTGCGCATTTGAATGTGGCGAATGCCCTGATCCTTGATGCCGGCGTGGCCGCGGTGCAACTGCCTGTGCTGGCCTGGCTCGGATGGACCGACAGGATGTCCGCTGTCAATGCCTCCCTCGCACTGGCGGGCGGCTGCGCGTTGACGAGCCTCGTCTGGCTCTACCTGGCACGACAGAATTTTTCGATTCCGACAGGCCGCGTGCGGCAGGCGACCGCGGAGAGCTGGCGACTTGGCAAATGGCTTTGTGCCGGACAGATCACGGTCACGATCCAGAGCTACGTCAGCTACTGGGTGCTGCCGCTGTTGGTCAGCTTGGCGGAAACCGGCGTTTTCGCAGCCTGCAACAGTATCGCGTCTGTGGCCAACCCATTGTTGAGCGCATTCCGCAACACGCTGACGCCGCGCTCGGTCCTTGCTTTCAAGGAGGGGGGAGTCGAGAGACTGCGCCGTCAAGCGTCGCGTGACGCGCTTCTGCTTGTCGGTGTCATGTCGCTGTTCTGGGTCATGATTCTTTTCAGCGGCGACTTCCTGATGAGGCTGATCTACCACGATCACGGATACGACGGGCGGGGCGACGTCGTGACGATCCTGGCGCTGGCCGTGCTTGCGACTGCCGCGGGGGCGTCGGCCTCCAACGCAATGGCAAGCATGGAACGGCCGCGGGCGGTCGTGGTGGCGACGTCGGTCGGAGCCTTCGTCACGGCGACGGCGGTCTGGGCGTTTACCGCCGAATGGGGATTGCTCGGAGCTGCTTACGGGATATTGGCCGGGAGCGTTGCGGGATCGGCGGCCCGCTGGGTCGCATTCCTGACGGTCGCAGCCCGGCCCGGTCCTGCGGATCACGTTCGCGCTCCGATCGCGCAGGTCCTGCAGCAACTCGCGCAACCGAACCCGGCTGTCGATTGGGACATCAGGCAGATCGGAGAAGGATTCCAGGGCCGGATCTACGGCATCCGTACAGGCAGGGACCATGCGATCTGGCAAGGATATCGCGATCTGGCGGTCAAGCTCTATCCCGACGAGCCGGCCGCGGTCGAAACGGCAAAACGGCAGTTCGATGCCCAGATGCGGCTGCACGGCTCGGTCGACGGCAGGACGGTTCATGACTGGACGTTACGCGCGCCATTGCCGCTTCATGTCTCCGAAACGCCGCCGGCCCTGGTGATGACGATGGCTGCCGGCACCGACCTCAACAAGTTCCTTGCCGCCCTTAGCGATCAGCCTCCCGAAGTGCTGGCGGCCATGGCCCGTGTTCTTGTCACCGTGTTGCGGCCGCACTGGGCCACGGGGAGTCCCCACGGTGATCTCTGCCTTCAGAACATCCTTTACGATCCCGCGCAACGCATTCTCACGCTCGTCGATGCCGACAAGCCGGCTTGCGTCGGTGTCGTATTCAACCAACGTTACCCGGCGGCCTATGACCTGGCCGGCCTGCTTTGCGATGTGGCGACCGATATTCGTACCGTGGATCGGCGCGTGGCCCTGAGCAAGCGGACGTTTGTAGAAAGCGTGTTGTCGGCCTTCCTGACAATGATGGAAGCACCGGAACAGGAGCCGGAGCTGATCGCGGAAATCCGCGCCTTTGCGCGAGCGGAGCTCAAGTTGCTCGACCTGCGATGGTCGCCGCGAGGGCTTTTCCGCTTGATTCAGCGAAGCATCGCGATGCCCCGCATCGATCGGATGCTCGCCGCCGCTCAGGCGAACGTCCGGATGCGTCATCGCTTGAGCGTGGTGGGAGGCGGGTCATGACGTTGCCGGCCTACATCACAACCAGTTGGGATGATGGCCATCCCCTGGATCATCGCGTGGCCGCATTGCTCTCAAAGTACGGACTGGAGGGCACCTTCTACGTACCCGCGACGACGAGCGAACGACAGACCATGTCCGCCATGCAGCTGCGCGCGCTGGGCAAGGGCTTCGAGATCGGCGCGCACACGCTCCACCATGTCGATTTGACGTCCGTGACGACAGAAACGGCCTCGCAGGAGATCGCCGATTCCAAGGCCTGGATCGAAGACAGCACGGGTGTTCGCTGCGAGTGCTTCTGCCCGCCGATCGGCCGCTACCGCAAGGAGCATGTGCGCATGGTCCAGCGAGCGGGATATATCGGCCTGCGCACCGTCGAGCTTCTTGCGCTCGGCTTTCCGCGACCGTTAGCCGGCCTGTTGCAAATACCGACGACCGTCCAGGCGTTTCCGCACCGCCGTTCCACTCTGGCGAGGAACGCGATCAAGCGGATGGCCTTCGGTAACATCTGGCGCTACCTCCGTCACGGCCGCGCGACAGAATGGCCCGCGCTCGCGGAATCGCTGCTGTCTCAGGTCGTTGCGCGCGGCGGCGTCTTCCATCTCTGGGGACATTCCTGGGAGTTGGAGGAGTTCGACCAATGGCAGCGGCTGGACAGTGTCCTGCGCCTCATGGGGCAATTCACGCGGCAGGCGCCGGCTGTCAGCAACGGACAGCTCTGCCGCTTGCCGATACCGCCCGTCGCTGCGTCCGGTCAGGCGGTGGCCGCGGCGGAAGCTGCAGGAGGACGTCGATGAACATTCTCGTGGCGCACAATTTCTACAAGCTCGCCGGCGGCGAGGACCAATGCGTCGCGGCCGAGGTTGCGCTGCTCAGGGCGCACGGCCACGAGGTGACGCAGTATTGCCTCTCCAACGACACTATCGACGACATGGGGCGTCTGCAGCTCGCGGGCCGCACGATCTGGAGCCGGCAGACCATTGTCGAACTGCGGCGATTGATCCGTCTGCATCGACCGCAGGTCGTTCACTTCCACAACACGTTTCCACTTATGTCTCCGGCCGCCTATTACGCCGCGCATGCCGAGAGCGTTCCCGTGGTGCAGACGCTGCACAACTTCCGTCTTGTTTGCGTCAATGCGCTGCTGTTCCGCGATGGCAAGCCTTGTGAGGATTGCCTCGGCAAGGCGACGCCCTGGCGTGGCGTTGCGCACAATTGCTACCGGCATAGCACGGCGGCGAGCGCGACCGTCGCGGCGATGCTTGCGACTCATCGTCTGCTGGGGACCTGGCAGCACGCCGTCGATGCGTATGTCGCCCTGAGCGCATTCAGTCGCCGGAAGTTCATCGAAGGAGGGCTTCCCGCGGACAAGATCGTGGTAAAGCCCAACTTCCTTTATCCCGAGCCGCGTGTCGGCGTCGGCGATGGCGGCTACGCTGTCTATATCGGCCGGCTTTCCGAGGAAAAAGGCATTCAGGCGCTTCTCGAGGCCTGGCGGCGACTCGAAGTGCCGCTGAAGATCGTGGGCGACGGCCCGCTCGACGGGCTGGTTCGCGAGGCGGCCGCCCGTAACGCGGTGATCGAACGGTTGCACGGCGTGCCCCACGACGACGTCTACGAACTGATCGGTGCCGCGGCGGTGTTGATCCTGCCATCGCAATGTTACGAGGGAGCTCTTCCTCGTGTCGTGATCGAAGCGTTCGCCAAGGGCACACCCGTTATCGTTCCTCGGCATGGCGCGATGGCCGACATCGTCGATGGGCGCAACGGCGCGTGCTTTGCAGCAGGCGATGCAGACGATCTCGCGGCATGTGTGCGCACCCTCTGGTCAGAGGCATCCGCACTGACTGAGATGCGCCGTGCTGCGCGGGAGACGTTTGACCGGCATTTCACCGCTGAAGCCAACTACCAGGCGCTGATGGCGGTCTATGCACGCGCGATCGATCAATATGCCCGACATGATTTGTCCGAAATCGAGGCGGGTTCGGCAGCGTAACCATTCAGGAACCGGAGCCGAAATAGCGATGTTGGTGCTGGAGAGGCAGGCGATAATCGAGCGATCGGCGGTGGCGCTGGACCCGTTGCCGGCCGAGACCGAGTTCTATTCCGCCTATGATTGGTGCCTCGATCCTCATCTGACGGTCGGTGAAGTGAGCGAGCGTCTTGCCGCCGAGCTCGATCGGCTCGGTGATGTCGAACCGGGATGGCAGGCGAGAGAAGTTGCCACAAACGTATATCTGCTTTCATGCTCGCTGTTGAATGGCGTTGACGAATATCTGCGCGGACACACGCTGCGCATACCCTCGCAGTTGGCAAAAGGCCGGCTCGGGCGTCTCGCGTTATCGGCCACCGACAAAGTCGCGCAGAAGTGGCCGCAACGGCACAGGACCCAGCTTCGTCGCTGGAAGGAGGAGTGGCAGAACGGGCTCGAGATACTCCTTGCCGGTCTGATGCGATCGGAGGGCGAGGCGGCACCGTTCGCGGAGGTCATCGGGAAGCTGTCAGCGTTGTTGCGCTGGCAGCTCCCGTCCGGTCTGCTCGACGTTCGCCTCGGCATACCGTCCGCATTCAACCGGCTTGATCTCACGCCCGTTGACGTGTTCGAGCTGGGGCGACAGTTCATGCGGGGCGTTGCCGACAGGTCGCACCCGGTTCTCGTGCTCGGGCTACGAACGGCTGGTACCTACTTTTCCGCGCTGTTGTGCTCCTTCTTCAAGGCCGAAGGTTACGGCCGGATCGCCGCGCTTACGGTGCATCCGAAGAAGGGCCCGAGCGAATGGGAGCGCAGGCAGTTGTCGGAGTACGCCCGCAAGGGCTTCACGCTCGTAATTGTGGACGATCCGCCCAATTCGGGAGGCACGATCGTTCTTGCCGTCGATATCGCGCGTCAGGCGGGCTTCGACCTTTCCAAGATAAAGGTGCTGGTGCCGACGCATCCGGCAACGTCCGGTTGGGCTGCGGCGTTGCCTGACGACTTGGTGATCACGCTCGAGCCGGAGCGCTGGCGAAAGCAGCAGCTACTTGATCCCCGGATGGTCGCGGAAAGATTGGCCGAATATCTTGCGCCGCGCGGGTTCACCGATGTTCAGGTGCTCGATAGCTGGCGGGCGGAGGAACTCGATGGTGGTCTGCAGCACAGCGCGAGCGGCAAGCGAGGCGCGACGCTGAGGCGGATATTCAAGGTGCAGCTGCAGACTGCGCAAGGCGACCGCGAGGTCCGTCATTTCGTGGCGAAGAGCGTTGGACTGGGATACCTCGGTTACCCGGCGTTCCTTGTCGCGCAGCGGCTGTCCGAGTTCGTTGCGCCGATCCTTGGGCTGCGTGACGGCATCCTCTACAGCGAGTGGCTGCCGCAGCAGCAGGCCGCCATGGATTTCGGATTGAATCGCGATTCCTGGATCGACAAGGTGGCCTGCTACGTTGCCGCGCGCACCCGTCTCCTGGCCCTGCCGAAGTCGCGTGTCGCTGGCAAGGCCGTGCACGAGAACGGTTGGACGCTGCTGGCCGAGGCGTTCGGCCGCGCATATGGTGATTTCGTGCTCGACATACCGATGCGGTCATTGATCCAGCAGCGACTTTATCGATTGCATTGCCCGTGTCCCACGCTGATCGATGGCAACATGGGAGCTGCCGAGTGGATCGTGGGCAGGACGGGGTTGTTGAAGACGGGCTATTTTGGGCATGGCCTCGGCAAGACCCTGCTGAACAGCGTCGATCCGGCTTACGACCTCGCGGACGCCATCTTGAGCTTCGAGCTGTCGCCCGACGAGGAGGAGCGATTGGTCCGCCGTTACGTCGAGCATTCCGGCGACGCGTCGGTTGCAGACCGGCTCTTCATCAATAAGCTGCTGGCCGGCGTGTGGGCAATGGAGACGGCGCAGGAGAACCTCTTCAGTGTCGTGCAGTGCGGCAAACAGCAGCAGGAGCAGCACCGGCGCTTCCTCGGCGCGTGGGATTTCCTGACTGCACAGACCGCCAAGTTCTGCGGTGCGCGATGTCGGCCGTCGCGAGCGGTGTCTTGGCACTCGCCGCTTGTCTTCCTCGACATCGACGGCGTCATGGACCGGCGCATCTTCGGTTATCCTTGCACGACGGCGGCCGGCATCGAGGCTCTTTCCCTGCTGTCGAAGCACGGCTGTTCGGTCGCGCTCAACACGGCGAGGTCGGTCTACGAGGTCAAGGACTATTGTGAAGCGTACGGGCTGGCCGGTGGCGTGGCGGAGAACGGCGCTTACTTGTGGGACGCCGTTGCCGGGCACGGATTGCCGCTGATCGATCAGGACACGCTGGTTCAGCTCGATGAACTCAGGAGAGCGCTGCGGGAACTTCCCGGCGTTTTTCTCGACGAGCGCCACAGATATTCCATCCGGGCCTACATGATCGAGAAGAAATCCCAGAGCCTGCTATCGCGGATGCGCCGCTTCAGCATCGGTCAGGGCGTTCCGGTCCCGCTGCCAACGCTGATCGTGCGTGATCTGATCGCGACGCTGCAGCTCGACCGGCTCTGCTTCCGCCAAACCACGAGCGATACCGCCGTGGTGGCAAAGAACGTCAACAAGGGGACGGGCCTGACGGCCCTGCGCGATCGGGTCTTGGGACCGGACGTCGAGACCATTGCGATCGGCGACACCGAAGCCGACCTGCCGATGTTTCGGTCGGCTACGCGCAGCTTTGCTCCGGCGCAAATCCGCTGCAAGCAAGAGGCGCGGCTGCTCGGCTGCACGATCTCGCGCTATTCCTATCAGCGGGGTCTGCTCGATATAGTCGGCGCTCTTGTCGACCGAAAGGCTGACGGGAGCGCTGGCCGGATAGAACCAGCCGGCCAATCCGACGGCGAGCACCTGTTTCTGGATCTGCTCAGGGTAGCCGACCGCCTTCAGGCCCGCGCGCTGGTCGGTGCGCTTTTCAACAGGGCCGCTTTCAGGATTTTCATACGATGACGTCACTGAGCCATCGACTATTGGCCAACCGCCTTGGCCACGCGCAAAGATCGGGAACTCGCACCCGTTCGGGAGATCAGGAAATGTTTGTCGAGACAGGCGCGATCAACGCCCCCCGCATACATTATGAGCAGGTCGTACATGATGCGCTGGGTGTCGTATGGAGGCACCGGCAGCTCGTCATGATAACTGTCGTGCTTGCGCAGGCAGCCTTTCTGGTTGCGTTCATGTTTATGGCATCGCGATACACCGGCGAAGCCACCATTCAGCTCGATTTTGTGCGCAACGAAAATATTGCCGGCGAGAGGCTGCAATCGACAGCGGCCGTCGATGCGGCTGCCGTCGTTGACAGCTCGGCGCGCATCATCCGGTCGCGCGGCACCGCAAGCGCGGTCGTGTCGGCGCTGCGGCTCGACCAGGACCCCGACTACGCGCGCCCGGGCCGCCTGGAGCGAGCGCTCTCCCATGTCTGGCCGTATCTCGGGGCTCATCCCGTGCCAACGCCGCGCGAACTCGCGATCACACGCCTCATGAAGCAGATCACCGTTACCAACGATCCGCGGTCTTATTTGATCGCGATCGCGGTGACCACGTCGAACCCGCAGCGCGCGGCCAACCTGGCGAATTGGGTTGCGTCCGAATATCTGCGCGGGCGGCTGCGCGCACAGGCGACGGAGGCGTACGCTGCGGCCGAGCGGGAATTGGCCGGGCTTTCGGCCGTATTGGGTCCGCGTCATCCCACCTATGTCGGCGCTCAAGCCAAACTCGAACGTCTGAAGGAGGCAATGGAGGGCGCGGAGAAGAATCCTGCGTTCGACAACCAGGACAGCGCGCCGGCGCGTGACATGGTCAGGTCTGCTGCTGGTCAAACGCTACTGCCTGCGGAAGCGGTGATGGTACCCTCCGGTCCCAACGGTCCGCTGCTGTTCGCGCTGACGCTCCTCGCTGCACTGGCGCTCGGTGGCCTGCTGTCGCTGCTCGCCGAAAGACGCCAACGACGACGGCTTGCCGGGCCGCAGGGCCATTGAGGAGGTTGCTTCTATCAAGCAATCACCACCTCGCATGGCCCGGTGACGTCAACGAGCGATGAACGCCCAAGGTCAGTTCCGACGACTATCATTGAGCGATCCTGATCGCCGTTGATCGTCGCATTGAGTCCGCGTCCGTCGGCGGGGGATAGATCAAATCGAGGCGAACGGGGCTCGAGCGCGGGCGATGCGTTGGTGCGCGGTCATTCGTGAATCTCGCTTGCGTCGTTCGGCCGCACGCAGATGCAGGTGGAGGATAAGCTGGTCAAGCTCGGTCCTGGCATGCTGACGGTTGAGATCAAGACAGGCAGGCGCCGGATCATCGGTTACCTGCTTCTTGCCGCCGGCGAGGCAACAGCATGAAACATTGTGGGAAGGATAGACGAGCCGTCTGCGCTGGCGCTGACCTCGGCATCGGTCATCGCGCATCGCATTCCGTTGATGCGGCTCGCAGGCCGAGGGACATCCCGCCGGGGTTACCCGGGGAGATGTCAACGGGAAGGTTCAGCTATTTGCGAAGCCGGATCGCCTCGTCGATCTTCGAACTGCCGTTGTGGGCGTGACCGTTCGTAATCGGCACTTCAAAATAGTTCGCCGTGTGGTCGAGCGCGCCAAGTGGCGCCGGCCGGCCCGCTCTTGCGATCTTGGGAATTTCCCGCTTCGGCCGGAGAGGTCGTTCGGCATCGTTCGCGTGGGGCGCCGACCCGTGGCTATTCGGCCATGCCGCAGGGCGATGGTGCAAGCCCCAGATCGCGGCCTGCGTTCTGTTCTGGACCCTGATCTTGCGAAGGATCGCCTTGATGTGAACCTTCACCGTGGCTTCGGCAATATTGATCTTGCGGGCGATGCACTTGTTGGAATCGCCCTCGATCAGGCACTGCAGAATCGAGATTTCCCGGGGCGAAAGTTGCCGAGCAAGCCTGTCGTCCGGTTCTGCGGCGGCAGGATCGTCATTATTGGGGGCGGGCGTATCCTCCGCATCGCGTTCTTCGGCGTCGAGTGCGGACGTCAGGAACGCCGGCGGGAAGACGGTGCCACCCATCATCACGAGTTCGATGGACTTGATGAACGCGTCGCAATTCATCACGTCGATGAAGTATCCGGTGGCACCGGCCCGAAGTGCGACAGCCAGGTCGCTCACACGATATTGATCCGCGACTACGGCGACGCGCCCATCGGCGTGACGGCGCCTGAAGGACTCGATTTGCTCGATTGTCGGGCGGAAATCGTCGCCGGTGTGAACAATGAGGAGCAACAATGCCTGATTGGTTGCGGCCTTCTTGGGCGTGTCGTCGCCAAGCAAATCGTCGGCATCGGATATCGAAGTCAGGACTTGAAAACTCTCCGAATTCAGAATTCTGGCAAGACCTTCCTTACGAAGACTATTTTCACCAACAAGTACAATAGCAAAAGGATATCGTCGTCTCATGGAAATTCTCCCGGACGCTACAATGAAACAATGGGCGGGTCGGTTGAATCCGGCTCATTTGTTGATCATCACCCAGCTAAAAAGAACGACGTATGCAAAACGCTTCCTCGGATTTGTCCGATCGGACCAACGAATCTGAGGACGAAAAAGTCTTGAGCGCACTCTAAATATTTAAGAATGTTAGATGCTAATCCCCAATATCCCTATATACCTTTGGTTATAGTCATTGCCTCAGATGTCGTCCGTCGTTTCAGATGTCGATCATCATGAGAAAGAGCCGCCACCACCCTTAGGGCGCGCGCGCGGGGCACCTTTGAGAAACACCCGCTCTGGGTGAGTAGGTCAGGCGCTGCGATCATGCGTTGCTGAAACTATGCCTGTTGGCACGCTTAGGGCAGTAAATTCACGGGGCGTCCGCGACAACAAAACCTTACGGAAAAGTGTCATATTGGAGTAGCTTATTAATCAATTGGGCGCGGAGCTGATCTGGAGGGGCTACGGAGCTGAACTGGAGGGACTGAGGGATTGGTCGTAAATGCATTTCAGTCGTGTGGTGATTGCTAGCAGATATCCAGTTGTTTTATTGGGTCTGAATTGCCTGCTCGAAGCAGAACGTGATTTCAAGGTTGTTGCTCGTTGCAATGATGCTGCGAGTTGTTTCGAAGCAGTACGGGGTCTAGCGCCCGACATAGCCATTTTGGACATGTCGATGCCTGACATTTTTGAACAGGCAACGATCGACATTGGAAATTCCGCGACGTGTGCCGCGCGCCTCGTCTTTCTCGCTACCTCGGTTGAGGATCGGGATCTGGCGATGCTGGCGGCGGCCGGAGCGTACGGCGTTATGCTCCACGACGAGGAGCCAGAGACGCTTATCCAAACATTGCGGCAGGTCGCGGACGGTCAGAAGATGCTGCCGCCGCCCTCGTGCGAGGAAGCGATCTCCCGTGCTCAGACCGCGATGCCGGAGAAGTATCTTGCAATGCTGACGGAGCGCGAGCGTCAGATCATGAACCTGGTTTCGGAGGGGCTGTCGAACAAGGAGATCGGCCGCCGTCTGAAGGTGGCCGACGGCACCATCAAGGTTCATTTGCACCACATCTTCCGCAAGCTCGAGATCAGCAACAGGACAATTCTGGCGACGCTCGCCGTCCACTATGCCGGGCCAGGCGGCGTGTAACGGTCGCGCGTCCTTGCAACTGAAACTGCCGCGGGCACGTCATCGCGATCGCCCGATCGGTGGCGCATCGATGGTGACCGCCCTGGATCGTCAGCTGGGTCGGCCGTCCCCGTAATCCAAAAATATTGCAGCCCGAGCCGAGGGCGACCGCGCTCAGTTGTCGTGCGCATCCCGCGATTTTTCGCAGGGGCGGCGATCGATGGCGGCTTGCCGGCCGAACTGACTGTGCGCGCGACGAACGCGGCGAACTGCTTGCCTTGGCTCCCCAGTTCCGGCCCTCCGCCGGGTCGGCGATTGACAGGTAATTATTACATGTATAAAAATATGCAAATTCATATAATATGAGCTGCCCGAATGGACGCGCATCCGCTCAAGCTCAAAGTGCAGTCGATCGTTGCGGAGACGCCTGTCATTCGCAGCGTCGTGTTCGGTGTGGAGGGCGGTGCTGTTACGGAGTGGCAAGCGGGCGCGCACATTCGCGTGTTGCTGCCGGGCGGGGGAGATCGGCCGTACTCCCTGATGGCATTGCCGGACCTGCCTGAGGGCGCTGTTGCGCTGGGGGTGCTGCGCGAGGAGACGTCGACCGGCGGCTCGCAGTTCATGCATGCCCTTCAGGTCGGCGACGTCGTCAGCGCGACCGCGCCGGTCAACAATTTCGGTCTTCATGAGGGCGCCGCGCCGGCGTTGCTGTTTGCCGGCGGCATCGGGGTTACGCCGATCCTGTCCATGGCGGCGGTGCTGAAGGCGCAGGGAACCTGGTTTCGCCTGCACTATGCCGGACGAATGCCGGGGCTGCTGGCGTTCCTGCCGCAGTTGCAGGCGATCTGTTCGGACGGCCTGGCGGTCCACTACGACAGCGATGCGTCCCGCCTCGATATCGCGGCAGCGCTTGGCGAGGCGCCCGCAGATGCCCACGTCTATGTCTGCGGGCCTGCCGGCATGATTGACGCAGTGAAGGCAGCGGCGCTCGCCAGGGGCATCCCGGCAGGCCGCATCCATTTCGAGCTGTTCAATGCGGGGCCGGCCAGCTCCCCGAACCAACCGTTCGAGGTCGAGGTCAAGTCGACCGGGCAGGTCATCACGGTCGCGACCGATCAGAGCATCATCGAGGCGCTCGAAGCGGCGGGGCTCGACGTGCTCTATGATTGCCGGCGGGGCGATTGCGGCATCTGCCAGTGCGGTGTGATCGCCGGCGTGCCCGATCATCGCGACGTCATTCTCAGCGACGACGAGAAGGCGTCCAACAAGGTCATGCAGATCTGCGTGTCGCGTGCGAAGTCGGACCGGCTGGTGTTGGATCTCTGAGAGGAGGCAAGAGGCGCCATGGCGAAATACGGAAAGAATCCCCGCGCGATCGGCGGGCTTGTGCGCGACGCCGAGGTGCATCGCGACGTCTATGTCGATCCCGAGGTCTTCGATCTCGAGATGGAGCATCTGTTTCCCAACAGCTGGATCTATGTCGGGCATGCCAGCCAGTTGTCGAAGGCCGGCGACTTCATCACCGCCAATATCGGCCGGCAGCCAGTGGTGGCCAGCCGCCATACCGACGGTTCGATCCACCTGTTCTACAATCGCTGTCCGCACAAGGGCGTCAAGATCGCCTCCGAGCCGTGCGGCAATACCGGAAAATTCTTCCGCTGTCCCTATCATGCCTGGTCGTTCAAGACCGACGGCTCGCTGCTCGCGATCCCGCTGAAGAAGGGCTACGAGGGCACCGGCTTTACCGACACCCAGGCCAACGACGGGCTGTCGCGGATCAAGAATGTCGTCGTTTACCGGGATTTCATTTTCGCGCGCCTGAGCGAAAGCGGCGTCGGCTTCGAAGACTATTTTGGTGAAAGCCTCTCGACCATCGACAACATGGTCGACCGTTCGCCGGAGGGGAAGCTGGCCGTCGAGGCCACGCCGATCCGCTACATGCACACCTGCAATTGGAAGATGCTGGTCGAGAACCAGACCGACACCTGCCATCCCATGGTGGCGCATGAGAGCTCGGCCGGCACCGCCATCAAGGTCTGGCAACGCGAACAGGGCAATTCCACGGAGACGCCGATGGCGGTGCAACTCTATGGGCCGTTCATGAGCCCGTACGAGTTCTACGAGCAGAGCGGCATCCGGATCTGGCCCAACGGTCATGGCCATACCGGCGTCGCCAATTCCATCCATTCGAACTATTCGGATGTCGAAGGCTATCTCGGCCAGATGGTCGCAGCCTATGGCGAGAAGCGGGCCCACGAGATCCTCGGAGAGGTCCGGCACAACACCGTCTATTTCCCGAACATCATGGTCAAGGGCGCAGTGCAGATCCTCCGCAATTTCATCCCGATCGCGGTGGACCGGACGCTGGTGGAGAGCTGGGTCTATCGTCTGGTCGGCGCACCCGACAAGCTCTACGAGCGGGCGCTGATGTACAATCGCTTCATCAACGCACCGACCTCGATCGTCGGGCACGACGATCTCGAAATGTATGAACGGGCCCAGGAAGGGCTGAAGTCGAACGGCAACCAATGGGTCAATCTGCGCCGGCTCTACGAGAGCAACGAAGCGCCTGACGTCACCGCCGTCATCAACGGCACGTCGGAGCGCCAGATGCGGAACCAGTTTCATGCCTGGGCCAAATTCATCACCATGGACATGGACCAGCCGGTCGAGGCCGCGGAATGATCAGCGAAAAGACCATCACCGATTTCATCTATCGGGAAGCCGACCTCCTCGACACGATGCAATGGCAGGCGTGGCTCGATCTGTTCCATCCGGAAGGACGCTACTGGATGCCGCTGGAATGGCAGCAGCAGGATCCGGTGCTGCAGCCGTCGCTGATGTACGAAGACCTGTTGCTGATGAAGGTGCGCATCGAGCGATTGGCCGGCGAACGCACCTTCAGCCAGAAGCCGAAGAGCCGCTGCCATCACCTGCTGCAGGCGCCGCAGATCCTGGTGTGCGACCCGGCGGCCGGCACATTCAAAGCACGGACGTCCTTTCTCTACACCGAGACGCGCGGCGACACGCTGGAACGCTTTTCGGGATGGGCGTCGCACGATCTGGTTCCGGTCGGCGATGAACTCAAGATCAGGCTCAAGCGCATCGATCTGGTGAATTTCGACGCGCCGTTCGGCAATATCCAGCTTTTTATGTGAGTGCGCCTTGACCTCAGCGACCACCGTCTACGCCCGCTTCCGCGAGACCGCCCTGCGCCGCGGGGAATCCGGGTTTCTCAACGTGCTGCCCGAGACGGCCGAGATCTACGGCATCGCGGCCGGGGAGATCTCGTACCGCGCCATGCTCCAACGCGTGGAGCGCTGGCGCGCGGCATTTGCAGACCGCGGTTACGGTGAAGGCCATCGGGTCGGGTTGCTGCTCCAGAACAGGCCGGTGTTCGTCGAGCTGTGGTTCGCGCTGAACGCGCTCGGCGTTTCCGTGGTGCCGATCAACACGGATCTGCGGGTCAGCGAGCTCGAATACATCATCGCGCATTCCGAGATGAATGCTGCATTCGTGCTTGCCAAACGACGCGACGAGGTCGAGACGGCGGCGCGCCAAGCCGGCCGGCCGATTCCGGTCGCGACCGACAGCGACGATGTTCCAGCCCCGTTCGGTGGCGCGCGGCCGGCGAACGCCGGCGACGGTTCGAGCGAATGCGCGCTGCTCTATACGTCGGGGACGACGGGCCAGCCCAAGGGCTGCGTGCTGACCAACACCTACTTCCTGTATTCCGGAGACTGGTATCGCGATGTCGGCGGATTGATCGATCTCAGAGGTGATGGCGAGCGCATGATCACGCCGCTGCCGCTGTTCCACATGAACGCGATGGCGGTGTCGCTGATGGCGATGCTGTCGGTCGGCGGCAGCCTGACGATGCTCGATCGCTTCCATCCGCGTAGCTGGTGGAAATCGGTGCGCGACAGCCGGGCGACCTGCCTGCATTATCTCGGCGTCATGCCCTCGATGCTGATGAGCGCGCCGCCGGCGCATGAAGACCGCGCGCACAGCGTGCGGTTCGGCTTCGGCGCCGGCGTCGACAAGCTGCTGCACGCGCCGTTCGAGGAGCGCTTCGGTTTTCCGCTGCTCGAGGCCTGGGCGATGACCGAGACGGGAAGCGGCGGCGTGATCGCCGCCAATGTCGAGCCACGGAAAGTCGGCACAAGCTGTTTCGGACGTCCGGCGCCCGAAGTCGAGGTGCGGATCATCGACGACGGCGGCAACGATGCGACGGTCGGAATACCGGGCGAGCTCTTGGTGCGGCGGGCGGGGGATGATCCCCGCTACGGCTTCTTCAGCGAGTACCTGAAGAACCCGGAAGCCACCGCCGAGGCCTGGAAGGACGGATGGCTCCATACCGGAGATATCGTGTCGCGCGATCATGATGGCGATCTTCATTTCGTCGACCGCAAGAAGAACGTGATCCGCCGCTCTGGCGAGAACATCGCCGCGGTCGAGGTCGAATCCGTCCTCAACCGCCATACGGCGATCCGGCAGGCCGCGGTGGCGGCGACACCCGATCAGGTGCGCGGCGACGAGGTCGCGGCGGTCATCATCGCGGAGCAGCCGGGAGCGGACCGCGCGCTTGCCGAGGACATCCTGCGCTGGAGCCTGGAGCAGATGGCCTATTACAAGGCGCCGGGCTGGATCTCGTTCGTCGATCAACTGCCATTGACCGCGACCGAGAAGATCCAGCGCGGCGGATTGAAGGATTTCGTCGCGAAGCTGATGCGCGATGGCGCGTTCTTCGATCTTCGCGACCTCAAGCGGCGGCAGGAGTGACACGTGGCGTTCGCAGGGAGCCGATCATGAGCCAGACCCGCACCACACTCATCACCGGAGGCAATTCCGGCATCGGCGAGGCCTTGGCAAAAAAGCTCATCGACGAAGGACAGCGGGTCGTGTCGGTCGGCCTTGAGAAGCCGGACTGGACCCACGATCTGCTCACCGCCTATCGCGCAGACCTGACCAGCCTCGAGGAGACGCGGGCCATTGCCGAGGAGATCTGCCGGGATCATGCGGTCGATTGCCTCGTGCACAATGCCGGAATCATCCTGCCGAACCTGCTGGCCGATGCGAGGCCGGAAGACATCCTGACGCTGGCGCAGTTGCACCTGGGCGCACCGATGCTGCTGACCCAGGCGGCGATGGAGGGGATGCGATCGCGGCGGTTCGGCCGAATTGTGTTCGTGAGTTCGCGCGCCGCCATGGGCGCAGCGACGCGCTCGGCCTATTCCGCGACCAAGGCCGGCGTGCACGGCATGGCGCGGACATGGGCGCTGGAGCTGGCGTCGAGCGGGATCACGGTGAACGTGGTCGCACCAGGCCCGATCCTGACCGACAATTTCTGGGGCATCATCCCGAAGGACTCCGAGCAGCAGGAGCGGATGGCGCGCAACGTTCCGGTCGGGCGGCTCGGGACGCGCGAGGACGTGGCGCACGCGATCAGCTTCTTCCTCGACGAGCGCTCGGACTTCGTGACCGGACAGGTGCTCTACGTCTGCGGCGGCACCAGCCTTGCCGGCCTCAGCCCTTGATCGTGAGCGGATCAGATCTGATTCTGGCGGATGTTCTCGACCATCTTGGCGAGCACGCGGGCGCACACCTCGATCTCGTCGGGATCGATACCGACGGTCAGCCGGTCGTAGTTGTTCTCCATGATGGGCCAGATCTTTCGCAGCAGGGCCTCACCGTCCGCCGTCAATCCGACGACGCGGCGACGCTGGTCTTCTTCCGCGATCTCGCGCTTGACGAGACCCGATGACACCATCGACTCGACCATGCGGCTCGCGGTCGACTGCTCGGTGACGGCCAGAACGGCGATCTCGTTGACGGTCAGGGTCTTGTAGATGAACAGGACCGACAACGTCCGGAACACGACGTTGTTGATGTTGTGCTCGCTGAGATCACGGTTCTGATCGAGGTTCCAGCGATTGGCGAGCCGGTTGAAGAGATAGGGAATGTAGCTTTGCAGCTGGTCCCGCGTCCGCGGTGGACCGGATTTCCATCTGCTCCTGGAGTCTTTGGCCATTATTTCTTGCGACCCTGCTTCTTGCTTTCGCTGCCAAGTTTCGAGGAGAGGGACCGCAGCACCGATAGTGCAGCCTCCAGCTCCTGGGCGGGGATACTTTCGAGCCGTTCGCTGAGATGCCTCTTGTGCACGTCGGCTGCCTTCCTGAACAGTGCTTCGCCCTTCGGCGTCAGGCGCACGATGAACGACCGGCGGTCCTCGCTCGACATCTCCTTGCTGATGAGGTCGTCAGCCAGCAGGCGCTGCACCAGGCCCGAGACGTTGCCGCCCGACACTTTCAGGTTCTGCGACAACTGGCCGAGCGCCATTCCGTCCCGGTAGCGATCGAGCTGGGCCAGCACGTCGAACTTTGCCAGCGACAAGGCGAATTCCGAGCTCAGCATGGAATTCAGCGACGCAAACAGCTCGCCATGCAGGGACAGCAGTTGCAGCCACAGCCGGGTTTCAATCTGCCCGAACACGGGAGCCGTGCTCTCTTTGAGTGCTGCCGGCATCATGCAAAGCTCTTGATGGTCTGGATCACGCCGTCGAGCTCCTTGCCTTCGCTGTCCTTCAGCGCGGCTTCCCGCAGCCGGCGCGCCCAGTCGGCGGCATCGTCGCGCGGTGCGACCAGCTTGATCGCGGCCAGCGTCTTGTCGAATTTCGACAGGCCGCGGCTGTGGGTGTCGGAATAGCCCTTGACCAGGCGCCGGCATTGCAGGATCTCGACGCCCAACTGATAGTTGGCTCGCACTGCCTCGGTCGCGGCCTTGAGCCATTCGTCCCGATGAGCGGTCTCGATGGCGTGACGCAGCGAGCGGCGGCGTATGCCGCGGAGTCCGCCGACGACATAGAGCGCGAGGAACCAGGGCAGCGAGTAGGTCCGCACCCGGCGTCCCTTGTTGACGCGACGGTCGAGCCAGCCGAGGAGGCGCGGCTTGGCGCCGAGCCAGCGGCCAAAGCCCACTGGGAGCATGCCCATGACCTCTTCCATGCGGGGATGCATGAACTCGGTGGTCTGGAGCACCTGGCCCTCGGACAATTCGAGTTCGCCCTCGATCCGCGCACGGCGGCCGGATCTGGTCTTGAGGTCGGCAACGCGGATGACGTCATCATAGGCCATGGCGTTGGCAAGATATTTTGCGGCGGCCTGGGTGAAGGCAAAACCTCGCCCGGCGCCACCGCAGCTGCGATCGGCGGCGTGGAGCTTGCCGAGGATGTCGAGATATTCGCCGCCATAGGCGACGTCCTGGAAATCGACGACCTTCTTCAGCCCGGCGCGGCCCATCGCCTGCACGGCCTCCGGCAACTGCTGCGTCAGCCGGGCGGCGAGGCCGGCAAGACGGGGATCGAGGGCTGCCGGGGAGGGAGGCGCGTCAGTCACCTCCGATTGCGCCGGCGGCGCCGGGTCGGGAGATTTCGACTGCACCCGGTCAAACGCAGCCTCGAACGCGCGGACGCTGGCCTGCGCGCCTTTGTCGCCGGCGCGGATGACGTCGAGATAGCTCTCGCGACTAAAGCTCAGCACGCCGGCGCCCGCGAGCGCGCCGAACATCGCCGCCGAGATCACGCTGCCATTGGCGATCGCCAGCGCGTTCATGTCGAAGATGATCTCGGTCTTGGCGGCGACCCCGATGGCGCCGGTCACCGCGCCCCCGTCGGCGATGCCGTTGCCTGGCGCGATCTTCTCGCCGATCGCGAACGTCCGGTGATTGGATGCGATCAACGTGGTGCGGTCAGGCGTTACCAGGCCGCGCAAGATCGAGCGGCCGGCTTCCATGAATTCCGCCGCCATCACCACGTCGACGTCGCCGGGCGTCGGCATCAGCGACAGGATCGGCTTGCGGCCATCGAGCGGCGGCATCGCCTCGATATAGTAGATCGTGGCGCCGGTGCGCTGGGCGACGCCGGGCACCGATGTCGACTGCGCGACCCAGCCATGGTTCTCGGCGAGCTGGACGATCCAGTCGGTCAGGACGCCGCCGCCCTGGCCGCCCATCGCGACGATCGCGATCGAGATCGGCCGCTCGGTCGCGTCACCTGCGGCGGGAAGCGCCAGCTGGACCGTTTCGTCTCTCATGCCAGAGCTTTCATGCCAAAGTTCTCATGCTAAGGCCTCGAGCGCCGGACGCCGGCGATCACGCCGCCGTTGCAGCCAGCCGATCACGGCCATGGCGACCCTCGACTTGAACTTGTCCCAGCCGGTCGGATTGTGAATGACGTCTGCGCGATAGAACGACGGACACAGCACCGCCGCGTCCGCGACCTCGCCGCAATTGCCGCAACCGACGCAGGAATTGTCGATGGCCGCAACGGGATCGTCGCGCAAGGGATCGTCGAGCTGCTTGACCGAGAGCGACGGGCAGCCGGAGAGGCGGATGCAGGCGTGGTCGCCGGTGCAGACGTCCTCGTCGACGCCGAAACGTTCCTTGACGGTGCGAACGCCGTCCTTGATCGCCTTGCTGATCTGCGGCCTCACGCGGCGCTGCTTGTTCAGCATGCATTCGGAGGACGCGACGATGACCTTTGGGCCTTCCTCCTTGGTCGTCAGCGCCTCTTTCAGCGTGTCGCGCATCCGGCCGACATCGTAGGTACGGTCGATCTGCCGCACCCATTGCCCGCCGATGCCCTTCACGGCCTGCACGATCGAGTTGTTGGTGTTTCGCCGCTTGCTCGTCGCGCGCGACGACAGGATGTCCTGACCACCGGTCGCCGAGGTGTAGTAATTGTCGACGATGATGAAGACGCCGTCATGCTTGTTGAAGACGGCGTTGCCGATGCCGCTGGTCAGCCCGTTGTGCCAGAAGCCGCCGTCGCCCATCACGGCGATCGAGCGCTTGTCGGCCTTGACGTTGAAGGCCGAGGTCGAGGCCGGGCCAAGGCCAAAACCCATGGTCGTCGCGCCGATGTTGAAGGGCGGCAGGATCGAGAACAGGTGGCAGCCGATGTCGGCGGAGACGTGGTGCTGGCCGAGCTCGCTCTCGACGAGCTTCATGGCGGCGAAGATCGGCCGTTCCGGACAGCCGGTGCAAAGGCCGGGCGGACGCGCCGGCACGACGTGCTTCAGCTTCTCGACCTCGGGGTGGCTGAGCACGGGGCTCGCGTCCGGCGCCGGTGGCCGATTGCCGAGCAGCCTCGGCTCGGTTTTCTCGATGAACTCGCGCACGCCGCCGAGCAGCACCTGCGCGGTATAGTCGCCGCCCATCGGCAGCACGTCCTTGCCGTGGATGCGCGCCTGGATATCCTTGCGGCGCAGCACCGTGTTGATCGCCTGCTCCAGATATTCCGGCTGGCCTTCCTCGACGATCAGGATGGCGTCCTTGTCGAGGCAGAACTCGGCGACCTCCGTGTCGATCACAGGGTAGGTGACGTTCATGACGTAGAGCGGGACCTGCGTGTTGCCGTAGGCATCCGACAGCCCGAGATATTGCAGCGCGCGGATGACGTTGTTGTACATCCCGCCCTGCATGATGATGCCGACCTTGCCCTGCTTCGGCCCCATCCATTCATTCAGCCTTTGGTCGCGGACGAAGTTGATGGCCGCGGGCATCCGCGTCTTGATCTTCTCCTGCTCATGCTCGTAGGCCGCCGGCGGCAGCACGATGCGGCCGACGTCGCGCTTCGGATTGTTCAGGGCGTCCTTGATGGTGTGGGCCGGCCTGACATTGTCCTTGCAGGCAAAGCTGCCGTGCATGTGGCAGGCGCGGACGCGCACCTCCAGCATGACAGGGGTGTTCGAGGCTTCCGAGAGCTCGAAGCCCTTCTCGATCAGGTTGACGATGCATTCATGGTCAGGACGGGGATCCAGCAGCCAGATCTGCGATTTCATCGCAAAGGCATGGGTGCGCTCCTGCATGATCGAGGAGCCTTCGCCGTAATCCTCTCCGACGATGATCATCGTGCCGCCGGTAACGCCGCCGGAGGCGAGATTGGCCAGCGCGTCGGAGGCGACATTGGTGCCGACCGTCGACTTCCACGCGACCGCGCCGCGCAGCGGATACATGACGGAGGCCGACAGCATCGCCGCCGCTGCCGCTTCATTGGCGGAGCTCTGGAAGACGACGCCGAGATCGTCGAGCACGTCCTTGGCGTCGGCCAGCACGTCCATCAGGTGCGAGATCGGCGAGCCCTGATAGCCGCCGACATAAGCAACGCCGGATTGCAGAAGTGCCTTGGTGATGGCGAGGATGCCTTCGCCGCGGAAGGTGTCGCCGTCGCCGAGCCGGAGATCCTCGACCTCGCGAGCAAAAGACCGTTCAGCCATTGCACCCTCCAGAAATATGCGATAGCATACGTTTACATGTAAAGTAAGTCAACGCTGCGCCTTCGCTGTCAGGCTTTGCGGAGCTCTGCTCCGGTCGGCGAGTATGAGCCAGCGACAGGGTAGGGCCAATGCTGAAGCTGCCGCGCTTTAGAGCCGCCGCCGTCCAGGCTTCTCCTGTCTATCTCGACGCGAGCGCTACGTCACGAATCGCGAACTCTCCTCACCGTCGTCCTGGCGAAAGCCAGGACCCATTACCCCGAATGGTCATTGTCGAGCGGTCCAGGGCCGCGATCCCTTTCACAATCAAACGCGGTGGTTATGGGTCCTGGCTTTCGCCAGGACGACAGTTGTCGATGTGGCGACACGACTGCTCTGGAGTTGAAGGCACCGCTCGGCCTCGCGAAAGGCGAACGTCCGGCGACCGATGCCGCGGAGCAGGCGAGCTTCACATCAATTCCCGGCAGGACGGAATGATGGGACGTGTCGATCCAACGACGCGGCGAGTCGCGAACCCTTCTACCGTCGTCCTGGCGAAAGCCAGGACCCATTACCCCGGATGGTCATTGTCGAGCGATCTTGGGCCACGATCCTTTTCACAATCATATGCGGTGGTTATGGGTCCTGGCTTTCGCCAGGACGACAGTTGTGGATGCGGCGACAGGACGGACTGCATGAGACAGGACGTCATGAGATAAGACGTCATGAGCCAAGACTTGGAGGACAGGATGGGCGAGAACGTCATCGGCCGGGCCAATGTCGAGGATACCCCGGAGCTCAAGGCCTACTACAAGGACCTCGACAAGTTCGACGCGGCCGCGCTGTGGACGGTCGCCAACAAGATCGAGCCGTGGCAGCCGCAGTCGGCGTCCATTCCCGTGCTCTGGCGCTACAGCGATCTGCGCGAGCACGTGCTGCGCTCGGTAGAACTGGTTTCGCCGGAGAAGGCGGGACGGCGGGTGATCTATCTCAACAATCCCGGTCGCCGCGACGTGTCGGCCGCTGTCGGTTGGCTCTATTCAGGCTTGCAGGTGATGCACCCGGGCGAAGTGGCATCGGCCCATGCGCATTCGGCCTCCGCCCTGCGCTTCATCATGGAAGGGACAGGCGCCTACACCATTGTCGATGGCCACAAGATGACGCTCGGCGCGCGGGATTTCGTGCTGACACCGAACGGCACCTGGCACGAGCATGGCGTCGAGGCAAGCGGCTCGGTCTGCATCTGGCAGGATGGGCTCGACATTCCGCTCGTCAACGCGCTGGAGGCGAATTTCTTTGTCGTGCACCCGAAGATCCAGCAGGAGGAGTCGGGCTATCCCGTCGACGACATGACCAAGACCTGGGGCAATCCGGGCCTTCGGCCGGTGGGCTCGCGATGGTCGAACGGTTATTCACCGATGTTCAAATATGAGTGGGAGCCGACTTACGAGTCGTTGCGGAAATATGCCGCCGCGACCGACGGATCGCCCTATGACGGCATCCTGATGAACTACGTCAATCCGATCACCGGCGGACATGTGATGCAGACCATCGGCGCCAGCATGCAGTTGCTGCGGGCGGGCGAGAAGACCAGGTCGCACCGGCACACCGGAAGCTTCGTCTATCAGGTCGCCAAAGGACACGGCTACTCCGTGATCGGCGGCAAGCGGTTCGAGTGGCAGGAGCGCGACATTTTCTGCGTTCCGTCCTGGGCCTGGCATGAACACGGCAACGCCTCCGGGAGCGAGGACGCCTGCCTGTTCTGTTTCAACGATCTGCCCGTCATCGAAGGGCTCGGTCTCTACCGTGAAGAGGCCTATGGCGACAATGCCGGCCATCAGTCGGTCGCGGCCTGACATTTCCCCGCAGAATTTAACCCGAATAATCGGATCAAGCTTTCATGCGTCTTGTCACGTACACCTTGGGCTCCAGCGGAGCTCGGCTTGGGGTTATCGTCAATGGTTTGGTTGTCGATGTCGAGCGCCTCGGTGCGTCACGCGGTCTCGTCTGGCCGGGCGATATGCTCTCGTTGATCGATAACGGCGTCACGCTGCTGCCGGCGCTGAGGGAATGCCTGGATAGCGCCAACGGGGCGCTGCCGGTCGGCGCCGCCGTTCCGCTCGAGGACGTGAAGCTGCAGGCACCGATCCCGCGCCCGCGGAAGAACATCTTCGGCATCGGGCTGAACTATCGCGCGCATGTGGCGGAGTCCGCCAAGAACCTCGACACCGACAAGGATCTGCCGAAGCAGCCGGTGGTGTTCTCCAAACCGCCGACCGCCGTAATCGGACCGGGAGCGGCGATCCAGCACAATGCCAGCATCACCCGGCAGCTCGACTGGGAGGTCGAACTCGCCGTCATCATCGGCAAGACCGCGACCCGCATCCCGGTCGAGAAGGCGATGGATCACGTCTTCGGCTATTCCGTGATGATCGACATTTCCGCGCGCGACAATCGCCGCGCCGGGCAGTGGATCTTCTCCAAGGGCATGGACACTTACGCGCCGTTCGGCCCCTGCATCGTCACTGCGGACGAGATTCCCAATCCACACGATCTCAGGCTTTGGCTGACCAAGAACGGCGTCGTGAAGCAGGACTCCAGCACCAAATACATGATCTTCGACGTTCCGGCCCTGATCGCCGACATCTCGTCCGGCATGACGCTCGAGCCGGGCGACATCATCGCGACCGGAACGCCGGAAGGCGTGGGCGCCGGCATGAATCCGCAGGAATGGCTGTGGCCCGGCGATGTGGTCGAGGCCGGCGTCGACGGCGTCGGCGTCATCCGGCACCCCGTTGTCGCGATCTGATGACGTTGTTCTCGTTCGATCGCGAGCTGAGGTTCGGCGACTGCGATCCCTCGGGGATCGCCTATTTCCCGTCCTACCTGAACATCCTCAACGGCGTGGTCGAGGAGTTCTGGGCTGTGATCGGATTTCCCTGGCCGGAGTTGATCACGGTCCGCAGGATCGGGACCCCGACCGTGCATCTGACCTGCGACTTTTCGCGGCCGTCGAAATTCGGCGATCGCCTGACGTTTGGCCTCTGCGTCGTCAAGGTCGGCCGCGCCTCGCTCCATCTGGCGCACGTCGTGACGGCCGCAGATGGCGTGCGCTGGCGCGCGCGCCAGATCCTTGCCGCGACGTCGCTGGTCGATCATCACGCAATTCCGTGGCCCGACGACGTTCGTGCTGCGCTCGAATTGCATCGACATGCGGACGAAGACACGCAGGTGGCGTCGCTATGATCTCGCTGTTCATGACGTTCTCCGATCCGAAAGGCGAGCGGCGAATTCACGCGGACGATCTTGCTGCTGCGGCTGTCCTCGTGGGGTCTACTCCGGGGATGGCCGAGGGCCTGCTGTTCACGCCGCTGGAGCAATCGGTCGATCATCCCTACAAGGCCGACGGGGCCGGACCGGTATTTGTGCTCCAACTGCGGTTTCCGAACCTGTTTGTGTGCGAGGCCGCGATGGATCGCGGTGGCGTGCTCGCAGGTCTTGCGGCGGGTCGCGGACTGTCGAGCCTTGCCGGACTGGACGTGACGCATCAGGCGATGGTGACGCGCGCCTTTCCTGTCGACGACGCCACGCATGTGAACGGTACGGTCACGCCGTGCAGCTATCTCGTGCATTATCCCGGGCCGGCCGACGACATGAATGCCTGGAATTTGCATTATCTGGAGCATCATCCGCCGATCATGCGGACCTTCCCCGACGTCCGCCAGATCGAGATTTACACGCGCATCGATTGGGTCGACCGGCTGCCGTCGCAGCGGGTCGAGTACATGCAGCGCAACAGACTGATGTTCGACAGCCCGCAAGCCCTTGCGCGAGCGCTGAGCTCCGACGTGATCAAGCGGATGCGCGCGGACTTCGTCCGGTTTCCGCCGTTCGCGGGCGGCAACAAGCATTTTCCGATGCTGACGAGGATCGTCCCGGCCAGGGAGAGCGACGAGGGCGGAACGCCGCGATGATGGCATTGTGCCCCTGATTTGCCCGACGGAGCAAGCGGATTCTGAAAATCAGCATACGTTGCTTCGGGCCAGCAAGCCATTGATATTGCGGTGGCCGGCTACTGTGCATGGGGTTGTTTTCGATGTTTTTGATGTGCGGCTCGGCGGGGCCGACCCAAACGGGTCTCAGTGTCCGCCGAGATAGGCCGTGATCAGCCGGGGATCGTGGATCAGATCCTTGGCAGGGCCGGACTGCACGATCTCGCCGGTCTCCAGCACGTAGCCATAGTCGGCGGTCTCGAGCGCGGCGCGGGCGTTCTGCTCGACCAGCAGGATGGACACGCCGAGGTCGCGCAAGGACGCGATGGTGCGAAAGATCTCGCGCACGATCAGCGGCGCAAGACCGAGACTGGGTTCGTCGAGCATCAGCAGCGCGGGCCTTGCCATCAGCGCGCGTCCCAGCGCGAGCATCTGGCGCTCGCCGCCGGAGAGCGTGCCTGCGGCCTGGCGCTGCCGCTCCCTGAGCCGGGGAAAGCGATCATAGACCTCGTCCAGCGTCTTTCGGACACCGGAACGATCGCGCAGGCTGTAGGAGCCGAGCAGCAGGTTGTCGGCGACCGACATGTCGGAAAACAGCTCGCGCTTCTCCGGAACAAGGCAGAGCCTGCGCTCGACGCGATCCTCGACCGACATCTTCCGGATGTCGTTGCCACGGAATGCCATGCGACCACGCGATCCGAGCAGCCCGATGGCTGCCATCAGCAGCGTGGTCTTGCCGGCGCCGTTCGGACCGATCACGGTGACGATCTGGCCCTCGTCGACCGACAGCGAGACGTTGCGCACGGCCTCGACGTTGTCGTAGCAGACGGTCACGTCGGTCATGGAAAACATCTCGCTCACGCGACGCCCCCGAGATAGGCCTCTTGAACCCGCTCATCGCTGCGGATCGCGCTTGGGACGCCCTCGCAAAGCTTGGAGCCGAAATCGAGCACCACGATGCGGTCGACCAGCGACATCACGAACTCCATATCGTGCTCGACGATGAGGATGGTCAGGTGATCCGCCCGCAGCGCGCGGAGCAGCTCGGCCAATCTCAGCTTTTCCTGGCGGCGCAGGCCAGCCGCCGGCTCGTCCAGCACCAGCAGGGCGGGATCCGCGGCGAGCGCGCGTGCGATCTCCAGGATGCGCTGGTTGCCGAGGGGAAGATTGCCGGCGAGCTCAAACGGCTTGTCGCCGAGCCCGACGCGCTCGAGCTGCATCAGCGCCTCGTGCCGGGCGCTGGCTTCCTCGCGCTGATTGAGGCGAAAGGCGCCGGCGAACAGGCCGGTGCGGGTTCGGCTGTAAGTGCCGAGCATGACGTTCTCGAGCAGGTTCATGCGCGGCCGCAGCTTCACATGCTGGAAGGTCCTGGCGACGCCGGCCTTGGCGATGCGGGATTGCGGATCACGCGTGATCCGGCGCCCCGCAAAGACGATCTCGCCCTTGTTGACTCGCAGCGCGCCGGTCAGGCAATTGAACATCGTGCTCTTGCCAGCGCCGTTCGGGCCGATCACGGCAAGAATCTCGCCGGATCTCACCTCGAAGCTGACATTGTTGACCGCGACGAGGCCGCCGAACCGGCGCTCGGCGCCGTCAACCTTCAGAAGAAGCTCGCCCGGTGCCGGCTGCGGCCGGCGCGGCAGCGGCGGCGCCGGCTGCGGCCGCTCGCGCCTGGTCTTCGGCAGATAGCGTGCGATGGAGGGGACGATGCCCTGCCGCGCCCATTGCAGGAACAGGATGAACAGCGCGGAGAAGGCGACGATCTCGAGCTGCCCGGATGCGCCCTTGGCGATCAGCGGCAGATAGTCCTGCACGCTGTTCTTGAGCAGCGTCACGATGGCGGCGCCGACGACACCGCCGAGCGGGCTGCCGGCGCCGCCGACCATCGTCATCATCAGATATTCGATGCCCATGCTGGCATCGAACGGACCCGGGCTGATGAAGCGGCTCATATGCGCGTAGAGCCATCCGGAGAGCGAGGCCAGGAACGCCGCGATCACGAAGGTCACGAGCTTGATCCGGAAGGCGTTGATGCCGAGGCTCTCGACAAGCGTATTGCCGCCGCGCAGTGCCCGCATGGCGCGGCCGAGCCGCGAGTCCAGGAGATTGTAGCCGAGGAAGAGTACCAGAGCGACGATGCCCCAGATCAGATAATAGATCTGTGCGCTGGAGACGAGCGCGAGCGAGCCGAGACTGATCGGCGGGATCGACGAGATACCGTTGAAGCGGCCGAGCCCCTCGACGTTGCCGAACAGGAAGCCGATCGCAAGGCCCCATGCCACGGTCGAGAGCGAGAGGAAATGGCCCTGGAGGCGCAAGGTGACGACGCCGAGGACGGCTGCGACGCCGCAGGTCAGCGCCACCCCGAACAGCAGGCCGAGCCAGGGCGATTGCCCGTTCAGGGCGGAGACCCAGGCCGTCGCATAGGCCGCGATGCCGACGAACGCCGCCTGTCCAAACGATACGATGCCGCCGACGCCGGTGAGGAGCGCAAGGCCGATGGCGACCAGCGAATAGATGCCGATATAGTTCATCAGCGTGACGCTGAACGGGCTCAGGACGAGGGGCGCGAGTGCGAGGCACGCCAGTGCCGCTACTGCTGCGAGCTGCACATGAAGGCGCGTCATTCCTCGATCTCCTCCTCGGAATGCAGCGAGGCGAGGGATCGCCAGATCAGAACCGGAATCAGCAACGAGAACACGATCACGTCTTTGAGCGCACTGCTCTGGAAAGATGCGAAGCTTTCGAGGATGCCGACCCCGACCGCGCCGATCGCGGCACCGGGATAGCTGGTCATGCCGCCGACGATGGCGCCGACGAACGCCTTGAGTCCGATCAGAAAGCCGGAATCGTAGAACACGGTATTCACCGGCGCGATCAGGATGCCGGATACGCCGGCCATCAGCGAGCCCAGCAGGTAGGCGATGGTGCCGGCCCGCGCCGGCCGGATCCCCATCAGCCGCGAGCCGGTCCGGTTCACTGCCGTGGCGCGGAGCGATTTGCCGACCAGCGTGAAGTCAAAGAAGAGATAGAGGAGGCCGCTGAAGACGAGCGCCGCGATCACGATCAGCATGGTCTGGCCCGAGATCAGGACGCCGGCGAGCTCCGTTGAGAACGACGTCAGCGGCTCGGTACGGACCCCTTCGGGGCCGAAGAACAGCAGGCCAAGACCGACCAGCGCGAAATGCAGCGCCACCGAGACCGTCAGCAGCAGCAGCACCGTGCCGTCGGCGATCGGGCGGAAAACGATCCGGTCAAGCAGAGGGGCGATCGGCGTGATCAGCATCAGCGCGAGCACGAGCCGGACGGCGAGCGGCGGGTCCAGGCGCATGGTGAGCCAGGCGACGCCGACCACTGCCAACGGAAGGGCGAGATAGAACAGAAGCGCGCGCGGCAAGAGTCGAGTGTCGCCGTTGCGGATGAGCGAAGTGATCTCGATCAGGGTCGCAAGGCACGCCAGCACCACGACCAGTGCGCCGGTTCCGGGAAAGCGCTTGGCATCGAGAGCCGCAAGCGTCAGTGCGGTGAAGGCGGCGATGTCACCAAAGGGAATGAAGATGACCCGTGTCACCGTGAAGATGAGCACGGTCCCGATCGCCACCAGCGCGTAGACCGCGCCGGTGGCGATCCCGTCGATCGCAAGGATGGCCGCGATATCGCTGGTCATTGAGACGCCGTTCCCCCGTTCTGACCGCTGGCCATCGTCCCGCTTATGGCGCGTACTTCCAGGCGCCGCCGGTCAGGCGGACCACCACCAGCGAGCGCTCGTCGACGCCGGTGACCGCACCGGGCTTGAAGTTATAGACGGCATGAACGCCAGGCAGTTCCTTGGTGCTGAGGATGGCGTCTCGCAGCGCCGCACGGAATTCCCTCGTGCCGGGTTTCGCGGTCTTCAGCGCCCGCTCGGCGGCGTTGGCAAAGATCAGCCAGGCATCGAAGGAGTAGGCGGAGAAGCCGTCGGTGGTCGGTATGTTGTGGGTCTTCTGGTAGACCGCGCGGAAATCGAGCGCGATTTTCTTGGCAAAGTGCTCATCCGGAAGCTGTTCGGCCACGATCACAGGCCCGGCGGAGACCTGAATGCCCTCGGCGGCCTTGCCACCGACCGTGACGAAGTCCGGATTGACCAGCGCCACGGTGCCGTAGGTATTGCCCTTGAAGCCGCGCTCGGAGAGCGTGATGAGAGGCAGCGCGCCTTGCGTGCCGGAGCCGCCGATCAGCACGGCGTCGGGACGTGCAGCCATGACCTTGAGGATCTGCGCGGTCACCGAGGTATCGGTGCGGGCATAGCGCTCGTTGGTCTGGACCTTGATGTCGTCAACGGGCTCGGCGGCCTTGGCCCCGTTGTAGACGAGGTCGCCCCACGCATCGGAGAAGCCGATATAGCCGATGTTCTTCATGCCGTCGCGCTTCATGCGGTCCGCGACGATCTTGACCAGGAGCGAAGCCGGCTGTGGCACCGCGACGACCCATTGTTCCGGCGATTCCGGAAGCTTGCCGATGGGCGAGATCGAGATCATCGGCACCTTCAATTCGCTGGCGACGGCCGCCATGGCGATGGTCGAGGGGGTCGTCGCGGTGCCGATCAGGAGGTCGACCTTCTCTTCCTCGACGAGCTTGCGCGCGTTGCGCGTCGCGGCCGACGGATCGGAACCGTCGTCGAGCTGGATCAGGCGGATGGTCTCGCCGTTGATCGTCTTCTTGTATTCATAGCGGCATTGATGCCGCGCCCATAGGGGATGCCGATCGACGCGCCGTTGCCGCTCAGCGAGGTGACAAAGCCGATCGTGATGTCGGCTTGCGCAGCTGGTGCTGCGAAGACGCCGGCGACAAGTGCGAATAAGCCCAGGGTCTTCTGCCGCATTTGCGTTGTCCTCCGTTGATGCTGGATACGAATGTCTGGAAGCCGGGCAGGAGCCCGAGCTGTGCACGAACCGGTTGAAGGCATTGCTGCAGCGCCTGACGCCGGGCGCGGCGAGAGGGAAGTTCGCTTGGCCGGGGCGTCAGCGGCCATGGCGAGGCGTGCTGCTCGAATGGCAGGCGGGTCTGCGGCAACCGGCGTGCATCTGTCGAAGCGAAGGAAGACGAATGCCGCAGCCGCGATGCGCGACCGGCGACGATGCTGCCGGCCAATCAGGCCCGACGATAGTCCACGCGATTGAGTTTCTCAAAATCGGTGCCCTGCAACATCATCGTCATGGCCACCGCAGTGGCCGGTGGTCGATTACTTAAAGCCTAAAGTATTCTCCGTGGCGCCGTCAACACGTGTCACGGGGCTGCCCGAAAAAAATGTTGCTGCATACAATTCCGTCAGAGTGCGCCATTTCCTTCATCTTCTTCTCCCGAAAAATGGACCTTCTCGTCGCGATGGAGAGGGCCCCTTGGGGGCTCCATCGTGCGCATTTGACGGGTCAATTAGTTTATGGTTGAAATATATTGGTCGGCAGGCCGACGGCCGATGCTCCTGTCACCGTTTGAGGAGAAGGGCGATGCGCATCTTCTGGCAGAGTTTCGTCGATGCGAGCGTGAACGCGCCATATATGGCGCGGCTGTCGGAGTACCTCAACAAGATCGCTGCGCCCGGTACGACGGTTCACGTCGAGGGCATTTCACCGCCGGATAGGGAGTTCGGTCGGCTTGCCGAATTACGCTGCGCGGTTCAGGCGATCGACAATGGCATCGCTGCCGAAGAGGCCGGGTTCGACGCCTTTGTGATGGGCCACTTCCAGGATCCCGGACTCTATGAACTCCGCTCGACGCTCGACATTCCCGTGATCGGGACCGGCGAGGCGACGTTGCTCGCGGCCTCGCAACTCGGCCGGCGCCTCGGCCTCGTGACGCTCAATCCCGTCTTCGAGATCTGGCACTACGAGCAGGCTGAACGCTACGGCCTGGGTGATCGCGTCGTCCACGTGAGCGGGCTCGGTTGCAAGCCGGAGGATTTTGCAAGCGCGTTCGCCGGCGATCAGGCGGCCCACGCCCGAATGATCGAGGATTTCCTGGCCTGCGCCCTTCCGCTGGTGCAGCGCGGAGCCGACGTGGTGATCCCTGCCGGAGTGCTGCCGGGCCTCTTGATCGGGCGGGAGCACGGCCTGAAGGTCGGGCACGCGCCGGTCGTGAACTGCGCTGCGGTAGCGTTGAAGAGCGCCGAGATGTGGGTGCAGCTCAGACAACTCAATGGCACCGAGCCGAGCCGCGGGCCGAGCTTCAAGCGTGCCAGTGCGCTGGCGCGTGACGATTTCCGGGCGATGCTTGCGCGCAACAAGCGTTAGCACCCGAACAGCCGCCCAGCTCTGGAGAGCCAGACGTGACGAGACCCGAGAAGGTGACCCTGTTCGAATACGACTCTTGGCAGTATCGATGTGTGGCTGGAGATGATCTGAGGCGGGCAGGCAAGGCAGGCGGCTGGTGAAAAATTCGCTGCGCACACCGTATGAGGGCATCGTGATGGCGGCTCCCGTCACGATCCCCTATGCGCGCTATTCCATCGAGAGCGCACAATGGTGGATTGGCCGCGCGCTGAGCGCGCTGGTCGCGCGGGCCGGCATCAAGGCCTCCGATATCGACGGCCTGTGCGTCTCCAGCTTCACCATGGGGACCGACAGCGGGATTGGACTGACACAGCATTTCGGACTGTGCGTCAGATGGCTGGACACTATCCCGCTCGGCGGCGCCAGCGCCATCGCGGCATTGCGGAAGGCGGCGCGCGCGGTGCAGGCACACGATGCCGACATCGTGGCTTGCGTGGCCGGCGATACCAACCACGTCGATTCCTTCCGCCTGACGCTCGAGAATTTCTCGCGCTTCAATCAGGACGCGGTCTATCCTTATGGCGCAGGTGGCGCCAATGCGAGTTTCGCGCTGATCGCGCGCAACTATATGCGGACCTATGGCGTCACGCGCGAAGACGTCGGCAGGATCGCGGTCGCCCAGCGCGCCAACGCGCTGCGCAACCCGCATGCGCTGATGAAGGCGCCGCTGACGATCGAGCAGTATCTGGCGGCCCGTCCCATTTCCGACCCCATTCATCTGTTCGATTGCGTCATGCCGTGCGCCGGTGCCGAGGCCTTTCTTGTGATGCGGGACGAGACCGCGGCATCGCTTGGCTTGCCGGCGGCACGATTGCTGTCGACGATCGAGCGGCACAACGCCTTCGCCGACGATCCGATGCAGGTGCGTGGCGGCTGGGCCATGGATCTCGGTGAACTCTACGCGATGGCCGGCGTGAAGCCTGACGATCTCGATTTCGTCCAGACCTATGATGACTATCCGGTCATCACGATGATGCAGTTCGAGGATCTCGGCTTCTGCAACAAGGGCGAAGGCGCGGCTTTCGTTCGTCAGCACGATCTGACGGTTGACGGCGACTTTCCGCATAACACCTCGGGCGGCCAGCTCTCGGCAGGGCAGGCCGGCGCCGCCGGCGCCTATCTCGGGCTCGTCGAAGGATTGCGGCAGGTCCTGGGAGAAGCCGGTCCCACACAGGTGAAGGATGCAAAGCTCGGTTTGGCCTCGGGCTTCGGTATGATCAACTACGACCGCGGCCTGGCATCGGGCGCGGTGATCTTTGCAGGGCCCGCGCGATGATCGATCCGATTGAGCCACCCCGGCGCAAGAACCCGCTGCTGCGGACGCGGCTTCCGACGTCGCCGCCGCGAGCGCGCAGCAGGACATCGCACGGGTTCACGCGCGCCGCCGCCGAAGGCCACTTCATGCTGCAGCGCTGCGAGGCCTGCGGCGCCTTTGCTTATCCGGCACGCGAGGCGTGCCCCGCCTGCCTGTCGGCGGGTCTCGCGTTCGTCGATGCGCCGCGCCGCGGCGCGCTGCTGGCCGAAACGACGGCACGGGTGCCGAGCGACGTTTATTTCCGCGAGCGGGCGCCGTGGCGCATCGGTCTCGTCAAGATGGACTGCGGTCCGACGATGGTGGCGCATCTGCACGCGGACTGCGTCGAGGGCGCGCCCGTTCTCATGTCGTTTCAGCTCGACAAGAGCGGTCAGGCGGTGGCCTTTGCCCGACCCGAGGGGGAGACTCCCAACATGGCAGACGACAGGCAGTGGCGGGAAATGACGGCTGATCCGAAATTCCGGCGGGTGCTCGTGACCAACGGCCGCAGCCTGATCGGCCAGGAGGCCGTTGCGGCGCTGAAGGCCGCGGGCGCAAAGACGGTGTTCGTCGGCGTTGCCGAACCGTGGCGGCCGTTTGCCGGCGAGCAGCTGTTGCGCGGACAGCAAGGGATCGAGGTCGTCACGCTCGACGCGGCCGACGAAAAGTCTGCGACGGATCTTGCGGCCGACATCGGCGGCAAGGTCGATATCCTCGTCAACACGACGGAATATGTGCGGCCTGGCGGCCTCCTCGACCGCAGGGGCACGAGCATCGCGCGGGACGAGATCGACCAGGCCTATCTCGGCTTCATCAACCTCGCGCAGGCCTTCGGTCCCGCGATGCGGATGCGGGGGGCGGATGGCGTCAACAACAGTGTTGCCTGGGTCAATATCCTGTCGGTCTATGCGCTGGCGAACTGGCCCGCTTTCGGCGCCTACTCGGCATTGCAAGCCGCCTGCTTGTCGCTGTCGCATTGTCTGCGCGCTGAACTCAGGCCCGGTGGCGTCAAGGTGCTGAACCTGTTCACGGGGCCGGTCGACACCGAGTGGTTCCAGACCGTGCCGCCACCCAAGGTCGCGCCGCGCGCTGTCGCGCAGGCGATCGTGTCCGGCCTCCGGGGCGGGCTCGAGGAGATGTATGTCGGAGACGTCGCCGAGGAAATCAGGCAGCGCCTCGCCGCCAATCCGAAAGCGCTCGAGCGCGAGCTCGACAGGTAAGATCAGGGTTTCAACCAAGCAGGAGGACGTGACGATGCAAAGCAAAAATCTCCTGGAGCTCGCAGGTGCGATCTCGTCTGGCGCGGTGCGCGTTGTCGATCTGACCTTCACGCTCAGTCCGGATTTTCCGGTCATCGTGCTGCCGCCGGAGTTCGGCCAGGCAGCTCCCGTCCGGATCCAGGAGATCTCGCGATATGACGGTCGCGGTCCGGCCTGGTACTGGAACAACGTGACATTCGGCGAGCACACCGGCACGCATTTCGACGCGCCGATCCACTGGTTCACAGGCAAGGATCTGCCGAACAACGCCGTCGACACGATGCCTGCCAAGGACATGATCGCTCCGGCGTGCGTCATCGACTGCTCGGCTGGCGCAGCGCAGGATCCGGATTTCCTGCTGACCGTTCCGCTCGTCGAAGCCTGGGAGGCGAAGCACGGGCGAATTGCCGCGCGGCACTGGGTTCTGCTGCGTACCGACTGGTCGAAGAAGGGCTGGCGCGACTACGCCAACCTCGGGGATGACGGCGCGCACACGCCGGGTCCGAATCCGGCCGTGATGAAATGGCTGGTGGAGGAGCGCGGCATCATCGGCTTCGGCACCGAGACGATCGGCACCGACGCGGGGCAGGCCGGCCATTTCGAGCCGCCTTATCCGGCGCATCACTTCCTGCACGGCGCCGGCCGATATGGCCTTCAATGTCTTTGCAATCTCGATCAGCTTCCCGCCACCGGCGCCGTCATAGTGGCTTCACCCCTGAAGATCCAGAACGGTTCCGGCAGCCCGCTGCGCGTGATCGCGTTAGTTTCAGCAGACTGAAGCGAGCGGATGGCGCTTGCCCGATAGAATAAACGCAAATCAAGAAAGACAGGTGCCATGATCTCGATGAAGACCCTGCTGGCTTCTGCCGCGCTGCTTGTCGCCGTTCCGCAGGTCGGGCAGGCGGAGATCCTCGTCGGATTCGTCACCGGCCTCAGCGGGCCGGTGTCGTCGATCGGGATTCCGAATGCAAAAGGATTAGCGGCGGGCGAAGCCTATATCGGCGAAGTCGGCGGTGAGAAGCTCCGCGTCATTCAACTCGACGACGGCTCCGATCCCACGGCGTCGGCGCGTAACGCGCGCAAGCTCGTCGAGCAGGAGAAGGTCGACATCCTCATCGGCACGTCGGGTGCGCCGCAGACGCTGGCGATGGCGACAGCCGCGATCGAGATGAAGATTCCAATGATCGCGGTGTCGCCGATCGCGGCGGTGCCATCAGGCGATGGCGGGCCTTGGGTCGTGCAGACGCCACAACCGACGCCGCTTCTCGTTCAGGGCATCGTCGATCATATGAAGGCGCGAGGGTTGAAGACCGTCGCGTTCATCGGCTTCTCCGATGCCTTCGGCGACCTCATGTACGATTCGCTGACGCAAAGCGCCAAGGCGGCCGACATCAAGGTCATCGCCAACGAGCGATACGCCCGATCGGATTCGTCGGTGACCGCCCAGGTGCTGCGCGCGTTGGCGGCCCACCCCGACGCCATCATGCTCGGCGGCACGGGAACGCCGGGAGCGTTGCCCGTGATCGCCTTGTCCGAGCGTGGCTACAAGGGACCGCTCTACGGCAACCACGGACTCATCAGCGCCGATTTCCTGCGGCTCGCCGGCAAGGCGGCCAACGGAATTATCTGCCCGACCGGGCCGGTGACCGCGGCCGAGCAGCTTCCAGCCAGCAATCCGATCCAGAAGGTTGCCTTGGCGTTCCGCGCGGCCTTCGAGAAGGCGAATGGCGAGGCGCCGACCGACTCGTTCTCATCCTATTCATTCGACGGTTGGCTGGTGTTCGTCGATGCAGCCAAGCGCGCGCTGGCAACCGGCGCCAAGCCGGGCTCGCCGGAATTCCGCACCTCGCTTCGCGAGGCGCTGTTCACCACCAAGGAGCTGGCCGGGACCCAGGGCGTCTACTCCTACACGCCCGCGGATCGCCACGGAGTCGATGCGCGCGCGCGGATCCTGGTTCAGATCGAGGACGGGAAGTACAAGCTGCTGCCCTGATTGAGCGGCGGGATGGCGTCGTAGGTTTCACTCCGGCGATCGGGTGGTCTGCGATCCCGGCGGTCATTATCGCTTCACCGATCGCATGAAGGACTCGATCCGCGGCCGCGGGGAGAATGTGCGCCCATGCGAGGTCGAGCAGGCCATCCAATCGCACACGGCTGTTGCGACGTGCGCCGGCCGGCATTCTCTTTCCAGGTGTCGTCCCTGCGAAAGCAGGGACTCATACTCCGCGGCCCGAATTGTGAACGGGACTCGTCGTTCCACGATCGCACAACAATGACTAGAGCAGATTCTGATCAGACACGGTCATAACCGGCTGCGGCGAAGAAGTTCAGGCACTCTTGGGCGGTGAAGGCGGTCAGGGCGGTGGCAATAGCGTTGTCCAAAGCCTCGATTGATCTGGCGGCGGCCTTTCGAAGTGCGGCTTTGAGCTTGGCGAAGGCCATTTCGATCGGATTGAGGTCGGGCGAATAAGGCGGCAAATAGAGGAGCTGGGCGCCCACGGCATCGATTGCGATGCTGACCTCGGCGCGCTTGTGTGCTGCGAGATTGTCCATCACCACGATGTCGCCGGGCCTGAGTGTCGGCACGAGGACTTGCGTCACGTAAGCCTCGAACGCCAGACCATCCATGGGACCGTCAAGGACCATCGGCGCAGTCATGCCGGTCGCTCTGAGCGCGCCGACGAAGGTCGTCGTCTTCCAATGACCATGCGGGAGCGCTGCGACACAGCGCTGGCCGTACGGCGAGCGGCCATAGCGCCGCGCCATCTTGGTCGAGGCTCCCGTCTCGTCGATAAACACCAACCGATGGATGCCGATCTCAGGCTGAGATGCCTTCCACGCCGCGCGTTCAGCGGCCACGTCCGGCCGATCCTGCTCGCTGGCGTGCGATGTTTTTTTTGAACGTGATGTTGCGGCGATCGAAGAATCGCCAGACCACGCTCGGCACGAAACGCTCGCCGTGGACTTTGAGGAGATGGTCAGCGATCTCGGCCAGCGTCATGTCAGGCGTAGCCTTGACCAGGGAGAGGATCTCCGCAGCATGACCCTCGATCCGAGCTGAACGTCTGTCTCCGCCCTGCGCTCCCGCCTCACAAGCGCCGGTGCTGCGCCATTCGTTGACCAGTTCGATCGCTGTCGATGGCGCTACGCCGAACCGGCCGGCGGCGCCCCGACAGCTCATGCCTTCCTCTTCCACAGCCCGAATAATGCGAAGGCGAAGGTCCGGCGAGAGCGGCTTAGCCATGGGGGCTGGCCTCCATCACCAGCCCTCAGGGTGAATCACGATTTGCCTCACAAGGGAATCTGGAGGGTTCTGTGAGGTCGCGCTCACGCGAGGGCGCGGCAGGCGCTTATGACGCGACCTCATTGAAGCCGGATTGAACGAAGGCGCGGGAGGCTATTCGCGGTTTTGCAGCTATGGGGATTGTTCGAGATCGCCATGCCCGATCTGCTGGCTCGGCGCGTGAGGCAGAGACACAGGAGTGCGCATCCTGGAAGAGTTGAGATCAGACGCGCTTCGCCTGAGATCGCGATAGGCCTTTTGCTGCATCGGACGGTTGTTGTCGCGCAGTGTGACAGCACGGATTCGACATCGTCCGCGATGATCGAGACGCTGGGAGCGAAATGACGAATGATGATCGTCGTGCACGACATGACTTGGCTCACGATGTGTCGCATCGGAACGGTGATGTTCGAGGGCTGGGGCGTCTGAAGCTATGTCGAAAGCGCTCAATGATGCGCATGACGCCACCACAATCGGGACAGGCAGGAACCTCGGCCCGGGTTTGAGCCTCCGAATCCACAGGCGACGGCTGGCCATCGTTTGGGGCTGTTCGCTCATGATCGAGAAGTTCGCGGCAAAGGGCGAGCTTGGCAGCGCGATGGCGGTTGGCCATGAAGCCGAAGTGGCGGATGCGGTGGAAGCCGTCAGGCAGCGTATGAAGCAGGAAACGGCGAATGAACTCATCGGGCTTGAGATTCATGATCTTTGTCGCGCTGTTTTGGCGATAGTCCTTCCATGAGAAGGCGACATGATCGTCGTCGAGTGCGACGAGCCGGCTGTTGGCGATCGCGACGCGATGGGTGTAGCGGCCGAGATAGGCCAGGACCTGTGCGGGTCCGCCGAAGGGCCGCTTGGCGTAAACAACCCAGTTGATGCGTCGCATGGCGTCGAGGTGGGCCGCAAAGGCAGCCGGCTCGGCCAGAGCTCCGAGATCGCCGAAGAAACGCAAGGCACCGGAGTTGAAGGCTGCCGACAGACGTTTGAGAAAAAGTGTGCGAAATAGTCTGGACAACGGTTTGACGGCCAGGAAGAAGTTCGGTCGGCAAGCGGTCCAGCGCGCGCCATCGGGCGAGAGGCCGCCACCCGGAACGACGCAATGGACGTGGGGATGATGCATCAGCGTCTGTCCCCAGGTGTGGAGGACGGCGACGCCGCCGATCGCACCGCCGAGCCGGCGTGGATTGGCGGCGAGCGTCGTCATCGCCTCGGCGGCAGCCTTGAACAGGATGGCATAGACGACGGCCTTGTTCTGGAAAGCGATCGCGGCGATCGGTGCGGGAAGTGTAAAGACGACGTGGAAATAGGGAACCGGAAGCAGGTCGGCTTGACGCGCGGCGAGCCACGCGGCTCGGGCTCTCCCCTGACACTTCGGACAGTGCCGATTGCGGCAGGAATTATAGGCAACGCGTGTCGTGCCGCAGTCGTCGCAAGCCTGCATGTGGCCGCCGAGCGCCTCGGTCCGGCACGCAACGATCGCGCTCATCACGCGCCGCTCGACCCGCCCCAGATGACCGGCATGTACACGGCGATAGGCGTCGCCATGCCGGCACAGAATATCGGCAATCTCGATGGCGGGCCTGTTGGAGCGGATGTCGGAGCGGGTCATGACCCGCATCCCGCTGCGGGTCATCCAGGTGGCGTCACCTCCAGCGACAGGCGATCGAGCGGGCTCTGCGTCGCTCGGATCGTATCGGTGGCGACCTGCGTGTAGCGCGCTGTCGACGACAAATTATTGTGCCCGAGCAAGACCTGGATGATCCGGATATCGGTTCCGTTCTCGAGAAGATGTGTCGCGAAGCTGTGGCGCAGCGTGTGCAGCGTGACGCGCTTGGTCAGGCCCGCAGCCTTCACCGCCGACCGGCAGGCGGCATGCAGCACGGTCTGATCGATCGGATGATCTTCGTCACGACCAGGGAACAGATAAAGCCGCGGCCGGGCGAGCCGCCAGTAGGTGCGCAGGATGCCCAGCAGCTGGGGCGACAGCATCACGTTGCGATCCTTCGCGCCCTTGCCGTGGCGCACCTGGATGACGCCGCGGGCGCTGTCGATGTCTTCGATCCGCAGTCCCGCAACCTCCGAGGCCCTGAGCCCGGCCGCATAGGCGGTGGTGAGCGCGGCGCGGCTCTTCAGGCTCGATACCGCTTCAAGAAACTGAACCACTTCGTCGGCGCTGAGAACGACCGGCAGCTTGCGCGGTTCTCGCGCATAGGGAATGCGCTCTGGGATGAGCGCCTCGCCGAGCGTGACGCCGTAGAAAAACCGTAGCGCACAGACGATCTGGTTCAGCGCCGGCCATGAGATGCCGGTCGAGACCAAATGCACCTGGAAGGCGCGGACGTCTTCCAGCTCTAACCGGTCAGGCGATCGGCCAAAATAGCGGCTGAACTTCGAAACCGCGCTGATGTAGGATCTTTGCGTCGCCGGCGACAGATTGCGGACGGTCATGTCTTCGATCATGCGGCGGCGAAGAGGGCTCAAATCGGCCATCTCGATACTCCTGTCTGAGGGGGTGGGCTCCAACACCCACATCCTCTCAGCCAGGAGGCGATCTATGTGTAGCGCGCAAAATCGAATGGCACCGCGCGCAAGTTCGTTTGTCACCCCATTGGTTAAGGCTCGTATACCCCGTTCATGGCGTCGACATGGGGTGCCAGAAGGCCACAAACGCGGGCTTGACCGCGGTTGGCACACGGATCTTCAGGCTGTTATCGGACTCTACATGGCTGTAGAAAACGGCTAGGATCAGAGTATTCAGCCAAGGTGCTTCTGATTGCCGCCGTTACAGTATTGGTTTTCCGGCGCCGCTATAGGCGCATTCTTGGCGCTCGTCGTCAGCGTCACGACGTTGAGCTGGGCTTGGTTTTCGGCAGCACGGAACGAGCATAAATCGTCCCAGTCTACCGAGGCGGCCGATCGTGAAAAGGCCCGTCTTGCCGTAATCAGATCCCACCTTCAAAGTTTTTACATCGAGGGCGGCTCGCTCATGGATAAGCCGGTGCCGCCCAATGCGTCGCCAGAGCTGATCGCGCAATACACAGCGGAAGCCGAGACATGGGCAACCAAGGCCAATACCTGGATAGGCACAGAACTGGGCAAGGGGCTTCAGCTAGGTTTGTCGATCGCACAGCCTATCCTTCGAGGTTCATGAGCGGCGTTGCTCCTGAAGTCGGTAACGCCAAAATCTTTATCGCAGATCTCCGTCAAAACCTTGCAAAGATGATCGAGACCGATGCTTGGGACTCAGGAGCGGCGAGATAACCTTGCTGAGCAAGGCGAAGCGTGCCCGTGAAACGTCGCCGGAGTATCCGCTTTTGTGGCCACAAGCGGTTCCTAGACTAGGGCATTGGCACGGACCAGCAGGCTGTCGACCTGGTCGTCGGACAGGCCCACGACGGTGATCATGTGCTGTACTAGGCTGTCGGACCGCCTGATCTCCGTCGCCAGGTCCCATTCCTCCTGCACGTTCGCATCCGCCGCAATCGCGGCCTTCACGGAAGCCCAGGTGCCAAGCTCATCAAAGGCCCGCTTCAGGCCGAGCTTGGTGCAGGAACTCGGCACACGGGCCGGTGGTTCAAGGAACGCAATCACCGCCGGGTCGTCGTCGTCGACTTGCTCAGTCTCGAAGCCGGGCTGCTCGCAGGCGAACCATCCAACTATTTTGCCTGCATCGTCTCGTACTACAAATCCCATGCTGTCCTCTCCTATTCGAACGGATCGTACCAACCGCGCGTGACGAGTCGCAGGGTCGTGTTTGCAACGGTCGAGCGCGCCGCGACTTGCCGCGCGGTATCCGTCCAAACGCGGACTTCGGTCATGTTGCCGCTGGTTGCAGCTGATGCCTCAACACCAGTGCCGCCGAGGGAATAGCTGGGGGCGTTGTCAACCATAGCGGTCTCGTGAACCCACCAAACCGTATTTTGCGCTGTGTTCCAGGCGATAACCGTCAGAATCGCTTGCACTTGCACGCCGGGCGGAATGCTGGCCAGTGCGAACGTTTGCAGCGTCGTTCCGATTGTGGTGTTGACGTCAAGAGAAACTCCGGGCCACCAGAATTCGCGCCCTCGCTGCAGCAGTGGCGAGAACGTGCTCGATGCCGTTGACCACCAAACCGCACCGATGCGCCTGCAAAGCGTGTAACCAGATGGAAGCGTCGGCGCTGTCGCACTCAACGAAATAAGAATATCGGTGTTGCCGCTGCCTACCGGATTTCTGATGATGAATACATGATAGAAGCCGGCCGCGATTGCTCCGGTATCCAAAGCACCGTTGCCGTTTCCGGGATTCCATGCAGCGCTCGTCTTGCTGAGCGCGGCGCCAAGGCTAATCATGTCGGCTTGATTGCGATCACACGCCACACCAGCTGATACGCTGAAACTCGCGATGCCCGTCGACGTGATCTTCAATCCTGCCAAGGGCAGCCCGCGCAGCAATGCGGGAATGCCGAGATTGACCACCGCAGCCGGCTTGTTCGTAAGATCGGCAAGATTAAGGCTCGACGTCAGATCGCCCGCGCCGGGCTGACCAACGTGGTTAAAATTCCAGTCTCCGTACGTGCCGACACCATTCGCCTTGTCGACCGTCATCGTAATGACTTGCACAACAGGATCGTAGAGACAAACGCCCTCCATCCAATTGGTCGGCGAGGCATTCGACGATGCGCGCAGCCGGACGCCGTTCTGATACGAGAACCCCGTGACCGCCGAGAACACTTTCGTTCCCGTGCCGATCGCCAGTGCCGTCGCGCTCGTTGCCTCCGTTGCACTCTGACCGATAAGCAGCCATTTGCCGGCCGCCAGGTCGGTTGCGAAGTTACCGGACAGATGCGGCACGACGCACTGATAGGTATTTTTGTTGATCGGGTGCACGACGATCGACGCCGGCGGACCCACGACGTAATTTTGGCCGGTCGCCCATGCCGCAGTTTGCAGCCACGGCAGCGGCCCCGTCGGACCTGTATCGCCCTTGCTGGCGAGGACTTGCCAGTACGTCGCGTTGGGCGGCACATGCCCCGCGCCTGGTGTGTCGTTAATCCAGATGTAGGACGAGCCATTCAGCGTCGCCACGTCCATCAGGCCGTAGGTATGTGCGTTGTCGTATGGTGCGGGCTCGCCGAGCGGCTTGGAGATGCCCTGGTAATTCCAGACGCCTGACTCCTTTACCCATTCCTTTCCGCTCGACGCCTGCCGCGCATACTGCCCTTCGTCGCCTTTGGACGGATCAGGCGTCGCCCGATCGGAGCGCACGAACACAAAGAAGCCGTCAGTCTCGAGCGCGCCGGTCAGGCGGATGACCTCGGCCGATGTCTGCGATCCGGAGAAGCGCAGCGGACTGCTCTGCAGAATTTGATACGCAGTGCCGGCCGGCACATTTGCATAGGGCCATTTCGCAATGCTGAGATGGGTGTCGTCCGTCACGTCGAGCAGAGTGACAGGACCGAAACCGTCGACCACCAGCGTGTCGAATCTCATGACGTTCGAGGCCCATAGCGGACCGCCGCCGCCCGTCACGACTTGGCCGCTGCTGGCGACCGATACGGTTCCGGTCGAATATATCAAATCGGGCATGGGATACCGGGCTCCGAAGTCAGGCTGGATTGAGAGATCGCGTCGATGCGGGCCAAGTGCTGGCGAAGGTTCGCCGGCGTCTCCGCGCCCGTCGGATGGCACGGCCAGTTTCGCACCATAGATGGCGCGTCGGGTTGCTTGGATAGATCGCGAAGCTGCTGCCGATATACCGCCCACGTCTCACGGTTCGCGACATTGCGGTCAGTGACCATGTACTGGTCGGTCGCCGATAACTCGGCAGCCACCGCCAGCTTCACAAGAAGCGCTAGCCGCTCGATCAGAAGCACCGCCTGGTCTGCCGCAGGCCGTTTGACGATCGTCAGCGTGGCCAGGTCCACCATGTCGACGAACGGATCGATCTCAACGACGGATGCAACGCCGCTACGAGCTAACCCAGGCACATCTGGCCCGTAGAGGGCATCTTGGATTCGAAGGATGGCATGGTTCGGCAAGTGGCTCTTGCCATCGACTGGTTCGAGCGTTCCCCACGATCGGATGAACCCCGTCGCGGTGCAGTAGTGGATAACGGTCATCGCTTCGCACCCATCACAAAGAGCGAACCGGACACGACCCCCCAGAATCCCGGATTGCTCATCGTGATGGCAACCGGAATCGTCATGACCCCACCGTTGGCTATGACCTGGACTGACCCTGAAAGCGTCGGCGTGAACGAGACGTTCTGTCCGCTAAACGTATAGGAGTTGACGGTCGAGCCGTTCACGAACGCGGTGAATGCGCAGCTTGTGGCGATGTTGCCGCTTTCGTAAACCACCATGGGGCAGCTCAGGTAGAGCGTCATGATCTTGCCGGACAGGCCCGTCGTATCTATCGAGAGATTGCCGCTGTAGATCGTGGTTGAGGAGCCGCCGGGATTGATGGCGGCGATGCTCTGGACGATAGGCACGATGATGGCGTTGTCCGCGATCTTCAGCGACTGGACCGACAGGTTCTGGATGGCACCATTCGTTGCCGTGATCGAGTCGGCGGCCATGTGTCCCGCAATGATCTGCTGCCCAGCGATCATGCGCGCGAAGATGCCGCCATCAAGATACATGTTGCCGACGAACCCGAATGCCGGAACACCGTTGACGGTACCGACAGTGAGTGCGGCGACGGGGTTGCCGCCGTTGACCCCCGGTAATTGAAATTGGAGCTTGTTTGCCTGGATGGTGAAAGCCGACCAATTCGCTCCGCTGTCAAGCCGGATGGCGCCGGTGATGACGCCGTTCACAGTGATATCGACACCCCAACGCGCACCGACGTAGCCGTCAAGCGTAGCAATCGCTTCGGAATGCTCGGTGACCGAGGCGTCGAGCGCGCCGAAATGCGCGTTCGTCGTGAGCTGGTAGCTGGCAAACGCATTCTGAGTGTCAAGGGCGACGGTGCGGACGTCGTCGATCGACGCGCTAATTCCGTCAGTCGCGACCTGGATCAGGTTTTCGACTTGTTGGAGCTGATCCCAAGATTGCTGGTTGAGCGTGCCCTTCGCCAGCGACAGCCGCGCCGCGATACTCTGCATCTGGTCCGCAATTCGGGCGTCCAGCTCGTCGATCTCGCGCCGATACTGCTGCTGTAGGGTCGAAATTTGATACACTATTCCGGCCGCCAGATCGGCCATCGTGAACCTAGCGTCGGGCGTCGAGAAGTTGCGCCACTCCGTCCACAGCATCAGACGCGGCGAACTCGGCACATATTGCACGCGCGCCTGATAAGCCGTTAGAGGCAGCAGCGACTGCGTCACGATCATTGCGCCGCGCCCGTATGACCCTGGTGGCGTCGCGCCCGATGTGACGAACGACTGATCGCTGGCGAGGCGAACCTCGTACTGCAGCGCATCGATACCCGAGAGCGTGCCGTCCCATTCGAGCTGCATCGCTGGCCGGCGTTGAACATGGTCGGCGTCGAGCTGCGCGATGCCCTCGACGCTCCAATCATTCACCGGCTGCGCCGGGGGATAGATGATGACGGTCGAGCCGCCGATGACGGGCTTGAAATCGGTGCCCTGGTCCCAATCGTAGTCCGATGGATCGACTTCTGTCAGTGCGACACCGACGTCGAGATTGGCCTTATCGGTGACCGTATCGACCCGAAACAGCTTATTCTGGTAGCCGTTGCGCACCGACGTCCATGCGGCAACATCGCCCGGTTCGAGAAGCCAGAACGCCGGGGGCAGCACCAAGGCGTGAGTGCGCGCGCGTTGCGCTTCCTCGATCGCCGACTTCTGCAGCCGTTGCACTTGGGCTGGATACGGCACCATGTCGAACTGAGGCGATGCCATGAGGCGACGATGGCCGTCGATCACTTCCAGATCGGTGCGGTAATACGCCGGCGCGGTGGCCGTTTGCCAAGCCTGCGACGGATCAGGATATGTGGCTTGAATGCCGTTGACGCTGTCGGCGAGCGCAAAGAACGGCCGGAACACTTGCTGCTGATCCGACACGATGTCGTCGTCGGTGAACGACATAACCGGCGCATCGGGCGCACCGAGGTGAATCTTGTAGAACCCGCCGATCTCGGAAAGGCGACCCTGACAAGCGGTCAATATGCTCTCAAGCGCGTTCGCTGGCTGGGTGTTGACATTGATTTGCGCGCCCGAGCGATAGCTTGGCTCCGGCCCGGTCTCACCAGCGATCGACGCGCGGCACTTCTCGATCTGGGTGATCCAGTTCGCAACAGGCAGGCGGCCGGCCGGGGCGTTCTGCAAGCCGTAAAGCCACGCACCCTGATAGGTGATGCCGCGCAGGATGTTGTAGGCCTGCACTGCCGGCATATCATCTCCGTCGCCGCCCCAGGTCGATGGATCGGCATAGCGTTGGCCGCCAACGCCGCCGGCCGTCGAATCCCTAGACACGTCGTAGAGCGGAATGCTCGAAAGCTCGAACAGGAACGACGGAAACCCGGAGAAGACGCTGGCGTTCACGAGGGTCGTAACGATGACATAGGCACATCCCACGCCGACCCGCGTGGCTTCATAAGGCCGATCTTCGGACGAGACCGAGTTTACCAGGTAGGGATCGGCGATAGTCTGGGTGCCATCGTAATATTTGATCCAAACATGCGGGACGATGTTGGCATCAGGATGGTTGGGATCGCGGGGCTTCACGAACTCTGGCGGCTCATAGCCCGCATCGGTTCCACCGGGTGCACCGACCAGACCTCCGCTCGGGATGGTGATCGCTTGCCCATTAATTCGCATACCGACTAGCCGAGCGCGCGGCATATCGGAGACCTTGATCACCTGTACAAGGTTTGCGTTCGGGGTATCCTGGTCGCCGCCCCAGGTGTTCGCGTAGACCAGTTGGCCCGCTGTCGCGCTGAAGCCCAGCGGGAATGACCGGGGCACCGCGCCGCCCGAGGTGAGCGTGCCCTGGACGCCGAAGTTGTCCGTCTTTTGCTGCTGCGCCTGATTGCCGGAGACCGCCTTCGCCGCGTACGACAGGCCGATCGAGCCAGCAAGCGCAATTGCGGTGTTCAGCGTGAAGGCAACGGCGGTCGCGATGAAGCCCGCCTCAATGCCGAGAAAAGTCGCAACCGCAGCAGCGGTGAAAACAGGCATTTAGAGCGCCTTGACGTAGCTGGTTTCCATGCGGACGAAGCCGCAGCGCTGGTAGATCACCGCGACGGCCGGGTCGGCGCCGAGGCCGGACATCTCCGCAACGCGGCAACCCTGCGCGCGCGCCCAAGCCAAATAAGCAGCGATCAGCCGCATGGCGGACGGACCGCGCTGCGCCGGGTCGATCCACCAAGCGTTCTCTTTCGCGATGCGAACCGGCCCAAGCAGGTGATCGATGGCCACCGCGAGTAGCAGCCCGTGTGCTGCGCCCTCGATGTCGAGCACCAGCGCGCAGGCGCGCGTGCTGCGCAAGTGGGCCGCGAACAGCCGCTCGGCATAGTCAGGATAAAATTCCAGTGCTGGATCGCCAGCAGTCAGCAGTGAAGCGCCCGCACGCGCCAGCCACTCCGCGTGGAAATCGCGCAGCATCTCGATCACACGGCTCTTATCGGAAAGGCAGGCCGGCCGGATCATGTCATCCCCACAACATGTGTGCGCCCATGGCGCCGAGCGCAGAGCCGGACAATGGGTTGGTCCTGATCGGCCCGCCGGCTTTGCCCCAGAACTGCTGCCACTGTCCGACGACGGCGACGTCGGCGAAGAAGTTGTCCGTCGAGCTGCGCAACCGCTGCGACGCATCACAGGCCGTGTCCGGATTGGAGCGGGTCAGTTCCTGGGTGTTCGACGTGCAAGACAGGCTGACGTCGCCAATCTCGCCCTGCGGTGGCGTGGTGATGGGCGCCTCGTCGATCGTCCCCGCAAACCGCGGAGCAGCGGGACCGACCATGACGTTTGTGTCCGGATCGAACAGGCCGCGGAAGATCTGCACTTTCCCTTGCTTGCAGTCGTAGCCGCGCACCAACTCGTTAACGCGATCCGATACCTGCGATAGCTTGACGGTGACATTCTGCACCGTGAGTGTGGACACTAGCGGAATGTCCGAGATCGAGATCATACTGCTGGCGCCGGCGAACGTGCGGTTCGCCACCAGCCCGGACTCGGGGTCGATCACGTCGACTGTCGTGGAGCCGAGGTCTGACCAATAGCCGTCCGACACCGGCGCGCCAGTCGTGCGGTCGCGCACCACGAACCAAATGAAGTCCCGCGCGACCAAGCGGCCGGCGGCGAGCGCGGTGCGATAGTCTGAGGGAATCCCGATCTTCATTCGATGTATTGCCCTGCGGAAAAGGAAATCTGGCCGAACTTGTCGCGCGTTTGCTTGGGCTGCACCGAGCCCGGTAGCAGGGTGAACAAGCCCCGCGGCGCCTTCACACTGACCAATGCTGACAGGCTGAATCCTGAGCGGACGAACGGCCGCACCTCGAACTCCGGCGTCGTTCCCGACCCGTTGGCCGCAACCGACTCCATTGCCTGATGGAGCGCACGGTTCGTCCCGTAGTTGAACGACATGTAGTCGCCGCGCGAGATGATCTGCCCAGCGGTCAAGCCCGACAGCGACAACCGCTTGCTGTTGGCGTTGACGGAACGCAGCACGCCGTCGTTGGCGCCGACGCCGCCCGGATAGGCCCTTGGGCTGGCGCGGCGAAGATCGAACGCCTCGAACAGCCTGGTCACACCATCGAGCGAGTTGATGACGGCCTGGTAGTCGACCGCATCATCATTGCGTAACTCTTCAGTGGTGTATGTCGCGACCCAAAGCGGCGGCCCCATATCCTTCCCGATCGTCTTGCCGCCGGCGAGCGTGCTCAGCTCCTGTCTTTGCTGCAAGTCGAAGCTGAAGGGCGGCGAGAAGCCGACCAGCGTGAGGATGTCAGTCCGTGGATAAAGGACTCCCATCAGAGCTGTTTCCAGGTCTTGGCCTTCTTCGAGGCGGCGCCGACGTGCGAGACGAATGCCGGCGAGCTGACGTATTGGCCGATGCTGTCACTCGCGACTGAGGTCGAGATGTTCTTCACCACGGCTTTGAGATTGCCGTCATCGTCGACCGACACGCCGACGCTGACGTGAACCGCCTGCGCGCCGACGCTGGCCGAAACGCCGCTGCCCGTCGCAGACATGCCGGACCACGGCGTGCTGCCGCCAGTGAAGCCGCCGTCTGCGAAGCCATCGCCCCGGCGCAACCGCTCTAGGTTGGCAATGCCGATACGCCTGGTCGGCTCCTTGTCGAAGACGAACTCCGCCCGGTGGACGACGCCGGCCACATCATACTTGCCGCCGGCGCCAGTCCATCCGCCGCCATCGAAGCCGATTTTCGGCATGGCATAATTGCCGACGTTGATCATGCTGGACGAACCGAAGCCAAGATTGAAGCCGCCGAACAGGCTCGACAAGCCGGCATCGAGCGTCTTGTCGAGAAGCTTATCTGCAATCCTACTGAGCGCATTGATGCCGGCCTTTTCCAAAGCCTGGAATGCGCTCGCGCCGCTCATCAGCTCATTCCGGAAATCGCGGAAGGCGCCGCTCCCGAGTTCCTGCGTGGTGGACTTAAGCTCCTTCAGGTCGTTGTTGAGGCGGATGGTGTTGGCGATTGCGCTGTCCATGTCGGCGTTGTCACCGAACGTGCCGCGAAGCTGCGACGCGACGGCCTGGTCGTCAGCGGTCCGGCCGAGCTGGGCGCGATCGAACGCGACGTCGGACCGCAGCCGGGCCTCGGCGAGCTTCTGAGCAGCATCGCCGGCACGCGCGGCGACTTTCGCAACCTGATCCGCGTACTTCGCAGCCGTGTCAGCACCGGCCTGCTGCGCGGCCTCCGTGAGCACGGATTCCGCGCGCAGCTTCGCGATGGCGCCGGCAGAGCCGCCGACCGCACGGGTCTCCGCCTCAAGCGACGCGGATTGCCGGTCGGCCGATCGGAGGAATCGCTCGAATGACGCTGATGCATCATTCGTTGAGGTCGTTATGCCGAAGAGCTTCTTCTCCTGGTCATTCAGGTTGGTCGCGCCATCCTTGGCGATTTTGCCCGCCTGCGCGATGGCCTTCTGCGCCTCGGCCAGCGGCTGGGTGACCTTGATGATTTCCGCAGCGGCCGCGGCCAACTGCGGATTTGAGGTCGCGGCAGCTATGCCGAGCGCCGCGATGTCATCCCGGAACTTCGCAAAGTCGGGTGTGCCGGCATTGATGCTCTGCCGCAATTGCTCGAACTGCGCACTGAACGCCGCGAACCGCTGATTTGTCTGATCGGAGAAGAGCGTCCCAGCGAGCCCTCCGGTGAAGTCCTCACCGGGGATCGAGCCGGTGAAGGCTCCCGCAGCGCCCGGCTGATACTTGTTGAGGAATGTGCTCGCGTTCTGTTGCTGCACATTCTGCAGAGATACCAATGCCTGCTGCGCCTGGAGCTGCGTGATCTTCTGGCTTTGCGTGTAAAAGTCGTACGCCACCTTGCCCGCGTCCCGGTAGGCGTCGCGCACCACGCCCACCAGGCGCGCCGTTTCATCGAGGTCCTTCTTGGCCCGCTCGTTCCCGCTGTTGATGACAGAGTAGAAGGTCGATGCGACGGTGGTGGCGAGTGAGATGGCAGAACCGATGACGCCGAAGACGCCGACCGATTTGACCGTATCAGCGATGCCCCTCGCAACGCTGACGGCGCCGGCCGCGACCTTTGAAAGCGAGCCCTCGGCGCCGGCTGCCTTCGAGGCCAGATCGGTTAGTTTTCCCGACAGACCGATGGCTGCACTGGCGACGTTGTCGTTTGCGGCGCCGGCGGCCTTCCCGGAATCCTTCAGACCGTCGAGCGCGCCGGTGGCCTTCTTCAAGGCGTCTTCAATGCCTGTCGAAGTCGAGCCTGTCCTTTGACCGAGGTCAGAGATTGCCGACGATGCCTCTTCGGCAGCTTGCTTCGCGCCGCTGGCGTCGCCGTCGATCTGAAGTGACACGCGCATCAGCTATCCTCGTTGAGCGCCTGACCAGCCGCGGTTTCCATGATCTGCAGGCCGCGCCACAATGCAGGCGTAACGGTCATACCGATCGCGTCCAGGGAGACCCGCACGCTCGCGTAGTCGAGGCCGATGAACATCGGCAACGCCGGCGCGAAGCCAGCGCCGCCGATCGACACCACGCGCCACTGGGTCGATACGGCAAGGAAGGCCTGCACCGTCGCGACATTCTCCGGCCACACGCCTTCCTCTCCGTCCGGTGTCGGCTCGGCTTGCAGAGCGGCGGTTAGGTGACTGAGCGAGGCCGGGTCCATGTTGAACCGCCGTGCATCCTCGATCACTCGCGCTGTGTCTTCGGAGATCTGCTGCGGGGGCGCCGACCTGGAGCCGCGCGCCCACTTTCGCGCGGCCCATTCTAGTTTCCCTCTTTGGCCTTGGTGACGGCCTCGCCATAATGCGAGAGAAGCGCCGAACGAACGTATTGACGCCGGATGAGCCGGTTGCGCAGCTCCTCGCTGTAGGGCACCGGCCCGCCGTCACCATCGACCAGATCGTGGAAACTCGCCACGATAGCGTTGAGGAAAGCAGTCGATCCTTCGAGCGTGCGAAGATCGAAGTCCTTCAGTTCTTCGGTATCGAGGAAGTTGAAGGTGGTCTTGAGCGTCTGCTCCTCGTGGCCGGCGTCGATCGGCACTAGCACGGCCACGTCATGGGTGAAGGTGCGCTTTGGCGAGACGTTGAACATGGATGATCCCTCCTGACTAAGATCGATTGGCGCAACTACGTCAGCGTGATCGTGAACTGATCATTGCCGGCGGAAGGCTGCGGAGTGAGCGAAAGCGGCCACTCCGCAATGCCCTGGTTCTGCTGGTAACCTGTCGGTCGCTCGATCTGGCATGTTGGCGCGGACAGCGTGATGATGTTGCCGGCGGTGACGCCGTGAACGATGCTGACTGGAACCTGCGTCTGCGCATTGGCGATCCCGTAGACATCGAGCGTCGTGACCGGCACCGCCTCGCAGACCACGTCGATCTTTTCGTTTCGATCGCTGATCAGGACGGACTCGCTGCCGACCAGGAGACGCGGCTCGATCTTGCAGCCGAGATCGAGGCTGAAGCTCCGCATGACTAGCGGCACGGCGTTCACCGTGAAGGTTGGCGTGTTGGCCTTGCTCGCGATCAACGGCTTCTTGAATGCTGTCAACGTCGGCACGGCGGCCGCGACTTCGGACGGCGCGACCCAAAGGCCGGTAAATGTCCAATGAATGTTCGGGATGCCCTGGGCGTTGATCGTGGCCTTGCCAGTGCCGCGCGCGCCTTTGAGTGCGTGAAGCGTCCCGCCCATCCAGAACTTCATGTACAGGCTCTCGAAGCCCGACGAGATCGGTGAGTAAGCGACCGAGACGTCAGCGGTGACCACTTCCGCCAAGCCTACGCCTCGCGCCAACGTTCCCCAGGCAGGTGCGGTGCCCGCGGTGCCCGAGCCGGCCAGCTCGGTATCGAACTCCATCACCACGTTGAGGCCGGCCGGGATCGAACCCTGATTGCCCAGGTACGGCACGATCAGGTTACGATTGACGTCCTGACCTTCCATCGGCCGGATCGAGACGTTTTGCGCGAGGATTGCATCGGTCGCGCCAGTCAGCGTCGGATCGACGCCATACGTGACCTCGCGCTTCGCAAGCAAAACCATGAGGCGGTAGAAGATCGCCATGTCAGGTTACTCCTTTGACCTTTTCGACCGCGGCGACGCCGGGGCTTTGTGATCGGCGGGCGCCGGCGTCGCGGTGGGCGCACTGTCGTGGACGCGCTTCAACGAACCGTCGGGCTGGCGCAGATAGCTGCCGCCCTCGCGCGGGATTTCATGGTCGGTCATGTCACGATCCTGAGTTGATCCAGCAGCTCGAAATCGAGCTGGTAGACGATGAGGCCGGACGCGCCGGGAATGAGCCGGCCGCGCAGCACGCGGAAGACACCAACGGATTGGTTGGGTGTCCAGCCGGCCACAGCATCGACGATCTCGTTGACGATCTCGTCGACCTTCGGCACGGCCGACTTGGCCTTCACATCGCCGCGGGCCTTAATGCAGATAACGACGCCGACCATGTCGGCCAATGTTTGCGTGTACGCATTGGCGGCGGACGATCCGCCGCGATCGTCGAAGCCGAGTGGCACGACGAAGGCCGCAAGGTCACGCTGCGGAAGTGCCCCGGCTTCGACCAGCGCGGCCAATTCGGCAATGTACTCGATCGCGCCTGCAAGCGTCGGAACCCGGGCGGCAATGCGTTTTGCGACGAGATCGACCAGCGTCGTCATGGCGTCGCCCCTTCGCCCGCGAGCCACGTTTCCGCCAACGAGAGGATTTGACGTTCGTCGCCGTCGTCGATGCCGAGAAACGGTCGCGCCGGCATGTGGATGTCACGCGCCCCGATCGAGGCCTTGCGGGCGCGATCTGCCTTACCCGGCTTCGAGAAGCGGCTCTGGCCAGTGCGCTTATTGGTCTTGAAGTGCAGCACGGCGATGCGCGCGGCCTGATGGATCAATCCGCCGAATTGATGGATGGCGGCGTAAACGACGTTGGTACCGAATTGGAGACCGGTCGCGAAGGCCTGGTATGTGAATGACCGGTAGAGGCGGCTCGTGAGGATCAACGTCTTCCCGCCACGCCTTCGAACGCGCAAGCTCGGTGGCCAGGGCGATCCGTCGACGCCGACGCCGGCATCGAAGCGGTGGTGAGTTGAAACCATCAGCAGCTCGCCGATGTTGGCGAACAGGCCGCGCGGATCGCGCGCACGATTGATGTAGCCGTCCAACTCCTCGAGTGCGCTCTCAGTCCCGTCGAGCTTGATCGTGACACCGACCATCAGATGTAGCCCTTCATGGTCTTCTCGGTCAGCGGCCGTTGACGATCGGTCGTACGCACGCCCGATGCACCAGACGATGCCGGCTCCACGCCTGCGACGTCGAGGCGAATGGTGCCGTTCGAGATCAGGGTCAACGTCTTCAGCGCGTCCTGATAATCTTGCCTGATCTTGTCCGCAGCCGTGTCGCGATGCAGCTTGTAGATCGCGATCACTTCGGCGAGGTCGCGCAAGGTCGGCGGGGCAGCGTCGAGCGGCAGCTTGTAACGGCCCTTTAAATAGCCGTCGATCATGGCGTCGGTATCGGCGAGCGCCCGCGCCACGACGCTGGCATCGATCGCACCGGCCGGTGGCGACGCACGGTCGGTGAGATCGACCAGCATGTCGGTGCCGTACCGAGCGACCAGATCGTCCTGAGAAGTATAGGTCATGACGCGATCAGTTCCCGGAGGACGTCACCGGCGCGCCGGCCACGGACCACGGCGCCGCGGATCTCCGGAACGTTGGCCAAAAGCGACACCGTACCGTCGCCGTGGTCGACGACGATCTCGCGCGGCCAGCCGTTGATCGGCGAGACCAGCGCCAGCCGCTGTTTGTGTGTGTTTGGCTGGAGCGTTCCGGACACCGCTTGGCTCCTCAATCATCGGACTCGGACAAGGGCCGCGGCGGCGTGTCCGAAGCGCCGCCGCGGCGTGATCCGCGTGCCGGGTGTCAGGAATCCGAACCAGTCGGGACCGACGCGCGAATTCGGGAAAGGGCGAAGCGATCAGCCCTCGGGCCAATCGCCCCCGACGACGCCGCTTGCCTTGAGCGGCAGGAACGCCGCGTGCGACAACTCGACTTCGTCTCCGACCTCGTAGGTCCCGCCGTCATGCTTGAGCAGCGACTTCACCTCGAAGCTGCGCAGCTCGGAGGCGGCGCGGCCGCGCTTCGGCTTGACCTGGTCGGCACCCGGCTGTTGCGGTCCGGTGTCGGTCGCGCCGGTGGCGGCGCCGCCCTGATCGATGACGGGCTGGTTGGAGCCCGCCATTGCGGCCGGCTTGGCGCCGGCCGCCTCACTTGCCGCGTTGCTCTGCGGCTTGGAAACGCTGTTCTTCCTGGACGCCATCGATCCCCCGGTCACTTGACGGCGTTCTGGATCAGGTAGCCGGTGTCCTGTGCGACGACCAACTCCTTGACCCGCTCGCCCATGCGAATGCGGACACCGCCCTGCAGGCCGACATCCTGATCGATGATCCGGCCCGCGATCTTCGATCCGTACTGCGCGGTCAGGCCGAAGGTGACGCCGCCGGCCTCGGGCTGCGCCAGCGGGTTCACGTAGATCATCGCGATGTGTTTGCCCCAGGCGCGAGCAAGATTGACGCTCTGGCCGGGCCGCGCGGTGTTCTGCCAGGCGTCGCCGACCAGCACCTCGTTGATGCCCTGGTCGGCAAACAGCTCGGCAAACTGCTGGCGTGTCACGATGCCCTGATTGGTGAGGTTTCCCTTCACGGCGTTGACGATCTTCGGGTGGCTCGACAGCTTCGACCACACGGCGCGGCCCATCACCATCTTGTTTGGCGGATAGACCAGGGTCGCCTCGGTTCCCGCCTTGATCACGCCGAGCGGATCGGAGTTCGCATAGTCGTCGAACTGATCGGTGCCCGACAGCGCAATGCGGCGGCTTGCCGCGTAGCTGTTGGGATCATGCACTATGCCGGCGACGCGCACTTCGCGGATGTTGGCCACCGTATCGGTGAGCATCTGCGTCGAGTGCCCTTCGGGATCGTAGGACGAGACGCCGCGTGCACGCGCTTCAGCCGCAGCCTCGATATCCGAGTTCGGGATCGGAGATTCAAGGCCGAAGTCCTCGACGGAAGAGGTCCGCTCCGACCCGCCAAATTCGAGCTGCTGCACGCGACCACGACGGCCGACTCGCGCATCAGGAATGTTGAAGGCCTCTTCAAGCGGATAGACGGTGTACTTGAACTTCTCGGCCGAGACCGGAACGCGCGGCAGCACCTGATCGGCGATCAGGACCGACGCTGGATTGCGATAGCCGATCGCGATCGCAGTAAGCACTGGATCGACAACGAAAGGACGATTGGGAGCCATGGTGGCCTCTTGCTGATGAAGGTGTGAGGATGGGAAGGCCGGCGCGCTAGGCCGGCAACTGCAGAAGGCTGATCGCGACCTTGACCTTGATGACGTCGCCGAGTACGCCGGGCTCTTCGGCAAAGCAGATGACCCGCTTGACCACACCGGCCGCGGCGACGCATTTGATGCCGTTGCCGTTCGCATCCGACGTGATGGGATCGCCGGCCGCGACGGGGCCGCCGAGCTTTAGCTCTGCCAGGCCGCCGATGACGATGTCGGCCATGCCGCCGCTGAGGCCGCCCATTCTGTCGGAGATGCCCCACAGCGCATCGGCCGCCGCGGCGCCCGATGCCACCTTGCTCGAATTGGCCGCGTCGCTGAACTTGACGATGGTGTTCGGCGGAATGTCAGCCGAGCACTGATACGAACGGATGAAAAGCGGAATCATGGCGGGTTACTTGGCTCCCTGAGAGACCGCGTTCACGGCGGTCGCGAAGTCGATGGTCTGGCCCTGCTCGGCGAGCTTCTTCTGGTAAGTTGAAGCCGCAGCCGCGAGCGCGACGGGATTGGTGTTGTCGTCCGCAGTGGTGCCGGGCGGCATCGCCGACAGGATGGCTCCGGGTTGAAGGATCGGCATGGCGTTGACTTCCTTCTCGACGTCGGCTGCGGCTTGCGCGTTCGCTGAATGGCGCGAGATGTAATGATCGCGCATCGGCTTGAGGCCGACGCGGCCCTTGGTGATCTCGCCGTCAATGAAGGCGGTGGCCTTGTCCTTCGCTGTCGTCGTGAGCACCTCGTTGAGCCGGGTGGTGACCCCAGACAATTCGGCTTGCAGCGCCGTAATCTGGTCGGGACCGCGGGTGAGCTTGACGATCGCATCGACGATGGCAGTGTGGCCGGCGTCTTCCTTGAGGCCGGCGGCCTTGGCGATCGACGCGAGCGTCACGCCATTCTGTTTCACCGCAGCCAGCACACGGTCGGAGGCCGTCCCATTCGGGAGGCCGACAGCCACCGCGATCGAGTTCAGCGCGGGCTCGTCGTCGACTTCTTTTTTCACTGCTGCGAACACCGCAGATGCGTCGGTATTTTCAGGAAGGCCAAGCAGCTTGATGAGCTGTGCAAGCAAATCCATGTCGTTCTCCGGGTCAGTTGTGCTGGTATCGGCGTGGAGCGCAGCCATGCCGATGAGATTTGGAGTGTTGGTGAGCGAAGCCCGCAGCAGGCCGAGGATGTTGCCGGTCTTGTCGTGCGTAAATACCGGCGAGATGAAGCGGTAGGCTTTCTCGTTCATCAGCGCAGCACCGGGCGTCGACCACTCGACGCGGCCATAGATGCCGTCACTGCGCGGCTGCATGTCGACGATCCATCCGCGTGCCGGCGACGGGCCGCCGTTCGGTGCAGCGAGATCTGTTGAATGATTCTCGTCGATGGGCAGGCGTCCGTTCGCGGCCTGCAGACTTCGGGTGATCAGCCTCGCGAGATCGGCGATGCGGTACGGGCCGCGGCCGTCAACAGTCTCGATCACACCGCCACTGCCAGACGGTACGACCATGATCCATTCGGGCAGATTACTGCCCGATGAACTGAACGCGATTTCGGCGCCAACGCCGCGCACCACGTTCAGAACTGTGTTTGCTTTTCTTCCCGACATGCCGCCACACTGGGCGACCGATCCGGGATTCGTAACCCTGACGGGTGTCAGGGTTAGAGGTCATCGAGATCGGCGGGAGCGCTGAACAATGCAGAGCAACGATGAAGAGACTGCAAAGCCACGAACAACTGAAGTTAAACTTAGCAGTTGGGAGGAGTTCGAGGAACGAGTAACCGCTCTCGACCCCGGCAACGAGCGACGGGTGTGGGATGAAGTGTGGTTTCGCGGGCAGGCTGACGCGCGCTGGGCACTTGAGACAACTCTGGAACGGCGATCGAGAGGCACCCAAGTGAGCGATTATCTTCGCGTGATCCAGCGCATTAAGCCGTCTGTCGAGACATTCACCGGTTTGACATTCGACATGCCTCCATATCAGGTGATTGAGCAGTCCTGTCGACAGTTCGACTTGTTCCAAGGGTTCATGTTCGAATCGGCCACTTACATGGCGCACTTGCGACACGGTGGCTTCCCATCGCCACTGCTTGACTGGAGCCATTCGCCCTACGTTGCGGCGTTCTTTGCATTTTCGAAGGCGCGCGATCCGTCACATGAAGTCGCAATCTATGCCTACAGAGAGCATCCCGGCATCGCCAAATTTGGTGGATCGGACGAGCCCAACATCTTCAGCATGGGCCCCTATATCAGGACGCACAACCGTCATTTCAGGCAGCAGTCGCGATATACCTTTTGCGCCCAATTTATCGACGGACACTGGTACTTTGCGCCTCACGACAGCGTGTTCAAGATCACCAGCCGCCTAGAGCAGGATTTGCTCTGGAAGTTTACCATCCCGGCGAGCGAGCGTCGGAAGGTTCTCCGGCATTTCGACAAGTTCAACATGAACGAGTACACGCTGTTTGCTTCCGAAGAGGGCCTGCTTGAGATGCTCGCTATGCGCGAGATCGATCTGCGCGAATGAAGCACGCCCTGACGGATGTCAGGGTTACGGAACACGTGTCGCATCTGATGATGCACACGACCTCGAACCGAATCTACTCCAATCGTTTTGACGAGGTTAGCGCCCCCGACTTAATTAAGTGGCGGGGGCAGCAGCGCCGCGAAACGCTGCCACCGCGGGCCAATCCTGGCAGAGAGACCCGCACGACGAAGAGAACGGTTCTCGCCGACCCGCCGCTGCTACGCAGAGGACCTGCACAGCGGCTCGACGGTAGGCAGGCCGGAGTGTTTTGAGTAGATGGCTGGAGGAGTTCTCTACAGGTCCGTTGCGCCCGTGCGGCCGGCGGCCGGATATATCGGTGGAAAAAAGCAGCTCGCGAAGACGATCGTCGCGCGCATCGACCGTGTCACGCACGACACCTATGCAGAACCGTTTGTCGGCATGGGCGGCGTATTCCTGCGACGGAGGCGCGCACCGAAGGGCGAGATCATCAACGACCGGTCGGGCGATGTCGCGACCTTCTTCCGCATCCTGCAACGCCACTATGTGCCGTTCATGGATTTGCTGCGCTGGCAATTCACGAGTCGACGCGAATTCGAGCGGCTGAAGGCAACAGATCCGGCGACGCTCACGGACCTCGAGCGCGCAGCGCGATTTCTCTACCTGCAGCGCACCGCGTTCGGTGGCAAGGTTGCCGGCCGAAACTTCGGCGTCGATCCGATGGGCGGTCGCTTCAACGTCGCGAAGCTGGAGCCGATGCTCGACGCGCTTCATGATCGTCTTGCCGGCGTCACGATCGAGTGCTTGCCGTGGGCAGACTTCATCGCGCGCTACGACCGGCCGGGCACGCTGTTCTATCTCGACCCGCCATACTACGGCGGCGAGACTGACTACGGTGCCGGCATGTTCGATCGCACCGAGTATGCCCGCATGGCGGAGGTCTTAAGCGCGCTGAAAGGCCGGTTCATCCTGTCCATCAACGACGTCCCGGAGATCCGGCGAACCTTTGCCGATTTCAGCGTTCAGCAGGTACGGCTGACCTATTCGCTACCGGGCAGCGACAAGGCGCAGCAGGCGCGCGAACTGGTCATCACCGGCCGTCGCCGGCGCCATAGCAAGTAGCGGCGCTATCGCTGGAGCTTGATTAGCTTGGCCGGTGGGCGCTGCTTCCGCTTCGATTTGAATTCGGACAGCGCGGCATGCCGGTTGATGGCCTGCATCATGCCCATCCGGGCAAACATCATCCAGCCCGCACTTTCGTTCTCGGCCGCCGCGACGACGCAATGCGCGGCGGTCTGGACTGGTTTCATCTCATGCTCGGCCTGGGGCACTTCCTTGGCCAGCCACGCCATGGCCTGGCGCAGCGTCGTGATCTTGCGCCCATCCGGCAGCACGATGATCTCGTGGAAGTGCCGGCCCCAGCCGTTGACTGCCATCGGTGTCGCCAGCCTCCTCCCTTGCCGTCAGGACAGGAGCATCAGATTAGATGCTTCAGGGCTTCGAGCTTCCTGATTGCCTGTGAAACGAGAGCCCCGTCATGTTCGATGTCTTCGTCATATGAATCGAAGTGCGGCTTATTCGCGAGATCATCTTCGAGCCTGAATACGATCGACGAAATTGCCTCGGGAAGAAAGATGCATGCGGCAGCGGCATCCTCGAACTTGAGCTTGGCGACGCGCCATCTCTCTTTTGCGGCATCCAAGTACGTCGACACGTATTGTCGAGCGCCAACGACATCGTTCCATAGTATGTCGTTCGCTCGGCTCATTTCGCGCAGAGCGGACAAGACGCTGGAGAAGGTCGCGGAGTCTCTCTCAAATCGCTTCTGGGTCTTGAAGCTGTCGATAGCCCAGCTGACGGTAAGGCGTGCCAACACAAGAACCCCGGCGCCTTGCAGCGCCATCTTTGCAAGGTCCCAAACATGGGACTCATCGAATTTGACAAAGAGCGCAACGACCGAAGCTGCCGCGGTGGTGAGCAAAACGCCCAGAATAAATGGCGCGGGGGAAGGCATTCCCTTTATCTTTCTCCCGGCCACCACTCTGATGGCGGGCTTAGCGCTGATATCTTGGTGGACCGTAACGCAACCAGGTGGCTACGCTTGAAGGGGTAGCCGGGAATCCGCGAGCAATCCTTGCAGCGCATGTACCGCTCCAGCTCGTGGACCGGCGTCCATTTCGGTCGCCTGATGATGTCGAGTGCGACGGTCTGGTGGGTCTCGCAGCCCAGGCACTCCACTTCGAGGTATCGATATCCGGCGTTAAGCGCATCGCCCAGGGCCGGCGACGGCTGGGCCGGCCCCTGAAATGCCAGCATACGTGCGTTCCAGGCCTGACAGGCGACCGCGTCGGCCTTCAGCCGGGTGTCCCTAGCACGCTCGGCCAGATGCCTGACCGCGGCGCCGAACATGCTTTCCCGTGACTTCGATCCCATGCCGGCATCAAAGCCGGACTCCGACCCTGCCGCAAATCCGCAAGATGTGGGGGATCGCCCGACCGCCCGGCTACCGGGGACAGCGCCTCGTGAAACGGGCGTTTCCCGTGAAACGTCCCAAAAACCGGGCGCCCGCCCGATTGGTGACCCGCCATGGCGGCCGGAAGGCCCCACGCCGGGCCACAGGAGCTTTAATTCGGCCTTTAAAAGATTCCGGGCAGTCGGACAGCGGACAACGGCCCAGGCCGCTCAGTGGCCGTTCTGTGGGGAGGCCGGGTCCGCCTTCGGTTCGGGCCGAGCTTTGATTGGCTCTTGCGGTGTTCCGCCGCCCCCTGATCGAACCGGGCCTTCCGCAGGTCGGCGCAGCGTTCCAGCAACGGCTTCAGCCGTTTGGCGGTCGACTGATCGCCATCTCGGATCACATCGTCGACCCGTTGTTTGACGTAGTCGCACAGGGTCGTTAACGGTTCCTCGTCGCGATCGGCTAGCGCGACGGCTCCTGACAAGAGGACCAGCCCAGCGGCAGCAGCAGCCACAGCGCCGAGTTTCCTCATGGACGCTGAAAAATGATTTGGCTTCATGATTGCCTCGGTGTCGCGCGGCGTAAGCCGTATACTTTCGTTGCGCGATCTTTCAGACCATCAAGCGCCTGGCTCCAATTGTCGCCTTTGGCAATGTGCTCTGCGGGTACACCGAAGGCGTCGAAAGCTCGAAAGAAAAGCTTCGCCGTCCGATCGTGCGTCCATCGTTCACGGTCCTCTGCAGGTTCGCCAAAATTGTACATAGTGTCCTCCTCCGACGGCCAAAAAATATCGTCGAAATGCCCAATCGGAATGCCGAATGCTGTGATGAAGCTAATGAAGTTCGGTAGGTCTAAGAATGGGACCCGGCTCTTAGCTCCTCTAAAGCGCAACTTGACCCGATACGGAAACAACGCTCCAGCAAGATTTCCCAATGCGTCGTGTCGACGGACGACGGCCCCCAGGACAGCGAAGAGGTAGTTGAGGTCGATTACTGTTACGTTCGTGTAACCAACTTCACTGCACTTGGCCTCGAAGGTTGCAAAGTGATCGTACTGACTTAGGGGGCTGTCCTTCGCGTCTAGCGGAAACGTCGAAAAAGGGACTGTAATATGCGACACGCCATCAAGGTAGTATCGCCACGTCAGCAACTGCGCTCTGGGATTGTTGCCACGAACCTGCCTAGCAATGAAGCCATCAGAGAAAGTAAAGCAGTTCTCAAGTGGGAGACCTCCGGTTTCTAACGAAGAGTCGGTCATCAACGTGGCGAAATCGTCGAACGACGGAGGTGGCTCAGGGATCTGCTCCTTCCACGCAGCGGGAACAAAGAAGACTTCAAGGTAGCTGCCCGAGTCAAAATTCTCCGATACGGTAGTTGAGATGCGTCTCAGCAATTCTCTGAGAGCCTTACGTTTGCGCTCGCTCCGCTGCCACAGAAGGTCGAGCATGTGTCGATCCGTCTCTGCTCGTGGATCAGACTCGTCCCCAACCCGTCTGTAAATCCTGCCGTCGACGTGGATGTGGGGCGCCTCGTCACTCATGGGAACTTCGATCGCAATTATGAATCGATCATCAGCGAGACCCAACTCGGCGCTTGGACCTCGAATTGTCTTAGCTCGAAAATAAGGTGGAGGACTAATCGACGACGATGCTGCTTGCCGAACCTGCATCTCGATCGTGGCTTCATCTGCGCACGGCAGTCCGGGAAATGCACCCGCCGTTCGATCTTGGCGGTTCTCGGCTATTCCATAAAACAGCCAGCCTCCGTACGTGTTCGCAAAAGCACTGATTGATTTGGCGATAGAGCGAACGCTTGGAAGCTCTCGCTTGTATTCGACGTACCATCCCTCCTGAACCGAACGCAAAACGTCCAGGTCGTCAGGTTTGAGGTCTGGGAGCGAGGTTTCGAACGGGCTATAACGAGGTGGCGGCATATTTGCTCATCGTCAGCATGAGTTGCGCTTATCCCTGCTAAATCGATCGCCCATACCAACGCACGCGCGCCGCGACCCTGACGTCGTTGATCTCAGGCGGCGGAACGACTTCCGCCTCGTAGGCCGTGTTGTCGCTCTTCAGCAGCAGCGAGCCGTCCCGGCGCATTTGCAGCCGCTTTACCCTGACAGCTCCATGCGAGACGATGATGTAAATCCCGTCATCGACGACCGACGTGATGGACTCGTCGACCAGCAGCAGATCTCCGTCATTGATCGTCGGCCACATGCCGTCGCCACGCGCGAACATCGCCCGCGCATAACGCGGGTTGATGCCGAGCTTGCGCAGCCAGTCTGACCGGAACGCGACGATGTCGGCGTCGAACGCCACGTCCTGCGATAGCGCGCCGGCACCGGCGCTCGCCTCGACCAGGAGCTTGGGTACGAACGAAAACTCCTCGACCAGCTCGCGCGTGGTGCCGATCGAAAGCGTGCCCTCGACGATCCAGCTGATCGGGATGCCGGTCTTGGCGGCGAGCGCGATCAGGACATTCAGCGACATGTCGTCGGCGGTCTTCCAGGTGCGAAGCGTCTTTTCGTTCCGGCCAAGGTCGGCGCGTGCATCGACCGGCAAGACCCGGAGCGCGAACTGAAAGCGTTCGCCGATGCTCATTTTTCGGCCGTCGGGGAGATGAAAAGCGGGCGCGTCGCCGCCTGAATCGACCACGGCCGCCTGACGAATCGCCCTCTGACCCTCTCGATCGACCGAAATATCTACCGTGGAACTATCGACGGCCTGTTTTTCGGTTGACCGAACCGATTTTCGAGTCATATTGTCAAACTTCCTTGGTTGTCGCCCGAAAAATCTACCGTCGACCCCCGAAAATCGACCGAAGAGGCGCCCACGATGCCGGGTTGGCACCGCGCAGACATTATAGCCGCCCTCCACAAGAAGGGCCTCACCCTTGAAGGGCTTGGCCGTTCCAAAGGCAAGGCGCGCGCGTCTCTGTCTGCGGCGCTTCTTAAGCCGTCCCGTGGTTGTAACCTCATCATTGCCGAGCATGTCGGTAAGCCCCTCCACGAGCTTTGGCCGGACTGGTTCGATCGGTCCGGCAAGCTGATCTGCCGAAAAGCTATCGAGCCGAGTCGTGCGGCGTCGACTCAGAAAGTTCCCGACAAACTGAGTCGCCCCCGGAGGTGCGCATGATGCAGGCGCCCTCCAACGGCAATGTCTGCCTCCGCGTCGACGTGCTCGACGTGACGCGCTTCAACATCCTGGTGCGCAATCGCGAAACCGGTCGCGAGCATTCGTTCACCTATGACGACATCCTGATCGGCTCCAGCGACGAAGGCAGCTTCTACGACCTGGTGCTGCCGCGCTGGCTCGCCGAGCTGGAGGGCATCATCGATGCCCGCTGAGCGGTTCGCCATCATCGTCATCCTGTCTTCGGCCATCGCGCTGTTCGGGGCGCTCGCCCTGATCGGCAGCGTCACCCACAAAGACCGGACCATCGTCGCAGCCCGGACAGTCCTGGTGCAACCATGAAGTACGCGGTCGCGCGCATGCAAGGCTCTCAGGCGCGGATGTTCACCGGGCGCTATAACGACCGGTCACCGGTTTGCGCTCCGATCACCACGGGCAAACCCGGTAGCGCAAAGGCCTACGACGATCTCGACGTCGCTGAGGTCATCGCCGTCATCTTCAACGCGATGGTCAAGGCCCGCGCGCCCAAGCGCCGCGCCGTCTGGACCGCAATCCCGTTGCCCGAGCGGGTGTCGCCATGACGCCTGTCAAGCATTTCCCGGCCGAACGGATACGAGCGGCCAACTATCCCTCGCGGATCGCGCGCGCGGTCGCCGAGGCGATCAAGGAATCAACCATGTCGCGCGCCGACATCGCCAAGGCCATGTCGGCCAGTCTCGGCGAGAACGTCACGCCGGGCATGCTCGACCAGTACACCTCGACCGCCAATGAGCGGAACAATATTCCGGCGCATCGCCTGATTGCACTAGTCGCAGTGACCGGCGACGTCCGCGTCATCAACGCCGCGCTTCAGGACACCAGCTTTATCGCCATCGACAAGAGCTTCGAGCCGCTGATCCGGCGCGAACTAGCGCGCGAGCGGCTCGCAGAAGTTCAGCGCGAGATCGACGAAGCCGAAGCACAATGGAGGGCCGGCAAGTGATGGTGCTTTCAGGATTGCCCGAGATTCGCGATTTCGGACGCGCGACCTGCTTCAAATGCGCGACCGATTGCACGACGCGTCATTTCATCTGCGACGCCGCCGATGGCGAGTTCTGCCCGGACTGCTTCGCACTGACGCCATGCGGCCTCGGCGAGCATGGCGAGAGCTGCCGCACCCACGTCATCCACTGCGCGTCGGAGGGCCATCACCGATGACCTTCGATGAACTCACCCAGCGGCAACAGCTCGCTCTGGTCGACATCGTCGCTCGCGGTGGCCTCTATCGGATGCCCGCTGGCTATGAAGGTTCGCTGCATCAACCGCACCATCACGCGTCGATGCAGGCCCTCGCCAAGCGCGGCCTTTGCAAGCTGATGCCGAAGGCCGGATGCATGGGCGCAGTCGAGCCGACCACAGCCGGCCGCAAGGCTGTCTCTCTGAAATTCAACGGCAATGCTAACGGCGCGCTCGTCGCAATTGTCGACGCGACCAAGAAGCCGCGCCGCAAGCGCTGATCATCTGAAACGGGACAACAGAACGTGAAGGCGTTTTTATCGGCCGCAGAGATCGCAGCAGAGAAGCTGCCCGGCCTTCCCAACGTCGAGCGTGCGATCAAGCGCAACGCCGATCGGCTGGGCTGGACGTCACGTCCTCGATCGGGTCGCGGCGGCGGTCTCGAATACGCGATTGACTCGCTGCCGGCGACGGCACGCGCAGCCTACGTCGCACGCCACATCGACGCCGTCGAGATCCCCGCATCGGTCGCCCGCGACGCCGCGGCCGAACCGGACGCCGTCGACATCAAGGGCAATGCCGCCAGCGCGCGCGACGCCCGCCTTGCGGTGCTCGCGCTCGCCGACCGCATCGCCCAGGACGCCGGAATCGGCCACAAACGCGCGGACCAACACTTCGCCGATCTCTACAACACCCGCGCGATCGAGCTGGCCGGTTGGATCACCGACGAGATCAAGAGCGTCACGCCGCGCACGCTGGCCCGCTGGCGCTCCTTCGCCAAGGCCGGCAAGCGCTCGCGCCTCGCCGTCGATCGCGCAGCATCCCGACGCGGCACCGGCGTGCTCGATCGCGCCAATGACGGCAAGGTGAAGCTGCACATCCTCGCTTTGGTCGCCAAGCAACCGCAGCTCACCGCGCACCATATCCGCGCCCTTGTCGCGGACGCCTTCCCGGAGATCTGTGTCGCCGGTGCCCCCGTCGCGCTGCCGCCGATCAGGACCTTTCAACAGGTCCTAAAGAACTGGCGCACCAGTTACCGCGTCGAGATCGAGTCGATCCGCAATCCTGACGGCTTCAAGAACCGCATGCGCTTCGCGGCGCGCGTCGCCAACCCAGCGAAGCGTCTCAACGAGGTCTGGCAGATCGACGCGTCGCCCGCCGACGTGCTCACCACCGATGGCCGCTACACGATCTATGTTTGCGAGGATATTTATTCACGGCGCCTGGTCGCGACCGTGACCAAGACGCCGCGCGCTGCCGCAGTCGGCCTGCTGATCCGCAAGGCCATTCTCGCCTGGGGCGTTCCGGAGCGCATCAAGACTGATAACGGCTCCGACTTCATTGCCCGGACGACGCAGCGTCTGTTCGCGGCGCTCTCGATCGAACACGAAAAGTCGGCGCCGTTCTCACCGGAGCAGAAGGGTCACGTCGAGCGCGCAATCGGCACCATGCAGCGCGGGCTGATGCGCACCCTCGAGGGTTTCATCGGGCATAGCGTTGCGGACCGCAAGGTGATCGAGAACCGCAAAGCATTCTCGGCTCGCCTCGGCGAGGCGCCGGAGGACATGTTCCAGGTCAACCTCTCGGCCGCCGAGTTGCAGGCCCGCGTCGATGACTGGTGCAACGACGTGTACGGCCGGGCACCGCATTCCGGCCTGAAGGGCCAGACGCCGTTCGCCGTCGCCGCCATGGCGGCCGGCAACCTGCGCCGGATCGAGGATGTGCGCGCGCTCGACATGTTGCTCGCACCGGTCGCCGGCAAAGACGGCGTGCGCACCGTTACCAAGACCGGCATCCGCATCGACGGCGCGCACTATATCGGCGGCTTCCTCAATGTCGGCGACCAGGTGATGGTCCGCATGGACGAAGAGGACATGGGCAGAGCCTATGTGTACGAGGTCGATGGCGAGACCTATCTCGGCGAGGTGGTCGCACCCGAACTCGCCGGCATCGACCCGGCAAAGGCTATCGCGGCAGCGCGCGCCGAACAGAAGCGCCTGATCGCCGAGCGCATGGACGATGTGAAGAAGCAGGCCCGCAAGATCAGGGCCAAGGATTTCGCCGATTCCATCCGTCGCCAGTCGCTGCGCGACGAAGGCAAGCTGATCGAATTCCCAAAACCGGAAGTACCGCACGATACGCCAGCGCTTGCCGCTGCGCGGGAGGCATTCGCGCCTCATGACATCGCACGGCACGCCGCAGGCGTTGCCGAACTGGCCGCCCAGCTTCGCGCCGAAACCGAGTCTTCGGGTGCTGCGAGCGTCAACCCGCTGCGGCCGACCGAGACACCGCATCAGCGCTGGAACCGGGCTCGCGCGATCGAGGCCAGCGTCGCGCGCAAGGAATTCGTCGAGCCCGACGAGCTGCTTTGGCTCGGCGAGTACCGACAAGGCTACGAGTACCGCGGCTTCCTCGCCACCTACGGCGGCGAGCTCGCATCCACCACCGGCGAGGAAATCCACGCCGGATAACCCACCACAAAATTGGAAAGTCAGGAAGTCCAATGAACGCATCAACTACACTCACCGTCCAGGGTCCGGTCGCGCTCAAGAACGTCGCATCGTTCATGACCATGACCACGCGATTGATCGAACGCTCGCCGCATCTGCCGGGCTTCGGCGTTTGCCATGGTCCGTCCGGCTACGGCAAAACCTACGCCTCGATCTTCGCGCAGAATCGCACCAAGGCGCTGCGAGTGGAAGTCGGCGATAGCTGGACGCGCCGCACGCTGCTGCGCCAAATCCTCAAGGAGTGTAGCGAGACGGTGAAGGAGCGCTGGCCGATCTCCGATCTGTCGGACATGGCCAAGAGCGTTTTGGCGGAAGACCCGCGCCGGCCGCTGATCGTCGACGAAGCCGACAAGCTGGTCGACAAGGGTATGATTGAGATCGTGCGCGAGCTGCAGGAGGCGTCGGGCGCGCCGGTCATCCTGGTCGGCGAAGAGAAGCTGCCGGCGAAGCTGCTGACCGTCGAGCGGATGCATAATCGCGTGCTGCACTGGTTTCCAGCGCAACCCTGCGACCTTGAGGACGCGCGCGCGCTCGCTAACGCCTTCGCGCCGAAGGTCGACATCAAGGATGACTTGCTTGAAGAAATCCGGGCACGCTCTGGCGGTCGTGCCCGCCGCATCGTTGTGAACCTCGATCAGGCAGCGGAGCTGGCGCGCAACAAGAGCATGAAAGCTCTGGACATGAAGTTGTGGGGCGCGGCCGATTTTTACACCGGCGAGCCGCCTGCGCCGCGCCACATCGAACAGTATCCGCGCCGCGAGCGGAAGGCGGCCTGATCGATGCGCCACAACTCGCAGCACTATGTCCCGGCCAACCTTCCTGTCCGCGTTCCCCGCGGACAGGAGGGCTATTGGCAAATCATCTGCCAGCTCGCTGACACAAAGGGCGACTTTACGATCAACGATGTCGACGACCAAAGCAACGTCGGGCGTGGCGACATCCAGGTCTATGTCTGGTCGCTGAGCAAGGCTGGCTTCCTCGACATCGTCAGGGCGGGAAAGGCCAACCGCGCCAGCACCGTCTTCCGCCTGGTCAAGCGCCAGCGGATCGCGCCGCGTGTCCGTCGCGACGGGTCGATCATTCCCGCAACGGCGCAGGAGAACCTTTGGACAGCGATCCGCACGTTGAAATCGTTCGGTCTGCGCGAGCTGGCATTCGCCGCAACCACCGAGGACGTGAGGCCGACTTACGAGGGCACCAAACGCTACGTAATGCGCCTGACGGACGCCGGCTATCTGGTGATCACCTCGCCAAGCGGCGGCCCGAAAGGTGCCACGTGGCGGCTGAAGCCGTCGATGAACACCGGTCCAAAGGCACCCGAGCGCCGAGCGGTGAATGCCGACGTCATGTGGGACCCGAACACGAAGGTCTTTGTCGGCGCCGAGCCGATCGCGACGGAGGCACGCCAATGAAGCCGAACTATTTGGCAAAAGCTCGCGCCGCCTGGGGCGACAACATGTCGGCCGAGGTCTCGATGCTGGCCGAGGAAGCGGAGCGCACGACTGCCGACAAGGTCGCCAAGCGCATCGGCTATTCGGGCGCTGTCGTCTCGCAGGTGATCTCGAACAAGTATCCCGGCGATGTCGAACGGGTGAAGGCAAAAATCCGGGGCGCGCTCATGAACGCAACGGTCATGTGCCCGGCAGTCGGCGAGATCGCGCTCGATTACTGCCTCGATCAGCAAAAGATGCCGAACACCGGCGCATCGTCGGTGCGCGCGCTGATCTATCGCAACTGCCGGGGCCTCGGCGTCCAGCGGTGCGTCCATTCCCGCATCAAGGAGGATGACAATGTTGGCAACTGAAATCGCGGACCTTTGCAAGACGTTCAAGTCATGGTCGGACGGAAAGCCGTATCCGACCCTTGAAGCCTGGTTGGAGTTCGACCGCCGCCTGCGCGCGCTCCATGCGAGGGTCGCCATGCTGGAGCTGGGCGTCGACCCTTCGGTGATCGACATCGCCGCTGAAGCACCCGCACCCGACAGCCGCGTCGTCGTCCTGCAGCCGCGCAAGTTTCGCGTCATCGACGGAGGCGCGGCGTGAACGACATTGCGGACGCACCGGCACGCCAGGCGACGCTCTCCGACCAGGTCGCCCTGATCAACCCCGACGACGTCGCCGCGCGCATCGCGTCATCCAGCACGCGCTTTGCGATACAGGCGTCCACGATCGAGATCATCGCGATGGCACGGCGCATCGAACAGCTCCGGCCGATCGTCGATCGCACTTACGACATGCTCGCCTTTGCCGACCTGGTGCAGGCGCAGCGCGACCGGGATGTCCGCGCCGTCATGCGGCGCGAACTGTCCAACAAAGTCGCCGTGATCGGCGCTTCGCTCGAAGCGATCGGCTACGGCCAGCCCACGTCAACGCAAGAGGAACCTATCAATGGTTAAGGGTAAAGCCGCTGCTGCAGATCTCCGCATCCCGCAGAACCGCGAGGAAGTCGCGGCGATGATTGGCGCGTTCGGCAAGGCCGTGCGCGAAGTCGAGCTGATCGAAACGGCGATGAAGGAGAGCCTCGCCCAGGTGAAGGCCAACGCGGAGAAAGACGCCGCGCCGCACCTTGCAGAGGCGGAACGGCTGTTCAAGGGCCTTCAGCTCTACTGCGACACCAACCGACAAACGCTGCTTGGCAACAGCGGCCTGAAGACTGCTGAGTTCGCCACCGGCAAGGTCGCATGGCGGTCCAAGCCCGCCAAGGTCACATTGACTGGCGAGCACGTGAAGATCGTCGATCGCATCGTCGCGAAGGCGAACGAGTCGCTAGGACGCAACGACGTTGCCAGCGCGCAGACCTACAAGAACTTCCTCCGTGTCTCCACCGAGATCGACAAGGAGGCGATGCTCAAGAATCCCGCCCTCGCGCGCACGATCGAGGGCGTACGCGTCGGCAGCGGAGGCGAGACGTTCGAGGTCGAACCCTTCGGCGCCCAGCTTGCGGAGGCCGCGCAGTGATCCGCATGAGCCTCACCGCGCGTCAACGCGACTGCTTCGAAGTTATTCAGCACCACATCGAAAGCCTCGGCCAGGCGCCGAGCCGGCGCGAACTGGCGAAGCTGCTTGGCCTCCGTTCGCCCGGTCACGTGATCCTTCTTTTAACCGCGCTTCAAGAGCGGGGCTGGATCACGATGCTGCCGAACCGCGCTCGCTCGATCACCATAGTGCCGGATGAAGCGGCATGCGCTGGCCACGTGTTGCCCCCGATCGTAGAAGCAAAGCTACGCGCGCACTGCGCCGTGACCGGTGAGAGGCCGGACGATGTCGTGGCCGATGCCGTGGCGCTATTCTTCGACGACGCCGAAGGAAGGGTCGCGGCGTGACCGGCACCTCGGCAGGATGGTCGCCAGCGCGAAAGGCTCGGCATTCCGCTCTGATGAAGAAGCTCAATGCCGAGCCGGACTTTGTCGCGCGAAGGAGCGCGCAGCAATGGACGCCGGCGCAACGTGAGGCCAAGCGCGCTGAGATGATCGCTCGAAATGCCGATCCGGCGTTCCGAGCCAAGCAGCTCGCCAGCATCCCGACCCGGCGGCCCCGCCGGATCACGGCCGCCGACCATACGCATCCGCTCGTCCGCGGCCTGTTCCGCGAAATGGCGGATCAGCAGGCTTCGCGGAAGCGCGTCGCGAGATCTGCCGGCGTCAGTGCCTTCGCGCTGTCGGGCTGGCGCTCCGCCCACATGCCGATGCTCGACACGATCGACGCAGCTCTCGGTGTGCTCGGCTTCGAACTTGCGATCGTGCCGATCGGCACGCGCGATCAATACGGCTTTCCTCAGAAGAAAACCCGGACCACTGAAGGAGTTCAATCGTGAGACCTTCGAGCCAACCAGCCACCACCAGCATGATCGCCGCGATTCACGCCTTGAAGCGGAATGCTGGCCTTGGCGACGATGATACCTACCGCGATTTCTTGCGGCGCGAGGCTGGCGTCGTCAGCGCAAAGGACTTGTCGGTTCGGGATGCCCAGCGCGTGATCGAGAAACTGCGCGACCTCGCGGGCACCGGCACCGCGCTGGGCCAGGTTGCCGGCCTGGACGGCCCGATCGGCGCCAAGCTCCGAGCGCTTTGGATATCCGGCTACAATCTCGGCATCGTCCGAGACCGATCGGACAAGGCGATGCTGTCGTATCTGCAGCGGCAGACCGGCGTCTCGCACGTGCGCTTCCTAAATGACCCGCGCGCCGGCAGTTCGGCAATCGAGGGCTTGAAATCATGGCTCGCCCGCGACGGCGGCGTCGAGTGGCCGGACGGATCGGTCGGCCGTGACGATGTGATTGCCCGCAAGCGCGCGGTGCTCGACGCGCAGTGGCGGCGGCTGATCGAGATCGGCGACGTCAAGCCGATCGGCGGCGCGGTCAACCCGATGGAAGACCTTCTTCACTATGCCGGCCGAGTGACCAGGCAGAACCAGTGGAGCACCTTCGAGTCCCATCACTATGACGACGTGCAGCAGGGCCTGGGGCGGAAGCTGCGCGCTGCGCTCGATCGCCGCGGAGCAGAGGCATGAACGCCGTGACCTGGACGCCGGATCGGATCGAGCGCCTGACCACCCTTTGGAAGGCCAACCAAATGAGCGCGGCCGAGATTGGCGCAGAGATGGGTATCTCGCGCAGTGCGGTGATCGGCAAGGCTAATCGGCTCGGCCTGACCGATCGCCGCCGCCCGCCTACCTTCGGTCGCCCTCCCAGAGAGCGCGCGTCGCGACCGAGGGTCACCAGGGGGGATGATCCGCGCCGTATCACTCGCGTCGCATCGGCCCTTGCCATGGTGTCGGAGCGCGTCGATGTCGCGTTTACAGCGCCGCCAGAGTGCAAGCCGATACCGCTCGTCGAACTGACTGACGAGAAATGCCATTGGCCGATCGGCGCGGTCGGCGATGACGACTTCGGCTTCTGCGGCCATTCGTCGCTGCGGGGGCTCCCGTATTGCGCGGCACATACGCGAGTAGCGCACAGACCAGCAGCGAATGATGCCAAAGTCGGCATCGTCGAACGCGGCAACTTTCGGTAGGCGTAGGCAAAACAATGACTCAAAAAATGCCCAAGCCGATTCGACCCGTGCGTGTTTGCGATCATGCGTTGCTCCGTTTCATCGAGCGTGTCGGTGGCCTCGATACCGAAGGTCTGCGCGGGCATATTGAAGGGTCTTTAAATCGCGCCGTCGTTGCCGCAGGATCGATCGGCAGCAAGGAGCTGACGGTCGTTGCGGACGGTCTGAGGTACGTGATCGTCAACAGCATCGTCGTCACCGTCCTCAGCCCCAACATGACCGCGAAGCGACCGAAGAGGTCGAAGCGGTGACGAAGCCTCTCCCAGGCATCTTGCAGGAGATCGCGGACGTGATCGGCGAAGCCGGCGCGCTGTCGATCGCTGCACGCCATGGGGGAACACGTGTTTACATCCCCAGCGCAGCCAGGCTGGATTGGAAAGAATACTGGCTGGTCGAGTGCGTCGGCCACGATCTGGCGAAGAAGCTCTGCGAGCACTTTCAGGTCGACGGCCGTGGCCAGCGGATTGACATACCTCTCCATATCGGGGGTACATACCGCCAGTTCGTGCGTTCTATTCACGAGCGGGTCGAAAGACTAGAGCATCAAGGCGCTTCGTCGACCGAGATCGCCCGCCGCATCGGACTGTCACAGCGCACCGTGCATCGACGCCGGGCTAAGCTACGTGTCAAGAACGACGGCAAGCAAGGCCGGCTCTTCTGATCAGACACATCTGGAAACACCCTGACATGTGTCAGGGTTACTGATTTCGGGAAAATACGGGATTCCTCCGCTGCTCACCGCATCGGGGGAATTGTCGTCTTGAAGCGCGACTTCCAGAAGTCCATGCCGCTCATCCTGCGCTACGAGGGCGGTTACAGCAACCACCCGCGCGATCCAGGCGGCGTAACGCTCGAAGGCATCATTCAGCGCGTCTACGACGGTTATCGAGACCGCAAGGGCCTGAAGCGCCGCCCCTTGACCGCCGCGATGCGCGGCACCGCCGAATGGAAGACCGAGCGGGACGATATCTATCGGACCCAGTATTGGAACGCGATCCGCGCCGACGAACTGCCGCCCGGCGTCGATCTGTTCTTGTTCGATAGTGCGGTAAACTCGGGGCCGTTCCAGGCGGCAAAGTGGCTGCAGCGCGCGCTACGTATGAATGATGTGGACGGACACATCGGCGAAGCGACGCTCGCAGCGGTGCTGAACCATCCCGATCATGACGCGCTGATCGCAGATATGGCAGCGCGCCGGCTCGGCATGCTTCAGCACCTCTCGACCTGGGATGCGTTCGGCAAGGGTTGGACTGCCCGTGTCGCCAATGCGAAGTCGATCGCACAAGCTTGGGCGACCGGTTCGGTTGGCCCGCAGCCCGCCAAAGTGCACGAAGATGGCGGCCAAGCCAAGGCCTATGCCAGCGACGTTGCGCAACCGGCGATGGACGCGGGTACCGCGGTTAAGGCTGGCATCGGCGGCGGCGTGGTCACCGGCGCGATCGACAGCGCGAAGGATGCGCTCGCCCCTGTCGCCGGCAGCTCGGATTGGGTCACGCAGATCTTCACCATCCTGACGGTGATCGGCGTGGCGATCTCGATTGGCACGATCCTTTACTCGCTCTGGGCCAACCACAAGACCAGCAAAGCCCGGCATGCGATTGATGGTGACGTCCTCGCCAACGTACCGGAAGGCAAGCCGGCATGATCGTGAAACTGTTGTCCGACAGCTACAGTGTCCTGCACAACGTCGTTGGCAGCATCGGCGATCTGACCGGCGACGTGGCCTTCGGCCTCGCGACTTCGTATCCGTCGATCGTGCTACTCGGTGCGCTCGCAGCCGTGACCTTCGCCATCGCGCATTTTCCGTTCATCGACAGGCTCGTTCCGGCTGTCGTTCCCTACGCCCGGGCCGCCGGCACGGCCTGCCTGATCGCCTCCGCGGCGACGATGTTCGCGTTCGGCTACCGCGTCGCCGATGGCCGCGACCAGATCGAGCAGCTCAAGAGCGACCTCGCGCGGGCGGAGTATTTCGAGGACGTCTCGCGCAAAACGGCCGAGGAAGCGGACAAGCTCAAACAGGAGGCCGACAAGCGCGCGTCGGATGCGGAGGGCAAGCTCAGTGACTACGAATCGAAGTTCGGCAAGAACCCTGCTGATCCTCCTGCTGGCGTGCTTGAATGGATGCGCTCCCTTCAGCAGCACCCGCAGCGTCGAGCTGACGCGAGCGCCAATCCGCAACAGCGTGGCGTTGTCGCGCGACTGCGAGCGCTTGGCGCAAAACGTCAATGACCCGGCGGTCCCGGATCATCCGGACCCGTGGCGCGTCATCGGCGAATATGCCGTCGCGCTCGGCGAGGCCAACAGCAACATCGACGCGACAAGGACGTGTCAGCAGCACCAGCGTGAACGGCTGGCGAAGGGCAAGTGATGTCGGAATGGAGTGAGATCGCGCCGTGGGTCGCGATGGGGATTAACTCTGCCCTGTCGCTGTATGCGATCTTTAATGGCCGATCGAAGGAAGCCGCGAAGAAGACCGACGAGCGCTTCGCTGCGTTCGATCTGGAGCTCAAGTCGCGTGACACCAAGATCGCTGTGCTGGTCGCCGACAACTCGCTGCTGACTGGCCGCATCGCAGCCGTCGAGAAGGACGTCGAGCATTTGCCGGACAAGGATGTAACGCACCGGCTGGAGCTGGCGCTCAAAACCATGCAGGCCGAGATGACCGGCCTCAACGAGAAGATGAAGCCGATCAGCGCAATGGCCGGCCGAATCCAAGAAGCCATGATTGACAAGGTGATGGGCTGATGCGTGACATCATCCGGGAAGACGCCCGACTGATCATCCTGCGCGAGTTGCATGCGCAGTCGAACTATTCGCTCAACGACTCGCTTCTGCAGCAGGTGCTGGAGAATTTCGGTATCGCCAAGTCGCGTGATTGGGTGCGCGAGGAACTGAACTACCTCGCCGAGGTCGGCGCGATCGAGAAGACGGCAGTTGGCAGCGTCGTGGTCGCGACCTTGCGGCCAAAGGGAGGCGAGCACGTCGAGCGGCGCATGGTCATCACCGGCGTGAAGCGGCCGTCACCGCCGGAGGCGTAGGCCAATGGCGCGCGCCGAGCACGAGCGCGGCCGGGGCCGCATCTCCGCGATCGACAAGCTGCCGGAATGGGCCGACGAGGCCCGTGCCTGGGCGTTCGAACAGCTGAAGGAGCGCAAGCTCACCCAGATCGAAATTCTGGACAGCTTCAACGACCGTTTAAGGGCGGCCTCGCTGTCGCAGGATGCGACCGCCGAGCCGCCGCAGATCTCTCGCTCGGCGTTCAACCGCACAGCCATGGCGATCGCCATCCATGGCCGGCGCCTGCAGGAGACCCGCGCGATCGCCGCGGTGCTGGCGCCGAAACTCGACCAGGCCGGCGACAACTCGGTGACGCTGATGGTGGCCGAGACCATCAAGACGCTGATCTTCGAGATGTTGTCCAACGCCGGCGACCTGCGCGCCGATGGTGACACCGCCGAGATGCTGATGATGACGGCGCGTGCGCTCAACCAGGCGGAAGGCGCTCGGAAGATCTCGGCCGAGAGCCGCCGCAAGATTGAAGCCGAGCTGGCCAGTAAGGCCAGCAAGGCGATCGACCAGGTCGCAAAAGCCAAGGGCCTCACGGATGAGACCGTCAGGGCGATCAAGTCGAAGATTCTGGGCATCAACGCGTCGGGGGCAAAGCCGTGACTTCAGTCTGGAATGGCAAGGACGGCATCGATCCTCCTGCGAAGCGCATCCAAGCGCTCAGCTGCTTCGTCCTGACGCTTTCGAACTATGTCGATCACAACGGAGGTTGCTTCACGAATCGGCGGTATCTTGTTCCATTCGCGAACAAACAATGCGCGCCCGTCAGGGTCGGATGCCAGGAGATCAATCTTCCGCGTCGCTTCTTCGGCGCGCTCGGCACCTCGCATCAAAGCAGCGCAGTGCGTTGCCATGAGGTAGAGGATATTCGGCGACGCCGGCGTTCCGAGCTTTTCACGGAGAATGCTCGTCATCGCGGTGACGTCGCCATTGAGCCCGAACTGGTTCCGAAGTTGCCGGCAGTAGCCTTGAACGTTCTCGCCGCCGGGGACGAGTTCTGCGGAATAGATCGATCTAAGGAACTCGACTCCAACGCCGCAGGCTTGAAAGTCGCCTTCAAGTCTATCTTCTTCACGCATCATGACGCCAAGCAATGTCGCATCGCGCTGTGCTGCGATCTGATCCTGGACGGCGTACCATGCGATGATTGCGGCGATGAGCGCAACAAAGGCGGCCAGGACGTTACCCGCGAAGCCAAGCCAATCCTTAAGCTCAAGACCTTCCTTGGAAACCGTTATGGGAATGGCGGTCGTGAGCACGACGGCCAACGAAGTCGCCAGCACAAGCAGCCCGATTGCTCCGAAGCCATGATCTATCCTCATGCCAGTAGGATGCCGGTTCCAACTCCCGCTGTCGAGATCGCAGTTGGAGGGACAATGGGGACATCTGCCGTTTCAGAGTTGGCCTGTTGAAAAGGGGAGATCACCCGGGCATGACCGAAGCCCCGCGCATCGTCTCCGAACAGGAGTGGGCCTATACTAGGCGCGCCGGCATTCTCGCTGGCGCCGAGCTGGCGCGTCAAGCCGGCAGCGTCGAGGATATCTTGCTTGGCTACCAGAAGCAGCTTCTGGAATCGACAGCGCAGAACCCCGTCACCCTCTGCGAGAAGTCGCGCCGTATCGGCGCCACGTGGGGCGTCGCAGCCGACGCTGTCCTGACATCCGCTGCAGCGCGCGACGCCGGCGGCATGGACACCTTCTACGTCGGCTTCAACCTCGACATGGCCCGCGAGTTCATTGACACGTGCGGCATGTGGGCGCGCAGCTTCAATGAAGCCGCTGCTGCGATCGAGGAATTCCTGTTCGACGACGGCGAGGCCGACAAGAACATCCAGGCCTTCCGCATTCGCTTCGCTTCCGGCTTCGAGATCGTCGCACTGGCCTCGCGCCCGCGCTCGCTGCGCGGCCGGCAGGGTTATGTCATCATCGACGAGGCTGCATTCCACGACGATCTTGACGGCGTGATGAAGGCTGCGCTCGCGCTCCTGATGTGGGGCGGCAAGGTGCTGGTGATCTCGACCCATCTCGGCGTCGACAACGCCTTCAACAAGCTGATCGAGGACGCGCGCGCCGGCCGCAATCCGTTCAAGATCATCCGTTGCACTTTCGACGACGCGCTACAGGCTGGCTTGTATCGGCGAATTGCCCTTGTTACCCGAAAGACCTGGTCGATCGAAGACGAGGCACAATGGCGAGCCAGCATTGTCGCGTTCTACGGCGAACATGCCGAGGAAGAGCTATTCTGCGTCCCGTCGCAGGGCGGCGGCGCCTATCTGCCCCGTCCGCTGATCGAAGGACGGATGCTTGGCGATCTCAAGGTGTTCCGGCTGGAGCGTTCGGCGGAGTTTACCTATCTGCCGAAAGATCGGCGCGAGAGCGACATCAAGGCTTGGTGCGAGGCAAACCTTGAAGAGCCCTTGAAGGCGCTCGACCAGGACCGCCAGCATGCCTTCGGAGAGGACTTTGGCCGTGTCTCCGACTTGACCGACATCGTTCCGATCGAGATCGGCAAGACGTTGAAGCGGACCGTGCCGTTCGTGGCAGAGCTGCGCAACATCCCGTTCGAACAGCAGCGTCAGGTCCTCTTCTACATCTGCGATCGGCTGCCGCGCTTTATCGGCGGTAAGATGGATGCGACCGGTAACGGCGCCTATCTCGCCGAGGTAGCCGCCCAGCGTTACGGGGCGTTGCGCATCGAGCAAGTGAAGCTGTCGACGCAGTGGTATCTCGAAAACTTCCCGCCGATGAAGGCGGCCTTCGAGGACGGCTCGCTACTCGTGCCGAAGGATGACGACTTGCTCGGCGATCTCGCGCTGGTCACGACCGTCCGCGGCATCCCGCAAATTCCGGCCGTCAAGACCGACGGGAAGGACGGCAAGAAGCGGCACGGTGACTTCGCGGTCGCGCTCGCGCTGGGCTATGCGCAGACGCGATCTGGCGTGAGAGAGGTCGGTTACCGGTCGCAATCGACCGATGATGGACGCTCGCCGCTTGAGGATACTGGCGGTGACCCGGTTGGCGGGGCCCGCGATTGGTGGCGGCCGCCGATGGGTGCACGATTGAGAGGCACACTATGAGTCAGTTCCGCACCCACGTCGGATTTTGCATCCATCCGGGCTCGCCGTTTTATAGCGCCAACGCCATTCTCGCCGGCGTCGCTGCCGATGGCGTGCATTCGCTTGCGACCCAAACCTGCGACTGTTTCACCACGATTCCCGCCGCCGTCGATCGACGCGGCACGCGCCAGCCTGGAGGCGTTTGATGGCCGACATTGGACTTGTTGATCAGTATGGCCGGCCCATTGTCCGCGAAGCCTTGACGCGCGAGATCGCCGGGCCGTCCTTGACGGGTGTTCGATCGCCCGTGACCGGCTATCCGGGTGACGGTCTAAATCCGATTCGCCTCGCTCATATTCTGCGCGCCGCCGATTCTGGCGATCCGCTGCGCTATTTCGAGCTTGCCGAGACGGTGGAAGAACGTGACCTCCATTACGTTGGTGTGCTCGGTACCCGCAAGCGCTCGGTGTCGCAGCTCAATATTCAGGTTGAGGCCGCGGAGGATACGCCGGAAGCCAATTCGATGGCGGATATGGTGCGCGCCTGGTTGAAGCGGGAGGAACTGGAGAGCGAAATCTTCAACATGCTCGACGCGATCGGCAAGGGCATCAGCTTTACCGAGATCGTCTGGGACACATCAATGGGCCAGTGGTTCCCGAAACGACTGGAGTGGCGCGATCCTCGGTGGTTCCGGTTCGATCGAAATGACGGGAAGACACCGCTGTTGATTGGTTCTTATGACTCGATTGGAATCAGCACGGTCACGACGCCGACCGGAGAGAGCCCATTCCCGGCGTTCAAGTTCATCACCACCGTCGTCCGCGCAAAATCGGGTCTGCCGATCCGCTCTGGTATCGCGCGCCTAGCCGCCTGGTGGTGGATGTTCAAGGGCTTCACCCAGCGCGACTGGGCCATTTTCTCGCAAACGTTCGGCCAGCCGGTTCGCGTCGGCAAGTATCCGGTCGGCTCGACCAACGAGGACAAGGACACGCTGTTCAACGCGGTCGCCAACATCGCCGGCGACCTTGCGGCCATTATTCCGGAATCGATGATGATCGAATTCATCGAGTCGAAAAACGTCGGCGCCGGTAGTGATCTCTATGAGCGGCGCGCGGACTGGCTGGATCGGCAGATGTCCAAGGCTGTCCTGGGACAGACCGCCACAACCGATGCAATCGCCGGCGGGCATGCCGTTGGGCAGGAACATCGGCAAGTCCAAAAGGATATCGAACGCGCCGACGCAAAGGCACTCAGTGCGATTCTCAATCGCGACTTGGTGCAGGCGTGGGTACAGCTCGAACGTGGGCCGCAGCTCAAATATCCGACCCTTCGCATCGGACGGGACGAAGACGAAGACCTGACGCAGACGATCGAGGGCGTCACCAGGCTCGTGCCGATGGGTCTCAAAGTCAGCATGGTGGAGATGCGCAGCAAGCTTGGTCTGCGCGAACCGGGGCCGCAGGAAGAGGTTTTGACGGCGCCGGCGGCGCCATCGCCGTTCGGAAGCCTTTTGGGCGATCCGGCAGCGGCTTCTTCGCTGCATGCCCGTATGCTACGTCGCCGATCGGCCGACGAAGTAGCCGAGCTTGCACGGGTCGCCGAGAATCTGAGTGAGCCGGCGTTCACCGAGCTGGTCGATCACATCAAGACGGCGCTTCAGAGCGCGGTGTCGCTCGAGGATGTGCGCACGCATCTGGCGCGCCTGAAACTGGACCCAGCGCGAATGACCCGCGCGCTCCAGATGGCTCTCGTGATCGCGAAGCTGGCGGGGAGAACCGACATTGTCGACGGTCGCTGAACGGATCATCCTTCCGAAGCGGCTATCTTCGTGCGGTTGCTGCGGGGCGTCCGAAGCTGCATTGCAAGCCGTGGACGCGTCGGCCTTCAGTACCGATCCGCTGGAAGCGATCCGCTTCATGCGCGAAAAGCTGGACGTTCCGACATCCAGTTGGACTGACCTATGGCAACAGCAACACACGGTCGCCTTTACTGTTGCTGGCGCGACGTCGAAGGACCTGGTCCGCGATTTCCACGATGCCGTCGACAAAGCGATTGCAAATGGCACCACGCTGGACGAATTCCGTCAGGACTTCGACAACATCGTCGAAAAGCACGGCTGGAGCTACAACGGCTCGCGCGGATGGCGCAGCAGCGTGATCTTCGATACCAACGTAAACATGGCCTATGCCGCGGGCCGTTGGGAACAGATTCAGCAGGTCAAGGCACAGCGGCCTTACCTGATGTACAAACATCTCGCCGGACAGTCCCATCCGCGCGCTGAGCACGAGGCTTGGGATGGCACCATCCTGCCGGTCGACGATCCGTGGTGGCAAACGCATTTCCCGCCGAACGGCTGGTTCTGCCACTGCTGGGTTGAAACCCTTTCCGACGCTGATCTCGATCGCTACGGCTATCAGGTGTCCGATCGGGCGCCGCGGTCACGCCTCGTGCCCCATATCGTAGGCGGCCGGATCGTATTGGTTCCCGAGGGAATCGACCCCGGTTTCGCCTATCTACCAGGCGAACAACCGATAGCGGCAGAAGAAGAGGAATAGCCCTTGTCCAGAGTCCGGGTTCGAGTCCGAGTTCCGGCACCGGCTGCTAGCGCTGAAGCTTGGACTTGTGCCCAATTTAAAAGGCTTTCACGCAATCCGAAGCGAACTCGGACTCCGGACGCCGGTCGCCGCCGATTTGAGTCCGAGTTCGCAACGCTGTTGCCGATTTCTCGATGCTTCGAGAGCGGTCGGGCCCCCCATGGTGCTATTCGATCTTGCGCGAGGGCCTACCGCCAAAGATACGCCGCCGCCCAGCCAACCCTTTGAGAACTCGCCACTTCCCGGGCAATCCCGGTTTATCCCGCAAGCGTCCCGGGGGTGTCACCTGAAACAGTGCGTCACACTATGCCACCTTGCCCCCTACGCCGCGGCAGCGGCTTAGTTCAATCCCTTCCGATTCCGCCAGGTCAGAAAATGCTCTAGAGCAGATTCTGATCAGACACGGTCATAACCGGCTGCGGCGAAGAAGTTCAGGCACTCTTGGGCGGTGAAGGCGGTCAGGGCGGTGGCAATAGCGTTGTCCAAAGCCTCGATTGATCTGGCGGCGGCCTTTCGAAGTGCGGCTTTGAGCTTGGCGAAGGCCATTTCGATCGGATTGAGGTCGGGCGAATAAGGCGGCAAATAGAGGAGCTGGGCGCCCACGGCATCGATTGCGATGCCGACCTCGGCGCGCTTGTGTGCTGCGAGATTGTCCATCACCACGATGTCGCCGGGCCTGAGTGTCGGCACGAGGACTTGCGTCACGTAAGCCTCGAACGCCAGACCATCCATGGGACCGTCAAGGACCATCGGCGCAGTCATGCCGGTCGCTCTGAGCGCGCCGACGAAGGTCGTCGTCTTCCAATGACCATGCGGGAGCGCTGCGACACAGCGCTGGCCGTACGGCGAGCGGCCATAGCGCCGCGCCATCTTGGTCGAGGCTCCCGTCTCGTCGATAAACACCAACCGATGGATGCCGATCTCAGGCTGAGATGCCTTCCACGCCGCGCGTTCAGCGGCCACGTCCGGCCGATCCTGCTCGCTGGCGTGCGATGTTTTTTTTGAACGTGATGTTGCGGCGATCGAAGAATCGCCAGACCACGCTCGGCACGAAACGCTCGCCGTGGACTTTGAGGAGATGGTCAGCGATCTCGGCCAGCGTCATGTCAGGCGTAGCCTTGACCAGGGAGAGGATCTCCGCAGCATGACCCTCGATCCGAGCTGAACGTCTGTCTCCGCCCTGCGCTCCCGCCTCACAAGCGCCGGTGCTGCGCCATTCGTTGACCAGTTCGATCGCTGTCGATGGCGCTACGCCGAACCGGCCGGCGGCGCCCCGACAGCTCATGCCTTCCTCTTCCACAGCCCGAATAATGCGAAGGCGAAGGTCCGGCGAGAGCGGCTTAGCCATGGGGGCTGGCCTCCATCACCAGCCCTCAGGGTGAATCACGATTTGCCTCACAAGGGAATCCCTTCCGATTCCGCCAGGTCAGAAAATGCTCTAGCTGTGGTTATGGGTCCCTGCTTTCGCAGGGACGACACCGAATATGTGGCTCGGTCAGCTCACGGCTTCTGCATCGCGTCCTTGACGGCTCCCTTGAGCTCGTCGAGCTCGCTGGTCAATTCATCGAGCCGGTCGGCCGAGAATCCAGCCAGCAATTCGGCCAGCCACGAGCCATGGCTCTTGGCCATGCGCCTGAAGGCCTTGCGGCCCTCGACGGTCATGCAAACGATCTGCACGCGCCGATCCAGGTTGGACGGCGTTCGCGTGATGTAGCCGTCCTCGACCAGGCGATCGACGATGGGTGTGAGGTTTCCGGCGGAGACCATCAGGCGCTTCGGCAGCTCTCCCAGCACCAGTCCACTCGGCTCGCGGTCAAGCTGGGCCAGAACGTCGAAGCGCGGCATCGTGAAATCGAATTCCTCGCGGAACCGGCGCCGCAACTCGCCCTCGATCAGGGTTGTGCAAGCAAGCAGCCGAAGCCAAAGCCGTGTCTGAGCCCGGTACTCGGCCTCCTGGTCAACCCCGCTCTTGGGTGAAACAGGTGGGGACTCCTTCGCGACTGCCAAATCAGATCTCCTGCGGCATCCGGGCCCGCTGAACGCGACGACCTCGATGTCGCCCACAAGATAGTTCGTGCCAAAAGTAAATTCAAGGCTCGTTCAACGCGCGCCGAAGCTGCTTGCCGATATGCAATTTTTCGGAGCTTGTGCGGAGAACAACTATCCCCATGGCTCTCCAATGGGCGCCTCGGTGATCTTTTGGTCTGTATTGATACTTTAGACTTAAAATAAATCTGCGGCCTCTGCCGTGAGATTGAACGAGCCCACGGCAAACGAGGCCGCGTTTCCTCTCGTGTACCCTTCCGTGTTGACCGCGACAGTGCAGTCCGAAGCGACTTGCGAGCGGAACCGCCGTACGCGCCCACGTCCTAGCGTAGCTGCGCTTGAGTCCAAGACGTACTTGGCCCGGTGGGTCTAACTGACAGCAACGAACGACCGTCGGATAGCAGTTTGTCGTCCGGCTCGACGAAAACGCGGGCGGCATCGGGGGCGAAGCGAACACATGAGATTCAGAGGACGAACGGCCTTGGCGTCGGAGGGCGCTAACGTTGCCGTCATGGGCCGGCGACGGGAGCCGTTGCAGGCGTTGGCTGACGACACCGGCTGCTTCGTGGTGCAGGCGGACGCGGCCGACAGCGTCGCCGTACGGGCAGCGTTGCAGGAGATCCACGGCAAGTTTGGCAAGGTGGACATCCTGATCGCCAATGCCGGAGGCCACGGCGTCGGTCCGACAATCTCGATGACTGACGAGACGTGGTCGCTGGCGACCCGGCTCAACCTCGACACAGCCTTTGTCTGCGCCCGCGAAAGCCTTCCGGATCTCATCGCGCAAAAAGGCGCCGTCGTGGTCGTTGCTTCGATCGCCGGTTTGTTCGCGGGCCCCGACGCGGCCAGCTATGTGACGATGAAGCACGCCTGCATCGGCTTCGGCAAATCGCTGGCGCGCGATTACGGCCGCAAGGGTGTGCGGACCAATATCGTCTGTCCCGGCTGGGCCGCGACAGCGATGGGGTCCGTGTCGCCGAGCGCGCGGACGAATACGCCGCGGTCGAAGCAGGTGTCGGCGTATCCGCGCGCGCAGCCCGGAGCTGCCCGGCGCTGCCTCGATCTCGACCGCGCCGAGCAGAGCGCAATCTGCTTCCGGGGCAGCATGATTGGACATCCTCCGGGCGACGCGCCGCTTTGTGTGCGCTACGCGTGCACTAGCAGGTCAAAACGGCTACAAGCGTGCGCAAATTTGGCCTGGTTTGAAGCGCACATGCTTATGGGCATTCCCTTTGAATTCCAAGGTAACTCGTTGAAATATCAAGATTATATCTTTTCCGTGGCCCCCATGATGGATTGGAGCGAGAGTTTAAGCTTTTCAATTGGTTAGAGGACAGCGTGTGCACGACGTGTGCATTGGGAGACCAAAGAAAGTCCAGAGACAAACGATGTGAGCACGCCGAACCGGGTGCTTCAGCGTCGGCGGTAGACGGGCGTGGGCGCGACCTGCTGGCAAGCTGGTGATTGTCGAAGTGGATCGTCGATGGACCGCAGTTGGCGCAAGGCGGTCCTTCCTAAGCGCGACCCTTTAGCACGGTTAGCAAGACGCAGATCCAAAGATCCATTCGCTGCAGGCCACAGCTCGTTGCAGAATTGGATAATCTTCGCTTCAATCGTCTTTCACTGTCCGCGGGCGGCACAGCAATAATAAAGTCATGGAGAATTCATGCCATCGATCGTCATTGCCCAGGGCGGCGGCCCCACCGCTGTGATCAACCAGACGCTGTGCGGCGCCATCCTTGCCGCGCGCAGGCATGATCCGTCGTTGCAGATTCTCGGCGCGCGCCATGGCGTGCGCGGCCTCACGGCGGACAACGTCGTCGACCTCACCGCTGTCCCCGAGGCGGATCTGCACCGCCTCGGCAACACGCCCAGTTCGGCGCTCGGCTCGACCCGCGACAAACCAGATCCCGGCACATGCTCTGATATCCTCGCGGCGCTGGACCGGCTCGACGCCCGTGCCTTCGTCTATATTGGCGGCAATGACACGGCCGGAACGCTCGAACTGCTGCGTCAACAGTCAAGTGGCCCCTGCCATTTCGTGCATGCCCCCAAGACGATCGATAACGACTTGATGGAGAACGATCATGTCCCCGGCTTCATCTCGGCCGCCGCCTTCGTCGCCAACGCCCTTGTCAGCATCGATCTCGATTTTCGCGCCATGCCCGGCATCCATGTGGCCATCGTTATGGGCCGTCATGCCGGCTTTCTCACCGCCGCCGCAGCAGGCTGGCAGCAATCGCCCGACGATGCCCCGCATCTGATCTACACACCGGAACAGCCGTTCTCGGTTCCCCGGTTCCTCGACGAGGTCGAGGCGGTTTATGCGCGCCTGGGCCGCTGCATCGTTTCGATGTCCGAGGGCGTGCAGGACGAGATGGGTCGGCCTCTCACCGAGGCGCTGGCGGGCGGGGCGGTCGAGCGCGACGCCCATGGCAATCTGCAATTGACCGGCGGCGATCTCGGCATCGAAATCCAGAAAGCGCTGAAATCGCGCTTTCGCAAGGCAAGGGCGCGCGTCGATACGCTAGGCTATCTACCACGCGGATATATCGGCGTGATCGACGAAACCGACCGCAAGGAGGCTTTCGCTGCAGGCGAATTTGCCGCGCAAAGCGCCTTAACCGGCAGTGGCTCGGTGGTGCTACACTATGACGGCGACCGCATCGAACCTCAGCTCGTGCCGCTCGAGCGTGTGGCTGGCAAAACGCGTCATATGCCGGACGACTTCTTTGCTGGCAGCAGTGCCGTTTCGGCTGAGGGACGGGGCTATTTTCGGCGGCTTCTACCCACACGGCCCGATATCTTCCTGCCGTTCGTGTGAAAATTCCGGATAGGGCATTCTCAACGTGAGGCTCTCAGAAGTGCGATCTGGATCTCCCCCGTCACCCGTCGCCGACGGTTGATTTCGGCTATGACGTCGCAGACTACTGCGTTGTCGATCCACGCTTCGGCAGTCTGGCAGACTTCGACGATCTGCATTGCCAACTTACCGGCCGGCCCGACGACTGGATGATGCCTGGCACGGCGTCGACGATTTGTCGGAGCTTGTATTCGCTATCCCGAAGGGTTTCCTCGGCGCGCTAGCGTTCGGTCAAATCGAGCACGAATGCCACCGGTCTATCAGCATGTCTATTTCGCCTGCTATCAATCGTACTAGGGCCTCGTGCTCAAGGGACTCGAGGTAAAGTCTAACATCCTGGGCCGAAGCCCTTGCGGGCCAGTGTTGTAGGCTTATGTGAAGAGCGACCAGCACTCGCTCATTGCGACTGCCAATCCAGAAAAATAAATCACAAAATCCAAGGAGGATCGCATGAAATTTCGTCCGCTCCACGACCGCGTGGTGGTCAAGCGCATCGACGCCGAAGACAAGACCGCAGGCGGCATCATCATTCCGGACACTGCCAAGGAAAAGCCCTCGCAGGGCGAAGTCATCGCCGTCGGCCCGGGCGGCCGTGACGAGGCCGGCAAGCTGATCCCGATCGACATCAAGGTCGGTGACCGCGTCCTGTTCGGCAAGTGGTCGGGCACCGAGGTCAAGATCGACGGTGTCGACCTCCTGATCATGAAGGAGGGTGACATCATGGGCGTCCTCACCGACGTTCCCGCCACCAAGAAGAAGGCCGCTTAAGCGTTTAGCCCGTTTCCTTATTATAGGGGTGGGCGCAATCGGCATCTCGAAGGATGAGGTCGTCATTCAAGTCTTCAGCCCTCAAGGACCCGCGAAGTAGCGCGAACTTCGGGGCCTGACCAGTCGAAAAGGAAGATCATTATGTCAGCCAAAGAAGTCAAATTCGGCGTCGATGCCCGGGATCGCATGTTGCGCGGTGTCGACATTCTCCATAATGCGGTGAAAGTGACACTCGGTCCCAAGGGCCGCAACGTGGTGCTCGAGAAGTCGTTCGGCGCTCCCCGCATCACCAAGGACGGCGTCACTGTCGCCAAGGAGATCGAGCTCGAGGACAAGTTCGAGAACATGGGCGCCCAGATGGTGCGCGAAGTCGCCTCCAAGTCCGCTGACGCGGCCGGCGACGGCACCACCACCGCGACTGTGCTTGCAGCTGCGATCGTCCGTGAAGGCGCCAAGTCGGTTGCCGCCGGCATGAACCCGATGGACCTGAAGCGCGGTATCGATCTGGCGGTGGAAGCCGTGGTCGCCGACCTCGTCAAGAACTCCAAGAAGGTCACCTCGAACGAGGAGATCGCCCAGGTTGGCACCATTTCGGCCAACGGCGATGCCGAGATCGGCAAGTTCATCGCCGACGCCATGAAGAAGGTCGGCAACGAGGGCGTGATCACGGTCGAGGAAGCCAAGTCGCTGGAGACCGAACTGGAAGTCGTCGAGGGCATGCAGTTCGACCGCGGCTACATCTCGCCCTATTTCGTCACCAACGCCGACAAGATGCGCGTTGAGATGGAAGATGCCTACGTCCTGATCAACGAGAAGAAGCTATCTCAGTTGAATGAATTGCTTCCCTTGTTGGAAGCCGTGGTGCAGAGCGGCAAGCCACTGGTCATCATCGCTGAAGACGTCGAGGGCGAGGCGCTTGCCACCCTGGTCGTCAACCGCCTGCGTGGCGGCCTGAAGGTCGCGGCCGTCAAGGCTCCGGGCTTCGGCGATCGCCGCAAGGCCATGCTGCAGGACATCGCGATCCTGACCGGCGGCCAGGCCATCTCGGAAGACCTCGGCATCAAGCTCGAGAACGTCACGCTGCAGATGCTCGGCCGCGCCAAGAAGGTGATGATCGACAAGGAGAACACCACGATCGTCAGCGGCGCCGGCAAGAAAGCCGACATCGAAGCTCGCGTGGCGCAGATCAAGGCGCAGATCGAGGAGACCACCTCGGACTACGACCGTGAGAAGCTGCAGGAGCGTCTCGCCAAGCTCGCAGGCGGCGTCGCGGTGATCCGCGTCGGCGGCGCGACCGAAGTCGAGGTGAAGGAGCGCAAGGATCGCGTTGATGACGCGATGCATGCGACCCGCGCGGCTGTCGAGGAAGGCATCGTGCCGGGCGGCGGCGTCGCCCTGCTCCGTGCCTCCGAGCACCTCAAGGGCATTCGCACCAAGAACGACGACCAGAAGACCGGCGTCGAGATCGTGCGCAAGGCATTGTCCTACCCGGCCCGCCAGATCGCGATCAACGCGGGTGAGGACGGTTCGGTGATCGTCGGCAAGATCCTCGAAAAGGATCAGTACTCGTACGGCTTCGACTCGCAGACCGGTGAATACGGCAACCTGATCTCGAAGGGCATCATCGATCCGACCAAGGTGGTTCGGGTGGCGATCCAAAACGCGTCCTCGGTGGCGGCTCTTCTGATCACCACCGAAGCCATGGTGGCCGAAGTGCCGAAGAAGAACGCGGGTGGCGGCGGCATGCCTCCGGGTGCGGGCGGAATGGGTGGCATGGACTTCTAACTCCGAACATTCGGAGCTCAACAATAAGATGGCTCGGCAGCGATGCTGGCCTTCTGTACTGGCTATACGTCAATCTCGACCAGTGAGATCGCGACTCTACTTGATCCGGAGGAGACCTACCTGAAATCTGCACCCATCGATTCGTAGCTTTTTCGACTTTGCGAGTGCACCCCGCGGCTGTCTGATAGATCAGATCGAGACTTGGCCGATTGCCGATCGGACTGGTCGCATAAGTCCGGAAGAAGCCTGACGACACATATACGGGCTATCATCCGCCATCGCTGAGCAAAATTGCACATTTGTTTGCGCGGAGCGGTCAACTTGTTCCGCCAGAACAAATGATGTCTGAGCAATATTGCACAGTATCTGTCTCCGCTCGGGGCTATCCTGTGCAACCGCGGTAGCTTCATAGCGTGACTGTCGGATCGTGAGGGCGCAAAGATGAACATGTCCGGCGAAAGCCTTCTCGTCATCTTGGTTGTCGGCGTCGCCGCCGGCTGGCTTGCTGGCCAGCTCGTCCACGGGACTGGCTTTGGCCTCGTTGGCGACCTCATCGTGGGAATCGCGGGCGCCTTCATTGCGAGCTGGCTGTTTCCGCAACTCGGAATCCATTTCGGTTTCGGTATCGTCTCGGCGATCATGAGTGCCGCGATTGGCGCGGTGTTGCTGCTTCTGATCATCAGACTGGTCCGCGGAAGAAGCCGATGGGCTGGAGGCTGGGACGGACCCTGGCGGCGGCGCTGGTGGTAAATGCGGTCGGAAGGCATGGTCCGTAGCCCACCAGAAAGCCGCTCGTTGGCACGCCTGCTTGCCCGCTATCGCGAACCGAACAGCGCGCGCAGCGTATTCGAGCTGCTGATTACGGCCGTGCCTTTCCTCGCGATCTGGGTCTTGATGTGGGCGGCTCTTGACCACGGCTACTGGATTGGGCTTCTGCTGGCGATACCCGCAGCGGGTTTCCTCGTCCGTCTCTTCATGATCCAGCACGACTGCGGCCACGGATCGTTCTTCCACGGCCGGCGCGTCAACGATTGGGTCGGCCGAACCATCGGGGTCTTGACCCTCACTCCGTACGATTACTGGCGACGTAACCACACCCTCCATCACGCGAGTTCGGGTAATCTCGATCATCGAGGATTCGGCGACATCGACACATTGACAGTGAGCGAGTTTCTCGAACGCTCCCGATGGCGTCAGCTGCTCTATCGTCTGTACCGGCATCCGATCGTAATGTTTGGCTTGGGTCCCACCTATCTGTTTATTTTGCGGCACCGCTTGCCGATCGGGATGATGCGAAGCGGCTGGAAGCCCTGGCTAAGTACGATGGGCACGAACGCCGCCATCGCGATCCTGGCCGCCGCGATGATCCGGCTGATCGGCTTTGGGCCCTTCCTTCTGGTGCATTTGCCGATCATGGTTTTGGCGGCGTCGATTGGTGTCTGGCTGTTCTATGTCCAACACCAGTTCGAGGACACCACCTGGTCCCATGACGGGGCCTGGAGTCTTCACGAAGCTGCGCTACATGGCAGTTCGCACTATTACTTGCCAGCTGTGTTGCGCTGGTTCACGGCTAACATTGGCGTCCACCATGTCCATCATTTGTGCAGCCGAATCCCTTGCTATCGGTTGCCGGACGTGTTGCGAGATCATCCGGAACTCGCTGCCATTGGACGGATCACCTTGCCGCAAAGTTTGCAGTGCGTGGGGAGGGCTCTGTGGGACGAGACTGGGCGACGCCTCATTTCGTTTCGAGAGCTGGAGATTGCCCTGCTGCTTGAAGGGGGCAACAACCAGACGCCCGGATTCACATCGAATTTTGGTATCGACCGCTGACGCACCAGTCGGGGTCTCGTACGCCAGTGAGCTCCCACCTGGTGGTCTCGGCAGTGCGCGGGCTCTGACCTTCCAGCCCCACGGCCCTACCTGACTCGCTGCTCTGAGACGGTGCAAGTTGCTCTCTATCCCGCAGCGAGAGGGGGGATTTCACGCTTGCCGCGGACAGCCGAGAACTGAAGCGACATCTTGTTCGCTATATCCGCGGCACGCAGTCACTAGTGTGTCGCCGGAGTTGGACCGTCGTACGAACTCGAGCATCCAGCCGGGGAGGGCATTCACACATTGGATGTCGCTTGCTGGAGATAGCTCACGCTGACTATGATGGATTGGAGCGAGAGTTTAAGTATTTCAATCGATTAGAAGCTAGCGCGTGCACGACATGTGCACCGGGAGATCAAAGAAATCCGTCGGATAGATGATATTGGATGCGCAGGACCGAAAGCGGGCAGTCAATAATGGCCACCGTCGCGCTTTTGCTGCGCGATCCACTCCGACAACGTCTTTTTCGGCGTCGGTCCCGAAGCGCGGCTTGGCGATGTTCGCGGGTTCTCGCGCGCGCCACTTGCCGAGCGGGCTCGCTCAGTATCCGTCTTGTTCAAGGCATCAATCGATCTCTGCAGCTTCCTTCTCGAGACGCACCTTTTTCAATCGCGCCATCTTGTCGCGTTCTGCGTCTGCTTCGGGTCCCTCGGACAAGAGCGTGCTTTGCTGAGCCAGCTCCGCCGAGACCACAATGCCCACAATCGTCGTCTCTCCAAGTCTCGATTGGGAAGCTTTCCGGTTGGGGCATAGCTTCTACTCCGCTGTACAGGCCCGTCGGAAACGCATGCCGAGGAAGCACGAGTTTAGGGCTGATCCGCTCGGCTGCAATGGCAATATTAGCGGACCAAGTCTTGATCGGTCCGGGGCCCGAGCGCATTCTGGGCGGTGCACCGCCGACGCGTGACGGTCCGGCGAGCCGTTGTGGTGAGGGTAGGCCATGTCCCTTGTTTCCACCGAGGATCGCGGCGCGGTCCGTGTCATCACCTATGCTAACGCCCCGTTCGGCACCATGACGGCCGCCGGGGCGGCCGAGATGTTCGATGCGGTCACCGCTGCAGGGATAGCCCCATCGGTGCGGGTCATTGTCATTACAGGGGGCGTACCCGGCATCTTCATCCGTCACTACGACGTTGAAGAACTCTCTGAGGCTGCAGATGCGATTGAGCGCGGAGCGCCTCGCGCCCCGTCGTCGCCTGGTCCTCGACCACCTGGTTTCCACGCGCTGACGGACGCGATTGCAGCCGTCGACAAACCGGTCATTGCGGCTATCAATGGCCTGTGCATGGGGGGAGGCTTCGAGCTTTCGCTGGCATGCGACCTGCGCATCGCCGGGAGCACGGTCACGGCGATCGGACTTCCGGAAACGCGCATCGGCATCTTTCCCGGCGGTGGCGGTACACAGCGTTTGCCCAGGATAGTTGGAGAGGCCAGGGCGCTCGAGATGATCCTCTGTGGCCTAACGGTGACGGGACTGCGCGCGCACGAAATCGGTATTGTGCACGAGGTTGTCGCCGATCCGCTCGCGCGTTCCCTTGAGATCGGCGCTGAGCTATCGAGCCGAGGCGCCGAAGGCCTGGCCTTTGCCAAGCGCCTTACCCGGTCAGCTCTCGACCGTCCGTTGGCCGAAGGCCTGGCTGACGAGCGCAAAAGTTTTTCCACCGTGATGAGGACAGCTTCGGCTCGGGAAGGCCTGCGGGCCGGCCGGCCACCGGCCGAAATCCAGAAGCTTTAATGTCACACGGCTTTCCTTGAGGTAGGCCAATGCCCAAACTCGAGGCGCTTTTGCTCGCGGTGAGCTTGAAACCTGGCTCACGAGGGTTGAAAGGTCTTAATCTTCTGACGATAGCATTTTGAAGCTGTGCTTGAGCGGGGGATGGCGTCGTGGCGCAAGGGTGCACGACCATGCTCATGATGAGGTCAGTCCTCAGGCTCGTGACGGAGCGCTATCTTCAGCGCAAGAGCTTCAGATTACCCGTCAGCGACCGAACCCATTTTTCAGGCCCGTAGAAGCCCAAGCCGTCAATAGTCTCGTTCGAGAGCGCGCGCAGCGGAAATTCGGCGAGATAGTCCTCAAAGCGGTGGAGCCCCCTGGCGAATTGCGGAAAAGGTACCAAAACGGCGCCGCTCGCCAATGGCTGCGCGCGCGTCAGCAGTGCGGACAGCGCTTCGGGCGTGGCTTGCAGAATTGGTACTGGACGGTTCGCGCTGGTCCGGACAGTGAGCCCGTTGCCGTCGGTCAAGAGGTTTCCTCCAAGGTCCGGCTCTGCGGCGCCGATACCGATGCTCAAGACCGCAACTGTGTTCGCAATCAACCCAAGCGGCAAGGCTGGATTCACAATAATGGCGATGCGCGCGCTGACGGTATTCATTCGGAAATCATTCCTGCAGCCGGGCAAGTCCAGTACCTCTATGCTTCCCTGGCGGGAAGCTTTCCCTGATCGTTGCTGCAGTCATTCGATCAAGATGTCTGGCGCTAGCTGGCTGGCAGGATCTATTGCATAGACCGACAGGTCGTCGACACCCTGCGAACGCAAAACCTCCTCGTCGATCAAGGTCCTGCCCGAGAATTCGCGACTGTCTTGCGTAACGATGAAGTGTGCCGCATCGGCCATGATCGAAGGCGAGCGGCTGCGGCGATAATCCGATTGGTAATGCACGCGCACGGCGTCGGTTGCAATCATGGTCTTTGGCCAAAGAGCATTGGCGGCAATTCCAAACGATCGAAATTCCTCGGCCAGTGCCAGAGTGTACATGGTCATGCTGTACTTCGAGGTGGCGTATGCGGGATACTTGCCGAGCCAGATTGCCGACTTCGGTAGTGGCGGCGACAAGGTGAGAACGTGGGGATTTGACGACCGCTTCAGGTGCGGTACAGCATGATAGGCACAGATGTAGGTCGCCCTGCCGTTCACCGCACTCAGCAAATCGAACTTCCTGGCCGGCGTATCTAGCAGGCCGGTCGGACTGATGGCGCTGGCATTGTTCACGAGGATGTCCAACCCGCCGAATTCCTGAACCGTCCTTTCGATGGCGTTTGCGAGCGCATCTGCGTCGCGCACATCGACACGGAGGGGAAGCGCGGCGGTACCGAGCTTGCGGACCTCCTCGGCCACTGTATGGATAGTTCCGGGAAGGGTGGGGTGGGGCTCGCTCGATTTGGCTGCGAGCGCAATTTGTGCTCCTTCCGATGCGAATTTGAGCGCGATTTCCCGGCCGATGCCGCGGCTCGCGCCTGTAATGAACACGACTTTACCGTCCAGAGATCCCATTTTCACTTTCCTTCGAATATTGGCGGCCGCCTCTCGTTGAACGCCTTCAGGCCCTCGCGAAAGTCTGCCGAGGACGCGCAGTCGACGAATGAAACGAGCTCGGCGGATAGTTGTTCATCGAACGTGGCGGTATCGGCGCTCCAGATCAGGTCTTTCACCGCACGGCTTGCAGCGGGTGAATTATCGGCTAGCGCCCGCGCCATTCGGGTCAGCTCGGCCTCGAGCTCCTGCTCCGCACATACTCTCGTGATTAGCCCACGCGACAGGGCCTCGCTTGCGTTCACGTGATCCGAGAGGAGCATCAACTCCAGCGCTCGTCTCGGCCCCACCAGGCGCGTCAGCGAGTGTGTCATGCCGCCATCGGCGGGAACGCCCAACCGGCGGTATGCCACTGAAAAACGCGCTGTTTCGGCGGCTAGAACGAAATCACAGGCCAATGCCAGAGACATTGCTCCGCCCGCGCAGGCCCCGTGCACCGCGGCAATAGCCGGCTTTCCTGAACGTCTGAGTGAAAGGAGTGCGTCGTGGAAAGCAGTGATGATGTCCATGGCAAGCCGCGGGAATGTGGCGCCGGCAGTGGAGAAAGCTCGAAGATCTCCGCCGACCGAGAAATTCGCTCCGCGGCCTCGAATGACTACGACCTTGACGCTCGCGTCACGCTCGAGGTCGAAGGCCGCGGCCCTGAGTGCCGTCGCCAGTTCGAACTCGATCCCGTTACCTCGCTCCGGCCGGTTCAACCAGATCGTTCCGACCCCGTCGGCGACGACGAGTTCGATAGATGATGATGCAGTGCTCACGAACTGATCGTCCTTCCGATGTTCGGCAATGATTTGCCTTGGCCGCCTTCCCGAAAGTCCGCCCGGCCAAGAGGGCTCTCTCTTTGCGCCGTTCAGGTTGCTTCACTTCTTGAGGAGCGCGCACTTTGATTCGCTGACGGGCCGATAGGCGTCCTCACCACGGATCGTCTTGACGATCTCGAGATAGTCCCACGCCTCCTTCGAGTCTGACGGCTTCTTCACGCGCGCCAGGTACATGTCACGGATCACCCGCCCGTCCTCGCGCAGCTTGCCGCCATGTACGAAGGTGTCTTCGACCGGAAGTTCGCGCATCTTGGCCATGACTGCGGCGGGATCATCGGTGCCAGCGGCCTTGATCGCCTTCAGATAGTGCAGCACAGAGCCGTAGACGCCAGTGTGGATCATGGTCGGCATGACGTTGGTCCGGGCGAAGAACCTCTTTGACCAGGCGCGGGTCTTGTCATCCATGTTCCAATAAGAGGCCGTAGTCATATAAGTGCCTTGTGCGGCCTGCAGGCCGACGGCGTGCACGTCAGTATCGAACATCAGCAGGCCGACAAGCTTCTGGCCGGCCTGAACCAGGCCGAATTCACCGGATTGCTTGATGGCATTGTCGGTGTCCTGGCCAGCATTGGCAAATGCCACGACATCCGCCCTCGAGTTCTGCGCCTGCAGCACAAACGACGAGAAGTCGGCTGTGTTGGTCGGATGCCGCACGCTGCCGAGCACCTTGCCGTCCAGCTCCTTGATGAAGCGCGTCGCGTCTTTCTCAAGTTGCTGTCCGAAGGCGTAGTCGGCGGTGACGAAGAACCAGGACTTGCCGCCCTCCTTGATGACCGCCGACGCGGTCACCTTGGATAGCGCGTAGGTATCATAGGAAAAATGGACGGTGTTCGGGCTGCACAGCTCGTCGGTCAGGGAGCTCGCCCCCGGGCCGGAGAGCAGCGCAATCTTGTTGCGCTCCCGCACCATATTGTGAACGGCGATTGCAATTCCCGAGTTCGGAATGTCGGCGACTGCGTCGACCTTGCCGTTGTCGAACCAGTCGCGAACGATCTGCAGGCCCACGTCGGTCTTCATCTGGTGGTCGGCGCTGACAATTTCGATCGGCTTTCCGAGTACTGTCGGGCCAAACTCCTCAACGGCCATTTTTGCCGCCTCGACCGAGCCGGGACCGCTGTTGTCGCGCCCCCAGCTTGAAAGGTCCGTCAGCACGCCAATCCGGACCACGTCGTTCGAGATTTGGGCGGACGCGGTCGACGCTGTCGCGACCAGGATGGCCAAGGCCAGCAAATTTCTCTTCACGTGTGCTCCCTCATTATTTTCTTATGGAAAGTGAAATGTTGGTCGTGCGGGCAGAGTGTCTGCGCGACGATTTTTGATTAGACGCAGGTATTGCAGCTACCTTTCATCGAATCGTGGCTCGCGCTTTTCCAGGAATGCGTTGATGCCTTCGCGTGCATCGGCGTGCGTGAGCAGGAACGGAAACCCGTCGATTGCGTGGCGCATCTCGTCGCCACCGAGACCGCGATTGTAGAAGGACTTGGCCATCTGCACGGCAAGGCGTGGCTGTGAGGCGATGCGTTCCGCGAACGCGATTGCGTCGGAGAGAAGGCGTTCGTCAGGAACGACGCGGGATACGAGTCCAAGGCGGCTCGCTTCCGCGGCGTCGACGGGGTCGCCGAGCATGCTCATCTCCTTGGCTTTCGCGCGCCCGACAATGTCCTGGAGGCGCACGATCGCGAAGCCAGGCAATAAGCCCAGCTTGATCTCGGGTACGGCAAAGCGGGCACTCTCGGCCGCCAGGATGAAGTCGGATGCGAGGGCAAGCTCGAATCCGCCGCCATAGGCAATCCCGTTCACGGCAGCGATCACCGGCTTGAGTGCCCGTTCCGGAGCGCTCAGGACCTCCATGGCGTCGATGAAGAAGGCGCGCGCTTTCTCCGGATCGAAATCGAAAGTGCCGATATCAGCGCCGGCGCAGAATGCCTTGCCGCCTGCACCGGTGATGATGGTGACACGTACCTCATCGTCCTTGTCGGCCCGTTGCAGGCCTTCACGGATGCCTGTGCGAATGCCTGTTGTCAGTGCATTCAGCTTGTTCGGTTCGTCGAGCGTCAAGATCGCGATCTTGCCCCGGACGTCGTAGTTCACGCTTCCAAATCGCAACATATGCTGTCCTGATAGTTCATAAGGCGGCTACTGCGGGATGAGTTCGGGCTCGACGATGGCGACGACGGCGTTTCGCTCGACGGTATCGCCGGGTTTGAAGTGGACTGCGGTCACCACACCGTCCACCTCGCTGGCGATACGCAATTCCATCTTCATGGATTCCATGACGACGGTCGGATCGCCTGCCTTGACGCGGCTGCCGACCGTGACGTTGATCTTCAACACGACGCCGGTCATCGGGGCGCGTAGTTCGCCGCTGACCTCGGCGCTGGCGCTGATGTATCTGAGGTAGGGGATCGCGGTCATTGTATGGGCGTGACGCGGATCGTGCACGAAGATCGCATGGTCTTTCTGTGCGATCCGCACGGTCTCGCAGCGCGCGTTGGCTGCGGCGGCGAACATGTCGTCGGCAAGCGGCGAAAGCTGCACCCGAACCCTGGCAGCGTCGACGCCGATCAGCATCGAGCCGTCTGGTTGCAAGGGTGCAAAGCGGAGCTCCGCGCTGTCACCTGCGGCCTCAAGATGAAGAAGGGGGATCGGTGACAAGCCGTCATCGGCTGCCGTCATCCGCCAGCCGGTCAGACTGCTGGACTGCCAGGGATTGCCGGAAGCGGCAGCGCGCTGGCGCATCATCCAGAAATACGCGCCAACCGCCAATGCTTCCGGGTCAATGTTTTCCGTGGCGGTCACAAGCGCATCGATCCTCTCGTCGATCAGGCGGGTATGAAACGTCGCGGCCCGGGTCGCGGGCAGAGCGATCAACCGACGGAGAAACTCCCGGTTGGTGATGACGCCGAAAATCGAGGTCTCGCCGAGTGCGCGATCAAGCTGGTCGAGCGCCTGATCGCGAGTGGTGGCGTGGGCAATCAGCTTGGCGAGCATTGAATCGTAATAGGGCGTAACGGTCGACCCGCTTTCGACGCCGGTCTCGACGCGAATGCCGCCGGACGGGAACCTGACGTGGGCGAGCTTTCCGGTGGATGGCATGAAGCTGTCATTCGGATCTTCGGCACAGATGCGCGCCTCGACCGCGTGGCCCTGGCACACCACTTCGTCCTGTTTGACTGGCAGTCCTTCGCCGGCGGCAATGCGGAGCATGGCCTCGACGATGTCGATGCCGGTGACCATCTCGGTTACGGGATGCTCGACCTGGAGCCGGGGATTGACCTCCAGAAAGTAGTAGTCGGTGCCGCTGACGATGAATTCGACCGTGCCGACACCACGATATCTGAGCCTGCGTCCGAGCCTGACGGCGTCGTCGAGGATGCGTTGGCGAAGGGAGGTAGGAAGGTTGGCGGCTGGCGCTTCCTCTATCAGCTTCTGGTGACGGCGCTGCAGCGTGCATTCGCGTTCGAACAGGTGAATCACATTACCATCGCCGTCGCCCGCGATCTGCACCTCGATGTGCCGGCCCTGCAGGATCAGCTTCTCGACGATCAGTCCTGCGTCGCCGAAAGCATTCCTGGCCTCGCGCATCGCGGACTCGATTTCGTCGCCAAGCCCGTCATAGGTCGATATCGCCCGCATTCCCTTGCCACCGCCGCCGGCCGCGGCCTTGAGCATGACCGGCAGTTCGAGCCGGCGGACGATGCGTTCGATTTCGAGGCGATCCTCGCCCGGAGCTTCGCTGCCGGGTATTGTGGCGACGCCGGCGGCGACGGCTTCCCGTTTCGCGGACGCCTTGTCGCCAAGCCGCTCGATGGTTTCCGGCGTCGGTCCGATGAATACCAGACCGGCTGCTTCGACCGCGCGGGCAAAGGCCGTATTCTCGGCCAGGAAGCCGAATCCGGGATGGATCGCCTCCGCGCCGGTGGTTTTCGCGGCGGCGATGACGGCATCGATCCGCAGATAGCTTTCCGAGGCCGCCGCGGCGCCGATCTCGATGGATTCACCAATGGCCTTGACGTGCAGGGCGTCGGCATCTGCAGTGGAGTGCACGGTGGAGACCGCAACGCCGAGGCGTTGGCAGGTGCGGGCGATGCGGCAGGCGATTTCGCCTCGATTGGCAATCAGAATTTTCCTGAACATGGCGGGTCCCCTTGCGTCTACATCCGAAACACGCCGAAATCGGTGCGCTGACGCGGGACACGCCCGGCGAGGTCAAGCAACAGCGCCATCACGCTGCGGGTTTCGAGCGGATCGATCACCATGTCGCACCAGGTGTTGCGGGCGAAATTGTAGGCATTGGCGAAATCCTCGAATGTTCGCCGGGTCGGAGCCATGTAGGCCTCGCGCTCGGAATCCGTCCAACTCGTGCCCTCGCGCTTGTGCACCTCGTCGCGAACCATCGCGAGCGTCGTCGCTGCCTGGTCGGGGCCCATGATGGCGGAACGGGCATTTGGCCACATCATCATGGCATTTGGCCGGAACGCCCGGCCGCACATGGCGAGGTAGCCCGCGCCGTAGGCATTGCCCATGATCAGCGTGTATTTAGGGACATTGGCGCTTGCCATGGCCGTAATCATCTTCGCACCGTTCTTGGTGATGCCGCCTTCCTCGGCTTCACGGCCAACCATGAAGCCCGTGACGTCAGCCATGAACAGCAACGGAATGTCGCGCTTGCAGCACAGTTCGATGAAGTGCGTAGCTTTCAGCGCACTTTCGGAGAACAGCACGCCATTGTTGCACAGGATGCCGATCTCGAAGCCCATGATCCGCGCGAAGCCGGTCACAAGCGTATCGCCATAGAGCGGCTTGAACTCATGGAATTCGCTTCCGTCGACGAGACGCGCAAGGACATCGCGATTATTGGTGGGAATGCGCGGATCCGAACTGATCAGGCCGTAGATTTCGTTGGGGTCGAACTGTGGCTCGCGCACCGGAGCGACAGTCCGGCTTTGCCGGGGAATTTCACCGAGACTGGCGACGATCTCGCGCGTGATGGCAATCGCATGGGCGTCGTTCTCGGCGAGATGGTCAGTGACGCCGCTCACTCGGCTATGCATCTCGCCGCCGCCGAGTGCCTCGATGCCGACTTCCTCGCGGGTCGCCGCATAAACCAGCTGCGGTCCGCCGAGAAACATGGCGCCCTGGTTTCGGATAATCACGGTCTCATCGCTCAAAGCGGGAATGTAAGCTCCGCCCGCGGTAGAAGGACCGTGCACCACCGCAATTTGCGCGATTCCCTCTGCCGACATCCTGACCTGGTTGTAAAAGATCGAGCCAAACTGGCCATCGTCAGGGAAAATATTGGGCTGGTCGGGCAGGTTAGCGCCGCCGGATTGGACCAGGGTCACGCAGGGCAGGCGGTGCTGCCAGGCGAAGCGCTGCGCACGAACATGCTTCTTGCAGGTGATACCGTAGTAGGTGCCGCCCTTTACGGTGGGCTCGTTGGCGATGATCATGCAGGGACGATCGGAGATCATTCCGACGCCAGTGATGATGCTACCGCCGGGCGGGACGCCTTCGTACAGGCCTTCGCCGGCCAGCTGGCAGAATTCAAGGAACGGTGATCCAGGATCGATCAGTGCCGCGATCCGCTCGCGCGGCAGCAATTGGTCGCGTTCCTTGTGAAGCTTACGCGCTCGTTCCGGACCGCCGAGCGCAGCCGCAGCCCGGCGCTGCCTGAGATCCGCAACGCGCTCAGCATAGGCGCTGCGGTTACGGGCATATTCCGCGGTCGAGGTGACGATGTCCGATTTCATGATTGCCATTGCGGGTGGTCCTGGCGGCTGCGCGGCAAGCCCGTCGGTGCTTGCTGCTGGTGTAAATCGACCGGTGGGTTGGCGGTGCGAGGGTCGCAAAATCGAGGCCTTGCAAATTGCTAACATTTGTTAGAATCGATCGCGCGCGGATGCAAGCAGAACTCATGCAGGTCCTCAGGCTTTCCGGAAGCGCGGCAGAGTTATGTCGTCGGAGACTTGGTCGAATGCGAGCTCGACCTCCATGTCGAACGTGACGTCCTTCGGATCGCTCCCCGTCAAGGTGCTGATCATGCGCGGCCCTTCCGCGAGTTCGACGAGCAACACGGCGTAGGGGACATCTTGTTTGAACGCAGGGCCCGGAGCCCGATAGACCACGCTGAAGGAATGCACTTTGCCGTGGCCGGTTGCGGGCCGATGCTCAAGCTCATCGCTGCCGCATTCGCGACATGTGGCTTGCTGGTAATACTGCACGTTTCGACAGTGGCGGCAGTGCTGCAGCAGGAGCTTGCCGTTTCGCAAGCCGTGCCAGAATGTGATCGTATCGGCATCCGGCGCGGGCAGGGGCTTTTGGGCGGAATCCTCGGATGCCATCACAACGTTCCCTCCGTGCCGAGAATGGTCGTGGCGTTGGTGGCAAACCCAGCGCCGAGGCTGTGCACCAGCCCAAGCCCTGCGTTTTCGACCTGCCGCTGGCCGCATTGACCGCGCAGCTGTGCGATCACCTCGTGGAAGTGGAACAGGGCGCCGGGTATTCCGGAATGTGCGAATGACAGCAAGCCGCCATGGGTGTTGGAAGGTATTTGGCCGCCGTAGCTCATCTGTCCGTCGGCGACGAACGGGCCGCCTTCACCCTTTCGGCAGAAGCCGAGGTCCTCAAGCATCATGATCACGGTGCCCGTGAAGCAATCATAGATGCCGGCGACATCCATATCGCTCGGCCGGTACCCGGCCATTACGTACGCCCTCCGGCTGGATTCGACGGCGCCGGTCGTGGTCAGGGACGGCATCAGGAAGATGTGCTCGTGGGTGTAGCATTCTCCGCAACCGAGGATGTAAATCGGCCTCCCGATTCCAAGTGCCCTCGCATGTTCGGCCGACGTGAGGACAAATGCCGCGCCGCCGTCCGAGATCAGCGAACAATCGAGCTTGTGATAGGGCGTGGTGACCATCGGTGAAGTCAGCACGTCCGCTGCGGTGATCGGCGTCGTCTGTTGCGCGCCGGGGGTCCGCGCCGCGTGACGCCTGTGCACGACAGCGACCTCCGCCAACTGCTCGGGCGTGGTGCCGAACTCTCTCATATGCCGGTGTGCGGTCATTGCGAAGGTGTTGGCAACCGGTATGCCAAAGGGCATCTCGTATTGCTGATCCCGGCTTTCGGTGAGCGAACGCAGCGCCAGATCCGGCGTCAGCCCCGTCATGAGACTATCGGCCGCGACCAGCAGCACCACCTTGGCGAGGCCGCCGTGAATGGCAGCCGCACCAATGCTGAACATCGTCGCCGCCGTGGCGCCGGACACCTGCAGCGTGTTCGAGAAGGTCGGACGAATTCCAAAATACTCGCTGAAAGCAACGCTGAAGCGATGGAACGGGGAGGCGAAGGCATGGCTCGACAGCACGCCGTCCACCTCGCTCTTGGCGACGCCGGCATCCGCAAGTGCGTTTCTGGCGGCTTCCGCCGCAAGCGAGAGCGGACTGCGGCCTGGCACCTTGCCGACCGCCGACAATCCGATGCCGATGACGGCAACTTTTCCTCTGAGGCTGGTGTCGCTCATGTGGATGCTTTCAACAGACGCTCGAGTTCGTGACGCTGGACCTTGCCGCTCGTCGAGCGCGGGAATTCACCGAAGGCAATGAAGCGGAATTCGCGGGGCCGCTTGTAGCTCGCCAGCTCCCGGCGGCACAGTTCGGTGAGCTCAGCCTCTGTCATTGCAGCCCCTTCGCGGCAAGCGATGAAGGCGACAGGTGCTTCTCCCCACCTTGGGTCAGCAGCGCGGACAACTGCGACTTCCGCGATCCGGTCGTCGCCTAGCAGGACACGCTCGATTTCGGCGGGATAGATATTCTCGCCACCTGACTTGATCAGGTATTTGGCGCGGTCGACGAAATCGAGCGATCCGTCGGCGTTGCGCCTGAAGACATCGCCCATGTGAAACCAGCCGCCGCGGAAGTCGCGCGCGTTGGTCTCGTCCGCGCGCCAATACCCGGAGAACAGTGTCGGGCTGCGAATAGCCAACTCGCCGGGCTCGCCGGCCGCAACCTCGTTGTCGGAGGCATCAACCAGCTTGATCTGGCAGAACGCATTTTGCCGCTTTGACAGGCTGGCTGGCACATCGCCTGGCGCAATCAGCGCCCGCGTCGCGGGCGGCAGGCCGGTCTCAGTCGAACCGAAGCTGTTGAGATAGGGGGCGCCGAGCAACTGGGTGACCTCGGCAATGGCGTGCGGGGCGACAAGATCCGCCATGGCTCCGCACACCCGCACGCCCCTCACCTTGGTGCGTTGCGTTTTCAGACCATCGATAAGGGCCTCGACCATGCCGGGAATGAGGACCAGCCAGCCAATGTGGTGTTGAGAAACCGCCGTCAGCAGCTGCTCCAGCTGGAAGCCGTCGATCACGACCACAGTTCCGCCGCGCAGCAGGGTGGCCAACGCATGATCAGTTGAGGCCATGTGGAACAGGGGGGCCCACGCGACGAACGTGTCGTACGGCGCGATGCCGAGCTCGGATGAAAACACCAGAGCCCGCATAACCATTGCGCGGTGCGAAATCACGGCACCTTTCGGCAGGCCGGTCGTTCCGCTGGTATAGAGAATGACGAGCCCATCTTCCGGTTGGACGACAGACGGGGATGCACGCCCATCCTGTCTCGCGAGCTCGCTTTCGTATTGAGGTCCGATCTCCAGGATCGAATTGGCCTTAGCGGCCGGCGGGAGGTTTGGGGCGAGGTCGGCCTCGACCAGGAGCAGCTTGGGCGACACCAGCGCGATGCAATGGGAGAGCTCGCGCTCCGACAACCGCCAGTTAAGACAGGCCGTGATGATTCCGAGATTGGCTGCCGCCAACTCGATCTCGAGATATTCCGGACGGTTGCGCGACAGCAAGCCGAGCCGGTCGCCCCGGTGCAGTCCTCGCGCGGCAAGCAGGACAGTCAGTCGACGGACCCGGTCGTGCAACTCGCCATAGGTCACGTGCCGGCCGCGGTATTCGATCGCAAGCCTGTTGGCGTGGAGTTCCGCACAGGTCTCGAACAGCGCACCGACAGTTCCGATGCCGGATCCGCCGTCGGTCTGGATATTGATCCCGGTTTCCATCGACATTTCCTCGAGCGCTGTCTTTCGACATTCTTGTTTCGAACCAGCTTGCGCTGGCCGACCACAAATTCTAACATCTGTTAGAAATAATTGGTAGCGCTTCTTATGCGCCAAAAGCAGGAAGATCAACATGTCCAATCGATACGCGGCCTACACGAAATTGAAGCTCGACTATCCGGCTGAGCGGATCCTCCGGATCACCTTTGATCGACCGGAGACCTACAACTCCGTCGACGCCGAGACCCATACGCAGCTCACCCACATCTGGAGAGACATCGACAGCGACCCCGACATCAACGCTGTGATCGTCACGGGGGCGGGCAAGGCCTTCTCGGCCGGCGGCGATTTCGAGCTGATCAAGTCGCTGCTCGACAATCCGGCCGCGCGGATGGCGACCTGGAAAGAGGCCAAGGATCTCGTCTACAACGTCATCAACTGCAACAAGCCCATCATCTCCGCGATCAACGGCGTCGCCGTGGGAGCCGGCCTCGTCGTCGGGATCCTTGCCGACGTGTCGATCTGTGGCAAATCGGCGCGGATCGTCGACGGGCATACCAGGCTCGGTGTCGCCGCCGGCGACGTCGCCTGCATCATCTGGCCGCTGCTCTGCGGACTGGCGAAGGCAAAATACTATCTGCTCACTTGCAAGCCGCTGTCGGGTGAGGAAGCTGAGCGGATCGGCCTGGTTTCGCTGTGCGTCGAAGATGCGGAGCTGCAAAGCATCGCATTGGAAACAGCGCAGGATCTCGCCACCGGCGCACAGAGTGCAATCCGCTGGACCAAATACGCGTTGAACAACTGGCTTCGCGTCAACGGGCCGCTTTTCGATACCTCCACCGCCCTCGAAATCCTCGGCTTTGCCGGCAATGAGGCCCGCGAAGGGCTGGACTCGCACCTTGAAAAGCGCAAGCCGGCTTTCCCCAAGGATTGCCCGATCTAGGACCGCCTGTTCCTCGTCGAGGCAACTGATCTGTAGTTGCCCTGACGCCTTGCTTCACGTTATGCAGGCGTCGCCTGGCCTCGGCCAATCCGGGTCGGTTACTACCCCTTGAGCTTCTGGCGAATGTGGTCGATTGCCTCTGGGTTGGCGAGCGCCGACAGATCGCCGGGGTCCTTGTCTTCGAAGACTGCGCGGAGCACGCGGCGCATGATCTTCATGTTGCGCGTCTTGGGCAGGTCATCGACCAGCAATACCCTTTCCGGGCGGTACGAGGCGCCCATTCCGTGCACCAGGGCCTGGGCGAGCTCTTCCGATAGCGCGCGGGAATCTTTCGGAGCCGTGATCGGCACGCAAGCACACACGATAGTGGAGCCTTTGACCGGATGGGGGACGCTGAAGACGGCAGCTTCCGCGACCTTGCCGGTTGCGGTCAGCACGCCCTCGAGCTCCGCTGGACCGACGCGCTTCCCCGAGATCTTGAGAGTGTCGTCGGAGCGGCCAAGAATGTAATAGAGACCGTCCTTGCCGCGCATGGCAAAGTCACCGTGCACCCAGATACCCGGAATCGTGTTCCAGTAGCTCTCGAGATAGCGCTGGTCGCCCTTCCACAGGCTCTTGGTGAGTCCGATCGATGCATGACGCAGCACCAGCTCGCCGACCTCGCCGTCGGGGACAGGGTTACCCGCCATGTCGACGATATCCGCACCGACTCCGAGGGCCGGCCGGGAGAACGAACATGGGTTCATCGGATGGTTCGGAGTGCCGGTGAAGATGCAGCCGCCGACCTCTGTTCCGCCGGAGATGTTGATGATTGGAATCTTCGACTTGCAAACGTGCTCGAAGAACCATCGCCACGGCGTCTCAGTCCAGGCCTCGCCACCCGAAGCCGTTATCCGCAGGCTGGAGAGATCGTACTGCTCGACCTCCTCGCCATAGCGCATCATGCCGCGCACGATGGTCGGCGAAACACCGAGATAGGTGACCCGGTGATCGGCGATCAGGCGCCAGAAGCGTCCCGTATCGGGATAATCCGGGGTCCCCTCGGCGACGAGCAGCCTGCCGCCTGCGAAGCTTGGAATGCAGGCGCACATCGCACCTACCATCCACCCCATGTCGCTGAAGAAGAAAAAAAGGTCCGTTGGCTTGAAGTCGCCGCAGATGATCATATCCCGCGTCACCATTGAGCCAATGAAGCTGATATGCGTCCACACGCAGCCCTTCGGCTCGCCAGTGGTTCCCGAGGTGTAAAGAAGGATGGCAGGATCTTCCGCGTCCATCTCGACGGTCGGAAGGATCGCCTCCTCATTCGCGATCTCGTCCCACCAGTGGTCACGTCCCTCCTGCATGGGGGTGTCGATTCCGAGCCCGCCGCGGTCGGCAACGATCACATGCCGGACGCTCGGTGCGGTCTCGAGTGCCTCGTCGAGAACCGATTTCAGCGGAGCCGGGGCGCCCCGGCGCCAGGTGCCGTTCGCGGTGATGACGGCCTTCGCCTCACCGTGGTTGAGCCGCGCCCGGATCGGGTCGGGGCCGAAGCCGGAGAACAGCGGCATCACGATCGCGCCAATCTTCAGGATCGCAAAGAAAGCCACGAAGGTTTCGGGCAGGTTGGGCATATATATCGCAACGACGTCGCCCTTGCCGATTCCGAGCTTGCGCAGGCCGAAAGCGAGCCGCCCGACTGCAGATTCGAACTCGTCGTAGCTCAATCGTCGCTGCTCGCGCCTGTCTTCACCTTCCCAGACCAGGAATGTCCTGTCCCAGACGTCGGTTCCGCGGTGCTTGTCGATGCAATTGAGGACGATGTTCGTGGTCCCGCCGACGCACCAGCGCGCCCACGGTTCGCCCCGTGCAAGATCCATGATCTTCTCGGGCTTGCGATAGAAGCGGATGTCACAGAACTCGAACACTGCCCGCACGAGCCAGGCTGGATCTATGTCGGCTTTGGCCGCCAGCGTGTCGTAGTTCGGCTGCCCCGTGGCGCGAAGGAATGCACTCAGGTTGCTCTTCTCCACCAGTTCCGCGGGGGCGTCCAGAGATACGCCATCTTGCTTCCTCCTGCCTCAAGAGCTGCGCCATGTTCTTGCATCTGGCGTGGGGCGATGTATTCTAACAAATGTTAGAATTCAAGAAAGAAGATATCGTGGCTGAAAAAGAGCAAGTCCGCTATTCGGTCGAAGACGGCATCGCGACCGTGACCATCGACCGTCCCGAACGCAGGAACGCGCTCTCGGTTGAGGCGATGAACGGCCTGACCGACGCCTGGAGCAGGGTCGAAGCCGACGCCTCCGTCCGCGCGATCATCCTCACCTCGGCGGATTGCGGGGTATTCTGCGCGGGGCTGGATCTGAAGCAAGCCGCAGAGATCCGGGCGAGGGACGGGGTAGATATTCTGACGCTGATGCGTGATCCCATGCAGCACGCGATGCAGAAAGTCTCCAAGCCCATCATTGCTGCCATGACGGGATCCTTGATGGCCGGCGGGATGATGCTTGCGCTGAAATGCGACTTGAGGATCGGGTTGCGCGGCACCCGTGCGGGGATCACCGAAGTGAAGATGGGGCGCGGGTCCCCGTGGGCGGTGCCGATGCTATGGATGGTGCCGCAACCACTCCTGATGGAGATGGTTCTGACCGGCGAGACGGTCCCGATCGAGCGGCTCGCTGAACATGGGTTCTTGAACTCGCTTGAGGACACGCCGAAAGCCGTACGCGAACGCGCGCTTGGACTTGCGCGAAAGATCGTCGAGGGCGCGCCATTGTCGGTCAAGGCGGCCAAAGGGAGCGTGCTTGCCGCAATGGACCTAGGCCTTGCACAGGGCCTCATCGCGGCCGAGCAGTTGCACGCCGAGGTCTATGCCAGTCTCGATGCGATAGAAGGGCCGAAGGCTTTCGCAGAGAAGCGCAATCCGGTCTGGCAGGGCAGATAGACCGGGATCAGGGCTTATTGACGCCTTCGAAGATCAGCGTCTCCGTGCGACGGGCCAATTCGAGCACGGCATCCCTGTTTTCCAGCCTGAACCATTCGATCGTCCAGTTGAGAGCGCCGATCACGAACATACGCAATGGCACCACTTCCATGTCGGCGCGGATCTCGCCAGCGCGGCGGGCATCGATGAAGAGTTGGTCCCAATATTCCGCGTATGCGCGCCGCAGCGGCCGGTGCGGCTTCTTCAGTTGCTCAGGCAATTGCCCGTAGATTCGAATGTTGGCTGAAGTGAAGTCGCTCGTCTCGAGCAGTGCGACGAGATGGGCCTCGATCGCAAGACCAATCTTGCGCCGGTGCGATACTTTTCCGGCACGTTCGACCGAGTTCTTCACGGTCTCGAACACGTGGCGGAGGCCGCGGTCCAGCACTTCGTCGAGAATCTGCTCCTTGGAATCGAAATGGTAGTAGATGCTGCCGGCCTTGATCTTGGCCCTTGCTGCAATCTGGCGCAGGGTCGTGGCCGAAAATCCCTGGCGGCGAAACAGCTGGGCTGCTGAGTGCAGGATGAGGTCTCGCGACCGCTCGGACTTGGGCGTTGCGGCTGCAGAGGTTTTGTCGGGCTCGGCCTTACGCCGTCGGTTTGCAGACGGGGCTTTCGGCCGGCGCGCTGCCGGTCTAGGGCCAGACCGGTCACCGGAATGCGAGGATGACCGCACCGCCTTCATGCTTACCGCAAGCTCCATCTCGAACTATTGGCCTGCCGGCTCGTGCAACCAATGATCGCTGTCGAAGCAGATTCCGCAGTGTATGGCAACATCTGACAGACGGATCTGCGATTGGTCATGCTCAATCGTCCGCCAACTTGCTCAGGCAGCCATTTGGCCCCGGCCCTTTGGCTGCAATGCCGCGCCTCCGCCGTCCTGTTGAAACTGGCTCGATCTGACTGACGACGATTTGGAATGAGAGTTAAAGCTTTTCAAGCGGTTAGAAGGTGGTGCTTGCACGACGCGCGCTCGGGAAGATCAAAAGGAAGTCGGTTGAAGGCGAGCGCGAGCGAACACTCCGTGTCGGCTATCTTGCGAGCTCGATCGCGTCGGCGGAGGTCGCGTACGACTTGGACAAGTGCGCGGTGGGGAGATTAAGGATCTCCATTGCTGAGCAGTCCTCGGCAGCCTTGGCAAGCACGCTCGGATAGATCCACCAAGATTGACGTCGGGATCGATCTGTCGATCGCTTCGACGCTCCGCTACTCGCTGGCCGCGATTTCTTTGTTTACGTCACGCCGCCCGCATGCAAATTTTCTGCATTGGCGGATAATTTTTAATGGGGGGGCTTCGATGCGTTCGTTTCCAGCAATGCGCGTCATTCTGTTCGCCGCGCTCTTGGCGATGGCAGCGCAATTGAGTGCCGCCCAGCAAACTCACGCTCAGGCTCCCGTGCAGCCGCAGCCCACGCGACCGGCTGCGCCGCGATCGCCGGCGCCACAACCTTCGGCAGTTCCCGTAGCTCCGGCCGCTTCACCGCAGCCAACTCCGAGCGAAGCTCCACCTGTGAGCTCGCTGCCGCAGAACACGACAGCAACTTTCGGCGATTGGGTGATGCGTTGCAGCCGCATCGATAGTGGTAGCACGACGAATTGCGAGGTTGCGCAGACCTTGCAAGTCCAGGGGCAGGGACCGATTGCCGAGATCGCATTTGGTCGTCCGCCCGGCAATCCATCTGCCGGCATGAGGATCGTGGTCGTGCTACCGAACAATGTGACGTTCGCCGGGCCCGTTCAGATGTCGGTCGACGAAAAAGACAAGGCCGTGGACCTCACATATCGGCGTTGCCTGCCGTCGGGCTGTTTCGCCGATACCGAGGCGCGTGACGACATTCTTGTGAAATGGCGTGCTCAAACCGGCCGCGGCCGTCTTGCCTTCAAGGATGGCAGTAATCGTGACCTCACACTGCCGTTCTCGTTTCGCGGGCTGGCGCAAGCGTTGGACGCGATGGTGAAGCCGTAGCTGATCCATTTTGGGAACTTGAATGGCCTAAAAGCCACACCGGATGACGAAACGTGTCCGTCCGTGACGAATTGCGACCTGCTCGGTTGCTGATTCTCAGGTTCGCGCGTAGCAATTGTTTCGTTAATTTTCGATGATCGGCTGCAGGTTTCCAAGGCGCAGCCGATAGCAAAGTGCCTTTGCTGCTCACGACCGTACGACCAAGGTAATTTAATTCGAGGGTAACGTGCGCAACCCAACAGTTTGGGGAGCGGGTACGTCCACGCAAAACAATATTTGCAATCATACCCCGTGGACGTCGACGCCGCGTAAACTGAAGTTCCGATGGTCCTTGCCCTTGCGCATTTTGTGCGCGTTGGCGCTGCTGCTCTTCACCGTCATCGATGCGCCGTCGCCTGCATTGGCAGATTGCCAACAGGATACGCCGGTTGGCGGGACGACCACCTGCTCCGGTGCACCGGCGACTTTCCCGAATGGCGGCGCCAGCCCGGCCGGCGGAAACACGACGCTCGACGTCAACAATCTGGCAGGAAACATAGCGCCGAATGGCGGCACCGCGAGTGCCAACATCTCGGTCGGCGGTGGGAAAGCATCTAACGGAACGAGCCTGCCGATTCACGGAACGAATGGCTCCGGCGGATCGAGCGCGCCAGACGTTGCGGTGAATTTCGTAGGCCCCGGGGCCGGCTTTCAGGCGACCAGCGCAAATGCAGCCGGCATCGTGGCGCAAAGCATCGGACAAGCTGGAGGCGATGGCGGAACCGGCTTCGGCGCGTTGGTCTTGTTCGTGCCGGTTCCTGGTATCGGCGGCAATGGTGGCTCCGGTGGCGACGGCGGCAATGTCACCATCACGACGACCGGCGCCGGATTGATTTCGACAGTAGGCACCAATGCCCACGGCATCCTGGGCCTCAGCGCCGGCGGTGCCGGCGGCGCAGGCGGCAATGGTGACACCTTCGGCTCAGTCGGCGTCGGCGGCGACGGCAAGAACGGCGGAGCGCCGAAATCAGTCACGATCAATAATGTGCTCGACATCGCAACACACGGCGCGGGCGCGGCCGGAATCTGGGCGCAAAGCGTCGGCGCTGCCGGTGGCGCGGCCGGCTCCGCGGACGGTCTCAATATTGCCGGCATCGGCGGCTCGGGCGCAGCCGCCTCTGACGGCGGGACGGTCAAGGTTACGTCCGGCGGCACGATTACGACGGTGGGCGACAATGCGTTTGGCATTTTCGCACAGAGCATCGGCGGCTTTGCAGGCTCGGGCGGCGGATCGATCGGTGCGCTTTCATTCGGTGGCAGTTCCTCGAGCGCAGGTAAGGGTGGTTCGGTCTCTGTTACGACAACAAATGGATCGATCGGCACCAACGGAACGGGTGCGTCGGCGATCTACGCGCAGAGCGTCGGCGGTGGCGGCGGCGCGGGCGGCAATGGTGGCGGCGTTGTCGGCTTCGGTGGCGGCGGTTCGACCGGCGGTGCCGGCGGCAACGTCTTTGTCAGCAACAGCGCCACGCTCACCGTTATTGGAAATCAGTCGACAGGCATCTTTGCGCAGTCGGTCGGCGGGGGCGGCGGCACCGGCGGCGTCGGCGTCGGCTTCATTGGCGGCGGCGGCAATGGTGGCGGCGGCAACAATGGCGGAACGGTCGAGGTCCACAATTTCGGCGCGATGACGCTGACGGGAACCGGCTCCTATACCAATGCTTCGAACTCGACGACGGCGGCCGGCATCTTCGCACAGTCGATCGGTGGCGGCGGCGGTGATGGCGGCTTCGCGCTCGGCGCGTTGGGACTTGGCGGTCGCGGCGGCGCCGCCGGCGACGCCATGAAGGTCACGGTCGATAACAACGCCAACATCTCCCAGAACTGCACGTCCTGTATCGCCGCCGATGCGATCTTTGCGCAGTCGATCGGCGGCGGCGGCGGCAATGGCGGCGGGTCGGTCGGTGTCTTCGCGATCGGCGGTGCCGGCGGTGGCGGCGGTTCGGGCGGCGAGGTCGTCGTCGGGTCGAACAACGCCGCGCTGGTGACGCATGGCGATTTCTCGCGCGGCATTCTCGCGCAATCGATCGGAGGCGGCGGCGGCAACGGCGGCTTCGGCGCGGGCCTGATCTCGCTGGGCGGCGATGGTGCCGGCGGCGGCATCGGCAGCGCCGTCACGGTCACTGCGAGCGGCTCGATTCATACTTTTGGCGCCAATTCGGAAGGCATTCTCGCCCAGTCCATCGGCGGCGGTGGTGGCAGCGGCGGTGGCGCGGCCGGGCTTGCGGCGCTTGGCGGCAAGGGCGGTGCGGGCGTCAACGGCAGCGCGGTCACTGTCACCAATTCGGCGACCATCATCACGGAGAAGGATTTCTCGACCGGCATCACGGCGCAATCGATCGGCGGTGGCGGCGGCAACGGTGGGTTCGGCGCGGCAGCGCTGTTCTCAGTTGGTGGTTCCGGCGGCTCAGGCGGCAGCAGCGGCGGCGTCGTCACCGTGACGAACAACGGATCGATCACGACAGGCGGCAATGACGCGGCCGGCATCCTGGCGCAGTCGGTCGGCGGCGGCGGCGGCAATGGTGCCGGTGCGGTCTCCGCAGGCATCTTTATCGGCAATGGCATTGGCGGCAGCGGCGGCGCCGGTGGCAACGCCAACAATGTCTGTGTCAACGCCAATGCAGCCTGCAACGGAATCGGTGCGATCTCGGCAAGTGACATTACTACCAGTGGCGCCCGCTCGTCGGGCATCGTCGCACAATCGATCGGCGGCGGTGGCGGCAACGGCGGATATGCAGTCGCCGTCTCGGTGGGTGTGTTCGGGAGTGAGTCTTTCGCGCTGGGCGGCAAGGGCGGACCTGGCGGCACCTCCGGCAACGTGTTCGTCGGCGCCAATGGCAGCATCACGACGCATGGCGTGAGCTCCAACGGCATTCTCGCGCAATCGATTGGTGGTGGCGGTGGCGATGGCGGATTCGCGGTTTCAGCGACCGGCGGTGCCACCTTCGCCTCTGTTGGATTGGCGTTCGGCGGCAATGGCGGTCATGGCAACGACGCCGCAGCGGTGACCGTTTACAGCACGGCCAACATTACGACGACCAACGACCTCTCCAACGGCATCTTCGCGCAGTCGATCGGAGGCGGCGGCGGCAATGGCGGCTTCTCGATTGCAGGCGCCGCAACCAATGGCGTCGCGGTTGCATTGGACAAGAGCGGCAGCGGGGCCAATGGCGCTGACGGTAAGGCCGTCACCGTGACCAGCATCGGCAACATCTCGACTGGCGTCTCTGGCGGCGCCGGCGCCGGATCGAACGGCATCCTCGCGCAGTCGATCGGTGGCGGCGGCGGCAATGGCGGATTTGCCGGTGCGTTCAGCGGTGCGGGCCTCGCCAGCGTCAATCTTTCGTTCGCGTCGAGCGGCGGCACGGGCGGCGCCGGCGGCGTGGTGACCGTCAACAACAACAGCGCTGCCACGGCAAGCAATACGATCGAAACCTGGCAGGCCAACTCGAACGGCATCCTTGCCCAGTCGGTTGGTGGCAAGGGTGGCAATGGCGGCTTCTCGTTGTCGGGCGGCGGTGCCGGCTATGGTGCGGTCAGCGTCGGCCTCGGCGGCGATGGCGGCTCCGGCAGTAACTCCGATGTCGTCACAGTCACGAGCTATGGCGCGGTCACGACCCATGGCGATCATTCCGATGCGATCGCCGCGCAATCGATCGGCGGTGGCGGCGGCAATGCCGGCTTTGCGATCGCCGCGGCCGGGTCCGGAATGGCGAGCGCCGGCATCAGCCTCGGGGGCACCGGAGGTGCTGGCTCCGACGCCAACACGGCCAAGATCACGTCGACCGGGGCGATCACGACGTCGGGTCTCTCTTCAAATGGCCTGGTGGCGCAATCGATCGGCGGCGGTGGCGGCAATGGCGGCTTCGCGATTGCGGCCTCCGGCTCTGAAAATGGCGCGCTCTCGCTGGCGTTCGGTGGCGCTGGCGGAAGCGGTGGCATCGCGGGTCTCGCCAGCATCGACTCGACCGGCAATATCACCACCGGCGGTGCGCAGTCCGCAGGCATCCTCGCGCAATCGATCGGTGGCGGTGGCGGCAATGGCGGCTTCGCCGTCAGCGGCACGCTCACGGTCAGTAGCGGCGGCTCGGCGTCGTTTGCGTTCGGTGGCGACGGCGGCGCCGGCTCGAAGGCGGGCGCCGTTCACGTCGGCAGCACTGGCGACATCTTCACGTCGGGGCCGAGCTCGGATGGCATTCTCGCACAGTCGATCGGCGGCTCTGGCGGCAATGGCGGTTTCTCCGGCTCACTGGCACTCGCAAGCGGTGCTGCGATCGCGAGCGCGGTCGGCGGCAACGGCGGCTCGTGCACCGGAGGGGGACAATGTAATTCCGGTGGCGCGGTCGATGTGACGAGCACCGGCAACATCACGACCACGAAAGACAGCTCGATGGGCATCTATGCCCAGTCGGTCGGTGGCGGTGGTGGCAATGGCGGCTTCTCGTTGGCCGCTTCGGCGACCATGGACTACAACTCGGTCGGCAAGTCCAAGGGCGGCACTGGCGGCACCGGAGGCACTGGCGGCACGGTGACGGTCACCAGCACTGGTGAGGTGCACACGCAGGGCAATGAATCGACCGGTATCTTCGCGCAGTCCCTGGGTGGCGGCGGCGGCAATGGCGGCTTCGCGATCGGTGCATCGCTGTCTTACAGCGGTTCGACTGACCTGAACTCGGTCGGCGGCAATGGTGGCACCGGGAACAACTCGAGCAAGGTCACGGTCACGACGCAACAGACGTCAGGGACCGACCTGACCGGCTTTTCGGTGAAAACCGAGAAGGACAATTCGGTCGGCATCCTGGCGCAGTCGATCGGCGGCGGCGGCGGCAATGGCGGCTTCTCAATCGGCGTCAGTCTGTCGGCGGGCTCAGACGCGGCCAACAACACGGTCGGCGGCAGCGGGGGCGCGGGTGGCAGCTCCGGCTCGGCCGGCATCCTGATGGTCGACGTCACCAACCACGGCGCTATCAGCACTGCAGGCCGGAATTCCAGCGGCATCGTCGCGCAGTCGATCGGTGGTGGTGGCGGCAATGGCGGTTTCGCGATTGCTGCGACGGCGACCGTGTCGGACTCGAAGGGATCGGCACAGGCGATCGGAGGCAAGGGCGGCGCCAGCAACAACACCAGCGGCGACGTTCACGTCACCAATGTCGGGAACATCACCACCGGCGGCGATCTGTCATTTGGCATTCTCGCACAGTCGATCGGCGGCGGCGGTGGCAATGGCGGCTTTGCGATCGCCGGATCGCTCTCGACCAATGGAGCCGGCGTGACCAACGCGACGGGCGGCGATGGCGGGGCGGCAATGCGGCGGGCAACGTCCTCGTCAAGTCGGATGGCACCATCCTCACCACCGGCAATGGCTCTGGCGGCATCGTCGCGCAGTCGATCGGCGGCGGTGGCGGCAGCGGCGGCTTCTCCGGTGGTATTGCGCTTGGTCTCGGAGGCGATGGCACCACCAACACCATGGGCGGCAAGGGCGGCCCTGGTTCGGACGGCGGAACGGTCACGGTTCAATCGGGGCTGAATGGCTCCGGATCGCTCATCCTGACACTGGGCGACAACGCAGCCGGCATCACCGCGCAATCGATCGGCGGTGGCGGCGGCAATGGCGGCTTCAGTGTCGGCACCGCGTTCAGCTCGAGCGACAAGAGCTCGACCAACACCGTCGGCGGTTCGGGCGGAAACGGCGGCATGGGCAAGGATGTCACGGTCACCAACGCCGCACAGATTATCACGACTGGCTTGCTGTCTCACGGCATTCTCGCTCAGTCGATCGGCGGCGGCGGTGGCAATGGCGGCTTTGCGGTGAGCGGCTCCCTCTCCGTTGGAACCGACTCGGCTGCGAGCACGACCGGCGGCGGCGCGGGCACTGGCCAGAAGGCGGGCAGTGTGACGGTGACGAACTCCGGGGCGATCTCCGTAGGCACGTTGGGTCCGCGTGACGGCACGATCGCTATTCTGGCACAGTCGATCGGTGGTGGTGGCGGCACCGGCGGTTTCGCAGGTGGCGTGTCCGTCAGCTCGAACGGCAAGGCGATCAACAACACGACGGGCGGCAATGGCGGCAGCGGTGCGGACGCCAACACCGTCACGGTCACGAACAGCGCCGCATTGTCGGCGAATGGCGCAAACGCCGGCGGCATCGTCGCACAGTCGATTGGTGGCGGCGGCGGCAATGGCGGATTCTCCCTGGGGGCCGCGGCCTCGTCAGCCAAGGGCGTGAACCAGGGCGTCGGCGGCCAGGGCGGTTCGGCGGGCCTCGCGATGGCCGTCGAAGTCGACAACAATGTCGGGGGCACGATCGACACCAAGGGCGCGTTTGCCCATGGCATCGAAGCCCAATCGATCGGCGGCGGCGGTGGTAATGGCGGCTTCTCGATAGGCGCCGGCCTGTCGTTGAACGGTGATGCGCAGTCTACCGTTGGTGGCGGCGGCGCAGGCGCCGGCAGCACCGGCGGCACGGTCACCGTGAAGAATTTCGACACCATCACCACCGACGGCTTCAACGCGCACGGCATCTTCGCGGAATCGATTGGCGGCGGCGGCGGCTCCGGTGGCTTCTCGGTCAGCGCTTCGGTCAGCGCCAGCGGCTCCGCGCTCGACAATTCGGTCGGCGGCAACGGCGCCGGCGGCGGCAACGCTATGCTTGTGACGGTCGAGAACTCCGCAAGGATCGTGACCAAGCAGGACAGTTCGATCGGCATCCTGGCGCAGTCGATCGGCGGTGGTGGCGGCGGCGGCGCGTTTGGAATCTCGGCGGCGGGATCGACCGCGAATGCCGGCAGCCAGAGCGTCGGCGGCAATGGCGGCACGGCGGGCTTCGGCGGCGACGTCACAGTAAACAATCACACAGGCGGCGTCATCATGACGTCGGGCATGTACTCCTACGGCATCGAGGCGCAATCGATCGGCGGTGGCGGCGGCAATGGCGCGTTCTCGATCGGTGCCGCGGCCTCACTGAACAACGACTCGAATGCGAAGGTCGGCGGCGGCGCCGGAGGGGCGGCTGGCGGCGCCGGTGTCGTCACCGTCACCAACGACGCCAATATCGGCACGACCGGAAAAGGCGCCCTCGGTATCTTCGCGCAGTCGGTTGGTGGTGGCGGCGGCGCCGGCGGGTTTGCGATTGGGGCCAGTGTCAGCGCAAGCGGTGCGAGCCTCGGCAGCACGCTCGGCGGTGCTGGCGCCGGCGGCGGTGCTGGCAACTCGGTGAGCGTCACAAACACCGCCGAGATCGCGACCACCGGCACCAGCGCGACCGGCATCTTTGCGCAATCGGTTGGTGGCGGCGGCGGCAATGGCGGCTTTGCGATTGGCGGTGGCGTCTCGCAGGCGAAGTCGGCCAGCTCCTCCGTCGGTGGTTCAGGTGGTGGGGGAGGCATCGGTCTTGACGTCACCGTCACCAACACGTCGACCGGGCTCATCTTCACTGACGGTGCGATGGCCCACGGCATCCAGGCGCAGTCGATCGGCGGTGGTGGCGGCAACGGCGGATTTGCGGTCGACGGCACGCTCAATCTCGGCGGCGATGCCAGTTCGACAGTCGGTGGCGGCGCGGGCGGTGGCGGCGGCCTCGCCAGCGCGGTGAAGGTCACCAATGACGGTCAGATCATTACCAACGGTGCCGCATCGATTGGCGTCTTTGCGCAATCGGTGGGCGGGGGTGGTGGTTCGGGCGGTTTTGCCGGCGCGTTCAATGTCGGCAATGGATCGACCCTCACCAACACGGTCGGTGGCTCGGGCGCCGGTGCCGGCAATGGTGGCCAGGTCACGGTCGATAACACCGGCCTGATCCACACCACGAACGATCGCTCGATCGGTGTGCTCGCGCAGTCGATCGGCGGCGGTGGCGGCAATGGTGGCTTTTCGCTGGCCGCCTCGGGATCGGGCGGCAACAGCACGACCACAAGCATCGGCGGTGGCGGCGGTGGCGGTGGCTCGGCCGATCTCGTGTCGGTGACCAATTCGGGTCAGATCGTGACCGAAGGCAAGCTGTCCTACGGCATTTATGCGCAGTCGGTCGGTGGTGGCGGCGGTAATGGCGGCTTCACTGTGGCCGGCACACTGGCGAGCGGCTCGGGCGGCATGGTGTCGAACGTTGGTGGCGGTGGAGGCAACGGCGGCAATGGCGGCGCGGTCACGGTCACCAACACCGGCATCATCGTCGTCAAGGCCGCAGGCTCGGTCGGCGTGCTCGCACAATCGATCGGCGGCGGTGGCGGCTCGGGCGGATTTGCCGGGGCGCTCAGCCTCACCGGCGGTGGTGGCGGGCAGATGTCGAACAACGTCGGCGGCCACGGCGGTAACGGTGGCGACGGCGGCGATGTGACCGTCAAGAGCACGGGTAGTATCCAGACGCTGGCCGACGATTCGGTTAGCGTGCTGGCACAATCGATTGGCGGTGGCGGCGGCAACTCGGCTTGGGCGATCTCGGCGCAGAACGGCGGCGCGCTCGGTGCCGAAGTGAACGTCGGCGGCTCTTCGAACGGAGCGGGCGGCGCCAAGGGCAAGGTGATCGTCGACGTCAGCGGCGGTGTGCTGCTCACCTCGGGTGCGCTGTCTTACGGCATGCTGGCACAATCGATCGGAGGCGGCGGCGGCAACGGTGCGATCTCTGTGCCGGATCCGCTGACGACGATGGGCGGCGGCATCACCGCGATGGTCGGCGCAACGGGCGGCATCAGCGGCAACGGCAATCTTCTGACCACCACCAATGCCAATCCAACGACGACGACAGGCGAAGGCGCAATTGGTCTGATCGGTCAGTCGATCGGCGGTGGCGGCGGCGCGGACGGCGCCAGCGGAGACATCTCAGTCGGTACCGGTGTCGGTGTGCTCAAGGCGATCGCCGGCGGGACCAGCACCAATGGCGGCTCGGGTGCCGCGGTCGCATTCAGTAATACCGGGAACATCATGACCTCGGGCAATCTGGCCGCCGGCGCGGTGGTGCAGTCGATCGGCGGTGGCGGCGGCAACGCGGTCCTGGCATTCGGCGTGGTGACTGGAACGCCGCTGGGGATTGCCCTTACTGCTGGAGGTTCGGAAGGCGCCGTCGGCAATGGCGGGACGGTCAATCTGCCGAGCTTCACGGGGGCTGTCGCAACGTCGGGTGCGCTCGCCGCCGGCCTGATGGCGCAGTCGATCGGTGGCGGCGGCGGCTATGTTGGCTTCACGACGCCGACCGGCACCAGCGTGGGCGCCAACGGCGTCAGCTTGACTGTGGGCGGGCTCGGCGGCGTAGGCGGTCTTGCTCAATCGGTCATCTTCAACGCGACGCAGACTGTCTCGACCAGCGGTGTCGGTTCAGTCGGCCTGCTCGGCCAGTCGATCGGTGGCGGCGGTGGCTTTGCCGGCTTCTGGAGCGGCGGCAGCCAGAACCCCGTGGTCTCGAGCTTCGTCATCGGTGCGAGCGGCGGCGCCGGCGGCAAGGGCGACGCGGTCAATATGGGCGCAGGCGGCTCGGTGTTCACGACCGGCACGGGGGCGATCGGTGTGCTCGGGCAGTCGATCGGTGGCGGCGGCGGCGTCGCCGAAGCCTTCGGCGTTGGCTCGTCGGGAGGCGTCAAGATCGGCGCCGGTGGCGGCGCGGCGGGCGATGGCGGCGCGGTGACGATCGCCACGCAATTGGTCTCGACGACCGGCAATGGCGCCCACGCTGTCGTCGCGCAGTCGATCGGCGGCGGCGGCGGTTTGCAGATGTCCTTTGGCTCGGATGGCACTGCGGCTGTATCGGCAGTCACCGCAGGCGCGGGCGGCGGTGGCGGCAATGGCGGCAACGTCAGCGTGACCACGAATGGGGCGATCACGACGACCGGCGCCGGTGCACACGGCATCATCGCGCAGTCGATTGCGGGCGGCGGCGGCATCGTCGGCGGTGGCGCTTTTGCAAATGCGCCCGGCTCGAGCGGGCCGTTCGCCGGCAGCGTCGGTGGGGCGGGCGTCGCGGGTGCGGTGACCATCAACGCACAAGCGAATGTTGTCGTGACCGGTGCCGGTTCGACCGCGATCTACGCCCAGTCGGTCAACGCTCTGGGTGTCGGCGGCAACATCGGCATCACGCTCGGCAACGCCGGGCTCGGCACCGCTCAGTCGGTGCTCGGCAGCGGCGACGGTGCAACGACGACCAACGCGGTGACCTTCGTCGGCGGCGCAAACAACACGCTGACGAACTTTGCACTGCTTGCGACGATGGCTGGCATCAACGGCACCGCGGAGAGGGGCGGGGTCGGCAACGAGGCGATCACGAGTTTCGGTCACATGATCGGATCGATCGACCTCGGGACCGGCACGAACTCGATCGACAACAAGCCCTACAACAACAATCCGTCGCTGATGGCCGGTGTGTTCGACGCCGGTGCCGTGATCAATCTCGGCGGGCCGGCGGCCGGCAACGTCCTGACCAACGAGGGCCTGCTCTCGCCGGGCGCCTTGTTCAACGTCTTGACCACCAACCTGAATGGAAACTTCGTGCAGACCACAGCTGGTTCCTGCGGCGCCTTCGGCCTGCCGACCAGCACCTGCGGGTATTTCGGCGTCGATCTGGATCTGAAGTCCGCCACCGCGGATCGGCTGAACGCGACGGGAACGGCGAATGTCTCTGGCGCCGTTGTGGTCAATATCGGCAATGCGGGTGACGCGACACCGGGCACCAATACACTGACGATCATTTCGGCTGCCGGCGGCGAGACCCATCCGAACCTGGTTGCGCAGGCCCAGCAGACCGCTGTTGCGCAGTATTCGCTGGTCTATCCGAATGCGACCGATATCGATCTGAAATACTCGATCGACTACTCGCCTTCTGGCTTGACCCAGAACCAGCATTCCGTCGGCAACGCAGTCAACGCGATCCAGACAGCCCATGTGCAGACCTTCCGTCCGATCGCGGCCGCGTTGTTCTATCAGCCGACCGTGGGCGTGCTGGGGGCCGTGTACGACACGTTGTCGGGCGAAGGCGTGGCCGCAGTCGAGCAGACCGCGATCTCGGCCAACGATATGTTCCACTCGTCGATCTTGAGCCAGGCCAGGTTCTGGATGTTCGACAATGACAGGAACGATCCGAACAGCCTGACCTTCTATGACGGGGGTCGGATGAGCTACGCGGCGGCGCCCGGCAACGGCTTCCCGAATTACGCGACGAAAGCTCCGGGCCAGCGGACCTGGCGAGTCTGGACCACGCTGAACGGAGGCGATTGGCGCTATTCGGGCAATCCGACGATCGGTACGGCGGCTACGTCATCGTCCGGAGGTGGTTTCACCAGCGGCCTCGACTACCAGTTCGATCCGACCCTGATGGCCGGTGTCGCGGTTGGATATGGCAAGGCGTGGGTCAAGATACCCGGGCGCGATACCAATGACAGCGTCGAGGGAAGCCACATCGCAGGCTACGCGGCGAAGCGCTTTGACAACGCCTATGTCATGGGATCGCTCGGCCTGGAATACTTCACCAATACCGAGAGCCGTTTTGCGGCCATTCCTGGTACGGTGCTGCCGCCGCTGTTCGGGTCGTCAGTTGCGCCGATTCCGGGATTTGCCGAACACCTGCTCGGGACCTTCAACAGCTACTCCGTCAGCGGCATGTTCGAGGGCGGCTACAAGTACCGCTTCGGCGACTACAATGTGACGCCGCTGGCCGGCCTGAATTTCACCTCGTATTGGATGAATGGCTTCACCGAGAACAACAACGGTGCACCGAGTTTCATTGGCCTGTCGTTCGCGAGCCGCAACATCAACTCCGTCCCGACCTTCATCGGCGCACAGCTCGATACCACCCAGTTGCTGGCGAATGGCGGCTCGCTCTTTGCGTGGGCGCGTGCCACCTGGGTTCACGAGTTCCTGCCGCACCGGACCGTGAACCCGTCGTTCATCGCAGCGCCAGGATTTGACTTTGTCATCGATGGTGCACTGGCTCCGACCGATCTGGCTCGCATCAATCTCGGCGCGAAGGTTGCGCTGGATCGAAACGTCTCGGTGTCGGCCGATGTGAGAGCGGATTTGTACCGGACGCCGAGCATCGCGGGCTTCATCGGAGCCAAGGTATCCTGGTGATGAGCCGTCCTGCAAGAAGCTTCGTGACGCCTTCCAGCCCCTATTGGTTTCCAAGCCCTATCGCGGGTGCGGACTTTTGCGGCGAGGCGCTCGTGCGCGGCATGCCACCTCTGGCTCAACTCCCATCGTTTGCCGCAAGCTTCTGAAATCGGCGTTTCATCTCGTTGACCTTCGCAATGTATGCCGCGACGAGGTGGTCGCCGCATTGTTCGCCCGCGGCAGGCCGGAACCCGCGGCGCACGAAGGCTCGTCCGGGGCCGGTGCCGCAGAGATGGATGAGCGCGGCGAGATCCTGCTTCTGCTGGGGACTGGCGGTGTTCTTCGGTACCGCAGCGAGAACGCTGGCGACATTGCGGTCCAGGTATATCGCTGCGAGCTCCGTGGCGTGACCCGGTAGCGTGCGAATATAGAGGCCATTGAACCAGCAGTCCGTGGTGACGACCGCGTGCTCGCGGATGCAATAGTTATTCGCCTCCGCAAACGCCGGGTCTGTCATCTGATACAGGCCGACGGCGCTCGAGGCGGGCTTGTATATCGCGAGCGGATTCCAGGTCGGTCGCCAGCGCCAATAGGTGCGCGCCACCGGATTGCCGGAGCTCTCGGTCTGGGCCAGCGCAGCCAGGAGCTCGGGCGCGATGGCGTCGGTGGAAGACGAACGGAAGTGTGCTCCGTACTGTCGCCACGTGTCCGCCGGCTCCTTGTCCAGCGCCGTGCCGACGAAAAAGAACAGCTCGGTCGGCTTGCGGATGATCTGATAGGAGACGTTGGCCAGCGGAAGGAGCACGACAAGCGCCGCACTGACGGCCGCAACCCGAATCGCGGCCGGCATCGCTTCGAGTTTCCGCCACATCTTGCGCGCGGCGCGCCGGCTGCAGGCCAGCCAAATGGCTGGCGTCCAGCCTTGCCGAGCGCGCCTCTTGCGAGCGACTGGCCTGGTGGCGAGCAACGAGGACACGGAATCGTAAGCCTTTATGGAACTTCACGCAGCAGGAGCGGAACGGTTTGAATGTGGCCAGGAACTGCTGTCTCGGATTTGCACTGGGTGCGGCTCGTTGCCGCGAGGCTTGTTTGAAGCGCGAACCCACACTGAAATAGAAAGATTGCCAATGTCCTGACGACCAGCCGGGCGCGGGCGATGCGCCCGTGAGTAGCACCGACATCGCGCCGATCCCCAAATTCGTATCAGGCGGGCAATATTATACCGCGGCCATGGCAGCGTCGCGGCCGACGCTGGTGCGACAACGGGAAGATGACATCTGCTGCAACCTCCGATACAGAGGGGCCGCGGGATGGGAATGCGTCGTCACTGGTTGACCGGCTTTTCTGTTGCCGCGGCTTTCGGTGTTCAACTGAGTTCGGCTGCGGCAACTGACCTGTGGGAAATCGACTTCTCGTCGTCTCACGGCGGCGGCCAGTTTCTGATCAATCCGGCAAATTTTGTGATTTCCGGTATCGGTCGGATCGCCGAGTTCGTTCTCTATTGTCGGGACAGGCATCAGCGTCGACGGCGGCGGCCTTCTAGGCCAGGTCCAGTTTGGAAACGGCCGCGCCTCGGCAGGCTCGTGCACGCCCGCTGAATGCAATGTGACGTTCTCCTCGACGCCGAACGTCGTTCCTGGCTTCGGGACATATATTCCGCTCTTGCAGCTGAATTTCGAGCGCATCTGGGTCGACTGGAGCACCCCCAATCAAAAACAGATCCAGGTGTTCTTCAGCACCAATTCCAATACGCCGAGCTTCAACTGGAACGACGTTGCAACAGCGACGCGGCAAGTCATATCGGTTCAACCAGGATGGCTGGCGACACCGGCCAACGGCAACTGGAATAACGCCGCCAACTGGACGGTAGGATCTGTCCCGACTGCGACCGATATTGCGCAATTCGGGGCATCGGCCACCAAGGCAATCGACATCAATCAGGCAACGCAGGTCGGTGGGCTGCACTTCTTAAATGGCTTAAATGGCGCAGCTGCGTTCACGTTTAACATCTCGGATGGAGCTGGCGGTCCCGCCTCCTTGGTGATTGGCGGAAGCGGTATCGACAACCAGTCGGGCAATCACCCGAGCTTTGTGGTCAGTGGTGCGTCCGGCAATGGGCACCCTCCGGTTCGCCAATTCCGCCGGCGCCGGCGATGCGATCATTACGACCAATGCCTCCGGCAGGACGCTGTTCACCGATACCAGCTCCGACGGGACAGCGCAGCTCGTCACCAATGCGGGCGGTACGGTCGACATCTCCGGATTGACGTCGAGCGGCCTGAGCGTCGGCTCGATCGCCGGCGCCGGCAATTATGTCCTTGGTGCGAAGAACCTGACCGGCGAAGCGCCGGACACGGCCCGCCGGCATGCCGGCTACGTTCAACAGGTGCTCGAGACGACGATGGCGGCCGACGCGAGCGGAGCCGGTCAGGCCCCCGGTGCGCAGGAGCGTGCAAGCCTGCTAGCCGATATTGGGCAGCCGAAAAATTCCCGGCGATTTCCACGCTGTAGTCATGTCGGCGAATGAGCATGTCGGGGCCAAAATAGAAATCCTGCTCGGTGCTGTGGCTTGCGATCGTTGCGGGGAAGGTCGCTCGAAGTCCACGCCAGATCTCCGCACCTTCGCGCCATGGCCCGATCTCCCGGAGCAGGAATCCGTCCATCGCAAGCAGGAAAGGCGTGGTCAGGCAGGTCCAGAGGGCGTAGCCGTTGAAATAGCCGCGGTGCAGCGGGTCCCAATGCGTGCGCATATCATGCTGCGCAAATGATGCACGCGGGCTGTCTCGTTCCGCGATGACGCGCTCGTCTTCGGCGACTATGGCGATGTGTCCGGGCGTGAAGTCCATGCGCTGGCCGGGCCTTCCGAACGGCGCTATGGATGCCCGCTCGCGATGCAGATCGATCCGCATCGTTCGCGGCGTCTGGTCCTGCTCGATTTCCTTCAGTGCCCACAAATCTCCGCCGCACCTGATCGTGGCCGAGAGATGTTGGTGCGCCTCCCATTGGCGCAGCCCGCCATGGGCCTCGATCGCATCTGCCAATAATGGAATCATCGGCGGTTTACCTCTTGCATGGGGTGCCTTCACCCCATTGAGGCAATCCCAACGCTCATCAGCGTCTGCGATCTGGCTGTTGCCGCCGACGAGGCCGAGATCGGAATGCCGGAGATCGGCTTCGGTGCCTATCCGCAATTCTCTGGGCCAGGTGCCCAAATCCAGCTCACTGCCAAGCGCGCGGCCTGGTTGGTACTGACGGCCCAGCGGATCGATGGCCGCACGGCTGAGAGCTGGGGCATGGTCAATCGCTCTGTGCCGCTCGCCGGGTTGATGGACGAGGCCGAACGCCTGGCAAAAGCCGTCAGCGCATTCGATCCCGTCGTATTGTCCGAAAGCAAGCGCGCGCTGGACGTAATCCCGGCAACAATCTCCGGCTGGCGCCAGGCTTTTGAGCACGGCCTGTCGACCAATGCGCGTATCCGCTCATCGAGTGCGGCTCAGGCCGAGGGCTTCACTCGATTCTCGGCAGGCGAACGGAATCCCGGCCAGGGTCGATCGACATAGCCTTTGCGGTTCGTCCAGCGCTCCGAGGGAGGTCTGAAACTTGATCTCATTGCCTTTCTTTGGCTGGAGGTAGCTCAAGTTTGTCAATGATGGATTGGAATGAGAGTTCAAGTTTGTCAGTTGGTTAGAAGGCTGTGTGTGCACGACGTGTGCGCCGGGAGATCAAAGAAATTCTCACCACAGCTAGCGTACGCATGCCCTCTGAGTGGGGCGCCGCCTTGGACGAGCGCAGGTGCACGACCAAAAAGTTCCGATTGTAGGGGATAGGCGAGCGCTGACGAGCAGTCCCGGATCTGGAAAGCGTCGCTCCTTCACTGCGCGATTGCCGCAACTCCAAACACGATCGGGACACGCGAGCGTCCGTGCGCTGCGACTTGGTTGCCGCTGATAGCCCAGCGCCAGAGGCGGCGTCGGAGTTTTGGCGCGCAACGCGGACATGTGGCAGCGGTTTGCTCGAACAAGTATTGGATACAAGCCGTTCCATTCTCGAACGATATCGCGATGTGCCCGCGGCGCTCAGACAGTCGGGGTGAGGAAGTGCTCAAGCAGCATCCGCGGCAAGATCAGCCCGAAGGTCATGGCCAAAATGACCAGAAACGCCGTGGCACCATTGGCCGCGATGCTCATCAGGAGAGTTACCGGAGCATGTGGCCCCAGCGAAACCAACTCGACCATGGCGCTCGCGGCCTCGAATAAGAAGAAGCCTGGCATCATCGAAACGACCGCTGAAAAGCCCAGTGCAGCGAAGGGGAGATGCAGGCGGTCCACGACCGGTGCGACCACGATACTGACCAGAATACAGGCAACGAGCGCTCCGGTCGCGACATTCGCTCCCGCGAGCGAGATCAGCGCCCAGCGTGCCGCATGTCCGAGCACCCACGGGTGTTGGCGCGCGTAGCAGCATCATGGAAGCGGCAAGGGAGCGGATTGCACAGCATCTTGAGCAAGGACACTCCTTCGGTCGAGCATCGATCCAGGAACCTGTGAAGGGCCGACATCGATCGGAAACCGAAAAGGTTGATGCCCGTCAATATCAGTACGGCGAACGAATGAGAACTCAGGAACAAGAACGTTAGCGGTAATGGTCGCGCTGCTAAGCCAGTTATGCTGCGCCGATGGGAAGAGGGGATCTCTGAAATAGCACCGGGAGCGGTCGCTCCCAGCCTCATGCCCAGGCGGGGCTCAAATGCGATCGAGCGCTTAAGCAGTCATTTCGCAGTCGCGGATCGAAGCGCTAGAATGCCAGTACCATCGCCACAGTTCATCCTGGTGCGGCGCCCATGTGAGGTTTGAACTTGAGGTCCGTCACGGTGATGTCGAGGGCCAGAGCATGCCACTAGGGTCGAGCGGATGATAAAGAGCAAGCGCACACGCTATTCAAAAGCCGAGCAGCTACTCCGCAATTCGCTGAGCTCTCACAAAAGATAGGCCGCGTCCCGGAACCTGCTAGGTCGAAGGTCCGAATAGCCTTCGCACTACAGGCAGCCATTCGCCGGTCATCGTAAATTCCAGCCCTAGTCGCGCGCCGCACGCGATCGCCAGTAGCGTGATCGGGGCTGAAACCGCCAGCGTCGAGAATGCAGTAAGGCCCTGTCCGATGGTGCATCCCATCGACATTATGCCGCCGACGCCCATCAGCAGCGCGCCAATCATGTGACGCTTCAATTCGCGGGCGTCGTCGCAAGCCTCCCAGCGGAAGCCGCGCGCAAGCATCGCCGCGGCAAACGAGCCCGCGACCACGCCGGCGACCGAGCCGATGCCGAAATTCAGCCGCGCGCCGGAGAAGGTGGCAACATAGAGGATGCTATCGCCGAGCGGCGCGACAAAGGTCAGCGAACTGACACGGATGGGATCAAACTCGTCATCCGCCAGCCACCCGGTCGCGAACCAACCGAACGCGATCGCACCTCCGACGGCAAACCCGGACACAAGCAGTCTCGGCGATCGGATGAGTTTGCCGTCTGCGAGCGCCCAAACGACGAGTGCGGTTGCGATGGAAGCGACGAGGATCGCACGTGTTGCAGCGCCAGCACCGGGACAAAGTATTGATGTCAGCGCCTGATTGGTACCCTCGCCCAGCCGCAGGGACAAGGGCTCGACGAACAGCACACGGAGCATTCCCGTCACGCCGCGCATGGTTGCGAGCGCCGACAGGCCGAGCACGAGAAAGACGACGATGGCGCGCAGATCGCCGCCGCCGACGCGCACCAGCGAGCCGAAGCCGCAGGTGCCGACCAGCGCCATGCCGACGCCGAACATTAGCCCTCCGATGATCGCACCGCCCAAGCCGATCGATGCTGTGAGATAGATCGACCGCGACAGATCGACGATGCCGAATTCGGCGAGCGCTTGCGTCGCAAGCAGCGCCACGGCCGCAGCGAGTGCAAAGGATTTCAGCCGACGATAATCCGCTCCGAAGAACGCATCCTCGAGCATCGCGAGCGTGCAGAAGCGGCCCGCACGGCCAGCAACGCCGAGCACGGCGCCGGCGGCAAGCCCGCATGCAAACGCTATGGTCGAAGGGCTCAGCATTCCTCCCGCAAGATGTTCGTTTTGCGTCGCGGGCAGTCTGCGCCGGCAGGTGGCGAAAAGCCAGAGCGGAAAATTACCGGCGGCGCCGGCGAACTGGCTCGCAGAACACGTCGTAGACGGCGGTGAGAATCTTGCGGACGTCCTCGCTGGCGAGGCTGTAGTAGATTGCCTTGCCGTCGCGGCGGGTCGTCACCAGCCGATCGAGTCTCAGCCGCGCGAGCTGCTGCGAGACGGTCGACTGCCGCTCGCCCAGGAACTGCTCAAGCTCGGTCACCGATTTCTCGCCCTCGGCGAGGATGCAGAGTAGCAGCAACCGGGACTCATGCGACAACGCCTTGAGCATGTCGCTCGCCTCGCGCGCCTTCTCGATCATCTGCTCGAGTTCGGCGGAGCCCTCGATCTCCTTCAGCTTCGGCAATGTCATCGCGTCAAATTCCCCTGAGCAAAATCCCGACAGCGTTCACGACTTGGCCGGTTCCGCTCCTGTTTGGGACAGGATCCGGTCCAAGAGGCCGAAGAAGAAGGCATCCCCCGGATAGCCGCGAATGCGCCCGATCTCACGGCCCTCTTTTACCACGACGAAGGTCGGCGTGAAGGCGCCAGGATCGATTCCGGCGAGATCAGCGGGCAGGGGGCTATTCAGGTCGACCCGGCGCAGCGGCGCGGCCTGGCTTTCCTCGGTCTTGGCATAGATCGGCGCGATCTCGGCGTTGAAGCGCGCGCACCACACGCAGCCGGGCCGCTCGAACATCACGAGCTCGGCTGCGCGCGAACCGGTCGCGGGCAGCGCGAGCGCGACATTGATTGCGAGCAGGGCGATGATTCCGTTCAATCTCACGTATTGGATCTCTGGACTTGCTTTTGGACTACCTTGTCGCTTTATATCATTAAATTCGCATATGTGCTAGGGATGAGGCGCAATGACCTTGGACGTCACGCTGGGTGCGGCCTTTGTCGCGGGGCTGTTTTCGTTTCTGTCGCCCTGCATCCTGCCCCTGGTCCCGCCCTTCCTTTGCTACATGGCCGGCGTATCGGTCACGGATCTGTCCGGAGGCAGGCCCGACCTGCGGCCGCGCATCCTGGTCTCCGCACTGGCTTTCGTGGCGGGCTTCTCGCTGGTGTTCGTAGCGCTCGGCTCGACCGCGTCGATCGCGGGGCGCTTCATCTCCGCGCATCTTTCGACCCTCGGCATAGTCGCGGGCGGCCTGATCATCGTCATGGGCCTGCATTTTCTGGGGCTGCTCAGGATTCCGCTGCTCTATCGCAGCGCGACTGTGCAGGTCGACAACCGGCCGACCGGCGTGGCGGGGGCCTTCGTCATGGGGCTGGCGTTCGCGTTCGGCTGGACACCCTGCGCAGGCCCCATTCTCGCCGCCGTCCTGCTGATGGCGGGATCGGAGGACACGACGGGACGAGGGGCGCTGCTGCTGCTGGCCTATTCGGTCGGGACCGGCATTCCCTTCCTGATCGCGGCCGCCTTCACCGGCAGGTTCATTGCAGCGCTTGGCCGCGCGCGTCGTCACCTCGGCCTGGTCGAGAAGACCATGGGCGTCTTCCTGGTCGCCACCGGTCTGATGTTCCTGACCGGCCTGATGCCCGCGGTTTCGGAATGGCTGCTGGAGCGATTCCCAGGACTCACCAGCATCGGCTGATGCTTAACCGTAGCGGAAATCGAGCAGCTGGGCGTAGGACCGCAGCTCGATCAGGTAGCGATGCACGAGCGGTCCGTCGCCGGCCATTGCCGCATGTGCAATCTCGCCGCTGCTCGCGATCGCGCCGTCAATGAGGCGGCGGAACTCGCTCCTTTCGGCGATCTCGGGACTTGCCCAATCATTGCAGCGCTGCAAGCGATCGCGAAATGCGCTTGCGGCGGCGACTGTGTCCTCAGCGCTCGCGGGCGCAGGCTGCTCGCCGTACCGAGTCGCTGCGACCCTCAACTTTTCCATCGCCGGGGCTATCTCGAAGACGCAGTCACCGAGATCGTACAGGCCTGAATTGCGCCTGAGCTCGTGAAAGGACTGACGAAGTGAATGCAGCTCGCGGCCGGCGGCGACATCGTCTCCACTGTCCAGTGCACGCGTTGCCGCCGTGAGACTTTCGCGTCCCCGGTCGAGGAAATCCGACACAGCGGCCGGCGCGTAAGCGGGCAGGGGAGCGGACGTGTTTGGCTCGAGCCGCTTCCACGCGACTACCGCCTCGTCGGCCTCCATCTGCGCCAGTGCAATGTTTCCGGTGCGCGCATAGCTCGCCGCGCTGCGTAGATTGGCCATGATCGGCCCCATCGCCGATGTGAAATCCGCAGGCTTGTCAGCGTCGGCGCCGAAGGCGAGCGCGTGCGAAGCTAGCCACGCCAACAGGACTATGATGCAGCGCAAAATCGGAAATCCTTGTCACATTCGTGTATTTGAATATCATAATGAAAATGACCAATGCGCAAAATCTTCCAACCCATAAAGCTCTGATGCCGCTTCGTACGCCAACGCGGCGCGGTTTTCTCGCGATCGCATCCGGCGCCGCTCTGGGCATCGGCAGGAGCGAGGCTGTGGCCGAACCGGCGCTCGGGGAAGACGGGCTCTACCACGAGCCCTGGTTTCTGCAGAGCTTCCTCGATCTGCGCGAGGACCTCGAAAGCGCCGCCGCCGGCGGCAAGCGCCTCGCCGTCATGTGGGAGCTGCGCGGCTGTCCCTATTGCCGCGAGACGCATCTGGTGAATTTAGCCGATACCGACATCACCAACTACATCCGCGACAATTTCGAGGTGTTGCAGCTCAATCTGATCGGCTCCCGTAAGGTTACGGATGTCGACGGCCAGGAATTATCCGAGAAGGATCTCGCCCAGAAATACGGGATCAGGTTCACCCCGACGCTTCAGTTCTTTCCGCCGTCGTCGGCCGGTATCGAAGCAAAAGACCCTATGGCGCGGGAGGTTATGCGCGCACCGGGCTATCTCAAGCCGACGCATTTCCTGGCGATGTTTCGCTTCGTGCGGGAGCGGGCCTATGAGCGCGGCTCGTTCCGGGATTTCTTTGCCGCCAATGGCTAGCTGAGAGCGTCTTTCCAATTTCGCTTGACGCCGACTCTTATATTCACATATCATAATAGTTGAATTTGATGGATTGTGAGTCCATCGTGATCAAAGGCGGGCGTCACCGTCATAAGGGTAGGGAACATGCGGCGCTCGCTTGTAGCTGCGTTTGCACTGTGTCTGTTGGCCGGAGGCGTTCTTGCCCAGCAGCCGGCCGCGGAGCCGATCAAGCTCGACATCATCAATGACTCGCTCCCGAAGTCCTTGACCGGCACGCCCGGCAATGCCGAGGCGGGCAAGAAGGTGTTCCTGACGCGCACGCTCGGCAACTGCCTCGCCTGCCACCAGGTCACCAGCCTGAAATCCGAGGAATTCCACGGCGAGTTCGGTCCGTCGCTCGACGGCGTGGCCGGCCGCTATACCGAGGCGCAATTGCGCCTCATCGTCGCCGACCCCAAGCGCATCTTCACCAACACGGTCATGCCTGCGTTCTTCAAGAACGACGGCTTGAGCCGGGTGCGCGGCGAATTCGTCGGCAAATCGATTCTGACGGCTGCGCAGGTCGAGGACGTCATTGCTTTTCTCAAGACGCTGAACTGACGGTGAGGAGGACCAGGAATGAAAGCCATCAATCGACGGCAGGCATTTGCGCTCGGGGGCGGCTTTGTCATGCTGACCTTGATGCCCATGGCGGCCGATGCCGAAGTCACGAATGATGCGGCCAAGTGGATCGAGAAGTTCACCAGCGGCAAGCAACCCGCCAAGGGCAAGATTTCGCTCGACCTGCCGGAGATCGCGGAGAACGGCAACACGGTGCCGTTGTCGATCAACATCGAGAGCCCGATGACCGCGGACTCCTATGTCAAGGAGGTCATCATCCTCGCCGACGGCAACCCAAACGCGGGCGTTGCGACGCTGTCCTTCACGCCGCTATCGGGCAAGGCGGAAGCCTCGATCCGAATCCGGCTCGCGACCACGCAGAACGTGGTTGCGATCGCGAAGATGAGCGACGGTTCGCTGTTCACGGAGCAGAAGACTGTGAAAGTCACAATTGGCGGCTGCGGCGGCTAAGGGCTTAGGAGAGGAAAGATGGCAGACAAACCGCGCATCAAGCTTCCGAAGGAAGCTGCCAAGGGCGAGGTCATCCAGATCAAGACCCTGGTCTCGCATGTCATGGAATCCGGCCAGCGCAAGGACGCGCAGGGGAAGACCATTCCGCGCAAGATCATCAACAAGTTCGCCTGCGAGTTCAACGGCAAGCCGGTGTTCGCTTGCGCGCTCGAGCCGGCGATCTCGGCCAATCCCTACATCCAGTTCGATGCCAAGATCGACGAAGCCGGAACGTTCAAGTTCTCCTGGACGGACGACGACGGCACGGTGATCACCGCTGAAGAGAAGATCGCGCTCAAGGCGTGAAGCGCCCGAAGCAAGGGAGAGCACGGATGCCGGTGCGATATCTCGGTCTCGCTGCTGTGCTTGCCGCCAGCGTATCGGTTGTGACCTGCGCGTCCGCGCAGGAGGCCGAGCGCAAGGGCATCGCGGCGCCGCCCGGCCACGTCTTCAAGACTATAATCTCCGGCTACGAGTTTCGCAGCAAGGAGACCCGAGCGCTACAGGACGACGATCTCGAAAATCCGGGCTTCCTCGCCGTGGAGCGTGCGGCGGATGCCTGGAAGAAGGCCGAGGGCAGCGCGGGCAAGTCCTGCATGAGCTGCCACGGCGAGGCCGAGACCAGCATGAAGGGCGTCGGAGCCGCCATGCCGAAATGGGATGACAAGCTGAAGAAGCCGGTCAATCTCGAGCAGCGCATCAACATCTGCCGCACCGAAAACATGAAGGCGGAACCCTGGAAGTTCAAATCCCAGGAACTCACCGACATGACCACCTTCGTGCGCTACCAGTCGCACGGCATGAAGGTCTCGGTGAAGACCGACGGTCCGATGTCGCCCTGGTTCGAGCGCGGCAAGCAGATCTACTACACGCGCTACGGCCAGCTCGATCTCGCCTGCGAATCCTGCCACGAGCGCAACAACGGCAAGTTCATGCGCGCCGATTTCCTGAGTCAGGGCCAGACCAACGGCTTTCCGACCTATCGGCTGCGTGACCAGCGCCTGGTGCCGCTGCATGAGCGTTTCGAAGGCTGCATGTTCGACGTGCGCGCCGAGCCGTTCAAGCCGCTGTCGGACGAATTTATAGCGCTCGAGCTCTATGTCGCCTGGCGCGGCATCGGACTGCCCGTCGAGACGCCGTCGGTGCGCAATTGAAACGATGAGCATGCAGGAGCATTGCGCATGATCTCTCGCCGCGAGTTCATTCAGGTTGCTGCGGCAACGGCGACACTTTCGACCGGTGTCGGCTCCGGCCTGACCCGGGCGGTGGCCCAGCAGCGCCTGACCGAGAAGGAACTACTGGCATTCGAGCCGCTCGGCAATGTCACGCTGGTGCATGTGACCGACATCCACGGCCAGCTCATGCCGCTGTATTTCCGCGAGCCCTCGACCAATCTCGGCGTGGGCGAGGCCAAGGGCCTGCCGCCGCACGTCACCGGCAAAGAGTTTCTCGCGCGCTTCGGCATCGCGCCCGGCTCGTCGGCCGCCTACGCCCTGACCTCCGAGGACTTCGAGGCGCTGGCCAAGAGCTACGGTCGGATCGGCGGCCTCGATCGCGCAGCCACCGTGATCAAGGCCATCCGCGCCGAGCGCGGCGACAAGGTGGCGCTGCTCGACGGGGGCGACACCTGGCAAGGATCGTGGTCGTCGCTGAAGACGCGCGGCCAGGACATGATCGACTGCATGGCGCTGCTCAGGCCCGACGCGATGACCGGACATTGGGAGTTCACTTACGGCACCGAGCGCGTCAAGCAGGCGATCGAGGGCCTCGGCTTCCCGTTCCTCGGCCTCAACATCCGCGACACCGAATGGAACGAGGCGGCGTTCGATGCCTCGACCATGATCGAGCGCGGCGGCGTCAAGATCGCGGTGCTCGGCCAGGCTTTCCCCTATACGCCGGTCGCCAATCCGCGCTGGATGATTCCGAACTGGTCGTTCGGCGTGCGCGAGGAGGACGTGCAGGCGCAGGTCGACAAGGCGCGCAAGGACGGCGCGCAGCTCGTCGTGCTGCTCTCACACAACGGTTTCGACGTCGACCGCAAGCTTGCGAGCCGCGTCAAGGGCATCGACGTCATCCTGACCGGGCACACCCATGATGCACTGCCCGAGGCGGTGAAGGTCGGCAAGACCCTGCTGATCGCGTCGGGCTCGTCCGGGAAGTTCGTGTCGCGGCTCGATCTCGACGTCCGCGACGGCGAGGTCAAGGCGTTCCGTTACAAGCTCATTCCGCTGTTCTCCGATGTGATCGCGGCGGACGCCGAAATGGCCGCGAAGATCGCGGAGGTGCGCAAGCCCTACGCGGCCGAGCTGTCCCGCGTGCTCGGCAAGACGGATTCGCTGCTCTACCGGCGCGGCAATTTCAACGGCACGTTCGACGACCTGATCTGCCAGGCGCTGGTGCAGGAGCGCGATGCCGAGATCGCGCTCTCGCCCGGCTTCCGCTGGGGCACCAGCGTGCTGCCCGGACAGGACATCACCTTCGAGGACGTCACCAACGCGACCGCGATCACCTATCCGGCCGTCTATCGCATGGGCATGACGGGGACGCGGTTGAAGGAGATCATCGAGGACGTCGCCGACAATCTCTTCAACGTCGATCCCTACTATCAGCAGGGCGGCGACATGGTGCGGATCGGCGGGTTGTCCTACGCGATCGACGTCACGAAGCCGCAGGGCAGCCGCATCTCGGACATGCAGATGGTCAAGAGCGGCGCGCCGATCGATCCCGTCAGGGAGTATCAGGTCGCCGGCTGGGCCAGCGTCAACGAAGGAACCGAGGGGCCCCCGATCTGGGAGGTCATCGCCAACTATTTGGCCAGAGAGAAGACGGTGCGCCTCGAACCCAACAGAGCTGTCAAAGTGACCGGAGCGTAAGGCGATGTCGAAGATTGACAGTCCCCGGCAATCCCGACGCAGTTTCCTGGCCGCTGGCGCCGGCGTTGCGGCGTCGGTGCTCGCGAAGCCCGCCCTAGCCGGCGGCGGCAACCCGGCGAACCAGCCGCCGAACGTACCGGAATGGACCAAGGCGCTCGGCGAGGGTGTCGCCGTGCGCCCGTACGGCAAGCCGTCGAAGTTCGAGAAGGACGTCATCCGGCGCGATGTCGAATGGCTGACCGCCTCGCGCGAATCCTCCGTGAGCTTCACGCCCCTGCACGAGCTCGAAGGCATCATCACGCCGAACGGCCTCTGCTTCGAGCGGCATCATGGCGGGATCGCCGAGATCGACCCGGCCGATCATCGCCTTATGATCCATGGGTTGGTGGAGCGACCCCTGATTCTCAATCTGGAGGAACTGAAACGTTATCCGCGCGTCAACCGCATCCACTTCATGGAGTGCGCGGCGAATTCGGGCATGGAGTGGCGCGGCGCGCAGCTCAACGGCTGCCAGTTCACCCACGGCATGATCCACTGCGTGCAGTATACCGGCGTATCGCTACGCACGCTGCTCGAGGAAGCCGGCGTCAAGACAACCGGCAAATGGCTGCTGGTCGAGGGCGCCGATGCGGCTGCGATGGATCGCAGTCTGCCGATCGAGAAGGCGCTGGATGACTGCATCATCGCCTACAAAATGAACGGCGAGGCGCTCTATCCCGAGCAGGGCTATCCGATGCGCCTCGTGGTCCCGGGCTGGCAGGGCAATCTCTGGGTCAAGTGGCTGCGTCGCATCAAGGTCGGCGACCAGCCCTGGCATACCCGCGAGGAGACCTCGAAATACACGGATCTCCTGCCGAGTGGCAAGGCGCGCCGCTTCACCTGGTCGATGGACGCCAAATCGGTGATCACGAGCCCGAGCCCGCAGGCGCCGATCAAGCACGGCAAGGGCTTTACCATCATCTCCGGGCTCGCCTGGAGCGGCAACGGCAAGGTTAAGCGCGTCGACGTGTCGCTCGACGGCGGCCGCAACTGGTGGCCGACGCGGCTCGATGGACCCGTCCTCGACAAGGCGCTGACGCGCTTCTACTACGAATTCGACTGGAACGGCGAGCCGCTGCTGCTGCAATCGCGCGTCCAGGACGAGACCGGTTACGTGCAGCCGAGCAAGGCCGAGTTGCGCAAGATCCGCGGCGTCAACTCCATCTATCACAACAATGGCATCCAGACCTGGCATGTGCAGGCCAATGGTGAGGTCGAGAATGTCGAAGTCGCTTAAGTTCGCTGCAGTCGCACTGCTCGCGTGCGCGCTGTGTGCGCCGGCGCTCGCGCAACAGAAGGCGGACGCCAAGAGCGGTCCGCGCTATCACATCGGACGTGCGCCGACCGCGGACGAAATCCGCGGCTGGGATATCGACGTGCGGCCCGACGGCCAGGGCCTGCCGGAGGGCAAGGGCACGGTCGCCCAGGGCGAAAAGCTCTTCATGGACAACTGCTCGAGCTGCCACGGCGAGTTCGGTGAGGGCAACGGCCGCTGGCCAGTGCTGGCCGGCGGCAAGGGCTCGCTGACATCAGACAATCCGGTCAAGACGGTGGGCTCGTACTGGCCCTACGCCTCGACCGTGTTCGACTACGTCCGTCACGCCATGCCTTACGGCAACGCCGAGTCGTTCTCGGTCGACGAATATTATGCGCTGGTCGCCTATGTCCTTTACCTGAACGATGTGGTCACCGACCAGAACTTCGAGCTGACCAACAAGAACCTTGCCACGATCAAGATGCCGAACGAGCAGGGTTTTGTGATGGACGATCGCGCCACCAGCGAGAAATCCTTCTGGCAGAAGGATCCCTGCATGAAGGATTGCATAGCGCCGGTGAAGATCACCGCGCGTGCCGCCGTCATCGATGTCACGCCTGAGGACGGCAAGGACGGGAAGCCGCGGGGCGTGGAATGAGGCGCGGCCTGGCGAGCCGCCGTGGATTGTTTCGCGGTCTGCTCGCTGCGGCCTTCATTGTGACGAGTCTCGCCGCTCCGTCCCGGGCGGCGGAGTCGCATAGGCTCGCGTTGCAGATCAGCGACGACGACCCGGTCAAGATGCGCGCCGTCCTCGATGTTGCGGCCAATGTCTCGCGGCATTATTCCGGGCAGGGCGAAGACGTCGAGATCGTGGTGGTCGCCTTCAATGGCGGCCTCGACATGCTGCTCGAGGACCGCTCGCCGGTGAAGGAGCGCCTGGTGAACTTCCTGAAATCGATGCCCAATGTGAGCTTCATCGCCTGCGGCAATACGCTGGAGACGCTGGCGGTGAAGGAGGGCAAGCGGCCGCCGCTGATCGAGGGTATCAGCGTCACCCAGGTCGGGGTTGCCATGCTGATGGATCTTGCCGAAAAGAACTGGACGATTGTCCGTCCCTGAGGAGAGAGCCGCCGATGCGATGGTTGATGGGATTGGCGGTCTTGCTGCTTCTCGTCCGGCCTGTCGGCGCCGCTGAGCAGGAGCTTGAGCTGTCGATCGACGGCCGCACGACGCTCGCGACACTGCGCACGCCCACCGCGATGGGACCGAATACGCCGCTCGTCGTGATGACCCACGGCACGCTCGCGCACAAGGATATGGAAGTCATCCAGGGCATCGCGAAGGCGCTCGAACAGCGCGGCATCGCGTCGCTCGCCCATACGCTGTCGCTGGGGCTCGATCGCCGCAAGGGCATGTTCGACTGCGCGACGCGGCACGACTATGTCGCCGGGGACGCGGTTGCCGAGATTGGCGCCTGGGTCGCGAAGGCGAAGAGCATGTCCCGGCTCGTTGTCGCGCTCGGCCATTCGCGCGGCGGCAACCAGGTGGCGCGCTATCTGACGGCAGGCGAAGCTTCGCCGGTCGCGGGCGCGGTGCTGCTGGCACCGGTAACCGCAAAAGCGGAGGCTGATTTGCGCGCCTCTTACGCCCAGACCTATGGCAAGCCGCTCGAGCCGCTGCTCGAGAAGGCGACCAAAGCCGTGGCGGCGGGACGCGGCGGAGAATGGATGGATGCCCCGGGCTTCATCTATTGCCGCAACGCCGTGGTGACCGCGCGCGCCTTTGCGTCCTTCTATGCCGCCGACGCCGCACAGGACACTGCGGCGCTGGTGGCGCGCATGAAGCTGCCGGTGCTGGTGCTTGCCGCAACGAAGGATACGGTCGTGCCCGATGTGGTAGCGTCCTTCGCATCAACGGCCGATTCGAGTGGCGGCCGGGTGCAGCTAGATAAGATCGAGGATGCTGATCATTTCTTCCGCGACCTGTTCGCGGAAGACGTGGCCGACCGCATCGCCGACTTCATCAAGCAGATACGCTAGGAGGGACCATGCAGCGTCGATCCATGCTTCGCGCGAGCCTTGCCGGACTATTTGGTGCATTCGCCATGCGCGAGGCGGCTGCTGCGACGGAAACGCCCACGCGGCAGCGCGTCGTCTATCATCTCGCCGATGCCGATCGTGTCGTCTTCGTGCTGGGCAATCTCCAAAACCATGTCGACGGCGTCGGCGGGCCCGGCAAGGCGGACATCAGGCTGGTCGTGCATGGGCCGGCGCTGCGCGCCTTTCATGCGCTCGCCGCCGAAGACCACACCGTCGACATGATGAAGAAGCTTGCTGACGCCGGCGTCGGCTTTGACGCCTGCGCCAACACCATGAAGGCGCAGGGCGTCAAGCTCGACGATCTCACGCCCGGCTTCGTGGTGGCCGAGAAGGGCGGCGTGGTGCGGCTCGCCGAGCTGCAACAGCAGGGATATGCCTATCTGCGCCCCTGAGCGCTTCGGAAATGCGCTATCGCCCTGTTCGTCATCTGGGTTGGTTTTGATCTGGCTCATTTGGGGAGAATACAGGATCGATAGACTGGGGAAATCTCAAGGGAGTCGTAGCGAACGTGCTGACGTCGATTGCCGATCTCATAGGTGAGGATCTGCTGTCGTGGATCGGCGGGCTTCTGATCGGCGGCTTTTTCGGCTTCTTCGCTCAACGCAGCCGATTCTGCCTACGCGCCGCGGCGATCGAGTTTTCGCGCGGGCAAGCAGGGCAGCGATTGGCGGTCTGGTTGTTGACCTTTGCCGGCGCTCTGATGGGAACGCAGTTGCTGGTTGCGCTCGGATGGCTTGGCGTCTCCGAGGCGCGTCAGCTTGCACAGCAGGGCAGTATCTCCGGCGCGCTGATCGGGGGCTTGATGTTCGGTTGCGGTATGGTGCTGGCGCGAGGCTGCGCGAGCCGCCTGCTGGTGCTTTCGGCCAACGGTAACCTGCGCGCGCTCTTATCTGGTCTGGTGTTCGCTGTTGCGGCCCAAGCGGCCTATCGCGGGCTGCTGTCACCTGCTCGGGAGTGGCTGACCAATCTTTGGCTGATCAACGGCGGCCCTTCGCGTGACATCATGAGCCTCGTGGGCGGGGGGACGCCGGAAAAGCTTGCTTTCAGCGCCATCTGGCTGCTGGCCGGATTTGGTTTCGCGTTCCGCAGCCGTCTTGCTCCGCGGCTGCTCTGGTCTGCGCTGCTGACTGGCCTGGCCGTCGTCGCGGGTTGGCTTTTCACCTATCAGCTATCGCAATCCTCCTTTGCTCCCGTGGCGCTGAAGAGTCTCACATTCAGCGGGCCGTCTGTCGAGGTCCTGGCCGTGGTGCTTAATAGTCCCAATATCCATCTTGATTTTGATCTCGGCATCATCCCGGGCGTGTTTCTCGGCTCCTTCGTTGCAGCCGCCTACGGACATGAGGTTCGGCTAGAGGGCTTCTCCGACGGATTGGGCATGCGCCGCTACCTGATCGGTGCCGTCCTGATGGGGTTCGGTGCGATGCTGGCCGGTGGCTGCGCGGTCGGGGCCGGAATCACAGGCGCCTCGATGTTCGCCGTGACGGCATGGCTCGTGCTCATGGGCATGTGGACGGGCGCGGCGGTCACCGATCAGCTCGTCGACCGCGGCTGGTCGCCGTGGGTGCGTCACGCCGCCAGGGCCGAGGGCACCTGAAGACTGCATGCTACTTTAGCGATTGCTAAATTCCGACTTTTGAATATAAAGAGGACCGATGGTTGATGGCTGCGGCCGCGACAAGCGCCGCATTTTCGGGGAAGACGCACCATGACGACTATCACTCACGATATCGCGCGGGATGTGCCGCGAAGCGCTCGACTCGACTGGTCCCCTTATCTGGTCGGTGCAGGCATCGGCATACTGAGCTGGATCGCGTTCGGTTTGTTTGGCGATCCGCTCGGCGTCACCACCGCTTATTCGCGCATCGCGTCGCTGTTTGCGACGCCGTTGATCGGCGTCGATGCGGTTGCTCAGAACGACTATTGGAAGAGCATGCCGCTGAAGTGGGACTATGGTGTTTGGTTCCTGGTCGGCATCCCCTTCGGCGCTTTCGTGTCGGCCGTGCTTTCGGGGACTTGGCGTCTCGAGCTCGTTCCCGAGGTATGGAAGGATCGCTTCGGTCCATCGGTCACGAAGCGTTTCATCGCCGCTTTTTTCGGCGGAGCCGTCATCATGTACGGCGCGCGCCTCGCCGGCGGTTGTACCAGCGGCCACGGCATCTCGGGCGGCCTTCAGCTTGCACTGTCGAGCTGGCTGTTCCTGGGCGTGATGTTCACAACCGGCCTCGTCGTGTCGGCCATCATGTTCCGCAAGTTCTGAGGAGATGACGATGCTTGCGATTTTTGGTGCCTTGGCGATGGGAGCCGTCTTCGGATTCCTGCTGCAGCGGGGAAATGTAACGAGCTGCAACGTGATCGAGAACCAGTTCCGCCTGCGCGACTTCACGGTCCTCAAGGTCATGGGCACCGCGATCGTCGTCGGGGGGATCGGCGTCCTGCTGCTGGTCGATACCGGCAACTCCAAATACTACGTCAAGGATGCCAACATGCTCGCGGTCGCGCTGGGCGCGGCGCTGTTCGGCGTCGGAATGGTGGTCTACGGCTACTGCCCCGGAACGGCTCTCGGCGCGATCGCGACCGGCAGCGTTCATGCGTTGGTCGGTGCCCTCGGCATGGTAGCCGGCGCGATTCTGTATGCGCTGAGTTTCGACTGGCTCAAGGGACATGTCTTGAATGTCTGGGCGCTCGGCAAGGTCCGGTTGCCAGATCTGACAGGTGTGCCGGACGCTGCGTGGTTCATCGTGCTCGCGATCGGGGCCGGATTGTTCTTCCGGTGGGTCGAGACGAGTCAGCCGAAGCGGGCCTGAAACGCCGGGCGTCAGCAAGGAGGCTCAGCGAGCCTTCCTGCTGCAATACAGCCGGTGCAGGGTGGCAAACAGCTCTTCCACGCGCGGGTCGGAAATGCGGTACCAGATCGTCTGGCTGTCGCGCCGGGAGGCGACCAGCCCTTCGCCCCGCATTTTTGCAAGATGCTGCGAGAGTGCCGAGGGTGAGATCCCGACGGAGTCCGCGAGGGGGCCGGCGCTCGCTTCGCCGACCTCGACCAGCTGGCACAGGATCAGCAGCCGATGCTCATTGGCAAACATGCGCATCAGCGCGGCGAGCTCGCTTGCTTTTTTCTCCAGGATCTGAGTGTCTGGCTTGCGCATCTGGTGCCTTCAATAGCATTCGGCATTCCATCGTCAAGGGTCGCGCGGGCACCGTTTCTTTCGCGAAGTTCGAGCGTGATCCCGCGATCGCTTGATCCAACAAGGTTGAATATATTCGACAATTCGAATATGTTGGCGGTACGGCGGCTCGGCCAGCCAAGCAAAGCAAAGAAGAGGTATCTGCCATGCTGTCAGGATTGCTGAAGAAGTTCGCGGGGGCAACCAGCGTTGCTGCGATCGATCACGATGAGTTGGTGCAGGCGCATCGCGAGAAGAGCTGCACGATCGTCGATGTCCGGGAGCCGCACGAATTCGGCAACGGCCACATTCCGGGCGCTCTCAATCATCCGCTGTCGCAGTTCGATCCAGCGAGATTGGCGCAGGGCAAGCCGGTCGTCCTGATTTGTCAGGCAGGTGGTCGCTCGGCGACTGCGCTGCGCCGTGCACTCGCCGCCGGCCAGCAGAACGTGCGCCACTATGAGGGCGGCATGAGCGGCTGGCGCTCTCGCGGAGGCGCCGTTGTCTAGGCGCCTGCGGGTTTAATGAACTCCGCGCGATCGGCGGCACGGGTCGTCACCTCAGGCGGTACCGGCACGGCAACTTACACATGGCGTCGTGATCTCCGTTAGTCCGGACGAGGCCGGCTTTAGATTGCCCCTGACGCCGACGTCCTGAGCCGCGATAGCGAAACGGCTCGCTGCACGATCGATCGCCGAGCCCGCATCCTGCGTGCCATCGGGCATGTACCTGGTAACCTCGGCGCCGCCGTGCAGGCTCAGGGACGACATCCACAGCTCGACTCCGCGATCCTCGCGGCGTCGTCGGCATGGCCCATCCCAAGTTGGGACTGACTCTCCTGCAAGGCTTGGACGTGGTCCCGCATGTTGGACAATGTATGATCAATCATTGGCCGCAGGAACTTCACCAGCTGCCGCTTGTCGTCGCCCTCAGCTACTGCCAGTGAGAAACAGGTCCCTCGATGATGATATCGTCGATCATGGTCGGCCTCTGCAATCTGTGCGAAAGGTCTCACGCAATCTCGGCGACGACTTGCTTCAGCAACTCGCGAACTTGACCCGCGAGGGCGCCGAGCTTCGGATTCTGGATCGCCGTCATCGAAGCGACGGGATCCACCGCCGAAATCTCGACCTTGCCGCCTTCGCGCTGCTGAACCACGACGTTGCAGGGAAGCATGGTGCCGATCTTGTCCTCGAGGCTCAGCGCCTCATAGGCGAGCTTGGGATTGCATGCCCCGAGGATGAGATATGGCCGAACCTCGACCCCAAGTTTCTTCTTCAGGGTGTCCTTAACGTCGATTTGGGTGAGCACGCCGAAGCCATGGTGCTTCAAGGCTTCGGTCGTGGCCGCCACCGCTGCCTCGAACGGCAGGTCGACCGTTTTCGAGAAGTGATAGGTCATGGCTGTCTCCGTCGAATTGGGTCTTCTTCTCCGTACCAGCTCACGAGAACGCGCAGCCGTCGCGCAGGCCCAGCTTCTTGAACACGATCGCAGCGGGGCAGAAGCCAGTGAACGAGGCCTGCAACATGTTTAGCCCGGCGAACGCCGTCAGCAGGTACCAGTACGCATTCACGTAAGTCCCCAGTGCGAGTCCAAGCAGGACGACGAAACCTGCGAAGGCGAGAACGGCTTTATCGACATTCATGGCATGCTCCTATTGAAGGGTTACGGTCTTACGAACCTGTCAGGCCAGCCTGGGTCCAGGCGACGATGCTGCGCGCATCCATCGCGCCGGCGTGGCGGGCGATTTCCCGGCCGCCACGCATCAGCAGCAGGGTGGGAATCCCCGCGATGTTGAGGCGCGACGAGAGGCCTGGCGCGCCGTCGGAGTTGAGCTTCAGCAGCCGAACCTTCGGCTCGAGTTCGCGCGCAGCGCGCTCGTACATTGGTGCCATGGCGCGGCAGGGTCCGCACCACGGAGCCCATACATCGACCAGGACCGGGATGTCGCTGTTCGCGACATGACGCTGAAAACCTTCTTCGTCGACCTCGATCGGAAGACCGGTGAAGATCGCCTGGCGGCAGGCACCGCATCGCGCGGCCGCCGGCGCGCGCTCGGCGGGCAGGCGGTTGGTCCGCCCGCAATACCCACAGACGATCTGGCATGTCTCACTCATGTGCCAGTTCGAACCTCCCTGATCTTGGCGATGTTCAGCCTGTCGAGCACGAATCGTTCATAGAACGGCTCGCTCTCGCCTCGCCGCATCTTGCGGATGAAGTACTTTTCGAAGGCCACCTTTGCGTAGTGGACCCACTCCCCCTTGGACGACCAGCTAACGTTGCGCGGCGGGATCTGCGGCTGTGCCAGGAATGCGACGCCGGAGTCGCCGAAGTCCGCAAGGCAGATCGCGTTCAACGTCGGCTGCGTCTTGGGTTCCTGGCCGCGGAGCAGGGCACCAATGTTCATCGCAGCCGCTGTGACCATGGATTCGATCATGAAGCCGGTCTTCGGGACGCCGACCGGCACTGGCGTCGCTCCGACCGGCGCGATTGCCACGCACACCCCGACGGCGAATACATTTTGGTAGGCGGGGTTGCGCTGGTGCTTGTCAACGATGACAAAACCGCGCGGATTGGTCAGTTTTTCGATGCCGCGCACCGCCTCGACACCGCGAAACGCGGGCAGCATCATCGAATACGAAAAAGGCAGATCGTGCGCCTTGTGCGCCGCACCGTTTTCGGCGAACTCCTCCACCGACATCGTGCCAGGCCCGACGCTGTCCACGCGCGCGTTGGTGATCCATTTGATGTGCTTCTCACGCATCTCGCTTTCGAGCATGCTCTTGGTGTCGCCGACGCCTTCCAATCCGAGATGGCCGATGTAGGGCTCCGAAGTGACGAAGGTGATCGGCACCTTGTCGCGCAGCTTGCGGCGGCGCAGTTCAGTTTCCAGGATGAAGAGGAATTCGTAGGCCGGCCCGAAGCACGAGGCGCCTTGGACCGCGCCGATCACGACTAGGCCGGGATTGGCCGCAAGCCTTTCGAACGCTTCGTTGGCTCGCGAGGCGTGATCGACATGACAGATCGATTGAGTGTGCCCTTGCGGACCGAGGCCCGGAATTTCGTCGAAGGCAAGCTCGGGACCTGTCGCGACGACAAGGTAGTCGTAGTCAATCGAGGTGCCGTCGCCGAGATCGACGCGATTCTGGGCCGGATGCACGCGCTTGGCGCCCTGCGTCAGCAGGCGGATGCCCTTGCGCTTCATGATCTCTTCGAGATTGATTTCGATCTCGTTTTGCTTGCGCCAGCCGATAGCCACCCAAGGATTGGACGGAACGAAGTGATAGACAGCGCCATGCGAGATCACGCTCAGGCGGTCATCCTTTCGTAACTGCGGCAGCAATTCATAGGCCATCAGCGTTCCGCTCAGACCGGCTCCGATTACAACAATTTCCGCCATGGGTACCTCCGTTGGATGTCGATCGCCGGTTCCGTCCCGGCCTTTCTACACTTGACGATATATTCGATTATGCGTATATACGCAAGTATGAAGATGGATAGTGAAGTTATGGAGCGGGCGGCCGATCAGGCGACCGAGTTGCTGAAGGCGCTCTCGAACCGGCATCGGCTTCTGATCATCTGCCAGTTGATTGACGGCGAACGGTCGGTCGGTGAACTCGCCGAATTCCTGAGCCTGCGGGATTCGACGGTCTCCCAGCACCTTGCGCTCCTTCGCAAGGATGGTCTGGTGTCCGCCCGCCGGGAGGCGCAGACAATCTTCTATTCGATCGCAAGCGAGCCAGCGCGTGAGGTGCTGAAGACGCTCTATCAGATATTTTGCGCACCGAAATCCGCAAGAACGAAATGAAAGTTACGAGCGATCGCGTGGCGGCGCCTTGAGCGAGATCAACGCCCCATCCTGTAAAACCGATGAGATGACAGAGGCGCGCCGTGCCGCGGTGTGACGGTTCCATGATTACGCGGACAAACCTTATGCGACCCTTGGGATTTATGGTCGCGATCGCGGCCGCCACCTTGCAGGCCAGCCTCGCGACGGCGGAAACGCTGACGGTGGCGCAGCACGTCGTCACCGACGAAAAGGCCGTCTTTGCCACAGTCGAAAGCATCAGCGTGGTGTCGGCGCGCGGGCGCATCGGCGGAACCGTGGTCCAGCTCCACGTCAGGGAAGGGGACCGCGTGACCGCAGGGCAGGCGATCGCCACCATCGGCGACGAGAAGCTCGGCCTGCAGATGAAGTCGCTGGATGCGCAGATCGAGGCGCTGCAGGCGCAGGCCAACCAGGCGCAGATCGATTTCACTCGGACCGAGGGGCTGGTCGAGCGCGGCACACTTCCGCGCGTCAAGCTCGACGAGACCCGGACCGCGCTGAACGTGGCGGAGAACGGTCTGCGTGCCAAGACAGCCGAGCGTGCCGTGATCAACGAGCAACTCAACCAGGGTCAGGTGCTTGCACCGACAGAGGGGCGCGTGCTGAAGAGGCTCATCACGATTGGTTCTGTCGTATTGCCCGGTGACCCCATCGTCACGGTCGCGCAGCAGAACTTCAAACTGCGGTTGCGGGTGCCGGAGCGCCATGCGCGCCGCCTCAAGGCCGGCGACAAGATTCGCGTCGACGGCGCGGAGCTTGGCGGCGAAGCCGCCAAGTGGGGCGTTATCGATCTCGTGTATCCGCTGATCGAGGAAGGGCGCGTCATCGCGGATGCGACCGTCGAAGGGCTCGGCGAATATTTCGTCGGCGATCGGCTCCGGGTATGGATCTCCGGTGGCGCGCGGCCGGCCTTCATCGTTCCGGCAGGCTACGTGACGACCCGGTTCGGCATCGACTACGTGCGGCTACAAAGGGCCGGGGGGGGTGATCGACGTGCCGGTGCAGCGCGGGCCGGAATTGCCGACGCCCGCGCTTCCCGATGGCCTTGAAATTCTGTCCGGCATTCGCGCCGGCGACCAGTTGATGCGGCCATGAACCTCGGACTCTCGGGAAGGCTCACCAAGGCGACGATCGCGTCGCCCCTGACGCCGTTGTTTCTGATCGCTGCGCTCGTCGTCGGCCTGATCGCGGTCATCGTGATTCCGCGCGAGGAAGAACCGCAGATCAGCGTTCCGATGGTCGATATCCGCGTCAACGCGGACGGCTTGCGCGGACCCGATGCGGTCGAGCTCGTTACCAAGCCGCTCGAAGCGATCGTCAAGGGCATCGACGGCATCGAGCACGTCTACAGTCAGACTGAGGACGACCGGGTGATGGTCACCGCGCGGTTCCTGGTCGGCACCAAGGCGGAGGACGCGATCCTTCGCGTCCATGAGAAGATTCGAGCCAATCTCGATCGCATCCCGGTTGGGATTCCCGAGCCATCGATCGTCGGCCGCGGCATCAATGACGTTGCTGTGACGGTCCTGGCACTGTCGCCGAAGCCGGAAGCCGCCGAACGCTGGACCGATAAGGATCTGTTCGAGCTTGCCGACAAGGTCCGCTCGGAGCTCGTGAAAGTCGACAGCATCGGACTGACCTACATTTCAGGCGGCGCGGCGCAGCAGATCAGGGTCGAGCCCGATCCGGGAAAGTTGTCGCTGTTCGGCGTCACGCTGCAACAGCTCGTGTCCAAGGTCAAGGATGCCAATCGTTCGTTCCTGGCCGGCCAGGTCCGCGATGCCGGCATCGTTCGAAATGTCGCCGCAGGCCAGACGCTCGCGGGCATTCCCGATATCGGCCTGCTCCTGATCTCGACCCGTGACGGACGGCCGGTCTACGTCAAGGACGTGGCGAGCGTCATCATCGGTCCGAACACGATCGAGCATCGGGTCTGGAACGATGCGCGGGACGGGAATGGGCAATGGACCCGGGTGCCCGCGGTCAGCCTCGCACTCGCCAAGCGCGCCGGCGCCAATGCGGTGGTTGTTTCCTCCGATATCAATCACCGCCTGGAGGGATTGAAGGGGCGTCTGATCCCCGAGGACGTGCAGGTGACGGTGACCCGGGACTATGGCGAGACCGCCAACGAAAAGGCCAATGAACTCCTGTTCCATCTCGGGCTCGCGACGATCTCGATCGTCGTGCTGATCGCGATTGCGATCGGCTGGCGCGAGGCTCTGGTGACCTTTGTCGTGATTCCGACGACGATCCTGCTCACGATGTTCGCCGCCAACTTGATGGGCTACACCATCAACCGTGTCAGCCTGTTCGCGCTGATCTTCTCGATCGGCATCCTGGTCGACGACGCCATCGTCGTCGTCGAGAACATAGCGCGGCATTGGAGCATGCGCGACGGCCGGCCGCGGTTGCAGGCGACCATCGAGGCCGTTGCAGAGGTCGGCAATCCCACCGTCGTCGCGACGCTGACCGTGGTCGCGGCGCTGTTGCCGATGCTGTTCGTGTCGGGGCTGATGGGCCCTTACATGGCGCCTATTCCTGCCAACGCTTCGGCGGCGATGCTGTTTTCCTTCTTTGTCGCCATGGTGGTCGCGCCCTGGCTGATGCTGAAGCTGGCGCCGAAGGGCGAAATGACCGCCGTGCATGCTGTACATGATGAAGGGCGCCTGGGCCGGCTCTACCGACGCTTTGCCTCGCCGATCGTGCGCAGCAGGCGCTCTGCATGGATATTCCTGCTCGGGGTCGGCATCGCGACGCTATTGTCGATGACGCTGTTTGCCACCAAGTCGGTAACGGTCAAGCTGCTGCCGTTTGACAACAAGTCGGAGATCTCCGTCGTCGTCGACCTGCCGGAAGGAGCGAGCTTGGAGGCGACCGAGCGCACCTTGTTCGTTGCGGCCGAGATCGCCCGGCAACTGCCTGAAGTGACCTCGCTCCAGTCCTATGCTGGCACGCCGGCGCCGTTCAATTTCAACGGCCTTGTGCGTCACTATTACCTGCGCGAGCGCCCCGAGCTCGGTGAAGTGCAGGTCAACCTGACGGCGCGCGCCGAGCGCAAGCGCGCCAGCCATGAGATCGCGCTCGAGCTGCGCGAGAAGCTGAAGGCACTAGATCCGCCCAGGGGCACCAGCATCAAGGTGGTCGAAGTGCCGCCCGGGCCGCCGGTGCTTTCGACGCTACTCGCCGAAGTCTATGGTCCCGATGCGGCCACACGCCGCGCGGTCACGGCCGAGCTCAAGAAGGTCTTTGCAGAGGTGCCGTTCATCGTCGATATCGACGATTCCATCGGCGAGAAGCGGCCGCGGCTCCGGCTCTCCATCGACCAGGACCGGCTCGAATTCTTCGGCGTCGAGCAGCGGGATGTCTATGACACGATACAGGCCCTGTTTGGCGGCATCTCGATCGGCTATTCGCATCGCGGCGAGGACCGCAACCCGATCGAGATCGCGGTGCATCTCGGCAAGCGCGACCTGGTCTGGGACGAGGCGCTGGCCTCGACGCCGGTACCCGCCAACACGGTGCCCGGCAGCAAGACGGTGGTAGAGCTTGGCCAGGTTGTGAAAGCGACGATGGAGGATGGTTCACCGACGATCTTCCGCCGAGACGGGCGTTTCGCCGACATGGTGATGGCCGAACTTGCCGGGCGCTTCGAGGCGCCGCTCTACGGCATGCTTGCGGTGGCCGACCGCGTCGATGCCCACGACTGGGGCAATCTGCCGAAGCCGGCGATCAGTCTGCACGGGCAGCCAGCAGATGAGGCGCGTCCGACGCTGTTGTGGGACGGCGAATGGGAAATCACTTGGGTGACCTTCCGCGACATGGGCGCGGCCTTCGGCGCGGCCATCCTTGGCATCTACGTGCTGGTCGTCGCCCAATTCAAGAGTTTCCGTTTGCCGCTGGTCATCCTGACGCCGATCCCGCTGACGTTGATCGGCATCCTCGTCGGGCATTGGCTGTTGGGTGCTCCGTTCACCGCGACGTCGATGATCGGCTTTATCGCGCTGGCCGGCATCATCGTACGCAACTCGATCCTGCTGGTCGACTTCATCAGGCACAGCAGCGGAGACGGCAAATCGCTGCGCGAGGTGGTGCTGGAGGCCGGCGCAGTCCGCTTCAAGCCGATCCTGCTGACCGCGCTTGCGGCCATGATCGGCGCCGCGACAATCCTCCTCGATCCGATCTTCCAGGGATTGGCGATCTCGCTGCTGTTTGGTTTGGCATCGTCGACGCTGCTGACCGTGCTCGTCATCCCCGCGATCTACATCGCGTTGCGGGCGCCCCGCGAAGCGGATCCCACCAGAGACGTACCGAACTAACGAGGGCAAAATGGACAAGAACTATCCCGAGATCACTAGGGCGATTTCCGCAAAATCTGCGCAAGCTGCGCAACGACATCCCCGACACGATGAAGGGATTTGCCACGCTTGCGCAGGCCGCGACGCGGGACGGCGCGCTGGACAAAAAGACTAAGGAGATGATCGCACTTGCGCTCGGCGTTGCCGGGCATTGCGACGGTTGCATCGGCTTTCACAGCGAGGCGCTTGCGAAGCTTGGCGCCACGCGGGAAGAGGTCGAGGAAGCGCTCGGCATGGCGTCTACATGGGCGGTGGTCCAGCGCTGATGTATGCTGCTGATGCAATGGCCGCGTTCGAGCAGAAGACTGACCGGCTTTCACATTATCATCGCCGCCAGCGGCATGTGCGACGCCGGACGTATCTGGCACCACCTGAAGAACTGGCTGTGGAACGCGCGCGCCACCGTCTTGCTGGTTGGTTTTCAGGCCCGGGGAACACTGGGCCGTTTTCTCGTTGATGGTGCGTAAGTCGTTCGGCTCTGGGGCAACGAAATCAGGGTCGCGGCCACCATCCGAAGCATCGACGATTATTCGGGACATGCTGATGGCGCCGAGCTTGCGCGTTGGATCGCCGCGCGCCGGCCGATCGAGCGGGGCCTGTTTCTGGTTCATGGCGAGGAGCCCGCCATTAACGGGCTGGCGGAGCGCGTTTCCGAACGGATCATTCCGGCGGCCCGGGTATTTGAGCCGCTGCTGGACGATATTTTTGCGTTATCGACAGCGGCACCGACCTCCCTGGACGTGTCCCGGCGTCGGCGGCTTGCGCCCGAGGCGGTGGTTGCGCTCGATTGGCATAACGACATGTCGAAGCTCGTCCTAGACATCAGCGATCGACTGGCAGCAGCCGCGGATGATCGGGCTCGTGGCATCATCGTTCGCAGATTGCGGCGTGCGCTGGAAGTACCCGGTTGATCTGCCAGTTTTCCTGAAATCACTAGTGGCGAGGCAAGATGACACGGTCATCACCGCTCCCAGGTGACCTTGAGGAGAGAGAGAGAGAGAGAACGAATTCCCCAGATTGGCGAGCTTCCGACCGAAATCGTCAGTTCCAAGCAATCGGCACTCGGCGACGATTTTCCTCTGGGTTGCTTACCCGGCCAACCAAAGGCGAACTCGAGTTTTAGCCCAAGCGAGCAATATAGCGCTGCAAAATAAGGAAAAAAGTGGCGCACCCGACACGATTCGAACGTGTGACCTTTGCCTTCGGAGGGCAGGGGCTTTTCGCGTCGCCTGAAAAATCTGCGCTGATCAATAAGGACATTCGACCTGCCGAGGGCAGACTGCATGTTTCGTTTGAAGAAAGGATCTGCCGGAACGGCCAGAGGTCGGCATCAACCACCGTCGGTTGGATGCAGGGGCTGACTTCGGCGAGTTGATCGGCCCTGCGACTTCTGCAGCGGCGCGGCGTCGCCGCACGCGCGCGTCACCGCCCGCGGCCGGGCCACCGCGCTCGGCGTTCTAGGCAGATCGAATGAGAAGCGTGCAGATTCGTTGCGCGACATGCCCGCTTCGCGGCCGGTTGAGAAGGCCGCGCGTTCATCACGCATTGCACGTGCCTTAGGCGGTTGGTTCGCCGGGCGGCGGATTTTTGCGCAGCGCTGGACCGGGGGGAGAGGGCCTCGCCGAACAATCGGTCAAAAACCACAAATTTTAGTTCCAAATTCGGCTGACTTTAATCTGGCACGCCTTCTGCATGACCGTTTTGACCGATTTGCCGGCTGTTCCAAGAGAAAGGGAATATCGATGCATGCGAAATTTGACCGCCGCCACTTTCTAAAGAGTACGGCGGCAGCCGCGGTTGCTGCAGGTTACGCGCAGATCAATCCTGATTTCTTTATCTCCGCGGCTCATGCGCAGGCCGGCAAGATCATGACCTTCCTGTCGGCCGAGAACATCACCGGCAACTGGGATCCGACCGCTCACACGACGCTTTCGCAGAAGAACATCGAAGGTTTCGTGATGGGCTTTCTCACCCGCACACCGATGAAGCTCGATAACCCGGGCGAGGTCGTCTACGAGCTCGCAACCGACATCAAGCTGCTCGATCCCAATCGCCTACAGATCAAGCTGCGCCAGGGCATCGTGTTTCACGATGGCAAGCCGTTCAAGGCGGAGGACGTCAAGACCACCTTCGAATACGGATCCAAGTCGGATCGGCCGGCGCAATGGTATCCCGGCCCCAGCGAAACACTGAAGATCGAGACGCCCGATGACTATACCGTCATCGTCGACACGTCGAAGGGCGGTTATCCGGCGCACCTCTTCATGTTCCTCGCGGCTTTCCTGCCGATCATGTCGGCGAAGGATATCGCGGGTGGGCCCGGCGGGGTGCTATCGCAGCGGCTCAACGGCACGGGTCCGTTCAAGTTCGTTGAGCAGCGCGGCAACGATACTGTGATGCAGGCCTTCGATGGCTACTTCAAGGGCAAGCCGGCCATCGCGGGGATCAACTTCACCTTCACCGGCGACTCCACGACCCGCATGCTCTCGCTGATGAACGGTCAGGCCTCGATTGTCGAGCGGCTGGAGCCCGAGCAGGTCGATGCCGTGAAGGGAAATCCGAACATCCACATCAACCGCGTCGTGTCGGTCGAGAACAAGTATCTCTGGTTCCGCTGCTCAAAGCCGCCCTTCAACGATCCCCGCATCCGGCTTGCCGCCTGTCATGCCATCAATCGCGATCTCATCCTCGAAGTGCTGGGTTCGGCCGGGCACGCGTCCTCGAATTTTGTCTCTCCGGTGAAGTTCGGTTATATCGATCTCGACAACTATCCGAAGTTCGATCCGAAGAAGTGCCAGGCCTTGCTCGCCGAGGCGGGCTTTCCGAACGGCAAGGGATTGCAGCCGCTCGAATATATCACATCGGTGGGCTTCTATCCCAAAACCAAGGAGTACGGCGAAATCATCACCGCGATGCTCAACGAGCAGGGCTTCAATGTCAGCCTGACCGTGCTCGAGCCCGCGGCCTGGAATGAGCGGCTGTACCATCGTCCGGGCGGTGGTCCCGGACACATGGTGGATTGCGGATGGTCGACCGGTTCGCCCGAGCCCGATCTGATCCTGCGCACGCATTTTCACTCCTCCTCGCATCGCATTTGCGGCATCGAAGATCCCGCCATCGATGCGAGCCTCGACAAGGAGCGCAGCGCTCCCACGCTCGAGGAGCGGAAGAAGATCCTCCAGACCGAGACGATGCCGTTGCTGGCCTCGAAGATGCCGGCCCTGGCGCTCTTCACCTCCGTGATGATTCACGCGATGCAGAAGGACTTCGAAGGCCTCTATATCTATCCGGATGGATCGATGGACGCTTCCAAGCCAGTCGCCTGACCATTGATGGCCGCCGCGTGCCGCGCTCGGGCGGCCCGCGGTTCGCTGCGCTTCCTAGGGAGCTCTGAGCATGTTCGTGCTGAATTTCCTGATGCGTCGTCTGGCTCAGGGCGTCCTGATCATATTTCTCGTCTCGCTGCTGATCTTCACGCTCCTGAGGATCGTGCCAGGCGATCCGGTGCGCCTGATGGCGGGCGGAATGGCACCCGAAGCGCTGATCGAGAAGATCGCGACCGATATGGGTTTGCGCGATCCGATCGTCGTTCAATTCGGGCGGTATATAGGGGGCGTCGTGCGCGGCGATCTCGGCCAGTCCTTTGTGCGACCCGCCAACGGAGCCGCGACGGGGGGCGCGAATTTCAACGACACCACGCGCGGCGAACGGGCGAAGGTCCTCAGCCTTATCCTGGAAGCCCTGCCCATGACGCTGCAGCTCGCAGCGGTGACGCTTGTGATCGCGCTGGCCTTCTCCGCAGTCGTCGGAATTGCCGGCGGCCTCGCGGTCGGACGCTGGCCGGACAAGCTCGCGTTCTACATCTCCTCGATCTTCATCTCGCTGCCCAACTTCTGGCTGGGGATCGTTCTCGCTCTGTTGTTCTCCGTCAAGCTCGGTTGGCTGCCGGCGATCGGCTACAACGGATTTGCGTACACGATACTCCCGGCGATCGTGCTCGCAGTCGAGCTGTCGCCGGTTCTGATACGGACGCTCGTCAGCTCCGTGTCGGCGCAGATGACGGAACCCTACGTCGCGGTGGGACATGTGCGGGGCCTTGGCCGCGGACGCATCATCGCCAACCATGCGCTCCGCAATGCCTCGGTGCCGCTGCTCAATCTGCTCGGAATTCAGTTCTCGAGCCTGCTCGGCGGAGTGATCATTGTCGAGTACATCTTCGACTATCCGGGGCTTGGCCTCTTGACCATCAATGCGGTGCTCCAGCGCGACTTTCCGCTGATCCAGGGGATCGCCATCGTCACCAGCGCCATTTTCGTGCTGATCAACATCGCCGTCGATCTCGTCGCCACCACCATGGATCCAAGGCTCGAATATTAAGGCTCGAATATTGATGTCCGTCGCTACCGCCGCCGGTGCGCCGATCGCGCGCAAACCGGCCCAACGCTCCGTCGCCCGGCGCATCTTCGACCGGGCGGCTTCCACGCCGGGGTTTCGCGTCGGCCTCGGAATCTTCATCGTGCTCGCGCTTGCGACCGCGTGCTATCCGGAATTGAGCGGCCTTGATCCGACCAAGATGGATGTCAAGGCCCGCCTTCTGCCGCCACTCTTTCTGGGCAGCAACTGGAGCTGGGTCCATCCACTCGGCACCGATCAGATCGGCCGCGATATGCTGGTGCGCTCACTGGTCGGTCTGCGCTACTCGTTTCTGATCGGCGTTGCCTCCGTCATCGTCATGCTGGCGATCGGGTGTGCGCTCGGCACGATTGCAGGCTATTTCGGCGGGCGTACGGACGCCGTCATCATGCGGCTGACCGATGCCCAGCTCTCGATCCCGATGATCATTCTCGCGATTTCCGTCCTGGGCGTCTCCAGGCCCACAATTCCAGCGATCATCCTGGTGCTTGGGGTTTCCAACTGGCCGGTCTATGCGCGCATCATGCGCAGCATCGTGATGACGGAGCGACAGCGCGAATATGTACGCGCTGCAAAGATCGGCGGTTCGACCGACCTTCGGATCATCCTGACCCTGCTGCTTCCCTTGCTGCTGCCGCCGGTCCTGTTCACATCGGTCCTGGATGTGGCGCGCATGATGATCTTCGAGTCGACGCTCGGCTTTCTCGGGCTCGGGGTGCAGCCGCCGACGCCGACATTCGGCAACATCATCGCGGATGGACGCAAATACCTCCTCAACGCCTGGTGGATCGCCACCATGCCGGGTTTGTTCCTAGGTCTAACGCTGACCAGCATCAACCTGATCGGCGCATCGCTGGAGCGAGCGCGCAATGCAGTCCATGGAGGAGTGGAAGGATGACGCGACCGCTTCTTGCACTCACGAATGTCACGGTCGCGGCCGGCCGCGCTGCGACGGCAAAGCCCGTGCTGGATGGCGTTTCACTGAGCCTGGCGCCCCGCGAGATCGTCGGTGTGGTCGGTGCCAGCGGCTCCGGCAAGACCGTCCTGTCCAAGGCCGTGGTCAATTGGCTGGAGCCGCCGCTGACGGTGCGGGCCGGCGAGGTGCTATTCGAGGGGCGCGACATCTATGCGCTGCGCGGCGCGGACATGCGCATTCTGCGCCAGCGCATATCCTATGTCGGCGCCAATCCGATGGGGGCGCTCGATCCCACTTTGCCGGTCGGCGCCCAGATTGTCGAGAAGATGCGAGCGGTCGTGCCGGGCACATCGCGGCGGACGGCCGAACGCCGTATCATCGAGCTGCTCGATGCCGTGCGCATTCCTTCCGCGCGAAATCGCTTTCATGATTATCCCGCACAGTTCTCGGGCGGCATGATGCAGCGCGCGCTGATCGTCGATGCCCTCGTGACCAACCCCGCGCTCCTGGTCGCCGACAACGTCACCCAGCCGCTGGACGTCACCGTGGCGGCGCAGGTAATCCGGCTGATGAAGGAATTGACGACGACTTTCGACACCGCCGTCCTGTTCGTCTCATCCTCGCTGCCGGTTGCGCGCGAAGCCTGCTCGCGGATCCTCGTGATGGACGAGGGGCGCATCGTCGAGGAGCAGTCAACCGATGATCTGGTTGAGCGGCCTGTCTATCCCTATACGCGCGAGCTGATACGGCAGACTCCGAAGATATGGGGCGAAACCGTCTCGACGTCTCGTCATGACGACCAGCGCGAAGTGGTTCTCAGCCTGCGCGACGCTTCGCAGATCTACAGGGTCAGAAAGAAGACCGGGTTTGGCGGCGTCAATCTCGTTCGCGCCGTTCGCAACGTCGCCTTCGATATCCGCCGCGGTGACAGCTTCGCGATCGTGGGTGAGTCCGGCTGCGGAAAATCGACCTTGATGCGGCTTCTGTGCAGGCTCGAGCTGCCGAGCTCGGGGCAGATTCTCTGCGCTGGCCGGGATATCGCGACACTCAAGGGCCGCTCGCTACTCGAGTTCCGCGGCAAGCTCCAGATGGTCCTGCAGGATCCCTTCGGTTCGCTGCCGCCGCGGACCGCGGTCGGAAAGATGCTGGAGGGGCCGCTGCGGACGCACGGGTGGCGCGACGAGGCCAGGATCCGCGAGCGCGTTCTGAAGGTGATGGGAGAAGTGGGCCTGCCGACCGAACTTTACGAGCAGCTTCCACTGGGGTTGAGCGCGGGACAACGGCAGCGCATCAACGTCGCTCGTGCGCTGGTGCTCGAGCCGGAAATCCTGATCATGGACGAAACGCTGTCGGCCCTCGACCAGGCCGAGCAGTTCAAGCTGCTCGATCTGTTCGAGAAGCTCCAGAAGGAATACGACCTGACCTACATCTTCATCTCGCATGATCTCGCGATGGTCAGGAAGGCCTGCAATCGGGTCGCCGTGATGTATCTCGGCGAGGTCTTCGAGCTCGCCGACAATGAGCGTCTGTTCTTCGACCCCGGCCATCCCTATACCAAGGCGCTTTTGAGTGCGATGCCGACGCTGGAGCCGCGTCGCTACCGGCCGGAGGAATGTCTGCTTGAGGGCGAGCCGCCGAGTCCGCTGGACATCCCCGCCGGTTGCAGCTTCCGCTCGCGCTGCCCGCAGGCCGTGGACAAGTGCAGTCGCCTTCAACCGAGCCTGACGGTGCGTGAGCGGCAGGATTTCGCCGCCTGTCATCTCGTCTTGCCGCCGACAGCGTCCGGAGGCATCGGTGGAGTGGGCACCACTGTCCCATGAGGCGAATCGTGAGAAGGAATACGCGCCAGGAAACGGCCGCCAGTGCCGTGACAAGCGGGGAACGTCCATGAGCTTTACGGAGCATCGGCTCGAGCTGATCCGCGATTTGTTGCGGCAGAAGCAGCGGGTCCAGGTCAAGGATCTCGTCGACCGGCTCAAGGTCAGCCAGGAATCGATACGGCGCGACCTCAGGGAGCTTGAGACGCAGGGGTTTGCCCGGCGCGTCTATGGCGGGGCCGTGCTCGACCGGCAGGAGAGCGATCAGCCGTTCGCGGAGCGCCTGCGTGTCGGCGCGAGGGAGAAGGCGCGGATCGGCGAGGCGGCGGCAGCCCTGGTCAAGGACGGCATGAAGATATTCATCGACGAGGGAACAACGGCCCTTGCATGCCTGAAGCATCTCGAGACGCGCAGGGACCTCACGATCGTGAGCAATTCGCTGGCGGTCGCCGCCCACTTTTATTACGCGCCGACGCCGAGCGTTCGCGTGCTGGGCGGGCGGCTGCGACCCGATTATCAGGCGACGTTCGGTCCCGAGACGGTGGCGGCGATGAAGGAGCATTTCTTCGATCTGGCCCTTATCGCGATCAGCGCGGTTCATGCCGAGCGCGGCTTCATGGACTATGGCGAGGACGAGGCGATCATTCGCCGCCTCGCGCGTGCGCAGGCAAAACGTTCGGTCATCCTCGCGGACAGCTCCAAGTTCGGCCGCCTCGGCTCGATCCACACGTTTGGCCTGCAAGACGTGCATGGCGTGGTCACGGGAGGCAGCTTGACCAAGAACTTTTCCGAGCAATTCCTCAAGTCTCACGTGGAAATCATCTATGCCTGACATCAACTCCGCGCGCGCTCCCATCAACCCGTCCTGCCTTCAGGCGATGATGGACCAGCTTTCGTCGTTCGGCGGCGGCCCCGACGGATCCATGACGCGCTTGGCCCTCTCGAAGGAGGACGGTGCGGCCCGCGATTGGCTCGGCCGGTGGTTTGCCCGGAACGGATTCGCCCAGGCGGTCGATGGCATCGGCAATCAGTTCGGGAGCCTGTCACTCGCCGGCGCCAACGCGCCGGTGGTCATGGTCGGATCTCACATCGACAGCCAACCCAATGGCGGTCGCTTCGACGGCGCGCTCGGCGTCGTCTCGGCCTGCGAGGCGGTGCTTGCCGTGTCGGAAAGGCTGAAAGCCGAGAACAAGCTGCCGCTCTGCAACTTCCAGGTGGTGAACTGGACCAACGAGGAGGGCGCACGTTTCCAGCCGAGCTTGTTGGGAAGTTGCGTGTTCGCCGGGGCTCTCGAGCTCGAATGGGCACTCGACCGCAAAGATGGCGATGGCGTGAGCGTGCGCGAAGCCCTGTCGCGGATCGGTTATGCCGGCAAGGACAGCGTGGCGAGGCCGAGCGCACTGATCGAGCTTCACATCGAAGGCGACAAGGCGCTGTACGAAGCCAATGAGAAGTTCGGAATCTTCACCCGTTTCTGGGGCGCGACCAAATATCGTCTCGCCTTCCTCGGCCGGCAGGCCCATACGGGGCCGACCCCGATGGCGGAGCGCAAGGACGCACTGCTCGGTGCTGCCTATCTCATTGCGGATCTGAATCAGATCGCCGGCGAGCACGGTCTCGATCTGCATACGTCGGTCGGCCGCTTGGAGGTGTTTCCAAATTCGCCCAACACGGTTCCGTCCGAGGCCGTTCTCTTCATCGAGTTGCGTTCGGGGTCACCCGAGATCCTCGCGGCGGCCGAACGGAAGATGAAGTTGGGAATTGAGGCTGTGGCGGAGAAGGCCGGAGTGACATTCGAGGTGCGAGCAATCGATCGTCGCAAGGCCGGCCGATTTGCGAAGGCGCTGATCTCGCTTGCGGAACGCACGGCCGGAAATTTCGGCGAAACGGCGCGACATCTCGATACGATCGGCGGCCATGACGCCGTGGCGCTGTCCGCCGTCTGTCCCTCGATCGTCCTGGCGGTCCGTTCCCGTGACGGCGTCATTCATCACCCGACCGAGTTCACGAGTGCAGCGGACCAGGCCTTGGGGACGCAGGTTCTGGCCGACATGCTTTACGCGATGGCCTGCGAGGGACTGCCAGCAAGCGAGGATGCGGCATGAAGAGGCTTGGTCGTCCGGGGACGGCGGCGGAGAAGCGCGCCGAGCGCGCAATCGGCAACATGCCGATCATCGACGCGAACAGGGCGCTGTATGAATTGTCCGCGTTCCCGGTGGCGTCGCCGTCCTACCACGCGGTCGAATCCACCACATTCAACATCGCGCTCGGCGGCAATGGCGCAAGTCTCCTTCTTCGGCTTGCGAACGACGAGGTCGCCGAACTGGTCGATGACGAGGTGGCCTTTGTGGCGGCACAACGCCTTCACGGCTTGGGCCTGTCGCCCGCCCCGGTCGCGCGTGCCCCGGCCGAGAGGGCCGTGCTGTTTTCGCGTCTCGGCGATGGCTGGCGTACGGCGAAGATCGATGATCTGATGCAGGGAGCTGCGGTCGTCCGGCTCGTCGACATGCAGAAGACGATCGCCGCAGGAGAACCTCTAGGACGGTCCTGGTCGGTTTTCGACGGCATTGATCGGCTTTGGCCGCTGGTCGCGACGTCAAGCGCCGTGCTTCCCGGAGACGTGGACTGGATGTTGGCCTGGATGACCTCCATCCGGGAGGCGATTTCTGCCGCCGGTGTCGAGCTGAAACCGGCGCATGGCGACCCGCAGTGCTCCAACGTGATGCTCGGTCTGAACGATGCGATGATGCTGGTCGACTTCGACATGGCCGGCGACATCGACCCCTATTATCAACTGGGTGTTCAGATGAACGAGCTTTATCTGTTCGAGAGCCAGATGAAGCCGCTTCTGGAAATGCACGATGGCCAGTTCAGCGAAAAGGCTTTCAGCCGATGCCGGCTCTATGCGGCCGCCGACGATCTGTACTGGGCGCTCCGAAGCCTGCTGCAGGATGTACGTTCGCCCCTCCAGGGCGTGGAATTCCTGAAATATGCATCGTGGCGCTTCCTGCGTTGCCGGATGTTGTTGGGGCATCCCAGTTTCGAAGAACGCGTACGATCTCTCTAGCGTAGGTGGGACAGTGTGATGATGGAGCTGGGAGCAGGCCGGTCCGATGCCGAGCGGGCGCTGGAGGCGGCTATCGTTCAGGTCGAGGCCTGGAAGGGATTTCGCCTGACTTACACGCCAGTAGCGGGCGGCATCAGCAATACCAATTTTCGTGTCGCGGTCGAAGGCGACCCGGTCGGATATTTCGTCAAGATACCCGGACGTGGCACCGAGATGTTCATAGATCGTCGCGCGGCGCGGGCCGCAAGCAAGCAGGCGGAGATCATGGCGGTCGGGCCCCGGACCTTCGACTATCTCGGTCACCTGGACATCGAAGTATCCGAGTTCCTGGATGATCGCAGAGCTTCGACCCATCGCGATTTCGTCGATCCGCTGTTTCGGACCAACGTCGTCAGCATGTACCGCCGCTTTCACGAGGGAGAGCCGCTTCCGCTGACGAAGACCGTGTTCGACATGATCGACGAGCATTATGAGCAGGTGAGACAGGTCGGCGGCCACTGGCCGGAAGACCACGTCTGGCTGCACCGTCAGTACGCGCAGGCCCGCGCGGCGCTTGAAGCGGCCGGACTCGATCTCGTGCCCTGCTTCAACGATCCCATGCCCGGGAATTTCCTCGTTGGAGAAGACAGCTCGATCAAGCTAATCGATTTCGAATATGCGTCGAACAATGAGAGGCTTTACGATCTCGCGATCTGGAGCGGCGAGCACTTCTTCTCCGAGGATATCGAACAGGAAATCATCGAGGAGTATTTCGGCTCCTATAGCAAGCAGCGACATGCGCGATTCATCGTCCACAAGGCGCTCGCCGATATCAAGTGGAGCACCTGGGCGATGGTGCAGAATCGCATCTCGACGCTGGATTTCGACTTCTACAAATACGGCATATGGAAGCACATGCGGGCCCGTTCCATCATCAATGATCCGCGTTGGCCGCTGTTCTTGAAGGCGCTATGATGGGTTACCCCGCCGTCGTGGCCGATGATGCCGATGCCTATCTGTCCTTTGCGGCCGAGCTCGCGGATTTGGTCAGGCCGGTCGTGCTGTCTTATTTTCGTACGCCGCTGGATGTCGTTTCCAAATCCGATGACAGCCCGGTGACGATTGCCGATCGTACCGTCGAGCTGCGTCTCAGGGAGCGGATCGAGGAGCGTTTTCCGGAACATGGTATCATCGGTGAGGAGATCGGGGGCAAGCCGGGCGGCGCCTTCACCTGGATCGTCGATCCCATCGACGGCACCAAGAGCTTCATCACCGGCTTTCCGCTGTTCGGTACGCTGATCGCGCTGACCTATGAGGAGCAGCCGTTCTGCGGCCTGATCGACGTTCCCTTCACAGGGGAGCGGTGGACAGGGAAGCCGGGTCTGGCGCTGTTCGGCAGTAGATTGGCGCGCACCAGCACGTGCGAGCGCATTGCGGATGCGCGCTTCTACACGACGTCGCCCGATATGTTCACGGGCGCAGACGCAGAGGCGTTCGAGCGGATTTCGAAAGCCGCTAGATTGCGCCGTTTTGGTGGAGATTGTTACGTCTACGGTCTGCTCGCATCGGGACACTGCGACATCGTTCTCGAGACCGGACTCCAGCCGCACGACTACATGGCGCTGATTCCGATCGTGGAGGGCGCCGGAGGCTGCATGACGGATTGGGCGGGACGTCCACTCACGATTCGTTCGGAAGGACATGTGCTGGCAGCTGCCACGCCGAAGCTTCATGCCGAAGCGCTGGCTCTGATCCGCGGGTAGAGATCATGCCGTACAAGATGACCATCGACGGGACGGTCCATGGTTTCGCCGACCTCAGAGATCTCCTGGCCAAGGCCACGCCCGAACGGTCCGGTGATCAGCTTGCCGGCATCGCGGCGAACGGTCCGGTCGAGCGGCTCGCCGCGCAGATGGCGCTTGCAGACCTCCCGCTCAAGACCTTTGTAGGGGAGGAAGTCATCCCCTCCGAGACGGACGAGGTCACGCGCCTCATCATGCAACGCCATGATCCCGCGGCCTTCGCGATCGTCTCATCGCTGACCGTCGGCGAATTCCGCGAGTGGCTGCTCAAGCCTGAGACGACTCAGCGGCAGCTCGAGGCCGTGACGCCCGGTTTGACGCCAGAGATGGTGGCCGGGGTCTCGAAGATCATGCGGCTGCAGGACCTGATTTCAGTGGCGTCCAAGCGCGAGGTGGTAACGCGCTTCCGGTCGACGATCGGGCTCAAGGGACGGCTATCGACCCGCAATCAGCCCAACCATCCGACGGATGATTCCTACGGCATCGTCGCCTCGGCAATCGATGGCCTCCTCATGGGATCGGGCGACGCCGTGATCGGTGTCAATCCGGCGACCGATAGTGTGGAAGACTATCTCCGTATCGTTTCGCTGCTGGATGAACTGCGCGCGTGCCTCTCCATTCCGACACAAACATGCTGCCTGGGCCACGTGACAACGGCGCTGAAGGCCATCGCGGCCAATGCGCCCGTGGATCTCGTGTTTCAGTCGATTGCGGGGTCGCAGAAGGCAAATGAGGGATTCGGCGTTAGTCTATCGATCCTGAGGGAAGCCCATGAGGCCGTACGGGGCCTCGGTCGCAGCGCAGCCGACGCCAACCTGATGTATTTCGAGACCGGGCAGGGGGCAGCTCTTTCGGCCGAGGCGAATTTTGGCGTCGATCAGCAGACCATGGAAGCCCGTGCCTATGCCGTTGCGCGCGAGTTCAGCCCGCTGCTCGTCAACACCGTTGTCGGCTTCATTGGTCCGGAGTATCTGTTCAATGGCAAGCAGATCATCCGCGCCGGCCTCGAGGATCATTTCTGCGGCAAACTGCTCGGCTTACCGATGGGGGTGGACGTCTGCTACACCAACCATGCTGATGCCGACCAGGAGGACATGGACGCGCTACTAACGCTACTCTGTGCGGCCAATGTCAATTTCGTCATTACTGTTCCCGGCGCCGACGACGTGATGCTGAACTACCAGTCGCTCGCGCATCACGATGCGGTCTATTGTCGCGAAATCCTTAAACGACCGCCGGCGCCGGAGTTCGAGCGATGGCTCTTCGACATCGGGCTGACCGACAGCGGCGGCCGGCTTCTGGAGGCGCCCCCGCGGCTCGTGAACCATATGGCGAATGCCCGGCCGCTCGGAGCATGACATGAAGGACGAACTCGATCGAAAGCCGGCAGCGGCGCTCGATCTCCGGAAGATGACCCAGGCCCGGGTACGTCTCGGCCGGTTCGGTGCGGGGCTGCCGACACGCGCGGCGCAGACTTTCCTCCTCGATCATGCGCGGGCACGGCAGGCCGTCTGGTCCGACGTCAATTGGCTCCCGGTCGGGGCCGGCCTGGCGGATCTGGAGCTGGGAATTGTCGAGGTCGAAAGCCAGGCTCCAGACCGCGCCACCTATGTCCGTCGTCCGGACCTCGGCCGAAAACTCTCGTTGCAGGCGGCGGAGCGCCTCGCCGCTATCCGTTCGAACCATGACATCCTCATCGTTATTGCGGACGGATTGTCCGCCAGCGCGATCGATACAAACGCGCGGCCGTTGACGCGAGCCGTCGTCGAGCGCCTTTCAGCACGGCAGCTTTCCATTGCTCCTCTGGTTCTGGCGTCGCAGGCGCGGGTCGCGCTCGCCGATCCCATCGCCGAGATCGTCGGTGCGAGGATCTCGATCGTGATTATCGGCGAACGGCCCGGCCTTTCGGCGGCCGACAGCCTCGGGGTCTATATGACCTGCTCGCCGCGGCCGGGCACGCCCGATTCAAGACGAAACTGCATATCCAACGTCCGCATCGGCGGGCTTGCCATCGACAGCGCAGCTGATGGCGTGGCGTCGCTTGTGTCGGATATGCTGAGAACAGGTGTCAGCGGAGTTGGGTTGAAGGACGCCATGGCGGCACTGCCGCGCGACTGACGTTCGGGCAGCCGTTCGTCTACGGCCAGGGTTTGGTTTAGAGCCTGCGTCAACCGCTTGCACCAGAAACAACCGGCGCGGCGCCTGCGTCAGGCGGTCTCCACTTCGCTCGAAACGCTATAGCGGCGGGCGCAGCTCCGTAACGGATTTGGATAAGTCCGCTGGCGTAACGCGAGCCTCTGAAGGACGCGCGGATTGAGATGATGATTGTTGCGATCGTTCTGGAAGATCACGTCTTCGGCGGAAAGGTCGCGCGCCAATGCTGCGCGATGTCAATGCCGCGACAGAACCAGACACCCTCAAAGCTCGTCATGTGCTCGAGCAGCTTAATGAGGCCGCCCGCCCGGCCAGGACGCCCCATGGAGTCCGATCGACAAGAGCTTCGGCGAACCGGCGGCACCTTCAGAATACAACAGATCGAATGCGTCTTGCACATAGGTGAAGAATTGCTCTCCTGTCGAAAAACCGGAATTCTCATTGAAGCGATTATCGTTGGCCTCGTATGAGTAGGGAATGACGAGATGCGGTCTTTGCGCGCTCGCCACCCAGTAGGGCAGCTCATCGCCGAGAGAGTCCCGGTCGTAGAGAAAGCCACCTTCCTCCGCGATCAGCCCGCGCGTGTTGGGGGCTGGGCGGCCCGTCATCCAGCCAAGCGGTCGTTGACCGGTCAATTGCGCGAGCGTGTCAACGGCCTTGCGAATGTGTTCGCGCTCGGTCGGTTCGTCGACGTCGCAATAATTGATTCAGCGGTAGCCGTGGCTGACCATCTCATGGCCGCGCTCGACGCAGGCGAGACAGTAGCCTTCCGGCAAGCCGAACGTCGTGGGCCTCACCGGGGCTCAGCGCCAGCCGTACCGGCAGACCATTGCTATCGACCACCGCATGAATTTTACTCGTCAAGCCGCCGCGTGACCTTCCCAACAATTGGCGCTGGTTCTTTGTGATGCAGGCTCCATGCTGATGCACGCGGACAATGGAGGTATCGATCATCTGGACAGCGGCGTCAGGAGCAGAGGCAAGTGCGTCTAGGATGCGGCCCCAGACACCGGCCCGTCGCCAGCGGACGAAACGGTTGTAGTAAGTCGTGTATGGGCCAAACGCCTCCGGCAGGTCACGCCAGGGGGCTCCCGATCGCAAGACCCAGTAGATGCCATTGAGGACGCGACGATCATTTACCCGAGAAACGCCACCCATCGGGATGACCTGTCGCGGATTGCTCTCGAAATATTCGATGAGCTCGTCGAGCTCATCTTGAGTGGGACGCCGATCTCGCTCATCGGACTTTCCGACGAGACCTAAATGCTTCAACGCGAAACGTGCGAAGCGCACCTCTTCGGCAGAAATTTCGATGCCGTGAACAGCTGCTGCATGCGTTGCGATGGTTCTGATGAACGACATATCGATTGCAAGGGTAGCTGGGCCGGCACCTTCCTTCGCGCGTTTCCTGCCGTATTCGATCAACCTCTCACGGTCGAGACGGGGAAGCTTTACGGTTCCGAGGTCCTCCTTCAGAGCCTCCAGGACAGCCGCCTTGGATCGGCGGGGAGGACGACCGGCTTCGAGATTGTCGAATTCGATATGAAGATCGATGATGTCGCCGAAGGTTTTGGCCCTTACAGCGGCTCGGGGCCTGGGTGACCCGCAGCGATCGATATTGCGCTCAATGTCGGGCGCCCATTCCTCGCCATCCTTGCGGCGACGGAAGGTCTCCGCCACATAGCGGTTCTTGCGGCGGACCTGGACACGCCAACTCCCGGACGGCAACTGAGTGAAACTGGCCACGGTCGTGTGCACTCCCCAAATCGTGTGCGCTACGTGTGCACTGACAGGTCAAAACGGGTACAAACGTGTGCAAATTCGGCTAGTTTGGAGTGCACACGTTCGTGTTTCATCCCATTGAAGCATAAGGTAAATCTTTGAAATCGCAAGGCTATCGCTTTTCCGTGGCGCCCATGATGGATTGGACTGACCGGCATTGCCGGGTCTTCCATCGCCTGATGTCGCGGCGGGCGCGGCTCTACACGGAGATGCTGACGACCGGCGCCATCATCCGCGGCGACCGGGCGCGGCTGCTCGGCTTCGATGCCAGCGAGCACCCGGTGGCGCTGCAACTCGGCGGTTCCGATCCGCGCGATCTCGCGACCGCCGCGCAGATCGGCGAGGACTTCGGCTATGACGAGATCAATCTCAATGTCGGCTGCCCTTCCGATCGGGTGAAGGACGGCCGTTTCGGCGCCTGCCTGATGGCGGAGCCCGCGCTCGTCGCCGAGGGCGTTGCTGCGATCAAGCGCGCGGTCAAGGTTCCTGTCACGGTGAAGTGCCGGATCGGCATCGACGACCAGGATCCGGAAGTTGCGCTCGATACGCTGGCGCGCGGCGTGATTGCAGCGGGCGCAGATGCGCTCGTCGTGCATGCGCGCAAGGCCTGGCTCAACGGATTGTCGCCGAAGGAGAACCGCGACATTCCGCCGCTCGACTACGATCGCGTCTATCGCCTTAAGGCAGCGCTGCCGGACGTGCCCATCATCATCAACGGCGGGATCACGAGTATCGCCGAAGCGAAGCAGCATCTGGCGCATGTCGACGGCGTGATGCTGGGACGGGCGGCCTATCAGGAGCCGTGGCGGCTGCTGACAGTCGATTCCGAGCTGTTCGGTGAAACGCCGCCGCACGCCACGATGAAGGACGTGTTCGCGGCGATGCTGCCGTATATCGAGCGGCAACTGGCCGAGGGCACGCGGCTGCATTCGATCACGCGCCACTTCGTCGGTGCTTTCCACGGCGTGCCCGGCGCGCGCGCCTTCCGCAGGCATCTCGCGGAGAACGGCGTTCGGCCGGGTGCCGGGACCGACGTGCTGCGCGAGGCGATCGCACGCGTCGACGATCGCGCCCTGGCGGCGGTCGCGGCCTGACGGCGCAGGCTATTGTCTGCGCTGACGCCGCGTGACGTCGTGTGCGACCTTCAGGAAGTTGAAGAGGTGCGGCATCCGGTTGTCGCGCCGGTAGTTCAGCGACAGCGCGGTGCCGGGATTATGTCCCTCATAGGCACGATAGGCGACGCCGGGCCGGTCCGCCTGCGAGACGGATGGCGGCACCAGCGCGATGCCGACGCCAACCGACACCAGGCTGATCGCGGTCTGATAATCCTGGGCCAGTACTTGCGATTTCGGAATGAAGCCCTCTTCGAGGCAGATGTTGAGGATGTGGTCGGCGAAGCTCGGGCGCGGCTTGCGCGGGTAGAGCACGAAGGTCTCGGCCTTCAGCGCAGCCAGCCGCGTGACCTGCTGCTCGAGCAAGGGCGAGGTGTCGGACAGCGCGAGGATCAGCGGCTCCTGCAGCAGCGGCTCCGACTTCAATTCCTCGTCGTCGAGCGAGGGGCGGGCGACGGCGATATCGATTTCGCGCTGGATCACCGCGCGCTTCTGCTCTGCGTTGTTCATCGCCGACAGCGCGAGCTCGACGTCAGGATAGGCCAAACGAAACGCCTTGATCACATTGGGCAGCACGCCATAGGTCGCCGATCCGACGAAGGCGACGCGCAGGTGCCCCGAAAAGCCTTCGCCGATCCGCTTGATCTCGCGGTGCGTCCGGTCGAGCCGCTCCAGCACATCGCGTGCACGTTCCAGCAGAACGCTGCCGGCCTGGGTCAGCCGGATCTGGCTTCGGCTCCGGTCAATGAGCACGACGCCGAGATCGCTTTCCAGCTGTGCAATCTGCCGGCTGAGCGGCGGCTGGGCGATCGCGAGCCGTGATGCGGCGCGGCCGAAATGCAATTCCTCGGCGACGGCGACGAAGTAGACCAGTCGCCTCAGATCCATGACGTCGTCGCGATCGGTCACGGTCAGCCGAACGTTTGTCCGCGCGCTTCCGTGGAAGCTGCGAGAAAGGCCTGCCGGGTTTGATATCGCGTGGTCATCGGCGCATGATCGAGACGGTGGTTACGGCGGGAAGACTGTGCGGGCATCCCTGGATTGTCAATTGTCCGCGGGGACGACGCCATCTGGCTAGTCCTTCCGGGCGAAGGCGCGGATCTTGTCCTCGTCGACCTCAACGCCGAGGCCCGGGCCATCGGGCACGCAGATCTCGAACGCGTCGAATCTGATCGGGTTGACGACAAGGTCCTCCACGAGGATCCGCGGGCCGAAGTGCTCGCTGCCCCATTCGAGCCTGGGCAGGGTGGCGAATGCGGCGAGATGCGCAGCCGCGCCGATGCTGCTCTCCAGCAGGCAGCCGCCGTAGAGCTCGAGGCCATGCGCGGCCGCGACCGCGGCGGCACGCTTCATTTCAAACAGGCCGCCGCTCTTCACGAGCTTCAGCGAATAGACGCTGCCGCAACCCATCGTGGCGACGCGGGCGATTTCCTCCTTGGTGAAGGCCGCTTCGTCGACCAGCAACGGAATGGAGGTGCGCGCCGCGACACGCGCCATGGCTTCCAGCTGCAGCGCCGACACCGGCTGTTCGACCAGAGCGACGTCCAGTTCCTCCAGCGCGGGCATGAAGCGGATGCATTCGGCTTCGGTCCAGCCCTGGTTGACATCGACGATCAGGCGCACCTCGTCGCCGAGGCCGGCGCGCAGCGTCTGCAATCGCTTCAGATCCGCCGGCGGGCGGTTGAAGCCGAACTTGATCTTGAACTGGCGGTGTTCGCGGCGGCGCAGCTTCTCCTTCGCTTCCTCCAGCTCCTGGCCGCTGTCGCCGGAGGCCAGCGCCCAGATCACTTCCATGCGCTGGCGAACCGCACCCCCGAGCAGCGCGCTGGCGGGGAGGCCGAGCGTCTTGCCGGCGGCGTCGAGCAGGGCGGACTCGATGGCGCCCTTGGCTGCGAAATTGCGGGTGGCGGCCTTGCCCATGCGCAAGGCGTTGGCTTCGAAGGCGAGGACAGGCTGCCCGAGTAGCGCCGGGGCCAGGTAATTCGTGACCGCTGCCTTGATCGATTCCACGCTCTCCTCGGCCCAGCGCGGCCCGCCGAGCGTCGAGGCTTCGCCGATACCCGTCACGCCGTTATCGAGCAGGACGCGCACCAGAACGTAGCCCTGATGCGTGACTTCCGTGTTCGAAAGCTTGTGCCGCCGGCGGGTCGGCGCTTCCACGATGGTGGCGCGGATACTGCGGATCGCAGTGTCTCTTGCGAAGTTCTGCACTTGCTCCACGGGCTCGGCGATTTCGATCACGGCACGACTCATAGGTCCTCGCAGGTCGGTTCAAAGTGAACCCTGCCAGGCTTTCCGGGCCCGGCAGGGCTTGGTGCAGATCACTCGGCCGCGACGAGGCGCTCGACCGCCGCCTTCTTGAGCTTGAAGTCGAAATCGAGAACGAGATCCGTGTCGGCGCCGGCCGGCGCCTTGGCGAACTTGCCGATCAGGCTCTGCTTCACGGCGAACACCGAGTCGTTGTCGAGATACTTGGTCTCGGAATCGTAGATCTGCGAGATCAGCGATTGATAGCCATCCTTGGAAAGCATGAAGTGGATGTGGCCCGGACGCCAGGGATGGTGGCCCATGTATTTCAGGAGCTCGCCGCCGGCGCCGTCATAGGGGATCGGGTAGGGCTCGGGACGGAGCGCCACGAAGGCGTATTCGCCGTTGGCGTCGGTGGTGAACCGTCCACGCAGATTATAGGCCGGCTGCTCGGGGTCTTGCAGGTCATAGAGCCCGTTCGGCGCGTCTTCCCAGACGTCGATGGTGACGCCCTCGATCGGCCGGCCCGCGGTGTCGCTGATGCGCCCGCTGACCTTCACGGTCTGCGCGTTGTCGAACGTCTTCTTGATGATGGAAGCACCCTTCGGCAGCACCGGCGGGTTCTCCCGATAGAACGGCCCGAGCACGGTGGATTCGCTCTCACCATCGGTGACCCGGTGGTCGAGCATGTCGACCAGCACCTCGACGCCGAGAATATCAGCGATCAGGATGAACTCGTTGCGCTTCTCGTCCGAGATGTCGCCGGCGCGCCGTAGGAATTCGCAGGCGGCGAACCACTCCGCGAAGGTCAGGTCGACCTCCTTGCAGAACGCGTGCATGTGGCGGATCAGGCTCGTCATGATCTGACGGTTGCGATCAGGAATGTCGTTCGAGAGCGCGGCGATCACGTGGTCGGTGATGGTGTCCTTGTTGACGTTCAGCATGGTCGTTTCCTCCTTTTCTTGCAGTTTGGATCAAACTTGCATCCCCGTTTTCGGGAATATCTTCTGGCGGTCTCACCAGACAAATTCGTAAGCAGCATTCTCCAGCGTCGCGGGCGCCGGATGCGGGTCGGCCAGGCCGCCGAAGCGGCCGCGGCAGAACAGCAGCGGCTTTTTGCCGGGCTCCAGCGATATCTCGCGGACATGGCCGAGGAAGATGGTGTGGTCGCCCGCGACGATCTCCTCAGCAAGATCGGTCACGAAATACGCCGCTGCATCGGCGATGACGGGTAGCTCGTTGCGGCGCTCGAAGACGTCGCAGAGGTCGAGCCTGGGCTTGCCTGCGAAGTGCCAGGCAAGATCCTCCATGCCTTCGGCGAGCACGCTGACCGCGAAGCGGCCGGTGTTCTGGATGTGGCAGAGCATTTTCGCGCTTTTCGCGATCGAGATCGCGACCAGCGGCGGATCGAGCGAGACCGACATGAAGGCATTGGCCGTCATGCCGTGGTCGCGTCCCTCGCAATGCGTCGTGATGATGGTGACGCCGGTGCCGAACTGGCCGCAGGCCTTGCGCAGCTCGCGGGGGTCGATGGCGGTCATGGGTTGATGACCTCGAGTTGGGCGAGGCTGGATCGATTGGCAGGCGACGCGGTCACGATGTCCCGCCAGTTTTCCAGCGCCGACGCGGCGGCCGCAAGGCCGGATCGCCGAAGCGAGCGGATCCGGCTGCTGGAGACGATCTCACCATTGCCGCAGCGCACCGGCGGCAGGATGCGCGTGTCGAAGTGTTGCCGCAGCAGCTGCGCGGTGCCGCCCTTGCAGGACCCGAAGCGGAAGTCCTCTCCGACGATCACTTCACGCGGTTGCAGACGCTGCAACTCGGCGAGGAAATCGGCTGCGCTGCGGCGGACGTAGATCTCATTGAAATCGGCGACGACGACATGGTCCGGTGCGAATGTTGCGATGCGCTCGAGCTTTTCGCGCAGCGAGATCAGCGCCTCGGCCTGGCCGAAATAAACCTTCGGCGGCGGATCGAAGGTGTAGACCACGGCCGGAACGCCGCGGCGCTGCGCTGCGGCAATGGTCTGCCGGAGCAGTTCCTGGTGGCCGCGGTGGACGCCATCGAACGCGCCGATGGTCACGACGCAGGCGTCGAGGGCCAATTCGCCATCGCGATGGAAAGCGACAGCAGCGCTGTCAAACCCCCTGCCCAGACCTTTGCCCAGATCCTTGCCCATGGCTCGCTCCGGTTTTCGCTCCCTTGCCGTGCTGCGCGATTGCTCCGTCAGCTGCGGCGTTGCGTCGGCCGGACGATCATTGCCGTTCGGTCCGTGCCACCTGAGTCATAGCCCGAGCCGCGGCGGTTCGCGCGGTATGGTGTGATACCTTTCGCCCGCTCCGGCTGAGCGCGTAGCTTTTCCGCCGATGTCACGCCGACCAAGAGCGTGACGGCATGGTCCGGGCCGGTATGGCAACGCCGCCGGTCCAACGACACAAGCGGAGGAGAAACTCATGACTACAGCAGCTGCCCTGCGGGCCGACGCGCCTGCGTCAACCACCAGCGTCTATACCGGCGCGGAATTCCTGGACAGCATTCAGGATAGCCGGGAGATCTACATCTACGGCGAGCGCGTCAAGAACGTCACCCAGCACCCCGCCTTCCGCAACTCGGCGCGGATGGTGGCACGCTGGTACGACCGTTTTCACGAGAAGAAGGATCAGATCGGCGTCCCGACCGACACCGGCTCCGGACAGCTGACCCACCCGTTCTTCCTGGGCTCGCGAACGTCCGACGACCTGATCAGGGGCCGCGACGCGATCGCCGAATTGCAGAAGGTTGCGTACGGCTGGATGGGCCGCTCGCCGGACTACAAGGCAGCGTTCCTCGGGACCTTGGGCGCGAATTCGGGCTTCTACGGCGAATACGCCGGCAACGCGAAGAAATGGTATGCCCGAACCCAGGAACGGCTCGACTTCTGGAATCACGCCATCGTCAATCCGCCGATCGATCGCGATCGCGCCATCGAGGACGTGCGCGACGTCTTCATGCATGTCGAGAAGGAGACCGATGCCGGCCTGATCGTCTCGGGCGCGAAGGTGGTTGCGACCGGCTCGGCGCTGACGCACTACAATTTCATCGCCCACTACGGCATCCCGATCAAGGACAAGTCGTTCGCGCTGATCTTCACGGCGCCGATGGACGCCAAGGGCGTCAAGCTGATCGCCCGCTCGTCCTACGAGTTCACGGCGGCCGCGACCGGCTCGCCGTTCGACTATCCGCTGTCGAGCCGCTTCGACGAGAACGACTCGATCCTTGTGTTCGACAAGGTGCTGGTACCGTGGGAGAACGTCTTCATCTATGGCGACGTCGACAAGATCAACCAGTTCTTCCCGGCTTCGGGCTTCATCCCGCGCTTCACGTTGCACGGCGTGACGCGGCTTGCCGTCAAGCTCGACTTCATTGCCGGCCTGTTCTCGATGGCGGTGGAGGCGACCGGGTCGAAGGATTTCCGCGGCGTGCAGACGGCGGTGGGAGAGGTGATTGCCTGGCGCAATCTGTTCCACGGCATTTCGGATGCGATGGTGAAATCACCGATCGCCTGGCAGGGCACCGAGGGCTACAACCTGCCCAACCTGAACTACGGGCTGGCCTATCGTGTCTTCGCGCCGATGGCCTATCCGCGGATCAAGGAACTGATCGAGCGCCATGTCGCGAGTGGCCTGATCTATCTGCCGTCAAGCTCGGCCGACCTCGAGAGCGAGGCGATTAGGCCCTATCTCGATCGCTTCGTGCGCGGCTCCAACGGCTACGCCGCGATCGACCGGATCAAGCTGCTCAAGCTGCTCTGGGACGCGGTCGGCTCCGAGTTCGGCGGCCGGCACGAACTCTACGAGCGCAACTACGCGGGCAATTACGAGAACCTGCGCGTCGAGACGCTGATGGCCGCGAGCGCCACCGGCGACCTCGGCGCCATGCAGGATTTCGTGCGCAACTGCATGAGCGACTACGACGTCTCTGGGTGGACGGCGAAGGATCTCGTCAATCCCGACGATATCAATCTGGTCAGCCGCGGACTGGTGCAGGGCTGACGACTGGGCTGACGATCTGATAGACAGAGCGATGGAGCCGCCGCGGTCGCGCGGCGGCTCCATTCCGTTTTCGCGCTACCGCTTCATCGCTTGCAGAGAGAGTTGATCATCATGCTGTTTCACGTCGAAATGGACGTGCGGATTCCGTACGATCTCCCAGCCGAAAAGGTCGATGCGCTGAAGCAGGCGGAACGCGTCCACGCCATGGAGCTGCAGCGCACCGGGGCCTGGCGCCATCTGTGGCGGGTGGCCGGACGCTATGCCAATGTCAGCATCTTCGACGTGTCAGGCGCGCAGGAATTGCACGACATGCTGTCCAGCCTGCCGCTGTTTCCGTTCATGCAGATCCGCGTCACGCCGCTATGCCGGCATCCGTCGTCGATCCACGACGACGACCGCTAGGGCTAGTCGACAACCGTGCGCGGACGCCGGTGACGGGCCGAGGTGTTGATGCTGCCGGTGACGTCCGGGTATCCGGTGAGGCTCAGCGTGTCGGAACGGACACCCCAGCTTTCGAGCCGGTCGAGGAAGCTCATGCCGAGCAGGTTGGTCTTCATCTGCCCGCGCTGCACCACGAGCGCAGGCACCGACTTTTCGACCAGCTTGCCGACTGCGAGACGATCGAGCGTCAGCCGCGCAGCCTTGGTGTGACCGCCGGCGGTCTCCAGGTCGACATTGTATTCGAGCATGTCGGTCGGCAGCCCGATCGCCTTGGCGGTTTCCCAGGTCAGCACGACCGAGGTCGCGCCGGTGTCGATCACCATCGGTGCGCTGACGCCGTTGATCTTGGCGCGGAACGCGAACTCGCCGCCCTGGCTGCGCGCAATCTGCACCGCGGGGGCAGGCGCGGCGGCCGGCGCGGCGATGCTGCGGCCGAAGATCTGGGTCAGATTCTGTCTGGCGCGCGCGATCTGGTCGGGATCGCCGTAGGTGACAACGGCGCCCGCGGTTGCCATCAAGAGCAGGATGACAAGGAGGATGCGGGTCACGGTACGGCTCCGGTCGCTCCGGTGGTCACGCGCGCTTCGGACGCCGCTCCATGTGCTCGAGCCCGGCCTCGGCCATCCGCGCCGGCAATGTCGTCATGAGAGACAGCCGCTCCGCGCGGTCCATCTTGTGCCAGCGTGCGATCTCCGGGAGCGTGCGACCACAGCCGAAGCAGAGCTTCGTCCTGGGGTCGATCATGCAGACTGCGATACACGGCGTTTCTGAGCTCATTCTTCAACTGTTGAACCGTTTCACCTGCCAGTGCAAGTCGGTCGAATCGGGATGCGCCATCACGCCCCGGCTTTTTGTCGCGAGCATGGTCTTGGCGCGAACGCCTCGGATTCATTGGCAGCGAAAACCGCGTCACCCGCGACATGCTCTACAACCCGGTGCCGGCACTCATGATCGACTTGCGGCGCACACGTTTTCGGTCGGCGCCCATCGAGGGCTCGGCGGGCTCCGGCTGCACCGGCGGCGCTTCTTCCGTCATCGGCGCCAGCGCGCTCATCACCCGCTCCGGCGGCAAGGTCACGATCACCTCGGTGCCGATGCGCAGCTTCGATTTCAGCGTGAAGGTGCCGCCATGCATGTCGATCAGGCTCTTGGCGATCGGCAGTCCAAGGCCCGCACCCTGTTCCGCCGACTTGATCGAGTTGGAGCCCTGGCCGAACGAGGCCAGCACGACCGGGATCTCGTCCTCGGCGATGCCGCTTCCGGTGTCCTTGACGCTCAGATATTGCCCGCCCGACGCGGTCCAGCCGACCTTCAGCCAGATCTCGCCGCCCTGCGGGGTGAACTTGATCGAGTTGGAGAGCAGGTTGAGCACGACCTGGCGGATGGCGCGCTCGTCGCCCCAGATCCGAGGCATGCCATGCTCGAACACCTCGTGGATGGTGATGCCGCGGCTGGAGGCGCGCAGCTTCAGCAGATGGTGGCAGTCGGCGACGACATGCACCAGCGCCACGGCCTCTTCGTTCAGCTCATAACGGCCGGCCTCGATGCGCGACAGGTCGAGGATCTCGTTGATGAGATTGAGCAGGTGCACGCCGGAATTATGGATGTCGGCGGAATATTCCTTGTAGACCGGCACCGCGTGCGCACCAAAGATCTCGCTCTTCATGACCTCGGAGAAGCCGAGGATGGCGTTGAGCGGCGTGCGCAGTTCGTGGCTCATCTGGGCCAGGAAGCGCGACTTGGCGACGTTGGCGGATTCGGCGCGGTGCCGCGCCTCGTCGGAGATCGCCTTGGCCTGTTCCAGTTCGCCGATCAGCGCGTCCTTTTCAGCGCGGGCTTCCAGCGTCGCCAGCGTGGTCGAATGTAGCCGGTGCGCCAGCAGCGCGAAATAACCCTCGGCGGCAAGCGCAAGCAGCGCCAGCACGTAATTGTCGAACGCGCCGTTGAGCACGAGGTCGAGCGCAATCCCGACCGTCACCGGAACAGTCGCCGCGAGTGCTGCGATCGGCAGGCTCGCCGCCAGCATGCTGGAGACCGCGATCACCAGCAGCATCAGGAACATCATCAGCGTGTTGGAGGAGAGATCGCGCCCGGCGGGGTGGATCAGGATCGCGGTCCAGCACAGGCCGTAGAGCAGATCGAGCAGCACGAAGCGGGTCCGCCATTTGCGGGTCACCGCGACCGAGGTCGGCTCGGCGAGGAAGCAGGCGCAACTGCGGATGATGGCGAGATGGACACCGAGGATGCCGACCGTCCAGGCGGCGGCCACGATCGGCTTCATCCAGAGGCCAAACAGGACGCCGGTTGCCACCACGAGCAGCATCACGACGTAGGATGCCGAGATCCGGGTCTGGGCATATTGCCGGAGCAGTTCGGCGTCGAACGCCGGGCGGGTTCCACTGGTTGACGTTAACCGATCCCGCGCCTCGCGCACCCGCTGCGCGGCAATGCGCCGGCTGTTGACCGGCGCTGCCACCTGAGGTCCTGCCGGAAGCTGCACAACTTCAGGCTTTTCTGCGGGATTACTCATCAACAACACAAATCCTGCGCGCGAACCGCGCGCGCCTTTTGCATTGTCTATCTGTGACGCCAATTCATTAAGCGTTACCTTAAAGAGCTAAAGAAACTCGTTAACCGGAGGTTAAATTAACCTTTGCCCGGGCGCCGCGCCGTTGCGCAATGTCAGGGCGCAATCGCGTCAGGAGCAGCGCCGACCAAAGTCGAGAGGCGACGCCGCTGGGGCAGGGTGAGCCCGCCGGCGCGCGGGGCAATCGCAGATGATGTCCGCTCGCACTCCGAGACTGACAATTTCCCGTCCTCATGGCCGGGCTTGTCCCGGCCACCCACGTCTTGCTTCGCGTGGATCCAAAGACGTGGATGCCCGGGACAAGCCCGGGCATGACCAGATTGTAGGAGGAGCTAGCGCTGCAGGCGGGCCAGCAGGCTCGACGTATCCCAGCGCTTGCCGCCCATCTTCTCGACCTCGGCATAGAACTGGTCGACCAGGGCGGTCGCCGGCAGGGTGGCGCCGTTGCGGCGGGCTTCAGCCAGCGCAATCGAGAGGTCCTTGCGCATCCACTCGACAGCGAAGCCGAAATCGTACTTGCCCTCGTTCATGGTCTTGTAGCGATTTTCCATCTGCCAGGACTGCGCCGCGCCCTTGGAGATGGTTTCGATCACGGCGGCGACGTCGAGGCCACTCTTCTTGGCGAAGTGGATGCCCTCGGACAGGCCCTGCACGAGGCCTGCGATGCAGATCTGGTTGACCATCTTGGTCAGCTGGCCGGCGCCCGCCGGTCCGAGCAATTTGCACATCCGCGCATAGGCGCCGCTGATGATCGGCTCGGCGCCCGCATAGGCGTCTTCGCTGCCGCCGCACATCACCGTCAGCACGCCGTTCTCGGCGCCGGCCTGGCCGCCCGACACCGGCGCGTCGATGAACTTGAAGCCGGCCTTGGTGGCGGCGGCATCGAGCTCGCGGGCGACCTCGGCGGAGGCGGTGGTGTGATCGACGAAGGTCGCGCCCTTCTTCATGCCGGCGAAGGCGCCGTCGGGGCCGATCGTGACCGCGCGCAGGTCGTTGTCGTTGCCGACGCAGCACATCACGAAATCCTGGCCTTCGGCGGCGGCCTTCGGGGTCGGCGCCGTCTTGCCGCCGAACTTGTCGGCCCATTCCTTCGCCTTCGCCGCGGTCCGGTTGTAAACGGTGACCTCATGGCCGCCCTTTTTCACGAGGTGTCCCGCCATCGGGAAACCCATTACGCCGAGACCGAGGAAAGCGACTTTAGCCATGTCTGTTACCTTGTGATTTGCCGTGGTGATCGCCCTTGGGACCGCCGGAAACGTCGCGGCGGGCAGGGCATTCCGTCCATGGAAGGAGCCGCACCTTACCCCCTGCGCAGCGGAGGGCAACGGCTTCGTTGGATGGCAGACCCCGGTTTTGTGCTAGGATCGGTCCACCAAAGAACCTCACAAAAAAGGGAGTGTCTCGCATGGGCATGAGCGTCGGTGTGCTCGATCATTTCAATATCCGGACCCGGAATCTCGCCGCCACGGTGCGGTTCTATGAGGACGTTCTGGGCCTGGAAAAGGGTGCGCGGCCGAACTTCGCGTTCCCCGGTGCGTGGATGTACAGCGAGGGGAAGGCGGTCGTGCATCTGGTCGATATTTCCGCGACCGACGAAGCACAAAAGCCTGACTCGGGCGTGGTCCATCACGTCGCCTTTGCCAGTCAGGGCTTTGACGGGATGAGGCAGCGGCTGCAGTCCAAGGGTATGGAATTCGACTCGCGCCAGGTTCCCGGCGGCGATCTCTGGCAGATCTTCGTCAACGACCCCAACGGGGTCATGATCGAGCTGAATTACGAGGCCGCCAAGGAGGGCGGCTCCGCTGCGCCGGCCGAGCGGCGGGACGACGTCGGAGCGAGGTAGCCTTTTGCGCTGCGACGCTCTATGGGTGCTCTCTTGAATTTGCCAGGAGATACGCGGTGAGCGTGACGCAGCAACAGGTTCTCGATTGTCTTGCCAAGGTGATGTCGCCGCGCGGCACGGCCTTGACCAACGCCAATGTGCTGTCGGCGATCACGGTCACCGACGGCAAGGTGTTCTTCTCGATCAATGTCGATGCCGCGGAAGCCCGCGCCTGGGAGAGCGTGCGTGCGCAGGCCGAGAACGCCGTGCGCGCCATTCCCGGCGTCAGCGTCGCGATGATCGCGCTGACCGCGGAGCGCAAGGCGGGTGGTGCGGCGCCTGCGCCGCGGCCGGCCGGCGGTGTCCAGCCTGCATCCGCGCACCGTCATCCGCACCCGCCTGGTGCGCAATCACCTATGGCGCGTCAGGCCGAGATCCCCGGCATCTCCGCCGTCATCGCGGTTGCCTCCGGCAAGGGCGGGGTCGGCAAGTCGACCACGGCGCTCAACCTTGCGCTCGGTCTGCGCGACATCGGCCTGCGCGTCGGGCTGCTCGACGCCGACATCTACGGTCCATCGGTGCCGCGACTGACCGGCATCCGCGAGAAGCCGCAGCTCAACGACGACAAGAAGATGATCCCGCTGCAGCGCTTCGGCCTGTCGATCATGTCGATCGGCTTCCTGGTCGAGGAGGACACCGCGATGATCTGGCGCGGGCCGATGGTGATGTCGGCGATCACCCAGATGCTGCGCGACGTCGTCTGGGGCACGCTCGATGTGCTGGTCGTCGACATGCCGCCCGGCACCGGCGACGCCCAGCTCACACTGGCGCAGAACGTCCCGCTCAAGGGCGCCGTCATCATCTCGACGCCGCAGGACCTCTCGCTGATCGATGCGCGGCGGGGCCTTGCGATGTTCAAGAAGGTCAACGTGCCGGTGCTCGGTATTGTCGAGAACATGAGCTATTTCCAGTGCCCGCATTGCGGCACGCGCTCGGACATCTTTGGCCATGGCGGCGCCCGCCACGAGGCCGAGAAGCTCGGGGTGCCGTTCCTCGGCGAGATCCCGCTGCATATCGCCATCCGCGCCGCCTCCGATTCCGGCAACCCGGTGGTCGAGAGCGAACCAGACGGCCCGCACGCAGCGATCTACCGCGCGATCGGCAGCAAGGTCCGTGAGCAACTGCAAGGCGTCATCGCCGCCGCCTGAGCCCGCGCTGTTGTCCCGGTCAGCCGGTGGGCCTCAAAGGCCGGGATCCGGGCGGCCTTTCTTCACAGGCCTGTCGCCCTTGGACGATTGCTGAATCGCGTCCGGCCTGTATGTTTGTCCAGCACTGGCCGAATCGTACCACCGTTCCGTCAATTGAAGGCGGCACGGGTAGCCGTAATGCGGGGAGGGGCCGTGAGGCGACCAGCGACATGGCAGCATCACGCGAAGCAAACAAACAACGTCGTAAGCATCTGACGCGGGAGAAGCGCGAAGAGGCCTCCCGGGCGGCGTTCAACCTTGCGAAGAAATCCGACTCGATCGGCGAGGCCGCCATGGCGATCGCCAAGACGTTTGGCGTCAGCAAGACGACCGCGCAAAGCTGGATCCGGCGTGGGCGGCATCTGGCCGATAAAGCCAAGAAGGCGCGAGAGGCGACGCGGCGCTGATTGCCTCGAGAGCCCGGTGGCTGAGTGTCTGCCGGGCGGCCCGCACGCGGCGATTTACCGCGTGACGGCGACAAGGTCCGCGAGCCGCGGCAAGCCGTCGTCGCCGCGGCCTGAGCCCGCATTTTCCGACAAATCTCCCGCGCCATCAGACTTTCGTTTAATTGGCGCGGTCATGCCATTGTCGCGTTTCCGTGAGGCCGTCTTCCGTGTTAAAGGGCCGACCTAGAGCGCCTCGGCGGGCGTTTGCAAGTGTTCCGCTTGCAGGCCTCCTGCCGGAGAACTGCTTGCGGTCACTGGGAAACGCCCCTCAAGGAGAAGCCTTACGATGAAGCGTCGTGATTTTTTGAAAGTGTCTGCGGCCGGTGCTGCCGCGACGGCGGTTGCCGCGCCGGCGATTGCGCAGTCCTCGCCTGAAATCAAGTGGCGCCTGACCTCGAGCTTCCCGAAGTCGCTGGACACCATCTATGGCGGTGCCGACCAGGTGGCGAAGTATGTCGCCGAAATGACCGACAACAAGTTCCAGATCCAGGTGTTTGCGGCGGGTGAGATCGTCCCCGGCCTGCAGGCGCTGGACGCGACCTCCAACGGCACGGTCGAGATGTGCCACACCGTGTCCTACTACTATGTCGGCAAGGACCCGACCTTTGCGATCTACGCGTCGGTGCCGTTCGGCCTCAATGCCCGCATGCAGAACTCCTGGTGGTACCAGGGCGGCGGCGAGGCGCTCGGCAACGAGTTCTTCAAGAAGTTCGGCGTGATCGGCTTCCCCTGCGGCAACACCGGCACGCAGATGGGCGGCTGGTTCCGCAAGGAGATCAAGACGGTCGCCGATCTCTCGGGCCTCAAATTCCGCATCGGCGGCATCGCTGGCCAGGTGCTGCAGAAGGTCGGCGTGGTGCCGCAGCAGCTCGCCGGCGGCGACATCTATCCGGCGCTGGAGAAGGGCACCATCGACGCCGCCGAGTGGGTCGGTCCCTATGACGACGAGAAGCTCGGTTTCCAGAAGGTCGCCAAGTACTATTACTATCCGGGCTTCTGGGAAGGCGGCCCGACCGTGCACGCCTACTGCAACCTCGAAAAGTGGAACGCGCTGCCGAAGAACTACCAGGCGATCCTGACCAACGCGACCGCCAACGCCAACACCTGGATGGCTGCGCGCTACGACATGCAGAACCCCTCGGCGCTGAAGCGGCTGGTTGCCGGCGGCACGCAGCTGCGTCCGTTCACCAACGAAGTGCTTGAGGCCTGCCTCAAGGCGACCAACGAGCTGTGGGGTGAAATTTCGGCCAAGAATGCCGACTTCAAGAAGTCGATCGACGCCATGCAGGCGTACCGTTCCGACCAGTATCTGTGGTGGCAGGTCGCCGAATACACCTTCGACAGCTTCATGATCCGCTCGCGCACCCGCGGCTGATCGCACTTCGAGCGTTCGCGAGAAGAAAACGCGCCCGAAGCTTCGACTTAAGTAGCCCGGCCCCCGCAAGGTGGCCGGGTTTTTTGCGTCTGGCATTCGCCGAGGGGATGTTCCATGCTCGCGTCCGAAGCCTCGGCACGAAGGCGGCGCCTGATCGGTCACCGGTCATGACGGCAAAGAAACGCAGCGCGACGATCGCAAGCAGTCGACGCTCGGACAACACAATCACACAGGGTGGGAAGCAAATGAAGCGCAGAGATTTCATCAAGGTCACGGGTTTGGGCGTCGCAGGCGCGGCAACGGTCGCAGCTCCCGCGATCGCGCAGTCGATGCCGGAGCTCAAATGGCGCCTGACGACGAGCTGGCCGAAGTCGCTCGACACGTTGCACGGCGGCGCCGAGCTGATGGCCAAGGCGGTCGGTGAAGCCACCGGCAACAAGTTCCAGATCCAGACCTTTGCCGCCGGCGAGATCGTGCCGGGCCTGCAGGTGCTCGACGCCGTGCAGAACGGCACGGTCGAGATGGGGCACACCGCGCCCTATTACTATTTCGGCAAGGACCCCACCTTCACCTTCGGCTCCTCGGTGCCGTTCGGACCCAACATGCGGCTCAACCAAGCCTGGTTCATGCTGGGCGGCGGCAAGGAGCTGCTCAACGAGTTCTACAAGAGCTACAACGTCACCTCGCTGCTTGCCGGCAACACCGGCTGCCAGATGGGTGGTTGGTTCCGCAAGGAGATCAACAGCGTCGACGATCTCAAGGGCCTCAAATTCCGCATCGGCGGCTTTGCCGGACGGGTGATGCAGAAGCTCGGCGCGGTGCCGCAGCAGCTCGCCGGCGGCGACATCTATCCGGCGCTGGAAAAAGGCACCATTGATGCGGCCGAGTGGGTCGGTCCCTACGACGACGAGAAGCTCGGCTTCTACAAGGTCGCGCCGAACTACTATTTCCCCGGCTGGTGGGAAGGCGGCCCGATGCTGGTAGCGATGATCAACCTCGACAAGTGGAATGCACTGCCGAAGCACTATCAGTTCGTGCTCGAGCAGGCCGGCCATCTCGCCAACAACTGGATGATGGCGCGCTACGACCAGGCCAACCCGCTCGCACTGAAGAAGCTGCTCGCGGCCGGCACCAAGCTGCGCCCGTTCCCGTCTGCGGTGATGGAAGCGTCCTTCAAGGCCGCCAAGGAGCTGCATGCCGAGGTTTCGGCGACCAATGCCAATTTCAAGAAGGTCTATGACTCGCTGACGACGTTCTCCAACAACGGCTATCAGTGGTTCCAGGTCGCCGAAGTCGGCTACGACAATTTCATGGCACGCCACTCTCAGGCCTGACGCCACTGACCTTCAGCGCAAGCAGAACCCCGGGCAAAGCTCCGGGGTTTTTTGCTGGGAGCCGGCGAGGGGCCAGCCAAATGAATGCTGTTCGCCCAGATTCGTGCTAACGTTGCTCAGGAGCGTGAATCAGGGCGCCATATGCGTTTCCTCGGTCTTATCCTGCGGACGCTGTTTCTGACCCTGGTGGTGGTCATCACCGCTCGCGTCGCAAGTCCGCAAAACGAAACCATCTGGTCGGCCTACGAGACGCCATCGGATTTGTTTCGCATCATCCTGGGCGCCGCGGTCTGCCTCTTCGTCGCCGTCCAGATCTTCAGGTATTCCAGAGATCCCGCTGATATGCGCAGGTGGGTCGTCATCGGCGGCGCCGCGGTGCCGTTGGCGCGGGTAGGCGCGGTCGCTGATCGCGTCGGCCCGGCAATCATCGTGCAAGCCCCGTCGATCAAAATGGAAACGGCAATGAGCGCACCGGAAGGCGGCTTTCGAAGCTCAATCCGGTGGCCGGTCCGGTGCGGTAATGGCCGTTATAGTGCCCCGCGCCTGGGCAGTAATTCGGATCCTGACGCTCCTGATCGTCGATCTTCCGGCGATAGGTTCGCTGCTGATAGCGCGTCTGCCAGCAACGGCAGTTCTGGTCACAAGCGAGCCGGACCCGAACGACGCTTGCGGGGTCTTGCGGCGACAGCCGCGTGACCCGAACAGGCGCCGCGCAGGCAACCGACGCCATCATGGCACCGGCCGCAGCGATGAGAAGCAGACGCATTGTATTTTTCATATGGGTCTCATCGAGCCGATCGGCGTGAATCCCGGAAGCCAACTCAATTGCGGGAGCGTGCCGCTATTTCCTTGGCAATCGCTTTGGCGGCGATGCTGGAGGCGTTGATACGACAGCCGGCGTCGTGCGAACCACCGGGTTCTTCTGCTCGGTGGGACCGCCGAGATTGCTTGGCTTCTTCGGACCGCCGACCGCGCTTTGCGCGGCTGCGGATCCCGCAGAGATCGCAAGGAGAATTGCCGGCAGGGTGAGCATGTTTTTCATTCGTCGGTTCCTCCAGTCAGTAGCCTTGTGCGGCGCTTGTCAGCGGACAGGCGGCCCGTTTTCGCTGACGCGCTGCGGGGTGGCGGCGGGCGAATCCTCCAGGGCACATTTGCGCCAGTCGTCGGATGCGCAGTTTGTCGGCCAGCCGCCACCAAGCGCCATGAAAAGCGCGGCGCTGTCCGAGAGGCGCGTCGCCTGGGCCTGCACGCGGACCACTGCGGCCGTCAGATAGACCTGCTGGGCATTGAGCACGACCACCTGATTGACCTGCCCGAGAGCAAGCTGTTTCTGGATGATGTCGAGGCTGGCCTTGGCGGCGAGCTCGGCCTTGACCGCAGCCTGCAAGGCGCGCGCGTCGGCCTGCAGGCTGCGCAAGGCGTCGGCGACGTTCTGCATCGCCGTGACGACGGCCTGGCGATAGAGCGCATCAGCCTGGTCCACCGCGGCCTCGGCGGCCTTCTGCTTGTGGTACAGCGTCAGGCCGTCGAACAGTGGCTGGGTCGCGCTCGCCGCGATGACGTAGAAGCTGGTTCCCGGCGTGAACAATTCGGCGAGGCTGAAGCCGGCGGCGCCGGCATTGCCTGATATCGTGATGTTGGGCAGCCGCGCCGCGATCGACACGCCGACCTGGGCGTTCGCCGAGTGCAGCAGCGCCTCCGCGGCCCTGACATCCGGACGCCGGGCAATCATCTTGCTCGGCAGGCTCACCGGCAGGTGTGCGGGAAGCGCCAGGCGGTCGAGCGTGAACTTCTGCAGGATTTCGTCGGCCGAGAATTGCCCGGCCAGCGACGTCAGCAGGTCGCGCTGAACCGCGAGCTGCTTTTCGAGCGGCGGCAGCAGTTGCTCGGACTGGGCCAGCGCGGCCTCCTGCGCCAGCACGTCGACCTGGGCGGCGCCGCCCGCGTTGAACTGGTTCTTCACGATCTCCAGAATGCCGCGTTCGATCTTCACGACGCGCTGGATCGCTGCAATCTGGCCGCGAAGCGATGCTTCCTGGATCGCCGCGGTGACGACGTTGGCTGTCAGCGTGAGGTAGGCTGCTTCCAGCTGGAACAGTTGCTGCTCGGAGATCGCGTCGAGACTTTCGACCGCGCGAACATTCTGGCCCCAAATATCCGGCACGAAGCTGACGTTCAATTGCGCGGTATGAAGCGAAAATACCGAAGGCGACTGGCCACCCGGGCCCGAACTCGATGCGCCGGAAATCTGCTGCTGGGTGGGCGTGTAATTTGCGCCGAGCTGCGGGAAGAACAGCCCGCGCTGGGCCAGCGCGTTGTATTGCGCAATCCTGATCGACGCCTCGGCCGCCTGCAGGGACGGGTTGTGCTCGACCGACATCTTGATCAACTCGTCGAGCGGCCTTGAGCGAAATGCCGTCCACCACCGCAGCGATAGGTCCTCTCCGCTGACGAAGTGCTGCTTGGGCACGCTGGGGCCCCCGGCACTCGAGCTCGGGGAGGCCAGCTTCTCCGGCGTGTAGCGATCGACGTCCGGAGCGGCCGGCGGCACGAAATTCGGGCCGACGGCGGCGCAGCTTGCCAACAACAGCCCGGCGGCGCCAGCGCCAAGCGTCGGACGCAGCGCGTGCCTTGCGCACCGCGCGAGCGCGGCAACAATCCGTGCGACGATCTCGGACATCAGGCGCCCCCTTCATGCGCCGCTTCGGGCGGCGCCGTGGTAGCCGCCTGGTCGGGAGAGGCGACAGGCTCGCGCGACAGGAAGATCTTGCGCAGCGCAGGCGCTACGATCAGCAGCAGCAACGGGCCGATGAACATGCCGCCGACCACCACGGTCGCGAGCGGCCGCTGCACCTGGCTGCCGATGCCATGCGACAGCGCCGCCGGGAACAGGCCGACGCCCGCGGACAGCGCGGTCATCAGCATCGGCCGCATGCGCTGCTCGGCGCTGTTGAACACCGCCTCCGCGATGCTCATGCCCGAAGCCCGCAATTCGCGGAAATAGGTGATGTTGAGGATGCCGTCCATGACCGCGACGCCGAACAGCGAGATGAAGCCGATCGCGGCCGAGATCGAGAAATCGAGCCCGGCGAGATACAGCGCGATCAGGCCGCCGCCGACCGCGAACGGTATACCGGCCAGCGCCAGCAGGCTGTCGCGGAGCGAGTTGAACAGGCTGTAGAGCAGCACGAAGATCAGCAGCAGCGTCACCGGCACCACGATCATCAGGCGCGCCTTGGCGGCTTCGAGATTGTCGAATTCGCCGGACCAGATCATCCGGTAACCGGTCGGAAGCTGCACGGCCTCGGCGACGCGCGTCTGCGCTTCCGCCACCGTGCTGCCGAGATCGCGGCCGCGCACGCTGAACTTGATCGGGATGTAGCGCTGGCTGCGCTCGCGGTAGATGAACGACGCACCGGTATCGAGCGAGATGTCGGCAAGCTCGCTCAAGGGGATGTAGGCGTTGGTGCCGGATGGCGTCTGGTAGGCCACCTTGATCTCGCGCACCTCGTCGATGCTCTGGCGGAACTTGGGATCGAGCCGCACCACCACGCCGAACTGCCGGTCGCCCTCCAGCACCGTCGTCGCGCTGGTACCGCCGAGCGCGGCCTGGACGACGGTCGTCACGTCGCCGGTATTGAGACCGTAGCGCGCAGCCTTCTCGCGGTTCACCTTGATATTGAGGTTGGGCTGCCCGACCAGATGGAAGATGCCGAGATCGGCGACGCCGCGGATCTTGGCCATCTCCTGCGCGACCTTGGTCGCGAGCTGTTCGAGCACGGCGAGGTTGGGACCGATGATCTTGACCGAGTTCGCGCCCTTGACGCCCGACAGCGCCTCCTCGACGTTGTCCTGGATGTATTGCGAGAAGTTGAAGGTGACGCCGGGTAGTTCCTCGTCGAACTCCCGCTGCAGCTCCTCGGTCAGCTTCTCCTTGGTCAGGCCGGGTGGCCACTGGTCGAACGGCTTGATCGGCGCGAACAGCTCGACGTTCGAGAATGGAGAGGCATCGCTGCCATTGTCGGGGCGGCCATGCTGCGACACCACCGTGATGATCTCGGGGTGACGCAACAGGATCTCGCGCATCTTGCGGGTCGGTTCGGTGCCGGCGTCGAGCGACATGGTCGGCGGCATCGAGGCACGGATCCAGAAATTGCCTTCCTCGAGCGCGGGCAGGAATTCGCTGCCGAGCCGGCTCGCAGCAAGGCCGCTCAGTCCAAGGAAAATGATGCCGGCTGCGACCGCGACCCGCAGATGCGTCAGCGACCAGCGCAGCACCGGCGTGTAGGCCTTGCGCAGCGAGCGCACGATGATGGTTTCGGTTTCCTCGATATGCCGCGGCAGCAGCAGCGACGCCAGCACCGGCGTCACGGTGAATGTCGCCAGCAGCGCGCCGGCGAGCGCGTAGCCGTAGGTTCGCGCCATCGGTCCGAAGATCTGACCTTCGACGCCCTGCATGGTGAACAGCGGCACGAACGCGGTGACCGTGATGGCCGCGGTGAAGAACACCGCCTTGTCGACCTGCAATGCGCTGACGAAGATCATGCGCAGCCGCTCGGTCCAGCCCGGCGCAGGCTGGCCGTTTCGCGTCGTGGGATCGCCACCCCAGTATCCCTCGGCGAGGTTGTGCAGCACGCGCAGCCGGTTCTCCGGGCTGGACTGGAAGTTGCGGAAGATGTTCTCCATCATGATGACGGCGGAATCGACGATGATCCCGAAGTCGACGGCGCCGAGCGACAGCAGGTTGGCGTCCTCGCCCTGCAGCACCAGGATGATGATCGCGAAGAACAGAGCGAACGGGATGTTGGCGCTGACGATCAGCGCGCTGCGCAGATCGCCCAGGAAGACCCACTGGATCACGAACACCAGCAGGCAGCCGAACATCAAATTGTGCAGCACGGTGTGGGTCGTGACGCTGACCAGCGAGGTGCGGTCGTAATAGGGGACCACCTTGACGCCGGCGGGCAGGGTGCCGTCGCTGTTGATCTTGGCGACTTCCTCCTCGACCTTCGGCACGATGTCGTTGGTGTGCTGCGTGCGTCCCATCACGACGATCGCCGCGGCGACGTCGTCGTTCCTGTCCTTTCCGGCGATGCCGAGCCGCGGCACATAGCCGACCGAGACCTTGGCGACGTCCTTGATCTGGATCGGCAGTCCGTTGGATTGGGTCAGGACGACGTTCTCGACGTCCCGGACCCTGTAGCCCTTGGTGATATCGTCATCGCCACCTGAGTTGATCAGGCCGATGCCGCGGATGTTGACGGATTGCTGGCCGATCGCGATTTCGCGGCCACCGACATTGATGTTCGCGTTGCCCAGCGCGCTGATCAGCTGCGGCACGGTGATGTTATAGGCTTCGAGCTTGGCGAGATCGGCGTCGACGTTGAACTGCTTGGTGGTGCCGCCCCAGGCATTGATCTGCACCACGCCTGGAAGCGTCATCAGCCGGCGGGCGATGACGTAATCCTGCAACGTCCTGAGATTGGTCAGGCCGAAATTCGGCGGACCGACGAGCTGGTAGCGATAGATCTCGCCGACCAGGCTGGACTGCTGGATCTGCGGGATCTGATTGCCGGGAAGCTGGACGTTCTGCGTCAGGTTGTTGGTGGCCTGCGAGAGCGCGAAGTAATAGTCGACGCCGTATTTGAAGGTGACCCGCACGAACGACAGGCCGTAGAACGAGGTCGAGCGGATGTTGACCACGCCCGGCGTCGAGTACAGCCCGACCTCCATCGGGATCGTATAGTACTTCTCCATCTCCTCGGCGGAGAGGCCGGCGGCCTGCGCCGTGATCTCGAGGATGACGGGCGCCGGGTTCGGATAGGCTTCGATGTTCAGCTTGGTGAACGCGGCGAATCCGGCGGCGCAGAACACGGCGAGGCCGAGCACGATGACGGCGCTTCGGGTCAGGCCGAATTGAAGGAGGCTCTTGATCAAGGTGCTGCACTTACTCTTGAGCGGAAGAGGGCGCGGTCAGCGTTGCGGCTGGCGCGCTAGCCAGTGGCCGCGTTGGCGAACTTGTTGCTGAGGAAGATCGCGCCGGTGGAAGCGACCTGCTCGCCGGCTGCGAGGCCGCTGAGGATCTGCCGCCAGCCGTCCTGCTCCATTCCGATCGTCACCGTGCGGCGGTCGAACTTGCGGCCGTCGGTCGTGACCCACACCGTCATCGTGCCGTCGCCCTCGCGCACGATGGCGTCCAGCGGAACGCTCACCGACAGCTTTGGCGGCTCGGTTTCGATCGTGAAGCTCGCCAGCATGCCGGCGCGCAGCTTGTGCTGGGGATCATCGATCACCGAACGCACCAGCTGGCGGTGCGAGTTCGGATCGATGTTGAGGCCAAGCGTCGTCACGCGACCGCGAAACACCTCGTTCGGATAGGCCGGCACCCGCACCTCGACCGGCTGGCCGATCCGGTAGGCGGGGGCATCGGTCTCGATCACATTGGCGACCATCCACATCGTCGAGATGTCGGCCAGCGAATAGGGCGCCGGCGCATTGCCGGGCTGCACAAAGAGACCCGGCGCGGCATTGCGCGCAATGATCCGGCCGGAGATCGGGCTCGGCACCACCAGAATGGAATCGACCTTGCGGTCGGCGACGATGCGGTCGATTTCGGCATCGGTCTTGCCGAAGATGCGCACCGCGTCGCGCCCGGCCTTGTAGTTGCCCTCGGCGGTCTGCTGATCCGACGTCGCCTGATCGACGTCCTTTTGCGCGCCGCCGCCGGTCTTCAGCAGCTGCCTGACCCGGGCCAGCGTCCTGGTCTGCAGTTCGAGCACGCCGGCCGCGGCGAGCAGCGACGACTCGGCCTGCAGCAGATCGGGGCTGTCGATCGTGAACAGCCTGTCGCCCTTGGCAACCTCGTCACCGACATTGAGGGGCGTGTCGACGATCCTGCCGGGATTTGGGGTAAACGCCTGCACCAGCATGTTCTGATTGAAGTCGATCGAGCCGACGGCGTTCTTCAGGGTCCGGAACGAACGCTGCTCCGCGGCGATGGTCTTCAAGGAAGCCGCCTGCTTGTCGCTCAGGGCGACGTATTGCTGCTCGACATTGACATCCTGCGGCGCGGTCTCCTGGGCGGCCTTGGCGTTCAGCACACCATCGGCGCGCGTCGTGAGCCACGCGCCGGCGAGAAGCGCCGCCAGCACCGGCATCGCCGCAAAGCCCATATACTTCATTCGAAATGACATCGCCCGCCTGGCCAATACTGCATGAAGGTCCCGCGCGAGAGACGAGGTCCTGCCGCATGGTGGGCCGTCGTCGATCTCCCGGTGAGAGCAGATGAACGATTATCAGGGCTAGCTGACGCCAGCCTTACACTTGCCCTTTTCAAGAGCGCGCCCGGCGCGCGAATTTGATTGCGGCGGAGGCCGGTTTATCTATTTTGCGTGGGGACAGGAGCGGTCGCGCATAGCCAAAATATAGCGCGGTTAGCTGCAATCCGGGCGTTGTGCTTAAATGCGTATCGTTTGCATATCGGGATTGCTCAACGCGCGATCTGTTGCGGAATTGTCGCTTGGCTGGCGCATCGCAACAGGGTGTGCAATCGGAAGACCGATCGAATGAAAACAGGACTGCTGCGATGCGCCTTCTGATCGTCGAGGACAATCTCGAGCTCTCGCGGCTGCTCGCGAGCGGGCTGGTGGCGGCGGGATATGAGTCCGATATCGTCCACAGCGTTGCCGAGGCGCGTGATGCGCTGCGCAGCGTCACCTATGCTGCCATGATCCTCGATCTCGGACTGCCTGACGGTGATGGCCTGTCGGTGCTGTCGGAGCTGCGCCGCAAGACCGACCCGCTGCCGGTCCTGGTGCTGACCGCGCGCAACGGACTGCAGGATCGGGTCAACGGCCTGCGCAGCGGTGCGGACGATTATCTGGCGAAGCCGTTCGCGTTGGAAGAGCTGGTGGCGCGGCTCGAAGCCATCCTGCGCCGGCCCGGCCAGCTGCTCGGCTCGTCGCTGAAGCTCGCCAATCTGGTCTATGACACCGAGAGCAAGCAGGTGTTCGTCGACGGTGCTCCGCACGTTTTCTCCGCGCGTGAAACGTCGGTGCTCGAGATCCTGCTGCGGCGGCAGGGGCGGGTGGTGCCGAAGAAGAATGTCGAGGACCACATCTTCGGACTGTCGGGCGAGGTCGCCTCGAATGCGGTCGAGGTCTACGTGTCGCGCCTGCGCAAGCTGCTCACCGAGCACCGCGCCAAGGTCACCATCCACACCATTCGCGGCGTCGGCTATCTGATGGCGGAGGAGAAATAGGGGTGTTCCGCTTCACGTCGCTGACCTCGCGGATCGTGTTCCTGCACATCGTGGCGGTCGCGGTGGCCGCGATCTTCCTGCCGCTGCTGCTGCTGTGGTTGCTGAACTCGGAGATCAACCAGCTGCATCGCGAAGCGATGCGCGATCAGGCCGCCGATCTCGGCCAGAACCTCGTGGTCGATTCCGCCGGCAAGGTGCAGCTCAACCTGCCGGACAGCCTGAGGGGGCTCTATTCCGACGCCTATGGCCGCTATCGCTACGACATCTACGATGCGGACGACAATCTGCTGTTTTCGTCGCATCGCGGAGCGCCGCGACTGCCGGCCTTGGCCGACCGGATTTCCGGCGCCAGCGCCACCAAGCTCGTCGGCGGCCAGACGCTGCGCATCCAGGTCGCCGAGGACCTGTCGCATCGCGACGTCATCATCGATGACATCGTTTCCAACTTCTTCCGGCGGGTCGGCTGGATCACCATCCCGATCCTCCTGATCCTGCTGGCGACCGACATCCTGATCTTCCGCCGTGCCGTGATTCCGCTGTTGCGGGCTTCGGAAGAGGCCAGGAGTATCGGGCCGGCCAGGACCGACATCCGTCTGCCGACGGAGGGGATTCCGAGCGAGATCCTGCCGCTGGTGACCGCCGTCAACCAGGCCTTCGATCGTCTGGAGGACGGGTTTCACGTGCAGCGCCAGTTCACCGCCGATGCGGCGCATCAGCTCCGCACCCCGCTCGCGATCCTGAGGACCCGGATCGAGACGCTGGATGTAGCTAGGGGGACCAAGGAGCTGCATGCCGACATCGAGAGCATGAGCCGTATCGTCAGCCAGCTGCTCGAGATCGCCGAGCTCGATACGCTGGTGCTGGACCCCGGCGAAACCGCGGACCTGCGTGCCGTATGCGCCGAGGTGGTCGGCTCGATCGCGCCCTATGCGCTGGCGCAGCAGAAAGACATCGCGCTGCGCGGCACCGACGGTCCGGTGCGGGTCAAGGGCAATGCCGAGATGCTGCAGCGCGCGATCTTCAATCTGGCGGAGAACGCCATCAAGTACACGGCAGACGCGACCTCGGTCGATGTCGAGGTGCACGAGGACGGTTCGGTGCAGGTGCGCGACTGCGGGCCGGGGATTGCGCCGGCCGAGCAGGGCCTGGTGTTCCAGCGCTTCTGGCGCGGCGATCGTCAGCGCCAGCGCACGGACGGGGCGGGGCTCGGGCTCTCGATCGTCCGCGGCGTCGTCGACGATCACGACGCGACGATCAAGGTCGAGAACCTGCCGTCCGGCGGTGCCCAGTTTACGCTGAGCTTCCGCCTCGCCAAGGCACAGCCGGCGACCGCGTGAGAGGCTCGGCCTGCGGCACCCGTCGCGCCGCGGGCCTGCCGGTCTATTTCAGCTTGCCGTCGGACAGGTCCATGATGATGCGCGTGGTCAAATACAGGCGCGGCACGATGCTGTTGATCTGCACATACTCGGCATCGTTGGAGTGTGCGCCGAAACCGGAGAGGCCCATGCCTTCAACCACAGCTCCCTTGGTCTTGAGGGCGGCAAACGCAGCGTCGGTGCCGCCGCCCGTGGCCCGCTCGGCCACGTTCAGCGGCATGCCAAGTTCCTGATAGATCGTCTTGCCGTGGCCGGCCACGCGGCGCGAGGCGTCGTTGGCTTCGAGCGGCGGTCGGCGTACCTCGAACTTCACGTCCACCTTGGAGTCGGGCAGCAGGCGGTTCTTGATCTTGTCCTGCAGCGCCGTCTCGAGCTCGTCGAAGTCGGACACCTTGAGCGCGCGCGCATCGGCCTGGGCGGTGGCTTCCGCGGGGATCACGTTACGGTTGGTGCCGGACTTCGAAACTGTCCAGTTGAGCTTCAGGCCCTGCTCGGGCTTCGACAGGTCCTTCATCTGCAGCACCTGGTGTGACAGCTCATAGAGCGCATTCACGCCGCCTTCAGGCCTGGCGCCCGCATGCGACGACTTGCCATGCACCGTGAGGTAGGCCGAGCCGATGCCGCTGGTGGCGAGGCGGAGCGTGCCGCTGGCGTCGCTGCCTTCGAACGAGAACACGGCATCCTGTTCAGCTGCGACGCGGGTGATGGTGCTGCGCCAGCCGGGCGAAGAGATCTCCTCGTCGCCATTGATCAGCACCGTGAGCGTGCCGTAATCCTTGAAGTTCAGCTTCTGCAGCAGCGCCACGCTGTGGATGATGGTGGCGATGCCCTGCTTGTCGTCGGCGATGCCGAGGCCGTAAGCTTTGTCGCCATCGACGCGAAAGGGCTGATCCTTCAGCATGCCCTTCAGATACACCGTGTCCATATGCGCGATCAGCATGATTTTCGCGCTGCCCGTGCCCTTGAAGACGGCCTGCACGGCAGGGCCGATCTTCTCCGGCGTGTCGTCCAGCCGGTAGATGTCGGTGGTCTGCAGGATGTCCACCGCGCCGCCGAGTTCTTTGAGCTGGCCGGCGATGCGCGCAGCGATCTGGTTCAGGCCTTCGATGTCCTTGCTGCCGGATTCGATCTGCACGAGGTCGCGCAGGGTGTCGAGCAGCGGCTGCTGCTCCTGTTGCGCCAGCGCGCGAATGTCGGCCGCCGGCGCCGCGTGTGCTGTGGCAGCGGCAAACGCCAGGCTGAGGGATGCCAGGCTGAGGGATGCGATGAGCGGGCGAACGAACGAGCGGGCGGGACGCGATTGGGGCATGGCGGCGGTCTGTGAGTTGGAGGGCGATCCGTATCCCCGCGTCTTCACAGGACTCGACGCCGCCGTCAACGGTTCCAGCGTGCCCCGCTTCCGCCGGGGCACGCTGAAGAAGCTGACGCCGGCTACTGCTTCGGTTGCCCGAAATCGAGCGGCGGCAGCTCGATCTGCGGCACCTCGATCTTGACCTTGTTGAGGTCGACATCGAGCGGCTTGTCGAGCAATCCGGTGACGACGACCGGGAATGCGATCACCAGCGCCACCATGATCGCCTGAAGCCCGATCCAGGGCATTGCGCCCCAATAGATGTCCGAGCTCTTCACTTCCTTCGGCGCCACGCCGCGCAGATAGAACAGCGCGAAGCCGAACGGCGGATGCAGGAACGAGGTCTGCATGTTGACGCAGAGCATGACGCCGAACCAGATCAGCGCGGCGTCGGGGCCGACCACCGGCGCCAGTACCTTCTGCGCGATCGGCGCGATCATCGGCAGGATGATGAAGGCGATCTCGAAGAAATCGAGGAAAAACGCCAGGAAGAAGATGAAGAGGTTGATGAAGATCAGGAAGCCCCAGACGCCGCCGGGCAGCGAGGTCAGAAGGTGCTCGAGCCAGACGCCGCCCGAGACGCCGAGGAACACCACCGAGAAGCAGGTCGAGCCGATCAGGATGAAGGTGACCATGCAGGTGATGCGCATGGTGGTCTCGTACCCCTGCTTGATCAGGTCGCGCAGGTCCGGGATCTTGACGGCCTCGAGGCAGATCCAGACCACCGCGAGATAGGTGATCGCGAACGCGAGCCTGAAGATCAGGTTCTCGCTGTAGAGCATCGCGATGATGGTGCCGATGCCGCCGGCGATCACGCCTATTATGAGCACCTTGCGGCCGGTCGCGCTGAAATCCTTGTGGTGGATCGCGGCGAGCACGATGGCGCCGACCGCGCCCATGGCGCCGGCTTCCGTCGGGGTCGCAAGGCCCATCATCATGGTGCCGAGCACGACGAAGATCAGCACCGCGGAGGGGATGATGCCGAGCAGGCACTTCTTCCACAGCGCCCAGCCGGTCAGCGTGCGCGCATCGATCGGCACCGCAGGCACATGGCTCGGCTTGAAGATGCCGAGCAGGAAGGTGTAGCCGGCGAACAGCAGGATCTGGGACACCGATGGGCCCCAGGCGCCGAGATACATGTCGCCGACCGATTTGCCGAGCTGGTCGGCGAGCACGATCAGGACGAGAGAGGGAGGGACAAGTTGCGTGATGGTGCCGGAGGCCGCGAGCACGCCCGTGATGTAACGGATATTGTAGCCGTAGCGGATCATCACCGGCATCGAGATCAGCGCCATGGCGATCACCTGCGCTGCCACCGTGCCGGTGATGGCGCCGAGGATGAAGCCGACGATGATCACGGAATAGCCGAGGCCGCCGCGGATCGGGCCGAACAGCTGGCCCATCGAATCCAGCATGTCCTCGGCGAGCCCGCATCTCTCCAATATCGCGCCCATGAAGGTGAAGAACGGGATCGCGAGCAGGAGCTCGTTGGACAGCACGCTGCCGAAGATGCGGCCCGGGATCGCCTGCAGGAAGTTGAGGTCGAAGAAGCCGAGATAGATCGAGAGAAACCCGAACGACAGGCCGACCGCGGCGAGCGTGAACGCCACCGGATAGCCGATCAGCATTGCAATGATCAGGCCGCCGAACATCAGTGGCGGCATCATCTCCAGCGTAATGGTCATTGCGTCGGCCTCTCGTACTTCGCGTCGATCGTCACATAGCCCTGCAGCGCGGCGATCCGCTTGATCACCTCGGAGACGCCTTGCAACGCGAGCATCACGAAGCCGGACGGGATAACGAATTTGATCGGCCAGCGCAGCAGACCGCCGGCATTGCCGCTCATCTCGCCGACCGCATAGGCCTGGTGGAAGAACGGCCAGGACAGATAGGCGAGCAGCAGACAGGAGGGGATCAGGAAGAACAGGGTGCCGATCAAGTCGAGCCAGAGCTGGCCGCGTTCGGACAGCATCAGATAGAGGATCTCGACGCGCACATGCTCGTTGCGCTTGAAGGTGTAGGAGGCGCCGAACATCACGAGGATCGCAAACATGTACCACTGCGCCTCGAGCCAGCCGTTCGAGGAGTAGCTGAACGCGTAGCGGATCATGGCATTGCCGGCGCTGACCAGGCAGGCGAGCAGGACGAGGAGGTTGCAGACGTATCCGATCTTCTCGTTCAGTCGGTCGATGGCCTGACTCAGTGCCAACAATGGGCGCATCACGATCTCCACGGCCGCGCGATCTGCGCGCCGAATATCTTTTCAAGCATCATCTGGCCGCCGCACGCACGCGCACGGAGCCACGGCTCACCTTCAGGAGCAGTTGCAAACGTTCATCCTCCCCCGAAATCCGCTTCCGCCGTTGTTAGGTGCTCTTGGCTACCGGATCGTCGGCAGGTGCCGACAGGGGGCAGCGGCCTATCCGGCCGGGCGAGCGTGAAAGCCGGGGCACCAAATCAGCGCCGTGTAGCGCCGTCAATCGGAAAATGGGCAAATTGACGGCGCGGCAAATCGTTGTCCCGCCTTGGTAATCGCGGGACGGCGCAGGCGTCTGCAGCGGGCCTTGAACTAGCCGCCGGTGACGCTCATGTGGCGGCTGACGCTCGGGCGGTTGTGGCGGCGGTCGATGATGAAATCGTGCCCCTTCGGCTTCAATCCGATCGCCCGGTCGATGGCCGCCGACAGCAGATCGTTGTCGTCGGAGGCGCGCAGCGGCCGGCGCAGGTCGGACGCGTCCTCGTGGCCGAGGCAGGTGTGCAGCGTGCCGGTGCAGGTGATCCGCACCCGGTTGCAGGATTCGCAGAAATTGTGGGTCATCGGCGTGATGAAGCCGAGCTTGCCGCCGGTCTCCGCGACCCGGACATAGCGGGCAGGGCCGCCGGTGTCGTCGGCAAGATCGGTCAGCGTGTAGTGGTTCTCGAGCCGCGCGCGCAGCAGCGACAGCGGAACGTACTGATCGATGCGGCCCTCGCCGATGTCGCCCATCGGCATCACCTCGATCAAGGTCAGGCCCATTCCCTTGCCATGCGCCCATTCCATCAGCGCGGGAATCTCGTCCTCGTTCATGTTCTTCAGCGCGACCGCGTTGATCTTGACCGCAAGCCCGGCCGACCGCGCCGCCTCGATGCCCCCCAGCACCTTGTCGATGTCGCCCCAGCGGGTGATGGCCCGGAATTTTACGGGGTCGAGCGTGTCGAGCGAGACGTTGACGCGACGCACGCCGCAATCGGCCAGCTCCTGCGCGAAGCGTGCGAGCTGCGAACCGTTGGTGGTCAGCGTCAATTCGTCGAGCGCGCCGGTCGAAAGATGGCGCGACAGCGAACGCACCAGGCCCATCACATTGCGGCGAACCAGCGGCTCACCGCCGGTGAGGCGGACCTTGCGCACGCCCTTGGCGACGAAGGCCGAGCAGAGGCGGTCGAGCTCTTCCAGCGTCAGCAGGTCGGCCTTCGGCAGGAAGGTCATGTCTTCCGACATGCAGTAGAAGCAGCGCAGGTCGCAGCGGTCGGTGACGGAGACGCGCAGGTAACGGATCGTCCGGCCGAACGGATCGGTCATCGGACGAAACAGCGTGTCGGAATGCGCCTGCGTGGATCCGTTCATTCAACCCAAGCCTATAAGCCAAGCCATCGACGCGGGACCTTAACTCAAGACCTCAACTCAAGTCTTGAAATGTGTTCCCTGCGTGCGGAGCCGAACTCGGCTCCAGACCCACAATCTATGCATGTTGGCGCGCCGTCACAATGCGTCCGTAAGGATGATCCGCAACATGCAAAGCTGATTGCGCGCGATCGGTGAGGCAGATCGCGCGATACATGATCGCAATCGCCGATGTGGCTCCACGAAATACAAAAACCCGGCTTTGGGCCGGGCTCTTGTGCAGTGCAATGTCGATCAGACGCGTGCAGCGTTGCACGTCAGCGCGTGGGCGCCGCAGCCGGCGGCGGTGCCGCGCTCGGAGCAGGGAACGCCGCGTCCGGAGCGGCAGGAGCCGCAGCGGCAGCCGGCTTCGGCTTCTTCTTTTTCGGCCGCATCGCCTTGTGCCCGCGCGGCGGCGGGCCGGCGGGTTGCAGCTCGGCGAACACCGGGCTCGGATCGAGCGTGGTCGTGGCCGGGCTCGTGAAGTCGCCCGGCGAGCGGGTCACCGTTACCGGCACCGTCGTCGACTGGAACTTCGGCATGTTGAAGGTGACGGTGAAGTTGGCCTCCGGCGCCGGGATCGACACCGAGCAGGGCGTCTTGCAACCCGGCCCGATCGAGGTCACGGCGTCCGCGCCTTGCGGTGCCGAATCCAGCTGCACCTGCATCGGCGGCGGTGCCGACTTGAACGAGTCCAATGAGAACGACGAGCAGCCGGCCAGGCTCAGCCCGGCGGCTGCAATCACGATGATACGACGCATGATCCACACTCTACTGCGGCAATCAGCCACAATCCCCGGACCGACCATAGGAGCGTCGGAACAGAGGTGCAACAGGGGGAGGTCTGTTCGTTAAAGGATGGTTAATAGAAAATTCGCACGGCAAAATATTGCCAAGTAATATCAATGTGTTACGGAAATCTTATGCTGCGCCGAGGCTAGCGACGGCGTCCGGCAGATCGCGCATATGGCTGATCAGCCGGTCCGGCTTCAGCTCGGTCATCGGGACGTCGGTGTAGCCGAAATCGACGCCGATCACCGGAACGCTGGCGCGCCGGGCGACCCCAACATCGGGACCGGCATCGCCGACCATGATGGCGCCTGGCAGTCTTCCGCCGGCGCGGGCGACCGTCTCACGCAGGAACGCCGGATCGGGCTTGGCGACGCCGAATGTGTCCTGGCCGCAGATCGCGGCAAAGCGCGCCGTCAAACCGAGCCGGTCGAGCAGCAGCTTCGACAGCCATTCCAGCTTGTTGGTGCAGACCGCAAAGCGATGGCCCTTGGCCTCCAGCCGATCGAGTGCGGCTTCGAGCCCGTCGAACGGGCGCGAGCCGTCGACGATGTGTTCAGCGTAATAGTCGATGAAATCCTTGGTCAGGCGATCGAGGTCCGCGAGGCTGACCGCGCGTCCGTCCACCTCGAGCCCGCGCTCGAGCAGCTTCCGCGCGCCGGCGCCGATCATGTTCCGGGCGGCCGACAGCGGCACCGGCCGCAGACCTTCGCGGTCGAGCACATAATTCAGCGCGCTGATCAGGTCAGGCGCAGTGTCGACCAGCGTGCCGTCGAGATCGAACACGATGATGGAGGGAGAGAAGGCGGACATCACGCTTTTCGCTATCGGGCTGCGCGCCGCGATGCAAGAGTAAGATGTCGGCGCGTCATGAAATTGGGGAGGCCGGGATGCGGGAACTCGCCGGAAAAGCCGCTTTTGTCACCGGTGCGGCCAGCGGAATTGGCCTCGCCATGGCAACCGCATTCGCGCGCGAGGGCATGAAGGTGATGCTCGCCGACATCGAAACCGGCGCGCTCGACAAGGCCGTCGCTGCGCTGCGCGCCGGCGGCGCGGATGTCCATGGTGTGGTCTGCGACGTCGCCGATCCCGCAAGCGTCGACCGCGCGGCAGAGGCATCGTTCCGTGCCGTCGGCAACGTCCATGTCGTCTGCAACAATGCCGGCGTCGCAGGTGGCGGCGGCATCGACCAGATCTCGGTCGATGATTGGCGCTGGGTGATCGACGTCAACCTGATGGGCGTCGTGCACGGCATCAGGAGCTTCCTGCCGCACATCCGTGCGCACGGCGAGGGCGGCCATATCGTCAACACCGCCTCGATGGCCGGGATGAATGCCGGGCTCGGCGTCAGCCCGTATTCGGCGACCAAATTCGCCGTCGTCAGCCTCTCCGAAGGACTTTCGGCGCAACTCGCGCCGCTCGGGATCGGCGTCAGCGTGCTCTGTCCGAGCTATGTGCGGACCCGGATCGGCGAGAGCGGGCGCAACCGCGCCGAGCACTACGGACCGCCCCGCCAGCTCGACCCGGCGAGCCCGATGGCCGCTGTCGTCGCCGAGATCGCGCGCCGCCTGGAGGCCGGTCTCGATCCGGCTGCGGTTGCAGCCCGCGTGGTGCGCGCGATTCACGACGACCAGCTCTATGTTTTCACCCATCCCGGGATGCGGGCCGAGGTCGAGGACCGTTTTGCGGCGATTTTGGCCGCGATGGATGCCGTTTCGGCCTAAAGACGGGCCCGGATGGCGCTATTCCTGCCCGTGAATCGAGGCTAGATATGCGCCCGCCGGGCCGCCCGATGGCGCGCCCGTAACGGACAACCGAGGGGCTATCGGCCGTGGATATGGACGCACTGAAACGCCAGGCGGCGGCGCGCGCGCTCGAAGAGGTGCGCGACGGCATGAAGCTCGGGCTCGGCACCGGGTCGACCGCCAAGCATTTCGTCGAGCTGCTCGGCGAGAAGGTCCGCGCCGGCATGAAGGTGATCGGCGTGCCGACCTCGGAGGCGACCCGAGCGGACGCGATCCGCTGCGGCATTCCGCTGACCACGCTGGACGAGGTCGATCATCTCGACCTCACCATCGACGGCGCCGACGAGATCGACCACGCGCTCAATCTGATCAAGGGCGGCGGCGGCGCGCTGCTGCGCGAGAAGATCGTAGCAGCCGCCAGTGATCGCATGATCGTGATCGCCGACGACAGCAAATGGGTCGAGGTGCTCGGCCGCTTTCCGCTGCCGGTCGAGGTGATCCCGTTCGGGCTCGCTGCGACAGAGGCCGCGATGGCGCGGGCGTTCGCACAGGCTGGCGTGTCCGGCCAGATGATCGTCCGTAAGGGCAAGGACGGTCACGTTTTTGTCACCGATGGCGGCCACTGGATCGTCGATGCCCATCTCGGCCGGATCGGCGACCCGCCGCGTCTCGCCGGTTTGCTCAGCGTGATTCCGGGCGTGGTTGAACATGGTCTGTTCATCGGGCTCGGCAGCGTCGCCGTTCTGGCCGGCGCACAGGGAATTCGGGTTGTTGAACGGCGCTAACGCCGCAAGCAAGGAGACTTGGAATGAAGCGTTTTTCGGGACTTTTGTCGGCAGTGGCCCTGGCGGCTGGCCTCGCGCTCGCGGCCGCACCGGCCATGGCGCAGCAGCAGCTGCCCCCCATGCCCAAGGTCAAGCAGTCGACCCCCGCGGCGATTGCGGCTGCCAAGGAAATCCTGACGATGAAGAACGTGGCGGTGATGTATTCCGGCGCTGTTCCGGGAATCATCGAGAAGACCAAGACCGGTCTGTTGCAGCAGTACCTGAATTACCAGAAGGATCTCGACGAGGTGGCGGTGATCGTCGCCAAGCAGTTCGCGGGCGGCGAGAAGGAAATCGGCGACGGCATGGCGCAGATCTACGCCGCCGAGTTCACCGAGCAGGAGCTGAAGGACCTCGTGACGTTCTACAAGACCCCGCTCGGTCAGAAGCTTTTGACCGCTGAGCCCACGGCAATCAACGGATCGCTGCAATATATGCAGCAGTGGGCGCAGCAGTTCGGCGTGATCGTCAACGGCCAGTTCAAGGCCGAGATGAAGAAGCGCGGCAAGGATATCTAAACGGGCTGATCACCTCGCCCCGCTTGCGGGGAGAGGTCGGCACGAAGTGCCGGGTGAGGGGGACTCTCCGCGAGTCGGATTCGTGGAGGCGGCCCCTCACCCCAACCCTCCAAGAGCGAGCTTTGCTCGTCTTGACCCCGCAAGAGCGGGGCGAGGGAGAAGGAAGTGAGAGGTTGCCATGGCCGAGTTTGACGTCGACCTGTTTGTCATCGGTGGTGGTTCGGGCGGCGTTCGGGCCGCCCGCATCGCCGCCAACTATGGCGCGAAGGTCATGGTCGCCGAAGAGTACCGGATGGGCGGCACCTGCGTGATCCGCGGCTGCGTGCCGAAGAAGCTGTTCGTGATCGGCAGCCACGTCCACCAGGAGATCGAGGACGCGGCCGGCTTCGGCTGGAGCATCGGCCAGGTCTCGTTCGACTGGGCCACGCTCGTCGCCAACAAGGACAAGGAGATCGCCCGGCTCGAGGGCGCCTACACCAGCAATGTCGAGAAGTCGGGCGCCAGGATCGTCAAGACCCGTGCGGTGCTGGAGGATGCCCACACCGTTCGGCTCGCCACCGGCGAGAAGGTGACGGCGAAATACATCCTGATCGCCACCGGCGGCGCGCCCAATCACGGGCCGGCCGTTCCCGGCATCGAGCACGTGATCTCCTCCAACGAGGCGTTTCACCTGAAGGAGCTGCCGAAGCGGATCGTGATCCAGGGCGGCGGCTACATCGCACTGGAATTCGCGGGCATCTTCGCCGGCTTCGGCTCCGACGTCACGGTGGTCTACCGGGGCGACAGCGTCCTGCGCGGCTTCGACGAGGACGTCCGCAAGCATGTCCGCGCCGAGATGGAGAAGCGCGGCATTACCATCATCACCGGCTGCACGGTGGCGAAGGTCGACAAGCACGGCCGCGATTTCACCACCCATCTGTCCAGCGGCTCGAGCATCGCCTCCGACCAGGTGATGATTGCGATCGGCCGCCATCCCAATGTCAGGGGTCTCGGGCTCGAAGCCGCGGGCGTTGCCATCAATCCCGCCAATGGCGGCATCCAGGTCGACGGCTGGTCGAAGACCTCGGTCGACAACATCTACGCGGTCGGCGACGTCACCCACCGCACCAATCTGACCCCGGTCGCGATCCGCGAGGGCCATGCCTTCGCCGACACCGTGTTCGGCAAGCGCCCCGTGCAGGTCGACCACGCCACGATCCCGACCGCGGTGTTCTCGCAGCCGGAGGTCGGCACCGTCGGCCTCACCGAAGAAGAGGCGCGGGCGCAGTATAGCCACGTCGACATCTACAAGACCGATTTCCGGCCGATCAAGGCGACGATGTCCGGCCGCGACACCCGCGTGCTGATGAAGATCGTGGTCGACGGCTCGAGCGACCGCGTGCTCGGCTGTCACATCGTCGGCGATGCCGCCGCCGAGATCACCCAAGCCGTTGCGATCGCCGTCAAGATGAAGGCGACCAAGGCGGACTTCGACGCCACCGTCGCGCTGCATCCGACCGCCTCCGAAGAGCTGGTGACGATGCGCACCCCGACCGCGCGCCACGTGCGCCAGGCGGCGGAGTAGGGCGCACGCGGCGTGCCGGGATGATGCGGCGCATCGCGGCGAAACATCCGGACACATCGAGCCGGACCGCGGATGCGCGGAGCGACCAACGGTGATCGGGGAGCGTCTGGATGCGGTTTCTGGCGCTGTGGTTGATCCTGTTCGCGGCGCCGCAGTTCGCACGCGCCGACGATGCTGTATTGAAGGTCGGCGTCACGACGCGCGATTTCGTTCCGGCCGAGCCTTACGACTGGCGCGGCGCCGCAACTCACGCGCTCCGCGTCATGATCTGGTACCCGGCCGTGGCCGAAGCGCGCGAGCAGCCGCAATCGATCGGACCGCGCCTCATCCCCTTCGCCCGTGCCGGCCGCGCCGCGCCCGATGCTGCGCCCGCGGTGGGACCGCGACGTCCGCTGGTGCTGCTGTCGCACGGCTTCGGCGGCACGGCATCCGATCTCGCCTGGCTCGGCGTGGGGCTTGCAGCCCACGGATTTATCGCCGTTGCGGTCAACCATCCGGGGAATAATCAATTGGAGGACTACACGGTCGAGGGTTTTGCGCTGATGTGGCTGCGCGCCGTCGACCTCAGCGCGATCATCGACGCGATGCGCGCCGACGAGACGTTCGGCGACCGGCTCGACCCGGCGCGGATCGGCGCTGCCGGCCACTCGCTCGGCGGCTACACGGTGCTTGCGATCGCAGGCGGCATCACCGATCCGGCGCGGACGGAAGCGTTCTGCCGCTCACCCGCTGCCGACGCGTTGTGCACGGCGCAAGCGGGCGTCTCGGACCTGCGCCGGAAGAGCCGGCTGCGCCTCGGTTCCGATCCCGACTTCCGGCAGCGCTACAGCCTTGCCGGCAATTCCTATCGCGATGAGCGCGTCCGTGCCGTCTTTGCCATGGCGCCGGGACCGGGACCGGCCCTGACGCCGGAGAGCCTTGGCGGGATATCGATCCCGGTCGCGATGGTCACGGGAAGCGCCGATGAAGTGGCGCCGCCGGCCTCCGGAGCCGAAGCGCTCGGCAAGGCCATGCCGCATGCGGCGCTGACGGAGTTTCCGCGCGCCGGCCATTTCGTCTTCTTCGATACCTGTACCGCAGTAGGGCGTCTGGTGATCGGGGCTGTCTGCCGCGATCCCGATGGCATCGACCGCGAGGCGGTCCATGCCGAGACGATCGGCCTTGCGCTCGATTTCTTCACTGCAAACTTGCGCTGAGCAGCCGCCGCGCCTTGGTGCGGCTCTGGAAGCGTTTTCGAGCGAAGTGGACACCGGTTCGCGTGAAGAAAACGCGTCAAAGCGAGAGTCTGGAGCCTCGGTTCTAATTCAATCAGAACCGACAATGCTCAAGCGGTCGGGAACGGCGAACGAGCCCTGCCTGACAGCCCAACGCCGCCCGCTTAAAATACATGCGAGCGGCGCTGTCTCTAGCCCCAGGAAGGTCACGGCAAAATCCTGATAATCTTAAGTCTGCAGAAGCGCGCAAAGGTTTCATACCTCAGAAGGGGTAGGTTGCCTCCGCAAGACCGGCGCGCTGCCGGTGGCCGCGCTTGATGCTGGGGAATTGGGCACCCTTGTTGACAGCCATATGCTTCGGGGTCTTTTCCCCCGGAGCCGCTCTTCGCGCGCTCAAATCAAATGCAGTTTCCGGCAAATGGCCTGCACAACGGCGCTTGTGCACAGATGGTGCGATGGGCAGCGCGGCGATCTCGCGCGCCTTGGAACCTTGCGCTATGCTGGCAGTTCCACTCCAAACGGTTTGATGTCTCAAATTGAGGGAGCCGCCCATGACAGGCCCAACCGAGCAGGAGATTCGGACCCGCGCCTACGAATTGTGGAAGGATGCCGGCGAACCGCCGGGCAAGATGGATCAGCTCTGGTACAAGGCGGAGCGGGAACTGCTGGCGCGCAAGGCCGCCAACGGCGAAACGCCCTGCGGAATGAATGGGCACCACAAGCCGAGCACGTATCAGTAGGAGCGCGTGGGCAAAGGACCGTAGGGCGGATTGGCGAAGCGTAATCCGCCCTCCAGCAGCGAACCCGATAGCGGCGCGTTGCGCTAACCCGCCCGACAGTCGCGAGCCGAGTACGCCGAGGCCCATGAACAAGCCGATCGATCTCGACGAAAAACTATCGACATTCTCCGATCACTGGTCGCCGCGCACGGTAGCGCAATTCAACGCCTGCGACGTGATGGTGGTGAAGGTGCAGGGCGAGTTCGTCTGGCACAAGCATGACGACACCGACGACTTCTTTCTCGTCCTGAAAGGCGTGCTCGACATCGAGCTGCGCGACCGCACCGTGACGTTGAAGGAGGGCCAGATGTTCATCGTGCCGAAGGGCGTCGAGCATCGGCCGGTCGCGCGGGAAGAGGTGCATCTGTTGCTGATCGAGCCGACGGGGACGCCGAACACGGGTGATGCGGCGACGGCTGCGCCGCGGAAGGTGGTGTGAGGGTGGCGCTGCGTAGCATCTCTGCGCGCAGAGACGTGGCAGGTGTCGGATACGCAGTATCGACCGCGATGGTCCCGAGCAAGTTTGGGTCTGCCGACTATTTGCCACGATATCGGAGAACGTCAGTCAATAGAGCCAAGGCAGGCGACGAGTGCCGTCTGCTGGGATAGTAGAGGTGATAGCCGGGAAAGGCTGGACACCAATCTTCCAGAACCCGCACCAGGCGCCCGTCTGCAATATAGGGAAGCGCCTGGTCCTCGGGCATGTATGCAACGCCGAGACCGTCCAAAGCCGACTGCAGCCTCATACCGAGACTGTTGAAGACGAGTTGGCCTTCTCCGCGCACCTTGACCTCGCGCTTCTTCTTTTCCAGGTCCCAAGGAAACAACCCGCCATAGGTCGGGAGCCGGATATTGATGCAGTTGTGCGCCGTCAGGTCCTGCGGCGTTTCGGGGATCGAATGTTTTTGGAAATAGGCGCGCGACGCGACGACCGCCATGCGCAGATCCGGGCCGATGCGCACGGCGATCATGTCCTTTGCAACCTGCTCGCCCAACCGGACACCAGCGTCATAGCCTTCGGCGACGATATCGGTGAGGCCGTAGTCGACGATGATCTCGACCTGGATGTCCGGATAGTCGGGCAGGAACCGTTTGAGCGCGGGTTGCAGGACGGAGATTGCCGCATGCTCGCCAGCAGTAATGCGTACGGTTCCTGCAGGCTTCTCCCGAAGCTCGCTCAAGGCCGTCAGTTCGGCTTCGATTTCTTCAAAGCGCGGCGCAATGGTGCGTAGCAGACGTTCGCCAGCTTCCGTTGATGCGACGCTGCGCGTGGTACGGGTCAGGAGACGCAGACCCAGTCGCTCCTCGAGATTGCGGATGGTCTGGCTGAGCGCCGACGGTGAAACGCCGAGTTTGGCCGCGGCGCGGGTAAAGCTCCGCTCCCTGGCCACGGACGCGAACGCAGCTAGATCGTTGAAGTTTTCCATTCTGATTTGTTAGCTCAGCTAAAAAGCTCATTCTTATTATAGCGCCTTATCGCAAGCTCCGACAGCTCCTAGATTTGTGGTCATCGCTATTGAGGGCTGAAGATCAGAAAAGCCCGACGTCTATTGGAGACCGCCATGCAAGTCCGCAAACTTGGAACGCTCGAAGTATCCGCGCTCGGCCTCGGCTGTATGGGCATGAGCTCTGCCTACGGCCCGGCGGCCGACAAACGGGAGATGATCAACCTCATTCGCGATGCTTATGATCGCGGTATCACCCTGTTCGACACGGCCGAAGCCTACGGCCCATTCGTCAATGAGGAGTTGGTCGGCGAGGCACTCGTGCCGATTCGCGACAAGGTGGTCATCGCCACCAAGTTCGGCTTCGACATCAACCTCGCGACTGGCGCCCGCAATGCCGGCACCAATAGCCGTCCAGAACACATCAAGGCGGTCGCCGATGCCAGTCTGAAGCGGTTGAAGACGGACCGGATCGATATTTTCTATCAGCATCGGGTCGATCCTGCCTTGCCGATCGAGGACGTTGCCGGCGCGGTCAAGGAGTTGATCGTGGAAGGCAAGGTGAAACATTTCGGCCTCTCCGAAGCAGGTGTCCAGACGATCCGTCGCGCACACGCGGTGCAGCCGGTGACGGCTGTGCAGAGCGAGTATTCGTTGTTCTGGCGCGGGCCGGAAGCTGAACTTCTTCCAGTCCTCGAGGAGCTTGGCATCGGCTTCGTGCCGTTCAGTCCGCTTGGCGCGGGATTCCTGACTGGAAAGATTGACGAGAACACCAGGTTCGATCCCACGGACTTTCGCAACAGCGTACCGCGTTTCTCCTTGGAAGCCCGCAAGGCCAATATGGCCCTCGTTGATATCGTCAAGGCCGTCGCCGCGCGCAAAGCCGCGATGCCCGCGCAGGTCGCGCTCGCATGGCTGTTGGCGCAGAAGCCGTGGATCGTTCCGATTCCTGGCACCACCAAATTGCATCGGCTGGAAGAAAACTTCGGTTCCGTCAATGTGACGCTCACGACAGAGGACCTAGCAGAGATCGCAGCGGCGCTTTCGAAAATCGTAGTGCAGGGCGAACGCTTGCCGGAGGCGGTGCTCAAGATGACGGGTCTCTGATCACGCCGTCGGCATCGCCTTGCGCGCAAACACGAAGTTCATCAACCAAATCAAAGCGATTTGTGCTGTCCAGTCCTTGCGCGGAAAATATTCCGCTTGGTGTTTGACCCAACTCAGATGTTCAATTGGCCCGTCTCACCCGATCGAGGGGCGCTGCGCATCGTCAGGAGTGTTGCGGTGAGATGCGGTGGACGCCGGGCATGCGCGAGACGACATGCATGCGAGGCGGACGGCGAAATCGTGTGGTCCTGACGCCCTAGCGGCAGGTGTCTCGTCGCAGGATGCGCAAGCGTCTTGCGAAGGCGGTGACAAGCAAGCCCAGTCTCACCGGGGAGAGCACGTATAAGCCGTAACCCATCGCGCAGGGAAAGCCGGGATGTTTCCGGTTACACCTGTGGTCCGACCTCCGGTGCTTTTTGTTGCACCGGACCCATGGGTGCGATCGGCACCCGGCTTTCCCTGCGCCCTCTGTTTGGAGAGAGCGCGAAACGAAGAGCAGAGCTCGGACGATTCATGTCGCGAGAATGCGAAGCTATGTCCACCGGCCACGCAACATACTCAGTGTCGTCCCTGCGAAAGCAGGGACCCAACCACCTACGCTGATTGGCGCGCGATGCTGGAACGACGAGTCCCGTTCACAACATCCGCGGCGTATGGGTCTCTGCTATCGCAGGGACGACAGCGGAGAATCTGGCCCTTACCCCTCCGCCTCGAGCCACTCCGCGGCGCCGCGCCACAGCGCGTCGCGGTGGTCGCTGCGGAAGAAGCCGAAATGGCCGATCGCCTTCGCGCCGGCATCCGCGGGGCGGATCGAGATGATTTCCGGCGTGATCGACGTGAACGCGGAGCACAGCAGCTCGACCGCCGGCCGCGTCGCCCAGGTGTCGTCGGTGATGACAAGCGCGCGGAGCTTGCCCTTGAACTTCGGAAAATTTTCGCGCGCCGCGAGCGTGGCATCATCGAGCAGATAGCGCTCGCGCATGACCCAGCCTCGCCATTGCTCGAACGCGCCCCGCGGCAGGTCCATGCCGAGACCGGCCCAGCCGGGCACATAGCCGAGCGTGCGCGCCAGCGGCAGGCCGATGCCGTTCATGAAGGCGACGACGCGGTAGCGCTCGGGCGAGGCCATCAGCTTCCAGGTGGCGGCCTGCGAGGCGACCAGCAGTGCGCGGGGAATTTCAGCGTTGTTGGCAAGGAGCCCGAGCGCCTGGCCGCCGAAGGAGTGGCCGACATAGGCGAAGGGGAGGTCGCGGTAGCGATAGCGCATCCAGCTCACGGCCGCTGTGGTGTCGAGCGCGGCCCAGTCCGCCATCGTGGCCTTGAAGCCGGCCAGCGACTTCGGCTTGTTGAGGCCGGTCGTCGCCGCCATCGGCCTCGAGTCGCCGGTGCCGCGGTAGTCGTAGGTCAGCACCGCCGCGCCGCGGCGGGCGAGGTAGCCGGCAAAGCCGCGATAGACCTTTCGGGGCACGGCGGTCGCCGAGTTGATCAGGACGGCGTGGCGCTTCCTGCCGCGCGGCAGGAACAGCGTCGCGGCGAGCGGATAGCCGTCCGCGGCCGGCACGACGATGTCGTCGCTAAAAACGTCGTCCAGCGCGGCGGCGGCTGCGGCAATTTCCCTGGCATTCATGGTATGGTCCAGCAAATGCGAATTCGTATTTTCCTGCAAGAGTTTGACGGGATTGCAGGAATCCTTCTAGCGGGGGAGCGGATGGCTGTGTATAAGCCCACCTTTCCCGTCGATTAAGTCGCGGTTTTTGCTCAGGAGTTGACCTCATGTCCGAGCGGTGGACACCCGATAGCTGGCGCGCCAAGAAGGTGCTGCAGGTGCCCGATTATCCCGATGCCAAGGCATTGGCCGATGTCGAGGCGCAGCTTGCGACCTTTCCGCCGCTAGTGTTCGCGGGCGAGGCGCGCAACCTGAAGAAGGCGCTGGGGCGGGTCTGCGCCGGCGAAGCCTTCCTGCTGCAGGGTGGCGACTGCGCCGAGAGCTTTGCCGAGCACGGCGCCAACAATATCCGCGACTTCTTCCGCGTGCTGCTGCAGATGGCCGTGGTCATGACCTATGCCGGCGCGCTGCCGGTGGTGAAGGTCGGCCGCATTGCAGGCCAATTCGCCAAACCGCGCTCGTCGCCGACCGAGAAGCAGGGCGATGTCGAGTTGCCGAGCTATCGCGGCGACATCGTCAACGACATCGCCTTCACGCCGGAAGCGCGGATTCCCGACCCGCAGCGCCAGCTGATGGCCTATCGCCAATCCGCGGCGACGCTGAACCTGCTGCGCGCGTTCGCCACCGGCGGCTTTGCCAATCTCGGCAGCGTGCATCAATGGATGCTCGGCTTCCTGAAGGATTCACCGCAGTCCCGCCGCTACAAGGAGCTGGCCGACCGCATCTCCGACGCCCTGAACTTCATGCGCGCCTGCGGCCTCGATCTCGAGAGCCATCCGGAGCTCCGCGCCACCGATTTCTACACCAGCCACGAGGCGCTCTTGCTCGGCTACGAGCAGGCGATGACGCGGGTCGATTCCACCACCGGCGACTGGTACGCGACCTCGGGCCACATGATCTGGATCGGCGACCGCACCCGGCAGCTCGATCACGGCCATGTCGAATATTTCCGCGGCATCAAGAACCCGATCGGCCTGAAATGCGGTCCGTCGCTGAAGCCCGACGAGTTGCTGAAGTTGATCGACGTGCTGAACCCCGACAACGAGCCGGGACGCCTGACGCTGATCAACCGCTTCGGCGCCGACAAGGTCGGCGACCATCTGCCGGGCCTGATCCGCGCCGTGCAGCGGGAAGGCCGCAAGGTGGTGTGGTCGTGCGATCCGATGCACGGCAACACCATCACCTCGACCTCGGGCTACAAGACGCGGCCGTTCGACCGCGTGCTGTCCGAGGTGAAGGCGTTCTTCCAGATCCACGCCGCCGAAGGCACCCATGCCGGCGGCGTGCATCTGGAGATGACCGGGCAGGACGTCACCGAGTGCATCGGCGGTGCGCGCGCCATCACCGATGAGGATCTCAACGATCGCTACCACACGGTCTGCGATCCCCGCCTCAACGCCGAACAGTCGATCGACATGGCCTTCCTGATCGCCGAGCTCCTGAAGCAGGAGCGCGCCGGCAAGGTCAAACCGATGCCGGCCGCCGCTGGGTTGTGATTTGGGGGCCGTGACTTGAGGGCAGGGACTTGCTGAGGTTCTGGCGAGCCACCATCAACTCGCGCAACGGGCTGGCCTTCGCCATTCGCTCGGAGCAGGCGATTCGCGAGGAGGTGGTGGCACTGGTGCTGTCGGTGCCGCTGGCCTGGCTGGTCGGCGCCACCGTGATGCGCCGGGTCGAGCTGGTCGCAACCGTGGTGCTGGTGCTTGTGATCGAGCTGCTCAACACCGCGATCGAGAAGCTCGCCGACCGCCTGACCATGGATCACGATCCACAGATCGGGCGGGTCAAGGACATGGGCTCCGCCGCCGTCGGCGTCGCGCTTGTGATGGCCGGGCTGTTCTGGCTGTTCGCCCTCGCTGAGCGCATGGGCGCGTTCTGATCCGAGCATGATCCGGAAAAGTGGAGACCGGTTTTCCAATCAGATCATGCTCAAAACAAGAGAACGACGGTCATGGTGCGATTTCTGCAATCGCACCATGACCGGAGCACCATTGAAGTTTGCTCTTGTGCGGGACAACATAACGGTATGAGCGAACAACAGATCAAGATCACCCTCGCGCAACTCAATCCGACGGTCGGTGACGTCACCGGCAACGCCGCGAAGGCACGCGCCGCGCGCGACAAGGCGAAAGCCGACGGGGCCGATCTCGTCGTGCTCTCGGAACTGTTCATCGCCGGCTATCCGCCGGAGGATCTGGTGCTGAAGCCGGCGTTCCAGTCGGCTTGCCGCGCCGCGATCGAGGAACTGGCGCGCGAGACCAAGGATGGCGGCCCGGCGATGCTGATCGGCACGCCCTGGGTCGAGGACGGCAAGCTCTACAATGCCTGCGCGTTGCTCGACGGCGGACGCATCGCCGCGCTGCGCTTCAAGGCCAACCTGCCGAACTACGGCGTGTTCGACGAGAAGCGGCTGTTCGCGCGCGGCCCGGCATCGGGCCCGGTGACGGTGCGCGGCGTGCGCATCGGGGTGCCGATCTGCGAGGACATCTGGCTCGAGGAATCCGAGGACTACGAGAACGTCGTCGAGTGCCTGGCCGAGACCGGCGCCGAGATCCTGATCGTGCCGAACGGCTCGCCCTATGCCCGGGACAAGACCGATCTGCGGCTGTCGATCGTGGTGGCGCGCGTCACCGAGAGCGGACTGCCGCTGATCTATCTCAATGAGATGGGCGGCCAGGATGAGCTGATCTTCGACGGCGCCTCGTTTGCGCTCAATGCCGATCTCTCCGTAGCGGCGCAGCTTCCGGCGTTCGAGGAGAACATCACGACGCTGACGTGGCGCAAGGCGGCCGATGGCTGGCGCTGCAATGGGCCGATCACGGCGCAGCTCGAGGGCGACAAGGCCGATTACGCGGCCTGCGTGCTCGGCCTGCGCGACTATGTCCGCAAGAACGGTTTTCCCGGCGTGCTGCTCGGCGTCTCCGGTGGCATCGACTCGGCGCTGTGTGCCGCGATCGCGGTCGATGCGCTCGGCGCCGACAAGGTGCGCGGCGTGATGCTGCCGTTCCGCTACACCGCCCAGGTCTCGCTCGACGATGCCGCCAAGCTCGCAGCCGCGCTCGGCATCCGCTACGAGATCCTGCCGATTGCCGACGCCGTCAACGGGTTTGAGGCAATTCTCGCGCCGGTGTTCAAAGGGCTGGAGCGCGACATCACCGAGGAAAACTTGCAGGCGCGCGCCCGCGGCACGCTGTTGATGGCGATCTCCAACAAGACCGGCGCCATGGTGGTGACGACCGGCAACAAGTCGGAAATGTCGGTCGGCTACGCCACGCTGTATGGCGACATGAACGGCGGCTTCAACCCGATCAAGGACATCTACAAGACCGAGGTGTTCCGCCTGTCGAGCCTGCGCAATGAATGGAAGCCGGACGGCGCGCTTGGGCCGTCGGGCGAGGTGATCCCGGTCAATATCATCATCCGGCCGCCGACCGCTGAGTTGCGCGAGAACCAGACCGACCAGGATTCGCTGCCGCCCTACGAGGTGCTGGATGCGATCCTGGAGCGGCTGGTGGAGCGCGAGGAGCCGCTTGCGACCATCATCGAGGCCGGCTTCGACCGCGATGTGGTGACCCGCGTCGATCGCCTGCTCAACATCGCCGAATACAAGCGCCGGCAGGCCGCACCCGGGGTGAAGGTGACGCGGAAGAACTTCGGCCGCGACCGCCGCTATCCCATCACCAACCGCTTCCGCGATTTCGGCAAGGCGCTGCCGGAGCCCGACGAGAAGCTGGTGACGCGCGGCTCGCGCGCGTCGGCGGAAGCGTTCGAGGGGTGAGCCTTACTGCTTTTTCGGGATGAAGGTCGGGCCGACCGTGCGGATCTGGCCGTCGCTCGCGGGTGCGGCAGGCGCAGTGGCGTCAGCGGCGGGGGGCTGCTGCGGTTGAGCCGCCGCTGCGGGCGCGCCCTTCTTGCCGGCGGCAGCCTTGGTCTGCGCGCGCTGCTGCATCTTCCGCGCGCTCTCCTCGGTGACGATGATGTCGCCCTGCTGCGCGGCGGACGCCTGGTCGTCGACCGCCTTCAGCGCCTCCGCCCAGCTCTGGCCGGCCGCCTTGCAGGAGCAGGACGGATTGAACTCGGTGCGGTACTTGAAGGCGTTCGGCAGCGACGAGTAGGACTGGCCGCTGATCGAGACCGCCTGGTTGATGTCCTCGCCGGGATTGCGGTAGGCGAACAGGCTGGCCTCCGCGGCCGGGCACTGCGCCTTGCAGATTTGTTCGTCGGCGGCAAAGCGCGCCTGCGAGGTCGCGAACGAGATCGGGAAATAGGCGCCGTCGCAGGTGCGGACGCAGACGGTGCGGAAGGTGCCGGACTGCCCGCCATATTGCGCGTCAGGCGGCGGAAGCGGTTCGTTGGGATTGCCACCGCCGCCGCCGCCGAACAGGTTCTCGATGAAATTGCCGGGGCCGCGCGCGGCCGCCGCGTATTGCGGGCCGCAATTGTTCTGCGCCAGCGCGGTCAGCACCGAGCGGCGCTGGTTCTCGCGGTCGGCGCCGCCGAGCCCGCCGGTGCGCAGCCGCTCGAGATTTGCGGTCATCTGGTCGAGATTGGCGCGCATCTGCTGGATCTGGTTGTTGACCGGTCCGCACTGCGCCGAGTTGTTGTTGAAGAGCGAAAGGAATCCGGAACTGTCGCAGCCCATGCGCCGGGCCTGCGCGGTCACGCGATCCAGCTCGCCCTGCTGCCGGGTTGCAGCGTCCTGATAGCGGCGGATCTGCTCGTCCTTGGCCGGATCGCCGCCGCCGCGATCGATCGCGGCTAGCTGGCCCTCCAGCCGCGCGCACATCGGATTGGCCTGCGCGCCTTGGGGAGCCGGGCCGGGTGGGCCCGGAGGCACCTGCGCCAGGGCATGCGTGGCGGGCAGGGCGATGCCGGCCAGCACGGCGCAAGCCAAGAACCAACGGGAGAAGCGAGAACGGGAGCTATGGGGCATATCCGGCCATTAAAACGACGCCGCGCGGCGATCAACGCCAAAGCGCGCGGCCAGGACCACCTGCAATAGCCGTTTCTCGCGGCAGCGTCACGTCGTTTCCGGGGCGCCGATGTGGCAATAACCCCGTTTGTCCAGCGGCTTGGCTCAGCGCTGGCAGGTGATGGCGACGTATTCGCCGCAGCTATTGCCGGTGCAGGTCTCGCCCGCGGCGTGCGGAACCGCGCCGGTGATCTCGTCGGGATCGACGCGGCGGTAACTGGTGGCCTGCGCAAAATCGCGTGACCGGCAATAGGCGCGGGCGGCGGACGCGCCGCAGCGGTCGCCGTGGGCCAGGCACTGGTCGATGCCGTAGCCGTCGGCCTGGTTGGCGACGATGAAAACGCGGCTGTCGGCCAGCGCGGCCGAGGGGGCAAGGAAGCAAGGGGCAACGAAGAGCGTGCAGGCAATCAATGCTGAAATGGGCCGCATGGTGCACCAGTGAAAATGGCGGGGAATCCGCTGGCCCTCCCGTACGCCCAAATTCTTAATAATGATTAACCATGAGGACATTGGCGTGATTTTGGCGCGGGGCGGGGTACAAAGCGCCTGAAAGCAAGCCCCTTGACGCGATAAAGGGGCCGTGAGACATGGTGGAACCATGAACGGCCACCTCGCCATCTGCAGCATTTGCCGCGAGATTATGAGCTAGCGATTCGCTGGCTGAGGCCGTCTTTTCTCAATCCCCTGAGAATCACTGGACGCCCGGCCGCAAGGGACGGTGATCCATGGAATTGCGCCTTTACGATACGTTGACCCGGGAGAAGCGGCCCTTCGTGCCGCTCGATGCCGATAATGTCCGCATGTATGCCTGCGGACCGACGGTCTACGACTTCGCCCATATCGGCAACGGCCGGGCCGCTGTTGTCTTCGACGTGCTGTTCCGCGCGCTGCGCCATCGCTATGGCACCGATCACGTCACCTATGTCCGCAACATCACCGACGTCGACGACAAGATCAACGTTCGCGCCGCGCGGGACTATCCCGGCATGCCCTTGAACGAGGCGATCCGCAAGGTCACCGAGCAGACCTATCAGCAGTACCAGGACGACGTCACGGCGCTGGGCTGCTTGCCGCCGACCGTGCAGCCGCGCGCGACCGAGCATATCCCGGAGATGCGCGCGATCATCGAGAAGCTGGTCGCCGGCGGCTTTGCCTATGTCGCCGAGGATCACGTGCTGTTCTCGCCGCAGGCGATGAACGCGGCCAATTCAACGCTGCCGCGCTACGGCGCGCTGTCGAAGCGCTCGCTCGATGAGATGATCGCGGGCGCCCGCGTCGATGTTGCGCCCTACAAGCGCGACAACACCGACTTCGTGCTGTGGAAACCGTCGAAGCCCGGCGAGCCGTCCTGGCCGTCGCCGGCAGGCATTGCCGTCGAGGGCCGGCCCGGCTGGCACATCGAGTGCTCGGCGATGGCCTGGAAGCATCTCGGTGAGAAGTTCGACATCCATGGCGGCGGCATCGACCTGGTGTTCCCGCACCATGAGAACGAGCTCGCGCAGACTTGCTGCGCATTCCATACCGACCGCATGGCCAATGTCTGGATGCACAACGGCTTCCTGCAGATCGAAAGCGAGAAGATGTCAAAGTCGCTCGGCAACTTCTTCACGATCCGCGATCTGCTGGCGGATTGGCCGGGCGAGGTGCTGCGGCTCAGCATGCTCCGGACGCATTACCGGTCGCCGCTCGACTGGACGCTGAAGAGCGCGGAAGAAGCCGCACGGACGCTCGACGACTGGTATGCGGTCGCGGCCGACGCCGAGCCCGGCGCGCCGTCGGCCGCGATCGTCGAGGCGCTTTACGACGACCTCAACACGGCGCAGGCCATGGCCGTGCTGCACAGCTTGCGCAATGCTGCCGCGAGCAATGAAGCAGGCCGCAAGGAATTTGCCGGTTCGCTGCGGCTGCTCGGCTTCCTGTCGGAGAGCGCGGCGGCGTGGAAGGGTCGCAAGGAGCAGGCCAGCGGCGTCGATGTTGCCGCGGTCGAGACACTGATCGCTGAGCGCACCACGGCACGTGCGAGGAAGGACTTCAAGGAATCCGACCGGATCCGCGATCAGCTCGCCGCGATGGGCGTCGCGATCAAGGACGGCAAGGATGCCGAAGGAAAGCCGATCACGACCTGGGAGGTTGCGCGATGAGCCGATCCGCACCCGCATTGCGTCCCTATCTGCCCGACGATGCGCCGCTGCTGGCGGCGATCTTCGCGGCGTCGATCATGGATCTGACCGGCGACGATTACAGCGAGGCGCAGCAGGAAGCCTGGGCGATGGCCGCCGACGATGAGGAAGCCTTCGGCAGGAAGCTCGCCGGGCAGCTAACCCTGATCGCGACACTGCAGGGCGCGCCGGTTGGATTCGCCTCGCTGAAGGGGGCCGATCACATCGACATGCTCTATGTGCATCCGAGTGCGGTCGGGCAGGGTGCAGGCAGCGCGTTGTGCGATGCGCTGGAGAAGATCGCGAGCGCCCGCGGCACCAAGGCCCTGAAGGTCGATGCCAGCGACACCGCGCTCGAATTCTTCCGCAAGCGTGGCTACGTCGCGCAGCAGCGCAATACGGTCACCATCAACGACGAATGGCTCGCCAACACCACGATGCAGAAGACCCTCGACGGCGTTGCCGTGCCCGGAGGCCACGCATGAGCCGCGAGCGCCTCTATCTGTTCGACACCACGCTGCGCGACGGTGCGCAGACCAACGGCGTTGACTTCACGCTGCAGGACAAGCAGGTGATCGCCGGCATGCTCGACGCGCTCGGCATCGACTATGTCGAGGGCGGCTATCCCGGCGCCAATCCGACCGACACCGAGTTCTTCAGCAAGAAGCCTGCGTTCGACCACGCGCGCTTCACCGCGTTCGGCATGACGCGGCGGCCGGGCCGTTCGGCGTCGAACGATCCCGGGCTCGCCGGTATCCTCGAGGCCAAGGCGGACGCGATCTGCTTCGTGGCAAAATCCTCGGCCTACCAGGTCCGGGTCGCGCTCGAAACGACCAACGAGGAGAACCTTGCCTCGGTCCGCGACAGCGTCGCGGCTGCCAAGGCGCTCGGTCGCGAGGTGATGGTCGACTGCGAACACTTCTTCGACGGCTACAAGCAGGACCGCGACTATGCGCTCGCCTGCGCCATTGCGGCCTATGAGGCCGGCGCGCGCTGGGTGGTGCTGTGCGACACCAATGGCGGCACCATGCCGCATGAGATCGAGACCATCGTCGGCGATGTCGTCAAGCAGGTGCCCGGCGCCCATGTCGGCATTCATGCCCATAACGATACCGAGCAGGCGGTGGCCAATTCGCTCGCCGCGGTGCGCGCCGGCGCACGTCAGATCCAGGGCACGCTCAACGGCCTTGGCGAGCGCTGCGGCAACGCCAATCTCTGCTCGCTGATCCCGACCTTGAAGCTGAAGCAAGAGTTTGCCGACAAGTTCGAGATCGGCGTCACCACGGAGAAGATGGCGACGCTGATGAAGGTGTCGCGCACGCTCGACGACATGCTCAACCGCGCGCCCAATCGCCATGCCGCCTACGTCGGCGAGAGCGCCTTCGTCACCAAGACCGGCATCCATGCTTCCGCTGTCATGAAGGATCCGCAGACCTATGAGCACGTGCTGCCGGAATCCGTCGGCAACCACCGCAAGGTGCTGGTCTCGGATCAGGCCGGCCGCTCCAATGTGATGGCCGAGCTCGACCGCGCCGGCATGGTCTATGACAAGGGCGATCCGCGGCTGACGCGCCTGGTCGAGGAGCTGAAGGAGCGCGAGGCCGCGGGATTTGCCTATGAATCGGCGAACGCCTCGTTCGACCTGTTGGCGCGCCGCACGCTCGGCAAGGTGCCGGAATATTTCAAGGTCGAGCAGTTCGACGTCAATGTCGAGCAGCGCTATAACGCCAACGGCCAGCGCGTCACGGTGGCGCTCGCGGTGGTGAAGGTCGACGTCGACGGCGAGCGGTTGATCTCGGCCGCCGAGGGCAACGGTCCGGTCAACGCGCTCGACGTGGCGCTGCGCAAGGATCTCGGCAAGTACCAGAAATACATCGATGGCCTGAAGCTGATCGACTACCGCGTGCGTATCCTCAATGGCGGCACCGAGGCGGTCACGCGCGTGCTGATCGAAAGCGAGGACGAGACCGGCGAGAGCTGGACCACGGTCGGCGTCTCGCCCAACATCATCGACGCCTCGTTCCAGGCGCTGATGGATTCGGTGTTCTACAAGCTGGTGAAGTCGGGCGCGCAGGCTTGAGGCGGCTGAAGGAAACAGACGCCGTCATTGCGAGCGAAGCGAAGCAATCCACCTTTCCGCGCGCAAGGATGCATGGATTGCTTCGTCGCTTCGCTCCTCGCAATGACGAGCAGGGAGGAGCCTACATGATCGACCACGTTTCCGTCGGCGTCCGTGATCTCGAGCGCGCCGCGCGATTCTATGAGCCGACGCTGGCTGCGCTTGGCCTGAGCCGTCTCGTCACCCGGCCGGCGACGATCGGCTTCGGCAAGGCCTATTCCGAGTTCTGGATCAACTTGCGCGCCAAGATGGCGCCGGTGCCGCACGAGAGCGGCACCCACATCTGCCTGCGCGCGAAGACCACTGCCGAGGTCGATGCCTTCCATGCCGCCGCGCTGGCCTCCGGCGGCCTCTCCGATGGGGGGCCCGGCCTGCGCCCGCACGACCGCGTGCGCTATTACGCCGCCTTCATCCTCGACCCCGACGGCAACCGCATCGAGGCCGTCACGTTTCCGAGCGAGTGAGGTGATTTGGGTGAGCGCTTACCTAGCCCCGTCGCCCTGAGGTGCGAGCGAAGCGAGCCTCGAAGGATGGACGGCCACCAGCCGGGCCGTGCATGCTTCGAGACGCGCGTTCCGCGCTCGCCAGCATGACGGGATCAGGTTCACGCTATCGAGATATCAGAGCCGCCGCGCCACTTCGGGCGCCAGCTCCTTCGCGGCGGCCGGCTTGCCCGCCACGGCGGAGCGCAGCCGCGGCAAAATCTCGTCGACGCGGTCGGCCATCAGCACGTTGATCGGAAGCGTCGCGCGGATGAACTCGGTCGTGCGCATGTGGCTCAGCAGCGAGAGCAGGGGTTCCCAGAAACCATCAATATTGGCGAGCAGGATCGGCTTGGAGTGACGGCCGAGCTGCTGCCAGGTCAATTGCTCGACCAACTCCTCCAGCGTGCCGATGCCGCCGGGAAGCGCGACGAACGCATCCGAACGCTCGAACATCAGCCGCTTGCGCTCATGCATGTCGGGGGTGACGATCATCTCCTGAACCGAGGTCAGCGCATTCTCGCGCGCCCGCAGGAATTCCGGAATGATCCCGGTGACGGAGCCGCCATGATCGAGGGTGGATTTCGCGACCGCGCCCATCAGGCCGATCGAGCCGCCGCCGTAGACCAGGCGCACGTTGTTTTCGGCAAAGGCCTTGCCGAGCGCGACGGCAGCTTCAACGAAACGGGGATTGTTACCGGGGCCGGAGCCGCAATAAACACAGACAGTCTTGATTTGGTTCATACGATCCTTGTGGCACTGCAGCGTAAACAGGGTCAAGACTCGCATATGGGCATTGAGGGCCAAAATATCCCGTAAATTCCCGCGAATCGCGAACAATTTTCGTCATGAGCCTGTACGCCACGTTGAAACGATCTATATGACGGGCACAATGGCAAATCGTGGAAAAGATGTGGCCGCGGACCGCCGCGCCATGATGGCAAGAGCGGGCTCCTGATGGTGCCGCCGCAACAGACTGTGACCGCGGCCGATCAGCCCACGGCCACCACCCCGGCCGCCGAGAAGGGGACGCTGCTCGGCACCCTCGTTCATCTCTGGCCCTACATCTGGCCCGGCGATCGCGCCGATTTGAAGATGCGCGTGATCTGGTCGGTGGTGCTGCTGCTGTTCGCCAAGCTCGCGACGCTGTCGGTGCCGTTCACCTTCAAATGGGCGATCGATGCGCTGAACGGCACGGGCTCGGCGCCGGTCGCGACTTCGAACTGGATGGTCTGGCTGATCGCTTCGCCGGTGCTGATGACGATCAGCTACGGCGCGGTGCGCATCATCATGGCGGTGCTGACGCAGTGGCGCGACGGCATCTTCGCCCGCGTCGCGATGCACGCGGTGCGGAGGCTCGCCTACATCACCTTCGTGCACATGCACGAGCTGTCGCTGCGCTTCCATCTCGAGCGCAAGACCGGCGGCCTGACCCGCGTGCTGGAGCGCGGCCGCTCCGGCATCGAGACCATCGTGCGGATGGTGATCCTGCAACTGATCCCGACCATCGTCGAGGTCACGCTGCTGGCGGGGGTGCTGCTCTGGCAGTTCGACTGGCGCTACGTGCTCGCGGTGCTGATCACGGTCGTCGTGTTCATGTACTACACCTACATTGCGACCGAGTGGCGGATCGAGATCCGCCGCAAGATGAACGATTCCGATACCGAGGCGAACACCAAGGCGATCGACTCGCTGCTCAACTACGAGACGGTGAAGTATTTCGGTGCCGAGGAGCGCGAGGCCAGGCGCTACGACCGCTCGATGGAGCGCTACGAGCAGGCGAGCGTGAAGACCTACACCTCGCTCGCCGTGCTCAACACCGGGCAGGCGATCATCTTCACCGCGGGGCTGACCGCGACCATGCTGATGTGCGCGTTCGGCATCCGCAACGGTACCCACACCGTCGGCGATTTCGTGCTGATCAACTCGATGATGATCCAGCTGTACCAGCCGCTGAACTTCATGGGCATGGTGTATCGCGAGATCAAGCAGGCGATCATCGACATCGAGAAGATGTTCGACGTGCTGGCGCGCGATCCCGAGGTGAAGGACGTGCCGAGCGCCAAGCCGCTTGTGGTGTCCACAGGCAGCGTGCGCTTCGAGGATGTCCGCTTCGCCTATGAGCCCGACCGGCAAATCCTGAAAGGCCTGAGCTTCGAGGTGCCGGCCGGCAAGACGGTCGCGATCGTCGGTCCCTCCGGCGCCGGGAAATCGACGATCTCGCGGCTCTTGTTCCGGCTCTACGATGTCTCGAGCGGCCGCATCCTGATCGACGGCCAGGACATCAAGAATGTGACGCAGACCTCGCTGCGGTCAGCGATCGGCATGGTGCCGCAGGACACCGTGCTGTTCAACGACACCATCCGCTACAACATCCGCTATGGCCGCTGGGATGCCGGCGATGACGAGGTGGAGGAGGCGGCGCGGCTGGCGCAGATCGACGGCTTCATCCGGATGTCGCCGCAGGGTTACGAGACGCAGGTCGGCGAGCGCGGCTTGAAGCTCTCCGGCGGCGAGAAGCAGCGCGTCGCGATCGCGCGCACCGTCTTGAAGGCGCCGCCGATCCTGGTGCTCGACGAGGCGACCTCGGCGCTCGACAGCCACACCGAGCACGAGATCCAGGGCGCGCTGGAGCGGGTCTCGCGCAACCGCACCTCGCTGGTGATCGCGCACCGGCTGTCGACCATCGTCGGCGCCGACGAGATCATCGTGCTGGACCAGGGCCGGATCGCCGAGCGCGGCACCCATGCGCGGCTTTTGGCCTCGGACGGCCTCTACGCCAGCATGTGGAACCGGCAGCGCGAGGCTGAGGAGGCCCGCGAACGGCTCGCCCAGGTCGATGACGACGGCAGCGCGCCGAATCGCCAGCCGCCCGTGGTCACCGATTCGTCGGAGGATTCCACCCCTGACGCGGGTGAGAAACCCTTGCCGACCGCCGCGGAATAGTCGATTTAGGGCCTCTCCCGCCAAACGGGGCGGGGAAACGCAAGCGAGCTCTGATGTCGATCGCCAATTCCATCCGCGCACAGATCCCGCCGATCCACCCCGAGGGCTATCCGTTCATCGGTGGCTTCGCCCTGGCGAGCCTGATCCTGTTCTGGATCTGGACCCCGCTGGGCTGGATCGGGACGCTGCTCACGGTCTGGTGCGCGCTGTTCTTCCGCGATCCCGTTCGCGTGACGCCGCTGCGCGACGGCATCGTGGTGTCGCCGGCCGATGGCCGCGTCTCCATGGTGGTGCAGGCGCTGCCGCCGGCCGAGCTCGGCCTCGGCGACAAGCCGCTGCCGCGGGTCTCGGTGTTCATGAGCGTGTTCAACTGCCATGTGAACCGCAGCCCGGTGGCCGGCCGCATCGACCGCATCGCCTACAGGCCCGGCGCCTTCATCAATGCCGAGCTCGACAAGGCGAGCGAGGACAATGAGCGCAACTCGCTGGTGATCTCGGGCGCCAATGGCCGCATCGGCGTGGTCCAGATCGCCGGTCTCGTGGCGCGCCGCATCGTCTGCTTCGTCAAGGAAGGCCAGTCGATCGGCGCCGGCGAGCGTTTTGGCCTGATCCGCTTCGGCTCGCGGCTCGACGTCTACCTGCCCGAGGGTACCAAGGCGCTGGTCTCCGAGGGGCAGACCGCGGTGGCCGGCGAGACGATTCTGGCGGATTTCCGCAACGCCGACCCGGGCCGCACCTACCGCGCCGATTAACTCTGTTTCGCCAGCCTGGAGCTCCCCTTCCGCCCGGAATCGGAACGGGAGCTCTGGTTTTCTATCTTGACGCGTTTTCTTAACGCGAACCGCTGTCCACTTCGCTGGAAACGCTTTAACCAGCCGGTTCCCGCCGTGATGGCGGAGCCGGGCCATGCTTGCTATATTGCAAGGCCATGATGCCCTTTGATCCCAACTCCACCGAGTCTCGCCGCCGCCGGTTCCGCCCGATCCCGGTGCGGATGCTCGTGCCCAACATGATCACGCTGCTGGCGATCTGCGCCGGCCTGACCGCGATCCGGCTGTCGACGGAAGGGCGGATGGAGCTTGCGGTCGCCGCCATCGTGTTCGCCGCGATCCTCGACGGCATCGACGGCCGCGTCGCCCGCATGATCAAGGGCCAGTCGAAATTCGGCGCCGAGCTCGACAGCCTCGCCGACTTCGTCAATTTCGGCGTCGCGCCAGGTCTGATCCTGTATTTCTGGCAGCTGCACGAATTGAACAATGGCGGCTGGATCGCCGCGATGGTGTTTGCGATCTCCGGCGGCCTGCGGCTTGCGCGCTTCAATGCCTCGATCGACGACCCGAACAAGCCGGCCTTCGCCGCCAATTACTTCACGGGTGTGCCGGCGCCGGCCGGTGCGATCACGGTGCTGCTGCCGATCTATCTCGCCTTCCTCGGCGTGCCGATGCCGCCGGCGACGTTGACGGCGTTCTACACGCTCTTGATCGCCTTCCTGATGGTGTCGCGGCTGCCGGTGTTCTCCGGCAAGACCGTGAAGATGCGCGTGCCGCCGGAGATGGTACTGCCGGTGTTCGTGTCGGTGGTGTTCTTCGTCGCGCTGCTGATCGGCTATCCCTGGCACATCCTGTCGGCGGGTTCGGTCGCCTATTTGATCAGCCTGCCCTGGGGCTGGAAATCGTATCGCGACCAGGAGCGCCAGCTTGCGGCGCAGACGCAAGGCGCAAGCGCGCCGGCGCCGGCATCACCGTCGCCTTACACGCCACAGGGCACCGATCCGGACCACGACGATCGTCCCGCGCATCTACATTGAGAGGCGCACGGGTCCTCTCCACGTCATTGCGAGCGAAGCGAAGCAATCCATGCCGCGGCATATGCGGAGAGATGGATTGCTTCGTCGCTGTCGCTCCTCGCAATGACGGAGTGGGGCGGGGCAGTCCATCTTCCCAAATATCAGCCATGAGCGTGGCTCGGTTGGGTTCGCCTGCGATCTCGGCTATAGGCTGAGACGGCCCAGCGAACGCCAAAAATCAGGAGAGAAACGCCGTGACGACATCCGCTTCCGCCCCGCTGCCTGCTTCCGTCCTCGAGGCGTTGGCGCGCTATGACACGCCGACGATCTGCAACGCGATGGAGATCGTCGCGCCGGAGCGTCGTCTGATCGGCTACACCGTGAAGCCGCTGGTCTGCCCGTTCCCGACCTTGCCGCCGATCGTCGGCTACGCGCGCACGGTCGCGATCCGCTCGGTGCTGAAATCCGGCCTCTCGGCCGAGGAGCAGTCGAAGCGCCGCATCGAATACTATGAATATGTCGGCACCGGCTTCGGTCCGCGCATCTCTGTGATCCAGGACATCGACGGTCCCGACGTCGGCTATGGTGCGTTCTGGGGCGAGGTGCAGAGCGCCGTGCACAAGGCGCTCGGCTGCCTCGGCGTCATCACCGACGGCTCGATCCGCGACATTCCGCAATGGGCGCCGGGCTTCCAGGCGCTGGCCGGCTCGATCGGTCCGTCGCACGCCTGGGTGCATGCCGAAAGCTTTGGCGGCGAGGTCCGCGTCGCCGGCATGACGGTGCGCTCTGACGATCTGATCCACGCCGACAGCCACGGCGCGATCGTGATCCCCCATGACATCGCGGCGAAGCTGCCCGAGGCCGCCGAACTCTGCGGCCGTCGCGAGACCCCGATCCTCGACATCGCGCGCAGTAAGGATTTCACGCTCGAGAAGTTGAAGGAAGCGCTGAAGCGTTCGGCGGAAATCCACTGACGCTGGATGAGATCGATCGGCCGCCGCGACAGAACTGCGCTCATCGTGGAGAGAGCCCCCACCCGGAACGCATCTGACGATGCGTTCCGACCTCCCCCGCAAGCGGGAGAGGTGCAACGAGCCCGCCGTCAAGCCGGCGCGACCTTCGCGATCTCGGATGCGCCGCGGATGATCATGTCGACGGCGACGTAGAGGATCACGGCGAGGCCGACATAGGCGATCCAGCGGTGGTTCTGCAGCAGTTTTGCGATGAAGGTGGCGGCCGCGCCCATCATCGCGATCGAGAGCGCGAGGCCGAACACCAGCACGATCGGCTGCTCGCGCGCCGCGCCCGCAACCGCCAGCACGTTGTCGAGCGACATCGAGACGTCGGCGATGATGATCTGCGTCGTGGCCTGCCACAGCGTCTTGCGCTGGCCTTCCGCGCCATCGGCGGCATGCTCGACCGTCGTCTCCTGTGCGGTGGCGCGCAACTCGCGCCACATCTTCCAGCACACCCAAAGCAGCAGGATGCCGCCGGCCAGCAGCAGGCCGACGATCTGCATCAGTTGCGTGGTGAGAAGGGCGAACAGGATGCGCAGCAATGTCGCAGCAGCGATGCCGATCAGAATCGCCTTGCCGCGTTGCTTCGCCGGCAGGCCTGCCGCGGCAAGGCCGATCACGACGGCGTTGTCGCCGGCCAGCACGAGGTCGATGGCGACGACTTGCAGCAACGCGCTGAGGGCGTCGAGTGAAAACAGTTCGGACATGAGCAATGCTCCCCTTGAGGTCGGGGAGTGGACCGTTCGACGACGCAGGATGTCGCCGTCATGTAGACGGCAAATCCGCCGCGGCGCGCGTCCGCGTCGCGGGTCGAAGCAGGGCCACTCCAACTGAGTTCCAGTCCGACATCGCAGCTTGTGGCTGCCAGAGGGGCCCGGCCTGGGATCTACGGTCGTAACACCGGACGCAGCGCGGTCTGTTCCTCGAAGAACAGCGCCGCCTGATCCGGCTCGCCGAGGATCGCCGCCGCGCACCCCATGAAGGTGAATGCTCCGGCAAAATCCCACAGCGTGAGGTTCGCCACGTTTGCACGCATGTGGATCACGCGCGCCGCAGACGCGGCAATGGCTGCCTCCGCGAACAACACCAGGCTGAGCGCGGGCAGCACCAGTGCGGGCTCAACCAGACGAACGGTCAGGATGATCGGCAGCGCGGTCAGCACCGCGAATAGCAGGAGCATGCCGAACGGCTCCAGCGAGGGAGCCTTCCGCGAGAACCTGTCTGAAATGGTCGAGGACATTCCGACTCTTGCCGATCCTGGCCTTGTTGTTCATCCCGACGATATCAGAACGTATTCACGTTGAGGCGCGGCGCGGCGCCGCGCGACCGCCGCAGGCCGCGCGACAGACTGTACACTTGGGACCACGGACGAGGGCCGTGGGCGGGCGATTTCGGCGCCGTTTTTGGGTGATCGCGCCGCGGCCTGCCATGGCAAAGTTCAAGTGGCGCATTTATCTTTGCTGACAGCGCTGGGAGAACGACCGAAGGGCCATTTCCATGAATATGTCAGGCAAGACGGTGCTAATCACCGGTTCCACCGATGGCGTCGGCCGCTACGTTGCGATGAAGCTGGCATCTGCCGGCGCCCGGGTCCTGATCCATGGCCGCGATACCAAGCGGGCGCAGACCCTGGCCGACGAGATCAAGCGGGTCTCCGGCCGCGAGCCGATGTTCTATCAGGCCGATCTGTCCTCGCTTGCCGAGGTCCGCGAGTTCGCCCAGCTGGTGCTCGACGATCAGGAGCGCCTCGATGTTCTGGTCAGCAATGCCGGCATCGGGTCGCAGAACGACGGGCCGGCGCGGCAGACCAGCAAGGACGGCCACGAGCTGCGCTTTGCGGTGAACTATCTCGCCGGCTTCCTGCTCGCACATCTGCTGCTGCCGCGGCTCAAGGCGAGCACGCCGGCGCGCATCGTCAATGTCGCGTCGCTCGGCCAGCACCCGATCGACTTCGCCGACGTGATGATCACGAAGAACTACAGCGGCGCGCGCGCCTATGCGCAGAGCAAGCTGTCGCAGATCATGTTCACCATCGACCTCGCCGCAGAGCTCGAAGGCTCCGGCGTGACCGTCAATTCTCTGCATCCGGCGACCTACATGAACACCACGATGGTGCGCGCCAGCGGCGCGACGCCGATCTCGACCGTCGAGCAAGGCGGCGACGCCATCCTGCGTCTGGTCCAGGACGACGACGTCGCCGGCCGGAGCGGGCTGTTCTTCGACGGCAAGCGCGAGGCGCGTGCCCATGCGCAAGCCTACGACGCCGAGGCGCGCAAGCGGCTCAAGGCGTTGAGCCTTGCGCTCACCGGGCTGCGGATTTCCTGACGCGGCGCGTGCGACCTTGGGCACGGATCGCCTCGAACAGACGCTTGCAGGCGGCCTGAACGCCGCGATCGGGCACGGTTGCGATGCCGAGCAGCAAGCCGGGCTGCGCCCGCTTCGGTGAGAGATACCAGGGCGAGAGCGGGGCGGGTGCCAGCCCACGCGCCAGCACCTGCCGCGCGATCGCGACATCGTCGGCCTTGTCGGGCAGCGTCAGCATGACCGCGAGGCCGGCAACCCGCGCGTCGTTGCTCCACGGCCGCAGCGCGGCCGTCAACGCGCCGCGACGCTCGCTATAGGCCCGCTTGGTCCGCCGGAGGTGGCGGATGTAGTGGCCGTCGCGCATGAACTCCGCGGTGGAAAGCTGCACGGCCGGTCCGGGAGCAGGGGCAAGGCATGTCGCGACATCGGCGAACTGCGTTGCCAATTGCTCGGGCGCAACCAGGAAGCCGAGCCGAAGCGTCGGCGAGATCGTCTTGCTGAAGGAGCCGAGGTGGATCACGCGGCCGGCGCGGTCGAGCGAGGCCAGCGCGGGCGCGGCGCGGCCATCGAGCTGCAACTCGCCGAGATAGTCGTCCTCGATGATCCAGGCGCCGGTTTGCGCGGCCCAATCGAGCAGTTGCGCGCGACGCTGGGCTGACAGCGGCGGGCCGAGCGGCGCCTGCTGTCCCGGCGTCACGACCGCGAGCGCCGCGTCGGGGGCGTGCTTGAGGCCGTACTCGACATCGATACCGTCGCCGACGACAGGGATCGGGACCAGCTCCAGCCGGGCGAGCTCGAGCCCCTTTCGGGTCAATGGAAATCCCGGATCTTCCATCCATGCGCGGCGGCCTTCTAGGCCGAGCACGCGCAGCGCGAGGCCGAGGCCGCCGGTGAAGCCTGAGGTGATGACGATCTGCGCAGGCGAGCATTCAAGCCCGCGCGCGATCGCGAGGTGCGCCGCGATCTCCCGCCGCAGTTCGAGCTCGCCGCGCGGATCGATGGTGCGGGTTACCGCGCTCAATTCCGCCCGAACGGCGCGGGCGCGGATTCGGGCCAGCAGCTTTGCGGGGAGAGCGTCCTGCGCAGGGACGCCCATCCGGAAGTGTCCTTGGCCGCTGAGGTCATGAAACATCTCCACGACCGAGCCGGGAGCGATCGGCGCATCGGGTTTTGCAGTCTTCCTCGGCCGCCTGGCGACGGTGGTGCCGTTCGCCTTCGACGACACGATGTGCTGGGCATCAGCCAGTTTGTCGTAGGCTGCCCGCACGGTGCCGCGCGCGACGCCGAGCTGCGCGGCGAGGTCGAGCCATGACGGCAGCCGGGCGCCCGGCACCAGCACGCCATTGTCGATCGCCGCCGCAATCGCCTTGCGGATCTGCTCGGAGAGCGGCGTCCTGGCCGAGCGGTCGAGCGCGATGGGGAGCGGGGTGGGCATGGCCCGTGGTACACCAATTCAATTCATTCTTGGTGCTTCTTTTCAGGCTCGCGCGCCCGCATTGATCCGACAGCAATGGAGGCACGAGATGAAGACCTTTTGGATGACGCTGCTGGCCTGCGCCGCGCTTGCGACGCCGGCAAAAGCGCAATCGGTGACGCCGAAGTTCGAGCACGCCATCACCAACATTCCCGGCAAGTCGCTGATCGCGGTCGAGGTCAACTTCCCGCCGGGCGAGCCGTCGGCGCCGCACCATCACGCCAAGTCGGCGTTTCTCTATGTCCACGTGCTCCAGGGCGCGATCGAGAGCCAGCTGGAGGGCGAGGCCGCGCATACCTACCGGGCCGGGGACAGCTTCTTCGAGCCGCCGGGCGCGCATCACGTGCTGGGGCGAAATGCCAGCGCAACCGAGCCGGCGAAGCTGCTTGCGGTGTTCGTCGTTGACAGCAACGACAAGGCTCTGACCGTCTTCGACAAGGAAGGACACAAGCCGTGAGCATGCGGATCGATTACAATAAGGTCGCGCCCGCCGGCATCAAGGCGCTCGGTGGCGTCTATGGCTACCTCACACAATGCGGCCTCCCGGCGACGCTGATCGAACTCGTCTATCTGCGCATCTCGCAGATCAACGGCTGTGCCTATTGCCTCGACATGCATACGCGCAGCTTGCGGAAAACGGGCGTTGCGATCGAGAAGCTGGCGCTGCTCCAGGTCTGGCGCGAGGCGGAGGTTCTGTTCGACGCCGAGGAACGCGCGGCGCTGGCCTGGGCCGAAACCGTCACCCGTGTGGCGGAGACAGCGATCGCGGACGAAGATTATCGGGCTGCTCGGGCCACCTTCAGCGAGAAGCAGCTGGTCGACCTGACCATCGCGATCGGCTTGATGAACACCTACAACCGGATGGCAATCGGCTTCCGCAACCCGCCGCAGGCCGTGCGCGAGCATTCCGCCGCGGCGTGATCTTGTAGGGTGGGTTAGCCGCCCACGAGTGCGGTCGTTCGACAAGCAATGGCGCAAGGCGTAACCCACCATTTATGTCGCACACAGATGGTGGGTTACGCTTCGCGAATCCTGTCAATCGCTATTTTTGCCTGAACTGTCAATCACATAGCGAAACGCCCCGCCGGACCAGCTAATGCCGCGCTAACAAAGTCGCGCGGAGGTGTCGCCTGTCTTATGCTGTGCCATGGCACGCCGCAAACCAAGAGTGCAACACACGGCAGACAATGACGCGGTTATGGCGCTAATCGCTCAGGAAATGCTGATCGACCCAAACACCAACCCCACGCCCGAAATGTGGCGCACGATGCTTGAACGGTTTCTGGAACTCCTGGAACAGGAGAGCGCACGACTGCCAGCGCATCGGCCAAAAACCGATCATACTGGCTCGTTGGTCACGCTGCTCATCGAGAAGGGCTGGTCGCAGGCCGATGCGCGGCAGCGCGTCGCAAAAATTTCTCGCAAATCCGTTGCCACCGTCGCACGCTCTCACAACCGCCATCGGTCATCGGACAAAAGCAGGCGATAGTTTTGTCCTATGGGACAGAACTAGGTCCCTACTTCTGCCAATTATCATTTTCTGTTCATGCGTGATCAATCTGACGCTTCCAATTTCGGAGCGTCGCAATGCCACCCATCCCGGTCGAACAACTCTCGCCGTATCCCAATAACGAAGTCACGACACAAGTCGAGAATAAGCTGCGCTCGAAAGTGCGTACTCCGCATCAGCCGCGCGCACCGCCGCAAGCCGTTCCAGATTGCATTCTTCGTGAGCGAAACGTTCGTGAGCGCGTCGGCCTGAGCCACTCGACGATCTGGCGTAAAATCCGCAGCGGCGAGTTTCCTGCGCCGGTCCGGCTCGGACCTCAAAGCGTCGGCTGGATCGAGCGCGAAGTTGATGGTTGGATCGCCGAGCGTGTGGCGCAGCGTGCATAGACGTTTAAAGGGCGCTCCGAGAGCGCCCTTTTTTGCGGCCGTTACCAGCGGCCGGATGAAACCCCAAAGCAGGTAGGAGTTCGATCTGATGATAGCGCCTAACACCCAGCCAGTACAAGCCAGCGCCCAGCTTTATGGTGCTAGCACCATAACCGCACAGCCCGACCCCAACAGACCCGAGTTCAATGAACGCAAGACCCGGCTTAACCGCGAGCTACGCAGCCACTTCCACAATGAGAGAGATACCTACGCAGCGGAGGAGTTGATCGCCGAATTAGCCGCGGCATTTCTTCGCTCTGAGTTCAACATCGACGGTGATCTACGGCACGCCGGTTTCATCGCGTTGTGGATTGCACTCTTGCAGCGAGACCCACGGGCAATCTTCACCCCGAGCGGAGGAGCCAAAGCGGCGGTGGATCATCTACGCCAACTAGCTCTGGCGGAGACGGAAGAAAACGGCAACGGGCGCGCCGCAGAAGTCACCACGCCGGCGGAGGTATAGGCTATGACGAAGAGAACGAAACCAACGGCCGCTGACTTGCCAGATGGCAATGTCGTTCCAATCAATATTCCGAAGCCAATCGGCTTTCTGGAAAAGTTCAAGTCGAAGAAAGCGCCAACCATCGGGGGCGTCGAGAGTTTTCCGACCGCGTTACCACACCACAAAATCGCCGACGCCAATGATTTCGTGCGCCTGCATCCCAATGAAGACGACTATTGGACACCTGAACTCTGTTTCACGTCGGTGCCAATCAAGGGAGAGAAGCGCGACATGCTGCATGTAATCGATGAGGAGATAGCGATGCGCTATCTCCCGGCCAAGAAGATCTTGCGCTATCGCTTGGCACTGGCAACAAAGCCGCATGACGCGTTCTTTCTTTGTCACGTCCCGACTCAGAACCTGGATAATACGTGGAACAGCACCACACTGATTGCCTGTGAGAAAGCAAAGCGATTTTGGGTTCAGGCGGCGTCACGCAAGGCCGAAGGTGTTGAAGGTTACAAAATCGACTATGCGCGAGACGTTGATGCATTCCCGGAACCGAATTGGCCGACACGATCTCTCGAAGAATTGCTGGCTGTCACGTTTCACGACTGCCAGATCGAGGCCGACAATCATCCGGCGCTGTTACGGTTGATCGGTGCCAAGCAATCGATCTCATGACCCGGCAGCAGAATTTCCGCCACGTCGTCGTCGTTGACTTCGAGTATGAAGTTAGCGACGGCGACCTCCCCGTAGTGTTGTGCATGGTCGCGCATGTGCTCGATCAAAATCTTGGCCACGTCCGCACCATTCGAACATGGCGCGGCGATTTCAGCATGACACCGCCGTTTAATATCGGACCCGATACGTTGGTGGTCGGCTACAGCTTGTGGGCCGAGATGACTTGTTTCCTGACCCTCGGCTGGCAATTTCCCGTTCACCTCTTCGATTTACATACGGCTTATCTCGCCGTCAGCAATATTCTGCTCACCTACAATCCGGAGGAGGTGCGCAAGAAGCCGCGAAAGCGATTATCCGACGCCTGCCGCGCCTATGGCGTCGAGGGTTGGGAACAGATCGACAAGGGAACCATTGCCAGAGACATCGGGGAGGGCCGCTGGTGGCTGCATGGTCGTGAAGCTTGTTTGCAGTACTGTGAAGAAGACGTCCGGATGTCGACATTACTGTTGTATCGGCAATTGTCGGGATGGTGCCGATTTGATCCGGTTGACGCCGAGCGCATCTTGCATTGGTCGACGTATTCCGCCAAGGCAATCGCCCGCATCCAGGCCCGTGGCATGCCGATTGACGTGGCGTTATGGAATCTGGTGCAGCAAAATAAGGCCGCTGTGGTTCGTGGATTACTGCGCAAGTTCGATCCGAGCCATGGCGATGAAGAGTCTATCTACGATGACGACGGTCACTGGAGCGATTCTAGATTCGAGCAGTGGCTGGTGCGCGCCGGCATTGTCGCCTGGCCACGGTTGGAGTCCGGCAAGGTCGAGGTGAGCGGCGACGCCTTTGCACTAATGTATCCAGCTCACCCCGCACTAGAAGGTCTTCATGCGCTGCGTGATAGTCTTGGCGTTATCACACGGGCACGAATTCCAATTGGGCGCGACGGTAGGAATCGCCCGAGCCTGTTTCCATTTGGCACCGCGACCGGTCGCAATGCGCAGGCCAAAAGCCTGTTCAACGCGCACGCCGGCATGCGGTCATTCATGGTCTTTCCGCAGGAAACAATCGCAATTTACCTCGACTGGCGAACACAAGAGGTTGGAATTGCCGCAGCGTTTTCCGGCGACAAACATCTGGCCCAGGATTACGCCGCCGGTGACATCTATCATTCGCTGGCCCTAATGTGCGGTCTCACCGACGATGCCGATGTTAAACACTGGAAGTCCGAGAACACCGGACAGCGTCAGTTGATGAAGAGTCTGCAACTCGGCGTAAGCTACGGCATGGGTGTGAGATCGCTGGCCAAGGGCCTCAACCGTCACCCGCTGATTGCCAGCGAGGTAATCATTCGTCATCAGCAAAAATATCCGCGGTTTTGGGAATGGCGCGCCGAGATGGTAGAGCGGGCGATGCTTGAGCGCCAAATGTACGCGGAGTTCGACGGCTGGCCGCTACATCTCAGCACTAGCCCGAACAAACGAACGCTCTGCAATTTCCCGATGCAAAGTGGTGGTGCTTCGATGTTGCGGCTGGCGGCATGCCGTCTCTGTGATGCCGGGCTTATACCGAGCATGCTGGTTCACGACGGCATTTTGCTCGAAGTACAAACTTCGGAACAAATCGAGCAGGCGATTGAGATCATGCGGGGCGCCGGCGCCGATGTATGCCATGGCTTGGAGATCGGTGTTGATGTCGATCAGCGCCTGGAGAACGGCGCACGGTATCGCGACAAGCGGAAGGTTGCCCAAGCAATGTGGCAAACCATGATGAATGCATTGAAGGAGATTGGGGCAACTGACGGGCGGGAGGCACTATGAGCAAATATGTGGTTCGGCACGGGCGACGGATTGCCGTGGAGACACTGAAGCCGGTGCAGCCAGGGGGCGGCCTTTCGGCTGAGCGGTTCGTGAAATTGACATGGGCTCAGGTCAAGCTCCTTCACCGAGCCACTCGATTTGCCACCACCGGAAAGGTGTTTCACCTTCTGTTGTTCCGATCGTTCAAGGCTTATGCCAAGCCGTTCGCACTGGCCGCTGATGCATTCTCCAGCAACGGGATCAGCCGTCCCTCGCAATGGCGTGCGATTCGTGAATTGGAGCGCCTTAGGTTGATATCAACAGAACCCGGCAAAGCCAAACGAGCCTTAGTGATCTCGATCTCTGCTGCAATCCAAACGGAAGCATTAGACCCTGCTAGTGCATCCAAACGGAAGCATTAGCCATTCCGAGCTTTTCGAGTTCGCCCACAGTTGCAGGCAGAACTTTCTGTTTGTGATCTCGGAGACCCCTTCTTCTCTTATATTCTTATAGTAATAGTAATTAGAGATAGGATTGAGGATGGATGGAGACACTAGGGCACCGTGCGTCAGGTCTTTGACGGCTACTGCTCGTTATGGCACCACAACCCACAATCTCGATCGAAAACCACACGCCGGGCGGCGTAAGTGCTATGATTGCAGATGCTTTACCGCCACAAAAAGTCCACTCGTCGGTGTAAGAGGTCTTCGACCTCGGGCGCCCTACGATCGCGCCGCTATCACGAGAGGCAGGGCGCGAGAATCGGGCGAACGTCGAGCCCGATTCGGATTTATCCGTTGGCCCTATCGGACGCGGAAGCGACACTTCTGACAGCGGACAAAGAGTTCCTCAGGCCGGCTGGATCCTCAGAAAGGGAGTGGCGCGAGGCGGTCGCCAATCTGGCAGCACGGATTCTCAGAGAGCGTTTGGGTGCCTGATATTTTGTGCGACGCGTTGCAAGTCGAGCTGTGAAGATCGGTTAAAGTCTCGGCCATGAAACAGAAACAGCACTCAGCGAAGCGCATCCTCCTGGTGCGGTCTATCGTCAATGACAGGGACGGAGTTGATGCCGTGCTCGACCTGATCGATCTCGCCGGTCTAATCACCCTTACTTTCGGACCGATGCAGCGCTATCACGTCGCCGATCATTTGCGAAGTGTCGCGGATCAAGCCGAGCGCGGACTCGGCGCGAGCGCGGAGGTGTCGGTATGACGGGCTCAGTCTACAAAAAGGTGGCATCGCAGGCCGGAACTTTGAGCGGAGACGATCTCGACTTCTTGCTGAGCAGCCCATGGGATGAGGACAGCTACGGCGATATCGTTGGCGATCCCGACGATCCTGAGTACGGTTGGCATCTGGAATCGTTTCGAACGAACCCGGCGGCGCTGTTCGCGCACAACAACAACATGCCGCCGATCGGTACTTGGAGAAATGTCAGCGTGCGAAACCGCGCGCTGCGCGGAACGCTGGTTTTTGCACCGCGCGGCGCATCGAAGTTCGCCGACGAAATTAGCGATCTCACTAAGGCCGGTATCATCAAAGGCGTATCCGTTGGCTTTATTCCAAAACAAAGCCGGCCTCGAGTGAATGGGCGCGGTACGCACTATCTTGAGCAGGTGCTCAAGGAGGCGTCACTGTGTGGAATTCCCGCACTGCCGAGCGCGTTGGTTCAAGCTAAGCAAATGGGCATCAGCACGGAGACGATAAAGAAAGTGTTCCGGCCGATGCCTGAAAGCGTTGGCGAAAGAATCCGTCGTGCGCGTCGCACAGTTGCCAAGGCCAAATTGCTGCTGGCGAAGACAACGAGTGATAGATCGCGCCAGTCCTTGATCCGGGCAATCGAAATAATCGAAGCGGAAGGTCGTGAGGCCATGGCGGCATCATGCCGGTTACCACATAGCAGTCAATCTGCCACACAGCTAGCGGCGGCATCAAAGGCGCGAGCGATAGCGATGCTCGAAAAAGTCGCCGTGCGGATCGCGATGGAGGAAGCTCAGACGGCGTCGGGTCAGGTGCGGGCCTACAGTGAAGAAGTCATTGCAAGTTTCACGAACATGGCGCTCCGACATCCCGACCCACCCAGCCAGATAGTCGACCCGACGATCAATAGTTGGCGTGGGCAGAGTGTGCCGGGACCAACTTGGCGAGGGAAGAAGATATGACGATGAACAGCAACATCGTTGCGATCGCACTTGATGGTGTTTGGATGCTCGCTAATCAAGCGGCCACCAAAACCAATTCCGGCAACGGCAGTAACGTGGTCGAGTTCGATGGGACGAATGATGTGGATCGCATAGTTGGCCATCTCGGCCAAGTGGTACGGCTGGCTCGAAATTTATCCGAAGGTGACGCAAGGCGGGTCCGCGCATTTGTTCACGCGGCATCGTCGGCGTTGTTGGCGACAACCTATTTGCCCAAATCCGATCAAGCGCTGTTCGAACATTCATTGCGGAAATAGATAGGGCGGCATGTACTGGTCTCTGTCGGGGCGAAGCCAGCTTCGCATTTATAACCCGGATGGTTGTAATGCCGGGGGGGGGGAAGTCGCTTTTTGGGACTGTCCCAAGGGACCGATCGGTCCCATAGAATTACTGAGAGTTCTGCGGTTTTGGACGCTCCCGCGCGCGTAGGAAGCAAAGGAAGCCAGTTGATGGGCGCTCGTGGTCCAAAATCTTTCGACGAACTCGATGCCAGCGCACGCAACCGTGCCGCCAGGGCACGCAACCGTGTCACAATTACCGAACACCCTGTTGGAAACCCGCCGGATCATCTAAGCGCAGAAACCCGCGTATGGTGGAAACAGATCGCGGAGCATTTCGATTTCGAGGCGTATCAGCGCCGCGTTCTGCAGGCATGCGCCGAAGCGTGGGATCGCAAAGAGCAGGCGCGGCTGGCGCTGGTGCAGTATGGCCTTACCTATGAAGATGCAAAGGGCATGGTTCGCGCGCGGCCTGAGATCATGATCGAACGCGATAGCCGGACCGCATACCTGCGGGCGATGCGTGAACTCGATCTGGAAAAAGCGCCGCCGCCGAATCTCAGGAAGACGTGGGAAGGTGAGCAGCCGTGGGAGGGGCAAGACACATGATCACGGCGAGGCGGAGAATGCCGGACAACTTTTGCAGCCTGATAGAGCGCTATAATCAGCTGGGCCGCCTGCTGCCCGATGAAAGCACCTTCGACACCGACGATGCAGCCGCCGTCGCCGAAGCCCGGCTGGTGCTGGGCGAAATGGATCAAACGCTGATCGCGATCAAGGCATTGCTGAGGGTCGACGCAAGATAGCATTGAGGCGGCCTTCCCAATCTCAATCAGTTCGACCGGCAAACTATCGATTTGTCCGGAGCGATGAGCCCCTCCAACAGCACCCATCACTTCCCCAAGATACCGTGCCCGCATGTTTAAAGAAAATGGAAGGCAGGCGAACAATTTCAAAGCCAGTGGAATGCCGACTAGGTTCGTCGCCGAGGATGATCCCGGAGCGTCCCGCTCGGGTCGGCAACTTCGCAATGGCTTAAATACAACGTCAGAGAAGCGGAATGACGGCCGATCTGGAACACATTGAGCGCGCCGTTAGGCAACAATGTGGGTACGTCGCGGCCCACGCATCATCGCTCCAGACGTTGATGCATGCTCTTCGCCGGGAGCAGATTCAATATAGGTTTTCGCCAATCTGGTTCGGCGTACAGAAGCAAGCCCGCTCGTTCCTGCGCAGCGCATCTTCGTTCTCAATCGGAGACCAGCGGATGTTGAGCGGCACGATCACGGTGCCGGCCCAGCCGACCGCCAGATACAGTTCGAGATAGCGGTCGGAGTTCAGCGACAGGATCGCGACGCGGTCGCCGTTGCCGGCGCCAAGCGAGCGGATCGCGGAGGCGAGGCGGGCGACGCGGGTGCCGACCTCGCGCCAGCTGCGCCGCCGCTCACCGCAGACGACTGCGAGCCCGTTTGGATTGACCTGCAGCGCCCGCCGCAGCCCGTGTGTGATGTTCACTCCTGTCCTCCCTTGATGCGTTTCCCACGTTTCCCTTGCGAGGCGGTTTGTTCGCCTTCGCTGCAGCCGGAACGGCTGCTTTGCGCGTTGTTGTCTCGCGCGTTGATGTCATTTGCGTTGTTGTTTTGGCGATGCCTTCGGTGAGGCGGATCGCGAATTCCTCGGCGACGGCGTGTCCGGTCAGCTCACCGCCGGGCTGGAACCAGTGCCCGATCCAGTTCAGCGAGCCGGCGATCGCAAACGCCGCGAGCTTCGGGTCGCAGGGTTTCACCGAACCGTCCGCGATGCCGGCAGCGATATAGTGGCGGAAGGCGCGGTCGATCCGCCGCTTCGCGGTCTGCACGATCTTGCGGTTATGCTCGCTGAGATCGCGGAGATCGAACCGGACCAGGCTCTTGCCGTAGTCCGTCGTCATCAGCTCGGCGTAGCGGACGGTGAGCTTGCGTAGCTTGTCGAGGCCGCTGCCGCTGCCGGCCGAAGTCTCGGCAATGCAGTCGTCGACCAGCTCATGGCCGATCGACCAGCACTCGAACAGGATCTCGTCCTTGCCGCGGAAGTAATTATACAGTGCCGGCTTGGTGATGTTGAGCCGCTTGGCGACGTCGTTCAGCGTGGCGCGGTGATAGCCCTGTTCGAGGAACAGCTGCACGGCGGCGCGCAGCACGGCTTCGCGCTTCTCGTCGCGGGCGCGGCGCCGGCTCTCGAACGGCAGCCAGGGCGACTCGGTGTTGGAAGGGGGGAAGCGGGCGTCCATCGCGTGGCTGTTGTCGCATTGACTCCGGAAGGTGGCCCGTATATTACCCATGGGTAACAAATAGTCCAGTGGGTAATTTCCGGGAGGGCACGCGATGACGTCACGCACCTATGTTGCCGGGGTCGGCATGATCCCGTTCGTCAAGCCCGGCGCCAATGCGCCATATCACGTGATGGGCGCCGAGGCTGCGAAGCTCGCGCTCACTGATGCCGGGCTCGACTACGGCCGTGTGCAGCAGGCCTATGTCGGCTATGTCTATGGCGACTCGACTTGCGGGCAGCGCGCGCTCTATCCGGTCGGTATGACCGGCATCCCGATCGTCAACGTCAACAACAACTGCTCGACCGGCTCGACCGCGCTGTTCCTGGCGCGGCAGGCGATTGAATCGGGCGCGGCCGATTGCGTGATGGCGCTCGGCTTCGAGCAGATGAAGCCCGGCGCACTCGGCGCTGTGTTCACTGATCGCCCCAGCGCGTTCGACGATTTCGACGCCGCCGCCGACAAACTGGTCGATGCGCCCGGCGTGCCGCTGGCGCTGCGCTATTTCGGCGGCGCCGGCCTCAGCCACATGAAGAAGTACGGCACGCCGCTGTCGGCGTTTGCAAAAGTGCGGGCCAAGGCGAGCCGCCACGCCAAGAACAATCCGCTGGCGCTGTTCCGCAAGGAGGTTACCGCCGACGACGTGATGAACGACCAGGTGATCTGGCCCGGCGTGATGACGCGGCTGATGGCGTGCCCGCCGACCTGCGGCGGCGCCGCCGCGATCCTGGTCTCGGAGAAGTTCGCCGACCAGCACGGACTCAACAAGAGCGTTCGCATTGCGGCGCAGGCGATGACGACCGACACGCCCTCGACCTTCGGTGCATCGGACATGATGCAGGTGGTCGGCTACGACATGGCGCGCGACGCCGCGAAGAAGGTCTATGAGGCGGCCGGCATCGGCCCCAACGATCTCGACGTCGTCGAGCTGCACGACTGCTTCGCCCATAACGAGCTGATCACCTATGAAGGGCTCGGCCTGTGTGGACAGGGCGAGGCCGCGAAGTTCATCGATGACGGCGACAATACCTACGGAGGGAAGATCGTCACCAATCCGTCCGGCGGGTTGCTGTCGAAGGGCCATCCGCTCGGCGCCACCGGTCTTGCGCAGTGCTACGAGCTGACGCGGCAGCTGCGCGGCACGGCTGCTGCTACGCAAGTGGAGGGCGCGCGGCTCGGCGTGCAGCATAATCTCGGCCTCGGCGGCGCCTGCGTCGTGACGCTCTACGAACGCGCCTGAGGCAGCCCATGGTCGATCAATCCGCCGTCGGGCGTAGCTTTACGCCCGTGACCGCGCGCGTCGAGCCGGGGCGCCTGCGCTTCTTCCTTGACACGCTCGGCGAGACCAATCCGCTCTATCGTGGTGGGGCAGCGGCGCCGGTGCCGCCGACCTATCTGTTTTGTCTGGAGATGATGGACGCGGCCGAGCCGTTCGAGTTCCTGACCGCGCTCGGCATCGATCTCGCCCGCGTGCTGCATGGCGAGCAGCGCTTCGACTATCACGCCCCCGTCGTCATCGGCGACACCCTGACGTTCCGGCCGCGCGTCACCAGCGTGACCGAGAAGAAGGGCGGGGCGATGACGCTGATCGTGGTCGAGACCGCGGTCACCAATCAAGCCGGCATCCACGTCGCCGATACCTTGCGCACCATTGTGGTGCGCAATGCGAGGCCGTCATGAGCAGCAGCGTTCCCGCGGTCGGCGACCGCATCGTCCACAAGGAATTCCCGCCGATCAGCCGCCATCGCCTCGCGCTGTACTGCGGCGCCTCGGGCGACCATAACCCGATCCATGTCGACATCGACTTCGCGAAGCAAGCGGGGTTTCCCGACGTGTTCGCGCACGGCATGCTGGTCATGGGCTATCTCGGCCAGGCGTTGACGGACGCGGTCAGCCCGTCGCGCATCCGCTCATTCTCGACTCGCTTTGCCGCGATCACCCAGCTCGGCGCCGCGTTGACCTGCGAAGGCACGGTGACGGATCTGATCGAGCAGGGCGGTGAGAAGCGGGCAAAACTCGCGCTGACCACGAAGGATCAGAACGGCGAGATCAAGCTCGCCGGGGAAGCCATTATCGCGCTGTAGGAGAGATCATGTCGAAACTGCAAGGCAAAGTCGCACTCGTCTCCGGATCGGGCCGCGGCATCGGGCGCGCCATCGCGCTGAAGCTCGCGAGCGAGGGCGCGAAGGTCGTGGTCAACGACCTCGACGCCGAGCCGGGCAACGCCGTCGTCGCCGAGATCAAGGCCGTGGGTGGCGAGGCGATCGCGGTCAATGGCAGCGTCGTCGACGCGGGCTTTGCCGATCGTTTCGTCGGTGCGGCCATCGAAACATTCGGCGGCCTCGACATCATCGTCAACAATGCCGGCTACACCTGGGACTCGACGATCCAGAAGATGTCGGACGAGCAGTTCCAGGCGATGCTCGACGTCCATCTCGTTGCCCCGTTCCGGATTCTGCGCGCAGCGTCCGAGCCGATCCGGGTGATGGCGAAGAAGGAGGCCGAGGCCGGCCGCGAGGTGTTCCGCAAGGTCGTCAACATCTCCTCGATCGCGGGCCTTTACGGCAATGCCGGGCAGGCGAGCTATTCCTCGGCCAAGGCGTCGCTGATCGGGCTGACGCGCACGATGTGCAAGGAGTGGGGCCGCTACAAGGTCAACGTCAATTGCGTGGCGTTCGGCCTGATCAACACCCGCCTGACCCAGCCGATCGAGAGCCAGCAGAAGACCATCGACGTCGCCGGCCGCGACATCAAGGTCGGGGTGCAGCCGCAGATGCTGGAGGCGATGGGCCGCATGATCCCGCTCGGCCGCGGCGGCACGCCGGAAGAAGCGGCGGATGCGGTCTATCTGTTCTGCGCGCCGGAATCGAACTACATCAGTGGTCAGGTGATCGTCGCCGGCGGCGGTCTGTTGATCTGACACGGGGATATCATGCATTACCGATCGTCCTGGATGACCGAGGAGCTGGACACCTTCCGTGACCAGTTCCGCAAATTCCTCGCCAAGGATCTTTTGCCACACGCCGAGAAATGGCGCGAGCAGAAGCTGGTCGACCGCTCCGCCTGGCGCGCGCTCGGCGAGATGGGCGCGCTGCTGCCGAGCGTGCCGGAGGCCTATGGCGGCTTAGGGGCCAGCTTCGCCTATGACGCCGCTGTGCTCGATGACCTCGAGAGCACGGTGCCGGAGCTGACCACCGGCGTCTCCGTGCACAGCGCGATCGTCGCGCACTACATCGTCAACTACGGCTCGGAGGAGCAGAAAAAGCGCTGGCTGCCGAAGATGGCGTCGGGCGAGATGGTCGGCGCCATTGCGATGACCGAGCCCGGCACCGGCTCCGACCTGCAGGCCGTCAAGACCACCGCGAAGAAGCAGGGCAATTCCTACGTCATCAATGGCCAGAAGACATTTATTACCAACGGCCAGGCCGCCGATCTCGTCATCGTGGTGGCGCGCACCGGAGCGCCGGGCGCGAAAGGCATCTCCCTGATCGTCGTGGAGACCGCCGGAGCCGAGGGCTACCGGCGCGGCCGCAACCTCGACAAGATCGGCCTGCACGCGTCCGACACGTCGGAGCTATTCTTCGACAATGTCACGGTGCCGCCGGAAAACCTGCTCGGAGGCGAGGAGGGCAACGGCTTCGTCCAGCTGATGCAGCAATTGCCGCAGGAGCGGCTGTCGCTCGCGATCGGCGCGGTCGCCTCGATGGAGCGCGCGGTCAAGATCACCGCCGAATACACCAAGGCGCGCACCGCGTTCGGCAAGCCGCTGATCGAATTCCAGAACACCGCGTTCACGCTTGCCGAGCGCAAGACCGAGGCGATGATCGCCCGCGTGTTCGTCGACTGGTGCGTCGAACGTCTGGTCGCCGGCGATCTCGACACCGTGACGGCCTCGATGGCGAAATGGTGGTGCTCGCAGAAGCAGGTCGAGACCGCCGACGAATGCCTGCAGCTGCATGGCGGCTATGGCTACATGCAGGAATATCCGATCTCGCGCATGTTCATCGATTCCCGCATCCAGAAGATCTATGGCGGCACGAACGAGATCATGAAAGTGCTGATCGCGCGCTCGCTGTAGCGCAAGCGCGCGACCTCCGCGGCGTTACATCGCCCGCACGTTCTTGAGGAACTTGTCGACCTGGACTTCCAGCTCGGACGCGTTGCTGGCGAGCTCTCCGGAGGCGGCCAGAACGTTCTCGGCGGCCTTGCTGGCATCGTCGATCGCCTTGGTGGTTCCGTTGATGTTGGCGGTGACCTCCTTGGTGGCCGCGGCCTGCTCCTCGACGGCGCTGGCGATCACGGTCGAGATCTCGCTGATCTGGACGATGACCTGCGAGATCGACTTCAGCGCCGTGGCGGTGTTGCCGGTCGCGGCCTGCATCTCGTTGATCTGCGCCGAGATGTCTTCCGTGGCCTTGGCGGTCTGGTTGGCCAGCGCCTTCACCTCGGATGCGACGACGGCAAAGCCCCGGCCGGCTTCGCCGGCCCGCGCGGACTCGATCGTGGCGTTGAGCGCGAGCAGGTTGGTCTGGCCGGCGATCTGGCTGATCAGCGCGACGACGTCGCCGATCTTCTGCGCCATGGTCACGAGGCCCGCGACCAGCTTGTCGGACTTCTCGGCCTCCTCGACCGCCATGCGGGCGATGCGGCTCGCTTCGGACACCTGGCGGCTGATCTCGTTGACCGACGACGACAGCTCTTCGGAGGCGGACGCCGCACTCGCCGAGCGCTGATTGACGAATTCGGCGGTCGTCGTCAGTGATCGCGCGGTACCCTGCATTTGCGTCGAGGCCGATGCCAGCATCCCGGCAAGGCCCTTCACGTCCTTCTCGAAATCGTCGGCGAGCTTCACATTGCCCGTGACGACCGCCCAGCTCAGCATCGCGCCGGTATAGTTGCCGCGCTTGTCGGTCAGCCCGGAGACCCTGAGGTCGAGCGTTTCCGGGCCGAGCTTGATCTTGGCCGCGTGCGGCAGGTTCTTGGGATCGCCGACGATGCGACGCTGATGCGCCGGGTTCTTGTGGAAGATGTCGAACGAGTTGCCGAGGATCTTGTCCGGCGCCACCGGGAGCAGGTGCTTCACGGTGTCGAGCGTCTTGAGGCTGGTCTGGTTGATGTAGGTGATGTTGAAGTCGGTATCGCACATCATGATGTTGATCGGCATGTTGTCGAGCATCTGCAACAGCCGCTCGGTCTGGGTTTCAAGCCGCGCCTTCTCGGTCGCGAGCTCCCAGGTCAGCATCGGTCCGCTGTAGCGGCCGCGCGAATTGGTCATCGCCGTCACGGTGAGATCGAGCGTCTCGCCGCCGATGGTGATGCGCGCCTTGTGCGGCAGGTTCTTCGGATCGGACAAGAGCCGGCGCTGATGCTGCGGGTTCTTGTGAAAGATGTCGATCGATTGTCCGATCAGCGCGTCGACTTTCACCGGCAGAACATGCTCGATCTTTTTCAGATTCTGCCGCGTCGACTCGTTGATGTAGGTGATCTTGAAATTGTCCAGCTCGCAGAGCATGACACTGATCGGCATGTCGTCGAACAGCCGGTAAGAACTGTCCGAGCCGACTACGCTTGCGACGCTCTTCATCCCCAACATGCATTGCCTCCAGCATTGATATTAATTGGTGAACGCAAAACGATGCACCTGATCGGCAGTAGAACGCCTTCCGCCGCAGGACGGCGGACAGGTGCGATACACGATTTACAATTTGTGACTGCACGAAACCGTAGGCGATTCGAGTTCCATCAAGAAGTGCATGCAGTGTGCCGCGCGCGATCGCGCAAGACCGACCGCGCGATGCGTGCAGTGAGCGCAGCCGAAATCGACGCGCCAGACGGCGATTTTCCGCGAAATCCGCGCGTTCCTGCATCGAACGGTGCGAGGCGACCGATCGCTGCACCGTAGTCTTACGGAAGAACACGCGCGCGCTTCGAATGATTGTTATCGTGCATATGACGCGATGGTGCATGCAGTTTGTGCCACGCTGTTGTCACGCGCGCCGCAACGTGCTGGCTTTCACGCGCCCCGTGCGGCGGTCGCGCGCCGTCGGTCTTCGCGATGCCCGCGGATCATCTCTCCCGCATGTGCGCTGCTGCGGCGGTTGGTGCCGCGTGATGACCGCGAGGCTACCGCATCGCCGATGGGTTGTTGTTGAAAGAAACACGCACAGGTAGAGTCTGGCGCCGCGATACCGGATCGAACTTGCCGACCGGCGACGGAACGTGTCGTCCGCAAGCTGACGGCGAGGGCGCCCTGAAATCGGCGGAAGTTACCTATCTGCTCTCCGGCCGGTCCGCGACGATCCCGCCGGCGATCGTCCGCTCTGCGGAAATCGATGACGAAAGGGCGATGCCCATTGCCTATCGCATGGCTTGCCCCGGCTTCGCCCGCGAGAAGCGGCTTCGGCCTTGCACCATATTCCCGTCTATCATACCCCCGTCGGACCACGTTCCGCGCGAGCCGCAAGCGCGCGCCAATGCCGCAGGGAGCTCTCATGACCAAAAGCAACGCCCGCACCGGAGGCCAGATCCTGATCGACCAGCTGGTCGCGCAAGGGGTGGAGCGCGTCACCTGCGTGCCGGGCGAGAGCTACCTGGCTGCGCTCGATGCCCTGCATGACAGCCCGATCGACGTCGTGATCTGCCGCGCCGAGGGCGGTGCGGCGATGATGGCGGAGGCCTATGGCAAGCTCACCGGGCGTCCTGGCATCTGCTTCGTCACCCGCGGTCCCGGCTCGACCAACGCCGCGCACGGCGTGCACATCGCGATGCAAGATTCTACCCCGATGATCCTGTTCGTCGGCCAGGTCGACACCGGCATGCGCGAGCGCGAGGCGTTCCAGGAGCTCGACTACAAGGCGGTGTTCGGCACCATGGCGAAATGGGCGGTCGAGATCGATCGTCCGGACCGCATTCCGGAACTGGTCGCGCGCGCCTTCCGCGTCGCGCTGCAGGGCCGCCCCGGTCCGGTCGTGATCTCGCTGCCGGAGAACATGCTGACCGAAACCGCAGCGGTCGCCGACGCGCCGAAGGTCGAGCCTGCGGTCACCTGGCCGGCGCCATCGGATCTCGAGCGTCTTGGCAGCATGCTCGCCGGCGCCAGGGCGCCGATCGTGGTGCTCGGCGGCTCGGCTTGGACCGCAGAGGCCGCCAAGGGCATCGCGCGCTTTGTCGAGCGCTTCGACCTGCCGGTCGCGACCTCGTCCCGCCGCGCCTCGCTGTTCGACGCCGACCATTCGCATTATGCCGGCGATCTCGGCATCGGCCCGAGCCCGAAGCTCAGGGATCGCTTCACCGGCGCCGACGTCATTCTCCTGATCGGCGGCCGCATGTCGGAGATGCCGTCCTCGTCCTACACGCTGCTCGACATTCCGGTGCCGACCCAGAAGCTGATTCACGTGCATCCGGGCTCCGAAGAGCTCGGCCGCGTCTACCAGCCGGCGCTGGCGATCCAGGCGACGCCTGCGGCCTTCGCCGCCGCGGTCGAGAGCATGAAGCCCGCCGCCGCGCCCGCCTGGAAGGGCGAGGCGGCCAAGGCGCACGCGGACTACCTTGCCTGGACCGACAAGCCGCGCGAGCTGCCGGGCCATTTCCAGTACGGCGAGGTCGTGACCTGGCTGCGCGACCGGCTGCCGAAGGATGCGATCGTCTGCAACGGCGCCGGCAATTACGCCGGCTGGATTCATCGCCACCATCGCTTCCACGCTTTCGCCGCGCAGCTCGCGCCGACCTCGGGTTCGATGGGCTACGGCGTGCCGGCGGCCGTGATGGCCAAGCGGCAGCATCCGGATCGCGTTGTCGTCGCGTTCGCCGGCGACGGCTGCTTTCTGATGAACGGGCAGGAGTTCGCCACCGCCGTGCAGTATGACGCGCCGCTGATCGTCGTCGTCATCGACAACGCGCAATACGGCACCATCCGCATGCATCAGGAGCGCGACTATCCCGGCCGTGTCGTCGGCACGCAGCTCAAGAACCCGGACTTCGCGCTCTACGCAAAGGCGTTCGGCGGCCATGGCGAGCGGGTCGAGCGCACCGAAGACTTCGCGCCGGCGTTCGAGCGGGCGCTGGCCTCCGGCAAGCCCGCGATCCTGCACTGCCTGGTTGATCAGCGCGCGCTGTCGGTCGGCAAGGATTTTGTGCCGCAGGCATGATCCGGAAAAGTGTGAAGCGGTTTTCAGGAGAGATCATGCCCAAGCAAGAGGCCGCGCGCTGATGGCAGAGTCCGCCGGCCGTCACGTCGTGATCATCGGCGCCGGCGCGGTCGGCGTGATCAGCGCCATCGAGGCGCTGCGCGCGGGCCTCCGAGTCACGCTGATCGACCCGGGCGAGCCCGGCGGCACCCAGGCCGCGAGCTATGGCAATGCCGGCTGGCTGTCGTCACATTCGGTGATCCCGCCGGCCGAGCCTGGCACCTGGAAGAAGGTGCCTGGCTATCTGATGGACCCGCTCGGGCCGCTTGCGATCCGCTGGTCATATCTGCCGAAGGCCTTGCCGTGGCTGATCAAGTATCTGCTGTCGAGCCGGACCGAGGCGCAGGTCGAGGCGACCGCGCGGGCGATGCGCGATCTGCTCAAGGACGCGCCGCTACTGCACCGGCAGCTCGCCGAGGAAGCCGGCGTGCCCGAACTGATCGAGCGGCGCGGGGTGATGCACGTATTTCCCTCGCGTGCGCCGTTCGACCGCGACCTCGGCTGGCGTATCCGCAAGCGCGTCGGCATTGAATGGCTGGAGCTCGATGAAAACGAGATGCGCCAGCGCGAGCCCGATCTGCATCCGCGCTACAAGTTCGGCGTCGTGGTGGAGGAGGCCGGCCGCTGCCGCGATCCCGGCGCCTACGTCGCAGCGCTCGCCGCGCACGCGATCGCGAACGGCGCCGAGCGCGTCGCCGCCAAGGCAATAGGCCTCAAGCTTGCGGGCGACCGGCTCGTCGCCGTGGTCACCGAGACCGGCGAGATCGCCTGCGATGCGGCGGTCGTCGCCGCCGGTGCACGCTCGAAGCAGCTGACCGCATCGATCGGCGATCCGCTGCCGCTGGAAACCGAGCGCGGCTACCACGTCATGATCGAGAATCCGGAATCCGGACCGCGCAATTCGATGATGGCCTCGGACGCCAAGATGGTGGTCAACTGGACCGACAAGGGGCTGCGTGCCGCTGGCACGGTGGAGATTGCCGGGCTCGACGCCGAGCCGAACTGGAAGCGCGCCGAGATCCTGCGCGAGCATCTGCTCAGTATGTTCCCGAAACTGCCGAAGGACATTCCATCCTCGCGCATCAAGACCTGGTTCGGCCATCGCCCGAGCATGCCGGACGGGCGGCCCTGCATCGGCCATAGCCGCGCCTCGCGCGACGTGGTCTATGCGTTCGGCCATGGCCATGTCGGCCTGGTCGGCTCGGCCCGCACCGGCCGGCTGGTCGCGCAATTGCTCAGCGGCAAGGTGCCGGAAATTCCGCTGCAGCCGTTCGCGCCGTCACGCTTTTTGTAAGAAGTAAACCTCAGTTCTCGCCGGCCCAGGCCGCGATCGCGGCCGGCGCGATCACGCGTCTCGGCGTGTGCGGATTGATCGTTCCGGCGCTGACGTCTTGAGTTTGCACGAGCAGCGTGCGCGCAAACGCCTTGGCATCCCGCTCGGTCGTGAAGGTGCGGGTCTGGCGCGCGAAGCGGTGGTGTCCGGCGTCAGGGGTTCTGACGGCGAATGAGACGTACCAGATGGCTTTGTCCATCTTCATCGCGCGTCTCCGGCGGCGGTGCTCCGCCTGCGCGATCGGGACGTCGGGCGCGACGCTCGATATGCAAAAAGTGCCAAGGTGAATGATCCTGAAATTCAACAGATGACGGCTAAATTCCTCCCGGTGGACGGGCAATGTGCCGGGATCGGCGCCTATGCCGATACTGGCGGGATATTACTGTTCAACCAAGGGGTGCAACGATAATGCGCCGCTGCGGCGTTGGTTCCTGCGATCCGAATGCAGCATCTTTTCATCGCCTTGGAGCACGTCTCGGGCTGCGCAAGCAGGCCGCAACGGCCCAACCACCTGGACCTGATTGCCGTTCGAGCACGGCTTTGACACGGCGACGGAGACTGGTGCGGCGGCTGCCAAGGAATTGATGCGTCCGGTGGTTCCTGCAAATTTGCTGGGACTGCCGTCGGCCTGTATACCGGCTGGAAGGGACGAGGAAACCGGATTGCCGATTGGGGCGTTTATCGCCGGCTTGCGTCTCGGCGGCATGGCCCCATAAGAGCACAATCCAGCCGGTGGAAGGGCTGCGCGCTTATCGTTCCGGGTTGCGCCCACGGATGTGGTCAAAGCCTTGCTTGATTGCGGCGAAGCGCGCTTCGACCATCGGCTCGAATTCGAGGTCGGTGAAGATATAGGGCCAGTCGTTTTCGATGCCCTCGCGGACGAGTTCACCGACATACATGGGATCGATGCCCTGAGAGAGGCGTTCCCGGATCAGATTGATCTGCTCGGCAAGTGGGCCCGAAGTCGGCAAGGTACGGAGCTCCCCCTCGAAGCGCTTGGGGAGGTTGCGCCTCGAGTTCAGGATTTGAGTGCGGATGAACCCGGGACACAGCACCGATACGCCGATCCCGCGGGGCGCGAGTTCACCCCGCAGTCCCTCGGACAGAGCGACAACGCCATACTTTGAAACGTTGTATGCATTGCTCGCCCCTGAAATAAGGCCAGCGATCGAGGCTGTGGAGACGATGTGTCCACCCTCGCCATGCTGCTCTATCAACGGCCCGAAAATCTCGATCCCCCAAACGGTCGCCATCAGGTTGACGCCCATGGCCCAATTCCAGGACGCCTCGGTCCAGGTGCCATAGGACCCACCACCGCCGACGCCCGCGTTGTTGACGAGGATATGCACCTTGCCGTAGCGGGCAGTCGTGGCTTCGGCGGCCGCCGCGAGTTCGTCCTTGAGTGAGACGTCCGCTTGCACGCCGTCGACATCGACGTTGGTGAGCCTCAGTTGCTCGAGCGCCGCGGACAGAGCCGCTTCTTCGATATCGCAAAGCATGACTTTCACCCCCGCCTGGGCGAGAGCGGTCGCGATCCCCAATCCAATGCCTGACGCCGCACCGGTGACGAACGCGGCCTTTCCAGCGAGTTCCTTCACGCGCATTCTCCCCCGTGCAAGCGGACACCCTCGCTCCAAAACGCCAAGTGTCACCGGACGCCATTTGACCGCACTTTCAAGCGATTGGGAAGTGTACGGGATGTCCGCTCCTAACGCTTTTCGGAAGTGGATTGGCTATCGAAAATCCGGCGTTGGGGGTGAAGCGGACGTCACGATTGCGCGTTCCGACTTCCGAGTTTGACCCGTTGCAGACATCGAACTCCGATGGTTCTATGACGGGCATGACGACCGATAACGAACCTTCAATCTATGATGAAGTGCCCGGCGGCGTAGACCTCGTACGCTGGTTTGGTCGGGTGCCGACCTTTCACGACGCCGAAATCCTTAGCCTGCATCTGCAACGCAAGGGGCCTAGTGTTCTCCGTCTATACGGATGGATCAACACAGGTGAAGTCGGGCACGGCAGGTACTTCGTACTCGACCGCCACGCCGTTGTGACATTTACGCTGAACGAAGTCATGGACTTGCAACTCGACAATTTCAGCATTCAGAACGTCATTTTCGGCTTGGTTTTGCGCCGTGCACCAAATCGCCCAGAGCGTCGGGGATACCTAACCGACCCGCGTCCGCAGGACATCGAGATCGAGCTGAAGCCCTGCTACGGCCTCAGCGGCCTGATCCGGGCGCGCGCGGTTTCCATAGTGTTTGAGCCGGGTAAGCCCACAGCACAGGACAGTATTGGCCCTTAACGGACGAGAGGCCGACCTTTGGATGATCCGTCTCTGCTTATGGCCCACCGCGTCAGTTGGCGCATGCAGCGACATCGCCGAAGTTGAGGGGAGACCGGACGTAGCTGGCTGACTGCAAAAACGACGCCATTGACCCAAAACGGACGTTTGGCACTGCCGAGTATCACCTTTAAGCTAGGGAGGTCAGCCTTTGGGAAGGCACAGTAAAAAATGACAGAAGGTGAAATGAAACTGCTGGTCGCTCTCGCCAAGATGGTCGATCAGTTTTGTGGCAGCTCAAGGGTTTCGCCGATCTTCAAGCGATGTCCGCTCCTCAGCGGGCGGCAGAAGCGCTGGCCGACTATGATCTGATGAAGGTTTTTGATGCGCGTACCGCTCAATGGACCGACGCTGGCAAGAAGCTACTCGAGGATACCGCGAAACCGGAATTTAGGGGCACCGCTAATACAGCGAGCAACGCAAAAGTTTTGACCTTGAAATCGCGAGAACCATGATGACGGACAATCGGGCGGAATTGATCCGACGTGCCGAAATCATGGCATCAGAACATCGGCCGCCTGGCTTCATTACAGCAAGTCAACTCAGAGCCCTATTTTCAGAGGCGGGTTTCTTAGGGGACCCCGATGCAGGCGTGTCATTTGTGAATGAGTTGTATGAAAAGGGCATTATAGTTACGAAGGACTGGAAACCCCATCAACGCCTGTAAACTCACGTCGTCGGCCCTAAACCCGTGATGTCGCCTGTTTGCCCTTTTCGGACCTCTTCGCGCGGTCTGGGGATCTCTGCTCACTGGGGACCAGCGGACTCGGCAGAAGGCTTGCCGACCTCCGAGTGTGACCCAACTGAGACCTTTGCCGCAAAATTGCGGCGGCCCGGTATCGGACTCTCGCTCTGGCACCAACAACCGCCTGCTTAACAGCAGCCGACACGGCCCAGCTCAATTCGAATGCCGCGGCTCTTTGTCGATGAACTCCTGGACGAGATCGGCCACGATCATTGCGCCTCGACTGTTCAGATGAACGCCGTCGGTGTGAAAGCGCCATCCATTCATTTGGGCAATCTCGTCCGGGCCTTTGCGCAATGCGAGCGCGCGGAAGGCATCACGATAGAACGCAAAAAATTGGAAGCATGTGAAAGCGCGACCGGGCTCGGCCATGATTTGCGAAAGCATCGCTTCATGGACAGCGAGATAGCCGACATCCTCTTCCTGCGCCACCAACCTAACGCTTTCGCTGAACTCATCAACGCGCCTGTTGATCTCGCTTTGGAAGGGGTTTGAAGAGGTCGGGTCTTCTCCAATCGGGGACAAGGAGCAGAGCGCCACGTCGGAAGAGGTTTCAGCCTTTAAACGTCGGATTATCCTCCGAACGTTCTCTCGGAACCATTCCGGCGACGGATCGCTTGGCAGATGCTTCGAGAATTGAAAGAACCGTCTGACCTTTTTTGAAACCAATGCAAGCACATCGTTGCCGCCGACCCAGACCACAACCTTTTGCGGGTGGTAAGCAAGCACATCAGGTAGACGCTGGAGGGCGTTGTAAGCTAAATCGCCGCCTACGCCAAAATTGCGAAAACGGCAGCGTCGGTTGCGAGGTCGTCGTTCAAGTTCTCCGATCCAATCGAAGGCTTGTCCTTTCCCGGCTGTGCTGCTCGAACCGAGACAAGCGATGATCGATGCTCCGTCGTTGGAGTTGGAGAGGGGAACTGGACGAAGTGTTTCTGGTGGCAGATCAGGGGCGGTCATTGCTTCACTATATTCTCTGCATCACGGCTTGCTTCGCAAGCCGATGGTTATTTCGTTTAGTGCAAAACTCAGCAGATGTGTCTTCATGCCCCAAAACGGAAGTGATCGCATTCCCAACGCGGCGATTTTTGAAGTGTCGGCAGGATATGCAACGACACACGTCAGCTTCCGAACACCTGACCAGTGAACGGTGACCGAAGGCACGTCCCGCCGGTAGCTTCATCTTGTTTGAAGACACTCCTGGCAAGGGACACAAGACGGAACATTCTCCCGAAGAGCCGACTGTCATCTGGATCAGCCTTGACGATGAATGGTTCGGCCACTGGCCCTTCTCGGACCGCGTGCAGGGTCGGCTTTTCCGCCGCTCATTGAGGATGAGCAGACATCCAGGATTTGGCGAAGGCGCCCTGGTTGGAGAGGCTGGCTTCTTTGAGGGCATCGCTGAGCGGTGCCGGCTGATCGCAAGTGCTAGTCAGCCGGGATGAAGCGGAGGGTGCCTGCTCGACGCGTTGGCCTGCCGGTGTCGTTGGTATGGTTGACGCCATCCATGACGGGTACCTCGGAGAAATCGAACGGGCTTACGCCGTCCAGGCAAGCCACGTTCACGGCATACAGGTTCTGGTCGGATCGTCGTTGATGGTGCGTGTATATTCCGCAGCGAGAACAGAAGAAGTGCTGCGCCGATCCGGTATGGAAGCGGTAGCTCGTCAGCGTATCCTCGCCTTGCAGCAGCTTGATCCCACCCATCTCCGCCATGACAACGACGGCGCCTCGCATCCGGCAGTAGGAGCAGGTGCAGCGGCGGATTGAATTGAAGCCGTCGCTGAGCGTTGCCTCGAAACGCACAGCGCCACAATGGCATCGGCCAGCCCGGACGTTCGTGTCGCTCGCCATGTCTGTCCCTCCTGTCGAGATCATCTCTGAAAAAGATGAGCCGGACAATTCAGAAAAATTCGTAGATGACGTGAGAAAATCTCGAGCGAACCGGATGCAAGGTTCAACGGCGCTGTGTGTGAACCAGGTGGCGTCGCCCGTCTCTGTGGCACGAATAGAGACTCGCTCCCTTGGGGGCGGAAGCAAGCTGGTTGTGTCCACACCCTAATTGGCTTCGCCCTTCCTTCCGGCCGCGGCAATGGCCTTTTCCACTTCCGCTGCGAGGGCTGCGAGATGCTCGGCGAGCTTGGAGAACAGTTCGCGCTTCTTGATGTCCGTGGCCAGGTCGCGGATCAGGGCGCACTCCGCAGCGTCGGTGCGAAGCTTCTCCAGATGCGTCAGCATGTCCTGCATTTTTTCACCCCGCAGCCGTTTTCGGCAAACGGTAGGAGGCGCGGAACCCAGCGGCAATAACGTGTGATAATTTGTCGCCGAGCCTCGGGCCGGACAGGGCGCCCGCATGCTGGCCGCACCGTCAGTTCGTTCGGGTTTGCAGAATTTAACTTGACGCCGGACCCAACTCAGATGTTCAATACGCCCGTCTCGCCCGACACGAGGGGCGCTTCGCGGTCGTCACGGGCGCGGGTCGAGATGCGGTGGACGCCGAGTGCGCAACTGACGAGTGCGCGTGACGCGGACGGTGAAGTCGTGTGGTCCTGACGCCCTAGCGGCCGGTGTCCTGTCGCAAAACGCGCAAGCGTTTTGCGAAGGCGGTGACAAGCAAGCCCAGTCTCGCCGGGGAGAGCACGAAGTAAGCCGTAACCCATCGCGCAGGGAAAGCCGGGTTGTTTCCGGTTACACCTGTGGTCCTACCTCCCGCGTTTTTTACTACGCGGGACCCATGGGTGCGATCGGCACCCGGCTTTCCCTGCGCCCTCTCTCCAAGAGAGGGCGGAACGAACTGCAAAGCTCGGACAAATCATGCCGCGAGAACGCGAACGTATGGCTCGCGCCGCGCCCTCGGCGTCGTCCCGGCGAAGGCCGGGACCCATATGTGGACGGCCCCCGTGGCACAAGAGCTTTCTGGGATTGATCGGATCGCTTGCATCCATATGTCCGGCCTGTTGAGTGCGATCGAATGGATCGCTGGCCAAGATGGTTTGCGCGATGCGAGTTCCAAACAACTCCGCGACCTGTTGACGGCCGATGGGTCCCACGGATTGTCTCGCATCGTTGCTCGATCGATCGCTCCATCTGCTCTTGCAGCTCCGGGTCGGCTGACGAGCGAGCCCGCCAGCCGGCCAATCTGTTAAGCGGTACCCGTCGTCGCGGCATTCAGCCGTGCGGCGTCATAACTCTCACCCGTCACCATCAGCTTCCAGACGATGCGCGCCACCTTGTTGGCGAGCGCTACGGCCGCAAGCTTCGGCGGCTTACGCTTGATCAGCGCCAGCAGCCAGCGCGAGTGATGACCGCGCCCCCGCCTGGCCTGCTGGATCACCGCCGTGGCCCCGACGACCAGCAGACGGCGCAGGTCCTGGTCGCCCGCCCGGGTAATCTTGCCGAGCCTGGTCTTGCCTGCGGTGGAATGGTCCTTGGGCGTGAGGCCGAGCCAAGCCGCAAAGTGACGACCGGAGCGGAACGCGCCCGGATCAGGTGTCTTCATCACCAGCATCGTTGCAATGATCGGACCGACCGAGGGGATCTGAGCCAGGCGCCGGCCCGTGGCATCGCCGCGGTGCCAGGCCATCAGCCTGGCCTCAACCACCTCCAACTCGCCCTCGAGCCTGACGCACTCCCGGCCCAGCACGACAAACAGCTCGCGCGCCAGAGCGGGAAGCGTCTCGTCCTGCGCGATCCGCGCCAGCAGTGGTTCGATCGCGTCCAGTCCCTTGGGCGCGATCAGGCCATACTCCGCCGCATGGCCGCGGATCGTGTTGGTCAATTGGGTGCGCCGGGCGATCAGTCCGTCGCGGACCCCCATCAGCATCAGCGCAGCCTGCTGCTCGGCCGTCTTCACCGGCACAAAGCGCATGCTCGGCCGGCTCATCGCTTCACACAGGCCTTCTGCATCACGCCCGTCATTCTTGTTCCGCATCACGTAGGGTTTAACCAATTGCGGCGCCATCAGCTTCACCTCGTGACCGAGCTTGGAAAGCTCGCGCGCCCAATATTGCGACGCCCCGCAGGCCTCCATCCCGATCACCGTCGGCGGCAATTTGGCGAAGAACTCCAGCACGAGTTTGCGCGAAAGCTTCTTGCGTAAGACCGGCTGCTCGGACGCATCAACCCCATGCAGCACAAAAATATGCTTCGACGTATCCATCCCAATGCGGATAATCTGGTTCACGGACGGCTCCCATGTCTGAGATTTGCAACAACCTCATTCTGGCACACTGATGCCGTAGGGGGCCGTCCACACCATCAGCTCCAAATGGTCGCTATTGCAGCGCGCTGGGGCCACAGCAGCCTTCTTCGACAACTCGCCCCCGTGGTTGATGGTGCTGTGTGTGTGGCAGGACATCATTTCCGACTCCATGCGCAATTGCGCGCGATGGTGGAACGGCAGCGAGCGGCCGACGCGACAGCGAGGATGAGGTGATAGCGGTGCCTCTCTCACTGTCCGATCCGCACCACCATCTTGCCCAGCGCCGCGCGGGTCTGCATCGTCGTGAACGCCGCGCGGAAATCTTCAAGCTCGAACACCTTGCCGACAACAGGCGTCAGTCGCCCGTCGTTCAGCCATGCCGACAATTGCGTCATCACGCGCGCCTGCGCCTCGGGCTCGCGGCGCGCGATCTGGGCGGCGTCGACGCCGATCAGGAGGCCGCCCTTCAACAGCGGCAGATTGAACGGCAGAGCGGGGATCTGGCCTGCCGCAAAGCCGACCACGACATGGCGACCGTTCCAGGCGATCGAGCGGAACGCCTGCAGCGAGACCTCGCCGCCGACCGGATCGAAGATCACGTCGGGACCATTGCCGCCGGTTGCGTCCTTCAACGCGTCGCGCCAATCGGGCTTTGTGTAGTCGACGGCGGCGTCGGCGCCGAAGCTCGCGGCGAAGCTACGCTTCTCGTCGGTCGAGGCCGCGGCAATGACGCGCGCGCCGAGCAGCTTGCCGACCTGGATCGCGGCGATGCCGGTGCCGCCGGCGGCACCGAGCACCAGCAGCTGCTCGCCGGCCTTGAGCGAGCCGCGCTCGGCGAGCGCATACAGCGCGGTGAGGTAATTGGTGCGAAAGGCCGCGGCGGCCTCCATCGACAGGCCGTCGGGCATGACCTCGACGGCGGCAGGCGGCACGACGATGTACTCGGCCAGCGCGCCCGAGCGCGCCGCGCCCATCACCCGCATGCCCGGCGCGATGCCGGCGACGTCGCCCGCGACCTCGTCGACCACGCCGGCGAATTCCGCACCCGGCGTAAAGGGCAGGGCATCCTTGGTCTGGTAGCGGCCCTCGACCTTCAACCCATCGACGAAGCCGATGCTCGCGGCGTGGACCCGGACGCGGATCTGTCCGGGGCCGGGTTCGGGCGTGGTGATCTGCTTCAGCTCGATCTGATCGATAGGCGCATATTGCTCAACGACGACCGCCTTCATCCTGTCCTGCTCATTGGTTCGTTTCCCCTGGAGCCTTTTCCGTTCCGATTGAATCGGAACGGGGCTCCAGAATCTTGTGTTGACGCGTTTTCTTCACGCGAACCGGTACCCACTTCGCTCGAAAACGCTCTTGGCAAACCTATCTCATCTCCGTTGTTCTACGGGGAGGCCTTTTGCGCATGCAGCGGCGGCGTCCCATGCGGAAAGCCAACATCTTCAACGACATCGCGAAAAGGCGGACGTTTACCCGTTGTTATCCCTACCAGATTCGGTAACGCGTCCTTAATGGCGTTAACGTTAGGGTTTTCCACGCGGCCCGCACTGGGCTGCGCGCCGTCCAGGACGGGCAGGTTGCGTACGCGTTGGAGTCTCCTATGGATATCATGACTGGCGCCGGGCTGTTGGCTGGCATCATCGTCATCGCGGTGATGATGTTCATGGGCGGCGACCTGCACATGTTCATCTCCGAACACGCCATGATCATCATCTTCGGCGGCTCGATCGCGGCGACGATGATCCGCTTTCCGCTCGGCGTGATGCTGCATGGGCTGCCCCTCGGCGCCAAGTTTGCCTTCACCATGAGCCGGCTGTCGGCCCGCGACCTCGTCGACGAGCTCGCCCGCATCGCCGAGATCGCCCGCAAGCAGGGCCCGGTCGGCCTGGAGAAGGTCGAGACCGACGAGCCGTTCCTCGCCAAGGGCATCCGCTACGTCGCCGACGGCTACGATCTCGAATTCATCCGGGACAACATGGAGCGCGACCGCGACAACTTTCTGATGCACCTCGACGAAGGCAGCAAGATCTACCGCGCGATCGGCGACTGCGCGCCGGCCTTCGGCATGATCGGCACGCTGATCGGCATGGTGCAGATGTTCGCCAACATGACCGACCCTTCCAAGCTCGGCCCGTTCATGGCGACCGCGCTGCTCGCCACGCTGTACGGCGCGCTGGTGGCCAACCTGTTCTGCCTGCCGATCGCCGACAAGCTGCACGGCAAGCTGCTCGACGAGGAGACCAACCGCACGCTGATCATCGACGGCATCCTGATGATCCGCGACTCCAAGAGCCCGGCGCTGGTGCGCGAGATGCTGCTGGCCTATCTGCCGGAGAAGCATCGCAACGAGGAGGGTGAGCCGGTTCCGGCCTGACGGCCCCGACTGGCACTCCCGGGACAGCAGCGATGGCCAAGAAAAAGCGCGGCGACGCCCATACCGGAGGTCACGGCTGGTTCGTGACCTTCGCCGACCTGATGGGCCTGATGATGAGCTTCTTCGTGATGCTCGTCGCGTTCTCTACCATGGACAACAACAAGCTGAAGATCGTCGCCGGCTCGATGCGCGACGCCTTCGGCGTGCAGACCAATGTGCGCTATTCGGGCATCGTCGAGTCCGATGGCCTGCCGACCCGGCCGAAGCTCAAGAATGTTGAGCACATCTCGCCGGAAGAGTCCTCGGCCAATCCGACGCCGGACGAAAAGGAGCGCAGCCAGATCAACGGCGCGCGGCTGAAGATCGACCGCGAATTCGCGCTGGCCTCCGCTTCGCTGCGCCAAGCGCTGCAGGACATGCCGGAGCTGACCGAGATTTCCAAGAACATCATGTTCGAGGAGACCAAGGAGGGGCTCAACCTCGAGATCGTCGACCAGGACGGCCGCTCGATGTTCGCCGACGGCTCCAGGGAGCCGTATGAGCGCACCCGCCGGCTGATCCAGAAGCTCGCCGCGCCGCTGAAGGCGACGCCGCTGCGGATCGCGATCGTGGGGCATACAGCCGCAGGCTTCGTGCCGGCGCGCAGCGATTACGACGCCTTCGACCTGTCCGCGGACCGCGCTAACGCGGTGCGGCAGATCCTGGAGCGGGAGGGGCTGCCGCCGTCCCACATCTTCGCGGTTTCCGGCAAGGCCGACGGCCAGCCGCTGTTTCCCGACGATCCGACGCTGCCGGCGAACCGTCGCGTGACCATCACGTTGATGCGGGAAAATCCGCCGTTGCCGCCGGATCTGAAGCCGTAGCTCCGGGTTACCCTGCTACCGCCTTTGGCCGTGTTGCTCGGTTGACAGGCGAGGCGGAAGCGTCGATAGCCGCGCGGATCAAAATCAACCGATCGGGCGTTCCAACCTCGCCATGGCTGTCAGCGTCTCATCCACCGAAGTCCAGGAAGGCAAGCTCACCTCCGGCTTCTGGGCCCTGACACTGGGCAGCATCGGGGTGGTGTTCGGCGATATCGGAACTTCGCCGCTCTACGCATTCCGCGAGGCGGTTGGTGGCGCCGCGCACGGCCAGCCGGTGACGCGCATCATGGTGCTCGGCGTGCTCAGCCTGATCCTGTGGGCGCTGTTCACCGTCGTCACCGCCAAATACGTCCTGCTGCTGCTGCGCGCCGATAATAATGGCGAGGGCGGCACGCTCTCGCTGATGGCGCTCGGCCAGCGTGCGATCGGACGGCGCAGCTGGCCGCTGCTCGCGCTCGGCGTGGTCGGCGCCTCGATGTTCATCGGCGATTCCATGATCACGCCGGCGATCTCGGTGCTGTCGGCGGTCGAAGGCCTCAAGCTCGCCACGCCGCATCTCGAGCACTATGTGGTGCCGCTGACGATCCTGATCCTCGTGCTGCTGTTCTCGGTGCAGCGCACCGGAACCGCGCGCGTCGCCTCCGCCTTCGGGCCGGTGATGGTGGTGTGGTTCGCCTCGCTCGCGGTGATGGGGCTGCTCCACATCATGGACGATCCGTCGGTGCTGGCGGCGATCAATCCGTATTACGCAATCCAGTTCCTGCTGACCCACGGCACCGTCGGCCTGGTGACACTCGGCGCGGTGTTCCTCGCGGTGACCGGCGGCGAGGCGCTGTATGCCGATCTCGGGCATTTCGGCCGCAAGCCGATCCAGTCCGGCTGGCTGTTCTTCGTGCTGCCGTCGCTGCTGCTGAATTATTTCGGACAGGGCGCGCTGGTGCTGTCCGATCCCGCCGCGATCGAGAACTCGTTCTACCGCATGGTGCCCGACGTGCTGCTGTTGCCGCTGATCGGGCTTGCCACCGCTGCCACCGTGATCGCGAGCCAGGCCGTCATTACCGGCGCCTATTCGCTGATCAGCCAGGCGGTGCAGCTCGGGCTCTTGCCGCGCTTCGAGGTCCGCTACACCTCGGAGACCCATGCCGGGCAGATCTACCTGCCGCGGGTCAACCGGCTGCTGCTGATCGGCGTGCTGCTGCTGGTGCTGCTGTTCCGCACCTCGAGCGGGCTCGCCTCGGCCTACGGCATCGCCGTCTCCACGACCATGGTCGCCGACGGCATCATGGGCTTCATCGTGATCTGGAAGCTGTGGAACTGGCGCGTGACGTCGGCCGCCGCATTGATCCTGCCGTTCGTGATCGTCGACATGACCTTCTTCAGCGCCAATCTCTTGAAGCTGTTCGAGGGCGCATGGGTGCCGCTGCTGTTCGGCGTCGTGATGGCGACGATGATCTGGACCTGGCGTCGCGGCGCTGCGATCCTGATCGCCAAGACCCGCCGCATCGAGGTGCCGCTGCGCGACCTGATCCACAGCCTGGAGAAACGGCCGCCGCATATCGTCAAGGGCACCGCGGTGTTCCTGACCAGCGATCCCAGCTTCGTGCCGACCGCGCTGCTGCACAATCTCAAGCACAATAAGGTGCTGCACGAGCACAATGTGATCCTGACCATCGAGACTGCACCGACACCGCGCGTCGACGTGTCGGAGCGCGTGACCATGGAGAAGGTCAGCGACAAGTTCACCGCGGTGCGGCTGCGCTTCGGCTACATGGAATCGCCGAACGTGCCGAAGGCGCTCGCGGTCGCGCGCAAGCTCGGCTGGCAGTTCGACATCATGTCGACCTCGTTCTTCGTGTCGCGCCGGTCACTGAAGCCGTCCGCCCAGTCCGGGATGCCGCAGTGGCAGGACCACCTGTTCATCGCGATGAGCCGGTCGGCCAACGATGCCACCGACTATTTCCAGATTCCGACCGGGCGGGTCGTTGAAGTGGGTACTCAGGTAACTATTTGATGCGGCAACGGATTCGACAGTTGAAAAGCCGTGATCTATGCGTGATATGCATGGCGGAGGCCTGAATCCGGGCTAACCTATGCATTCCTGCCGGGAGTATAGGCCTGCAACCCGGCATTGTGCAGTGCGGCAGAAGACAGAGGCGCAGCTTCCCATGTCATCCGAGAGTGCGATCACCGCGGCGGAAACGCCCGCGGTAAACGGCCATGGCGAGGCGCATTCAACCGCCACCTTCAAGGCGCTGATGCTCGGCAGCATCGGTGTCGTCTATGGCGACATCGGTACCAGCCCGCTGTATGCGCTGCGCGAAGCCGTAGTCGCGGCTGCCGGCGGCGAGGGCGCCGTGACGGCGCATGCGGTGCTCGGCGTGCTCTCGCTGATCCTGTGGGCGTTGATCGTCGTCGTGACGCTGAAATATGTCGTGATCCTGCTGCGTGCCGACAACAATGGCGAGGGCGGGACGCTGGCCCTGATGGCGCTGGCGCAGCGCGCAGTCACCAAGGGCGGAGCCGCGATCGTGCTGCTCGGCATCATCAGCGGCGCGCTGTTCTACGGCGATGCCGTCATCACCCCGGCGCTCTCGGTGCTGTCCGCGATCGAAGGCATCAAGCTCGTCACCGCCACCTTCGACCCCTACGTCGTCCCGCTCACGGTGGTGATCCTGGTCGTCCTGTTCTCGGTGCAGTCGCGCGGCACCGCGCGCGTCGCCGCGTTCTTCGGCCCGGTGATGTGCGTGTGGTTCGCCGTGATCGCGATCGCGGCGCTGCCGCAGATCGTGCGGCACCCCGAGGTGCTGTACGCATTCAACCCGATCCTTGCGGTGTCGTTCATGTTGCATCACGGCGTGATCGGCTTCATCACGCTCGGTGCGGTCTTCCTCGCCGTGACCGGCGCGGAGGCGCTCTATGCCGACCTCGGTCACTTCGGCAAGCGCCCGATCCAGACCGCGTGGCTGTTCATCGTACTGCCGTCGCTGGCGTTGAACTATCTCGGGCAGGGCGCGCTTCTGATCGGCGATCCCAAAGGTATCGAGAACCCGTTCTTCCTGATGTTCCCGGACTGGGCGCTGATCCCGATGGTCGCGCTTGCGACCATGGCGACCGTGATCGCGAGCCAGGCCGTCATCACCGGCGCCTACTCGCTGACCCGGCAGGCGATCCAGCTCGGCCTGATGCCGCGGTTCGAAATCCGTCACACGTCGGAGGCGCATTCCGGGCAGATCTACATGCCGCGCATCAACCGGTTCCTGTTTATCGCGGTCATCGTGCTGGTGCTGATGTTCCGCTCGTCGAGCGCGCTGGCGTCGGCCTACGGCATCTCCGTGACCGGCACCATGGTGGTGACGGCGATGATGGGTTTTGTGGTGATCTGGAAGGTCTGGCGCTGGTCGCCGCTCGCCGCCGCCGCGCTGGTCGCGCCGTTCCTGTTCCTGGACATCACGTTCCTGGCCGCCAACCTGCTCAAGGTGTTCGAGGGCGGCTGGGTGCCGCTCGCGCTTGGCGGAGCCATGATCGTGGTGATGTACACCTGGCGGCGCGGCAGCCGGCTGTTGTTCGAAAAGTCGCGCAAGCTGGAATTTCCGCTCGCCGATCTCGTCGCGATGCTGGAGAAGCGGCCGCCGCAGCGCGTCTCCGGGACGGCCGTGTTCCTGACGAGCGATCCCGTCAGCGCGCCGACCGCGCTGATGCATAGCCTCAAGCACTACAAGGTGCTGCACGAGAAGAACGTCATCCTGACCATCGAGACCGCGCCGACGCCGCGCATCGATCCGTCCGAGCGGGTGCGGATGGAGCAGCTGACCGAGACTTTCTCCAAGGTGACGCTGAAGTTCGGTTTCATGGAGCAGCCGAACGTGCCGAAGACGCTGGCGATCGCCCGCAAGCTCGGCTGGCAGTTCGACATCATGTCGACCTCGTTCTTCCTGTCCCGCCGTGCGTTGAAGCCGGCGGCGCATTCGGGCATGCCGAGCTGGCAGGACCATCTGTTCATCGCGCTGAGCCGCTCCTCGAACGATGCCACCGACTATTTCCAGATTCCGACCGGGCGGGTGGTCGAGGTCGGCACGCAAGTCACGATCTAGGGTCCACGATCCAGCGTTTCCGCGCGGCATCTAACCCGTTTCGGGTGCTTGATTTTCTTCGCGCGAGAGGCGACTTTGCGGCCCGGACCGGCGAGCCGCGCGACGCTCGCCCAAGCTGATATCGGGAGGATATTTCCGTGGCGGACCACAAGGTGGAAGATTTGTTTCCGGACGAGGTGTCGAAGGGTATAGCGGAAGGCCGTTATCTCCTGGTCGACGTCCGCGAGCCCAATGAGGTCGCCGTCGAGGCCTATCCCGATGGCGTCGTGGTGCCGCTGTCGACGTTCGATCCATCAGCGATTCCCGATCCGCAGGGCAAGCAGGTGGTGTTCGCCTGCCGCTCCGGCAAGCGCTCGGTGACGGCCTCGCTGGCGGCCCAGGCCGCGGGCCTGCCTTACGACAAGCATTTGGCGGGCGGCATCATCGGCTGGAAGGCAGCAGGACTGCCCACCAAGACCGGCGGCTGATCCCTGACATGACCTCCATGAACAAGGTCTTCGCGGACCTTCCCGTCACCATCTTCGAGGCGATGTCGCAGGCGGCGCGCGACAACAACGCCATCAATCTCGGCCAAGGCTTTCCCGACGATCCCGGACCGGAGGACATCCGCCGCGCCGCCGCGGATGCATCTATCAACGGCTACAACCAGTATCCGTCGATGATGGGCATTCCGGAACTCCGTCAGGCGATCGCATCGCATTACGGCCACTGGCATGGGCTCAAGCTCGATCCGATGACCGAGGTGATGGTCACCTCCGGCGGCACCGAGGCGCTGACCTCCTCAATCCTCGCCGTGGTCGAGCCGGGCGACGAGGTGGTCTGCTTTCAGCCGGTGTATGATTCCTATCTGCCGATCATCCGCCAGGCCGGCGGCATTCCGCGGCTGTTACGGCTCGAGCCGCCGGAGTGGCGGCTGAACGAGGAGATGCTGCGCAGCGTCTTCAACCACAAGACCAAGGCGGTGCTGTTCAACAACCCGCTCAACCCGGCCGCGGTGGTCTATCCGCGCGAGGACCTCGAACTACTGGCGCGGTACTGCCAGGAGTTCGACGTGGTTGCGATCTGCGACGAGGTCTGGGAGCACGTCGTGTTCGACGGCCGCGAGCACATCCCGCTGATCACGATCCCGGGCATGCGCGACCGCACCATCAAGGTCGGCAGCGCCGGCAAGATCTTCTCGCTGACCGGATGGAAGATCGGCTTCGTCTGCGCCGCGCCGCCGCTGCTGCGCGTCGCTGCGAAGGTGCACCAGTTCCTCACCTTCACGACGGCGCCCAATCTGCAGGCGGCGGTCGCGTACGGCCTCAGCAAGCCGGACGATTATTTCTTCGACATGCGCAAGGACATGGCGCGGAGCCGCGACCGCCTCACCAAGGGGCTTGAGAGCATCGGTTTTCCGGTGCTGAAGTCGCAGGGGACCTACTTCCTCACCGTTGATCTGTCACCGCTTGGTCTGAATGAGACCGACGCGGAGTTCTGCTGGCGAATTGTGCAGGATTACAAGGTTGCGGCTATTCCAGTGTCGGCGTTTTACGAGCAGGATGCGGTGACGTCGGTCGTGCGTTTCTGTTTCGCCAAGAAGGACTCGACGCTCGACACCGCGCTGGAGTGGCTGTCCGACGCAGTTCATCGTCGCAAGAGGTAGACCAGAATGCAGAAGCAGAGCCGTCGTCTCGTCAACCTTGTTGGTACGGTCGCCACGGTTCTGTTGTTTGCTGCCTCCGCACGTACGGAGGAGCGCACGGTCAATTTCTACAACTGGTCGAACTACATGGCGCCGGGTGTCCTCGAGGACTTCACCAAGGAAACCGGCATCAAGGTCGTCTACGACACGTTCGACGCCAACGAGACGCTGGAGACCCGGCTGCTCGCCGGCAAGTCGGGCTACGACGTCGTGGTGCCGACCGGCTATTTCCTGCAGCGCCAGATCACCGCGAAGGTGTTCCTCAAGCTCGACAAGTCGAAGCTGCCGAACCTCGCCAATGCGTGGCCGGTGGTGACCGGTCAGCTCGCGACCTATGATCCCGGCAACAATTACGGCGCCAACTACATGTGGGGCACCACCGGCATCGGCTACAACGTCAAGATGGCTGAGAAGATTCTCGGGCCCGATGCCAGGATCGACAGCTGGGACATGGTGTTCAAGCCGGAGAATCTCGCCAAGTTCAAGGATTGCGGAATTCACATGCTGGATTCCGCCGACGACATCCTGCCGGCGGCGCTAAGCTATCTCGGCCTGGACCCGAACTCGACCAAGCAGGCTGACCTCGAGAAGGCCGCCGATCTCGTCATCAAGATCCGGCCCTATGTGCGCAAATTCCATTCATCCGAATATCTCAGCGCGCTGGCCTCGGGTGAGATCTGCTTCGTGGTCGGATGGTCGGGTGACATCATGCAGGCGCGCAGCCGGGCGGCGGAGGCCAAGACCGGCGTCGAGATCGGTTACACGATCCCGAAGGAAGGCGCGCAGATGTTCTTCGACAATCTCGCGATTCCGGCGGACGCGAAGAACGTCGCCGAGGCCTACGAGCTGATCAACTACCTCTACCGTCCCGACGTCGCGGCCAAGAATTCGAACTTCCTGTCCTACGCCAACGGCAATCTGGCGAGCCAGAAGCTGATCGATCCGAAGATATTCAACGACAAGAACATCTATCCCGACGAGGCGATGCAGAAGAAGCTCTTCGTGATCACGGCGCGCGATCCGGCGACGCAGCGGATCATCAACCGCTTGTGGACGCGGGTGAAGACCGGGCGCTAGGGCTGCGTGTGGGCACGGCGGACATTCGGCTATTGCCTATGACGAGCTGAGATATTTCAGGCGTTCACAAGATAAATCGAGCAGTCACAACAGCTGATTGGACACCCGTGCAGGTGTGTCCGATAGCCCTCGGTACTCCTTGCGATTGCCGCAGAGGCCAAGATGCCCCGTCCGATTCATTTGGTTCGTGATGATCTCGAGTTTATTGCAGGGCGGGCGCTGGAAACACCCATACGATCTTGCGCCGCGTTGGACGCACTGACTGGGCGAACAATCCTCATCAAAGACGAGACCGTTCAACATGGCGGCTCGTTCAAGTTTCGAGGAGCAATCCTTGGGGCGAGAAACGCCGAGCGAGGAGTTGTCGCCGCAGGATCGGGAAACTTTCCGATCGCGGTTGGCCTGGCCGCTCAGGAGCTGGACAAGCCCGCCTGTTTGGTCATGCCCGCGGACGTAGCGGCCTTTAAGAGGGAGCAGGCCCGAGAAACCGGAGCTGAGATAAAAATCGTCGAGCGGTCGGAGTTGGTCGATTGCGCTCGAATGGAGGCCCATCGACGCGGTTGGCGTAACCTGCACGCTTTCGAAGACGTCGAGATGATTGCTGGAAGCTTCACGGTGGGTTCGGAAATCGCAGCTGCCATTCAGGCAAGTAGCCCAGCCTCCGATGCCGTGATTGTTGCCTGTGGTGGCGGTGGGCTGGCCGCTGGCGTTGCCCTTGCTTTGCGCTCCTGGTCCATTCCGGCTGCAATCTATGTTGCAGAACCGGAGACCCACCAGCGCTACGCGCGTGCCCGTGAGATTGGCGTTCCGATCCGGATTGATCCTCCTGGAGATACGGTATGCGATGCTTTGCGCTCCCGCCAGATCGGAGTGCGAGCCTTCGAAATTCTGCAACGGTCAAATGTTCAGGTGTGCGCCGTTAGCGATGAACTTGTGCAACACGCTGCCCGGTTACTCCTTGGGACCTGCGGCATCCGGGTCGAGCCCAGCGGCGCCTTGGCGATGGCGGCAGTCTTGGGAGGTGTCGTCGACAGCGAGCGGTCGCGTATATGGGTAATCGCATGCGGAGGGAACGTACCGTCGCTCGCTCGCGAACGTCTGTGATGCCAATGGCGTCGTCGGACAGTTACCGCCACCGCCGGTGCAGCCAGAGCCACTGATCCGGATATTCGCGGACCCAGCCCTCGACGATGTCGGTGATCGCCTGCATCGTGCCCTGGATATCGATCTGGCCGGATGCATCGAACACCGGCTTCACTTCCTCGGTGACCTCGCCGCGGAAGCGGCCGTCGGGCAGGCGGATGATCCGGGTGCCATGGATCGGGCAATCGATCTGCCGGCGCAGGCGCGCCAGTAGCGGGTTAGCGGTGGTCTTGCGGCCGAAGAAGGTGACGGGAACACCGTTGGTCAAATACTGGTCGACCAGCATCGCGACGTGCTGGCCGTTCTTCAGCGCCTGCGCCAGCCTGAGCGGCGCGTCGCGGCCGGCCGGGACCAGCGTGCCAAGGTTGACAGCGCGGATGCGTTCGATGGCGCGGTCGGCGGCTTCGATGTTCGGCCGCCGGAACAGGATCGTAGCATCGAGCCCATGTGCTGCCGCGGCAATCGGAGAGAGCTCCCAATTGCCAAGATGTGCGGCAAAGAACAAGGCCGGCTTGCCGTCGTCACGCAACTGGTCGAACAGTTGCTTGCTGCGCGCCGAGAATTCGACGCGACCCGGCTTGTCGGGATTCTGGGGATCGTGGTCCCAGATGCGGTCGATGTGCGCGAATTCGGCCCCGATGCGTCCGAGGTTATGCCAGACGCCTGTCAGGATCTCTTCGATCTCCTGCGGTGACTTTTCCGGGAAAGCGGCCGTGAGGTTCTCGCGGCCGATGCGATCCTCGCGCAGCCGGCGGCCGATGAAATGCGCGGCGCGGCCGAAGAACCGTGCGGTCTTCTCCGGATCGAAATAGCGCGTGGTGCGCAGCAGGCCGATCGTCAGCCCGCCGATCGCCGCATCGGTCACAGGTTTTGCGGCATCACGCAGATGCGCGCGGGCGCGAAGGAGCAGGCGTTTCATCTGATGAGGCGAGGGCGCTAGGCCGGCTCGCGCGTCAGGATCAGCGAAGCGTTCTGCCCGCCGAACCCGAACGAGTTCGACATCACGGCGGTCACCTTGGCGTCGCGCGCCTTGTTGCCGACCACATCGAACGGGATCGCGGGATCGGGCACCTCGTAGTTGATCGTCGGCGGAATCCGCTGATGCTCGAGCGTGAGCAGCGAGAAGATCGCCTCGACCGCACCGGCGGCCGAGATGGTGTGGCCGACCATCGATTTGTTCGACGACACCGGAATGTTTTTGGTGTGTTCGCCGAACACCGCCGCGGTCGCAAGATATTCCATCTTGTCGTTTTCCGGCGTCGAGGTGCCGTGCGCGTTGATGTGATCGATTTGCTCGGGCTCCATGCCCGCGTCAGCAAGTGTCTTGCGCACGCAGCCGATCGCCGGCTTGCCGTCCGGGGAAGAGCGGGTGCGGTGGAAGGAGTCGGTGAGCTCGCCGCAGCCGGCGACGACGCCCAGGATGCGCGCGCCGCGCGCCATCGCAGCGTCGTAGCTCTCCAGCACCAATGCGCCGGCGCCTTCGGCCATCACGAAGCCGTCGCGGTTCTTCGAAAACGGCTTTGAGGCCCCCTGGGGCGGATCGTTCTGGGTGGAGAGCGCCGAGAGCAGCGAGAAGCGCACCATGGCTTCCGGATTGACCGAGCCGTCGGTCGCGACGCACAGCGTTGCATCGGTTTCGCCGCGGCGGATCGCCTCGACGCCGAGCTGGATCGCGGTCGCGCCGGACGCGCAAGCCGTCGAGAGCGAGATCGGCGACCCCTTGCTGCCGAAGGTCTCGGCGAGGTTGAGCGCGACCGAACCGAAAGTGAAACGCCGGTGGAAGTGGGCGAACTTGCCGCCGCTGCAGGTCGCCAGATAGTCGATGATGCCAAAGTCCTTGGTCGGAACCTCGCGCGCGACCTCGAGCCGCTGCGGCCACTCGGTTTCGATCGGCGCGACCGCCAGAAACAGCGGCCCGGGGAAGTTGCCCTTGCTGCCGATGCCGGACTGCTCCAGCGCCTCTTCGGTCGCGATCTCCGCCAGGCGCTGCGACAGACTGGTCGAGGAGAACGGGTCGACGGTGACGAAATCGACGGCGCCGGCCATCGTCGTCTTCAGACTGTCGAGCGGGAAGCGCGTCACGGTCTTGATGCCGGACTCGCCCGCGCTGAGGCGCTTCCAATTGTCGGTCTTGCCGCCGCCGAGCGACGTCACAATTCCCATGCCGGTCACGACGACGATCGGTCGGCCGAATTTATCGCGTGGTGCTGTCATGGTATCCCCGTCGGTGCTTGCGCCGAATTACTTGACGGCCTCGACCAGTGCCATGCCTTCGCCCTGCCAGTGGCCGACCCCCAATACGACAATCTGGGTTGGCGCTTCGGTCTTTTCAACCTCCAGCCCGGTCGGGTCGTTGGCCGGATAGAGCGCGCCGCGGGAAATCGACAACGCGGCCAGCGCGAGCCCGAGCGGGAACTGCGCCTCCATGGTGTGCCCAAAGGTCGTTCCGGTGGCGCGCACGGCAACGCCGGGATGCTGAGCGAGGAATTCGCGCTCGTCGGCGGTCGCAGGCTCGGCGCCGGTCGCGCCCGTGATCAGCATGGCGTTGTCGTTGCTGACCCCGAGCTGCGGCCACAGCGCCTGCAGCGACTTCGTCACGGCGCCGGGCTGCTTGCGCTTGGCAAGATCGGCGACCACCTTGGTCAGCTTGGCGTACGGCTTGGCGCCGCGCGCCTCGGCATGCTCGCGCGACTCCATCACCAGGAAGGCGCCGGCGGAGCCGATGGCGAAGCCCGGGTTGTTCCGGCGGGCCCAGACCGACGCGTATTGATCCTTGAGGGCGAAGTCGCCGAACGAATAGAGCATCAAGAGGTCGCCGCGATCGCCGTTGTGGGCCGCGCCGACCAGCGCGATGTCGCTCTGTCCGGCCCCGATGCGCGCGACGGCGATCCGCGCGGCGTCGATGCTCGCGGCTTCCTCGCCCATGAAGGTGCGCGACGTCCCGCACACGCCGTGAACGATCGCGATGTTGCCGGCGAGCAGGTTGGAGAGCTGCGCCAGGAACAGCGTCGGGCGCAACTCGTTCATCAGCTTCTCGTTGAGGACGGCAGGCGGCAGCTTGCCCTGCGCATCGGCGTTCATGATCGCCAGGTCGACATTGAGATCACGCTCGCCGCCACCGGCCGCGATGATCATGTCCATCCGCGACAGGATTTCCTGATTGCCTTTGACGCCGGCGGAATCAAGCGCCAGCCCGGCGGCGTAGGTGCCGATCCGCTGCCATGTCTCCATCTGACGCTGATCGCCCTTCTTCGGGATCTGGGCGTCGAAGCTGACGGGGGCGATCGGATGGATCACGTACGGCGCGAGGCGTTTCTCGTCGGCATTGACGCGCTTGGCGCCGAGCGCCTCCCAATGCGCATCCAGCCCCTCGCCGAGCGAGGAGAGCAGGCCGACGCCGGTGATCCAGACTTCCTTCTCAGCCATTACTCATTGCCTGCAGCGGAAACCCGATCTTGTTGGCGAGCGCATCCATGTGCACACGCAAGTCCGGGCTGGGGAAGGGGATATGGCGGAAGGTCAGCTCGGCGTTGCACTTGAGCTCCTTGCCGACGCGGACTTTCGCCGAGGTCACGGTGAAGCCTGAACCTTCGTGTTCAATCTTGGCTTCGATCGTCAGTACCGAGCCGGGGCTGACGAAGCCGCGCATCTTGGCTTCCTTGACCATGGCGAGGAAGGGCATGCGCTCGAACTTGGTCAGACCGAGGATCAGCCAGCCCGAGCTCTGGGCCATTGCTTCGGTGAGCAACACGCCGGGCATGATCGGGTAGCCCGGGAAGTGCCCCGCGAACACAGAGTGGCTGTCCGGCGGGACATCCGCCTCGACGACAATGGTCTTTGCGTCGAGGTTGAGGTCGACGATCCGATCGATCAGCTGAAAAGTTTCAAGCTGCATGATGGCTATTACGAGGCCGAGCCCGTGCCTGCGTTCTTGGCCGCAACCAACTCGTCGATGCGGTCGGCGAGATTCTGCAACACGAAGTACTGCTCCGTCGTGGCCTTGCCGTCGTTGACCTCCTGGGTCCACTTCTCAAGCGGCATCTTGATCCCGAAGGCCTTGTCGATGGCAAAGGCGATGTCGAGGAAGTCGAGGCTGTCGATCCCCAGATCGTCGATCGCGTGGCTCTCCGGCTTGATCGTATCGCGCGGGATGTCGCAGGTCTCCGCGATAATGTTGGCGATCTGCTCGAATGTGGAGGACATCATTAAGCCTTTGATATATTGAAGGTAATTCCGGGTCGGCTCGGAGGAGGCGGGCGCGGTGCCCCGGATTGCCTGATTGCTGCTGCCGGAGTCGTGTGCCCGTATATCGGAGCAGGGCCGTTAGTTCAATGGAGCTTGGCCGGCCGGGCGAGGACGGTTTTTGGGTACGGTTCCGGCCTGCCTAGCTACGTGGCATCACCGTAATCTTCGCGCAATCCCGGCGTCCCATCAGCACGCAATCCTGGGTCTTGCGCAAATCGGCGATGCTCATGGCGAGCCAGATACCGATCGCAGTGAGCGCTACGGTGAAGGCGAAGGCGGCGATGTTGGCAAGCATGCGCTGGCGGAAATCGTCCGGCTCCTCGCGCGGCCTCTCATAGCGGGAGAGGTCGTTGGCGACGGAAACAGGAGCGACGGAAGCCGGGCGGGTCGATCGGACCGCCTCCTCGCGCTTGCCGGGCGGCTGCGCCGAGGTACGCGGCCGGAATTTGAGCACCACGTGCTCGTCATCCGAGGAAATTGGCCGCTGCGTCTTCACTGTTGTCAGTCCGGTCGCGTCGCCGCTTATGTTTAGCATGTTCGCTGCGCTTCACACCTAAAATCTTGATGCGCGCAGAGGTGGTAATTATTCTTCGATGGTCTCGTGGAACCGACTGTAGTCGATGCGCAGACGGCCGTCGTCGGTCGTCTGCAGGATCTCGGCATAGCGATGGCCGAAGCGTACGTCAGAATTTTCGTACGATTTTCGCGCATGCACAGTTTGCGCTGCAACGTCGTCATAGCCCGACACGAAGAGGCCGAGCCCGGCATTGACGGCTTTCAACTCCGCAGCGTCGAGGCCGTGGAGCGGGCTGTCCTGGTCGATCACATGAAACAGGGTCCAGCTCAGCGCCAGCGCCGGGCTCTCGCTGCGCAGGAGCGGCAGTTCGTAGAACCGGCGGTATGGCATGCCTTCCTTGCTGACGCCGTTCTTGAACAGCCACAGCCGCGCGGTGGCATTGGCGATGATGTTGTGCCGCTCGTTGGCCAGGCGGATCATCAACGTGAGCTGGCCCTCATGGTCCGAGATCACGGGATTGTCGGCGAACAGCAGGCGTGCGCTCGGCCGCGAGAAGCGGGCAAAGATCAGCCCGGTCATCAGCGACATCGAGAATATGCCGGTGAAGAGTTCGATGGCGGCGATGAAGTGCCCGTAATGCGTCTGCGGGTGCATGTCGCCATAGCCCGCGGTCGAAAGAGTCTCGATGCTGAAATAGAGGTAGTCGATGTATTGGCCGTCAGGCACGTTGGCGATCGGATGATCGCCGAGCCAATAGAACAAGGCGAACACGGCGTTGAAGGTGATGAACACCAATGCTGCACCGCCAATAAACGCGGGCCAGGATGCGGTCATGCAGCGATGGCTGATGTCTGCCCAGAAGCTCAGCTCCAACCCCTCGGTCACGACCTCGCGGTTGCCGAAACGGATCATGCGCGCCTTCACGCGATCGCTTGTTCTCAAAGCCATTCCGCCGAACCGGCTCTTTCGTCTGCCTGTGCCATCATGTCATAATGGAACCCATTCCGGAGTGCCGGTCAAACGGGAGCACAAATCATGGCCCATACGCGCGAGCCCTACGTCAAACCGGTCCCGATCATGTCGCTGCGACCGACCCAGATGACGGTCGGCATGCAGGAGGTGAAGGAGAAGCGCAAGCGCTGGCGCGAGCACAGTTCGGACAAGAAGCGCGCCGAACTCCTGGGCAAGCACATGATCCCGGTGGTCCATGGTCCGGACGATCGCTACTACGTGGTCGACCACCATCACATGGCGCGGGCGCTGCACGAGGAGGGCGTCAAGGACATCCTGGTCACTGTGATCGGCGATCTCACGATGGTCGAACGTGACGTGTTCTGGGGCGTGATGGACAACAAGCGCTGGGTCTATCCCTATAATGCAAAGGGCGAGCGCTGCCACTTCAGGGACATTCCGAAATCGATCAAGGATCTCAAGGACGATCCGTTCCGCAGCCTCGCCGGCGAGATGCGCCGGGCCGGCGGCTTTGCCAAGGACACGACGCCGTTCAGCGAATTCCTGTGGGCCGACTTCCTGCGCCGCCACATCCCGCGCAAGACCGTGGAGAACAATTTCGCCAAGGCGCTGGAGAAGGGGTTGGCGCTGGGCCGGGGCAAGGAGGCGGTCTATTTGCCCGGATGGTGCGGGCCGGCATCTGACGACTGACCGGGCGCGACCTCCGGTCCGTGTTGGTCCTCCCTGCCGCCGAGCGCGTGGTGCAGCCACCGCTCGGTCCGCTTGCCTAAGGTCAGCAGCAGGAATGCCAGCACAAGCGCGGTGAGGACGATCGGCCAGTGTCCGGCGCCGCAGACAATCCCGACGCAGGCGGCGAAGAACGCGCATGCGGCACTGGTCAGGCCGTGGACGTGATAGCGGTCGCCCCGTCGGACGATCACGCCGGCGCCAAGAAAACCGATGCCGGTCAGCACACCCTGGATTACGCGGCTGACCGCATCGGTGAATTTCCCGGGATCGACCGCCTGCAAGGCCAGCAGCACGACCGTGGCCGTCGAGAGGCTGACGAGACCCAGTGTCTTCAGCCCGATCGGCTTGCCGCGCAGGTCGCGGTCGAGCCCGATCGCGCTGCCGGCAAGAGTGGCTGCGCCGAGACGCAGGATGATCTCGCTCCAGTCTACCAAGGCGTCCTCTATTTCGGCTGCCGGCCGAGCATGTAGAACTCGGCGTTCGGCCGCATGCCGGTGACGTTCGCCAGCCGGTTCGAAAGCGCGAAGAAGGCCGCGACTGCGGCGATATCCCAGACGTCGTCGTCGCTAAAGCCGTGGGCGGCGAGCGCGGCGAAGTCCGTCTCCGAGACCTCCTCGGCCGCGCGGCTGACCTTCATCGCGAAGTCGAGCATCGCGCGCTGCCGCGGCGTGATGTCGGCCTTGCGGTAGTTGATCGCGATCTGGTCGGCGATCTCAGGGTTCTTGGCGCGGATGCGCAGGATCGCGCCATGGGCGATCACGCAATACTGGCACTGGTTGGCGGCGCTGGTCGCCACCACGATCATCTCGCGTTCGGCCTTGGAGAGGCCGGAGTCCTTTTCCATCAGCGCGTCGTGATAGGCAAAGAACGCGCGAAACTCGTCAGGGCGGTAGGCCAGAGTGAGGAAAACGTTCGGCACGAAGCCGGACTTCTCCTGCACCGCCAGGATGCGGGTGCGGATATCCTCGGGGAGCTTGTCGAGAGCAGGCGTCGGGAAGCGTTTTGCGGTCGGCTGCGTCATGAGATGGTTCCGGCGTGCCGCGGGGACGCGGCGTCACGCGAAACCATAGTGGATGACGGCTTGGGCGCAAGGCGCATCGGCGTCCTGCCATAATGACGTCAGCGCAGTGGCTTCTTCAGGAGCGAGAAGCGGTCCGGATCGAGGCCCAGTGACGGCTGCAGCATCGGCGCCTCGGCAGGCGCCACGGTGCGCGGCGGTGCGGGAGCGTTGAAGTTGGCGTCGCTCTGCGTGTCGCGATGCGAGGTGGCGCCGCGCCAGCGCTCCAGCACGGCGCTGACGAAATGCATGTCATGGCCGGCGGTGACCGACGGCACCGTTGCGATGGTGGCTTCGCCGCGCGGCAGCTGGTGCGGCGGCACCTCCTTGAAGCGCAGCCGGGTCGGCAGCGCCACGCCTTCGCCGAACGCCAGCACTTCGCGAGTGCCGAGCGAAGGCACGAACGACAGCAAATTGGCGGCGGCATCCGACACCGCGGAGCGCAGCAGCGCCTGGTCGCGGTCGTTGGCAAGCCGCATCGTGAACAGCGTGTTGCACTGGGAGATGATGGTCGCGTCGAGCTCGGCCGGACGCTGGGTGATCAGGCCGAGATAGACGCCGTATTTGCGGCCTTCCTTGGCGATGCGCGACACCGCCTTGCGGGTCGGCCCGAAGCCGATGTTGCGGTCCGCGGACGCGTAGCGGTGCGCTTCCTCGCAGACGAACAGCATCGGCGAGACGCCGTCGCTCCACAGCCCGAAATCGAACGCCATGCGGCACAGCACCGACACCACGGAATCGACGACTTCGGCCGGGAAGCCCGCGAGCTGCATGATGGTCATCGGCTTGCCGTTGGCGGGCAGACGGAACAGATGGCTGATCACCTCGGCCATGGTGTCGCCGCCGACATTGGCGTTGTCGAACATGAAGGCGTAGCGCGGATCGTTGCGCACCGCGTCGATGCGCGAGATCAGCTTGTGATAGATGATGCGCGAGGAGCGGTTCTCGAGCTTGCCCATGCGCTCGTCGATCAGCGAGATCAGGTCGACGAGGCGATAGGGCACCGGCGTATCGACGGTGTAGCCGACCTGCTTGGGGTCGACCCGCTTGAGCCCGAGACCGACCCGGTCGGAGTTCTGGTACTGGGTGTAAATGCCCTTCGCCATCGGGATCACTTCGGCGAGGATGTCGAGTTCTTCGGGCACGCCGGGCCGGCCGCCGAACAGCACGTCGACGATCTCTTCGAAGTTGAACAGCCAGAACGGCAGCTTCAGGTTTCGCGGGTTGAGCACCTGCGCGCGCTCGCCGAAGCAGCGGCCGTATTCGTTGTGCACGTCGAGCAGGAAGATGCGCAGGTTCGGCCGCGACTTCAGGATCTCGTTGAGCAGCAGCGACACGCCGGTGGATTTGCCGACGCCGGTCGAGCCGAGCACCGCGAAGTGCTTGGACAGCATCTCCTCGACGTCGACATAAGCGATGACCGAACGGTCCTGTTGCAGCGTGCCGACATTGATCTGGTCCGAGCCGCTCGGCGCATAGACCGTGCGCAGCTCCTGGTTGGTGATCAGATCGGTGCTGTCGCCGATGGTCGGATAGTGGGTGACGCCGCGCTGGAACTTCGGGCGATCGCCGCCGAGGATTTCGCCGAGCAGGTCGACCGAGGCGGTCGCCATGTATTCGTCGGACGCCGGCAGGTTCTCGCACGACACTTCGGTGATCATGGCAACGATGACCGAACTCGCGCAGCGGATGCTGACGAACCGGCCGACGGTCGCGCGCATTTCCGAAAACTGCATCTGGCCGCCCGTCAGCAGCCCAACCCGGGCCTGCGAGCCGCGCACAGAGATCACACGTCCGAAGGATGTCACAGTTCCAGCCTGGCTCGTTCGCAAAATCTAAATGTCCGGACCAATATGCGCGCCCGGGTTTAGAGAAACCGTTAAATCGCCGAGGTTGCGCATCGGCTAAATCTACACCTTCCCGGTGACGATTTGTTTCTATCGTGCAGCGAGATTGCGCTCGGTCGCGCCCATCGGCGGCGAAATCGTCGCTTTCCGGCACAGCCGGGTTTGTTTCGCGGTTTTTCCGTTAACGCGGGATTCACCATCTTCGAGGAGTGCATCGGCAGCTCCGTAGGTTTACGGAGGTTTCGGCGCGATGTGTTACGCTCTGTCTCCAGGTATCGTGTAACCGATTGCTAACTGCGAGTTGTAACGACCTTTCCATCAGTGCTGCGTAACGATGCCGCGCCCGGGAGAGATCAGCGTGCGCATCGAACACCGCAATTCATCGTCAGGAAATGCCGACGCCGGCTCGACCAAGGGGCTGGCGTTCTGTGCCGGCCTGCTCGTCGGCAGCCTGTTCGGAAGCGTGACCGCGCAGTGGAGCGAGCGCGAAGGCCTCTTGATGGCGGCCTTCGCGATCATGGCCGTGATCGTTTTCCTGTTGCTGAAGCGGCATGAAATCTCCGACGCGCGGCTCGCCACCGAACGCCGCAATCTCATGACCGCCGTGGACAACATTCCGCAGGGGCTCGTGCTCTACGATGCGTCGGCGCGCATCATCATCTGCAATCGTCCCTACATCGAGATGTTCGGGCTCTCGCCTGATGTGGCGAAGCCCGGCTGCACCATGCAGCGGCTGATCGAGCACCGGCAGGAGACCGGCTCGTTCGATGGCGACGTCGACGAATTCTGCGATGCCATCATCCGCAATGTGAAGCTTGGCCGCGGGACGCGTCAGCTGACTGAGGCGCCGGGCGGGCGCGCGATCGAGATCGTCAACAAGCCGCTGCCGGAGGGCGGATGGGTGGCGACCATCGAGGACATCACCGAGCGGACGCGCACCGAGAACAAGATCGCGCATATGGCGCACTATGACGCTCTCACCGATCTGCCCAACCGCCTGCTGTTCCGTCAGCGCCTCGAGCAGGCGCTGACGGCGATCGGACCCGGCGAACAGATCGCGGTCATGTATATCGACATCGACGAGTTCAAGAGCGTCAACGACGCGCTCGGCCATCAGATCGGCGACGAGCTGCTGAGGGCCATCGCCGAACGCCTGCGCTCCTGCGTCGGGGGGACCGATGTGGCGGCGCGCCTCGGCGGCGACGAGTTTGCGGTGATCCAGACTGCGGTCCGCGATCAGACCGAGACCATGCAGCTCCTGGCCGCGATCTATCAGACCATCCGCCAGCCGATCGATTGCAGCGGGCACCTGATCACGACCGACGCCAGCATCGGCATCGCGGTCGCGCCCGCCGACGGCCTCGACCTCGATCAATTGCTGCGCAACGCGGACCTCGCGCTCTATGGCGCGAAGAGCGATGGCCGCCGCACCTACCGGTTCTTCGAGGCCGGCATGGATGCGCGCGCCAAGGCGCGGCGCAGCCTCGAACTGGAGTTGCGCCAGGCCATCGCCGACGGCAGCTTCGAGCTGCACTATCAGCCGCTGCTCCATCTCGAGGATGGCCGGGTCAGCTGTTGCGAGGCACTGGTGCGCTGGCGGCATCCCGAACGCGGCACCATCTCGCCGGCAGATTTCATCCCGGTCGCCGAGGATACCGGCCTGATCAACGATCTCGGGCACTGGGTGCTCAACACCGCGTGCCGGGAAGCCGTGAACTGGCCGGATCACATCAACGTCGCGGTCAACGTGTCTCCGATCCAGTTCAAAAGCCAGACGCTGGCGCTGAACGTCGCCGCCGCGCTCGCGGCGTCGGGGCTCGCGCCCTCGCGGCTCGAGCTCGAGATCACTGAAGCGGTGCTGATCCGTGACGACGAGGCCGCGCTCGATATCCTGCATCAGCTGCGCGAGCTCGGCGTCCGGATCGCGCTCGACGATTTCGGCACCGGCTATTCGTCGTTGAGCTATCTGCAGCGCTTCCCCTTCGACAAGATCAAGATCGATCGCGCCTTCATCAAGGATCTCGCGGGTACCGGCGCGTCGTCCACCATCGTCCAGGCCGTCGTGAACATTGCCGCCGCGAGCGACATGACGACGACCGCGGAGGGCGTCGAGACCGAGCAACAGCGCAACCTGCTCCGCACCCTCGGCTGCACCGAGATGCAGGGCTTTCTGTTCAGCCGGCCGGTGCCGGATGTCGAAATCCGCAAACTGCTGTCGTCGCATCGCGAGAGGGCCGTCTCGGTCGCCTGACCGCCGGCCGCGGCCGCTTTCAATATGTGATTTCAGCCACGGAATGCGGCGCGAGCGCCGGCCATCTTGTTGATACGCAACAAGAAGGCTCCGCCATGTACATTCTCGTGAATGCGCTCCTCGTTCTGGCAATCGCGTTCTTCTTCTTCCTGCCGATGACCGATCGCCGCACCGCGCGGATGAAGCTCTGTATGGTGTGCGCGCTCGCCATTGCGCTGACGGTGTCGGCGACCCTATACGGGCCGCACGGTCCGGCACCGGTGATGGTGTCGAAGGGCCAGGCGCGGATGCTGGCCTCAACGGCTGCCGCAATTTCCGGGATCAACATTTTGTTGACGGGACCTAATCCTTTGTACACTAGTACAAATCGACGCACCGAAGCTCGCGCGCCAGAGCGGCAAGCCGTCGATCGGGCGTCGTCGTCGTGGAAGGAGACCGCCCCATGCAGTCGGAACCGATCGTCGATCTCGCGCATCTCGGGCACATGGAGCTGCTGACGCCGAAGCCCGACGAGAGCCTGAAGTTCTTCGTCGATGTCATGGGCATGACGGCCAGCGGCCGGAAGGGCGAGTCGGTCTATCTGCGCGGCTGGGACGATTACGAGCGCTACTCGCTGAAGCTGACCGCATCGAACACCTCCGGCATGGAGCATATGGCGCTGCGGGCCCGCAGCGCGCAGGCGCTCGAGCGCCGCGTCGCGGCGCTAAAAGGCTCGGGTTTCGACATCGGCTGGATCGATGGCGACATGGGGCAGGGACCGGCATTCCGATGCCGCGATCCCGACGGCCATGTCATCGAGCTCTATTACGAGACCGAATGGTACGAGGCGCCGGCCGAGCTGAAGCCGGCGCTGAAGAACCAGGCGCAGCGCTTTCCGGCGCGCGGCGTCAACGTCCGCCGGCTCGACCATCTCAACTGCCTCGCGGTCGACATCAAGGCCAACCGCCTGTTCTTCGAAAACTATCTGGGATGCCGCACCACCGAGCAGATCGTGCTCAATGACGGCACGGAAGCGGCGATGTGGATGACGATGTCGAACAAGAGCTACGACTTCGCCTATACCCGCGATCATTACGGCAAGATGGGCCGCTTCCATCACGTGACCTACGCGCTCGACAGCCGCGAGGAGATCCTGCGCGCGGCGGATATTTTTCTCGAGAACGGCGTGCATATCGAAACCGGACCGCACAAGCATGCGATCCAGCAGACGTTCTTTCTTTACGTCTACGAGCCCGGCGGCAATCGCGTCGAGGTCGCCAACGCAGGAGCCCGCCTGATCCTCGCGCCGGACTGGAAGCCGATCGTGTGGACCGAGGAGGAGCGCAAGAAGGGCCAGGCCTGGGGGTTGAAGACGATCGAATCGTTTCACACCCACGGCACGCCGCCGGTGATCGACTAGATGCTCGACCAGCGCAAGCAAACGACCCCCGCGCGTCGATACGTCGCCTCGAACACGCGCGGTCGGACGACAATGTGGATGCGTAGCCGACATGACTCGCTTTGAGAGGGCGGACGCTGCGTCGCGCGCGGCGCATGAACGGTGAGAACAGCACAATGGCTGGCAGGACGCCCAAGACGTCGGCGAAGAGCGCAAGGAAGGGAGCTGCGAAGTGTGGGGCTGCAAAGCCCCGCCTGCTCGCAGGCGGCAATCCGCAGATCGCAAAGGGGTATGGTGACGCTCCGGTGCAAGCCTTTATCGCGGCGATGCCGGGGTGGAAGCGCGACGTCGGATGCAAGCTTGACGCGCTCATCGTGCGTACCATCCCCGGCGTGCACAAGGCGGTGAAATGGAACTCGCCGCTCTACGGCATCGAAGGCGATGGCTGGTTCCTCGGCATCCATGTCTTCAAGCACTATGTCAAAGTGGCGTTCTTTCGCGGCGCATCGCTGCATCCGGTGCCGCCGGGCGAGTCCAAGCAGCAGCACACGCGTTATCTCGATATTCATGAGAACGACGAGCTCGACGAAGCCCAGTTCACCGCCTGGGTGAAGCAAGCCAGTCAATTGCCCGGCGAACGGATGTGAGTGGCCATGCGGGTCAGGACCGGCGGGCAATGGCCACAACGCGCCGTCGATGCAGCTCTGCGCGCGCGAGCGTTGCCTCGCCTCGGGCGTTTGGTGTTAGGCTGCGCTGAAGCACGATGAATCGTCATCGTGCTTCAGGTTGTTGTCCTGGCATGATCCTCTCGGAAAACCGCTTCCCACTTTTCCGGATCATGCTCTGGTAACGTCAGAGGAAAACGTCGATGAGCGAACACACGACGGACAAGCGCGTGCGAGAGGCGTCTCGCAGGCGATTCCTTCAGGCGGGCGCAGCACTGGCCGGTGGCTCCGCGATCGCGGGAGTTGGCGGTTCTACCGCGCTTGCCGAACAGGGGAATAATCTTCCGCCCAACGTGCCGGCATGGATGAAAGCGCCCGGCGATCCGATGGGAAGCCAGCCCTATGGCACGCCATCGGAGCACGAGAAGGGCGTCGTCAAGAACATCTCGAAGGCGCTGCCGCAATACATCTCCGCGTCGGGCCGCACGCCGTTGCAGGAGCTCGACGGCATCATCACGCCGAACGGGCTGTTCTACGAACGCCACCACGGCGGCGTGCCGACCATCGATCCGGCCGAGCACCGGCTGATGTTGCACGGCATGGTCGATCGCCCTCTGGTGTTCACGATGGAGGACATCCGCCGCTTTCCGTCGCAGTCGCGCATCCACTTCCTCGAGTGCTCCGGCAATCCGGTCTACACCAAGCCCTACGGCAAGACGGCCTCCGACCTCGTCGGCCTGCTGAGCTGCGCGGAATGGACCGGCGTGCCGTTGAAGACCGTGCTGGACGAAGCAGGCCTGCAGGCGGGCGCCAAATGGATCGTCGCCGAAGGCGCCGATGCCGCCGCGTTGACGCGCTCGATCCCGATCGAGAAATGCCTCGACGACGCCATGCTGGTCTACAGCCAGAACGGCGAGCGGCTGCGTCCGCAGCAGGGCTATCCGCTGCGCCTGTTGCTGCCAGGCTTCGAGGGCAACATGAACGTGAAATGGCTGCGCCGGCTCAAGGTGGTCGCCGAGCCGGCCTATTCGCGCGAGGAGACCTCGAAATACACCGACCCGATGCCGGACGGCACGTCGCGCGAATTCACCTTCTACATGGAGGCCAAGTCGATCATCACGCGGCCGTCCGGCGGTCAGAAGCTGACCACTCACGGCTTTCACGAGATCACCGGGATAGCCTGGAGCGGCCACGGCAAGATCAAGAGCGTCGAGATCTCGCTCGACGAAGGCAAGAGCTGGCAACAGGCCGAGCTGCAGGAGCCGGTGCTGACGCGCGCGCTCACGCGCTTCCGTTTGCCCTGGCACTGGGACGGCACCCCCGCAGTGATCCAGAGCCGCGCCATCGACGAGACCGGCTACGTGCAGCCGACGCTGGCGGAATTGGTGGCGGTACGCGGTCTCAACTCGTTCTACCATAACAACGCGATCTGGCCCTGGCGCATCGATGCGAATGGCGAGGTGACCAATGGCCAGGCGTAATCTGAAGACCGCCGCGCTGGTGAGCGCGATCGCGATGCACGGCGTCGCCGTTCATGCCGAGGAGCGCTACGGCATCGGCCGCGAGGCGACGCCGGCGGAGATCGCCGGCTGGAACATCGACATCGGCCGTGACGGCACGGCGTTGCCGCCGGGTAGCGGCAGCGTCGAGCGCGGCCGCATCGTGTTCAGCGAGCAATGCGCGGCGTGCCATGGCGACAGCGGGCAGGGCGGTGTCGGTGATCGCCTGGTCGGCGGACAGGGCACCCTGGCGAGCCCAAAGCCGATCCGCACCGTCGGCAGCTACTGGCCCTATGCCTCGACCTTGTTCGACTATATCCGCCGCGCGATGCCGCAGAACGCGCCACAGTCGCTGAGCAATGAGGACGTCTACGCGGTGTCCGCCTACATCCTCAGCCTCAACGGCATCGTTCCCGCCAATGCGGTGCTCGATGCGAAGTCGCTCGCCGCCGTCAAGATGCCGAACCGCGATGGGTTCGTCTCCGATCCACGGCCTGACGTGCATAATCGGTGAAGCGCGGACCAGGCGGCCGTCGCGCGTCGCGGTCGTCGTGCCACGGCGACGGCTGCCTCGCGGCATTGTGACCTGATGGTCCCCTGCATCGGGACCTTGGCCGTCACCACATCGGTTGCACAAGGGACGGCGATGCCGCCCCTGTGCAGTTTCCTGGGCGAATTTCAATTGATGCATCGGAGAGGTCCTATGGCCGGACTCAAGGCCGTTGCAGCCGCTGTGCTGCTCGTGGGAATGACGTTCACGCCAGTCTCGGCCCAGATCTCGGAGCCGGCGCTTTTCGACGCGCAGAATCCGGGGCGGAGCGCGATCAACGGCGGCGCCCTGACGCCGTGGGGTGAGGCCCAGCAGGCGGCGCAACGTGGCGGCAACCCGGCGAATGCCTATGGGGCCATGCCGGCGGCGCCGTCCTCGTCTTGCGCACGCTACCATTCGTTCGATCCTGCGTCCGGCACCTTCCTTGGCCGCGACGGTCGCCGCCATCCCTGCCAATAGGGCCCTGCACCACGCTTGGCTGTCGTTCTTGGCGGTGGATAAGCGCGTCGGCCGTCGCGCCGCGCCCGAACGCCAGGACGTCGGGCGCGTTATAGTCCGCAGATCGTGTCGGGCCCCGCCGGGCCCGAGCGGCGGAGGGCAGCTGGCGTGACAGACACCCTGGCCGGTTTCTGGGACCGAAAGTCGACCGCGGATCTGTTGCGGGAGGCGGCACGCGCCGACGGCGACGCGGAGACGCCGGCCTTCAAACGCTCGCTCTCGGCGTTGCAACTGGTCACGCTCGGCATCGGCGGCATCATCGGCGCCGGCATTTTCGTGCTGACGGGGCACGCGGCCGCAGCCAATGCCGGCCCCGCCGTCACGCTTTCCTTCATGCTCGGTGCGGTCGCCTGCGCCTTTGCCGGCCTGTGCTACGCCGAGATGTCGTCGACCGTGCCGATCTCCGGCAGCTCCTATACTTACGCTTATGCCACGCTCGGCGAATTGATCGCCTGGATCATCGGCTGGGACCTGATCCTCGAATATGCCGTCGGCGCGATCGCGGTCTCGGTCGGATGGTCCGGCTATTTCGTCAGCTTCATGCGTGATTTCGGCATCAACCTGCCGCAACAATTCACCTCGGCGCCGCTCGCCTACGACACCAACACCGGGGCCTGGTCGTCGACCGGCGCGGTCATCAACATCCCGGCGATGCTGATCATTGCGTTCGTCACCACGCTGCTCGTGGTCGGCATTCGCGAGTCCGCGCGCTTCACCGGCTTCGTCGTCGTGGTCAAGCTCGTCGTCATCGCGTTGTTTCTCGCCGCTGCAGCCTCCTCGGTATCGTTGGCGAACTGGGTGACGGCGGGCAATCCGGAGGGCGCGCTGATCCCGCCGAATGCCGGTCCCGGCGCATTCGGCTGGTCCGGCGTGGTCCGCGGCGCGGCGGTGGTGTTCTTCGCCTATATCGGCTTCGATGCGATCTCGACCGCGGCGCAGGAGGCGAAGACGCCGGCGCGCGACATGCCGATCGGCATCCTCGGCTCGCTCGTGATCTGCGCCGCGCTCTATGTCGCGGTCGGCTTCGTGCTGACCGGCATCGTGCCGTATGACAAGCTCAGCGTGCCGGATCCGATCGCCGTCGGCATCGATGCGGTTGGCATCGGCTGGCTCGGTCCCTTCATCAAGCTCGGCATCCTGTTCGGGCTGACGTCGGTGATCCTCATCATGCTGCTGGCGCAACCGCGGATCTTCCGCGCCATGGCGCATGACGGGCTGCTGCCGGGCTTTGCCGCAAAGATCCATCCGCGCTTCCAAACCCCCCATGTCTCGACCATCTTCGCCGGCACCGTCGCCGCCATTCTCGGTGGCCTGCTGCCGATCGGACTGGTCGGCGAGCTCGTTTCGATCGGCACGCTGTTCGCATTCACCGTGGTCTCGATCGGAACGCTGGTGCTGCGCGTGCGCGATCCGCAATTGCCGCGCCCGTTCAAGGCGCCGGCGATCTGGCTGGTGGCCCCGGCTGCCGCCGGAACCTCGCTGTTCCTGATGTTCGGCCTGCCGCTCGACACCTGGATCAGGCTCGCGGTGTGGCTCGTGATCGGGCTGGCGATCTATGCGGCCTACGGTAGACGCCACAGCCGGCTGCGGATGCGCGGCGAGGGCCTATAGTGCGCATGCGAGCGGCCTGCTAGGTTCGCGCGCTAAGGTCGTAAAGCCGCGATAGTCGGCGCAGGTCCCGGGAGGCTTCCATGCAAAATTCAACGATGCGCGCGCGGTGGATCGCCGCCGCGATGGTTTCGATCGGCATCGCGTCGGCTGGTCCCGCGCGCGCGGCGTCGGTGGCGCCGGTCGCCGCCGAGAACGGCATGGTGGTATCCGCGCAGCATCTCGCGACGCAGGTCGGCATCGAGGTGCTGAAGCGGGGCGGCAACGCGGTCGACGCCGCCGTCGCGGTCGGTTACGCGCTGGCGGTGGCCTATCCCGCCGCCGGCAACCTCGGTGGCGGCGGCTTCATGACCATCCAGCTCGCCGACGGCCGCAAGACCTTCCTGGATTTCCGCGAGACAGCGCCGAAGGGCGCCACCGCCAACATGTATCTCGACAAGGACGGCAACGTCATCAATGGCCTGTCGACCAAGGGGCATCTCGCCGTCGGCGTGCCCGGCTCGGTGGCCGGCATGGAATATGCGCGCGAGAAATACGGCACGATGAAGCGCGCGGACGTCATCGCGCCGGCGCTGCAACTCGCCGAGGACGGCTTCGTGCTGGACCAGGGCGACGTCAGCATGCTGCAGACCTCGACCAAGGATTTTCAGGATGATCCGGCCTCGGGCGCGATCTTCCTCAACAACGGCAAGCCGTTCCAGGTCGGCGAGCGGCTGACGCAGCACGAACTCGCCGAGACGCTGCGCGAGATCAGCAAGCGCGGCACCGACGGCTTTTACAAGGGCTGGGTAGGGGCGGCGATCGTCGCCTCGAGCCAGGCCGGCAAGGGCCTGCTCACGCAGGAGGATCTCGACAATTACAAGGTTCGCGAACTCGCGCCGGTCGAATGCGACTATCGCGGCTACCACGTGGTCTCGGCACCGCCGCCAAGCTCGGGTGGCGTGGTGATCTGCGAGATCCTGAACATCCTCGAGGGCTATCCGCTGAAGCAGCTCGGCTACCATTCCGCGCAGGCGGTGCACTACCAGATCGAGGCGATGCGCCACGCTTATGTCGATCGCAACAGCTATCTCGGTGACCCCGACTTCGTGAAGAATCCGCTCGAGCGTTTGCTCGACAAGAATTACGCCGCGAAGATCCGCGCCGTGATCGACCCGGCCAAGGCCGGCGTGTCCAGGGACATCAAGCCAGGCGTTCCGCCGCACGAGGGCAGCAACACCACGCACTATTCGATCGCCGACAAGGACGGCAACGCGGTGTCGGTGACTTACACGCTGAACGACTGGTTCGGCGCCAAGGTGACCGCGGCCAAGACCGGCGTGCTCCTGAACGACGAGATGGACGACTTCACCGCCAAGGTCGGCGTACCGAACCTTTACGGCCTGGTGCAGGGGGAGGCCAATTCCATCGTCCCCGGCAAGCGTCCGCTGTCCTCGATGAGCCCGACCATCGTCACCAGGGACGGCAAGCCGGTTATGGTGGTCGGGACTCCGGGCGGCAGCCGCATCATCACCGCCGTGCTGCTGACGATGATCAACGCCATCGACTACGGCATGGACGCGCAGGAAGCCGTGGACATGCCGCGCTTCCACCAGCAATGGCTTCCGGAGGCGACCAACCTCGAGGACTTCACGCTATCGCCGGACACGCGGAAGATTTTGGAAGGCATGGGCCAGACGTTCGGTCCGCCGCAGCCGGCCAATCACCTCGCGGTCATCATCATCGGGGCGCCGTCGCTGGACGGCAAGCCGGTCGGCAACAATCGCTTCTATGGGGCGAACGATCCGCGCCGCAATTCGGGGCTTGCGGGCGGCTACTGATTGCCGTTGCGCGATGGCATGTTGGCAGCGGCCGGGCGAGGGCGCGGCGTCTGCGAAATCGATCTCGCGTCAGGCGACGGCAGTCGACCTGCCGTTGTCATGCCCGCTTGTGAGCAGCAGGCGCCGGCGGATCGCATCCTCGACCAGGGCCAGCGATTGCCTGGCTTCACGCGCCTCGGCTTCGGCGGCCTGGGCCCGGAACTCGGCGGCGTCGAGCTGCTCCTGTTGGGACTCGATACGCCGCCGGGCCTCCTCGAGTGCCCGGGACGCGTCCCTCAGCTTGCGCTCGGTGGCGGCGATGATTTCGAGCTGCGCCTGTTCGGCGGCCTCGGCGCGCGCCTCGCCGGCGCGGGCCCGGTCCTCGATGCTGCGGAACAGATCCGCCGCCTGATAGACCAAGTCCAGGGCTTCGGTGCCCATCGCTGATGTGGGAGGTCTCGGAAATCCGAGGACGTTCGGGTCGGCCGTAAAGGGCCGTCTAAATCCGCGCAGTGCCATGCGAACCAGCCCCCGCGAGTCGCGTGTATGGCAACAACTTGCGGTAGACATGGTTAACAAACCATTAATCCTGTCGGCTGGCCGGCACTGTCCACCGGTTTCTGACGACACAGCACCTCGAACGGCAGCCGGGTAGTGCAAGCGCTCGGTCCGGCCTGCGCTTTTCTTTCGCAACCGGCTCGCCGCGCAAGCGCAGCGATCGGTTGCTGGAGTGCCGTCCGCCGAGCGCCCGGCGAATCGAGGAATGGAAGGCCGGGGGGTCGATGCAGTCCAGCGGAGCGGCCGAGGAGCGGGGAGGGGCTGATTTGGCCGCGCGCGCGAGCCGGGCTCTATGGCATAAGTTTGACGCCCGGCGCGCTTTAATTCTCCTGTGTTGAATTGCAGGTCCATGGTGCGACCGATATACCGGGCGGCCTAAGTGGCACGCAGCGCACTCAGAACGAGCGACGTATTCGCCACGGAAAATCTGGTCGATGAAATTTCTGTTGCGGTTCTTCGGGTTCCTGTTCACCGCAGGAACCATCCTGTTCCTGGCTGGTCTCGCCGCGGTCGCAGGGCTGTTCTGGCATTTTTCCAAGGACCTGCCCGACTATTCGCAACTCCAGAACTACGAGCCGCCGGTGATGACCCGCGTGCACGCGGCTGATGGATCGCTGCTGGGCGAATTCGCCAAGGAACGCAGGCTCTATCTGCCGATCCAGGCCGTGCCGAAGCTCGTGATCAACGCCTTCCTTGCCGCCGAGGACAAGAATTTCTACGAGCACGGCGGCATCGACTATACCGGCATGGCGCGCGCCGGCGTCTCCTACATCCAGAACTTCGGTTCCAACCGCCGTCCGCAGGGTGCTTCCACGATCACCCAGCAGGTCGCCAAGAACTTCCTGTTGACCAACGAGGTGTCGTTCACCCGCAAGATCAAGGAAGCCCTGCTGGCGATGCGAATCGAGCGGGCCTATTCCAAGGACAAGATCCTCGAGCTCTATCTCAACGAGATCTACCTCGGCCTCGGTGCCTACGGCATCGCGGCGGCCTCGCTGGTCTATTTCGACAAGTCCGTCAACGAACTGACGATCTCGGAAGCGGCCTATCTGGCGGCGTTGCCGAAAATGCCGGCCAGCCTGCATCCGGTGCGCAACCGTGCGCGCGCCATCGAGCGGCGCAATTACGTGATCGACCGCCTGCAGGAGAACGGCTGGATTACCGCTGCGGATGCCGACAAGGCGCGCAAGGATCCGCTGACCGTGACCAACCGCAGCAACGGCGCGCACACCTTCGCCGGCGAATATTTCTCCGAAGAAGTCCGCCGCGACATCTTCGAGCGCTATGGCGAGAAGAAGCTCTATGAGGGCGGCCTCTCGGTGCGCACCACGCTCGACCCCAAGGTCCAGGTGATGGCGCGCAAGGCCATGGTGGCGGGGCTCGTGAACTATGACGAGCAGCAGGGCTATCGCGGCGCGATCCAGAGGCTCGACCTCACCGGCGACTGGGGCGTTCCGCTCGCCGAAATCAAGTCGCTCTCGGACATCTCGCCGTGGCGGATGGCGGTGGTGCTTGAGAGCAACGACCAGTCGGCGCGGATCGGCTTCCAGCCCGGCCGCGAACTTGGCGGCGCCATCAGCAAGCAGCGCGAGACCGGCATCGTCACGCTGGAAGGCGTGCGATGGGCGAGGGCGTTGTCCGGGCCGTACAAGGGCAAGACGCCGACATCGGTGGCGCAGGTGCTGCAGCCCGGCGACGTCATCTACGCCGATCCGCTGTTCAAGGACGGCAAGGCCGTCGAAGGCCAGTACCGGCTGCGCCAGATTCCCGAACTGTCGGGCGCGATGGTGGCGATGGATCCGCACACCGGCCGTGTGCTTGCGATGGTCGGCGGCTTCTCGTTCGACCAGAGCCAGTTCAACCGCGCGACGCAGGCCTATCGGCAGCCCGGCTCGACGTTCAAGCCGATCGTCTATTCGACGGCGCTGGACAATGGCTACACCGGATCGACCGTGATGATCGACGGGCCGATCGAGATCGACCAGGGACAGGGCAACATCTGGCGGCCGGAGAACTTCTCCACCGGCAAGTATCAGGGCCAGGTCACGCTGCGCAACGCGCTCCGCCTGTCGCTCAACACCGTGACGGTGCGGCTGGCGCAGGAGATCGGCATGCCTGTGATCGGCGAGTATGCCAAGCGCTTCGGCGTCTATGACGAATTGCCGAACTATCTCGCCTACGCGCTCGGCGCCGGCGAGACCACGGTGATGCGGATGGCCACGGCCTATTCGATGATCGCCAATGGCGGCGTCCGCGTGAAGCCGACCCTGATCGACCGCATCCAGGACCGCTACGGCCACACCATCTTCCGGCACGACCAGCGCGAATGCCGCGGCTGCGACGCGCCGGAGGGCTGGAAGAATCAGCCCGAGCCGCAGCTCGTCGACCGCCGCGAAAGGGTGCTCGACGCGATGACCGCCTACCAGATCACCTCGCTGATGGAGGGCGTGATTCAGGCCGGTACCGGCACTGCGCTGAAGGACGTCGGCAAGCCGCTCGCCGGCAAGACCGGCACCTCGAACGAGGCCAAGGACCTCTGGTTCGTCGGCTTCTCGCCGGACCTCGTGGTCGGCCTCTATGTCGGCTACGACAAGCCGCGCTCGCTCGGCCGCAACGCGCAGGCCGGCCACACCGCCGCGCCGATCGCGCGCGACTTCCTGAAGCTCGCGCTGGCCGACAAGCCCGCCACCCCGTTCAAGCAGCCGGTCGGCATCCGGCTGGTGCTGGTTGATGCCAAGACCGGCCTGCGCGCCACGCCTGGTCAGAACCGGGGCGTGGTGCTCGAAGCCTTCAAGCCGGGCCAGGCGCCGCCGTTCTATGATCCGACGTTGGTCGCCGGCACCGATGTGATCGACGGCACCCAGCAGCCGGGAATCTCACCGGACGCGGACCGCGCTGTGATGCGGTCGGGGACGGGCGGGCTGTACTGAGGCCCAACGGCAGGGCAATTCGCGGTTGGGGTGGTACGGCGCTTTGTCAGAGCGCATCACGCCGCCGTGGTTGAACGTGCCGCTCGCGGTGTCGACTCAAAATAGAGTCCTCGACCGGAGAGCCCCGAGACGCGGCGTTGCTTTCGCGTCGAGGGCGTCGGGCGCGTGTCTAGCCGCGGATCGCGATGATCAAGACGCTGGTTCTCGTAGCACAGGTGATCTGGACCGTTGTCGTGGTTGGGGCGGCAACCCTGATGGGCGCGGTCCTCGGATTCGGGTGCTACGGCTGGATCGGTGCCATCGCGCTTGGCACCGCAGGATTTGGCCTTGGATCGCTGCTGGCAGCGTTCCCTGAAGTGCTCCTTGAATTGCTTGGCGCGATGTGACGCCTCTGGCCGACACTGATCGCTCCCTCCTTGCCGCGATTTTCACGCCCGTTCCCGCCATCAATGCTTGCCAAGCGTGGGACCAAGCGGGTAGAAGGTCGCACTCGCGCGGGCGCTGATTTGGCAGGCGAATCCGCTGTACCGAGATGTCCAGTCATCCAGCTAAGCTGTTGATACCACGGACAATTCTTGGGGAATGGTGTAACGGTAGCACAACAGACTCTGACTCTGTTTGTCTTGGTTCGAATCCAGGTTCCCCAGCCAATCTGCCTCAGTGGCGCGATCATCCTCCAAATCCTGACGACTTGCCGGGCGGACCTGCGCCTCAAGCGGGACCGCTCGTGGCGCGACGTGTGCCATGACGGCATCGAGGGTGGATTAGCCCGGCGTGATCCACCATGGTCTCACGCCTGTAGTGCGGTCCTTTGCGACAGAGGTTTAAGGTGATGGACGAAATTCTCTATGCCCGCGAGCCGTCGATTGGCGTCGACGAGTTCATCGAGGTTCTGCGCCAGTCGGGCCTCGGCGAGCGGCGGCCGCTGGCGGATGCCGATCGCATGGCGCGCATGATCGCCAATGCGAACCTGATCGTGACGGCGCGCAAGGCGCACCGGCTCGTCGGCGTCTCGCGCGCGCTGACCGATTTCGCCTATTGCTGCTATTTGTCGGACCTTGCGGTCGATCGAGAATTTCAGGGGCACGGCATCGGCAAGCGCCTGATCGCGGAAACCCGGCGCCACGCCGGACCTGAATCGATGTGCCTGTTGCTGTCGGCGCCCGACTCGATCGGGTTCTACAAGACGATCGGCATGCCGCAGTCGGACAACGCGTTTCTCTACAAGCGCGAGCGATAGCGGCCGGCCAACGCCTGCCGCGCGCTATCTTATCTCCGCCTTCAGCAGCAGCGCGAGGCAATCGGCCAGCCGTTGCTCGATCTCCCTGTCGCGGAGCGAGAGCGGGCCGGGATCGTTGAGGATCGCGTTGACGAGCGTGCCCAGCACGACCTGGAAGCCGAAGGCGATGGCGCGGGTCTTCGCCGCCTTGCGGCCGTTGCCCATCGCAGGCAGCAGGAGCGGGGTGGCGTGTTCGGTGGTCGCGCGCGCGAGGCTCTTGAAGGTGGTCCACTTGTCCGGCCTGGTGTCGTCGTGCTGGAGCGCGGCGCGCAGCACGCCTTCATGGGCGCGGATCCAGCCGATGACGCCCGACACGACGCGGCGGCAGAGGTCGTCGAGCGCGAGATTGCCGGCGGGACTGTCCATCCGGGCGAGATGCCGCGCGCCGTCCTGCGCCGCCAGCGCGATCAGGGCGTTGAAGTAGGCTTCCTTGCTCTCGAAACGGCTGTAGAAGGCGCCGACCGTGGCGCCGACCTTGCCGCACAAGGCTTCGATCGACAGCTCCGCAAGGCTCCGCGTCCGCAACAGCTCGGCGCCGGCGTCAAGCAGCGCCAGCGTCGTCTCGCGGCTGCGCTTCTGACGCGAAGGGGTGACGCCGGGAAGATCGAACTGGTCCGAAAGCCGCGGCATTTGCGCTTGCGTCTCCTGATTTTCATAATCATAGTTCGGATTATCATTTGAAGCAATCCGGCCGCATCGTGCCGGAGCGGGCAGCGGGTCAACCGCGGCGAGGACAGGGAGAGCGCCATGAGCGAGCATCGGAAGCCGCCGTTCGGCGGCAGCATCGGCAAGACGGTTGCGACCTCGAAGCCGTGGTGGCCCGACGCGCGTCAGCCGCCGGCCGGTGCGCCGAACATTCTCGTCGTCCTGTTCGACGATGTCGGCTTCTCCGATTTCGGCTGCTACGGCTCACCGATCCGGACGCCGACCATCGACCGGCTCGCCGCCGAGGGCCTGCGCTATAGCGGCTTCCACACCACCGCGATGTGCTCGACTACGCGCGCGGCGCTGCTCACCGGGCGCAACCATCATTCGGTCGGCGTCGGGTGCCTCGCCAATTTCGATTCCGGCTATCCCGGCTATCGCGGCAAGATCGCGCGCGAGGCGGGGACGCTTGCCGAGATGCTGCGCCAACACGGCTATCGCAATTACATGGTCGGCAAGTGGCACGTCACGCCGCTGACCGAGAGCGGCGCTACCGGTCCGTTCGACGGCTGGCCGCTCGGCCGCGGATTCGACCGCTTCTACGGCTTCCTCGACGCGGAGACCGATCAATATGCGCCGGAGCTCGTGTCGGACAACACGCAGATCGATCCGCCGGGAACTTACGAGAGCGGCTATCATCTGACGTCCGATCTGGTCGATCAGTCGATCCGCTTCATCGCCGATCACGTGGCCGATCGTCCCGATCTGCCGTGGCTGACCTGGCTTGCGCCAGGCGCCTGCCACGCGCCACATCAGGCGCCTGCCGATATCATCAAGAGCTATGACGCAACCTTTGCCCATGGCTGGGATGTCGAGCGCGCGCAGCGGATGGCGCGGCAGAAGGCGATGGGGTTGGTGCCGGAAGCCACCAGGATGCCGGCAAGGAACGACGGCGTGAAGGCGTGGGACGCGCATTCCGCCGACGAGCAGCGCGTGTTCACGCGGTTGCAGGCGGCTTATGCCGGCATGCTCGACCACGCCGACCAGCATCTGGCGCGGCTGATCACTTTTCTCGACAAGGCCGGCATTCGCGACAACACGCTGGTCATCGTGATGTCCGACAATGGCGCGAGCCAGGAGGGCGGCCCGCTCGGCTTCGTCAATGCGATGGGGCCGTATAACTTCCGGCCGGAGCCGCTGCCGGCGAAGTTGCAGCGGGTCGACGACATCGGCGGGCCGGACACGCACTCCAACTTTCCGCACGGCTGGGCGATGGCCTCGAACACGCCGTTGCGGCGCTACAAGCAGAACACCCATGGCGGCGGCATTCGCGATCCCTTCGTGATGAGCTGGCCGAAGCGCATCAAGGCCAAAGGCGAACTGCGCCATCAATTCGTGCACGCCTGCGACCTGACGCCGACACTGCTCGATCTGATCGGGATCTCCGCGCCGGCCGAGGTCGCGGGCTGCCCGCAGATGCCGCTCGAAGGCGAGAGTTTTGCGCGGTCGATCGACGATGCCTCGGCGCCGTCGAAGACATCGGCGCAGTATTTCGAGATGTTCGGCCATCGCGGTCTCTGGAAGGACGGATGGAAGGCGGTGTCATTTCATCCCTCCGGCACGCCGTTCGAGAGCGACACATGGGAGCTGTATCATCTCGATCAGGACTTCTCCGAGGTCGATGACCTCGCAGCGAAGGAACCCGAGCGTCTGGAGCAGATGACGAAACTGTGGTGGCGCGAGGCCGAGGCGCACAACGTGCTGCCGCTCGACGACCGTTTCGGGCCGCGCTTTGCCGAGAACGCGGCGCGCTTTCACGGCGCGCGGACGAAGTTCACCTTTCATGCCGGCATGGGGCACGTGCCGACCGACGTCGCACCCGATGTCCGCAGCCGCAGCTACACCATCGAGGCGCATGTCGAGATTGCCGAAGGCGCGAGCGGCGTGCTGATCGCGCATGGCGACGCCACCTCGGGCTACAGCCTCTACATCAAGGATGGCTTTCTGGTGCACGACCTCAATGTCGGTGGCGGCCACGAGCTCGTGACCTCCAGCCGCAAGGTGCCTGCGGGTGCGCATCGGCTCGGTGTGCATGTCGAGCGGCTGCTGCGCAAGGAGCCGCCGGCCAAGGGGGCGCGGACCGGCGTTACCGAATACACGCTGACGATCGACGGCGAGCCGGTGGGATCGATGCACACCCAGCTCGGCTTCCATAATTTCATCTCATGGTCCGGGCTCGACATCGGCCGCGATCGCGGCAGCCCGGTCTCGCACTACGCGGCGCCGTTCGAATTCACCGGCAGGCTGTTGCAGGTGACGGTCGTCATGCATGACGACCAGAAGCTCGATGGCGACGGCGTCGGGAATGCGCAGATGGCGCGGCAGTAGACGATGGGTCACCGATGATGGCGCACGTCATTGCGAGGAGCGAAGCGACGAAGCAATCCATGTCCCCGTCATGCGGAGCGATGGATTGCTTCGCTCCGCTCGCAATGACGGGGAGCGTTCCGCGCTGCTACTTGATCTTGTCGTACACCGTCGCGAAGTCTGCGAGCGGCATCGGGATGCTGATGGTTTCCTTGCCGAGATTCTGGAACGACACCTTGAGCTGCTTGCCCGACTTCAGCTGGGTCAGGACGTCGGCCGCGATCGGCGCATTGATGTAGCAGCCGCGCGCCTCGCAGGTCTGGATCGGCACGTCGACGGCCTTGCCGTCGTCGACCTGCAGCTTGGCGCCGACGGGCAGGTTCAGCCCGAGCGGAAGCTGGATCAGCGCAACCGGCGCTCGGGTGTCGCCGGGAACGCGGATATTGACCAGCACGATGAGCTGGCCGGTCTTGGTCAGCACCGCGGTCTGCTCCATCGCGCATTCGAGCGGCGCGTCGCGGCTCGCGCTGGTGCAGCGCGCGACCCAGCCGGTGTTGTTGGGAGCAGCGGCGTCGCCTTGCGAAGCTGCGGGAGCAGCTGCCGGAACCGGCGTGGGCGCATTCTTGCCCTTGGGGGCCTCGGCGTAGCCAAGATCGGCCAGGCCGAACACGGTGAACAGGACGAAAAGCGACTTTGCGACAATCTTCACGATACCGGCTCCGAAATGAACATCTTTCGGGTGTGCCGGTATGCGGGCAAAAGTCAAGTCACTCGGCTGCCTGCTTGACCGATCGGTCCTCGCCATCGTCGGCGTCGTGGTCGGAGCGCGGCGAGCGGCCCCAGTTCGCAAACGCGTTGGAGAGCCGGTCGAGATAGAGATAAACCACGGGCGTCGTGAACAATGTCAGCGCCTGGCTGACGATCAGGCCGCCGACCATCGCGTAGCCGAGCGGCTGGCGGATTTCGGAGCCGGTGCCGGTTCCGAGCATCAGCGGCACGCCGCCGAGCATGGCGGCCATCGTCGTCATCATGATCGGGCGGAAGCGGAGCAGGGCGGCCTGGCGGATCGCCGCCACCGGCTCCATGTGCTGATCGCGCTCGGCGGCGATCGCGAAGTCGACCATCATGATGCCGTTCTTCTTCACGATGCCGATCAGCAGGATGATGCCGATCAGCGCGATCAGCGAGAAGTCGAAGCCGGCGGCCATCAGGATCGCCAGCGCGCCGACGCCGGCCGAGGGCAGCGTCGACAGAATGGTGATCGGATGGATGTAGCTCTCGTAGAGAATACCGAGGATCAGGTAGACGACCACGAGCGCCGCCAGGATCAGCAGCGGCACGGTCGACAGCGATTGCTGGAACGCCTGCGCGGTGCCCTGGAAGCTTGAGCTCAGGGTCGGCGGCGCGCCAAGGTCGATCATGGCTTTCTGCACCGCCTCCGTCGCCTGACCGAGCGCGACACCCTGCGCCAGGTTGAACGAGATGGTGATCGCCGGGAACTGGCCCTGGTGGCTGATCGACAGCGGCCGCACCGGCACGGTGGTCCACTTCGCAAAGGTCGACAGCGGCACCTGTTCGCCGGTCAGCGGCGACTTGATGTAGATGTTGTTCAGCGTGTCGATCGAGCCCTGCAGCTCCGGCAGCACCTCGAGGATGACGTGGTAACTGTTGAGCTGGGTGAAGTACTGCGTCACCTGGCGCTGGCCGAACGCGTCATAGAGCGTGTCGTCGATCAGCTGCGGCTGGATGCCGTACCGCGAGGCGGTGTCGCGGTTGATCTTCAGCTCGACCGTGGTGCCGTTGGTCTGCTGGTCGGTGGCGACGTCACGCAGCTGCGGCAGCGTCTGCATCTTGCCGAGAATTTTCGGCGCCCACTGGTTCAGTTCGGAAAGGTCGGCATCCTGCAGCGTGAACTCGAACTGGGTGCGGGTCGGGCGGCCGCCGAGGCGGACGTCCTGCGCGGCCTGCATGAACAGCCGGGCACCGAGCACCTTCTCCAGCTTCGGCCGCAGGCGGGCGATGATCTGCTGCGCGTTGGCATCGCGCTCGTTCAGCGGTTTGAGCGTGATGAACATGTTGCCGTTGTTGCCGGCCCGGCCGCTGCCGCCGATCGCCATCGCCACCGTCGCCACGCCGGGATCCTGCATGACGATCTTGCTGAGCTCCTCCTGCTTCCCCTTCATCTCAGCGAACGAGATGTCCTGGCTGGCCTCCGAGGTCGCGGTGATCAGGCCGACGTCCTGCTGAGGGAAGAAGCCCTTCGGGATGATGACGAACATGTAGATCGACAGCGCCAGCGTCGCGAAGAAGATCATCAGGGTCGTGAACTTCCAGCGCAGCGCGAGGTCGAGTCCGCTCTCATAGCCGCGCAGCATCGCGTCGAAGCCGCGCTCGCTGAGCTTGTAGAGACGACCGTGCCGTTCCTCATTGTGGGCGCGCAGGAAGCGCGAGGCCATCATCGGCGTCAGCGTCAGCGACACGAACATCGAGACGAAGATGGTCATCGCCAGAACGACCGCGAATTCGCGGAACAGGCGGCCGATGATGCCGCCCATCAGCAGCAGCGGGATCAGGACCGCGACCAGTGAGATGCTGATCGAGACGATGGTGAAGCCGATTTCCTTGGAACCCTTGAAGGCGGCGGCCATCGGCCTCTCGCCTTCCTCGATGTAGCGGCTGATGTTCTCCAGCATCACGATGGCGTCGTCGACCACGAAGCCGACAGCGATCGTCAGCGCCATCAGCGACAGATTGTCGAGCGTGTAGCCGAAGATCCACATCAGCGCGCAGGCGCCCAGCAAAGCCAGTGGCACGGTCACGGCCGGGATGACGGTGGCCCAGAAGCTGCGCAGGAAGGCAAAGATCACCATCACGACCAGGAAGATGGTCAGGAGCAGGGTGAACTGGACGTCCTCCACTGCGGCGCGGATCGTGGTCGTGCGGTCGCTGATGACCTCGATCTTGACCGCCGGCGGAATGGCCGCGACCAGCCGGGGCAGCGCCGCCTTGATCTTGTCGACGGTGTCGATGACGTTGGCGCCGGGCTGCTTGAAGACGACGAGGAACACGCCGCGCTTGCCGTTGGCCCAGGCCGCCTGCTTGGCATCCTCGGGTCCGGTCACCGCCTGGCCGATGTCGCGGATGCGCAGCGGCCCGCCATTGCGGTAGGCGATGATGACGTCGTTCCACGGGTCCGCCGTGAGCAACTGGTCGTTGGCATAGATGGTGTAGGCGCGGGTGGCGCCGTCGATATTGCCCTTCGGGCTGTCGACGGTTGCGATGTTGATCGCAGCGCGGACATCCTCCAGCGACAGGCCTTTCGCGACCAGCTTGGCCGGGTCGATCTGGACGCGAACCGACGGCTTCTGCTGGCCGCCGATGATGACCTGCGCGACGCCGGAAATCTGGCTGATCTGCTGGGCAAGCTGGGCGTCGACGGAATCGCTGACCGTGGTCAGCGGCAGCGTGTCCGATGTCGCCGACAGCAGCATGATCGGAGCGTCCGCCGGATTGACCTTGCGATAGGTTGGCGGCGAGGGAAGGTTCTTCGGCAACTGGCCGCTGGCGGCGTTGATGGCGGCCTGTACGTCGTTGGCGGCGCCGTCGATTGAGCGGTTGAGGTCGAACTGGATCGTGACCGACGCCGTGCCCAGATAGCTCGTCGAAGTCATTTGCGCGATGCCGGGGATCTGCGCGAACTGGCGCTCCAGCGGCTGGGCGACCGAACTCGCCATGGTCTCCGGGCTGCCGCCCGGCAGCGTCGCGGTGATCTGGATGGTCGGGAAATCGACCTGCGGCAGCGGCGCGACCGGCAGCAGGGGATAGGCGACGAGGCCGACGAACAGGATGCCGGCCATCAGCAGCGAGGTGCCGATGGGGAAGCGAATGAATGGTGCGGAAATTCCGTCGCTCATTCCTGCGTAACCTTCGACTGGGACTGGTCCGTGCTCGCCACCGCCGTCGTCACCAGGGTTCCCGGCGAGACCTTGTACTGGCCCGCCGTGATCACCTGCTGTCCCGGCGACAGGCCATCCTCAATCACCGACTTGCCGTCGATCGACTGGCTGACCTTGAGCTTGCGAAGCTCGGCCTTGTTCTCCTGATTGACTGAATACGCGTAGAGGCCTTCGGTGCCATGCTGCACTGCGTCATCCGGGACGACGGTGGCATCCTTCAAGGTTCTGACCAGAAGCCGGGTCGAGACCGACTGGCCCGGCCACAGCGCATGGTCCTTGTTATCAAACACCGCCTTCAGCCGGACAGTCCCGCTCGTGGTGTCGACCTGATTGTTGATCAGCGCCAGGGTTCCGGTGGACAGCACCCGCTTGCCGTCGGTGGTCAGGGCAATGGTCTTGGGCGGCGCAACGGCCAGTGCCGCCTTGATATCGGGCAGCTGGTCTTCCGGCGCGGTGAAGATCACCGTGATCGGCTCGATCTGGGTGATCGTCACGATGCCGGTCGCCGCCGAGGCATTGACGATGTTGCCGATATCGACCAGTCGCAGGCCGACGATGCCGTCGATCGGCGACTTCACGGTGGCGTAGTCGACCTGGGTCTGGGCATTGAAGATGGCAGCGTCGTCGGCCGCGATCTGGGCGGTGAGCTGGGCCACGGTGGAGCGCTGGGTGTCGAGCTGCTGGCGCGTCGCGAACTCGCCGAGCTTGGTGTAGCGCTGCAGGTCGAGATTGGCGTTGGCGATGTTGGCCTCGTCCTGGGCCTTCTTGGCCTTGGCCTGGTCGAGCGTCGCCTGGTAGGGCCGCGGATCGATCTCGACCAGCGTGTCGCCCGCCTTGACGAACTGGCCTTCCTTGAACGCGATCCTGGTGATCTGGCCGTCGATCCGGGTGCGGACCTGGACGGTGTTGAATGCCTGCACCGTGCCGAGGCCGGTCAGGTAGACCGGGAAGTCGGCCTTCTCGACCGGCGCGATCTTGACCGGCACGGCCGGGCGCTGGGCGGAACGCTTTTGCGAGGCTTCTGCCGCCTGCTGGTTGCTCGTGTATTTCTGCCAGCCGAAATAACCGGCCGCGCCGACCGCAGCGATCACTAAAACCCAACCGATGGAGCGTGACTTTGACATGCGGACTCTTGGGTTCGACGTAACAATAAAGGGTGATCGAAACGGTTCACAGAGCTTGCGGATATAATATGCGTGCACTTAATGTGTAAACACACCAAGGCTTGAGAATCCTAAACATTTGGAAAGGTTTAGGTCAGAAACGAGCGGAAACATTCCGTCTGGGAAACGCACCGAGGACCCCTATGTCGCTCGATCTCAAACGCCAGTTCATTGCGCAGCTCGTCGAGAGTTCCCGGCTGCTGCGCAACTATATCGATCATCGCGCCAAGGCGCGAGGCACCACGCGCGCCCAATGGATCGTGCTCTTCCGCCTGCGCGAGCAGGAAGGACTGTCCCAGGTCGACCTTGCCGACGTGCTCGAGTTGCAGCCGATCTCGCTGGTGCGGCTGCTTGACCGCCTCGTCGAACATGGCCTGCTCGAACGCCGTCCCGATCCCAGGGATCGCCGCGCCAATCGGCTGTTCCTGACGAAGAGCGGGCGCCTCCTCGTCGACGATCTCGATAGTCTGCGCGATGCGATCGCCGGCGACGTGCTCCGCGACGTATCGGACAAACATGTCGAGAGCGGACTGGCCACGCTGCGCGAGGTCAAGGATCGGATCAAGGCGCTCGGCGAGGATGCCGCGCACATCGCCGCGAAATAGCGCGAGCCTCGCCGCGACCTGCTCTCCATCCGTTCACCTGATGCAATTGGCGCGACGCGGTTGAAACGCCGCGGGATGTCGTTCATATCGCGCAGCGACGATGCGACAGGATGAGGGCAGCGATGGATGAGTTGAACGGACGCATGATGGCATGCCAGATCCTGGTCACGGGGTTGATCGCGCGTGTCGCCAACGAGCAGCGTGACCCGCTGCGCTTTCTCACCGACTTCCGCGACGAGATCAAAGCGGTCGTAGGCGGCGTCAATATCGCCGGCCTCGAGAACAGCGACCGCGTGCGGCAGGTCGCGCAGCGGACCATCGACGAGCTGTTCTCGCTGATGAAGCCACCAAGCGCCGAATGATCGGCGAGGCGTCTCGGCACCGATTTAGAACCATTATTAGAACGCTTAAAAACTCAAGTTTAGAACGGTTTCAAACCACAGATTAGAATCGCTTTGAATTGGGGCGATTCAAGCAGACTGTGGCGCTGATCGCATTGATAAACAAAGGCGCGCTCGATAACCGAAAGAGACAGTTCGTCGCACGGTGATTTCGCGAACGGACTCGCTTTCTGGGGGCGTGCAAGAAATGAGCAATGTGAAGGCGCCGAGATCGCTGCGCTTCGATGCGGCGATCGGTTCGGCTGATGATACGGGTTATTCCGCCACGAAGGTCTCCGCTGTCGCCAGCCTGATCGCGGTGGCGTCGTTTTCGGGAGCTAAGGCGCAGCAATCCAGCCTGCCGCCGGTGAATGTGGATGCTCCGGTCGCGCGCCCGCGGCATGTCACGTCAAAGCCCACGTCGGACCAGGTCCGCGCCCGCAACGCACTGCGCCGCGCCGCGCGCCGCAGCAATCAGCAGGCCCAGCAGGCGCCGGTGCCGTTTCCCAACGCCGGCGGTCTTCCCGCTGACCGCGACCGCTACGCGGATCCGGCCGCGCCGTACAAGGGCGACCGTTTGCAGGCATCGGGAAAGTATCCCGAGCCGATCCTGAACACGCCGAAGTCGGTCACGGTGCTGACCAAGGACGTGCTCGAAGACAAGAACGCGACCTCGCTGAAATCGGCGATCCTGTCGACCGCCGGTGTCACGCTCGGCACCGGCGAGGGCGGCAACGCGTTCGGCGACCGCTTCTTCATCCGCGGCTTCGACGCGCGCAACGATATCTTCATCGACGGCGTACGCGACGCCGGCGTCAGCGTCCGCGAGAACTTCTTCACCGAGCAGGTCGAGATCCTGCGCGGCCCGGGCTCGTCCTTTGCGGGCCGCGGCACCACCGGCGGCGCGATCAACATCGTCACCAAGCAGGCGACGACGGAGAACAGCTTCTACAACATGGACACCTCGTTCGGCACCGATCGCACCAAGCGGGTGACGCTCGATGTCAACCAGGTGATCAGCCCGACGCTGGCGATCCGCGCCGGCGGCCTGTTCCAGGATGCCGGCGTCGCCGGCCGCAGCTATGTCACCGACAATCGCGATGGTGCGTTCGTCGCCGGCACGTGGAAGCCGGTCGACGCGGTGAAGATCACCGGCAACTACATCCATACCGAGCTCACCGGCATCCCTGACTTCGGCGTGCCGTATTACCGGCCGAGCACTGCGACCACGGCCGGTGGCCCGTTCCCGGACTTCGGCGTCAACCGCAATAACTTCTACGGCTTCGTCAATCGCGACTTCTTCCGGACCGGACAGGACATCGGCACGATCAATGCCGAGGTGCAGATCACGCCGGACCTGACGATCAGCAACAAGATCCGGGAATCGCGTTCGACGCAGAACTACATCGGCACGCTGCCGGAATCGCCGACGCTGGCCGCCGGCGCTCCGTTCACGAGCTATACGCTCACGGCCAATCCGCAAAGCCGCTACCAGGTCACCGACGTGTTCGCCAACCAGACCGAGGCGACCTACAAGTCGGTCGATGGCCTGGGCTTCAAGCACACCACGACGGCCGGCGTCGAATACGACAACGAGCGGTCATCGATCGACAGCTACACCGGCCTGGCCTCCGAGATCACGACCGGCACATCGGCCTTCACGGGGGGCGGCTCGCTCTCCGGCGTCAGCGTCTTCAACCCGGTCAACACAAATCAGCCGTTCGGAATCCCGTCGCTCATGGGACGACCGACCAAGATCGGTATCGACACCGTGAGCGGATACGTGATGGATTCCGCCAATTACAACGACTTCGTCATCCTCAATGGCGGCATCCGTTACGACGACTACAAGATCAACACGTCCGCGTTCGCGACGAATGGCACGCTCGGCCAGCAGTCGGCCGAATTCGGGATGCCCAACTTCAACGTTGGCCTCTCGCTGAAGCCGCTGCCGAACGGCAGCGTCTATGCGGCGTATGCGACCTCGTCCAACCCTGTCGGCGCCGAGTTCGACGGCACCAGCACCGCCTATGGCGGCATCAATCCGGTTCTCAACGGCGGCAACAACCAGATCTTCGGGCCGGAGAAGAACAAGGCCATCGAAGTCGGCACCAAATGGGAGCTGTTCGACCGCCATTTGCTGGTGACGGCAGCGTTGTTCCAGACCGAGAAGGAAAACGCCCGTGAGGCGCAGAACGTCAACAGCAGCACCGCAGCCGCGGCGATCCCAGGCTGCGTTTATCCGGGCGGAACGACCAGCAACGTGTCCTGCATCACCGCAGGTGCTGCTTACCGCATTCGCGGTATCGATCTCGGCGTCGGCGGCAAGATCACCGACAAGTGGAGCGTGTTCGGCGGCCTCGTGCTGATGCAGTCGGAAGTGACGAAGTCGCTGGCACCGCCGGCCAACACGATCCTGTATTCGAGCAACATCGGACTGCCGCTTGCCAACGTCGCGCATCAGTCGTTCAGCATGCTGACGAAGTATCAGCTCACCGACATGTGGGAGCTGGGCGGGCAGGCGGTGTATCGCTCGAAGGTCTATGGCGGCACGCTGCTCGCGGCGAACCAGGGCACGTCGATCCCGAGCTACTGGCGCTTCGACGCCTTTGCCGAGGCCAAGATCGACAAGCACTGGACCATGAAGCTGTTCGTCAACAACATCTTCGACAAGCGCTACTACGACGCGTTGTACCAGAGCGCAGCCCCGTTCGTGCTCGAAGCGCCAGGACGCGCTGCGTATCTGGTTGTGTCTGCGCGTTACTGACGGAGGCTCCGCGGCACAACATGCTGGTCTGTATTCCCGACGTATTGAGCAAGGCTGATGTGGCGGACTTCCGCCGCATCATGGACGCCAGCGAATGGGAAGACGGCCGCTCGACCGCGGGGGCTGCTTCAGCGATGGTCAAGCGCAACGAGCAGCTGCCGCCCGACAGCGAGGTCGCGCGGCAGCTCGGCAACCGGATCCTGTCGGCGTTGTCGGCAAGCCCGCGCTTCATCTCGGCCGCGATCCCGCTTCAAATCTTTCCACCCTTGTTCAACCGCTACGCCGCAAGCGACGGGCACCATTTCGGCCTGCATGTCGATAATGCGGTGCGGGGCGACAGACTGACGGGCTTGCGGATCCGCACCGACCTCTCGGTCACGCTGTTTTTATCGGAGCCGGAAGACTATGATGGCGGCGAGCTCGTCATCGATGACCTCTATGGATCGCATGAAATCAAGCTGCCGGCAGGCGATCTCGTACTTTATCCCGCGTCCAGCTTGCATCTGGTCACGCCGGTCACGCGGGGGACCCGGGTAGCGTCTTTTTTCTGGCTGCAGAGCATGGTACGGGATGCCCACGCGCGCAGCCTGATCTTTGATCTCGATACTGCGATCCAGGCTCTGGTGGAGCGGCTGGGCCGCGATGACCCTGAAACGGTCAAATTGACCGGGATTTATCACAACCTGATCCGCCACTGGGCTGAAGTGTAACTGATGATGACATTCAAGTTCCCCGCTGCATCCGCCATGATCGCCTCGCTGGCGATGCTGATGCTGGTTGCGCCTTCTTCGGCGCAGCAGCAAACGGCGCCTGCCGCGCAGCCCGCGCCCGTGACCCGGGCCCAGTCCGCACCCGTGGCCCAGCCGCCGGCTGCCGCTCCTGCTGCGACCGCCCAGACTGCGCCGATGGCCCAGCCGTCGCCAGCAGCGGCGCAGGCCCAGGCCGCGCCGACACCCGCCGCGGCGGCTCCGGCACCGACGGCGCTCGATGCGTCGCCGGCCGGGCCGGCGAACGGCGACGGCAAGGTGCTGAAGTCGACCTCGACCGGCCTGCGCGAATTGTCGCCGTGGAACATGTTCCTGAACGCCGACATCATCGTGAAGGCGGTGATGCTCGGTCTCGCCTTCGCCTCGCTGGTGACCTGGACCGTGTTCATCGCCAAAATGGTCGAGCTGACCGTGGCGCAGAGCAAGCTGCGCGGCGCGCTCGCCAAGATCGCTGAATCGCGGTCGCTGGCGGAAGCGCAGTTCGCGCTCGGCGCCAAGGGCAGCGTGCTGTCGTCATTCATTGCGGCTGCGATGCGCGAGGGACGACTGTCGGCGGGCATCTCCAGCGACGCCGGCATCAAGGAGCGCGCCGCGTCGAGCTTTGCCGAGATCGTGCGCGCCGAAGCCCGCAAGATCCGCGTCGGCATGGGCCTGCTCGCGACCATCGGCGCGACGTCGCCCTTCGTCGGCCTGTTCGGCACCGTCTGGGGCATCATGAACAGCTTCATCGGCATTTCGAAGTCGCAGACGACGAACCTTGCCGTGGTGGCGCCCGGCATCGCGGAAGCGCTGCTCGCAACCGCGATCGGCCTCGTCGCGGCGATCCCCGCCGTCATCATCTACAACCATTTCTCGCGCGTCACGAAGGTCTATCTCGAGCTCGTCAACCGCGCCTCGGGCGCGGCGGGACGGCTCTTGTCGCGCGATCTCGATCGCACCCATGGCGACGTTCCGCGCACCGCGCACCCGCGCGCCGCGGCGGCGGAGTAGGCGATGGCAGTCTCGCTCTCAGAGAACGATGGCGACGACGATTTCGCGGAATCCCACGAGATCAACGTCACGCCGTTCATCGACGTGATGCTGGTGCTGCTGATCATCTTCATGGTGGCGGCACCGCTGTCGACCGTCGACCTGCCGATCGATCTGCCGACCTCCAGCGCGACGCCGCAGAAGAAGCCGGACAAGCCGACCTATCTCAGCATCAAGCCGGACCTGACGCTGGCGATCGGGGAGAACGCGGTGAAGCGGGCCGACCTGGTCAATTCGCTCGATGCGGTGCCTGACATGAGCAGGGACAAATACGTGTTCCTGCGGGCCGATCGCATGGTACCCTATGGCGAGCTGATGGGCGTGATGGAACTCTTGCGCGCCGGCGGCTACACGCATGTGAAGCTGGTCACGCTCGAGGGCGTGCCGGGAGCGCCGGCACAGGCCGAGCCGGCCAAACCCTGACGGCGAACAGCGATGTCCACCAACCTCGATCTCGATCTGCGGACCTCGAAGCGGCTCTGGGTGATCGCCGCGGCGACGGCGGTCGGGCTGCATCTGGGCGGCGCGGCGCTGGCGCTGACGAATTTGCGCGGCGACGACGGTGACGAGGGGCTCGGTGCTGCCGGCGCGGAATACGCCGTCGAGCTTGCCTCTCCCGACGTGCCCGATGATGCAGCACCGCCCGGCGCGCCGGCTGACGAGCAGCAGGCCGTGCAGGAGATGGCGCAGCAGAAGGCAGAGGTGAAGGACACCGACCTGCCTCAGGCCAAGCCGATGGAGGCCGACGACCCCGATCGCATCGTGACGGAGGACACCGCCAAGAAGCAGAAGGAGGACGAGGCCAAGGTCGAGACCAACGCGCAGGAAGCGCAACAGGCTTCGGAAGCGGCCGCGCCAACCAAGCTGGAGGACGCGCGTCAGTCGGAGACGACGAAGGCGCCCAACCCCGGGATTGGCAAGGACAAGCTCGCGCTGACGGCCAAATGGGGCAAGAAGATCAGCGCCTATCTCGACCTGCACAAGAAATTCCCGGAGAACGGCAAGGCCAAGGAGGGCAAGGTGAAGCTCGCCCTGGTGCTCAATCGTCTCGGCAAGGTCTTGTCCGTTGCCGTGATGGAAACGTCGGGAGATGCCGCGTTCGACGACGCCGCGGTCTCGATGGTCCACCGTTCCGATCCAGTGCCCGCGCCGCCGGCCGGACTGACCGAGGACCAGTTCTCCTTCACTCTTCCCGTCACATTCAACAAGCCGAAGTCGTAGCGAGCCGAGGCTCGATCGGGAGCCGGCGTCATTCCGGGGCGCGACGAAGTCGCGAGCCCGGAATCCATTTCGCTGTCGAGTGTGTTGCCAGCCGATTCCGGGCGCTCGTGTCGCGAGGCCGGGAATGATGTCGTCTCAGCTCTTCTTCACCAGCGGGCAGACGCTCTTCTCGAGCGGCAGGAAGGCTTCATCCGCGGGGATGGTCGCCACCAGCTTGTAATAGTCCCACGGATACTTCGACTCCGACGGTTTCTTCACCTCGAACAGATAGGCGGGGTGGATCTTGCGGCCATCGATCCGGATGGCCCCTTTGCCGAACAGCGGATCGTCGGTCCGCAGCTCCTTCATCTTGGCAACGACGGCGCGGCCGTCATGCGGATTGCCGCCGAGCGCTTCCAATGTCTTGAAGTAATGGATCAGCGAGGAATAGACGCCGGCCTGCACCATGGTCGGTGGGTTCTTCTTGAAGCGCTCCATGAAGCGCTTGGTGAAGGCGCGGGTCTGATCGTTCATGTCCCAGTAGAAAGTCTCGGTGAAGTTCAGGCCCTGCGCGACGTTGAGGCCGAGCGCGTTGATGTCGGTAATGAACAGCAGCATGCCCGCAAGCCTCTGGCCGCCCGAGACGATACCGAATTCGGCGGCCTGCTTGATTGCGTTGGTGGTGTCGCCGCCGGCATTGGCAAGACCGACGATCTTGGCTTTCGAGCTTTGCGCCTGCAGCAGGAAGGACGAGAAGTCTGCGTTGTTGAGCGGATGCTTGACGCTGCCGAGCACCTTGCCGCCATTCGCAGTGACGACCGCTGAGGTGTCTCGCTCGAGTGCCTGGCCGAATGCATAGTCCGCGGTGAGGAAGAACCAGCTGTCGCCGCCGGATTTCACCAGCGCCTTGCCGGTGCCATTGGCGAGCATGTAGGTGTCGTAGACCCAGTGCACCGTGTTCGGTGAGCACTGCGTGCCCGTGAGGTCGGACGAGGCGGAGCCCGAGTTGAGGTTGACGACGTTCTTCTCCTTGGCGAGGTTCGCGATCGCGAGCCCGACATTGGAGGCCGCCAGATCGACGAACACGTCGACCTTCTCGACATCGATCCACTGCTTGCCGATGTTGACCGCGACGTCGGGCTTGTTCTGGTGATCGGCCGAGATCAGGTCGATCTTCCAGCCCTTCGCCAGCAGCCCGGAATCCTCGATCGCCATCTGCGCCGCCACTGTCGAGCCGGGACCGCCGATGTCCTGATAGAGCCCGGACTGATCGCCGAGGGCGCCGACCTTGGCGACCTTGTCCATCGTCTGCGCCGACGCGCTGCCGGCGAACACGAGGCTCGTAATCATCACCAAGGCTGTCTTGGCCGAGGCTGCAATGGAACGCTTCATCTTCCCTCCAGTATGATTTTTGTTCTTGAGTTACTCATTATGCCCGGCATCGGGCGTATCGCCTAGGGCACAGGTCCGATCGATCGCGCGCGATATTCCGTGCGGCGGTGATTGAGTGGCCAGTGACGCGCGACGGGACGCCGCAGCGCGCGCGTCGATGATGAGAGCGGGAATCGCTTACAGCGCGGACTGCGCTATTTCCAATAGTAGCGGATCGCGACGTAGACCACGACGAGGCAGGCGAAGATCAGCGCCACCGGCATCGGACGCTTGGCGTTCGGGGCAGCGGCGGCTGTCTTCTTGGCGGGCAGGCGGCGGAACGCGGTGACGTTGCCGGTGTCGGCGGCCGGTTCGCGCGAGCGTGCCGGAACCTCGGGTGCTTTGCCGGCGCCGCCCATCTCCGCATAGTAAGTGCGATACATTTCCTGGATCGTCGCCTCGCTGGCCTCGCCGTCGCTCATCTGGTCCAGCAGTTTCTTGTGGATCGCCAGGAAATTCTGCGCCTCCGGCGGCAGGGCGGAGGCGCCGTTCAGCTTCGCCATCATCTTCCAGGTTGCAAAGTCAGCCCGCGCGCGGGTGTCGGCGCGTCGTGCAATCAGCATATCGGCAGCTTTGATCACCATGGCCTCGAAGCGTTCCCATCCCTGAGCATGATCCGGAAAGTGGCATCGATTTCCGGTCAGATTATGCGCCAGATCAAAGGCTATGTGTTTCCGGTAATGAGGAGAAGGGCGTTGATTACATAGCCGGTCAGAGTTCGCAGTATCGTTGAAATAACATCAAGATTTAGGCCGATCTGCCGGCCGATCACGGGCAGCAGGATCAATAACCCGATCAGGATCAGCATGCCGTAGGGCTCCAGCCGGGCGAGCGGGACCGCCAGCGGCCGAGGCAGGAGCCCGACCGCGACTCGGCCGCCATCCAGCGGCGGGATCGGCATCATGTTGAAGATCGCAAGCACGATGTTGATCAGGAAGGCGTTTTTCAGATTATCCGCGGTCCATTTTGCCGCTTCTGCGGGAACCAATGGCAGCGCGTGGAATGCCAGCGCCGCCGCGGTCGCCAGGATGATGTTGGTGACCGGTCCGGCCAGCGCCACCCACACCATGTCGAGCTTGGGATGGTTGAGCTTGCGGAAGTTCACCGGCACCGGCTTGGCGTAGCCGAACAGGAACGGCGAATGCGCGAACAGCAGCACCGCGGGCAGGATCAGCGTGCCGAACGGATCGATATGCTTCAGCGGATTGAAGCTGACGCGGCCGAGCTTCCAGGCGGTGTCGTCGCCGAGCCGGTGCGCGACGAAGCCGTGCGCCGCCTCGTGGAACGTGATGGCGATCACCAGCGGCAGGACCCAGACCGAGACGTCGTAGAGGGAAATGTTCAATGGCGTGCCGCCTCGGGTTCGCTTGGACCGGACCCTCAGGCTAGCACGGATTCGCTGACGGCCTTGCGGGGGGCGTGGCCGCGGCTCAGTGGGTATCCGGCGCGACCACGCGTGCCTGTTGCGGCTGGGTCGTCGCGATCCAGATGCCGGCGAACACCGTGACGATGCCGGCCATCAGATTCCAACTCAGCGGCTCGCCGAGCAGGGCCGCGCCGACCAGCGAGGCGGCGATCGGATTGACGGTGACCGAGATCGCCACCCGGGTCGGCGTCGTCCGCTCCAGCGCGAAGGCCCAGAGATAGAAGGTGAGTGCTGCGCCGAAGGCGCCGAGATAGGTCGCGCCGAACCATTGCGGCGCACCGAACTCGGCAACCGGCGCGAAACTGCCGCGCAGCAGCGAGGCGGTAATGAGCACCATCGCACCGGCCGCCATGGCGAGGGTGGTGAAGGGGATCGGACCGGAACGGCGAATATAGGGCTTCGACCAGATGCTGTAGAGCGCCATGCACAGCGCGGCCGCGACCATCAACAGATCGCCGCGCCAGGCGCCCGGCGGCGCCGTGGCGAGGCCGGAGAGCAGCGCCATCGAGACGCCCAGGATCGTCACCAGCACGCCGGCGGTTTTTCGCGCGGTGAGCGGCTCGGCACCAAGCGCCGCGCCGACCAGCATGGTCAGCAGCGGCAGCGTCGAAAGCGCGAGCGCCCCGCGCGCGGCGGTGGTGAAAATCAGCGAGGCGTTGAACAGGACCGGAAACGCCGCAAAGAACAAGAGGCCGAGGCCGGCGACACCAAGCCAGTCGCGCCGCGGCGGCCAGCTTCCACGTTGCAACAGCGCCAGCGGCAGTAGCAGCAGGACGCCGATGCCGAAGCGGAACGCGCCGATCGCCAGTGGGTCTATGGCGCCGACCAGAAACCGCGTCGCCCCGATCGAGGTTCCGCCGAGCGCACTCGACGCGACCGCGGCCAACACCCCCCAGATCTCGCCCATCCCGCTTCGACCCCTCTGTTTTGCTTGCGCAATCTAGGGAAGGGGCGATATTCAGTGAATGGAATAAATTTGATCGACTAAATCACGTATTGTGATGAGCTCACCCGTCCTGGACCCGGATCTCCTGCAAGCCTTTGTCGCGGTGGCGGATCATCGCTCCTTCACCCGCGCCGCCGCGGCGCTGAACCGCACCCAATCGGCCGTCAGCATGCAGGTGAAGCGGCTGGAGGAGCGGCTGGAGGCCGAGCTGTTTCACCGCAGCACGTCCAGCGTCGATCTGAGCGCGGCCGGCGAGGGGCTGCTCGGCTACGCCCGCCGTATTCTGAGTCTCAACGCTGAGGCGGTCGGCCGGGTGCGCGAGCGCGGCATCGACGGGCGGGTGCGCCTTGGCGTCATGGACGATTACGGGACGCTGATCGTCCCGCCGCTGCTCAAGGATTTTGTCGGCAACTATCCGCTGATCCATGTCGAGATGGAGACCGGGCTGACTTCGTCGATGACGGACCGGCTCGGCGAAGCCTATGACCTCGTGATCGCGATGCACCCCGAAGGGCGCGGCGAGGGCGAGTTGCTGCGCACCGAGCAGGCGGTGTGGGCCGCGAGCGCCACGCATCGTGTCGAGGAGCTCGACCCGCTGCCGGTTGCGCTCTACCCGCAGGGCTGTCTATTCCGGAGCTGGGCGATGCAGGCGCTGGATGAAGCGAGCCGGCCGTGGCGGCTCGCCTTTGTCAGCCACAGCCTGTCCGCGGTCGAGGCGATCGCGGCGCAGGGCCTTGCGGTGACGGTCGTGAAGTCGGGGACCTTTCCGCCGGCGCTGCGGCGCCTGACCGCGCGCGACGGCATGCCGCGGCTGCCGCGGGCGGAGATCCGTCTGCACCGCGCGCCAAATCTTGCGCGCGCGGCGTCATTGCTCGCAGATCATCTCGTCGCAGCGCTGCGACAACCCGCCAAGCGGGGCGCGGCTTAGTACGTCGCCCGGCCGCCGGAGATGTCGAACACCGCGCCGGTGGAGAACGCGCAATCTTCCGACGCCAGCCACGCCACCATGGCGGCGAGCTCTTCGACCTGCACGAAGCGGGCTTTCGGAATCTTCGACAGCATGAAGTCGATGTGCGCTTGCGTCATCTGGTCGAAGATCGCGGTCTTTGCCGCGGCCGGCGTCACCGCGTTGACCAGGATGTCGTGCTGCGCGAGCTCCTTGCCGAGCGATTTGGTCAGCGCGATCAGGCCGGCTTTCGACGACGAATAATGCGCGGCGTTCGGATTGCCTTCCTTGCCGGCGACCGAGGCGATGTTGACGATGCGGCCGTATTTCTGGCCGATCATGGTCGGCACGATCGCCTTGCAGCAGATGAAGGGACCCTCGAGATTGATGCGCATCACCCTGCGCCAATCGTCGAGATCGGTTTCCCATACCGGCTTGTTGGCTCCGGTGATACCGGCGTTGTTGACGAGAATGTCGATCTTGCCAAACGCCCGCAGCGTCTGATCGCGCGCGGCGTCGACCGCGGCGGGATCGGTGACATCAGTCTTGATTGCGATGACGTTCTCGCCGATCGCCCGCGCGGTCTTCTCTGCCAGCGGCTGGTCGAAATCCCAGATCGCGACCCTGGCGCCGGATGCGACGAAGCGCTCGGTGATGGCGCGGCCGAACCCTTGCGCGCCGCCGGTGACGACGGCGCAGCGGCCGTTGAGATCGATCTTGTTCATATCAAATGCCTTTGATCGGGAAAGTCAGAGCATGAAGCCGCCGTCGACGACCATGTCGACGCCGGTGGTGAAGGCGGCTTCGTCGCTTGCAAGATAGACCGCCATGGCCGCGATCTCCTCGGCGGTGCCAAGCCGGCCCATTTTCTGGCGGGCGACGAACTTCTCGCGTCCGTCTGGGCCCGCGGCAGCTGCGCGCTCCAGCATCGAGGGCGTCTCAACGGTGCCGGGGCAGATTGCGTTGCAGCGGATGCCCTGAGTGATGAAGTCCAGCGCGACCGCGCGCGTCAGCAGTGAGACCGCCGCCTTCGACGCGCTGTAGACATAGCGGTTGGCCGGCGGCCGCAACGCCGCGCAGGACGAAATGTTGACGATGCTGCCGCCGCCGCCTTCCAGCATCGCCGGCAGAAACGCCTTGATGGTCCGGTGCATGGATTTGACGTTGAGATCGAACGAGAAGTCGAAGTCCTCGTCCGAGCACTCCAGAATGGTGCCGTGATGCACGAAGCCCGCCGCATTGAGCAGGATGTCGATCTTGCCGATGCGCTTGGCGAAGCTGTTGACCTCGGCGGTGTTGCGGACGTCGAGCCGGGCGGTCTCGGCGACGCCGTCCTTGCCGAGGCTGGCGATGCCGCTCTCATTGATGTCGGTGGCGATTACGGTCGCGCCTTCGCGCGCGAATGCGATCGCGCAGGCGCGCCCGATGCCCGCCGCAGCGGCGGTGACAACGGCGCGCTTTTCCTTCAGTCGATTGGACATTCATATCTCCCAGAGTTCGTTTTGATTTTTGTTTCGTCATTGCGAGCGAAGCGAAGCAATCCATTCCTCCGTTGAGGGGCTATGGATTGCTTCGGCGCTGCGCTCCTCGCAATGACGTCGAAGCTTCAGTGATTGTCCCGCGCCACGCCGACCTTGCCGGCGATGTCGTGGTAGCGCGTCGCGAGCTCGAGGCAGGCGCCGGTCGCGTGCTGGCCGACGGTCTGGCGGTAGAGCTCCTGCCACGGCGTCTGGTTGGCCGGGTGCGGGAAACCGCCCTTGGCCTTCAGCTCGGCGCGGCGGGTGCGCAGTTCATCCTCCGAGATCATGATGTTGGCGCTGCCCTTGTTGAGGTCGATGCGCACCTTGTCGCCGGTCTTGAGGATCGCGAGCCCGCCGTCGGCGGCGGCCTCCGGCGACGCGTTGAGGATCGACGGCGAGCCCGAGGTGCCGGACTGCCTTCCGTCGCCGATGCAGGGCAGGGACAGGATGCCGCGTTTGATCAGCGCCGCCGGCGGCTGCATGTTCACGACCTCGGCGCCGCCGGGATAGCCGATCGGGCCGGTGCCGCGAACGAACAGCACGCAGTGCTCGTCGATGTCGAGCGCGGGATCTTCGATCCGCGCGTGATAGTCCTCCGGGCCCTCGAATACGACGGCGCGGCCCTCGAAGGCGTTCAGATCCTTCGGGTTGGACAGATAGCGGTCGCGGAATTCCTTCGATATCACGCTGGTCTTCATGATCGCGGAATCAAAGAGATTTCCGCGCAAGACCAGGAAGCCGGCGTCCTTCACCAGCGGCTTGTCGTAGCCCCAGATCACGTCGCCGTCGGGCTTCGGCGCTTCCTTGCAGTTCTCGCCCATGGTGCGGCCGTTGACGGTGAGGGCGCCTTCATGGATGCGCTTGTGCTTGATCAGCTCGCGCACCACCGACGGCACGCCGCCGGCGCGGTGATATTCCTCGCCGAGATAGAAGCCGGCCGGCTGCATGTTCACGAGCAGCGGTACGTCATGGCCGTATTTCTGCCAGTCGTCGATCGACAGCTCGACGCCGACATGGCGCGCCAGCGCGTTGATGTGGATCGGCGCATTGGTCGAGCCGCCGATCGCGGAGTTGACCACGATGCAGTTCTCGAACGCCTCGCGCGTCAGGAAGTCCGACGGCTTCAGGTCGTCCCAGACCATGTCGACGATTCGCTTTCCGGTCTCGTAGGCGATTTGGCCGCGCTCGCGATAGGGCGCCGGGATCGCTGCGCAGCCCGGCAGCGAGAAACCGAGCGCTTCCGCGAGCGAGTTCATCGTGGAGGCGGTGCCCATGGTGTTGCAATGGCCGACCGACGGCGCCGAGGAGGCCACGATCTCGATGAACTGCTCATAGTCGATCTCGCCCGCAGCGAGCCGCTCGCGCGCCTTCCACACCACGGTGCCGGAGCCGGTGCGCTGGCCCTCGTGCCACCCGTTCAGCATCGGGCCGCCCGACAGCACGATCGCCGGCAGGTTGACGGTCGCCGCCGCCATCATGCAGGCCGGGGTGGTCTTGTCGCAGCCGGTGGTCAACACCACGCCATCAAGCGGATAGCCGAACAGGATCTCGACCAGGCCGAGATAGGCGAGATTGCGGTCGAGCGCCGCGGTCGGGCGCTTGCCGGTCTCCTGGATCGGATGGGTCGGAAACTCCATCGCGATGCCGCCGGCGGCGCGGATGCCCTCGCGGACGCGGTGCGCGAGCTCGAGGTGGTGCCTGTTGCAGGGCGACAGGTCGTTGCCGGTCTGGGCGATGCCGATGATCGGCTTGCCCGACTGCAATTCCTCGCGGGTTAGCCCGTAGTTCAGGTAGCGCTCGAGATAGAGCGCGGTCATGCCCGGATTGTGTGGGTTGTCGAACCATTCCTGGGAGCGGAGCCTGCGGCCCTTGCCCGTCTTGGTCTCGCCTGCGGCGCTATGCCCGTTGGTGTGGGGTTTTGTCATTGGTTTCTCCCGCAATGCAAACTCTTGATGGGCCCATTCAAGGGCTCTGGTTCAACGTTGTTCTACCTTGCGCAAATCGTCGCGCATTACAAACCTCGACGATCACGCACAGGTGTTTCACTGGATGGATTGGACCTTAGTTCAAGGCACTTGGTTGCGCTATCATTTTGTCATCTTTTGCGTCCCTTGTGACGGGCTGGTGTGGGGCGGATCTCAGCTGCGCCGCGCCGAGCTCTGCCGTTCCATGACACTGAAGCCGAGATCGACGATGGGCTCGGCGGGCCGGCGTCCTTCGAGCGTCTCGATCACCATCATGGCAGCGTTTCTGCCCATTTCGTAGCGATTGGTGCGCACGCTGCTTAACGTCGGCTCGCTCGACGCCATGAATTCGAGATCGTTGAAGCCGACGATCGCCATCTGCTGCGGCACCGCCATGTGACGGCGCTTGCATTCGAACAGCGCGCCGAGTGCCAGGTCGTCATTGACGCAGAACACCGCGTCGATGTCGGGCGTCTTGGCGAGCAGGTCGGCAAGCAGCGTCCCACCCAATGTCACCGAGGTCGGAATCGCGGTCGTGACAATGAGCTGCGGATCGAACAGCCCGGCCTCGGTCATCGCGGCGCGATAGCCGTCAAGCCGCCGCTGCACCCGCGGATCCATTCGCGCGCCGAGGAAGCCGATCCGCCGGTTGCCCTGCGCGAGCAGGTGGGCGATTGCGGCTTTTGCCGCGTCAAAATGCGAGAATCCGATCATCATGTCGATCGGGGAGGGCCCGACTTCCATGATTTGCACGATCGGGCAATCGACCGTTTCCATGATGCGGCGGGAATCGGCGGTCTGGTTGATGCCGGTGATGATCAGCCCGGCCGGCTTCTGTGCCAGAAAAAGACGCAGCAGGCGCTCTTCCTGCAGGATGCTGTAGCGGGTGTTGGCGAGCTGAATGCTGTAGCGGCTGCCGTCGAGCGCGTCATAGATGCCGCGCAGCACGTCGGCGAACACGTTGTTGGTCAGCGACGGGATCAGAACACCGATCACCTCGGTGCGCTGCGACGCAAGCGCGCGTGCCGCGAGATTGGGCACGTAACCGAGTTCTTTTGCCGCACTTTCGACCCGGGCGCGCTTGCCGGCCGAGAGTGCATCCGGATTCCTGAAGAAACGCGAGGCCGTAATCGGACTGACGCCGGCAAGCTTCGCGACTTCGGCGAGCCGGATCTTGCCTGGCGTCATCTGTTTTCGGGCCATTTGCCGCTCATATCACGACGTTCGTCGCAGACAAACCGATATTGACAGCGCTACCAAGCGATTGCTAATCGAACGATTGCCAAAACCGGATAAACTGCGGACAATAACGCAAGTCCAACAGAGCCGCGCACCTAGCGTGGCCGGAACAAAACAGAGCGGTGGCGGCACTCGTCGTACGCCGTCGGGAACTTGAGGGAGGGAAGTGGATGTCGTCGGTCCAGATTCGCGACGTGCGGAAGTCGTTCGGCAATTTTGAGGTCCTGCACGGCGTGTCGATCCCGATCGAGGACGGCGAGTTCGTCGTTCTGGTCGGCCCCTCCGGCTGCGGCAAGTCGACCCTGCTGCGCATGCTGGCCGGACTTGAGAACATCACCTCTGGAACGATTTCGATCGGCGACCGCGTCGTCAACAATGTCCAGCCCAAAGAGCGCGACATTGCGATGGTGTTCCAGAACTACGCGCTCTACCCGCACATGACGGTCGCCGACAATATGGGCTTCTCGCTGAAGCTGCGCGGCGCCAAGCCCGAGGAGATCTCGAGCGGGGTCAAGCGCGCCGCGGAAATCCTCGCGCTGACGCCGCTGCTCGACCGCTATCCCCGTCAGCTCTCCGGCGGCCAGCGCCAACGCGTCGCAATGGGCCGCGCCATCGTGCGCGATCCGCAGGTGTTCCTGTTCGACGAGCCGCTGTCGAACCTCGACGCCAAGCTGCGCGTCGCCATGCGCACCGAGATCAAGGAACTGCATCAGCGGCTGAAGACCACGACCGTCTACGTCACCCACGACCAGATCGAGGCGATGACCATGGCCGACAAGATCGTGGTGATGCATGACGGCATCGTCGAGCAGATGGGCTCGCCGCTCGAGCTCTACGACAAGCCGGAGAACCAGTTCGTAGCCGGTTTCATCGGCTCGCCCGCGATGAATTTCCTCAAGGGCAAGGTCAAGGTGAACGGTGCCGCCTATTTCGAGGGACCGAACGGCGTCAAGCTGCCGCTGAAATCGGCGCCGGCCAATTCCGACGGCAAGCCCGCGGTCTACGGCGTGCGGCCCGAGCATTTCACCATCGCCGATGACGGCGCCGAGGCCGAGATCGTGGTGGTCGAGCCGACCGGCTCGGAGACCCAAGTGTTTGCCAAGCTCGGTGGCGAGCAGGTCGTCGCCGTGTTCCGCGAACGCCATCAGTTCAACCCGGGCGACAAGGTTCGGCTCAAGCCGGATCCGGCGCTGGTCCACCTGTTCGACGATTCGACGGGGAAGCGATTGAATAGCTGACCGACTGATCGATCTGAATGGCCGACCAACAGGCCAGATCAAAAACAAGAAAAACACAGTCATTTGGGAGGAAGGACGATGCACGATTTTACTCGCCGCTCGCTACTTCAGGGCGGCACCGCGCTGGCCGCAACCGGGATGCTGACCGGGCCGGCGCTTTTTGACTTCGCCAAGGCCTGGGCGCAGAGCGCGCCCTGGAAGGCGGAGCCCGGCGCCAAGCTCACCGTGATGCGCTGGAAGCGCTTCGTGCCCGCGGAAGACGATGCCTTCAATGCCATGGTGGCGGCCTTCAAGGCGGCAACCGGCACCGAGATGAACGTGTTCAGCGAGTCCTTCGAGGACGTGCAGCCGAAGGCCTCGGTCGCCGCCAACACCGGCTCGGGTCTCGACCTGGCCTGGGGCCTGCACACGCTGCCGCAGCTGTTCCCGACCAAGGTCCTCAAGATGAACGACGTTGCCGATTATCTCGGCAAGAAGTACGGCGGCTGGACCGAGGCCGCGGCCAAGACCTGCAAGCAGGGCGATGACTGGCTCGGCATTCCCGTCGCGACCATCGGCGGCTATTTGACCTTTCGCAAGTCGGCGGTCGAGAAGGCCGGCTTCAAGCAGGTGCCGTCCGACTTCCCGGCCTATCTCGAACTTTGCAAGGCACTGAAGGCGAACAACACGCCGGCCGGCTTCGCGCTGGGCCATGCCACCGGCGACGCCAATGCCTGGGTCCACAACATCCTCTGGGGCTTCAACGGCTGGACCGTCGACAAGGACGACAAGGTCATCATCAACTCGCCGGAGACGATGAAGGCGCTGGAGTACGCCAAGGCGCTGTCGGATACCTTCATTCCCGGTGTCGCATCGTGGAACGACTCCTCCAACAACAAGGCGTTCCTGTCCGGCGAACTGTACCTAACCTCGAACGGCATCTCGATCTACGTCGCCGCCAAGGACGACCCCAGCAAGAAGGAGCTCGCCGAAGACATCGACCACGCGCTGTGGCCGGTCGGCCCGATCGGCAAGCCGACTGAGCTGCAGCTCGCGGTTCCGATCCTCGCCTTCAACTTCTGCAAATATCCGAATGCGGCAAAGGCTTTCATCGCCTTCATGCTGGAGAAGGAGAATTTCGAGAAGTGGCTGTCGGGCGCGCGGGGTTATCTCACCCACACGCTCAACGCCTACGACACCGCGCCGGTTTGGACGGCCGACCCGAAGAATGCGGTGTTCGGCCAGGCCTCGAAGCGCGCGCTGCCGGCCTCCGGCATAGGCACGCCCGGCGAGAAGGCGGCGACCGCGATTGCCGACTTCATCGTGGTCGATATGTTCGCGAACTACTGCACCGGCGCCAAGGACGGCAAGACCGCGATGGCGGAAGCCGAGCGGCAGCTGAAGCGCATTTATCGCTGATGTGATGGCCGCGGGCGGCGGAGGACCGCCGCTCGCGCCGTCATTGGAATGCCATCACTGGAATATTGCGTAGTCATGCTCAATCATGTGAGCAATCGGGACATCGCCTATGGCCGACATCGCCCTTGCGCCGCGACGCGCGAAGACCGAAATTCGCGAAGCGACCACCTGGGATCAGCTGCGCCACAACAAGAACTGGCTCGGCTTCTGGTTCATGGTGCCGGCGATGGCATTCCTGATCTTCTTCCTGGCCTATCCGCTGGGCCTCGGGATCTGGCTGTCCTTCACCGACACCCGCATCGGCCGCGTCGGTCATTTCATCGGCACCGAGAACTATGAGTGGCTGTGGGATGATTCCATCTTCTGGCTGTCGGTGTTCAACACGCTGCTCTACACCTCCGTCGCGAGCGCGGTGAAATTCGCGGTCGGGCTCTATCTCGCGCTGCTGCTCAACGAGCGCATGCCGTTCAAGGCGCTGCTGCGTGCCGCCGTGCTGATCCCGTTCATCGTGCCGACCGTGCTGTCGGCGCTGGCATTCTGGTGGATCTTCGATTCGCAGTTCTCGATCATCTCCTGGTCGCTGAAGCATCTTGGCCTGATCACCCAGAACATCAATTTCCTCGGCGACACCACCTGGGCCCGCATCTGCGTGATCTTCGCCAATATCTGGCGCGGCGTGCCGTTCGTCGCGATCACGCTGCTGGCAGGCCTGCAAACCGTGCAGCCTTCGCTCTACGAGGCGGCGACGCTCGACGGCGCCTCGCGCTGGCAGATGTTCCGCTTCATCACCTATCCCTTGCTGACGCCGATCATCGCGGTCGTGATGACGTTCTCGGTGCTGTTCACCTTCACCGACTTCCAGCTGATCTGGGCGATGACCCGCGGCGGCCCGGTTAACGCCACCCATCTGATGGCGACGCTGTCCTACCAGCGCGCGATCATCGCCGGACAATTGGGCGAGGGGGCCGCGATCTCGAGCGCCATGATCCCGTTCCTGCTCGCCGCGATCATGGTGTCCTGGTTCGGCCTGCAGCGCAGGAAGTGGCAGCAGGGAGAAAGCAATGACTGACCTTCCTGCCCCCAAGGTCAATCTCAAGTCCATCCTGTCGACGCCGGCGCGCGTCGACAACAGCGAGGGCATGAGCTATTTGCAGTCGGTGCCGCGGCGGATCGTGACGCTCTACATTCCGCTGTCGATCATCGTCATCATCCTGCTGTTCCCGTTCTATTGGATGGGGCTGACCGCGATCAAGCCGGACGACCAGCTGCTCGACCTCGACAAGTACAATCCGTTCTGGACCTGGAATCCGACCTTCAAGCACATCCACAAGCTGCTCTTCGAGAGCTACTATCCGCACTGGCTCTGGAACACGATGTATGTGGCGATCGGTGCCACCGTGCTGTCGATCATCGCGAGCGTGCTTGCGGCCTATGCGATCGTGCGGCTGCGCTACAAGGGCGCCAACGTCGTCGGCGGCCTGATCTTCCTGGCCTATCTGGTGCCGCCGTCGATCCTGTTCATTCCGCTCGCCACCGTCGTGTTCCAGTACGGCCTATTCGACTCGCCGATGGCGCTGATCCTGACCTATCCGACGATCCTGATCCCGTTCTCGACCTGGCTTCTGATGGGCTATTTCAAGACCATCCCGTTCGAGCTCGAGGAGTGCGCGCTGATCGATGGCGCCAGCCGCTGGCAGATCCTGATCAAGATCGTGCTGCCGCTTGCCATTCCCGGCCTGATCTCGGCCTTCATCTTCTGCTTTACGCTGTGCTGGAACGAGTTCATCTACGCGCTGACATTCCTGCAATCGACCCCGAACAAGACCGTGCCGGTCGCCATCGTCAACGAATTCGTTGACGGTGACATCTATCGCTGGGGTTCCCTGATGGCAGGGGCGCTATGCGGCTCGCTGCCGCTGGTTATTCTTTACGCCTTCTTCGTTGAGCATTATGTCTCGGCGATGACGGGTGCCGTGAAGGAATAAGCGCGCAAGGCCCGCAGCTGAATTCGAAGAAGAGAAGAAAGGGAGCAGGGTCGTGCACATTCTGATTCTGGGCGCCGCCGGCATGGTCGGCCGCAAGCTGACCGAGCGTTTGCTGCGCGAGGGCCGCCTCGGCAAGCAGGGCATCAGCAGGATGACCTTGCAGGACGTGGTCGCGCCGGCCAAGCCCGCAAACGCCGCGATCCCGGTCAATGTCGTCGCGTCCGATTTCGCCGATGCCGGCGCCGCGGCGCCCCTGATCGCCGAGCGCCCGGACGTGATCTTCCATCTCGCCGCGATCGTCTCGGGCGAGGCGGAGGCCGAGTTCGACAAGGGCTACCGGATCAATCTCGACGGCACCCGCTATCTGATCGACGCGATCCGCGCCGTTGGCGGCGGTTACAAGCCGCGGCTGGTATTCACGTCCTCGATCGCGGTGTTCGGCGCGCCGTTCCCGGAGAAGATCGGTGACGAGTTCTTCCATACGCCGCTGACGAGCTACGGCACGCAGAAGTCGATCTGCGAGCTCCTGATCAACGACTACACCCGCAAGGGTCTGCTCGACGGGATCTCGATCCGTCTGCCGACGATCTGCGTGCGTCCGGGCAAGCCGAACAAGGCGGCGTCCGGTTTCTTCTCCAACATCATCCGTGAGCCGCTGGCGGGCGAGGAGGCGATCCTGCCGGTGTCCGAGGATGTCCGGCACTGGCACGCTTCGCCGAAATCGGCCGTCGGGTTTCTGGTCCACGCCGGAACGATGGACCTCAATGCGATGGGGCCGCGGCGCAATCTCAGCATGCCCGGGATGTCCGTCACCGTCGGCGAGCAAATCGCGTCGCTGGAGCGCGTTGCCGGCAAGAACGTGACCGCGCGGATCAAGCGGGTGCCCGATCCGACCATCATCAGCATCGTCTCGGGCTGGCCGCGCGATTTCGCCACCGACCGCGCGCTGAAGCTCGGCTTCACCACTGCCGAGAAGACGTTCGACGACATCATCCGCATCCACATCGAGGACGAGCTCGGCGGCAAGTTTGCCGCCTGAGCAACGTCCCGGCTAGCGCGGCGCTCGAGATGACCAGGGTTGCCAGCATCGGCGAATGCATGATCGAGCTGCGCCAGGCTCCGGGCGGCCAGCTCGGCGGGCTGTATTCGCGCTTCTATGGCGGCGACACGCTCAACACGGCGGTTTATCTGTCCCGGCTCGGCGTCCACAGCGATTACATCACGGCGCTCGGCGATGATGCGCTGAGCGATGAGATGATCACGGGCTGGGCGAGCGAAGGCATCGGCACCAAGCATGTCGCGCGATTGGCAGGCAAGCTGCCGGGGCTCTATCTGATCCAGACCGACGACAAGGGCGAGCGGCGCTTCTTCCACTGGCGCGACAGCGCCGCCGCCCGTGAGCTGATGGATCTGCCCGAGACGGACGACATCCTGAACTCGCTCGCGAGTTACGACATCGTCTATCTCTCGGCGATCACGCTCTCGATCCTGCGCGAGGACGGACGGGAGCGGCTGATCGCGGCGCTGAAGCGTGCGCGGCTGCTGGGCACGCGCTTCGCGTTCGATACCAATTTCCGCGCCCGCGGCTGGCCTGACCTGAATGTCGCGCGGAAGGTCTTCAGCAGCGCGTTCGAGACCGCTGATATTGTGCTTGCCTCGACGGAAGATCTGGCGCCGCTCTATCCTGACGAGAGCAACACGGCGCTGCTCGCCGGCATCTCGAGCCCCGAGGTCGTGCTGAAGCTCGCCGAGCCCGCCTGCATCGTGCGTTCTCGTGCCGGGACGAACGAGGTGCGGGCGGAGCCGCTCACCAAGCCGGTGGTCGATACCACGGCGGCCGGCGACAGTTTTGCCGCGGCCTATCTCGCCGCACGGCTCGGCGGCGCCGAGCCCGAGGAGGCGGCACGCGCCGGCCATCGTCTGGCCGGGGTCGTGGTGTGCTATCCCGGTGCGATCATTCCACGCTACGCCATGCCGCCGAAGAAGGCGCCTCGTCCCCCACCATCCCGCAAGGCCTCGCAATGACAACGACATCGAAGCAGGACCGGATCGCCGAGCTGATCCGCCAGGCCACCGTGATCCCGGTGCTGACCATCGAGCGGCTGCAGGACGCGGTGCCGCTTGCCAAAGCATTGGTCGCCGGCGGCGTGCGGACGCTCGAGGTGACGCTGCGGACGCCGGTCGCAGTCGATGCGGCCAAGGCCATCATCGCCGAGGTGCCCGATGCGGTGGTCGGGATTGGCACAATCCTCAATGCCGACGATCTGGCGCGCGCCGAGGTGCTGGGCGCCACATTCGGTATCAGCCCGGGCGCGACGCCCGAGCTGTTGAAGGCGGTGGCTGCCAGCCGGCTGCCTTTCGCGCCGGGGATCGCGACCGCCTCCGAACTGATGCAGGCGCTCGCGCACGGCTTCGACGTCGTCAAATTCTTCCCCGCCGAGCAGGCCGGCGGTATCAAGGCACTGCGGGCCTTGGCCGGTCCATTCCCGAACGTCAGGGTCTGCCCGACCGGCGGTATCGGTGAGGCCAATGCGGCGACCTGGCTCGCCGAGCCCAATGTGCTGGCGGTCGGCGGTTCCTGGCTGTGCCCGGCGGCCGATATCCGCGCCGGCAACTGGGCGGGCATAACCGCCATGTGCGCGAAGGCGATGAAAACGCTGAAAGCCGCCTGAAGATACGCTACATAACTCCCGAACAGGCACAGGGAGATACGGCCATGACAGCAGCCAGCATTGTGGGTTGGGCGCACACGCCATTCGGAAAGTTTGACGCGGAGACCGTCGAAGGCCTCGTCGTCAAGGTCGCCAACGAGGCGCTCGCCGATGCCGGCATTGCCGCGTCCGACGTCGACGAGATCATGCTCGGCCATTTCAACGCCGGCTTCTCGCCGCAGGATTTTACGGCGTCACTGGTGCTGCAGGCCAATCCGGCGCTGCGCTTCAAGCCGACCACCCGCGTCGAGAACGCCTGCGCCACCGGATCGGCCGCCGTGCACCAGGGCATCCGCGCCATCGAGGCGGGCGCCGCGAAGATCGTACTCGTCGTCGGCGTCGAGCAGATGACGAAGACGCCAGGTCCGGAGATCGGCAAGAACCTCCTGAAGGCGTCCTATCTGCCTGAGGACGGCGACACGGTCGGCGGTTTCGCCGGCGTGTTCGGCAAGATCGCGCAGGCCTATTTCCAGAAATACGGCGACCAGTCGGATGCGCTGGCGATGATCGCCGCCAAGAACCACAAGAACGGCGTCGCCAACCCCTACGCTCAGATGCGCAAGGATTTCGGCTTCGAGTTCTGCCGCGCCGAGAGCGACAAGAACCCGTTCGTCGCCGGTCCCTTGAAGCGCACCGATTGCTCGCTGGTCTCCGACGGCGCTGCCGCGCTGGTGCTGACCGATGCCGAGACCGCCAAGACCATGGGCAAGGCGGTGAACATCCGCGCCACTGCCCATGCGCAGGACTTCCTGCCGATGTCAAAGCGCGACATCCTGCAGTTCGAAGGCTGCACCGTCGCCTGGCAGCGCGCGCTGCAGAAGGCCGGCCTGCAGCTCTCCGATCTCTCCTTTGTCGAGACCCACGACTGCTTCACCGTCGCCGAGTTGATCGAATATGAAGCGATGGGCCTGACGCCAAAGGGGCAGGGCGCGCGCGCGATCATGGAAGGTTGGACCCAGAAGGACGGCAAGCTGCCGGTCAATCCGTCCGGCGGCCTCAAGGCCAAGGGCCATCCGATCGGCGCCACCGGCGTTTCCATGCATGTGATGAGCGCGATGCAGCTCGCCGGGCAGGCGCCCGAGGGCATGCAGCTCAAGAACCCGCAGATCGGCGGCATCTTCAACATGGGCGGCGCTGCGGTCGCCAACTACGTCTCGATCCTCGAGCCGGCGAGGTAGCTTGAACATTGCCGAATGGCTGGCGGCGACGGCACGGGCGCGTCCCGATGCGCCGGCGCTGCTGACCGGCTTCGACCTCGACGCCGACTATGCAACTTTTGCCCGCCGCGCCGCCTCGATCGGGGCGGCGCTGGCGCGCGATCACGGCATTGCTGCCGGCGACCGCATCGCGCTATTTGCCGGCAATTGCACGCGATATCTCGAATGCCTCTATGGCATCTGGTGGATCGGCGCCGCCGCGATCCCGATCAACGCCAAGCTGCACGGCCGCGAGGCGGCGTGGATCTGCGGCAATGGCGGCGCCAAACTGGCTTTCGTGTCCGACGACACGATCGGGGCGCTGACCGAAGCGAAGGACGATTGCCCGGCGGGCATGACAATACTGTCGGTCGATAGCGATGCCTACAACACGATGCGAAGCGGCGAAGGGCCAGCTGCGCCATTGCCGCGCGAAGGCAACGATCTTGCCTGGCTGTTCTACACCTCAGGCACCACCGGCCGTCCCAAGGGCGTGATGCTCAGCCACGGCAATCTGGTTGCCATGTCGCTGTGCTATCTCGCCGACGTCGACCCGGCGACGCCGAACGATGCCTCGCTCTATGCGGCGCCGATCTCGCATGGCGCGGGTCTCTACAATTTCCCGCATGTCCGGATGGGCGGTCGCCACGTCGTTCCCGAGTCCGGCGGATTCGATCCGAACGAGGTGCTCAACCTCGGCCGCCAGCTCGACAACGTCGTGATGTTCGCGGCGCCCACCATGGTGCGCCGCCTGGTCGATGCCGCCAAGAAGCGTGGCGAGAACGGCGAGGGACTGCGCACCATCATCTATGGCGGCGGGCCGATGTACACGGCCGACATCATCGATGCGATCGCGACCATGGGCCAGCGCTTCGTGCAGATCTATGGCCAGGGCGAGTCGCCGATGACGATCACGGCGCTGTCGCGCGACTGGCACCGCGCGAGCGATCATCCGCGCTATCTCGAACGGCTGGCTTCGGTCGGCACCGCGCAGAGCGTCGTCACCGTGCGCATCACCGACAAGGACGGCAAGCCGCAGCCCGCAGGCGAGACCGGCGAGATCGAGGTCAAGGGCTTAACCGTGATGCTCGGCTACTGGAACAATCCGAAGGCCAATGCCGAGACGCTGAAGGACGGCTGGCTGCGCACCGGCGATGTCGGCCGCCTCGACGCCGACGGCTTCCTGACGCTGTCAGACCGTTCCAAGGACGTGATCATCTCCGGCGGCACCAACATCTATCCCCGCGAGGTCGAGGAAGCGCTGCTGACGCATCCGGATGTCCGCGAGGTCTCCGCGATTGGTGTGCCAGATCCGGAATGGGGCGAGATCGTCGTCGCCTGCGTCGTGCTCGAGGACGGTGCCGCCGCCGACGACGGCAGGCTCGACGCGCATTGCCTTGCCTCGATCGCCCGCTTCAAGCGGCCGAAGCGCTATGTCTATCTCGATGCCCTGCCGAAGAACAATTACGGCAAGGTGCTGAAGACCGCTTTGCGGGAAATGATGGCCAAGGGCATGGGCTAAAGCGCGATGAGGCCGGGTTGAATCGAAAACATCGAAAACAACCCCATGCACAGTAGGGATTGGGGTCACCAAAGCGGTTAGGGGATAGGCCGCGGCCTCCCGTCGCGCTAAGCTGCTCGCGCCTGTCACCGGGAGAACGGACCATGGGAATCGAGACGTCTCTGTCGCTGTCGGAAGTGAACGATCGCATCGCAATCCTCCGGGACAATATCCGGCAGCTGATCGAGCAGGCCGCAGGCGCTGCGGGCGCAGAAGTCGAGGAGCGTATCGCCGAGCGGCTTGAGCAGCAGAATGCGGAACTGGAAAAGCTCCTGAAGGCGCGCGAGACGATGACCGGGCAGTAACCGGCATCAGGCCGGCGGTGGACTTCGTCTTGCCCGCCCGGCGTTCCGCCGCACGGAAACGATCCGGCCGCCGCCGCGCATACGCCCATACGCCCGGCGCAGCTTGATCTCGGCGAAGAGCTCCCGTTACTAGCTGCGTAACCAGAACATCCGGGAGCGAACAGGACGATGGGACCACTGCAGGGTATCAAGGTCGTCGACATGACGACCGTGCTGATGGGACCCTATGCCACCCAGATGCTCGGCGACTACGGCGCCGACGTCATCAAGGTGGAATCGCCTGACGGCGACGTGACGCGGCAGATCGGTCCGACACGGCATCCCGGCATGGGACCGGTGTTCCTCAACACCAACCGCAGCAAGCGTTCGGTCTGCCTCGACTTGAAGAAACCGGCGGGGCGCGAGGCCGTGCTGCGGCTGATCGCGCAGGCGGACGTGCTGGTCTACAATGTGCGCCCGCAGGCAATGGCGCGGCTGCAACTCGGTTACGACGTCGTCGCCAAGGTCAATCCAAGGCTGATCTATGCCGGCGTGTTCGGCTTCGGCCAGGAGGGACCATACGCCGCCAAGCCCGCATATGACGACCTGATACAGGGCGCCACTGCGCTGCCGGCGCTGATGGCGCAGACCTCGGACGGCGTGCCGCGCTATGTGCCGAATGCGCTGGTCGACCGTATCGTCGGGCTCACCGCGGTCGGCGCGATCTGCGCGAGCCTCGTGCATCGCGACCGCACCGGGCAGGGCCAGCGCGTCGACATTCCGATGTTCGAGACCATGGCCGGTTTCGTGATGGGCGACCATATGGGCGGCCTGACCTACGATCCGCCACTCGACAAAGGCGGCTATGCGCGGCATCTGTCGCCGGACCGGCGGCCCTACAAGACGCTGGACGGCTACATCTGCGTGATCGTCTACAACGACAAGCAGTGGGAGAATTTCTTCAAGGCGACCGGCCGCGACGATCTGCGCAGCGATCCGAAATTCGCCACCTTCGCCGGCCGCGCCACCAACATCGATGTCGTCTACGCCGAGCTTGCGCGCATCCTGCAGACCAAGACCACGGCCGAGTGGAACGAGATCCTGGAGAAGGCCGACGTGCCCGTGATGCCGATGCACGATCTCGAGAGCCTGCTGGAGGACCCGCATATGGTCGCGACCGGCGTCTTCCCCGTGGTCGATCACCCGACCGAGGGCCGCATCCGCAGCATGACGCCGTCGGCGCGCTGGTCGGAGACCAAGGTCGAGCCGAGCCGGCTGGCGCCCAGGCTCGGCGAGCACAGCGCGGAGATTTTGCGCGAGGCGGGTTTCTCGACCGATGAGATCGCGGCGATGGTGCGCGACGGCGCGGCCAAAGCGGTGAAGGCATAGGAGCACGACAGATGGATTTCGCACTCTCCGCCAATCAGGAATCGATCCGCGACGCCGTCGCCAAGATCTGCACGCGCTTTGACGAGGCCTACTGGCTGAAGAAGGACAAAGAGGGCGGCTATCCGGCCGACTTCCACCGCGCACTGGCCGATGCCGGCTGGCTCGGCATCTGCATCCCCGAGGAATATGGCGGCTCCGGGCTCGGTATTACCGATGCCGCGATCATGATGCGCACGATCTCCGAATCCGGCGCCGGCATGTCGGGCGCGTCCGCGGTGCACATGAACGTGTTCGGGCTCAACCCGGTGGTGGTGTTTGGCACCAAGGAGCAGTGCCAGCGCATGCTGCCGCCGATCATCGACGGCCGCGACAAGTCCTGTTTCGCCGTGACCGAACCCAATACCGGCCTCAACACCACCCAGCTCAAGACCCGCGCCGTGCGCCAGGGCGACAAATACATCGTCAACGGCCAGAAGGTGTGGATCTCGACCGCGCAGGTCGCCAACAAGATCCTGCTGCTCGCGCGCACTACGCCGCTGGAAGAGGTTCGCAGCCCGACCCACGGCCTCAGCCTGTTCTACACCGATTTCGACCGCAAGCGCGTCACCGTGCACGAGATCGAGAAGATGGGCCGCAAGCCCGTCGACTCCAACGAGCTGTTCTTCGAAAATTTCGAGATTCCGGTCGAGGACCGCATCGGCGAGGAGGGCCGCGGGTTCGAATACATCCTGCACGGCATGAACCCCGAGCGCATCCTGATCGCAGCTGAAGCGGTCGGCCTCGGCCAGATCGCGCTGAAGCGGGCGTCGGAATACGCCAAGGGCCGCATCGTGTTCAACCGTCCGATCGGCATGAACCAGGGGATCCAGCATCCGCTGGCGAAGTGCTGGATGGAGCTCGAGGCCGCCTGGCTGATGGTGCTGCGCGCCGGCTGGCAATATGACCAAAACCTGCCCTGCGGCCCGGCCGCGAACGCGGCAAAGTATCTCGCTGCGGAAGCCGGCTTTCACGCGTGCGAGCAGGCGGTGATGACCCATGGCGGCTTCGGCTATGCCAAGGAATATCACGTCGAGCGCTATTTCAGGGAATCGCTGATCCCTCGCATCGCGCCGATCAGCCCGCAGCTCATCCTCAGCTTCATCGGCGAGAAGGTGCTCGGCCTTCCGAAGTCGTATTGAGGGTGGCCATGCGCTTCCCATCAGCGTCATTCCGGGATGCGCCGTCAGGGGCAGGCCCGGAATCCATAACCACGATCGTGAGTATGGATTCCGGGCTCGCGCTACGCGCACCCCGGAATGACGTGCTAAGAGAGGTACGCTGACATGAGCTTCGTCACCGGCGTCGGCCTCACATCCTACGGCAAGCATGAGGGCCTGTCCTCGCTCGACCTGATGAGCAAGGCGGCCGAGCTTGCGATCTCCGATGCCGGACTGAAGCGCTCCGACATCGACGGCATCCTGTGCGGTTACTCCACCGTCTCGCCGCACATCATGCTGGCCACCGTATTCGCCGAGCATTTCGGTATTCGTCCGTCCTATGCCCATGCCGTGCAGGTCGGCGGCGCCACGGGCCTCGCGATGACCATGCTGGCGCATCACCTCGTCGATGCCGGCGTGGCGAAGCATGTGCTGGTGGTCGGTGGCGAGAACCGGCTGACCGGCCAGAGCCGCGACGCCTCGATCCAGGCATTGGCCCAGGTCGGGCATCCCGACTATGAAGTGACGCTGGGGCCGACGATCCCGGCCTATTACGGCCTGGTCGCGACGCGCTACATGCATGAGTACGGCCTCACGCAGGAAGACCTCGCCGAGTTCGCGGTGCTGATGCGCAAGCACGCGCTGATGCATCCCGGCGCGCAATTCCACGAACCGATCACGGTTGCCGACGTGATGGCCTCGAAACCGGTGGCGATGCCGCTGAAGCTGCTCGACTGCTGCCCGGTATCCGACGGCGGCGCGGCCTGCGTGATCAGCCGCGAGCCGACCGGCGAGCGGCGGGTTCGCATCCGCGGCTGCGCCCAGGCGCATACCCATCAGCACATCACGGCCGCGCCCGCGTTGAGTGAGCTCGGCGCGGAGATCTCGATCGCGAAGGCGAAAGCGGCGTCGGGTGTCGCGATATCAGATGTGCGTTACGCTGCGGTCTACGACAGTTTCACGATCACGCTGGCGATGCTGCTGGAAGATCTCGGCCTCGCCAAGCGCGGCGAGGCCGCGGCGCGGGTGCGCGCCGGCTATTTCAATCAGGATGGCGAGCTGCCGCTCAACACCCATGGCGGCCTGCTCAGCTATGGTCATTGCGGTGTCGGCGGCGCGATGGCGCATCTGGTCGAAACCCATCTGCAGATGACCGGTCGCGCCGACAATCGCCAGGTGCGCGATGCCTCGGTCGCCCTGCTGCACGGCGACGGCGGCGTGCTGTCGTCGCATGTCAGCATGTTCCTGGAGCGTGTGCGATGAGTGGACCGATCGCTGACTGGACCAGGGGCGCGGAAGCCATCGTCTATCAGACCTGTAACGCCTGCGGCGCGCGGCAGTATTTCCGCCGCAGCTTCTGCGCGGCCTGCGGCTCGCCGGATCTCGCCGAGCATCGCGCGAGCGGGGCAGGGACGGTGTATGCGACGTCACTGGTCTGCCGCGCCGCAACGCCGGAGACCCGGGCGCATGTGCCCTACAACATCGTGCTTGTCGATGCCGACGACGGCTTTCGCATGATGGCGCATGGCGACAACGACCTCACCATCGGCGACAAGGTTTTGGCGCGCTTCACGCAATTCGCGGGACGGCTGGTTCCGTATTTCGCAAAGGCAAAATGAGGGGCCGAACGAACCGGTCAGAACGCAAGACCAGGCTGAATTGGTTCGCTCTTGCCCCTCATAGTTTCAAGATACTATCGCCAATAAAAGACAAAGCTGGCGATGACGAGCATCGCCGTCACCGCCAGCATTTGCGCAAGCGCTTCCGAGGCCGCCCTCTTGGTGGCTTCCTTCATGCGTTTCCCCTAGACTTGGGCGTGACTCATCGTTGCGCAAATTGCGCGAACGACGGCCAGATTTTGTACTCGGAACACCCCGCGTCGAGCATTCGCTTTGACGAGTCCCCACTCAGCGAATATCAACCGTGGCAGGGTTGTCTGGGAATGCGGCGGCAATTTGACTCGCGCGTGTTGCTCCTGCGACGGCTGGCGGATACTGTTTCGGAGCCCGACAGAAACGACAGAGATCAAGGTTAGGAAATGGCCCGTATCGACTACTCCGATCCCGCGAAGGCAAGCCCGCGCACCCGCGAGATCCTCGACAAGAACCGCAACGCCAACATCTTTCGCATGATGGCGCATTCGCCGAGCTACTTTGAGCAGTACTGTCGGCTCGGCGGCGCGATCCGCCACAAGGGCGAGCTCGATCCGATCGTGCGCGAGCTCGCGATCACGCGCACCGGCATTCTCTGCGAGGCGCCTTACGAGATCGTCGCGCACAAGCGCATTGGGAAGAATGTCGGCGTCACCGACGAGCAGAACGCCGCGCTGGAGAATTGGCAGTCCGCGGGCTGCTTCGACGAGGTGCAGCGCGCGGCGCTGATCTTCACCGACGAGATCGTCAAGCTGAAGAAGCCGACGGATGCGACCTTTAAGGCGATCGCGGCGCTGTTGACGCCAGCCGCGCTGATCGAGCTGCAGCTCTCGGTCGGCTTCTACATCATGACGTCGAAATTTCTCGAGACGTTCGAGATCGACATGCAGCCGGTGACGGAAGTGGTGAGCTGAACGGCTCGCGCCGCGGAGTTCTTCGCCTCGCCCGCTTGCGGAGAGGCCGGAGCGCATGAAGCGAAGCGGAATGCGGTCCGGGTGAGCGGGAGTCTCCGCGAGTCCGACTCGAAGTCATTTTGCTGAAGCAGCGCCCTCACCCCAGACGTCTCCCTGTAAGAACGGGGAGAGGGGGAAGCAAGATCTACCCCGACGTCAGCAGATCGACCTTCGCATTCGCCACGATCAGCCGGTCGGCGAGAATCTGCGCGAGGTTGCGCATGATCCGTTCGCCGGCGCGTGGGTGCTGCTCGCGGAAGCGCTCGAAATCCCTGATCTCCACCTCGTAGGCGGTGGCCGACATGTCGGCGAGCACGTCCGCCGAGCGCTTGGGCTCCAATAGCGCCATCTCGCCGAACGCCATGCCGGCGGTCAGCGTCGCGAGCCGGATGCCGTCGGGCAGGGTGACGTGGACCACGCCGCTGCGCAGGAAGAACAGCGATGTCGCCTCACTGCCCGCGGCAATGATCTTCTCGTTGGGCTGGTAGGTCCTGACCGCGCAGAGCGTGGTGAGATCGGCGATCTCAGCCTCACTCAATCCCGCGAGCAGCGGCTGCTCGGACAGCTCTGTGGTCTCGAGGAAGTCGATCGAGCCGCCATAGCGGTAGACGATCTGGTCCTCGGCCCATTCGATCGCGGTGTCGAGCAGATAGAAATCCCTGATGTTGCCGAGCCGGTTGGTCCACTCGCTGATCGTGGTCCATTCACGTGAGGTCCGCTTGATGCCGGAGAGGATCACGGTGACGCCAAGCTCGGCGAGTTCCTGGAAGGCTTCCGCCACCAGCCGGGCACCCGCGCGGGTGGTCGCGGTGACGCGACGCAGGTCAAAGATCACGAACTCCGGTCGCGGGCTGCCGGCGAGGCGGCGCGAGACATAGTCGACATTGGAGAGCGACAGCGTGCCGACCAGCTCGATTACGCGCACCTCCTGGAAGTGCTTTGCCAGGATCTCCCGCTCCTGTGGCCGCCGCACCCGGCGCGACGGGTTCTTGCCGATGTTGTAGTCGGCAATGATGCTGTGGCGGGCGTCGTCGCTGCGGTTCAGCATGTGCAGGTCGTAATGCGCCGACAGCGCCTCGCAGACCTTGATGCCGCGCACGCTGTTGCCGTGCTTGTCGAGCTTTGGCGAGTAGCTGCCGAGCCCGAGCCGCGCCGGCAGCGCCGCCAAAATGCCGCCGCCGACCCCGCTCTTGGCGGGGATGCCGACGCGGTAGATCCATTCGCCGGCGTAGTCGTACATGCCCGACGAGGTCATCACCGACAGCGTGCGTGCGATCGCGTAGGGCGTCACCACCTGCTCGCCGGTCAGCGGATTGATGCCGCGGTTGGCCAGCGTCGCCGCCATCACGGCGGTGTCGCGCGCGGTGACGAGGATGGCGCATTGCCGGAAATAGACGTCGAGCACCGCGGGCACGTTTTCTGTGATCACGCTGTTGGTGCGCAAGAGATAGCCGATCGCCCGGTTGCGGTCGCCGGTGGCGCTCTCGGAGGCGTAGACCGCCTCGTCGACGTCGAGCTCGCGGCCGGCGAAGCGGCCGAGCGCCTGGCGGATGTAGTCGAATGCGCCGTCGCCCTTGTCGGCATGGAGCAGGCCGGAGCAGGCGATGGCGCCCGCATTGACCATCGCATTGAACGGGTGGTTCTGGGCGTTGAGCCGAATCGAATTGAACGGGTCGCCGGACGGCTCGACGCCGATCACGCTCTCCACCCGCTCGGCGCCGAGCGTGTCGAGCGCCAGTGCGAACACGAACGGCTTCGACATCGACTGGATGGTGAAGGGCACCCTGGTGTCGCCGACCTCATAGACATGGCCGTCGAGCGTCGCGAGGCTGATGCCAAAATGGGCAGAGTTGGCCTTGCCGAGCTCGGGGATGTAGTCGGCCACCGCGCCGCCGGCTTCCGGCAGGAAGTCTCCGTAACAAGCGTGCAGAAATCGCAGCAGCGGCGGCTTCGAGCTGGACCAGGCCGTGGTGGTGGCGGTGACGGGAGGAGGCGATCGTTTCATCGCCTCCTGTTGTGCAACGCAATCGGGGCGCGCGCAACTGAGCGGGCACCGAAGTCAGGTGTGAGGCGCCCGGTCCGGATCGGACGCCATTCGATGGCTGCGGTCTCCGAACCGATGATCACAAAGCGAGCGATTGCTCGGTATTTGTTTCGTTATGCGAAACTTTTCGCTCGGAAATGTTTCGCAAGCAAAGCAGCGTCCGACGCAGCGCTGCTCCAGAGAAGTGGCCGTCGGAGGACGAGGCACGTGGGAATTTGGTCCGCGCGGGCGGCCGGACGGTCCGCGGTCAGGTCTCGACGATCGCGACGGCCTGGCCCTCGGCGATGACGTCATCAATCCTGACCAGAATCGACTTGATTTTGCCCGCCGTCGTCGACGTGACCGGTATTTCCATCTTCATCGCTTCGACGAACGCGATCTCGTCGCCATCGCCGATATTGCTGCCGGCCTCAACAGGAAGCGCGCAAACGCGCCCGGCAACTTCGGTCACAACCTTGATCTCTGGCATTCCACTCTCCGATACCGTCTTGCGGAAATTTCATCCGGCGAACGGCTTTTTGTTGTGGCGGCAGATTGCCTGAGGTAGCTTCTTCTGCAAGTGGAATTTTATTCCGCAAGACGGAATGGAGCCAAAACAAATGGGACGGCGCTCGGAACGGCTTAGCCGGCAGGGAATGCTCGCCAGCGAGACTGGCGATGGGGATGTCATCCAGGTGGTGTCGCGCGCGTTTGATGTGTTGCGGTGCTTCGAAGGGCACGAAGCGCGACTCGGCAATCTCGAAATCTCGAACCGCTGCGGCCTGCCGCGTTCGACGGTGTCGCGCTTGACGCACACGCTGACGCGGATGGGACAGCTCGTCTATCTGCCGCGCGACCAGAAATATCGCATCGGCCCGAGCGCGGTCGCGATGAGCACGTCGATGATGAAGGGGCTGCAGCTTCGCAACCTGATTCGGCTGCGCTTGCAGGATGTCGCGGACCAGTTGCCCGGCACCGTGGGCTTCGTGATCCCCGACCGCTTTCATCTGGTCTATCTGGAGTTCGCACGCGCGGCGAACGCGCTCGGCCTGCATGAAGCCACCGGCAGCCGCATCTCGATGGCGACCACCGCCGCCGGCCATGCCTACACTGCGGCGCTCGATCCCGCGATCGGCGACGCGCTGATATCAGAGATGGAAGGCGAGTTGCCGGACAGCGCCAAGATGCTGACGCCGCGCATCGCGGCCAATCGCCGCCACTTGCAGGAGCACGGCTACGTCGTCGCCTGCGGCCTGTGGAGCCCGCACATCAACGGCGTCGCGGTGCCGCTGTGGTCACCGCAATACCAGACCTATGTGGTCACCACGATCGGCCTGCTCTCGGCGATGTATGACGAGCAGCGGCTGCATCGCGAGGTCGCGCCGCTGATGGTCGACCTCGCCGCCGCGGTCGGCAGCCTGCTCGAAGGCGCCGACGGCGACATCTTCAGCAATCGGATCGAACGCAAGTCGCTTCCGGTGGCCGCCCATAACAACAACAAAATCATCAAGACGGAGGCAATGAATGAACTGGAAGCCGGAACTCGACGACCTCGCCCGGCGCGAAGCGTTCGCGCGGGAGATGGGAGGCGTTGACAAGGTCAAGCGGCAACGCGACCAGGGCCGGCTCACGGTTCGTGAGCGCATCGACAAGCTCGTCGACCAGAACAGCTTTCACGAGGTCGGTGCCATCTCCGGCATCGCCGAATACGACGAGAGCAACGAACTCACGCATCTGACGCCGGCGAACTGCGTGTTCGGCCGCGCCAGGGTCGACGGCCGCACCGTGGTCGTGGTCGGTGACGATTTCACCGTGCGCGGCGGCTCGGCCGATGCATCGATTTCCGCCAAGCCGCTGATGGCGGAGGAGATGGCGCATGACTTCCGCCTGCCGATCGTCCGCGTGATCGAAGGCTCCGGCGGCGGCGGCTCGGTGAAGACGATCGAGACCAGAGGCGCGGCCAATCTGCCCGGCGGTGTCGGCGGCACGCGCTGGTACTGGTACACGACCGCCAATCTGGCGCGCGTGCCGGTGGTCGGGCTCGGGCTCGGCTCGGTCGCAGGCTTAGGTGCGGCGCGGCTGGCGGCCACGCATTACTCGGTGATGACCAAGAGCTCCGCGATGTTCGTCGCCGGCCCGCCGGTGGTGAAGCGCCTGGGTCAGGATTTGACCAAGCAGGAGCTCGGCGGCGCCGACATCCAGACCCGCGCCGGCGCGATCGACCAGGCGGTGGAGACGGAAGAGGAGGCGTTCGACTATGCACGGCGCTTCCTGTCCTATCTGCCGGCGTCGGTCTACGATCTGCCGCCGACCATTCCCTGCACCGACGACCCGGAACGCGCCGAGGAATCGCTGCTGAAGGCCGTGCCGCGCAATCGCAAGCAGGTCTACAAGATGCGGCCGATCATCGATGCGGTCGTCGACAAAGGCTCGTTCTTCGAGGTCGCCAGCAATTTCGGCCGGCCTGTGATCACTGGATTGGCGCGGATCGAAGGCAGGGCGGTGCTGTTGCTCGCCAGCGATCCCTTCCACTACGGCGGCTCGTGGACCGCGGACGCCTGCCAGAAGGTGATCCGCTGGGTCGACTTCGCCGAGACCTTCCATTTGCCGGTGGTTTACCTGATGGACTGCCCCGGCTTCATGATCGGGCTCGAGGCGGAGAAGTCGGCGACTATCCGGCACGGTGTGCGGGCGATGGCGGCGGTCAACCAGAGCACGGTGCCCTGGTGCACCATCATCATCCGCAACGCCTTCGGGGTTGCCGGTGTGGTGCATCAGCCGGCCAACCGGTTCTCGATGCGCTATGCCTGGCCGTCGGCCTATTGGGGCTCGCTGCCGCTCGAGGGCGGCATCGAGGCCGCCTATCGCGCCGAGATCGACGCGGCCGCCGATCCCGCGGCCAAGCTGCGCGAGATCGAGGATCGCCTCAACAAGCTGCGTTCGCCGTTCCGCTCGGCCGAGAAGTTCTGGGTCGAGGAGGTGATCGATCCGCGCAAGACGCGCTCGCTGCTCTGCGAGTTCGCGCGTCTCGCCGAGCCGATCCGGAAGGCGGGACCGCCGAGCAACATGTCGACGCGGCCGTAAGGGCTTCGCCGCGAACCCAACGTGTCATGCGCGGGCTCGACCCGCGCATCCATCGTCCGCAGCAGCGGACGAGTGAGTCATTCGGAGCGGGATGGATTGCCGGGTCGAGCCCGGCAATGACGACCTCATCTACTCGGCTTCGCGATGCTCGTCATGGATCACGATGCCCATGCCGTTCTCGGGCATCTTGATCCATTCGCGCCGCTTCAGCGAGCGCTTGGTGTCCTCGTGTCCGCTCGCCCAATGCTCGCGCATCGAGGTGCCGGAGAATTCGTGGTCCTTGGCGTCGCCCTCATAGGCCTTCTGCTGATAGATCAGCTGCAGCAGCGTGATCCCGGGCAGCCGGCTGTTTGCCTTCTTGAGTTGACGCTCCTCGTCCGACAGCTGGTCGTCGGGGATTTTTCCCAGCCGTTGTGCAGGGCGGTACGCAGATTGTAGGTCTTGCGGTAGACGTCGGTGTTGTAGCGAGTGCGCGACGAATACATGATGTCCTTATGGCGGGCCATCACGTCCTGGATGTCGCGCGGCAGCGCGCCGCGTGCCGAGCACGAGAGCATGGCGGGCAACGGCGACATCACCCGCGCCACGCTGTCGAAGACGCAAGTTAATCTGAAGATGATCCCCGGCGTCGACGGTCATCTCGAGATCTGCCAGCTGGTTGCGATTAACCTGACCGACATCGTCGTCAAGGGATCGTGGATCGGGCCCGGCAGGCTGCATCTCGTGCCGCACGTCAACGCACCGGTCGCGGACTTCCCGGTCGAGCGCGTGGTCGGCGCGCATCATTACATCGCCGATTTGATGCTGCCGTTCGGCCGCGTCGTGCACGACTACAACAAGGAAGTCGCAGAGGCGGCGGCACCGACCGGTCTCGCCGCGGAGTAGCACGCGGCGAGGCTCGATCAGGCCGCGACCGGTTTCGCCTCCGGCGCGACCTTGGGCTGCGGCCGCGAGATCGCCAGCACACTCAGCGCGGCGATGACGCAGAGCGCGCCGGCGATGAAGAATGCCGGCAGATAGCTCGCATAGAGCGTGCGCGACAGCCCGGCGCCGAACGCGGCGGCGCCGGCGCCGAGCTGGTGGCCGGCAAAGATCCAGCCGAACACCAGATTGGCCCGCTCGGCGCCGAAGCGCTGCGCGGTCAGGCGCACCGTCGGCGGCACGGTTGCGATCCAGTCGAGCCCGTAGAACATCGCAAACAGCGACAGCCCGTAGAACGTGAAGTCGGAGTACGGCAGATACAGCAGCGACAGCCCGCGCAGGCCGTAATACCAGAACAGCAGCCGGCGATTGTCGAAGCGGTCCGACAGCCAGCCCGAGATGATGGTGCCGAAGAAATCGAAGATGCCCATCGCGGCGAGCAGGCTCGCGGCCTGCACCTGCGGAATGCCGTAGTCGAGGCACATCGGGATCAGGTGCACCTGGACGAGGCCGTTGGTCGAGGCGCCGCAGACGAAGAAGGTCGCGAACAGGATCCAGAACACCGACGACTTCGAGGAATCGCGCAGCGTGCCGAGCGCGGCCGCCATGATCGGCGCATTGGCCGGCGGCGGCGCGGGGATCGGCGCGGTGCCCTCGTCGCCGAACGGACGCAGGCCGACGTCGCTCGGCCGGTCGCGCATCACCATCAGCACGGCGAAGGCGGCGACGCCGAGCATGACGCAGACAAGGCCAAGCGCGACACGCCAGCCGTAATGCTCGGTGATGGTCGCGAGCAGCGGCAGGAAGGCGAGCTGCCCGGTCGCGACGCTCGCAGTGAGCATACCGATCACGAGGCCGCGTCGCGCGACGAACCAGCGCGTCGCGATCGTCGCGCCGAGCACCAGCGCGGTCATGCCGGTGCCGATCCCGATCACCACGCCCCACAACAGGATCAGCTGCCAGACCTGCGTCATGGCGAGCGAGGCCAACAGTCCGGAGACCACGATCAATTGCGCCGCCAGCGTCACGTTGCGCAGGCCGTAGCGGTTCATCAGCGCCGCGGCGAACGGCGCCATCAGCCCGAACAGGATGAAGCGGATCGACAGCGCGGAGGAGATTTCGGCGGTGGACCAGCCGAATTCCTTCTGCAGCGGAACGATAAAGACGCCAGGTGCGCCGACGGTGCCGGCCGAGATCAGCGCGGCAAGGAAGGTCACGGCGACCATCACCCAGCCGTAATGGATATTGCGGCGGGCGAGGGCGGAAGCAAGCCAGTTCGAGATCATTGGGCCCCGGATGAAAAGCGATGAGGATCTTATTCGTGATGCGCAATATGGCACGAGGGAGCCATGTCTAAAATGACATTGTTCCCTCGTTTTCGGACTCGGCCGTGGAGCCGTCTTGAACTAGCGCGTGACCCGCTCGACCGCGATCGCGGTGGCTTCGCCGCCGCCGATGCACAAAGCAGCGACGCCGCGCTTCAGGTTCTGCGCCTCCAGCGCGTGCAGCAAGGTCACGATCAGCCGCGCGCCGGTGGCGCCGATCGGATGGCCGAGCGCGCAGGCGCCGCCATTGATGTTCAGCCTGTCACGCGGAATGCCGAGATCGCGCTGCGCCGCCATCGCGACCACCGCGAACGCCTCATTGATCTCGAACAGGTCGACATCGCCGACGCTCCAGCCGACCTTGTCGAGCAGCTTTCTGATCGCCGGGGTCGGCGCGGTGGTGAACCATTGCGGCTCCTGGCTATGGGTGGCGTGGCCCTTGATCTCGGCCAGAACAGGCAGGCCGTCGCGATCGGCGAGCGAACGTCGCGCCAGGATCAGCGCCGCGGCGCCGTCGGCATTGGCCGAGGAGGCGGCCGGCGTGATGGTGCCGCCCGCGCGGAACGCCGGCTTCAGGCCGGGGATCTTGGCCGGATCGACCTTCAGCGGGTGCTCGTCATTGGCGATGATGCGCGGACCGGCCTTCTCGTTAAGCGTGATCGGTGCGATCTCGGCCTTGAAGGCGCCGCCCTCGACCGCCTTGCGGGCGCGGCTCAGCGTCTCGATCGCATAGCTGTCCTGGTCGGCGCGGGTGAACTGATAGGCCTCCGCGGTCGCCTCGCCGAAATCGCCCATCGAGCGGCCGGTCTCATAGGCGTCCTCGAGCCCGTCCATCATCATGTGGTCGATGATGCGGTCGTGGCCGGCGCGATAGCCGCCGCGCGCCTTCTGCAGCAGATAGGGCGCGTTGCTCATGCTCTCCATGCCGCCGGACAGCACGATCTCGGCCGAGCCGGCCTCGATGATGTCGTGGGCCAGCATGGTCGCCTTCATGCCGGAGCCGCAGACCTTGTTGACGGTGGTGGCGCCGGTGGCATCCGGCAGCCCTGCGCCGCGCGCGGCCTGGCGGGCGGGGGCCTGGCCCTGGCCGGCGGGCAGCACGTTGCCCATGAACACCTCGTCGATGCGCTCGGGCGCGAGTTTGGCGCGTTCGAGCGCCGCCCCGATCACATGCGAGCCGAGCTTGTGGGCGGCGAGCGGTGTGAGCTCGCCCATGAAACGGCCGAGCGGGGTGCGGGCGGCGGAGAGGATGACGACGGGATCGGCGCTGGATGCCATGGCGGAACTCCGTTCCATGCGGGAATCTGATTGGATTACATTCATCATATGATGCGATGCAAAAAATGCAACTACGGCTCCCATGACAAAATGTCGTGTTCGCATGAGTTGGTGGGGACATGTTTCACCCCGATCTCCGCTGTCGTCCTGGCGAAAGCCAGGACCCATAACCACCGCATTCGGTGATGAGGGAACGCGGCCCAAGCGTCACGCAACAATCGAGATATGGGGTAATGGGTCCTGGCTTTCGCCAGGACGACGCTGTGGATGGTTCTCGATTCAGGATATCAAGCACGCGGTGTCATCACCCGCGAAGGCGAAAGCGGGTGATCCAGCATTCCAGAGGTAGTCGTTGTTGAACCGATGGGCCGCGGCGTGCTGGATCGCCCGGTCAAGCCGGGCGACGTCCTGCTTTCGCAGGGACGACACCGAACGTGTTGCATGCTCTGTGAGAGGCTGACAGCTTTTTACCGCATGTATTGCTTCCAGCCAGAATACATCTTGAAGATGATGAGGGGCGCTGCGGCGCGCTGGGCTGCCTGAATCAGCGCGGGGGCGCTAGACGCAGGAGCACATGGCTAGCACATACGGTCCGGCCATTAGTAGCGGCCGCCATCGCGCTTTTGCTGCGTGAGCCATTCCGACAGGGTTTTCGTTTTCGATCCTGCATCGCGGGAGGGGCCTCGTCCAATGTTCTTGCCGGAACGCGTTGACCGGAGCTCGGTCGATTCAGGTTTCATGGTTGCAGCCGCGGATGCGGTCGATCTATCCGCAGCTTCCTTTTCGAGGCGCAGCTTTTTCAATCGCGCCATCTTGTCCCGCTCTGCCTCGGTTTCAGCGGTGTCGGATAGCAACGCCTTGTGGTGCGCAGTCTCTGCCGAACCCAGCACTCCGATAATCGTTGTCTCGCCCAGTGCCTTGCAGGCCTCGAGCCGATGCAATCCCTCGAGCAAGACGAGCCTGCCCTCGTCAGGCCGAACGAGAATCGGGAGTTGCTGTCCAACCTCCAGAATGCTCGCGGCGATCTCTTGAACGACCTCGGGCCTGAGGGTCTTCCTCTTCTTCAGGGGAACGTAGATCTGGTCGATTGGAAGGCATTCCGGGCCAGGCACGGTATTACTCCCTCCTCAGGGCGATCCAAACACGGTTCAAGGACGAAGCGCTACGCCGTGGCCGTAGTCTTGTAAACCAGAGCGGGGCCTCAAGCGCTCGACTTCGTGCCCTAATCCGACCGCCAGGCGCCGAGCAGAAATCGCCGCTTCGGTGCGGAGCCGGCCTGCTTCTGCACGTCGGGCAGATCGACGGCGTAACGCTTCATCAGCAACTTGATTGCGATCCCGATGATCACAAAGGGCGTCACGTAGATCGCGAAAACTTCGAAGGCTGTCATGTGGTCCTCCGCGGTTTCGGATCGGCATTGTAGCACATCATCTCACGGGGCGGAGCAGACGGATGGTCCGACAACACGCGTCGGTGGGCAGTGCAGCACGCCGCTACCGCCGCGCATGGCCGCATGCGGCGGCTTCGATTGACACGGACACCGTCAGCGCTACGTTTCGGAACAGGGAATTTTCGCAAGAGAATCAACACCCGGATTCAAGACCCAGAAGAACCAAGAAAAGGGCAGGACACGCCGTGACACGCGTCATCGCGTCGTGAGCGGGACCACGCGGACCTCCGCGCTCGCACCGTTTCGCATCCGCAGCTATCGCTTCCAATGGCCGTCCGACCTGCTCACCTCCTGGGCGTTCGAGGTCGAGACGCTGGTGCTCGGCTGGTACATCATGGTCGAGACCGGCTCGGTGCTGCTGCTGACCGTGCTCGCCTCACTACAATATGTCGGCACCTTGGTCGCGCCCGTGGTCGGCATGATCGGCGACCGCATGGGACACCGGGATCTCCTCGCCGTGATGCGCTTTGCCTATACGGCGCTCGCCGGCACCATCATGACGCTGGCGTTGACCGGCCACCTCGCGCCGGTGAACGTCATGATCATCGTCGCAATCATGGGCCTGATCCGCCCGTCAGACCTCGGCGTGCGCGGCGCGTTGCTCGCCGACATCATGCCTCCGGAGCAGCTGGTCGGCGCCATCAGCCTGGCGCGCACCACGCAGGACTCGGCGCGCATCGCGGGTGCGCTGACCGGGGCGGGATTGTTCGCGGCGCTCGGCATCGGTTATGTCTATGTCGGGATCGCCAGCTTCTATTTCGTCGCCGCCATCCTGATGCTCTGCATGGGCCGGCCGAAGTCCCACGGCACAGCCGCTCAGTCTGACGTCGACCTGCCGGGCTCAAAATTGCTGCGCGATCTCAAGGAGGGCATCGTCTATGCCTGGAGCGGCCCGGGCATGCGCGCCGCGCTGTGTGTCGCCTTCCTCGCCAACCTCACCGCGTTTCCGCTCACCAACGGGCTGTTGCCCTATGTCGCGCGCGACATCTTCCACACCGACCAGACCGGCCTCGGCTATCTCTCCGCAAGCTTTGCGGTCGGCTCGCTGATCGGCTCGATCACGCTCAGCATGGCCGGCGGCGTGCGCATCGCGCGGCTTTTGATCGGCGCGACGCTCGCCTGGTATGCGATGCTCCTTGTGTTCGTCGAGCTCCGCACCATGCCGGTGGCGATGGCCTGCCTGGTGCTGGCCGGCATCGCGCAGTGCATGTCGATGATCTCGGCGGCCGTGATGCTGATGCGCAATGCCAGCGCGCATCTGCGCGGCCGCGTCATGGGTGTCCGCATGATGGTGATCTACGGCCTGCCGCTCGGCCTGCTTGCGGCCGGCAGCCTGATCGACCTGATCGGCTACACCGCAACCGGCACGCTGCTCGCGGCGGCAGGCTTCATGGCCATGCTGGCGATCGCCGTGCACTGGCGCGCCGATCTCTGGCCGGTGCACGCGCCGGCGAATGCGAGGTGAGAGGCGGTGCATTTGATATCCGGTGCGCGCCGGGTTCCGTACACCGCTGGGCCTATGCAAGTCACAGGTTGTGTTCACGCAGAAGTTTCTGGATGCGCGAGACTGCATCCGAGAACTCTCCGAACTCTTCCTTCGTGAACGCAGCGTACTGGTAGTTGCCGCTGCTCAGCTCCGCCAGAACGACATAATAGTCGCCGGACGAGCTCTCTTGCTTAAGCCGCAGGGAGATCGTCGTGAAGCCGCCGTTCATGGGAGTGTCTATCCGCTCAATCACTTGTCCGCTGACGACTCGCTTGAGCGCCTTGAACGCAGAAAACAACGATCCCATCGATCACTCCGGGTTGAGTGTCGAAACAGTATAATGGCTGCACGGATGGCACAACTCCTGCGAGTGTTATTTGGATGAGCAAGTACGGTAGCTCAGATGAACGAAGCGATATCCGGGGATAGGAATACCCCGCATATCGCTACGCTTCATCCGGGCTACGGCCTGGCCGCTCACACTGCCTGGGTTGCCTTGCGGATGTGCACCGGCACCGATTTGTACGACGGCGTGCCGCTTTCCTTGTCCTGATAGTCGAGTGGCACCAGGCCGTTGGCTTCGGGATAATAGGCGGCGACCGAGCCGCGGGCGATGTCGTAGGCGATCGCGGTCAGCGTCAGCCGGCGTGGCGCGCCCCCAGGCAGCGCGGTCTCGATCTCGACGAGGTTGCCATGGGCAAGTCCGCGTTCGGCGAGATCGGCTGCGTTGGCGAACAGCACGTCGCGCCGCCCGAACACGCCGCGATAACGGTCGTTCAATCCGTAGATCGTAGTGTTGTACTGGTCGTGGCTGCGGATGGTGGCGAGCTTGAGGATGGTTTCATCGGTCAAGATCGGGTCCTCTTCGAGGCCGTCGAAGATCAGGAATTCGGCCTTGCCCGATGGCGTGGTCCATTTGCGCTCGGTCGGCGGCAGCGGCAGGCGGAAGCCGCCGGGAATCCGGATCCGCGCGTTGTAATCCTTGAAGTCGGGGAAGACGCCCTCGATGGCGTCGCGGATGCGGTCGTAGTCGGCGATCAGCTCTAGCCACGGCACCTTGCTCGCCGGCAGGGTCGCCATCGCCATGCCGGCAATGATCGCCGATTCCGAAAGCAGGTTTTCGGAGGCCGGGGTCAGCTTGCCGCGCGAGGCGTGCACCATCGACATCGAGTCCTCGACGGTGACGACCTGCGGCCCCGAGGCCTGGATGTCGCGCTCGGTGCGCCCCAGCACCGGCAGGATGATCGACTGCTTGCCGACCAAGAGATGCGAGCGGTTCAGCTTGGTGCCGAGATGGACGGCAAGCTCGAGCTTGCGCATGCCGGCGGCGCAACGCTCGGGATCGGGCAGGGCGATAGCAAAGTTGCCGCCGAGACAGATCAGGACCTTGGACCTTCCGTCGTCGATCGCCTCCATCGCGGCGACCGCGTCATGGCCGTGATGGCGCGGCGGCTTGAAGCCGAAGGTGCGCTCGATGCCCTCGAACATCGGGATGTTGGGCTTCTCGGTGATGCCGACGGTGCGGTTGCCCTGCACGTTGGAGTGGCCGCGCAGCGGGCAGATGCCGGCGCCCGCCTTGCCGTAATTGCCCTTCAGCAGCAGCAGGTTTGCGATCTGCTGGACATTGTCGGTGCCGCGGCTGTGCTGGGTGATGCCCATGCCGTAGGTGACGATGGTGGCATTGGATTTTGCATAGGCGGCGGCGACCTCGCCGAGCTGGGCGCGGCTGAAACCGGAGACGGTCTCGATCGATTCCCACGGCGTGGCGCGCAGGTCGGCGGCGAACGCGGCAAAGCCGTTGGTGTGCTCGGTGATGAAGGCATGATCGAGCACGTCGTGCGTCGCGTCGTCCTTCTCGATCAGCGCCTTCATGACGCCTTTCAGCACCGCGGCGTCGGCGCCGACCTTGGGCTGATAATAGGTCGAGGCGATTCGCGTCGAGCCGAGGGTCGCCATCTCGATCGGGTCTTGCGGATCGGCAAAGCGCTCCAGCGCGCGTTCGCGCAGCGGATTGAACACGATGATCGGGACGCCGCGGCGCGAGACCTCCCACAGCGTGCCCATCATGCGCGGATGGTTGGTGCCGGGGTTGTGGCCCATCGCGATGATCAGCTCGCAATGGTCGAAATCGTCCAGCGACACCGTGCCTTTGCCGATGCCGATCGATTGCGGCAGCCCGACGCTGGTCGCCTCGTGGCACATGTTCGAGCAGTCGGGGAAATTATTGCTGCCATGTTCGCGCGCGAAGATCTGGAACAGGAACGCGGCCTCGTTCGAGGCGCGGCCGGAGGTATAGAATTCGGCCATGTCGGGATCGGGCAGGCTGCGCAGCGTCTCGCCGATCCGCGCGAAGGCGTTATCCCATGTGATCGGCTGGTAGGTGTCGCTCGCCGCGTCATAGGCGAGCGGCTCGGTCAGCCGGCCCTCGTTCTCGAGGTGGAAGTCGCTCCAGGTCAGCAGCTCGGTGACAGTATGGTCGGCAAAGAATTGAGGCGTGACGCGCTTGCTGGTCGCCTCCCAGGTCACGGCTTTGGCGCCGTTCTCGCAGAACTGGAAGGTGGAGGTGTGCTCCTTGTCCGGCCAGGCGCAGCCCGGACAATCGAATCCGTCGGGCTTGTTGGTGCGGAGCAGCGTGATCGGCGCCTCGACCATATCCATCTGGTCGCGAACCGCGATCGCAGTGGCCTTGAGGGCGCCCCAGCCGCCAGCCGGAGCATTGTAAGGACGAATACCGGGAACGTCGCGCTTTTGGACCATATGTCCTCCTGCAGCTCTTGAGTGGTGACCCCGTGCGTTGTCCCGAATTGATTGTCTTGTTGGCCGCGCGCGCGGCGATCCGCGAGAGAGCGTGTTCCGATCGGCGTTCTCGATTTGGAGCGCTCGTCTCGCGATGGAGGTTAGACTAATCGGCTGGGGTTTGTGGTCAACACTCTGTAAGGCGCACACGTAGCCCGGATGGAGCGCAGCGCAATCCGGGACGCGTCATCTGCGGATCAAGCTGCCCCGGATTGCGCTGCGCTCCATCCGGGCTACAAGGTGTCACTATTACCGCTTCCGATCCAAGAATCCCTGCAGCAGCCGTTGCGGCTCGCCGGTCTGGAACGACTTGCCGAACACGCCGACGCTGAGGTTGACCGACTCGGTCAGCGGCAGCTCTTCCCATTGTCGCAGCAGATCCTTCTGGATCCGCAGCGCCTCGGGGCCGCATTCCAGCAGCGCCTTGACGGTGTGCTCGACGGCCTCATCGAGGCCGCCGGGTTTTGCCACGGTGTCGACAAGGCCCCAGGCGAGCGCGGTGGAGGCGTCGATGTTCTCCGCTGTCATCATCAGCCAGCGGGCGCGGCCCCAGCCGATCAGGCGCGGCAGCAGTGCTGCGTGAATCACCGAGGGGATGCCGACGCGGACCTCGGGCATGCCGAACATCGCGTCATGTGCCGCGACACGGACATCGCAGGCGGCCGCGACCTCGAGGCCGCCGCCGAGGCACCAGCCGGGCAGGCGAGCGACGACCGGCGCAGGGAATTTGCGCACGGCCTCGCAGAGATCGCGCAGGCGGCTGATGAATGCTTCCGCTGACGTCTGGTCGAGCGTCGCCATCTCCTTGATGTCGGCGCCGCCGATCATGCTCCGCTCGCTTTCGCCGGCCAGGATCACGGCGCGGATGGTCGGATCGGCGGCGAGGTGCTCAAAGCCCTCGCGCACGCCGTTGGTCAGGGCGGAGCTGACGATGTTCAGCTTGCCGGCGTTGCAGATCGTGAGGCGGACGACGCCTCTGGCGTCGCGGTCGATGCCGCAGTGCGGATTGAGCATGTCCATTGGAAAAAGTCCCGGCGCAGGAATTGATAGCGCCATGTCTCGGACAAAGCACGTCTCTGTCAAGGCACCGGTCCGGCGGTTGCGCAGCATCGCGCGGACCGATAGAATTATATTTATCATATAAATGGAGCCGTCATGACCGCCGCCGAGACCACCGACCTGCATTCCCCCGATCTAACGCGCACGCGCGTGGTGGAATGGCAGGCCCCCGGGCCGGTCGCCAGGGCGGCGATGCCGATGTCCGGCATCGAGGCGATGCGCGCGATCCGCGACGGCTCCTTGCCGCCGCCGCCGATGGCAAAACTGATCGGCTTCCGCATGGCTGTGGTCGACGAGGGGCGCATCGTGATGGAACTCGAGCCGCATGAGAGCCTGGAGAACACCATCGGACTCTTGCACGGCGCGACCGCCGCCGCACTGCTCGATACCGCGATGGGCTGCGCGATCTCGACCCTGCTGCCGGCGGGGCAGACCTCTGTCACGCTCGACCTCAAGCTGACCTATCTGCGCCCGCTCTCGGCGCGCTCGGGAACCATCTCGGCCGAGGGCAAGGTGATCAAGCTCGGCCGCCAGACCAGCTACACCGAGGGCTTCGTCCGCGACGGCAGGGGCAATCTTGCGGTGCACGCGACCGCGACGTTTTCCATGCTCGGCGGGGAACCAAAAGCGAAATAACTGCAGCATTCCCGGCGCAAATCTGCTATTGTATGATTAGAAACATTCCATGAGAGCGGCATGCGCTATTCGAAAGAACACAAGCAGGAGACCCACGCGCGGATCGTGAAGAAGGCTGCGACGCGGCTGCGCGAGAAGGGCGCTCATGGCATCGGCGTCGCCGACCTGATGAAGGACGCCGGCCTGACCCATGGTGGATTCTACGCGCATTTCGACTCGCGCGAGGCGCTGGTGATCGAGGCCTTCAACTACGCCATGGACCGCGCCAACGAGCGCTGGCGCAGGGTCACGGCGGAGGTGCCGCCGGAGAAGCGGCTTGCGACCATCGTCGACGGCTACCTGTCTGCGGTGCATCGCGACGATCCCGGCCAGGGCTGCGCGGTCCCGGCGCTCGGCGCCGAGATCGCCCGCGAAAGCCTGAAGACCCGCAAGGCCTTTGCGCTCAAGCTCGACCAGATGATCGACATGATCACCGACCAGATCCAGGACGTGCCGCGCAAGACCGCGCGCAAGCAGGCGATGGCCACGCTCGCGACCATGCTGGGCACCATCGTGATGTCGCGGATCGCAGGCAATGGCGAGATGTCCGACGAGATCCTGAGCGCGGGCCGCGAGGCGGCGCTGGGACGTGCGACGACGGTGAAGGCGTCGGCGAAGAAAGCCAAGGTAAACTAGCCGATTTGCTTCCCTGCGTCGTCCCGGCGAAAGCCGGGACGACGACATTATGGCCCGCTAGGGAGCGTGCGCCCGGTTTCCATCGTCTTGTAGGATGTAGTCGGTCACCGACGCGGTTTGCCGGTTCGATTCTGCTGCTGAGGGTGCGCCGCGAACCCACATTCATTCGGGGAGCCCGGCTGCGCGAAGGGCCTTGGTAAAGACCGCAAGATCCTCCGCTCGCCGAAATGGTGCGAGCTCTCCCAGATTGGAGATGCGCAAATCGGGATCGCGCTCGCGGATACGTGCGATGCCCTTTTGTGCCGCCTCGAGGCGTCCGGTGAGTGCGTTGCTGGCTGCGGACATGCAGATGGCCAGCAGGAAATCCGAATTGTCGCGCAATGCTCTTTCGGCCCATGACGACGCCATTTCGTAGCGGCCCGAGAGAAAATGCGCATACGACACCGCTCCGTGTATGCCGTACATGGATGGATCGAGAGGGCTGAGGCGCATGGCGTGCATCGCGTAGTCAAGCGCGAGATCGGGTTCGCCCCTGAAGGCTCTCACCCAGGCACCGAGATGCCACGCTTGCGCCAGGTTCGGATTGACCGCCAGCCCGCGATCCACGAAGGCGGCGGCATCATCGAATTCATGGGCGATGAAGGCGAGGACATAGGCACCCATGCACATCGCTGCCGGGTCGTCTACTCCGAGGTGCACCGCCTTCCAGCCTAGCCGCGTGGCTTCGGCACTTTCCTGCGCGCGATCGATCATCCAGTGGCGCGCTTTGCGTTGGATGTAGCACCACCCGGCCATGCCATAGGCGCAGGCGAGACCGGGGTCGAGCTGGATCGCCTTGCTGAAGAGCTGGAGCGCTTCGCCGTTGGCTTCCCTGGTCCACTGGCGAACGATCGCCAATCCACGCAGGTAATAGTCGTATGCATCCAGATTCTCGGTTGGCTTGCGCCTGGCTCGCTTGATTTCCTCGCGCTGCAGCATGGGCGCGATGGCGCCCACGACGGTGGAGGTCACCTGGTCCTGCAGATCGAAGATATCTTCGAGCGCCCCATCAAAGCGGTCCGCCCAGAGATGTGCGCCGGTTTCGGTATCGATCAGCTGACCGGCGATGCGAATGCGGTTTCCGGCCTTGCGCACGCTGCCTTCGAGCACATAGCGCACCGCAAGCTCGCGGCCGACCTGCTTGATGTCCACGGGCCGGCCCTTGTAGGTGAAACTCGAATTGCGCGCGATCACGAGCAGCCAGCGAAACCGCGACAGCGCCATCGTGATCTCTTCCACGACGCCATCGGCGAAATACTCTTGCTCAGGGTCGGCGCTGAGGTTCTGAAACGGCAGCACGGCGATCGAAGGCTTGTCGGTGAGCTTGCGGGGTGGCTGCTGCGGTTCGACCGGAGGGTCGGCTGTTGCCGCGCTCGCCGGCACCGGCTCTTCCCGGACCATGCCGACGAACCGGAAGCCCTTGCGCGGCAGGGTCTTGATGAGGCGCTGCGCCTGGCCGGAATCGCCGATCGCGCTCCGCGCAGCGTTGAAACGTGTGGTCAGGGCCGCATCGGACACGCAGCGCCCGTTCCAGATCGCCTCGATGAGATCGTCCTTGCTGACGACGCGCTCCCTGTTGCGGATCAGAAAGTCGAGCAGGTCGAATACCTGTGGCGCGACGGAGACCACGTCCGTCCCGCGATGCAGCTCGCGCCGGTCCGTGTCGAGTGCGTACTCCTCGAAGAGATAGCGCAAGCCGCGAATCCCTTGGGTGTGCGTCCGATGGTCGCGATGAGGCACTGTGGCCGGGCCTCACGCGCTAAGAATAAGCCGCCGGTGAGGAAAATGTAAGCCGGCTGTCAAGTGCGCTCGAGCACGCCCCGGTACCTTGCCCTGACGGAACGAACCTCGAGGTGCTGCAATGAGCACGACCTACAGTCCATTGAATTCGGCCCAAGCGACCGCATCGACGCCGCGGATCTCCGGCGCCTTCAGGAGCTTTTGGGACGCAATTCAGGAATGGCGCAAATGGGAGCGGCTGCGCGCCGATCTCGGCAGCCTGAGCGATCGGGAGCTCATGGATATCGGAATCTCGCGCGGCGAGGTCGACTACGTCGCATCGAACCGGGATACCGACCCGCGCGGCATCCGATCCGCCGGATGACGTCGCCGGGCCCTACGGCCCACTAAACAGCGCGCGCTCGCCTTCCACGGTCTCGTAGATGTAATCCGCCACTGCGCGGATGCGGGCAAGGTCCTTGCTGTCGGCGTGCATCAGGAGCCAGAAGGTGCGCGAGATCCGCACCTCGTCTCGCAGCACCGGCTGCAATTCGGGGTGGGCCGATGCCATGAAGTGCGGGAGCACGGCTATGCCGAAGCCGGCGATGGTGGCGTTGAGCTGTGCGATCAGATTGGCGCTGCGGAATTTTGCCGAGATCTTCGGCGAGACCTGCGGCAGATAGTCCAGCTCCGGCGTGAACAGCAGCTCCTCGATATAGCCGACGAAGCGGTGCTGAGGCAGGTCGGCGCGCGCGGCGATCTTTTGCGCCTGCGCGAGATAGCCTGGTGCGGCATAAAGCCCGAGCGTGTAGTCGAGCAGCTTGCGGCCGACGATGCGGCCTTCCTTCGGCATGGTCAGGCTGATCGCGATGTCGGCCTCGCGTTTGGAGAGCGAGAACAGCCGCGCGGTGGCGACGAGCTGCAAATCGAGATCGGGATACCGCTCGGTGAACTTGACCAGCCGCGAGGCCAAAAAGTGACTGCCGAAGCCGTCGGGCGCGCCGATCCGCACCGTGCCGGTGAGATGCGCGCGCGAGCCGCCGACCGCCTCCTGGTTGGCGACGATGGTCGATTCCATCGCCTCGGCGCTGTCGGCGACCCGCTGACCGGCCTCGGTCAGCAGGTAGCCGGTCTTGCGGCGATCAAACAGTTTTGCGGAGAGGTGGCGCTCCAGCCGGTCGACACGCCGGATCACTGTGGCATGATCGACGCCGAGCTGCTTGGCGGCAGCCGAAACCGATCCGCCGCGCACGATGGACAGCACGAAACGGAAGTCGTCCCAGTCGATCGTGTCGCCGCCTTGATCCTGCATTTCCGCACATCTATGGTGCAATTTATCGGACTTGAATCCTATAAAATGCAGGGTCATTAGGGTTTGTAAAGCGATCTCGCCGCGAGGAGCGGCGATTCACGTCTCCAAGGGAGGATATTCATGCGCTCGATCGGACATTTCATCAGTGGCAAGGAGGTCAAGGGCACCTCGGGGCGTACGGCCGACGTCTTCGAGCCGATGACCGGCGACGTCCAGGCCAAGGTGGCGCTGGCCTCCAAGGCCGAAGTTCGCGCCGCGGTGGAAAACGCCCGCGCAGCGCAGGGCGAATGGGCCGCCACCAACCCGCAGCGCCGTGCGCGCGTGATGATGAAATTCGTCGAGCTGGTGCAGCGCGACTACGACAAGCTCGCCGAACTGCTGGCGCGTGAGCACGGCAAGACGGTTCCCGACGCCAAGGGCGACATCCAGCGCGGCCTCGAGGTCGCCGAGTTCGCCTGCGGTATCCCGCATCTGATGAAGGGCGAGTACACCGAGGGCGCCGGCCCCGGCATCGACATCTATTCGATGCGCCAGCCGCTCGGCGTCGTCGCCGGCATCACCCCGTTCAACTTCCCGGCGATGATCCCGATGTGGAAGTTCGCGCCCGCGATCGCCTGCGGCAACGCCTTCATCCTCAAGCCGTCCGAGCGCGATCCCGGCGTGCCGATGAAGCTCGCCGAGCTGATGATCGAAGCGGGCCTGCCGGCCGGCATTCTCAACGTCGTCAACGGCGACAAGGAAGCGGTCGACGCCATCCTCGACGATCCCGACATCAAGGCGATCGGCTTCGTCGGCTCGACGCCCATTGCACAGTATATCTATGAACGCGCCGCGCAGACCGGCAAGCGGTGCCAGTGCTTCGGCGGCGCCAAGAACCACGCCATCATCATGCCCGATGCCGACATGGACCAGGCGGTCGACGCGCTGATCGGCGCCGGCTACGGCTCGGCCGGCGAACGCTGCATGGCGGTGTCGGTCGCGGTGCCCGTCGGCAAGACCACCGCCGACCGGCTGATGGAAAAGCTGATCCCGCGCGTCGAGTCGCTCAAGATCGGCACCTCGGTCGATCCGTCGGCCGATTACGGTCCGCTGGTGACCCGCGAGGCGGTCGAGAAGGTCAAGAGCTACATCGATATCGGCGTCAAGGAAGGCGCGACGCTTGCCGTCGACGGCCGCGGCTTCAAGATGCAGGGCTACGAGAACGGCTTCTATCTCGGCGGTTCGCTGTTCGACAACGTCACCAAGGACATGCGGATCTACAAGGAAGAGATTTTTGGCCCGGTGCTTTCGGTGGTGCGCGCCAAGGACTATCACGAGGCGCTGGCGCTGCCGTCCGACCATGATTACGGCAACGGCGTTGCGATCTTCACCCGCGACGGCGACGCGGCGCGCGACTTCGCGGCCAAGGTCAATGTCGGCATGGTCGGCGTCAACGTGCCGATCCCGGTGCCGATCGCCTATTACACTTTCGGCGGCTGGAAGAAGTCCGGCTTCGGCGATCTCAACCAGCACGGTCCGGACTCGGTTCGCTTCTACACCAAGACCAAGACGGTGACCTCGCGTTGGCCGTCCGGCGTCAAGGACGGCGCGGAGTTCTCGATCCCGACGATGAAGTGATTTCCTCAACCGTCATTGCGAGGAGCGCAGCGACGAAGCAATCCATTCTTTCCCGGCGTGGAGATGTGGATTGCTTCGCTTCGCTCGCAATGACGAGGGGATAGCAAGGGTAGGCGGCGAGATGCAGTTCGCTCTCAACGAGGACCAGATCGCGGTACGCGACATGGCGCGGGCGTTTGCGGCGGAGAAGATCGCGCCGCACGCGCTCGAATGGGACGAGAAGAAGCACTTTCCGGTCGACGTGATGCGCGAGGCCGCAAACCTCGGCATCGGCGGCATCTACATCAAGGACGATGTCGGCGGCTCGGCGATGACGCGCTTCGATGCGGCGCTGATCTTCGAGGCCTTGGCGACGGGCTGTCCGACCACGTCCGCCTTCATCTCGATCCACAACATGGCTTCCTGGATGATCGATGCCTATGGCAACGACACCCAGCGCCACACATGGTTGCCGAAGCTCTGCACCATGGAGCTGCTCGCGAGCTACTGCCTGACCGAGCCGGGCGCCGGATCCGATGCGGCTGCGTTGCGCACCCGCGCGGTGCGCGACGGCGACCATTACGTGCTCAACGGCCAGAAGCAGTTCATCTCTGGCGCCGGCAGCACCGATCTCCTGGTGGCGATGGTGCGCACCGGCGGCGATGGCCCCGGCGGCGTCTCGACGATCGTCGTCGACGGCAAGACGCCGGGCGTGTCGTTCGGCGCCAATGAGCGCAAGATGGGCTGGAATGCACAGCCGACCCGTGCCGTGGTATTCGAGAACGCGCGCGTGCCGGTCGAAAACCGGCTGGGCGAGGAGGGCATCGGCTTCAAGATCGCGATGGCCGGTCTCGACGGCGGCCGTCTCAACATCGCGGCGTGCTCGCTCGGCGGCGCGCAGACGGCGCTCGACAAGGCGCTGGCCTATATGAAAGACCGTAAGGCCTTTGGAAAGCGCCTCGACGAATTCCAGGCACTGCAGTTCAAGATCGCCGACATGGCAACCGAGCTCGAAGCCGCACGCACCTTCCTGTGGCGCGCAGCGGCCGCACTTGACCGCAAGGATCCCGACGCCTCCATGCTGTGCGCGATGGCGAAACGGTTCGGCACCGATGTCGGCTTCGAGGTCGCCAACCAGGCGCTGCAACTGCATGGCGGTTACGGCTACCTCAGCGAATACGGCGTCGAGAAGATCGTGCGCGATCTGCGCGTGCACCAGATCCTCGAAGGCACCAATGAAATCATGCGGCTGATCGTGTCGCGCAAATTGATCGAGGGCGCGCGATGAATGATGCGGCCGCTGCCGAAGGCGACCTGATTGCACGCAAGGAAGGGGCGGCCGGCATCATCCGGCTGAACCGGCCGAAGGCGATCAATGCCGTGACGCTGGAGATGTTCCACGACATCGACAGGGCGCTCGACGTGTTCGAAGCCGACCCTGATGTCGCGGTCATCGTGCTGGAAGGCGCCGGCGAGCGCGGCCTTTGCGCCGGCGGCGATATCCGCGCGCTCTGGGAAAGCTCGAAGGTCAAGGGCGACCTCGGCAAGATCCTGTGGCGCGACGAGTACATCCTCAACGCGCGGATCAAGCAATTCCCGAAGCCCTACGTCGCCTTCATGGACGGCATCGTGATGGGCGGCGGCGTCGGGCTGTCGGCGCACAGCCGGCACCGCGTGGTGACCGAGCGAACCAAGCTTGCGATGCCCGAAGTCGGGCTCGGCTTCTTCCCTGACGTCGGCGGCACCTATCTGCTGTCGCGCTCGCCGGGCGAGATCGGCACCTATTTTGGTCTCACAGGCACCACGATGAACGGACCCGACGCGATCTATGCGAAGTTCGCCGATGCCGTGGTGCCGAGCGCCAAGCTTCCGGCCCTTCGCGAGGCATTGACTAAGGTTGCGCCGGGCACGACGTCCACCGAAATCGATCGGCTGATTGCAGGCTTTGCCACTGCAGAGAAATCCGGGCCCGTTGCCGCACTACAGGCCAGGATCGACGGCTGGTTCGCGCGCGGACGGATGGAAGACATCGTTGACGCGCTGAAAGCCGATGGCTCCGAGCTGGCGCAGGCCACGCTGAAGACGCTCGGTGAGAAGTCACCACGCGGCATGGTGGTGACACTGAAACTGTTGCGATTGGCGCGCGCCACCGAAACGCTCGAGGAATGCTTGGTGCGCGAATATCGCGCGGCGCTCGAGGTGTTTGCCAGCGACGATTTCCGCGAGGGCGTGCGCGCCGCCGTGATCGACAAGGACCGCAATCCGAAGTGGCAGCCCACCCGGATCGAGGACGTGAGCCCCGAGATGCTGGCGCCTTACTTCGCCGAGATCGGCGCCGATGAACTGAAATTTCCTGACAGCAAATAGAAACGTCGCAAGCGGAGGACTTCCCATGGCAAACGTCGCATTCATCGGGCTCGGCAATATGGGCGGGCCGATGGCGGCCAATCTGGTCAAGGCCGGCCACAAGGTGACCGCGTTCGATCTGGTCGCGGCATCGCGCGATCAGGCGAGGCACGACGGCGCCGCGATCGCTGAGAGTGGCGTCGGCGCAGTGAAGGGCGCCGATGTCGTCATCACCATGCTGCCGGCCGGCAAGCATGTGCTCGGCGTCTGGAACGAGGTGCTCCCGGCGATGGCCAAGGGCACGCTGATCATTGATTGCTCGACCATCGACGTCGAGAGCGCCAAGCAGGCGCATGCGCTCGCCGCCAAGCACGGCATCGCCTCGGTCGATGCGCCGGTTTCCGGCGGCACCGGCGGCGCCAAGGGCGCGACGCTGACCTTCATGTGCGGCGGCGAGGCCGAGGCATTCGCGGCGGCGCAGCCGATGCTGGCCAACATGGGCAAGAAGATCGTGCATTGCGGCGGCGGCGGCGCAGGGCAGGCGGCCAAGATCTGCAATAACATGATATTAGGCATTTCCATGATCGCGGTCGGCGAGGCCTTCGTGCTGGCCGAAAAGCTCGGCCTGTCGCATCAGGCGCTGTTCGACGTCGCCTCGACCTCGTCGGGGCAGTGCTGGTCGCTGACCACCTATTGCCCGGTTCCCGGTCCGGTGCCGACTTCGCCGGCCAACAACGACTACAAGCCGGGTTTCGCCTCCAACCTGATGGTCAAGGACCTGACGCTGGCGCAGGACGCCGCCAATGCCGCCGGTGCGGTGACGCCGCTCGGCAAGCATGCGCAGGAGCTCTATAAGACATTCGACGCGTCGGGCCACGGCGGGGTCGACTTTTCCGGAATTATCCAGCACGTTCGGAGCCTCGCTGGGAAATAGATGCTGGGTCCGTGATCCTGAGGTGCGAGCGCCAGCGAGCCTCGAAGGATGCGGTGCCCGTGGCCCATCCTTCGAGACGCCGCTTCGCGGCTCCTCAGGATGACGGCGGTGAACGCGGTGAGACCCCATGACCACATTTCAGGACGCACGCGCCTTTCTGCTCAAGCACCGCACCGACTATGATGCAGCGGTAAAGGGATTCCGCTGGCCGGATCCCGTGCCGTTCAACTGGGCGCTCGACTGGTTCGACGCCGAACTGGCGCACAATGCCGACAGCCGCGACCGTCCGGCGCTGTGGATCGTCGATGCGGCCAGCGGCAACGAGACCAAGCTGTCGTTCGCCGAGCTGTCGCGCCGTTCCAACAGGGTCGCGAACTTCCTGCGCGCGCAGGGGCTGCAGCGCGGCGATCATCTGTTGCTGCTGCTCGGCAATGTGGTGCCGCTGTGGGAGACCATGCTGGCGGCGATGAAGCTCGGCGTGGTCGTGATCCCCGCCACCACGCTGTTGACGGCGGATGAATTGCGCGACCGGCTCGATCGCGGCAAGGCGAAGGCGGTGGTTGCCACGCAGGATCAGGTCGCGAAGTTCGCTGGCCTCGGCGGCGACAAGCTCGTGCGCATCGTGGTCGGCGCGACGCAGGCCCACGATGGCTGGCTGCCGTTCGAGGATGCGGCGAAGGCGTCCGATGCCTTCGCGCCTGATGGCCCGACCCAGGCCGACGACCCGATGCTGCTGTATTTCACCTCGGGCACCACGGCTAAGCCAAAACTTGTGCGGCACAGCCAGCGCAGCTATCCGGTCGGGCATCTCTCCACGATGTACTGGATCGGCCTGCAGCCCGGCGATATCCATCTCAACATCTCCTCGCCCGGCTGGGCCAAGCATGCCTGGAGCTGCTTCTTTGCGCCGTGGAATGCCGGTGCGACAATCTTTATCGCCAACCAGCCACGCTTCGAGGCGAAAGGGCTGCTCTCGATCATCGGCCGCTGCGGCGTCACCACGCTGTGCGCGCCGCCGACGGTGTGGCGGATGTTCATCCAGGAGCAACTGTCGGACTTCAAAGTGAGCCTGCGTGAAGTGTGCGGCGCCGGCGAACCGCTCAACCCCGAGATCATCGACCAGGTCAAGTCGGCCTGGGGCCTGACCATCCGCGACGGCTACGGCCAGACCGAGACCACGGCGCTGGCCGGCAATTCGCCGGGGCAGAAGGTGAAGGTCGGCTCGATGGGCCGGCCGCTGCCAGGCTATCGCGTGCAGGTGACCGACAATGACGGCCACGCCGCGAAGGAGGGCGAAGTGACGCTGTTGCTCGGCACTGAGCGGCCGGCGGGCCTGATGCAGGGTTATCAGGGCGACGGCGGCAAGCTGATCGGGACCGACGGCGCGATCTACCGCAGCGGTGACGTCGTGTTCACCGATGACGAGGGCTATCTCACCTTCGTCGGCCGCACCGATGACGTGTTCAAGTCCTCCGACTACCGGATCTCGCCGTTCGAATTGGAGAGCGTACTGCTCGAGCATGATGCGGTGGCGGAAGCTGCCGTGGTGCCGAGCCCGGACCCGATCCGGCTGGCGGTCCCGAAGGCCTATATATTGCTGGTATCAGGCGTCGAGCGCACCCCGGAGACGGCGCTGTCGATCTTCAAACATTTGCACACGCGGCTCGCACCGTTTAAACGCATCCGCAAGATCGAACTGGTCACCGAACTGCCAAAGACGATTTCTGGAAAGATCCGTCGCGTGCAGTTGCGCCGGCTCGAACATGACGATGTCAGAAGCGATGCGTTGCGCGGAGCCGAGTTCCGCGAGGAAGAATTCCCGGAGCTGCAGAAGGTGCGGACCTCCGGTTAGCAGAGGTTAGCCAATGAACGAAGTCTGGAAGAAGCCGCCGGTGTCGCTGGAAACCTACCAGGGCATGGTCGGCAAGGAGATCGGCGTGTCCTCATGGCACCTGCTGGATCAGGGCCGCATCGACACCTACGCCGACGTGATCGAGGATCATCAGTTCATCCACGTCGATCCCGAGCGCGCGAAGAAGGAGACCGCGTTCGGCACCACGATCGCCCATGGCTTCCTGACGATGTCGCTGCTGTCGATCATGTCCTACGAGGTGATGCCGGTGCTCGAGGGCACCGCGATGGGGGTCAATTACGGCTTCGACAAGCTGCGCTTCATCTCGCCGGTGCGCTCGGGCAAGCGCGTCCGCGGCCGCTTCGTGCTGGCGGAAGCCACGCTGCGCAAGCCGAAGGAATTGCTGTCGCGTACCAATGTCACGGTCGAGATCGAGGGCGAGGAAAAGCCCGCGCTGGTCGCCGACTGGCTCGGCCTGATCTATTTCAGCTGAGGGATGGTTGAGTAGCTCCACTTTTCCCGCAAGCGGGAGAGGTGGAGCGAGCCCGCCTTGACCCGCCTTCACAGGTTGTGCGTTGCACCGCTGATCCACATAGCGCATTGACGGCTTTGATCCCTGGTGTCCATCATGCCCCCGTTGAGGCGGTGCGGTCCCGGGAGTGGCAGCCATGGTGCAGAACATCGTCGCCGGACTTGTCGTGGTCGGTTTGATTGTGATTGGCTCGCTGAGCTACGCCCAGGAGCATCATGAGTGCTGGAGCGGGCACCTGCTCAAAAGCCTGAAACCCTGCGGATCGATGACCCCTTCCGTCTAGCGCGCCCGATGGCCGACTTGGGTCTGGCCTTCTTGGGTCTTGGCCGGGCTTGACCCGGCCATCCATCGCTGCTCAAAAGTCTCCAACCTTTTCATGCCGCTCGGGCACTCACCCTCTCCCCTTGTGGGAGAGGGTGGCGCAATCGAGCGGAGCGAGATCGAGCCGGGTGAGGGGTTTCTCTCCGCGTGCTCATCCGTGGAGAGAACCCCTCATCCGGCGCTTCGCGCCACCTTCTCCCACAAGGGGAGAACGGAAGTCAGAGCAGGAATAACGGCATGGCAATCAGGTTTGACGGACGCGTCGCTATCGTCACCGGCGCGGGCAATGGTCTTGGGCGGGCGCATGCACTGGGGCTCGCCAGCCGCGGCGCCAAGGTCGTGGTCAACGATTTCGGCGGTGCGCGCGACGGCACCGGCGGTTCGCTGTCGCCGGCCGAGACCGTGGTCGAGGAGATCCGCAAGGCCGGCGGCACCGCGATGGCCGACGGCGCCGACGTCTCGAACTTCGAGCAGGTCACCGCGATGGTCGAGCGCGCCACGAAGGAGTGGGGCAGCGTCGATCTGCTCTGCGCCAATGCCGGCATCCTGCGTGACAAGTCGTTCACCAAGCTCGAGGTCGCCGACTGGGCCAAGGTGCTCGACGTGCATCTCACCGGCACCTTCTATTGCTGCAAGGCGGTGTGGGCCGGCATGCGCGAGCGCAACTACGGCCGCATCGTGCTGACGACCTCGTCGTCGGGCCTGTTCGGCAATTTCGGCCAGGCCAATTACGGCGCAGCGAAGGCCGGCATGGTCGGCCTGATGAACGTGCTCGCCGAAGAGGGACGCAAGAACAACATCAAGGTCAACACCATCTCGCCGACCGCGGCGACCCGCATGACCGAGGAGTTGCTGCCGCCGCAGGCGCTGGCGCTGATGAAGCCGGAAGCGATCACGCCGGCGGTCGAATTCCTGCTCTCGGAGGATGCGCCGACCCGCACCATCATGGGCGCAGGTGCCGGCTCGTTCGCGGTGATCCGCGTGCTGGAGACCGAAGGCGTCAACCTGCCGCAATCCGAATGGACGCCTGACGGGGTTGCCGCGCACTTCAAGGACATCAGCGACATGTCGACCGCGAAGGCGCTGCAGGGCGCGTTCGAGCAGACGCAAAAGTATGTCGCCCAGGCCGCCGCGCGGGCCGGGATCAAGCTCTGAGCATGAGCGTCGCCGTCATCGGAGCCGGTCCCGCCGGCCTGATGGCGGCGGAAACGCTTGCGGCGGGTGGCGCACAGGTCACCGTCCATGACACGATGCCGTCGGCGGGCCGCAAATTCCTGATGGCCGGGCGCGGCGGTCTCAATCTCACCCACAGCGAGCCGCTGGCCGATTTCCTCAAGCGCTATCGCGAGGCGATGCCGCACCTGAAGGCCGCGGTCGAGGCGTTTCCGCCCGACAGCTTGCGCGCCTGGAGCGAGGCGCTGGGGCAGCCGACCTTCGTCGGCAGCAGCGGCCGGGTGTTTCCCGAGGCGTTCAAGGCATCGCCTCTCTTGCGTGCCTGGCTGCGGCGGCTCGATGCCGCGGGCGTGCGGTTCGCATTCCGGCATCGCTGGATTGGTTGGGACGCGCGCGGCGGATTGCTGTTCGAGACGCCGGACGGCCCGCGCACGGTCAACGTTGACGCAGTCGTGCTCGCGCTCGGCGGCGCGAGCTGGCCGAGGCTCGGCTCGGATGGCGCCTGGGTGGAGATCCTTGCGACGAAGGGCATTGCCGTGGCGCCGATGAAACCGGCCAATTCCGGCTTCACGGTCGCCTGGTCAAATATCTTTCGTAACCGGTTTGAGGGCCAGCCGCTCAAGGGCGTTGCCCTCACGATCGGGCCGCACACCGTGCGCGGTGAGGCGATCGTCACCCGCACCGGCATCGAGGGAGGCGCGATCTACGCGCTGTCGGCGGAACTGCGTGAGGCGGTGCTCGCCAAGGGAACGGCGACGCTCGGCGTGGCGTTGCGGCCCGATGCCGCGCGCGACGAACTGGTCGCGCGCCTGTCGGCGCCGAAGGGCAAGCAGTCCTTCTCCAACTTCCTGCGCAAGGGCGCGCAGCTCTCGCCCGTCGGCATCGGGCTGTTGCAGGAGGCCGCGACCGTCTCCGGCCGATCGCTGGCCGCGCTGCCGCCGGCCGAATTGGCCGGGCTGATCAATGCGGTGCCGATCGCGATATCAGGCGTGGCGCCGATCGCGCGCGCGATCTCTAGCGCCGGCGGGATCAGGTTCGACGAGCTCGACGCGCATTTCATGCTGCGTCGGCTGCCCGGTGTTTTCGCCGCCGGCGAGATGCTCGACTGGGAGGCGCCGACCGGCGGCTATCTGTTGCAGGCATCGTTTGCGACGGGGGGCGCTGCGGGGAAGGGCGCGTTGAACTGGCTCGCGCAACGCGCCTCGTAAACCTGGTCATTCCGATCCCGTCTTCGTCGCGATGTCGGTCATGAACCCCAGCACACCGAACGTGGCGGCCACCGCGCAGACCGCCGTCCAGCCGCCATAACTCCATGCCGCGGATGCCGCGGCTGCACCGACCGCGCCGCCGATGAAGAACAGCGCCACGAACAGGCCGTTGATCCGGCCGCGCGCCTCGGGCTGCAACAGATTGACGGCGCGGCGGCCGAGTGTCTGGTCGGTGGTGATGCCGAAATCGAGCAGCACGGCGCCGACGCCAAGCAGCGCGAGGGCCGTGATCCGCGATTCGGTCATACCTGCCCAGGCGCACAGCGCGAGCGCGCCGACGATGAGAACGTGCGAGACGATCAGCAACGGTCGCGCGAAACCTCGGTCGCCCCAGCGCCCGGCGATCGGGGTCGCCGCCGCGCCGGCGACGCCGATCAGCGCGAACAGCGCGATCCCCTTGGCGTCGAGCTTGAACGGCGCATCCGGCAGCCGCAGCGCGACAGCGGCCCAGAACGCGGTGAACGATGCCATCACCAGTGCCGCGGTCCAGGACCGAACGCGCAGCACCGGCTCCTCGCGCAGCAATCTTGGGAACGAACGCAGCAGCGCGCCGTAGCTGACCTTGGTCGCGGGCTGCAGTGTCGGCAGGTAGCGCGCCAGCGCGCAACCGAGGACGGTCATCAGCACGGCCGAGGTGAGGTAGTAGCCGCGCCAGTTCCAGCTGTCCGCGATCAGGCTCGCCAGCGGCCGCGACAGCAGGATGCCGATCATCAGGCCGCTCATGACGTCGCCGATCGCCTGTCCGCGGCGCTCCGGCGCCACCATCGAGGCGACCAGCGGCACCACCATCTGGATCGCAGCGCAGGAGGCGCCGAGGATGAAGGTGGCGGCCAGCAAGATCAGCGGCGTCGGCGCCATCGCGGTGCCGACTGCGGCGATGATGGCGCAGGCGAGGGTGCGCAGGATCAGCCGCTTGTTCTCGACGAGATCGACAAGCGGCACCAGCAGCAGTAGCCCGAGTGCGTAGCCGAGCAGGGTCAGCGTCGAGATCAGGCCGGCCTGCAGCGCGGTCATGTCGAGCGATCGGCTCATCAGGCCGACCAGGATCTGCGGCGCGAATAAGTTGGTGACGACGGTGCCGGTCGTGATGGCGCCGATCCAGATCAGGGGACGCACTGAGACGGCGTGCGTCGGGGAGAGCTTGGTGGCTTCGGAAATCGTCATGGGACCTCGCGATGGAGTGGCGAGACCCCTTTAGGGGATCGGAACAATATGCTACAATTCAAATAAGATGATGAAGAATATGCGAGATTGTTATGAATACCCATGACCTTGTGGCGTTTGTCGCCGTGGTGGAAACCGGATCGATCGTCGCGGCCTCCGCGCGGCTGAACCTGACCCAGCCCGGCGTGACGCGGCGGATCCAGAATCTCGAGGAGATGCTCGGTGCGCAGCTGCTCGACCGGCTGTCGAAGCCGCTGAAGCCGACGGCGGCGGGATATGAGGCCTATGAGCAGGGCCGCCGCGTGCTGCGCATGCTCGACGATCTCAAGTCAGGCGTCGCCAATGACGGGGTGGTGCGCGGCGAGTTCAGGCTCGGCCTGACGCCGTTTCTGTCGGAGGCGGGGCTCACCGGTCCGCTCGATGCGGTGCGCGGCGAATTCCCTTCGCTTGCGGTGCGCGTCGTCTCGGGCTGGTCGCCCAACCACATGGAGCGGGTCAGCCGCAACGAGCTCGACGCGGCGGCGATCTGCCTGCCCGATGGCACCGCGCCGCCCGACGATCTCGCGGGCTCCGATCTCGGCGCGCAGCCGGTGGTCTTCGTCGTCGCGCGCGAGACGAAGACGCCGAAATTCGTCGACCTCGAATGGCTGTCGCGGACCGGATGGGTGATCAACCAGGACGGCTGCGGCTTCCGCCAGACGCTGAAGCGCCATTTCGACGCGGCGCATCTGCCGTTCACCATCGCGGTCGAGGCGCTCGACAGCGAGCTGCGGCTGTCGCTGGTGGCGCGCGGGCTCGGCATTGGCCTCGTCACGCCGGTGGCGTTGAAGCGAAGCACGATCCGCAGCCGGCTCAAGACGGTGACGATCGCAGATTTCAATCCGGCGGTGCGCGCCTGGATCGTGCATCGCCCGCCCGCCGGCCGCCTGGCGCGGCCGATCGAAGTGTTTCGCGATGCGCTGGACCGCGAGCTGCAGGCGCTCATTCGAGGGTAAGAGATCCGACCTCGGATCGTGTCACCCGCCGTCGCCCTTCGAGGCCTCCGCTGCGCTCCGGCACCTCAGGGTGACGGCTCCGAGAGAGCGTCATCCTGAGGTGCGAGCGCTTGCGAGCCTCGAAGGATGCGCGGGCGCTCACTCAGCGCAATTTCCCGCGCGCCGTCACCGGCAACGCGCCGATGATCTCCTCGCCGCGCACCATCACGACCTCGTCCATCATGTTGACGACGACGCAAACGTGATTGGGCACGATCCGCACGACGTCGCCGACGTTGGGCCGCGTGTTGCTGCGGGAGAGGTCGAGGAAGCCGTGCTCCTCGGCAAAGCGTGCGATCTTGGCCTCGGGATGTTCGAGGATCAGGCCGTGGCCTTCGAGGCCGCCGGTGTCCGAGGTCAGCGTCTTGGAGCCGGCATCGAGGATGCCGCGCTCGGGGCCGGCGCGGCTGACCACGGTGGAATAGACATGCAGCGCGCAATCGTCCCAGGTCGCGACGCCGGCCGCGACCTGCATGCGGTCATTGTAGATATAGGTGCCGAAGCGGTGCTCGGTGCCGCCCTTCAGTCTGCCGAGATTGACGAGGTTCGGCGTACCGCCGGTCGAGACGATTGTCGCATCGAGGCCGTGGGCGCGCACGCCGGCCAGCGCCTCGTCGTAGAACTTCTGCGCGTCGGCCCAGCCGGTCTCGGTCGGGTACAGCATGAAGCCGGCGAAGGTCAGGCCTTTCGAGCCCGCGATCTCGCGCGCCAGCGCGATCGCCTCGGCCGGGGTCTCGACGCCGGCGCGCTTGCGCCCGGTGTCGCATTCGACGACGACCGAGAGCGGGCGACCGGACGCGGCTGCTGCCTTCGGCAGATCGCCGACCACGACCGAATTGTCGGCCGCGACGGTGACGTTGGCCTTGCCCTGCAGGGCGCCGAGCCGCGCCATCTTCTCGTCGCCGAGCAGATTGTAGCTGATCAGGATATCGTCGATGCCGCTGTCGGCCATGATCTCGGCCTCGCCGAGCTTCTGGCAGGTGATGCCCTTGGCTCCGGCCTTGATCTGCAGCTGCGCCAGCATCGGATTCTTGTGCGTCTTGATATGTGGCCGGTTGGCGATGCCGGCCTCGTCGCAGGCCTTCTGGATGCGCGCGATGTTGCGTTCGACACGGTCCATGTCGATCACGGCGCAGGGCGTGCCGTATTCCTTGGCGATCTTGGCGGCGAGGGGCGTGGTCATGATGTCTCTTCTCCGGCCTCGTAGGATGGGTAGAGCGCAGCGAAACCCATCGAATTCCTTCGTTGCGTCATGACGGGTTTCGCTGCGCTCTACCCATCCTACGCATCATGCTTGTTCGATCTCTTCGCGCAGCACTTCGAGTTCGAGCCAGCGGTCCTCGGCGGCGGCGAGTTCGTCCTGCGCCTTGGCGATCGCCGCTGAAGCAGCATCGAATTTCTTGCGATCCTTCGCATAGAGGTCGGGATCATCGAGCAGCTTCTGCTGCTTGGCGATTTCGGCATGCAGTCTGTCGATCGTCTTCGGCAAAGTTTCCAGCGCGTGCTTCTCGTTGAAGCTGAGCCGGCGCCTGGGGGCCGCTTCGGGTGCCGCGGCCCTGGCTTCCTTTTTCTCCTCGGCCGGAGCGTCCGCCTTCACCGTCTCGCGCTTCACGTCGGCGCCGCGCTGCGCCAGCATGTCGGAATAGCCGCCGGCATATTCGATCCAGCGGCCCTGGCCTTCGGGTACGATCACCGACGTCACCACGCGGTCGAGGAAATCGCGGTCGTGGCTGATCAGGATCACCGTGCCGTCGTAATCGCCGAGCATGTCCTCGAGCACGTCGAGGGTTTCCAGATCGAGGTCGTTGGTCGGCTCGTCCAGGATCAAAAGGTTCGACGGCTTGGCCAGCGCGCGCGCCAGCATCAGCCGGCCGCGCTCGCCGCCGGAGAGGGCTTCCAGCGGCGTGCCGCGCTGCTCCTGCGCGAACAGGAAATCCTTCATGTAGCCGATGACGTGCTTCGACTTGTCGCCGACCATGACGTGGTCGCCGCGACCGCCGGTCAAGGCTTCGGCCAAGGTCAGTTTCGGATCGAGGCTCTCGCGATGCTGGTCGAGCGTTGCCATCTCGATATTGGCCCCGAGCCGCACCGAACCGGAGTCGGGCGGATCGTTGCCGATCAGAAGGTGCACCAATGTGGTCTTGCCGGCGCCGTTCGGGCCGACGATGCCGACGCGGTCGCCGCGCTGGATCCGGGTCGAGAAGGTATCGACGATCGTGCGCTCGCCATAGGCCTTGGTGATGGTTTTCGCCTCGATCACGAGCCGGCCGGATTTCTCGGCCTCGGCGGCGGCGAGCGTGGCATTGCCGGTGGCGCCGCGGTAGTCGCGGCGCTGGTCGCGCAGCGCAAAGAGATTGCCGAGCCGCTTGACGTTGCGCTTGCGGCGGCCGGACACGCCGTAGCGTAGCCAGTGTTCCTCGTTGACGATCTTGCGGTCGAGCTTGTGCTGCTCGCGCTCTTCCTCGGCGAGCACCTCGTCGCGCCACGCCTCGAAGGCGCCGAAGCCGCGCTCGATCTGCCGGATCTGGCCGCGGTCGAGCCAGGCGGTGGTGCGCGACAGATTCGTCAGGAAGCGGCGGTCGTGGCTGATCAGGACCAGCGCGCAGCGCCGGCTCTCCAATTCGCCTTCGAGCCATTCGATGGTCGGCAGATCGAGATGGTTGGTCGGCTCGTCCAGCAGCAGGATGTCGGGCGAAGGCGCCAGCACGCGTGCCAGCGCCGCGCGGCGTGCCTCGCCGCCGGAGACATGCGCCGGATCTTCCTCACCGGTGAGGCCGAGCTGTTCGAGCAGATAGCGCGCCTGGTAGTGGTCGTCGCCGGGGCCAAGGCCGGCCTCGACATAGGCCAGCGTCGTCTTGTGGTCGCCGAAATCCGGCTCCTGCGGCAGATAGCGGATGGTGGCGCCGGGCTGCACGAAACGGCTGCCCGCGTCAGGCTCGATCAGTCCGGCCGCGATCCGCAGCAAGGTCGACTTGCCGGAGCCGTTGCGGCCGATCAGACAGACGCGTTCGCCCGCGGAGACCGACAGCTCGACGCCGGAGAGCAGCGGCGTGCCGCCGAAGGTCAGGCTGATGTCCTTGAGCTGGATGAGCGGTGGGGCCATCGCGCTAATTCCCGTTTGCCGGCGCCTGCTCGGCGCGGCGGCGCTGGATGCGGCGGATGGTCTGGTCGAGCGTCGACAGGAAATTCGAGCGGTCGCGTGGCGAGTATGATTTCGGCCCGCCGGTGATCTCACCCGAAGAGCGCAGATCGGTCATCAGATTGCGTACCGCCAGCGTCATGCCGATCGACTGTTCGGTGAACGGCTTGCCGTTCGGCGCGATCACATCGGCGCCGGCCTTGACGCAGCGGCTCGCCAGCGGAATGTCCGCGGTGATCACGACGTCGCCCTCGTGCGCGCGTTCCGCGATCCAGTCGTCGGCGGCATCCATGCCGGAACCGGCAGCGATGCGCTCGATCAGGGGATCCTGCGGCACGCGGATGAAATTGCCCGCGACCACGCTAACGGGTACGCCGAGCCGGATCGCGACGCGGTAGATCTCGTCCTTCACCGGGCAGGCGTCGGCGTCGACATAGATGCGGGTTTGGGCAGGGGTTTCAGTCATCGATTCCAGGGTTGGCAGGCGCGGCCTGCGTGTACTCCATGGTGCGGAAAATTGCGAGCAAAACGAGAGGCTTGCCATGCCTTTTCGTTCGACTACCATTGTCGCCAGAAAAGCAACGGAAATAAGGGGAAACCCCATGTCTTCAAGCGCCACGCAGGCCTACCGCGTCTCGGCCTACAACACCTCGAAACTGTCGGAGAACAAGATCCACGACGACACGGTGGCGCGGAAGTTCGGCTTTTCCGGCGGACTCGTCCCCGGCGTCGACGTGATGGCCTACATGATGCACCTGCCGGTCGAGAAGTGGGGCCGCGATTCCCTGGAACGCGGCCTGATCGAGGCCCGTTTCGTGAAGCCGGTCTATGACGGCGAGATCGCGGAATTGACCGGCCGGGAGACCGGCAATGGGCTCACGATCGAGCTCACCAGCCGCGGCGAGCTCTGCGCCACCGGCACGGCATCGCTGCCGGCTTCTGCGCCGAAATTCGTGCTCGACGATTACAAGCAGGTCGCGGCCGTTGCCGAGCGCAAGCCGGTCAGCGCGTCGTCCTATGAAGAGGGCAAGTGGCTCGGCACCATCCCGCGCGACTGGTCCGGTGATGCCGCCAAGGAATATCTCGCCGATATCCGCGAGACCGATCCGATCTACTTGCGCGAAGGTCTCGGCCATCCCGGCCTGCTGCCGCGGGTGATGAACAAGGTCCTGGTCGACAATGCGATCCTCGGGCCGTGGATCCATGTCGGCACCCGCATGCAGCTGTTGTCGGCAGGCAGGATCGGCGACGAGCTGACCGCGCGTGCCAAGGTGACCGGCAATTACGACAGGAAGGGTCACCGCTTCGTTGAGCTCGACGCGCTGGTGCTCGGCAACGGCACACCGCTCGCGCATTGCTGGCACATCGCGATCACCCAGCCGCGCGAGCAGGCCGCGGCGTAGTACCATCTGTCATTGCCGGGCTTGACCCGGCAATCCGTCGTCTTCGCAAGAGTCGTTTCAAGTCGATGGATGCCCGGGTCAAGCCCGGCCATGACGACTGTGAGGTGGGGCGAGGTCCTGCATCGCCTATAATTGTCATACCCCGCGCATGCGGGGTATCCAGTACGCTGCGGCCTCTCGATAAATAACTGCTGTCTCTGGAATACTGGATCACCCGCTTTCGCGGGTGATGACAGCTGTGTTGGCGGTACCAGCGGTGCTGGCGGCGGCAGCGCGCCCTTACGCCGCCTTCGCCTTGGCGTCCTGGATCGCGCGCCAGACGCGTTCGGGCGTCAGCGGCATGTTGATGTGCTTGATGCCGTACTCCGACAGTGCATCCACCACGGCATTGACGATGCAGACGAGGCTGCCGGCGCAGCCGGCTTCGCCGCAGCCCTTGGTGCCGAGCGGGTTGGATTTCGCCGGCGAGGGGTGATCGCCGACCAGCATCGACGGCACGTCGCCGGCGCGTGGCAGCGCGTAGTCCATGAAGGAGCCGGTGATCGGCTGGCCGGAGGCGTCGTAGCTGACTTCCTCCATCAGTGCCTGGCCGATGCCCTGCGCCACGCCGCCATGAAGCTGGCCGGCGACGATCATCGGATTGACCACGGTGCCGAAATCGTTGACGGCCGAGTAGTGCACGATCCGCGTCACGCCGGTGTCGGGATCGATCTCGACCTCGGCGACGTGACAGCCGTTCGGGAAGGTCGACGCCGTCTCCTTGGTGGCGTGATCGACGTCGAGCGTCTCCGGCGTGCCCTCCGGCATCTTGCTTTCGCGCATCCGCTCCGCGAGCTCCATGATCCCGATCGAGCGGTCGGTGCCGGCGATGGTGAAGCGGCCCTGGCCGAATTCGATGTCGGCCTCGGAGGCCTCCAGCATGTGCGCAGCCGCCTTCTTGCCCTTCTCGACGACCAGCGCGGACGCCTCGACGATCGCTTGGCCAGTCGCGGTGATCGAGCGCGATCCGCCGGTGCCGTTGCCGAAGCGCACCAGATCGCTGTCGCCCTGTTCGAGCGTGATCTTCTCGAAGGGAACGCCGAGCTGCTCGGACAGCACCTGCGCGAACGGCGTGGCGTGGCCCTGGCCGTAGTCCAGCGTGCCGGTGGTGAGCTTCACCGAGCCGTCGGGCTCGAAGGTGATCTTGCCGAGCTCGCCGCTCGGCGGCGCGGTGACCTCGAGATAGGAGCCGACGGCGATGCCGCGTAGCTTGCCGCTCTTCCTGCTCTCCTTCTTGCGCTTGGCGAAGTTCTCGTAGTCCGAGATTTCCAGCGCCTTCTGGAACACGCCGGCGAAATCGCCGCTGTCATAGGTGACGCCGGAGGCGGCCGGGAACGGCAGCTGCGACGGCTTGATGAAGTTGCGCTTGCGTAAGCTGAAGCGGTTGATGCCCATCTCGTCGGCGGCGGCATCGATCAGCCGCTCCATGTAGTAGTTGGCCTCGGGCCGGCCGGCGCCGCGATAGGCGCCCATCAGGGTGGTGTTGGTCACGACCGTCTTGATGTCGACGCCGAGCAGGGGCGTGCGATAGACGCTGGCGAGGTTCTTGCCGGTGTTGAGCGACAGCGGTCCCGGCGCGACGCCGGTGATGTAGGCGCCGAGATTGCCGTAGCCGGACAGCCGCACCGCGAGGAACTTGCCGTCGGCATCGAGCGCGAGCTCGGCATGGATCAGCTGCGCGCGGCCCTGGCTGTCGGACAGGAAGCTAGTCGAGCGCTCGTCCAGCCACTTCACCGGGCGGCCGAGCTCGCGTGCCGCATGCGCGATGCAGGTGTATTCGGGATAGTTGAGGTTCTTCATCCCGAACGAGCCGCCGACATTGCCGGTGAGGATGCGGACCTTGTCGGCGGGCACGTTGAGCAGGCGCGCCAGGATCGCCTTGTTGCCGGAGACGCCCTGGGTCGGCACCTGCAGCGTGAAGCGTTCGGTCTTCTTGTCGTAATGCGCCAGCGCGACGCGCGGCTCCATCGAGACCACGGCGACGCGGGTGTTGACGATGTCGAGCTTGGTCACATGCGCGGCGGCGGCGAACGCCGCCTCGATCCTGGCGGTGTCGCCATAATGATAGTCGAGCGCGACGTTATCGGGGATGTTGTCATAAAGCTGCGGCGCGCCTGGCTTGGTCGCTTCGGCCGCATCCGTCACCGCGGGCAGCGGCTCGATATCGACCTCGACGGCTTCGGCCGCATCGCGAGCCTGCGCCGCGGTCTCCGCCACCACGAACGCCACGGGATCGCCGACGAAGCGCACCTTGTCGGTGACGAGCGCCGGGCGGTTGGTCTGCTTGAGCGGCGAGCCGTCGCGGTTCTTCAGCGGCAGGCCGCAGGTGAAGGGGTTGTAGCCCGCGGCCGCCAGGTCGGCGCCGGTCCAGACGCCGAGCACGCCCGGCATCGCCTTGGCGGCTTCCGTATCGATCCCCTTGATGATGCCGTGGGCGTGGGAGGAGCGGACCATCCAGCAGTAAGCCTGGCCGGGCAGGGAGAAATCGTCGGTGTATTTGCCCTTGCCGCGCACCAGGGTGTCGTCCTCCTTTCGTCGAACAGGCTGTCCGACACCGTATTTTTGCAGTGCGATAGCGTTTTCGAGAGAGGCGGGCGGCGTATGATCTTGCATCGAAAATGACCTGAAATGCCCGGATTTGCTGGAGTTTAGGGGCGTAGACGAGATAACGCACGCCCCCCTTAACGACAACGCCCGATTGGGCATGGACCCAATGTGAACGGAGTTTGCGTAGGGCTTTGACGCTGCTAAAGTTTCCGTGAACGGACAATTATTCGGCGGGCCCATGGATTGCCCTTGGGGTCCTGCGGAAAGACAGTGTTTTGATGAATGACTATGTGCGGCTTTGTGACGGCCCTCCGGCCGGCGAAGCCCCGTCAGGGCTGATTGCGGCGGCCGCGGAAGGCGGCGTCTACGCCGCGCTCGACCTCGGCACCAACAATTGCCGGCTGTTGATCGCCTGTCCCACCGGCGACGGGTTCCGCGTGGTCGATTCCTTCTCGCGGATCATCCGGCTCGGCGAGGGCATCGCCGCGACCGGCTCGATCAGCGAGGCCGCGATCGAGCGGGCGATCGCCGCGATCGCCATTTGCAGCGACAAGATCCGCTATCGCAAGGCCCGCCGGCTGCGGCTGATCGCCACCGAGGCCTGCCGCGCCGCCGGCAATGCCGAAAGCTTTCGCGCGCGCGTCGCAGCCGAGACCGGCATCGAGCTCGAGGTGATCGATCGCGAGACCGAAGCGACGCTCGCCGTGATCGGCTGCTCGCCGCTGCTCGACCCGAAGGGGCGGGGCGCGATCCTGTTCGACATCGGCGGCGGCTCGACCGAGCTGGTGCGGATCGAGCGCGATCCCGGCGTGCCCGATGCGCCGCCGCGCATCAAGGCGTGGATGTCGATCCCGCTCGGCGTCGTCACGCTGGCCGAACATTTCGGCGGCAAGAACGTCACCAGGGACATGTATGCGCGGATGATCGATGAGGTCGCCCGCCACGTCGCGCCGTTCGCGGCCGAGCACGGCAAGGATCTGCGCGACATGCACATGCTCGGCACCTCGGGCACCGTGACCACGCTCGCCGGCGTGTTCCTCAATCTGTCGCGCTACGACCGCCGCCGCATCGACGGCATCTGGATGAACGATGGCGACGTCACCGCGACGATCCAGAAGCTGCTCGGCATGAGCTACGAGGCGCGCGTCAACAACAACTGCATCAGCGTCGAGCGGGCCGACCTCGTGCTCGCCGGCTGCGCGATCCTCGATGCGATCCGCAACGCGTTCCCGATGCCGCGGCTTCGCGTCGCCGATCGCGGCCTGCGCGAGGGCATGCTGGTCGAGATGATGCGCGAGGACGGCGCACTTCGGGCGTGCTAGAACACGCCCAATCACACCAATCCAAGAAAGATCATGGCCAAAGACACCACCGGGCGGCTGCACGTCACGGTCAAGAGCGGCGGCAAGCGAAAACTGTCGTCAAAACTCTGGCTCGAGCGCCAGCTTAACGATCCCTACGTCGCCAAGGCCAAGGCGATGGGCTACCGCTCGCGCGCGGCGTTCAAGCTGCTCGAGATCGACGACAAATATCGCCTGCTCAAGCCGGGCATGACGGTCGTCGACCTCGGCGCCGCGCCCGGCGGCTGGAGCCAGATTGCGGCCAAGCGAACCGGTGCCGCCGACGGCAAGGGCAAGGTGGTCGCGATCGATCTGCTCGAGATGGGCGTGATCCCCGGAGTGACGTTCGCGCAGCTCGACTTCCTCGACCATGACGCGCCCGAAAAACTGGTCGCGATGATGGGCGGCCGTGCCGATTTCGTGATGTCGGACATGGCCGCCAACACCACGGGCCATCGCAAGACCGATCAGCTGCGGATCATCGGCCTGGTCGAGACCGCCTCGCATTTTGCCGGGGAGGTGCTCAATCCCGGCGGGACGTTCCTGGCCAAAGTGTTCCAGAGCGGCGCCGACGCCGAACTGGTGGGGCAGTTGAAGCGCGATTTCGCCAGCGTGCGTCACGTCAAGCCGGCCGCCAGCCGGCAGGATTCCTCCGAGCGCTACGTGCTGGCGACGGGGTTTCGCGGGCAGCAGCCGTCGTTGCGAGGACCGTAGCGACGAAGCAATCCATTGCTCCGCGTAGGCCCTGCTCTAGCGCTACCCTGGTACGGCGACATGCGGTCGCGGGCTGAGCTGAACCTGTTGGAACTCTTCCCGTTACGGCGTATTCTATCTTCCCGGCGCGGTCTGTTCGTTGCGTATTTCAGCCTGGCGCCACGGCAGGTTTGTGCAGCGAGCCGCGCCTTCGTCTTGCGGAGTTCTTCCGTAATGGAGCGCAGGTCGAGCATAGGTAATCGCCTTCTGGCGGCCTTGCCGCCTGCAGAATTTGATTTGCTGGCGCCTCATCTCCACAAAGTATCGCTCGAACGCGACGTCGTGCTGGTGCGGTCGGGCGACCTCGTCGAACAGATCTATTTTCCCTGCACGGCATTGATCGCGTTCGTCATGGACATGCCGAACGGACAGGCTGTTGCGACGACAATGGTCGGCAACGAGGGCGCGGCCGGCATCCTGTCGACACTCAGGTCGGTACGCTCGCCGATGACGGCGGTGGTTCGCGTCGCGGGCGTGACATGGCAGATTTCGCCGGCACGGTTTCATGCCGCGCTCACGCGGAGCCACGCGCTTGCCGATGCGGTGCAGCTTCATATGCGGTCGTTGCTGGTTCAGTTCCAGCACATCGCGGCGTGCAATGCGCTGCATTCGGTGGAGGCCCGCCTGGCCCGGTGGCTGTTGCAGATTCACGATCAGATCGGCAACGACACGCTCCCGTTGACGCAGGAGACGCTGTCGGAATTGCTGGGCGTGCGACGAACGACCGTAACCCACATGGTGCACAAGCTTCGCGCATCGGGCGCGATCCGGTCCAACCGGCGGAACTCGATCGAGGTCGATAGGCCGCGGCTCGAAGTTGCGGCCTGCGAGTGCTACGAGATCATGCGCGGCAGGATCGACCGCATCGTTTCGGCTGAAGGGATGAAACCGCCCGGTCGCGGCGCGTCGGCGCATGGGCCACCGCGTTCTCACGCCCGACCGTGGACCAATGGCGATAAGGTTCAAGCACACGCGCGTATCGCGGGTGCTGAGCGACCACGAAGCCATTGAATCAGGTTGTCACACAGGGCGACGTCAGGACGCTTTGCGCAATTCCTCCTCGGGTTCGTAGACCCAGGCGTCCCTGGCGAACCACTCGTGATGGGTCCGACAGCCCGTGCAATACGTGCGCGAAAAGAACACGGTGCTGCGACGGAACGTTTCGCGGTCGGATTTCATGCCGGTTTTGATAGCACGTCCCGTCCGCGGGCACTTGATCATGATGACGCCCACCTTGAGCCTCCTCCAATGTCAGGGATTGCTGGTCCCGCGCCCCCTCGGCTGGACTGCGCCCCTTCTCATTTGGAGACGCTTGTTCCAGTCGGGGCTGGGGGCGGGGGGCGGCTCCTCAGGAAGGTGTCTTCAGCACCTTCGCAAGGCTCTTCCTGATCGGCTGGGCGGTCTCGGTCGCGACCTTCTTCGCGATCTCCCAGAGCTCCTTGTTCTGCACGGTCGTGACCTCGAAACTCCTGCGGCCGTGGTCGGCCGAAAGCCGGATGGCCTCCGACAGCGACCTGGTGGCGACGAGTTCGGTCATGAAGGCGAGCGCCGAACTGGTATTGGTCTGGGAGATATCGAGCACCTTGGCCGCGTAATCCGCGGAGCCCCTGGCGTTGATCGAGTAGGCCTCCTTGAGCAAGACGGAGATTTCCTCGGAGGCCTCCTGGACCTTCTCGAACTGCTCCCGAGCGCGCGCCGCATTTTGCTCGGCAAAACCCTGAAAGGCCTTGGGCAGGGCGAACAGGGGCAGGTTGAAGCCGCCGACTTTCGGATTGTCGCTCACTTCATTCGTATGGACGTCACTCACTGGCTCTGATCCTTTCAAGCGAAACCAAATCAAGGAAAATCCGGACCTTCCGCGGCGCCTGGACGCCGCGGAAGCGAACCTGGAGCGCTTCCTTCAACATGTTTTTTGCTGATGCTGGGTCACCGCGGGCCCGCCTGAGCCGAACTATGCGGGATCGGCGCCGGAGCTTCCGTTCGCTTTCTGACTCTGGCGGCGATTTTTTTCAGGGACGAACCGCCGTGATGCGCCGAGCCAACCGCGGGCCACTGTGCCACCGATCGCGGCGGCGGCTCAGCCATTGCGGCGGGGAATCCCGACGACTTGAGGTAGGAGAGCGCATGGTCGAGCGCTGTCTCGATCAAGACGCGCGCAGAACAACATTTCAGCGCGACTCGTTGGAACCTCGGCGCGTGGCCAGAGTCGACTTCATTGCTCCCGGCCAATGCCCCTAACCGCACCGGGAGAAAACCCCCCAGTGGGTTGGCGGCCTTGGTGCAGCGTCGGGTTTCGCGCACTGGGCCGTTTGTTGCAGGGCTGGAAAATCGGGCAGCGCAGGCGCATATCTCTCAGATGGCGACAATTGTTCAATGCAATTGCGGCGCCGAGTACAGACGCACTGAAGAGAAGTTCTTGGTGCCGCATACGGGTGACGCGATCTGTACGGTCTGCGGAGCTGCGCTGGAATCGTGGCTGGAAGCGACCCACGTTCCCACATACGAACTTGTTGAACGTCCGGATCGAAGACAGCCAGCCGGAACGACGGGCCACCTCTAAGGGCCTGGCCGTGACCGGACGGCGCACCAGCAGTGTCCGTGCTCGGGAACAGCTAGTTCGATCGACTAGAGCAGATTCTGATCAGACACGGTCATAACCGGCTGCGGCGAAGAAGTTCAGGCACTCTTGGGCGGTGAAGGCGGTCAGGGCGGTGGCAATAGCGTTGTCCAAAGCCTCGATTGATCTGGCGGCGGCCTTTCGAAGTGCGGCTTTGAGCTTGGCGAAGGCCATTTCGATCGGATTGAGGTCGGGCGAATAAGGCGGCAAATAGAGGAGCTGGGCGCCCACGGCATCGATTGCGATGCCGACCTCGGCGCGCTTGTGTGCTGCGAGATTGTCCATCACCACGATGTCGCCGGGCCTGAGTGTCGGCACGAGGACTTGCGTCACGTAAGCCTCGAACGCCAGACCATCCATGGGACCGTCAAGGACCATCGGCGCAGTCATGCCGGTCGCTCTGAGCGCGCCGACGAAGGTCGTCGTCTTCCAATGACCATGCGGGAGCGCTGCGACACAGCGCTGGCCGTACGGCGAGCGGCCATAGCGCCGCGCCATCTTGGTCGAGGCTCCCGTCTCGTCGATAAACACCAACCGATGGATGCCGATCTCAGGCTGAGATGCCTTCCACGCCGCGCGTTCAGCGGCCACGTCCGGCCGATCCTGCTCGCTGGCGTGCGATGTTTTTTTTGAACGTGATGTTGCGGCGATCGAAGAATCGCCAGACCACGCTCGGCACGAAACGCTCGCCGTGGACTTTGAGGAGATGGTCAGCGATCTCGGCCAGCGTCATGTCAGGCGTAGCCTTGACCAGGGAGAGGATCTCCGCAGCATGACCCTCGATCCGAGCTGAACGTCTGTCTCCGCCCTGCGCTCCCGCCTCACAAGCGCCGGTGCTGCGCCATTCGTTGACCAGTTCGATCGCTGTCGATGGCGCTACGCCGAACCGGCCGGCGGCGCCCCGACAGCTCATGCCTTCCTCTTCCACAGCCCGAATAATGCGAAGGCGAAGGTCCGGCGAGAGCGGCTTAGCCATGGGGGCTGGCCTCCATCACCAGCCCTCAGGGTGAATCACGATTTGCCTCACAAGGGAATCTGGAGGGTTCTGTGAGGTCGCGCTCACGCGAGGGCGCGGCAGGCGCTTATGACGCGACCTCATTGAAGCCGGATTGAACGAAGGCGCGGGAGGCTATTCGCGGTTTTGCAGCTATGGGGATTGTTCGAGATCGCCATGCCCGATCTGCTGGCTCGGCGCGTGAGGCAGAGACACAGGAGTGCGCATCCTGGAAGAGTTGAGATCAGACGCGCTTCGCCTGAGATCGCGATAGGCCTTTTGCTGCATCGGACGGTTGTTGTCGCGCAGTGTGACAGCACGGATTCGACATCGTCCGCGATGATCGAGACGCTGGGAGCGAAATGACGAATGATGATCGTCGTGCACGACATGACTTGGCTCACGATGTGTCGCATCGGAACGGTGATGTTCGAGGGCTGGGGCGTCTGAAGCTATGTCGAAAGCGCTCAATGATGCGCATGACGCCACCACAATCGGGACAGGCAGGAACCTCGGCCCGGGTTTGAGCCTCCGAATCCACAGGCGACGGCTGGCCATCGTTTGGGGCTGTTCGCTCATGATCGAGAAGTTCGCGGCAAAGGGCGAGCTTGGCAGCGCGATGGCGGTTGGCCATGAAGCCGAAGTGGCGGATGCGGTGGAAGCCGTCAGGCAGCGTATGAAGCAGGAAACGGCGAATGAACTCATCGGGCTTGAGATTCATGATCTTTGTCGCGCTGTTTTGGCGATAGTCCTTCCATGAGAAGGCGACATGATCGTCGTCGAGTGCGACGAGCCGGCTGTTGGCGATCGCGACGCGATGGGTGTAGCGGCCGAGATAGGCCAGGACCTGTGCGGGTCCGCCGAAGGGCCGCTTGGCGTAAACAACCCAGTTGATGCGTCGCATGGCGTCGAGGTGGGCCGCAAAGGCAGCCGGCTCGGCCAGAGCTCCGAGATCGCCGAAGAAACGCAAGGCACCGGAGTTGAAGGCTGCCGACAGACGTTTGAGAAAAAGTGTGCGAAATAGTCTGGACAACGGTTTGACGGCCAGGAAGAAGTTCGGTCGGCAAGCGGTCCAGCGCGCGCCATCGGGCGAGAGGCCGCCACCCGGAACGACGCAATGGACGTGGGGATGATGCATCAGCGTCTGTCCCCAGGTGTGGAGGACGGCGACGCCGCCGATCGCACCGCCGAGCCGGCGTGGATTGGCGGCGAGCGTCGTCATCGCCTCGGCGGCAGCCTTGAACAGGATGGCATAGACGACGGCCTTGTTCTGGAAAGCGATCGCGGCGATCGGTGCGGGAAGTGTAAAGACGACGTGGAAATAGGGAACCGGAAGCAGGTCGGCTTGACGCGCGGCGAGCCACGCGGCTCGGGCTCTCCCCTGACACTTCGGACAGTGCCGATTGCGGCAGGAATTATAGGCAACGCGTGTCGTGCCGCAGTCGTCGCAAGCCTGCATGTGGCCGCCGAGCGCCTCGGTCCGGCACGCAACGATCGCGCTCATCACGCGCCGCTCGACCCGCCCCAGATGACCGGCATGTACACGGCGATAGGCGTCGCCATGCCGGCACAGAATATCGGCAATCTCGATGGCGGGCCTGTTGGAGCGGATGTCGGAGCGGGTCATGACCCGCATCCCGCTGCGGGTCATCCAGGTGGCGTCACCTCCAGCGACAGGCGATCGAGCGGGCTCTGCGTCGCTCGGATCGTATCGGTGGCGACCTGCGTGTAGCGCGCTGTCGACGACAAATTATTGTGCCCGAGCAAGACCTGGATGATCCGGATATCGGTTCCGTTCTCGAGAAGATGTGTCGCGAAGCTGTGGCGCAGCGTGTGCAGCGTGACGCGCTTGGTCAGGCCCGCAGCCTTCACCGCCGACCGGCAGGCGGCATGCAGCACGGTCTGATCGATCGGATGATCTTCGTCACGACCAGGGAACAGATAAAGCCGCGGCCGGGCGAGCCGCCAGTAGGTGCGCAGGATGCCCAGCAGCTGGGGCGACAGCATCACGTTGCGATCCTTCGCGCCCTTGCCGTGGCGCACCTGGATGACGCCGCGGGCGCTGTCGATGTCTTCGATCCGCAGTCCCGCAACCTCCGAGGCCCTGAGCCCGGCCGCATAGGCGGTGGTGAGCGCGGCGCGGCTCTTCAGGCTCGATACCGCTTCAAGAAACTGAACCACTTCGTCGGCGCTGAGAACGACCGGCAGCTTGCGCGGTTCTCGCGCATAGGGAATGCGCTCTGGGATGAGCGCCTCGCCGAGCGTGACGCCGTAGAAAAACCGTAGCGCACAGACGATCTGGTTCAGCGCCGGCCATGAGATGCCGGTCGAGACCAAATGCACCTGGAAGGCGCGGACGTCTTCCAGCTCTAACCGGTCAGGCGATCGGCCAAAATAGCGGCTGAACTTCGAAACCGCGCTGATGTAGGATCTTTGCGTCGCCGGCGACAGATTGCGGACGGTCATGTCTTCGATCATGCGGCGGCGAAGAGGGCTCAAATCGGCCATCTCGATACTCCTGTCTGAGGGGGTGGGCTCCAACACCCACATCCTCTCAGCCAGGAGGCGATCTATGCCACCTTGCCCCCTACGCCGCGGCAGCGGCTTAGTTCAATCCCTTCCGATTCCGCCAGGTCAGAAAATGCTCTAGCCGAGCCGCTGATCCCGCGCGTTCTGGGTGTCCTCGGTCGCGACCTTGACCGCTTCGGCCGCGGCGCGCTTTTCGGCGCCTTTGCGGCTCGAGATGTCGATCGCCTTGCGGCCGGCGATCTCGTTGCCGGCGTCAACCGGCATTTGCCAGAAGAACCAGGCGGACGCTGCCGAGATCAGCGACACCACGATGAACGCTGGTCCAAACACGTCGGCGGACAGCTCGGTCTGGTGATGCAGCGCCAGCGTGGTTTCGACGGAGAACGCGCCGACCGCGACGCCGGCGGACACCGCGAGCTGCTGGTTGACGCTGACGAGGGTGGTGGCACGGCTCATCTGCGGCGCCTCGACCTCGGCATAGGCCACGGTGTTGATCGCGGTGAATTGCAGCGAGCGGAAGAAACCGCCGACCACCAGGATGGTGAAGATCAGCATCAGCGGCGTCGAGATCGTGAACAGGGCGCAGGCGGCGAGGAAGGCCGAACTGACCACCGCGTTGACGGTCATCATGTTGCGGAAGCCGAAGGCGCGGATGATGCGCGCAGCCAGGGTCTTCATGCCCATGGCGCCGACCGCGGAGGCAAAGGTGACGAGACCGGATTGGAACGGCGACAGGCCGAAACCGACCTGCATCAACAGCGGCAGGAGGAACGGCAGCGCGCCGATGCCGAGCCGGAACATGAAGCCGCCGACGATCGACGCCCGCATGGTCGGCAGCCGCAGCAAGCCGAAATCGAGCACCGGCGAACCGGTGCGCCGCGCGTGGATGATGTAGAGCGTCATCGACACCGTGCCGACCCCGACGAGGCCGGCGACGATCGGCCACGGCAACAGATTGAGGCCTGCGACCGACAGCCCGAAAGCGATGCCGGCGAGGCCGACGCCGGCCAGCACCAATCCCACCAGATCGAAGCGTTCGGGATCCTCGCTCTTGATCGGGTCGATATATCTCAGCGCCAGGAAGATGCCGAGCAGCCCGATCGGGATATTGATCAGGAAGATCCAGTGCCAGGAGAAATAGGTGGTGATGAAGCCGCCGAGCGGCGGCCCGATCACCGGGCCGATCAGCGCCGGCACCGTCACCCAGGCCATCGCGTTGACCAGCGCGCTCTTGTCGACCGAGCGCAGCAGCACCAGTCGCCCGACCGGGGTCATCATCGCTCCGCCGAGGCCCTGCAGGATGCGGGCGAACACGAAATCGGTCACCGAGGAGGACAGCGCGCAGCCGATCGAGCCCAGCATGAACACGGCGACGGCGCCGGCAAACACGATGCGGGCGCCGAAGCGGTCCGCGGTCCAGCCGCTGGCCGGGATGAACACCGCGAGCGACAGCAGATAGGACGTGATCGCAAGCTTCAGCGTCAGGGGGCTGGTGCCGATATCGGCGGCGATCGCCGGCAGCGAAGTCGCGATCACCGTGGAATCCATGTTTTCCATGAACAGCGCGGTGGCGACGATGAGCGGGATCAGGCGTTGCTTGTTCATCAAAATAGGACAGCTTTGCTGAAAAGGCGGGCGAGGGGGCCATATCATCCTGCCCCGGACCACGCTATTGCGGAACCGGGCAAACGCCCTAAATCCTGCGTGACGCTGCTATGCATCCGCCAGCGTTAGGGGTCCGTGCCGTGATCTACGTCCTTGCCGTTCTGCTGCCGCCGATCGGGCTGCTCCTGAACGGACAGCCGTTTTCGGCCATCTTCAATCTGGTCCTGATCGCGTTTTGCGCGATTTTCGGGCTGTTTTTCCATGTCTTGCTGCTGGTGCCGTCGGCCCATGCGGTGATCGCGGTCCACATGAAGCGCGAGGACCGGCGCCACCGCGAGGTGGTCGAGGCGATCCGCCGGCACGGGCCGCCGCAGGGATATCGCTAAGCAGGCTACAGGGCCCGCTGACTTCGCCCGTAAAAAGCCTGTGCATGGCTGGCAAACACTTTGATTCGTCATGCCGCCATGCTATCGACCAGCGTCAACCCCACCGATGGGCGCCGATTCGACGGTGACGCAGCGAGCGTCGCCGCAGGTAGCGCTCATCCGTAAGACCCTCGCGGCTGAGGCCGCAGATAAGGAGTTGGCAATGGCCACGGGACTTCAGGCGATCCGCGAAGCCTACACGTTCGACGATGTGCTTCTGAAGCCCGGTCTGTCGGACTTTCTTCCCTCCGAAGTCGACATTCGCTCGCGGGTCACCCGCGCGATCCAGCTCAACATCCCGATCATGGCGTCCGCGATGGACACCGTCACCGAGGCGCGGATGGCGATCGCGATGGCGCAGGCCGGCGGCCTCGGCGTCATCCACCGCAATTTCGACCCCGAAGGCCAGGCTGCCCAGGTGCGGCAGGTCAAGAAGTTCGAATCCGGCATGGTAGTCAATCCGCTCACCATCGGTCCTGAAGCCACGCTGTCGGACGCGCTGACGCTAATGAAGGATCACGGCATCTCCGGCATCCCGGTCGTGACTGGTGCGGGCAAGAACGTGCCGGGCAAGCTGGTCGGCATTCTGACCAACCGCGACGTGCGCTTCGCAACCGATCCGCGGCAAAGGGTCTCGGAGCTGATGACGCACGAAAACCTCGTCACGGTGCGCGAGGGTGTCAGCCAGGACGAGGCGAAGCGGATGCTGCACCAGCACCGCATCGAAAAGCTGCTCGTCGTCGACGACCAATATCGCTGCGTCGGCCTGATCACCGTGAAGGACATGGAAAAGGCGGTCGCCCATCCGCTGGCCTGCAAGGACGCGCAGGGCCGGCTTCGTGTCGCCGCCGCCACCACGGTCGGCGAGACCGGCTATGAGCGCACCGAGCGGCTGATCGATGCCGGCGTCGACGTCGTCGTGGTCGACACCGCCCACGGTCATTCGCGGCATGTGCTCAACGCCGTCAACCGCATCAAACGACTCTCCAACGCCGTGCAGGTCGTGGCCGGTAACGTCGCGACCGAGGGCGGCGCGCAGGCGCTGATCGATGCCGGCGCCGACTGCATCAAGGTCGGCATCGGCCCGGGCTCGATCTGCACCACGCGTATCGTCGCCGGCGTCGGCGTGCCGCAGCTCACCGCGATCATGGATGCGGTGGCGGCGGCGAAGAAGGCCGACGTGCCCGTGATCGCCGACGGCGGCATCAAATATTCCGGCGACCTCGCCAAGGCGCTCGCCGCCGGCGCCGACATCGCGATGGTCGGCTCGCTGCTCGCCGGCACCGACGAGACGCCCGGCGAAGTGTTCCTGTGGCAGGGCCGCTCCTACAAGGCCTATCGCGGCATGGGCTCGGTCGGCGCGATGGCGCGCGGCTCGGCCGACCGCTACTTCCAGCAGGACATCAAGGACACGCTGAAGCTCGTGCCCGAGGGCATCGAGGGCCAGGTGCCGTACAAGGGCCCGGTCGGCAACGTGATGCACCAGCTCGCCGGCGGTCTGCGCGCGGCGATGGGTTATGTCGGTGCGAAGGACATCAAGGATTTCCACGACAAGGCCGAGTTCGTCCGCATCACCGGCGCCGGCCTGCGCGAGAGCCACGTCCACGACGTGACCATCACGCGCGAAGCCCCGAACTATCCGGGCGGGGTGTAGTTGCACCGACGTCATTCCGGGGCTCGCGAAGCGAGAACCGGAATCCATCGGGCCGCATCGCAGTTGGATGAATGGATTCCGGGCTCGTGCTTCGCACGCCCCGGAATGACGATGGCAGTGCCAGGACCACGCCGTTCACGGCATGATGCACGTCATTTCAAACAGAATTTCAAACAAGCGCGCGCGAAAGAGCAAATCCATCTCCCTTGCGGGGAGCTGGATTGCGTGACTACGTGTGCGCCACGAACCAATCACCTCAAGAGGAAATCAGCATGTCCCAAGGAAACGCCCAAGGAAAGCGCATCGTTCTGGCCTCGCGCCCGCATGGCGAGCCCACGTCGGCCAACTTCCGGCTCGAGGATTACACGCCGCCGACACCGGGCGCGGGCGAAGTGCTGCTCCGCACCATCTGGCTGTCGCTCGATCCTTATATGCGCGGACGCATGAACGACGGCCCGTCCTACGCCGCGCCGGTCCCCGTCGGCGGTGTAATGGAAGCCGGCACGGTGAGCGAGGTGATCGCGTCGAACAATCCGAACTTCGCCAAAGGCGATATCGTGCTGTCGCGCGCCGGCTGGCAGACGCACGCGATCTCGGATGGCAAGGGTCTTTCCAAGGTCGATCCGAAGTTGGCACCGATTTCGACCGCGGTCGGTGTACTCGGCATGCCCGGCATGACCGCCTATACCGGCCTGCTCGAGATCGGCAAGCCGCAGCCGGGCGAGACGGTGGTTGTTGCCGGTGCTTCCGGCGCCGTCGGATCGGCGGTTGGCCAGATCGCCAAGATCAAAGGCGCGCGTGCGGTCGGGATCGCCGGCGGCAAGGACAAATGCGACTATGTCAAGAACGAGCTCGGCTTCGATGCCTGTCTCGATCATCGCGATCCGGACTTGGCGGCCAAGCTGAAGGAGGCTTGCCCGAAGGGCATCGACGTTTACTTCGAGAATGTCGGTGGTGCGGTGTTCGAGGCGGTCTACCCGCAGCTCAACGCGTTCGCGCGCGTGCCGGTCTGCGGGCTGATCGCGCACTACAACGATCGCGAGGCGCGGGCGCCGAAATGGGCCTCATCGATCATGTTCGCGATCCTGACCAAGCGGCTGACCTTCCGCGGCTTTATCGTCAGCGACTTCGCTGCCATGCATGGCGACTTCCTGCGCGACATGTCGCAATGGGTGCGCGAGGGCAAGGTCAAGTACAAGGAGTTCGTGACCGAGGGCCTGGACAGCGCGCCGGAGGCCTTCATGGGCCTGCTCAAGGGCGCCAATTTCGGCAAGCAGCTGGTCCGGATCGGGCCGGACAAGGCCTGAACCAGAGCGTTCTCGAGCGAAGCCTGTCCCGGACCCGATCCGGGATGGGCACCGGATCGCGTGAAGAAAACGCGTCAAAACGGGGCACTTCAGCTCCCATTCCGCGCAACAAAGTATCAAAAACGCCACAATGGCGGGCTATTGGAGGCTTTTCGGCCTCCATTTGCTTGACGGGGACCCGGAGCAGTTGATTCAATATGGCTATATTTCAGGTGTAGCCATGGTTTTTGAAGCTATTGTTTCCGGGGTCATTCTCCTCGCCCTCGGCTATTGGGCGACGATGTTCGTCATGGGCCGCCGCGACGACGTCTTGCATGGAAAATTTGTCGAGGACGAGCCGGCGGCCGAGCCGGTCCGCTTCATGCCGCAGGTGCCGCGGGTGCGGCCCGTGCCGGCGGCGCCGCAGCCGAACAGGGACTCGCTGCAGGCGCTGCTCACCGTCATCAAGCAGGACCTGCACGACGCGGCGCGGAGCTGAGACGCCTCACGCCGGCTGCTTGCCGAGCAACATGTCCAGCTCGACATCGACCTGGCCCTTGGCCCTGACGTGGCGGACTTCAAAGCTGTCCGGCTGGAAGCGGTACTCGACGAGGCCGGTTTCCTTGATGCCGATCACTTCCTGCCTCGCATCTGAGATGATGAAGCCGGCCGAGGGCGCCCAGACCTGTCTGACATGCTCGAACGTGTAGTCGCGGCGCTGGTGCACGTGGCCGCTGCCGACAAGGCGCCAATCGACCTTGCCGAACATCTCGATCAGGCGGCGGCGCGCCGGCTGCGGCACGAAACGGATTGCGGTCTCGACGCGTTCGGCATCGTAGGGCACGTCGAGATAGAGCGGCTTGTGCAGGAACAGCGCGACCGGTCTGCCGACGGCCTTGTCGAGCACCGAGGCGAGCCAGTCGAACTGCGCGGCCTCGCTATCGAGGACGGTGTTCATGATCAGCGAATTGAGGCCGATGAAGCACCAGCCGGCGGCGTCGAAATGCCAGCGATCCTCGCCGAGCACCGAGGTGAAGGCGCGGCGCGTTGCTTCGGTCGGCAGTTGCGTCGGGACCGGGCCCACCGCAGTCGGATTGTCGCCGATGTCGTGATTGCCCGGCAGATAGAGGCAATCGACCGGCAGCGCGCTGTGCAGCTCCTTGGCGAACACCAGATCGTCGCGGCTGGTCGGCCCATCGAACGCGACGTCGCCGGAGTTGAGCACGAGATCGGGACGCGTCGCGTCGATGTGCTCGCTGACGCGATGAAAGTTGTCGACGAGCGGCTTGAAGCGACGCGCGAGGTGGGTGTCGGAGATTTGGGTCAGACGAAACTGGGGCATGCATCGATCCTTTCGGCCGAATTATAGCGTCGGCGCGGAGTCGGAACGATGACGATTCCAGTGTGTTCTTCGCTGCTCTGTTTGATGTCTTGTTTGATGTCTTGTTTTATCCGGCGGCGCAGGCCGCTAGATCGCGAGCTGCTTGTCTGAGCGGATAGGCAGGGCAGGCGGACCGACACGACCTCCGAGCAGCCCCGTGCTTGGCGGGTTTGTTCCCGTCACGGCCGGCGATGCGTTGAGCCCGAGATAGGCGAGCGCATCGTGGCCGATGTCGTAGGCCGCATAGCCGAGCAGGCTGAGCACCAGCGCCGTGGCGAGGCTGTGCCTGACGATGTCGCGCGCCGAGCGATAGCCGCTGCGGAAATAGACCGAGAGCAGGATTACGACCAGGAGCGCTGTGGCGACGCCGGCGAGCCCCGACAGCACCATGCCGAGCCCGCCATCGGCCGCGTCGTCGAACCAGCCGATGCCGGGGTCGATCGCCTTCAGCAGGGAGGTGACGAGATCGCCGAAGCTCGCAGCCGCCAGGGCCGCGCCGTCCAGGATCGGGGTGATGATGTCCATCGCGTCAGCCGTGAGAAACTGAAACCGCCATTATTCTCGGGAGTTGGTCACCCGGGCTCGGATGATGGTTCAACGGGTTAGCGCGGACGGTTCATTGTGTTGCGCGGCCGCGACCGCTAAGAGGGCGGCCGGGCGCCCGGCTTGAGGGAGATTCTTGATGTCGGTTCAAATGGTTCTGTTGCCGGTCTTCATCCAGATTGGCCTCACTTTCGCGCTGCTGTTTGGGATGGCGACGCTGCGCACGCGGATCCTGGCGAGCGGCGAGACCAAGATGGCCGATATCGCGTTGCGCCAGCCGAACTGGCCGGAGCGCGCCACTCAGCTCGGCAATTGCTTCGCCAACCAGTTCGAACTGCCGGTGCTGTTCTATGTCCTGATCGCCATTGCGCTGCCGATCCGCCATGCCGATCTGTTCATCGTGCTGATGTCCTGGGTGTTCGTGGTGACGCGGTTCGCCCATGCCGGCGTTTTCGTCACCTCCAACGACGTGCGGCCGCGCTCGCTCGCCTGGTTCGCCGGCGTGCTGGTGCTGGCGGCGATGTGGCTGTATTTCGCGCTCAGGATCCTGCTGCTGATTTGATGCGCCCAACCGAAAGAGATCAATGACCCCCGCTGCCCGGCTCTCCGCCGCGATCGAGCTGATCGCCACCATCGACGCACAGCGCATTCCTGCGGCGAAAGCGCTGAAGGAATGGGGCACCGCGCACCGCTATGCCGGCTCCGGCGATCGCGCCGCGATCTCCGGCCTGATCTGGGACGTGCTGCGCCGGCAATCCTCCGCGGCCTGGCTGATGGACGATGCCAGCGCCCGATCGCGGGTGCTCGGCATGCTCAAGCTCGAGCGCGGCATGGACATCCCGACGATCTCGGCGCTGTGCGACGGAGGCCGCTTCGCGCCCGAACCGCTGACCGCGGCCGAGGAGGCTGCCTTGGCCTCGCGCTCGCTCAAGGATGCGCCGGCGCATGTCGCGGGTGACTATCCGGACTGGCTCGACCCGTATCTCGCAAAAGTGTTCGGCGACGACCGCGCCGCCGAGGCAACGGCAATGGCGAGCCGCGCGCCGCTCGATTTGCGCGTCAACACGCTGCGTGGCAAGCGCGAGAAGATCCTGCCGCGCCTGTCGCATCTCGGCGCCGGGGAAACGCCGTGGTCGCCGCTCGGCCTGCGCATCGAGCTCGGCGCCGACGCGCGCAATCCCGGCATCCATGCCGAGGAGGATTTCATCAAGGGCGCCATCGAGGTTCAGGACGAGGGCTCGCAGCTCGCCGCGCTGTTCTCGGCGGCCAAGCCCGGCGAGCAGGTGATCGATCTCTGCGCCGGCGCCGGCGGCAAGACGCTGGCGCTGGCCGCCATGATGGACGGCAAGGGCCGGCTGATCGCGACCGACAGCGACAAGCGCCAGCTCGTGCCGATCCATGAGCGGCTGTCGCGCGCCGGCGTGCACAATTGCGACGTGCGCACGCCGCGCGGCGAGGAGGAGGTGCTGTCCGACATCAAGGCCTCCGCCGACCTCGTGCTGATCGACGCGCCCTGCACCGGCACCGGCACCTGGCGCCGCAATCCCGACGCCAAATGGCGGATGCGCCCCGGCGCGCTCGAGGTACGGCTGAAGGATCAGGCCGAGGTGCTGGCGCGCGCCGCGCCGCTGGTGAAGAGCGGCGGCCGGATCGCCTACATCACCTGCTCGGTGCTGTCGGAGGAGAACGGCGAGCAAGTCAAGGCGTTCATCGCGCGGCATCCGGAGTTTTCGGTGCAGCCGCCGGAGCAGACCGCATCGGTGCTGTGGGACAAGGCCGAGGCTTTTACCGAGGCCGCGCTGCAATCGCCGGAGGGCCTGCTGATGACGCCGCGCCGCACCGGCACGGACGGGTTCTTCGTCTCGGTGCTGAAGAAGGCGTGAGGCTTTCTCCGCCGTCATTGCGAGGAGCTCGCGACAAAATTGCGAAGCAATTTTGCGCTGTAGCGACGAAGCAATCCATGGCTCCGCACGTGCGGCACGATGGATTGCTTCGCTTCGCTCGCAATGACGAGTTGAGTACCCTACGCTTCGGAACATACGCCCACCGGCACCGGTGTCTTGCTCACCACCATGACCCAGTACAGCAGCGCGATTGCGCTGATCGCGGCGCCCAACGCGCAAACGCCGAGCCAGCCTGCGGCGGCATAGGCCATCGTCGAACAGATCGCGCCGAGCCCGCTGCCGATCGAATAGAACACCATGTAGACGCCGATCAGGCGGCTCGACGCCTCCGGCCGCGCCGCGACGATCAGGCTCTGGTTGGTGACATGGACGGCCTGCACCGCGAAGTCGATCATGACGACGCCTGCGAGCACCAGCCACAGCGAAGCGTGCAGGCAGGCGATCGGCGCCCAGCCGGCGAGCATCAGCAGCAGCGATAATCCGGTGGTGCGCTGGCCCCAGCCGCGATCGGCGAGGCGGCCGGAATTGCGCGCCGCTAGCGCGCCGGCGAGGCCGGCAATGCCGAGCATTCCGATCGCGGTGTGCGACAGCGACAGCGGCGGCGCTGAGAGCGGCAGCACGACCGAACTCCAGAACGCGCTGAAGCTCGCGAAGATCAGCAACGCGAACACGGCGCGCTCGCGCAGCACGGGCTCCTCGACGAACAGTGCGACCGTCGAGCGCAGCAATTTGGCGTAGGATGCGCCGGCCATCGGCCGCGGCGCATAGCGCGGCAGCGCGCGGGCCAAGAGTGCCGCCAGCACCAGCGTCAGCGCGGCCGACGTGAGATAGACCACGCGCCAGCCGGCGAGATCGGCCAGCGCGCCGGCGGCAAAACGTGCCAGCAAAATGCCCGACGCCACGCCGCTGGTGACGGTCCCGATGGTGCGGCCGCGGTCGGCCGGTGCGGCCAGCGTCGCGGCGTAGGCGACCAGCACCTGGATCACGACCGCGAGCAGCCCGACCAGGACCATGCCCGCGAGCAGCATCGCAGCGTTCGGCGCGGTGCCGACGATCGTGAGCGCAATCGCCGACAGCGCGGTCTGGCCGACGATCAGCCTGCGGCGGTCCCAGAGGTCGCCGAGCGGCACGATCAGCACCAGGCCGAAGGCGTAGCCGATCTGTGTGAGCGTCACGATGCCGCCGATCACGGCCGGCGTGATGGCAAGATCCCGCGCCATGGTGTCGAGCAGCGGCTGCGCGAAATAGATGTTGGCGACGCTGAGCCCGCAGGCGACCGCGAACAGCAGCACCACGGCGGGTGACAGCGCGCCTGCCGTCGCGTGGCCCGCCTTGTGATCCTCCTTAGCCGGTCCCACCTCCGCCGGCCGGGCCTTCATCACCGTCTGGTTCGTCATCTTGCCTCCGCTGCAATTCGCAATCTGGTCTTATGATGAGACCAGTTGCGCCGGAAGCTGTCTAGTCCTATTTTAAGACCAGATCGAAATCGTGATCGAAGGGAGGTGGAGCGCGATGCAGCGGACTGGATTCGCAAAGGCGGAATGCCCGGTGGCCCGCGCGCTGGATGCGATCGGCGACTGGTGGTCGCTGTTGATCGTGCGCGACGCGTTCGACGGCCTGCGCCGGTTCGGCGATTTCCAGAAGAATCTCGGCATCGCCAAGGGCATGCTGACGGCGCGGCTGCGCAAGCTGGTCGAAACCGGCGTGCTCGAGCAGGTGGCGGCGTCAGACGGCAGCGCCTACCTCGAATATGTGCTGACGAAGCGGGGACACGACCTGTTCCCGATCGTGGTCTCCTTGCGGCAATGGGGCGAGGCGCATCTCTATGCGCGCGGCGAAGCGCATTCCGTGCTGCTCGACCAGGCCGGGCAGGCGGTCGGCCAACTCGTGCTGCCGTCGAAGAGCGGCAAGCCGCTGGGCTGGGCGGATACGAAGGTGAAAAGAGTTGCGGCGCGGAAGCGGTGAGCCTGTGCCCCACGCACAGGCGTCATCCTGAGGTGCGAGCTCTTGTGAGCCTCGAAGGATGGGATGGAGCCAGGCCGTCGCCCTTCGAGACGCGCTACGCGCTCCTCAGGGTGACGGATGACATCGCTTCAATCCACAATGAACAGCGTCGCGCCGGTCGCGGTCGACGAGCGGTGCGCGGCGTCGCCGAAATCGGAGACCTGGTAGCTCATGCCCGGCTTCAGCGTGAATTTGCGGCCGTCGCGCAGCTCGGTGTCGAGCTCGCCCTCGACCACAAACAGCACGTGGCCGCGATCGCACCAGTGATCGGCGAGATAGCCCGGCGAATATTCAACTATCCGCACTCGCAGCTCGCCGATATCGAGCGTGCGCCACAATGCTTGCCCGGTCTCGCCGGGATGCACCGTGGGTTCGACCTGGCTCCAGTCGGTGACGGTGAAGGGCAGGGTCGGGATTTTCATGGTGCGCGGGTCCTATGCTCGATTTGTGCGTCTGTATCCCCGACCGCCGGCGTCATCCTGAGGTGCGCGTCGAGCGCTGCGCGAGCAGCGCTCGGCGGGCCTCGAAGGATGGGGATGGAGCCGGCCGTCGCCCTTCGAGGCTCGCTCCGCGAGCACCTCCAGCGGCAAAGGCGAGGCCTTTGCGCGGGGGGACGGTTGGACAGCTCGTTCGTATCACCCCACCAGATGGTTCGCCGAGCCCTGCCTGATCTTGCCTTCGACATCGAGCCTCAGATACTCGCAGATCTTCTTGCCGCGTTCGTTCTGGTAGAACACGACGACGCTGTCGGGCGAGACATAGAGGTCGATCAGCTCGAAATGCAGCTCGGGCAGTTTGGCGAGCGCGGCGCTCCAATAGGCCCGCAGCTGCGCCTTGCCGCGCACGGTGCCGGAGGGACCGAAGCCGAACGCCGGGATCCGGTCCGATGTCATTTCGGAATCCTCCGAATACATCGCCAGCACGCGCTCGAGATCGCGCGCGTTCCAGGCGGCGATCCAGTCGTGGCCGAGCGCTGCGAGGCGGGACGGTTCGTGAAAATCCGGCATTGGTTTCCTCCCATCGGTTATGGCCAAACTAGGTCAATAATACTGACCTATATCGATTTGTCCATGCTCAAAGAAGAATGTGGGCGCCCCGCGCTGCGCGGTTGCGGGGGCGGGCGGTGTCGCGTATCTGCTTGCCATGACAGCCCAGCACACAGCCCAAGACACAGCTCATGACGCGTCGGCGCCCACGGTGGCCTCGGCGCATGACAAGATTCTGATTGTCGATTTCGGCAGCCAGGTGACGCAACTGATCGCCCGCCGCGTCCGCGAGATGGGCGTCTATTCCGAGATCGTGCCGTTCCAGAAGGCCGAGGCCGCCTTCAAGGAGATGAAGCCGAAGGCGGTGATCCTCTCCGGCGGGCCTGAGTCCGTGCACGAGACCGGTTCGCCGCGCGCGCCGCAGCTGATCTTCGAATCAGGCGTTCCCGTGCTCGGCATCTGCTACGGCCAGATGACCTTGGCCGCTCAGCTCGGCGGCGAGGTCGAAGGCGGGCATCACCGCGAATTCGGCCGCGCCGATGTCGAAGTGAAGACCGACAGCCAGCTGTTCGACGGCATCTGGGGCCACGGCGAAAAGCATCAGGTGTGGATGAGCCATGGCGACCGCATCACCAAGATGCCTCCCGGTTTCTCGGTGGCCGGCACCTCGCCGAATGCGCCGTTCGCGATCATCCAGGACGAGAAGCGCAAATATTACGGGCTGATGTTCCATCCCGAGGTGGTGCACACGCCCGATGGCGCAAAACTCTTGCGCAACTTCGTCCGCAAGGTCGCAGGCCTGAACGGCGACTGGACCATGCGCGCCTTCCGCGAGGAGGCGATCGAGAAGATCCGCGCCCAGGTCGGCAGTGGCAAGGTGATCTGCGGTCTCTCCGGCGGCGTCGATTCCGCCGTGGCGGCGGTGCTGATCCACGAGGCGATCGGCGACCAGCTCACCTGCGTGTTCGTCGATCACGGCCTGCTGCGGCTCGACGAGGCGAAGACCGTCGTCGACCTGTTCCGCAACCACTACAACATCCCGCTGGTCCATGTGGACGCATCGAAAGAGTTTCTGGGCGAGCTCGAAGGCGTCACCGATCCGGAAGCGAAGCGCAAGACCATCGGGCGTCTGTTCATCGACGTGTTCGAGGCCGAAGCGAAGAAGATTGGCGGCGCCGCATTCCTGGCGCAGGGCACGCTCTATCCTGACGTGATCGAAAGCGTCTCCTTCACCGGCGGACCGTCTGTCACCATCAAGTCGCACCACAATGTCGGCGGCCTTCCGGCACGCATGAACATGAAGCTGGTCGAGCCGCTGCGCGAGCTGTTCAAGGACGAGGTACGCGTGCTCGGCCGCGAGCTCGGCCTGCCCGAAGTGTTCGTCGGCCGCCACCCGTTCCCGGGCCCCGGCCTCGCCATCCGCTGCCCCGGCGACATCACGAAGGAAAAGCTCGACATCCTGCGCAACGCGGATGCCGTCTATATCGACCAGATCCGCAAGCACGGCCTCTATGATGCGATCTGGCAGGCTTTCGCGGTGCTGCTGCCGGTCAAGACCGTCGGCGTGATGGGCGACGGCCGCACCTACGAATACGTCGTCGGCCTGCGCGCCGTCACCTCGACCGACGGCATGACCGCCGACTTCTACCAGTTCGACATGAAGTTCTTGGGCGAGACCGCGACGCGCATCATCAACGAGGTGAAGGGCGTGAACCGGGTGGTGTACGACGTGACGAGCAAGCCGCCGGGGACGATTGAGTGGGAGTGAGGGTGTGGGATACCCTGGAGGAAAATAGCGTAGGAAAAATAGAGGAGTACGGGGTAGCTCATTGATCATTTGCGCTCCATTGTCTCTCCGCGCTGTTGTTCGTCCAAGTCATTGATTTGACGAGAGTCGACATTCGCGGCGGACGGACCAAGCCGGCTCATTTGACGGTTCTTCCGACGGTTTGATCAGAAGTCGCAAGACGCGACGGAGAAAAGACCGTCAGGAATTGTGATCGTTCTGACGGTCTTTTTCTGAGACCGGCTGCTCGAAGCTTGCAGCGTCGCTCTTCGCGGAATCTTTGAGAAAGTACGAACTGTCGTAGCTCGACTACGATTCATGCATCAAATCCAATTTGGGGCGAACGGTGCGAAGCATCGCGAACTACTAGGCATCGGCTGGAGCCAGAACCGCCTCCACCGGCCGGCGCGGCGAAAAGGGAAGCGCGGGTCCGTAGCCAAAGCGCATCACGATGTCTGGCCTGCGTCTCGGCATCCCGACGAGACTCGCGAGCTGCAGACGCAGAGCCGCGACTTCGACGGGCTGGTTGATGAAGGCGTGCTTGAGGCCGAGCGCTGTCGCCTGCAGGGCGAACCGCTGGCAGGCGCGGCCGGCGCGCATCCAGTGTTCCTTGTCGTCGCGTTCCGAGACGAAGATCGCAATCCCCGCGGACGAGTGCAGCTGTCGAGCGTGTTTGTCATTCTCAGTCGCAGCGCGAAACAGCAGATCGAACATGAGGCCGCCAAGCCAAGCCGGTGCGGTCGGATTGCCGCTCGCCGCGCTGAAGAGACCATCACCGGTTTCGAGTGCCTGGCGGGGAGCGAAGCGCAGCCAGTGCTTCAACTCGCGCATGAAGGCGGGATCGGCCATCTGCGCGCTGTTGCCGGCGACGACCAGATCGCGCACGCGCTCGATCTGCTGTCGATCGGTCAGCAGGATCAGATCGACGCCAGGCACGCGAGCAGCGGCGGCCAAGGTCTCCAGGTCGGCGGTGGCAATCGATCGTCCGTCATAGTCCGCACGCGTTGACTGGCGTTTTGGGATCGCCTCGAACAGAACCGACCGTTCCGCCGGTCCAGCGCCAGGCTCAAAGACCGCCGAACCATTGCCAGTCGGATCGAACCGCAGCTCGCCCCGGCGACCCCGCGCGGCGGCGGCGAGCGCGAGATTCTCCGCTGTGCAGCCGAGGCTCGCGAAGAGATGATGGTCATCGGGATCCACAACGGGTGTACGCCGGGCGAAATCCGGAAGGATCGTGATGTGGTCTTCGCCCAGGCGAAAGCGCCAGGGTTGGGTATTGTGACCGTTTGCGGCTAGCGTCGCGAAGCGGACGAAATCCGCGAATTGTGGTCGTTCAGAGAGACCCGCTCGCGTCGCGGCGACCGCCGCAGCGTAGTCCGCCATCGAGCCGGTGCGCGCGAAACTGAACGCCGCCGCACCGACGCCAGCAAGCGCCAACGCACCACCTCCGGTTATGAATTGTCGTCTGTTCATCGCCCAATATGGGCAGCTTCGCTGCGCAATGGCTTTGATGCAGAACAAGGTGCCTGAGTGCGGCGGAGACCGGCGCCGCTGGCCGCCATGGATAAAATGATCGAGTGGGGGAGGGCATCAGGCGCCGTTGTTTGATACGGATCAAGGCACATTGCGCGTCGATCATGCAGCATAAAACCATGTTGTTCATCACTCTCTCGGGCGTCATCGCGCTCGCGATATGGGTCGCTGTTCTGTTTCGGGTAGAGCTTGATCGCGTGCGTCGCGCCGCGCTGGACGGGGCTGTGATCGTCAAAACTGCCGCGGGTCCAATCGAATATGCGGAACGGGGTGAGGGGATCCCGCTCCTTTCGATTCACGGCGCTGGCGGCGGGTTCGACCAGGGCTTGGCCAATGTCGAGGATTTGGTGGACGAGGGCTATCGGGTCATCGCTCCGTCACGGTTCGGTTATCTGCGCACGCCGGCGCCGCCAAGCGCCTCGCCGACAACGCAGGCCGACGCGCATGCGGCGCTGCTCTCGACGCTTCAGGTCCGGCAGGCAGTTGTCGTGGGCATTTCGGCTGGCGCGCAATCGGCTGTGGAATTGGCGATCCGGCATCCCGAGCGCGTCTCTGCGCTGATCTTGATTGTCCCGGGCACGTACTCGCCGACCAGTCCGGTTGCCGTCGATCGCAGCCGCGGCAGCCGGCTCGTCTTCTGGCTCGTCAATGTCGGGGCTGATTTCTTCTGGTGGGCGGCCGAGAAGATCGCGCCTTCGATACTCGTCCGCTTCACCGGCGTTCCACCGGAACTGTTCAGGCGTTCATCGCAGGCGGACCGCGATCGTGTGATGCGCGTCGTGCGCTCGATCGAGCCGCTGTCATTGCGCTTCCGCGGCATCAATCTCGATAGCGCGCCACATCTGCATCCTCTGCCACTGGACAAGATCACGGCGCCGACTTTGATCATTTCCACACGCGACGATCTCTTCAACACCGCGCCCGCGGCGGAGTTCGCGGCGCATTCGATTCCAGGCGCCAAACTCATCATTTATGAGACCGGCGGACACCTGCTAGTGAGGCGGCAGGATGAAACGGCGGCGGCGCTGCGCGACTTCCTCGATGCGGTGAACCCCAACCGGCAAATGGACGGACCTGCGTCAGACCCCGACGTCCAGGTTCGTCATCATATCAAAGACTAACACTGAGATTACGGTGACAGTGCATTTAACTATCGCTCGCCAAAGAAGGCTTGCGAGTTGAATGCACTGTCACCGTAATTCCCAACTCACCACGTCTTGGACAACTCACCACGTCTTGGAGTTGTTCAGCATGGCGGGTTACGCGATTGCTAACCCGCCATAGAGCAATTTGCTGTTTCGTTGTGCGTCTTGATGCCCGCGACGCGATCAATACGGACCCGGCTCGCAGGGGACATTGTCGCCGGTCCAGGGCGCGGTGGCGAACGAACCGACGCGCGGTGCTGGAACGCACGCGCGCCCGTCAACGTAGACGGGCTCGGACTGCGCGGCGGCGTTGGCCTCCGCGACATGGCGGGACACCGCGTGGGTTTCACGCGCCATTACCGGCGACGCGATCATGGCAACCGCGATCAAAGCAGCCGACAGAAGTTTGACGTTCGTCATTGAGTTTCTCCGTTCTTCATGGGGCCAAGGGGGCTGGCCTCGTCAGATAAGTGTGCGCGGCAACGGCGGACTTAAATGCAATCCTCGCTCACGCCGGCTCAACGCTGCGTGAGCGGGCGTGGCCCGCAATCAAGCGCAGCGCTGGGCACTTCCTGTCATCGTGTCACGTGGTGTCCCGCATGTCGCTGTGCTCATGCGGGCTACTCGCTTTTCGGGCCAATCACGCGATCGTGGATCGATCACTGCTCCTTCTTGAACAAATCCTGGAAGATGAGCTGCCCCCAGGTGCGGCCGCGTGCGTGCACTAGCGCGCCGCCCACGTTGAGCTTTCCGAGCTTGACGGGTGCGAACCCGAGTTGCTTGGCCAAGGCCGCCACCGGAGCGATCGCGTCCTCGTCGTCACCAGACAGAAAGATCACCCGGTGGCCGCCCTCGACGATCGGATCGGCGGCCAGCTTGGCCGCGCCCAGATGATTGAAACCTTTCACGAGCTTGGCGCCGGCGAAAGCCTTCGCGACGAAGGCGGAGGACGGGAGACCGTGCAGCTCTTCAGGGACCGGAAACGCGTTCATCGCATCGATGATCGTCTTGCCTGTCCAGCTCGGCAGGGCCTTCGCAACCTCGCGATGCTCCCCGAACGGGACCGCCAGGATGATGGTGTCGGCCTCGAGTGCATCCCGCAGCGACTTGGCGACAACCGTGGGTCCAATCGCCCGAGCCTGCGGCGCCAACGCCTCGGGCGGCCGGCGGCTCGCGACGGTCACCTCGATGTTCTTGCGGGCGAAGGCGTGGGCGAGGGCCTGGCCTATCTTTCCGAATCCTACAATCGCGTAGCTCATGATGCTTCTCCGATCCCTGTTGGTCTTGATTGCCCGCGTTCAAATGGCCGAGAAGCCGCCGTCGACAGACAACTCCACCCCATTCACGAAGCTCGAATCGTCTGAAGCAAGAAACAGCGCGGCCGCCGCGATTTCCTCAGGACGACCCATCTTTCCCCGTGGAATCAGGGATTCGAACATCCGCTTCGCTTCCTCGGTGAGAACCTGGTCCTGCATCGGCGTGGCGATCGGCCCCGGGTGCAGCACGTTCACCCGGATATTCCTGCCTTTCAGTTCGTTGAGCCAACCGCGTGCGAATGCGTGCAACGTCGCCTTGCTCGCCGCATACACGCTGTAACCAGGAAAGCCTTTGATCGAAGCAACCGACCCGGTCATGAAGATCGATCCGCCATCGTTGAACAGCGGCAACGCCTTCTGGACCGTGAACAGCGTGCCGCGCGCATTCAGGTTGAAGGTCGCATCGAAATGCTGCTCGGTAATCTCGCCCAGTGGGACGGCTTCGCCGATGCCGGCGCTCGCGTACAGGACGTCGATCCTGCCCTTTTCCCGCTTGACCGTGTCGAACAGACGGTCGAGGTCGTCGAGATTGGCTGCGTCGCCGCGCACGCCGGTCACGTTCCGGCCAATCAGCTTGACGGCCTCCTCGAGCGCCTCCTGCCTCCGGCCCGTGACGAAAACATAGGCGCCTTCTTCAACGAACCGCCTGGCGCTTGCCAGCGCCATGCCGCTCGATCCACCCGTGATGACCGCAACCTTACCTTCAAGCTTTCCCATGACTTCTCCTTCAAATTCCGTCTTTGGTCGTTCGGGGAGGCTCCCCGAGAACCTCGAGATGGGTCCGCCGGCGTCAGGCGTTGAGTGCGGAAGCGCGCACATCGGTGGTGCGAAATCGATCCGGCTGGACGAGTACGCCAGCCGCGACGATCGGTGTCCGCCGTTCGGAATTGGGCTGCGCTTGTCGGCATGGGCTATGATAACTGCCCGTGCTACCCACATACGGGATGCCGTTTGATGTATTGGACACAGGCTTTGGAAGGCACACCCCGCGGTGCCGGATTGCACCATGATCGACTGGGATGACGTTCGCTACTTTCTGGCCGTCGCGGGCGGAGGCTCGGTGCGAGCTGCCGCCGAGCGCCTCGGTGTGAACCACTCGACCGTGCTGCGACGCATCGCCCAGCTCGAGGAACGGCTCGGGGTGCACATGTTCGAAAAGCTGCCTTCGGGCTACCGCCTCACGGCTGCGGGCGAGGAGGTCCTCGAGTTCGCGGAGCAGATGGAAGCGTCGTCGCACCTGCTGGAGACGCGCGTCTTCGGGCGCGACCAGAGCGTGCGCGGGCTTCTGCGGGTGACGCTGGCACCGCCGCTTGCGACACACCTGCTGATGCCGGACTTCGCCGATTTCGCGCGTCTGCATCCGGACATCGAGATGGAAATCCTGTCGTTCGGCGAGCTGGCCAATCTGACCAACCGAGAGGCCGACGTCGCGATCCGCGTCGTCTACGACCGCAAAACCCTGCCGCTCAATCTTCACGGCCTGAAGGGACCGGAGCTGTTCGGCGGCGTCTACATGTCCCGCGATCGACTAGCCGCGTGGCGCGCGGGCGCGCCTGATCCCATCCGGTGGATCGTCATCAGCATTCATGGCATTCCGGATTGGGCCAGCGAGGGTGAGGTTCGGACGACGGGGGTTCCATTCAGGACCACGGACGCGGGGGCGCAGATCGTTGCTGTACGGCAAGGGCTCGGGATCACGACACTGCCGTGCTTCGTCGGAGATGCCGACCCCCTGCTGGTGAGGGTGCCGGGCACCGACCTGCACATGTACGGAACGCTCTGGCTTCTCACGCAGGGCGAGACACGCAAGACGAAGCGCGTCCGGCTCTTCACGGAGTTCGTATCCCGCAGGCTCGCCGCGTACGCGCCGCTTCTCGCGGGGCTGTCCATATCGCGCGACTGACGCGCGGCAGGTCGCCGATGGCGCTTGCCGCAATCTGGTCGGAAGCCGAGCTGCAATCGTTCCAGGCGCCATCGCGGTCAATTCCCCGTGCTGACGGTAGTCTTCGGCTATGTCGGCGGCTGAAAGCGGAGATTTTCTGGAACGATCAAACTCCTTTTTGAATTCAAAAGCCATGCGCGTCTGACGGTTCGGGCGACAGGAGTTTTCAAGGCGAACAGATTTCTTGTAACGACAAATCAACTGGAGGCCCGATGCGAACAATCGAGTGGGAGTACGGCGTCGCCGCCTCACTGGGGTCTGATGTTCGGACCATCTATGCCGGCAGAAGACCAGCGGCGCGATAGTTGTCGATCATCGAGTCGTAGAGCGAAATATCGGAGCGGCTTCTGGCGACGAGCTGCGCACCGGCAATTGCGGCGAAGATGGCGCGGGCCCGCTGTTCGCTCTTCCTCGAATTGACCAGGCCCGCGGCCACCAACAGCTTGCTCAGCCACGCCACGTTGACGTCGGCAAAGGTCTGGACCTCCTTCCTCACCGCGTCCGGAAGATCGTCGACTTCCGCGGACATGAAGCTGCACAGGCACATGCGATTGTTGCTCTCGAGCGCTTTGCGAAACACATCGGGATATCGACGCAGGCAGCGGACAGGATCCGTCGCCTCTGCCAGCATCGACTCGAGTTGGGCGGCGGTGTCCTCCCAGTATCGCCGCGCGACGGCTACGCCAAGATCGGCCTTGCTCGGGAAATGGTGATAGATGCTGGCGGCCTTGATCCCGACCTCGTCCGCGAGATCGCGGAAATTCAAGCCGCTATAGCCGCGCGCCTGCGCGGTCCGCTTTGCTGCCGCCAGGATGGCCTCCCGAGAGCTTGAACTCACTTCATCGCCTCACTGCTTCGTTATCTACCAAGTGATAGATAGACGTTGACCAGCCGGATTTGAAGGCTTCATATGGTGCCTACCAAGTGACAGGTAGACAAAGGAGTCATGATGAAGATTTACGATTGGCCAACCGGCCCATATCCGGCCCGCGTTCGCATCGCCCTGGCCGAGAAGAACCTGCGGTCGCACGTGCAGTTCGTCTTGGTCGATCTCTACAAGGGCGAGCACAAGAAGCCCGAATTCCTCGCCAAAAACTACTCGGGCACCCTGCCGGTGCTCGAACTCGATGACCGGACCTTCATTGGCGAGTGCACGGCCATTACCGAGTACCTTGACGCGCTTGATGGCGCGCCGACGCTGACCGGCAGGACGCCGCGCGAAAAGGGCGTGATCCACATGATGAGCAAGCGCGCCGAACTGGAACTGCTCGACGCCATCAGTGTCTATTTCCACCACGCCACGCCGGGTCTTGGGCTTCATGTCGAGATCTATCAGAATCCCGAATGGGGATTCCGTCAGCGCGACAAGGCCCTCAGGGGGATGCACTATTTTGACGGCATTCTGAAAAGACAGCCGTTCGTTACCGGCGAGGCGTTCACAATGGCCGATATCACCCTGATAGGCGGCTTGATCTTCGCGGGACTCGTCAACGTGCCGGTGCCGGTGGAGTGCGAGGCTCTTTCGGCATGGTATGCAAGGATGCAGGAGCGTCCTAGTGTCAAGAACCGGATAACGATGTCCGAGCCGATCGCGCATCTTGATTGAAATCGTAGTCTGCGAACAACTGCTCGACCGGCAAGCATAGCCCGGATGGAACGACATCCTGGCGTTTCCGATCAGCACATCGTTGGTATCCCGCATGTCGCTCCGCTCATGCGGGATATGCGGCCGAACGACATCATGCGTCGACTGCAACGGTATCCACGCGAGACGCCCCCCTGATCAAGCGGTCGGTAGCTCGCTTGTGTTCACCGCGAGTTGTGCGGCGAAAGCCCGCTTGTAAGCCGGCCGGGCTTCGCCGCGGGCGACGTAGGCGGCGAGGTTCGGAAATTCGTCGAGGATGCCTGACATTCTCAGCCTGAGCAGCACCGACACCATCATCAGGTCGCCCGCGCTGAACTTGCCGTCGAGCCAGTCGGCATCGCCCAGGCGGGCGGCGAGCTGCCTCAGCCGGTCGCGAACGCGATCCATGACCAGGGGCAGCCGCTCCCAGGTCCACGGCTTGTCGCTCTCCAGAATTCTGGCAGTGACGAGTTCGAGGATCGGCGCTTCGATCGTGTTGACCGCGGCAAGCATCCAGCTGATTGCGCGGGCGCGGGCATTGGCATCATCAGGCAGCAGGCCTGCGTGACGCTCGGCGATATGGAGCACGATCGATCCGGTCTCGAACAGCGCGAGATCACCTTCCTCATAGGTCGGTATCTGGCCGAACGGATGCAGCGCCAGATGCGCCGGCTCCTTCATCGCCTGGAACGAAACAAGGCGAACTGCGTAAGGCTGGCCCACTTCTTCCAGCGCCCAGCGAACGCGCGTATCGCGCGCCAGTCCCTTGCCGCCATCGGGTGACCGTTCGAAGGCGGTGATGGTGGGGGTCATCGTTTTCTCCATGTCCTTGCCTGGTGTCCCGAGGACGAGCGGGCGGCGCGTGTCACGACAGCCGATCCTGGAATCTTTCGACGGTGTTCGCGTGCCTGCGTTGCCTCGACGCAAATCAAATCTCGTTTCCCCGCTTGCGACAAATCACCCCGACGGGCAACTCACCAAAACCTGTCAATCCTGCGGCCTCGTCGAAGCCTTGGCGTAGACGGGACCGGGCAATCCAGTACGCCGAGGCTTCTCGGTTCAAGCACTGGCGTCTCCGGCCAAGCCGGGCGATGACGCCGAACAAGCTGTTTGACGTTTTGAATCGAGAGCCATCCATCGCCGTCGTCCTGGCGAAAGCCAGGACCCATTACCCCGGATGAGAATTGTTGCGCGACGTTCGGGCCATGATCCCGTTCATCATCAAATTCGGTGGTTATGGGTCCTGGCTTTCGCCAGGACGACGGTGGTGTGTGCGGAGGCGGGTCGTCACAAACGCAGTTCCCGCAGATTATTTTCGTCGGCCTGTCGGCTGCCGTCTTCGCCGACCGTCCTTCGCACAAACCAGGAGACTGCAAATGACCGATCTCGTCACATGCCTTTGGTTCGATCAGGGCCAGGCGCGCGCAGCGGCGGAATTCTATGCTGCGACTTTTCCCGACAGCCATGTCGATGCGGGGCATGTCTCGCCGATACCTGGCATCGGGCAGGGTGATGAACTGACGGTGGAGTTCACCGTGCTCGGCCGCCGCTTCGTCGGGCTGAACGGCGGCTCCAACTACACGCCGAACGAGGCGGTCAGCTTCATGGTGCTCACCGACAGCCAGGAGGAGACCGATCGCTACTGGAATGCGGTCACTTCGAACGGCGGCAAGGAATTGCCGTGCGGCTGGTGCCGGGATCGCTGGGGATTTACCTGGCAGATCACGCCGCGGCGGCTGCTCGAGCTCGTCAACGGATCCGATCGCGCCGCCGGACGGCGCGCGATGGAGGCGATGATGACGATGAAGAAGATCGACATCGCCGCGATCCAGCGGGCGGCCGCGGCGTAATCCGCTTGGTGGAATGATTTGGCCCGGACGCGACAGTCATGTGTCGGATCAAGCCGGTGGCGCGGTCGCGCAACTATTCGCGCCGCGGCCCGCGCTCGCGGCGCCGGTCACCCCGGCTCAAACGCGGGATGTGTCTCATGCCATCGCATGATACGAATTTCGCATCACAGCCCTGGAGCCAGCCTTGATGCCCGTCGCAGCCGCCGCCACGCAACAAACTTCCACCGCTGCCGAGTCCGATCCCGAGACGCTCGGCTGGATGCAGGGCTTTCCGCCGCCGAAGGACAAGACGATCACGTTCCAGGACGGTTCGTTCCGCAGCTTCCCTGAATTGCGCTGGGCCTGGAGCAATATCCGCCAGCTGGTGCCGACCGTGAATGTCTGGCGCGGCGCGGGGCCGGCGTCGGTGCTGCCGCGTGCAGATCACGACATCGGCGCCTCCGCGTCGGTGACGATGGACGGCCGCCCGCAGACGTTCGCGCGCATGCTCGAGGAGAGCTATGCCGACGGCATCGCCGTGCTGCACCGGGGCAAATTGATCTACGAGCGCTATTTCGGCGCGTTGAAGCCGCACAAGCCGCATATCGCGATGTCGGTGACGAAGTCGTTCACCGGCGTGCTCGCAGGCATGCTGGTCGCCGAGGGCAAGATCGATCCGCAGGCGCCGGTCACCGACTACGTACCGGAGCTGAAGGCAAGCGCGTTCGGCGATGCGCGCGTGCACGAGGTGATGGATATGACCACGGGCCTCAAATACACCGAGGTCTATACCGACAAGAATTCCGACGTGTGGGGACTGCGGCGCGCCAACGGCATGGCGCCGATCCCGGCAGGCTATGAGGGCGCCACCAACATCTTCGATTTCCTTTGCGCGCAGCAGAAGCGGGGCGAGCACGGCAAGGCCTTCGCCTACAAGACCGTCAACACCGACGTGCTGGCCTTCATCTGCCGGCGCACCAGCGGCATGACGCTGTCGGACCTGCTGTCCGAGAAGATCTGGGCGCCGATGGGCGCGGAAGAGGATGCGCATTATCACGTCGACCGCATCGGCACCGAAAGCGGCGGCGGCGGATTGTCGACGACGTTGCGCGATCTCGCCCGCTTCGGCGAGACGATCCGCAATCACGGCCGCTTCAACGGCCGCCAGATCGTGCCGTCAACGGTCGTCGAGGACATCGCGCGGGGCGGCGATCCCGAAAAATTCAAGCCGGCCGGCTACACCACCTTGCCCGGCGCCTCCTACCGCAATCAGTGGTGGGTGACGCACAACGCGCACGGCGCCTACATGGCGCGCGGCGTGCACGGCCAGGGCATCTATATCGACCCGAAGGCCGAGATGGTGATCGCGCGCTACGCCTCGCATCACGCCGCCGGCAACGCCGCCAACGACCCGGTGACCTTGCCGGCGTACATGGCGCTGGCGAAGGATTTGATCGCGGGAGGGTGAGGTCGAGGTTTATCGTCGCCATAGCACCGTAGCCCGGATGAGCGCAGCGATATCCGGAGGCCGCTCGTCGGCTCATTCGAGCCCATCCAGCGTGTCGCGGAGCCTGTCATCGGGCGCGCGCTTCGCGAGACCCGTTGGCTTATGCCGGCTACGGGGCCACGGCCTAGCTAATCGCGCGACAGCTTCTCGAAGCGCTTGATCAGGCGCTCCCGCTTCAGGCGGGACAAGCGCCTGATCCAGAACACGCCGTCGAGCTGATCGATCTCGTGCTGATGGCAGACCGCGCGCAGCCCATCCGACTCCTCGGTCTGCATGTTGCCGTCGAGATCCTGATAGCGGATGCGGACCCGCGCGTGGCGCTCGACCTCGTCGGTGACACCGGGCATGGAGACACTGCCTTCCTTGTGCAGGATCATTTCCGGCGAGGTCCAGATGATCTCCGGATTGACATAGGTCCGCGGGCCCTCGCTGGTGTCGAGCTCCAGCACCACGACCCTCAGCGACACGCCGACATGAGGGGCGGTGATGCCGATGCCCGGTGCCGCATGCATGGTCTCGAGCAGGTCGTGCGCCAATCCGCGCAGTGCATCATCGAACAGGCTCACCGGCTCAGCCGGGTGCGCAAGCCGCGGATCGGGATAGCGGACGATGGGGCGGATGGTCATGCTGGTGTCTTAGGCCAGCGCAGGGTGCTGGACAACATGGGCGTGCAGAGACGGCGCGCGCCGCGCCGCTCAGAGACACTTTTCGAAGAACAGATCAGGGTAGGGGTCGTCGTTGAAGCGCGGGATCTCGGTCCAGCCGCTCCGGCGGTAGAGTTGACCGGCTTCCGCCAACGCGCTGTTGGTGTCGAGCCGCAGCACCGCGATGCCGAGCTCGCGCGCGGCCTTCTCGGCCGCATCCATCAGGCGGCGGCCGAGGCCAAGCCCGCGCGCAGCGGGCGCGACCCAGAGCCGCTTGATCTCCGCGAACCCACTGCTGCTGCCCTTCAGCCCGACGCAGCCGATCGGCAGGCCGTCGGACATCGCCACGATGAAGCTGCCGCGCGGGCGGACCATGTCCTTCGCATCAGGGTCGCGCGACAGCTTGACGTCAAAACCCTGTTTGAAGCGCCGCGCCAGCTCGGCGTAATATTCGCCGAGGCAGTAGCGTCCCTCGTCGCTGCGCGGGTCCATCTCCTGCAGCGCCGTGCCGTCGCGCCCGAGCGCCGAGGCGATCAGATCCATCGCCGAAAGCAGCGCCTCGCGTTGGGTGTGGTGGGCGAGGAAGTCCTTGGCCTGCCGGTTGGAGATCGCCTCATAGGCGTTGAACTCGCGCTTGCCCGCCGCCGTCAGCTTGGCGATGCGGCGGCGCGCATCGTCGTCATGCGCCGTGGTCTCGATCAGCCCTTCGTCCTCGAGGCTGCGCAACAGGCGGCTCATCAGGCCGGAATCGAGGCCGAGATAATCCCTGATATCGCCCACATCCGTGCGGCCGTGTCCGATCGCGTTCAGCACCCGCGCCGCGCCGAGCGGCCGGCCGCGGCCGAGGAACGAGGTGTCGAGCGCGCCGACCGCGGAGGTCACGGCACGGTTGAAGCGGCGGACGCGGGAAACCGGGTCAAGCATATATCTGACTTTAGTCAGATATCGTTGTGGCGTCAATTGGCGGCCGACCCCGTTGATGGAGACAGTGCGGACAAGTCTGGAGCTGCGCTTGTTTGTAATCTAGCTGCGCGCCAGCACCAGCGCGTTGCCGGCAAGGATCGCGGCGGCGCCGGCGAGCACCGGCCAGCCCAGCGCAAGGTGCTCGAACAGCGCCGACAGCACCAGGGCAACGAGCGGCACCAGCGCGAGCGTATAGGCGGCGCGGCCGGGGCCGAGCCGCCGCACAAGCTCGAAATAGAGCATGAAGGTGATGCAGGACGCGGCGATGGCGAGATAGAGGAAGCTCGTCAAATAGGAGAGCGAGACGTCGGCGGCAAACGGCGTGCCGGTCGCGATAGCCCACAGCGCGCTCGCCGTGGCGCCGACGAACGCGCCCCAGGCGAGCACGGCGACGACGGGCAGTCCGGCCCGCTGGTTGCGCGCGCCGACCGCCGTCCCGGCACCGGTCGCGATCGCCGCCGTCAGCGCCCAGGCCAGACCCGCGAGCGGTGCGGGGCCATGCGCGGTGGCGCCGGGCAGGAAGATGATCGCGAGGCCAAGGATGCCGCACAGCGCGCCCCATACGAAGCTCGGAGAGATCGTGACGCCGAGCGCGGCCCGCGCGATCACGGCCGCGAACAGCGACGATGTCGACAGCACCAGCGCCGCAAGTCCGCTCGGCATCCGCGCGGTCGCTTGATAGAAGGCGATGAAAGCAATGGCGAAGAACAGCAGGCCCTGCAACGCGACGGCCGCCCGGTCCTTGCGCGGGATCGCGAGCGGCACGCCCCGCAACCGGCCATAGCCGAGCAGGATGAGGCCGGCGAGCACCATGCGCAGCGCGACCGACCACGGCGCGGGCGTGACGCCAGCCTGCATCGCGGTTGCGAGCGCGCCGCCGCCCCACAGCAGTGCGGTCAGCGCGAACAGTGCGGCCGTCATGGCGTTGCGGCGTCGTCGAGCAGCGCGCGCCAGCCGACGGCGTCGATCCGCGCGCTCTCTCCCTCGAGCCGGGTGAGCGCGGAATGAAGTGTTGTCCGCTCGCTCTCCGACAGGCGCGCAAGCAACCGTGCTTCGATCGCGCTGCCCAACGCGGCGATCCGGTTGAAGGCGCTCCGGCCGCTGCGGGTGATGCTGACCGCGGCGAAGCGGCGGTCGGTCTTGCCCGGCCGCCGCATCGCGAAGCCGAGTTCTGTGAGCTGGCCGATGCCGCGGCTGACCGCGAACGGATCGAGTGCGCAGGCGCGGCCGATTTCGGAGGCGTTGGCCGCATCGCGCTCGGCGATGACGGCGAGGATTCGCCAGCCGGCCTGGCTCAATCCGAACGTCTCGCTATAGAAACTTTCGAGCGGGCGGGCGACCTGCGCCGCGACGAGGAACAGGCGATAGGGCAGCCAGGTGCTGAGCTTCAGGCCATCGTCGGACGCGGGGGCAGCGGTTTGCTTCATGGCGGCGAGGCTCGCACAGATAATTGTAAAGTGCAAGTATTGTGCAAGGAAATTGAAGCGATCGGAGCGCATGCGCGAAAATCCCGACACACTTGTCACTCCCATCATCCGTTGCCGCCGCGCCAGATTGCGGCATGGCCAATGACGAACGGCCTCGGCGCGGGAACCGCGCCGTGGTCGCGGAGTTCGTCCAATTCGGAGATGGAGATCATCATGAGCAAATCGGCTGAAAGCGATCGCGGCGGACTGGCGGCAATGCAGACCCCGCTCGTGGTGTCGCGGGAGGCGTGGGAGGCGGCGCGTCTGGAGATGCTGGTGAAGGAAAAAGCGCAGGTGCGCGCGCGCGATGCGCTTGCCGCCGAGCGGCGGCGGATGCCGTGGATGGCGGTCGAGAAGGCCTATGTCTTCGAGGGACCGAACGGCAAGGCGAGCCTGCTCGATTTGTTCGAAGGCCGCCGGCAACTGATCGTCTACCGCGCGTTCTTCGAGCCCGGCGTGTTCGGCTGGCCGGATCACGGCTGCCGCGGCTGCTCGCTCGGCGCCGATCAGGTCGGCCATCTCTCGCATCTGAACCAGCGCGACACCACGCTGGCCTATGCCTCGCGGGCGCCGCAGGCCGACATCGCGCGGCTGAAGGCGCGGATGGAGTGGGAGATGCCGTGGTACACGATCACCGACAGCTTTGATGCCGACTTCGGCGTCGCCGAATGGCACGGCCACAACGTGTTCATCCGCGACGGCGAGCGGATCTTCCGCACCTATCTCGTCAACAGCCGTGGCGATGAATCGATGGGCACGGTGTGGAGCTATCTCGACATCACGCCGTTCGGCCGCCAGGAACTCTGGGAGGATTCGCCGAAAGGCTATCCGCAGGGCCCGACCTACAAATGGTGGAACTGGCACGACAATTACGAGGCCGAAGCTGCGCCGAACGCGAAGTGGGCCGCCGTGACCGACGCCGGCGAGGCCGCATTCCGCAAGATCGCGGAGCAGGAACGCAAGGCGACTTGACGGGGGTGGAGCAGGGAGGACGCGCGGCGTCCTCCTACCGGCCGTCTCCCTTCGCTCCCGCAAGTTCCTTCAGCGCGGACAGCGTCCGCCGCAGCCCGCGGTCGAGGCGTTTGTCGCGGCGGATCACGACGGCGAGCCGGCGGTAGAGCTTCGGCGACAGCGACCGGACGATCAGGTCGCGCTGCTTGGGCTTGGCAGGCACCGCCATGCCCGGCAGGATCGCGCAGCCGAGGCCGGCGCGCACCATCTCCTTGATCGCCTCGACGCTGCCGAGCGACATCAACGGCTTCAGCGACACGCCGCCGCGCGCCAGCCACTCGTCGGCAGTGCGCCTTGTGTTGCCACCGGGCTCGAACAGTAGAACCGGCCTGGTCGCCAGCACTTCCGGCGTGATCCGCGCCGGCAGCTTCATGTCGTGCGGCGCGATCAGCACGAACTCGTCATTCATGACGGGGGTGATCTCGAAGCTGCGCCCCGACGCCGGCAGCGTGACCAGCCCGACGTCGATCGTGTTGTCCTCGACCGCCCGCGCGATCTCCGCCGTGTTGCCGGTCGTGACCGTGATCTCGAGCGAGGGCAGTGCGGCGCGCAGCTCCTTCAGGATCGGCGGCAGCAGGAAGATGCAGGCGGTCGCACCGGTGCCGAGCCGTACGCGGCCTGCCGTTCCCGTGGTCTGCTGCGCGACGGCGTCGACCGCCGACGTCACAGCCGCGCTGATCTGCTGCGCGTGCGAGAGCAAGGCGACGCCGGCGGCCGTCGGCCTCGCCCGTCGTCCGACCCGCTCGATCAAGGTCGCATTCAGGCTCTTCTCGAGCTGGCGCACCTGGAGGCTCACGGCCGGCTGGGTGAGCTGCAGCCGCTCGGCCGCGGCGGAGAAGCTGCCGCAATCGATCACGACGGCGAAGCTTTCGAGATAGTCGAGGTTTAGGTTCTTCATCAAAGCATCTCTTATGCTACGCATAAACTGTCAAAGCTTCACTTATATAACGCGAGGGCGCATGCTCGGGCAATGTTGATGGCTCGGGTGAGAGACGGAATGACGGCAGGCAGCAACGGCGTCGTGGTGCGCGACGCAGCGGACGACGACATGATTGGCGTGCAGGGCATCTACGCCCATCACGTGCTCAACGGACTGGCGACCTTCGAGGAGGTGCCGCCGACGGTGGACGAGATGCGCAGCCGCCGGAACGCGGTGGTGGCCGCGGGCTTGCCGTATCTGGTGGCTGAGGTTGATGGCCGGGTCGCCGGCTATTGCTATGCGACGTCGTATCGGCCGCGGCCGGCCTATCGCCACACCATCGAGGACTCGGTCTACGTGTCCGACGGGCTGCACGGCCGCGGTATCGGCGTGGCGCTGCTTCAGGGCTTGATCGCGCGCACCGAAGCGGGGCCGTGGCGGCAGATGCTGGCGGTGATCGGCAACAGCGGCAACGCCGGATCGATCGCGCTTCAACGTCGCATGGGCTTCGAGATGGTCGGGACGCTGAGATCGGTCGGCTTCAAGCTGGGGCAATGGGTCGACACCGTGCTGATGCAGCGGCCGCTTGGGCCGGGCGCCTCCACGCTTCCTGCGGAGAGGGAATTGCCACGGTGATCGCCCGCCGCGTCGTGGCCGCCCTCGGGCTGGCTCAACTGATCTCGTGGGGTGCCACCTACTATCTGATCGGCGGCTTCGGCGAGCAGATCGCCGCGGATCTCGGCTGGGGGCGCGACATCGTCTACGGCGGCTTCGCCGCGGCGCTGCTGGCGATGGGCGTGGCGTCACCGCTTGCGGGGAGATGGGTGGACAGAAGCGGCGGCCGCGAGGTCATGGTCGCAGGTGCTGTGATCAACGCGCTCGGCTGCGCCGGTCTCGCGGTCTCGCATCAGATCTCGACCTATTTCGCATCCTGGATCGTGCTCGGCCTCGGCATGCGGCTGACGCTCTACGATGCGGCGTTCGCGGCGCTGGCCCGGATCGGCGGACCGGAGGCGCGCCGCGCGATGTCCGGGATCACCTTGCTCGGTGGCCTGGCGGCCACGGTATTCTGGCCGCTCGGCCACACGCTCTCGGAACAGTTCGGCTGGCGCGTCGCGGTGCTGGTTTATGCCGGGCTCGCACTGCTGACGGTCCCGCTGCATCTGCTGATCCCGAACAAGCGGTTTGCCGGCGTGCCGAGCTCCATGGCGCCGGCATCCAAGCAACCGCGCGCCGCCAGCCGCCGGCAGCTCGTGGCGGCCGGCGGGCTCTATGCCGTCATCATGACGGGCGCGAATTTCCTCAATGCCGGCATGTCCGCGCACATGATCGCGGTGCTCGCCGGGCTCGGGCTCACCGTCACTGTGGCGGTATGGATCGCCACGCTTCGGGGCATTGGGCAATCCGCCGCGCGTCTCTGTGAGGTCCTGTTCGGTGCACGGCTCGATCCGCTCGCGCTCAATATGATGGCCTGCCTGATCATGCCGCTGTCGTTCATCGCCGGTCTGTTCAGCGGAACGTCGAAGGAGATGGCGATCGCCTTCGCGCTGCTCTACGGCGCCTGCAACGGCATTCTGACCATCACCAGGGGAACGCTGCCGCTGATCCTGTTCGATCATCGCAGCTATGGCACGCTGGTCGGCCGGCTCATCGTTCCGAGCTTCATCCTGCCCGCGGCGGCGCCGCTGGTCTATGCGATCGTGATCGACCGGTACGGCGATGCCAGCGCGCTCTATCTCTCCACCGGCCTTGCCGTGACGACGTTGCTCGCGGCCGCGATGCTGAAGGTGATGTTCCCAGACCTTCGTGAGTTCAAGGACTCGCTGCGATGAGCAGCGCAAGTTATCCTGTTGCAAAACCAGATAAGGGAGGAAGAAGAACATGGTGCCGTCGACCAAGACCCGCGTCGCTGCGTTGGCTCTTGCCGCGCTGCTGTCCTGTGCCGGAGCGGGACAGGCGCGCGCCGAGCAGCCGGGCGACCGGACGGTTGCGCTGCTCAAGAAGCTGATCTCCTTCGATACCTCGAACGGTCCGGGCGATACGCGGGCGCTTGCCGAATACCTGAAGTCGCAATTCGCGCCGCTCGGCGCCGAGGTGGATGTCTTCGTCGCCCCGAACGGCAAGGCCGCGCATTTCATCGCGCGGCTGCGCGGCGACGGTTCGCGGAAACCGGTGCTGCTGGCGGCGCATGCCGACGTCGTTCCGGTCGAGCGAGATAAGTGGACCGTGGAGCCGTTCGCCGGCGTCGAGAAGGACGGCTTCGTCTACGGGCGCGGCGCGATGGACTTCAAGGGCGGGCTCGCCGTCTTCGCCAGCGCGGTGATGCGGCTCGCGGAGGAGAAGACGCCGCTGTCACGCGACGTGATCTTCCTCGCCGAAGCCGATGAGGAGCAGGGGCAGTACAGCACGGTGTGGCTGGCGAAGAACCATTGGGACAAGATTGACGCGGAATTCGCGTTGAACGAAGGCGGCTATGTGCTGCAGGAGCGCGACGGCACGGTGCGCCAGATCAACGTCACGACGGCGGAAAAGCTCTCGGCGACCTTCGCCTTGAAGGCGACCGGTCCCTCCGGTCATTCCTCGCGGCCATTCCCGGCGGGTGCGATGGCCAACGACCGCCTGATCGCGGCGCTGGCCAAGCTCGCGGCGCACGATCCGGCCGTCAAGCTGGTGCCGGCGACCGAAGCCTATTTCAAGGCGTTGCTTCCGATCAGTTCGGAACAGACGGCAGCCGATATCAAGCAGCTATTGGCCGCCAAGGACCAGAGCGATCTCGACGCGGCCGGAAAGAAACTGGTCGCCGACAATCCCAAGGACAGCCTGCTGCTGCACGCGCTGCTGCGCGACACCATGGTGATCACGATGATCGACGCCGGCATCAAGCCCAATGTCATCCCCGGTGACGCCAAGGCGGTCGTGAACACGCGGCTGCTGCCGGGCACCACCACGGATCAGATGATCGAGGAGATCAAGCGTGTGATCGGCGATCCCGGCATCGAAGTCAGCATCGTGACGTTGCTGTCGCAACAGGATGCGCGGGACGCATACTTGATGCGCTCCAAGATCCCGGCGTCACCTATCAATACCGAGCTCTATGCAGCGCTGGACCGCAACGCGAAGCGGGTCTGGAAGGACGCCGTCCTGGTGCCGACGATGTTCGAGGCGGGGACCGACGCCATCGCCTGGCGCGAGCGCAACGTGCCGGTCTACGGCATCTATCCGTATCCGCTCGACGATGACATCCTGAGCCGGATGCATGGCAACGACGAAAGGATCGGTGTCGAGGCCATCAAGCAGGGGGCGGAGTGGGTCTACAACACGCTTCGCGAGGTCGCGAAGAAGTAGAGGTCACAGCGAGAGGTAGTTGCCGAGGAAGTCACGCTTGCCGAGCGGCACGCCGCGATGGCGCAGGATGGCGTAGGCGGTCGTGACGTGGAAGAACAGGCTCGGCAGCGCGAAGCCGTACAGATAACGCGCTGCCGGCATCGGCGGGACGCCGAAGGGCAAAATGACGATGCGTTCCGCCGCTCGGTCGAATGCCCGAACCGGGAGCGTGTCGATGTAGTCGAGCGTTCGCGAGATCCGGACGTTGGCCTCGGCGAGGCTCTGTTCGTCGTCGGCAAAGGGCGGAGGTTCGAGACCGGCGAGCCGCCCGGCGGCGCCCTTGGCGTGATCGCTGGCCCGTTGCACCTGGCCGACCAGCGTCAGCATGTCGGGCGCCAGCCGTGCCGCCAGCATGGCGTCGGGATCGAGACCGCGTTCGCGGGCGTGGGCCTCGCCCTTGCGCAGCAGATCGGCAAGCGTGTCGAGCATCTGTCGGAACACCGGAACCGAGGCGTCGTATAACGGGGCGTTCATGGAATTGTCCTCGTCTCAACTCAAGCCGAAGGCTCGCGCGGCAGCCACAGCGATAGCCAGCCGCCGAGCGCCAGCAGCGCGACATTGCAGCCGAGCGCGACCGTGAAGGCGTGCGCGTAATCGTCGGCCTGCGGATGCGGCCCGAGCAGGCTGTAGAACACGCCGCCGATGATGGCGACGCCAAGTGCGGCACCGATCTGGAAGGTCGAGATCATCATCCCCGATGCCAGACCCGCATGGCGCGGATCAATGCTGCCGATCACGGCCTTGATGACCGACGGCATCACGGTGCCGAAGCCGAGCCCGCCGCAGATCAGGCCGAATTCAACGCTTTGTGGCAGCGTGCCACTGATCGACAGCATCACGACACCGAAGCCGATGACCTGGAGCGCGAAGCCCAGCGTCAGCGTGCGCGCGCCGAGCCATTGCATCACCAGTGACGACACCAGCGAACTCACGAAGAAGCCGGTGGCAAAGGGCAGGGTGGCGAGGCCGGCCGCCAGCGGTGAAAAATGCAGCCCGCTTTGCAGGTAGATCGCAAAGGTCAGGTAGAACGACGACAGCATGTAGAAGGCGAGCGCCATCACCAGCCCGATGACGAAATCGCTGTTGCGCAGCAGATGCAGTGCGACCAGCGGGTCGCCGCCGCTGGCTTTTAGGCGCGCCTCGAAGCGCACGAAGGCAGCGAGCATCAGCGGAGAGGCCAGCAGCATCGCGACGATCCAGGCCGGCCAGCCGGATTCCCTTCCCTCGATCAGCGGATAGACCAGGAAGCCCAGCGTGAGCGACAGCAGGATGACGCCGCCGATGTCGAGCCGTTGTGCATGCTCGGCGCGCGAGTCGGTCAGGAACAGCAGTCCGCCGATGAACGCGGCGAGGCCGATCGGCACGTTGATGAGGAAGATCGCCTGCCAGGCCAGCCCAAGCGGATGGGCCGAGACCAGGACGCCGCCGAGCACCTGGCCGCAGATGTTGGCAAGACCGAACGTCGCGCCGTAGAAACCGAGCGCGCGGCCCTGTTCGGCCGCCGGAAACAGCACGCGGATCGAGGCGAGCACCTGCGGCGCCATCACGGTCGCGGTGAGGCCTTGCAGGATCCGCCCGGCGACCAGCACGTCCGGCGACCAGGCAACGCCGCACAGCACCGATGCGATCGTGAAGCCGGCAACGCCGGTCAGGAACATGCGCCTGCGGCCGAGCAGGTCGCCGAGCCGGCCGCCCGTGATCAGGAATACCGCGTAGGTCGCGGCATAGGCCGAGATCACGAACTGCACCTCGCTCGCCGTCGCGCCGAGATTGTCGCGAATGGCCGGCAGTGCGAGGTTGACGACGTTGAAGTCGAGGATCGGCAGGAAGGCGCCGGTGAGCAGTACGGGCAGCGCCAGCCATCGCCGCGGGTCGACCGTTGCCGGCCGCGTGTCGTGCAATTGCAACGTCTCGGTGGTCTCGCTTGTCACCCGCCAGCTCCTCTGCGTTGCCGGCGCGGCGCACGAGGTGCGCCGGTCTGCCGAACATTTCGGGAAGATGGCCTTTCTGTTTGTGATAAGGTATTCGCGGACTCTGCTAATCGAGTTTGCAAAAATGAACAGCCCGCTGGACTGGAATGATCTTCGCCTCGTTCTCGCCGTCGCGCGCGAAGGCAGCCTGTCCGGGGCGGCGCGCAGACTGGGCGTCACGCATTCGACGGTGTTTCGCCGCCTCGGCGCGATCGAAGCAGCGATCGGCACGCGCCTGTTCGAGCGCTTCCGCGATGGCTACGCGCCGACACCGGCCGGCGAGACCGCGGCGGCGTCGGCGGCCCGGCTCGAGGACGAGGTGCTCGCGCTCGAGCGCAGGCTGGCGGGACAGGACTTGAGGCCGTCAGGCCCGGTCCGGATCACGACGACGGATACGCTCGCCGCGGTGCTGATGCGGCATCTGCCCGCAATGCGCATCGCGCATCCGGAGATCCAGCCGGAGATCATCATCTCGAATGCGATGGCGAACCTGACGCGCCGCGAGGCCGAGATCGCGATCCGGCCGACGCCGGCGCCGTCCGAACTGCTGGTCGGGCGGCGCGTTGCCGATATTGCCCATGCGGTCTACGGATCGCGGGGCTATCTCGCCCGGCATGATGACAAGGATCTGTCCGCACACGACTGGATCGGGCTCGACGATGCGCTGGCGGCAACCGTGATCGCCGGCTGGATGCGCGAGAACCTGCGCTCGGCGCGCTTCGCCTGCCGCGTCGACGCGCTTCCGGCGCTGCGCGATGCCGCGGCCGCGGGACTGGGGCTTGCGTTGCTTCCCTGCTATGTCGGCGATCTCGCGCCCGCGCTGCGCCGCCTGACGCCCAAGGCGCTCGCCGAGCCGCGATCGGCGCTGTGGCTGTTGACGCATGACGATCTCAAGCGCACCGCGCGCATCCGCGCCACGCTGGAGTTTTTGGCCAAGGCGCTCGCATCGGAGCGCGCGCTGTTCGAGGGAAGGCGAGCCGGCCGCGCGCGGCGATAGCCGACAGGGGACGCGGACCGTTCACATCTCGAGTACTTCTGCCGGGATGGTCTGTGTCGTGCGATCCGCAGGCAACCGATGATGCTCGCGAAACGCACTGACGATGGTCTTCAGTGCGGCGCGGGATCTCGCATCCGAGAGCGCGGACAGCAGCACGATCTCGGAGGGCGGCAGGGCAGGCAGGCCGAACCGCCGGCTGACCTCGATCGTTCCGGCAGGCGCAAGCCGGCAGGAGAACACCGACGTGGCAAGGCCGGCGGCCACCGCATCGGCGACCGCAAAGGATCCGCAGCCGAGGAAGCTTTCCGTCCACGGGATGCCCGCTGCCGCGAGCGCGCGCGTCGCAATGTTGAGCACGCCGCAGGATGGCGAGGAGGCGGCCAGGCGCAGCGGCTCGCCCGCGCGATGGACAAAGTCCGGCGTCGCGAACCAGCCATAGTGGTCCGTCGTCAGCATCTCGCCGTCGCGGCCGTCGTCCTCGCGGCGGATGATGGCGGCATCGATGTCGCCGCGATCGAAGGCGGTGAGGAGATCGCGGGAATCGTCGAGCCGGACCTGGATGGTGAGCGCCGGATCGTGTGCGTGGAGCCGCGCCAGCAGGGTTGGAACCTCGGCGCCTCCGACATGGGTGGCAATGCCGAGCGAGAAGCGGCGTGGCCGTGCCGGCGACAGCCCCGCGACCGCGCGATCATGTGCGGCGAGCAGCTCGCGTGCGGGCGCGAGGAACGCCGCGCCCTGTGCTGACAGGCGCACCAGCCGCGGTGTGCGCTCGATCAGTCTTTGGCCGACCTGGCTCTCGAGCCGCTTCAGCTTGACGCTGATCGCGCCCTGCGTGGTGCCGAGCGTCTCGGCTGCGCGCGTAAAACTCCTGAGGTCGGCGATGGTCACGAAGGTCTTCACGGCATCGACGTCGAGCGTGGTCATGTCAGTCATCCGGAATTGTTGTCTCTGAAATATCTAGTCATCCAATTCACCAATGCTCAAGCCGTGACTAGCTTTGCGTTGTGAAGCGCCGCGGCCACCCGATTCCTGCCGTTGCTGCCTCAATACATCGTGAGTCGATCGACCGACGCTGCTGCCAGCACCCTGGCAACAGCGTGCGGTATGCCGTTGGCTTGCCACAACAAAAGGCCTGATCATGTCCACTGAACTGAGCCGCCGCGGCGCCGTCGTGTTGTCCGCCGTATGTCTTGCCTGCCTGATGTTTGGATTGGAGATCTCCAGCATCCCCGCGATCCTGCCGACGCTGGAGCGGGTGCTGCATGCCGACTTCAAGGCGCTGCAATGGATCATGAACGCCTACACGATCGCGGTGACCACGGTGCTGATGGCGATCGGGACGGTGGCCGACCGCTATGGGCGCAAGCGCATCTTCTTGGTCGCGATCGCCGCGTTCGGCATCACCTCGCTGATCTGCGGCGTCGCCTCGAGCGTCGAAATGCTGATTATCGCCCGGTTGCTGCAGGGGCTGAGCGGCGGCGCGCTGTTGATCTGCCAGATCGCCGTGCTGTCGCACGAATTCCAGGGCGGCCGGGTGCGCGCCGTCGCCTGGGGCTGGTGGGGCGTGATCTTCGGCATCGGCCTCGGCTTCGGGCCGATCATCGGCGGCGCCGTGGTCGCGGTGCTGAGCTGGGAATGGGTGTTTCTGGTCCACGTGCTGTTCGCAGCCGTCGCGTTCGTGCTTACGATCGGCGGCGTGCATGAATCGAAGGACCCGAAGGCGAGCAGCCTCGACGTCGCCGGCATCGTGACGATGTCGCTCGCGGTGTTCTGCCTCGCCTTCTACATCACGCAGGGGCCGGATCTCGGCTTCGTCAGCCCGAAGGGGCTCGCGATCCTCGGCGTCTCCGCGCTGAGCTTCATCGCATTCCTCGTTGCCGAAAGGATCAGCCGGCGGCCGATGTTCGACTTCTCGGTGTTTCGGATCCCGGCTTTCTCCGGCTCGATCGTCGGCTCGGCTGCGATGAACCTCAGCTACTGGCCTTTCATGATCTATCTGCCGATCTGGTTTCACGCCGGCCTTGGCTATGACAGCGTGTCCGCCGGCCTTGCGCTGCTCGCTTACACGCTGCCGACGCTGGTGATGCCGCCCTTCGCCGAGCGCCTGTCGCTGCGTTACCAGCCGGGCCTGATCATTCCGGCCGGTCTGTTCACCATCGGCATCGGATTCATGCTGATGAAGTTCGGCAGCGCTGCCGCACAGCCCGACTGGCTGACGATGCTGCCGGGCTGCCTGATCGCCGGAATTGGCCTCGGCATCACCAACACGCCGGTCACCAACACGACGACGGGCTCGGTCTCGAGCGACCGCGCCGGCATGGCCTCCGGCATCGACATGAGCGCGCGGATGGTCTCGCTTTCAGTCAACATCGCGCTGATGGGCTTCATCCTGGCGAGCGGCGTGCTGGCGCATCTGAAGGCCGTGCTGCCCGCGTTGGACGGCGCGCAGCTCCGCAGCATCGCGGAGCGGATCGCGGCCGGTGATGCCGCATCCGCGCCGGAGCTGACCGGCCCGATCGTGCATCAGGCGCTGGCGAGCGGCTTTGGCTGGGTGATGCTCTATGGCGGCATAGGCGCCTGGATCATGGCCGCGTTGAGCTTCTTGATCTTCAACGCTCGGCCGGTGCGGCAGGCCGAAGTTCAGTGCACCAAGTGAGCCTGATGTCGCCGCGCTCGCCCCGCGCGACAGGGGCGGGCAGGCAGCGGAGATCACTTCACGAGGGTCAGCAGCGGCTTGTCCTTTTCGACGATATAGGTCGCAAGCTCGCTGGCGGTGACGCTGCCGACGTTCCTTGCCGCATGGATCGTACCTGCGGGGATGAACAGCACGTCGCCCGCCTTCAGCGTTGCCGGCGGTCTGCCGTCGACATCGTATTCGAGCGTGCCGGCGAGCACATAGATGATCTCTTCGCCGGGATGCGTATGCCGGCCGAATGCCTTGCCGGGCGCGATGTCGACGCGCACCTGGACGGCTTCGCGTCCGGGTGCGCTGAGGTCATGGCGCTGCAAATCGGTTCGCGTGAACCCGGCCGGCTGCTTCGCCTGGGCCGTCGGTATCGTCAGGAAACTTCCGGCGATCAGGGCCGCTCTTGCGAGCAGGCGCGTCGCCGTCATCAGCTTGCTGGTCATCTTGAGCTCCGGGTTGTCTTCTGGACTTGTCCGACCGCGGACCGGCCGGCGGCCGGTTCGCGTCGGAAGTTGTCATGCGATGGTCTCAGACAAGGGTGGTGGTGACGTCGATGTTGCCGTGGACCGCCTTGGAGTAAGGGCAGATGCCGTGCGCGGCTTCGATCAGCTCCTGGGCAACCTCACGCTCGACGCCGGGAACGTGGACGTTGAGGCGCGCGCTCAGGAAGAAGGCGCTACCGGCCTGGTTGAGATCGATCTCGGCGTCGACCTCGGGCTCGCTCGCGAGCTTGATCTTGCGCTGTCCGGCGGCGAGCTGGATCGCGCCGATGTAGCAGGCCGACCAGGCGGCGGCGAACAGGTTTTCGGCGGCCGGGTGCGGCTGCGGCAGCTTGACGTCGAGGAAGCCGTCGCGCGAGCGGGCGGCGCCGTTAGGGCCGGCGGTGACGTGGGTCTTTCCGGTAACGAGAACCTTTGCATTGGCGGTCATGGCGAGCTCCTTTGAATATGTATCGTGTCCGATCTAATCGGATGCGAGTTGAAATAGGCCTCGCGCTTGACCATGTCAAGCACTTCCGATTTAATCGGATGCGATTTATATTGACCGAGACTTCACAAACTCCGGAGACGCCCGTGACCCGCACCGCCAAGGCCGAGACCAGGGGCCGAAAACTCTCGAATTTTCTGTGCTTTGCGGTCTATTCGGCCAATCTGGCCTTTGGCCGCGCCTACAAGCCGATCCTCGACGCGGTCGGCCTGACCTATACCCAGTACATTGCCATGGTGGCGCTGTCGGAGGCGGACGAGCAGACCGTGAGCGCGCTCGGCGAGAAGCTGTTCCTGGAATCCAACACGCTGACGCCGATCCTCAAGAAGCTGGAGCAGAGCGGCTACATCAGCCGCGTCCGCGATCCCGCCGATGAGCGGCAGGTGCGCGTGAGCCTGACGGCGGCGGGCCGGCGCCTGCTCGACAGGGAGATCAACGCGTCGCTGGTCGACGCCACCGGGCTCGGCGACGAATTTCCCATCGTGCAGAAGAGCGTGGTCAGGCTGCGCGACAATCTGCTGCAGCACACGCGCGGCGATTCGAAGAAGGGCTGATGCTGCGGCAACGCCGCGCCGGTGCATCACGACGTGCTGCCGGATCAAATTGTAACGGGCTGTATCCGCGCCGCATCGTTCCGCATTTTCGCCACGGCGCAACCGGCAACTCCGCTCCGCTTCTGGATGACGCGGAGGAGAGTTCGACTTGCGCAGAATGTTGCCATCCGTTTGCGGGATGATCGCGACGGCGAGTTTGCTTTGCACGGCAGTGCCGTTTGCGCTGGCGCAACCGGCTTCTCCGGATCGAGCACAGCCTTCGCCGCGCGCGGGCGACGATCGTTCGCCGGCGATCGCGGCCGAGATCTGGGACGCCAATCATGATGGCGTTTACACCTGCGACGAGTGGAAAGCCTATCTCGGGCGGCTGTTCGATCGCGCCGACCGCAATCACGACGGAAATCTTGCCCCGGCCGAGTTCGAGGGCGTTCGCCACGCCGGCGGCCCGCTCGCTGATGCGGATTTCGGCTACTTCGACGAGAACCAGGACGGCAAGATTACCCGCCGCGAGTTCGTCGAGAAGCCGAACGAATTCATTCTGCAGAACGACAAGAACGGCGACTGCCGCGTCACGCCGGACGAACTGAAGGATTCTGGAACCGAGCAGAAGCGGCCGGGCGGCAGGGGCAAGCGATCCTGAGGTTCGGTCTAGCCGGACACGAGCTCCGGAAGCGCGGGGCGAATCGGGCTTGCCGTGCTCCGATCCGATCCAGGATGCACGGCCCCTGGCAATCTGATCCGGACAAGCAGGCCGTGCGGTGCGTTGTCGTGCAGGGAGAGTTCGCCGCCATGGCCGCACACCATGGCCTGAGCGATCGAAAGGCCGAGCCCGAAGCCGCTCTTCTCGTCCATGGTGCGGGCCTCGTCGCCGCGGACGAAGGGCTTCAACATCTCGGCCCGGCGGTGCTCCGGAATCCCCGGGCCGTCGTCCGATACGTCGATGGTCGCTTGATCGGCGGATGCGGTCAGCCTGATATCGACCTCGCTGCCGAACCGCAGGGCATTCTCCACCAGGTTCGTCACGGTCCGGCTGATATCGCTGGGGCGGATCAATAGTGAAGCCCTGAGCGGGCCGTGGTAGCGCACGACATGGCCGCAATCGGAGAACTGCTCGCTGATCGTCTGCAGCAGGGCGGCTACGTTCACAAGGGTCGGCTTCGCCGCGCTGCCGCCGCTCAGGAATGACAGCACCGATTCCAGCATGGCCTGCATCTGGTCGAGGTCGTGCAGGGTCTCCGCGCGCTGGGCGTCGTTCTCGATATATTCGGATCTGAGCCGCAGCCGGGTGATCGGCGTCCGCAAGTCGTGACTGATGGCGGCGAGCATGCGCGTGCGGTCATTCATCAGCGTGGTGATGCGTTCGCGCATCCGATTGAGTGCGACCGCTGCGGCACGGATTTCCTCCGGGCCGGTCTCGGCAAGCGGAGCGGCCGCCTGGCTGATGCTGAAATTCTCGGCGGCGCGGGCAAATGCCGAGAGCGGAGCACTGAGCGCGCGGCCGGCCCATACGCCGAGCAGCGTGACGCTGACGAACAGGAACAGGAATGTGCTGACCCAGAATACGCCGAAGAAGGGCGGCATTCTCGTCGGGCCGATCGTCGCTTCGAACAGGGCCCCGTCCGGCAACCGTACCGCCGCCGGCGTGGTCTTCGACGAAAGCTCATCGACATCGTCGACGCCTGATATTTCGGACGAAGCATCGCCGGACGAGCCTGGAGCTACGTCGCGCAATGTGAAGTGCAGCCGGGGAAACGCCCGATCGGCCGCCTGCAACAGCATTGCGCGCTCGGCCGCAGGGGTCTCGGCGAGAAGCCTGGCAACCAGCTGGAACTGATGGATCGGCCTGTCCGCAAACGATCTCGGTTTCTGGCTGGTGAAATAAAGCCCGATCAGCGCATGGATCAACACCAGCGAAAGCAGGACCAGCGCGGCGATCTGGCCGCTGATCCGGTGGAAGCTGAAGAGCGCGGCAATCCTGCGGGTCCAGCTCATGCATCCTCCACATGCGGCGTGAAGATGTAGCCGCCGGTGCGCACCGTCCGGATCACCGACGGTCCTTCGCCGATATCGAGCTTGCGGCGAAGCCGGCTGACGAGCACGTCGATGCTGCGCCCGAAAGGGCTGGCTGGCCGGCTGCGCGTCATCGTCAGGAGGCCGTCCCGCGTCAGGATCCGGCCGGGCCGCTCGCAGAAGGCCTGCAGCAGGTCGAACTCCGCGCTGGTCAGCGGGACCTGAGCGCCGTCGGGATCGCGCAGTTCGCGCAGGCGAAGATCGATGGTCCAATCCTGGAAGCGCAGGCGCGCGGCGCTCTGGCCGGAGCGTCCGGCGAGGCCAGCCTGGGCCTGGCGTCGCAGCACCGCGTTGATCCGCGCCAGCAGCTCGCGCGGATTGAAGGGTTTGGCGAGATAGTCGTCCGCCCCCATCTCGAGCCCGAGGATCCGGTCGAGGTCCTCGCCCTTTGCCGTGAGCATGATGATTGGAATCGTCGAGTCGCTGCGAAGGCGCCGGCACAGCGTCAGTCCGTCCTCTCCCGGCAGCATCAGGTCGAGCACAACAAGATCGAGGGAGTGTCCGGCAAGGTAACGATCCATTTCCTTGCCGTTCGAGGCGGTGGCCACCAGGCACGATTGGTCGCGCAGGTAACGGGCAATCAAGTCTCTGGTTTGCAGATCGTCCTCGACGACCAGGATCTTCGGAGTATGTGCGAGCATGGTTTGCGACTGGGCCTCGTCATCAGGGCATTTGCGCGCGTTGCAGCGCGCTGGCTTAGCCACCAATCGACCAGCATGCGCATCGCTTGTGGGCGGCATTGCGCCTTTTCGTAAGCATAGTGTTTCTGAACTGTAAGCGGCGCTCGCGGCCGGAAACAAAACCGGGACCGGGGCTGCGTCGTGCAGCGCTCACAGTCCCCAATCACTGGAAATAATCCCGCAATCCAGCAGCCACACCGCAGCCATCACGATCTCGTCACAACGGGTGGCTTGTTCGCGAGGTGTGGAATGAAGACGTGGCGAAGCTTTGTCGCGGCGATTGTGCTGACGGGATTTTCGATCCCGGCGACGTCAGTGATCTGGCCGGTGACTTGGCCAGTCACTTGGCTGTTGTTGGCGCCGGTGGCGGCCCAATCGGTTGATGCGATCGCGATCGAAGGCAATCGGCGGGTCGAGGCGGAGACCATCCGCTCCTATTTCAGGCCGGGGCCGGGCGGTCATCTCGATCAGGCTGCGATCGACGACGGGCTCAAGGAGCTGGTCGGGACCGGGTTGTTCCAGGACGTCAAGATCAATCACACCGGCGGACGGATCGTCGTCTCGGTCGTCGAGAACCCGGTGATCGACCGCGTCGCGTTCGAAGGCAACAAGAAGGTCAAGGACGAGCAGCTCTCGGCCGAGGTGCAATCCAAGCCGCGAGGCACGCTATCGCGACCAATGGTGCAGTCGGATGCGCTGCGGATCGCCGAGATCTACCGCCACTCGGGCCGCTACGACGTGCGTGTCACGCCCGAGATCATCGAGCGTTCGAACAACCGCGTCGACCTCGTCTTCACCGTCGACGAGGGCGCCAAGACCGGTATCAAGACCATCGAGTTCATAGGGAACAACGCCTTCACGGCTGCGCGCCTGAAGGATGTGATCAAGACCCATGAAACGAACTTTCTGAGCTTTCTCGGCAGCGCCAACATCTATGACCCCGACCGCGTCGAGGCCGACCGCGACCTTATCCGCCGCTTCTACCTGAAGCACGGCTATGCGGACGTGCAGGTGGTGGCCGCGCTCGCCGAGTATGACCGCGAGAGCAAGGGCTTTCAGGTCACGTTCAAGATCGAGGAGGGACAGCAGTACCGCGTTGCGACGGTGAGCTTCCGCTCGAATATTGCGGGCTTCGATCCGGGCATCCTGCGTTCGCTTTCGCGGGTCCGCGAAGGCTCGCTGTACAATGTCGAGGCGATCGAGAAGTCGGTCGAGGATATGCAGATCGAAGCGTCGCGCCGCGGCTACGCCTTCGCGGTGGTCCGTCCGGACGGCGACCGGAACTTCGAGGCCCACACGGTGGGAATCATGTTCCGCGTGGAGGAGGGGCCGCGCACCTATATCGAGCGGATCGACATTCGCGGCAACGGCCGCACGCGCGATTACGTGATCCGACGCGAGTTCGATCTCTCCGAGGGCGATGCGTATAACCGTGCGCTGGTCGATCGTGCCGAGCGGCGGCTGAAGAATCTGGACTACTTCAAGACGGTCAAGATCACCACCGAGCCCGGCTCATCGAGCGATCGGGTGATCCTGATCGTCGATCTGGAGGAGAAGTCGACCGGCGACTTCTCGGTCTCGGGCGGTTACTCGACGACCGACGGCGCACTCGCCGAGGTCAGCGTCTCCGAACGCAATTTGCTCGGCCGCGGCCTGTTCGCGAAGGCGACGGTCAGTTATGGCCAGTATTCGCGCGGCCTGTCGCTCTCCTTTGTCGAGCCGTATCTGCTCGACTACCGCATCGCGCTCGGGCTCGATGCGTATTACAAGGAGCAGCTGCCGACCGACTACACGACCTATGGCGTGAAGACGATCGGGTTCGCGCCGCGGCTGGGTCTCGCCTTGCGCGAGGACCTGACGCTCCAGCTGCGCTATTCGCTCTATCAGCAGGAAGTCTCGCTCGATAGCGCCTATAACAACTGCAACAACAATGCCTCCAACACATCGCTCGCGTTCAATCCGACGCCCGTTTACATCAAGGATGTGCTCGGCGGCGTCGATCCGACGAACTCGGTCTCATCAGGGCTCTATGGATATGGTTGCTACGGCGACGGCGAATCCACCTTGCCCGTGCGCAAGGAGCTGGCTGCGGGCGCGACCTGGACCTCGCAGATCGGCTATACGCTGACCTACAACACGCTCGACAACAACAAGAACCCGACCGACGGCCTGCTGATCGACTTCAAGCAGGATTTTGCCGGCGTCGGCGGCGACGTGACGTATCTCAAGAGTGCGGTCGATGCGAAATACTACACGCCGCTGGTGTCCGACCTCATCGGCCTGATCCATCTGCAGGGCGGCGTGCTCACCAAGGTCGGCGACAACGATCTGCGCATGCTGGATCATTTCCAGATGGGGCCGAACCTCGTGCGCGGCTTTGCCACCAACGGCATCGGGCCGCGTGACATCACTTATGCGAGTTTCGGGGCGGTCGGCGATGCGCTCGGCGGCACCAAGTACTGGGGCGCCTCGTTCGAGCTGCAGATGCCGTTCTGGTTCCTACCCTCGGAGGTTGGGCTGAAGGGGGCGGTCTACGCCGATGCCGGCTCGCTCTGGGGCTACGAAGGACCGACGTCGTGGACCGCGACCGGCGAGGTCAACACGCCGGCGTGCCCGACCTGCGGCTTGCAATACGACGACAACAACGTGGTGCGAACCTCGGTGGGTGTCGGCCTGATCTGGGCGTCGCCCTTCGGTCCGCTGCGCTTCGACTACGCCGTGCCGATCACGAAAGGCAAGTACGACATTGTGCAGGAGTTCAGGTTCGGCGGCGGGACGTCGTTCTGATCGGGCAAGCCTGCCACCTGCCGACGAGGCCGCGGAGTGACGGTCTGATCAGTCTATCGATGCCGCGCTGCCGCCGAGCGTCGCCAGCACGAAATCTGCGCGCTCCGACGGAGACGTCTTCGGCAGGCTGATGACGTCGTAGCCGAGCATGGGAAGCGTCTCCGTCAGCCGCTGATACTCCGCCGTCGCCGCCTCGAAGTCGTGCCGTCGCTCCGCGTCGGTAACGTAGATCTCGGGCCATGGCGGCGTCATGAACACGCGCGCGTGGTAGCGATGGTCGGAGCAGACCGGGTGCAGCTCCGGTTCACCCGTCAGCGCCTCCAGCGCCGACGCCGCGTCGACGAGGCCGCGATCGAAGAACACCCATCCGGATTGAGCCTTGGCGATCGCCATATCCTTCAGCGCGACGTCAATGGCGCGGCGCAGGAAGGCCGCGGTATCGACCCAGGGCAGGGCGTTGCCGCCCGACACAAGCTGCTCTGCGATGATGCGGCGGCCGGCCTCTTCGACGACGGGATAGCCGCGTGCGCGCAGTTCCGCCAGCAGGGTCGATTTTCCGCCGCCGGAGCAGCCGGAGATCAGGACGAAGCGATTTTCCAAAGCGTATCCTTTCAGTAGGCATGAAGCGGGCGTGATCGCGCGCCAGCTACGAGAATGGGCACCTCATCCAAATCGACCTATGGGTGACGGCCCGGAGGTATCTCTACGAGCAGCGCGACGATAGATCGCGACACTTGAGATAGGCAACGCGCTCACGGTGAAGTCTGCGAGTGATTTCACGATTCGCGTTCAGCATTTGGAGGACATGCTATGGCTGCGTGGCAGGCTGCTGAGGATCTTCCGTCCAAAGCGCAAATCTATGATTATTGGAAGCATCGGCTTTCCAAGTTGTACTTGCACGTAGAACCGAGCAAGCCTCGCTGCTGGGCTTGCGGATTTCACTACAGCGCAAGGTACGACATCAAGCGGCCCGAGGTAGGTTGGGACGAGATACTGCGACGTTGGAACCGAATTCCTCTTCAGCGCTGTCACATAATCCCCAAGTCGCTCGAGGGGAGCGACAAAGTGTCAAATCTGTTCTTGCTGTGCCGCGAGTGCCACGATCTGATGCCAAATACGAGTATTCCCGAGGTGTTTTTCAGATGGGTTCGTGCACAGAACTGGGAGTTTCGTGAAGACGCCAAGATTAGAGATGCGATGAGAGCCTTCGGCGTGGACGGGTCCCGTTTGAGACATCTCGAACGGGTGATCCGGTCGTCCGGGTTCAGACGCTGGATCGCGGGCAAGTTCGGTTTGCATCGTCCACAATCGAACTACGCGCCCATCTCTTCGCGGCTCACGCCGGCGACGTATGTGGGGTTAGCAGTCCTTTATCATCGCGAATGGGCGGCAAATCTCGGAGGCCGCGTGGCGAATCCGCAACGAAGCAGTAGCCGCAAGTGATCGAGTGGTTGAGCTCTTAACCAATCTTTTCGAGCCACGCAGCTAAATTTGGCTGAGATTCCGCCTGCTAGCGGTATGAATCGAGGACACATGGCTCCCCGCTCGATCACCTGCATCACGCTCGCGCTGCTGCTCTGCGGCGCCGCGCTTCAGCCGTCAAGTGCGGCGGAAACCGGCGGACCGATCCGGGTCGGCGCCGTGCTGCCGTTTTCCGGCGGCGTCGAGCTCTACGGCGAGCAGGCCAGGCTCGGGCTCGATCTCGCCGCTAGGGACATCAACGCGGCGGGCGGCATTCTCGGCAGGCCGGTCGAGGTGATCTATGCCGATGACAAGACGCGGCCGCAGGCTGCTGCGGAAGCGATGCGCTCCCTGGTCGAGAAGGACGGCGTATTGGCCGTGGTCGGCCCGATCACCTCGCAGAATTTGAATGCGCTGGTGCCGCTTGCGGAGAGCTCGAAGACGCCGCTGCTCTACGCCACCAATTACGAGGGCGGCAAATGCAGCCGCTATCTGTTTTCGTTCGGCGCGGTGCCGAACCAGGAGCTCGGCCAGCTGCTGCCCTACATGACGCAGACCTTCGGCAACACGTATTTCCTGCTCGGCGCCGACCGGGTCTGGCCGCATCAGATGTTCGGCATCGCGCAGCCCTTGATCGAGAAGCTCGGTGGCAGGGTGGTCGGGACGAGGTACACGCTGGGGACCGAGACGGACTTTTCTCCGCTGATCAAGGAGGTCGCGGCGAGCAAGGCCAAGGTGTTGCTGTTCGCGCTGAAGGGCGACGGGATGGACTTCATCCGGCAGGCCGACGAGGCCGGATTGCTGAAGGAGATCACCGTCGCTTTCCTCGGATTGTCCGAGGTCGATCTCGGTATCTTCCGGGGCAAGGGCCAGAACATGGTGACGGTGGTGCCGGCGGTCGCAGCGAGCGAGGATCCGGCCGTGAAGGCGTTCGTCGCAAAGGCGCGCGCCGCCGCGAACCCAGGCGTCGCAGTGTCGAACTATGTGATGACGCACTACAACACCCTGATCGCACTCAAGGCGGCGGCGGAGAAGGCCGGCAAGCTCGACAAGGAGGCCATCATCGACGCGATGGCTGGCCTCACCATTGCGTCGCCGACCGGGCCGGTGACGCTCGGCCGGCATCATCACGTAGCGATGAACATGTTCATCGCCAAGACGCAAGGTACCGAGCTCGTGCAGGTTCGGCCACTCGGCGTGATCGCGCCGCAGCCCGGATGCAGTTTGGCTGGTCGCTGACGCTCGGCCGGGCATGAGCCTTTGAAGGCCGCCACGCTCGCAAAAAAAAGTGAGCCAGGGCGGTCGTCCGCTGTCGGTTCCACCCCGGTTCGTTCGTCTTTCAGCCAGAACGCACTGCATGGGAGTTCCGGAATGACCAATTCAGCCTATCGCTGGGTGATCGTCGCGGCCGGCGGCCTGCTTGGCTGCGTCGCGATCGGCGGCATGTTTTCGCTGCCGGTGTTCCTGCAGCCGATGGCGCGGGAGACCGGCTGGTCGGTGACCGGCATCTCCAGTGCGATGACGATCGGCTTCCTCGCAATGGCCTTCACCAGCATGATCTGGGGCACGCTGTCGGACCGCTTCGGGCCGCTTCCGGTGGTGCTGACCGGATCGGTCGTGCTGGCGGCGAGCCTTGCGCTGGCAAGCCAGGCACCGTCGCTGCTGGCATTTCAATTTCTCTTCGGCGCGCTGGTCGGCGCGGCAACGGCCGCGATCTTTGCCCCGATGATGGCCTGCGTCACCGGCTGGTTCGACACCCATCGCAGTCTTGCCGTCTCGCTGGTGTCGGCCGGCATGGGCATGGCGCCGATGACGATGTCACCGCTCGCGGCCTGGCTGATCTCCCACCACGACTGGCGGACGTCGATGCTGATCGTCTCAGGCGTGGTCGGCGCAATCATGATCCCGGTCTCGTTCCTGGTGCGCCGCCCGCCGGCGCTGCAAGGCGGCCACGCTGAAGCGGCGAGCACGAATGGTGAGCCGTCGATGTCGCTGGCGCAGGCGCTGCGCTCGCCGCAATTCATCATCCTGATCGCGACCAATTTCTTCTGCTGCGCCACCCATTCCGGGCCGATCATCCACACGGTGAGCTACGCGGTCACCTGCGGCATTCCGATGGTCGCGGCAGTGACGATCTACAGCGTGGAAGGGCTCGCCGGCATGGGCGGCCGCATCGCCTTCGGCCTGCTCGGCGACCGTTTCGGCGCCAAGCGCGTGCTGGTGCTGGGGCTGCTGGCGCAGGCATTCGGCGCGCTCGGTTATGTCCTCGTGCGCGAGCTGGCCGCATTCTACGCGGTCGCGGCGATCTTCGGCTTCATCTATGCCGGCACCATGCCGCTGTATTCCGTGCTGATCCGCGAGAATTTCCCGCTGCGCATGATGGGCACCGTGATCGGCGGTACCGCGATGGCCGGCAGCCTCGGCATGGCGACCGGTCCCTTGGCCGGCGGCCTGATCTACGACACCTTTGCGAGCTATACGTGGCTCTATGTCGGCTCCTGGGCCGTCGGCCTCGGCGCGTTCCTGATCATGATGACGTTCCGGCCGATACCGGCGGCGCGGCCAACGGCGGTGCCCGCGCCTGCGTAAGTCCGGTGCGCGCGTGAAGTCATTTGCTTCACGCGCGGCTGCGCTTTGGCCGTCGGATGGCGCGCACCTTGTTGTTGGTCGAGCCGCTGCCGCAGAAGAACCGGTCCTTGCCGTCAGACTCGAGCCCGGAGACGAACACGCCCTGCGGCATCTCGAGCCGTTCCATCACCTCGCCGTTCTGCGGATCGATGCGCCTGATGTCGCTCTGGTCCTCTTCCCAGGTGCCGTGCCAGAGTTCGCCGTCGACCCAGGAGACGCCGGTGACGAACCGGTTGCTTTCGATGGTGCGCAAAACCTTGCCGGTTTCCGGATCGACTTGAACGATCATGCGGTCGCGATACTGGCCGACCCACAGCGAACCTTCCGCCCAGGCGAGACCGGAGTCGCGGCCGCCGCCGGGCGAGGGGATCGTTGACACCACGCGTCCGCTGTTCGGCTCGATCTTCAGGATGCGGTCCTCGGCGATCTGATAGAGGTGCTTGCCGTCGAAGGCGGTGCCGGCATGGGCCGCGATGTCGAGGGTGCGGGTGGTATTGCCGCTGTCGGGATCGAAGGCGACCAATCGGCCGCCGGCCGCGAACCAGACCTGCTCGCCGTCGAAGCTGACGCCGCCGACGCTCTCGACGCCTTCGAAGGCATATTCCCGGATGATTTCGGCTTCGGACTTCTTCATGCGGCGCTCCTGGTTGTTGTCTTGACGCGTTTCCTTGATGCGAAGGGGTATCCACTTCGCTCGAAAACGCGCTGATTGCTCCCTGATGCTAGCCGTTCGGCAGCGGGGCAGGGAGTAACAACGTCGTCGTGAATCCCGGCACCGGGGGCGTCATCCAGCGCCTTGCGCGGGCGCGGCCGACCGACTCCACCTTGCCGGTGGCGGCCAGCGCGTCGAGCGCGCGCTGCACGGTGCGCTGGCTCGCGCCCAGCGCCACCGACAGCGCCGAGCTCGACCAGGCCTCGCCGTCGGCGAGGAAGGCCAGCACCGCCGCGTGTTCCTCCTCGACCGGCAGCGCCAGCACGGTGACCTCGCGGCGGCCATGCGGCTCGAGCACAAAGCCGTCGGGTGTCGCGCTGAGATCGGCGAGCGGCAGCAAGGCCCGGCGCAGGCGTCCGATCTCGACCCGCAGCCGCGCACGGTGCGATTCATCGGCATGCTTGCCGCGAAACGCGCGTACGATCAGCGTGCCGCGCGAGACGTCCTGCGGCCACGCTTCGCCGAGCGCACGGGCGAGCGCGAACAGCACCGGCCGCCGCGTCAGCGAGACCGTGGTCCGGGAATCACGCACGACGTAGCGGCAGGCATCGACGACGAGCGCCTTCGATGCCATCAGGACCTCGACCTCCTCGAGCAGCAGCGGCCGCTCATGGCCGCGCGCGATCAGGCGCGCCGCCGGCGTCGCGAGCAGGCGCGCGGTGCTTTCGACCTCGGCCGCAAGCTCGGCGATGCCGGCGCGGCGCGCGGCATCCTTTGCCCGTGCAAGGGCCTCGCGCGCCGGCTTGGTCCGCAGCCGCCGCATCGCGATCCCGGCGACGACCAGTTCATGTCCGACCCGCAGCGCCGGCGGGAAGGGCGCCGGGTCGAGGTCATCAAGCATGCGCTCGGCCGCATCGAGGCTCCCAATCAAGAGCAGGCGGCGGATTTCGAGATAGCCGGCATGGGCAGCGTTGAGCGCATCGCCACGCGCCGCGAGCGTTGCGCGCGCTGCCGCGAGGCTTTTTCTCGGAAAGGAAAGGTCGCGCGACACCAGCGCGATCTCCGCTTCGGCCACCACGCAGCGGGCCCGCGCGATGGCTTCACGCGGACCGAAGGCGCGGCGCGCGCGCCGCAACAGCTCCTTGGCGCGGGTGAAATCGCCAAGCCGGGCCATCGCGATGCCGCGCAGCGCCAGCGCCGGCGCATCGTCGCGCAGCGCTACCCGTTTCAGTGCGCCGAGGGGATCACCCGCCGCGAGCGCGCGCGCCGCAGCCGTAATCAGCGAGTCCATTCGAATCCCGACACACTTGTCACTCTCGTCCTCCGAGGCCCGGTCCTAACCTAGCACATGACGACATGGATCATCCCCAGAGAGATCGAATGATGACCGGAATCGAGACACACGAGGATTGGTTGAAAGGCCGGTTCGGCGGCCGCGGTGCCATGGTCGCGCGCTGGCTGTCGCTGGCGGCGGCGCCGACCTTCGCCGTGATGGCGCTGGTGGCCGCGCTGGCGCCGGCCGACACGATCTGCGGCGCCATGCAGGGACCGCTCTCGTTGCAGGGGATGGTCCCGATGTACGCGCTGATGAGCGCATTCCCTCCGGCAGGGTGAAGACCGCGCAGGGCTGTGCGATGCCGCGCGGCCGGTGTGAAGGCGCGGGTCCCGATCCAGCCGAGGGTCGGTCCATTCGGCCGCGTTCCGATCGTGTCCTCGTGGATGGGGCCGGGCGCGAGGCTGTTGAGCCAACGCCGGCCGGCATCCCCGGATCCGATCATAGCGGGCATTGCAAAGGGTTGTTCCGGCGCGAACCCGAGCGCCTCGATCACCTCGCCATTGCCGGCGCGCCACAGCCAGGTGCGCCGGGCGATCAACGGGTGCGGAACTTCGAGCGTCAGCGCGCCGCCGGCAAGCGGCAGGCCATCCGTGATAAGATGGCTACCCAGATCCGCCAGCAACCGGTTGGCGCCCGCGGTCTCGGCGGCGGCGTCGACCAGCCAGCTCAACGTCGAGGACAATTGCATCACCCCATCATGGGGTTGATGCGCCACCCTTGTCACGAATTATCCCTGAAGACCCACCGTCAATGGAGGAAGGATCGATGACTGAAGCCTTCATCGTTCAACGCGAGATCCAGATCGCGGCGCCGCCCGCAACCGTGTTCGCCTTCCTGACCGATCCACAGAAGATCGTGAGCTGGATGGGGCTCGAGGCCGAGACTGAGCTGCATCCCGGCGGGCTCTATCTGCTCAAGGGCGTCTCCGGCGATCTGTCGCGGGCGGCACGCGGCGCATTTCGCGAGGTCGTGCCAGTGCATCGTCTCGCCTACAGTTTCGGCTGGGAGGGCGGCGCCGAGGTGCCGCCGGGATCGAGCCTGATCGAAATCGACCTGATCAACAAGGACAGCGGCACGCTGTTGCGGATGACCCATAGCGGCCTGCCGAACGCCGAGCAGTGCGCGAGCCATAGCAAGGGTTGGACGCACTACCTTGCCAGGCTCGCGCTCGTTGCCGCCGGTCGCGATCCTGGGCCGGACCGCGGTCCGGCGCAGGGCAGTTAGACTGCGGGCGTCCGCCGACCGCAATGTGCCGCGGCCGGCGACAAAGGAAGGTGTGGAAGCAGGGCAGGCACTCGTCGATGCCGTTTGGCCGACATATTCCGCCTGCTAATGGTGGATTGTCCCGGCTCCGCCACGCTCCTGGAAACCGCAATCCTTGATGCCCGACGTTCCGAACCTTTCCGAGCGACTGAAACAGAAGGACATCCTCGGCTTCTTCAGCCGGTCGGCTGTGGACAAGGCCTTTGCCTACCGTGCTCAGGGCCGCGTCTCGGCGTTGGTGGTCAGTCCGGATCTCACCCGCGTGCAGGCGCAGGTAAGCGGAACCGAACGCAAGCCCTATCAGGTCGATATCGAGCTGGAGTTCGACGGCAATCGACTGGTCGACGTCGATGGCGATTGCACCTGTCCAATGGCCGTGAACTGCAAGCACGTTGCCGCGACGCTGTTTGAAGCCTTGCATTCGCCTGTACGGGCGACCGGCGTGGCACCGCAGCAGCCGCGAAGCGCCGCGGGCAACGGGCAGTCGCGACCTGACGCGGTGCTGCCCTACCAAATCGCGGAATGGATCGAGACGGTCGGCCGGTCGATGCGGAACACGGAATATCCGCACGATGTCACACAGCGGTTGCTCTACTACCTGCAGCCCGAGGGGGTAGGGGGTGGTACCCCCTGCATGGATGTGTCGCTGGTATCCGTTAAGATCCTGAAGACCGGCGAGTTCGGCAGCAAGGTGTCGCAGCCATCCTTGAACGAATTTTCGGTCGACCGTGCACCGAAATATTACCTTGGTTCCGACATCGACATCCTTGTCAGGTTGTCCAGCGAGTTTCGGTCCGGCTATACGTCCGGCCGACGCACCTATTCGGCTGATGTCCTGAAACAGGTCGTCGCGACGGGGCGGGCGTTCTGGCGCGATCACAGCGGTGCGCCGCTGCAATGGGGCGAGCCGCGGGACGGTCGCATCGCGTGGCGTCAGGTCACCAGGGACGGCATTGCTCCGCTGCTGATCGTCGAGGGCGCAACGGCGCTGAATGCCGAGCCGCCGGTCTACATCGACGCCGCCGCCGGATTGATCGGGCCGATCACGTTGAATCTTCCGGAGCGGCTGAGCTGCCGGCTTCTGTTGGCTCCAGCCATCCCGCATGCCCATGTCGCGCAAGTCGTGCAACGCCTTGGCCAGAAGTTGCCGAGCCTGGATCACGGCTGGTTGCCCGCGCCGCCGGCCGCCGCCACCAAGATCGACATGGACCCAAAGCCGCTGCTTCGTTTGATGTCGGGGCGCAAGGCGGCTCATGCCTACTACTACTATGGCGACGGTACGCCCGACCGCGTGCCGGTGGCCCGCCTCAGCTTCCGCTACGGCCCGGTCGAAATCGAACGGTCGGAAAGCGCCCACCGCGTGGAGCAGTTCCGGGACGGAATTCTCTACGTCGTCGCGCGACGCAAGGCCAAAGAGAAGGAGATGACTGCACGACTAACCAGTCTCGGCCTGGTCGAAGTGAGATCGGCCTTCCTGCAGCTTGATGTCGCGCATGCGTATGATCTGACTTTCGCGCAGTCGACCGATTGGCTCGACTTCCTCAATGTTGATGCGGCCAATTTGCAGGCGGCCGGTCTCGAAATCCGCATCGACGACGATTTCCCGTACCGGCTCGCGACCTCATCCGGGGTGTTTGATGCCGACTTCGAGAGCAGCGGCATCGACTGGTTCGAGCTTGCGCTCGGGATCGAAATCGACGGCGAGCGCCGCGATCTCGCCCCGCTCGTGGCGGCGCTGGTATCGCAACCGGGATTTGCGCCCGAGACGGTCAAGCAACTCGCGGAGGATGGCGATAGCGTCTACCTGCCGTTGGCTGACGGCCGCTATCTGGCGCTGGCGGCCGATCGCTTCCTCCCGCTCGTACTGGCGCTCCATAGCCTTACTCTGAGCGGAACCTTCGTCGCTACCTCGGGAAAGTTCCGGCTGTCGCGCGCACAGATCGTGCCGCTGCTCGGTCTCGAAGCCGATCACTTCGTCTTTAGAGGAGCAGATAGTCTTCGCCGCATGGCAGGGTTGCTCGGCGCCCGCGGATTGCCTGATCCGGTCCTGCCATCCGATTTCAATGCGGCCTTGAGGCATTACCAGACGCAGGGCGTGGCTTGGCTCGACCTGCTCAGGGAAAGCGGCTTGGGCGGCGTGCTGGCGGACGACATGGGATTGGGCAAGACCGTCCAGATCCTGGCGTTGCTGGCGCTGGAGAAGGCGCGCGGTCATCTGACGGATCCTGCGATCGTCGTCGCTCCCACAAGCCTGATGACCAACTGGTTCAACGAGGCGCGCAAGTTCACCCCAGGCTTGAGGGTTCTCGTCCTGCATGGTCCCGACCGCAGGCAAAGTTTCGAAGCGATCGGCGATCACGATCTTGTTCTGACGACCTATCCATTGATCGCGCGCGATCACGAGGTGCTGCTGGCGCGTGAATGGCACATCGCGGTGCTGGACGAGGCTCAGACCGTCAAGAATTCCAACGCGGTCACGACGCGGCGGCTCCAAGACATCCGTGCGCGGCATCGCTTCTGCCTGACCGGCACGCCGATGGAAAATCATCTCGGCGAACTCTGGTCGATCATGAGCTTTGCCATCCCGGGATATCTCGGCGATCGGGCGGCGTTCGCGCGCAACTGGCGGACGCCGATCGAGAAGCGTGCCGACGTCGGACGCGCACGGGCGCTGACGCAGCGCATCCGCCCGTTTTTGCTGCGGCGGACCAAGCAGGAGGTGGCCGCCGAGTTGCCGCCGAAGAGCGAGTTCACCGAAAGGGTCGTTCTCGAAGGCAACCAGCGGGAACTCTACGATGCCATCCGTCTGTCGATGTCAGAGAAGGTCCGCAAGGCGATCCGGGAACGCGGCCTGGCCAAGAGCCATATCGTTGTGCTCGAAGCCCTTCTCAGGATGCGCCAGGCCTGCTGCGATCCCGCGCTGCTCAACCTCGACGACGGCGTCAAGCGTCCGTCTGCAAAGCTCGATCGGCTGATGGAGATGATCGAAGAACTCCTGAGCGAGAAGCGCAAGATCATCGTATTCTCGCAGTTCACCTCCATGCTGGCATTGATCCGCAAGCGCTGCGACGCGCTCGCCATCAGGTACAGTGTGCTGACCGGTGAAACGAAGGACCGCAGGCGCGTGATCGAGGAGTTTCAGGACGGCGTCACCGACCTGTTCCTGATCAGCCTGAAGGCCGGTGGTGTCGGACTCAATCTGACCGCCGCGGATACCGTGATCATCTTCGATCCCTGGTGGAATCCCGCGGTCGAGGAGCAGGCGATCGACCGTGCTCATCGCATCGGGCAGGACAAGGCCGTTTTTGTCTATCGGCTGGTGGCTACCGGTACGATCGAAGAGAAGATGGACGAACTCAAGGCCCGCAAGCGCGCGCTGGCCGACAGCATTTTCGATTCGCAAGGACGCATCGGCGCCGCGCTCACGGAAGAGGACGTCCAGGCATTGTTCGCGGATTGAGCATGGCTTCGTCCCGGCTGATGAGGGCCGGGGCGGGCTGGCCGATTTCACGTCGGCCATTTCGAGCCGAGGATGATCGAGCAGAAGTTCACCCGTGTGTAGTTCATGTCCTTCAGCGCAAGCACGTCGGCCTTGACGTTACCGAAGGTGGTCAGCGGCTTCTTGATGGTGCCGGCCGCGAAATGATCGATGATGTTCTCCTTGAAGTTCGCCTCGCGCGGATGATGCGCGCAGACATGGTCGCGATGCTCGTGCGAGAAATCGTCGTAGGCGATGCCGAGCACGTCCATCTCGACGCCGGCGGTGACCAGCGCGATGGTCGGACGCATATGCTCGGGGATTCCGGGCGTGGTGTGTAGCGCGATCGAGGCCCAGACGTCCTCGATGTCGCGTTCGGCGACGCCGTAGCCCTTGAGGAAGTCGCGTGCGGCGTTGGCGCCGTCGACCTCGAAGCGCAGATCGGGGCTCGCATGTTCGGCGGTGAGGCCCATGTCGTGGAACATGGCGCCGATATAGAGCAGCTCGGGATCGAACTTCAGCTTGCGGCGATTGCCGGTGAGCGCGCCCCAGAAGAACACGCGGCGGCTGTGATTATAGAGCAGGTCGTCCTCGGTATCGCGGACCAGCTGGGTCGCGGCGCGGGCCATGGCGCTGTCGGGTACACGGATGCCAGCGATGATCTCGGTCATTTCAAGACGCTCCTCGATATGGCAAGACGATACCGTGGCGTGCGAAACACGCGGGGCGCGCCAGCGCTCGTCTCTACGGTGTGTTCGGATCGCCTCGTGGCGTGATCCGTGGTGTGCTTGTCGCCCGTCTTGGCCTGATCCCGCAACGATCGTGCGCCGCCGGATCTGGCCAACGAGACATCGTTTCGCGCCACAGGCAAGGAAAGGCTGGGGCAGGGAGAAGGCATGGCGGTTCAGAAGGTAGCGATCGCGATTCACGAAGGGGTTCAGGCACTCGATATCGCGGGCCCCGTCGACGTGTTCGCGGAGACCAACGGTTTTGTCGCTGATGGCGACGGCTATGAGACGGTGCTGGTCGGCGCCAGCCGCGAACCGCTGCGCGCATCGAACGGCATGAAGATATCAGCCGACCTCAGTTTCGATGAGGCAGACGAGAAATTCGACATCCTGCTGGTTGCCGGCGGACCGGCGTTGCCCGATACCGAGCCGGATCCGGCGCTGACGCAGTGGCTGCGCGGGGCGCCCGCGCGCGCCGAGCTCTACGGTTCGATCTGCACCGGTGCCTTCGCGCTCGGCCATGCCGGGCTGCTCGACGGGCACAAGGTGACGACGCATTGGCAGAACGCGCAGCTTCTGGCGACGTGCTTCCCGGCCGCCGAGGTGATCTTCGACCGGATCTATATTCGTGACGGCAGACTGATGACTTCTGCCGGCGTGACCGCGGGCATCGATCTCGGTCTCGCGCTGGTCGCCGAGCGTCATGGGCCGCAGGTGGCGGTCGCGGTGGCCAAGCGGCTGGTCGTGGTGGCGCAACGCCAGGGTGGGCAGTCGCAGTTCAGCCCCTATCTCACCGCGCCGGTCGACGAGGATTCGCCGATCGCTCGCGCGCAGGCGCACGTCATGCAGCGTGTCGGCGAGCGCCACACCCTGCAAACGCTGGCCGAGGCCGTCGGCATGAGCGTGCGCAATTTCGGCCGCGCCTTCGCGCAAGAGACCGGCCTCACGCCGCATGAATTCGTCGAACGCGCGCGGGTCGACGCCGCGCGCCGGCTGCTCGAGGGCTCGGACCGGCCGCTGAAGGCGGTTGCGTTCGACTGCGGGTTCGGCTCGGCCGACCGGATGCGCATCGTGTTCAGCGAGCGGCTCGGCGTGTCGCCGGCGCAGTACCGGGCGAGTTTTCGCAAATTGTGACGCCGTTCATGGAGCGGAGCATGCCGCCAGCATAGGATCGAAATTGCCCTTGCGAGCAACACATCTTCCCCGGGGAGGACGTCATGGATGCGCTCACGCTCTTCATCATCCGTCACGCCGAAAAGCCTGATGATGGCTGGCCGGGGCCCGGCTTCACCGCGGACGGTGTGCCCGATACCGAGTCGCTTGTCCTGCGCGGCTGGCAACGCGCCGGCGCATGGACCGCGTTGTTTGGCACCGACCTCGCCAAGGGCGACTATGTCAAGCCTGACGCGATCTATGCCGCGACGCCCGGCACCACGCCCAACCGGGGGCCGAGCAGCCGTCCCGCTGAGACGATCTCGGCGCTGGCGGCGCGTCTTGGTGCGACGCCCAACGAAGGTTTTGGCAAAGGTGATGAGCCGGCGCTGGTCAAGGTGCTGCTGGCGCTGCACGGCGTCGTGCTGCTGTGCTGGGAGCACAAGGCGATCATCGCCGACGTCCTTCCGTTGATACCAGTCAGCAGGGGCAAGCCGCCCACCAAATGGGACGCCAGCCGGTTCGACGTCGTACTGCGCTTCCATCGCGCCAAGGGCGACGACAAGTTCGCCTTCAAGGAGCTGTTTGCAAAATTGCTGTCGGGCGATTCCGACGAGCCGCTGGGTGGCTGAACCGCGCTGCGGCTCGGCCCGTCAGTCGAGCCCGAGCGCCTTGCGCGATTTGCGCGTCAGCTTCGCGGCGATCAGCCCATGCGCCTGGTCGAGATAGGCCTTGAGCTCGGCGTCGGGCAGGGCGTCGTTGCCGACCAGTTGCACCCATTTGGCACGCGCCAGATACGGTGCCGGCCGCGCGAGCTCCTGCTCGATCAAAAGCTGATAGGCCATGTTCGAGGTCTTGAACATGAAGCCGCCGGTGCTCGCGATGAAGCCGCCGGCCAGCGCGAACATCTTGCCGCCGACCTTGAACACCGACGTGCCTTCCCATTGCACCACCTTGGTGGCGGCGGGCAGGCGCAGGCAATGAGCTTCGAAGGTTTTTGGGCGCATGAGTCGGAGGGCTGGCGGGGCATCAAAGCCATAGGCCAGCCGCGCGAAGACGGGCAAGCCCGGCGTAAATCGCCAATCCCGGCCAGTACCGGTCGCTGCTTGTCCGCCGGGCCTCACGAAAACGTGGGTTGCCGCTGTTCCATCTGTAGATATATCGTAAGATATGTTTTTAGTAAGGAATGACCAATGAGACGATCTATGTTTGGCGGCCGGGGCGATGACGGATTCCGGTTTGGGTTCTTCGCCATGGGCCGGCACGGCCGGGGCGGCCATCGCTTTGGCCGCGGCGGCCATGGCTTCTTCGGGCGGGGTGGCGGCGGCGACTTTCCGGGATCGCGGCGGCTCTCGTCGCAGGACCTGCAGCTCGTCATCCTGGCGCTGCTCGGCGAGCAGCCGGCGCACGGCTACGAGCTGATCAAGAAAATCGAGGAGCGGTCGGATGGCTTCTACAGCCCGAGCCCGGGCGTGATCTATCCGGCGCTGACCTTCCTCGAGGAGATCGGCCATGCCAGCGTCGCCCAGGATGCGGCGCGCAAGCTCTACAGCATCACCGAGCAGGGCAAGGCGCATCTTGCCGAGAACCGCGCCACCGCTGACACCATTCTCCAGGCGCTGTCGCGGATCGGCGGCCGCATGGAGGAGGTGCGCGAAGCCTTCGCCGGCGTGAGCGATCTCGATGGCGAATCCTCCGACGACGTGCACCGCGCCCGCCACGCCCTGAAGAGCGCGCTGCGCCAGAAGCGCGGCTGCGACGCCGCCGAGGCGCGCCGCATCGCGAAAATCCTCGATCGTGCTGCCGCCGAAATCCTGCAGCAATGACGCAGCCGCAAGGGAGACCCTTCATGTACAACGCTGAACCGCACAGCGCGATTACCGACGCCCGCGTCGCTGCCGTCATCGCGCGCCTGCAGGCCACGCGCCTCAGGCCGGCCACCGGCGGTCCGCGCGGCAATCCGACGATGAGCCGCGATCCGCTCGACTATGCCGAGCAGGGCTTCTCAATCCATCCCGAGCAGGGCGAACTGATCTATCTGTTGTGCCGCGGCCTGCGCGCCAAACGCGTCGCTGAGTTTGCGACCTCAGTCGGAATGTCGAGCTGTATTTCGCCGCCGCGATGCGCGACAATGGCGGCGGCACCGTGATCGGCTCGGAGATCGTGCCGGCCAAGGTCGCAACCGCGAAGCGCAATCTTGCCGAGGCCGGCCTGGCCGACTACGCCGAGATCCGCGAGGGTGATGCGCGCCAGACGCTGCGCGATCTCGGTGGTCCCGTCGACTTCATCCTGATCGACGGCTGGCCGGGCGAGAAGGGACCGACACTCGCCCGCCAGGTGATCGAGATCGTTGCTCCGCAGCTTCGCGTCGGCGGCTATGTCATGAACGACAATGCCGAGGCGGATTTTCTGGAGTTCGTGCGCGATCCCAAAAATGGCTTTGTGTCGATCACGCTGCCGCTCAAGGGCGGTACCGAGCTCTGCCTGAAGGTCGCCTAAGGATCGGTTCGGCACGGCGAAATCCTGCTGGCGTGATTGTGAGCCGCAACGACATCACGCCACGCTGGATTTTGTCGGCGCTTCTTGCTCTGTTCGAAGAAAATCAGGAGCGAAGTGCCGCATGTCCGAAGTCCCGCCGATCCATCCGCTTGATCGCCCAATCTGGAGCGCGCTGACCACGAGGCAACGCGACCTTGCGGAAGGCGGCGCCGATGCAAGGCGCTTTCCGGTCGCGATCGCACCCTTTGCCGACATGGTCGACATGTCGCCCAAGAGTTTTACTGCGCTCGGTGCGCTGTTGTCGGGACCTGATATCGCGGTGCTGTTCACACCCGATCCTGTTCCTGTGCCGCCGGAGTTCAAGGTGCTGCTGGCCGAGACCGGCGAGCAGATGATCGGCACACCGGCGGAGTTTTCTCTGCCCGGCGTCGAGATCGTCACGCTCGGCGCCGCCGACGTTCCCGCGATGATGGCGTTGACGGAAATGACAAAACCCGGACCGTTCAGCGCGCGGACGCATGAGCTCGGCACCTTTCTCGGCATTCGCGTTGGCGGCGAGCTAGTCGCAATGACCGGGGAACGGATGAAGCCGGGGAACTACACCGAGATGACCGCGGTCTGCGTGCATCCGGACCAGCGCGGCCGCGGCTATGCGCAGGCGTTGCTGTCGGCGGTCGGCCGCCAGATCGTGGCGCGCGGCGAGATCCCGTTCCTGCACGTCTTCACCAGCAACGTCTCGGCAATCGCGCTCTACCGCCGTCAGGGCATGGAGATCCGCCGCCGCCTGCACATCACGGTGCTGCAGAAGCAGGGGTAGGGTAAAGTCCGGGAATGATACCCTGAGCGGCGTCACGCTCGCTCACGCCAGCCTGTTGCCGGCAAGATGGACCGTGCGCTTGTCGCAGCTGGGATCGATCGCGACGGCATTCGTCGCGATCGGGCCGTGTGCGGCGACGTTGTTGCTGATCTCGACGTTTCTGGCGCGGCCGACGAAGATCGCGCTGTCGGGCTTGATATGGAAGAAGTCGCCGGCCCCGAACGAGCCGCCGCGCAGAAATGTCTGGCCGATCACGTTGCCGGCGATCCTGACGCCGTCGGCATTGCTGACGAAGATCGCGTAGATGTAGGAATCGTCGATGTGATTGCCTTCGATGATGACGCGCCGGTTCTGGAAATTGTCCTGAAATCCCTTGGCGCCTTCCGGCGGCACCATTCCGACATAGATGGTGCCGAGCGTGCCGCTGCCGCTGGTCAGCTCATTGGCGCCGTTGACGCAATGGCTGAAGCGGTTGTTGCGGAACACGAGGTTGTCGGCAAATCCGGACTCCGACCAGAAGCCGATGTCGCTGCCCGCCTGCAACGCGACGCCGGTCGAGAACGTGAACTGGCAGTTCTCGACGATCGCGTTCGGCGCCTTCATCAGCACGCGGCCGCAGGCGTGGAAACTGCAACGCAGCACGGTGGCGCCGGATCCGATGTGCGTCAGCGAGGTGATAGCATCGCCGGTCTTGAGCGGCAGGTCCTGCTGCAGGACCACGTCGTAGATCAGGTCCGGCTGGGTGGTCGGGCTCCTGTTCTTCCAGAGCTGGGCGATCTTGGCCTTCAGCTCGGGCGCGTGGCGCTTGGCCAATTGCTCGACCTTGCCGCGTCCGAGGGAGCGAAACGTCGCATGGTCGCAGCTCTCGATATCGTCGCCGGCCGCGAGGCCGACGTCCCATTTCGGGCTGAGCAGAAGCCTCCGCGGCGCGGTCTTCGCCACGACGTAGTAGTAGAAGCCGTGCACGTTGACAGCATCGTCGGAGGTGTTCGCGAAACTGCAGTCCTCCATGGTCGGACCGCGCGCGACCGCGGTGAAGTGCGAGCCGTCGGAATTGGTCGAGATCAGACGGTCGGTCGTCGCGCCCTTCGGCCTGGGTCCCGGAATGACCGAGACTTTCTGCAGCATCATCGAGCCTTCGCCGCCGTTCTCGATGATGCCCATGCCCGGCGAGGCCAGCAGCTTCAGGTCGATCAGGCTGGTGGCGACGCTGGAGTCCACCGCGATGGCATGCGCGCCGCTATTTGCGATGGTGACGACGTCACCCACCGCGATCGGCAGCTGGCTCGGGAAACGATCGTTTGCGCCCCACCGCAGATGCACCTTGATCTGGCCGTCGCCGAGGCGCGTGGCATGGACCGGTGAGAGGAAATCCCTGGCGCCGGTCTTCAGCGTCCGGTTGCGGCGGTCCATCACCTTGAAGAAGCCATCCGTGAAGGCGGCCAGCAGTGCGGCATCATCGGGATAGCCGGGATCGACCTTCACCGTGATGTCGACCGCTTGCTTGTCGAACGCGGTGATCGTTCCCTGGGTGAAGGGCAGCGGATCGTAGTCGATGGTGAGATCGCGGATGGTGAGGCGGTTGCAGCCGGAGATCGCGAAGGTCCCGCTGCGTGCGGTGTTGATCAGCTGCGCGCCATTGCCGTTGAGTTCGAAGCCGTGCAATTGCCGGAACGCCAGCGGCCGCTTGATCCGGTAGCTGGCGTTCTTTTCCAGATTGAGGACGATGTGAACCGGCCCTGCCTTGCTCGCATCAGCCGCTGCCTTGGCGATGGCGGCCAGCGCCTTGGCAAAGGCCGCGTCGGCGTCGCCGCCGGAGGTGGCTGTGAAGGTGGCCATGTCAAACGTGGCCGCGCCCGCAACGGTCGTCGGTTCGGCACGGCTTTCGCTGCCGAGCAGCGGGGTCGCTACGGCAAACGAGGCAAGCTTGAGCGCTCGCCGGCGGCTGATCGGCATGGGCACACGGCTCCCTCTGGACCGCGGTTGACTGCGCTCATTGTCTGCCGGCCGAGATGAACCGCAGCGAAATGACGGGGAGTTGGCGTGAGGGCTCTCGACCTCGTGATGAAGATCGCCGCTGGGCGATCACAAATATTGGTTGCCGCTCGTGAAAAGACCCGGGCGCGCTGTGGTCCGCGCGTCCGGGTCCGTTGTTGTGCGACGCAGGTCAGTGCATCGTCTGTTCCGACGCTGCGATCCAGGCGATCACGGCCTCGGAGAAGCCGTCAACCCGCGTCCACGGGCCGTGTCCGACCCCGTGCCGGTAGGACGCCACGTTGACCATGTATCCGCGTCCCTGGGGTGCGGGCACCTGGTCGTGGCTCTGCTTGTCGGTGAAGACGACCAGGCGATCGCCCTTGCGGTCGATCTCCGTCACCGCCTTGCCGAGATACGTCCCGCCATGCGGCTGCGAGCCGATGATCGCATCGCGGAGCGCGAAGCCGCGGCGCGGCGGCAGCTTCACGACCTCATTGCTGAACGTGAAGATCTCCACCTCGTCGCAGACCTCGCGGGCGAGGATCGCAAGTCCGCAGGCCGCTTCCGCCCGCGTCATTTCAGACTGGGCCGAGAGCGGAGTGAACATCGATCCCGACACGTCGATCAGGAGCCGCGTGCGGCCGTCAAGCCGTGCGTATTCCTTGACCGACTTCAACATCGCGGCCTCCAGCTCCGGCTCGAAGTCCGGCGCATAATGCGCGGCCGTGATGAAGCGGTAGGGAAGGATGCGGTCGGTTCGCATCGCGTCGATCGCCTCCGCAATGGTCCGGCGCGGCACCTCCGCCTTCTGCATCAGGCGCAGGTTGCGGAGCAGCGCCAGCCCGCCGAGCCGCTTCTCGGCGATCAACCGCTCGAAGGTCTCACGCTTGTCCTTGCCGGACGAGAGCGAGACCTCCCAGGTGTCGGGCGAGGCCAGCTCGCCGTCGACGAGCTGCTTCCACACCTTTTCCTGCGTAGCGTCCTTCGGCTAGCGCTGCTTGCGTGACTTCGTCTTGCTCGCCGGCGCGCTGCTGCGTGCGACGATCCGCGTCAGCGCATCCGCGAATGCACGTGCGGCGGGGCCGAGCGGTTCGTCGAACCGGTGGGCGAGATAGGCCTCCATCGCAAGCGCAGCGTTGCGGCCGAGTGCGCCGGTTTCGACCCGCACCAGGCGGTGATCCCGGAGGTCGCGCGCGACCTGCCAGAGCGGCAGGCGGCCCCAGCCGAGCCCGGCCAGGATCAGGGCGTGCTTGGTGTCCTGATTGCTCACCCGGCAAATCTGCGGCGAGAGCACGCCGAAGCTGCGGCCTTCCGACAGCGGCGTCGGATCCGAGAGCACGATCTGCAGATGATCGGCGAGGTCGGCGACGCTCTTGCGGCCGCGGCGCGCGAGCGGATGGCTTGCGGAGGCGACGGCGACGATTTGCACGGCGCAGATCGCGTCGAGCGCGAGGCGGGGATCGCGAAAATCCTCGCCGACCGTGACGGCGAGCGCACTGCGTCGTTCGGTCAGGGCGGCGATCGGCCCGCCCATCGGTTCGACTGCGAGCCGCACGCTCACCGACGGATAGGCTGAGCGCATTTCCGTCAGCGCTGCGCCGACCGCGGCGATCGGAAACAGCGTGTCGACCACCAGCGAGAGTTCCGGCTCCACCCCGTCACCAAGGCCGTGCGCGCGCGCCCGCATCGCGTCGACGCGGAGCAGCAGATCGCGGGCGTTGCCGAGCAGTGCCTTGCCTTCCGCCGTCAGCGCCGGGCGATGGCCGGAGCGGTCGAACAGCATGAGACCAAGCTCGGACTCGAGGTTGGCGATGGCATGGCTGACCGCGGACTGCACCCGCGCGAGCTTGGTCGCGGCGGCGCGAAAGCTGCCGCTCTCGGCGATGGTGACAAAGACCCGGATCTGGTCGAGCGTGAGGTTATCGAGCGTGATCTATGAAATCGATCAATTGGATGTAAAACATATCACTCCTGTCGATGATCTGGAAACGCTATCTGTAGTGGCTCGAACTGGACGGGTGGACGCATGACGATCGAGACGGCCGTGGTGCAGCAGAGCGAGGCAAGGCGATGGGCGACGGTTGCCGTCGTGACCGGTTGCGGGATCGGCGCCGCGCTCCAGGTCGGGAAGGTGCCGATTGCCGCAACGATGCTGCAACAAAGCCTCGGCATCGACCTCGCTGCGGTCGGAGCAATCGCCGGCATCTTTGCGGTGCTGGGGCTTGTCGGCAGCGTTCCAGCGGGCGTGGTGATCGCCGCGGTCGGCGCGCGCAGGGTGTTGCTGTGCGGGCTTGCGGCCATCACGCTCGGCGCGGCGTCGGGCGCGCTCGCGCCGCAGCTTGCGGTGCTGCTGGGATCGCGCCTGCTGGAAGGGCTTGGCTTCCTGCTGGTGATGGTTTCTGCTCCTGCATTGCTCAATCGCGTGGTCGATGTCGGTGCGCGTGACATCACCATGGCGGTGTGGAGTTGCGTGATCCCGTTCGGGATCGCGCTGGCGCTGGTCGCGGGTCCGATGTTCGATGGCTGGCGCGCGATCTGGTGGGCCAGTGCCGCCTTTGCCGCCCTGCTGTTCGTCCTTGCCAGCGTCAGTGTGCCTGAAGTGGCATCGCGGACCGGCCCGGCGCGTACCGGCTTGATGCAGGAGGCAACCGCGCTGGCGCGGCGCCGCACCCCGGCGCTTCTGATGGTGCTGTTCGGGCTCTACAGCCTGATGTTCTTTGCGGTGTTCAGCTTCCTGCCGATCCTTTTGACCGAGCGGCTCGGCGTCTCCAGCGAGAGCGCCGGCGGGCTCAGTGCGTTGGCGGCGGCCGCCAATGTCGTCGGCAATCTCGCCGCCGGCAATCTGCTCGCGCGCGGGGTGAGCCGGACTGGGTTGATTGCAGTTGCGGCCGTCGTGATGGGCGCGTCCGCGCTCGGCATCTTCCTGCCGGTGCTGGGCGGCTGGGGCGCATTCATTCTGTGCCTGCTGTTCTCCGCGACCGGCGGCCTGATCCCGGCGACGTTGCTCGCGACCGCACCCGCGGCGACGCGTTCGGCGGCGATGGTGCCGGTCATGATGGGCCTCCTGATGACGGGCAGCAATTTCGGCCAGGTGACTGGACCGATCGCGGTCGGCGCGGTCGTCTCGGCATGGGGCTGGAGCGCGGCCTGCGTCATGGTGGTTGCGGCGGCGATCCTTGCCGGCCTTGCGGCATGGATGCTGGCGCGCGGCGATCACAACGGCGTCAGCGAGGCGAGGGGCCTGGCTTGACGCAGCGAGCGCAGGGGGCGAAGGAGTGAAGGTCTCTCACGCCAACGACAACAGGAAAGTTTCATGACACGCGTGCGCTGCATCACCGAAATGGGCATGGGCGTCGACGTCCACGGCCGTGACGCGACCAAGGCCGCCAAGCGTGCGGTCTCGGATGCGATCCGCCATTCCAGCCTCGGCTTCTTCCGCATGTTCGGCAAGACCGCCAACGACATGTTCGTCGACGTCACGATCGCCGTGCCGAATCCCGAAGCGGTCGATACCGACGCCGTTGCCAGGGAACTGCCCTATGGCACCAAGACGGTGAAGGCGATCGCGGGCGGGCTCGAGATTCCGTCCGATGTGGGCAACGACCCGATCCTGATCGCGAACGCCGCCGTCATCGTCAGCTTCGACGACGGCAAATAATCGAGGAACGGCGGGCGGCGTATGCGTGCGTTATTCGTCGCCCTTGAAGTAGTCGGGCTTGCCGGTGGTCCAGGTCTCGCCCCAATGCTGGCCGCCGCCGTCGACGGTCAGCGTCTCGCCGGTGATGAACTTGCCGGAGGGCGCAGCGAGATAGACCGCAGCCTCCGCGATGTCCCAGGGCGTGCCCGGACGCATCATCGGGTTGGAGCGCGGATAGGCGGCGCGCGCCGCCTCGCTGTAGACGTTCCAGCCCTCGGTCTCGATCGCACCGGGCGCGATGCAATTGATGCGGATGTTCAGCGGCGCCCATTCGACCGCGAGCGCGCGCGACAGGCCGATCACGCCGGAGCGCGCCGCGATCGTGTGCGCGATGCCGTAGAGGCCGTGCGTCGTGACCACGACGATATTGACGATGCTGCCGGGATGTTTGCGGTCGCGCCAGCGCTGCGCCGCGGCCTGCATCATATACCAGGTGCCGTTGAGATTGGTGTTGATGACCGCGTTCCAGCCCTTGATCGAGAAATCGATCGCCGCTTGCGGGAATTGGCCGCCGGCGCTGTTGACGAGGTGGTCGATATGGCCATGCTCGGTCCACAGCGCGTCGAACATCGCGTTGACCGCGTCGGGATCCCTGATATCGGCAACGTGCGCCGACGCCCTCAGGCCGCTATGGCCGAGATGATCGACCAGCGCATCGAGCTTGTCGGCATTGCGTCCCACGATCACGACATGCGCGCCGAGCCGGGCGAACAGCCACGTGATGGCGCGGCCGATGCCGCCGGCGCCGCCGGATACGACAACCACCTGACCGGCCAACGCGTCTGCCGCAAACACGGTCGGATGTGCCGCGAGTTCGTCGTCGGAAAGGCCGAGCGTTGCCTCTGTCTGTTGATCGTTCATGGCCGGTTGCAGACCTTGCGGCTTTCAATGAGCTCCGTACATTAGCCACCCAACAACAACCGTGCAAAGAATGTCGACATGACCGACCTGTCAGCCTTTCCCATCACAAGACGCTGGCCCGCCCGGCATCCGGACCGCCTGCAGCTCTATTCGCTGCCGACGCCGAACGGCGTGAAGGTCTCGATCATGCTCGAGGAGATCGGGTTGCCCTACGAGGTCCATCTCGTCGACTTCAACAAGGATGATCAGAAGACCGCGGAGTTCCTGTCGCTGAACCCCAACGGCAAGATCCCGGCGATCCTCGATCCCGACGGTCCCGGCGGCAAGCCGCTGCCGTTGTTCGAGTCCGGGGCGATCCTGCAATATCTCGCCGAGAAGACCGGCAAGCTGTTGCCGGCGGATGCCGCGCGCCGCTACCAGGCGATCCAGTGGGTGCATTTCCAGATGGGAGGCATAGGGCCGATGTTCGGGCAGGTCGGGTTCTTCCACAAATTCGCCGGCAAGGATTATGAGGACAAGCGGCCGCTGCAGCGCTATGTCGCCGAATCCGCTCGCCTGCTCGGCGTGATGGAAACGCATCTCGCCGGGCGGCAATGGTTCATGGACGATGAATACAGCATCGCCGACATCTCGATGCTCGGCTGGGTGCGCAATCTGATCGGCTTCTACGGCGCGCGCGAGCTGGTCGAGTTCGACCGGTTCAAGGACGTCGCGGCCTGGCTGGAGCGCGGTCTCAAGCGGCCGGCCGTGGAACGTGGGTTGAACATTCCGAAGCGGCCCTAAGCAGCCTGCTTCAGCAACTCATAAACTGTCGGATTGTCGGCGCAGGCGGCAAAGCCGCATTCGAGCAGGGTGGACAGCACGTTCAACGCCGTCAGCCCGACCACCAGCCAGACCGCACCTTGTGCGAATTTGCGAGCCGCCGCACCCGGCGCCGTGCGGTGGTCGAACTGGCGGTCGAACAGCAGCATGGCGGCGAGCAGGACGATCGCGGCGATGAAGGCGATCAGCGCCCATGTATAATAATGGTAGCCGAGCAGCGCCGACCCATAGCCGGCCTCGCCGGGGAGGATGTGCAGCAGGACCTGCCGGGTCGACACCGATGCGCCGAGCACAGCCGTCAGCAGCGACAGGGCATAATGGCTCGGCCGCGGTCCGAAGCGGACGTTCAGGATCGGTCCGATCGCCAGCAGGGCGAAAAGGATGCGCTGCAACAAACACAGCGGGCAGGGCAGCTCGTGCAGCAACAGCTGGGCCGCAAAAGCTGCGGCCAGTAACAGCGCGAGGCCATAGAGCGCGAGGGCATTCAGCGTCACTGCCTGCGTGTCGGTCATGGCTGGCCTCAGAACGACAGCGTGAGGCGGTCGGTGGCGTGGTGCAGCAAGGTCGCGACGCAGGCGACCAGGATCACCGCGAACAATCCAATCGCGACCGGACGCGGGCCACGCCAGGCCACCAGCATGGCGATGGTGATGGCGAGAAACAGTGCGGTGAATTCCATCTCAGCCTCCGGATGCGAGCCGGCCGTAGTCTATGACAGATTCGTGTGCGCGCGCGGCGGGCGCGAATGGCCATTGTCGCTTGCGCGCGGCTCCGCCAAGATGGCATCACCAGTTGAGTTCATTCCAGCCCGGGGCACCTCATGACCACAGACGCGATCAAGCCCGCCGTCCATCACAAACATCAGCCCTGGTACAAGATCCTCTACATCCAGGTGTTGATCGCGATCGCCGCCGGCGTCTTGATCGGTCATTTCTATCCGGGCCTCGGCAAGCAGTTGAAGCCGCTCGGCGACGGCTTCATCGCGCTGATCAAGATGATGATTGCCCCGGTGATCTTCTGCACCGTGGTGCACGGCATCTCCTCGATGGGCGACCTCAAGCGCGTCGGCCGGGTCGGGCTGAAGGCGCTGATCTATTTCGAGGCGGTGTCGACGGTCGCGCTCGCTGTCGGCCTTCTGATCGGGGAGCTGTTGCAGCCCGGCCGCGGCTTCAACATTGATCCCGCCACGATCGATCCGAAATCGGTTTCCACCTACGTGACGCAGGCAAAGGAGCAGGGCATCGTTGCCCATTTGATGGCGATCATCCCCGACAGCTTCTTCGGCGCGCTCGCGCGCGGCGACCTGCTGCAGGTGCTGCTGATCTCGATCCTCTCGGGGTTTGCCATTGCCTTGATGGGCAAGCCCGGCGAACCGATCGCCGAGGCAATCGACAAGGCGTCCAAGATGTTCTTCGGCATCATCCGGATGATCGTCCGCGTCGCGCCGCTCGGCGCGTTCGGCGCGATGGCCTTCACCGTCGGCGCCTACGGCCTCGGCTCGCTGGTGAATCTGGCGGCGCTGATCGGCACGTTCTATCTCACTAGTGTGCTGTTCGTGCTGATCGTGCTGGGCGCGATCGCGCGGCTGGCGGGCTTTTCGATCATCCGCTTCATCGCCTACATCAAGGACGAGCTCCTGATCGTGCTCGGCACCTCGTCGTCGGAGACGGTGCTGCCGCAGATGATCCAGAAGATGGAGCATCTCGGCGCCTCGCGCTCGGTGGTCGGCCTCGTGGTGCCGACCGGCTACAGCTTCAATCTCGACGGCACCAACATCTACATGACGCTGGCGACGCTGTTCCTGGCGCAGGCCACCAACACCCATCTGACGATCTGGCAGGAGCTCGGCATCCTCGGCATCGCCATGATCACCTCGAAGGGCGCCTCCGGCGTCACCGGCGCCGGCTTCATCACGCTCGCCGCGACGCTGTCGATCGTGCCCGACATTCCGATCCAGTCGATCGCCATCCTGGTCGGCATCGACAAGTTCATGAGCGAGTGCCGCGCGCTCACCAATCTGATCGGCAACGGCGTCGCCTGCGTCGTGATCAGCCTCTCCGAGGGCGAGCTCGACAAGGACGCGCTGCACGAGACCATGGCGCATCCGCTCGAGCTCGGCGAAGCGCTCGAGCCGGGCGGCTCCGGTTAGAGCAATATGAAGTTATGGGGCCGTCGCAGGGGGGCGCTGCCAAAATATCGAAAACAACCCCATGCAAAGTAGCCGGCGGCGGCCGGCGCTTGGCCAGGCAACTTGACACGTCGGGCAAATCAGGAATATATTTCTAATATTCCGAAATTGCGCTAGCGTCCGCTCGCCCCAAGGCTTTTGCCCTATGGCAGTTGCGGCTTTTGCAACTGATGCTTCCATAGCGCAGGTGGGAAGAGGGAATGCGCCTCATCCAGCCCAATCCAGGAGCGCTCAACTATGCTCACCGTCTATGGCGAAGGTCGCGGCTTCCGTGTTGTCTGGCTGCTTGAGGAATTAGGATTGGCTTATCGGCTGCGCCCGGTCGATCTGCTCGCAGTCGAGAATGATCGCGATTTCCTCGCGATCAACCCCGCCGGCTTCATTCCCGCACTGCAGGACGGCGAGACGATCATGGTCGAATCGATCGCCATTCTTGAGTACCTGCTCGCCCGCCACGGCTCAGGTTCGCTTGCCGTCGCCCCTGATGATCCCGCCTTCGCTTCCTATCTGCAATTTCTCCACCTGGGCGAGGCCGGGCTCGCCGGGCCGATGAACGCCGTCATTGTCGGTCGCGAACTGGCGCCCGCAGCCGAGCGAGATGCCAGGGTGACCTGCTGGGCACGCGAGACCTTCGAGAGCCGGCTGGGGTTGGTTATCCGCCGCCTCGCGGATTGCCCCTATCTCGCCGGCGATCGATTCACTGCTGCCGATATCTCGGTGAGCTACGCCCTCCTGCTCGGCCTGCGAACCGGCAACTACGTCCCCGGTCTTATCGAGCGAGACTATCTCGCCCGCACGACGGCACGCCCAGCCTACGTCCGAGCGATGGAAAGCTGCCAGGCCACCAAGGCCTGGGCGGCGAGATCACCGGGATTGTAGTGCTCGCTTCATCGGAGCGGCCAAGCGACTGGAGCAGTCCCGCGTAAGCCGTGTACTCATTGAGCGGCCGGCGCCCGATGTCCGCTTGAGCGCAACAGCGGCGAAAAGCGGACATCTCCCGAGATCGCCGAAGGGCCAAACCCGGAAATGGCCACCTCGTCTCTATTTATCAGCTCGTCGGCGGGCGCGAGCAGACTGGTGATTGGCGCAATGTCTGGGATATGATCCTTGCGGGCCTGCGTACACGGTGCATGACAATTGCAAATTGCTCGAAGAGGCAGGGAGGAATATTCATGTTTCGTAGAATCATGATTGGCGCGCTAGGCGCCATGGCTGTCTTGTTCTCGACTACGGCATTCGCGCAAGGTACTGCGGCGGACGCTAAGGCCATGATTGAAAAGACGGTTGCGGCCATCAAAGCCGATAAGACCAAGACGCTCGACGAGATCAACAAGGGTGAAAATGGCTTCGTCCAGGGCGACATCTATCCGTTCTGCTTCAATCTGAGCGACGGACTCCTCGTCGCGGTCGGCAATCCCAACGTTAAGGGGTTGCTCGGCAAGGATGCGAGGACATTTAAGGACCCTACAGGCGACGTGTATGGCCCAAGGCTCTATGACGCGGCAAAAGAGGGCCAGGTCAATGAGGTCAGCTACATGTCTCCCAAGGCCGGCCCTGACAAGACGTGGGTGCCGAAGGTGAGCTTGGTTACCGCGGTCGCCGGCCTGGGATGCGGCGTCGGTTACTACAAGTAGTCCGTTCCAAACCAATCGTCATATGGGCGCCGAACTGCCGAACTCCGACGCCCACACGATGCTATTTTCTCGCGTGACTGGTCAGTTCCGATGCCCTTCACTCCGCATGCGCAGTTTGCCATCGAGGCTGGTCAGTTTTGATATCCGCCTCGGGTCAAACTGAGAGGCCGTTTCGAAATCGGCTGTCAGGCGCGCAGCTCATCGAGCAGCACCTTGGCCTCCTTCAAATCAAGCGTGTCGAAGCCTTCGGTGAACCAGCCGTAGATCGGCGCGAGAAGATCACGGGCTTCGCCGCGCCTGTCCTGTTTGCGCCAGAGGCGCGCCAAGCTGATCGAAGCCCGCAATTCGAACACCTTTGCGCTCTGCAGCCTGGCCACCGCGAGTGCCTGATGATAGCTCCGCTCGGCTGCGGATGAATCGCCTGTGGCATTCAGCAAATCGCCGCGCAACCGATGCAACTCAGCCTCGCCGTCCCGCTCTTCGGTCGTCTCGATTATCCGCGCAGCCTCGGCGAGGCAATTCAGTCCATCGGCCGGCTGCCCGACCATAGCGTAGGCCTCGGCGAGCCACATAAGCGCAAGCGACGTATTTGCAACAGTTCCGTTAGCACGTAATCCTTCCAGCGCCTGTGTGAGCAGCGTGAGGCCTTTGTGTGCTTGCCCGACCGCGGTCAACGACGCTCCGTGGAATGCTGTTGCCCAACCAAAGAAAAACGAAAAGCCGTACTCGGTCGAGAGAGCCAGAAATTCCTCGGCGTGCCGTTGCATCTCTGGTGACCCGGTGATCGCCGCGATCCAGCTCGCACGAAAGAGCACTTCAGCTAGCGTTTCGGCATGCCTGAGCCGGCGCGCCACCGACAATGCCTCGTTCAGCCGCGACCGTGCTTGATCGATGTAGCCCAGATACGCCAAGGTCACGGCGAGGTCCGCGAGCATCAAAGCGTAGAGGAATGCGGGCGTCAGCATCCCGCCGCCGCTGCGAAGCGCCGGATCAGCGAGGCCATGACACCGTTCCAGGAGCGCACGGGCAGCAACGAAGTCCCCGAGGACGAGGCGGGTCAGCCCATTTGCGCGGCGCCCCCCCAATTGCGACACAACATGGTTCCGCGCCTCGCCGATTTTTTCCAGCTGCTCGGCCAGTGACAGCGCCAGCTTGTACTCGCCCCGGCACAAATGAAACAACCATTGGCCTAAGAATAGCGGCGCGAGGTACTCGGGTCGATCAATCTGCTCGGCCAGCGCACGCGCTCGGGCGAAGGTCTCGCCCACCTCGGGTGCCGAAAAGCCTTCCTTGACACTCAGTGCCCATCCAAGCGCGAGTTGCAGGTTCAGCTCCTGTTTCCGGCGCCCGGGTCCGTCCGGCAGGCCGTCCAGCGCGTCCAGCCCCTTCCGGAACTGGGCGGCCGCTTCGGTCATCGCCGAGCGCGCCAACGCCTGCTGACCGGCCTTGTGCCAATAAACGACCGCCTTCTCCGCCAGCCCGGCTTCCGTGCAGTGCCGGGCAAGCAGCGCAGGTTGGGCCACCGCGATGTCCGGGAACTGGTCTTCGAGCGTTGCGGCAATGTGGGCGTGTATCTGCTGCCGGCGGCTGCGCAGCAACGTGCCGTAGGCGGCGTCCTGCACCAGCGCGTGCTTGAAGGTGTATTGCGCATCGGGGGGCGTCCCGCGCCGGAAGATCAATTCGGCGTTCACGAGCTGCTTCAATGTGTCATCCAGCTGCTGCCGCGGCATCGCCGCCACGGCGCTGATCAGTTCGTGCGAGAATTGTCGTCCGAGAGCGGCGGCGATCTGCGCCACGTCGCGCGTCGGCGCAAGGCGATCGAGCCGCGCCAGGAGCGACGCCTGCAGCGATGTCGGGATCGCCAGCGGAGTAACCGGACCCTTCGTCACATACCGATCGCCGGCTTCCACGAGCAGGCCGCTCTCGACCACGGCCTTGGTCAGTTCCTCGATGAACAGCGGCACGCCATCGGTCCGATCGGTGATCTGATCGGCGATCTCCTGGGGCAAGACCTTGCCGCCGGTGACGTGCGCGATCATCTCGGCGCGGAGCCGGCGCGGCAGGCGATTGAGACTGATCAGCGTCACCTGCGGACGGCCGACCCAGGGTGGCGCGAATTCCGGCCGGAAAGTGACGATCGCCAGGAGCGGCAGGCTCGGCACCCACTCGACAATCAGGTCGAACAGCTCGAGCGATGTGGGATCGGCCCAATGCGCGTCCTCGACCACCAGCAGAACCGGTTGACGCGCCGCCAGCCCCTCGACCTGCGCCACCAGCGCCTGCAATGTCTTCTCCTTGCGCCTCTGCGGGGTGAAGTCGAGCGTGGGATAGCGGTCGCCGGTCGGGACCGACAGCAAACCCGCCAGCAGGGGCACGGCCTCCCTGAGGTCATCGGCCGCCAAGGCGAGCACCGCCTCCAGTTTAGTTAGCCGCTGCTCGTCCGTGTCGTCGCGCCGGAACCCGGCTGCCCGTTCGAGTTGCGTGATGCTCGGGTAGAGCGCCGTGTCTTGGTGGTGGGGCGAGCAGAACTGGCGCAGGCGCGTGTGCGGCTCGCCACTCAGGCGCTCGACGATGGTCTCGGCGATCCGTGACTTGCCGATGCCTGGCTCGCCCGAGAGCAGGACGACCGAGCCCTCGCCGCCCTTCGCCTGGTCCCAGCGGCGCAGGAGCAGATCGATCTCCTCGCCCCGCCCGACGAGCGGCGTCGTGCTCGCGCGCAGCGCCTCGAATCGGCTCTCGGCGACGCTCGCGCCCAGCACCTGCCATGCCGGGACGGTCTCGGCGAAGCCTTTGAGCGCGACTGTCCCGAGATCGCGGTAGTCGAACAGGCCGCCGGCCAGCCTGCGCGTGCTCAATGAGATCACCACCGCGCCCGGCTCGGCCAGCGCTTGCAGCCGGGCGGCCAAGTTCGGCGTCTCGCCGACCACCGCATGCTCCTGCGCAGCTCCGGCGCCGAGGAGGTCGCCGACCACGACAAGCCCGGTGGCGATGCCGACGCGCACCTGCAAGGGAACGCCGGCGGCGGTCGCGAGCTTCGGCACCGCCTCGACCAGCGCAAGCCCGGCCCGCACGGCTCGCTCGGCGTCATGCTCGTGAGCTTGGGGATAGCCGAAATAGGCCAGCACCCCGTCGCCCATGTACTTGGCGACGAAACCGCCGGCCGTGGTGATGAGATCGGCGCAGCAACGGTGGTACGCGCCAACGATCTCGCGCATGTCCTCGGGGTCGAGGCGAGCCGAAAGCGCGGTCGAGCCAACGAGGTCGCAGAACATGATCGTGAGCTGGCGGCGCTCGGCGTCGGTCCGTGGAGCTGTAGGCGTGATCTCCGGAGAAGCGGGCGGTTGTTCACTGGTACCGAGCGTAGCAACGGCCCTCAATAGCTTGAGCCGCGCCCCAAGCGGTAGGCCAAGTTCACGCAGGTGATCATCGGTAAGATCACGAAGCACGTCGGCATCGATCGCATTGTCGCGAAACGTCTGCGCGTACTGCTCCAGACCGATCCTTCGAAGCCAACCGTCGATGTCCAAGTTCAATCTCCTGCGCTCCTGTCAGCGGCAGTTTTTGAACAAGGTTGAGTCATGGCGCCCGCTGTGATTCCAAGGGGTTTCTTGAAACAACCTTGGATTTCGCCATGTGGACGCCGACCACTCGACAGCAGCATAGCCGCCCAGTCAAGCGATATCAGACCGATCTGACCGATGCGGAGTGGCGCGTGATCGCGCCGCACTTGCCGATGCCCTGCGCGACGGGTCGGCCGCGCGAGTGGCCGATGCGCGAGATCTTGAACGGCATCTTCTATGTCCTGTGGGCGGGCTGCCCGTGGCGCCTGCTACCGAACGACTTACCGCCATGGGAAACGATTTACCGCTGGTTTGCCGTCTGGCGCGACGACGGGCGTTTTGAACGGATGAACCACGCGCTCGTGATAGCAGATCGTGAACGGGGCGGGCGCGACGCCAGCCCGTCGGCCGCGATTATTGACAGCCAGAGCGTCAAGACCACCGAGGCCGGTGGCCCGCGCGGTTACGATGCGGGCAAGAAGGTCAACGGGCGCAAGCGCCACGCGCTGGTTGACACCGACGGGCGCGGCCTCGTCATCGAGCCCCATCCGGCCAGTATCCAGGATCGCGACGGCGGCGGACCGCTTCTGCAGGCTTCGCGCCGCATCTTTCCGTTCATCCAGCGGGTCTTCGCCGACAGCGGTTATGCGGGCGAGAAGGTTGCCAAGGCCACCTTGATCGCGGTCGAGATCGTGCGCAAGAACCCCGGTCAGGTTGGCTTCGCTGTTAACCCGCGGCGCTGGGTCGTCGAGCGGTTCTTCGCCTGGATCGGGCGCAATCGAAGGCTGGCAAAGGACTTCGAAGCCACCATCGGTTCCGCACGCGCCTTTCCTCTACGCCGCATCCGTCATGTTGCTCGTGCGTCGGATCGCTCATGCTTCGTGACTTTCGAAACCGACTCTGAGACCTCGCACCGGCGGGTCGGCACTTCCAGTCTTTGTTAAGAAGCGGACATCGTCCCGGCCGCTCGGCATGTCTCAAGAGGGCCAAAGGCGAGACATACCGCTATCTGCGAGTAACTTGCCAACCGCTGAAGTAAATCAACGTCCGCTCCTCATTGATCCAAAAGCCATCGAAATCGCTCCACGCCGGATGCTGCCAAAGGGCTATGTGCGCAGCCTTTGGTTTAGGCGCGTTGTCGTCCCAGTTGGCCACACTTTGCATGCACAGGTTGATGAGAAGAGTGCATACCAACGCGTCTTCGGGTTTGGCCGCGACGCGACGCCACACGGTCTCGAAATTTCCTCTAAGGCCATCGCACCAATCGCCTTTGACGAGGAGCTGATCCGCATCATCGGGATCGAACCCATAGCCCCACACACCCTGATTTTCCCACACAACCGGTACTACGCCATTCTCGTCACGGGCGTAATCGTTGGGGTTCAGGATCTCATCTTGCCCGCCAAGCAAGCCGAGAAACGGAGTCGCATACCCGAGTATTGGGCCGGGCAGGCGCTCTGCGCTGCGCCACAGATCACCAACCCGTTCGTTGAGACGCACGACACAGTCGGGCACGGCAAAATCACAAGCCAGTGGCTGGCCCGCGTGGGTGCCCGCTTCTTGGCACCACTCAGCAATGAAGTCACACGCCTCATCAACGGTCTTTAGCATCTTCACCACCCAACTTACGCGGCAATCTACCAGTGGGAGCCAACGTCCGAAACGGGTCAAACTCGACAAAACTCAAGGTGAGCATAGTGCGTCCGCTTCCGGGCACATCGCGACCACCCCCGTCGGCACGGGCTCATCGAGCCTGGCTGCCGAGCGATGATTCAAATCTTTGACCGAAGCGGGCCGAATCATGCGCTACGAACCCTAAGACGAGGAAAGGACTGCCCTCAGGCCGATGCTGCCAAACAAGCCGCGCGGCGTACCACGGGTGAATGGTCGTGGCGTCCTCAGAGCGGCGTCAGTCCGGGACGCCGGCCGCCCTGAGGGTTTCACGATAGGTCGCGGACATCGCTTGCACCGGGAAGGGGATGCGCGCCAGGAACCCGGATATCGTGAACTCTGGATCGACCTTGAGCAATTCGCGCGCGATCTGGGTCGCGCGCTCGTTGTCGCCGGTCTTGACCAGCGCGACGATCAAGACGCGGAGTGCCACCGCGAAGCGGCGGTTCTGCGCCAGCGCCTTGTCGGCCCACATCACCGCTTCGGCAAAATTCTGGTCGAGCACCGCGCAGATCGCCAGCGCCGCGGAGGCGAACCAGCCGCGCGGGTCGCGCGGGTTCAGCCGCTGCGCGCGCTCGATCATGGCACGGCCGGCCTGCTGGTTGCCGCGCATTGCCTCGATCCAGCCGCAGAGGACGAGCGCCATCGCCGAGTTCGGGTTGATCGCAAGCGACCGCTCGAACAATTCGCGCGCGGGCTCGATCTCGTCGGCCATGTTCCAGATCGCGAACGCCGCCATCCACAGCACCTGCGGGTCGCCGGGCGCGAGCTCGACCGCGCGCTCCCGGTAGGAGTCATCAGGCTTCAACCAACCCTGGACATGGCGCATCGCATGGCAATAGGCCGACGCCGCCAGCGCCGGCGCGTAAGCCGGATCGAGCGCCAGCGCCCGGTCGAGGCAATCGAGCGCGGCTTCCATGCTCTCGGGCGTGAACTCATACCTCAGACTGTACGCGCGCAGCAGCAGGTCGTAGGCGTCGAGCTTGCCGGGCGGCGCCGCCCTTACCCGCTCGGCCTCCGCGACCAGCAAGGTCGGCTCGATCGCGCCGACCACGTTCTCGGTGATGCGGTCCTGCAGGTCGAACACGTCGGTCGCCGCGCCGTCAAAGCGGTCGGCCCACAGATGCGCGCCGGAGACCGCGTCGATCAACTGGCCGGTGATGCGCAGGCGGTCACCGCCGCGGCGGACGCTGCCTTCGAGCACATAGCCGACGCCGAGATCGCGCCCGACCTGGCGGATATCGACCGCCTTGCCCTTGTAGGTGAAGGCGGAGTTGCGCGCGATCACGGTGAGGCGGCTGCAGCGCGCCAGCGCGGTGGTGATGTCCTCCGCGATCCCGTCGGCGAAGTAATCCTGCTCGGGGTCGCCGCTCATATTGGTGAAGGGCAGCACCGCGATCGACGGACCCTCGCTCGGCCGCGGCGGGGTGCCGTTGGCCGCGACCGGATGATCGGGCGCGCTGTGCTCCCTGACATCGCCGACGAAGCGCAGGCCTTTGCGGGGCAAGGTGCGGATCAGCCGCTGCTCCTCGCCATTGTCGCCGATCGCGGTCCGCGCCGCATTGACCCGGCTGCTCAGCGTCGCTTCCGAGACGATCCGCCCGTGCCAGACCGCGGCCAGCACCTCGTCGCGGCTGACCACGCGGTCGCGGGCGCGGATCAGGAACTCGAGCAGATCGAAGACCTGCGGCTCGATGGCCACCAACGCATCGCCGCGGCGCAACTCCCGGCGCTCGGAGTCGAGGGTCAAGTCGTTGAAATGGTAGGTCAAATTCGATGATCCGGCGGCCGGCGGCTGAATGCGGGGCGGAACCTAGCACAGGCGGCGTGGGGCCAAAATCACGACGGTCTGAAGGACAAATCCACGTCCTCTGAAAGCAGGCGGGGTCGGTCTCTGCAATATTCAATGCCGACACCAGACGCAGGAGATCGCCATGTCCCAATCCATCAATGAGCAACGCCGCCGCTTCCTTGGCATCGCCGGCGGGATCCTCGCCGTTTCCAGGCTCGGCTTCATCGGATCGGCCGAGGCCCAGTCGAAGCCGGCGTTATCAGCGGTCAAGGCCGGTAGCCACACCACGATCGGTCCGGTCAGGCAGATCAATGCCGGCATGCTCGATACCGGGTATGTCGAAATGGGCCCGGCGTCGGGTCCCGCGGTGATCCTGCTGCACGGCTGGCCGTACGATATCCACAGCTACGCCGACGTCGCGCCGGCGCTGGCCGAGGCCGGTTATCGCGTGATCGTGCCGCATCTGCGCGGCTACGGCACGACGCGCTTCCTCGCCAGCGACACCAAGCGGAGCGGCCAGCCGGTCGCGGTCGCCGCCGACATCATCGCGCTGATGGACGCGTTGAAGATCGAGAAGGCCGTGCTCGGCGGCTATGACTGGGGCGCGCGCACCGCCAACATCATGGCGGTGCTCTGGCCCGAGCGCTGCAAGGCGATGGTGTCGGTCAGTGGCTATCTGATCGGCAGCCAGGCGGCCGGCAAGGCGCCGCTGCCGCCGAAGGCCGAGCTGCAATGGTGGTACCAGTTCTATTTCGCGACCGAGCGCGGCCGCGAGGGCTATGCCAAGAACCGGCACGATTTTGCCAAGCTGATCTGGCAGCTCGCTTCGCCGCAGTGGAAGTTCGACGACGCCACCTACGACCGCAGCGCCACGGCGTTCGAAAATCCTGATCATGTCGATATCGTGATCCATAATTACCGCTGGCGGCTGGGTCTCGCCGAAGGCGAGGCGAAGTACGACGCGTTCGAGAAGACGCTGGCCCAGGCGCCGGTCATCGCGATCCCGACCATCACGATGGAGGGCGATGCCAACGGCGCGCCGCATCCGGAGCCCGCGGCCTATGCCAAGAAGTTCTCCGGGCATTACGAGCATCGGACCCTGACCGGCGGCATCGGCCACAATCTGCCGCAAGAAGCGCCGCAGGCGTTCACCCAGGCCATCATCGACATCAGCAAGGCCTGAGCGAGCGCGGACAACGGATCATGAGACAGGTTGTGAAATGGGCAGCTGCCGCGATCGCGGCAGCCTGCATCAGCGCGTCATTGCCGTTTGCCGTCGGGCACGCCGATGATGCGGCATTGGCATCGCCGATCTTCGGCGTGAAAATTCCCGCAGGCTATCGCGACTGGAAGCTGGTCGCAGTCGGCGAGGAGACCGGGCTCGACGAACTGCGCAGCGTGCTTGGCAATGCGACCGCCGTGAAGGCCTATCAGGACGGTGCCGCGCGATTCCCCGACGGCACCGTGCTGGTGAAGCTCGCCTGGAAGCGCAAGCCGGTTGCAGGCCTCAACGGTGCGTTCATCACGGGGCAGGCGACCACCGTCCAGGTCATGGTCAAGGACTCCGCCAGATATGCTTCGACCGGTGGTTGGGGTTTTGGCCGCTTCATCGACGGCAAGCCGGTCGATGCCGCCCAGCACGAAACGTGTTTCGCCTGCCACGAGGCCCATGCCAGCGATCACGATTTCGTCTTCACGCATGATGCGCATTGAGCGCCGCCAATATCGGTGTGGAGACCGCTTCTTCTCGTCATACCCCGGCTGTCATCGCCCGGCTTGACCGGGCGATCCAGTATTCCAGAGGCGGCTGTGAGACACGGAGATGCCGCGGCGTACTGGGTCCCCCGGTCGAGCCGGGGGACGACACCGAGTATGGGCACTACGCCTTCTTCACGCCCTCGCGGCGCGGTCTGATCTGGCGCTGCCGTTGCAGTGAGGCTAGTTTCCCCGCAGCAATCGCATGCGGGGAACGGCTTTGACCATCACCATCTACGGCATCAAGAACTGCGACACCATGAAGAAGGCGCGCGCCTGGCTCGACGATCACGGCGTCGCCTATGACTTCCACGACTACAAGACCGCCGGGATCGCCAAGGACAAGCTCAAGCAGTGGAGCGACGAGGTCGGCTGGGAGACGCTGCTCAACCGCGCCGGCACGACCTTCAAGAAGCTACCCGATGCCGACAAGGAAGGGTTGAACGAGCGTAAGGCGCTGGCGCTGATGGCCGAGCAGCCGTCGATGATCAAGCGTCCGGTGCTCGACCTCGGGCCGAAGCGCGTCGTCGGTTTCAAGCCGGACATTTACGCCAAGGAAGTGCCGGCAAAGGCACGCAAGAACGGCTGACGCATTCCGCGCGAACTAGGACGCGGACTCATAAATCCGGGATCGTCCGCTTTCGAGGGGTAAGCGGACACGCGGCCTCGACCGCAGGGATGTCGCCTTGTGACCCCTAGCGGACTTAGCGTTTTTTGCAGTATCCATGACCATGGTGAAAACGGTCCCGGCCTATTCCATGTTTGTCGAAGCTCCGGAGGCACTTTGCAGCCCGCTGCAGTGGTTTCGCGATCAGCACTTAGCTCCCAATGAGCACCTGTTTGATTGGGGCGCGGCCCTCCATTTCTCGAGCTTCGGCCAATTGCATCACAACTCTGATGGCAGCATCGACTCTGAGCGCTCACCGGTCGTCACAGTGCACATTCCGCAGGTGCGTCGAGGAGTATTGTGGACCGTCGGCGAAGTCCGCTTCTGCTCTGTGCCTTTAAGCCAATTTCCCGAACTTGAGCGCCTGCGTAGGTCCTTTCTGCGATGGTTTGAGAAATGCCCCTTAATCTACGATCATCATCCGGCGGGCGTGCACCAGTTTGACTATTATCTTGAGGGATCAGCCCAGAATTGGGGTCCGATACGCGCCTTCCCAAGCGGCCTAGTTGCGCTGAAGAACGGCCAATACTTTATCTCTCGCCTTGAGACGAACGGTTCGCTGGAAAAGCTCTGCAGGACACTCGCCCTTCGAGGTGTGGTTTGCACTGATCGAGATTAGCACCTTCACAGCCAATTTCCGCACATGGGCCCTTTGCTGACATAACACTTGGGCATCGTCGATGTCTGCTTTTGAGGGCAACTCGGACATCGCATCCCGCGCACGTGCGTACCGGATTCATGAGTACGCGCTAGATCAGTTCGACTGAATCCTGGCTTGCCGGACGATCTGCGGGCACGAACCTGCGGTCGATCACGGCGCGAACCGTGACGACAGGCACCGCCTTCGCCTTGACGCCCATCAGATTGTGCAGCCGAAATCCGCCCTCGATGCTGATCGCTTTGTAGGAGCCGATGATGTGCTCGACGGTGTCGCCGCGCCCGAACGGCAGCAGCAGCCTTTCATAGGACACATCCTTGCCGTCGGCGCACCAACCGCTATCTCGATGATGCGATCGGCCCGGAGCGCTATGCCGGCGTCATCCTGTCCTATCGCGCCTGCCTGGCGCGCAAGCGGCCGACCTACACGGTTGCCGAGGTCACCGACGCGAGGCGACAAGATGCGTGACGGCGCCGCCGTCGGAGAACGGCAGCAGCAGCCGCTCATAGGCCACGACGTGACCGTAGATGTCGTCGATATCGGTGATGGTGTAGGCCGGCAGCCGCCGCGCGATGCATTCGTGGTAGACCGGCATCACGACCGGCGCGAGCCGCGGTCCGAGATAGTCGTCGAGCAGGCGTCCCTTGCCGCTGTGTCCGTAGGCGGTTGCCATCCGCGCGCCGTCGCTCTCGATCGTCAGTTGCGGCGGCTCGACTGCCGCGTCGACGGTGAAGAACACGGTGTCCGGCAGATCTTCCTCGATCCGCTCCGGCCGGAATTCATCGATCCGCGGGATGGTTTGGCCACGGGCATAAAGTCGCAGCCACGTGTTCAGAAAATCACGTTGCCGGATCGACTTGATGACCGAGGAATTGGCGCTCTCGAAATGCAAGGCTCTGACCGCCCTTAACACAATGGCGGGAGCTTCGGCGAGAGGCGGAAATATTCTATGAAAAGGAAAGACCGGAGCAAAACACCCTTAACGGCGGCTTTCCGAGGCGCAAAGCGCGCTCAGAGGCCATTCGACTAAGGATCAACCGGAACTGGTCGTGCGAATACTGCACTGCACAGCTTTCCACCTTGCGTAACCGCCACAGATGACGGCATATTCCGGCCCGGAGGCGACAGGCCCCCGGACGGTTTCCAAGGCGTACGGACAACCTGTCGGACACGAAAAAAGCTGGCCACGCGGGCGACGGGCTTCGCGGCGATGGCGTATGGGGGAATCTATTTGGCCGATGAGTTCATTCTCGAAACCAGCGGATTGACCAAGGAATTCGCGGGTTTCTTTGCCGTTCGCGACGTTGCGCTGAAGGTGCGTCGCGGCAGTATCCATGCGTTGATCGGGCCGAACGGCGCCGGCAAGACGACCTGTTTCAATCTGCTCACCAAATTCCTGAAGCCGACGGGCGGGCAGATTCGCTACAAGGGCCAGGACATCACCGCGATGCCGCCGGCCGACGTGGCGCGGCTCGGGCTGGTCCGTTCGTTCCAGATCTCGGCGGTATTTCCGCATATGACGGCGCTCGAAAACGTCCGCGTGGCGCTGCAGCGCCAGCACGGGTCGTCATTCGATTTCTGGCGGTCGAAGACCGTGCTCGACCGCTTCAATCCGCGCGCCCATGAACTGCTGAACGACGTCGGCTTGAGCGAATTCGCCAACACCCCGGCGGTCGAGATGCCGTACGGCCGCAAGCGCGCACTTGAAATTGCAACGACGCTCGCGCTCGACCCCGAGATGATGCTGCTCGACGAACCGATGGCCGGCATGGGCCACGAGGACATCGACAAGATCGCGGCGCTGATCAAGCGGATCTCCGCCAAATACACCATCCTGATGGTCGAACATAACCTGTCGGTGGTGGCCAACCTCTCCGACATCATCACCGTGCTGACGCGCGGGCAGGTGCTGGCGGAGGGCAACTACGCCGACCTCTCCAAGGACGAGCGCGTGAAGGAAGCCTATCTGGGAGCGGGTCATGGCTGAGGCAAAACTGGCGGAGAGGCCCGTGGCTGCGGCCGGCGCCGAGGTGCTGACGGTCAACGATCTGCAGGCCTGGTACGGCGAATCCCACATTCTTCACGGGATCAATTTCAACGTGAAGGCCGGCGAGGTGGTGACGCTGCTCGGCCGCAACGGCGCCGGCAAGACCACGACGCTGAAGTCGATCATGGGCGTCATCGGCAAGCGCACCGGCTCGATCCGTTTCGACAACAAGGAGATCATCCGCACCACCTCCGACCGCATCGCGCGGCTCGGCATCGCATTCTGCCCCGAGGAGCGCGGCATTTTCGCCAGCCTCGACGTGCGCGAGAATTTGCTGCTGCCGCCGGTGGTGCGCCCGGGCGGCCTGCCGCTCGACCAGATCTTCACGCTGTTTCCCAACCTGAAGGAGCGGCTCAACAGCCAGGGCACCAAGCTCTCGGGCGGCGAGCAGCAGATGCTGGCGATTGCGCGCATCCTGCGCACCGGCGCGCGCTTCCTGATGCTTGACGAGCCGACCGAAGGGTTGGCGCCGGTCATCATTCAGCAGATCGGGCACACCATTGCGCGCCTGAAGTCGGAGGGATTCACCATCCTGCTGGTCGAACAGAATTTCCGCTTCGCCTCGACCGTTGCCGACCGCTACTACATCGTCGAGCACGGCAAGGTGATCGACGGCTTCGCCAATTCGGAGCTGTCGGCCAACATGGACAAGCTGCATACCTATCTCGGCGTTTGAAGTCGCCGGAGCCAGAAAATTTAAGAACTGAGGGAATACGCCATGAGGAATACGATTTCAGCGCTTCTGCTCGGCACGGCGATGGTGCTCTCCGTCGCGGGCGTCGCCTCCGCTGACGACAAGACAGTCAAGATCGGCGTGTTGTCGGATCAGTCCGGCCTCTATGCCGACCTCGCCGGTCCCGGCTCGACGCTGGCGGCGCAAATGGCGATCGAGGACTCCGGCCTCAAGGCCAAGGGCTGGACCATCGACCTGATCTCCGGCGATCACCAGAACAAGCCCGATATCGGTACCACCATCGCGCGCCAGTGGTTCGACGTCGACAAGGTCGACACCATCGTCGACGTGCCGAATTCCGGCGTCGCGCTCGCGGTCAACAACGTCGTGAAGGAGAAGAACGGCGTCTACATCAATTCGGGCGCTGCGACTTCGGACCTCTCCAACGCGCAGTGCACGCCGAACACGGTGCACTGGACCTACGACACCTACATGCTGGCGCATGCCACCGGCCAGGCGCTGGTGAAGGCGGGCGGGGACACCTGGTTCTTCCTGACCGCGGACTACGCGTTCGGTGCGGCGCTGGAGCGCGACACCACCGCCGTCATCACCGCCAATGGCGGCAAGGTGGTCGGCGGCGTCAAGCACCCGCTCAACACCGCTGACTTCTCCTCGTTCCTGCTGCAGGCGCAGGCCTCCAAGGCCAAGATCATCGGTCTCGCCAATGCCGGCGGCGACACCACCAACTCGATCAAGCAGGCTGCCGAGTTCGGCATCGTCAAGGGCGGCCAGAAGCTCGCCGCGCTGCTGCTGTTCCTCACCGACGTCAAGGCGATCGGGCTCGAGACCGCGCAGGGCCTCAACTTCACCGAGACGTTCTACTGGGACCTCAACGACAAGACCCGTGCGTTCTCGAAGCGCTTCTCGGAGAAGATGAAGAGCGGCGCTCCCCCGACCATGGTGCAGGCCGGCGTCTATGCGGGCCTGCTGCATTACTTCAAGGCGCTGGAAGCGCTCGGCGGCAATCCGCATGACGGCGCCAAGGTGGTCGCGAAGATGAAGACCATCCCGACCGACGATCCGCTGTTCGGCAAGGGCGAGGTCGAGGCCAACGGCCGCGTCACCCACGACGCCTATCTATTCGAAGTGAAGAAGCCCTCGGAGTCCAAGGGTCCGTGGGACTTCTACAAGCTGGTCGGCACCGTGCCGGGCAACCAGGCCTTCACGCCGCTCGACAAGAGCACCTGTGCGCTTCTGAAGAAGTGACGATCATGCCCGCCGGCCATGGGCGTGGCCGGCGGGCTTCATCTATCTAGCGAAAGCTCATTCGATGCAGGCTCTCTACGCACAGCTTCTGGTGGGACTGATCAACGGCTCGTTCTACGCGCTGCTCAGTCTGGGGCTCGCCGTCATCTTCGGCATGCTCAACATCATCAATTTCGCGCATGGCGCACTCTACATGATGGGCGCCTTCGTGGCGTATTTCCTGCTCAATCTGGGCGGCATCAACTACTGGTGGGCGCTGCTCATCGTCCCTGTCATCGTCGGCATCTTCGGCATGATCCTCGAGCGGACCATGCTGCAATGGCTCGCCGGGCTCGATCACCTCTACGGACTGCTGCTGACGTTCGGCATCGCGCTGATCGTGCAGGGCGTGTTCCAGAACTATTTCGGCTCCTCCGGCCTGCCTTACTCGATCCCGGATCAGCTCAAGGGCGGCGTCAATCTCGGCTTCATGTTCCTGCCCGTCTATCGCGGCTGGGTCGTGATCTTCTCGCTGGTGGTGTGTCTTGCCACCTGGTTCCTGATCGAGAAGACGCAGCTCGGCGCCTATCTGCGCGCCGCCACCGAGAACCCGACGCTGGTGCGGGCTTTCGGCATCAACGTGCCGCGCATGATCACGCTGACCTACGGGCTCGGCGTCGGTCTCGCCGCGCTCGCCGGCGTGCTGTCGGCGCCGATCAACCAGGTCCGCCCGCTGATGGGCGCCGATCTCATCATCGTGGTGTTCGCGGTGGTCGTGATCGGCGGCATGGGTTCGATCATGGGCTCGATCATCACCGGCTTCGCGCTCGGCGTGATCGAGGGACTGACCAAGTATTTTTATCCCGAGGCCTCCAACACCGTGGTGTTTGTCCTGATGGTGGTGGTGTTGCTGGTGAAGCCAACGGGACTGACGGGACGGGCGGCCTGATATGTCAGCATTGACCGACGATACACTTCCGATGACGCCGCGCGCGATGCGCGACGAGATGATCGTGTTCGCCGTGATGGCGGCGCTGCTCGCAGTGGTGCCGTTCACGGGGATCTATCCCTTCTTCGTGATGCAGGCGCTGTGCTTTGCGCTGCTCGCCTGCGCCTTCAACCTGTTGATCGGCTATGGCGGCCTGCTGTCGTTCGGCCACGCCATGTTCCTCGGCACCGCCGGCTACGTTTCGGCGCATGCGCTGAAGGTGTGGGGGCTGCCGCCGGAGCTCGGCATCGTGGCCGGTACCGCCGCGGCGGCCTTGCTCGGCCTCGTCACCGGCTTCATCTCGATCCGCCGCCAGGGCATCTACTTCTCGATGATCACGCTGGCGCTGTCTCAGCTGCTCTATTTCATCTATCTGCAGGCGCCGTTCACCCATGGTGAAGACGGCATCCAGGGCATCCCGCAGGGGCACCTGTTCGGGATCTTCGACCTGTCGAAGCCGACGGTGCTCTACTACGTCGTGCTGGTCGGATTCCTTGCCGGCTTCCTGCTGATCTACCGCACCATCAACTCGCCGTTCGGGGAGGTGCTGAAGTCGATCCGCGAGAACGAGCCGCGCGCGATCTCGCTCGGTTACAAGACCGACCAGTACAAGATGCTGGCCTACATCCTGTCGGGCACGCTGGCGGGCTTTGCCGGCTCGCTGAAGGTGTTCGTGGCGCAGAACGCCTCGCTCACCGACGTGCACTGGTCGATGTCCGGCGAAATCGTGCTGATGACGCTGGTCGGCGGTCTAGGTACCATCTTCGGCCCGGTGGTCGGCGCGTTCGTGATCATCGCCATGCAGCAATATCTCGCCGGTTTCGGCCAGTGGGTGACGGTGATCCAGGGCGTGATCTTCGTGGCCTGCGTGCTGCTGTTCCGGCGCGGCCTGGTCGGCGAGCTGGCCCACCTGCTGCGGCGATCGCTGTAGGGCAGGGCACGCGATTTGCTGCCGACTTAGCGGTGGACGACCGCCGGTTCGGGCGGTCGGTCCGGGTATTTTCCCCGCCAGATGCTCTATGACAGTTCTGTGACAGTCGCTAAAAGGGCTGTCCCGGAACGATGGAACTGAGACATGCTGCGCTGGTTTCGCGCCTTTCTGCCCAAGGAAGAGCGATTTTTCGACCTGTTCGCCCGCCACGCCCAGACCTCTGTGCAGTGCTCGCTGGCGCTGCAGGACATGCTGAAGGGCGGCGAGGAGACTCCGGTCTTCTGCCAGCGCGTCAACCAGTTCGAGAACGACGCCGATAGCGTCACTCGCGAGGTCCTGACCGCGGTTCGCCGTACCTTCATCACCCCGTTCGACCGCGGCGACATCAAGAACCTGATCACCGCGATGGATGACGCGGTCGACCAGATGCAGTCGACCGCAAAGGCGGTGATGCTGTTCGAGGTGCGGGAGTTCGAGCCGCCGATGCGCGAGATCGGCACCCTGATCGTCGAATCCGCCAATCTGGTCGTCCGCGCGCTGCCTCTGTTGCAGGCGATCGGCCAGAACGTCTCGATGCTGACCCAAATCACCGAGGAGCTGACCAAGCTCGAGGGCCGGGTCGACGATCTCCATGATATCGGGCTCAAGGAATTGTTCTTGAAGCACCGCAACGCCAACGCGATGGACTTCATCGTCGGCGCGGAAATCTACGATCACCTCGAGAAGGTGGCCGACCGCTTCGACGACGTCGCCAACGAGATCAACTCGATCGTGATTGAACAGGTTTAGGGCAGGGACATCACGTGGACGCCACGCTGGGTCTTCCGGTCCTGACCATCCTGATCGCGGTCGCGCTGCTGTTCGATTTCCTGAACGGCCTGCACGATGCCGCGAACTCGATCGCGACCATCGTCTCGACCCGCGTGCTGCGGCCGCAATATGCGGTGTTCTGGGCGGCGTTCTTCAACTTTGTCGCCTTCGCGGTGTTCGGCCTGCACGTCGCCAACACGATCGGCACCGGGATCATCGATCCTTCGGTGGTGGACGCGACCGTGATCTTCGCCGCGCTGGTCGGCGCGATCGCCTGGAATGTGATCACCTGGGCGCTCGGCATTCCCTCGTCGAGCTCGCACGCGCTGATCGGCGGCCTGGTCGGCGCCGGCATGGCCAAGGCAGGCATCTCGGCGGCGGTGTGGAGCGGGCTCACCAAGACCTTGCTCGCCATCGTGCTGTCGCCGCTGGTCGGCTTCCTGCTGGCGCTGGTGCTGGTTGCGATCGTGTCCTGGCTCTCGGTGCGCTCGACGCCGTTCGCGGTCGATCGCGCCTTCCGCATCCTGCAGTTCGCCTCGGCGTCGCTCTATTCGCTCGGCCATGGCGGCAATGACGCGCAGAAGACCATGGGCATCATCGCCGTGCTGCTCTACTCGCAGGGCCATCTCGGCGACAAGTTCGAGATTCCGTTCTGGGTCGTGCTGGCCTGCCAGAGCGCGATGGCGCTGGGCACCCTGATGGGCGGCTGGCGCATCGTGCGCACCATGGGGCTGCGGATCACCAAGCTGACGCCGATGCAGGGCTTCTGCGCCGAGACCGGCGGCGCCGCGACCCTGTTCATCGCGACCTATCTCGGGGTTCCCGTATCGACCACCCACACCATCACGGGCGCCATCGTCGGCGTCGGCGCCGCGCGCCGGCTGTCCGCCGTGCGCTGGAACGTGGCAAGCTCGATTGTCTACGCCTGGGTGATCACGATCCCGGCCTCGGCTGCGGTTGCAGCCGCGACCTATTGGGCGGTGCAGGCTCTGAAGTAGCGTTTTCGAGCGAAGTGGAAGCCGGTTCGCGTCAAGAAAACGCGTCCAAAACAAGCAATCAACCGACCAGCTTCAGCCCGACGATGCCGGACACGATCAGCCCGATGCTGGCAAGCCGCATCGCGGTCGCGGGTTCGCCGAGCAGGATGATGCCGAGCGCCGCGGTGCCGACCGCGCCGATCCCGGTCCAGACCGCATAGGCGGTTCCAATCGGCAGCGTCTTCAGCGCGATGCCGAGCAGGATCACGCTGCCGGCCATCGCCGCGAGCGTCAGTACCGATGGCACCAGCCGCGAAAAGCCCTCGGTATATTTCAGCCCGATCGCCCAGCCGATCTCGAGCAGGCCTGCGGTGAACAGAATGGCCCAAGCCATAACGAACCCTCCGGATAAGGCAGGGTCGTCCCCGCGGATGGTATGGTGAGGAGAAGGTCGTCCTTCCGGTTCCTATATGTGGGTGGTGCGGCCATCCCGCATTGCGACAAAACGCCCTTGATTGCGCCCGTTTTCCCTGCCAAACGCTGCCCGCCATGTCTGATACCGCTGTTTCAACCGAATCGCCGTCCCGCTCGCCGCTTTCAGAGGAAGTGGCGCGACGGCGCACCTTTGCGATCATCTCGCACCCGGACGCCGGCAAGACCACGCTGACGGAAAAGCTGCTGCTGTTCGGCGGCGCCATCAACCTCGCGGGCCAGGTCAAGGCCAAGGGCGAGCGCCGCAACACGCGCTCGGACTGGATGAAGATCGAGCGCGAGCGCGGCATCTCGGTGGTCACCTCGGTGATGACCTTCGAGTTCAACGACCTCGTGTTCAACCTGCTGGATACGCCGGGCCACGAGGACTTTTCGGAAGACACCTATCGCACGCTGACCGCGGTCGACTCCGCGGTGATGGTGATCGACGCCGCCAAAGGCATCGAGGCGCGCACGCGAAAACTGTTCGAGGTGTGCCGCCTGCGCGACATCCCGATCATCACCTTCATCAACAAGATGGACCGCGAGAGCCGCGACACGTTCGAGCTTCTGGACGAGATCGAGAAGACGCTGGCGCTCGACACCACGCCGATGACCTGGCCGGTCGGCCGTGGCCGCGATTTCCTCGGCACCTACGACGTCGTCAATGGCGGCGTGCGGCTGCTCGAGGGTGGCGGCGCCAAGACCGGCGCCACCGAGCAGATCGACATCGCCGATCTCGGCAAGCGCAATCCCAATCTCGACGTCGCCGAGGTCAGGGATGAGCTGGCGCTGGCCTCGGAAGCCTGCAAGCCGTTCGAGCTTGCGGCATTCCGCGAGGGGCATCTGACGCCGGTCTATTTCGGCAGCGCGCTGCGCAATTTCGGCGTCGGCGATTTGCTGGAGGGGCTCGGCAAGTTCGCGCCGGCGCCGCGCGCGCAGGATTCCGATCTGCGCAAGGTCGAGGCGGCGGAGCCGCGCATGAGCGCGTTCGTGTTCAAGATCCAGGCCAACATGGATCCGAACCACCGCGACCGCATCGCGTTCGCGCGGCTGTGCTCCGGCAAGCTCGTCCGCGGCATGAAGGCCAAGCTGGTGCGCACCGGCAAGAACATGAGCCTGTCGAGCCCGCAATTCTTCTTCGCCCAGGACCGCTCGGTGGCGGATGAAGCCTTCGCCGGCGACGTCGTCGGCATTCCGAACCACGGCACCTTGCGGATCGGCGACACCCTGACCGAGGGCGAGGATCTGACCTTCGTCGGCGTGCCGAGCTTCGCGCCGGAAATCGTCCGCCGCGTTCGGCTGACGGATGCGATGAAGGCGAAGAAGCTGAAGGAAGCCTTGCAGCAGATGTCGGAGGAGGGCGTCGTGCAGGTGTTCCGTCCGCGCGACGGCGCGCCGGCGCTGGTCGGCGTGGTCGGTCCGCTGCAGCTCGACGTGCTGAAGGCGCGGCTCGATGCGGAATATTCTCTGCCGGTCGAGTTCGAGGTCAGCGAATTCTCGCTGGCGCGCTGGATCTCGTCCGACGACCGCAAGAAGTTAGAGGCCTTCGTCGCCGCCAACAATTCCGGCATCGCCGACGACGTCGATGGCGATCCCGTGTTCATGGCCAAGAACGAGTTCTATCTCGGCTACACCCGCGAGCGCGCCGAAGGCATCATCTTCTCCAACGTCAAGGACGTGAAGAAGAAGGCGTAGCGCCGAATACGATAGCGCCACATACTCAGTGTCGTCCCCCGGCTCGACCGGGGGACCCAGTACGCCGTGGCTTATCCGTTCGATCACTGCCGTCTCTGGAATACCGGATCGCCCGGTCGCGCCGGGCGATGACAATTGTGGTTACGGCGCGCGCAAGGAATTGAACGCGGCCCCGCTTGATGCGGTCCGGCCGCGGTACCATTTTCCCCGGAGCGCAATCCGGGTCCGTCTGCATGCTCCGACGCGTCGTCATCTGCCTCGCTTTTGCCGTGCTGGCCGTTGTGCTCGCGAACGCTGCCTCTGCGCAGCAGCGGCAGCAGACCAATCCGGCGCCGTTCGCACACACGCCTTGCAGTGTGCTCGACGAAGGGCCTTGCATCCCGTCCTATTGCAGCGTGTTCAATCACGGGCCGTGCTTTCCCGAGATGGATTATCCGTACGGCGAAAATCTCCAGCTCACGATCCTGACGGTGCCGCCCGAGGACCAGGCCGCGAAATACCGCAAACCGGATCATGATCTCAATACCATCGGCGATCTGTTCGCCGCGCTACGTTCCTGCTGGGCGCCGCCGCCGGCGGATGATGCGCGCGAGGGCATGCAGATGTCGGTGCGCTTCAGCTTCAAGCGGACCGGGGAGATGATCGGTACGCCGCGGCTGACGTTCGCGACCCGGGGCATCCCGCCGGATACCCGCACGACCTACCTCAACGCGATCAACGCCTCGCTCGGCGCCTGCCTGCCGCTGAAATTCACCGGCGGGCTCGGCGGCGCGCTGGCCGGCCGCCCGATCATGATCCGCTATGTCGACAATCGGGATGTACAAGATCTAAGTCACTGATGTATCAAGAATTTATCAAATTTCTTTTGAAAGAGTCGGCGGCGCTACCGGAGCGTCGGTTAAAAATGTCTTGCACTATCACGAAATCGTGATTGCCCTCAGGGCACATACTGAAGAAAGTTTTAAGTCGAGCAGCAGCATTCTACTCTCCGATATCACGGGGAGAAAAGAATGCTGACGATCAACTTGCTCAATAACCTTCACCTCACGATCGATGCGGCGACATTGTCGGCGTTCGTGGCAGCCATGGCTCTGGTGCGCCGATTAGGGCGAGAGACGCGGTGATGGAGAGAAGCTTATCGATCTTTATCTTGCGGTGAAGCTGGCCCCAAACTGTAATCGCTTGCCTTTCGGAAGCAAGCTGTTGAGCAAAAGTACGCTGCCAACGTTTGACACGCTTCTTGCATTTCGCGTTGGCGCACTGTGGGAGTTTCATAGTTAGAAGAGGGTCAGTTCCTTCTGCGCCAATCTTTTGAGTACCCGACCAAGGAAGGCTCAGACAACGTGCCTTTCTAAAATCGCGTCCTGATAGTGACTTCCTGACTTGCGCCTTATGGTAGTCGAGCTAGCTGGGGAGAAGGAGGAGGGCGAACGATGAAAGATGCTGAATTGCGCGGGCTTGTTTTGAAAGCCCTGTACGATGTGAGACACACGCATACGTATGCCAACTTTGACACGACTCCCGGTTTGCCTGCTGTGGATCGCGATACTTTGCGAAATATCATCATTCAGCTTACAGAAAAAGGCTTAGCGAAATACACTTCGGTATATGCGGGTACAATATCAAGTGCGCGGATATCAGCGGAGGGCATTGATGTGGTGGAAGGAAACACCGTTCCGCCAATCTCAATCACGTTTGACAACAGCATAAGCGTACGCGCCTCCCAAAACGTCCAGATCGGTCAAGGCAACACGCAGACCGTCACGATGGAAATCAGCAAGCTCATAAACGCCATCGATGGCGGAGTCGGATCTCTGCAGGAAAAGGAAGAAGCAAAATCACTTCTGAAGAAAGTCGTAGATAACCCGCTCGTAAAAGCAACGATTGAATGGTGGGCTAAATCACATGCCGGAGCTTAAAAATCGGCGGTAAACTATCGACAGGGATTGGCGGGCACATCGTTGCTTTCAAATAATCGTTCGAAGCAACCGCGGGAGCGCGAGTTCGATTCAGCGAGCCGCGAAACTCGGCGCATCACGTCTGGTGACTTTGCTGGAACGATCGCCGTTCAACTCGCTGCAGTCCGTTACTTGAGTTTGTGAGATGTCCTGACGAACTCAAATCGAGATGTTAGCGTTCTACGTATATGCTGCATTACTTCAAAAAGCTCGTCCCACTGATCTGCTGCGCTTGCGGCGAGCAGGGGTGGATCTGAGAGCTTTGCTTGTATGCTGCTGCTTTTTGCGTCTTGTACGACACCGCTAAACAGGAGGGTCATAGCCTCAAGAAGGCTGCTGCGGGCAACACCTACATAGTGCCATAGGGACCACGTGTTTCTATCGTCCACGAAACCGATCGTGTTGTCCGATATGATTTTCGCGACGAAAGTCTCAACGTTGTCTAGGTATATCTCGTGTTTGCCGTCTTCCTGTTCAAATAGAAACGCTGCGCGCCAAAGGGAAAAACCGGCGCTAGCTAAAAGTCCGCACACCCGAAGGAAGAGGGACGGCTCAAGTTGCGTCCGGTATTCACGCACAAATTCCAGTAGCGAGATTAGCTCAGGTTGGATGCGCGACCGTGCCCTCACCATCTGCTTAAAACGTTCGACTTGCTTCTCCGGATATTTGACTTTCTTAACCATCGGTCTTTCCATCCCAACCGCCCAAGCGGGCAGGTTTTCTTTTCGCGGTACAATACGGCGCGTAGCTCTTTAGGAGCATGCCAATGCCCAATCCCACTCTCATGGAGCAGAGTCTTGCGGACTTGCAGAAGCTGCAAGAGCAAAGCAAGAACCCAAGCGGCCAAGAAGAAGATATCGCGCTACATCGAACGCACACACGAAGCAATCTTGGACCTCGCCTAGCCGCGGGGTCTCTTTTTCAGGCTTTCCCACACCTCAGTCAAAAACGCCATTACGTACCCCGCTTGTCGCAGAAATTCTTGTGCCTCGGTTTTATCCGGTAGCGCCTGCGTGTGAGCAATTACGTTCCGCGCATCGCGCAACGCCCCATACAGTTTGACCACTGATTGTGGGACCTTCTTTTGCGCAGCAAGGGAAAAAATGACGGAGGATGCCAGGGCAGCATCGATGCCCATTTCGTCACCGATCTTATAGAGCAGGTCGTCAATCTGCTCTAACGCAGCGAGGATCTGGACCGCGGACTTTGACGTTCCAGCCCGACCCGCAAGCAGGCTCCTATTCAAATTTGAGGTGTGAAACTGGTCATCGTCGTCGACGTGTGGCGGCTCCAACCTCTGTTCGGGCCTTGGCAACGGCGAGTGCTCGATAATCTCGGCGCCCTTCTTTAGTTCTTTGTCGAACAGTATCTTCGCGCCACCGAAGCTAAATTCCAGCATTCGGTCGGCGAGCGCGCCCATGTGCTTCCGCAAAATGATAAACAAGACGATGATGACGGACGGCCATGCGATATGTCCCACCAAGGCAGCAATAAACTGTAGCCAGTCCATTGGCGTCTCCTATCCCCGCCTATAGGCATACACGCTTAGTTCGGCCGATACAATTTGCAGATGTGGTGCTGCATCCAGGAATGAAGATAGAGAATCAACGTTGATGCCCACGTTGATGGTTCGAGGCGCAGCGCCAAAATGGTCAATGGCATGATGGGCCACACACCGATCACAAGGACTCGCCAGCGCCTGATCCGCATGCTTCGAGATCATCAGAAGTGATCTTGAACGACGTCTTCTTGGACTTAAGTTCGATTGCAAATTTGGGACGACCAGGCCCGTCCCCAGACATTGGTGTTTGCTCCCCGAAAGCGTTTCTATCCTCTTGAAAGGATAGCTACAGCGGGAGGTGGCGGCCCTCGTCCCGACAACTCCTGACGATGGCGACAGCTAGCCTATTGCCAAAAAAGAAGGGCAGCATTGCCACCCGCCCGGCGAAGATGTTACGCGAAGGCAGCAATCAATCAGGGGAGGAACATCGTGGGACTGCTCGTCATGATCCTGGGTCTCGTGCTGTTCCTCGGCATCCATGTGCTGACCAGCCTGCGCGAGCTGCGCGCCGGCATCGTCAATGCGATGGGCGAGGGGGCCTACAAGGGCGTCTATTCGCTGGTGTCGTTCGCCGGCCTCGCGCTGATCATCTGGGGCTTCGGCCACTACCGCGCGACCGGCTGGATCGACGTCTGGACGCCGCCGACCGCGTTGAAGCACATCACGGTGGCGCTGATGCTGCCGGCCGTGATCCTGGTGGTGGCCGCCTATATCCGCGGCCGCATCTACACCACGCTGAAGCATCCGATGCTGGCGGGCGTGAAGCTGTGGGCGTTCGCGCATCTGCTCGCCAATGGCGATCTCGGCTCGATCATCCTGTTCGGCTCGTTTCTCGGCTGGGCGGTCTATGACCGCATCTCGCTGAAGCGCCGCGCGGATGCCGGCGGGCCGCCGATCCCGGTAGGCGGCCCGACCAACGACCTGATCGAGATCGCGGTCGGTGTCATCGTCTATCTGGCGCTGGCGTTTGCGTTCCACCCGGTCGTGATCGGCGTGCCTGTCATGGGAGCCTGACTATGTCTGTTCAATCCGCCATCAAGCGCAAGACCGCGCCCGATCTGCGCGCCCGCAAGAATGGCGAGCCGATCGTGATGCTGACATCGTACCACGCGCATACCGCAGCGCTGGTCGACCGGCACTGCGACGCCATCCTGGTCGGCGATTCCCTCGGCAACGTGATGCATGGCTTCGAGACCACGGTGCCGGTCACCCTCGACATGATGATCCTGCAGGGCCGCGCGGTGATGCGCGGCTCGCAAGCTGCGCTGGTCGTGGTCGACATGCCGTTCGGCTCCTATGAGGGCTCCAAGGAGCAGGCGTTTCAATCCGCGGTGCGGATCATGAAGGAGACGCTGTGCGGCGCGGTCAAGCTCGAGGGCGGCGCGCGGATGGCGGAGACGGTGGCGTTCCTGTCCGAGCGCGGCATTCCCGTGATGGGCCATATCGGCCTGACGCCGCAATCGATCAACACGCTCGGCTCGTTCCGCGCGCAGGGCCGCGAGGAGGAGACCTGGGCGCCGATCGAGAACGACGCCAAGGCGATCGCGGAAGCGGGCGCCTTCTCGATCGTGGTCGAGGCGGTCGCCGAGCCGCTGGCGCGCAAGATCACGCAATCGATCACTGTTCCCACCATCGGCATCGGCGCCAGTGCTGCCTGCGACGGGCAGGTGCTGGTGCTGGAGGACATGCTCGGCCTGTCGCCGCGCGCGCCGAAATTCGTCCGTCGCTACGGCAATCTCGGGCCGATGATCGAGGAAGCGATCGCGGGCTATGCGCGCGACGTGAAGAGCCGCGCCTTTCCCGGGCCGGAGCACGTTTACGGCATGAAGAAGAGCTGACGAGGCGCGCATGGACTGGTCGCAACACGCACTTCCGCTGATGCGGCTCGAGCCGCGCTTCGGCGACCGCGTCGTGCCGGCGTTTGCCGAGCGGCCGGCCAGCCTTTGGGCGATGATCGCAGACGCCGTCGCGCAGAATGGCGACGGCGAGGCGCTGGTCTGCGGCGAGCGGCGCCTCTCCTGGCGCGAGGTTGCCGAGCAATCGGCGAAGGTCGCAGCCGGCTTTGCAAAGCTTGGCCTCGCGCCCGGCGACCGCGTCGCGATCCTGCTCGGCAACCGCATCGAGTTCGTGCTGACGATGTTCGCCGCCGCCCATGCTGGCCTCGTCACGGTGCTGCTCTCGACGCGCCAGCAGAAGCCCGAGATCGCCTATGTGTTGAACGATTGCGGCGCGAAGGTTCTGGTCCATGAGGCCGCGCTTGCCGATCGCATCCCCGACGCCGCCGACATTCCCGGCCTCGAGCATCGCATCTCGGTCAGCGACGACAGCGCGTCGCAATTCGCCGGCCTGCGCGACAATGCTCCGGCGCAGGCGCCGGCGGAGGTGAGGGAAGAGGACACCGCGATGATCCTCTACACCTCAGGCACCACGGGCCGGCCGAAGGGCGCGATGCTCGCCCATTGCAACATTATCCACTCGTCGATGGTGTTCGCGTCCTGCCTGAAGCTGACCAAGGCCGATCGCTCGATCGCCGCGGTGCCGCTCGCGCATGTCACCGGCGCGGTCGCCAACGTCACCACCATGGCGCGCTCTGCCGGCGCGCTGATCATCATGCCGGAGTTCAAGGCGTCGGAGTATCTGAAGGTCGCGGCGCGCGAGCGGGTCAGCTACACGGTGATGGTGCCGGCGATGTACAATCTCTGCCTGATGCAGCCGGATTTCGACAGCTACGATCTGTCGAGCTGGCGCATCGGCGGCTTCGGCGGCGCGCCGATGCCGGTTGCGACCATCGAAAAGCTCGACGCCAAGATTCCCGGGCTCAAGCTCGCGAATTGCTACGGCGCGACCGAGACCACGTCACCCTCGACCTTGATGCCGGGTGAACTGACCGCGGCGCATATCGACAGCGTCGGTCTGCCGTGTCCCGGCGCCGAGATCGTCGTAATGGGCGCCGATGGCCGCGAGGTGCCGCGCGGCGCGATCGGCGAGCTCTGGATCCGCAGCGCTTCCGTCATCAAGGGCTACTGGAATAATCCGAAGGCGACCGCCGAAAGCTTCACGGCCGGCTTCTGGCATTCCGGCGATCTCGGCTCGGTCGATGGCGAAAACTTCGTCCGCGTGTTCGATCGCCAGAAGGACATGATCAACCGCCGCGGCCTGAAGATCTATTCCGCAGAGGTCGAGTCCGTGCTTTCAGGCCATCCGGCCGTGGTCGAGAGCGCGATCATCGCAAAGCCGTGCCCGGTGCTCGGCGAGCGTGTCCACGCCGTGATCGTGACCCGCACCGACGTGAGTGCCGAGAGCCTGCGCACCTGGTGCGCCGAGCGTCTCTCCGACTACAAGGTGCCGGAGACGATGGTGCTGACATCGGACCCGCTGCCGCGCAACGCCAACGGCAAGGTGATCAAGCGCCAGCTGCGGGAAAGCATCTCGACAGGGGCATAGGCCGGCGTAGGACAAACTTCCCCGGTTAACGCTTTGATCCGCCTCGCTTTGCCTTGCCTCCGCCACACCGTTAGGGTAACGCCGCCGCGATGTGGGGATCGGGTAGGGGCTGCGCTCCGCCCAGATTCGCGGTCCCGAGGGGATGGGATAGCCTTAAGTGTCTGAATTATTTGACGAAGTCGACGAGGAAGTCCGTCGCGATCAGCTCAAGAAGCTGTGGGACAAGTACTCGCTTTTCATCATCGCGCTGGCGATCCTGGTGGTCGCGGGCGTCGGTGGCTGGCGTGGCTACCAATATCTCGAGGGTAAGAAGGCCGCCGAGGCCGGCGCGGCGTTCGACCGCGCCGTTGAGCTGTCGGACCAGAACAAGCACGCCGAGGCCGAGGTCGCGTTTGCCGACCTGATCAACAAGGCGCCGTCCGGCTACCGCAATCTGGCGAGGCTGCGCATGGCCGCCGAGCTCGCGACCCGCGATCAGCCGGCCGCTGCGAAACTCTATGACGAGATCGCGGCCGACCGCAGCGTCGGTGGCCCCGATCGGGATCTGGCGCGGATCCGTGCCGCGCAGATGGTGATGGACACCACGACCTATCCGAACATGGTGCAACGGCTCGAGGCGATGGCGACGTCGAAGGACTCGACGTTCCGCCACTCCGCGCGCGAGCTGCTGGCGCTGTCGGCCTGGCGCGCCAACGATGCCACCGCCGCGCGGCAGTGGCTCGACCAGATAGCCAATGACGGCGAGACACCGCCGAGCCTGCGTTCGCGCGCCGAAGCGCTGCAGGCATTGTTGCCGCCGGTCGCGAAGAGCTGACTTGGCGCGCGAAACCCGAGTTGAGTGAGAGATCGACCATGCGCCGCTCGCAACGCCTGATCGCAGCCGCAGTTCTGACAGCGCTTTGCAGCGTGCTGGCCGGCTGCGGCGGTGGCGGCATGTCCAATTTCGATCCGAGCGACCTGCTCGACTTCCTCGACACCAAGAAGAAGCTGGCCGGCGACCGCAAGCCGGTGTTCCCGGAAGGCGTGCCCGGCCTCGAGCAGGGCGTGCCGAAGGATTTGTACAAGGGCTCGCAGCAGGAGCAGCTCGACCAGCAGAACGCCGCGGCAGCGGCCGCCGCCCAGCCGGCTCCGCCGCCGGAGCCGCCGAAGGGCGCCAAGAAGCACACCAAGCGCGCCGCGCCGGCCGCGGATCAGGCGGCTGCTCCCGACGCGGCGGCGCCGGAAGAGGGCGCGCCCGCCGCGCTGCCGCCCGAGCCGAAGCCGAAGAAGATCGTCCGCCGCCGCACCACCGCGCCGACGGCCGACGACCAGCAGGCGCAGCCTGCGGCGCCGGCCCAGCAGACCCAGACCACGCAACAATCCGGCGGCGCGTTCCCCGCGCCGCTACCGAGCGGCGGATTTAGCCGCTAGGCTCCTGCTTCAATTCATTAGACGCGCGCCGCGCCGCGGCGCCGGGATGATCCATGTCCTTTACCATCGCCATTATCGGCCGGCCCAATGTCGGAAAGTCGACGCTGTTCAACCGGCTGGTCGGCCAGAAGCTCGCGCTGGTGGACGACGAGCCCGGCGTGACCCGCGATCGCCGCGAGGGCCAGGCCCGGCTCTACGATCTCGACTTCACCATCATTGACACCGCGGGGCTCGATGAGGGCGCCAAGGGCTCGCTGACGGCGAGGATGCAGGAACAGACCGAAACCGCGATCGCGCTCGCCGACGCCCTGATGTTCGTGATCGACGCCCGCGTCGGCCTGACGCCGACCGATCGCGCCTTCGCCGACTTCGCCCGCAAGGCCAACAAGCCGGTGGTGCTGGTCGCCAACAAGGCCGAGGGCAAGCATGGTGAGATCGGCGCGATGGAATCCTACGCGCTCGGCCTCGGCGATCCCGTGCAGATCTCGGCCGAGCACGGCGAGGGCATGGGAGACCTCCACGAGGCGCTGAGCGCGCTGGTGCCCGCGACACCAGAGGAAGACGACGAGGTCGAGGACGACGAGGACATCTCGGAGGAGGAGGCCGCGCAGCGCCCGATCCGCGTCGCCATCGTCGGCCGGCCCAACGCCGGCAAGTCGACGCTGATCAATCATCTGCTCGGCGAGGAGCGGCTGCTGACCAGCCCCGAGGCCGGCACCACGCGCGATTCCATCGCGGTCGAGATCACCTGGCAGGGCCGCCAGTTCCGCGTGTTCGATACCGCCGGCCTGCGCCGCCGCTCGCGGATCGAGGAGAAGCTGGAAAAGCTCTCGGTCGCGGATGCGTTGCGTGCGGTGCGCTTCGCCGAAGTCGTCGTGATGATGATGGACTCGCAGAACAAGTTCGAGGAGCAGGATCTGCGCATCGCCGATCTGGTCGAACGCGAAGGCCGCGCGATCGTGCTCGCGGTCAACAAATGGGACCTCGTCGAGCGCAAGCCCAACCAGATCTCGCAGCTGCGCACCGATGCCGACCACTGGCTGCCGCAGGTCAAGGGCGTGCCGATCGTCGCCGTCTCCGGCCTGATGGGTGAGGGCATCGACCGCCTGATGATTGCGATCCAGGAGGCCTATGCGGTCTGGAACCGGCGCTTGCCGACCGCGGGGCTCAATCGCTGGTTCGAGCAGGCGATCCAGGCCAACCCGCCGCCAGCCGTCTCAGGCCGCCGGCTGAAGCTGAACTACATCACGCAAGTGAAGGCGCGGCCGCCGAGCTTCGTTCTGTTCTGCTCGCGCGCCGATGCGATCCCGAGATCCTATCTGCGCTACCTCACCAACTCGCTGCGCGAGACCTTCGATCTGCCGGGCACGCCGATCCGGATCACGCTGCGCGAGAAGGCCAATCCGTTCGCCTACAAGCGCAAACGGCCGTCGTGAGCGGGAGCGCTGAAGTTGACCCTGCGGCCATGCCGCAGGCACGCAGCGGCGCCGTGGCCTTCATCTTCATCACGCTCCTGCTCGACATGCTCGCGCTCGGGATCATCATCCCGATCCTGCCCAAGCTGATCGAAGGCTTCGTCAACAACGACACCGCCAACGCCGCGCGTATCTTCGGCGTGTTCGGCTCGATCTGGGCGTTGATGCAGTTCGTCTGCTCGCCGATCCTGGGCGCGCTGTCCGATCGCTTCGGCCGCCGTCCGGTGGTGCTGCTGTCGAATTTCGGCCTTGCCGCGGACTATGTGCTGATGGCGCTGGCGCCGAACCTGATCTGGCTGTTCATCGGGCGGGCGATCTCGGGCATCACCTCGTCGAGCATCTCGACCGTGTTCGCCTATATCGCCGACGTCACCGCGCCGGAGCAGCGCGCCGCGATGTTCGGCAAGATCGGCGTCGCGTTCGGCGCGGGCTTCATCCTGGGACCTGCGCTGGGCGGCCTGCTCGGCGAGATCGATCCGCGGCTGCCGTTCTGGGCGGCGGCGGGCCTGAGCTTCGTCAACGGCCTCTATGGCCTGTTCATCCTGCCGGAATCGCTCCCGGTCGAGCGGCGCGCGCCGTTCAAATGGAAGAGCGCCAATCCGATCGGCGCGTTGCATTTCCTGCGCGCGAACCGGACGCTGGCCGGCCTGTCGCTGGCGACCTTCTTCGGCCAGCTCGCGCATGTCGTGCTGCCCTCGGTGTTCGTGCTGTACGCCACCTATCGCTATGGCTGGGATACCGGCACCGTCGGCGCCACGCTCGCGCTGGTCGGCCTCTGCGGCATGATCGTGCAGGGCGCGGCGATCGGCCCGATCGTGCAGCGCCTCGGCGAGCGCAACGCGTTGTTCCTCGGCCTCGTCTGCGGCGCCTTGGGCTTTTTGATCTTTGGCGCGGCACCGACCGGGCAACTGTTCTGGATCGGCATTCCCGTGATGGCGTTCTGGGGCATCTCGGGCGCCGCGACGCAGGCCCTGACGACGCAACTCGTCGCCGCCGATCAACAAGGCCAGTTGCAGGGCGCGACATCGAGCGTGCAGAGCATGTCGGAATTGATCGGCCCGTTCCTGTTCACGCTGACCTTCGCCTATTTCATCGGCGACAACGTGCCGGTGAAGCTGCCCGGTGCGCCGTTCTATCTGGCCGGTGCGCTGCTGCTGCTCGCGCTCGCCATTGCGTGGCGCGCAACGGCGGCGAAGAAAACGTAGCTTCGTAGGGTGGGTTAGCGAAGCTTAACCCACCATTGCCTCCGCGGTAAGAAGGTTGGTGGGTTACGGCCTACATCTTAATCAGTCGCCGGCACCGAATGGTGTTCGTGCGTGATCCGCCAGCCGCCACCAACTTTGCGCAGTCCGATCGTGAGCCGGAACTGGAACGTGTCGTCGAGCGGACCGCACCGCATCACTGCAACGGCAAAGGCGACGTCATCGCCGGCCGTGATCGCGATGTCCTCGATATCGAAGGCGTAGGAGGAACGCTGACAGCCGAAGAACAGATCCCAGGTCTTCCTGTACGCATCAAGTCCGCGTGACTGGAACGGCGGCGGCACGTCGAACATCACGATGTCCTGATCGTGATGGGCGAGGACGCCCGCATAGTCGTGCCGGCGGACCGCGTCCGCCCAAGCTTCGATGATTGTTCTGACTTCGGTTTCTGCCCTGTGGCGCTGCTGTGTCATCGTTCGCGTGCTCCGAGTGTTGGCTGATCGATGCTTCGAGGACGAATGCGAGGGCGCCGATCCGACACGCCGCTGCGTCTGGGCCGGATCTTGCGGATTGCGTCATCTTGCCTGTTTACAAACCATCCGGTTGGTTTGTATAAGGCTGATACTGGATGAAGATGCGCGCCTCGTTCCCTGAGGCCGCCTCGGCAGGAGGAGCATGGTGGACGACGAGGCCGTTGATATCTGCGATGAGTTGACCCGCTTCAGCGACGCGCAGGCGGCGCTGCTGACGTCGCGGGGCCTGGTTTATCTCACCGACCTGAAGCTTGATGGCAACAGGCATGGCACGATCGTCGCCGCCAGTTATGCCGACGCGGAATCGGTTGCCCGCCGCCGTGGCCGGGGAGAGAAGGTCATCGGCCGAATGGCTCACGGATTCCTTCACGGCCTGCGCCGCCGCCTGCTGCAAAAGGTGCGCGGCACCGGGAGCTGGTGTGCGCGAGCGACCGGGTAGCGCGATGCTTGATTCGTCGAAGTGATGTGTGACCCGGAGCCGGCATTGGCTTTCGGGTACATCATTTGCGCTGCCAGGCGAGCTCCGATCCAGCGCTTGAGATTGACTGATGCCGCTGAGATACTGTGATCTCACGCGACTCCTTCCTGAGTAATTCCATGGATAATCCTTCCCGCTCCGAACGTTCCCGCAACGCCGCACTCGACGCCGCGATCACCATCGTGACGCGCGATGGTCCGGGGCGCCTGACGCTTGATGCGATCGCGCGCGAGAGCGGGCTCAGCAAGGGCGGCGTGATGCATCAGTTCCGCACCAAGGAAGCGGTGCTGCGCGCCTTGCTTGAGCAGCAGATGGCGCATTTCGAGGAGTTCTCGACCCGCTACCTCGAAAAGGCGCGCGCGACCACGGATCAGCCCGAACTGGCGGCGCAGATCGCAACGCTCCGGGAAGCGATCTCGACGCCGCGGGCCGGGGCATTCGCGCTGCTGGCTGCGATGAACGAGAATCCCGAATTGATGGCGATGCCGCGCGATGTCGACATCAAGAAGATCGCGCTGATGAAGGCCGAGGCGCGTGATCCGGATCTTGCGCTGCTGCGCTGGGCGGCAGCGCGGGGGCTGCTGCTGAGCTCGTTGTTCGGCCTGTCGTCGCTGACCGATGCCGAGCGCGACCGCCTGTTCGAGCGACTGCTCGACGACAGCAAGTGGACTGCGATCGAGCAGGGCGCAACGGCGGCCGCAAAGCCATCCAAGGCGTCGGCGACACGCGCGGCATCGCCGCGGCCTGCGGGCGCACGGGCCGCAAAGCCGGCATCGGCGCGCAAGCGCGGCTGAATCTCCGGCGTGATCCGAAAGCACAACGCCGCCCAAGCGGAATATGGATCGCTTGGCGGCGTTGGATCGTCACCGGGCCCCTGAAATCCCCGGCAATTGGTGCGGTACCACAAGAGATACCGCGGGTTTGTGACAGCGCGCGACCGCCATTCGCGAAGCGGCCGCACCAGCTCCCACGGCAATTCGATCGCCGAATTTTTCTGGTGCGTTTCCTGCGATTGCAACTTTACAAACCAACTGGTCGGTTTTATAGTTGTTGCACTGAGGCAAGATCTGGCGGCGCCGTGAGGGCGAGCCAGATCGGCAGTGACGGCCGCAGCCGCACTTCAGCCCCGGACGCGGCTGCGGCCGAGCTGCTCTTCCGCTTTAGCTCGGATGAGGAGATTGGAATGGAGAGCTCGATCGCCGCGCGCGGTCTGGGAGCGATGGCGCTTTGCGCCTTCGCCGGAGGATGTGCTGCCGTCACGCCGGTGGCTTATTCGGACGTGGCCTCGTCGGCCTATATGACGCCTGATACGTCCGACTCGTCGGGGCGTGTGCCGTATCGCTATGCGCCGCCGGTCGACTGGCGGAGCTACAACAAGGTGATGCTCGATCCGGTCGTGATCTATCGCGGCGCGGATCGTCAGTTCGGCGACATGTCCGAGAAGGACAAGGAGACGCTCGCCGCCTACATGCAGACCCGCTTCGCCGACAAATTGCGCGGCCGCTTCACGCTGGTGAACACGCGCGGGCCGAACACGTTCCGGCTGCGGCTGACGCTGACCGGCGCGGTCGCCAATACGCCGGTGCTCGGCACGCTGTCGCGCTTCGATATGGCCGGCGCGATCTATAATGGCGTGCAGGCCGCGCGTGACGGCGAGGGCACGATGACGGGCTCGGTGATCTATGCCGTCGAGATGTTCGACAGCTCGACCGCGCGCCTGCTCGGCGCTTACGTCAGCAAGCAATATCCCAACGCCTACGACATCAAGGCCAGTGTCGGCGATCTCGCCGCCGCCACCGCCGGCATCGACAAGGGTGCCGATGCCTTCATGGCGCAACTGAAGTGAGCGCGTCGCGCGCCTCCTGCAATCCCGACAATGAAAGGTCCTGACCGATGAACTTTCTGGTTCGCATGTTTCTGCGCAGCCTCGTCGCCGCCTTGCTGATGAGCTCGACCGGCCGCGCCGAGACGATTGCGCCTGCCGATCCCAGCGGCACCTGGCTGACCGAGGACGGGCGCGCACGCATCCGCCTCGAGCGCTGCGGCGCCCCGCGTGACCGCATCTGCGGCTTCATCGTATGGATGAAGGATCCGCTCGACCCTCGCGGCCAGCCGTTCCGCGACGGCTTCAATCCCGATCCCGGCAAGCGAACGCGCGCGCTGCTCGGCCACCAGCTGATCCTCGGATTGAAGCTGTCGCCGGAGGGCCGGTTCGACGGCGACATCTACAATGCCGAGGACGGCAAGTCCTATTCGGTCTCGCTGTGGCGTGACGCGTCCGACCGGCTGAAGCTCAAGGGATGCTTGCTCAAGCTGCTGTGCCAGACCCAGACCTGGACGCAGACGTTGGACGTTCAGCCCGGACAGCTCGTCGGTCTGACCGGCGACGCCGGCGGCCCGCGTGCCGACAGGGAATGGGCATCGCTGCCGCCGCCGGCGCGGAAGGCGGCGGCGAAGTGATGGAATGCACAGTGCGTAGGATGGATAGAGCGAAGCGAAACCCATCGCGCCTGTGCACGCCTTCAAATGATGGGCTTCGCTGCGCTCTACCCATCCTACGAAGCCGACGACGCGCCTATTTCTTCACCAGCGGGCAATCGCTCGCTTCGAGCGGCTTGGCGGCGTCTTCCGGCGAGATGGTGGCGATCAGCTTGTAATAGTCCCAGGGATATTTGGACTCTTCCGGCTTCTTCACCTCGAACAGATAGGCCGGGATGATGCGGCGGCCGTCGATCCGCAGCGGGCCCTTGCCGAACAGCGGATCGTCGGTCGGGATCTCCTTCATCTTGGCGACGACCTTGGCGCCGTCATGCGGATTGCCGCCCATCGCGTCGAGTGCTTTCAGGTAATGCAGCACGCCGGCATAGACGCCGGCGACCGTCATCGAGGGCATCGAGCCCTTGGGCGAGACCTTCTGGAAGCGCTTCGACCAGGCACGGGTCTGGTCGTTCATGTCCCAGTAGAACGACTCGGTGAAGGTGAGGCCCTGGGCAATCTTCAAGCCCAGCGCATGCACATCGTTGACGAACAGCAACAGCGCCGCGAGCTTCTGTCCGCCTGCGGTGATGCCGAATTCGGACGCCTGCTTGATCGCGTTGGTGGTGTCGCCGCCGGCATTGGCGAGGCCGATGATCTTGGCCTTGGAGGCCTGTGCCTGCAGCAGGAACGAGGAGAAATCCGCGGTGTTGAGCGGGTGCTTGACACCGCCGAGCACCTTGCCGCCGTTCGCGGTGACGACCGCCGAGGTATCGCGCTCCAGCGCATGGCCGAAGGCGTAGTCGGCGGTGAGGAAGAACCAGGTGTCGCCGCCAGCCTTGGTCAGTGCCTTGCCGGTGCCGTTGGCGAGCATGTAGGTGTCAAACGTGTAGGAGATCGTGTTGGCGTTGCAGGCCTTGCCAGTGAGATCGGCGGTCGCCGCGCCCGAGTTGAGCACGATCGAGTTCTTCTCCTTGGCAAGGTTGCTCACCGCCAGCGCGACGCCGGAGTTCGGCGTATCGGTGATGATGTCGACCTTGTCGTTGTCGATCCAGTTGCGCGCGATGTTGACGCCGACGTCCGGCTTGTTCTGGTGGTCGCCGCTGACCACGTCGATCTTCCAGCCCTTGGCGCGTAGGCCGGAATCTTCCACCGCCATGTTGGCCGCGGCCACCGAATTCGGACCGCCGATGTCGGCATAGAGGCCCGACATGTCGTTCAGCACGCCGATCTTGACGTTCTTGTCCTGTGCAAAGGCCGGCGTTGCAAGTCCGAGTGCAGCGCAAGCGAGAAGCACGGCATGGCGCCGTGCGAGCGTCGTCGTCATCAGACATTCCCTCCACTGTCAATTTTTTCCGGACGGCCCTCTTGTGGAGCCTCGTGCCGGTAGTTCGCGTTCCCGCTTACCCTTTCCTTTGGCGAGCGGCAATCCGCATAAAGCCGGATGAGCTGCGTCGAAGCGTCATGATTCAATCAGAACCGAAGCTCTCGGTGCCGCTTATTTGAGCGCATCCGAGGTCAGCCTGAATTTCTGGATCCGCTTGCCCTCGACCTCGCCGGTATAGACGTTGCCCTTCTGGTCGACAGCCATGACATGGAGCAGGGCGAACTGTCCGGCATTGCGGCCGCTATGGCCGAAGGTGCCGACCACGCTGCCGTCGTCGCGCTTCAGCACGCGGATCTCGTTGTTGGCGCCGTCGGCGTTGAGCAGATAGGTCTGCTTCGGATCGGGCCACAGCGCGAGATCGAACACGGCGCCGTCGCCGCGGGTGTTCTTCTCGTAGAACCATTCTCTGACGAAGGTGCCGTTCTTCTGGAAGACCTGGATGCGGTCCTGGCTGCGGTCGCAGACATAGACCAGCCCGTCATTGGCGATCTTGATGCAATGCACGGGATTGCCGAACTGCTCCTGCACCGCGGCGCTTGGATCATAGGGCGGCTGCTTGTCGTCGGTGGGCAGCTTGCCGTAGCCGCCCCAGTGCCGCTTGTAGGCCAGCGTGGTGGCGTCGAACACGATGACGCGGCGGTTGCCATAGCCGTCTGCGATGTAGAGCTCGTTGGCATCCTTGTCGATCGCCATCTCGGCGGGGCGGCCGAGCTGGGTGGTGTCGTTGCTGTTGGTGCGGGCTGCGATCTTGCCGATCTGGCCGAGATACTTGCCGTCGAGCGAGAACTTCAGGATCGCGCTGTCGTCATCGGCGTTGCCGCCGATCCAGACGAAGCCGCGTTCGTCGACCTCGATGCCGTGCTCGCGGCCGACCCATTGATAGCCGTCGCCGGGGCCGCCCCAGGCCCGCAGCAGATTGCCGTCGACATCGAATTCGAGCACCGGCGGTGCGGCCACGCAGCATTTCGCGCGCGGCGGGGTGAGGCTCGCCGCCTTCTCGCCATCGGTCAGCGAGCGCGGCCGGTGGACCACCCAGATATGTCCCTGCCAGTCGACGGTGATGCCGCCGACCTGGCCGATGATCCAGTTGTTCGGCAGCTGCTTGGGCCACGACGCGTCAACCGCGAAGGTCGGGACGTCACCGGCCCTGGCGGGCGTCGGTGCAACGAGGGGGGATGATACGATGCAGACGGTGAGAAACAATCCGGACAGAATGGAGCGCGCGCGATTGAACGTCGGCGTCATGATGCCTCCCGAGAGTTTTCTTGGCGGTGGTCCCGCTTGAGGAGGGCAGTCAATCGCGGGGAGGGGAAGGAGTCAATCCGTCGCAGGCGCGTTGCGCGACCACTTGGCGTGCAGTATTAAGCTGCTATCTCAGGTAGCGAGGCCGAACGGATGCGTGGATGGTTGATCGGCATGGCGGCTTCGATGCTTTGCCTGAGCTCCTCGGCCGCCATTCCGATCGATTGCGCGACTGCGCCCAGCGTCAAATGCTTGGCGGCTGAAGTCTTCTTGCTCGCAAAGAAACTGCCACCTGGTGACGACAATCGAGCTCGCGTTGAATTCGCCGAGCAGGAATTGGCTGACAATGACCTCAAAACTGCTCTCGATTACGTGATTTCAGACAATCCCGATCCGGCGCCTTGGGAAGATATCGATTGGATTGCGCGCGCGGGCCGCTTCGCTGACGCTCTTGAGACCGCGAGGCAGCGAAAGTCGACTGTGGAGCGGCTCGGGGGATTGCTTGCCGTTGCCTCGCGCCTCGCGGAGGAGAAAGACGCGGCGCAGGCGCGGGAGATTGTCGAGGGCGTCGAACGGGAATTGCCGTCGATCGCAGGTGACAGCGATGAAGACGCGCAGGCCATCCCCGCACTTGCTGGAAAGGTATGGGCCGGCCTCGGACAGCCCGATCGCACCTTGCGCCTTGTCGGCGGTCGCGGTGCGAGAACAGTTGATTGGTTGCTGGTGATCGCCAACACGTACCCAGCAGCGACAGGTTGGCGCGAGGAGGCGTGGCGTGAAGCCGAACGTCTCGACGAGCCCTTTGCTCTGGAGCAGTTGCTGCGCGATGCACTGAGGCGCGGCGATCTGGCTGAAATTTCTCAAGCCGCACAGCGCGCCGGCAAGATGGTCGATCGCTTTGCGAACAGCGATGCTCAGCCGTCGGCAGTGATCGCGCTCGCGGGCGCTTTTCTCGCCGTCGGATCACCTGATCCTGCCGCAAGGCTGGTCGAGCCGTGGCCGCGATGGGTGAGCGGCAAGGACGACATCGCTCAATTCAATATTGTCAATGCGCTGATCCCGGTGCTGGCGTGGCTAGCACGGGATCGTGACGTCGAGACGGCCGCCGCTGCGGTGAGCAATTCCGCACGTCGCAGCCAGTGCTTCAGCAAGGCCGCCGATGAATATGCCCGGCTCGGACGTCGCGATCTTGTCGAAAAGCGCGATGCGGAAGCCATGACGCTTGCGATGTCGTCGCCCACCGGAGATCAGAAGCTGCAATGGCAGCATGACGCGGCTCTGAACAATCTGGCGCTTGCGCGCGCGGGGCGCGGCGACGTCATTGGCGCGGTCGCCGCCGCCGTCAAGCTTGGCGACGATGCAAAGGTCCGCGAAACGATATCTTATGTCGTCAGGCGCGCGATCGACAGCGGCCACGGGGCGGCAGCCGCGCCGGCGATCGAGGCGCTCGAACAGCGCGCGGGGACTGTGCAGGACGCGCCGTTGCTGCTCGCTGCAGCCAATGCCTGGTACACGACCGGCGACGAAGACCGGGCGCGCGACGATCTTTCGCAACTCCTGGCGATGGCCCGGCTCGTCGGCAACGACGCCGGCCTCGCGGCAGAATTGGCCTGGCGGCTAGACGGAGCGGGTAAGCCGGAGAGCATCATCACCATCGTGGACAAGTTCGGCGTGACCGATCCGAGCGCGATCGATCATCTGGTCGAAGTCATCAGGCCGTTGTCGCCGGCCGTCGCCGTCCAACTCGTTGGCCGGCAAGTCGAGGTCTGGCGTCAGATCGCGGATCTGGCCAACATAGGTGTTCAGCTTGCGTCCGATGCAAAGTAGATGGGGAGGAGCTTGTGCGCCCATTCACGCCGGCGGCTGGAAGCTCCGCAGCGTGCGCGCCTTGTAGTCGTAGAGCTTGCCGGTTTCGGTCCACTCCGGCGAACACATGGGCACGATGAATTCGGCGGCCATGTCGGGCGTGTCCAGCGTCATCGGGTCTTCGCCGGGAAACACCTGCGCGCGCATCCGCGTGCGGATCGGGCCGGGGCTGAACAGATTGACGCGCAGCGCCGTGTTGGCGGTCTCGTTGGCCCAGGAGCGCACCAGCGCATCCAGCGCAGCCTTCGAGGCGGCATAGGGGCCGAGATAGGCGTTGGCCTTGTGCGCCACGCCTGACGTGACGAACACCGCACGGCCGGCGTCGGACTGGCGCAGCAGCGGGTCCATGCAGCGGATCAGCTGGAAATTCGCGGTGACGTTGATCGCGAACACGTCGTTCCAGGGCTTCAATTCGATGTGGCCGAGCGGCGAGGACGGGCCCGCGGTGCCGGCATTGCCGACGAGGATGTCGAGCTTGCCGTGGCGTTCATGCAGCGCGAGCCCGAGCCGCGCGATGCCGTCGTAATCGGTGAGCGAGAGCGGCACCAGCGTGGCGCTGCCGCCGTCCTTGCGGATCTCGTCGTCGAGCTCTTCCAGCCCTCCTTGCGTGCGCGCCACTGCCACGACATGCGCGCCGGCCTTGGCCAGCGCGACGGATGTCGCATAGCCGATCCCGCGCGAGGCGCCGGTTACGAGGGCAATACGGGAGGCGAGGGGTTTTGTCATGTCTGTCCGTCCGTGTCTGGCGGCGGGTATTACAGACGGAAATGGCCGGGACAAGCCCGGCCATGACGGAATTCTGCGCTCTCGGTTCTAGGGGCCTGGCCCCTGGTCCACATTGTCGCTGTTGGTTCCGTTGCCCGAGCTATCCGGGGACACCTTCAGGCCTTGGCGGAAGGCAAACACGATGAAGCCAACCAGCAGCACCCCACAGAGGATGCCGATGATTGGCTGCATGGCGTGCGCCGTCAGCTCGCCTCGGCCAGCAGCGAGAGCTGGCGCGGCGGGGCCTCGGTTTCGCTCTGGTCGGTGAGGTGGGTCGGATAGGCGCCGGTGAAGCAATGATCGGCGAATCTCGGATTGGCCGGGTCGCGCCCTTCATACCCCATCGCGCGGTACATGCCGTCGATCGACAGGAAGGCCAGCGAGTCGGCGCCGATGATGTCGCGCATCTCCTCGAGCGAATGGGTCGCGGCGAGCAGGCCGCCGCGATCCGGCAGGTCGATGCCGTAATAGTCGGGGTAGAGGATCGGCGGCGAGGCGAGGCGGAAATGCACCTCGCGGGCGCCGGCATCGCGCATCATGCGCACGATCTTCTTCGAGGTGGTGCCGCGCACCAGCGAGTCGTCGATCAGGATGATGCGCTTGCCTTCGATCGCGGCGCGGTTCGCCGAATGCTTCATGCGCACGCCGAGCTCGCGCACGGTCTGGGTCGGCTGGATGAAGGTGCGGCCGACATAGTGGTTGCGGATGATACCGAGCTCGAACGGCACGCCGGAATACTGGCTGTAGCCGACCGCGGCGGGCACGCCGGAATCCGGCACCGGCACCACGACGTCGACCTCGGGATGGCTCTCTCGCGCGAGCTGGGCGCCGAACGCCTTGCGCACGTCGTACACCGAGCGGCCGCCGACGATCGAATCCGGCCGCGCGAAATAGATGTACTCGAAGATGCAGGGCCGCGCCGGCTTCGGCGGGAACGGCTTGTGGCTGTGCGCGCCCCGCTCGTCGAACACGATGATCTCGCCGGGCTCGATGTCGCGGACATATTTCGCGCCGATCATGTCGAGCGCGCAGGTCTCCGAGGTCAGGATCGGATGGCCGTCGAGATCGCCGAGCACCAGCGGACGGATGCCGAGCGGGTCGCGGGCGCCAACCAGCTTCTTGTTGGTCAGCGCGACCAGCGCATAGGCGCCCTCGATGGTGCGCAGCGCCTCGATGAAACGGTCGATGAAGCGGGTGCGCTTGGACTGCGCCACGAGATGCAGGATCACCTCGGTGTCGGTGGTCGACTGCATCATGGCGCCGCCCTTGACCAGCTCACGGCGCAGGGTGAGGCCGTTGGTCAGGTTGCCGTTATGGCCGACCGCGAAGCCGCCGGCGCTGAGTTCGGCGAACAGCGGCTGCACGTTGCGCAAGATGGTGCCGCCGGTGGTGGAGTAGCGGACATGGCCGACCGCGGCGTTGCCGGGCAGGCGATCGATCACCTCGCGGCGGGAGAAGGCATCGCCGACCAGGCCGAGGCGGCGTTCACTGTGGAAGCGGCCGCCGTCGAAGGAGACGATGCCGGCGGCCTCCTGGCCGCGATGTTGCAGGGCGTGCAGGCCGAGCGCGGTGATCGCGGCGGCCTCGGGGTGGCCGAAGATGCCGAACACGCCGCATTCCTCGCGGAGCGTGTCGCCATCGAGATCGGGGTGGTATCTGAGATCGCTGTCCCGGAGGTGGTCTTGTCGAAGATGGTCCTGCATTTCGATCGGGCCCAGGTCGAGATCCATTTGGGCGGCGTGATCGGAAGGGGTTTGCATCTCGTTCATCGCCTCTCGTAAGGGGCCCAAATAAGTTATCGGCCCGCGGGTTTCTCGATCAGCTTTTTCAAGCTGTCACGCGCAGGTTTGCTATAGCCATCGCCCGACGCCGGCGTTGCCTGATCGTTGGTATCAGCCGCAGAATCGTCGTCCGGCTTATTCTTCTTGAACTTCTTTAAGATGGTGTTCTCGGGGTCGTCAGGCAAGAGCGCCATCAGCCAATCCCCGGTTCCCTGCAGCACCACCCGGGATTTCGCGCCGGTCACCCAATCGGGCCGCTGCTTGTCCGGAACCAGCCAAGTGAAGAACATGAACGCCACGACCACGATCAGGAGGCCGCGGGCGAGCCCGAACAGGAAGCCGAGGGTGCGGTCGAGCGCGCCGATCCGGGAATCCAGGATCATGTCCGAGATTCGCACCGTGATGATCGAGACCACGATCAGCGTACCGATGAAGACGCCGGCCACCACGACCACGGCCGCGACCGTGTCGTTATTGAAGTAAGTCTTGGCGGTCGGCAGCAGCTTCGAGAAAGCATACAGCGTGACCAGGGCTGCGGCGCCCCAGGCCGCGATCGACAGGATCTCGCGCATGAAGCCGCGCACCATGGCAAGCAGGCCCGAGATCAGCATCACGCCGAGCAGGACGAGATCAAGTATCGTTATGGGCATCGGCTGGTCAGGTCCGCTGGTACGTTTGGGTCCGCTGTTAAGGGCTCGCGAATCGGCAAAGTCGGTGCCGTCCTAACTGAGGCGCATCGGGGGCATTCGGCAAGGCCGCAACACCACCAGTCCCGCGCGGCGGATGTATAGCGGCGGGGGGCTGATACGTCACGCCTGCTTTAGCTGGTCTCGCGACGGAATCGGGCCGGTGTGGCATTTTTCTCAACCGCATCAGCGCCCCTGGAGCCGCCCTGGTCGTCCCTCGGTGCGGCCCGGCCACCTCGGGGCGTGCCGCGCGCGGCAATTTCGGCGACCAGCGTGGTCAGATTGCCGACGCTGTTCAGCGCGAGCCCGCTATCGCCGCCACCATCGCCGCGGGCCGATTCGGGCAGGATGGCGCGGCAGAAGCCGAGCTTGAGGGCCTCTTTCAGCCGGGCCGGGGTCTGCGCCACCGGGCGGATCGCGCCGGACAGCGAAATCTCGCCGAAATAGACCGCGTCCGTCGGCAAGGGCGCATTCACCAGCGAGGAGACCAGCGCGGCCGCCGCGGCGAGGTCCGCGGCCGGCTCCTGGATGCGCAGGCCACCCGCGACATTGAGATAGACGTCATGTCCGGACAATTTGACGCCACAATGCGCTTCCAGCACCGCCAGCACCATCGACAGCCGGCTCGGATCCCAGCCGACCACGGCGCGGCGCGGCGTGCCGAGCGAGGTCGGCGCCACCAGCGCCTGCAACTCGACCAGCACCGGGCGGGTGCCCTCGATGCCGGCGAACACCGCGGTACCGGGGCTGCCGAGCTCGCGTTCGGAGAGGAACAATTCCGAGGGGTTGGTGACCTCGCGCAGGCCGAGCCCGGTCATCTCGAACACACCGATCTCGTCGGTCGCACCAAAGCGGTTCTTCGCCGAGCGCAGGATGCGGAACTGCTGCGAGCCTTCGCCCTCGAACGACAGCACCGCATCGACCATGTGCTCGACCACGCGGGGGCCGGCGATCTGGCCGTCCTTGGTCACATGCCCGACCAGGATGATCGTTGCCCCTGTCTTCTTGGCGAAGCGAATGAGGGCCTGCGCCGAGGCGCGGACCTGGGTCACCGTGCCGGGCGCGGATTCGACCGTGTCGGTCCACATGGTCTGGATCGAGTCGATCACGATCAGCCGCGGCACCGCGCCTTCCGACAGCGTCGAGACGATGTCCTCGACCGAGGTTTCGGAGGCGAGCTGCACCGGCGCGTCCGCGAGCCCGAGCCGCTCGGCGCGCAGCCGCACCTGGGCGACCGCCTCTTCGCCGGAGATGTAGACCGCGCGATGGCCGGCGCGCGCCATCATGCTGGTGGCCTGGGTCAGCAGCGTGGATTTTCCGATGCCGGGATCGCCGCCGACCAGGAGCACCGAGCCGCGGACGAAGCCGCCGCCGGTGACGCGGTCGAGCTCGGCCATGCCCGACGACAGCCGCGGCGCGTCCTGGGTTTTGCCGGACAGCGATTCCAGCGCGAACGTCCGCCCCTTGCGCTTGCTGCGGATCGAGACCGGCACCGAGCCCGTGGTGTCTTCCTCGGCCAGCGTGTTCCACTCGCCGCAGGAGTCGCACTTGCCCTGCCAGCGATTATACGCCGCGCCGCAGTTCTGGCAGACGAAGGAGAGGGTTGATTTGGCCATGGAGCAGGTGAGTCGCGCTATTGCCCATGATGCATAGCACGGTTCGGCCGGCGCGCACGATCCAACGAAGACGGAGCGCCTGATCGGACGACAGGCTCAGCGAGAGAAGACCCGCGTTCCGGCCGGCCATCGCGGCTTGTCTCCCACCGGGCTGGCGCCGATCTCCCATCCGACGCCGCCCCAGAGCACGTCGACGGCACCAAGCTCTCCTGCGATATCGCGGACGTAAAACACGTTCGGCTTGGCGTTGATCTCCAGAGGGCCGCCATTGCCGTTGGGCTGCTGCTTCAACGCGCACCACACGTCGGCCAGCCTGCTCTCGTGGCTCTGACCGAGCCTGGCGAGGATGTCCTTATCGCTTGCCGCGGCGCTCAGCACATAGGTTTGCAACGATGCGCCGCCGGTATCGTCCTCGACCTTGTCGGTGAAGCGGCGCGCGAAGGTCGCACCCAACCAGGAGATTTTCACCGGCGCGCTCGACGCGATGTCCTCCTTGAAATGTTCCCGTGCGACGAACTTTTCAGCATGAGGAATAGCCGAGGTCGATGACGGATCGGACGGTTCCTCGGTTTTCGGCCGCAGCGCGCACGCCACGCGGTCAATGGCGACAGCCGAACCCGGTTGGCCCGATTTCGTATCGTCTGCGGCGACGCTCAAGGCTTGTGCTGTGAGAAAGAAGGCCAATGACAGCGTGAGGCTTAACTGGCGCATCTTGTTGTCCCCGAGTCCGCTGTGTTCGCGGAGACAAGGTAAACCGCATCCTGCAGATGTAAATTAAAGATCGGGTTTCTGGTTAAGGATAAAAAGTGAATTCAACTACAACGCGAATTTGAATCAAATGCGCGGCTGCCCGATCGACGGCCGCACTCAAACGCGGATGTCTCGGCCCGACAACAGCAGCGGCGAATTCTCGCGCGGCGCCAAACCCGTCGGCAAAGCCCGGCAGCATCTTGCCTGCGCTCGCAGCGGATCGGTCCAGCTCCAGCGAACGCGCCAGGACGGATTGTTCGTGTAGGCCGGAATTCGCCAGACCCAGATCGTCTCGTAAACGCTGTCCCCGAGGTGTTCGACATCGGGCTTTGCTGTCGGCCAGAAGGCCGCACCGGCAATGGCGAACGTGACGGCCGCCGCAGTCGTGATCATCATCTTGCGCATCGCGCGTCTGCCTTTCCCGCCTGTCGCGGGTTCTGACAACCCGCGACTGCCAATGCTTCGACTTGCGATCCTGAATCCGTCAGGTCGACGTCAGCCGCTGAGGTGTGCGCTCGATTGCCCACCACGTGTCGCCTGACTCTCGGGATTCGCATCCGGGTCGTCGATCAATCCCGTGATGCCTGCTGGAGCAAAGTTCTTGTCCGCAAACGATCGAGTGCACGCAATGAAGATGTCATAAGCGCAGTCGCCGGATGGTGGCAATCCGGATAACAACGGGAGGCGAGCGCTAAACAAGGCTCTTTCGGCGTACACCCCGCCGGGTGCGCAGAGCGCCCCGTAGAATTACGATATCCCTGCGAGGATAGTCGTGTTCGTCGCGTCGAAATCCATTTGCGCAAGGCTTGGTCGCGCGCAGTCGAGTGAGTGGCGTCAGGAATTCTACGGCGCCATTGCCGACCACAGCAGCGACACGCCCGCCGCCAGCATGATGCCGTCCATGATCAGGCGGAATGACTCCGGCTTCATTTGCAGCACGAAGCGCTTTGCGATGAAGGCACCGGCCATCAGCGAGGCGCCGGCGATCAAGCCCTTCAGCGCGATGTCGGGTGTCAGCGCGCCGAACCGCTCGAAGGTCACCGACTTGCTGACGTAGAGCCCGAGCGAGCTTGCCGCTTCGGTGGCGAGGAACGCGCCCTTGCTGAGGCCGTAAAACAAAAACAGCGGCACGCTGAGCGGACCGGTCGAGGCCACGATGCCGGTGAGATAGCCGATCAGCGCGCCGCCGATCATCAGATGCCAGAGATTGGCTTTCAGTCTGTGCTGCGCCAGCCAGTGCCGCACCGGCACCATCGCGATCAGGAACACGCCGATCGCGATGTCGACCGCGCGCGAGGGCAAAGCGAGCAGGGTGCGCGCGCCAAGGGCTGCGGCCGGAATGCCGGTGACCGAGTAGGCGGCGCAGGCGCGCCAGTCGACCTCGCGCCACCAGGCCAGGATGCGCGACAGATTGGCCATCACGGCCGCAACCGCCATGATCGGCACCGCCTGCTTCGGCCCGTACTGATAGACCAGCACCGGCATCAGCATGATCGACGAGCCGGTGCCGACGATGCCCGAGATGGTGCCGGCGACAAGGCCGACAATGAGGACGAACAGGAAGCCCACGCGCACTCCGGGACGTGATCCGAGCCACGCCGATGCGTGCCTCGAAGGCGAAGGCTCAGTGTGACCTCACGATTCGAGACGGCGCAAGGGCGCCTTGAACCAGGGAAGTGTGTCGTCGCGCGCCGCGTCAGTATTTCGCGACGACCGGGCCGCCAAAGCGGTAGTTGACGCGCACCGTCACCATGTCGACGTCCTGGCGGATGCGTTCGTCATGATTGAGCTCGGCGATGAACACCGGATCGTAGGTCATGTGAACGTTGTTGGTTCCCATGAACAGATGGTCGTATTCGATCGCCAGCGACCAGTTGTGTGCGATCGCATATTCGGCGCCGGCGCCGATCGCGCCGCCCCAGCGCGTCTCGCTGCCGCGGTCGGCGATGAAGCCGACCGGTACGCCCGGTCCAAATGCCGGCGTGATGAAGCTCTCGTACCGATCGCGCACGACGGCCGCTCCGCCCTTTGCGTACAGCAGGAAGGCGCCCCAGGAATAGCCGATCTGTCCGGTGAACAGGCCGATGGTATCGATCTTCGAGCGGTTGGCGAAGCCCGCAAACAGCGGGGCGACCGACGGGTTCGAGCCAGAAAGGTCGGCCCAATTGCCCTGCGCTTCGACGCCGAACACCCAGGCCGCCTGCTGCCAGCGATAACCGATCTGGCCGCCGGCGGTCGCGCCGCTGGCGGTGTGGCAACCTTCCGGGCCGGTGAAGTTCACGACGCCGAGCGCCGGATTGGTGATGGCGAAGGGCACGATGTCCCAGCACTGTCGGCTCCAGCCGGCGCCGCCATTGGCGCCGACATAGAAGCCGCTCCAGTCAGTGGCAGAGGCGACGATCGAGGATGCCTTCGTATAGGGGCGAGCGGCGAGGTCGGCAGCGGGCGCGCTTGCAATGCCGAGCATGAGCACGGAGGCGGCGACGAAATATGTCTTCATGGGCAGACCCAATGCATGAATCAAATCGATGGCAGGCTAGTCGATTTGCACCACCTCCGGCTGTACCCGGTCCGCCACATCCGGCCGCATTCGCGTGCATGTCGCGAGAATGCGAGAGTATGACTCGCCGGCGGAGCCACATGTTCGATGTCGTCCCGGCGAAGGCCGGGACCCATCACCACCAATGGTCATTGTTGTGCGACATTGAAACGACGAGTCCCGTTCACACCACACGCTGCGGCGTATGGGTCCCGGCCTGCGCCGGGACGACGGCGTGGATGGGGGCACGCGCGCAAACATATCGATCACCTCAGAACCACCCACGCCGGCGCGTGATCGCTGGCGCGTTCCTCGCCACGAACGTCCCGGTCGACGCCGGCTTTCGCGAGCCGTGCCGCCACGTCGGGGCTGAGCAGGAGATGATCGAGCCGGAGGCCTGCATCGCGCGGCCAGCGCTGGCGCTTGTAGTCCCAGAAGGTGAACATCGGACGATCCGGGTGCAGCGTGCGGAGCGCATCGCACCAACCCTGATCGACCAGCGCCTTGAACGCGGCGCGGCTCTTCGGCTGGATCAGCGCATCCTTGTCCCAGGAGCGGGTCGGATAGATGTCGAAGGGCGTCGGCGCGACGTTGTAGTCGCCGGCGAGCACCACGGGGACCTCCTGCTTGAGCAGCTTGGCGGCGTGGGCGCGCAGCCGCTTGAACCAGGCCAGCTTGTAATCGAATTTCGGGCCGGGCTGCGGATTGCCGTTCGGAAGGTAAAGGCTGGTCACGACGATGCCGCGCACCGCGGCCTCGATATAGCGCGCCTCATGGTCGTCGCGGTCGCCGGGCAGGGCGGTGCGGATCAAGACCGGCTCGGCCTTGCGCGCGAGGATGGCGACGCCGTTCCAGGTCTTCTGTCCCTGCCACACCGCGCCGTAACCGGCTTTCTCGAGCGCGGCTGCGGGAAATTCGGCGTCGCTGGCTTTCAACTCCTGCAAGCTGACAACGTCGGGCCTGGCTGATTTCAGCCAGCGCAGCAGGTTCGGCAGCCGGCGGTTGACGTTGTTGATGTTGAAGGTCGCGATCTTCATGCGCAATCGCGAACCTCGATCGCGTCAGGTGGACGGTGCCGTTGGCGCGGCGGCAGGCAATGGCGGCGGCGCAGCAGCGGCCGCTGCCGTCGGCAGGGCCGGAGGCGCCGCTTGCGTGGCGGCCGGCTCGCTCTTCTCAGTCGCAGCGTCGCTTGCCGCGGCGACGGCATCGCCGCCCTTGTAGATGCGCACGAAGCGGCGGCCGAGGCTGGTCAGCACCTCATAGCCGATGGTGCCGAAATGATGCGCGAGCTCGTCGACCGTGATGCCTTCGCCGATCAGCGTCACCATGTGGCCGCGCCGCACGGCATTCTTGTCGAGATCGGTGACGTCGACCGCGATCAAATCCATCGAGACGCGGCCGGCGATCGGGCAGCGCTTGCCGGCGACCACGACCTCGGCGCCACGGGTGCCGTCATTGGCGCTGGCGGCGCGGAAATAGCCGTCCGCATAGCCCGCGGAGACGATCGCAAGCCGGGTCGGCCGGCGCGCGGTCCAGGTGCCGCCATAGCCGACGGTCTCGCCGCGATCGATGTTGCGGATCTGCACGATGCGCGCCTTGAGGTCGACCACCTGCTGCATCGGGTTGTCGGCCTCCGGCGTCGGGTTGACGCCGTAGAGCGCGCAGCCCGGCCGCACCATCTCGAACTGGAATTGCGCGCCGAGGAACACGCCGGAGGAGTTAGCGAGCGAGGCCGGCACGCCGGAGAACAGGCTCGCGATCTCGCGGAAGCTCGCCAGCTGCCTGGCGTTGGCGGGGTTGTTGAGCAGTTCGGCGGAGACGAGGTGGCTCATCACCAGCGTGATGCCGTGATCGCCGGCGTTGATCCGCGGGATGATGCCTTGGGCTTCGCTGACCGTCAGCCCGAGCCGGTTCATGCCGGTGTCGATATGGATGGCGGCGCCGCCGGACCAGCCGGAGCGGCGGCAGAACACGTCCCATTCGGCGAGCTCGTTGAGATCGCCGATGACAGGCTTGCAGTCGATCTTCGCGTAGGCGTCGCCGGTCTGCTGGAAGAAGCCGCCGAGCGCATAGACGGTCGCCTGCGGAACGGCCGCGCGCACCACGGCGGCCTCCTCGACGGTGGCGACGAAGAAGGTCTTGCAGCCGGCCTTGGCCAGCGCCCGCGACACCTGCTCGGCGCCGCAGCCATAGGCATTCGCCTTGACCACGGCGGCGCATTCCGCCGGGACCGCGGTCTTCTCGAGCTTGCGCCAGTTGGCGATGATGGCGTCGAGGTCGACGGTGAGGATGCCGGTGGCGGTCGGATGGGCCGCCAGCAAACTGGCTTCGGGCGTCAGCTGCGATTTCGCGTCGGTCACGATGTTCATGGCTCAGTTGTACAACCGCGCATCAGAACACCCATCTGTCTATGTTGTTGAAGAGAAGAGAGTTTGCTGATCGGGATGCGATCCTGTGGGGTATCTTGGGTTCTGTCGCGCTCCTTCGGCGATAGATTGAGCGGCAGCTGTTATCAGCGAGGCGCGAGCAAAGATCCACGGGCCGTCCGATAGCGGATGGATGGCTGCGATCTCGCCGGCTTCAGCGGCGAGCCGGAGCGTCTTGGGCGCGACCTTCAGGAGCTTTGCGGCGTTGCTAAGGTTGAGCCAGGGTTCGATCCCGTCATCGGCGGGCTTGAACACCGGGAGGTGGTAGCTCGAGCGCATTGATGTGACGCGCTCGCGGGTCCAGCGATTGCCGTTGCCCGTCTTGAGGCCGTTTCGGTTGAGGAGGCCGGCAATCAGATCGTCGCTGGCGATCAGCACCAGTTGACGCACGGCTTGGATAATATCGGCGGAAGTGCTGTTGCGCTGTCCGCGCCGGCGCTTGGGCAAGCGCAACTCGCTGTGAGCGCCACCCACCCAGTGGACGATGAGAACGATCTCGGACGCCGCGTCGTCTATATCGGCCACGACCTCATGGACGAGGGTGCGTACAATGCGCTTCTTGAGACGAGCATCCGTCGTCGGCGCATCCCAGACCGTTTTGAGGTTCGAGGCCAGTACGCCGAGCGAAGCTGGATCAGCAATGGGTGCGGGCGTGGCCGCATCATGCATGGCGATCTTGCCCTCGACCTCCGCCGCGTGAGCGAGTGCCCTGTTCCAGCGCGCTTCCAGCTCACTCGCCACCAACCGGTTCGCGGGGTCAGCGGCATCGTATTGCCGGAAAGCCCGGTCGGCGGCATAGCGCGCCGCTTCCAGATCGCGACTGAGCGCATCGCGCACCTGATCCCGCCGTTCCCTGGCTCCTTCGGCGGCAGCGGTTGCAGCGGCGATAGCGCCCGGACCGACGACGCCAAGCAGTGCTTCCTCGATTGCATCATCGACACGCAATCCGCCGAAGGCGATGCAGTGAGGACCGCCATTGTCCATCCAGGCGCGGCTGCAGCTGTAGCGTGGGATATGGTGCTTCATGCCGGAGTACCGGAGTGTGAGCTTGCGGCCGCAGCGCTTGCACCGGATCAGACCGGCCAGCAGCGCGTCACCATGCTTGGGTGCGCCGTGATGCCGACCGGTGGGAACGTTGCTGCTGACCATGGTGCGGATCGCCTCGAACCTCTCCCAGCTCACATACCCGTCGTGGGTGTTGGGCTTCAGCGCCAGCCATTCGTTCCGTGTCTTGCGGCGGATCTTCAAGCTCACGCCCCCGGCGCTGTATCCCGCCGCCACAGCCGTCTTACCATAGGCATAGGCGCCGCCGTAGACCGGGTTCTCAATGATCCGGTGGATGGCGGAGTAACTCGGTCGCCGCCAGGCTGTGTCGCCGTTGGACTGCTTCACTGGTAGATCGAGATTGTACTCGTGGAGCCAGCAGAGCGCCTGTCGCGCGCTGCCCAGTTCCTCGACCTTGTCGAACACCAGCTTGATCGCTTCCTGGACACGCCGATCCGGATCTTTCTCATAATGGTCGCCGGCCTTCACGAAGCCGACGGGCGCCGCCACAACCAACTCGCCCCGGCGCGCCTTCTCGTAGCGGGCCGAGAGCGAGCGTTGGCGCAACAAATCCAGTTCGTACTCGTTGAGGCTGCCCTTGAGCCCGAGCAGCAGGCGGTCGTTGCCGTGCCTTGGCGCATAGATAGTCTCCTGATCGACCAGAACGGTATCGACCACGCGGCACATCTCGATGAGTTGCTGCCAATCCCGGCTGTTGCGGGCGAAGCGCGAGACCTCGCGGGCGCAAACCGCACCAACCTTACCGAGGCAAACCTCCGCTACCATTCGCTCGAAACCGGCGCGTTGCACGCCGCCGGCGGCTGAACGACCGAGATCATCATCGATCACTTCGATCTCTGACCACCCGAGTGCCGTCAGCCGGTCCCGCATGGCGTATTGCAATGCGCTGCTCTCGCGATTGTGCAACACCTGATGTGCTGAGGATTGGCGCACGTAAAGAATCGCCTTACGCTCCAGATGATGAGGCCTGACCTTGTCAGAGATCATGATCGACCCCCTTCGCGGGCGGCGTCGCTGTCATCGCAGCATGGTCGAGGATCAACTGCGTCATCAGGCTTGTGAGGGCCGCCCGCGCTTCCGCCGGCAGCTCCGACCATGCCGGCGCGCCGAGGGCGCCGTTCGACAGGCCGCTCCCGAACAGATCCATCTGCTGCTGCAACCGCGGTTGTCGATTGTGTCGGTATCCGCTCCCTGGCATTGCCGTCTCGCGTGACATGAGTCGCTCCCCGATTCTGGTCGTGAGAGCCTCTGGATGCGCCAGAAAGCGGGGCAGCTGATGGCGTTCGATCCTTCAACGCCAGATCGAGAAGCGCAGCGAGCGCCGCAAGTGCATCGATGCTAACAAACGGCCGAACTGTCAGAAGCTCGGCGTCAGGGCAGGCCGTCCGGTCGAACATCCATGCTGGAACTTCCAGCCAACGGTCTGCTTGCGATCCGTCCAGGGTGCAGCGAAAAACGACATCGTCAGCCTTGTCGACCGCCCCATGAACGCAAACTCGGCGACCAAACCAGGGATGATGCCGATAAAGAACCTCGCGAAGAACGGTCCTGTGGGCGTTCTCAAACGTCGTTGTACAAGCGGGACCAGCGGCCTTCAACTGTGCCCCACCGTTAGTAGGAGGGGGGGCGGTCCGGGACCAGTCCGTCCGATGCGAGATCGCCGAACCGGGTGACACTGGCTTCGAAGTGCAGCTCGACGGTGCCGGTCGGACCGTGGCGCTGCTTGCCGATGATGACTTCGGCCTTGCCGAGCGCGCGCTCCATTTCGGCTTGCCAGGTGGCGTGCTCCGGGGTGCCGGGCCGCGGTTCCTTGTTCGCGAGATAGTATTCCTCGCGGTACACGAACATCACGACGTCGGCGTCCTGCTCGATCGAGCCGGATTCGCGCAGGTCCGAAAGCTGGGGCCGCTTGTCGTCGCGGTTTTCGACCTGGCGCGAGAGCTGCGACAGCGCGATCACGGGGACGTTGAGCTCCTTCGCCAGCGCTTTCAAATTGGTGGTGATCTCGGTGATTTCCTGCACGCGGTTGTCGTTGCCGCGCTTGCCCGAGCCCTGCAACAGCTGGATGTAGTCGATCACGATCAGGTCGAGACCCTTCTGCCGCTTGAGGCGACGCGCGCGCGCGGTGAGCTGCGAGATCGAGAGACCGCCGGTTTCGTCGACGTAGAACGGCAGCGACTGCAACTCGATCGAGCAGTCGCGGATCTTCTCGAAATCGAGCTCGGAGATACCGCCGCGCCGGATATGGCTGGAGGGAATGCCGGTGCGTTCGGCGAGAATACGGGTGGCGAGCTGTTCGCCGCTCATTTCGCAGGAGAAGAAGCCGACCGCGCCGCCGTTGATCGCCTTGGTGGTGCCGTCGGCCTGCACCTCGGGGACATAAGCCTTGGCGATGTTGTAGGCGATGTTGGTGGCGAGCGAGGTCTTGCCCATGCCGGGACGGCCGGCGAGCACGATCAGGTCGCTCGGCTGCAATCCACCCATCTTGGTGTCGAGGTCGCGCAGCCCCGTCGAAATGCCGGACAGCTTGCCGTCGCGCTGGAACGCCTTGGCTGCCATGTCGACGGCGACCGTGAGGGCATCCGCAAAGCGCTGGAAGCCGCCATCGTAGCGGCCGGTCTCGGCGAGGCTGTAGAGCTGTCGTTCGGCGTCCTCGATCTGCGCGCGCGGGGCAAAATCGACGGGTGCGTCGTAGGCAACGTTGACGATCTCCTCGCCAATCTGGATCAGGTTGCGGCGCAGGCTGAGATCATAGACGGTACGCCCGTAGTCCTGTGCGTTGATGATGGTGGTCGCTTCGGCAGCGAGTCGGGCGAGGTATTGGTTGACCGTCATGCCGCCGAGGTCCAGCTCGGCAGGCAGGAACGTCTTCAAGGTCACGGGATTTGCGACCTTGCCCATCCGGATCAGACTGCCGGCCGTTTCATAGATCTGCTGGTGGATGGCTTCGAAGAAGTGCTTCGCCTCCAGGAAATCGGAGACCCGATAGAAGGCGTCGTTGTTGACCAGTATCGCGCCCAGCAGCCCCTGTTCCGCTTCGATGTTGTGCGGCGCGCTCCGATAGGTCGGGGACGCGGCATCGGGCGCGAGCTTGTGGACGTTCGAATCAATCAAGGCCATGGACGAGCTTATTCTTCTGATTTCGTCGTTACTGAGATTTTCGGCTGTGGGCCGCGATCAAGCGCCAGCCCGGCACGAAGCGAAAGGACGGATGTTTCTTATGCACGATTCACACAACGCAATGTGTGAATCCGGGAGGGCCGGATGCATTCCGCTTGACGGGGATTCGGTCGAAAGGAGGGGAGCGCGACCGATCTAAGATGTGGTCGGCAAAAATTCGGGGCGGCCTGAACCTTTTACCGGGCTGCCGCGCCCAACTGACGGCGAGGTTGGTGCTGGTCTCGGTTCCTCAGACCAGGATGAGGAAAGCCAGCGCGATCAAGGCGGCCGCGACGCCAGTTGCGATCAAGGCGTAGTCGGTTACGAGGTCGCGCTGCGGGTCCAACATCGTCTGGTGCGGTTCTCGGGTCATTCCGGATCACTACGACAGCCCGGAACAGACCTCTGTGAAGCAGATCACATCTGCCGCTTTTTCTTTGTGGCGGCTTCGCGGGAACGACCCGGCGGATTCCGGGTTGTCTTCGCTCGGGGAAGATACGGCGACGATGGCTCGAGAGTTTCAGACAGTGCGACTTGGACTTGGCCTTGGGCTTGGCCGGGCAGGCGCCGTGGACCGCCGCTGGCTGGCGTCGCTTGTCGAAGCCATGGAGCAGGCGGCGCGACCGGAGGCCCGGAACGTTCCTTGCGACATCAGCCTGATTTCGGCCGCCGCGGCTCACCTGGCGCGCCCGGCGCCGACCTTCACCCATTGCGGCTCGGCCTACAGTCTGCGCAACTAACGGTACCCGTTCCTTCAGGGCTATTCGCCGGCGAGTTGCAGTCGGGGTTTTGCAGCGCCGGCTTCCTTGAGCCGGAGGCGGCCTTCCTCGTGCCCGATATAGTCACGGGTCATCGGCACGATGCCCTGACGCTTGGTCAGCTGCAGCTGGAAATTCATCATGTTCTGCACCCGGAACGACATCTCCGAGGCCGCCAGATAGAATTCCCACATCCGGGCAAAGGTCTCGTCGTAGAGCCGCACGGCTTCCTCGCGCCGCGCCATGAAGCGGTCGCGCCACGCCTTCAGCGTCTCCGCATAGTGCAGGCGCAGGATCTCCATGTCGCAGATCAGCAGTCCGGCCTTCTCGATCGCCGGCATGACCTCGGAGAGCGCCGGAATGTAGCCGCCGGGGAAGATGTATTTCCGGATCCAGGGGCTGGTGACATCGGGACCGGTTGAGCGGCCGATCGAGTGCAGCAGCATGACGCCGTCATCGCTCAGCAGCTCGGCGCAGCGCTTGAAGAAGGTTTCGTAAAAGGCGACCCCGACATGCTCGAACATGCCGACCGAGACGATGCGGTCGAACGGTCCGGGGATGTCGCGGTAGTCCTGCAGCAGGAAACGCGCCGAGTGCGCCAGGCTCTTCTCCGCCGCCCGGGCGTTGGAAATCTGCAGCTGCTCGGTCGACAGCGTGACGCCGGTGACGTCGGCGCCGCTCATCTCGGCGAGATAGAGCCCCAGTCCGCCCCAGCCGGAACCGATGTCGAGGACGCGGTCGCCGGGCTTGATCAGGAGTTTTGCGGCGAGGTGGCGCTTCTTGGCGAGTTGGGCGTCGTCCAGCGTCGCGTCCGGCGTCTCGAAATAGGCGCAGCTGTATTGCTTGTTAGCATCGAGGAAGAGGGAATAGAGGCGGCCGTCGAGGTCGTAATGACGGGCGACATTGCTCCGGGACCGCCCGCGCACATTGAGCTGCTGGGCGCGCCGCCCGAGGAAACGAACCCAGGCCTGCATCCTGGCAAAGTTCGGCAACATGGCCGCCTGGCCCATCAGGACAGCCAGCACGTCGGCGATGGTGCCTTGCTCCACCACGAAGGTGCCGTCCATGAAGGCTTCGCCGAGGTAAAGCTCGGGATCGACCAGAATGCGCAGTTCGGCGGCCCTGGTCATGAACCGTGCGGCGACGGGAATGCCCGTGCCGTCACCACAGGTGAATTTGGCGCCGCTCGCGGTCGTGAACGTGATCGAACCGCGGCGGATGAAGCGCCCCAAGCAAAATCGCAACAATCGGTCCATCGAAGCACCAACGGAACGGCAAGCTGCACACTGACATCACTGGAGCTGATCACTCCAATGTGTCCCGAGTCTAAACATAGGTAGGGAATTGGATCGCGCTATTGCGTTGTGGTCAAAGCCGATATTCCAAAATGTGACAATTGCGTGGATGCGGCATGCGCGCGCTTCCATTCGCGCGATAATCGGATAAAAGGTGACCGCCGCAGCCGAACCATGAGGCGCAGGCGGCGATTTTTCCGGAATCTGGAGACTTAAGGAATGTTGAGCCGAGCCCTCAGTCTGGCGACGGTGACGCTTCTGGTTGGCTGCCTGTCAGCCGTATCAGCGCAAGCGCAAAACCTCGAGGCCGGCAAAAGCCCCTCCCAGATCTTCGCCAACACCTGCACGGCCTGCCACAAGAGCCCGCGCGGTCTCTTGAAGACCGTGCCGGCCGGCTCGCTGCCGGGCTTCCTGCGCCAGCACTACACGACGTCGAGCGACATGGCCGGCGTGCTGGCGTCCTATCTGATCTCGAACGGCGCCAACGATCCGCGCTACCAGGCCAAGGATCAGCCCAAGGGGGCCAAGGGCCGGGACGGCCGCCAGGAGGCAAACCAGTCTCCGGAGCAGCCGGCCGAGCGCCCGTCTCGCCGCCAGCACCAGGGTGCCCCGCCGCAGGAAGGGGCCAAGGAAGGCGTGAAGGACGGTGCGAAGCCCGACGCCGACGGTTTGAATCCCGAAGCACGTGCCGCGCACCGCGGCCGGCGCATGGCGCGTCCGAGCGAGACGCCTGATGGTGCCAAGCCGGACGATGGCCAGACCCCGCAGGCCGCCGGTGAGGGCAGGCCGTCGCGCCAGAAGCATGGCCGTCGCGGCAAGCCGGTCGAGGAGCCGAAGTCCGACGAGTCGCCCAAGGGCGAGGCGGCGGGCGACGAGCCCAAATCCCAGACCGCCATCAAGCGCGAAGACAAGGGTGAGGCCGAGAAGCCGGCGAAGCCAGCCAGCCAGCCCGACACCGCCAAGGTCGATGCGCCCAAGGGCAATGTGGGCAGCGAGCCGGCTGCCGTGCGATCCGACCCGGTTCCGCAGGTCACGCCCGCGGCTCCCGCCGCTTCCCCTGCGCCCGAGCCGGCCGCTGCCGCATCTCCCGCGCCGGCGCCCGCCGCGCCGCCGGTAACCGCGGCCGCGCCGCCGCCGCCGCCCCCAACGACGCCGGGCTCCGGTCCGCCGGAAGCGCCGACCTCGAAGTAATCGCCAACGCCGGGCCGTGAGGTCCGGCGTTATCATTTGACAGCCACTAGAGTAAAACTCTAGAGTATTGATCTAGTCAGGACCGGAGAGCAGGGGTGAGTACGGCACGCGAAGATCTCCTGGCGGCGGGACTGGCAGTGTTCGACCGCGACGGGTTCGAGGGTGCGACGGTGGCCGAGATCCGCTCCCGCGCCCGTGCGTCCAACGGCAGCTTCTTTCATTTCTTCACCTCGAAGAAGCAGCTCGCCGGAACCCTGTTCCTGGAGATCCTGCAGACCTATCACGCCGCGATCATCACCGCGGTCAACGATACGCACGGCGCCGGCGAGGGCGTTGCGCGGCTGATCCGCGCCCATCTCGATTGGGTCGTGACCTTCAGGCGCGAGGCGCGCTTCCTGTTCGAGATTTCGCGCAGCGAGTGGAGCGAGGAGGTGCGCGGCGCGCAGCGCACCGAGAACTCGCGGCTCACTGATGGCATCGAGCGCTGGCGCGCGCCGCTGCTCGCGCGCGGCGAGCTGCTGCCGATGAGCGCGACACTGTTCTTCAGCCAGATCATCGGGCCGGCGCAGGTCTTTTGCCGCGCCTATCTGTCGGGCCGCCATCCGGGTGATCCGCGCGAACAGGTCGAGACGCTGATCGCCTGCGCGATCCGCGCGGTGGTGGCGCCGGGTGCGCAGGAGCGAGCAGGAGGGACGTCATGAGCGAGATCGATCCGGACTTTGCGCCGATTGCGACGCGAATTCGCGACAATGTCGGCCGTCAGGGCTTCATGGGTCTTGTCGGTGCTGAAGTGGCCGAGCTGTCGCGCGGCGCGTGCACGCTCGCGGTCGACCGGCGGCCTGAGCTGTTGCAGCAGCACGGCCTGTTTCACGGCGGGGTGACGGCGTTCCTGGTCGACAACGCCACCACGATTGCGGCGGCGACGTCGCGTGGCCAGCCGGCGCTGACGGCCGAGTACAAGCTGAACCTGCTGTCGCCGGCATCGGGCGATCGCCTGATCTGCCGGGCGCGCGTGATCAAGCCCGGGCGTCAGGTCGCCGTCGTCGCAGCCGACGTGTTCTGCGTCATCGACGGCAAGGAGAAGCACACCGCGACGGCGCTCGCGTCGATCGCGATGCTCGACGATCAGGCGGCGGCACGAATCCAAAGCCCGGCCTGATGGGGCCGGGCTTCAGTCGGTGGAGGGATGCAGAGACGCTTACTTCTCTTCGGCAGCCGGAGCCGGCGCGGCTTCGTCGTCGTGCTGGGCTTCCGGATCGAAGAATTCGCCGGCGGCGGCGAGCGCCTCGGCGGCGGCGTCCTGGTCTTCCTGGCGGGTCGAGATGTCCTCGCCGCGCTTGATGCGCTCGGCCTCTTCGGCGGAGCGGGCGACCGTCACGGTGACGCTGGTCTCGACCTCAGGGTGGACGGCGATGGTCACCTTCTGCGCGCCGATCACCTTGATCGGCGAGTCGAGCCAGACCTGCGGACGGGCAACCGTCACGCCGTCGGCGGCGAGTGCGGTGACGATGTCGCGCACCGTGACCGAGCCGAACAGCTGGCCGGACTCGGAGGCCTGGCGGATGATGATGATGTCGCGGCCGTCGATCTTCTCGGCGACCACGGCGGCCTCACCCTTGGCCTTGATGTTGTTGGCCTCGAGCTCGGCCTTCATGCCGTCATACTTGGCGCGGTTCGCCTCGGTGGCGCGCAGCGCCTTGCCGCGCTTCAGCAGGAAATTGCGGGCGAACCCGTCCTTGACGCGCACGACTTCGCCCATCTGGCCAAGCTTGGCAACGCGTTCCAGCAGAATGACTTCCATTTTCGTTCTCCTTTAGAGGCTAAGTATCGGGGTTAAGTGGTTGGATCGAATCTCACTCCGCCGGCAAAGGCGGCGGTCTGGTTTGCAGATAGCGCTGGCGCAGTCCGAACACGGCATCGGCAATGCCGAGCGCGAACATCGCGACGATCGGCCAGCCGAACATGACGACGACCGCATAGACGCCGCTGAGCCAGAAGCCGCGATTGGCGAGCGACAGCGTCAGCGTATGCAGAACGGCGAAGCCGACGAACGCATAGGCGATGACGAGCGCCGCGGTGACGATCTGCGCCAGCAGCGCAGGCATCCCGCCGACGAAGCAGATGGCTACCGCCACCGACAGCGCGACCAGCGTCATGGCGGGGAGCGCGGTAGTGCGGAAATCCGGCCACGGCCGATTCAGCCGCCCGGAGGTTTGTGCGATCTTGCCGGCGAGCCACAGGCTCAGCGTCAGCGTGACCATCGCGAGGATCGTTGCGGCGAGCGGCGCGAGGATCACCAGCATGTCGACCAATCGTTCGATATCACCGCTGGGCAGCCCTTCGCCAGTGGTCAGCACCTTCAGCAGGCCGCGCCGCAAGGTGCCGGTGACTGTGTCGGCATCCGACCCGAGCGTCAGCAGCGCGGCGGCCGTGGTGATGACGGCGAAGGCCGCAACCCAGAGCAGGATACGGCCGACGGGATACCATTCGAGCACAGGCGGTTGCTGGGTGGTGCCGTCGCCGGCTGCGCCCGCGATCGGTCGTCCGAGCAGCGCGAGGTGGCCGAGCCACCAGCCGGGCAGGGCGACCATCATCGCAAACGCGATGCAATAGGGAAGTCCGAAGATCACGCCGAGGACGGAGGCGGCAGCGACGCCGCCGATGGCGGCGGTAAGCGGTCCCCACGCGAGTGCCGACACCATCAGCGGCAGCGGCGCCAGAAAGTACAGCAGCAACGAGATCAGCGCGCCCGAACTGATCGAGGCGAACATCAGCGCCGACGCGGCGCCGGCTGCAAGTGCGACTATGAGTATTGCGATCATCAGCTGTCCCGCTCCTTTCGAGCGGTTAGAGGTTCCCTGTCGAGAACCCCAACCATCGGCGACCGGACGACCCGGAAGCCTTATGAGAACAAGCGGCCGGCGGCACGAGCCGCCGGCCGGAAACGATTACCTGATCACGTAGGGCAGCAAGCCGAGGAAGCGCGCGCGCTTGATGGCGCGGGCGAGCTCACGCTGCTTCTTGGCGGACACGGCCGTGATGCGGCTCGGCACAATCTTGCCGCGCTCGGAGACATAACGCATCAGCAGCTTGGAATCCTTGTAGTCGATCTTCGGCGCATTCGCGCCCGTGAACGGGCAAGACTTGCGACGACGGAAAAACGGACGGCGGGCACCAGCATCAGCCATGATTCATTACTCCTCGGTCGCAGCTTCTTCTTCGCGCGGACGGCGCGGGCCACGATCGCCGCGGAAGCCGCCGCCATCGCGATCACCACGGAAGCCGCCTTCGCGGTCGCCGCGGAAGCCACCGCCACGATCATCGCGCTCGCGGTCACGGTCGGCCTTGCGCATCATCGCGGACGGGCCTTCCTCGTGCTCTTCGACGCGCACGGTGAGATAGCGGATGACGTCTTCGCTGATCCGCTCCTGGCGCTCGATCTCGGTGACGACAGACGACGGTGCGTCGATGTTCATCAGCACGAAATGCGCCTTGCGATTCTTGTTCATGCGGTAGGTGAGGGAGCGCACGCCCCAGCTCTCGGTCTTGGTGACCTTGCCGCCGCCCTGTTCGACGATACCCGTCATCTGGGCCGTCAGTTCATCCACCTGCTGGGTGCTCGCATCCTGACGCGCGAGAAAAACATGCTCATAAAGAGGCATGGTTGTCCTTTCCTGTGTTGGCGTGGTTTCCGGCGACAAGCCCTTCGAGACCTTCGGAAAGGACTCGAGCTGCTCAGAAGGCGGGAGCACGGGACGACAGGCCGACTGGCCTTGCCACATCAAAATCAACTGGTGAATTTGCTGAGACCGTCCGTTCAGCTCCCGGCCGGAGCCCACGAATGGGGCACTTTATACGGATTTTGGTCGCGAAGGCAAGGGTCCGCGGAGGGTTCTCGGCCTTTCGGATTTGCCACGGGTCGTAGCCCTCCGGGCCGTTCGCCGCAACTTCGCGCAGTTCCGTGTTGATTTCTTTGTTTGTATGTCATACAAATATGTCAGGGAGGATGATCAATGGGTTCGGAGACCGCCAGCGGCGTGTCTGCGCCTGATCCAAAGCACGCGGTCCGCGCGACGCGGTCGGCGGGGCGCAAGATGCGCTCGCTGCTGCTCGATGCCGCCAGCCGCCTGTTCAAGGAGCGCGGGCTCTCGGGCACGTCGATCTCCGACATCGCCGCAGCCGCGGACGCCTTTCCGAGCCAGATCACCTATTACTTCCGCACCAAGGAGGCGCTGTTCGTCGAAGCCGCCAGCCGCGACATGCTTTACCTCGCGCGCGCGACCGAGCAGGCCGCCCTGAAGGCCCACACGCCGCGGGATTACACCCACGCTTTGGCCGAGACCGTGACCGCGACCGATACGGTCGCCTTCTTCGCCGAGGCCCTGACCCTGACACGGCGCCGGCAGGATCTCGCACCTTTGGTCGAGCGCACCATCGAGCGTCTGCACAGCGAAGGCGCGCGCGCCTATGCGGATCAGGTCGAGCGACACGGCTGGCGCTCGCTGCGCGCGCCCGAAGAGAGTTCGCGACGGTTCTGGGCGATTGCGATCGGCGTGATCGTCGAGGGCTTTGCGATGGGTCGCGCAGCCGAGGAGATGTGCCGCGAATTGCTGCGCGCGCTTGGCGAGCAGGCGACATCGACGTCGACGAATGATGGATCGCGGCTGCGCCTGGTCGGCGATCGCGATCATTCACCCTCAACGGACGGGGAGACCAGCTCATGACTGCGCTACGCATGCGTGCCCGCGATTTCCTCACCGAGGATGAACTGGTCACGGTCCGGCAACGCACGACGTGGAAGGGCGCAGCGCTGATCGTGCACGCCTGGGCCCTGATCCTGGGCGCGATCGCGCTGGTCGCGTGGTGGCCGAATCCGCTGACCTATCTGCTGGCGGTTGCGATCATCGGCTCGCGGCAGCTCGGGCTCGCCATCCTGATGCATGACGGTGCGCATGGCTGTCTCTCGGCGAACGAGAAGACCAATCTGACGCTGAGCCAGTGGTTCTGCGCCTACCCGATCTTCGCGGAAACCCGCGGCTATCGCCGCTATCATCTGCGGCACCATGCGCGGACGCAGCAGGAGGATGATCCGGATCTCGTGCTGTCGGCGCCGTTTCCGATCACCAAGATGAGCTACCGCCGGAAATTCCTCCGCGACATCACCGGGCAGACCGGCTACCAGCAGCGCAAGGCGCAACTGCTCAATGCGATCGGACCGAAAGAGTGGCCGCTATCGCAGCGCGCCACCAATTTCTGGCAGAAGCTCGGGCCGCAATGCGTCACCAACGCGTTGCTGTTCGCAGGGCTCGCCGCCGCGGGCGTGTGGTGGGCCTATCCGCTGTTGTGGCTGGTGCCGCTGCTGACCTGGATGATGGTGATCACGCGGATCCGCAACATCGCCGAACATGCCGTCGTGCCCGACAGCGCCGATCCCCTGCGCAACACCCGCACCACGCGGGCCAATGTCCTCGAGCGGCTGTTCATCGCGCCGTACTACGTGAACTATCACCTCGAGCATCATCTGCTGTTCTACGTGCCCTGCTACAACCTGCCGCGCGTCCACCGCATCCTGAGCGGAAGCCGCTATGCCGACCGGATGGAAGTCCAGCCGGGCTATGCCGCCGTGCTGCGGCTGGCGACCGCCAAGCCCAATCGGGAAGACCGCCCGGGCCAACTCGTCAACAGCGCGCGCCGGGCGCGGGCCGGCGCCGAGGTTAACGCCGACCAGAATGCCGGTGGATTCTAGGCAGAGCCGGCCCCGGCATCCCCAGGGTTCCGCGCGCGCGGCTTGACATCGCGCCCCCCATCAGTGTCTTACGGCCCGGTCCGAGGCCGGTTGCAAGGCAGGGTCCGGACCCACTGTGGCGCGTTTCGCGCGACGGGATACCGTTTTCCCCTGCGGCAGGCGCGGCGCTTGCGCGGGGATCACGCTCAACAAGGTAGGGAGCGCCGATGACGGCTGCATTCACGTTTCCCGGGCAGGGTTCGCAGGCGGTTGGCATGGGCAAGGCCCTGGCCGACGCCTTTCCGGTCGCCAAGGCCGTGTTCGACGAGGTCGATTCCGCGTTGGGCGAGAAGCTGACCGCGATCATCTGGGATGGTCCGGGCGAGACATTGCAGCTGACGGAAAACGCCCAGCCGGCGCTGATGGCGGTCTCGATCGCCACGTTGCGCGTGCTCGAGAGCGAGGCCGGCTTCTCGGTCGGCCGCAACGCGGCCTTCGTTGCCGGGCACTCGCTCGGCGAGTATTCGGCGCTTGCCGCCGCCGGCAGCCTGACGGTCAGCGACACCGCGCGGCTGCTGCGGACCCGCGGGCTCGCGATGCAGAAGGCGGTGCCGGTCGGCGCCGGTGCGATGGCGGCGCTGCTCGGCCTCGACTACGAGGCGGCGGTCGCGGTCGCCAACGAGGCGGCGCAGGGCCAGGTCTGCCAGGCGGCCAACGACAATGGCGGCGGCCAGGTGGTGGTCTCCGGCGACAAGGCAGCCGTCGATCGCGCGGTGGAGATTGCGAAAACCAAAGGGGCAAAACGCGCCATGCTGCTGCCGGTGTCGGCGCCATTCCACTGCAAGCTGATGCAGCCGGCGGCCGATGCGATGGCAGAGGCGCTGGCCGGCGTCACCATCAAGGCGCCCGCGGCGCCGCTGGTCTCCAACGTGCTGGCTTCGGCGATCGCTGATCCCGACGAGATCCGTCGGCGCCTGGTCGAGCAGGTCACGGGGACGGTTCGCTGGCGCGAGTCGGTTGCCTATATGGCCGGGCAGGGCGTGACGCGGTTCTTCGAGATCGGCGCCGGCAAGGTGCTGAGCGGCCTCGTCAAGCGCATCGCCGATGGCGCGGTCGGCGTGTCCGTCGGCGGTCCGAGCGATATCGCTGCAGCCAAGGACGCGCTGGCAACATCGGCGTAAAGCAGCCGGAAGGAGAATTCGATGTTTGATCTGACTGGCAAGACGGCGCTCGTGACGGGCGCAACCGGTGGCATCGGCGGCGCGATCGCGCAGGCGCTGCATGCGCAGGGCGCGACGGTCGCGATTTCGGGGACGCGGCGCGAGGTGCTGGACGGCTTCGCGGCCAAGCTCGGCGAGCGCGTTCATGTGCTGCCGTGCAATCTCTCGAGCAAGGATGATGTCGAGGCGCTGGTGCCGGCGGCGGAAGCCGCGATGGGGCAGGTCGATATCCTGATCGCGAATGCCGGCATCACCCGCGACAACCTGTTCGTGCAGTTGCGCGACGAGGATTGGGACGACGTGATTGCGGTCAACCTGACCGCGACATTCCGCCTGGCGCGCGCGGCGACCAAATTGATGATGCGCAAGCGCTTCGGCCGCATCATCGCGATCACCTCGATCGTCGGCGTCACCGGCAATCCGGGGCAGGGCAACTACACCGCGTCGAAGGCCGGCATCATCGGCCTGATCAAGACGCTGGGCGCCGAATACGCCAAGCGCGGCGTGACCGCGAACTGCATCGCGCCGGGCTTCATCAAGACGCCGATGACGGATGCGCTCAACGACAAGCAGCGCGAAGCCATCCTGGCGAAGGTTCCTGCGGCGCGGCTCGGAACGCCCGAGGATATCGCTGCGGCAGCGGTCTACCTGGCCTCGAACGAGGCCGCCTACGTCACCGGACAGACGATTCACGTCAACGGCGGCATGGCTATGATTTGAGCTGGTTGCTGGCTCTCGCAATGCGGCGAAAAGCCGTTTTCGAGAGCCGGTTCAGGCGTGTAGTCAAGGCTTGGGAAGTATGATAGCTGAACCCCCCATGGATGGGCAAAGAACGCCATTGCAGGATTTTGAAACCCTGTATATTGGCGTGGCGACGCCTGCCGTTCGCCGGGGCTTTAGTCGGCTACGACCGGGCCGAATCAAGACTATGCGCGACTGAGTAATCGAGACGACCACGATGGCTCGTATCGTCTTGGGGTCGGGTCCAATGGAACAACGAGGTTGAACGATGAGTGAGATTGGCGAGCGGGTTAAGAAGATTGTGGTCGAGCACCTTGGTGTCGAACCCGAGAAGGTGGTCGATAGCGCGAGCTTCATCGATGACCTCGGCGCCGACAGCCTCGACACGGTCGAGCTCGTGATGGCTTTCGAAGAAGAATTCGGTTGCGAGATTCCCGACGACGCCGCGGAGACGATTCTGACCGTGGGCGACGCGACCAAGTTTCTTGAGAAGAACGCGAAGAGCTGACGCCGATCGCGAAGTTGACGGGGCCGGACGGACCGTGTTCGAGCGGTCCCCCGGCTTCTTATTATTAGCCGCGCATTGCCGGCCGGAGACGTGGAAATGAGACGAGTTGTCGTCACGGGGCTGGGCATGCTTACACCGCTCGGCTGCGGCGTTGACGCAACTTGGACGCGCATCCTCGCCGGTGAGAGCGGCGGCAAGAAGATCGACACCTTCGAAGTGTCCGACCTGCCGAGCCAGGTCGCCTGCTACATTCCGCGCGGCGACGGCTCCAGCGGCACCTTCAATCCCGATCAGTGGATGGAGCCGAAGGACCAGCGCAAGGTCGACGACTTCATCCTCTACGCGATGTGCGCGGCCAGGCAGGCGCTCGACGACGCCAACTGGCATCCGAAGTCCGATGAGGACCAGTTCGCGACCGGCACGATGATCGGCTCCGGCATCGGCGGCCTCACCGGCATTGCCGAGACCGCGGTGCTGCTCAAGGAACGTGGACCGCGCAGGGTCTCTCCCTTCTTCATTCCGGGCCGCCTGATCAATCTGGCGTCCGGCTACGTCTCGATCGAGCACGGCCTGAAGGGCCCCAATCATTCGGTCGTCACGGCCTGCTCGACCGGCGCGCATGCGGTCGGCGACGCGGCGCGGCTGATCGCGCTCGGCGATGCCGACGTGATGGTCGCGGGTGGCGCCGAATCGCCGATCTCCCGCATCGGCATCGCAGGCTTCTGCGCGGCGCGTGCGCTGTCCACCGGCTTCAACGACACGCCGGAAAAGGCATCGCGGCCCTACGACAAGGACCGCGACGGCTTCGTGATGGGCGAGGGCGCCGGCGTCCTCGTGCTCGAGGAATACGAGCACGCCAAACAGCGTGGTGCGAAGATCTATGCCGAGGTCACCGGCTACGGCCTGTCGGGCGATGCCTTCCACATCACCTCGCCGCCGCCGGACGGCAATGGCGGCTTCCGCAGCATGAGCATGGCGCTGAAGCGCGCCGGCCTCGTCGCATCCGATCTCGACTACATCAACGCGCACGGCACCTCGACGCAGGTCGGCGACGAGATCGAGCTCGGCGCGGTCGAGCGTCTGCTCGGCAATGCGGCTTCGAAGGTTTCGATGTCGTCGACCAAGTCGGCGACCGGACATCTGCTCGGCGCCGCCGGCGCGATCGAGGCGATCTTCGCGGTGCTGGCGATTCGCGATAACGTGGTGCCGCCGACCATCAATCTCGACAATCCGTCGGTGCAAACGGCGATCGATCTTGTGCCGCATACGTCGCGCAAGCGTGACGTGAATGTGGCGCTGTCCAATTCCTTCGGTTTCGGTGGCACAAACGCCTCCGTGATCGTGCAGCGCGTGACCAATTAGTAGGTCTTTAGAACTAGTCCACCGTTTTGCCGTATTCCGCGGTGACTCCTAATAGCGGGCGTATGCTATTGGCAGGGCAGGGGTTTGTCCGGCCACGATTCAACCGGCAGGATATTGGTTTGCATCGATGAGTGAGAGGCCGCCCATTTCACCAAGGAGTCCACGTGCCGCGCTGGAGCCCGAACAGGTTCCGCCGCCGCCCAAGCGCTCGGATCGTGCCCGCAATCCTTTCGTGATCGTCGGCAATGCCATCTTCACCATCCTGATCATCCTGATGATCGGCGCCGGCGCCACCTACTACTACGGCAAGCAGACGCTGGAATCGCCGGGGCCGCTGCAGGAAGACAAGATCGTCAACATCCCCGCGCGCGCCGGCAAGCGTGACATCGCCGACGTGCTGTCGCGCGAGGGCGTGATCAACGTCAATCCGTGGGTCTTCATCGGCAGCGTGTTTGCGCTGAAGGCGAGCTCCGATCTCAAGCCCGGCGAATATTCGTTCCAGAAGAATGCCAGCCTGCGCGACGTCATTGCCACCATTGTCGACGGCAAGGTGGTGCAGCACGCCATCACCATTCCCGAGGGTCTGACCTCGGAGCAGATCGTGACGCGGCTCTCCGACAACGACATCTTCACCGGCTCGGTGCGCGAGATTCCGCGCGAGGGCACGCTGTTGCCGGAGACCTACAAATTCCCGCGCGGCACCACGCGCGACCAGGTGATCCAGCGCCTGCAGCAGGCGCAGAAGCGCGTGCTCGCCGAGATCTGGGAACGCCGCAACACCGATTCGCCGCTGAAATCGCCGGACCAGCTGGTGACGCTGGCCTCGATCGTCGAGAAGGAAACCGGCCGCGCCGACGAGCGCAGCCGCGTTGCCGCCGTGTTCGTCAACCGCCTGCGGCAGAGGATGAAGCTGCAATCCGACCCGACCATCATCTACGGATTGGTGGGCGGCAAGGGAACGCTGGGGCGTCCGATCAAGCGCAGCGAGATCACCCAGCCGTCGCCCTACAACACCTATGTGATCGACGGCTTGCCGCCGGGACCGATCGCCAATCCCGGCCGCGCCTCGCTGGAGGCGACCGCCAATCCGGCGCGCACGCGTGACCTGTTCTTCGTTGCCGACGGAACCGGTGGCCACGCCTTTACCGAAACCTACGACCAGCACGCCAAGAACGTCGCCAAGCTGCGCGCGTCGGAAAAGCAGATCCAGAACGACACCGTCGAGCCCGCGGATGATCCGGCGCCCGCCGCCGCGGCGCCCGGCGCGGCCGATACCAATCCCACGGCGGCCATGCCGCCGAAGCCCACCAACCAGAAGAAACCGCCGCGCAGCGGTCGCCAGGGCGCAGCCCAGCAGACCACTTCGCCGCCTGTTGTGCAGCGCTAAAGCGCGATGCGATCATCGCGCTTTAGCTTCTTGTTCGAGCATAGTCTTTCGGAAATCCGCTTCACAGTTTTCCGGACCATGCCGTAGCTCTGCATTTGCCGAGGGTGGACGTAATTCCACTTTCACGGAATCCGTTCTAAGGTCGCACCGGCTGCCCGCGAGTCTCGTCGTCTCCGGGTGAGTCCCATATCCTTCTGTTGGAGAGTTCACGCGATGGCGCTATCGAGCATGACTGGCTTTGCCCGAAGCCATGGCGCGAGCGGTCCCTATACGTTCGAGTGGGAGCTGAAGTCGGTCAACGCCAAGGGCTTTGACCTGCGGTTGCGGCTGCCGCCCGGCTGGGACGAACTGGAAGCCCTCGCCAAGAAGCGGGCCGGCGAGTTGCTGTCGCGCGGCACGGTCTACGCCAACCTCAGCGTCAAGCGCACCGATGCGGCGCAGACCATCCGGATCAATGAGGACGTGCTGGCCGCGGTCGTGAAGGTCGCAGGTGAGCTCGCGCAGCGGATCGACGCGGTGGCGCCGAGCATCGACGGATTGCTCGGCATCAAGGGCGTTATCGAGGTGGTCGAACCTGACAGCAACGAGGACGAGGACAAGGCGGCGCGCGAAGCGGCGGCGAAGGCGTTCGAGCAGGCGCTCGGCAGCCTCGTCGAGATGCGCCGCCGCGAGGGCGATGCGCTGGGCCAGATCCTGATGCAGCGCATGGACGAGATCGAGCGGCTCGCCAAACGCGCCGAGACGGCTCCCGGTCGCAAGCCCGAGGCGATCAAGGCCCGGCTTGCCGAGCAGATCGCAGCGCTGCTGGAGACCTCCGATCGCTTCGATACCGACCGGCTGAGCCAGGAGGCGATCCTGATCGCCACCAAGGCCGATATCCGCGAGGAGCTCGACCGCATCGCCTCGCACATCGCCCAGGCGCGCGAGATGATCGGCAAGGGCGGCCCGGTCGGGCGCCGGCTCGACTTCCTCGCCCAGGAGTTCAATCGCGAGGTCAACACCTGCTGCTCGAAGTCGAACGACGTCGAGCTGACCAATACCGGGCTTGAAATGAAGAACGTGGTCGAGCAGTTCCGCGAACAGGTCCAGAATCTGGAGTGAACGATGACGGCGCAGGGTTTTGACGGCGTTGAGCGGCGCGGACTGATGTTCGTCCTGTCGTCGCCCTCGGGCGCCGGCAAGACGACGCTGTCGCGCATGCTGATCGAGCGGATGCCGGGCTTGAAGATGTCGGTGTCGGCGACGACGCGGCCGAAGCGGCCGGGCGAGGTCGAGGGGCGCGACTATTTCTTCGTCGGCAAGACCAAGTTCGAGGCGATGGCCAAGCAGGGCGAACTGCTGGAATGGGCCACCGTGTTCGACAACCGCTACGGCACGCCGCGCGCGCCGGTCGAGGCTGCGCTCGCGGCCGGCGAGGATGTGCTGTTCGACATCGACTGGCAGGGCACCCAGCAATTGCGCGAGAAGGCGCGCGCCGACGTGGTCAGCGTCTTCATCCTGCCGCCGTCAGCCGCCGATCTCGAGAAGCGTCTGCACACCCGTGCGCAGGATTCCGAGGAGGTCATCCGCGGGCGGATGAACCGCGCCACCCATGAGCTGAGCCACTGGGCGGAATACGACTACATCGTCATCAACCAGAACGTCGACGACGCCTTTGCCGAGGTGCAGTCGATCCTGAAGGCCGAGCGGCTCAAGCGAGAGCGCCGCACCGGCCTCACCGAGTTCGTGCGCGGCCTGCAGCGTCAGCTCGAGAAGTAGCTTGTCGAGAAGTAGCTTGCCGGAACCGTGATGCGATCGGGGATCGCATCACGTCTCATCTACTTTTCTGAGCGTGCTCTAGTTCGCCGCGCTGCGCGCGAGCCGCTGCAGCATCGCCGCGATCTGCTTGTTGTCTTGCTCGGTTTGATCCGCCTCGCGCGGTGTCTCGCGGCGAGCAACCGGCGTCTCGGCGCGGCGCGGAACCGGTGTCTCTGACCGGCGCGGCGTCGCCTCGGACAGGCGCAACGGGCGGTCGCGGCCGACCACTGCCATCGGCGGCGCCGGTTCGGTGTGGAGTGAATCCCAGGGCGCACGCCATTCGTCGCTGATCTGGTAGGGCGGCGTACGCGTGCGGGTCAGGCGGAACACCAGCGCGCTGACCAGGCCGGCCAGCGCCAGCGCGCCGACCATCACGATCAGCAGCATCTGCGTCGAGGACGACGACTTCTCGGCGGACGCCTCCGCTGTCACGGGGGCGGCTGGTGCCGGCGCGGCCGTCTGTTGCGGCGTCGCATCGGCCTGCGCGATCACGGTCGGCTGGTCTGCGGCGTGCCGAGTTCCGTTGGTTCCGGCCATGCTCGATGCGTCCAGCCATCGGGCGTTCACGTCCGACGCCTGGGCGTTCGTGCCTGGCGCCGTCGGATCGGTCGCCGCTACCGCATCGCCGGCTTGACCGGCGGCAGGGGGCGCGACCGGTGCTGTTGCGGCCTGCGGTGAGGGCCATTCGGCATGGGCATCGGCGACGGACTTGCGCATAGCCGGCTGTGGCGGCGCCGGCTGGCTCTGCGGCGGCTGTGCGTCGGCCGTCGCTGTGTCGGGCGCGGCCGCGGGCTGCTGCTGCGTGGTCGCGGTCTTGGCAACAACCTTGTTCTTGGCGTCACCGAGGTACCAGCATTTCTTTTGGGTGCTGCGGTCGAGGTGATAGAACCAGTGGCTTCCCGCAGGCGCGGTTCCCTTCGGCGCGGACTGACAGCTATCCGCGGCCTTCGCGTTCGCCGTATTGGTGCTCGCCGTGCTGGCGGCGGTCTGGGCCATGGCTGTGAAGTTGGCAGCGGCCAACATGCTGACGGCAAGCGCCGCAGCGAACTTCGCTGAACGATTTGACATACGCGTCCCCGGTATTCTTTTTTACGCAAACGCTGGTGACGCCAATCTCGGTAAAGAGTTGGGTCGCAATGCGCCGCAAATCCGGAACGGGTAGGGCTTAATTGAGGCTCGCGTCGCACCGCAATTGCGGCGGGCGGAAGGCTGGAACGCGGGCTGAATGATCGCTCGGTCGCCTGTCAGGTTCCGCAGGACCAAAGCGCGCGTTGCTGCTGCGAGAACGTCGCGTCCCGCCGGCGATCGCAACGCCGGCGGGACGTCTTCGTTAGTTCTTCAGGACGATGCGTCCGACGACCTTGCCGGCCCGCAGCTCATCGATCCATTTCTGGACGTCGGCCATCGGCTCTTCCTTCATCGGGGTCGGCTTGATCTTGCCGGCCCGGGCGAGCGCCATCAGTTCCTGGCCCTCGGCCAGCGTGCCCACCATGAAGCCTTCGATGGTCATGCGCTTGTAGACCCATTGCACCATCGGCAACGTGAACTGGCCGCCCATCAGGCCGGACACCACGATCTTGCCGCCGCGTGCCACCGTCGACACCGCGAACGCCATCGACTTCTCGTTGCCGGCAAAGTCGACCACGCCGTCGAAGCCGCCGTCGTTCTCCTTCAGCATGCGCTTGACGACATCGGGCTCCGCGGGATCGTAGGCGGCCGCCGCACCATTCTTCAGCGCGGTCTCGCGCGCCGCCGGGCTGAGATCGGCAACCGTGATCGGCTGCTTGAACATCGCCTGCGCGAACGACAGGCCCATCATGCCGACACCGCCGAGGCCGATCAGCAGCAGATTGCGCTGGCGCGGACGATCGACCAGGCGCTTCAGCGCGCCGTAAGCCGTGACGCCGGAGCACATCAGCGTGGCGGCCTGATTGACCGGCAGCGGATCGTAATCGAGCAGGTATTTCGCGTCGGGCACCAGCACGTGGGTGGCGAAGCCGCCGTCGATCGAGACGCCGAGGAAGCGTTGCTTGGCGCAGAGATTCTCGTCGCCGGCGAGACAGTCGCGGCACTGGCCGCAACCGATCCAAGGGAAGACCGCCTTCTTCGTTCCGACCAGATCCTTCGGCGCATCGGGACCGACCTCGTCGACGACGCCTGCGATCTCATGGCCGAGCGTGAAGGGCAGCGTCATGCCGCGGGTGGTGTCGAGCTTCTTGCCGCCGCCGAGATCGGCGTAACCGTCCTGGATGTGGAGATCGGAATGACAGAGGCCGCAGCGCTCGATGCGCACCAGCACTTCGCGTCCCTGCGGCTTGGGCGTGTCGACGATGGTTTCGCACAGCGGTGCATCGAACTTGACGAGGGATTGGCGAACCATACGCGCCATTACGTTTTCTCCTGATGTTCTATTTTGTGGACCGTATATCGGCCAATTCCCTGGCCATGGCAACAAAGCCTGCGACCGAAATGGTTTCGGCGCGCCGCGTCGCGTCGATCTGGGCTGCGGCAGCAAGCCGCGCCGGATCGACCGACAGCGACTTCAGGCTCTGGCGCAGCATCTTGCGGCGCTGGCCGAAGGCGGCAGCGGCGACCTGCTCGAGCATGCGGCGGTCGCACGGCTCCGGCGCGGCGCGCGGTATCAATCGTACCACCGAGGATGTTACCTTCGGCTGCGGCACGAAGGCGGAGGGCGAAATGTCGAACAGGATCTTGGTCTCGGCGCGCCAGTTGGCGAGCACCGCGAGCCTGCCATAGGCTTCCTCGTCCTCATGGGCGACGATGCGCTCGGCGACCTCGCGCTGGAACATCAACACCATGGTGTCGTACCAGGGCGGCCACGGCTCGATCGACAGCCAGTCGACCAGGAGCTGGGTTGCGATGTTGTAGGGCAGGTTGGCGACGATCTTGGCCTTGCCGCCATCGAGCAAGGGGCGCGGATCAAAGTGCTGCGCGTCGCCATGCACGATCTCGATGCGGCCTGGATAGCGCTTGACGATGTAGTCGAGTGCATCGATCGAGCGTTCGTCGCGCTCGATGGCGATGACGCGCTTGGCGCCCATCGCAAGCAGTGCGCGCGTCAGTCCGCCGGGGCCGGGCCCGACCTCGATCACGGTCGAGTCTTCCAGCGGGCCCGCGGCGCGGGCAATGCGTGCGGTGAGATTGAGATCGAGCAGGAAATTCTGGCCGAGCGATTTGCGCGCCGACAGCGAATGCTCGCGAATGATGTCGCGCAGCGGTGGCAGATCGTCGATCGCGCTCACTTAGCTTGATGCCGCGGCCATGCGCGCGGCGAGCCGGAGTGCGGCGATCAGGCTCGAGGGATTGGCCTTGCCGGAGCCCGCGATATCGAACGCGGTGCCGTGATCGGGCGACGTCCGGATGAAGGGCAGGCCCAGCGTGACGTTGACGGCGTCCTCGAACGCGACGGTCTTGATCGGGATCAGCGCCTGATCGTGATACATGCAGAGCGCGCAGTCATAGGTCTTGCGCGCGGCTGCGTGGAACATGGTGTCGGCCGGCAACGGGCCTCGGGCGGCAATGCCGTCGCGGCGCAGGATCTCGACCGCGGGCGCGACGATCTCGATGTCTTCCATGCCGAGCGTGCCGTCTTCGCCAGCATGCGGGTTGAGGCCGGCGACCGCAAGGCGCGGCGAGGCGAGGCCAAACCGCGCCTTCATGTCGGCGACCAAGATCCGCGCGGTCGAGACGATCAGGTCGGTCGACAATTGCGCCAGCGCCTCGCGGACCGACACATGGATCGTCACCGGGACGACGGCGAGCGCCGGCGACCAAAGCATCATCACCGGCTGCGGCGCAGTCCCGCCGTGCGCGGCAAGCTCGGCGAGGAATTCGGTGTGGCCGGGATGGCGGAAGCCGGCGCGGTACAGCACGTTCTTGGCGATCGGATTGGTGACGACGGCGCTGGCCTTGCCCGACGCGACATCGGCGACGGCCTGACGGATCGACGCCAGCGCGGCATCGGCGCTCGTTCCGTCGGGCTTGCCCGGTCGCGCCGTCGCCACCTTGCCGGTCGCAACGACGGGCAGGGCCCGTGCAAATGCCGCGGAGGCCTCCTCGGCGCTGACCTCGGCAAACTCGACGGTGAGCCCGAGCGTCTTGGCGCGCTCGGCCAGGGCCGCCCTGTCACCGAGCAGATAGAACGGCGGAAGATCGAGTTCGCGACGGCGCAGCCACGCGGCGAGCGTGATGTCGGGGCCGATGCCTGCGGGCTCGCCGGATGTCAGTGCGAGAGGTTGAGCCATGCGTCAACGATAGTCGATCATCGCCCGCCTGGATATTCGATCATCGCGGCTTTCCGGACTTCCTGCAGGTAGGCCTTCGACTTCGCCTCGTACTTCTGCACGTACATCTTGTCCCGCATCTCACGCTTCTTCGGCGTGTCCACGGTAGTTGCCTTCCGGCCGCAGAGGGCGACCATCTCGATGCCCTGCTTGGTGACTTCGGGAGGGGTGAGGTGGCCGACCGGGGTCTTGTCCAGGATGTCGCGCAGCGACTGCGGCAGGTCTGCCGACGTCTTCACGACGATCTCGCGGATCGCGGCGTTGCGCATCGACTTGAAGAAGGTGTTGGCTTCCTCGCAGGAGGTCACGCGCTCGCGCAGGGTGTCGGCTTCCTTGCGGCGGTTCTCGAATTCGGATTGCGGAGAGCCGCGCGGCACGATCAGAACGACCGGCTGCATCCGGTATTCGAACGCTTCGGCGTCGGGCGCATCACCGGTCTCCTTGACCGCAGTGGCGACGTCCTTTTCGCCGACCTGCAGGCTTTCCTTGAAGCGGCCGCGGACCAGGCTGGTCCAGACCATGTCGGCCCTGATGCGTTGCTTGAGCGTATCGGGGCGGATGCCCTTGCTCTCGAGGACCTTGGTCAGCTGGTCGTTGTTCAGCCGCATCCGTTGCGCCATGCCGCCATAGGATTGCTCGATATCGTTGGCAGTGGGATCGACGCCGAATTTCTTGGCTTCCTTGATCTTCAGCTTCTCGTCGATCAGCTCGTCGAGGATGGCCTTTCGATCGGGATTCTTGCCGCCGGTCAGGCTGTTCAGCTTGGCGCGCTGCTCGATGTCGAAATTGGTGATGGGTTCGCCATTGACCATCACGGCGATGGTCTGGGCATGCAGTCGCGCACCGCCCCCCAACAGGAGGAAAAGAGCCAGCAGGGAACTCAACATGAGCGAATGGCAGCGCGTTGGCAGGCTAGCGGTCGTCATTGTGGTCATGTCAGCCGTTTAAACCAATTCAAGCCGGGGCCACAGGCCCGCGGGCAATACAAGCCCCCAATTCAAGCCCCCAATACAAGCGCCTTGGCAGGCCCCTCGCTCGCTACTGCATGCCAGCCGAACTGCTGGTCGTGGAGGTCTGGGCGATCGTCCGCAGCCCGATCTGGAACATGAACGCATGGCTGAGGACGGGCGGCTGCGAGCCTGCCTGATAGGTATAGGACGTGATGTAGTTGGCAGCCAGCACGAAGCAGTCGTCCACATAGCCCGCGCCGAAGGCATACTGGTTGATCTTGTTCGCTTCAAGGTCCCAGCGCGCCGCACCCTGAACCACCCAGTTCGACGCCACCTTGACCGACCCGCTGGTGAGGATGCCCTCGCGGCGCGTCAGGTAGCCGAGTTCCGGCTGCGCTGCATAATCGCCGTAGGTCACGGCGATCGACCAGCGGTCGAAATTCGCGCTCGCCGTGGCCTCGAACCGGTTGATGTTCCAGGTCGCTTCATCCATCCGCGAGCGGACGCTGAAGGTGTAGGTGCGGTTGGGCGAATAGGCGAGGCTCGCGACATAATCCGAGCGCGGGTTCTGCAGCCCGGAGTCGATGCCGGTGTTGGTGACGTCGGCGACCGCGAACGAGTTCATCCCGAACATCTGGTAGGACTGTCCGAACATCCCCTTGATGCTGCCGCCGCGATCGAACTGCGTGGTGGCCTGCACGCCGACATTGGCGCGGCTGCCGCCCTCGACGCGGTCGTAGCCGGAGAACTTGTCGACCGCGAACAGGTTGCTGGTGTCGAACACCAGGCTCTGCGCGTCCTCGTTCGGAAGCTTGCCGGCATTGGGTTCGTTGGGCCGGATGATGACCTGCGCGATCGGCTCGACGGTGGTCGTGCCCCACGGCTGCACATTGATGAAGGGGTAGCGGTATTCGAGGCCGACGGTCGGCATCAAGCGGACCGTCTGGGTGTCGCCGACCGGCAGGAAGTTGGAAACGCCCGGCTGATTCGAGATGTCGGCGTTGATCGCATCGGCGCGGACGCTGGCGAACGGCGTCCAGATCTGGCCGAGTGGGTCGGTGTAGGACTTGCGCCACTGCGCCTCGGCCGTCAGCCTTGTGTAGGTGCCCGGCATGCCGCGCAGCAGGCACTGCGACGGGGTTCGCGCCATTGGATCCGCGGACGTGGTCAAGCACAGGCCGTTGGTGTTGGCGGTCGTCGTGATCGGATCGAACACCGCGGTTTCGCGGGTCAGGTTGACGAAGTTCATCTTGTAGCTGAACTCGCCACCCAGGATGTTGTTGTTGATCACGTTGTTGTAGTCGATGACGGGCGCCACCACCGGGACCTGGTTCTGGTTGCCCGAGTAGCTGAGATAGTAGATCGCGCGCGCGTCGAAGAAGCTGCGGTTGCCGACACCGGTCAGATAGAGCTGCGAGATCGCTTCCGTCGGCAGTGAAAGGAACGAACCGAATGGATCCTTGTACTGGGCGAGCCGGTAGTCGGACATGAAGAAGTAGTCGGACAGCACGACGCCGTCCCAGCCCCAGACCCATTTGTCGTTCAGCGCGAACTGGCCCTTGGTGTCGACGCCCCAGCGGAATTGGCGGTCGCCAGGCTGGCCCTTGAAGGCGTCCTGATCGAGCTGGTCGATGCCGTAAAGCCGGATCTGATAAGAGCCGTCCGCGAAGCGCTGGCGGAATTCGGTCTGCATCAGCACGCCCTGCTTCGAGGTGATGCGCGGACTGAAGGTCGCGTCCATGTCGGGCGCGATCGCCCAATAATAGGGGATTTCGACGCCGTAGCCGAACGCCGTGTAGCTGGTGAAGCCCGGCATCAGGAAGCCGCTCTTGCGCTTCACGGTCGGATCGGGCGTCGAGAAGTAGGGCAGATACGCCATCGGAACGCCGAAGAATTCGAGCTGGGCGTTCTCGAAATACAGCATCTTCTCAGTCTGGTTATGGATGATGCGCGCGCCCTTGACCTGCCAGAGCGGCGGCTTCTTCGGATCATCCTTACAGGGTGCGCAGGCGGTATAAACGCCGTTGTCGAACACCGTGTAATTGCCGCTGGACCGGTCGGCGCGGGTCGCCGCCATGCGGGTCTGGTCTTCGGTGTCGACGCGCAGCGAATCGACGAACCCGTCGCGGTAGTCGTCGCTGAGATCCAGGATGTTGGCGTAGGTGATCTTGCCTTCCGCATCGGTCATGCGGATGTTGCCTTCGGCATGAAGACGCTTGGTCTTCTGGTCGTAGATGACCTTGTCGGCCTCGACGCTGGTGCCGTTGTAGAACATCTGGACGTTGCCGACGGCCGAGATGCGGCTGTTGTTGTAGTCGTAATCGACCTCGGTCGCCTGAACGAGCATCTGCCCGTCATTCTTGGCCGGCGGGCGGACCGGCTTCGGCGGACGCGGATTGTAGGTGAATGCCTGCGCTGAAGCCGGCGTCGACGCGACGACGTCGAGCGCACTGACCACGACGAACGCGGCAAGGAGAGCAGAAATCGAAACGCCAAACGCGGCCATGCGGCTCCGTTGACGGCGCAGGGCACTGCGCCGCCCGGATACAGGCGACCTCAACTGGCGGGCGGCGACGGTAGCCACTACCCGTCCTCCTGGTACAGCAAGGCTAAGAAACCGGTGAGGCTACCCACAACGACAGGCAACCACGCCGCAGCGATGGGATGCATCAACTCAGCCTTGCTCAAATCTTCAGTTACTTTCGACAGGACGTAGAGCAGAAAGCCTGCGCCCACGCCACTCAAAACCATCTTCTGCACGCCGCCCATCCGGAAGAAGCGGAGGCTCACAGAAGCCGCCAACATCACCATCGCAGCCAGCAAAAACGGCTGCGCGATAAGCTTGTGATACTGCAAGCGATAGCCAGCCGTCGCGAACCCTGAGCTCTCCGACGAACGGATGTAGTTCGGCAGTTGCCAAAAGGACACAGTTTCAGGGGTGGAGAAACTGTTGCGCACCTGTGCAGGGGTCAAAGTGGTGGTCAGGTAGAAGGTGTCCTGGTCCACCGGAGCCTTGTCGAGGGTGTATCGGCGTACTCCCGTGAACGCCCAGCGGCCTTCTTCGAGCGTCGCTTCGCGGGCCTCGATTCGTTCCTTGAACTGCAGCGCCGTATCGAATCGGAACACCGTGAGGCCGGTCAGCCGGATGCCCTGCTGCTCGCTGCGGGCTGCATTGATGATCGCCTGACCTTCGTCGTTGATCTGGTTGAGCCAGAAACCGGACGCGTCCTGGATGCCGCCGCCGGGCGCCGAGCCGAACAGCTCGGCCTCCATCCGTTTGGAGAGCTCGCGCAGATTGGCCGACACAGGATTGTAGGCGGTGGTCGCGAAGATGCCGAGCACGATCGCACTGACCAGCGCCGGCGAGATGAATTGCCAGGCCGAGACGCCGGCCGCGCGTGCCACGACGAGCTCCAGCCGCCGCGACAGCGCGAGATAGCAGGTCATCGCGCCGATCAGCACGCAGAACGGCATCAGTTTCTCGAGCAGCTGCGGCACGCGGAACAGCGAGGTTTCCGCGACCGTGATCGCGGAGGCCCCGACGAGGCTCGACGTCTTGCGTACCATCTCGATGTAGTCGACCAGCACGAGCAGCACGAAGATGCCCGCGAACACGCCCACCGCCGCAACGACGAAGCGGCCGGCGAAATAGCGCCCGAGCGTATTTGTGACCATGCTCATGCGGTGGCGGGCCTCCGGAAGAGGCGCGCAATGCGCTCGTTGTTCCTGTTGATGACTTCCATCAATGCTGCCGGCGGTTCGACGACCACGCCGCCGACGATCATCCAGATCCCGACGCCGATGCCGGCGAACAGCATCAGGTATTGCACCAGGGCCGCCAGCGGCGTCTTCACCGCCATGACGGAGCAGGCGAATCCGACCATGCGCAGGCCGAACACCGCGAATACCGAGCCGCCGATCGAGAAATTGCGGCTCTGTCGCGTGGTGCGCGGCGCGCCGAGGAAGGCAAAGGTGAGGGCCGCGAACGCAAACGGATAGATCGGTGCCATGAAGCGATCATGCAGCTCCGCGAAGAACTGGCCCGACAGCTGCTGATAGGTCTGGTCGTTCTCGTCCGGCCACATCAGTTCCCAGAGGTAGCGCTCGCGAATTCCGAGCGTGACGTCGCGGCCCTGCGAGAATTTCGACATGTCGAAGGCGTAGCGCTGAAACACCACCAGCGTCGGATCGCGCTTGCCGACCTCGAATCGCTCGAGATTGCCGTCCTCCAGCACGAGGTATGAGCCGCTCTCGTTCTTCAGCACGGTGCCGTGGTCGGCGACGATGGTGACGCGCTGCTGCGGATCGCGGCGATCGTCGACGAAAACGCCGCCGAGCACGCCGCCGGGCAAGCGTTCGCGGATCCGAATCGTCAGGTTCTGATCGAGCTGGGCGAAGCGGCCGGGCTGCAGGATGTTGGTCAGCACGTCGGCGGTGATCTCGGCATCCCACTGCTTGATTCGACGCATGCCGTCGGGGGCGAGATAGGCGCCGATGAAGGCGACCAGCGCCGCCACCACGCAGGTGGCGAAGAAGAACGGCCGGAACAGCCGGAACGGCGAGAAGCCCGCCGCATTCATGACGATGATCTCGGAATCGGTCGCCAGCTTGTTCAGCGTGTGCGAGATCGCGATCATCAGCGCGATCGGGGCGATGATCAGGACCAGGGCAGGAATCACGAGGCTGGTGATGCCGAGGAAGGTGAGGATGGTCTGACCCTGGCTGGTCATCAGGTCGATGCCGCGCAACGCCTGGGTAATCCAGATCACGCCGGTAAGGCTGACCAGGACAAGCGCAAACGACGCCAGCGTCGTTTTGAAGATGTACTTGTCGATCGACCCCATCGCTACCGCACGGCCCCCTTGGCGCAACCAAACGCACGGCTTTCGACCAATCCCGTCAACCCGGGTTCCCCTATGGTCGAGCCGCGGACTCGTCCGGCTCACTCTCTGTTCACGATCTCACTACCATCCCTTTGATCCGTCAACAAAATGGCCGGGCCAAGGCACGCTTAATTTATGGTTAATTAATCGCTTTTGTGGCCTTCCAGCCACTCCGGCGCTTGGCAGCGGCGCAGCCGACAGGTCATAGTGTGCCACAAGCCCGGTCCGGGTCGCTCCGGACCACCATCGCAATGCTCACCCCCGCGTGCCGGAAGGGCCGCCTCAGGCCCGAGCAACACCCTGAGTTCTGGAGGATTTTCCTATGTCCGACGCCGTCAAGGTCGGCTTCGTCCCGTTCTCCGCGTCCGCCCGCGGCATTCTGGTCGCCTTTTGCGACGAGCAATTGAAGCTGGGAGCCGCCACCCGGAAGGCGCTGGGAGCTGCCGCCGAGACCGTCAAGCGGGCCGCGGCCGCCAACCAGTTCAAGGGCAAGAGCGGGGCGGCGCTGGACATCCTGGCGCCGGAAGGAATCAAGGTCGACCGGCTGATCGTGATCGGCACCGGCAAGGTGGCCGACCTCAAGGAGAAGGATCTGCTCAAATTCGGCGGCGTGGTGGCGGGCAAGCTCAACGCCGGCAGCGGCGCGATGACGGTCCTCGCGGAACTGCCGGATGCCGCAATGACAGCCGGCCAGGCGGCGACGATCGCGACTGGCATCCGGCTGCGCGCCTACAAGTTCGACCGCTACAAGACAAAGAAGAAGGACGGCGAGGACGGCGCCGTACGCGCCGACGTCTCGATCGCGGTCGACGACGTCGCTTCTGCCAGGAAGGCGTTTGCGCCCGAATCGTCCATCGTCGACGGCGTGAACCTGGCGCGTGAGCTCGTCAACGAGCCGCCGAACGTGCTGTACCCCGAAGAGTTCGCGCGCCGCGCCAGCCAGCTGCGCAAGCTCGGCGTCACCGTCGAGGTCCTCGACGTCAAGGCGATGACCAAGCTCGGCATGGGCGCGCTGCTCGGCGTCGGGCAGGGCTCGGTACGGCCCAGCCGCACCGTGATCATGCGCTGGAACGGCGGCAAGAAGAGCGAAGCGCCGGTCGCATTCGTCGGCAAGGGCGTCTGCTTCGACACCGGCGGTATCTCCATCAAGTCGGCCGGCGGCATGGAGGATATGAAGGGTGACATGGGCGGTGCGGCCTGCGTGGTCGGGCTGATGCACGCGCTCGCGGCGCGCAAGGCCCGCGTCAACGCGGTCGGCGCCATCGGCCTCGTCGAGAACATGCCCGACGGCAATGCGCAGCGCCCGGGCGACATCGTCACCTCGATGTCCGGCCAGACCATCGAAATCATCAACACCGACGCGGAGGGGCGCCTCGTGCTCGCCGACGTGCTCTGGTACGTCGCCAAGAAGTGCAAGCCGAAATTCATGGTCGATCTCGCAACGCTGACCGGCGCGATCATGGTTGCGCTCGGCACCGATCACGCCGGCCTGTTCTCCAACAATGACGAACTCGCCGAGCGCCTCGCCACGGTCGGCCTTCAGACCGGCGAGAAAGTGTGGCGCATGCCGCTCGGTCCCGAATACGACAAGCAGATCGACTCGCAATTCGCCGACATGAAGAACACCGGCGGACGCAATGGCGGCTCGATCACGGCCGCGCAATTCCTGCTGCGCTTCGTCGACGGCACGCCATGGGCCCATCTCGACATCGCCGGCACCGCGATGGCCGCGCCGAAGACCGAGATCAATCAGAGCTGGGGCTCAGGTTACGGCGTCCGGCTGCTCGAGCGGCTCGTCTCCGAATATTATGAAGCCAGGAAATAACAATAGAGGGTCGGCCGGCGCATGACCGAGGTTCTGTTTTACCATCTGCAGAACATGACGCTGGAAAGCGTGCTGCCTCCGCTGCTCGAGAAGTCGCTCGAGCGCGGGTGGCGGGTGGTCGTGCAATCGACATCGCAGGAGCGCGCCGAGACGCTCGACGCGCATCTGTGGACCTACAGCGACGATTCATTCCTGCCGCATGCGAGCTCGCGCGTTGCCGACGCACAGGACCAGCCGATCATCCTGTCGATCGAGGAGGGCAATCCGAATCGGGCCAATGTCCGGTTCCTGGTCGACAACGCGGCGCTTCCGGCCGACTGCGACAGCTACGAGCGCCTGGTCCTCGTGTTCAACGGCGACGACCCCGACGCGGTGGCTTCGGCGCGGGAGAGCTGGACCGCCTGTAAGGCACGCGGCTTCGAGGTCACCTATTGGCAGACCGACGAGCGGGGACGCTGGCAGCGGCGCCAATAGCGATATCGATGAATTAATGATAATTCGACGTTTCCTCGGGCGGGTCACGGTCATGCCGCAAAGTGATGTTCGGACAAGCCCTTAGGTAGAGGGGTTAGGAGCCTTGTCGATCGTGCGAGACGGAACATTCAGTCGGAAGTCGCTGCTGGCGTTGCTGGTACTTGCGCCGGGCCTTGCCGGCTGCTCGGGCGCGTCCGACATCTTTTCGCGTGACGCAGATTGGTTCTCGCGCCCTGGACGGGTGTTCATCCGCAACATCTCGATCGAATCGCCGCCGCTGACGCCGGACAAACCGGTGACCAACGACGATCTCGTCAGCGCCGACGGAAGCTGTCCCGGCATGGCGCCGCCGGCGGGTGCCACTGACGCGAACGCGCAGGCTGGCGGTGCGCCGCAGCCGACCGGCGGCAGTGTCGCACTCGGCCACACTGAATGCGATGTCGTGCGCGGCATCGGCGCCCCCGACAGCGTCAACCTGTCCAGCGGGCCGGGCGGCGAGCGCGTCGCGGTCGTGACCTGGTCGCGCGGCGCGCGCGCCGGTATCTATACGTTCTCCTCAGGACGCCTGACGTCGGTCGAGCGCGGCCCGGATGCTGCGCCGGAGCCGAAGCCCGCGAAGCCGAAGAAGAAAAAGACCGCGCACGGTTAGGGCATTTTCGCCGGCAGCGGCAGCTCGATGCCTGCACGCGCGGGCATGACACCGGATAGAATGAGAGCCCAGGCTCCCTCCACACGTCGTCCCTGCCTAGAGCGCAATCGCGCTCTGGGCAGGGACGACACCGAATATGTGGCTCCGCCCGGCGGATCAAATCTAGTTCGCGGCTTCGTCGAGTTCGGCGCTGGCTTCCAGCCATTCTTCTTCGGCGCGTTGCAGCGCGCTCTCGGCGCCGGCGCGCGCCTTGGTCAGCTGTGCGGCCTGCTTGGGATCGCGCGTGAAGATATCGGGCAGCGCGAGCGCGGTATCGATCTTGGCGATGATGCCGTTGATGCGCTCGATCTCGCTCTCGGCCTGCGCGACCCGCTGCCTCGGTGAAGCACGCTTTTCGTTGCGCGCACGTTCCGGCTTTGCCGGCTCCTTGACGCGCTCGCGCGACGCTGTCCGTCCGTCATTGGCCGACAGGATCATGCGACGATATTCGTCGAGATCGCCGTCATATGCCGTCACGGTCTGGTTGGCCACGACCCACAGACGATCGGCGCAGGCCTCGATCAGATAACGATCGTGCGAGACCATCATGATGGCGCCGGGGAATTCGTTGATCGCTTCCGCCAGCGCCGCGCGGCTGTCGATGTCGAGATGGTTGGTCGGCTCGTCCAGGATGATCATGTTGGGGGCGTAGAACGTCGCAAGCCCAAGCAATAGCCGCGCCTTCTCGCCGCCCGACAGGCTCTTCACCAGCGTGTCGCCGGCCTTGCCGGAGAAGCCGATCGCGCCGACGCGGCCGCGCACCTTGCTCTCCGGCGCCTCGGGCATCAGCTTGCGGATGTGATCGTAGGGCGAGCCGTCGAGATTGAGCTCGTCGACCTGATGCTGGGCGAAATAGCCGACCGACAGTTTGTCCGCCCGCGTGATCCTGCCTGCGAACGGCGCGAGCTTGCCTGCCAGCAGCTTGACCAGCGTCGACTTGCCGTTGCCGTTGGCCCCGAGCAGCGCGATGCGGTCGTCGGTATCGATGCGCAGCGTCACGCGATTGAGCACCGGCTTGCCCGGCTCGTAGCCGACCGAGACGTCGTCGACCGCGATGATCGGCGGCGACAGCAGCTTCTCCGGTGCCGGAAAGGAGATCTCGCGAACGTCCTGGGTGACCAGTGCGGTGATCGGCTTCATCCGTTCCAGCATCTTGACGCGCGACTGCGCCTGCCGCGCCTTGGACGCCTTGGCCTTGAAGCGGTCGACGAAGTCCTGCAGGCGCTTGCGCTCGTCGGCCTGCCGCTTGGCGTGCTTGGCGTCGAGCAATTCGCGCGCGGCGCGCTGCTCCTCGAACGAGGAGTAGGTGCCCTTGTAGAGCGTGAGCTTGCCGCGATCGAGGTGCAGGATCTGATCGACCGAGGTGTCGAGGAGATCGCGGTCGTGGCTGATCACGATCACCGTGCGCGGATAGCTGGCGAGGTGGTTCTCGAGCCACAACGTGCCCTCGAGATCGAGATAGTTGGTCGGTTCGTCCAGCAGCAGGAGATCGGGCGCGGAGAACAGCGTCGCCGCCAGCGCGACGCGCATGCGCCAGCCGCCGGAAAATTCCGCGCAAGGCCGTGCCTGGTCTGATGTCGAGAAGCCGAGGCCGGAGAGGATCGCCGCGGCGCGGGCAGGGGCGGAGTGGGCGTCGATGTCGACCAGCCGGGTCTGAATCTCGGCGATCCGATGCGGGTCGTGCGCAGTCTCGGCCTCTCGCAGCAGCGCGTCGCGCTCGAGGTCGGCCTTCAGCACGACATTGATCAGGCTTTCGGGCCCGTCGGGCGCTTCCTGCGCGAGGCTGCCGATCCGCCAGCGTGGCGGAAGCGCGATGCTGCCGCTCTCGGTCGGGAGCTCGCCCCGGATGGCATGAAACAGCGTCGACTTGCCGACACCGTTGCGGCCGACAAATCCGACGCGTGCGCCGGGCACGATTTGCACAGAACTGTGATCAATCAACAGCCGCCCGGCGATCCGGACTGAAATATCAGTGATGGAGAGCATGCAGCGTTGTCACCGGACCCGCTGCCAAACGCAACCCGTCTGTCTGTAAAATCTCTCCTGAGTTGGGCCGCTGGAGAGCCCGTAATATCTAATGGCGCCCGGTTTCCTGGCGTTGCATTTCCTCGAGCAGCTGCTGCAGGCGGGACGAAAGGGCGGGTTCTGGCGGCATGCTTTGCTGGAGCCGTTCACCCACGGCATCGCAGATGTAACGGCAGGTCTTGCGATCAATCCGATCGGGATCGTTGTCGGTCTGGGTCATCGTCATGGCTCTTGGCATTTCTCTTGGCGAGTTCCACCTCGCGTGTTTCGTCAATCCTTGCCATGACAAGTCGCGACCCCCGAATTTGGTTTCCGTTCCGCCTTACTCTCGCCTTGAGGTAGTGAGGCGCATCATGCCGCCGGGTTCCCTGGCGGGCATAAAAAAGCCCCGGCGCAAGGCCGGGGCGAAGGCAAGTCAGGGGAGCAGTCGACAGAACGGATGGATCAGTAGCAGCGGTTGACCAGGCGCCAGCGCGGACCCCACGGGGTCGGCACGACGCGGCGCACGTAGCACCCGCCACCGTAGCCGTATCCATAGCCGCCGTAGTAGGCCGGACCTCCGACGATGACGCGCGGACCGCCCCACCAGCCGTGGTGCCATCCACCGTGCCAGCCGCCATGCCAACCACCCCAGGCTGAGGCGGAGGTCGGGGCGAGTGCGGCGGCACTGAGCGAAATTGCGGCAACGGCAGCGAGCGATAATTTGCGTAACATGATCGTCTCCTCGAGGTATGGGCGCGCATGACGCGCCCGCGGTGACATCGTTTCCCGAGACGTCCTGTGAGGCTTGCGGATGGGGGGGGCCAGCAAGGCGTCCGATCGGTGCAGAGCCTAGGCGGCTGCAGCTGAACGGCAGCGGCACGGCGCTGTCAGAATGGGTTCACCTAAGTGAAATCGCGGTAAGTTGGCCGAGCCTGTCTCTGTCCGGAGACCGCCCGGACGACGGCTTTTGTCGTGAAAATCCATCAAGACTAAAGGCTAACGCGTCACAGGGTCGCTTGCCGTTACCCCATCGCGCCGATATAAGCCCCGGCAACTCCCAGCCACCGTTTACAAGGACGAAATCATGGCGATTGAACGCACCTTTTCGATCATCAAGCCCGATGCCACCGAGCGCAACCTGACCGGCGCGGTCAACGCGGTGATCGAGAAGGCGGGCCTGCGGGTCGTGGCGCAGAAGCGCATCCAGATGACCCGCGGCCAAGCCGAGACCTTCTATGCCGTCCACAAGGCGCGCCCGTTCTTCGGCGAACTGGTCGACTTCATGACCTCCGGCCCCGTCGTGGTGCAGGTGCTGGAAGGCGAGGACGCCATCCTGAAATATCGCGACGTGATGGGTGCGACCGATCCGTCGAAAGCCGCCGAAGGCACCATCCGCAAGCTCTATGCGAAGTCGATCGGTGAGAATTCGGTGCACGGTTCGGATGCGCCGGAGACCGCGGTGATCGAGATCGCGCAGTTCTTCGCCGGCAACGAGATCGTCGGCTGACGCCGAACAACAGAAAGTGACGCGGTCTCCTGGGGAGACCGCGTTGACATGAACTGGGAGCGGCGGACCACCGCCGCCAGGGGCGGCCGCAAGGCCGAATAGGACTCGCTGTGGACTGGCTGTGGCAGATCTTTGATCCGGCGTACATCGGCGCGTTCTTCACCGAGTTCAAGAACGAGATGGCGACCCCGATCTTCTGGGTCGCCGTCGGCAAGATCATCTGGATCAACGTCCTGCTGTCAGGCGACAACGCGCTCGTGATCGCGCTGGCCTGCCGCGGGCTCGCGCCGCGCCAGCGCCTGTGGGGCATGATTCTCGGCGCCGCCGCGGCGGTGCTGCTGCGTGTCATCTTCACCGGCATCGTCGCCAGCCTGATGGAGCTTCCATATTTGAAGCTGGTCGGCGGACTGGCGCTGATCGTGATCGCCGCCAAGCTCCTGGTGCCGGAACAGGAGGACGAGGACAGCGTGCATACGGCCTCGCATCTGTGGGCCGCGGTTCAGATCGTCGTCGTCGCCGACATCGTGATGAGCCTCGACAATGTGATTGCGGTCGCCGCTGCCGCCAACGGCAGCGTGCCGCTGCTGGTGCTCGGACTCGCGATCAGCGTTCCCCTGATCGTTGCCGGTGCGGCGCTGATCATGGCGCTGCTCTCCAAGCTGCCGATCCTGGTCTGGGCCGGCGCCGCGCTGCTCGGCTGGATCGCGGGCGACGTCATCGCGACCGATCCGGCCGTGCATCCCAAGCTGGATGCGCTGTTCGCCGGACCGCTCGGTGCCAGGCTCGATTCCTGGCTGACCTCGGTCGGGATGTCGCCGCAATTTGCCCATGGCGGCAACGGCGGCGAGATCACGCTCGCCGTGCTCGGCATCGTCGTGGTGCTGGTCATCGGATCGATCTGGCGCCGTCACGCGCTTCGCAAGGCCAAGCACGCTGCCAAGGCGGCGTGAGGTCCCGTAGCGCTTTCCAGCGAAGTGGATGCCGGTTCGCGTGACGAAAACGCGTTAGGTGAGAGAGCTGGTCATTGTCGGTTCTGATTGAAATCAAAATCGACGACGCCTCTAGCGCCGCACGATCGAGCCGGCGCGGCCGAGCAGTCGCGCCAATTGCTTGAAGCGGCTGCCGACGCGATCGGCCACCAGATCCACCATCCGGTGCTCGAACACCAGCATCAGCTTGCGGCCCTGGGTGCGGAAATGGGTTGCCGGCAGCACGCCGGTGCGCGCCGCCGTGATCAGATGCGCCACGCGGAATGCGGCACCGAGCACGCGCGCGCGCTCGTCCATCGCCGGCGTCACCAGCGCGCGGATCTGCGGCGGCGGTTCGTTTTCCTCGCTGAGGCCGGCGTAGCGATAGAACACCGAGAGCGCGACGAAAGCGCGGCCCTGATGCGTGATCGAGCCGAAATTGCCGTTCATGATCAGGCTGAGGGTTTCCTCGCCGCGATGATCGGGATGGACGCGCCAGCCGATATCGGAGAGCAGGCAGGCGACGTGACGCAGCCTGCGGTCTTCCTCGGTCTCTCGCAGCCTGACGACGCGCACCAGCCGGTCGGTCCAGGCGGTCAGCTCCTGGGCGTGGCGGGCCGAGCGCGACAGCAATTCGTTGAGGTTTTGCGCGGCGCAGACCAAGCCGTCCTTGGCGCGCTCGGCCTGCGGCAGCATCTCGTAGAGCAGGCCCTCGCGCACGCCGAAGGTCGAGAATACGATGGTCTTCGGCTGGGCGACGCGGATGATGTATTCGAGCACGAGCGCGGCGTAGGCCAATAGCGGCCGCCGCGCATCTGCGACGGATTCGATATTGGCCAGCATGTTGGTCGCCGCCAGCCGCCGCAGCCGCTGCGCGAAGTCGAGCGCGTCCGCTGCCGGAATCGAATAGCCGTGCATCACCTTGAGCGGGTAGCCGCTCTGGATGATGTGGATGCGCGCCAGCGCGCGCCAGGTGCCGCCGACCGCGTAGAAGGTACGGCCGCGGCCGGTCTTGAGCTGGGCGACGCCGAGCAGTTCGTTCTTGACGATGCGTTCGGCGCGCTTGAGCGATTTGTTCGAGAGGTCCTGCAGCGCAAGGCTGCCGAGCGGCAGCGTCACGCCACTGCGCACGCGGTTGCCCTTGACGTCGATCAGTTCGAGCGAGCCGCCGCCGAGGTCGCCGACGATGCCGTTCGGATTGTGCACGCCTGAGACGACGCCGAGCGCGGACAGCTTCGCTTCACGCGGTCCGGTCAGAATCTCGATCTTGGCGCCGCAGATGCGCTCGGCCTTGGCGATGAAGTCCGGGCCGTTCTTGGCATCGCGGCAGGCCGCGGTCGCGATCGCGTAGACGCGGCCGACCTGCTGGATCCGGCACAGCGCGCGAAAGCGGCGCAGCGCGGTGAGCGCCTTGTTGACCGCATCGGTTGCGAGCAGGCCGGTGCTCTGCACCTCGCGTCCGAGCCCGCACAGCGCCTTCTCGTTGAAGATGGTGATGAGGCTGCGCGCCATCGCCTCGTAAACCACGAGACGAACGGAGTTCGAGCCGATATCGATCACAGCGACGCTGGAAGCGCGCTTCCGCGGCCGCTTCACCGTAGGGCCCCCTTAAGACGATGGCTGCTGACGCTCGTTACGACGCGTGAGACGGCGCGGTGAAGATTCCTTGAGAGACTTACCACGGCCGGACAGACTCGGATTTGTCATGAAATAGTCATGTAGATTGAACGGCTCTTCGCCTTTCGCGGCCTTCATACGCGTTGAGGACCCATCCGGCAACAATTGCCAGCTCTGCTCGGTATCCTTCAGGTTCGCGACCATGATCTGTTCGAGAACCTGCTGATGCACCGTCGGATTTTGCAGCGGACAGAGAACCTCGACGCGGCGGTCGAGGTTCCGCGGCATCATGTCGGCGGACGAGATATACACAGCAGCTTTTGCGCTCGGCAGGCCCTGGCCCATGCCGAAGCAATAGATTCGGCCGTGTTCCAGGAACCGGCCGATCACCGATTTGACGCGGATGTTCTCGGACAATCCAGGCAGCCCCGGCCGCAGGCAGCAGATGCCGCGCACCACGAGCTCGATCGAGACGCCGGCCTGCGAGGCGTCGTACAGCGCGTCGATGATGTCAGGATCGACCAGCGCGTTCATCTTCATCCAGATCGCGCCGGGCCGGCCATGCTTGACGTGGGCGATCTCGCCGTGGATGTGCTCGATGATCCGCTTGCGCAATGTCAGCGGCGACACCGCCATCTTCTCGATGTCGCTCGGCTCGGCATAGCCGGTGATGTAGTTGAACACCCGCGCGACGTCGCGGCCGATGATCGGGTCCGACGTAAAGTAGGAGACATCGGTGTAGATGCGGGCGGTGACCGGATGATAGTTGCCGGTGCCGGTGTGCACATAGGTGGTGAGGTTGCCGCCCTCGCGGCGCACCACCATCGACAGCTTGGCGTGCGTCTTCAGCTCGATGAAGCCGTAGACGACCTGCACGCCGGCGCGTTCGAGGTCGCGCGCCCAGCGGATATTGGCCTCCTCGTCGAAGCGCGCCTTCAATTCGATCAGCGCGGTCACCGACTTGCCGGCTTCGGCGGCATCCGCCAGCGCGCGTACGATCGGCGAGTTGTTCGAGGTGCGATAGAGCGTCTGCTTGATCGCGACCACGTCGGGATCGCGCGCCGCCTGTTGCAGGAACTGGACAACGACGTCGAAGGATTCGTAGGGGTGATGGACCACGAGGTCCTTCTGGCGGATGGCGGCGAAGATATCGCCGCCATGGTCGCGGACGCGTTCGGGATGGCGCGGCACGTAGGGCGGGAATTCGAGGTCGGGGCGATTGAGGCGAGTGAGCTGCGACAGTTCGTTCATCGCGAGCACGCCGTCGACCAGGATCACTTCATCGTCCGCGGCCGATAACGCGTGCTGCACGAAGACGCGCAGCTCTTCGGGCATCGTGGCCTCGATCTCGAGCCGGATCACCGATCCGCGCCGGCGGCGCTTGAGCGCGGTCTCGAACAGGCGAACGAGGTCTTCGGCCTCTTCCTCGATTTCGAGTTCGGAGTCCCTGATGATGCGGAACGCGCCCTGGCCCTTGACGGTGTAGCCGGGGAACAGGCGGCCGATAAACAGACCGGTGGCCTGCTCGAGTGTGATCAGCCGCGCCGGCGCGCCTTCCTTGGTCGAGGGAATGCGGATGAAGCGGTCGATCTTGCTGGGCATGCGGATCAGCGCGTTCATCGCCTTGCCGTCGGCGATCCGCGACAATTGCAGCGCGACCGTGAAGCCGAGGTTCGGGATGAACGGGAACGGATGCGCCGGGTCGATCGCGAGCGGGGTCAGCAGCGGGAAGATGTTGTGGAGGAAGTGATCCTCGATCCAGGTGCGCTCGGATTTGGTCACGTCGCGCCCGTCGACCAGCTGGATGCCGACCTTGGACAGGAGCTCGCGCAGGTCGCTCCAGATCGCCTGCTGATCGGAAGCGAGCTGCGACACGGTCTTGTTGATCATCACCAGCTGCTCGGCCGGCAGCAGGCCGTCCGGGCTGCGCTCGGCAATGCCCTCGCGGACCTGGGCCTTGATGCCGGCGACGCGGACCATGAAGAACTCGTCGAGGTTATTCGCCGAAATCGACAGGAAGCGGACCCGCTCCAGCAGGGGATGGCCAAGATTGACCGATTCCTCGAGCACCCGGCGGTTGAAGTGCAGCCAGGACAGCTCCCGGTTGATGAATCGCTCGGGGCTGGTCGCGACCGCGGGGACGGGCGGAAGCTCCGCCTCTTTCTCTTTGATTTCAGGAGCTTGTGCCGAGTCCATCAAGTGCTGGTCCAATTCCGGGCAGGGGGCTGGGGCGGTCTAGCCGAGGGCCGCGCAGACCATGTGATATTGCGATGACGTTTCGATGACATTGATGTTCCGCCGGCCTGCGCCGTCAAGCCGCGGGACTGCTCAGGCATCGCGCAACAGCTCGGCCGCCAGCGCCCGGGTCACCGGCCGGCCGAGCCTGAGCGCCTCGGTGTCGAGCAGCTCGACCGCCTGGCGGACGGCGGTATAGGACCGCTCGATCCGGTTGGTCAGGTAGCTGACGAGCGGCTCGTCCACGCTCATCTGACGGTCGGCGCAGAACTTGACGATCAGGCCGCGGAACAGCTGGTCGTCGGGCGGCAGCAACATCACTGTCGGCACCGCGCGGAGCCGCGAGCGCAGATCGCGCAGCTCGATCTCGAACGCCGACAGCGGCACGCGCGCCGTGATCAGCACGAAGGCATCGTCCTGGCGGGCGAGATTCATCAGATGGAACATCGCGCGCTCGTCGAAATCCGACGGCCTCAGGTCCTCGACCACCAGCGCGCCGGTCGCAAGCGCCATCGGCACCGTGTCGGCGGTCAGGGCATGCGCCGCGGTCGAGCGTGCGCCAGCGATCTCGGCCCAGATCGCGGCGAGGTGGCTTTTGCCGGAGCCTTCGGACCCCACCAGCAGCATGATTCGGTTCGGCCAGTCGGGCCAGCCGTCGATCAGCGCCAGCGCCGCCTCATTGGCGGGCCCCTCGAGGAAATCGTCGCGGGTCAGCTTCTCCTCGTGCGGTAGGGCCAAAGCCAATTGACGAGGTTGAACGCTACCGGCCACGCAAATCTCCAAACCAGGTTATTTTAGCATGATCCCTGCGCAAACGCTTCGCGTTTGTCGCGGGAAAGCCGGTTTCCACTTTTCCGGATCGTGCGCTACCGAGCCTCGATCGTGCTCATGTGCCGCACCCACTCCACGAGATAGAGGGACACCGAACCCAAAGTAAAGATCGTGACCAGACCCATCAGGATCAGGTCGTAGGGGTGCGGCTGAAAGCCGAAGCCGAGCGAGGCCAGCACCAAAGCCGCGAACGCGACCTGTGCCACCGTGTTCAGCTTCGACACCATCAACGGCTTCATCTCGACCGGCTTGTCGAACAACCATGACACAATCACGGCGGAGACGATCATGATGTCGCGCGACACCACGAGAATCACGATCCAGCGCGGCACCGCGCCCCAGATTCCCAGCGCGACATAGATCGACACCAGCAGCGCCTTGTCGGCGAGCGGGTCGAGCAGGGCGCCGAGCTCGCTCGCCATGTTGAAGCGCTTGGCGAGGAAACCGTCGACCGCGTCCGAAACGCCGGCGATCACGAAGATCGCAAACGCGATCTCCATCTGGCTCGAGACGATGGCCCAGACGATCACCGGCACCAGGATGATGCGGCCGAGAGTGATGATATTCGGAATGCTCAACTTGAATCGCTTCCCGGCTAGAAGCCTGATTTTACTCGATATCCGGCTCTTTTGCGCGGCGGCCGGGTGTTATCTACATAGTATCGCGGCCGCATCGCCGCGAGCCATTGCGCGGGGGCGGAATTCCTCGTAACCAGCCCCTTATCATCTGGAATTGGGCATGACCGAGCGCAAAAACGGGCTCACTTACGCGGATTCGGGTGTCGATATCGACGCCGGCAATCGTCTCGTCGATCTGATCAAGCCGATGGTGCGGGCCACCGCACGGCCCGGCGCGGACGCCGAGATCGGCGGATTCGGCGGGCTGTTCGACCTCAAGGCCGCCGGCTTCAAGGATCCGGTCCTGGTGGCCGCGACCGATGGCGTCGGCACGAAGCTGAAGATCGCGATCGAGACAGGTATCCACAACGGCATCGGCATCGACCTGGTCGCGATGTCGGTCAACGACCTCGTCGTGCAGGGCGCGGAACCGCTGTTCTTCCTCGACTATTTCGCCTGCGGCAAGCTCCACCCGGAGGCTACGGCGCAGATCGTCGCGGGGATTGCCGAGGGCTGCCGCGAATCCGGCTGCGCGCTGATCGGCGGCGAGACCGCCGAGATGCCCGGCCTCTACAAGGATGGCGACTACGACCTCGGCGGCTTTGCGGTCGGTGCGGCCGAGCGCGGCACCCTGCTGCCGACGGGCGATATCGCGGCGGGCGACGCCGTGATCGGCCTGGCGTCCTCCGGCGTGCACTCCAACGGCTATTCGCTGGTGCGCAAGATCGTCGAGCAATCCGGCGTTGGCTATGATGCGCCGGCGCCGTTCGCTCCGGTCATGACGCTCGGTGCGGCGCTGCTGACCCCGACCAGGCTCTATGTGAAATCCTGCCTGCGCGCGATCCGTGAGACCGGCGCAGTGAAGGGGCTCGCCCACATCACCGGCGGCGGCTTCACCGACAACATTCCGCGCGTACTGCCGAAGCATCTCGGCGTCGGCATCGATCTGGCGCGGCTGCCGGTACTGCCGGTGTTCAAATGGCTGGCCGAGCAGGGCGGCATCGCCGAGCTCGAGCTGCTGCGCACCTTCAACTGCGGCATCGGCATGATCGCGATCGTCAAGGCCGATGCGGTCGATGCGGTGACCGAGGCGTTCACCGCCGGCGGCGAGACCGTAACGCTGCTGGGTGAGGTGATCGAGGCCAAGGGGGCGCATGAGCACGAGCATCGCGTGGTCTATCACGGTCATCTCGATCTCTCGCGATGAAGCGCCGCACAGCCATCCTGATTTCCGGCCGCGGCTCCAACATGGCCGCGCTGATCGAGGCTGCGAAGGCTGCGGATTTTCCGGCCGAGATCGTCGCCGTGATCTCCAACCGCGCCAACGCTCCCGGGCTCGAGAAGGCGGCCGCGAGCGGGATTCCGATCGTCGTCATCGAGAGCAAGCCGTTCGGCAAGGACCGCGCCGGTTTCGAGGCGGCGCTGCAGCGGGCGCTCGACGACAAGCAGGTTGAGCTGATCTGCCTCGGCGGCTTCATGCGGCTGTTCACGGCCGAATTCGTCCGGCACTGGTACGGGCGGATGCTCAACATCCATCCGTCGCTGCTGCCCTGCTTTCCCGGCCTCGATCCGCACGGCCAAGCCTTGCGTGCAGGGGTCAAGCTGTCCGGCGCGACGGTGCATTTCGTGATCCCGGAGACCGACGCGGGACCGATCGTGATGCAGGGTGCGGTCACCGTGGCGGACGACGACACGCCGGAGACGCTCGCCGCACGCGTGATCACCATCGAACATCGCATCTATCCGGAGGCGCTTCGGCTTCTGGCGAGCGGCCGGCTCAAGCTCGAAGGCGACGTCTGCAGGACGCAAGGCAGCGCCGCAACCGACAGCACGCTGATCGCGCCGGCGCCTCAGCGCGCGATTGCACGAGAGATCACCGAGAACAATCCCCCGGGTGATGCGGCCGGGGGAGGCGTCAAGATGAATTCCGCCAGCAGCGGCGTTCAGTGAACCTTGAGGTTCTCTGCCGACGCCTTGCCGCGGTTCTCCACCAGCTCGTACTCGACGGTCTGGTTCTCGTTCAATGTGCTGAGACCTGCGCGTTCGACCGCCGAGATGTGGACGAACACGTCCTTGTCGCCGACGGCCGGCTTGATGAACCCGTAACCTTTGGTCGGGTTGAACCATTTGACGGTACCCTTCGGCATCGTCTCTCTCCCAGTCTAGACATAAAAAAGACGCGGCCACGTTTTCCACGTGCCACGCCACAAGCGGGCTCTCCGCTGTCTGTTCAATTCCCGGGTCTCTATATCCAAGGTCTTCAAGTCCGAAGTTTCGCCTCTCGAAGCCTTGGCTATCAACGTCGTGAAACGCACAGTCGAACGGCCGCAATCCGATTGTGAAGGGATTGCAACACGAAATCTGCGCCTTAGCAAGCGCGCTGGTTTTGCGTGACGCAACTTCAGCCTGTGCCGGCTGAACTCCGGCCCGGCGCGTTCGGCCACTGGCCGACGGTCGAAGGCGCCGGAACTTCGCGTGCACCAAGCGAATGGCGTGCGCTAGCCCCGATCCACCCGCACCACGCGGCCCTTGTCGATCGCGAGTGCGAGCTGGCCGTGCTTGAGCTTGAGCGCCGCCTCGCCGAACAGTTCACGCCGCCAGCCGTGCAGGGCGCCGACCTCGGCCTCATCGCTGGCCGCGATCTGTTCGAGGTCGTCGACGGTGGCGATCACCTTGCTGGCGACGCCGTGGCGCTCGGAGGTCATGCGCAGCAGCACCTTCAACAGCTCGACGGTCGCCGCGCCATTGGAATTGTTTCTCGGTTTTTCCAGCTTGGGGAGCGTGGCCTGATCGCGGGCCAGCCCGCGCTGCACCGCGGCGATGATGTCGGCACCCCATTTCGAGCGCTCGAAACCCTTCGGCAGCGAACGCAGATTGCCGAGCTTGTCCAGCGAGGTCGGCGCATGGGTGGCGATGTCGCCGACCGCATCGTCCTTGAGCACGCGCGAGCGCGGCACGTCGCGGCTCTGCGCCTCCTGCTCGCGCCAGGCGGCAACCTCGATCAGCACCGCGAGCTCGCGCGGCTTGCGCACGCGGGTCTTGAGCCGCTCCCAGGCGCGCTCGGGATGGAAGTCGTAGGTCTTCGGCGAGGTCAGGATCTCCATCTCCTCGCTGACCCAGTCGCTGCGGTCGCGCTTCCTCAAGTCGGCATCGAGCGCCGCGAACACCTCGCGCAGATGGGTGACGTCGGAGACGGCGTAATGCAGTTGCTCCTCGGTCAGCGGGCGGCGCGACCAGTCGGTGAAGCGATGGGTCTTGTCGGGGCGGTGACCGGTGACGCGATCGACGAGCTGGTCATAGGCGATGCTGTCGCCATAGCCGAGCACCATGGCCGCGACCTGGGTATCGAAGATTGGATGCGGGATCGTGCCGGAGAGGTGCCAGACGATTTCGATGTCCTGCCGCGCGGCATGAAACACCTTCAGCACGGCCTCGTTCGACATCAGATCGAAGAACGGCTTGAGGTCGATGCCGGGCGCCAGCGCGTCGACCACGACGGCTTCATCCGCGCTCGCCATCTGCACGACGCAGAGCAGCGGATAGTAGGTCGTCTCCCGCAGGAACTCGGTGTCGACGGTTATGACCTTGTGTTTGGCGAGCCGGTCGCAGGCGGCGGCGAGGTCGGGGGTCGTGCTAATCAGATCCATGAACAGTCCATGACGGCTTGACACCACGCGTTCTGCCGAAAGGGCAGCTATGTCAAGGGTCTTGCAGGGATTTTGGCCCTGCGCGGGGTGAGGGACAGGGCGTTTTTGAATTGATTGGGCGCGATTCGCGGGCGTTTTCGGCCCGTTTGCACCACGAATCCATCCGTCGTCCTGGCGAAAGCCAGGACCCATAGCCACCGGGTTCGTTGGTCGGGGGATCGCGGCCCCGGCCTCGTGCGGCCATGGGCGGCATTGGGGGTAATGGGTCCTGGCTTTCGCCAGGACGACACCGAATGTGTGACGCGGCCTGCATCCCGATCGTCGTCCCTGCGAAAGCAAGGGACCCATAACCACAGGGTCGTGTTGTTGAAGAGGGCTGTGGCCCCAGCGTCGCGCGCAATGCTGAAGCGTTGTGCCGGCTATTCCGGCCGAGACACACGGGGGCGATCTCGACGAGCTTTGTCTCCGCCTGGCTGCAGCCCTGTATCCTCGTCAGGCCCTCGAGAAGGCGACGATGGCGATGCGGGGCGCCTATGGCCGGCTTCGCTATCGCGATCAGGCAACGACCCAGACCTCGCCGGATGTGGACCGCTGGTTCGCGCAGACCATCCCGAACAGCGCCGAGGCTGTGTTCTGCGCAGGATGGGCAAGCAATCGTTGGTCGCAGCGCTTAGTAGCGGCGCCAGCAATCAGTGCGGAGTGAACTGGTCGAGATCGTGGATGCCCATCTGCTGCTCCAGTTGAGCGACGCGGGCCGCCATCTTCTCGAAGCCGTCCTCGCCGAACAGCTCGTGCTCCTTCTTCTCGAAGTCCTCACCCATCGCGTCGTACTCGTGCGGCGAGACCACATCCTTCAGTTTCGGGAAGAGATCAGTGTCCTCCCGCGCCGCATGCGGCCGGTACATCGTGATGAAGGATTGCATGGAGCCGATCAGCTGCCGGCGATCGTCGGCATTGCTCCGACCTGACGGCGCGAGCCGCAGGATCGTCTCCGTGACCTTGCGGCCGGCTGCGTGCTGGCGCAGCAAAGTGTCGACCAATTCCGTCATCTTCCCGGCCTTCTTGAAGCGCGGGAAGACATGCTCCTCCTCCGATTTCTCGTGATAGTTGTTGATGAAATCGCGAATGATCCTGGCCGACTGGGTGACCAATGCGGGGTTGAAGTCTTCGTTCGACGATAGCTTTCGGATCGCCGCTTCGTAGAGCAGGAGAACGCGATCGAGTACGCCGTGCTCGCGCATCAAGTCTTCGGGCGGAGTGACATCCTCTTCCTTTTTCCCCGCAGCCTTCAGCTTGTCGTGGCTCTCTCTCCTTTCGGCGAAGGCCGGCCTGACGAGAACGGCGGGCGCCGCAACGGTCGCCAGCGCTCCTCCGAGCAGAAGCAGGCAACGCTTGCTTGGCATAACGACTTCCATGATGGAACTCCGGCTGCAGAGGCGCGCACTGTCCGGTAATCGTCGGAGCCCGTCAACGCCAGGCTTTTTCGTTCCTCTGTTCGTAGTCCTTGAATGCCTTCTCAAGGCCGCCAAGAACCTCCGCAGATGTTTCAAACATCGCCTTTAACTGCGGTTCATCCACTTTCTCAATGTCTTCGCGCAGGTGGGCGCGGATGTCCTTCAGCGCCTTCTGCATCTTCTGCGTATGATGACGCGGGTCTCGATCTGTCGCACTTGCCATGTCGAGCCTCCTTGCTCCGGGTAGAACTCTGCCGGACTGTGACAGACTCCGGTGAGATGGCGATCAACGATCGGCTGATAGCGACGTTCCAACCAATCGGCCCGGATCAACCGTCCGTGAGCAGGGCATTGCCGGGGCGGCCGAGGCGCGACGGCCATCCGTACCGCGAAGCCAGCATCGTGAGCTTGTCCCGGACGAGGTAATGCGCGGGACTTTCGAGGAAGCGCCAGACGAACCATGCCAGCACAACCGTGCCCGATACAACAAGCGCGGTCGAAAGCGCGTCCGGTGCTGGCGTGATCAGGAGCAGAAGCACGTAACCGAGTTGCAGGTGCAGCAGATAGAGCGGATAGGTGATGCCGCCGACAGCCCTGACGAGGCCGGCCGGCAGCGGCACGGACTTGATGCGGGTGGCAGCGAACACGATGCCGAGCGAGACGATGCAGATCAACGTGACGACACGGGGATCGAAGTCGCCGTGGGTGTGGACGCCGAGCCGCTCCAGCTTGTGCACGGCCTGGAACGTCGCGGTGCCCATCGCCAGCGTCAGCAGGCTGTAGAGCCGCATGTCGCGCCGTCCCCGGTAATGTTCGTAGATCAGCAACCCGACAGCGAAGAAGCCGCTGTCGTCGGCCATGAACAGCTTCTCGAACAGCGGAACGTCCAGCGTCAGCTCGTTGGCGAAGGTGATGGCGATCCACGCCAGGATGATGGTGTCGATCTTTCGCGGAAAAATACCCCAGGCCAGAAACAGCGCGACCCAGACGTAGAACACCACCTCGATCACCAGCGACCAGTAGGCATCGTCCATGTAGGGCTGACCGAGCATCGGCGCCGCGATGAGCAGGTTTGCCAGCCATTGCCCCCACGTCACGTGGAAATACGCCTGGCCCAGCAGCAGCGTGGTGAGGAAGGTCAGCGTCATGCAGATGACGAAGGTCGGATAGATCCGGCTGAAGCGGGCGATCGCGAAACCGACCGGCGTGCGGCCTTCGGCCGAATAGGCAATGACGAAGCCAGAGATCGCGAAGAACACGGGGACGCCGAGGAAGCCGTACTGGGCGACCGGGGCGAGGTACGGCATCGCCACCTTCTGCGCGCCGTGCGATGCGGTGCCCCAGAAGCCGTAATGGTACAGAATCACGGCTCCGACCGCGGCGAGCCGCAGCAGGTCCAGCACGGGAACCCGGGTCGGATCCGGTTGTTTGGGTAGGCTCGGCATACGCGCCCAATCATGGCGGCGAGGCATGAAGGCGTTCTTAATCCGGCCGGCCGAACGCCTGGGCGGCTGTTCACGATTGCAGGAGGCCCGTGGCGATGCCGGCAGCCGCGCTGAGGACGACCACCACGAGCGGTGGGGCGCGCCATGCCGTGAGCAGGACGAAGCCGGCCAGCGCGATGCCGAAATCGAGCGGACGCTGCACGCTGCTGGTCCAGACCGGATCGTAGAGCGCGGCACCGAGGATGCCGACCACGGCGGCGTTGACGCCGCGCATCATCGCTTGCGCCGCCGGCCGCTTGCGGAAGCTATCCCAGAACGGCAGTGCCGCGAGCAGGATGAGAATGCCCGGAATGAAGATGCCGAGGAGGCCTGTGACCGCGCCCGGTACGCCGCCGATCACGGCGCCGAGATAGGCGGCGAAGGTGAACAGCGGGCCCGGCACGGCCTGCGCGGCGCCGTAGCCGGTCAGGAACGCGTCGTCGCCGATCCAGCCCGGCGTCACCACCGCTTCGCGCAGCAGCGGCAGCACGACATGGCCGCCGCCGAACACCAGCGCGCCGGAGCGGTAGAAGGCTTCGAACAGGCCGAGGCCGGGCCATGCGCGGGCGAGGAGCGGCAGTCCGGCCAGCAGCGCAAGGAACAGGATCAGCGCTGCCACGCCAACGCGGCGCGACACCGGCATCGCGATGTGGGTGACGCCGTTGGCCGGTTGCGCCGCCCGGCAGAACCACAGCCCGGCGATAGCGCCGAGAACGATAGCGCCGATCTGCGCGATCGACGAGGAGCTCGTGAGGATGACGAGTGCCGCGACCGTCGCGATCGATGCGCGCTCGCGGTCCGGACAAAGCGAGCGCGCCATGCCCCAGACCGCCTGGGCTACGATCGCCACCGCGACCAGCTTGAGGCCGTGCACCAGGCCCGCGCCGGCCGGGCCGGTCAAACCGCCGGCGCCGAAGGCAAACAGCACCAGCGCGATCGCCGACGGCAGCGTGAAGCCGGTCCAGGCCGCCAGCGCGCCCAGATAGCCTGCGCGCATCAGGCCGAGCGAAAAGCCGACCTGGCTGCTGGCAGGGCCTGGCAGGAATTGGCAGAGCGCGACCAGGTCCGCATAGGCCTGCTCGTCAAGCCAGCGCCTGCGGGTCACGAACTCGTCGCGGAAATAACCGATATGCGCGATCGGGCCGCCGAAGCAGGTTACGCCGAGCTTGAGGAAAATGAACAGCACCTCGAGCGGCGAGTGTGCTGAACCCGCGGTGGATGTGTTGGAGTGCTGGACGTCGGTGTCGTTCAAGCGTCGTCAATCCCTGAGTTGCGTCCCATGTCAGGACTCATCCGGGCAAGCATATCGTCATTCGATGACGCCTCGGCGCGATATTTCTCGCGACGACCATCAGCCGATCCAACCGGGCAGCCGGAACGGCAGCAAGCCCGAGAATGCCGCCGCCGAGATAGATGCAGGTGCGGACATTGACGCCGGCGGCGAACTCCTCGCCGTTGAGGAAGCCCACGCGCGGCAGCAGGCAAAGGCATGCGGAGACCAGCCCGACCCAGACCGGGCGGATGCCGTGCAGGCTGTCCGTCATCCAGAATGCGAGCGTCGCAAGCAGGATGATCGAGAGCCGCCATTCGGCGGGCAGGGGCGCGAACATAGCACCGTGCAACCCGGCTGCGTGGCCGTGATCGGGCAGGGCTGACGTGTCCGGATGGCGGGACGACCGCGGCGTCGCGCGATGCGGCGTTACGCGAACCGCCGATGGCAGACGGCTTCGATACGGTTGCCGTCGGGGTCGCGCAGAAAAGCGCCGTAGTAGTGGGGATGATATTCGGGACGCAGACCCGGCGTGCCGTCGTCCGATCCTCCTGCCGAAAGCCCGGCACGCCAGAAGGCGTCAACCTGCTCCCGGAGTTGCGCCTTGAAGCACCAATGCCGCCCGTAGGCTGCTTCGGGCACCGGTCCGGGGCGGATCAGCAAATAGGTCAGGTCAGGATGATCGGCGTCGCAGCGCTCGCCGTAGCTGATCCACGTCTCGCCGCTGCTCATCTTGGTGACGGCGAGCGCGGCCATCACGGCGTCGTAGAAGGGCTCGGCAGCGCGTATGTCGGATACGGTGATGGAGACGTGGTCCAACATGAACGATCCCCTGCGTTGAAGGCGACGGCCCGAGCAGGGCGCCTGTCGACCAGATACCGATCCGCGCGCCGCATCGGGCGCGTCACTCGTAGCGCATATTCTTCGACGGCCGCCGTGCCGCAGGCATTGCCAGCACGACGAGACACAGCGCGATCATCGCCAGTCCCATGAATTCGAATGCAAATGCGTCCACGGGCCATTCTCCCCCATCAGAAACAGTTAGACTTGTTGGGGGAGCGTTGACGCGCTGTTAAGCCTTATGGTTACCGCCGCGAGCCTCCCGGCATGGTGGAGGGTGAGTTAACGCTTACGACGGGCGTCGCGGCACAATGCGTTTGCGCTACGCCACGAGCTTCGGCAGCGCGGCTGCAAGCGCGTCCACTACAAGCCGGACTTTCAGCGGCAGTCGCGGCGTCGGCAGCCACAGCGCGTGGCAATCATAGAGAAGTTCCCCTTTATTGCCGAGAACGCAGACCAGCGTGCCGCGCTCGAGGCGTTCGCGCACCAGCCAGGAGGGCAGCCATGCGAGCCCCATGCCGCGTGCCGCGGCGTCGGCGATGGCCTCGAGATCGTCGAGCCTGAGCCGCCGCCCGGCCCGGCCACACCTCGCGCGGCGGCTGGCCGTCGCGCGGGAACAGCCATGGGCGCGCGCGTCCCAGGCGGCGATAGACGATCGCCTGATGCTGGATGCTTGGCCGCGTCATTGCGAGCGGAGCGAAGCAATCCATCGGGCCGCATGCGCGGATGGGTGGATTGCTTCGTCGCTTCGCTCCTCGCAATGACGAAGGTGGTCACGTCCCGCAGAACGTCTGCGTCACCATCTGCTCGGGCAGCGGAGGATCGGCGTAGGCTGCGAATTGCGGCTGATCCTCGAACGGCTTGGCCAGCACCGTCAGCAGCTCCTCGAACGGCGCGTAGTCGTCGCTGTTGACGGCTGCCTGGATCACCGCCTCGATCCGATGGTTGCGTGGGATGAAGGCCGGATTGATGGCCCCCATCGCGATTTTGCGCTCGGCCGCGCTGTGCTGTTCCAGCGCAAGGCGCGCGCGCCAACGGACAGCCCATTCGTCGAATGCTGCCGGATCGGTGAACTGCGCGCGGACGTCGGCGGCGTCGCCGCTCGCTGCCTCGCCGAGATGGCGGAAGGTCAGCGTGAAGTCGGCCGCGTTCCTGGCCATCGCGTCGAGCAGGTCCTGGATCAGGGCCTCGTCGCCGTCGCGTGCGGTGAACAGGCCGACCTTGGCGCGCAGCCCGGCCTGATAGGCCGCAGTGAATTTTTCGGGGAATTCGCCGAGGATGGTCTGTGCTTGCTCGATGGCCTTTTCCTGTTCGCCATCGAACAGCGGCAACAGGCACTCGGCGAGCCGGGTCAGATTCCACAACGCGATGCGCGGCTGGTTGGCATAGGCGTAGCGGCCCATCTCATCGATCGAGGAGAACACCTGCGCCGGATTGTAAGCGTCGAGGAAGGCACAGGGGCCGTAGTCGATGGTCTCGCCCGAGATCGAAGAGTTGTCGGTGTTCATCACGCCGTGGATGAAGCCGACCAGCAGCCAGCGCGCGACGAGGCTTGCCTGCCGCGCGACGACGCCGGCGAGCAGCGCATGATAGGGTCGGGCGGCATCCTTCAACTCGGGATAGTGCCTGGCGATGACATGGTCGGCCAGCGCGCGCACGCCGTCGGTGTCGCCGCGGGCGGCGAAGAACTGGAAGGTGCCGACGCGGATGTGGCTCGCGGCGACGCGGGTCAGCACGGCACCCGGCAGCGCGGTCTCGCGCATCACCGGCTCGCCGGTGACGACCGCGGCGAGCGAACGCGTGGTCGGAATGCCGAGCGCGAACATCGCCTCGCTGACGATGTATTCGCGCAGTACGGGCCCGAGCGCGGCGCGGCCGTCGCCGCGGCGGGAGAACGGGGTCGGGCCAGATCCCTTGAGCTGGATGTCGCGGCGGACGCCGTCTCCGTCGATGACCTCGCCGAGCAGGATGGCGCGGCCGTCGCCGAGCTGGGGAACGAAGTGCCCGAACTGGTGGCCGGCATAGGCCATCGCGATCGGGTCGGCGCCGTCAGGCAGGCGCTTGCCGGCGAGGATTTCGGCGCCCTCCGGTGTCGACAACAGGTCCGGATCCAGCCCGAGCTGGACCGCGAGCGGCCGGTTCAGCTTGATCAGCCGGGGGGCGGCCACCGGGGTCGGCGCGACGCGGGCGAAAAAGTTCGCCGGCAGCGCCGAATAGGAGTTCTGGAACGGGAAATGGATGGTCATATCGGGAAGATAGGCCTGCGGGCGGAATAGGCAAACGATCGGCGTTCACTTGGCGCCGGATCGGCGTAAAATCTGCGGTTTCGGGGCAAAACCGGCCGTTCCCTTGGTTGCCGCACCCGGCCTCGTCGGGTAAACCCTCCGCAACTTCGGACAGGGGATTTTGGCCCTGTCGCGATTCGACCCTCCGACATCAGTTTTGGAACGAATATGCATCGCTACCGGTCACACACATGCGGCGCGCTCCGAGAGAGCGATATCGACCAGGCGGCCCGGCTGTCAGGCTGGGTCCACCGTGTCCGAGACCATGGCGGCGTGCTGTTCGTCGATTTGCGCGACCATTACGGCATCACCCAGTGCGTGGCCGATCCGGACTCGCCGGCGTTCGCAGAGGTCGAGAAGTTCCGCTCGGAGTGGGTGGTGCGGATCGACGGCAAGGTGCGCCGCCGTCCCGCCGGCACCGACAATCCCGAACTGCCGACCGGCCTGATCGAAATCTACATCAAGGAGATCGAGGTGCTTGGCCCGGCGGCCGAGCTGCCGCTGCCGGTGTTCGGCGAGCAGGAATATCCTGAAGACATCAGGCTGAAGTACCGCTTCCTCGACCTGCGTCGCGAGAAGCTGCACCAGAACATCATGACCCGCGGCGCGGTGGTCGATTCCATGCGCAAGCGGATGAAGGAGCAGGGCTTCTTCGAATTCCAGACCCCGATCCTGACGGCGTCGTCGCCGGAAGGCGCGCGCGACTTCCTTGTGCCCTCGCGCATCCATCCCGGCAAGTTCTACGCGCTGCCGCAGGCGCCGCAGCAGTACAAGCAGCTCTTGATGATGTCGGGCTTCGACCGCTACTTCCAGATCGCGCCGTGCTTCCGCGACGAGGACCCGCGCGCCGACCGCCTGCCGGGCGAGTTCTACCAGCTCGACGTCGAGATGAGTTTTGTGACTCAGGACGACGTGTTCGCGGCGATGGAGCCGGTCATCACCGGTGTGTTCGAGGACTTTGCCAAGGGCAAGCCGGTGACCAAGAACTGGCCGCGGATTCCGTTTGCGGAAGCCGTGCGCAAATACGGCTCTGACAAACCCGACTTGCGCAACAAGATCGTGATGCAGGAAGTCTCCGAGCACTTCCGCGGCTCCGGCTTCAAGGTGTTCGCGCGGATGCTGGAAGATCCGAAGAACCAGGTCTGGGCCATTCCGGGCACCGGCGGCGGCTCGCGCGCCTTCTGCGACCGCATGAACTCGTGGGCGCAGGGCGAGGGACAGCCGGGCCTCGGCTACATCATGTGGCGCGAGGGCGGCGAGGGTGCCGGTCCGCTTGCGAACAACATCGGCCCCGAACGGACCGCTGCGATTCGCGACCAGCTCGGCCTGAAGGAGGGCGATGCCGCCTTCTTCGTCGCCGGCGATCCCGAGAAGTTCTGGAAGTTCGCAGGTCTCGCGCGCACCAAGCTCGGCGAGGAATTGAACCTGATCGACAAGGACCGGTTCGAGCTCGCCTGGATCGTCGACTTCCCGATGTACGAGTATGACGAGGAGAACAAGAAGGTCGACTTCTCGCACAACCCGTTCTCGATGCCGCAGGGCGGTCTCGACGCGCTGAAGTCGCAGGACCCGCTTGTTATCAAGGCGTTCCAGTACGACATTGCCTGCAATGGCTACGAGATCGCCTCCGGCGGCATCCGCAACCACAAGCCGGAAGCGATGGTGAAGGCGTTCGAGATCGCGGGCTATGGCGAGCAGGAGGTCGTCGACCGTTTCGGCGGCATGTACCGTGCGTTCCAGTACGGCGCCCCGCCGCATGGCGGCATGGCGGCCGGTCTCGACCGCATTGTGATGCTGCTTTGCGGCACCAACAATCTGCGCGAGATCTCGCTGTTCCCGATGAACCAGCAGGCCATGGACCTGTTGATGGGCGCGCCGTCGGAAGCCTCGCCGAAGCAGCTTAAGGAGCTGCACATCCGTACCAACCTTCCGGCGAAGGGCTAGCCTTTGAAGTCACCTCGCCCCGCGCTTGCGGGGAGAGGTCGGCGCGAAGCGCCGGGTGAGGGGCTTCTCTCCGTGCAAACTCATCTTTCGAATTTGCGGATGCAGCCCCTCACCCTGACCCTCTAAGAGCGAGCTTCGCTCGTCTCGGCCCCGTAAGAACGGGGAGAGGAAAAAGAGCAGGTCAGGGCTCGGCGATCACAACCCCGTCGAGGCCTCGATCCGGAATTGCGCCAGTGCCGATTGCGGGTCGGTCTTGAGCAGTTGCATCAGCTGAAGCGCCGGCGCCTTCGCGCGTGGGGTCAGCTTGATGACGAGCGTCTGCCCCGGCGTCTCGATGAACTGGCTGATCGCGGTGATGAGGGCGGCGGCATCAGGATTGCCACCGCCGACCGCTTCGCCCTGCGCCTTGATGCTGCCGAGGACGGCATTGCGCGCCTCGTCGCGGCTGACATTCTGGGTGCGCGCGTATTGGGCGATGGCGAGATCGATGACGCCGAGGTCGTGGACGGCAAGCTCGATCGTGCCGGCCTCGATCTGCGCGACCGCGCCCAGGGATTCCGCGGCGCTGGTCGAGAATGCCTCGCGCGGCACGTTGGCGAGCGAGACCTTCGCCGACGCGTTCAACAGGCCCGCCATGTCGAGCTTGATCGGCTCGAGCGCGAACGAGCGTGACGCCTCGGTCCAGACCGCGCCGAGATCGGCGTCGACGGCCATCCGGTCGATCCCGGCGGCGACGAGTGCTTGTTGCCGCGGATCGGCCGCATCCAGCGGCGCCGCCATCTTCGCGACCAGCCGCAGCTTGCTCGGGATCGTCCCGACGAACTGGCCCCAATCGAGGCTGAGGACGTCGATGTTGACCGGCTTGCCGGTGGCCTTGTAGGGCGACGTGACACCCTTGACCTCGACGCCCTCGATCAGGGGGAACAGCGCCAGCGCCTGTTCAGGTGACGGCTTCTGCCCGGCGAACTGTGCCGATAGCCGGACGGAGCTGGCGACATCGAGCGACTTCAGCGCGAAACGCCCGACCTTGACGGTGCCATTCGGCACACGTGCATCAAGTCCTTCGACCGCAAGCTCGCCGATCTTGCCGTGTTCGAAGTTGAAGCGCATCGAGGCGAGGTTGGTCGGGCCCTGCGGTGTCTCAAGCGAGAGCCCATGCATCTCGGCATTTCCGATGCCGGTGCCCGCATAGATGCCGGCGATTTTTTCGAGCAGTTCGCGCGTCTGGGCCGCAGACGGCGGTGGGCTCCCTGGCGGCGGGATCATCGCCAGCAGCGCCGGCAGTTGCATCCGTGACGGGTTGATCCTGACGTCGTCGATGGTCACGCCGGCGATCCGCAAGCTTATGCCAGGGCTGGCGGTGATGACATAGGGACCGGCCGAAACGTGTCCCTGAATCCGGTACTCCCGGTCGTCGTTGGCCTTGGCGGGATCGAACATCGCCGCCATCGCGCCGACGTCGATATCGATCGCGACGATATTGGCGAGGTCGCCGGTCATCTTTATCGGTGTGCCGGCCGCCTGCTGGTTGACCGTGAACGCAACCTTGTCGGTTTTGCTGGACGCGATTTTTCCGTCCTTCATGTTTTCGATGGTAAGGCCCGAATAAGCGAACTCGCCGCTGGAGCCCTCGCCGGCATGTGCGACAGCGCTGAGGGTCATCGGTCCCGTCAAGGTAGGCGCGCTCACCGATGACGCGCTGATGTGCGCAAGCTGGGCGAATCCAAACCGGTACAGTTCGAAGATCGACGACGAGGCCGGAAGCTGAGGCAGGCCGGCGGGGCCGGAATAGTCCTTCACCGTGACCCGCGGCGCTTTGTAGGTGAGGGAGCCGATCGCGGGTGTCGGTCCGGCCAGACCGACCTCGACATCGTTGAACTCGATACGATCAGCGGAGACGCGTGCCGGTTCCGGCTGGCCGAGGCCCGACGCCGTCAGGCTGGCAATCTTGATGCTGACCGGGGGCTGTGTCGCCGACTCGGTGGCGATGTCCGAAATCGTCAGGGTGCGGCTCTTGGTGTCGAAAGTGATCTTGCCGTGGCTCGCCTTGGCGCCGGCGGCACGGACCTGCTCGAAGGCGGCCTCGACGTCGCGCGTGACCCGGCGCTGGGCATAGAAGTCGAAACCGAAGTAGCCGCCGGCCGCGACGACTGCGACCAGGCCGAGCAGAATTTTCTTCATTCGGTCAACTCCGGATCATCAAGGAAAAAAATTGCCAATCGGCGGTCGGAAGGTGCAGCATCGATGAACGGGCCCGCCCGGGCCTGTTGACGGGGAATCCGATGTTGCATCCAAGCGGCGGGACATGCTTCACATCCGGCTCGATTTGCCGGACAACTGACTTTTGCCTGGATTAGCACAGAAACAAGAAATTTGGGCCGGAAACGCGGGAAGCACGCATGTCGTCATCGTCTGAAGAACTCCATAACGCCGCGCTCGCCTATCACCGGCTGCCGCGGCCGGGCAAGCTCGAGATCCAGGCGATCAAGCCGCTTGCCAACCAGCGCGACCTGGCGCTGGCCTATTCGCCGGGCGTGGCCGCCGCCTGCACCGAGATCGCCAAGAACCCGGCCGAGGCGGCGACGCTGACCGCCCGCGCCAATCTGGTGGCCGTGGTCTCGAACGGCACGGCGGTGCTTGGGCTCGGCAATATCGGCCCGTTGGCCTCCAAGCCCGTCATGGAAGGCAAGGCGGTGCTGTTCAAGAAGTTCGCCGGCATCGACGTGTTCGACATCGAGATCAACGCCAATACGATCGAGCGCGTGGTCGAGACCGTCGCGGCGCTGGAGCCGACCTTCGGCGGCATCAATCTGGAAGACATCCGCGGGCCGGAGTGCTTCGAGATCGAGACGCAGCTCAAGGAGCGCATGAAGATCCCGGTGTTCCACGACGATCAGCATGGCACCGCCATCATCGTCGCGGCCGCGATCGTCAACGGGCTGCTGCTGAACGGCAAGCAACTGTCCGACGTGAAGATCGTCTGCTCGGGCGCGGGCGCTGCCGCGATCGCGACGCTCAATCTCCTGGTCTCGATGGGGGCGCAGCGCAAGAACATCTTCGTCTGCGACATCGACGGTGTGGTCTATGAGGGCCGCAACACCACGATGGACCGCTGGAAGGCGGTCTACACCCAGAAGACCGACGCGCGCGTGCTCGCCGACGTCGTTCCGGGCGCGGACATCTTCATCGGGCTGTCGGCGCCGGGCGTGCTGAAGCCTGAGATGGTCAAGCAGATGGCCGACAAGCCGCTGGTGATGGCGCTTGCCAATCCGGTGCCGGAGATCATGCCGGAAGAGGCGCGCGCGGCGCGTCCCGACGCGATGATCTGCACCGGCCGGTCGGACTATCCGAACCAGGTCAACAATGTGCTGTGCTTCCCCTTCATCTTCCGCGGCGCGCTCGACGTCGGCGCCACCGCGATCAACGAGGCGATGAAGCATGCCGCAGTCGACGCGATCGCACAGCTCGCGCGCGATCCGCCGTCGGATGCGGTGGCCCATGGTTTCGACACCGGCGAGACGCAAGGGTTCGGACCTGGCTCGCTGATCCCGAGCCCGTTCGATCCGCGCCTGATCCTGCGCATCGCACCGGCCGTGGCCAGGGCCGCGATCGAGTCCGGCGTCGCGACCCGGCCGATCACCAATTTCGACGAATACGCCGCCAACCTCGAACGCTTCGCGTTCCGCTCCGGCCTCACCATGAAGCCGGTGTTTGCCAAGGCGAAGACCCAGCCGGTGCGCGTGATCTACGCCGAGGGCGAGGACGAGCGCGTGCTGCGCGCGACACAGGTGGTGCTCGAGGAAAAGCTGGCGCGGCCGATCCTGGTCGGCCGTCCGTCCGTGGTCGAAACCAGGATCAAGCGCTTCGGCCTGTCGATCAAGGCCGGCCGCGATTTCGACCTGGTCAATCCCGAGGACGACCCGCGCTACCGTTCCTACGTGCAGTCCTATATCGACGTCGCCGGCCGTCGCGGCGTGACGCCGGAGGCTGCGCGGACGGTGGTCCGCACCAACAATACCGTGATCGCGGCGCTGGCCGTGGCGCGCGGCGAGGCCGACGCGATGCTGTGCGGCGTCGAGGGCCGCTATATGAGCCATCTGCGCCATGTCCGCGAGATCATCGGCTTCCTGCCGGGGGTCAGCGACTATGCCGCGCTGGCGCTGATGATCACCTCCACCGGCGCCCATTTCCTCGCCGACACCCAGGTGCGGCCGAATCCGAGCGCGGAGGAATTGGCGGAAGTCGCCTCGCTCGCGGCGATCCACGTCCAGCGCTTCGCCTTCAAGCCGAAGGTCGCCTTCGTGTCACATTCCGACTTCGGCAGCTATGATACGGACTCCTCGCGCAAGATGCGGCGGGCCACCCAGCTCTTGAAGGACAAGCATCCGGAGATCGAGGCCGACGGCGAAATGCAGGGCGACACCGCGCTGTCGGCGGTTGCGCGCAAGCTCGTCCTGCCGCAGTCGCGGCTGGAAGGCGAAGCCAACATCCTGATCATGCCGAACCTCGACGCCGCCAACATCGCCTACCAGATGATCAAGTCGCTGGCCAATGCATTGCCGGTGGGGCCGATCCTGATCGGTCCGGCGCGTCCGGCGCACATCCTCACCCCCGGCGTGACGGCGCGCGGCATCCTCAACATGACCGCGGTTGCCGCGGTCGAGGCCCAGGAGCGCGCCGGCCGCGCGCAGCCGACGCTGTTCGGCTGAGCAAGAGCTGTTTTCAGCATGATCTCCGCGCAAACGCATGGCGTTTGTCGCGGGGGAAAACCGCTAGGCACTTTGCGCTAGCGCGGTCCTTCGGGTCCGGATCATGCTCGAGACGGATTCGATTTGATCGAAGCAGGCGGGGCGGCCATACTCGCTCCGCCTGCTTCGTCCGATTTCTGCCATCCAGTGAGGCCGACCCATGCCAGCGTTCATCACCTTCGGGCGCATTCTGTTCGCCGTGCTGTTCCTCTATTCGGGGGCGAGCAAGCTGTTCGGCATCCAGGCGACGGCGGATTTGCTCACGGCCAAGGTGACGATCCCGGCCATCGTCGCGCCCTATACGCAGCAGATCGAAACCTTCGTCGGCATGCCGTTCATGCAACTGCTGGCGATCACGATCGGTGGCTTCGAGATCATCGCGGGCCTGATGATTGCGGTGAACGTGCTGGCAAGGTTCTTCGCGATCCTGCTGATCATCTTCGTGTGCTTCACGACCTTCTATTTCCATGATTTCTGGAATCAGCCGGCGCCCGACAACGCCAAGACCCTGATCGACGCGCTGAAGAACCTGTCGCTGATCGGCGCGCTGTTCATCATCGCCGGTTACGGCCGCGGCCCCCGCCGCGACGACCCGGCGTATGGGGACGTGTAGGCCCCCAAAGCCCCGGTCAAGCGAGCCGGAAGTGCGGACGGCAATCAGTCCGCGATGCGGGGCGGGGCGATTTCCCGCATCCACCTTGAGATCGTCGCGCGGTCGGCATCGGTCGCTGATCGGTCGGTACGGGTGCCCAGCAACGCGGCCTCGCGCGCCGCGCGGGGCGTGATGCCGTAGGCGGCTTTGAACGAACGGGTGAAATGGGCGTCGGTGCCGAGGTGCCAGCGCCTTGCAAGTTCGCTGATCCTCAGGCGGCGCGCGTTCGAGCCAGCGAGCTCGAAGAAAGCCCGATGCAGACGGCGGCTGCGGATGTACTCGGCGATGCCTCCGACCGGCGCGAAGAGCCGGTAAGGCGAGGCCCGAGACAAGCCGAAATGGACCGCTAGCGACGCGGCCGAGAGATGTTCGTCGCCGAGCTGCGCCTCGATATGTTGCCTGATCCGCATCAGCGATGCGTTCGCGGTGACGCCACGGTCGGAATCGCCGCGCTCCAACTCGCCCCTGAGGCAAGCGGCCAGCAGCGAGATCGTCCCTTCGACGACCGATGGGCACTCCTGGAATGTCATGCGCGGCGCGAACTCGAACAGGGCCGTGAGATGCCCGGCCAGAAGGCGTCCGACCACGCCGCTCGCCGGCAGCACGAGGCCGTGCAGGGCATCGACGTGCACGATGTGGGCCGCGAACATCGGTCGCGGCACGACAAGGGTCACGTTCTCGAAGGCCGTGGCTCTGGTCTCCAGCGTCTGCGCCAGGTCGAACACGCATATGTCGCCGGAGCGCACGCGGATCGGCAACTCACCGGCAAGGCCGTCGAATCCGCCCTTCAGATAGAGCTGCAGGATGATGTGATCGACGCCGGACCGCGCCACCGTCGCGGTGGTCCGCAGGAAGCGCTGGCCGCCGGCGCGGCTGAGCCCGATCAGCAAGGGTCCCATGGCATAGGAACAAAGATCCGCGCTGAACGGCGCTGGCTCGTCGCGCCCCAACTCGTCGACGTCGAACAGCGTCGCGACGGCCTCCCGCCAGGCTGCGATGTTTTCATCCGTCCCCATCCGTGCGGCGGCAAAGCCGAAGGTCGGCAGTAGGGACGACACGGAGGCAGCATCGCCGATTGTTCCGGCGGTTTCCTGCTGGCCGGTTGTCGCGGGGTCGTCGGTCATTGTGGCAGGCGTACAGTCTTCCCGGGGGATTCGATCTTCGCATCCGGCCGGTTCACCCCGAGCATAGCGGCAGATCGTGCCAATCCCTTGATGAATCGTCTCGGAAGATCACGGTATAGGTCGCCTCTACCGGAACGGAAAGTCGTCGCCGGGCCGTTTGGCGCGACCCGTTGTCATATTCCCCCAAGACGATGGCCGCGCGGCAGTGATCGCTGGCCGTTCGAAGCGATACCGCGGCTTGCGTTTTTGTCTCAGTCTATTGATGCGGCGTTTCTCGAGCATCAGCCCGTATTGACGAAGTTCGTCTCCTGCCGGTTATAGCTCGGCGCGCGTCGGACATCGACGCAGGGCTGCGTGGTGGTTTTGTTGAGAAGCGGAACCAGCTGCGGGTTTGGACCGCCGTCGGGGCCGATTGCTGGCTCTTGAGCCGGTTTTTTCGCTGGCCGGCGGCGGTACCAGTTTCAACCCGATGACCTGCATCAACCAAATGGCTTGGCGCGAGCGATGTCCGATCGCAAGGTGACGATCGCGGCGCTGTCAACCCACCCGCCGCCACGGCGTGACGCTGACATCCTGTGCGGCGTCGATCAGTTGCGGCGCACCGGCGTGAAGGCCGTGCGCCGACAGCACCTGCTGCGGGGTGCGGGCAGGGACGCCGGGAAAGCACGGCTCGCCGTCGGGGATGTGCACCCTGGGCGCGACCGAGAGCCAGAATGTGTCGTAGCGGTCCATGAACATGCCGAACACGCCGGGGCCGCCGATGATCGCGACCATGCCCGAGGTCACGCCGGCCTCGCGGCTCGCGGTCTCGAACGGGCAGCCGGCGGGATTCCACAATAGCGCTTTCGGATTGTCCGGGTCGGGTGCGATCGCCGCGACCTTGCCGGTCAGGATCAGGCGGCGCCGTTTCGGTGCGTTCGGCTGCTCTTCCTGGGAGTGGCGGCCATGCACGACGAGATCGGCGCGGTCGAGGGCTGCGGTGAAGAACCGCTTGTCGCCCTCGATCTTGAGATCGTCAGGCATCACGTTGTGCGCGTTCGCCAGCCGGCCGTCGGCCGAGACGATGACAAAGCCCTCAACACGCAACGCTGGCACAGAAGCGATCGCCGGCGCGGCTACTGATCGACGGTGGTGACGACGCTGTTCACCGGCCGCGAGCTCACGGTCGGCAGCTTGACGTCCTTGGCGAGCTCCTGCTCGTATTGCGGCAGCACGGTCGCCGGGAATTTGGCGCGCATCGCCACCACCTTGTAGCCGCCGGCCTTGAGCTGCGTCAGCAGCGTCGGCAGGGCTTCCGCGGTGTGCTTCTGGAAGTCGTGCATCAAGATGATGCCCTTGCCGAGCTTGGCGAGCTTCTTCATCACGGTGTCGATCACAGCTTGCGAGTTCTTCGACTTGAAGTCGAAGGAGTCGAGGTCGCAGGAGAAGATCGCAATGTTGCGGTTGCCAAGATAGGTGACCATCTCCGGCGGATGCTGCAGCGCCGGGAAGCGGAAGAACGGCGATGGCGACGTCTCGAGCGCCCACTTGACCGCAGCCAGGCCGCGCTCGATCTCGTCCTTCTTCTGATCCTCGGTCAGCTTCTTGTTGTTCAGATTCTCGTGCGACCAGGTATGCGAGCCGACGGTGTGGCCGGCGGCATAGACCTGGCGCAGGATCTCCGGGTGATAGGTGGCGTGCTTGCCGATCGGGAAGAAGATGCCCGTGGTGCATTCATCCGCGAGCGCCTTCAGCACTGCCGGTGTGTTGGCCGGCCACGGACCGTCGTCGAAGGTCAGCACCACCTCATGGTCGCGCAAGAAGTCGAGCTGCTTGAAATGCTCGAAGCCGAAACCTGGACCGCCGGTGGTGTCGATCTCGACGGTGCGGGCGACGCCGAGCGCGTTCGGGTTGTTGCAGGCGGCGCGTGCCGGCTGCGGCGGTTGCTTCGGCGGCACTTGAGCGGCCGCTGCGGTGGGCGCCGGCGCAGCTGCGGCAGGCGCTGGAGCTGCGGCCGCCGGTGCCGCGGCGGCGCCCTTGGCGGGCGGCGTCTGCGACCAAGCTGCGCTCGACGCGAGCAACGATACGGTCCCTGCGAAAATCAGACCTGCCGCAATGCGCATGGCGTGTTCCCTGCTGATCGCGCGCCCGGTGCCGGCACTGCCGCAACCAAGGCCGCTTCACCCCCAACCGATCGTACCCTAGTCACAGTGCCGACGCCAAGGCAATGAACGTGGCGGGGCCCTGTCCGAAATCCCAGTTAATTCCGGGGATTACCGCCGGCTCTCAGGCCGCTGCCAGTGCCCGTGCGATCCCGGTCTTGATGCGCGTGTCGTCCGGCGTGACCGACTCAGGGAAGACGTCGGCGATATAGCCGTCGCGGCCGATCAGGTATTTGTGGAAATTCCAGCGCGGCACGTCCTTGGGCCGTGTTTCCGCCGCCCAGCGGTAAAACGGATGCGCGTTTGCGCCCTTGACCACGGCTTTCGCCGCGATCGGGAAGGTGACGCCGTATTGATGCTGCGCGGTCTCGGCGATCTCGGTCGGGCCGCCGGGTTCCTGGCCGCCGAAATCATTGGAGGGTACGCCGATGATGACGAAGCCGCGATCGCGGAATTCGTTCCACAATTGCTGCAGGCCGGCATATTGCGGCGTGAAGCCACAGAGCGAGGCCGTGTTCACGATCATCAGCGGATGGCCGGCATAGTCGGCAAGGCGAATGTCGCCGCCGGAGAGTGCCGGAAATGAGAAGGCGTAGGCCGTGATCCGGCTCATCGCCTGCTGCTCCGCATGCAGTGCACGGGATCCTGCGGCAGCGGCGAAGGCCGCCACGATCAGTGTCCTGCGGTCCATCATGGTCTCGTCCCCGGAACAGATGTCACTGACATCATAATCCAGTGGGCAGGCGCAGGCTTTCAAGAAGGCGTTATAAGTCGCAATCAGCGCAGCGGCAGGATGAAGTCGGTGCCTTCGCCGGTCTCGCCCTGGTTCACGCCGAGGTCGGAGACGATGATCGATCCGCCGGTGCCGAGCGCTTCGTTGATCCGCGCCATCGCGTCGGCCGGAATCGTGATGCGGTCGAGCGCCTCGGCCGGGGTGTCGGTCGCCGGATGCGGCTTGACCTCGGCCGGCGCTGCGGCCGCCAGCTTGCGACGATGCGCGGCGCGCTCCTCGACGTCGATGCGGGCGGCGTTGCGGGTCGGCAGCGTCACCACCGACCAGCGCAGCAGGTTCGCATCGGTCTTGTCGGCTTCCGCGGTGAACACATGCGTGCCGAGCGGCCGGTCGCTCGCCGCGATCGTCACCGGCACCTCGAACAGCGGCGCAAAGTTCTGCCGCACATAGAGCTTGGAATCCTTGCGGCTGATGAACACCGCGATCTGTCCGGCGCGCTTCGGCGCGTCGATCTTGGCGACGCCCGGCAGCCGTGCCGGATCCTTGGCTGCGTCCTGCTTGGCATCGGAAGTATCAGCGGCGGTTGCGGCCTCGGCGGGCTTGTCCGCCGTCTTGACCGCATTCGCCGCATTGGCCGCGTCAGTCTTCGGTGCGTCGGCCTTGGGTGCCTCGGCAACGCCAGGCTTGGCGGCGTCCGGCTTCGGCTCGTCGACTTTGGCTTCGGCCTTCACCGGGGCGCTTGCGGACACCCCGGACTTCGGCGTGTCGATGCTGCCGGTGGTTTCGCCGACCGTCTTGTCGTCGGTGGCGACGCTGCTGTCGCCAGCGGCGGAGTTGGCCTCGGCCGGCTTGTCGGCCGCGGCAGCCTCGGTCGCCGTCGTCTCGGACTTGTCAGCCGCGATCTTCTCCGCAATGGCGTCGCGCGCGGTCGAGGAGGACGCATCGGACATCGTCGCCGACGCGCTCGCCGCCGGCATCGCGCCGCTGGCGTCGGCGGTGTGGGTGTTGTCGCGCAGCGACGCGGGCGCATGGCCGACGCTGGTGCGCAAGTCGAGACTGGATTGCCTGTCCGCACCCTTGTCGCTCTTCACGCCGAGCGGCGCATCCATCTTCAGGACGTCATCGGCAACCGGCTGCTGCGGGATGACCTTCTGCGTCGCCAGCAGCGGATGCGAGAAACTCTCCGGCGAGATCGTGCCCGGCGTGACGAACACGCGGGCGCCCATCCGCGTCCAGTTGTACATCTTGACCGCAAACGACATCGGCATGCGGATGCAGCCATGCGAGGCCGGATAGCCCGGCAGCACGCCGGCGTGCATGGCGATGCCCGACCAGGTGATGCGCTGCATGTACGGCATCGGCGCGCCGCTGTAGATGTTGGACTGGTGGTATTTCTGCTTCTGGATAACGCTGAAGACACCCATCGGGGTCGAATGCCCCTTCATGCCCGTCGATACCGGGCTCTCGGCGTAGAGGCCGTTGGTGTCGTAAATGCTGACGCGCTGCTGGTCGATCGAGACCGAGATGATCAGGGGACCCTGCGGCTTGCGGCCGGCCTCCTTCTCGATCGCCGGATTCTTCTTGACCGTGCTGCGCTTCGGCTTCGGCCGGGGCTGCTGCGGCGGCATCGGCTCGACATCGCCGTAATAGCCGGAGTCACGGTTCCAGTAGAACAGGGCTGCATCGGCCTGCGAGGAGGCGGCCACGGTGCCGGCCGCCGTCAGGATTGCAAACTGCCAGAACCGCCCATTCGCAGAATCAAAAATTGAAATCCCACGTCCGCGTGCGCGCATATTCCGAATCCCAGTCCAAACTATCTGTTGGTTGTCGCAGACGCCGAACGCGTTCACCAGCGCAAGCGATCTAACCGTTCCGTGAGGGGCGGATTTTCGACGAAAGAGTAGCAAAAAAGCCTCACAGGAGGTTAAAGCGCCCGGTCTGATCACCGAACTGTCAGCGCCTTCCTGTGCGGCGTTTGCGCACTACATAGGCGGGACCCACCCCCGCGGAGACCTCAATGACATCGAGAAATGTGAGCTTGTGTGACGTGCGATTGTTGTCTCGATGGGGCTGCGCGGCGCTGCTGATGTTGCTGGCTTTGGGGCAGGCAGTTCCCGCGGCCGCGGCCGACGAACCGGACCTGATCTTTCGTCGTTCGACGGTGTTCAAATGGGTGAGCCCCAACGACAAGCTCGCGACCTATGGCGTCGACGACCCCGAGGTCGAGGGTGTCGCCTGTCACTTCACGGTGCCGGAGAAGGGCGGCTTCAAGGGCTGGCTCGGTCTTGCCGAGGAAGTCTCTGATATCTCGCTGGCTTGCCGGCAGATCGGGCCGATCCGCTTCAAGGGCAAGCTCGGCCAGGGCGACGACATGTTCAGCAAGCGGCGGTCGCTGTTCTTCAAGAAGATGCAGATCGTGCGCGGCTGCGATGCCAAGCGCAACGTGCTGGTTTACATGGTGTATTCCGACAAGCTGATCGAGGGCTCGCCGAAGAACTCGACGTCGTCGGTACCGATCATGCCGTGGGGCGCGACCGACGCTACCGCCGTGCAGAAGTGCGGCGAGTTCATTCAGTAGCGGGACCAGGGGCTTGGCCCGGGCGGCTGACGCGGCGGACGAGCTACGCATGATCCGGAAAAGTGCGAAGCGGTCTTCCGAAACGTCATGCGCAAACAAGTAGCTAAAGCGCGCTCTTCATCGTGCTTTAGCGCTTGATTTGCCCGAACTGCTTCGCGCCGATACTGAGGCCTGGCTTGACCTTCGGGTCGCGGCAGCCGACGAGATGGACCAGCTTCTGCTGCGCGCACTCATTGTCGCCCATCACATAAGCGCCTTGTTGCGGCATCGCGGCCGTCATCTGTTGCTGCCGGCCGGATTTGCTGGCCGCGGATGGATTGCCAACACCGATGTTGCCATTGCCCACGACTGACATCCTTCGTTGGATCGGGAATCACCACAACGTGCCACCGCCGAGATGGTTGCACGGCGCCCAGATGAGTCGGCCGAACCGCCGGCCGGTTCACGCCGCCCTTGCTGTACTGCTTCCTGTCTCAGCAGAGGAAAGTTAAGAAAGCGCGGTAGCCGGCTCAATTTGCACGCATAATCTGCGGGCAGAGTGCAGCCGCCGGGCGGCTCCCCCCGATGCGCGAAATTTTGAACGCGCTTATGGGCGTCGCACCTTTACTGAAAACATTGGTGTTTTCCGGCCAATGTTTCGTGGGCTGCCCGCCGACGAAACAATTCTCCGGCCGACGAAACCATTTTCAGCTTGTTCCGCAGAACTCCCGAAACGGCAGATCGTTATCAATCCGTCAACACAACGGCGCCGGACGCCGAACAGGAATGACGGAGACTATCAGATGCGGACCATGAGCCTGATCCTCGCCTTCGCTTTCGTGATGGCCGGTTCGTCGATGGCTGGTACCCCCGACAATGGTTTGCCCGGCATCGGCACCTTCTCCTACAACGGCTCGCCGGTGGTCACCTCGGCCCCGATGGTGATGGCGCAGGCCAACTGAGCGCGACGCGACAGACAGAACTGCCGGTAAAGGCTCCCCATGTTGCTCCGCATCTGTTCCGCCGCGATCCTGGCATCGCTCGCCCTCTTAGGTTCCGCGCAGGCCCAATCGCAACTTCCGCTCGACTCGATACAGATCCGGTCGCTCTACCGCGCGCCCGAACCGCGCGACGAGTTCGTGCGCCAGTGCGCGCCGCATATGCTCGGGCGCTGGGCGCATCCCGAGGCCGTGTGCGGTTGCCTGCATGACCATGCTGCCGCGACGGTGGACGATCCCGATCTGCGCCAGGCGCTGCTGCGTGGCATCAGCGAGACCGGTGTGCCGACCATCGAGACCGATTGGGTGCCGCCATCCAAGCAAAACGAGATTGGCCCGACCTTCACCAAGATCGCCAAGCCGACGCTGCAATGCATGTTCGAGCCGATCTCGAACTGAGCGGCGCGTTACCGATGCAATGATGGACGAGGCGCCTCGCGACAGCGGGGCGCTTTACTTTTTGGCGAGGCGCGGCACGCAGCTTTGGGTCCGCACCACACCGTTCTGGCTCAGCTTGGCGCCGATCACCTGCTTGATCTGCCCGGCCGGGCAGGAGCCGTCATCGACCAGGACGCGCTGACCGACCCGGAGGTCGACGATGTCAGCCTCGCGCATGACGGTCTGTGCGGAGGCGGCATGAATGATCGCGACAAGTGCTGCAGCGCTGACCAGCGCGACCAATCCAATGCGCGGCATCGCAGCCTCCTTCACTTGTTCTGGATCTTGACCCCATCGGGCCGACATTGATCTGCAATCCTTCGGGCTGCTTCTTTGCCTGATACAAATTGTAGCCGAGCATCCTGCGATCACGACCAGCGCGCCGATCACGAGATACAGGACGTTGCGATTGGGCATCCGGTATCTCCGTAGGCGGACACTGACTGAACGCGGGCGACCTTAGTCAGGTGGTTGCGATTCTCCTAGAGCGCTGCGGCCTGGCGGATGGCTTCACCGATATCTTGCGCGTCGCGCGCAGCGCAGCCAGCGTTGTCTTCGCCAATTGTTCCGCCGACGCGACGAGTTGCGGAACCGGATGACCGGAAAATCCCAGCACGAAGCCGGCAGTGGGCGTGCGCGATGATAGGTCTCGGCGAGCAGCCAGCCGCCGACGCCGGCAGCCGCCTTGGCCTGCGCGGCAACCAGCGGATCGGTCGCGGGATCGAGCCGCGCCACGAGATGCAGGCCTTGCGACGGCACCGGAACGGTGAGCTCGCCCTCGGATGCGCGGGTGAGTGTCGACGCCAGCACGTCGCGCGCCTCGCGATAGAGCTTGCGCGATTTGCGCAAGTTCGCAGCGAAGGCGCCGGAGTTCAGCATGTCGGCGACCGCGCCTTCCATCAGGGTGCCGGGAAAGCGATCGAGCGCGGCGCGCGCCGCCGTCACCGGACCGATCAAGGCTTCGGGCAGCGCGCAGTAACCGATCCGCAATCCCGGAAACAGCGTCTTCGCAAACGTCCCCATGTAGATCACGCGGCGCAGATGATCGATGCCGGCGAGCGACAGCAGCGGCGCGCCGTCATAGCGGAACTCGCTGTCGTAATCGTCTTCGAACACGAAAGCGCCGGCGTCCCTGGCCCAGTCGAGCAGCTCGAGCCGGCGCGGCATCGACATCTGCACGCCGAGCGGAAACTGGTGCGACGGCGTGACGTAGGCGGCGCGTGCCGCGGCAGCGGATACGCGTCCCCTATCGATGCGCATGCCTGATCCATCGACCGGCACCGACACCGGGCGATAGCCGCAATGCTCGATCGCGCGCCGCGCCGCCGGATAACCTGGGTCCTCGCACCAGACCTGGTCGCCGGCTTGAGGATCGCCCCAAGCACGATGCGCAGCGCATGCAGCGTACCCGAGGCCAGCATGATCTGGTCGGGATCGCAGCGCAGCCCGCGCGCCGACAGCAGATGGTCTGATATGGCTGCGCGCAATTCGCTGCTGCCGCGGGGATCGCCGTAGTGCAGGTGCTCGGAGCCGAAGGCGCGCAGCCGTCGGCCGGCAAAGGCGCGGAAGCGCTGCAGCGCGCGCTCATCGATATGCGTGCAGCCGAGCGACAACGCATTGTGCTGCGGCGGCTCGATCTCGATCTTCGCGCGTCGCGGCGCTGTGGCCTGCGCCGGAATGCGCGCGGCGACGAAGGTGCCGGAGCCCGTGGTCGCCACCGCAAAGCCGTCGGCGATCAGCCGCTCATATGCCGTGGTGACCGCGTTGCGGCGAAACCCGGTCTGTCTGGCCAGCGCGCGCGACGGCGGCAGCGGCTCGCCCGGCTTGACGAGGCCGCCAACGATGGTGTGGCACAGCGCCTGATAGAGCCGCTGCTGCGAGGCCGCTGCCGCCGTCACGTGCGGGCCGGTGAGGTCGAGCGGCAGCTCGGGCTTGCGCGCCGCGGGCTTGCGGGAATTGGTCGGAATTTTTCGCATGGAATTGGCACTATCGCAGACCAAATGGGCCGCTACAACTCTGGACAGATTCCAGATTTCGAAAGGCACTGCCGTGACCGAAGGCGCGTCCACTCCGTCCTACCCATGTCGTCCCGCAACCGGGTCAAGCGCCGCCATGACCGCGGCTTCTACGACCACGCCACCGTGCACAAGATCCTGGACGCCTCGATGCTGTGCCACGTCTCCTACGTGATCGACGGTCAGCCCTATTGCACGCCGACCTTCTTCTGGCGCGAGGGCACCAAGCTCTATTGGCACGGCTCCAGCGCGAGCCGAATGCTGGAGAACCAGTCGGAAGGGCAGCGGGTGTGCCTGACGGTCGCCCATCTCGACAGCCTGGTGCTGGCGCGTTGCGGCTTCAACCATTCAGCCGACTATCGCGCGGTGATGGCGTTCGGCACTGCCTACCTCGTGACCGACCCGGAAGAGAAGGAGCGCGCGATCGTCGCGATGGTCGACCGCTTCTTTCCCGAGCGTACCGCGAGCTTGCGCGCCAGCAACAAGCAGGAAATCAAGGCGACCTCGTTCATCGCGATGGAGATCGAGGAGGCCTCGGCAAAGGTGCGCGCCAAGGGCGTCGCCGACGACGACGACGATTACGAGTTGCCGATCTATGCCGAGCGCATTCCGGTGCGCACGGTGCTCGGCGCGCCCGAGCCGTGCCCGCGGCTGCTCGACGGCGTGACGCGGCCGACAACGCTCGATGGCTATTCGGAAGGCCGTCTGCTCGAAGATGCATTGCGGGATGCCTATTTTGCACAATACAAGGAGGGGTGAAATCGGGTTACGGTGCGGCTCCCGCCCTTTCTGATGTCCCCCATGGAGCTGCCGAATGACTGCCGAGACGCAACAACGAATCCTCAGCGCCGTTGACGAGGGATTCGATGCGCAGCTTGCGACGACGCAGGCCTTTGTCGCGATCCCCTCGACCCGCGGCGCCGAGGGGCCGTGCCAGGACATGATCGGCGATCTCTTGCGCGAGCGCGGCTATGAGGTCGACGACTGGCACATCAATCTCGACGAGCTGAAGGATTTGCGCGGCTTCGGCCCGATCGAGCATGATTTCTCCAAGGCGCGCACCGTGGTCGGTACCTACCGCCCGGCCACCAATGCCGGCAAATCGCTGATCCTGCAGGGCCACTGCGACGTGGTGCCGACCGGCCCGCTCGAGATGTGGGAGACGCCGCCGTTCTCGCCGGTCATCAAGGACGGCAGGATGTACGGCCGCGGCGCCTGCGACATGAAGTCCGGCACGATTGCCGCGCTCTACGCGCTGGATGCGATCAAGCAGGCCGGGCTGAAGCCGACGGCGCGGATTCACTTCCAGTCTGTGATCGAGGAGGAGAGCACCGGCGTCGGCGCGCTCTCGACCTTGCAGCGCGGCTACCGCGCCGATGCCTGCTTCATCCCGGAGCCGACCAACGGCAAGATGATCCGCTCGCAGGTCGGCGTGATCTGGTTCCGCCTGAAGGTGCGCGGCTTCCCAGTGCATGTGTTCGAGGCCGGCGCCGGCTCGAACGCGATCGTGGCGGCGTACCATCTGGTGCACGCGCTGGAGAAGCTCGAGATCGCCTGGAACGAGCGCGCCAAGGCCGACCGCCATTTCAAGGACGTCAATCATCCGATCAATTTCAATCCGGGCATCATCAAGGGCGGCGACTGGGCCTCCAGCGTGCCGGCCTGGTGCGATGTCGACTGCCGCATCGCAGTGCTGCCGGGCTGGTCGATCGCCGAGTGTCAGAAGGAGATTCTGGCCTGCGTGTCGGCTGCGGCGCGCGATCACCGCTTTCTCTCCAACAATCCGCCGCAGGTGGAATGGTCGGGATTCCTGTCGGAAGGCTACGAACTGGTGAACTCCGAAGCGGCGGAAGCGGCGTTCGCTAGGGCGCATCAAGCGGTCTATGGCGGGGCGGTGGAAGACCGCGCCTTCACCGCGTTGACCGACACGCGCTTCTACGGCCGGAACTACGACATCCCGAGCCTCTGCTTTGGCGCCAGTGGCGCGGCGATGCACGGCTTCAACGAATATGTCGAGCTGGAATCGCTGCGGAAGTCGACCAAGGCCACCGCGCTGTTCATCGCGGAATGGTGCGGGGTGGAGAAGGCGTAGCTGCCCCGTTTGCGTCATTGCGAGCGAAGCGAAGCAATCCATCTCACCACGTGCGGAGACATGGATTGCTTCGTCGCTTCGCTCCTCGCTATGACGGCGGAGAGATTCACGCTCGCGCCGCCCACAACGCCCTGACGATCGCATCGAGCCCATCCGTCAACGCGGCGGGGCCGGGCTGCAGGATGATCGGCGACTTGATCTCGACGATGCGGTCGTCGCGCACGGCCGGGATGTCGCTCCATCCCTCCCGCTTGCGGATGCGGTCGGGCACGACCTTCTTGCCGCACCAGGATGCCAGGATCACGTCGGGCATCGCCTCGCGCACGGCGTCGGGCGTGACGATGCGATCCCTGGCGGCCTTGTGCACCCGCAGATGCGGCAGCGCGTCCTCGCCGCCGGCGATCTCGATCAGCTCGGACACCCAGCCGATGCCGCTGATCAGCGGATCGTCCCATTCCTCGAAATAGACCTTTGGTCGCGGCGCCGGACGCGGCGTTGCCGCGATCGCGGCCAGCCGTTGTGCGAGGCCTTGCGCAAGCTGCCCGGCGCGCTCGGCGACACCGACCATCGCACCCAAAGTGCGGATCATCGCGAGAATCCCGGCGACGTCGCGCTGGTTGAAGACGTGCACGGCGACACCGGCACGCACCAGATCGGCGACGATGTCGGCCTGCAGATCGGAGAAGGCGAGCACCAGATCGGGATCGAGCGCCAGGATATTTGGGAGATCGGCGGAGATGAACGCCGACACCCGCGGCTTCTCGCGGCGGACCTGCGGTGGCCGCATCGCATAGCCGGAGACGCCGACGATGCGGTCCTGCTCGCCGAGCAGATACAGCGTCTCGACCGTCTCATCTGTCAGGCAGACGATCCGGCGGGGAGGGAAGTCACGCATCGAGAACGGTATGCAGACTCGCCAGCGATTGTCACGACGTCCATGACGTCATCCGTACCATTACCTCGGAGGTCATTGCCCGGCCCGATGAGGCAATCCATCATGCCGACACCAATCTCGAAGAGGCCCGCACAAGCAGGGAGTGCCCATGACGCCGCTCGAAAAGATCCAGTCGATGAAGATGCCGTTTGCGGAACTGAAGGGCGTCACCTTCACCGAGGCCGGCCAGGATCGCGTGGTCGCGAAAATGCTGGTGCGGCCGGACCTCTGCACGCTCCGCAACACCATCCACGGCGGCGCGGTGATGGCCTTCGCGGACTCGGTCGGTGCTGCCGCCACCGTGATCAACCTGCCTGAGGACGCCAAGGGCACCACGACGCTGGAGAGCAAAACCAACTTCATCGGCGGGGCCAAGGAGGGGACCACCGTGATCGCAACGGCGACCCCGGTCCATCGGGGCCGGCGGACCCAGGTCTGGCAGACCAGGCTGGAAACCGAGGACGGCAAGCTGGTCGCCGTCGTCACGCAAACGCAGCTGGTATTATAATGAGGCGATGATGTGATTTTCAAATCACAACATTGTTTATTCAAATGAATCTATGTACTTGAATTATATGCTGCGACGCACAATATAGGGAGCGCTAGGGACTCGACGCCTCCTCGAGGGCTACCAAGAGGAGTTATGAAATGAACTATGATTCCATACGTCCGACGTCCGCCAGGGGCACCGTGCGGACGTTGAGCCAGCAGGAGGAGCTTCCTCTGCTGCGCGATCACCTGCTGCGACTGGATCGTACCAGCCGCCATGATCGTTTTCATGGCTTCATCGACGACAGTTTCATCCGCCGCTATGCCGAGCGTTGCGCCAACGACGGCACGGTCATCATCGCCTATTTCGAGGATGGCGTGGTCCGCGGCGCAGCCGAGCTGCATCCGTCGGAGCAGTCACCGGATGCGCAGCCGGAAATCGCCTTCAGCGTGGAGCGGGCGGTGCGGCGCAAGGGCGTCGGCAGCACCCTGTTCCGCAAGCTGATCGCCGAGGCGCATGCCAAGGGCTACAGCAGCCTGCGCATCACCACCGGCGCGCAGAACGACGCGATGCGTGCGCTCGCCACCAAGTTCGGTGCGCAGCTGAGCTTCCGTCATGGTGAGTCCACCGGCAGCATCGACCTGACCGAGCAGAATCAGCCCGAACCGGCGCCGGCCGCTGCACCGGTTACGCCGGTCGAGGCCGCGCGCGTGATCGTCGACATGAACCGCGCCTACTGGCGAATGGTGATGCAGATGTCCGGCTGGGGCCGTGCCGCCTGAGCCGATAGCGTTTCCAAGCGAACGGGACACCAGTTCGCGGGAAGGAAACGCGTCCAATAAGAATCTCAGATCAAACGTAAAAAAGGCAATCCGTTCAGCGGATTGCCCTTTTTCTTTGAGTAACCGGATGTTGTATTTCAGGTGCCGGTGCGCTTGGCGGGCACGAGACGGCGGACCACGCGGCGCTCGACCACGACCGAGCGCTGCGCGCCCTGTTCGCCGGCGATCACGCGGGTTGCCGTGCCGGTGCGGGCGCTGACGCGCGCGGTCTTCTTCACCTCGGCCAGCACCTCTTCATAGGGCAGCCCCATCAGCGACGACGCGATTTCGGCCTGGGCCTCCACGTCATCGGTGATGCCGATGGCGGCGAAGATTGCCTCCTCCAGCGTCGGCGGATCATGCCGCACGCGCCGGGTGCCATACTTGGTGTTCCAGTCTCCGCTCATCGCCGCCTCATCTTTGAATCGCGGGAGATACGTAAGGTCCCCAATGTTGCATTGCAATATGAATATGAGATGGCAATCCAGCCATGCAGCTAGAGTCTCTCAATCTTGTGAGCGTCATAAAGTTCGATGGTGGTCGCTGCGGCCGCAAGAGATTGCAGGGAGCGGACGAAATCGCGCGAGGCGGGGACCGCGAAATGCGCCGCCAGCGCGGCGCGGTCGGCCCATTGCTCGAAAAACACCAGCCTGAGCGGATTCTCGCAGTCGACCTGGACCGCGTGGGAGATGCAGCCGGGCTCTGTGCGCGAGCGATGGACATGTTCGAGGCTCAGCCGACGCACCTCGTCGAACGAGTCGGGGCGGGCGGTGACGCTGCCGGTGACGACAATCATGATTTCCCCCAATCCGTTACGGGGCGGCTTCCGCCCCTGACGCATTGATCGGTTGCTGCGGCCAGCGCTTCAGCGCGGCACGGCCGGCATCGGTCAGGACATAGATGCCGCGCTCCGCGCGATCGAACCAGCCGTAGACATTATGCTGCAGGATCTTGCCGGCGTCGGGAATCTCGGCGCGGAGGTCGCGCACTCGCCGGGGCCCATCCGACAGCGCACAGGCGCAGGCCAGCGCCTGCTGCCGGTAGGCGGTCATGATCGGCGCGCGCGTCGATCCGCCCATGGCTGGATCGCCCTTGCGCTTCCGGTGCTCGGTGATCAGGCGCGAGCGCTTCTTCGGATTGCGGCGCGGTGCCGCAGTCGGCGGCGGCACCAGCACCTCGACGTCGCCGCGGTCGGTGACGCCGAGCATGCCGAAACCGAGCCGCCGGCACAGATTGCGATAGCGCGCGTCGCTCTCGCGGCCCTTGCCGCGCGCCGAAACCTTGGCCGCGATCCACACCTCGTCGGCGGCGGCGGCGCGATCGACCGCCTGCAGGATCAGTTCGAGATTGAAGGCGAGCTTCAGTTCGCCGATCACGACGACAGGCGGGCCGCCGCCGCTCAATGCCACGAGATCGCAGCCGCCGATCTCGCCCTTCACCGTGAAGCCGAGCTTTTCGAGGAAGCGTTTGACGGGCAGATAAAGCGCGGTTTCCAACAGGCAGGCTCCTGCGGCATCCAGCCGCGACTCAGGTTGCCAGCATAGCGCGGAATTGCGCCTACTGAGGCCGATGGAATTTGCCCAAAGCGCGGCCAGGCGGCTATTATTGGGCCGGGACAGGGCGCGACCATTTTCATGATCCGGAACGGCCTCTATCACATCACCGTCGAATTTCTCGATGGCGTCTCTGGCGGCAACCAGGGCGTCATGGTGCTGCGCGACGGCCAGATGCGCGGCGGTGACTCGTTCTTCTTCGCCCATGGCAGCTACACCGCGGCCGACGGCAAGTGGAAGGGCGAGGTCACCAACGAGGAGCATTCGCCGACCTATGGCGAGCGCCCGGTGTGGGAACGCAAGGTGGTCACCATCGGTTTTACCGGCACCTACACCGACGAGACCGCCGAGGGCGACGGCATGGCGCTGGCCGGCAAGCAGAGCATCCGCTTCAGGTCGAAGCTGCGGCTGCTGGTTGCCGACTAAACCCGTCCGTTGACCGGCAGCAACGCGCCGGTGACGGCGCCTGCGGCGTCGCTGGCGAGGAACAGGATCACGTCGGCGAGTTCCTTCGGCGTCACCCATTTCGAAATGTCGGCCTTCGGCATCGCGGCGCGATTGGCGGCGGTGTCGATGATCGAGGGCAGCACCGCGTTGACCGTGACCTTGCCCTTGAGCTCCGCGGCGAGCGACTCGGTGAGGCGGTGCACGCCGGCCTTTGATGCCGCGTACGGACCCATCCCGGACGCCGCCTGCAGCGCGCCGAGCGCGCCGATATTGATGATGCGTCCGGCGCCGGATTTGGTGAGATACGGGATCGCGGCGTGCGACGTGTTGAAGGCTGTCATCACGTTCATCGCGAACATGCGCTGCCAGGTCGCGGGATCGCCGTCGCTCACCGCCTCGAAGGTAAAGCCGCCTGCGATATTGATCAGCCCGTCGAGCCGGCCGAAATGCGCAGCCGCCCTGTCAATCGCGGCCGTCGCCTGTGCGGTGTCGGTGAGGTCGACATTGCCGAGCTCGATACGATCGGCCGTCGCGGCAAGCTGCGAGGCCGCATGATCGATGCCGGCAACGCGCGCGCCGCGCGCCAGGGCTTCTTCGGCGACCACCTTGCCAAGCGCGCCGAGCGCGCCGGTGATGACGATGGCTTTTCCGTTCATGGCGCTCTCCGTATCAGCAACAGGTTGCTGCCCACTATGATCAGGCGGATTTCATTTGCAATGCTGCCAATTTCGTCTCCTACTGCGCGCATTCATCAATTCATTCGCCTCAAGGATGTTTGCGATGCCGACACCAAGGCCGTGCGAAACCCATCTCGAACTCGTCAAGTTCAGCTACGGATTGCCGCATCTTGCGCAGGCGCTCAAGCGCGACCGGAAGGTCAAGATCGTTGCCCTCGGATCATCGTCGACCGCGGGAGCCGACAAAATTCTCCCGTTTCCACCGCGGCTGGAGATCTTATGGCGAAGCCAGAAGCAGTCCTTCGGCAGGATGATCGACATCGTCAACCGAGGGATCGGCGGGCAAGAGGCGCCGGAAGAGTTCTCGCGCATCGAGTCCGATGTCATCGCTGAAGCACCGGTGATGGTGATTTGGCAGGTCGGCACCAACGCCGTGTACAGGAACTACAACTTCGATCAGGTGCAAGCGACATTCGAGGCAGGACTCGATGTGCTCGCCGGCCTGCCGCTGGACGTCGTGGTGATGGATTCGCAATACACCCAGGCAATCATCGGCGCGCCAGACGTGCTCAAGCTCGCCAACCAGTTCATGCCAATGATCGCCGACGTCGCTGCAAGCAGGAAAGTCAACCTGTTCCGCCGCTTTGCGCTGATGAAGCAATGGGTCGCTGCCGGAATTCCGCTCTCCGAACTCGACGATGGTGCACAGGAGCATCTCCATACGAGCGAGTGGGCGACCGATTGTGTCACGCAAGCGTTGCTCGGTGCGATCAACGATGCAGTGGCACGCAGCGCGAGCACGTCGTCTTGACTACGTAAGACTACGGAGGTGGGCCGGTTGGATAAAATTTGCGGCAGTTCCGTAAGTCGTTTTCAGAACCCTTTGCTTAGAAGCGGAACTCTAGCCAAGGTAGGGGTTATGCGAATGGGAAATCTTCCGGATCACGGTTTACCGCTCGTTCAGCTTAAGGAGCAGCGGCGCGATCTCGTGGTGGCGCTGCAAAACCGCAACGGACCAGTGGGCAGCTGGGAGCTGATGCAGATCGCAGCGATTCAGCAGGCGATCTCGGCGTTCGAGGATGTGATTGCCGACCTCGATGCGGAGCTCGAGCTCGAGGCCGCGGCCTGAGCTTTTTTCAGTTTGGCCGCGTTTTCATCACGCGAACCGGTGTCCATCCTGCATCACGTGCGGGACAGGCTTCACACGAAAACGCTCTCGCGTAAATTGATCAGGCCTGCAGATAGCGGCCTTCAAGCGCCTTGCGCTCGGCCTGGCCGAGCCCGAGGCCTTCGCGGAAATAGCCGTCGAGGCCGCCATAGTCGGCATCGATCGCCTCGAACGCCGCCTCGAGAAACGCCGCGCGTACGGTGCCGAGCACCTGATTGACGTCATCGGGCAGCTCGGTGCTGTGGGCCGGGTCGCGCTTGTAGAACTGGTTGGTCAGGAGATAGTCGTCCGCGATCACCTGATCGGACACGCCGAGCGCGTGCAGGATCAGCGCGCAGGCAAAGCCGGTGCGATCCTTGCCGGCGGTGCAGTGGATCACCAGCGGGGCACGGTCCTCGAGCAGATGGGCAAACAGCGTGCGATAGCGCGGCGTGTTGTCCTGCACATAGCCGCGGTAGGAATCCCGCATCACATCGATCGCATCGGCTTCCGATAGCTGACGGGTGCTGGCGATCGCTCGCAGCGAGGCAACCACCGTCGGCTCGACCGGAAGCGAATGCACGGTCACGTCGCTCATGCCGCACAGCGCCTCGGCGCGCTCGGCGACGCCGCGGAAATCGAATGCGCTCTTGACCCCGAGCGAGCGCACCACCGCGACGTCCTGTTCGGTGAGATGCGCAAGATGGTTGGAGCGGAAGATCTGCCGCCAGCGCACCGTCCGGCCATCACGCGTCTGGTAGCCGCCCAGGTCGCGAAAATTGCTGGCGCCGGCGAGGTTGAGGTGACGGGCAGGGGCTTCTGACATCGGGCGGACCTGTTGCAGCTGATGAGGTCTTGGCGCAGGAATCCTGGCGCAGGAATCCTGGCAGAGAAATCCTGGCGCAGGAGTATGGGCGCAGACAGGTCTATAACCGGCCTCTCGGGGGGAGAATATGACTTATCGCGGAGGCGCCATTCTTGTCGGCGCAATTCTTTTCGAGATTTTTGGTTCCTCGGCAGCGCCGGCGCAGTCCGCCTTCCGGAATTATCACTGTGCCGACGGCACGCAGTTCATTGTCGCGTTCTTCAACGGGGACACCCGCGCGCATCTGCAACTCGACGGCAAGGCGGTGACACTGACGAAGCGTCTGTCGCTGACGGGCACGCGCTACAGAGGCAGCGGTGTCACGCTTGAGATCACCCGGGCCGGATTGACCAGGCTCCGGCATGCGAAGCGGCCGGTGACGGCCTGCGAGCTGGCATGAAAAAAGGGCCGAAACGCTTCGTTCCGACCCTCTCTTACTGCTCTGTTGCTGTCTGACGTTTTTGCGCCACGCCTCTCTGCCTGATCGACATCAGTGATCGCGGCTCGGTTTGGCATCGTCGATGGCCGCCTGATGGTACCAGCTCTCGCTGCAGGCCGAGGTCGCGACCTCAGCGGCAAGCTCGCGCGCCGTCCGCATCTCGCCGTAGCGGCGTCCGCCGAGAGCCGCGCGCCCCCCAGCCGGGAATTGATAGATCGTTGCCGATCCCTGATTTTGGCCCGTCGTAATCATGTCAAAATCTCCTATGGCCGGAGCGAGCCTCCATGGTGCGCCCGACTCATTCGCGTGTCGTTACCGTCATTTTGATATCGGCCCGGGTCCGGCAGGGTGCAAGTTGACCAAGAAACAGTCATTATCTGTCTAATTCGTGTGCAAATCCCGGTTTGCATCCTGCGAGGCAGGATGCAGCTGACCAACGCTTGGGCCGAGCCGAAGGTTGCTCGGCGCCCGATGGTTGGACACGAACTGTCACATGGCGCTGCCGCCGCATTAATCGGCGGCGGACGCGGTAGCTGAATTTGCTGCAGAAACGAGCGGCGGAGGGCGCTGAGAGAAGATTTTGGCTGACCATGACGCATGTCAGCTGCGCTGCTTTGTCGCAGCTAAAAATGCGATGTCCGCTGGGGACATCCGCGGGCCCGGCGGGTGCCGCAGTGCAGCGACTGGCATTTTAATTGCTTAGTAAGAGCCGGCCGATGGTGGCCGGGTACGCGTGCGGCGGCCGACTGGCTTTCGGTCCTCACGGTTTTGCATCATCAACAGAGAGGTTCAATGACCAAGTACAAGCTCGAGTATATCTGGCTCGACGGATATACGCCGACGCCGAGCCTGCGCGGTAAGACGCAGATCAAGGAATTCGCGTCGTTCCCGACCCTCGAACAGCTCCCGCTGTGGGGCTTTGACGGTTCGTCCACCCAGCAGGCTGAAGGCCACAGCTCTGACTGCGTGCTGAAGCCGGTCGCCTGCTATCCCGACGCGGCGCGCGAGAACGGCGTGCTGGTGATGTGCGAAGTCATGATGCCCGACGGCAAGACGCCGCATGTCTCGAACAAGCGCGCCACCATTCTGGATGACGAAGGCGCCTGGTTCGGCTTCGAGCAGGAATACTTCTTCTATAAGGACGGCCGTCCGCTCGGCTTCCCGGAAGAGGGTTATCCGGCGCCGCAGGGCCCGTACTACACCGGCGTCGGCTACAAGAACGTCGGTAGCATCGCCCGCAAGATCGTCGAAGAGCATCTCAATCTCTGCCTGGCCGCCGGCATCAACCACGAAGGCATCAACGCCGAAGTGGCGAAGGGCCAGTGGGAATTCCAGATCTTCGGCAAGGGCTCCAAGACCGCCGCTGACCAGATGTGGATGGCCCGCTATCTGATGCTGCGCCTCACCGAGAGCTACGGCATCGATATCGAATTCCATTGCAAGCCGCTCGGCGACACCGACTGGAACGGCTCGGGCATGCACGCCAACTTCTCGACCAAGTACATGCGCGAAGTCGGCGGCAAGGAGTACTTCGAGAGCCTGATGAAGGCCTTCGACAAGAACCTGATGGACCACATCGCCGTCTACGGCCCGGACAACGACAAGCGTCTGACCGGCAAGCACGAGACCGCGCCGTGGAACAAGTTCAGCTATGGCGTGGCTGACCGTGGTGCGTCGATCCGCGTGCCGCACTCCTTCGTCAACAACGGCTACAAGGGCTATCTGGAAGACCGCCGTCCGAACTCGCAAGGCGACCCCTACCAGATCGCTTCGCAGATCCTGAAGACGATCTCCGAGGTGCCGACCGGCGCCAAGGCTGCGGCGTAAATGGCTGCTGCTTAATGGCTGCGGCTTAATGGCCGCGACCTAGCAGCTGTCGGACCCGGATGGAGCCATCCGGTACCGCTATCGGGTCCGCCAGGGCGACTGCCTTGGCGGACCTTTGCTTTTTAACGACAGTCTTTGCGGCGGGCTTGCCGCCGAAAGCGGTTTCGCTGCGTTATGAACCGCGCTAGACAGCGGTTGTATCTTGGCTGCCGGGGACACGGCGCTTGTTTGAAGGGTTTTACAAGGTCCGGTTCGAGCTGGGCGGCGCCGTCGGCCGCAGCGTGATGTATGTCGGCGACGGCAAGATGCTCGGCGGCAACTCGGCCTTCGCCCATATCGGCACCTACGAGAAGGCCGGCGACGAGGTCGCGGTCGAGATCCAGACCGTCCGCCACAACCCCGATCCGAACTACCGTGCGATGGCGGGCACCGATGACGCGACGCTCATCGCCAAGGGCGGGTCCGACGGCGAGCTCTATCGTTTCAAGGGTGAACTGAAGGAATTGCCCGGCGTGCCGTTCCAGTCGGTGATGACGCCGATCACCGAGGATGACATCCCGATCGCCGGCGGCGTCGGCGAGGGCGGCATCATCAACGGGCTCTATTCGATCCACATCCAGCTGCTCGACGGTGTCGACGGCAGCCTTACCGGAGTGATGCTGCTGAACAACGGCCGCATCCTTGGCGGCGATGCGTTCTTCTACTACCTCGGCACCTACACCTCCGAGAAAGGCCGCTGGAAGGGGCAGATCCTCAATCAGGAGCACACCTCCGCGATGGGTGAGAACCCGGTCTTCGGCGGCCATGAGGTCGGCATCGGCTTTGCCGGTACCTGTGACGCGGAAGGCGCCGTTCTCGAAGCAACCGCGCTTGCTGGCAAGCGCAGCCTCCGCCTCAGGGCCACGCTCAAGCTGATGCGGCGGGCGTAGGCGAGATGGACAATTCGGTTCGCGTGCTCTCGACGCTGGCGCTGAAGTGCGCGGTTGCGCGCCTTGCCGCGGCCTACCAGACCGCAAGTGGTATGCGGATCGATGCCGATTTCGCGCCGACGCTGGCGCTGCTCGAACGCCTGCGCGGCGGCGAGGCCGCCGACCTCGTGATCCTGACCCGCGAGGGCATCGACGAGATGACCGGCGAAGGCCTCGTTGCGCGGGAAAGTGCTGTCGATCTCGCGCGCTCCTATGTCGGTGTCGCCGTGAGGGCGGGCGCTGCGCATCCCGACATCGCGAGCGAAGCCGCATTGCGTGCGGCGCTGCTCGGCGCGCGGGCGGTGGCCTATTCGCGGCTCGGCGCCAGCGGCATCCTGTTCGCGCGGCTGATCGCGCGTCTCGGCATTGCGGAGGCGATCAACGCCCGTGCGGTGATCATTCCGGTAGGCTTCACCGCGGAGCGGCTCGTCACCGGCGAAGCCGAGCTTGCGATCCAGCAGATCAGCGAGTTGAAGCAGATCGACGGTATCGAAATCGTCGGGCCAATTCCCTTAGGCTTGCAGACGCCGGCGGTGTTTTCCGCGGGCCCCATGTCCGCATCGCAGCGGCCAGAGGCCGCCGATCACCTGCTGCGGTATCTCGCATCGGCTGCGGTCGCGCCGGTGCTGCGCGAGACCGGGCTCGAGCCTTGAATTTGCCCGCACCGCGACGCAACCTACCGGCCATGTTCAGAACACTCCATGCAATCGTCCTTGCCGTGGCGCTGACCGCGCCTGTGCTTGCTCATGCGCAGTCGGCCGAACTTGTGCTGTGCGATCGGCTCGCCGCCGATCCCACCGATCCCGACAAGCCGGCCGACGCGAAGGGCGTGCCCGAAATCGCGTCGGCGGATATCGCGACCGCGATCAAATATTGTGGGGTGGCGGCAAAATCGTCGCGCCGCGCGATGTACGAGCTCGGCCGTGCCTATGCCGCCAACCGGCAAACCGCGGAAGCAATGTCGGCCTGGCGCAAGGCGGCCGACAAGGGCTCGACGTCGGCGATGGTCGAGCTCGGCGTGCTCTACGGCAATGGCACCGGCGTTGCCAGGGACGAGGCGCAGGCGCGCAAACTGTTCGAGCGCGCGGCGCAGGCCGGCAACGCGCGCGGCGTCAGCAATCTCGCTGCCCTCGGCGGCAGCGTCGCATCCGACCCGGCGCGCGCGCGCGAATTGCTGGCAAAATCTGCCGAGACCAATGCGGAGGCGCAATACCAGCTCGGCATGATGCTGGCGGAAGGCAAGGGCGGGGCGCAGGACGATGCCGGCGCGCGGGCGCTGTTCGAAAAAGCCGCCGCGCAGAACCATCCGGGGCGCTGGAGCGAATGGGCGCGTTTGCACAGGCCGGCCGCGGCGGGCCGAAGGATAGCGACGCGGCAAAAGCCTACTACGAACGGGCGGCAGCGCTCGGCGATGAGGATGCCAAGAAGGCGCTGGAACGGGCGCGCTGTCCCTACGTGATCAAGGACAAGCGCGGCAATGCCGTGACCAATCTCTGCTTCTAGGAACGCTCGCGGTCGCATGTCGTTGACATGCGACAGGCATTGGTGAGGCGATGTCATGATCCGCAAGCTGCGTTCCGGCGAGTACCGGCTGTATTCCCGCAAGGTCAATCCGAAGACCGGCAAGCGCCGCAATCTCGGCACCTTCAAGTCACGCGCCGCGGCGGAAAAGCACGAGCGCGACGTGCAGTATTTCAAGCGCCACTAAGCGTGTGCGGCTAGGGCGCCGGGCACGCCGCGCCGGTCTTGACCCAGGCCTCGACCAAGGCACCGGCCTCTGCTTGCGTGCCGGGTGCCGGCGAGCGGCCGAAGCCGGGATGCCAGGCCCAGCCGACCAGCGTGTCCTTGCCGATATGCTCGATCAGATCCTCGATCTTGCGGCCGCCATTGCGCGCGGGGTCGCGGATTTGCTCGCAGATCTCGCCGATGGTCTTGCCGGCCCACGCCATCTCGCGCGGTGCGAGATGCCATTCCGGGTGGCCCGGCACGCGACCGGGATCGAAATTGGCGTGCTGGTGGCAGATCGAGCAGCGCATTGCGCTGGTGCCATGGCCATCGGCACCGCGCGTGACCGGGGGCTGGTGCATGCGGCTGATGTCGCCCTGCCGCGGGCTGTCGCCGGCGGGATGGCAATTGGTGCAGCGCGGATGGGTCAGCACCTTGCCGAGCTCGGTGAAGATCGCCGCAGAGCGCTGTTCGACATTCTCGATCCCGGCAAAGCTTTCCGGCGAGGCGAGGGCGTGGCTCGCGCTCTCCGACGCCGCGTAGCCGGCGCACAGGCTGGTCGCGAGCGCCGTCAGCGCTGCAATGATCCGAAACCGCGTTTCCGATGTCATCGCTCGCGCGCTCACTTGTTGGCGGTCAGATAGCGTTTGGAATCGGCGAGGATCACATCGCGTACCGCCTGATGATACTTGATGTAGCCGGTGCACCGGCACAGATGGCCGTCGAGCGCTTCCGCGATGATTGTCTCGAGCTGGTCCCGCGCGACCGGCGTTTTCGCCAGCCGTTCGAGCAGCACCTGGCCCTCGTTGAGGAAGCCGGCCGTGCAATAGCCGCACTGGAACGCAAAGTGGTCGATGAAGGCGCGCTGCAACGCGGAGAGCTCGCCGTCCTTGGCGTGGCCCTCGACGGTGCGGATCGCCATGCCATCGAAATTGGCTGCCGGCACCACGCAGGTCGGGCTGGTGTAGCTCGTGCCGTCGGGGTTATCGATGATGACCGCGCAGCTCAGGCATTGCGCGGCGCCGCAGCCGAACTTGGTACCGGTCATGCCGAGCATTTCCCGAAGGAAATCGTTCATCGAGAGGTCGTCGCGGACCTCGATCGGGCCGTGCTTCCGGCCGTTGATGGTGAGGTTGAGCGTCGTCACGCAAGCGCTCCCTTGAGCAGGCTCGATGTCACCGGCAATGAGCGGAAGCGGTGGCCGGTGGCATCGTTGATGGCGTTGAGCAGCGCCGGCACGATCGGGATCATCACCACCTCGGCCATGCCCTTCGGCGGTTCGTCCGGCGTCAATGGCGGCAGCATCTCGATCTCGAGATCGTGCAGCGGCAGGTCGGAGCCGCGCGCGATCAGGTATTGGCCGAGATTCCACTGCCCGTTGCCGGGCCCGCCTTCGAACGGCGGCAGGGTTTCGAGCAGTGCATAGCCGACGCCCATCGCAAAACCGCCATGCGACTGGCCGAGCACCACCTCGGGCACCAGCGCCTGGCCGCATTCGAACACGCTGTAGGCCTTGGCGATGCGCAGGATGCCGGTCGCGCGCTCGATCTCGACACGCACCAGCGTGCCGCACATCGAGGTATAGGCCGTGCCGATCCGGTTGTTGTCGGTCGGTGGAAACTTGACGCTGACGCGGTCGATGCGCTCGAACCTGCCGCGGCCGCGGCGGATCGCCAGTGCGTCGATCTCGGCGCGGTATTGCTCGCCGAACAGCGGGAAGCGCGCGCGCGACCAGGCCCAGCGCGAGAAGCTGTGCGCCACCGCGCCAGTGACGAAGCTGCGCGCATGCGCGGTCGCGGCAAGCCTTGGCAGCGGCAGCGGCGCGAGATCATCGAGCACGAGCTGGCCATCGTTCCAGCGCGCCCTGTCCCATTGCCGGGCGCGGGGATCGGTCTTGCCGATGTGCCAGAGCTCGAGCGCGGCCGGCCACAGGCCGAAGCGGAAGATGACGCGGGCGGCCTCGGCCGAAGAGTGCGTGCCGACATGGGCGCCGATCGACGCACTCGTCGCCGAGCTGATCGCGGGGACCCAGCGCGGATTCTTCTCGGCGAGATCCTGGGTCTTCTGATCCATCGTGTAGGGATCGCCCGAGGTGATGAGCCCGAGCGCGTCGTAACTGTCGACCCGGGAGACGGCGACCTCGTCGGCAATGGCGCCGAGACGGCCGGCAACGCGGTTCGCAAGCGCCGTGCCGATGCCGTTGCCCATCTCGACGTGATCGCAGAAGATCGCGATCCGTCCCTCGGGATCGATCTCGACCCGGCCGAGCGAGCAATCCGCGCCCGCGCCGTAATCCTTGGTGACGCATGCGACGCCGGTGCCGACCAGCTGTCCCTCCGATGCCTTCTGCTTGAACGCGGCGCGCTGCTGCCAGATCGGATGCTTTTCGAGCTTGTCGAGGATGTCGGGTGTGCGCACCGACACGATGTAGGGATTGCCGGTCATGGTCCGGCCGTTCTGCTTCAGCGCATTGTTGCGGCGGAACGCGATCGGATCGACCTTGAGCTCGCTCGCCGCCTCGTCGATCAGCACCTCCAGCGCGGTCATGGTCTGTAGCGTGCCGTAGCCGCGCATCGAGCCCGCGGTGACGCCACGCGAATGTAGCGCCACGGTGGTGACGTCGACCTTCGGGATGTCGTAGATGCCGATCGCCGCGGTGGCGGCGACGGTCGCGACGTTGGCGGAGAAGTTGGCGAGCCCGCCGCCGTCGAGCACATGATCGGCGGCGAATGCGGTGATCTTGCCGCTCTTGCGATCGATGCCGATCCGCGAGCGCATCTTGATCGGGTGGCGTTTGATGCCGCCCTGGAATTGCTGGTAGCGGTCGTGTGCCAGCCGCACCGGCCGTCCCGGGAAGAACATCGCCGCCAGCGCCACGTAAAGCACGAACGGGGTGTGGTCGCGGCCGCCGAAGCCGCCGCCGACATGGGCGAACTGCGCATTGATATGTGAGGGGCGGAAGGGCGGGCGGGCCTTGCCGAGCATGAAGGCGATCGACTCGGTCGCCTCATAAGGCGACTGCACGCCGAGCGCCAGTTCGAGATTGCCGCTGTTGTCGCTGTACCAGGCGAGCCCGCTCTCCGGCTCGAGGAACATCGGATCGACCGACTGGGTCTCGAACTCGCGATCGAGCACGAGCTGTGACGGATCGTCCTTGCCGAGTTGGGCGCGGATCGCTTCGCCATGGATCGCGGCCTTGGCGTAATCGGCCTTGGTCTCCTTGGCGAGCGGCAGCCAGACCGGCAGCGCCGCGTTCTGGATGCGGCTCGGCGAGACCCAGCCGGCCTGGATCGGCGAATAGATGTCGGGCGCCTCTGGCGTGGCGCCGGCGACGCGGGTGAAGCGATAGGCGCCGTAGTTCGGCAGGATGACCGGGCCGGTCTCGTCGCCGAACTTGACGAAGCCGGCATCGCGCAGCGCGAGGCGTGCCCGGTCGAAGGCGTCGAACTGCTCGAAGATCAGCAGCGCGACCGGCTGCCCGAGATAGAGCGGTGTCGTGCCGACCGGGCAGAACAGATCGCCGGTATAGAACTCCGGCACCCGCGTGCCGATCCGGTCGAGATCGGCCGATGTCACGACGATCGAGGGCTTCGCCGGACCATCGAGCCGGGCGAGGTCCATGCCGGCATAGACATGCGTGGCGTCGTTGGCGCGGACCAGGATGGCGTGCGAGGTGGTCGCAGGCCAGCCCGGCATGTCGGCGGCGCGAAAGTCGGAGGCGTAGAGCTTTGCGCCGGTGACCTTTGCCACCCCGTCGACGCGGCCGGCGCCCTTGGCCGCCGGATTGAAATGGCCGCACCCGGGAAGCGTCTCGCGGGTCGCGAAGGCCGGTTCCTTCGCAAGCGCCAGATGCGACAGGCTGACCGAGATGCCGCCTGCCGACAACCACTTCACGAAGTCGCGTCGCGAGGGCTGCATGGTCTGATCTCTCATCAACGCTTCGGCGGCGTATCGCGCCGCAGTTTATGAACCGGAAAAATACACGCTGCAGTGTTGCGGCAAAGCGAGCGCGATCGCAATGCCGCAATAGGTCGTAGCCTTCTCACTTGTAGATCTGGCCTCACTTGAGGTCGGCGATGGTGGCCGGTCCCGGACCCGGGGTGATCAAGGTCGGCCATTGCTTGGAACCGAACGGCACCAGCGGCGGCAGGAAGGTCGTTATGCCGCGCTTCTTGGTCTCGGCGATGATCGCCTCGCGCGCATCGCCCCCCATCAGTTCGTAGTCCATCAAATGGTAGCTGCCGAAGAACAGCGCGCCCACGGAGCGGTCGGCGATGATCCGGGTCAGCGACTCCAGCATGTCCGACGGCGTGGTGGTGAAGGAGATCGTCTCGATCAGCATCAGGCGGCTGTTGATGGCGTCAGGCCCGAAGAACTGCGCCAGCACGCTGAAGATCACGTTGTTCTGCCGCGCGACGTAGATCGTGTTGCTCGCGCCATAGGTCTTGTCCCAGTCGGCGCCGAGCTGGGTCTTCCAGTCGGCCATGACGGTCATCCAGTGCGCGACCTGGGTCTGCGCGGCCCAGGCGACGTTCCTGGCGAGCAGCGGCGCCTGCTTCTTGCCGAATGCTTCGAGCGTCGCGAAGGGGATCGCGCCGGCGGTGAGGCATTCATCCATGAAGGCGATGTTGTTCTTGAGGATGGCGCGGTTGTTGTCGCGCCAGTCCGCCTGCATTGGCGTGGCATCGAGCCCGTCGAGCGCCGACTGCATCCGGCTGCGATAGGCCTGCATCGAGCCGCGCCACGCCTTGTCGTCGGGATTGTTGACATAGGGGCCGACCACCTCGGCCAGCGCCATCGTGCTGTGGCCGACCGACTTGAGCAGCTGATAGACGACCGGCACCTGCGGCGCTTCGGTCGGCGGCTTGCCGGGCCGGTACAGGATCAGGCGGCCGCCGGCGCCGGAGAACAGGCCGAGGATCACCGGATGCTTGTCGAGGATGTTCTTCTGGAAGATCCGTGCCGCATCGCCATAGAGCTCGAACATGCCAGTGTTGAGTGCGAGCACGTCCTTGGTCGCGATATCGGCCGGCGTGGAGGTGGTCTTGCCCGAGATCGGCGCCATATAGTCGGGCAGCGACTGGGCCAGCGCCGCACCACCGCTGCCGAGCAGCAATGCAAGCGCCGCGACGACCAAACGGAAACGATGGGTCATGTTGTGCTCCTCGCAACCTCCGACCCACGCCGAAGCCGGGGATGCGGCCTCTCGACGCTGGCGGGATGCGCAATTCTTTTGACGCAGATGAACAGGGAGGGTCGGTCCCGCATGACGCAACACGACGAGCGCGGGTGCTTACAGCTAAGCGACGAATCGGCGGGTGTCCACACCCGGAGACTACGCGGGTGGTTGCGTCATCACGTCATTCGACGCCGGATTCAGCGGAGCTTTCTCATTCAGGGAATCAATCGCATCGACCGGCTTGTCGATGGCCTCAATCCTTGATCAGAAGCACGCCGCCGATGATCAGCGCGATGCCGGCCAGTCGTGAAATCGACACGGGATGCTGCGCCAGCCCGAACACGCCAAAATGGTCCATCGCGATGCCTGCGGTCATCTGACCCGCGACCACCAGCGCCAGCAAGGCCGCGGCGCCGAGCGACGGCAGCAGCAGGATCATCAGCAGGATGAAAACGCCGCCGAGGATGCCGCCGCTCCAGGCCCACCACGGCACAGCCGATACCAGTTTCCACGACGGCACCGGCTCTCGTGTCGCGACCAGTACGACCGCCATCGTCACGAAACCGCCGAGATAGCTGACGAGCCCGGCCCAGGCCGGCGAGTTCAGGGCGGACCGGAGGTTGCCGTTCAGGACCTGTTGAACAGCCACGGCGATGCCGGCGCCGAGCGCGAGCAGATAGAGAAACCAGACTTGCATGTGACGCCCCAAAACCGGTCGCTGAAGTATTTAATGTCATATTCGATCGGCAACGTTCGTGGCATGCGTAAAGCACGGCGCGAAACCCTAAGGATTGGGCTTCCACCCACGTCCCAGATCGAATAAGAGGCCGCAAACCCTCAATTCCCAGTATGAGAGCATGATCCGCCTCGATAACGTCTCCAAGCAAGTCGGCCACCAGATCCTCTTCATCGAAGCCTCCGCGGCGCTCCAGAAGGGCGAGAAGATCGGGCTTGTCGGCCCGAACGGCGCCGGCAAGACCACGCTGTTCCGGATGATCTCGGGCCGGGAAATCCCCGATGAAGGCCAGGTCTCGCTCGATCGCGGCATCTCGATCGGCTATTTCAGCCAGGATGTCGGCGAAATGTCCGGCCGCAGCGCAGTCGCCGAGGTGATGGATGGGGCGGGCCCCGTCAGCGTGGTGGCAGCCGAGCTTCGGGAACTGGAGGCCGCGATGGCCGACCCCGACAAGGCCGATGAGATGGACGACATTATCGCGCGCTATGGCGAGGTGCAGCACCAGTTCGAGGAGCTCGACGGCTACGCGCTCGACGGCCGCGCGCGCGAGGCGCTGTCCGGTCTCGGCTTCAGCCAGGAGATGATGGACGGCGACGTCGGCAAACTCTCCGGCGGCTGGAAGATGCGCGTCGCGCTGGCGCGTATTCTTCTGATGCGTCCCGACGTCATGCTGCTCGACGAGCCGAGCAACCATCTCGATCTGGAAAGCCTGATCTGGCTGGAGCAGTTCCTGAAGGGCTATGAGGGCGCGCTGCTGATGACCTCGCATGACCGCGAGTTCATCAACCGCATCATCAACAAGGTGGTCGAGATCGACGGCGGCCAGCTCACCACCTATTCCGGCAATTACGAGTTCTACGAACAGCAGCGCGCGCTCTCCGACAAGCAGCAGCAGGCGCAGTTCGAGCGGCAGCAGGCGATGCTTGCCAAGGAGATCAAGTTCATCGAGCGTTTCAAGGCGCGCGCCTCGCACGCAGCTCAAGTGCAAAGCCGGGTCAAGAAGCTCGACAAGATCGAGCGGGTCGAGCCGCCGCGACGGCGGCAGACCGTGGCGTTCGAATTCCAGCCGGCGCCGCGTTCGGGCGAGGATGTCGTCAGCCTGAAGAATGTCCACAAGGCCTATGGCAGCAAGCGCATCTATGACGGCCTCGACTTCATGATCCGCCGCCGGGAGCGCTGGTGCGTGATGGGCATCAACGGCGCCGGCAAGTCGACGCTGCTGAAGCTGGTTGCCGGTTCAACCGAGCCCGACGACGGCGCGGTCGCGGTCGGCGGTAGCGTCAAGATGGGCTATTTCGCCCAGCACGCGATGGACCTGCTCGACGGCGAGCGCACCGTGTTCCAGTCGCTGGAGGACGCATTTCCGCAAGCCGGGCAGGGCTCGTTGCGCGCGCTCGCCGGCTGCTTCGGCTTCTCGGGTGACGACGTCGAGAAGAAGTGCCGGGTGCTCTCGGGCGGCGAGAAGGCGCGGCTCGTGATGGCCAAGATGCTGTTCGATCCGCCGAACTTCCTGGTGCTGGACGAGCCGACCAACCATCTCGATCTCGCCACCAAGGAGATGCTGATCAATGCGCTCTCCGAGTTCGAGGGCACCATGCTGTTCGTGTCCCACGACCGGCACTTCCTCGCCGCGCTCTCCAACCGCGTGCTGGAACTGACGCCTGATGGTATCCATCAATATGGCGGCGGCTACACCGAATACGTCGCGCGCACCGGGCAGGAAGCGCCGGGGTTGCGGAGTTAGCTCACGTTTTCCACCGTGCGCAGAACGCCTCGACGTCGCCGGACTGGAATTCCGGTAGCCGCTCCCAGATGGTTTCGGGTGGCCAGTTCCACCAGGCGATCCGCGACAGCTCGGCCGCGATCTTGCGGTTGAACCGCTCCTTGATCGGCCGGGCCGGCACGCCGCCAACGATGGTGTAGGGCGCGACATCGCGCGAGACCACTGCACCGGCCGCGAGCACCGCGCCGTCTCCGACGGTGACGCCGGGCAGCACGATCACGCCGTGGCCGATCCAGACGTCGTTGCCGATCACGACGCGGTCGGCGCGACGCTCGCTGAAGAAGCCATGATCGCGCTCGGCTGTGGCCGAGTAGTATTCAGGGCAGTAGGTGAAGCGATGCTGCGAGGGACGCTCGATCGGATGATTGGGCGCGCCGATCCTGACTTGCGCCGCGATCGCGCAGAACCGGCCGATCTGGGCGTCAGCGACGATGCAGCCGCTGCCGAGGTAGGAGTAATCGCCGAGCTCGGTGTATTCGATCGCGGTGTCGCCGAGGACTTCGCAGCAACGGCCGACTTTGACCTCCCGCAGCTTGACCGTCGGCTCGATGACGGTTTCGGCAAGCTTGGGGAGGGAAGGCTTCGGTTCGGTCATAAGGTTTGTCCTCGATGCGGCGAGCGGCGGCTTCAGTCGCACGATTTCTATTACGGCGAGATGACAGGAGACGCCGGACTACCGGCCGGTGAGGCGGGCGATGGTCTCGATCTCGTTGGTCCAGATGCCGCCGGAATAGTTCTCGGGCAGGCGCCGGAATAGCTCGGCATCGTCGACCCCGGTCGAGAATTCGCCGCCCTGATAGGGGCCGAGCACGAACACCACGCTGTTTGCCGCCGCCATGCGGTTGAGGAAACGGTCCGGCCATCCCCATAGCCATGGCGCGTAGTTGATCGGCACCAGCACGATGGCGTTGCGGCAGGCATCCGGCACGATGCCGGTCCAGCCATAGCCGAGATAGCGAACGAGGCAGTTCTTGATCGCTGCGCGCGAGATCGTCCGCGTCCCCGGCGCAAGACGCCGGATCGCCTCGACCGGATCGTCGCCGCCATAGACCATGATCAGCTTGCGTCGCTCGGTGGGAAGCCGATTCAAGGCCGCCGCGAGCTTCTCGCCCTCGGAGGGATCGCGGCTCTTGACGTTGATCAGGAACCGGCGATCCGGAAAGGTCGTGAGCACCTCGTCCAGCGATGGCATCAACCCGATGCCCTTGCCGCGGAATGGAAAGGTCTTGCCGCCATCGGCGGTGTAGCCATAGCCGATATCGAGCATCTTCAGCCGTGCCATCGGCTGTTCGCGGGTGACGCCCTGGCCGTCGGTCCGGCAATCGACCGTCCAGTCGTGAAACACCGCGAATTCGCCGTCGGTCGTCGGATGAACGTCAAACTCGACGATATCGGCGCCTCGATCGAAGCTCGCCTGCATCGAGCGGATCGTGTTCTCGAGATAGTCATGGGTGGGCGGCTGCATGCGCGCCGCGGTGCAGGTGTCGTTCCTGAGGTCGCGTTCGTCGAAGCGTTGCGCGATGCCGCGATGGGCGAGCAGCACCGGCTTGCCGCCGGCGCGGGTTGCGAGAAGGCTGCTGTTGTTGAGGTAGATGCCGGCGGTGACGGCAACGATTGCCGCTGCCGCGTATTTCAATTTCCTGCCCAAGCGACTCGTGTCCCTGCTGGATGGTCGCTCCGGGTAGGAGGCGTTTCTGGTCGATTTGCGGCTGAGCAAGTCCGCGCGTGGAATCAAGGCGCTAACCGGGTCGAGAAATATACACTGCGGATTGTTGCGCTATCGAAGGTATTGCGATTCGCATGCTTGCGTTTCAGGCCTCGATAGGTTCTAAGCCCGGTGACTTCATGACCGTTGGCATGAACAAGATGCGCGCTGCGTGGCTTTACCACATTCTGGACAGAGTTACATCGTAGCTCGCGCGCCCCCCCCAAATTCAGAGGATTTCAGCATGGCCAAGATGACGAGGAATCAATTGATCGACGCGATTGCCGAGGGCACGCAGATATCGAAGAACGACGTGAGGACCGTCATCGAGCATATGGCGACTGTTGGCTACAAGGAGCTGAACGAATCCGGCGAGTTCGTCATTCCTGGCTTTGTGAAAATGTCTGTCGTGCATAAGCCTGCCACGGAAGCTCGCAGCGGTGTCAATCCTTTCACGAAAGAGCCGATGGAATTTGCAGCGAAGCCGGCCAGCAAGTCGGTCAAGGCGTCGCCTCTCAAGGTCGCCAAGGACGCTGTTTAAAGACTACGGTTTTGCGGCAAGCCACGCGCGCAAGCAATGCAACGGCGCATGGCCTGCCGCGCTGTGTCCGGCTTGTCCGGCTCAGCATCGCCCGCTACGCTTCTCAAAAAGCGGGAGCGAAGCGGCATGAAGCAGATCAGGATCGGCGACATCACGATCGACGCGGTGATCGAGCGCGAGGGGCCGTGGCGGCGGCCGCAGGATTTCTTCCCGGCCTATGACGACGATGTGTTCAAGCATCACCTGAAGACCATGGAGCCGGAGGTCTTCGACGCCGCGCGCGGCATGATGTTGATCACCTATCAGACCTTTGTGGTGCGGACGCCGCGCTACACCATCCTGGTCGACACCTGCACCGGCGAGGACAAGGGACACCCGCCGCCGTTCGATTTCCCGGGCAAGGAGCGCTGGCGCAACGAGCTGTTCGCGCTCGGCGTCTCCTTTGAGCAGATCGATTACGTGTTCTGCACCCATCTGCATATCGATCACACTGGCTGGAACACCACGCTGCGCGACGGCCGCTGGGTGCCGACCTTCCCGAACGCGAAATACGTCTTCCACAAGGGCGAGTATGCCGCCTGGGAGGCCGAGAACGCCAAGGGCGCCAATCCGCCCGGCACGGTGTTTCGCGACAATTGCCTGCCGATCGTCGAAGCCGGGCAGGCGCTCCTGGTCGACGACGATTATGCGCTAGACGACACCGTCACGCTGACGCCGACCCCGGGCCATTCGCCTTGCCATTGCTGCGTCAACATCTTCTCGAAAGGGCAGCGTGCCGTGGTCGCCGGCGATCTGATGCACCACGCGATCCAGTGCCGCGAGCCGGAGTGGTCGGCCAAGCCCGATTGGGACCCGAAGCAATCGGCGGTGTCGCGGCGAAAGTTCTTTGCCTCCGTTGCCGGGACCGACACGCTGATCCTGCCGATCCATTTTCCGGCCCCCACGGTCGGCCTGATCAAGGCGGACGGCGACCGCTTCGACTATCGGTTCAAGCGCGAGTAGGCGGCGCGGGCGTTCGGGGGCAATGTCAGCCGGACCGCGCCGCACTGGTCCGGCGCGGAACCTGGGTCAGAAACCGTTCGAGATCGCTGCAGAGGCGATGGGCGAGTTCCTCGTCGATCTCGAACGTCGCGACGCTGCCGGCACAGTCGATTGCGATGGTGCCGCGCAATGGTGCGGCGGAGACCGCCGATACCGCGATGCTTGTTGCTCTCTGCATGGTCATGTCGTCAACTTCCCCTCGGGCCGGTTGTCGCCAATCCTGATCTCGGAATGACGGCACGTCCCTTTCGCCTTCGTTCTTCGATGAATCGCACGCCGATCTCGGTGCCGTCGACACGAACCAGTTCGCAGCGGCGGAACGCCAGTCCGCGCGAGGACAAGACCAGGAAGAACTCCTGGGCCTTCAGCACATCAAGCGTTCCGTCGACCTCGAGCCGGGCACCGCTTTGCGAGACGTCGAGCAGGATGCAGCTCCGCCGCCACGTGCCGTCGACCCCCATAAGATTGACGGGATGGCGCGTCTCAAGCTTGACGCGCTCCGCCCTGCGGTCACCATACGTCATTACGCCACTCACACTGCCTGAAGGGGTTTCGCAGCGAGACCGGCATCGATGGCGGCGCGGATCGCGTGCTGGATCTCGGGGCGCGCGTTCTTGAGCAGCCGGGCTTGCTGGCGCGGCGTGGATCGCATGACGAGGTCGGCAAGAACGCGGTGAGGCAGGTCCTTGCGCGGGATCAACGCGGCTGCGATGTCCTCGTCGCGCTCGGCGGCATCGACCATCATGGCAAGGCCTGCGCTGGTCATGTCGGCGCCGGGATTGCCTGCGAGAGCGCGAAGCACATTGCTGTCGCCGCGCATCAGCAGAATGTCCGTGAGCTCCTGGTTGACGGCCTTGCGTCCTGCGATGGCGCAGAGATGTCCTTCGGCCCGCATCCAGGCAATGTCGATCAGATCGGCGTCCGGAATGCACTCGCATTTTCGCAGGATCGGGGCGGCGATATCGGCATCGTCATGGTTGGCCAGGCGACGGGCGAGCTCCCGCGGAACCAGATGCAAGTCGGCGAGCGAGCGGCTGAGCGTGGTCAGGGTCCGCAGCTCGACGCTCTCAATCAGACGGATCAGGATGTCGTCGAACAGCCCGACCTGGTGCTCGCTGAGGCGGTGAGCGTCGTCGAGAAACAGCCCGGCCACCTCCTGCAGCATGCGCGTGCGGAGGTCTGGGGAACCGGCTCTCAAGACATGGTCGAGCTTGGCAATAAGATCGGGCGAGGCAATGGCTGTCATTGCGGTCCCTAAAATGTTCCGCGACGGGGAACATCATCGTTCCCAACGTCAATCTGCTCCCCGAATCTTTAATAGGGGTATAGAAATTGATGTGGAGGCTGATCCCAACGGTGGATATCCCGGCAAACACTATCGAAATTCGGCAGCAGCGCTATTTTCCCAGATTGTCCGGTTCACCGCATTTTTGCTGATTGAGCTCATTGGACGATTCGTATTTTGTGCACGGAGTTTATCAATGCGGCCGGCGCGCTGTGCGCAGCGCCGCATGCAAATTTTAGAGATCATTTCACAGGAGCGGTCATTTGACGGCGCCATTGCTGGTGCCGAGAGTCTTTCGTTTTGACGATGTTGATGCATTCCGGAGTTCGATCCGAGATCTGGATGTTGATTTCACGCCACTTGCGCGGAAGATTTCGGCCGAGCAGGTCATCCTGAGTTTGCCGGGATGCGAGCTCAACTACACGCAGTCCTTTCCGCGGATCGTCGACGCGCAGCTTGCGCGGCAGACCACCGCGGTCGGCTTCACGATGGATGACGGCGTTCCGATACGGTTCAACGGCGTCGAGCGCGATCGTGCGGTGATCGTGCTTGGCGGCGGCGGCGCGTTCTACACCTCCGTGGAGGAGACGCCCCGCCAATATGTCTCTATGATGTTCACGCCCGAGATTGTCGACCGCGGCTGGCCGAGTGCCGGGCTCCGTTTCAGCATTCACGAGATTTCTCAACGCGCGCAGGATCGGCTGCGCGAAGTGGTGAGACAGGTTCTGCTCGTCACGTCAGACCAGGTCACGATTGCGGAGTTCGCGACGGGCGCGTCGATCAAGGAGACGCTGCTCGCCGCAATCGACAACGCGTTCGCCGAGATCGTGCCGGCCAAGTGGGCGACGCGGGCCAACACGACGCGCCAGTTCAAGGTCTTCAACGACGCGCGCGCCATCCTGGCCGGCGACGTCGCTCACCCGATCTACAGCGGCGAACTCGCCCGGCAGATCGGCGTGTCGGTGCGCACGCTGCATGACGCGATCCAGCGCTACCGGGGCGTCAGCCTGCATCGCTATCTGCGGCTGCGCCGGCTCTGGCTGGTGCGCCAGCAGTTGCTCGCCGGAGCGCCCAGCGTCAAGGCCTGTGCGCTGGCCTACGGGTTCTGGCACCTCAGCGATTTTTCGCGGAGCTACCGGTCGCAGTTCGGGGAAGCGCCATCGGAGACGCTGGCGGCCTCGCGCCGTGCCGGCGTCGCGCCCGCCGATCCGGCTGGCGGCAGACATGATTCGTAACAATTCGCCTGAACGGATTCTTAACGGCCGCCGAGGAATCTGTTGGTACGATTCCACCAGAGGCGGGCTGATGCATCCCCGACGATTTGCACGTGTTCGTCCGACAGGATGTGTATCCAGCGTGGTCAAGCTCCAGCTCGAACCGAAGGCGCCGCTGATCGAATGCCGGCTGGTGGACTATTCCGCCGGCGGGGCTTGCCTGGAATTCTCCAAGCCGGTCCAGTTGCCCGAACGCTTCGAGATGTTTCACGGCAACACCCGGAAGCGTTGCCGGCGGGTCTGGAGCAAGGGCGTCCGGGTCGGCGTCTCGTTCTGAGGACGCCGATCAACAGCGGTTCGGGCCGCGCGCCCTGCGCGACCCGATTGAGTCCCGATGAAGTCTGTCGATTGAGGGGGCTAAATAAGCGCCGCCGATAGGCTCAGGCGCCGCTCTGGCACTTCTTCATGAACGAGGTCTTGGCCGCGCCGGCGAGCTTCTTGCCGTCGGAGCCGACCGCCTTGGTCTCGCAGGTATCCATCGTGCACTTCTTCATGAACGAGGTCTTGGCCGCGCCGGCCAGCGGCTTGCCGTCCTTGCCGACGGCTTTCGTCTCGCAGGAGGCGTCCTGTGCAAATGCCGAACCGGCGGCAAAGGTCGCGATCACGGCCGCCAAGAAAATCCGCTTCATCTGGGTTCTCCCTAAACCAAACCAGTGGCCGGATTGGATATCGGATTCTTGGCCCGATCAAGTTCCCACAGCCGAATTTGTCTATAAAATACCCGGATTGCCGTGAGAAATTTCCGTGTGCAGCGCGGAACAAAATGGGGGAAACGCGGAATGGAATTCGAGACGCTGGTACAGACACGCAAAAGCGTGCGCGGGTTCAAGAAGCAGCCGGTGTCCCGGGCGACCGTCGAGGAGATCATCGAGGTGGCCAAGCGCGCGCCGTCCTCGATGAACACCCAGCCCTGGCACGTCCATGTCCTGACCGGGGCGCCGCTGGAAGAAGTGCGCCGCCGCAACATGGAGGAGATGATCGCCGGCGCCAAGGCCAAGCGCGACATCATCAGCCATGGCGAGTATCAGGGCGTGCACCGCGGCCGTCAGGTCGACATCGCCAAGAAGCTGTTCGGCGCCATGGGGATTGCCCGCGACGACAAGCCGATGCGGCAGGATTGGGTGCTGCGCGGCTTCCGCCAGTTCGATGCCCCGGTCTCGCTGGTGCTGGCCTATGACCGGATCCTGGATCCCGGCGCGGTCTGCCATTTCGACCTCGGCGCGCTCTGCTACGGCATCGTCCTGGCAGCCTGGGATCGTGGCCTCGGCAGCGTGATCAACGGCCAGGGGATCATGCGCTCCGACATCGTGCGCGAGGTCGCCAATATCCCGGAAGACCAGGTGATCATGACCTGCGTCGCGATGGGCTATCCCGACGGCAGTTTTGCCGCCAACGCGGTGCGGTCGGACCGCGAGGCCAACAGCGATTTTGTCCGCTATGTCGGCTTTGCCGACTAGGAAGGCTGCGGCCAGTGCGGGGGCATCGGCGATCTGATCGTCGATCGCTTGCTTGCAGCCAATAACCTTGTGCTGCGTGATCGGTTGCTCGATGCGCCCGAGCGTCCGGCGCAATTGCGCATGTGCTGACCGCGCCGCGGGATATTGAATTCCGCTCCATGAAAGCCTCGCGCGACAGTGAGCGCGAGCGCGCGTTTCCGCTATTTGTGCCGACAAAAAATGCGCTACTGGTTTTGTGAAGCGAAACAGCACAGGCGAGGAATCCCAGATGAGCGATGACGAACAGACAGCCATGATCCGCGAGACCGTCGCGAGATTCGTCGATCGCGAACTCATCCCGCTCGAGCCGCAATATCTGAAGTCGAAACTGCCCGGCAGCGATCATCCCGAGCTCACCGCAGAGCAGCGCAAGCGGCTGCGCGATGTCTCGAAGGAACTCGGCCTCTGGGGCCTCGATGCGCCCGAGGATCTCGGCGGCCACGATTTGCCGACGCGCACAATGGCCGCGGTGCATGAAGAGCTCGGCCGCAGCTGCGTGCCGTTCGTGCTGCCGCCGGATTCGCCGAACCTGCGTATGCTGCAAGCGGTCGGCACCGAGGCGCAGAAGAAGAAATATTTGCAGCCTTACATCGAGGGCCGGATGGCGTCGGCGATCGCGATCTCCGAGCCCGGCGCCGGCGGCGATCCCGCGGCCATGAAGACGCGTGCGGTGCTCGAAGGCGAGCAGTGGGTGCTGAACGGCCGCAAGATATGGATCAGCAATGCGCGCGCCGCCGACTTCATCATCGTGATGGCGCGGGTCGGCAACGATCAGCGCCAGGGCGGCATCACTTCCTTTATCGTCGAGAAGGGCACGGCGGGCTTCATCATCGAGCGCGAGATCCCGATGGTCGGCGGCGGCTCGACCTATGAGATCGTGTTCGAGGACTGCCGCATCCCGAAGGACTCGGTGCTGGGCGAGGTCGGCAAGGGCTATGCGCCGATGCAGCTGCGCCTGCGCACGCGGCGGCTCGAGATGGGATCGACCTGCGTCGGCATCACCAAGCGCGCGCTCGACATGATGTGCGAGCACGCCAAGCAGCGCGAGACGTTCGGCGTCAAGCTCGCCGAGCGCCAGGCGATCCAGTGGTGGATCGCCGACATCTCCACCCGCATGCATGCCTGCCGGCTGATGGTGCGCGAGGCCGCCGACAAGACCGACCGCGGCGAGGACATCCGCCATGAGGCCTCGATGATCAAGGTGTTCGCGACCGAGATGGCCTATGAGGCCTGCGACCACGCCATGCAGACGCTCGGCGCACTCGGCGTGACGCTGGAGTTGCCGCTGAACGCGCTCTGGCAGAAGGCCCGCCTGATGCGGGTGTACGAAGGCCCGAGCGAGGTCCATCGCCAGGCGATCGCCCGCCGCGTGCTCGGCCTGCGCGGCGGCTAGAGGGCGGCAAAGCCTTCAGGCACCCCCGTCATTGCGAGCGCAAGCGAAGCAATCCATCGCGCCGCAAGTTGGGGCATGGATTGCTTCGTCGCTGTCGCTCCTCGCAATGACGCGGACAGAGCCCTGTCGCTCGGTGATCGCAGCGTGCCCGTCGACTACGCCGCCCGCACGTCGGAGAGGAAGCGGTTGACCTGGCCGGCGAGGTCCTTGGACTGCGTCGAGAGTTGCTCGGCGGCGCCCAGCACCTGGGTTGCCGCCGCGCCGGTGTCGTCGGCGGCGCGCTGCACGCCGGAGATGTTGGAGTTGACCTCCTGGGTGCCGCGCGCGGCTTCCTGGACGCTGCGCGAGATCTCCTTGGTCGCTGAGCCCTGTTCCTCGATCGCGGCGGCAATCGCAGTGCCGATCTGGTCGATCTCGGTGATGACGTCGACGACGCTCCGGATCGCGGTCACGGTGTCGTCGCTTGCGGTCTGGATCGCGGTGATCTGCTCGGAAATCTCCGTGGTCGCCTTCGCGGTCTGGCCGGCCAGGGACTTCACTTCCGAAGCGACGACGGCAAAGCCGCGGCCGGCCTCGCCGGCGCGGGCCGCCTCGATGGTGGCGTTGAGCGCGAGCAGGTTGGTCTGCGCCGCGATGCTCTGGATCAGCGTCACGACGTCGCCGATCTTCTGGGCGCCCTCGGCCAGCGAGCGGGCGGTGTCGCCGGTGCGACGGGCATGGTCGACCGCACGGGCGGCGATCTCGGTCGACGTCGCGACCTGGCGGGCGATCTCCGAGATCGAGGAGGTCAGTTCCTCGGTCGCGCTCGCCACCGTCTGCACATTGGTCGAGGTCTGATCCGACGCCGCGGCAACGACCGCGGCCTGGCGGTTGGTGGCGGCCGCGGTGGCGGACATCGATTGCGCGGTGTCCTCCATCACCGAGGACGCCGCGGACAATCCGCCGACCAGTTCGGTGACCTTGGCTTCGAAGGCGCGGGTCAGATCGTCGAGCACGCGGGCGCGGCGCATCTTGACGTCGTTCTCGGCTTCCTTCTCGCTCGCGAGGCGATCGGCTTCGATCCTGTTGTCCTTGAACACCTGGACGGCGGCGGCCATCGCGCCGATCTCGTCGTTGCGCGCGGCGCCCGGGATCGCCTCGGCGACGTCGCCCGCGGCGAGGCAGGACATTCGGTCGGTGAGGGCTGCGATCGGGTTGAGGATGCGGCGGCGGACCACGACGATGAGGCCGGCGCTGACGGCAATGACCGCGAGCAGCCCGGTCACTGCGATCACGAAGCTGAAGCGCGCCGACGAATAGGCGCTCGCAAGCACCTGCTCGGCGTTCTCGTAGAATGCCTCGCGTACGGTGATGATGGCGGCGAGGCCGATCTGCGATTCCGGATAGTAGGTGTCGAGATCCACCTCATACTTGCCGGTCACGGCGCCTTCCTTGGCAAGCTTCAGCGCCTTGCCGAAGCGCTCGACATAGTCGGCCTGCATCTTGCCGAGCGCCGTCATGACGTTGGCAGGTGTCGCCGGATTGTTGCGCAACTCCTGCAAGGTCGAGAGGATCTGCTCGGTGCGGCCGGTCGAGCGGTAAAGTTCCAGCTTCTCCTGATCGGTCGCGACGCGCTTGGCGCCGACCAGCGCCTTGTGCAGGCTGGCATTGAGGCCGCCGGTGTCGCGCAGCATCCAGGCAACGTTGGCGTAGCTGGCCTGGCGATAGGCATTGCCGTCGAGGCCGGCGAGCCGGCGCACCTGCTCGTCGAGCAGCGTGGTGACACCGGCGTTGAACACGGAATTGTCGGCGACGATCTTGCCGGCGGCGGCGCGGCGCGCATCGGCCGGACCGGCGATTGCAGTCGCGATGGCGTCGCGCAGCCCGGCGAACTTCACCTTCAGCGCGTCGATCTCGCGCGCGACGGCCTCGCCATCGTCGAGCGATCCCGGCAGGGTGGCGCGCACCTGGTTGACCTTGGCCAGCGCGCCGTCGGTCAGCTGGCGCTGACGGTCGAGTTCGGCGATCTGCTTCGGATCGATCGTACCGCCAGCGAGCAACAGGTTGGTGGCGTAGCCACGCTCGGGGTTCATGTAGCGCGGGATATCACCGACGGCGCGGACGATCTCGAGCCGGCTCTGCGCGGTCGAGACCTTGTCCATGGTCTGGTACTTGGTCGCCGCGACATAGGCCGCCAGGCCGCCGCCGACCGCGGACAAAGAGACGATCGCGGCCGTCAGGAGAGTACCGATTTTCATGGGATGCGCGCCATTTCTTGACGAAAGAGGGAAGGCCTCAACCGTACCGGGTGCGCATTAAGCTTGGGTTTATGATCGAGCGTTTCACTCGAGCGGCAACAACCGGAGGTACTCCGGCTGGGCCGTCGCCTATTCCAGCGGCTGGACCGGCGGCATTGTCGTTGCGGTCTCGAGGGGAGGCGGCGGCGGTGCCGGTGCCGGCGCCGCCGCAGGGAGTGCCGCCTGACGGTCCGGAGCGGGTTGACGATACTTCGTGGATGCCTGCGCCTGTCTGACGGATTTGGTCCGCCGCGCATGTGTCTGATGGCTACGGACGCCGAGCGAGTGAGAGATGGAAGGTCCGGCCGTGTAGCCGACGACGGCGCCGGCGACGGCGCCAATGGGGCCGAATATGATCCCGCCCGACAACACGCCGAGCGCGGCGTCGCCGCCGCGATGCTGCTCCGCAGCTTCCGATGGTCTCAATGGAAGCGCGAGCGAAATCCCAAGTATCGCGATTGCCACTCGTTTGAACATCCGGCTCCCTCCGTAAGGAGAAAGGTTAAGACCGGGAATGCGGCGACAGCTGTACGATACCGTGTCCGCCGATTGGCGTACGCGCAGCGGTTCCCACAGAGACTCTAGCGTGAGTCTTCGTCGGCGCCCTTGGTCGCGGCGCGGTGCTGGGTCGCGCCGCCGGTGCCGGCCTCGCCGCAGGGAAGCTGGTTCCAGGTGCCGTCGGCGGCCTGTTGGTAGGCCTGGCAGCCGGTCGAATTGGTTGTGGTGGCGGCTTTCTCGTCGGCCTTCTGCCACTCGGCGCTCTTCGCCAGCGCTGGCGTGGCAATGGCAGCGATGGCCGCGAGCGAGCCTGCGAAGACCAGCTTTGCGATCCGCATGTCGGGTTCTCCTTCTCGAAGCAAATGCATATCCAGAAAACAAATCTGGCGATTTTTGGCCGCGGCGAGCGACCTGCGACGAATTGCTTAATGCCGGGAAAACGCGCCGGAATGCCCGTTAATATCTGCGCGCCGGCGGCAGGACGGCTGTCGCAGCGCCGTGGTAGGATCGCGCCATCATGACCCACCGCATTCTCGTTCTCTACGGCTCCTATCGTTCGGATCGCATGGGCATCCGCCTGGCGCATTTCGTCGTCGACGGCCTTCGCGCCCGCGGCGACGATGTCGAGTTGATCGATGCCAAGGAAGTCGGCCTGCCGATGCTCGACCGGATGTACAAGGAACATCCCAAGGGGCAGGCGCCGGCCGTGCTCGAAACGCTCGCCGGAAAGATCCGCGCCGCCGACGGCTTCCTGTTCGTCACCGGCGAATACAATTGGGGCATCCAGCCCGGGCTGAAGAACCTGACCGATCATTTCCTCGAGGAATGGTTCTGGCGTCCGGCGGCGATCGCGAGCTACTCGGCCGGGCGTTTTGCCGGTGCGCGCGCCGCGACCGCCTGGCACGGCACGCTGTCGGAGATGGGCATGGTGGTGGTGTCGAGCACGATCAGTGCGGGGCCGATCGCGCAGACCCTGTCCGCCGAAGGCAAGCCGATCGGCGAGGGCGGCAAGTCGCTCGAACGTGCCTTTCCGCGCTTTGCCGACGACTTCATTTGGTGGATCGAAGCCGCCAAGGCACAGCGGGCGCGCAAGGCGCCGCCATACTGAGTGCAGGCCTGCACGTCCTCGGAGATCGGCATCATGAGCCTCTTCACATCGCCCTTCGATCCCGCGCGCGAGGCAGCCCTGGTGACCGGCGCCGGCAACGGCATCGGCCGCGCGGTCGCGCAGGCCCTGGTCGGCGAAGGTGTGCGCACGGTGTTCGCCGACCTGCATGAGGAAAAGGTCTTGGCGGCGATCAAGGCCGCCCCGCATCCCGAACTTGCCGTGCCCTGGGTCGGCGATCTCGCGCAACGTGCGGCGTGCGACGCGCTGCTGGCGCATGCGCAAGCCACGGTCGGGCAGGTGACGCATTTCGTCCACAGCGCCTCGCCGCCGCGCCGCGAGGCGGATCATGCGATGGCGGTCGACGAAGAGACCTGGCGGCAGATGCACGCGGTCAATCTCGGTGCCGGCTTTCATCTGTCGCGCGAACTGGCGCGCAAGCTGATCGCGGCGAAGAAGCCTGGCTCGTTCCTGCTGCTCACCTCGCTGCACGCGGGCACGCCGCGTAACCTGCCGCATTACTCGACGGCGAAGGCCGGCATGGCGATGCTGGTGAAGGAGTTGGCCAAGAACTGGGGCCGCTATGGCATCCGCGTCAATGCGCTGGTGCCCGGCGCGATCGCGGCCGGCGGCTTCGTCGCGGATCCCGCGCTGGCCAAGCACATTCCGCTCGGGCGGCTTGGTCGGGCGGACGATCTCGCGCCGATGGCGCTCGCCGTGCTCTCGCACAAGCTCTCCGGCTACGTCACCGGCGCATCGATCGTGGTCGACGGCGGCCTGTCGCTGACCAACTGGTTCGCGCCGCCGGAGCTCGATTGAGATCGAAGTTTACTACTTGGTCCTGATGTAGCCCGCGAGCCGCGTCTTCTGGTCTTGGCACCAGGTCGTCATGCTGCCGGCGCGGCGCTGGTCGAGGTCGGTGCTCTGGGTTGCGATCGCGACTTCGGTCATCAAGTCGTCGGCCTGCTTCTCGCCCATCTTGCCGCCGGTATGCATGAAGGCGATCGCCTTGCGCACCTGCTCGGTGGTGCCGTCGGGCAGGTGCATGTCCTGCGCGCGCTGCACGAGGTCCTGATAGACGAGATCGGTGCCGGGGCACTCGACCTTGGCGGCAAAGGCCTGCAGCACCATGGTGACATAGGCCGCGCGCGGATCGGCGTGGGCCGGTGTTGCCGCGAAAATCAGGCCGCCGATCAGCAGAGCGTAACGCATCGAATTCCTCCCGATGTTTTAGACATTTTGGCGCAAGGCTAGCGTCCGCGGGAACCGACTGCAACCGTAAGGACACACTTGCGGAAGGAACCGATCAAACGGCCGTGTTCCAGTCGGGGCTGCCACGATTTCAGCACGATTTCGGCAGCAAGTGCCACAACTTGACGCAGGGGAGAATGATCGTGTCGAAGTTGGGGCTTGCTGCGGTGCTGTTGGGTTCGCTCGCACTTGGCGGCTGCATGCAGACGACGCTGTCGCCGGTGACGGATGCCGCGATGACGCCGCGCGACCGGCAATTGCTGGCGCATCCGCCCTATGCGGAGGCCAAGATTCCGGATCAGTTCCAGCGCCACATTGTCGATTACACGCGGAAGGAGCAGCCGGGTTCGATCCTGGTCGATACCGACGCGCGCTACCTCTATTACGTGCTGCCCGGCGGCAAGGCGATCCGCTACGGCGTCGCCGTCGGCGAAGAGGCGATGGCGTTCTCCGGCGTCGCCACCGTGGGCCGGCTCGCCGAATGGCCGGATTGGGTTCCGACCAAGGATATCCAGGAGCGGCTCGGACCGTATCCGGCGCGTGTCGCCGGCGGACCGGCCAATCCGCTCGGTGCCCGGGGCATCTATCTTTACCAGGGCAACAAGGACACGCTCTACCGCATCCACGGCACCAACCAGCCCGAATATATCGGGCAGGCGATCTCGTCGGGCTGTATCCGTATGAACAACGCCGACGTCATCGATCTCTACCAGCACGTCAAGCCGGGCGCGACCGTGGTCGTGCTGCCGCCAGGACAGAGCGCGTAATTCGCATATTCATGTGCAAAGGCGCCGATTGCGTCATCGCGATCGGCGCCTTTTCTTTCACCCGTTAGCGCAACGGCATCGGCGGCCGAACCACGGGGCCGTTATCATCAGCATCGACAACAGAGGACTGCTGCGGTTGCACCGGCCGCGGCGCAACAGCCTGCGGTGCGGCTGCAACGGGCGCCGGCAGCGGTGCCGCTGATGCCGGCGGCGGCGGAATGTAGGCCTGTGCCGGCCGGCGGATCGGCGGCGGAGCAGCAGCCGTGCGCGGCGCCGTCGCGGGCGGCGTGATCGCGGCACGCGGGCGCGGCGCGACGGGCCGCGGTTCGACGGCCCTGGTCTCGGTCGTCCTTGCGACCCGCTGCGTCAACTGATCCTGGCTCGTCTTCAGCTGATCGATGCTGGTCTTGAGTTGCTCGATCTGCTGTCCCATCGACGCGAGATCGCGTGCCATCGACTGCAACAATTGCGTTTGGTCAGGTGCGGCTGCGGCTGGTGCCGCCGGGGCAACCGGCGCCGCCGCTGCAGCGGGTGCTGCGGCCGCCGCTGGCTGCGCTGCAGCGACGTTCTGTGGCGCAGCCGCCGGAGCGGCCTCAGCCGGCTGATCGGCGGCAGCCGCCTGCGCGGGCGGCGGGCTCGCCTGGTCGGCAGCGGGAGTGGCCTTGCCTGGCAGCAGCGACGTCAGGGCCTCGACCTGGGGCACGTACTCCGCCACGACTTGCTTGACGCGATGGCCGTAGTGTTGCCACGCCGCGGTGCCCATGGCGCCGGCGATCGCGAACACGAACCAGAAGGCGCGGATCGCCCATTTGTTGGTGGGACGCGGCGCGCGTTCCAGTCTGATGTCGTCCAGCCTGCCGTCATGGCTTGCGGCGCTGTACTCCGGCGCGGCCGGCGGCCTCGTCACCGGTATCGGCGTCACTGGTGGCACCGAGGCGACCGTGGCGACGGGCGCGACCGATGGCGTGGAAGAGGGCGCGAGGCTCGGGCCGAACCAAGGCTCGCGCTGCCCCGCCGCTCCCCTGGCGGCGGGTGCCGGCGCGGTGGCGGCATTGTCCGGGCGGGTTGCGGTGAAGCTAGGTTCGATCGCGAAAATATCGTGCGGATCTGCGTCTTTCAGTGTCGATTGCATGGCGGTCCCCGTTTCAGTCCAAGGTCAACCGCAAATGGGCGGCCGGCAATTTGAGCTCTGTATCGACCCCTGGCCCTGGCCCCACGACTCCAGTCCGGTTTGACCAAAGCAAGGCGAGAGGGTGGAGAGGTTGGGGAGTTTCGGGAACCAAACTGGGAGCCGAGGGGCGGTCGCCGACCTGCGCGCCTGGCGAAGCTCCGGGGTCGCATGTCCGGGTGAATCTCCCTGGTTGTGTGGCGCATCCACCACAGCCGAGGGGAAATCGGGTCGCCTGCGGCCCGTCCGACCGCGCTCCGCCACCGTTCCGCCCCGATTGGATTCGGCCATGCGGCTGTTGGATTTTCGGCTTGGGCTGGGGCGCGAGTTGGGGATGCAACATGTCACGCGACGATGCAGTCATTTCGTACGTCGACGTCAAACGCAGCGCGCGCGGTGCCGCGCCCGCAATTGCATTGGCTCGTGCGCGAAAGCCGCTGCGGCTCTGCGCCATCGTGATCGGCGCCGCGTCGCTTGCGGCCTGTGCGCAGTCCTCCGTCGTCAGCCAGCGCTCGCAGGCGCTCGCGAGCCTGTCGGTGTCGGCCGAGCCGACGCGGGCTGCGTCATCGGCGACGCGCACACATGTCGCAACCGCGCGCAAGCACACGCCGTACGCCGCACGCAAGGGCGGCGAGACCAGGATCGCGTCGCAGGGCGTCGCGAGCTTCTACAGCGACGAGCAGGAGACCGCGAGCGGCGAGAAGTTCAACGCGCGCGAACTGACCGCCGCGCATCCGACATTGCCGTTCGGCACCAAGCTGCGCGTCACCGACGTCAAGACCGGCCGTTCGGTCACGGTGCGTGTCAATGACCGCGGGCCTTACGTTCCCGGGCGCATCGTCGACGTCTCGTATTCTGCCGCGCAGTCGCTCGGCATGATCGGCAAGGGCGTCGCGAATGTCAGGCTCGACGTGGTGCAGTGAGCTGCGTCGCAAGCCAGGTTCGGGATTTTTGCCGGACGGATCGGGAAAAAGTCCCGGTGTTGCGCGCGCTTTAATCCTGTTGTCCGGACGCTGGCAACAAATAGAATTGATGCCGCTACTTCCCGCGCTCTCCTTTTCCAGGCGCGTGGATTTCAACCCAATGAACCTTCCCCGCCTTGGCGTCCCACCGAGGCGGGGTTTTTCTTCGAGGCATGCGCGCCGAGTGCGTTCACAGGGTGGGCCTGAGCCGTCTGCGGCAAGACCACATTCCGGATATGCCGACCTTGATGGGTAGGTTGAGCTAGCCGCGACCGCACGTTGCTCTCTACCGTATCCGGCGCCAGTGCTTCCACCAAATGGTCATGCTCCCGGCGAATTGCGGCCCAACGCCGCTGCCAACACACCGCCGAATGTACTAGTCGGCGAGGGACAAGCATTGGCCTACAAGATGATCGCAGAACGCGAGAACGAAACGGTCAGGATCGAGCGGGAGAGCACCTTCATCATCGTCGCCAACGCCAATGTCTGGGCGAGCGAGGGATGGCAGGTGGTGATCACCGACACGGACGGAAAATCATACCCGCCCGAGGAGTTCGACAAGCTGCTTGCGGCGTGATGCTCTATTGCCGTTTGCGCATGATCTTTTCGGAAAACCGCTTCGCACTTTTCCGGATCATGCGCTAGCGCTGCGCTGACACCAGCATCATCATCGGCCGTTCCAGCTCGTCGGCCAGTTCGGGTACAGCCTTGATCTGCTCCCGCGTCGGGGAGAATTCCTCGACGTGGCGAAGCGTGAAGCCGGCGCCGATCAACGCATTGAGCGTGGTGCCGATGGTGCGGTGATATTTCAGCACGCCTTTCACATACCAGTCGGTCCGGCGTTCGCCTTCGATGAAGTAGCGGTTGACCGGCCAGGTCTTGCGGCCGTCCTGGTCCTGTCCCCAGCCGGGATGGGTGGCGGCCATGTAGATCGGATGCTCGATGGTGAAGACCAGGTGCCCCTCCGGGACGAGCGTGCGATACAGCATTCGCGCCAGGCGATCGAAGTCCCTGATGTAGTGGAAGGTGAGGGCGCTGTAGGCGAGGTCGAACGTGGCCTTCGGCAGTTCCAGCGTTTCGAGGTCGGCGATCTCGTAGGTGACGGCCGGATCCTGCGTCATCGCCGTGGCGCGCGCGATCATGTTCTGCGAGAGGTCGACGCCGAGCACGCCGGAGGCGCCTTGCTCGCGCATCCAGCGCGACACCCAGCCGAAGCCGCAGCCGAGATCGACCGCGCGCTTGCCTGCGATGTCGGGCAGCATGGCGCGGATCGCGGGCCATTCGGGCGCGCCAAGTAGTCCGCGGACCTGCCGCGGCAACTGGCTGTAGCCGGCGAAGAAGCCGGGATCGTCATAGATGTTCTGCGCCATGGTCACGGCAACTCGGGAAGGAGCAGGGTCCGCCTCTCTGTATCCGCCGCCGCGGCGCGTGGAAACGGTTGATTCCGTTGCGCCGGCCGGGATGCTGGAACCAGACGCGGCGTTCGGCCGTTTTGAAGTCAGTCCGCGGGACGCGCGGTCACGCCCTGTCCATGCGGCGTCGGACAGCAGAGGAGAGCGCCATGATAGCCGAGATGCAGATCCACACCATCGCGCGGCAGATGCTGGAGAAGCACGGCCTGCAGGCGATTGCCGAGGCGGCGCAGAACGCCATCGCCTGCGAGAGCAAGGGCGAGACCGAAGAGGCCCGCGAATGGCGCCATATCGAGGACGCCATGAAGATGATGCGCGGACCGCATCAGAGCTGACCGCCGGAAGTCACTATGCCTGATCGAATGATCCGGCGCTGCGCGCTGGAGCATTCGACTTGCGAATCCCCAAGGTTGCTTGCCTTCTCCGGAAATTCCGGGAACTCTGTTCCGGCAAGCATCAGACAAATTTTCTATATGGGGGAATTCGCCATGACCTTTTCACTGTACGACGCGACCGTTGCCAACTATCTGCAGATCCTCGGCGCCGCCTCGGGCTTTCTCGACAAGAGCCTCGCGCATTTCAAGGACAACGGCATCGATCCGGCCGAGATCGTCGAGACCCGGCTGTTTCCGGACATGTTGCCGTTCCGCTTTCAGGTGGTCTCGCTCGCGCATCATTCCCGCGGCGCGATGGAGGCTGCGAAGAACGGCGTGTTCGTCCCGCCGTCCGGCAAGCCCGATCTGGATTACGCCGCACTGCAGGCGCTGGTGAAGGACGCGCTCAGCGAATTGTCGGCCCTGACACCTGACGCGGTCAACGCGTTGCTCGGGCGCGAGGTGATGTTCAAGCTCGGCGAGCGCTCGATGCCGTTCACGGCCGAGGGATTCCTGATGTCGTTCTCGCTGCCGAACTTCTTCTTCCACTCGACCACCGCCTACGACATCCTCCGCCACAAGGGCGCGCCGCTCGGCAAACGTGACTTCATCGGCCGGTTGAACATGAAGAAGTGATCGGGCCGCGCGCCAACTGGTCTTGCTGAGGCGGCAACACCGGCCGCCCCGCACGCAGCAAGATCAAGACCGCGCGCGGACGGGCGCGGTCAACAGAGTCCAAAGCCTGCCGACGCTAGCCAGCCCTGCGCCAGTGCGGCACGGGATCGAGCGGCGTCCGGTAGAGTTCGCGCCGGTCGATGTCGGTGACGCGCACGGCGCAGCCGCGAGCCTTCAACTCCGGCTTGACCTGCGACAGCTCGTTGGCGAGCTGATCGGCGCGATCGGAGGCAAGGCTGATGTCTTCGAGGATGATCGTTCCTTGATTCCGGAACTCGTCCCCCACCACGAGATCGAAGGTGTAGTACGGCATCCGAAGTTCTCCGTTTCGGTTTGCATCACAGGGTAACACTGAGTCGTGCGTTCCCTAAGATGCATCGCGCACAATCGTCGGGCGATCGGCGCAAAAACGATGTGCAACGCTCCACGCACGATGAACGACTACACGCGCAGCACGGCGAAGGAGTCCTGTCATCCAGCTCACCGCCGTGCCGTTAAGATTTGATTAAAACTGTCGTCGCAAGCTTGGGACCAGGTGGAATTGCGGCGGAACCGGACTCCGGGAACCGGCAGCCGCAGGAGAAGGCCGGTGGCGTAACGCCCATCGGCCTTTTCTCGTCGCTCAAGCCCTCGGACTAGTCGCGCAGCGTGGCCTGCCGCCTGGCGCGGCATTTCGGACCCGGCCCGCGCATGTAATACAGCTCGGGGCGATAGGGGTCGATGACGCCCTCGATCAGCGCGACGCAGCGCTGAGCGAGGCGGGTGAGGTGGCGCCGCAAGGGCCGCAGGGCGAGTTCCATCGAATTCATGGCACGCCCTCAGTGCAATTCGCCGAGGACGGCGGTGAACGGCAGCTCGAAGATCTCGGTACCGATATCGTCGGTGACGTGGACCGCCCAGTTGCGCCAGTCCTCCACACTCGGTGTCATGACAAAGCTGCGCGCCAGCATGCTCCGCATGCACCCGCACCTCCGAAAAATCCATCGCGGCGCCGATGCGATCCAGGATGACGTGCTTGTCGTCGGAGCAGTGAAAGAAAACTGCGGACATCTTCCGATTCCCATGCCGAAGCGATTCTCGTGCGCTGGAATAGCAGCGCGCGCGGGCACTTAGAATCCGGGTGATCCCCCATCGGTAAACTACGGGGAATCCAGACGATTTGAATCACGCGGCCGTGATCGGGGGCGGCGTCAGAAAATCGGCTCGCCGATCGCAACCTCGCTGCGCGGGCCGAGGACGATGACCTGGCCGCCGGCATCCTTGGCGCCCAGGATCAGCAGTTCCGAGGTGAAACCGGCAATGTTCTTCGGCCCGAGATTGCAGACGCAGACGACCAGCGAGCCGATCAGCGCCGCCGGCTCATAATTCGTGATCTGCGCGCCCGACCACATGATCCGCCCGGCGCCGACATCGACGCCGACCTTCAGGGACGGGTTGCGGGCGCGCGGAAACGGCTGCACCTCGACCACCTTGCCGATCCTGATATCGAGGCGGGCGAAGTCGTCGTAGGTGGCTTGCGGCTTGAGCGGCGACATCAGCGCTCCTGAAAGGCGAGGCGGATGCCGAGCGCGATGTAGATCGTGCCGACCACGCGGCCCTGCCACTGGCCGATGCGGCGATGCCGCCGGATCCACGGGCTGATCTGGCCGGCGGCGAGCGCGAGCAGCGAGGTGTAGGCCGCGCTCATCGCGACGAAGATCAGGCCGAGGGTCGCGAACTGCGCCACGGCGGAGCCGTGGCCCGGATGCACGAATTGCGGCAGGAAGGCGAGGAAGAACAGCGCGGTCTTCGGGTTGAGCATTTCCGCCCAGATCGCCTGCCGGAACGCGCGCCGCGGATCGACCGGTTGCGATGCCGGCAAATGCAGGTCGTCATTCTTCTCGAACAGGGCGCGGACGCCGAGCACGATCAGGTAGATCACGCCGGCATATTTGACGATCGTGAACGCGAGCGCCGAGGTCATCAGCACGGCCGACAGGCCGAACGTCGCCATGGCGGTGTGGACGAGGTCGCCGAGCGCGATGCCGAACCCGGTCGCGACGCCGACGCGCGGCCCGCCGGTGATCGAACGCGCGAGCACGAGCAGCACGGCCGGCCCCGGGATCAGAAACAGGCCGAGCACGACGGCGGCGTAGGTGAGGAGGGTGGTGATGTCGATCATGAAGCGTGTCCGGATGTCAGGATGCAGGGATGGCGACCGCCGCGAAGCGTGGCTTCGGATCAAGCATCACGTCGGCGCTTTCGACAATGCGCATTTCCTCGGTTGTTCGCTCCGCCGTGCGCACCAGCACGCCGTGGATGCCTGACGCGGCATGGCTGAGCGCCTCCGGCGTCGCCAGGCCACGCACGCGGGCGGCGACGAACAGCGCGGCAAACAGGTCCCCGGTGCCGGACGGGCTGATCGGCACGCGCGGGGTGCGCACGCGCCAGGCGCAAGTCTTGTCGGAATGAACGCGCTCGATCGCCAGCGTCTCGATCTCGCCGTCGGGCGTGCCGGCAAGCTCGGCGCTGGTGATGACGATGGTCGCAGGCCCCCGCGCCATCAGCGCGCTCGCCTGCGCGATGACGTCATCGGTCGTCGTCACGCGCGCGCCGCAGAGGAATTCGAACTCGAAATGGTTGGGCGTGATGATGTCGGCCAGCGGACAGAGCTGATCGCGCACCAGCGGCGGGATGTCCGATCGCACGAACATGCCGCGATCACGGTCGCCGAGCACGGGATCGCAGCAATAGAGCAGGGCCGGGTTTTCCGCTTTTGCGCGGGCGACGAAGTCGGCGACGTCCAACGCGATGTCGGCCGAGCCGAGATAGCCTGAGAGGATCATGCTTGCGCTTTCGATCGCGCCGCGCTCCTCGATGCCGCGCAACAGGTCGGCGACCAGCTGCACATCGAGCACCCGTCCGCGGATGGTCGGATAGCCCGGCCGGTTGCTGAGCAGCGTGGTCGGCACCGCGACGACGTCGATACCGTGCAGCTGGATCGGAAAGGTGGCAGCGCTGTTGCCGACATGGCCCCAGGCGACCTGTGACTGGATCGAGATGACGGTCATGTCGTCCGCATTACCCGAACAGCGCGGCGTAGATCACGTAGAGCCAGCCCAGGATACCGTGGATGATCGCCCACAGGATCGAATGGTTGTTGGTGTAGGAGATCGCAATCGCCAGCGCCGAGCCGAACCCCACGCCGTATTTCGCGCCCTCGACGCGGACGCCATAATATCGATTGCCGTTCATGGTGATCCTTCCAGCGAGAGGGCGTGATTGGCGACAGCGTAACCCGCGAGTTGGCGCGAGTTCAACGGCGGATGTCAGCCTTCGAGCTTCGCGATGCTCTATGCGACCGTCATCCTGAGGTGCGAGCGGAGCGAGCCTCGAAGGATGTGCGGCCCCACTCTGGCCGATTCGTCCTTCGAGGCTCGCCGAGGAGGCTCGCACCTCAGGATTACGGGGATAGAGCGCAGCACTCATCGGCATTCTCGCGACACGATTTGTTCGAGTCTTGCCTTTCGTTTCGCCCTCTCTCGAACGGAGGGCGCAGGGAAAGCCGGGTGCAAGCGCCAAGCGGAATATTTTCTTAGTGCGGGCTTGACGTTCTTGCTGATTTGCCGGTCCGGGTTGTTTTGTCGCAGCTCTCGCACCGGATTTGACTTGCGCGCAGGCCAACTCGGTTGCGGTCGCCCGGGCCTCCGGTCCCGGCGGTCACGCTTCGATCAATCGAATGTGTCGGACCGAGCCGCAGGACAGGCAAATTCGCTGCGTCGTCGCGGAATAATCCGGTCGTGCCGCCCGTCATGGTAGCAGCGAAAATGCTTCAGCAGGCCGGCGAGATGGTCCCATCCTGTTGAATCCAGCAGGAGATGCTCGATGACCACGATCAAACACGTCGCGGCCGGCTTGCTCGCCCTCGGCATGCTGACGACATCGGCCATGGCGCGCGAAGTCCCGGCCGGCCCATCCGCGTTCGTGAAGGGACATGCCGCGGCCGCCGGCCGCTGGGGCGGCGGACCGCCGCGCATGGCCGTGCCGCGCTACGGCGAGTTCGAAACGCTGCCCCGGGATCAGCCCGGCGGCGTCTGCGATCACGGCGACAATGCCATGATCTGCTGAGCCGGACGGTGCATGGCGGTGATCTCCGGCAAAAGTTGCGCTAGCTTCGCTGGGTCGTCTCCCTCCAGCCGCGAGCGCCGCCGCCATGCACATCCTCCGTCCCCAATTTCGCATCGAGGACGACCACGCGCTGGCCTTTGCGGCGGCGCGCGGCTTTGGCGCCATCGTCGCCGCCGATGCGCGCGGCCCGCGGGCATCCCATGTGCCGTTCGTGATCGCGCGGCGCGACGATCGCGTGATCGTGCAGATCCATCTCACCGCGAAGAATCCGCTGGTCGAGCTCGCCGACGATATCAGGCGTTTTCTGCTGATCGTCTCCGGTGACGACGCCTACATCTCGAACGACTGGTACGTCTCGCGCGATAACGTCTCCACCTGGCTCTATGAGGCGGTGCACCTGTCGGGCGTTGCGCATCTGCGCGATCACGGGGAGAACCGCGGCCACGGCGACGCGCTGCTCGCGGTCTCCGAGGCGCGGTTGCCGAAGCAGCCGTGGGACCTCACGCAGATGGAGCCCGGCAAGCGCGAACAGATGCTGGCAGGGATCCGGGTGATCGATATCGTCGTCGACCAGATCGAGGGCCAGTCGAAGCTCAACCAGCACAAGAGCGATGCGGACTATGTCGCGCTCGTCAACCGGCTCGCGCATGCGGAGGAGACCTCAAGCCACAGGCTTGCGGAGAAGATGCGCGCGCTGCGGCCGGAGCTTGCGTATGAGGATGGACGGTGCGTGGGGCGGGTCAGCGAAGCGTAACCCGCCGCTCCGGTGTTGCGGACCGATGGCGGATTACGCTTGCGCTGATCCGCCGTACAAAGTCGATTGGTGTGGAGGCCGCAAACGTGTTGTTAAGATTTGCGCCGCGCCGATTTGTCCGATTCCGATTCGTTCTTTGCGAACAAAATGGAGTCGGATGGAGAACAGTTAGGGTGCGCCCTGCAGGAAGCTCGCGACCTCATCGTTGAATCGATCCGCCTGCTCGACATAGAGGATGTGAACGCCGGGCAGCAGAACGAGCTTCGCATCGGGGATCGTCGCCGCGATCGCCTCGCTGTGACTGGCCCGCGTGACGGTGTCGCTCTCACCGCCGATGACCAGGGTCGGCGCCGCGATCAGCGAGATGATGCGGCGAAGATCAACATCGCGCAGTGCGGCGTAACAGCCGGCGAGGCCGCGCGCCGGGGTGGCGCGCACCATGCCGCGGAATTCGTCGACAATCTCGTTCGGCGCAGCCAGCATCGTTGCGGGAAACCAGTTGCGCATGAAGCCGTCTGCGATTGCGTTCATATCCGGAGCGGCCAGCACGGCGCGGATCTGGTCGTCGAACGGCAGCTCTGACGCAAGATAGGACGCGGTGTTCGAGAGGATCAGGCGATCGATGTGTTCAGGCGCGAAGATACCGAGCCACTGCCCGATGAAACCGCCAAGCGACAGGCCGAGGAAATGTGCGCGATCGATCTCGAGGGCGTCGAGCAGTTCGACCACGTCGCGGCCGAGCCGGTCTATCGAATAGGCGCCCACCGGCGCGTCCGAGCTCCCGTGACCGCGGGTGTCGTAGCGGAGCAGGCGAAAGGACCGGCTGAGGGTCGGCACTGAGCGGTCCCACATGTGCAGGTTGGTGGCGATCGAGTTCGAGAGCGCGAGCACCGGCCGATCGTCGGCGCCATCGATCCGGTACGCAATCCGGCAGCCGTCCGCCGTCGTGAAGTGTTGATCGCCGCCCATTTCGTCAATCCCTTCTCTTGGTCGAAGCCGACGGCTTCGCGTCGCGCCAGGCTAGGGCTCGCGCCCGGCAGAGAAAATTACTAAGATTGATAAATCTCTGTAGGAATTTTGGACAATGGATCGGATCAAGCTCCACGACTTGCGCTGCTTCGATGCCGTCGCGACCAACGGGAGCTTCCAGGCCGCCGGCGCCGCCCTGAACCGCTCGCACCCGTCGGTGTTCGCGGCGGTCGCCCGCCTCGAGCAGCAGCTCGGCCTCACACTGTTCGACCGCAGCGGGTACCGCGTCGGGCTGACGGAGGCAGGGCGGACGTTTCATGAGCGCGCGCGGTTGACGCTGCGCGAACTCGATCTGCTGCAGACCTATGCGGACCAGCTTGTCGGCGGCGAAGAGGTTGTGCTGCGTGTCGTCATCGGTGACCTCTGCCCGCGGCCGTCCGTCCTGCAAATGCTCTCGGGATTCTTTGCCAAATATCCCAACACGCGCCTGCATTTGGAATATGAGGCTGTCGGGGGGCCTCTCGAGCGCTTGATCGATGATAACGCCGACCTCGTGTTTCATCGCGCGGACCCGTCCGATCCGCGCTTCGAACGGATCGAGCTCTCAACCACGGCCATGGTGCCGGTTGTCGCTCCCGGGTTTTTGCCATTCGCTTGGACGAAGAAGATCACGCCGGAGCAGATGCGCCCCTTCACGCAGTGCGTGATCCGTGACACGGCGCGGCGATCGTCGTCGGAAAGCTTCTTCCTGATCGACGGCGCCCATCGCTGTACCGTGCCGGATCAGATGATGAAGAAGGAGCTGATCCTGCATCGTCTCGCCTGGGGCCATCTGCCGGCGTGGCTGATCGAGGATGAGCTCAGGGATGGCCGACTGGTCAGCATCGCGGGCCCGAATTTTCCGGGTCGCGAGGAAAGTCTCGCGGCAATCCGCCATCGGCAGCATGCGCACGGACCTGTCGCGGAAGCGCTTTGGCTTCACCTTGAAGCGTGGCCGCTCACGCGGCGCGCAGGGCGGGGTAGCCAACGGATGCGCGCGAAGCGTCGCCGATGACGCGCGAGCCGTAGCGCGCCGGCACGACGATGTCGAGCGAGGGCGGATTACGCTTGCACTGATCCGCGTCAAGAGCGCATCCGCAGCAAGTTTACGCAAACGCGTTGTTAAGAATCGCTTCGCGCTGATTTTTCGATTCCGATTCGTTCCTCGCGAACAAACTGGAGTCGGATGGGGAACACGGCCGTGGTGTGAATCGTCGCTTGATCGGTGAAGCGATCGACCGCATTGGGCATCGAAATGCGCGGAGATATTCCATGCCGGGAGCAATTATCCCATCTCGGGACAACATTAGCCGCTCGGACACGTCGGGTACATACGTTTTGTTAGGGCCTGGGCCGCGCCGATTTTCTCGATTCCGATTCGTTCCTCGCGAACAAACTGGAGTCAGATGCAGAACGGAGCTGTCGCGCGCGATGCGTTTCTCTGCTCCACTCGGTGCCCACAAGAGAGATCGCACCGATGGCCAAGAAGACAGGCAAGAGGACAAGCAGGAAGACAGGCAAGAAGGCGAAAAAGCCCGCGTCGCGCCGGACGGTGCTGGCGATCGACATTGGTGGCACGCATGTGAAGGTCATGACCGACAAGGAGCGCATCAAGCGCGAATTCGAGTCAGGTCCAACTTTGTCCGCCACCGAGATGGTGCGGCAGGTCAAGGCGCTGACCAGGGACTGGTCCTATCACGTGATCTCGATCGGCTATCCCGGCCCGGTGGTCCACAACCGTCCGCTGGCGGAGCCGCACAATCTCGGCCGCGGCTGGGCCGGTTTTGATTTTCACAGCGCGTTCGGCCGGCCCGTGAAGGTGGTCAACGATGCGCTGATGCAGGCGATCGGCAGCTATCAGGGCGGGCGGATGCTGTTTCTCGGCCTCGGCACCGGGCTTGGCTCGGCGATGATCGTGGAGGGCGTTTACGAGCCGATGGAGCTCGGTCATTTGCCTTACCACAGGGACGAGACGTTCGAGGATTACGTCGGCGCCGCCGGCCTCGAGCGGCGCGGCCGGAAGAAATGGCGCAAGAGCGTCGACGACGTCATTGCGCGGCTATCCGCGGCGCTGGAGCCCGACTACATCGTGCTCGGCGGCGGCAATGCCGACAAGGTCGACAACCCGCCGCCGAACGTGAGGTTCGGCGACAACGCCAACGCATTCGAGGGTGGCTTCCGGATGTGGAAGAGGGCAACGCGCAAGACGCTCGGTGCGCGTCGGTGAAACTGGAACCGCCACCAAATTGCCGCAACTGCCGAAGTTTCGCGCTGCTCGTCACCCCTGTTGCCGGAACTGATTGGGTGCGCCGCTCGTTTTATGCGGCATGACATCCCGTTCCATGAGGAGTGACTGATGCGAAGCTTGATTATTCCCGCCATTGCGGCGTTGGCGATCGGCGCGGCGACGCCGGCGATGGCCTATGATTCCGGCAGCCAGATCTCGATGGAGGCAGCCCTCGACGTCGCGACCAATCTCGGCATCGTGACGGTGTCCAACACCCAGTTCCTCGGCGACGAGTGGGAAGTCGAGGGCCGTGACCGGCTCGGCCGCTGGATGCAGGTCGATGTCGATGCGCGGACCGGCGAGGTGCGCAATGTGGATCGCAGCTGGTAGCCGTATTCACCGCAGCGTGAGCGCCGGCGATCGGTCCTGATGTCATCAGGTAGGTGACATCGCGAACGTACGACGTGGGTTACGGTTTTCGGACGGCCGGCGGCGCAGGGCGCACGCCGGCCGTCCGTTATCCAGAGTGTTCGACGCAGTGTTTTGGCGGAATGGCACAAAGGTGGAGTATGCTTGCGGCAGATTCTTATGGATCAGCCGATGCGGCGATCCCTCGAGACAAGGAGACTGGCCGTGGTCAAACCGTTTCCGTCCAGAACCCACATCGGCAACCACCTGCTGCATCCGGAAACCCAGATGCTGAACTACGGCTACGATCCGCAGCTGTCGGAGGGCGCCGTCAAGCCGCCGGTATTTTTGACCTCGACCTTCGTGTTCAGGACCGCCGAGGACGGCAAGGACTTTTTCGACTTCGTCTCGGGCCGGCGCGAGCCTCCGGAAGGCATGGGGGCGGGACTGGTCTATTCGCGTTTCAATCATCCGAACAGCGAGATCGTCGAGGACCGGCTCGCGATCTATGAGCGCACCGAGAGCTGCGCGCTGTTCTCCTCCGGCATGTCGGCGATCTCGACCACGGTGCTGGCTTTCGCGCGGCCCGGCGACGTCATCCTGCACTCGCAGCCGCTTTATGGCGGCACGGAGACGCTGTTCAGCAGGACGCTGGCGGGGTTCTCGATTCAAGCCGTCGGCTTTGCCGACGGCCTCGACGAGACCATCGTCCGCGCTGCTGCCGACGAGGCCATGAAGAAGGGCCGCGTCGCGATGATCTTCATCGAGACGCCGGCCAATCCGACCAACGGCCAGGTCGATATCGCGCTTGTCAGGCGCGTCGCCGACGCGATCGGCAAGGCGCAGGGTTTTACCCCGATCATCGCCTGCGACAACACGCTGCTCGGGCCGGTGTTTCAGCGCCCGATCGAGCACGGCGCTGACCTCTCGCTGTACTCGCTGACCAAATATGTCGGCGGCCATTCCGACCTGATCGCGGGCGCGGCGCTCGGCTCGAAGAAGCTGATGAAGGACGTCAAGGCGCTGCGCGGCGCGATCGGCACCCAGCTCGATCCGCATTCCTGCTGGATGATCAGCCGATCGCTGGAAACGCTCAGCCTGCGCATGGAGAAGGCCGACCGCAATGCGCGCATCGTCGCCGACTATTTGCGCGACCATCCCAAGGTGGCCGAGGTGCATTATCTCGGCCATCACGACGCGGCGTCGCCGGCGGGGCGTGTGTTCGCAAGCCAAAGCTCTGGCGCCGGCTCGACCTTCTCGTTCGACATCGTCGGCGGGCAGGCCGCGGCGGAGAAATTCCTCAACAGCTTGCAAATATTCAAGCTCGCGGTGAGTCTCGGCGGCACCGAGTCACTCGCGAGCTTGCCTGCGACGATGACGCATTCCGGCGTGCCGGCCGACATCAGGAAGAAGATCGGGGTGCTGGATACGACGATCCGGCTCTCGATCGGGATCGAGCATCCGTCCGATCTGGTCGCCGACATCGCGCAGGCATTGAGCAGGGTGTGAGCAAATGCGTCGGGCGAGTTAGCGTAAGCGTAACCCGCCGACACTGACGCGAGAAACGGCGGATTTTGCCTTCCGCCTTTGCTCGTTGAGTTACGGCGGACGTAGTCGGTTAATCCGCCCTACGTATTTTTGGAGAGGCGCATGTTGACGATCACGGCGGTCATCCGGGCGAAGAGAGGGCACGAAGCGACAATGCGGCAGGCATTGCTCGATGTTGTCGAGCATGTCCGGGCCAACGAGCCATCCATTGTCGGCTACCACGTGTCGCAGGATGCATCGGATCCCTGCGTGTTCGCGACCTACGAGCGATACCTTGATCAGGCGGCCATGGACCGGCACAACAATTCGCCGGCCGTGGCGCAGTTCTTCGATGTGGCGAAGCCTATCCTCGACGGCGATGTGATCTTGGTGTCGGCGAACGAGATTGCGAGCGTAGGGCGGGTGGTCGGCTGATCCGCTCGGTATTGCGCTCGCTAGGCCTTCTTCACGAACTCCGACTTCAGGTTCATCGCGCCGATGCCATCGATCTTGCAGGCGATGTTGTGTCCATCGCTCCCCTCGGTGAGGCGGATGTTCCGGACCTTGGTGCCACCCTTGATGACCGACGACGAGCCCTTGACCTTGAGGTCCTTGATCACGACGACACTGTCGCCATCGGTCAGCTGGTTGCCGTGCGCATCACGTACGCCGGCTTCCTGGGCAGTCTCGGCAGCAGCCGCCGCATCGGCACTCCATTCATGGGCGCATTCCGGACAGACCCAGAGAGCGCCATCCTGATAGGCATGCTCGGAATTGCATTTCGGGCAGTTCGTTGAGGCGTCCATCGCCGGTCTCATCCCCTTGTGGCGAGGGCACCGTAGGGTCATGTCCCGGCAAAGCAAGCGAAAAAAGGCAACCGGAAGCCTGGCGGAGGCAGACGCGGAGGTCCGCCCGGGCAGGGCAGCTTGGCTTGTCGCTGCTGACGCCGGCTGCGCGGTGTCAAACCGGCGAGATCTTGCCGGTTGCCAGATCATAGGTCGCCCCGACCACCTTCAATTTTCCTGATTGCACGAAGTTGGACAGGATCGGCCTTGCCGTTTCGAGCCGGCGAACGCCACGGCGGATATTCTCCGTGATTGCGGCCGCCAGCAGGTCATCCGGCTTGTTCTTCTTGGCGGCTTCGACCGCCGGCTTGATCTCGTGAATCAACTGCGGCAGATGGCCCGGCAGCGTGACCTTGTCCTTGAGCACCTTGATGGCCGCGTCGACCGCGCCGCAGTTGGTATGGCCGAGCACCATGACCAGCGGTGTGTTCAGGAACTTCACCGTGTATTCGAGGCTGGCAAGGCCATCGTCGTTGACGAAGTTTCCGGCGACGCGCACGACGAACAGGTCGCCCGGCGCCTGGTCGAAAGCGAGTTCGGGGGCAACGCGCGAATCGGCGCAGCTCAGGATGGCGGCGAAGGGATATTGGGCGGTGGTGCGCGCGGCGCGCCCGGCCGAATAGTCCTTGTTGGCAGAGGTGTTCGCGGCATAGCGGGCGTTGCCGTCCATCAACCGCTTCAGCGCCTCGTCCGGCGAGATCGCGTTCTGCGGCGCGGCCGATTGCGCCGAAACGTCCCGCAGCGACAGGGCCGCAGCGCTCGCGAACGCCGCGCCGCCCCACAGCAGGCTGCGACGGGACAGCCGAGGCATATGGAAACAGTCGTTACACATGATGAGCCCCCTTGTGAGCTTGCGCGCCTGAAGATGGTGCGGGACATCGGCCTCGCCGGACCGGATGTGCATCGACCCGGTTCGCCGCGCATTCCGGAATATCGAGCGCTCGATTATTGCTCCGGGCGCGAGGCGGCTGCAAAGTCCAAACTTTGCAGGGATTCGCATGGCCAGCGCACCACACGATCACGGAGACGACATTCTCTACCCGTCGGTCCGCGCATATGCCGCGACCGACACGTGGACGCTTGCAAGACAATTGATTCAAATGGGGGGATTTCGCGCCGCGCTGGCGCAGTATTGCGAAGCGATGACGCGGCCGCCGGCCGTGCCCTGGCCGGTGAACAAGGTGTTCGCCCAGAAGCTGCGCTACATCGTCTGCTTCACCCTGATCGGAAATTACGCGCGCTGGCGCCGCGTCGGCGGTGAGCCACCCACGCTGACTGCCCTGCAACGGACGGCGCCGGCAAGCGCCCGGCAGATCGCCGGGTTCGTCAATGCGCTCCGGCACGGCGGCTATGTCGTCGCCGAACGGCATGCCAGCGACCGGCGCGCCATCTGCTTGCGGCCATCCTCCGCGCTGTTGCGGGAGATCGCGCGCTCGCCGTTGGCGTTCCTCGATGCGGCCGAACGCATCCTTCCGCCGGCAGCGCAGATCGCCGCCGACGTCAGTGGCGACGACGATCGGCTCGCCGACTGGATCCGTCTGTCCGTCGAACGATTCCAGGCGAACGACATCCTGTTCGCCCCCTTTGCCACTATCGTCCATTTCACCGAGCACGATTGCGGATATCCGCTGCTGGCCGCCGTGATGGGCGCGCATTACGCCGCGCTCTCGCCGCACGCGCCACCGGCGCTGTCCCTGACATATTCCGTGCTGGCCGAGCGGTTTCAGGTCTCCCGCCAGCATATCGGCAATCTGCTGACCGAGGCGGAGCGGCGCGGATGGTTCACGGTGGCGCATAGAGGCCGCTCGGTTGCCGTCTCGGACGAACTGGTGCGCGAGTTCGAGACATGGGCAGCGGGCCAGATGGCCCATTACCGGATCATCGCCGCCTCAGCCGGCATGCCGAAGTGATTCTGCAGGATCCTACTGCTGGGATTGCGGCGCGATCCCGCCGGTTTCGGCGATCAATTCGAACGATCGCAGCCGCTTCTGGTGATCGTAGACGTCGGACACGATCATCAATTCGTCGGCGCCGGTCTCCGCGACCAGCGCGTCGATGCCGGCACGCACCGTCTCGGGCGAGCCGATGATGGAGCGGGCGAGCATCCGCATCGCCTGGACTTTCTCGGATGGCGACCAGTAGGTCTCGATGTCGTCGATCGGCGGCTGGCTGAGGCCGCGCGCGCCGCGGAAGATGTTGGTGAACGACATCTGCTGCGTGGTGGCAAGCCGCCGCGCTTCCGCGTCGGTGTCGGCGGCGATGATGTTGACGCCGACCATGGTGTAGGGATGCTGGAGCTGCTCCGACGGCTTGAAGCGCGCGCGATAGATCTGCAGCGCCTGGATCAGGAGCTCGGGGGCAAAGTGCGAGGCGAAGGCGTAGGGCAGGCCGAGCTCGCCGGCCAGCATCGCGCCGAAATTGCTCGATCCGAGAATCCACAGCGGCACGTCGGTGCCGGCGGCCGGCACCGCCTGGATGCGCTGGTTGGGACCGGCCGCCGCGAGGAAGGCCTGCACCTCGAGCACGTCCTGCGGAAAGTTCTCGGCGGATTCCGGCGTCCGGCGCAGCGCGCGCAGGGTGAGCTGGTCGGTGCCCGGCGCACGGCCGAGGCCGAGGTCGATCCGGTCCGGAAACAGCCGCGCCAGCGTGCCGAACTGCTCGGCGATGACGTAGGGCGCATGGTTCGGCAGCATGATGCCACCGGCGCCGACCCGGATGGTCTTCGTTCCCGCCGCGATATGCCCGATCACCACCGACGTCGCGGCGCTCGCGATGCCTGCCATGTTGTGATGCTCCGCCACCCAGATGCGGCGATAGCCGAGCGCCTCGGCATGGCGAGCGACATCGCGCGCATTGAAAAGCGCGCCGCGCGCGTCGGTCTCTTCGGTGACGCGGACGAGGTCAAGGATGGAGAGGGCGGCCACGGCGACTCCGGAATGCTGGGGACGGGGAGCCGATGGTATTTGGCTGTGTCCAGGTGGATGCGAAACGGCGCGGGCGGCCGGTTCATGCAGATGCATATGGATACTGTCCGCGTGCCGGTCAATCTGCCGGATGCGACCGAGGTATTGATACCGACGAAGCAAGCCAGCAGTCCCAAAATATCGAAAACAACCCCATGCAAAGGAGCAGGTTGCCGCCGGCACCCGGAAAAGCGACTTGACGCGTCGGGCAAATCAGCGATACATTTCCATTATTCCGAAATAGTGCGGACGCCCGCCGTTCGCCGGCCACCGCCGGCGAAGCGTCGCGTCACGCCCCAGACAATTGCGGAGGTGGCCGCGGTCGCGATCAGATGCTTCAGGGTGTGGCCGCTGACGAACTGAAGCGTGTTTGCGATCTGATGGTCAAGCACCTCAGTGACCTTGGCCAGCACATACAGCACCATCGCAGTGGCGAAGGCGATGCGGTCGGCGCGCGGCGCGCGATGAATCGATTGCCAGAGCGGGATCAGGATGAGCGGGAGCACCTGCAGCAATAGATACGGTCGCAGGTCGCCCGCGCCGTGCCTGTCGGTCGTGACCCACCATGCGACGCTGGCGGCGGCGTAAAGCGCGAGGGCGATCGCCTCGATGTTCGTCTTCGCTTCCGGTTGCGTGTCGCCGCGGACGCCGATGAGAAGGCCGGCGCCGGCCAGCGCGATCGGCAGCATGTCCCAGGTCAGCCGGTCGTTGCCGGGAGCAAGGTGAAAGAACGCGGAGCCGAACGCGGTCAGCAACAGCCCGATCAGGAACAGGCGATAGCCCGGCCATCCGGCGCGGAGCCGGTCGCTGTCGCGGTGGGGCCGCAGCGCTAGCCAGCCAGAGATCGCGACCAGGGCGAAGCCGATGTTGGACAGCACGTCGCCTGCGTGGGGGAGGCCGAAGACGGCCGAGTGGTCGGCGAAATCATTGTAGTGGGGCGGCTGCGCGATACGCCCGTGCACCGCGAATGCCGCAATGATTCCGATCGTGATGATCGTCGGGGCGAATTTCATCCACGGTTTCACGGGCCGATCGGGCCCGGTCAATCCGTCCATCCGGAAGGTCGTTTGCATCGTCGGCTCCAAGAAGAATGAACAATGTTCAATAATGACCAGAGGAATGAGCAATGTTCAAGTTCTATTTCGGAAGGGGCTTCAGACCATCCCTGAGGGGCGAGGTAGGCCCATCTGAGCCCCCGGCAATGGCCGCTTCGTTGCAGCGGCTTTTGCGATCTCAGCCGGAGCGGCGTGCGGAAGGATTGCGCGCCGCGGCCGGCGCTCCACATCTTGGTGGATTGAGTGGCTGATCGTGCAGGTCGTGGGGCTGTCGAAAGGCAACCGATGAGGCTGGCGGATTTCGTCCCTAAAGCAAAACGGTCCTTCGCCGATGCCGTCACGTGGGCGGTGGCTTACGTTTGTGCCGAGGCGTTTGGGTGGGCCGGCGGTTTTCTGATCGTGTTGGCGGGAAGCTTCAGTATCTACGCTGGCCTGGCCGTACTTTTATGTCTTGCGCTGTTTGTCACGCTGATTGTGCGGCGAGAACTCAAACTGGACATCAGAGCCCTCGATGATCCCGGCGACAATCCCCGTGCGAACCGATTGGTCGGCAATGCATCCGCCAGCGCCTCAATCGGAACGCATCGGCGCGCGCTTCGCTCGAACAGTCGTATGACCCGCGCGCTCGACGCGTTGGAAGATATGGCAGTTCGATTTGCGATCGAATTTTCCAAATCCGTCGCAATCATCATCGCCCTGACGCTGGGGATGGGCTTTGTCGCTGAAGTGGTTGCGTTCGTTCTGTCCGACCGGGATGTCAGTGGTGCCTTCGGTTCTGGTCTGGCCGGAGTTGCCGGCGGCGTGTTTGGCTTGGTCCTCGCCATCGTGATCGTGCTCAGGCGCATTGCCGATATCGAAGACTGATCGGGCGCTTCCGGCGTTTGCGCCATAACAAAGGGGCGGCTTGCGCGCATCGCGTCTTGGCGAAGCGCCACATGCCGAAAATGTGCTGATCGGCGGCTTACGCCCGCGTCCGATCCACCCTACCTTCGCTGAGCACAGCCTTAACCGATCCGATCCGGAGCGAGACCCATTCCTCAACTCATCTTTGGCCTGACCAGCCTGCTGATCCTGGCCCGCTTCATCTGGCCGCTCGACTGGCCGCTCCCGGCAAAGATCGTCGCAGCGTTGCTGGTGCTGGCCGCCTTGCAGTTTCACCGCTGGAACAGGTGGTCGTCGGGATCGGAATTCTCGCCGGAGTTTCCGCGTCCGGTGGTCGTGCTCTTCAACTGGGCGTTCGGTGCGATCGTGCTGCTGGCGCTGCTGCAACTGGCGCTCGATGCTGGGCTATTGGTCGCAGCCCTGGTCCACGGCGGCTTCGTCGGTGCGCCCGACGGCGTCCGCTATGCACTTGCTGCGCTCGCGGCCGTTGCCGCCGCGATCGGCGTCCATCAGGCCATGCGCATTCCGCCGCTCAGGGATGTCGAAGTCGGCATAAGCGGGCTTCCGCGCCAGTTCGACGGTTATACCATCCTGCAACTGACCGATCTGCACATCAGCCGGCTGTTTCCTGCGCCGTGGGCGCGCGAGGTCGTCGCGCGATCGAACAAGCTCGGCGTGGACCTGATCGCGATCACCGGCGATCTGATCGACGGCACCATTGATGCGCGGCGCAACGACATCGCGCCGTTGCGGGATCTTGTGGCCGCCGACGGCGTCTACGTGATCTCGGGCAATCACGAATATATCTTCGGCTATGACGGGTGGATGGCGCACTACGAAGCGCTGGGCCTGCGCTCGCTCGAGAACGGGCACATCGTTCTCGAGCGCGGCGGCGGCCGTCTGGTGATCGCGGGGATTACCGACCGCGCGTCGCGCCACCGGGGGCATTCGATCCGCGACCTTGCCGCGGTTCTCGACGGCGCCCCCAAGGGCGCGCCCATCATCCTGCTCGACCATCAGCCGAGCGACGCCCGCAACGCCGCCGCGCTCGGCGTCGCCCTGCAACTCTCCGGACACACCCATGGCGGAATGATCCTGGGGATCGATCGCCTCGCCGCGCGCGCCAATGCCGGCTTCGTCTCGGGCCGCTACGACGTCGACGGGATGACGCTCTACGTCAACAACGGCACCGCGCTATGGCCGGGTTTTGCCTTGCGGCTCGGCCGCCCGTCCGAATTGACCCGGATCACGTTGCGGGTGGCGGACGGCGCGTGAGCCAGCAGCGAAAGTGAAGAGGCGCGCGATGAAGCATTCCGAAAGAGAAAGTCAGGCGCGAGGCTGCAGTTGCTCCCCATTGAAAATATGAAGCATCCCTGCAAATCCCGGATGATCGGCCTCCACGACGTAACGCACTGCACCGGCGCGAGTCGTAAAAACTGAAACGATAATGCCGGGATACTCATAACCGGCACGCTTCCTGACAAGATCGCCGACTTTGAAAGACTGGGACATTGTTCCTCGTAAAGTTGCGAGCGGCCGTTGCTGAATCACCCAAGTAAGCTGCCATGATAGCAGGTCACAACGGCATGTCCCGGGCATCAAAGGTCAGCAGCGGGTCATTTCCGACGGCAGGTGAGACGCCGCGGAGCGCGCGCGGCTTAAGACATTGGTCATCTCTTTGCTTTCATTTTCACGACCTCATTCAGCAGGAGGCACCATGTCCGACATCACCATTCCCGGCGGAAAAATTCGTTCCTTCGTCGAGCGGATCGAGAACCTTGACACTGAAATGGCGGAACTGAGCGAGCAGAAGAAGGAAGTCTTCTCGGAGGCGAAGGGCGAAGGTTTCGACGTGAGGATCCTCAAGGAGATCATCAAGCTGCGCAAGCAGGACCAGGACGAGCGCGACGAGCGTGAAAGCTTGCTCGATCTCTACATGCGCGCCATGGAAACCGCGCCGGCAGAAGACAAGACTGCGAAAGCGGCCTGATGTCCGCGGAGGCAGTGGGGCGGGTTGGCGACGTGCCCGCGGTAGCTCATTGAGCGAAGGCGGAAGCGCAACCCGCCGCGACCGCTGCCAGCGAAGCGGCGGATTACGCCGGAGCCTGTCATCGGGCCGCGCTACGCGCGGACCCGGTAGGCTCTCCGCCCAGCGCTTGCTTTGAAGGCTGCAAGTCCGCTTTCGGAAGGTGAGCCGACCTGGGCAAGGCGGGCCGCCCCGGACCGAAAGCGGATATGAGCGGCGATTGCTGCTGTGCAAACGCAGCGCTGAATCCCATTTCGCCGGTCGCATTTCCCTGCTCTAATCAGGCTCGTTGCAAACCGCTGGCGTGGTTCTGAGCCACAGCCAATGCGGCGACTTTGATTGCTCGGCGCAAATTATACTTTAGGGAGATCAGTCATGAGAACCTTACTAGCGAGTGCCGGTTTAGCGCTGTTGTTGGCCTTGGCAACGGAACCAAGCGTCAGCGCTCAGGAGGCTCCTGAATATTTGAAGCAGACACTTCCTGAGCAGGTCCTGAAGCCGCATTGGGACGAACAGCTGGCTGTGATGAATCCCAAGGGAGCTTTGGACGCGAAAACCAAGCAACTCATTGCGCTCGGTGTGGCAGCACAAATTCCGTGCGTCTATTGCGTTTACGGTCACACCAAATTGGCGAAAGCCGCTGGTGCGACCGATGCTCAAATCAAGGAGGCCGTTGCAACCGCCGCGCTGGTCCGTTTCAACAGCACGATGCTGCAAGGCGCGGGTTACGACCTTCAGAAACTCCAACAGGAAGTCGATAGACTGACCGCATCGAAATAGCCTTGGCAAGTCGCCCGCATGAGCGAAGTGATATGCGGGATTGACCTTGCGACGTGCGCGTCGCTGCCGGATATCGCGGAGCCCGTCATCGGGCGCGCGTTCGCGCGACCCATTGGCTGATCCGCCTTACGCGTGATGAGCAGCCCCGCCAGATAGCCGCTGCATCGTTTGCTTGATCTCATTTCGGACGCTTTTGTGCGGCGATGGTTGTCGAAAGACGCGGGCAGGGTGATTTGGACGTGGTAATGCTTTCGCGAAGGCTTGTCATTGCTGCGGCCATGCTCGTGCTCGGGACCTTGTCGGCCCGCGCGCAGCAAGGCACCGAGTATGATGCGTGCAGGGGTGTCGACGAAGATGCTCGATTGCGGCAAGGCCGAAATCGACAAGTGGGACACCAGGCTCAACAGCGCCTATCAGGTTCTTCTCGCCAAGTCGAAGGGCGAGGCGCACGCGCAATTGCAGACCGAGCAGCGGGCCTGGCTGAAGCATCATCTCAGCGAAACCCATCGCCTCGCCGCCGACCCCGACAACGGGTCCGTCGCGTTCCTCGACTCCCAGGCGTTCGAATTGAAGGACATCACCGACCGCACGCTGCTTCTTGAAAGGCGTGCCAACCAGTAGCCCGCATGAGCCATCGGGCGCGCGTTCGCGCGACCCGTTGGCTCATCCGGGCTACACGAGGATAGCGAGTAGGGCGGGTCCGTGAAGCGTAACCTGCCGACCGGATTGCAGAGAGTGGCGGATTACGCCTAGCACCTTCATTCGTCGCACGACGGCGGAGGTGGTCGGCTGATCCGCCTCGCGTGCGGTGCTTGGCAATCTATGGCGAGAATAATACCATGCTCCCTGAAAGGCGAACTGCAGCGCAATTATTCCAGGAGTGCTGCGACCCGTAGCGCGTTCCGACCAAGGCAATCCGCGATCTCAGAACAAACCTACCGCGCAGGGCCACACCCGAGGCGTGCCGGTCGCGTGACGCATGTTGACCGCGAGCCACGCGGTCCGTATTGGCGGGCTCGGAAAATTCCGATGCAACGATACAGGATAGCCTCGATGCAAGTGACTTTGATGAAGGGCAAGATTCATCGTGCGCGCGTCACCGAAGCGGACTTGCATTACGAGGGATCGATCTCGATCGACCGCAACCTGATCGAGGCCGCCGGCTTCCTGATCAACGAGCGCGTCGACATCTACAACATCGACACCGGCGCGCGGTTCTCGACCTATGTGATCGAGGCGCCCGCGGGCTCCGGCACCATCGGCCTCAACGGCGCCGCCGCGCGCCTCGCCATGGCCGGCGACAAGGTGATCATCGTCGCCTATGCCGGCTTCGATGCCGAGGAGGCGCGCAGGTTTCGGCCACGCGTGGTGATCGTGGACGAGAAGAACCGGCGGGTGGAGGCGGGTGGTGTGTCGTCTGGTGTTGTGTTGGCTGAGGCGTAGGTCAAGCTCGCCGCGTCGTTCAACCGCGTAGGGCGGGTTGGCGAAGCTGCCTAGTCTACCGGACGAAGGGATTTCTTGTCCGTCGTCTGTCCAAGCGCGTTTACAGCTTGCTGAACGCAATCCGGGAGCGGCTTAGCCTTCCTTAGAAGCGCTGTTTCGTTAAATCGAATTTGGGCCGCCTGATCACTAACCTTGCAGCATTCAGCCAACTGACGCGCGCTTTCGAACTGAATCGCGATATGATCGGGTACCAGAAATAGCGATGCGAACTTTCTGGCTTGCCACTCGGCGCTCTCAAATATCCGGATCGGTGTGGCTGACCTTCTGACGCTCTCTGACCGAAGTTTTGCGGCTCCAGGGTGCATCACAAGATGCCCTAATTCATGGGCAAAAGTCATTCGACTCCGACCATCGTGACGCTGTGCAAGTGCGTAGACCGATCCGCGGACCGCAATGTGCGGTGGGTCGAATTCCGTGTAGGCCTCTGCGTCCCCCATTTCGTCGTCAGTGCGTACCACCAACGCAAAGTTCTTCACGATCTTTGGTAGACTTACTTCGAGCAATCTAATCAGGTCGGGTGCCCATTGATCGTGAGCGTCATGCGGAGACCACGCGCTGAGGGTTGATCTGGTCGGCTAGGAAGATCTCGCGGAATGGTGTGTCGCGAGGTCACAATGTCAAAGGATAGTCGTAAGGATAGCGATAAGGATAGGCATATGCCTATCCTCGAACACGGCGCCGACACGCTGCAGCGTGTCGAGATCATCACCGGGACGGGCCGACGTCGGCGCTGGTCGACCGATGCGAAGGCGGCGATTGTTGCGGAGAGTTTTGCGCCGGGTGCAAGCGTGTCCGCAGTGGCGCGGCGACACGACATCAGTCCAAGCCTGTTGTTTCTCTGGCGTCGCCAGGCTACGCGGGCGCAGGTCGCGGAGCGCGGGGACAGAGGCATGCCACCTGGCTTTGTGCCGGTCGCGATCACCGGCTGTGGGCGCCCGAGTGAGGAGCAGGCGGCGATCGAGATCGAGGTCGGCGCGATTCGCATCCGTGTCAGGGGGACAGTGGACCGGGAGGCACTGTGCGAGGTGCTGGCGGCGGTCGGGACGGTTGGTCGATGATCGGGCTTCGAGCTGGGTTGTCGATCTGGATTGCGACGCAGCCGGTCGATTTCCGCCGCGGCATGGACTCGCTGGCGATGCTGGTGAGCGAGGCCTTTGGAGCCGATCCGTTCGACGGCGGACTTTATGTCTTCCGCTCCAAGCGCCGAGATCGCGTGAAGATCCTGACTTGGGATGGAAGCGGCCTTGTCCTTTACTACAAAAGAATCGAGGGGCAGTTCACCTGGCCGCCGATCAAGGAAGGCGTCATGTCGCTATCTCATGCTCAGCTCTCGGTGCTGCTCGATGGCTCGGACTGGAAGCGTGTGCCGATGCGAGTTGTGGATCAGCCGATGCGAGCTGGTTGATCATTATCAAGAGTCGTTCGTCACTCATGCGGAGTTGTTGTAGAATCGCTCTGCATGAGTGATTTGCCTTCCGATCCAGCATTGCTCCGACAAGCCGTGATGACGCTATCGTCACGGCTTGCGGCGTTGTCGGAGGAATGCAGCACGCTGGCGACCGAGCGTGATGCAGCGATCGCCCAACGCGACGCTGCGATCCAGGAGAACGACAAGCTCCTGATGATCCTGTCCCAGTACAAGCGCACGATCTTCGGTCCGCGCTCCGAGACACTGGATATCGGACAGCTGTCTCTCTTCACCATCAGGGCACAGGCGGTTCGTGCCGCCGCCAACGACGACGTGACCGGAGGCAGGCTGCCTGACGGAGCGGAGGGCCGTGGAAAGCGACCGGCGCGACGCAACCGGGGGAAGCTTCCGGAGCATTTGCCGCGCATCGATGTCGTGATCGATATCGAGAGCCACATCTGCCCTTGCTGCGGCGAGCAGCTGCACAAGATCGGGGAGACCGTCAAGGAAGCCTTCGACGTCATTCCGATGCAGTACCGGGTCAAGCGCATCATGCGTCCACGGTACGGCTGCCGGGGATGCCGCCAGGGTGTTCTGCAGGCACCCGCGCCGGCCCAGGCGATCGACGGTGGAATGGTGACGGAAGCCTTGCTGGCCCACGTCGCGGTGATGAAATACGGCTACCAGCTGCCGCTGTATCGCCAGGAACAGATGTTTGCCGCCCAAGGCATCACGCTCGACCGGCAAACGCTGGCCTCGTGGATGGGCCGCGTCGCCTGGTGGCTGAAGCCGCTTCACGCGCTGTTGCGCCGCGCAGTGATGTCCTACCCGCGGCTGTTTGCCGACGAGACGCCGCTGCCAGTTCTCGATCCCGGCCGTGGCAGAACCAAAGTCTGCCAGTTCTGGGCGATCGCCACCGACGACCGCCCGTGGGGCGGCCCGGCGCCGCCGGCAGTAGTCTACGTGTTCGCCGAGGATCGCAAGGCAATCCGCGCCAGGCAGCTGTTTGGAGACTACGACGGCATCCTGCAGGTCGACGGCTACGCCGGGTACAAGGGGCTGATTAAAAACGGCGGCCGTCTGGTGCAACTGGCGTTCTGCTTCGCGCATGCGCGGCGGAAGTTCTGGGACGTCCACATCGCGACGAAATCGCCGATTGCCGCGGAAGCGCTGCAGCGGATCGCGATGTTCTACGCCATTGAGGATCGCATTCGCGGTTTGCCGGCGACGCAGCGAGCTGCGGTGCGACAATCCGACACCAGACCGCTGATCGAGGACTTCAAGCCCTGGCTCGAGGCGCGACTGCTGGAAGTCTCAAAGAAATCCGGCCTTGGCAAGGCGATCCGCTACACCCTCAACCATTGGGATGGCCTGACGCGATTCATCGATGATGGGCGCATCGAGATCGACAGCAATACGGTCGAACGCAGCATCAAGCCGATCGGGCTGGGAAAGAAAAACTATCTGTTCGCAGGCAGTGAGGGCGGCGCCGAAACCTGGGCCACTCTCGCATCACTCATCAACTCCGCAAAGCTTCACGACATCGACCCACGGCACTATCTTACTGATGTTCTCGAGCGCATCGTCTCCGGACGTACCAAGATCAATCAGCTGAACACGCTGCTGCCGTGGAATTGGAAAGCCGAGCGCGATGGTTCGGAGCCAAAGCTCGCCGCTTGATCAGTTCGACGGCACGGCGTCGGGAACTTCCTGCGCATCGCTGGCGTCGTCGTAGATCTCTTCGCGGATCACGCGCAGCGTTACCTCGTGCAGATACACTTGCAGAGCACCCTCCAGCTCGGTGAACTCGGGCAGCAGGACTCTATCAACGAAGCCCCGTGACGCACGGACCATCACCGTGTTACGTCGCTGTCGGCGATAACGAAACGGCCGCAGCCCATATCGGCGGCAAAGCGCCAGAAACAGGTGCCGAGACCACTGGTCGGGAAGTGAGAATTGCTGTTCGATCGGTGGATCGTGGCGAGCAAGTTCCTCGACCCGGGCCCGCACCCGCTGCAGCGCGGCTTCCGCTGCAAGGCGCTCACCAGCAGTTCCGGCCCCCACGAACAACGCCTCGATCTTCCGAAGCTTCTCGCGCAGCTGCGACTCGCTGGTCATTCTGATCCCCGTTGCCCGCTCCGAACCGGGATCAACCCATCACCGCGCGCCGGCGGCGTCAATCATCCCGACCGCGCTATCCAGAGCATTCCGCGCAAGTCAAGCCCTGGCACCCGTGATCCTCTCGTGACGCTCACCATTGATCGGGGACTCCGAGCGCCTCGCGCCATGCTAAGGCAGTTGCCGCGATCTGTAGGGCAGATCGAGGAGGTACTTTGTGGTCATCGTTCATTTCGAGCCCCACTGTCAGGCGGCCTGTTGAACGCCCGGATTTCTTCCGGGTTCATTTTGCTGATCTTTCTAAAAAGCCGCATGGAGCGGCCATGCTCTCCCAAGCTCTTTACGCGGTTTAACTCAACGACGTTCGAGCGGATCTTCTTCTTTAGTTCTTGAAAGTCTTCGTCATCCAGCTTCATCCAAATACGGAAGCCTTCTAGATATTTCTCGGACGGGGTCCGCGAGCCGCACTCAATCAATGAAATCTCATTGACGGAGCAGCCGATATGTTTTGCCTGATCACCCATGGTGAGACCGCGAGAAATGCGCAAGTCCCTGCAGCGCTGCCCGAATCGACTGAGGACGGATGTCATGGGAAGCTCCCGACCCTAGAATGATCTAATGACTATCTCTTTAGATACTCGCTCAATGAACTTGCATGCTCGCGATCGAGAAGGGTTTCTAGCTTCATGTCGCCTCGACGCCCCTTCGCAAAGCTGTCACCGTATGTCTCGCGCAAGGAGTCAACGCGCGTATTGCCGTTCTTGTGGCGAATCTGTCCGTCCGCGTCGCGGTGACGTCCATCTAAGCCCGGTTGCCTGGCCATCAATGCCTCCTGTTGGTTAGCTTCCAGCAATCGTGCCGCAGGTGTCACAGCTCAGGTAGATTCCCTTGCGCAACAGAGTGAAGTTGCCACAGGAGGCACAGATCTCGCCTTCGTAGAAGGGATTCAGGGTAATCTTCACGGCCATAGCTTCACGCAGGCGCTTATCCGCCACGTCATCGTCAACTACACACAAGCCGGCGATGACCTCAATGTCTTTGAACTTCAGTGCGACATGATCCGGCACCAGGAAGTAGCCCGCGAAGACGTTCGCCTGCCATTCGCCGGACTCTTCATCCTGTAGGTATTTGAGTTGCGCTGCCTCTTCGTCGGAGAAGGCAGCTGCAAACTCGTCATGGAGCACAATATGCCCGATCTCGTGCGCCACGATGTATCGGGCATAGCCTTTACCTAGGTTTGCATCCTCCCACACCTTCTTGTCGACGTGAAGGGTGAGAGGTTTGAATGTAACGTACGCGGGATCGTCACCGCCATCACTGCGTTCGTATATATCCAGCTCTAGCGGTCGACCCTTAGTGCTGGAGTGTTCGCAAAGTTGGCGGAGCACGAAATCACAGATGTTGAAGGAGTGGCCGCTCTTGGGTGCAATCCTCCACCAAGCCATCGCAATTTCTGCGATGGTCTCCCGCGATTTAATGCGGACTCGGTGATCTCGTGCCACTCAACCCTCCGCTAAGAGCAGCCCGTCGTGGACCCGCAAGTATCGCACTTCATACAAGTGCCGTTACGTACCAAGGTGAAGTTGCCGCACTCTGAGCACATCTCGCCTTCGTAACCTTTTGCTTTCGCTTCAGCGCGGCGCTCGGCCTTGCTGGGCGCTTTGCTCCACTGCAGGGCTTCTAATCGTTCTGCTGGAGAAAGGTCTGTCTGCACTTCCTGCTTCAAGGCGACAGCTCCTTCTATGGCCGCCTCAGCCCTGTTTTCGGGTGAAGAGAAGGCCATCCGAGGACCCGCATCGGACGAACCCAATGCGGTGACGCGGCTGCCGCCGGCAGGCGCGTTGTCGGTGTTGCCGCTGACTGCGGCCGAGCCGCCGCGCATGACGACGAGGTTGTCGGTGCGCGAACGGGTCAGGCCCTTCGACACGTACTTGGTCGCCTGGTGGGCGGGGGTCCCATCCGGCTCCTTACCTTCCTCGACGCCCTTGCCGAGCGCGTCGAAGCCAGACTCGTTCGGATCGACATGGGCGAGGTCGAAGCGGCTCATGTAGCTCACCGCGAGCTCGCGGAAGACGTAGTCGAGGATCGAGGTCGCGTACTTGATCGAGTCGTTGCCCTGCACCGGACCTGCGGGCTCGAAGCGGGTGAAGGTGAAGGCGTCGACATATTCTTCCAGCGGCACGCCGTATTGCAGACCGAGCGAGACCGCGATCGCAAAATTGTTGATGAAGGAGCGCAGCGCCGCGCCTTCCTTGTGCATGTCGATGAAGATCTCGCCGAGCCGGCCGTCGTCATATTCGCCGGTGCGGAGATAGACCTTGTGGCCGCCGACCACAGCCTTCTGGGTGTAACCCTTGCGGCGATCCGGCATCTTCTCGCGCTCGCGCATCACGATGATGCGCTCGACCAGCTTCTCGACGATCTTCTCCGAGACCTGGGCGGCACGCGCCGCCATCGGCTTCTCGTAGAGCGCTTCCACCGCATCGTCCTCGTCCTCATCGTCGGCGATGAGCTGCGAGTTGAGCGGCTGCGACAGCTTCGAGCCGTCGCGGTAGAGCGCGTTGGCCTTCAGCGCCAACTTCCACGACAAGAGGTAGGCGGACTTGCAGTCCTCCACCGTGGCGTCGTTCGGCATGTTGATGGTCTTGGAGATCGCGCCCGAGATGAACGGCTGCGAGGCCGCCATCATCCGGATGTGGCTCTCGACCGAGAGATAACGCTTGCCGATCTTGCCGCAGGGGTTGGCGCAGTCGAACACCGGATAGTGCTCGGCCTTCAGATGCGGGGCACCTTCGACCGTCATCGCGCCGCAGATGTGGACGTTGGCGGCCTCGATCTCGCGCTTGGTGAAGCCGACCGCCGCGAGCAGGTCGAAGCCAGGCGCGGCGATGGCCTCGGAGCCGATGCCGAGCGTATCGCGAATGAAATCCTCGCCGAAGGTCCACTTGTTGAAGGCGAACTTGATGTCGAACGCGGTCGGCAGCGCCTTTTCCACCTTGGCAATGGCTTCGTCGGTGAAGCCCTTGGCCTTCAGGGTCGAGGCGTTGATCCCAGGCGCATTCGACAGCGAGCCGTGGCCGACGGCGTAGGCCTCGATCTCCGCGATCTCGCTCTCGCGATAGCCGAGCGCGCGCAAGGCCGCCGGCACCGCCTGGTTGATGATCTTGAAGTAGCCGCCGCCGGCGAGCTTCTTGAACTTCACCAGCGCGAAATCAGGCTCGATGCCGGTGGTGTCGCAATCCATCACCAGGCCGATGGTGCCGGTCGGCGCCACGACGGTGACTTGCGCGTTGCGATAGCCGTTGACCTCGCCGAGCGCCAGCGCGTCATCCCACGCCAGCTTGGCATGCGCGACGATGTCGGCCTGCGGGCAGGAGTCGTGGTCGAGCGCCACCGGATTGACGGCGAGCGCCTCATAGCCGCGGCTTTCGCCGTGCGCGGCGCGGCGGTGGTTGCGGATCACGCGCAGCATGTGGGCGGCGTTCTTCTTGTAGCCCGGGAAGGTGCCGAGTTCGGCCGCCATCTCGGCCGAGGTCTTGTAGGAGATGCCGGTCATCACGGCGGTCAGCGCGCCGCAGAGCGAACGGCCTTCCTTGCTGTCATAGGGCAGGCCCATGGTCATCAGCAGGCCGCCGATATTGGCGAAGCCGAGGCCGAGGGTGCGGAACTCGTAGGACAGCTCGGCGATCGCCTTCGACGGGAACTGGGCCATCATGACGGAGATTTCGAGCACGATGGTCCAGAGCCGGCAGAGGTGCTCGTAGGACTCGATGTCGAACCGCTTGGTGGTCGAGCTGTAGAACGTCAGCAGATTGGCGGAGGCCAGGTTGCACGCCGTGTCGTCCAGGAACATGTATTCCGAGCACGGATTGGAGGCGCGGATGTCGCCGGACGCCTTGCAGGTGTGCCAGTCGTTCATCGTGGTGTTGAAGTGCAGGCCGGGATCGGCGGAGGCCCAGGCGGCGTAGCCGATCTTCTCCCAGAGGTCGCGCGCCTTCAGCGTCTTCGTCACCTTCTTCGTGGTGCGGCCGATCAGGTTCCAGTCGCCGTCGGTCTCGACCGCGCGGAGGAAGTCATCCTTCAGCGACACCGAGTTGTTGGAGTTCTGGCCGGAGACGGTGAGGTACGCCTCGGAATCCCAGTCGGTGTCGTAGATGTCGAACTGGATGTCCTTGTAGCCCTGCTTGGCGAACTGGATGACGCGCTTGATGTAGTTGTCGGGCACCAGGCTGCGGCGCGCGAGCTTGATCTCGCGGCGGAGTGCCGGGTTCTTCTCGGGATCGAAGCAGTCGTCGCCACTGCCTTCGCAGTTCACGCAGGCCTTCATCACGGCCTTGAGATGCTTCTGGTTGATCTTGGAGCCGGTGACGAGGGCGGCCACCTTCTGCTCCTCCTTCACCTTCCAGTCGATATAGGTCTCGATATCGGGATGGTCGGCATCGACCACGACCATCTTGGCGGCGCGGCGGGTGGTGCCGCCCGACTTGATCGCGCCCGCGGCACGGTCGCCGATCTTGAGGAAGCTCATCAGGCCGGACGAGCGGCCGCCGCCGGAGAGCTTTTCGCCTTCGCCGCGCAGGCTCGAGAAGTTGGAGCCGGTGCCGGAGCCATACTTGAACAGGCGCGCCTCGCGCACCCAGAGGTCCATGATGCCGCCCTCGTTGACGAGGTCGTCGCCGACGCCCTGGATGAAGCAGGCATGCGGCTGCGGATGCTCATAGGCCGACTTCGATTTTGTGAGCTTGCCGGTCTTCCAGTCGACATAGTAGTGGCCCTGGCCGGGGCCATCGACGCCGTAGGCCCAGTGCAGCCCGGTGTTGAACCACTGCGGCGAATTCGGCGCGACCATCTGCTTGGCGAGCTGGAAGCGAAGCTCGTCGAAGAAGGCGAGGGCATCTTCCTCGGTGGAGAAGTAGCCGCCCTTCCAGCCCCAATAGGTCCAGCAGCCGGCGAGGCGATCGAACACCTGCTTGGCGCTGGTCTCGCCGACGATGCGCTCGTTCTCGGGCAGGGTGGCGAGCGCCTCGGTGTCCGGCACCGAGCGCCACAGCCAGGACGGCACGGTCTCTTCCTCGACCTTCTTCAGGCGCGCGGCGACGCCCGCTTTGCGGAAATACTTCTGCGCCAGCACGTCGGAGGCGACCTGCGACCAGAATTCCGGAACCTCGACGTTCTCGGCACGGAACACGACCGAGCCGTCCGGGTTGCGGATCTCAGATGTGGTCAGGCGGAAATTGATCCCGGCATAGGGGGATTGTCCGCTGGTGGTGTTGCGTCGTTCGATTCGCATGGTCGAGCCCCGTCTCTTCTTCTGCCCGGTCCCACGTTTTCTCCGCAGGTTGCCGGAATGTTATCCGTTCGCGGACATCAGGGAACACGCGTCAGCACGCCTCCCGTCATCCGCAGCTCAGCCGGTGGACCCGGCCTGTTTCTCTCATCCGCTCGGCGCCGGTTTGACCCGGCCCTGGCGGCGGCATGATCCCGGGCGGACACCGATGTTTCGGGTCCTCCGGGTCATGCATTCAACGCCCCAAACGCTCACGCGACACGTCACGCGTACGCTTCTCGCGGGCCGGTTACGGCCTCTGTTTCCGGTCCTTCTCGGCCCGTTCTGTCGTTCCGAACCTAGCCCAAAGGACTCGGCCCAAAATCAGGGCAGACAAGCCCTTCACCCGCGGCCCGAAGGCCTGGCGGAGTGGTCATTTTGGAACCCTTGTGGGAGCGACCGGCGGGGACCCAAACACACTCGCGCCGAACAGGTTGAAAGCTAGGCCATGTCCGTTGCACCCGTCAAGGACTAGTACGAGTTTCTGAATCAAGCACTAAATATGGTGGAAGGAGGGGGATAACAGGGGTCGGTGCCGCGCCTGTGATCGAGCCAACTATCGGTGAGTCCTCAGGGATTCCCAAGCCAAAAAAATTCGCTCCGCCTGTGGATTGGAGGTTCGCCCCGCTGTTCACAGGCGAAGATTTTATTCGCCGTGGCGGATTGAATTTTGGGGACTCACGTAGGCCTACGGGCAAAGTATGGATCAGGCATGTCAGAGGCGTGATGGTCGGGCGACAAAATCGCGGGCAAGCTGCGGCCGACTCACATCCTGTTCACACCCTTGCCGGGTTCCATGACAGACCAGAAGCCTTCCACGCGGCCGCGCCTTGCGCCCGCCGGCCTGATGTTCCTCGCCATCACCTCGGTGGGCTGGGGGTTCAACTGGCCGTCCACCAAGTTCCTGCTCAGCGAGCTGCCGCCGCTGACCCTGCGCGGCACCACCGGCGTGATCGGCGCCGTGCTGCTGGCCGCCCTCGCGCTGCTCCGGGCGCAGAGCCTGCATGTCGAGGCCCGGCTGTGGCCGCGCCTCGTGCTGTATGCGGCGCTCAACGTCTCCGGCTGGATGGTGCTGATGGGGCTCGCGCTGTTGTGGCTGCCGGCGAGCGAGACCGCATTGATTGCCTACACCATGCCGGTCTGGGCCTCGCTGCTGGCCTGGCCGGTGCTCGGCGAGCGGCCGACGTGGCTTCGGACCATTGCGCTCGTGATGGCATTCGCCGGCCTTGCCGCGATCATGGGCGGCAACGGGATTTCCGCGAGCAAGGACAAGCTGCCGGGAATCATCATGGCGCTCGGCGGCGCGTTCGGCTTTGCGCTCGGCACCGTGCTGGCGAAGAAATACCCGCTGGTGATGCCGCCGATCCCGGCCGCGGCCTGGCAGATCGGCCTCGGCTGCGTGCCGATCGCGATCATCGGCCTCCTGATCGAGACCACGCATCTCGATCGCGTCACGACGGTCGGCTGGTGGCTGCTGGTCTATTCGACGCTGATCCAGTTCTGCGTCGCCTATGTCGCGTGGTTTGCCGCGCTCGCCCGGCTGCCGGCCTCGGTGGCGGCGATCGGCACCATGGCGGTGCCTGTGATCGGCGTGATTGCCTCCGCCGTCGCGCTGCACGAGCCGCTCGGGCCGACCCAGATCACAGCACTGCTGTTCACGCTGGCCGGCGTCGCGCTGGCGACGAGGTAAGTCCCTTCTCCTTCAGCCCGTCATTGCGAGGCGCGGAGCGCCGCGGCAATCCATTGCCGCGACACGTGGCGAAATGGATTGCTTCGCTTCGCTCGCAATGACGGAGGAGAGGGCAGAGAGCGGTCTCACGTCACTCGCCGAGCGCCTGCTGCAGCATGCTGGCGAGCTGCGCCTTGCGATAAGGTTTTGCCAGCAGCAGCACGCCTTCGTCGAGGCGGCCGTGATGCACGATCGCGTTCTCGGTATAGCCCGAGGTGTAGAGCACCTTGAGGCCGGGCCGCCGCTTTCTCACTTCGTCTGCGAGCTGGCGGCCGTTCATGCCGCCGGGCATGATGACGTCGGTGAACAAGAGGTCGAACTTCTCGCCCTTGTCGACCAGCGCCAGCGCGGCGCGGGCGTCGGGCACGGCAATGGTCTTGTAGCCGAGGGCGCCGAGCTGTGTGACCACGTAGTTGCGCACCAGCTGGTCGTCTTCGACGACCAGGATGACTTCGCTGCCGCGCCGCACCGGCTCCGGCGCAGGCGCCTCCACCTCGACCTGGCCGCGGGCAGGGGGCAGATAGAGCTTGATCGTGGTGCCGTGGCCTTCCTCGCTGTAGATCTTGATATGGCCGCCGGACTGCTTGACGAAGCCGTAGACCATGCTCATGCCGAGGCCGGAGCCCTTGCCGACCTCCTTGGTGGTGAAGAACGGCTCGAACACCTTGTCCTGCACTGCGTGCGACATGCCGGTGCCGGTGTCGCTGACCGCGAGCAGCACGTAACGGCCCGGCGTGATGTCGGGATTAACAGCCGCATAGGCGTCGTCGAGCACGATGTTGCTGGTCTCGAACAACAGCTTGCCGCCGTTCGGCATCGCGTCGCGGGAGTTGATCGCCATGTTGAGCAGCGAATTGGCAAGCTGCGACGGATCGATATGAACGCTGGCGACATCGGGCGCGAGCACCTGATCGATCTCGATCTGCTCGCCCAGCGTCGGCCGCAGCAGCTTGGCGATATCGACCACGGTGCCGTTGATGTCGACGGTGCGCGGCTCCAGCGGCTGGCGGCGGGCGAACGCGAGCAGATGCTGGATCAGCTCGCGGCACCGCTCGGCGGCGCGGTCGATCAGCTCGGCGGTTTGCGCAAGCGTCGGCTGGCTGCGCAGGCTGTCGACCAGCGTCTCGGTGGTGCCGGTGATGACCGTCAGCATGTTGTTGAAGTCGTGCGCGACGCCGCCGGTCAACTTGCCGATGGCGTCGAGCTTCTGCGCCTGCTGCAGCTTGTGCTCGGTTTCGCGCGAGGCGGTGATGTCGTGATAGATCAGCGCCGCGCCGGTGATGGTGCTGTCGTCGTCGCGCAACGGCCGGCCCGACACCACGAGGTGAATCGGAGGGGCGCCACGGACCGGCTTGGCGACGAATTCCAGCCCGTCGAATTCCTCGCCGCGCAGCGCCCTGGCCGACGGCATGTCGTCGGCCCGCATCGGCGTGACGCCGTCGGCCTCGAAGACGTTGCTGAGGTCGCGCAGCTGGCGGACCGTCATGCCCGGCTTGTAGCGCAGCATCTTCTCGGCGGCCGGGTTCGAGAGCAGCACGGTGCCGCTGGTGTCGATGACAAGCACCGCCTCCGCCATGCTGCGGAACGTGGTTTCCATCACCGAGGTCGAACGGCGGAGCTCTTCGAGCGCGGCGCCGAGATCCTTGGTGCGTTCGGCCACCTTGCCTTCGAGCGACAGGTTGGTCGCCTTGGTGGCGCTGAGCGCGCCCTGCAGTTCGCGGCTGGCGCGCCGGGCCGCCAGCGTCAGTGCGACCGCGAGCAGCAGGATCATCACCACGCCGGCAAGGTCGACCGCCAGCAACAGCCGGCCATTGGTCTTCGACTGTTCGGTGCGAATCCCGAGCAGGCGGCGCTCCTCGGTGACCAGGCGGTCGAGCGCCGCACCGACCTTGTCCATCAGCGCGCGGCTCTCGCCCGCGGAGATCAGCGCCGCGGCGCCGGCCGTGTCGCCCGCCGTGCGCAACCTGATCAGTTCGGCACCGAGCGCAATGGCGCGCTCGACCTGTCCCTTGGTCCCCGCGATCAGTTGCGCCTCGTCCGGGGCCGACTTCAACGCAGCCATCAAATCGTCGAAGGCGGCGGTGAGGGTGGTGCTCTGCTCGCGAAACTCGTCGGCGAAGGAGGCATCGCCCGTCAGCGCGAACCCGCGCGCCGCGCTCTCGACGCCGCGCGGCAGCGAACGCGCATCCGAAATGCGCTTGAGGATGGCGAGTGCGTGATCGACCGAATCAATCTCGCTGCGCGACTTGACATCCAGCCCGATCGACGCCGCGCTGATGACGAGGAGGATCGCAAGGCCGCTGCCGAGGATGAGACGCTGGGAAGCCATCGACGATTAGTACGAGCAATTATTTGGAAAGACGAGCAGAAGGAGCGGACTTCGCAAGACATTCGTTAACGGCGGCAATCAGCGCCTGCGGGGTAAACGGCTTGCGCAGGCAGGCTGACGCGCCGAGTTCGATCGTCATCCGCAGGAAATCCGGCGCACGGTCGGCATTGGCGAAGGCATAGCCGGACATCGCGATCACGGGAATATCGGGCGCGCGCTCGTGGAAGACGCGGATCGCCTCGAAACCGCGCATATGCGGCATGAAGACGTCGACCAGCATGACGTCGAACGACGCTTTGTCCAGCGCGCGCATGCCCGCTTCACCGCCATCCGCGACGGTGACGTCGAAGCCCTGGCGCTGCAGGCACACCTCGATGGCGACGCACACCATCGGGTCGTCATCGACCACGAGAACGCTCGGCACGATGCATCCTCTATCTGCGGCCTCGCGTGCCGGCGACTCGCTTGGCCCGTCTGCCGATTAAGGCGGAACCTCGACGGAAAGTCTGTATCATAGAATGCATATGGTGTTTGCTGACAAGCAGATTTCCAGCTAGCCCTGATACCATCACTTGCATTTGTCCGCCCACATTACGACGGGTCCATGACCCCAGTTCCAGTTGCAGGCCGCGCCCCGCTGTCACCGCTCGGCCTCGGATTCCTGGTGGTCGCATCGACCGGCTGGGGTCTCAATTTCCCGATCATGAAGTTCCTTCTCACGGAGTGGCCGCCGCTGTCGTCGCGCGGGCTCTGCGGCGTGGTCGGCGCGATCGCACTCGGTCTGGTGGCGGTCGCACGCGGACAACCGCTGCGCGTACCTGACGGCATGTGGACGCGGCTTGCGCTGGTGTCGACGCTTTCGATCGGCGGCTGGGTCGCGTCGATGGGCTTGGCGCTGATCTGGCTGCGGGCCAGCGAGGCAGCCGTGCTCGGGATCTCGATTCCGGTGTGGGTCGCGCTGGTGGCCTGGCCGGTGCTCGGCGAGCGCGTGTCGCTGCCGCGTGCGCTCGCGCTTGGCGTGGCGCTTGCCGGCATCGCCGCACTGATCGGCGGTGGCGGTCTTGACGCGAGCCTCGGCAAGTTGCCGGGCATCCTGTTCGCGCTCGCGGGCGCGCTCTGCGTCGGGCTTGGCACGGTGCTGACCAAGTTCTTCAAGCTCGCAATGCCGCCGCTGTCGCTCGCGGCCTGGCAGCTCGCGATCGCCGGCGTCCTGATCGAGCAGCCGCAGCTTGCTGCGCTGTCGCAGTTCGGCTGGGCGTCGATGATCTACATGACGCTGATCCAGTTCTGCCTTTGCTATGTCTGCTGGTTCGCGGCGCTGGAGCGGCTGCCCGCGGCGACCGCGTCGATCGGCACGCTGCTGGTGCCTGTCGTCGGCGTGCTGGCGGCCGCGGCCATGCTTCGCGAGCCACTCAGCACGAGCGACATCGCGGCGCTCGTGGTGACGTTCGCAGCCGTCGCGGTGGCGTTGCGGACATGAGACTTGCACACATGAAAAAGGGCGGCGTTGCCGCCGCCCTTCGCCAACTCAGGCATTGAGGCGTTACGGGCAGGGGTGCCGCAGGCCGTCAAAGCCGAGATAGGTGCCCGAACCCGGGTCGTACGACCTGTAGCGCTGCGCGCAGTAGCTCGCGTCGCCGCCCGGGGCGGCCTCCACGGCGACAGGCGCACTGTCGTCGTAATAGCCGTAGCTGTCGTCATAATAGCCGTATCCGGGGCCATAACCGCCGTAATACGCGCCCGAGGCGAGCGCTCCGCCGACGACTGCGCCCGCAACCGCGCCCGGCCAGAAGCCGCCGCCGCCACGGTGATAACCGCCGTGCCAGCCGCCACCGCCGCCGCGCCAACCACCGCCGCCGCCACCGGCCCACTGGCCGCCGCCACCACCGCCATGCCAGCCACCGCCCCCGCCGCCCATCGCAGCACCACGGCCGCCGCCAAAGCCACCACCGCCGCCGCCGCCGCCGACATGGCCACCGCCACCGCCACCGCCGCCGCCGCGCGCACCACCGCCACCGCCCATCGCGCCCATCTGTGCGGCAGACTGGGCGAACGAGACGGTCGGCGCCACAGCCAACGGCAGCGCAAGCGCCAGCGCCGCGGCGGTGCTCAGAACCTTCATATTGATCATTTTGGACTCCATTGAATCGGACAATGTCTAACCATCTCTGTGGTCGGACGTTCCTGCGCTCGACATTGATTGTCCGTCATCTTTGCTTGACCGGCGGCGCATGTATGGCGGGTGAACAAAACTCCCCGTGACCGCGTCATTTGGTCGCCAAAGGGCCCGTCACCCGGCCTATTCCGGGAGTGCCGGGCTACCTTGGCGGCGGCTGGACATTTGGAGATTCAGGTGGCATCAGAGCCGGACTGCCTCGAACCGACCGGCCACGCATGAAACAATTCCTGCTGAAATTCTTCACCTGGTGGAACGGCCAGACCTTTGGCACGCAATTGTGGACCTCGCGCTACGGCGAGCTGGTCGGCGAGGACGAGCAGGGCAATCGCTACTACCGGACCAAGGGCGGCGAGATCGATCCGACGCTGCATTTCGAGCGCCGCTGGGTGGTCTATAACGGCTATGCCGAAGCGTCCCGGATCCCGGCCGGCTGGCACGGCTGGCTGCATCACACGGTTGATGTGCCCCCGACCGAGGAGACGTACGCGCCGCGGGAATGGGAAAAGCCGCATCTTCCGAACATGACCGGCACCGCGCAGGCTTACCGTCCGTCCGGCTCGACGCTGGCGAGCGGCCGCCGCCCCAAGGCGACCGGCGACTATCACGCCTGGACGCCCGGAAGCTGAGCTTCACGCATTGTTGTTTCTGCCGAGCGTGTGCGTAACGCCGCGCGTGCAGCGCACGCGCGCCTGTGGACAACGGTAACAGCGGGGACAGGTGCGCCGCATCCCATGCTGGCCGCTTGCGCCGGGCATGTCTTCGCGGCTCAATGAAGCCATCCTACGGAGATGGGAGACCATCGCGTCGGATCGGGCTCCAGATCGCGACTGTCCCGATGTGCAGCGGCCTCCGAGTTGGATGCGGCCGGGAGATAGGCCCCCGGTGCAGACGTCCTGAAATCGCCCGCAAATGTGAGGCTGCCGTGAGACAGGAAGGGCCGCTCGGGAAACCGGGCGGCCTTTTTCTTTGTCTCACGATCGGGTCAGGACAGCCGTGCCGCAGCGCGGCTCATCAATTCGCCCCGGCGCGCATGTGCCGGTCCCATCCGCTCCTTCATGAAGGCGAGGATCTCGGCCGGTGCGGTATCGGGCGAGCCGGCATTGAACGGCGGGGCCGGGTTGTATTCGAGCCTGAGCTGGATCGCTTCCGCGGTCTTGCGATCGACGAGCTCGGACACCAGCGTCAGCGCGAAATCGATGCCGGCGGTGACGCCGCCGCCGGTGAAACGGTTGCGGTCGACGCAGACGCGCGTCTTGGTCGGGATGGCTCCGAAGCCCGCCAGGAAATCGATCGCACTCCAATGCGTGGTGGCGCGATAACCCTTCAGCAGACCGGCGGCGCCGAGCACCAGCGAGCCCGTGCAGACCGACGTGACGTATTTCGCTCCCTCGGCCTGCTTGCGCAGGAAGGCGAGCACCTCCGCGTCGCCGACCATGTCGTCGGTGCCGAACCCGCCGGGCACGCAGATCACGTCGAGCTGCGGGCAGTCGGCAAAGGTCGTGGTCGGCGTCAGGACCATGACGGAGTCGGTCGGAACTGGTTCGATCCGTTTCCAGATCAGATGCACATTGGCGCCGGGAACCGAGGAGAACACCTGCAACGGACCGGTCAGGTCGAGCTGGGTCACCTTCGGGAAGACGAGCAATCCAATCTGCAGGGGTTCGGACATCGGAGGTCTCCAAATAGCGCTTGACGAAACCACGATGCCATGGTGGCCTCATGTCTTAAATGGCGTAATTCCCTCGTTTTCGGACGTCGACGCCATCTCCGGGCATTCGGCATTGCGAGGATTTGGCAGATGATAGGCATCCTGATCTTTCCCGACTTCCAGCTGCTCGATGCGGCCGGCCCAATCGCGGCGTTCGAGATCGCGGCGCGCTTCGCCAACAACCCGCCGGCGATCAAGACGATCGCGGTGAAGGCCGGGCCGGTGCGCTCTTCGTCCGGCGTCGAGATGCTGGCGCGCGGCCTCAAGCCGTCGGCGGCGATCACAACGCTGATCGTCGCGGGCGGCAACGGCGTGCGCACGCCGGCGACCTGTCCGATCACGCTGTCATTCGTGCGGCGGATGGCGAGCCGCGGCATCCGCGTCGCCAGCGTCTGCTCGGGCGCCTATGTGCTGGCCGAGGCCGGCCTGCTCGACGGCCGCCGCGCCACCACGCATTGGCAGCGCACGCCGCATTTCGTGAAGACCTATCCGAAGGTCAAGCTCGAGCCGGACCAGATCTTCGTCCGCGACGGCAACATCTGGAGCTCGGCCGGAATCACCGCCGGCATCGACCTCGCACTCGCCATGATCACCGAAGACTACGGCGACGAGGTCGCGCAGAGCACCGCGCGGCAGCTCGTGCTGTATCATCGGCGCAGCGGCGGGCAGTCGCAGTTTTCCTCGCTGCTGGAATTGAAGGCGCCGAACGGCCGGTTCGGGCCGCTGCTCGCCTGGGCGCGCGAGCATCTCGATGCGCCGCTGACGGTCGAGGACCTCGCCGACAAGGCCGGGATGAGCTCGCGGCATTTCACCCGCGCCTTCATCGCGGAGACCGGCACCACGCCATCGAAAGCGGTCGAACGGTTGAGGATCGAAGTCGCGCGGCAACGCGTGCAGTCGTCGGGCGAGGCGATCGAGCGCGTCGCCGAGATCACCGGCTTCCGCGATCCCGAGCGGATGCGCCGCGCCTTCATCCGCGCCTTCGGCCAGCCGCCGCAATCGCTGCGCCGGGCATCGCGCGCGGAGTAGCTCGTCGACTTGCGGAAACTCCGGCGCGTTGCTGGAAAGAAGGGCGATCGTTCCAGCGACGAAGCGAACAGAGCTGCCGATGAGCGACCGCCGCCAAGCTCACCGGCTGCCGGCAGAAGCAATTTGAGTTTGGGACAAGCTCATTGTCCGATTTCACACGATCCATGCTGTCGTCGCACTGATGAACCGGCGCGACGGTTCCTGTGACCCACGTGAGGTGGGCGTTGGGGACCCGAGGAGGTTCTACATGACAAAGCATCGAACGATTACCGGGTTCGTGGCTGTCGCCCTGCTGGCTGTCACTGCAACCGCCGCGACGATCAGGTCGCACCTGCCCCGGACCGAGGGCGTTGTCGTCTCCGACGCGGACGCGCTCCCGGCCAGGGATTTCAGCGACCGCTGGTCCCCGATTTCAGCTTTGCCGCCGGCAACGGACATGGCTGAGCGCGCACCTGACGTGCGTTAAGCCGGTCACCGACGCATTCGCGGACACGCCGCGCACAGAGTTTACCGCAGCACGAAGGCCCCGCCGAAGCGGGCCGGATGTTGAATGACTCGAGTTTGAACGACTTGATCTCAAACGACTTGGTCGCGAATAGAACTAACGGTTCCGCCGCGCCGGAATAGCGCAGCGATTCACCTTACACACACGCTGAAAATCCACGGATGGCTGAGCGCGAAACGTGCCCGAGCCGAAATATCAGTTGCTCAATGTGTCGGTCGCGATCTTCTTCTTGAGTGCTTCGCAGGTGTTCCTGACCTCCGTGGTCATCAACGAGACGGCTTCGATCTGCAGGAAAAAACGCTTGCCCTGATCGCGGTAGCCCGCGGCGAACTCCTTGATTTCCGCGATCATGTCGTGGACACCCGCCACCATGACCTCGCAGTTCTTGGCGGCCAATTGCAGTTCCGTTCCAAGGGCCTCGATCTCTTTCACGGCCGCTTCGTATTCGCGCACGACCGCCTCGGCCGATAGCTTGCCCACCTCGTTGACGCCGTTGCGGTGCTCGACGTAGTCCGGCATCGGCGAGAGAGGCCGAATATTGCCGCGTGGGCGATGCGTACTCACCGTGTCGATTTCGCCCTCGGTCGTTTCCATCGGGGCGCGGGCGAGGACTTCTGCACTAACACTCATGCGAACGCTCCATAAGTTGTTACGGCGAATGGAGTTTAGCAATGTCAACGGATTTGTCTCGCTTTTCCACAAGTTTGAAGCAGTCCGATTGTGCGTCGCAGCACGACGAATCCCACGCCACAATCGCTGCGCCGGGCATCGCGCGTGGGGTAGCGAGGCGTCGGGGGATCGGGTTCGTTTGCCGTCCGCGAAGCGTCAGGGGTGCGCCGTTGCCCCTTTGCGCTGACGACGCGCGTAGGCCGCGCCCCAACCGAGCCCAAGCAGCGCCGCGGCGAGCGAGCCCCCGAGCACGCCCAGCTTTGCCGCGTTGAGCAACGCCTCGTCGGGGAAGGCGAGCATGGCGGTGAAAATCGACATGGTGAAACCGATTCCGGCCAACAGGCCGATGAGGCAGACGCCGCCCCACGTCATGCCGGGTGCGAGCCGACAGCGCCCCGACTTGACCGCGAGCCAGGTGGCACCGACCACACCGACCGGTTTTCCCAAGGCAAGGGCAAGCCCCACGCCCAGCATCACGGATTGAGGTCCGGCAGCGAGGCCGGAAGCTGTCAGGCTGATGCCGGCGTTCGCCAACGCGAACAAGGGCATGATGCCGAAGGCGACCCAGCCATGCAGCGCCGTCTGCACGCGCACGACGGGTGGCAACATCTCGCGATGCGCGACGTGGAGCGCACGGCGCCGTGACCTGAGGCGATGGATATCCTTCCAGGCCGCATCGCCGTCGCGCAACTCCGCGACCACGCGCGACACCATTTGCAGGGGCGGCTCCCGCAGCGGCATCGGCCGCACCGGGGTCATCAGGCCGAGCACGACACCGGCAAGGGTCGGATGCGCTCCGCTCATCAGCAGCCCGGTCCAGACCAGTGCGCCCGCCGGAACGTAGGCGAGGGCGGAGCCGACGCCGATCCGCTGAAGCCCGACGACCATCAGAATGCCGAGCGCCGCCACGACAAACCCGCTCAGCTCCAGTCCGCCGGAGTAGACGAAGGCAATGATCAACACCGCGATGACGTCGTCGATGATCGCGAGCGCCAGCAGGAACACCCGTAGATTGACCGGGATCGATCGTCCCAGCAAAGCGAGCGCGCCCACGGCAAAGGCGATGTCCGTTGCCGTCGGTACGGCCCAGCCCTGGCCGCGCACGGGATCGGCATTCAGGCCAATGTAGATGAGTGCCGGGGCGATGACGCCGCCGGCTGCCGCGATCACGGGCAGCATCGCCTGGTCGAATCTGCTCAGCGCGCCTTCATGTATCTCGCGCCGAATCTCCATGCCGACGACGAGGAAGAAAATCGTCATCAGCCCTTCGTTGATCCAGAAATGCAGCGATCGGGAGCTGACGAAGCCGCCAAACCCGATCGAGAGCTGCTGGTGCCAGAGCGCGTGATAGCTGTCGGCGAAAGCAGAGTTGGCCCAGATCATTGCAGCGGCTGCCGCAGCCAGCAGTACGCCGCCGCTGACGGCTTCGACGTGCAGGAAGCGCTGGAGCGTGGCGAACGCCTGCTCGGCAAGTCGTTGGGCTCGCGGCAGGTCCTGGGCGGGCAGTCGGTGATCCATCGGGCGCACGCAGTCCGCGTGGTGGCCCGACCATCGCTTTACCTGTCACTGCGGCATGCAGCTAACACCCACTGCTCGTTTTGCACGGCGACAGGCATAGGGCAACCCTGTTCTCGGGCCTGCGACTGTTTGGCATATCGCCGGCAGCAGAACCCGGAACATGGTGCTTACGACATCCTGCCCGAGGCTGGCGGTCAGAGCCAGGTTGTGAGCGCGCCGAGTTGGGTTGCGGCACCGAAGATCAACAGGACCGCGATGCACGCCGGCAGAGAATACGGGTTCCGATCGTTGTCTTGTGGCATGGCAGCACCAATCCGGGAGGGATCTCCCATGCGCGCGAAAGCTGCGCTGATCACCTGATCGAATATCAGAGCGACCGCATAGGAATGCGAGACGAACGGCGGAGGCGCGTTATAGGCGCGGAATAAGTGTCAGCCCTGGTCGGCTTCCAGCAGCCCGAGCTTCGAGGCAAGCCAGCGCGTGGTGGAGGCCTGGATCAGGATGGTGGTCAGGATCGCGACGAAGGTGACGGAGGCGATCATCTCCGCTCCCGGCGCCTTCATGCCGAGCATGAGGCCGGCGAGCGCGGCGGGGATGACGCCTGTTTCGCGGGTCCAGCACATGAACAGCAGTTCCGCGAAACTCCAGCGCGCGCGACGGTCGGGCAGCGCACACAGGAAGACGGTCGCGGGGCGCGCAAGAAACATCAACACCAGCGTGACTGCCACGCCACCAATCCAATACTGCTGCATCAGGGCAAAATTGACTTGAGCACCCAGCAGAATGAAAATGAACAGACGCAGAATGAAGGCCGTGGTCAGCACGAACTCATCGAGCTTCTGCGCTTCGCCCGGCTCCATCTGGAACCCGAAACGTTCCTTGTTGCCGAGCATGATGCCGAACACGAACACGGCCATGAAGCCGGATGCGTGCATGCCCTCGGCGGCGAAATAGGCGCTGATGACGGCGACGACGGTCACCACCGGCGCGTATTCAGCAAGGAATGCCCACTTCTCGTGAGCGATCAACAATGCCGCGAGATAACCCAGCATGATGCCGGCGACGATACCGATGGCGGAATGCGTCACCAGCTCGAACAAGGTGGCGGAGAGCGAGAACGCGCTGCCTGTCGCCATCCCCAGAAAGCTGAAGGTGATGATTGCCCCCACGGCGTCGTTGAACGCGGACTCGCTCATCACGGTCTGCGCAACACGGTCCCTGATGCGAACCTGGCGGAAGATCGGTACGAGTGTCGCCGGATCGGTCGAGGCGAGCGTTGCCGCGAGCAGGAACGCCACGACCGCGGGAACGCTCAGAATGAATTTGGCCGCCAGTCCCGTGATGGTCGCAGTGATCACGACGCCCGCCGTCGCGATCACTGCGATCGTGATCCAGACCTGTTTCAGCACGGCGAGCCGCAGCGTCGCACCGCCGTCGAACAGGATGTAGCTTGCGCCGAACAGCAGAATGATCTGGTTCAGCGCGGAATCGGCTGCGATATCGACAAGTCCAAGGGCATGCGGGCCGATCAGGATGCCGACGATGAGGAATACCGCGACGTCGGGAATCCTGACCTTCTGGGCGAAGAGCGCCGCGACTGTACCGATCGCCAGGACCAGACCGCAGGAGAGCAGCGTGTGCCTGGCGATTTCGATCGAGGAGGACACTAGCCCTGTGCCTTCAGCCAGGCGCTGATCTCGGTCACCGCGACATTGGCCTGGTTGAGCAGTTTGCCCATGGTGAAGAAGCCATGGAACTGGCCGGGGAAATGCCGGTAGGTCAAGGGCACGCCGGCATCCCTGAGGAATGTCGCATACTCGTCGCCTTCGTCGCGCAGCGGATCGGCGCCCGCGGTCAGCACATAGGCCGGCGGCAATCCGGCAAAGTCTTTCGCGCGCGCGGGCGAGGCGCGCCAGTCGCTGTGGTCGGCGTCGCCGAGATAGTGGTTGCCGAACCAGCCGATCACCGAATGCGTCAAGAGGATGCTGGTCTCGGGCTCGCGGTGCGAGGGATGCTTCCGCGAGAAATCGGTCGCGGGATAGACCAGCAGCTGGGCGGCGAGCTTCGGTCCGCCGTCGCGGGCGGTGAGGGCAACCACGGCCGCGAGGTTGCCGCCGGCGCTGTCGCCGCCGACGATCAGGCGCGAAGCATCGATGCCGAGATCCCGAGCATTGGCGGCGACCCATTTGGTCGCGGTGACGGCGTCGTCCACCGCGGCAGGGAAGCGGTGCTCGGGCGCGAGCCGGTAATCGACTGAGATCACGATCAGCTCGCCCTCATGGGCAAGCTTCTGGCAAACTACCTCATGGGTATCGAGATCGCCGATCACCCAGCCGCCGCCATGGAAGAACATCAGGCACGGCACGAGCCCGTCTGTCTTGCGCAGCGTCTTCGGCGTGTAGATGCGGGCCGGGATCGCGCCGTGCGGCGCCGGGATCGCAAGCTCGTTGCTTGAATCAAGCGCCGGCGGCTCGGGATTGGAGACGATGCGGGCGGCCCGATAATATTCGCGCGCTTCCGGTGCGGTCAGCGATTCATAGGCGGGGCGGCCGGCCTCCTGGAAAGCTTTGTAGACGGCGGCGGCATCGGGATCGAGAACGACGGGCATAGACGACAAACCTTCTTGTGATGCTGAACTAGAGCGTCAGGCGGCGGTGCGGCCGCCGTCGACGGTGTAGGCGGAGCCGGAGACGTAGCTCGCCTCGTCGGAAGCGAGGAAAGCGACGATCGATGCGACCTCGCTCGCGAGGCCGAGCCGGCGTGCCGGGATGCGGTCGACGATCTTCTCGACCGGCGGCGGCGCGTTGCCGCCGGAACGGCCCTGCAGGATGGTGTTCAGCATCCGGCTCTCGATCATGCCGGGGCAGACGCAATTGACCCGCACGCCGGTGCCGCTGCATTCCCAGGCCGCGCTCTTGGTCAGCCCGATCACGGCATGCTTGCTGGCGCTGTAGACCGCGATCATCGGCGATCCCATCAGGCCGGCGATCGAGGCGGTGTTGATGATGCTGCCCTTGTTCTGCTTCAGCATCACCGGCAGCACATATTTCATGCCGAGGAAGACGCCGACGACATTGACGTCGAGCACCCGGCGAAAGCTCTCCAGCGAATATTCCGGGATCGGCCTGATGTCGCCCTCGATGCCGGCGTTGTTGTAGAAGGCGTCGATGGTGCCGAAGCGGTCCACGGCGGTACGGACATAGTCCTTGACCTCGTCCTCATCGGTGACGTCGGCGGCGATCGCGAGGGCCTCGGCCGAGGCGGGCAGGTCCTTGATGGCGGCGCTGAGGTCGGCCTCCTTGCGGTCGACCGCGACGATCCGCGCCCCGCGCTCTGCAAGCAGTTGGAGCGTGGCGGTTCCTATGACGCCGGCAGCCCCGGTGACGACGGCAACCCGGCCGTCGAGCCTGATGCGATCTGGCATGTTTGGGTTTCCTCTGGCTGGTCCGGTTCGATCCGGATTTTCCTGGTTTTCACGCGGTGCCGCGCGCCTTCAGCGTGACGACTATCACACGTGTTCCCAGGAGTGACCAGAGGGTGACCAGTGCCTGGCGGAGGGCCGGGGACGGGCGTCCGCGCGCCCTTTCCCCGCCGTATTCGGCGTGTTAACCGGTGGCCTGCGAGCGGCCGATATCAAGGTAAACTGTCGCGAGCCCGATTCGCCCTTTAAAGCCCGCGAGATGCTTCGAACCATTGCCCTGACTGGCTTTGCGGCCTTGGTTGCCGCCTCAACCATCTCGCTTGCGCCGCCCGCGCGCGCGCAGATCGGAACGATTTTCTCCGATCCCGCGCCGCGTCCGCCCGGCTCGATTCCGCGTGGCCAGGCGGCGCCTCCCAGCGACGACGACGAGGAAGTGCCGGAACTGCCGCGCGGGCGCCTGTTGCCGACGCAGCCGCGGGCGTTGCCGCCGGGCCAGGCGGTGCCGCCGCCCGGCAGCGTGCAGTCGCAGCCTTTGGCGCCGCCGCCAGGTAGCACGGTCGCTCCGCCCGGCGTTGCCGTACAGCCGCCGCAGCCCGGCGGCCCCGCCGTTGCCAACACACCGCCCGGTGCCAATCCGCTGCCTGGCCTGCCGCCGGGGCAGCGTCAGCCCAAGGGGACGCCGCAGGGCGCGCCACAGGGCACCCCGCCGCAGACGCCTGCCGCGTTGCAGCCGGGCGATGAGGTCGTGCAGGAGCCGCCGTCGACCAAGATCACCAACAAGAAGGCGAGCTTCTCCGGCCTCGACAAGATCACCGGACGCATCATCAATTTCGACGAGGATATCGGCGAGACCGTGCAGTTCGGCGCACTGCGGGTGAAGACCGATGCCTGCTACACCAGGCCGTCGACGGAAGCCGCCAACACCGACGCCTTTGTCGAGGTCGACGAGATCACGCTGCAGGGCGAGGTGAAGCGGATCTTCTCGGGCTGGATGTTCGCGGCGAGCCCCGGCCTGCATGGCGTCGAGCATCCGATCTACGACATCTGGCTGACCGACTGCAAAGGGCCGGACCAGACCATCGTGACCGCCGCGCCCGATCCGCCGAAGGCGCCGACGCCGCCTCCGCCGCCGGCCCAGAAGCGTGCGCCGCCGAAGCAGGCCGCGCCGCGTCCGCCGCCGCAGCCGCTGCCGCAATACCAGCAGCAGCCGCCACCTCCGCCGCCCCAGCAGCAGCGGCCGGGCGGACTGTTCGGCGGATTGTTCGGGAACTAGTCTCGGTCACGTCGCGCGGATTGGCGCTTCATCCGGACTACATGCTACGGCGCAGTCATACATCAATTGCGCGCGGCGATGATCGCCAGCGCGTCGGCACCCTTGACCGGTTGCGTGGTGTCGAGCTTGCGGAAATCCGCAGGCGCGCCTGAGATCGCCTTGTCGAGCAGCGCCCGATAGCGGCGGCGCGAAATCTCCACCGCGCCGAATGTCTTCAGATGCTCGGTCACATACTGCGTGTCGAGCAATTCGAACCCGCCCGCGATCAGCCGCGCCACCAGATGCACCAGCGCGACCTTCGACGCGTCGCGCGCGGTGTGAAACATGCTTTCGCCGAAGAAGGCGCGGCCGAGGCTGACGCCGTAGAGGCCGCCGACCAGAATGTCGTCCTGCCAGACCTCGACGCTGTGGCAATGGCCTGACGCGTGCAGCCCGACATAGAGATCGCGGATGCGCTTGTTGATCCAGGTGTCGTCACGGCCGGGCTGCGGCGCCGCGCAACCGGCGATCACGGCCTTGAACGCGGTATCGACGGTGACGGTGAACACATCCGAGCGCACGGTGCGCGCCAGGCGGGAGGCGACACGGAAGCCGTCGAATGGAATCACGCCGCGCAATTCCGGCTCGACCCAGAACAGCGTCGGATCGTCGGCGCTCTCCGCCATCGGGAAGATGCCGCAGGCATAGGCGCGCAGCAGCACCTCGGGCGTGATCTCGGAGGAGGCGGAGTCGCGTGAGGTCATGCCGGCGAAGATAGCAAAGCGCGGGCGGTCTTGCGATGGGGCCTGCCACGGGGTCGCGACGTGTTGACGAAACGCGCCGGTTCCTCCACAAGCCGCGCCATTCCGCCGCAGTTTCCCGAGACGGACTGCGCGGCCATGCTACATTGCCGCAAAAAGATGGCGCCGCCGCCCGGGACATGGCGCCCGACAATCAACACAGGTGAGGGGGGACGCTGCATGAAATCGTCATGGCGGACGTTTGCGCCGTTGCTGGTCTGGCTGGTGATCTATCTGGTCCCGGTGCCATCAGGGCTGAACGCCAATCAGTGGCACTATTTTGCGGTGTTCGCCGCGGTCATCACCGGGCTGATCCTCGAATCGATGCCGGTCGGCGCGGTCGGCCTGATCGGCCTGACGGTCGCCGGGGTCGGCGGTTATGTCGAGCCCGACCCGAACAAGTCGCTGCGCTGGATGCTCGCCGGCTTTTCCGAGAGCACGGTGTGGCTGATCGTCGGCGCCTTCGTGTTTTCGATCGGCTACCGCAAGAGCGGGCTCGGCCGCCGGCTGGCGCTGCTCTTGGTGCGCGGGCTCGGCCGCCGCACCATTGGGCTCGGCTATGCGGTGGCGTTCTCCGATCTGGTGCTGGCGCCGGCGACGCCCTCCAACACCGCACGCTCGGGCGGCACCATCTATCCGATCGTCAGCAACATCCCGCGCATCTACGGCTCCGAGCCCGGTCCGACCGCGGGCAGGATCGGCACCTTCGTGATGTGGACCGCGTTTGCGACCACGGCCGTCACCAGCTCGCTGTTTCTGACCGCGCTGGCGCCGAACGCCGCCGCGCTCTCGATCGCCAAGAAGCTCGTCAATATCGAGGTCGGCTGGTCGCAATGGTTCATCGGCTTCGCGCCGCTCGGTATCCTTCTGCTGCTGCTGGTGCCGCTGCTGAGCTACGCCGTCTGCCGGCCGGAGATCAAGGCCAGCCCGGAGATCGTGACTTGGAGCGAGGGCGAGCTCGCCAAGATGGGGCCGCCGTCGCGGCACGAATGGGTCATGGCGGTGCTGGTGCTGCTCGCGATGTTCCTGTGGATCTGCGGCTCCAACCCCAATATCAGCGTGCCGCTGCTCGGCTCGAACTTCATCAACGCGACCACGGTGGTGTTCGTCGTGATCTCGCTGATGCTGCTCACAGGCGTGATCGCGTTCGAGGACATCGTCGCGGAGAAGAGCGCGTGGGAGGTCTTTTTCTATTTCACCTCGCTGCTCACGCTGTCGTCTGGTCTCAACGAGATCGGCTTCATCAAATGGGTGGCCGAGGGTTATGCGAAGCCGCTCTCCGGCACGTCGCCGATGGTCGGGATGATCCTGCTCGTCACATTCTTCTTCTGGATCCACTATTTCTTCTCGAGCATCACCTCGCATACCGCCGCCGTGCTGCCGGTGGTGCTCGCGGTCGGCTCCAGCATTCCCGGCCTGTCGGTGCAGACCCTGATGCTGCTGTGCGTCTATTCGCTCGGGCTGATGGGGGTGATCTCGCCCTACGCCACGGGACCGGCGCCGATGTATTACGGCAGCGGCTATATCGGCAAAGGCGACTTCTGGAAGTTCGGGCTGATCTTCGGCGTAATCTACTTTGCCGGATTGTTGCTGATCGTGTTGCCCTGGCTACAGATGATCGGGTAAAATAGCCACAATCCAGCGAGAAATAGCGGCCGATCGGGAAGGAGGACTTTCCTTTCCGATTCTTAACGCGCTTTGTCTGACGGAAGCGTCCAAAATGCTTCCTCGAATGTGGCGCGCGCGGATTTCAGGGGACACATAGAGCCGCACCGGCTCATTCGTGTTTCTTCGTGGGCAAGTTATGGACCAGCATATCAAGCACCCGTCTATCGTGGCGCCCGAGCAAACCAGGCGCCCGTCGCGCGGGCGAGGGTTTCTGACAGGGTGTGTCGTGCTGGCGGTGCTTGCCGGCATCGTCTGGTGGACGCGGCAGCAGGCCGCGCCGCCGCATGCCGGCGGCGGGCGCAACGCCGGGCCGATGTCGATCGTGCCGGAGGCCGTCGGCAAGGGCGATATCGGCGTCAGCCTGAATGCGCTCGGCACCGTGACGTCGCTCGCGACCGTGACGATCAGAAGCCAGATCAGCGGCTACCTGATGAAGATCGATTTCAAGGAGGGCGATGAGGTCAAGAAGGGCGACCTGATCGCCGAGATCGATTCGCGTCCCTACGAGGCGACGCTGGCGCAGGCCAAGGGACAGCTCGCCCGCGACGAAGCGCAGCTGAAGGGCGCCCAGGTCGATCTCACCCGCTATCAGAACCTCGCCGCGCAGAACGCGGTGCCGCATCAGCAGCTCGATACCCAGGTCGCGCTGGTCGCGCAGTATCAGGGCACAGTCGAGGCCGACCGTGCGTCGGTGAAATCGGCCGAGGTAAATCTGCAATATTGTCGCATCGTCTCGCCGATCAACGGGCGGGTCGGACTGCGCCAGGTCGACCTCGGCAATTACGTGACGGCGGGCGACACCAACGGCCTTGTCGTGATCACGCAGCTCGAGCCGATCAGCGTGCTGTTCACGCTGCCGGAGGACAATCTGCAGGCGGTCGCGAAGCGGTTGAAGGAGGGCGCGGTGCTGCCGGCGGCGGCCTATGACCGCAGCGGCGCCAACAAGCTCGCCGAGGGATCGCTGCAGACCTTCGACAGCCAGATCGATGCGACCACCGGCACGATCAAGCTGCGCGCCCAGTTCGAGAACGACAAGCGTACGCTGTATCCGAACCAGTTCGTCAACATCCGCCTGCTGCTCGACACCCACAAGGATGCCACGACGATGTCAACCGCCGGCATCCAGCGCGGCGTCCCCGGCACCTTCGTCTATCTCGTCAACGCCGACAGCACGGTCTCGGTGCGGCCGGTCAAGATCGGCGTCACCGACGGCGACCGTGTCGAGGTGCTCTCGGGGCTTGTGCCCGGCGATCGCATCGTGATCGACGGCGCCGACAAGCTGCGCGAGGGCGCCAAGGTGGTGGTGCGCTCGCCTGCCGATGCCGCGAGCCCGGCCGGTGCAGCCAAGGGGACGGCGAGCGGCGCGGCGAATGGGGCCGTCAAGGGTGACGGCAAGGGAGACACCAAGGCAGATAGCAATGCAGATAGCAAGGGTGGCGCCGATCCCGACAAGGCGGGAGGCGGCAACCACAAGGGTGCTGCGGACGGGCAGACGAAATGAACCCGTCGCGGCCATTCATCCTGCGGCCGGTGGCGACGACCCTGATGATGATCGCCATCATGCTGTCGGGCATGCTGGCGTTCAGATTCCTCCCCGTCGCGGCGCTGCCTGAGGTCGATTATCCGACCATTCAAGTGCAGACCTTCTATCCGGGCGCCAGCCCCGACGTGATGACGTCGTCGGTGACGGCGCCGCTCGAGGTGCAATTCGGCCAGATGCCGAATCTGAACCAGATGAGCTCGGTGAGTTCGGCCGGCTCGTCCGTGATCACGCTGCAGTTCGGCCTGTCGATCTCGCTCGACGTCGCCGAGCAGGAGGTGCAGGCCGCGATCAACGCCGCGGGCAATCTCTTGCCGTCGGACCTGCCGGCGCCGCCGATCTACGCCAAGGTCAATCCGGCTGACGCGCCGATCCTGACGCTGGGCCTGACTTCGAAGACCATGCCGCTGACGCAGGTGCAGGATTTCGTCGACACGCGGCTGGCGCAGAAGATCTCGCAGCTCCCCGGCGTCGGCCTCGTCAGCATCAGCGGCGGCCAGCGGCCCGCGGTGCGGATCCAGGCCGACATCCGCAAGCTTGCGGCCTATGGGCTGAACATCGACGATCTCCGCACCACGCTCGGCAACGCCAACGTCAACACGCCGAAGGGCAATTTCGACGGCGCGATGCGGGCCTACACCATCAATGCCAACGACCAGATCCGCAATGCCAGCGACTACCGTTCGCTGATCATCGCCTACAAGAACGGCTCGCCGGTTCGCCTCAGCGACGTCGGCAACGTCGTCGACGGCGCGCAGAACGACAAGCTCGGCGCCTGGATGAACGAAACCCAGGCGATCATCCTCAACATCCAGCGCCAGCCCGGCGCCAACGTGATCTCTGTGGTCCAGGGCATCAAGGACCTGTTGCCGCAGCTGCAGGCCACGCTGCCGGCCGCGATCGATCTCAACATCCTGACCGACCGGACCGTCACGATCCGGGCCTCGGTCCGCGACGTCGAGTACGAGCTGGCGCTTGCGGTGGTGCTGGTCGTGCTGGTCATCTTCGTGTTCCTGCGCTCGACCCGCGCCACGCTGATCCCGAGCCTGTCGGTGCCGCTCTCGCTGGTCGGCACGCTGGGGGCGATGTATCTGTTCGGCTTCAGCCTGAACAATCTGTCGCTGATGGCGCTGACGATCGCGACCGGCTTCGTGGTCGACGACGCCATCGTCGTGATCGAGAACATCTCGCGCTATATCGAGGAGGGCGAATCTCCACTCGAGGCGGCGCTGCGCGGCTCCGAGCAGATCGGCTTCACCATCATCTCGCTGACGGTGTCGCTGATCGCGGTGCTGATCCCGCTGCTGTTCATGGGCGACGTGGTCGGCCGGCTGTTCCGCGAATTCGCCATCACGCTGTCGGTCACGATTCTGATCTCCGCCGTGGTGTCGCTGACGCTGGTGCCGATGGCCTGCGCGAAACTCCTGAAGCCGGAGAGCATGACGCGCGAGAACACCTTCCAGCGGCTCAGCCGGGAAGGCTTCGACTATGTCATCGCCATCTACGCCCGGATGCTCAACTGGGTGCTGGATCGCCAGACGTTCGTTCTGTTGATCGCGCTCGCCACCTTTGGTCTCACGGCGCTGCTCTATGTCGTCATCCCCAAGGGCTTCTTTCCCGTCCAGGACACCGGCGTGATCCAGGCGATCTCGGAGGCGCCGCAATCGGTGTCCTATGCGGCGATGGCCGAGCGGCAGCAGCGGCTCGCCAGCGCGATCCTGAAGGACCCTGATGTCGAGAGCCTGTCGTCCTTCATCGGCGTCGACGGCACCAACACCACGCTCAACAGCGGCCGCATCCTGATCAACCTGAAGCCGCATGAGCAGCGCAAGGCCGGCGTTTCGACGGTGATGGACCGGATCAAGGCGAGCACCGCGGCGCTGACCGGCATCACGCTCTACATGCAGCCGGTCCAGGACCTCACCATCGAAGGCACGGTGAGCCGGACGCAGTACCAGTTCATCCTGCAGGACGCCGATCCGAACGAGCTTGCGGAATGGACGCCGAAGCTGGTCGACAAGCTCAGGGAATTGCCGGAGCTCAGCGACGTCACCAGCGACATCTCCGCGCAGGGACTTTCGGTGTTCGTCGACATCGACCGCGACCAGGCCGCGCGGTTCGGCATCACGCCGGCGACGATCGACAACGCACTGTATGATTCCTACGGCCAGCGCATCGTCTCCACCGTCTTCACCAATTCGAACCAGTATCGCGTCATCCTCGAGGCCGATCCGTCGCTGCAGAACTCGCTGGATTCGCTGTCGTCGATCTATCTGCCGTCATCGGTGGGCTCGACGCCGGTACCGCTGTCGGTGATGGCCAGGATGCGGGTGGAGACCGCACCGCTGCAGGTCTCGCATCTCGGCCAGTTTCCGTCGGCAACCGTCTCGTTCAACCTGGCCCCGGGCGCCTCGCTCGGCGGCGCGGTCACCGCGATCAAGCAGGCGCAGGCCGAAATCAACCAGCCGCTCGGCATGATCACGAGCTTCCAGGGCGCGGCGCTGGCGTTCCAGTCCTCGCTCTCCAACCAGCTGTTCCTGATCCTGGCCGCGATCATCACGGTCTATATCGTGCTGGGCGTGCTCTATGAGAGCTTCATCCATCCGCTGACGATCCTGTCGACGCTGCCGTCGGCCGGCATCGGCGCGCTGCTGGCGCTGATGATGGCCGGCCAGGATCTCACCATCATCGCGATCATCGGCATCATCCTGCTGATCGGCATCGTGAAGAAGAATGCGATCATGATGATCGACTTTGCGCTCGATGCCGAGCGCAACGAGGGCAAGCCGCCGCGGGAGGCGATCTATCAGGCCTGCCTGTTGCGGTTCCGGCCGATCATCATGACGACGATGGCAGCGGTGCTCGGCGCGCTGCCGCTGATGCTCGGCAGCGGCGCCGGCTCCGAGCTCCGGCATCCGCTCGGCATCTCGATCGTCGGCGGCCTGCTGGTGAGCCAGATGCTGACCCTGTTCACGACGCCGGTGATCTATCTCTGGTTCGATCGCCTGGCGCTGCGGTTTGCCGGGCGGGCGGACGAGGTCGGCGAGGCGAGCGGGTCGCGTTGAGCCATGGATCCGTCAACGCCCTTTATCCGCCGGCCGGTCGCAACCACGCTGTTGACGTTCGGGCTTGCGGCGGCCGGCATTGTGGCGTTCTTCAAGCTGCCGGTGTCGCCGCTGCCGCAGGTGGATTTTCCGACCATCTCGGTGCAGGCGACGCTGCCCGGCGCCAGCCCGCAGGATGTCGCGACCACGGTCGCCAGCCCGCTTGAGCGGCATCTCGGCCAGATCGCCGATGTGACGGAGATGACGTCGTCGAGCTCGGTCGGCTCGACCCGGATCACGCTGCAGTTCGGGCTGAACCGCGACATCAACGGCGCGGCGCGGGACGTGCAGGCCGCAATCAATGCGGCGCGGGCCGATCTGCCGACCAGCCTGCGCAGCAATCCGACCTACCGCAAGGTCAACCCGGCCGACGCGCCGATCCTGATCCTGACGCTGACATCGGACACGCTGACGCGTGGCGATCTCTACGATGCCGCCTCCACGGTGCTGGCGCAGAAGCTGTCGCAGGTCGAGGGTATCGGCGAGGTCGTGGTGGGCGGCAGCTCGCTGCCTGCCGTGCGCGTCGATCTGATCCCGCAGACGCTCTACAAATACGGTATCGGTCTCGAAGACGTCCGCGCGGCGCTGTCGAGCGCCAACGCCCACAGCCCCAAGGGCGGCATCGATGTCGGCGACCAGCGCTACCAGGTCTACGCCAACGACCAGGCCAACAAGGCCGACGACTACAGATCGCTGATCGTGGCCTATCGCAATGGCGCGCCGGTTCACCTCTCCGACGTCGGCGAGGTGGCCGACGGCGTCGAGAACCTGCGCAATGCCGGGCTTGCCAACGGCAAGCCGGCGGTGCTGCTCATCCTCTACCGCCAGCCGAACGCCAACATCATCAGTACCGTCGACCTGGTGAAGGGGCTGATGCCGCAGTTGCAGGCCTCGATTTCGCCGGCGATCGACATCGGCTTGGCGGTGGATCGCTCGACAACCATCCGCACCTCGCTCCGCGACGTCGAGCGGACGCTGGTTCTGGCAGTAATGCTCGTCATCATCGTGGTGTTCGCGTTCCTGCGCAATTTGCGCGCCACCTTGATTCCGGTGGTGGCGGTCTCGGTGTCGCTGGTCGCAACCTTCGGGGCGATGTACCTGATCGGCTACAGCCTCGACAATCTGTCGCTGATGGCGCTGACGGTCGCGACCGGCTTCGTGGTCGACGACGCCATCGTCGTGCTGGAGAACGTCACCCGCTACATCGAGGAGGGCCTGAGCCCGCTCGAGGCGGCGCTGAAGGGCGCCAACGAGGTCGGCTTCACCGTGCTGTCGATGAGTATCTCGCTGATCGCGGTGTTCATTCCGATCCTGCTGATGGCCGGCATCGTCGGGCGGCTGTTCCGCGAATTCGCGATGACGATCTCGATCTCGATCCTGATCTCGCTCGCGGTCTCGCTGGCGACCACCCCGATGATGTGCGCGGTGCTGCTCAAGCCGGACCGCGGTGGCCACGGCCGGCTCTATTGGGCCAGCGAGCGCTTCTTCGAGGCGATGCTGAACTTCTACCGCAGGACGCTGACCGCGGCGCTGCAGCATCCGCTGTCGGTGATGCTGATCCTGGCGGCGGTGTTCGGCCTCAACTTCTATCTCTACGACGTGATCCCGAAGGGCTTCTTCCCGCAACAGGACACCGGGCGGCTGGTCGGCTCGATCCAGGCCGACCAGAGCGTGTCGTTCCAGCTGATGCAGCAGAAGCTCGCGCAGTTCGTCGGCATCATCAAGCGCGATCCGGCGGTGGAGACGGTGGTCGGCTTCACCGGCGGCGGCCAGACCAATTCCGGCTTCGTGTTCGTCTCGCTGCGTCCGCTCGACCAGCGCAAGATCGGCGCCGACGGCGTGATTTCACGCCTGCGCCGGGAGATGGCGGTGGTGCCCGGCGCGAGCCTGTTCCTGCAGGCGGTGCAGGACATCAGGGTCGGGGGCAGGGCCTCGAACGCGCAGTATCAGTACACGCTGCAGGGCTCGACGCTCGAGGAGCTCAACGACTGGACGCCGAAGATCGCTGCGGCCCTGCAGCGCGATCCGAACCTTGCCGACGTCAACAGCGACCAGCAGAACAAGGGGCTGGAATCCGATCTCGTGATCGACCGCGACGCCGCGGCCCGGCTCGGCATCACCGTGAGCCAGATCGACAACACCCTCTACGACGCCTTCGGCCAGCGTCAGGTGTCGACGATCTATGTCGCGCGCAACCAGTACCACGTCATCATGGAGGTCGCGCCGCGCTACTGGCAGAACCCCGAGACGCTGAAGGACGTCTACATCAGCACGTCGGGCGGTTCGGTCGGCGGCTCGCAATCGACCAACGCGGTGGCCGGCACCGTGGTGGCGCCGGGAACCTCGAGCGCGGCCAGTTCGGCCAATGCCCAGGCCGCGCGCAACCAGGCGACCAATTCGATCGGCTCGACCGGGAAGGGCGTGGCCTCGACCGGGTCGGCCGTCTCGACCAGCAGCGAGACCATGATCCCGCTGTCGGCGGTGGCGGCGTTCAAGCAGGGCGCGACGCCGCTTGCGGTCAATCACCAGGGCCTCCTGGTCGCCAACACCATCTCGTTCAACCTGCCGCCGAACGTGTCGCTGAGCACCGCGGTCAGCAGCATCGAGGCGACCATGAACCGGATCGGCGTCCCGGCCACGATCCGCGGCACATTCCAGGGCTCCGCCAAGGCGTTCCAGGATTCGCTCAGCAACCAGCCGTTCCTGATCCTGGCCGCGATCGTCACGATCTACATCGTGCTGGGCGTGCTCTATGAGAGCTATGTCCATCCGCTGACCATCTTGTCCACACTGCCTTCGGCAGGTGTGGGTGCCTTGCTGGCGCTGATGGCATTCAAGACCGAGTTCAGTATCATGGCGCTGATCGGCGTCATCCTGCTGATCGGCATTGTGAAGAAGAACGCCATCATGATGATCGACTTTGCGCTGGACGCGGAACGCAGGCGCGGGCTGGAGCCGCTCGAGGCGATCAAGGAGGCATGCCTGCTGCGCTTCCGTCCCATCATGATGACGACGATGGCCGCGCTGCTCGGCGCCGTGCCGCTCGCCATCGGGATGGGCGACGGCGGCGAGCTGCGGCAGCCGCTCGGCATCGCCATCGTCGGCGGTCTGATCCTGAGCCAGGTCCTGACGCTCTACACGACGCCGGTCATCTACCTCTATCTCGACCGGTTCCGCTTGTGGGCCCTGCGCGTCCGCGGCGGCGGCGCCATCCGGATGCCGGGCTCCTCACTTCAACCGGGCGAGTAAATGCCGACAGGTGCAGCGTTGCTTAGTCTTCGAATATTGCGAAAACCGGTCCGGTTTCGGCGCGTGGCGGCGTTCGGCGGCCTCAGCCTTGGTCTGAGCCTTGGCCTGACCGGCTGCATCCCCGGGGCGGAGAAACCCGAGCTCAGTCTCGAAGTGCCGGCGAGCTATCGCGCCGCGGCCAAGGGCGATGCCGACGCCGCCGTTCCTGCGCTGGCCTGGTGGCGCGGTTTCCGTTCGCCCGAGCTGACCGGGCTGATGGAATCCGCGCAGCTCTACAATCTCGATATCGCGGTGGCGATCGCCCAGATCGTGCAGGCCGACGCGCAGGCCGGCGTGTCCGGCGCCGCGCTGCTGCCGTCGATCTCGGGATCGGCGAATGCCGAGCGTCAGAAGGTCGCGACGGGATCGAGTTCGTTGCTCGGCGGGAGCAGCGGTACGTTCTCGCAGTACAGCCTTGGGCTGAGCGCGAGCTATATCGTCGATTTCTGGGGCAAGAACCGCGCGACGTTGTCGGCCTCGGAGGAGAGCGCGACGGTCGCCCGCTACAATCGCGAGGTGGTCGCGCTGACCACGATGGCGGCGGTGGCCAACACCTATTTCCAGGTGCTGGCGGCGCAGGACCAGATCAAGGCGACCCGGCGCAATCTGGCGGCGGCCGAGCGCATCCTGGCCTTGATCAAGTCGCAGTTCGCCGGCGGCACCGCCTCGCAGCTCGACCTGTCGCAGCAGGAGGCGCTGGTCGCCACGCAACGCGCGGCGATCCCGCCGCTCGAGGTGACGCTGGGGCAAAACACCGCCGCGCTTGCCCTCTTGGTGGCGCGCGCACCGGCTGATTTCTCGGTGCGCGGCGGCAGCACCACGCAGATCTCGGTGCCGCGCATCACGCCGGGGATGCCGTCGGAATTGCTCTACCAGCGGCCTGACGTCCGTCAGGCCGAGGCGCAGCTCGCGGCCTCCAATTTCAGCGTCGACGCGGCGCGGGCGGCGTTCTTCCCGCAGATCCAGCTGACCGGCACCACGGGCTTCCAGAGCGCGGCGCTCGCCTCGCTGTTCGCGCCGGGCGCCTGGTACTACACGCTCGCCGCCGGGCTGACCCAGCCGCTGTTCGACGGCTTCCTGCTGGAGAGCCAGCTCAAGCTCGCCAAGGGCCAGCAATTGCAAAACCTGCAGGCCTATCGCAAGGCGGTGCTGTCGGCCTTCGCCGATGTCGAGAAGGCGCTGATCGCGTTGCAGCAGTATACGCTGCAGGAGCGGCTGCAGTCCGACGTGGTGGCGAGCTCGCGCAAGGCGTTCGAGGTCTCCGAGACGCAGCTGCGCGGCGGCACGGTCAATCTCATCACAGTGCTGCAGACACAGCAGACGCTGTTCACGGCCGAACTCAACCTTGTGACGGTGCGGCTCAACAAGCTGCTGGCGGCGAGCAGCCTGTTCCAGGCGCTCGGCGGCGGCTGGACGCCGGCCGGCACGCTCGCGGCGGCAGTGCCATGAGGTCGGTCATGCAGCGGTTCATCACACTGCTCGTCGTTACCCTTGTCATCGCACTCGGCGCGCCGGCCGGCATTGCCCGTGCGCAGCAGCGGCCACCCAACAGCGTTCCGCTCGCCTTCGGCATGAGTGCCGACCAGGCCAGCCAGTCGCTCGGCGTTCCCCTGAACTATGTTCGCGGCACGCCGGGCAATGAATTGTTCGTCGCGCTGCCCAATGTCAGGGGCAGCGTGCTGTCGAGGCGCAGCGACGGGCTCTATCTGCAATTCGGCAAGGGACGCCTGATCGCCTGGAAGGGCGATTGGGGGACCATTCCGCAATGAGGGGCTTGGCCATGACCGCCATCAGAGCACTGATCGCCTGCGCCGCCATCGCGCTCGGCACGGCCGCTGTCTCGGCTCAAAACTTGGCGCCGCAACGGCCGCTGCGTTACGGCAGCACCGGCGGTGCGTATTTCGACGGCAGGAATGACGACCGCGATTTCCGCAGCAACGGCTCCTTTCCGGGCAGCTTCGCCGCCGATCCCTTCAGTGCGGGCTTCGGCGCGGCAGGCCTGTTCGGCTCGACGCCGTGGCACTCGGCGCGGCCCTATCCGTCGCAGGTGATCTTCGGCGCGCCATGTCAGGATTGCCGTCCGCATCACACGCGGCGGCACCGCGATCGGCCTGATTGAGATTGTTCGGGAGCGGAAGGCGCTTCTAGAGCATTTTCTGACCTGGCGGAATCGGAAGGGATTCCCTTGTGAGGCAAATCGTGATTCACCCTGAGGGCTGGTGATGGAGGCCAGCCCCCATGGCTAAGCCGCTCTCGCCGGACCTTCGCCTTCGCATTATTCGGGCTGTGGAAGAGGAAGGCATGAGCTGTCGGGGCGCCGCCGGCCGGTTCGGCGTAGCGCCATCGACAGCGATCGAACTGGTCAACGAATGGCGCAGCACCGGCGCTTGTGAGGCGGGAGCGCAGGGCGGAGACAGACGTTCAGCTCGGATCGAGGGTCATGCTGCGGAGATCCTCTCCCTGGTCAAGGCTACGCCTGACATGACGCTGGCCGAGATCGCTGACCATCTCCTCAAAGTCCACGGCGAGCGTTTCGTGCCGAGCGTGGTCTGGCGATTCTTCGATCGCCGCAACATCACGTTCAAAAAAAACATCGCACGCCAGCGAGCAGGATCGGCCGGACGTGGCCGCTGAACGCGCGGCGTGGAAGGCATCTCAGCCTGAGATCGGCATCCATCGGTTGGTGTTTATCGACGAGACGGGAGCCTCGACCAAGATGGCGCGGCGCTATGGCCGCTCGCCGTACGGCCAGCGCTGTGTCGCAGCGCTCCCGCATGGTCATTGGAAGACGACGACCTTCGTCGGCGCGCTCAGAGCGACCGGCATGACTGCGCCGATGGTCCTTGACGGTCCCATGGATGGTCTGGCGTTCGAGGCTTACGTGACGCAAGTCCTCGTGCCGACACTCAGGCCCGGCGACATCGTGGTGATGGACAATCTCGCAGCACACAAGCGCGCCGAGGTCGGCATCGCAATCGATGCCGTGGGCGCCCAGCTCCTCTATTTGCCGCCTTATTCGCCCGACCTCAATCCGATCGAAATGGCCTTCGCCAAGCTCAAAGCCGCACTTCGAAAGGCCGCCGCCAGATCAATCGAGGCTTTGGACAACGCTATTGCCACCGCCCTGACCGCCTTCACCGCCCAAGAGTGCCTGAACTTCTTCGCCGCAGCCGGTTATGACCGTGTCTGATCAGAATCTGCTCTAGCTCTTGCGCAGAAGGTCGTCGATGATGCGCAGCTTCATCCAGCCGGCCTTGTCGATAATTTCCCTGCGCAGCGTGTCCTTTTCCATCTCGTATTGCTCGCGCGAGATGTCGCGGCCGCCGCTCGCGGTGATTCCGAACGTCTTGAGCAAGGCGTTGTGCTGCGCCTCCCACGCGATCACATGCTCGGTCATGAGCTGCGTCACCGCCGGAAGGAAGCCGGGATGGCCTGCCAGGCCGCATGCTTCCGTGGTCTGCGGATCTTCCGCCAGCATGATCACGTTCCACTCGTCGTAGCCGATCAGATCCATCTGCGTGTAGAGAAACGCGCCATGCGGCCCGTCCCAGATCTTGTGGTCGATGACCAGGAACGGCAACGCATGGCAGTAGCCGTGGCGCGCCGTCATGTCACGGTTGAAACTCTCGGTGCGCTCCTGCAGCCGTTGATTGGCCGCAGCAAACACGGCGAGGCGATTGTCCGCCGTCGGCACGATGCTGGCTGCGTCGTCGGGCGCGAACCCCGCATCGCGCAGCATCGGCCCGATCCGCGGATCTTCCCACTGCCTCCTGTGAAAGGCGGGTGCCGCGCCGTCGGCACCCGGTGCCGGACGCAAGGGCTCCTTGAGATCGCCCGACGTCGCCTGCTTCTTTCCAAAAACCACCCTGCGCTCGAACATCGTGCCGTTCCTGCCAAGCTGGGGGAAAAGCATGGCAAACAACGCCCAGATTTGTCTTAACCGGTCAGGGCAAGCGGCTGCGATCGAACAACAGGGTGACGCGGCCGTTAAGGCCAACGCGAAAAATCGATCAATCCGCCGGCGGAAGCGGTCTAACTGGCGGCAACGCTTGTCGATTTCGCCGGCGCCGGGGTGACGCGGGCGAACCGCACCACGAAGCGGGTGCCGTTGTGGCCTGGGTCGCGCTCGACGCTGGCGTCGAGTTTGACGGCCATCGCCGCGACGATGCGCTGGCCCATGCCGGTGCCGCGTGGATCGGCCTTGTCGGAGAAACCCACGCCTTCGTCGCTGATCGCAAGCTGCAAATCGTCCGCGTGCGGCTTCAGCTCGACATGGATCGGGCCGGCGCCGTCGGGATAGGCGTATTTCACGGCGTTCATCACCAGTTCGTTGACGATGATGCCGATCGCGACCGCACGGTCGGGATCGATCTCGACCGGGTCGGCCTTCAGCGTCAGCCGCGACATCTTGTTGCCTTCGGCCGATCGCCTGAGATCCTCGAGCAGTGCCTCGAGATACTGGTTGAGCATCACCGTCTTGAAGTCGTGCGAGGTGTAGAGGCGGCGATGCACCTGCGCGACGGCGGCGACGCGGCCCATCGCATTGGTGAGCGCCGCCTTGACATCCTGCTGGGTCGAGGAATTGGCTTGCAGATGCAGCAGCGAGGCAATGATCTGCAGCGAATTGCCGACACGATGGTTGACCTCGCGAAGCAGAACCTCGCGCTCGGCGGCGAGCGCGGCGTAGCGGTCGCGCGAGGCGTGCACCTCGGCCTCGGCCTCGTCGCGCGCCTTCTGGATTGCGGCCCGCCGGACCGCGCCGTTCACCGCGACCTGGAGCAGGGGGATGAATTCGCCCCTGACATCCTTAACCAGATAGTCCGCCGCGCCGGCCTTCAGCGCGGTAACGGCAATCGCCGAATCCTGCGAGGCGGTGACGAACACCACCGGCGGTGCGTCGGCGATCTTGAGGATCTGCTCCAGCGTCTCCAGCCCATCGAGGCCAGGCATGTACTGGTCGAGCGCGACGACGTCGATGCCGCCCTGGGCGAGCCGGTCGAGGCCTTCCTGGCCGCTTGCGGCGTGCACGACCTTGTAGCCCGCGCGCGTCAGCCCGCGTTCGACCAGGCGCGCCAGCGCCGCGTCGTCGTCGATATAGAGCAGTGTCGTCGTTGCGCTGGTCATATCGAAGCTGGCGGCACCTGAATCACGGAAAAGAACAGGCCAAGCTGGCGAATGGCGTTGGCAAAGCTTTCGTAGTTCACCGGCTTGGTGATGTAGACGTTGCAGCCGAGTTCGTAGCAACGTTTGATCTCCTGGGAGTCGTCGGTCGTGGTCAGCACGACCACCGGCGTAGCCTTGAGATGCTTGTTTTCCTTGACCCGCTTCAGAATATCGATGCCGGTCATGTCGGGCAGATTGAGATCAAGCAGGATGAGCAGGGCCTGGCCCTTGCGCTCGACCGCGCTGCCATCCTTGCCGAACAGGTAGTGCACGGCCTCTGTACCGTTGGTGAACGGGACGATCTCATTGTTGACACCTGAGCGCCGGATATTCCGCTCAATCAGGCGGGCATGGCCCTCGTCGTCCTCGATCATGATGATGGTGACTGGATCGCTCATGATTCCTTATCCCGGTTCTTGCCTGAGTTCTTGCCTGACCAATTGATGGGCAGCGTGATCGTGAACGTGCTGCCGTTGTGAAGTTCCGATGCTACCGACATGGTCCCGCCCAGTCTGCGCACAAGTGCGCGGACATGGGCAAGCCCGATACCCTGACCGGGCTTGTCCTGGGTTCCGGCACGGCGGAACAGATCGAAGATGCGCTGGTGGTCCTTGGGATCGATGCCGCGGCCATTGTCCGCGACCTCGAAGATCGCAAAGCCCAGCTTGGTGCGGCCCTCGATCGAAATCTCGCCGGGGACGCCGTCCTTGAGGTACTTGAGTGCATTGTCGATCAGGTTGGAGAAGATCTGCTCCAGCGCGAGGCGGTCGCTGACGATATTCGGCAAAGCGCCGACCTCGACGGTCGCATTGGCCTCGGCCGCCTGATGCGCGACCGTCTTGACGATGCCGTCGATCAGCTCGCGGACGTCGATCCGCTCCAGCTTGAACTCGCGGCGGCCCTCGCGGGTGAGATTGAGGATCGCGCTGATCAGGCGGTCCATCTTTGCGATCGACGATTTGATGAAGCCGAGCGATTCGCTGAAATCGTCGGATAGCTGCTTGTCGGAGCCTTCAAGCTCGGGCTCGGCCACGTCGGTCGCGTCTTCCATCGCCGGCGCCAGCGATGCGGTGCGATTGAGCGTGGCGATGCGCTTGAAGATGTCGCCGCGCAATTCCTCCAGCTCGCTGGTGAAGCCCATGATGTTGACCAGCGGCGAGCGCAGGTCGTGGCTGACGATATAGGCGAAGCGCTGGATTTCCTCGTTGGCCTCGCGCAGGTCGGCGGTCCGTTCGTCGACGATGGTTTCGAGATTGACGTTGCTGTCGCGCAGCCTGGCCTCGGCCTCGCCGCGCGCCCGCGACGATTGCCGCAGCAGCACGAGCGAGAGGGCGGCGAGCGCCAGCACCATGCAGGAGCCGGCGATGGTGACCGAGGAGGCCAGCACTTGGGTCCTGTCCGCGGTCGCGGTGCGCGCCGCCAGCAGCCGATCCTCCTCGGTGCGCATGTCGCGGCCGATCCGGGCGATCGCCTCCAATGCATCGGCCGAGGTGCCCTTGCGCAGAATGTCGACGCTGGTCGCGGCATCGTTGTTGTCGGCGCGCTCGATGCTGAGGGCGAACTCGGCCAGCCGTTGCTCGACGGCGGCCTTGAGCTTCGCGGCATTGGCGACCTGCGCCGGATTATCGACGGTCATCATCTGGAGATGGCCGAGCGCGGCCGGGAGCGCTGCCGCGGCCGACTGGTACTCGGACAGGTATTGTGGTGCTGACGTCAGCAGATACGCCCTGGTCGCGCTTTCTGCGCGCCTGACGTCAAGCAGCAGATTGGCAACCTGGCCCTCCACCTCGACCGTGTGGACGACTAAGGCGTTGTCCTCGCGCGCCTTGTTGACCAGCAGGACAGACGCCACGCTGACCGCGACCAGCACGAAAAATCCCGCCGAGAGCAGCAGGATCTGTAACGTGGACCGGCGTCGTGAAACTGGTGTCACGACGGTCTCTTCGCGAGAGTGGGATTCAATGCGTCCCCGTGGAAAGCCAACAACCCTTTAGTACGTTTGAGCGGGGCGCTGGGTTCCACAAAGTTCCAAACTATTTCGGGGTATCGGACGGCTGGCCGGCGAGATACTGCTCCAGCCAGTGGATGTGATAATCGCCCTCGATGATATCGGGCTCGCGCACCAGTGCGCGGAACAGCGGCAGCGTCGTCTCGATGCCGTCGACCACCATCTCGTCCAGCGCCCGGCGCAGGCGCATCAGGCATTCGCCGCGTGTCTTGCCGTGCACAATCAGCTTGCCGACCAGCGAGTCGTAATAGGGCGGAATCACGTAGCCCTGATAGACGGCGGAATCGATCCGCACGCCGAGACCGCCAGGCGCATGGAATTGCGTGATCCGTCCGGGCGAGGGACGGAAGGTCTGCGGGTTCTCCGCATTGATGCGGCACTCGATGGCGTGGCCGATGATCGCGATGTCGCTCTGCTTGGCCGGAAGCTCGCCGCCGGCGGCAATCCGGATCTGCTCGAGCACCAGATCGATGTCGGTGATGCTTTCGGTGACGGGATGCTCGACCTGGATGCGCGTGTTCATTTCGATGAAATAGAACTCGCCGTCCTCGTAGAGGAATTCGATGGTGCCGACGCCGAGATACTTCATGTCCCGCATCGCCTTGGCGCAGGTCTCGCCGATCCTGGCGCGCGCGGCCGCCCCAAGCACGGGCGAGGGGCCTTCCTCCCAGACCTTCTGGTGACGGCGCTGCAGCGAGCAGTCACGCTCGCCGAGATGGATGGCGCCGCCGCGGCCGTCGCCGAGAATCTGGATCTCGATGTGGCGCGGCTTCTGCAGGTATTTCTCCAGGTAGACCGAGGCGTCGCCGAATGCCGACTTGGCCTCATTGGCCGCGGTCGTCAGCGCTAGCGCGAGGTCGGCCTCGGTGTGGGCGACCTTCATGCCACGGCCGCCGCCGCCGGCCGCTGCCTTCACCAGCACCGGGAAGCCGATCTCCCTGGCGATCGCCATGGCATCGTCGTCCGCCGTCACTGCGCCGTCCGAGCCGGGCACCACGGGGATGCCGAGGCGCTTGGCGGTCTTCTTGGCTTCGATCTTGTCGCCCATCAGGCGGATGTGCTCGGCCTTCGGCCCGATGAAACCCAGATTGTGGTCGGCGAGGATCTCGGCGAAGCGGGCATTCTCGGACAGGAAGCCGTAGCCGGGATGCACGGCGTCGGCGCCGGTGATCTCGCAGGCGGCCAGCAGCGCCGGGATGTTGAGATAGGAATCCTTCGACGGCGGCGGCCCGATGCAGACGCTCTCGTCGGCGAGGCGCACATGCATGGCGTCGGCGTCGGCGGTCGAATGCACCGCGACGGTGGAGATGCCGAGCTCCTTGCACGCCCGGAGCACGCGAAGCGCGATCTCGCCGCGATTGGCTATGAGGATCTTGTCGAACATCGCAGCGCCTGACGTTGACGGAAGCTATTCAATGATGACGAGCGGCTCGCCGAATTCGACCGGCTGGCCGTCCTCGACGAGGATCTGCGTCACGGTGCCCGCGCGCGGCGACGGAATCTGGTTCATCGTCTTCATCGCCTCGATGATCAGAAGGGTCTGGCCGGCCGTGACCTTGGTGCCGACTTCAATGAACGGCTTGGCGCCAGGTTCCGGAGCCCAATAGGCGGTGCCGACCATCGGCGAGGGCACGACACCCGGGTGCTTTGCCATGTCGGTGGCGGCAGCCGGCACTGCCACCGGGGCGGCAACCGCATGCACGGCTGATGGCACGGAGGCGGCGATGCTGATATTGCGCGCGACCCGGACGCGCAGGCCGGCGCGCTCGATCTCGATCTCGGTGAGGTTGGTCTCAGCAAGCAGCAGCGCGAGCTCGCGAATGAGAACGCTGTCGTCGTTCTTGGAGTCGTTCTTGGGCTTTGCGGCTGATTTGTCGTCTGGCTGGCGCGCCATGTTGTTTGATCCGAAATCTCTGTCTGGTGACGGGGAACGTCAGGATTGACGATTAAGTCTTTGCCTTCGCACCGATCCTGGTGGCGAGGCCGATGATCGCAAGCCGGTAGCCGTCGATGCCGAAGCCGCAAAGTGACGCGAAGGCGGCTTTAGCAGTGAACGAGTGGTCCCGGAAGCTCTCGCGGGCGTGGATGTTGCTGACATGGACCTCGACGGCGGGGATCTTGACCGCAACCAGTGCGTCATGCAGCGCGATCGAGGTATGAGAGTAGCCGCCGGCGTTGATGATGATGCCGACCGCCTTCTTGGTGTGGGCCTCATGGATGAAGTCGATCAGTTCGCCCTCGCGGTTGGACTGCCGGCAATCGGCGGTCAACCCGAACTGGCGCGCGGTGTCCGCGCACAGCTTCTCGACGTCGGCGAGGGTGGCATGGCCGTACGTCTCCGGCTCGCGCGTCCCCAACAGGTTGAGGTTCGGGCCGTTCAGCACATAGATCGTTCCGGCAGCAGCCATTTCCATGGGTTCCGAAGGGGAAAGTGGGCCGGGTTATAGGTAACAACCGGCCGCAGGGGAAGTCTTTAGGTGAAATCGGAACGTCTTCAACAGCTTCCTCCGCTCTGTTAGATAGCTGCCGTAACCTACGGAAATTGCTGATTAACCAAATCTGGCGGAAGTCGCCCCTCGGCTTTGCTCCGGCCAGCCATCCACCGGCGACTGCGGGGTGCAGCCGCATGCAAAACCCCGCCCCTGAGGGGCGGGGTTGAGATCGAGGCGAGGGCCCGTCAAGGCACCCTCGCGCCGAGGCCGAGGTCAGCCCTCGATGATGTAGACGATCTCGTGGGTCTCCGGCTGCACGATGATGTAGCGGCCGTGGACCAGGATGAACTCGTAACCGCGCCACTGCGGGTAGATCGTTACCACGCGCTCCGGCACCGGATAGAAGTGCACGTCAGCCGGGACGCGGGTGCCGACCGCCACGTTGAAGTTCACGTTGGTGGTTTCGGTCACATGCTCCGACCTGATCGCGGTCGAGATCTGGGTGCGCTTCTCGGCCGGCGGAGCCGCGGTGGCCGACGTTGCCGCGTTGCCGGTCGTGGTCTGGGTGCGGCTCGTGTCGTTGGTCTGGGCGCGGTTGGTGTCGGTCGGGCTCTTGGTCTGAGCGTTCTGGTTGGTGGTGGCGCCGTTCTTCTCACGGCTCTCGGCGGCGTTGTTCATCTTGCCGCTCTTGTCATGCTCCTCGGCCCTCATGTTGCCGCTCTTGTCGCGGCCTTCGGCCTTCATGTCCTTCGAGCCTTCCTTGGCGCCCTTGGTCGCATCGTTCTCCGAGCTCATCCCCTTCGACTTCTGCGTATTCTCCTGGGCGCCCTTGGTGGCCGGGCCGGACTTTTCGGACTCGGCGCCCTTCATGCCCGATGCGTCATCCTTCATGCCTGAAGAAGACTGACCGGTCGTGGAGTGCTCGGAACCCTTCATGCCGCCGGTATCGCGCTGCATGGTGCCCGACGATGCGCCACCGGACGGTGCGCTGTGCTGCACGGTCGCGCCGCCGCCGGCCCCGGTCTCCTTGTTGGCGCCGCCAGCGCCCTGTGCATTCGCGAAACCGGTACCGGCGATCAGGGCCGCCGCAGCGACCGAAATCAGAAAGCGGTTAGTCATCATATTCCTCCTCGTTATTCAGCATTGCCCGCGCCGACAACGGGAGAGGATGTGCGATGTTCCTGTTGATTTGCGGTTCCTTGCAGTTTGTTTCTTGTGTGAATGCGCGATGAACAATTTGCGTTTCAACCGCAGGCCCAGTCGAACTCCATGCTCGCAAGATCGAGCTGGCCGTTGCCGCCGCCGAAATTGAACCCGCCGAAATGCTCTTCGATCTCGAGATAGGTCGCGCTGTATTTCGGCGTCCACTGGTTCGGAAACATCGTGCCGCCGAGATGGTTGCGGCCGCGCAACCGCTCAAGACCGCGTGCACTGCCTTGCTCGCCATAGGGTGCGACGTAGTCGCCGAGCTCGCCCTTGTGCAGCAGATGATCGCGCGGCGGCTTGCCGATATTGGGATCGTCGTCGCGCGGCGCGAGGCCGATGCCGTAGGCGTGGTGCCCGGCCTCGGGGATGCCGCCGAACAGGCGGTACCAGTATGTCTTCTCTAGCTCGTCGGTGCGGGTGCGGCCGACGTTGACGTCGAACGCCGTGCGCGCCGCGCCCTTCACGAGCCAGCGCGGAGGCAAATTGGCTTCCAGCAACGGATTGCCGGCAAGCTCCGGCGGCCGGCACAGCGGTCCTGCGAACTCGGTCTCCGTGAACCAGATCGCCGCGAAATTGTGGTCGATGATGTCCTTCATCCGAAACTCCATCGGATGACGGTTCTGCCGATAGGCGAAGTACGGCAGCAGATTGGGATCGGATGGACGCGCGATGGTCTCTGCCGCGAGATATTGCGCGACCGCGTCGATCTCGACGGGTTCGTCATATTGCTGATCGGCGAACATGGCGAGCGCGACATAGGCGTCACCCTTGGCGCGATACTGCGCCGGGACGCGCAGCGTGAAGCAGTGCTGCATCGGAAAGCCGTCATGGGGACTGAGCGGCCATTGCTCGGTGCGAATGCCCGGTGGCAGGCCGTAGCACCAGCCATGATCGTGGTCGGTGCCACGCTGTGGCGCTGTCTTCAGGAGCGTGAGATCGTAGCCAAGGGTTGGTGGAGCAAGGGTTGGCGGGGCCAGGGGCATGGCGCGCGGCTTCCGTTGTTGGTGATGCCCCTTGGTTGCGGCCAGCGCGGAAGCGGTTCGGTGCCGCAAATAAAAAATCCGGCTGCCAGGCAGCCGGATTTTTCTGGATGGATGAGCGCTGTCGAAGCGACGATCAGCAGGTCGCCTTGCCGCAGCGGGCAAGGCCGATCTTCTCCTTGAGACCGTCGACACCGACCGCGCCGATCACGACCTGCTTGCCGATCACGTAGCTCGGCGTGCCGTTCATGCCCATGGATTCGGCGAGGCGGAAATTCTCCTCGATGGTCGCCTTCACCTCGGGGCTTGCCATGTCCTTCTCGAGCTTGGTCATGTCGAGACCGACCTCCTTGGCGACCGCCAGCGCGCGCGCCTTGTCGGCGGCGCCGCGGCCGCCGAGCAGCTTCTGGTGAAACTCGAGATACTTCTTGCCGGTCGGATCCTGCATGCGCACGGCGACCGCGACCTGCGCGGCCTCGACCGAGCCCTGGCTCAGCACCGGGAATTCCTTCAGCACGACCTTCAGCTTCGGATCCGACTTCATCAGGTCGAGCATGTCGGACATCGCGCGCTTGCAGTAGCCGCAATTGTAATCGAAGAACTCGACGAAGGTGACGTCGCCGTCCTTGTTGCCGAGCATGACGCCGCGCGGCGAGTTGAAGATCGTGTCCGCGTTCTTGGCGACGCTCTGCTCGTGCTTCTCGGCTTCGGCGGCGGCCTGCCGCTTGCTGAGCTCGTTCATCGCCTCCTCGAGCACCTCGGGGTGCGCGATCAGGTAGTTGCGCACGATGGTCTCGATGTCGCCGCGCTGGGTGTCGTTGAAGCTCTGCGCGGACGCCGTCAGCGGCGCGGCGCAAATGCCGAGCGCGAGCAGGGCAGGGGCGAGAAAACGAAGCGCTGGCATGGCAAAATCCTTGTTCGAGGTGGCCCGAAATACGGCAGGGCCGCGGGCCGGTTTCGGTGATCGTTGTATGGAACTACGGTTTATTTCTAGTTGTTTTTCTGACCCGGCATCGGCTTGGCGCTCACAATGTCGTCAGCTTTGACCCAGCCGGGCGTGCCGATCGCAAACCGCGTCTTGGCGCGCGACGCCAGTTCGCGGGCGGTCTTGTTGTCGCCGCGGAGATAGGCGGCCTGCGCCGAGGCAAGGTCGGCCTGGGCATAGTCGCCCTTGCGGCCATAGGCCATCGCGAGCTGGGTATAGCCGAGCGGCGCCTCGGGCTCGCGCGCCACGGCGGCGCGCAGCATGTTGATCGCATCGTCGGTGTAGGCCTTGTTGTCGGAGGCGACCAGCGCCTGGCCGAGCAGCATCTCGATCAGCGGCGAGCTGCCGGAGAGCTGCACCGCGCGGCGCAACGGCGCGATGGCCTCCGCCGGCCGGCCGCCTTCGAGCAGCGCCTGGCCGCGCAATTCGTAGAAATAGGGATTGTTGGGCTGGACCTGGATCAAGCCGTCGATCTGCGCGATCGCCGAACGCAGATCGCCGTGCAGATAGGTGGTGATCGCGCGCGCATAACGCGCCGGCAGGCTGGTGTTGGACAGCGGATAGCGGCGGTAAACGGTGTCCTGACGCTCCATGAAGCCCGAGATCTTGGCGCGCATCATGTCGTGACGCAGCTGCAGCGCCGGATCGTCCTTCTTGTCCCAATAGGGGCTCGATCGCGCCAGGTCCTCCAGCGCGGAGACGCGGTCGACTGGCATCGGGTGCGATTGCAGATAGGGGTCGGCACCGCGCGCGGCGAACAGGCTCTCGTCGGTGAAGCGCTTGAACGTCTCGTACATGCCCTTGGCGGACTGGCCGGTCGCGTTCAGGAACTTGACGCCGGCGCGGTCGGCGTTTTCCTCCTGCTGGCGCTGATAGGAGAGCAGCGTGCGCTGAATGACCGACTGCGGCGCCGAGATCGCAGCGGCGCCGGCGCTGGAGAGGCCGTTCCCAACGCCGCCGCCCGCAGCGCCTGCGGCCAACGCACCGACGCCGAGCAGCATCGCGATGATCATCTGGGTCTGCGCCTGCGCGAGCTGCTCGCGCATCTTGGCAAGATGACCGCCGGCCAGATGGCCGGTTTCATGCGCCAGCACGCCGATGATCTGGTTCGGCGTCTCCGATTGCAGCAGCGCGCCGTAATTGACGAAGATGCGGCGGCCGTCGGCAACGAAGGCGTTGAACGAGCCCTCGTTGATGATCACGATCTGGATGTTCTGCTTCTCGAGACCGGCGGCGCGCAGGATCGGCCTGGTATATTCGCGCAGCAGCTGCTCGGACTCGGTGTCGCGCAGCACCGGCGGGCCCTTCTGCTGGGCCCGCGCAGGGACGACGGGGCCAACGGCGAGTGCAACCGCGGTCAGCAATGCGGTGAACTTGAACGCAGAAGGCTTGAGGGTCCTGGCGCGAAGCGCGTGGCGAAACAGCATGGGCGATCTATCGGCGATGTCTGGCCGCGCCGCGGCAAGGTCCGGTTCCCGACCCGGAAGGATCAGGCGCGTGGCACAGTCTGTTGTTTTTGCAGTTCTTCTTCACGCGAACCGGGTATGCACTTGGCCTGAAAGCGTTATAAGGAGCCACCGAATGCGGCCAGTCTGGGGCGGTCGCCGGTATCGGAACCCGAATTCGGCAGCGGCCGTGCAATAGCAGAAATCCATGCGTGAAGCGACAGCGAGAGACCGTGTGAGCAGCCTTTTGACAGCGTCCGGCCGGAGCGATGTTCCACCGTTCATGGTGATGGACGTGATGGCCGCGGCGGCGCGAATCGAGGCCGCGGGCGGCCATGTCATCCACATGGAGGTGGGGCAGCCCGCCGAGGGTGCGCCGAAGCCGGCGGTCGCAGCCGCACAGGCCGCGCTTGGCGGCGGGCGGATCGACTACACCTCGGCGCTCGGCATTCCCAGTCTGCGCGCGCGCATCGCCCGGCACTACCGCGACACGTATAACTGTGCGGTCGATGCTGAGCGCATCATCGTCACCACGGGCTCGTCGGGCGGGTTCATCCTGGCGTTTCTTGCGATGTTCGAGCCGGGCGACCGGGTCGCCGTCACCGTGCCGGGCTATCCGCCTTACCGGCACATCCTGACCGCGCTCGGCTGCGAGCCGGTGCTGATCGAGACCTCCGGCGACACCCGTCATGCGCTGACCGGGGAGGCGCTGCTGGCCGCCCATCGCAAGGCGCCGCTGAAGGGCGTGCTGGTCGGCAGCCCTGCGAATCCGACCGGCACGATGATGTCGCGCGAGGCGCTGTTGAACCTGATGGCCGCCGCCGACAGCGCGGGCATCCGCTTCATCTCCGACGAGATCTATCACGGCCTCGACTACGCATTTCCTGCGGTGACGGCGGCGGAACTGTCGCCGAACGCGCTCGTGATCAACTCGTTCTCGAAGTACTTCTGCATGACCGGCTGGCGCGTCGGCTGGATGGTGGAGCCCGACGTGCTGGTGCGGCCGATCGAGCGGCTGCAGCAGAACCTGTCGATTTCGGTGCCGACCTTGTCGCAGATCGCCGCCGAGGCGGCCTTCGAGGGTCGCGAGGAGATGGAGGCGATCAAGCGCGGCTATCAGGAGAACCGCCGCATCCTGATCGAAGGCCTGCCCAAGGCCGGGCTGACCAAGTTCCTGCCGGCCGACGGCGCGTTCTATCTCTACGCCGACGTCTCCGACTTCACCGCCGACAGCTTCGCCTTCGCCAGCGAGATGCTCGAGAAGGCGCATGTCGCAGCGACCCCGGGCATCGATTTCGATCCGATCCACGGCCGCGCCTTCATCCGATTTTCCTATGCGCGTTCCGCGGCGGAGATGCAGGAAGCAGTTGCGCGGATCGCGCATTGGCTTAAATAGCCCGCAATCTTCGAGAGCCCTCGGTCTTGTCGGTTGGATCGGTCTCGCAAGCGCTGGCCCCGGTTTCGGCGGAGCAGCACGCGACAGATCGCCGCGGATAAACGGCAGGGCCGACACAGTTCCATTTGACTTGAACGGCCAAGTTGATCTTGGCTATTTCCGCCATTTCTGAGGGGGAGTGACACATGGCAGCGGCAACCGTTGCCACGGCTTCACCGGCGTCTGCCGGTAGCAAGCCGTGGTACAAGATTCTCTACGTCCAGGTTCTGATCGCGATCGTGCTCGGCGCGCTAGTCGGCTGGTTGTGGCCCGGCATTGCCACCAACGAGTGGATCAAGGCGCTCGGCGACGGCTTCATCAAGCTGATCAAGATGGTGATCGCGCCGATCATCTTCTGCACCGTGGTGTCCGGCATCGCCCACATCCAGGATGCCAAGAAGGTCGGCCGCATCGGCGTCAAGGCGCTGGTCTATTTCGAGGTGGTCTCGACCTTCGCGCTGGTGATCGGATTGCTCATCGGCAATATCGTGAAGCCGGGCGCGGGCTTCGGCAATGCGGCGGCGAACGCGCAGGCGGTTGCCGGCTATGCCAAGCAGGCGGAGGCGCAGAAGAGCGTCGACTTCGTGCTGCACATCATTCCGGACACCGTGGTGGGCGCCTTCGCGCAGGGCGAGATCCTGCAGGTGCTGCTGTTCTCGGTGCTGTTCGGCTTTGCGATCATGGGCCTCGGCGAGCGCGGCCACACCATCCGCTCGTTCATCGACGACGCTGCGCATGCGGTGTTCGGCGTGATCTCGATCGTGATGCGGGCGGCGCCGATCGGTGCGTTCGGCGCGATGGCCTTTACCATCGGCAAGTTCGGCACCGGCGCGATCCTCAATCTGATGGGGCTGATTGCGACGTTCTATCTGACCGCCGCGCTGTTCGTCCTCGTGGTGCTCGGCATCATCGCGCGGATCGCCGGGTTCTCGATCTTCAGGTTCCTGGCCTACATCAAGGACGAGCTCCTGATCGTGCTCGGCACCTCGTCCTCCGAGAGCGCGCTGCCGTCATTGATGGAGAAGCTCGAACGTCTCGGCTGCTCGAAGTCGGTGGTCGGTCTCGTGGTGCCCACGGGCTATTCGTTCAACCTCGACGGCACCAACATCTACATGACGCTGGCGACGTTGTTCATCGCGCAGGCGCTGGGCTACGATCTCTCGTTCAGCCAGCAGCTCACGATCCTGGTGGTGGCGATGCTGACCTCGAAGGGTGCCTCCGGCATCACCGGCGCGGGGTTCATCACGCTGGCGGCGACCCTTGCGGTGGTCGATCCGCGGCTGGTGCCGGGCATGGCGATCGTGCTCGGCATCGACAAGTTCATGAGCGAATGCCGCGCGCTGACCAATCTGTGCGGCAACGGCGTCGCCTGCGTGATCGTCGCCTGGTGGGAGGGCGAACTCGACCGCGACAAGCTCAATGCCAACCTTTCCCGGCAGATCGACCCGACCGACATGGAGACCGCGCTGACGACGGACTGATCCAACATGAACTTGGATCGAAGAGCTTTGGCGACGAGCTCGCTTCACCTCTCCCCATTGGGGAGAGGTCGATTTGCGAAGCAAATCGGGTGAGGGGACGCAGCTCTCACGAGAGACCGTAACGCCTCGCCCGGCGCTACGCGCCGACCTCTCCCAAGGGAGAGGTGAACCTCCGCTGCCGATCCAATTCGACCTGATCTCGTCACGCTTTAGAACCGGTCCAGCCGATACGGCGAGGTGTCCACGGAGGATGCCTCGCCGTTCATCGTTTCGGCCAGCACCCGTGCCGTCGCCGGGCCGAGCGTAAAGCCCTGATGGCCGTGACCGAAATTCACCCATAGCCCGCGATGGCGCGGCGCAGGCCCGAGCACCGGCAGCATGTCGGTAGTGCAGGGGCGGGTGCCGAACCACGGCTCGGGCTCGACACGGCCGCCGATCTCGATCAGCTCGCGTGCGGCCGCCTCGGCATGGCCAAGCTGGATCGGCGTCGCCGGCGCATCCGGACTGGTCAGCTCTGCGCCGGTCGTGATGCGGATCCCCTTGGCCATGGGCGCCATCGCATATCCATTCGCTGTGTCGACCAGCGGCAGGTCGAGCGAGCGGCCGCCCTGATAGTGCATATGGTAGCCGCGCTTGCGCACCAGCGGGATCCGGTAGCCGAACTTGCGCAGCAATTGCGGTGACCACGGCCCGAGCGTCACGACGACATGGGCGGCATCGATCCGGCCGCCGGTGGTGTCGACCGACCAGCCGGTTGCGGTCTCCGTCAGCGTCTGCGCGTCGCCGCGCAGCAGCGTTCCGCCGAGACGCTCGAACAATCCGGCATAGGCCGAAACCAGACCGCCGGGGTCCGACACGGTCCAGGGCCCGAGCCAGTGAATGGCACCGGGGAGGTCGTCGCGCAGCAATGGCTCCGCCTTGGCGAGCTCGCTGCCGTCAAGCACGCGAAACTGCACGCCGAAATCACGCCGGTTCTCTTCGGCGACTGCGATCGCCTGCTCCAGGGCCGCCGGGTCGCGATGCAGCAGGCGATAGCCGGCGCGGCGGATCAGATTGTCGGCATGCGCATCGCGGATCAGCGTGTCGTGCTCGGCCGCGGCGTAGGCGATCAGGCGCGCCCAGGCGATGGTGGCTTCGCGGTGCCGCTCGGGCGTCGAGTTCCACCAATAGCGCAGCAGCGGACCGGCGTGCCGGGGCAACGATGCCAGGCGATAGCGTACGTCGTTGGTGCGCCCCATCGCGATCCTGGCGAGCGTGGCCGGATCGCGCGGCATCGGATAGGGCCGCACCGCCTCGCTCTGAATGATGCCGGCATTGCCGTAGCTGGTTTCGCGGCCCGGTTCCTTGCGGTCGACGAGCGTCACCGACCAGCCGCGGCGTTGCAGGTGCAGCGCCGTGCTGACACCCACCATGCCGCCGCCAAGAACGATCGCGCTTTGCATTGGGATCCGTCTCCGTCAGGCTCCGTCACGCCGCGTCTGACGAACGGATGGCCTGTCCAATAAAAACGCCCGGCGTGAACCGGGCGTTTTGACTTCCAGGTGGTGCTAGTTGCCGCCGCCGCCGAAGCGGCGCGACCACCAGCCCTTGCGGGCCGGAGCCTCGGCCGTGGTGGCGTCCGGTGCGGACTGCGAGGCAGAGGCTGCGGGTTCAGGGGCGGGGGCAGGTTCCTCCGCCGGGCTCTGAGCCAGCGCCGGTGTCGTCTCGGGTTGCGGGCTCGATGCGAAGCTGACCTTTTCGCGCACCGTCGAGCGGCGCCGCTGCGCGCGGTCGCTTTCGGCTGTGTCCTCGGCGGCAGGTGCTGCAACGGGTTCGGGTTCGGGCACCGTGATCGCCTCAACCGGCACGGCCTCGATCGGCTGCCATTCCGTCGGCTGTGCAAACAGCTCGGGCTGCACGAGCGAGGGGGCCGGCTCCGCGTCGTGGCTATCGAAATCGGCGACTGCGTCCGCGGCTTCAGGTGCTGCCACCGGGCTCAGCTCATCGGAGATCGATCCGGCAAGACCGTCATCGGGTCCGCCAGTGCCGCGCCGGCGGCGGCCGCCACGGCGTCCGCGGCGCCGCGGGCGGCGATCGCCGTTGCCGGCCTGGTCGTCGCGGGCAGCGCCCTGGGCTTCGTCGCCTTCGTCCTCATCGCCTTCGGCTTCGCCCGCGGCAACCACCTCGGTGCCATCGGGCAGGACATGCATCAGATCGCCGTCCTCGCGCGGCGGCTGAACACCGTCACGCGCCTCGTTGGCGCCTCCACGGCCGCGGCGCCGACGGCGGCGCTTGCGGCGCTGGCCGTCGCCTTCGCCCTCAGCGGCGCCTGCTTCCTCGCCGCCCGCCCGGTCGTCGACGAGCCCTTCGGTCTCGTCGGTCTCGATCTCGGCCTCGTATTCGAACAGTTCTTCCTCGTCATCCGCCTCATCGACCTGCGCCGGCGCAGCGGCAGCTTGCGCGGCAAGCAGCGCCTTGGCGGCTTCGAGCGTATGCACCTGCTCGCCGCGATCGATGACGTAGGATTGCTGGCCGTGCACGGTGGCGTCGGCGACGACCGACAGCGAGACTCGGAAGGATTCCTCGAGGTCGCGCAGATGGCCGCGCTTGTGGTTGAGCACGTAGAGCGCGACGTCGGTGCGGGTGCGGACCACCAGATTGTGGGTCGCGCCCTTCATCAGGATTTCCTCGATGCCGCGCAGGAGCTGCAGCGCCACCGACGAGACCGAGCGGACGTGACCGCTTCCGCCGCATTGCGGGCAGGGCTCGGTCGAGTTCTCCAGCATGCTGGCGCGGATGCGCTGGCGCGACATTTCCAAGAGGCCGAAATGCGAGATGCGGCCGACCTGGATCCGCGCACGGTCCTGGCGCAGGCAGTCGGACAGCTTGCGCTCGACCGCGCGGTTGTTGCGCTTCTCGTCCATGTCGATGAAGTCGATGACGATCAGGCCCGCGAGGTCGCGCAAACGCAATTGACGCGCAACCTCTTCCGCGGCTTCCAGATTGGTCTTGAGCGCGGTGTCCTCGATATGGTGTTCGCGCGTGGCGCGACCGGAGTTGACGTCGATCGAGACCAGCGCCTCGGTCTGGTTGATCACGATGTAGCCGCCGGAGCGCAACTGCACGGTCGGCGAGAACATTGCGTCGAGCTGGCTTTCGACGCCCATGCGCGAGAACAACGGCTGGCCGTCGCGATATTGCTTCACCGCGCGCACATTGGCCGGCATCAGCATCTTCATGAAGTCGCGCGCTTCGCGGTAGCCCGCTTCGCCCGCCACCTGAATCTCGTCGATTTCCTTGTTGTAGAGGTCGCGCAGCGAGCGCTTGATCAGCGAGCCTTCCTCGTAGACCAGGGTCGGCGCCTGCGACTTCAGGGTCAGGTCGCGCACCGTCTCCCACATCCGGATCAGGTACTCGAAGTCGCGCTTGATCTCCGGCTTGCTGCGGGAGGCGCCGGCGGTACGCAGGATGATCCCCATGCCCTCGGGCACGTCGAGGTCCTGCACCACTTCCTTCAGCCGCGAGCGGTCCTGGGCGGAGGTGATCTTGCGGCTGATGCCGCCGCCACGCGCGGTGTTGGGCATCAGCACGGCATAACGGCCGGCGAGCGACAGATAGGTGGTCAGCGCGGCGCCCTTGTTGCCGCGCTCTTCCTTGACGACCTGCACCAGCATCACCTGCCGGCGCTTGATCACTTCCTGGATCTTGTATTGGCGACGGGGGCGGAACGCGCGCTCCGGAACCTCCTCGAGCACGTCGTCGCCGCCGACGGACTCGACGACATCCTCTTCCTCGCCTTCCTCGCCGTCATCCTCGTCGTCGTCTTCGCCGGCATCATCGCCATGCCGAGCCTCGGGCGCGGCTCCGTCCGCAAGCGTTGCGTATTCGGCGACGCCGTGCTCATCGGCCGCGGCGTGGACTTCGTCGGCAGCCACATGCGGCGCGTCGTCGGCATGCGCGGCGTTTTCCGCGACCTGCTCCTCATGGGTCCGCTCGGGCTCATGATTGACCTCGGCGGCCTCGACGAATTCCGGCGCAGCCGACGCAACGGAGGCTTCGACCACCGCGACGACGGGGTCGGACGGGGCGTCGGCGGCCTGCGCCTCGCTCGCTACGGGGGCGTGGTCGTGATCGTGCGCCTGATCATGGTCATGGTGGTCATGATCGTGATCATCGTGGCCATGATCGTCGTGACCATGGTCATGGTGATGCTCATGCTCATGGTGATGCTCGTCGTCGTGATGCGCATGATCATGCGCCTCATGCTCGTGACCCTCATAGGCGGCCACGCCGTGCTCGTGATGCCCGGCATCGTGTTCATGATGCCCGGTATCGACGGGATGTTCGTGAGCCTCGGCTGCCGGCAGCGCCTGCGCGTCGCCTGCACCCTCGATCACCTCGCTCTGGACGCGGTCGCCATGGCCGCGGCGGCGGGCATTGCGATGGCGCGACCGGCGGCGATGGCCGCGGTTCTCGTGCTCTTCCTCGGCCTCGCGATGGGCGCGCTCGTCGGCTTCGATCAGCGCCTGACGATCGGCGACCGGGATCTGATAGTAGTCGGGATGGATTTCGCTGAAGGCCAGGAAGCCGTGCCGGTTGCCGCCATACTCGATGAAGGCAGCCTGCAGCGACGGCTCTACGCGCGTAACCTTGGCGAGGTAAATGTTGCCGCGCAGTTGTTTGCGCTGGGCGGTCTCGAAATCAAACTCTTCGACGCGATTGCCACGGACCACGACGACCCGGGTCTCTTCCGGGTGGGTGGCATCGATCAACATCTTGTTGGGCATTTTGGAGCTCTTGACGGCGGCGGGCGCGGATCATGGCAGGCGCAAATTGCGCCGCCCGGTGACGCGACGGTCCACCTGATTCGGGGGTGAGGGGAAGGCCAAAACGCGTCTCGCGGCGCAGCGCCGGACGGGAACCCACCGGGATGATGCGACGGGCGAAGTTTTCACCTCGCGTCAGCGCGATCATTCGGGAGATCCTGGTCGGCAATGCAGTCTGGCGCATTAAGCGTCGGCCCGTCTAAACATGTTGGCGGCGAAATTGACCGCCGTATCTTTTGCTGAAGGCCTCGCCTGGCGCCGAAGCGCCTGCCGGCCATCGCATATCGAGGCCCCAAGGGGCCGGATAATCGGTTACGCCGTGTCTCAAACCGTCCCTCTGGCGAGGGAGTGTGTCTGGGACCGGACGCCGCTCGGGCTTGAATCCGCCTCTCCGTGTCAGCCGCGCGCGGCGCTGGCTGGGGAGGGACCGGAAAAACACGGCGGGATCTTCGATTTGGAAGGTTCCACCGTTGCACCGAGAGGCTGAACGCGACACAACCGGGAGTACTAGCCGTCAGCACTCCGTACATACGTGGATTGCCCGCCGCGTGCAAGGGAAGCGTCACGCCGCCGCAACACTCGGCTCTTTTCGCCCGCGCGCCATTAGGGTGCGATTAACCGTGTGGTTCTAATGCGGTAAGAAGCAGCTGGGAGGCTCCGAATCGGGTGGAGAACCGCGCAAAACACCTTGTTTTCCTGGGATGCGGGCTGTTGTGCGCTGCAGCATTGGCGCTTGGCGTGGCCAGCGCCCCGAGCGCGGCCGAAGGACCACAGGACAGCCAGCCGGCGCAGGCCGTAGGTGCTTTCGCTGCCAGTGCGCCGAATTTCCCGGTCGCATCCGGCGCCAGGCTTGCCGGCGACGACAAGCAGACCCGTTTCATCCTCGATCTCGACCGCAAGATCGAGTTTCGCGCCTTCCCGTTGGCCGATCCCTACCGTGTCGTGGTCGATATCCCGCAGGTCAATTTCCAGCTCGCTGCCGGCACCGGCTCGGCGGCGCGGGGATTGGTGAAGGCGTTCCGCTATGGCCTGGTGATGCCCGGCGGCTCCCGGATCGTGTTCGACATGACCGGCCCGGTGAAGATCGCCAATTCCTACGTGCTCGATGCCGCCAACGGCCAGCCGCCGCGGCTGGTGCTGGATTTCGAGCAGGTCGATCGCACCAGCTTCATGCGGTCGCTCGCGCCGGAGGGCCGGCCCGAATTGAAGCCGTCGATTTCCGAAGCCACCACGGCGACCATTCCGGCCGTCACCACGGCGGCGCTGCCACCGGTTGCGACCACCGACTCCCGCCCGCTGATCGTGATCGATCCCGGTCATGGCGGCATCGACAACGGCACCCAGTCCGGCGACCAGACCGAGAAGAACCTGGTGCTGGGCTTTGGCCTTGCCCTGCGCGACCGGATCGAGAAGTCGGGTAAATATCGGGTGGTCATGACCCGGTCCGACGACACCTTCATCCCGCTCAACGACCGGGTGAAGATCGCGCGCTCGCAATCCGCGGCGCTGTTTGTCTCGGTCCACGCCGATGCCTTGCCGCGCCGCGAGGGCGACGCCCAGGGCGCCACGATCTACACCGTGTCCGACAAGGCGTCCGACGCCGAGGCCGAGCGGCTGGCGGAAGCGGAGAACAAGGCCGACGCGATCGCAGGCGTGAACCTGACCGACGAGCCGACCGAGGTCGCCGACATCCTGATCGACCTCGCGCAGCGCGAGACCAAGACCTTCTCCAACCGCTTCGCCCGTCTGCTGATGGACGAGATGAAGTCCACGGTGCGGATGCACAAGCATCCGCTGAAATCGGCCGGCTTCCGGGTGCTCAAGGCGCCCGACGTGCCGTCCGTTCTGGTGGAGATCGGCTATGTCTCCAACAGGGGCGACCTCGAGCATCTGGTCTCCGAGAACTGGCGCAACAAGGCCGTCGGATCGATGGTCCAGGCGATCGACACGTTCTTCTCCAAACGGCTGGCAACCGCCGGACCGGCAAAGTGAAATTGGCCGCCTGAAAAGCCGGGGCCGTTGCCCGGAAGCCCTAGTTTGGCCACAGCGGCGACGCTATAGACAAAGGACCGCAGGTCCGCAGAATCGACCATATTGTACGGCGGCTGTTGTATATTCGCGTGCGCAAGGCGGCTCGCTGGGCCAAGGCTTTGATGTAAAGGCCTCGATGCAAAGGCCTCGCTATGTAAGCCTTCGTTGTGTGAGGCTTCGCACTTTTGGACAGGCGCTCCTGACGATTGAGCGCCGGAGGGTAGGAACGGAACGTCGATAATGCGCCTGCTCGTGCGGTTCATGGGTTTCTTGTTCGCCGCCGGAACCGTCGTGTTCCTGGTCGGTGTCGCCGCCGTCGCTGGCGCCATCTGGCATTTCTCCAAGGATCTGCCCGACTACTCGCAGCTCCAGGACTATGAGCCGCCGGTGATGACCCGGGTGCACGCCGCCGACGGCGCGCTACTCGGCGAATACTCCAAGGAGCGCCGGCTTTATCTGCCGATCCAGGCCGTGCCGAAGCTCGTGATCAACGCGTTCCTCGCCGCCGAAGACAAGAACTTCTACGAGCACGGCGGCATCGACTATCAGGGCATGGCGCGCGCTGCGATCCTCTACGCGCAGAACTACGGCTCCAACCGCCGCCCGCAGGGTGCCTCGACCATTACCCAGCAGGTCGCCAAGAACTTCCTGCTGACGAACGAAGTCTCGTTCGCGCGCAAGATCAAGGAAGCCCTGCTGGCGATGCGCATCGAGCGCGCCTATTCCAAGGACCGCATCCTCGAGCTCTACCTCAACGAAATCTATCTCGGGCTCGGCGCCTACGGCATCGCGGCGGCGTCGCTGGTCTACTTCGACAAGTCGGTCAACGAGCTGACGATCGCCGAAGCGTCCTATCTCGCTGCGCTGCCGAAGGCGCCGGCCGCGCTGCATCCGGTCCGCAACCGTGACCGCGCGATCGAGCGCCGCAACTACGTGATCGACCGCCTGCTGGAGAACGGCTGGATCAAGCAGGCCGACGCCGACAAGGCGCGCAAGGACCCGCTCAACGTCACCAGCCGTTCGAACGGTGCGCACATCTTCGCCGGCGAGTATTTCGCCGAGGAAGTCCGCCGCGACATCTTCGAGCGCTACGGCGAAAAGAAGCTTTACGAGGGTGGCCTGTCGGTTCGCACCACGCTCGATCCCAAGATCCAGGTGATGGCGCGCAAGACCATGGTCGCCGGCCTCGTCAATTACGATGAGGCGCAGGGCTGGCGCGGCGCGCCGCAGAAGCTCGACGTGTCCGGCGACTGGGGCGTCAAGCTTGCCGACGTCAAATCGCTCTCCGACATCTCGCCGTGGCGGATGGCGGTCGTGCTCGAGACCAGCGATCAATCGGCGCGGATCGGCTTCCAGCCCGGCCGCGAGCTCGGCGGCGCGGTCAGCAAGGAACGGCAGACCGGCATCATCACGATGGACGGCGTGCGCTGGGCCAAGACCAAGGGCAAGGCGCCGACCGCGGTCTCGCAGGTGCTGCAGCCCGGCGACGTGATCTATGCCGACCCGCTGGTGACCAAGGACGGCAACGCCGTCGAAGGCCAGTATCGCCTGCGGCAACTGCCTGAGGTCTCCGGCGCCATGGTGGCGATGGATCCGTGGACCGGCCGCGTGCTCGCGATGGTCGGCGGCTTCTCGTTCGACCAGAGCCAGTTCAACCGTGCGACGCAGGCCTACCGGCAGCCCGGCTCGTCGTTCAAGCCGATCGTGTACTCGTCGGCGCTGGACAACGGCTATACGCCGTCAACCACGGTGATCGACGCGCCGATCGAGATCGATCAGGGGCAGGGCGCCGGCGTGTGGCGTCCGGAGAACTATTCGACCGGCAAGTATTACGGCCCGACCACGCTGCGCAACGCGCTGCAGCGCTCGCTCAACACTGTGACGGTGCGGCTCGCGCAGGACATCGGCATGCCGCTGGTCGGCGAGTATGCCAAGCGCTTCGGTGTCTATGACGAATTGCCGAACTACCTGTCGTACGCGCTGGGTGCCGGTGAAACGACCGTCATGCGCATGGTCACGGCGTATTCGATGTTCGCCAACGGCGGCCGTCGCGTGAAGCCGACGCTGATCGATCGCATCCAGGACCGCTACGGCCATACCATCTTCAAGCACGACACCCGCGAATGCCGCGGCTGCGACGCGCCCGGCGGCTGGAAGAGCCAGCCGGAGCCGCAGCTCGTCGACCGCCGCGAGCAGGTGCTCGATCCGATGACGGCCTACCAGATCACCGAGATGATGGAAGGCGTGGTCCAGCGCGGCACCGCGACCGTCGTGAAGGAGGTCGGCAAGCCGATCGCCGGCAAGACCGGCACCACCAACGATGAGAAGGACGTCTGGTTCGTCGGCTTCTCGCCGGATCTCGCGGTCGGCGTCTACATGGGTTACGACAAACCGCGCAATCTCGGCCGCACCGCCACCGGCGGTCACGTGGCGGCGCCGATTGCCCGCGACTTCCTCAAGCTTGCGCTCGCCGACAAGCCGCCGACCCCGTTCAAGGTTCCGGCCGGCATCAAGCTGATCCGCGTCGATGCCAAGACCGGCATGCGTGCCGGCCCAGGCGATAGCGGCAACACCATTCTCGAAGCCTTCAAGCCGGGCACCGCGCCGCCGGACAATTACTCGGTCATCGGTGTCGCCGATGCCGATGGCCGCGGTCCTGCACCCGGCCCGCAGCCGTCGCAGAGTGGCGGACAGCCGGATGGCGGCTTCTTCATGCGGCCGGGAACCGGGGGACTGTACTAGCGGTTGGCCAATCCAAATCGCCGGGATAGCGTGGCCAAGCCGATTGCGCTTTGCCACGCCGGTCGCTACATCCCCGGCAAGCTTTTTCACCAACACCTGAAAGACCATGCGCGCGGAAATCGAACGCCTTGTTGAAGAGATCAAGCAGTCAGTCGGGCTGCTGAGGAGGCATCTTTGACGTCGAACAATCGACGGCACGCCTCGCTGAGCTGAACAAGCTCGCTGAAGACCCCAATCTCTGGAACGATCCCCAGAAGGCCCAGCGGCTGATGCAGGAGCGCACCTCGCTGGAGGACGCGCTCTCCGGCATCGGCAAGGTCGAGCGCGAGCTCGAGGACAATATCGGCATGATCGAGCTCGGCGAGGCCGAGAACGATGCGGCCGTGGTCGCCGAGGCCGAGAAAGCGCTCAAGGACCTCAAGAAAGAGGTCGCCCGGCGCGAGCTGGAAGCGCTGCTCTCGGGCGAGGCCGACAAGTTCGATTCCTACCTCGAAGTCCATGCCGGCGCCGGCGGCACCGAGAGCCAGGACTGGGCGCAGATGCTGCTGCGCATGTACACGCGCTGGGCGGAGAAGCACGGCTTCAAGATCGAGTTCCTCGAGGAGTCGCAGGGCGAAGAGGCCGGCATCAAGTCCGCCACCATCCAGATCTCCGGCCATAATGCCTATGGCTGGTTGAAGACCGAGGCCGGCGTGCATCGCCTGGTGCGCATCTCGCCGTTCGATTCCAACGCGCGGCGGCACACGTCGTTTTCGTCGGTGCAGATTTTCCCGGTGATCGACGACAGCATCAAGATCGAGATCAAGGAGTCCGATGTTCGCACCGACACGATGCGGTCGGGCGGCGCCGGTGGTCAGCACGTCAACAAGACCGAGTCGGCGGTGCGCCTGACGCACATCCCGACCGGCATCGCGGTGGTCTGCCAGGCCGGCCGCTCCCAGCACAAGAATCGGGCGCAGGCCTGGGACATGCTGCGCGCGCGGCTTTATGAGATGGAGCTGAAGAAGCGCGAGGAGCAGGCCGCCGCCGATCAGGCGGCCAAGACCGAGATCGGCTGGGGTCACCAGATCCGCTCCTATGTGCTGCAGCCCTACCAGATGGTGAAGGATTTGCGCACCGGTGTGCAGACCTCCGACACCTCCGGGGTGCTCGACGGCGATCTCGATGAATTCATGGCGGCGACGCTGGCGCAGCGTGCCTTCGGCACCGGGCCCGGCTCCGTCGAGGATGTGGATTAGCCCATGCCGCGCGTCGCTTTCATCGGATTGGGACGCATGGGCCACGGCATGGCCGGCCGTTACCTCGATGCCGGCTTCACCGTCGCGGTGTGGAACCGGAGCAAGGCCAAGGCCGACGATTTGATCGCGCGCGGCGCGCTGTGGGCGACTTCGCCGGAGGACGCCGCGATCGACGCCGATGCGGTCGTGACCATGGTCGCCGACGACGAGGCATCGCGCGCCGTCTGGCTGACCCGGGACGGCGCCGCTGCCACCATGAAGGCCGGCACGCTCGCGATCGAATGTTCCACGGTCTCGTATCAGCACACGCTCGATATGGCGCGCGAGCTGCACAGCCGCGGCCTGATCTACATCGATTGTCCGGTCACCGGGCTCCCCGAAGCGGCGGCCGCGGGCAAGCTGACGTTGCTGGTGGGCGCCGATGCCGCTGATCTCGAGAAGGCACGGCCGTTCCTCGCGCCGATTGGCAGCACGATCCGCCATTTCGGCGCAGTCGGCACCGGCACTGTCTTCAAGCTGATCAACAATCTGATCGGTGCGGTGCAGATCGCAAGCCTCGCCGAGGGCGTCGCGATCGCCGAGCAGGCCGGCCTCGACATGCAATTGGTCGCCGAGGCGCTGGCGACCGGTGCGATCGCGAGCCCGCAGGTGATCCGCCTCAGCAAGCGGATGATCGACCGCAACTTCTCCGGTGCGTCATTCACGGCGGCGCTGCGCCACAAGGATGCCGACTACGCCGTGCGTCTCGCCGAGACGCTGCTGCCCGGCGTGCCCGTGAGCCGCGCCGCGCTCACCGCCTACGACAAGGCCAAGGCCCATGCGCCCGATGCCGACGAGGGCCAGATGATCGAGATCGTGTCGCGGCCGAAATAGGCAGAGCCGCCATTCACGGAAATCGGGTGGCCAGCGACGCCGCGCCCGGCTAGGCATCTGCGCCTGCGTAGATGAGTGCCCGCCATGCCTTCCGCCGACAACAGGATCGATCGCCGCGACTGGGGGCTGCTCGGCTTTCTGTCGGTGCTGTGGGGCGGCTCGTTCTTCTTCAACGGCGTGATCCTGCGCGAATTGCCGCCGCTGACCCTGGTGCTGCTGCGCGTTGTGCTCGGCGCGCTCATCCTGCTGCCGCTGCTGCGCGCCCGGAAGATCGAGTTCCCGCGTGGCCTTGCTGGTTGGGCGCCGTTCGCCGCGATGGGGCTGTTCAACAACGCGCTGCCGTTCTCGCTGATCGTGTTCGGGCAGACTTATATTTCGAGCGGGCTGGCCTCGATCCTCAATGCGACGACGCCGCTGTTTGCGGTGGTCGTGATGGCGATGGCCGGCGAGGAGCGGCTGCAGGCGCGCCGCGTGGCGGGCGTGGTAGTCGGACTGATCGGGGTCGCGATCCTGCATGGTGATGCGCTCGGCTTCGAGAGCGGGCAGGGCATCGGCATCCTGCTGTGCCTCGCTGGCGCCTTCAGCTACGGCATCGCGGCGCTGGTCGGGCGGCGGCTGCCGCAGCGCGTGCCGCCGCTGGGCACGGCGACGTTCCAGATGATGGCCTCCAGCGTGATGATGGCGGTCGTCGCCGGTATGGCCGAGCGACCCTGGCTGCTGCCGATGCCGCATCTGACCACGTGGCTCGCCGTGCTCGGGCTCGCGGCGCTGTCGACGGCGCTGGCCTATATCGTGTTCTTTCAGATCCTGCAGCGCTCCGGCGCGACCAATGTGATGCTGGTGACGCTGCTGCTTCCGGTCACCGCGATGCTGCTCGGCTTCTTCGTCCTCGGCGAGCCGGTCGCGCCGCGCGAGGTGATCGGCGCGCTCGTGATCGCCAGCGCACTGCTCTTGATCGACGGGCGCGTCTTGACCTGGTTCAGCCGCGCGCCTGTTTCCACGCCGCATACCAGCCGGTGAAGCGGCCGCTGTCGCGCTCGCCGCCGTGCCAGGCGGCAGAGGCGGTGCCGTCGTCGGCGACCAGCACCACGGCGTCGAGCCCCCTGGAGCGGCGCAGCGTGTCCATCGCCTGCGCCGGCGTCTGCGCGATCGGGCCCGCGACGTTGAACGACGTGTTGACCGACATCTCGACGCCGATATGGCGGCCGAGCGCCTTCAGGTAAGCGTAGGTGAGGGGATCGTCGGCCTCGCGCACGATCTGGATGCGGCCGGTGCCGTCGGCATGCACCACGGCGGGAATCTTCGCGCGTGCCTCCGGCTTCGAGTGCGCCGTGAGCACCATGTAGTTGTAGGCGTTGTAGTCGTCGTCGGACGCGCCGTCTTCCAGCTCGAAATAGTCGCGCGCGGCCTGCAGGGTCGCCATCGGCGCCAGCGGGCGGATCGCCTCGCGGTACTTGACGCGCTCGTTGAGCCGCTCGCGCACCTCGGGGTCGCAGGGGTTGGCGAGGATCGAGCGATGGCCGAGCGCGCGCGGGCCGGTTTCGGCCGCGCCCTGATAGATCGCGATCACGCCGCCTTGCGCCACCATGGAAGCCATCAGATCGGCGACCGCATCGCGCCCTTCTGATGTCGCGACATTGCCGATCTCGGTCGAGGCGACGTCGTCGGCGCGCAGCGCCGCGGCGATGTCGGCGTTCGAGGGCGGCAGGCCGCAATAGAAGGCGTGCGACAGCGGCGCACCGCGCGCGGCGCCCGCCATATGCGCGAACAGCCAGGCCGCGCCGATCGGCACGCCGGGATCGCCGGGCACCGGCGGCACCCACATATGCAGCCGCGTCTTGCGCTGCTGGGCGCGTTCGAACCAGGCCTCGTCAAAGTGCTCGAGCAGCCGCATGTTGCCGAGCGCGTTCAGCGCTACGCCGCCGGTCAGCACCAGGCGGTCGGTGCCGGTGATGCGCAGGAGATGATCGATGACATGGATCATCGCGTCCTCGAACACCAATTGCGTCGCGGCCGCCTTGTCGACGCGGTCCTTGGTGTCGGCGCGGTGATTGATGTCCTCGACGCGCAGCACGGCGTCGGGATTCCAGAGCTGGTCGGGCCGCAGCGGCTGGCCGAGAATATCGATCAGCGGCTGATGATAGGGATTATCGGCGGGGTCGGCGTACCAATTGGCCATCGCGCGATTGAGCTGCACGCTGCCATTGCGCCCGAGTTGCAGCACCGCCTTCAGGCGTTGATAGTAGGGATTGGTGGCGCGGTTCATGTCGCCCCAGGCGGCGGCGCCCATGTAGCGGCCCTCGCTGGAGAGCCAGGTCCAGCCGCCCTGGCTCGACGAGATCACGGTGTAGAAGGCGCCGAGCGAGTCGAACAGGCTCTCATTGCAATAGAGCCGCTTCATCTCGCCGTTCTCGGCGACATAGAGCGAAATCGAGCCGACGTCGCCGGTGCCGTCGAGCACCGCAATCGCGACACGCTCGCGCACACCGGCGAACGGCGATGCGGTGAACGAGTACCAGGCATGATTGTCATGATGCGGCATGCAGATCAGCGGCAGCTGTTCGCCAAGCCCGTACATCTTGCCGAGCCTGCGCGCGATGCGCCGCACCTGGTCCATCTGGCGCAGGTTGATCGCCGGCGCGATCGGCGCGCGGAGCAATTTGATGCTGGCCGGCGCTTCCTCGAGCGAGGTGCGGATCAGCATCGCCATCAGCGCCGGATAATCCCAGGTGGTGACGAAGGCCGCGATGTCGCCGACGTCGCGGCCCATCCGTTGCAACACCTTGCGCATGTCTTCGAGCGCGTGTTGCGGAAACTCGTTGGTGTGTTTGTTTCCGGAAAAGCGCTCTTCCTCGTTGTTGACGATCAGGCGCGGTCCGTCCTTCTGGGTGACCTCGACCAGCGCGACGCCGGTGTTGTGGGTGCCGGGGCAGGCGAGGCCGGCGATATAGACGGTCTCGCCGCGCTGCAGCTTCTCGCGGATCGAGGCGATCGTGCGCTGCGCGAACTCGCCGTTGGCCTTGTGCAGGCCACGCTTCGCCAATGCACGTTCGCTGAGGCGGCGCGTGATCTCATAGCCCGCGGCCGCAATACGCGGATGCCGCGGACCGGTACGAATGTCCGGTTTACGCAATCAGAACGCCTCGACTCGTGATCCCCACGTCGACTTCAATCATAAATAGCGCCAGGCAACAATGCCGTTTCGCCCAACGGAAAAACCCAGCGCTTGCCAGCACATGCGTCTCTTGCGAGACTTGCCGTCAAAACCACGACAAAAATCGGGGAGAAAACGATGCCGGCTCGTTCTGGATATATTGGCGCGATCGTGGCCTTCGCAAGTGCCGCATTGATCACGACCTCGGCCACCGCGCAGAAGAAATACGATCCCGGCGCAAGTGATGGCGAAATCAAGATCGGCAACATCATGCCGTATAGCGGCCCGGCGTCGTCCTACGGCGTGATCGGCAAGACAGAGGCCGCGTTCTTCAAGATGATCAACGAGCAGGGCGGCATCAATGGCCGCAAGATCACCTTCATCAGCTACGACGATGCCTATTCGCCGCCGAAAGCGATCGAGCAGGCGCGCAAGCTGGTCGAGAGCGACGAGGTGCTGCTCATCTTCCAGGCACTCGGCACGCCGTCGAATTCGGCAATCATGAAATACATGAATGCCAAGAAGGTGCCGCAATTGTTCGTTGCGTCCGGCGGCACGAAATTCGGCGACCCCAAGAACTTCCCCTGGACGATGGGCTTTCAGCCCAACTACCAGAGCGAGGGGCGCATCTATGCGAAATACATTCGCGACAAATACCCCGACAGCAAGATCGCGGTGTTCTGGCAGAATGACGACGCCGGCAAGGATCAGTTCAAGGGCCTGAAGGACGGGCTCGGCGACAAGGCGGGCATGATCATCGCCGACAAGTCCTACGAGGTCTCCGATCCTTCGATCGATTCGCAGATCGTCGCGCTGCACGATTCCGGCGCAGACATCTTCTTCTCCTGGGCGGCGCCGAAGGGATCGGCGCAGGCGATCCGGAAAGTGGGCGAGCTTGGCTGGAAGCCGAAATTCTTCCTCGCCAACACCGCGACCACGGTCGCCTCGGTGCTGAAGCCGGCGGGGCTCGAATATGCCAAAGGCATCATCTCGACCCAATACCTGAAGGATCCGACCGACCCAACCTGGGACAAGGACCCCGCGGTCGTGAAGTGGCGCGGCTTTATGGACAAATACTATCCTGAGGGGGACAAGGCCAATTTCAACAACGTCTATGGCTATGTGCAGTCGGAGGCCATGGTGCAGGTGCTGAAGCAGTGCGGCGACAATCTCACGCGCGAGAACGTCATGAAGCAGGCCGCCAATTTGAAGAACTTCCACTCCGACCTGATGCTGCCGGGCATCATGGTCAACACCTCGCCCGACGACTACTACCCGATCGAGCAGATGCAATTGATGCGGTTCAACGGCGAGGCCTGGGAGCTGTTCGGCGACGTCATCACGGGCGAGGTCGGGCACGACGCGACGCGGTAGGCGGTTGGCTGGTCATTGAGGCGCTGCTGACGCAGCAAACACTGCTGTCGCCCCAGGCGTATCCCAACGCCAGATGTCATCACCCGCGCATGCGGGTGAATCCAGTATTCCAGAGACGGTCGTGCTTGAGCCGAGGGGCCGCGGCGTACTGGATCGCCCGGTCGAGCCGGGCGATGACAGTTGAAGTTGGAGACGCAGCTTAGCATTCTCGCTACGTAATTCGTTTCAGCTCGCGTGCCGCTGCGGTGCCTGCCAGGAGCTTCTCCGGCCGGCGGGCGCGCAGCGCCATGCCGCCGGCGACGCCGACGCCGATCACGTACATCCAGCCCTCGTGAAAATCGGACAGATGCGAATTCAGCAGCGAGCTCGTGATGTTCTGCACGACGATGGCGAGCCCGATCCAGCTCACGAGATCGCGGCCGGCGAACAGCCTGACATGGCTGGTCCACATCGCGTACAGCAGCAGGACGCCGATGAGCCCCCACTGGATGGCGACATTGAGGGTCTGGTTGTGCGGGTTGTTGATCACCTCGGCGTCGAGGCCAGTTTGTCCGGCGGCATCCAGCATGAACAAGTGCTTGATCGCGCCGGTGCCGTGCCCGATTAGCGGCGCCTCGGTGATGAACTTCACCGACTTCCGCCAATAGGTCAGGCGCTGCGCGGTGGAGGCGATCCCGGACGTATCGTGGGCGCGATACTCGATGCCGACGTCGGCGATGCGTTGACGCAGATAGGGTGACGTCGCCCACACCAGCAGGCTTGCCAGTGCGACAGCGGCGAACAGCAGCCGCGTGGCGCGGCGGGACAGATGCAGCGAGGCGAACAGGACCAGCAAGACCGGCATGGTGACCAGCGCGGTCCGCGCCGAGACAACGTAGAGCATGTTGACGATGAACAGCAGCATCAGCGCGATGGCGCCGGCTGCGATGCGCCATTGCCTGGCCCGCATCGCCGTCAACGCCGGCAGCGCCAGCGAGAAGGCACACAGCGTGAATTCCTGGCTCTGGTCGAGGTAGTTCTTGACCGGCACGCCGCCGGAGGCGGTGTGCGCAAGCTTGAGCTGCGGCAACGCCAGCACGATCCAGGACAGGAACATCAGCAGCGTGCACGACACCAGGAAGGCGGCGAACACCCAGAGCCTGCGCTGCGAGCGCTGGAAATAGCTGAGCAGGAACGGCAGCAGCAGCAGCTTGCTGAGCGGCTTGATGCCTTGCAGCCGTTCGGCCCAACTCGTCTCAGACCACGCCAGGCCCATCAATGCGAGCGCGACCAGCGCGATCGGCAGTGCAAAGGCCGGCTGTGCGAGGTCAAGAATGAACTGTTCCCAGTCGATGATCGGGATCACAGCGATAAGCCACAGCAGCATGAAGACGGCGAGCGCAGTGGTCGACCATGGCAGCGAGGCGGCGGCCAGTGCGATCAGAGCGTCGGTCGCGCGGACATAGGCGGCTGAGCCGGACCAGACACGGACGCGATCACGCCACCGCGGTACGGGCTCGATGGTGACGTCGATCGCGTGGGAGTCGCTGGCCATGACCGGGTTACACGGTGGCGCCGTTGAATGCGGCCATTGTGGCTGACGGCGTGGGCACGGAGGTCACGGTTTCCGTGGCGACCCGATGCGACAGCAGGTCGCGCGCCTGGGTGTGGTGGCCGAAGCGCTCGGCAAGCTCGGTCCGGCGCGCGCGGATCTTGTTCCGCCATTGCTCTTGCTCAGCCAGAACCCGGGTGACCGAGGCGCCGATGGACTCGATCGAGAACGGGTCGAAGTAATCGGCGAGTTCACCAGCAACTTCGCGGAACACGGCAATGTCGGAGCACAGCACCGGCGTGTTCGCGGCCAGCGCTTCGATGATCGGCACGCCGAAGCCTTCGGCGAGGCTCGGCATGATCAGGCCATGGGAATCGGCAGTGAGAGCGGCCTTCTCATGCTCCTCGACATAGCCGGAAAAGCGGACGTTGGACGGCGCATTGCGGGTCAGGCTGGGCGCTCCAGTATAGCCGATCACGACGAGGTCGGCCTGGGGCAGCTTGCGGAAGGCGCGGATGACCGCGGCGAGGTTCTTGCGCGGCTCGGCGGAGACGATCACGACGAAGTACGGTCGTCCGCTCGGCGCACCCACCGGCAGCGCCTGTGCATCGAACCTGGTGCGGGGATAGACCACCCGCGCCGGCAGATGCGCGAACTGCGGAAGCAAAGCGCGGAACCGGCCGAGGCTGTAATGCGAGACGAAGGCGAGTTCATCGGCTTGCTGCAGGCTGGTGAATAGTCGGGACAGGAACAGCCGCGTTGCGACGTCGCTGAGCTTGAGGTCGGTCAGCGGCAACAGGTCATGCACGACGCAGATCACCTTGGCGCCGCGCTTGCGCTGGATCGCGACCCGCATCGGCGTGTCGACGAGGATGACGTCGTAGCCGCGCGCATCGACCCGCGGCGGCGGCAGCCGCAGCAGCGCCGAGGTGTCCTGATAGCTGTAGAAGCCGGGCTCGAGCAGGAAGTCGCCGAACAGCTTGAGATGGCGCAGGTCGGTCGGGATGTATTCGAGGCCGTCGGCATGGTTCTCGATCAGGCTGACGCCGGCCGGCAGCATATGGATCGCGCGCAGGAAGCTGACCGCGAATTCCGGCGAGGTCGCGGCGCGCAGCTTGCCGCGGAACCAGTCGACGGTGCGGCGCAGGCCGCCGCTGCTGCGCATCACAGGCGCATTCATGTCGGCCTCGTCGAGGAAACGATAGAGCGCGAGCAGCTCGATCAGTCGCGAACCGTCGGGCAGCAGCCTTGTGCGCTGCTGGCGCTGGCGCAGCTTGCGGTAGCGGCGCGTGGTCTCGACCAGCAAGGTCAGCTCATGACCGTCGCCGGCCAGCGAGCGGATCAGTTCACGCGTGAAATGGAAGATGCCGCGCTTGTGGTTGGGTTCGCCGAGCGCCTCGCTGACGACCAGGATCTTTGTCATGCGGTTATTTCTCTAAGCTCGAGGTGATGCGGGACGGGCGGATCCAGCGCAACGGTGCTGGTGATGCGGCCGTGATCGAGATTGATGATGCGGTTGCAGGTTCGACGCAGCAGCCCCTGGTCGTGCGAGGCGATCACCACGATCGCCGCGGCCTCGACCATCTTGCGCAGCCGCTGCTCGGCCTTGGCCGAGAAATTCTCGTCGACCACGCTGAGCCATTCGTCGAGCAGCAGGATATCGGCGGGAAAGGCGGTCGCGGTCGCGAACAGCACGCGCATCAGCATACCCGACGAGAACATGCGCAGCGGCAGCCGCTGCATGCGTGCCTCGAGCTCTGTGAACGCCCAGATCTCGTCCAGGATCGCCGGCGTCGGCTTGCGGCCGGAGATCCGCAGCAGCAGGTTGATATTGTCGGCGGCGACGAAATCGAGATTGACGCCGGCACCGAGGCCAAGCAGCGGCACGATGTTGCCTGATATCTCGACCCGGCCGCTGGTTGCCGGGAACACGCCGGCGATCAGCCGCAGCAAAGTGGACTTGCCGGAGCCGTTCGGCCCGGCGAGGCCGATGCGGGCGCCGGCCTTTGCCTCGATCGAGATGTTGTCGATTGCGCGGATGGTGCGCATCTCGCTGGTCTGGCGGAACAGGCGGCCGAGCAGGCGGCGCTTCAGCGAAAAGTCGTAGGCGCCGTACAGCGGATAATCGAGGCAGACGTCGCGGAGGTCGATGCTTGCCATGTTGCTAGATCCAGAATGCCGCTTTGCGCAATTGAGCGACCGTCACGGTCGCGGCGACCGCGAGCGCAGCAAGGCAGGCCAGCACGTAGACCACGCTCGGCATCGCGACATGGCCTGATGCCAGCGGGTCGCGCCAGACTGCGAACAGATGCGTCAGCGGATTGAGCCGCATCACCGTGGAGCCGCGATCGATCATCTCAGGCGTCCAGATGATCGGCGAAGCCAGGAAGGCCAGCGTCAGCGAGGACTCGATGATCGGCTTGATGTCCCGGTAGCGCGTCGCCAGCGCGCCGAGCACGAGGCTGACGCCGAGCGTGCAGATGACGAACAGGGCGAGGCCGGGCAGGGCGGCGATGGCGCCGCCGACATCCCGCGGCGTCAGCACGAGCCACAGGACCAGCGGCACGACCGCGTTGTGAGCCGCGAACAGCGCCTGCCGGAAGGTACATTGCAGCAGGAAGATCACCGGCGGCAGCGCGCGATCCTTGATCAGGCTGGCCGAGCCCTGCAGCGCGGTGGTGGCGTCGAGCACGACGCTGTTGAGGAAGGTCCACGCGGTGAGGCTCGCCGCCAGCATCGGCAGCCGCGCCACCGCGCTGGCGTTGGAGAGATGGCCGATGACCGAGCCGAGCACGGCCACCATGATCGCCATCTGGATCGACATCCAGAAGGGTCCAAGGAGGGAGCGGACGTAGCGATGGCGGACGTCTGACCAGGCCAGCGCTGCCGCGATCTGGATCGCGCCGACGAGACCGGCCGTTCGGGGGCGCGGGGCTGGGGCTAGTGACCCTGCGTCCTTTGCGGCTTGTTCGGTCACGACCTTGCGGTACACCGTCTCTACTCCCTCCTTGAAGGCTGTGGTTGAGTATTTCGTCATCGCACGATGGCGCGCGGCCTGGCCCATACGGCGCCGCCGCTCGGGATCGTTGATCAGCGTCTCGATGGCGTCGGCGAGGGCTGCGGGATCGCCGGGCGGCACGGTGATGGCCTCGAGGCCGTCGCGGGCGACATGCGGAACGCCGGTGTCGAGCGCGGTGTTGACGATCGGGCGGCTCGCCGCCATCGCCTCGAGTTGGGCCAGCCCGAAGGTCTCCGCATTGGTCACCGACGGCATCACGAAGACGTCGGCGATGCGCGTCAGCTTGACGCGTTCGCTCTCGGACACCGAGCCGAGCAGGCGGACGCGGTCCTGAAAGCCGTAGTCGCGGATCAGCTGTTCGAGATTGCCGCGCTCGCGGCCCTCGCCGACGATCCAGACCACGAAATTGCGGGCATGGGCGGCGCGCACCAGCACGTCAAAACCCTTGTAGGGCACCAGCCGGCCGCAGGCGAGGACGAGGCGGCCGCGGGCGTTGACGTCGTCGGCCTGCGCGGCGGGCCGGTCATACTTCTCGACATCGACGCCGAACGGAACGGCGTGGCACTTGTCCGCGAATTCCCGCAGCAGCGGCGTGGTTTTGATCAGCACCGGATCGGAGACGATGATCGCGGCGGCACGCCGCAAGGTTCGCCGCATCATCGGCTCGACCAGGAAACGCAAGGCTGCGTGCGAGACGATGTCGGCGTGCCAGTGCACCACCAGCGGACGCGCGCGGCCGAGCCCGAACGCGAACACGAGGTCGGCGAGCGGGAAGGGCGCGTGCAGCGCCAGCAGATCGTGCGCGGCAATGCGGCGCCACAGCCGCCACGGATAAGTCGGCGCCGCCGGCAGCGACAGCACGTCGCCGAACGAGTGCACACGCTCGACGGCAACGTCATTGACCACGATCTGCCGCTCGCCGCCGGAGCGCGAGCAGACCAGCACGGCGGCGTTGAAGGTGTCCTGCAGCGAGGCGCAGATGTCACGGATCACGGTCAGCGTGCCGCCGAACAGATCGGGGTAGTAGACCTTGAAGATGTGGAGCACCGACGGACGCCGGGCCGGCGCGTTCAAACCAATCATGGGCGGCTCGATCCGGATCATGCGGCGAACAGGGCGACAACGAACGGCAGCGCCAGCGCGGCGGCGAACACCAGCGAGCGCAGCAGCGCCGGAAACACCGGCTCGATCGGGCCACAAGGCGCCTGCGGCGTGAAACGGAGTGTAGTGGCGAACCGAACGGGTTCGCGCGACGAACGAAGAGGCATTGCGTCGGATTCCCTGCTGAATGGATATTGGATACGTGGGAAAATTTCACACGTCAATGGCGTCGGACCAAAATGTGGGATTATGTCCCACGTGTGGCGGGGGACAACTTTTTTGGCAGGAGGCATCGGAGCGCATGGCGGCGGGATCGCGCCGCGACGGCGCAAGGCGAGTAAGTCTGCAGCGCTGGCGGGGTGTCAGGCCGGCTCGGCCGTGCTGCCGGCCGTCGATGGCTGCAACTGGCGCCTGATGGCGGGGATGTCGAAATGGATCCACTCGGGCAGCATCGCGGCTGCGGGCCGCTGCAGATCCTGCTCGATGACGACGCGCTTGCCGCCATCCGATGTCAGCGCGATCGAGACCGAGTTCGCCCGTGGCTCGGCGGTGAGGCCGGCATGCGCGCGGCTGGCATATTCGCCGGCGCGCAGGCCGCCGAAGCCGAAGGCGAGCAGGCGGCCATAGATGTACAGCGCCAGCAGATCAGTTTCGCCGAAGCGGCGCGGCGAGCCGGGCACCACGCCCGGCAGGCAGGGATAGCCGCCTGCCATCACCGTCGACACGAACTCCTCGTAGGGAACCTGGGCGATCCGGCAGGCTTCCGCGATCACAAGGTCGAATCGGGCAGGCGTCATGGAACGGTCCGTGGCGATGGCGGCAGTGCCTCCGCACCCCGACACTCACGCCGGCAAGCGCGTCGTGTCCGGATGTGATTTTATTTCCCATAAGTGGGAAAATGTCACACGTCAAGCGGGGGGTGGGGCAAAACGGTGGGATTGTGTCCCACGCAGCGGACGGCTAAAAGTTAGGCATGAATGCCAAGCCCCCGAAGCCGAAGCCGGGATCGTCTGCGCCGATCGCCGCCGCGAAGCTGCACGCGCCGCTGGCGCGGATGCTGCGCCCGCTGGTGCGGCTTTGCGTCCGCGGCGGCATGACATTTCCGGCGCTGACCCAGCTGTTGCGCGAGCTCTATGTCAACGTCGCCGAGCACGACTTCGCGCTCGAGGGCAAGGAGCAGACCGATAGCCGCGTCAGCCTCTTGACCGGCATCCACCGCAAGGAGGTCGCCCGGCTGCGCGGCGCGGGCGCGCCGGTCAATGCGGTGCCGGCGACGCTGTCGCGCACCAGCGCGATCATCGCGCGCTGGCTGGCGGCGCCCGAATTTACCGACGCCAAGGGCGATCCGCTGCCGTTGCCGCGCACCGCCGATGGCGGCGCGCCGTCGTTCGAGACCCTGGTCGAATCGATCACCAAGGACGTGCGGCCGCGCGCCGTGCTCGACGAATGGCTCGACCGCAAGCTCGTCACCATCAATGACGACGACGAGATCATGCTGGTCGAGGAGGCCTTCGTCCCACATGGCGACGACGATCGTAAATGGCATTATCTCGGGCGTAACCTGCACGACCATGTCGCGGCCGCCGAGATGAACGTGTCGTCGGCGACACCGCGCTTCCTTGAACGCGCGGTACATTACGACGGGCTGTCGGCCAAGCTGGCAAAACGACTCGAGGGCCGCTCGCGCGAGCTCGCGATGGAGGCGCTGAAGGTCGCCAACCGCGAGGCCAATCGCGCCTTGGCCAAGGACAAGGGCGGCGACTACCGCTGGAATTTCGGCATCTACATCTATCGCGAGGGCCCCGACGGTCCGGTCGATGATGATGCCGACGAAGGCGGTGCGTCGTGAAAAGTCCGCCCGTCATTTCCCGCCGCGCGCTGCTGATCGGCTTCTGGCTCGGTGGAACCTCGCTCGCGGGCGCGCAGGTCAAGAAGCGCGGCAACGATCAGGGTATCGGCGGCACCGGGATCACTGGCTCCGACCAGGGCATCGGTGGCACCGGCATTGTCGGCGTGATCCAGCGGTTCGGCTCGATCTACGTCAACGGCGAGCGCGTCGCCTATGCGGCCGATGTGGCGGTCCGGATCGACGGCGAGGCGGCGAACGCCAAAGCGCTGCGGATCGGCCAGCTCGCGCGCGTGGTGGCAGAGCGCGATGCCGGCGGCACGCTGTCGACCAGGCGCATCGACGTGGCGAGCGAAGTGACAGGGCCGGTCGAGCAGGTGAAATCGGGCGAGCTGACGGTGCTCGGCCAGAAGGTCGCGTGGAGCGGCCGCGAGAGCTGGCTGAAGGTCGGCGCGCATGTCGCCGTGTTCGGGCTGCGCCGCACCGATGGCGTCGTCGTCGCAAGCCTGGTGCAGGAGCGCCATGACGCTGCGATGCGCGTCGCAGGACCACTCGAGCGCGACCGCAACGGAGCGTTCCGGATCGGCGAGCTCAAGCTCAGCGGCGTCGATGCGGCTTTGGTCGGTCAGCGCGTGCAGGCGGAAGGGCATGTCGCGCAGGGCGTGATGCAGGTCTCGCGCAGCCGCGCCGATGACTTCTCCGATCTCACCGGCGCCAAGCGGCTCTTGATCGAGGCCTATGTGCGGCGGGTCGGCAATGACCTGCAGCTCGGCTCCGGCTTCGTCGCGCGCGACCACTCGCGCTTTTGGCCGGCCGCCGATACGCGCGTGGTCGTCAACGCGCAGCTGTCGGGGACGCGCGAGCTGCGGGTCGAGTCGGTGCAATCGGTCACTAGATTTCCGGGCTCGTCGGTGAGGAGCCCCGGCACGCCGGGCCGCGGCTCCGGCGGCGGTGGCTCCGGGCCGGGACATGGATCCGGACTGGGCGGGCGCGGTGCGCCTGGTGGCGGCGGCCCCGGCGGCAGCCCTGGTGGGCCGTCTGGTGCGCCCGGCGGCGGGCCGCCAGGTGGTGCCGGTCCTGCGCCCGATCCCCTGAACGGCGGAACGACCGGCCCCGGTCCGGGCGGCGTCGGCTCGCCCGGCGGGCCATTCGGCCCCGGTGGCGGTGGTGGTCCGTTCGGGCCCGGCGGCGGATTCGGTGGTGGCGGGCCGCCCGGCGGCATGGGCGGCGGCGGCCGCCGCTGAGCCGCAAACGAGATCGGCGCAAGCGAGGCCGCTTGCGCCGATGTTCAGATCAATCGTTGCGAGATTGAGCTAGCCCGCGCTGAGCCGGACGCCGGCGCGGAGGAATTTCTGCGGATCGAGAGCCGGATCGGGAGGCCGTGAGCGTCGACGACGACGTGGATCTTGGTCGTGAGCCCGCCGCGTGATCGACCGAGACAATGATCTGCACCTCCTTTTGCCATTGCAGCCTGCTGATGGGCACGAACGGAGGTGCTGATCATCTGGATGTTACCACTATGCGCGGCGCTGATGGACGCTATCAGTCGGTCCCATACGCCGGCCTTCCGCCATCGCACAATGCGGTTGTAACAGATGGTACGCGGTCCATAGCGTTCTGGTAGGTCGCGTCATGGTGTTCCCGATCGAAGCACCAAAAATGCCGTTCAGCACGCGCCGATCATCGACGTGGGGCGCGCCTCTCGGCTTGTTGGGCAGCAGCGGCGTGATCACGCGCCATTCGAAGTCGGTCAGATCATATCGGCTCATATTGAGCTTGAATCAGAGTTCGGCGCGATATGAAAGCGGCAAGTCAGCAAACGCCCCCACGTCCGGCATTTGCCGCCGAACCGGGAAGCGCAACAGCGGTAGCCCGGCGTAGGTCAACACTAATAGAGCCACGCTTTCTTAGCGGACCGAACGGGCGCTTAGTGCTAGATCTTTTGCTCAATCTGGCTTTTGGTCCGGCAGGGAAAGGCCGGCCTGAAGGTCACGGATTATGATGCCTAGTTGGCCTGAGGCGAGGAGCCCTGGCCCTAAGGGACCCGAACGGTCTTCGCCTACACGTGGAAGCGCTCGCAGTGCAGTCCGCACCTCCGCTTTCATATGCATGAGCTGCCAGCGAACCTCGTCATCGGCGGCTCGTGGCCGGTCGGGAGACGCTAAGCTGGCGGCTTTAACGGCATACGCTGCGGCGCCCAAGGCGTGTGCACCCATGTGGCAAACGGCGGCAGCTTGACCCGCAGCTCTGGCGGCGGCTGCGGCTGCGGGAGACTTCACCTCTTTAGCAGCGCCGCCGCCCATAAACCGTTGGCGAATTTCTACGGCGGTGTCCAACTCCCCGCGGGAGTACGCTCGGGTCCGGGCGATAGCAGCGCGAGGGCGACCGTCAGTCGGCCTTTCAGCTTCAAAAATCCGCAGAACTCGTTCAGCACAGTCGGCGGCCCATGCAGCGACAAGTCGCCGGTCGGATTCGCTCAATGCCTGCGAAGATTTCGCCATCTCAGACTCTAAAAATGAAACTCAACCATTCAGTCAAATATGACCGCTTTGCGGTCTACGTGACCCAAAAGCCGACAGTCCCAGCAATCTCGGTCGTTCCCGATTTATGAGTTCACGGCCTAGCCCGCGCTGAGTCGGACGCCGGCGCGGAGGAATTTCTGCGGATCGACCGCTTCGCCGTCGATGCGGGTCTCGTAGTGCAGATGCGGACCGGTGGAACGTCCGGTCGAACCGACGGCGCCGATCACCTGGCCGATCTTGACGTATTCACCGACCTTGACGCCGATCTCGGAGAGATGGCCGTAGCGGGTCGACAGCCCATTGCCGTGATCGACCTCGACCATGCGGCCGTAGCCGCCGGCCCAGCCCGCCGACACCACCTTGCCGTTGGCGGTGACGCGCACCGGATCGCCCTGCGCGGCGCGGAAGTCGAGCCCGGTGTGCATCGCCGGACGGCCGAGGAAGGGATCGGAGCGAACGCCGAAGCCGCTGGTGAATTCGACCTCGCCGACCACGGGCTTGCGATAAGGCACCAGCGCCAGCGTCTGGTTCAGGCGCTGCATCTGCGCGCGGTTGATGTTGATGCGGTAGAGCTGGCGCTCGAACGCGCCGGCGTCGGGCGCGAGCTTCACCGGCACATAGGGGCCCCCCATGCCGGAGCGCGGCGTCGCGGCTTCGAGCTGCGCCATGTTGAGGCCGAGATCGGAGATCACGCCGCGCATCCGGCGCACCCGCGATTCGATGCCGTCCTCGACCGAGGAGAGTGCTGCGACCTGGCGCCGCTCGACCTGGTCGAGCGAGGTTTGCAGACGGACCAGGACGTTGTCGACGCCCTGGGCCTTGGCGAACTGGTTCGGCTGCGCCTTGGCGATCAGCGGCGCGCGCGATTCCAGCCGCGCCTCGCGATCCGGCGGCGCCACGAAGATCACGGTGTCGCTGATCGGGGAGGGCTTCGGCGTACCGGATGACGGCGCGGCGTCGGCGCGGCCCTGCGGCTTGATCGATCCGGTGGTCGCAACATCAGGCATCGCGCCGAGCGCGGTGGCGCGTGATTCCAGCGCCGACTGCCGCTTCATGATCTGGTCGAGCTTCTGGTCGAACTGTTCCTGATCGAGCAGCTGGCGGCTGGTGGTGCGGTCAACCTTGGCGCGCAGCTCCGAGATGCGGTCCTCATAGGCGTATTGCATCTCGGCCTGGCGCGCGATCAACCGGGTCAGGACGTCGTCACGGAACGCGAAATACGTCGCAGTCGCCGCCGACCACATGCCGAGCAGGACCACGGTGCCGACCGCGATCCAGAACACCACCGGTCCGAACCGGACCTGCTTGCCGGCATGGACCAGCGTATAACCCTCGCCGGAGGCGGCCGCCGTCTGTGCGGCATGCTGGGCCACCGGACGGCGCGCCGGCGACCGGCCATGGTCTTGCGGATGATGGTGTTTCTGGTGATGACCGGACCGGCTCGACATCGGTACTCCCGCGGCCGGTCGGACCAAGCTCCGTACGGCTAATCTGCGGGGCCGATTTGAGCCCGCCATGGTTAATTTTCAGGAAACGGAACCCTCCGGTCAGAGCGATCGGGCGGCCTCCAATACCGCTTCGGCATGGCCGTCGACCTTCACATGACGCCAGATCCGCGCGACTTTTCCACTGGAATCGACCAGAACCGTGGTGCGAATAATTCCCATGAAGGTCCTGCCATACATGGATTTTTCGCCCCAGGCGCCATACGCCTCCAGCATCTGATGAGCCGGGTCCGAGACCAGCGGCAACGACAGCTGGTGTTTGTCTCGAAATGACTCCTGCGCCTTAACCGTATCGGCGGAAATGCCGACCACCTCGGCACCTGAAGCCACGAACTCATTCTTGAGCCGCGTGAAGTCGATCGCCTCCCTGGTGCAGCCGGGGGTGTCGGCGCGGGGATAGAAGAACAGCACCAGCTTCTTGCCGGCAAAATCCCTCAGTGAAACGCTGCCTCCGCCGTCGCGCGGCAGGTCAAACGCTGGTGCCGCGGCGCCCTCAGCGAGTGTGACGGAGGACGACCTGGTCACGGTCGCGGCCGGCGCAGGCTTTAACGGTTTCGATGCGGCCTTGTGCGAGGCTTTGCCTTGAACACCCGTTGCGGTCTTGGTGGTGGTCTTGGCCTTCGCCTTTGTTGCTTTCTTGGCCGCGGCCTTCTTCGCAACCGTTGTGCGGGTTTTCGTCGCGGACTTCCCAGTGCTTGCGCCTGCGGCGCGCGCAACCTTTGTTGCGACCCGCTTTCCGGTTGTGTTGGAGGATTTCTTGCGCGTTTTCTTGGACATACGCCTTCCTTTCGTCGCTTTCCGAAGCTCAACCATTGGGGTATTGCGGTCTCATTCGCAGCGGCCGGATTCGCATCGGCTGCTGGGCAAGTTTGATGGCCACGGAGTATGGTGACAAGGAATTCGACGCGTTACCCGTCCGCTTGCTGAATTGGCTTTTGATTGGTTGTTTTGGTCCGTTCCGGGGCCGTCGGCGAGTAACATGATTAGGCGAGGATAGGCGGCGATGCCGGCAAGGGAGCGCTCGATAACAGTCGACGGGCGCCCCTATGGCGGCGATCAGCTTCGCCGTCAGCACCGAGAGGCAATGGCAAGGAACACGTCGCCGCAGGGTCCAAATCCGCGCGCCGGGACTGACTTCTCGCAATGGGAAGACGACGCCGCGTGGGACGAGCAGGATGAGGCGGCGGGCAACCGTGCGCGGCAATTGCTGGCGCGTTCCAACCCCAACCTGCATCGTTTCACCGATTTCTGTTCCGGCATGCAGCGCTGGCTGCACGGCGAGCGCTGGATCCGTCGCATCGGGCTCGTGCTCGTGGTGCTGGTCGTGATGTTCGCGACCTGCTTCGGCGCATTGTGGTGGCGGCTCGGCGCCGGTCCGATCAATCTCGATTTGGCGACGCCATGGCTGGCCGCGGCGATCGAGGAGAATATCGGTCACGGCAACACGGTCGAGGTCGGCGGAACGCAGATCGAGCGCGCCGGCCGCATCAGGATCGCGGTACGCATCCGTGACATCATCGTCCGCGACCGCGACCACGCGGTCGTTGCCAGCGCGCCGAAAGCCGAAGTGCGCTTGTCGGGAACGGCATTGCTGATGGGCCAGTTGCGGGCGGAGAGCCTCAATCTGGTCGATGCGGAACTGTCGGTGCGCATCACGCCCGACGGCAATGTCACTGTGTCCGCCGGCGACACCGCAAAACCGCTCGCCACCGGCGTTGCATCCAAGCGGGAGGCGGGGCTGCCGCCAACATTCCCGCGGCCGACGACCGCTGCGCCGCCGCCACCGGTTGCATTGCCTCCGATTGCCTCCGGGCCCTCGGCGTCTGCACCCGATTCGGCCCAGAGTGGGCTGCTCGCCGGCCTCGACTGGCTCGATAGCCTCAGCATGACCGGCCTCGACGGTCAGAACCTCAACGAGATCGGCCTGAAGAACGGCAATCTCGTCGTCGACGACCAGCAGCGCGGCAACAAATGGAGCTTTGAGAATATCAGCCTGAGCCTGCGGCGCCCGAGCGGCGGCGGGGTTGCGCTCAGCTTCGGCGAGGACGGCGCAAAGCCCTGGTCGGTCCGTGTCCTGGTTGGACCGCAGCAGAACGGCGTGCGCTCGGTCGACATCAAGGCCGACAAGGTCTCCACCCGCAACATCCTGCTCGCGATGCGGACCAAGGATCTCACCTACACCGCCGACCTGCCGCTGTCGGGCGAGATGAAGGGCGAGCTCGGCCGCGACGGCCTGCCGACCTATTTTCGCGGCAAGGTCAATGTCGGCGCCGGCAACATCATCGACACCGACACGCCCGACTACCCGATGCCGGTCGATTCGGCCGAGATGAGCGTCGAGTGGGATTCGGGGCGCCGCGTGCTGCTGGCGCCGATCAAGATCGTCTCGGGCGCCAACCGCATCACGCTGCTCGGCCATCTCGAGCCGCCGAACGACAACGTCACCGACTGGCAGGCGGGCCTGTCGGGGGGCACCATCGTGCTGGCCGGCGCCGATAAGAATGAACCGCCGCTGATCTTCAATCGCATCAACGTCGGCTTCCGGTTCGACACCGAGAAGAAGCGGGTGCTGCTGACCCAGGCCGACATCTCCAATGGCGAGATCGGCGTCGCCGGCACCGGCAGCATCGACTATTCCGGCGAGCCGCGGTTGCAACTCGGCTTCGCCGGCACCCCGATGTCGGCCTCCGCGCTGAAGCGGATGTGGCCGATCATCATCGTGCCCGAGGTGCGTGAATGGGTACTCGAGCGGATCGACCGCGGCACGCTCCAGCGCATCGATGTCGGCGTCAATTCGCCGGTACATAATCTGTCGCGCAAGGGACCACCGATCCCGGATGACGGTCTCTCGGTCAACATCGTCGCCTCGGGTGTCACGGTGCGCCCGGTGGATCAGATGCCCGCAGTGCATGACGCGGATCTGAAAGCCAGGGTCACCGGCCGCACCGCGACGGTGACCATCAACCAGGGCATCGCCGACACGCCGGCAGGCCGCAAGATCACGCTGTCGGATTTCAGCTTCGAGGTGCCGGACATGGCGCCGAAACCGTCGCCGTCGAAGGTCAAGTTCCGGGTCGACTGTCCGGTGCCGGCCGCCGCCGAGATCCTCGCATCCGACCGGCTCAGCGATCTCTCCGGTCCGCCGATCGATCCCAACGCCAGCAAAGGCAACGTCACGGCCACGATCAATCTCGGCATGCCGGTGACGGGCGGACTGACCAAGGCCGACACGCAATATTCCGTCACCGCCGACATCTCCGGCGTTGCCGTCGACAAGCTGGTCATGAACCAGAAGCTCGAGGCCAACACGCTGAAGGTGATTGCGAGCAACGCCGGCTTCCAGGTCAAGGGCGACGTCAAGATCAACGGGCAGGCGGCCTCGCTCGACTACCGCAAGCCGGCCGACGGTGATGCCGACGTCAAGCTGCAGGCAACGCTGGATGACGCGAGCCGCGCGCGCCTCGGGCTTGATCTCGGCCCCGCAGTGTCGGGCGCGATCCCGATCAAGCTGAGCGGCAAGATCGGCAGCGGCGACAATCCCACCACCAAGATGGGCGTCGAGGCCGACCTGACCCAGCTCAAGCTCGACAACATCCTGCCCGGATGGGTCAAGGCGCAGGGCAGGGCCGGCAAGGCGACTTTCAACGTGGTGCCGAAGGGGCAGTCGACGCGGTTCGAGGATATCTCGATCGAAGGCAGCGGCGTCTCGATCAAGGGCGCGCTTGAGGTCGACCAGAACGGCGACCTGATGAATGCGAACTTCCCGACCTATGCGCCGTCGGACGGCGACAAGACATCGCTGCGGGCCGATCGCGGTCCCGACGGCGTGATCAAGGTGACGATGCGCGGCGACGTGTTCGATGGCCGCGGCTTCCTGAAATCGGCGATCTCCGGCCGCGACAGCGATCCCAAGAGCAAGACCAAGACGACCGATTTCGATGTCGATCTGAAGCTCGGCGCGGTGGCCGGGTTCAACGGCGAGGCGCTGCGCGGCGTCGACTCCAAGATCTCGCGCCGCAACGGGTTCTTCAAGGCGTTCACGCTGAGCGGCAGGGTCGGCCGCGATACTCCCGTCAGCGTCGATATGCGCGGCCGCCAGCAGGGCCGCGAGGTGATCTACCTGCAAACCGGCGACGCCGGCGCGTTCCTGCGCTTCATCGACACCTATTCGAAGGTGGTCGGCGGCCAGCTCACGCTGGCGATGGAGCCGCCGATCCCCGAGCCGAGCCCGAGGGAAGGCCTCATCAACATCACCGGCTTCTCGGTGAAGGGCGAAACCCAGCTCGACCGCGCCGTCGCCGGCGGGCCGGTCAGCACCCAGAACGGCATCGGGTTCGACGCGCTGCGCGCCGAGTTCACGCGCCAGAGCGGCCAGCTTTCGATCCGCAACGGCGTGGTCAAGGGACCGAGCATCGGCGCGACGATCGAAGGCAGCATCGACTATGTCGGCAATCAGGTGCGGATGAACGGCACCTTCATTCCGATGTACGGGCTGAACAACATGTTCGGCCAGATCCCGTTCTTCGGGATTTTCCTCGGCGCCGGCAGCAACGAAGGCCTGATCGGCGTGACCTATGAAGTGGTCGGCACGCCGAGCCAGCCGGTGCTGCGCGTCAACCCGATCTCGGCACTGGCGCCCGGCCTGACGCGCAAGATCTTCGAGTTCAAGCAGTACGGCCCCAACGATCTGCCGACGACGAACAATTAGGACACGCGCTCATCAACGTCCGCTGCAGGTGGAGATCGCGCGCTCGCTCTCGTCGTCGTTTTCGACCCGAAGCGGATTTGGCTTCAGTCGCTTCGCATCTCTCGTTTCGAACGATGGCTTCCGGGGCCAAGCCACCTCGCACACGCAATTGCAGTCGCGTTCTCAAATGAGCCGCCGTAGATCACGTACACGTCTTGTCGGCCGATCTCTCAGGGCAAAGATTGGTGCCGTCTCAGACGGTACAATCGACGTTCGGTAAGCTGCCGGGCCTCCTGTCGTCCGCCGCCTAGTAATATGCGCTTGACCATGTCGACGGGCTGTTGCTCTAGCGCCAGCGCCCCGGCCCTGAAGGGCCGGGATTTGCACCGGTGCTAGTAGCAGGGTGGATAGGGATAGTAACCGCAGCGATAGGCGCGCGATGCGCCATAGGCAGCGGCTCCGACTGCAGCAGCTCCGACGCCGACCGCAACTCCCCGGCGTACTGCTGCACCGCGGTAAGCACCACCGTGGTAGACGCCGCCGCGGTGGACGCCAGCGCGACCAACCCCGCCGCGATATGCGGAGGCCTCAGTTGAAATGGTCGCAATGCATCCGATGCCAATGATGATGGATGCTGCGACCGAAATAATACTTCGACGTGACATTATTGATCTCCTTCAGTTTACCATGAGAGCGTCTGGCGGCCCGTTTGAGGCAAAAGGAACACGGCCCCGCCAAAGACTTTTTGTGACGGGTTGCCGTGCTCAACGAGGCCTGGACGGGGTGATCGGGGCCCCTAACACAATCGCCGGAACGGCTCCCGCTTGTGCCGTTCGGCAAATGCTTGTTGAAATGCTAGGCCTCTGTTTTTGGAGCATATTGATTCAGAACAAGCGCTCGCACTAATGAGCACCATTCCCGCATCGAGTATGATCAGCCTTCTCGGTCAATGTTCCGCGCGAGGACGATCGGGAGCGAGCTTCCGATAAGAGAAAGCCGTCAGCCTTGGGGAAGCTGACGGCTCCAGGGTGGGGATGCGTAGGGGGTCTACGCATTGTCTGTTTAGACCCTTGGCGGCCGCTTCTGTTGACGGAGATCAAACCCGTAGCCAATGAAAAACTTTGGTGAAGCTGTGTGCCAAACGTCCGCCTCGGGCACAAAGCGGACATGGTGTGTTTAGGCGGCAATGTCAGCAATGGGCCGACGTCGTATCAGTCGCTCCGACTCTGGCGGCTTCAAAGTCCAAACGTTTGTGCTCGCGTGCCCATGTGGCGCCCAGCGCTCCCGCGAGATCGATAGGTGCTATTTCGGCTTGGATGGCTCCTGAATTGACTTCAGATAGCTGACGACCTCCTCAGCATCCTCCTTGTTGAAGCGGAAGGTCGGCATGGAGGGATGAATGCTGCTATAGCCGTCCTGCAGTCGTTGCAAGAAGTCGCTGTCGTAGAGTTTGGTTTCACTAAAGCTGCGAAAGGGTGGCGCCAGCCTGTTCGGGCTCGCGCCGGTCCTGCCAATGGCATGGCAGCCGGCGCATAGCTTTTGCAACATGTCTTTGCCCCTCCGTTGCTCCTCAGCTCGCGCGTGGGCGAAGGCGTTCCACAAGAGACCTATTGTCAGTATCAGCAAGAAACGCTTCATCGCAGTCTTTCCACCGTTTTGTCGCATCATCCTGTCATCCCAGCATCGCGAGGTTCTCAGCGAGGCTCCCGCTGCGGCCGCGAGAGAAGATCTAGGCATAGTTTGCCAGACGCGCCGAGTCACTCCGGAGAATTCCCTAAGCTCCATCGGCGGTCGATCACTTTGGTGCCTTTTGCATGCGCCTACATTGGCTTTCGGCCGCCTAAACTGGCGGCTTCTCCATAGCTTGCCAAACTTGGGTTTGCCGCAGTCAGCGCCGCAGCGCCGGTACCACCAGGAACGGGATCAGGCCGAGCACGACATTGACGAGCGCGAAGGCGATCAGCGGATTGTAGCTGTGGGTCCAGTCATGGATCAGGCCGCCGCCCCAGGAGCCATGGCCAGAGCCGAGAGCCCGGGGCGCTGCCGATCATGATGGCGCGGTAGGTCGTGCCGATGCGCCGACGTGAGATGCCGCAGTGAACGTGCGGTCGATTGTCGCACGCCCGTAACAGTCCGCCCGCAGATTGCGCGCGCCGACCGCCGCCATGGCGGGCGGCTACGCCGCCCTCACTTTCTGAAAAAATCTTACATTGGGAGAAAAGCAATGATCGCCAAAGGATTGCGCCCGCCTGTGGGGCTTCCGCTGTCTCGGCCGGTTCTTGCATTGACGCTGCTCGCCTCCACGGCGCTGGCCGGCAGTCTTGCGCACGCCGACGGCGATGACGTTCATTTCCGGCCAGGTCATCTGTTGTTGAGCCGTGCGGTGTTCGTCAACAACGCCGTCACCATCACGCCCGGCGTGACCCAGTTGCCGCCGAACTGCGTGTCGCCCAATTGCGTGACCGCCACGGCGGACGGCACCTATCCGACCGTGTTCAACAACGACGGTGTCGACGGCTCGTTCGGCCTGACTGCGAAAATCTTGCTCGACGAACTGCGTCTCGACGGCAGACATTTGCAGTCGCTCGAGGTGCCGAACAGCGCCCAGCGCGGTGTGTCCCAAAACAAGGACCAGATGGTCACCAGCTTCTCGTCAAAGTCCGAGCTGGCGCTCAATCTGTCGCTCGATCATCGCAGCGTGACCTTCATGGGCTATCTCGCTCCGATCGGCGCCATCGACGTGTCGAACTCCAACACCCCTGACGTCATCGATCCGACCAATCCGGTGCCCGGCACCTATTATCGCCTGGTCGCTGAAGTCGACGAGAACGGTCGCTTCCACTTCACCAAGGTGAACGGCTATAGCGGCAACAACGGCCGCGCTGCGATCTTCAACGATCGGCATGGTGCCGGTGTGTTCTACACCGCCGGCAACGCGGGCAATGGCGGCAACCCGCAGCCTGCGGGCGTCATCACGGGCGCCGGCATGCAGATCGCGAGAGAGGCCGACGCGCCGCTCGCGCGGCAGGCGGACCCGGGCGGACCTTTCCCGCTCGGCAGCTTCAACATCACCGAACTCGGCCAGAAGGCCGACAAGATCGGCAAGGACACCAATTTCCGCGGCCTCACCGTGTTCAACAACGTGATCTACACGACCAAGGGCAGCGGCGGGAACGGAATCAACACCGTCTACTTCATCGACACCACCGGCAACGCCGCCAACGGCAGTCCGAAGGCGTGCCCGAACGGCGTCGGCCTGCCGGCTCCGTCTGCGTCGCTGCCGACGACGCAGATCTTCTACGATGGCTCGAAGTTGGCGGGGCAGGGCGTCACGCCCTATAACATGTGCGTGCTGAGTGGTTTCCCGACTGCGCTCAAGAGCACGACCGCGTTCCCGTTCGGCATCTGGTTCGCCGACGCGAATACACTCTACGTCGCCGACGAAGGCAACGGCACCGCGACATTCGACCCGACATCGAACAGCTATACTGCTGCCAAGGCGCAGACATCAGCCGGATTGCAGAAGTGGGTGCTCGACAGCAATGCCGGCGCGTGGAAGCAGGTCTACACCTTGCAGGCGGGACTTGACCTCGGCGTCCCCTACACGGTGCAGGGCTATCCGACCGGCAACAACGCCGCGACCGGCAAGCCGTGGTCGCCGGCGACCGACGGCCTGCGCAACATCACCGGCCGCGTCAATCGCGACGGCAGCGTGTCGATCTGGGCGATCACCTCCACGGTGAGCGGCAGCGGCGACCAGGGTGCCGATCCGAACAAGCTCGTGATGATCACCGACAAGCTGTCCGCGGCCACGCTGCCGGCCGGCGAACGCTTTGTCACGCTGCGTACCGCGAACGCCGGCGAGGCGCTGCGTGGCGTGTCGTTCACGCCGGGCACCGGCGATGGCCGGGAGGAGGCCCATGACCGCGGCTCCTGTGGCCGTGACCACCGCAGCGACGATTGCCGCGACACCGATTGAACGAAAGACGTCACAGCCTTCGGCCTCTCTCCACGTGCCTGTGGGGAGAGGCCGCCGACCATGCCAAATCATTGCGGCGCGGGCGATGGCTCTCCTGGAAAGCGAACCCCGAAGCGCTGGATCAGACCGGGGACGCTGCTCATATCCATGTCGAGTGCATAGCGCGCGCAGAGCGTCGCCAGCCGCTGCGGATCAGGGGGACCGTTGCTCAACTCTGCTCCGAGCTCACGGAAATAGTTCTCGAAGCCGGCCGGTGAAATGATCTCCAATACGCGGGCGGGCGTGTCCCCGGCATTCCAGAACGTGTGCCACTGCTCGCGCGGCTTGAAGATCAGGTCTCCCGGATTGCCGATCGCGACGGTATCGCCGAGCAACGCCCCGATGCGGCCCTCGAGGACGAAGCTGTACTCGTCCTCGTGATGATGCCGGTGCATGGGCGCTGCCAAAGCGCGCGGCTGCATCGGATGTTCGACAAGGGCGAAGCGCCCACCGGCGTCGTCCTCTTCAATCATGAATCGGGCGCTGGTACCGCCGAGAATTGCGAGATGACCATCTTGCGGGCCGAGTATTCGCGGCGATACCATGTTGTCCTTCCTGGAGGGATCCGGATTCGTCGGCATGTCCATCGCTCCGGTTGTCGGCCCGGCAATGGCGACCGCGATGCCGGCCGTGATGCCAAACGCGCGTGGCGTCATTCTCGTCGCCGTCTCGGCTTCCCGCTAGGGCCGGCCTTGCGGCGGAGGCGGTAGCGCGCCAATCTGATGAAGCAGCGCGAACCGGTCGGGCACGCCCCAATGTTCGACGAGCCTGCCGTCGGCAAATCGGCAGATGTCCATGACATCGATGGAAACAGGTTTTCCCGAGCGCGGGTCGACGCCCGTTGCCTTGCTTCGCGCCCACACCGTATCGCGCGTTCACGATCGCTTCGATCGTGAGCTTCAAGTCCTTGATGCTGCGCCGCGCGTCCTCGATCTGCGCTTTCAGGATTTGTGGGCCGGGAATATCCGTTTTCGACAGATACTCATGCTCGATCAGCGTCTCGGCGCAAACTTCGTCCGCGACTGTCAGGTCGCCGTGAGAAGAGCCGCGCTCGACGATGGCCTTGAAGCGCTCCAGATTGGTCGACATGTTCATCGCTCCAGCTCTCGGGCCGGCGACCGCGATGCCAATCGCAACGACGCCGAATTCGCGCCGCGTCATTCTCGCTGCCATGCCGGCCTCCAGGGCAGACCTTGCGGGAAGCGCCGGCGAAGGCGCTTGTAAATTTTGGTCATCAGCCGGGGAAAAAGACGTTGTCCCAGTCGCCGATGAGGCTGCTGGGCGGCAAGCCGGCGAAAGCGTGGCATTCGCGGATGAAATGGGCCTGATCGAAATAGCCGAGTTCGTGGACAATGTCGGTCCAGGACCGGTTCGGGGCATCGCGGCGGGCGACCAGCGCCCTGTCGAACCGGATCGTTCGCGCAAACAGCTTTGGCGTCATTCCGACCTGCGTCGCGAAACGACGCTGGAACTGGCTGGTGCTGAGGCCGGAATTTGCAACGAGGTCCTCGATCCGCGTACGGCCCCGGACGGCGATCATCCGGCGTGATGTGGCGGCGATCGTGCAGTCGGGGCCGCGCTTCTCGAGCATCGCCTCGACCCAGCGTTCGACCGCGGCGAGGCGCAGATCGAAGTCCGGCGCCATGCGCACGGAATCGCCGAGTGACGTGGCGGATTTGCCGAGAACGTCCGAGGCTGCCGGATCCTGGTTGACCAAAGTGGTCATGTCGATCCCAACCAACCGGTTCAAGCCGGGCGGTTGAAAGAGAATGTTGAAGACATGGACTGAGCCTGACAGGCAGACATGCGCGCGACGATAGGTCTGCGGTCCAACCACACCCACATCTGGCGTCGTGCTGAGCCGGCCGCCGTCGATGCGCACGCGATATGGTTCAGCCAGATGGATATCCAGGATCTGATGCGGCCGTGCGGCGACGGGCCAGGCCAGCACGGCGCTCCCCAATTCCACGCGCCGTTCCTCGAACGAGCGCAGGACGCCGCGAAGTTTGGGATGGGGTAGCGCCCGCTTGATATCCATCGAGGACCTCGGCGGCGGAAGCCTAGATCGACCCGGGACTTGCGACAATATCTGTCTTGTCGGCGCAGTTGCCGCGTGTGCTCCGAACGGAGCACTAGAGCATTTTCTGACCTGGCGGAATCGGAAGGGATTGAACTAAGCCGCTGCCGCGGCGTAGGGGGCAAGGTGGCATAGATCGCCTCCTGGCTGAGAGGATGTGGGTGTTGGAGCCCACCCCCTCAGACAGGAGTATCGAGATGGCCGATTTGAGCCCTCTTCGCCGCCGCATGATCGAAGACATGACCGTCCGCAATCTGTCGCCGGCGACGCAAAGATCCTACATCAGCGCGGTTTCGAAGTTCAGCCGCTATTTTGGCCGATCGCCTGACCGGTTAGAGCTGGAAGACGTCCGCGCCTTCCAGGTGCATTTGGTCTCGACCGGCATCTCATGGCCGGCGCTGAACCAGATCGTCTGTGCGCTACGGTTTTTCTACGGCGTCACGCTCGGCGAGGCGCTCATCCCAGAGCGCATTCCCTATGCGCGAGAACCGCGCAAGCTGCCGGTCGTTCTCAGCGCCGACGAAGTGGTTCAGTTTCTTGAAGCGGTATCGAGCCTGAAGAGCCGCGCCGCGCTCACCACCGCCTATGCGGCCGGGCTCAGGGCCTCGGAGGTTGCGGGACTGCGGATCGAAGACATCGACAGCGCCCGCGGCGTCATCCAGGTGCGCCACGGCAAGGGCGCGAAGGATCGCAACGTGATGCTGTCGCCCCAGCTGCTGGGCATCCTGCGCACCTACTGGCGGCTCGCCCGGCCGCGGCTTTATCTGTTCCCTGGTCGTGACGAAGATCATCCGATCGATCAGACCGTGCTGCATGCCGCCTGCCGGTCGGCGGTGAAGGCTGCGGGCCTGACCAAGCGCGTCACGCTGCACACGCTGCGCCACAGCTTCGCGACACATCTTCTCGAGAACGGAACCGATATCCGGATCATCCAGGTCTTGCTCGGGCACAATAATTTGTCGTCGACAGCGCGCTACACGCAGGTCGCCACCGATACGATCCGAGCGACGCAGAGCCCGCTCGATCGCCTGTCGCTGGAGGTGACGCCACCTGGATGACCCGCAGCGGGATGCGGGTCATGACCCGCTCCGACATCCGCTCCAACAGGCCCGCCATCGAGATTGCCGATATTCTGTGCCGGCATGGCGACGCCTATCGCCGTGTACATGCCGGTCATCTGGGGCGGGTCGAGCGGCGCGTGATGAGCGCGATCGTTGCGTGCCGGACCGAGGCGCTCGGCGGCCACATGCAGGCTTGCGACGACTGCGGCACGACACGCGTTGCCTATAATTCCTGCCGCAATCGGCACTGTCCGAAGTGTCAGGGGAGAGCCCGAGCCGCGTGGCTCGCCGCGCGTCAAGCCGACCTGCTTCCGGTTCCCTATTTCCACGTCGTCTTTACACTTCCCGCACCGATCGCCGCGATCGCTTTCCAGAACAAGGCCGTCGTCTATGCCATCCTGTTCAAGGCTGCCGCCGAGGCGATGACGACGCTCGCCGCCAATCCACGCCGGCTCGGCGGTGCGATCGGCGGCGTCGCCGTCCTCCACACCTGGGGACAGACGCTGATGCATCATCCCCACGTCCATTGCGTCGTTCCGGGTGGCGGCCTCTCGCCCGATGGCGCGCGCTGGACCGCTTGCCGACCGAACTTCTTCCTGGCCGTCAAACCGTTGTCCAGACTATTTCGCACACTTTTTCTCAAACGTCTGTCGGCAGCCTTCAACTCCGGTGCCTTGCGTTTCTTCGGCGATCTCGGAGCTCTGGCCGAGCCGGCTGCCTTTGCGGCCCACCTCGACGCCATGCGACGCATCAACTGGGTTGTTTACGCCAAACGGCCCTTCGGCGGACCCGCACAGGTCCTGGCCTATCTCGGCCGCTACACCCATCGCGTCGCGATCGCCAACAGCCGGCTCGTCGCACTCGACGACGATCATGTCGCCTTCTCATGGAAGGACTATCGCCAAAACAGCGCGACAAAGATCATGAATCTCAAGCCCGATGAGTTCATTCGCCGTTTCCTGCTTCATACGCTGCCTGACGGCTTCCACCGCATCCGCCACTTCGGCTTCATGGCCAACCGCCATCGCGCTGCCAAGCTCGCCCTTTGCCGCGAACTTCTCGATCATGAGCGAACAGCCCCAAACGATGGCCAGCCGTCGCCTGTGGATTCGGAGGCTCAAACCCGGGCCGAGGTTCCTGCCTGTCCCGATTGTGGTGGCGTCATGCGCATCATTGAGCGCTTTCGACATAGCTTCAGACGCCCCAGCCCTCGAACATCACCGTTCCGATGCGACACATCGTGAGCCAAGTCATGTCGTGCACGACGATCATCATTCGTCATTTCGCTCCCAGCGTCTCGATCATCGCGGACGATGTCGAATCCGTGCTGTCACACTGCGCGACAACAACCGTCCGATGCAGCAAAAGGCCTATCGCGATCTCAGGCGAAGCGCGTCTGATCTCAACTCTTCCAGGATGCGCACTCCTGTGTCTCTGCCTCACGCGCCGAGCCAGCAGATCGGGCATGGCGATCTCGAACAATCCCCATAGCTGCAAAACCGCGAATAGCCTCCCGCGCCTTCGTTCAATCCGGCTTCAATGAGGTCGCGTCATAAGCGCCTGCCGCGCCCTCGCGTGAGCGCGACCTCACAGAACCCTCCAGATTCCCTTGTGAGGCAAATCGTGATTCACCCTGAGGGCTGGTGATGGAGGCCAGCCCCCATGGCTAAGCCGCTCTCGCCGGACCTTCGCCTTCGCATTATTCGGGCTGTGGAAGAGGAAGGCATGAGCTGTCGGGGCGCCGCCGGCCGGTTCGGCGTAGCGCCATCGACAGCGATCGAACTGGTCAACGAATGGCGCAGCACCGGCGCTTGTGAGGCGGGAGCGCAGGGCGGAGACAGACGTTCAGCTCGGATCGAGGGTCATGCTGCGGAGATCCTCTCCCTGGTCAAGGCTACGCCTGACATGACGCTGGCCGAGATCGCTGACCATCTCCTCAAAGTCCACGGCGAGCGTTTCGTGCCGAGCGTGGTCTGGCGATTCTTCGATCGCCGCAACATCACGTTCAAAAAAAACATCGCACGCCAGCGAGCAGGATCGGCCGGACGTGGCCGCTGAACGCGCGGCGTGGAAGGCATCTCAGCCTGAGATCGGCATCCATCGGTTGGTGTTTATCGACGAGACGGGAGCCTCGACCAAGATGGCGCGGCGCTATGGCCGCTCGCCGTACGGCCAGCGCTGTGTCGCAGCGCTCCCGCATGGTCATTGGAAGACGACGACCTTCGTCGGCGCGCTCAGAGCGACCGGCATGACTGCGCCGATGGTCCTTGACGGTCCCATGGATGGTCTGGCGTTCGAGGCTTACGTGACGCAAGTCCTCGTGCCGACACTCAGGCCCGGCGACATCGTGGTGATGGACAATCTCGCAGCACACAAGCGCGCCGAGGTCGGCATCGCAATCGATGCCGTGGGCGCCCAGCTCCTCTATTTGCCGCCTTATTCGCCCGACCTCAATCCGATCGAAATGGCCTTCGCCAAGCTCAAAGCCGCACTTCGAAAGGCCGCCGCCAGATCAATCGAGGCTTTGGACAACGCTATTGCCACCGCCCTGACCGCCTTCACCGCCCAAAAGTGCCTGAACTTCTTCGCCGCAGCCGGTTATGACCGTGTCTGATCAGAATCTGCTCTAGCGCCGCAGCGCCGGCACCACCAGGAACGGGATCAGGCCGAGCACGACATTGACGAGGGCGAAGGCGATCAGCGGATTGTAGCTGTGGGTCCAATCATGGATCAGGCCGCCGCCCCAGGAGCCAAGCGCCGAGCCGAGGCCGCTGCCGATCATGATCGTCCCGTAGATCGTGCCGACGCGCTCGCCGCGGAAGATTTTCAGCGCGGTCGCGGTGATCAGCGGGCCGCGCGAGCCGATCATGCTGCCGAAGGAGATGATGAAGCCGGTCAGCAGCCAGTAGTTCGGATACCACTGCAACAGCCAGAGCAGGATGATGCCGACGATCGAGACGCCGTAGCTGAACAGCACGCTGGGACGGCGGCCGATGATGCCGTCAAGCGTGGACACGCCGAGCATGCCGACGAACAGCGCGACGCCGGAGAAGCCCCAGGCGGTCGCGGCCTGCAGCGGCGGGAAGCCAACATCGATCAGGTAGGCGACGATCTGCGCCGTCAGTGCATACATCGCAACCGCGGTGAAGAAGAAGGTCGAGAACAGCGCCCAGAAGGCATGGTGGCGCATCGCGGCCAGCAACGTCCAGCCTTCTTCGGCGAGGCCGGCTTGAGCCTTCTTCACGATGTGTGGCGATCCGCCGGCGAGCAGCCGCCACGGCAGGAAGACCAGCGGGACAAGCAGGCTGAGCGCACTGACGCCGAACACCTGATAGGCCTCGCGCCAGCCGATGCGGTCGATCAGCACCTGCGACAGCGGCAGCAGCACCAAGAGGCCGGCGCCGGTCGCCGAATACATCACGGCCATGGCGGTCGGCAGCTTTGGCCCGAACCAGCGGCCGAGCAGGATCGAGTTCGAGACGTTGCCGATCAGCGCGGTGCCGAAGCCGACACAGAGGCCGACGCTGAGCTGGAATTGCCAGAGCTGCTCGGCGCGCGAGGCGATCAGGAATGCGCAGCCGAGCAGCGACAGGCCCAGCGCATAGACCACGCGCGGACCGGAGCGGTCGAACAGGCGCCCGACCAGGGGCGCGGTGAGGCCGCTGGCGAGCCAGGTCAGCGAATAGACCGACACGACAGAGGCGCGGTCCCAGCCGAAATTTTCCGAGATCGGTTTGAGGAAGACCGTGAAGCTGTCGCTGAGACCGCGCCCGAGCACCGACAGCACGAAGCAGAGCGCGAGCACGTTCAGCGCGACGCGCGACTGTTTCGCCGGCGCTGCAAGCGTGTCATTCGGAGGCGTGGTCTGATCCATCGGAAAGCAAGGAGCGCGCTTTCCGCACTCCCTACAACCGACAAATGCGAATGCGCCTATGCAGGCTTCAGCAGGACGTGCCGCTTCTTGCCGAGCGACAGCTTGACGACGCCTTCCGGCGTGAGATTGGCCGGCGTCAGCAGCATCTTCTCGTCGGTGACAGCGGCGTCGTTGACGCGCAGGCCGCCGCCCTTGATCTGCCGCCGCGCTTCGCCGTTGGACGCGACGAGCTCGGCCTTGACGAAGGCGGCCAGCACGCCGACGCCGGCTTCAAATTCGCCGCGCGGAATTTCCACCGTCGGCAGGGTTTCGGCCAGCGCGCCTTCCTCGAAGGTCCGGCGCGCGGTCTCGGCGGCTTCACTGGCCGCGTCGCGGCCATGGAGCAGGGCGGTGGCCTCGGTCGCCAACACCTTCTTGGCTTCGTTGATCTCGCTGCCACCGAGCGCCGCGAGCTTGCCGATCTCGCTCATCGGCAGGATCGTGAACAGCTTGAGGAATTTGACGACGTCGGCGTCCTCGACATTGCGCCAATACTGCCAGAAGTCGTACGGCGAGAACTGGTCGGCGTTGAGCCACACCGCGCCCTTGGCGGTCTTGCCCATCTTGTCGCCGGAGGCGGTGGTCAGCAACGGCGTGGTCAGTGCGAACAGTTGCGGCGAGCCCATGCGGCGGCCGAGATCGACGCCATTGACGATGTTGCCCCACTGATCGGAGCCGCCCATTTGCAGCCGGCAGCCGGCGCGGCGCGACAGCTCGACGAAGTCGTAGGCCTGGCAGACCATGTAGTTGAATTCGATGAAGCTCATCTCCTGCTCGCGCTCGAGCCGGAGCCGCACCGAATCCATCGTCAGCATGCGGTTGACCGAGAAATGCCGGCCGATGTCGCGCAGCATCTCGATCCAGTTCAGCTTGGTCAGCCACTCGGCGTTGTCCAGCATGATGGCGTCGGAAGGCCCATTGCCATAGCGCAGCACCTTGGCGAACACGCCGCGGATCGAGGCCTTGTTGGCTTCAATCTCTGCGACCGTGCGCATCGCGCGCGTCTCGTCCTTGCCGGAGGGGTCGCCGACCATCGTGGTGCCGCCGCCCATCAATGTTATCGGCTTGTTGCCGCTCTGTTGCAGCCAGTACAGCATCATCATGGTGAGGAAGTTGCCGATGTGCAGCGACGGCGCGGTGCAGTCATAGCCGACATAGGCGGTCGCCTCGCCCTTCGCGGCAAGCGCGTCGAGGCCCTCGAAATCGGAGCACTGGTGGACGAAGCCGCGTTCCTGTAGAGTGTTCAGGAAATCCGATTTAAATGCAGTCATTTGTCGGCGAGCCAGATCATTCTTGTTTTACGGTTTTTGCGTCTATTTGCGGAACCTTGATGCTTGAGGCTGCCGCAGGCGGACGCGCAGTGGCATTATAGGATGTACTTGTTTGAGACAAGCCGGGGGTTCCCGGCTGGGGCGCTTCCACAATGATGTTAACGGCACTCGGTCTGATGAGCGGGACCTCGCTCGACGGGGTCGACGTGGCACTGATCGAGACCGACGGCCGCCAGATCAAGGCCTTCGGGCCGACGGGCTATCGCCCCTATACCGACAGCGAGCGCAGCCTGCTGCGCCAGGCGCTCACCGAGGCCGTCCATCTGACACAGCGCGACGCCCGGCCGGGGATATTGCGGCAGGCCGAGCAGGTTGTCACGTCAGCCCATGCCGAGGCGGTCGCCAGCTTCATGGCGCAGACCCGGATCTCCGCCCAGGACATCGACATCGTCGGGTTCCATGGCCAGACCGTGCTGCATCGCCCCGAGCGGAGGTTGACGGTCCAGATCGGCGATGCCCTGGCGCTCGCCAAAGCGATCCACATTCCGGTGATGCATGATTTCCGCGCCGCCGACGTCGAGGCCGGCGGGCAGGGTGCTCCGCTCGTGCCGGTCTACCACCGTGCGCTGGCGCAATCGCTGAACCGCGAGGGGCCGACCGTCGTGGTCAATATCGGCGGCGTCTCCAACATCACCTATATCGACGGAACCGACACGCTGATCGCCTGCGACACCGGGCCCGGCAATGCGCTGCTCGACGACTTCATGTTCCGCCAGATGCATCAGCCGTTCGACACCGCCGGCAAGTTCGCGGCGCTGGGCAAACCGGACGAAGCCTGGATCGCACGGGCGCTCAAGCTGCCGTTCTTCGCGCTGCCACCGCCGAAATCGCTCGACCGCAACGACTTCGCCGGCCTGAAGCTCGGTGCCGTGGCGCCGGCCGATGGCGCGGCGACGCTGACCGCTTTCACGGCTGCCGCGATCGCCCGCGTCGTGCCGCTGCTGCCGAAACGGCCGAAGAGCTGGATCATCTGCGGCGGCGGCGCCTCCAACCTCACGATGATGCGGATGCTGCGCGAGCGCCTGGCGCCGGCAACCGTCGAGCCCGCCGAGGCGCTTGGCTGGGCGGCGGACGCGATCGAGGCGCAGGCCTTCGGCTTCCTTGCCGCGCGCGGCATGAAGGGGCTGCCGCTGAGCTACCCCGCCACCACGGGGGTGCCGATCCCGATGACCGGGGGCATCATCGCGCGACCGTGATTTAGATGCAAATGCATCTACCTTGACAGTTCCATGCCGCAGCATTTAATTCGATGCAGTTGCATTGAACGCGAGGTTCGTCATGGCCGCCCTGAAGCTGATCAGCCACAAGCTCTGTCCCTATGTGCAACGCGCGGTGATCGCGCTGCATGAGAAGGGCGTGCCGTTCGAGCGGATCGATATCGATCTCGCCAACAAGCCCGACTGGTTCCTGAAGATCTCGCCGCTCGGCAAGGTGCCGGTGCTGGTCGTGACCGGCGACGACGGCAAGGAAGTCGCGCTGTTCGAGAGCAACGTGATCTGTGAGTACATCGAGGAGACGCAAGGTGGCGCCAAGCTGCATCCCGAGAACGCGCTGACGCGCGCCGAGCATCGCGCCTGGATGGAGTTCGGCTCGGCCATTCTCGGCGACCTCTGGGGGCTCGAGACTGCGACCGATGCCGCGACCTTCGAGAGCAAGCGGCAGGCGGTCGCCGCAAAGTTCGCGCGCGTGGAGGCTGCGCTCGGCGCGGGTCCGTTCTTCGCGGGCGACAGGTTCAGCCTGGTGGATGCGGTGTTCGCGCCGGTCTTCCGCTATTTCGATCTGTTCGACCAGCTGACCGATCTCGCCGTTTTCACCCACACGCCAAAACTTCGCGCCTGGCGCAGTGCGCTGGCGCAGCGGCCGAGCGTGCGCAGCGCCGTTTCACCTGATTATCCCGCGCTGCTGCATGCGTTCCTGGTCGGCCACCGCGCGCACATGCTGAAGCTTGCCGCGTAAGCCATGTCGCACTCCATTGCCTGGATCGCGCTGGTCGTTGCCGGTCTTCTCGACGTCGGCTGGGCCATCTCGATGAAATATGCCGAAGGTTATACGCGCCTCGGCTGGACGCTGGTCTCGCTCGCACTGCTCGCCGCGTTCGTGTTCCTGCTCGGGCGCGCGTTGCAGGTGCTCGGCGTCGGCATCGCCTACACGGTATGGACCGGCATCGGCGCGGTCGGCACGCTGACCATGGGCGTGTTGCTGTTCAACGAAGCCTTGAACCCGATGAAGGTCGCCGGGATCGCACTGGTGCTGGTCGGCATCGCCGCACTGAAATTCGCGCCGGAGTAGGTGGCTTCGTAGCCCGGATGGAGCGAAGCGCAATCCGGGGCAGGTCTAACCGCGGAGGCAGTGGTCCCGGATTTCGCGGAGCCTGTCATCGGGCGCGCGTTCGCGCGACCCGTTGGCTCCATCCGGGCTACCAGAGCGGCGTCGCTCAGCGCACGTTGGCGAGGCGCATGTCCAGATAGCCGGTCACCGTCTCCATCAGCGGCTCGAGCTTGCCGTCGAAGAAGTGGTTGGCGCCGGGGATGACCTGCTGGTCGATCACGATGCCCTTCTGCGTCTTCAGCTTCTCGACCAGCGTGTTGACGTCCTTGGGCGGCACCACGGCATCCTTGTCGCCGTGTACGATCAGGCCCGACGACGGGCAGGGCGCGAGAAACGAGAAGTCGTAGAGATTGGCGGGTGGCGCGATCGAGATGAATCCCTCGACCTCCGGCCGGCGCATCAGAAGCTGCATGCCGATCCATGCGCCGAACGAGAAACCCGCAACCCAGCAAGCGCGCGCCTCCGGATTGATCGCCTGCGCCCAGTCGAGCGCGCTCGCGGCATCGGACAATTCGCCGGTGCCGTGATCGAACGAGCCCTGGCTGCGACCGACGCCACGGAAGTTGAAGCGCAGCACCGAGAAGCCGCGATGCGCGAACGCGTAATAGCACTGGTAGACGATCTGGTGGTTCATCGTGCCGTGGAACTGCGGATGCGGATGCAGGATCATCGCAATCGGCGCGTTCTTCTGCTTGGCCGGGTGATAGCGGCCCTCGAGACGGCCAGCAGGGCCGGTGAAAATGACTTCAGGCATTGTGTTCCCTTGATTGACGCGTTCCCTTGATTGACGTCGATCAATCAACCGGTTGGAGCCATCTTCGGCGACGGGCGCGAGCAGAGCGGCTCATGATGAAATCAGCGCAGGCGCCGCCGGGCGGCACGCTGGAAGGCCTTCTAGCATGACGCAAGGGGCAAAAATCAAGGAAATTGTGCCGCTTGGCAGAGGCTAATCCGCTCCGTGACGCGTGCGCAGCCGGCGCGTCGGCGGCGACCCGGATCAACACGCCGAATTGCTCGTTGGCTACCTGAAGTTTTGGTTTGTCATATTGCTATCGCGCGCGGCGCGCAGGCAGATGTCTTGCCAGGCAACACGATGGGACTCCCGGCCGAGCGTGAAAAATCTCCCGCATTGGTGACTCTGATCTGGTCTCGCTGCCCGACTGTCGTTATGTCGCAATGGAAGGCCGCAACCACGGTGGTTGCCGCGGACAAGCTCGATGGCCGATCGCGTCTATCTCGACTGGAATGCCACAACGCCACTTCGCCAGGAGGCAAAGGCGGCGATGGCTGCTGCATGGGAATTGAGCGGCAATCCGTCCTCGGTGCACAGCGAGGGACGCCGCGCGCGCCGGCTGGTCGAGGATGCCCGCAATGCGGTGGCGAATGCGGTCGGCGGCCGGCCGCAGGACGTCGTGTTTCTCTCCGGCGGGACCGAAGCCAATGCGCTCGCATTGACGCCGGGACTGCGCCGCGGTGCAGGCGCGCCGGTCAGCCGGCTCCTGGTGTCCGCGATCGAGCATGCGTCTGTCCTCGCGGGCGGACGGTTTGCGCGTGAGGCCACCCTCGCGATCAATGTCACGCGCGCCGGGGTGATCGATCTCGATCATCTGCGTGCGCTGCTGGCCGACGGTGCGCCCGCATTGGTCTCGGTGATGCTGGCGAACAACGAGACCGGCGCCATCCAGCCGGTGGCTGACGTCGCCGAGATCGTCCACGCGGCCGGTGGCCTGGCGCATGTCGATGCGATCCAGGCGTTCGGCAAGATTCCGTTCGATCTCGCCTCGACCCAGGCCGATCTGGTGACGCTGTCGGCGCACAAGATCGGTGGACCGAAGGGCGCAGGCGCACTGGTGCTTGCCGAAGGCGTCGAAGGACTGGAGGCGTTCCTGCGCGGCGGCGGGCAGGAGCTCGGACGACGGGCAGGGACCGAGAACGTCGCAGGGATTGCCGGCTTTGGTGCGGCCGCGAAGGCCGCGATGGTGGCGCTGAAGGCCGACGCCGCCGGCGTCAGGGGACTGCGCGACCGGCTCGAGCACGGGCTGCGGCAGACGCCGGACGTGGTGGTCTTCTCCGATAACGTAGAGCGGTTGCCGAATACCGTTCTGTTCACGGCGCCCGGCATGAAGGCCGAAACGGCGGTCATCGGATTCGACCTGGCGGGGGTAGCGGTGTCTTCCGGTTCCGCTTGCTCGTCGGGCAAGGTCCAGCCGTCCCACGTCCTGGAGGCAATGGGATACCGTCAAGAGGTGTCCCAGGGAGCGGTGCGGCTCAGTCTTGGCTGGTCTACCACGGAGACAGACGTGGATTTGGCCCTCAAGGCTTGGCGAAAGCTCGCCGATACCTTAGTTAAGGGAGCGCGACGAAACACAGCTTGAACAGTTCTAAGCGGGTGATTTCGTCTTCAAAGCATCGTAAGAGACTTCGGAACTTGAGATCCACCGCGGTCCTTGAAACCGCGAGCGGAGGATTGAATGCCTGCTGTACAAGAGACGGTCGAGCGCGTCCGGCGCATCGACGTCGACCAGTATCGTTATGGATTTGAGACGCTGATCGAGTCCGACAAGGCCCCGAAAGGCCTGTCGGAAGACACCGTCCGCTTCATCTCTGCAAAGAAGAATGAACCGGCCTGGATGCTGGAATGGCGTCTGGAGGCGTATCGCCGCTGGCTGACCATGACCGAGCCGACTTGGGCGCGCGTCAACTATCCGAAGATCGACTATCAGGATCTTTATTATTATTCGGCGCCGAAGCCGAAGAAAACGCTGTCCTCGATCGACGAGATCGATCCGGAAATTCTCAAGACCTATGAGAAGCTCGGCATCCCGCTCCGCGAAGTCGCCGTTCTCGAGGGCGTCGAGCCGCCGCCCGGCGGCCCGCCGTCGGCCAATCGCAAGATCGCGGTCGATGCCGTGTTCGATTCGGTGTCGGTCGCAACCACCTTCCAGAAGGAGCTGAAGGCCGCCGGCGTGATCTTCATGCCGATCTCAGAGGCGATCCGCGAGCATCCCGAGCTGGTGCAGAAATATCTCGGCACCGTGGTGCCGACCTCGGACAATTACTTCGCTACGCTGAACTCGGCGGTGTTCTCCGACGGCTCGTTCGTCTACGTGCCGCCGGGCGTGCGTTGCCCGATGGAGCTGTCGACCTATTTCCGCATCAACGAGCGCAACACCGGCCAGTTCGAGCGCACGCTGATCATCGCCGACAAGGGCTCCTACGTCTCCTATCTCGAAGGCTGCACCGCGCCGCAGCGCGACGAGAACCAGCTGCACGCGGCCGTGGTCGAGCTCGTCACGCTCGATGACGCCGAGATCAAGTATTCGACGGTGCAAAACTGGTACCCCGGCAATTCGGAAGGCAAGGGCGGCATCTACAATTTCGTCACCAAGCGTGGCGACTGCCGCGGCTGGAATTCCAAAATCTCCTGGACCCAGGTCGAGACCGGTTCGGCGATCACCTGGAAGTATCCGAGCTGCATCCTGCGCGGCGACAATTCGAGCGGCGAGTTCTACTCGATCGCGATCTCGAACGGTTTTCAGCAGGTCGATAGCGGCACCAAGATGATTCATCTCGGCAAGAACACGTCGAGCCGGATCATCTCCAAGGGCATCGCCGCCGGCAAGTCGCAGAACACCTATCGCGGCCTCGTCAGCGCGCACCGCAAAGCCACCGGCGCGCGCAACTACACCGCCTGCGACTCGCTCCTGATCGGCGACAAATGCGGCGCGCACACCGTGCCCTATGTCGAGGCCAAGAATTCCTCGGCGACGTTCGAGCATGAGGCGACGACGTCGAAGATTTCCGAGGACGTGCTGTTCTACTGCATCCAGCGCGGGCTCTCGCAGGAGGAAGCCGTCGGCCTCGTCGTCAACGGCTTCGTGAAGGACGTGCTGCAGCAACTGCCGATGGAGTTCGCGGTGGAAGCGCAGAAGCTGATCTCCATCAGCCTTGAAGGTTCGGTTGGCTAATCCATCCCGCTAACGGCGCGGCCAACGCGCCTTGCGGATGATGCTCAGGAAAAATCAGATGTCTCTGCTTGAAGTGAAAGATCTGCAGGTTCGTGTCGAGGAGCGCGAGATCCTCCACGGGCTGTCGCTCACGGTGAACCCGGGCGAGGTGCACGCGATCATGGGGCCGAACGGTTCCGGCAAATCGACGCTCTCCCACGTCATCGCCGGCAAGCCCGGCTATGAAGTCACCGGCGGCCAAATCCTGTTCAAGGGCGAAGACCTCCTGGAGATGGCGCCCAATGAGCGCGCCGCCAAGGGCGTGTTCCTGGCGTTCCAGTATCCGGTGGAAATCCCCGGCGTGACCACCTGGAATTTCCTCCATGCGGCGCTCAACGCCCAGCGCAAGGCGCGCGGCGAGGATGAGATTTCGTCGCCGGCCTTCCTCAAGAAGGTCCGCGAAGTGGCGAAGTCGTTGAGCATCCCGCAGGACATGCTGAAGCGCGGCGTCAACGTCGGCTTCTCCGGCGGCGAGAAGAAGCGCAACGAGATCTTGCAGATGGCGCTGTTCGAGCCGGCCGTCTGCATCCTCGACGAAATGGATTCCGGCCTCGACATCGACGCGCTGCGGATCGCCGCCGACGGCGTCAATGCACTGCGCTCGCCGGAGCGCGCGATGGTCGTCATCACCCACTATCAGCGGCTGCTCAACTACATCGTGCCCGATTTCGTGCACGTGATGTCGAAGGGCCGGGTGGTGAAGAGCGGCGGCAAGGAACTGGCGCTGGAGCTGGAAGAGTCCGGCTACGCGCAGTTCGAAGACGCTGCCTGACAAATGCGGGTTCTCAGATGAACGTTGTTGCAAAGACCGAGACCGGGCGCGCGCTGGGCGATGCTTTCGCCGTTGCGCGCGACCGTCTGCCGGGCAAGGGCAAGATCGCCGATCAGCGCCGCGAGGCGTTCGAGGCTTATGAGCGCCTTGGTCTGCCGCATCGCCGGATCGAGGACTGGAAATATACCGACCTGCGCGCGCTGATGCGCGAGGTGCTGCCGCTGGCCCCTGCGCCGGATGCGGCGGCGCTGGGGCGTGCTGCTGCTGCGGTCAAGCTGCGGGCGATCGACGGCGTACGCCGCCTGGTGCTGGTCGATGGCGCGTTCGCGCCCGACCTCTCCGACCTCGGTAATCTCGATAAGGGACTGAGCATCCGCCCGCTGCGCGAGGTGCTCGATGCCGGCGAGGACGCGCTTTCCGCGCAGGCCTTTGCGTCAGACACGTCCAATCCGATGATTGCGCTGAACGGCGCAATGGCGACCGATGGCGTCGTTATCGACATCGCCAATGGCACGGTGCTGGCCCAGCCGCTGCACATCGTCCACGTTGCATCCGGCGCGACGCCGGCTGCGATGTTCACGCGCTCGCTGCTCCGGCTCGGCCGCGATACCGGCGTGACGCTGGTGGAGAGCTATCTCGCCGGCGAGGGCGCCAAGGCTTACCAGACCCATGATGGGCTGATTGTCGCGATCGGCGACAATGCGCGGCTCGATCATGTGCGTCTGGTCGAAGACAGCGTCGATGCCTTCAACATTTCCTCGGCGACGGTGACGCTTGGCGCGCACGCCCATTTCAACACGTTCGGTCTGACCTCGGGCGGTCATGTCAGCCGCTATCAGTTGACGGTCACCTGCGCCGGCGAAGGCTCCAATGTCGAGACCAACGGCGTCAATCTGATCAACGGCAAGCAGCACGCCGACACCACGCTGTTCGTGGATCATGCGGTGCCGCACTGCGCGAGCCGCGAGATCTTCCGTGCCGTCGTCGACGACCGTGCCCATTCCGTGTTCCAGGGCCGCATCATCGTCCGTCCCGACGCCCAGAAGACCGACGCCAAGATGATGACCCGCGCGCTGCTGCTGTCCGACGACGCGGAAGCCGACAACAAGCCCGAGCTCGAGATCTTCGCCGACGACGTCACCTGCGGCCATGGTGCGACCACCGGTGCGCTCGACGAGAGCCTGCTGTTCTACATGCGCGCCCGCGGACTGCCCGAGAAGGAAGCGCAGGCGCTTCTGATCCAGGCCTTTGTCGGCGAGGCGATCGAGACGATTGCCAGCGACGCGTTGCGCGAGGTCGCAATTGCCACCGCGCAGCGCTGGCTTCAGGCGAGGGCGTGAGCATGCACAAGGCGGTCGCCAACGGTTCCTACGACGTCGCCCTGGTGCGGCAGGATTTCCCGGCGCTCGCCATGCAGATCTATGGCAAGCCGCTGGTCTATCTCGACAACGCGGCCTCGGCGCAGAAGCCGAATGCGGTGCTCGACCGCATGACCGAGGCCTACAAGAGCGAATACGCCAACGTGCATCGCGGCCTGCATTACCTCGCCAATGCCGCGACTGAGGCTTATGAGGGCGCCCGCGGCAAGGTCGCGCAGTTCATCAACGCCCGCCGCACTGAAGAGATCGTCTTCACCCGCAACGTCACCGAGGCGATCAACCTGGTGGCGTCGTCCTGGGGCGGGGTGAACATCAAGGAGGGCGACGAGATCGTCCTCTCGATCATGGAGCACCACTCCAACATCGTGCCGTGGCACTTCCTCCGGGAGCGCCATGGTGCCGTGATCAAGTGGGCGCCGGTCGACGACGAGGGCAATTTCCTGATCGAGGAGTTCGAGAAGCTCCTGAGCCCGCGCACCAAGATCGTCGCGATCACCCAGATGTCGAACGCGCTCGGCACCCTGGTTCCGGTCAAGGAGGTGGTCCGGCTCGCGCACGCCCGCGGCATTCCGGTGCTGGTCGACGGCGCGCAAGGCGCGGTGCATCTGCCGATCGACGTCCAGGACCTCGATTGCGATTTCTACGCCTTTACCGGCCACAAGGTGTACGGGCCGACCGGCATCGGCGCGCTCTACGCCAAGCACGAGCATCTGGTGGCGATGCGGCCGTTCAACGGCGGCGGCGAGATGATCCGTGAAGTGGCCAAGGACTGGGTCACCTATGGCGATCCGCCGCACAAGTTCGAGGCGGGGACGCCGCCGATCGTCGAGGCGATCGGGCTGGGTGCTGCGATCGACTACGTCAATTCGATCGGCAAGGAGCGGATCGCCGCGCATGAGCATGAGCTGCTGACCTATGCGCAAGACCGCTTGCGCGAGATTAACTCGCTGCGCGTGATCGGAACCGCCCGCAACAAGGGGCCGGTGATCTCCTTCGAGATGAAGGGCGCGCATCCCCACGATGTCGCGACTGTGATCGACCGGCAGGGCATTGCGGTGCGTGCCGGCACCCATTGCGTGATGCCGCTTTTAGAGCGGTTCAACGTCACGGCCACCTGCCGCGCATCCTTCGGGATGTATAATACAAGGGAAGAAGTCGACCATCTGGCGCAAGCGCTGATCAAGGCGCGGGAATTGTTCGCATGACCGATACAGCCGAAGTCAAGACGGCCACCATGGAAACCACCTCGGCGCTGCCGGCGGAGGAGACCGAGCGCATGAGCGGCGAGATCGTCGCGGCGCTGAAGACGGTGTTCGACCCGGAAATCCCGGCCGACATCTACGAGCTCGGCCTGATCTACAAGGTCGACCTCAAGGATGACCGCTCGGTCGACATCCTGATGACGCTGACCACCCCGAACTGCCCGGCAGCCGGCGAGTTGCCGCAGATGGTCGAGAACGCGGTTGCCAGCGTCCCCGGCGTCGGCGTCGTCAACGTCAATCTGGTGTGGGATCCGGCCTGGACGCCGGACCGGATGTCGGACGAGGCGCGCCTCGTCCTCAATATGTGGTGATGAGTTAGGGGATTGAACCTAAGCTCGAGATTGAATTGTCGCTGGGACTGACCACATGGATGACATGACACAAGCCTCACCGACCCCAGCCAAGCCGAAGCGGCCGCGCCCGCAGGTCATGAGACTGACCGATGCCGCGGCGGACCGGATCACCGAGCTGACCAAGCGCGCCGATTCCGAGATCGTCGGCCTGCGGGTCGGCATCAAGAATGGCGGCTGCGCCGGACAATCCTACACCGTCGAATACGCCCATGAGATCCGTCCGACCGACGAAGTGGTCGAGGACAAGGGCGTGAAGATCCTGGTCGATCCGAAGGCCGTGCTGTTCCTGCTTGGCACCGAGATGGACTACGTGGCCGACAGGATGCAGGCCCAGTTCGTGTTTAACAACCCGAATCAGGTCTCCGCCTGCGGTTGCGGCGAGTCGGTGCAGCTCAAGCCGGCGACGGTCTGATCGCCGCTGCGCCCTCGCGAGCGCGCAATCGCGCTCGCGTTTTGGATCCTATACCTACCATCGTTGCATGTTGACGCCGTCGTCGACCATACTGCGCTGCCAACAGGCTGCGGCTGGCGCGTTTGGCTGCGCTGGAACAATGGTGGGCATATGGACCGCGAATTCCTGACCGACCTGTTCGCCGATTTCGGCCCGGTCACGCTGCGCCGGATGTTCTCCGGTTACGGCATCTCCGCTGACGGTACTAATTTCGCGCTCGCGCTGCGCGCCGGGCTCTACTTCCGCGCCGATGAGGAGACCATCCCGCAATTCGAGGCCGAAGGCTGCGGGCCGTTCCAGTACCAGACGCGCGCCAAGACGGTGACGGTGAACTCGTACTGGCAGCTGCCGGCTCGGTTGTTCGACGATGCCGAGGAGCTCGCGGTCTGGGCACGCTCGGCGCTCGGTGCCGCCCAGCGCGCCGCGCTGCGCAAGCGGCCGAGGAAACGACCGGCCGCGCCGAAGTCGAAGACGCCGGTGAAGAAGGCCGCGGCGAAGAAGACAGCGGGAACGAAGATCACCGCAAAGTCGTCCACGGCTCAGAAGAAGCGCGTGCCGAGGAAACGGCCGTCGTCCTGAGGGCCAAATGCATCTACGTCATTGCCAGGAGCTCGCGACAAAATTGTAAGGCAATTTTGCGCTGAAGCGACGAAGCAATCCATCTATTCGCATTTGCGGGCAGATGGATTGCTTCGCTTCGCTCGCAATGACGGCGGGGAGAAGAACGCGGACCGGTCACGCTACGCGGGTCTGGGTCTCGGCGCTGTATTCCGGGTCGGCTTCGCAGATCACGCGGTTGCGGCCGGCGCGCTTGGCGGCATAGAGGCAGGCGTCGGCGCGCTCGATCAGGGAATCCGTGTCGTCGACCGGCTTCAGTATGGAGACGCCGACCGAGATCGTGACACGGCCGAGGATCTCGCCTGTCGACTTCTTCTTCAGCTCCTTGGCCATCACGGCACGGCGGATGTGGTCGGCGACTGTCAGCGCCTGGCGCAGCGCAGTGTTCGGCAGCACCACCGCGAATTCCTCGCCGCCATAGCGGGCGGTGATGTCCTGGCCCTTGATGGTCTGCTTCAGCGTTTGTGCCACCAGCCGCAGCACCTGATCGCCGGTGAGATGGCCGTAGGAATCGTTGAACGACTTGAAGTGATCGATGTCGAACATCAGCAGCGACAGCGGCTCGCCGCTGGCCAATGCGGCCTGCACAGCCATGTCGATCGAGCGGTCGAAATATTTCCGGTTGCCGAGGCCGGTGAGCGGATCGGTCAGGCTCTCGGCGCGGATCGCCTCAAGGCTGTGTTGCAGGTCGCTGATCTCCGACTTCGATAGCGCGAGCCGGTTCTCCAATGCCTGATTGGTCTCGCGCATCTCGCGCGTCGATTTGGCCAGCCCCTCGACGATGCTCTTGATCTGGTCGCGCGTGGTCGCGGTCGAGAGGCGGTCGCTGGCGCCGACGAGGCTCGCGTCGTAAGTCGCGGACACGCCGAGCGCATCGGTGATCAGCCGCATGACGGCGTCGATCTCGCCGATGACGCGCGCGCCGACCTTGTCGATGCGGTCCGAGGTCTTGATGTGCGAAAGGTAGGTTTCGTAGATCTGCTCGAGGTCGGATTCAGAGAGCTTGCCGCTTCGCGCCAGCGTCTCGTTGATGACCTTGTTGAGCGGTGCGTTGTATCCGGTCGCGTAGACGTACCAGATTTCGTAGTTGCGCGGCACGGCGGTCTGGCGAAGCGAGCGGATCTGACCAAGCGCAACTTCGGCAAAGGCCAACGTACGTTCGTGTTCGTCCAGTAGCTTGACCACTGTCACGTCCTTAATACACGCGATGCCGGTCATGCCCGGCAGCAATGACTAAATTATTGGCGCGAAGGTACGGGACGAGAATGAAGGCAAGGTAAACAGTGGAACTACGGGGATTTCGCCGCGACTAATGTCATACGAGCTCGATTCCGGCGTGGGTCGGGCTCGGCTTTCGCAAGCTTTTTCGCTTGCTCGCCATTGCGCCGCGAAAACTGCGCGCATTTGCTTCAAACGCGAGGGATCAGCGTGTGCGTCGGTCGCCCGCGGCGACGCGGCTGCCGGGAAAAACCGCCGCTGGCGCGGCGGCATCGGAGCCGGCCTTAGGCGCGTGCGCGCACAGGCCGCAGCAGGAAAGCGGGCAGGTGCGAATGATCGGCGGGCTCGTGGTCCACCTCGCGCTGCGGCCGCGATGGCTCGGCACGCCCGATCGACGGCACGTGCGACGGGGTGGCCCGGGGCGAGGTGCCGCGGCCGTGGCGCGGTTCGCGCTCCGGCTTGGCTGCACGCTCCTGGCGGGGCTCCTGGTCCTGACGCGGCTCGCGTTCACCGTGACGCGCTTCGCGTTCACCGTGACGCGGCTCGCGTTCACGTCGCGGCTTGCGGCCGCCACGGGTACCGTCGCGCGAACCTTCGCGGCCGCGCGCGCGGCGCGGCGCGGCGTCGTCGTCCGAGGCTTCGCTGTGAACGGTGAAGTCGCCCTCGGCGCGCGGGATCGCCTGGCCGATCAGCTTCTCGATCGCCGTCATCGACTTGCTGTCGAGCGATGTGACGATGGAGATCGCGGTACCGGTGCGTCCGGCGCGGCCGGTGCGGCCGATGCGGTGGACGTAATCATCGGGGTGGTGCGGCACGTCGAAATTGAAGACGTGGCTCACCGCGGGAATATCGAGGCCACGGGCGGCGACGTCGGAGGCGACGAGCAACGGAATCTCGCCCTTGCGGAATTGATCCAGCGCCGCGGTGCGGGCGGACTGATCCATATCGCCGTGGAGGGCGCCGACACTGAAGCCGTGCTTCTGGAGTGACTTGTGAAGGACGGCGACTTCGCGCTTGCGATTGCAGAAGATAATCGCGTTGTTGAGGTCCTTGGCGTCCCGCAGCAGCCGGCGGAGGATCTCGCGCTTGTCATGCGCCTCGCGACCGGCCGGGACCTGCAATTGCGTGACGGTGACGGCGGTGGTTGCGGGTTTGGAGACTTCGATCCGCGCAGGATTGTGCAGGAAGGCCTCGGTGATGCGGCTGATCTCCGGGGGCATCGTCGCGGTGAAGAACAGGGTCTGCCGCGTGAACGGCACGAGCTTGCAGATGCGTTCGATGTCGGGAATGAACCCCATGTCGAGCATGCGGTCGGCTTCGTCGATCACCAGCAGCTCGACGCCGGTGAGCAGCAATCCGCCGCGTTCGGTATGGTCGAGCAGGCGGCCGGGCGTTGCGATCAGGACGTCGACGCCGCGCATCAGCTTGGAGTCCTGGTCGCCGAACGAGACGCCGCCGATCAGCAGCGCCACGTTCAATTTCTGGCCGGCGCCGTATTTGTCGAACTGCTCCTTCACCTGCGCGGCAAGCTCGCGGGTCGGCTCGAGGATCAGGGTGCGCGGCATGCGTGCCCGCGCGCGGCCCTTCTCGAGAAGGGTGAGCATCGGGAGAACGAAGGCAGCGGTCTTGCCGGTGCCTGTCTGGGCAATGCCGAGGACGTCGCGCCGGGCGAGGACGTGCGGGATTGCCTGTTCCTGGATGGGAGTGGGGGTGGTGTAACCGGTGGCCGCAACTGCGGCGAGGACCTTATCGGACAGGCCTAGATTGGAAAAAGACATTGAGCCTCTGGTCGAAACCGCCGTTCGGCATCGCAGGTAAAAGGCTGTCGCGTTCGGCCCCGAAACGGCTCGCTTTTCTATAAAGCTCGGGGGCTCTGGCTAACGCTGACGGACGGCAAACCTGACGAATCGCGTTTCGATCCGAGGGCCGCGTTGCCCGCAACATAGGGGCGAAAGCGGTAAAGTCAATCTTGGAACCAGCCGATAGCCGAAAAAGCTTAACGTTTTCGCCAAAATAAGCGCCGCTTCCGTCATTTGGCGGTCAAATGAATCACTGGCCCCGTGTCTGATAGCAAGGCCTCCGAGGAGGCGTCCGCGCTGTTTTCACCCGGTACTCGCCGAGCGTCAGACCCTCGGGCTGGCGCGAATCCGGCTTACGGGATGGCGGCGCCTTAGTAACCCGCAAGAGCGCGGTTGAGCCGGTCAGCCGGGATTACCGCTCTCCGCGCGCTCAGGCCGGCCGCGCCCTGTAATCGCCCGGGGTCATCGATTCGGATGCATTGAAGAGGCGGTAGAACGTCGCGAGACTCTCGAAGCCGCAGGCAAACGCGACCTCGGCGATCGTCTGCCCGGACTGCTCGCGGAGCAGGCGGCGGCTTTGCGCGAGCCGAAGCGCGGTGACGGTCTCCGAGAAGCTCATCTCAGTCTCCTCGAACAGGATGTGCAGGTGACGCACCGAGATGCCGAGCAGGCCGGCAATCAGGGTTGGCGTCAGCGCCGCGTTCGCGAGATGCCGCCGGATCAGGCGGCGAGCCAGCGACAGATGGGCGCTTCGCAGGGCCTGCTGTGCGAGCCGGCTCTTTGGCCGCATGATGCCGCGCTCGATCAGCGCGATGTGGGCGAGCGCCTGCACCATCGGGGCCGTGTCCGCCGCGGTGGCGTCATGGCCTTCGACGAGGTCGCGGAAGCAGGATTCCAGCAGGGGCCGCAGCGCGGTCTCATCCTGCATGGGCCTCGGGACCAGTTCGCCGAGCTCGGCACCCGGTGGGACGATGTTCGTCACCGGGATCTTGATGATGCGCAGGTGGAAGCCGTCATCGTGCAGCGGAACGGTGCGATAGGGCAGGTCCGAATAGCTGGTCGCGAACATGCCGTCGCGCACCGCGAATTCATCGAGCCGCGCGCCGCCGAACCAGCCGCCACCGCCGAGTTGCTGGTAGATGCACAGGCTGTCGCTGCGCGCGTCTGCGATGTCGCCGGCGCGCCGCTCGACGCGGTAGGGCGAGGCACGCAGCTCGACCAGCCCGGCATCGCCGAGCTGGCGCAGCGAGAATTCGCCGAAGAAGTCGCGGCGTTGCTCGGGTTCTAGTTCCGCGGTGACGCCGAACAACCCTTTGGCGCGCACCTCGCGCCAATAGTCGAAGCGATCCCGGGGATCGACTTGCTCAGTGGACCATGTGTACACGGAAAAGCCCCTGGAATGCCCTTGGGACGTGCGGATAGCTCGCGCCGGATGGAAGCTGGAATCTATCACGCGGGTCGTAAAAAGAAACTTGACCTGGGACGGACGGGACGCCCCATGGTGGCCGAGAGGCACGCCATGGGGCGGTCACAACGGCCATCCGGCGTCGGCCTTGAACCGGCCAAACGGCTGATCCGACTATTAGGCGGCGGTCGCACGAGCGGCGCACTTGTCGTGCAGGCGGGAATTGGGATGAAGAGCTGGCTTTCGAGACTTTCAGCGGCCCTGTTGGCGGTCGCATTTATCGCGTCGGCGGCGCCCGCCCAGGCTGAAAGGCGCGTCGCGCTGGTGATCGGCAACAATGATTACAGGAACGTGCCCAAACTGCAGAAGGCGGTCAACGACGCCCGCACCATGGGCGACACGCTGAAGCAGCTCGGTTTCAACGTCATGGTGGCGGAGAATTTGAACCGGCAGGCGTTCTCCGAGACGCTGCTCGCTTTCGACCGCGCCGTAGAACCCGGCGACACCGCGTTCTTCTTCTATGCCGGTCACGGCTTTGAGATCGCGGGTCAGAATTTCCTGCTGCCGACCGACGTGCCGGCCGCCACCGAGGGGCAGGAGGAGCTGGTGCGCGACGCTTCGGTTCTCGCCGACCGCATCATCGAGCGGTTGCAGAACAAGAAGGCGCGGACCTCGATCCTGGTGTTCGACGCCTGCCGCAACAATCCGTTCGAGCGCGCCGGCACGCGCGCCGTTGCCGGCGGCGGTGGCCTCGCGCCGATGACGCAGCTGCCCGAAGGCGTGTTCTCGGTGTTTTCGGCGGGGCCGCGTCAGACCGCGCTCGACCGGCTCTCGAACGACGACGCCAATCCCAATTCGGTGTTCACGCGAACCTTTGCCAGGGAGCTGCTGCAGCCCGGTGAAAATCTGGTGCAGGTTGCCCAGCGTACGCGGCGCCTGGTCAGCGAGATGGCCGAGACCGTGAAGCACAAGCAGATCCCGGTCTATTTCGACCAGATGGTGGACGACGTCTTCCTGAACGGGATCGCCAAGGGGCAGGCCGAGGCGGCCAAGCCGTCGGCTCCGCCGCAGCAGGTGGCCGCGCTGCCGCCGGTCTCGGTACCGAAGCTGCCGAAGGAGGACTCGATCAACGCGCCGATCGCGAGCTTCTCGCGGCACAATGGCGGCTGGACCGTCGTGTTCTCGATCGCCGATCCGACGCTCGGCATCTCCTGGCGGATCGGCGACAGCGGCGATTTCCGCGAAACCGGCTTCATGGACACGCTCGATCCGCGTACGCGCAAGCGGGTGCCCAATCCATCGATCGAGCTGCCGGCCGATGCGCCGGCGGCCACGATCGAGCTTCGCTATGTCGATACGCAGGGCGAGATGCAGGGGCCATTCCCGATCAAGTTCGATCCCGACGCCGCGCTGATCCGCGACCAGCGCAAGATCCTCGACATGACCGCGACGAGCTGGCTGTCGTTCCGCGAGTTCAACGGGCTGCTCGTCTACTATACGCACCTGATGTCGTATCGCTGTGCGATCCGCGAGGTGCGGATCGGCATCGACACTGCGGTGCCGGACAAGGTGTTGAAGATGCCGCCCTGCAATCAGCGCGATCCGAGCGCGATCCCGTCCGACGCTCAGCCCTATCTGAAGCTCGCGCCGCAGACCAAATCGGTCTCGGTGGAGCTGACCTATCGCGACGGCAGCGTGTCGGAAATCAAGACGTTCAGGCGATAGCACAGCATCCTTGTCATCCGGTCTGCGTTACAGTCGGCGAGGCAGCGATAAGGACGGCATCATGGATGCAGGCAATCCGGCAACGGCGAAGACGCGTCGGATGAAGGTGCGCTGCTGCGTCGTCGGCGGCGGGCCGGCCGGCATGATGCTCGGCTATCTGCTCGGACGCGCCGGGATCGATGTCGTGGTGCTGGAGAAGCACGCCGATTTCTTCCGCGACTTCCGCGGCGATACGGTGCATCCGTCGACCCTGCAGGTGATGGACGAGCTCGGCCTGATCGACGGCTTCCTGAAGCTGCCGCACCAGGACATCCAGAAGCTCGAGGGGATGTTCGGCGGCACCTCGGTGCGGATCGCCGACCTCAGCCGCCTCAGCGTCAAATATCCTTTCATCGCGATGATGCCGCAGTGGGACTTCCTCAGCTTTCTGCGCGAGAGCGGCAAGCGTTTCCCCTCGCTGCAGGTTTTGATGAGCGCCGAGGCAACCGACCTGATCCGGCGCGGCGACGCTGTTGCAGGCGTCCGCGTGAAAACGCCTGATGGCCCCATCGAGATCGAGGCTGATCTCACGATCGGCTGCGACGGCCGCCATTCGATCGTGCGCGAGCATGCCGGCCTCGACGTCGAGGAGATCGGCGCGCCGATGGACGTGCTGTGGTTTCGCGTCGGGCGGCGTCGGGACGAGACCGAGAATCTGTTCGCCCGCATCGACGACGGCAAGATGATGGTGACGTTTGATCGCGGCGACTATTGGCAATGCGCCTATGTGATCGCCAAGGGACAATACGAGGCCGTGAAGGCGAGGGGATTGCCGGCGCTGCTCGACGATGTGCTGCGGCTCGCGCCGATCCTCAAGGCCGGCATTGCCGACGTGAAGAGTTTTGACGACGTCAAGCTGCTTACGGTTGCGATCAATCGCCTGACGCGCTGGACCCGTCCTGGCCTGCTCTGTATCGGCGACGCCGCGCACGCGATGTCGCCGATCGGCGGCGTCGGCGTCAACCTCGCGGTACAGGACGCAGTCGCGACCGCCAACATCCTGGCGGCGAAGCTCGTACAAGGCTGTCCGTCGGAGGACGAACTCGATGCGGTGCGGCGTCGCCGCGAATTCCCGGTGCGGGTGACGCAACGCATGCAGGTAATCGCGCAGAACAACATCATCAGCACCGCGCTGAAGGGTGGCGATCAGCCGGTGCCGCTCGCGTTGCGGTTGATCACCGCGATGCCCTGGCTACAAGGGCTGACGGCGCGTCTTGTCGCGATCGGGGTGCGGCCGGAGCACGTGCACTCGCCGGCGGCGGGCTGACAGGCGTCGCGCGCAGGAAGGGAATTTTCAAGGATAACAGCTCCTTAAAGGAGCCGTTAGAAGTTGCGTGATTGCAACAGACAGACATGATTCGCAACCGGCGCACATGGATTCTGCGCGCCCGGTTCCCGCGGTTTGCTTTTGGTAAGGGTCTCTCTGGGAAAGCTCGTCTCCATCAGACAATTTGGGGATGCCACCATGTCTCATGCCAAATTCATTGCCGCGCTGACCGTGACCACGGCGCTCGGCGTCGGTGGTGCGTCGGCCGCCGACCTTGCCGCCCGTCCGTACACCAAGGCGCCGGCCTATGTGGAAACGGTCTACAACTGGTCCGGCTTCTACATTGGCGGCCATCTCGGCGGCGCCTGGACCAACGAGCAGTGGGTCAACAGCGCGAACACGACGGCGTTCGGCGATCTCGCGCCCGGCCAGGGCTTTCGGCAGCGTGGCTCGGGCTTCATGGGTGGCGGTCAGATCGGCTACAACTGGCAGGCCAACAACTTCGTGTTCGGCGTCGAGGGCACGATCACCGGGCTCGACAATTCCGGCCGCGTCACCAACACGGTGTTCGGCGTCGGCCGCGACGATCAATTCAGTTGGCGGTCGAACGCCATGGCAACGATCGTCGGTCGTGCCGGCTACGCGATCCAGAACAACCTGCTCTATTTCAAGGGCGGCTATGCTGGCGTGAACAACCGCCTGTCCGTCGTCGACAACCTTCCGCCGTCAACCGGCTCCGGCAGCCAGACCCATTGGGCCAGCGGCTGGACGGTCGGCGCCGGCTGGGAATACGGCATCACCCGCAACTGGACCATCGGCGTCGAATACAACTACGCGGCCTTCGAGCGTCAGACCTATCAGCTCGCCGGCACCGCCGCGGGCACCTACACGTTCGACGCCAAGCCGCGCGACATCCAATGGGCGGTGGTGCGGATGAACTACAAGTTCGACGCGCCGGTCATCGCGCGCTACTGAACGACACTGAGGCGAACAGGATGCAGGAGCCCCGGCAAATGCCGGGGCTCCTGTGTTTCATGGATCCTGTGTTTTCAGGCCATCACCGAATAGCCGCCGTCGACGGGGATCGCGGTGCCGGTGATGAAGTCCGACGCCGGCGAGGCCAGGAACACGGCGATGCCCGCGAAGTCGTCGATGGCTCCCCAGCGGGCCGCCGGCGTGCGTGCGAGCACGCGTTCATGCAGCCCGGCGACCTGCTCGCGCGCGCCCTTCGTCAGATCGGTGTCGATCCAGCCGGGAAGGATGGCGTTGACCTGGATGTTGTCGGGGGCCCAGGCGTTGGCGCAGGCGCGGGTGTACTGCACGATGCCGCCCTTGCTTGCAGCATAGGCCGCAGCGAAGCTCGCGCCGAAGATCGACATCATCGAGCCGATATTGATGATCTTGCCGTGGCCCGAGGCCTTGAGCGACGGATAGGCCGCCTTCGAGCACAGGAAGGCGCTGGTGAGGTTGGTGTCGATCACCTTGCTCCACTCGTCGAGCTCGAGCTCGTGCGGCGGCTTGCGGATGCTCATGCCGGCGTTGTTGACGAGGATGTCGATCCGGCCGAGCTCGCCGGTGACCCGCTCGACCATCGCGGTGACCGCGGCCTTGTCGGTGACGTCGGTTGCCACCGCGATCGCCTTGACGCCGCGCTTGCCGAGATCCTCGACGGCGGCTTTCGATTTCGCCTCGTTGCGGCCGACCACGGCAACCGCCGCGCCGGCATCCGCCAGGCCGCGCGCCATCCCGAGCCCGATGCCGCCATTGCCGCCGGTGACGATCGCGACCCGGCCAGAGAGATCAAACTGTCCGTTTTTCATTGTTGTTGTCCGCTGTGGTTTGAATCCGGTCGCGAGAGTGCCCGATCGCCACGGCGCTGACCAGATCGGGCGCGGCCGGTCGGCCCTGCACCGCGAGGCGTTCGCGCGAGATTGTTCTTGAAGGTGTTCAGGCAACAAAAAAGCCCCGGACAATGCCGGGGCTTTTCGTCTGCTATGTCAGCAGGGATCAGTACTCAGCTCAGTACTTGGCGACGACCGGACCGGTCCAGTTGAAGCGGTAGACCAGCGAGGTGCTGATGGTCTGGACGAGCGGCTTGAAGGTGATGTCGCGGCCGTTCGAGATGTTGGTGACGTCGGCGAGTTCCGAGATGTTCTTGCTGTCGTAGTAGGCAGCACGGTACTCGGTCTTCATGAACCAGCCCGGCGCGGTGATGCCGAAGATGTTCAGGTTGTTCTCGACACCGCCGCCGACGAACCAGCCGCTGCGATCGAAGCCGTCGGTGTGTCCACCCACCGGGAGAGCAGTGGCGGTGTTGAACAGCGTGGTGCCCTTCCAGTGCGAGTTGGAATAGCCGGCGTTGACGTAGGACAGAACGTTCGGAGCGACCAGATAACCGAGGCGCGCACCGGCGGCCCAGCTGTAGTCGTTCTTGATGTTGCCGGCGATTCCGAGGCCCTGATCCTGGATCGTGCCCTTCAGGCTGCCGAACTGGCCGTCGGCGAACACGCCGATCACCCAGCTGTTGGCGGTCTGCCAGTCATAGCCGGCACCGACGGTGCCGTACCAGCCGTCGCCACCCTGGCGCTGGTTGAAGCCGAGGATCGGTGCGCCCGTGACGGTCGACTGAACGCCGGTGTCAGCGTCCCAGACGCCGCCGCCGCCGCCGCCGAAGATGTAGAAGCCGGTCCAGCTCGGCGCCACTGCGATCGGGGCCGGAGCCTTGGTGTAGGGGCGGGCGGCCAAGTCAGCAGCCGACGCGGTACCCGTCATCGCAGCAACCGCGGTCAGAGCGAGCAAAATCTTCTTCATATCCAAATCCTCGACTTTAGCGTTCGATCGGGTCGCTGACGGGAGCGCGATCGCACCGATTCCCGAAACTCATGTCTGGACTATACGTGGTTCCGCCGGAAATGCTGTTGCGGGTGAGACACAACCGCCCGAAAACGAAACCGCAGGCACTCTCCGAAAGGGCGAATGAAAACGCCGCCCCAATCTGAGGGCGACCGGAAAACCATTTCAAATCAGTTGGTTGGACCCTAAACGTCGAGCAGATCGTCGCTCGCGAATTCGGCCTTGTCGGAGATGAAGGCGAAGCGGGCTTCCGCCTTGGTGCCCATCAGCCGCTCGACCGAGTCGGCAGTGCCCTCGCGATCGTCGGCAAGCAGCACCACGCGAAGCAGCGTGCGCTTGGCCGGATCCATCGTGGTCTCCTTCAGCTGCGCCGGCATCATCTCGCCGAGGCCCTTGAAGCGATTCACCTCGACCTTGGCATTGGCGTTGAATTCGCTCTTGAGCAACTCTTCCTTGTGGGCGTCGTCGCGGGCGTAAACCGACTTGGTGCCGTGCTTCAATTTGTAGAGCGGCGGCACCGCCAGATAGAGGTGCCCCTCGTCGATCAGCCGCGGCATCTGCCGGTAGAAGAAGGTGATCAGGAGCGATGCGATGTGCGCGCCGTCGACGTCAGCGTCGGTCATGATGATGATGCGCTGATAGCGCAAGTCCTCTTCGCGGTAGTGCGCGAGCGTGCCGCTGCCGATCGCCTGCACGAGATCGGAGAGCTGCGCGTTGGCGGTCAGCTTGTCCTTGCCGGCAGAGGCGACGTTGAGGATCTTGCCACGCAGCGGCAGCACGGCCTGCGTCTTGCGATCGCGTGCCTGCTTGGCGCTGCCGCCGGCCGAGTCGCCTTCGACGATGAAGAGTTCGGAGCCTTCGGTGCCGGCATCGGAGCAATCCGCAAGCTTGCCGGGAAGACGCAGCTTCTTGCCGGCGGTCTTGCGCGCGGTTTCCTTTTCCTGGCGGCGGCGCAGCCGTTCCTCGGCGCGATCGATCACGAAGTCGAGCAGCCGGTTGGCCTGGTTCGGATTGCCTGACAGCCAGTGGTCGAACGGGTCCTTCATCGCCTGTTCGACGATGCGCTGCGCTTCGGCGGTGGCGAGGCGGTCCTTGGTTTGGCCCTGGAATTCAGGCTCGCGCACGAACACCGAGAGCATCACGGCCGCGCCCACCATCACATCTTCCGAAGTGATGGAGGCCGCGCGCTTGCCCTGACCGGCGCGCTCGGCGTGGTCCTTCAGGCCGCGCAGCAGCGCGCTGCGCAGGCCGGATTCATGCGTGCCGCCATCGGGCGTCGGCACCGTGTTGGTGTAGGACGACAGGAAGCCGTCGGCATCGGCCGTCCAGGCCACCGCCCATTCGCAGGCGCCATGCGCGCCGCTGCGGCCGGACTTGCCGGAGAAGATATCCTGATGCACCAGCGTGTCGGCATGGATCGCCGCCGCCAGATAGTCCTTCAGGCCGCCAGGGAAGTGAAACTTGGCTTCCGCCGGGACGTCTTCAACGCCTTTCAGCAGCTCCTGGTCGCAGCGCCAGCGGATTTCGACGCCGCCGAACAGATACGCCTTCGAGCGCGTCATCTTGAACAGACGCTGCGGCTTGAAGGCCGCCTTGGCGCCGAAAATATCGGTGTCCGGTTTGAAGCGGATGCGCGTGCCGCGGCGGTTGTTGATCTTGCCGAGGTCTTCGAGTTTGCCCTTGGGATGGCCGCGCTCGAAGGTCATGCGGTGCAGCTGCCCGCTGCGCGCGACCTCGACCTCGAGCCGTGAGGAGAGGGCATTGACCACGGAGACGCCGACACCGTGCAGACCGCCCGAGGTCTCGTAGACCTTGGAGTCGAACTTGCCGCCCGAATGCAGCGTGCACATGATGACTTCGAGCGCCGACTTCTTCGGGAATTTCGGATGCGGATCGACCGGAATGCCGCGGCCATTGTCGGTCACGGTCAGGAAGCCGTCGGTGGTCAACTCCACGTCGATGAAGGTGGCGTGGCCGGCGAGGGCCTCGTCCATGCAGTTGTCGATCACCTCGGCGAACAGGTGGTGCAGCGCCTTTTCGTCGGTGCCGCCGATATACATGCCGGGCCGCCGGCGGACCGGTTCCAGCCCTTCCAGCACCTCGATATCAGCCGCCGTATAGCCGGCTTCGGCGCTTCCTGTGGGCCGGGAAGCAGCCTTCGCCGGGGCGCGACCCTTCGGCTCCGGAACGCCGAACAGATCGTCGGCAGATTTACTTTTGGCGTTCGATTTCAGTGGTTTGGACATGGTTCTTCAAGTGGCGCGGCGGTCTGGGCGCAGCGAATCGGTTGCTCTGACTATGCCACGGATGGGCTGCCAAATGGGGGCGGCCGCACCGTTAGGGCCCGGCCGCCTGTGTAGATAGGAGCCTGCGATTACGCCCGCGAGGTGCGGAATACAACGACCGTGAACAGGGCCATGGCGGCGACCACCATCAGCGATCCCACGATCGGCGCCGCCTCGAACGCGGGACCCTTCAGCAACACCGCGGCCACGCCGGCCGGAAACAGGATGCCGCCGACGATATGCAGCCAGCCCTGGATCCTGGCGAGCAACATGGTTCCTGCCGCCGGCACCAGCCGGTAGTACAGGCCGAACAGGAACAGCAGCACGCCGCCGACGAGATTGAGATGGGCATGCGCCGGCCCCAACGTGAAGTCGTGCTGGATACCCATAACGATGCCCGCGAGCATTCCGAACAACAAGACGAGAACGCCGACGCACATCATCAGTGACCCGATCATCCAGTGATTCCTTTTTCTTATGAGGGAGGTGCCAGCCAGCCCGGACCGCAGGGGCCTTACCGGAAATCACGTTTGATCCCCGCCTTTGTGACTTGATGTCACGCAATGGGCTGGCTTACCTGTTCTTAGGCTGTGTGCCGCTACAAAGGTTCATTCAGTTTTCAACGCAGCGGAGGGCACTCGACGAGATGGAAGACTTTGCGCGGGCCCTGGCCGAATTCGTCCGCCATCACCAGGCTTGGGCCGCTCCGATCGTCATGCTGCTGGCGTTCGCTGAATCGCTCGCCTTCATCTCGTTGCTGGTGCCCGCCTGGGGTGCGCTGGTCGCGATCGGCGCCCTGATCGGCGTCAGCGGGATCAGTTTCTGGCCGATCTGGATCGCGGGCGGCATCGGGGCCGCACTCGGCGACTGGGTCTCCTACTGGTTCGGCTATCGCTACAAGGAGCACGTCGCCCAGATGTGGCCGCTGTCGCGCTATCCAGAGATTCTGCCGCGCGGCGAGGCCTTCGTGAAATCCTGGGGCGTGCCCAGCATCTTCATCGGCCGCTTCTTCGGCCCGCTGCGGGCCTCGGTGCCGCTTGCCGCCGGCATTTTCGAGATGTCGTACTGGCAATTCCAGATCGCCAATTTCGTCTCCGCCCTGGTCTGGTCGGCAGCGCTGCTGCTGTTCGGCGACGTTATCGGCCAGGTCGTCGAGTGGATGTGGCGGGCGGTGTAACGACTTCAGGAATATCGCCGCGATGCAGGGGTTAGGCGGAAGAACAATTGCTTGCACAACCGTCTTCGCACGACTGTCAAAACGCTGAGCAAAACTCACCGCGGCAGACGTGGCTCCGCCGGGCGCATCAACGTTTCATTGGGAGGACATCAGATGGACTTGACACGACGTCACGCTCTCGCAGGCGCTGCCGGCATCGCCGCCGCACCGTTGTTGCCTGCTGTTCCCGCGGTAGCCGCCGCGCCCGCCGCCGACAAGCAGGCGCCGGGCTTCTATCGCTACAAGGTCGGCGACATCCTGGTCACCGCGGTGTCCGACGGCAAGAATGTCTTCAAGCTGGAAGATTCCTTCATCCCGAACGCGAAGCGGGACGATGTCAACGCGGCCCTGGAGAAGGCCTTCATGCCGCGCGACTTGGTGTCGATCTGGTACGCGCCGCTCGTGCTCAACACCGGCGGCAAGCTGGTCGTGATCGACACCGGCAATGGCGCGCTGGCGAAAGCCAGCACAAAGGGCGCCAGTGGCCAGTTCGCCGACAATTTCGTCGCGGCCGGCTTCGACCCGAAGAATGTCGACATGGTCGTGATCTCGCACTTCCATACCGACCACGTGAACGGCCTGCTGACGGCCGAAGGCACGCCGGCGTTCCCGAATGCCGAAGTGCTGGTGCCGGCGACCGAATGGAAGTTCTGGATGGACGACGGCGAGATGAGCCGGGCGCCGGCCGGCCGCATGCAGGGCCTGTTCAAGAACAACCGCAATATCTTCGAGGCCGGCCTGAAGAAGAAGGTCACGCCCTACGAGTGGGGCAAGGAGATCGCGCCGGGGCTGACCTCGGTCGAGACCGTCGGCCACACGCCGGGCCACACTTCCTACGTGCTGGCTTCGGGGGCGGACAAGGTCTTCATCCAGTCCGACGTCACCAACAATCCCAACCTGTTCGCGGCCAATCCCGGCTGGCATGCGTTCTTCGACCAGGACGGCGACGTCGCGGAGAAGACCCGCCGCCGCATCTACGACATGGTGGTTGCAGAGCGGCTCCAGGTGCAGGGTTATCACTATCCGTTCCCGGGCCTCGGCAACGTGGTCAAGGACGGCAACGGCTACCGCGTCGTGCCGGCGCCGTGGAATCCGGCGATCTGAACGGTTTTCCTTGACGCAAAACGGGCGCGGCCTTATAGCCGCGCCCATGATTAACGCCGCGACCATCATCATCGCCCGCCGCCGCCGCATTCTCGCGGTATGGGCGGTCGCTCGCGTTTAAGACCATCGCCTCTGCCGCCGGATCTCCTCCCGCGGCGCTCTCCTGAAAAAAGACACGCGGTTCGATCTGGCGGCTCCTTCGTCACGCAGGAGTTTCGACCATGTATACGCCACCGCCCTTCAAGCCTGACCGCGCCGCGAGCCTCGGCTTTGCGGAAGCGCGCGGTTTCGGCATCGCTTGCGCGTGGGACGGCGGCAAGCCGATCGCCTCCGCGCTGCCGTTCTATTTGAGCTACGCCGCCGACGGCACGCCGCGGGCGCTGCTTCATGTTGCCCGTCACAATCCGCTGGTAAAGCTGGCACACGGGGGCCCTTGGCTGCTGGCCGTGACCGGCGCGGATGCCTATGTGTCGCCGGACTGGTATGTGTCGCCCGATCAGGTGCCGACCTGGCTCTATCAGGCCGTGCATCTGACCGGGCCGGTGCGGGCGCTGACGGGCGAGGAACTCGCCGTTCAGATCGACACGCTGAGCGCCAAGTTCGAGGATCGGCTGTCGCCGAAGAAGCCCGGGACTTCAAGTAACTGGACGTCAGGCAAGATGACAGCCGCGCGGCTCGATGCCATGAAGAAGGCGATCGTGGGCCTTGAGATGACGGTGGAAGAGGTGGAGGGCAGCTTCAAGCTGAACCAGCACAAATCCGAGACCGACTACGCGGCGGTCGCAGGTCACCTTGCCGCGCAGGCGGATGCCGGCGCGCAACAGATCGCGCATCTGATGCGGCAGGCGCGGCCGGATGTCTTTGCTATCGAAACGAACGAGCTCGAAAGGAGCATGCCATGACCGTCACGGACACCAATCAGCCGAAAACCAAGAGCGGTGCGACCAAGGCCACCGTGTTCGTCGACGGGGCGTCCGGCACCACCGGCCTCGGCATCCAGGAGCGGCTGCACGCGATCGGCGACGTCGCGGTGAAGCACATCGCCGACGACAAGCGGAAGGATGCAGGCGCCAAGCGTGCGCTGATGGAGGAGGTGGATCTCGTGATCCTCTGCCTGCCTGACGATGCCGCCAAGGAAACGGTTGCGCTGATCGACACGATGGGCAATTCGGCGCCGAAGGTGCTCGATGCGTCGACCGCCTATCGCGTCGCGCCCGACTGGGCCTACGGTTTCGCGGAGCTCGCGCCCGACCAGGCCGACAAGATTAGCAACGCGCAGAAGGTCTCCAATCCGGGCTGCTATCCGACCGGTGCGATCGCGCTGCTGCGGCCGATCGTCGATGCCGGCCTGCTGCCGGCGGATTATCCCGTCACCGTCAACGCGGTGAGCGGCTATTCGGGCGGCGGCAAGTCGATGATCGCAAGCTTCGAGGACGGCTCCGCGCCGGCCTTCGAGCTCTATGGCCTCGGCTTCGAGCACAAGCACCTGCCGGAGATGCAGCTTTACTCGCATCTGACGCGGCGGCCGATCTTCATCCCGTCGGTCGGCAACTACCGGCAGGGCATGCTGGTCTCGGTGCCGCTGCAGCTCGACACGCTGCCGGGCAAGCCGACCGGCGCTGACCTGCAGGCCGTACTGGCGAAGTGGTACGCCGGCAGCAAATACGTCTCGGCGATGCCGCTGCAGAACGAGGCCGCCAAGGGCGGGCGGATCGAGCCGGAGGCACTCAACGAGACCAACCAGCTCGAGCTCTATGTGTTCGCCAGCGACAAGCACCATCAGGCGGTGCTGGTTGCCCGGCTCGACAATCTGGGCAAGGGCGCCTCGGGTGCCGCGGTGCAGAACATGCGGCTGATGCTCGGGCTTCCCGACAGCTGACGGCGAGGTGCGCATCGTGGATGACGCCACGCTGCAATTCTATCGGCGCAATGCCGAGGCCTATGCCGGGTGGGCGAAAGCGCCGTCCACCCGGCTGATCGGCTTCCTCAAGCTGCTGCCTCCGGGCGGCGCGATTCTCGAGCTCGGCTGCGGTGCCGGCAATCATGCCGCTGTCATGCTCGCCGAAGGCTTCGTGCTGCGTGCGACCGACGGTTCACCGGAAATGGCTGAAGTCGCCGCGCGGCGCATCAACCATCCCGTCGAGGCGATGCTGTTCGACGAACTCGAGGATCTCGACACCTATGACGGCGTCTGGGCCAGTGCGTGCCTGCTGCATGTGCCGCGCGACGAATTGGCCGGCATCCTCGGCCGCATCCATCGTGCGCTGAAACCCGGCGGCATCTTCTACGCGAGCTACAAGATCGGCCATGGCGATGGCCGCGACAGCATCGGCCGCTACTACAACTACCCCTCGCCGGAATGGCTGCAGGCGACATACGCGTCCGCCGGGCGATGGACGGAGCTGTCGTCCGACACCAGCGAGATCAAGAGCTTTGATGAAGCGCCCGCTACGATGCTGCATGTCGTCGCGCGCAAGGGCCAAGACTAAACCTGTTCGCTCACTCCGGCAGTAGGACACCACCATGAGCATTCGCGTCGGCATTGTCGGGATCAGCGGTTTTGGCGGCGGCGAGGCAATGCGCCTGGTCGCGAGCCACCCGTCTTTCGAGCTCATCTACGCCGCGGGCGAGGGCAGCGCCGGCAGCCGATTGGTGGACCGCTTCCCCGGTGTGCCGGCGAAGCTCTCCGAGCTGGTGATCGAGAAGTGGGACCCTGTGACCCTGCCGAAGCTCGACGTGCTGTTCGCCTCGCTGCCCACGGGCGCCTCGGGTGAGGCGCTGGCGCGCGTCCCCAAGGACGTGAAGATCGTCGACATCGGCGGCGACCACCGCTACGTCGAGGGTTGGGCGTACGGCTTGGCCGACGTCTGGCCGGCCGAGATCGAGGGGCAGACCCGCGTTGCCAACCCCGGCTGCTTCCCCGCGGCGACGCTGAACGCGCTGGCGCCGCTATTGGTCAACAAGCTGATCGAGCCTGGCAACATCGTGATCGACGTCAAGACCGGCATCTCCGGCGCCGGCCGGGGCGGTGCCGACAGCAAGTTCGGCTACGCCGAGAGCAACGAGAACTTGCTGCCCTACGGTCTGCTCAAGCACGTCCACATGCCCGAGATAGCCAAGACGATCGAACGGCTGAGTGGCGGTAGCGCGGCCGGGCTCGTGTTCACGCCGCACTTGGTGCCGATGACCCGCGGCGTACTTGCCACCATTTATTGCCGTGGCCGCGTCACCACGGGCCAGTGCCTGGACGCCGCCCGGCGCTTCTACGCAGGGCGGGCGTTCGTCCGCGTGACCGACAAGCCGCCGCAGACCAAATGGGCTACCGGCTCGAACCTCGCGTTCGTTAGTTTTGCGGCCGATCCAGAGCGCAACTTGGTGATCGCGATGGGCGTGGTCGACAATCTCGGCAAGGGAGCGGCCGGCCAAGCCGTGCAGAATGCGAACCTGATCTGCGGCCTGCCAGAAACCGCAGGACTGGACGGCGTACCCGTTTGGCCGTGAGATCGTTTGCGAGTCCGTGCTGTCCCGTCGTTTGCCTTCTATCTCAAAGAAATGAGTTCCGACCCTAGCTTCCGCCGGCGCGGCTGTGCCGCGACCGGCGGGAATTTGCGGTTCAGAGAGCCTTGAAGATCGCGAGCGCCAGCACCGCCTGCGCGAGGAAGCCGACCGTGAAGGCCAACGTGCGGAACACCGGCAGGCCGAGCGTGTAGACGATCAGATGCGCGACGCGGGCCCAGAAATAGACGGCGCAGGCCAGCACGGTCCATTTGGTGGAATAGTCGGCCGCGTTGAGGATCAAGACCAGCGGCGCGAAGATCACGAGATTTTCGACCGCGTTGTCATGGGCGAACATCAGCCGGTTGGCCCATTCCGCGTGCGGCTTGTCGTTGCGCGATGGGTTGGCCATGGCGCCGGAGAGGCCGCGCACCTGGCAGCGGTTGATGATGTAGGGAATCCACAGCAGCCCGGTCAGGATCACCGTCAGCGACAGCCAGAACAGTTCGCGCGTCATCGTCTCCCCCTCACGTGAATTCGATTCCCGACCGTCGGGACCATCTGTTTATAGCTGAGCGGAAGACCTGGCGCTACGCGAAGACTTGGCGCTACGCGCGGACGCGGACATAGCTGCCCGGAGCGTCCTCGAGCACGGACACCCCGTTCGAGCCCACAATGCGCGCCGGCACCGTCTCCGGATCATGGCTTTCCAGCCAGTCGCGCCAGTCGGGCCACCACGATCCCTTGTGTTCCTCGGCGCCCTTCAGCCAGTCGGCGAGCTTCATGTCCTTGATGTTGTCGTTGGTCCAGTACTGGTACTTCTTCGAGGCGGGCGGATTGACAACGCCGGCGATGTGGCCGGAGCCGGACAGCACGTATCTCACCGGGCCGCCGAAGAACTGCGAACCGTAGAGCACCGATTCCGCCGGCGCGATGTGATCCTCGCGTGCGGCGAGGTTGTAGACCGGCACCTTCACCTTCGACAGATCGAGCAGCGTGTTGTCGAGCACCATCGTGCCGGTCGACAGCCGGTTCTCCAGATAGCAGTTGCGCAGATAGTAGGAATGGTTCGACGACGGCATCCTCGTCGCGTCCGAATTCCAGTGCAGCAGGTCGAACGAGGAGGGCGGCTGGCCCTTCAGATAATTGTTCACGACATACGACCAGATCAGGTCGTTCGAGCGCAGCATGTTGAAGGCCATCGCCATCTTGCTGCCCTCGAGCACGCCGGATTCCTGCATGTCGCGTTCCAGCGCCGAGATCTGGTCCTCGTCGACGAACACCAGCAGGTCGCCGGCGTGGGTGAAGTCGACCTGCGCGGCAAAGAACGTCGCCGACGTCACGCGCTGGCGGCGCTTCTCGGCAAGGTAGGCCAGTGTCGAGGCGAGCATGGTGCCGCCGACGCAATAGCCGGCAGTGTGCACCTTCATCTCGCCGGTGACCTTCTCGATCACGTCCATCGCCGTGAGCGGGCCTTCGGCCATATAATCGGCCCAGGTCTTCTTGCCGAGCTCCTTGTCCGGATTGACCCAGGAGATCACGAACACCGTGATGCCCTGGTCGACGCACCATTTGACGTAGGATTTCTCGGGGCGCAGATCGAGGATGTAGAACTTGTTGATCCATGGCGGCACGATCAGGAGTGGCGTGCGCAGCACGTTCTCCGTCGCCGGCGAATACTGGATCAGCTGCATCAGCTCGTTCTGGTAGATCACCTTGCCTGGCGTCGTCGCCATGTTGACGCCGACCTCGAGGTTGCTCGAATCGGACTGGCGGATCCGCAGCGTGCCGTGGCCGGCCTCGATATCCTCGGCCAGCATCTTCATGCCTCGGACCAGATTGTCGCCATTGGTCTCGACCGTGGCGCGCAGCACTTCCGGGTTGGTCAGCACGAAATTCGACGGCGCCAGCGCGTTGGTGATCTGCTGGACGTAGAATTCGGCCTTCTTGCGGGTATGCGGATCGATTCCGTCGGCGTCGTGGACCAGCTGCTGCGCCCACTTCGCGGTCAGCAGATAAAGCTGGAGGATGAAGTCGAAGAACTGATTCGACTTCCACTCCGGATCCTGGAAGCGCTTGTCGCGCGGGGCCGGCGCGATCGCCGGCTTGGCGTCGGCTTCGCCGGCCATGCGGCGCACGGCCGATCCCCAGAGATCGAGGTAGTCCTTGCCGAGCTGCATCTGCAGCGAGGAGGCGCGCTCCTTGTCGGCCAGCCAGTATTCGGCGATCACGCTGAAGGTCTTGATGACCTCGCCGAGCTCGTTCGGCGGCTTGTCGCGGACTTCCCCGGTCTGGCGCGGCTTGAGATAGGCTGCCAGCGCTTGGCCGCTGCTCTCCATCGCTCGCGCGATGTTCATGGCGAAGGCTTCGGCGTTGAATTTCGGGGCGGCTTGGGTGTCGGTACTGACGTTGCTCATCTGAGGCACCATATAGCGTCGTTTGGAGGGCGTCATCGCGCGGTGCGGCAACGAGAATCAGTCAAAAGCCGATGTTTCGCTCTGTTGCGGTGCGATAAAAAATCTCTGTTCCGTCATATTGAAGCCTCAGGGGTCGCATTTGTTGTTCACGCTTTACGCGTTTCGGGCGACAATGGTTTGAAACGGCTAAAGCCAGGATTAATGCAGCAGGGACGCTGCAAGGCTCGTACCAGTACGACCCGGGTCGGCAATGTGCGACGTGCGCGCTAGCTTGTTGGGGACAATTCGGCGCATGCCGATCGATCGAATGAACAGGGGGCTCGCGGCCGCAGCGCTGCTCGCGTCGATGCTGGCGCTGAGCGGGTGCTCGAGCACGATCGCCGATATGGCTATGCCGGCCGATGCGCCGGCGCGGCAAAAGGATGCCAACGGCTACCTCCCGGTGCACGATATTCCGCCCGATCGCGCCGATCCGACGATCAAGCCGGCGGATCAGGCCAAGATCGAGCAGGAGCTGGTTGCCGCGCGTGATCGCCAGGCACAGGCTCAGGCCGCGACGGCAGCCCAAAGCGGGAAGTGAGCGCGCGAGATTGGCCGATCAGCGCTGGCGCCGCCCGGCGTCCGTGCTAAAAGAAACCCAATTCAACCGCAGATCCGGCCGCTGTCCCCAGACCGTGCGCCTGAATTCGCTCTAAATCATTGATTCAGTGCGATTTCTGTAAGAGGCCGAGCCGGCTTCCGCAAGTCAACCAAGGGGGACGATTCTGGCATTGCGGTTGTCGGAGCAAGGGTCCCATGGAAGATTTTTACCGCATTCGCCGTCTGCCGCCTTACGTCTTTGAAAAGGTCAACCAGGCCAAGGCGGCCGCGCGCAATGCCGGGGCCGACATCATCGACATGGGCATGGGGAACCCGGATCTGCCGACCCCGCCCCACGTCATCGAGAAGCTCAAGGAGACGCTGGGCAAGCCGCGGACCGACCGCTACTCGGCCTCCCGTGGCATCAACGGCCTGCGCAAGGCCCAGGCCGCCTATTATGGGCGCCGCTTCGGCGTCAAGCTGAACCCCGATACCCAGGTGGTTGCGACGCTCGGCTCGAAGGAGGGGTTTGCCAACGTTGCGCAGGCGATCACCGCGCCCGGCGATGTCGTGCTGTGCCCGAACCCGAGCTACCCGATCCATGCGTTCGGCTTCCTGATGGCGGGCGGCGTGATTCGCTCGGTGCCGTCGGAGCCGACGCCGCAGTTCTTCGAGGCGGTCGAACGGGCGATCCAGCATTCGATTCCGAAGCCGATCGCGCTGATCGTCTGCTATCCGTCGAACCCGACCGCCTATGTCGCGGACCTCGACTTCTACAAGGATCTGGTCGCGTTCGCGAAGAAGCACGACATCTTCATCCTGTCCGATCTGGCCTACGCGGAAGTCTATTTCGACGAGAACAATCCGCCGCCGTCGGTGCTGCAAGTCCCCGGTGCGCTCGACGTCACCGTCGAATTCACCTCGATGTCGAAGACGTTCTCGATGGCCGGCTGGCGCATGGGCTTCGCAGTCGGCAATGAGCGCATCATCGCGGCACTGGCGCGGGTCAAATCCTATCTCGATTACGGCGCCTTCACGCCGGTCCAGGTGGCGGCCACCGCCGCGCTGAACGGCCCCGACGACTGCATCCGCGAGATGCGCGACACTTACCGCAAGCGCCGCGACGCGCTGGTTGAGTCATTTGGCCGCGCCGGCTGGGACATTCCGCCGCCGCAGGCCTCGATGTTCGCCTGGGCGCCGCTGCCCAAGGCGTTCGAGGCGGTCGGCAGCATGCAGTTCGCGACCCTGATGGTGGAGAAATCCGGCGTCGTGGTGTCGCCGGGCGTCGCGTTCGGCGAGCATGGCGAAGGCTATGTCCGTATCGCGATGGTGGAGAACGAGCAGCGCATCCGGCAAGCCGCGCGCGGCGTACGCCGCTTCCTTGAAAGCGGCATCGAAACGTTGCACAACGTCGTTCCTCTCGCCAACCGGCGCTAATCCTTCCAGGTTGCTTAATCTCCAGGTCCCTTAAATCCATGGTCGCACCCCTGAACGTGGGCATAGCGGGGCTCGGCACCGTCGGTGCCGATGTCGTCCGCCTCATCGAAACGCAAGGACGGGCGCTGGCCGAGCGCAGCGGCCGTGGCATCCGCGTCGTCGCCGTCACCGCGCGCTCGAAAGTCAAGAAGCGCGGCCTCGACCTGCGCGGCATCGCCTGGGCGAAGAGCCCGCAGGCACTGGCCGAAGATCCCAATATCGACTGCTTCGTCGAGTTGATGGGCGGCGCCGGCGATCCCGCTCTCTCCGCGATCGAGACCGCGCTGAAGGCCGGCAAGTCGGTCGTGACAGCCAACAAGGCGCTGATCGCCAAGCACGGGCTGCGGCTTGCCGCTGCCGCCGAGAAGCACGGCGGCGCGCTGAATTTCGAGGCGGCGGTCGGTGCGGCGATCCCGGTCATCAAGACGCTGCGCGAGGGCCTCGCCGGCACCAGCATCAACCGCGTCTACGGCATCCTCAACGGCACCTGCAACTACATCCTGACCCGGATGGAGCAGGAGGGTTTGTCGTTCGAGGAATGCCTGAAGGACGCCCAGCGGCTCGGCTATGCGGAAGCCAACCCGTCATTCGACGTCGATGGTCACGACACCGCGCAGAAGCTTGCGATCCTGGCGAGCCTCGCCTTCGGAACCAAGGTCGCCGAAAGCGCGGTCTATGTCGAAGGCATTTCCTCGATCACGCCGGAAGATCTCAAGGCCGCCGCGGAACTCGGCTACCGCGTCAAGCTGCTCGGCGTCGCCGTGCGCACGGCAAAGGGCATTGAGCAGCGCGTGCACCCGACCATGGTGCCGAAATCATCGTCGATCGCGCAGGTGATGGGCGTCACCAACGCGGTGGCGATCGACGGCGAGGGGATTCCGCCGATCACGCTGGTCGGGCCCGGCGCCGGCGGCGGCGCGACCGCCTCGGCCGTGGTCGCCGACATCGCCGACGTCGCCCGCGGCATTCGTGCCAAGCCGTTCGGGCGTCCGGTGGAGCGGTTGCGCGACACCACCAAGGCGCCGATGGAACGTCACGAGGGTGGCTACTATATCCGCCTGATGGCGCGCGATCTTGCAGGCACTGCCGCAACAATCGCCACCCGGCTCGCGGAACAGAAGATATCTCTGGAGTCCATCGTGCAACGGCATCCGGATGGCGTCGATGTGAACGGTGCGGCCAAAAAACCTTCACCGGTCCCGGTCATTCTGATTACCTACGCGACCAGCGAGGATGCGGTGCATCGTGCGCTGGCCGCAGTGCAGCGCGATAAGGTCATCAGCGGCCGGCCGCAGGTGATCCGGATCGAGAAAAACTAACGCATGACCTGAACGGGTCGGGCGTGAGACGATTGATGCGGGCAGGCTGGCCTGTCCCCGAGGCTTTAAGGAGTACGCCGATGTCGACCCATATTTCCGTTCCGCCGCAGATGCTGCTCGAGCGCATCCTGACGCTCGAAATCGTGCGCGTGACGGAGCGCGCGGCGGTGTCGGCCGCGCGGCTGCGCGGCCACGGCCAGGAAAAGGCCGCAGACAAGGCTGCGGTCGACGCGATGCGGCGCGAGCTCAACAAGCTGCCGATCGAGGGCACCATCGTGATCGGCGAGGGCGAGCGCGACGAGGCGCCGATGCTGTTCATCGGCGAGAAGGTTGGGCTCAACGCCGGCCCGAAAGTCGATATCGCCGTCGACCCGCTCGAAGGCACCACGCTGTGCGCCAAGAACATGCCGGGCTCGATCGCCACCATGGCGATGGCCGACGGCGGAACGCTGCTGCACGCACCCGACGTCTACATGCAGAAGATCGCGATCGGCCCGGGCTACGCCAAGAACGTGATCGAGCTCGACGCGCCGCCGGCCGACAACGTCCGCCGGCTCGCCAAAGCCAAGGGCGTCGATCCCAGCGCCATCAACGTGCTGGTGCTCGACCGTCCGCGCCATGCCGACATCATCAACGGCGTGCGCTCGACCGGCGCTGCCGTGCAGCTGATCACCGACGGTGACGTCGCCGGCGTCATCCACTGCGCCAAGCCCGATGAGACCGGCGTCGACATGTATATCGGCACCGGCGGCGCGCCCGAGGGCGTGCTGGCAGCGGTCGCGCTGCGCTGCATCGGCGGCCAGATGCAGTGCCGCCTGATCCTCGACACCGAGGAGAAGCGCGAGCGCGCGCACAAGATGGGCGTCACCGATCCGAAGATGATCTACGGCATCGAGGATCTGGCGAGGGGCGACTGCCTGTTCGCCGCCACCGGCGTCACCACCGGCTCGCTGCTCTCAGGCGTGAAGTTCAAGAAGGACGTGATCGAGACCGAGACCGTTGTGATGCGCTCGGTCACCGGCACCGTGCGCTACATCAAGGCCGAGCACCGGCAGTTGGAGAAGTTCCACCTGGACTGAGAACGAGCCCAACAGTGGTCGTCATTCCGGGGCGCGCGAAGCGCGAGCCCGGAATCTCGAGGTTCCGGGTGTGGTGCTTCGCACCATCCCGGAACGACGGGATAAACAACAACAAGAAAAAGGGGAGGCACCCATGTCCGATCTTTCCGGAGTCAAGGCACTGGTGTTCGACGTGTTCGGGACCGTGGTCGACTGGCGCACCAGCCTGATCAACGACTTCACCAAATGGGCTGAGACGCGCGGCATCAAGGCCGACTGGACTGCGCTGGTCGACGGCTGGCGCGCGGTCTATGCGGCCTCGATGGACGAGGTGCGCAAGAATCCGCAGAACGGCTACGTTATCCTCGACGTGCTGCACCGCCGCTCGCTGGAGAAGCTGGTCGCGCAATTCGACATCAAGGGTCTCACCGAGGCCGACCTGCAGCACCTGACGCTGGGCTGGCATCGCCTGCACGGGTGGCCCGACAGCGTCGCCGGCCTGACCCGGCTGAAGACCAAATACATCATCTCGCCGCTGTCGAACGGCAACGTCGCGCTGCTGACCAACATGGCGAAGTTCGCAGGCCTGCCCTGGGACCTCGTGATGTCGGCGGAACTGTTCGAGCACTACAAGCCGGACCCGGAAACCTATCTCGGCGCGGCAAAGCTGCTCTGCCTGCCGCCGGAGCAGGTGATGATGGTTGCCGCGCATAATTACGATCTCAAGCACGCGCAAAAGCACGGCCTGAAGACGGCGTTCGTCGCGCGGCCGACCGAATACGGCCCGCTGCAGAAAGTCGATTTCGAGGCCACCGGCGCGTGGGACATTGTGGCCAAGGATTTCGGGGAAATCGCCACCCGGATGGGCTGCTAGAACTGGTCTGCTATTCATTGAAGCGCTACGATTCCTGCCCGAAGCGTCGGTTCTGATTGGGTCAGAGCCGACGCCCTAGATTTGTTTTGACGTGTTGCCGTCACGCGAACCGCTGCCCACTTCGCTCGAAAACGCTCTGGCTCCAGAAGGGATCATGACGCTCCACGCATCCGCACTGCCCGTCGAGGCGCCACAGGCGTTCCTCGGCGTGGCGCGGTCGCTGACCGGAAAACTCTGGCGCGACCGGCTGGACGCGCGCGGGGCGGCGCGGGCGCTCGCGATCGTGCAGCGGCACAATCTGCCGGAAATGCTGGCGCGTGTGCTGGCCGGGCGCGGCGTCGCGATCGACGAGGTTGCCGACTTCCTCGACCCGACCATTCGCAAGCTGATGCCTGATCCCCACACGGTCACGGAGATGGAGACCGCTGCCAAGCGGATCGCGGATGCCGCTGCGCGCGGCGAGAAGGTCGCGATCTTTGGCGACTACGACGTCGACGGCGCGACCTCGGCGGCGCTGCTGACCTGGCATCTGCGCCATTGCGGGCTGGATCCGCTGATCCACATTCCCGACCGCATTTTCGAGGGCTACGGGCCAAACGTCGACGCCGTCCGCGCCCTCGCGGCAAAGGGTGCGACGCTGCTCGTCACGGTCGATTGCGGCACCACCAGCATCGAGCCGCTGGCGGAAGCCAAGCAGCTCGGCATGTCGGTCGTGGTGATCGATCATCACCAGACCGGCGATGAGTTGCCCGAGGTCGACGCGCTGGTGAATCCGAACCGGCCCGACGATCTCTCGGGGCTCGGCCATCTCGCGGCCGTCGGCCTGGTGTTCGTCACATTGGTCGCCGTGAACCGCGAGCTGCGCCAGCGCGGCTTCTGGACCCGCGAGATGCCGGAGCCCGACCTGCTCAGCGTGCTGCATCACGTCGCGCTCGGCACCGTTGCCGACGTCGCGCCGCTGATCGGGCTGAACCGGGCCTTTGTCGCCAAGGGCCTGATCGCGATGCGCCGCCGCGACCATGTCGGCCACACCGCGCTGATGGATGTGGCGCGGCTCAATGGCCCGCCGGAGGCCTGGCATCTCGGCTTCATGCTGGGCCCCCGCATCAATGCCGGAGGCCGCATCGGGCGTGCCGATCTCGGCGTGCGGCTGCTGCTCGAAGGCGATGTCTCGGAGGCCGCGCGGATCGCGGCCGAGCTCGATCGCCTCAATGCCGAACGGCGGGTGATCGAGCAGGCGGCCGAGGCGCAGGCCGAAGCCGAAGCGCTGGCCTCGCTCGGGCTCGAGGACAAGGGCGCGGTGATCGTCACCGCGGCGGAAGGCTGGCATCCCGGCGTGGTCGGGCTGGTCGCAGCGCGTCTGAAGGAGAAGTTCGCGCGGCCGGCCTTTGCGATCGCGCTCGAGCCGGGCGGCATCGGCACCGGATCGGGCCGCTCGATCGGCGGCGTCGATATCGGCAAGGCCGTGCGGCAGGCGGTGCATGACGGCCTGTTGATGAAAGGCGGCGGGCACGCAATGGCAGCCGGCGTCACGCTGCGCAAGGAGAAGCTCGCCGAATTCCGCGCCTACATGGAGAGCGCGCTGGCGGCCGACGTCGCCAACTCGCGTCACGAGAACGAGCTGTTCATCGATGGCGCCGTCACTGCGCGCGCGGTGACGCCGGAATTCGCCGCGACGCTCAATCGCGCAGGTCCGTTCGGTGCCGCCAATCCCGAGCCGGTGATCGCGCTGCCGTCGCATCAGCTAGTCTATGCCGACGAGGTCGGGCAGGCGCATCTGCGGCTGCGCTTCAAGTCCGGCGACGGTTCCATCGTCAACGGTATCGCATTCCGCTCGGTCGGACAGAAGCTCGGCAGCGCCTTGACGCAAAATCGCGGCCAGCAATTGCACGTGGCGGGCTCTCTTGCAGTCGACCGTTGGCAAGGCACCGAACGTGTGCAATTCCGTGTGCTCGACGTCGCGGTACCGGATCAGGGCCCGACGGTGATCAAATAAGAAACGTTGGGAGTGGACATGGCAGGACAGGTTGAAGGCAAGGTCGCGTTGGTGACCGGCGGCGCGTCGGGTATCGGCGAGGCGATCGTCGAATTGTTCGCGCAGGAAGGCGCGACGGTTGTTGCGACCGACATCGACGAGTTGAGGGGACCCGAGCTCGCCGCGCGGCTCAAGAAGGCTGGTCGCGAGGTGATCTTCCTGCCGCAGGATGTCACCAGCGAGGAGCGCTGGATCGAGGTCCTCGCCGATATCGGCAAGCGCTATGGCCGCCTCGATATCATGGTCTCCAACGCCGGCATCGGCATCGGGGCGCCCTCGATTGTCGAGATGTCGCTCGCGGACTGGCGCCGGCAGACCGCCATCAATATCGATGGCGTATTCCTGTCGGTGAAGCATTCCCTGCCGCTGATGCGCAGGCATGGCGGCGGCTCGATCATCATGATGTCGTCGCTGGCAGGCCTGCGCGGTGCGGCGACGCTCTCCGGCTACAGCGCGACCAAGGGCGCGGTGCGGCTGTTCGCCAAGTCGATCGCGATGGAATGCGCGCAGGTGAACGACGGCATCCGCGTCAACTCCGTGCATCCCGGCATCATCGACACGCCGATCTGGGGCAAGATCCCGACCGGCGCGACGGGCGCCGGCCAGAACGCGCCGATCGATCCGGAGGAGCGCGCAAGGTTCGCCACGCCGCTCGGCCGCGCCGGCCAGGCGATCGAGATCGCGCAGGGCGTGCTCTACCTCGCTTCGGACGCATCGCGCTACGTCACCGGCTCCGAGCTTGTCATCGACGGCGGCATGAATGCCGGCGGCGTGGTGCGGACGGCGTAGACCATCCAACTCGGAGGGGGCCATGACCGACGGCGTGGAGTTCCTGCGTGCCATCGAGATGGCCTTCCCCGTGGAGCCGTTGCCCAATCGTTTCTTTTGGGCGAGCGGAGAAGTCTCACTTGGTTACGACATTCCACAGGAGCTCGAGAACAGAATATCGGGTCGCCGGTGGACAGACGTGACGCTCATGGACTGGAGAATGACGGGAGCGTCGCCTGCCGTCAGCAGAAGTTATCTCGAACCGACGACCTTCATGTATTATTTGCCTTCGATAATCGTGGGAGGATTTCGAGAGCCTGAATTTATCGAGTTCGCGCTAGGGGCGATGATTCCCCACAATAAAAGTCACGTCCCGCGAGGACCTTGGTGGTCTGAGTTCTCGGCAGGTGCTTCATCGCCTCAGCGGGCAGCACTTTCGACATTTCTTGCGTCCGTCCGGCATTCGCTTTGGGACGAGGTGGGCTCCGCAAATCAGCATCTATTGGAGTACGCCGAGAAAGTTTGGTCCGGCTAGGGTGACGGTGCCCACATGCGACGTTTGTCCCGACGATGCCGTCGTTGCTTGAACTACCCGCCTTGCCTTAGCCGCGCCAGCACCTTGAGCCCGCCGTAACCGTCGGCGGGCAACAGGCCGGTCTTGGTCTGGAAATCCTTGATCGCCTGCATGGTGTCGTTGCCGACGCGGCCGTCGGTGCCGCCGGTGTCGAAGCCGGCCTTGGTCAGTCGCGTCTGCATCTCCTGCACCTCGGCGAGCGTCAGCGCGCGCTCCGACCCCGGGAACGGCTGGATGAAGGGCGGTCCGCCGAGACAGCGGTCGCCGAGATGGCAGATCGCCAGCGCGTAGTTCATCGACGGATTGTAGCTCTTCACCGAATTGAAGTTCGGGCCGAGCAGCAAGGCCGGGCCGCCCGCGACCGGGATCCAGAGCTGCGCCGACGCGTTCGGCTGCGGAAACGGCTGGCCGTCGGCCCTGACGACGCCGGCGCCGGCCCAGGCCGCGTAGGTGCGGCTGCCGCCGGCGCCGCCGCCCGGTGCGCGAACCTCGTAGCCCCAGTGCTCGCCGCGACGCCACTTGCCCCGATTGACGAGATATTTCGCGGTCGAGCCGAGCGCGTCGTCGGGGCGGCCGAACGGCGAGACCTTGCCGTCACCGTCATAGTCGAAGCCGACATTGAGCCAGACTTCCGGCATCCACTGCGAATGGCCCATCGCGCCGGCCCAAGAGCCGTTCATCTCCTCCGGCGTGCTCCAGCCGCGCTGCACGATCTTCATCGCGTTGATCAGCTCGGTTTCCCAATAGGCCTTGCGGCGCGGCTCGTTCCAGGCGAGCGCGGCGAGCGAGGGAAACACCGGCGTCATATGGTTCTGCTGCACCAGCGGATCGCCATAGGCCGATTCAACGCCCCACAGTGCGAGCAGCGTGCCGCGTTCGACGCCGAAGTCGCGCTCGATCCGGGCGAACAGCGCCTCGTTCTTCTTCAGCGCCTCGCGGCCGTGGATGACGCGCCAGTCCGAGACGCGGCGGTTGATGTACTGCCAGATCTGCTCGTGGAATTCAGGCTGGTTGCGCATCTGCCTGAACACGCTCATGTCGGGCTCGACCCGACCCATGCAGCGATTCCAGGTCGCCTCCGAAATGCCTTTTGCCAACGCGCGGGCACGAAAATTGTCGCGCCATTGGTCGAAGCCCGGAGGGGACGCCGCCAGTGCGTCGAGCGGAGTGCCGAGTGTTACGCCTGCCGCGAGCGCCGCCTTCAGGACGGCGCGGCGGGCAGGGGATTTCAAAGAATCAGGCTGTTTCATAGGGCCACTGTAGCGGCGCCGATCGGGTGAGCCAAAAGCCACGCCGCCGCAGGAGCATTATTTGAGCATGCCCTTTTTGGAAAACCGGTTCCCACTTTTCCGGGGCATGCTCTAGGTATCCTGCAAATCTGTGGCGATTTTTGACAGCCATTGCCGGACAATTTGCTCTGACTTGCCATCGAGGCTGGCGGCGAGCCGGCGCTCCTGGGCCTGTGCGATATGGCGGCATTTCTCCAGCAGCGCGGTTCCATGGCTGGTCAGCGTCCATTGCAGCACCCGGCCGTGGACGGGGTGCGGCGTTTTGCGGATCGCGCCGTCGCGCTCGAGGTTGCGGATGATTACGCTGACGGTCTGCGGCGTCAGCAATGCCACCCGCGCCAGATCGGCGCCCGAGAGGCCCGGATAGGCCTTCAGCATGGTGAGCACCACGAATTGCGGCGAGGTGACGCCGAGCTGCGCGAGCGCGCGCTCCATCGACAGCCGCGAGGCCGCATGCGCCTGGCGCAGCAGATAGGCGAGATAGCCCCGTTCGCCGCGCTTGCCTTCGCCGGGCGGCGGGATCGGGGAGGCGAGTACGGTGTCTGCGGCCGATCCCGGCCCGATCGCAACCTTGCCAGTCGCCCGTTTCCCCGTCGGCCGCCGCTCGGCGGCAGCTGATTTCCCGCGTTTCTGCATTCCCGCCATGTTGCCGCCGCCAATGTCCGCGTCTTGTCCAATATCAGAGCTCTGATAATATGTCAGTACACTGATAACATGAGGCCAGGCCAATGTCACATGCCCGTAAGGAATACACCGACTTCGAGAAGCTCGCCCCTGACGTGTTCGCCGCCGTCCGCGCGCTCGGGCAGTTTGCCGCCAAGGCTGGCCTCGACAAGCAGCTGCTGGAGCTCGTCAAGCTGCGCGCCTCGCAGATCAACGGCTGCGCCTTCTGCGTGCAGTATCACATCCTGCAAGGCGAGAGCCTCGGCGTGCCCACAGACAAGCTGAACCTCGTCGTGGTGTGGCGCGAGGCGCCGCAGTTCTCGGCGCGCGAGCGCGCGGCGCTGGCCTGGACCGAAGCGCTGACGACCATGCCGAACGGCGTCAGCGACGAAATCTATGCCGCGGTCACCGCTGAATTCTCCGAGCAGGAGCTGACCTATCTGACTTCGGCGATCGCATCGATCAATGTCTGGAACCGGTTCGGCGCCGCCTATCGCTGGACCCCGCCGCCGCGTCGGCAGAAGGCGGACGCAGCGGCTTCGTAACGCCGAGACCGAAGAAACGGCAACTGACCAGGGGAGACGAACGATGAGCTCGATGACGATGACACCCTCTCTTCCATTCGCGCGGCCGCCGCGGCCGGTTTCGCTGGCCGTGGTCGCGGGACTGGCCTGCGCCTTCGTGATCGGCAAGGCGCTGCCGACCCCGATGGATGCGATCTCCGCGGTGATCGCGCCGCTCTGCGCGCGCGCCAATGCGGCATCGCCGCTCGACAAGGTCGAAATCATCACCTCGCATGCGTTGCCCAACGTGCCAGGCAAGCGCGTCACGGTGGTGCGCGTATTCTACGGGCCCGGCGGCTTCACGCCGCCGCATCGCCATTCCGGCTCGGTGACGGCCTACATCACCAAGGGCGAGATCCGCTCCCAGCTCGGCGGCGGACCGGTCGAGACCCACATGGTCTCGGCCAATGCCAGCACCACGGAGCCGGCGGAACTGATCGCGGTGTTCGTCGCGGACGAAGGCGCGCAGCTGACCACGATGCTGGAATAGCCGCCGGCAATTCCGATCGACGCCGGCCCAATTCCGCAGGTCGCGCGCGTCCTCAAGCATTGGACCAGTTTGCTGTGAAGTCCGCAGCAAACTGGACCTTGCAAGCGGAATTGGGCGCGGTGATTGATGGCGCGGCGGTGACGACCGCAATGCGATTTCCCCGCTCGCGCGGCGGTCACCGAACAGGAGCAACCGATGGTCAATCTCAATGGGCTTTCCGCCTTCCCGATCACGCCCTCGAATCGAGATGGGGAGGTCGATGCGGGAGCGCTTCGCGCATTGCTGGAGCCCTTAATTGCGGCGAAGGTGGATTCGATCGGGCTGCTCGGAAGCACCGGCTCATATCCGTATTTCAGCCGCGATGAGCGGCGGCGTGCCGTGCAGGTGGCTGCCGCCCTGGCAGGTGGCAAGACGCCGATCCTGGTCGGTGTCGGCGCGCTGCGCACCGATGATGCGGTGAAGCTTGCGCAGGATGCGCGGGATGCTGGCGCGGCGGCAGGCCTGCTGGCGCCGGTGTCCTATACGCCGCTGACCGATGATGAGGTCTTCGAGCACTTTCAAACGGTGGCGCGTGAAAGTGGATTGCCGATCTGCATCTACGACAATCCGGGCACGACGCATTTTCGATTCACGCCGGCCCTGGTCGGTCGCCTCAGTTGCCTGGAAGGGATCATCGCCGTGAAAAGCCCGGCGTTGGATGCTTCGACGGTGCCGGGCCACATTGCCGAATTGCGGGCTGTCGTGCCGAGCGTCTTCTCGTTGGGTTACAGCGCCGACTGGAACTGCACCGAAGCGCTGCTCGCGGGTGGCGAGACCTGGTACAGCGTTCTCGCGGGAATTCTCCCCAAGGTCTGCGTTGACATCGTCCGTGCCGTGGAAAGTGGAGATGCGGCCCGGGCACGGCAGCTTGATGCGCGTCTGCAACCGGTCTGGCAGCTGTTCAAGACATTTTCGAGCCTGCGGGTCGCCTACGCGATCGCCAACCTCAGGGGGACCTGCGCGGCCGAGCCTCCGCGTCCGATCCTGCCATTGCCCCCGGACGCCCAGAAGAAGGTCAGTGAGGTGTTGGCTGGAATGGAGATCGGTTGATCGCATCAATCAGGTTCGCGATGGAATTCGGTTCCATCGCCATCCTGGCTTCCATCCGCGCGTAAAATCAGCTTAACAATCGCCCGTGGTGCTCGCTGACTGGGAGCCGTTCGATGCGATTGCCGGTGGTTCTGTTGACGCTTCTGGTTCCTGCGGTGGCGTGGGCAGAGGAGCCTGTGACCAATGCGCCGGCGTTGTGGGGCAGTCCCACCGTCGACCACGGCGCCTGCTGCAAGACGCTTGGCGAGGTGCGCAGCAATATCGACCGGCTCGACCGCGAGATCGTGCGCCTGATGGCCGAGCGCGGCCGCTACGTCCATGAGGCCGCCCGCTTCAAGGCCAACCCCGCGCAGGTCGAAGCGCCGGAACGCGCCGAGGCGGTGGTGAAGAAGGCGATGGCGCTTGCGGAAGCGGACAGACTGTCGCCCAAGGTTGCGGAAGCCGCCTATCGCGCAATGGTCCGCGCTTTCATCGACTACGAGCAGGGCATCTTCGCGGATGCCGCCGCACGCGGCGATGCGCCCTGGAAGAAATAGGCGGCCTATCGGAACACGGTGCAGCTTCCCAATCCGCGCAATGACGCGACCGATGTGGCACGGAGCGCCATGGCCCCAAGGGCGAACGGCGTTTGCACGATTTCGGAATAATGGAATAATGCCGCTGATTTGCCCGACGTGTCAAGTTGTCGTGCCTGATGACGGCAGCCGCCGGCTACTTTGCATGGGGTTGTTTTCGATATTTTGGCCGTGCGCCTCGAACCGGTGTCCGCGTCGCTCGCCCTAATTGCCGCCGCCTTCCTGGGTGTCGATGCGATGCACGACGTCGTCGGGCAGTGCGTGCGCCACCGCGGCCGCAGGTCCGGGCTCCGGTCCGATCTCGCGGCCGCGACCGCGGATCAGCCGCTCATAGGCCGACACCAGCGTGGTGTAGGGATTGACCCAGAGCCAGCCGTCGCGCGTGAACAACTGCACGTCGAAATGCAGATGCCGTGACGTGCCGTTGGGATGGTCGAGATAGTTCGAGACCACGCCGATCTTCTCGCCCTCGCTGAGGCGGCGTCCGTTGAGCAGGCCGTCGGCATCCATCACGGACGGGTTCATGTGCATGTAGCGGAAACGGACGTGCTCGGTGCTTGTGTTGACCTGCAATGTCGCGGCCTGCTGCTGCGTCGAGCGGATCACGATACTGTCGCGCACCGCGACGACCGCCTGCTGTCTGGGATCGCAACCGTCCTTGCTGTCGGCCGGACACGCGCCCGGCCTGATATCCTGGCCCTGATGGCCGTAGCCGCTGGCGCATTGGCCGACCTCGAAGCTGCGCGCCTCGCAGAAATTGTCCTGCCAGGGATACTCGTCGACGGTCGCGCCCGCCTTGCGCCTTGCGAAGGATTGCGAGTGCGCGAAGGCCGGCGCTTTCTCAAGCGGAAAGCGGATCTGCGAGTAGACCGTGAAGTCGGCGTGGCCGCCCTGCTGCTTGCGTCTGCCGCTGCCCGGGACGATGTCGCCGCTCGGGCGGTAGGTGAAGTCCGCCGATTGCGCGATCGGCCGCTCGGCGAGGTCGGAGGCGATGTCGCTGCGCGGTCGCGACGGTTGCCCGCCGGCGATGCGCAACGCCTTCAGGAACCGCTCGGCCACCGGATAGGCCTCGCGGCAGGCGAGCCGCTTCGGCCGCGGCGCGCTGTCGAGGCACTGGATCGAGACGACATAGGGAATCCCGAAGCGGGTGAAAGCGTAGCGCAAGTAGCCTTCGCGGATGAAGCGGCGCAGGTCCGGAAACTGCGCGGCCAGCGTCTTGACCGGCTCGCCCTTGCCGCCGAGCCGGTCGGCGAGGTCGTAGACCAGGATCGAGCCCGAGATCTGGACCTCGACCGGTTTGGCAAAGGTCCGCGGCGGCATGCCGTCGCCGGCGCCCGGGTCGAGCGAGAACACCGCGTCATAGCCGGACGCGCCGGCATGGAAGACATCGGCCGCGCGGAAGTCGGCCTGGTAGCGTGCGACCGGCAGGCTGTCCGGTGCGCCGCTCTGTCGTGCGTCGAGATAGCTTGCGGGGTCGAAAGGCAGCAGCACCGGGATCGGACTGCGCGCAATGCCGGGGAAGAGCGGCGATGTCGCTGCGTTCAGCTGCACCAGCGCGGGCGTCGCGCGCGGATCGGTGGCGGGAACGCGGCGCTGTCCGGCGAATGTGAAGCTGGCGGCGATGGCCGGGCGGGTGGTGATCTCTTGCCGGAGCTGGTCGAGCGCCGAGCGCCATTCGACCCGCATGGCCGAGATCGAAGGCGTCCGGAATTCGTCGGCATGAGCGCCGGGAGGAGGCAAGAGCAGGGCTGCCAGCCAGCAACTGAAGAAGCTGACGACCTTCCTGTTCACTGCACTCCCCGGGTCATGTCTGATCGCGAGAGATTAGAGCAAGTTCCGGAAAAGTGTGTAGCAGTTTTCCGGAAAGTTTGAGGTTAAACAACAACCTGATGCGCGATGATGCTTTATTGCAACCGTCACCGCGCCTGGCCCCTCAATCCTTGGCCGCTCAATCCTTGGCGCGTTCAACGTAGGAGCCGTCCTCGGTCATCACGACGATGCGCGTGCCGGTGGAAACGTGCGGCGGCACGCCAGTGCGGATGCCGTTGGACAGCATCGCGGGCTTGTACGACGACGAGGCGGTCTGGCCCTTGGTGACGGGCTCGGTCTCGACCACTTCGAGCGTCACGCGCTGGGGCAGCTGGATCGCGACTGGATTGCCCTCGTGCATCGACAGCTTCACGGTCATGTTCTCCTGCAAATACGGCGCAGACGAACCGACGATCTCCTTGGAGACCTGGACCTGATCGTAGTTGTCGTTGTTCATGAAGTGGAAGCCGTCGGCGTCCTCATAGAGGTAGTTGTAGTTATGATCCTCGACGGTGGCCTTCTCGACCTGGTCGGTGGTCTTGTAGCGCTCCGACACCTTCACGCCGTCGCCGATGCGGCGCATTTCGATCTGGCTGACGGGGGTGCCCTTGCCGGGATGAATGTTTTCGGCGGAGAGGACCACATAGAGCTTGCCATCCTGCTCGATGATGTTGCCCTTGCGGATGGAACTGGCGATGACTTTCAAAGGTGTTTTCCTGAATTTGAGAAGCGGGGGCGCAAACCGGACCGGCAGCCCCTCGGCCGTGGCGGCGATTTCGGGCTGCAACATACTGATTTGGACGGGGTTGTCCAATTCCCGTTACATCGCAAGCCCTTAGATTTCCACGGGTAAACCTATGGTAAGTCTACCCGGTTTTTGGCCGCCTTCACTTAGCTTCTGCAGCGTCGGATTGCCAGTCCGGATGGTGGTGCCCATAGGTCGTTTGGAGCATTTCAAGGCTCATTCCAAGGGATCGGGCGGCCTGCCACGGGTCGACGCGCTGGCGCATCATGTGGGTGGCCCGGGAGTGCCGCAAGGTGTGCGGGGTGACGTCCTTCGATAGCCCGGCCAGTTTGCGAGCGGCGCGCCAGCCTTCGCCGTGGTCGAGGACCGGCCGGCCGCCGTATTCCATGATGTACTTTGCCTTGGGCCCATCGAGCCGGCGCCAGCGGCGCAGGTGCGATAAAAGCCGCCGACCGGCCCGTACTGGCGGCGTCCGCTTCTTCGTCTCCGCGAGGCCGTCAGGGCGCCTCTGCATGATGCCGGTTTCCAGGTCCGCCATCTTCCAGGACGTGCGGCCTATGGCCGTGTGGCGGGTTCCTGTGTACCACCCGATGATGAAAAACCGGAACAGGCGCTTGCGCTGTCCGGGATTGAGCCGCCGGACGCCATGCCAGAGGAATTGGGCGGCCTCCGACCTGGTGAGCCAGCGCGTTCGCTTCTGTGGCGTCGGCGGCTTCGCAACGATCGGGAGCGCTCGGAGCGGGCCCTTGCCGCTCTTCTTGTGCCAATAGATCGCCGCTGCGTGCAGCATCCCGATTTCCCGCCGGCATATGGTCGGTGCGCTGCGGTGTGCAATGTAGAGCTTGCAGTTCTCCGGGGTGATGGCGCTCGCTGGCTTGCCGCCCCACCATTCCTCAAGGTTGACCATATCGGCCGCCACGGACGCGGCGGACGGTTTGCCGGTCAACCACTCGTCGGAATAGACCTTGAGCATGTCCGCAATGAGCGGATCGCTGCCGGCGGCTATGCTGTGGTTAGCTGCGAGGTACGCCGCGAGGAAGTCTTGAGCTGCTTGAAGCTCGCTCTTGCCGCAGCCCGTGCGGACTGTTTTTCGGCCGTCGATGACGGTGAAGGTTTCGCGCTCGGGGTCGAGCCAGAGGCGAGGGCCGGACTTTGGGCGCGGCATTTTCTTTCCTGCATTTCCCGGACAAAACGGAGGGTAGTAAAGTCTTGCTTGCCAACCCGGAAGATTTCAAGCATCCCGCGGGCGTGCTCGGCGCGCAAGCTGGCCTCTGTTATGATGCCACGGAAAGCCAGTTCGCAGGCTTCCCGCAGCGTGATCGGGGTCTCGTCGCCGATCTCGGCCGGCGCAACGCGCTTCATACTGCCACCTCGGGCCAGAAACGAGCGGCAACCGCCGGGTACTTCTCCACCAAAAAGGCCTTGTCCTCGTCGGCGTACTCGGCGAGGCAATATCCCTCGTCCGGATAGAGGTCCGCGAGCTTGTGCAGCTCCTGCGAGGCGGCGTCGCAATCCTCATGTGCTCGATAGGTGCAAAGCCCATCGAATGTGTGGACCTGGCGCCGGTAGCGCTCGCCGATCTTGATTTGACGGTGGCACTGATCGCACGGGCAAGCCTTGCGCGCTGTCCTTATGCTGTCGCTGAGGATGTCGCCCATACTCTAGAAACCCCTCCATTTTTCGATTGGTGATGATGCCGTGCACTTGGCCGGCGCCTTCGCGAAACCGCGGCTCTGGATCTTCTGGCGCGACGGCGGCAGCGCGCCGACGTGCTTTGCGCGCTTCCGGTAATTCCGGGATTTCTCGGCGACGTCCTGGGCCGTTTTCTCCTTGTGCGGCTTCCCGCGCAGGATCGGCGCCATATTGCTTTCGCGGTTCTCGCCACCATTGATGAGCGCCTTAACGTGGTCGACGTCCCAATGGTCGCCCGGCATGATGCGGCGGTCTGAAAAGTGGCAGCGGCCGCCGTGGCGCTCGAAAATGCGCAGTCGGACATGCGGCGGCGGCCGGCTGTCGTCGGTCTTTCCGATCCACTCGGCGACTGTGCGGCTCATTCGCTCGCGGCCTCCCAGCGGCGACAAGCCGGCGCCTTCACCAAAATGTCGGTGCCGCGGCCCCGGGTCCAGCGACCGCGCGAAAGCTCGCATTTGGCGAAATGGCGGCTCTTGGTGATGTGCTCGCAGGTGCCGCACGTCTCGCCGGCCGGGCCGGTGCCTGGCCGCTGGATATAGCCACGCGGCTGGATGTAGTGCTTGCCGCGCTTCTTCACGGTGACGGTTTCGCCGCCCAGCGTCGTGAACGTCAGTTGCCCGGTGTCGGTCAAGCGGCGTTCTCCTGCAATTTCGGATCGCTCCAGCGAACGCCGTTCTCGGCGCCGTAGGCGAACATGCTTTCGATGAGGTCGGACATTTCCTTGACGCCGAGGTCAGAGCTGGACTGCCCGTAGGGAATGAAGCTGCCCGTCAGCGACGGGATGAATTGCGCTTCGCGGCCCAGCTCATGCAGGAAAATCACCTTCCACTGATCAGTCGACCAGCGGCGGCCGTTGAGGGTGCATTGGCGGGCGATGTCGGTCAGCATCGCCCACATGCGGTCGTTCTGCTCAAGCGTGCGCTGCGGCTCCTTGAACTCGACGCGCGTTCCCGGGGGAAGGCGCATGATCCAGTCAATGGCCTTCTCCCGGATCTGGCGGGACGAGAGGACAAGAAGGGCGCGGCCGCTCATGCTGCGACGGCCTCGCCATGCCGGCGGATCTGCGCCACCACCGCGTCAAGCTCGGCGTTGAACCGGTCGACTTCGGTTGCGAGGCTCTGGATGTATTTTTCGTCCCGGAACGCGCGCTTCCGGAACAGCGGCATGCCCTTGTAGCCTACGGCGATGTCCCACCATTGGCGGCCGGTGACCCAGAGCGTTCCCTGCACCTGGGCCTTGTGCTCGGGCGGGAATTCGTCCTTGAGGATCGTTTCAATCAACAGGTGCGGGGACTGGCTCTTAATCTCCAAGCCGCCATCGGGGCCGATCAGGCTATCCGGCGAGCAACCGACGCGGCCGTTTCGGATGAACCCGACGCGCTCGAGCTGCGCGCCGGTCTCAAAGCAATAGAGGTCGCGCAAGATCGGCTCGAATTCGTGCCCGCGCTCGGTGTAGTCGTTGGAGAAGCTCTCCATCTTCTCGCCGCTGATGATCTCGCCGGCGAGTTTCAGCATGTAGCTGCGGCGGGTCTTGCCTTCGCCCTTGGCAAGGATCGACTTGAATTGCGAGGCGGTCGGGATGCCGCGGCGCGTTTCGAACCACTCGGGGGAATTCTGCTCGACGTTGATAATCTGCACGGGGCGGCCTCAGTAGGTGATTGAGAGATTGCGGATTTTGCCGCGGGTGATGAGGTCAATCAGGATGTCGGCGACTTCCTGGGTGACGGGGTTCATCGGGTGCGCGTTGCCCATGAAGTCGGCCGCGATCTGCGCGTGGACCTTGTTCCGGTGCCGGGTGTTTTCCTGGCGCCTGCGCTCGGCGGCTTCCTCGGCGGCCTTCTTCGCTGCGGCGGCTGCGACTTCCTGCTCTTGCCGGCGGTGCAAGGCCTCGATCGCCTCGGCCTTCTCGCGCTCGGCGCGCTGCTCGGCCTCGATGCGGGCCCTTTCGGCGCGCTCGCGCTCCTGCTCGACGGCGCGGGCAACGGCGGCCTCCTGGTCGCGCTTCGCCTGCTCGGCGCGGGCCTTCTCGCGTTCGATCGCGGCTGCGGCCTCTCGCTCGGCCGCGGCACGCTGCTCGACAAGGCGGCGTTCCTCGGCCTCGGCAACCTCGCGGGCGGCCTTCTCGGCGCGCAGGGCTTCGGCCTCGGCGCGCAGCGCTTCCAGTTCGGCGCGCTCGGCCTCCACCTTCGCAGCGGCGGCGAGCGCCTGGTTGAGCGTCGCCAGCGCCTCGGCAATGGCCGCGTCCGCACGTTCCTTGAATTCCTGCCAGTCGCGCGCGGAGTAGCCTTCAACGATCACAACCAGTTCACGGATGAGGCTTGCCGGCTTGCCGGACGCCTGACGCGCGGCCTCGATCACGGCGACAATCGCGCTTTCGTGGCCGTTGGTGCGGTTCGCCTCGGCTTCCTCCCAATCGGTGACCGGCTTGCGCACTTCCTCCTTGAGGGCGTCGAGCCGATCGCGAAGCGTCTTGCGCTCCTTGTCGATGGCGGCGGACTGCGCCTTGATCTCGGCAACGTGCTCCTTGCCGATCTCGTCCAGCGTCGTTTTTGACCGGGCAATCTTGTACGCAACCGACTTGATGCGCTCGCGGCCTTCCGGCGTGGCGATGTCGTAGGCCTCGGCGCGTACCTGGCTCTCGATCGCCGAAACGATGGTTTCAATCTGCCCGGTGCCGAACAGGGCGGCGGGGGTGATGGCCTGTGACGGCTCCAAAATGCTGTCGAGGGTTACGATCGCGTTCATGGGTCAGGCCTTCTTGAAATTCGCAATGGCGTTGATGCAGGCGGGATAGCTGGCGGCGGGCAGTTCCTCGATTTTCCGCTGACGGCCGTTCAAATGGCCCTTGCTCGCGGCCCATCCGAGAAACGCCGTTACGCTCGCGCCCTTCTCTTCCAGCGCTTCGCGGATGTAGTCCGCCTGGTCCTGGGTGATCGATCCGGCCGGCGGCGTGTATGCGGCTTCCTCGGCCGGCCGGTCGCTGGCGTGGCCGTCGTCATCCTCGGCGGCCGCGAGGCCAAGCGCGGCCTTGAGCGTGTAGCGCTGCAAATAAGTGACGGTCGAGCCGACGCCCTGGATGTGGTTCTTGTTGCCGCTCTCATCGCGGCCGGCGTGCAGCGTCGTTTCCTCAAAATGCCCATCACGGTGCGATAGGACGCATGTCACCGAAACCGGCTCGTTGAGCTTGGACGAAACGCGGAAGCGATACGAGAGGCCGAACCGGCCCAAGATCGGGTCGACGGTGCGGGCGATCTCGGCAAGATCCTCATGCGCGTAGTCGGTGCGCGCGGCGCCGGCCTTGCGGCTCTCGAACCCAACCCGGCGGTTCTTCCTGATAACCGGGATTTCGGCCTTCGCCTCGGCCATTGCCACGTCAAACGCCTTGCGGGCGGCGAGAGCATCCATTTCCTTCGCGAGCGCGACGGCCTCGCGGTACATTTCGACGTTGCCGGTCTCCAGCGCGGCGCGAACAATGTCCATAGGCTGGGTGACGGTCGCCACGGCGCGCGGGCGGCGCGTCGCAAGCGGCTTGATGTTGTCGGCGGGGAGCGGTTCGGCAGACATTATGCGGCCTCCTGGCTGTGGGCTTCTTTGTCCCTCGCAATGGCGAGGTCGATCTTCGACAAGGCGAGCGCAACAGCGGCGCGGGCCTCGGCGAGAATGGCGGTCGAGTGCTGGCAGGGCGCGGCGTCGCGCGGCGCGACGGCGCTAATCAGGCCGTCCACGTCGTCGGCGAGCCATGAGGCGTAACCTTCAATCCGCTTGTTGCGGGCGGCGTTGGCCTCGGCGGCGTGCCGAGCGTCGTCAATCTCCCGCTCTTGCTCCGGGGTGATGTCGTGGTAACCCGCGTCAATGAGGCGGTCGCCAAACGTGATTGCCATTACGGAAGCTCACCTTTCAAAATCGGGTAATCGGGCCCCCACGTCGCGGCGCGCTCTGAAGCGGATGCCACCTTGTCGACGGCCTGAATTTTCACGGCGAGGCCGCGGGCACTGATCTTTCCGGCCGTCCAGTCGGACAGCCATTCGCCAAGCGCCCAATCGAACCGGGCGCCGGCGATTGCTCGCCTGGCCGGCGTGGGCAAGCGATCGAACATCGCGAGCGTGCCGACCTCGAGGGCGTGGCCTTGAGAGTTGTTCACGCGCCGGCTCCGATCGCAGCCCAAACGCACAGGGCGCCGATGAAAGCGGCGATCACGAACAAGTCGCGGATATCGGATGCGTCGCAGCCGTGACGGCGAAGAAACTGGATCATGTCAGCCCCGCGCGTCCTCGATGACGGCCACAAGATCGTCAATTGCATCCTGCGCGGTGCGGCCGAAACCCTGGAACATGTGCCCGTTGTCGTCGGGCTCGTCGCTGTCGCGCGTCGCGCACCAATCGTAACGGCGATCCGGGATCGGCGGGAAAACGTGGGTGCATACGATCTTGTCGCCTACCTTCTTCTCGGCGGCTTCGCGGTGCAGGCGTTCGCAGCCGGCACCCTCGCATTCTTCGCAACGGCCGATGTCGCGCTCGAAATCGGGATCATCGTGTTGCGCGATGTGCTGGAAAAGCCGACCGTCGATGCAGCGGACGTCAAAACGAAAGTGTTTCATGAGGGTTACTCCGCGGCCTGTGCCATTGCGCCGGCAACCGCCAGCTCATCCCAGCGATAGGAGAGGGCTTCCGAAACCTCGCCGGTCTCCATCAGCTCGCGCACGGTCTCGGCGCATAGCGCGGAAGCGCCGGCGGTGGTTTCGGTGAATTCCTTCTGGGCGGCTTCGCGCTCGCGCTCCCAGCGCGGCGAGCCCCTGTAGGCAAATGCGGCGGACATGCGGTCCGTGAAACGGGCCTGCTGCTGCTTGGTCGCGGAATTGAAATACCAACCGGCTTCGGCCTCGACGCGCTCGAGCTTTTCGCGATCGGCGCTGAAATCGTCGGGCGCAAAGTGTGGGTTCGGTGAGTAGTAGGACATCGGCGTTTCCCCGTGCTGATGGGAAACAAGATAGTGGAAGAAATCCCACTATATAATAGGAAAGTGGAAAAAAGCCCCCTCTAGAAGTTCTTGATTTGTTCTTATCGACGGGGCACGATCTTCCAAACCAAAAAGGGGAGTGCAGTCGTTATGAGTACAACGACGTATTACGTAGCTCAGCCGTTTGAGCTGACAAAGGGTGGCCATCTTGTCGCCGGCCTGCCGCAGCAGGCCCAGAGCGAATTGGCTGCGATCCGCCGGCCGAAAGCTTGGCAAGGAGGGGCGGGGCCATTGCGTTCAGTCGAACGGGTGACCTGTCAACCGGCGACTTCGAAGACGCGAAGATCATTCGTATCTTTGGTCAGGTGCCAGACGATCTATTCGGGTGAAGCGGGCGCGTGCGGTGATAGATCAAGTTCATCCTGTGTCATCTTGGCGATGTCGGGAGGCGCCGGAGTGTCATCAACGCGGGGATCCTTAATACCGACCATCTTCGAATGCTCGATCGCCGTCCAATTCATTGGGAGGCGCCAACGATCACCTGATTGAGACAGCTTCAGCTTTTCGATGATAGCCGGCCACCAGCGGATCAGGAAGGCAGCGCGACCGAAACCTTTCAGGTGTTCGTACTCTTTCGGCGGAAAAAATGAGACCAGGCCGGATTCAGTGTACGCAACCAAGTTCGGCCAATGCTGCAGGATATTGTGATCGCCCGAAACTATCGCAGTACCGCCGTCCTCCGCAAACTTACGAATCCAATCAGGATCAGGCGAGCCATCTCCGTGCCTGATATAAGAGACCTCGTATCCCTCTCGATTGCCGGTGAAGGCAATTATCGCTTGAGCGACACGGTTAGCGATGCACTCATCCAGTTTTATTTTCAATTGGCGGTGAAGCGGCTAAGCTCCCCTCATAGGCAACGGCTTCAAGAACGTCTTCCTCGGCAATCTCGAAATCCTCCGCAACGGCAGCACTCTCACCCTCAGCGCTGTAAGCTGCCATCAGTGTGTCGGTCGGGATCCAGATGCCTTCCAGCACGGGACGCCCGAAAGCGAAGTTGGGATCGAGCACGACACGCGGATGTTGAACTGGGCTCGGGTGCCAGCGATAGGCGAGATCATCGGCATAAAGAATGCTGTCGAAAAGTGAGGGCTCAACAACGGCTTCCATTTCGAAGTTGTCGTTGAGCAGGTTCAAAATCTTCTTTTCTTCTTCCTCGGCGATTTCCATCAAGATCGTTTTGCCATCCGTCCGAAAAGCCTTGTTGGTCGCGAAAGGGTGGTCCGTGTCGTGCCTCTCGCGCAGCCGCTCCGCGATTTTCCGGATCGTCTGCGAGGAAAGTCTGAGATCCTTGAAGTGCTTTATGAATCGCGCTTCGATTAAATCGAGGAAGCCGAGCACCGTCTTGCCGCCAATCATAGGCAATTGACGGTGAATGATAGGCGGAGCATCGCTGTTCCCGACGCCGTTGATCCAAGATCGAATGCGGCCCCCTTCTTCATGGAGAATGCGCGCCGCCATAGGGACGGTGTACAGGCCGATGTCACCTGCTTTCCGCCAGTCCAGGTTCACATGCATGGTCATGATCGAAGGGTACTCGCCAACCTCTAATCAGACACTATCGCAAAAAACGTTGTCACGGGTATGGCCTAGCGTCGCCCCTTATACATCCCCACCACCTGATGGCAGATCGGCCAATCCGCACGATGTTCCGAGAACGTCTTGGCCGGATTGTATTGCTCGAGTTTAAGGCTGCGATCATTGAACCCTACAAGACGCTTGATCATCGATTTTGCGTCGCCGGTGCGTGGATCGTGATCGTACAGGATAACGTCTGTGTCCCGCTCGGGTGGTCGGCGAGGGTGCACTAGCGCCATATCGCCGGGCCGATAGGCCGGTACCATAGATTCGCCCACAACAAGAACGCCGTAGCTATCCGGAACGCCCTCCAGGATCACCGGCCGCTTTACCCATTCCATCACGTCGGTATGAACAATCATGAAGCCTTCGCCACCGTGTGCGGCGGCGTAGATCGGGAAATCGCGAACCCCAACGAGCTGATTGCCGGGAACAAAGGTGCTCGGGGACGGCTCGGCGAAGGCGGCCGTAAACCCTGGCGTGACCTTGATTGGCGAAGTTCCCGCGCCCAAAAGGTCCGCGACCGTCCAATCAAGGGCGCGGGCAACTTGCTCGTGCTTATCCGAGCGAATGGATGCCTTTTTCCCGTTGATGAAGTCGCGAATGTAGGTGCGTTCGAGCCCAACATTTGCCGCGGCCGTGATCGGCGAACGGTCCAGCTCGGCGAGCCTAGCTGCCATCCGCGCACGCATATCAGGTTTTAAGTCCTTGTCCTTCATGTGGAAATTATCCCACTTAGGGTAGGATTTTCCAAATGGAAACAATCCCACTAAATCCCCTTGTAGAGTAGGATTTATTCCACTATCCTGTTTGGGTGATGCAGCAATCATTCGAACAAGTTTGCAAAAAAAAGCTGTTGGCGTGTGCCGATGCATACGCGAGGCAGCGAAATATCAAGCTTACGACCCTGGGCCGGATTGTCGTCAATGACAGCCGGTTCTTCTCGCAGATGCACGATAGCGGTCGCAGCTTCACCGTCCGCAAGTACGACGAAATCTTGCACTGGTTCTCGCGGAATTGGGCGCCTGGCGTTGCTTGGCCCGATTTGGTTGAGCGGCCCGCCGTTCCCGTAGCGCGGGACGCCGCCTGATGCGCAACGTTTCACCAACGTTTCAACCCACGAGCGCGTCGTTCAAACGCGGCAATGCGGCGCAAGCTCTGATCGACGTGGGCGCGGTGCTGTTCGGCCTTCTGTTCGTCGGGACGTGGCTCGCTTCGATCGCGCTCAACGTCGTCGCTCTGCTTTTGGTTCTGGGGAGCTAGCACGCGCGCGGCGAAAACCGCGAGCTGCTGGAAGGGGAAGGGGTCGTTCTCGTTGTCCGGGTTCGTCATGCCGGAAGTGCAACATGACGCCTTTTGCAAGTGTGCAAATTGTTTTGGAGGCGAAAGCAAATGCCGCGGTCTGCGTATCTGGATGAAGCGGTCAAGTGGTCGAGAGACCTTACGAAAATGCGTGTTCGAGGTCCTGGAGACACCGAGCGCGCGATGCGTTCGATAGAGCGTGAGTACGGGGTGGAATACGGGGTTCTGTGGCGGCTTCGCTATCGGCGATCTCAGCTCAAGGACATCGGCGTTACCGCGTACATGCGCCTCAAGGCGGCCTACCAGGCCGAGTGCCAACGTCAATTGAGGATGCTCAAGCATGAAATTGCGATCACCGAGGCGGCGTGCGGCGCTGCATCGGATCCTGTGGTGCAGGCTAAGGCTTTGGTTCGCCAGAACGGGGGCTAAATGAGCGCAGCCGCCCCGGCTTACCAACCAACTGAAACGGCATTGCGCGCCCATCGTCGGCGCGCAGCGTTTCGGGCTTCGATCGAGACAAGGGCCGCTGAACTCGCGGCATCCAAGCTCCGGGCAGCTCTCGAGGCGGCGCGCCCGAGGCCTGCACCGGTCAAGCCCGCGCCGATCCACGCTGCGCCGGTGGCCGCGGCTGCGCCGCTGAACTTCCCGCCGATGAAAGAGCCCTGGTTTTCCATCGAGGGCGCGACGTTGGTCAAGCCGCTGACTATCCGGGATATCCAGGTTGCTGTCTGCGATCGCGTCGGGATGACGCTGGCGGAATTCCTCGGCGAGCGCCGCAACGCTCCATTGGTCCACGCTCGGCAAGTCGCGATGTATCTCGCGAAGGTGTTGACCGGTCGGAGCACGCCGGAAATCGGGCGTCGGTTCGGGGGCAAGGATCACACAACGGTCTTGCATGCGGTCTGGAAAATTCGGCGCCTGCTCGGCGAGGATCCGAAGCACCCGAACTGCTTTGACGTCGAAACTGCCGATCTCGTGCGGTCGCTCCGCGAAGAGCTGGAGTATTGCAATTGAGACCGCAGCTTACCCACTCCCAACGCGAAGCGCTCCGCTGGCTCTCCGAACGCAACGGGGATGGCTGCTTTGACCGAAACGGCGTGCTGCTCGCCGCCGGCGAGCTTGCGCCGTTCATGCGATCGACCTGGAACGCGCTCGCCGCTGTCGGTCTGGTCGAGTTCTACAATCCCGCCGGCAAGGGCCGCGGCCGGCTGCGTCTGACGCGGGGGCCTGCCGCTTGAGTGATGAGCCCTTACTCGAGCTGATGGCGCGTTCACCGTTCTATCCGGAAGGCGTGCCACTCGACGTCTGCACCCAATTCGAGCGCCTGGCGCTCGAGGTCCGCAACGTTGGCTATGACCGATATTCGGCGGACGCGATCCTGCATCGGATCCGCTGGCATGAACGGATTGAGCGCGGCAATCGCGCTTTCCGCTGCAACGATCATTGGACTGCGCCGCTTGCGCGCTGGTTCCTCCAAATCCATCCGGAAGCCAAGGGCTTCTTTGAACTGCGCGAAAGGCTAGACGAGTGACCATTGTCAAAAACAGACTGTTTGCGCCTGCTGACGTGGTCGCGGCGCTCGATGATCGCATTCTGTCGATGTGGGCGCAGAAGCAATTCGACACGGCGCACATCGCCCGATCGGTCGACAAGCCCGAAAGCTACGTGGCGAACCGACTCGCGGCCCTGCGCGACGCGGGGCGCTGATGACCGCGGCTGCGCCTGAAACTGTCTGGGTCAACGTCTATCGGCCGCTGATGGGTGCGTGCGGCACTGTCTGGGCCTCGCGCGAGCTTGCCGACCAGATGGCGGCTCGAAATCGAATTGCATGCGTGCCGGTCAGGGTCGGGGAAAGCCTCGGCTGCACGCTGTTCAACATGACACGGGAAGGGGCGGCCGGGTGAGCAATCCTTGGTTTCGGATGTATGGGGACGTCATCAACGATCCCAAGGTGATGCGGCTTCCGGAGGCGATGCGCTGGCGCTGGGTGGCGTTCCTATGCCTGGCTTCACGGAACAAGGGCAGGTTGCCGCCGGTCGCTGATATCGCGTTCGCGCTGCGCATGTCGGACGATGATGCCGGGGCGTCGGTGCGCCAGCTGTGCGCCGCCGGCTTGCTCGATGAGACAGAGCCCGGCGCCTATGCTCCACACAATTGGGAGGGTCGGCAGTACAAGTCCGATAGCTCGACGGTCCGCGTTCGCGAGCATCGCGAAAGGCTAAAACGAGAGGCGGAAGAGGCCGCGGCATTCGATGCGCCGGGGAACGTTGCCGGAAACGTTTCAGGTAACGGCGGTGGAAACGTTTCTGTAACGCCCCAGAACAGAACAGAGCAGAGCAGAACAGAACAAAGCTCTCGGTCTGTCGACCGCTCGGCGAGCGAGCCAAAGCAAATCGACCTTGAGGAAGCGATAGCGGCCAAGCGCAGCTCTGAGCCCTCGCGCTTCGATGAGTTCTGGCAGGCCTATCCTCGCCGGGATGGTCCGAACCCGCGCAAGCCGGCGGAAACCCGGTTCAACTCGCTGGTGAAAACCGGGCTAGACCCGGCGATGCTAATCGCTGCGGCCCGCAAGCTGGCAAACGATGAGCAGGCGCGCGGCAACGTCGGAACGCGGTTCATTCCGCAAGCCTGCACCTGGCTCAATCAACAGCGCTGGTCGGATCATGCAGCGGTCTTTGCGCTCCAAACGATCGGCGGCGAGGCCGCGCATGAAATGCCGATCGAGGACGCCGTGAGGATGTTCGCCAAAAATGGGTTCTGGTCGCGCCACGCTGGACCGTCGCCGGATCTCCCGGGCTGTCGTGCATCCGCCGAACTGCTCGCGAAGTACGGGTTAGCGCCAGATGGTCGCCGGCTCGAGGTAGTCGCAGCGTGAGTTATCCCGAGAAATCTTAAAACCGTTTGCTTTTCGCTAGGCGCATTAACGCAGCCGGGAGATTGCTAGAGACATGAGCATCGCTGATTTGAAGGTCCGCATGTCGGACATTCCTGGCATCGAGACGCTGACAATGCGGCTTGAGGCCGGTCGCATCCTGCTTTCGTGGGGTGCCTATACCGCGGCGGTCGACGCCTCGGCCTCGGACAACGAAATAGAGGCCGCGATCCGAAACGCGATCAAGCTGCCGCCGGTCTCGCTGATCCCCGACAAACCCGCGCCGGTAGCTTCGCCGGCCGCACCACAGGAACAAGCCGCCATGAGCGCGAGCAATCCCGCATCCGTAGGCCAAACCGTCAAAGCCATGATGGACGAGCACGTCAAATTGATGGGCCAGATCCACGCGGCGCAGCTCGAAATCCTGCGCTCGAACCTGGCGGACCAACGTCAGACCGTTGCAACGGGTGTCGGAGCGGTAGCCAACACGATCGCGGCTCAAACCGATGAGTTCAAATCCATCATGGGCCAGTACGCCAACAACCTTGGGGGCGAGTAAGACCCTATGGGACGTCCTACTGACTTCAATCCGGAACTGGCCACTCTGATCTGTGCTCGCATGGCTGAGGGCGAAAGTCTGCGCTCGATCTGCCGGGATGAGGAAATGCCCGGCCTCTCTACCGTTTTCCTCTGGCTTTCCAAGGACAAGGCCTTTGTGGAGCAATACGCGCGCGCGATAGACGCTCGTTCGACGGTCATGGAGGAAGAAATCCTTCAAATCTCGGACGATGCCAGCGGTGATGTGATCGAGGGCGAGGACGGGTCCGTCAAGGTCAACGCTGAATTCGTCGCCCGGTCTCGGCTCAAGGTCGATACCCGAAAATGGCTGATGGCTCGCATGTCTCCGAAGAAGTACGGCGACAAGCTGACCACGGAAGTCACCGGCGCGGATGGCGGACCGATTAAGCAGGAAATCAGCCGCATTGAGCTGGTCGCGGCGCCGTTCCCCTCGAACATAGGGGAAGGCTGATGAACGTTGGGCCTCATGCCGGCGGGTGCCTTATCTGGGCTTACCTGATCCTGATCGGTGCCGCTGTGGCGGCCATCTACTTTTTTGGGTGACGCTGAGCCGGCAGTTTCCGGCGGACTGACATAAGGGGGATGATTTGAGTTCTACCGAACAACAGTTGCAGGATCGCGTACAAGAGCTTGAGGCGCTGCTAGGCGTCGGCAACGACGACGTTTCGCGGCTGTTGACGGTGCTCGATGCCACACCGCAGCAATGCGAAATGGTCGGCTTCATGCTCAAGCGTGCCGTTGCCGGCCGCGAGGCGATGTTCACGGTGCTCTTTGGCGCTCGGCCTGAGTGCGACAAGCCGGAAATGAAGCTGATCGACGTGCAGATGGTGAAAGTGCGCGCCGCGCTCGAGAAAGTCGGGATCGTGGTCCACACCGAATGGGGCGCCGGGGGCTGGTCTCTCGCCCGTGCCGACAAGGCGAGGCTCCGCGCGATGATGGAAGGCCGCGAGCCGCCGCCCGCAGCAGCGCCGATCGCGGCGCCGTCTCCGTCTCCGATGCCGACGCCTGGCGCGCGGGAAGAGATCCGCGAGCGCCGCGTGGCGTTCCTGGAGGGCGCGTGATGCTGTTTATGGCGTTGTTGTGCTTCCTCAACGAGTGCCCGGGGCTGGCGTTCATCGCGCTTTGCCTCTGGGTTCTGTCGGACTGAAACGTTTCCTCTGACGTTTCATAAACGTTTCGCATGACCGCGGCTCAAATCCTCCTGCCTCCCAAGCTCGTTCCTGTATTCACCGGCGAGGCCATGTACCGCGGCGCCTATGGTGGCCGCGGCTCGGCGAAAACGCGCTCGTTTGCAAAGATGGCGGCCGTGCGCGCGATGATGTGGGCAACGGAAGGCCGCGAAGGCATCATTCTTTGCGGTCGCGAGTTCATGAATTCGCTGGCTGACAGCTCGTTCGCGGAGGTGAAGGCCGCGATCGCTTCTGAGCCGTTCCTTGCTGCCTTCTTCGATGTCGGTGAGACCTACATCCGGACCAAATGTCGGCGGATTTATTTCGTGTTCGCCGGCCTTCGGCACAATCTGGACAGCATCAAGTCCAAAGCGAAGATCCTGCTGCTTTGGGTCGATGAGGCCGAACCGGTCTCGGACAACGCTTGGACCGTCACCATTCCGACCGTGCGCGAAGAGGGCGCCGAAATCTGGGTCACCTGGAATCCCGATCGCAAGAAGAGCGCGACGCACAAGCGTTTCCGCGAAAACCCGCCTGATGGCTCGAAAATCATTGAGTTGAACTGGCGGGATAACCCGTTCTTCCCGAAGATCCTCAACACCACGCGGCTTGATGACCAGAAAAACCGGCCCGATCAATACGATTGGGTCTGGAACGGTGGTTTCCGGACTGTGGTCGAGGGCGCGTACTACGCCAAAGGGCTGCTCGAGGCGAAAGAGCAGGGCCGGATTACGTTCGTCCCGCGCGACCCGCTCATGCAGACGCGGGCCTATTTCGACATCGGCGGGACCGGCGCGCGCGCCGACGCTGTGGCGATCTGGATTGCTCAATTCGTCGGGCAGAAAATCAACGTCCTGGACTACTACGAGGCGCAGGGCCAGCCGTTATCGGTCCATATCGACTGGATGCGCTCCCGCGGGTACGGCAACGCCTGGGTGATCTTGCCGCACGACGGCGCGCATGGGGACAAGGTTTTCGCGACGTCCTATGAAAGCGCGATCCGGGAAGCCGGGTTTGACGTGCTGGTGATCCCGAACCAGGGCGCCGGCGCGGCCTCGGCGCGCATTGAGACCGGCCGGCGGCTTTTCCCGCGGTTATTCTTCAATGCTGACACCACTGAGCCGGGCCGCGACGCGCTCGGCTGGTACCATGAGAAGAAATCAAACGATGAGCGTAACATCGGGCTCGGGCCAAATCACGATTGGAGTTCGCACGGCGCTGATGGCTTTGGGCTAATGTGCATTCATTACGATCAGCCGGCCGGCGCAGCGTCGCCGCGCGAACGTTACCGTGATCGGGGCCGTAGCTCGGGTGGCGGGTCATGGCAGAGTGTCTAGAGCATATCTTCTAGACCGGAACGGCCTCGGCCTAGTTGTGTACGATCTAGGGTTGGGCACTGCAAGGTCTTGCAGTCCAGGCGTGAACTGATTACTTGGCAAGATTCCCGTTCCGATCCGCGAGACATATTATGTCAGATAAATTGGCCGAGTTGAAACGTGTCGCCTCGACACTGCTTGACGACTTGGAAGGCGGAACGGGAGAGGTAGAGGGCACGCTTATGAAAGCTAAGCGCCTGGCTCGCCTCATGCGGGATGCCGATGCCCAGCGATGGCTGGAATTTGAAATGACAGGATATCCCTCTGGGTTCGTCTTTTCTAGCCTCGGTACCTGTGAGAAGTACGTGCGAGGTGGGGGCCGAATTACCTCGGACGACAAATATTACACCACGAGCCTACCGGAGATGGACGCTCGCTGCCGAACCGGCGATGCTCGGCTGCGCACCATGGGCAGTCTCATGCAAAGTAATCAGCCTATGGAAAACTACCTGGTCGCCCGGGCCACCGGAGACTTTCTGGCTGGACAACGTAAAATCGAGCAGTCCCTGATAAACGGATATCGCCATGACAGAGCTCTTTTGAGCTCAGTTAAATCTTCGATTCATAGCTACGCCACCGATGCGTTCCTGGCCATAGAATTGGGAGATGTCGCGCAAGACATATTCGAGACGGCGCGGCGCGACGTCGACAATTTCGTGCGGGCGTACTGTCCTAAGGCGGCTGAACAGCTGATTGCAATCAACGAACGGATGGCCGACAACTCTACGGAGTCTCGCACGGCCGCTCTCACGACCTGTCGGCGTCTGCTGATGACGGTGGCCGACTCGCTCTATCCAGCTACGACGGAGGATTGGAAGGACGCGAGCGGAAAGGCTCGCAAAGTGGGGCAGGAGCAATACAAGAACCGCCTATTGGCGTATTTGGCCGACCTTACGCATCGAGATAGTTCGCAAGCAGTCGTAACCGCAGGCCTAGAGCATCTGGCGGCCCGGTTGGACGCGATCTACGACAAGACGTGCAAAGGTGTGCATGTTGATGTATCCGAGCAAGAAGCTCGGCTTGCAGTGATCCATACTTACCTTTTTATCGGCGAGATCGCATCTGCGACGACCGCAGCCGGTTAGTGCCGCTGATGCGCATTCGCTTCGATCGGCCGGCCGGCCGGCGCGCCGCCTCCGCGGGAGCGCTACGGGCGCCGCTCCAGCTCGGGCGGTGGCTCTTGGCAAAGTGTCTAACCTAGCCGTTCGCCAACTTACCGACTTTGGTTAAGGCGTCATCGACCATAGAGACGGCTCGATCCAGAGTCTCTACTACAGCCGCGTTCGGCACCGACGTCCCGGGTCCGAATTTTGTGTCCACAATTGCACTGCAGTCGGAGCTATATTCAATGTGAGAGAGTGACCTGACTAGTCTAATTGGAGACGCGGCGTTCCCTTCCACACTGCAATTCTTGAGTGTGTTGGTGCCCTGCTTAATGTTGATATTTTTCACCATCACCATCGCGACGGTTGGGATGAAATCGGAATGCTTGTTATCGTTGTTGGCTTTGCCGAGAAGATCCCATAGCGGCTCGTTCGCGCCACCTTCTGGCCTTATCTCCCCTAAAAGCAAATCTTTGAAGCCGGACAGTTTCGCGTCTATCGGCGCTATGCTGGTGTGGCTAGCAAGGTCTTTTCGAGGGGCGACCGGGAAATAAACTTTCGTACCGGGCTCGACAATGCGAACCGCCGCGAAGTCGAGGGCGCTCCGAAGATTTCCTAGTGCGTCGCCGACGATGCTCGCGAGCCTTTCGGAAATGGCCTCTTTGGGCTGATAGTTCAGGTCGATTGTCCGCGTGTTGATCGATGTCCACATCTCGATAGTCAAGATCTCATAAAATTCCTTGGAGAGCGGATTCGTCTTTTCCTTAAAGCGAGCGATATTGTCGCGTGCCGCACTAATTTTGATGCGAGATGGGCCGAGGTCGAGCGGCATTAATGTACCCTTGCAATTGTTCGAAGAACGATCGTATCAGCACAATTCTAGCGGGAGCAGGCCCAGGGACAAGACAAAACATTTCCGAGCGCGTGGTACCACCAAAATTCAATCCGGACGGATGAACTTTGATGCTGAACGACGCGGGCGGCTACGGGCCGGGCGAAAAGGACGAGCGGGAGGCGCCGACCGATGCTGACGGCATCTTCTCCAAGCTCCAAAAGTGGTGCAAAACCGACTTCAACAGCAAGGGCCAAACGGCCTGGCGCACGGCGGCCCGCGAGGATTTCGACTTTGAGGCCGGCGAGCAGCTAACGGAAGATGACAAGGCGATTCTGCAGGATGCAAAGCGCCCGATCGTCATTTTCAACCGCGTTGGGCCCGTGGTCGATAGCGTCGCCGGCCAAGAGGTCGGCAACAGGCAGGAAGTCCAGTTCCTGCCGCGCACCGAGGGTGATGTACAGGTCAACGAGCTGCTGACGTCGGCGGCGAAGTGGTTCCGGCAACAGTGCGACGCTGAGGACGAGGAAAGCGACGCCTTCCGCGACATGGTTGTTTGCGGCATGGGCTGGACCGAAACCCTCCTCGACTATGAGGACAATCCCGAGGGCGATCCCAAGATTGAGCGGCGCGACCCGCTCGAAATGGTGTGGGATAGCGGCGCGTCCAAGCGAAACCTGCGCGACATGCGTCGGGTTTTCCACATCCGCCGCGGTGTGCCGCTGGATGAGGCGAGGGCGCTTTGCCCGGGCGATCCCGATCGGCCGTTCGAGGACGCGGATTACAACGCTTCATGGATCGATGACGTCGGCGCCAAGGACGAGGGCAAGCCGCACGAAAACGACAATCGGTTCTATAACAAGGACAGCACCGGCGACGGCGAGGATAGCGGCGACGGCGTGACGATGGTGCGCGCGCAGTGGTGGGAGCGCGTCCCGGTCTATCTGGTGTTGGATCCGACCGACCCGACCGGCGAGAAGATCCTGACGCTGGATAAGGACGAGTTTGAGGATTTGAGCGCCAAGGCGAAGCTCGCCGGCGGCTCGCTGCGCTTCACCAAGTCGACGCGGAAGGTCTACCGGCAGGCCTATCTTGGCTCGGTGCTGCTCGAGATCGGCGACGCGCCCTGCGAAGGCCATTTCTCGTTCCAGTGCATGACCGGCAAGCGGGACCGAAACAAAAACACGTTCTTCGGCCTGGTCCGCGCCATGAAGGATCCGGCGCGCTGGTCGAACAAGTGGATGTCGCAGACCATGCACATCATGAATACGACCGCAAAGGGCGGCGTGGCGGTCGAGCGCGGCCAGTTCTTCGACAACGACGCGGACGGTGAGGCGTCCTGGGCGAAACAGGACACGGTGACGTTCCTCAAGCCTGGCGCGCTCGGATCGAGCCCGAAATTCGTTCAAAAACCGACGTCTCAGTTCCCGCAATCGTCGTTCGAACTGATGCAGTATGCCGTCACCTCGCTCCGCGACGTCTCGGGCGTCAACGTCGAAATTCTCGGCATGCAGAGCGCTGCCGGGCAGGCGGCCAGTCTCGATCTCCAGCGCAAGCAATCCGCACTGACCATCTTGCAACCGCTGTTTGACAGCCTGCGCCGGTACCGCAAGTCACAGGGCCGGCTGATGCTGTACCTGATCGAGCATTACCTTTCGGACGGCCGCCTTATCAAGATCGAGGGCGAGGAAAACGCGCAATATGTGCCGCTCGTCAAGCAACAGGCGACTACCGGCGCGTCGCAGTATGACGTCATCGTTGACGAAAGCCCGACGTCGGCGAACCAGAAAGAGGCGACCTGGTCGATGCTGCAACAGCTGTTGCCCGTCATCGGCAAGATGCTGCCGCCGGCAACCTGGCTCGCGCTGCTCAAGTATTCGCCGCTGCCGACCTCGGCGCAAAAGGCGATCTCGGACAGCATCCAGCAGTCCCAGCAGCAGCCCGATCCGGAGCAACAGAAGCGCGACGCGGAATTGAAGCTTGAGAACGACAAGGCGCAGGCGAAAATCGCCAACGACAAGGCCGCCTCGGACGCCAAAGTCCAGACCATGCAGCAGGAAAGCGCGGCAAAGATGCAGCTCGCCGCGCAGGAGGCGCAGCATAGCGCCATGCTCAAGGCTTTGACCGCGCCTCCCACGGTCGACCCAGCGACCGGCCAGCCGGTGCCCGGCTCGGGCGGCGGTGAGACCGCAGCGCTGATCATGGCCTTCATGCAGGAAATGCGGCGCGACATGAACACGCTCGCTACCGCGCTCAACACGCCGAAAAAGCTGATCCGCGATCCGCAGACCGGCGAAATCGTCGGCATCGCACCCGTAGGGACCAACTAAATGGCCGCTTTCAACAAGTTCAACGTTTTCATGGGCGATCTCGGCAGCAAGGTGCACAACCTGACTGCCGACGCGCTCAAGATCCTGCTTACCGACGTTGCGCCGGTCGCAACGAACACGGTCAAAGCCAACCTGACGGAAATCGCAGCGGGGAATGGCTACACCGCCGGCGGCGGCGCGGCGTCCTTCACGTCTTGGACGCAGGCGGCCGGCGTCTGGAAGCTCGTCTTGCAGCCGGTCCTGTTCACCGCGGCCGGCGGAAACATCGCGCAGTTCCGGTATGCCGCACTCTACAACTCCACGCCGGTCAACGGAAACCTGATCGGATGGTGGGACTATGGCGCGGAGGTCAACTTGACCAACGGCAACAGCTTCACCGTTCAGCTCGACACCACTAACGGCGCGCTGACGCTCACCTGATGGCAAGCTCATTTCTCGACGTCTGCCGTTTCAATCCGACCGCGGGCGGTACTACGGATTGGACCTATTCGACCCCGGTCACCGGCTATCAGTCGCCGGCGGCTGCGGGCGCGGTCAATGGTGCGATCTACAGCTACCGGGCCGAGAGCGCGGACCTTTCGCAATGGGAGGTTGGTTTCGGTGCCTACAACACTGGAACCGGCGTGCTGTCTCGAACGACGGTGCTTTTCAACTCCGCAGGAACGACCGCGAAAATCAACTTCTCGGCCGCGCCGCAAGTCGCGGTTGTCGCGCTCGCCGAGGATTTGCTTTTGTTCAATGCCGCGATGTCGCTAACGGTGGCGCAGAAGGCTAAGGCGCGGTCAAACCTTTCAGCAGGGGCATTTTCAGCCCACAAGAACGGCACCGACCAAACTGGTGTTGCATCAGGAACCTACACCAAGGTCACGTTCGGCACCAAGCTCTACGACGTCGACAACACGTTTGATGCCGTCACCAATAGCAGGTGGACGCCGCCAGCAGGCATAGTTCTCATCGATGCGTCGGTCTGGGTGACGGGAACGTGGCCGGCAGGAACGCCAATCACGGCCGTTATCTACAAGAATGGGGTCGCGTTCAGGGGCGGTTTCATAGACACGGGTTTGGCCAACGATGGCGTTGGATCGATCAGCATGACGGATAGCGCCAACGGCACCGACTATTACGAGCTTTTCTGTCAGGTGAACACGACGTCCGGAACGGCTACGTTCAAGGGTAATACCACTTGGACGTGGATCATGGGCACAGTTCTCTAAGGGATAAAGCATGTCCCTTCTCGGCTTCGACGCGGTAGGGCGCCTCGCCCTCGGGCAAGTCAGGCAGGCCAGCCCGGTCAACATCAGCCTGCCGGCGGCAACTGGCAGCTTCGCGCTCGTCGGGGTCGCCGCCACGTTCAAGCTGTCAGAGGCCGTCACGGTCGGCGGCTATGTGCTGGCCGGCGTTGCCGCGGGTGGCAAGATCACGGAAACCGCGGCGCCGGGCGCCTTTGCGCTCTCGCTCAAGGCGGCGACGTTCGGAACGTCATTTGGCGCGGCGCCTGGCGCCTTCACGCTTACCGGCAACGCCGCCAATGAACCCGTGGTCGAGGATGCAGACCCGGGCGCGTTCACCTGGACGGGCAACGATGCGCCGCTGATCCGGACCGGCTTTGACTATGACGTCCAGCAAGGCGGCATCGGCCATTACCTCGAGGAAATGGAGCGCGCGCGCCAGCTCCAGCGGATCACGCGCAATCCCGGTGTTCCGATCGACCGCCGTTCGCGGCCTCGTTTCCAGCCGATCGGGCGGCCGCTGGTCGCGCCGCCGGCGCCGGCGGTGGATATGCGCGCGGTCGAGCGCGAGCGCATGGCGGCCCAAATGACGGCTGCGGCTGCACAGAAAAAACGGCGTGATGAAGAGGCGTTGTTACTTCTCGCTTGCTAGGCGCGGTTAACGCTTGATCCGCGCGCACGGCGTTTCCGTGTTCTCTGTGGCGGCAGCACCGCCAGAAAGCGACCAATGACCGATTTCGAAACGACGGAAGGTAGTGGCGGCCCCTCACTCTCGGCGGACGAAGAAGCTTTTTTCTCAAGCGGCGGCGAAAAGGAAATACCGACCGGCGATGGCGGCGGGTCCGATGCTGGCGGCGCCGCTGGCGGTGGCGAAGGCGGCGAGGGAAAGCCCGCCGGTGGTGAGGCCAAGCCCGGCGACGGCGCGCCGAAGAACGATCACGTCCCGCTCGCGACCTTCCTGGAAGAGAAGAAGGCCCGCAAGGAGATCGACCGGCAGTTTCGCGAGACGCAGCAGCAGCTCGCCGAACTGAAAGGAAAGTTCGCGATCATCGACCGGCTCAAGCTGGCCGGCGCCGATCCCGGTACCGAGCAGCCCGCAGCGCCTCCGACGCCCGAGGAGGATATTTTCGGCGCGGTGAAGCATGTGGGCGAGACCGTCGCCCAGATGCAGAAGCGGCTTGATGACCAGGCCGCGGCCGACAAGAAGGCCAAGGAGGATGCAGCGGCGCAAACCGATTTCGTGAAACGTTACCGCGACGATGCGGAAACGTTTCAGAGGTCGAACGCGGATTATCGAACCGCTTATGACTTCCTCCTACAGTCGCGTGCAGCCGAGTTGCAGGCGATCGGGTACGACACTCCGGAGGCGCTGCATCAGGCTTTGATCGCTGATGAGGCGGCCATCGCGGAAATGGCGTTCTCCAAGGGCAAGAGCCCGGCCGAGATGCTGTATTCGCTGGCGAAGCAGCGAGGCTACAAGGCGGCCGCGGCCGATCCCTCCAAGGGCAAGGGCGCGGAAAAGCTCGACGCAATCGAGCGAGGGCAGGCGGCCAACAAGAGCCTGTCCAGTACCGGCGGCAACGCAGGCGACGCGGATATGACTGCGGAGGCTTTGATTGCGATGCCGATGGAAGAATTCGAGGCCTGGACCGCGAAGAACCCGGCGAAGGCAAAGCGTTTGATGGGCGGCTGATACCGCCCGCGTGAGAAGGCCCGCGGAGCCTCAATCCGTTTTCGAGTGGCGCCCGTCATCGCGCCACGCCTCCACCGAAGGCGGGAAATCTCGGTGTTGCGCTCGATCGCGGCGGCTCGCGGTCAAAACCCAGCACCGAGAAACCCCTTTCTGAGGCATCGAAATGTCCACCACCTCGTATGGTATCAACGACACTCTTTCCAACAAGCTTTGGGCGAAAAAGCTCAACGTCGAAGCGCTCAAGCAGACGTATTTTGGCAAGTTCATGGGCGAGGCATCGTCCAACATGATCCAGCTCAAGACCGACTTCGAAAAGTCGGCCGGCGATGAGCTGACGATCGGCCTGCGCGTCCAGCTCAAGGGCGATGGCACCACCGAGGGCCAGACCCTGCAGGGCAACGAAGAGGCGCTGTCCACCTATTCGGACAAGTTCAAGATCAACGAGCTGGCGCATGCGGTCCGCGTTCGCAACAAGAACACGATCGACGCCCAGCGCGTGCCCTTCAACCTGCGCAGCGAGAGCAAGGACGGTCTCAACGATTGGTTTTCCGATCGCTTCGATACCTGCATGGCGAACCATCTTGCCGGCAATACCCTGGTTGTGGATCCCCGGTTCACCGGCAACAACGCGATCACGGCGCCGACCAACATCTATCGCGGCGGCGGCGCGACTGACGACGCGACCATCAACGGCGACAACACCAAGACGTTCAAGCTCGGCATCATCGACGCCTTGGTGGAGCGTGCCGGCGTAGCTTCGCCGCTCGTCCGTCCGATCATGGTTGGCGGCGAGAAGAAGTTCGTCATGTTCCTGCACGACTACCAGGTGACGGACTTGCGCACCGACGCCGGCGCCGGTCAGTGGCTCGACATCCAGAAGGCCGCGCTTGCCGGCGGCATCGGCTCCAAGTCGCCGATCTATACCGGCGCGCTCGGCGAGTACAACAACGTCGTGCTGCACAAATGGAACCGACTGCCGATGGGCATTTCCAACGCCGGCGTGCAGCAGACCAGCACCCGCCGGGCCGTGTTCTGCGGTGCACAGGCGGCTGCGGTCGGCTTCGGCAAGGAGTTTTCGAAGGGCTCCCACTTCAAGTGGGTGGAAGAGCTGTTCGATTACGAGCGCGAGCTTGGTGTTTCCGCCCAGACCGTGTGGGGCATCAAGAAGAGCGTTTTCAACGGCAACGACTTCGCGGCCCTGGTCGCCACCACCTACGCCGTCGCGCACTAAGCGCGGCGGTACCACCTTTCCCGAAACTTAAACAAGGCTTGGCGACATGACGACCAACACCCTGGGCACCACTGCCCGCAGGAACGCCGCGCAGATGGTTCACTATCTTCGGTTCGCGGTGAACTTCAACGATGTCGGCATTGCTGCCGGCGTCCGGAAACAGACGCTCCCGGCCGGTGCGCTTATCATCGGCACGGATATTCACGTCGGTACGGCCTTCAACGCCGCCACCACCAACGTCTTGACGGTGGGCTCGGCTGCGGGCGCCAATGCCGACATCATCAGCGGTGCGGCGGCGAACGAAGGCGCTACCGGCCTGACCCAGAATATCCCGCCGACCGGCGCCATGCTCGGCCCGATCGCCGCCGATACTCCGGTGTTCGTCCAGTACACCCAGACCGGCGCCGCGGCGACCGCCGGTCAGGCAACCATCGTCATCAAGTACATTCCGAACAACGATCTCTGATCGGTGGACGTTTGGCTGCACTACGCGGGCGCGGCGCTGGTTCTCAACGAGCCGGCGCCGCTTCCGTCTCCTGTCATCTATCAGCGCCCGGCGGTGGACTATGGCGAGCTATTTGGACCTCCAAACCAGGATCGCGGGCGATCTGACGCGCGACGATCTCGGAAGCCAAATCAAGGACGCAATCGGCGACGCGATCAAAAACTACGAAAGTGATCGCTTCTATTTCAACGTCACGCGCTCACTGACGTTTCCGACCGTCATAGGGCAGGTTGCCTATACCGGCTCCGACCTCGCACAAATCCCCAACATCATCCGGATTGACCACCTGTTCTTGCGGGACACGGTGTCGACGTTCGATCTCGAGCGGCTCGAGCCGGACGAGTTCGAGTGGCTGCAGGGCAACAACACGGGGCCCGGCAAGCCGAACGTTTTCACCTACATCGACGGCCAAATCATGCTGTGGCCGATCCCGATCGCGGTCTACACGATCCGGCCGCACATGCATTACAGCCTGGCGACGCTCTCGGCGGATACGGACAGCAACGCATGGACGAATGACGCCGAACAGCTCATCCGGGCGCACGCGAAATTGCTGCTCTACACCAACGTCATCGAGGACACGGACGGGATGCAGCGCATGCAGCTCCAAATCCCGGCCTACAAGGGCAAGCTCGATTATGAGACCTCGGCGCGCACAGTGACGGGCAAGATCCAAGGGACGGATTTCTGATGCCCGTTGTCCCGTTCGGAGAATATAAGCCCGATCTCGGCGACTACGAGGCGCAGACCGGCCGCAACGTGCTCAATGTGGTGCCGCGCGGCGACGGCTACGGACCGTTTCCGAGCCTCACGGCGCTCTCTCAGGCGCTCGGCGCGCAGTGCCGCGGCGCGTTCGCCGCCTACAAAACGGATGGCTCCGTTGTCGTGTTCGCGGCTACGGCGTCCGATCTTTGGTTGATGAACAACACCACTTATGGGTTTTCCAAGGTGTCGCTCGCCGGTGGTCCCTATGCTGCGATCTCGGCCAACGATAATTGGCAGTTTGTCCAGTTCAACAACCTGGTGATCGCTGTTCAAGCGAACGTCGTTCCGCAGGTTTTCGACATTTCCAGCTCGACGGCCTTCGCGAACCTCGCCGGCAATCCGCCACAGGCGCGCTATATCGACGTCGTGGGCCGGTTTGTGGTGCTCGGCGGCCTCCTGACAAACCCGAACCGGGTTCAATGGTCAGGCCTCAATGATGTGAACGGCCCGAATTCGTGGACGCCTGGCATCAACTCCGCTGATCTCCAAGACCTCGCCGATGGTGGCTTTTGCCGCGGCATCGCCGGCGGCGAAACCGGTGTCATCCTCCAAGACAACATCATCCGGCGCATGATTTACCTGCCGGGCGATCCGCGCGTGTTCCAAATCCAGAAGATCTCCGAAGGGCTCGGCATCTATGGGCCCGGGAGCCTTGTGCGCTCGGGCTCGAGCATCTTCTTCTACTCGCTGAAGGGTTTCCACCGCATCGACCCCGGCGGAGTGCCTGTGCCGATCGGCCGCGAGCGCGTCGACCGCACATTTTCAACCGACCTCGACGCGACCAATCCGCAGCTCTTCCAAGGCTTCGCAGATCCGCGCAGTTCGCGCGTCATCTGGGCTTACAAGTCGGTCAATGGCGTTGTGAACCAGTTCGACAAGGCGCTTTGCTACGACCAGGTGTTGGACAAGTTCACGCCGCTGCAAATCTCGGGTGAGTTTCTTTTCAAGATGGCGCAGCCTGGCATCACGCTCGAGGCGGTCGATACGCTCATCGGGTCGAACCTGGACGCAATCGTCCAGTCCTTCGACAGCCTGTCGACGGTGATAGTTCCGGAGCTGGCCGCGTTCTCGACCGATCACAAGGCATCGTTTTTCCGCGGCCCGAACCTCGAGGCGACGCTTGAGACCGCCGAACAGGGGACCGATGGGCGCCGGGTAAAGCTCAAGATCGGTTTTCGGCCGGTCTCCGACGCGCCGGCGGTCTATGGCTCGGCGTCGCGCCGCGAAAACCTGCAAGCGGCCGTGCAGGCCGGCGTTGAACGCCTGGTGAATGCCGTGACGGGCATCTGCAACACGCTGGTTGACACCCGTTACAGCCGCTTCCGGTGCCGGATCCCCGCGGGCACGGTTTGGACGTTCATCAACGGCGTTGAGCCGGTCGACCTGGCCGCGAAGGGCAAGCGATGACCGTTTTTCTCCCCGATACCAACGAGCGCGACCTTTCGAAATACGCGATCTCGCTCCAGCAATTGGCGAACGGGCGCTCAAACGCGACGGGCTCGGTGACGCTCGCCAGCGGGGCGACGTCGACGACGGTCTCCGCGAGCAACTGCGCGCCGGGGAGCGCGGTTTTCCTCTTTCCACGAACTGCTAACGCCGCGGCGGCATTGTCGGGAACGTTCGTGGGGACTGTCGGCAAGCAGTCTTTCACGATCTCGCACGCCAACAACGCTCAAACGGATCGCACGTTCTTTTATGTCTGCCTTGGCTGATCTCATTTGCGTCCCGCCGCAGCGCGTCCATGAAATCTGGCCGCGTGTCGAGGCGATGCTTGGACGCGCGGTGCTGCGCACCGATCTCAGCCACACCGCCGACATTGCGCGTGATGTCCTCGAGGGGGATGGGCTGCTCTGGCTGGCCTGTGACGGCGAAAAGATCGAGGCCGCGGCGATTACGCTCCTGACGCGAACCGATCGGCATTTGGTCTGCCTGATTACCGCGCTCGGCGGCGAAAACCGGGAACGTTGGGTGCCGCTGCTCGAGCAAATCGAGGATTGGGCGAGGGCGGAAGGCGCCAAACGGCTGCGGCTGATGGGCCGCGCCGGCTGGGCGCGCGTGCTGAAAAACTACCACGTGTCGAACATCGTCATGGAAAGGGCGCTCTGATGGGCGGCAAGAGCAGCAGCACCACCACCCAATCGTCGTCGCTGTCGCCGTATAGCGGCGCATCTGGCGCACTGTCGGGCCTGCTCGGTGGCCTGACCAACCTGGCCGGCTCTGCCGGTAGCGCCACGCCGGCACAGACCGGCGCGCTCAACACGATCGAGGCGAACGCGAACAATAACCCGTTTGCTTCGCCGATGACGTCCGGAACGCTCGGGCTGCTCAATGGCGGCGGCGCGACGAAAAACGATGCTGCGATCAAGTCGAACCTCGGGATGCTGCAAAACGGCATCGTCGGGCAGACCGCGAGTGGCGCGAACATCGGCAACAATCCCGCGCTGAAAGCCCAGCTCGACCAAATCACCACGGACGTCACTAACCAGACGAACGGGGCATGGGCCGCGGCCGGCCGCGACGGCTCGCCGGGCAACGCGCAGGCGCTCGGCCGCGGCGTCGCCTCGGGTATCGCCCCGGTGATCGCGCAACAGTACAACACGGACACGACCAACGCGCTCAACGCCGCGAACACGCTCTACGGCGCCGGCAACACGACCTACGGCATTCTGAACGCCAACAATGCGACGGCAAATCAGAACTTCACCAACGGTGTAGGCACGGCCGGAACGGCGCTCGACAGCCAGAACTGGGGCGCAAACGCCACGCTCGCGGCGGAAGCCCAGCGGTTCGGAATTCCGGCCTCGCAGCTCACGACGTTGCTTGGCGCCGTCGCGCCGGTCGCCGCTCAGTTCGGCACGCAAAACGGCACGTCCAACACCGAAAGCCAGATGTCGGGTGCACAGCAGTTCGCGACGATCGCGAGCGGTCTCGGCTCGCTTTGGCCGAAGGGCAACATTTCTTTTGGGAGCTAACTGAATGCCGGGGCTTCTCGACCTTCTCACGGGGCAATCGGGCGTGTCGCCCTTTAGTGCGCTGTATCCTTCGCCGCTTTATGGCACGCTGCCGGTTGCGACCGGACAGGCGCCGAACGCGACCGATGCGGCGGCCTATGGCGGCCTCGGCGTCGATCCTTCCGCGTTTGCGCTGCCGACGCCTCCTGTTGATCCGTTCTCGCGGCAGCAGCCGACGCCGACCGCGCCGGCCGATGGTTTCGGCAAGGGTGCCGTGCCGTTCAGCTTTGCCGGGCCTGGCTCGAACGTTGTCAAGCCGTCGCAGATCGTTGCGCCGCCGCCGGCCGCGCCACCTGTCGCCGCTGCTGCTCCCACGGATGCATCGTCGCGAAACCGCGCGCCGGATGACTATATCCCGGTCGGCAATTACCAAATGCCGGCATTCCGGGGTGGTGCGCCGGCTCCCGCCGCTGCCTCGGCGGACGACGAGGAAGGCGCGCCGGCAGCTGCTCCCGCTGCGCGCGCGCCGATCGCAGCTGCTCCCGCTGCGCGCGCGCCGATCGCAGCTGCTCCCGCTGCGCCGGCCGCGGCGCCGTTCTCGCTCGCCGGTGCTGGCTCTGGCCTCGGCGATCGGTTCATGAAGGCAACGCGCGGTTTCCTCGGCAATCTGTCGTCTGGCCCGATTGGTGCGCTCGCCGGCGGCGCCGGCGCGCTGATCACCGGGCAGGAAACCGACCCTACCGCGATTGCGCAAGGCAAACTGAACGCGACCGGGCAGGCGCTCATTGCCAAGGGCGCCACGGTCCCGGAAGTGCGCGCCGCGCTCGGTAATCCCGCTGTCATGAAGGCGCTGATTGACCAATATTACGGCAAGGATAAGTGGTCCGTGGTCCAGGTCGGCGAGGATGGCGACGGCCGCAAGCAGTTCATGCAGCAAAACCAGGTGGACGGCACGCTGCGGCCGATCGCCGGCGCGCCTGCGGGCGGCGGCGCGAGCGATATTGTCACCGGTCCGGACGGCAAGCCGATCCAGATCCCGCCGGGCGTCAATCGCAAGGAGTTCATCAAGCGGGTGTCCGAGACGGCGGCGGATGCTGCGACGGGCAAAGCCACGGAGGCGCAGGCCAAGGCGTCGTCGTTCGCCGCGCGCATGCAGCAGGCGGAAGGCATTTTGGGTGGCCTGCAAAATCAGGGCTTGAGCGCGGGGCAAAAGATCGCGGGCGAGATCCCGTTCGCCGGCAACTACCTGCAATCGACCGATTATCAGAAGTACAAAACCGCGGCCTCGGCTTTCATCACCGCCATGCTGCGGCAGGAAAGCGGCGCGGCGATCAACAAGAGCGAGTTCGAGCGCTACGAAAAGGAAATGTTCCCGCAGCCTGGCGACGCGCCGGCGGTGGTGCAGCAAAAGGCGCAGATGCGCGCCGCGGCAATCCAGCAAATGCAGCGCGCGGCCGGGCCTGGCTACAAGCCGCCGACTGCGGCGGCGCCGGCGGCGAGCGGCAAGACCTCAAGCGGTGTTCCCTGGAGCGTGAACTAAATGGCTGTTCTCACGATCGGCGACAAGTCGGTGACGGTTGGCGATGAGTTCTTGAAGCTCTCGCCGGACCAGCAAAACGCGACCGTCGAGGAAATCGCTTCCTCGATCGGCGCGAAGGCGCCGGCGCCGGCCGAACCGCCGGCGGCTCCCGTCACGCTCAACAACGTCGCGCGCTCGGCCGCGACCGGCGTCCCGATCCTGGGTGGTGCGCTGAACAAGCTCGATGCGGCGACGAACGCCGCGCTCGCGCCGCTGCTCAATCGGTTCTTTGATGAAAAGGACCAACTCCCGGAGGAAACGTTTCGGGAGCGTTACGCGCATTCGCTGCGCGACCAGGACGGCGCGGACAAGAAATTCGGGGCAGAGCACCCGGTTGTTGACACGGCCGCCCAACTCGCCGGCGGTCTGGCCTCGATGGCGCCGGCGGTCACGATGGCTCCAAAGGCGTTCGGAGTTACGGGCACCCTGCGGCAGATGGCGACGAATGGCGCAATTTCCGGCGCTGCTCTTTCTGGCGCTGATGCCGCGGTGCGCGGCGAGGATATTGCGCCGGCGGCCGGTGTTGGCGGCATCATCGGCGGCGCGGCCGGCCCGGTCGGGAAGGGCGTCGGCAAGGTGGTTGCCGCGGTCGCCGATCGCTTCAACCCGGCGGTGGTGACGCCTCGGAACGTCGTCAATGTCGGCGGCGTCGATGTGCCGCTGTCGCAGTCCCAAATCACGCAAAATCCTGCTCTTTCGGCGGAAGAGCAGGTTTTGCTTCGCGGCGGCCGCGGCGAGCCGGCCCAGCAGCGCGCGCAGTCGTTCAAGGAACTTCAAGACGAGCGGGTAGGGCAGGCGAGCGACCAAATCGCCGCCGGCCTCGATCTGACTGGCGCCGCGGCGCGCGCTACGCCACAGGAGGCCGCGGAGCGGATCGCCGCCGAATTGATCGCGCAGGAACAGGCGCAGCAAGCGGCTGCAGCTGGCGTGCACGCCGGGCCGATGTCGCCGGCGCAGCAAGGCGCCGATATGGCGCGGTCCCTGGCGCCTGATGGGCAGTCGCGCGCGGCCTCGCCGATCGACGCTGGCGAAGTGCTCTCCGAACGCATGGCGGCGGCGCGCGACGCTGCAAAGGCGGACTATCGCGGGAAATATGCGGCGGTCGATGCTGCGCCGGGTGAATTTGCGCCGGGCTCGGCCGGCGGTTTCGGCAACGACGTTCAACAGGGCTTGCGCTCGGCGGCGGTATCGCTCGACCAGACCAACACGCCGAAGTCGCTGAACGCGCTTCGCGTCATTGATGAGCATTTGAACGGCGTGGCGCCGGGACAGCCTCGCGATTTGCCCGGCGTCTCGCCGACGCACGCGCAAGACGTCGCCGACATCCGCGCGAAGTTCGGCGATAACGTCGCGACGGCCTACGATCGGCAGAAAACGGCGGTCGCGCCGGCGGCGCCCGCTCCCGCGGCGCCAAAGGCGCAAAGCCTGCTCGAATTCATCGCGTCAAAGGGCGGTTTGGGGCCTGATGCTGAGTTGGCGGCGATCGGCGGCGAGGGTCATACCGTCAACGTCGAGGGCGTCGGGCGCCGCAAGCTGGTTCGGCAAGGCGGCTGGCCGCTCGATTACGCGCGCGAGGCCGCGGAAGAGGCCGGCTATCTCAGCGGCAACCACAACGGAACGTCGACCGTTAGCGATCTGCTCGACGCGATCGACGCGGAAATGCGCGGCCAAAAGCGCTATCCGGCCGGGTTCGAGGGCCACATCGGCAAGCGCGAGGCCGTCGCGCGATCGGAGCGCGAACAGCACGAATTTGACGCGCACATGCGCGGCCTCGAGGACGATCTAAACGCCGCCGGTCATGGTGAATTGGGCGGCGAGGTCAGGCAACGCGCCGTCAAATTGATGTCAGAGCGGGGCATGGGCGCCGATGACGCGGTAGAGCACGCTTTTCACCAACTGGAGCAAGAGGACGCTGCGCGCGCTGCGATGCGCCCCGCGGACTTCCCGGGCGATCGGGCGCCGGCCGCGGCGGCGCCGCAAGAGGCCGGCTCGGGCTTCACCATGCGGGACGTCGAACAGGTCCGAAAGCAGATTTCGACGCTGTACGGCGACGCGCGCCGCGCCATGCTCGGCGGGGGCTCGGGCTCGGATCTCCACGCGCTGGAGCATATCCGCGATCAATTCGACGCGCGGGTAGAAAAGATGCTCGCCGAAGGCAAGTTCTCTGGCGACGGGCCGGCGGTCTTGAAGATGCAGCAAGAGGCGCGCGCCGCGTTCGCGGACTACAAGGCGAAATTTGCAAAGCGCGGTCCTGGCGACACGATCGGCGCGGCGGTTGAAAAAATTCTGGGGAAATTCTCCGACACGCGCGCAACGCCGGACGAGGTTGCCAAGCTGGCCTATGGTTCGGCGAGCTCGCCGGGCGGTCAAATGCCGGTGCAGATTGCCCAGCGGATCGAAAGCATTTTCGGCCGCAACTCGGCGGAATTCGGCGCCTATAAGCAGGGCCTTTTCGCGCATCTGCGCGCGGGCGAGCCGGAAGTAGCCGCGGAGCGAATTCGCACCTTCCTGGACGGCAAAGGCCGCTTGCTCGCGCAAACGGTGCTGTCGCCGGCGGAACGCGCCTCGCTCGGCCGCTATGCCGACCGGCTCGCCGGCCTCGCGCCAAAGCCGGCCGAACCTGGCGCGGTCGCTGCGGTTCTGCGGCGTTACAGCGGCGCCGATGGCGGGCCGCCGGCCTCGGCTAACAAGATCATCAACGACCTGATGGGCGCGACCGGGAAGGGCAACGGCGTCAACGCGCCGCTGATCGCCTCGGCGCTGAAACAGCGGCTCTCGCCGGAAGGCTGGACGTCGCTACGTCAGGGCGTGTGGGAAAAGCTCACGAACGCCGGCGAGGGGAAAATTCAGTACGAGGCGCAAGCGCTGTCGCAACGGCTGCATGAATTCTTGAACGGCTCGGGCTCGCAGCTCGCCGGCGTGCTCTACACCGACCAGGAACGCGCGCTGATGAAACAGCTTGCGGCCGTCTACAAGCAGATGATCCCCGTCAAGGGCACCACGAACCCGTCGGGCACGGCGCCGATGCTGGCAAGGATCGCGAATGGTGCGCGATCGTCGCTGCTGCCGCTGCTCGGCTTCAACGCTGGCGGCCTTCCTGGCGCGGCTGTGGCGCTCGGCGTCGACAAGGGTTTGGGCAAGCTCGCGAACGCGAACCAGGCGCGCAAGGCTACGGAGCTGTTTTTCGGCGAGCAGCCGCGGCGCGCGGTGGATCCGCGGTTTGCGCGAGGTGCGGGACTACTCTCTCAAGGCTCGCTACCGGCGATCAATCACGGGCGCTCGCGCTGACGCTGGTCGACCAGATGCGCGGCAAAGATCATGGCGCCAATTGTCGCTAACGCGCCGATGATACCGAAGTTGTCGACAATGCCGTGAGCGGCGAACCGTACGCCGGTCATGACGACGGCAAAAAGAGCGATGCAGGCAAGTAATCTGGGGCGCAAATGGACCTCGTTAATCAGATTGTTGGCGTTGAAAGCGGCGGCGACGCGAACGCGCGAAACCCGAATTCTTCCGCGGCAGGGCCCGGGCAATTCATCGACGGCACCTGGCTTGACATGCTGGCGAAGCATCGGCCGGACCTCACCGGCTCACGCGATGAACTGCTAGCGCTCAAGACAGACCCGGCCCTCTCTCGCGAAATGACGGCGGCATACGCCGCTGACAATGGCGGGATTCTAAAGGGTGCCGGACTTCCTGTCACGCCCGGAACGCAATACCTCGCGCATTTTGCCGGGCCTCAAGGGGCGGTCGGGATCTTGAGCGCCGACCCGTCGACACCGGCCGGCGCGGTGCTCGGCGCCAAGGTGGTCAAGGCAAATCCGTTCGTCGCCAACATGTCGGCCGGCGATCTTGCCGCCTGGGCAGACCGCAAGATGGGCGGGAAGGGTACGGCGCCCATGTCGATGGCTGGGCCGGCGGTGGCCAGCCCGAGCCCGGCCGCCGCTCCCGCCGGCGCGCAAGCATCCGCCGCGCCGGCGGCGCCGGCTCAATCGTCGCCGGCGGTGCAAATCACTGGCTCGGGATCGGCCGCGCCAGCGGTGAACCTCGCGCAGCTCACGGCAGTCCCGCAGGTTACAAATCTCTTGCCGGCACGCCCTAACGTCTACGGCCTAAAGCTCGCGCCGTTTTCGTTTAGGGGATGAGGAATGACGTTTTGGAAGTGGAGCCGTACCGCAGGGGCGAATGCGACGGCCGATAGCACTTGCCCGTTTCCAGAGGGTATGGCGCCCTCGGCGCTGAACGACGGCACGCGCGGCATGATGGCCGCTGCGGCGAAGTACCGCGACGACATGGCCGGCGCGATTATCACTACCGGGACGCAGAATGCCTACGCGGTCTCGAGCTATCAGGGCTTTGATAGCTTCGCGCACATGGACGGCGTCGCCATCGCATTCACGCCTCACGCGACGAACGGCGCAACCGTAACCCTCAACGTCGATGCCCTCGGAGCGAAGCCGCTGCGCACGTCGCCCGGGTCCGAGTTGCTTCAAGGCGTGCTCATCCAAGGGACGCCCTACGTTGCCCTCTACAACAACACGGATGGGGCGTTCTATCTTCGCGGGTTCATGGGAAACCCGTACAACATTCCGCTTGCGGCTGGCATGGACTATTGGGGCTTTTCGGCGCCGAACAGCGCATTCGCTTTTCCGATCGGGCAGGCCGTTTCTCGCACTACCTATGCGTCGCTCTTTTCGCTGGTCGGAACGACTTTCGGCGGAGGTGATGGTTCGACCACGTTCAATTTGCCCGACAAGCGCGGGCGCGCCTCTGTTGCAGCTGATGCCGGCGCTGGCCGGATTAGTGGAGCTGGGTTCAACTCGGTCGGTATCAGCGGCGTTGGTGGTTTGGAAAGTGTTACGTTGACTGCCACCCAGATCCCGGTGATTACGTCGGTAAACCCGAGCGCGATCGGAGTTAACGTCACCACCAACCAAAAGGTTGTGAACGGCGTCAATCAGGGGTCGGCAGCAGCGGGCGGGACGCAGGTTACGGCCGCAGACCCGGGCTCGGGGGGCGCGCTTAGCCAAGTCGCGGCAAGTGGCAACCTCGCTCCGGGCGCTGTAGCGGTGACGTCGAATAATACCGGCGGCAGCTCGCATCTGAACGTCCAGCCGTCGATCGTCTGCAACTACATCATCAGGATTATCTAGGACACCTATCAACCAAAGAAGCGATTGACTTGGCCGAACTTAAACCTTTAGTTGAGTTTCGGAATATTGCGGTCAAGTTTTGAAATGTCGCGGTTGAATTGGATTTTTCTCGCTCTGTTTCTGGGGCAGTTGCCGATCTTGGTGCTAGCTCATGGTTTTGGGGCAGGTTCCGGGGTCTCAGCCGTCTATATGATCGGGGCGTTGGCTTTGCTGCTGATGAGCGGCAATTGGCGCGGGTTGACGCTGCTCCCGGCGGATCTCGCGTTCCTTGTTTTTGCAGCCGCGATTGGGTGCTCAACCTGGGGTAACGGGTTAACGGCGCCTCTGAAAGAGTACGTTCTGCTCGGCCTCTCCCTTGGGGCTTACGTGGCCGGGCGAACATTTCCACTGGAAACCCCCGATCGTTGGTTCCGTGCGCCCTTGTTGCTGGTCCTGGTGGTCGGAAGCATCTTAGTCGCGAACGCGCTGATTGTGCAGTGGAACGACCGCCATGGGAAGCCGCTCCTGTTCGACAAATTCGACGCTGCGCCCGTTCAGTTCATGACATGCGCAGCATTCTTGTTGTTTGCAGCCATAAACGGAAGGCTAAGCCGAGCTGAGGCGGTAATCATACTTGGGCTGTGTTCGATCTCGCTCATGATCTTTGCGGCCTCGCAGGTGCGATTTGCCTTTGTGGCAATGACGGTCGCTATTGTTCTCGGCCGATCATCGAAAATTTCACGCCCTGTGATGTTCTGCGGGGCCGTGCTTCTTGCGTTTGCGATACTCGGGCTCGTCGTCCGTTGGCACACCACATTAGCATACCTTCAACAACTGGTGGGCGCTGCCGGCTGTGATGGCGATAGCTCAATTGGAATTCGCAAGCAGCTCTACGTTGATGCGTTCGGGCTGCTGCCATCTTCTGGATGGTTTGGCCGCGGCTTGGACGCTTTTATGAGCCATTCTTGCGTGCAGGCTACGGAAGTCCACAATTCGATCCTGCAGGCTGTCATTGAGTTCGGCTGGGTAGGCGGCGCGGCTTTCGCCGTGCTGATTTTTGGCAGTCTGGCGGTGCGCTCGCCGTTTGTATTGACCGGGCTTTTGTTCGAGCTTGCCATTTCGATGGCGTACGGCCGCATCAGTCGTGACGGGGCCCTTCTATTCTTCGTCGGGTATGCCGTTCAATTTGCTTCCCGTCCCGCCACGGCGCCCGTCGCCGACGCTGAGTATCGGGCGGTCCAGACCGCCCAGTAAAAACATCCACTAACTGCGCCGCGGTAGCCCTTTTCCGATCGGGAATTCCTCGTTCGGAAAGGGGTGCCATGTGAAGCTGGTCAGCAACATCAACGCATATCGCCGCCGGCATGGTCGGCGCATCGCGATTGAACAGGCCGTGTTCTGGAGCGCCGTGGGCGGCCTCCTGCTGATCTGGCCGCACCTTTCCGACGCCCTTCCGTCCGGAACCTACATCGTCGGCGGCGTCCTGCTGTCGGTCGCAAACGGCGTTGCGGTTTACCTCAAGCGCCCGGGGGCTCAGTGATGGCCGTTACGCGAAAGCATGTCGGACTGTCAGCCGCCGGCGCCGTGCTCGCCGGCGTGCTGGTGTCGCATTGGGAGGGCATGAACCTGACGGCGGTTCACCTGCCGTTCGATCCGCCCGGCGTCGTCACGGTCTGCGGCGGTATCACGAACTACGATTGGCCTTGGCTCAAGGTGGGCATGAAGTTCACCAAGGAGCAATGCCAGGAAGAGCTTTCGCACGTCGCGGAGCGCTACGCCGACAAGGTGGTGGTTTGCGTCCCGTCGCTGCCGACCATGCCGCCGCACCGTCAGGCGGCTATCGCCTCGTTTGCCGTCAATCTCGGGCCGGGCAAGATCTGCGGGACGTCGATCGCGCGCGATTTGAACGCCGGCCGGGTGAAAGAGGCCTGCGACGCAATGGTGAAGTACGTCACCGCAAACGGCAAATTCCTGCAGGGCCTCTACAACCGCCGCACCGATGCGATGTGGGGTGAGCGGCCCTGGTGTCTTCGGGAGGATTGAGCCTTGTTCGGCGATCTCTTCTGGGATGTTGCAACGTCATATTTCGCGCTCGGGCTCGACGGGCTCGTTTTCATCGTGGCTTTCGTCATCGGGCATTTCCCGCTGCTGCGGTATTCCGCGCAGCTCGCGCCCTACGTCGCGGTTGCCCGGCTGGTGTCCGTCCTGGTCGCTGCGCTCCTGTTTTTCATGATCGGCTTTCGCGTCTCCGATGAGCGCGAAGAGGCGAAAAGCCTGCGGGCAACGATCGCAGCGCAGCAGGCCGACTTGGAAAATTCACGGAAATCACGCGCTGATGAGGCTGCGCGCGCGGATGCAATCGCCGAAGGGGCACGGGCACAATATGAGGCGGACGTTGATTATATCGGACAGCTTGAGGCTGACGACCGTTGCAAGTTTGATCCTTTTGGCAGGGTGCGCGACGGCGCCGCGCGAGGATCTACCGCCGCCTCCGGAAGTGCGGCGCGATCTGCCGCCGGCACCCGATAAGCTCACGAAAGCGCCGCCGGTGCCGTACCTCGATACGCAGTGCCGTTTCCCCTGGCGCGGCGTCGCGGGCTGCAAGGACAAGGACGCGCGGGCGATGCTCGAGCTAACGACTTCGTACGCGATCGAGCTGCAAGCGCGGCTCGGCGCGGTGCCCGCCTGGTATGACGGCGTTCGCCGCAGCTACGGGGCTCGGTGATGCCGCCAACGACGCACACCGATCTTGAGAAGATTGCGAAGATGGCCGCGAAAGAGGCCGTTTCAGAAACGTTTCTAACGCTCGGGCTCGATACGAAAGACCCGATCTCCGTTCAAAACCAGTTCGCGACGCTCCGTAACATCCACTACGGGATGCGCCACGTTCGGAACGTGATCATTGCTGGCGTGCTCGGCGCGGCCGTGAGCGGCGGCGTATGGGTGTTCTGGACCGGCTTCAAGGCGAGCGCCGCGGCGCCGTCAACGATTTCCGCGCCGGGCGGTCATTGAAGCAGCACCCAACGAGGGCGCCAGCGGCCAGGAGAAACATCGCGCTTAGGATGAATTGCGGCCGCCTTATTCCTTGACCTCGTAGCGGAAGGCGACGCCTTCGGGATCATGCTCGGCGAGCCAATTGTTCGCCGCTTCCTCACTGGCGAAGATCTCGAGGTGGTCGACGTCGCCGACCTGGGCGCTTGTGTTCACATAGACCCAAACCGCCTTCATGGCTCACCTCGCATGAGTTCGAACAGCTCTTTGACCTCGCTCACCCTGAGTTTCGAACCGGCCGGTATGTGCTCAAGCAGCATGTGCCGGGCTTCGGCCGCGATCTCATCGCGGCGGTTGGCGTCCTGCTCGGCATGGTAGGCCTGGAGATGGGCGGCGAACCGGCGCGCGACCTTCGGCGGGATCTCGATCGGCGTTCGCTTCATCGGCATGGCCAAAAATGGGGACCGGTCCAAGGATTGCCAATCGGCCCAGTAATACCACAGACGTGGCAGGATGAGGCCGAATTTCAGCTAGGTACCGGATCGGGTGAGGCGTCCGTGGCTGATTGAGTTGTCTAGTTGTGCATTAACGCCGAGATCCTCCGCCGTAAGGGCGGCAAGTTTCCAAGGTGTGTCACTATTCCGCGTTGATTCGCTGGAGGTGACGACGTGGTGGCGAGCCTGGAAGCCGTATACGTTGCGATATTTTTCCTCGTTCCCGGCTATATTTTTTTGACGTTCCGCAATCAGTTCGTCGCAGGCCAAGACCGTCTCGGGACAGAGCAGATCTTGGCTTTCATAACGTTTAGCGCTCTGAATCTTGCGATCTTCGGTTGGATAATCTTCACGGTCCCACAAACCGCATCGGGCTGGATTCGAGTTCTAGTTTGGGCCGTTGTTCTGCTCGTCGGACCGGCAATCCTGGGATTTGTTAGCGGCATATGGACTCAAAAGGAGCTTGGAGAGTACCTCTACACCTCCCTCGGCCTAAGTTTGGTGCACCCGACTGCTCGATCGTGGGATTGGATATTTCATCGCGTGCGTCCATGTTTCGTCCTGGTGACGCTTAAAGATGGAAGTCAATGCGCGGGCTATTGGGGCGTGAGCGCCACCGGTACTCAGTCTTTTGCCTCATCCGATCCCAAGGAACGCGATCTGTACATATCGCAAATATTCGAAATCCCGGACGAAGGACCATGGCGTCCGACACAAAGAAGCATATTTATAGCCGCAGGCGAGATCCGGTCCATTGAGTTCATCCAAGAGGAGACAAGCGAGTGAGCGAGCCCCCTAAAGTAACCAAGACCTTTGCGATGGATGGGTATAAGCCCGCAACCGGAAATTCGTCATCGGCTCCGCAGGTTCTCTCAAAGGGCTACCCGGTGAAGGTCGTTCAAAATGGCCATGTAGCTCCGACTCAGTCGGCGCCGAGCAATCCGCCCAGTGGTGGTTCAAGTGTGAAGCCGCCCGTCCCACCTAAGAAATAGCCGACCTAAATCGCATTCAAATGACAGGATTGCTGCCGTCAATCCTGCCAGTGCGTCGGGCGGTTCCAAGGGCGGTTCTCGCCGCGCTCCTGCCATTCGCGGGCCTCTCGTATATCGCCCTCGGTGAGGGTGGGGCGGATCGCGCCCCAAACGAGCTTCACCATTTGCTTGCATTCTTCGACGTCGCGGCAAAGGCCGCGGTGCGATGGGTGTTGCGGTTTGCCCGGGAAGGAGACGCCCCACGCCACGGCCTGGCGCCCGGCTGGCAAGCCGATCTGCCTATGGATGCGGCCTATGCGGATGCCGTCCCAAATCACCACGTAGTCGTCCGGCGCGGTCTCGCCGCCGATAACGGTTTTGCGCAAAAGTAGCTGGTCGGTCATCTTGCGAATGTAAGCCGCCGCGAAACGCAGTCACGGCTTCGTGTTAAGCGTATTTCCAATACGTCGGTTACGAGTTTTTTGCTTGCGCTTAAGGCAGGACAGCCACACCCTTGCACCACTGTTCGGCTGCGAGTTCGCCGAATCAGTGTTCCCAGCGAAAAGCCGCCCCCGGTTGGACGAGGACGGCTTTAACTACGCTGGGTGGCTCCCCGCGCCGTCGCTCTTGGTCTTCGGACCTTGAGCGGCGGTTGCGCGCAGTCACGGTATGCTTAGCACCGCGATTGTCAATTAACGCGCGCGTGTCCTGGTCACAATGGCGCTCGTTTACGGTGGGTAAGTCTACGGTAAGCCTATCGGTCATTTTTCCGCATTTGTTCACGTTCGTTCACATCTGTTCTTTGAACAAAATCGAAATACATCAATGGTTTAGGGCGGTCGGCGGAAAATACTGATTTGTCCCTGAGATGCCAGTCTTTTGCGGCCGAATTCGGCAGTTTGCCAACCGCCGGCAACAGCCTTCGGGGCGCCGCTGATGAGGGTCCTTGCCGGGGATTTTTCGGGCCTTCTCGTTATATTCGGCGAGGCTTGCGGGAACCGAGAATGTGCCCGTCTTCAGGTCGTAGAGGCAGCAACCAGCCGACCGTGGCCACATCCCGCTTCCGCGGAATTGACGATCGGACGCGTGAGCCGGCGTCAGGTTCAGCCGTGGCAACGCATGGACAATGCCGGCATCTTTCGACAAGAAGGGATTCGCTTCGCCGCGTTCCGCTGCGATCAAGGTCGTGTCGACCATGTATTTGTATGGAATCAAGGATTTGCGCCCGGCTCTTAAATCAGGGCGGTGGCTTGTTGATGTTGAATCCGTAACCGTTGGATCGGCCGGCCGATGACAGGCCATGACCAGCCGTCGCCCTGGTGGACGCCGTCACGCTACGCTGATCGCAGGCCATTCCTGCAGGCGCGGACCGCGATCACGCGGGCGCTCCGGGCGTGGTTCGAGGAGCAGGGCTTTGCCGAGGTCGAGACCGCCATCCTGCAGATCTCGCCTGGCAACGAGACGCATCTGCACGCCCCCCGTACCGAACTCAGGCAAGCCGATGGCTCAGCTGCGCCACGCTATCTGCGCACCTCGCCCGAGTTCGCCTGCAAGAAGCTGCTCGCGGCCGGCGAGCCCAGGATCTATGAGTTCGCGCGGGTGTTCCGCGATCGCGAGCGCGGCGACCTCCATCTGCCCGAATTCACCATGCTGGAATGGTACCGCGCCAATGCCGGATACGACGCCATCATGGCAGACACGATCGTCGTCATCGCCCATGCCGCGCAGGCGACCGGGATCGGGCGGTTTTCCTTCCGCGGCAGGATCGCCGATCCCTCGGCCGAGCCGGAGCTGCTGACGGTTGCCGCAGGTTTCGAGCGCTTCGCCGGCATCGACCTGCTGGCGACGATTTCGGGCGGCGAGGGCAATCGCGAGGCGCTGGCGTTAGCCGCGCGCGAGCGGGTGCGGATCGCCGACGACGACACCTGGTCGGACATTCTCAGCAAGGTGCTGGTCGAACATGTCGAGCCCAATCTCGGACAGGGCCGCCTGACGGTGCTGTTCGAGTACCCGTCGCCGGAGGCCGCGCTGGCACGCACCAAAGCAGGCGAGCCTCGTGTCGCCGAGCGCTTCGAGGTCTATGCCTGCGGGGTCGAGCTCGCCAACGGCTTTGGCGAGTTGACCGACGCAGCCGAGCAGCGCCATCGTTTCAACGCAGCCATGGACGAGAAGGCCCGCCGTTACGGCGAGCGCTATCCGCTCGACGACGATTTCCTTGCCGCCGTCGGCCAGATGCCCGAGGCGAGCGGCGTCGCGCTCGGCTTCGATCGGCTGGTGATGCTGGCGAGCGGCGCGCCACGAATTGACCAGGTGGTCTGGACGCCGCCTGCAGGAGAGCCATGAACAGGATCGATCCGAAACTGGCGGCAACGCTGCGCCAGCCGCGCGAGCTGGCCGATGCCGGCCTCGTGCCGGTCGCAGCCCTTGCCGAGCTCGAACAGGTGGCTGCGCGCTACGCGGTAGCGGTGACGCCGGAGCTCACGGCGCTCATTGATCCGGCCGACGCTAACGACCCGATCGCGCGGCAGTTCATCCCGAGCGCCGACGAGCTCGTCGAGCAGCCGGGCGAGAGCGCCGATCCGATCGGCGACGATGCGCATTCGCCGGTCGCCGGCATCGTGCATCGCTATCCGGACCGGGTGTTGTTCAAGCTCGTCCATGTCTGCGCGGTCTATTGCCGGTTCTGTTTCCGGCGCGAAATGGTCGGGCCGGGCAAGGCCTCGGCCGTGTCCGACGATGCCTACCGCGGGGCACTGGAGTACATCCGTACCCATCAAGAAGTCTGGGAAGTCATCCTGACCGGCGGCGATCCCTTGATGCTGTCGTCGCGCAGGCTGTCCGAGATCATGGCCGATCTCGCTGGCATCGATCATGTGAAGATCGTCCGCCTTCACAGCCGCGTTCCCATCGCCGATCCCGAACGGATCAATTCCGACATGGTCGCGGCGCTGCGGGTCGACGGGGCGACGACCTGGATCGCAATCCACGCCAACCATCCGCGCGAGCTGGGCGCCAATGCCCGCGCCGCGTGCGCGCGCCTTGCCGACGCCGGCATCCCATTGGTCAGCCAGTCCGTCCTGCTGCGCGGCGTCAATGACGATGCCGCGACGCTCGCGGCGCTGATGCGCGCCTTCGTCGAGTGCCGGATCAAGCCCTATTATCTGCACCACGGCGACCTTGCACCCGGCACCGCGCATTTGCGCACCACGATCGAAGCCGGGCAGGAATTGATGCGGGCGTTGCGCGGGCGCGTCTCCGGACTGTGCCAGCCTGATTATGTGCTCGACATCCCCGGGGGCTACGGCAAGGCGCCGATCGGCCCGACCTATTTGTCGCAGCCGGCTTCCCGCGAAGGGGAGGATTCGGTGGAGCGGCGGTACCGTATCGTCGATTATTGCGGTGACGTTCATCTTTACCCGCCGCAGCCGTGAGCCTGCGATGAGCGCCGCGGGGGGACGGACGGCAGGAGCCGCCCGAGGACGAGGGCAGCCGCGGCGTCGAAAATGCTGTGATGTTCGGCTTCTTTGTGGTGCTGGTCGCCGCGGGAATCTGGCTCCTTGGCACGATGGCCGATATACGGAAGGTTCAGGATTGCGCAGCGCAGGGGCGACGCAATTGTGCTACCGTCGAGGTGCCGAAACGGGCGCAATAGGGTTGAGAAGCGGAGACGCGAGATGCGGAAGACTGTTTTGTTGATGGCTCTGATGATGGTTGGAGCGCCCCAGGTTGGAACGTCCCAGGCATGGGCGCAGCAACAGGGCGGATCGTCCTCCATGCAGAAGAACGCGCCGCTGCCGGAGGCGCCGGTCGGACATCGTCAGCCACGCCGCGGCGACGTTCCCAATGAAAAGAATATCAGCGATCCGAACAACACCGCGAACAAGGAAGACGCTGCGCTCGACAAGAAGATCAAGAGCATCTGCCGCGGCTGTTAGGCCACGGAAGAGACCGGCGGAGCGCGATATCCGCCCCGCCGGCAACGCTCAATCCGTTCGACCGTCTCAGGCCGAACGCTCCTGCAGGCCGTCACGCCGCACGCTGCGCCTGGCGTCGACGGCATCGGCCAACTGCTTCAGCACGTCAGCCGTCGTCGCGAGATCGATGCAGCCGTCCGTGATGCTCTGGCCGTAGGTCAGCGGCTTGCCCGGCACGACGTCCTGGCGTCCCGCGACAAGGTTGCTCTCGATCATCACGCCGATGATGCGCTGGTCGCCGCTTGCGACCTGCTGTGCGATGTCGGCGGCAACCAGCGGCTGGTTCTCCGGCTTCTTGCTGCTGTTCGCGTGGCTGGTGTCGATCATCAGCCGTGGCGCGACGCCGGCGTGGCCGAGCTCGGCCGCGGCAGCATCGACGCTTGCTGCATCGTAGTTCGGCACCCGGCCGCCGCGCAGGATGACGTGGCAGTCCTCGTTGCCGCTGGTCGCGGCGATCGCCGAACGGCCGCCTTTGGTGACCGCCATGAAATGGTGCGGGTGCGACGCCGATTTCACCGCGTCCGCCGCGATCCGCACGCCACCGTCGGTGCTGTTCTTGAAGCCGACCGGGCACGACAGGCCGGACGCCAGCTCGCGATGGATCTGGCTCTCGGTGGTGCGTGCGCCGATCGCGGCCCAGGAGACCAGATCGGCGATGTATTGCGGCGTCGTCATGTCGAGGAATTCGGTGCCGGCCGGCAGGCCGAGATTGTTCACGGCCGACAGCACGTTGCGTGCAAGGCGCAGGCCCTTGTTGATGTCGAAGCTGCCGTCGAGATCGGGATCGTTGATCAGGCCCTTCCAGCCGACGGTGGTGCGCGGCTTCTCGAAATAGACCCGCATCACGATCTCGAGGCGGTCGGCGAGCTGTTCGCGCAGGCTGGCGAGACGCTCGGCGTAGTCAACGGCCGCCGCGGGATCGTGGATGGAGCAGGGGCCGACGACGACCAGCAGGCGGTCATCGGTGCCGTTGAGGATCGCGTGGATGGCGTTGCGGGCGCCCATCACGACGCGGGTCGCCGTCAGGGTGCGCGGGACCTCCCGCATCACCTCTTCGGGCGTACTGAGCTCTTTCAGTTCCTTGATGCGAAGGTCGTCTGTCGTACTCAACACGGCTGGCTCCTTTGGATTTCGGGACCTGCCGGCACACAAAAAAGCCGCCAGGCCCTGGCGGCTTGTTTTGGACGTTTGCTGCAATTCTTCAGATTGAGCGCGATCCTCCTGCCGCCAGCGAGCTGTCGTAGCTAAAGTACCAAAAATAGCTGGTGGCGACGGTGATCATGGCGGGCTCTATACCCGACGGATATCGGCCTGTCACCCCCCAAAACCGCGGGTGAGCCGGTTCGTCGTCAGGTGTTGCGCGCCGCCAACGCCATACCTATCAGGGTCGCCCCGCCGAACATCAGGTTGAGGCCGACCAGGAGGCCGATCGCCCAGCCGGCCGACTCCGGCAGGCCGGCGATGATGAAGAAGGCGATCACGATATCCATCAGGCCGGCGATCAGCAGCCAGGACCAGCGTCCCGACAATTCGCGACGGTGCTCCAGCGCATACATGATGGTGGCGACGCCCTCGGCGACGAAATAGGCGCCGACGACGATGGTCAGCGTCAGCACGCCCTGCACCGGACGGGCCAGCAGCACCATGCCGGCCAGCACGGCGAGCGCGGCCGAGATCAGCGACCACCAGAAGCCCGGCATGTTGCGCGCCCAGAAGGTCACGATCAGTCCGCCGATGCCTGAGATCAGGAACATCCAGCCGAGGAAGATGGTGACGGCGAGGCCAGCGAATGTCGGCACGATCATCGCCGCGATGCCGAGGATCACGAGCAGGATGCCTTCGAACAGGAACGCCTTCCAGTGTTGCTTGACCGCGGCCTTCATCTCCGATCGCAGTTTGTCGAGATCGTTGGACAGGGTCATCGCGGCTCTCCAAATCTGCAACCGTAAAGTCTGCGAGCTTCAAGTCTTCGAGCACGGGGTCTGCGAGCGTGCGGCGTATCCTAGCTCTGGCCCGGCGCCGACGGAAAGCCCTCCGCGGCGGTCCGCATCCGGTTGCGGCCAAGGAAATAGACCGCGGTGGTCGCGATCAGCAGCGCCAGTCCGATCAGGATCGAGGTGAGGCCGATCGGGACCAGGATGAACGACGCATTGCGCTCGGGATTGACGTACCAGTGATGCAGCGACGTGAGCAGGAACGAGACCCCGGCAAAGCCGGTGCCGCCGCCGACCAACAGCAGTGCCCACATTCGCCGCAGCTGGCTCAGCCGCTCGCGCGCGACATCAGTGCGCGGCGCATGATGCCTGCCGAGGCGGCGCACCAGGCGGATCGCAAAGCCGATCGAGGAGAAGCCGATCAGCACGCTCGCCGAACCAAGCAGCAGGCGCGTGGTCGAGCTGAGATCGGGAATGCGTTGGAGCGCGAGCAGCGGAAAATCGAACGCCGTGTGCAGCGCGACCGGCGCGACCAGCACCAGCGCCCAGTTGGTGATGCGCGCCCAGTCGCGGTGGCCGCGGTAGGCGCCGAGCGCGCCGCCGGAGCGCGCGATCGCAAGGTAGGCGCCGGCAATGATGCCGAGCGCGCCGTGAAACGGCACCGTGAGCACGCTGCGCAACGCCGCGAGCGCCCGCCACATGTCCTTGTGCTGGACGAGATAGGCGAGGTTCTCGTAGGCCGCAAATCCGAGGCCCGCGGCCGCGCCATAGACCACCGTATCCATCGGATCGGCGAAGGCACGGCGGCGGGTCGAGATGGCGACGATGACGAGAACCTTGACGATCTCCTCCGGCGCCGCGACGCCGAACGCCGCGCGGACCGCCTGGGTCGCCCAAGGATTGTCGGGAATGGCAAGCAGCGCATTGAAGGGAATTCGCGCCAGGCCGAGCAGCGAGATGCTGGCCGCGCCGAGCACGAAGGCGAGCCACACCTGCACCGGCGGTCCGGGGCGCTCGTCGGCGGCAATCACCAGCCACAGCACCAGCAACGCGGGTGCGATGGCGGCGGCGCCAATCACAGTCGGAAGCGACTCAAGCAACAACATGGGATCAATCTGTTCTCGTGAAAGGCGAAAATGGCCGCAAACCCAGCACTTTGCAAGGTGGCCGGCGGTCGCGGACACGCGCTTGGGAATTCACGTTTGGCTGTATCCGGCGGCTGGCACAGTCGGATCCTGGATGATTGCGCGGCGGGCGCGAGCGCGCCGGTGAACGACATGGTAGAAGTGCTCGATCAGACTGGAGACGTTACCGGGTGCATTTACGCGCAGCAGAGAGTCACACGCGATCGATCCTCAAGGCCATCAGCTGGCGGACATTGGGGACGCTCGATACTTTCGCCATCAGCTGGTTCATGACCGGCAAGGTCTCGCTCGCCGGCTCGATCGCCGGGCTCGAGATCGTCACCAAGATCGCCTGGTACTATGTACACGAGCGGGTCTGGGCAGTTGTTCCGTTCGGACGGCGCGCCTGACCCGCGCGACCGGTGCGGCGAAGCAGGATTTTCTGGGAACGGACCGGGCAATGATGAACCCCGCTGGATTTGCGGGGCCGTGCAGGTGCGCGAGAACAATATCCACTTCTGGATTGAAAACAGTGTTCACGCTGTTGGGCAATTCGGAACGGCGGGAGCGTCGCAGGACGTTGACGAATTGGTTCGTCGGCTCATTGCCGGGGCTGAAGGTCGGGGCCTCCGCCGTCTCTGCGAACAGCTACTTCTGAGCCGGCGTCCCGGAAGGCCGTAACCAATCCGCCATCTGTGCCGCGGTTTCCGCCTGGCGAGCTCGTTGGATCAACCGCTCGCGCTCAACGCCCGGATAGGTGCCTTGTGCTTCCTTCCGAAGACGCTCAGCCTGATCACCAAGGCGAATTTCGAGAGAATCGGTCTGCTTGAACCGGCGACGCTGCATGGAACGCTGCTCCATCTTGTTGGGAGGGCGGGAGCGCGTGATGGCGTTCTCGTCACCGATAGATGCCGCGTGCGGGGCGATGACGATGACCAACGGCCCGCACGGCAATATGTTCCTGCAATGGGAACAATCCCCCGGGCGGGCCGAGGCACATCTCAGGCTGCTTCAGCGTTGATGGCCGCGACGGCCAGTTTGGTCAGCGCGTCGTCGGTTTTCTTTTCCTCAGCCAGGGTCTGATCGAGAAGCTTGACCGCGTCGTTCATGCTCAGCCTGCTGGCCCATGCCTTGAGCGTGCCATAGCGGGAGATTTCGTAGTGCTCGACCGCCTGTGCGGCGGCAAGCAGGCCAGGATCGAGCGCCGGCGTGTCGGCGTATTCGTCCATGATCTCCTTGCCCTCGTCGATGATCCCCTCGATCGCGTCGCATTTTTTGCCGCGCGCCGGCTTTCCCAACAGCTCGAAGATCTTCTCGAGCCGGTCGATCTGGCCTTCGGTCTCCTCGTGATGCTTCTCGAAGGCTGCGCGCAATTTATCCGATGACGCTGCCTTGGCCATCTTTGGCAGCGCCTTATAGATCTGCTTCTCGGCGTAGTAGATGTCCTTCAAGGTGTCGAGGAACAGGGCGCTGAGGTCTTTCTCCGGCATCGACTTTCTCCATCGCAAGGGTTGATTTCGCGATCCCAACACGAGCGCAGATGCGATGTTCCTATTTGTGGTGGCTGGAGCTTGAGCCAGCTGAACCGATCATTGCGTCAGCAGGCGCCGGCAGGTTTCGACGAACACCTCGGCGCCGGTGACGATATCGGCGTCGTCGGTGTTCTCGCTCCAGTGATGGCTGATGCCGCCGATCGACGGCACGAACAGCATCGCCGCCGGCATGATGGTGGCGAGGACCTGGGCGTCATGGCCGGCGCCGCTCGGCATGCGGATTGATTTGCCGCCGGCGCAGGCGGCGCTCGCGGCCTCGATCGCATCCTGGAACGCAGGCGTCATCATCGCGGGCACGCCGGTGCGGATCCGCTCGACCTTCACGCCACAGCGGCCCTGCGCGGTGGCTTCTTCCGCCAGACGATGCAGGTGCGCCTCGAGCCGCGCGATCACCTCGGGATTGTCGTCGCGGATCTGGAACAGCATCTCGGCGTGGCCTGGGATGATGCTCGGCGCGCCCGGGTCCAGCGTGATGCGGCCGGTGGTCCAGACCGTGCGCGGTCCGCATAGCGCAGGGAAGCTGTCGTCGATCGCGACGCAGAACCGGGCCAGCGCCAGGCCGGCATCCTTGCGCACCGCCATTCGCATGGTGCCGGCATGGTTCTGCTCGCCGGTGAAGGTGACGCGATATTGCCAGATGCCGACGATGGAGGTGACGACGCCGATCTTGAGCCGGCTAGCTTCCAGCGTGTCGCCTTGCTCGATATGGGCTTCGAGATAGCCGATATGGCGGCCATGCTCGGCGGTGAGGCGCGGGCGGCCGGCGAAGCCCGCATCGTGCAAGGCCTGTCGCATGGTGCGATCGCTGGAGCGGTCGCGCGCTGCATCGATGTCGGCCTCGGTCACGGCGCCGGCAAACGACCGGCTGCCGAGGAAACTGCCGAAATGTCCCTCCTCGTCGCACCATGCGGCGACCTCGACCGCGCCGTTGATGCCGGGATCGCCATTGATGACGCGCGCGGCTTCGAGCGCATAGATCACGCCGAGCGGTCCATCGAGCCAGCCTGCATGGTTCTGGCTTTCGAGATGCGAGCCCGCGAGCAGCTTCGGTCCTGCTTTCGCACTTTTGCCGAACACATTGCCGATGCCGTCGATCGTCGCGGTGAGGTCGGCATCGGGCAGGTGTGCCGCAAGCCAGTCCAGCGAGCGCAGATGCGGCTCCGAGAATGTCGGCTTGTGCACGCCGGTCTTGTAGGCGCCGATCGCGCGCAGCGCATTGAGATCGGCGAGCACGCGCTTGCCGTCAAAGCGACCGTTGATGCCTGGCATGATTGGACTCCGAATGAGCGTCTTTGGTTTGAGTCTTGATCTACGACTTCATTTGCGTCTTGGCGCCGCAATCCCGTCTTGATGCCGTCGCGGTTGGATGCGACGGAACAATCAGGGCAAACGATTTCTTAGCGGTTCTGCTTTTAGGTCGCGGGTCTGATGTCGCGGTACGAATAGCGTGTGAGTGTGATCATGTCTGCATTCCGGAACTGGGCTCGCAAGGCCGCTGTGCTGTTTCTCCCGATCGCGCTCGGCGCCTGCGCGCAGGTCTCGCAGCAATACAGCATGACGACCCCGCCGCCGGGAACCGGTCCGCTGGCCTGGGACGGCGCCGGGCAGGATCCCAATCAGCCGCAGCCGCGACGCCATGCGCGGAATGCCTCGCCGGCGGTGGCGGAGACGCAACTGTCGGAAGCGGATGCGGACGACCGGCTGGCGCGCAAGCTCGTGATCTGCAGCACCTGCATCAAGCAGACGCCGGTGGCGGCGGCCGCGGCGCAGCCGACCAATCGTCAGGACGTCGCGAGCGTGACCAATCACTAGTGTCCCGAGTCACAAGTTCGCAATCGTAGATTCGCAGTAGGTTCGCGTCGCTGTGCCAAGGCTGGAGGCAGCAGCAGTGACGGAGGATCTGATGGCGGTCCGGCAACTTGCCTCCCTGACATTGAGTGATGAAGAGCGCGCCGAACTGAAGGCGCTGACGACGCGGCGGAAGACGGCGCAAGCGCTGGCTCTGAGAGCCCGGATCGTGCTGACCTGCGCGGAAGGCGGTCAAAACAAGGAAGTGGCGGCCAAGCTGGGCTTGGGCCGGTCAACGGTAGGCAAGTGGCGGCGGCGCTTTGTGGAGCGGCGCGTGGACGGGCTGCATGACGAGCCCCGCTCCGGGGCGCCACGTACGGTTGACGATGCCCGCATCGAAGCCATGATCGTGAGGACGTTGGAAAGTTGCCCCGAGAACGCCACCCATTGGAGTTCCCGCGGCATGGCGAAGGCCAGCGGCCTGTCGGTGTCGACGGTGCAACGCATCTGGCGGGCCTTCGGGCTCCAGCCGCACCGGCTAGAGACGTTCAAGCTCTCGACCGATCCAAACTTCGTGGCCAAAGTGCGCGACGTCGTGGGCCTTTACGTCTCCCCGCCGGAGCACGCCATCGTTCTCTGTGTGGATGAGAAATCCCAAATCCAGGCACTGGACCGCAGTCAGCCGATGCTGCCGATGCGTCCCGGCCAACCGGCCCGAAGAAGCCATGACTACACAAGGCACGGCACCACATCGCTGTTCGCCGCCCTCGACATTGCCAGTGGACGGGTGATCGGCAAGTGCTACGGACGCCACCGTGCTGTCGAGTTCCGCAAGTTCCTCGACGAGATCGAGGCTGCCGTGCCGCGCGACCTCGACGTCCATTTGATCATGGACAATTACGCCACGCACAAGACGCCATTGATCCGAAGATGGCTCGCCAAGCGGCCCCGGTGGCACGTGCACCTGACCCCGACCAGTTCGTCATGGCTCAACCAGGTCGAGCGCTTCTTCGCACTCCTGACCGACAAGAAGATCAGACGCGGCATCTATCGGAGCGTTGCCGCCCTCCGGGCAGACATCGCTTCCTTCATCGACCGGCACAACGCCGATCCCAAGCCGTTCCGCTGGACTAAGTCCGCCGATGACATCCTGGCATCCATCGAACGCTTCTGCCGGTACAACGCTCCGCCAAATCCAGATTCGATATCGCGAACTTCTGGTCCACCACACTAGCGCGCTGTCGCCAGACATCGATCCGGCCTGCAGGCCTTAGTTAGGCCACGATGTCGTTCGATGCGCAGGCCCATGTCGTTCCGTAGACTCATTGTTCCCGTCGTCGTCGTCGCGCTTGCGGCCGCCATCCTGATTCATGGGGGCGGTTCGCGGGCCCATGCGCATGTGCCGTCGCATTGCGGCTTCTGGACCTCGATCGAGGCCGGATTGTCGTGCAGGTAATCTCCCGCCGGTGGCCTGGGCGGCAGTCCGGGAAAAGCGTTCTGAACGCTTGCCCGTCCGGCCAATCGCCACTATACGTTCGCCCGTCGCAGCCGTTCGCCGGTAGCGGCCAGTCTGGCATGTCTCACGTCTAACGTATTGATTTGCCGGGAGTTTTGCTCCCTTCGTCTATCGGTTAGGACGCCACCCTTTCACGGTGGAGAGAGCGGTTCGATTCCGCTAGGGAGCGCCATCGCGCAAACCTATCATAAAAGTTGCAATAATTTCAAACCCTTAAGCCGGCGGCGTCTTTTCTGTTGGACGCTTTGTTGGACGGCGACGAAATGCGATCTGTTCCTAACTTGTTCGCGGCGTCTAAGCGTCCGGAAAGTGCGCTGATTAAGCTGCGCATTTTGGGAGCCCGAAGGATCATTAACTCGACGCGCTGAGCTCAGGATCGGGGCGCGCCGGTTTCTCTAACGAGTTCCTGGCGCGAAGCTAGTTCGATTGTCGCCGCAACATTATTCATGGCCGCGCTGTAAAAACGCACCATAGGCGGCCAAATTCATGGTCTGAAAGATTCTTCTCCAAAAAAAGGGCCGGCATCTCTGCCGGCCTAATTTACGGGAAAAACCGCACAGACGAGGTCAGTATCGCGCCGCGACCGGGGCGCCGTAGCCGCCGAAGCGGTAATTAAACCGCACAGTGACCATATCGACGTCTTGGCTGATCCGGTCGTTGAGCACGGCTGCAAGGCGCGGATCGGCGACGGAGAAGGAGTTATTCGAATGCCCCATGAACAGATGGTCGTATTCAACACCGACGGACCAGTTTGGTGTGAAGCCATACTCAAGGCCGACACCCACTGTGCCGCCCCAGCGCGTGTTACTCGCCGAGACCAGACCGAGCCCGGTGAAAGTGTCGAATATATCAAGGCGATTGCTGGTCACGGCCGCGCCGCCCTTCACGTAGAGCAGGGTCGCATTCCACGCCCAACCGAGTTGGCCTGTGAAGAGGCCGATGCCGTCAGTCTTCACGCGGGTTGAGAGCGTCGGATCGAACAGGCTGACGCGCGTGTTGCTGAGGTCAGCCCAATCGCCTTGTGCTTCCAATCCGAACACAAACTGATTGGCTTGCCAGCGATACCCGATTTGCCCGCCGAAAACGCCTCCCGAACGATCACGGCAACCGCTTGCCACTGTCCCTGCAGCAGTGATGAAATCCACGCAATTGTTGCTTTGGCCCCAGCCGCCGTTGGCGCCGATGTAGAAACCGGTCCAGTCATAAATCGGCGCCACCATCGGGGGCGGCGCCTTGGTGTAGGGACGGGCCGCCAGATCCGCGGCGCTTGCCGGCGCCGACGCGCTCAGCGCCATCGCACCAATCGTAACAACCAACAGCTTTTTCATGTGAATTTCCTCCAGTCCGCTTCCGTAGTCCCCGAAGCGTTTTCGGCCAGGCAGGAGCGCCCACTTCACGATTCCACCACCAATTGTAAGATGGATGCTGCCGGTATCGTGTAACGGATAGGCCACACCCGCCTTAATTTCGAGGGTAAGGTGTTAACGCAGATTAAGAATCGGGCTCCGCTTTCCGTATAGCGCCGAAGGGGACTGCCACACCTCGCTCGAGATTGGGGGCGACAATTCGCACCAAGAGCGAGAACCCCGTACGATGACGACTTGGGCCCGCCAGCGCAGAGACCGACGCCCCGGCCGAGCTTCTAGAGCACGGTCGACCGAGCGTCCTGCTGCTCTGTTGTCCGGCGTGCCAGATGACGCCGAGCACGGCTGATGGGATCGTCATAGCTCCTAAGGGCCTCAAGCTCCTGCTCAAGTCGATCGAGCAGGGGCGCATATTTGACGCCGTGCAGGATGATCACTTCGGAAACGAGCGCGATCGCGTCGAGCAGTTGTTCCTCGGTGATCGGCGCGGTCATGCGCGTCGCAGGGTACGTTGAGCGTCGACCCTTATCGGTGGATAGAGGCGTTCTGTCGCCCTTACGCCACCTTCAAAGCCGCGACGATAACCGACGCGAAGGCCGGCCAGAAGGCCGACCACAAAGCTGGCTGCGATGAAGATCGCGAGCTTCATCGACATCGCCTCGCGGATGCGACGCGGAATACTGGACCCAGCGTGTCATCAACAATCTGCGCCCGACCGCCGGAGATCAAGGGGGCGGCCATCTCGCTGCCTATTCTCCTGGCGCCGAACCGCCAGCCGCCGCGCGGATGCCGCTCGAATGGACTGTATTCGAGCAGCGCAAGCGCGATGTAATGATTGCGTTGAAGGCGCTTCATCAGGGAAGGGCCGCTCTCACAGGCTCGGCCCGGCGAGCTGGTGCGCCAGCGCGCGTGCATCAGCAGCATGTTCCTTGATCTGCGAGCGGGTGAAGCCGAGACGCTCGAGATCGTCTTCGGTGATGCCGCCCTCACGGTAGGAAGCAGCGCGCATGTCGTCGGCCATGCGCTTGACCGTCTCACTCGGCGAAAGCGGTGAGCGCGGCTTTACCAGCGCGGTATCAATGTATTCAGGGACTTTTGCTTGAGCTGCAGCCGGGCGGCTGATGGCGGGAAGGCGATTGCAGGAAGGACGTCGCATAGGGGTTCCCCGTTTGTTTCACGGGAAACAAAATCTCACCAAATTGGTGTCGCGTCAATTGCGCAATCACCAAAACGGTGATGATATCTGAAATGGTGTTATGATCTTCTTTGTCGCTGCATTCGTCGGTGATCAATTACCCCAAATCGTTGATGACGCGGCCAACGCGGCCGATGATCAGCGTCTCGCTCGACATCTGAATAGTCTCATGATCGGGATTCGTAGAGAACGGCTGTAGCCGCGGCGGATTGCCGTGACGGTATCTCTTGAAGGTGGCGTCACCCTCCGGCGTACCGAAAACGTAAAATTTGTCGGTGAGCAGGCGGTGGTCGGACAAATTGACGCAGATGTACGATCCATCGGGGGCGATTCGATCCATCGAGTCGCCCTGCACTTCAAGGACGATCCAATCGCCCTTCGGCAAATCCGCGAGATAAACGTACTTACGCACGTCCGACTTTCGAACACCCTCCTGGCTTGCGAGGCGTCCAGCGCTGACCCACGATAGAAGTGGTGCTCGGAACGTCTTCAAGCCGGGGAATACCAGCCGCTCGGGTGACGTGCGCAGGGCCGGAGCCAATCGCTCGGCCCAGAGTGCTGTCATCTCCCGCTCCCCGTGAATGAGCCGATTGATCTGCTGGGGGCTCGTACCGGCGGCCTTGGCAAGCTCTGCCTGCGTTACATCCGGCCGCTTTGTGAGGGCGTCAGCCAATCCGTTTGGGTATTTCTCCTTCATGGCCGGCAATGGGCACCAAATTGGTGTTACTTCATAGCACCAATTTGGTGAATTGCACTTGCGAATCATCACCATATTGGTGACGTAGTGGCGTCATGCGCTTTGACCCATGGATGATCGCCAACAGAGAGAGCAACGCCGGCTTCGGAAAGCGGGCTGGCTGGAGCGGCGAAACCGTACGCCGCTACCGATCCGGCGAACGCGAGCCCGACAAGAAGGCGATGGCGACGATCTTCGAACTGACGGGTGGCGATGTGACGCCGAACGACTGGGTCGGCGTCGGTCCTCGGACCGAAAACGCTGGGCAGCAGAGCGCGTGACCGACAGGGGGATCGAGCCGTGACCGGCGATATCAATGTAGAGGACCTGCGTTTCCTGGTGTTCATGGCCTGCATTCTGCTGGTTGGGTTGTTCGCCGCGGTCGGCGCCGCGATGCAGCCTTTCCTCGAGCGTCGCCGCGACGCCGGCGCCGGCTTCCGTTGGATGCGCCGATGACTAAGAAACCCGCCGCAGAAACCCGCGCGACGACGATCGCTAAAGACCAGCTGAAATCGATCATCGAGCGCGTCGAGCGCTTGATCGAGGAAAAAAAGACGATCGCCGACGACATCAGCGACGTCTACGCCGAGGCGAAGGGCAACGGCTTCGACGTCAAGGCGCTGCGCGCGATCATCAAGATGCGCCAACAGGACCCTATCAAGCGCGAGGCGCATGAGACGATCCTCGATACCTACATGCAGGCGCTGGGGATGCTGTGATGCACGGCTCTTTCGCCAGCGTCCGGCCGAGTGAATCCATCTCGATCGAGTGGCTGCTCGACTCAGGGCTGACGCCCTGGCGGCGGATCATGCTCTCGGCGCGCGATAACGTCTGGTCGCTGGTCGACGCCTGCGATTACGACTGGCTGTCGAGAAATGCTTGGAATGTGTCTTGGGGTTCGCGCACGCCCTGGCAGCTCTACGCAAAGCGCAACGTCGGTCCGGATCGAGCGACCCTGCGTCAACATCGCGAGATCAAGATCGTCCGCGATCCGCGCTCCGAGCGGTTCATGCGGACGCATCACGTCGACCACGGCAACGGGCAAACGCTCGATAACCGCGACGACAATCTCTCCTGGTGCACTCACAAGCAGAACATGAAGAACCGCCGGCCGCGCGCGGCGATCCCTTCGCTCGAGCAGATCGTCCTCGAGCTGATGCGCGTTCATGACATCCCGTTTCCGCAGGAGGTTCCGTTTTGACCGACGTTCCCGCATCCGATGGCATGGGGCTAACCGCCCGTATGGTCGACGCGTTGAAAGCGATCACTGAATTTGTCGGTCGCCATGGTGCGATGCCGACGCGCCGCGCGTTGGCCGACGTGATGGGCTGTAATCCGAACAACGCCAACCGCCTGATGGATAGCCTGGTCGAGCGGGGCGAGCTGTCGGCCGTGACGCGGCGCGGCTGGGTCGCGGTCGCTGGTTTCGGCCGCGATGGCGTCCTGATCTCGGTCCGGCCGCATATCGCGGCGCGGCTCGCGGCCTATTGCGCGGCGAACGGCGAGAAGGTGACGGCCGTCGCCGATGACGCGATCCAGCTGCATCTCGACCAGCTCGAGGGCGACGTCGCTACTGTCGTGCCGTGCGGCGACGGCGTCGCCATTGTCGTCGACGACGAGGAGGGTACCGCGTCGTGACCGAGCTCGTTCGATATGAAGCGGCGCGCAAGGCGCTGGCCGAGGCCGTCGCGGTCGACGAGGTCCAGGAGATCCGCAGCCAGGCCGAGGCGATGCGCCACTATGCGCGCCAGGCGAAGGATCGCGACCTCGAGATCCAGGCGGCGCAGCTGCGTTTCCGTGCCGAGCGGCGCCTCGGCGAGATGATCGTCGCGCAAAAGGAAACGGTCGGACTCAATACCGGATCACGTGGCCAGCTGCGCGGGCGGAACGTTTCTGGCGGTTCGGTTTCGGAACAGCCAGAAGATGACCGGCCGACCCTTGCCGAGGCGGGGATCGACCGCAAACTGTCATCCAAGGCGCAGCGCCTGGCTGCAATGCCGGCGGCCGAATTCGAGGCGGCGCTCGACCGTCACCAGGAAGAAATGCGCGCCGGGGTTGCCCGTGTCGCGATGGACCTGGCAAAGGTCGGCGCCGAGGAAAAGGGGAGGGAGCATCGCCGCAACGTGGCGCTGGCGCTCTCTGACGCCTCGGCGCTGCAGCCGACGGGCCGCAAGTATCCGATCATTTATGCCGATCCGCCGTGGCATCGAAACCAGGGCGTCACCAGCCGCTCCTATGAGAATCATTATCCGACCATGCCGTGGTCGGAGATCTGCGATCTGCCGGTTAAGGACATGGTCCTGCCGGACGCCTGGCTGTTTCTCTGGATTCCGCGGGCGCATCTGCTGGCCTGGCATGAGGCCGAGATCGAGGCGACGGATCTGCGGACCGGCGAGGTCATCAAGGTCCGCGCGCAGATGCCGCTCGCCTCGGCGGTGGCGCTGTCGTGGGGCTTTGACTCCTACTCGACCGCGTTCGTCTGGACGAAAAACGACGACGAGCACCCGACCGAGGCCGGCGGCGCCGTCCTGGTCCGCGACCAGGACGAGCTGCTGCTGCTGTTCAAGCGGGGGAAGGGCCTGCCGAAACCGGGGAGCGGCGAAAAGTTCGGCTCCAACCATCGCGAGCGCTCGAGGCCGCTCGGGCATTCGCGCAAGCCGGAGCATTACCGGCGCATGATCGCGGCCATGAGCGGCGGAGTGCCGGCGCTCGAGCTGTTTGCGCGCGTCGACGCTGAGCATCCGCTGCCGCCTGGCTGGGATGCATGGGGCAACCAGGCGGCGACAGCTGCGCTCGACGGGACTGCGGCGCGCGTCGCGGCCTTCTGCGCCGATGGTCCCGTCTGGGTGACGCGCGACGAGGTCATCGCGGCCGACCGTGCCGCGTTTGAGCAATTCAATTCCCAAGCGATCGCGGGCGAGAGCTCGGCGCCTGACGGGGCGTCGGCGGGTATAGAACCGCCGCGCGATCGGACTGCCGATGGTCGGTCATCGGACGAGGCCGCAACGGGTAGCCATAGCGCTGCGGCCTCACAGTTAGCGGACGCCGGAGCTCACGCCGGCGATCGTCCAGCCCTTTCGGCCGACGTTGCCTCGGTGCCGATCGGGAAAGTCGTTTCGAGCGTCGCCGTTGCCGGCTGCGCCGATACAGCCGAGCCGCCGGCGAACCGACCTGGACGCGACATTCTCGATGACGGGCTCGATATCCCGGAATTTCTGCGCCGGACGCCGAAACCGGCGCCGGATCTCGTCGTCTCGCAAACCGAAATGGATCTCGCGCGTATCGACCGCGCGCCGGCCGAGGTCGTCGACGATCGTCTGCAAACGCGGCTGCCGCTGACCGAGGACGAGCTCGATATGCAGGCCGCGCTGCTCGCGATCGACGCCGGCGAGCAGATCGACGGCGACATGGTCCGGCATCTGGTCGGCGCAGGTTTCGCGCATTGCACGTCGACCGGGGTCATGGTGACCGGTGCCGGCCGCGATTTCCTCGCGCAGCTGGTAGCGACGCCGGCGCAGCTCGATCTCGAGGCGCGCGCGTGACCGACAAAGTCGCACTGTTCCGGCAGATCGCTGCGATCGAGGCCGAGATCAAGGATCGCAGCGCCGGCGCGCGCTCGAGGCTCGATCGGTCGGCGTCGCAGCGCCAGTGCGACGGCCTCGAGGCCGGCGCGAAAACGCTGCTCTGGCTATCGCAGAACGCGGCGCGCATCGCTGCGGCGTCTCCGCTTCCGGCCTGCACAATTTCGATGACCAGGCAAGTCACTGCCGTCGAGACCGAGCTCAAGGATCGCCGCAGCGGCGCGCGGGCCAAGCTGAGCTCGTCCGCTGCGATCTACCAACGCGACGGCCTCCAGGCCGCTGCAAACACGCTGCGCTGGCTACAGCAAAACGAGGCGAGCATCAAAGGGGCATTGCGGCAATGAAGCAAACGAAACTGGCATCACTCGCGGAGAGCGCGATCAACGTCTTAGTTGGTTTCGTCATCAGCCTTGCGGCGCAGGTCTATTTCCTGCCGCTGCTCGGCGTCACGGTCTCGATCGCGCAGAACGTCACGTTTGCGCTAATCATGACCGCAATCTCGATCTGCAGGTCGTACCTGCTGCGCCGGTTATTCGAGGCGCTGCATATTCGCCGGCCGCTGTCGTCGTTCATGCAGGCTGTTATCGCGGAGCGCTTTCGCCAGATCGAGCGGGAGGGTTGGTCGACCGAGCACGACGACGGATACGATCGCGGCACGCTGGGCCGAGCTGGTGCCGCGTTCATTTTGCATGCCGGCACGGAATCGCGGGCGGTGCCGCACGAATGGCCCTGGACGCGCGAATGGTGGAAGCCAGCGGGCTATCGGCGTGACCTGGTCCGCGGTGTCGCCTTGGCGATCGCCGAGGGCGAGCGGTTCGATCGCAACCGGAATCCGACCGGCGTCCCATCTCGATTGAGGCGACCGCTTGCTGCGCAGGAGCTGCAGCGATGACGCAGCTCGAGATCGCCGCGATCGCCGTCGGCGCTTTCGCACTGTTCATGTTCGGCTATTCCCTCGGCTGGATACAGCGTGACCGGCTCGCTCGGCGCGCGGTTGCGCTCGAACCACGTTTCGATGCTGGCGGCTCTGTCTGCGAGGATCTCGAGGCCCGCGTCCGGAGGGCCGCTTGATGGGCTCGACGCGGCACAAGTGGGGCGAGAAGGTCCGATTTCCGCTCAAGACCGAACAGCAATGTATCCGCTGCGACGTGGTCAAGGTCGGCCGCCGCGAGGGCGGTCCTGCGGGCTATTGGGACGAGTTCTGGCGCGACGAGGAACGTATCCATTGCACGGCGACGCCGCCCTGCGATGCGCGGCGTGAGGCGGTCGCAGTTGCGGCGGCCTAACGCGATCGTGTGCTGCCTGGCTGGCGAAGGGCCGGAGGCGATGACTCTGGCCGAGGTCATCTGCCAGCTGGTCGTCAAGGGCGCGGAGCTCGGCGAGCTCGAGGAATACGAGATCCCGGATCGCGACGCGACCGTCGCCGGCGCAGTCAATCCGCCGCGGCTCAAGCGCCGCGGTTTCCGTCGCGAGTGGCTCGAGCGGCTCAGCGTCGCGATCGAGCGCGACGCGATCTCACGGCTCTCGGCGCAGGACATCGTTTTCCGTCTGCTGCAGCCGCGACCGTGAATTTTCAGTGTTCTGTTGCGTCAGCGTTTTCCCGAATTCTCTTGGTTAGGAAGTTAAGATGACCGCGAAAAGGCGGGCGCGACGCATTGCCTCGGACGAGGCGACGGCATGGGCGCGCAATCTCGAGCTGGGCAATCCTTACGCAAAAAGCGTGCTGCGCGCGCTCGGCGAGTATGTCGACGGCGATGGCCTCTGCTGGGTCGGCATTCCGTCGCTGGCGGGCGATTGCGATCTATCGCAGGACACGGTTCGACGGCGGCTCGCCTGGCTCGAGGAGATCGGCGCGATCGGCCGGACGCCGCAATGGCTCGATGAGAACGGCCGCCGCAATGGGGATGGTCGTGGCAAGCGGACCACGGATCTGATCCGGCTGCTGGTCGACGCGGATATCGACGCGATCGAGGCGCGGGCCGCCGGGCGCAACGTCGACGAAAATCAAGTAAATTCAAGGTCGATTAGCCCTAGCTGGCAGCAAGGGCTAAATTCCGGCGCCGACGACGCTAGCCCTCGGCCAGCCCTCGCAGTGCAGCCAGGGCCTAGACTCTTTTGAACCTGAACCTGAAGATCCCCCTAAGTCCCCCTCCGGGGGATTTCCGGATGATCGCGAGACGATCGAGGAAAGCGAGCCTGTCGAGTTTGCAGCGGCATTCGAGGGCTATGTCGGCCATGAGGTCATGCGGCGCGACCTGGCGCTCGAGGAGTTCCGCCTCCTGACGCAGGAGGATCGCGTCTGGTGCGGGTACGCCGTGCCGCTCTACATGGCGAAACTGCGCGAGCTCAAGCAGCGCCGGCCGATGAATTTTCATCTTTGGGTGCGGACGCGCGGGTTTCGGGAATTCCCGGCGCCCGGCGCTGCGCCGGCGAAGGCGGCGCCTCCGCAACGGCGGTTCGTGCAAGGCGACGAGCTCAAGGGCTTGGCAGTGGCGATGCAGATCGCCGAGCGGCGCGAGCTGCGCATCATCCGCGATCAGGATCTCGGCGAGGGCGTCTGGACGCAGCTCGGGCCGCAGGCTGACCTATCGGCGATGGCCGCGTTTGCCGGCGCCGATCGCGAGGCCTGGCAGGTCGTCGACCTTGGGACGCCGCAGTTTGCCGCCTGGCGCGATCGCCTGGCGCTCTGGACCGGCGCCGAGCCGCAGGCCGAGCGGATCTTCCTCGAGCCGTTTGATCCGAACGTTCACGGCATCTCGTCGTCGAATCCGAATTTCCGTTTGAGGAAGTCAAAGCAGGGCTTTCGCGTGCCGGCGCCGTGGCCGCCGCGGCGCGATGGGACGTGGCAAGTCGCAGGGGAGAGCGAATGAACATGCAATACCGCAAGGGGCAGATCGTCGGATATGTCGAGGCCAGCGATCGGCTGGCGGTGCCGGCGGTGCCCGACAGCTGGCACGTTCTGCAGGTCATGCCTGGTCGTGACGCGAAGGTCATCAAGGCTTTCGCCGAGCGCTGCATCAGCGGATGGTCGCCGATCGTTGTTCATTTCGTCCAGCGCGGCAACGGGCAGCAGGCGCGCCGTCCGCATCTTGGGCGCCGGATCGAAAAGGCGTTTCTACCGGGCCTGATCTTTTTGCCTGATTTCGAGCTGGGCTGGCTCGGCGAGATCCGCAGCATTCCCGACGTCGACAATCTCCTCAACTTCGGAGAGCTGCGGTCCTGGCTCAACGCAACCGAGATGCAGCTGCTGCGCGATATCGTCAAGATCGAGAACCTGCTGCCGTCGCGGCGCCGTTGGGCGCTTGCGCAGCTGTTCCTGAAATACGGGTTCATTAGCGTTGCGCAGGCCGAGGACGAAACCAAACTGCGGGTTGGTCGGCAGATACGTGTCGCCGATGGCGTGTTCTCTGGCTTACGCGGACTGATCGAGCGAATTGACTCAAATGGGCGACTCAGTGCCTACGTCGGTGACGGAAAGCACGGCGTCAAGGTAAGCGGTTTGACCGAGGCGCAGATCGAGCTGATCGACTAATTCGCGGTGCGGTGCATGCGCGGCAGCTCGGCTAAAAGTGCGGAGCCTGATTCAGGTGGCCGCGCGCAGCGCGCCTCGTCGTTGCCTTTGACTCGCCTCGACCACGAGTGTTAACGTTGCCCCTTTAGGTTGTGGGGGCACGTATGGCGGACGAAGCTAAGTCAAAGGGTGCGGTAGTGCCTGCTGCCGCAAACTTGCGCCTGAGCATTCCTGGCATTCAAGTTTCCCTTCCTCGAACGGCTAGAGCATTGGATCGTATCGTGTCGGTCCCTTTTGAGGGACTCGCAGGCTATGTGGAGGGCAAGTTCGGGGCAAATGTCGACGCGCACATCGATGCTGTCGAGCAAGTCAGGAAGCGAAAGGGGCAAGCTTCAAAGGTTGACAATCCCACCATCGAAAGGCTCGAGAGAATCGACAACTGGATTGCCAACGCTGGTAAAGTTGATCCAACTGATCCCGAGATGTCCGCGGTCTGGCGAGGTGTTCTCGATGAGATCTTGAACGACAGCGACGACGCTAAAGAACTGATTGATGTGGTACGGGGTGCGCCTCGTTCCGACATTCGCTTGTTCCTTTGGAATTTTAGGAGGAAGGGGAGATCGATTTTCGGTCTGTCGCGAGGTGATTTTCTTGTGCCGGCAAAGACTCTGGACGATGCGGAAATGGGAGTCGCCATTGAAAGACTAATTCGTTCGGGGCTCGTGCGAAGAGCATACTCGCCCGGAGTCCCGCTGCTCATTGCGGTGATTGGATTGTTTAGTTTGTTAGGAGTGGGCTGGATCACCGATGAGGCATTGCTCGCAACGCCGATCCAGAGCCGTGCGATAGTTAGGCTGATGCTGGTGACCTTCGGTGGTCTGTCCGTCCTGTTGGCTGGCGTTGCATATTCGATGAAGAGACCAACGAGGCTAGGCCGGCGTCTGATCGAATTGTATGAAGAATACCGCTCTTCGACTTTCAACTAGACAGGTCTAGGGCATACTCAAGCGCCGGTCTCGACTATCGGTAAGTGCGACGAAGTCAAAGCTATTGATGACTGTTCGGAGAGCAAAGCCGATCATCGCAAGATGGTCGGCTTATCCCGTTTTGTAAATGTCGCAGCTTCCCTGGAAAACCTGGTACAAGCTAGCCCGCTGGCGAGCGCTGCGCCTGCGCATCTTCCTGCGCGATCTCTACACATGTCAGCGCAAAGGTTGCGGCAGGGTCGAGCCGAATACGTCGCTGCTGGTCTGCGATCACGTCATCCCGCATCGTGGCGATGAACGCCTGTTCTGGGATGAGACCAACCTGCAGACGCTCTGCAAGTCGTGCCACGACAGCGTCAAGCAGGCCGAGGAGCAGGCGAGCCTGCACGCGCGCGGCGTTTGGGATTGAAGGGGTAGGGGGTGGGCAATTCCTTCGCGGATGCCTCTCCACGGACCGGCCCATCTCACATTGACGGGTTTTTTTCATCATGGCCGAAGTTTTCGACCTGTTCGGCGATCCTGTGCCGGCCAACTGGGGCGGCCGTGGTCGGCCGGAGCATGTCGCCAATCAGCAAAACCGGAATCGCGTCAGCCTGTTAGTCGCGCTCGGTTGGAGCAACGCGCGGATTGCGTCGGCGCTTTTCATCACGCAACCGACGCTGCGGAAGCATTATTTTTCAGAGCTCAAGTTTCGGGACGTTGCACGCGACCGGCTGGTCGCGCAGGTCGGCGTCAAACTGATGGACGGCGTCAACGCGGGAAACGTCTCGGCGATCCGGGAATTCCAGAAGTATCTCGAGCGCAACGACCTGATGATGTATGGCCAGACGCAGCAGCCGGCGAAAGCATCGGCGGTTGAAAAGCCGGCGCCGGCCGAAAAGGTCGGCAAGAAAGCCGCCGCGATCGCCGCCGCGCAGCAGCCTGACGCCGGGACGCCGCTCGGCGAACTCATGGCGCGGCGTCAACAGGCCGTCACCTCGCACTGATGATCCTCTCGAGCGAAAACGCCGCGCCGCCGACCTCGCCGGAGATGTGGGATTTGTCCTGCGTCGATTGGGCCGATCGCATGCGCGAGGGCCGGTCGCTTGTGCCGGATCTGCCGCTGTTTGCCGCCGAGGCCGACATCGCGCAGGCGTTCTATGACGAGCTGCAGCTGCCGGACGTGCCAGGCGCGCCGAAAATGCGGACCGCGTCGGGGCAATGGTTTCGCGATATCGTCCGCGCGACGTTCGGCAGCTGGGACCCGCAAAATCAGGTTCGCTACATCCGCGATATCCTGGCATTGGTTCCGAAAGGCTCCTCGAAAACGACCAACGCCGCAGCGCTGCTGATCGTCGCGATGTTGATGAATTTTCGGCCGCGCGGAACCGCGCTGTTTGTCGGTCCGACTCAGGCGATCTCGGATCGCGCTTATGAGCAGGCGGTCGGCATGATCGAGGAGTCGCCGGATCTGCGCCGGCGGTTTCGGCCTCGCGACCATATCAAAACGATCGAGGACCTGGTCACCAAGTCCGAGGCGCAGGTCAAAACCTTCGATCTCAAGATCCTGACCGGCGCGATGGGCCTGTTTTTCGTACTGCTCGACGAGCTGCATGTCCTCGGCAGAAGCGCATCGGCGGCAAAGGTGCTGCGCCAGATCCGCGGCGGCCTCGACAAGACGCCGGAGGGCGTTTTGGTGATGACGACCACGCAAAGCGACGACATTCCGGCCGGCGTGTTCAAATCCGAGCTGAAATTTGCGCGCAACGTGCGGGACGGCAAGTATCGCGGCCGGATCATCCGGCCGATGTTGCCCATCCTGTACGAATTTCCGCCGGATATCGCGTCGCTGACGCGCGAGGAGCGGTCCGCCGGCGTCGAGGAGCGATGGAAAGATCCGGCGAACTGGCCGATGGTGATGCCGAACCTCGGCCGCTCGATCCATCTGCCGTCGCTGCGCGCCGATTGGGAAAGCGAGCGCGAAAAGGGCGAGGACGCGATCAAGGTCTGGGCCTCGCAGCACCTCAATATCGAGATCGGCGTCGGCATCAATAACGAGGGATGGCGCGGCGCCGACTATTGGGAGGGCGCCGTCGACGAGACCCTGACGCTCGAGACCCTGCTCGAGCGCTCCGAGGTCGTGACGATCGGAATCGACGGCGGCGGCCTGGACGACCTGCTCGGCCTGGCCGTCATCGGCCGCGATCGCAAGACGCGCGAATGGTTGTCCTGGTATCGGGCATGGGCCAACCCGAAAGTGCTCGAGATCCGCAAAGACATCGCGGCGCAGCTGCAGGATTTTTCCGACGCGGGCGAGATCTCGATTTGCCCGGTCCCGCAAGACGTCCTCGAGCTCGCGATGATTGTCGCGCAGATCATCGCGTCGGGCCTGTTGCCGGAGAAAAACGCGATCGGCATCGATCCGAACAACGCCGCGGCGATTATCGAGGCGCTGGTCGGGGTCGGGGTGACCGACGACATGATCCGCCGGCTGCTGCAGGGACCGGCGCTTGCGCCGGCCATGTACGGACTCGAGCGCAAATTGTCTGACGGCACGTTCTGGCACGGCGGCATGCTGCTGATGGCCTTCGTTCTGGGAAACGCAAAGGTCGAGCAGCGCGGCAACTCCGTGATGGTGACGAAAGCCGTCTCCGGCCGCGCAAAAATCGATCCGCTGGTCGCGTTGTTTCAGGCCGCGATCCTCATGAGTTGGAATCCCTCGGCCGGCAGGCTCGTGACCGGCGCTGATATCCTGACGGTGATCTGATGGGAATGTTGAGGAGCGGGCTGGGCTCGGCGTTCCGCGCGGTCGCCAATGCGTTCGATCCTGGCGCGCCGCGCGACATGGCCGATCCCCAATATTGGGCGGATTTTGGCGGTCGCATGTCGCTCGCCGGCGTCGACGTCACGGACAGCAACGTCAGCCAGCTCGACGCTGTCCAGGCCGTGCGTCACGGCCTTTCGTCGGCCATGAAATCGCTGCCGGCGTCGGTCTACCGGCGCGGCGCAAACGGCGCGCGCGAGGCGCTGCCGGATCATCCTGTCACCAGGTTATTTGCGGCCAACCCGAACGCTCGCCAGACGCCGGCGGAGCTCGTCGGCGAGCTCGCCTGGAACGTGTCCTACTATCGGAATTCCTATTGCGCGATCCTGCCGCCGGGCGATCCTCGCGCATCGGAATATTACGCTGTCGGCGGCCTCGAATGGCTGCATCCGCGGCGCTTGGCGATGGTCGAGCGTGGCATCGACGGGCGCTTGTATTACACGTTCAATCCGCCGCCGACGATCGTCCAGGGCGCGCAGCTCAAGCAGACGACCTATCGTGACGACGAGCTCTGGCATATCCGGTCGAATCCGTTGCGCGAGGATGGCTTGCTCGGCGAGCCCATTTTTCATAGCGCGAGGCACGTCTTTGCGCGTGCGATCGCCGTCCATGACTACGGTGACCTCTGGTTCAAGAACAACGGCCAGTCCGGCGGCACGCTCGAGCATCCCGGCGTGTTCAAGGACAAGGAAGATCGAAACCAGTTTCTCGAAAACTGGCGCGCTGCCGGCACCGGGATGAACCGGCACAAGGATCGGCTGCTGACGCATGGCGTCAAATATAACCCGATCAAGGTGACCAATTCGGAGGCGCAGCTGCTCGAGACCGAGGACGCCGCCGACACTGCGGTTTTCGGCCTGTGGAGCTATCCGCTGCATCGCGCATCGCGCCTCAAGCGCGCGACAAACAATAACGTCGAGCAGCAGTCGCTCGATTTTGTCGTCGGCTGCGTCGCGCCGCTCGCGATCGAGCTCGAGCAGGGCGTCGAGCGGGATCTGCTGCTGGACAACGAAAACGGCGATCTGTTTTTCGAGTTCAACTTTTTCGGGCTGCTGCGCGGCGACCTGCTGAATCGTTATCGGGCCTATCTGATCGGCCGCCAGGGCGAATGGCTGTCCGCGAATGACATCCTGCGGTTTGAGAACATGTCGCCGCGGACTGATGCCGGCGGCAACGACTACAAAAACCCGCTGACAAAGGACTCTGCCGGCGGCGGGCAGGGCGTCGACGACAAGGCCGGCGCCGGCGGTGGCTCGAGCTCTCCAAACGAGGACGGCAACAATGATTAAGATCGAAACCGCGACGCCGGATCTGCGCCAGGTCCTGACGCAGATCTCGTCAATCGACGCCCTGGTCGCGCTCGAGGTGTCGGCGCTCGCCGATTGCCTGGCGCGCGCCGAACAGCGCCAGGCGTTGGTCGCGGTTGCGTCCGCGCAGGCCTCGAGCTCGGCGAGCAAGATTGCGCTGGTCTCGGTCGCCGGCGGACTGACGCCGCGCGGCAGCTGGTTCGGCTCGAGCCTGTCCGGCATCGCCGCGCAGGTCACGCGCGCGGCCGATGACCAGGACGTCGCCGGCATCGTCCTCGACGTCGACAGTCCCGGCGGAACGGTCTCTGCGACCGTCGAGGCCGCAAATGCTGTCGCCGCTGCAGCGGCAAAGAAACCCGTCGTAGCGGTCGCGAATACGCTCGCGGCTTCGGCCGCCTATTGGATCGCTTCGCAGGCCGGCGAGCTGGTGATGACGCCGTCCGCCGACGTCGGCTCGATTGGCGCGATGATTATGCACCAGGATATTTCCGGCTGGCTCGACCAGGTCGGGATCAAGATGACGATCGTCCGATCGGAGCAATCGCCGAATAAGAACGAGGCACATCCGTTTGCGCCGTTGTCGGACGAGGCGAGGGCCTATCTGCAGGGCCGCGCCAACGAGGCTGGCGCTGATTTCATCAAGGCGGTCGCGAGTGGCCGGCGCGTGACGCAGACCAAGGTTCGCGAGGAGTTCGGTCAGGGCCGCATGGTAGGTGCGCGCGAGGCGGTTGTGCGTGGCATGGCCGACCGGATTGCAACGCTCGACCAGGTCATCAGCGGCATGCTGCAACAGCGCGCGCTGCGGTCGAGCTCGCGCCGGCGATCGGCGCTGGTATTCGATTAGCCGGGTAGTCCGCTATAGGCGTATAGAGCAGACATCGCTCGTCCGACCAAGAAACGTCTGCAAATGACCCAATGCGGACCGCGCGGATTCGATACATCACCATTCACATTCGAGAACGCGGGCGCTCCCTTCAATCGCGGGGCCAGTTATGGCTATCTAAGACTTCGAGCATGATCGCGCAGAGTTTGATAACAGTCGCAGGAATGCTCTTCGAGACCAGAGCGATCTAAAATCGTTATCGCTCCACGTGAATAGGAGATCAGGCCGCGACGTTGCAGTTCGTTCGCTGTCTCGGATATAGAGGTGCGACGGACCCCTAGCATTTCTGCAAGCAACTCCTGCGTCAGATTCGCGCGGTTATCGACCGATCGGTCGGCAGATTGCAGAACCCGACGAGATACTCTCTTGACGATGGAATGGAGCGCGTTACACGCCGCCGTTACCCGTGCCTGCGTTAGCAGGACTTCGTTGTAATCGATACAAAGGTCGCGGATCGCGTCGCTTTGCTGAACCGCTTTTCTGAAATGCTTTATGGGAATCGTGCTTGCTGTCATTGCAGCCTGGACAACAACGCGTACCCCGGTTCTGGTCTGTCTCAGGGCCGCCATCGCACCGACGACTCCTTCTCGACCTACCGTTGCGGTCTCAATGGCCTTACCATCCTGCGTTACCGTTTGCAGAGAGAAAATGCCAGAGTGGGGGAATGCCACATCGGCGATCTCGTCGTCTACTTCAAGCCAAACGTCACGTTGGGAAAGTGACCTAATCGTCAATTTTGGAGCCAATTGCTCAAAAGCCGCTTTCGGCAAAGCCGCCAGCAGCTCATTGTCAAAATGACCGGGCGTGGAGGGCGTGTCTTCTATGACTTTCGTGTGCATGGAAAGCCCTAGGTCCAAACAACGTCAAAACCACACCTCCTACTTTCTTGGTTGATCTGAATCAACTGACCGTCACAAAAAGCCCGTTTCCGAAAATCGCTATCCCAAAAACGACTCTTATTGTTCAATTTCCGCCAACTAGTGCCTCCGCGATTGACAGTCATGCCTGGATTCTTCTCTTATGTCGGATACCGGATCGACAAGCGGAATTTTCATTTTTAAGCTTGCTGGGTTCGTCCCCGTGTGGCCCCGTAAACCCGAGTAATCCGCAAATGCAACGGCGCTCCCGTTCCAAGCCCCATTCGTTTGATGATCAGATTGCAGCAGAAAAAGCCCGCTGCGCCGAACGATTAGCCGCTGCGCCACATGGTCCGGAACGGGATGCCTTAATTAAGAAGATGAGGCAACTCGACACTGCCAGCCACATGACTGACTGGCTGCGATCTCCCGGCTTGAGGTCGCCTGAATAGATTGCGGGGCAGAAATGGACGGCTTTTACGCTTACATCATCGATCATGACGGACGCATCAAAAACCGCATCGATCTCGCCATTGAGAAGGAAGAAGATGCCGTCGAGCGTGCCGAAGCTTTTAGTTGACGGGCACGACGTTGAGCTGTGGCAACGGGATCGTAAGATCGCAATATTCAAACGAAAGCCGTAAATGGCGGCTTCTGGCCCAAAGCAGACGATTTGATCTAAAGTTCGCAACGTCAGTTCATTGGTGAACAGCGGACGCCCATGTCCGGTCAGCCCGCCCTAAGGCGGCTGTTCACCCATTGCCGGCCAACAATCCGGCCCCCTCCCGTTTCAGTTCCTGAGTTGCTCGACCCGCGCCGTCGCCTGGACAGCGGGAACGCGGGCTCTTTCTCCGTCCAGGCAAACCACCCAACCAACCAGGAGTCACTGATCCATGCGAGTGGACATCAAGCAGCTGCGCCAGGCCCGCGCCAACAAGGCAAAGGACGGCAAAACCGCGCTCGAGCAGCTCAATGCGCTGCAGGGCAAGGCTACTCTGACCGAGGCCGAGACCACGCAGGTCGGCGAGCTCGAGACCAAGGTCGACGCGCTCGAGGCCGAGGTCGCCGAGCTCGACAAACAGATCTCGGCCGAGGAAAAGAAGCTGCGCCGGACGGCGTTGTTCGGCTCCTCGACCGCGCTCGGCGGCCCGGCGCTGGCGACCGTCGTCAATGATATCAATCCGGAGCGGACCGGCGGTTTCCGCAGCGTCGCGGAATTCGCGGTTTCGGTCCGCAACGCCATGACGGGCGGCGGTCTCGATCCGCGTCTCGGCGCGGCGCCGACCAATTTCCAGCAGAACCAGGGCGGCAACGGCGAGGGCTTCCTGGTGCCGACCGAGTATCGCGAACAGATCTGGGCGCTCGTTTTCGACGACCAGAACCTGCTCGGTTTCTGCAATCCGGAGCCGACGCAGGGCAACTCGATCGCGATCGCAAAGGACGAGACCACGCCATGGGGCGCGTCCGGCGTCCAGGCGGCCTGGCGCTCCGAGGGCACGCAGCTGATCGCGACCAAGGCGGCGATGACCGGCGAGATCATCCAGCTGCATGAGCTCTACGCCTTCGTGCTGGCCTCGCAGGAGGTCCTCGACGATGCGCCGCGGCTGCAGAACCGCATCTTCAACCAGGCCGCAAACGCGATCCGCTGGAAGGCGTTTGAGGCGGTCATGACCGGCGACGGCAAAGGCAAGCCACTCGGCTTCATGAACGCGCCGTCGCTGGTGACGGTCTCGAAGGAGGCGGGTCAGGCGGCCGACACAATCAACGTCGCGAACGTCCTCAAGATGTACTCGCGGCTGCTGCGGATGGGTGGCCGGCCGATGTGGCTCGGCAATTCCGACATTCTGCCGCAGCTCGGCCAGCTGACGATCGGCAACGTGCCGGCCTGGTTGCCGTTGAACCAGCCTCTCGCCGGCGCGCCGGACGGCGGCGTTTTCCTCGGCCGCCCGCTGATCTTCAACGAGCACAGTGCGACACTCGGCGACCTCGGCGATCTGACCTGCGTTGACCTCTCGGGCTATGCGCTCGCGACCAAGGCCGGCGGCGGCATCGATTTCGCCGCCTCGATCCATCTGTTTTTTGACTACAACCTGGCGGCCTTCCGCTGGATCTTCCGGATGGGTGGTCAGCCTTACCTGTCGGCGCCGGTCCAGCCTGCCAAGGGCAATAACACCAAGTCGCATTTCGTCGCGCTCGAGGCGCGCTGATCGAGCTCCGCGAGCTCGTCAGGCAATGTCGGCGCGCCGGCCTGATCGGGCCGGCGCGAGTAACAGCCGCGTTTCGTTTCCCAACCATGAGGAGTGCAGATGCACACCAATCTCAAACCGTCGCAGCGCGTCAGCGTCGTCGACTCGATCAACCCGCAATCGTCCGCTGCTGCGCTGACCACGGGCTGGATCGATGCCGGCAAGTTCCACAACTATATGGCCGTCATCTCGCTCGGCGCGCTCGGCGCCGCTGCGACCGTCGACGCCAAGATCCAGCAGGCGACCTCGGCCGCCGGCGCCGGTGCGAAGGACATCGCCGGCAAGGCAATCACGCAGCGCACGAAAGCCGGTGCCGACGATAACAAGCAGGTCCTGATTAACCTCAAGCAGGAAGATCTCGACATCAATAACGGCTTCGGATTCTTCCAGGTATCAGTGACCCCTGCGGTCGCCGCGAGCCTGGTCGGCTGCTCCGTGCTCGGCTTCGATCCGCGGTACGGGTTCGCAACCGACAACGATGCGGCGGCCGTCGCCGAGGTCGTCGGCTGATCCAGCTGGCGCCTCGGCCGCACCAGGCCGAGGCGCCTCTTTCCCTTTCCGGCAGGGCTTCCCAACATGCTCAGCATCTCTCAGCGTCCGGCGGGCTATCCCGTCACACTCGACGAGGCCAAGGCGCAGCTGCGCGTCTCGAGCGCGAAAGGCGACGCTTTGATTTCCGGCCTGATCGGCGCGGCAACGGCGCATTGTGAGGCCCTGGTCCAGCGCGCATTCGTGCCGCGGACGTTTCAATGGGTGCTGCCGTGCTGGCGGCCTGTGATCGAGATCCCGATCGCGCCGGTCGTCCATGATGCGATCCATTCGATCAAGTATGTCGATTGGGCGACCGAGACGCAGCAGACACTCGATCCCGCGAGCTATGTCGTGCAAACTGCGGGCGATAGCGTCCGCATCTTCCCGAAATTCGGCCTGTCCTGGCCGCTCGCGTACTCGCATGCGCCGGAGCCGATCGTCATCGAGTTCGACGCTGGTTACGAGGATCTCGAGGATCTGCCGGCGGTCGTCAAAACCTGCATCATGCTGCAGATCCGGCATCTCTACAGCATCGGCGAGACAAATCCCGCGCTGGTGCGCGATCTCGTCATCGGCGTCAGCGACAAGGCCTGGCAGCTGTCGCCAGACGTCAAAACGCTGATCCCCGATGCGGTCACGCTGCTCATGCTGTCGGAGGTCTGGTGATGACCGATCGCGTGCTCAAGGCGCCGCGCAACGCGCGGACGCTGCTGTTCTGGCCGGCCAAGGCGCCGGAGGAGGTCGTCGAGCGCGGTTTGGATTGGGCCGACGTCTTGGTCTGGCCTTGGCCCAGCGCCGAGGGTGTGACGCCTGCAGACGGGATCAAGACCTCGAGCTTCGTGCTGCCGCAGGGCATTGTCGCCAGCGCCTCGAGCAATACGGCGACCGTCGCGATGGTGACGCTGACCGGCGGCGAGCTCGGCCGCGTCTACAGCATTGCAAACCGGATCGAGACCGCGAAGGGGCAGCAGCTCGAGCGCGTCGTCAAGCTGCGCATTCGCGCGAAATGAGCGCGCGATGGACCGCGTCACGGCGCTGGTCGCGATCGCGCATCTGAAATTACGGCTCGAGCTCCTCGAGCGGCATCCGCAGATCCTGGAGGGAATCGACATGATCGCTATCAAACGGCCGATCGAGCTCGCCGGCATGCGGGCGCGCCTGGCGCGGGCGCAACGGCAGGAGGCCGACCTCGCTGTCACAGGCCAGCGCTATGACGCGGTACAGGACGCGATCGACGAGCAGCATGCGGCGCTGAAAAGTCATGTCGGCTCGCTCGAGGACAACAAAGCGCAGCTCGACCAGATCCTCGGCAGGATGGTCGCGGGGGACAATGGCGGCCCAAACGATGGCGACGCCGGCTCGAGCGGCTCCGAGGTCGGCCAGGTCATCACCAGCAAGGTTGACGGCCAGTGACGCCGGACGAGTCCCTCGACCAGCATATCCGCGCGCTCGAGGAGAGCGGCGAGACCGTCCTGGTCCGGCGCTACGCCGGCGTCGGGCCGGCGCGCGCGGTCGCGAAAGAGGCTGCCGTCCTGGCGAAGGTCAAGGGCTATCAGCCGGCCGAGCTCGTCGGCGAGATCCGCCAGGGCGATCGACACGTCATCCTGTTGAATGATCCCTCGGCGGCCGTCCCGGCCGGCAAGGTTGCCTTGTCTACCATGCTGCCGCTGACCGATCGCGATTTTCTGGTGATCGCCGGCGCCGAGGTCAGTATCAAGGGGGTCGACGACGCGATCAGGCGGATTCAGGGGCAGGTCGTCGCCTTCGAGCTGCAGGTCCGCGGCTGATGGGCAAGGTGTTTGACGGGGCGGACTATGAGCGGCGCGTCGACGCCGCTCGCAATAGCATCTCTGTCGGCGAGGAAGCCAAATTCGTCATCACTGGCGACCTGGTCGGCTTGAACGCGCGAAAGGCATTCCAGGAAGCGAAAGAGCTCGCCCTGCGCAAGGCCCGGAAAAAGATGCTCGACCGCATCAGGCAGGAAGAGGCGGACCACGCCTTGAACGATCTCATTCCGGCCGAGGTCGAGGAGGTCGTCAACGGCTCGCATGATGAGATCGTCTCGGTCGACGGCTGATGCGGATCATCTTTCGCTATCTGGCGATGCAGGACGTCGTCGACTTCGCGCTCGAGACGCTGCGGCAGCGTTCGCCGGTCGGCTCGGTCGGCGATCCGCATCCCGGTCTCTATCGGGACAATCACACGGTTTTTCTAAATGGTCGCGTCGTCAGCGACGTTTCGGCGTTCCGTCGCGGCGACCAGATCAACATTTCCAACCCGGTCCCTTACGCGCGCAAGATCGAGATCGGCCGGATGAAAATGACGGTCGCGCCGAAGATCTACCAGGAGACCGCGCTGATCGTCGCGGCACGGTTCGGCAATCGCGCCTCTGTGAAATTCACGTTCATGCCAGTCCGGTTCGGCGACATCGCGGCCTATGCCGCATTTTCCAAGCAGATCAAGGCCGGCCGGCGCCGCATGTCGGACAAGGCGCGGCAGGCCTGGCTGGTTCGTCAGCCGGCCCTCGAGATCCGCGCACGCTAGAGGTCAATCCCATGGCTGACTACGCCGGCGCCGTCGCAGCGATGCGCGAGCGCTTTACAGCTGGTTTCAATGTGGCGCCGACCTCGTTCCAGAATGAAGATCCGCCGCAGCTGCCATGGCCGCCGCAGGCGCAGCCCTGGTGCTATTTCGAGGTAATCGAGACCTTGCGGCGCAAGCGCGGCGTCGGCACGCCTGGCAATCAGACCTGGCTGATTACCGGCAACATCTTCGTGCATGTTTTCGTGCCGAAGGGCTACGGGTTCGCCGCGCATCTCGCGCTCGCCGGCCAGGCCGGTGACCTGTTCAAGGATGCCACGTTCTACAACGCCGAGCCTGGCGCCTGCGTGCGCTGCTGGGGCGAGAACGGCGAGGGGCCGACCGTCCAGGGCGGCGACAGCGCCTCCGACGACGGCAACTGGTTCGGCGTCGTCGTCGTGATTCCCTTCCAGTTCTTTTTCATCGGCTGATCCAAACAGGAGACTGATCGCATGGTCTATCAAAGCAATTCCGCCGGCCGCATCGCCTATAAGGCGCAGCCCGGTCTCGGCCAGGTCGCCGCCGGCGGCGCCGGCGCTACGGTCCTGCCAATCTCCGGCGGTCCGGGTGCCAAGCTCTCAAAAGCCGCCACGGAATCGCAGACGATCCGTAACGACGGCATGTCGATCCGCGGCCGTCACGGAACGCAGAAAACCTCGTCGAGCTACAACGCGGAAATGTGGCTCGGTTCGCATGACGCGATCCTCGAGGCGATCATGCGCGGCACTTGGGATGCGACGGCGTTTAGCAAGACGCAGGCCGATTTCACGTCATTGACGACGGTCGCAGACGGCATCGTGTTCGCCAATGGCTCGCCGATCGACATGGGTTTCAAGGTTGGCGATATCATCCGCGGCGCAGGCCTTCCGGATGCCGGCAATAACGGCCGGAACCTGCGGATCTCGTCGCTCTCCGCGAACAAGATCACGGTGCCGGAGACGCTGATCGTCAACGCTGCGCCGGATACGAATTGCACGATCACGCGGCCGGGAAAGCGGCTGACCAATCCGACCGTGCTGGTCCGGCGCTATTTCGGGCTCGAGGAATTCGAGAGCGACATCGGCAAGGCGACCGTGCTCGACGATTTCGTCTGGGGGACGGGCAAGCTGTCGATGGCGCCGAACGGGATCATCACGTTCGATCCGGGCGGCATCGGGACCGGCAAGATCCGGCCGCTGGACGCCGGCGTGCCATATTTCACCAACCCCGACGCGACGACCGGGACGCCGTTTGCGGTCGTCGACGCGACAATCCGGCTCAACGGCGTTGACCTTGTCGAGTTGACCTCGTTCGATCTGTCGCTCGACATCCAGCCGGCCGCGCCGGACGCGTTCGGCTCGGGCAACATCAAGTATGCGCCTGACGTATTCACGGGCCCGCTCAAGGTTTCGATGAATCTGACCATGCTGCGCAAGGATCTGCAGCTGCTCGCCGATTTCGTCGCTGAGACGCCGTATTCGCTCAACATCCTGGCGGTCGACAATACGGCCGAGCCGAAAGACTTCATGTCGATCACGGTGCCGAATTTCACGATCGGCGGCGTCGATCCGTCGGCGTTCTCAAAGCAGGGCGGCGGTCGCACGCAGACGATCACGGTCCCGCCGGCGCTGGTCGGCATCGATACCTCGCCGACCGGCAATAACAGCATGATCTCGTTCCAGACTACCGCAGCGTAGCGTGTGAGTGATCGGCGCCGACCATTGGCCGATGGAATGTTCTCGCGAGAACCGGCCGCAGGGTTGTCCGACCCTGCGGTCAACCGTTCTGACAAAAGGCAACCCGACATGACTGAGTCAACTGCAATCCTCGATCTCTCCGCGCATTTGCCCGTCGACACGTTCAAGCTGCAGATCCGCAAGCCCGGCACGGATACGCCGCTCGGCTGGGTGATCGAGCTCGCCGGTCCGGCGCATCCGCAGACGATCGCGCTCAACAATGAATCGACCCGCGAGGCCATCGAAAAGGAAAAGGCGATCGAGTTCGCGCAGGTCAACGGCCGCAAGTGGAAAACCGAGGATGAGACGGTCGCCGATCGGCGCCGGCAGAACGTGACAAAGGTCTGCCGGCGCATCGTCGGATGGTCGCCAAATCCGACCTTCAAGACGGTTTCGCCGGATCCGATCGCGTTCTCGATCGAGAGCGCCGTCGACCTGTTTCTGCGGCCTGAGCTCGGCAGCTTCTTCGTCCAGGTGACCGACTACCTGACGAGCGAGCGGGCTTTTACGAGGCCCTCAAGTCAGACTTGAGGGCTTTCGCCGAGCGCAGCTTCCTGCTGTCCTCGAGGGCCGGCGACGCCGGCGAGACCTATCGGCAGGTCCTCGAGGGCCTCGTCCTGCGGACGCGAGATCCAGAGCGCAGGGCCGAGCGGGAAGCGATCCTGACCGTCCCGCCGATCCCGCGGGCGCTGAGCTATCTCTGGCGCATCTATGACCGGCTGCGCCGGCGCAAGGGCGGCAACGGCTTCGCGCTGTCGCCGATCGAATGGCAGGACATCGACGCTTTCCTGCGTCGGACACAAACCGACCTGGCTCCGTGGGAGCTCGAGATCCTCGAAATGCTCGATGATCTCTATCTGGTCGATTACTCGAAACTGCAGACGGAGGAGTGATGGCCGACCAGGTCGTGACCGAGCTCGTCATCGATGCGAACACGCAGGGCGCATCCGATTACGAGCGGGCGATGGACAGTGCCGCCGGCGCCGCGCAGCGCGGCACGGACGCGGCAACCGGCTTTAACGTCGGCCTGGTCGCGCTCGGCGCCGGCGCCATCGCGGCGGCGGCCACGGTCAACAAGGCGCTGGACTATATCGTCAGCTTCAACAAGTCGCTGGCCGACCTGTCCTCGCTCGCCGATCGCGTCGGGCTTTCGCTCAAGGATCTGCAGGGTATCCAGTTCGGCGGCCAGATCGCCGGGCTGACCGAAAGCCAGATCAATGCGGGCCTGGAAAAGTCGGCGCAGCTGCTCAACGACGCGCAGCGCAACGCTAACTCGCTGTCGAAAGAGTTCGACGCCAACGGCATCAGCCTGCGCAACGCAAACGGGCAGCTGATTAGCCAGAACCAGCTGCTGCAAATCGCGGCCGACCTGGTCAGCCGCGCGCGCAGTCCGCAGGATGCGACCGCGATCGCGCAGATGCTCGGCTTTACCAAGGAATGGGTGCCGCTGTTGCAGCAGGGCGCCGGCGCGATGGCGGATCTCGGCAACCAGGCGCAGGCCGCCGGCGCCGTCATTGACGACGAGACGGTCAAGCGCGCCTCCGATTTCGATGCGGAATGGCGCAAGAGCTCGGTCCAATGGTCGCTCTACATGAAAGCAGCGTTCGCGGATCTGCTGCCGTTCCTGGATGACCTGATCGAGCGGGCGGCCAAATTCATCAAGTCGATCGACCGGGACGCGATCGAGAAGGCGGCAAACGAGCAGCTCGACGCCCTGTCCGGCGCTGTCGGCGGGCCTGGTACAAACCAGACGGTCGGCATCCGGATCGGGATCACGCCGGAAACCGAGCGCGCGCTGTCGGATTTCAAGAATGCGTCGGTTTTCTCGCTCGACTTCTGGGAATCGGCCGGCCGCATCTTGAGCTCGTCGGTTGAGCGCATCAGGCCGGAGGATATCAAGTGGTACGCCGGGACGGGCGCCTCGATCACCGACACCAGTAACGCGCAAAACGAGTTCGCCTGGCAGGGTCAGGCCGCGTCGCTCAAGTCGATGCAGGCGGGCCTGACCGGCCTGCAGTTCGGCCGGCCGTCCAATGTGGCGGCGCGGGGCGATGTGGCCGCAGATCCCGTCGATCGCGCCATCAACTCGCTGCGGAAGCATACCGAGACGCAGGAGGCCGATACCAAGGCGGTCGGGCTCGGCGATGCCGCGCTCGCGTCGTTCCGCGCAACGGCCGCCGAGACGTCGGCAGTGCAGGCGAATGGCGGCAAGGAAACGGCGGCGCAGGCCGCGCAGTTCGCCGCGCTGCGCGATCGCGCGGCTGCTGCCGCCGACGCCCTGGCACGGGCCAAGGTGGGCTCGCAGATCGATTTCAGCGGCAAGACGGCGTTCCTGTCGCCCGACGACGTCGCGATCGCCTCGCAGCTCAAGGGGATCTATGGAAACGACGTGCCGGCCGCGCTGGACAGCACGTATGCGGCGGCGATCCGCACCAACAATGCCCTTAAGGGGATCGCGTCCTCGATCGAGGGCGACCTGGTGAACGGCCTGACCGATATCACGACGGGCGCCAAGTCGGCCGGCCAGGGCTTTACCGATATGTCGAATGCGATCGTCAAGGCGATCGAGCAGATGATTATCAAGATCACGATCGTCGAGCCGCTGATGCGGTCGCTGCAGTCGGCGGCCGGCGGCCTCGGCCTGTTCTCGCTTGGCGGCGCGTCTGCCGGCGGCGCGACGTCGTCGACCGGCTTTAGCGGCGGCCTCTACCACACGGGCGGCATCATTGGCTCCGAGCCGACGTCGATGCGTTATATCCATTCGACCTATTTCGATGATGCGCCGCGCTTCCACACTGGCGGCATCGCCGGCGACGAGGTCCCGATCATCGCCAAGCGCGGCGAGGGCGTCTTTACGCCGGGTCAAATGGCCGCGCTCGGTGCCGGTGGGAGCGGAGGCACGCCGCCGCAGGTCACCATCAACAATTACACGGATGCGACGCCGAGCGTCGAGCAGGCGCCGAACGGCGACATCACAGTTACGCTGCGCAAGATGGTCGACGGCGCGGTCGGGGACTCGCTGTCGACCGGCACTGGCCGGCGCGTGCTCGGCGACCAGTACGGCGTCAAACCGTTCACGGGGCAATAATCCAATGGCATTGCCGGCTTTCCCGATCGCAAACGCCGTCATCCTCAAAGAGGGTTTCGGTCTGCAGCGCATGCGCGATCCGATCGCGACCGATATGGAGCAGGGCAACACACGCCAGCGTCCGCGACCTGGCGACAATGTCGGCACAGTGACGCAGACGGTTCGGTTCTATGCGGCCGACTATGACACGTTCGTCGAGTGGGTTAAGACGACGCTCAACCTCGGAACGGCGCGCTTTACCATCGACGTCTGGCTCGGAACGTCGCTGGCGAACAAGGTCTGCCAGTTCATCAAGCCTGGCACGTCCCTGATCGCCAGCTGGCCGAATCCGGGGCAGGTCGACGTCCGCATGACGCTCCGGGTTTACGACGTCTAGCCATGCCGACGCACAATGAAGCGCTCCTCGAGGCCTATGCCTCCTGTCCGCCAAGCGCGCGGATCTATTACACGCTCGAGCTCTGGCAGTCGTCGTTTGACCAGCCGGCGCGGGTTGTCGCCAATGTCGGCGACGATATGGCCTTTGGGCTCGAGGCGGGCGCGCCGCGCAACGCCGGCGAGACCGTGACATTCATCGCGTGTCCGTTCCAGGCCGGCTATCCCGAGCAGAAGGAAGGCCAGCCGCCGTCGACCACGATCAAGATCGACAACGTCAACCGCGAGCTGGTGCCGAAGATCCGCGCGGCGCAGGGAACGCGGGAATATATCCAGGTGCTTTATCGCGAGTACCTCGGCAGCGACCTGACCGAGCCGGCCTATGGGCCGATCGAGTTCGAGCTGCGCAGCGTGCAGATGGTCGGGGCGTCGCTGACCGGGACGGTCATGGTCAAAAACCTGCAGAACAAGCGGTTTCCGCGGCTGACCAGGAATTACGACTATATCCAGTTTCCGAGCCTGCTGCCGTGACACGCGCCGATTTCCTCGCGCCCTTGATCGGCGAGCCGTGGGCCTGGCAGTCCCGCAACTGCTGGGATTTCGCCTGCCATGTGCAGCGCGAGCTGTTCGGCCGCGAGCTGCCACAAATCGCGGTGCCGGCGGATTTCAGCAGGCGTTGGGTGCTCGAGGAGTTCGCCGGCCATCCGGAGCGCGCTCGCTGGCGCCAGGTGGCGGACGGTCCCGGCGGCCTGGTGATGGCCGCTGACGGCGCGCTGGTGCTGATGGCCCATGCGCGATTTCCCGCGCATATCGGCGTCTGGCTGCGCCAGGAGGGCCGGGTGATCCATTGCGACGGCAAGGCGGGCGTGGCCTGCGAAACCGTCCTGGCGCTGCGCCAGGTGGGTTGGAAAAGCCTCATGTTCTTCGAGCCGGTGACATGCACGGATCTGTGAAGCGATTGCCCAAGCCGCCGGCGAGCTCGCCGGCGCGTCCGCGAGCTCGTCGCGAGCGGCGGAGCGACGCCGCGCGCCAGCCGGTGCTGCATCTGGTGATGCCCGGCCTCGAGGTCGGCCGCGCCGAGCCGCGCCCGCGGGAGACCGTCACGGCTTTCCTGCGGCGTACAGGCTGGGCCGTGCGCGATCGGGAATTCGGCTGGCAGTTCAAGAAAGGCCTGCCGACCGTCCTCGAGATCAACGGCGAGGCCGTGCTGCGCAGGGATTGGCGGTCGCGCCGCATCGGACCGGCCGACGCGGTTCGCTTCATGTCCTATCCGCTCGGCGGCGGCCAGGGCGGCGGCAACGCGGTCAAGCAGGTCATCGGGCTGGTCGCGCTGGTTGCTGTCTCGGCCTTCGCAATCTGGGCAGGTCCGGCGCTGTTTGGGGCCGGCACGTTTGGCGCACTCGCGACGACCGCTGGGATCGGTATCGGCGGCTCGCTGCTGGTTAACGCCCTGGTCGCGCCAAAGGCCGGCGCGACCAATACGCCGACCGCAACACAGGATCAGATCTATTCGGTCGCAGCGCAGGGCAACGTCGCCAAGCTCGGCCAGCCCTTGCCGGTCTGGTATGGCCGCGTGAAGGACTATCCGGATTTCGCCGCGACGCCCTGGGGCGAGTTCGTGGCCAACGATCAATACCTCAACGTCCTGCTGTCACCGACCATGGGCAGCATGCAATACGAGGCGGTCTATGTTGACGATACCGTGTTCTGGGACGCGACTAATGGGATCGCTGCGGCGTTCACCGACGCGCAGATCGCCTTTTATGAGCCCGGCAGCCCGGTCACGCTGTTCCCGACCAACGTCGATCAGTCCGCCGAGGTCAGCGGCCAGCAGCTGCCATCGGGGACCGGGACGTCAGGCGGCCAGTATGATGCGAACGGCAACCCGTTCGGCGCCTCGGCGCGGTCTCCCGGCGCCTGGATCGGGCCGTTCGCGGCAAATCCTGCGGGCACGCTGGCGCAATCGCTGGCCGTCGATTTCGTCTTTGCGGCTGGCTGCTACACGGTCAACGGCAAGGATGGCTCTATCGGCTATTCAAACGTCGGCCTGACCGCGGAATATGCGACCTGCGACAACGCCGGCGCGCAGACCGGACCGTTCAACCCGCTGTTTTCGATCGTGCGGCAGTATGGCTCGCAGGCGCCGGTCCGCGACAGCGTCAAGGTCGACGTTGCGCCTGGCCGGTATCTGGTCCGCTTTCGCCGCGAGGACGCCGAGCTGTCCGGGACCGGCGGCAGTAACTCCGTGCTCTGGGCAGGCCTGCGCTCGTTCCTGAAAGGAAACAATTCATTTCCCGACGTCTCGACGATCGCGATCCGGTTGAAGGCGTCGCAGTCGACGCAGGGCGCCTATAAGTTCGGCGTGCTGGGCACCCGCAAGCTGCCGGTCTGGAATGGTGCGGCCTTCGTCACGCAGGCGACGCGCAACCCGGCATGGGCATTCCTCGATGCGGTGACGAGCGGGCAATACGGATCTGGGTTGTCGATCGCCAAGGTCGACTTTAACGCCGTCGTGAATCACGCCGCTGGCTGCGCTGCGCGCGGCGACACGTTCGATTATCGGTTTACGACGGCTGTCGCCGTGCCGGACGCGCTGAACAAGATCCTGGCGCCGTCTCGAGCGCAGCATTTCTGGCTTGGCGATACCGTCTCGATCGTCCGCGACGAATGGCGCGACGTTCCGACCATGCTGCTGACCGATCGTGAGATCGTTCGGGATTCGATGCAGGTCAGTTTCACCATGCTCGGCGAGGAAGATCCTGACGCCGTCGTGGTCGAGTATGTCGACGAGGGCACCTGGCGGCCGGCGCAGGTCCAATATCCGCCCGACAGCGACACATTCACGTCGGTCAATGCGGAGACCAAACGCGTCGACGGCATCGTCAACCGCGACCAGGCGTTTCGGGAATGCGCGTTCTATTACCTGCAATCGATCTATCGGCGGGAAAACGTCGCGCTCGGCTCTGAATACGAGGGCAGGGCGATCACGCGCGGATCTGTCGTCAGGGTTCAATCCGATCTGCCGGAGACCTATGGCTACGGCGGCGCCGTCGTCGGCGTCGCCGGCGCGACGCTGACGCTCAACCCGGCGCCGGTCTGGGACAGCGGGCCGTTCTATATGCGCCTGCGGAAGCCGAACGGGAAATTCTTTGGCCCGGTACTGTGCAGCCGCGGCGTCGACGATCGGCACGCCGTTCTTGATGCCGCCGGCCTGGCTGCGGCCGAGGTGGCGCAGGCGACGACGCTGGCGGCCGTCCTGGCCCGCGAGGACGGCGCCGAATACCCGTCGTTTGACCTTGGCACGGGCGTAAGCCAATCGCGCCTTTGCGTGGTCCTGGACGGCTCGCCGAACGGCGACCAGTTCACGCTCAACATGGTGGTTGATGACCAGCGGGTTCATGCGACGGATCTCGGCAACCCGCCGGTGCTGCCGAGCGCGCAGTATCCGTCAAACGACAAGGTTCCGCTGGTCTTTGGGCTCAATGCCTACATCAGCCAGGGCACGGCCGAGCCGCGGCTGTTCGCGAGCTGGTTCCCGACCGCTGGCGCGATCTACTACGTCGCCGGCGTCTCCTATGACGAGGGCAAGAATTGGACGCAGGTCTATGAGGCGGCCGAAAACCAGTTCGATACGGTCGTCAGCCTGGCCGCGGTGCGTCTGCGCGTCCAGGCGGTCAACGCGACCATGCGCGGCGCCTATTCGACCGTCGACCTCGAGGCGCCGACCGTCAAGCTGTCGCCCGGATTGGTCACGCTCGAGTCGTTCAACGCGGCGCTGAAAAAGCAGGTCACGGAAGTCGAGGACCAGAACAACGACGAGATCAATACCGCGCTGGCAGCGATCGCTGCGAGCGCAGCCAACCAGGACGCGCGCAACTGGCTCGACAAAAAGTCCATCAAGTCGGAAATGTCAGCCCGCGTCGGCGCGGCGTTTGCGCAGATCGCCACGGTCCAGACCGTTGCGGTCAATGCGCAGCAGGCCGTCGCGGATCTCAGCACGTCGGTTACGGCGCAATTCGGTGACGTCAATGCGTCAATTAACGAGCAGTCGACGGCGATCGCGCAGCTCGACGGATATGCCGCCGCGGCCTGGTCGCTGACGACCAACGTCAACGGCTACATTGCCGGCATCCAGCTGGTGAATGGCGGGTCCGGGATCTCCGCGTTCACCGTCCTCGCTAACAAATTCCAGATCCAGCTACCGGGCTACAACGGCGATTTGCCGAAGGCGGTCTTTACGGTTGGCACCATCGGCGGCGTCGCCTCGATCGGCATCACGGCGAATATGTATCTCGACGGCGTCCTGACCGCCCGTATGATGAATGTCGGCGTATTGAGCGCGATCACGGCCAACGTCGGCACGCTGACGGCGGGCGTCATCCAAAGCACATCGGGTCTGATGGTCATAAACCTGACCGGCGGCACCATCACGATCTCCGACTCGTGACCAAGCGCATCTATATCGCTGCGGATCGCGTCACGGTTTCCAAGCCGGGCTATGACGCCGAAAACCCGCCGGCCGTCGACTACAAATATTTGTCGCTGGATTCGCGTTTGAACCAGGGGCGGCCGCTCGAGGTCGGCCTGTTTCCGAGCAATGTGTTTGGCAGCGGCAAGGTCTTTTACTCGACGACCTATCCGCATCCGCCGGCCGTCGACATCGTCGCCTATAGCATCCCGTCCGCTGGCGTTGCGTTGTACTCAAAGGCGATGGTTTGCCGGGATGCGAATTCGAGCATTGCTTATCAGCGCTCGAGCTGGGTGCCGATCCTATACACGGACGGGTTTCTGATTTCTGACGACTGGCGATATCGGCGCTCGCGCATCATGGGGACGGGCGTCAACCTCTACTATATCGCCTGGCAGGTCTGGTGAGATGCCCCGGCGCTTTCACGCGGGCTACAATTCGTTCCTTGGTGCCTACGGCGTGTGGCTATCGCGGCCAGGCGTCGACGTGCTGGCGACCGCTAGCAACTCCGACTTTCTGCTGCGGTCGGAAACCAAGAATGACCAGATCGTCATGTCGGGGTCGATCTATCTGCCGATCGGCAGCGGCGACCAGAACATCCCTTATCCGGCGACGTTCACGAGAACGCCCTATGTGTGGTTCGAGGCATACATCGACAGCGGCGTGGTCGCGTATCCCTACAATCTCGGCATGGCGGCGCGCGACATCACGGTCAGCGGCGTGCTGACCTATGAGGTCGGCATGGGCCTGACGTTCTGGAACAACAAGATCACGCTGAACAACAGCAGCTCCGATTATAATTTCTACGTGGATTACATGATCTTCCACCGCAGCCTTGGTCTCTGATGGTCAAGCGGGTTTTGATCCAGTCCGGCGCCGGCGCCGCAATGAGCGTGAGCCTGCCGGGCGTCGACGTGACCACGGCGAACATCGACCAGATGGTTTTCGATTCGCGCTGGTCGGGTCATCAGTTCTACGCCTCGGGCATACTCGACAGCTCGCAGGACTCGGTCGCGACGTTTTTCTTTCCATCGACGCTCGACGCCGTTCCGTTCCTGGCGGCCTACACGGACACGAACATCACGCTCGCGCCTGGGAGCCAGTATCTGGGCTTTACAAATTTTCGGGGCAACAACTCCGACTATTGGGTTTACGCGCAGGTCACGACCTCGTCGCTGCAGTTCCGGTTCAAATTCGGCAACCAGGTCGGCCGCCTTTACTTCGCACTTTTCAGGAGGATCGCAGGATGACGGGGGTAACGCTCGACGGGGCATGGGCTGTTGCCGGCTATCTGCCGCCTGGTGGCAGCGCGCAGGCTGCCGCAGGAGGCGCGGAGACGGCCGCGCTCGAGGAGCCGGCAGCCGCCAGCAGGCCCAAGGTGATTGTCCGGCACGACGGCAACGGCGTGATTACGGCCGTCACGCTGCAGGTCGAGATGGGGATGGAAACGCTGTCCGAGAAGTATGCAGAGATGGGCATCCCGCACATTCTCTATGACGGCGAGGTCGATATCGCCAACGCCTGGGTGAAGAACGGCGAGGTTGTGCCGAAACTCGACGTCGAGATCTCCGGCGAGCTCCGCACGGTCAAGGCGGACGGCGAGGATCTGCTCCAGCTGACGGTTTCGCCGGCAGAGTTCGATGCGACCGTCGCGCTCGACGGCGTCATGGTGCATTTCGAGCATGTGACCGATGGAATGCTCTCGTTCGCGGTCGATCATCCGGGCATCTATGCGATTTTCATCGCGCCGGCGCATCCGTATCGGCTCAAGCGTCTAGACGTCGAGGCGGTTGCGCCATGAGGGTGAGTGTCATCGAGGTCAAGCGGAAGCGCGTCGAGGCAATCGTCAACGAGCGCTACATGGTCGACGGTCACGATATCGCGCACGATCGCAAGCGGGCGCTGGCTGCCGCTGTTGCTGCCGGCGGCGAGCCATCGGCCGAGTTCACGGCGGCGGCGGCCGTCGAGGGCGTCACGCCGCAGGCGCTGGCGCAGACGATCCTCGCCAAGCCGGACGAGCTGATGACCAAAGAGAACAAGCGGCGATCGATGGTCGTTCGGACGCGCGCGGCCAAGACGGTCGCCGAGCTCCAGGCGATCCAGGCCGAGGCCGACGCGGCGGCGGCGCCGGCGCCGACGTCTCGCATCTTTTTGCAGGAAGGACCGTAGTCAATGACCGCGCTCTCGAGCTATTCGACCGGTACGATCTCTGTCGCGGCAAACGGGACGGCCGTCACGGGTGTCGGGACAATCTGGTCCGGCACCAATGTTCGGCCTGGCGACATCCTGCAGATCGGCAATTTTCAGACGATCATCGCTGACGTCACCGACCCGACGCATCTCGTGATTCCGCCATGGGGCGGCGGCGCACAGGCCGGCGTCGCCTATGTCATCTGGAAAGCCTCGTCTCAGCGCATCGCCGGCGCGCAGGTGATCGGTGACGTTTCAAATCTGATCGCGGCGCTGAACACGTCGGGTTTCTTTTGGTTCGTCGACGCGTCACTCGCCGCGCCCGATCCTTCGCTCGGCTCGGACGGTCAGTATGCGCTGCAGCCGACGACCGGGAAAATGTGGTTTCATAGCGCGGGCGCCTGGTCCTATCTCGGCATCTACAGGGGTTTCAGCTTTCGCGGGGTTTACGACAACGCCGCGACCTATTCGGTCGGCGATGTGCAGACGACTGCAGGAACGTCCTATGTCTGGATCAACCCTGCGCCGGGATCGGGGCATCCGGCGCCGGACGCGACATACTGGCAGGTCCTGGCTTCCAAGGGTGACAAGGGCGATACCGGCGCCGTGCCGTGGAGCAGCGCGACGGCTTGGGCAACGGGCACGAATTACGTAGCCGCGCCGCCGGCCTCGATCGTGGTGCATCCGATCAACAAAAACCTTTATCAGTGCATCGTCCCGCATCTGTCGGGGAATTTCGCAACCGATCTGGCGGCCGGAAAATGGCTGCTACTCGCTCAGAGCGCAACCGAGGCGACGAGCGCGACCGCGCTGGCGATCGGTAGCCCGGGAACGAAAGTGTTCTCAGCGGTCACAGGGTTTGCGTATCAGAACGGCGTCCGGCTGCGCGCATCGTCGAATGCCTCGCCGACCAATTGGATGGAGGGCGTTTGTCTCTACGATTCTGTTGCGCAGATCATTACGATGACGGTCGACAAGGCGAATGGTGTCGGCACGTTCGGAGACTGGAATTTCAACCGCGTCGGTCAGCTCGGCGCGGGCGATCTGACGTCGAGCCTCAATCTTGCCGAGCTGACGAACAAGCCGGCTGCGGTGGTCAATCTCGGCATTCCCGGACTACTGAGGGGCTATCAGTCGGGCTTGAAGATCAGCGCTCCAGGCGGGGTCGCCAACTTCACTTTAACCGCCGGCGTTGTAGCTGATCGCAACGCGACCGACATGATTACGCTTGCAGCTGCGCTAAATAAGACGAGCGGCGCATGGGCTGCCGGTAATGGCCTTGGCTGCCTGGATACCGGCGCGATGACGGTCGGCTTTTACCATGTCTTCGTGATTAGAAATCCGACCGGCTCGGGCTCGGTCGATGCTGTCATATCTCGAAGCGCAACCGCTCCAACTCTGCCGGGCGGCTATGCGCTGTTTCGCCGGCGCGGCGTCGTTTATTGGAACGGCACCGTATTCTCTCAGCTGTTGGTACGCGGAAACGAGTTCATCTGGCCGGGCGTCTCGATCGACGTGAACGTGACCAACCTCGGAACAGCGCTGACGACTTACTCCCTCGCAAGTATTCCGACCGGAATCCAGGTGCAAGCCATTCTGACCGTCATCGGCTGGAGCGCGACGCAAAACGTGCAGTGGTGGGTCCATGACGTCGCGATGGTCGACACCGCGCCAAACTTCTCAAACGGTGCGACAGCGACAGAAGTGACAAACGCCGCAATGGGCAACTTCTCTGAAATTCGAGTGTGGACTGACACGAATGCGAATGTCGCCGCCAGGGCGAGCGCTGCATCAACGGTACTCCGCATCGCGACGCGCGGCTGGTTTGATCCATTGGAGGTCTGATCGATATGGGATTTGTAGAGCGAAACAGCGCTGGTGAAATCGTCGGATGGTTTGGCTGCGAGCAGCCTGACCGCGTCCTCGAGCAGGTCGCCGACGATGATCCGGCGGTCGTTGCATTTCTGCAACCGCCGGCGCTGGCGCCGAGCGCCTGCACCAAGCTCGGCTTGAAGCGAGCCTATGACGAGCTCGGCAATTGGGCCGTGGTCCGAGCCGCGATCGCGGCGGATGCCTCTGTCCAGGAGGAATGGGATCTCGCGACGGAGCTCCGGCGTACAGATCCCTTGGTGCAACGCATGATTACGGCCCTCGGTCTGTCTGACGCGCAGGTCGACCAGCTTCTCATTCGCGCAAACGCCCTGGTCTGACCGGGCCGCGCGCCTCCGCTCCATCACAAAAGGACTAACACGATGACCAGCGCAGTCATTTCTGCGAGCGCTATCGATTTGCATGGAATCTCCCACGCGACCTTTGACCTGATCGTCAGCGCCGAGGTCACCAGCCCGGCCTGGTATTCAAGGCATCTGAGCGGCGCGACCTGGCCCGGCGAACAGTCCGGCGTGACGATCGGTTGCGGCTATGACGTCGGCCAGACGACGCGGCAGCAGTTCCAGGCCGATTGGTCGGGCAAGATTCCGGACGCGATGTTGAGGGCGCTGGCGAAGTGCTGCGGCGTCACCGGGCCGGCGGCGGAGAAGCTGGCGCGCAGGCTGCGCGGCGTCGTCGATATCCCTTGGGACGTCGCGCTCGAGGTTTTCTCGAGCCACGACATTCCGCGCTATCTGGCGATCTGTCGGCGGCTGCTGCCTGGCTTCGACGAGCTCTCGCCGGATTGCAAAGGCGTCATCCTCTCGATCGCCTTCAACCGCGACGCCGGCGGCTTCAACAAGCCGGGACCGCGCTGGTCGGAGATGCGGCAGATCAAGGCCGCGATCGGCAGCGGCGAGCTCGCCAAGATCCCTGGCCTCATCCGCTCGATGAAACGGCTCTGGCCCGACAGCAAGGGCTTGCGCATCCGCCGCGACGACGAGGCGGCGCTGTTCGAGCGCGGCCTCGCAACGTGGCATCCGCATGAGCATGCGAAGCTCGCGACGACGCCGGCGCCGGTCGATCCGGACGCCGTCGCCTATGTGCAGGGACGGCTGCGCGAGCTCGGCTATTACGACGTCGGCCAGGTCGACGGCGAGCCCTCGCCGCAGGGTCGGACCGAGGGAATGATCCTGGCCTACCGCAACGCGCGCGGCCTGCCGCTGACGCCGGTGATCGACGGCCAGCTGATCGCCGAGCTCGGCAAGCCGCAGGCGCCGCGGCCGGTCGCCGAGACGCGAGCGAGCGCGACCGTCGCGGATCTCCGCGACGAGGGCTCGCAGACCATCGCGCTGACCGATCGCGCCAAGGGATGGGCCGGCAAGATCTTCGGCAGCTCGACCGGCCTCGGGGGCGCCGGCGTGCTCGCCTGGCTTACGGACCGCGCGACACAGGTCTCGGCCGCAAAGGACGCGGTCGGCGCGCTCGGCCTGACGCCTGGCGCGATCCAGGCGATCGCGATCAGCATCGCCGCCCTGGTCGTCGTCGCCGGCGTCGGCGTCCTGGTCTGGTTCGTGGCCGACCAGCTCGAGCGGCGCCGCCTGGCTGACTATCGCGCGGGGAAGCACGCATGAGCTGGATCATCGCAATCCTCGTGCGCCTGGCCGGCCTCGCGGGCGTCAGCCTGTCGCCCTTTGCCGCCGGCGCGCTGTTCGCCGGCGGCCTGGCCGTCGTCGCGGGCGGCGCCGCGATCGCCGGCGGTGTGCATCTCTACAACGCCGGCTTTAGCTCGGCGGATGCCAAGTGCGAGGCGGCACAGGTCGCCGCGCAGAATGCGCAATTGCAGGCGCGCCTCGCCGAGAAGGATCGTCAGCTCATTTTCGCCAACGCCCTGCAGCAACGCGACGCCAAGCGCGCCGCGGCGGCCGAGGCGCAGATCCAGTCTAACCAGGGGGCAATCGATGCAACGCCGGCTAATCCTAACAAGTGTTTTACTCGCGACATGTCTCGCCGGGTGCGTGGGGTCCGGTAGCGTCGACAGACTGCAGCCTCCGCCTCCGGACGCGCCGAACATTCCGGCGCTGCCGGCGGACGTTGCGGCCTGCGAGCGCGCGCCGGTCGATACGCCGGACCGCGAGCTCGACGCCGGCGAGATCGAGCGGCTCTGGAAAACCGATCGCGCGGCGCTGGCGAAGGTCAACGCCTGCCTGCATCGCGCCGTCTGCCAATACCAGGACGTTCGCGAGGGCATCGGCCGCGTCCAGGGCGTTGCCTGCGAGAGCGCGCTGCCGGCGGAAAAGCCGGCGCACGGTTTCAGCCTGTTCAAGCGAAAGAAGGTGCAATGAGCGGCGACGAAACGGCCAGCGTAAATGCTGCCTTGCTTCAGATGGCCGCCAAGATCGGCGGGCTGGAGTCGACCGTCTCGACGCTGCTGCAGACCTGGCAGCGGATGGAAGAGAAAGCCTCTGAGGGCCGCAAGGATCTGCACCGAAAGGTCGACGATCTTCGCGCCGAGATGACGGCTATGGGCGCGCAGGTGACGACGGCGACTAAAGACATCTCGGACATGAAACCGACCGTCCAGGCCGTGCAGAATGTTCAGGTGCAGGCGACCGGCGTGCGCAATGCCAGCCGTTGGCTCTATTGGGCCGCTGTCGGTTTAAGCGGCGGGGTCGGCTGGATCATCACGAACTTCATCGACATTCATCTCAAGCGCTGATGGTCCATAACCTAGATGTTCCCACCATGATCGGCCTGGTCCGAGCGTTCGGCAGATAGCAACCGTGGTAGGGGCGGCATGCGGGGCCGGGGTTGCTCGGCCACTTTTTCCATTTCCTCGCTCTCGGCATGACGCCTGTGCCGCTTCCAGGCGAGCAAGCCAACAAGCACGAGCACGAAGCCAGCGGCCATCATGAAAACCGAAATCACCTGCGTCCAATCATAGGCCATCAGGGATTCTCGCCCGTACCGGAGGCTGCGTCAGCGACAATCGCCAGTTCTTTTGAGTCGAACTGGGCGGCCACGGCAACCGTTGAGGCCGGCCACGTATGGCCCAATCGTGGGGGCAGATCGCCAATCATCACGGCCGAGGATACCGTTACTTGGAAAAATTCAAAAATTGCGCCTTCGCGTTGAGGGCCTGCATTTGACCTTCCAGACTGCTCACTCGGTTGTTGATCTCGTTGATTAGTTTGTAGGTACGGTCCAGTTCAACCTCTTGCTGGGCGAGCCGCTGCTGCTCAATCTTGCGCAACTCCATTGTGATCTCGATGCTATGATAGCCCAATTGCCTACGCTGTACCTCGGACAATCCGATCGAGATCACATTGAGAATTACAGCCGCTATCAAAATGGTTCGCGTTGAAATTGTCATCAGTCCCCCGACAATTTTGCTGAGCTGCGCAAAATTGAAACCTCATTTGATCGTATACTTCCTGCCGTTCGTATTTGGATCTGTATTGTCGCTCGACGAGAACATCAGTACTGGCACTGTTTCATCTGTCTCGCGGTAGAACCTGTAGAGACCTTTGCCTTGAAGAGTGATCTCCTGCGGGTCACTATTTGCCGGCCCGAGTGGCTTGCCATCTTCGTAAAGGCGGGCAGCCTCAATCTCTGCGAGCGGATATTTGACGACGACGACGTATGCATGGCCTTGCCAGAGACGAAAAGCGCTGCGGATCCATGGGGTCGCAGGCTGGGGCGGGATCAGATAGAGAAACCCACTTGAAGCAAACGCGAACAGCGTTGAGCCAATCGTCACTCGCATGCTGGATGACATGCTAGAGAACTTAAAGAATGGCACCTTCCGGCTCTTGCTTATTAGACCGCGATTTTTCGGGTGTGCCCCGCATACCGCCGAAGAGCTGAAACGACTCGGAGTAGCCTTGCTCTCGGCCGTCGCGGAAGCCTATCCGATACGCTCTCCAGATGGACAGCGGGATCAAAATCGAGCCTACAGCGATGAGCAAGGTCATCATGCAAGGGCCAATTGTAGCGATAGGGGCCAACAACTCATATAGCAGAAAAATGTCGTTGAATAGAGCGCAGGCGGGAGGCTACGCGTTTTAGACGGTAGTTTTGCCGTATTTTTACGGGGGCCAAATTCAATGTTGTTCGGCACGCCCTAAGTGTGCAATTTTATTTTTTATAGGGAGTTAGCGTATGAGTGGGCGTGCGACTGCTCGAAAAGAGCTTTTGTTTTGGGGCTCGATGTTGCTCAGCCTTTCGCCGCTTTGGTTAGCCGCGGGAGTGCTGCTAGTTTTCAAATGGTAGCAGGTTGACAGAAGAGTTCGCCGCCGAATGACGGCGACATTGCCGTGCGGCTCGCGAGGCCGCTTATCTGCGCGCCCATCCACCGATAAATAGGGTTTAGTTGCGATGATCAGATTTGGCCTGCTCGGGTGCGGGCGTATCGCCAAGCGCCATTCCGATCTCCTGGGTGGCAATCACATCGCGGGAGCGAGCCTGGTTGCAGTCTGCGATCCGCTTCGTGCGCGTGCCGATGCGATTGCCGGGAAGTTCGCCGTTCCCGCCCATTACGACATGGACGAGTTCCTGGCGCGCAAGGATATCGACGCCGTCGCCGTGCTGACACCGAGCGGCTTGCATCCCGCGCATGTGATCGCCTGCGCAAGGGCCGGCAAGCACGTCGTGGTCGAGAAACCGATGGCGCTGCGGTTGCAGGACGCCGACGACATGATCCGGGCCTGCGACGAGGCCGGCATCAAGATGTTCATCGTCAAGCAGAACCGCTTCAACGTGCCGGTGGTCAAGGCGCGCGAGGCGCTCGATGCCGGCCGCTTCGGCAAGCTCATCCTGGGGACGGTCCGGGTGCGCTGGTGCCGCGACCAGGCCTATTACGACCAGGACGATTGGCGCGGCACCTGGGCCTTTGACGGCGGCGTGCTGACCAATCAGGCGAGCCACCACGTCGATATGCTGGAGTGGTTCTTCGGCGACGTGGTGAGCGTGCATGCGCGGGCGACGACGGCGCTCGCCAACATCGAAACCGAGGACACCGCCGTCGCGACGCTGAAGTTCCGCAACGGCGCGCTCGGGATCATCGAGGCGACCACCGCGGCGCGCCCGACCGATCTCGAAGGTTCGCTGTCGATCCTGGGCGAAAAGGGCACGGTCGAGATCTCCGGTTTCGCGGTCAACCAGATCCGGCACTGGCGCTTTGTCAACGAGCTGCCGTCGGACAAGGACGTCGTGGAGAAGTTCTCGGTCAACCCGCCCAACGTCTACGGCTTCGGCCATCAGGCCTACTATCATCATGTGGTCGATTGCCTGGAGAACCAGCGCGCGGCCCTGGTCGACGGGCTCGAGGGCCGCAAGAGCCTGGAGCTGATCTCGGCCCTCTATGAGTCGATCGAGACCGGAGCGGAAGTTGCCCTGCGCTTCACGCCGCGCCGGAGCCGGCTGGGTGTCATATCGTCCGCTCACAATCTTTGAATTATCGCGATTGGACCTTGGCCTTGCCGGCGCGGGGAATTCCCGTGTTTTTGTCATGCGGGACCAGCTCGGGCGCAGCGTCGACGGGCAGGGCGGCGATCGCAACGCCGAGCGCGGCTAGGCATGCGGCCTTGTTCGGCCAGCCCTGGGCGATCGCATCCTGGTCGTCGCGCGGCTCGCCGACCAGGTAACGCGCCGAGCCGTCCTCGCCGACATGCGGGCCGCGGCGCTCGAGCTGCGCGGCGTAGCTGGCGCCGGCCTCGAGGATACGACGATAGAGATCTCGCAGCTCGTCGACGGCGCGCGCCGGCGCCGGCCGCCGGCCGCTACACCAGGATTTCACAGTATCGAGGCGCACGCCTTGGAATTCGGCAGCCTCGGTCTGCGAGAGGCCGCAGCGCTGCCGCATCAGATCGTAAACGCTCATGGCGCAAATGCTCCTGTCGGGGCGGAAAGGAATTGCGGCTCCGGTTTCCCGGAGCCGCTGTCGTCTTAGTGTTCCCGATCGTATTGCTCGAAATCGGAGAAGGTCGGTCCGCGACCTCCGATCAGGTTGGCCTTGCGCAGGCCTTCCATCGCCTTGGCGTGACGGCCAGCGCGACGGCGATCCGGGATCATCTCGATCAGCTGGTCGGGATGGAAGTTCAGCGTCTTGGCGACGGTCAGCACCATCTGCTTGGTGATCGTGCCCTTGACGGCGTGACCTTCAAGAAACTGCACGCCGAGGCGCTCGGCCTGATCGCGCAGGGACTGCATCTGAGCGAGGGGATCGCGGTTGAACAAACCCATTGTAGGACTCCATTTTCCTTTCGCGTCGGGCCAATCCCAACGCTGGATTGTTTGTACACGAATGGTGTACAGGCGCAAGTAGTTTGTGGCACACCAGATGCGATTTAGTTCCGCTGTGCGAAATCAGTTCGGGGATTTTTCCGGGGATTCGATGCAACATCCGGCCTCAAACAGCTGCATTGATCCGCATCTGTTCTACACAAAACGTGAATGTGTCGCCTGTGGATAAAGGAGGTAAATGCTTTTGATTTAAAAGGAATTTTCGCCCGTTTTGTTTGGCGATCCCGGCAGGATTCGAACCTGCAACCCGCGGAGTAGAAATCCGCTACTCTATCCAGTTGAGCTACGGGACCGTGGCCGCCTTGTAGCACCCGCAATATGAAAAATCCGCCTTTCCGCCAAGTCCGTCCGAACCGATTTTTGTGGTCAGACGACAAAGGCGAGCAGGGGTCCCGTCCTGTGTTGGCCAGACTCGCCCGCCGAGCCGGCATGACGCTGCCGCCGGGGCAGGTCGAAGGAATGTCGGCAATGCAATCTGCGACGTTTTCGTCCGTTCATGTCAGCGCCTTCACTCCGTCACCTTTTCGCGCATTTTTTAGCCCCAACGCGGCGGTCGACCGCGGGGCGTTCAGGAGCTCCATCATGATCGGATTGGTTCGTGCGGCCGCAATTTGCGCCACGCTGGCGCTCGGCTTGGTGAGCGCCCAGGCCGCGGACAAGGCCTTCAGGCGCGACGACCTCGCGGATTCCGCGATCAGGCTGGAAGCCCAGATCAAGAGCGAGGCGGGCGCGGTCAACAAGTCGGCGGCGACCTTGCGCACCGACGCGGACGCAGCCTTCAAGCGCAATGATTTCCGCGGCGGGCTCACGATCCTCGGCCAGATCGCGGCAACCGCGCCCGAGGACGGCGCCAACTGGCTGCGGCTTGCCAGGACCGTGTTCCAGATCCGCTCCGCCAGCTCCAGCGAACAGACCTTCCTGATGGAGCGCGCCTCCACTGCCGCCTACCTCGCCTATCAGCGCGCCGGCAATGCGGGCGAGGAGGCCGATGCGTTGGCCGTGCTCGGCAAGGCGCTCGCGGAGCGCAAGCTGTGGCGTCCGGCGCTCGACGCGCTGCGGCTGTCGCTCGACCTGCGCGAGGTCGCCGATGTCCGGGGCCAGTATGAGAAGATGCGCGACGAGCATGGCTTCCGGCTGCTCGATTATACCGTCGATTCCGATGCGGCCTCGCCGCGGGCCTGCTTCCAGTTCTCCGAGGAACTCGCCAAGCGCGTCGACTTCGCGCCGTATCTCGCACTGGCCGGCACCGACAAGCCGGCTTTGTCGGCGGAAGGCCAGCAGCTCTGCGTCGACGGGCTGAAGCACGGCGAGCGCTACAACATCAATCTGCGCGCCGGCCTGCCTTCGACCGTCAAGGAGACCCTGCCGAAATCCGCTGAGTTCAACATCTATGTCCGCGACCGCAAGCCGTTCGTGCGGTTCACCGGGCGGGCCTACGTGCTGCCGCGGACCGGCCAGCGCGGTATCCCGGTGGTCAGCGTCAACACGCCGGCGGTCACGGTCAACGTGTTCCGGATCGGCGACCGCAACCTGATCAACACCGTGATCGACAGCGACTTCCAGAGCACGCTGAGCCGCTATCAGCTCTCCGATCTCGGCGACCAGCGTGGCGTCAAGGTGTGGTCCGGCGAGCTCGCCACCGCCACCACGTTGAACCAGGACGTCGTCACCGCATTTCCGGTCGACCAGGCGCTCGGCGACCTGCAGCCGGGCGTCTACGTCATGACCGCCGCGGCCAAGGGGCCGGGCAGCGACGATGACGGCACGCTGGCGACGCAATGGTTCATCGTCTCCGACATGGGCCTGTCGGCCTTCTCCGGCAACGACGGTATCCACGTCTTCGTCAATTCGCTGGCCTCGACCGAACCGGTCGCCAATGCCGACGTGAAGCTGGTCGCCCGCAACAACGAGATCCTGGCCACCCGCAAGACCGATGCAGCAGGCCATGTGCTGTTCGAGCAGGGGCTGGCACGCGGCGAGGGTGGATTGTCGCCAGCACTGCTGACGGTGACGGGCGAGAAGGCCGACTACGCCTTCCTGAGCCTGAAGACCAACGCTTTCGACCTCACCGACCGCGGCGTCGCAGGGCGGGCGATCCCGGCCGGTGCGGACGCCTTCGTCTACGCCGAGCGCGGCGTCTATCGCTCCAACGAGACCGTCTATTTGACCGCGCTGCTGCGCGACGGACAGGGCAATGCCTTGACCGGGACGCCGCTGACCATGGTGATCGAGCGGCCCGACGGCGTCGAATTCCGCCGCACCGTGCTGCCCGACCAGGGCGCTGGCGGCCGCATGCTGGCGGTGGCGCTGAACTCCGCGGTGCCGACGGGGACCTGGCGGGCGCGTGTCTTTACCGATCCCAAGGGCTCGTCGGTCGGCGAGACCACCTTCATGGTCGAGGATTACATCCCCGAGCGGATCGAATTCGACCTGACCAGCAAGGAGAAGGTGATCAAAGCTGAAGTTCCAGTGGAACTTCAGGTTTCCGGCCACTTCCTCTATGGCGCGCCGGCCTCGGGGCTGCAGCTCGAAGGCGACATGCTGGTCGCACCTAGCGCAACCGGCCGGCCCGGCTATGCCGGCTACCAGTTCGGCGTTGATGACGAGCAGACCGCGAGCAACGAGCGGACCCCGATCGAGGACCTGCCGGAGGCCGATGCCAACGGCGCGGCCAGCTTCCCGGTCAAGCTCGACAAGGTCCCGGCCTCGACCCGGCCGCAGGAGGCCCAGATCTTCATCCGCATGGCGGAGACCGGCGGCCGTTCGGTCGAGCGCAAGATCGTGCTGCCGGTGGCGCCTGCGGCCTCGCTGATCGGCGTCAAGCCGCTGTTCGGCGACAAGAGTGTGGCCGAGGGCGACAAGGCCGAGTTCGACGTCGCGTTCGTCGCGCCCGACGGCAGGCAGCTGTCGCGCAACGGGCTGCGCTACGAGCTGTTGAAGCTGGAGTCGCGTTACCAATGGTACCGGCAGAATTCGTCCTGGCAGTATGAGCCGGTCAAGTCGACCCGCCGCGTCGCCGACGGCGACGTCAATCTCGCCGCCGACAAGCCGATGCGCCTGACCTTCCAGCCGCAGCCCGGCCGCTACCGGCTTGATGTGAAATCGACCGACGCCGATGGTCCGGTGACCTCGGTGCAGTTCGATGTCGGCTGGTATTCCGACGGCAGTGCCGACACGCCCGACCTGCTCGAAACCTCGATCGACAAGCCGGAATACCAGTCCGGCGACACCATGACGGTGTCGGTCAACGCGCGTACGGCCGGCAAGCTCACGGTCTATGTGCTGGGCGACCGCCTGCTGACGACCCAAAGTGTCGACGTCAAGGAGGGCACCCAGCAGGTCAAGCTACCGGTCGGCAAGGACTGGGGCACCGGCGCCTATGTCATGACGACGCTGCGCCGACTGCTCGATGCCGCCGCCGGGCGCATGCCGGGCCGCGCGATCGGGCTGAAATGGTTCGGCATCGACAAGAAGACACGCACGCTGGCCGTCGAGCTTTCGCCGCCCGCATTGGTGCGGCCGGGCACGACGCTGAAGATTCCGGTCAAGCTCGGCGGGCTCAATCCCGGCGAGGACGCCAAGGTAGTGCTCGCCGCGGTCGATGTCGGCATCCTCAACCTGACCAACTACAAGCCCCCGGCGCCGGACGACTACTATCTCGGCCAGCGCCGCCTGACCGCCGAGATCCGTGACCTCTACGGCCAGCTGATCGACGGCATGCAGGGCACCCAGGGGCAGATCCGCAGCGGCGGTGACGCAGCCGGCGCCGAGCTGCAGGGCTCGCCGCCGACGCAGAAGCCGCTCGCGCTCTATTCCGGCATCGTCACGGTCGGTCCCGACGGCACTGCCGAGGTGAGCTTCGACATCCCCGAATTCGCCGGCACGGCGAGGGTGATGGCGGTGGCGTGGAGTGCCACCAAGCTCGGCCGCGCCAATGTTGATGTCATCGTGCGCGATCCCGTGGTGGTGACCGCGACATTGCCGCGTTTCCTGCTGACCGGTGACAAGGGCACCATCAGCATGGATATCGACAACGTCGAGGGCGCTGCCGGCGATTACGCCGTCAGCGTCAAGGCGAGCGGCCCGATCAAGGCTTCGGGTAATCCGACCACGACCGTGAAGCTCGCCGCAAAGCAGCGCACCTCGCTGTCGCTCGGCCTCGAGGCCGGCGGCGCGGGGCGCGCCGATTTCGACGTCGACATTTCCGGGCCGAACGGGATGACGTTGGCGCGGCACTATGCGCTCGACGTCAAGCCGGCGACCCAGGTGCTGGCGCGCCGCTCGATCCGCACGCTGGCGAAGGGCGAGAGCCTGACGCTGACCTCCGACATGTTCTCCGATCTGGTGCCGGGCACCGGCAGCGTCTCGGTCTCGGCGAGCCTGTCGACCGCGCTCGATGCGGCGAGCATTCTGAAGGCGCTCGACCGCTACCCTTATGGCTGCTCCGAGCAGATCACCAGCCGCGCGTTGCCGCTGCTCTATGTCAACGATCTCGCCGCCGGCGCCCATCTTGCGATGGACACCGCGGTCGACCAACGCATCCGCGATGCGATCGAGCGGCTCCTGGCGCGGCAAGGATCGAATGGCTCGTTCGGCCTGTGGTCGGCAGGCGGCGACGACGCCTGGCTCGACGCCTACGTCACCGACTTCCTGACCCGAGCCCGTGAAAAGGGCTTTGCGGTGCCCGACGTGCTGTTCAAGAACGCACTCGACCGCGTCAGAAACTCGGTGGTCAATGCCAACGAGCCGGAGAAGGACGGCGGCCGCGATCTGGCCTACGGCCTCTACGTGCTCGCCCGTAACGGCGCTGCGCCGATCGGCGACCTGCGCTATCTCGCCGACACCAAGCTGAACAATCTGGCGACGCCGATCTCCAAGGCGCAGCTGGCCGCGGCGCTGGCGCTGGTCGGCGACAAGGCGAGGGCGGAGCGGGTCTATGGTGCCGCGCTCGATGCGCTGAACCCCAAACCGGTGATCGAGTTCGGCCGCGTCGATTACGGTTCGGCGCTGCGCGATGCGGCGGCGCTGGTTTCGCTCGCAGGCGAGGGCAATGCGCCGCGCACCACGCTGACGCAGGCCGTGCTGCGGGTCGAAGCGGCGCGGGGGCTGTCGCCCTACACCTCGACGCAGGAGAATGCGTGGATGGTGCTGGCGGCACGCGCCCTCGCCAAGGAGACGATGGCGCTCGACATCAACGGCCAGCCGGTCAAGACCGCGGTCTATCGCAGCTACAAGGCCGAGGAGATGACGGGCCAGCCGCTCAAGATCACCAACACCGGTGACGCGCCGGTACAGGCGGTGATCTCGGTGTCGGGCTCGCCGGTGACGCCGGAGCCCGCCGCCTCCAACGGTTTCAAGATCGAGCGCAGCTATTTCACGCTCGACGGCAAGCCGGCCGACGTCAGCAAGGCGAAACAGAATGACCGCTTCGCGGTTGTGCTGAAGGTGACGGAAGCCAAACCGGAATTCGGTCACATCATGGTGGCCGACTATCTGCCGGCGGGGCTCGAGATCGACAATCCGAACCTGGTGTCGTCAGGCGATTCCGGCACGCTCGAGTGGATCGAGGACGGTGTCGAGCCGAAGAACACCGAGTTCCGCGATGACCGCTTCACTGCGGCGATCGACCGGGGTGCCAATGACAAGTCGGTCTTCACGGTCGCCTATGTCGTGCGCGCGGTGTCGCCGGGCAAATACGTGCTGCCGCAGGCCTATGTCGAGGACATGTACAACCCCTCGCGCTACGGCCGCAGCGGCACCGGTGCGGTCGAGGTGAAGCCGGCGAAATGAGTGATCGTGGAATGAGCAAGGACGCGCGTCCAAAACTCTTCTCGTCATGGCCGGGCTTGACCCGGCCTTCCAGGGACACGTCCGCTGGCAAGAAAGACGTGGATGCCCGGGTCAAGCCCGGGCATGATAAGCGTAGCGGGCGGTTGGTGCTTCGCATCGCCGGCGCTGTTGCGATCGTGCTCGTCATGGTTGCTGCGGCCTTCGCCGCTTGGGTGGTTTCGCTCGGGCCGCTGCCGCTTGCGCAGGCGCAGCAGGTCTCGACCACAGTCATCGACCGCAATGGAAAACTGTTGCGCGCCTATGCAATGGCGGACGGACGCTGGCGGCTGCCGGTCGACGCCAAGGCATCGGTCGATCCCGGTTATCTGAAGCTGTTGTTCGCCTATGAGGACAAGCGCTTCTATGCGCATCACGGCGTCGATCCGCTGGCGCTGTCGCGCGCCGGCTTCCAGTTGCTCACACGCGGCCATATCGTCTCAGGCGGTTCGACGATCACGATGCAGCTGGCGCGGTTGATCGAGCCGCGGCACCAGCGCTCGGTCTATGCAAAGCTGCGGCAGATGGTGCGCGCGGTTGAATTGGAGCGGCAGCTTTCGAAAGACCAGATCCTCGACCTCTACCTTGCGCTGGCGCCATTCGGCGGCAACCTCGAGGGCGTGCGCGCCGCCTCGATCGCCTATTTCGGCAAGGAGCCGAAGCGGCTCTCGCTCGCGGAGGCCGCATTGCTGGTTGCGCTGCCGCAATCTCCGGAGCGGCGGCGGCTCGATCGTTATCCGGACGCTGCCCACGCCGCGCGGGACCGCGTGCTCGACCGCATGGTCGAGGACGGCGTGGTGTCGAAGGACGAAGCCGCGCAGGCCAGGGCAACGCCAGTGCCGAAGCTGCGCAAGCAGATCCCGATCCTGGCGCCGCATTCGTCCGATCAGGCGATCGCGACGATGAAGGATGCGCCGGTCATCAAGCTCACGCTGGATGCCACCCTGCAACGGAACCTGGAGGCGCTGGCGCGCGACCGCGCCATCGCGCAGGGGCCGGACGTTTCGGTCGCGATCGTCGTGGTCGACAACGAGACGGGCGACGTGCTCGCGCGCGTCGGCTCGGCGGATTATTTCGACGAGCGGCGTGCCGGGCAGGTCGACATGACGCGCGCGGTGCGCTCGCCGGGCTCGACGCTGAAGCCGTTCATCTATGGCCTCGCCTTCGAAGACGGCTTTGTTCATCCCGACAGCCTGATCGAGGATCGGCCGATCCGCTTCGGCACCTATGCTCCGGAAAATTTCGACATGACGTTCCAGGGCACGGTGCCGATCCGCAAGGCGCTGCAATTGTCGTTGAACGTGCCGGCGATCGCGCTGCTCGACCGGGTTGGCGCCAGCCGGCTATCGTCACGGCTGAAGCAGGCCGGCACCAACCTAGTGCTGCCGAAGGACGAGGCACCAGGGCTTGCGATGGGCCTCGGCGGCGTCGGCATCACGCTGCAGGATCTCGCCCAGCTCTATTCCGGTTTGGCGCGGCTCGGTGCGACCAAGCCGCTGCGCGAGATCGTGCAGCCGAATGACGGCCGTGAAACGATGCGGCTGATGGATCAGGCCGCGGCGTGGCAGGTGGGCAATGTCCTGCTCGGCACACCGCCGCCGGAGAACGGCGTGCATAACCGGATCGCGTTCAAGACCGGCACCAGCTACGGCTATCGCGACGCCTGGTCGGTCGGCTTCGACGGTCGCATCACCATCGGCGTCTGGGTCGGTCGCCCGGATGGCGCGCCGGTGCCGGGGCTGGTTGGGCGCACGGCGGCGGCGCCAATCCTGTTCGATGCCTTTGCACGCACCGGGAAGATCCCGGCGGCGTTGCCGAAGCCGCCGCGCGGCGTGCTGGTCGCCTCCAACGCAAAATTGCCGCCGCCGCTGCGCCGGTTCCGGCCGCTCGGCGAACTGGTCCGCAGCGGCAACGACCAGGCGCCACACATCCAGTTTCCGCTGAATGGCTCACGCATCGACGTCGATCAATCCGAGGGCGGTCATGCGGCGATGCCGGTCAAGGTCGCCGGCGGGGTGCTGCCGCTGACGGTACTCGTGAACGGTGTCTCAGCCGGGGACATCGACAGCCGGCGGCAGCGCCTGATCGACCCGCCCGGACCGGGCTTCGCGCGGCTCACCGTCATCGACGCCACGGGGGCAGCGGATACCGTTGTGATCCGCGTGCAATGATCGCGCGGGAAAGCGGAACAGCACGGTTGTTTGCGCTGCGGTTTCATCGTATGCGAAACCCATGGTGGATAGCCTCCAACCCCGGCGCTTCGGAGCAGGGCAACAGTCTGTAAAACCTGCGCATTCGAGCCGCAGGCTGTTCATGGCGTTCGAGTTCGCGACGGCCAGCCAATGGCGTTCGATCCTGTTCCTGACGCTGACCTGCCTGGTGCTGTTCCTGCCGGGCTTCTTCACCATCCCGCCGATCGACCGTGATGAGGTTCGCTTTGCCCAGGCGACCAAGCAGATGGTCGAGAGCGGCGACTTCGTCGATATCCGCTTCCAGGACGACGTACGCTACAAGAAACCGGTCGGCATCTACTGGATGCAGGCGGCGGCGCTGAAGACGATCTCCGCGCTCGGGGTGCCGCGCGCCCAGGTCCGCATCTGGGTGTACCGCCTGCCGTCCCTGATCGGCGCCATCGGCGCCGTTTTGCTGACCTATTGGACAGCGCTTGCGTTCGTGACGCGACAGAGCGCGGTGCTGGCTGCCTTGATGATGGCAAGTTGCGTGCTACTCGGGGTCGAAGCGCGGCTCGCCAAGACCGACGCCATGCTGCTGCTGACGGTCACCGCGGCGATGGGCGCGATGGCGCGGGTGTATCTATCCTGGCAACGCGGCGAGGATCCGGCGCATCCATCATGGGCGCCGCCTGCGATCTTCTGGACGGCGCTGGCGGTCGGCATCCTGCTCAAGGGCCCGCTGATCCTGATGTTCGTCGGCCTTGCCATGGCCGGGCTTGCGATCCTCGATCGATCGGCGGCCTGGTTCTGGCGCATGCGCCCGGTCTGGGGCCTGATGTGGACCCTGGTGCTGGTGCTGCCGTGGTTCGTGCTGATCTTCCTGCGCGCCGGCGAAACCTTCTTTGCCGACTCCGTCGGCGGCGACATGCTGAGCAAGCTCGGCGCACAAGAATCCCATGGCGCGCCGCCCGGGCTCTATCTGCTGCTGTTCTGGATCACGTTCTGGCCCGGCGCGCCGCTCGCCGGCCTGGCGGCGCCGGCTGTCTGGCGCGCGCGGCGCGAGCCGGGTGCCCAGTTTCTGCTGGCCTGGTTGATCCCGTCCTGGATCGTGTTCGAGGCTGTGCTGACCAAGCTGCCGCACTACGTGCTCCCGCTCTACCCGGCGATCGCAATCCTGACCGTCGGCGCGCTGGAGCGGCGTGTGCTGTCGCGCTCCCCCTGGTTGTTGCGCGGCGCTGCGTGGTGGTTCGCTATCCCTGCATTCGGCGCCGTGCTCGTGATCGTCGGCGCCATCAAGGCGATCCATCAGCCGGTGTTTCCGGCCTGGCCATTGTTCGCGGTGGCGATGGTGTTCGGCCTGATCGCCTGGTGGATGTTCGAGGATAGCCGCGCCGAGCGCTCGCTGCTCAATGCGGTGATCGCCGCGGCGCTGATGGCCGGCGCCACCTATGGCGTGGTGCTGCCGCGGCTCACCACCGTGTTTCCGAGCCAGGAGGTCGCGCGCGCGCTGCGCAACGTGACCTGCGTCGGCCCGAAGGCGGCGGCTGCCGGCTTCCACGAGCCGAGCCTCGTGTTCATGACCGATACGTCGACGCTGCTCACCGACGGATCGGGCGCCGCGGATTTCCTGGGGCAGGGCTCCTGCCGCTTCGCGCTGGTCGAACAGCGCTCCGAGCGCGCCTTCGTGCAACGCGCCGAGGCGATCGGCCTGCGCTACAACGCGCGGGTGCGGATCGACGGCTACAACATCTCGCAGGGCAAGGCCGTTTCGATCGCGATCTTCCGTTCCGAAGGGACGGAGTGACATGGCGGCGCCGCCAGCCACCGCGGAATCCGCCAACTATTTCGGACGATTGCTGACGCTGGTCTGGCTATCCTTCGCCCAGCTCGTGCGTGCACCGTCGCATTCGCGCCGGGCCGAGGCGGCGCGACGCTCCGCGCGCCACGCACTCCTGCTCGTCGTCGTCGTTGGCGCCGTCATCATCACGCTGATGTATGCGGTCGATGTCGCCGAGATCAGCCTGATGCCGCCACGCGGCACGCCGGGTCTCTGGTGGGTGAAGATACTCACCGATTTCGGCAAGGACGAGTATGTGCTGTGCGCGCTTGGCCTGCTGCTGATTGCGGTCGCCTTGGCGGCACCTGCGCTGCGCGGTGTGCCGCGCGCGACACTGCTCGGCCTCGGAACGAGGCTGCAATACCTGTTCCTGTCGGTCATGTTGTCGGTGGCGGTCGGTGAGCTGATCAAATGGATCGTCGGCCGCGGGCGGCCTTTTGTCGGCGGCAAGGCCAACGCGTTCAACTTCCAGCATTTCGCCGGCACCGAGGCCTATTCGAGCTTTCCGTCGGGACATTCGATCACCGCGCTTGCGCTGGCTTTCGCCGTGTCGGCGGTATGGCCACGCGCACGGGTCGCGATGCTGGTCTATGCGCTGATCATCGTCGCGACGCGGCTAGTGCTGCTGGCCCATCATCCGAGCGACGTGGTGGCCGGCGCGCTGGTCGGCGTGATCGGCGCAATGGCCGTGCGCTACTGGTTCGCCGCCCGCCGCCTTGGTTTCGCCATTGATCGCGATGGCACCGTGTTGGCGCTGTCAGGACCGTCGGAAGGGCGCCTTAAAAGGGTTGCGAGGAACGCCTTCGCCCCATAAAAGCGGTCGCCCGATGGCCGGATCGGGCGGGTTCCAGCCGCTGCCAACACCAACCACGAGTGCCGATTTGCCTGCTTCCGACCAGACGCCGGTCGCCGTTTCCATCGTAGTGCCTGTGCGCAACGAGGCGGACAATATCGCGCCGCTGATCGCCGAGATCGCGGCGGCGCTCGACGGCCACTGGGCCTACGAGATCGTCTACGTCAATGACGGCTCGACCGACGCCACCGGCGAACGGCTGAGCGCGATCATGGCGCAGCGGCCCAATCTCCGGCAGCTTCGCCACGCAGTCTCCTCGGGCCAGTCGGCAGCCGTGCGCAGCGGCGTGCGCGCCGCGCGCGGGGCGATCGTGGCAACGCTTGACGGCGACGGCCAGAACGATCCGGCCTTCCTGCCCAACCTGATCGCGGCGGTCGAGAGCGGCAATGGCCGGGTTGGCCTCGCTGCGGGCCAGCGCGTCGGGCGCAAGGACACCGGCTTCAAGAAGCTGCAATCGCGGATCGCCAACGCCGTGCGTGGCATCATCCTGCGCGACGGCACCCGCGACACCGGATGCGGCCTGAAGGCGTTTCCGCGCGAGGTGTTTCTGGCGATGCCCTATTTCGACGGGCTGCATCGTTTCCTTCCGGCGCTGGTCCGCCGCGAGGGGCTCGCGATCGCCTATGTCGACGTCGTCGACCGCCCGCGCCATTCCGGCGTGTCGAATTATGGATTCTTCGACCGGCTCTGGATCGGGATCATGGATCTCGGTGGCGTGTGGTGGCTGATCCGCCGCAAGAAGCCGACGCCGGTCGTCACTGAAGTGACACGCACTGAAGTGCCTGATGTGACCGAGGTGAAGTGATGCTGATTCAGTTCGGCCAGGCGCTCAGCGCCTATTTCTACGAAGTGTTCATCGCCAAGTTCGACTTCTGGCTGGCGTTCGGCCTGATCGCGCAATTGTTCTTCACTGCGCGCTTCCTGGTGCAGTGGATTTCCAGCGAGCGCGCTGGCCAGAGCGTGGTGCCGATGGCGTTCTGGTTCTTCTCGATGGGCGGCGGTTTGATGACGCTGATCTACGGGTTCGCCAAACGCGAGCCTGTCATCATCATCGGGCAGGGCCTCGCGACGCTGATCTACATCCGTAACATCATGCTGATCGTGAAGAACCGCGGCAAGGCGTCGAAGACGCTCGACAGCTGATCAGCGGCCGGCCACCGGCGCAGCAACGTCGGTCGTCTCCGCGGTGCTCTCGCGATCGGCCGCGGTCTCGCCGGCGGCGTCGAGCACGGGATAGGCGACCGAGCAGATGTGCGAATGGATGCGGCGAAGGTCGCGCAACACGTCGAGATGCAGCGAGGTGGTCTCGATGGTCTCGGGCCGGCCTTCGCGCAGGCGCTCCAGATGGCGCTCGACGGCGGCAAGCTCGGCCGCGCGCAGCGCCGCCTTCTCGGTGAGCAGCTTGCGCGCCTCGGCGGCATCGCCCGACATGAACACGCCGAACGCGAGCCGCAGCGAGTCGATCGTGCGCTTGTGGAACGCCGACAATTCCTCGGCGCCTTCGGCCGAGAATTGGAGGCGATGCTTGATCTTCTTGGTCGCGAGCTCGCTCAGATTCTTGTCGATGATGTCGCCGATATGCTCGAGATTGATCGCGAATGCGACGATCTCCATAGCGCGCTGACCTTCGCGCTCGTCCAGGCTGCCGCGGGTAAGCTTCGTGACGTAAAGCTTGATCGCCTCGTTCAGCCGGTCGACGGTGTTGTCCATCTTCGACACCTGGTCGACCATTGCGCGATCGTTGGTCAGCATCGCCGTCATCACCTTGCGCAACATGGCCTCGGTGTGGTCGCCCATATGCAGCACCTCGCGCGCGGCATCGGCCAGCGCGAGTGACGGCGTCTCCAGCGCGCTCTCGTCGAGATAGCGTGGCCGTGACGGATCGGTCTCCTGCGCCCGCTTGGGCAACAGGCGCTCGAGCAGACGCGCCATCTGGTCGAGCACGCCGATGAACAGCAGCGCGGTTGCAATGTTGAAGGCAATGTGGAACAGCGCGGTCGCCTTGGCGAGATCGGGCTGCCAGGCGTAAATATGCTCGGTGATCGGGCGCAGGAACGGCGCCACCAGCAGGATGCCGACGATACGGTTGACGAGGTTGCCGACCGGCAGCCGGTAGCTCGCCGGATTGTCGCGCCGCGCCCCCTCCATCAACGGATTGACGGCGCTGCCGAGGTTGGCGCCGAGCACAAGCGCGAACGCGGCATAGGGCGAGATGAACTGGGAGTAGGCCAGCGACATCACCAGCAGCACGCTGGCGACGCTGGAATGGACCAGCCAGGTCACGACCGCGCCGATCAGGATGCAGAGCACGGGATCGCCGGTGATCGCGTTCAGGAATACGCGCACGCCCGGGGCATTCTCGGCCGGCGCCATCGTATCGAGCAGGATATGCAGCGCGAGCAGCATCAAGCCGAGGCCGATCGAGACGCGGCCGAGATCCTTGATCCGGGAGCGCGGCCCGCTGCGGAATGCGACGAGGCCGACAATGAACAGCACCGGCGCCACGGCGGCGACGTTGAACGACAGCACCTGCACGATCAGCGTGGTGCCGATATTGGCGCCGAGCATGATCGCAAGCGCCGGCACCAGGCTGACGATCTCCTCGGCGGCGAAGGAACTGGTGATCAGGGCGGTTGCGGTCGAGCTCTGGAGCAGGGCAGTCAGGCCAAGGCCGGCGCCAAGCGCGGTGAAGCGGTTTTTCAGCGCCCGGGCCAGCAACAGCCGCAAATCGGGCCCGAAGGCCCGCAGAATCCCGCTGTGGACCATATGCAGGCCCCACAGCAGGAGCGCGACGCCCCCCATCAGATCAAGCAGAACAAGACTTCCCATACTTCCTGGATATCCCGGCAAATTCGAGTCGAAGGGGTCACGCTATCGCCAAATGACCTGGGATCACCCCCTTTTTGTTCCCGTTGGAACCGGCTTGTCGGAAGAGCCGGTAACGAGCGCGGCCGCCAAATGAGGCACTGAGGCCACTGGAGCCGGTAAACGAATCTCGAACATGACCGCTCAATTGCGATTGGTTCCGCTAGGCAGTTTCCAATCTTTCCCCGTTATGACGGTGGGAACGAGAAGCTGTCCAGCCGAGAAGCTATCCAGAAAAGGGCTTGGGGATCAGGATGTTTGTCAATCGCCGCAAGAGCGAACGCCGTGAGTGCCGGAGCGTCGCCAAAATTCAGTTGGGCACAGGGTCGTTGCCACGCGACTGCATGATCACCGATATCTCGGCCGGCGGCGTCAAGGTGATCGCTGAATATCTGGAGATTCCGCCGGAATTCACCATCATCCTGTCGAGCGGCAGTCCGCGTCAGTGCCGCCTGGCCTGGCGGATCGGGCACGAATTCGGCGCCCAGTTCGTCGACTGATCCAGCCGCCAGGCTGGCGGTTCGCGTCGTGTCCGGCACCGCTTCTGGGCCGGATGACGGCGAGATGATGGCATCCTTAACCGGAACTTAGGGTTAAGCTGTGAGCATCCCGGAACCTTCGCTGTTCCGAGTCTCCTTGATGTCTGACAAACTGCCCCGACCTTCAGGCCGCATGCACCGTCTCGCCGGCTCGGCATCTGCCGCGCTCCTGCTGATCGGGCTGTCCGCCTGTCAGACCTCAGGTCCGTCCGACATCACTGGGTCATTGGGCGATACGGCGGAATCCACGCCGGCCCCAGCCGACCCGCGGCGCGACATCGCGACCTATCACGAGCGCGTCCGCGCGAACCCCAAGGACACCGACTCCGCGCTGAAATACGCCCGGGCGCTGCGTGCCACCGGCCAGCGGGCGCAGGCGGTCGCGGTCATGGAGCAGGCGGTGCTGGCGCAGCCCAGCAACAAGGCGCTGCTCGCCGGCTACGGACGGGCGCTCGCCGACAACGGCAATTTCCAGCAGGCATTCGACGTGCTCGGGCGCGCCCACACCCCGGAAGACCCGGACTGGCGCATCCTGTCGGCGCAGGGTGCCGTGCTCGATCAGCTCGAGCGCCACGACGAGGCCCGCCAATATTACGCGAGCGCCCTGAAGATCGTGCCTGACGATCCATCGGTGCTCTCCAATCTCGGCCTGTCCTATCTGCTGTCGAAAGATCTGCCGAAGGCCGAGGAAACGCTGCGCCGGGCCCGGGATCGCGCGCCCGACGACATGCGGGTGCGCACCAATCTCGCCGTCGTGGTCGGCCTGCAGGGCCGCCAGGCCGAGGCTGAGACCATCATGAAGGCCGATCTGCCGCCCGATCAGGGATCAGCCAATGTCACCGCGCTGAAGCGGCTGTTGACGCGCAGGGATGCGAGCCGCAGCGATGCGGACAAGATCCCGGTCGCGGCCAGCCGCCGAGACTAGAGCGTTTTCACGCGAAAGTCCGGAAGGCTAGCCGGCGGCGCGGCGTCCATCGCTTCGACGCGATTGCAGCTTCCTGAGGATCGGCGACAGGAACGACTCGCGCGTCTCGGCGAGATCGGGGCGGCCGGTCAGGCGTTGCGCGATCTGCAGGAAGGTTTTTGTGGTGCGGTGACGCGCGGAGACTTCCGCGATCATCTGACCGTTGTTGGCGGCTTCACCGAACAACCTGCAATCGAACGGGATGGTCGCGATCGGCTGGCTCTCGATCGTCTTGGCGAAGTCCTTGACCTCGATCTCGGGGCGCTTCGACATGCCGACCTGGTTCAGGCAATAGAGCGGCGGGCGGTCGTTCGGACGTGCGGTCCGCAACAGGTTCATCATGTTCTTGGTGTTGCGCATGTTGGCGAGGTCTGGCTCGGCGACGATCAGGATATCGTCGGCGCCGACCAGCACGCGTTTGGTCCAGGCGGTCCATTGATGGGGAACGTCGAGCACGATGCAGGACGTGGTCATGCGCATCGTATCGAAGATGGCATCGAATGCTTCGGCGCCGAAATCGTAGACCTGGTCGAGCGTGGCCGGTGCCGCCAGCAGGCTCAGGTGATCGCCGCATTTTGCCAGCAGGCGCTCCATGAAAGCACTATCCGGGCGCTCGGGCGAGAACACGGCGTTGGCGATACCCTGTGTCGGATCCTGGTTGTAATCGAGGCCCGCGGTACCGAAGGCGAGGTCGAGATCGACCACGACCGAATCCAGCCCGAGGTCGCGCGCGATGGTCCAGGCGATATTGTGAGCAATGGTCGAGGCGCCGACCCCGCCCTTGGCGCCCGCGACCGCGATCAGACGGCCCACAGAGACTGCCTCCGAGGAGGAGAACAGGCCGCAGATCGAGCGCACGACGTCGAGCACCTTGACCGGCCCGATGACGTAGTCGTTGACGCCGCGCCGGACCAATTCGCGATATGGTGCAGTCTCGCCGGGCGTGCCGAGCACGACGACGCGGGTGCCGGGATCGCAGACCGTGGCGAGTTCGTCGAGACCGGCAAGCAAATCAATGTCCGGCTCGGTCTCCAGCATGATGACGTTGGGCGTCGGCGCCTTGTGATAGGCGTCGATGGCGGCAGCGATGCCGCCCATATGGACGGAGAGGTGGGCCTTGGCGAGCCGGCGGTCTTCGGCGGCGGCGCGCGCCGTCGTGGCGGTCGCGACGCTGGCGCAGAACGCCTGCACGGAAATCCGTGGCGCCGGCGCGATGTGGTCGTTGACGTGCTGTGGCTCGTCTTGTTGTTCGGTCATTTCCCGGCGTCGCTCAGCTTGGCTCTATCGGCTTCAGGGTAGGTGGTCGCGGTCGACTCACCCTTGCCGTACTTCTGGAACGCGACCGACCGGCGCGGCGTGTAGGCTGCGGTTTCGGTCCGCGGCTGCACGAGGTCGGACGGATTGGCGACCATCGCAGCCAAATTGCTCTGCGTGGCGCAGCCGAAATTGTCCCACTGCTTGTTCTCGTTGTAACTGGGATTGTAGATCGACGGACCAAGGTCGGCCGGCCACACGCCGCAGGGCCCGGCGACCGCGGCCATCTTCGGATAGCTGATGCGAATGGTCGGTAGCGCGCGCGGATCGTCGACGCGATAGGAACGCCGCGTGATCGCGTGGGCGGGCACGCCCATCGACGCCAGCATGCCGCGGATCTCCTGGTACACCGCCTGCGCCGAGCGCGCATTCGTGGTACCGGCCGGGACGTCGATTGCGATTGCGCCGGTGCCTTCGCGGCGCCAGGTGCGAGCCAGTCCCATGACGTCGTCGCGTTGCGTTTCGGTGAGATTGCCGCGGGCGCGGCCCACGAACACGACGATTGACTGCTCGCCCTCGGTGACGGCGATCGGATGCCGCTGCCGGTAGTCGTCGGGCACCGTGCCGGTCGTAATATTATCGCCGGTCAGATTGCAGCCGCCAAGCGCGATCGCGGTGGCGAGAAGGGCGCCGGACAGCGACAGCATCCTCGCATGACCGGCTCGTGTTTTGCGTGTCATCATGGCATCCCCCATCCCTTCAGCGCGTCAGTCGATGATGAAGCCGAAATTGACCGGCGTGGCGCCGATCGGCTCGGCACGGGCGGCAACGCCGTAGATGCGATTGACGCGCGCCAGCAGCGCCGACTGCGCGTCGGAGGCCGGGGCGAACCCGTCATCGGGACGCGACAATTCCTTCTGCGCAACGGCGCGCACAACATAGGGCGTCACGATGACCATGAGCTCGGTCTCGTTGTTGACGAAGTCCTGGCTCCTGAACAGCTGTCCGAGCACCGGGATCTGATCGACACCGGGCATTCCGTTGATGGCCTGCTTGGTCTGTTCCTGGATCAATCCCGCCATCGCGATCGAGCCGCCGGAGGGCACTTCCAGCGTGGTGTCGGCGCGGCGGGTCTTGATCGAGGGAATGGTCGTGCCGCCCTGGCCGCCGGTCAACGCGTTGTCCATCGAGACTTCGGAAACCTCGGTCATCACCTTCAGGCTGATGCGCCCCTCGGACAGCACCACCGGGGTGAAGTTGAGCGAGATGCCGAACTTCTTGAAGCTGACGGTCTGGACGCAATTCCCGATCGTGCCTGTCGACGAGGTCTGACAGGTGACGCCGGTCGGAATGGGAAACTCGCCGCCTGACACGAAGGTCGCGGACTCGCCGGAGATCGCCGTAAGGTTGGGCTCGGCCAGCGTCTTCACCACGCCCGCGCTCTCCATCGCGCGCAGCGTCGCGGTGACAGTCGGCACGCCGAGCTTGTTCAGGGCCGCGCCGGTCAGCACGTTGTTGGCGAGCGGTCCGTTGTTGGCGGTGAAGGCGTTGGTGTTGTTGAAGACGACCGCAGCGGTACCATAGTTCATGTTGGCACTGAGATCGACGCCGAGCTGCTTGACGACGTCCCGGCGCACTTCGGCGACGGTGACCTTCAGCATCACCTGGTCGCGGCCGCGCACCACGATGGAGTTGACGACCTCGTCGGCGCCGCCGACCAGCTTGGCTGCGATGTCGCCGGCCTGCTGGGCCTCGACCGGGCTTGCCACCGTGCCGGTCAGCACCACGCTCTCACCGACGCCCTCGATCTGGACGCCCGGCAGCATCTGCTTCAGCGCGGCACGCATGCCGTTGAGATCACGCTTGATCGCGATGTCGTAGGAGGCGACCTGGTTGCCGTCGGCGTCGAAGAACACCACGTTGGTCTGGCCGACCGCCGCGCCGATGATATAGGCGCGCTGCGCCGAGCGGATCACGGCGTTGGCGATCTTGGGATCGGCGACCAGGACGTCCTTGGCTTCGCGCGGCAGGTCGACCACCACCGACTTGCCGACGCCGAGCGAGACGAAGCGCGTCTTGGCGGCGATGCTGCTCGTCACCGCGACGTCCGCGTTCTTGTCGGGATCGGTCGCGCTGGCGAGGGCAGGGATCAGCATCAGGGCGGTGACCGCCGAGAATGACAGCGAGCGGACCAGTGTGGCCCGCGTTGCCAGTTGTTTTGCACCAATTGTCATATCGAAGCCCCCATCACTTCTGTGTCGTCTGAGAGCTCGGGATGCCGAAACGCACCACCCGGATGCTCTCGCCCCGCTTCGGGGCATGGTCTGTGGTCTCGTCGGTCTTCTCGTTGACGTCGGCGATGCTGCGCAGCGCCAGCGCCAGCGTGCCGCTCTGCCGTGCCCGCGCGAGCGTCTCGGCCTGTTCGGGCTTGAGCTCGAGGGTCACGGTCTTGCCTATGAGGGAGTTGTTGCCGTCCTTCTCTTTCGGCGCCTGGTCGATCGCCAGCACGCGGACGTTGGACAGCAAGATTTCGGTGGTGACGATGTCGCGGCTGCCCTGTTGCTGATCGGGATTCTTGTCGCGTCGCGACAGGATCACGTCGACGCGGTCGTTGGGCAGGATGAAGCCGCCGGCGCCGGTCTCCGGCGAGATTTCCGTGGAGATCGCGCGCATGCCGGTGGGCAGGATCGCGGCCATGAAGCCGCTGCCATTGGCCTTGACCAGTTTCTGCTCGCGGATCGGCTCGCCGACGATGAAGGGAGCGCGTGCGATCGAGCCGATGACGTCGTTCATGGCGTCGGCATTGGTGTCGTGGCGGATGAACGCGCTGCTCGCGGTTTCGGCCGGCCAGCGCTGCCATTGCACGTCTTCAGGCTTGACCGACTGACCGAGCCCGATGTCGGACTTCGCCACCAGCACCTCGACGGTAGGCAGCTGTACCACTGGCGGCGCGACCGGCGCCGGTTTGCGATCGCCAACGCTCGCGAGATACATGGCCGCGAGGCCTGCGACGCCGGCGATGCCGAGGACCACGATGCGTGCCGTCTTCATGCGATTGTCTGAATGCCCTTAACGCAGGGCAGTCACGTCCTTGCGGCACTGACAGCCCTTCCCGGGAGCATCATTACGGCCGCAAAAGTATAAGGGAACTTGATGGAAGGTCCGGACAATTAAGGGATTGGTGGGGATGGTGAACGGCGAGTTATCGGCGCCGTCGCATCTCCGCAGAATCCCGGAGATCGTGCGTGCGCAACGCGTGCGACGTTGGTCGCAACGCGGCGTCTTGGCCGGTCGTGGTTAATGTCGCCTAACGCGCTAGCCGGCGTGGAAAGATCAGAGCGCGGCCTTCAACGCGGCAAAACCGCGATCGAGATCGGCCTTGAGGTCGTCGAGATTTTCGAGCCCGATATGCAGCCGCAGCGTCGGGCCACCCGGCGACCATTCGGTCGCGCTGCGATAGCCGCTGCAGTCGAACGGGATGGCGAGGCTTTCGAAGCCGCCCCAGGAAAAGCCCATGCCGAACAGCGTGAGCGCGTTGAGCATCGCGTCGACCGCGGTCTGCGGCACAGGCTTCAGCACGATGCTGAACAGGCCGGAGGCGCCGGTGAAGTCGCGCTTCCAGATCGCATGCCCGGGATCGGTCTCAAGGCCGGGGTGCAGCACACGAGCGACTTCGGGCCGCGCGCCAAGCCACCGCGCGATCTCGAGCCCGGAGCGGTGGTGCTGCGCCAGCCGCACCGACAGCGTTCGGACCCCGCGCAGCGCGAGATAGACGTCGTCCGGGCCGGCGCAGACGCCGAGCAGGCGGATCGCCTCCTGCACCAGCGGCCAGGCCTTTGCATTGGCCGAGATGGTGCCGAACATGATGTCGGAGTGGCCACCGATATACTTCGTGCCGGCCTGCATGCTGATGTCGACGCCCTGTTCGAGCGAGCGGTGATAGAGCGCTGTCGCCCAGGTGTTGTCGTCGATCATGATCGCGCCGCGGGCATGCGCCACGGCCGAGATCGCGCGGACGTCGGGCATCTCGAAGGATTGCGAACCGGGCGCCTCGACCAGCACCGCGCGGGTGTTCGGCTTGAACAACGTCTCGATGCCGGCGCCGATCAGCGGATCGAAGTAGCTGGTCTCGATGCCGTAGCGCTTCAGCATGTTGTCACAGAAATTGCGGGTCGGCCGATAGGCGTTGTCGCACACCAGCAGGTGATCGCCGGCCTTCAGCACGGCGAGCAGCGTGGTGCTGATCGCGGCGAGGCCCGACGGGGCGAGGCCGACGCCGGCGCATTGCGGGCCCTCCAGCGCCATCAGCACGTCCTGCAGCGCCCGCGTGGTCGGGCTGCCGTGGCGGCCATAGGTAAATTCGGCGCGATGGGCGTGGAGGTCCTCCGCGGTCGGATAGAGCACGGTCGAGCCGTGAAACACCGGCGGATTGACGAAGCCCTTCTGGGCCTTGGTGTCGCGGCCGGCCGTGACCAGGCGGGTCGCGGCGTCGTGCGGGCGGGAGGGCATGGAGCCGTCGGAGGAGGTCATGGTGTGCTGCCGTTGGATTTTAGACTTTTTGCCGCAGCCAGACCGCGTCGGGAAGACAGGGCCACGCCGGGAGGTGTTACTAACAAGAGGTAGAAGACGTGCGTCAACCCCTTGACCCGGCTCGTCAGTCGCTATGTGATGCGCCGCAACTACCAGTCGCCGCACGTTGAGGGGCCTGCCGCGACCTACGATCCGTTGCCTGGCCGGTTTGCACGTCAAACTGACTGTCAGATCAGCATCTTTTGCTGCAGGGGATCATTGGGATGGCCCGTGAACGCGAGGCGATCACAAAGCAAAACGTCCAACGGACGACCCTGAAAGGCCTACCCATGAAACGCGTATCCCTGGCTGTCCTCCTTGCCGCTGCCGCTGCTTTGTCGGTCCAGTCCGCCTCGGCGCAAACCCTCAAGACGGTCAAGGACCGGGGCCAGCTGTCCTGCGGCGTCAGCCAGGGCCTGCCTGGCTTTTCATCACCGGACGACAAGGGGAACTGGACCGGGATCGACGTCGACGTGTGCCGGGCCATTGCCGCCGTGGTGCTCGACGACCCGACCAAGGTCAAGTTCGTGCCGCTGTCGGCCAAGGATCGCTTTACCGCGCTGCAATCCGGCGAGATCGACGTGCTGTCGCGCAACACCACCTGGACGGTGTCGCGCGACACCTCGCTCGGCGCCAATTTCACCGGCGTGACCTATTATGACGGGCAGGGCTTCATGGTGAAGAAGTCGCTCAAGGTCAATTCGGCGCTCGAACTGAACAGCGCGTCGGTCTGCGTGCAGACCGGCACCACGACGGAGCAGAACCTCGCCGACTTCTTCAAAGGCAACAACATGAAGTACGAGGTGATCGCATTCGGCAGCATCGACGAAGCCGTCAAAGCCTATGAGTCCGGACGCTGCGACGTCTTCACCGACGACGCCTCCGGGCTCTATGCCAGCCGTCTGAAGCTCGCGAACCCCGCCGATCACATCGTGCTCCCGGAAATCATTTCCAAGGAGCCGCTGGGACCGATGGTGCGCCACGGCGACGACCAGTGGTTCGACATCGTGAAGTGGACGCTGTTTGCGATGATCAATGCCGAGGAGCTTGGCATCACCCAGAAGAATGTCGACACGATGCTCAAATCGGACAAGCCGGAGATGAAGCGGGTGCTCGGCACCGACGGCAATCTGGGTGAGCAGCTCGGCCTGACCAAGGATTGGGTCGTGCGCATCGTCAAGGCGGTCGGCAATTACGGCGAGACCTTCGAGCGCAATGTCGGCACCGGCTCGCCGCTCGGCATCGCCCGTGGCGTCAACAATCTCTGGAACAAGGGCGGGATCCAGTACGCGCCGCCGATCCGCTGATCGGTCCGGCCAACGGCTGCCGCGATGAGCATCGCGCCCCGCAAACCACCGCTGCAATTTGCCCTCAGGCTGAAGCGTGCGCTTGGCGGCAAGACCGGCTGGAACGGATTGGCCGCCCAGATTGCCTTCGCCGCGATCCTGGCCTGGATCGCCTATGAGATCGTGGCGAATGCGCGGACGAACCTGGAGACCCAGCACATTGCGTCGGGCTTCGGCTTCCTCAATTACAATGCGGGCTTTGACGTCAATCAGAGCCTGATCGCCTACAACAACTCTGACACCTACTGGCGGGTGTTCTTCGTCGGCTTGTTGAACACGATCCTGGTCTCGGTGATCGGCATTGTCTTTGCCACCGTGATCGGCTTCGTCGTGGCGCTCTGCCGGTTGTCGCCGAACTGGCTGCTGTCGCGGATCGGCGGCATCTACGTCGAGATCGTCAGGAACTTGCCGGTCCTGTTCCAGATCCTGTTCTGGTACCTCGCTGTGCTCGCGGCGCTGCCGGCCCCGCGGCAGAGCGTCTCGATCCTCGGTACGTTCTTCCTCAACAATCGCGGCCTGATCGTGCCGCTGCCGGTCAGTGAGCCCGGCCTCTATCCGTTCCTGGCCGCGCTCGCGGTCGGCATCGTCGTGGCGCTGGGCTTGCGGCACCACGCGCGGCGCGCCCTGTTCCAGCGCGGGCAGATGATCCGGATCTGGCCCTATGTGCTGGGTTGCCTGATAGGTCTGCCGCTGGTCTCCATGCTGATCTTCGGCTGGCCGTTGAAGTTCGAGCTGCCGCAGCTGAAAGGCTTCAACTTCGCCGGCGGCGCGCGGGTCATCCCCGAATTCGTCGCGCTGACGGTCGCGTTGTCGACCTACACGGCGGCCTTCATCGCCGAGATCGTCCGCGCCGGCGTCATGTCGGTCCACAAGGGACAGATGGAGGCAGGCTCGTCGCTCGGCCTCAGCCGCGCCGCGACGCTGCGCCTGATCGTGGTGCCGCAGGCGATGCGGGTCATCGTGCCGCCGCTGACCAGCCAGTACCTCAATCTCACCAAGAATTCGTCGCTGGCGGTGGCGATCGGCTATCCGGACCTTGTCTCGGTGTTTGCCGGCACCGCGGTGAGCCAGACCGGGCAGGCGATCGAGATCATCGCCATGACGATGGGCGTCTACCTGCTGCTCTCGCTCGCGACGAGCGCGCTGATGAGCGTCTATGGCTGGCGCATCAACCGGAGCATGGCGGCATGACCGATCTGTCCGCCCCGTCCTTTGTCCGGCAGGATCTGGTCGCCGAGCGTGCGGCGCCGGCCAACACCACCGGCTTCATCGGCTTAGTACGAACGCGGCTGCTGAATTCGCCGGGCAACATCCTGCTCACGATCCTCGGGCTCCTGCTGGCCTGGTACATCGTTGTCCCGACGATCAAGTTCCTGCTGGTCGACGCGGTCTGGGCCGGCAAGGATCGCACCGCTTGCCTCGCCGAAAAGGCGGGGCACGAGGTCGGTGCCTGCTGGCCCTATATTGAGGCCAAGCTGACGCAGCTGATCTATGGCTTCTATCCGGAAGCGCAGCGCTGGCGGGTCAATCTGACCTATGGGCTCGGCGCCGCGTTGTTGCTGCCGCTGCTAATGCCGCGCCTGCCGGCCAAGGGCATCAACTCCGGCCTGTTTTTCTTCGCATTTCCGGTGGTGGCGTTCTTCCTGCTGCATGGCGGCGGCATCGCGGGCTTCGGCGTGAGCTGGACCGCCGGCGTGTTGCAGCTGTTCGAGCAGAGCGTTGGCGGCGCCGGCGATCTGCTGGTCAATCTCAGCAAGAGCTCGGCGATCGCCCCGCTGCCTTGGGCACTGGGCAAGGTGCTTGTCCTGGTCGGCTTTCTGATCCATTGGCTGATCTTTCCGCTGACCTGGCTGCGCGACCAGTTGCAGCTCTCGTCGCTGCCGGTCTGGGGCGACTTCCTGGTCACTGCCGTGATCGTCTCCGCCGTGCTGTTTGTGCTCGGAGGCGGCATGCGGACCGGCCGCAGAGCGCTGATCGGCAGCCTGCTGACGTTTGCCGGGATAGCCGTTGGCATCAAGCTGATGGGGCTCGATCGCGGCGGCTTTCCCATCGTCGACACGCGACTGTGGGGCGGGCTCCTGGTGACGCTGGTGATCGCGATCACCGGCATCGTTGCCTCGATGCCGATCGGGATTGCGCTTGCGCTCGGCCGTCGCTCCAGCATCCCGCTGATCCGGATATTCTCGATCGCCTTCATCGAATTCTGGCGCGGCGTGCCGCTGATCACGGTGCTGTTCTTCGCGACCTACATGCTGCCGCTGTTCGTGCCGGGCAATTTCGCCGTCGACGGCCTGTTGCGTGCCCTGATCGGCGTGGCGATCTTTACCGGCGCCTATATGGCCGAGGTGATCAGGGGCGGGTTAGCCGCGGTGGCGCGCGGGCAGGCGGAGGCCGCATCGGCGCTCGGCCTGTCCTGGTGGAAGACGACGTCGCTGATTGTGCTGCCGCAGGCGCTGCGCTACGTCATTCCCGGCATCGTCAACAGCTTCATCTCGCTGTTCAAGGATACCTCGCTGGTGTCGATCGTGGCGCTGTTCGATCTATTGGGTTCCCTGCGGGCATCGTTCTCCGACCCGAACTGGTCGACGCCGACGACGGCCTTTACCGGCTTCGCCTTTGCGGGAATGATCTATTTCGTGTTCTGCTTTGGAATGTCGCGCTACTCGCTGTTCGTCGAACATCGGCTCAACGCTCACCGCCGCCACTGAACAAGGTCACCATGTCCACAACCCCGATCGTCAACATCTCCACGCTCAACAAATGGTACGGCGACTTCCACGTGTTGCGCGACATCAACCTTGAGGTCGGCAAGGGCGAGCGTATCGTGATCTGCGGCCCGTCCGGCTCGGGCAAGTCGACCCTGATCCGCTGCATCAACGCGCTGGAGGAATTCCAGGAAGGCGAGATCGTGGTCGACGGCATCGAGCTCGGCCCGAACCTGCGCCGGGTCGACGAGGTGCGGCGCGAGGTCGGCATGGTGTTTCAGAGCTTCAACCTGTTCCCGCATCTCACCGTGCTCGACAATTGCACGCTGGCGCCGATCTGGGTGCGCAATATCCCGAAGAAGGATGCCGAGGCGGCCGCGATGAAGTTCCTCGAGCGGGTCAAGATCCCGCATCAGGCCAACAAGTTTCCCGGCCAGATGTCGGGCGGTCAGCAGCAGCGCGTCGCGATCGCCCGCGCGCTGACCATGAACCCGAAGGTGATGCTGTTCGACGAGCCGACTTCGGCGCTCGATCCGGAAATGGTCAAGGAGGTGCTCGACACCATGGTCGATCTCGCCAGGGAGGGCATGACCATGCTGGTCGTAACCCACGAAATGGGCTTTGCCCGCGAAGTCGCCAACCGCGTCGTGTTCATGGACGCCGGTCAGATCATCGAGTCGAACACGCCGCAGGAATTCTTCGCCAATCCGCAGCATGCGCGGTCGAAGCTGTTCCTGAGCCAGATATTGCGGTGATTTCCGCTGTCATTGCGAGCGAAGCGAAGCAATCCAATCATCCGCATCGGAAGCATGGATTGCTTCGTCGCAATAGCTCCTCGCAATGACGTCTGCGGGGACGTCGTTCGTCAGACGAACGGCAGCTCGATCTTGCTGCGCTTTTCCAGCCATTCCGGGACCGGCAGATTCTTCGAACGCATGAAGGCCGGGTTGAACAGCTTGGACTGATAGCGGTTGCCGGAGTCGCAGAGAATGGTGACGATGGTCTTGCCGGGGCCGAGCTGCTTGGCGAGCTGGATCGCGCCCGCGATGTTGACGCCAGTCGACCCGCCGAGGCACAGGCCTTCGTGCTCCAGCAGCTCGTAGATGATGGTCACGGCTTCCTCGTCGGAGACCAGGAACGCATCGTCGACGTTCGCTGTCTCGATCACCGGCGTCTTGCGTCCGAGGCCGATGCCTTCGGTGATCGAGTCACCCGGCGTCGATTTGACCTGGCCGTTCTTGAACAGCTCGTACATCGCGAAGCCGTGCGGATCGGCACAGGCGGTGACGATGTCCTTGTTCTTTTCCTTCAAATAGCGGCTGATGCCGGCGAGCGTGCCGCCGGTGCCGACCGAGCAGATGAAGCCATCGACCTTGCCGTTGGTCTGCTGCCAGATCTCCGGTCCGGTCGAGTCGTAGTGCGCCTTGGGATTGTCGAGGTTGTTCCACTGGTCGGCGAACAGCACGCCGTTCGGCTCGGTCTTGCGCAGCTGCTCGGCGAGACGCCTGCCGAGATGCTGATAGTTGTTCGGATTGGAGTAGGGCAGCGCCGGCGCCTCGACGAGCTCGGCCCCGCACAGGCGGAGCATGTCCTTCTTTTCCTGGCTCTGCGTCTCCGGAATGACGATCAGGGTGCGGTAGCCCCGCGCACTGGCTACGACCGCAAGTCCGATGCCGGTATTGCCCGCGGTCGATTCGACCACGAGCCCGCCGGGCTTCAGATCGCCGCGCTTTTCGGCCTCCAGGATCATCCCCTTGCCGGCGCGATCCTTCACCGATTGGCCGGGATTCATGAATTCGGCCTTGCCGAGAATGGTGCAGCCGGTCAGTTCGGATGAGCGTTTCAGCTTGATGAGGGGGGTGTTGCCGATCGCTTCAATGACGTCTTTGTTGAATGCCATGTCGGGGTAATCTTTTGCCGGTCGGTGTTTTGCTCTGGCCGGAAACTAGTGCGCAGATGGCAAAAGGGGAAGGCTTTTGCAGTGCGGCGAATTTCGCGCGGCGGTCTGCGTTAACCAGTCGGCCGTTCGGGGGATGACACGCTGGAAAGATCGTTTTGAGAATCCGCTGCGATTTGGCCAAATCTTGCTGCCAATCGGCGCACCGCGTCAGATTCGGACGACACGGTGAGTTCAAGATCGTCGTTCGATCTTGTACAGCCCCACATTGAGTGCGCCGATTTCAAAGCCGAGCCTGCAATAGGCCAGATAATACTCCCACATCCGCTTGAAGCGGACATCGAAGCCGAGGGCTTCGATCGATGGCCAGGCGTCACGGAACCGATCGCGCCAATCGGCCAGGGTGCGCGCATAGCTGGCAGCGAAGAACTCAGTCGAAACCAGCCGAAGTCCGGAATTGTCGACAAGTCGTTCGATGATCTCGACGGTCGGCAACATTCCACCCGGAAAAACGTATCGCTGGATGAATTCCGGCCGCCTGCGATAGCTCTCGAAGCGACGTTCGTCGATCGTGATCACCTGCAACAACGCGATGCCGCCGATATCGAGCCGTTGCCGCAGATTGTCGAAAAACAGCGGCCAGTACGCCTCGCCGACCGCCTCCAGCATCTCGATCGAGACGACACGATCATACGTACCCTTGGTATCGCGATAGTCCTCCAACCGCAGATTTGCCCTGTCGGCGAGGCCCCGCTCGGCGAGTTGCTCACAAGCGTAGCCAAGCTGTTCAGTCGACAGTGTCAGGCCGGTGACGTGATGGGCGCCCCGTTCGACAAGATGCCGTGCCAACGCGCCCCAGCCGCAACCGATCTCGAGAACCCTCTCACCGCCGTTGAGATCGAGCAGTTCGGTGACCCGATCGAGCTTGCTCTGTTGGGCCTGCGCGAGCGTCTGGTGTGGCGAGGTGTAGATCGCCGATGAATAGGTCATGCTCGGGTCGAGCCAGAGGCGGTAGAAATCATTGCCGAGATCGTAATGGGCGCGAATGTTGCGCCGGCTGCCACGCCTGGTATTGCGATTGAGCAGGGCATGACGAAGCCAGTTGAGAGGCTGCGGCGGCCTCAGACGCTCGAACGAGGGGGCGCGGGCCGAACGCGGCGCAGCCGCGCTCAGGAACGAGTAGACGTCGGGCGTCGACCATTCACCGGCAAGGAAGCCTTCGGCAAAACCCAGATCACCGCCGATGAGCAGCCGCAGCAGGCATTTCCAATCATGAATCCTGACATGTGCCTGCTGCTCGCACCGCATGCCGGAGATCACAATGCCGCGCCCACTTGGCGTCTGGAGCAGGATTTCGCCGCAATCGATACGGCGCAACATTCGCCGCAGCAAACTCCCGACAGTCGCGCGCAGCATTGGCGGCCATTCGACGGGCTGCGGGCCGGGGACGGTCTGCGGGTGGTCAGAGTGCATGCGAGTCAATCCGCTGCTGGGGTGAAGTGGGCACGGACGTGATCCCGTGCGGGGAGCGTTGCGGGCGCCTGCGCAACCGCAAGCCCTTCGACCAAAGCCGCAACGCTTCCCAATGAATCGCCAGGATCACCTTGACCGTAACCAGGGGAACCGCAATGAAGTTGTGCAACAGCGCTAGATCGCCGAGTTCGTGGCGTGACGCCGTCAGGCACGCGCCGAGCACTGTTTCTCCGCTCTCGCTTGCGCTGATACCGAGCGCAAAATGCTCGCCCGGCTGATTCAGCCGGAAGTGATAGGACACGTCCATGTCCATGAAGGGAGACACATAGAAGGCCTTGCCGCAGTCATGCCGAATGGTGCCGGCACCGGCCGCGACCGACGCCACATAGGCGTGGCGTTCGCCGAACGTGTTGTGAACCTGATAGATGATCGCGGCGAGCTGGCCGTCATGTCGGTGGCAGAAATAGATGCTGAGCGGATTGAAGCTGTAGCCGAGGGTTCGAGGCATGCAGAAGAGCCGGATCGGCCCTCCGGCGATATCGATCCCTGCCTGCATCAGGCAACGTTCGGCCTGCAGGCGCAGTGGCGTCGCGCTACCGTCGCCGTGATCGGCATCGTGAAGTGCAAACAGGTTGAATCTGTTGCGGGAGAACAGCCGCAAACGGGAGGCGAGCAGGGGTATCTCGTCGAGATCGAGCAGCAACCAGAACGTACGATAGCGGAAGCGATGCGTGGTAGGCCGCAGCCGCCGATGCATCACGCTGCCGCGATAGAGGCAGGAGCGGAGCATCATGGTTGCAGCTCCGGTTCGGGCAACGACCTGGCGCCCGCGGTGAGCGCTATGCGTCCGGATTCGTCGGATACGGTCCACGGCCGCCGCACGCCTCCTAGCTGTTCGGCGACCGCAAGCCCTGATTGCAGCCCGTCTTCGTGGAAGCCGGCACCAAAATGCGCGCCGCAGAACCAGGTGTTTTTCTGACCTTGCAGCGACCAGAGCCGGCGCTGTGCGGCGATTGCGGCGGCATCGAAGATCGGGTGCTCGTAGACCTCCGTGTGATGCAGCGTGTCGCTGTGTGGCGGATGCGCCGGATTGAGCGTGACGAAGAGCGGCAAATGCTGGGGAATAGTCTGGAGCCGGTTCATCCAATAGGTGACGCCGACCGGCGCGGCGACGTTGTCGCGCGATCCGACATAATTCCAGCTCGACCAGGCCGGTCTGCGTCGGGGCATGAATCTGGGATCGGAGTGGAGTACGGTTAGGTTGCGGGTATAGCGGAACGCGCCGAGCAGTTCGGCCTCATCGGGCGTCGGGTCATCGATCGTCGACAATGCCTGATTTGCGTGTGTTGCCAGCACGACGTGATCGTACGGCTGCGTTTCGCCATGAACATCCATGACCAGGACGCGGCCGGGCGATCGGCGTATCCCGACCACGCCGCAGTCGAGCCTGATCCGGTCCGCGAAAGGCTGGACCAGCCGCTGCGCATAGACCTGGCTGCCGCCGATCACGGTTTCCCATGGAGGCCGCCTCGTCAATTGGAGCAGCCCGTGATTGTGATGGAAGCGAATGAATGTCGCCGCGGGAAAGGCGAGAATTTCATCCGGAGGCGCCGACCAGATGGCGCTTGCCATCGGTAGCAGGTGGTCGTCGCGGAACGCTGAGCCATAACCACCTTGCACGAGATAGTCGCCGAGGCTGATCGTCTCGTCGCTCAGCCGTGCCGCGTCGCATGTCGCGCGATTATAGAACCGGACGAGGTCGCGCAGCATCGACCAGAAGCGCGGGCGCAGGAGGTTGCCGGGCTGCGCCAGCAGACCCGAGAGGCCGGTCCCGGAATATTCGAGATTGCCGCGGTCGAGCGAGACCGACAGCGACATCTCCGATGCTTGTGTAGGGACGTCGAGATGCCGGAACAGCGCAGCGAGATTAGGGTAGGTGTTCCGGTTGAACACGATGAAGCCGGTATCCACGGCAACGCGTTCGCGCCCGATGGACGCTATCACGGTGTTGGAATGCCCGCCGATCCGATCGGACTTCTCGTAGACCGTCACGTCGTGTCGCTGGCTGAGCAGCCAGGCGGCCGAGAGGCCGGAAATGCCGGTTCCGACTACGGCTATGTTCAATCTGCCGTCGCTGCTCAATTACAATCCCTCAGCGGCACGATGCGCCGGCCGATTGCGCGGTCGGCGTCATGGACGGAAACGACGGATGTTGCGGGTTGGATCACCGGCAGTGATCCAACCGTGGCCGGGTGGCGTTCCTGTTGCATGCAAGCCGCCGCTCGACATGTTTCCGGGGTCATCGGTCTGGTCAGGCCCGGCGCGATCCGGTACTGCGGTCGCAGAGCCGTCAGTGATGGGGAGTGCCCGCGCGGCATGCTGAGTGAAACTCCCGACAATGAGACGTCGGATGCCGCCAGATGGGCCCGGCTGATCGAAGCCGTTGCTGTCCGCAGGGATCGCGAGGCCTTCGCGGCGTTGTTTCGGCATTTTGCGCCGCGCATCAAGACGTTCATGAAGCGCTCCGGTGCGAGCGAGCAGCTTGCCGACGAACTGGCGCAGGAGGCCTTGTTCGCAGTGTGGTCGAAGGCCAGCCTGTTCGATCCCGGCAGCGCTGGTGCCGCAGCCTGGATATTTACGATCGCGCGAAATCTCCGCATCGACGCGCTCCGTCGTCAGAAACGAACCCCGACGATCGATACGTCCCAGACGGAACTCGAGTTTCAGCAAGATGAGGGACCACTGCCCGACGCCGGGGTGGCGGCATCTGAAATCGAGGCGCGGGTGCGCGATGCGCTGTCTGTGCTGCCGGAAGAGCAGATGCGGGTGATCGAGTTATCTTTCTTTCACGAAACAGCCCATGCGGAGATCGCAAGGGCGCTCGATATCCCGCTCGGCACCGTCAAATCGCGCTTGCGGCTGGCGATGGCCCGGCTGCGCAGCTTGCTGGATGACTTCTCATGACCGTCCATCATCATCCCCCGGACCAGCTGTTGGCGATGTTCGCAGCCGGCACGGCCGACCTTGGCCAGCAAATTGGCATTGCGACCCATCTGGTCGGCTGTGCGAAGTGCCGTGCAGTGGTGCGCACGATGGAGCATGTTGGCGGCGCGATGCTGGCTGGATTGTCGCCGACCGCGATGTCGGACGGAGCGCTCGAGGCGATGGAGCGCAGGCTGGACGAGACCTCGCTGACCTCCATCCCGGAGCGGCGCCGGGGGCAGGCATTCCGCGACGTACCGGGTTTGCCGGACTTTCTGGACAGCTATCCCGATAGTCCGTGGAGATGGATCGCACCGAAGGTGCATTTGCGGCCGATCCGGTTGCCCGAGCCGAGCGCGACACGCGTCTTTCTCCTGAAATCCAGCCCGGGAACGAGGATGATCGAACATACGCACACCGGGTTTGAAATGACCTGCGTGCTGTCAGGAAGCTTCGTCCACGCCGGCGGCCATTTCGGGCCCGGAGACTTCGACTTTGGCGACGGGTCGGTGGATCATGACGTCAGGATCAACTCGACCGAAGACTGCATCTGCCTCGTCGCAATGCAGGGAGATTTGAAGCTCAACGGAATGATCGGCCGTTTGTTGCAGCCGTTGATCCGCATGTGACGGTCGCTCGTGGGAGATGCTCCGTGAGCCTGCTCCAGCTGATATTTCGACTCGCAATCATGGCGCTTGCGCTGTCTGCGGTCATGGCGGCCGCCTGGCAGATCCAGCGACGGACCGGAGCCACCGGATGGATCGATGTCTGCTGGACGTTCGGCACCGGCTTGGTTGCTTGCATAGCCAGCCTCGTTCCGGTCCCGGAAGGTGGCGTGCCGACCGCGCGGCAGATCATGGTCGTGCTGCTGGTCGCGATCTGGTCGCTGCGGCTCGGAAGTCATCTTCTGTCGCGGACCTGGAAAGTCGGCGATGATCCGCGCTATCGCGACCTGATCGATCAATGGGGCGACTCGGCCGACAGGCGGATGTTCCTGCAGGTCCAGGCCCAGGCGGCAGTTGGGCTCATCCTCACGATCTCCGTTGCAATCGCGGCGCATAACCCGCGAGCCGTTCTTGGGTTTGCGGATTTGTTCGGCGCGGTGCTGCTGCTGACTGGCTTGATCGGGGAGGCATTATCCGACGCGCAGCTCAGCAAATTCCGCTCCGATCCCGCCAATCGACATCGGATTTGCGAGGCCGGATTATGGAAGTGGTCGCGCCATCCGAACTATTTCTTCGAGTGGCTGTGTTGGCTGGCCTATCCGCTGATCGCGATCGATGCCTCGTATCCCGTCGGCTGGATCACGTTGCTTGCACCGGCCTGCATGTATTGGGTTCTGGTCTATGTGTCCGGCGTGCCACCGCTCGAACAGCACATGCTGCGCTCGCGCGGCCAGCGATTTCGCGACGTGCAGGCGCGGACCCGGCCGTTCTTTCCATTTCCGAAGCTGACTTCAGGCAGCTAGCCTTGCCGTAATGAGGCAAGCAGCCGTGGCGGACATGGTGCCGAGTAGTGTTCCCCAGGTCAGATCGAGCAGAGTGAGCTGGAAGGTCCAGTTCCGCACAGTCGCCTGGTTGGTCAAATCGTACGTCATGTAACTGAAAAAGCCGAACAGCGCGCCGCTGAGCGCCGCCTGAGCCAGACTTTCGGACCTTATCGCCGGGAGCACCGCGAACACCACGAGCCCGATCGGGTAGATCAGATAGAAGGCGATTGCCGGAGGCAGGTTGACCTCCGTCGACAAGATGTCGCCGAGCGTCGGGCGGTACAATCGGCTCGCCATCGTTCCAAGCCAGGCCATGTCGCAGAGCAAAAAGACGATGAGTGTCGACAGGTAGGCATAGAGGTAGGTCATGTCGGGGCCCGAAGGTTGAACGCCACTGTCGCGGGGCGCAGCTCTCAATGGGGTAACGACAGATCGCGGCGGCTGGATCATTCCGGCGCGTTGGGGACGGCAAGCTGCGGATTCGAAGCAACAGGGCCGAGAAATCCCCATGAAATCTTTGTTAGAATTAGAACGCCCGGATACTGCTTCCGGTGCGAGGAAACGCTGCAAAAATGGGGAAAACTCGTCTGTCCGGGTGGTGGCGAATCACAGTGGATGCGACGTCGCACAATCGTGACAGGGCTGTCCGCCCTATCGTCCCAAGGGTAGGATGGGACAGCCAGGTTCCATTGGAAGCATTACCCCGTGCACGTCACCCAGACCATTGCTGACTGCGTCATTCGTGCGCCACGCGCGAAGTCTGGCTTTGGCGGAGAATGGGTGTGACCCAGCCCGCGTCCGTGATGGCGCCTGGAGGCCGGTTCGGCCTCGCCGTCCGCATGCGACGGCTCGCGGGACGATCGCTTGTCGCGCTCGGCCTGGTCGCGGGTTCAGCCGGCTGCATTCTGACCCAGGACATCCCCGATCCCGCGCTCGACGTGCCGCAGGGCTACAAGGCCGCGCGGCTTGGCCGATCGGGCGACGCGCTTCCGACGCTCGACTGGTGGCGGGGCTTCCGCTCCAAGGAGCTGACGCAGTTGATGGAGGAGGCGCAGACCGTCAACCTCGACATCGCCGCGGCTGTGGCGCGCTTCCGCCAGGCCGACGCGCTGGCGCGGCAGGCCGGCGCGGCGCTGCTCCCGACCCTCAATCTCAACGGGTCTGAAACCTACTCACGCACCTCCGGCTCCAGCGCCAGCGGCCTGACCAATGGCGGGCGCGAAGTGGTGAACTACAGCGCCTCGCTGAGCGCGAGCTACCAGCTCGACTTCTGGGGCCAGAATCGCGATGCCGCGCAGGCGGCGGAGGAGACCTCCGTCGCCAATCGGTTCGACCGCGAGGTGGTGGCGTTGACCACGCTCGCCAGCGTCGCCAACGGCTATTTCACGGTGCTTGCCACCCAGGACCGGCTACGCACCGCGCAGCGCAACATCGCCAGCGCCGAGCGTATCCTTAACGCGATCAGGGACCGCTTCAAGGCCGGCACCGGCTCCGATCTCGATGTCGCGCAGCAGGAAAGCGTGCTCGCCAACCAGCGCGCGCTGGTGCCGCCGCTGCGGCAGACGCTCGACCAGAACATCAACGCGCTCGCGGTCCTGGTGTCGCGGCCGCCGGAGAGCGTACGCGTCGCTGGCGGCTCGCTCAATTCGGTCGCGATTCCGCGCGTCACGCCGGGCCTGCCGTCCGAATTGCTCACCCAGCGTCCCGATATCCGCAGGCAGGAGGCGCAGCTCGCATCCGCCACCGCCAATGTCGGCAGTGCGCGGGCGCAGTTCTTCCCGAGCATCCAGCTGACCGGGACAGGTGGCTACCAGAGCCAGGCGCTGGTCTCGCTGTTCCAGCCGCATGCGGCCTTCTTCAATCTGGTCGGCGGCATGACCCAGCCGATCTTCGACGGCGGCCGGATCCTCGGCAATTTCGAGAACGCAAAGGCGCGGCAGGATGAGCTACTGCAGACCTATCGCAAGACGGTCGTGCAATCGTTCACCGATGTCGACAACGCGCTGGTCGCGATCCGCGAGACGACGCGGCGGCTGCAGCTGCAGCGCGACGTGCTGTCGTCGTCGCGGCGCGCCTTCGATCTCGCCGAGCAGCAGCTCAAGGCCGGCACCGCCGACATCGTAACTGTGCTAAACACGCAGCTGACCCTGTTCCAGGCGGAAGACGCTTATTCCCAGGCCCAGCTGGCCCGGCTATTGGCGATCGTGAGCCTGTATCAGGCCTTGGGGGGCGGCTGGGAACCGAAGATGGAAAGACCGGTCGATGCTCTTTAAGCCCGACTCGAGGGACGACGAGAAAAGCTCAGCCCCACGCAAGCGCAGCCTGGTTTCGCGCCTGCTTGGGCGCATGGTATCGCTGCTCATCACGCTCGTGATCCTCGGCGGGCTCGGCTATCTCGGCTGGCTTGCTTTCCAGCCCAAGCAAAATGGAGGCAGCGGGCGCGGCGCGGGCGCGCGGCCCGATCTGCCGGTGCCGGTGCTCGCGGCCACGCCGCAGGTGCGGGACGTGCCGGTCTATCTCGACGGCGTCGGCTCGGTAAAGGCGCTCAACACCGTCACGGTGCGCTCGCAGGTCGACGGCAAGTTGCTCAAGGTGAACTTTGTCGAGGGCCAGGACGTCAAGAAGGACGACGTGCTGGGCGAGATCGATCCTGCGATCTATCAGGCGCAGTACGACCAGGCCGTCGCCAAGAAGGCGCAGGACGTCGCGCTGCTCACCAACCAGAAGCTCGACCTTACCCGCTATGAGCAGCTGGCCGCCAGCAATGCCGGCTCTAAGCAGCAGGCCGACACGCAGCGTGCGCTGGTGGCGCAGCAGGAGGCGCTGATCAAGGCCGATCAGGCCGCGATCGACAATACGGGCGCGACCCTGAGCTACACCAAGATCGTCGCGCCGATCTCCGGCCGCGCCGGCCTGCGCCAGGTCGACCAGGGCAACATCATCCACGCCTCCGACACCACCGGGCTTGTGATCCTGACCCAGCTGCAACCGATCGCGGTGTGGTTTAGCCTGCCGCAGCAGCAGATCATGCGAGTCAACGCCGCGGCGGCGAAGGGCCAGCTTGCGGTCGATGTGTTCGGTAATGACGGCGTCACCGTTATCGATACCGGCAAGCTGACCGGTATCGATAACCAGGTCGATCCGACCACCGGCACGCTGAAGCTGAAGGCCGAACTGCCGAATGCCAGCTACCAGCTCTGGCCCGGCCAGTTCGTCAATGTGCGGCTCAAGGTCGAGACCTTGCCGCAGGCGATCGTGGTGCCGACCTCGGCGGTGCAGCGCGGTCCCGCCGGCACGTTCAGTTACGTCATCGGCGAGGACAGCACTGTCACCGCCAAGCCGGTCACGGTCACGCAGCAGAACGAGCATGAAGCCGTCATCGCCAGCGGCCTGACCACGTCGGACCGCGTCGTGACGACGGGCTTTGCCAATCTCGCCGATGGCTCCAAGGTCGTGGTCGGCAAGGACGACGGGCCGCCGGCAGCCGATCTCGCGCCGCGCAAGCGCAGCCGCACGCCCGACGGCAAGCGCGGGGCGCAAGGCGAGGGCCCAAGCAAGGACCAGAGCAAAGACGCCAAGCAGGACGGGCAGGGCAAGAACGGCGAGCATCGCGGCCGACGCGACCACAGCGAGGGCGATCCGAAGGAGCAGACCGGACCGGCACCCGCGCCGGCGACAGGGGGCGAACAGTCGGGCGGCGCGCCGAAGGCGCAGCCATGACCGGCATCCTGACCTCGTAATGGCCGACCTAACAGCGAGCACGCAACCATGAGCGTCTCCGAACCGTTCATCCGCCGACCGATCGCCACCTCGCTGCTCGGCATCGCGCTGATGATCGGCGGCGCGCTGGGCTATTGGGCATTGCCGGTCTCGGCGCTGCCGCAGGTCGACTTCCCGACCGTGCAGGTGACGACGCAACTGCCGGGCGCGAGCCCCGACGTGGTGGCCTCGCTGATCACGGCGCCGCTGGAGCGGCAGCTCGGGCAGATTCCGTCGCTGTCGTCGATGAACTCGACCAGCTCGTTCGGCGTCAGCCAGATATCGCTGCAGTTCGACCTCAACCGCGATATCGACGGCGCCACCCAGGACGTCCAGGCCGCGATCAATGCCGCCGCCGGCATTCTGCCGAAGACGCTGCCGTACCCGCCGGTCTACGCCAAGGTGAATCCAGCGGACGCGCCGGTCATGACCTTGGCGCTGACCTCGGACACGATCTCGCTGCGGGCGATGAGCGATCTTGCCGATACCATTCTCGGCCAGCGGCTGAGCCAGATCTCCGGCGTCGGCCGCGTCTCGATCCTTGGCGGATTGAAGCCCGCGGTGCGCGTGCAGGCCGACCTGGCGCGGCTTGCGGCCTATGGCATCGCAATGGAGGATCTGCGCAACGCGATCGCCGGCGCCAACGTGTCGGGACCGAAGGGCTCGCTCGACGGCGCCCAGCAGTCCTACACCATCGCCGCCAACGACCAGATCGCCGCCGCCGACGCCTACCGGCCGATCATCATCGCCTATCGCAACGGCTCGCCGGTGACGATCGGCGATGTCGCGCAGATCGTCGACGGGCTCGAGAACGATCGCACCGGCGGCTGGTACCAGGGCACGCCGGCCGTCATCATCGATATCCAGCGCCAGCCCGGCGCCAACGTCATCGACGTCGTCAAGCAGATCCGCGGCGAAATCCCGCGGCTGCAACGGGCCGTGCCGGCCGGCGTCAAGCTGACCGTGGTCTCCGACCGCACCGTGACGATCCGCGCTTCGGTCCACGACGTGCAGTTCACGCTGATCCTGAGCGTCGTGCTGGTGACGCTGGTGGTGCTGTTGTTCCTGCGGTCGCTGCGCGCGACCCTGATCGCCGGCGTCGCGCTGCCGCTGTCGCTGATCACGAGCTTCGGCGTCATGTATTTCGCCGGCTTCAGCCTCGACAATCTGTCGCTGATGGCGCTGACCATCGGAACCGGTTTCGTGGTCGACGACGCCATCGTGATGATCGAGAACATCGTCCGCCACATGGAAGGTGGCGAGACGGTGATGGAGGCCTCGCTGAAGGGCGCCAGCGAAATCGGCTTCACCGTGATCTCGCTGACGGTGTCGCTGATCGCGGTGTTCATCCCGCTGTTGTTCATGTCCGGCCTGGTCGGCCGCATGTTCCGCGAATTCGCGCTGACCCTGACGATCGCGGTCGTGACCTCGGCGATCGTCTCGCTGACCTTGACGCCGATGATGTGCTCGCGGCTGCTCAAGAACATCCACGAAGAGATGGCGGTCCCGGGCCTTGCCGCGGTCAGCCGCTTCATCGACCGCATGGTGGAATTCTATCATCGCACGCTGCTCTGGGTGCTGCAGCGCCAGCGCGCGACGCTGCTGGTGACGTTCGCGACCATCGCGCTGACGCTGATCATGTATGTGCTGGCACCGAAGGGCTTCCTGCCGCTCCAGGACACGTCCTCGATCACGGCGGTGACCGAGGCCGGCCCCGACGTTTCGTTCGCCGAGATGCAGCGACGCCAGAGCGAGGTCTCCGACCTCATCAAGGCCGACCGCGACGTGGTCGGCGTGGTCTCGGTGATCGGCGCCGGCTCGGTCAATCCGACCACCAATGTCGGCCGCCTGGTGATGACGCTGAAGCCGCTCGACCAGCGGCGTGACGGCGTCGTCAAGGTGATCGAGCGACTCAAGCAGAAGATCGCAACGGTCCCCGGCATGACCGTCTACTTCCAGCCGGTGCAGGACGTGCAGATTTCGACCCAGTCGAGCCGCTCGCAATACCAGTACACGCTGACCGCGACCGATGCCGCCGAGGTCTCGCAATGGTCGCAGAAGCTGGTCGCCGAGATGCGGCGCGACCCGATCTTCCGCGATGTCTCCTCGGAAGCGCAGGATGGCGGCCTGCGCGCGGCGCTCGACGTCAACCGCCAGCGCGCCGGCCAGCTCGGCGTCAGTCTGCAGGGCGTCACCGACACGCTGAACGACGCCTTCGCGCAGCGGCAGATCTCGACCATTTACGGCCAGGCCAACCAGTACCGTGTGGTGCTCGAGGCGCTGCCGATGTATCAGCGCGACCCATCGATCCTCGACAAGCTCTACCTGCCGGGCGCAAGCGGCGCGCAGGTGCCGCTGTCGGCGGTAGCGACGCTGGTCCGCACCACGGCACCGCTCGCGATCTCGCACCAGGCGCAATTCCCGTCGGTTTCGCTGAGCTTCAACCTGGCGCCGGGCGAGGCGCTTGGCGACGCGGTCGAGGCGGTGAAGGCGATCGAGACCCGGATCGGGATGCCCAGCAGCATCGTCGGGATCTATTCCGGCGACGCCGCCGAATTCGCGCGCTCGCTGGCCGGACAGCCCTGGTTGATCCTGGCGGCGATCATCACGATCTACATCGTGCTCGGCGTGCTCTACGAGAGCTACATCCACCCGATCACGATCCTGTCGACGCTGCCCTCGGCCGGCGTCGGCGCCATCCTGGCGTTGATGCTGTGCGGGCAGGACCTCTCGGTGATCGGCCTGATCGGCATCATCCTGCTGATGGGCATCGTCAAGAAGAACGCGATCATGATGATCGACTTCGCGCTGGAGGCCGAGCGGCATCAGGGCATGTCGTCCTATGATGCGATCGTGCAGGCCTGCCTGTTGCGGTTCCGGCCGATCATGATGACGACGCTGGCGGCGCTGTTCGGTGCGCTGCCGCTCGCGATCGAAAGCGGCACCGGCGCCGAGCTGCGCTTCCCGCTCGGTATTTCGATCATCGGCGGCCTGCTGCTGAGCCAGCTGCTGACGCTCTACACCACGCCGGTGATCTATCTTGCGCTCGACCGGCTCAACCGTCGGATCGAGCGGGCCGTGCCTGAGCCCGGCCCCAGCGGTCCGCCGATCGCAGGCGCCACCGAGGGCATGCAGTGATCTCGATCTCGGAGCCCTTCATTCGCCGGCCGGTGGGCACCACCTTGCTGGCGATCGGGCTGTTCCTGGTCGGGATCGTCGCCTACGAATTCCTGCCGGTGTCGTCGGTCCCGAATGTCGACTTCCCGACCATCAGGGTGTCGGCGTCGCGGCCCGGTGCCGATCCGTCGGTGATGGCCGCGACCGTCGCCGCGCCGCTGGAGCGCAAGCTTGGCACCATTTCGGGCGTCGACCAGATCACCTCGACGAGTTCGCTCGGCACCACCAGCATCCAGGTGCAGTTCTCGATCGGCCGCAATATCGACCGCGCCGCGCGCGATGTGCAGGCCGCGATCAATGCCTCGCTCGCCGATCTGCCGAGCGACCTGCCGTCGCTACCCAAGTTCCGCAAGGCCAATCCGGCCGCGGCACCCGTGTTCGTGCTGGCGCTGACCTCGAAGACGATCTCGACCAGCGCGATGTACGACGTCGCCGACACCGTGCTGGCGCAGCGCATCTCGCAGGTGCCGGGTGTCGGCGAGGTGACGGTCAGCGGCGCCGACCAGCCGGCGGTGCGCATTGCGCTCAATCCGGTGTCGCTGGCGAATGCCGGGATCGCGACCGACGACGTCCGGCTTGCGATCATCAATGCCAATCCGCTGGGCCCGGTCGGCATCTTCAATGGCGACCGGCTGAGCGAGACGCTTTCGATCAACAAGCAGATGCGCACCGCGGCCGAGTTCCGCGACATCGTCATCAAGAGCTCGAACGGCAATTTCGTCCGCCTCTCGGATGTTGCCGAGGTCGAGGATTCCGTCCGCAACTCGCGCTCGATCGCCTGGTTCAACAAGCAGCCCGCGGTGCTGATCCAGATCACCAAGCAGGGCGACGCCAACGTCATCGACACCGTCGACGGCGTTCGCAGGATGCTGCCGGAACTGAAGCAGTGGATCCCGGCCGGCGTCGAGATCTCGACCCTGGTCGATCGTACCGGAACGATCCGCGCCAGCGTCCAGGACATGCAGTTCACGCTGCTGGCGACCGCCATGCTGGTGATGGTCGTGGTGTTCGTGTTCCTGCGCAGGATCGTACCGACGATCGCAGCCGGCGTTTCGGTGCCGCTGGCGCTGGCCGGCACCTGCGCCGGGATGTGGCTCGCCGGCTTCTCGATCGACAATCTGTCGCTGATGGCGCTCGCGATCTCCGTCGGCTTCGTGGTCGACGACGCTATCGTGATGATCGAGAACATGTACCGCAATCTCGAGCAGGGCATGGCGCCATATCCTGCCGCGGTCGAAGGCGCCAAGCAGATCGGCTTCACGGTGCTGTCGATCTCGCTGTCGCTGATCGCGGCCTTCACGCCGCTGATCTTCATGGACGGGATCGTCGGCCGCCTGCTGCGCGAATTCTCGCTGACCCTGACGTTTGCCATCATCGTGTCGACCCTGGTGTCGGTGACGATCACGCCGATGATCTGCGCGCACTACATCAAGGAGGCGACCTCGGATCGTGCCACCTGGTACGATCGCGTCATCGAGGGCACGCTGTCGCGCGTCGTGGCGTTCTATGCGTCGACCCTGCGCATCGTGCTCGGCTATCCCTTCCTGACCTTGGTGGTGTTCTTCGCCACCGTCGCGCTGACGGTGGTGCTGTACGTCAAGACGCCCAAGGCCTATTTCCCGACCGACGACAGCGGCTTCGTGATCGGGGCGACCCGCGCTTCCGCCGACATCTCGTTCCAATCGATGCTCGGTCTGCAGCAGCGGCTCGCCGACATCGTGATGGCGGACCCCGCGGTCGCTGGCATCGGCTCGTCGGTCGGCTCCGGCGGCGGCCCGGGCGGCGCCACCTCCAACCGCGGCACCATGTTCATCAGCCTGAAGCCGCCGGAGGAGCGGGGAGGCCTGTCGACCGCGCAGGTGATCGATCGGCTGCGCCGCAATCTGTTCATGGTGCCGGGCATCCGCCTGTTCATGTTCGCCGCCCAGGATATCCGCACCGGCGGCCGGCAGAGCGATTCCGACTACCAGTACACGCTCGCCTCGACCGATCTCGATCTGTTGCAGAAATGGGCGCCGCTCGTCGCCAAGCGCATGGAGACGGTGGAGGGCATCACCGATGTCTCCGCCGACCGCGATCCCGGCGGCTTGCAGCTCAACCTCGTGATCGACCGCAAGATCGCCTCCAGCCTCGGCGTCCGGGTGCAGGACATCGACAACGCGCTCAACAACGCGTTCTCGCAGCGGCAAATTTCGTACATTTACACCCAGCGCAACCAGTACGTGGTGGTGCTGGAGATCGATCCGAAATTCCAGAGCGACCCGTCGAACCTCGAGCGCATCTATGTCGCCGGCGCCAATGACGTGCAGGTGCCGCTCTCGGCGCTCGTGCACTACCAGCGCGGACTGTCGGCGCTCGCGGTCTATCACTCCGGCGGCTTCCCCTCGACCACGGTGTCGTTCAACCTGCTGCCGGACGTGCCGCTGGAGGTCGCGACCACGAACATCCAGCAGGCGGTCGACGAACTGCATATGCCCGAGGGCATTCGCGGCAGCTTCGACGGCAATGCCGGCGACTTCAACAAGACCAGCGGGCGGCAGCCGCTGCTGATCCTCGGCGCGCTGGTCGCGATGTATATCGTGCTCGGCGTGCTCTACGAGAGCCTGGCGCATCCGATCACGATCATCTCGACCTTGCCGTCGGCCGGGCTCGGCGCGTTGCTGGCGTTGCAGGTCACCAACACGCCGCTGACCGTGATCGCCTTCGTCGGCATCATCCTGTTGATCGGCATCGTCAAGAAGAACGGCATCATGATGGTCGACTTCGCGCTCGAGGCCGAGCGGCATCAGGGCCTGTCGTCCCGGGATGCGATCTTCGAGGCCTGCCGGGCGCGCTTCCGCCCGATCCTGATGACGACGATGGCCGCGCTGTTCGCCGGCATTCCGCTGGTGATCGCGACCGGCCCGGGCACCGAGCTGCGGCGGCCGCTCGGCATCACCATCATCGGCGGCCTGTTCGTGTCGCAGATCCTGACGCTCTACACCACGCCGGTGATCTATCTCCTGATCGACCGGTTGCGCCGGCGCCCGTCGCCGTCAGGCGTGCACGCTCCTGCGGAATAGGTTGGATTGAACGGCTTCGCACGCGTATAGCGAAGCGATGTCCGAACCGACCGAAGCAAAGACCGAACTTGCCACCGAGATCCCGGCGTGTCCGCATTGCGGCAAGCCGATGCCGCTGTGCATCTGCGACAGCGTCACGCCGATCAAAAGCCGGATTCAGCTCCTGATCCTGCAGCACCCGCAGGAGCAGGACAGGGCGCTCGGTACGGCGCGGCTCACCGCACGGCACTTTGAGAATGCGGTGGTGCGGATCGGACTGTCCTGGCCGAGCCTTGCCAAGGCGCTCGGCCGGCCGGTAGCCGATCCGTCGCGCTGGGCGGTGCTCTATCTCGGCTCGGCCAAGGTCGAGGATCTCGATACCGACGCCGAGATCGTTGCGATCAACCGCAAGGGTCAGTTGGAGCCGCACCAGCGCGCGATCCTCTCCGACATCGAGGGCATCGTGCTGCTCGACGGCACCTGGAGCCAGGCAAAGGCGCTGTGGTGGCGCAACGCCTGGATGCTGAAGTGCCAGCGGGTGATTCTCGGGCCGAAACGGCCCTCGCTGTACGGCAAGCTGCGCCGGGAACCGCGGCGCGACGGCCTGTCCACCATCGAGGCGGCCGCGATCCTGCTGGCCGGGCTGGAAAAGCGGCCGGATATCGCGGCAACGTTAACTGATAGTTTCGAGCGGATGCTGGCGAGATTCCGCGAAGTGCAGGCCGAAATGCCGGAATTGGCGCCAAAACCGAAGAAGCGGGACTTCCGGAAGCGCCGACGTTAGCTGTCCGGCTTGGTTGCCTATCGCAGTGAGGGCGTATATGAAGTGCGCCGCAAGGGGCCACGTGGCGGAGTGGTTACGCAACGGTCTGCAAAACCGTGCACTCGGGTTCGAGCCCCGACGTGGCCTCCAACGCATTGATTTCATTCACACCACTGCGGACTCGGAAGCGCACCACAGTGCCCTTTGGCCCCTCGTCCCCGCACATGCGGGAGGTTTTCTTAGCAGCCTCTGCGTGCATGGTGCTGTTGACGTGGGTGTAGCGCAGCATGGTCGTGGGGCTCGTCCAGCCCAGCATTTGCATGACGATAGCGGGCAAAACGCCTTCCTGCAGAAGTCGCGTGGCGCGTGTATGGCGCAGCGAGTGCAGCACCAGCTCGGCTGAGCCCCCGCACTTTTCCACCGCCGTCTTGAAATGCCTTCGCAATAGGTAATCATTCGGCAGGCCTGTTCCCGCGATCAGGACGCGCAGCTCCCGGGCCAGCTCAGGGTGCAGATAGACCTCTCGAGCCTTGCCCGTCTTGGTCTGGCGCGCGTGCAGCCTGATCCACTCGTCGCCGATCTGCTCAGGGGCGAGCACGTACAGCTCACCGAGGCGCATCCCTGTCTCGATCAGGACGCGCACGCACAGGGCCTCCGAGGACCACCCAGCGCTCGCCATGGCGCTGAGGACCGCATCCTCCAGCTCGGGCGCGACTATCTCAGTGCGCTCACCGTCCTCGTCCTGCAGCGGCACCACTGGCCTGCCCATGATGAACCCACGAGCACTCGCGAAGCTCAGGACCGCCGAGGCCAGCGTGAGGTACCGATTGATGGTGCCATTGGCGAGCGTGTCGCGGCCCTGATAGCCCGGGCGCTTCTGGAGGTACTCGACCACTTTGTCCAATTCCTGGGTGCCGACCATTGAGATGTCGAGGTCTCCTAGGCGGTCGATCACGAGGTCTAGGCGCTGGCGTCTGGAGCTGTCGCGGCCCCGCTTCCACTTGCCCTTGCGCGGCCCGCCAGCGTCCCAGCACAGCTCGGCAACCTCTCGGAACGTCGTGCCCGTGCCCTTCACCTTGGCGTGGTGCGGCGGCTCGGTGCCAGTGGCGCGCACGTAGGCCTCGTAACCATCCGCCTCTTGCATGGTCGGGAAGGGCTGCTTGTAGCGCTGGCCCTTGAAGACGAAGTCTGCATACCACTGGCCGGTCAGCTTGCCCTTGCGCTTCTCAGGATACGCCATGTTCTCAGGCTCCATCGCCGACGAGTTTGTTGTAGCGGTCGCGCCAGTACCCGCTCTTTTCATAGAGCTTCTGAGCCTTGTCCATGTCACCGCGCTCCTCAGCCTCGTTGGCGTCAGCGAGGTGACGGCTGCAGCGCTCGTGCGCCTCTGTGATGCGCTCCTGTAGGGTTTTGGCCGACATGTCATCAGTCTCCGATTGTAATCAGTCTGGACGTGCGAAAGAGCCCCGTAGGGCTCCAGCGTCTACTCGTGAACGATGATGACCGTGGGTGTCTTGGGCGCATCCCGCAAGCTCTGGCTCGCGCGCGACATGCGAGCCCCTAGGTCATCAGTTTGGCACCCACTGAGCATCAGTGCAGCCAGCAACAGGCACGTGCGGATCATGACTTGGACTTCCTGCCCGCGAGGGCGCGATAGACCGCAGTGGCGAGCGCAACGCCCTTAGGCGTCAAGAACACCTGATGCTGCCTGCGGTTCATGGGGTTAGGCTTCGTGTACACAAGCCCGAGGCCGGGCTCGTGACGTCTGTTCAGCTCGCCGAGGTCGAGCATGTGGCGCGTCATGACAGCTGGGTTAGCGCCTGCCTTGCGCGCGTACTCGCCCACGCCGAGGCCTTCCTCTTCCGCGACCATGAGGAAGGTGGAGGCCTGCTGCAGCGGCATGATCGAGTAGACAGCCTTGAAGGGCTCTAGGGCCGTGAGGAGAATTCGCTGAGCCTCGCGGACCTCTTCGTTGAGTGTCGAGCGCGTGACCATACGAGATGACACTCCAAGGTTAGGGCGGCTGATAGACGGGGTGTGCGTGTGTAGTGTCATACTCAAACTCCCTTTAAAGGCCTATGCGACAAATCTCACTATCAACAGCGAAGCTGTAATAAGCACCGCCCCAGCACACCCGCATTCCAGAGCTACTGCGGTAATTCCCGCACTCAGGAACACGAGTGAGACAACTATGAGCATAGTCTTACCTCCTGTGAAGAGTACGGAACGGGAACTGAGCCTTGGTGTCCTGAAATAAGTTTCACATTGGGTAAATGTTCCAAGGATGCCGTAGCCTCCTCGGTCTCGAATGGTACTAGCGAGAACCCGTTGTCCCAAAGGCGCAAGCCCGGGAGGACCACGTCTAGTCGTATCTCCACCTCGCCACTGATGTTGCACACGTGCACCACGGATGCCGTGAGGCCCGCAGGCACTATAGATAAAGGCATTAGGTCAATCGCGCGGGTGGTGCGGAAGCGTTCGCCCACGCGTACGTTAGATGTCTCATGGCTGGGAATTAGAACGCTGGTCAGCCCACCAACCAACGTCAACTGAAGAGCCCGTCGTGTCATCTAGCCCACTGCTTTCATGTCTAAACAATTACAACTACTAACCTATGCCGCAAGCTTCTATACCTGGGCAAGAGACAAACGCGTCTTCCCGGAGCAATACGGACACTGTGACACTAAGGCCTCAGTTCCCTCAATTTCGCTTCAATAGCGAGGCGCTCCTTATCGACCTTGAAGCCCGCGCGTTCACTGGCCCGCAAGCGCAACAGCTCGTGCTCGTAAAACCAGGATTGGGATTGCTCTGGGGTCTTGGGGTCTCGGAAGCCCATTAGTGCACCAGCACGATGTAGAAGAGCAGGGCGAACGCTAGGCCGCTTCCGAAGCTCGCGCACGCAAGGTGTGCCAATCGTGTATCTCGCATCTTACGCTCCTCAAAGCTTGATGGTGTCTAGAACGGATTGTGCATCGAGCGCGGCGTAGTGATACATCGCGTCCGTGATGATTTCGTCCCACATCGTGGTCCAGAAGTTGTTCCAGAAGATCATTACAGGCTCCTAGTGTCACTGATGCCCATCATCAGGCCGCGCGATACGCGACGACGCCCGAAGGCGTTTCGGGCTCAGACGGCTTGCAGAACAGTGAAGCCAGCGGCCTGCGCAGCACCGTCCCAACGGTGACCGCCGTCCTTCGCCAGCGCCCCGCGCAGGGCGTCGTATTCCGCCACCTCGCTTGCGAGCCAGCGGTTGACGTCAAGACCATCCTTGATGCGAGACACAGCGGACGACACTGCGGCCGTGTGCTTGTCGTAACCACCGCCAGCGGCAAAGCCGCGCACCATCTCAGAGCCAAAGATGTGCACGTAGGCATAGAGCCTGCCTGCGCCGTCGCGGGGATACTTGAAGGCAACCGAGGCAACGCGCGCCCCTTGCTTGTTCAGGATCACGTATGCGGACACGTTGGCGAAGGCTGCGCGGTGCTGATCGTAAATCTTTGTCATGGTCGTATTCCCTTGCAATTGTAATCGGTGGAGACAAACGAGTGACGGGCTTAGGCAACCGCGAACATGTCCGGGCGAAGCCGTGCGACCTTGAAGGCCATTTGATCGGCGCAGATTTGCGCACAGAGCTTGCTGGTGAATGTCTTATCGGTGCTCATGACTGCAAAGCCTCCTAGTCGGATTGTGCTGATATGATCGCCCATCATCAGACCGCGCATCACGCGGTGACGCCCGAAGGCGTTTCGGGCTACTTGCTATCCGTGCAGATCAGGCGCGCACACTGGAGAAGGCCGCGCGCGTCAGCGTCCCAAGCCTTGGCCGTGACACGGTCCTGAAAGTTCGCCCGGATGTAATCGGCCTTCTCTGAGCAGATCAGCGAGAGGCCCGCGACCACGTGAGTGAGCCCGTGGCGGTCAATCATCTCTTCAAGCGCTGTAGTGATGTCCTGCATTGTGGTATTCCCTTGCAATTGTAATCGGTTGAGACAAACGAGTGACGGGCTTAGGCAACAGCGAACATGTCCGGGCGAAGCGTCGCGACCTTGTGCGCCATTTGATCGGCGCAGATTTGCGCACAGAGCTTGCTGGTGAACGTTGACGTTTCGAGGCGCGCGCCCTTCGGGCAATAGCTGCCGACCATGCGGCCCATCACACCGCGCACGGTGATCATGGGAATGAAGGAAGAGCCGAGGGACTTGACGGTTGCATGAAGGCGGAAGGTCATTGGTGCTCCTAAGAGTGTCCTGGTTGGCGTCAGCGCCTGTCCCCATATGAGGCCCAGTGTGACCGTTTGGCAATGGGTAATTGATGACAATGGACATATTTAGGTGCGACAGATTGTCGCAGGGGGCGCGAGCGTGCGCCTAAGACAGCCTAGGCCGACCCGGGAATAGGGCCGATTCAGGTGCGCGGGGCCAGGTTTGGGTGCGACACTGCGTGCCGCTGGAGGATTGCCTAGGAAGCCCTAGGAGTGCCCATGCGAGCGCGGGCTGCCGTGGTAGCGGGCAGGGACAGCCAATGCGTCCTGAGCGTTCCCAAGAGGTCCTAGGGGCCTAGCAGCCCTCAAGGTCTCGTGGCCTCCCATTGTCTTACACGCGAATAGGTCCGGATCGGCCCTATATACTGAGGCCGGTCCTGTAAGAGACACGCATCAAATTTCTTACAAATAGGACCTGGTCCTTGTGTCACGGTTATTTGAACCGATGAAGGCCTAGCAGTCTCAGGGTCTTAGGTGCACGTGCGGGGACAGATGCGGGGAATAATGGGTCCCCTTTGGCGCGGGACCCCTATTTGGGCGCGATTTCCCACGCGATTTCAAATTTCGACGGCTTTAGGCCGTTTGCTGCTCGGCTGACGCCGCGTCTTGGGACCACCCGGGATTTCTTGGGTCCCATTAGGGCCGTTTCGGTCCCATTGCGGAGAATACGGGTCCCATTCGCCGCTTCCGGTACCGGTACTTGGGTCCCACAGGTTGACCATGGGCAACCAAGGTTCCCTAGGTGTTCTATTGACCCGGGCCAATCGGAGCAAATGGTACTTTTCCTAAGTATTCTCAAGCACATGACCGTTATTTCCACTCACTAATGGATAAGACGCGCCTTGATGCGCCGTACGGACGCTCGGCGTCACTTCATCTCGGGCACCTAGGGGGCTTTGGGGGTTCCTAAGAGCCTCTCAAGAGCAACCTAGGTCGCTTCAACAATAATCATGAAGGTCATCTCCTTAGAGGACCTAAGAACCTAAGAACCTAGGAATCCTAAGATGGCCCGGGCCAATCGGAGCAAATGGTACTTTTCCTAAGTATTCTCAAGCACATGACCGTTATTTCCACTCACTAATGGATAAGACGCGCCTTGATGCGCCGTACGGACGCTCAGCGTCACTTCATCTCGGGCACCTAGGGGGCTTTGGGGGTTCCTAAGAGCCTCTCAAGAGCAACCTAGGTCGCTTCAACAATAATCATGAAGGTCATCTCCTTAGAGGACCTAAGAACCTAGGAATCCTAAGATGTCCCTCGAAACGGGCACGTACATCAACGACCTCGTGCCCACAAACCCGGTGCCATCTGACGGTCTCGGGCAGTCCGATGATCACCTGAGGCTCATTAAGGCCGCTCTCAAGAACACCCTGCCTAACTTCACATCTGCGGTGTTGTACAGCACCCAAGCGCAAATCGACGTGGCGTCCTCGTACGTGGCAGCTCTGCTCTCCGTAGGTGTAACGCTAGGCAATGGGGCGCTCCGGGGTAACGGCACCGTGCCTGCGGGCATGATGGCGGACTTCGGTGGTGCCGCGGCTCCCACGGGCTGGCTGGCGTGCGACGGGCAGGCAATTTCGCGCACTACCTACGTGGACCTCTTCAACGCTATCGGCACAACGTGGGGCGCTGGCGACGGCAGCACCACATTCAACGTGCCAAACCTGGTTGCCTACTTCAGGCGTCACCGCGACAACGCATCGCTCGCTGGCGCGGTGGGCACGAAGAAGAACCCGGCGAACCTCTCGCACACACATACGGGCTCAGGCACCACGGGCACCGAGAACGCCGTGCACTCGCACTTCTTCTCGGCCACCTCAGGCGCGATGTCCGCGAACGCCACGCATACGCACGGGTGGACGCAGACGCATCGGCTGTACGGCAACTTCCAGAGCTACACGTCTGGTGGCGCGGTCGGCGGCATTCAGCTGAACAACGGCACGGACGGCTCCGTCGAACTCACCTCGACAAACACGGACCACACGCACGCTGTCAGTGGCACCACAGGTACCGAGAGCGCCTTCCACGCCCACGCCTTCAGCTTCACCACGAGCGTAGGCAGCGTGGATGACGTTGAGGCCCGCCCGTACTCGGCGACCGTACTAACGTGCATCAAGACCTAATCACTCACACCGCTACCGTTAGGGTCACCTAGGTAGTCCTAGGAACCCCATGGCTATTATCCCCGTCCGTGAGCTTGCCAAGTACGGCATCATCACGGACATGGACCCTTACGACCTCCCGAAAGAGGCGTGGTCCTTCGGCGTCAACGTACGCTTCCGCAACGGCAAGGTTTCCCGCGCTCCGGTCTTCCGAAACGTGGGCAACCTCAGCGGCTCGCCGCGCTACGTGTTCTCCTCGAACCCGGCGAGCGGCCTCGACTTCATCTTCATCAACTACCTGACCGGCGAACTCAAGCGCTGGCAGAATGGTGCTGAGACCGACTACTCGATCACAGGCTTCACGCCCGCTGCGACGGAAGTCACACACACGTCCTGCTCCCTCGGAGGCGTGGTCTACAGCAATCGCGCTGATCGTGTGCCGTGGTCTTTCGGACCCACCGACAGCCGCTTCCAAGCGCTGGCGAACTGGTCTTCAACGTGGCGCGCACAACTGCTGCGCACGTGTGGCGGAGCTCTCGTAGCGCTCAATGTCACGAAAGCTGGCGTCACTTTCCCCACGATGGTGAAGACGTCAAGCATCCCACTCTCTGGCACTGTTCCGGTGTCGTGGGACCAAACCCTCCCCAACACGCTCGCTACCGAGAACATCCTTGCTGACATGCAGGGGCAGATCATCGACGCCAACAACTTCGGCAACGCTCTCGCCATCTACGGCTTGAACGAAACGTGGCTGATGACGCCAGACGGCTCGACGCAAATCTACAACTACCGACAGCTGCCATTCAAGAAAGGTGCGCTGAACGCTAACTGCTCCGTCCAGATCGACGGCAAGCATCTCGTGTTCGGCCCCGACGACATCTGGACGCACGACGGCTATTCGGAGACGTCACTGTGCAACGGCACGGTGCGCGACTTTATCTTCCAGAACCTCAACCTGTCGAAGGCGAACCGCTGCTTCGTTGCTCACAATGTGAAGCTGAAGGAAGTGCACTTCTGTTACGTGTCCGCTGATCGCGGCGTATCGTTCACCGATCAGAACCAGGGCTGCAACAGGCAGGCCGTCTACAACTACGGCAACGCATCGCCTACGTGGACGTTCGATGACCTCCCGATGGTGTACGCCGCCGACAACGCGAACCTCGACACCACGCTGACTTACGCGACCGTGACCGAGACGTACGCCTCTATCGGCAGCACCTACGCGGATCAGGACGACGGCTTCAAGCGCACGCTCTGCTACGTGGGCAGCACTTGGGCTCCCAACAATCTCACGGCAAGCCTCTACGCGTTCGACCTCTACGGCCCGGGCTCCAGCGTCGTGTTTCCCGTGGACACCAACGCCACTCGGCCGCTCCAGCTGGAGAAGGACGGCATCGACCTCGACGGCATCGGAGTTGACCTCCGTGGCTACAAGTCGGTGATCGCGCTCTATCCTCAGGCGCGCCTCGAACTCACCGCGCAGCCCTTGGTCTTCACTATGGGCTCCTGTGACTACTTCGGCGGCCCGATCATCTACGACACCACGCAGACCTACGATGGACAGGCTCTCTACAAGCTCGACTATCGCAGCGCGGGCAGGGCGCTCGGCATGAAGATTTCCTACGCCGACTACGCGGCCTTCACCCTCACAGGCATCGACTACGAACTCGACGCAACAGGCGAACGCTAATGGCAATCAGTGACACACTCACCCCGTACAAGCCGCAAGAGTTTCCGCAGCTACCGGGCTCTGAGCAGCGCTACATGACTGCAGAACTCCAGCGCGTCTCCGCATCACTCGCGGCGGCGATTGCTGTGATCAAGCAGATGGACGCCAAGCAAGTCTCGCATGGCTGGTGATTTCGCTCGTGCCGCTGCGCACGAAGTGTTGGGCACCGACGAGTACGCGATACACATCGAAGACTTTCGGCGGGGGCAGGACACGTTCCTGCTCCTGCATCTACGCTTCACCCGCTGGACGCCTTCGGTGTTCAAGAGGTTCATCGCGCATTGGACGCTGCTGCGGCAGTGCGTGACAGCTCCGCTATTCGCGCTCGGCGAAGTGGACGACGACAAGTGGGAACGCTTCGTCACACGCTTTGGCTTCAGGTTTCTCCAGACAGTCAAATGCGAAAACGGTGAAACCCGCCGTCTCTTCATTCACGTTCTAACGGAAGCACCAACCTCCAATGTCAATGTTCAGCTCGTCCAAGGACACCAGCTCGTCCGGGACGAACAATTCCACCGTTAATCCGTGGGCTCCTCAGGCCGGCGCGCTCACGGACGCATTCGGTAACGCGCAGACCGCCTACAACCAGTCGAGCCAAGCGCAGGCTCCCACCAATTTCACTGCCGGTTACACGCCCGATCAGCTCGCGACCTTCAACTCGATGGTGCAGCAGGGCGGCAACATGGCGGTCCCCAATTCCAACGCCGCCGCAGGCGCAGCGCTCAACACCGCTGGCACCGCTGGCGCAACGGGCGCTCTCTCGGGCCTCGCCGCGTTCGATCCCACGAAGCTCAACAGCGCCTCGGGGATCGTAGACGCCGCGAACTCCTACGTGAACGGGCAGGACATCAACTCGCAAGTCAACAACGCGATGCTAAATGCAACGCAGACTGCGCGTGACGTCACCATGCCGGGCATCGAGCAGAACGCAGCGCTGGGCGGCAACACCAACTCCTCGCGCACGGGCATTGCGGACGGTCTAGTCCAGCGTGGCCTCGCAGAGCAGTCCGCGAACCTCGGCGCATCGCTTCGCTCGCAGGCCTTCCAGAACGGGCTCACGCTCGCGCAGACGCAGGCCGCGAACAACAACGCATCAACCCTCGGCGCACTCAACAGCGCGGGCACCATCGGCAACAGCTCGGTGAACTCGGGAGTGAACGCGAACAACTCGTCCATCGCAAACCAGACGGCCCTGAACAACACGGCAGTCGCGGGTGGCGCAGGACAGCAGGCGGCCAATCAGGCGGACCTGACGAACCAGCTCCAGCAGTATCAGTCTCAGGTGTCTTCGCCGTACGCGAGCCTGCAGCAGCTCATGCAGATTATCGGCGGCCAGAATTGGGGCTCACAGACCTCGGGCACCACGACCGGCCAGAGCACCACGACCAGCAACCCTTCGCTTGTGGATGACATTGGCAAGGTGGGCGGCGCACTGTCGTCGTTCTTCTAATGCAGGGCTTCCCCGAATACGATCCGCGCTGGGGCAACGCTATCGCTTCCATCGAGAGTGGAGGCGAGAGCAGCCCGTACGGCGCAATAACGCCCAATCCGAATGGACGGCGCGCGCTCGGCAAGTATCAGGTGATGGAAGAGAACCTTCCCGAGTGGACCCAAGCGGCCCTCGGCAAGCGTCTCGACGCCAATCAGTTCCTCAACGACCCTGACGCGCAGGAAGCCGTCTTCAAGCACCGCTTCGGCGGCTACGTGAGCAAGTACGGCAACCCTCAAGACGCCGCGTCCGCGTGGTTCACAGGTGGCCCTCAGTCTACCGGCGCGAACAAGCGCGATAGCCTCGGCACCACGGGCTCTGGCTACGTCGCCAAGTTCAACAAGGCCCTCGGCGAGCCACAGGGCGCACTATCTTACGCAAACACTGGAGCCCCCGTGGCAGACAATACAGACGACGCGCCTGCGCTCAGTGCGCGTGCGCAGCTCGGCCCGGGCATCCTCGTTCCTGGTGCCGCGCGCGGTGCCGCAGGGCCGCAGGACCAGCCGTACGACTGGCGGCAGCACCTCATGACCGCAGCCGCATTGCTGCGCGATGATCCGGACGCCACCAAGGCAGGTCTCGCTGCAGCGAACCCCCCGCTGAAGGACACGGGCTCGTACTCGCTCGGCCCCATCGACCCGCAGACGGGCATCGGCTTGCGCATCCACAACAAGACCGGACAGGTTACGACCTTCCAAGCGCAGAAGCCAAAGGACCCGGCGCAAGACGCCTACGACACCGATCAGGCGAAGAAGTTCTCGGACCTCAACACCTCCATCGCTGCCGACGCCGACAAGGCACGCAGCTCGCTCGCCAACGTTGACACGCTACGCGCGGCGCTCTCGGACCCGAATGTCTATCAGGGCTCGAACGGCGATACCGTGGCGAAGATGAAGAACTTCGCGAACAGCGCATTCGGGATGAACCTCGACGGCGTTGAGAACACGCAGGTCGCTCAGGCACTGATCAACAAGATGGTGCAGGAGAGCCGCACGCTCAACGGCGGAATGCCGGGCTCGCTGTCAGACAAGGACCTCGTGTTCTTGAAGGACGCGAACGTGGGTCTCAGCAAGTCGCCCGAAGCCAACCAGCGCATCCTCGACATCTACGAGAAGCTGCACAAGACCGCCATCGAGCGCAACGACGCGCGCATCGAATACACCAAGGGCGGCAAGATGCTGGACGACAACTTCAACACGCAGCAGGCGAAGAAGTACGCAGAACGCAAGGCTGAGATGGACGCCGCCGACAAGGCAGCGCCCGCCGCAGCTCCCGCTCGACCCTCAACGCCCGGCCCGGTCAGCAAGACGAAGACCGGCATCACTTGGAGCATCAACTAAATGGCATCGCTCACCGTAAATGGTCACAGCGTTACGGTGGACGATAGCTTTCTCAAGCTGTCCCCGGACGAACAGAACTCTACCGTTGACGAGATTGCAAAGTCTCTTCCGGCGGAGAAGCCGTCCGGGGTCGTAGCTGGCCTGAAGGAAGGCCTCGCTGGATTGCTGCACGGCCCCGCAGAGACACTCAAGACCTACGCGGGTGTCGACACGTCCGGACTGGAAGCCGCCGCACAGAAGGTGGCACCTAAGGATTACAAGTCTGCTCCGGTTCTCCCCGAGGGCGGACACTGGTACGACCCGACTTCCTACAACTGGAAGAACGTGCCGCAGGCGCTCGCAGAGAACGCGCCGCAGATGGCTGAGAGCATCGCAGCTGCCAAGATTGGCGCGAAGGTGCATCCGCTCGTCGGCCTCGCGGCTGGCGCGCTCCCGTTCGCGCTCAACGCGCTCGGCGACACTGCGAAGTCCGACGCCGCCACGCGCACTGGTGACTCCAACGCCGAACCGAACGCGGAAGACAAGACGCGCGCAGGCCTCACGGTCGCCGCGCAGTCGATTCCGCAGATGATAGGCGTATCGCGCTTCCTCCCCGGAGCTGGCAAGATTGCCGCCGTGGGCGGGAAGGGCGTAGCGCAGTCGGTCGGACAGGCCGCTGTCACCACGGGCGTCGAAGGCGCGTCAGGCGCTGCACAGAACGCTATCGGTCAGGTCGGCGCAACGCTCGGCACCCCGGGCGGCGTTCAGGTCAACGGTGACGAGGTCGCCAACGCGGGCGTCACCAACGGCATCCTCGGGGGCGGCTTCGCGCTGCCCAAGATGGCCGCGAACGCCTCGGCCGCGAAGCGCTACGCCAAGTTCGGCGGTGACAACGCGCAGGCCACGGAAGCATTCGCCAACAAGGTGCGTGACGCCGCAGATGGCGCGAACCTGGGTAACACGAAGGAAGGCTACAACGCCGTCCGACAGGCCCACGAAGACACCATCACCGACCTAAAGGCCGCCGCGAAAGCCGCGAAAGCCGCTGGTCCCTCGACACCCGAGGCAGACAAAGCCATCAGGCGGGCCGCGAAGGGCCGCGAACTATCGGACGCTGACCTCAATGAGCTGGAGACGAACTCGACGCCGGACGTGGCCGCACTTGCGCGACAGGCTCACGTTGGAGCAATGCTTAAGGGAGAAGGCGACTTCACCGCAGGCAACTTCACTGGAGGTATCACTAACGCCATTGCGAAGCACATCCGCGCCTACGCCAACCCGATTGGCGCTGGTGCCTCGGCTGCGCTAGGCGCTGCGACGGGTGGCGGACACGCCGCCTCGCTATTCGCGTACTCCCCGGAGACCCTCGCTGCTCTGGGCACTGCATACGGTGCCATGCGCGGCATCGACGCGCTCAGCGGCAACCGCAGCCCCGCGAACAAGTTCGTAGACAAGTTCTCGACCAACAACCCCGCGCCTCCGACAGGCGCACCGCAGCCGCAGGCTCCCGCAGCCCCGGCACCGCCGCCCACATCAGTCCCTCAGGTCCCACCTCCGTCTCCCCCGGCCGCGCCGTGGGGTCCGGTGCCGCCTGCGCCCCCAGCGCCGCCGACGCCGCAGCAGATGAACACTCAGGTTCAAGGAGCCCTTCGCATGGCTGCTGCTCGACGCAACGTCGCAGCACAGCAGGCTGCGGCGCAAGCCGCGCAAGCACAGCCTCAGTTCAATCCCGTTGCGCTGGCTATGTTGAAGCAGAAGCTAAAGGATGGCCTCCCGGCCGCGCCTGAGGCTCCTAAGTTGGACGTGAATGGACTGAACGAACAGGTGAAGGGCGCACTGCTAATGGCAGCTGCCCGCCGAAAGGTCGCTGGTCAACAGCAGGCCGAAGAGGAAGCCTCTAACAGCCACGTCATCAACGAGCAGGGCGGCCTCAACGCATTGAGCAATCCGGAGCTTGGCAAGCGCGCCAAGGTCCTCCTCGGAAACGCGGATGCCTTGCGCCGCCTGCGCGCTGCACCGCCTGAGCAAGCCCCTGAGGCTCCTGCTCCTGTGGAGCCGACGCCTGCATCCGCAGCGCCGCCCGCAGCACCCACGGCTCCCGCGACCCCCACGGGACCGGCAGAGCCCGCGCCCGCAGCTCCTCCGAACAGCGCAGCCATCTCGGCGCTCCTCGACACCCTCCGCGCCAAGAGCGCTGTGGCCGAGAAGATCACCAAGAAGGCTGGCGGCGAAGTGAAGGAGAAAGAGAAGCCCGTCGAGAAGTCGCGGGTGCCTGACAGCTTGGCGGCCGACGAGGCGTTCGACCCGGCAACGGGAGAGATCACCAAGACGAGCCACGAGCACGCCAACAGTGGCCCGAAGTACACGGGCGACTACGTGCCCCTTCAGGATCACGAGCTGTTCGGCAAGGGCATGACGCACGAGCAATTCGCAGAGCACCAGCTCCGCGCAAAGCCCGACGCCGTCGAGCTGCCTGAGGCCTACATGGACGGCGTGATCCGCGACCGCGTCAAGCGCGAGCGCACGCTGCAGGAACTGTCTCAGTCCTCCCATAGCCCAGACGACACTCCTGCGCTGCAGGCGTTGCTGGAGCAGCTGCACCACATCCGGCGCGGCGACATCGCCAGCAAGGCAATCCACTACTACGCGAGCTTCATGTCACCCGAGTTGCGCACCAAGGTGCACAAGCGGCTCGACAGCAGCTTCGTCAACTCACTCTGGAGTAAGTAATGACCGACCCGAGGGTCCCTAAGAAGAAGAGGAAGACCTCTCCGCGAGGACCCTCGGGTATCAAGAAGCCCAACGTCGCTGCAGCCGTGCGCCTACGCTGGCAAGACCCAGAGTACCGCGAGAAGATGCGTTTGGTGAACGAGCGGAACAAGGCAGAGCGCAAGCTAAACCCGCAGAAGTACACACGAACGCGCGTTCCCGATGGAATGCGCAAGGCTGAAGCCCAGAAGAAGTGGGCGAAGGCAGAACAACTAGCAGAGAGATTCATCAAGATGTTGGAAGACGAGGGAGACATCCCGGCCGTCACCGTCCCCGGCTCCGACGAGGAGATGGCAACCCGCGCACTGCGCGAAGCCTTCACACTCGCTGTCGCTCCGGGCGATCAGAAGATTCAGACCGCGAACATCCGCACCGTGTTGGAGTGGACGCGCGCGAAGCCCGAGAGCAAATCGAAGGTCACGGTCGAGAAGGCCGAAGACTGGCTTGCTGCGGCTCAGGCCGACATGGCGCGTGGCGACTGAGAACGAAGTACGCGCACGCCTCCTAACTGACTTCGAATTCTACTCGCGACATTGTGTCAAGATCAGAACGAAGAAGGGCACGATTGTCCCTCTCGTTCTGAACCGCGTGCAGAAGCGATTTCTGAAAGCCATCGTCAAGCAACAGCAGACGACTGGCAAGGTACGCTTCGTCGTACTCAAGGCGCGCCAGCAGGGCCTCTCTACCGTTATCACCGCTTGGCAGTACTGGTGGCTATCACAACGCAAGGCCCAGAAGGGTCTCGTGATGGCACACGAAACGGACAGCACGATCACGCTGTTCGATATGTACAAGCGCGTCCACGACAACTGTCCCGCTCGGCTCCGTCCGCACGCGAAGTACAGCTCTCGCGGCGAAATGCAATTCGACATTCTCGACACAGGTCTACGTGTCGCGACTGCAGGCGGGCGCGGTGTCGCTCGCGGCGAAACGCTGACCACGGCGCATCTGTCCGAGGTGGCCTTCTGGCCCGTAGCGTTCGCCAACAACAACTTCAACGGCCTCGTGCAGGCGATCCCCGAAGAACCAGGTACGGCCTGCTTCCTCGAAAGCACCGCCAACGGCATGACGGGCAAATTCCGTGAGATGTGGGTTGGCGCTGATCCCAACGCCCCGACGCACAACGGCTACGAGCAGTTCTTCTCTCCGTGGTTTGAGAGCGACGAGTATCGCGAGCCTGCCCCGGCAGACTTCGTACGCACGCCCGAGGAAGAGAAGATGATGGTGCAGTTCGCGCCGCTCCTCAACAGCAACGATCAGCTGTTCTGGCGACGGCGGAAGATTGCACTGAACGGCGCAGCGCTGTTCAAACAGGAGTACCCCGCAACACCCGACGAAGCCTTCCTATCTACGGGCCGTCCTGTGTTCAACCCAGACTACTTGAACGAGCGTATTTCCAACCCCGTGACGCCCATCAAGCGCATGGCGGTCGAAGACGTTCCCGGGTCTCCCATCGGCGTCCTCAAAGAGCATCCGCTCGGCGAGCTGTTCGTCTACCACGACCTCGATCCATCGCAGAACTACGTCATCGGCGCAGACGTGGGCATGGGCCTACGTGCCTCAGCCTCCGTGCGCAAGGACAGTGACCCCTCGGTCGCCCAAGTCCTCGACGGTGACCTTCGGCAAGTCGCGGTATGGCGAGGCATCGTGCATCCCGACTACTTCGCGAAAGTGCTCATGACGTTGGGTTACCATTACAACTCAGCGCTCGTCGCACCAGAGCGGAATAATCATGGGCTCGTGACGTGTGTGAAGCTGCGTGACCTTGAGTATCCCTACATCTACACCGAGGTGCCTGAGGGCACGTTAGAGGCCCAAAGAGATAGCATCTCTCTTGGCTTCTTCACGAGTGAGCGCACCAAGCCACTCATCATAGATCAGCTGCGCGCCTACGACCGCGATAGAGACATCGAAATCAACGACCTTCAAACACTCCGCGAGATGCTGACGTTCATCGTCACAGAGAGCGGGAAAATGCAGGCCGAGGAGGGCGAGCACGACGACTGTGTGCTCTCGATGGCTATCGCTGCGTATGTGCACGACGGCAAATGGAAGCCTGTTGAAGTCTCTCAAGAGCACTACACCAACGCAATCTAGTAGACAGCGCGCCGACCTTTCCAACTTTACACCTGAGCAGAAACTGGAACACCGCCGCGCGCAGTGGCGCAAGTTCGATGCGAAGCCTGAGCGTAAAGCTAGAAAGGCAGTGACTAACAAAGCTTACTACGACGCAAACCTAACCAGTGTTGAGCGGCGTGAAGCGAAAGCAGAATATCTGAAGACATGGCGTCGCGACAATCCCGTTAAGGAGCGGGATGGGAAGCTTCGACAGAACTACGGAATAACGCTGCAAGAGCGCGACGCCCTGCTCGAAGTGCAAGGCTTCGTTTGCGCCATCTGTGCCGCCGAAGTCCCCGGTGGTCGCGGCGATTGGCACACTGATCACTGCCACAGCTCAGGCTTAGTGCGAGGCATCCTCTGCCAGCACTGCAACCTCATGTTGGGCCACGCCCGTGACAACACTGACACGCTCGCGAGAGCTATCACCTACTTAGGAAAATAATGTCCAAACCCACGACTATGTCAGACGAGGACATCGTCACGCGCGTCCTCGCTGTAAGCACTGAAAGTGTGGGCTGGCTTGATTCGAAGCTCTCCCGAGAGCGCGAGCGTGTGACGAAATATTACAACGGCGTGCTCCCGGCGCGTCAGCACGAAGGCTCGTCCAGCTACGTTTCGACCGACGTGTATGACGCTGTAGAGATGGCGAAGGCCCAAGTGGCCGAGACGTTCTCAGGCGGCGACAGCATCGCGCAGTTTGACCCCGACCAAGATATGTCCGTCGAGGAGTGCCGCAAGGCCTCGCTCTACGCGTCCTACATCATCTATCAGCAGAACCCCGGCTTCAACATCTTCACCAACGTGATCCACGACGGCCTAATGGCCCGCAACGGCATCGCGAAGGTCTATTGGGAAAAGCGGGCTGACTACAAAGAAGAGACATTCGAGGCACTGCCGCACGACGACGCGCAAGCGTTGGCCGCGCAGGACGACGTGCACGAGTTCGATGGATCACACAACGGTGACGAGACCTACTCAGGCTCCCTGACCCGCAAGCTCGACTGCTCACAGGTCACCATCGACAACGTGCCGCCTGACGAGTTCCTGATCGCGCCCCGCGCCGTCAGCATCGCCAAGGCTCCCTACGTTGCACATCGGACGCCGAAGACGCGCGCCGAGTTGATCGAGATGGGCTTCGACAAGAAGAAGGTCACGACGATTATCAGCGACGAAGCTGACCCGTCGAACCAGACGCAGGAGTCGATGGCCCGCAACGCGCCGGTCGATAACAACCTGACCCAGGAGCCGGTGCAAGAAGAGATGCGGCAGATGATGCTCTACGAAGAGTACGTCCGTATGCAGATCGACAAGTCCAAGGGCGTGCGCCTCTATCGCATCTGCCGCGTGGGCAACGTCCTGCTGAGCAGGGAAGAGGTCGATAGGGCTCCGTTCCTCTGCTACACGCCGCTCCCGGTCCCGCACGTGTTCTACGGCAACAACTTCGCCGCCCGGGTGATCCCCGTGCAGAACGCGCGCACCGTGCTGGTGCGAGGCATCCTCGACCACACCGCCATCACCAACAACCCGCGTTGGCAAGTCGTCAACGGCGGTCTTCTGAACCCGCGCGAGATGCTTGAGAACCGCCTAGGCGGCCTCGTGAACGTGCGGCGTCCGGACAGCGTCACTCCGCTGCCGCAGACGAGCCTGAACCCATTCGTGTTCCAGACGCTCGGCTTGCTCAAGGAAGACAAGGAACAGTCCACGGGCATCAGCTCTGTCTCACAGGGCATGAACAAGGACGCCATCTCCACGCAGAACTCCAAGGGCCTCATCGACCAGATGGTCAGCCTGTCGGGCCAGCGTGGCAAGATCAGCGCACGACACTTCGCGAACAACTTCGTGGTGCCGCTGATGATCGAGGTCATCCGCCTCGCCATCATCAACGAGGCCCCGAGAAGATCATCGAAGTCTCTGGCGGTCCCATCCAAGTGGACCCGAAGAGCTGGACGGAGCGCACCACGTGCACCGTGTCCATGCACCTCGGCTACGGCGAGAAGGACAAGGCCGCCGACACGCTCGGCGAGGCCTACCAGTTCATGGGCAAGGACCCTGCGCTGCAGAACATGTTCAGCCCGCAGAACAAGTACGAGATGATCCGCGACTGGATGAAGCTCAAGGGCCTCAACCGAGCGCCTGCGTACATCACGTCTCCGGACAAGGCACCGCCTGTGCAGCCTGACCCGATGAAGACGCGTGAGTTGGACATCAAGGAGAAGATGGCGGACGCCGCTGTTGCATCCTCGACGGCTAACCAAGCGAAGCAGGCCAAGACTATCGCACTCGACAGCCAGCGGTTGGATAACGCCAATCACGAGCTGCAGATGAACGCGATGGACAAGGACCGGACGCATAACCGTCAGGACCTTGAGACTGCTGCGCGCATCGACATCGCACACGAACAGATGGCTCTGGAGGAACGTATCGCCGAGCAGGCGCAGAAAATCTCCGCAGCTGCCAACCCCAACCCAAGGCCATAATGGACTTCTCAAACCTCACAGGCGTGCTCGGTAAACTCATTCCGCCGATGCCCGGCCCGTTCGGGATTGGCACGTGGGGCGACGGGCGTCCGGATAGTTCTCCGGGCGACCTGTCCGCTCTTGTGAAAGCGTACGGCGCGGCTAAGTCCGCGTCGGCGCAGCCTCAGGGACCCGATGCACTCTTCGGCCCCGCCACGCTACCGCAGACTGCTGCGCCACTGCCTGCAGGCCTAATCCCGCCTCAAGCAGCTCCTGCGCAAGCCTCAGCGGCTCCATCTCCACTCCCACCGCCGACCACCGTGGGACCAGGAACGATCGGCCAACCCACGGCACCTCAGGTGTCCGATGGTGGCTACAACGCTATCGACGCCGCCGCGAACAGCCCAGCTGGACCGACGTCCGTAGGTGGCGCTCCACTCGCTGGCTATTCCGGTGTCACACCTCAGGCTGCTCCAGCTCCCTATGGGCTAGGCAATCGTATTCGGAACGCCTCCGCGTCCCTGAGCGACAGCGGCAGCACCATGCCGTTCTTCCAGCGAAACACAGCGCTGCAGCGTGATCCGATCACTGGTGACTTCCTCGATCCACAAGCGGCCTCAAAGGCCCAAGAAGCCTCAGGACCCGACTTGATCCAGAAGTTTATGACTTATCTGCACAGCAAGTGAACGCCGAAATGATCCGGAGGCTAGGGGAGTTCTCAACCGCTCTCCTAGCCTCACCAGAGTTCAAGGACCTCAACGCACTGTTCGAGCAACAGATCGCCGTGGACGTCCTTGGCACCAAGCCTGACGACGCCGTCGAGCGCGAACGCATCTACGCGATGCTTCAGGGCTCCCGCGCATTCACCTCCCACATCGAGCGCTTCGCGAACGACTACGCGATCCTCATTACCCCTGTCGTTGATACCGGACCAGACGAAGATGATCCGTCCGTGCACGACATTTCCCCCGACGAAAGCCTCTAACTGCCAATGCCAACTATCCAATCGGACGTTGCTAACGACTCTAACGACTTCGCCGACATGCTGTCCCCGGACAACGACGGCGCCTCTGATTTCCTAAAGTCCTTCGCCGACCCTGAAGACGACGCTTCCAAGAAGAAGCCATCGCCGGAAGCCGAAGGAGACGATGATACACAAGACGATGCCAGCGATACCGATGATTCCGACGACAGTCTAGATGATAACGGTGACGACGATCAGTCTGGTGATGAAGACACTGAGACGACTACTGCCGACACCACCGAGAAGAAGTACGTAGCTGACGACGGTCAGTTCGTTAAGATCAAGGTAGGTGAAGAGGAGAAGGAGGTTTCCGTAAAGGACCTCAAGCGCCTGTTCGGTCAGGAAGCGTCTCTCACCCAAAAGTCCACCGAAGTCGCCAACGCCCGCAAGGCGGCGGAGACTGAGCAGAACAAGTACGTCACATCGCTGAGCGTGCTGTTGGGCCGTGCGACCGAGAAGGCGAACCCGTATCGCAACATCGACTGGATGGCGGTCTCCAAGGACCCCAACATCTCAGCTGAAGCAGCCTCCGCGCTGCGCGCTGAAGCCCAGCGAGCGTTGGATGACGAGACGTTCCTCGGCCAGAGCCTCAACACGTTCATGGCTGAAGTGCAGACGCGTCAGAACGCAGAGCGCGCCGAAAGCGCGAAGGCCTGCATCAAAGCGCTGCGCACTGAGCCCACCGCCGAAGCGCCGAACCCTGTCTACATCAAGAACTGGAACGACAAGACGTACGACGACGTGCGTTCGTTCGGCGTTCAGATGGGTCTGTCGCAGGACGCCGTGAACAAGCTCGTTGACCCTGTCGCTATCAAGATGATGCACATGGCGATGCTGTTCAAGCGCGGCGCGGCCAAGGTCGTCACGACCAAGGCCGTCAACAAGACCCCCGCCAAGATTGTGAAGACTTCAAGCTCCATCGCCGCACGCCCGACCAAGGGCACCGTAGAACAGCAGAACGCACTCAAGACCCTCAAGCGATCTGGTTCAATGGACGCCGCTGGTGACGCGTTCCTCGCGAGCTTCGCGGACAAGTAACCACTCAGATCGAAAGAACTACAAGCTACTATGGCTACCTACCAGACTTTCCAGACTGTCGGCATCAAGGAAGACATCTCCGACATCATCTCGAACATCTCGCCGACCAAGACGCCGTTCCAGACCTCCATCGGCTCTGAGAGCGTAGACAATACCCTGTTCCAGTGGCAGGAAGACTCGCTGCGCAACGTCGCTGCGAACCAGCAGGTCGAAGGCGCGGACGCGACCTTCATCGCCGCTGTGCCGACCGTGATGCGCAACAACCGCACCCAGATCATGACCGAAGCCGTTCAGGTCTCGGGCACGCTGGACCGCGTGTCGAAGTACGGCCGCGCGAAGGAAATGGCCTACCAGATGGCGAAGTCAGCGGCTGCGCTGAAGCGCGACCTCGAGAACGCCTACGTCGGCACCGCGCAGTCGGCTTCGGCGGGCAACGCGGTGACCGCTGCCACGCTGGCTGGCTACCAGCTGCAGATCGGCGCTGCGAACATCACCTACATGGGTGCTGTGACCCCGATCACCGAGGCCAAGCTGCTCACCAACTTGCAGGCCGTCTACACCTCGGGTGCTGATCCCAGCATCATTCAGGTCACTCCGGCGAACTCGCTGGTCGTGGCTGCGTTCGCTTCGGCCGCTGGCCGTTACCGGACCATCTCCGGTGCGGAATCGAAGACCACCACGCTGGTCAACGTCGTGAACCTTTACGTCTCTCCGTTCGGCGAGACCAAGGTCGTGATCAACCGCTTCCTGCGCGCTGGCAACACCTTGGTGTACGAACCCGACATGTGGAAGAAGGCGACTCTGCGTCCGTGGAGCCGTGAGACGCTCGCGAAGACCGGCGACAGCACCAAGATGATGCTGCTCGGTGAGTTCTCCCTGAAGCACAAGAACTACTTGGGCTCGGGCATCGTCGTGGAGCAGGTCTCCTCGGGCTTCTAATCTCTACCCTCGGCGCGTGCGCGCGTCGAATACGTCCTGCGGGCCTCTTGGGAAACCTTGAGGTCCGTAGCGTTTCCTATTGATGTCGCCATTCAACGACATTCCGCACTGTCAGCGAACGCCGACACTCAGCTTAGAAAGACCAATGTCGCAAGACACCGTCATCCACGACACACGCGTTACCTTCCACGACGACCCTATGAGCGACAAGCTCGGCTTCGTCCACACACAACACATTCCCGATGACTTCGTCGCTGCTCTCAAGCGCGAGAAGATGGATTCGGCGCGGCGACCGGCCGGAGATTTCCTCCACATGTGTTCGATCCCCGTGAGCGTCGTCGAAGACCTCAAGCGCTCTGGCTACGACGTCTACCGCGAGCCCGTGCGCGAAACCATTCGGATGCTCAAGGTTGTCGGCCTCGACGCCTTCATTACCTCCGACAAACAGATTTGATCTAAGGGCCTCAAATGACCTATGGGGATATCCAAGCTCAGTTTACGGGCTTGCTCAACAGGCGTGACCTTACGCCCGCACTGACGACCAGCTTTCTGCAGCAGAGCATCCTCAGAATCCAACGGGGCTTGCGTGTTCCTTCGATGGAGAAGTCCATCACGGCGACCATCGGCAACCTGTACACCTCGGGCCTCGCAGTGCCCGGGGACCTCCTGCAGCTCATTGCGATCACCGACGAGACCGACCCGCTGAACGTGACAGAACTCACGCGCGTCTCGCTGCCTGAGGTTCTCAGGATTCTCAACGACAACACGTCATGCGGTGCCCGCGCTTACACGCGCCGGGGCTCCAAGTTTCTGATCGCGCCAATGCCCACCACGGGCTCCGTGATCCGCATGGACTACTACGCGACCTTCCAGCCCCTGAGCGCTCCCACGGACACCAACGTCCTAGGGGACATCGCGCCTGACTGCATCGTCTACGGCGCGCTCTCGTATGCCGCCGCGTACTTCCTCGACAAGCGGCAGTCCGACTTCGAAGCGCGCTTCAAGCAGATCGTGGACGACCTCAACGGGCAGGCCATGAGCGACGAGCTGACTGGCGCGGCCCAGGTATCGAACACCATCGCAGCCTCCTATACCGATTGGTAACCCAACATGACTGACGACACTGTCTATACGGTGATCGCTTCCGGCGACACGAACGCGGGCAGCAGCTCCAGCTCATTCTATGAGAAGGACGGTGTTGTCACCTCGGTGAGCACGAGCACTCCCGACGACACGGCATACGCTGTGGCCGACGACCTTCAGGGTCCCGGGGGCTCGCCCTCCAGCTCGTTCTATGAGCACGGGACCGTCTACACCGACATCGTCTACGCCACGACCGTCGTTGACCAGATCAACGCCTCAGCCGCTGCAGCCGCCGCAAGCGCGACCGCCGCGCAGCTGGCGCTCACGACCTTCCTAGTCTCCCCGGGGTTCTCAGGCATCCCCACGGCTCCCACAGCCGCCCCGGGCACCAACACCACGCAGATCGCCACCACGGCGTTCTCCACGGCTGCAGTCGCAGCTGAGGCGGCGCTGCGCGCTTCGGCGGACACGGCGCTGAGCACCTCGCTCACCACGGCCTACCAGAACGCTGACACAGCGCTCAGTGGCACGCTGACGACGGCGTACACCAACGCGGACACGACGCTCCTAGGCACCGTCAACTCCTCTCTGGCGCTCAAGGCTCCCTTGGCATCCCCTGGGTTCTCAGGCGTTCCGACTGCACCCACGGCTACCGTAGGCACGAACACCACGCAGCTCGCTACGACCGCATTCGTGTCGTCGGCGCTGCCTGTGCCTGCAGCTGCGGCCCCGATCATCGACGGCACGGCTGCAGTTGGCACCTCGGCGAAGTACGCCCGGGAAGACCATGTGCATCCCACGGACACCTCGCGCGCTGCGCTGGCGTCCCCGACGTTCACAGGTGTACCAGCGGCCCCAACGGCCACGGCAGGCACCAACACCACGCAGATCGCCACCACGGCGTTCGTTACATCCGCGGTTTCCGCTGCAGGCGTGTCGTCTGTCGGCGGTGTCACTGGCGCTATCGGGCTCGACCCGGGCCTTAAGATGAACAGCTCGAACGTCGCGCTCAAGAACGGCCTGTTTGAAGTTGACCGCAACGGCACTAACCAAACAGGGCTTACTGCGAGCGCCGATAACAAGATCACGTGGACTACGGCTAACGTCAACAACGAGAGCTGGTTCAGCCTTGCTACTGGCAAATACACGCCCCTCGTGGCGGGCTCGTATGTGTTCACGCTGAGCGTCAACTCTGTAACGGGCACTGGGGGCGAAAGCTGTCAGGCCGAGCTTTACAAGAACGGTACGAAGGTGAAGGTTGGTACGTACACTGCGTCTAACGGGCCAAACATCAATACGGTGACTGCAGTCATACCAATGAACGGCACTACGGACTACGTAGAAGCCTATCTCTATCTCCCTGCTGCCACCACCACATTGGTAGGCGCCCCATCTACGACACACTTCCAAGGCTGGCGAGCAGGTTCATAATGTACCATCCTGAATATTTCGTAACGGCTCTGCTTAGTATACAGCCCTCTCTCAATCCGCGTGAAGACTTCACTGTCGTCAACGACGGAACGGGACCAAAGATTTCCGCTTGGAATCGAACCGACATCACGCAGCCCACACAGGCTGCAATTGAAGCGGTCGATACCGATACACTCTTAGCTGCGCAGGCAGTCCCCCAGACCGTCACGCCGCTCCAAGCGCGCCTCGCGCTGCTCGGGGCTGGCCTGCTCGATCAAGTCACCGCCGCAGTCAACGCTGCGGGCGGAGCGACACTGATCACGTGGAACTACGCCGCGCAGTTCGACCGCAACGACCCGATGATCCTCTCGCTCGGCGCGGCCCTCAATCTCACTGCGGCTCAGATCGACGCACTCTTCGTGCAGGCCGCCAAGCTCTAAGGAGCCCCATGACCCTCAAGCAGCGCCTGATCGCCGATTGGCGGTGGGTGCTCAAACACTCTTGGTCCGTCCGATTGATGCTGCTCTCTGCAGCGCTCTCGGGGTCCGAGGTGATCCTTCCTCTCTTCAGTGACGGTATGCCGAAGCATCTCTTCGCTGTGCTGTCGTTCCTCACGGTCGTCGCCGCCGCCATTGCGCGCTTCGCTCTCCAGAATAATCGCGAGGTGTCCAATGGCTCTTAAGACCTCCCACAAGGTTGGCGTCACCGCTGGTGCCGTCGTCCTGTGTTGCAGCATGGTCATGCCCTACGAGGGCCTGTGGCTCACTGCGAAGCCCGACAAGCTGGCCTACAACATTCCTACGGTCTGCTACGGCGAGACCGAGGGCGTCAAGGTGGGCGACACGTACACCAAGGCTCAGTGCGTCGAGAAGCTCCAGAAGAAGATGCCGCGCTACCTACGCTCCGCTGCGGCGTGTATCACCGTGCCCGTCTCTGAGCGCACGCTGGCTGCGTACGGCTCCCTGACATACAACATTGGCGAGAAGGCCTTCTGCCACTCGACGGTCGTCAAGAAGCTGAACGCCGGCGATCCCTTCGGCTCGTGCGATGCCATGCTCGCGTGGTCACACGCAGGCGGCAAGTTCGTGCAGGGCCTCTACGACCGACGCGTCAAAGAGCGTGCAGACTGCCTGCGCGGCATCAAAGACCTCAAGCTGCCCACGGCAGCTCCCGCTGCCCCTGAACTCCCGAAGACCGTAGTGGCACCCACGCCGTGGTACGTGCGCGTCTGGAATTGGTTGATGTCCTGATGTTCACTGCAATCTCATACATCGGAGCACACTGGCTCCTGATCCTCGCCGTCCTCCTCGGCGTCATCGCGCTCGGAGCCTTCGCTTGGTTTGCCAAGAACTGGAAGGCCGCCGTTGCGGCTGTCGTCCTCGTGGTCGCAGCGCTGACCTATCAGCACGCGGACCTTGGTGGCTACAAGCGCCGCTTGGACGAAGAGAAGGCTGAGCAGATCAAGACGCTCACAAGCCGCATCGCCACGCTATCGCTAATCACGTCTATGGACAACCAGGTCTCGCTGGCGAACGCCCAGACCCTCAAGAAACTCGAAAGCCTCTCCCTTGACACTCCTCCGAACGCTGGTGCTTGCCTCAGCCGCGATGCTGCTCGCCGCGTGCGGGCCGTCCGAACAGACGAAGCCCTCCCAGCTGCCCCGGCCCCCAGCCGACATTCAGGCCTGTTTCCGAGACGCCGCGCAAATCCCTGACCGAGACCTCACGCAGGCCGAGGTGGAGAGCCTGTGGAAGATTGACCGCTTCCGGCTCGCCGTGAACGCCAAGTGCGGCTCACGCTTCTACGCTTGGTACGAAAGCCTCCGGGTCAACTGGAAATGATCCCGACCGAGGACACCTCAGGCCACGTAACGAACGCTGTGGCCGCACTGGCCTGCGTGAGCCCGTGGATTCCCCAGATCAACTCAGCCGGGCAGCTCGTCCTCACGGGCCTCGGCATCGCGTGGCTGGCGCTCCAGATCACGCTGAAACTCATATCCCTCCGAAAGAAACCATGATCATAACCAAGGACCTTGAGAACTCCCTGACGCTGCTCGAATACGACGTGGCTCAACACGTCACCGCGCTGGCTTCGGCCCGCGCCGCAGTGCTCGACCAGTCCGTCATCGACGCCCTCACACAGCGCGTTATCGCGGCCACCCAGACGCTCGCGCGCTCGGCGGCACCGCAGGACTACCCAGCGACCCCGGCTCCCGTGGAGGCTCCCGTGGCCTTCAGCGTGGCTCCGGCCCCGGCAACGCCTGCGCTTCCCACCTTCCTGTCCGCGCCGCCCTCGCAGCCCTCAGTGGCCGAGAGCATCGCTGCGGCCCTCGCGAACGCGCCCAAGTAATGGCCCGCGCTCCCAAGGCCTCGTTCGACGCTGAGGTTGCCAGCGTCACGCCAGTGCGTGACGAGAGGCACCCGCTGCAGGACGAGCACGACGCCGAGACGGCCAGGCTGGAAGAGCTGCGGCTCAACCCCGCCAACTCTTGGCTCGTTGAGCTGTCCGAGGCGCGCGTGGCGTCTCTCGCCGACGTCATCCAGGAATGAACGAAAAAAACCTACAGAAACCCGTGAGGGCAACTGTAGGTTTTTTTTGATTAGCAGCGGACGCCGTCGTAGTAGTACGCGCGCGGGTAAGCCCCACAGTCGTACGTCCGATAGTCGAACGCAGGCCGGAAGTCCCTGAGGCGCCCTAGTGCGCTCAGCGGCGCGTCGGTCACCACGACCACCTTGGCCTCCCAGCCGTCCTCGGACACCTTCGTCACACGCTCGAACGTCACGGTCTCGACGCTGACGCGGTTGATAGCGCCCGGGTTCATGCTGATCACCTCAGGGAAGCCCGGGTAGGTCAGAGCCCTGTAGTGGGTCGCGTCACGATGCGCGCTCCAGCGCTCCATAGTGCCCAGCAGCCGCTCCCGATTGACGCGGGCGTAAACCTCGACGCGGCTCACCACGCGCCGAACCACAGGCCGATGCCGTGGATGATGCCGACCGGAGCCACGAGCGCGCCCGCGATCAGGAACACGTAGGAGGCCGTCTTGATGCAGAAGATCACGTGGGTGACCCAAGCGGCGATGCCGACAAGCCACGCGGCGACGATGAACAGGAGTGCGATGATGGTGCTCATTTGGGTTTCCGTTGTTTGTACGTCTGGGCTTTTTCGAAGGGTATGTGCTGTACTAGGTCAGCCAGCGGAGGGCCTACTACCCCAGTGCCGCCTGTGCCTGCGTCCCCACGCTCCACCAGCTCCAGCAGTATCGCCTTGATACCCTTCAGGACGCCTACGGCCTCCCTCAGGTGCACCACGGTCTCCTGAGGCGGCGAGAGCTGCGCGAGGAACGTGTCGATGTCTTGCTGGTTCATTGAGCCTTCCTAACTTGCCATGCGTAGAGGAACAGATCACTGCCGATCAGCGCGAGGCGCATGGCCTTCTCGTGATCCATCCGGCCTGCGGCGCTCAGCTCGGTCACGAGCAAGTGCAGGCTGCGGGCGCAGCGCTCGATGCCGCTGGCGACTTCATCTTTGTCCATTGATGGTCCGCTTCCAGTAGAGCGTGGTTGCATAGGGTCCCCAAGGATGCCGGGGTGTGAAGAGTTTGTAGCCTGCGCGAATGAGCGTGTTGGATGACGCTGGGTTATCCGTGGTGTCGGTGATGACGTAGGACCACCCCAGCTTCTTGGCGTGCGCTTCACGCACTCGGATCATTCGCAGCTGCAGGCCGCTCCCTCGGTGCTCAAGAGCAACTCCAGAGCGCTTGAGATAGCCAAAGTTCTTGGAGTAGGGGGACTTCGATAGGCCGCAGAAGCCGACAGCACGCGCGGGCGCATCCTCGTGATACAGGAGCCACCAATAACCCACAGCGGGGTCGATCATGGGGGCGCTGTCTCCGAAGGTGAGCCAGTGCATGTGCTTTACGGTCTCTGCGGCTTTCTCCCTTGTCCCGTCTACACGCTTGATGCGGTAGGTCAGAAGTCGAACTCGTGGGTGATCTCGGTGACCTTGCGCACGGTGAAGCCGTCCGTGATGTGCCATACGCGCACGTTGGCACAGCCACCTAGGTAGCGCCGCAGGTCGGGCTTCACCGTGAAAGCCGCTATAGGCGTCATGCAGCCCTTGGGCACCACGACGTAGATGTTAGTCGAGCGCGCCATTGGAATCCTCCACGGGCTTGTCGATGACGATGCGTGCTTGGCAGATCACCTTGTGCTTCAGGGCGAAGCGGCAGCGCTCGTTCATCGCCCGCCGTGCGACACCACGCTTCTGGTATAGCGCAGGCATCACGGGCGAGGCGTGCGAAGAGAGCAGGGCTCCGTCGCGGGTATCCATGATCACGTAGACCATCAGGCTGCTTCCTTGTGGTTGTCGTCAAAGGTCTTCTTGAAGGACACGCGGGAGGCCGAGTGCCAGATCACGATGCCCTCGGGGTTCTTGAAGCCCGGCACAGCGATGGAGCCGTTGCGTCCCAGAGCCTGCATGACGTTGTCGATGGTGTCCGTGCATCCGCGCGACAGGCGCGAGAGCTTCGGGAATGCTTGGAAGATCATAGGTGTCCTCAAATCGGTTGAGCACGAGCGCGATGACGCCCTGCTCTGTGAGGAGGGGCCTGCGACCGCAGTTGAATGTCAGGATGTCGGAGATGCCCTTGGTGAGGGCGTCGCTCACGGTGCGAGGATCGCGCAGCCCAGAGCATGATGAAGGTCGTACGCTTGCGCGAGCGTCAGCTCGATCACGTCCGACTTGTCCGGGCTGTTCTCTTGCTTGATGATCAGCGTCTCGTTGAGGCGGCCCTTGAAGTCCTGAGCCCACCAAGCAACCACCTCAGCACTCCCGGGCAGCACTCGGCCGCCCGGTGTCTTGCCCGGCTTCGCCTCGGGGATGATGAAGGTCGTCCCGTGTTGGTCCTTGTGAGCCTTACAGGCCATACTTCACGCCGTTCGCTTCCTGCCTGCGAGCTTCCTCGATCAGCAGCTTGCCGTGGTGCACGAGCTTCTCAAGGTCCTTGATGCCTCCCTTGTACTTCCAGCGTGTCGCGTACTTCACGATGTTGCCCTCGGAGAACCCAAGGTCATTGGCCCAGACGTATTCGATGGGCTGGATCTTCTGGCGGGTGTAGTGATCGCCGCCAACCTGGGTGCCTAGGACCGCCGTGGACGTCGCCTTCTGTGCCTTGGCTTCCATCTCCTTTCGGTGACGCTGGGCTCTCACTGACGCCACCAGTTCGAAGTGCTTCACGCTCCAGCCGTTGGTCGTGCTCCCGTTGCTGTCGGTCACCGTATGGATGCGCTCGCCGTCGCCGCTGCGGTAGGTGTCCTTCACGGTGTAATGACCACCCGTACGATAGCCGCCGCCCTTCAGACCGGGCGTGGTGCACTTCACGATGTCGCCGTCGTCGAACTTGGTCTTCTGCGGGCTGGCCTTGATGATTGTCAGATCAGGATCGTTGCAGACGTCGAAGGCATCCTCGGAGCCTTGGCTCTTCTGTGAGTTGTACAGGTCGCGCTCGTAGGCGTTCTGATAAATCATCAGGCGTCTTTTCTCCATTTGAGGTAGGCACGTCCGTGGATCACGAACATTGCGATGTTGACGGGCAGGAGGCCCCAGAGGCCTGACTGGAACATGATGCTCCACCAGAACACCTGACCGATCAGGCCGACACGTGGACCCCAGAGGCTCTTGGAGCCGTAGAGCCACATGCCGGTGATGGTGGTGAGGGAAGCGAGAGACTGCAGGACGAACGCTGTGGTGATCATCGCGCGCGGTAGTTCCAGCTAATGGAGTCCCCGCTCCAAGTGCTGCTTACGGTGCGCTTGCAATCGACGGTTTCCAGCCAGCGGCAGTCGCCGTGCTTGAGCTTGATAGGAAACCACGCGAACTTCGGATGCCAGCTCCCAAGATACGCGCGGCGCTCAGCCTTCTTGCGCTTGCGCCTGTCGGCCCAAGCATCACAATTGTACTTCATCGTTGCGGGCTCCAGAGCAGGGGCTTCTTGTTGACGCTGTCCCAATCGGACCAGCGCAGGATGCGGGCGAGCCGCGCCTGACGCAGTGCGTCTTCCTCGGTGAGGCCAGCGCGCTCGTAGCAGGAGACGACAGCCTTCCAGACGCTGTCCGTGGGCTCCGTCTTGTAGCGGGTCTCGACCTCGCCCTTGCGGGCTCCGGACTTCATGGTGTGCTCGTAAGCAACCCAAGTACTCGGGGCGTCCAAGAGCGCCGTGGCCGCCACGTCGCCAATCCCCGGACAACCCGGGTAACCGTCAGCCGTGTCTCCGATCAGCGTCTGATACATATGGAAGCGGTCGGCATCGGCCTCCGTCTGCACGACGACATCCTTGCCATCCCAGATGGTCGTGGGGATGGTCTTCATGTCCTTGTCCTGCGAGACGATGATTGCCTGCACACCCGGCTGTGGACGCGTGGCGAGGATGCCCATGACGTCGTCGGCCTCTAAGGTGTCCATAGCAGTGCAGCGGTATGACGCCTCCACGTCCTCCCTGAGCTGCGCGTAGCACAGGGGCTTGCGTTGCCCTGCGCGGTTGTTCTTGTAGGTGCTGTCGATGCCGAAGCGGAAGTTCGTGCCCGCTGTGAAGCAGAGCACGTGTTCCTTGGTATTGAAGCGCGTGAAGATGCGCTCCAGCATCCCGTCGAGGTTACGACGGGCTTCTACGGCGTTGGAGTACAGGACGTGGTTCTGGTCATCCCAGCGCACTTCCTGTTCGACGGCGATGCAGGCTGTGAAGAGGAACTGATCACCGTCGATCAGTAGGACCTTCTTCGCCATTAGACGAGGTCACTCACGGCTTCGACCAGTTCGAAGTCCGGGCCGGTCGCTTCCCGCTTGGCCTGCTCGGTGAGCGCGGGGCTCAGCTCGGCGGCTTCGTTGTTCAGCCGCTCGGCCGCCTGAGCGAACATCGCTGCGGCGTGGCCCTTCTCGTAGCCAATCTTCTCGGCGGCGCGGATGGTCTCGGCGGCCTCACGGCTCTGCTGCTGCAGCGCCAGTTCGAAGTTCTCCTTGGCTTCCGTCAGAGCAGCTTCGCGCGCAGCCTCGACGCCAGCGTTCGCTGCGTTCCAGGTATTGGTCATCGCGTTGTTGAGCAGCTCGTAGACGCGCTTGGCGTCGTCGCGGCCCTCGGCCTTGAAGAGCGTCTCAAGGGCGGTGTCGAGAGCGACAGTGTTTAGTTCAGCCATGTACAGCTTCATTGGGTGTCTCTCTGTTGTTGGAAGAACGTCAGGCCCTTGGTCGTGATGCGCCACGCTTGTGCGTAGGTGCCCTTGGAGACCCGGGTGGTGATTAGTTGGAGTGAAGCGGCCATCGCTACGATTTCGGCATTAGCCCTAACGTAGTCGCTCTTGACGCGTTGTGGTGCGCGGACCACGAGGGCGAGCAGCTCTTGCATTCGGGCTTCCACTGGGGTGGATACTGGGGCGGGCTTAGGAGACATGGGACCACGTCTGCCGTCGTATAATTCGGCCTATGGTGGTTCGGTCCACGTCGTATCGCAGCCCTATGTCTTCCTGAGTACCCTGCGAGCTTCTGATCTCGCTGACTTCCTCAGGGGTAAGCTTATTGGCTGCACGACCCTTCAACTGTTTGTCGCGCATGTTGTCAGCTATGGATCCAAGAAACAGGTGGTCGATACGTACGCACTTCCTGTTGTCGCACTTGTGCAGCACCTGAGCAGCGGGATCTTGTCCCGTGTTCAGCTTCCATGATGCTCTGTGGGCATAGCCTCTGTCGAATTCGCCGTACCCGTTCCGCTTGCAGTGTCCGGTCCACTCCCAGCATGTGGCTGTCTTGTTGACCATTCTCCAGAAGCGTACAGCTGGCTCAATGGGTTTCGGCCCACGTCGGCCCGTGCTTGGCTTGGCTGTCGAGCGGTCCTCGGAAACCATAGGGCTCTCCGGCTTTTCGCGCGCAGCGGATGATAACTTCACTGATTTCTTCTTCAAGACCTTTTCGAACTAACAATTGCCACTCGTCGTGCACCCAGGCTACGAACTGGAAGTCTTCGCCCAGCTTGTACTTGCTGCACAGCTCCTCGAACGCATCAGCACCCCAACGCTTGCAGAGGATCGCTCCGCAGGATTGAATGAGGAAGTTTAGGGCTGAGTGGTCTGATCGGATTGGAATTAGACGGTCGTCTAACCCACGTACGCGGCCAGCCTTCTTGACGACGACAGACAGCTTGTCCTTCAGGCTAGTGAAGCCTACGATGCGCTTGGCAAACGCGGCGCGTACCTTTCGGCCCAACGCCTTTAGAGACTCTTCAGTGGCTGTCTTGTCCCCAAAGAATTTTACGTAGAGTTCGGCGCCATCCTCACCGCCGTCGCGCTTAGCCTTAGTGAGCGCGTTGTAGATGATTTCTCCTACCTTGGCGTCCCACGCGCCGTAGATGTAGGCGTAGATGAAACGCTTCGTGCCGTCTTCGCGGATGATAGTGTGGCACTTATTGTGCTTGTCACGTTCTCCCGTAGCTAGTCCCATGACGGTAGCGTGCATCCAGTGTACGTCACCCTCTACGACAATCTTCATGTACTTGCCGCCGTCGAACGGGGCGAGGTAGTGCGCGAGGCCTCGCAGCTCCAGTCCCGACATGTCGGCACCTAGGAACGTGAAGCCCTCAGGGGCGTAGAACAGCTCGCGGCATTCCTTGCCGTACGGGCTAGCCATGTTTGGCACTTGCCCGAGGTTTGGCAGGAAGTGAGACGCGCGGCTCGTGATGGTTCCCATAGGATTGATGACGCCGTGAATGCGCCCATCGGGTCCCACGGCCTTGAGCCACGCCTGCGGGCCATCGGCCAGCTGCGAGATGCGCTTGTCGAGCATAAGGTACTCGCCGAGGCCTGCGAACTCTGGGAAGCGCGCGACGATGCCTTCGATGACCTCTTCGTCAATCTGGGGCTTGCCGCCGTCCGTGAACTTCGTGGCCTTCCAACCCTTGTCGGAGAGGACCTTCGCGATGTGGTCGCGTGATCCTGGGTTGAACGTGACCGTCTTGAACTTGCGCACGGGCACGCCCTTGACGTAGCCCAGCTTCTTGTTGTCGCGCTTCGGGATCAGAGACTTCAGCTCGACTTGCCAGCTGCCGAACTCAGTGATCAGCTGCTGCTCGACCTTGTGCTTGGCGGTGAGGAGCGTGGCGTGGAGCGCCTCGGCCTTCTTGACGTCGAAGGGAACGCCCGCCGCCTGAATGGCATCGCACACGCGGGCGATACGATGCTCCAGCACGATAGCGTCCTGCGAGTAGGCCTCGACCTTCAGATGGTCCCAGAGCTTGTCGTTGGTGACAGCGTCTTGGATCATGTAGGCGTGCATCTCGGGGTTCCACTCACCCCAGACGAATGCGGAGATGGCCGCTTCGTCGTCCTTGTCCCCGCCCGCGGCGAGGTAGGCCTCCAGGCGGTCTTCTGCGTAGTCGCCCTTCTGCTCGCCCAGGCGATAACCCCAGGCTCCCAGGGTGTGCTTGCCAGCGTACTTGCGCCCAGCAGGCATCTTGCCCGCGCGCACCAGATCGCCATCGGTGGCCTTGACGTTCGGGAAGATGACGCGCGCACAGATCATCGTGTCGCGGATGATCACGTCGGGCTTGGGTGCCCAGCGCAGGAGTTTCAGGACTAAGGGAAGGTCGTGCCTCTGGATGTTGTGCCCAATCAGCACATCGGCTTCGGCCAGTTTGTCCAGAGCAGCGTCTATCTGATCCGGCTTGTAGTCCCAAGTTTCCTTGGTATCAACGTCTCGGATAACAATGCAGTGCACCTTGGTGGCGTTGTGAACGAAGCCGTCACTTTCGCTGTCCCAGAGATACCGCTTCATTTATTACCGTTGTAGTAGTCAGCCAACATACGAAGCTCCTTTGGTGTGGCGTTCTTCTTCAAATCGTTCGCGCCTCTTCAGAAGGAGGCATCCTCACCATCCCCGAACGCACAAGCCGTTGGTGCGCTAGGAACTACAGAGAGGCGTCCCGTGGATCGAACGTACTGCAGCCGATCTGCCTCACCAGTGTCTCCGGTGACGCGGCACTTGAGAACTCTGATCTGACTAATGTCTCGCTCCGCAGCGTCCGATTGCTGGTCTCGTTCAAGCGCGAGGACAGTAAAAGATAGCTGCTCCAGCGAAGAGCTTCCGCGAAGGTCCGATAGAGAGACCTGACCGCCTTCATTGAATGACGTGCCTTGTGTTCGTTTGAGATGGACGATGCCGATGATGCCAACGCCCGTCTCCTGCACGAGCTGTGCGAGGCGGGTCATGAGGATGTCGATGTCTTTACGCTCGCCCTCCGAGGAGCTTTCAAGCCCCGATGTGACGATGCTGACGTGATCGAGCACGATGAAGTCGCACTTCTCCACCTTGGCGAGGAAGCGCATCTTGTTGATCAGCTCCATGCTGTCGAGGGAGCCGAAGTGATCGAAGAAGTGCATCTTGGTGTGCACGACGTCCTTCACTGCCTGCTCGCCCAAGGCGTCAGGGATGATGTCCGGGTTGAACATGATCTTCCGGAGAGGGACGTCAGTGTGCAGGGCCACGTAGGCCTGCGCCGTCTGCGCGTTGGTCTCTTCCAGATAGATGTTGCCGATGGTGCAGCTGTGCGTCATGCGCAGCAGATAGGCCAGCTCGCGAGCCCAGCTGCTCTTGCCGATGCCAGAGCCTGCAGTGAGCATGGTGATCTCACCCTTGCGGATGCCCATGATCTTCTCTTGCAGGATGGGGTAGGGCAGTTCGAAGCCCGGCTGCACAGCCTTCTTCAGCTGCGCCCATGTGAACGAGGAGCCCGAGACAATGCCCGCAGGCGTGTAGCGCTCGGCGTCCCAGAAGCACTTGACCAGAACGCCCGGACCTTCCTTCACCAGAACGTCGTTGGCGTCCTTGTGCGGCAGCTTGGCAATCTTGACCTTGTCCATCGGAAGCATCGAGCACGCCAGCTCGACGGCCTCTCTACCTGGTTCGTCCATGTCGAACATGAGGACGATGGTGTCGAACGAGGTGATGTAGTCGTAGTCGAGCTTGAGGACCTTCGCCACGGAGCCTGTGCCGTTCGGCAGCGAGACCACGGGGTACTTCAGACCGAAGGCCTGCGACAGCGAGTGCGCGTCCTTCTCGCCCTCGGTGATCGTGAGATACTTACCGCCCTTGGGCCACAGCCACTTGCCGTAGAGGTGAGGGTTCTTCGCGTCGCCCTGCCACGTGAAGTTCTTGTCCTTGTCACGAAACTTCTGTGCGACCAGCTTGCCGTTGTCGTCGCGGCTCTCGTAGATGTGGACGGGCGTGCGTCCCTTCAGTCCGACTTTGCACCGCCAGTGCCGCAGGGTCTCTTCCCGCAGGCCTACGTGCATCATTTCCTGAACGTGCCCTGCTACGGGTGTCCAGTCTTCCGAGTTGGTGTCGTCGGTGAGCGGCTCCACGCCGTTGCCGTCTCCTCTGATGTTATGCTTGCAGACGAAGCAGTGCGCTGAGTTGTCCTCGTAGCGGGCGAGCCCGTCACTTGATCCACACTCAGGGCACTGCTCATGTTGAACGAAGGTCCCCACTAGAACCCGGGACGGTCCAGCTTGTAGCGGCTGTTCATCGTCTCGATTTCGCCAGTGATGAAGTCGTGGCGCGTCACGCGGCTGGTGAGGATGTGCGCGTCGCCGTAGATGCCATTGACGCGATAGCCGCCATCACGCCACACAGGCGTCCAGCACCTGATGACGCCCTTGTGCGGCTTCGCGCTGGCGCGGCCGGGGTGGTCGTAGTACGTGTCGTGGCCCGGAGGCTTCATGCAGCAATCCTTTCGATCGGCTGTTGTGTCCCGGTGGGGTCTGTCGGCGTTGCGGGCTTCTGCGCGGCGTCGAGCATCACGTAGGCGCGCGCCCAGAGGCCGTTAAGCTCTCTCAGGCGCTCGTCGGTGAACGTGAAGGCCAGCAGCTCCATCGTCTTGCTGATGGCGTTGGCGTGGTCCTGCAGCGCGCTACGCGTGGCAGCGCTCGGACAGGCGCTCGCGGTGACCCGGAGCTTCTTGAGTATCGAGGCTTTCGGGTCCATCAGTGCAGGACCTTCTTCGGCGCGAGGGAATAGGACGCGTACTTGCCACCGACTTCGTCCTTACGCATCGTGGTGAGGATGTCGTAGCCAGCGTCACGGATTTTGAGAATGCAGTCCGAGAGCCGGTAGATGTGGTAGACGAGCATCGACTGGCTGGCAGTGATGTCCTTGCCCGCTTCCAAGTGCGCAAGGATGATGCGCGCCTGCGGCGGCAGCGAGAGGTCGGAGGCAAGCGTCGGCGAGCCCAGAGTGAGGGTGGTCATGCTTCATGATCCTTGTGCGGTTGAAAGGGGTGTGCGGGTCTCTCCCCGCCTGTCACGATTTCACTCGTCGCTCAGGGCGCTACCCCGAGGTGCTCGTGTTCAGAGGACCGAGGGGTCCAGCTCGTTGATGATCGCCCAAGCGAACTTGAGAGCCTTGGCGCGCGTCAGGCGGACGCCGTCGTAGTCGGAGTTCATGATGTACGTGTACTTGCCTTCGACCTCGACCTTGATGGCACCGCCGTCCTTGTCGAGCACGACCAGCTCACGGTGGTCGGACTTGCTCTTGAACTTCATGGGATCACTTTCGCTTCTTGAGTTGCTGTCGCTTCATCTCGTCAATCCACGCGGCAGGCACTGTGCCCTTATCCGCCCAAGGGAAGCCGTGGTCGTCCGCCCACTTCGCGTACGTCGTCTTGCTGCCCTTGTAGATACGGTTAGTGGCGCGCTGGAAGACGAAGCGGATGTCGTACTCAGGGTGTTGTTCCTTGAGCAGGATCATCTTCTCGCGTTCCTTCGCGCCCTGCGCATCGGACTTGTGACCACCAAAGCGGCCCTTGGCTTCAAGGATGATGTTGGTCTTGTCGATGCGGAAGTCTGGGAGGTACTTCGCATTGCGCGCCGGGACCACGTAGTGAATCCACCCCGCTTCGAAAGCGTTGGAGACCCCTGCGTGGCTCAGCTGCGCCGCGACCTTCTCCTCCAATCCTGAGCGAAATACAGGCTCAATTTCGAGGGAGAGGGCAGGCTTAATAGCCATAGGTTGCTAGTCTCTTCTGTAGATACCACCCACGTACGTACTTGGCCCGGGCGGCCTTAGCTTCCTCAGGCGTCTCGTTGTCGTGACGAAGCCGGCCGCGTGCTACAGCGGCGCGCTTCATGTTCTCTTCGCTGGTGACGGCCTCAAGATGCTCAGGGTTCACACAGACCCTGTTGCGACACAGGTGGTCGATGTGAAGCCCCGATGGGATAGGGCCTTTGTAGGCGATGTATGACGCACGCGGAGCCGTGGTTACGCCTGCACGATTGCGCGGAGTGATCGCTTCATCGCACGCAGCTTGGCCGTAGCCGTGGCTTCCTATTGAAAGGAGCCACAGCCAGCAGCCTGAGTTCGGCTCGGGAATGCTCCGCTCCTCAATGTAGGAGGGAGAGGCCTTCATCCCTAGAAAGCCACATCAAAGTCTTCGTCGTCACCCTTGTCCTCGGAGCTCGAGAGGTCCGTGGATTCGAGGTTCTCGTCGGCTTCGCCCACGCCCTTGTACGAGAAGCCGTCCGCTTCATCGAACGCGCACTGACCGTAGGTGCTCTCGACCAGCTCGGTGATCTGAATCTGGTCGATGTACAGCGTAATGCCGTCCTCGTCCGGATAGACACCCACGGTGACCTTGAGCCGCCCCTTGGTGCCGCCACCAATAGACTGCGAGACCGGGATGGCCTGCTTCTTGGCGTCGAACACTGGCGGACGGATCAGCACGCCAGCCTTGTTGGTCATGCCGGTCGATGCGGTGAAGACGGTCTCGCCGTCCTTGTTCTTCTTCCACGGGAAGCCGAACTTGCTCTTGCCTTCCGCGTCCTCACCGAAGTCGGCATCGGGGCAGAGCTTCTTGGCGACCTTCTTGAGGTAGGTCTGCAGCGCGGTCTCGGCGGCTTCGTCCTTCTCGGACCAGTCCGTCTTGAACTTCGGCTTGCCGGGCTTGCCGCGCTTCGGGGTGTAGACATCCGGCTCGTTGAGCTTGGGATAGATGAAGGTAACGATAGCAGTCGTGAATGAGATTTTCTCGGCCTTAGCCACTTAGGTCCTTTAGTTGGGGTTGATGATCACAGGCGGCAGTCGCGGTGATCAGATGGTGGTATTCTTGTCGGCTTTGGCCTTGATGCTCGCCACAGACAGCTTCGATGTGTGGTACTCAATCTGACGCTGGGCCTCCTTGATACATTTACGGTGATAGCGGGCGTTCCAAGCCCAAGAGCGTGTGTCCTTGTGCTTCTTGCCCACACGCTCACGCTCTTCCAAGTCTGCAGCCGCAGCTATTGCGGAAGCAGCCGCTTGAGCTTCAGCCTCGGTGTCGAAGAGGTGGTCTTCAGAGACCCGGTAGTGGTCAGACGTGCGCCATTTGGTCTTGCCTTGCTCAATCTCCACGCCCGTTATGGTCGTGAGCGTGGCTACGGCCTTGCGTTCATGGACGGTGAGGTAACCACAGGGTCTAGCGTAGCCACTCTGGCAAGCAACGCAATCCACAGAGACCACATCGTTATCCGGGAGCAGCACGCGAATGCGACCCTCACCAGCGCAGTCTGGACATTCAAGCCGTGTCTCAAACGAGTCCCAGCCTGCGTGCCAGACTTGCTGTCCAATGGTGTACTTCATTGGATGTCCGTAGCGTGCGCCACGGTGCCGTCGTCCTTGTACGCGGTCAGGCCCACCACGTAGGTGAAGCCTGCGGCCTGCAGGAAGTCACGCATTGCGGAGAGCACCTCGGTGAGGTCCGCGTCCGCGTGCACTGTGCGTGACGCGTGGGCGGTGTCAAAGAGGTCGTCCGGGTTCATGTAGGCGTATTCGAAGGAGTACATGAGCGTCCTTAGGCCTCAGGCAATCCAGCGCTGCACTCTACGCGCACGCGGACTGGTTGCTTCGGCTTGTGCTTGAGGAGACGGATGAAGTCGGTCGGGTTGACCTGATAGTCCCGGGCCTGCTCACACGTGAAGCGGCTCGGGTACGGGATGTAGGCGGTGAGCTGAGGGCGCGGGTGCGTCCCCAGCAGAAGCGCTACCGTCAGGACGAACATCAGCTGTTGCGAGCGCGGAACGCGTTCATGAACTCACGATGGAAGACGCGCTTCTCGTCCTTGGACATCGTGCGGTAGTCGAAGATGACCTTGGAGCCGTCAGGCTTCTTGATCGTGACGTCGTGGTGAGCTGCGCCCATGCGGATGGTGACGGAGGTCTTCATGCTGCAGTTCCTTTGATGGGACAGTTGCGCTCGACGGCGCGGGGTGCGTAGGTCCAGTTGAGACCCAGCTTGTGGTTCACGGAGTTGCCTTCCAACGCGTAGGGCTTCTCGGAAACCGAGACCTTCACGAAGGTGCGCATTCCTGTCTTGACGTCAGGCTCGACCGCGTGGATTACGGAGCTGTCGAGGCGCAGGAGATGCTTGTTGGTATAGCGTCGCTGGAAGCCCGGCGGACGTGAAGCCCACCACGCCATCTCCGTCATGGAGACAGTGTGGTCCTTGGAGAGAGACACGGGCTTCTGAGGCACCCAGAAGATGGTCGGGTTGGCGTCGTACCAAATGTAGTTGAGGTCGTTGGTGCCGAAGCCGTCCGCGTGCCAGCCCAGCCGGTTGCCCGGAGCGCCCGGGGACGCGAAGATGCGCTTGGCGGTCAGGTAGACGTAGCTGTCACGCCAGCGGAGGACGCTGTCGCTGCTAATGTCGTTGAAGACAGCCTCCACGAGGGGCTCGAACTGCTTAAGGTTCTCGGGCACGGTCTCGGCCCAATGGCCGGGCGTCTTGATTGGGCAGTACAGCCAGAACATCATTTCCGTGGGGCTGAGGTCGATCAGCCCAAGGTCCTTCGGCGCGTTGCCGTACATGCGTGCTCTCCTATTTGTCGATGCGGATGTGGAGGAAGCGCGGGTGTCTGAACTTGCCGTCGTCGGTGAGCTTCATGCACTCGACTTCGATGGTCTTGGCAGGAGCCCAGCGCGTGACCGGATAGCGATTGGTCCACCACCACTCACGCTCTTCGTCAGTGAACCCCGTGCCAACGTAGCCCATAGGCGTCGTCAGGTATCCCATGCGTCCTGCGTGCTTGCCTTCACCTTCGAAGACGCCAGTCACAGGCACGTCGTACGTCTCGATGGGCTTCACCTTGAGCCACACGTCGCCCTGACGCAGCACGAGACCCTCGTAGCCAGCGGCCACGATGGACTTGAGCAACGTCTTGATAGCGTCTGCTGTGGGGTCGGTGAGGTGCCCAGCGTCGAGACGCGGGTCGAGAGGATCGAGTGAGAACATCTGATCGACCGTGATCGGCCGGGCCTTCGTCTTCGCTCTGATCCTGATTATGGTCTCTTTGAAGCTACCGCAGTACGTCTCGCAATCTTTGAACTCGGGCTGGAGGCCGTCCCGCCACTGAGGAAGATTGTAGAGTGGCTTGTCTGCGCGACTGAGCCACGACCGGGTCTCTGCGTTCCAGAGTGTCCTCACGCCATCAATCTTAATGGTGACGTGCCACGTGCCTTTGAGGTCCTTACCGGACCACGCCTTCGCCTTGATCAACCACCTTCCTTCCGTGTGTCAGAGTGACGAGCTTGTTGCTGCGCAGCTCACGCCAGCGCGCCGCCCAAGGCCCTCGGATCGAGAGCGCCCATGCGGTGTCCAGTGCTTCAATCTTGTGAAAGCAGGAGCGTGGTGTGTGCTTGAGCTGGCCTGCGTTGAACGTCAGACGCTCGCAGCTAGGGAAGCGTGAGCCGCTCCCGATTAGCCTATGCTCGACTACTCGGCCCTTGAGCCAGAGCGTCCACGCGTCGAATGCGTGCTCGTGGTAGGCTTCCCTCGTGCCCTTTGAGAACCTCAGGAGCACGATGGAGAACAGCGCCTTGCACTCGATCAGGAAGAACCCTGTGACGCCGGAATCCTTCCCGCCGTCTGCGGCCTTGCTGAGGATCTTCATCCCCGCGCGCAGTCAAAGCGCGTTGAGAAGAGACACTCGGTGCCCGGGATCAGCCAGACCGACTGTGTGACCCAATCGAAGCCGTCGTGCGCCATCGCGTGGATGTAGTCGCCATCATCCCCGAAAACGTAATCGTACTTCATTCCGCACCGAAGCCTTCCTGCTGCATACAGCTTTCGAGGTTGAGGGAGTTGGCAAGCCCATCCGCTTCGATACGCTTGAGCTGGCCCGAGATGTCGTGCGCGAGACACACGACCTTGAAGGTGCCTTCGAACGTGTTGTCGGGCAGCACCACGTAGTGTTTGTTCTTCACTTGCGGAATCCCATGTTGTGACGGAGGCGCTGCTCCAGCTCGCCGAGGTCGACGCCGCGCGCTTCAAGCACGGCCTTCGTCTGCTCGGGGATCGGAACGGCGTTGAGGATGGATGCGCGCGCGATGCGCTCGTGGCTAAGCGGGGGCGTGTAGGTCATTCACAGTTCTCCCTTGGTGTAGGCTACAAGGCGTTCAAGCTGCTCACGTGTCAGCGAGCCCTTGAGCCGGTTTGCTCGATTGGAAATGCAGCGCACGTTGTCGGGGACGTAACCCAGCGCTGGAATCACACGGTCAATAGACGGCGCGTGCGCGCGACCGTTCTTCGACGTTCTGGCGAGTGGCACCTTGAGGATGGGGCACTCAGGGACGCGGAGACATAGAGCTTCGACAAAGTCTAGGGTGAGCGCGAAAGGCACGCCTTCAGCCTCAGCACGGCGCTTAGCGTCTCGTGTAACTGCCCCAATCCTGCGACGACTGATGCTCGCAGGAGAGTAGGCTTGTCTGCCGTTGAAGAAGTATCCGTCTTCACGCGTATGCTTAGGCAAAGGCGAAGGGGGCATTAAGAATGTCCTTGAGGTTCAGAGGTCCGGGAGAGATTGCATCTGGCAACCGATCACAATTGTCATCAGTCAGGTCAAGCCGCGCCTGCGCCAGTATCTCGGCTAGGACGTCGTGCGTCTCATACATCTCCGCAAACTGCTCGCGAATGATCGCGTTGAACTCGGTAGCCCGCGAAGGAAGGCAACCGAAGCTATCGTGTACTGTTGCAATCGAGATGATGCCCCGATTGCGAGCAGCGTTAGCCACGAGCAACAGGTGAGCAGCATCAAGAGCGTGAACGAAGTTGGGTGCCACCCCATTGGAGGCTTTGTCCTTGTTGATCTCGGGCTTGTCGTCTACGGCCACGGTGAGCTGCGAGCGTACGCTCACACCACCATCGTTGAGCCACAGCTCGACGCGCTTGGTTACAGGGTCGTGGTATCGGTTGATCCACGGAATGCCGACAGGCGTCGTCCAACGCAGCGGCTTGCCTTCGTGCGCGAGCGCCTTGGCGAGCTTCTGCAGATACTTCATCGCTTCGCTGGGCTTGTGAACAATCTGCTCAATAGCTTCGAAGATATGATCTGCGAGGAAGCGCGCCGCAGCGCTCGGGCGTTCTTCAGAACCCTGCTCCCACGGGGCGAACGGATGAACCGCCCGCTTGCCCTCAAGAACCTCACGAGCCAAAGGCTTCATCAGGTCCGTCTGGAGCTGGCAGGCCATGCCGAACTTCTTGCTGGAGTAGGCGTAGGTCATGACGCCACGTTTGCAATCGCCGCGACCAATCTTGTAATCCAGGAACAGCTGAGCCAACTCACGCTGGCGTGCTGCGGCTAGGACTTCCTTGTCGTCGCAGGAGTTCTCAGGCTCCGTGGTGAGTGCCACCACGAGGCGCTTGTTCACCAGCTCGGCCACTGTCGCGTAGATGTCCTGCGGCAGCTCGTTGGGTGTCAGGTTGACCAGTGAACCCTCGGATGCCCGGGTCATAGCAGAGAGATGCTGTAGGCCTGAGCAGCTCCCATCGAAGCTCACAGGCAGCGAGCACTCGTAACTCGGCCCCTGTGAAATCGCTCGGCACAACTCTTTGCACGCAGCGAGGAACAGGAAAGGCTTGTCGGCCTTCGTCCACTCGGTGTTGAGGAGCGGGCGGCGAGCTATGTCTTCCAGTAGGAGAATGTTGTCGTCGCACCACTGGACCCTCTCTGCGATTGGGCGCTTGTCAATCTTGTTGAGCGCGCCGCAGTTCGCGACGTGCATCTTGAGCCACCTAAGCCCGTCAACGCCAATGGGCTCGCCCTGTGCAAACAGGAACAAGGCCCGCACGCGGTCCTCGCGCTGGAAGTTGAAGTGGCTCAGGCTGTAGATGCGACCGCGCCAGTCGCAATTCATCGGCGTGTAGAACTTCGCCACGACAGCCAGCTCGCGCGCCTCCGTCATGTCCGTCTCGAACATGCGGCGATTGCACTTGGCCTCGTTGGCGAGCAGCCGCAGCTCGTCCTTGCGCATCTTGCGGAGCTTGCGCTGTCCTGCGTCCATCTGCGCCCACTCTTCGTCCGGGCAGCGGGGCAGGGGCTTCACAGGGTGGATCGAGGGCAGACCCTTCACAGCGATGCCCCGGTTGTAGCACTCGGTGATCAGGTCAAACATCTCGGTGTTCAGCGTCCACGCCACGGACTGCAGTGTGTTGACGCCGTCGAGCGCGGGCTGGAGCTGCCCCGACTTCACAGCGGCGCGGCCTGCAGCTGCGGTCGCCTTGTAGCGGGTCCGCAGGAACGAGGTGGCGCCACTGACGCGCGGGTCCGGAGAGCCGCAGCCATTGAACGCGTCCCACGCCTTGGGAAGCTCTTTGGACGCAAACCACACTGGCCTGCTCGTGCGGGAATGAGTGAGCGCAGCGTCAACGAACGCCTCGGCCTCCTCGGTCAACTCAAGATACCTAGTCGCCACCAAGGTGCCCTTAGGCCCCGGCTCGGTCTCCTCACGCCAGCGGAACATATCGGACAGCGCAGTCGTCAGGAGGTTCAAGCCCCATGTGCCTGCGCACGTCCGCTGCACCGAGGGCCACTCACGTTGCTCATAGGCGTTCACCTGTGTGCCGTCGCGGCGCTTGTAGCTCTGGGCCGCTTCCTTCTTTGCAGCCATCAGGCGGACGCTGGCGCTGCTGTGGCGCTGCTTCACACGCCGTGCGATGGACTTGGCGCGGGCCGCGTCGCTCTGGATCAGCCCGGCCGCCCAGCACTCGCCAGCGAGCGCGGCTCCCACGGCCAGCGTGGTCTCCAGCTGCGTCTCCTGCTTGCCGAGGCTGTGCAGGGCGCTGTGGAGCACGGCGAGGGCGATCACGTCGCGGTCGAGGCCCCGGACCACCTTGAGCATCTTGGCCTCCTGAGGGTTCCCTCGGGTCTCGGCCTTGGTCTCAAGAGCGGCGCGCACGGCGTCCGCCAGCTTGGTCAGGTTCCGCTTGGTGAGCGCGGTGCCCTCGGTCGTCGCACCGTAGCCGACCCTCTCAAGGTTCCTGAGGTTCCTAAGGTCATGCTTGGCAATAGCTGTAACAATCTCCCTAGGAAGCTCTTGGGTGATCTTAAGGGTCTCGGGGAGGGCTGTAGCGTCCATCAGGGGACTGTCTCCTTCGGGGTTTATGCAGGGGTGAGTGGAAAGAACAGCGATGTCATTGATCGACAATGGGAATATGTCCATTTGCGAGCCTGTTACGATTGTCATCGGTGGTTATCCGTTTGTTCCAAGAGCGCAGCCACAGCGGCGCGGGTGCAGTAAGGTCGGGATGGGTGATGTCTGGGAGGGTCTTAGGCGGTCCTTGCGCCTAGGCAAGGACATATAGTCACTCGGTGACTGATTACAATAGGCAATCTATTACAGGTCGGTCTGCAAAACCGTGTACACCAGTTCAATTCTGGTCGTGGCCTCCACTCATCTCATCAATGGCTTGCAGCCGACAAATGAGAAGCCGCATTAGCTTGCGGCGTACGAGCCTTCAGGAAACGGAATCAGCGGCCACGGCGCCTGGTTGTCATTCGCCGCGCGCGGCGGCGGCTGAATGCGGGGCGACGGTTGGGCCACGAAATCCTCCTGAGCAATAGGCGCGATCGCCGTACGCACGACGTCCAGCAGCAGATCAAATTCGACTTCGCTCATCGCGCTCTCCGAGGTTCGAGAGCACCATGATCGCAAAACTGTGTTCGGTCCGGATTGAGCGATTCGTTCGAATTTTATGAAAAGAACGATGGCGCCCGCTTTGGTAAATGGATGATGACCCCGTGGGGAACCTAGGTCGGCACGGCCGGCTCCTCGTGTGAGACAAATCACATCTTGCGAAAAACTCTTCCCGGACTTCCCGGCGGTATTCATAGCCGTCAAATATCGCAGGAATTTTAGGGAGACGTGACAGCGGAGGCAAGCTTCGCAGGATGGTCGGCGATCCCATGTCGCATCGATCCTCAGCTCTTGCCGGCATGGTCCGCCAGCGGGACGGCGTCGGTGCAGCGAGCCGCTCCCGAACGGCGTAGATCGTCTACGCTCGCTGTCTATCGCCGCAGCGAAAGGGAAATTCCCGACATCGGCGCGGTCGCGGTCATGCCAGCCCGGCGAGGTCTCCCGGCAGCATGGTCTTGAACTGTGTCAGCACCTGCCGCGCCTTCCGCGGCGGCAGCGTGATGGCGTGACGCACGGCGGCTGCGATCAGCGTCATCGTCAGTCCCGAGAAGGTGGTGAGGCTGGCAGCCGGCATGGTGGGCGCAACCCGCCTGACTGCGTCGGACAACAGGCCGGAGAGCACGGCCATGTCGTCCGCATCGAGCTTCTGCAGGGCGCGGTCGGCCTGCGTCGCCTGCCAGATGTCGCGCATCACAGGCTCGCGCATGAACATCTCGTAGTAACTGTCGACGATCCGGCATAGCGCCGGGTGCAGGTCGCGCGCGGACGAGACCGCGGCCAGATCGCGCTTGACGCAATCGCGCCCGACCGCGTTATGCCGTTCCGCCAGCGTGCCGATGATCGCGGCCTTGTCGGGGAAATATTGATAAAGCGAGCCGAATGCGACGCCGCTGCGTTCGACGATGTCGCTCATGCGGAAGGCCTCGCTGCCTTTCTCCGCCATGATCTCGGTGGCGCAGGCGAGGATGCGCTCGAACCGCTCGCGGCTGCGCCGCTGCGTCGGAGCAAGCCGCGCCAGCCCGGGTAGGGGGGCCTCCGCCCCGGGCGCGGCCCCTGCGACTGCCGCGGGGGCGGCCTTTCGTCTCGCCATCTGTCTCCTCCGCAATCGGGGGTTGACGCCTCAAATACGAGAGTTTATCGCATTTTACAAATGCGAGTACTTCTCGCTTTTGGAGGTGGAGCGATGCGCAATATCCTGACCTCGGGCTTGCTGTGGTTTTCCGCGCTTGGCTGCGGCCTGCTTGCCGGGCTCTATTTCGCGTTCTCGGCGTTCGTCATGAGCGCGCTCGGCCGCATCGACCAGGCCGCCGGCATCTCGGCGATGAACGCGATCAATGTCGACATCGTGCGCTCGCTGTTCATGCCGGTCTTTCTCGGCACCACGCTGTCTTGCGCCGTGCTGGTCATGCTCGGCGGGTTGCGATGGCAGGAGCCGGGCGCGCTTGCGATGATCTGTGGCGGCGGCCTCTATGTCGTCGGGATGTTCGTCGTCACGGTCGTCTTCAACGTGCCGCTGAACGATCAGCTTGCGGCCACAGATCCCGCGAGCACCGCGGCCGCGCCGGTCTGGGCGCGCTATCTGACCGACTGGACCCTCTGGAACCACGTGCGGACCATCGCCTCCCTTGCGGCGACCACGCTGTTCATCGTCGCCATCGCTACGCGATAGAGCGCTTTCCAGAGAGGCGCTTCGCAAGGTCGACTGGGCCAACTAAAATGGATCGGTGCTGTGGAAGAACGTCAATCTCTGCAAGCTCAACGTCCTGAGGCTGCGCTACGCCGGCACCAAGACCACCTCGTTCATCGTGGAATGACGTCAGGGGCGGGGTGTGCCCGCGGAAGAATCAGCGGCGCGGCGGAATGGCCGCACCCGACGGTGTTTGACGGTGTTTCCTTGCGCCCGCGGCGCAGATAACGGGACAACCGGGACAGGCCTGCATCGCCCTGGAACGCCGGCAAAGCCTTGCACCGCAGAGGTTTACCGTGCCCCGCTAAAGTTTCGCCGGAGGCCCATTTGGTTCTTTGCAAGGCCGAAAGGCTTTGTTATACGCTGCCCGCTCGCGAACGTTTTGTTCGCCTATTCCTCGGTAGCTCAGCGGTAGAGCATTCGACTGTTAATCGAATGGTCGCTGGTTCGAATCCAGCCCGGGGAGCCAGTTTTGGCCCCATCAAGACCCCTTCAACACCCATCACAAGCCTGTGGTCCGCTACGGACAGACAAAAAACGTCGTCAAATCGACTCAATAACCGTCGACACTTCGTCCTGCCGGGTCTTGAGAGGTGATTTTGATGGCCATTAACCTGATCGACCTGTCGATGCCGCAGCCGACGCTTGTTCCGAGCGATACTCCCGACATCAGCGACGATGAGTGTGTCCGCCGGCTCGCGAGGGCCGTCGAGGAGCATGATTCCGAGCATCTCGATGAAGTGGTCCGCCTGATCGGCCGGCTTGCCGTCACGATCGAATAGGGCGCATCACGGCGCGCATTTTGGGAGCGCGTTTTGCACGCCAACGGCGTGTTGCGTTTTGGCGGAGCTTGTTCCAAAAGATGGCCCTGTTCTAGCTTCTCCAGCGGCAATGCCGCGACTTGCAGGGTCCCGCCAATGACCGGTTTTTCGACCGCGCGCCAGTACATGGTGGATGGTCAGGTGCGTCCGAGCGACGTGACCGACGATCGTATTCTCGAAGCCATGCTGACCGTGCCGCGCGAGGTGTTCGTGCCGGCCGGCAAGCAGGCGCTGGCTTATCTGGACCTCGATCTCGACGTGACCGAGGGCGGCGCGGTCAGGCGCTGCCTGATTACGCCGGCGTTGCTCGCCAGGATGCTGCAAGCCGCCGAGATCAAGGCGACCGACCGCGTCCTGGTGGTCGGCTGCGCGACCGGCTACGCCGCCGCCATCGTGGCGCACTTTGCCGCCGAGGTCAGCGCAACCGAGAGCGATCCGGCGCTGGCCGCGAAGGCTACCGCGGCGCTCGCCGAACTCGGCCTGCAGAATGTGACGGTCAAGACCGCTGCGGCTGCCGACGGCGATCCCGCCGGCGCGCCGTACGACGTCATCGTTCTCAACGGTGCGACCGAGGTGATCCCGACCGGGCTGTTCGGCCAGCTCAAGGAGGGGGGCCGGCTGGTCGGGGTGTTCGGCCTGAGGCCCCCGCCGCGCGCCACCCTTGTGACTCATTCCCACGGGGATTTCGGACATCGCGAGCTGTTCGACGCCACGGCCCCCGTGCTGCCCGGATTGGAACGGGTTCCAGCATTCGTCTTCTGACCGCTACCGCGGCGCACTGGCTGATAAAATCCCATTCCGAATCAGAAGTGTGGCCCGTTTGCCCCACGTGAAGAGTTTCGACCGCGTTCCGTTGCGGGGTAGTTCCGTTGCCCTTAGCTGCGGACTAAGGTGAGGCGGGACTCACTTCATCTGAAGCGACCGCCGGACTGACTTGCGTGTGGAGACGGCGACTACAATGATTGGATTACCGGGGATGCGAGGGGTGAAAGCTATCACCGCGGCTGCGACTGCCGTCCTTCTGTTGGCGGAGATGGGCCCCGTGCCCGCACTCGCCGACACTATCGAGGCCGCGCTGGTGCGGTCCTACCAGAACAATCCCCAGCTGAACGCGCAACGCGCGCTGGTCAGGGCGACCGACGAAAACGTTCCCCAGGCGCTGTCAGGCTATCGCCCGCGCGCCGCGCTGACCGTGAACGGCGGATATCAGTACACCGACCAGCAGCAGACGCTCATCAAGGACGCGATCCACGGCACCCAAAATCCGGCCAGCGCCGGCCTGACGGTGAACCAGTCACTGTTCAACGCGCAGACGCCGCAACGGGTGCGCGCTGCCGAGAGCCAGGTGTCGTCGGCGCGCGAAGGTCTGCGCGTGCTCGAGCAGACCGTGATCCTGAGCGCCGCGACCATCTACATGGATTATCTGCGCGACGCTGCGATCGTCGAGGTCCAGCGCAGCAACACGCGGGTGCTGGAGCAGACGCTGAAGCAGACCCAGGATCGCTTCAACGTAGGTGAGGTGACGCGGACGGACGTCGCGCAATCCGAGGCACAGCTCGCGGCTGGCAAGACCCAGCAGCTCACTGCGGAATCGAACCTGACGACGACGCGGTCGAACTTCCGCCGCATCATCGGCAACGAGCCGCAGAATCTCGCGCCCGGCTCGCCGGTCGACCGCTTCCTGCCGGCGACGCTTGCGGCCGCCGTCGAACTCAGCCTGACCCAGAATCCGAACGTCACGTCCGCGATGTACGGCGTCGACGTCAACTTCCTGCAGACCAAGGTTGCCGAAGGCGCGCTGCTGCCGACGGTTGGCTTGCAGGCGTCAGTGACCGAAGGCTACCAGCAACAATTGTCGGTGAACCGCAGCTTCAATGCAGCGGCGCAGGTTCAGGTGTCGGTGCCGATCTATCAGGGCGGCACTGAATACTCGCTGATCCGGCAGTCGAAGGAATCGCTGGCGCAGCAGCGTCTGGTCCTGGAACAGACCAGGGATCAGGCGCGCGCCAACGTCGTCACTGCATGGGGCCAGCTGGTCGCCGGCAAGTCGCAGGTGGCGTCGGCGCAGGCGCAGGTGACCGCGTCCGAAATCGCGCTGAACGGCGTGCGCGAAGAGGCCAAGGCCGGTCAGCGCACCACGCTCGACGTGCTCAACGCGCAGCAGGCGCTGGTCAATGCGCGCAATGCGCTCGTCACCGCGCAACACGACCGCGTCGTTGCATCCTACAACGTGCTGAGCGCGATTGGCCGGCTGTCACCGCAGGTGATGGGCCTTTCGACCAACGTCTATGATCCCACCGTGCATTACCAGCAGGTGCGCGACAACTGGGCCGGCGTACGCACGCCCGACGGCCGCTAAACACCTTCACATCAACATCGCTTGTCGCGCCATGTTTGTGGTTCTGAGTTAATCAGAACCACAGACTGGCGCGTTTGCTTGCAATCGATAATTGGCCTGACATACCGTTTTGTCGGGCAGCAAGGCGATTCGCGGCGCCGGCGTTGCGTGATGGCAGGGGCGACGCCACCTGTGATCACGCTGCATTGGGCGACACGAAGCTTGCACAAAGCCTCGGGCGGGCTTGATCTGGGGACAAGTCGGGCGGGAGCAATGAAAATCTCCGCCCGCTTCATCGGAACCGGCGAATCCTCTCGGGCTTGATGTAAAATAAGTTTCGATGTGGAGTCGGAGATGACGCAACCTGCGAAGGTCCAAGAGCCCTCGATGGAGGAGATTCTGGCGTCGATCCGTCGCATCATTGCCGACGACGAGGCGAAGCCGGCCGCGGCCGAGAAACCTGCTGCCGCTACGCCGCCGCCGAAGGTCGAGCCGCCTCCGCCAGCAGCCAGGCCCGCGATGAAGAGCCCGCCACCCGCAGCGCCCCCGGCCGCGAAGCCCGCCGCGGCAGCGCCGAAATCACCGCCGCCTGCACCAGCACCGGCCAGCAACAGTCAGGACGACATCGACTCGCTGCTCGCCAGCCTCGACGAGGCGACGCCCGCAGCCGAGATCCGGCCGTCGCCGCAGCCCGAAGCCGACGTATTCGAGCTCACTGACGACATGGCGCTGCCGGAGCCGGCGGCCACGCCGTCGTTCCGCAAGGTCGAGCCGCAGGACGATGTCGAGTTCACGGAAGCGCGTACCCGGGCGCCGGAGCCCATGCGAGAACCGGTTCGAGAGCGAGAACCGCCGGCAATCGAAACGGCGCCGATGCAGCAGATCATCTCGGGAACCACGATGCGGGCGGTCGAATCCGCCTTCAACTCGCTGGCCAACACCGTGCTGAGCAACAATGCTCGGACGCTGGAGGATCTGGTCAAGGAGATGCTGCGACCGATGCTGAAGTCCTGGCTGGACGATAATCTGCCGGGGCTGGTTGAGCGGATCGTCAAGGCCGAGATCGAGCGGGTCTCCCGCGGGCGTTAGCCCCCACCGCCGGCGGTAGCTCCTGCCGCAGGGGGCTTGGCAGCCCTTATTCAGCCCCCAAATGCCCCAGAGTTTCGGTTCTGATAGGATCAGACCCGAAACGCCAGTTCCCTGTTTCGACGCGTTCTCTTCACCCGAACCGGTGTCCACTTCGCCCGAAAACGCTCCCAATGCCGTTTTGACGTGCCGGTCCGGTTGACTCGGTGCGCTCCGGCGGCTTTCTACCCTTTCCCCATGGTCCACAGCGCATTGTCATGATCGAGAAAAACTACCAGCCTGCCGATATCGAGCTCCGAATGGCCCAGCTCTGGGAGGAGAGCGGTGCGTTCAAGGCCGGCCGGCCCGAGCGCAAGGACGCCGCGCCTTTCACCATCGTGATCCCGCCGCCGAACGTGACCGGCTCGCTGCACATGGGCCATGCGCTCAACAACACGCTGCAGGACATCCTGTGCCGCTTCGAGCGGATGCGCGGCCGTGACGTGCTGTGGCAGCCCGGCACCGACCATGCCGGCATCGCCACCCAGATGGTGGTCGAGCGCCAGCTGATGGAGCGGCAGGAGCCCGGCCGGCGCGACATGGGCCGCGCCAAGTTCCTCGAGCGGGTCTGGCAGTGGAAGGCCGAGAGCGGCGGCACCATCGTCAACCAGCTCAAGCGCCTCGGCGCCTCCTGCGACTGGTCGCGCGAGCGCTTCACCATGGACGAGGGCCTGTCGCGTGCCGTCGTCAAGGTGTTCGTCGAGTTGCACCGCCAGGGCCTGATCTACAAGGACAAGCGCCTGGTCAATTGGGACCCGAAGCTGCTCACCGCGATCTCCGATCTCGAAGTGCAGCAAGTCGAGGTCAAGGGCCATCTCTGGTACCTGCGCTATCCGATCGAAGGCCGCAGCTTCAGCCCCGAGGATCCCAAATCGTTCATCGTGGTCGCGACGACGCGTCCGGAGACGATGCTCGGCGACACCGCGGTCGCGGTACATCCAGACGACGAGCGCTACACCGATCTGGTCGGCCAGCATGTCATCCTGCCGCTGGTCGGCCGCAAGATTCCGATCGTCGCCGACGACTATTCCGATCCGGAGAAGGGCTCGGGTGCGGTCAAGGTGACGCCGGCGCACGACTTCAACGATTTCGAGATCGGCAAGCGCCATGGCCTGCCGCAGATCAGCGTGCTCGACCAAGAAGGTTGCCTGAATCTCACCGGCAACGAGGACTATCTGCGCGGCCTGCCGGCGGGCGCCGACGAATTCGCGGCAGAGTTTCACGGCATCGAGCGCTTCGCCGCGCGCAAGAAGATCGTCGCAAGGCTGGAGGAGTTCGGTTTCCTCGAGCGGATCGAGCCCAACACCCACATGGTGCCACATGGCGACCGCTCCAATGTCGTGATCGAGCCGTACCTCACCGACCAGTGGTATGTCGACGCCAAGACGCTGGCGCAGCCGGCGATAGCCGCGGTGCGCTCGGGCGAGACTACGTTCGTGCCGAAGAACTGGGAAAAGACCTATTTCGAGTGGATGGAGAACATCCAGCCCTGGTGCATCTCGCGCCAGCTCTGGTGGGGCCATCAGATCCCGGCATGGTACGGGCCCGACGGCAAGGTGTTCGTCGCCGAGACCGAGGAAGAGGCAGTCGGCAACGCGCTCGGGTACTACGTCGAGCAGGAAGTCATCACGCCGGAGCAGGGCCACGACATGGCGGTCGACCCCGCCAAGCGCGAGGGTTTCATCACGCGTGACGAGGACGTGCTCGACACCTGGTTCTCGTCGGCGCTGTGGCCGTTCTCGACGTTGGGCTGGCCGGACGACACGCCGGAGGTCGCGCGCTACTACCCGACCAACACGCTGGTCACGGGCTTCGACATCATCTTCTTCTGGGTCGCCCGCATGATGATGATGGGCCTCCACTTCATGAAGGAGGCGCCGTTCTCGACCGTCTACATCCACCGTCTCGTCCGTGACGAGAAGGGCGCGAAGATGTCGAAGTCGAAGGGCAACGTCATCGACCCGCTCGGCGTGATCGACGATTTCGGCGCCGACGCGCTGCGCTTCGCGCTGACCCGCGAGGCGGCGCAGGGCCATGACATTCGCCTGTCTCCGCATCTGGTCGAGACCAACCGCAACTTCGCGACCAAGTTCTGGAACGCCTGCCGCTTCGCCGAAATGAACGAGTGCGTGAAGCCGGACGGCTTCGATCCGAAGGGCGCCAAGGAGACCTTGAACCGCTGGATCGCGCACGAGACCTCGCGCGTCACCCGCGAGGTGACCGAGACGATCGAGGATCATCGCTTCAACGATGCGGCCGGCGCGATCTACCGCTTCGTCTGGAACGTGTTCTGCGACTGGTATCTCGAGCTCGCAAAGCCGGTACTGATGGGCGAGGAGGGCGCGGCCAAGGCCGAGACCCGCGCCATGATCGCCTGGACCCGCGACGAGATCCTCAAGCTGCTGCATCCGTTCATGCCCTTCATCACCGAAGAGCTGTGGGCCGTCACCGCGAAGCGCGACGGCCTCCTGGTGCTGGCGCCCTGGCCGCGCAAGTCGGGCGTGACCGGGGAGCAGCTGGCGGCAATCGCAACCGCAGGTCCGGTGGTCGATCCGATCATTCCGCCGGTGATTGCCGCGCTCGACGCCGACGAGTTCAGCGATCCCGCAGCCGAAGCCGAGATCGGCTGGGTGGTCGATCTCGTGACCGCGATGCGGTCGGTGAAGGCGGAAATGAACATCCCGCCGTCGACGCTGACACCGCTGGTGATCGTGACCACCTCCGACCAGACGCGGGGCCGTGCCCAGCGCTGGAACGACACCATCAAGCGCCTCGCGCGATTGTCGGAGATTTCCTTCGCAGACGCCGCGCCGGAAGGCGCCATGCAGCTGCTTGTGCGCGGCGAAGTCGTCGCGCTGCCGCTGAAGGGCGTGATCGATCTTGCGGCCGAACGCGCGCGGCTGGAGAAGGAGCTCGGCAAGGCCGACGCGGACATCAAGCGGGTCGACGCCAAACTCTCCAACGAGAAGTTCGTCGCCAACGCGCCGGAAGAACTTGTCGAGGAAGAGAAAGAAAAGCGCGCGGCCGCAACGGAGCGCCGCGCCAAGATTCTCGAGGCGATCGAGCTGTTGAAGCGGGCATCATAACAGGCGGCACCGCAGACGGTGCGCCCCGGGCTGCGCGACTATCACACCTCGTATGATGCGGTGTTCCTGCGCGATCCCGACGGCAACCGGATCGAGGCGGTCTACCATCACGCGGTGTGAACCCGGTCACGCCGGCATCCGACCAACCAGACGACAGGTCGGCCGCTCAATTCGTTCCGGCTCCGCCGAGCCGCGAGATCATCATGACGATATCCCGAAGAACGCTGCTGATCGCGACAGGAGTCTTGCCAATGCTCGGTTTCGGCGAACGCGCTCAGGCGGCTGCATCGACGGTCAAGCCGCGCCACGTGCTCTGCTTGCTCGGCGGCGACGGCGAGCTGCCGCGGCTGCAGGATGCAGCCTCGCGTGCGATCGAACAATTCGCGGCGGGCTTCAGCGTCGATACCACCTATTCGCAAGGGAAGGCGGATCCCAATATGAGCCGCTCATTCGGCGTGTGCTGGGATCGCGTCGCGCCGAATGCCTGGACCGACGCCGACGAGGCGGCTGTCGCCAACCACAAATCCGTTCTCTATGTGCTGGGACCGCCGATGTCGGCGGACAATGCCGTCATGTGCTCGGCCGGCGCGTTGTTTCTGGTCGACGCCGTGATCAAGGCAGGTGCGACGGCCGCCAAGGGTGAGAGCGCAGGCGTTGCCCACGGCCTCACGCGTTGGGTCGCGTTTGCTCACGAGGCTGCCGCAGCTTTGCAATCGGATGACAACATCGCTCTGCGTCGGGCCTGCCGGCTGGCCTTCGCCAAGCGGCCGCTGGCCGGCGCGACCCACCTGGAGACCGTCGGCTTTCACCTCGTCGGGCTTCCCGAAGTATATGTGGCCAAAGCCTATGGCAGCGAACGAGAGGTGGTTGCACTGATGGATGAGGTCGGTGACCAGCTTGCGCAGCGCGGGCTGGAGGCGATGCTCGCCGACCGCAAGGCGCAGCTGTCTTTTGAGACCTCCTATGAACCCGACGATTTCAAGTTCAATCCGTATGGGATCGTCACCATCGACCGGCGCTGACCGGGCGTATCACAGTGGAAACCGCTTGCTGAGGAATTTCGATCCCTTCAGCCCGTAGCGCCAGGGCAGGTCGACGGCTTTCGTGATGCCGATCCGCAATCCGGTGACGATGTCGGGCGTCTCGGTCCGCTCGTGGAGCGCGATCGGCGGGCGGTCGAGCGGCAATTCGCTGTGCGCGATGGTGATGCCGAGCGCCTCGCAGAGCTTGCCGGGCCCCGAGCATAAGGCGCGCTCATCCTCCAGCCCGCGCCGTCGGCGCATCGCGGCGAGCCCGTGGGTCGGCTCGAGCGCGCGGATCAGCACGGCGCTGGCCGAGCCCGGCGCCTCGCAGACGAAGTTGACGCACCAATGGATGCCGTAGGAGCGGTAGACATAGGAGAAGCCCGGCGGGCCGAACATGATCTGGTTGCGCGGGGTCGGTCCGTTGAACGAGTGGGCCGCCGGCTCGGTGTGATGGTAGGCCTCGACCTCGGTGATGATGCCGCCGACGCCGCCGACCAGGAAGGTCACGCCGATCAGGTCGGCCGCGACCTCGTGGACGCTGCGATCGAAGAAGGCGCGTTTCAGAGCTTTGCCGAGGCGCGGCGCGGTCGCACGGGTCGATCGGGGTTTTTGAGCCATTTTGAGGTGGGAATCGGCGTGGAACGGACCGCAAGACTGCCAATATATGGGCTGATCTGCTAGGGTCACAGGGTGGGTTGCGAGCCGCGTCAACACCGATTAGCTATGGCCTCTCGCGACTTGCAGGCACAAATGGTCACCATCGTCGACACCATCTCCACCACTCAGCTCCGCCCGCGTCACCCCGAAAAGGTGAACCGGCCGGATGCCGTGTCGCCGCCGAAGCCGGACTGGATCCGCGTCCGCGCGCCGAACACGCGCGGCTATGCCGATACGCGGCGGATCGTGAAGGAGAACGGCCTCGTCACGGTGTGCGAGGAGGCGGGCTGTCCCAACATCGGCGAATGCTGGGACAAGAAGCACGCCACCTTCATGATCATGGGTGACACCTGCACCCGCGCCTGTGCGTTCTGCAACGTCAAGACCGGCATGCCCGGCGCGCTCGATGCCCATGAGCCCGAATACGTCGCTGAGGCGGTCTCGAAGCTGGGTCTGACCCACGTCGTGATCACATCGGTGGATCGCGACGATCTCGCCGACGGCGGTGCCGAGCATTTTGCAGAGACCATCCGGGCCATCCGCGCGCGCTGCTCGACCACCACGATCGAGATCCTGACGCCGGACTTCCTGCGCAAGGACGGCGCGCTCGAGCGCGTGGTCGCGGCCAAGCCCGACGTCTTCAACCACAATCTGGAAACCGTGCCGTCGCGCTATCTGACGGTCCGTCCCGGTGCCCGTTATTTCCATTCGATCCGGCTGCTGCAGCGGGTCAAGGAGATGGACCCGACCATCTTCACCAAATCGGGCATCATGGTCGGCCTCGGCGAGGAGCGGCACGAGGTGCTGCAGGTGATGGACGACCTGCGCTCGGCCGAGGTCGATTTCCTGACCATCGGCCAGTACCTGCAGCCGACGCGCAAGCATCACGCCGTGATGCGCTACGTGACGCCGGACGAATTCGCGGGCTACGAGCGTGTCGCCTATACCAAGGGTTTTCTGATGGTGTCGGCGAGTCCGCTGACGCGCTCGTCGCATCATGCCGGCGAGGATTTTGCGAAGCTGCAGGCGGCGCGCACGGCTCGCGGCCGCTAGATTTTGTAAACGGCGGTGAGCCGGCGCCATTACGCGCCGTTGCTTGATCGAGCCTTGGACTGGACCAATGCAACGCGTGCTGGTGATGGGATCGTCGGGGTCCGGCAAGTCGACCTTTGCGCGACGGCTGTCCGCCATGACGGGCATCCCGACCGTGTCGATCGACGCGCTGTTCTGGAAGCCAGGCTGGGTCGAGTCCGACAAGGATGAATTCGAGCGCCGCATGGTCGAGGTCACGCAAGCGCCGCGCTGGATCATGGATGGGAACTACATGAAGAGCGGTGCAGGTGAACTGCGCCGGCAGCTCTCCGATACGATCATCTGGTTCGACCTGCCGCGGCTGACCTGCATGCTCGGAATCCTGGGGCGGATTGCCGGCAGCTATGGCCAGGTTCGCCCCGAGATGGCGGAAGGTTGCCCGGAGAAGATCGATCTCGAATTCTTCCGCTATGTCTGGACCTATCGCCAGCAGCAGCGGCCGAAGCTGATCGAATATTTTTCGGGCTTGCGCGCCGATCAATCGCTGGTCTGCTTCACCGATCGGGCCCAGGCTGACGATTATCTGAAGCGCCTCGCACTGAAGCAAAACCGTGCGAGTATCCACTGATGCCACGATTCTCAAGCAAGCGGCGGGTCCGCCACACCGCACCTCAAATGTTCGATCTGGTCGCCGACGTCGAGCGCTATCCGGAATTCGTGCCGCTGTGCCAGGCGCTCAAGATCCGCCAGCGGACGCCCAAGGACGACGGTACCGAGGTCGTGGTGGCCGACATGACGGTCTCGTTCAAGCTGGTGCGCGAAACCTTCACCAGCAAGGTGACGCTCGACCGGCCCAACCTGAAGATCCTGGTCGAATATCTGCGCGGCCCGTTCAGCAATCTGGAGAACCGCTGGAGCTTCGAACCGAAGTCGGACACCGAATGCGACGTCGGCTTCTTCCTGAACTACGAATTCAAGAGCCGGATGCTGGCGATGCTGATGGGCTCGATGTTCGACGCCGCATTCTCGCGCTTTGCCGCCGCGTTCGAGAAGCGCGCCGACCAGGTCTACGGCAAGCCCCAGCTCTCGACCTAGCGACGCCGTCTCGTCCGCCGAGGAGGTTGCTTTTTCCCCGGAACGCAAATGCCCGGCACGAGGCCGGGCATGACGGATGATGCGGTAGATGCGTTCGCTGCCGTTACGGGCAGGAACGCCGCACGCCGCCCGACGCGATGTAGGTGCCTGAAGCCGGGTCGTAGGAGCGGAAACGCTGGGAGCAATAGGCGTCGTTGTTGGCCTTGGCCTGGCTCGCCGCGATGGCGCCGCCGATGATCGCGCCGGCTGCAAGCCCGCCGATGATCGCCGCGCCGTTTCCACCACCGCCATGGCGATGACCGTAGTAGCCACCGCGGTAACCGTGACGCGGGCCGCCATGCCAGTGACGATACTGCACGTGCTCGACGGAGGTCGGCCGGTCCTGCAACCGCGCAGGCGCGAGCGGTGCGGCGAACGAGGGGGCAATAGTCGACAGCGTCATGGCGCCTGAGGTGATTGCGGCCACGACCAAAGTTCCCAACTTCATCATTTCTCCTTGTTGTGGGATTTTGCTGCTTGGACAAACAATTCAAACAGCAGAGTTCGAACAATTGAAAACGTTTGAAAACGGCGAAGCGACGTCGCAGTTCCACCTGAGATAGGCGGCACTGGGTCGCAGTTGACACAGGGGTGTGTGAGGTTGGCCTTCGCGCGATTCGACTTGCGTAGGCCTATCCGCGTGGCGGCCGCCGGCGTTTCGCGGCGTGGCTTCGCGGCGAACGGGCCACGCGCGGCCGTAATCGGCTGGTAGCCTCGCGGCGCGGCTTTGCGGCCTGCGGCGGGCGTGCAAACTCCATCAGCATGCGCAGCGCTTCGACCACCGAGCGCTGCCGCACCGTGCTGCGACCGATCGCGCCAAATCGCTGCTCACGGTGAAGGATGCGGCCGTCGCGCGCGGCGACGGCGAAGTGCACCAGGCCGACCGGCTTGCCCGGCGTCGCGCCGCCGGGGCCCGCGATCCCGGTGATCGAGACCGCAAGGTCGACACCGGCCTTTTCCAGCGCGCCGATCGCCATCGCGGTCGCGGTTTCCTTGCTGACCGCGCCGAACGTCTCGAGCGTTGCCGCCTTGACGCCGAGCATCGCCCGCTTGGCCTCGTTCGAATAGGTGACGAAGCCACGATCGATCACGTCGGAAGAGCCGGGGATGTCGGTGAGCGCGCCGGCGACCAAGCCGCCGGTGCAGGACTCGGCGGTCGCGATGGTCAGCTTGCGCATCCGGCACAGGTCAAGCAGCGCGCGGGAGAGGGCACGAGCGTCGCTGCCGCCCATGTCAGGCACCCCAGCCTTTTTCGTCCCAACCTTTGTCGTCCCAAGGCAAACGGACCGTGGCGCTTGCGGTTGCTGCAATGCCTTCCTCACGGCCGGTGAAGCCGAGCCGCTCGCTGGTGGTGGCCTTGACCGCCACGCGCGAGATGTGAACGCCGGAGATCTCCGCGATCTTCGCCCGCATCGTATCACGCAGCGGCCCGATCTTCGGCCGCTCGCAGATCAGCGTCACTTCGAGATTGGCGATCCGGCCACCGCGCGCGGTGACGCGCTCGACGGCGTATTTCAGGAACTGGTCGGAGGAGGCGCCTTTCCACTTGGCGTCGCTCGGCGGGAAATGCGAGCCGATGTCGCCGTCGGCCAGCGCGCCGAGGATCGCGTCGACCAGCGCATGCAGCCCGACATCGCCGTCGGAATGGGCCAGGAATCCTTTGCTGTGCGGCACGCGCACACCGCAGATCATGACATGGTCGCCGTCGCCAAAGGCGTGCACGTCGTAGCCGGTGCCGGTCCTGATATCGCCGAGCTGGCTTGCGAGCCGCGCTTCCTCGCGCACGAAGTCTTCGGGTGTGGTGAGTTTCATGTTGGCAGCATCGCCTTCAAACGTCGCAACGGTCAATCCCGCCCATTCAGCAAGCGCGGCATCGTCGGTGAAATCGCTGCGGCCCTCGCGGGCCGCACGACGATGCGCCTCCAATATTACGTCGAAACGAAATGCCTGTGGTGTCTGCGCGATCCGCAAGCGGGCGCGCTCCGGCGTCGCCTCGACATCGCCGGTATCACCGGTGACCTTGATCGTGTCGGTGACGGGAATCACGGGGATCGCAGCACCGGTCCGGCCGGCCGCGGCGATCGCGCGCGAGATCACGGCCGCGGTGACGAAGGGGCGCGCGGCATCGTGGATCAGTACGATGTCGGGTTTCTCGCTGGCGAGCGCCTCGAGCCCGGCATGGACCGAGGCCTGCCGGGTCGCGCCGCCCGGCGTCGGCGGTTGATGGCGGAGGCCTGCGACCGCTTCATCGAACAGCGCCGCATCATCGGGATTGACCACCGGCTGCACCGCAAAAACGTCGGGGTGCCCGGAGAACGCCTCCATGGCGCGGTAGATCACCGTCTGTCCGCCGATCGTCCGATACTGCTTTGGTCCGCCTGCGCCGGCGCGCAGTCCACGGCCGGCTGCGACAAGGATGGCTGCGGTACGCTCAGGCTTCGACATGTTGAACCAGTGACAGACGAATCGGGGATGAGGGGAGCGGCGGGGACCGCCGCGCACAGCCCTTAGCATGACCGCTGCGCAAAAACAGAGCGTTTGCCGATGACTGTGGGAAAAGCAGATTTTGTTGCAGTGCACTTGCACAGGTGCTAGGAATGTCTAAACTGTAGGCATGAGCCTTGACTGCACAAGAATTGTGCGCAGAATAGACGGCGTCGGCTGCAATGGCGTGGCTGACAGAACGACGAGACGGCTGTGACCGGCGTGCAAAGTACTCCTCGTAACCCATTGAAGATAGGCGATATTGCTGTCGCCAACCGGGTTCTTCTCGCGCCCATGTCCGGCATCACCGACGCGCCCTTCCGGCGACTCGCCGCCACTTTGGGCGCCGGGCTGGTGGTCTCCGAGATGACCGCCAGCGACGATCTGGTGAACGGCAAGCCGATGTCGAAGCTGCGTTGTGAGGCAGCCGGGATCGGGCCGCATGTGGTTCAGCTCGCCGGCTGCGAGACCCATTGGATGGCGGAGGGCGCGCGGATCGCCGAGGGCGCCGGCGCCGACATCATCGATATCAACATGGGCTGCCCGGCGCGCCACGTGACCGGCGGCCAGTCAGGCTCGGCCCTGATGCGCGACCTCGACCACGCGGTGACGTTGATCGAGGCAACGCTGTCGGCGGTCAAGGTGCCGGTGACGCTGAAGATGCGGCTCGGCTGGGACGATCGCTCGCTCAATGCGCCCGAACTGGCGCGCCGCGCCGAGGCATCAGGCGTGCAGATGATCACCGTGCATGGCCGCACGCGTTGCCAGTTCTACAAGGGCGAGGCGAACTGGAGCGCGGTGCGCGCGGTCAAGGACGCCGTCACGATCCCGGTCGTGGTCAATGGCGACATCACCTCGTTCGACAAGGCGCTCGGCGCGCTGGAGATGTCGGGCGCCGACGCCGTCATGATCGGGCGCGGCGCGCAGGGGCAGCCTTGGCTGCCCGGCCAGATCGGCCGCCGGCTCGAGACCGGCATCGCCGAGGCTGCGCCGTCGCTTGCCGAGCAGCTCAAGCATGTTCGCGCGCTCTATGACGAGGTCTGCAGCCACTATGGCCTGCGTATCGGGCTCAGGCATGCGCGCAAGCATCTCGGCTGGGCGCTGGAGACTGCTGCGGCCTATAGCTGCGCGCCGGCGGCAACGCTGAAGACCTGGCGGCAGGCGATCCTGACCTCGGAGCAGCCGTCCAGCGTGCATCGCGCGCTCGAGGACGCCTATGACGACTTTGCCTGGAGTGCTGCCGCATGACGTCAGCCATGGAATTTCGCCGGCCCGTGCCCACCGATGGCGAGGCCATCCTCAATGCGCTACCCAATCCGGTGCTGCTGGTCGCACCCGACGGACGGATCGTCGATGCCAACATCGCCGCCGAATCCTTCTTCGAGATCTCGACGCAGTTCTTGCGCCGGCAGTCGCTGAAGGAGCTGGTGCCGTTCGGCAGCCCGCTGCTCGCGCTGATCGAGCAGGTGCGGGCGAGCGGCTCGCCGGTCAACGAATACAAGGTCGATCTCGGCACGCCGCGGATCGGCGGCGATCGCCAGGTCGACCTGCACGTCGCGCCGCTGACCGAGCGGCCCGGGCATATCGTGGTGATGCTGCAGGAGCGCACCATCGCCGACAAGATGGACCGCCAGCTCACCCATCGCAGCGCGGCGCGCTCGGTGATCGCGCTGGCCGCGATGCTCGCCCATGAGATCAAGAACCCGCTGTCCGGTATCCGCGGCGCCGCGCAGCTATTGGAGCAGCAGGCATCCTCCGAGGACCGGCTGCTGACGCGGCTGATCTGCGACGAGGCAGACCGCATCGTGACGCTGGTCGACCGCATGGAAGTGTTCGGCGACGACCGTCCGGTGGCGCGCGGCCCGGTCAACATCCATTCGGTGCTCGACCATGTGAAGCGGCTGGCGCAATCCGGCTTCGCCCGCAACGTCCGCTTCATCGAGGACTATGATCCGTCGCTGCCGCCGGTGCTGGCCAACCAGGACCAGCTGATCCAGGTGTTCCTCAACCTCGTGAAGAACGCCGCCGAAGCGGTTGCCGATCTCGGCACCGATGCGGAGATCCACCTCACCACGGCGTTCCGGCCCGGCGTGCGGCTGTCGGTGCCCGGCAAGAAATCGCGGGTCTCGCTGCCGCTGGAATTCTGCGTCAAGGACAACGGCTCAGGCGTGCCGGAAGACCTTTTGCCGAACCTGTTCGATCCCTTCGTCACCACCAAGCAGACCGGCAGCGGGCTCGGCCTCGCGCTGGTCGCCAAGATCGTCGGCGATCACGGCGGCATCATCGAATGCGAGTCGCAGCCGCGCAAGACCACATTCCGCGTGCTGATGCCGATGTACAGCGCCGCCAAGCAACACGATCACAGCAACCGCGATGACGTTCCGGGTACGTCCTCGCCTGCCTCTCAGGGCGCACGATGAGGAACAACAATGCCTGCAGGTAGCATACTTGTCGCTGACGACGACACCGCCATCCGGACCGTCCTGAACCAGGCGCTGTCGCGCGCCGGCTATGAGGTGCGCCTGACCGGTAACGCCGCCACGCTGTGGCGCTGGGTCAGCCAGGGCGAGGGCGATCTCGTCATCACCGACGTGGTGATGCCCGACGAGAACGCGTTCGACCTGCTGCCGCGGATCAAGAAGATGCGGCCGAACCTGCCTGTCATCGTGATGAGTGCGCAGAACACCTTCATGACCGCGATCCGCGCCTCCGAGCGCGGCGCCTATGAATATCTGCCGAAGCCGTTCGACCTGAAGGAGCTGATCACCATCGTCGGCCGCGCGCTGGCCGAGCCGAAGGAACGGGTCTCCAGTCCCGCTGACGACGGCGAGTTCGACTCGATCCCGCTGGTCGGCCGCTCCCCGGCGATGCAGGAGATCTACCGCGTGCTGGCGCGGCTGATGCAGACCGATCTCACCGTGATGATCTCGGGCGAGTCAGGCACCGGCAAGGAGCTGGTCGCCCGCGCGCTGCACGACTACGGCCGGCGCCGCAACGGCCCGTTCGTCGCGGTCAACATGGCGGCGATCCCGCGCGATCTGATCGAATCCGAATTGTTCGGCCATGAGCGCGGTGCGTTCACCGGCGCCAACACCCGCGCCTCCGGCCGCTTCGAGCAGGCCGAGGGCGGCACGCTGTTCCTCGACGAGATCGGCGACATGCCGATGGAGGCGCAGACCCGTCTGCTCCGCGTGCTGCAGCAGGGCGAATACACCACCGTCGGCGGCCGCACGCCGATCAAGACCGACGTGCGCATCGTCGCGGCCTCCAACAAGGACCTGCGCATCCTGATCCAGCAGGGCCTGTTCCGCGAGGATCTGTTCTTCCGCCTCAACGTGGTGCCGCTGCGGCTGCCGCCGCTGCGCGAGCGGATCGAGGATCTGCCCGACCTGATCCGGCACTTCTTCTCGCTCGCCGAGAAGGACGGTCTGCCGCCGAAGAAGCTCGACGCCCAGGCGCTGGAGCGGCTCAAGCAGCACCGCTGGCCGGGTAACGTCCGCGAGCTGGAAAACCTCGCCCGGCGGCTCGCCGCGCTCTATCCGCAGGACGTCATCACCGCCTCCGTCATCGACGGCGAGCTGGCGCCGCCGGCCGTCACCTCGGGCAGCACCGCGACCGTTGGCGTCGACAATCTCGGCGGTGCCGTGGAGGCCTATCTGTCCTCGCACTTCTCCGGTTTCCCGAACGGCGTGCCGCCGCCGGGCCTCTACCACCGCATCCTGAAGGAGATCGAGATCCCGCTTCTGACCGCCGCGCTGGCGGCGACCCGCGGCAACCAGATCCGGGCCGCCGACCTGCTCGGATTGAACCGCAATACGTTGCGCAAGAAGATCCGCGACCTCGATATCCAGGTGTACCGGAGCGGGGGCTAGGGCTGACGGGACGGGGCGCGAGCCTCGCCACCGTTTTTGAGTAGTCACAAATGGTTTTGAGGACACGGCGCCGCAACGGGGTTTGCGCCGTGGAAATGTCGTAATTCGGCAACATTGTGATATGATTGCATCAGTTCGCAATTCCCGCGGGCTATCGCACTCAGCTCAATTGCCGGTATGACCAGCGCAGAGACCACCGCTTCGACGTTACACGCGCCCCCGGCCGAGCCCAATTCGGAGGCGCGGGGCTTCCCGCTGCGGCGCTGGCTGGCGCCGTTCGCCGTGGCTATCGCGCTGCTGTCAGCCTTCCTGACCTTCGTGGTGCTGACCGGCCTGACCCCGATCGAGCCGACCTCAGACGTCGTCCGCTCCTTCCTGATGATCAACGCCGCCACGATCCTGCTGCTGGTCGGCATCATCGTCCGGGAAGTCTGGCAGATGGTGCAGGCGAGGCGGCGCGGCCGGGCGGCAGCACGGCTGCACGTGCAGATCGTCGGCCTGTTCTCGGTGATCGCGGTCTTGCCCGCCGTGCTGGTGTCGATCGTCGCCAATGTCACCATCGAGCGCGGCCTCGACCGGCTGTTCTCGGGTCCCACCAAGCAGGTGATCCAGAACTCGCTGACGATCGCCAGCGCCTACATGCAGGAGCACGCGCAGCTCATCAACGGCGACACGCTGGCGATGGCCAACGATCTCGCCCATGCACGTCCGCTCTACGACCAGGATCGCATGACGTTCCTGCAACTCCTGACCGCCGGCGCCGAGGCGCGCAATTTGCCGGTCGCGGTTCTGATGGACAAGGATGGCAAGATCGTCGCCAGCGCGGAAACCGGCGTTCGCTTCAACTATGAAGCGCCGCCACCCGACATCCTCAAGGACATCAACGAGACCGAGCCGAAGATCTCGGTCTTTCCCGAAAACTACGTCGCCTCCGTGGTCCGCCTGCGGGCCTATGACGACATGTTCCTGTATGTGGCGCGTCTGCTCGATCCGGCTGTCGTCGCCCAGCTCAAGCAGACCCAGACCAGCGCCGCCGAATACGCCCAGCTCGAGACCCGCCGGCTGGGCATCCAGGTGGCGTTCGCGCTGATGTTCGCGGTGATCGCGCTGACCATCCTGATGGCTTCGGTGCTGATCGGCCTGAATTTCGCCAACGGGCTGGTGTCGCCGATCCGCCAGCTGATGGGCGCCGCGAGCGAGGTCTCGACCGGCAACCTCAATGTCCAGGTGCCGGTCCACAAATCGGCAAGCGACCTCGCGATGCTCGGCGAAATCTTCAACAAGATGACCCAGGAGCTGCGCACCCAGCGCAATGAGCTGGTCGACGCCAGCGAGACCATCGACAGCCGCCGGCGCTTCATCGAGGCGGTGCTGTCGTCGGCTAGCGCGGGGATCATCGGGGTCGACGCCTCCGGCACCATCGGCGTGCTCAATCGCTCGGCGGAGAAGCTGATCGGGCATGCCGAGTCGGAGACGCTCGGCCATCCGCTCTCGGACGTGCTGCCGGAGCTCGACGAGATGATGAAGACCGCACGCGAGGGCACCCAGCGCCTGGTGCAGGGGCAGGTCACGATCCTGCGCGACGGCAATGAGCGCAATCTGTCGGTTCGCGTCTCCGCCGAGCAGACCAGCCAGTCCCGCGACAGCTACATCATCACGCTCGACGACATCACCGAACTGGTCTCCGCGCAGCGCACCTCGGCCTGGGGCGACGTCGCCCGCCGCATCGCCCACGAGATCAAGAACCCGCTGACCCCGATCCAGCTCTCGGCCGAGCGCATTCGCCGCAAGTTCGGCAAGACCATCACCGAGGAGAAGGACAAGTCGATCTTCGAGCAGTGCACCGACACGATCGTGCGCCAGGTCGACGACATCAGGCGCATGGTCGACGAGTTCTCGCGCTTCGCGCGGATGCCGAAGCCCGTGATGGAAGGCGAGGACGTCGCCGACGTGGTGCGTCAGGCGGTGTTCCTGATGAAGGTCGCGCATCCCGATCTCGACATCGAGGCCGACATCAAGCAGTCGCCGCTGCCGGCACAGTTCGACCGCAGGCTGATCTCGCAGGCGCTGACCAACATCATCAAGAACGCGACCGAGGCGATCGAGCAGGTCCCGCGCGAGGAGCTCGGCAAGGGCCGCATCGATGTCGTGGCGCAGCGCGAAGGCGACGACATCCTGATCGATGTCGTCGACAACGGCATCGGCCTGCCCAAGGTCGCCCGTGCGCGCCTGCTCGAGCCCTATGTCACGACGCGTGCGAAGGGCACCGGCCTTGGACTTGCGATCGTCGGTCGCGTTCTGGAGGACCATGGCGGTCGCATCGAGCTCAAGGACGCGTCCGATTTCCGCGAGGGCCAGCGCGGTGCCTGGATGCGGCTGCGCTTTTCCGTCACGGGCCAGGCGGCCAAACCGGAGAGCAAGGAACAAAAGCCGGACGTGAAATCATCCGACCCCGACAGCGAAAAAAATCCGCCGCAAGAGCCGACCAACGGCCCGGCACAGGCGACCAACAATGAACCAAAGATCCAACGACCAATCCAAGAACCCGATCAGCAAGAACCAAATAACCAAGAGCCAAATGCACAAGAGCCAAGAAGCCAACAGCCAAGAATCAAAGCCGCGACGGGCGACTGACAACGCAGGTGTAACCCATGGCAAGTGACATTCTGATTGTCGACGACGAAGCTGACATTCGTGACCTCGTTGCGGGTATCCTGGACGATGAGGGGTTCTCCACGCGCACCGCGCGCGACAGCGATTCGGCGCTTGCCGAGATCGCCAACCGCCGCCCGAACCTGGTCTTCCTCGACATCTGGCTGCAGGGCTCCAAGCTCGACGGCCTGCAACTGCTCGAGCAGATCAAGAAGGACAATGCCGATCTGCCGGTCGTGATGATCTCCGGCCACGGCAACATCGAAACCGCCGTCGCGGCGATCAAGCGCGGCGCCTATGACTTCATCGAGAAGCCGTTCAAGTCTGACCGGCTGATCCTGGTCGCGACCCGCGCGCTGGAGACCTCGCGGCTCAAGCGCGAGGTGAAGGAGCTCAAGCAACTGGCGCCGGCCGCGAGCGTCCTGACCGGCCGCTCGGCCTGCATGAACCAGCTGCGCCAGACCATCGACCGCGCCGCCAAGGCCAACAGCCGTATCCTGATCGTCGGTCCCTCCGGCGCCGGCAAGGAGCTGGCCGCGCGCACGCTGCATCATGCCTCCGGGCGCGCCGAGGGGCCGTTCGTGGTGATCAATGCGGCCGCGATCACGCCGGAGCGCATGGAGATCGAGCTGTTCGGCATCGAGGGATCGAACGGCGAGCAGCAGCGCAAGGCCGGCGCGCTCGAGGAAGCGCATGGCGGCACGCTGTTCATCGACGAGATCGCGGACATGCCGCGCGAGACCCAGAACAAGATCCTGCGCGTGCTGGTCGATCAAACCTTCCAGCGCCAGGGCGGCACCGGCAAGGTCCATGTCGACGTCCGCATCATCTCCTCGACCGCGCGCAACCTCGAGGAGGAAATCGCGGCAGGGCGTTTCCGCGAGGATCTCTATCATCGTCTCTCGGTGGTGCCGATCCGGGTGCCGCCACTGTCGGAGCGCCGTGAGGATATCCCCGAGCTGATCGACTATTTCATGGACCAGATCTCGGCGGCCACCGGCCTGCCGAAGCGGCAGATCGGACAGGACGCGATGGCCGTGCTGCAATCGCATGTCTGGCCGGGCAACGTCCGCCAGCTCCGCAATAATGTCGAGCGCGTGATGATCCTGGCCGGCGGCGGCCCGGAGGCGATCATTACCGCCGATATGCTGCCGCAGGACGTCGGCTCCATGGTGCCGGCGATGCCGACCTCCAACAATGGCGAGCACATCATGGGCTTGCCGCTGCGCGAGGCGCGTGAGGTGTTCGAGCGCGATTATCTGATCGCCCAGATCAGCCGCTTCTCCGGCAACATCTCGCGCACCGCGGAGTTCGTCGGCATGGAGCGCTCAGCACTGCATCGCAAGCTGAAGGCGCTCGGGGTCGGCTGACGCTCGGGGTCGGCTGAACCTCGATCAGCCTCGGCCGGCAATCGCCGGCGGCTTGGTGCGAAGCCTCGGCGGTCACCCGCCGGGGACGCAGGGCCAGGCTCGGGTCCGGGTGGGCCGGCCAGCGAGGCGAGGGCGGGGCCGGTACAACCGGGGGATTTATCCACTCTCCACGAGAATATTCGTCTCTTTCCCTGCACTTTCTTAGAATTGCCACCGTGTTCCTACCGACTGCACCGCGAACCGGCTTGCCTAAAAACCGCGCGTGGCCTCTAATCCTACCGCTACGCCTGCCAGAGGGGGATCTCAGGGCAGGTGGGCGACCGGAGGAGGCTCCGTTAGAGAGCCGCAACCGGTTCAATAAAAAGAAGCACAAGCTTGCGGGACAAAAACAATGGCGGCAGACCGCGCACAAAATCTACAAGACACCTTCCTTAATCATGTTCGTAAAACAAAAACGCCACTGACGATATTTCTGGTCAACGGGGTAAAGCTGCAGGGCATTGTCACATGGTTCGACAATTTCTGCTTGCTGCTGCGGCGCGACGGTCACTCGCAGCTTGTCTACAAGCACGCGATCTCGACCATCATGCCCGGCGCTCCGATTCAGCTGTTCGAAGGTGGTGAGGACGCACCGGCTTGAGAGTGAACTGATTGGAACCCTTCAATCCTGAAGGGGGCGTCGACCGGACCAAGTCTAGGCCCGGGTCGGCGGGGGACTTGAGCACCGGGCGGGTGATCGTCATCGGCCCGTACCTGCGCATGCGCCGTGGCGACGGCGATGCGCAAACGGATTCCTCTGTCCGCGACTACGAAGCGCGGATCGAGGAAGCCGCCGGCCTCGCCGGTGCGATCGACCTCACTGTGGTGGAATCCGTCGTCGCGCCGATCAGCCAGATCCGGCCCGCGACCTATCTCGGCAAGGGCAAGGTCGAGGAGATCAACGGCCTCGTCGCCGGCGACAAGGTCGAGCTCGTGGTGATGGATTGCGCGTTGTCGCCGATCCAGCAGCGCAACCTCGAGAAGGCCTGGAGCACCAAGGTGCTCGACCGCACCGGCCTGATCCTGGAAATCTTCGGCCGCCGCGCCAAGACCAAGGAAGGCGCGCTGCAGGTCGAGCTTGCCCATCTCAATTACCAGCGCAGCCGCCTGGTGCGGTCGTGGACCCATCTCGAACGCCAGCGCGGCGGCTTCGGCTTCATGGGCGGTCCGGGCGAGACCCAGATCGAGGCCGACCGCCGCCTGATTGGCGATCGCATCACGCGGCTTGAGAACGAGCTGAAGAAGGTGCAGGCGACGCGGCGGTTGCATCGCGCCGGACGCCAGCGCGTGCCGTACCGCGTGGTGGCGCTGGTCGGCTACACCAATGCCGGCAAATCAACCCTGTTCAACCGCCTGACGCGCGCCGACGTGCAGGCCGCGGACATGCTGTTTGCGACGCTCGACCCGACCCTGCGCGCGCTCAACCTGCCGCATGGCGGCAAGGCGATGCTGTCGGACACGGTCGGCTTCATCTCCAATCTGCCGACCCAGCTGGTGGCCGCGTTCCGCGCCACGCTGGAGGAGGTGCTGGAAGCCGACATCATCCTGCATGTCCGCGACATCTCCCATGAGGATGCGGAGGCGCAGGAGCGCGACGTCGAGGCGGTGCTGCACCAGCTCGGCATCGATCCCGACGCCGATGGCGGCCAGCGCATCATCGAGGTCTGGAACAAGATCGATCGCTTCGATCCGGAGGAACGGGACAATCTGCGCAACATCGCCGCGCGCCGGCCGCCGGAGCGGCCGTGCTTCCTGGTCTCGGCCGTCACAGGCGAGGGGATCAATGAGCTCTTGACCGCGATCGAGGATCGCCTCGCGGCCAAGCGCATCACGCTCAATCTTTCGATCGATGCCTCCGACGGCGCCGGCATCAGCTGGCTGCATCGCAATGCCGAGGTCCTGAACAAGGAGCTCAATGGCGAGCGCTTCGACATGACGGTGCGGGTCGACGAGACCAAGCGCGACATCGTCATGTCACGATTCGATGCTCTGCCGCACGGGATGTAGCGTCCCGGGAATCCGCGGCGGCAAGGGGGATCGATGTTCAACCGTCGAACATTTCTCGGCGGCGGCCTGGCGAGCGCTGCGGTCGCAGGGATCGCAAAGCGTGGGGATGCCGACAACGCTGCTTTCGTCGACGCACCCGCGCTCCGGCCGGTTCTTGCGCGTCCGGACCGCATGTTTCGTGTCACCGTCTGCCTGCGTCCGTTCCGCGCTGCCGGTCCGCGCATCGAAGCGGAATGGATCGACGGCAAATATGTCGTCCACAATTACGGACACGGCGGCAGCGGCTGGTCGCTGTCCTGGGGCGCCGCGCAGGAGGCCGTGCCGCTCGCCCTGCAATTGAGCGCGCGCAACGTTGCCGTCCTCGGCGCCGGCGCGATCGGTCTGACGACGGCGATCACCGCCCAGAGGATGGGCGCGACCGTCACGATCTACGCCAAGGAGCGCTTCCCGCAGGTGCGCTCGGCGCGTGCGACCGGGGACTGGTCGCCGGATTCGCGTATCGCGATGGAAGCAGACGTCACGCCGGACTTTGCCGACCGCTGGGAGCGGATGGCGCGCACGACCTTTGCCACCCATCAAAGCTATCTCGGCCTTGCCGGCAATCCGATCGAATGGACCGATCGCTATTTGCTGTCCGACGATGCACCTGATGCCGACGGCCGTCCGCACAGGCGCCAGCATGCCGCGGGCGACGGCTCGAGGAAATTCCTCGAATTGCGCGGCCGGGTCAGGTCGCTCACGCCACGATGGGATTTGCTGGCCGCCGGATCAAATCCGTTTCCCGCACCATACGCGTGGAAAAGCGCCTCGCTCACCTACAACGTCACGGATCTCTACCGTCAGCTCGAAGCTGAGTTTCAGCGCGCCGGCGGGCTGTTCGTGCCGATCGAACTGCACACGCCGTCCGATCTTTCGAAGATCCGCGAAACCGTCATTGTCAACTGCGCCGGCTACGGCGCCCGTGCGTTGTTTCGTGACGAGAGCATCGTTCCGGTGCGCGGCCAGATCGCCTGGCTCATTCCTCAGCCGGATGTCAATTACGGCGTCTTCTACCGTAACCTCAGCGTCCTCGGCCGACGCGACGGCATCGTCGTCCAGCCGGTCGGCGACAACGACTATTTCGGCTTCAACGACGACAACGAAACGCCGGATCTTGCCGCCGCGCGCCAGGCGGTGGACGACGCCGCGAAACTGTTCAGCCGGGCCTGATCGGCCCTCCGGCACGGCACCTCGCAATCTCCCGAAATGTGACGGCGCCGTGACGCGGCCTCGCTCGACCGCGCCTGCGACGTGCCGCCGCACTTTCTGTTTGAAATCTGCGCCGCCTTGGTTCATTGCGCTGCTGGACGCAAAGCCGAGGCGGATCGATGCAGGACACCAGCGAAACCATCACCCACGACACGCTCGCCGGCCAGAACGGGGACCTTGCCCATGTGCGGGCGCCCGAGATCGTCGATGCCCTCAATGCCTGGGAGCCGGCGGATGCGGCGAAGCTGCTGCAATCGCTGCCGGCCGAGAAGGCGATCGAGGTGCTCGACCTGCCCGGGCTCGACAACACCTGCGAGATCCTGGCCGAGCTGCCGAAGGACACGGCGGTGTCGCTGCTGTCGGGCGTTTCCGACGACCGCGCCGCCGACATCTTCAAGGAACTGGTCGAGCCGCTGCGCACCACGCTGCTGAACGGCCTCAATCCGGATACCCGCAACGTCATCTCCGGGCTGCTGGCCTATCCCGAACGCAGCGCCGGCAGCATCATGACGACCGAATTCGTCAGCGTGCCCTCGAACTGGACCATCGCCGAGGTCCTGCATCACATCCGGATGGTCGAGCGCACCCGCGAGACCGTCTACTCGATCTTCGTGATCGACCCGATCAAGAAGACGCTGATCCAGGCGGTGCCGCTGCGCCGCCTGATCTCGGCCGACCCGCATGCCAATGTGCTCACCGCGGCACCGGCGCGGAAGCCGCTGATGATCTCGCCGGAGGCCGACCGCATGGAGGCGGCGCGGCTGATCTCGCGCTACGATCTGCTCGCGGTCGCCGTCGTCGACGGCCCCGGTCATATCCTCGGCATCGTCACGGTCGACGACGTCATCGACGCCATCGTCGAGGAATCGACCGAGGACGCCCAGAAGTTCGGCGGCATGGAAGCGATCGATGAGCCTTATCTGCGGATCGGCTTCCTCGAAATGATCAAGAAGCGCGGCGGCTGGCTGTGCGCGCTGTTCCTCTCGGAAATGCTGACCGCAACGGCGATGCAGTCGTACCAGAGCGAGCTCGAGAAGGCGATCGTCCTGACGCTGTTCATCCCGTTGATCATGAGCTCCGGCGGCAATTCCGGCTCCCAGGCTACCTCGCTCCTGATCCGATCGCTGGCGTTGCATGAGGTGCGGCTGCGCGACTGGTGGCGCGTCGCCTTGCGCGAACTGCCGACCGGAATCGTGCTCGGCTCCATTCTGGGGGTGATCGGCATCGTCAGGATCACGCTCTGGCAGACGCTTGGCCTGTTCGACTACGGCCCGCATTGGATGCTGGTGGCCATGACCGTCGGCGCCGCGCTGGTCGGCATCGTCACCTTCGGCTCGCTGTCCGGATCGATGCTGCCGTTCATCCTTAAACGCATCGGTTTCGATCCTGCGAGCGCGTCCGCGCCCTTCGTCGCGACGCTGGTCGACGTCACCGGCCTCGTGATCTATTTCGGCGTTGCTGCCGTGATCCTGCATGGGACGCTGTTGTAGGGCGTGTCCACCGCCACGAGTCGCCGCCGCGAAACGGCAGCGATGGAGCCGAAACGTCTCCAAAACCTGACGACATCCGAATTGTTCGTGGAAGGCGGTAGTCTCGTGAACCAAGGAAAAGGTTCATGGCCCACGGCGAAAATAATTACCTTGCAGCTCCCGGCGCGCAGCGGGAGGATTTGCATGGCCGGGCCGTCCACGAGATCGCGCAAAGTCGAGAGCATGGATCGTTGGAAGGCTGGTCTCTGAACTAGGCAGGTCCAGTCCGGCTCGATAGCGACTGGTCGCCTCTCAGGAATTCCTCAATCGTTGCGTTTGAACAGGAGGAACTTCCATGTATCTCAAATCAAGTTTTCTTTTCGCGGTCGTTCTCGCAGGGATCGCTGCCGTATTAGGCACTGCAACACGTGCGGCCGAGCCGGCGGCCCGGATCACCATCCTGTACGATGCGTTCGGTACCGACGCCGCGATGACAAAGGATTGGGGCTTCTCCGCCCTCGTTGAAGTCGGCGGAAAGCGCATCCTGTTCGATACCGGGGACAACGCGACGATCTTCGCGGCCAATGTCAAGGCAAAGGATGTGGACCTCACCAAGCTCGATTTCGTCGTGTTGTCTCACCGGCACTCAGATCACATGGCGGGCCTGAGCTATGTCTTAGGCGTCAATCCAAAGATCAAGATTTATGCCCCCAAGGAGGGATTTGGCATCTACGGCTCGTCGCTGCCGTCGAGCTTCTACCGCAAGGACGAGTCGTTGCCGCCGGAGATGAGGTACTATGACGGCAAGCCACCAGAGATCATGAAATTCGGTGCTGCCTGGGCGGATGCCAACTTCGAGTTGATCGACCAAACGACCGAAATCGCACCTGGCATTACACTCATAGCTCTGATTTCAGATCTGCCGGGAACGAAGGAGCTCAAGGAACTGTCCCTGGCGGTGAATACTGCAGATGGAATCGTGCTCGTGGTTGGCTGCTCGCATCCTGGAATCGAGCGCATCGTCGAGGCTGCGGCAGCAATCAACCCCAGGATTCGGCTGATCGCCGGAGGCTTCCACCTGGTCACCGCCCCTGACGAGGTGATCACGAAAGTGACGGCCGCGCTGCAAGACCGTTTCAAGGTCGAAAGCATCGCCCCCGGACACTGCACCGGCGAGCCAACATTCGCTGCCCTGAAGAAGGCATTTGGCGACAAGTACATTTATGCCGGCGCCGGCACGTCAATTGCTATCGGTGCCGAAGGAAGTTCGAACATGAAGCGCGGCGAGGGAATGACCCCCGACGACCTCAGGGTCTATCGCAAGCTGGCGGTCCGGAATGATCCGTTCGGTGTCATGCGCGCGCAAGCCCGACGGGCTGGAGCAGATCTCTAGGCGGAGTTTCGAGGCGCGCGAGGAGAGAAAATCTACGTCGTGCGCTTCGCCTCATTCCACAGCGCGTCCATTTCCTCCAGCGACGCGCCCTCGAGCGAGCGTCCCTTCGCAGCGAGGGCCTTTTCGATATAGGCAAACCGCCGCTCGAACTTTGCGTTGGTCGCGCGCAGCGCGGTTTCCGGATCGGCGTCGACGTGGCGGGCGAGGTTGACCAGCGCGAACATCAGGTCGCCCGTCTCCTCCGCGATCTCGGCTCTGTCGTTGCGGTCGAGCGCGGCCTCGATCTCGTCGGCCTCCTCGCGGATCTTGGCGAGCACCGCGCGCGGGTCGTTCCAGTCGAAGCCGACCGTGGACGCCTTGCGCTGCAGCTCCATCGCGCGTGTCAAGGCAGGGAGGCCCGCCTTCACGCTGGCGAGCAAGGATGTGTGCGCGGTCTCGTCCGGCGGCCGCCGCGCGGCGCGCTCGGCCTTCTCCTCGGCCTTGATGCGCTCCCAGGCGCTCTTGACGCCGGCGGGCTGGATGTTGCCGTCCTTGTCGGCAAAGACGTGCGGATGACGGCGGATCATCTTCTTCGTGATCGCCTCGACCACGTCGCCGAACGCAAACGCGTTCTGCTCCTCGGCCATCCTTGCGTGATAGACCACCTGCAGCAGGAGGTCGCCGAGCTCCTCGCGTAAATCCTCGAAATCGCCGCGCGCGATCGCATCCGCGACTTCATAGGCCTCCTCGATCGTGTAGGGCGCGATCGTTTCAAAATTCTGTTCGAGGTCCCAGGGGCAGCCGGTCACCGGCGTGCGCAGCGCAGCCATGATCTCGATCAGGCGGGAAATGTCGCGGGAAGGGGTCATCGGGCACCGGACTGTGAGCGGTATATGCCTTATGCCAAATCAGCCCCGTCGATCCCAGCAAAACGCGCCGGAATCGCGGCGCTGTCCACCGATTGGCCGTCGCGCCAAGGAGTGGTAAAGCGCGTTCCATGACCGATCAGAACAATTCCGACACCGCGCTGGTGCTGTTTTCCGGCGGCCAGGATTCCACCACCTGCCTGGCCTGGGCGTTGGACCGCTTCGCGCGCGTCGAAATGCTCGGCTTCACCTACGGCCAGCGCCACGCGATCGAGCTCGACTGCCGCGACCGCCTGCTGGACGGCATCAGGGCTCTGCGGCCGGACTGGGCAGCAAAGCTCGGCGATAGCCACACGCTCGCGATCCCGACGCTGTCGGAGATTTCGGATACCGCGCTGACCCGCGACGTCGCGATCGAAATGGGTGCGGACGGATTGCCCAACACCTTCGTCCCCGGCCGCAACCTCGTGTTCCTCACCTTCGCGGGCGCGCTGGCCTATCGGCGCGGCATCCGCCACATCATCGCCGGCATGTGCGAGACCGACTATTCCGGCTATCCGGATTGCCGCGACGACACCATCAAGGCGTTGCAGTCCGCGCTCAGCCTCGGCATGGCCAGGGACTTCGAACTGCACACGCCGCTGATGTGGCTCGACAAGGCCGCGACCTGGCGGCTCGCGCACGAACTCGGCGGGGCAGGGCTGGTCGATCTGATCCGCGAGCACTCGCACACCTGCTATCTCGGCGAACGCGGCGCCCAGCACGATTGGGGCTATGGCTGCGGCGAATGCCCGGCCTGCAGCCTGCGGGCCAAGGGCTGGCGGGAATATGTCGCGCAGGGCAATCGCGCCAGCGGCTGACGTTTCCGCATCGGAACCGCACTCCCCCTCTGTTTCCTGCGGGCATGGGCTGATAGCCCTCCGCAGAGGCGCACTACCAAAATATCGAAAACAACCCCATGCAAAGGTGAAGGCGGCCGCCGGCGTTCGACACGGCAACTTGACACGTCGGGCAAATCAGCGATATTATTCTATTATTCAGAAATAGTGCAGGCGCGGCTCGACCGGGCGACCCGGTACGCTGCTGCTTCTCGACTCCAGCACTCCTGTCTCTGGAATACTGGATCACCCGCATACGCATACGCGGGTGATGACAGCGCGTGGTGTGACCATGCGATGACGGAACGAGGGCGTTTGCCGCTACTCAAAATCCGCCGCCGTCAGCTCGATCGGCTTGCCATGCGGGGTACGGTCGGCGGCGCGGTCCCAGGCGTCGCGGTAGCGGTGCAGCGTCTCCGGTGTCGTGACGCCCTTGGTGGCCACGAGGTGTTCGAGGGTCGCGAGCCAATGCTGGTAATAGGTCTCGCCGGTGTCGGGATCGCCGGCAGCCTGCGCGCGCTTGATCTGATCGGCCAGCGCCGCGGCCCATTCGGGCCAGGTGAACACGCCGCGGTCATGCAGCGTCAACGCCATGGCGAACGCCTGCGCCTCCCACGGTGCGCGGAACACCGGGCCGTCCTGATCGCGGGGAATGCTGGACACGGCGCTGGTCGCGCGCGCGGCGGCGCCGGCATCCATCAGATCGCCTCCAGATACGGTTCGAACGCGTCGATCGAGACCTTGATGGTCGGATCGGAGTCCGGCCCCCACAATTCGCGTCCATCGAACACGACGGTGTACAGCCACTGCGGATGCTCGCCGGCGTCGTTCGCCGCGGTATCGGGAAACACGTGACAGCCATGATCGCGCTCGACTACGCCGACATGACCGCGCACGTAGCGCGGCAGCCGCGTGTGGGTGGCGGGATGGATGTTCTTCGCCCGCACCCGATCGCCGGCCTTGAACTTCGCAGCCGCCGGCGCGGCGCGGCCGAACTTGCCGCGCACCATGATGCGCTCGACGTCGGCGATCGAGAACTTGCCGTGCTTGAGCGATTTCGCCGGCGCGACGGCATGTCCGGCGGCGACGTCGTCCTTCGAGATATAGCCCTTGTCGAGTAGCAGCGCTTCCAGCCCGAGCAGCCATTTCCTGTAATAGGAGCTCGACAGATAGACCTGCGGGGGCAGGGTCTCGCGATAGAAGCGTGACGCGTCGATGCTGAAGGCGCCGGCCGCGCCCATCGCGCGGACCATGGCGAGCACCCGCGATTCCCATTCCTGATGGAACATCGGCTCGTTCGGCTCGGGCTCGACCTTGCCGAACCCGTCCATGCCACCCATGTCGTGGACGCCGTTCACGACGGTGCTCCCGGGGTTTTCGGGAAGCCGGTGCCGATCATGGAATCGCGCGTCACGAGGTCGACGAGCTGTTCTTCGCTCCAGCCTTCAGTGCCCGCGGGCCGCATCGGCAGCACAAGGAAGCGTGTTTCAGCCGTAGAGTCCCAGACCCGGATTTCGGTCTCCTTCGGCAGGCTGACGCCGAAATCGGCGAGCACGCCGCGCGGATCCTTGACCGCGCGTGACCGATACGGCGAGGCCTTGTACCAGACCGGCGGCAGGCCGAGCATCTCCCAAGGGTAACAGGAGCACAAAGTGCAGACGACCATGTTGTGACGGCCAGGCGTGTTCTCGATCGCGACCAGATGGTCGCCGACCCGGCTGACATGGCCGAGGGTGCCGACCGCCTTGCTGGCGTCCTCGAGCAGCGCCTTCTTGAAGGCGGGATCGGTCCAGGCCTTGGCGACGACCCGGGCGCCGTTATGCGGGCCGATCTTCGTCTCATAAGCCTGCACGATGGCGTCGAGCGCGGCAGCCTCGACGTAGCCCTTCTCGGTCAGGATCGATTCCAGCGCGCGCACGCGCAGTTCGGTCTCCGACAATTCGGAATGGTCGTGATCGTGGTGGTGATGATCATGTTCGCTCATGCCTACAGAATAGGCGAAATCGCCGTGCTATGTCGAGGCAAGCAGTACACAACATGCGAGCGGGGAGGTATGCGTGGTTGACGATGTGACGATCGAGAAGGGCCTCGGACCGGAGGGCCGCATCGCGGTGGTGCGGTTCGACCGCGGCGACGGTATCAACGCGCTGTCGCCGGAGGCGCTGCGGCAATTGACCGATGCGGCGCGCAGTTTCGAGGACGATGGCGAAACCTCGGTGGTGGTGCTGACCGGCGGCGCCAAATCGTTCAGCGCCGGCTTCGACCTCAAGGATGCCGAAGGGCGCTCGCGCAAGACGATGGATATGGGCATGCTGCGCCGTCACCTGAAGCTCGGGCCGCGGCTGACGCGCGCCTGGCAGGAGATGGAACAGGTCACGATCGGCGCGATCGAGGGCTTCTGCGTCGGTGGTGGCGTGGCGCTCGCGGTCGCGCTGGACTTCCGGGTGATGGCGCGCGACGCGCATCTGCGCGTACCGGAAATCGCGCTCGGCATGAACATGAGCTGGCAGAGCGTGCCACGCATGCTGCATCTGATGGGACCGGCGCGCACCAAGCAGGCCGTGATCCTGGCCGACGACCGGATCTCGGCCGGCGAGGCTTACGAATGGGGCCTGGTAGAGCAGGTGGTTGATCCGGGCAAATCATATGACGCCGCGATGGCGCTCGCGGCCAAGGTCGCCGCCCAGCCGCCGATTTCGGTCGCGATGACCAAGCTGACGGTCAACCGGCTGGCGCATGCGCTCGACGATCTCGCCAGCCACATGGATCTCGACCAGTTCGCGCTGGCGAGCCTGACCGACGATCACAAGGAGGGCGTCGCGGCCTTCCTCGGACGGCGCAAGCCGCGCTTCAGGGGACGCTGACGGGTGTACCTAGCCTAGCGTTTGGTGATGCGGTCGCGGGCGGCGAGGTCGGCCTCCCAACCGAACACCGAGCGGCCGTCAAGCGCCGGCGAACGCGCGCGCTCGTTGGCGACGTAAGCATCGAAGGACCGACCGGTTGCGGTCAGCTCCAGCCTGCGGGCCTGGTCATCCAGCCGCTTCAGCGCCTGCAACTCCTCGTCGCGGCCGAGCTTCGCCTGCCGTACCGCCGATTTCAGCACGCCGATGGTCTCGTCATAGACCTTGATCGGCACCGGGAACGGATGACGGTCCTTGCCGCCATGCGCGAGCGAGAAACGCGCCGGATCGCGGAAGCGATACGGCGTCCCGTGGACGACCTCGGCGACCATAGCGAGCGACTCGACGGTGCGGGCGCCGACGCCCGGCGTGAGCAGCAGCTCGGGGAAATCCAGCGGCCCGCGCTCGGCCGCGGCGGCGAGGGTGCCGTGCAGGCGGCGGATGAAGACGTCGCTGGAGCGCACATCGTGATGCTCGGGCATGATCAGGTGCAACAGATCGCCCTGCGCCGCCACCTGCTCGGTCAACTCGGCATATTCACGCGCGATGCCATCGGGACCGAGCGCGGCGAGCAAATCGAGCTGAGCCTGGCGCGAGGCGTCGGCGCGGTGGTCGGTGAGATTGACGATCTCGCCCTGCGATGGACCGTCGATCGCGCTGTGCGGCTCGTCGACGAAGCTGCGCAGCCCCTCGGAATGCCAGTGGTAGCGTCGTGCCTGCTGCTTGTGATCGTTCATGCCTTGCTGGACCACGGTCCATTTGCCGTCCGCGGTGACGAAGAAGCCGTGCAGGTAGAGCTCGAAGCCGTCCTGGACCGCAGCACTGTCGACCTTGGCGACCAAGCGGCTGGCGCGGGTGAGGGCAACGCCGTCGACGCCGGTCCGGTCGCCCAGCGCCGACAATTCGTCCGGCGTGCGCCGCGAATGCTTGCCGCGGCCACCGCAGACGTAGATGCCGAGTTCGTCCTGCAGCGGCGCCAGCCCGCGCTTGAGCGCGCCGATGACGCTCGTGGTGATACCAGACGAATGCCAGTCCATGCCCATCACGGCGCCGAACGACTGGAACCAGAACGGATGCGAGAGCCGCTGCAGGAACGCGTCACGGCCGTAATGATGGACCACAGCCTGCGTGATGATCGCGCCCAGCGTTGCCATGCGCTCGGCGAGCCACGGCGGCACGCGTCCACCATGGAGCGGGAGATCAGCGCTGCCGGTACGTCGGGCCATTGGTCTCCAAGTCTCGAACTGGTGTCGTTGAGTCGGGGGCAGACTATCAGGCAAAGCCTTCGGGGGTTGTTGAATCCCCGCATAAGACCGACACACAGAACGGAATTCCTTAGCTTTTTCTTGAAAGTTTCCCTTCATAAAAAAGCGCGAAATCCTCCATAAGAGTGTCGTAACGGGGTGGTTCCCCGACATAAGCTTGTCGCGCCTTCTGGAAAATCTCGGAAAACCCGAAATCATGATCATGGACCGTGGAATTGCCGGCGCGATGGGCAAGGGCGCTCTGTCTGGGCCTCGTTCGCCGCGTCTCAACCGCCGGGCGTTTCTATTCGGCTCCGCTGCCGGTCTTGCCGCACTGGGCCTAGCCGGTTGTGCATCCGACTACATGAGCCTGGCCGAGGCGGAGAAAGTCTACGGGCCCGTGCCTGACGAGAAATTCCCGATCCCTGCGGTCGATGTTAGCAAGGTCAAACCGCAATATTTTCGCAAGACAGTGCGCTACGACAGCGATGAGGCACCCGGTACGATCATCATCGATCCCAGCAAGTACTATGTTTACCGCATTGAAGGAGAGGGAAACGCGACCCGCTATGGCGCCAATGTCGGCCGCGATGGATTCCGGTGGAGCGGGGAGGCTTATGTCGGGCGCAAAGCCGAATGGCCTACCTGGACGCCACCCAAGGAGATGATCGCGCGCCAGCCGGAGGCAGGCAAATATGCCCGCGGCATGCCGGGAGGTCTCGACAATCCACTCGGCGCCCGCGTGCTCTACCTCTATCAAAACGGGGCATATACGCTTTACACGATCTATAGCACCAGCGCCCCCGAAACCATCGGGAACGGCATCACGAGCGGCTGCACCGGCCTCCTCAGTCAGGACATGATCGACCTCTATTCGCGAACGCCTCTCAAAACCAAGGTGATCGTGCTCCCGGCCTAGGCAACGGCAGGCCGAGGATGCGCTCGCATCGGAGCAGGCGGCCGTCGCAGGGGATCGCAATCACGCACGATGCGGACAAGAAAATGAGCCTTCCGCGGGTCTTTCGATTGCGCCGCCTTCGCCATCTTCGGCAGCGTCTACACCGGCGGCTATGACCGACACCGGCGTGTCGCAGACGTCGCAAGGTATCGCCCAACTCGGTGGTCAGCCGGACATACCAGGAGCCGACCTTAGGGATCGCAGAGATGCGTTGCGACGGCCTATGGGATGAAATGCGAACCGTATAGGGGAAGCCACAGCTGGGCCACCAAACCGGATCGACTTCCATATCCGAAATTCGCATAAGGTATATTATGGAATATTTATATCTACAATTAGATCAGATATTTAGTGGGAAATCTTCGCACCAGCCCGCAGCTTGGCGGCTGTCCGGGCTTGTCTCGGTCGTTGGTCGAGCTCGTCGAGACACGCCAGCGATCCACGCGCACGCATCTCGTCAGAAAGCCGATATTGCCGCGGCGTACGGACGCTGCAATAAGCGCCAGCTGTGCAGAGATCGCTGGTGACCCCGCGGCATCAGGTCCGTATAGGATGGCATCTCAGAACAACAACAAGCCTCTCGAGGGAGCAAACCCAATGAGCTTTTCACGACGCACGCTGCTGAAGGTTTCCGCCGCTTCCGCCGTCCTGGGCGGAATTGGCGCGCCGTACGTCGCGCGCGCCCAGTCGGCCGAGTTCTCGTACAAGTTCGCCAACAACCTGCCGGAGTCGCATCCGTTCGTGGCGCGCGCCCGGGAGATGGCGGCGGCGATCAAGACCGAGACCAACGGCCGGTTCGACCTGCAGGTGTTCCCGAACAGCCAGCTCGGCTCCGATACCGACATGCTGAGCCAAGTGCGCTCCGGCGGCGTCGAGTTCTTCACATTGTCCGGCCTGATCCTGGCGACCCTGGTGCCGGCAGCCTCGATCAACGGCATCGGTTTCGCATTCCCGGACTATCCCACGGTCTGGAAGGCCATGGATGGCGAGCTCGGCGCCTATGTGCGCGGCGAGATCAACAAGGCCGGCCTCGAGGTCATGGACAAGATCTGGGACAACGGCTTCCGCCAGACCACGTCCTCGACCAAGCCGATCAACGGTCCTGACGATCTCAAGGGCTTCAAGATCCGCGTGCCGGTGTCGCCGCTGTGGACCTCGATGTTCAAGGCGTTCGATGCATCGCCCGCCTCGATCAATTTCAGCGAGGTCTATTCGGCGCTGCAGACCAAGATCGTCGAGGGCCAGGAAAATCCGCTGGCGCTGATCTCGGCGGCGAAGCTGTACGAGGTGCAGAAATACTGCTCGATGACCAACCACATGTGGGACGGCTTCTGGTTCCTGATGAACCGCCGTGCCTGGGCGGCGCTGCCGGACGATATCAAGACCATCGTCGCCAAGAACGTCAACGCGGCCGCCGTCAAGGAGCGCGAGGACACCGAGAAGCTCAACGCCACCGTGAAGCAGGAGCTCACCGGCAAGGGCCTCGTGTTCAACCAGCCCGAGGTCGGGCCGTTCCGCGACAAGCTGCGCGCCGCCGGCTTCTACGCCGAGTGGAAGGGCAAGTACGGCGAGAAGGCCTGGGATCTGCTCGAGAAGTCCGTCGGCAAACTGTCCTGATCGATCAAGCGGGAGGCGTGCCATGGCTCATGTCGAGATGACGCCGGCCGTGGCCGGCGAGGCGGCGTCACAGCCCCCTCGCCGCCGCTCTGTTCTCGGTTCCATCGAGGCGACGCTCGGATGGCTGGTCGAAATCCCGGCGGCGATCCTAGTCGTCGCCGAGGTCGTCATCCTGTTCGCCGGCGTGGTGTCGCGTTACGTGCTGCATGCGCCGCTGATCTGGTCCGACGAACTGGCGTCGATCCTGTTCCTGTGGCTTGCGATGCTGGGTTCGGCGGTCGCGTTCCGTCGCGGCGAGCACATGCGGATGACAGCGCTGGTCGCAAGCGCAGGGCCCAGGCTGTGGGGCTATCTCGACGTGGTCGCGACCTGCGCCGCGCTGGCGTTCCTGATCCTGATCGTGCGGCCGGCCTATGAATACGCCTACGAGGAAAGCTTCATCACGACGCCGGCGCTGCAGATCTCCAATACCTGGCGCGCGGCGGCGCTGCCGGTCGGCACCTGCCTGATGGGACTGTTTGCGCTGCTGCGGCTGGCGCGGGTCGGCGACATCAAAACCTTCCTGCTGGCCGCGCTGACGGTCGTCGCGTTGATCGGCGTGTTCTGGCTGGCGCAGCCGATGCTGCGGCCGCTCGGCAACCTCAACCTGATCATCTTCTTCGTCGGCGTGGTCGGCTTCTGCGTGTTCGCCGGCGTGCCGATCGGCTTTGCCTTCGGCATGGCGATCTTCGGCTATCTGGCGCTGACCACGCGGACGCCGCTGATGGTGCTGGTCGGCCGGATGGACGAGGGCATGAGCCACCTCATCCTGCTGTCGGTGCCGCTGTTCGTCTTCCTCGGCCTGCTGATCGAGATGACCGGCATGGCGCGCGCGATGGTGGCGTTCCTGGCGAGCCTGCTCGGGCATGTCCGCGGCGGCCTGCATTACGTGCTGGTCGGCGCCATGTATCTGGTGTCCGGCATCTCCGGATCGAAGGCTGCCGACATGGCGGCCGTCGCACCCGTGCTGTTTCCGGAAATGAAGGAGCGCGGCGCCAAGCCGGGCGATCTGGTCGCCCTGCTCGCCGCCACCGGCGCCCAGACCGAAACCATTCCGCCGAGCCTCGTCCTGATCACGATCGGTTCGGTCACCGGCGTCTCGATCTCGGCGCTGTTCACCGGCGGTCTGCTGCCTGGCGTCGTGCTGGCAATCACGCTGTCCGGACTGGTGTGGTGGCGCTACCGCGGCGAGAACTTGAGCCACGTGCAGCGCGCCACCGGCAGCGAGATCGGCAAGGCGTTGATATTCGCCCTGCCCGCATTGGCCCTGCCCTTCGTGATCCGCTACGCCGTGGTCGAAGGCATCGCCACGGCCACCGAAGTCTCGACCATCGGCATCGTCTACGCCTTCGTCATCGGCCTGTTGATCTACCGCAAGTTCAACTGGCGGCGGCTGGTGCCGATGCTGATCGACACGGCGTGCCTGTCGGGCGCGATCCTCTTCATCATCGGCACCGCGACCGGCATGGCCTGGGGCCTGACCCAGTCCGGCTTCTCGCGGGCGCTGGCGGCGTCGATGACCGGGCTGCCGGGAGGTTCGGCGACCTTCATCGCGGTCTCGATCCTGGCCTTCGTGATCCTCGGCAGCGTGCTGGAGGGCATTCCGGCCATCGTGCTGTTCGGGCCGCTGCTGTTTCCGATTGCGCGCCAGGTCGGCGTCCACGAGGTGCACTACGCCATGATCATCATCCTGGCGATGGGCATCGGATTGTTCGCGCCGCCGTTCGGCGTCGGCTATTATGCCGCCTGCGCCATCGGGCGCGTCGATCCGGCCGAGGGTATCCGGCCGATCTGGGGTTACATGCTGGCGCTGTTGATCGGCCTGATCATCGTCGCCATCTTCCCCTGGATATCGATTGGATTCCTTTGAGACCTAGCGGATTGGATAGAGCCATGAGTGCAGCTCAAAACCAGTACTCGATCGGGCTGGACAAGACGCCCGCCAACTACGTGCCGCTGACGCCGCTGAGCTTCCTGGCCCGCTCGGCCGCCGTCTATCCCGACCATGTCAGCGCGGTCTATGAGGGCCGCAGCTTCACCTGGAAAGAGACCTACGAACGCTGCAAGCGCTTTGCGTCCTATCTTGCAGGCCACGGCATCGGCCATGGCGACACGGTCGCGGCGATGCTGCCGAACATCCCGGCGATGAACGAACTGCACTTCGCGGTGCCGATGACCGGCGCGGTACTGAACGCGCTCAACATCCGCCTCGATGCGGCGTCGATCGCGTTCCAGCTCGATCATGGCGGCGCCAGGATCATTCTGGTCGATCCCGAATTCTCCGGCGTGATCGCGGAAGCCCTGACCCTGATGAAGGGCCCAAAGCCGTTCGTGATCGACGTCGACGATGCCGCCTTCGCCGGCGGCGAGCGGATCGGCGAGATCGAGTATGAGGCTGCGGTCGCCTCCGGCGATCCCGCATTCGCCGAGCGGCCGCCGGCCGACGAATGGGATGCGATCGCGCTGAGCTATACGTCGGGCACGACGGGCAATCCGAAGGGCGTCGTCACCCATCACCGCGGCGCCTATCTCAACGCCGTCAGCAACATCCTCGCCGGCAATCTCGGCCAGCATCCGGTCTATCTTTGGACGCTGCCGATGTTTCACTGCAACGGCTGGTGCTTCCCCTGGACGATCGCGGCGACCGCCGGCGTCAATGTCTGCCTGCGCAAGGTCGATCCGGCAAAAATCTTCGAGCTGATCCCGAAACACGGCGTCACCCACATGTGCGGCGCGCCGATCGTCTACAACACGCTGATCAACGCGCCCGATGCGCCGAAGGGCGGCAAGGCGAAGCCCGTCGTCGGCCTGATCGCTGGTGCCGCGCCGCCGGTCGCAGTCCTCGAGGGCGCCGAGCGCATCGGCATCAAGCTGACCCATGTCTATGGGCTGACCGAAGTCTATGGGCCCGCCTCCGTCTGCGCCGAGCAGCCGGGCTGGGACGAACTGTCGGCCGATGCGCGGGCGCAGCTGAAGCGACGCCAGGGCGTGGCCTACCCGCTGCAGGAAGACGTCACCGTGCTCGACCCCGAGACGATGCGCGAGGTGCCGCGCGACGGCGAGACCATCGGCGAGGTCATGTTCCGCGGCAACATCGTGATGAAGGGCTATCTGAAGAACGAGAAGGCGACGCAGGAAGCCTTTGCCGGCGGCTGGTTCCACACCGGCGATCTCGGCGTGCTCGACGAGCACGGCTACGTCATCATCAAGGACCGCTCCAAGGACATCATCATCTCCGGTGGCGAGAATGTCTCGTCGGTCGAGGTCGAGGATATCCTCTACAAGCACCCGGCCGTGCTGTTCGCGGCTGTGGTCGCAAAGCCCGACCCGAAATGGGGCGAAGTGCCCTGCGCCTTCCTGGAGCTGAAGGACGGTGCCAAGGCGACCGAGGCCGAAATCATCGCCTATTGCCGCGAGCATATGTCGGGCTTCAAGACGCCGAAGTCGGTGGTGTTCGGCGTGATCCCGAAGACCTCGACCGGCAAGATCCAGAAATTCCTGCTGCGCAACCAGGTCGGATCGGCGAAGGCGATCTCGGCCTAAGGGCGCTCAGTCCTCGGCAAGGCGGCCGAGCAGCTCGTAGAGCACCGCTTTTTGGCTGGCCTTGAGCGGCGCCAGCGTGGTCGCAGTGCACTCGATCTCGATCGGGATCAACTGCTCGACCAGCGCAACACCGGCCGCGGTCAGGTCGATCAGGATCAGCCGCTTGTCGGTCGGGTCGCGCCGGGTCGTGACCAGGCGGCGCTTCTTCAGCCGCAGCACCACGTCGCGGATATTGGCCGGCTCCATCGCGACCAGCCGGCCGAGCAGGTTCTGCGACAGCGCCCCGCGCTCGTAGAGCCGGGCCAGCGTCGCGTATTGCGGCGCCGTCAGGTCGTAAGACCCGATCCGCTCGACCAGGTTCGACGAGGCGCGTTGATAGGCCCGGCGCAGCAGGAAGCCGACCTGGTCCTCCAGCCGGTAGTCCGACGCGCCCCGCCGAACCGGCGCGTCCGCTTTAGTCGACGTTCTCGGCATCGCGGTACATCACCTTGTGGCGCGTGGTCGACACCCATTCGTCGATCTGGGCTTCGGTCATGTAGTGCTGATCATCGAACCTGTTCCAGTTGCTGATGTCGGCAAGGCTCTTCTTCCAGCGCTTGTACGGCGGCTTGGCCGGCGGGCCGAAGCACATGATGTCGAGCACGGACAATTCGTCGGGGATGCCGAGCAGCGGCTTCATCGCTTGCTGGGCCTTCTCCTGCCCGATCGCGGTCACCCACCAGACGTTGTAGCCGAGCGCCGCCGCCGCCAGATGCGCCGACATCGTCGCCGCCGCCACGCTCTGCAGCAGGATGCGTTCGGCATTCTCCTTGTACATCTTGTCGAGCTCGGAGCCGTCGTTGAGCACGGGAAACGCCTTGACCCAGCGGAAGTCGCTGGCGACGACGATGAAGCCAGGCGCCGACGCGAGGCCGCGATAATCGGGCGTCGGAAACTTCATCTTGAGCCGGGCGCGTGCGACCTGCTCCTCGCGGAAGTATTCCGTGATCCTGTTCTTCAGATCCTGGTCGGTAACGGCAATGAAGTGCCATGGCTGGGCATTCGCGCCCGAAGGCGCGTGCCGCGCGGCCTCCAGGATCATGTCGTAGTGTTCTGACGGCATCGCGTAGCTGGAATCGAAGGCCCGGGTCGTCAGGCGGTTCTTCACGACATCCATCAGCGCGTCGTATCGCGTGCGATCGGAGTAGTCCCGCACTGCCAAAGCTTCCGCCATTGAGGCCTCCCGATATCGTTATGATCATAACGATATCGACAATGTGCAAAAGGTCAATGGCCGACTGCAGTGTCGGTCGATCACCCTGACGTGCGGAACCGCGCGTCCGCGGTAGGCGCGCCAGGTCCGGCCAGCTCAGGACTATTGAGTTTTCAGCCCGTCCGATCGAGCGTCAGTCGCATGCCGTCATAGGCCGGGATCACGCCGGCCGGCAGGCTCTGCCGCAGCACCTCGTAGTCGAGGTCGGAGTGCATGTTGGTGATGACCGCGCGCTTCGGCTTGAAGCGCTCGATCCATGACAATGCGTCGGCGACGCTGAAATGGCTGGGATGCGGTGCATAGCGCAGGCCGTCGACGATCCAGAGATCGAGACCTTCCAGTGCCGGCCAGCTCTCCTCGGGAATGTCGTGCAGATCGGGCGTGTAGGCGGCGTCGCCGACGCGGTAGCCGAGCGCAGGAATCCGGCCATGTTGCACCAGGAAGGCCTCGAGCTTCAGCGGACCGCCCTTCCCCTGGACGGTGTGGCTCTCGCCGGCCTCGATCGAATGCCGGGTCAGGATCGGCGGATAGTCGCTGCCTTCCGGCGAGATGAAGCAATAGGAGAACCGCGCCATGATGTCCTTGGCGGTCGACTGGTTGAAGTAGACCGGGATGCGGCGGCGCTGGTGCAGCACCACCGAGCGCAGATCGTCGATGCCGTGGGTCTGGTCGGCGTGCTCGTGCGTCAGGAACACCGCGTCGATATGCTCGACATCGCCGTCGATCAGCTGCTCGCGCAAATCCGGCGACGTATCGATCACAACCCGCGTGGTGCCGTGCTCCATGGTGCGCTCCGCCATGATCGAGCAGCGGCGGCGGCGATTCCTGGGATTGTTCGGATCGCAGGCGCCCCAGCCGAGCGCCGGACGCGGCACGCCGGCGGATGAGCCGCAGCCCAGAATGGTCAGTGTCAGCGTCATGCAGCAACCTTCGGCGCCGGCACCTTGGAGAACAGCCGGAAGAAGTTTTCGGTGGTCTGCCGCGAGATCTCCTCCAAGGAGACACCGCGGGTTTCGGCGAGCACCTTGGCGACCTCGACGACGAAGGACGGCTCGTTGCGCTTGCCGCGGAATTTTCCGGGCGCAAGATACGGCGCGTCGGTCTCGACCATGATGCGGTCACCCGGCAACTCGGCGGCCAGCGCGCGCAGGGTGTCCGACTTCTTGAACGTCAGGATGCCCGTGAACGAGATCGACAGCCCGAGCGCGATCGCCTTCATCGCCAGCTCGCGGCCACCGGTGTAGCAGTGCAGGACGGCCTTGAACGGTCCCTTCGCGACCTCATCCTCCAGGATGCGGCCGCAATCCTCGTCGGCTTCCCGGGTATGAATGACAAGCGGCAAGCCGGTTTCGCGCGCAGCAGCGATATGCACGCGAAAGCCGCGCTCCTGCGCCTCGCGCGAACCATGCTCATAGAAATAGTCGAGCCCCGCCTCGCCGAGCGCCACGACTTTCGGGTGCTTGGTCAGCTCGATCAGTTCGCTGGCCGGGATGCCGTCCTCTTCGTCGGCATGATGCGGATGCGTGCCGACCGAACAGTAGACGTCAGGAAAGCGCTCGGTGATCGCGAGCAAGCCGCCGAGCCGCCTCACCCGGGTCGAGATCGTGACCATGCGGCCGATGCCGGCCGCTTCGGCGCGTCGAACGATCCCGTCGAGATCGTCGGCGAAATCAGGAAAGTCCAGATGGCAGTGACTGTCGACCAGCATGAATTTCGAACCACTCACTCGGTCTTCGGTTCCACGTAGCGCGGGAACACGCCGACCGGCGCCGGCAGAACCGTGCCCGGCTTGATCCGCTCGGCGATGGTGGCAAAGCTGCGCGCATCCGCTGATATGCCGAGGCTGTCGAGCATCTTGCCGCAGGATTCCGGCATCACGGCCTGCGCCATGATCGCGATCTGGCGCACCACTTCGGCGGTGACATACAGCACCGTCTTCTGGCGCGCCGTATCGGTCTTCGCCAAGGCCCACGGCGCCTCGCCGGCAAAGTAGCGGTTGGCTTCAGCGACCACGGCCCAGACCGTGTTGAGCCATTGATGGATCTGCTGCGTCGCCATCGCGGTCCGCGACGTCTCCAGCATGGCGTCGGCCTGCGCCAGGATCGCCTTGTCGTTGTCGCTGAACTCGCCGGGCTCCGGCAGCACGCCGCCGAGTTGTTTGGCGATCATCGACAGCGAACGCTGGGCGAGATTGCCGAAATCATTGGCGAGGTCGGCATTGATGCGCGCGACGATGGCCTCGTGGTTGTAATTGCCGTCCTGGCCGAACGGCACTTCGCGCAGGAAGAAGTAGCGCACCTGGTCGACGCCGTATTGGTTCGCCAGATTGAAGGGATCGACCACGTTGCCGACCGACTTCGACATCTTCTCGCCCCTGTTGAACAGGAATCCGTGCGCATAGACGCGCCTCTGCAACGGGATGCCGGCCGACATCAGGAAGGCCGGCCAGTACACCGCGTGGAAGCGGATGATGTCCTTGCCGATGATGTGCACGTCGGCCGGCCAGTAGCGCCAGCGCTCGTCGCTCTCGTCCGGATAGCCGACGCCGGTGATGTAATTGGTCAGTGCGTCGACCCAGACATACATCACGTGCTCGGGATCGTTGGGGACCTTGACGCCCCAGTCGAAGGTGGTGCGCGAGATCGAGAGATCCTTCAGCCCGCCCCGCACGAAGCTCATCACCTCGTTACGGCGCGAATCCGGGCCGATGAAATCGGGTTGGCTCTCATAGAGGTGCAAGAGCTTGTCCTGGTAGGCCGACAGCTTGAAGAAGTAGCTCTTCTCCTCGACCCATTCGACTGGCGTGCCCTGCGGGCCGCGGCGGACATTGTCCTCGCCGACCGTGGTCTCATCCTCGGCGTAATAGGCCTCGTCGCGTACCGAGTACCATCCGGCATAGGCGTCGATATAGATGTCGCCATTGTCCTGCATGCGGCGCCAGATTTCCTGCACCGATTTGTGGTGGGCAGGTTCGGACGTGCGGATGAAGCGGTCGAACGAGACGTTGAGCCGCTCGTCCATCTCCTTGAAGCGCGCAGCGTTGCGGGTGGCGAGATCGTACGGCGTCATCCCCTCGCCCTGCGCCGTCTGGATCATCTTCTGTCCGTGCTCGTCGGTGCCGGTCAGGAAGAACACATCCTTGCCGTCGAGCCGCTGGAAGCGCGCCAGCGCATCGGTCGCGATCGCCTCATAGGCGTGGCCGATATGCGGCTGACCGTTCGGATATGCGATCGCGGTCGTGATGTAGTAGACGTTGCCGCGGTCCGCGGCAGGTGCCGAGACGGACGCGCGCGCAGCAGCCGTCGCTGCGGGTTTGGGTTGCTTGGGCGCGCGGACTGTTGCCGCCTTCGGGGCCTTCTCGGCCGCTGGAGCTTTCGGCGCAGCGGGCTTCCTTGCAGCCGGAGCCGCGACCGCCGCGGCGGCCTTCTTCGGCGGAGTCTTGGAGGGCTTCGTGGCAGCGTTCTTGGCGGTCTTCTTCGCAGCCTTCTTGACGGCCTTTTTGGCGACCTTCTTTGCCGCCGGCTTCTTGGCACCTGTCTTGGCCTTGGTGGCTTTCTTCGTCTTTTTGGTGACGCGCCCAGCCTTCTTGGTCTTGGTCTTGGTCTTGGTCTTGGTCTTGGTCTTGGTCTTGGTCTTGGTCTTGGCAGCGCGCGACTTCGCCGTGGCTTTCCTGGTCGCGCGGGCGGGCGATGCCTTCTTCGTCTTCTTGGCCTTCTTCGACGATTTCTTCTTAGCAGTCGCCACCACGGAATCCTTTGCAGATCGAAACGGGATTGTCGGGAGTGTTGTCGGACAGATGTGTTTTCGGACGAGTGTGTTTTCGGACGGGTGCGTTGTCAGACTGATTGTTTTCAGACTTGGCGTCTATCGGGTCGCGTCCGCGAGCATCGAAAACACCGAGAAAACCAGCGGCTTGCGCTCCAGATTGTAGGCTTCGGTATCGCGCGCGGCGCGGACGATCTTTTCCCATACCTCCGCCAGCCGTGCAAGGCGCGGCAGATTGGCATTGGCGTCACCGGTTCGCATGCGCTCGCTCATCCAGCGATCGATGCCGTCGATGAAAGCGGCGAGCGCCACGCGGTCGCTGGTGCCGAGCGCATCGCCCAGCGCGTGCAGTTCGCGCGGATCGACGCTCGGAAGCGTTGCGAGCAGAGCGGCCGTGCGCTGCTGTAGCTTGAGCGCATCGCCGCCGAGCAGCGATAGCGCCCGCCCGACACTGCCCTCGGATGCTGCGGCAGCTTCCGCCAGCGCTGGATCGTCGGCCTCGATGTCGGTTGCGGCCGCGGCCGCGCGCACCACATCGCTCGTCTCCAGCGGCCGCAGCAGCAATTTGCGGCAGCGGGACAGGATGGTCGGCAGCACCCGTGACGGCGCGTGGCTGACCAGCAGGAACAGCGACCGCTGCGGCGGCTCCTCGAGGATTTTCAAGAGTGCGTTCGCAGCATTGGGGTTGAGTTCATCGACCGTGTCGACGATGCAGACGCGCCAGCCGTCGACCGCGGCGGTCGAGCCGAAGAACGAGATCGTCTCGCGGGTCTCGTCGACCGTGATCACGGTGCGCATCACGCCGCGGTCGTTGAGGCCGCGCTCCAGCACCAGCAGCCCGCCATGGGCGCCCGCCGTGATCTGGCGCGCCACCGGATCGGACGGATCGACGCGCAGCGTCGGCGCCGCCTGAACCTGAGACGACTTCGGATTGCGGAACGCCAGCACGAACCGCGCCATGCGGTAGGCCAGCGTTGCCTTGCCGATGCCCTGCGCGCCGCCGATCAGCCAGGCATGCGGAATTCGTCCGCTGCGATAGGCATCGAGCAGTGCGGTCTCCGCCTCGCGATGCCCGAACAGATCGGGGGTTTCGCGCGGGTGGCGGGCGGGGTTCTCCTGTTCGACCTTGCGTGCGCTCATGCGGGACTGTCTGCCGTGAGCGTTGCGCGCAGATGCTCGCGCAGCGCGGCCCAGATCCGCGCCGCGACCGTGTCCGGATCGGCCGTCGCGTCGATCAGCACGCAGCGCTGTGGATCGTCAGCCGCGATCCGGCGGTAGGCATCACGCAAATCCTGATGGAACTTGATGCCCTCGGCTTCGAAGCGATCCGCCGTGGCATTGCCGCGGCGCAGGGCGGCGCGTTGCAGACCGACCTCGACCGGCACATCGAGGATGAAGGTGAGATCAGGTTTGAGATCGCCGATGGTGACGCGCTGCATGGCATTGACCAGGCCGGGCGATACCTGCCCGAGCTGGCCTTGATAGGCGCGCGTGGAATCGAAGAAGCGGTCGCACAGCACCCAGATGCCCTGGTTGAGCGCCGGCAGGATCACGGTGCGGACATGGTCGTCACGCGCGGCGGCAAACAGCAGCGTCTCGGCTTCCGGCCCGAGCAGCTTGCCCATCCCAGACAGCACGAGGTGACGGATGATCTCCGCCCCCGGCGAGCCGCCGGGCTCACGGGTCACGATCGCGCGCAGCTTGGCGACATCGAGCCGTTCGGCGAGCTTGCGGATCTGGGTCGATTTCCCCGATCCCTCGCCTCCTTCAAAGGTGATGAAGCGACCGCGCAAGCTCGGCCGTTGGACTGCTGCTTCCGCCATGTCAGAGCTTCTCGACCCCTGCGCGGAACATTCCGATCACAAGCTCCTGGGCGCCGTCGAGCGCGCGGCGCATCGTCGATCCCGTGCCGACCGCATCCGCTGCAAACACCGGAGTCTCCATCGCGACATTGCCGCCGCGCCAGACCCGGACGACGCCGATCTGCTGGCCGGCGGCGATCGGCGCCTTGACCGGGCCGCTATAGATGACACGGGCGAGCAGCTTGTCGTTGCCGTTCTTGGACACCATCACCTTAATCGGATCTGGGCTGACCAGCTTGACCGAGCGGCTCTCGCCGCCGAACACCCGGGCGTAGCCGACCGGCTGGTTGGCCGCGATCAGGACCCGGGTCTCGAAGCTGCGAAACCCCCATTCCAGCATCTTCTTGGCTTCGGTCGCGCGGTCGTCTGAATCCTCGAGGCCATTGACCACGACGATCAGCCGCGTGTCGTTCTGCACGGCGGAGCCGACCATGCCGTAGCCGCCTTCCTTGGTGTAGCCCGTCTTCAGGCCGTCGGCGCCGGGCAAAGCGTTGAGCAGCGGATTGCGGTTCTGCTGGCGGATCTTGTTCCAGGTGAATTCCTTCTCGCCGAACAGCTTGTACCGGTCCGGGTAAGTCAGGATGAGGTGGCGCGCCAGAATCGCGAGTTCCCGCACCGTCATCTTGTTGGACGGATCCGGCAGTCCGTTGGAGTTGCCGAAGGTCGACTTCGTCATGCCGAGCTCGCGGGCGCGCTTGGTCATGAAATCGGTCGCAAACGTATGCTCGTTGCCGGCGATGCCCTCGGCCAGCGCGATGCAGGCGTCGTTGCCGCTCGGGATGATCGCACCGTGCAGGAGGTCGTCGACCGAGACCTTGCTGTTGATCGCCGCGAACATCGTCGAGGTCCCGGACGGCGCCCCGCCCCGCCGCCAGGCGTTCTCGCTAATCCGGTACTCGTCGGTCAGCTTGATGTCGCCCTTCTTGATGGCGTCGAACACCACTTCGGCGGTCATCAGCTTCATCATGCTGGAGGGCGCGCGCAGCTCGTCGGCATTCTTCTCGAACAGCACGCTGCCCGAGGAGGCCTCGACCAGGATCGCGGTCGGCGCATCGCCGTCGAACCCGCCATCTTCCTTCTTGGCGCCCTGGACGCTGTTATTGGCGGCATAAACCATCCCGCCGCAGCCGATCGCCAACACCACCACGGCCGCGACCAGGCCACGCCAAGAACGCCCGGCGCGAGCGAACAACGTGCGGGGAATTGCGATCTGGGCTGCCATCGGCGATGTCCTGAAAGACTGCGTTCTAACAGCTGGAAGTATCGCAAACAACTGAGGTTTCGCCGCTTGTGCACGGCCGGCTGGATTGCCGGCAGCGCTGAACGCCCGTATCCTTGGAACCAGCTAACGACAACAGAACCGGCAAACAAGGCGGAAACGCGAATGTCATCCTCCCGCACCATTTCCGCCAACGGCATCGACATGTTCGTGCGTGAGGCCGGGCAAGGCCCACTGGTCGTGCTCTGCCACGGCTGGCCGGAGCTGTCCTACTCATGGCGGCACCAGATCGCAGCCCTCGCCGCGGCAGGCTTCCGGGTCGCAGCCCCTGACATGCGCGGCTTCGGCCGGACCACCGCGCCGGCCGATGTCGGCGCCTACACGATCTTCGATACTGTGGGCGACATGGTCGCACTGGTGGCCGCGCTCGGCGAGCGGAAGGCGATGATCGTCGGTCACGATTGGGGCGCGCCGGTTGCCTGGCACGCGGCCCTGTTCCGCCCTGATATCTTCAGCAAGGTCGCAGGCCTCAGCGTGCCGCCGCCGTTCCGTGGCCGCGGCCGTCCACTGGAAACCCTGCGCGAGGGCGGCATCACCAACTTCTATTGGCAATACTTCCAGCCGCCCGGCGTGGCGGAGGCCGAATTCGAGCGCGACATCGCCCACACCATGCGACTGGTGCTCGGGCGCGGCGTCTCCGATCCAAGCTCGATGTTCGTCGACGAAGCCAAGGGTTTCCTCGGCAAGCTGCCGGCCGGAATGCCGCTGCCGGCCTGGCTGACCGAGGCCGACATCGCCGAATTCGCCGAGGGCTACCGGCAGTCCGGCTTCCGCGGCGGCCTGAACTGGTACCGCAATCTCGACCGCAATTGGGAGCTGACCGCGCCCTGGCAAGATGCGCAGATCCATCAGCCGTCGCTGTTCATCGCCGGCTCGAACGATTCGGTGATTACCGGGCTGATCGGTGCCAAGCGGGTCGCGGACATGGAACGCGTGCTGCCGAACCTGCGGCAGAAGCTGATCATCGAGGGCGCCGGCCACTGGATCCAGCAGGAGCGCCCGGCCGAGGTCAACGCGGCGCTGATCACATTTCTGAAATGATCAGGCCAAAAGCTTGATTCGCAACGGCTTGATTCAGTAGAGGCCGCGCCCGCTCAGCACTTCGGCCGGTCCACGCGCGTCGATCGGCACATAGGCCGCCGCCGGGCTCGGGGCCGCGGCGTAGCGCGCGTCACCCTCGTAGGAGACCTCGCGCGGATTGTTCGGCACGCGGCGGTGCAACCGGCTCGAGGCCGACATTTCCGAGGTGGCGCTGACCGAGGCGTAGTCGGACTGGGTGTTGCCGAGGCTGTAGGGCCGCCCTTCGGGCAGCGGGACATCGCCCCGGACTCGGCCCGACGAGGACGACATCTCCGGCACGAACGGCCGGGCCGAGGCGACCCGGACCATCGACGGGGACGGCGCCGGCGTACCGGTGCGCAGGGTCGCCATCAGCTGACGGTCGTCGGAGCCTTCGAGCGGCGCCCGGCCGACATATTCGACGCGGACGCGCGCGACGCCATTGCCTTTGAAATCAAGCAGTTCGGCGGCCTTGTTCGAGACGTCGATGAGGCGATTGCCGTGGTACGGGCCGCGGTCGTTGACGCGAACGACGAGCGATCGGCCGTTGCTCAGATTGGTGACGCGCGCGTAGCTCGGCATCGGCAAGGTCGGATGGGCGGCCGTGAGCGAGCCCATGTCGAACACCTCGCCATTGGCGGTCAGCCGGCCGTGAAAATCATCGCCATACCAGGACGCCAGGCCCTCGGCGCGGTAGTTCTCGTTCTCTTCCGGCACATAGGTGCGGCCGGCGACGACATAGGGTTTGCCGATGCGGTAGGTGCCGCCGCCCTTCGGCACGGGGTCGCCGAGCGCCACCACACGCGGGCTCGAGGACACGCCGTATTTGGGATCGACCCGGCTGGCGAACTGGTTCGACGAGGCACAATTGGCGACGATGAGGCACGTGGCCACCGCAACGGCGCCGCGCGCCGTCCGGATCATCGAATCTGGCCGTCTAATCCCCATTTGCCCCAAGTACCATTCTGCCCGGACCCGCGCCTACTCCGAGGCGTCGGGATCGATTCTGTCACTGTGCGGCCCACCTCCGCACCGGATGGTGAAGATATCGCAACCGGAACACGGCGGAAATGGGGAGAGCCGTCGGGCGGTGGCGCCTTGGTGAATGGTCTGTTGCGCTTCCTCCGTCCTTCTACGGACCTCCCTCCGCGCAGAATGCCCTCGCCTGTCCCGCTATCAGACACACTGTTGCAGCAAATCATCAGTCGGGGGCATCTTCAATTCCAACAATTGAATCTTTTTGACTGTGCAAGGCTGCAATCGTTTTCTCTTCCGCGTGGGGCGCAAAGGAAGTTTGCGATGATCGAGACGGTTACAGCGGTAATGGGCCTGGTGAGTGCGGCGATCTTCTTGGCGCACGCCGTGGAAGGCTATCGGTACCGGGCCTGACAGTCCGTTGAAGGCGGAAAGACGCGTCACCTCTTTCCAGGAGAGAATGTTCGGAAAGCTTTAATCAATTCGGATGAGCATCGATTGAAGGCAGGTGTGTCATGCGTAATCACGATTTGGTCTCCGACGGATTTCTGACCCTGACCGCAGCAAGCCTTGTGCTGCTGTGCTCGAGCCTGCTGGCCTTCGCTTTCGGCTGAACACGAGATGTCCTTGGCGCCATCAACGCCCATGCGACAGGCTTCGGCTACCCTCACCTCATTTCTCGCCGCCCGAACCCCGGCTTCAGCCTTGGAGTGCTGGCGATACCAACCCAGGCAAGTGCTCGGCTGCCATCATCTGCACGGCAGATCCGCCGTCTTCTCCCAGACCCGGTCCTGACGCATCCTCCACGTTCCCAGCGAGAGGATTCGCGAATGACGGGCGGAGTAAGAAAGGGAACGTCTGCGCTGCTGGTCAGCACGGATGGCCGGTTGCTGATGCAACTGCGCGACGACCTTCCTCACGTTTCCGACCCCGGCAAGATCAGCCTGTTTGGCGGGCGGCGGGAAGGCACCGAGACTTTCCTGGAATGCATGGTGCGCGAAATCCACGAGGAAATTGGCTACTACCTGCCGCCCGAGCGTTTCGAGCTGATCGGCCGTTATTTCGGACCGGATCATTCGACGCCAGGCGGCACCCTTCACGGCGAGGTGTTCCTTGCGCGGGACGTGCCGATCGACCGGTTGAGGGTCACTGAAGGCCGCCTCGAGATCGTCGCCGTCGACGACCTCGAACGCATCAGCGGCAGGCTTGCACGCCCGGCGGAATATGCGCTCGCGATCTTCCTGAAGCGAGAACCAGTTACCTGAGCGATGAAACCAGCTCGCGGACGAGCTCGTCGATCATCGGCAGCGCATCCGCGGGATGGACAACATCGATATCGTGCACATGCCAGTAGGTCACCTTGTCGGCGACCTTGGGGAACCGCCGCTCGATCAGCGGACGATGCTCGGCCTCCTTGAGCGCGATCACCAGGTCCACGCCGTCGAAGTCAGCCAATGAACATGGCTGCGGATAGCGCGTTGCGCCCTCCGGAACGATGCCGTTGGTGCGAAGCCGGTCATCGGCAAACACCGACATGGCGCCGACATTGTCGGGCGAGCCCCGTTCGGCGGCGCCTCTGGAGAATGCGCGCCACGGCAGGTTTTCGCCGCGCGCAAGATGATTGAACAGCTCCTCTGCGTATCGACTGCGGTAGTAGTTGCCGGTGCAAAGGAAGAGAACGCGCTTCATGGGCATCATGATGGCCAACGGCGGTGGTCGCGGTCAACCGTGGTGCGTGCATGCGACGATGACCCGCGGCCAATTGCTGCGGCCTCGGCGCCGTAGCATCGGCTGAAGGCCGGGTTGTCCTCGCGCTCAAATTCAGTCGGTTGGTTGCTGGTGGACCGAGCTAACGGCCCATTTCGCTCCGGTGTTCTCGCCAAGTTCGCGTTGCGTTCGGCGTCGCCCTACGCTAAGGGCCTGATCCGAATGATCCGGAAGGGTGGCCGAGTGGTTTAAGGCACCGGTCTTGAAAACCGGCGTGCCCGCAAGGGTACCGTGGGTTCGAATCCCACCCCTTCCGCCACCTGCCCTCGATGTGCCCAGCCGTCGCAGTCAGGTCTGCCGGATGAACTCCGCGATCAGGCCGCCGATTTCCTCCGGGGCATCCTCAAGACAATAATGCCCGACGCCGGCAAGACGCTTGACCGGTGCCGCCGGGAAGATCGCGGAAAACAGCGGCAGGAAATGCTCTGCGTGCAGGGTGCGGTCCGCCTCGCCCCAGATGGCGAGCGCCGGCCTGCTGCGGATCGCGCGATCGGCGGCGGGATCCGGCGCGTCGAACCTGTGCGCACCGGTCGCAAAGCCCCTGGCCCATCCGATCGCACCGAGACAGTCGGCCGGGCGTGCGAAGGGGGCGCCGTAGGCGGCGAGCCAGGTGTCGGTGATGACGGCGTTGTTCTCGAAGCCGTTGAGCTTGAGCGTGCTCAGGATGTTGAAACCGAGTTGGCCGAGAACCGGCTCGAGTTCGCCGTTCGCCTCGGCCTTTGCGATCCATTGAAACCACGGCGAAGCTAGCGCATTGGCGGTGACGCGCTCGAACAGATCGCTCTGCCCGAACGGCGTCGGCCCGTTGGCCGAGATGATGCGGCGGATGCGATCCGGATGCCGGACCGCGAACCCCATGCCGACGGGGCCGCCGAAGTCATGTATGACCAGCGTGATGTCGGTGAGATCGAGCGCAAGGACCAGCGCTTCGAGATTGTCGACATGGTCCTGCAGCCAATAGCTGCGCTGCGCCGGCGTCGCGCTCTTGCCGAACCCCATGTGATCCGGAACGACCACGCGCTGCGTGGCGCTGAGGGCTGGCACCAGATGACGAAACAGATAGCCCCAGGTCGGTTCGCCATGAAGGCAGAGCACCACCTCGCCGTCTCGCGGGCCCTCGTCGACATAATGCATCCGGAAACCTGGCGCCGTGCTGAAATGCGGCGTGAACGGAAAGGTGCCGTGGAAGGTGGCGTCGGACTGGATCATGGCTCGGCCTCGAATGGTTTTAGATTGAAACCATTGTCTATCGCTTGCGGTTTTACTTTGCAACCGATATACCGAGCCCCGACCGGGCGGTCTTTCGGGCCGCGCACCGATCGAGGAGCGTCAGGCGGACCACGATGGCGAAGCGAGTGAGCCACAGGGACTCGATGTGCGGCGTGGCCCGGCCGCTGGATGCGATCGGAGACTGGTGGTCGCTGCTGATCGTCCGCGATGCATTCGACGGGCTGCGCCGGTTCGGCGAATTTCAGAAGAGCCTCGGGCTTGCCAAGAACATCCTCTCCGCCCGGCTCCGTAATCTGCTGGCGCACGGAATCATGGAGACCGTGCCTGCAGCGGACGGCAGCCCGTACCAGGAATATGTGCTGACCGAAAAGGGACGCGGGCTGTTCCCGCTCCTCGTCGCGCTCCGGCAGTGGGGTGAGGATTTCTTCTTCGAGCCCGACGAAGCGCATGTGCTGCTGGTTGATCGAAAGAATGGACTGCCGGTGCGCCGCCTCGAGCTGAGAGCGCAGGACGGACGCGTCGTCGGCGCAGAAGACACGATGGTGCGGCTGCCGCGGGCTTCCCATGGGAACGGCAACGCGTGAGACGCGCGTGCGCTACGCCGGACCGCGGCCAGCAACCGGATCTTAACCCTCCTTGCCGCAGCATCCGCGCGTGGAGGTTCGACCAATGCAGACATTCCGGATTTCGCTGAGCGATGGGGAGCGGAAATTCCACACGGCGATTCAGGCGCCGGATCCCGCGTCCGCGCGTATCAAGGCCGCCTACTTCTTCGACATATCGAAATGGCGGATCTTGAGTGTGTCGCTGAGCGGAGCCAGCGCTGCCGCGGCGTAGTCGCTGCGCAACCTACGCCATCCGGTCGAGCTCAGACGCGGCAAGTTTTGCAATCTGCAGGTCGATTTCGGCGAGCGGATCGTCATCCCACCACTCCATGACGATGGCGCCGAGCCGCTCGTCCGGTTCGTTCGAGAGCTTGAGCATTGCCGGTTCGCCGTGCCGCCGCACCGGTAGCAACCGCGCGGCGTGCGTCACGATCGGATCGCCGTCGGGGACGAGGCTCCAGGCCGAGAGATAGGGTTCGAACATCGGGCGGGCTGACTGGGTGATCAAGGGACGTAACGGTCGTTAGCATTGCCTGCGCGCGCTGCCACGCTGGTTCCGTGCGGCGCGTCGTGGCAGGCCGCGGCAACCAGTTCCTGGCCGCCCTGCCCATGTTGGCTGATGACAGCCCCCACCCATCTCGCGCTACAATGTAGCAGCCGGTGCGACGGAGGGTGTGGTGATGCCGCGAAAGGGAATTACCGGACACGACGATTGGGTGGTCACGGAAGCTCTGGCCACCGCGCTGGTCGCGCTCGAACAGTTGCCGTCGAAGCATCAGCCGCGCGCGCATATGGAGGACGTCCGCAAGCTCCTGACCGCGAGATGTGAGGCCGGAGCCGTCACGCTGCATCTTGCGCAAGCCAAGTGCCGGTTGTTTCCCGATACCGATCCCCTGACCATCTATGAGGAATACGGTCTCAAGGACGGACTTGGGTAGCGGCCGCCGTCGCGGCGGCGCCCTGAAGAGCCGCGTGAAGGTCGAACGGCTAGTCGTGGCTGACGCGCCAGATCGTGCCGTTGCCGTCTTCGGAGACCAGCAGCGCGCCGTCCCGCGCCACGGTGACACCCACCGGACGGCCCCAGACCTCATTGTCACCGATGACGAAGCCGGTGACGAAATCCTCGTACTCGCCGGTCGGCAGACCGTTCTTCAACCTGATGCGAATGACCTTGTAGCCGGTGCGCTTCGCGCGATTCCACGAGCCGTGTTCGGCTGCAAACCCGTCGCCGCGATATTCGGCCGGAAAGCTGCTGCCGGTGTAAAAGGTCAGGCCGAGTGAGGCCGAGTGCGCCTGCAACAACACGTCGGGAGTAGTCACCTTGTCCTTGAGGTCGGGCCGCGCGCCGGCATGCGCGGGGTCTTCGTTGGCACCAATATAGTACCAGGGCCAGCCGTAGAACGCGCCCTCGCGGATACGCGTCACATAGTCGGGCACGAGATTGTCGCCGCGGCCGTCGCGCTCGTTGGTCGAACACCAGGGCGTGCCGCTTCCAGGCTGGATCGCAAGTCCGACGCAGTTGCGGATACCGGTGGCGAACAGTTTCCGGTTCTTGCCGTCGGGATCGAAGGCCAGCACAGCCGCACGGTCGGTTTCCGATCCCCAGGCGGCGCCAAGCGCGTGATCGCGACTCCAGCTCTCGATACCTTCCGGCGGCCGGCCAAGGCCCTCGCCCGCGTTGCCGACGGAGCCCACCGACACCAGCATCCGCTTGTCGTCGGGCGTGAACACGATGTCACGCGTGGAATGGCCGTAGCCGTGAGGAAGGTTTGCGACGATGCTCTCAGGCTTTCCCGGCGCCCTGAGATCGCCGTTGCGGTAGGCAAAGCGCACGACGCTGTCGGTGTTGGCGACATAGAGCCATTGCGGATTGTCGCCGTTTGGAAAGAACGCGATGCCGAACGGCCGGTTCAGCCCGGTTGCGTAGACCTCATTGGTCGCCGGCTTGGTGGCGCCGTCGGCGTTGCGCAGGACACGGATGCGGCCGGAGCTGGTTTCCACGACGAAGATATCGCCGTTGGGCGCGGTCCGGATAATCCGCGGACCGCTCAGCCCGCTCGCAAACAACTCGACCTTGAACCCCGCCGGCACCTGCGGCGCCGCCGATGCGGGGCGCGACACGATGCGGGATGAGTTGCTGCTGGAGGCCGTTGCCCCCGGCTTGGGCAAGTCCTGCGGCGTGATCAGACGCACCGTGCCCGGTCTGTCGCGCTGCCAGTCGCCGAAGGCCTCCGCGCCCTTCAGCACAGGTTCAGCGCCCGACCGCGCGATGCTGGTCGCTGCGAGGATGACGACGGAAATGCTCACGCCGGCAAGGTTTGTCTTACGCATTTGCTCCTCGCGCGAGGTCCCTGTCAGATGCGCCGCTCATAGCGCAGTTCGCGCGCAGGATGCATTCACAATGTCCTCTGTATCGTTGGCCGTTGGGAAGCGCCGTCGCATCAACAGGCGAGCGCTCCGCAGCATGCACTACACGGCCCGGGAACTGACCATGGGCTTGCGCTCGGCCGTCGTCGGTTCGCGGAACGCCGGCGTGTCTCCAACAAGCGGCTTGAGGGGAACCGTGAGCCGGCAGATCAGGCCCTCGGTGCGCCAATCGAAATCGGCCCGTCCGCCGAGCTGGGTCTCGATGCTGGCAATGACACTTCGTGTGCCGAAGCCTTTCTGCTTCGGCTTGGTCACCGGAGGCCCGCCGGATTCCACCCAGGCCAGGATCAGCGTCTCGTCCTCCACTTCCCAGGTGATCGCGAGCCGGCCCGGCAACACCGACAGGCTGCCATATTTGGCGGAGTTGGTGACGAGCTCATGCAACGCCAGTGCCAGCGTCTGCGCGGTCGCGGGCTGCAACTGCACCTCTCCGCCGGCGATCCGGATCTGTCCGGCCTCGGAATAAGGCGCAATCTCCTCGGTCACCAGCCGCCGGATTTCGGCGCCCTGCCAGCTCGACAGCGACAGCACGGTGTGAACGCGCGCCAGCGCCGTGATGCGGCCCTCGACCGCCCGCACATAGGCGGTCACGTTCTGCGCGCGCGTCAGGCGCACGATCGACTGCGCCAGCGCAAGCGCATTCTTGGCGCGATGGTCGACCTCGCGGGTCAACAGGCTCTGCCGTTCCTCGGCCTTCTTGCGATCGGTGATGTCGACGGTGACGCCGCTGACCCGCACCACCCTGCCGCTCCTGTCGCTGGTCGCCGCAGCCGTGCCGACGCACCAGCGGATCTCGCCGTCCGGCCGCACGACGCGGAATTCGGCCTCATAAGATGAGTGGCCGTTGCCGAAGCCGGTCCAGCCCTGCCGGAGTTTCTCGACATCGTCGGGATGAAACAGCCTTTGGATATTGTCGGAGGTCAGCGCAAAGGATTTCGGATCGACGCCGAAGATCTTGTATTGCCCCTCGTCCCACATCCAGTCGCCGTTGACCCAGTCCCAGTCCCACGAGCCCATCTTGCCCGCGGCAATCGCCATGCTGCGGCGCGCCTCGCTCTCGACCAGCCGTGTGGTCGACTGCTCGAGCTCGGCGGTGCGGGCGCGCACGCGGTCCTCGAGCTCGGCGTTGAGGCGTTCGAGTTGCCGCGTCTTGCGGTAGAGCTCGGCGAACACGCGGATTTTTGCGCGCAATACTTCCGGCACGACCGGCACCGGCACGTAATCGACCGCGCCCATTTCGTAGCCGCGCAGCCGATCAATGTCGCTGACCTGGATTGCCGAGATGAAAATCATCGCGGTCTTTTGAAAGCGCGGATGCTCGCGGATCATCGCGGCGAGCTCGAAGCCGTCGAGCTCGGGCATGCAGACGTCGACCAGGATGACCGCGACTTCGTTCTTGAGCAGGAACTCCAGCGCCTCGCGGCCCGACGAAGCGGCCACGAGCGTCTCGCCGAGCTCCTTCAAGATGACCTCATAGGCCAGCAGCTTGGCCGGCTGGTCATCGACCAGAAGGATGTTTACCTTTTCATGGTCCATCATAATCGATCGCCGATCAGCGGTGCAGCCACATGCGGATCGCCAGCAGCAATTGCTCGGTGTTCACGGGTTTCGCCAGATAATCGGATGCGCCTGCCTCCAGGCATTTCTCCCGGTCACCTTTCATCGCCTTCGCGGTCAGCGCGATGATCGGCAGCCGCGCAAAGGCGGGATTTTGCCGGATGGCGCCGATGGTCTGGTAACCGTCCATCTGCGGCATCATGATGTCCATCAGCACGATCGCGATCTTCGGATTGGACTCGACCAGCGAGATCGCCTCGTGACCGGTTGTCGCAGTCAACACCTTCATACCACGCCGCTCCAGCACGCTCGACAGCGCGAAGATGTTGCGGGCGTCGTCGTCGACCAGGAGCGCGGTCTTGCCAATAAGATCCTCATCGGAACTATTGAGCTTCTCCAGCATCCTCTGTTTTTCGACAGGCAATTCCGTGATCACACGGTGCAGGAACAGTGACGTTTCGTCGAGCAGACGTTCTGGCGACTCCACACCTTTGACGACGATGCTGCGCGCCATCGTGTGCAGTTCCGCGTCCTCTTCGGCCGAAAGTTCCCGCCCCGTAAACACCACAACGGGGATATTGGAGAGCGTCTCATCCTTGCGGATCTGATCCAGCACCTCGAAGCCGCTCATGTCGGGCAGCCGCAGGTCGAGCACGACACAGTCGCACGGATGCTCGCGCAACGTTGAGAGCGCCCCTGCTCCGGTTCCGCTGGTCACGATCTCGATATCCTCGTGGCCGAGCAACTCGGTGATGCTGAGCTGCTCCGCCGCATTGTCCTCCACGATCAGCAGGCGCTTGCGACGCGGTCTGGCGTATTCCTTGATCTGCGACAGCGCCGCGCTGACGCCCTCGGTCGTGGTCGGCTTGTTGACGAAGGAGAACGCGCCGCGCGCCAGCGCATGTTGCCGGTCCTCGTCGAGCGTAATGACCTGGACTGGAATGTGACGAGTGAGCGGATTGTGCTTGAGCTGGCTCAGCACCGTCCAGCCCAGCATGTCGGGCAGGAAGACGTCGAGCGAAACCGCGCTCGGCTGGAACTGCTTGGCGAGATCCAGCGCCTCGGCGCCCCGGCTTGCGACCAGAACCTTGAAGCCCTTGTCGCGCGCCAGATCGATCAGCACCCGCGCGTAATGCGGGTCGTCCTCGACGATCAAGAGGATCGTGTCGCCGGGCTCGAGATCGAGCCGGTCGTCCGGCAGCTGCTCGATCACCCGCTCCTGTGTGCCGGACGATTGCAGCGACGGCGCCGCCGTGTGCGGCATCGCCAGCGCCTGCGCCGGCGGGCGCAGGGCGGCCGACGGTCCGGCATATTTCAGCGGCAGATAGAGCGTGAAGGTCGAACCCTTGCTCGGTGCGCTTCGCAGATGGATCTCGCCGCCGAGCAGTCCGGCCAGCTCGCGGCTGATGGCAAGGCCAAGGCCCGTGCCGCCATACTTGCGGCTGGTGCCGGCGTCGGCCTGCTGGAACGCCTCGAAGATCAGCTTCTGCTTGTCCTGGGGAATACCGATGCCGGTATCCGACACTTCGAATGCGACCACGGCTGGTGCGGCGTTCAGGATCGGATGCTCGGCGCTCCAGCCGCCGAGTGCAGCCGACACGGTCAGGCTGACGCCGCCCTCCGCGGTGAACTTGAATGCGTTGGACAGCAGATTCTTCAGCACCTGCTGCAGCCGCTTGGAGTCGGTCACCATGCTGCGCGCAAGGTTGGCGTCGACATCGATGCTGAAGGAGAGATGCCGGTTCTCCGCCTCGTGCCGGAACGGCCGCCCGACGGTCTCCAGCAGACTCGAGGTGAGGATTTCCTCGGCGTCGACCGTCACCGTGCCGGACTCGATCTTGGACAGATCAAGGATATCGCTGATCAGGTTCAGCAGGTCGGTGCCGGCGCCATGAATGGTGCGGGCGAACTCGACCTGCTTGCTAGTCAAATTGCCGTCCGGATTCTCGGTGAGCTGCTGGCCCAGGATCAGGATCGAGTTCAGCGGCGTGCGCAGCTCGTGCGACATGTTGGCGAGGAATTCGGACTTGTACTTCGAGGTCAGCGACAGCTCGGTCGCCTTCTCTTCCAGCGCGCGGCGGGCCTGCTCGATTTCCTGATTCTTGCGCTCGACGTCGACATTGCGTTCGGCAAGCTGCTGGGCCTTCTGCTCGAGCTGGTCGTTGGTCTGCTGCAACTCCTTCTGCTGGGTCTGCAATTCGCCGGCGAGCTGCTGCGACTGCTTGAGCAGCGCCTCGGTCTGCATCGTCGCCTCGATACTGTTGAGCACGATGCCGATGCTGTCGGTCAGCTGTTCGAGGAAGGTGATCTGCGATGTCGTGAACGACGAGATCGAGGACAGCTCGATCACCGCCTTGACCTGGTTCTCGAACAGCACCGGGAATACGACGAGGTTCTTCGGCATGATCCGCATCAGCGCCGAATTGATCGGCACCGCATCGCCGGGGATATCGGAGACGAGGCGCTGGCGCTTGTCGAGTGCGCACTGGCCGATCAGTCCCTCGCCGAACTGCACGATCTGCGGATGCGGATTGCTGCTGTCGCTGGCATAGGCCGACAGCAAGCGCAGCTGCGCATTCTCGGGATTGTCGACCTGGTAGATCACGCCCATATGCGCGTTGATCAGCGGCGCCAGCTCGGTCAGCAGCAGGCGGCCGACGGTCGCAAGATCGCGCTGGCCCTGCAGCATGTTGGTGAAGCGCGCCAGATTGGTCTTCAGCCAGTCCTGCTCGGTGTTGCGCTCCGTGGTGAGACGGAGGTTACCGATCATCGTGTTGATGTTGTCCTTGAGCTCCGCGACTTCGCCGCGCACGTCGACCTGGATCGAGCGCGTCAGGTCGCCCTTGGTCACGGCGGTCGCCACTTCCGCGATCGCGCGCACCTGGGAGGTCAGGTTGGCCGCGAGCAGGTTGACGTTGCCGGTCAAGTCCTTCCAGGTGCCTTCGGTGCCGGGCACGTTGGCCTGACCGCCGAGCCGTCCCTCGACGCCGACCTCGCGCGCCACGCTGGTCACCTGTTCGGCGAAGGTCGCAAGCGTCTCCGTCATGTTGTTGATGGTGTCAGCGAGCGCTGCCACCTCGCCCTTCGACTTCACCGTCAGGTTTTGCTTCAGGTCGCCATTGGCGACCGCGGTCACCACCTTGACGATGCCGCGCACTTGCTCGGTCAGGTTCGCCGCCATGACGTTGACGGTGTCGGTGAGGTCCTTCCAGGTGCCGGCAACGCCGCGCACCTCGGCCTGACCGCCCAGCTTGCCCTCGGTGCCGACCTCGCGCGCGACGCGCGTCACCTCGCCGGCGAAGGCGTTGAGCTGGTCCACCATCGTGTTGATGGTGTTCTTCAGCTCGAGGATTTCCCCCTTCACGTCGACCGTGATCTTGCGCGACAGGTCGCCGCGCGCCACGGCGGTCGTCACTTCGGCGATGTTGCGGACCTGCGTGGTCAGGTTCGCGGCCAAGAGGTTGACGTTGTCGGTGAGGTCCTTCCAGGTACCGCCGACGCCGGGCACCACGGCCTGGCCGCCCAACCGTCCCTCGGTGCCGACCTCGCGCGCCACGCGCGTCACTTCGGCGGCGAACGAGCGCAGCTGCTCGACCATCGTGTTCAAGGTGTCCTTGAGCAGCAGGATTTCGCCGCGCACGTCCACCGTGATCTTCTTCGACAGATCGCCGCCGGCGATCGCGGTCGCGACCTCGGCGATGTTGCGGACCTGCGCCGTGAGATTCGACGCCATGAAGTTGACGTTGTCGGTGAGGTCCTTCCACGTGCCGGCGACGCCGGGCACTTCGGCCTGGCCGCCGAGCTTGCCTTCGGTGCCGACCTCGCGCGCCACGCGCGTCACCTCGCCGGCGAAGCCGTTGAGCTGGTCGACCATCGTATTGATGGTGTTCTTCAGCTCGAGGATTTCCCCCTTCACGTCGACCGTGATCTTGCGCGACAGGTCGCCGCGCGCCACGGCGGTCGTCACTTCGGCGATGTTGCGGACCTGCGCCGTCAGATTGCCGGCCATCGAGTTGACGCTGTCGGTGAGGTCCTTCCAGGTGCCGGCGACACCGGGCACGTTGGCCTGGCCGCCGAGGCTGCCGTCGGTGCCGACCTCGCGCGCCACGCGCGTCACCTCGCCCGCGAAGCGGTTGAGCTGGTCGACCATCGTGTTCAGCGTTTCCTTCAGCTGAAGGATTTCGCCGCGGACGTCGACCGTGATCTTGCGCGACAGGTCGCCGCCGGCGATCGCGGTCGCGACTTCCGCGATGTTGCGGACCTGCGCCGTCAGGTTGCCGGCCATCGAGTTGACGCTGTCGGTCAAATCCTTCCAGGTGCCGGCGACGCCAGGCACCTCGGCCTGGCCGCCGAGCTTGCCGTCGGTGCCGACCTCGCGCGCCACGCGCGTCACTTCGCCGGCGAAGGCGTTGAGCTGGTCCACCATCGTGTTGAGCGTTTCCTTCAGCTGAAGGATTTCGCCCGACACGTTCACGGTGATCTTCTTCGACAGGTCGCCCTTCGCCACCGCGGTCGCGACCTCGGCGATGTTGCGGACCTGTGCCGTCAGGTTCGAGGCCATCGAGTTGACGCTGTCGGTCAAATCCTTCCAGGTGCCCGCGACGCCGCGCACCTCGGCCTGGCCGCCGAGCTTGCCCTCGGTGCCAACCTCGCGCGCCACGCGCGTCACCTCGCCGGCGAAGGCGTTGAGCTGGTCCACCATCGTGTTGATGGTGTCCTTCAGCTCGAGGATTTCACCGCGCACGTCCACCGTGATCTTCTTCGAGAGGTCGCCGTTGGCGACCGCGGTGGTGACGCCGGCGATATTGCGGACCTGCGCGGTCAGGTTCGACGCCATGAAGTTGACGTTGTCGGTGAGGTCCTTCCAGGTTCCGGCGACGCCGAGCACGTTGGCCTGGCCGCCGAGCTTGCCTTCGGTGCCGACCTCGCGCGCCACGCGCGTCACTTCCGACGCAAACGCATTGAGCTGGTCGACCATCGTGTTCAGCGTTTCCTTCAGCTGAAGGATCTCGCCCGATACGTTCACCGTGATCTTCTTCGACAGGTCGCCGCCGGCGATCGCGGTCGCGACGTCGGCGATGTTGCGGACCTGGGCGGTCAGGTTCGACGCCATGAAGTTGACGTTGTCGGTGAGGTCCTTCCAGGTGCCGGCGACGCCGGGCACCTGGGCCTGGCCGCCGAGCTTGCCTTCGGTGCCGACTTCGCGCGCCACGCGCGTCACTTCCGACGCAAACGAGTTGAGCTGGTCCACCATCGTGTTGATGGTGTCCTTCAACTCGAGGATCTCGCCGCTGACGTCGACCGTGATCTTGCGCGACAGGTCGCCGCGCGCCACGGCCGTGGTCACGTTGGCGATGTTGCGGACCTGGGCGGTCAGGTTGCCGCACATCGCGTTCACCGAGTCGGTGAGGTCCTTCCAGGTGCCGGCAACGCCGGGCACGATCGCCTGGCCGCCGAGCTTGCCGTCGGTACCGACCTCGCGCGCCACGCGCGTCACTTCCGAGGCGAATGACCGCAGCTGATCGACCATCGTGTTGATGGCCTCCTTCAGCTGTAGGATCTCGCCGCGCACGTCGACCGTGATCTTCTTGGACAAGTCGCCGTTGGCGACCGCGATCGTCACCTCGGCGATGTTGCGGACCTGGCCGGTCAGGTTGTTGGCCATCGAGTTGACGCTCTCGGTCAGGTCCTTCCAGACGCCGGTCACTTCCGGCACCTGGGCCTGGCCGCCGAGCTTGCCCTCGGTACCGACTTCGCGGGCCACGCGCGTGACCTCGGAGGTAAACACCGAGAGCTGCTTGATCATCGTGTTGACGATGTTCGCCGACTGCAGGAATTCGCCGCGCAGCGGCCTGCCCTCGACGTCGAGCTGCACGGTCTGCAGCAGGTCGCCCTGCGCCACCGCGGCGACCGCGCGGGTGACCTCGCGGGTCGGCCACAGCAAATCATCGATCAGGGTGTTGACCGAGCTTTCCATGTCGGCCCAGGCGCCACTGGCGAGGCCGAAATTGACGCGCTGGCGGGTCTGCCCCTCACGGCCGACGACCTGTCCGACGCGCGCCAATTGCTGCGCCATGCGCTCATTGGCGGCTGCGATTTCGTTGAAGGCGTCCGCGATCTTGCCGTCGATACCGAGATAGTCGCCACGCATCCGAACCGAGAAGTCGCCACCGCGCATCGCCTGCAGCGATTGCAGCAGATCGTGCGAGGAATCGAGGCTTCCGTTCGATGATTGGGCGCGGCGTGTATCAGCACGGGGACGAGGCGGCGAACCGAGATCGGTCATGTAATTTCCCCTACGCGCTGGCCACGAATCCACGGACTCGGAGAAGCCAGTGTGACTATAAGAATGACTGCCCTTGATCTATTCAAGCGGGAAAACGCCAAAACCGCGATTTGTGACGCAAACCGAGGGGCTTAATCGTCGATGGAACCAAAAGTTCCAAGGCGCATTGGAACTTTTTGCGCAGTAGCGTAAGCCATTCGTATTGCTTGGCCCGATCGGCGCATTTGATCGCATTGGAACATTGGCCTCGCCGGAACGTTCCCGGCGTTGGCAGGATTGGTGATGGTTAAGAAATCAGATCAGCTCAAGCGGGGCATTTTCGAAAGCGAGCGCAGCTTCCGGCTGTTGGCTGGAGGGGCAATTGATTATGGGATTTGGACGCTCGACCCCGATGGACGGGTGACCAACTGGAACAACGGCGCCGAGCGCATCACCGGCTATCCGGCCAAGGCGATCCTCGGCAAGCACTTCTCGGTCTTCTATCCCGCGGAGGATCGTGCATCGGGCCTTCCCGCCAAGGCGTTGCAGATGGCGCGGAAGGAAAAGCACGCCGTGGCCGAGGGCTGGTGCATCCGCAAGGATGGCTCGCAATTCTACGCCTCTGTCGTCATCGATCCGATCTACGAGAAGCGCAAGCTGATCGGCTACGCGATGGTCACCCGCGACGTGACCGAGCGCCGACAGGCGCGCGCGGATCTCGACGCCAGCGAAAGCCAGTTCCGCCTGCTGGTGAGCAACGTCACCGACTACGCGCTGTACATGCTGACGCCGGCCGGCATCGTCGCCAACTGGAACGCCGGCGGCGAGCGCATCAAGGGCTACTCGCCCGGCGAAATCATCGGCCAGAGCTTCGCACGCTTCTACACACCGGCCGACCAGGCCGCGGGCAAGCCGGCCCGTGCGCTCAAGATCGCGGAAGAGACCGGGCACTACGAGGAGGACGGCTGGCGGGTCCGCAAGGACGGCTCGTTCTTCTGGGCCAGCGTCGTGATCGATCCGATCCGCGACAGCGACGGCAGCCTGGTCGGCTTTGCCAAGATCACGCGGGACATTTCCGAGCGGCGTGAGGCGCAGCAGAAGCTCGAACTGGTGCAGCGACAGCTCGCGGAATCGCAGAAGATGGATGCGCTGGGCCAATTGACCGGCGGCGTCGCGCACGACTTCAACAACCTCCTGATGATCATTTCGGGCAATCTGCACCGGATCAAGCGCGAGGTGACGAGCGAGCGCGGCCAGCTTGCCCTGAGTGCGATCGAAACCGCATCCGAGCGCGCCGCATCCCTGACCAGCCAGTTGCTCACCTTCGCACGCCGCCAGAGCGTCAACCCGCAGACCATCGATGTCGCCGACAGGATCACCGCGGTGCGCGAGGTGCTGAGCAGCGCGCTCGGCGGCGCGATCAAGCTGAACATGGAGATCCAGCCGGATCTCTGGCCGGTCTCCGTCGACCCGAACGAGTTTGAGACCGCGTTGATCAACCTTGTCGTCAATGGGCGGGACGCGATGGCTGGTGGCGGTACACTGACGGTCTCGGCCCGAAACGTACCCGCAACCACCGAGGTGGCCATCGGCGTAGCCGATACCGGCGAAGGCATCCCCCAGGATGTGCTGAGCAAGGTCTTCGACCCGTTCTTCACCACCAAGCCGGTCGGCAAAGGGACCGGCCTCGGACTGTCCCAGGTCCACGGCTTCGCCCACCAGGCCGACGGCCGGATCGAGATTGCAAGCACGCTCGGCAAGGGCACCACGGTCAGCATCTACCTCCCGCGCGGGACCGCGGCCGCAACGAGGACGACTGCGGGCCACAGCGTGCGCGGCTCCGCAACCGTCCTGCTGATCGAGGACAATCCGGCGGTTGCCGATGCGAGCACGGGCCTGCTCGAACAGCTCGGCTACACCGTGCGCTGGGCTTCGAACGCAGAGGCTGCCTTATCGGAGATCGAGACCAACGGGGTCGACGTGGTGTTCAGCGACATCGTGATGCCCGGCAAGATGGACGGGCTGAAGCTGGCGCGCACGATCCGGGACAGGAGGCCCGAGCTGCCGATCCTGCTGACGACGGGTTACAGCAAGAGTGCGCGCGACGTGCGGTCCGACTTTCCGGTCCTGCGCAAGCCGTACCGCATTCACGACCTCAGCCGCGAACTCTCGAAGCTGACGGGGCACCGCTCCGAAAGCGTGCCGGACGATCTCCCGGCAAATGAAGATCTGCCCAGAAAAGCGAGAGCGCGGTCATAATTTTCAAACGGAGGGCTAACGGTCCGCTGGCCAGGTTCGCCGCACCAATTGCACCCGTTCGATGCGGCTGCATTGTTCGCAGCGATATTGAAGGATGTCCCTGCCCTCGCTGCCCGGAGAGCTGCTCTCAAGCCGCATCGTCCTGATGCAGCTGATGCAGGAGATCAGCGTCAGCAACGGGCTGCGATCGTCATTCATCGATGCCCGCGGTGGCGCGGTCGGATCGGCGATCATGGCGCTGGGCGATGCTATGGTGTTGGCTCTCACCACAAGAAAATGCCCACCCGCGGCTAGGGTTCCCGCCCCGAAACCAGATTCGGACTCGAGCCGGTGTGTGACGCGCCCTCCCGCTCGGGCGGACCGATCAAACCCTCGCGTTGCTCTGGCCCGGCATGAGCCTGCCTTTGTCCGATTTGTCGGGAGCCGGCTTGCCGGTCGCAACGGCACGATCCGCAAAGCTTCGGCTCAGCCGCTCTCGCACCGTGGGGAGGCGCTCGCCGCCGCCGGCGGCCTTCCACCGGCCGATGAGCTCGGTCACTTCGGCGCGCATCGCCATCAGCCGGTAGGACGCTTCGCTGCAATCCAGATCGCGGTTGACTTGATCCCGGATCGAAGCCTCGACCAGGCTCATCTCAGCCCGCAAAGTGCTGATCTTACGACGAATTTCGTTGATCTTGTTGTCCATGGCTTGTTAGAACAAAAATAGAACATATTGTCAAGTCACGATCCGGCAAGCGAGGTGAGCGATGAGCATGGTAGCGGTGAGATTTGGCGGGGTTGCGGAGCGGCTTGGCGGGCTGATGTCGCGTGCCCAGGCGCTGCGGTTGCGGACCTTGGCCGAGGAGGCCTATCAGCCGAACCAGTACGCGCGCGACCTGACGTCGGAGGAAGCCGAACGGCGCATCGATGCCCTCCGGGCGGAGATCGCACTGGCGGATTCCTTCTGAACCGCCCAACCCGGACACTCCCTTAAGGCTTTGATATAGCGGCACAGCTAGGTCTGTTCTGTTATTGCTGTTTGCCTTTTGGGGGAGCCTTTCGTGCTGGAGCTGGAGAAGCGGTCGCCGCTTGCGTTCCCGATCACGCTGAAAGACGGGCGAACACTCGCAACCGTCGGCGACGCGGCGGACTACCTGTCAGCGCTGAACATTGATCAGCGCGAGCGCGGGTACTGGAAGACGGCGATCATGATGTTCAACAACGCCATGCGCGAACCCAGCTATCTGAGGATCGCAACGATGAACCTGCGCTCTGCGCTTGTGTACGACCGCCTCGTCGACGACGTCGGCCACTGATTGTGGTGTTGCAGCTACAGCCGAATCGGCGCGCCTTTCGTAAGGCCCGTTCGTTATGGCCGCAAACAAGGTAACGGCGGTACACGCAACGGCCGGGTGCGCAATGCGCTTCGGCCGCACTCTCGGGCCGCCGCGGAGGGCCAAGGCGGCCCATTTCTTTTCAAAGCAATTTGGCGCGGACGAACAGCATCCGCAGCGCGGAAGTTGCTTGCACCGTCAGCATGGCGTTACCCGCCGCGCGCTCCAGCGCGACCAGCGCGTCGTCATGCAGCGAGCGGAACTCCATCCATTCGACGGCGCTGAGATTGCTGATGAAGCGGTAGGCCTGACCGACGGTCGCGAGCGTTACCGTCTCGCCGTTCAGCCGCACTCTGAATGTCGCCTTCAGCGGCGTGTCGGATTTGGAAACATCAGCCATGGCGCGGTTGTGCTCCGCGGCGCGTTAATGTCAATCTAATTTCTCTGCTCCCATCGAGGTGCGCCGGCTCCACGGAATCGCAATGTCTGTTAGCGTTTCGTGGGGGGTGATTCGTGCCTGATCTTGCCAACACAGCCTATCTCGATGCGCTCAATTCCGAGCAGCGCCGCGCCGTCGAGCACGGGGTCGGCAAGGATGGCATCGTCGGCGCCCCGCTGCTGGTGATCGCGGGCGCGGGCTCCGGCAAGACCAATACGCTTGCCCATCGCGTCGCGCATCTGATCGTCGCGGGCGCCGATCCGCGGCGCATCCTGTTGATGACCTTTTCGCGACGCGCAGCCGCCGAGATGGCCGGCCGCGTCGAACGCATCGCGCGGCGCGTGCTCGGCGATCGCGCCTCGATCATGACCGATGCGCTGAATTGGGCGGGCACGTTCCACGGCATCGGCGCGCGGCTGCTCCGGGAATTCGCCGAACACATCGCCCTCGACCCCGCTTTCACGATCCATGATCGTGAGGATTCCGCCGACCTGATGAACCTGGTCCGCCACGATCTCGGCTTCTCCCGCACCGAAAGCCGGTTTCCCACCAAAGGCACATGCCTTGCGATCTATTCGCGCTGCGTGAACGCGGAGATGCCGATCGAGGCCGTGCTGGGCCAGTTCTTCCCGTGGTGCTCCGGCTGGGCCAGCGAGTTGAAGCAATTGTTTGCGGCCTATGTCGAGGCCAAGCAGCGGCAGAACGTGCTCGATTACGACGACCTTCTGCTCTACTGGGCGCAGATGGTGACGGACACTGCGCTGGCCGAGGAGATCGGCGGCCGCTTCGACCATGTGATGGTCGACGAATATCAGGACACCAACCGCCTGCAGTCCTCCATCCTGCTCGCGCTCAAGCCGGCCGGACGCGGGCTCACCGTGGTCGGCGACGACGCACAGTCGATCTACTCGTTCCGCGCCGCCACGGTGCGCAACATCCTCGACTTCCCGGCGCAGTTCAGCCCGGCCGCCGAGATCGTCACGCTCGACCGCAACTATCGCTCGACGCAGCCGATCCTGGCGGCCGCCAATGGCGTGATCTCGCTCGCCAAGGAACGCTTCACCAAGAACCTCTGGACCGACAGGACCTCGACCCGCAAGCCGCTGCTCGTCACGATCCGCGACGAAGCCGATCAAGCCCGTTACATCGTCGAGCAGGTGCTGGCCAACCGTGAGGAAGGCGCGCTGTTGAAGCATCAGGCGGTGCTGTTCCGCACCTCCTCGCACAGCGGTCCGCTGGAGGTCGAGCTGACCCGCCGCAACATTCCCTTCGTGAAGTTCGGCGGCCTCAAATTCCTCGATGCCGCGCACGTCAAGGACATGCTGGCGCTGCTGCGCTTCACCGCGAATCCGCGCGACCGGGTCGCCGGCTTTCGCATCCTGCATCTGTTGCCCGGCGTCGGGCCGGCCTCGGCGCAGCGCGTGCTCGACCGCATGGCAGAGGCCGCCGATCCGATCGCGGCGCTCGCGGCGCTGCCCGCCCCGCCCCGCGCCGGCGCCGACTGGCGGCTGTTCGTCGAGGCGATCGAGAACCTCCGCTACTCGGAATGGCCTGTCGACATCGAACGCGCGCGCCTCTGGTACGAGCCGCATCTCGATCGAATCCACGAGGACAGCGAAGTCCGCCGCGCCGACCTCATTCAGCTCGAGCAGATCGCCGCCGGCTATCCGTCACGCGAACGCTTCCTCACCGAGCTCACGCTCGATCCGCCCGATGCGACCAGCGACCAGGCCGGCGTGCCGCTGCTCGACGAGGATTATCTGATCCTGTCGACCATCCACTCCGCCAAGGGGCAGGAATGGAAATCCGTCTACGTGCTCAACGTCGTCGACGGCTGCATGCCCTCCGATCTCGGCGCCGGCACGTCGGCTGAACTCGAGGAGGAGCGCCGCCTGCTCTATGTCGCCATGACCCGCGCCAAGGACGATCTGCATCTGCTGGTGCCGCAGCGTTTCTTCGTCCACGGCCAGGCTGCCAAGGGCGACCGCCACATGTACGCCTCGCGTACCCGCTTCATCCCGGAAAGACTGCTGCCGATGTTCGAGCGGACCGGCTGGCCGCGCGTTGCGGCCGCGCAGACCTCCTCCGCCAACCGCGCGCCGCCGATCGATATCGGCGCCCGGATGCGCGGCATGTGGCGCTGACCCGGTTCAAAAGGATTTCAGGTGGGCGGGAACGAAGCCGCCGGTTCGGCGTTGAGGCGACGTTCGTAATCGGCAAACGACCATCCCGACGGCTTCGGCGCGCAATGGCACGCTGGAGCCGTCTTTTTTGCGCTGCGTCAATTCAGGCAGAAAACAGCATAACCGGCTGGTCGAAGCCCTTCAGCGTATAATCGGAACCGGCCGCGGTGATCATGTCGCGGGTTCGATCGCGCACGGCCGTCGTGACCAGGATCTCGCCGGATTTTGCCATCGCCTGGGCACGTGCCGCGCGATTGACCACCGTGCCGACAGCCGTCAGGTCGCGATGGGTCTGGCCGAACTCTCCGAAATTGGTGTCACCACTGTCCATCCCGATCCCGATGCCGAGCTCGATGTCGCCGGCGCCGATCGTCCGCGCCAGGGCGTCGCGCCTTTCCTGGAAACGGCGCTGGATGTCGCGCGCTGCCAGCAAGGCCTGCACCGCATGATCGTCCCGGCGCACCGGAAAATTGAAGATCGCGAACACGGCATCGCCGATCGTCTTGTTGAGAATGCCGTCATAGCGCCAGATCGCGGCGGCGCAGTCGTCGTAGAACGCATCGAGCAGCGACGTCAGCCCGTCCTGCGCGATGGTCTGCGTCAGCGTCGTGTAGCCGCGCAGATCGGCGAACAGGATGGTGGCGTCGATGGTCACGGCGCGTGCCTTCATGATCTTCGAGAAGGCCATCTCGCAGATCGTGCAGGTGTTCGGGTTCATGCGACTCGGCCGGATACCGAACAGGCGGAACGGCGCCGACAAGGGACCGCGCAACGGGATCGGCATGTGCAGGTTTTGCCAGCAGCCGAGGCAGATCGTTGCGGGTTCCGGAGTCATCGGCGCCTCACCTGCTGTTCCAGCAACGAAACCACCCCAGCCTGGCTCGGTCGGTCATGGCGTCCCCACGAGATTGCCGCGCTCAGGCGGTCGTCACGAAACTCACTCCAATCCGCGTCTTCTTGCTCCAGATCACCTGGCAGTCATAGACAACCGAGGCGTCCCGGGCCATCACCAGGCGGAATCGGTGCGGGACGAAGGCCGGATTCTCGACCTCGATGGCGGCCCCCTCCGGCGACATATTCACGATCGTGCAACGCATGACCGAACCGCCCGACGAGACATAGCCGGGTTCATTGACCTCGGTTCGCGGATGCTTGCGCTTTTCGTCCACCCGGCTTCCCCCTCAAGCGTTCCTCACGCAAACGTGGGCGATCGGCATCGCAGGAGTCAACGGCTCCTGCGGCCCGCATCAGGCTTTCGCACCACGATTTGTGCGCAGCAGTAAGCCGAATTGCTTATCGCACCCGTGCAGATGAGCCCCGCGTCGGTGCGGGCTTGCCGTTCGCGACAGCGCGAGGATAGCCTCACCCTATGGGCGATGCGCTGGCGCGACGCACGCTCCCAACAACAACGAACAGGCGCCATGGGGAGACGCGCCATGTTCGAGATTCTCGATCGCCGGACGACTCTGACCGGCAACCAGATCAAGATCCTTGCGGCGGCCATCATCGGCGATGCGCTGGAGTTCTTCGACTACTTCCTGATCGGCTTTGTGCTCGCATTCCTGATCGGGCCGTGGAAACTCACCTTTGGCCAGTCGGCCACCGTGCTGATGAGCTCCGGCATCGGTGCCATCCTCGGCGCCTATCTGTGGGGCTGGCTCGCCGACCGGGTCGGGCGCCGCATCGTCTTCATCGGCACCGTGCTGAATTTCTCGACCGCGACCGGCCTGCTCTATTTCACGCCCGACAATGGCTGGGTCTATCTGGCGATCCTGCGCTTCTTCGTCGGCACCGGCGTCGGCGGACTTTATTGCGTCGACCTGCCGCTGGTGCAGGAGTTCATGCCCTCTCACAAGCGCGGCTGGGTCGGCGGGCTCGTCACCTGCGTGATCCCGCTCGGCGTCGGGCTCGGCGCGGTGCTCGGCGCGGTCATGGGCACCGATCAGTGGCGGCTACTGTTTGCGATCGGCGTGCTGCCCGCTGTCCTGGTGCTGCTGGTCCGGCTCTGGGTTCCGGAGTCGCCGCGCTGGCTGTGCCGGCAGGGACGCTATGACGAAGCCCGCAAGTCGCTGGCTTGGGCGCTGCAGGTGCCGCCATCGGAGCTGCCGTTGCCGAGCGCGGCCGACGCCGGCCCAATCGTCAAGACAAGCTGGTTCGACCTGTTCAAGTATCCGCGCAGCCTGATCGTCTCCTGGCTCGGCAATGCCGGGGCGCAGACCGGCGTCTACGGCATCACGCTGTGGGCGCCCGCGCTGTTCGTGCTGCTCCTGAAGGTCTCGCCGCAGGAGGCCGCCAAGATGATGATCCTGCTCAGCATCACCGGTTTCCTCGGACGCATCTCGTTCTCCTACTTCTCGGAACTGCTGGGACGGCGCATCGCCGGCGGCCTGCTCGGCTTCGGCGCCGGCGCGCTGACCATCATTGCCGGCTATCACTACGACGCGACGCTGTTCGGCATGTCGGCATTCTGGCTGCTGCTCGGCGCCGCGTTCTTCTTCGCCGATGGCGGCTTTGCGATCGTCGGGCCCTATGCCGCGGAGGTCTGGCCGTCGCATCTGCGCACCACGGGGATGGGATCGGCCTACGGCTTCGGCGGCATCGGCAAGATCATCGGGCCGGTCGGGCTTGCCCTGATCGTCGGCTCGAACAACTACCTCAAGCCGGATGTACCGCTCACCCAGATCCCGACCGCCTTCGTCTATCTCGGCTGCTGGTTCCTGATGGCGGGCGCCGTCTATCTGTTCTTCGGGCTCGAGACCCGGGGCAAGTCGATCGAGCAGATCGACAAGGAGCTCAATGCGACCGCCGACGTCGCGGCCGCCGCAACGATCCGGCGCGCCTGAGGGAGGTGAATATGAGCGTGACTGCTGCCGATCTTGCCGGCGATCGCGACGTGATCGCCCGCGCCGAGGCAATCAGGGACGCGGTTGCAGCCGCCTCCGACGAGATCGAGACGTCCCGCCGCCTGCCGCCCGATCTGCTCGACCGGCTGCATGAGGCGCGGCTGTTCCGCCTGCTGTTGCCGCGCTCGACCGAGGGGATCGAAACCGATCCCGTCACCTTCTTCCATGTCATCGAGACCATCGCCAAGGCCGATGCCTCGACGGCGTGGTGCCTGAGCCAGGCCGGCGGCTGTGCGATGTCGGCGGCCTATCTCGACCTGCCGGTCGCGCAGGAGATGTTTGCCGATCCGCGCGCCGTGCTGGCCTGGGGACCCGGCCCCAAGGTCAAGGCGGTCGAGTGCGCGGGCGGCTACCGCGTCACCGGGGTCTGGTCGTTTGCCTCCGGCGGGCGGCACGCCACCTGGCTAGGCGCCCACTGCCCGGTCTATGCGGCGGACGGCTCGCCGCGCCGCGACGTCAATGGCGAGCAGGTCGAGCGCACCATGCTGGTGCGGACCGAACACGTCGAATGGACCGACATCTGGAACACGGTCGGGCTGCGCGGCACTGCCAGCGACCAGTTCGCGCTCAACGACGTCTTCGTCCGCGCGGACCATTCGATCACCCGCGAATTCGATCGCGAATGCCGCGAGAATGGTCCGCTGTACCGGATGAGCAACCACACCTGCTATCAGGTCGGCTTCGCCGGGGTCGCCTGCGGCATTGCGCGCAGCGCACTGGATAATTTCGTCGATATCGCCCGCAATAAGATGCCGCGCGGCATGAAGAAGACGCTGCGCGACAATGCCGTGGTGCAATCCGGCCTCGCCCAGGCCGAAGTCAATCTGCGCGCCGCCCGCGCCTTCCTGCTGCAGTCGATGGCGGATATCTGGCAGGACCTGGTTGCCGGGCACAGCATTACGGTCGCGCAGCGCATGACGATCCGGATGGCGGCAACGCACGCCATCCACAAGGCGCGGGAAGCCGTCGACTTTGCCTACAACACGGCCGGCGCCACCGCGATCTTCGACGGCCATCCGTTGGAGCGGCGCTTCCGCGACATCCACACCGTGACCCAGCAACTGCAGGGGCGCTTCAGCCATTTCGAGACCGTCGGCGCCTGGATGCTGGGCGTCGATGCCGACCTCAGCTTCGTTTAACCCGATTTCTCAGGGAGAAGAACCATGCCACTGGGTGGACTACAGCATTTCACGATCGAACCGCAGGACCTGGAGAAGACCAAGGCGTTCTATTGCGATGTGCTCGGGCTCGAGAATGGCGATCGTCCGCCGCTCGATTTCCCCGGCTACTGGCTCTATTCCGGCGGCCAGGCCACTGTCCATTTAATGGGCACTCGCAAACCGCGCGACGGCATCGTGGTGCGCGGCACCGAGAAGAAATATGAGGACACCGGGCGGCTCGATCATATTGCCTTCGCCGCCACCGACGTCGACGCCGTGCGCAAACGCCTGCAGGCGAAGAACGTCAGCTTCCGCGAGCAGATCGTGCCGCGCACCGGCGACACTCAGATATTCCTCTACGATCCCGACGGCGTCGGCGTGGAGCTGAACTTCCCGAAGGGCTGAACAGCCTTCGCCGGATTATTCCGCTGCTCAACAATTGGCCGGCGCATGTGCCGGCCAAATCTTCATGTCAGCAAGACGGTTCCCGACAAGGCCCTGACTCGGCCATCACTCGGGCGTGATCCGGTCCGTTTTTCTTCAACATTGAATGACGAATTAGCCAGGCCGCGCCGCTGCGGCAGAATAGCCGGGGTGCTGCGCCTTTAACCTACCCCAGGGCTTGGTGGCCCGGCTATTCGTCCCCACTTCGCTGTCGGAAATGACCCTAGTCCAGCCCGCGTTCGTGGCTGAGGCGGACCATTTCGTTGATGAAGATTTGTTTCTGCTTGTCGTCGAGGCTCGCATAGAGCGGCTCGGCGGCGTCGGCGACGCCGCGCTGATCGACGGCGCGGTCATTGAGGAACTGGGCCTCATTGCGCATCTGCTCGATGATGTCGTCAGGCGGATCGCGCTGCGCGCGGGCAATGCGCAGGTTGAGGCGATCGGCGCCATTGTGCCCGAGATAGTGCATCGCACTGTTGAAGCCGGCCCAATTCTTCTCCTGCTCCGGCGTCAGGTTGAGCTCCTTCTTGATCCGCTCGATGTTGGCGTCGCTGTTCGCGACGATCTGTTCGGCCGTGAGCTGCGGTGCGCCGGCCTGGGTCAGCACGGTCGGCGCTTGCTTCGCACCCTTGTCCTTGGCGGCGGCCTTGGCCGATTTGGCGGCCTTGGCGCCCTGCTTGTCACCGGACGCCGGAGCCTGTGCATTCTTGCCGTTGCCGGCATTGGGGTTGGCGTTGTTGTTACCGGTCAAGACCCCGGTCACGCCGGTCACCACCCCGACGACGCCGCCGATTGCTCCGCCCAGAACGCCGCCAACCGGTCCGGCGGCCTTGTTGCCTTCGCGCGCGCCGTTTTCGACGCCCTGCACGATCTGCGCATCGACCATGTGAGGCACTGCAAGCAGCGTGACGGCGGCGGCCCCAACCGCGGCGCACAATTTCCATTGCGCTCGCAGCTTCGCTACCGGGATGAGCATGATCGGGTCTCCGTGATCGATTGTGTGAATTGGACTGACGCGGCGGGCAGGGTCGACGAATCCGGAGTTTATCGTTTCCGGCTTCGGCAAGTCTATCGGTCGCGCCGGCCATCAACATGGCGGAACACGGCTCGGTCAGGGCTTGGTCGGAAACCTGCGGCTCAACCGCGCATCGTCTACAAGCATCGCCGCGCCGACCTCCGCGTGCGTCGCAGCATGATCACCGGACGCGCGGCAAACCAGGGGCAACTGCAGTGATGCCGATGACACTGCCTGCGATTTGACCACAACGTTAGTACTACGTGGCACGGGCATCTCGTTTCTCGACAGCAGCCGGCAATTCTGTTCTGATCACTGTGAACGAAATCCCGCGACGTCGCGCGAACGCGACGCACAAAAACAACAACGGGATTCAAGAAGTCTTTTGTCCGTCGGCTACCAGGGAGGGAATGCCATGTCACGGAAGAAGCTTTCGCGCCGAGAATTCGTTGCAGCGACAGCGCTGTCATCGGCGGCGCTCATTACAGCCCCCTACGTACGTGGCGCCTACGCAGCCGGAAAGCTCACGATGGGCTTCTGGGATCATTGGGTGCCGGGCGCGAACAGTGCGTCCACCGAACTCGTCAAGGAATGGGGCGCCAAGGAAAAAGTCGAGGTCGAGATCGACTACATCACCAGCCAGGGCAACAAGAACATCGTCACCATCGCCGCCGAGGCGCAGGCGAAGTCCGGTCACGATATCTTCCAGATGCCGACGTGGTGGCCCCAGTCCAATGCCGAACTGCTTGAGCCGGTCAACGACATCATGGACCCGCTCATCAAGCTGAACGGCGACGTCAACGGTACAGTGAAGTATCTCGGCCAGGCCGACGGCAAATGGCTCGGCGTTCCCGCCAGCGTCGGCAGCCAGATCAAGGGTCCCTGCTCGCGCATCGACCTGATGAAGAAGTATGCCAATATCGACGTGCAGGAAATGTATCCGGCCGGAAGCCCCCCGAAAGCGGACAACTGGACCCTCGATACGTTCCTCAAGGCGGCTGAAGCCTGCCACAAGGCCGGCTTCCCGTTCGGCATCGGTCTCGGCGAAACCAGCGACAGCGTCGATACTGCCGGCGCGATCTTTCAGTCGTTCGGTGCGCAACTGGTCGACGCCAAGGGCAACCTCACCGTAAAGACCGACGCGGTGCGCCAGTCGCTCGAATTCTACAAGAAACTTCTCGCTTTCCTGCCGCCCGATGTTTCCGCATGGGACGATGCCTCCAACAACAAGTGGCTGGTCTCGGGCAGGGGTGCGATGATCATGAACCCGCCGAGCGCCTGGGCGGTCGCCAAGCGCGATGCTCCGCAGGTCGCAGAGCAATGCTGGACACATGGGTTCCCGGCCGGGCCGAAGGGACGCTTCGCGCCCTATTTGCCGTTCTTCTGGTCGATCTGGTCGTTCTCGAAGAACAAGGAAGCGGCGAAGAGCCTGCTGTCCTTCCTGTCGCAACCCGCATCGATCGAAAAGATGGTGGTCGCGAGCGGCGGATATGACCTGCCGGCCTACGAAAAGCTCACAACGTTGAAGGTTTGGGCTGAGGAAGCGCCGCCAAAGGGCACGCTCTACCACTATCCGAATCCCTACCATCATCAGACGCTGTCGATCGCGGCATCGCCCGCGCCGCCCAAGGTCGCGCAGCAGATCTACTTCCAGGCCACCCTGACCAAGATGTGCCTGCGCTACTACCAGGGTGAAGGCCTGGAAAAGACGCTCGCCTGGGCCGAAGGCGAGTGCGAAGGCTTCATGCGAAGCTGACGAACGGACGAGTTCGCGCGCGGCCGCCGATCGTGCTGGCCGCGCGTGGTCTCGTCTTTATAGACCAACCGCCGGACCGGCGAGCCGTGCAACCAACCCGCGCGAGGAACCTGCGTAATGGTTGATGTCGCATTCCAATCCAACCGCACAGCTGCGGCCCCGACAGGGCGAAGGCGCGCCGGCCTGCGCAACGCGCTGCGGCGCAAGTCGATGTCAGCATTCCTGATGACGCTGCCGCTGATCCTCCTGATCGCCGTGCTCGTGATCTATCCGGCCCTCTATTCCCTGCATCTGGCGACGCTGAACAAGGCGATGACGAAGTTCGTCGGCTTCGGCAATTTCGAGTTCCTGTTCAAGCGCGAAACCTTCTGGCTGGTGGTCAAGCAATCCTGCATCTTTGCGATATCGGCGGTGGTCTTCAAAGCGCTGATCGGTTTCATCGTCGCGCATTTCGTGCACAATGTTCCCGCCAACAAGCAGCGCAAATGGCGCGGCATGCTGCTGGTGCCATGGGTGATCCCGCCGGCGATGAGCACGCTGGCTTGGCTGTGGCTGTTCGACCCGTCCTACAGCGCCTTCAACTACACGCTTGCGTTCTTCGGCCTCGGGCCAATCCCGTGGACCGGCGACGCGATGTGGGCGCGCTTCTCGGTGATCCTGGTCAATGTCTGGTACGGCGCGCCGTTCTTCATGATCATGTATCTGGCGGCGCTGAAATCGGTGCCCGAGCAGCTCTATGAGGCGGCCGCGATCGACGGCGCCAATTGGTGGCAGCGGATCTGGTACGTGACCTTGCCGATGATGCGCAACATCATCGCGATCACGACGCTGTTCTCGCTGATCGTAACCTTCGCCAATTTCGACATCGTGCGCATCCTGACCGCGGGCGGGCCGCTCGACCACACTCACATCTTCGCCACCTGGGCGTTCCGCGTCGGCATCGAGGGCAGCGACATTCCGCTCGGCGCCAGCGTCTCGCTGTTCATGGTGCCGATCCTCGCGGTCGCGGCGATCTTCATCCTGCGCGACATCACCAAACGCGGGAATGAATCCTGATGAGCACGGTGACGATCGACAAGTCGGGACCGACCCGCAAGGTCAAATACGGCAGCATGAGCCGCGACCGGACCTGGGCGCTACGCTGGTCCTATTTCTTCCTGACGCTGTTTGCGATCTTCTCGCTGGTGCCGCCGCTCTACATGCTGATCACCTCCCTGAAAGGCAGCGCGGAGATCTCGGCGGCGACCAATCCGTGGTGGGTCTACCACCCGACACTCGAGAACTACGTTCAGCTCCTGACGTCGAACCAGTTCCTGCGCTTCTTTTGGAATTCGGCCTGGGTCTCGATCATCGTGGTCACCATCACGATGCTGATCAGCGTGCCGGCTGCCTTTGCGCTGGCGCGGATGAAGTTCTGGGGCTCGGCGACGCTCGCGACCGGGGTGTTCCTCACCTATCTCATTCCGGACAGCCTGCTGTTCATCCCGCTGTTCAAGATGTTCGCGGTAATCGGCGACTGGACCGGCATTCAGCTCATCAACCGCTGGTATGTGCTGCTGTTCATTTACCCGACGCTGACGGTGCCGTTCTGCACCTGGATCATGATCGGCTATTTCGCCTCGATCCCGAAGGAGCTCGATGAGGCCGCGATCATCGACGGCGCGAGCTGGTTCCAGACGCTGACCCGGATCTTCATCCCGGTCGCCCTGCCCGGCCTGATCGCGGCGACGATCTTTGCCTTCACCGTCTCCTGGGCCCAGTTCCTCTATCCCCTGGTGTTCACCACCTCGACCGATCAGCTTGTGCTGCCGGTCGGCATCATCACGACCCTGATCAAGGGCGACGTCTTCAACTGGGGGCAGATCATGACCGGCGCCCTGCTCGGCGCCGCGCCGCCGCTGATCATCTACGCCTTCCTGATGGACTACTACATTGCCGGCCTGACCGCCGGTGCGACAAAAGGTTGAACGCGACAAAGGTAGGATTCATGGCCGACGTCAGTTTGCGCAAGGTGGTGAAACGTTACGACGAGGTCGAGGCGGTGCGCGGCATCGACCTCGATATCGCCGACCATGAGTTCGTGGTGCTGGTCGGGCCGAGCGGCTGCGGCAAGTCGACGACGCTGCGGATGATCGCCGGCCTCGAGGACATTTCCGACGGCGATATCATGATCGGCGGCGATGTCGTCAACGACGTGCCGCCGAAGGACCGTGACATCGCAATGGTGTTCCAGAACTATGCGCTGTATCCACACATGACCGTCGCCGAGAACATGTCGTTCGGGCTGCGGCTCAAGCACTACCCCAAGGCCGAGATCAAGAGCCGGGTGACGGAAGCCGCCCGCATGCTCGACATCACCGACCTGATCGACCGCAAGCCGAAGCAGCTCTCCGGCGGCCAGCGCCAGCGCGTCGCGATGGGACGCGCGATCGTGCGCAACCCGAAGGTGTTCCTGTTCGACGAGCCGCTGTCCAACCTCGACGCCAAGCTGCGCGTGCAGATGCGGATCGAGATCAAGAAGGTGCACCAGAAGGTCCGCACCACTACCGTCTACGTCACCCATGACCAGGTCGAGGCGATGACGCTGGCCGACCGCGTGGTGGTGATGAACCACGGCAGGATCGAGCAGATCGGCACGCCCAACGAGCTGTATCACAAGCCGGCGACCCGCTTCGTCGCGAGCTTCATCGGCTCGCCCGCGATGAATTTCGTTCCGTGCCGGCTCGAGGACGTCGGCGGCAAGCTCAACGTGCGGCTGACCGATCGGCTCTCCTTCCCGCTGCCGCCGGCGCGCGCCGCCCGCTACCAGGCCCTTTCCCGCACCGACAAGCTGCTGCTGGGTCTGCGACCCGAGCATATCATGGAGGCGCGGCCGCACGCCGAGCCCGGCATCGAGCCGTTCGATGCGATGCTCGACGTCACGGAGCCGATGGGCATGGAGACGCTGGTCTACTTCACGCTCGAGGGCTCCCAGCTCTGCGGCCGGGTCAATCCCAATGCCGGCGCGCGGGATGGCAGCCCGCTCCGATTGGCTGTGGACCTCAACAATATGCATTTGCTAAACGAGGTGACCGGCGCCGTGCTTTGACGGCGCACAAGAACCTCAAGGGCAGGAAATGGCTACCAACAAGAAGAAGATTTTCATCACCCAGACTCTGTCTCCGGGGGCACGGGCCCTCCTCAATGAACGGGATGATGTAGAACTCGTCGAATTTCCCAACCTGATCTCGGCCAAGGACTTCCAGGCGATGCTGGAGCAGCATGCGCCGGTCCATGGCGTGGCGCTCGGCGCGACCCGCTTCGGCGAGGCGGAGCTGGAGGCGTCCAAGGGCATGCTGGTGGTGACCCGGATCGGCGTCGGTTACGACGCAGTCGACGTGCCGGCACTGTCCCGCCGCAAGGTGCCGCTGATGGTCGCAGGTACCGCGAACTCGCCGTCGGTCGCAGAGCACGCCCTGTTCATGATGCTGACGCTGGCCAAGCGCGCGCAGGAAATGCACGCGATGGTCAAGGAAGGCACCTGGGCGAGCCGGCTCGGCGTGCTGCCGTTCGACCTCTACGGCAAGACGGTCCTGATCGTCGGCTTCGGCCGCATCGGCACCCGCACCGCCAAGCGCTGCCTTGCGATGGAAATGAACGTGCTGGTCTACGATCCCTACAAGGCGGCCGGCGAGATCACCGCGGCCGGCTGTGAGGCGGTGCCGAGCCTCGAAGCAGCGCTGCCGCGGGCGGATTTCGTCACGATCCATTGCCCGAAGTCGCCCGAGACGGTCGGCCTGTTCAACGCCGCACGGATCAGGCTGATGAAGCCAACCGCCTATCTCATCAACACCGCCCGCGGCGGCATCGTGGACGAGAAGGCGCTGCACGACGCGCTGGCGTCGGGCAAGCTGGCCGGCGCCGGCCTCGACGTGTTCGAGGTCGAGCCTCCGTCGGTCGGCCAGCCCCTGCACGCCCTGCCGAATGTGATCATGGCACCGCACGTCGCGGGCGTGACGGTAGAGGCTGTCGATCGCATGAGCGAGCAGACCGCGCGCAATATCCTGAGCGTGCTGGACGGCAATCCGCTGCGCCAGAACGTGATCAATCAGGACGTCCTCGGCTGAGCTTTCAGCCCTTCTCGTTTGCACCGCGGCCGATCCCCCGAGGTCGGCCCGGCGATGCGGAGCACGCACATGGCTTTCAAGGAATTCGGCAACTACGACGCGGTCGGTCTCGCCGAGCTCGTCCGCAACAAGGACGTCACGGCAAAGGAACTGCTCGACGAGGCGATTGCGCGCACGACCGCCGTCGATCCGAAGATCAACGCAGTTGTCGTCAAGCATTACGACTACGCCGAGCGCCAGATCGCCAAAGGGTTGCCTGACGGCCCCTTCACCGGCGTACCGTTCCTGCTGAAGGATCTCGACCTGCTCGAGAGCACCCGCACCACGTCGGGCGCCAGCCTGCTGAAGGACTTCGTCGCCGATCACAACGGTACGCTGACCCAGCGTTTCCTCGATGCGGGTCTTGCGATCTTCGGCAAGAGCGCGAGCCCGGAATTCGGGCTGATGCCGACGACGGAATCCCGCCTGTTCGGCCCGACCCGCAATCCCTGGAATCTCGATCATTCCTCCGGCGGCTCGTCCGGCGGCGCGGGGGCTGCTGTCGCCGCGCGCATCCTGCCCGTTGCGCATGCCAGCGACGGCGGCGGCTCGATCCGGATCCCCGCCTCCGCCTCCGGCGTATTCGGCATGAAGCCGACGCGCGCCCGCAACCCGTGCGGTCCCGATCGCGGCGAGGGCTGGGGCGGCTTCTCCGTCGGCCATGTGCTGAGCATCAGCGTCCGCGACAGCGCGGTCATGATGGATGCGATCCATGGTCCTGAGCCGTCGAGCCTCTACGTCGCGCCGCCGCCGGAGCGGCCGTTTTCCCAGGAGGTCGGCCGCGATCCCGGCCATCTGCGCATCAGCTTTACCGACAAGTCGCCCTATGGCGATGCGATCGATCCCGAGATCGCCGCAGCGGTCCGCGACATTGCCAAGCTGCTGGCGGGCCTCGGCCATCATGTCGAGGAGCGTGCGCCGCCACTTGCCGCCGATCCCGCCGCGGTCATGACGACGATCGTCGGCGGCAACACGGCGCTGACGATCCGCGTGCTCGAACAGCGCGTCGGGCGCACGCTGACGTCGGACGATGTCGAGCGGCTGACGCTCGCCAGCGGTCAGAACTCGGTCAAGATGACCCCCGCCGACTACGTCGCTGCGCAGCTTGCGGCGTTCCAGATCTCGCGCGGGCTTGCGACCTTCTTCGAGGGCTGCGACATCTTCCTCAGCCCAACCTTGTGCGCGCCGCCGCTCCGCATTGGCGAGTTGAACACGATGTCCGAGGACCTGACGCACATCGCGCCGGTGCTGCGCCGCTACATGCCTGGCACCTCGATGTTCAACATGTCCGGGCAGCCGGCAATGTCGGTGCCGCTGGCCTGGAACAAGGCTGGCCTGCCGCTCGGCATGATGTTCGCGGCCAAGCTTGGCGAGGAAGGACTGCTGTTCCGCCTGGCCGGCCAGCTCGAACAGGCTCGTCCCTGGAAGGACCGGCATCCGCCGGTCTGCGCCTAGCTCAATCGGGCGGGACAAAGGGTAGTCCAATCAGGTAGATAGGAAGGGCGCCGGCACGATTCCGCCGGCGTCATGCTTGGGAGACCGAACCGTGAGTGACCCGACCGACAATGCGCTCGCCGCAATCGCGAGCATTCTCGATCAGACGACGACGCCTCCCGACAAGTCCAAGTCGTCCGACACCAAGTCGTCCGACAAGGCCGCGGACAAGGCATCCGAGCCTGCCGAGGAGCCGCCGGTCTCGATAGCGATGCCACCGCCCCTGCCATCGTCCGTCGAGGTCGTCACCGTCGAAGCGGTGTCCATCAAGACTGTGTCCGTCGAGAGCGCGCCTGCCGAGCCGACGACAGTCGAGCAACCGCCGATCGAGGAACCCGAGCTACTGGTCGAACAGTCTGAGCCGAGTGAGACCGAGCTGAGTGAACCCGAGCCGAGCGTGCCAGAGCCAGAGCCGATCCAGCCGCCCCAACCGATCGAGGCCAATGGCTATTACAAGTCCGGCCCAGGCCCGATGGCCGCGCTGCGCTTCCGCTGGACAGTGCGCGAGGACGGCGCCCAATACTATGTCGACGAGACCGTCGGCGAAGGATCGACCCCGCTGGTCAACGGCCCGATGGACAGGGACGCCGCGATCAAATTCGTCGACGATCGCGAGGCCGAAGCGCGGCGCCGCTTCGAGCATTTCAAGCACGAGATCGTCAGCCGTACGGCGGCCGCCCTTCAGGCGAGCAAGGACCGCCACGAGGCCTGACACGCGATACGTGCTCACGGGCATCGCAAAAAGGCGGATGGAGAAAACTTGATGTTTCGCGCGCTGGCCGGCCTCGCTCTCGCTTTGCTCATTTCTGCCGCGCAAGCGCAGCCGGCGCCGTCCCGGCTCGATGAGATCGTCAAGCGCGGCACGCTGCGCGTCGGCATGACCGGCGACTACCTGCCCTTCACGGCGCTCGACAAGGAGACGAACGCGTTTCGCGGCTTCGACGTCGACATGGCGCAATCGCTCGGCAAGGCGCTCGGCGTCAAGGTCGAGTTCGTGCCGACATCGTGGCCGCAGATGATGAAGGATTTCGAGGCCGACAATTTCGACATCGCGATGGGCGGCGTCTCCATTACCTTCGACCGGCAGAAGAAGGGCCTGTTCTCGACGCCGATCATGCGCGAGGGCAAGACGCCGATCGCGCGCTGCGCCGACAAGGGCAAGTTTGAGACGATCGCCGAGATCGACAAGCCCGGCACCCGTGTCATCGTCAATCCCGGCGGCACCAACGAGCGTTTTGCGCGCGCCAACGTGAAGGCCGCGGACATCCGTGTCTTCAACGACAACACTAAAATCTTCGACGAGATCGCCAAGGGTGACGCCGACCTGATGATGACCGACGCGTCCGAGACGCGCTATCAGCAGAAGCTGCATCCCGGCGTGCTCTGCGCCGTGCATCCCGACAAGCCGTTCGACTTCGCGGAAAAGGCCTACTGGATGCAGCGCGACGTCGCGTTGAAGGCGTTTGTCGACCAGTGGCTCCATATCGCGCACGAAGACGGCAGCTACGCGAAGATCTATGCCGTGTGGTTTGAATAGGCTGCGTCAGGTTCACTGCTCGCCGGCCGCAAATTGATGCGCACGGCCTGAATCCGATCGCAATCCAGTGATTTGAACCTAGGGTGCGAGGGCACGACTCATGTTCTGACCGTGATTTGGGGCACGTTCAGCGAGGCGCCTACTAAATAGCCTCGCGAACGGGATTCCCTGCACTGGAGGTCGAGATGAGAAAGCTTCTGGCGATCGCCACGCTCGTGCTGGCCAGCACGGCGACAGCGCAGGCGCAATACACGTTCGATTACGGCGGCCGCACCATTCGCATCGATCCCGATCGCGGAACGGTTTCGATCCCCGGCGTCTATGACAATACCGGCCGCAGCACCAAGCGCGCCAAGCACAGGGACGCCGAGCAGAAGCACGAGACGGCTCCGAAGGACGCCAAAACGGATTCTCCGTCCATGCCTGTCACGCCACCCGCGGCCGCTGCCTCACCCTCTTCGACTGCCGTTGATCAGGCCGCGGCGCCAGCGTCGCCAGCAACAACGACAGAGCCTGCAAACACGAGCGTTGCGCCACCTCCGGCTACGGTAGCAACCACACCGCCACCACCACCCGCGTCGCCAGCTGTGCAACAAAGCGCCGCGCCAGCGTCGGCAAAGCCGGTCCCAGCGCCGACGGTCGGCGCCGCATCGCCCGCGCCCAAGCCAGCGGCGAACCCCGTACAAGCAGCCAACTCGCCGCTCGGCGTCTGGCTGACCGAAGAGAAGGAAGGCAAGGTCCGCATCGAGCAATGCGGCGCCAATCTCTGCGGCTATTCGGTCGACAAGGCATCGAACGCCAACGGCGAGCAGGTGCTGATCAACATGAAGCCGGGCAAGGACAAATGGAGCGGCCGCATCTTCGATCCCAATAGCGGCAGCACCTACGATTCCACCATCGCCCTGAAGAGCCCCGACACGCTGCGTGTCCAGGGCTGCGCGTTCGGCGGCATGTTCTGTGGCGGCCAGATATGGACGCGGGTGAACTGAGCGACGCGAAATCGCGGTCCGGAATCAAAAAGCCCCGCTCGATCAGCGGGGCTTTTTTTCTTGTGGCTCAGCAACGCCGGCTCAGCCGACCTTGCCGTTGTATTCCTCGTCGGTGACGTGCTCCATCCAGGTCGAATAGACGCCGTCGAGCGCCTCCTGCATGGCGATGTGGGTCATGCTGTTGTCGGGCGAAGCGCCATGCCAATGCTTCTCGTTCGGCGGGATCCAGACGACGTCGCCGGGGCGGATTTCCCGGATCGGCCCGCCCTTGGCCTGCACGCGGCCGATGCCCGAGATCACGTACAGCGTCTGTCCGAGCGGATGGGTGTGCCAGGCGGTGCGCGCACCGGGCTCGAACGACACGCGCGAGGCATTCAGCCGGGCCGGCGCCGGCGCCATGTTGATCGGGTCCTGCAGCACGCTGCCGGTGAAGTTCTCCTTCGGCGCGCGGCGGGTCGGCCGCGAGCCGGAAACGTGGATATCCATGGGGTTACCTCCCTCTCTTGACGTTATTTCTTGGTTGCGGCGTAGCGCGCCTTGGTCTCGGCATTCATCGGATACAGGCCGGGCAGCTGGGCGCCATTGTTCACCTCGTTGACGATCCAGGCTTCCATCCGCTCCTGCTCGGGTCCTTCGGCCAGCACCTGGTCAAGGAACGCCTGCGGGATCAGCACCGCGCCGTCCTGGTCGGCCACCACCACGTCGTTCGGAAACACGGCAACGCCGCCGCAGCCGATCGGTTCGCCCCAGCCGACGAAGGTCAGACCTGCAACCGACGGCGGCGCCGCGTAGCCGTCGCACCAGACCGGCAGGCCGGTGCCGAGCACACCCTCGACGTCACGCACCACGCCATCGGTGATCAGCGCCGTCACCCCGCGCTTGACCATGCGCGCGCAGAGGATGTCGCCGAAAATGCCGGCATCGGCGATGCCCATGGCATCGACCACGGCAATGCAGCCCGCTGGCATCGCCTCGATCGCGGTACGGGTCGAGATCGGCGACGACCAGGATTCCGGCGTCGCCAGATCCTCGCGGGCCGGCACGAAGCGCAGCGTGAAGGCCGGTCCGACCAGCCGCTTCTGCCCAGGCTTCAAGGGCTTGGTGCCGCGCATCCAGATGTTGCGCAGGCCCTTCTTGAGCAGGACCGTGGTGATGGTGGCGGTGGACACGTGCGACAGCGTCGCGATCGCTTCGGCGGACAGTGACATCTGGAAAGCTTGCTCCGATGGGAGGAAAAGACTGACGCATGTTGCCGGGCGAAGGCCCTGCGTCAAGGGCTGCGCGAAAAAGCTGCGATCACCTGAATTTATCGCCAGCACGCCGATTAATTTATTGAAGTTGCTACACCATTTTGCACGAAGCGAATTCCGTTTTGAGTCGAAACACGCTAGCTTGATGGCCGACCCAATCTGCTTGAGCCGATGGCCGAACCTTTAAGTCTTCCCCGCCTTTTGCCGAGTGGCGACAGCGCCATCACGGTGGAATTCAGCCGCACCATCGATGACACCGCTAACCGGCGGGTGCTCGCGCTCGACCGCGTGATCGCAGCCGAGCCGATCGCCGGGATCACCGAGACCGTGCCGACCTACCGGTCGCTGCTGGTGCATTACGATCCCGTGCAGATCACCTTCGATGCGCTCGGCGAGCAGCTGCTTGCGCGCGCCGCCAAGGCACCGCCGACCGAAGGCGGAACGCGGCGCTGGCGGATCCCCATCACCTATGGCGGCGAGCACGGCATCGATCTCGAGGATGTGGCGAAGGCACTTCAGACCACGCCCGATGAGATCGTCGCGCGCCACGCCGCCGGCGACTACCGCGTCGCCATGATTGGCTTCACGCCCGGCTGGTCCTATCTCAGCGGGCTGGACAAGTTCCTGCATATACCCAGGCGCAAGGAGCCCCGGCTCGTGACCCCGGCCGGCACCATCTCGATCGGCGGCATCCAGACCGGCGTACAGTGCCTGGCCGGCCCGAGCGGCTGGCACCTGCTCGGCCGCACTCCGGTGCGAACCTACCAATTGCATCGCGATCCGACCTTCCTGCTGGAGCCGGGCGATGCCGTCAGCTTCACGGCAGTGGATGCCAAGACCTTTGCCGAACAGGACCGCGCCGCCGAGGCCGGTGAGTTCATCGCAGAACTGGTGGCACCATGAGCAAGCTCGTCGTCACCTCGATCGGCCCGGCCAGCTCGGTACAGGACGGCGGCCGCCCGGGCTCGCAGCGCTACGGCCTGACGCCGAGCGGCGCGATGGATAGGCTTTCGCTGGCGGCCGCCAATACGCTGGTCGGCAATGAACCGTTCGCCGCTGCGGTCGAGATCGGCCCGTTCGGCGCCACCTTCACCGCACGCGGCGGCGCCGTGCGCGTCGGGCTCGCCGGCGCATCGCGCAATGCGGAGATCGGTGGCCGGCCGATCGCCTTCGACAGTTCGGCAACGCTCGCCGACGGTGAGACGCTCAATCTCGGTTTTGCGCGCGGCGGCTCGTTCAGCTATCTCGCGATCGAGCACGGCATCGAGGGCGAGCCGATGTTCGGCAGCCTCGCCGTCAACGCCCGGGCCGGGCTCGGCAGCCCCTACCCGCGGCCGCTGCAAAGCGGCGACGAGTTGAAGACGAAAGCTGCGAGCGGCGCCGCCGAGCGCCGCATCGAATTGCCGGCCGCCACCGATGCGCCGATCCGCATCGTGTTCGGCCCGCAGGGCGACGAGTTCACCGTGGAAAACAAGCAGCTGTTCCTCGACAGCGAGTGGAAAATCTCGGCCACCAGCGACCGCATGGGCTACCGGCTCGAAGGGGCCGTCATCAAGCACCGCGACGGCCACAACATCGTCTCCGACGGCACCGTCAACGGCAGCATCCAGGTGCCTGGCAACGGCCAGCCGATCGTGCTTATGCCGGACCGCGGCACCAGCGGTGGTTATCCAAAGATCGCGACCGTGATCACGGCCGATCTTGGCCGCTTCGCGCAGACCTCGGCCGGCCGGCCGTTCCGCTTCAAGGCCGTAACCATGGCGGAAGCGCAGGCCGAGGCGATCAAGTTCCACGCGCTGCTGCATTCCCTGCCCGATCGCCTCCGCGGCATCGACGATTTCGGTCTCAACATCGAGGCGCTGCGGGATGCGAATGTCGCGGGTCAGGCCGTCAGCGCCGTCGATGTGTCGACCTGGCAAGTTGCGCTACCCTGAATCAAATACGAACAACGAACGGATCGATCGTCATGACTGCAACCATCGACCTCAATTGCGATCTCGGCGAAAGTTTCGGCCCCTGGGAAATGGGCAATGATGCCGCGATGATCGAGCTTGCGACCTCGGTCAACGTCGCCTGTGGCTTCCACGCCGGCGACGCCGACATCATGCGCAAGACCGTCGAGCTCGCGAAGGCGCGCGGCGTCAGCGTCGGTGCCCATCCCGGCTATCGCGACCTGCATGGCTTTGGCCGCCGCCCGATGCCGGGGCTGACATCGTCCGAGATCGAGAACCTGATCGCCTATCAGATCGGTGCGCTGCAGGCGATCGCAACCGCGGCCGGTCACAAGGTCACGCATGTGAAGGCACATGGCGCGATTTCCAACGTCGCCTGCGAGGACGACATGACCGCACGGGCGATCGCCAATGCGATCAAGGCGGTCGACCGCAATCTCATCTTCGTGGTGCTCGCCAACTCGAAGCTGGTGCGCGCGGGCGAAGCCGCCAATCTGCGGATGGCGCGCGAAGTGTTTGCCGACCGCGCCTATGAGGACGATGGCAATCTGGTGTCGCGCAAGAAGCCCGGCGCGGTGCTGCACGATCCCAAGGCGATCGCCGAGCGCGTGGTGCGGATGGTGCAGGATGGCGCGGTCGTCTCGGTCACCGGCAAGGTGATCAAGATGCAGACCGATACCGTCTGCATCCATGGCGACACGCATGGCGCCGTCGAGATTGCGCGCGGCCTGCGCGAGGCGTTGAGCAAGGCCGGCATCACGGTTGCGCCGTTCAAGACCGCGCACTGAGCCGCCAACGCATCGATTGAAAAGGGCCGGCCGTCGCGCCGACCCTTTTAGATTCCGTTAAGAGTCTTCTTAAACCCAAACTTGCCGGTTTGATTGCTAGGTGCAGCTTCCGAGCCTTTGATTGTCCTCTCAGGAAATTGGGTACGAAAGCATGTTCCGCACCAGCCTCTCCCTCGCAATTGCGGCGGTTGCCACGGCCGCCTTCACCAGCGCAGCCTCCGCCGGCTGCTACAGCTGCTATGCGCCGCCGCCCCAGCCCTGCACGACCTGCTATCAGGTGCAGACCGTGCCGCCGCAGTATCGCACCGTGCAGGAGACCGTGATGGTGTCGCCGGGCCGCGTCATCGCGCATCGCACGCCGGCGCAGTATCGTACCGTGATGGTGCCGAAGACCGTGATGGTCGCGCCCGAAGGCGTCGCCTATGAGCGCATCGCGCCGCAATACGCCACCCAGGAACGCACCCAGATGGTCTCGCCGGGCTATTCCTACTACGCGCCGGTCCAGCCGACCTGCAACACTTGCGGCGGTGGATATGGCTACGGCTACGGATATGGACCGGGCTACGGCTACTGAGCCGTCAGCATCCAGACAACACAAAGCCGCCGCCTGGGGACATCAGACGGCGGCTTTTGAATTTTCAGAAGGGCTCAGAACGGGTGGACGGACAGCGTGCCGAACACGATGGCCGCGATCACGGCGAACGCGCTGTAGAGCGCCGCAGTGTGAATTCCGGTCTCCGACTTCCTCGAAACTTGTCGCGCGTAATGATGCAGGCGGGCTTCCGCCGATAGCTCGCGCATGGTCGATCTCCAACGCCCCATTGTCGGGCATATGGAATAGCGTTCGCGCCCGGATGCAAGCGGGTGGCAAAAATAGCGATGCCGCCGCCTTCGGGAACACGGTTCCGAGAGGATTATTCTGCCTCGCGAGTTCGCCCGAGAATCTTATTCGTCGCAAATTCGAGGCGTCGGGAACCCACGCCAGCCCGCAATAACCGAAAATTTCGAAAACAACCCCATGCAAAGGCCGGAGGTGGTGGCCGCTGCGGCGCTCAGGGCTTCCAGCGCCCGATCTTGAACGCCGACAGGTGGCCCGGAACGTCGCTCGGATCGAACGGCGGGCCGGCGAACGCACCGATGGCGTTGGAGGTGCCAGCCGGGCGCCCGGCTGCGGCGTCGTAGAGGTCCGGCCTGAACACCGCCATGGCAGCCTCCAGTGCCTCCGGCCGGTACGGCGTCTGGCCCCAGCGAACCATCTGCGCGTAGAGCCAGGCCGCCTGCCCCGGATCCGGCCGCGCCGCCGCCTCGCGCCCGACCAGCAAATAGCGACTGCTTTCGCGCATGGTGCCGTCGGGCGAGATCTTCAGCCGGCCGTCGAGCGTGCGCTGGATGACGCCGGCGTCGACGCCGAGCCGCTCGGGTGAGCTGAGGATGCGAGCGACCTCGGGCCGGTTTTCCGGCTGCTCGATGAACTCCGCGGCGCGCAGATGCGCGCGCACCAGCGCGGCCACGACGTCGGCGTTCTTCTCCGACCAGCTCTGGCGCACCGCCAGCACCTTCTCCACCGCGCTGAGCAGGATGTCCGAGACGAAATGCAGGATGTGGCCGACGCCGAGATCGACCGCGATCGAATTCCAGGGCGCGCCGACGCAGAACGCGTCGACCTGGCCGTTGGCGAGACTGTCGACCATGTAGGGCGGCGGCAGCACCACGAGCTGGACGTCCTCGTCGGGATCGACGCCGCCGGCGGCCATCCAGAACCGCAATTGATAATTGTGGGTCGAGAACGGGAAGGTCATGCCGAACGTCAACGGCTCGGCCCCGCTCTTGCGCCGCTTGGCCACGACGCGGGCAAGCGCGCGCGAGGTCGCCATCGGATCGAAGCGGTCGCCGTCGATCTCTTCCATCAGCGCGGCGTGCAGCGCCGGCGATACCGTGATGGCGTTGCCGTTGAGCCCGAGATTGAAGGGCGCTGCGATCGGCACCTTGACGTGGCCGAGCCCGAGGTGTGATGCGATCGCCACCGGCGCCAGCAGATGAGCCGCGTCGAACAGGCCGATATTGAGCTTGTCGCGGACGTTCGACCACGACACTTCTCGTACCAGCGTAACATCGAGGCCTTCCGTCGCCGCAAACCCCTTGTCGACCGCGACGATCAGGGCGGCAGCGTCAACCAGCGGAATGAACCCGATGTGCAGGGGTGTGGTCATTTCAAGAGCTCCGACGCCGTCAGGATCGATTGCGCGATCTCGCCGATCTTCTTCTTCTCGCGCATCGCGGTCGAGCGCATCAGCACGTAGGCCTCTTCCTCGGTCAGCCCCTTCACCTTCATGAGAATGCCCTTGGCGCGGTCGATCACCTTGCGCTCCTCCAGCGCATGCTTGGTGCGGTCGAGTTCGTCCTGCAGCTTGGCGAAGGCATTGAAGCGGGAGACGCAGAGATCGAGGATCGGCTTCATCCGCTCCTTCTTGAGGCCGTCGACGATATAGGCGGAGACGCCGGCCTCCACCGAGGCCTGGATCGAGGCGGCGTCGCTCTGGTCGACGAACATCGCGATCGGCCGGCGGACGGCACGGCTGACCTGGAACATTTGTTCCAGCACGTCGCGGCTCGGGTTCTCGAGGTCGATGACGATGATCTCGGGATCGAGCGCATAGATCCGCGACAGCAGGCTCTGCATCTCGCTGATATGGACCACGTCCGTATAGCCGGCCTCCCGCAGTCCCTCCTCGAGGATGGCCGCACGGATCGGGCTCTCGTCGACTATGACGATCTTGGGAGACGATTCAGCGCTCATCGACCACTCTTAAAGCCCGGCAAGAACCATCCATATCACGCCGGGGCGGTGCGGAAAGGGTTGTAATTCTCGGCAATTGGGACTAGCTCCTGCCCATCAATCAGGCAGATTCAGAGATATGCAAGAGGCCGCCACGCCGAAAGTGAGCTTTGTGTCCTTGGGGTGCCCCAAGGCGCTGGTCGATTCCGAGCGCATCATCACCCGGCTGCGCGCGGAAGGCTATGAGCTGGCGCGCAAGCATGATGGCGCCGACATCGTCATCGTCAACACATGCGGCTTCCTCGACAGCGCCAAGCAGGAATCGCTGGCGGCGATCGGCGAGGCCATGGCCGAGAACGGCAAGGTCATCGTCACCGGCTGCATGGGCGCCGAGCCCGAGCAGATCGAGGCCGCCTACCCCGGCGTGCTCTCGATCACGGGACCGCAGCAATATGAAAGCGTGCTGGACGCCGTGCACCGCGCGCTGCCGCCGGCGCACAACCCGCACATCGACCTGGTGCCGCCGCAGGGCGTCAAGCTGACGCCCCGGCACTACGCGTACTTGAAGATTTCCGAAGGCTGCAACAACCGCTGCAGCTTCTGCATCATTCCGAAGCTGCGCGGCGATCTGGTGTCGCGGCCGGCCAACGATGTGCTGCGCGAGGCCGAGAGACTGGTGAAGGCCGGTGTCAAGGAATTGCTTGTGATCTCGCAGGACACCTCGGCCTATGGCGTCGACCTGAAATACGCCGCGAGCCCGTGGCAGGATCGCAGCGTGCGCGCAAAATTCTTCGATCTCGCCAGGGAGCTCGGCGAGCTCGGCGCCTGGGTGCGGCTGCAATATGTCTACCCCTACCCGCATGTCGACGAGGTGATCGGCCTGATGACCGAGGGCAAGGTGCTGCCCTATCTCGACATCCCATTCCAGCATGCGAGCCCCGACGTGCTGCGTGCGATGAAGCGCCCGGCGGCCCAGGAGAAGACGCTGGCGCGGATCCAGAAGTGGCGCGAGCAGTGCCCCGAGCTGACGCTGCGCTCGACCTTCATCGTCGGCTTCCCCGGCGAGACCGATTCCGATTTCGCCTACCTGCTCGACTGGCTCGATGAAGCCGGGATCGATCGCCTCGGCTGCTTCAAATACGAGCCGGTCGCCGGCGCCTCCTCGAATGCGATCGGCAACGCGGTGCCCGACGAGGTCAAGCAGGAGCGCTGGAATGCGCTGATGGCGCGGCAGCAGAAGATTTCGACACGGCGCCTCAAGCGCAAGGTCGGCACCCGCCAGCAGGTGATCATCGACGAGGTCGGCCCGACGGTCGCGAAAGGTCGGTCGAAGGCCGACGCGCCCGAGATCGACGGCGCCGTCTACCTCACCAGCCGCCGCCCGCTCAAGGTCGGCGAGATCGTCACCGCCAATATCGAGCGTGCCGACCAATACGACCTGCACGGCAGCGTCGCGGGATTCTGACACGCTTGACACCACCGGCCCTTCGGCTGTATGGCCCTGCGCCATGAAGCTGAACCGGACCCACCGCCGCGCCATCAACCGTCGTCGCACCCGCGACGATGCTGGGCTGCGCCGTGTCCGACGCCACCGCTGATTAGCTAGATCAGCCAAGGTTTTCGAGAAGGCCGCGCCCGCAAAGCGCGGCCTTCTCGCTTTTTCGGCCTGCCCTTTCCCACACCGACCCCAGAGGAGATCGACATGACCAACGCACCCCATCCGTTCGATGCGCTGATGGACATCACCGCTCGCCCCGAGGTCGTCTTCGTGCGCGGCGCAGGCTCGTATTTGTGGGACTCCAACCGCAACCGCTATCTCGATTTCGTGCAGGGTTGGGCCGTGAATCCGCTCGGCCACTCGCCGGTCATCGTTGCCGATGCACTGGCCGCGCAGGCCAGGCGGCTATTGACGCCGAGCCCGGCATTCTACAACGAGCAGAGCCTGAAGCTGGCGAAGATGCTGGTCGATAAGAGTTGCTTCGATCAGGTGTTCTTCGCCAATTCCGGCGCCGAAGCCAACGAGGGCGCGATCAAGCTCGCACGGAAATTCGGCGCCAAGTACAAGAACGGCGCGCACGAGATCATCACCTTCGAAGGTGGCTTCCACGGCCGGACGCTCGCGACCATGTCGGCCTCGGGCAAGAAGGCGTTCGAGCCGCTGTTCGAGCCGAAAGTCTCGGGCTTCCGGAAAGCGCGGCTGAACGACATCGAGTCGGTACGCCAGCTGATCACGTCGTCGACGGTCGCGGTCATGCTGGAGCCGATCCAGGGCGAAGCCGGCGTGTGGCCGGCGACCGACGCGTTCCTCAGAGAGTTGCGGGCGCTGACCCAGCAGCGCGGCCTGCTCTTGATCGTCGACGAGATCCAGACCGGCATGGGCCGGACCGGAAAGCTGTTCGGTTACGAACATGCGGGCATCGAGCCCGACATCATGACGCTCGGCAAGGGCATCGGCGGCGGCGTGCCGCTCGCGGCGCTGCTTGCGACCGAACATGCCTCCTGCTTCGATCACGGCGATCAGGGCGGCACCTTCAACGGCAACCCCCTGATGTGCGCCGCGGGGCTTGTCGTGCTCGATCAGATCGGCCGGCCCGATTTCCTGAAATCGGTCACCGACGCCGGGCTGTTGCTCGAGCGCGAATTGCAGCGGCTGTCGGCGCGGCACGGGCTCGGCGAGATCAGAGGCCGCGGCCTGCTGCTCGCGCTCGATCTCAAGATGCCGATCGGCGCGGCCGTCGTCGCCGAGGCGTTCGCGGCCGGCGTGCTGGTCAACTCGCCGCAACCGGACACGCTGCGCTTCATGCCGGCACTCAACGTGACGCGTGAGGAGATTTCCGCGGTCATCGATTGCCTCGATACCGTGCTGACGAAAGTCGGCGCGGCGCGGCGGGTGGCGTGATGGCGACTGCAAACGTCATTACGAGCCACCCGGCCGGCGCGAAGCGCCGCCGGATTAACAGGCTCCGCGAAGCAATCCACCTTTCTCCTCGAGAATGGATTGCTTCGTCGCTTCAGCGCAAAAATTGCTTTGCAATTTTGTCGCGAGCTCCTCGCAATGACGGCGAGACTACGGCCGCAAAATCGCCGCGCCCGTGGTCGCCCGACTCTCCAGATCGATATGCGCCTTGGCGACGTCCTTGAGCGCATAGGCGTGGTTGATCGGCACGTGCAGCTTGCCGTTGATCACGGCGGCAAACAGCGTGTCTGCGCCTTCGAGCAATTCCTTGCGGGTGCCGACATAGTCGTTGAGCTTCGGCCGCGTCGCGAACAGCGAACCGTGGTTGTTGAGCTCGGCGAGCGGGAACGGCGGCACCGGACCTGAGGCGTTGCCGAACGAGACGAACAGGCCGCGTGGCCGCAGGCACGACAGCGACCCCGGAAACGTGGTCTTGCCGACGCCGTCATAGACGACGTCGCAGAGCTCGCCGCGGCTGATCTGCTTGACGCGTTCGACGAAGTTCTCCTCGTTGTAGAGGATGACGTGGTCGCAACCATTGGCGAGCGCGATATCGGCCTTCGCCTTCGAGCCGACGGTGCCGATGACATGCGCGCCGAGCGCATGCGCCCACTGGCAGGCCAGCAGCCCAATGCCGCCGGCTGCGGCGTGGATCAGCACCCGATGGCCCTGCTCGACCTTGAAGGTCTTGTGCAGGAGGTACCAGACCGTGAGCCCCTTGAGCATCAGCACGGCGCCCTGTTCATAGGTGATATGGTCGGGCAGTTTGACCAGCTTGTCGGCCGGGATGACGCGCTCGGAGGCGTAACCGCCGAGGTTGTAGTAGTAGGCGACGCGATCGCCGGGGTGGAAATTGGTCACCCCCGGACCGACGGCCACGACTTCGCCCGCGGCCTCGTTGCCGGCGATGAACGGCAGGCCGGGCGCCTTGTAGAGGCCGGTGCGGAAATAGACGTCGATGAAGTTCAGCCCGACCGCATGCTGGCGGATGCGGACCTCGCCGGTCCCCGGCGCCCCCACCTCGACATCCTCATAGGTCAGGACCTCAGGGCCCCCCACCTTGTGCACCCGCACAGCCTTGGTCATGTCGTCGCTCCCTCAGATCTCAGCGTCAAACGAGCGAATGCCATCGGCGCCGGCTTGTCAACCAAGCGGCCTGGAACCGGGGCTAGCGCGCCGGCTTCTTGCGGTTGCGCCTGGCGAGCACGTTGAACATCTCGACTGCCGCCGAGAATGCGATCGCGAAATAGATGTAGCCGCGCGGAATGTGGAATTTGAATCCGTCGGCCACCAGCGCCACGCCGATCAGCACCAGGAACGCCAGCGCCAGCATCTTGGTGGTCGGATGCTCCGCGACAAACCGCGCCACCGGTCCCGACGAGATGTACATGATCGCGCAGGCGATCACGACCGCCGCGATCATGATCTCGATGTCTTGCGCCATGCCGATCGCGGTGATGATCGAATCCAGCGAGAACACCAGGTCGATGATGATGATCTGCACGATCACCCAGAAGAACGCGTTGGGGCTCGGCGTGCCATTCTCCTCGGCGTCACGCGCCTCGACCTCGCCGTGGATCTCGTGGGTCGCTTTCGCGATCAGGAACAGGCCGCCGCCGATCAGGATGATGTCGCGCCACGACAGCGCTACACTCTCGATGGTGATCACAGGCTGCGTCAGCCCGATCAGCCAGACCAGGACGCTGAGCAGGATGATGCGGAACACCAGCGCCAGCAGCAGGCCGATCTGCCGCGCGCGGTTGGCCTGCGGCTGCGGAATCCGCGAGACGAGCACCGACAGGAAGATGACGTTGTCGATGCCGAGCACGATCTCGAGCGCAGTCAGGGTCAGCAGCGCCGCCCAGGCTTCCGGGCTGGTGATCAATTGCATCATGCTCTGAAGGCTTTCATCCGGCGGATCAGGGTATCGCTGCCGACGATGTAGACGGCGATGGCGCAGAGACCGAAGGTGATCGGGGCTCCGACCATGAAATCGTTGGCGAGCGTGTACATGCCGAGCAGCGCCCAGACGCCAAGCAGCCACAGCGTGAGCCAGCGCAGCCGCACGACGCGGAACGGGTGCAGCACATGGAACGGCGCAAAGGTCAGCACGATCAGGAGCGCGACCACGATCGTCGAGAGCACCGGCGGCAAATGCAGCAGGAACAGATAGAACGCCGCCGCATTCCACAGCGCCGGGAAGCCGCGGAAGTGATTGTCGTCGGCCTTCATGCGGCGGTCGGCGAAATACAGCGCACTGGAAACCACGATGCCGATGCCGAGGATAGGCGCGGCCAGCGGCAGCAGCATGCCGCTCGCGGTGATCGCATAGGCCGGCACGAACACATAGGTGACGAAATCAACCACCAGGTCGAGCACCTCGCCCGACCAGTTCGGCTGCAGCCGCATCACATCGAGCCGGCGCGCCAGCGGGCCGTCGATCCCGTCGATGATCAGTGCGACCCCGAGCCACGCGAACATGTTGGCCCAGTGCTCGCGCACCGCCTCCAGCATCGCCAGCAGTGCAATCCCGGCGCCGAGCGCCGTGAAGATATGAACGGAGAATGCGGCGGTCCGCATCCGTTCTGGCAACGCATCCGGCTGGCTCGAGTGCTCCATCGGCCGAAGTGCTATCAGGAATCGGCCAGCTTTGCATATGCAGTCTTGCGGCGTTCCGCCGCGCAGATCGTTGGAAACTCTTGGTGGTTGCCGATGGCTTGAAAATCGGGCCAGGCATGTCAAATGTCCTGATATGACCGACAGCTCCCTGGATTATGACGTTATCGTAATAGGCGGCGGCCCGGCCGGATTGACGGCTGCGATTGCCCTCGCCGACGCCGGCGCGCGGACCGCGCTGTTGGCGCGCCGCGCTCCCTATGCCGACAATCGGACCACCGCGCTGCTCGGCGCCTCGACCGAGATCCTGGAGCGGCTCGACGTCTGGCGGCGCTGCAGCGACAAGGCCGCCGCGCTCAAGACCATGCGCCTCGTCGACGACACCGGCCGCCTGATCCGCGCCCCGGAAGTGCGGTTCTCCTCCGACGAGATCGGCCGCGAGCAGTTCGGCTTCAACATCGACAATCGCTCGCTGGTCGCAGCGCTCGAGGAGCGTGCCGGCGAGATGGCCGCGCTGACGCGGTTCGACGACGAGGCCGCCTCGGTGCAACCGGATGATGCTGCGGTCACCGTGGTGACGCGGCAGGGCCAGACGTTATCGGCCCGGCTCGTGGTCGGCGCCGACGGACGCAATTCACTCTCGCGCGAGGCCGCGGGCATCGAGGTGGTCAGCCGCGAACTCGGCCAATCCGCCCTCACCTTCAACATCGCCCACAGCCGGCCGCACCGGAACATCTCGACCGAGTTTCACACCGAGCACGGCCCCTGCGTGTTCGTGCCGCTCAGCGGCAACCGCAGTAGCGTGGTCTGGGTCTCGGCGCCCAAGGAGGCCGAACGGCTGAAGGCGCTTGGCGATGACGAATTATCCGAAGCGGCCGAGCGGCAGTCGCATTCGATTCTCGGGCGCGTCGAGGTCCAGGGCGGCCGCCACGTGTTTCCCCTCGCCATCGAGCGGCCCCGGCAATTCGCCAAGGACCGGATCGCGCTGGTCGGCGAATCCGCCCATGTGCTGCCGCCGATCGGCGCGCAGGGCCTCAACATGGGGCTGCGCGACGCCGCCGATATCGCCGAGATCGCAGGCGAAGCGATCGGCCGCGGCGAGGATCCCGGCGCGCCAAATGTGCTGTCGCGCTACCAGGCGGCGCGGCGACCCGATGTCGCCAGCCGGACCTGGGCGATCGACATCGCCAACCGGTCGCTGCTCAGCGATTTCCTGGGCGTGCAGACGGCGCGTGCCGCCGGCCTGCATCTGATCGGCGCCTTCGGCCCGCTGCGGCGGCTCGCGATGCGCGAGGGCCTCGCGCCGTCATGGCGGCGGTAGCGTTCGTCTAAAGCGCGACGAGATCAGCTTGAATCGTCATCGCGCTTTAGCTCCTTGTTTGAGCATGATCTTTTCGGAAAACCGCTTCGCACTTTTCCGGATGATGCTTTACGGAAACACCAGCCGTCCGCTCTGGATGAACCACATCACGCTGGTCAGCGTGACCACCGAGGCGAAGGTGCCGATCAGCACCGCAACCGACGCTGGCTCGATCCAGGTGTCGTTCTGCCGTGCAATCACGAACACGTTGAGCGCCGGCGGCAGCGAAGCCATCAGCACCGCGGTCGCAGCCCACGGCTGCGCGAACGGACCGAACAGCAGCATCAGTCCGAAGGCCAGCAGCGGATGGATCAGAAGCTTGATCGCGACCACGCCCGGCACCTCCCACGGCACCCGCTCGAACGGCCGCAGCGCCACGGTGATGCCGAGCACGAACAGCGCCGTCGGCGCGGCGGCGTTCTGCAGGAACTGGATGGTGCGGTCGAGCGCGACCGGAATCGGGATGTGAAACGCGGCGACCAGCGCGCCGAACACCGCGGACATGATCAGCGGGTTCTGCACGATCTGCCGCAGCACCACGCCGAAGGCGTGCAGCAGCGAGGGATGGTCGCGGTCGGTGAGCTCGATCAGGAGCGGCACGATCGAGAACAGGAAGATGCTGTCGCAGCAGAAGATCAGCGCGGTCGGCGCCGCTGCCTTGGTGCCGAGCACGGCGAGCGCGAGCCCAGGGCCCATGTAGCCGATATTGCCGTAGGCGCCCGACAGGCCCGCAAGCGTCGCCTCGCGCAGCGACAGCCCTCCGATCAGCTTGCCCGCGATCATCGCCAGGAAGAACGCGATCACGGTTCCAAGCGTGGTGGCGATCAGGAATGGCGGGTTGTTCAGCTCGGCGAACGGTGTCTTCGACATGATCCCGAACAGCAGCGCCGGCAACGAAACGTAAAGCAGGAAGAAATTCATCCAGGCGAGCCCACTCTCGGGCAAACCCTTGGCTTTTCCGCACGCGTAGCCGATGAAGATCAAGCCGAAATACGGCAACGCCAGATTGAGGATATCGATCATTCTGAAAGTAGTTTCTCGGCCGGATTTCGGGTCGTTTCGGCCCGGCTGGAATCGGTAAACCGGGGTTAATTCGAGGCTTAGCCCCTAGCATCGGCCACAATGTTGGTCTATCGACGAACCATGATCAAAGCGCGCACCGCCAAATTCCAGATCGGGCAGATCGTCCGTCACCGGGTGTTCTCCTTCCGGGGCGTGATTTTTGATATCGACCCGGAGTTCAACAACACCGAGGAATGGTGGCTGTCGATCCCCGAGGACATGCGGCCGCACAAGGACCAGCCGTTCTATCATCTGCTCGCGGAAAACTCGGAGACCGAGTACGTCGCCTATGTGTCCGAGCAGAACCTGCTGCCCGACGATTCCGGCGAGCCGATCCGGCACTCGCAGGTGGCGGAGATCTTCGTGAAGGACAAGTCGGGCGGCTACCGTCCGCGCAACCCGTCGCTGAACTGACGCGCGGCGCCTGTCCGGCGACGGACGCGGCGGTGCTGCTTCCTGCTCATACCCCCTCACGCGCGGCCAGCGCCGCCGCGATCGCCCAGACCGCAAAACCCGCCAGCGCAAGTCCGGCGCCGACGAGACCGGTCGAGGTCCAGCCGTAACCGGCTGCGACGGCCATTCCGCCGAGCCACGGCCCCAGCGCATTGGCGACGTTGAAGGCGGAATGGTTGAGCGCCGCGGCGAGGCTTTGGGCTTCGCCCGCGACATCCATCAGCCGGGTCTGCAACACGGTGGCAAGCGCTCCGCCCAGCCCGATCAGGAACACGTCGGCGCTCAGCGTCCAGAAATTCGCCGCCGCCAGCGGATACAACGCCAGCGTCGCCGCCGACCACAGCAGCAGCCCGCCCGCGGTTGCCATCAGCGCGCGGTCGGCAAAGCGCGGCACGATGATGTTGCCGGCGGTGAGGCCAGCCCCGAACACGCATAGCGTGACGGGCACCAGCGCGGGCGACGTGTGCGTCACCGCCAGCATGGTCGACGCCAGATAAGTGTAGACCGAGAACAGTCCGCCGAAACCGATGGCGCCGATCCCAAGCGTCAGCCAGACGTGCTTGCGCCTGAGCGCCGAGAGTTCACGCAACGGGCTCGCGTTGCTGTTGGCGACGTCACGCGGGGCGAAGATCAGGACCAGGATGGCGGTCAGGAGCGCGAGACCGGCAACGATCGCGAAGGCCCAGCGCCAGCCGATCGCCTGCCCCACGCCATTTGCGAGCGGCACGCCGATCGTCGTCGCGATGGTGAGGCCGAGCAGCACGCGGCCGACGGCCGCCGTGCGCTTGTCGATCGGGACCAGCGAAGCCGCGACCAGCATGGCGATGCCGAAATAGGCGCCGTGCGGCAGCCCGGCGAGGAAGCGCAGCACCAGCATGGTGTGGTAGTCGGGCGCGAGCCCGGACAGGCCGTTCATCAGCGCAAAGAAGCCCATCAGCGCGATCAGCAGCGTCCGCCGCGCCATGCTCGCCGACAGCACAGCGATCACAGGCGCGCCCACCACGACGCCGAGCGCGTAGGCGCTGATCGCGTGACCGGCCTGGGGCTCACTGATGTGCAGATCATGGGCGAAGAACGGCAGCAGGCTCATGGTCGCGAATTCGGCGATGCCGATCGCGAACCCGCCCATCGCCAGCGCGAGATGAACGATGCCCGGATGAACGCTCCCGGGGGCGTTGTCCTGGTTGAGGCGCCCGCCGGCATCGGCCGGAGCACGCCCGGTCGGCGGCTCCGAAGGCCGGGAGAGCGGTTCCCGCCGCTGCGTGTTGACTCGCTGGGACATTGGGAGATTTCCATGATTGCGAACGGCGGACGGGCTTGCGACCCGAGCAAAGTCCAGTCGCATCGCGCCATCACGCTTCCGCACGGCGGCCAGGGTTCGCGCAGAACCACGCGCAGATTTGCGCATCGAAGGCGCGCGTGCCGCGCTTTCGTCTGGCCTCCCGTGACGGATTTATGATTGGGCTTCGACGCCGGACTTGTCCGGACAAGGCAACGACGACGCGGCTCGGCGCGATCGATTTGCCTTGAGGCGACCATCGCACACGACCCGCGCGATCACCAGCGCGGCAGGCTGCCATCAGCCAGTCTGTTTCGCATGACAAAAAAGGCGCCCTTGCGGGCGCCTTTTGCTTGCGACGGTCTCGCGCTTTCTTGAACGCGTGATCGACGTTGTTACTTGGCTGCCGGATTGGCCGGAGCCGGCGCAGCGGCACCGCCCGCGCCCTCCAGCTTCTTGCGCTGTTCTTCGGCGCGCTTCTGCAACTCTTCCTGCAGCTTCTTCGAGTTTTCCTCGAACACCTTCGGATCGGTCGGCGGGCCGTCATAGGCCTTGGCGAATTCGGTGTTGAGCGGCAGCGGCAGCGTCAGCGGCGCGCCATTCGAATTGATCGCCTGAACCACGAGGTTCTGGCCCTTCTTCATGTTGGCGATCAGCTCGGGGGTTGCTTCATAGTCGGACATGCAACCGTTCTGGAAACAGATCACATAGGGCGCCTGCTGCGGCGGGTTGCCGTCGACGATGATGCGGGTGCCGTGAACCAGCTGCATGCCGAGCGGCAGCGTGACGCGCAGGATCTTCTTCGGCTCGCCTTCCGGCTCGATGATCACGGCGGCAATCACCGGCTGGCCGGACTCGATGCGGCCGTCCTTGCCGGTGAAGCAAACCTGCTTGGCGTTGGCTTCCTGGCCCTTCAGGCAGAACTTGGTCCAGGGAGCGTAGATGAGCTGGATCTGCTGATCCTGGGGCGGCTGCTGGGCGGCGGCGGCGGGCGCCTGACCTGCGGCCGGTGCTTGTGCGGCTGGTGCCTGGGCTGCGGGTGCCGGCGCCTTCGGAGCTGCCTTCGGTGCCGCCTTGGGCGCTGCCTTCGGTGCCGCAGGCGCCGGCGCTGCCGGCTGCTGGGCCCAAGCGGCAGGAACCAGGAGCGCTGCAGAGAATGCCGTCGCCGCCATCAGGGCAACAATTCGCCCATGCGGCCGGACCGGGGCGGCCAAGATACGGAAATTCATTGCGGAAGACCCTTTCTGAACGGCAGCGCCCGAAACCGCTGCAGGCGCCGACACATAGCCGTTTGGGCGGCTGTCTCCTAGTCAATTGAGGCGGATACGTGACAGGCGTTCCCGCCCTCCAATTGCACGCCTTCAATACAGCGGCGCGCGGAAAGATCAATGCCGACAAGCGCATTTGCGCCCATGTGACGGCGAGTTTCAGCGCCCTGTGATAAACCTTCAGGCGTGACGTTTCGCGAATCAAATCCGGCGCCTCACGCACGTGTTCCCGGGCACGTTTGGCGCGCCGCATTGGCCGTCGTCTGGCTTGTCCTGGCATCCATCCCGGCATTCCTGACGAGCGCGCTTGCCCCTGCGGCCGCCACCGAGAGCCACGCCATCGCGATGCATGGCGCGCCCGCGCTCCCGGCCGACTTTACTCACCTGCCCTACGCCAATCCTGACGCCCCCAAGGGCGGCCGTCTGGTCCTGAGCCCCCGGGACGGCACCTTCGATAGCCTCAATCCCCTGATTGTCAGGGGTCTCGCGGTGCAGCAGCTCCGGGGCTACGCCTACGAGCGCGGCTATGTCTACGAAAGCCTGATGGTGCGGAACAATGACGAGCCCTTCACGCTGTACGGCCTGCTCGCCCGCAGCGTCGAGACCGACGATGCCAGAAGCTATGTGACATTCCACATCGATCCACGCGCGCGCTTCTCCGACGGGCACGAGGTCACGGCGGACGACGTCGTGTTCTCGCTCGAACTGCTGCGCGATCACGGCCGTCCGCTGCATCACCAGTATTATTCGAAAGTCGCAAAGGCCGAGGTGCTCGATCCGCGCACGGTGCGGTTCGATTTTGGCGGCATTGCGGACCGCGAATTGCCGCTGATCCTCGGCCTGATGCCGATCCTGCCGCGCCACGCCACCGACGTCTCCAAATTCGAGGAGACTACATTGGCGCCGCCGATCGGCTCCGGCCCGTACCGCGTGACGGCGGTCAAGCCCGGCAGCAGCGTGACCTTCACCCGCAATCCGGATTACTGGGGGCGCGACCTGCCGGTGAACCGCGGCCTCTGGAATTTCGACGAGATCAGGCTCGATTACTACCGCGACGCCAACGGCCAGTTCGAGGCGTTCAAGCGCGGCCTCTATGACTTCAGGACCGAGCCCGAGCCGCTGCGCTGGCATGACGGCTACGACTTCCCCGCCGCGAAAAGCGGCGAAGTGATCCGCGACACCATCAAGATCGGCACGCCCGATCCGTCTGAATTCCTGGTGTTCAACACCCGGCGGCCGAAGTTTGCCGACGTCAGGGTGCGCCAGGCGCTGCTGATGCTGTTCGACTTCGAATGGATCAACCGCAATTACTATTTTGGACTCTATTCGCGCGCCGGCGGCTATTTCGCCGGCTCGGATTTGTCGGCCTATGGCCGCCCGGCCGATGACCGCGAACGCGATCTGCTCAAGCCGTATCTGTCGCATATTGCGCCCGACATTCTCGAGGGCCGCTATCGCCTTCCCGACACCGACGGCTCAGGCCGCGACCGCACCGTTCTGCGCAACGCGCTCGCGCTGCTGTCGGAGGCGGGTTACGCGCTCGACGGCACGCTGTTGAAGCAGCGCTCGACCGGGACGCCGCTCCGGATCGAAATCCTGGTGACGACACGCGAGCATGAACGGATCGCCCTCGCCTATCAGCGCGACCTGAAGCGAGCCGGCATCGACGCCGCGGTCCGGGTGGTCGACGCGGTGCAGTTCGAGCAACGCCGGGTCGCCTATGACTTCGACATGATCCCCATTCGCTGGGACCAGTCGCTGTCGCCGGGCAACGAGCAGTGGTTCTACTGGGGCAGCCAGGCCGCCGACGTGCCGGGCACCCGCAACTACATGGGCGCCAGGGATCCGGCCATCGACGCCACGATCGCCGCGCTGCTCGCGGCGCGGGAGCGGCCGGCCTTCGTCTCGGCGGTGCGGGCGCTGGACCGGGCCCTGATGTCCGGCTTCTACGCTATCCCCCTATTTAACTCGGGAGAGCAATGGATCGCGCGCTGGAATCGGATAGAACGGCCTTCGGCCACCGCGTTGACGGGCTACCTGCCGGAGACCTGGTGGCAGAAGCCCGGCGCGCAATCCAGGTGAGCTGCCAAGTGAGCTGCGACCCGACGCGGCATGGTCCGACCTGATCGAAGCGATGCAACCGACATTGAACCTGTGAACCAGTCGATCACCTCGCCCACGCTCGATACGCTGTTCAAGCGCAGCTTGGCGCGGCAACCCGAGGCGCTGGCGCTGGTCGACCCGATCAACAAGCAGCGCGTCACCGGACAGACCCGCAAGCGCCTGACCTATGCTCAGGCCGACCGCGCGATCTCGGCGATCGCCGCCCACTTCGTCGAGAGCGGATTGCCGGCCAATACCGTGATCGCGGTTCAGCTTCCCTCGACGATCGAATTCGCCCTGACCGTGCTCGCCGCCTATCGCGTTGGCCTGGTCGTGGCGCCGTTGCCGCTATTGTGGCGGCAGGCCGAGCTGACCTCCGTGCTCAACCGCACCGCGGCGCGGGCGATCGTCACCTGCGGCAGGATCGACGGCGTCTCCTACGCCGACATCGCCATGAACGCCGCGGCGGAAGCTTTTTCGATCCGCCATGTCTGCGGGTTCGGCACCGATCTGCCCGAAGGCATGGCGTCGCTCGATGACGCGATCCTGCAGGACTCCCGGACCTCGCGCCCGATGATCCAGGACGGACGCAAGCCGGCGCTGATCTCCTTCGACGTCACCAGCGAGGGTTTTCGTCTGGTGCCGCGCGCGCATTTCGGCCTGATCGCCGGCGGGCTCGCGATGTCGCTGGAGAGCGACCTGGCACAGGGCGCGACCATCATGTCGGCATTCGCGCCGATGTCGTTTGCCGGCATCTGTTCGTCGCTGGTGACCTGGCTGCTGTCGGGCGGAACGCTCGTCATGCATCACCCGTTCGACGAGGAAGCGTTCGAAACCCAATTCAACGAGCATGCCTGCGACACGCTGATCGCGCCGGCGCAGCTCGCGCTGCGGCTCGACGAGTGCGGCCTGTCGGAGCGCCTGCCCACCCTGCGCAACGCGATCGGCCTCTGGCGGACGCCGGAGCAGGTTGCCTCCAGTGCGCACTGGACGTCGCGGCGGGTGACCATGACCGACGTCTATCTGTTCGGCGAGGCCGGGCTGTTCGGCGCCCGCCGCAGCGCCGAGGATGGATCGCCCGCCCTGATCAAACCCGGTCCGCACAGCGCGCCGCGTGAGGCGCCCGGCGCATCGATCGCCGGCGAGATCCTGCTGACCCCGAAGGGCACGCTGGGCCTGCGCGGCCCCATGGTGCCGGTCGCCGCCTATGCGCCGCCGCCCCCGGGCGACAACCTGATTGCGCCGCCGCCGCGTGATTACGTCGACACTGAATATGCCGCGCGGGTCGACCGCGCGACCGGCGCCGTCAACATCACCGCCCCGCCGTCGGGGGTCATGACGGTCGGCGGCTACCGCTTCCTTGCCCAGGAGTTGCAGGAGTGGGCGCGCCGGCTCGGCCAGGGCGCATTGTTGACGGCACTGCCCGACCGCCTGAGTGGCCACCGGCTGGCCGGACGGGCTCAGGACAATGCGCGGGCTCGCGACGCCCTGACAGAACTTGGGCTTAACCCGTTGATGGTCGAAGCATTTCGCGACCGCCGCGGCACCGGAATGCCTTAAAATCTTATCATTGCGTTAGTCTTAGCATTGTGTTGACGCCGCATTAAGCCATGCCAATTAGCATCGTAACCGTTTGCTGATCTTAAGGATTGGTTTCGAGCGTTCGAATGTCTCAACAAGGTCCGGTCCTCATCGTATCGGCGTCGGCAAAGCCGCCGTTTGCCGCGGTCCTCGATGAGACGAAACTGTTTCCGGTCGTGGTCACCGACTGGCACGAGGTCGGACGCGCCATCGAGCAGGTCAAGCCGGCCGCGATCATCGCGGCCGCCGAGCGCGTCGACTTCGTCACCCTGTCGGGCCTGGCCAAACGCGCCGCCGCCCGCGCGCCCTATCTGCCGCTGATCGCGGTCGATCCCGCGACCACCCTGCCCGACACCGTCATCGCGTTCTTCCAGCACAAGGGCATGCCGGATCGCTTGGTCGCCCGGCTCAACGCGTCCTTACGCGTTCGCGCCTTGCATGCGACCGTGATGCGCCGCCTGGTGCCGCCCACACCGATCGCATTATCCGATATCGATCCGGTCGGAGAGGCCACCGCGCTCCTGATCGGTCGCGGCGGCGCCTACCCGGCCCTGTCGGTCGCGCTCGGCGAACGCGCCGGCGTGGTCGGCGCGCTGAGCATCGAGGCGGCCGCAAAGCATCTCTCCAACCGTGACATCGACGGCATCGTGCTGGCCGAAGGCTTCACCCCGCGCGTGATGGATGCGTTCCTGACGGTGCTGACCGAGGATGTTCGCTTCCGCCCGTTGCCCGTGATCGTCGCCTCCGGTGAGCTGACGCCGCGTTACGAGCTGCCCAATCTCGAGATCGTCACGGCCGGGCCGACGCGCGTCGGCGACATGGTGTTGCCGATGATCCGGCAGCATGCCTTCGAGGCGCGGCTCGGCCGCATGCTCAAGGCGATCGACGCCAAGGGCCTGATCGATCCGCGCACCGGCCTGCTCACCAAGGCCGCGTTCGAGCGCGACTTCGCGACCGCCGTCTACCAGACCGCCGAGCGCGGCGGCGCGCTCTCGGTGGCGCGGTTCACCTTCGACAACACGCAGCCGCGTGCGCAATTCGACGGCGCGCGGATCATCAGCCGGCTGATGCGCCAGGCCGATTTCGGCGCCGTGCACGACGACCGGTCGCTCGTCGTGGCATTCGCCGGGACCGACCTGCGCAACGCCCAGGCGATCACGCGGCGATTGGCAAGCGTGATGCGCCACACCCAGAACGGCCGCCGCGACACCAGGGCCGAGCCGGCCGTCAGCATCGCAACGCTGCTGCCGGGCGATTCCGCCCTCTCGCTGCTCGGGCGCCTGTTCGGCACGCCGGAACGCGCGGCGTCGTAGCAAGCTCTATGCCGCTTGTCAGTTGCCGCGATCGCTGTGCAGGCAGCGTCGGCAGCAGGCGAAGCCACCTTTTTCTCGGCGGTGGCTCCGCATGCCCCTCATCGTCAAGCCTCACGCATGCTGTGGCTGCGCAAGCTGGCTGACCTGCATCGCCGGCGGATCGACAACCAGGGTACCGCCATGGCCATCACTCGAGGTCGTGAAGGTCGAGGCCATGTAGTTGCCGAGCAGCGCAATACTCGCCGCGACGGTGCCGTCCGTCACCGTGAGCGTTCCGTGCGATGAGTCTCCGCTGAAGCTCGGAGTCTGAACGTTCGCGAAATTGATGTTCGCGAAATCGATCGCGTCCGAACCGGTCATCCCGGCGACGGTTCCGCTAAAGCTCGCGGAATTGTCGAGCTTCAGCGTCCCCGTCGAGCCCTGGAACGCCACGGTGGCACTCGAAGCCCCCGGCAATTCCAAGGTAGCGCCCGTTGCGATGCTGGCGCTGCTCGGGCTCTCCCCCGTTACGTTGAAGGACTGCCAGGCCCCCCACGCAGTGCCGTCATAGGCCCGGATCCAGAGCTGGTCGGAGCCCGAACCAGCCTGATAGGTCGCCTGGGAAAGCTGTGCCGCGGTGACGTCGATCTCGGTATTCGCCGGCTCGTTGATGCCGCCGACGTTCCAACGTCCATTGGTGTTGGAATCCCACAGCGCATACTTCGTGATGGGATCGCCGTCGGCGTCCGTCGCCGTGACGAGGTTCGCGGCAGCAAAGGTCTGCCCCGAGACCGTCACGACGTTCGCGACCGCGACCGTCGGCGCCTGGTTCGTCGCGGTGGCCGTGAAGGCCGTCCAGCTGCTCCACTCGCTGCCATCGTTGGCCCGCACGTAGAGCGTATCCGACGGCGAGCCGCCCGGACCGAACACGTAGCTGACCTGTGACAGGTTCGCCGCCGCAACATCGATCTCGGTGTTGGCGGCCTGGACGACGCCGTTGACCACGAAGTGGCCGTTGTCGCCGGTGTCCCAGAACGCGTACTGGGTCATCGTATCGCTGTCGGCGTCAGTGACCGAGAACAGGCCGGTCGCTGCGATCGAATGGCCGTGAATTCCGCTGACATTCGCCGCCGTCACGACCGGAGCATGGTCAGGCCCCGGTGTTGCCGTGAACGCAGCCCAGCTGCTCCACTTCGATCCGTCGTTGGCCCGCACGTAGAGCGTGTCCGACGGCGAGCCGCCGGGACCGAGCACGTAGCTGACCTGCGACAGGTTCGCCGCCGAGACATCGATCTCGACATTGGCGGCCTGGGCGACGCCATTGACCACCCAATGGCCGTTGCCGCCGGTGTCCCAGAACGCGTATTGGGTGATCGCATCGTTCTCGGCATCGCTGACCGAGAACAGGCTCGAGGCGAGCACCGAGAACTGGCCGTGATTGGCGGCGACGTTCGCTGCCGTCACCACCGGAGCCTTATCGACCCCTGGTGTTGCCGTGAACGCAGCCCAGCTGCTCCACTTCGATCCGTCGTTGGCCCGCACGTAGAGCGTATCCGGTGTCGAGCCGCCGGGACCGAACACGTAGCTGACCTGCGACAGGTTCGCCGCCGAGACATCGATCTCGACATTGGCGGCCTGGGCGACACCGTTGACCACCCAATGGCCGTTGCCGCCGGTGTCCCAGAACGCGTACTGGGTGATCGCATCGTTCTCGGCATCGCTGACCGAGAACAGGCTCAAGGCGAGCACCGAGAGCTGGCCGTGACTGGCGGTCACGTTCGCTGCCGTCACCACCGGGGCCGTATCGACCCCCGGCGCTGCGGTGAACGCGGTCCAGCTACTCCACATCGATCCGTCATTTGCCCGCACGTAGAGCGTATCGGGCGCCGAACCGCCGGGACCGAACACGTAGCTCACCTGCGACAGGTTCGCCGCGGCAACATCGATCTCGACATTGGCTGCCTGAGCGACGCCATTCACCACCCAGTGACCGCTGCCTCCGGTGTCCCAGAACGCGTACTGGGTCATCGTATCGTTGTCGGCATCCGTCACCGAGAACAGGCTCGAGGCGAGCGCCGAGAACTGTCCGTGATTGGCGGTCACGTTCGGCGCCGTCACCACCGGGGCGGTATCGGGGCCCGGTGATGCCGTGAACGCAGCCCAGCTGCTCCACGGCGATCCGGCGTCCTTCGCCCGCACGTAAAGCGTATCGGACGCCGAGCCGCCGGGGCCGAACACGTAGCTCACCTGCGACAGGTTCGCCGCGGCAACATCGATCTCGACATTGGCCGCCTGAGCGACGCCATTCACGACCCAGTGGCCGTTGCCGCCGGTGTCCCAGAACGCGTACTGGGTGATCGGATCGCTCTCGGGATCCGTGACCGAGAACAGGCTCGAGGCGAGCGCCGAGAACTCCCCGTGATTGGCGGTTACGTTCGCTGCCGCCACGACCGGCGGATCATCGATCCCCGGTGTTGCCGTGAATGCGGTCCAGGCACTCCACTTCAATCCATCATTGGCCCGCACGTAGAGCGTATCGGGCGTCGAGCCGCCGAGCCCGAACACGTAGCTCACCTGCGACAGGTTCGCCGCCGTAACATCGATCTCGGTGTTGGCCGCCTGGGCGACACCATTGACCACCCAGTGGCCGCTGCCTCCGGTGTCCCAGAACGCGTACTGGGTCATCGTATCGTTGTCGGCATCGGTGACCGAGAACAGGCTGGAGGCAAGGGCCGACACCTCCCCGTGCGTCGCGGTCACGTCCGGCGCCGTCACCACCGGAGCGGTGTCGCCTCCCGACATTGTCGAGAATGCAGTCCAGCCTCCCCACAACATCCCGTCGCTTGCCCGCACGTACAGCATGTCGGGCGCCGAGCCGCTCGGACCGAACACGTAGCTCACCTGGGACAGGTTCGCCGCCGAAACGTCGATCTCGGTGTTGGCGGCCTGGGTGACACCATTGACCACCCAGTGACCGTTGCCGCCGGAATCCCACAAAGCATATTGTGTGATTGGATCGCCGTCGGGATCCGTCGCCGAGAAGATACTCGTAGCCGGAACCGAAAGCTGCAGGTGCTGTCCTATGAGGTTTGCTGCCGTCACGACCGGAGCCCGATCGGGCCCTGGTGCTGCCGTGAACGCGGTCCAGCCGCCCCACAGCGTTCCGTCGTTCGCCCTGATGTACAACGTATCAGGCGTCGACCCGACCGGACCGAAGACGTAGCTCACCTGCGACAGCTGCGACGCGGTAATGTCGATCTCGGTGTTGGCGGCCTGGGCGACACCATTCACAACCCAGTGGCCACTGCCGCCGGTGTCCCAGAGCGCGTACTGGGTCATCGTATCGGGATCCGGATCGCTCACTGTGAACAGGCTTGACGCGGCAACCGACGTTTGGCCGTGCGTCGCAGTGACGTTGGCGGCTATCACGGTCGGCGGGGTATCGACGAACGCCTTTGCCGTGAATTGAGTCCATCCGCCCCAGAGCGTGCCGTCATTGGCCCGCACGAAAAGCGTATCGGTCGAACCGCTTGGACCGAACACGTAGCTCACCTGCGACAGGTTCGCCGCCGTGACATCGATCTCGGCGTTGGTGGGCTGGACGGTGCCGTTGACGACCCAGTGTCCGTTACCTTGGGTATCCCAGAACGCGTATGCGGTGATGGGATCGCCATCGGCGTCCGCGGCGGTGAAAAGGCTGGAAGCCAGCGCAGCGCTCTCACCCAGGGTTGCCTGCATGTTGGATGCGGATGTCACCGGTGCGATATCGGCACGCGTCGTGAGCAGCGTGCCGGTGCCGGAATCCGCGCCGATGCTGAACCGCACGCCAGGCGTCTGATCGAGTTGCAGATCGAAGGAGGAAGCCCCCTCCGTGACGTGCAGGACATTGCCCGCAAGCAAGGTCGCCGCCCCACCCGATACGAAGTTGAGGCCCGCCAGATCGATGCTGTCGCCCAGCACCAGACTGCTGATGGTCGTGCCGGCCAATGAGGTGCCATCGATCTTGAGCTGCCCGCCGGACCCGCTGAAGGTGATGTCGCCGCTCGCGACGCTGCCCGCCTGCAATTCGACCTGGCCGCCCGAAATCGTCACCGGACCAGCCGACCCGCCTGACGAAACGACCTCCCTGCCACCGGCAAACACGGCCACATTGCTGGTGGCGGCCCCGGCCACGTTGAACGTGCCGCCGCTGGAGACGGCAACATGGTGGGCAGTCGCGCCGGACATAACGTTCAATACGCCGCCACTGCTGACGGTCGTGTGGTCGATCGCGCCTCCCGACGACACGTTGACCATGCCGCCCGAAATCCCGGTTCCCGAGCCGGTCACGCCGGTGACCACGCCTCCGGAGAACACGTTCTCGATGCCGCCGGCAAACACCGCGACGTTGCTCAGAACCGTGCCGCCGACGTTGAAGATGCCGCCGCTAGAGACGGAAATATGGTCCACCGTCGCGCCGGACGAGACATTCAGGTCGCCGCCACTGAAGACGGTCGCATATTCGAAGGAAGCTCCGGAGAGAACGTCGACCAACCCGGAAATTGCGGTCCCCGAACCGGTGACGCCGGTGACCGAGCCGCCCGCAGAGACGATTTCGTGGCCGCCGCCCTGGATGGTGACATTGCTGGTGATCTTGCCCTGCACGTTGAGCGTGCCGGACACGTTGATCATGCTGGCCGAACCTCCGGCCAGCACGTTGAGCGTCGCGCCGGCTGCGACGGACGTTCCGGTGCCGACCGTGCCACTGATGGTGCCCTGGATGACGCCACCGGACGAGACGTTCTCGACGCCGCCGCTCGACACCAGAACCGTATTGGACGTAGTCCCCGTCACGTTGAGCATGCCGCCTGCCGAAACCGTCGTGCCGGTGGCAAACCCGCCAGCCAGCACGTCAAGCGTTCCACCGGAGACGAGCGTTCCACTGGCCCTGCCGCCGCTGCTGACATACATCGTCGCGCCGCTTGCAACGACGGCATTCGTATCGCTGCCCGCAACCGTATCGGTACCGCCGGAAGAGACGGTCGTGCCCGTATCGCTGCCGCCCTTGCTGATGGTCAGAAGCCCGCCGCTGCTGACGGTGGTGCTGACCGCCGACCCGCCCGAGGCAACGAACATCGAACCGCCATTGAGCACGGTGTCACCGGTGTCGGTCTGGCCGCTCGACACGGTGTAGGACGATCCGCTGCTCACGGTCACGGGGGCGCTTTCGATAACGACCGTACCGCCATTGCTGGTCACGCCCGTGACGTTGGCGCCGGCAACGATAACCAAGGTGCCGCCGCTATTGACGACGATGCCGCTCGCGGTGCCGCCGGACGAAACCACTTCCGTGCCACCGGAGCTGATCACTGTGCTGCTGGCGATACCGCCCGCCATGACGGTCTCGGTGCCGCCGGCGCTAATCATCGTGATCCTGGCGATGCCGCCGGACGAAACGATTTCGGCTCCGCCGGAACTGATCACCGTACTGCTGGCAATGGGGCTGTACGGGCCGCCGCCCCACACGATCTGTTCACCGCCCGCGATCAGCGTGGTGGAGATCGCCGTTGCGCTTCCGCTGTATTGGCCACTGCCGACGTATTGGATACTGCCGCTGCCGGTGACCGTCGTGTTGACGGCTGTGCCTGTTGCAATATAATTATATGGCGCAACAAGCTGGATTCCACCGCTGGTGATGGTGGTATTGCTTGCGACACCATGACCGGCGCTTCCGAAGGCGGCATAGCCGATCCACTGCGTTCCGCCCGCGATTGTCGTGTTGGTTGCAACGCCGCCCCCAAGAAATCCGACGATCTGTTCGGAACTGCTTTGGATCGTGGTGTTGGACGCGAGGGCGCTGCCTACGAAGTTGTTGTTGTATGTGTCGGAGACGTATTCGTATCCTCCGTTCTCGATCAAGGTGCTGATCGTGGTGCCGCCCCACATTTGTTCGCTGCCGCCACTGAGGGTGGTGTTGATGGTTGTGCCGTTGAATAGTCTAATCCCGCCGCTGCCGACCGTGGTGTTGCTTGCGGTCGAGCCACTGTAAACGGCCATTATGCCGCTGTTGATGGTCGTTCCAATCGCCGTTCCAGTTCCGGTTGCGTTTGACGGAGTGGTGCCGAGGACCACACCTCCACCACCGTTGACCACGGCGTTGACGAGTGTGCCAAGAACATAAATCTGCCCGGCACTATTGGAAGAACCACTGGAAGTCGTGTCGCCGATATCCGTAGCGCCGGAGGAAACAACGACGCTCCCGGCATTTACGGTGTCGCTGATATAGCCGCCGTTCAGCACGTAGAGCGTGCCGCCGTACTGGACTGTGTTGCTAGTCTGTGTGTCGGACACAGAAACGGTGCTGCCGCTGGCAACGTTCACACCCATCAACCCCTCCCCCGAAAAAACTGATCTCGAAATCCAATAAATCTGTCCGGCAACTCGCCCCCACGACCGAGTCTGGCCGATTGCCCGACAGTTGAAGCAAACGCCCGCCAGCCCTCACCAACTCACTTGGCGCGGGGTCTTAATCACCGAGTTTTGGAGAGCAGTTGAAATGCTGGCGGGACGCGAACCAGATTCAAGTTGCTACGTCATCCAAAATTACAAATCGCCGATCTGAACTAAAAACACGATCAGCATACAATTCGCCCAAAAGCCGTCAAGGTCCGGGTCGCGAAAGTTCAATGTTTCTCGCCGGTTGTTCACATTGTGGAGCGGTCGCGCCCGCCTCAGAATTGTTTCTGAATATGAACTGATGTTTCAAAACCGTCGTGGCCAGGACAAGCCCGGGCATGACGAGTCGGCGGGAGCGCCGATCGCCTCAAGCCGCAGATGCAACAGGCCACCCGGGAGGATGAGCCTTATGCAGCCTTCTTGCTCTCGGCGAGATTGGCGAGCTGGCGCAGGATCTCGGTGGTGCCGGCGAGCCGCTCTTCGGGCGTATCCCAGTCCTGGAAGAACACCACCTTCATGTCCGGCCGCACCTTGGCGGCCTGGCCGTGCTGGCGGATGAACATCACGAGCCGCTCCGGATGCGCGAAGCTGTTGTCGCGGAACGCGATCACGGCACCCTTCGGGCCGGCATCGACCTTCCCGACATTGGCCCTGCGGCAGTAGGCCTTGATCGCGGCGACCTTGAACAGGTAGCGCACCTCGTCCGGCAGCACGCCGAAGCGATCGCGCATCTCGGCGGCGAAGGCGTCGATCTCGTCGTCGGTCTCGAGATCGGCGAGGCGGCGATAGAGCGACAGCCGCACGCTGAGATCGTTGACGTAGTCCTCGGGAATCAGGACCGGCATGCCGATCGTGATCTGCGGCGACCAGCGGTCGGCGGCGGGCTCGGCGACGCCGGCCTTGAGGTTGATGATCGCCTCCTCCAGCATCGACTGGTACAGCTCGAAGCCGACTTCCTTGATGTGGCCGGACTGCTCCTCGCCGAGCAAATTGCCGGCGCCGCGGATGTCGAGATCGTGCGAGGCGAGCTGGAAGCCCGCGCCCAGCGTCTCCAGCGACTGCAGCACCTTCAGCCGCCGCTCCGCCTGCGCCGTGATCTTCTGCTGTGCCGGCAGCGTGAACAGCGCATAGGCGCGCAGCTTCGACCGCCCGACGCGGCCACGCAGCTGGTAGAGCTGGGCGAGACCAAACATGTCGGCGCGGTGCACGATCAGCGTGTTGGCGTTCGGGATGTCGAGACCGGATTCAACGATCGTGGTCGAGAGCAGGATGTCGTATTTGCCGTCGTAGAACGCGGACATGATGTCCTCGATCACGGTCGGCGGCATCTGGCCGTGGGCAACCGCGACCTTCATCTCCGGCACGTTCTTGTCGAGGAAATCCTTGACGCCGGCGAGATCCTCGATCCGCGGCACGACGTAGAACGCCTGCCCGCCGCGGTAGCGCTCGCGCAGCAGCGCCTCGCGGATCATCAGGGGATCATGCGGCGCCACGAAGGTGCGCACCGCGAGGCGATCGACCGGCGGAGATGCAATGATCGAGAGCTCGCGCACGCCGGTCAGCGCCAGTTGCAGCGTGCGCGGGATCGGGGTTGCCGACAGCGTCAGCACATGGACCTGGGCGCGCAGCTGCTTCAGCCGCTCCTTGTGGCTGACGCCGAAGTGCTGCTCCTCGTCGACGATCAGGAGGCCGAGGTCCTTGAACTTGATGGCCTTGCCGAGCAGCGCGTGGGTGCCGACCACGATGTCGACATTGCCGTCCGTGAGCCCCTTCTTGACCTGGTTCAACTCCTTGGTCGACACCAGCCGCGACGCCTGCGCCACGTTGACCGGGAAGCCGCGGAAGCGCTCGGTGAAGGTGCGCGAGTGCTGCCGCGCCAGCAGCGTGGTCGGGACCACGACCGCGACCTGCCGGCCTTCAAGCGCGACGGCGAACGCCGCGCGCAGCGCCACCTCGGTCTTGCCAAAGCCGACGTCGCCGCAGATCAGGCGGTCCATCGGGCGGCCGATTTCGAGGTCCTTCAAGGTCGAGTTGATGGCCCCTAACTGATCCTCGGTCTCCTCATAGGGGAAGCGCGCGCAGAACTCGTCATAGACATGCGGCTGCAGCGGGAATTTCGGCGCCTCGTGCAGCTGCCGCTCGGCCGCGATCTTGATCAATTCGCCGGCGATCTCGCGGATGCGGTTCTTGAGCTTCGCCTTGCGCGCCTGCCAGCCGCCGCCACCCAAACGGTCGAGCTCGACATTGGCGCTGTCGGAGCCGTAGCGCGACAGCAGCTCGATGTTCTCGACCGGCAGGAATAGCTTGGTCTCCGCGGCATAATGCAGCTCGAGACAGTCATGCGGCGCGCCGGAGACTTCCAGCGTCTGCAGCCCGACGAAGCGGCCGATGCCGTGCTCGACATGGACCACGAGATCGCCGGTCGCAAGGCTCGTCACCTCGGAGATGAAATTGTCGAGCTTGCGGCTCGCCTTGCGCGGACGCACCAGGCGGTCGCCGAGAATGTCCTGCTCGCTGATGACGGCGAATTCGTCGGTCTCGAAGCCGGACTCCATGCCCACCACAGCCAGCATGGTCTCGTTGCGCGGGGTCGCCTGCACGATCCGCCAGGTGTTGACGCTGGTCGTGTTGAGCAGCTTGTGGTCGCGCAGCATCGCGCCCATGCGGTCGCGCGAGCCCTCGCTCCACAGCGCGACGATCACCTTCTTGCGCTGCGACTGCAACGCACCGATATGGCCGACCACGGCCTCGAATACGTTGACGTTGCCGTCGGCTCGCTCCGGCGCGAAATTGCGGCCCTGCCGCGCGCCGGCGTCGAACACGTCGGGCGAGCCTTCCGGCACCGCGAACGGCGTCAGCCGCGCCAGCGGTGCCTCGCCGAGCAGCCTGGTCCATTCGGCCTCGGACAGGTAGAGCTTGTCCGGCGGCAGCGGCTTGTAGATCGCGCCGCTGCCCGGATGCTCCAGCGCCTCGCGCCGCGCGTCATAGTAGTCGGCAATCTGCGTGAAGCGCTCGCGCGCGGCGTCCTCGCCCTGCGGCTCGATCGCGATCGTCGCACCGTCGAGATAGTCGAACAGCGTGTCCATCCGCTCCTGGAACAGCGGCAGCCAGTGCTCCATGCCGGGATGGCGCCGTCCCTCGGAGACCGCCTCATAGAGCTGGTCGTCGCGTCCCGGCGCGCCGAACGCGGCGACATAGCCCATGCGGAAGCGGCGGATGGTTTCGGTCGTGAGCTGGAATTCGGACACCGGCACGAGGTCGAGCCCGCGCATGTCGAGCAGCGTGCGCTGGGTCTCGGCATCGAAAGTGCGGATCGATTCCAAAGAGTCGCCGAAGAAGTCGAACCGCACCGGCTGGTCGAGGCCGGCCGGAAACAGATCGAGGATGCCGCCACGGACGGCATATTCGCCGGGCTCGCGCACCGTGGACGAGCGGGTGTAGCCATTGTGTTCGAGCCAGGCGACGACGGAGTCCATCGGCACGACATTGCCGGGCGCAACCGACAGCGCCTGCGCCGCGACCTGATCGCGCGCCGGTACGCGTTGCACGGCGGCGTTCACGGTCGTGAGCACGATCAGCGGCTTGTCGCTGCCGACCAGCCGCGACAGCTTGGCGAGCGCCGTCAGCCGCTGCGCCAGAATGCCGGAATGCGGCGAGACGCGGTCATAGGGCTGGCAGTCCCAGGCCGGAACCTGCATGACAGCGATATCGGGTGCAAAGAATTCCAGCGCGCGGGCGAGCTGCTGCATCCGCGCGCCGTCGCGGCACACCACGGCGAGGCTGACCGCCGCCCGCTTCGGCTGCGCGGCAATGGCGCGCGCCAGATCGGAGATGACCAGCCCTTCGGCGCCCTCGGCGACGTTGGCGATGGTCAGCACCCGGCCGGGCGCGAGCATCGCGGCCGGCGATTTCATCGGCTGCTTCATGCGCTGGGATCCGCGACCTGGAACGCCTTGATACGGGCAAACAGCGCGGTGGCATATTCGGCCGCCAGCACCTTGTCGCCGGTCAGCGCGGCATAGAGGTCGGGATCCGGCACCTCGATCAGATGCTCGAGCTCGCCGATCTCCTGGTCGGAAAGGTCCGCGATGGTCGCATCGGCAAAGCGGCCGAGGATCAGGTCCATCTCCCGGGTGCCGCGATGCCAGCAACGAAACAAAAGCCGCTTGCGGCGGTCATCGAGCCCGTGGCTCGATCGTGTCGATCCCGTCATGTCCCAAAATCCATCGAACGCCAAAAGCCCGGACGTGCCGGGCGGGGCTTGATATAGCGATGGGGACGGCCGATGTCAGCCCTCTTTCGTCGCCTGAGTGGCATGCCGCCACGGCCGAACCTGCAGACAGGACCGGCCACCCATGCCGGCTCCAAAAAAAGACGTGGATGCCCGGCACAAGGCCGGGCATGACGTGTCAAAACGGACCTAGATTCTCCTGATGCGCCCCAGCCTGCTCAATCCGCTGTTTGCCCAGGTCACGACCCTGCAGGGTGTCGGCCCGAAGCAGGACAAGCTGCTGCGCTATCTGCTCGACCGCAGCGAGACACCGCGACTGGTCGATCTGCTGCTGCACCTACCGGCGAGCGTGATCGATCGGCGCGCACGGCCGAAGATCCGCGATGCCGCGGTCGGAACCATGGTGACGCTCGAGGTCACCGTCGACCGCCATCGTCCGCCGCCACCGCGCAATTCGCGCGCGCCCTACCTCGTCTATGCCAGCGACGACACCGGCGACGTGGTGCTGACCTTCTTCCGCGCCCAGCCCGGCTATGTCGAGAAGCTGCTGCCGGTCGGCGAGAAGCGCTACGTCTCAGGCACGCTCGCGATGTATGACGGCATCCCGCAGATCGTGCATCCCGACCGCGTCGTCGATGAGGCCGGCTTTGCCAAGCTCTCCGGCATCGATCCGGTCTATCCGCTGACCGAGGGGCTTGCGATCGGCTCGCTCCGCCGTGCGATTGCGCAGGCGCTGACCAAGCTGCCGGATCTGCCGGAGTGGATCAGTCCGGAGGTGCTGCGCCGCTGCAACTTCCCGCCGATCAGGGAGGCGCTGACCCGCGTCCATGTTCCGGTCGAGCTGACCGACATCCTGCCCGATGGTCCGTTCTGGTCGCGGCTCGCGTTCGACGAACTGCTCGCCGGCCAGCTCGCGCTGGCGCTGATCCGCGCCACGCTGCGCCGCCCCGCCGGCGTCCGCAATGCCGGTGACGGCCATCTGCGCAACCGGATCATCGACGCCCTGCCCTATGCGCTGACCAAATCGCAGCAACACGCGGTCGCGGCGATCATCGCGGACCTGCAACAGCCGGTGCGGATGCTGCGCCTCCTGCAGGGCGATGTCGGCTCCGGCAAGACCGTGGTGGCGCTGCTGGCGGCCGCCGCCGTCGCCGAAGCCGGCAAGCAGGCCGCGTTGATGGCGCCGACTGAAATTCTGGCGCGCCAGCACATCAAGACCATCGCGCCGCTCGCCGAGAGCGCCGGCATGCGCGTCGCCATCCTCACCGGCCGCGAGAAGGGCAAAGAGCGCCGCGAGCTCCTGGCGCGGCTCGAGGCCGGCGAGATCGACCTTTTGGTCGGCACCCACGCGCTGATCCAGGACGACGCGATCTACAAGGCGCTGGCGCTCGCCGTGGTCGACGAGCAGCATCGCTTCGGCGTACGCGAACGTCTCGCACTGACCTCGAAGGGCGAGGCCGTCGACGTGCTGGTGCTGAGCGCCACGCCGATCCCGCGCACGCTGGTGCTGACTTACTTTGGCGACATGGACGTCTCGGAGCTGCGCGAAAAGCCCGCCGGCCGCCAGCCGATCGACACCCGCGCGGTGCCGATGAGCCGGATCGAGGACGTCATGGACGGCGTCGGCCGCGCGCTCGGCGCGGGCAAGCTGGTCTACTGGATCTGCCCGCTGGTCGATGAATCCGAGGCCGAGGGTACCGAGCACCTCACCAACGCGACCGAGCGTTTCGAGTCGCTACAGAAGCGGTTCGGCGATCGCGTCGGCCTGGTGCACGGCCAGATGAAGGGCACCGAGAAGGATCGCGTGATGGCGCAATTTGCCGCGCACGAGATCGGGCTCCTGGTCGCAACCACGGTGGTCGAGGTCGGCGTCGACGTCCCGGCGGCGACCATCATGGTGATCGAGAACGCCGAACGCTTTGGCCTCGCGCAACTGCACCAGCTGCGAGGCCGCATCGGCCGCGGCTCGGAAGCCTCGACCTGCCTTTTGCTGTACAAGGAGCCGCTCGGCGAGATGTCGAAGGCGCGGCTGAAAGTGATCCGCGAGACCACCGATGGCTTCCGGATCGCGGAAGAAGATCTGAAGTTGCGCGGCGAAGGCGACGTGCTCGGCATCCGCCAGAGCGGCCTGCCCGGCTATCGCATCGCGCGCTCCGAGGTGCACGGCCAGCTCATCACGCAGGCGCGCGACGAGGCGCTGCGGATCATGAAAGACGATCCGAAGCTGAAGGGCGAACGCGGCGAAGCGCTGCGCTGCCTGCTCTATCTCTACGAACGCGACGAGGCGGTGCCGCTGATCGGCGCAGGGTAGCTGCCCCTACTCCACCTTCGCCGGCGCCGGCTGAGTGGCCGGCTGCAACGAGGCCTGGTTGGCGACGCGCGCGGCGTTGGCCATGCCGGCGAGCGCTGCGGCGCGCTGCTTCTGGTCGTTGGCGCCGGGCTGCACCACGCCGGCCGACATGATCAGGGTCGCGGCGTCCTCGGTGCTCATCTCGATCTCGATGATCTTGCTCCTCGGCACGTAGAAGAAGAAGCCGGTGGTCGGGTTCGGCGCGCACGGCAGGAACACCGAGATGTGCTCCTCCTCGCCGGGCAGGCTGGCCGCGAGCTCGGCGCTCGGCGCCTGCGAGATCAGCACGATCGACCACATCCCGGGCGAGGGAAACTCGACCAGGCCGACGCGGCGGAAGCTCGAGCCGTTGCCGGAGAACAGCGTCTCGAACACCTGCTTCAGGCCGCGATAGATCGCACGCACCGCGGGAATCCGTCCGAGCAACCGCTCGCCGAGATCGACAAGGGTTCGCCCGATCAGATTGGCGGTGAGGAAGCCGAGCAGCGTGAGCGCGATGACGGCGACGATCAGGCCGGAACCCGGCAATCCGAACGGCAGATAGGTTTCCGGCCGATAGGCCGTGGGCACGAACGGGCGGACCAGATTGTCGACCCAGTTCACGAACCACCAGGTCAGATAGAAGGTGATCGCGATCGGCCCGGCCACCACCAGGCCGGTCAGGAAATAGTTGCGGAACCGCGCCATCAGCCCGCGGGGAGTGTCCGGGGGCAGTTCACCTGGCGCGGGGGGAGGCACTTTGTTGGACGTCATTGCTGTTCCAGATCGTCGAAGCGGCCGTCCTCACCAGCATGATCCGGAAAAGTGCGCCGCGGATTTCCGAAAAGATCGTGCATAAACAAAAGGCTAGCGCGAGATGATGATCCTGCCCCGAACTTCGGCGCGCAGCCCCCCTGAGCTAAGCCATTCTAGCAGGTTTTTGAAGGGCTGCGTGACAGCGTCACTTGCGGCTATTCGACCGTGACCGATTTGGCCAGATTGCGGGGCTGATCGACGTCGGTGCCCATCACCACGGCAGTATGATAGGCGAGCAGCTGCACCGGAACGGCATAGACCATCGGCGCGAAGGTCGACCCCATGTCCGGCATCACGATCGTCACCAGCGACTGGATGGTCGCCTCCGCGGCGCCCTTGGCGTCGGTCATCAGGATGATCTTGCCACCGCGGGCGGCGACCTCCTGCATGTTGGAGACGGTCTTCTCGAACACCTTGTCATAGGGCGCGATCACCACGACCGGCATGTGCTCGTCGATCAGCGCGATCGGACCGTGCTTGAGCTCGCCGGCGGCATAGCCCTCGGCATGGATGTAGGAGATTTCCTTCAGCTTCAGCGCGCCTTCCAGCGCCAGCGGATAGCTGGTGCCGCGGCCGAGATAAAGCACGTCGCGCGACTTCGAGATCTCGCGCGCCAGCTTTTCGATCTGCGGCTCTGACGTGAGCGCTTCCGACATCAGACGCGGAATCTCGACCAGGCCATGCACCAGCTTGGCCTCGTCGGCATCGGACAGCTCGCCGCGCGCCTTGCCTGCGGCAACCGCGAGCGCGGCCAGCACCATCAGCTGGCAGGTGAACGCCTTGGTCGAGGCGACGCCGATCTCGGGACCGGCAAGCGTCTGCAGCACGGTCTCGCTTTCGCGCGCGATCGTCGAGGTCGGCACGTTGACGACGGACAGCGTATGCGCGCCCTGCGCCTTGGCGTAGCGCAGCGCCGCCAGCGTGTCGGCGGTCTCGCCGGACTGCGAGATGAAGATCGCAAGGTCGCCCTTGCGGAGCGGCGCTTCGCGGTAGCGGAATTCGGACGCGACATCGAGCTCGACCGGAACGCGCGCCAGCCGCTCGAGCCAGTATTTTGCGACAAAGCCGGCATAGCTCGCGGTGCCGCAGGCCGTGATCGAGATGCGCTGGATTTCCTTGAAATCGAACGGCAGCTTGACCGGCAGGGCGACGCGCTCGGTCGCCATGTCGACATAACGCGCGAGCGTGTGCCCTACCACTTCGGGCTGTTCGTGGATCTCCTTCGCCATGAAGTGGCGATAGTTCGCCTTGTCGACCAAAGCCGTCGCGGTGGTGTGCTTGATCGCTTCGCGGTGGACGATCGCGTTGTCCTTGTCGAAGATCGTCGCGCCCTTGCGGTTCAGCACCACCCAGTCGCCGTCCTCGAGATAGCTAATCGTATCGGTCAACGGCCCGAGCGCGATCGCGTCGGAGCCGAGATACATCTCGCCCTCGCCATGGCCGACCGCGAGCGGCGGGCCGTTGCGGGCGCCGATCATCAGGTCGTCCTCGCCGGCGAAGATGAATCCGAGCGCGAAGGCGCCGCGCAGCTGCGACAGCACCGCCCTCACCGCCTCGACCGGCGCGACGCCGCCCTTGAGCAGATTGTCGACCAGATGCACCACGACCTCGGTGTCGGTCTCGGTCGAAAACACCGCGCCCTTGTGCTCGAGTTCCTCGCGCAGCTCGCGGAAATTCTCGATAATGCCGTTATGCACCACGGCGACGCGTTCGGTGGCGTGCGGATGCGCGTTGTTCTCGGTCGGCCTGCCGTGGGTGGCCCAGCGGGTGTGGCCGATGCCGGTGTGGCCGCCGAGCGGCTTTGCCTCCAGCAGGGCCTCGAGATTCTTCAGCTTGCCCTCGGCGCGGCGCCGCGCCAGGGAGCCGTTCTCCAACGTGGCGACACCCGCGGAATCATAGCCGCGGTACTCCAGCCGCTTGAGCGAATCCACCAGTTGCTCCGCGACCGGAGCGCGTCCAAGAATGCCGACGATGCCGCACATGCGGTTCAATGTCCCCAATAATCGCCGAAAATTTGCCAAAGCGGCGACACGGTCCCTTAACGGGAATCGCCGGCCGCAAGATACTCAATAATTATTGCCGATTGCGACAGTCTTAAACGGCAAGGTGGATGCGAAAGGCTGGTTAATCGGGGCAAACTACGGCCCGACAAAATCGCCTCGCGCGACCCGATGCCCGGAGCTCGAATACACACGTTAAGGGTGTGTTAATCCCTCCACGGCAACTTCGGACACGGCGCGAAACAATCCAACACGATCAAACACAGTTCGCGCAGCATGCCAAGAGTGCGTTTGCTCTGGCTGGGGGCAATGTGGGCCACAGGAATAATTTCGACACGTTGCGGCTGTTCGCAGCCTGCAACGTCCTGCTGCAGCATGCGGCCTTTCTGCAGGTTCCGTGGCCCAGGCCGATACCTCTGCTGGTCGCTTACACGTCCGGCGTTCCAATCTTCTTCATCATCAGCGGATTCCTCATCACCGGCACCTTCCTTCGCAGTGATGGGGACGTCGTCACCTTTCTCCGCAATCGATGCCTGCGCATCTATCCGGCACTCTGGCTCAATCTCGCGATCGTTCTCGCGCTGCTGGTCGCATTCGGCGCATTGCCGCTCGGCGCACTGCTCAACCCGGACTTCCTTCGATACTGGACGGTGATCCTTGCGACCGGGTCCGACGCGCTCGCCAACTGGCTGCTGCCGCCATACCCCTTCGCCTGGAATGACGCGCTGCCATTCCTGCCCGTTGTCGCGCTGTGGACCATTGCGCTCGAATTGGGATTCTATCTGATCGTTCCGGTGATTTTCCTGCCGCCGGTCCTGCGCTACCGATGGGCCTCAGTGGCCGTGGTTCTCGCCCTCACCATCTATTCGCATCGTCTGACCAGCGTGACCGCGACCGACGAGGTCACTCGAGGCATAAATCCGCTGTTCTATTTCTGGGTCTTCGGCATCGGCTCGCTTTTTTCGCTGCTTTGGAGCCGAATCGACCGGCTGTTCCGCGACAAGTTCATCCTGTGGGCCCTGCTCTATGCCGAGGCGATTGCCTTCTTCGGCGACCAGCACGGCATCGTGTATGACCACCCGACACTGCGATCGACCGTGCTGACGATCCTTCTTGCCTGCTGCGTGATGTCGGCAGCCTTCAGCTGGACCAATCTGTCAAAGCTGCTCGCGGGCACCGACCTGTCATACGGCATCTATCTGCATCACGTGCCGATCGTGATGCTGCTGCACGCCTTCGGATGGCAAGGCTTCCCGGCCGCAGTCCTCCTGATCGTTGCGACGACCATCGCGGCGGCCGCGACCTGGCGCGTCATCGAGCGACCGGCGCTGCGCTTCAAGATCCGTCCGGCCCGCAGGCCTTCGAACTCCGCCGAAGACGGCCGCGCCGACGGATTGGAAAGCCCGGCGTGCCGCGCCGGCTGATCGCCTGCCGGCCGCGCGGGAACCGATGCGGCACGCGTCCAGGCGGGTGAAGCTGGCATGTCCGGCAACCACCACGTGTGCCAAACATCAACGCACCGTTAACGCCTTTCGGCGAGGCTGCCGGCGCCGGAGGTGGCCCGATGCACACTGCGCATGATCGCGAGGCACGTCGCCTCGATACGCTCGCGGAACTCGACATCCTCGACACGCCGCGTGAACTCGCCTTTGACCGCTTGACCTCGCTGTGCCGCAAGATGTTCCGCGTCCCGATGTCGACGCTGACCTTCATCGACGGCCATCGGCAATGGTTCAAGGCCTCCGACGGGCTGGACTTGCGCGAAACCGATCGGCGGCCGGCGCCGTGCAATTTGACGATCGCGCAGGACGAGCCTCTGGTCGTCCCCGACATGCTCCACGACGCGCGCTTTGCCGACAACCTCTTCGTGCGCGGGGCGCCGTTCGTGCGTTTCTATGCAGGCGCACAGCTCAAGGTGTCCGGCGTCGTGATCGGCAGCCTGTGCGCCATCGACACTCGCCCTCGGTCTGACTTCGACGCCGAGGCGACCAGCATGCTGGTCGATCTTGCCGCCATCGCCGTCGACGAACTGATGCTGCGGAACCTGTCGATGCAGGACGGCCTCACCGGCTGCTCGTCGCGGCGCGCCTTCCGCGGCGAAGGCGAACGGCTGACCGCGCTGGCCGCGCGGCATCTCAGTCCGCTTGCCTGCGCCGTGCTCGATGTCGATCACTTCAAGCAGGTCAATGACACCTATGGGCACGCCGTGGGCGACATGGTGCTGGCGGCGGTCGCGGACTCCGCGCGCTGCGCGCTGCGCGGCTCCGACGTGATCGGCCGGCTCGGCGGCGAAGAATTCGGCATCCTGCTGCCGCACACCAGGCTCGACCAGGCGATGGGCGTGCTCGAGAAAGTGCGCGCCGCCGTCGCGGCAACCCGGATCGAGACACCGGCCGGTACGATCGGGGTCACCTGCAGCCTTGGCGGCGCTGCGCTCTCGCCCGGCAACTGCTTCGACGACATGCTGCGCAACGCCGACCTCGCGATGTACGGCGCCAAGCAGGCCGGCCGCAACCAGGCGCTGGCCTGGGTCGACCGGGCGCCGTCGATTGCGCCGACCGCGCGGCGCGTGTTCAAGGCCGGCACGATCAGCTTCAATGCCGGCCATTCCGCGATCGACTGCACGGTGCGCGGCCTGTCGCGCGACACCGCGACGATTGAGGTGCTGTCCACCTCGGGCATCCCCGATCAGTTCAAGCTCGCGATTGCCGCCGACGCGCTGTCGCGGGCCTGCCGCATCACCGCGAAGGCCGACAACCGGATCGAGGTCGCCTTCACCTGACCGGCCAAGCGAGATAGCCTGTCGCGGATAATGAGAAACCTCCATGTCGAGCGAACAGCCGCCGCCCCTCGCAAAACCGTTCTGGCGCCGCGGCCTCGCCGGCGTCCTCGATTTCATCACCGTGTTCTTCGGCGGCGGCTACGCCATCGGCGCCGCCACCGGCCAGACCACGAAGGACGGCTTCAACCTGACTGGCGGCCCCGCGCTGCTGCTGTTCGCGCTGATCGTGCTGTATTTCTATCTCGGCTGGAAGGTGGTCGGCGGCACGCTGTGGCAGCGTATCCTCGGCGCGCGGTAGCGTTGCACCGCATTGCGGCCGACGTCCCCAAATCAAAGAAAATTTGCCGGCTCCGCGGCACGCTCCCTTAACGGAGCATCGCCGGTCGTGGCGCGACATCTTCGCCGTAACCGGGCTTGGGCCAGAAAATGACACGGCGACCTGCCAGCATCAGGTCCACGGAGATCGCGAAAGCCAATCACCCAGAAAGGTCGCCAATGACTGATGTCGCAGCTTCCGGCACGCCCACCTTCGAGGTCGAAACCGACGCGTCCAGGCGCTACTGGCACAACAGCAGCCACAACACGCTGCCGCCGCCGGACATGATGGGCGCCTACATGCGCAACCGTCCGGTGCCACGGGGGCCGGTCGAAGCCCGCAAGGCCTGGATCATCGGCAGCGGCATCGCGGGACTGGCTGCGGCCTTCTACATGATCCGCGACGGCGGCATGAAGGGCGAGGACATCACCATCCTCGACACGATGCACATCGAGGGCGGTTCGCTCGACGGCGCCGGCGATCCCGAGAACGGTTACATCATCCGCGGCGGCCGCGAGATGAACTGGAACTACGACAATCTCTGGGACATGTTCCAGGACGTGCAGGCGCTCGAATTGCCCGAAGGATACAGCGTTCTCGACGAATACCGGCTCGTCAACGACAACGATCCGAACTTCTCCAAGGCGCGGCTGATGCACAAGCGCGGCCAGATCCGCGACTCCTCAACGCTCGGCTTGTCGAAGCCGCAGCAATGGGAACTGATCCGCCTGCTTCTGAAGCGCAAGGAGGATCTCGACGACATCACCATCGAGCAATATTTCAGCCCGGGCTTCCTCGAGACCAATTTCTGGTTCCTCTGGCGCTCGATGTTTGCCTTCGAGAACTGGCAGAGCCTACTCGAAATGAAGCTCTACATGCATCGCTTCCTCGATGCGATCGACGGGCTGACCGACATGTCGGCGCTGATCTTTCCGAAGTACAACCAGTTCGACAGCTTCGTCCGTCCGCTGGTGACCCATCTGCGCCAACGCGGCGTCAAGGTGCAGTTCGATGCGCGCGTCCACGATCTCGACATCAAGGTCGAGGGCGATGCCCGCACGGTGACCGCGATCCACGCCAAGGTGGGCGGCGCCGACACAAGGATTCCGATTGGTCCGAAAGACCTGGTCTTTGCACTCACGGGATCGATGACCGAGGGCACCGCCTATGGCGATATGGACCACGCCCCGGTTCTTGCGCGCGGCAAGCATGATCCGGGCGAAGCCAGCGACTGGACGCTGTGGACGAACCTGGCGAAGAAATCGCCGATCTTTGGCAAGCCCGAAAAATTCTACGGCAATGTCGACAAGTCGATGTGGGAGTCGGTCACCCTCACCTGCAAGCCGTCGCCCTTCGTCGACCGGCTGAAGGAGCTTTCGGTCAACGATCCCTATTCCGGCAAGACAGTGACCGGCGGGATCGTCACCTTCACCGACTCCAATTGGGTGCTCAGCTTCACCTGCAACCGGCAGCCGCACTTTCCGACCCAGCCCAAGGACGTCCTGGTCGTCTGGGTCTATGCGTTGCTGATGGACAAGGAGGGCAACTACGTCAAGAAGCCGATGCCGGCCTGCACCGGCCGCGAAATCCTGGCGGAGCTTTGCTATCACCTCGGCATCGAGGACAAGCTGGACGCCGTGGTGGCGAACACCAAGGCCCGCCTCGCCTTGATGCCCTACATCACCGCGATGTTCATGCCCCGCGCGGCGGGCGACCGGCCGCATCCGGTCCCCGCGGGCTGCACCAATTTGGGGCTGATGGGCCAGTTCGTGGAAACGTCGAACGACATCATCTTCACAATGGACAGCTCGGTCCGCACCGCGCGGGTCGCGGTGTACACGCTGCTCAAACTCCCCAAGCAGGTGCCCGACATCAGCCCCACGCAATATGATATCCGCACCATCCTGAAAGGGGCGCGTGCCCTGAACAACAACGAACCATTCCCGGGTGAACGCCTGCTGCACCGGCTGCTCGACAAGACGTACTACGCCCACATTCTTCCGCCATTGCCCGAACCCGACTCCACGCGACGCGGCAGTGCGGAGCGCGAACTGGCGGGACTTCTCGGCAAGGGCGATCAGGCGCTCGGCGCCGTCATCGGCTGGCTGGAACGAATTCGAGAGAGCATCTCGACCCGCAAGGGTTAGCGCATGCAGTCACAAGCGTGTCACGTCCGCGTTGATCGCAACACCGGCGTCCAGTTCCTGCCGGACGCCTTAAGGTTCAACCCGGTAGAGCCGCCATCGCTCCGGCACGCCTTTGAGCTGGTGCGCGCCGCGATCCTTGAAACGGATATCGGACTCGCGCATCAGGTCCTTGACCGCGCTCGAGACCAGCACCTCGCCGGCCCGTGCCTTGGCAGCGACACGCGCACCGATGTGAAACGCGAGACCGATGACCTCCGCGCCGCTCACCTTGTATTCGCCGGCATGTAATCCCACCCTGATCTCGAGCCCCAGCGTGCGCACGGCCTTGACGATCGCGGTCGCGCAACCGATCCCGGCAGCGGGCGCGCGGAACGTCGCCAGCACACCGTCTCCCGTCGTCACGACCTCCTTGCCGCGCAAGGCCTTTAGTTCCCGGCGAACGGCGGCGTAGTAGTGATTCATCACCGTTGCCCAGCGCGAGTCGCCGAGCCGCGCGGCTTTTTCGGTGGATCGGACGATATCGACGAACAGGATGGTGGCGAGCGCCTGTTTGAGCTCCGAGCCTCGATCGGCGGTGCGACGCCGGTTCGCTATATTTCCCGTCAGCGGTTCATAGCGATGGCTGCGCCGCCGCGCGATTGCGGCCTTGGCATAGTCCTGGGCACGCTGCACCGTGCGGCAGCGAATGGTTTTTTCCTGCGGTGGAAACGTCCAGTAGACCTTTCGCCCGGCTCCGGCGCCCTGAACCTCAACGGCGCCCCATTTAAGGAAGACCGTCGAGCCAGCCCGTCGGATGCACCATGCCTTTGACGTGTATCCGGACACGTTCGACTGATGCACTCCGATGCGAAGGAATTTGGGCATGAGCGTCCGGCCGATCGAACGAGCGCTTTGGGGGCTAACCTAGGGTAAAGCGTAGCCATACATTTCCGCATTGGCAACGGTGCTCGTTTCCGCACTGATCAAAAGCGCCGGGCTCTGCGATGTCCGCATGCGACCCAAATGAGATCTGGCCTTTTAGTCAACTCCTGGCATCGCGCCTCTGCCCATTCGATACGGCGTCAGCATCGATGGACAGAATTGCTTCGTCCTGCGCTTTTGCCATCGGCTGTTCTTCGTCGCGAAATCGTGCCGGGGTCAGCCGGCTGCGGTCGACCGTGATGCCAAAGATGTCGAATCGGTTGTAGTAGCCGACGACGTCGTGAAACTGCTTCGGCTCGACGCAGCGATTGAGATCGATCTCCGCGTAGGCGATCCCTTCCTGGTCCTGCAATTCATCGCCAAAGACCCCGCCCGTCGGATCGACGAAGAAGCTAGCCGCACGTGGCGTCTGGTCGATCACGTCGGCGATGGTTCTGTCGCGTTCAACCAGGAAGGCCCGCATCGGCTGGTCCATGTAGCCGGCGGTGACGATCCCGAATACCTTGGCTTCGAAGCAATGGGCGCTGGCCCGGATGCGGTTGGCGGCGACGTTGTCGAAATTGCCGCCGCCTGCCGGGCGCCGCGTCGGCCACATCGGCGGCCAGCTCGAGATGTGCACCTGTTCACCCTGCGCCATCAGTGCGAAGCGGGCCAATGGATTGGTGTTCTCGCCACAGATCAACCCACCGATCCGGCCCTGCCGTGTCTCGGCGACCTTGAGGCCCGCACCGTCCCCCGACGACCACACCAGCTTCTCATAAAAGGTCGGAACCAGCTTGCGGTGATGAACCAGAATTTCGCCGGTCTCGCCGATCAACAGGTTCGAGTTCCACAGCCCCCCAACGCTGACGGCCGAGCGCTCGCTGATGCCGATCGAGACGGTGACGCCGAGGCCGCGCACCTCGGCGCACAGCCGCGCCACTTCCGGTCCGTCCACCAGCACGGACTGCTCCGCCATCCGCACGAACAGATCGTGATTGTCGATCGGCGGCCACAGCGCGGCCCAGACCGGAAAAGCGGGAATGTAGGTTTCGGGAAATGCGATCAGCTCGGCGCCGGCCCTGGCTGCCTCGCGCATGATGGCGATCGCCTTTTCGATGGTCGCCCGGCTGTCGAGGAAGACGGGCGCGGCGTGGACGGCAGCAGCCTTGAAACGAGGGAGCATGACGAAAATCCCGGCTAGGACTAGGGAGGCGAAGCGGTATCATCCCTGCCTTCGCGGCATGCATGGGAATTGTCGCAAGGTCGGTTGCGAAGGATCGGAGCCGACCGCGCGTTGGAACGGGAATTGCTTTGCTGGCAAGGTCCGCAATCCGGAGGCAGGTCATGTTCGATACGATCAACTGGGACGATTTGCGGGTCTTTCTCTGCGCCGCGCGTGCCGGAAATTTGAGTCAGACGGCAAAGCGGCTGCGGCTGGATCATTCCACCGTGAGCCGGCGGATCGCCCAGATGGAAGCTTCCCTCGGGATTGCGGTGTTCGAACGCCACCGCACCGGGCTCAAGCTCAACGAAGTCGGCGAGCGGTTGCTGCGTCATGCCGAGCGGGTCGAGAGCGCGGTGATCGCCATTCGCGAGGAAGCCAGCGCCAGCGACACCCAGGAACTCGTCGGGACCGTGCGGCTCGCCACCATGGAGGGGATCGCCTCGCTCTATCTGGCGCAACGCTTCGCGAAACTGCGTCGCACCGCGCCGCAACTCTCCGTCGAACTCGTCACGTCCGCGCAGACGGTCTATGTGCACAAGCGCGAAGCAGATCTGTTCGTGTCGTTCTTCCGGCCACCCGGTCCGGGCCTGATCTCCGAGCGCATCGGCAAGTTTCGGCTCGGGCTATTCGCCAGCCAGAGCTATCTCGACGATCACGGCATGCCTGCAAGCCTCGCGACCTCGGGGATCATTGGTTCGTCTCCTATATCGAGGACCTGATCCAGGTCGATTCGGTGCGCTGGCTCGCCGACGTCATCGAGGAGCCGAAGATCGCCTTCCACTCCAACAGCATGATCGCACAGATGAACGCCGCGGCGGGCGGCCTCGGCATCGTCATGCTGCCGAGCTTTGCCACCAACGACCGGCCCGACCTGATCCCCGTGCTGCCCACCCTCGCCGGCACCGTTCGCGAGGTCTGGCTCAACGTCCACAGCGACCTGCAATTTGCCCCGCGCATCCGCGCCGTCCGCGCGTTTCTGAAAAATACCCTGAAGCAGGACCCCGACATGCAGGTCACGCTAGCCGATGCCCTGCCGCAGCCGCGCACGGCAGATTGCAAAAATCCATAGTTCCCTTCCATCGGAGCCCGGCTGAAGCTCGTCCGATTGGCGCAAGGTAGCGCGCGCTGAAGTTTTGAGGGGGCAAACATGAACGTGGTTATTCCCGGCAATACCGATCCGGCGCCGAGCGTCAGCGCCTTGGCCAAGAAGCGGCTGATCGTCGCGCTCGTGCTCAGTGCCGCGATGATCGTGATCTATTTCGGCTTCATGGGGCTGTTCGCGTTCGACAAGCCGCTGCTCGGCACCATCCTGGTGCCCGGCCTGTCGCTCTGCATTGTGCTCGGCCCGCTCGTCATCATCTCCTCCTTCGCGCTCTGCCTGGTCTACGTGCTGTGGGCGAACCGGGTGTTCGATGCCGGCATCCGCAATCTTCGCTAAGGGGCCAGATCAAGATGGGCAGCAGCACGCTTTCGATCGGGTTCTTCTTCGCCTTCATGGCGTTGACGCTGGCGATCACCTATTGGGCCGCACGGCGCACGCGCACCACCGAACACTTCTTCGCCGCCGGCGGCCAGGTCACGCCGTGGCAGAACGGCTGGGCACTCGCAGGTGACTTCCTGAGCGCCGCCGCCCTGCTCGGCATTGCCGGCATCGTCACCTCAAACGGCTTCGACGGCATGATCTATTCGATCGGGTGGCTGGTCGGCTGGCCGATCATCCTGTTCCTGATCGTCGAACCGCTGCGCAATGTCGGCCGCTTTACCTTTGCCGACGTCGTGGCCTATCGGCTGCGCCAGCGCCCGGTGCGCCTCGCCGGCGCCGTCGGGACGCTTGCCGTCATCCTGTTCTACCTGATCGCCCAGATGGTCGCGACGGGATCGCTGATCAAGCTGCTGTTCGGCCTGCCCTACACCTGGTCGGTCGTCGTGGTCGGCAGCGTCATGCTGGTCTATGTGCTGTTCGGCGGCATGCTGGCGACGACCTGGGTGCAGGTGGTGAAGGCTGCGCTGCTGATGGGCGGCGGCATCCTGCTCGCCTTTCTGGTGTTGACCCATTTCGATATGAACCCGCTCAAGCTGTTCGCCGCGGCGTCCGAGAAATACGGCACCAAGGTCCTGCAGCCGGGATCCAAGGTGGTCTCGGGCCAGTGGGATGCCATCTCGCTCGGGCTCGGCCTGATGTTCGGGACCGCCGCGATGCCGCATGTGCTGATGCGGGCCTATACGGTGAAGGATGCCAAGGCCGCGCGGCTGTCGATCCTGTATGCCACCGGCCTGATCGGCGTCTTTCATCTCATGGTGTTCATCATCGGCTTCGGCGCCATGGTGCTGGTCGACGCCGACGCGGTGGCAAAGGCCGGAGGCGGCGGCAACATGGCAGCGCCGCTGCTGGCGCTTACGGTCGGCGGCAATGCCTTCTTCGGCTTCATCTGTGCGGTCGCATTCGCGACCATGCTCGCCGTCGTCGCCGGGCTGACACTGTCGGGCGTCGCCACGCTCTGCCACGACGTCTGGACCAACGTGATCCGTAACGGCAGCGCTTCGGAGGCCGAGCAGCTCAAGGTCGCGCGTGTCGCGACCGTCATGATCTCGATCTTCGCCATCTTTCTCGGCATCGCGTTCGAGGGCCAGAACGTCGCCTTCATGGCGGGCCTTGCGTTCTCGATCGCCTGCGCCGCCAACTTTCCCTCGCTGGTGCTCGCCATCACCTGGCGCCGCTTCACGACGCCTGCAGCCGTGGCGAGCATCCTCGTCGGCACGCTGAGCTCGCTGGTGCTGATCTATCTGTCGCCGACCATCCAAGTCGACATTCTCGGCAAGCCGCTGGCCGCGGTCGAGCATCAATGGTGGTTCGTGTCGCTGCGCAATCCGGCGATTATCAGCATGCCGTTGTCCTTCGCGGTCGCGATCCTGCTATCGCTGGTCACGACGGAGAAGAACGCCAATCTCGCCTTCGACGAGATGCAGCGGCGCATCCTGCTCGGACCGGTTCAGCCGAGCACCGACGCGCAGGGCCAGACGAGGAATGCGGCCTGAACAGCCTCGACCGATCGACGACACAATCGCGTTCTTGCGGGCATCGGTTCCCTCAACTTCGTTCGGGGACGGCTATGGCCCGGCCCGCGCACCTGGCTGGTTCCCCGAGCGGCCGCCAACCCGCCCGGGACCCCCAACAGGCGCGGCCGAAAGCAGCCGGCCAAGGCCAAGATTTTTTTCGCCGCACTTCTTGACTTTGAAAACCCGTTTTCTAATTTTTTTCTCGCTAGGCCCCCACGGGCTTAGCTCCTGAGCGCCAATCGGGTTCAGGCGAGACGGGCACCGGTCGTGTCCGGTGCCGTTCATATCCATCTTGCTCTATGGAGGATTTGGCTATGCGCACATACGACTTCTCTCCCCTGTTCCGGTCAGCCATCGGCTTTGACCGGCTCTTTGACCTCGCTGAAACCGTCCAGCGTGCCGGCGAGGACAATTATCCCCCCTATAACATCGAGCGGCTTGCGGAAGATCGGTACCAGATCGCGCTCGCGGTTGCCGGCTTTGCACCTGACGAGATCTCGGTAACGGCAGAGCAGAACGTTCTGACCATCGAGGGCACGAAGGTCGAAAAGGCCGAACGTGAATATATCTATCAGGGCATCTCGACCCGTCGCTTCAAGCGACAATTCAGTCTGGCCGATCATGTCGAGGTTAAGAGCGCTGCCTTTGACAACGGCCTGCTCAAGGTCGAGCTCGCCCGTGAAGTCCCCGAGGCCATGAAGCCGAGGCGAATTGCGATCAATGCGCTTCCAAACAAGGCAACGCGCCAGTTGGAAGGTGTTGCAGCCTGACGACCCGCATAGCCGCGCTCCGCTGGGGCGCGGCTCCTCATTTCCGATTTCGTCCTGAGAATGGAGGCACCCATGCGGCCGACGACCGCGCCTGTTGACAACGTCCTTGCATTTCGCCTGCCAACGAGAGGCAGGCAAAAGTACGAGCATCCTCGCGATCTGGTTCGCGACCCCTACCTGACGAAGGCGACGAAGAGAGCCATTCTGGCATCCTGGGCTTCGGATGCCTGCGCCGTTGCGTCCAATCCTGCGCTGCGTGCTCCTGCAGAACTCAGATCGCCCGTTCCAGTCAGCGATATCCTGGACGCGCTGCGCGCCCTTGATGATCCGCGTGAACCACCCGGAGGAAGGCCGGCTCGGCTGCGCTCCACGCTGCGCAACGTCGCTGCTGCATAGGAGTGCTGATCCATGACCGGCATCAGACTGCCGAAGCAAGTCATCGAGAGGATTGAAGAGCGTTGGTGGGCACGATTCAGCAAAGAGAAGCAGCGAACTTCAGAATTGATTGACGAGCGCCTCGAACGGCTGCGCACGCATCGGAACAATATCGGCCGGTATAGGCGGCTGCTCAATACCGAGCTTTCCGACTTGGAACGCAAGTTCATTGAACGACGTCTTTCTGAAGAGAAGATGGCGATGCAGATATTGGTGGCCGACATACCGCCTCTCGCCATTGACCGACCACCGGACGATGAAATTATCAGCCGATCTGGCGAGGCGCAGCCATGACAGAACTGCAGCGTCTGCTCGTACGTGGCAGTGAAAAAATCATAGGCCATTATCAATTCCTGCTCGATACTGCGAAGTCGGAGCACGAGCGGGAGCTATTCAAGCGAAGAATCAAGGAAGAACGTCAGATGCTGAACAATCTGCTTCAAGGCTCGAACCAGTCTGCGCGTGCCGCCTGACGCATCTGCGACAAACTGACCCGACGGGCAACTCAGCCAAAACCTGTCAAGTGCCGTGAATTGTCCCGTCTCACCCGATCGAGGGGCGCTGCGCATTGTCACGGGTGTGTCTCAGAGCGGCGAAACGAACAGCAAAGCTCGGGCGGATCATGTCGCGAGATCCGCAGTTGCGTCCCCACCCACACTGTCATCACCCGGCTCGCGGCCTCCGTTAAAGCTTCGGCGCGCCTATGACGCGTTGCCTCGTCGAAGCCTTGGCGGAGACGGGACCGGGCGATCCAGTGCGCCGCGGCCTCTCGGCTCAGGCACTGGCGTCTCTGGAATACTGGATCACCCGCATGCTGTTTAGACCGGACAGATCACTGACGCGGGTGATGACACCTTGGATTGGGATGCGTAGCAACGACATCGTCAGGCAGGCGCATGCCAGCGACGCAACGGCCTCACTTCCCCTTCGCGGCCTTCGCCTTCAGCTTCGCCGCGCGATAGCGGGCGGCGCCGCCTTCGCGGATCGATTGTTCACTGCGCTCGAGCGCCATCGCGTCGTCGGGGACGTCCTTGGTGATCACCGAGCCCGAGCCGATATAGGCGCCCTTGCCGATCGTCACCGGTGCGACCAGCGACGTGTTGGTACCGACGAAGGCGCCCTCGCCGATCAGCGTCTTGTGCTTGAGGAAACCGTCATAGTTGCAGGTGATGGTGCCGGCGCCGAGGTTGGAATTGGCGCCGACATGGGCGTCGCCGATATAGGAGAGATGGTTGACCTTGACGCCGGCCTCGAGCGTTGCGGCCTTGGTCTCGACGAAATTGCCGATCCGCGCGCCATCGCCGAGCGAGGTGCCGGGCCGCAGCCGGGCATAGGGACCGACCGATACCTTCTTGCCGATGCGGGCCTCGACGATATGCGAGAACGAATGGATCACGGCGCCGTCGTCGATCGAAACGCCCGGTCCGATCACGACGAACGGCTCGATCACCACGTCCTTGCCGAATTTGGTGTCGGCGGCGAGATAGACGGTGTCTGGCGCGATCAGGGTCACGCCGGCTTCGAGCGCCTGCTTGCGCAGCCGCGCCTGCATCACGGCCTCCGCCTCGGCGAGCTGCGCCTTGGTGTTGATGCCGCGAACTTCGTCTTCGCTGGTTTCGATCACGACGGCCTCCAGTCCCAATTCCCTGACGATGCCGACGGCATCGGTCAGATAATATTCGCCCTTGGCGTTGGCGTTGCCGATCTTCTCGATGATCGCGAGCGCCCTCCTGCCGTCGAACGCCATCACGCCGGCATTGCACAGCGTGATCCTGCGCTCTTCGGGACTGGCGTCGGCCTGCTCGCGGATCGCAACCAGCTTGCCGTTCTCGACCACCAGGCGGCCGTAGCCGGTCGGGTCAGCGGCCTGGAAGCCGAGCACCGCAAGCGCAGCGCCGTCGCGCAACGGCGCGCGCATCCGCGCAAAGGTCTCGGCCGAGATCAGCGGCGTGTCGCCGAACGCGATCAGCAGGTCATCGGCGCCGCGCGCAATCGCCTCGCGTGCCGCCAGCACCGCATGCGCCGTGCCGAGCCGCTCACGCTGCACGAAGGTGTGCGCGTCGGGCCGCACCCGGCGCGCCTCGGCGGCGACCGCCTCGTGGTCGGGACCGATCACGACCGCGAGCTGCGATCCCTCGCCGGAGCCGGCGGCATCGAGCACATGCGCCAGCAGTGACTGCCCGGCCACCGGGTGCAACACCTTCGGCAGCGACGAGCGCATCCGCGTGCCCTCGCCGGCCGCAAGCACCACTGTCAGGCTCGTACGCGCAGTCATTCAGCATCCTCGACGGTTCGCGCAGCCAGCTGCGCATCGCTTTCTTCGAGGCCGTCTTTAATTGTTTTCCCCGGCAGAAGAAACCGATTCGCCTCCGTGGCCCCTCAGATTCAAGTTCCCGGTCCATTTCCTGTTAATCTTTGCCTCGTGATTCGGCGGGCCTTGAGGAGGGCCAAGCGGGCTTTGGCCAAAGATCCCGACAATCTGGCGGCGGATTTCGACACCGAAAGCACCACCGGCTTTTTGGCCGAGGAGGATGCTTTCGATCGCCGCATGCTGTGGCGGCTCGGCTCGTGGGGCGTGGCTGCGGTCGGTGCCGTCACCGTCGCCGTGATGGCCAACCAGTCGGCGCTGACGCTGCGGCGCGACCAGGTCGCCGCATCTGATATCGCGCGCCAGGCCCAGCAGCTGCAGACGCTGGCGAAGGAGAGCCACAACGAGACGCGCCGGCTGGCATCCGCGATCGATACGCTCAACAGCGACCGCGACCGGCTGTATTCGCGCGTCACCACGCTGGAACAGGGACTCGACTCCGTGACCGGCACGATCGCGAAACAGCCGGTGGCGGCCGTACCGGCACCACCAACTCCGGCAGCGTCGCCTGCTACGCCGCCCGCATCAGCCAATTCGGCGCCGGCAGTGGCGGCACCAACCGTTGCCGCCGTCGCAACGACACCGCCTGCCGCATCAGACAAGCCGGTCGCGACCGACAAGGTGGTGGCGTCCATCGACAGCAAGGCGCCGGCACCGGCCGAGAAGCCAGTTGCTGCGGCCGAGAAACCCATGGCGGCCGACAAGAAGCCGGCGGCCGCCGCGAGCAGGCCGCAGGTTGCTGCGGAGAAGCCGTCGGCCCCCGAGAGCTTGCCGCCGGTTTCTGCCTCCGCCCCAGCAGTTGCCAGTCCGATGAGCGCCGCGGCTGCCGCGGCCAGCACCGACGAAGTAAAGGCGGCCGCGCCCGCGGCCACGCCGGCTGCGGACAAGCCGCTGATGGCATCGCGCGATCCTGCGCCGAGCAAGGCAACCGAAGCGGCCAAACCGCCGACCTCGAGCGATGTCAACGCCGCGCCGATCCCGCCGCTGATGATCACCCGGGATCCGGACTCCGACGTCGAAGACGAGGCGCCGAAGGCGCAGATCCAGCGCACCGAGTTCGGCGTCGATCTCGGCACGGCAAATTCGGTCAACGGACTGCGCGCGCTCTGGCGCGGCCTCTTGAAGTCGAAGGCCAACGCGCCACTGGCTGCGCTGCGGCCGATCATCGTCATCAAGGAGAACGGCAACGGGCTCGGCATGCAGTTGCGCCTGGTTGCCGGGCCGCTGAACGACGCCGGGACCGCCGCCAGGATTTGCGCCGGCCTCAGCCTGGTCCAGCGGACCTGCGAGACGGCGATCTATGACGGCCAGCGGTTGGCCCTGAACGAGCCGCCTGCCGGAGCCAAGCCGGCGTTGCCGCACCGGCGGGCCGCGCCGAGGCGCACGGTCGCACCGCCGCAGCCGGTTGCCGAGGAAAAGAAGCCGGAGCCGACGACAATCTCCTCGATGTTCCGACGGAACAGCCAATAATCATGTCCGGTAAAGGATTGCGGCCAAATTCTCAACCGATTTCGCTGCTCTGACCGAGCCTTGTCCGAAACCCCGTTCCCGACCATAGTGCCGCGATGACAAAACCTCCGTTCCGCCTTTCCCCCTATCAGGTCCAGTTCCTGATGGTCGTGGGCTTCGTCACCGTCGGCTACGCGCTGTATGTGCGCTATCTCGCCATCGAATTCTCGCCGGTTGCACTGGCCTGCGACGCCGGCACGCAGACCATGCTGTGCAAGGCCCGCGCACTGTCGACCGTGCTGTTCAAGAACTCGGTGTTCGGGATCACGGCGCTGGTGATTGCGGTGCTGAACCTGACACGGCCGTCGATCGTGCTGCTCACCGTCGGCTTGATCGCAGCCGGGCTCGGGATCGTGCTCTACAACGTCGTGCTGTCGGGGCTCGCGATCGGCTTGTTTATCCTGGGTTTTGCGCGGCCCGCGCCCGCCACAGCGTAGCGGCGAGCAAGAGGTACATCACGCAGGTCCAGTCCGACTGCCAGTTGATCGTGCCCTCGTTGTAGATCGTGAAGAGGGCGGCGATCGCCAGAAGGCCGGCGAACACGGATTCCGCGAGCGGCCGGATGCCCTCCTTCGGACGATTGAACATGGTGAGCAGCGCGAACGGCACCACCGCCATGGTGAGCGAGGCGTAGGGGAAATCGCGGTAGCGCGGATCGAAGGCGAAGCCGAGCGCGGTTTCGGCCGCGATCACCGTGGTGATGACCAGCACGATCGCGAGCAATGCGCCGATCGCACCCTTGCCGCGATAGTCGCGCGGCCCGACCAGTTCCAGGAAGGTCGGCAGCGAGCGCCCGGCGATCAGCGCATGCGCGGTCAGCAGGGGCGAGGCAATGGCGGCCGCGAGCAGCACGCCCCAATGCAGCCAGCCGCCGATGCCGTAGCTCTCGTAATACATCTTGTCGCCGGCGATCCCGAGCAGCGTCCCCGCCGTCGTCGCCGAAATCGCGACCGCGATCCAGGCCGATGGCCGCGGCGTCCAGGGCCGGCGGCGCAGCGTCAGCCAGGCCGCGAGGAAGGTGGCGATGGACAGCGCCATGCCACCCGCCATCTGCAGCTTCCAGGTGGGGTAATTGCTGATCGCAACGCCGGGCGGGTACTTCACCTGCCGCTTGGCGGCATCGAACAGGCCCCAATTGCCGCCGACTGTGCCCTCGAGCTTGCGCTTCCAGGGCTGGTCATAGGCCTCGATCAGGTTGACCCGAAAGCCCTCGCGCTTGGCGAGGTCGAGGATCTCGGACACCACCCGCGCCTGGTTGGTGCGCGACGGCAGTGCGCCCTCCCGCATCCGTCCCGCGCTCGGCCAGCCGGTCTCGCCGATCAGGATTTCCTTGCCCGGGAACGTCACCGCCATCCGCTTGCGGATATCGTCGACATGCGCCGCGGCGTACTTCGCCTTGACCGGGATGTCCTCCCAATATGGCAGGATGTGAATGGTGACGAAATCGACCGCGTCATAGATCTCGCGGTTCTTCACCCAGTATTCCCAGACGTCGGCATAGGTGACGGGTAGATTGCCCGCCGCCGCCTTCACCGCGCGGATGTTGCCGGCAAGATCGGCGGCGGTCATCTCGCCGCGCAGCAGCACCTCGTTGCCGACGATCAGCGAGGTGACGACGCCGGGATATTCCTTGGCGAGCCGGACCGCGATCGCGATCTGCTGCAAATTCTTGAAGCGGTTGCTGCTGAGCCAGATGCCCTGCATCACCTTCAGCCCGACCTTGGCCGCCACGCCGGGCACCTGGTCGAGGCCGTTCTCGATCGAATAGGTCCGCACGCAATCGGTAACCTTGGCGAGATCGGCGAGGTCCTGCTCGATCTGTTCGACCGGAATCTGCGTGGTGGGATCGAGCGGCGTCTGGGCGCCGCGGAACGGCGTGTACGACACGCATTGCAGCTTTGCGGCAGGATCGATCGGCGCGCGCGCGAGCGTAATCGGCGTGGCGAGCCACCACCACACAGATGCAATCACGGCGAGCGAGATCAGGAGAAGCGCCAGCGGCGTACGAAGCGAAATCGGTTCCATCCTCCGGGGGACCGTCGACTTAGCCGGTCACGACCCGTCTGCCAAGTCCAGGAATCGGTCAATACCATGGTTGTCCTGCGACAGTTTTGCGCTGGGTCGATAAAGTTGTGAGTTTGCTGGACAAAATACCAAATTCCAGTCATGGGATTCCGCCAGAGTCTCCGCCGCACTGGAGACCTATTTGGACGGCATCACGCGAGCCGTTAGGATGATCCCGCAGGGGCTGGAACATATCGGGGAATGCATGCGTCGACGGCTGCTTGAGTTGAAGAACACTGCTTTGCGCCATCTTGCCGTCACGGGCCTCGTCACAGCGCTCGCGCTCTTGAACGGAGCCGGCGGCGCGTTCGCCCAGAGCGGCACGCCGAATCCGCCTGATCAGGCCAAACAGCAGCCTGGACAGCCCGACGCCAATGCCAACGCCGTGCGGGAAGCCAACCAGCGCAAGGTCGAGGAGTTCGTCGAGGCCCAGCAGGCCATCAACGGTCCGGCCGGCAACCCCGAATGCGTCTGGCTCGGCCGCCGCGTGGTCCGCCTGATGTGGAACGACGACCTCGACACCGCGTTCCGCCATCTCGACCTCTACGACCGGTTCGGCTGCCCCGGCGGTCACGTCCAGGCCGCCTTCCGCTGCCTGACCCGGTTCGGCGCCCAGATCGACGACAAGGTGCGCGGCAGCCTCGACGGCCGCATCCACGCCTGCTGGATCAACCCGGGTGCCCAGCCGCAGGCCGCGGCAGCCGCCGCGCCCACCCCGGCGCCGTCGACGGCCGGCAATGCCGCCCCTGCGCCAGCCGCTTCGCCCTCGCCTGCGCCGACCCCATCGGCGACACCGGCGCCGGCATCGAAATAGCCGCATGGCGCGATCGGATCCGGCCGCGATTTTTTCGCGGCTGGAACGGCTTGCGCCCTTAAAACGCCATCGCGGCACACCAGTTGTTAAATCGGATGGCGGAGATATCTTTCCCTCCGCCGCTATGTTGGTCGAACCCAGGGGACGGGTTCGCTTAGTCCTCAATCTCAGGCCCCGTATGGTTTAACCGCGATGCGCGCCGTCGTCGCCGTCCTGTTGCTTGTCACCGCCGCCCACGCCGCCCTGTGGGGTCTCTTCCAGGAGAAACAGTCGGCGCCCGATTTCCGTGGCACGTTGCCGAGCCTGTCCTACGCCCCGTTCGAGTCCGGCCACTCCGTCGCGGACGTTGCCGCCGACAGCGAGAAGGTGCGCACCGACCTGCGAAAGCTCTCGACCCTCACCAAAGCGGTCCGCCTCTATTCGTCGACCGAAGGCAACGAGCTGGTGCCGCCGGTCGCCGCCGAGTTCGGCATGAAGGTCACGGTCGGCGCCTGGATCGACAAGGATGCCAACCGCAACAATCGCGAGATCGAAGCCGCGATCAACCTTGCCAAGCGCAACAGCAACGTCATCGGCATCGTGGTCGGCAACGAAACCGTGTTCCGCGGCGAGCAGGTCCCGCTCGAAAACCTCGGCTCGGTTCCGGAGACCGGAGTGCCTCCGGAGGAGTCCGAGCGGATCCTCCGCGAGGAGGCGCAGCGCCTGCACGACGCGGAAACGCAGCCCGAGGACAAGCGGGCCGAAGCCGTCAAATGGGCGATCGCCGAAAGCAACGTGCACCGGCTGATCAAGGTGATCCAGCGGGTCAAGAAGTCGGTCAGCGTTCCCGTGACGACCGGTGAAATCTGGAACATCTGGCGCGACCATCCGCAGCTCGCCAATTCGTCCGACTTCATCGCCGCGCACGTGCTGCCTTACTGGGAAAACTTCACCGACAAGCAGGCGGTGGACCAAGCGGTCGACCGCTACAACCTCCTGCGCGACTCGTTCCCCGGCAAGCGCATCCTGATCGCCGAATTCGGCTGGCCGAGCCAGGGCTACAATCTGCGCAGCGCCGAGCCCGGTCCGTTCCAGCAGGCCACCGTTCTGCGCAACTTCGTCGCGCGGGCTGAGGCCATCGGCATGGACTACAACATCGTCGAAGCCATCGATCAGCCCTGGAAGTTCTTCGAAGGCGGCGTCGGTCCCTACTGGGGCATCCTCAATGCCGACCGCGAGGCGAAGTTCGCCTGGACCGGCCCGGTCACCGATCTGAACTACTGGAAGATCGCGCTGGTCGCCGTGCTGGTCGGCCTCTTCATGTCGCTGCCGATCCTGCGGCTGGACCAGCCGACCGTGATGCAGGCGCTGCTGCTGTCGGCCGCAGCCAACGGTGTCGGCGCTTGGGTTGCGACCGTGTTCTCGTACTGGACCACGCACTACTTCGTCTGGGGTTCGGCCTTCGCGCTCAGCCTTGGCCTCGTGCTGCTGGTTCCGCTGGTCCTGATCGCGATGGCGCGGATCGAGGAGATCGCAGCGGTCGCATTCGGCCGCGGCCCGCGCCGGCTGATCGGCAGGAGCGCGACCCTCGCACCGGCCACGATGGGCGAGAATGTGACGTTCCCGAAAGTCTCGATCCACATTCCGGCCTATTTCGAACCGGTCGAGATGCTGAAGCAGACGCTCGATGCGGTGTCGCGGCTCGATTATCCGAATTTCGAGTGCGTCTGCATCATCAACAACACGCCCGATCCCGACTTCTGGCGGCCGATCCAGGATCACTGCCGGATGCTCGGCGAGCGCTTCAAGTTCATCAATGCCGAGAAGGTGCAGGGCTTCAAGGCCGGCGCGCTGCGCATCGCGATGGAGCGGACGGCGGCGGACGCCGAGATCATCGGCATCATCGACGCCGACTATGTCGTGCATCCGGACTGGCTCAAGGATCTGGTGCCGGCGTTTGCCGATCCGCGCGTCGGCCTGGTGCAGGCGCCGCAGGAGCATCGCGACGGCGACCGCTCGCTGATGCACTACATCATGAACGGCGAATATGCCGGGTTCTTCGATATCGGCATGGTCCAGCGCAACGAGTTCAACGCCATCATCGTGCACGGCACGATGTGCCTGATCCGCCGCGCCGCGATGGACAAGGCCGGCGGCTGGTCCAGCGACACGATCTGCGAGGACACCGATCTCGGTCTCTCGATCCAGCAACAGGGTTGGCTCACGCACTACACCAATGTGCGTTACGGCGAAGGCCTGCTGCCCGACACCTATGAGGCCTTCAAGAAGCAGCGCCATCGCTGGGCCTATGGCGGCTTCCAGATCGTCAAGAAGCATTGGCGGCGCTTCCTGCCCGGCGCGAGCCGGCTGACGCCGGACCAGCGCCGCGAGTTCTCGCTCGGCTGGCTCAATTGGTTAGGGGCCGAAAGCCTCGGCGTCGTGGTCGCGATCCTCAATCTGATCTGGGTGCCGATCGTCGCCTTCGCCGACATCGCGATCCCCGACAAGATCCTGACCCTGCCGATCGTCGCCTCCTTCATCGTCTCGCTGGTGCATTTCGTCGCGCTCTACCGGCTGCGGGTGAATATCAAGGCCGGCCAGATGCTGGGCGCCATGATCGCGGCGATGAGCGTGCAGTGGACAGTGTCGCGCGCGGTGGCGCAGGGCCTGATCACCGAGCATCTCGCCTTCGCCCGCACCTCGAAAGGCGGCCTGTCGCGGATGTCGATCGAATTCCAGGCGTTCTGGGAAGCCGTGATCGGCGTGCTGCTGCTGGTCGGCGCCATCGTGCTTGTCGTCACCAACGGCTACAAGCAGGTGCGCGAGATCTACATCTTCGCCGCGGTGCTGGTGCTTGAAAGCCTGCCGTTCCTCTCCGCCGTCGCCATCGCGATCCTGGAGAATTCGCGGATCAACGAGTTCGCGTTCTGGCGCAACAGCGCGATCCGGACGGCGGAACTGATCGGGCTCCGCCCGGTCAGCCTGCCCTCGGTCGCCGCCCCGTCGCAGCCGGTCGGCTCGGAAATCCGCCACGACAGCTGAGCCAACTTCAAGAAACCGGCCTAACCCGAGGCGCCGGAACGGCAAATCCGCCGCCACGGTGCACAATTGACCGCCCTTCGGCTATTGACCCGATGGGCCCTGCCCCCTACACAGCGCGGGCTGGAGCATGATCCGGAGCGGCTCAAGGCCTGCGTCCGGATCCGATGTTAAGGTGAGTGAGCGCGTAGCTCAGGCGGTAGAGCACGTGACTTTTAATCATGGGGTCGAGGGTTCGAGTCCCTCCGCGCTCACCAATTCCCCAGACTCTCCGAGCTGTTTCAGAGGCTCCCCGAAGCAATATCCATTTGCCGTTGGTGCCGCACGTCATTAGGCGCGGCGAGGGATGGCGATAGCTCGGACTCATCCTGGAAGTAGCGTTTCATCAACTACGGTCCCCGAGAAACTTTCCCGTTAGGCTTAGGCAGCTTGAGTTGGTCGCGCTGAGCACAGAGGCCGCCAATCTTGTCGAGCATCCGTTCAAGCAGCGCTTCGGTCGCTGACCTTGGCCATCCCTCTTTCCATGTGCAGAATGCGATACCAGGAGCTAGCACATGAAACTTGCCAGGGCAGTCGCAGTTTGGGTCGTGCCCTGCGTACTTGCCGCAACTGCCAACGCACAGAGCTGCCTCACGGGCCCCATCAAAACGAAGGATGGCTCGCTGCAGACGTGGACTGTCGTCAATCACTGCGGCGCACCGGTAACAGTGCGCTATTCGCTGAAAGGTCCCCAGGGCAAAGATGCAAAAAGCGCAGTCGTCCCCGCTTGCAGTAGGCAGCGGATTGTTCAGACCTTCGAGACAGACCAGATCGATTTTCTAGAAACTGCATATGGTCCAGGCTGGGAGAAGATTTGCCCATCATTGGACGATGAGATTCGACCCAAGAAGCGACCGGAAAAATCAACCAACGAAGCAGATCAGATCCCATTTCCATCCATAAGCCCTCCGCCCTTGGCCGGTCCCAAGCCAATAGGCCCTGCGGGAGGGAAACCCATTCCCAAGGGATAGTCTGGGGATTGATTTCTCAGTGCCCCCGCGACCCGCAACAGTCTGGATGCTCCCGCAGCTGCGACTAGCTCAGTGTCGACCGAATTTCACGCTGTTCAAGATGACGGAGCCGAAGTTGCAGCCGTGCCCTCACTTCCCAAGCCGATCACAGATACCGTCACCGCTACCCGCTCACGGTCCCACCGTCAGCGGCAGCTCGCCCTGGCCGTTCGTCCAGTCGATGATGTCGAGCTGCAGCCCTCGCTTCAGCATCTCGGCCTCGAGGCTGCCGGCGTGGCGTTTCCACTCGGGCGTCGCGCGGACCCGGAATTTTGGCTCTTCGCCGTGTGCCTCGAAATCATCGTCGGCCTTGAGCGCGCCGCGGACGGCTTCGTACATCATCCTCAAGCTGGCGTCGGTGAAGGCGCCGTAGTCCATCGGTCGTCTCCCTCAGCACTCTCGGAACGCAAAAGGCCGCCACGGAGCTTGTCGTGGCGGCCTTCGGCGTAGCGGCCCATCCAGACGGCCCAACATGAGCGTGGATGAGTCGCGTTAATGAAACGTTGTTCGTGCGGCGGCATCCCTCCGTGGAGCTCGCCGACAAAGCCGGCAAAGAAGGGCCCCGCCGAAGCGAGGTCCTCTTTGGTTACGCGTGGTGCGTCCCGCTCCCGTTTAGTCGTCGTCCCAGTCACGACCACGGATCACGATACCACGGTCGCGGTAGTAATCGCGGTGATGGTACCAGCCGTGGTGCCAGCCGCGATCGTGCTCCCGGTATACGCGCGGACCGTCATACCGATAGCCGTAATAGCCGGGGCTGCTACCGAAATAGACGCCGACACCCTGCGCGCTGGCAATGGTCGGTGCCGCTATCGAGAGGGCCGCCGCTGCGGCAAGAGCGTAAGTAAGCTTCGTCATGACATCCTCCTTTCCAGTACCAGGGCTAACGGCCGGCGTCCGCACATGTTGCAGGAACACGTTCGGAACTTTCCTGAACGCGTGTTCAACATCATGGTGAGTTCGATGTGATCCGCGGTGCGAAGTCGAGGGAACCTCGACGCGTTCCAATCACCGAGACCGTAGAGGCTGGCAGCGCTCAGATCGTGATGCGGTCGAAGTCGTTGGCTAGCCGGCTATTCGGGAAGGTCCCCGTCGCCTCCACCAGAATGTCCTCGTCCGGGTAGCGGCCCGAGATGTGCGTGAGGACGAGCTGCTTGACCGCGCTCCGCGCCGCAAGCGCGGCAGCTTCGGTGGCCGTCAAATGCCCGTAGTCGTGCGCGGTGGCCGCGTCGCGCACGAGAAACGTCGCTTCGATCACCAACACGTCGGCGTCTCTAACGTGGTCGTCCAGCCCCTCGGTGGTTTCGGTATCGCCGACAATGACGAGCTTCCTTCGTCCATGGGCGGGACCAAGCACCTGCTCCGGATCGATGGTCCGGCCGTCGTCCAACCTCACCTGCCTTCCCTCCGCGAGCTCCCTGCGAACGGGCCCATCAGGAACGCGCAGCGCTAGCAGCCGGTCTGGGAGCAGATGCCGGCGGATCGCGCTTTGAAACGAGAAGGCGAAACTGTCCGTGTCCTGGTGCCGGACCGGAAAACAGTCGATGGTGAATTCGCCTGCGTCGAGGACTCGTCCCTCGGACAATGGCGCGAGGTCAAGTGGGATCGGCGCTCGGCCTTCGCCCCAAAGCCCTGCCAGCATGCGGACGACGACATCGAGCGTGCCGGGCCCGCCATGAATTGTCATCGCATCCGAACTTTGCCGCAACCGCAGGGTCGAAAACAGCCCGGGAATGCCGAGCACATGATCGAAATGCCCATGCGTCAGCAGGAGGTGATCAAGCCTTCGAAAGCCGGCGCCACTCCGCAGCAGCTGACGCTGCGTTCCCTCGCCGCAATCGACCAAGATACGACTGCCGACTGCCTCGACGAGAATGCCAGGGTGGTTGCGTTCGGGCGACGGCACGCTTGCCGACGTTCCCAGAAAAGTCAGCGCGAACATCGCAACACCTCTTGGACTGCCGACGGCTCCATGCCCTAGACGGAGCTTCTGATGGCAGCCTCGTCCTGCGTGTTCAAGCGCTCGATGTTGGCGACAACGGCGGGACCACGGTCATCCCGAAGCCGGCGCCCTTACCAATCTCACCGCCGCCGTGGCCGAGCAAGCCGGCTGCTTCGCATGGGCGGTCGCACCACGCCCTTGTCAGCCTCTCAATCGGATCACAGCCTCAAGCATCGAAACAGTTGGGCCAGCGCCGTGTTGGCGGATTGTGCGCGCCGTTCGAGGATTTCGGCCGCCGTGGCGTAGTTGCGTGCCAGGATCTGGAGCGCGCGTCGAGCATCCGGCAGCGTGGACTGCTTGGCCATCTCTAGGCACTGGTGCTCGAAGTAGCGAAGCTCCTCAAGTTCGGTCATTGCGATTCGTCCGATTTCATCTGCATCTTCGAACTCAGTGCGCCAACGGCCTAGTGAAAGTTTGGCAAGATTGTTGCGGACGCGGGATGATCTGGTCGGAGTGTTGCTGGATGCGCGATTTGATAATCACTGCTCCGTGACCAGTGCGGTGCGCGCTGCGCGGATCGACAAGCACGCCCGATCGTTTCAGTATGCGTGAGTCTTGTTTGGGACGCAGCAACGTCTTGACCGCGGTGTTGGGGCATCTTCGCGCGGATTGCGGTGGCGAGGCATTTGGTGGCGTGGTTGGCGCAGGCCCGTGGCCGGCGTGTCCCTGAGTTGGCATTGTTGAACCCGATGAAGAAACGCGATTGGGCCTTTGTGGCCGCCTGTGTGGCCGGCGCGATGTTGTTCGGTGTCTGGAGTTTCCAGATGGGGATCGCGTTTCATCGCTCCCGGCAGGGTGCAACCGATCTCTCCAGCTCGCACCGGCGTGGCCAGGCCGGCTCTCAGGACGGCTCTTCCGCGAGTAGCCCTGCCCGGCCCGCGGCCGACGACAGCGACCAACAGGCCCGACAGCCGCGATAGCTGGCGCAATTGCGTTCTTCACCGCCGCATCGCCTCGATCTAAGCCCACGCCAGCACCGCGACGACAGCGGGATCATCATCGTCGGTCCTTGCACCGGTGAGACGCCTGCGGCGCGGGCTGTCCTTGGCGCGACGATGACGCGTCTCAAACCGGCGTAGCGCCATCGGCACACGCCGCGCGAGGCTTTGAGCGAGCTCGATGGCCTGTCTCACGACGGCCATCACGGTCGCCACGCGCGTGAACAGGCCGATCAGGAAGATCATCGAGAACACGTCGATATAGGCCAGCACATCGCCGACCAGCATCAATTCGGGAGGAAGCGGAATCCGGTGCAGATAGGCACCGATCACGATGACGACCGGGATCAGGGCAATCAGCTTCCGTAACGTCAGCCGATCCAGCAAGGCCGCGAGCTCAACGACCAGGACCTGCCAGAGCCAGTCGCCAAGCGCGGCCGGCTTGTCGATCGTCCAAGTCTGCCAAAAGGTCCGCCACAACGGCTGCCACAGCTGCCGCCAGTTCCGTTTCCACATCGCAGCGTCCGCATCCTCTCGAGCGCAATATCGGCGCTACGGCTTCGACGACGCCTCGCTGCCGTTGCCCTCGACCGCGGCGCCTTGCACGTCAGCCGAATCGGCCGATGGAAAGATGCGCTCGTAGTTGGCCCGGGCCTCGCGAATCAGACGCGCACGCTCGCGTTCCGATTTCGAGATGAACCTGATGATCTCGCCCATGTGCTCTCCAACGCAGGGGGAATTCTCCGACCATCGGCAATGCAACCATCATGCCTGATGGCCGCCCGGCCGACATGCTCGCGGCGTTTATCGTATCCGCCGCGGCGATATCCGCTGCTGGCTGAACGCAACACGGGGATTGATGCCGCAATAGGCATCGCGGCCTGACGCCGACGCCTGGCACTGCTCGTAGGTCTGATAGCCGCAATAACCGGGGTATCCCTCATCCCTGCCCTGGATGCACCAGGGATAATCGTAGGGATCGGCCGCCGCCGGCTGTGCGGAGCCGACAATCCAGCTCGTTCCGAGCGCCGCGAACGCCAGAATTGCCCAATTCGACCTGCGCATGATCCTGCTTCCTTCTCGATCGGCACCCAGCCGTTGATTTAGGTACGCCGGGAAGATCTGCGAGGTTTCCGCTCACCGTCTCAAGAAGGTGTGACCCGAGCGCGAGGGAGCGCATCGGAAGCCAGGGCGCTCCGGATGGGCGCGGGACCACACAAAAAACACGAGGCCCGGTGTGCCTAGGAGCCCGGGCCTCGTGTCTGATGTCCCCCGCCTCAGTGGCGGATCAGGCGTTGTGGTTACGCGAGCTTGCCCGCGCGATCCATCCCGGATGACTACGGGGGTCAGGCGCGCAGATTTCATTTGCTGTAGCTGTAGAACCCCTGCCCGGTCTTGCGGCCGAGATGGCCGGCATCGACCATCTCCTTCAGCAGCGGCGCCGGCCGGTATTTGGGATCGTTGAAGCCGGTGTAGAACACCTCCATCACCGACAGCATGGTGTCGAGCCCGATCAGGTCGGCAAGCGCGAGCGGGCCGATCGGATGGTTGCAGCCGAGCTTCATGCCGGCATCGATCTCTTCCGCGGTCGCAATGCCTTCCTGCAGCGCGAAGATCGCCTCGTTGATCATCGGGCACAGGATGCGGTTCACCGCAAAGCCCGGGCTGTTCTTCGCGGTGATCGCGACCTTGCCGACACGCTTGGCAAACGCTTCGGCCTTGGCGACCGTGTCGTCCGAGGTCTGCAGGCCGCGGATCAGTTCGAGCAGCGCCATCACCGGGACCGGATTGAAGAAGTGCATCCCGATGAAGCGGTCGGGACGATCGGTCGAGGCCGCAAGGCGGGTGATCGAGATCGACGAGGTGTTGGTCGCGACCAGCGCGCTCGGCTTCAGCCCGGCGCAGAGATCCCTGAGGATCTTGACCTTCAGCTCCTCGTTCTCGGTGGCCGCTTCGATCACGAGATCGCAGGCGGCAAGCTTGGACTTGTCGGTGGTCGCGTTGATCCGCGCGAGGGTCGCGTCGCGATCGGCCGCCGACATCTTCTCCTTCGCGACCAGGCGATCGAGACTGGACCCGACCGTCTTCAGGCCGCGTTGCACCGCCGCGTCCGAGATATCCACCATGGTTACGGCAAGCCCTGCCGCCGCGCAGATTTGCGCGATACCGTTGCCCATGGTTCCGGCGCCGATGATGCCAACCGTCTCGATCATTGTGTCCGTCCCTTCTCGTCGCTTGCGCCGCCGCGCGGCCGCATCGTCAAAAACGGCGAACCCCCTTAGGGTCCGCGGATAGCGCATGCATAGCAGTCCGGCCGAACGGCCGATATAGGACACGGCGGTATTCTGGTGAGGTCTATTCCGGGCGCGGCGGGATAGATCGCCGTGGCGGGACGGCGGGGCGCGGTGGCAATTGGGTGCGCGGCGGCTCGCCCGCGCGCGACGGCTCGAGCACGCGGTTGAGCCGTACGATCCACCAGGCGAACCGGCCGTAGCTGCGGCGCAGCGCCGACCCAAATCCCTCGTCGATGTCTTGGTCCCGATCCATGCCGCTCTTGTTAACGCCGATCCTTGAAGGAACGGTGTGACGCAATCACGGGCTGCGCCGGCCGCCGTTAGGAATTTGGCAACCATCGGCGCGCAGTCTGAAGGCTTCGGCGCCGGTAATCTCCCGGATTGCACAGGGAAGCCCCCGCGCTGCAGCATCGCCATTGCGGCGCGCCTCCCTATTAGTTGATCGAATTTTCCGCCGGGCGCCGCGACATAAGGACATTAGACGACGAGGGCTACGCCCATGCTTTCTGAAAAGTTCTTTTTGGTTCTCGAGACATTGCTCAACGGCCAGACCCATTCCGACGGCAGTCCGCGTGTGGTGAGCACATCGCCCCACATCCCGGTCAAGCTTCCGCAGGAAAGCCAGCCGGAACGCAGGACCCCCCGCTAGGCTTCGTGCCGCGAGCCAGCCTGATCGATCGCCGCGACGAGCGAAGCCGATCGTCCGTCTCGCGCCCGTGATCCAGCTCATAGTCGGTGCAGGTGAGCCGCGCTACACCACTCCCGCAACGAAGTGGTGCCGCCTTGAACTATGAGACCGACAGCAAGACCGATTTCGGGAGCATCGCCGTCGCGATCTGCGTCGCCGCCTACACAGCGATCATGCTCGCCTATCTGGCCCAAAACGATCTCGGCCTGACCGCCACGCAAACGCGTCATCTTTCGATGATGGCCGCGCTGTTCCTCGCGCTGCCGATCGCGCTGGATTTGCTGCGCACCGGTCCCGGCAAGGCGCGCTGAGCCGAGCAACGGCGCGCCCACCGCATCCGATCTCCCCTACCGAACACACGCCTGCGCAACATAGCGCTAGGTGAAGCGACGCGAATCAGCGTTACTTTGCAACTGATCACTTCGTGGGATTTGGCTGCATGACCCAGCCCAGCGTCCTGGATCAGAAGATTTTGGATCAGAACATTCGCGAGCTGCAGGAATGGCTCCGCACCGCCTGGCAACAGCTTGCGGACCCCTCGCTCACCGCCTTCTCCCGACGCGAACTGCGCAACCAGATGAAGCAATGCAACGCCGATTTGCGCGTGCAGCTGCAAGCCGCTTCCAAACAAATGCTGAGTCAGCCCTCTGCATCGGGCAAGACGTTCGTCAGACCTGAGCTGCGGATACTCGCCTAGGAGCGGTTTCCAGCTCGCGTGAAGAAAACGCGCCGGTGTCACGAGCGCCAGCGCGCCAAAATGCCGCGATCTCCTGCTGCATGCGCGCCATACGCACCCTCTGCTTGTGCAGAGGCGCCCGACAAGGCACAGCAAAACGGCCCCGGTATACCTATATAGGGCGTCGCAAAGCGGCCCATGCCGCCAAACCTCAGGGACTCCCGTGTTATATCTGGAACTTGCGATCGTGGCGGTCTTGATCGTCGTCAACGGTCTGTTGTCGATGTCGGAGCTCGCGATCGTCTCCTCCCGTCCGGCGCGCCTCGCCGCGCTGGTCGAACGCGGCGTCAGCGGCTCGCGCCGCGCGCTCGCGCTGGCCTCCGATCCCGGCAAATTCCTCTCCACGGTGCAGATCGGCATCACGCTGATCGGTGTGCTGTCGGGCGCCTTCTCGGGCGCGACGCTGGGCCAGCGCCTCTCGCAATGGCTGTTCGAGCTTGGCGTGCCGGCCAACGTCGCCGACGCTGCCGGTGTCGGCATCGTGGTCGGCGGGATCACCTATGCCTCGCTGATCGTCGGCGAGCTTGTGCCGAAGCAGATCGCGCTGCGCGATCCCGAGGCGATCGCGGTGCGGGCCGCGCCTGCGATGACGGTGATGGCAAGATTGTCGCTGCCGGTGGTGTGGCTGCTCGACCGCTCCGGCAAGTCGCTGCTGTGGCTATTGGGCCATCGCGAGGATGCGCAGGACCGCGTCAGCGAGGACGAGATCAAGACGCTGGTGGTGGAAGCCGAAAACGCCGGTGTGCTGGAGCCCGGCGAAAAGGAGATGATCGCCGGCGTGATGCGGCTTGGCGATCTGCCGGTCGGCGCCGTCATGACGCCGCGCCACGAGGTCAGCCTGATCGACCTCGCCGCCCCCACGGCCGAGATCCTGGCGGCGCTGCAAAAGAGCAGTCATTCGCGCTGCGTGGTGTTCGACGGCAACCGCGATCATGCGCTCGGCATCGTGCAGGCCAAGGACGTGCTCGACGTCTACCTCGCCGGCCAGACACCCGACATCCGCGCGCTGACGCGCGATGCGCCGATCATTCCGGAGACCGTCGACGCCCGCGACGTGGTCGCGATCCTGCGCGACTCCGCGGTGCATATCGGCCTCGTGCACGACGAATACGGCACTTTCCAGGGCGTCGTGACCAGCGCCGACATCCTCGAGGCCATCGTCGGCGCCTTCCATACCGAGGAAGGCCCGGCCGAGTCCGCCTATGTCAGGCGCGACGACGGCTCCTATTTGATCTCGGGCTGGATGCCGGCGCTAGAATTCAGCGAACTGCTCGGCATCGCACTGCCCTCGCCGCGGCCCTACCAGACCGCCGCCGGCTTCCTGCTGCATGCGTTCGGCGCGATCCCCGATGTCGGTGCGAAAACCAATGCGCAGGGCTGGGATTTCGAGATCGTCGATCTGGACGGCCGGCGTATCGACAAGGTGCTGGCGAGCAAGCAGCCGGCGGCCTGAGGTTGCCAGCCGGCCGACCTGTTGATAACGGGCAGGACAACGAAACAGGCGGCCGCGGTGTGCTATCGGCATGGCGGCCGCCCAAGCAAATCCCGCGTAACCCCCACGGAATTGATCCCATGCGCCTTACCCTCGTCGGTTCCCGCCATTTCGGCGTGACGACCTTGAACATGCTGCGCGAGCACGCCGTCGAGATCGCCCGGGTGATCGTCCATGACGGCGAGGACCGGCTGGCGGCCGCCGCCCGCGCAGCCGGCATCGAGGTCGTGGTCCAGGCCGATCCCAAGCTGGTGACGGCCGCCGAGATCGCTCCGGGCACCGACCTGATCGTCACGGCCCACAGCCACGCCCGGGTCAGCAAGGAGGCCCTCGCCGCGGCCAAGTTTGGTGGCGTCGGCTACCACCCGTCGCTGCTGCCCCGCCACCGCGGCATCGCGGCGGTGGAATGGACCATCAAGGAAGGCGATCCGATCGCCGGCGGCAGCATCTATCACCTCGCCGACCGCATGGACGCCGGCGCCATCGCCGCCCAGGACTGGGTGTTCGTCAAAAAGGGCGAGACCGCACGCGAATTGTGGGAGCGTGCGCTGGCACCGCTCGGCCTGCGCCTGCTCGGGGAGGTCATCGACTACGCGAAGGCCTTCAAGACGCTGCCGGCCAAGCCCCAGGACGAGCAGTTTGCGACCAAGGCGCCTAACCTCAGCCCCGGCAAACACTAATCCGCAAATCCGCAACCTCGGTATCTAAATACCTGACGCAATCAAGCGACGGAACAAATCCTTCGTTCCTGCCCCGGAACCAGATTCACTATGATGTGTTTGAGTTCACAGGAACATTCAGGGGCTCCCGCGACGCAGCAAATTTTGAACACATTGTGACAGGATAAGCCGCGTCATCACACGAAATTACAGGGATTTGATTCATGCGTTCGATCCGCATTCGCGACCTGATTTTGGTCACCTCGGTCGCGTCGGCCGTTGCCCTCACCGCTGCTCCGGTGTCCGCCCAGCAGCCCTATGACGGCCTCTGGAGCGTCACTGTGGTCACCAAGACCGGCAGCTGCGAGCCGTCGTCCAGTTCAACGGTGAATGTCGTCGACGGAAAGATCTCAGCACAGGGTGCGGGGATCTCCGGAACCGTGGGCAGCGGGGGCCTTGTGCGAGTCTCGATCAATGGTGCATATGCGAACGGACAACTCAGTGGCAACTCCGGATCGGGGAAGTGGAATGGGGCATCAGCTGGCGTACCGTGCAGCGGCCGATGGGAAGCATCCCGTCAGTAAGATCACCAGCGTATCGAGTTTCTTCGCCATCGCGCGGCGGCCAGCATTTGCAGCCGCCGCGTTTTTCGTGACCGCATTGGCAAGCACCGCGAGCCATGCCCAGTCCAGCCCGTTCGCCGGCATGGCGGGCACCTGGTCGGGCGCCGGCACGGTCACCCTCGATGACGGTTCCAGCGAGCGCATCCGGTGCCGTGCGACCTACCGCGTCGGCGGGCCCCGGATGACCATGAGCCTCACCTGCGCCAGCGACGCCTACAAGTTCAACCTAGCGGCGGATGTGCAGGCCGAGGGTAATGCGGTCATGGGCTCCTGGAGCGAGTCCAGCCGCAATGTCAACGGCGATCTGCGAGGTCGCGGCGGCGGCGGCAACTTCCAGATCGTTGCCAGCGCGCCCGGCTTCAATGCCGACATCGCGATGCGCACCGCCGGCAACAAGCAGTCCGTCACGATCAGGGCCGACAGCCAGTTCCGCGGCGCCAATATCACGCTGTCGAAGTAACCAATCGATACGCCGACGAGAAAAGCCCTCGGGTCATCCCGAGGGCTTTTTGCTGGCTGCGCGGCAACCACCGCGCGCGCGTCTCGACGGTTCTATGCGGCAGGCACGAACGCGGTGACCTCGATCTCGACCTTGGCGCGCTGATCGACCAGCCCGTCGATATAGAGCAGCGTGGACGGCGGGAAATTGCGTCCGAGCGTCTCCTTCCACGCCGCGCCGATACCAACGCCCGCGGCCTCGTATTCGCTGCGGCTGGTCAGATACCAGGTCAGGCGGACGATGTGCTCGGGACCGGCGCCGGCTTCGTTCAACAGCTTGATGATGCGCTTCAGAGCCATGCCGACCTGGGCAGCCATCTCGGGCGCGTACTCGCCCTTCTCATCGCCGCCGGTCTGCCCCGCCAGCACGATCCATTTGCCGGGCGCATCGAACGCGACACCGTGCGAGAAGCCGCGGGGTTTCGACCATTCGGCCGGTTGCAAGACACGCATGAGCAGATCCTCCTGATGTGATTATTCGCGCTCTGCTTAGCAGAGATCGCGTGGTCGGCGCACCACCGCGTCGGCAGAATTGCGCGTTGCAAATTCATACCAGCTCGCCGATACCGGGAAGCCCTCCTCATCTCATTCCCATCATGGATCGCACGCCCTCAAAGACCCGCGCAGCACTATGGATGTCCGGTTGGCTCGCGCTGATGCTGATCGTGGCGGTGGCCGGCCGCGAGGCGACGCGCGAGGTCAACGTCTTCCAGCTGATGGCCGTGCGCGGCGTGCTCGGCTTCGTGATGCTGTATCCGCTGGTCCACATCAATGGCGGGTTTGCGATCGTGAAAACCGCTCGCGTGCACCTGCACATCGCGCGCAACCTGATCCATTTCTGCGCGCAGCTTGGCTGGTTCTATGCGCTGACACTGATCCCGATCGGCCAAGTGGTCGCGATCGAGTTCACCATGCCGATCTGGACCGCGATCCTCGCGGCGGGCTTCCTGGGCGAACGGATGACATCCTGGAAGATCGTCGCGATCGTGCTTGGCCTCATCGGCGTCATCGTGATCGTGCGGCCGGCGACCGGTGCGATCAATCCGGGCCAGCTGATCGCGCTCGCCGCGGCCATGGGCTTCGGGATCTCGATCGCCGTGGTCAAATCGCTGACGCGGACCGAGCAGGCGCTGACGATCATCTTCTGGATGCTGGTGGTGCAGTCGCTCGCCAGCATCGGGCCTGCGCTCTATGTCTGGACCTGGCCGCCGCTCTCCACCTGGGGCTGGCTTGCCGTGATCGCATTCTGCGGCACCTTCTCGCATTACTGCATGGCGCGCGCCCTGCTCCACGCCGACGCGACCGTCGTGATCCCGATGGATTTCGTCCGGGTCCCGCTGACCGCGATCGTCGGGTGGCTGATTTATGCCGAGCACCTCGACGCCTATACGGTGCTCGGCGCCGCCATGATCCTGGCTGGCAACCTCCTGAACCTGAAGCCCGCTGCAAAGGTGTCCGCGCGCGCAAGATGACGGCCGCGCAGCGCTACACTGCTGCGGCTCGACCGCGAAGCCCGGGGATCATGCCGGGCTTCCCTGCTTCGAAAGCGTGCTACTTCCCGGCGGCCTTGCGCAGCGCCGCGTTGATGCGGTCCTGCCAGCCAGGGCCGCCCTCCTGGAAATATGCCAGCACGTCCTGATCGATCCGCAGCGTGACCTGCTCCCGGACGCCGGGGACCGGGACGGCCGCAGTCTTTGGCAGCGCATCCGCGACCTTGGTGGTGGCCCGTTTGAACGCCGCCTCGGCTTCGCTGCGGGCATCGTTCAGGGTTCGCGGTCGTCTCGGCTGGTCGGCCATGTCCTAGATTCCTTCAAACAGCACCGTCGAGAGATAGCGCTCTGAGAATGACGGCACAATCGCCAGGATGGTCTTGCCCGCAGCCTCCGGCCGCTTGCCGATCTGCAAGGCGGCCGCGATCGCTGCCCCCGACGAAATACCGCCGGGGATGCCTTCGTTGCGCGCCAGCGCGCGCGCGGTCTCGATCGCGGTCGCGCTGTTGACCTTGACGATCTCGTCGATCACCGAGCGGTCGAGGATGTCAGGGATGAAGCCTGCGCCGATGCCCTGGATCTTGTGCGGCGTATGTTGGCCGCCCGACAGCACCGGGCTCTCCTCCGGCTCCACCGCGACAATCCGCAATGACGGCTTGCGCGGCTTCAGCACCTGCCCGACGCCGGTGATGGTGCCGCCGGTGCCGACGCCGGCGACGAAATAATCGATGTTGCCGCCGGTGTCGTTCCAGATCTCCTCCGCCGTGGTGCGGCGATGGATTTGGGGGTTGGCGAGGTTCTTGAACTGCTGCGGCATGACGGCGTTGGGGGTCGTGCGCACGAGTTCTTCCGCGGTCGCGATCGAGCCCTTCATGCCCTGCGCCGCCGGGGTCAGCACGATCTCTGCACCGAGAAAGGCGAGCATCCGCCGCCGCTCGATCGACATCGACTCCGGCATCACGAGCTTCAGCCGATAGCCGCGCGACGCCGCGACGTAGGCCAGCGCAATCCCGGTATTGCCCGAGGTCGGCTCGATCAGCACGGTGTCGGCGTTGATGATGCCGGCCTTCTCCATCGCCACGATCATCGCCGCACCGATGCGGTCCTTCACGCTGGCCGCCGGATTGAAGTATTCCAGCTTGGCGAGGATCGTCGCGTTGACGCCGCTTGCCTGCGGCAGTCTGCGCAGCCGCACGATCGGCGTCGAGCCGATCGCATCGACGATGGAGTCAAAGACGCGGCCGCGTCCGGGTTGCACTGCACTGGTTGTCGACGGCGCGTCCATCAAGCGGCTCCTGTTGCGGGATATGCTGGAAATATGCGGTCTTCTTTCATTAGAAGCAGCGCATCATGACGCGCAAGTGAGAAACCGCCGAGGCGCCAATTCGTTGCATCGCAAAATAAGAACCTACGCAAATAACGTAAAACCTACGCATTTGTGTTGCGACAAGGTCAAACAAGTGCGTCTATATACTTTCGTCAGGTGCAGCTCAGAACGCAAAGGGAGGCGCGCATGCCGGCACTTGCTGAAGCTCTGTCGACCGTAACGTCCAGGCCCGATCCGCGCGGCAGCGATTTGCCGACCTGTCCGGTGTGTGCTGACTCCATGGTGGCGGCCGAAGCGTCCGCCTACCTGTTCGACAATTTGATCAGCTATCTCTGGACCTGCGACAATTGCGGTTACGGGTTCGTGACCAAGCACACGGTGAAACCGATCGTGTGCAACTGATCACACAGCTCACCTCGGAGCGATGTCACCGCGCGCCCAACCGGCGCGCGTTTTCGTTTTAAAATCCTCGAAGGTGCCGTTTGCCACCGCGTCGCGGATGCCCTGCATCAGCTCCTGGTAATAGGTGACGTTGATTTCGGACAGCAGCATTGCCCCAAGGGTTTCGCCGGCACGCACCAGATGGTGCAGATAGGCGCGCGAAGTGTTGCGCGCTCCCGGCCACGTGCTCTCTTCATCGAGCGGACGCGGATCTTCGATGTGCCGGGCGTTGCGCAGGTTGATCTGCCCGAACCGGGTGAACGCCATGCCATGCCGCCCGTTCCGTGTCGGCATCACACAGTCGAACATGTCGACGCCACGCGCCACCGCCTCCAGAATGTCCTCCGGCGTGCCGACGCCCATCAGATAGCGCGGCCGATCGGACGGCAGCGCCGGCGCGGTCTCTTCGATCATCGACAGCATCACTGCCTGCGGCTCGCCGACCGCCAGCCCGCCGATCGCGTAGCCGTGAAAGCCGATCCCCGTCAGGCCGCGCGCGCTGACGTGGCGGAGATCGGGGATGTCGCCGCCCTGGACGATGCCGAACAGCATGTAACCATCCGGTGCGCTCTCGAAGGCACGCTTGGAGCGCTCGGCCCAGCGCAGCGACAGCTGCATCGCGCGCTCGATGTCGGCGCGCTCGGCCGGCAGCCGCACGCACTCGTCCATCTGCATCGCGATATCGGAGCCGAGCAGCCGCTGCACCTCGATCGAGCGCTCCGGCGACAGCTCGACCTTGGCGCCGTCGATATGCGAGCGGAAGGTCACGGCCTTCTCGGTCACCTTGCGCAGCTCCGAGAGCGACATCACCTGGAAGCCGCCGGAATCCGTCAGCATCGGCCCGCCCCAGCCGGTAAAGCGCTGCAGGCCGCCAAGCCCCGCGATCCGCTCGGCGCCCGGCCGCAGCATCAGGTGATAGGTGTTGCCAAGCACGATATCGGCACCGGCATCGCGCACCTCGCGCCAATGCATGCCCTTCATCGCCCCGGCGGTACCGACCGGCATGAATGCGGGCGTCCGGACGACGCCATGCGGCGTGATCAGGCGCCCGGTGCGGGCGGCGCCATCAGTGGCCAGCAGTTCGAAATGATTGGGAAGATTCATGCGGCTGCTTATTGCGTGTCGCCGGTGCCCGATCAACCCGTCGGGTAACGGCCTCCACGCGACTTCGTGAACGGCAGCGGCCGGGCGGATGCTTGCCCCGGAACGGTCGTTCCGTTAAACAAAACGAAACCGTATCGTTTTATGTCGAGAATAAGGCGGCGGATCGTTCCCGCCGCGACTGCAATCCGCGTGAAACCTGACTGGCCGAGATGTTCCCACCCTGCAGCGCCCGGCCTGACGGCGTCCGTCATCGGATGACTACCGCTCATGCGATCCGGCAAGCGGTGCTGCTGTGCGGGCTCGCCTTCGCGCTGGCGGCCTGCAGCTCGCTGCCGCGGATGCCTTACGCGGCTGCCGACGCCGCCAATTCGCGGGTGCTCGATCTCGACGGGCTGCGCCGCTACGCCGACGAGCCGGCGTCCAAATTCCGGCTCGAGAAGAGCGACCGCGCCCCGATCAAGACCTATCTCGCCCTCTCCGGCGGCGGCGCCGACGGCGCCTATGGCGTCGGCGTCCTCAACGGCTGGACCGCGGCCGGCAACCGCCCGAGCTTCTCGGTCGTCTCCGGTGTCAGCACTGGCGGACTGATCGCGCCCTTTGCATTCCTCGGCCCGCGCTACGACGATACGCTGAGGGAGGTCTACACGTCAGGGATCGCCGAAAGCCTGCTGCAGGACCCGAGCCTGATGCGGGTGCTGTTCGGCTCCGGCCTGTTCGGCAACAAGCGGCTCCGCGAGCTGGTGGCGCGTTACGTCGGCCAGGACGTCCTGAGCGAGGTGGCGCGCGAAAACGCCAAGGGCCGAAAGCTCCTGATCGTCACCACCGATCTCGACACCCAGCGCACGGTGATCTGGGACATGGGACGGATCGCCGCCGTCGGAACGCCCGAGGCGCTACAGCTGTTTCGCGATGTGATGGCGGCCTCCGCCAGCATCCCGCTGGTATTTCCGCCGATCATGATCGACGCCGAGGGTCAGGGCCGCCGCTTCCAGGAGATGCATGTCGACGGCGGCGTGACTGCGCCGGTCCTGACGCTGCCAGACGCACTGCTGTTTCGCGACCGTGCCTGGCCCGCCGATGGCCGCATGAACATCTACATCCTCGTCAACAAGAAGCTCGAGGGCAACTTCGAGCTGGTGTCGAACTCGACGATCGACGTCGCTTCACGCAGCATTTCCGCAATCACCCAGGCGCAGACGCGCTCGGTCATTCTCTCGACCTATGATTTCGCCCGGCGCAACCGGCTGGGCTTCCATCTGTCCTACATCGAGCGCGACTATCCGGCGCCGGAAACCCAGGGCTTCGACACCGCCTATATGCGCGCGCTCTACCAGCACGGCTACGAGAAGGCCGCCGCGGGGCAGGCCTGGACCGCGACGCCGCCCTGAGCGTGCCAGCCCCGGTACCACCGAATGGACGAATCCGCACCGCGCGGGTTATAGACCGGACAGACCCGTCCGAACGCAAACGAGATGAATGGGCAATGGGATTGACGGCAACCAAGGCCAAGGTGGCCAAGCGCGGCGTGATCAAGTCACGTGGCGGCCGGCCGACCCGGGATGCTGCGATCGAGCGCGACCAGCGGCTGATCGAGGTCGCCACGCGCCTGTTCCTCGAGCGCGGCTTCGATGCGACGTCGATCGACGCCGTGGCCGAGGCCGCCCGCGTCAGCAAGCCCACCGTCTACGGACAGTACGGCGACAAGCGCGGCCTGTTCACCGCGGTGCTCAGGCGCGAAATTGCCCGCTGGCTTGCCCCGCTCGCCGCCGCGGCGGCCGAAGCGCAGGCCGGCGGTAGCTGCGATGGTTCGGTCGAGGAACGGCTGATCGAGCTCGGGCGCCAGCTGCTGGTGCTGAACTGCAGCGCCGACTCCATCGCCTTCAGCCGGATCCTGACCGCGCAGGCGATCAATTTCCCCGAGGTCGCCAAGCTTGCCGTCGACGAAGGCTGGTCGAAGGCGGTGTCGACGACGGCGGATTTCTTCGACCATCTGGTCGACAATGGCGCCCTCGACCTCGAGGACACGACGATCGCGGCCGAGACCTTCCTCAACATGGTGGTCGGCCACACCCACCGGATGGCGACATTCGGGATTCTGATCGACATGAAGGCCGCGGTGACGCGGATGGAAGTCTCGATCCGGCTGTTCCTCGCCGGTGCCGTGGGACCGCGGGACCGGCTGCGTGACGCCGCCAAGGCCCGTCGCCGGCCGGCGCGCTGACCGTTTTATAGGATCGTTTCGTCGTCTTACACGTTGCCGTGATGAGTCTTGAATAAACAGAACGAAACCGTATTGTTTAGTTGCAAAGAGACGCTCAGCCCGGATCGCCCCCCAAGGGTTCTGCGTCACCTTGTAACTTCGATCGTCACGACGGAGCTGCCGCCATCGCTCCGCCTGAACGTTCGGCGGCCGACCTCTGACTAACAGAGGTCGGCCGCACCTTTCTCGGCCCGCCCCTCGCTCTGCGAACGCGGGTCATGCGCGTGCACATGTTCAATACAGGTTCGACGATGAGGACAGGACGATTGCGCGCACTGAGGCATTGGGCATTGGGAGCGCGGCTGCTTGCAACCGCTCTGCTGGCGCTGCCCTTCGCGTCGCCGGCCCATGCGATCACGAGCTCGGCTGCCGCCGCGCTCACCCCGCAGGACAGTGACAGCGCGCTCGACGTACATGCGGTTCGCCGCGAGCTCGACAGCTTCCAGTCCGCCCAGATCTCGCTGCGCAAGGCGATGGCGATTGCGGAGGCGCTGCACTCAGGCTCGATCACCGCCGACATCAGCTTCGACGGCGCGTCGGATCCCGCAGTCTACCGGGTCAAGACCATGCAGCAGAACCGCATCTGGCAGCATGCGATCGACGCCTCGACCGGCCAGGTGGTCGGCGGCGAGCCGCCTTCGCCGCTGGCCTCCCTCGGCGCCGAAGACCGCGACAATCTCGTCGTGCTCAGGGCGCTGCGGCATCGGCTCGCCGATGCGGTGCGCGTCGCCGAGCACACGACCTCGGGCAAGGCGATCAGCGGCGGCTTGATGCGCGAACGCGGCAAGCTCAATTTCGTCATCGTGGTGCTGACGGGCAGCGACCTGAAAGAAGTGATCCTCGAGCCGCCCGGCGCGCGCCGGCGCTGAGAGCGGCGCAAGCTCTGCCAGGTTCTCCCTTGCCAAGTTTTCGCCCAAAAGCCGTTGACGGACGCCGATCTCTGCCGCATAAGTCCGCACCATGATCACCGCGACCAAACGCACGACCAAAACCACCAAGCCCTCTGGGGCCTCGGGAGGCGTGCGCGCGTAGTCGGTCGTACAGCATCATCTCTACCCGAAGCCCCGCCTGATGAAGGTCCGGGGCTTTTTTGTTGCCCGCGTCATGCTCAAATTCGAATGGAGGACAAAGTGAGTAACGATCCCGTCGTCGCGATTGTCGGCGTCACCGGCGCAGTCGGCGCCGAATTCATCGCCACCATGGACAAGCGCGGCTTCCGCGTCGGCAAGCTGAAGGCGCTGGCGAGCGCCCGCTCGGCCGGCAAGACCGTCAGCTTCCGCGGCAAGCCGGTCGTGATCGAGGAGTTGACCGAGCGCGCCTTCGAGGGCGTCGACATCGCGCTGTTCTCGGCCGGCAGCGGCATCTCGAAGAAGTTCGCGCCTGTTGCCGTGAAGTCCGGCGCCGTCGTGGTCGACAATTCGTCGGCGTTCCGGATGGATCCGAACGTGCCGCTGGTGATCCCCGAGATCAACGCCAACCGCATCCGCGACCACAAGGGCATCATCGCCAACCCGAACTGCGCCGCCATCACCGCGCTGGTGCCGCTGTGGCCGATCCACCGGAAGAACCGCATCAAGCGCGTGATCATCTCGACTTACCAGGCCGCGAGCGGCGCGGGAGCAGCCGCAATGGAGGAGCTCGTCGAATCCACCCGCGCCAATCTCAATGGACAGGTCTACACCCCGAAGGTGATGCCACACCCCTACGCCTTCAACCTGTTCAACCACAACACGGCCATCGATCCGGAGACCGGCTACAACGACGAAGAGACCAAGGTCATCAAGGAGACCCACAAGATCTTCGAGGACGAGAAGATCGCCGTCGGCGTCACCTGCGTGCGGGTGCCGGTGCTGCGCGCGCATTGCGAGACGATCACCTTCGAATGCGAGAAGCCGATCACCGAGGACCAAGTGCGCGCGATCATGGCGCAGGCGCCGGGCGTCAAGATCGTCGACGACCGCGCGAAGAACTATTTCCCGATGCCGATCGATGCGTCCGGTCAGGATGACGTGCTGGTCGGCCGCATCCGCAAGGATCTCAGCGACCCCAGCGGGCACTCGATCTCGATGTTCGTCGCGGCCGATCAGCTGCTCAAGGGCGCCGCGCTGAACGCGGTGCAGATCGCCGAGCTGTTGCCCGAACGCGCAATGGCGTGAGGTCGCGGCGATACCAAACCCGTCATCCCCGCACAATGGCGTAGCCATTGTCGTGGAGGTGCGAGCGGAGCGAGTCTCGAAGGATGTACGGCCCCAGTCGGGCCGTCGCCCTTCGAGGGCCGCTGAAGAGCGGCCACCTCAGGGTGACGGTGATAAAGTTGAGTTTGCTGAACTACCCGCCCGCGCGGAACAGCAAACAGGCATCGCCGTATGAATAGAACCGGTAGCCGTCGCTGATCGCGTGCGCGTAGGCGTTCTGCATCGTCTCGAGGCCGGAGAAGGCCGAGACCAGCATGAACAGCGTTGAACGCGGCAGGTGGAAGTTCGTCAGCAGGATATCGACCGCGCGGAAGCGATAGCCCGGCGTGATGAAGATCGAGGTTTCCGCCGCGAACGGCTGGATGGTGCCGTCGGCATTGGCAGCGCTCTCCAGCAGCCGCAGCGACGTGGTGCCGATCGCGACGATCCGGCCGCCCTTTGCACGCGCGGCGTTCAAGGCAGCAGCAGTCTCGGCGGTGATGCATCCCCATTCGGCATGCATTCTATGCTCGGAGGTTTCGTCCACTTTGACCGGCAGGAACGTCCCTGCCCCGACATGCAGCGTCAGGCGATGCAGATCGACGCCGCGGCTCTTCAGCGTGGCCTCGAGCGCCGGCGTGAAATGCAATCCCGCCGTCGGCGCGGCGACCGCGCCTTCATTGGCGGCGAACATGGTCTGGTAGTCGCTGACGTCCTGGTCGTCGGGCGTGCGCTTGGAGGCGATGTAGGGCGGCAGCGGCGTGGCGCCGACATCGGCGATGGCCTGGTCGAGCACCGGACCATGGAACGAGAATGACAGCGTCACCTCGCCTTCCTGCCCCTTGGCCTCGACCTCTGCATCGAGATTGCCGAGCAGGCAGACCTTGCCCTCATTGCCGAAGCGGATGGTGTCGCCGGGCGCAAGCTTCTTCGCCGGCTTCACCAGCGCCTGCCAGCGCGAGCCGTCGAGCCGCTTGATCAAGGTCGCCTCGATCTTCGGCTCGGTCTCACGCCCGATGCGGCGGCCCTTGAGCTGGGCTGCGATCACCTTGGTGTCGTTGACGACGATCTGATCGCCGGGCTCCAGCCAATGCGGCAGGTCCGCGATCGTGGCGTCGCGCAGCACGCCGTCCGGATGCACCACCAGCATCCGCGCGGAATCGCGCGGGCTCGCGGGGCGAAGTGCGATGCTCTCGGGCGGCAGTTCGAAATCAAAGAGATCGGTGCGCATGGCGCGATTGTAACTTCAACGTTGTCATTCCGGGTACGTCGCTTTCGCCACGCCCCGGAATGACAAAGTGTTCAGCTCAAGCCGCGTCGGCGGCCATGCGCGCCTTGACGATCTTGTCCGGATCCTTCACCGGCTCGCCGCGCTTGATCTTGTCGACGTTCTCCATGCCCTCGGTGACCTTGCCCCAGACCGTGTACTGGCCGTTGAGGAAGGAGGCGTCGTCGAAGCAGATGAAGAACTGGCTGTCGCCGGAATCCGGATTGGCGGCGCGGGCCATCGAGGCGGTGCCGCGGACATGCGGCTCCTTGTTGAACTCGGCCTTCAGCTTCTTGCCGGAGCCGCCCATGCCGGTGCCCTGCGGGCAGCCGGTCTGCGCCATGAAACCGTCGATCACGCGATGGAACGCGATGCCGTCGTAGAAGCCTTCGCGCACCAGCTCCTTGATCCGCGCGACGTGACCGGGAGCGAGATCCGGGCGCATCTCGATCGTGACCGGGCCCTGGGTGGTTTCGAGGATCAGAGTATTTTCGGTAGCAGCCATGCTCGCTTCTCCTGGCTTCGGGGTGGATATTTCTTGTTCCTGAACGGGATCGCGAATGGACGGCCCGCAACCGCGCCGCCCAGGCTCTCGGTAAATGGCATCGGCGTGCAGCGTTGCAGCGCATCCATCACGGCGACCCGGTATGCGATCCGGTCGTTGTCGGTCGCCTCCTGCGATTCATAGCTGATCCTGGGATGCCCGAGGATCGCGCCCTCTCGGTTGAAGCTGACAATGACGGTAATGTCGATCGGGCCGGCCTTGTCCGCCGGCGGCGGCCGCCAGCAGCGATGGATGGCAAGAACAACGTCCCTGATCGTATTGAGTTGCTCCGGCTCGGCCGCCACCGGTCCGGTCAGCCCGAGCCACGCCACCAGCGGCGCGGCGAACCAGACAAGTGGTCTGCTGCGCGCCGCCATCGCCGATCACTTGATGTCGGATGCGACCTGCACCTTCACCATCTTGTCGGGATCGGTGACGGCGCCGCCGGGAGAGCCCGCGGGAGCCTTCTTCAGCTTGTCGACCACGTCCATGCCCGACACCACCTCGCCGACCACGGTGTACTGGCCGTTGAGGCTCGATCCGTCGGCGAACATGATGAAGAACTGCGAATTGGCGCTGTCGACGCTGTCGCCGCGCCGGGCCATGCCGACGATGCCGCGCTTGAACGGGACCTGCGAGAATTCCTGCCTCAGGTTCGGATATTTCGAGCCACCGGTGCCGTTGAAGTTCTGGCCGTCGCCAGTCTGCGCCATGAAGCCATCCATCACGCGATGGAATGGCACGTTGTTGTAGAAGCCCTCGCGCGCCAGCTGCTTGATGCGCTCGGCATGCTGGGGCGCGATGTCGGTGCGCAGCTTGATGACGATGCGGCCCTTGGTGGTGTCGATCACGATCGCATTGGCCTTGTCGAGATTGGCAGGCAGCGGCTGCGCGACCGCAGGCACGACGCAGAGCAGCGCGGCAACGAATGCAAGAATGCGGATCATGGAAACTCCGGACCTTTGATGTTCTGGGTGTGGCAGGCCGCCGGCATCAGCCGGCGAACTTGGCCTTCAGGCTAGCGGCGACTGATGACGGCACGAATGCAGAGAAGTCGCCGCCCATCTGGGCGATTTGGCGCACCAGTGTGGCGGTGATCGGGCGGACCGCGACCGACGCCGGAACGAACACGGTATGCACCTCGGGCGCCATCGCCTCGTTCATGCCGGCCAGCTGCATCTCGTAGTCGAGATCGGTGCCGTCGCGGAGGCCTCGAATCATCAGCGTGGCCTTGGCCGAGCGCGCCGCCGCGACCGTGAGGTTGTCATAGGTCGCGCTTTCGAAGGCGCAGCCCGCCTTCTGGGCGATCGGGCCGAACACCTCATGGACCATGGCCAGCCGTTCCTCGGTGGAGAACAGCGGCTTCTTGCCGGGATGGACGCCGATGGCGACGATCAGGCGGTCACAGAGGAAGACGGCCTGTCTCACCACGTCCAGATGGCCGTTGGTGACGGGATCGAAGGAGCCGGGATAGAGCGCGATACGGGACATGGTCCCTCCTAACCCGCCCGGCTCTCCCCGGCAAGCCGCCCGGGTTCCGCCCGTCGCGTGAAATATATCTCTCCTCGTCCAGTGAACGAGTCCTGGGATGCCAGCGTCTACGTGGGTGAATGTTTCGTCGGCCGTTGGCGGACGAAACAAAGCCGGCCGGCGATGAAACCATTTTCCACCCTGGCGAAGACACCAGGAAACGTGCGGCCGGTAGACATTGGACAACGAAACGACGGGCCCGGGGGGCCCGATCCTATGGGGACCGTCATGATCAAGGCACTTTCCGCTATCACCGTTGCCGCGTTCATTGCCGCCGCGCTCACCGTTCTGCCGGGCTTTGCGCCGCAGGTCGCGGCCTCCACCCCGCAGCCGCTGGCCAAGAGCGACCGTCTCGACATCCACCCGGCCGGCAAGGACTGCTCGCAGCAAGCCTGGCCGAATTTCGAGGCCTCGTGCCTGCGCAGCGCCGGCAACAAGACGGTGGTTCGCGAAGCCCGCCTCGTTACCGCGGACCGCACGCCGTAGGCGCTTTCAAGCCACCTCGACGCCCGTCCATGTGAGGACCACGCGTCCCCAGACCTTTGCCGCTCCGACGCGATCCGAACGGAAAATGCCTCGTCAGCCCGGTGTAAGCTCGGGCCGTCACACAAAACCCAATGGTAATTTGCGACGTCCCGTCGCAGACTATCGTCTAAGGCGCCCGACCGGATGACCCGGCGGGCGCAAGCCATCGGGGGATTGCCGTGACCAGTACGCCCGCCATCGTTTCTTCTGGCCATCCTCCAACCAGCCCGATTCCGTTTGCCGTCACGCTCGGTGCCCTGGGTGTCGTCTATGGCGACATCGGCACCAGCCCGCTCTACGCCCTGAAGGAAGCCGCCAAGGCCGCCGCCCATGGCGGGCCACTTAGCCAAACTGCCGTGCTGGGCACGGTCTCGCTGATCCTGTGGGCGCTGATCCTCATCATTTCAGTCAAATACGCCATGCTGATCCTGCGCGCGGACAACCGCGGCGAAGGCGGCATCGTCGCGCTGCTGGCGCTGCTCTCGGCACGCAACGCGGCGCCCGGCACCTGGCGCGCGCATCTGTTGGTTGTCGGCCTGGTCGGCGCCGCCCTGCTCTATGGCGACGGCGCGATCACGCCGGCCATTTCCGTGCTGTCGGCGATCGAAGGCCTGAAGGTCGACGCGCCCTCGCTGGCGCCGGCGGTGGTGCCGCTCACCGTCGTGATCCTGATCGGCCTGTTCTTCATGCAGAAGCAGGGCACCGGCTTCATCGGCAAGATCTTCGGCCCGGTGATGCTGTTCTGGTTCGCCGTGCTCGCGGCGCTGGGCATTCACGGCATCGTCAAGGCGCCCGGCGTGCTGGTCGCACTGAGCCCGTTCTATGCGTTCGATTTCCTGATCCATCAGGATTTTCACGTCAGCTTCGCGATCCTCGGTGCCGCGTTCCTCGCCGTCACCGGCGGTGAGGCGATGTATGCCGACATGGGGCATTTCGGCCGCTTTCCGATCAGGCTCGCCTGGTTCGCCATCTGCCTGCCCGCGCTGGTGCTGAACTATTTCGGCCAGGCCGGCGAGCTGATCAACGACCCGAGCTCGATCGACAACCCGTTCTTCCAGCTCGCCCCCGGCTGGGCGCATTACCCGCTCGTCCTGCTCGCGACGGTAGCGACCGTGATCGCCTCACAGGCCATCATCTCCGGTGTGTTCTCGCTGACCCAGCAGTCGATCCAGCTCGGCTTCCTGCCGCGGATGCATATCCACCACACCACGAGCGATGCGATCGGACAGATCTATGTGCCGCTGGTGAACTGGCTGCTCGCGGCCGCAACGCTCGGCGCCGTGCTCGCCTTCGGCACCTCGGACGCACTCGCCGGCGCCTACGGCATCGCCGTGTCGCTGTTGATGGCGATCACCACGCTGCTCGCTGCGCTGGTCGCGATCCAGTGGGGCTATTCGCCGATCATCGTGATCGCGGTGAACGGCTTCTTCTTCATCATCGACGCGATCTTCTTTGCGGCGAACACCGAGAAACTGCTCGAGGGCGGCTGGTTCCCGCTGCTGCTTGCGGCCGCGGTGGCGTTCCTGATGATGACCTGGCGCGGCGGCGTCAAGCTGGTCGAAAGGGCGCGCGGCAAGCTGCGCCAGCCCGAGGAGGATCTGATCGAGACCGCGGTCAACAAGTGCAGCGCCCGCCTGCCCGGCACCGCCGTGTTCCTGGCCTCGGCCCCCAACGGGGTGCCGCTCGCGCTGACCCAGTTCGTCAAGCACAATCACGTGCTGCATCAGCGCGTGCTGTTGGTCACCGTGCAGATCGAGGAGCGGCCGCGGATTCCCGAAGAGGAACGCGCCGACGTCAACGAGATCAGCCCGGGCATCACCCGGATCATCCTGCACTACGGCTTCATGCAGTACCCGACGATCTACGAAGGGCTGCAGCTCGCCTGCCGGCAGGGCAAGCTGCCCGGCATCGATCTCTCCGACGTGACCTACTACATCGGCCGTGAAACCATCATCCCGCGCGAGGACGTCCCGGGCATGTGGGTGTGGCGTGAATCGCTGTTCGCCTTCCTGCAGCGCAACGCCGAGCGGTCGGCGGCGTTCTTCGGCGTGCCGACCGGTCAGGTCGTGGAGTTCGGCACCGAGATCGAGATTTGATCTCACCATCTGCGTAGCTCGGATGCAGCGAAGCGTAATCCGGGACAAACGAAACCCCATATCGCAAGAACCCCGGATTTCGCTTCGCTGCATCCGGGCTACGATATCCGACAATGTCAGACGATCCGCCCCTCCAGTTGAAGCCAGGGCTGTCGGTCTCGATCGACCAGGCGCAGGCGATCGTTAGCCGCGTCTAGCCTGGATGATGCCAACGGGCACGCGCAAACACGTGCACGGTGACGGGTTCTCCACGCAATGCTTCAGTACGAAAACTCAGCAAAAGTAACGCGCTATCTCTTTGACGATTTTTGTATCGACCTCGCTCATCGATCGAGACCGCGCGGCCTCCAGCTTAGCCAAGATGCCTTTGGCCGGTACACTGTTCGTAGCAACCAGTGAAAACAGGTGAGCCTTCGCGGCTTGATCCGACACGTAGGTGTCGATCAACTGTCGGAGGTGCGAACGCAAATCATCGACGGTCATTCGGACCAAACATGGCAACAGCGGGCGGAGCGCATGCGGACCCAAGTCTTGTAGCCCGGATGGACCGAAGCGCAATCCGGGATAGGCGACACCCTTACGGCAAGACACCGCAAAACGGATGCGCTGGCGGTCTCACCAGAGACCTCGGGGATTCGGACAGTCTATTCGCCCGCCGCGAGACGACGAACGCCGGATGCGGTCAGACCGAGTTCACCGAGCCGTCTGACCGCGTAGCCGAGACCGACCAAGCGCTCCCCGTGCAACTGGGGAATCTCCCGTTGCGCTTCGCCCTTGCCGACCTCGACCAGGGAGGCGAACTCGTCCGAACTGAGGGCTTGGGGATCATCCGTCATGACGCGGCCTCGTCGGTCCAGACCTTGAACGAAATCAGCGTGTTTGGCCCAAACGTCTGGGTGATCGGAACGTCGGAGGCATCCCGTCCCTGTGCGATCAGAACCCGGCCGATCCTTGGCACGTTGTTGCGCGGATCGAACATATGCCAGCGGCCGCCGATATAGGCCTCGAACCAGCCGGCGAAATCACCAGCCGCCCAAGGCAGCGGGGTGCCGATGTCGCTGAGATAGCCGGTGCAATAGCGCGCCGGAATGTTCATGCAGCGGCAGAAGGCAATAGCCAGATGCGCGTAGTCGCGGCACACGCCCTTGCCTTCGTCGAAGACCTCCCACGCCGTCTTGGTGGCGCGGGCGTGCTCGTAGCCGAAAGCGATGTGGCGATGGACGAAGTCGCAAATGGCCTGGACCCGCGGCCAGCCCGGCGGTGTGCCCTCGAACAGCTTCCATGCGATTTCTGAAAGCCGGTCGGTCTCGCAATAGCGGCTGCCCAGCAGATAGACCAGCGTGTCCGCCGGCAAGTCCTCGACCGCGTGCTGGCCGGCCGAAGCAAACACCGGATCAGGCTCGCCGCTGTCGCGCACGACGCCATCGGCCGCCAGCCGCATCGGACCGGCCGGCGCGACGATACGGCTGCACCAATTGCCGAATCCGTCACGGTACGGCGTGATCGGCACCGCGGGGGTGGTGGTCAGGTGGTCAGGGACGATGATATCGGACGCGCGCGTGAAATGCGTGCCGAGCACCATGATCATGGGCGTCGGCTGGGGGAACTCGTAGTGCATTTCGAATCCGACGCGAAGCTTCATTCGAAATACATTCCCTGTTTGTGCTACCGACATGGCGACGATGCGGTCGAATACAAGGTACGATCGGCCTGATCGGACAAATACCCGCATCGCGCGAGAAAGTGCTGGCTATTCGCTGCAATCGCGCGCAGGAACGACGACGCTTGCCGGCTGGCGCGGCTTGCCAGCGCGAAGCGAACCCGACCAATGTTCCGGTCGGATGGTTGAATGCCTCCTCCGTGCGTTCAGGACAGCTTCGAACGCACTCACCGAAAGACCTTCATGCAAAATCTCTCGCCTCGTCACGTCAAGACCGAAGAGTCCGTGCGCCTCGGCGTGACTTCCGGTTGGTATTCCACAAAAGTCAGCGGAACATTCGTGACCGGCCCGCATGACACCGAAGCCGATTGCCTGCGCAAGATCGCCGAGATCAATCCTCCCCCGCCCAGGAAGAAGAAGTAACTCCTGCGCGACCAGATTGGGCGCGCTCGCAAGCGGGCCAACCAAGACGCATATCGGCAAGATGGCCAAACAAACCCGCGTTCGCCTCCTGGAGGTTATCGTGAGTGCGCAGAAAGAGCCCACTCGCTGGAAATGGCATGTTTCCGAAGGCGGTTTGGAGCTCGTGCACGGCTACGCGACGTCACGCGAAACAGCGCAACGGGACGGCGATAGCGTTCTGTTCGCAATGCTGTCTGTCCCCCAGGCGCCCTGAACGGGTCGCCCTTCGAACATCGACGCAAGGTCTCGAAGCCCGCCGAAACGACCCCGGGGCGCAGCCCTGCATGCCCGAGCAATCCGGCACCAGTCAACCTGGCGGGGCGTGGCGCCCAACCTCGAGCCGCATGCAACGAACCACGTTCGGGAACGGCTCTACTCGCCGTTCCCGTTCGCGCCGTTCTCTTCCTCCGGAATGTGCTCGACCGAGACGACATGCTCCTCCTCGGCGGTATCGAACACGATCACGCCCTGGGTCGAGCGGCCGGCGACGCGGATGTCGGCCACCGGGCAACGGATCAGCTGCCCCTTGTCGGTGACCAGCATGATCTGGTCGGCGTCCTCGACCGGGAACGACGCCACCAGGTTGCCGTTGCGGTTGTTGACGCTCATCGCGACGATGCCTTTGCCGCCGCGGCCGGTGGTGCGGTACTCGTAGGACGAGGTCCGCTTGCCGAAGCCGTTGACGGAGACGGTGAGCACCACCTGCTCGGCCGCCGACAGCTCGGCGTAGCGCTCCTGCGACAGCTGGATCGCGTTCGTCGTCGTCTCCTCGCCCTCGGCATCCGCCGGCTCTTCGCTTGCGGCCTCGCCGGCCACCGCACGGCGCATCTTCAGGTAGGCTGAGCGTTCGTCCGAGGTGGTCTCGACATGGCGCAGGATCGCGAGCGAGATCAGCTTGTCGGCCTCGGCCAGCGCGATACCGCGCACGCCCATCGAGGTACGGCCGGTGAAAACGCGCACATCGGTGACCGGGAAGCGGATGCATTGCCCGCCGGCGGCGGTCAGCAGCACGTCGTCGCGCTCGGTGCAGATCTGCACGTCGACGATCGCCTCACCTTCTCCGAGCTTCATGGCGATGATGCCGGAACGGCGGACGTCGACGAAATCGGACAGCTTGTTGCGGCGAACGGTGCCGCTGGTGGTCGCGAACATCACGTCGAGATTGCCCCAGGAGGATTCATCCTCCGGCAGCGGCATGATCGTGGTGATGCGCTCGCCCTGCTCCAGCGGCAGGATGTTGATCAGCGCCTTGCCGCGCGCGTTTGGAGCTGCCATCGGCAGCCGCCAGACCTTCTCCTTGTAGACCTGGCCGCGCGACGAGAAGAACAGCACCGGCGTGTGGGTCGAGGCCACGAACAGGCGCGAGACGAAATCTTCGTCGCGGGTCTGCATGCCGGCGCGGCCCTTGCCGCCGCGGCGCTGCGCCCGGTACGTCGACAGCGGCACGCGCTTGACGTAGCCCGCATGCGATACGGTGACGACCATGTCCTCGCGCTGGATCAGGTCCTCGTCCTCGACCTCGCCTTCCTGCTCGATGATCACGGTCTTGCGCGGGGTGGCGAACTGCTGCTTCACCTCGGCGAGCTCGGTCTTGACGATGCCCTGCACGCGGGCACGCGAGCGCAGGATGTCGAGATAATCGGCAATCTCGGCCGCGAGCTTGTCGAGCTCCTCGGATATCTCGTCCCGCCCCAGTGCGGTCAGGCGCTGCAGCCGGAGATCGAGGATGGCCCTGGCCTGCTCCATCGACAGCCGGAGCGTGCCGTCATCGTTGATGCGATGGCGGGGATCGTCGATCAGCGTGATCATCGCCTCGACGTCGCGCGCCGGCCAGTCGCGCGACATTAGAGCCTCGCGCGCGGTGTTCGGATCAGGCGAGGTTCGGATGACACGGATCATCTCATCGATGTTGGCGACCGCGATCGCAAGACCGACCAAAATGTGGGCGCGATCACGGGCCTTGCCGAGCAGGAACTTGGTCCGCCGGGTCACCACCTGCTCGCGGAACGCGACGAAGATGGTGAGCAGGTCCTTCAGATTCATCGTCTGCGGACGGCCGGAATCCAGCGCCAGGATGTTGGCCGGGAAATTCGTCTGCAGCGGCGTGAACCGGTAGAGCTGGTTCAGCACCACGTCGGGCACCGCTTCGCGCTTCAGCTCGATGACGACGCGATAGCCGTCACGGTCGGACTCGTCGCGCAGGTCGCCGATGCCCTCGATCTTCTTCTCTTTCACGAGATCGGCGATGCGCTCGACCATCGTCGCCTTGTTCACCTGATAGGGAATCTCGGTGATGATGATCGCTTCGCGATCTTTCCTGATCGTGTCGATCGCCACCTTGCCGCGCATCACGATCGAGCCGCGGCCGAGATGGTAGGCGCTGCGAATGCCCTGGCGGCCCAGGATGACGCCGCCGGTCGGGAAGTCCGGTCCGGGAATGATGTCGATCAACTCGTCGATCGTGAGCGCCGGATTATCGATCAGCGCCACGCAGGCGTCGACGACCTCGCCGAGATTGTGCGGCGGGATGTTGGTCGCCATGCCGACGGCGATGCCGCCGGCGCCATTGACCAGGAGGTTCGGGAACCGGGCCGGCAGAACCGACGGCTCCTTCTCCGAGTTGTCGTAGTTCGGCTGGAAATCGACGGTGTCCATGTCGATGTCGGCCAGAACGGCAAGCGCCGCCTTCGTCAGCCGTGCCTCGGTATATCGATAGGCCGCTGGCGGATCGCCGTCGACCGAGCCGAAATTGCCCTGGCCGTCGATCAGCGGCACCCGCAGCGAGAAGTCTTGCGCCATGCGGACCATCGCGTCGTAAATCGACTGGTCGCCATGCGGATGATATTTACCGATCACGTCGCCGACGACGCGGGCGGACTTGACGTATTTCTTGTCCGGCGTGTGTCCCTGCTCATGCATCGAATAGAGGATGCGCCGGTGCACCGGCTTGAGCCCGTCGCGCGCGTCGGGCAACGCACGCGACACGATCACGCTCATCGCGTAATCGAGGTAGGACTTCTTCATCTCGTCGAGAATGGAAACGGGACGAATATCTGAGGGCACCGGCGGCTCGCCGGGCTTGTCGTCTTCGGGTTCGGACAAAGGGGAAATCCGGTCAGTTCTGCTGGGGAATCATATAGACCATCGGAGGCCTGATAACCACCCTTGCGCGGCTCCGGCAAGCCGTTTTTCCCTTCGTTTTTTCATGCACTTACGGGTTTGTTTGCGGCTTCGGTCGCGGCCCGGTCCGGGAAGCGAATTGTGAGCGGCGAATTGCGAATGGAACGCGGGTTCCCCCTTCGCGATTTCGCTTCCCTCAGTGCCCGAACACCACTGCGTGCATGATCCGCCCGGGCATGAAGGTGAACAGGCCGGCAATCACCAGCGCGCCGAAGAAAATGCCGATCATCGTGAACTTGTGGCGGCGGACGTTGTGGCTCCGCGCGGCCGTCACGCCGAGCACCAGCATGACTAGCGAGAAGATCGACAGCAGGTGGATCGGGCTCCACGGGCCCACCATCTGGATCTGATGGATCCAGAACGAGCTCCCGGCGACCACCAGCATCAGGATCACCCAGATCCAGCCCAGCGTCCGGTGCGGCAGCGTGCCCTTCGGTGCGGCGAGTTGGATGGAGCCGAGCACGAAGGCAGCCATCGCGGCAAAGGCATGGAGCGGGATCGCAGGCGCAGCGTCGAGTAGTGGCGCGAGGCTCATGATGGCAGCCCTCGAGTGAAGCTCACGGCCAGACGTCGCTCGCCGCAGGCCAATGTAAATATCATTCACATTAGCCTGTGTCAAAGTCGAGGGAACTTGCACGATCCACTGGATGTTAGTTGAATATGATCAGATGGATATGAAGTTATCCTCATAATCCACACAAGGACCTATCCTCGCGCGTCATACCGCCGCTCCGGGAAATGAATCTTCACGGAACGGCGTCTGACGAGATCGCGGAAACCGCGACATGCGGTCAGAACGGGATGTCGTCGTCCATGTCGCTGTTGCGGCTGCCGCCGCCGGCGGCGACCGCACGGCGCGGCGCCGAGCTGACCGGACCGGACGAACCGAAATCGCTGCCGCCGCCATCATCGGCGAAGCTGCCGCCTCCGCCGCCCCGCCCGTCGAGCATGGTGAGGTTGGAGTTGAAGCCCTGCAGCACGACCTCGGTCGAGTACTTCTCGACGCCGCTCTGGTCGGTCCATTTGCGGGTCTGCAACTGACCCTCGATGTACACCTTGGCGCCCTTCTTCAGGTACTGCTCGGCGACCTTGCAGAGGCCCTCGTTGAAGATCACGACGCGGTGCCACTCGGTCTTTTCCTTGCGCTCGCCGGTGCCCTTGTCGCGCCAGGTTTCCGAGGTGGCGATGGAAAGATTGGCGATCGGACGACCGTCCTGCGTCCGCCGGATCTCCGGATCCTTGCCGAGGTTTCCAACCAGGATCACCTTGTTCACGCTTCCTGCCATCGCATCATCTCCACTCAAACCGGGCGCCGGGCATCGGCCGCCACTCTCAACCATCGCCACTTACTTGCAGGCGCCGCGAATGACCTATACGGCGGGTGCCGGCTCGACGCCTTCGCCGTCGCGCGGTTATCCACGATTATCGAGATATAGCACCGCAGCCGACACCGTTCCAGTTTTGTTCGCCGCAACCAGCCGTAGAAGCGACCGATGGCGACGACGCGGCCGCCGATTTCGGTCCCGGTCACCGGCGGGCTCCGGCGCCTCACGAAAATGTAAGTTAAATCAATGCCTTGCATTGTCGACACTTCTTCCGCGAGTGTTGCATTTGGGAGACGGCGTTTCCGGTTGAATCAGCGTATAGCTACCAGTTATCAGACGGGCGCTCGCGTCTGAGATCGCGCTTCGGGACCTTTGGAAGCCGATCGGGAAGCTGGGGGTTTGATAATGAAGAAGTTTTTGCTCGCTACGGTTGCCCTGATTGCGTTCGCTGCGCCGGCCGCGGCCGCCGACCTCGCTGCGCGCCCCTACACCAAGGCGCCGCCGCCGATGATTGCCGCCGTCTATGACTGGAGCGGCTTCTACATCGGCGCCAACGGCGGCTGGGGCTCGAGCCACAATTGCTGGGACCAGGTCCCGGGCGGCATCCTGCTCGGCTCGGATGGTTGCCATGATGCGACTGGCGGCGTTGCCGGTGGCCAGATCGGCTATCGCTGGCAGGCCGGCGCCTGGGTGTTCGGCCTCGAAGCGCAGGGCGACTGGGCTGACCTGAAGGGCAGCAACAACAGCGCGATCTTCCCGGGTCTCTTCACCAACCAGAGCAAGATCGACGCGTTCGGCCTGTTCACCGGCCAGATCGGCTACGCCGTCAACAACGTGCTGCTCTACGCCAAGGGCGGTGCGGCGCTGACCGACAACCGCTTCAGCACCTACTTCACGCCGACCGGCGTCCTCGCCGGCAGCACCAGCGACACCCGCTGGGGCGGCACCATCGGCGCCGGCATCGAAGTCGGCTTCGCGCCGAACTGGACCGCCGGTGTCGAATACGACCACCTGTTCATGCAGGACAAGACCTACAACCTCACCACCCCGACCGGCGCGCTGTTCAGCAGCATCCGCGATCGCCAGGACGTCGACCTCGTCACCGTCCGCGTGAACTACAAGTGGGGCGGCCCGGTGGTTCCGCGCTACTGATCGAGCGACACTGATTTGATCCAAACGTAAGGGCCGGCCTCGCGCCGGCCTTTTTGTTTGCCTGGTCGGCTCGTTTGCGTGGTCGGTGCGCTTCCCAGGGCGGCGGCGGCTGGGGCACCAGCAACGAGACCTATCTCGGCGCACCGAACGATGCGGCATTCATCGGCACCCAAACCTCCAACACCAGCGGCGGCTTTGTCGGCGGCGTGATCGGCTACAATGTCCAGACCGGCCCCGTCGTGTTCGGCGTCGAGGGCGACTATCATTGGTCCGCCGTCACCGGCCGCTTGTCGGAGCGCCGAGCGTGCTCGACAGCTACTACACCGAGTTGCGCAGCTTCGGCGACATCAAGGGCCGGCTCGGCTACGCCGACGGCGCCACGCTGTGGTTCGTCAACGGCGGCGCCGCGGTCGGCGACATCCTGCACCGCTACAACGCCGGGCTCGCGCCGCCCTCGGTCTTGGCCAGCGACACGCGCTGGGGTTGGACCGCCGGCGACGGTGTCGAATACATGTTCGCCGCCAACTGGTCGGCCAAGCTCGAGTACAACTACATCGATCTCGGCAAGGTCGCGCCGATCCAGTACACGCCCGCGATCAACGATCGCTCGGAGTGGAAGGACACGTTCCACACCGTCAAGCTCGGCATCAATTACCACTTCAACACGACGAGCCCGGTCATATCAGCGAAAATGCTGAGCTACCCGCAGTCGCGCGCCGCACCTGCACAGCGAACACAAGAGCCGGCACTGCGCCGGCTTTTTCGTTGCGAGCAAGGCGCGCCTCGCGCGGGCCGTTTTCCGTGCATTGTGGTTTCACGGATACACAACTTCCAAGATTTCTATGTAGAAACACCTGATCGTCACACGACACTGCTGTGACGTTCCCTTCAATATTTGAAGGGACAACAAGAAAATGGGACTGGGACTTTGAAAATCAGGAATGTTTTGCTGGCATCGGCCGGCATGTTTGCCCTCAGCGCAATTGCACCGGCAATGGCCGCCGATATGGCGGCCCGCGCGCCTTACGTGAAGGCGCCGCCGCCGGCCGCGATCTACAACTGGACCGGCTTCTACATCGGCGGATTCGGTGGCTATGCCAGCGAGGAATCCGGCAACCCGAAGATGGAAGGCGGCTTCGCCGGCGGCACCATCGGCTACAACTGGCAGGCCGGTAACATCGTGTACGGCCTCGAGGCCGACGGCGCCTGGGCTGACGTCGACGCTTCGGTGAGCACGCTCGGCGTCACCGTGAAGAGCAAGGTCGACGCGCTCGGCACCGCGCGCGGCCGCATCGGCTTCGCCGTCGACAAGGTGCTGTTCTATGGCACCGGCGGCTACGCCTGGGTCGACAACAAGATCAGCGTCAGCGCGCTCGGCGTGACCGCTTCGCAGAGCAACTTCCACTCCGGCTGGACCGTCGGCGCCGGCATCGAGGCGTTCATCGCGCCGCAGTGGTCGGTCAAGGGCGAGTACCTGTATCGCAGCCTCGGCAGCGAGACCTACTTCGGCGTTCCCTCCCCCGACCTCAACCTGCACAGCGTCCAGTTCGGCGTGAACTATCACTTCGGCGGCCCGATCGTCGCCAAGTACTAAGCCAAGCACTGAGATCGATCTGCGATCAGATCGCACGGAAAGGCCGGCCTCACGCCGGCCTTTTTGCGTCAGAGCGTTCGAGCGAAGTGGATCCCGGTTCGCGTCAGGAAAACGCGTCAAAACAGAAATCCAGAGCCCCGTTCCGATTCCATCGGAATGGGAAAAGGCTCTAGCGGAACCGGGCCCTGCTGACGGCTGCTGCCATCAGGCAAACTATCCGTTGATGGACGCGACTCAGCACTGGAAATTGTCGGCCGTTCTTCCTACGTTCCAGTCTTCTCACCCATCGGCGCAAGGTCCCGGCAGCACCGGCGATGCGCGCCCAAAAGGCGCCCGATCATGCGCCCGGAAATGTCGCTATGGATGAAGTGCTCAAGGCGAAGCGCCAACAGAACGCCGGCTCCTCATCGCGCGCCATCACGATCCGCGGCGCGCGCGAACACAATCTGAAGAACATCGACGTCGAGATTCCGCGCGACAAGCTCGTGGTGTTCACCGGCCTGTCCGGCTCCGGCAAGTCGTCGCTCGCATTCGACACCATCTATGCCGAGGGCCAGCGCCGCTACGTCGAGTCGCTGTCGGCCTACGCGCGCCAGTTCCTCGAGATGATGCAGAAGCCGGATGTCGACCAGATCGACGGCCTGTCGCCGGCAATCTCGATCGAGCAGAAGACCACGTCAAAGAACCCGCGCTCCACCGTCGGCACCGTCACCGAAATCTACGACTACATGCGCCTGCTCTGGGCGCGCGTCGGCGTGCCCTATTCGCCGGCCACGGGGCTACCGATCGAGAGCCAGATCGTCTCGCAGATGGTCGACCGCGTGCTGGCGCTGCCGGAAGGCACCCGTCTCTATCTGCTGGCGCCGGTCGTGCGCGGCCGCAAGGGCGAGTACAAGAAGGAACTCGCCGAGTACCTCAAGAAGGGCTTTCAGCGTGTCAAGATCGACGGCACCTTCCATGAGTTGTCGGAGGCGCCCGCGCTCGACAAGAAATTCCCTCACGACATCGACGTCGTGGTCGACCGCATCGTGGTGCGCCCCGACCTCTCCCAGCGCCTCGCGGAAAGCTTCGAGACCGCCCTGAAGCTCGCCGAGGGCCTCGCCGTGATCGAGTATGCCGATGCGCCGGCGGCGGCACCGGCCGAGGACAAGAAGAAAACCGCAAAGATCCACGATAAGAGCGGCCCCGAGCGCATCCTGTTCTCGGAAAAATTCGCCTGCCCGGTCTCCGGCTTCACCATCCCCGAGATCGAGCCGCGGCTGTTCTCGTTCAACAACCCCTACGGCGCCTGCCCGGCTTGCGGCGGCCTCGGCGTCGAGCAGCACATCGACGAGGATCTGGTCATCCCCGACAAGGAGCTGACCCTGCGCAAGGGCGCGATCGCGCCGTGGGCGAAGTCGTCCTCGCCCTATTACATCCAGACCCTCACCGCGCTCGGCAAGCACTACAAGTTCACGCTCGACACCAAGTGGAAGGACCTGACCAAGAAGGTGCAGGCCGCGCTGCTGCACGGCTCGGGCGACGACGAGATCAAGTTCTCCTATGAGGACGGCGTCCGCTCCTACGACACCAAGAAGCCGTTCGAGGGCGTCGTCACCAACATCAACCGCCGCTACCGCGAGACCGAAAGCGAATGGGCGCGCGAGGAGCTCGGCAAGTATTTCTCCGACGTGCCCTGCGCCGGCTGCAACGGCTACCGGCTGAAGCCGGAGGCGCTGTGCGTCAAGATCGGCGGCAAGCATATCGGCGAGATCTCGGAGCTCTCGGTGAGGCGCGCCGGCGAATGGTTCGAGACGGTGCCGGAAGCGCTCAACGCGCAGCAGAACGAGATCGCGACGCGCATCCTGAAGGAGATCCGCGAGCGCCTGACCTTCCTGCTCGACGTCGGCCTGAACTATCTGACGCTGTCGCGCTCGTCAGGCACGCTGTCCGGCGGCGAGAGCCAGCGCATCCGCCTGGCCTCGCAGATCGGCTCGGGACTGACCGGCGTGCTCTACGTGCTGGACGAGCCGTCGATCGGCCTGCACCAGCGCGACAATGCCCGCCTGCTCGACACGCTGAAGCGGCTCCGCGACCTGGGCAATACCGTGGTCGTGGTCGAGCATGACGAGGACGCCATCCGGCTCGCCGACTATGTGCTCGATATCGGGCCCGGCGCCGGCATGCATGGCGGCCACATCGTCGCTGAGGGCACGCCCGACCAGATCATGCGCAACCCGAAATCGCTGACCGGCAAGTACCTCACCGGCGAGCTATCGGTCCCCGTGCCCGACCGGCGGCCGCCGAACCACCGGCGCACCATCAAGGTCATCAACGCCCGCGGCAACAATCTGAAGAACGTCTCGGCCGAGATCCCGCTCGGCCTGTTCACCTGCGTCACCGGCGTCTCCGGCGGCGGCAAGTCGACCCTGCTGATCGACACGCTCTACAAATCGATCGCGCGCAAGCTGAACAATGCCAGCGAAGGCGCGGCCCCGCACGACCGCATCGAGGGCCTCGAGCACATCGACAAGATCATCGACATCGACCAGTCGCCGATCGGCCGCACCCCGCGCTCCAATCCGGCGACCTATACCGGCGCCTTCACGCCGATCCGCGAATGGTTCGCCGGCCTCCCCGAGGCCAAGGCGCGCGGCTACGAGCCCGGGCGCTTCTCCTTCAACGTCAAGGGCGGCCGCTGCGAGGCCTGCCAGGGCGACGGCGTCATCAAGATCGAGATGCACTTCCTGCCCGACGTCTACGTCACCTGCGACACCTGCAAGGGCAAGCGCTACAACCGCGAGACGCTGGAGGTGCTGTTCAAGGGCAAGAGCATCGCCGACGTGCTCGACATGACGGTCGAGGAAGCCGCCGAGTTCTTCAAGGCGGTGCCGCGGGTGCGCGAGACGTTCCAGACCCTGCACCGCGTCGGCCTCGACTACATCCATGTCGGCCAGCAGGCCACCACGCTGTCCGGCGGCGAAGCCCAGCGCGTCAAGCTGGCCAAGGAGCTGTCAAAGCGCGCCACCGGCCGCACGCTCTACATCCTGGACGAGCCGACCACCGGCCTGCACTTCCACGACGTCGCAAAACTGCTCGAGGTGCTGCACGAGTTGGTCGCCCAGGGCAACACGGTGGTGGTGATCGAGCACAATCTCGAAGTCATCAAGACCGCCGACTGGGTCATCGACCTCGGCCCCGAAGGCGGCGACGGTGGCGGCGAGATCGTCGCCTGGGGTCCGCCCGAGGACATTGTCAAGGCGCCGCGCAGCTACACCGGCAAGTTTCTGGCGCCGGTGCTGAAGAAGGCGAACAGCAAGCCGAGGAAGAGCTCAGCGAGCGAGGCGGCGGAGTAGCAGGAGTGCCTCTGTACACATATTTCGCGAGCTACAGAGGGGCGACGTGTGCCGTGCAGGGCAGCTACAGCAACTACAAGGGCTTTGCACCACAGGCGCTTGCGCAGATTCCGGATGGTGCGCTTCCAGGGCTAACCCCAGCCATACGAAAAGACCTGGCCAAAGCTTGGGGCGAATGGGAGCAGGTGCCGGAATTATCGCGGGTGTGGCGGATCAGCTTTAAGGTGGGCGATCACGAGATGATCGTGTACGCGGTCGAAACTAAATCCTAGCCCAGCTCACGTCCTATCTTCCGCCCAACGAGAATTGTTAGCAAGTAGCCCGGATGAGTTCGTAGGGTGGATTAGCGAAGCGTAATCCACCGATCCCTTTGCGAAATTGCGGCGGGTTACGCCTAAGGCTACTAACCGGCCCTACGCGCTATCTCAATTCCCACGGTACGTAGCCATCTGCCAGACGTTTGCCCAGGAATCCCGGACTGTCGCTCGTCTGTCGCCATAAGGCGTATCCGCAGGCGTCTCGATCGATTCAGCGCCCGCCGCAATCGCCCGCCGATAAGTCTCGTCCGCGTTCTCAACGTAGACATAGAGAAAGGCCGGCATGGCCTCGCGGACGCCTCCACCGTCGCTGATCAGGATAATCGAGTCTCCGATCCGCATTTCCGTTGGCGCTCCGGACCGGACGTCGCCATCCGCGCCGAAAACGTCTCTCAGGAATCCGGTCAAGCCGCTGAGGTCGCTCGTGACAATACGCGGTATGACGGAAGGCCAGCCGACGGGCTTGAATGGGGACATGGGTCAGCCTTGACTAAACAACGACGATGCATCGTCGATCTAAGATACCGGGAAGCAAGTTGCCCGGATGAGCTAAGCGATATGCGGGACCGTCGGTAGTCGTCGACGACCGTCCCACATATCGCTTCGCTCACGCGGACTACGGAGCTCCAATCTGTGCGCGACCGGTCACGCCTGCGCCTTACACCGCCCAATAATTCGGGTGCGTGTATGCGTGTGAGCGGTCGCCCCAGTCGAACGCGTCACCGTCGAACTCGGACGGGCCGGTCCGCAGATCGTCCAGCGTCACCTCGGCCTCGAAGGCCTGGCGCTCGGGATCGAATTTCAAGGCCGTCCACCTGACCGGATAATGGTGGTGGCTGCTGAGCACGCCACCGGTCTTGATCACGGCGTAGGCCACCGTTCCGCTCACCTTGTCGAGCATCAGCCGCTCGATCGAACCGAGCTTCGTGCCGTCGCGCCCGAACACGCAGACATGCTCGACGCGGTCGCTGGGTACCAAGGTATGATGCATGGCATCCTCCCTATTTTCCCTGGTTCAGCTGACATTATAGCACCAGAGCACGCCGGATGTGCAGAGATCGCATCCATCGCGGCGCGCCAAACCCGCCTGCTCACCGCCGCGACTTCACCCACCGCAGCCAATCCGTTAGCGGCCGCCCCGATGCCTTCGCGGCGACTCCCGACCTTGGGCCGTCAAGCAAATTCGGCGGCGCCTTGATCCAGCGCAAAGTCCGGGACGGTCTTTTCGTCTACTGATTCCTTGAACCTTTTGCGTGGATCACTGCCATGGTCATCGACATTCTGTCCCGGGAGCACCGCAATATCGAGCGGCTACTTACCGTTCTTGAGCACGAGCTGGACATCTTCGATCACGCTGGCCGGCCGGACTACGAGGTGATCGGCAGCGTCATCGCCTATTTCGAGGTCTACACAGAACTCTATCATCACCGCCAGGAAGATCTGATATTCGCCAAGCTCCAGCTCCGCGATCCGGTCGCTGCCGCGAAAATCGGCGATCTTGCTCGCGAGCATCAAAAGGGCTCCGATCGCCTGCACCGCGTCGCGCATGCCGTCGCCAATGTGCGCGCCGGGGCCGAAATTCCGCGCGAGAATGTCGACGCCATCATCCGCGATTTCCTGGCGCACGAGCGGCGGCACATCATGATGGAAGACCGCGATTTCTTCCCGACCGCGGTCAAGGCATTGACGGCGCAGGACTGGGCCGAAATCGCGTCCGCCCTGTCCCCGCACAAAGACCCGTTGTTCAGCGATGTGACCGAAGCGCGATTCGACGTCCTGCGCGACCACATCATGGAGCTGGAGAAGGAGGCGGAAGCCGAGCGGCATTAGCCACCATGCCGGGCGGCTGCCGGCACATCGACCCACATCTCACCGATTACAAGCCAATCCATTTCCGGAGACTCTCATGATGGGAATGAAATTCGGCGCCGCCTGGTCTGTCGGCAGCGTCGCGCTCGCCGCCGCCTTGCTCGCGACATCTCCGGCGCCGGTCCGGGCGATGGACGGTGACCCGATCGCGGGCCAGGCCATCTTCCAGCGCACTTGTGTGAACTGCCATTCGCTCGATGTCGGCGTGAACAAGGTCGGCCCGAGCCTGTGGCACGTCGTTGGCCGCCAGCCGGCGTCGGTCCAGGGCTTCGACTATTCGGACGCCATGCGCGGCACCAAGACGCCCTGGGACGTGGCGGCGCTGGATACCTACCTCGCCGATCCCCGCGGGGACGTTCACGGTGCGAAGATGTTCTTCAAGGGGCTGCCCGACGCCCATGATCGCGCCGACGTCATTGCCTATCTGAAGACAGCGCGCTGAAACTCGCAGCGCGTGTGCGATGAAGGAGCCCGCATGTCGCTTCGCTCAGGCGGGCTACCGGCCGCAGCTACTCCGTCCGCCTGAGAAACGCCCCGAACGCCCTTGGGCCGTCGCCGACCTTCACCTCGCCGATCACCTTCATCTCGGCGGCATCGATCACACTCAGCGTGTTGCTCTCCCAGTTCGCGACCACGATGCGCTTGCCGTCGGCCGTCGCCTCGATGCCCTCGGGATAGTCGCCGACCGTGATCCGCTTCACCGGCTGCAAGGTCGCGAGGTCGAACACGCTGACCTTACCGTCATACTGGTCGGTGACGAAACCGCGGCCCTGCGCCAGCGCCACGGCATAGGGGCGCAGGCCGACATGGACGCGGCCGATCTCGCACGCGGTCGCGATGTCGATCACGGAGACGTCGTTGGAGCCGACATTGGCAGTGTAGGCGCGCTTGCCTTCGGCATCGATGATGACGCCGAACGGACGGGTCCCGACCTTCACGATCCCTCGCCGCTCGTGCGCGGAAATGTCTGTTATCGACACGCTGTCGTCGTCGCGATCGGCCGAGAGCAGCAGCCGCCCGTCCGGCGTCACGGCAAGCCCGGACGGCGAAGCGCCGACCGCAAGACTGGCGACGACCCGCCGCTCCCCGGCATCGATCACCCGCACCGCGGCGGCGAACCAGTCGGCGACATAGACGGTCGCGCCGTCGGGTGCCACCGCGATGCCGAGCGGCCCGCCGCCGACCTCGATCCGGCCGACCACCTTGCGCGCCGACGCATCGACCATCGTGACCGCCTTGGCATCGGGGCTCGTCACATAGGCAAAGCGGCCGTCATGGCTGACGGCAACGCCCGCGGGCTTGCCGCCGATCGGGATCGTCGCAACCGGCTTCGAGGTCGCAAGATCGACCACCGTGAGATCGTCGCTGAGCTGGTTGGTGACGAACGCCTCCTCGGCGCGGGCGCCACTGAAGCCGGCGAGCAGCGCCAGCAGCGCGATCGCGCGCATGCTCAGCTTCCGCTCTCGATCTTCTTCTTCAGCGCCGCCAGCCCGCCTCTGTAGAGCTCGCTCACCGCCTTCACCGCGGCCTCGTCGTTCAGCTCCGGCGGCGGATCGTTGTTCGGAAAGCCGCGATAGAACGCGCCGGCCCATTCCAGCTTCGCTTTGCCGCCCGGCGCCGGCGACACCGACAGCGTCGAGGAGTAATTGGTGACGGGCAGCACCTTCACGTCGACAGCCGTGATCCGGTACGAATAGCTCATCATCTCGGGCTCGTATTTGTAGAGCTCCTCGTCGATGGTAATGCCGGGCGCCAGGGTCAGCCGCCGCGTGGCGCCGATCTCGTTGCCCTTCTCGCCCTCGGTCTTGGCGACACCGGCAAGCCAGCTCATGTCCTGGAAATTGCCGATCACGGCCCACACCTTGGCCTGCGGCGCATCGATCTCGATCGATTCCCGCACCTTCTGGCGGGTCGGCCCATGGGCCCAAGCGGCCCCCAATACAGCCAATGCCGCCACCACCACGCCAGCCTTCGCGAACGTCAACCTCATCCTTGGTCACTCCCGATGTCTATCGGTCATGCGTCGCCTGGCGCATGCCGCAGTTTATGATTGGAGGTTCTAGACCAGATCGGCGACCCGCTTCTTGCACCAGAGCGAAGTCGCGGCCGGCGGCTTCCCCGGGAGGCCAGCCCGCCGGGATCGGCGTCAGTCCTCGATCGCCGCCTCGACGAACCCTTTCGGATCGTCGCAGAACTCGCGCATCAGCCGGTAGTGATCGGTCTCCCGCAGGCTGACCGGCTCGAGCCCGTATTTGCTCAGCCGCAGCAGCGTCGCGTCGGGATAGGCCATCAGGACCGGCGCATGCGTGGCCATGATCACCTGGCAGTGGCCGGTGCCGTTCATCCGGTGCAGCAGCTTGAGGAATTCGATCTGCCGTGACGGCGACAGCGCCGATTCCGGCTCGTCGAAGATGAAGATGCCCTGCCGCTGGCAGCGCTCCTCGAAGAAGCGCAGGAAACCCTCACCGTGGGAATGCGACAGGAAGTCGGGCGGCAGCCCGCCGGCGTCCTGCGCTGCCTCGTCCAGATACCTTGCCACCGAGAAGAAGCTCTCGGCGCGGAAGAACCAGCCGTTGGTGATCTTGGGCAGCCAGCTCGCGCGCAGCGCTGACGCCAGCGAGCCGCCCATTTTCTCCAGCGCACGACCATGGTCGACCGGCCGATAGCCCTTGCCGCCGCCGGCATCGTCATAGCCGGCCATCACGGCGATGCCCTCGAGCAGCGTCGACTTGCCGGTGCCGTTCTCGCCGACGATGATGGTGATCGCCCGATCGAAGCTGAGTTCGAATTCGTCGCGCAGCAGCGGCAGCACGAACGGATATGCGTTGCGATCGGGAATGCGCTCGGGATCGAGCCAGACGCGCCTCAGATACGGCGCCGGCATGTTGATCGGGCGGTGTCGTGCTCTGGCCATCGGCGCGGATCCGGGGAAACAACGGCAGGTGGCCCAGCTTATATGATAGGAGCCCGCCGCAATCCTAGATGGCCCGATGTCCCATGCCTAGCAAAGCTTACGCCCGCTTCCGCGAGGCGATCCTCACCGAGCAGCAGGTGGTCTGCAGCTATGACGATCGGCCGCGCGAGCTCTGCCCGCATATCATCGGCCACAGCAAGAGCGGTGAAGAGGTCGTGCTGGCGTGGCAGTTCGCCGGCGAAAGTTCGGGCAAGCTGCCGCAATGGCGCTGCCTGCGGCTTGCCCAGGTCAGCGCGATCAGCTTGCGCAAGGGTCGCTGGCACGAAGGTGGCTCGCACCGCACCGAGCAGACCTGTGTCAGTGCGATCGACCTCGACATCAACATCCATGTCCGCAAGCGGCGGTGAGCGGCCCTTACCTGTCGCGAGGATGCAGATGTGTGTCTCACAGGCGGCGTCACACACTCGCCGTCGTCCCGGCGAAGGCCGGGACGACGCGCGGGATGGAGTACGCCCCGCCCCTACGGCCGCTCCGCCTCCTCCAGAACTTCCAGCACCAACTCCATCGTCATCAGCACGGGATTGTCGCCGCGCACCAGGCGTCCCTCGGCGATGCCGCCGAGATAGTCGACCAGCGCGACGTCGAGACTGGCGCGCACCCGACGATTGGCGTCGGGCGCGATCTGGCCCGCGGTCACCGCGAGCTCGGTCGCGAACGGCACCACGCTGTGGCCATCGCTGAAGGCCGCGCCGATGGTCGAGCCGACGCCGCCATGCAGCCGCGCGCGCAGGATGCCGTGCTGGCGACAGAAGCCTTCCAGCGCACAGGCGAAATCCTGGTTCGGGCGCAGCCGCAACGCGAAGGCATGACTCGTGGTCTTCGCCCCGCGCGGCGCGCTGGCGACCGGACCGAACAGCTTGAAATTGGTCTCGCTGTCGGGCTCGGCCACAAACGTCGCGCCGTCGATGCCGAACGCGCTGACCTCGAACGGCTCGGCGACGATGGTCTCATCCGGCAGCATGTGTCCGCCATTGAAGCGGCCGTCGGCCTCGGTCCACAACCCGTGGCAATGGAAAAACGGTGTGCCGTCGCGTTCGCCGAAGGTCAGCGCCGCGAGCTTGAGCCGTGTCACGCCGTCGGGACGGAACGTGTCGCTGTAGAACGCAGCGTTGACGCCGTCCTTCGACAGCGCCGGCATCACATAGGCGAACGGCCCGAGCGCGCCACCCTTGGCGCCCAGCACGCCGCCGGAAAATCCCTCCGCCGCAAAGCCGCGGCGCACGGCTTCGAGCAAGGGAATGCCGGCCTGCAGCACGAAGGAAAAGGCGCGGCCGCGCGCGCCGACCCATTGGATGCGCTCGGCGACCGCAGCGCCGGGCTGGGCGATGCTGCGCATCGCCTCACGCGCCCGTCGATTTGGCGATCACCTCGAGCAGCCCGCGCGCCTCGAGCTCGTCGCGGATCAGCCGCTTCGGCACCTTGCCGTAGCCGGACTTCGGCAGCGCCTCCCAGAAGAAGAAGCGCTTCGGCATCTTGTAGCGCGGCACCTTTGGCGCGAGGTACGCCGCAAGCTCCGCCTCCGCGACCGCCTCGGTGCCCTCGCGCGCGACGCAGACGGCGACACCGACCTCGCCCCAGAACGGATCGGGCACGCCGAGCACGGCGACCTCGCCGACCGCGGGATGGGTCAAGAGCTTCTCCTCGATCTCGCGCGGATAGATGTTGGAGCCGCCGGAGATGTACATGTCGGAGGCGCGGCCGGTGATGTATACGAAGCCCTCCTCGTCCATGTGGCCGAGGTCGCCGGTGCGAAACCAGCCGTCGCGGAACGCCTTCGCGTTGGCTTCGGGGTTGTCGTAGTAGCCGGCGAACACACCGGGCCCGATCACGCAGATCTCGCCGGTCTCGTGCGCCTTCAGCTCGCTTCCGTCGTCACCCTGGATCGAGACCTGCATGCCGGTGCGCTCGAAGCCGCAGGTGCCGATCCGGGCATGCGGTCCGTCCTCCGTATCGTGCAGACCGGGCGGCAGCACGGTGATGTTGCCGGTGACCTCGCCGAGGCCGAAATACTGCACGAGCACACCGCCGAGCTTGTTCAGCGCCGCCTTCTGGTCCTCGCGATACATCGGCGCGCCGGCGTAGATGATGTAGCGCAGCGAGGAGTGGTCATGCTGGTCGGCGGCGGGATGCTCGACCATCATCTTCAGGATGGTCGGCACCGTGAACATGTTGCTGACGCGGTATTTGGCGATCAACCGGTACGCCTCGGCGATGTCGAATTTCTCGGACGACAGCAGGATGGTCGGCACGCCGCGCGCGGCCTGCACCAACTGGTGCACGCCGGCGCCATGCGACAGCGGCGCCACCACCAGCGAGGCGTCGTCTTCGGTGGTGCCGGGCATCAGGTCGGCGAGATGGTTGGTGATCACGAAGGCCATCTGGCCGTGGGTCAAGACCGCGGCCTTGGAGCGGCCGGTGGTGCCGGAGGTGAAGAAGAACCAGCAGGGATCGTCGTACTCGACCGGCGTGTTCTCGACCGCGGCACCAGCGTGCTTGGCGATGACGTCGCCGACGGTCGCCTCGCCGAACGTGCCCTCCTCGCCGATCCGCCAGACGAATTCGAGCGCGGGAGTGGCGGCCGCCTTGGCGTGCTCGGGGAAGTCGGCATGGCAAAGGAACGCCTTGGCGCCGGAGGCCGACGCCAGATAGGCGACCTCGTCGGGCATCAGGCGGAAATTGGTCGGTACCCAGACCGCGCCGAGCCGGAAGGCCGCGAACATCGACCAGAACATCTCGTCGCAGTTCTTGGAATGCACCAGGATGCGGTCGCCCTTGCTGATGCCGCGCGCGGCAAGCGCTGCCGCCAGCGCCGAGACGTTCTGGTCGATATGGCGCCAGGACCAGGCCTTCTCGTTCCAGATGAAGCCGGGACGATCGCCATGGCGGCGGGCGTTCTGGGTCAGGATGTAGGCGAGGTTCATCACCCGGCGCGACACCCGCGCGATCCCGCCGCGCGGCGCGGTCACCTCGGTCCCGCTCATTGCCGCCCCGCCGATACGCGCAACAGAGAGGACATGGTCAGGACGGTCATCGGCTGTTTCCTCGGTCAGAACCGGGCGTCTTCAAGCGCCGCAAGGGATTGGTGTCACCCGGTTTATCGCCAAGCAGCGCGCCTCGGCAAGGCCCGCCGGGCGCGGCGCGATGATACCGCGCCGGCGGTCGCCAACCCGACAATGCCTGGCCCGACAGTACCTGGCCGGAGGCCGCTATTGCGGATGCTTGGCCAGGTCCTGCTCGCTCAGGTTCCAGTCCTGCCAGAGCTGCAAGGCGCCGATCATGGCGACCAGCCCTCCGAGCAGGATGTGCCAGAGCTGCAGCGCCTGGTCTTCCGAATAGCCGAAGATGTTGGGCGACGCGATCAGCCAGAGGCCGAGCACGATGCTCGCCACCTCCTCCCAGCGGTGCAGCGCGACATATTCGAGCTGAGCGAGGCCCAGCACCAGCATGCCGACCACGAAGCTGTTGAGCACCAGGTGGCTGCGCTCGACATCGACGACGTCGCTGACCTGGATCGGAAACCAGGGCGAGACCATGATCAGCACGCCGAGCAGCATGCCGAGCCAGTCCTCCCAGGGGCGGTGTGTGCCGAAGAAACGATTGTCCGACATGACGAACCTCCTTGCGACAAGGGGCATACGTCAGCGGCCGGCCTCACCACTCGGTACCAGACGACCGTCGGGCCGCATCCGGGGGCGTATGTCTGGGAACAAGCCTAATCGAATTGCATCGGCCCGCAAGGCCCGATCGGCGTGTGTGCGATGCGACAGGATCGAGGGCACCCGGCACCGCGCGTTAGCGCGCCCCGCCAAGCCGCGCGAGCGCCTCCCTGGCGGACTTCAGATCGGGCTGCAGCTCCAGCGCCTTGCGAAAATCGGCCGCCGCGCCTTTGCTGTCGCCGAGCCGCAGCTTGGCCTGGCCGCGGTTGTTCCAAGAATAGACGTCGGCGGGATCGTATTGCAGCGCCTTGTCGTAGTCGGCGAGCCCGCCCTTATTGTCGCCCTGGAAGAGCCGGATCATGCCGCGGTTGCGCCAGCCGCGCGCATCGGTCGGCGCAATCTTCGCCGCCTCGCCGTAATCGGCGGCAGCGCGATCGAGCTGCTCGGCATCGCGATAGACATTGCCGCGGTTGATGTAGGCGAGCGCGTTGGGCTCGAGCTTGATCTCGGTGGTGTAGTCGGCGATCGCATGCGCCGCATCGCGCTTGCGGTAATAGACAAAGCCGCGATTGCCATAGGCGGTGGCGAGCTGCGGATTGTATTTGATGGCGAGGCTGAGATCGGCCAGCGCGCGGTCGAGATCGCCCTTGTTGAGCCACGCATCGCCGCGATTGTTGTAGGCCAGCGCGAAGGCCGGATCGATGCGGATCGCCTCGTCGTAATCGGCGATCGCATGGTCGAGATCGCGCTTCAAGGCGTAAACCCGGCCGCGGTTGGTGTAGGCACAGGCATAGGCGGGATCGAGCTTGATGGCCTCGTTGAGGTCGGCAAGCGCGGCGTCGAGCTCACGCTTTTCGGTCAGTCCGTGGCCGCGGTTGCAATAGGCCCCGGCCAGCCGCCTCCCGGTCTGGGTCTTGCCGTCGATCACGGCCGTGCAGGCGGTGACGCGATCGCCTGGGTCCGTCGTGGCGCCGATGCAAGTCTGCCAGCTAGGATCATCGGCTGCCGCCGCTTTCGGAGGATTTGGCAGCGTCAACGCGGCGCCGAGCAATGCGGCGGTCAGGCAGGCCAAAATGCGCATCTCGTCAATCCACAAATGTCAATTTGCGGGTTGGTCGCGGCTTTGCACCGGCGGGTTCACGGGCTTAGATCAAGGCCAGTGAATCAACCGGGATTTTGCAATGGCTGCCGTCCGCGACAACAAGGCCGAGAGGCGCTTCGAGCTCGATACCGAGGGCGGCACAGCCTTTGCGAATTACCGGCAGACGCCCGCTGCCGTCATCATCACCCATACCGAGACACCGCGCGCCCTGCGCGGCCGTGGCATCGCATCGGAGCTGGTCAAGGGCGCGCTGGAGCTGATCCGCGCCGACGGCCACAAGGTGATCGCCGGCTGCAGCTTCGTGGTGGACTACCTCGACAAGCATCCGGAATACGCGGATCTTGCGGGTTAGCACCGCGTTCGTCAGACGATCTTGATCGACATGTCGGGCAGGCCCTCGAGCTTGCAGAGCAGCACGTCGCCCTTGACCACCGGGCCCACGTTCTCCGGCGTTCCGGAATAGATGATGTCGCCGGCCTTGAGCTCGAAGGCCTCGGAGAGTTTTGCGATCTGCTCGGCGACGCTCCAGATCATGTTCTTCAGATCCGAGCTCTGTCGCACCGTGCCGTTGACCGCGAGCGAGATCGCGCCCCGCGTGAAATGGCCGGTCTTATCAGCCGGATGAATCGGCCCGAGTACCGCGGCGTGGTCAAAGCTCTTGCCGATCTCCCACGGCTTCTTCTCCGCGGCCATGCCGTTCTGCAAATCGCGCCGCGTCATGTCGAGGCCGAGCGCGTAGCCATAGACGTGATCGAGCGCCTTGTCGGCGGGGATGTTGGTGCCGCCGGACCTCAGCGCGGCGACCAGCTCGACCTCATGGTGATAGTTCTTGGTCAGCGACGGATAGGGATGATCGGCGACCGTGCCGATCGCGACATTCTGGATCGCATCCGTCGGCTTCTGGAAGAAGAACGGCGGCTCGCGGCTCGGATCGGAGCCCCGCTCGATCGCATGCGCGGCGTAGTTGCGGCCGATGCAGTAGATGCGGCGGACCTGGAACACCTCGGTAGCGCCGACGATCGGGATCGTCACGGCCGGGACCGCTAACAACGCCTTCGGCGCCTCGGCGTGGGCCGGCGCGGATTGCGCGGCGGCGCCGGCCAGTGCGAGGGCGCCGGTCGCAAGCATCGTCCGGCGATCGAGATCAGTCGTCGGAGTTTTCGTGGGAGTTTTCATGGGCGTTCTCCTTCTTGTCCGCCGATCTATAGATGCTCGCCGGCCCATAAAAAAGGGCCCGCGCTGGCGCGGGCCCTGGCGGTGTGTGGGATGGCGATCCCGTCAGTGCTTGATATCCGGGGGCGGCTTGCCGCCATTGGCCGCGAGCTTCGTCATCACCTGCTTGTGCAGCCAGATGTTCATGCTGGCGGAATCGTTGGTGTCGCCGGTGTAACCGAGCTCCTTGGCGAGCTCCTTGCGCGCCGACAGGCTGGAGTCGATGTCGAGCGCCTTCATCAGATCGACGATCGAGGTCCGCCACTCGAGCTTCTCGCCCTTCGCGGCAACCGCCTTGTCGAGGATGGGGGCGACGTCGACGGACTGCGCGGGCGCCGCACCGGCGGGTACCGCGGCAGGAGACGGCGAGGCGCTACCGGATCCACCGGCGGGAGCTGCGCTTGTGGCCGTCCCGCCGGCGGGCGCGGCGCTGGCGCTGCTGCCGAAGATCGCGCCCATGATTCTTCCGAAAATGCTCATCGTTCGCTCCCAAGAGAGTTGAGATGTGAAGGCCACGCGGCAATGCACCGGCTGACCGAGGTCGCAGTTCAAGTGTATCGCTCCCTCAATACCTTGCCAATGCGACATTCACTTAAGCGTGAGTGCTTTTGGCGCGGTTTGGGAGTACCCTCATTCAACAGTTCGCGACACGGCCAGTTCTCTCTGCTCTGTCTTTCGCGTCTGGCTTGCTCGTGATCGCTTCGAGAGGCGGTACGTTTGTGCCCGCGCGGCGGGCGCAGAATGCGCCCGCCCAGAGGGAGACAACGACCATGGCCAGTCCATACCAAGGCAATGTCACATCGATGACGCAGAGCGGACAAGGCCCCGCATCTGCGCCAGTTATCCGCACCATCGGCCTGTCCGATTTGCATCAAGCGCTGCGTCTCGGCTGGGAAGACTTCAAGGCAGTACCAAGCCACGCCATCATCCTGTGTCTGATCTATCCCGTGCTCGGCATCGTGCTTGCGCGCACCGTGCACGGCTATTCCGTGCTGCCTCTGCTGTTTCCGCTGGCCGCGGGCTTTGCTCTGCTCGGCCCGTTCGCCGCGATCGGCCTCTACGAGATGAGCCGCCGTCGCGAGGACGGCGGTCAGGCATCCGCATGGGACGCCATGCAGGTATTCCGCTCGCCGTCATTCGGCGCGATGCTCGGAGTCGGAACGTTGCTGTTCGCACTGTTCGTGACCTGGATCGCCACCGCGCAGGCGATCTACACTGCGGTGTTCGGCTATCAGGTCGCGGCCAACATTCCCGATTTTGCCGAGCGCGTGCTGACCACCCCGCAAGGCTGGTGGCTGATCGTGGTCGGTTGCAGCGTCGGCTTCCTGTTCGCGCTCGTCGCGCTGTGCATCAGCGTGGTCGCCTTCCCCATGATGCTCGACCGCCAGGCAACCGCCGGCGAAGCCATCGTGACGTCGATGCGCGCCGTCGCACAGAACCCGGTGCCGATGGCGGCCTGGGGCTTGATCGTCGCGGTGCTGCTGGTGCTGGGCACGATCCCGTTCTTCCTCGGGCTCGCCGTCGTGATCCCCCTGCTCGGTCACGCCACCTGGCATCTCTATCGCGAGGTCATCGTCAAGGATCCGAACGCACGGCCGGTGATCCCCGAGCCGCGCGAGCGCAAGCCCGCCGCCGACTTCCCGGCCAACCTGTTCCCGTGGCGGCGCAGCGATCGCGGCTAAGCGCCAGTCACCCCGAACGCGTAAACGCCAAAGCAACCGCCGGCCGATTACATTCGGCCGGCGGTTTGTCGTTCCGGATCGTCAAATGGGTGTGAAGTTGGCGTGGCATTTGCAGCACCTGCCTGAGATAAACGGCTCGATCACGAGCCATGTTTTGGCCGCTGTTGCCGCGAACATACCCGCCGGGTTTCGCGACCAATCGATGACATCGCAGACTCCGGAGTGAAATTGCCAATGACCTCGCGCTTTTCCTTTCACACGCTCGCCGTTGGGGCGTGGCTGTTGACCTCGACCGTGTCTGCGCTCGCCGCCCAGTGCGGCACGGGCACGTTCGAGTCATGGCTCGACGATTTCAAGAAAGAGGCTGTGACGAAGGGCATTTCGCAGAACGCGATCCAGGCCGGGTTGAATGGCGTCACGCAGGACAAGGCGATCCTGGCGCGCGACCATTCGCAGCAGGTGTTCAGCCAGACCTTCGAGCAGTTCTCGGGTCGCATGGTGCCGCCGCGGCTCAATCGCGGCTCCGACATGATGAAGCGCTACGGCTCGGTGCTGTCGCGAATCGAGGAGGCCTACGGCGTGCCCGGTGAAATCCTGGTCGCGATCTGGGGGCTGGAGACCGATTTCGGTGTCAACACAGGCAAGTTTCCGACCCTACGCTCGCTGGCGACGCTGGCCTATGATTGCCGCCGCTCCGACATGTTCAAGGCCGAGTTGATGGATGCGTTGCGCATCGTCGAGCGTGGTGATCTCTCACCGCAGGAGATGCGCGGCGCCTGGGCCGGCGAGCTCGGCCAGACCCAGTTCATGCCGTCGTCCTACATCAAATTCGCGGTCGATTTCGACGGCAACGGTAAACGCGACCTCCTGCACAACGTACCTGACGTGCTGGCCTCGACGGCGAACTTCCTGAAGAGCTACGGCTGGAAGAAAGGCAAAGGCTGGGAGCCCGGCAGCGAGAATTTCGCGGTCATCCAGCAGTGGAACAAGAGCGAGGTGTACGCCAAGACGATCGGCTACTTCGCCACCCAGCTCGCGAAGGCTCCGTAGCGCGGTGGAGTTGCGTAGCGGCGAGAAGCCTGCACGTCGGCTCTGCTTCGATCAGCGCTGCTCCTGCTCCGGATGAATCAAAGAGGGCCGATCGCCCCAGGCGATCGGCCCTTATCGCCATGATCAAAAGCTTACTTCGCCATGCTCTCTTCGGCAGCCTTGCTGAGATGCGCGCCGCATGCGCCCCACTTGTTGTTCAGCATCGCGTCCTGCGCGAGCGAGACTTCCTTCTCCGCCGCGAATTTGACCTCATTGTCGGCCATAGCTTCGACGGCAGCTTCAGTCTTGCCGAAATTGGCACCGCTGCAGCCGACGCCCATATGATGACGATGAGCCGCCTGCGCGGGAGCAGCGACAGCGTAAGCAACGGCAGCCATGCCGGCTGCGGCGATGAATGTTTTAATCATGGGATGATCCATCTCTTGTTCTTGGACAGATCCCTGCGTGATTGCGGAATCTGCAGCGCAATTATTCGCTGTTCCCGGCGCCGTTCAGAATGAACTTCGTGCGATACGAATGTGATGAGCGCTGCACGCGGATCGCGCATGCGTTGCATAGTGTTTCGATTACATGTCGGTAAGGAAGCGGCGCCGCATTAGCTCTGCTGCCAACGTTCACTTCAATCGAAATGCACTTCCGATAATCCTCAGCACATTCCGGGCGACACGCTGGACGCGACCGAGATCCGCACGGCGCGTGCCGTACATAATTACCTTTCGCGTCAATGCGACCGATTGACGCTCCGCCCATTCACCGGCGCTCGCACCAACATATGAATTTATAATCATTCCAATGCCCATCTTGTCGCATGCGAATCACGCATGGAACACATCGATGTGATCCAGTGAGCTAGGACGCGGAAAGACTTGATTGGGCGGTCTTTAATTACCATATACCCAACCTGATCTGGCTTGCTGAAATTTCAACAACCGATTGATATCAGTAATATTTTTGCGATATGCCGCGTGTCGGCGGAACTTTCATTTACAAACCTGCTCGGCAAGCGCCAAACGGTTAACCAGACCTTACCTCCGCCATGCGTTTTCGGTCTAGCTGCATCGCACCATTGGAACTACCGCGCCGCACCATATCATCTATATTCAGTTCAACGATGAGGCTTTTGAAAAGCTGAATCTGAATTACTAGGAGACTACCATGTTGCTCTCGCTCATCCGCATGATCCAGGCTTTCCGGGATTATCAGCGCAATGTCAGCGAACTGTCCCAGCTCAGCGATCGTGAACTGGCCGATATCGGCCTCGACCGCTCGGACATTCCGCGCGTTGCCGCCGGTACCTACAACGGCTAATCGGCCGTAAGCCATCTGACGAACGGATAACGCCCGCTTCCACAGCGGGCGTTCTCGTTTCTGGTGCGGTTTCAGATGCATATGATCTCGAAACGCGCTAACGCTGCGCGATGACACCGCATCAATCCTCTTCCCAACCCGTGCACATCGTGGGCGCGGGGCTCGCCGGCTCGGAAGCCGCCTGGCAGGTTGCCAATTCCGGCGTCCGTGCCGTCCTGCATGAAATGCGCCCGCACCGAATGACCGAGGCGCACCGGACCGAAGGCTGCGCCGAACTGGTCTGCTCGAATTCCTTCCGCTCCGACGATGCCGCCAACAACGCGGTCGGGTTGCTGCACGCCGAGATGCGGCGGCTGGGCTCCCTCATCATGCGCTCGGCCGATGCCAACCAGGTGCCCGCTGGCGGCGCGCTGGCGGTCGACCGCGACGGCTTTTCCGCTGCCGTCACCAAAGCGCTGAACGAACATCCGCTGATCGAGATCAGCCGCGAGGAAGTCGCGGGCCTGCCGCCGGCCGACTGGGGCAACGTGATCGTCGCTACCGGTCCCCTCACCTCGGCGCCGCTCGCCGACGCCATCAGGCAGCTCACCGACGAGAACGCGCTGGCGTTCTTCGATGCGATCGCACCGATCGTACACAAGGATTCCATCGACATGTCGGTGGCCTGGTTTCAGTCGCGCTACGACAAGGTCGGTCCCGGCGGCACCGGCGCCGACTACATCAACTGCCCGATGACCAAGGAGCAATATGACGCCTTCGTCGCGGCGCTGCTCGACGGCGAGAAGGTCGACTTCAAGGATTGGGAGACCAACACGCCCTATTTCGACGGCTGCCTGCCGGTCGAGGTGATGGCCGAGCGCGGTCAGGAGACGCTGCGCCACGGGCCGATGAAGCCGGTGGGATTGACCAATCCGCACAATCCGACGGTCAAGGCATATGCGATCGTTCAGCTGCGGCAGGACAACAAGCTCGGCACGCTCTACAACATCGTCGGTTTCCAGACCAAGCTGAAGCACGGCGCGCAGCAGCGCGTGTTCCGCACCATCCCGGGCCTCGAGAATGCGGAGTTCGCCCGCCTCGGCGGCCTGCATCGCAACACCTTCCTGAATTCACCGAAGCTGCTCGATAGCCAGCTGCGCCTGCGCGCGCAGCCGCGGCTGCGTTTCGCCGGCCAGATGACGGGCTGCGAGGGCTACGTCGAATCGGCCAGCATCGGGTTGATTGCGGGGCTCTGCGCTGCCGCCGACATGCGCGGCACCGCGCTGACGCCACCGCCCGCCACCACCGCGCTCGGCGCGCTGCTCGGCCACATCACCGGCGGTCATATCGAGACGATCGACGCCGGTGCGCGCTCGTTCCAGCCGATGAACATCAATTTCGGTCTGTTCCCGCCGCTGGCCAGCCCTCCGACCAAGAAGCCGGACGGCTCGCGGCTGCGCGGCAACGAGAAGACGGTCGCCAAGAAGCAGGCGATCAGCGCGCGGGCGCTCACCGACCTCGACCATTGGATCGCAGAGCACCTGCGCGTTGCGGCAGCGGCCTGACAGTCATGAGCGTGCCGAAAGACGACGACGCCACCCTGTCGGCGCGATGGAGCCAGGGCGTGCTGCTCAAGCGCGACGTGTTCTCGACGGTCGAGCGCGGCCGTTTCCGGACCGATGACGGCGAGGTCGAGGGCGTGCTGCGCCGGCTCGATCAGGTGCCGTTCTGGTCGTTCGCCGTGGCGCTGCATCTGTTCTCGCGCGAACGCCGCGCGCTGACCCTGGCGCGCGATCTCGACGTCGGCCCCAAGCTGCTCTGGGCAGGCAGGCGCGCGCTGGTGCGCGGCTTCATCGACGGCGCAGCGCTGCATCTGGCGAAGCCGCATGGCGACGTCGCCTATTTCCGTTCCGCCAAGGCCGCGTTGCGCAAGCTGCATCGTGCCGGCATCTGCCACAACGACCTCGCCAAGGAGCAGAACTGGCTGGTCGGCCGCGACGGCCGCGCCTACCTCACCGACTTCCAGCTTGCTGCCTGCTTCAAGAGCCGAAGCCGGCTGTTCCGCATCGCAGCCTATGAGGATCTGCGGCATCTGTTGAAGCACAAGCGCAGCTACGCGCCGGAGGCGTTGACGCCGAAGGAGCGCAAGGTGCTTGCGAAGAAGTCCGCGGTCGCCAGCGTCTGGCTCAAGACCGGCAAGAAGGTCTATCAGGCGATCACCCGCGGCATCTTCAATTTCACCGACCGCGAGGGCGGCGGCCGGCGGCTGGTCAACGACGCGCCTGTGCTGGTCGATCTGATCCGCAGGAATCCAGATGTGCGCGACACCGCGATCGTCGCCTTTGCCGACCGGCGCGTCGGCGTCGGACTCTACGCCTTCGTCGAGGCCGACCAGTCCGCGCTGGAAAAGACGCTGCGCAACGAGCTTGCCGCCGCCAAGGGCGTCAAGCCGCCCGAACACATCCAGATCGTGCATGCATTGCCGCGCGATGCGGCGGGCAAGCCGCGCACCGAAATCCTGCAGCTCGTCGCCATGAACCAGATCGACCTGATCGAACCGATGATGCGCAGCGACGCCGATCGCGAGTTCCTCAAGGACATCCTCGAGCAACGCAAGAATCTGCGCGATCGCTTCAATTTCGAAGTTGCCGAGATGGATCGGCCGGCGGGCCAAGCGCGATGAGATCGGATTTGGTCCACGTCGCGCGTTGGGCTCTCGTTTGAGCGCGATCTCCGCATCGACGCTGCACGCTTCCGAGCGCGCAGCTCTCGACAAACGGAGCGTGACGCGCCAATCTTGCGAGGGGGTATCGCGCTCAAGGGACTAGCTTAATGCCACTGACCCGTGGCCGTATCGGGGGATATGATGCCGAGCGGATGGCGTTCGGATTCACCATGATGCACGGCGACCAGGAAATTGAATGCCAGATCAGCGACGCTGCAATGGACGACTTGGCCGGCACGCGCGGAACGGCGAGCATCGCTCGCCAGGCCCAGTTCGTTGCGCTGCGCGACGCCGTCGAACGGATCGCATCCGACATCTTTGACAGCGGCCCGGTGGTCAAAGGCGCGACGATCCGGATCTTCACCAAGCACATCTCGAAGGAACAGAGCTAGCGACCGAACTCTTCGGTGCGCGCAGCCCGCCACAACGTCCAGAGCGTGCGCAGGCGCGACGCCGGCTTCGGCAGGAACGGATCGTAGTCGGCCCTCCTCACCCGGTTTAGCTCGCGCCTGACGTGAGCGAGCGGCAGGAAGATCGGCCTCACGCCGGACGGTACATCCGCAAGCAGCCCGAATGCGGTCTTGAGATGACCCTGAGCCTCGTCAGCAAGCTGATCGATCGCAGCACGGATGTTCGGCGTCGGCTTGCCGGCAAACACCTCCTCCTTGCTGCTGCCGTGCTGTTGCAGCAGTTGCAGCGGCAGAAACAGCTGCTGCCGCGAGGCGTCGCGGCCCAGCGCCGCGATGACCTGCGCCATGCCTTGCGCGAGGCCGGCATGACGAGCCAGATGATCGATCGCCTCCGATGGCCGCGCCACCACGCGCGTGGCTTGTGCGAACAGCGCCGATGCCGTGGCGTCGAGGTAGCCCTCGAGCGCGGCCAACGACGGCATCGGGTCGTTGTAGAGATCGAACTGATGCTCCTCGACCAGGAGCGAGAACGGCGAGACCGGCAGGCGGTGATTGCGGATCGCATACAGCAGCTCTGCCGCGACCGGATTGCCCTCGACGCCGCCGTGTCCGGCCCCGGCCAGCATGTCGGTCCACCATTGCAGCCGCATCTCGCCGGGCAGCGGCTGGCTGACCTGCTCGTGCACGCGCGAGACTTCGATGTTGAAGGCGTAGATCGCGAGCAGCGCCCGGCGCTCCGGACCCGGCATGAACAAAGTCGACGCGTAGCGCACGAAGTCATGGGTCCGCGCCAGATCGGCGCAGAACGCCGCGCCGTCGGTCGGCGCCTCCGTCGCGCTCATGGCACCGCGATCAGCGCCGCCGCGACGCGACGCCGCTCGCCCAGCATGATGTTGTAGGTGCGGATCGCGGGGCCGGTCTGCATCGGGTCGAGCACCACCCGCACCGCGCGCAGGGCCTCGCGCAGGCCCCTTGGCGGCACCCAGACCTCGGTGCCGGTGCCGACGATCAGTGTATCAATCGCATTGGCGGCCGCGAATACCTTCTGCAGCGCGTATTCGTCGATCTCCTGCGGCCTGGTCACCGGCCAGGCCCAGATCGCGTCGGGCAGGCACAACAGCGAGCCGCGGTGCGACATATCGGCAAACGCGAAGCCGCCCTTGCCGTAGGCCTCGATCGGCGCCGACCTCGGAAGATGGGGAGCGTCCGAGGAGTTGCTCATGACCGGCTACTTCTTGGCTGCCGCGTTCGGCTTCTTCTCCGATTCATCGGCGGCGGCGTCGCGCCTCGTGGTGCCGACGCCGAGATAGATCAGGATCGGTGCCGCGATGAAGATCGAGGTGTAGGTGCCGACCAGCACCACGCCGAACATCATGACGGCGGTGAAGCTGTGAATCGCCTGGCCGCCGAACAGCAGCAGCGCGAGCAGCGCCAGGGTCACGGTGACGTGGGTGATGATCGAGCGCGACAGCGTCGAGTTGATCGATTCGTTGAGCAGCTGCGGCATCGGCATCTTCTTGTAGCGCCGCAGCATCTCGCGGATACGGTCGTAGATGACGACGGTGTCGTTGAGCGAATAGCCGAGAATCGTCAGCAGCGCCGCGATGCTGGTGAGATCGAAATCGACCTGGGTGATCGACATGAAGCCGATCGTCAGCACGATGTCGTGGACGTTGGCGATCATGGCGCCGAGCGCGAACTGCCACTCGAACCGGAACCAGAGATAGATCAGGATGCCGACGATCGCGAGCATCAGGCCGAGCATGCCGTAGGCGAGCAATTCGCCGGAGACGCGCGGTCCCACCACTTCGACGCGGCGGTAGTCTACGGAATCGCCGAGCGCGCCACGAACCTTCGTCACCGCGTCCTGTTGCGCCTGATCACCGCCGGGTTGCTCGGCGACGCGGATCAGCACTTCGGCCGGACCTCCGAACTGCTGCAACTGCACCTCGCCGAGACCAAGACCGTTCAAGGTCGTGCGCATCGCGGCAATGTCGGCGGTGCCGGACTTGGCCCGTACCTCCAGCAGTGTACCGCCCTTGAAGTCGATGCCGAAATTCAGGCCGTGAGTGAAGAACAGCGTGATGGCAAGGATCGAAAGCAGCGCCGAAATCGGGAAGCTGATGCGCCGAAAGCGCGTGAAGTCGAAATGCGTGTCGTCGGGCACGATGCGCAGCGCCGGCATCAGCCCGAGCGCCGCGACCACGGTCAGCACGGCAATCAGGATGCCAAGGCCAATGAGAACGGTATGAGTCACAATAGGCCTCTCAGATCGGCACGGTTTGCGGCCGCTTCCACCGGACCCATGCCGCGACGATCAGGCGCGTCAAGGTAAAGGCGGTGAACACCGTGGTGATGATGCCGATGCCGAGCGTCACGGCAAAGCCGCGCACCGGTCCGGTGCCGATGTAGAACAGCACCGCGGCAGCGATGAAGGTGGTGATGTTGGAATCGAGGATGGTCGCCAGCGCCCGCTTGAAGCCGGCGTCGATCGCCGAGATCGCGTTGCGGCCGCCGCGCAATTCCTCGCGGATGCGCTCGTAGATCAGCACGTTGGAGTCGACCGCGATGCCGACCGTCAGCACGATGCCGGCGATGCCGGGCAAGGTCAGCGTGGCGTTAAGCAGCGACAGCAGCCCGAAGATCATGGCGACGTTGATGGCCACCGCCATGTTGGCGAACACCCCGAACAGCCGGTAGGTGATCAGCATGAACACGATGACCAGGATCGAGCCGACATAGGCCGCAAGCTCACCCTTTTCGATCGAGTCCTGCCCGAGGCCGGGACCGACCGTGCGCTCCTCGACCACCGTCAGCGGTGCCGGCAGCGCGCCGGCGCGCATCAGGATCGCCAGATCGTTGGCCGACTGCACCGTGAAGCTGCCCGAGATCTGGCCCTGTCCGCCGGTGATCGGCTCGCGAATCACGGGTGCCGAGATCACCTTGTTGTCGAGCACGATCGCAAAGGGCTGGCCGACATTATCGGCGGTCGCCTGAGCGAATTTGCGCGCGCCCGAGGTATTGAACTTGAAGCTGACGATCGCCTCGCCGGTACGCTGGTCGAAGCCGGGTTGGGCATCGGAGAGTTCACTTCCCGAAACCAGGACCTGCTTCTTCACAATGTACGGAACCGGTGGTGGCGATGCGCTCATGAGCCGCTCCGAGTCCGCCGGCACCGTGGCCTGATCGGGCGATGCCGTGGTGTCGACCATGCGGAATTCCATCTTCGCGGTCTTGCCGAGCAGCTCCTTCAGATGGGTCGGGTCCTGCAGGCCCGGCACCTGCACCAGGATGCGGTCGGTGCCCTGACGCTGGATCAAGGGCTCGACGGTGCCGAGCTCGTTGACGCGGCGTTCGACGATCTGGATCGACTGTTCGATGGTCTTGCGCATCCGCTCGATCATCGCGGGCTGCGACACGGTCAGGCGGATCAAGCCGCCCCCCGCGTCCGTCACATCGACATCGCGCTGGCCGCCGGAGCCGAGCAAGCCGCCGATCGGCTGCGCGACCTCGCGAAGCTTCGTCAGCGCCGCCGGAACATCGGCTTCCTTGGCGATCCGGGCCTCGACGGCGTCGTTCCGGATCGTGATGCCTCCGGTAAAGCCGATCCGGGCGTCACGCAGCGCCTTCCTTGTGTCGTCGCGAACCTGTTCGAGCTTCTCCTTCTTCACATAATTGGCGTCGACCTCGAGCAGCAGATACGAGCCGCCCTGCAAATCGAGACCGAGAACGAGGCGCCGTTGCGCCCAGGCCGGCCAGGTCTTGACCTGCGCTTCGGGGAAGAAATTGGGCACGGCGCACAGGCAGACCACCAGCGCTGTCAGGATAATCCCCAGCGCTCGCCACCGCGTGAAATACAACATCGAATTGACCTGTCAGATTCGGCAAAAGGCTCCGCGGCAATCAGCTCGCGGATGCCTCGTCCTTGGCATCGCCCTTCGCCGGCTCACCCTTGGTACGCACGCCCGAAATCATCTGGCGCATCTGCCGCACGCGAACGCCGTCCGAAATCTCGAACTCGATCTGGTCGTCGTCGACCACCTTGGTCACCTTGCCGACGAGGCCGCCCGAGGTCACCACGGTGTCGCCGCGGCGGATGTTCTTCACGAGGTCCGCATGGTCGCGCACCTTCCGCTGCTGCGGGCGCAGAATCAGGAAGTACATGATGACGAAGATCAGCGCGAATGGCAGCAGCGACATCAACATGCTGTTGGTATCAGTGCCAGCTCCAGCCTGAGCAAACGCAGGAGTAATCAGCATTCGGACGATCCTCGGATAAGACGGGAAAGAACCGGCAGCGCCCTCGGGTTCGGGGCGGTATGGCGGTCCGGACAAATTCGCGCGGACTATAGCGGCCGCGGTCCCAATTGCAACGTTAACGGACCTTCATTTAGGGCGCTTGCGGGACCGCCGCCAGCCCGATAAGGCTGCGCCGTCAGGAACTGGACAAATGCCGAAAAAAGCCAAGAAAACTCCCAGTAAAACAGCCCGCAAAACCGCCCCTCAAGCTGCCGCCAAGCGTGCCGCAAACGCCGCGACAAAACGCCCGGTAATGCCGCTCGACGGCGCCACTGCCGAGCGGATCGCGAATGCCCTGGAGACCATTGCGAGCCGCCTTGTGGCCGCCTCCCCGGCCCCCGATCCGGCCGAGTCGTTCGGTGCCGCGGACGCCTTTGTCTGGCATCCGGACGGACGCCTCGCCCCGGTGCCGCGCGTCAGCCGCGTCGAGATCGGCCTGCTCAAGGGTGTCGACCGGATGCGCGATATCCTGATGGAGAATACCGAGCGCTTCGCCAACGGACTGCCCGCCAACAATGCGCTGCTGTGGGGCGCCCGCGGCATGGGCAAGTCGTCGCTGGTCAAGGCGACGCATGCCAGCCTCAATGTCGATCGCAAGCCGGCCGACCGGCTGAAGCTGATCGAGATCCACCGCGAGGACATCGAGAGCCTGCCCGGCCTGATGGAGCTGCTGCGCAGCTCCTCGTTCCGCTTCATCGTGTTCTGCGACGACCTCTCCTTCGACGGCAACGACGCCTCGTACAAATCGCTCAAGGCGGTGCTGGAAGGCGGTATCGAGGGACGCCCCGAGAACGTCATCCTCTATGCGACCTCGAACCGGCGGCATCTCTTGGCACGCGAGATGATCGAGAACGAGCGCTCGACCGCGATCAATCCGGGCGAAGCGGTGGAAGAGAAGGTGTCGCTGTCGGACCGCTTCGGTCTCTGGCTCGGCTTCCACCGCTGCAGCCAGGACGAGTACCTCGCGATGGTGAAGGGCTATTGCGACCATTTCGGCATCGAGATCGCCGAGGACGAAATCGAGCGCGAAGCGCTCGAATGGTCGACCACCCGCGGCTCGCGCTCCGGCCGCGTCGCCTGGCAGTACACGCAGGAACTCGCCGGCCGGCTCGGCGTGCGGCTGAGCGGGACATAGCACGAGCCGCACGACCGGCAAGTCGCAGGCCTTCTGGATTCGGTGCGGCATGGGTACACTCGACGCATGCCGACCGAACCCAGCACGACTGCGAGACAATGTGGCGAGTGCACCGCTTGCTGCGATGGCTGGCTGAAAATCCGGATACGTGGCCACGACGTCCATCCGGGGCAGCCGTGCCCGTTCAGCAGCGCGGGCAAATGCACGATCTACGACGAGCGTCCGGTCGATCCGTGCCGGAAGTTCGTCTGCGGCTGGCTTACGCCGACAAGCCCGCTGCCCGACTGGATGCGTCCGGATAGATCCGATGTCATCTTTCTTCCGGCAAGCTTTGTCTGGCGCACCATTCCAGTCGACGTTGCGGTTGCCATCGGCGCTCATCCGAAAGCCAAGGCGCGCGCGTGGCTGGAAGCCTTCAGCCGCGACGCGCGCCGTCCCCTGCTGCTGCAATCGGACGGGGATTGGCACGCTTTTGGACCGCCGCAATTCCTGAGCGACATGGTCGAGCGTCTCTCAGACGAGCGAGACCCCTGGCAACCGGTCTAGGCCTCGCGTCAGTCGCGAGTTCGCTGCGAATTCGACAGAAGTTGGCATCCATAATTCCAATACCAACTCCCATTTTTTGCATCGCAATATTTTATATCAGCATTGCTGTCTTATTTTTTGGATTGAATTTCTGATCAGGCATTCAACCACATGCATGTAAGTCAAATCTTATTCCTAAACGCATGATGCGACAAATTGATGCAGTGCAATAGTATCATAGTACCATTTAAGTCACATCGAGTGTTTATCTGCCTTAGCTCGTCCGCATCCATGTATCTGGTGTGTGGTATACATTAACGTTCCTCCACTTTGTGACCCTCAGCACACCGCTGAGGAGATCCGACAAAGGGGGGATTAGATGAAGAAGGGACTTCTCGCCGGAACCGCACTCGCGGCAATCGGCCTGGCGCTCACGCAACAGCCGGTGCAGGCAGCAACGCTCGACGACGTAATGGCGCGTCTGGATGCGCTCGAACGAAACAATGCGAAGCTCGCGAAGGAGAATGCACAACTCCGGGATCGCGTGAACAACATCACAAGCCGCAGCGCCGCGCCCCCTGCGGCAACCACAACGCCAAAGGGCAACCCGGTGCAGCATGCCGGCGTCGCGCCCTCCCCGACACCGGCTCCGGAGCATGCCGTCGTCAGCATCGGAGGTGCGCCGCTCTACAGCAAGGCGCCGGGCGGCAACGCCTTCGTCGACAACACCACCGTCACGCTCTACGGCCACGTGGATCTATCCGGCGACGTCTTCAATGCAGGCGTGTTCGATCAGGGCACCAAGTTCGGCGTGGCAAGCAACCTCACCTTTTTCGGCGTCCACGCGCGTCACGATCTCGCACCGTATGGCTTCGCCGGGTGGGCCGCCGTCGCCCAGTTTGAATCCCTCGTCGAGGTCGCCGCGGTGCCGACCGAGCGTGCCGCGCTCGGAACGCGCGACAGCTTCATCGGCATGGCAACGCCGTGGGGCACGATCAAGGCTGGCAAATCGGATACACCCTACAAGAAAGCCACATCGAAGTTCGATCCGTTCTCGGCGACGCTCGGCGACTACAACTCGATCATGGGCAATACCGGCGGCGACCTGCGTGCGGAGTTCGATTGGCGTGCGGCCCATGCTCTCTGGTACGAATCGCCGGTCTGGAACGGCTTCCAGACCACACTGATGATCTCGCCCGGGCAGAACACCGCAAAGGACAACAGCGATTTCGCGCTCGGCGACTTCAACTGCCCCGCCACGTCCGCGCGCGGCAGCGGCAGCGGCTTCCCGCTGACAGCGGCGCCCGAAGGCTGTACCGACGGCTCGTATGGCAACCTGTACAGCGCCTCGCTGACCTACAATCAGGGACCGTTCACGGCGGTCGCTGCCTACGAGATGCATGAGGGCACCAATCGCACCGGCGATGAAGCCGTCACGCCGTTGAGCAACGGCGGCGTGCTGATCGTTCCGCCGGGAGCCGTCGGCATCGCCAACGAATGGGCCGCGAAGATCGGCGCCGGGTATCGCCTCGACGACGGCATCGGCAAGCTGCAGCTCTACGGCATCTACGAGGTGATGCGGCGCGAGAACACCGTGGCCGACTTCAACGAGCGGTCGCGCGACGGCTACTTCCTCAGCGCCACCCAGAGCGTCGGCGCCTGGGACGTCAGCGCGTCATGGGCCCACGCCAACGCCTCTCCCGGCTCGCCCGGCACCGGCGTGCTCAACAACTACACCGTCACTCCGGCACCGGGATCGGCCGACTTTGCGCTCAACACGCTCGACAGCAGCGCCGATCAATATGCGGCCGGCGTCAAGTACCACTTCAGCCCGTTTGCGACCTGGTATCTTGTCGGCAGTTACCTGCGCAACGGCCCCGGCGCGCATTACTGCCTCGGCGTGAGCGGTCATGGGTATGGCATATGCGGCCGCGACGCCAACAACAACGTGGTCGCCGGCAACAAGGCGAGCGCCGTGACCACCGGCATGACCTTCGACTTCTAGATCAAACAAAACGGGGGAGGCTTGCGCCTCCCCCGTTGTCTTTGTTGTGAGACTTGGAAGTCCCGGCGCGCAACTTACGCGCCGTTGAGGAACTGGAGCGGATCGACCGGAGACGATCCCTTGCGAATTTCGAAGTGGAGCTGCGGCGAGCCCGCCTCGCCCGACTGGCCCGACTTGGCGATCACCTGGCCGCGCTTGATGGTATCGCCGCGCTTCACCAGGATTTCGCTCGTATGGGCGTAGGCGGTGACATAGCCGTTGGAATGGCGAACCAGCACGAGATTGCCGTAGCCCTTCAGCTCATTGCCCGAATAGGCGACGACGCCGTCCTCGGCCGCTTTCACCGGCGTGCCTTCGGGCACCGCGACGTTGATGCCGTCATTGACCTTGCCGTTGGTTTTCGAGCCGTAGGCTGTGATGACCTTGCCGCGCACCGGCCAGCGGAACGTCGGCAATGCGCCGGTGGCTTCGCTCGACTTGGTGACAACGGGCGCTTCTGCGGCGGCCGCCGGCTGTTCGACGGTCGCGGTTGGCTGAACCAGCCGCGCGCTCTGCTGCGGCAGCGCAGTGGCGACGACCTTCGGGGCCGCCATCGCCGGTGCCGGGGCAACCGCAACCGGTGCGGCAGCAACGCCTTGCGCAACCGGCGCCGGGGCCGGGGCCGCCATCGCGGTCTTGGCGCCCGGCACCACCAGCTTCATGCCGAGGCTGAGCCGTGCCGACTGATCGAGATTGTTGGCGCGGGCAAGCTCAGCCACGGGAATGTGGTGCTGGCGCGCGATGCTGTGCAGCGTGTCGCCGCGATTAACGTAGTGGACGCCGGCGGGCGCTGCTGCCACGGCAACGGGCCGCGTGGCCGGCGCAGCCATCGCCGGCGCTGCTGCGGCGGCCATCGGGCGCGGAATGACCAGCTGCTGGCCGGGCGACAGCGCGCGCGGTCCCTTGTAGCCATTGGCGCGCAGGATCTCGGCGGTCGAGACATTGTAGCGGCGCGCCAGCAATTCGAGCGTATCGCTGGTGCCGACGATGATGGTGGTGCCGCTGTGTCCGGCGTGCGCAGCCGCGACAGATTGCGGAACAGTGCCGGTGGCCTCGATCTGCGGGCGCGCAGTCGGCGGCGTGTAGGACGAAAGCCCGCGCCCTCCTCCGGAGACGCCAGCGTTGGCGACCGGGTAGGACTGCGGCGCCGCAACCGGCGGCGGCAGCGGCTGTGATTGGTACTGTGAATATTGCGGTTGCGTTCGCGGCCGCGCGTATTGCGGCAGCTCGCGCGGCGGCTGTGCCTGCACGGTGCCGGTCGGCTGCGGATCAAACGCAAACGGATTTTGCGAGTAGGAGTTTTGCGAGAAGCGCGACGACATGTCGGCGCTGCAACCGGCAAAAGCCATGGACATCAGCGTCAGCACCGCGACCTGCGGTACGCGACGCGAGCGAAGCAACTCGACAACCCCAGACATGGTTACTCACTCGTACGCAACAAAAGACTGTTTTGAGTAAACACCTCGCGAGTAAATAACCGCTTAACCCTGCGAATAAGGCGTTGGCGCCAAGCAGCAAATCGCGAAATTACAATTCGCGGGCGATTCCCGGCAGCGCCGGCACAAAGCGGACGTCGACCAATTCCTTGCGGTCGAAACCGCTCTGCGTCCGCACCACGCGGACCAGGGTCTGGGTACCCTGATGCGGCCCGACCGGGGCGATCAGGATGCCGCCCGGATCGAGCCGCTCCAGCAGCTTCTCCGGGATCTGCTCCATCGCCGCGGTGACGATGATGCGGTCGAAATCGCCGGCCCCGGCCGGAACGTCGAAGCCGTCGCCGAGCAGCACCTCGATGTTGTAATAGCCCAGCTTTTCGAGGCGCTTGCGGGCACTGTCGGCCAGCGTCCGGTAGCGCTCGATGGTCAGAACCTGTTTGCACAGCCGGGACAGCACGGCCGCCTGATAGCCCGAGCCGGTGCCGATCTCGAGCACGCGGTGGTCCTTCTGCAGCTGCAGCTGCTCGGTCATGTAGGCCACGACGAAAGGCTGGCTGATGGTCTGCCCGCAGGCGATCCCAAGCGCACTGTCGCGGTAGGCCTCGTTGCGATCGCGCGGATCGACGAACACCTCGCGCGGCACCTCCTCCATGGTGCGCAATACCGCCTGATCGCTCACCCCTCGCCGCCGCAGGGTGAGCTGAAACATCATCTTCTCGGTCGGATCGGGCTTCACGGCCATGTTCATCAGCGTCTCTAGGCGGGCAGCGCGGAATCTTGCCCTGGCTTGATGCCATTGAAATCCGAAATACCGCGTTAAGGAAAAATTTCCCGTCACCATTTGTTCCCGGTCAGGAACCAGCAGTCCGATTTCGTGTTGGCGCCCACACGGCAGCTTCCCATATAATCGACAGCAATGCGCGGCTAACGCCCGGGCGCGCCGGGCTCTGGTTGTACGATTTGCACCCGGTCGGAGACTGGACGAATCCTGCGCAACAAAGTCGGTCAGAACGATCCGGCGACGCAGCGTCGCGCGCTGGAAACCGGCTAATTCCCAAACGTTTGCGTTGCGCCTTATAGTGTTATTTGCGAGCCTATTTCAGGGACGGGCAGGGATTCCATCATGACAGCGACACGGCCGGCGGGCTGTTCAGTTTTCCTCGTGGAGGACGAGGTCATGATCCGGATGATGGTCGCCGACATGCTGGAAGAGCTCGGCCATAGCGTCGCGGCCGAGGCCGGCGAGATCGGCGAAGCGGTCAAGCTCGCGCAATCGACCGAATTCGACCTCGCGATCCTGGACGTCAACGTCAATGGCAAGGTGATCACCCCGGTTGCCGAGCTGATCAACGCCCGCAACCGCCCCTTCATCTTCGCGACCGGTTATGGTTCGTCCGGCCTACCCCCGGAGTATCGCGATCGTCCGGCGCTGCAAAAGCCCTTCCAGCTGGAAACGCTGGCGCAGGCAATCTCCAGCGCGATGAAGGGCGCGCCGGTTTAAACCTCACCCGCATTCGTAGCCCGGACGCAGCGAAGCGAAATCCGGGACCGCTCTATGCGTTAGAGATTTCCCCGGATTTCGCTGTGCTTCATCCGGGCTACAGATTCCCCAGCATCACCTCAACGTCGCGGTCAGCGCTTCCGAAAATGCCTCATCGGTGCGGTCGAGCCGCAGCGGCGTCACCGAGACGTAGCGCGCGGCAAGCGCGGCGAGATCGGTGCCTTCGGCCGGCGCATCCATCATCGCCGCGCGCTCGAAGCCGATCCAGAAATACGGATTGCCGCGTCCGTCGTGACGGCGATCGATCTTCAGGAAACCTTGATTGCGCTTGCCCTGCCGTGTGATCCGGATGCCCTTGACGTCATCGGGCATGCAGGACGGGAAGTTGACATTGATGACGGTGTTGCGGGGAACGCCTGCGCCAATCACCTTGCTGATGATGTCGGGTCCGAATTTCAGCGCGGTGTCCCACAGCGGCGCGTTGCGCGTCTCGATCGAAAACTCCTGCGACAACGCAAACGACGGAAAGCCCAGGATGGTGCCTTCCAGCGCGCCGGCGATGGTGCCGGAATAGACCACGTCCTCGGCGACGTTGCGGCCCTTGTTGACGCCGCTCAGCACGAGATCGGGCAGCTTGTCTCCGAGAATATGGCGCGCGCCCATGATGACGCAATCGGTCGGCGTGCCGCGCACCGCGAAGTGACGCGGGCCCACTTCGCGCAGACGCAGCGGATCGTTGAGCGACAGCGAATGCGAGACGCCGGACTGGTCGAGCTCGGGGGCGACGATCCAGACGTCGTCGGACAATGAGCGTGCGATCTGCTCGACGACCTGCAGGCCGGGGGCGTGGATGCCGTCATCATTGGTGCAGAGAATTCGCATCCGTCAAAGTGCCTCTTGTTCCGATTCGACGCCGGTTTCTTGAATTGCGGTTTCTTGAGTTGCGGTGTCTCGAGTTGATTGCCGTCTTAACCGGCTAGGGCCGCGGAGGCAAACCCGGCCCGCGCCATCGCGCCGACGTCACGCGCCACGGATGCACGAATCTACCGCTGCCGGCGATCTTGCGGTCGAACACCGGCCAAGCCGGTCGGGCTGGCCGCCGAACAACGGCGACAATGGACGCCAGCGGCGCTGCCTTGAGTTTTTGGGCCGGCGTCGCCTGACGAGCTTCGGACTTGGGAGCTTCGGACTTGAGGGGCTCAGTCTTCGCAGGTTCAGCTTTGGCGGGTTCGACCTTGGCAGCCTCCGGCTTGGGAGCTTCAGGCTTGGGAGCTTCAGGCTTGGGAGCTTCGACCCTGAGCGATTCAACCTTGGGCGGTTCACTCTTCCGAGCTTCGGGCCTGCGCGGCTCGACCGGCGCAGTCTGGCGAAGCTCCGCTTTGGGGAGCTCAGCCCCGGTGGGTTCGATCTTGCCAGGTGCAGACGTGAGTGCGTTGGGCCTGAGCGGCACAGGCTTCGCGGCCTCAGCCCTCGGGGCTTCGACCTTCCGGGATTCAGGCTTGTGCAGCTCGGGAGCCAAAGCCGCCTGGAGAGGCTCGGGCCTCGGAGCCTTCGGAAGTTCCGATTTGGGGAACTCGGATCTGACGGGTTCAACCTTGCGAGGCTCAAGCTTCGGCGCATCAGGCTTGGGCGTCTCTAGTTTGGGCGGTTCGGGCTTGGGCGGTGGCGCGGGCGCCTCTTCGGCCGGCTTTACGACGGGCACGGCCGCAACCGATTTCGATTTCAGCCTAGCGAGCAGCTCCTCGATCGAGGGCATCGATTCCGCGTCAAACGGAGCCCGCGGCGCGGCCGGCGGCATGGCCCGGACCGGAGGCGGCGGCGGCGACGCGACGGCCGCGGGCGCGGGCAGATCGGCCGGCGCCAAGTGGGCGAACTTGCCGCGCGCGATCTCCAGCGCCTTGTCGAAGTCCGGCCTGTCGATCCAGGCCTTCGATTGCACCTCGGTCACGCGGGCTTCCCACAGGCGCGCGGCCTCGATGTCGTAATAGCCCATCTGCTTCTGATTGATCAGCTGCAGACCGTGGCCGGTGACGGCCCATTGTCGACCAAGCCAGTGGATGTCACGGTGGAGCGGCATCACACTGGCCCTCGCCTCATATGCCGTGCTCGATGACTTTGAGCCCGCCCATATAGGGCTGCAGCACGTCGGGCACCGCGATCGAGCCATCCTGCTGCTGATAGGTCTCCATGACGGCGATCAAGGCGCGCCCGACCGCCGTGCCGGAGCCGTTCAGCGTATGCACGAAGCGCGGCTTGCCGTCGGGGCCGCGATAGCGCGCGTCCATGCGTCGCGCCTGGAAATCCCCGCACACCGAGCAGCTCGAAATCTCGCGATAGGCACCGCCATCGCCCTGCCCCGGCATCCACACCTCGATATCGTAGGTCTTTTGTGCGGAGAAGCCCATGTCGCCGGCGCACAGCGTCATCACCCGATAATGCAGATCGAGCTTCTGCAGCACCTGCTCGGCGCAGGACAGCATGCGCTCGAGCTCATCCTTGCTAGCTTCTGGCGTCGTGATCGACACCAATTCGACTTTCGTGAACTGGTGCTGCCGGATCATGCCGCGCGTATCGCGTCCCGCAGCTCCAGCTTCGGCGCGGAAGCACGGCGTCAGCGCGGTGAGCCGCATCGGCAGCTCTTTTTCGTCGAGGATGGATTCGCGCGCGAGGTTGGTCAGCGAGACTTCCGCGGTCGGAATCAGGCCGAGGCGCTCGCTGCGCAGATCAGCATTCGGCGCCGAGAGCAATTCGCCCTTGATCGCCCAGAACTGATCGTCCTCGAATTTCGGCAACTGGCCGGTGCCGAACATCACGGCGTCGCGCACCAGGAGCGGCGGATTGATCTCGGCATAGCCGTGCTCGCCAGTGTGCAAATCGAGCATGAACTGCCCGATCGCGCGCTCGAGCCGCGCCAGTCCCTTCTTCAGCACGACGAAACGGGCGCCGGACAATTTCGCAGCCGCCTCGAAATCCATATAGCCGAGCGCGGTGCCGAGATCGTCATGCAGCTTCGGCGCAAAGCCGTAGTCGCGCTTCTTGCCGAACACATGGTGCTGGACGTTGCCGTGCTCGTCGGTGCCGTCGGGCACCTCGTCGAGCGGCAAGTTCGGAATTGACGACAACTCTTTCGTCAGCTCGTCGTCAAACGATTTGGCGGCAGCCTCGAGCTCCGGCATCGTGGTCTTGAGCTCGGCGACCTCGGCCATCAGCTTGGCCGCGCGCGCCTCGTCCCTTGCCTTCTTGGCGTCGCCGATCTCCTTCGAGGCCGCATTGCGCCGCGCCTGGGCCTGCTCGGACGCCAGGATCGCCGCACGCCGCTTCTCGTCGATCGCCAGCAGCGACGGCGACAGGGCCCCAAGTCCGCGGCGTTTCAGGCCGGCGTCGAAGGCTGTCGGATTGTCGCGGATCGCTTTGATGTCGTGCATGGCGGGGAGTCCTAACGTCGCGCTTCAAGATAACGTTGCATGTCAACGTTTGCGGCGTGCCTCAACTAGCACAAGTGTCATCGCCCGCGAAGGCGGGCGACCCAGTATTCCAGAGACGTCAGTGCGTCGCCGGGAAGCCGCGGCGTACCGGATACCCCGCCTTCGCGGGGTGTGACGTCCGGATCTGTGACGAAATCACCTACTCGGCCGGATTGGTCGCCGACGGCACGCTCGAGGTAGTGGCCTTCTTCTCCACGATCCCGACCGCGATGATGGCGCCCTCGTAGAGCAAGAGCAGCGGGATCGCGAGCGAGGCCTGGCTCAGCACATCGGGCGGCGTCAGCACGGCGGCGATGATGAAGGCGATCACGATGAAGTAGCGCCGTTTCTCCTTCAGCATCTTCGAGGTGACGATGCCGATGCGGCCGAGCAGCGTCAGGATCACCGGCAGCTGGAACGCGATGCCGAAGGCGAAGATCAGCGACATCATCAGCGAGAGATACTCGCCGACCTTGGGCAGCAACTGGATCTGCGCCGTCTCCGTGCCCGCCGACTGCTGCATGCCGAGCGAAAAGCGGGTCAGCATCGGGAAGACCACGAAATAGACCATCATCGCGCCAAGCACGAAGAACACCGGCGTCGCGATCAGATAGGGCAGGAACGCGTTGCGCTCATGCTTGTAGAGCCCGGGCGCCACGAACTTGTAGATCTGCGTCGCGACGATCGGAAACGAGATGAAGCCGGCGCCGAACAGAGCGAGCTTGAGCTGCGTCAGAAAATATTCGAGCAGCGCAGTATAGATGAATTTGGAATTTTCCGGCCCTGCCACCCAGATGAAGGGCCAGACCAGGACGTTGAATATCTGCTTGGCGAAGAAGAAGCAGATGATGAAAGCGACGCCGAAGCCGAGCAGCGCCTTGATCAGCCGCGAGCGCAGCTCGATCAGGTGATCCATCAAGGGGGCCTTGGAGGCCTCGATGTCTTCGGCGCTCATGACGCCCTCGCGTCCTTGAGCACGTCAGGCTGTGGCGGCGTCTCATCCTGCGCAGGCGCCGGCTCGGGCTTCACCTCGCTGGTGATCGCGAGCGGCTCGCCGGCGGCAGCGTGCGTCTCGGCCTCGACGAAGGTTTCCGGTGTCGGCGGGGCGGGTGTTGTCGGAGTGACCGGTGCGTCGATCGCGGAGGCGACCTGCGCATCGACCGGCTTGTCGATCTGCAGGGCATCGCTGACGTCCTTGTGCAGCGAGGTCATGATGTTGCCGCTGGTGATGCCGGTTGCGGCTTCCCTGACCTCGTCAAAACTCTTCTTGAGGTCGGCCATCTCGGCCTCGCGCATGGCCTCCTGGAACTGGCCCTGGAATTCGGAGGCCATCTTGCGGGCCTTGCCCATCCATTGCCCGACCATGCGCAGCACGCCCGGCAGCTCTTTCGGGCCGATGGCGATCAGCGCGACGACCGCGATGACGACCAGTTCACTCCACCCGATATCGAACATGAATTGTTCCGCCTAAGCGCGCCGCCATCGGCCCCATTGGTCCTAGCAGGATGTGGGGCTGCCGGCGCCTTTTCTCAATCGGCGTCCATAGCGCTTCCGAGCGACGGCGTCACCGTTTCGCGCAAAGAAAAACGTCGAAATATGCGTCAGTACAAGCGCGTTAGACGGCCTTGCTGCCGACATCCTGGCGCGCGGCCGACGGCGCCGCATTGTGGTCGATCGCCTTGGTGGACTCCGGCTTGTCCGCGACCTTGTCGTCGTCCTGCATGCCTTTCTTGAAGGCCTTGATGCCTTGGGCGACGTCACCCATCAGGTCCGAAATCTTGCCGCGTCCGAACAGCAGCAGGACCACTGCGATCACGACGATCCAGTGCCAAATGCTAAGCGAACCCATCCTGCAACCCTCCAGAAATGGCCGGCGGACCGGCCTGAACTTTGCCGGAAGTTAGGCCCGCGGGGTGTCAAAAACAAGGACCTCGGCCGCGGCAAATCGCTGTCGCGGCTACGTAATATTGCTAGGCTTAACCGGGAATATTCCGGGCTATTCGCCCTTCTCCTCGGCGCCGTCGTCATCGCCCGCGTGGTCGATGCGCTCGTCCGGCTCACCAGCGTCAGGTTCGGCCGCGTCCACCTCGGTGGCAACTTCCGCTTCGAGGTCGGTTTCGGCCTCGGCTGTCATTTCGACCTCGGCAGTCCCAACCTCGGCAGCCTCAACCTTGGCAACCGTTTCGCTCTCGATCTTCGGTTCCTCGGCTTCAGGCTCGACGGCCGGCGCGAGCAGCAGTTCCAGCGTATCGCCGGGCTCGAGCGGCTCCTCGTCCTCCCGCAGCGTCGCATCATCCGATGGCGAGGGAACAGAAAAGCCGGTCGGCAGGCGCGAGTCGAGCAGACCGGTGCCCTTCAGCTCCTCGAGTCCCGGCAGGTCGCCGAGCGCTTCCAGGCTGAACTGCGACAGGAAGGCGTCGGTGGTTCCGAAGGTCAACGGACGCCCCGGCGTCTTGCGGCGGCCGCGCGGACGGATCCAGCCGGTCTCCAGCAGCACGTCGATCGTTCCCTTCGACGTGACCACGCCACGAATCTCTTCGATCTCGGCGCGGGTCACCGGCTGGTGATAGGCAACGATCGCCAGCACCTCGATCGCTGCACGCGACAGCTTCCGGGTCTCGGTGCTCTCGCGCGTCATCAGCCACGACAGATCGCTGGCGGTGCGGAACGTCCACTTGTTGGCGACCCGAACCAGGTTGACGCCGCGCGGCGCATATTCTGCCTGCAACTGTGCGAGCGCCGCCTTGATATCGACGCCGTCGGGCATCCGCTTTGCCAGCGTTGCCTGATCGATCGGCTCGGCCGATGCGAACAACAGGGCTTCAAGGAGCCGCAATTCCTCAGGACGCGCTACCGGATGATCCATAGGAGAAACCTCCTCCTCGGGCTCGTCTCTGCGCACTTCCGCCAAGCTTGCCATGGGCTTGCTCTCCTTCTTCCACTTACTCAACCGACAGGTCCGGCGCAGCCATTGCGGCCTGCGCTTGACGCTTTCGGAAATAGATCGGCGCGAACGCCTGCTTCTGGTTGATTTCCATCTCGCCCTCGCGAACCAGTTCGAGGGCAGCAGCGAAGCTCGATGCGAACACCGTGGCCTTCTGCTTGGGATCGGCGACGTAGTTCATCAGGTACTCGTCGAGGCAGCTCCAGTCCTCGGCGAGGCCGACCAGCCGCTCCAGCGAGGCGCGAGCCTCGGCCAGCGACCACACCGTCCGCTTCGCCAGATGCACTGAAGTCAGCACGCGCGACGCGCGCTGCGTCGCATAGGCCGACAGCAGGTCGTACAGGGTCGCGGTGAACTTCGGATGCTTGATCTCGGCGATCGATTCCGGATTGCCGCGCGGGAAGATATCGCGCTGGAACTGCGGCCGGTTCATCAGCCGGTTCGCCGCCTCGCGGATCGCTTCCAAACGGCGCAGCCGGTTGGCGAGCGCGGTCGCCATTTCCTCGGCGCTCGGCCCCTCCGCGCTCGGCGGCTCGGGCAGCAAGAGCCGCGATTTCAGGAAGGCAAGCCAGGCCGCCATCACCAGATAGTCGGCCGCGAGTTCGAGGCGGATCTTGCGCGCCGCCTCGATGAACGAAAGATATTGGTCGGCGAGGGCAAGGATCGAAATCTTCGACAGGTCGACCTTCTGCTGCCGCGCCAGCGTCAACAGCAGGTCGAGCGGGCCCTCATAACCTTCGACGTCGACCACCAGCGCCGGTTCGCCCTCGGCGAGGTCGGCCGGCCGCCCGGTCTCAAACGATAGAATTTCAGCGGTCATGCCGTCCCTACCCGATTCAACAACGCATCCAGTTCAGCCCGTGCCGCCTGCCGGTCGAGCGGCTCAGGCTGCTTCCGCGCGGCGAGCGTCGCCTTGGCCCGCTCAAGCGCCTTGCCGGCCAGTTCCGGCGTCTCCCGCGCGACCTCGCGCATTTCGTCAATATTGCCGTTGCAGTGCAGAACCATGTCGCAACCGGCGCTGACGATGGCGCGGGTCCGCTCGGCAATTGATCCGGCCAGCGCATTCATCGACACGTCATCACTCATCAACAAACCTTGGAACCCGATCAGGCCGCGAATCACCTGTTCGATGATTGTCGCAGAAGTCGTCGCCGGATGGACGGGGTCCAGCGCGCTAAACACAACATGTGCAGTCATCGCCATCGGCAGGTCCGCCAGCGGCCGGAACGCGGCAAAATCGGTCCGTTCCAGCTCATCTCTGGCGGTATCGACCGTCGGAAGGCGAAAATGGCTGTCCGCGGTGGCGCGACCATGGCCGGGAATATGCTTGAGAACCGGCAGCACGCCGCCCTGTTCCAGCCCGTCCGTGACCGCACGGGCGATCGCCGCGACCTTGTCCGGCTCGGTTCCGTAGGCCCGATTGCCGATCACCGCATCTGCGCCTGCCACCGGAACGTCGGCCAACGGCAGGCAATCGACGGTGATTCCAAGATCGATCAGGTCGGCCGCAATCAGCCGTGAGCTGAGCCGGGCCGCCGTCAGGCCGAGCGTCGGGTCGATGTCGTAGAGCGCGCTGAAGCTCGCGCCGGGCGGATAGACCGGCCAATGCGGCGGTCCGAGCCGCTGCACCCGCCCGCCTTCCTGGTCGATCAGGACCGCCGCGTCAGCCATGCCGGCTGCCGACCTGAGTTCCCCAACAAGAGCGGCTACTTGGGCAGGACTCTCGATGTTGCGCTTGAACAGGATGAAGCCCCATGGCCGCTCGGCGCGAATGAATTCGCGTTCAGCGTCGTTGAGGATCAGCCCGGATACGCCCGTGATGAATGCGCGGTTCGTCATTCGGCCGATTAGGCCGTATGCAGCTCACGGGTCAAGGAAACGGCCTTTAATTTCTTTGGATGAGGCACTGCGGCCCACCGGCCGACATCAGGCTCCGGCATAGCTGGTTCGCCTCTTCCGACGACGCGAACGGGCCGGCAAAGGCGCGGTAATAGACTCCCTTCTCGCCGAGATCGACGCGTTTCACCACCAAAGGCTGCGAACCGAGCACGCTGCGATACTTGCCCTGCAGCGTCCGATAGGACGACTGTGCGTCCGCCTCGTTCTTCTGCGACGACACCTGGACCAGATATCCACCGCCACCGCCAACAGAAGCGGTCGTAGTCGACGCCACTCGGGTCTGAGGCGCGGCCGGGGCTGCGTCAGCCTGCCCGGGAACCAGCGACATTGGCGCGTTCGCGCTGGCATTGGCTGCGGCCGGGTTGCCGCGCGACACCTGAGGCTTCGCAGCGGCCGCAGGCTTGCCCGCGGCGGCCGCGGCCTGCGCGCCATCGGGCGAATCGCCCTTGACGGCGAGCGTGCGAACCCTGCGCGGCTCGTTGTTCGGCAGCGTCCCGTTCGCGGTGATCGGCGTCGGTGCCGGCTGCGCCGTCTGCACGGTTGATGCCGGCGGCGGATTCGCATTGGCGTTCAGCGGAGGAAACACGACGCGCGGTCCGGCGGTCTTCGAATTGACGTCGACCGGGGTCTCTTCACGCGACACGATCTTCTCGGTGCCGTCACCCGCTGCCATGCGATCCGGCGTTTTGGCCGGCGCATCGGCCTGGGCCGGGATCACCTTGGTCGGCGTGTTGTCGGCCTTGATGATCGGCGGCTCACCGCTGCGGGGCGAGCCGATATAGGTCCGGTAGGCGTACGCGCCACCGACGCCGAACACGCCAAGCGCCAGCACCGCGGCGACCGCCATCAGGCCACTGCTCCGCCGGCGTGGCTCAGGCTCTTCCTCGTCGGCCTCATACGCATAGGGATCGTCCGGATAGGATGGATCGCGCTGCAGATCCTGTTCGCCCGCTTCCAGCTGACCGTAAAGCGCGTCGTCATAGCGCGACGGATCGTGGCCCTGATCGCCACTCTGATAGGACGGCTCGTCGTCAAAGGCCTCTGGCTGTCGCGGGGGCTCGACCGGCCGATAGGTTGCGACCGGTTCGGGCGCAGGCGGCTGCGCCTGCTGGGCCGCATAGCGGTGCAACGGATGCACCGGCTTCGGCTGGTAGTCCTGTTCGGGCTCTTCGTACTCGGTGTGCTGCACGGGCGGCGGAGCGACGGTCTCCTGCCGCGCGCGCTGCATCCAGGGCGGCGGGCCCGCGGGCGGTGCATCCTCGTCCTCGGCCTGCGGATCATATTGCTGCGGCCGCGCATTGGCGCGCGACTGCAGCGGACGCGGCGGCGGCTTGTTCGCGGAGCCGAATGGATCCGTCTGTCCGATCAGTCGGGCCAGTTCGGCAAGCGGATCGCTCTCGACCTTGGAGGTCGTGTCGGCGGAAAAATGTCGGTCCTGATATCGATCAGCCATCGTGATGATGCATCCCCTTCGGGACAGCGCCAAGATCGCCGGCACAGCCGGTCCGAACGAGTTGGCCCCTGCCAGATGCCCTCACAAATCCCCACTCGTGAGGGCCTAATGCCCCTGCCTACCGCATCTCGGTCGGAGCGTGGACGCCTAGAACAGCTAAGCCCGATGCCAGAACCGAGACGACGCCCTGAACCATTGCCAGTCGCGCCCTCGTGATCTCTGCATCATTATTGATAATGAAGCGTAAATAGGGCAAATCGCGCCCCTTGGTCCACAGCGCATGAAATTCACTGGCCAAATCATATAGATAAAAAGCGATTCGGTGCGGCTCGTGGGCCACCGCGGCAGCTTCGATCATCCGGGGATAGAGCGCAAGCCGCTTGAGCAGGTCGAGCTCGGCCGGGTCGGTCAGGCGTTCGACCGCAGCGTTCCGGAGATAGGCCAGCCGCGCCTCGTCGGTCCCGGGCAGATCTGGAACCGCCTCCTCCCGCGCATTGCGGAAGATCGAATGGCCGCGGGCGTGGCCGTACTGGACGTAGAAGACGGCGTTGTCTTTCGACTGCTCGATCACCTTGGCGAGGTCGAAATCCAGCACCGCGTCGTTCTTGCGGAACAGCATCATGAACCGGACCGCGTCCGAGCCGACTTCGTCGACCACCTCGCGCAGCGTGACGAATTCGCCGGAGCGTTTCGACATCTTCACCGGCTCGCCGTCGCGCAACAGCTTGACGAGCTGCACGATCTTGACGTCGAGCGTCGCTTTGCCGGCAGTCACCGCCTTCACCGCCGCCTGCATCCGCTTGATGTAGCCGCCGTGATCGGCGCCGAACACGTCGATCAGGTTGGTGAAGCCACGCTCGAACTTGTTGCGGTGGTTGGCGATGTCGGACGCGAAATAGGTGTACGAGCCGTCCGACTTGATCAGCGGACGATCGACGTCATCGCCGTAGGCGGTGGCGCGGAACAGCGACTGCTCGCGGTCTTCATAATCCTCGACCGGCTTGCCCTTCGGCGGCGGCAGGCGGCCCTCGTAAATGTCGCCCTTCGCGCGCAGGAAATCGATCGTCTCGGCGACCTTGTTGTTGCCTGCTGTGATCAGCGAGCGCTCCGAGAAGAACACGTCGTGATGGATGTTGAGCGCGGCGAGATCGCCCCTGATCATCTCCATCATCATGGCGATCGCCTTGTCGCGCACGATCGGCAGCCACGCGGCTTCCGTCATGTCGAGCAGCTTCTCGCCGTATTCCTTGGCGAGCGCCTCGCCGACCGGCACGAGGTAGTCGCCGGGATAGAGCCCTTCTGGAATCGCGCCGATATCCTGACCCAACGCTTCGCGGTAACGCAGGAATGCCGAGCGTGCGAGCACGTCGACCTGGGCGCCGGCATCGTTGATGTAATATTCGCGGCAGACGTCGAAGCCCGCGAATTGCAGCAGGCTGCACAGCGCATCGCCGAACACGGCGCCGCGGCAGTGGCCGACATGCATCGGCCCGGTCGGGTTGGCCGAGACGTATTCGACATTGACCTTCTCGGCCTTTCCGATGTCGCTGCGTCCATAGGCCGAGCCGGCGGCCAGCACGGCACGCAGCGCGTCGGCCCAGACCTGCGGCTTCAAGGTCAGGTTGATGAAGCCGGGCCCGGCGACATCGACGGACGCCACCAGCGCGTCGGCACGCAGCCGCTCGGCGATTTTGTCGGCGAGCTCGCGCGGCTTGGCCTTGGCCTCCTTGGCGAGCACCATTGCGGCATTGGTCGCCATGTCTCCGTGGCTGGCATCGCGCGGCGGCTCGACCACGACGCGGGACAGATCGATGCCCGCGGGCCAATTATCCTCGGCAGCGACAGCGGCACAAATCGCGTGCACGCGCGCCAGCATGTCGGCAAAAAGGTGTGGTGTCGCAGGGGTGTCGGCCATGGCAGGGCGCTAACGCAAATCCGGGGTCGAGTCAAAAAGCCTTTGGTGCTCGATCAGGGCGAAACGGTCGGTCATTCCGGCAATGAAATTGCCGATCCGCCTGTTCCGCGCGCTGCCGGTCTCCTGCACGCTCCCCTCGATCCATTCCGCCGGCAGGTCGCCCGGCGATTGCCGGTAGCGCTCAAACAGGTTGCGCACCACCTGCTCGGCCTCCCGCATGACAAGCATCACCCGCCGGTGGCGATACATATGCCGGAACAGGAACGCCTTGATCGCCGCCTCCTGCTCGGCCACCTCGGGCGGAAACGCGATCAGCGGCGCGTTGTGGTGGCGCACGTCCTGGGCCGATTGCGGCTGCGCAACCGCAAGACGCCGGGTCGCCTCGTTGAACACCGCGTTGATGAAATGTGAGATCAGCTCACGCACCAGTTCGGCGCCGCGCCGGACCTCGTCGAGCCCGGGGTAATGGCGATCGATCTCGACGATGATCTCTGATGTCAGCGGCATCTCCTTGAGGTCGTCGACCGCAAACAGACCGGCGCGCAGGCCGTCGTCGATATCGTGAGCGTCATAGGCGATGTCGTCGGCAAAGGCCGCGATCTGCGCCTCGAGCGAGGCATAGCTCCAGAGCTCGAGATCGTAGGTCTGATTGTAGTCGGCGATCCCGATCGGAATGCCGCTGTCGAGATAGCGGCCGGCCGGCGCGCCGTTGCGTTCGGTCAGCGGCCCGTTGTGCTTGACTATACCCTCGAGCGATTCCCAGGTCAGGTTCAGTCCGCCGAACTCTGGATAGCGATGCTCCAGCGAGGTGACGACCCGCAGCGCCTGCGCATTGTGGTCAAAGCCGCCATCATCCTTGAGGCAGTCGTCGAGCGCCCGCTCCCCGGCATGCCCGAACGGCGGATGGCCGAGGTCGTGCGCCAGCGCCAGCGTCTCGGTCAGATCCTCGTCGACCCCAAGCTGGCGCGCCAGCGCGCGGGCGATCTGCGCGACCTCGAGCGAATGGGTCAGCCGGGTGCGGTAGTGATCGCCCTCATGGAAGACGAAGACCTGGGTCTTGTGCTTGAGGCGGCGGAACGCGGTGGAATGGATCACCCGGTCACAGTCGCGCCGGAACGGGCTGCGGGTCCGGCTCGGCGGCTCCGCGACCAGGCGGCCACGGCTGTGGTCGGGGTCGCAGGCATAAGGCGCACGGGGGGCAGCCATTCCGACCGACACGGTATTTTAGTCCTTATCCATTTGATTCCATGGTCCGACGCACTTAACTATGACTGAGGCGGCTGACCAAATGAATTGGGCATGACGCCGAGCATGATCCGATCAAACCATGCTCAAATAGGGTTTCGGAGACCGACATGACTGCTGCCATCACCGTCAGCGAACGGGCCGCCCGCCGCATCGGGCAGATCCTCAGCAAGGAAGGCCAAGGCGCCAAGCTGCGCATTTCGGTCGAGGGCGGCGGCTGCTCCGGTTTCCAGTACAAATTCGACGTCGAGCGCACCCAGGCCGATGACGACCTCGTGATCGAGCGCGACAGCGCGGTGGTGCTGATCGACCCCGCCTCGGTCCCGTTCCTCGCGGGCTCGGAAGTCGACTTTGTCGATGACCTGATCGGCGCCTCGTTCCGCGTCGTCAATCCGAACGCCACCGCGTCCTGCGGCTGCGGCACCAGCTTCTCGATCTGACGCTTCCTCGCCTGACGTGGCTTCTCGACGCCAACCGGTGACCGGTTCGCCGGAGACGCCAACTATTCTGCCGCGACCACCTGCGGGCGCTCGACGTCGCCGCCCGCCTCCGCCTGCGGATCGAGCTTGCGGCGCAGCCTGCGGTCGATGCGGTCGAGATAGATATAGATCACAGGCGTGATGAACAGCGTCAGCAGTTGCGACACGCAGAGGCCGCCGACCACCGCGACGCCGAGCGGCTGACGCAACTCTGCGCCGGCGCCCGCGCCGAGCGCGATCGGCAGCGTGCCGAAGATCGCCGCGAATGTCGTCATCATGATCGGGCGGAAACGCAGCAGCGCAGCCTCGCGGATCGCGTGCTCGGCGCTGAGGCCGACGCGGCGGCGCTCGAGCGCGAAGTCCACCATCATGATCGCGTTCTTCTTCACGATGCCGACCAGCATCACGATGCCGATCATCGCAATCACCGACAGCTCCATCCCGAACAGCATCAGCGTCAGGATCGCACCGATTCCGGCCGACGGCAGGCCCGAGATGATCGTGATTGGGTGGATGAAGCTCTCGTAGAGGATGCCGAGAATCACGAAGGCCGCGAACACGGCGGCGAGGATCAGGACACCCTGCCCGCGCAGCGAGTCCTGGAACACCTGCGCGGTGCCGGAGAACCCGGTCGCAATCGTCGGCGGCAAATTCGCGTTCTGCTCGAGCTCGGTGATCTTGTCGACCGCATAGCCGAGCGAATTGCCGGGCGCGAGATTGAACGAGATCGTCACCGCCGGCTGCTGGCCCTGGTGGTTGATCTGCAACGGTCCGACCGTCGGCACCAGCCGCGCTACCGCATCCAGCGGAATGGTCTGGCCGCTCGCGGTCTTCATGTAGAGCTTCGAGAGATCGGACGGGTCGACGCGGAACTGCGGCTGCACCTCCAGGATAATCTGGTAGTCGTTCGACGGCATGTAGATGGTGCCGACCTGCCGCGAACCATAGGCGTTGTAGAGCTGGTTGCGGACCTGATCGACGGTGACGCCGTAGACCGCCGCCTTCTCGCGGTCGATGTCGACCGTCATCTGCGGGTTCTTGATGTAGAGGTCGGTGGTGACGTCGAGCAGGCCTGGGATCTTCTCGATCTTGTCGCGCATCTCCGGCGCCAGCCGGTACAGCGACTCGGTATCGCCGCTCTGCATCACATACTGATATTGGCTCTTGGAGATGCGCCCGCCGATGTTGAGGTTCTGGACGCTCTGGAAGAACGCCTGCATGCCGGGGATCTCGCGCGCCTTCTGCCTGAGGCGGCCGATCACCACGGTGGCATTGTCGCGGGTCTTCTGCGGCTTCAGCGCTATGAATAGCCGGCCGTAATTGGTGGTCGGATTGGGACCGCCCGAGCCGACGGTGGAATTGATGTAATCGATCGCCGGATCGGTCCGCATCACCTCGACCAGCGCCTGCTGGCGCACCTTCATCGCCTCGAACGAGGTATCGGTCGCCGCCTCCGTCACACCGATCAGGAAGCCGGTATCCTCCTGCGGGAAGAAGCCCTTCGGCACGATCATGTAGAGATAGATGGTGCCGCCGAGCGTCGCGAGCGTCACCACCAGCATCAGGGCTTTCTTGGCCAGCACCCAGTCCAGCGCCCATTCATAGGCGCGCAGCCAGGCCTCGAACATCGCCTCGAACGCCCGCAACACGATGTTCGGACGCTTGGTCGCGTCATGCGCGCGCAGCACGCGGGCGCACAGCATCGGCGTCAAGGTCAGCGACACGAAGCCGGAGACGATGATCGCGACCGAGATCGTGACGGCGAATTCGCGGAACACGCGGCCGACGATGCCGCCCATCAGCAGCACCGGGATGAAGACCGCGATCAGCGAGAAGGTGATCGAGATGATCGTGAAGCCGATCTCGCGGGCGCCCTTCAGCGCCGCCTCGAACGGCTTCATGCCGTGCTCGATATGGCGGACGATGTTCTCCAGCATGACGATGGCGTCGTCGACCACGAAGCCGACCGAGAGCGTCAGCGCCAGTAGCGTCATGTTGTTGATAGAGTAATCCAGCGCGTACATCGCCGCACAAGTTCCGAACAGCGAGATCGGCACCGCGAGCGCCGGGATGAAGGTCGCCGACGCCGAGCGCAGGAACAGGAAGATCACGAGGATCACCAGCGCGATCGCGATCAGCAGGGTCTCCTCGACGTCGCTGACCGCCTGCCGGATCGAGACCGAGCGATCCATCATGACCTGCATCGTCACCGAGGGCGGGATCGCGGCGCGCAGCGAGGGCAATTTCGCCAGCACGGCGTCGACGACGGCCACAGTGTTGGCGTCGGGCTGCTTCTGGATCGCGAGCACGATCGCCCGCTCGTCGTTCATCCAGGTCGCGATCTTGTCGTTCTCGACGCTGTCATAGACCTTGGCGATCTCGTCGAGCCGGACCGGCGAGCCGTTGCGCCAGGCGACGTAGATCTGGCGGTAGTCGGCCGCCTTATCCATCTGGCCGGAGGCCTGCAGCGCGACGTCTTGCTTGGGGCCGTTCAGCGTGCCGACGGGCGTCGAGGAATTGGCGCGCGAGACCGCAGCGCGGATATCCTCCATCGAGACGCCGCGGGCGGCAGCGGCCTCCGGATCGGCCTGGACGCGGATCGCAAATTTCTGCGCGCCGTAGATCAGCACTTGGGCGACGCCCGGCAGCTGCGACAGCGCCTGCCCGATCGTGATGTCGCCATATTCGTTGACCGCCGACAGTGGCAGCGTCGCCGACCCCAGCGAGACGAACAGCACCGGGAAGTCGGCCGGGTTCACCTTCCGGAAGCTCGGCGGAATCGTCATCTCGATCGGCAGCCGGCGCTGCGCGATCGTCAACGCCGTCTGCACGTCGAGCGCGGCGGCATCGATGTTGCGGTTGAGGTCGAACTGGATGGTGATGACGCTCGTGCCCTGCGAGGAGTTCGAGGACATCGAGGAGATGCCGGCAATGGTCGAGAGCTGACGCTCGATGATGCCGGCGACCGAGGCCGCCATGGTGTCGGCGCTGGCGCCCGGCAGGGTCGCGGTAACCGCGATGGTCGGGAAGTCCACCTTGGGCAGCGCCGAGACCGGCAGCAGGCGGAAGCCGAACACGCCGAATGCGATGATCGACGCCGTGATCAGCGTCGTCATGACCGGGCGGCGGATGCAGAGCTCGGAGAGCGTCATCAGTCAGGCTCCGGCCTTGCGCGCCCGCAGCTCGACCCGCGATCCCTCCGACAGCAGCAGCTGGCCATCGACGACGATGCTTTCATCGCCCGCCAATCCGTCAGAGATCACCGAGGTGCCCTGGAAGGTGCGATCGACCTTCACCGGCCGGGCCTTGGCGACGCCGTCCTGGACGACGAAAACGAAATTGCCGTTCTGGCTGCGCTGGACCGCGACCGTGGGCACCACGACCGCGTCTTCGCTGCGGATGATCAGCTTGGTCTGCACGATGGTGCCGGGCCACAGCGTCTCGCTCGCATTGTTCATGATGCCGCGCACGGTAACCATGCCGGTGGTCGCATCGACGGCGTTTTCGACCATCGCGACCTTGCCTCTCTCGGAACGCTGATGGCCGGGAATGGTCGCGATCACCTTGGGATCGTCCTTCCCCATGGCGTCGCGCAGATCGACCAGCGCACGCTGAGGAATGGCGAAGGTGACATAGACCGGCGCCATCTGGTTGATGACGGCCAACGGCTGGGTGTCGGCGGGGCGGACGAAATTCCCGACCTTGACGTTGGCGGCGCTGATCCGCCCCGCGAACGGTGCGCGGATCACGGTGTAGCTCTTCTGGACGCGGAGGTTTTCCAGCGCGAACTGGTCGGCCTTGATGGTGCCGATCAGGACGTCGGACTGGGTCTTGGCGTTGTCGAGGTTGACCTGCGTGGTCGCGCCCTTGCCGACCAGCTCGGTGTAGCGGCGCAGGTCGCGCTGCGCGCCCTCGAGTTGGGCCTGGTCGCGGGCCAGGACGCCCTCGGCCTGCTCGATCTGGGCGTCGATCTGCCGCGCGTCGAGCATGAACAACAGGTCGCCCTCATTGACCTTGGCGCCGTCCTCGAAATGGACCGAGATGATGGTGGTCTCCAGCCGCGACTTCAACGCCACGCTTGAGATCGGCGTGACCGTTCCGATCGCGTCGACATCCACCGGCACCGACCTGCGTTCGGCCTTGGCGAGATCCACCGAAACCACGCGCGGCCGCGGCGTCCCCTGCGCGGTGACGGCACCGCCACCCATCCATGAAGTGCGGGTCATGTAAGCCGCCCCAGCCGCAATGCCGAGAACAGCGACAGTCAGAACCAAATTGCGTTTTCTCATACCTCTCGCACGTGCGCCGCCCGCTTCCCTCAGGGCCGGGACGCATCGCAACTCCCCCATCGGCAATTGTTACGCCTTGTTTCCGGAGAGGGTTAGCACAGGCGGTTCGCCCATGGTATGCCACCTAAGTAAAATCCTGCGGCTTCAATCCGGTCACTTGCATGCGCATCGCTACGTGGAACGTCAACTCGGTCCGGCAACGGATCGAACTTCTGGTCGCCTGGCTGAAGGAGTGTTCCCCCGACATCGTCTGCCTGCAGGAGATCAAATGCGTCGACGACGCGTTTCCGCGGCTCGAGGTCGAGGCGCTCGGATATAATGTCGTCACCCACGGCCAGAAGACCTTCAATGGCGTCGCGCTGCTCTCCAAGCTGCCATTCGACGAGACCAAGTCGGGCCTCGCCGGCGACGACGAGGACGCACATGCTCGCTTCCTCGAAGGCGTCGTCACGCTGAAACAGGGCGTGGTGCGGGTCGCGTGCCTTTACCTGCCCAACGGCAACCCCGCCAACACCGACAAATATCCGTACAAGCTCAAATGGATGTCGCGGCTTCTTGAGTACACGCGGGAACGGCTTAAGGCCGAGGAGCCGCTGATCCTGGCCGGCGACTTCAACGTCATTCCGGCGGCCCGCGACGTCTACAATCCGGCCGCCTGGGCCGACGATGCCCTGTTCCGCCCTGCGACCCGCGAGGCCTTCCAGTCGCTGCTCGGCCTCGGCCTCACCGATGCGCTGCGCGCGGTCAATGACGAGCCGGGCCAGTACACCTTCTGGGACTACCAGGCCGGCGCCTGGCAGAAGAACTGGGGCCTGCGCATCGACCATCTGCTGATGTCGCCGCAGGCCAGCGACCGGCTGATCGATGTTGGAATCGACAGCTATGTCCGCGCCTGGGAGAAGCCGTCCGACCATGTCCCAGTCTGGGCCGATCTCGATTTCGAGACCGCCTGAGCCCGCCGGCCGCGGGGAATATCAATCCCGGCGGCCTCTAATCGCGACGGCCCTGCACCCAATGCTCGAGCATCTGCAGTGCCATCGCGCGGTCGTCTTCGGATGCCTTGGCGATCGCCCGGTTGTAGCTTTCCTTGATCCAGGCCTCTTCCGGCGTCGCGCTGTCGCGCGCCAGGGTCAGCCACATCAGGCCACGGGCCCGCTGCGGCGGCAGCCGGTCGCCGTTGAACAGCATCTGGCCGAGCAGCGCCTGCGCCTGGTGCTGGCCCTTCTGGGCGGCGAGCCCGAGCCAGCGTGCGCCATAGCGGAAATCGTCCCGCGAGGCGTCCGGCGTCTTCAGGTACAGCCGGGCAAGGTCGTACTGGGCATCGGCATTGCCGAAATAGGACGCGGCATAGGAGAACATCTCCCGCGCCCGTTCGGTGTCCGCCTTGACCTTGGAATTGGGAATGCCGCTCAGATAATAGCGGCCGAGCGCCACGAAGGCGTTGGCCACGATCGAGGCCTGCGGCGCCGACGGCGAATCCTCGGCATGCGCATTGGCGATCCGGCTGAAATACTCGAAGGCGCGCATGTCGTCCTGGATGACGCCGTCGCCCTCGGCGTACATCTTGCCGAGCTTCCACTGCGCCACGGGGTGACCGCCCTCGGCCTGGTACTGCAGCGTGCTGAAGGAGGAGGTCGGCGAGGTCGCCGCAGGGGCAACCGGCGTGGCGGCCCGCTTCAGCGCACCGGCCGTGCCGGGCTGCGGAGCGACCACCGGAAGAACGGTATCCTGGGGGCTGACCGGGGCGCCGTCGAATCCGAATCCGGGGCCTGCCACCGGAATGGCCCCTAACGCAAACGCAAATATCGCACGCTTAAACGTCCGCATAACACTGTTTCTCGTACGCGCCACCCGGATGGGTGACTGCGCCATCCACCGCCGGCCCCACTTGCTCGGCGTACTTCCACAGCGCACCAGATGTATGGTTCGTCGCGCGAGGGGCCCATTTGGTCTTACGATTTGCGAGTTCGGCGTCGCTCAAATTTACGTTAAGGGTGCCGGCGACCGCATCGATCTCGATGATGTCGCCGTCTTGCAACAACCCGATCGGCCCGCCGACGGCCGCTTCGGGTCCAATATGTCCGATGCAGAAGCCACGGGTGGCGCCGGAGAACCGGCCATCGGTGATCAGGGCAATCTTGCCGCCCATCCCCTGCCCGGTCAGCGCCGCCGTGGTCGCCAGCATCTCCCGCATCCCGGGACCGCCCTTCGGCCCCTCGTAGCGGATCACAATCACTTCGCCTTCCTTGTAGGTGCGCTTCTGCACCGCCTCGAAGGCGTCTTCCTCGCGGTCGAAGCACCGGGCCGGACCGGTAAACTTCAGGTTGGACATTCCCGCGACCTTCACGATCGCACCCTCCGGAGCGAGATTACCCTTCAGTCCGACAACGCCACCTGTGACGGTGATCGGATTGTCGGCGGGCCGCACCACGTCCTGGTGCGGATTCCATTTCACGCTTTTGAGGTTTTCGGCGATCGTTCGGCCAGTGACGGTCAGGCAATTCCCGTGCAGGTGGCCATTGTCGAGCAGCGTTTTCATCAGCAGCGGAATGCCGCCAACTTCAAACATGTCTTTGGCAACATAACGGCCGCCCGGCTTCAAATCCGCGACGTAAGGAGTCTTTTTGAAGATTTCGGCAACGTCGAACAAATTGAATTTAATACCGCACTCATGGGCGATCGCCGGCAGGTGCAGCGCAGCATTGGTCGAACCACCTGAGGCTGCAACCACGGCCGCAGCATTTTCAAGGGCTTCCCGGGTGACGATGTCGCGGGGCCGGATGTTTTTCTCGATCAGCTCCATCACCTTCTCTCCGGCGGCGGAGCAGAAGGCGTCGCGGATCTCGTAAGGCGCCGGAGCCCCGGCCGAATACGGCAGCGCGAGGCCGATCGCCTCGGAGACGGTCGCCATGGTGTTGGCGGTGAACTGAGCGCCGCAGGCGCCGGCCGACGGGCACGCCACCCGCTCGATCTCGTCGAGGTCCTCGTCCGACATGGCGCCGACCGAGTGCTTGCCGACCGCCTCGAACATGTCCTGCACGGTCACCGGCTGCCCGCGGAAGTTGCCGGGCAAAATCGAGCCGCCATAGATGAAGATCGAGGGCACGTTGAGCCGGACCATCGCCATCATCATGCCCGGCAGCGACTTGTCGCAGCCGGCGAGCCCGACCAGCGCATCATAGGAGTGACCGCGCACGGTCAGCTCGACCGAATCGGCGATGCATTCCCGCGACGGCAGCGACGAGCGCATGCCGTCATGGCCCATCGCGATGCCGTCGGTCACGGTGATGGTGCAGAACTCGCGCGGCGTGCCGCCGGCGGACGCCACGCCCTTCTTCACCGCCTGCGCCTGGCGCATCAGCGAGATGTTGCAGGGGGCTGCTTCATTCCAACATGAAGCAACGCCGACAAATGGTTGATGAATCTGGATTGTCGTCAGCCCCATCGCATAGAGATAAGACCGATGCGGTGCGCGCTGGGGCCCTTCCGTCACGTGACGGCTCGGCAGCCTGCCCTTGATGTTCGTTTTGGCGTCCATCGCGACCCTGTTCCCTCCAACAACGCCGGAACCGATCAAAAGTCCCGTCGTCGCGAGCGCTGGCTATTCAGCTAGGTGAATATCCTTTCATGTCAGGGTGTGGCCAAAAAGCGGCGCGACTGCGGACCGCCTGTATTTAGGGTTAAATGTCGATTCACTGTTGCGACGACGCAACAATCGTGGCTCCCGGGCAACCATGTATTATCGGTCCTTATGGGAACCTGACACGCACCTTAAGTTTCCGCATAGCTAAGTAGCTCGCATTAGTTGTGTCTTGATTGCCGCCCTCTCCCCGAACAGAGGGCGCAGGGAAAGCCGGGTGCCGATCGCACGCACGCAGTTGCAATTCGGATGAAGAGAAATGTTTTTGCCGCGGGGGTTTGCATAATGCGGCACAATGGATTCCGGGCTCGTGCTTCGCACGCCCCGGAATGACGATGGAGTCGCTACTCGGCCGCCAGCTTCGGCGGTGCCGGAGGCGCCCAGCACTCGACACGATTCCGGCCGTGCTCCTTGGCCAGGTAGAGCGCGGCATCGGCGGCCTTCATCAGCGCCTCGATCCCGGGCATGCTGGTGAGGGCCTCGGCAACGCCGATGCTCACCGTCAGCGGCACAGGACGATCATCCGCCCCCAACTTCAATCCTTCCGCCCTCTTGCGAATGCGCTCGGCGACTGTCCGGGCGCGCGACAACGTCGTTTCCGGCAGCAGAACCGCGAACTCCTCGCCTCCGACACGGCCGACAACGTCGGACTTGCGCTTGCCGCGTGTGCAAATCTCGGCGACGGCCTTGATGGCCTCGTCGCCGGCCGCATGACCGAGCCGGTCATTGATGCTCTTGAAGTAGTCGATATCGACCATCAGGACGGAGACGGAGCGATAGTAGCGCTGGAACCGGCTCCACTCTGCATCCAGCGTCGTCAGGAAGTGCCTGCGGTTGAACAGTCCGGTGAGCGGATCGGTGGTCGCGAGCACCTCGAGCTGTCGCGCATTACCGACAAGATCGGTCACGTCGACAAAGGTCAGCATCCGGCCGCCGTTTGCCATGGTCGAGCAATGGATCCTGATATTGCGGCCATCAGGCGTCTGGACGTCGCGCTTGTGATCGCCCGCCTTGATCTCGGCGATCCGCTTCGCCGGAAAGGCTTTGATTTGCTCCGGGGTCGAGCCGGTCGGGACTGCCCGGCGGCTGCGCGTGAGAAGCGTGACGTACGCCGGATGCCGCGCAACCTCCTCCTCGCTCACCTCCCAGAATTCTCGCATGCGCCGGTTGAGGAAAATCACATTGAGATCGCGATCAAGCAGGACGACGCCGTCCTCCACGTTCTCGAGGGCGCCGGTCAGCACCTTCAACTTGTCCGATGCGCGCACGATGTCGGTCACGGGCGTGTAGCTCATCATCCGGCCGCCATCGGGCAGCGGCGTGCATTGACACCGAACCACATCGCCATTGCTGCGCCTGAGATCGATCGGGTTTGCATCGCCGACACTCACGAGGCGGACGCGTTCGGCAACATAGGCTTGAAGCTGCTCAGCCGGCAGCTCATAGGCCATGGTCTTGCAGCCGTGATGCATCAGATCGGTGAAGCTGGGATTGCGGTCGGCCACCGCGTCCGGAAGCTGCCACATGTTCCGGAACGCGCGGTTGATGAACAGGGCTTTCAGCTCCGCGTCCAAAAGCAGGATGCCGACCGGGATCTGATCGAGCGCCGCGCGCAGCGCCAGCATGTGCCCGCGCAGAATATCGCCGCTGCGCCGCTCCGGAATGGCTGATGGCGCAGCAGCGGCAGGCACGACTGCTGCTGGCGCGGGTGCCGCAGCATTCGCCTGCTGCGCCTCGAACACCAGGCCGAGCTGGCGGTCCGATTGCCACAACCGTTTGCATGGCCTCACCTGATTGGTACCGACAATCAACAGTTGGACCTGGTCGGGAATGCCAACGACGCTTTCGAGTTCCACGGTCGCTCCCGTATCGGTGAGCTGCCGGACCGTGCAATCGAAGGCCGACCGACCGAAATTGAAGACGATCTTTCCGGCCAAAAACGTTCGGCCGCGGGAAGCTGACACCTGTCCGGACATGGCGAGACGCACCTGGAGCAATTGCGAGCCCCCTCACATCAGCATGTTTGAGTCACCAAGGCGTGAACGCTTTCGAGGGGTTTTGACCCAGAGGGGTAACGAAGGCGGTGTGCGCCGCAAAACGGGTTCCATCCCGCGGTCCCTGGAACCCGTGCCCCTACGATCCGCCGAGCCGCTTCCGTTTCGCGTTCAGCGCGGAGGCGACGCGACTGACCGGCGGGCGGCCGAGCAAGGCGGCGACCTCGTTGGTCGTGGCCAGCAGCCTGTCCATGTCGATACCGGTTTTCACGCCCATGCCCTCGAGCATGTAGACGACATCCTCGGTCGCGACGTTGCCGGTGGCGCCGGGCGCATAAGGGCAGCCGCCGAGGCCGCCGGCGGCGGCATCGATGACGCGCACGCCCTCCTCCATGCCGGCATAGAGATTGGCGAGCGCCTGGCCATAGGTGTCGTGGAAGTGCATCGCGAGGTTGCCGACCGGAAGCTCGGCGCCAACCGCACGCAGCATCTCCTTCGCCTTGAGCGGCGTGCCGACGCCAATGGTGTCGCCGAGCGAGATCTCGTAGCAGCCGAGATCCCATAGCGTCATTGCGAGGTCGGCGACCGCCTTCGGCCTGATCTCGCCGTCGAACGGACAACCCAGCACGCAGGAGATATAACCGCGCACCTTGACGCCGTCGGCCTTGGCACGCGCCAGCACCGGCTTGAAGCGCTCGATCGACTCCGCGATCGAACAATTGATGTTGGCACGCGAAAATCCTTCGGAGGCCGCCGCAAACACCGAGACGACCTGGGCGCCTGCCGCGCGCGCGGCGTCATAGCCCTTCTCGTTCGGCACCAGCACGTGGAATTCGGCGCCCTTGACCTTGTCCTTGATTTGGCTGACGCCGCGCAGCACCTGGTCGGAGCTTGCCATCTGCGGGATCGCCTTCGGCGACACGAAGGCGCCGACCTCGACGGTCTTAAGCCCCGCCGCCACTAGCGCCTCGACGAAGGCGACGCGCGCCTCGACGCTGACCGGCGTCTTCTCGTTCTGCAGGCCGTCGCGCGGCCCCATCTCGACGATGTGGATCTGATCACTCATGACGCGGCCGCGGGCTCGACTTCGGCAAGCTCGACGCCCTCGCCGACGATGTCGCCGACCTTGCATTTGAGCTTCTTCAGCACGCCGGCATAGGGCGCGCGCAGGGTCTGCTCCATCTTCATCACTTCGAGCGTGAGGATCGGCGCGCCCTTCTCCAGCGTCGCGCCCTCCTCGGCCAGCAGCGCGACCACGGTGCCCGGCAAGGGCGCCACGATCTTGTCCTCGCCGACCTGCTCCTCGCTCTCGCCGCCGAACGGATCGACCCAGTGCAGGTCGAAACGGCCGTTGCGGGTGCGCAAGTACAGCTCGTGGCCCTCGATGACCGAAGCGACGCGCGACTTGAGGCCGTCGAGCGTCAGGTCGAAGCCATCATCGCCGGGTGAGGAGATGGCAAAGGCAAGCTCGCGCCCGCCGACGGAGAGCGTCGACGGTCCATTGCCATAGTGCAACGTGATGGTGTGCGGCGCCTCATGGCCCTGCCGGAACGAGAACACCCGCTGACGGCGGCCGACCGGCATCCAGCCGAACGCCTGCCAGGGCGAGTTCGCCTCGCGCCGCGCCGCCTTCTGCTCGTCGTTGACGATCGCGGCCACCGCCGCGCAGAGCTCGAACTCACCGGCGGCACCGGTGCCTGATGTCAGGTTCTTCAGCTCGCGCTCGATGAAGCCGGTATCGATCGCGTTGGCGCGCGTCTCCGGATGCGTCACCAGCGCCGACAGGAACGGGATGTTGGTGACGATGCCGCGGACATCGGTCTCTTGCAGCCCGCGATTGAGCTTCTCGATCGCACCTTCGCGCGTCGGCGCCCAGGCGATCACCTTGGCGAGCATCGCGTCGTAATACGGCGAGACGTTGTCGCCGCTGCGATAGCCGGCATCGATGCGCAGGCCGTCGCCTTCCGGCGGCGTCCGCCAGGTCTTGATGCGGCCGACCGAGGGCATGAAGTTCTTCTGCGGATTTTCCGCGTAGACGCGCGCCTCGATCGCGTGTCCGTTCAGCCTGATCTCGTCCTGCTTCAGCGGCAGCGCCTCGCCGAACGCGACGCGCAGCTGCCAGTCGACGAGATCGACGCCGGTGATCAGCTCGGTGACGGGATGCTCGACCTGCAAGCGGGTGTTCATCTCGATGAAGAACACATCCTTGCCGTCGGAGACGAACTCGATCGTGCCGGCACCGACATAATTGACCGCGCCGGCCGCCTTGCGGGCGGCCTCGCAGACCGTCTCGCGCTGCGCGGCGTTGAGCGTCGGCGACGGCGCCTCCTCGATCACCTTCTGGTGCCGGCGTTGCAGCGTGCATTCGCGCTCCCACAACGAGAGCAGATTGCCGTGGCTGTCGCCGATGATCTGCACCTCGATATGACGCGGGTTCTGCACGTACTTCTCGATCAGCATGCGGTCGTCACCGAACGCCGCCTTGGCCTCGCGCTTGGCGCTGGTGATCGCGGCCGACAGCTCGCCCGCCGAATTGACCACGCGCATGCCGCGACCGCCGCCGCCGGCCGACGCCTTGACCAGCACCGGGAAGCCGATCCGGTTGGCGGCCTCCGCCAGGATCGCCTCGTCCTGCACCTCGCCGTGATAGCCGGGCACCAGCGGCACGCCGGCCTTCTCCATCAACGCCTTCGAGCCGGATTTCGAGCCCATCGCGGTCATCATCGCGGCGGTCGGGCCGACGAACACCAAACCGGCATCGAGACAGGCCTGCGCGAACTCGGCATTTTCGGACAGGAAGCCGTAGCCGGGATGCACGGCCTCGGCGCCGGTCTGTCTTGCGGCTGCGATGACCCGTTCGATGTTGAGATAGCTGTCGCGCGCCCGCGCGGGCCCGAGCACCACGGCCTCGTCGGCGAGTGCGACGTGCATCGCGTCGCGGTCGGCCTCGGAATAGACCGCGACGGTGCGCAGCCCCATGGCGCGCGCCGAGCGGATGACGCGGCAGGCGATCTCGCCGCGGTTGGCGATCAGAAGCGTGCGGAAACGCCGGTAGAGTTTTGAGCGGTCCATGATCAGATCCTGGGTCACATCCTGAACAGGCCGAACTTCGTCGGCTCGATCGGCGCATTGGCGGCGGCCGACAGGCCGAGCCCGAGCACCAGGCGGGTGTCGGCGGGATCGATCACGCCGTCGTCCCAGAGCCGCGCGGTCGCGTAGTAGGGATTGCCCTGCTTCTCGTATTGCGCGCGGATCGGCTCGCGAAATTTGTCTTCCTCTTCCGCCGACCAGCTCTCGCCCTTGGCCTCGATGCCGTCGCGGCGCACCTGGCTCAGCACCATCGAGGCCTGCTCGCCGCCCATCACGGAGATGCGGGCGTTCGGCCACAGCCAGAGGAAGCGCGGGCTGTAGGCGCGGCCGCACATGCCGTAATTGCCGGCGCCGTAGGAGCCGCCGATCACGACGGTGAATTTCGGCACGCCGGCGGTCGCAACCGCGGTCACCAACTTGGCGCCGTCGCGCGCGATGCCGCCCGCCTCGTACTTCTTGCCGACCATGAAGCCGGTGATGTTCTGCAGGAACACCAGGGGAATGCCGCGCTGGCAGCACAGCTCGATGAAATGCGCGCCCTTCAGCGAGCTCTCGCTGAACAGGATGCCGTTGTTGGCGATGATTCCGACCGGATAGCCCCAGATATGGGCGAAGCCGGAGATCAGCGTGGTGCCGTAGAGCTTCTTGAATTCGTCGAATTCGGAGCCGTCGACGATCCGCGCGATGATGTCATGCACGTCGAACGGCTTGCGGCCGTCGGCGGAGACCACGCCGTAGATCTCCTCGGCGGGAAACAGCGGCTCCTGCGGCGCCTTCATGTTGAGCGGCGCCTTCGCCGGCTGCTTCAGCGTGCCGACGATGCGCCGCGCGATCCCGATCGCATGGGCGTCGTTCTGCGCGTAATGATCGGTCACACCCGACTGCCGGGAGTGGACGTCAGCACCGCCGAGCTCTTCGGCAGTGACAACCTCGCCGGTCGCGGCCTTCACCAGCGGCGGGCCGCCGAGGAAGATCGTGCCTTGATTGCGCACGATGATGCTCTCGTCCGACATCGCCGGCACATAGGCGCCGCCGGCGGTGCAGGAGCCCATCACGATCGCGATCTGCGGGATGCCCTGCGACGACATCTGGGCCTGGTTGTAGAAGATGCGGCCGAAATGCCGCTCGTCGGGAAAGATCTCGTCCTGCAGCGGCAGGAAGGCGCCGCCGGAATCCACCATGTAGACGCAGGGCAGATTGTTCTGCCGCGCGATGTCCTGGGCGCGCAGATGCTTCTTCACCGTCAGCGGGTAGTAGGTGCCGCCCTTGATGGTGGCATCATTGGCGACGATGATGCATTCGCGCCCGGAGATGCGTCCGACGCCGGTGATGACGCTGGCCGAATGGACATCGCCGCCGTACAGCCCGTTGGCGGCGAGCGGCGACAGTTCGAGGAATGCGGTGCCGGGATCGACCAGCAGATCGACGCGATCGCGTGCCAGCATCTTGCCGCGCGAGGTGTGCCGCTTGCGCGAGGTCTCGCCCCCACCGCCCGCGACCTGCTTGAGCTTGTCCCGGAGTTCCGCGACCAGGCTGCGCATCACATCAGCGTTGCGGGCGAATTCAGAGGATGTGGGATCGATCGTCGAATGAAGCGGCATCGCTGTTGCACGTTTCGTTGGAGTGGCCGACAGGATTTTTTGGAAACCGAGCCGCCGCGCCGGAGGCACGACGGCCGGTGCGCAGCTCAGGCCGTCTTCGCGAACAGCTCGCGGCCGATCAGCATGCGGCGGATCTCGCTGGTGCCGGCGCCGATCTCGTAGAGCTTCGCATCGCGCAGCAGCCGACCGGTCGGATAGTCGTTGATGTAACCGTTGCCGCCCAAGAGTTGGATCGCGTCCAGCGCGCATTGGGTGGCCTTCTCGGCGGCATAGAGGATGGCGCCGGCGGCGTCCTCGCGCGTGGTCTCGCCGCGGTCGCAGGCCTTCGCCACCGCGTAAACATAGGCGCGCGAGGCATTCATCGTGGTGTACATGTCGGCGATCTTGCCCTGCACCAGCTGGAACGAGCCGATCGGCTCGCCGAACTGCTTGCGCCCGTGGACGTAGGGCAGCACGACGTCCATGCAGGCCTGCATGATGCCGATCGGTCCCGCCGCCAGCACCGCGCGCTCATAGTCGAGACCGGACATCAAGACGTTGACGCCGCGGCCGACCTCGGAGAGCACGTTCTCCTCCGGCACCTCGCAATCCTCGAACACCAACTCGCAGGTGTCGGAGCCGCGCATGCCGAGCTTGTCGAGCTTCTGCGCGGTGGAAAATCCCTTCATGCCCTTTTCGATGATGAAGGCGGTGATGCCGCGCGGGCCGGCATTGGCATCAGTCCTGGCATAGACCACCAGCGTCTCGGCGTGGGGACCGTTGGTGATCCACATCTTGTTGCCGTTGAGCACGAAGCGGTCGCCCTTCTTCTCGGCGCGGGTCTTCATCGAGACCACGTCGGAACCGGCGGAGGGCTCCGACATCGCCAGCGATCCGACATGCTCGCCGGAGATCAGCTTGGGCAGATATTTGCGCTTCTGCGCCTCGTTGCCGTTGCGGCGGATCTGGTTGACGCAGAGGTTGGAATGCGCCCCGTAAGCCAGCCCGATCGAAGCCGACGCGCGCGAGATCTCCTCGACCGCGATGCAGTGCTCGAGATAGCCGAGGCCCGATCCGCCGTACTCCTCCTCGACCGTGATGCCGTGCAGGCCGAGCGCGCCGATTTTCGGCCAGAGGTCGCGCGGAAAGGTGTTGGAGCGATCGATCTCGGCGGCGCGCGGCGCGATCTCGTTGGTCGAGAAATCATGCACCGTCTCGCGGATCGCATCCGCGGTCTCGCCAAGGTCGAAATTGAAGATTGCCGCCCGGTTCGAGGCCATGACCCCTCCCATGAGATTGCAATTAAACGATCATACGTTTTTTTCTTGGCTTCGCAAGCGACTGTGCTATGGTTTGCATGTGAAATCCGCAGTTCGTTGAATTTACTGGGATTTCATGCGATATACATACGGTCGTTTGCTTGTTTCCGGTACTCCCTGACAAGCCAACATCCCTCCGAGGCCCCGATGGCACGCACGATCGGCTCACATGGCCCCACGACGCTGGAGGCGATCCGCAAGGCCGGCGTGCGCCTGATCTTCGAGCGCGGCTACGAGGCAATGAGCCTGCGCCAGCTCGCCGCCGAGGTCGGGATCCAGGCCGGCTCACTCTACAACCATATCTCAACCAAGCAGGACCTGCTGTTCGATCTGGTGCAGGAGCATATCAACGATTTGCTGCGCGAGCTCGATCTCGCGCTGGAGGGCAAAGCCGATCCGGTCGAGCAGCTGCGCGCCTTCGTCGCCTTCCACGTCAGCTATCACATGACCCGCAAGCGCGAGGTCTTCATCGCCAATTCCGAGCTGCGCAGCCTCGATGCCAAGAACTACGACGTCGTGGTGGCGTTGCGCGGTGCCTATGAGCAGCGGCTGGCGCAGATTCTCACCGAGGGGGTCTCGGACGGCGTGTTCGAAGTTGGCGATATCCAGGTCGCGACCTTCGCCATCATCGCGCTGCTGACGGGTCTTTGCACCTGGTACCGCCCCGGCGGCCGGCTGACCCGCGATGCCATCATCGCGGCGCATGAGAAGCTGGTGCTGTCGGGCGTCGCACCGCAGGCCGCGCTCGGTCGGGTCGGCAGCGGCAGCAAGAGCCCGCGGACTGCGGTAGCGGGCTCGTGACTGTGACAGAGCGCCCACAGCTCGATGACATCGATTTGCGGATCCTGTCCGAATTGCAGCGGGACGGCCGGATCAGGATCAACGAGCTCGCCGAACGCGTCGGCATCACCGCCCCGCCCTGCCTGCGCCGGGTCCGCGCCTTGCGCAGCCGCGGTGTGGTGCAGGCGATCCGCGCCACGCTGGACGAACGGCTATTGGGCTATGAGGTGACGACCTTCGTCCTGATCCAGCTCGACAGCCAGAACCTGGTTGCGATCGAGGCGTTCGAGGCGGCGGTCGCGGCCGTGCCGCGCTTCCTGCAATGCTGGCGGATCTCGGGCGATGCGGATTTCATGCTGAGATGCGTCGCGCCCAGCGTCGACGATATGCGTCAGCAGCTGCTGCAGTTCGCGGGTCTGCCCAACGTGCGCAAAATTCGAAGTTTTCCGGTGCTCGGCGTCTCCAAGGATGCGCCGCTGCCAATCCCGGGTGCCCTCGCCGCGCCAAGCCCCGCGGGCTGACCCGGAGCCCCTTCCGCCAGACTCGTCATGCCCGGCCTCGTGCCAGGCATCCACGTCGTTTCTTCATTCAGGCAGCAAAGACGTTTATGGCCGGGACAAGCCCGGCCATGACGGAATTGAACTCGTTTTGAAGCGGTATGGCCTAGTGCGTCCACGGCTCCCAGCGGCGGAACGCGAAATTGTCGGCATAGGCGATCTGGCGGTGAGCGGAATCCTTCGGCTCGATCACCTGGTAGGCAATGCCCTTGCGCTCGCAATAGGCGACCGCCTCCTCCTTGGTCTCGAACTGCAGCGTGAGCTGCTGCTTCATATCGGTGGACGAGGTCCAGCCCATCAAGGGCTCCACGGTGCGCGGCTGCTCCGGCTCGTAGTCGAGTTGCCACTCTTTGGTCTTGGCACGTCCCGATTGCATCGCGTTTTTGGCGGGCTTAAAAATGCGTGCGGTCATGGATGGTCGGCCCCGTGGGATGTGCGATATGGAAGCGATTTGAAGGAAACCGCCGGGATAGTATAGAGACACCTTTCAACGATCTGATCGGTGATTCCTCGATCTCGGAGGGAGCCTTCGCCGGACCGGTATAGTCATTCTACCGCGCTGTGACAATCTGGCCTCGGGGGCTTCGGTTTGGAGCCCCTTGGGCCCGCGGCGCGGCCTTCTCGACAGCATCATCTCGAGGAAGCGGCGCCCCATGGAAATCCACGCTCACCTGCCCGACAAAGGACGTGACCTCCGGCTCGACCTGTTCCGCGGGATCGCGAACTGGGCGATCTACCTCGATCACATCCCCGACAATATCGTGAACTGGATCACGACCCGGAATTACGGCTTCAGCGATGCCGCGGACCTGTTCGTCTTCATCTCCGGCTACACCGCATCCTTCGTCTATGCCCGCATGATGCTCGAGCGCGGCTTCATCGTCGGCGCCACAAGGCTGACCAAGCGGGTCTGGCAGCTCTATGTCGCCCACATCATCCTTTTCGTGATCTACATCGCCTCGATCAGCTATCTGGCGCTGCGCTTCGGCGATTCCGAGATCATCAACGAGTTCAATGTCGCGGGCCTCGTCGACAACGCCACCGAGACGCTGCGTCAGGGCCTGTTCCTGAAGTTCAAGCCGGTCAATCTCGACGTGCTGCCGCTCTACATCGTGCTGATGGGCCTGTTCCCGCCGGTGCTGTGGTTCATGCTGCGGCAGCCGAACTGGACCATGCTGGCCTCGCTCGCGCTGTGGCTGGTGTCGCGGCACATGGGCTGGAACCTGCCCGCCTACCCGGCCGGGACCTGGTACTTCAATCCGTTCGCCTGGCAGGTGCTGTTCGTGTTCGGCTCGTGGTGCGCGATGGGCGGCGCACGCGCGAACATGCACATCATCAATTCGCGCTACACGCTGTGGTTCTGCATCGCCTATATGATCTTCGCCCTGATCATGACGATGGCCGGCCGCTTCCCGGACTTCGGCGCGATGTTCCCGGAATGGCTCTATTCCACGTTCAACCCGAACGACAAGACCAACCTAGCGCCCTATCGCTTCCTGCACTTCGTGGTGATCACGGTGCTGGTGATCCGCTTCGTCCCGAAGGATTGGTCGGCGCTGGAGTGGAAGGTGTTCGATCCCCTGATCGTCTGCGGCCAGCAGTCGCTCGCGGTGTTCTGCGTCGGCGTGTTCCTGTCCTTTGTCGGACATTTCGAACTCTCGATGAGTTCGGGCTCGCTGTTCGCGCAGATCTTCGTCAGCATCTCCGGCATCGCGATCATGACGATCGTGGCCTATTACATCTCGTGGTCGAAGCGGCAGGACAAGCCGATCAAGCCGCCAGCGCAGAAGCCTGCGGCACCGGCAAAGGCTGGGTAACAGAGCGCGTCATTTGCCCGGCCGCCGCCCTTTGCCTCCCGGCTGACCGCTTCGCCACCTGCCCTGTGAAGTGAACCCATCCCAGGTGGTGGTCCAGCGATACTCGGCCGCCGGCGCCTTCGCGATGCTATCGGAGCTGCGCGCTCCCTCCAGCGCAAACGTGGCGCCCTGCGGATCAAGGCAGCGGACGATCCAACTGCCGTTCGGCAGTTCCAGCGGCCCCTCGTAGACCCGTCCGCCACCGGCCCTGACTCGCACGATGGCTGCGTCGACGTCGTCGACGTTGAAATAGTAAAGCCAGAACGCGATCGGTTCGAGCGGACGCTTGTTGAAGATTCCACCGATGGTCTGCCCACCAGCAGAGAACACTTGATAGGACTCGGCGCCGGCGAAGTCGCTGTCGGCCTGTCGCCAGCCAAAAACCTCGCTGTAGAAACCAAAGGCCTTTCTCCAATCGGCAGCCAGCAGTTCATGCCAGCCGACCCGCCCAGGGGCATCGGGGCCTTCAACCGCGGGCCGAGCGATCCTTGATCCGCTAAGCAATCCGAACGTCGCCCGCTGCGGGTCGGCGACGATCGAGATGCGGCCGATATTGGTGCCGGTCGGCGGCACGTAGACGGAGCCACCACGTTCTAGCATTCGGTGAACGGCAAGATCCATGTCGTCGACACCGACATAACCAATCCATCGCGGGGTTGCGCCCTGGCGTATACCCTCCTCCGGCAACTCCATCAGACCGCTTCGGGTAAGCTCGCCCGACATGAACAATTTGTAAGAAATCCCGGGTATGGACGCATCCTTCGTCACCCAGCCGAGAACGTTGCCGTAAAAGGCACTCGCTCCTCCCACGTCCGTGGTCAGCAGCTCATACCAAGCGAAGCTCGCACCATCATCAGCCATGCCGATCCCTCGCTTCGGCGTCAGGACAACCGCAGTGCAGCATGCAAATTCCCGCATCGTCAACGATCGCGCCTGAGCGACAGGGCAGGCCCAATAATCGCGTTCATCAAGATGAACCCGAGAACGAAGATGAACGACATTACTTGATGCACGTTAGCGCCTCGCGAGAGTGTGCGCGCAGCGCGCCTTGCATGCAGCTGCGACGAATTGTACAATTACACGAGAGTTGAAATCGACAACACGTCAAGAATGGAGGATGCGAGCATGCCGCGAGTGAAGCAAGCCCCCAAGACCAAGCGTGTGACCAGCAAGCGTGTGACCAAGGCCGCTGTGCCCGCTTTGGGTGCAGCCGGATTGACTTTCTCGCTGGTGGGGGGGGCGTCCGCATCCGCCGTTCCGGCAGCAGACGCGCCGCAGATTCAGAAGTACGGACCGACGCAAGCCATCACACTCGGCGAAGAAGAAATCGCCGACGTCAGCCTGGCGACGTTCCACCTGTTCGACAAGGAAGACATCGGAGCCGGCGTCCAGGTCGCGTGGCGCGGATGCGGCGGCTGCCGAGGTTGCCGTGGCTGTCGCGGTTGCCGTGGCTGCCGTGCCTGCCGCTGCGGTGGCTGCGCGGGTTGCGGTGGCGGCTGCTGTCTGTCGTGGGGCGCCTGCCGCGTCTGCTAGTCGAAACAGCATCGCGTTGACACACCTCGATCGTCATGGCCGGGTCCGACACACGTCGACCCGGCCAAATTTGTATTGTGTCCGTATCGTTGCGCGGCTCGCTTCGGGCAACGACGCGGACGTGTCGAGGCCAGCGCCTCGCCCGCTTCAATGATCGACCCACAAGCTGCACAGGAACGAGACTCTTTGCCAGGCAAATCCACCCAGCGCGCCAACAACGACGTTCTGCAGTTCGCACCGAATTTCACGGCCTACGTGCTGCCTCCGGATGTTGTCTGCCTCTATTCCGAAGATCGAAAGTTCTTTCTCCATGGCGAGCTCTATTGCACGCTGGCGTCGGCAATCGGTGCAAATGGATGCAGCGTCGCCAAGCTCACGGACAAGCTCGGGCGAAAGTTTCCGCCCGACAAGGTCAATGAAGCCATCAAGCGACTGCTCGACCGCCGCTATGTGATCGCGAAATCGCCAGGTCCCGGCACCGCCGCGGCGGGGCTTTGGGCGAGCCTGGGCCTTCCCGACGCGATAGCCGAGCAAAACCTTCACAACTGCCGCGTTCGACTTGAGACGATCGACGTCAGGGGCGCGGCCGAATTGAGCAAGGCCCTGCAGGAGCTGGGCGTCCGCGTCGTCAAGACATCGCCCGACCTTACGGTTACGTTGGTGAACGACTATCTCGATCGGCGGCTCGCCGAACGCAACCTGCAGCACGTGTCCGACGGATCAGCCTGGTTGCTGATGCAGCCCTCCGGGGTATTTCCCCTGATCGGCCCCATCTTCAACCCGGGCGAGACCGCATGCTGGACCTGCCTGTACGACCGGATGATCCGCAACCGCGAGGTCAAGGGCTTCCTTGATCGCGGCGCGGCGCGGCGGGTCGCGGTTTCTGCGCTCGCACAGCACACCGTTGGACAGAGCGCCATCCACTTTGCGGCGGTTGAAGTCGCCAAGGCGATCGCGAGCGGCTTCCGCACCGATCTGCGCAATCACATCGTCAGTCTCGACCTGCTGGGCTCGACCATTGCAAAACACTACGTGGCAGCCCGCCCGCAATGCCCAACCTGCGGCAACAAGAAACTGCAAAACCCGCGGCGGTCACCACAACCGGTCGAATTGGGACCCGGCGCCAAGCTGATCATGACCAGTGGCGGCTATCGCACCGTCTCGTCCCGCGCCACAGTGGCGCGGTTCAAGAAGCATGTCAGCCCCCTCACCGGTGTGGTGACGCGGCTGGAGCGGATCGAAGTCGATCTGCCGATGAACACCAATTTCTATGCCCAACATAACTTCTCCGCGCCGGCGCAGAACGTGGATCAGCTCCGCGCCGGGCTGAGCGGCGGCAGTTTCGGCAAGGGCAGCACGGCCGAGCAAGGCGAGGCCAGCGCTCTGATGGAAGCAATCGAGCGATATTCGGGGATTTTCCAGGGTGATGAGATCCGGGCCCGAAAACGCTTCGCCGACTTCCCCCCTGGCGACGCAATCCGTCCCAACGACATCCTGCTCTTCAGCGACGAGCAGTACCGCGGCAGCGCCGTGCCGAATCCCCACGACTCACACCACACCCAGCCCGCCCCCGAGCCGTTTGATCCGTCCGCGAAAATCGAATGGTCACCCGTCTGGTCGTTGCGCGACAAGCGGTTCAGGCAGATTCCGACCAGCCTCCTGTATTTCTTCTATCAGGGTCCGGCGGCCTTCGCCGCTGATTCCAACGGCTGCGCTGCCGGCAATACCCGCGAGGAAGCCATCGTGCAGGGCTTCCTCGAATTGATGGAGCGCGACGCCTATGCGATCTGGTGGTACAACCGGTCGCAACGGGCTGCGGTCGACCTGAACCAGTTCGACGATTCCTACGTCCGCGATCTGAAGACCCAACTCGAGGAAACGGGCCGGCGGCTCTGGGTGCTGGATATCACCAGCGATCTCGGCGTCCCGACCTATGTCGCGATCGTGCATTGGATGCAGAACGGTCAGGAAAACATCGAGTTTGGCTCGGGCGCTCACTTCGATCCGCGTATCGCGGTGCTGCGGTCGTTGACCGAGTTGAATCAGTTCCTCTCCATCGGTCTGATGGGTGGTGGCAGCGGCGAGAAGCCGAGCCTCGATGGCGTCAATCCGCTGCGGCTCGACGAATATCCGTTCCTGATTCCAAGTGCCAATCCCGTCATCCCGCCGGCCGTCGCGGCAGACGTGCCGCTCGACAATACCCGCGCACAGGTGGATGCCTGCGTTGACATCGCGGCGCGCGCGGGTCTCGACTTCCTCGTCCTCGACCAAACGCGGCCCGACGTCGAGGTACCGGTGGTCCGGGTCATCGTTCCCGGAATGCGCCATTTCTATCGCCGCTTCGCGCCGGGGCGGCTCTATGATGTGCCCGTCAAGCTCGGATTGCGCGATCGGCCATCGCTGGAAAGCGAGTTGACGCCATTCCTCCCGCACACTTGAGGTGATACCGGCGTGCGCGCGCCCAGCAAAAAGTACCAGAAAAAGAAATCGCCACGCACCACGCCGCCGGTTGTCTTGGTTCGGCTCAACCCGCTCGTAGCGCTCGAAGCGCAACCTGACGGGAGCATAGCGGCCCATGTCGAAGGCTATTCGGAGCCTCTGGGAACGTTCAGCGCAGCCGCAGCGGAACGCGCCCTCGAACTGCGGGTGGGCCTGCCGCTTCCGCGCTCTGAAGGCGATGCGGTCGAGCGAGAGGTCGAGCGCCTGATGCGGCAATTGGCACGCCGCGGACTGCTGGAATATCGCTTGGCGCGTCCGGGCGACGCTAATGATCTCGTCACGATCGAGCCGCAGACCCCTGATTACTGGCCGCGAGCGGCAAAGCTCGACGATGCGGCAACAGTCGTGCTGTCGCGCTTCGCCTATCTTCGGCGGCGCGGCACCGAGATGATTCTGGAATCACCGCGGGCCGGCGCACTGTTGAGGATCCATGATGCGCGGATTGCGGCTCTGCTGACCATCCTTGCCAGTCCTCAGAAGATCAGCCGCATCCGGCGTCTGGATAGCTATCCGGGCCCTGCATTGCTTGCGCTGCTGCTGGACTGCCAAATCCTGATCGAGATCGACGCGGCACAACGCGATGCGCTGCGAAAGGCGGAAGGCGATGACAGCCTCGTGCTCTGGGATTTTCACGATTTGCTGTTCCATGCTCGCAGCACGGAAGGCCGACAGGCCAGTCCGCTGGGTGGCCTCTATCCGCACACCGGCCTGATTGCGCCGCTCCCCGCGATCCGACCCGCCTGGCCCGGTAAGCGCATCAAGCTGCCGGAATCCGACCGCATCGCCTCGCCGCTGGAACAACTGCTGCATGACCGGCATTCGACGCGCGAATTCGACGATCACAAGCCTATCACATTGGCTGAACTTTCGACGTTGCTGAACAACGTCGCGCGGGTCCGGGCGAAATGGAGCGGGCGGCTGGAGTTTGCCGACGATGGTCCCGATATCGAATATACCAGCAGGCCGTATCCGGCAGCGGGCAGCGCCTACGAGCTTGAGCTCTATCTGGCAGTCGCGAATTGCGACGGCCTGACGCCAGGTTTCTATCACTACGACGCCGATGCGCATGCGTTGGCGGCCATCGACGTTCGCCCACAACAATTCGAGGCCATGTTGCAAAGCGCGGGATTTGCTATGGACGCGCCGTCTCCACCGCAGGTCCTGATCACGATCGCCGCGCGATTTGGCCGGATCTCTTGGAAGTACAGCGCCATCGCCTATGCGCTCATCCTGAAGGATGTCGGCGTCCTGACCCAAACGCTGTACCTGGTGGCGACGGATTTGGGCCTCGGCGGCTGTGCGATCGGCACCACCAATATCGATCTGTTCGCGAAGATGACCGGGCTCGACATTCACGTCGAGGGACCGGTCGGCCAGTTCGGGCTGGGGCGCGGCATGGAACCGCCCCCTGCCGGATAGTCCTCGATCCGCCGTGACAAGCTTGCCTGGAGGACTGTGATCAGCCGCCGCGGCTGCCGTCCTGCGTGGTCGAGGAGACGATGGTGGCGACGTCGCCGAACGTCGTCATGACAGGCGTGACGACCTTGTGCATTTTGGTCTTCGACACCAGCGTGTCGTGCAGCACGAGGTTGTCGATCCCGGTGGTGAGGAAGCAGCTCACCGCGTCCTGCGGCGTCTCGATGATCGGCTCGCCCTTGACGTTGAACGAGGTGTTGATCAGCACCGGCACACCGGTCAGCGCCTCGAACTCCTTCAGCAGGCGATAGAGCACCGGGTTGGTTTCCTCCCGCACGCTCTGCACCCGCGCCGAGCCATCGACATGCACGATCGCCGGGATCTTGTCGCGCCATTCGGGGCGCACCGGCTTGGCGATCAGCATATAGGGTGAGTCCTCCTCGCCCTCGAAGATCTCCTTCATGCGCTCGGCCAGCACGATCGGCGCGAACGGCCGGAAGGCCTGGCGGTGCTTGACGCGGCTGTTGAGGATGTCCTTCATCTCGGCCTTGCGCGGATCGGCGATCAGGCTGCGGTTGCCCAGCGCGCGCGGACCGAATTCAGAAGGCCCCTGAAACCAGCCGATCACGCGCTGGTCGGCGAGCAGCTTCGCGGTATCGCGACAGATATTGTCGCTGCGCTTCGCGTCGACCTGGATGCGGACCAGGAAGCTCTGCAGCGCGGCCGCGACCTCGGCGTCGCTGTAGCGCCGGCCGACATAGGCATGCTCCATCACGAAGGCGCGGCGCTGCTTGAGGATCTCCAGCCAGCCGTAATAGGCGCAGCCGATGGCGATGCCGTCGTCGCCGGCGGCGGGCTGGATCCAGACATTTTCGAAGCCCGCCTCGCGTGCGATGCGCCCGTTCGCGACGCAGTTGAGCGCGACGCCGCCGGCGATGCAGAGGTTCTTGGCGCCGGTACTCTCGCGCAGCCAGCGCGCCCGCGCCAGCAGCACGTTCTCGGTGTCGTCCTGCACCCGCCAGGCGATGTCCTCCCAGTGCCGCATCGTCGGGCTCTTGTCCCAGCTGCCGCTGTCGAGCACGAAGGGCTGCCGGTTCTCCTCGCCCCAGAACGGCACGTGCAGCGTGCCGTCCTTCATTTCAAGCAGATGGCCGACCTGCTCGCGGCGGCCATAGGGTGCAAGCCCCATCAGCTCGCCGCACTTGTTCCAGTCGCCGAACACATAGGTCGAGACCCGGCTGTACAGCGCGCCGAGACCCGGCATGTTGTAGAACTCGTCCGACAAGAGACCGCGCGCCGGCTCCATAAAGACCTTCTTCAGGCATTCGAGCTTTGTATCGTCGAACCTGTAGTAACTCTCGGACTCGCGGGCGAGCGGCGATGCCCCATCCTGCGGATAGGTTTCCATCGCGTCGGCCTGATAGTTGCCGACGCCGTCGACAATCATCACGACGCCGTCCCTGAACGGCGACACCGCGAACGCGCTATAGGCATGCGCGAGGTGATGCGAGATCGACACCACCTTGTCGGACTTCGCGCGAAACAGCGGATGCTTGATCGCCTCGTTCCGCTCGGCGATCGGCAGGAAGCCCGGCATGTCCTGGTGGAGCATCCGCTCCTCCATCTCGGGCACCGGCAGGATGTAGCTGTTGCGCACCACCAGATCGACGTCGTCGAGCGTGATGCCCTCGGCGGACAGGCAGTAGTCGATGACTTCCTTATAGAAGCCGGAGGCGTGCTTCTCGCGGGTGATGCGCTCCTTGGAGATCGCATAGGCGATCGCGCCGTCACGGAGCAGGCAGGCGCTCACGTCATGGTCGTAGACGTTGAGACCAAGGACGTAGGTGTGTTGTTTCGGCATGGGCACTCTTCGGGGAGGATTCTGAAACGCTCAGAGAACATGATCGTGTCGACTTCAAGTTCTCGACGGCATTTTCCGCGGCTCGCAAATCTCTGCTTCTGCGATGCACAAATCACATCGGCGCAATGCAAGATGAACAGAATGAACGGCGGATGAACGACAAGATGAGTGTAGCAACCACATCATCCTTTGCAGGCGGGAACGTAACTTGACCTTACCTGTTGGTCTCAATAGAGTCGTTAAAGCTCGCAAGAACCTTAGTGAAAATATTGTCTTAGCATGCTCGAACCGGATGCCGGTGTCGCGCGTCTAAGCGAGACAGCCAGCATCAGTTCAGATGTTTGGAAGTGACTGGAGATCTTCGGAATGACTAAACGCTACAATATCCTGACTCGTTGCCTCGCAGCAGTCGCTTTGTTGTTCGTCTATGTCGCAAGCACCTCTGCCATCCTGGTCGGCGCCACCACGTCGTCTGCGCAGGCGCAATGGCGCGGACGCGGCGGCGGCTGGGGTCGCGGACGCGGATGGGGTTATGGTCGCGGATATGGTTATGGCCGCGGCTATGGCTACTACGGCGGTTACGTCGGTCCCCGTTGCTGGTGGACCCCGCGTGGTGTTCGCGTTTGCCGCTGGTAACAACCGACGGCCGATACAAGCGATATTGAAGACATCAATCAGGTGCGTCGGTTCCGGCGCACCTGATTTTCTTTTGGGGCTTGATTCACTTGCTGCGGCGCGGCTCACCTGCGGCACGCAAGAAAGAGCCCCGGGAGACGCCGGGGCTCTAGTCACGGGAGAGAACGCTTCAGAAATCGGGACGCGAGGACGAGCCGCCGGCCCGATCACCCAATGCATCTACGACGTGCATAAGAGCAGATTCGGCTGCCTCTGGCTGTAGCCATGCCGCAACAACCTGCCGTAATGCACAGCATGTCCACGGGTTCCCGAACTGGGCGGAACAGCCCGAAGGCGCCTAATCGTCGAGGATCGCGACCGCCCTCGTCCACCCCGCCGACGCGCGCTCGATCTTCACCGGGAAGCACGACACCATGAACCCGGTCGCCGGCAGCTGCTCGAGATTGTGCAGCTTCTCGATGTGGCAGTAGCCGATGTGGCGTCCGGCCTTGTGGCCTTCCCAGATCAGGCTGGCGTCCCTGGTCTCGGCGTATCTCTTCGCGGTGAAGACGAACGGCGCGTCCCAGCTCCAGCCGTCGATGCCGGTCAGCCGCACACCGCGCTCGAGCAGATACATCGTCGCCTCATAGCCCATGCCACAGCCCGAATTGACGTAGTCGGCCTGGCCATATTTCGCGCCGGCGCTGGTGTTGACGACGACGATCTCGAGCGGCGACAGCGTATGGCCGATCCGCTTCAGCTCGGCTTCGACATCGCCTGCGGTCGCGACGTAGCCGTCAGGCAGATGGCGGAAGTCGAGCTTGACGCCGGGCTGGAAGCACCATTCCAGCGGCACCTCGTCGATGGTCCAAGAGCGCTCGCCGCGGTTCATGGTCGGATGGAAATGCCAGGGCGCATCGAGATGCGTGCCGTTGTGCGTGGAGAGCGAGACCTGCTCGACGGCCCAGCCCTGCCCGTCAGGCAGATCCGCAGCCTTCAGCCCATCGAAGAACTGCAGCATGCGCGGCAGCCCTTGCTGATGGTCGATATACTGGATGGTCGGGTGATTGCCCGGCGGATCGGCCGGAACGTCGTTCTGCAGGGGAACGGAGATATCGATCAGTCTGCGCGCCATGGTGCCTCCTCGCGGATTGGTCTTGTCAGGCTGAGCCAACCTGCCAGTCCGCGCGCACCGTCGGCAAGCCACATCCGCTCGAGATCAGGGCGTGCCCCTGTTGCGACAGCGGCAAGGCGCCGCAACGTTGAACCTATTTCACACGGGGACGACCCATGGGCACTGGGGATTTCAGGGCCCAGTATTCGGCGACGCCGTCTGGACGATCCATATTCCGTCCAGGCGGCGTTGTTGCGTCAGGCAAGACATCCCGGCCGAAGCGTGGTTACCCGTGCCTGTTCACGCACGGAGAGCCACAGAAACAATCCGTGTCCTCATGTCGCGCGGATTGCTGGTGGTGTTGCCACGGCGATACAGAGATACCCTCCCAACGATGCTAACCCACCTGCATCTGAATCAAGACGGGGTTGCGTCGTGTCGGGATTTGATCACTGGAACGGTGCAAATAGAGCTTACGCGTCCGCCGAAGCGCCACATCTGCGCGATGAGCAGCAGCAATTTGACCGCTATCACAAATTCGACGACGCCATCCCGCGACCGTCGGAGAGCGGCTCAAGAACCGTGATCTTGGATCGCTACAACCCGCCGGCTCGTTGATCTGGTCAGCGCCCGGGCGGCTGAAGTTGCGACGAGCGGAGCGCGGGGTTTCGGTCCCGCGCTTGCTCTTTCAGGATGAAAACTGACCGCGATTTGTGGATCAGCGGAGCGTCGTGATGCGCTTGTCGCTCACTACCGGCTGTTTCGGATCTCACACATTGGCAGGCCTGATCAGCGAGAGCATGTCGGGTAAGTTCGACGGACTCGTCCAAGACGCCGCCCTCTTCCTTCCATGCCCTTCCCAGACGCAAAATCCGGGACGTAAAAAGCCTCGAAAAACCTATCAAGTCTTTGATTTAAATGGTCGGGGCAGCTGGATTCGAACCAACGACCTGCAGTACCCAAAACTGCCGCGCTACCAGGCTGCGCTATACCCCGACATTTCCGAGAAGCCCCGTGGATACACGCTTCAGCCAGCGCCAGCAAGGCACCGGTGCGCGACTTCCGGCCGGGAGATCGGCAACGGTTTCCCGCCCAGAAACCGCTGGGAACAGAGAGCTAGTGGCCGCCGAACAGCGGGTGGCCGACCCGGTCGCCGGGCTGGATGCCGTATTTCTGCGCAGTGCCGGCAATCACCTCGAGAACGCCCCTGGCGAGCCCCCGCGACGGAATGATCTTGGTCGACATCGGCTCCGTGTTTTCGGCGATCCGCAGGATGCGGCCGTCGGCGCGGATGAAGATCATGTCGAGCGAGATGTAGGTGTTCTTCATCCACATCGACACTTCCTGCTCCGGCGTGAAGTCGAACAGCATGCCTTTGCCGTCCGCGAGCTCCTTCCGGTACATCAGGCCGGTCTCCTTCTCCTGCTCGGTGGTCGCCATTTCGACGGAGAAGACATGCACGCCTGACTTGGTGACGATCTCGAGCGGCTGGACGCTGGCAGCCTGCGCGGCCGGGGCCAGCAGCGCGCCGAACGTCATGATGAGGGAGGCCACGAGCCACGGGCGAAGCCGCCCAACCATGCGATCGAAATCCATCGACAAATACTCACACCGGGGAAGGTTTTCCGGCGGACCCTAACCCGATGATTGCGGCAAATGCCAGAGCCCTGGCGGCTCGCCGGCGGCTCACGTTTCCGTCAGGGAGTCCAACTCGGGGCTCAGTGCGACGACAGCGCCGATGGACCGGTCTCCGGGTGGATCTCGGCGGCCATCATGCCCTTGGAGCCGGGCCCGAACCGCACCAGCACGTACTGGCCGGGGCGCAGCTCGGTCATGCCGAAGCGGCGCAGCGTCTCCATGTGCACGAAGATGTCGGGCGTGCCCTCCCCGCAAGTCACGAAGCCGAAGCCGCGCAGCCGGTTGAACCACTTGACCTGTGCACGCTCGAGCCCGCTGGTCGCGGTCACGGTGACATGGGTTCGCGGCGGCAGCATCTGCGCCGGATGGATCGCGGCCGACTCGTCCATCGAAACGATGCGGAAGGCCTGGTAGCCCTTCGCGCGCTGCACGCACTCGACGACGAGCCGCGCGCCCTCATAGGCGGTCTGATGGCCGTCGCGCCGCAGCACCGTCACGTGCAGCAGGATGTCGGGCCAGCCATTGTCGGGGACGATGAAGCCGTAGCCTTTCGAGGCGTCGAACCATTTGATGACGCCGGAGACTTCGACGAGGTTGGCCGCGGCGTCGCCGAGACCGGAGAAGGCATCCATCGCCGGATCGCGCGGCGCGCTGCCGTACTCGCCTTGTGCAATCCTGCTTTGCCCAACTCCGCCTATCGGCGGTCCGCCGAGCTTCTTGGACTCAAATCCGTCCGACCCCATGACCCCGGACCCCACACATCAAATGCAGAGCGCCGACGTTGCGGCGCACCCTGTACACGCTGCTCTCCATGACCAACTCACTTGGACAAATCATCTGGACGCTGCGCGAATCTCTCAACCAAAAGATAACACTCCCGCTTGCCGGGCATAGCTAAAAAACGATTCTTGCGGAACTATGAACAGGCTTGCACAGCCGCGAATCAATCAGGCGTCAATTGCCTACGAATGGACCAAGCGTGTCGCCGATGTCATGCCGGATCACCAGGTCGGCGATGTCGTCCTGATCGGTCGGCTCGTTGTTGATGATCACGAGCCGCGCGCCGCTCTCCTTCGCCATCATCGGAAAGCCTGCAGCGGGCCAGACCACCAGCGATGAGCCGATCGCCAGGAACAGGTCGCAGTGCCTTGCGAGTTCCGCCGCGCGACGCATCGCATCCTCGGGCATCGACTGCCCGAACGAGATCGTCGCAGTCTTCACCGGATCGCCGCACTCCGCGCAGTCGGGCGCAGCGCCGTTCTTGTCGAAGTGCAGCTTCACCGACGCGAGGTCGTAGTCCTTGCCGCAACCGATGCAGCGGGCGTAGGTGGTATTGCCGTGCAGCTCGATGACGTCATCGGCCTTGAAGCCCGACGCCTGATGCAGATTGTCGATGTTTTGGGTAATGATGCCGGGAACCTTGCCGGCCCGGTAAAGCGACGCGAGCGCACGATGCCCGCGCCCCGGCTTGGCGGCCGCAAATGTCGGTTCCATTGCCAAGCGCCGACGCCATGACTCGTCGCGCGCTTCCTGACTGGCCACGAACTCGTCGAACGGGATCGGCCGGTTGCGCGTCCACAGCCCGCCAGGCGAGCGGAAGTCGGGAATGCCGCACTCGGTGGAAATACCCGCCCCGGTGAAGGGCACGATCGACGATGCCTCGGCAACCATGTTGCCGAGCCGCTCGACGCCGCTACGTAGATCCTTTGCAATCACTGGGGATGATCCGGTTGGCCGGCCGCGACTATAGCATGGTCGGCGCGATTGCGAGCTCAACCAATCACGCGAGCGATCGGCGGTGAGGCCGCCGTGATCGGGTTACGTTGGCGACCTGCTCCGCCGGCGCGTCAGGCTCGTCGCTGTTGCGCTGCCTTTTCGGCTGCCTTGGCTTCATCACAATCCTGCAAAGCCTGCTCCGCATTGACGCCCAATTCACTGATGCCAATGCGCGGCGGGGATAGGACCATGACGAAGAGGATGGGCAATGGCCGATCAGAAAGACAGTGCCGCGCGCGAGCGCGAAGAGATCGTCGCACGCGTTGCCAGCTTCCGCGCGACGCAGCAGAAGTTCGAGCGCGATCGCCAGGAATATTACGACAACACGCTCGGTAATGTCTGGAGTGGATTGCAGCGCAAGACCGCCTGATGCCGCGCCGACCGCGTGCGCTCGCCGGACGATCGATGCCAACGCGCATCCGCGCGATCACACCATGGCGCGCAGTTGAGAAAGCCCGGAGCGATATGCTCCGGGCTCGTCGCCGCTACCAGTAGTGGCGATAGTAGTGGTGCCGATAATACGGGCGATAGTACGCGTAGGGACCAGGGCCGTAGTAGCCATAGTAGCGCGGGCCGTAATAATAGCCGGGATAGTAGCCGGGCCCGTAGTAGTAGGGACCATACGCGGCGGCAGCGCCCGCGGCGAGTGCGCCGGCAGCCAGACCGAAAGCCAGGCCAGGACCGATATGACGCGCCTGCGCCGGCGCACTGATCATCGTTGCGCCGACCGTCGTGACCGTTGCCAAAACTGCCAATACCTTTCTCATCGCAACCTCCTCACGTAAGTCCGCAAGGGTAACGCCAGCTCAATGGGATGGTTGCAGCGATGGCGGGTCCCGGGGCCCGGTGTTCCGGTTCCGCAGCCATGCTAATGCGCAAAGCTACCATCGGTTAGCGCGGGAACAAAAACACAACCTCAAGGATTACAATTACCGTGAGCGAGGTTGGCATCGATGCCGGCGTGGATGGAACTACTGCTGAATGTGATGGGCTTTGCCGGCTTTATCGGCATCGCGATGTATCACAAGCATCCGAACGGGAAGCTGCCGGACTAAGCGCCGGGCCGCGGCTCGGCTTGCCGATTTCGGTTTGATCTCCCCCAGTTTGATTTGCTCTAGTTTGACCTCCGCGCCTCTCCCGCCGTGCGGACCAGCCGGTCCGCCTTCACGAGGACCTTGCCACTCTCCGGCTGCGGCCGAAGCCAGAAGCTGATCGCCACAAAGGCAGAACAGAACAGCAAGCCCACCACCATCACGCGCCGGTGGGTCGGTCTGTCAGCGCTATGGAACGATGGCATCATGGCGGTCACCTGCAACCATCCCTACTGCAATCTCAGGTGGTGACAACGCGATATTGCCCTTAACCTAACCCGGTAGGGTTAGCGGTGGCCCGGTAGGGCGGCGTTCGGATGCCTCATTTGTCGCGACATCCATCCACAACGATATCCCGCGCTTGTCCGCAGCAAATCCACAACCGCAACAGGTCGATTTGCCAAACAGAATGCGAAGCTTGCTGCGCACTCGTCCACAGCCTTGCCGCAATCAGGCGTCGGCCAGCCTTTTCAAGGTGGCCCGGAAGCTCAGGCTGCGGGTTCCGACCAGCACGGTCCCGAACACTTCGGCCTCGTCACCGCTGAAAGTGCCGGAGAAGCCGCTCGTCACCTCCTGGCCGGCGAACAGCGGTCGGGCGAACGGGTCGGAAAACGGGGAATGCTGGTTGGTCCTGAGATACCCCTTCCAGGTGCCCTCGCCGGCCGTGTAGGCCCCGATCGACCAGAAATGCGGCCCACCGCCGATCAGCAGACCATCGCGCAGGATCAGGACGCCGCTGTCGCGGCCCCGCACGCCGTCCATCATATGGATATGGATCGAATAGAGCCCGTTCCTCATCGATCGCGCCGTCCGGTCCCAAAGGCCCGCAGTATGGCGCCAAGCCGGGCGGCAGGCGAGCGGGGCCGATACCGCCCGGCCGCCGATTCGAACCGAAAGCGCGGGTCCACGCGCTTACAAATCGTTAAGAAAGCCCTGACAGGGTTCGATGGCCGGAGGGAGGGAGCGATGCTCGTTTACCCCGTACCTGTCGAAGTGACGCAAGCCAGGGTGCAGCTCGTCGTCGATCAAACGGCGAAGGAGCAGCCGCGCATCATCAGCGAGGATGTGCTCGACGTCTTTGCCGCCAAGAACAAGGCCGACCGCGATGCCGTCGAGACCATTCTCGACATCAAGGTGTGAGTTCGCAACCGGCCAACGGCGTTTGCATTGCACGCGCGGCGGCGCGCGCCGGCGCACATCGCGCGTGATCCGGGGCCCACCGCCAGGCTGGCCCTGAACGCCCCCGCAAATCCGCGCTCCCCGGGCTTTTCCTTTGAACCTTTTACGCAGCGGCAAGACAAAACTGCGCTGGGGATTTCAGGGCCCAGCGTTTGGCGCAGCGCTGTGGGACGAGCATATTCCGTCTACGCGGCGCTGTTGCATTTTACAAATTCAACTTTAAGTTTGGTCCCCAACAGTTGACGGCTCACGCCCTGAGAGATCCCCAGTCCGTCAACTGGGAAAGCCCCGCATCCAGCCTGCGGGGCTTTCTATTTTCGGGCATGCTGGAACTTGCCGGCGCGCGCACCGTGAGATGGCTGGTTGCCGGCACGATCTCCCCAAGGCCGGCCGGCATCAGACCTCGCGAGTCCACTCGCGGGGTTTGCTTTTTTAGAGGAGGTCCAACCTCGCGCGTCCTTGATTGGCAGTGATGGGCATTCGATGAGATAGAGGGCCGTGCCTCCAAGGCTCGACCACGAAAGCCCCGTTCCAGAATTTTCCTGGGCGGGGCTTTCCCGTATCGCGCGCGGCATGAGCGTGTCGCAGTCGCTCAATGCGAAGGCTCGCGAAAGCTTGAGAACGCAGCCGCCCGGAGCGGTCGCAAAAGTCGTGCAGACCCCTGCCCCGCGCTGCGTTTTGCTGCTATTTCTTGGTGCGTCTCGCCCGAGCCAAAACAAAATCTCTGAATTCCCAGGAGGACAAGAAAATGCGCTATCTGCACACCATGCTGCGCGTCCGCAATCTCGATGTCGCGATGAAATTCTATCGGGACGCGCTGGGGCTGAAGGAAGTGCGCCGCATCGACAATGACAAGGGCCGCTTCACGCTGGTGTTCCTCTGCGCCGAGGAAGACCTCCATCTGCTCAAGTCGCAGCCGCAGACCCGCGGCGCGCCGCTGGTCGAACTGACCTACAATTGGGACGAGGAGAAATACGGCGAGGACCGCCATTTCGGCCATCTCGCCTACGAGGTCGACGACATCTACGCGACCTGTGAGAAGCTGATGAAGATGGGCGTCACCATCAATCGTCCGCCGCGCGACGGCAACATGGCGTTCGTGCGTTCGCCCGACTTGCACTCGATCGAGATCCTGCAGAAGGGCGATCCGAAGGCGCCGGCCGAGCCATGGGCCTCGATGCCGAACACCGGGCACTGGTAAACGCCGCGCTGGCGCGCACGTTCCTATCCGCGCTTCTCCATCGGTGAAGCGCGGAGCGATCGCGAGGAACATGACGCTGCAGTTGACGTTGCCTCCTCACACGAATGCGAGGAGGCGAGGAGATGGGAAAAGGACTTTTGCTTTGGCTGTTGGGTGTGCCGATCCCGGTGATCATCGTGCTGTGGTTACTGTTCGGTCACTGACTGCGCTTTGACTGATATCGACGAGGCTCTGCCGCATCGCGGCGGAGCCTCTTTTTTTGCGCTCGGTACAATTCACCCCGCGCTTTTCCCTGACGGTTCGGCTAAGAACGCGCGCAAAGCACGACAGCGGAAAGAAACGCGTGATGGACAGCAAGCCGCAACTGACGATCTGGGGCCGGCCAAATTCGGTCAATGTGCAGAAAGTGCTCTGGTGTCTTACCGAGCTTGACCTGCCCTATCATCGCATCGATGCCGGCATGCAGTTCGGCAAGAACGATCAGGCGGACTATCTCGCGATGAATCCGAATGGCCGCGTTCCGACGCTGGTCGACGGCGACTATGTGCTGTGGGAATCCAATTCGGTGATGCGCTATCTCTGCCTGGCCTATGGCAAGAGTTCGCCGGTCTATCCGCAGGCGCCGAAGGCGCGCGCCGCCATTGACCGCTGGCTCGACTGGACGCTGTCGACGCTGCAACCGGTCGAGCGCCCGCTGTTCTGGGGACTGGTGCGCACGGCGCCGGACAAGCGCGACATGGTCCAGCTCCAGAAGGACGCCGATGCCGCGGGCGTGGTGTGGCGCGTCGTCGAGGCGCAGCTTGCAAGCCGCCGCTACGTCGAGGGCGATCAGTTCACGATCGCCGACATCGCACTCGGCGCCTTTGCGCGGCGCTGGTTCGGTGTCGAAGGTGTCACGAAGCCGGAGCTGCCCCATCTCGAACGCTGGTTCGGCGAGATCGCGCAGCGGCCGGCCTTCGTGCGCATCGTCGCGCCGCCGATGTCGTGAGCAGCAAGCCGCTCAGCGGCCGCTGGACACCCCCGCACCGACACTGATGGCGCCACCTAACCTCACGCAGGTGTCGGAGCCCTCGACCTTGACGAAGCCCGGCCCGTACGACGAGCAGGGATTGCTCCGCGTCGCGGATTTCGACGGCAGGGTTTTGCCGGCATCGGGCGGCGTCTGGAAATTGCGCCGGTCGCCGGCTTGCGCGAACGCAGCGGCGGGAAGCAGGACGGCGATGACGGCGAAGCAGGTCTTGCGCATCCGGCCTTTTATCGCGCGCGGCCGGATCAGGCTAGCGCACGAATCTGACGCCGAACGTCTTGCCCTCGCGCCAGACCACTTCGCAGGCGCGCCCGGTGCGAGCGTCGCGCGAAAACGCCAGCCGCAGCTTGGCCGGCAGCGTGTTGTTGTCCTGCACGGTGATTTTTGCGCCCGACGAGGACATGTCCTCGACCACGCACGGCCGCGCGGCGAATCCGCCGTCGAGCGTGATCCAGCCGGATTGACGCAGCGATTTGCGCGTTTCGCGCTTCTTGGACCCTAAAGCCATCACATCATCCCCAGCCTCACGCCTATCGCCGCGGGCTTTACAAAGGGTTGCGAAATCGTGGCGGATTGCGGTGATTGTGCCGTTGTTCACAGTCCGCCGAGCCGCATGGCAAGGCGTACGCCTGCGCGATAATTCGCTCGCGTCTGCTGGATTTCCGGTTTGGCGCCGATGGCGCTCCCTAGCAGCGCGCGCGGGCTCCTCGGCGATGGTGTTGATATCTCGGGATAATTCGTAATTTATTGACTTCCGACCGCCACTCCTTGGATGCTGGCGTGCAACAAAACGTCCAACAGGGTCCGATGCCGGAACGTCTCACCAAGCGAAAAGGGTACTGGCATTTCGTGCGGCGGGTGCCACCCGAGTTTACTGCGGTCGACCCTCGCGGGATCGTCAAACAGTCGACCAAGATCCGTGTCGCTGACGACCGGTCGGGCATCCGCGCCGGCCGGATCGCTGACCAGCTCAATATCGACCTTGAGGCGTCCTGGAGGGCGGCCGCAGGCCAGGGAACGCGGGACGCAATCGTCGCGCTCGAGGACGCCCGGCAGCGGGCGCAGGCCCTGCAGCTCACCTACAAGCCGGTCGATGACGTCGCCCGGGAGGCCCTCGCGGAGATCCTCCGCCGGATCGATGCCCTCGCGGTGGGTGATCGGCGGCATGACCCTGCCACGGCCGCGGCGACTCTCGGAGGCGTCGACCTGCCCGAGATCATGCTGTCCGGCCTCTGCGATGAGTTCGAGGTCGCTAAGAAAACGACGATCGCAAAGATGTCGGCCGGTCAGTTCAAAAAATGGAAAAACGGCAAGAAGCGCGCGATAGAGCTGCTGATCACGGTGATCGGCGACAAGGCCATTACTCGGCTGACGCGCGATGACGTCCTGAAATTTACCGACCACTGGACCGAGCGCGTTGTCGACGGTGAGGTCCTGGCCGCGACGGCCAATCGCAACCTGACGCACATCACAGGCATGCTCTCGGCCGTCTCCAAACGTCACAGGCTCAACCTGGATCGCGTGTTCGCTGGCGCCAGGCTCGAGGGCGATGCGTCGCGGCCTCGGCCGCCCTTCTCGCCTTGGTGGATCGTCAACCGGCTTTTGGCGGCCGGCGCACTCGAGACCATGAACGACGAGGAACGCGCGGTAATTATGGTTATGGTCAACACCGGCGCCCGGCCGAGCGAGATCATCAACCTGCGCCGCAAGCACATCGTGCTCGACGGACCGATTCCGTTCATCCGCGTGCGGCCGGACGATCGCGTCCTCAAGACGGCTTTCTCAGATCGCGACATCCCCCTGGTCGGGATCTCGCTCGAAGCCATGCGGCAGTTCCCCGATGGCTTCCCGCACTACCGCGACAAGGGCGACACCTTGTCGGCCGCGGTGAACGCGTATTTCTCCGACCACAACCTGCGCGAGACGGAGGCCCACACGCTTTACTCGCTGCGGCACGGCTTCAAGGACCGACTGCGCAGCGTCGAGACGCCCGACGAGCTGAAGGACGAGCTAATGGGCCACGATACCAAGAAGCCGAAATATGGCGACGGTCACGGCCTCGACCTGAAGCGGAAGTATATTGAGCTGATCGCGCTTGCGCCTGGCATGAACGTCCCGGCGCCGATGCAGCTTCTGAAGGCGATGGCGTAAATGGGAGCGATCCTCGGCATCATGCTGGTGGAGCGCCATCGCGCTGGCGATCGCGCTTACCGCCATAGGCGTCTGTTGTGGCCTGGGTGATGCTGCGGTGAACGGTCATTCCAAAAGACCGTCGAGGAAATGCAAATTCTCGCGCACGAACGCCGGCCGCAGATGAGACTGATCCGAAAATTTGGGCTCCCCGGCGCCGAATAGCGGCGAGCACTCCGAGCCCGTACCGCAGATATCTGGGAACGGATCGAGCGTCACGGCCCCGGTGCGCGCCCCGATCGCATTTAGTCGCGCGTCAGTGTCCGCCAGCACAACCCGCAATTCAGACACACGAACCACAGCGTCAACGCTCGGCGAAACCCGGAATCCGCCGATGCTACGCGCAACCATGTTTCGAGGGTCGAAGAGCGCGCCGGACGGCAACCCGAGAACCAAGTAAACGACAGCTCCCTCGGACCTCAACAGACTCACGAACCGCTCAAGACTCGCGTAAAAGGCGTCCTGTCCCTCGCGCGTTGTCAGTGGGAGCCGCTTTCCATCGCGCTCGATATACATTCCTTGGGCGCTATAGCCTGACCACGCCGCGCCCAGCACGACGGAAGCGACCTTTTCCCTACGCACCAGATCAAGCAGTTTGCCTGTCAGATCGCCACATCCGGAAAACTTGTCCTCTTGGATCACACCGGGCACCGGCGGGCAGCGCGGTCCAGTGACGAAAAAAGCAGTTGCCGCCAGCCGCCCGTCATCAGAGAGCTGTTGCGCACGCGGTCCAAAATGAAACAGCAGACTATCGCCGCCGAATGCCACCTTTCGCTCCCCGCTTCCTAGACGCGCAATCAACGTCCAGTCGTGTTCCGTTAACGCCATGCCAGCGGTTGGCTTAAAATCAGCATCGAGCCGCGCCGCGCCGATCTTCTGGATATCGACACCGGGCAAGCGCGCGAAGCGTTCCGGGAAGCCCTTCCCGGCCCAGACGACCGCGCCGCAGATCCCCACCAGCGCCAGAACAGTAGCGGGCAGCACGGTGTTGCGCCGGCGTACTGCTCCGAAGCGCACAGGGCATTCAACAAACCGGTACGTCAGCCACGCAAGAACAACGCTCGCGACCACGATTGCGAGCCCCATCAACGGCGTCGGCGGTTTTCCCAGGCGGACAATGTAGGCATAGGAGATTAGCGGCCAATGCCAGAGATAGAGCGGGTAACTGATGAGCCCTACGGCCACAAAGGCACGGCTGGAAAGAACAGTTCGATTTAAGGGCGCATTGGGCCCGGCAAAGATCAGCGCGGTCGCGCCGGCGACGGGCAACAACGCATACCATCCGGGAAAGCGCAGTCCGGGCGTAAAAAGAACCACGGAGCACAACAGCGCGGCCGCACCTGCAAACGACCCAATGAACCGACCGCGCAGGGTCTGAGCGCTTCGGCCAAACACCGCCAGGCCGCCGCCCGCCATCAGCTCCCAAAACCGAGAGATCGGCAGATAGAAATCATCCGAGAGGTTGATGGTGGACAGCACGATGTTGACCGCAAACGAGACAACGAACAGGACCGCGAATAGCCGCGCGATGTTCGCCTTGATGCGGAGGGCGACCCACAGCAGCATGGGCCAAAGAATATAGAACTGCTCTTCGATCCCGAGCGACCAGAGATGCAAAAGCGGCTTGTAGATCGCGGCGGTATCGAAATAGCCTGCCTCTGACCAAAGAGCGATATTGGAGAGGAAGCCGGCGCCGAAAAAGACATGCTTGCCGAGTTGTGCCAATTCCGAGGGAGTAAGCGCGACATACCCATAGGCCAAGGTTACGACCAGGCACGCGGCTAGAGCAGGGAATATCCGGCGGGCGCGCCGGCCGTAGAAGCCGAAGAACGAAAACCGATGTTCGTTCATATCGCTAATCAAAATTGACGATATGAGAAATCCAGAAATAACGAAAAACACATCCACGCCGACAAAGCCCCCCGGCATGGCGGCCGGAAAGGCGTGGTAAAACACCACCGTAGCGACAGCAAAAGCGCGCAGCCCATCAATGTCCGCGCGATACGTGGTAATATTCCGAAACATTCCTAGAGCGCTAACGGTAGTTCGCGCGCTCCGCTAGTGCTCAGTCGGTCGAACCCCGATCTATTTTAGAGTTCCCTGCCCTGAGATCGTCGCCACTGGCGACGCCGCACTCACCTTGAAGCTGGCCTGTTGCACCCGGCCGGCGTTCAGATCGCGGCCGATCGACGTCCCGCAAATTTTGTCGGACCATTGTTGACGGCAAACGAGGCAACGGCCGCTTGACGGTGCGGTGGCATGGTCGGCAGCGACGGAACGCACACCACCACCTTGTCGGCGTAGCGCTCCGCGACGTGCGAAAGCTCTTCTTGACATTGCTCCTTGGTGAATTTCATCCCCACCTTGAGCCACGGCCAATCGTAATTGGTGATGCCGCCGCAGACCGTGACGACGCCTGGCGGATCAAAGGGCAGATGCTCCGCTACAAGGTTCATGCCCTCCCAATGAGAGACAAGAACGCCAGCCAGGACGGCGCCGGCCGCAGACAACCCGACATGTTTTCGCGTAACCGCCATTAGTTAGCCCCCGGCCGCTTGAGATAGATCGCCACCCCGTTGGCGACGGACAGCAGGATGCCGCCGGCGACGAAGGTTCCGGTTGGGAGAGCGTCCGACAGGTGCGGCCAGATCAGCAGGAGACCGCCGACGGCGCTCCAGAACACGGCCTGTTCAATCGCGATGCGCCGACCATGCCGGCGGCGATATGCGTTGATGTTGCTGACGAGCTTCACATGGCACCCGTTCCCGAGAGGAATTCCGTTCTCGGAAAGGGCTACCGCGGAGCAGTTAGTGGATGCTTTGATCTGTCGCCAAAGTTCCGCGGGCTTGCGCGATCATCCTACGGGCGTGTTATAGGGAGCCCATGAAAGCGGCCTATCGCCCCGACATTGACGGCTTGAGAGCCGTTGCGGTTTCGGCCGTGATCTTGTTTCACGCATTTCCCGGTGCGCTGCCCGGCGGGTTCGTCGGCGTCGACATCTTCTTTGTCATCTCCGGATACCTCATTACCGGCATTGTGACGTCGGAGCTGCACGACAAGACGTTCAGCATCGCGGCGTTCTACGAAAGGCGAATACGGCGGATCTTTCCGGCGCTAATCGTCGTTTTGGCCGCGACTGTATTCGTGGGCCTGCGCCTTCTCCTGCCAAACGAGCTGCATTCACTCGGAAAGAACGCAGTTGCGAGCGCGCTATTCGCGGCCAACCTGATGTTGCTGTCCGAAGTCAACTATTTTGACGTCGACGCACACCTAAAGCCGCTTCTGCACCTCTGGTCTCTCGGCATTGAGGAACAGTTTTATCTTGCGTGGCCTCTGATCTTGTTGGCGTTGCCACGACGCAGAATGCCCGTAGCGGCGGCGATCGGCCTTGCGGCGTCGTTCGTCCTCAATCTAGCGCTGGTCGCCAATCACCCTGCAGCGGCGTTCTTTCTGCCGTTTACGCGCGCTTGGGAGCTGATGGCGGGGGCACTGCTAACGTTCGTCCCCGAACAGCCGAGGGCCGCAAAAGAGGCAACAGCGATTGTAGGGCTTGTCGCTATTGAAGCCTCGTTCTTTCTATTCACCGACAAGATGACGTTCCCCGGCTGGGCTGCGGCACTCCCCGTCGCCGGTGCGTCGCTCTTGATTGCGTCCCAAGGATCGACCGTAAATCGCATCCTTTCGCTTCGCCCGTTCGTCGGCGTCGGGCTGATCAGCTATTCCTTGTATCTGTGGCACTGGCCCGTCCTCGTATTTCTGCAAGGTTACCTTTTCCGGCCACTCAACGACACTCTCGGGTTTATCGCCGTTGTGTTGGCTTCCGCTCTTTCGGTGCTGACTTATTTTGCGATTGAGCGGCCTCTACGTCGCCGATCCCGAGTGTTGCCGATCGGCGCCGCTATGGCGGCGGCCGGAGCACTCGGCCTATATGCTGCCCTCGTGAAGCCAACAGATTTGCCTGCCGAACTCCAAGCGATGCTTAGCGCAGCTGATGGCGTGGGTGCATGGCGTGTACACGAGTGCATGCTGCTCGACGGAGAGGACGGAAATTTTCGGAACTGTTCTGAGAGAAAGCGGCCGTTAATCGCAATTTGGGGAGACTCGACGGCCTCAGCGCTAATTCCCGGGTTTAGAAAGCTGCAACAAGACCACGAGTTCGGAATATCGCAGCTTACCGTAAGCTCATGCCATCCGTTGCTAGTTCCGGCGCGTTCTGCCAACCATTACTGCATCGAAAAGAACGCGGAGATCGTGCGTCGCATTTCCGAGGTAAAGCCTGACGTCGTAGTGCTTCACGCCACCTGGGACGTTGACGATCGGATTGAAACCACTAAGCCAACCATAGACGCCCTTCGCGAAGCCGGCGTTCCGCGCATCATAATTCTAGGACCGGCCCCCGCTTGGCGCGGTGGCCTCCCCAATGCCGCGGTGAACTACTTTAGGCGCAACGGAAAAATCATTCCCGAGTGGACCTCGCAGTATGTCGATAGCGACGCAGGCGACAGGACCATGAGCGTCATAGCCGGCGAGTTGGGTGTCCAATACGTGTCCGTAAGAAGGGCCTTGTGCCGTGGTGACGAATGTTTGGCCTCTGTCAATGGATCTATCACGGCAAGAGACATCATCCATCTTACAAAGGCTGGCTCTGAGTTCCTAGTCCAACAAATCGCTCCGCAACTTGGCATCGAATGACACTCGGCGGCCGGTACGGAATTACTCAATGATGCCGTAGCATTGCCAAATATTGTCAATCATGGGTTGGGGCTGAAACATCAGTGCTTGAAGTGAATGTCGACAAAATTGGTAATAACCCAGCCAACGCCGCCGCTCAGACCGACAGCGACCCAGTATAGCCAGCGGCTGGCATTGCGCACGCCGGTCGCCTGCACTTGCACAGTCTGGACGGCCTGGACGGTCGGCTTCATCTCGGCGATGTCTTTGGTCGCCGTCGAGATCTGCGCGCCCATCGTCGTGACGTCGGCCCTTAGCGCCTCGACCTTTTGATGCAGATCCTTGCGGCCCTCCGAGGCTTTCTCTTCCATCCGCTGCCAGGTCTGCAGCAGCGTCGAGACGGTCGACTCGAGCCCGCCGATCTTGGCGGCCATTTGAAGCAAGGCAGCATTTACGCTGGCTGTTTCGTCGCCGCTCATTGCACCTTCTTTCGCTTGAACAGGCTGAAACCGTGCGCCGGCACATCCGCCGGCGGCGAGCTCTCGCAGGCCACGCCCTCGACGCGGCCGATGCCCTCGCGAACGTCCTGGTATTGGCAGACGGCGCGACGCAGGCAGGCATTGACCTTTGCCAGCGCCGCGCGGTCGGTTTTCCAGAGCCGCTCGATCTCGCCGGCGTCGAGCTCGCGGTCAGGCGTATCGACCGGCGCGCGCTCGCAGGCCGCAACGTCCGCCGGCAGCGCCGGAATGTTCGGCGCGTCCGGAGGCGGAGGCTGCAGCTTGTCGACGCTACCGGACCCCACGCACCCGGCGAGACATGTCGCGAGTAAAACACTTGTTAGTATTAGCCGGCGTTGCATCGATTGCCCCCTGGTTAGACTGGATCTGCGCCTCGGCCGCCGCAGCGCGCTTGGCGTCGCGCTGCTGCAAAGCGTTGGCGAAAACGAGCTGGCGATCCTTCTCGGCGAGGCGCGCCTGCAATTGCGCATTCTGCGCGGCGACCTGCGCCGCCTCGCATTTGGCATCCGCCGAGCTAAAGCCGGCGTTGTAGAGATGCGCGCCGCCGGCGATCGCAGCGCCGCCCGCGACGACGGCCAGGCCGCCGGCGAATAGCGCGCCGGCGGCAAAGGGCGACAGGCTGACGCCGGCGAGGCCCGCCAGGCGCATGACGATTGCGATGATCCAGCTCATGCGTGTTTTCCCGCGCGATAGTCAGCCAGGCGGCGCCGCTCGAGCTGGTCGGCCACGAACCACACCAGGACGCCGACGCCGGCGACGACCACCAGGGCCGCGACCCCGATCGCGATCGCCTGGATCGCGCCAGGCGTGAGGCCGAGAGCGCCGACCGCGTCCTTTGCGGCCGAGACCTGCGTCGCGCGGTCCGTGAGCCAGGCGAGCACGCCGGCGCCACCGAGGCCGCTCGAGCTGCCGAAGATCTTGCCGGCCCATCCCTTGGCGCGATCGGTCAGCGCGATGGTCTGCGAGCCCTCGTCGCGGAGATCCTCGACGGTCGCCGTCGCTCGCGTCTCGGCGACCGGCCGAGGCGCCTGCGGCTTGCCGAGCTCGGCGATCAGCTGGTCGTCGATCGCAGGCGTCAGCGGCAGGCCGCGCGCGTTGCGGTAGGCCAGGATCATTCCCTCGGTCCGCCCCTGCGGCGATGGCTCGCCGTCGACCTGGCCGACGTCGTAATAGCCGAGCTCGCGCAGCCGCCCCTGCACATACGCGACGGCCTCCGGATCGACCGGCGCCGGCGTCGTCGCCAGCTTGGCATGCTCATGCGGATGCGACGTTGCGAGGCCGTGCTCGAACAGCGCCGCCTCGTCGTCGCGGCGAATGCGCAAGCCCTTGCTGTCGGGCCAGAGCCGTTTCATCGAGCGGATCAGGCCAGGGATCTTGGCGAGCTCGCCGCTGCCGATCGCGCCCTTGATCTGGCGCATCTCCGACCAGCGCGGTCCCGGCTTGTTGAAGCCGCCGGCGTCGCGGTTGAAGGCGATCGAGAGGATGACGCCTTTACAATCCGGCGAGAGCTCGTCGAAGCCTGGCAGCAGCCGCCGGCAGATCGCCAGATAGCGCGGAATGTCGTGGCTCGAGAAAACCTCGAGCGCGACGTCCCAAGGGATGTCGACGATGCCGCGCAGCCTGCGCGCCAGCATTTCCGCCGCCAGCCCCGTGACGCCGCAGCACTTCGCCAGCGCCTTCAACATTGCATCCGGGATCTTGCCGGACCAATCGGCCATGAACTGCTGCCGCGTCGTCTGGCCGACGTCATAGCCGCAGCCGATCGTCACGCCGGACTGTTCGCCGGGCCAGGTCGCGCCGCGCAGATGCTTTGAATACCAGGGCGGGCTGGTGACCTCGGCGCTGACTATCAGGTCAAAGGTCGCACGGGAGATTCCATGCAAATCGATAGCGCTCGCAGAAACCGCTGCGTTGGTCATCGTGGATAATCCTTTTGTGGAATGAAGAAACGCGGCCCGGTCACGCCAGGGCGTTCGCCCGTATCAGCAGTTGGCCGACCTGCTCGTTGGAGCAATCGACGCTACGGACCGCTTGATCTTGAGTGGCAGGTATGGCGGGCCGAATACCCTCTGAGGTGGCCTTAATTCGGCGGCCGAAGGCAGCTCTTAAGCCAGCCAATGAGGGTTCCGGCTTTCATCGGATCATTGGGCTCGAATGTCGCTAGCTTGCGGTCGGACTTCCACAGCTCGATGGTGCGGCCGTCTACTAGCGATCTGGCCCGTTCCTTGGCCATATCGTCGTCGGGACAACTTAAATCGAGGCGCTGTTTGATGTGTCCGTCTTTGCCCAAGACGTATGCTTGATACGCGGGCATCGCCCATCTCCGATAGGAGGAACCTATGGAACTTACTAGGACGCCCGGAACCTGGGCTTGGCAAGCGGGCACCTTTTGAGAAAGGCCCACCAACCGTAAGCGCGATTTTCTTCGCACGCCGGCGGTTTTGATGGATTGCCCTGGTATCGGGCGATACCGAGCCGTTCAGGCAGTGGCGGCTTTGTGGAAGTTGAAGGGCAGCAGGTCTGTAATATCGGCGTCGCCGGCGCGCTGAGGCAATTCGGTGAGGACGTGGCGCAACCACGCTAACGGCTCGACACGTGAGGCGCGGCAGGTCAGCATCAGGCTATAGACGACGGCACTGGCCTTGGCTCCGTCCACGGTATCGCTGAACAACCAACTCTTCCTGCCAGTTGCAAAAACCCTGATGTCGCGCTCCAGAAGATTGTTGTCAATCGGCATGCTGCCGTCCCCGGTGTAGCGCGTCAGATATTCCCATTGGTTTCGGGTGTAGGATACGGCGTCGCCGAGCTTGCTGTCAGGCAAGACCTTCGGGGCCATGTCATCGAGCCATACTTTGAGAGCATTGAGGATGGGGACACTATGTTGCTGGCGGAAGCGGCGAATGCAGTAGGCCTGTGTTTCACCCTTCTCCGGTATTCCGTCCCACGCCCGCCTTTCAACCCGGTAGAGCTGTTCAAAGAACCGCAGCGCTTGCTCGGGCGGACCGCCGCCCTTCTTCCTGGCTTTGAGGGCATCGACAAAGCGCCGCCGGGAGTGGGCCATGCATCCAATGTGGGTGGCCCCTTCCAGCGTGCGCCATGCGGTATAGCCGTCACTCATTACAATGCCACGGTAATCGCCGAGGAAGGCTTGCGGGTGGATTTGGCCGCGGCCCGGCTGATAATCCAGAAGAACGATCGGCTCGTGGCTGCCCTTGCCGCTGCGATAAGCCCACATGTACGATGTGCTGGTGGCCCGTTTGTCCTTCTCCTTGAGGACCTGAACCGTTGTCTCGTCGCCATGGATGAGAGGTTGTGATCTGAGCCGCAGCTTCAGGGCGTCGTAGATGCGATGCAGATGCTTCTCGCTCGAGCCAATCACCCAGTGGCCCAAAGCGCCGCGGCTGACAGGAACACCTGCACGTTCGAAGGCCTGCGCCAGGCGGTAGAGCGGCGTGCCATCGACATATTTGTGAACCAGCGCGAACGCCAGCGTCGAGGGCGTGGCAACGCTGCCCGGCAATGGTTGCGGCGGCATCGGCGCGGTCACGACAGGGGCGTGGATCCCGGTGCGATCGCAATGGCGGCACGCATATTTGAAGCGCACATTCTGTAAAACCTTCGCCTTCACCTCGATATGAAGTTGCTCGGTGACAGCCTCGCCCATGCGATGCATCTGGCCACGGCAGCAAGGACACGCCTTCTGATCGTCGGACAGGTCATACTCGACGCGCTCACGAGGTAGGTTCCCCGGCAGCGGCTTGCGGCCGCGCTTCTTTCCCATTGTGTTTTCGACGGGTGGCAAGCCCGTGTCCGGAAGTTCGGCGATATTGTTCGTTTCACTGCCGGCGTCCTCCTCATCGGAGGCCTGCTCGGCTTCATTGAAGAGACGATCAACATGCTTTTCGCTGCGCGGCGCAAAACGATGCAGGCGTGCCAGCGCCAGTTCTTCCTCGAGCTTGGCGACGCGGTCGGCGAGTTGATGGTTCTCCGCCTGCAGCGCAGCAATGCGTGCCAACAGCACTTCAACACTCGGATCGCCGGTTCGATTCATCGAATTCTTGAATCTGAACCGTACCGACGCGTCAACCGCTCAACTCGAGAGCTCAGCCGGCAACCTGATATTGCCGCACCGGATGGCGGACCATCGCATCGATATCGATGCCGTCAAGGATCCAGTGCAATTGCTCCGTCGTCAGCGTGACGATCGCCTCCTGGCGGCGCGGCCATCGGAACCTGTCTTCGGTCAGCCGCTTCAGGACCAGTACAAAGCCGGACCGATCGAAGAACAGAAGCTTCATCCGGTCGCAACGGCGATTGCAGAACGCAAAAACCGCCGGAGTGAATGGATCGAGCGCCATCGTCTCCTGGACCAGGACCGCAAGGCTGTTGATGCCAGCCCGGAAGTCGATCGGCTCACGGTGCAGATAGACCTGCAGGTCATCGCCCAGCGCTCCGATGATCGCCGTCAATGCATCCACATCGCCGCATTCCAGCGCGAGCTTCACGCCATTCGGCAGCGACACGCTCACTTTGGCCGGAGAACAAAAAGCTGGAGTCCCTTTGGGTTCCGAACCACGCACTTCATCGTAAGCCGGCAAATCAACCGTCGCCACGCTGTCTTTTCGCGACAGGTCCCGCTCGGACTTCCCCTCAAGCTGAACCGGGATGAACGCCGGGCGTGAGGACGGCGGCAGCGACCTGGTCGCGCTGTGCTTCTTGATCCACTTCCGAAGGAGGTTCGCGTTGACCCCATGTTCGAGTGCAAGCCTCGATACCGAAACCCCAGGCTCAAGGCAGGCCGCGACAAGACGCTCTTTCGATGCCGCCTCGTAGCGCCGGCGACCGTTCCGGCCGACAAGCCTGACCCGCAGTTTCTGATCATCGTCGCTCATCACAAGGTGTCCACCTATTTTGGTGGACACCTCATGCATCAGGACTCTCAAAAGCAAAAGGTGCGGAGAAATTCGCGCTTACCACCAACCTGAGGTACTCCAAACTAGTTTGGGGCGATCAGTTTGGCCCGCTCTGGGCCATAGCGAACCGGTCAGACCAGGGCGTTTGCGCGAATGAGGAGCTGGTCGACCTGCGCCTCGGAGAGGCCGAGGACCGCGATCATGTTTTGCACCAGGGGATCAGCTCGCCGGAGCTCGGTCGCGAGATCCCACTCCTCCTGGACATTCGCGTCCGCCGCGATCGCGGCCTTGACCGCGGCCCATGTGCCGAGCTCGTCAAAGGCCCGTTTCAGGCCGAGCTTGGTGCAGGAGGCCGGCACCGGCGCCGGCGGATTCAAAAACGCCATGACGGCCGGGTCATCATCCGCGACCTGCTCGGTCACGATCGGCGCCGGCTGCTGACAAGCAAACCATCCAACAATGGCGCCATCGCTGTTTCGCTCTACAAATCCCATGCTGCCCTCTCCTATTCGAACGGATCATACCAACCGCGCGTGATGATACGGAGCGTGACCCCCGCCGCTGATGCTCGCGCCGCAATCCGTCGTGACGTATCAGTCCAAACGCGAATTTCAGCGAAGCCACCCATGGAGGCTGAGGTGACTTCGCCCCCCGTCGCGCCGTTGGCGTAATTCGGAGCGGCGTCGACGGCCGCAACGTCGTGGACCCACCATTGAGTGTTTATGGCCGTAGCCCAGCCGATCACCGTCAGAATCGCTTGCACCTGCACACCGGGCGGAACGCTGCCAAGCGCGAAGGTTTGCAGCGTCGTTCCGAGCGCGGTATCCATGTCCAAAGCAATTCCCGGCCACCAGAACTCGCGCCCCCGCTGCAGGATTTGCAGAAATACGCTGCCGTTCCAGTAGACGGCGCCGATGCGACGGAATTGCGTATAACCGCCCGGCAGTGTCGGCGCGGTCGCGCTCAACGAATAAAGAACATCGATCGAACCTGAACCGGTCGGGTTTCTGATTACGAATACATGATAGAGCCCGGTAGCCATCGCGCCGGTATCGAGACCGCCGTTGCCGTTGCCGACGTTCCAAGCCCCTCCCGCTTTTGAGATCGGAGCGCCGAGCGTGATCATATCGAGTTGATTGCGGTCACACGCCACGCCAGCCGAAACGCTGAAACTGGCAATGCCCGTCGACGTGATCTTCAATCCTGCCAGGGGCAGCCCGCGCAGCAATGGCGGAATCCCGAGATTGACCACCGCAGCTGGCTTGTTCGTCAACTCGGCAAGATTGAGGCTCGACGTCAGATCGCCCGCGCCGGGCTGACCGACGCGGTTGAAATTCCAGTCGCCGAACGTGCCGGCGCCGTTCGCTTTGTCGGCCGTCATCGTGATGATCTGCGCAAGGGGATCGTAGAGACAAACGCCCTCCATCCAGTTCGACGGCGAGGCATTCGACGATGCGCGCAGACGGACGCCGTTCTGATACGAAAACCCCGTGACCGCCGAGAACACTTTCGTTCCCGTGCCGATCGCCAGCGCGGTCGCGCTCGTCGCCTCCGTTGCACTCTGACCGATAAGCAGCCATTTGCCGGCCGCCAGGTCGGTTGCGAAGGTACCCGACAGATGCGGCACGACGCACTGATAGATATTTTTGTTGATCGGGTGCACGACGATCGACGCCGGCGGACCGACAACGTAATTTTGGCCGGTCGCCCATGCCACAGTTTGCAGCCACGGCAGCGGCCCCGTCGCGCCTGTATCGCCCTTGCTGGCGAGCAGCACCCAATAGGTCGGATCAGGCGGCGCGTGACCGGAGCCAGGCGTCGCGTTGATCCAGACATAGCTGGAGCCGTTCGCGGTCGCGACGTCCATCAGGCTATAGACGCGCGCGTTATCGTAAGGCGCCGGATCTCCGAGCGGCTTCGACACGCCGACAAACGTCCACACGCCGCCGCTCTTGTACCACTCCTTCCCAGTCGCCGGCTGCCGCGCATATTGCCCCTCGTCGCCCTTGGACGGATCGGGACCGGCCTGGTCGGCGCGCACGAAGATGTAGAACCCATCGGCCTCGAGCGCGCCGGTCAGGCGGATGACCTCGGCCGAGTTTTGCGCGCCATTGAAGCGCAGCGGACTGGTCTGCAGGATCTGGTACTTTGTCCCGGCCGGCACCGCTGCAAACGGCCATTTGGCGATGACGAGATGCGTGTCATCGGTCACGCCAAGGATGTCGACGCCGGCGAAACCGTCGACGAGCAGCTTATCGAATTGCTGTACGTTCGACGCCCAGAGCGGGCCGCCGGCGCCGGCAACGGAAACCGCGCCGGCGCCGATGGCTACGGTGCCGGTTGCATAGATCAGGTTCGGCATGGGTCGGTTTCTCCGAGATCAGCTTGGTGCGAGCGCATCGATCTGCGCCAACAGGTCGAGGATCTGCGACGGCGCGGCGCCAGCATCGGGCCGGGCCGGCCAATTGCGCGCCATCGCCGGCGCGTCAGGCAGATTGGAAAGGTCGCGGAGCGCCTGGCGGAACGCGGCCCATGCATCGCGGTTCGCGACCGGCCGATCCGGCACCATGTATTGATCCGTCGACGCCAGCTCCGCGGAAACCGCGAGCACGATCGCGAGCGCAAGCCGCTCGATCAGAAGCGCGCGCTTTTCGGCCGCGGGTCGCGCGACGATCACGTCCTCCGGCTTCTGAAACGGACCGACCAGCGCGACGTCGACCATATGCTCGAGCGGATCGATGTCGCGATCGTCTGCGGTCCGCAGGATCTCATGATCGGGAAAATTGCTCTTGCCGTCGATCGGCTCGGCATTTCCCCACGACCGGATGTAGCCGGTCGCAATGCAAAAGTGAATGATCGTCATCGCTTTGCCGCCATCACAAACATCGAACCGGACGCGACGCCCCAGAAGCCCGGATTGCTCATCGTCACGCTGACAGGAATCGCCATCACGCCGCCCGTTGCCGTGACCTGGACTGACCCCGAAAGCGTCGGCGTGAAAGAGACGTTCTGGCCGGAGAAGGCATACTGCGAGACCACAACGCCGTTGAGCGAAGCGGTGAACGTGCATGAGGATGCGATACTGCCCGACTCATAGACCACAAGCGGGCAATTCAAGTAGAGCGTCATCGTCTTGCCGGCCAACCCGGTGGTGTCGAGCGACAGCGTGGTCCCCACGATGACCGTCGTTGAACCGCCGACGCCGATCGCACTGACGCCCTGCACGATCGGCGTAATGATCGCGTTGTCGCCGATGCTGAGGCTCTTGACGCTGAGCGCACCGATCACGCCGCTGTCGGACGTGATCGCGCCGGTCTGAATGTTGATGGCCGTCACCTGGCCGGCGCCGATCATGCGGGTGAAGATGCTGCCGTCGAGATAGACATTTGCGGCGATGCCGACCGCCGGCTGGCCGTTGAGCGTGCCGACCGTGAACACCGGAATCGCCGCACCGCCGTTATAGCCGTTGAGCTGGACCTGGAATTTGTCGGACTGGACCACGAAGGCCGACCAATTAGCACCGCCGTCGAGGCGGATACTGCCGGTCACAACGCCGTTGACATTGATGCTGATACCCCAGCGCGCGCCGACGATGCCGTCCAGCGTCGCAATCGCGGTCGCCTGCTCCGTCACGGAGGCATTGAGGTCGCCGAATTGAGCGGCAACCGTGACCTTGTAGTCGGCGAACGCGGTCTGGGTGTCATAGGCAACGGTCCGGACGTCGTCGACCGACGCGTTGATGCCGTCCGCCGTCACCTGGACCAGGTTCTCGACCTGCTGCAACTGGTCCCAGGCCTGCTGGTTGCCCGCCTGCTTGGCAAGGGTGATCCGCGCCGCGACCTGCCGCATCTGGTCGGACATCGCGGTCTCGAGATCCGCGATGTCCTGCGCGTGCTGCTGCTGCAGGGTCGTAACGGCGTATTTGATGCCCTCCTGCAGCGATTTCAGCGCGACCGCGCCGTCCGAAATGACGATCGTCGGTGCCTCGAGGTCGACCGTCGAATAGGGACCGCGCAAGGCCGCGTTGACGGCCTGGACGCGCAGCCGGAGCGCCGCGTTCTGCACGACCTGGTCGAACTGGTTGGCCGCGCCCTCATAGACCTGCGCCCAGGACGCGCCGGCGTCATAGGAGACATCGGCAATGTAGTAGAGCGCGCCGGCGGCCGGGAACCAACTTGCCGACAGCATCGGCTCGGCCGTGCCCTGCCCGAAGCTGGCATTGAGGCCGGCAATCAGCGGCACCTTGTCGTTGCTCGGAAACTGCGGGCTCGGCAGCACCGGAGGGTTGCCGAGATCGGTGGCATGGACGCGCTGGTCGTCGACGACCAGGCCCAGCGTGCACTGATCGCCGTTCGGCGCGCCATTGAGCACGACGCAAAGCCGCGACTGGTTATCACCGCTGCCGATCTCGAAGGACGGATCTTCGCCGCCATCCTCGCGGGCCAGGACGGCCGCGAGCGTCGTCGCCTGTGCGGTCTGCGCCGCGGCCAGGCTGCCGGCATCAAGCACGGCCTGCGACGCGTCTGCGCCTTCGGTGCACAGGATCGGGCCGAACGATTTGCCGTTGGCCTGCCGCAAGCGAATATAGGTCGGGCCGCCGTCCCAGCCAGGCGCGGGATTGAGCGTCAGCGTGCGGCCTGCGACAGCCACAACGGCGCCGCCATAGCCATAGGCCATCGGCAGCGCGGATTGCACCCGCACCACGGAACCATACGTGATCGCCCTACCCTCGTATTCGACGTCGAGCTGCACTGTCTCGCGCCGGTAGATCGATTGCAGGTAGTAGAAGGCACATTCGCGGAACGCCTGGTCACGGTTCACGATGCCGTCGACGCGCTTGGTCTCGGCGGATGTCGCAGTGAACCCAATGGCGTTCGGCGGATACTGCACCTGCGCCGGCAGCCAGGTTTCCTCGTCGAGATATTCGACGATGACGGCGTCGGGATCTTCCTCGCCCAGCATCTGGAACGAGACCTGCATTGAATCCCGCACGATCTCGCGATCGCTGAGCATCATGGTCGGGACGTCGCGCCATTCGTCGCGTACGATTGAGATCGTGTCGCCAAGCCAGAAGTGCCGCGCCCTTGACGGCGTCAGGATCTTGTCGAGCGCATCCGGCACCGCGACCGCAGTCGTAAAGCGATAATCGAACATGTCGCCGCGATTGGCGCAGCCGATCGCGTGGTTCATGACCGCGTTGAAGTCGACCTTTGAGATCGGCAGGCCGGAGCCATATTGCGCGCTAGTCGCGGCGTCGAGAAACGCCCATGCCGGGTTGCGCGTCGCCTGCAGCACGAAATTCGAGCCGTTCCACACCAGCAACTTGCGGGTGCCGAGCACGCCGAACTTGTAAGCGCCCTGCGTTGACTGCGAGGCCAGGAGGCGGATCGCGACGGTCGAGACGTCGGGAAACGAATTGTTGCCCTGCAGGAACGAGCGCAGACCGGCCCATATAGCCTGGTTGGTGCCGAGCTCCGTGCTGAAGGCCGCGTCATCGCGGCGAAAGCGCACGGCATAGCGGCCCGGCGGGACGTCGACCTTGCGACTGTCGCGGATCGGGCTGGTGCTGCCGTACAGGAATACGCCGGAGAACAGCGGCTGAAACGCGCCGATCTGCGCGCCGGCGTCGTTGATCGGGCAATATTCCGCGGTCAGCGGAATGCGGGCGTAGCCGATCTTTGCGCCGTTGGCGCCCTGGTTGAAGGTGGCGCAGCCGCCTGGCAGGACGAAGTCGACCGCGAGCGACTGCGCCAGCGTGCCAGGCGGATTGGCCGCGAACGGGCCGAGCCAGGCGCCGGAGGTCGTGGCGCTCGGCGCCACGAAGAAGCCGCCGGCCGTGCCGCTGCCATCGGGCAGCTGCTGGCCGGACACCTCGGAGGACTGGTCGACATTAGTCGGGAACAGGGTGACCGTAGCGCCCGGCTCATAGAAGGCGATCTGCGCGCCTGGAAAGGTCGCCGAGATCCCGTTGGTCGAGTCCCACAGGACCGTGTCGTCGACATAAATCGCCTCATATTCCATGCTGCCCATGGTCGGCGACAGCAGCACGTTGAGGTACTGGTCATTGCCGACGAATTCGCCCCAAGGCGTCGCGGCGAAATCCGGATAGTCCTTCACGCGGCCGTACCAGACCGGCAGCGGCTGGCCGAGCTTGGCGACGTTGCCCTGCGCTGCAACCGAATAGATCTGGTCCTGCGTCGCCGATGGCGTATTGGTCGCGCCGGCTTTTGGCGCCACCAGGGCGTTGACGAGCAGCGAGCCGCCGACGCCGATCGCCGCCGTCGTGGCATAGGCGCCAAACGTTCCAGCTCCGAACAGCGCGGGTCCGGCCCAGATGGCGAACGCCGAGACCGCGACCAGCGCGACCAGGCCGATGACCTGCTTGACGGCGTTGCCGCCGCCATTTCCGCCGAGCGGATAGGACATGAAGCGAACCGCGTCGGCCGATCCGATACGACGCGACCGCCAATCCTTGCGCAGCACGGCCTCGCCATTGATCTCGAGGACGGTCGGAAGGCCCTTCTTGAACTGCCAGCCGAATTCCCGATCGTGCTTTGCCCAGCCGGTACGCCGCAGGAAAGCCGTGACGGTCTCCCGCGGGCGCGGCTCGGCGCGGCCGACCTCGAGGCCAGGCATCACCAGATGCAGCACCGGCTGGCGCGCGGCGGTACTGCGCCGCGCAAGGCGAGCGCGCGGCCGCGGTGCGCCGACTTCCGGCGCCCGCAATCGTTTGACAGATCTGTGCATGTTACCTTGGCTCGAAGAAGGAAAGCTTTTTCCAGCCCATCTGGCGCAGCGCCAGGACGGTCTCAAAGGCAACGCCGGTCTTGCCGTCGCAGTGAATGACGCGTGCCTCGGGCTGCATCCAGACGCCGATATGCGCGGGAAAGCGCAGCCGCGCCATCAGCACCAGGGCGCCGTCCGCGGCCGTCACCAGGCCGCCGGGCCCTTGCGGCGCCTCGCGCCACAGCGCGCGCTCCGGATGCCCGGCGATCTCCTCGAGCACCCAGCGCTCGGAAAAGCCAACCGGCACTGCAACGCGCGGCAGCTCGCGGCTGAACAGCTCGCGTTGCACATGGCAGGCGAAATCCCAGCAGTTGCGGGACTGCCAGGCCCATGGCTCGCCGATCAGCGGCGACAGGAATGACGAACGATCAATGGACAAGAGCCTGTTGCCTTCCAAACGGCTGGGCGGATAACCCGACGGTAGGTCAGCTCATTGAGAAAGAGCGGACGTCGGTCAGCTTGACCGCCAAGGGCGCCTTTTTGGACCATTGAGGAAAGGGGGGCGCCCTAAACCTTCGTATCGTTCCGTTCACCCCTCTAGATGCCGGACGATAACCTACGTTCAGTTGAGCTGTTGATCGTGACCGTCTTAGGCTCCATGCGTTTGGAAAGGCGCACAGGCTCATCAAGTGCGACAGTGAAAAAGGATGATCGGCGAACAGCTGCGATAAGGCCAAGAGGAGACTACAATGCTCAATTGCTCCGAAAGCATTAAATCTGGCAGTGCCGCGCGATGCGCAGTTTGTGATGGCAAGTTCGGTCTCGTCCGGCACTACTCGTGGCGAACGCCTCTTTGTTCCAAGAAGTGCGCCGATCGATTCAGAGCTCGCAGGGAAAGTGACCGCAATTGGGTGGGTTGGCTCCGGGTCACCTTCAACCAGCTGCTAGAGCACCGCGCGAGGACTTTGTGATGGTCGAGGTCTCACAACGAGGCAAGGCATATTTAGAGACAGCATGGACTTTGCTCCGCGCAGCCCAAACCATGACCGACTCCACGAGTGCGGGTCAGATTAGGGCCCTTGCCGACGACTACGAGCGGCGAGCTGAGAAAGCTGCTTCGCATGTTGATGCGGCCAAAGCATTCTCACGATCGGCTGCTAGCGATGAACGTCGAATGGCGTGCATGACCGGGTGGGCATCTTCAAACACGTCCCCCGAATTCTGTACCATTGAAGCGCTGAACCTGCGCCCCGGCTCCAAGGAGCTGGAGGCATTCAACGTCGAGCGTGTGCGCGGCTACCTCGAATGCAATCTCGGCTGCAAGAAGAAGGAAGTGATCCACGCGCTAGGCCTGAATCCGCGCACGGTGGCCAAGGCCATCAAGATCATCCGGGCAAATGCTCATCGCAGCGATGGGGCTCTCCAGCCGTGATCAGGATCATCGCCGTGCTCTGCAATCTCTCCTCTCCGGCAAATTGCCACGAGCAGACCTTTACCACCTCAGACGTCTCGATGCAGTCCTGCCTGATGGGTGCGCCGGAACTCGCTGCGTGGATGAAGGAGCACCCGGCCGAACGCCTTGCGGGATGGCGCTGCGTGATCGGCAAACAGGATGGCAGGGGAGCTTAGGGTGGAAAGCCGCTTCCCCGGTTGCGTTGGAACCGTTCCAAAGGGTGCAATTACTGATTGGGACCGTTCGATAGACACCAAGGCCTGCCGATCGAGTGAGCCCTTGTTTAAGGTGCATGAGCCCGGAAGTGGCCCAAGGCTGACATTCGACGATACCTTGTGCAAGGTGGCTTTGTGAAGGTAAGGCGGACTTCGGCACCTTAAGCCAGTAAGGATGGAAACTGCACATAATCGTAATTCCTGGTCAGCCTCGGAAACCGCTTGTTCTGCAGGTTTTTGACCATGACCGTCCCGGTCAGCGATGCGCCGACCATCTGCACGCTGCGCAGCTCGAATTCGATCGGCCCATAGGCCGGCTCGGTCAGGTCGCTGCCGAGGTACTCGCGATAAAGCACCTGGATATATTCGCGCGTCCCCTGCGCCGCGCGGATCTTCGGCACCAGCTCGCGGTTGACGTTGTCGATCTTGATCGTGGTCGACGGCGGCTGACCTTCCTTCTGCTCGGGATAGCCGGCCTGGAACGGACACGCGATGAATGTCACGGTCTCGCCGGCGTTGCGCGGCGCGCCCGCCTCGAGCCCAAAGGCCATATCGTCGCCGACATTGGCGACAACCCGCGCCGGCTGGTCAAACGACGACTGCCAGAGCTCGAGCGTGTAATAGATCCGCGCGCTAGGCGGACAGGAGGCATAGGCCTCGAGCAGCGCTTCATTGTGCGTCGGCATGGCTAGACGTCGTAAACCCGCAGCGTCATGCGGACGTCGACCTGCCCCGGATTCGGCCAGCTCGCGATCAGGGAAGTGCCCGGCTTGATGAACTGGCAGACCTTGTTCGCCAGCGACGTTCCGAGCCAGACGTCGATGGTAAAGCGCGCCGTTCCGAGGTTGAGGGTCGTCTTAACCCACTCGACGAACGTGTCATAGTCGGCCGCATAGAAGCGCACCGTCTGCGTCACCGTGCCGACATTGTCGCCAGGTCGCGGACGCTGGCGCGTGTTGCCCTGCTCCATATCGGTCGCGATCGGATCACGCATGCGCTGCAGACCGAAACCCTCTTTGAGGATGACGGCGTTTGCGATCGGGAATGCTGGCAACGCCATTGGATTATTGCCCCGTGAACGGTTTGACGCCGTACTGGTCGCCGAGCACGCGCCGACCAGTGCCGGTCGACAGCGAGTCCCCGACCGCGCCGTCGACCATCTTGCGCAGCGTAACCGTGATGTCGCCGTTCGGCGCCTGCTCGACGCTCGGCGTCGCATCCGTGTAATTGTTGATGGTGACCTGCGGCGGCGTGCCTCCGCCCCCACCGGCACCGAGCGCGGCCATTTGACCAGGCGTAAAGACGCCCTCGCCGCGCTTGGCGATGATCGGGACCTCGTCGCCGGCGATGCCGCCAGTGTGGAAGCGCGGCGCATCATCGAAATAGGTCGAATGGATATAACGCATCGACGTCGGCTCGGAGCCAATGATGCCGCCCGTGTGGTAGAGGCCGCCGAGGCCGCCGCTAAAGCCGGTCGACGACGTCGCGCCGCCGGCCGACGCGCCGCCAAGCGAGAACAGGCCGAGGCCGCCGGCAGCCGACTGCAGTGACCGCATCAGCGGCTCGACGATCGTGATCTTGATAATCATCTGCTCGATCGCCTTGACGATCGCATTCGACATATCGGTAAAGCCCTGGCCGGCCGACTTGGCGCCCGTCGTGATATCGGTCAGGCCGTTGACCAGGTCGCCCTCGATCGAGGACGCGATCCCCTTAAAGGCATTGTTGGTGCGGATCGCCGCCGCATAGGTGCTGTCCAGCGCGGCCGGCACGTCGTTTCCATAGATCCCCTTGAGCTGCGAGGCGATCGCGACGTCGTCCGACGACAGGAACGCCGTCTTGCTGCTGAAATCGATTTGCGAGCTTACCTTGGCGCGCGCCAGGGCGTCGGCGGCAGCAGCCGCGCGATCGCGCAGCGCGGCGAACTGCGCGGCCTGCGCCGCCGTTTCCTTGCCGTTATTGGCCTGCACTGCCGACGTCTCGGCGGCCGTCGCGCGGAACGACGCGAGCGCGGCATCGCCGAGCCCGACCGCCCTGGTATCGGCCTCCTGCGTCTCGGTATGCTTCCGCAGCGAGTTGATGGCGCGATCGACGGGATCTGCGGCCACATCGCCCCGCGCCGCCACATTGGACGGCCGGCCGAACTGCAGCCCGGCCAGGCCCGCCTGCATCGACTTGAGCGACGCTGCCTGCCCCTGCCAGGCGAACTCGTTCTGCGCGTTACTGGTGTCGGTGATCGAGGAGCCCGTCCCGGCGTACCACTTGATATCCTCTGGCCTGATGCGCTCGACCGACGAGCTCAGGATGCGGCCGGCCGATTCCCAGAAGTCGAGCGAGAAAACCGACGCATTCTTGAAATCCGACAGGGCGCGCTCGGTTTCCGGCGTGATCCCGATCCTGATGCCGACCGTCTGGTTTGTGCCAGGGCCGCCGACAGCGCCGGACAGGGCGTCGAGCTGCTCGTTTGCCGCCTTCTCGATCGCGTCCCGGTCGATCGACTTGATGAATTTCGCCGCCCGCTCGATCAGGTCATCCAGGAACGGCAGCAGATCCGCGAACGCTGCTTTCATGTAGAGCGACCATTGGACCGAGCTCTTGCGCCATTCCGCATCGAAATCGGAGGCGCGCTTGACCGTCTCGTCGTCGATGACGGCGCCGGCAGCCTGCGCCTGGTTGCCGAGATCCGCCATCGCGCCGGCACCCTGCTGCAACAGCGGCACCCATTCCTTGGTAAAGCCAAGCATCTGCGCGATCGCGATCGCGTCCTGCGGACTGCGTGCACGGCTGACCAGGTCGGCCGCGATCTGCAGCAGCTGGTTCTGGCTAATCAGCTGCCCGTTGGCATTGCGCAGGCTGATGCCGTTGGCATCGAACTCTTTCGACAGTGAATTAGCGTTGCGCTGCGCGTCGTTGAGCAGCTGCGCCGACTTTTCCAGCCCCGCATTGATCTGGCTTTCGGTCAGCCCTGCGATCTGGCCGCCGAACTGGACGCCCTGCAGATCCTTGAGCGACAGGCCGACGCGATCGGCAAGCGCCCCCATGTCGGCGAGCGACTTGTTAAAGCTGACGACATAATCCAGCGCCTTGTTGACCGTCGCCGCCGCAGCGACCGCACCGGCGCCGAGCTCGATCAGGCCGACGTTAAAATCCGTCGCCGCATCCGTGCCGCGTTGCGCGGCGCCGGCGGCACTGTCCATTGCCCGCTCGTAATCGGCCGCGCCTTGCGTATTCGCGTCGATAACGAGCTCGGTCACGACCTGGTCGGCCATCAATCCACCTGCAGTTTTGAGTAATCGACCAGATAGAGATCATCCAACATTTCGATGATCTCGAGCTCCCATGGAGCCAGGTCGGTTTGCGTCCGACGCAGGAAAGCGTCGATGTCCTGCCATTCCAGCGGCGACAGCGCGAAACCGTTGCCGCCTTTGCGCCGGCGCATCCGGTCATAGATGCGCCAGAGATAGAGCAGCCCCGCCGGCATCGGCGGGACCTTGAGGATCGCTTCCCGTTCGGCCCTGCGCTTTGGATCGCGCGTCCTTAGCAGGAGGCCCTCGAGGACCTGGCGATAGGTCTCGCCGGCGTCGCCGGCCCTCGAGGACAGCAGGAAACTGCGCTCGGCGTATGCCCTCAAGTCTGACTTGAGGGCCTCGTAAAAGCCCGCTCGCTCGTCAGGTACTCAGTGACCTGGACGAAGAAACTGCCGAGCTCCGGCCGCAGGAACAGATTGACTGCGCTCTCGAGCATGAACGGGATGGGATCTGGCGAAACCGTCGTGAACGTTGGATTCGGCGACCAGCCGACGATCCGGCGGCAAACCTTTGTTACGTTCTGCCGGCGCCGATCGGCCACCGTTTCATCCTCGGTTTTCCATTTGCGGCCGTTGACCTGCGCGAACTCGATCGCCTTCTCCTTCTCGATCGCGTCGCGGGTCGATTCATTGTTGAGCGCGATCGTCTGCGGATGCGCAGGTCCGGCGAGCTCGATCACCCAGCCGATCGGCGTATCCGTGCCAGGCTTGCGGATCTGCAACTTGAACGTGTCGACGGGCAAATGCGCGGAGAGATCGAGGATTGCAGTTGATTCAGTCATGTCGGGTGCCTTTTGTCGGAAAGGTTGGCCGCAGGGTCCGACAACCCTGCGGCCGGTTCTCGCGAGAACATTCCATCGGCCTATGGTCGGCGCCGATCACTCAAACGCTACGCTGCGGTAGTCTGGAACGAGATCATGCTGTTATTGCCGGTCGCCGAGGTATCGATGCCGACCAGCGCCGGCGGGACCGTGATCGTCTGCGTGCGACCTCCGCCTTGCTTGGAGAGCGCCGAGGGATCGACGCCGCCGAGCGTGAAATTCGGCACCGTGATCGACATGAAGTCTTTCGGCTCGCTCATGTTGTCGACGGCCAGGATGTTGAGGGAATACTGCGTTTCGCTGACGAAATCGGCCAGCAGCTGCAGATCCTTGCGCAGCATGGTCAGGTTGAGCGAAACCCGCAGCGGCCCCGTGAACACGTCCGGCGCATACTTGATGTTGCCGGAGCCGAACGCATCCGGCGCGCTCGGCTGGATATCCAGCGACAGATCGAACGAGGTCAGCTCGACCAGGTCGACGCCGCCGAGCCGGATCGTCGCGTCGACGACGGCGAACGGCGTCCCGGCCGTCTCCGACGGGTTGGTGAAGTATGCGGCCTCCAATGGCCGGATCTTGCCGGTCCCGATGCCGCCGGGATCGAACGTGATGATCCCGTTCGGTGCCATCGAGAATTTGCCCGTGCCCCAGACGAAATCGTCGAGGACGGTCGCCTTGCCGATGTCGCTCTCGAATTCCTCGATCCCGAAATAGCGCCGGACCAGCGCGGCCGGGTTGACCAGGCGCTTGCCTGGCCGCGTGATCGTGCAATTCGTATCCGGCGCTGCATTGGCGATCAGCGTCTCCGGCACCGTGATCTTGTTCGCGGAGAGCGCGGAGATCCGCAGATTGCGAGCATTGTTGCCGGCGTCCGGCAGATTGGTGGCGCGGATGATATCGCCAACCTTAAAGCCCATGTCGATCGGCGAGCCGTTGGCGAAAACGATGCCGTCCGCGGCCGTCGTCAATGACGTGAAATCGGCCTGCGTCTTGCTAAGGGGCGCCGCATCCCAAGTGCCGCGCATGATCGCCTCGAGGATCGCGTCATGCGAGCCGAGCCACATTTCAGCGTTGTAGCTCGACGAGGTTTTCTGCGTGCCGTGACGGCCGCGGATCGACATGCCGTCGTTGCGGATCGTCTGCGATTCCGTGGCAGCTTTCGATAGCTTGGCACCTGGACCGCCGGAGATCGGCAGCACAGTAGCGCCGGCGCCGCCCGCGGCGATCTGGCCGAGGCCAGCCTGCGCCTTGTAGGCGACGCGGCCGGCGGAATTGCTTTGATAGACCATGCGATCAGTCTCCCGTTTGGATCAGCCGATGAAAAAGAACTGGAAAGGAATCACGACGACCAGGCCGAACCAGTTGCCGTCGTCGGAGGCGCTGTCGCCGCCCTGGACGGTCGGCCCCTCGCCGTTCTCGTCCCAGCAGCGCACGCAGGCGCCGGGCTCGGCGTTGTAGAACGTCGCATCCTTGAAGAGGTCACCGGCCTGGCCGGCGAGCGCGAGATGCGCGGCGAACCCGTAGCCCTTAGGCACGAATACATGCACGAAGATGTTGCCCGTGATTAGCCAGGTCTGGTTGCCTGGCGTGCCGACGCCGCGCTTGCGCCGCAGGGTCTCGACGACCTCGAAATAGCACCAGGGCGTGCCCTGCGGCGGCCAGGGTGTTTGCGGCGGATCCTCATTCTGGAACGAGCTCGGCGCCGCCGTCAAGCCGTCTACATAGCGCGCCCGCATCGCGGCGACGGCGCCGGCATAATCAGCCATGGAATAACCTCTAGCGTGCCCGGATCTCGAGGGCCGGCTGCCGGACGAGCCAGTCCTGGCGCGCCTTGTCCGACATGTGGCGCCGGCCGGCCTTGATCTGCTGCGAGAAGGCGGCATAGGCCGCGACGTCACCGAACCGGACCGGCATGAACGTAAATTTCACCGCGGCGCGATTGCCGAACCGCGCAGCGACGAGCAGCGCAGTTTCTTGGTAGACCTTCGGCTCGACCTTCATTTTCATCCGGCCGATCTCGATCTTGCGCGCGTAAGGGACCGGGTTGGAGATATTGATCTGGTCGCCGCGCCGGAATGCCGAAACGTCGCTGACGACATGACCATTTAGGAAAACCGTGTGGCTATCGCGGTAGAGACCGGGATGCGGATCGTCGACAGATCCGACCGGCGATCGCTGCCGCAGCGTCTCGATCGCAAAATCGACGATGTCCTGCATCGCCAGGTAGCGAAAAACGATTCGCATCAGCCATCGACCGAGACGAGCTCGTCATGCGGGCCTGTGACGATCTCCTCGACCTCTGTCGGCAAAACGCCGTCGCGGTCGAGATCGGTCATCTCCTGGTCGATACGCTGCAGCATTTTGGCCCGCGCCTTTTGCAGCGCGCGCTCTTTCGCCTCCTGGAACGCCTTGCGCGCGTTGAGGCCGGCCAGGTCGCCCGTGATGACGAACCGGGCCTCCTCACTGGTCGAGATCCCATTGCGCGCGGCGTCGAGCCTGCGCTGATAGTCGGCCTCGTCGAATACCTTGCCCATCAGCCACGGACCTGAATCTCGAAAGCGATGATCTGGCCCTGGACGCGCCTGGTCGCGTCGTCAACGCCCATGATGCTGACCTCGGCGCCGGCGATCACCAGGAAATCTCGATCCGTCAGCGGCAGCATGGTCGACAAGGCAACCTTGCCGTCCGGCACTGCCGCCGAGGGATCATTCAACAGGATGACATGCCGGTCGCCCTGGCGGATCTCGCCGACAATCTCCGCCGGCTGATAGCCCTTGACCTTCGCCAGGGCCGCCGCCTCTTTCGCGACGGCGCGCGCCGGTCCGACGCCGGCGTAACGCCGGACCAGGACGGTCTCGCCGTTCTCCTCGAGCGCGCGGATATGCTGGTCGAGGGACTCGTCCGGCGTCACTGGCCGTCAACCTTGCTGGTGATGACCTGGCCGACCTCGGAGCCGCTCGAGCCGGCCTCGCCATCGTTTGGGCCGCCATTGTCCCCCGCGATCATGCTGCCGAGCAGCTGCTCGAGCTGCGCCGAGTTGTTCTCGAGCTCGCCGGCGTGGCCCTGCAGCGCCTTATGCTGCTCGTCGATCTTGTCGAGCACGCGATCATAGCGCTGGCCCGTGACGCCGATATCCGTCTCGAGCTTCCTTGCCCGCGCCAGGCGCGAGCGCATGCCAGCGAGCTCGATCGGCCGTTTGATGTCGATCATGTCGATTCCCTCCAGGATCTCCGGATGCCGCTCGAGCAGCTCGAGCCGCAATTTCAGATGCGCGATCGCGACCAGCGCCGTGACGCGGTCCATCGCGCGCTCATTTCGCGCGAATGCGCAGCTTGACGACGCGCTCGAGCTGCTGCCCCTTCGCGGTCTCGATCCGGTTTGCGATGCTGTAGACGCGGCCGAGCTCGCCGCCGGTCAACGTCACCAGCGCGACGGTCGCCGTGTTGCTCGAGGCGCTCGCGACGATGCCCTGCGGCAGCACGTAGCTCGAGGCCTTGATGCCGTCTGCCGGCGTCACGGTCTCGCCGGCGGCGAGGCGCGCGCGCTCGGCCGGCGAGAGCAGAACGTCGAACCAATCGAAACCGCGCTCGACGACCTCCGCCGGCGCCTTGGCCGGCCAGAACAGCAGCGTCCGCGCGTTGCGCGGCGCCTTGAGCACGCGATCGGCCATCACCAGACCTCCGACAGCATGAGCAGCGAAACCGCGTCAGGGATCAGCGTCTTGACGTCTGGCGACAATTGCCAGGCCTTGTCGCTGACGCCGATGACGAGATCGCGCACCAGCGCGGGATTTGTCTCGCCGATGCTGTAGAGATGCCGGATCTGCAACAGGATGCAGGTTTTGACGATCGCCGGCAGATCCTCGAGATCCTCGTAACCGGCGTCGAATTCGATAACGATCGGCTCCGGCGCATGCGAGAACGCGAGCGGCCAGGACATGCCGAATTTCGGGAAGATGCGGACACTATCGCCCGCGGTTTGCACGACATAGCTCGCGGGATCGAGCGTCTGCTGCGTCTCGGTCGCCCAATCGACATACTTAATCGAATGGATCGCATCATAGGTGACCGGCGCGATCGGGATCTCGATCACAGGCCGCCAGCACGGCAGCACCCATTGGAACGTCCGCGGCACGAAAGCGCGCTGGACCAGGGCCTCACAGTGCCCCGTTGCTGCGCCGATCAGGCCTGAGATCAAAGCGTCGTTTTTCGTGCTCGAGACGCGCAGCTGCGCCTTGGCCTCGTCGAGTGTGACGGGATAGCCCGCCGGACGCTGGGAGATGCGGAGCATGTCGGGAAGCCCTGCCGGAAAGGGAAAGAGGCGCCTCGGCCTGGTGCGGCCGAGGCGCTCGCGGATCAGCCGACGACCTCGTCGACGGTTGCCGCATCATTGTCGGTTGCGAACCCGTACCGCGCATCGAAACCGAGTACAGAGCAGCCGACCAGGCTCGCGGCGACCGCAGGCGTCACTGACACCTGGAAGAAACCAAAGCCGTTGTTGATGTCGAGGTCCTCCTGCTTGAGGTTGACCAGGACCTGCTTGTTATCGTCCGCGCCGGCTTTCGTGAGCTGCGTGATCGCCTTGCCGACGATGTCCTTTGCACCGGCGCCGGCGGCCGAGGTCGCCTGCTGGATCTTGGCGTCGACGGTCGCCGCAGCGCCGAGCGCGCCGACCGAGATGACGGCCATATAGTTGTGGAACTTGCCGGCATCGATCCAGCCCGTGGTCAGCGCGGCAGCGGAGGATTGCGGGTTGATCGAGTCGACAACGCTGACGCGCTGCGACGGCTTGAGATTGGTGTGCATCTGCACTCCTCATGGTTTCGGGAAACTGAAACGCGGCGTTACTCGCGCCGGCCAGGTCAGGCCGGCGCGCCGTCATTGTCCGACGAGCTCGCCGAGCTCGATCAGCGCGCCTCGAGCGCGACGAAATGCGACTTGGTGTTAGCGCCCTTGGCCGGCGCGACCGGCGCCGACAGATAAGGCTGACCGCCCATCCGGAAGATCCAGCGGAAGGCCGCCAGGTTGTAGTCAAAAAACAGATGGATCGAGGCGGCGAAATCGATGCCGCCGCCGGCCTTGGTCGCGAGCGCATAGCCCGAGAGGTCGACGCAGGTCAGATCGCCGAGGTCGCCGAGCGTGGCACTGTGCTCGTTGAAGATCAGCGGACGGCCGAGGAAAACGCCGCCATCCGGCGCGCCGGCGAGCGGCTGATTCAGCGGCAACCAGGCCGGCACGTTGCCGATCGTCAGCTGACCTACCTGCGGCAGAATGTCGGAATTGCCGAGCCACATCGGCCGTCCACCCATCCGCAGCAGACGCGAATACATCTTGAGGACGTTCGCGACGTTGATCGTATCGGCCGCCTGGCCTGCTTCCTTCGAGACGGTCACCAGCGACGGCGCATTCATGAAGCCGAGCGGCTTGCCCTTGCCGTCGCCAGTCATGACCGCCTCAAACGCCTTCCAGCGGATCGCGTTTGCGGCCTGGTTGAAGATGCGGTTCTGCAACCGCGGCGCATCGTCGAGGACCTCCTGCGAGGCCAGCACGAAGGCGTAGAGCTCATGCAGCTGGATGATCTCGCCGGTCATCGCCGCCTTGGTCGCGATCAGCTGCGTGCCCTCGGAGCGCCAGGCCGCCTGGACGCCGGACGCGCCCCACGGCGTGGTCTCGTCCTTTGCGATCGCGATCGAGTTGCCCTGCGTCGGCTCCGGATTGCAGAAGCCGAGCAGGTTCTGGTCGTCGAAAACGAGCGCCCAGATCTGTTCGCGATACTCGGTCGGCACCAGGAAGCCCTCGCCGTTGCCGCCCTGGTTCTGCTGGAAATTGGTCGGCGCCGCGCCGAGACGCGGATCAAGGCCGCCGCCCGTCATGGCGTTGCGGACCGAAACCGCGAATTCCGCGACGCTGCGGAAACCGCCGGTCCGCTCCGGATTGATATCGTTGACGACGGTCGCCAGCGCAGGGCCGCCGAGCGCGGTCGAGGAGCCGAACAGCGCCGTCCGGCGCAGCTTTTTTTCCTCGGCGGCGATCTGCTTGTCGAGCTCGGCGACCTCGGCCTCGAGCGCGTCGACCTTGGTCTCGAGCTCGCCGACCTGCGTGGTCTCGGCCTCGGTCAGAGTAGCCTTGCCCTGCAGCGCGTTGAGCTGCTCGAGCGCGGTTTTGCCGTCCTTTGCCTTGTTGGCGCGGGCCTGGCGCAGCTGCTTGATGTCCACTCGCATGGATCAGTGACTCCTGGTTGGTTGTGGGGTTTGCCTGGACGGAGAAAGAGCCCGCGTTCCCGCTAGTCCAGGCGATGGCGCGGGTCGAGCAACTCAGGAACTGAAACGGGAAATCGACCTCGGCGGTCGGCAATGGTTGAACCGCGATCTTGATTCAGATCAACGAGCTTCGTGATCGCGCCAAATAACAGACCGATTAGGTAGGGCGATTAGTTGGTGCGTGCGATGACGCCGACTTGGTATGTCACTTTTGAACCTCGTAAACGCGGCACGCTGCCGAAGCCGCGAAGCCCCCGGGAAACAAGGACTTTCGCTACGGAAGCAGAGGCCAAGGCATTCGTTCGTGCAAAGCTCGACCAAGATCTCTCTGTATTTGCGGGCACGATCAATCCGCACGTGCCCCGGCAACTCATACCGTCGTCCCGCATCCAGGCTTGGCTTGTCGATGAATGAAAGGTTGAGCGAGATACAGGTGCGATCGGGCGACGATCACCAGAACCAGCGGAATTGCCCTCGCCGTGCCGCCAGAAGAATCGGCGGCTGGGCGTTTCGCCTCGGTCGAGCCGCAACGTGCAACATCTTGCGTTGTCGCTTGCGATCGATGGTTTCAGGCGTGCGTGTATCCAGTTTCGGATGCATCGCGAAAGAGTTCGCCACTGTTGGGCTCCGTGCGACGGTAACGGGCGGTTCGGCCACATCCGACGAAGTTGAGACGTCGGTCGCCTCGGCCACGGGCGCAGCGGCGACGATCATCGGCGATCGGGTATCGAAGACAACAAGCTCGGGCCATTTGCGATCTGAATGGATGCGTATGATCGGCCGGTCCGCAGCCGCCTGATCGACGGTCGGGGCCCTTGGCAGCCAATAATCTGCAACAAGGAGCAGTGCGAGCAACACTGCTCCGACCTTCCAGAAATATGCCACCAGTGGCATGCCGGTCGCTCCGGTGCATCCCCGAAACATTGACCTCGGCTCGTCCAGCGACGTCGTCTATCGAGCCACATGGCGGCGATGGAACCGGTTCCTCGCTCACTCTGCCCGCGCCATCGCCCATCGCGCTCCGTTAATAGACACCCCGCCGCACGGCGCGACGCGTATGGCGGTACGCGCGACGGTCGACACGACGCGCAGTCACGCGAGCGCGCCGGTAAGTGTAGGCCTGCGCTTGATCAACGCTTAACTCCACGCCACGCGATGTCACCTGCGGCGAGACCGGAACCGTCGCCAGCACCATTGCTGCAAACAGCAGTCCGAGAATTGAGAAAGCTCTCATTGCACCTACTCCTTGTTGTCACGCCGCGTGAATGGCAAACGCTGGCCGGTCTGCGTGCCTATTTGTCGATCACCGCTATAGGCAATCTGATAGACCGGTGGAGTGTTGATCTAGGTCAATGGATAAGTTCGTGGCGAAACATCATTGCACCCTCGCGACAGCCCACGCGGTGCCAAACACTCCCGCGTCCGAGCCGCTCGCTAGAAGGCGGCTTTCTCGGCCGCCTCCGCGATGCGTACGTGGAGCGTCTACTGGCAGAAATACATCTGACCGTCGTCAAGTTTGATTGTGCCACCCGGTGTGCATTTAATGCCGTTACGCGCCGAGTAATCATCCCATCCGGAATAACCGTAGTAGGGGCTATATCCGGGGTAAGCCCTGTGGACGTAGTGAGCTTGTCCAAAGTGAGGATCCGTTTGGGCTGCATAAGCGCCGCCCCAACTGTCGTTTCCCCAAGCGTTAGGCACAGCAGTGGCCGCGATCGCGGCGCCCGTGCCAACCGCTGCAACGCCTGCTCCGACAACACCTGCGCCGTAGTAGGCCGCCCGTCGGTTGTGACGACGCGCAACGCCCGCAACGCTCACGGGGGTTAGCGGGCGGCCAACCCGCGCCTGAGCACTCTCGACTGACAGTGAGATGCCGCCTTGCTCGGCCCAACCAAAGGAGAACAGTGCTGCACAACCGAAGGCAGAAGCTGCAAGCGCTACCGTTCTTAGATGTTTCATGGGCTCTTCTCCGTTTTGAGGACCCACCCCATCCTTTACCCAGTGAGCGTATGCTTCACGCGGGATTGACGTAGATCAACGCGGCCAGACGTACAGCAGGGGCATTGCTCACGTTCCCGTTACCGAGCAAACCCAGTCGTGATCGACCGCAAGACGCCGGAGGCGCTGATCTGGTCAAACGACGTTTGCGCCTGCCTGGTGATCGTCCGGTCTGGCCGGATCAAAGGAATCGCAGACCCTGATCGATCGGTCTGTTTTGGGCCACAGGCAGGCGAAACGAGAGAATATCGCCGATTGAGGCGAGATCTTCGAGAGAGCGACCCCGCCCCGCGATACTCGCCCTTGAATTCAACCGTCCAGTTTTGCGAGTCCTTCGCGGTCCATCAGAACGACGTGCCTATGTGTCAACTCGTTGAATCGGAGTATTCCTCTGTCTCGCATGGTTGACAGTGCGCGCGACACAGTTTCCAGTTTCAGTCCGAGATAATCGGCTATATCGCGACGACCCATCGGCAAGGTCAGTTCATCCGGATGAACCAGCCGGTCGTCCATTTCAATCAGGAACGCGGCCACCTTCTCCAGGGAACTCTTTCGCCCCAGAAGAAGCATATGGTTCTCAGCGTGCTCAAGGTTGAGAGTAGTCAGCCTGAGCAGATTCGTCATGCATTCCGGTTCGTTTACCATCGCATCAAGAAGGCCGCGTCTTCGCATTATGCGAACTTTGGTTTCAACAATCGCCTCGGCAGTGAAGCGATGGGTTGCGCCGTTCTCGAATCCGAACATGTCCCCGATCAGATGGAAGGAATTAATCTGGCGGCGACCATCGGGGAGCAGCTTATAAGTCCGCACTGCTCCGAAGATGATCTGGTAGACGTACTCAGCGTCTTCTCCCTCCCCGAAAAGCTCAGCCTCTTTGCGATAATTGAACTCACTTGAGAGGACTCGCTGGCCGGCGAGGGCCGCTAGGTGTCCGTCAACTGATTGGCAGTTCGGTGATTTGACCCTGACGAGCATCGTTAACTCCCGCACACTAGTCCAAAAGTGCTAGGCGATCGGCAGCGATTGCTTTCAACGCATCAACTAGAGGTCGATAATGTATCGTGCAGGAAAAGCCGGCTTTCGTAAATGGTTACGTTTGACCGCGATACTTGGACGGCTTCGCACCCACCGTCATCAACGCCTGAGAATGAAGGTCTGCCGCAGATATGCAGTTTGTGCCAATCACGCTCAAGTCAGTCGCCTAGCTGGTCGGCCTTTGACACGCAGGCGCGCCGCCGCTCCTCAATCTGCTTTATATCTCGGTGATTTGATCGACGCAGCTAGGGAAATTGCTATGAAAGTTCGAAACATCCTCTCGGCGAACGGCGGCATCGCCTTTGGGGTCAATTGGGGGCATTTTGAACTGCTCGAGAGATGTCTGCTCCACGCCTATGCGCGGACGACCCAGATTGTGACTCGCCTTAATCGAACACCAACGCCGATCGCCGGCGCGCGCTCGGCCGCGGCGAGCGCTGCTGCAGCATGCTGCCGATGACCTGGTCGAGCGTCGCGATCCGGTCGGCCATGCCCCGGGCGACGGCCTCGCGCGCGCCGACCATGCGGCCCTGGCCGAATTCATCGCGGACTTTCGCCCGCGTCACGCGCCGGCCGCTCGCGACCGCCCTGACGAAATCGGCGCCGGCCTCGTTTGCGCGGCCCTGCAGATAAGCCCTCGCCTCGTCCGACAGAGGCGCAAACGGATGCGCCTCGTTCTTATTTGGCGATTGCTCCGAGCGGACGATCGTCATCTTGATCCCGACCTGGTCGAGCCAGCCGGAAATATCCTGATGCATAATCATCGCGCCGATCGAGCCGACGTCGGCGGACGGCGTCATCACCAGCTCGCCGGCCTGCGAAGCGATCCAATAGGCGGCCGAGGCCGCGAGGGTATTCGCGACTGCGACGACGGGTTTCTTAGTCGCTGCAGCGGCGACAGCATTTGCGGCCTCGACGGTCGCCGAGACCGTTCCGCCGGGACTGTCGACGTCGAGGACGATGCCGGCGACGTCCTGGTCATCGGCAGCGCGCGTGACCTGCGCGGTAATGCCGGACAGGCTCGAGCCGAACCAGCTGCCGCGCGGCGTCAGTCCGCCGGCGACCGAGACCAGCGCGATCTTGCTCGCCGAGCTTGAGGCCTGCGCAGCCGCGGCTGCGACGAGCGCCTGGCGCTGCTCGGCGCGCGCCAGGCAATCGGCGAGCGCCGACACCTCGAGCGCGACCAGGGCGTCGATTGACGAGATCTGCGTCAGGACCTGGCGCAGATCCGGCGTCGCGGTTTCCATCTTAATCATCGTTGCCGTCCTCGTTTGGAGAGCTCGAGCCGCCGCTGCCGCCAGCCTTGTCGTCGCCACTCTGCGTGCCGCCGGCGGAGTCCTTTGTCAGCGGGTTTTTGTACTCATTGCCGCCGAGATCGGTCCGCGGCGACATGTTTTCAAATCGCAGGATGTCATTCGCGGACAGCCATTCGCCCTGGCGGCCGATCAGATAGGCCCTATAACGATTCAGCAGGTCGCCGCGCAGCAGCCCGAAAAAGTTGAACTCGAAAAACAGATCGCCGTTTTCGTTGTCCAGCAGCAGATCCCGCTCGACGCCCTGCTCGAGCTCGATCGCGAGCGGCGCCACGCACCCCACAACGAAGTCTAGCGACTGCTGCTCGACGTTGTTGTTTGTCGCGCGCTTGAGCCGCGATGCGCGATGCAGCGGATAGCTCCAAAGGCCGAAAACCGCAGTGTCGGCGGCGTCCTCGGTCTCGAGCAGCTGCGCCTCCGAATTCGTCACCTTGATCGGGTTATATTTGACGCCATGCGTCAGCAGCCGATCCTTGTGCCGATTCATCCCGGTCCCGGCAGCGCGCCAGTTTTCGAGAAACTGGTTTCGATCTTCCTTGTCCTTGAACACGCCGGGATGCTCGAGCGTGCCGCCGGACTGGCCGTTGTTCTTGAACCAGAGGTCACCGTAGTCATGGACGGCGATCGCACGCGCAAAGACGTGCCTCGCGCTATGAAAAATGGGCTCGCCGAGCAAGCCATCCTCGCGCAACGGATTCGACCGGATATGCCAGAGCTCGTCGTCACGATAGGTCGTCTGCTTGAGCTGCGCGCCCTGGACGATCGTCGGCGGCGGATTGAACGTGTAATACAAGCGCCCGTCGATGCCACGCTCGACCATCGCCAAGCGCCGCGGATGCAGCCATTCGAGGCCGCCGACAGCGTAATATTCCGATGCGCGAGGATCGCCCGGCGGCAGGATCGCGCAATAGGAATTCCGATAGTAGGACACGTTCCAGGCGAGCTCGCCGACGAGCTCCGCCGGCGTCTGGCGAGCGTTCGGGTTGGCCGCAAATAACCTGGTGACAGGATGATCCGGCAGCGCCTCGCGCGCGCCGTTTGCGCCGCGCCGGTAGACCGACGCCGGCAGCGATTTCATGGCCGACGAAAGGCCGTGACGCACGGCCTGGACAGCGTCGAGCTGGCTGACGTTGCTGTCCGTGACGTCGACGCCGGCGAGCGACATGCGACCGCCAAAATCCGCCCAATATTGGGGATCGGCCATGTCGCGCGGCGCGCCAGGATCGAACGCATTGGCGACCGCGCGGAACGCCGAGCCCAGCCCGCTCCTCAACATTCCCATCAGATCACCGTCAGGATATCAGCGCCGGTCACGAGCCTGCCGGCCGAGGGATTCCAACTCATGAGGATCGCGGCCTGAAACAACGCGACCAGCGGATCGATTTTTGCGCGGCCGGAGACGGCTTTCGTCACCATCACGGAGTTGCCGCGCTGCTCGACCTTTGCGTTTCCCAGAACGAAGGCCATCAGCAGCATGCCGCCGTGCCAGAACGTGCCGTCAGACAATTTGCGCTCGAGTCCGTACATGGCCGGCGCAAGCGCCGGTCCCTGCAGCAGCCGGCGGATCATGTCGTCGGTCACCCCGACCCCGACCAGCGCCTCGATAATCGCCGCGGCGTTGTTCGGATCGATGCCGATCGCGTTTTTCTCCGGCAACAGGCCCGACGCGATGATCTGCGCGACAATCATCGCGAGCTCGAGGACGTCTTGCGGGACCGGGCAAATCGAGATCTCGCCCGCGTCGGAAAAATCCTGCAGCTGCGCCGCGATGTCTTTGCGGATCTCGAGCACTTTCGGGTTGGCCCATGCCCGATACCAGGACAACCATTCGCGCGTCTTGCGATCGCGGCCGATGACGGCCAGGCCGAGCAGGTCGTCCAGGCCGCCGCCGTCGATTCCGATCGTCACGACCTCGGAGCGCTCGAGCAGGGTCTCGAGCGTCAGGGTCTCGTCGACGGCGCCCTCCCAATAGTCGGCGCCGCGCCATCCCTCGTTATTGATGCCGACGCCGATCTCGATATTGAGGTGCTGCGAGGCCCAGACCTTGATCGCGTCCTCGCCCTTTTCGCGCTCGCTTTCCCAATCGGCGCGCAGCGACGGCAGATGGATCGAGCGGCCGAGGTTCGGCATCACCATCGGCCAGTTCGCCGGATCTTTCCATCGCTCCTCGACGCCGGCGGACCGCTCCTCGCGCGTCAGCGACGCGATATCCGGCGGAAATTCGTACAGGATGGGCAACATCGGCCGGATGATCCGGCCGCGATACTTGCCGTCCCGCACGTTGCGCGCAAATTTCAGCTCGGATTTGAACACGCCGGCCGGAATGTCGTCGCTTTGCGTGGTCGTCATCACCAAAACGCCCTCCGGCGTCTTGTCGAGGCCGCCGCGGATCTGGCGCAGCACCTTTGCCGCCGATGCGCTTCTGCCGAGGACATGCAGCTCGTCGAGCAGTACGAAAAACAGGCCCATCGCGCCGGTCAGGATCTTGAGATCGAAGGTTTTGACCTGCGCCTCGGACTTGGTGACCAGGTCCTCGATCGTTTTGATATGGTCGCGAGGCCGAAACCGCCGGCGCAGATCCGGCGACTCCTCGATCATGCCGACCGCCTGCTCATAAGCGCGATCCGAGATCGCCTGAGTCGGACCGACAAACAGCGCGGTTCCGCGCGGCCGAAAATTCATCAACATCGCGACGATCAGCAGCGCTGCGGCGTTGGTCGTTTTCGAGGAGCCTTTCGGAACCAATGCCAGGATATCGCGGATGTAGCGAACCTGATTTTGCGGGTCCCAGCTGCCGAACGTCGCGCGGACGATATCGCGAAACCATTGCCCCGACGCGGTCCGCATTTTCGGCGCGCCTGGCACGTCCGGCAGCTGCAGCTCGTCATAGAACGCCTGCGCGATGTCGGCCTCGGCGGCAAACAGCGGCAGATCCGGCACAAGCGACCGGCCCTCGCGCATGCGATCGGCCCAATCGACGCAGGACAAATCCCACATCTCCGGCGAGGTCGGCGGCGCGGCGTTTTCGCTCGAAAGGATCATCAGTGCGAGGTAACGGCCTGTTGGCGCCGCGCCATCAGCTCGCCGAGCGGTGTGCCGGCATCAGGCTGCTGCGCGGCGGCGATCGCTGCGGCTTTCTTGCCGACCTTCTCGGCTGGTGCCGGCTTTTCAGCCGCCGAGGCTTTCGCCGGCTGCTGCGTCTGGCCGTACATCATCAGGTCGTTGCGCTCGAGATACTTCTGGAATTCCCGGATCGCCGAGACGTTTCCGGCGTTGACGCCGTCCATCAGTTTTACGCCGACCTGCGCGACCAGCCGGTCGCGTGCAACGTCCCGAAACTTGAGCTCTGAAAAATAATGCTTCCGCAGCGTCGGTTGCGTGATGAAAAGCGCCGACGCAATCCGCGCGTTGCTCCAACCGAGCGCGACTAACAGGCTGACGCGATTCCGGTTTTGCTGATTGGCGACATGCTCCGGCCGACCACGGCCGCCCCAGTTGGCCGGCACAGGATCGCCGAACAGGTCGAAAACTTCGGCCATGATGAAAAAAAACCGTCAGTGTGAGATGGGCCGGTCTGTGGAGAGGCATCCGCGAAGGAATTGCCCACCCCCTACCCCTTCAATCCCAAACGCCGCGTGTGTGCAGGCTCGCCTGCTCCTCGGCCTGCTTGACGCTGTCGTGGCACGACTTGCAGAGCGTCTGCAGGTTAACCTTATCCCAGAACAGGCGTTCATCGCCACGATGCGGGATGACGTGATCGCAGACCAGCAGCGACGTGTTCGGCTCGACCCTGCCGCAGCCCTTGCGCTGGCAGGTGTAGAGATCGCGCAGGAAGATGCGCAGGCGCAGCGCTCGCCAGCGGGCTAACTTGTACCAGGCTTTCCAAGGCGGCTGCGTCATCACCAAAAGGAAAGGCCGACCACCTTGCGATGATCGGCCTCAAGTCTAGGGAGGAAACGCCCAAGGAGGGCAGCGACAGCGCAAGGCGCTACCGCACAACCTATGTAAATGAAAACGCCGACCGCAGCAACTGCGATCGGCGTTTGATCTGGTGATGGTTGAGGCGCGCTGCGCGCGTCCGCCTGGAATCAGGCTCCGCACTTTTAGCCGAGCTGCCGCGAATGCACCGCACCGCGAATTAGTCGATCAGCTCGATCTGCGCCTCGGTCAAACCGCTTACCTTGACGCCGTGCTTTCCGTCACCGACGTAGGCACTGAGTCGTCCATTTGAGTCAATTCGCTCGATCAGTCCGCGTAAGCCGGAGAACACGCCATCGGCGACACGTATCTGCCGACCAACCCGCAGTTTGGTTTTGTCCTCGGCCTGCGCAACGCTAATGAACCCGTATTTCAGGAACAGCTGCGCAAGCGCCCAACGGCGGCGCGACGGCAGCAGGTTCTCGATCTTGACGATATCGCGCAGCAGCTGCATCTCGGTCGCGTTGAGCCAGGACCGCAGCTCTCCGAAGTTGAGGAGATTGTCGACGTCGGGGATGCTGCGGATCTCGCCGAGCCGGCTGAGCTCGAAATCAGGCAAAAAGATCAGGCCCGGCAGAAACGCCTTTTCGATCCGGCGCCCAAGATGCGGACGGCGCGCCTGCTGCCCGTTGCCCCGCTGGACGAAATGAACAACGATCGGCGACCATCCGCTGATGCAGCGCTCGGCGAAAGCCTTGATGACCTTCGCGTCACGCCCAGGCATGACCTGCAGAACGTGCCAGCTGTCGGGCATCGCCGGCACGGCCAGCCGACCGCTGGCCTCGACATATCCGACGATCTGCCCCTTGCGGTATTGCATGTTCATTCGCTCTCCCCTGCGACTTGCCACGTCCCATCGCGCCGCGGCGGCCACGACGCCGGCACGCGAAAGCCCTGCTTTGACTTCCTCAAACGGAAATTCGGATTCGACGACGAGATGCCGTGAACGTTCGGATCAAACGGCTCGAGGAAGATCCGCTCGGCCTGCGGCTCGGCGCCGGTCCAGAGCGCCAGCCGATCGCGCCAGGCGGCAAACTGCGGCGTCCCGAGGTCGACGACCTGCCAGGACTCGCGGTCGGCGCCGGCAAACGCGGCCATCGCCGACAGGTCAGCCTGCGGCCCGAGCTGCGTCCAGACGCCCTCGCCGAGATCCTGATCGCGAATGATGCGCAGCTCGCGCCGCTCGGCGATCTGCATCGCCACTGCCAAGCCCTTGAGCTCGTCGCCTTGCACGAACCGCCGTTGCGGAGGCGCCGCCTTGGCCGGCGCAGCGCCGGGCGCCGGGAATTCCCGAAACCCGCGCGTCCGCACCCAAAGATGAAAATTCAGCGGCCGACGCTGTTTGAGCTCGCGCAGTTTCGCCATGTAGAGCGGGACGGCATGGCCGCACCAGGCGCGATCCTCCTGCGTCAGGAGGCGGAACTCCTCGAGCGCCAGGTCGCGCCGCATGATCTCATGCCCGACGTAGCTCTCGAATACCGATGCGAACTCGACAGGTTCACTTTCCTCGATCGTCTCGCGATCATCCGGAAATCCCCCGGAGGGGGACTTAGGGGGATTCTCCGGTTCAGGTTCAGAAGAGTCTAGGCCCTGGCTGTATTGCGAGGGCTGGCCTAGTGCTGGCCGAGGGCTAACGTCGTCGGCGCCGGAATTTAGCCCTTGCTGCCAGCTAGGGCTAATCGGCCTTGAATTTACTTGATTTTCGTCGACGTTGCGCCCGGCGGCGCGCGCCTCGATCGCGTCGATATCCGCGTCGACCAGCAGCCGGATCAGATCCGTGGTGCGCTTGCCACGACCATCACCATTGCGGCGGCCGTTCTCATCGAGCCATTGCGGCGTCCGACCGATCGCGCCGATCTCCTCGAGCCAGGCGAGCCGCCGTCGAACCGTGTCCTGCGACAGATCGCAATCCCCCGCCAGCGACGGAATGCCGACCCAGCAGATGCCATCGCCGTCGACATACTCGCCGAGCGCGCGCAGCACGCTCTTTGCGTAAGGATTGCCCAGCTCGAGATTGCGCGCCCATGCCGTGGCCTCGTCCGAGGCAATGCGTCGCGCCCGCCTTTTCGCGGTCATCTTAACTTCCTAACCAAGAGAATTCGGGAAAACGCTGACGCAACAGAACACTGAAAATTCACGGTCGCGGCTGCAGCAGACGGAAAACGATGTCCTGCGCCGAGAGCCGTGAGATCGCGTCGCGCTCGATCGCGACGCCGAGCCGCTCGAGCCACTCGCGACGGAAACCGAGGCGCTTGAGCCGCGGCGGATTGACTGCGCCGGCGGCGATCGCGTCGCGATCCGGGATCTCGTATTCCTCGAGCTCGCCGAGCTCCGCGCCCTTGACGACCAGCTGGCAGATGACCTCGGCCAGAATCATCGCCTCCGGCCCTTCGCCAGCCAGGCAGCACACGATCGCGTCAGGCCGCCGCAACTGCAACCGCCTCACGCCGCGCATCACAGGGCGGCGTCGCCGTGCAATGGATGCGCTCCTCGTCGCGCCAGAACTCGTCCCAATAGCCCGCAGGACCGCCCTCGCGCCGGCCGACCTTGACCATGTCGCAGCGGACGCATTGCTGCTCGGTCTTGAGCGGAAATCGGATTTTCTCGCCCCACTTGTGCCGCGTCGAGCTCATGCGCGCCGCCGTCCGAGAATAGCGACCTCACCGAACAGCAGCCGGGACAAGGCGAATTCGCCGCACGCGCAAACCATCGCGGCATTGCTCTTGGTGAATTGAAAGACCTCGATCATGCCGGCCTCGTCGTCGGCATATCGGACGTTGCTGACCTCGCGACCGTCAAGAAACACGGTCGGCGACGGGCCAGAAAAATGCAGCGGCCAGAAATCAGGATTGCCCCGATCTGCGGAGACCTTCATTAGGAAGCCCTCCGAAAGCGCGCCTCGAGATGATCCTCGCCAGCGGCATCGCCGGCGATCCGCTCAAGACGCTCGCCCGGCAGCCAAGCCGTATCGCGCGCATCGTCACGCCGGCCGAGCCGACCGCGCTGCATCCAACCGAGCGAATAGCCGAACATGAACAGCGCGAACGCGCCGACCGCGATCGCGGCGATCTCGAGCTGCGTCATTGCCGCTGCTCCTGCGTCGCGAGCGGTCGCCTCAAGCGCGCCGGCACTCCGGTCGGATTCCTGTTGCGATCGAACCGCTCGCCCTCGGCGATCGCCAATGCGACGCCGCGGACCAGGTCGCGACGATAGCCGGCCGGCTTCCACCATTCGCGCGTCCAGGGCCATTCGTGAGGGACCGCAGGCGATTCCGTGCCGGCGTGCAGAATGAACGCAGCGCCAGCCCGGCCCAGCGTGCCGCGATCGTATCCGTCGTCATGCTCGGTCGACCAACCCTCGCGCTCGACCTGGCGAAAGCGTTCGGCGATAACAGCTTGCACGAACGGCGACAGCGGTCGGCGGATATGCAGCGCCTCAAATAGCCGGCGCAGCAGATACGACCTGCAGATCGAGATCGCGGTCATGATTAGCGCAAACATAACGTTCTGGCCGATCGAGACCGTGACGCCAAGCAGCGGCAGGAAATAGACCTGCGCGGCAAGGCTGATGCCGAAACCAACCAAGACGTTGATCGCGCTCTCTGCCAGTGATGCCAGTTTCGTTTGCTTCATTGCCGCAATGCTCCCCTGATGCTCGCCTCGTTTTGCTGCAACCAGCGCAGCGTATTCGCCGCGGCCTCGAGGCCGTCGCGTTGATAAGCGGCCGCCGCCGAGCTCAGCTTGCTGCGCGCGCCGCTGCGGCGATCCTTGAGCTCGGTCTCGACGGCAGTGACCTGCCTGGTCATCGAAATGGCGCAAGCCGGCAGCGGCGCCGCTGCGGCAATGCGCGCCGCGTTCTGCAGCAGCCAGCGCAGCGTTTTCGCGCCAGCCTCGAGGCCGTCGCATTGACGCTGCGACGCCGAGCGATCGAGCCTCGACCGCGCGCCGGCGCCGCGATCCTTGATCTCGTTCTCGACCGCGGCGATCTGCCGGAATAGAGCGACTTTGTCGGTCACAGCGCACCGCTAAGACAAACGATCGCGGTCACGCCGAGGACCAAGATAATCAGATAGGCCCAGATCAGGCAGCCGCCGGCATGAGCTCCAACGTCCATCCGTTCACCCTCCGATTTGTGGCGCGCGACCGGCTTCGGCCGGCGCCGGCGACGTGACGAGCTGCGCCAGGAATTCGCGGCCGGCGTCGCTGACCTTGACGCTCGACGTTGAGCAATGCGCGAAACCTGCGCCGACCAGATGCCGGACCATGTCGCCGTCGATCCGCGCGCCGGCGTCGATCGCGAGCAACGCGGCCTGCATATCGAGCTCGTCCTCGGTCAGCGGCAACCGCGTTTGCAGACGATCGTCGACGACCTCGGTCGGCGCGCGGTCGATACGCGCGAGATCCATTTCGGTTTGCGAGACGACGAGATCCGGCGCCGGCTTCGGCGTCCGGCGCAGAAATTCCGGGATATCGAGCCCGTCGTCGAGAATGTCGCGTCCAGGTCGGTTCGCCGGCGGCTCGGCTGTATCGGCGCGGCCGGCAACGGCGACGCTCGAAACGACTTTCCCGATCGGCGACGAGGCAACATCGGCCGAAAGGGCTGGACGATCGCCGGCGTGAGCTCCGGCGTCCGCTAACTGTGAGGCCGCAGCGCTATGGCTACCCGTTGCGGCCTCGTCCGATGACCGACCATCGGCAGTCCGATCGCGCGGCGGTTCTACACCCGCCGGCGCCCCGTCAGGCGCCGAGCTCTCGCCGGCGATCGCTTGGGAATTGAATTGCTCTAGCGCGGCACGGTCGGCCGCGATGACCTCGTCGCGCGTCACCCAGGCGGGACCATCGGCGCAAAAGGCCGCGACGCGCGCCGCAGTCTCGTCGAGCGCAGCTGTCGCCGCCTGGTTGCCCCATGCATCCCAGCCAGGCGGCAGCGGATGCTCAGCGTCGACGCGCGCAAACAGCTCGAGTGCCGGCACTCCGCCGCTCATGGCGGCGATCATGCGCCGGTAATGCTCCGGCTTGCGCGAATGACCGAGCGGCCTCGAGCGCTCACGATGGTTGGAGCCGAACTTTTCGCCGCTCCCCGGTTTCGGAAGGCCCTTCCCCCGCTTGAACAGCAGCAGCAGCTCGTCCTGGTCACGCACCAGGACGGCGCCGCCGGCCTCGGTCGGATGCTCCTCGTCGTTTTTCGTCCAGACGAACGCGGTCGAGTAGGAGTCAAAGCCCCATGACAGCGCCACCGCCGAGGCGAGCGGCATCTGCGCACGGACCTTGATGACCTCGCCGGTCCGCAGATCCGTCGCCTCGATCTCGGCCTCGTGCCAGGCGAGCAGGTGCGCGCGCGGAATCCAGAGAAACAGCCAGGCATCCGGCAGGACCATGTCCTTCACCGGCAAATCGCAGATCTCCGACCACGGCATGGTCGGATAATGGTTCTCGTAGGAGCGGCTGGTGACGCCCTGGTTTCGATGCCACGGCGGATCAGCGTAAATGATCGGGTATTTACGGCCGGTCGGCTGCAGAGCCGAGGCGTCAGAGAGCGCTTGCGCCACGTTGCGGCGATGCTCCCTACCCTTTTCCTCGGCGCCGACCTTTGCCAGGTCCATCGCGACACGGGCGACGCCGGCGCGCATTTCTTCCTGGTGACGATCGAGCGCCGCCTCGAATTCGGCCGCCGGCATTGCGGCCAGGCGCTGCGCCTTGGATGACAGTTTGCGGTCGATCCCAGCCTCGGCCAGCGTTGGCCGGTCATCTTCTGGCTGTTCCGAGACCGAACCGCCAGAAACGTTCCGGCCGCGCAGCTGGCCGCGCGATCCGGTATTGAGTCCGACCGTTTCCTTTTGCGCGACAATCATCTCGCCGAGGCGCCGCTCGGCGCGGAAACGCAGCTGCGCCGCCTGGATCTCGAGGTCGCGGTCCTTCGCTTGGCGCGCATAGTGGCGCATCGCCTCGGCCTGGCTGCGGATCTCCTGGACCTCGTCGACCGCGACGGCCTCGGCCAGCGCCTTGCGCGCCGCTTCATATCGAACGAGCTCGGTCACGACGCGGCGCCCTCCTCGTCGTCGACGACAATGGCGACGCCGTCGCCGCAGGGCACGACAGTCGCGACGTCGCCCTCGAGCTGGTCGAGATGCAGCTGGATCGCGTCATCGGCGACGGCCGTCACCTTCTCGCCGTTCGCCGCGCAATAGGCCGCGAGCCGCGCCGCGATATGCGGCCGGACCGAGATCAGGACGCCGTCGCGGCCGAAACCAGCAACCGCGACCCAGCCGCGCCGCGTCACGGCCGACAGCTCACCCCGCTCGACCAGGCTATCCATCAGGCGGTTGGCGTTGTTCGGATTACAGCCCATCACGTCGGCCAGCGCGCGGCGCGTCGGCATCGCTCCATGGCGACCGACAAATTCAGTGATCGCTTTCAACGCGTCGACCATACGGGCGGTCAGCCCCATGCCATCGGATGCGGGAACGTCGGTCAAAACGGAACCTCCTGCGGAAACGGGATGTCATGAACGCGCATCAGCTCGAGCACGATCTGCTCGAGCGAAGGGATCGCCGCGCGCGGCCGGCGGTTCTTCATGTTCTGCTTGTGAGTGCACCAGGAGAGATTGTCGTCGCGGTTATCGAGCGTTTGCCCGTTGCCGTGGTCGACGTGATGCGTCCGCATGAACCTCTCGGAGCGCGGATCGCGGACGATCTTGATCTCGCGATGTTGACGCAGGGTCGCCCGATCCGGCCCGACGTTGCGCTTTGCGTAAAGCTGCCATGGCGTGCGCGAGCCCCAAGACACATTCCAGGTATTTCTCGACAGCCAGTCGTAATCGCAGGCGTCGACCAGCGACCAGATATTATCGCGCGCCGACAGAATGATCCGGCGCCAAGGCGTCAGCCCGGAGTCGAGTAGCCGCTCGATCGAGATGGATTCACTTGGCCGGACGCTCGCGAAAGAACCGTGCATCACAGCATCCCCAGCGCCTGCATGTAGGTATCGAGGATCGTCTCATGCGCCTCGCGCTCGATCGGGTCCTGTTGGCGCATCTTGATGATCGCGCGCAGCGCCTTGACGTCGAAGCCGTTGCCCTTGGCCTCGGCGTAGACGTCGCTGATGTCGTCGGCGATCGTCTTTTTTTCCTCGATCAGGCGCTCGACGCGCTCGATGATCGATTTCAGCTGGTCTTTGGCGATCGTCGTCGCGCGGGTTTCTGCGGCCGGTGTCCTGGTCATCGGCGCGTCCAACGGAAGCCGGCGCCGGCGTCACGGCGACGATCGAGGAAAGGTTGCATCGCGGCGCCGACCGCAGCGAAGGCGGCGACGAGCAGAACGCAGCCCATCATGATGAGAAAGCGCAGATCGTTGACGTCGACGCCGGCGAGTGTGTCATGCCCCATGGTTTGCCCCGTTAATCCGCCATGCCGCGCTGCATGGACTCGATCTGCCGGCCGAGCTCGGCCTGCGCCTTGACCAGTTTCGAGAGCTCGAGCTGCTTTTTGAATCCGACCCACCAAGCCGGCCGCGCCTCGCCCATGATCGCGTCGAGGATCTTGTCGCCGACGTCGGACTGCAGCAGCTTGGCTTGAAAGGCGCTGCCGAGATCCCGGTCGCCGGCGAGGCAGCGCTCGCAATGGCGGATCTCGGCCCCGGTTCGGATCGCGAGCTCGGCCGCGGTCTGATGCGGGAAAAGCCGGCGGAAAACCTGCATCGCCGGCGCGATCGTCCGGCCAGCTGGCCGTTTTTGTCCGGCCAGTTGGCCGGTCCGCTTTTTTGCGCTCCCGGCCGGAACTTGTGTAGCCTCTCGCCCCATGTTGCCCCTGTGCGAAAAACCGTTAGCGACGTTTGCGACGAGGCGACCGGATGCCCCAGAGCTCCGGCGGCGCCTTGAAACCGCGCTCGGCGAGCTCGGCGTCGAAAATCAGAAATGTCGGAGAAGGCAGCCGGCCGCGCGCGATCGCGTTGGAGATCGCCGGCGGTTTGCATTCAGCAATTTCCGCAGCCTTGAAGGTGCCGCCGACCGCGTCGACGACCTCGGCTGCAGTGCCGAGCTTTTTGAACCGCGAATCATTCATGACGTCCGGACCATACTTCACGTATTGTGAATGTCCAAACTGTTCACATTGGGTAAATGGTAAATGTTGGCAGCATCGGCGACATTGCCGCCCGTCATGGCGGCAACATCAGCAGACCAAAATCCCGAGAGTAACGAGGCAGTTGCGCATCGCCTCAAGCGGACGCGCGAGGCGATGAAATTAAACCAGGCGGCCTGGTGCCGCCTGGTCGGGATCGACGCGCCGCAATGGAATAATTACGAGACAGGCGGCCGACGCATCACGATCGACGCCGCGCTCAAGGTCTGCAAGGCGACCGGCGTCGGCCTCAATTGGATCTATCGCGGCATGGCATCCGATCTGCCGGTTAACCTGGCGACGGCGATCCAGACGCTGGAGCGAGCCGCACGCAAGCGCTCATAGCCGCAGCCCGCAGCGCCGCCGCGTATTTGGCAATGGTCGGCACAATGATCGCCGCACCGGCATAGCAACCACCAAAGACGAGCTCGAGCGCGGTCGGCATCGACAGCTCCAGCGCGGGCGGCACGATCAGCAAATTATGCGCGAGCGCCGCCAGGGCGCCGACCAGGACGCCATAACGGCGGCCGAACACGATCGAGCAACCGGCTGCCAGCGGCACCATGAAAGGGATCTCGACCGCCTGGACGCCAACCAGCGCGACCAGTGCCGTGACGATCGGCATCGTCAGCAAAAATAGCGCCACGGTCCAGAACAGCGCCGGCCCGGCCTGGTACGGCGGATCGAGCGCCATGACCTGCCGCTCCCAGAGCGGCCGAGGTCCCGGCTGCGTCATGTAGCTTTCGAGCAGGACGGCGAGCTCGTCGACGACCTGGCGCGCGTCGTCGGTAGAATCAGGCAGCTGGATCGCGAGCTGCAAAGCAAGGTGACGGTTTGCCTCCGACGACCGCGGACGGCTCGACATAAGTGTTTTCATTGTTGTTTTTCCAAAAGCATTCACAGACTGTAAATGTCTGCGTTGCGTCTATTCACGTTTTGTGATTGTTGTTGCCCTCCGGTCACGCTCGCCGGAAACGCGAATGTTTCTATTTGGACAATCAACTAGATGCCTATTCCGCAAACTTACGGGTGTGAATTGAGCGACAAGGTCGCTCCCGCCCCTATGCAACCAGAAGATTCAGGCGGCGCGGTTCCGCAACCTGTTGCAATTCCGCCCCGCGCACGCATCGCGCGAAGCAGCGCCATTTCGGGACAGCCTGTCACACTCCGCCTGCTCGCTCTCGGCCATCATTTCGTCCGCCGCCCGCGCGGCGGCTGGCGGCTCGGCGCCCGCACCCTGCGCGACGACACCGCAGCCCGTCTGGTCGCCCGCGGCCTGGCCGAGATAGTCGACGATCGCCTGCAACGCAAAGCAAAGGCCGCACCATGACGGCGCTACCGCAGGCGCTCGACGCGCATTTCTCCGCCTTCGCATTGATCGACGTCCCCCAGCTCGCGCGTCTGATGCCGATGGACCGGACCACGATCGCGCGGCATATTGCCGACGAAAAACTGACCTGCCGCATCAAAGGCAAAGGCCGTATCAAGCCCCGCCGCGTCTTCACCCGTTCGGACGTCGAGGCTTTCCTGCAGGCGCTCGAGGATACAACGCCATGTCCGTCTATCGCCCCGCCAAAAGCCCATTCTGGCACTTCGATTTCCAGATCAAAGGTTATCGCTTTTCCGGGTCAACCGGGTGCGAGAGCGAGAGTGACGCGCGTGCAGCCGAGGCGGAGGAAAAGGACCGCGCCCGCGAGCTCGTCGCCGGCTGGCTTGCCGCCCGCCGAGGACCGCTGACGCTCCAGCGCGCCTGCGAACGCTGGTGGGATGAACACGGCCAGAACCTGGCCGACCTCAAGATCAAATCCGCGCTCGATCGCATCGTCGAAATCATCGGCGGCAAGACGCTGCTGCAGGACATTATCGACGACACGGTCGCGAACCTCGTCGCCGAGCGCCGGAAGGATCGCCGGCGCGATCGCACTATCGTCGAGAACGGCAGAGCGAGAATCCTTTATCGGCAGATCACCCCCTCGACGGTCAATCGCACACTGGATCTGCTGCGCCGCGTGATGCGGCGGGCGAAAGAGAACTGGAACGCGATCCTACCGAGCGAGCCGACCTGGAAAAAGCACCGCTTGAAACAGAAAAAACGCCCGGTCCGCGAGCTGCTACCGAGCGAGGAGCGCCGCCTCGACGAGACTGAGGGCTTTGACTTTGCCGAGCTGCGCCAGTTCGCGATCATCACTGGCTTGCGCCGGCAAAACCTCCTCCTGAAATGGCCGCAGGTCAATTTCGAGCTCGGCACGATCAGCGTCGTAACGAAAGGTGACGAACCGCGGATCATTCCACTCTCGCGCGAATCGTATGCGATCCTTTGGCGCCGGCGCGGCCACCATCCGGAGTATGTGTTCACCTACAAGGCGCAGCGCACCTGGAAAAATCGCACCAGGAAAGGCCGCAAACTCGGCGACCTGGTCAAGGGCCAGCGCTACCCGATCACTGCGACCGGCTTCGCCTCAAACAAAAAACGAAAATGGGAAAAGGCCGGCGTGAACGCCCGCATTCATGACCTGCGCCACACGACGGGCATGCGGACGCTGCGCGCGACCGGCAATCTGCGCATTGTGCAGGAACTGCTCGGCCATTCCACCATTGCTATCACCTCCGAATTCTACACGGGCGCGACCGTCGACGATGTCCGCGCAGCGATGGAGCGCACGGCGGAGGCGCAGCAGCGCCAGCGCGAGCTGCTCGAGCAGCATCAGCCGAAAAGGAGCGAGAAGGAAAGCGGCAACTAAGTGACATACCGCGCGTGAGAACCGGCAGGGCCGCGCGGGTGTTGCCCTTATCCTATCGATCCTATTGCTCGACGAATAGTTGTGGTAGCGTTCTTCCATTTCAGGGAGGAATTTCGATGAAGCTGTTCATCTTAGCGGCAGCATTGTTGTTATCGGGTAATGCTTTTGCAGAAGAGTTCATGTTCGATCAAAGGCCATGCCCTGACCAAGATTCAAGGGTTCGTCCGCCCCGCCCGAATGAGTGGTGCGACTACGTGACGAAGATCAAGCGATGCGATGGAGACATGGCCGAACGTCTCTTCCGGCAACGGCGAGAGCCTGCGTATTTGATGTCAGAGGTCGGCCCTGAACAACCTCGCCGCCTTGTTTGCCATAAAGATTAGGGGGTCGGCTTGATCCCAGCCGGCACTGGCATTTCATCCCCTTTTGTGCCATGTTGGGTCATTATTTTGGGGATTTTACAATGAGACTTCTTAAATCCGCGATGCTTCTGACTGTTTTCGCGCTGTCGTGCGCAGGGCCCACCTCGGCGCAGGACAGGGACGAAAAACTCCCCAAGGGGCCGCCACCGCGAGAGCGGCTAGGTCCAACAACGAGTGCAGACGTGCTCACCCAAGAGGTTGTTCCAGCACCGGAAAACGGCAATATTATCCTGAAGTTTAGAGACACCACGCAGGTCTATTTCAAACGCCAGGTCAGCGCCGTCCGTCTTGATGACGATCTGCTTGTGACGGCGATTCCCAAGAGCGATCACGTCATCGCCTTCACTGGCTTGGCGCCAGGGGTATCAAAAGTGACCATCGAGTCAAAAGATGGGACAAACGACACCTATGGACTGGTGACGATTGTGCGCGAGCCCCATGTTGTCAAAATCTATCAGCGCGGCGAAATCAACAGGGTGTCTGGCGAACGCCGCTCAGACAGCAGCTCTGCAATAGGCGGATACGTCTCTCTCAATTGCAACGAGATAGGGTGTGCCGAACTAGAGCCCGAAGTCCAGCCGAGGCTGCCAAAGTAATAGCGATTTGGATCTCTTCCTGAGCCCAATCGCCATAGCCGGCGACAAGTTCGAGAACCACTTCGTGTGATCCATGACGGCCGCAAGGTTGGCCGGATCAGGCTGGCGGCCGAGCGCGCCCCTCCCCCTCTGGACCTATACCATCACCGTGCCGCTTCCCGTTCCTCCCCATGCAACGGAAGGCGGGGCGTTGGCATCGACACACCAGCGTTTGTCGAAGAAAACCGAACCGGAAGACAGGGTTCGCTTGAACTGCCGACGTCCCCCCCTCAACACCGAACAAGTCGACTTAGCTGCGGCTGCAATAGCAGAGCTGGCGAACGGGGGGAGGTTTTATGATCCCCAGTTCTACACCGAGCAGCAGCGCGCCTTTTGGCGGCGGGTCGCCCTCGCGGCGCTAAATGCCGCCATTGGTGCGCCGCCCGACAGCAGCCCCCCGGAAAAATCCCCGAACCCGGCTGGCAGTGCGGGCTAAAGCATTGGCGAGTGGCGGATTTCAGGTCTGCGACCTGCTTGTTTCTACTCCGCGGGTTGCAGGTTCGAATCCTGCCGGGATCGCCACTCCCCCTCGATGAAGCCATTTTCCGGAAGCCGCGAAGCCGGCCGGAAACAAAGCCGGGGTAGCGTCCCGTCATTGCACCAAAAGGGGATTCGGTCATGTGGGATTTCATCAACGAATTGTACCGGGATTTCTGCCTGGCTCGCCTGCAGGAGATGCGGAAGCTCGAGCAACATATCTGAACAGGCGCGGAGCATGGACAACGATCAGCCCTTGGTCGGCGCCATCCTGACGGCAATGGTGATTGCCGCGGTGGTCTGGGTGACAATCGGACCTCCGCCGGGGCACAAGAAGGTCAGCAGCCAACACCAGACTGTCGCGAGACGCTAACGCCCGTATGAATACGGGGTCCTCGAACCTTGGCGCCGGTCTTGCAGACAGAACATCACTGGGATTGCGGGCCCAGGTTGAAACAGACCGCCGTCGGGACAATTCATTTCGAGCCCGGCGGCGTAGTTTCGTTAGCGACCCCAATTCTAAGGTTCTCTTAACCACCAACGAAGGCCGCGCGCGAGAGCGTGGACCGATTGCGCGTCCATTCGCGTTGTACAGTGCCATGCGTACAACGGGTCATTGGGTCATCGTTGCGGTGTGGGGCGCGGCAGTTCTCGCCACACCCATCGCAACCGCTGAGGCACAACAGGTGCAGGCCGGAACGCTCGCGTGTCGCGGCGGCCCCGACACCGGCTTCGTCCTCGGCGCGGTGACCAATCTCGATTGCGTGCTGCATGCCGATAGCGCACCGGACAGTCGTTACGTCGCAGCCATTCCCAACCTCGGCATTTTCATCGGCGACGAGGAAGTCGCACTGATCTGGAAGGTGATGGCGCCAGTGCCGTGGCTCGGGCTCGACCAACTCGCCGGCAGTTACGCGCACGAAAGCGGCGCGGGCGACAATGTCCTCACCGGCGGCACGAATACTCCGATCACGCTGCTTCCGTTGAACGAGGATGCTTTCTCGACTCCGCCGGTCAAGATCGAGAGCCTGGAAATTCGGCCGATGGATCGCTGATCCTGATCGAAGCCACGTACCGGCTGCCGAAATGCACAACGCCGCCCGCTTGAAATATAGGCGGACGGCGCTGCTCCTAGCCCCAGGAAGGTGATGCAAAATCCTGACAGCTCCAACTCTGCACGTTCTGTGCCAACGATCATGGCCCATATGGGCTATTTGGCTGCAGAGAAACAAAGGTAGGTTAAGCACCGAGGCGCTGGTGACGGTGCCTCACGACCAAAGTGTCAACTTGGCCTCAGCGCGGCCCACGCGCTGAGGCTTTTCTTTTTTGAGGCGCACAGTCTGCTCTGAGACCGCGTCTTGTTCTTTATCATTCAGCGCACGAAACGATTCCGTAGTTCTCCGTGCGTGAACAAAGTTCCGACGGCGCTTGAGATGCCGAACGTATTCTGTTCGCCACGTTGCAGGTTCCGATTCTCGCAGCGATCTTGGGCGGCGTGTTTCGTGATTTCTTAATCTGGAATTGCTTCCTCAAAGCGGTTGCCACCGCGCTCATTGTTCGTCGATATTTTGGGATCGATATGGAAGACTCCGTCCAGATCCGTTGCACTCGCTGCAAGAACGTCTTTCGTGATCGCGCCAAGCGGCTGCAGAACGGTTACTCGCGTCAGTGCCCAAGCTGCGAGATCGTCCTCTTCTTCGACGAGGACTCGCATGATTCAAACATCAAGCGAGCGATGCGAACCGCACGGCGCGCGCGGAAGGAACTACGTGAAAGCGAAGGCGTGAGCACGAGAAGGGCCGCGAGCGTTCCCCGGCAATACAGCGGGCGCTCGGCATCGAACTCTCGGGGAACCGAGGAGGACGACGCCGATTGAGTATGGCGCCAAGGGGCTACCGCACTATCCGCCTCGGCCGGCATTTTCCGACGCGCGGTCGAGCCATTGCCGCGTCGCCTCGTCGCTCCAGCCAGGAACGGCGAAGCGCGCCGACGGCGTTGCAGACGTGAGCGAACGAACGGTTGCGGGTTGGCGTGTGTGGGAGTGACGCCGTGTTGCGGCGCTCGCAGACACACACAGGATGACCAGTAGGCCAAGTGCCAAGACACAACGCATCGCATTTGCTCCTGACGACCTTCGCGATCGCGCCGAGAGAACGATCACCTCGCCCGTTTGCTCGGCCGATGCGCCATTCTCATATAGACCCCGCCGGCTCTCAATTCTTCCAGCATCTGGTCGATCCGCTTGCGCTTGGTTGCAGTCTCGCTGGCAGCACAAGCTGCCAGACCCTTGCTGCATCGATCACGTCGCTTCCAGTGGCCGGATCAGGACCGCTGCTTTGCCTCGACGTAGCGCTTGAAATTATCCAGGATCGCCTGCCAGCCGCCGCGCTGCTGCTCGACCGAATGGGTATCCTCGCCGTCGAAGCTGACCTGCAGCTTGACGCCTCCCGCCTCAGGCGTGAACGCGACCTGCGCGGTGCGGTCGCCGAACGCATATTCGAGCAGCCGGGGTGCCTCGACCTTGGTGTAAGTGCCGGCGAAATCGAACCCCATGCTGCCGTCCTTGGCTTCCATCCGCGACGAGAATGCGCCACCGGCGCGCAGGTCCACGGTCGCAGCAGTGGTGTGCCAATCGTCGGAGGCCGCATTCCACTGCTTGATGTCGTCGGGCGTGGTGTAGGCGCGCCAGACATCTGCGATCGGCGCGGCAACGATCGTTTCGACGGCAATCTTCATATGCGTTCCTTCGTCGTTCCTAAATGAAGCGGATGCGCCCACGGCACCCGGCCGGGGCCGCCGGACCGCGGACACTCTACTAGTGCTATTCGCCGTGATCCACAAATCGCTCCGCCGGACGACAGCGCGAGCCAGGGCCGCCGGAAACATGAGGCGGCCGGCGACGCCGTTCAACAAACCAAATGGTGTGTGGCCGGCACAAGAATTTCGTCAGGAATGACCGTGTATGGAAGACGGGTCCAACGCCCGGAGAGGACGACATGCGGAACCTGAATACTGTGCTGAGCAAGCTGAACGACCGCCTGCTGCGGCTGGAGGGCGAGCTGTTCGTGCTGCGATCGATCGCGCGCGCCGCCCTGACCTCCGGCGACGAGTCCGCCATCCGCACCCGCAAACTGCTCGAAGGCGCCAAGCTCGCGCTGGCAGACGAAGCCGAACGGCCGCTGGACGCCGCGACCGGGAAATACGTCGCGGCCGCGATCGCCATGGTCGAAGAGCTGCTCGAGAATCCTCGCGAGGCAGCCCCGCTATTCAGGGTGATCGACGGCGGAAAGCGCGACGATTAGCCCGCGGTCAAGAATTACGGACCGGGCCTAGCTCGCGCCCTGCACGGCCCTGTCATAGGCCTCGATCGTGACTTTCGCCCTGACCGCAACATCGGCGGCCGTCATGCCCGGCTTGTAGAGGCTGCTGCCGAGACCGAAGGCGCGAATGCCCGCCTTCACGTATTCCGCGAAATTCTGGTCCGAGACGCCGCCGACCGCGGCGAGCATCACATCCGGCGGCAGCACGGCGCGGATCGCCGAGATGCCGGAAGCGCCGAGCACGCTTGCCGGAAAGAACTTCAGGCTCGAGGCGCCCGCGCGTGCGGCGAGCAGCGCTTCCGTCGGCGAGAACACACCGGGCATCGTGATCATCGCGTGGTGCTGCGCGCGCGCCAACACGTCGACATCGACGTTCGGCGACACCATGAGGCGTCCGCCGGCGTCATGGAGACGATCGACGTCTTCCGCGGTCAGCACCGTGCCGGCGCCGATCAGGACATCAGCAGGCGCCCGCTTCGCTGCAATCTCGATCGAACGGAACGGCTCGGGCGAGTTCAGCGGAATCTCGATCGCGGTCATATCAGCCTCGAGCAGCGCGCTCACGATGCCCAAGGCCTCGTCCGGCTTGACGCCGCGCAGGATCGCGACCAGCGGACGCTTCATCGGAGGAAACGGAATGCTCATGCGTTGATCCCTCAATTGGTCCAGATCGCCGCCGCGGCGCCGGCGAGGCCACGGCGAACCGCCTCCTCCGCATCCATCACGTTGAGCGGAATCGAAAGGCTTTCGAGCGCGATCCGATAGAGCCGTTGCAGCCGGCCCGATGCAATCAGCGTAACCGGCGTCGCTCGCCTCCGCTCCGCAAGGCCGGCCGCGAGCTCGGCACCGATCAACGTGCCGGAGATCGTCTCACGGGCCGCCTGCGCGCTGCCGCCGAACAGCAACTGCCGGGATCGCACCCGAAACAGCAAATTGGCCGATAGCGCCGGCGTTGCGAACGCCTCGATGACAGCAGAGCGGAACGCATCGGTATCAACGGCCTCTTCCGCACCGGCGACGGCATGCGACAGAATGGTGTCGCGCGCAACCACGCTGAACAACTCGCCGGTCATGAAGGTCGCAAAGCGCTCGACCGTTCCACCGCGCAGGCGCACCCATTTGGAATGGGTTCCCGGCATGCAAACGAGGGCCTCACCCGGCCCATCCAGACCGAGCGCGCCGAGCAACTGGGTTTCCTCGCCACGCATCACGTCAGGGGCCGCAGCATCGCGCTGTGCAATCCCAGGCAGGATGCGGATATCGCGCGGCTGCCCGCTGACCACGACGGCGCCTTTGAGGATATCGGAGAGATGCGCCGGTGTGTCGACATAGCCGGCCTCGACCCAGCCCTGCCGCGCGCCGGCCATGCCGCAGATCACGACCGGCAGGTTGGCCGCCGCGCCCAGCGCGTCGAGATGCGATTGCAGCACCGACACAAAGCCGGCCCTGGCGGCCACCGTCATGCCCTCGGCGCTGCGCCGTTCGCCGAACACCTCGCCGCCAGCGCTCATCAGCCAGAGCCGGAAGCTGCTGGTGCCCCAATCGACCGCGACATAGGAAGGCCCGCTCATCGCGCTCTGCTCCACGCTTTTTGGTTTCCGGCTCGGCGATGGCGCCGCTGACCAGACGCGATAACGGCGTTCATCACGCTGCGCAAGGCGCGCCAATATCGCGACGCCGCGCGATCACGCGAACGCGCGCGCATGCGACCGCCGGCCCCTGTTCGCGTCGGTGAGTGCGCGGATCGGTTACCGCGCGCCCTTCAGCGTACAGGAGGTCGTGCAGGTCGTGACGTTGCCATGGTCACACTTGATGCAGGCATTGACGCACTGATCCATGACCTTGGGATTGTACTGGCTGTAAAGATTGGCCGCGCAGCTGTTGGTCGATCCCGTGACCTCCGGGTCGGACCAGCAACCGGACAGTAAAAATGCTGCGGCACTCAAAATGGCGACCTTGCGCATAAGGCCTCCTGCCACGCTCTATCCAACCAAGTATCCTTGCAAGTAACCTTGATAGGTTAGGTTAAATTTCGGTTTCAATTGCGACCTGATCCGGAAGCAGTATTGCTTATCCACCGGACATTTCCCCAAGGTCCGGGCCCACACCGGCAAGGCCGTCAGGCGACCCCGCCTGGCGGCTTTGTTGCCCAGCAATGCACAAGGATACCAACAAGATGGCCCGAAAGCCGCGGTGGTCGTTCAAGGAGGACCGACGACTGATGGAATTAGCGCGCTCCTCCAAGTCGCTGGAGGAGGTCGTGAAGGCGACCGGCCGTTCGCCGGAGCGAATCAAGAAGATGGCGATGCGCCTTGGCCTCTCCATCAAGCCGCGTGGCGCCACCAAGAAATAGTTTGAAATACGGCCGCGGCCCGGCCGGAGCGCTCTCGCGCGAAGTGGGTAGCCGTCAGCGTGAAGGCGATACCTCAGAAACAAAGAATGCTAGGGTTCCGGCGGACAATCGTCCTTGGCCCGCACCGGGATCGTCTTGACCTCGCCCTCGGTCTTGACCTCACGCTCAGCCTTGACCTCGCGCTCAGCCCTGGCCTCTTGTTCATCCTCGTCCGCCCGCGTGCAGGTGGTCAGCACGAAAGCCACCCGGCTGCATTGCCAAGCCGGCCCGAGCGCCGCGCTCGACACCGGTTCTGGCGACGCCAGCGTCAGGGATAGATACGCTACCAAAACGACACCCGCCGCGGCTGCGGCGGCCAGTGCCGCGCCCGTTCCGGACCACAGCTTAGACATCATGGCCTTGGTTCCCGCCGATCTCTGGGAGTCGAGGCAGCCCGCCTGCCCGCGTGTGACCGCAGTCACAACCGGGACCAAACGGTTCAGCCCGAGTCTTTGGGCTCGATGTGGGAGCGATATTGCACTGCCGCAAGGCAGGGTCAGCGCGCCGGCTCGATCACATTACAGTTGGTCCGGCCCGACATCAGGCAGTCCTGCATCTTGCTCGCCGCCGTCAGGTCATGCGCAAGCCAGAGACCGACCGCGAGCATGACCACCGCGACCAGCAGTCCGATCAGCGCCCCGCGGCGGTTGCCTCCGTCTTCGGATTCGCTCATGGCCGCTTCGGTTCCCTCTTGCTATCGCCCGCATCATGACCGTTTGCACGGTTGCGTGCGATCAATTCTGCAACAGTCGCACAACGAAATGCGCGCCCGCAGCGATCGGCCCTGCAATTCCATTGCGGGCTCGCGCGACTCGCGAAAAACTGCTCGCTGAGTGGAGCGCGTGTGCGGGGCGTGCCGGTGAGCGAACAACAGGCGAGTTACGATTATCAGCGTTACAGGCAGCTGCTCTCGGAAGCTGTCGACGAGACCAGCAGATTGCGGCTGATCAGCCACCTGATCACCGAAAAGGCGCGCGACAGGCTGGAAGCGCAGCGCGCCTCGGACCGGAGCGCGATGACCGCCGAGACAGTCGCCAAGGTGCTCGGCAATGGCCGGCGCGAGCAGTTTCAGCGCGGCTAGGCCTGTCGGCAGGTTCGGTGACCAACCACTCACCACGCCGGTCGCCAGCCGGGCGCAAACACCGCCGCCGGCCATTTGCTGTCCGCTCATATCTCCTTTGCTCCACAGCCCCTCGTTCACCACTGGCCTTTTCGCTGCCATTCACTTATTGAACGCCGAACCGAACCCCATCCATCAACGAACAGAAAGCAGCAGGCTTCCTCTATGAGTGGCTTCAAGGAACCGGGTTTTGCCGACCGCCAGAAAGCGGCCCTGCAGGCGCGGCAAAACCTCCTCAACAAGTTTCGCACCCAGCCGGGCGCTGACGATCCGACCGTGAAGGCACGGGCCGAGGAGCGCGCGGCTATCGCCGAACGCCGCGCCAAGGCCAGGGAAGCCCGTGAGATCGAGAAGGCCGAACGGAAGCGCCGCGAGGAAGAGGCCGCCGCAGCCGAGGCCGCCCGCATTGCGCGGGAGAAGGAAGAGGAAACCGCACGACTGGCTGCGCTCGAGGCCGAGCAGAAGGCCAAGCGCGACGCCCGCTACGCGGCGCGCAAGGAGCGCGGCAAGAAGAAGCGCTGAGGCGCAACCAGGCCCGCCACGGCGGCGGGCCTGTGAAGGATGAGCGGTGGCGGCGGTCAGCTCTTCTTCATGCCGTCGTCTTTCTTCATCATCGCGCCGCCATCCTTCTTCATGGCGTCGTCCTTCTTCATCATGCCGTCGTCCTTCTTCATGGCATCCTTGGACATCGTGCCTTCCTTCTTCATCGCATCGTCCTTGCCGATCTTGTCCTGAGCGAAGGCGGCGGGCGCAAGCGCGAGGCTGAACGAGAGCAGCGCGGCGGAAAGGCCGAGGCCGGTCTTGGTGGTCATGATGATGATCCCTTGTGTGGTCGAATGTGAGCGCGACGACTTGCCGCTCTCTCCTCGACGCACTTGCGCCGCCGGTTGTTACCTTCAATAACAAATTCTTGAAGCATCCCGGCGCGTACGCCCATCGCTCATCGCGCGAGGATCGGGCGGCGGCGCAGTGTGCGCCGCAGCAACGGCAAGACTTGCGACCGCCTGCCGGCCCGCACTAACAGGGCGCCTCGAACTATCAGACTAGAGAAGTTTCACGCGAAGACCGGCTAAGCTAAAGCTCCGCGCCGGTCTAACAGCCACTCAAGAAGCTCTTCAGGGGAACAACCATGCTCACACGTCGCCACGTCCTCGCTTCCGCCCTCGCCGCACCCGCCGTCCTGCGGATGGGTGTCGGGACCGCGCATGCCGCGACCACGCTGAAGATCTCGCACCAGTTCCCCGGCGGCACCATCGACAAGGGCGATTTCCGCGACAGGCTGTGCCGGATGTTCGCGGCCGAGGTCGCCAAGCGCTCGGGCGGCGACCTCACTGCCGAGGTCTATCCGAACTCTTCGCTGATCAAGACCAACGCGCAGTTCTCGGCGATGCGCAAGGGCGCGCTCGATCTCAGCCTCTATCCGATGCCCTATGCCGGCGGCGAATTGCCGGAAACCAATATCGGCCTGATGCCGGGCCTGGTCACGACCTACGACCAGGGCCTGCGCTGGAAGAAGGAGCCCGTCGGCAAGGCGCTGAGCGACTTCCTTGCCGACAAGGGCATTCTGCTGATCTCCTGGGTCTGGCAGGCCGGCGGCGTCGCCAGCCGCTCCAAGGCGATCGTGGCGCCCGAAGACGCCAAGGGCCTCAAGGTGCGCGGCGGCTCGCGCGAGATGGACATGGTGCTGCAGACCGCCGGCGCCGCCGTGCTATCGGTGCCCTCAAACGAGATCTACGCCGCGATGCAGACCGGCGCCTGCGATGCCGGCATCACCTCCTCCACCAGCCTGATCTCGTTCCGCCTCGAGGAAGTTGCGAAGTCGCTGACCTCGGGCGCCGGCGCCTCCTACTGGTTCATGCTGGAGCCGTTGATGATGTCGAAGGCGATCTTCGACAAGCTGCCGAAGAACCAGCAGGACATCATCCTCGCTGTCGGCGCCGAGCTCGAGGCGTTCGGCCGCAAGGGGGCGCAGGACGACGATACCGAAGTCACCAAGGTCTATGAAAAGGCAGGCGCCAAGGTCAGCGCGCTCGACGCCGCCATTGTCGGCAAGTGGCGCGACATCGCGCGCGATACCGCCTGGAAGGACTATGGTGCCAAGACGACGACTGCCGCCAACCTGCTGAAGCTCGCAAGCGACGTCGCCGCATGATGCATGGTCCGGTCGCGGATCAAGCCGAAACCCCAAGCACGGCCACCGGCAATGCACCCGTGGCTCTGCTCGGGCGGGCGCTGTCCGTCTGCAACAACATCATCGTGGTGTTCGCCGCGCTGGCCTTGATCGCGGCCTGCGTCATCCTGAGCTACAGCGTGCTCGGCCGCGCTTTGTTCCACAGCCCGAACTACTGGCAGGACGAGGCCGCCGTGTTCCTGCTGGTCGGCGCCACCTTCATGACCTCGGCCTATGTGCAGAGCCAGCGCGGCCATGTCAGCATCGAGGCGTTCGTCGGCCTGCTCTCGGCCCGCGCCAACGGCATCAGGCTGTGGCTGGTCGATGTCGCAAGCTTCGCGTTTTGCACCTTCTTCGCTTGGAAGTCCTGGACCCTGGCGCACGAAGCCTATGTCGACGGCCAGGTGTCCAACTCGATGTGGTCGCCGCCGCTCGCCATCCCCTACGGGCTGATGGCGCTCGGCATGACGCTGCTCTGCGTGCAGCTCCTTCTGCAAATCCTCATTCCGCTGACCGGTGGCGCGCGCCGATGACCGTGTTTGGTATTGGCGTCTCCTACGGGCTTGCCACCCTGTTTGCGATGTTCTCCGGCATGCCGATCGCGTTCGCGCTCGGTGCGGTCGCCGTCGCCTTCATGGCGATCTACATGCCGGCGGCCTCGCTGGATACGGTGACCCAGAACGTCTACGAGGAGATGGCCTCGATCACGCTGCTGTCGATCCCGCTGTTCATCCTGAAGGGCGCGGCGATCGGCAAATCCCGCGCCGGCCAGGATCTCTACTCGGCGCTGCATGCCTGGCTGCACCGCGTGCCCGGCGGCCTCGGCGTCGCCAACGTGTTCGCCTGCGCGTTGTTCGCGGCGATGGCCGGTTCCTCGCCCGCGACCTGCTCGGCGATCGGTTCGGCCGGCATCCCCGAGATGCGCAAGCGCGGCTATTCCGGCGGCTTTGCCGCGGGGATCATCGCCGCCGGCGGCACGCTCGGCATCCTGCTTCCGCCCTCGATCACAATGATCCTGTTTGCCGTCGCCGCCGAGAAATCGCTCGGACGGCTGTTTCTGGCCGGCATCGGCCCCGGACTGCTGCTGGTGTCGTTGTTCGGCCTCTACGCCGTGTTCCGGTTCCGCAAGGAATACGCCATGGCCCGCGCCGTCTACGACGCGACCGGCAAGGATGCCGCGATCCTGCAGCGCGACGAGTTCACCATGGCCGAACGCTTCAGCGCGCTGCCGCGCGTGATCCCGTTCGTGCTGCTGCTAACGGGCGTGATGATCGCGCTCTATGGCGGCTACGCGACGCCGTCGGAAACTGCCGGCCTCGGCGGCCTCCTGGCGCTCGGACTGATCGCCGTGATCTACAGCGTGTGGAAACCCAGCGATCTATCGCCGATCCTGAAATCCACCATTCGTGAATCGACCATGCTGATGCTGATCATCGGCATGTCGCTGCTCTATTCCTATGTGATGAGCTATTTGCACATCTCGCAATCGGCGGCGGAGGCGATCGTCGCGATGCACCTGCCGCGCTGGGAGCTGTTGTTTGCGATCCTCGTGATGGTGATCGTGCTCGGCTTCTTCCTGCCGCCGGTCTCGATCATCCTGATGACCGCGCCGATCATCCTGCCGCCGCTCCGCGCCGCCGAGTTCGACATCATCTGGTTCGGCGTCGTCATGACCATCGTGATGGAGATGGGCCTGATCCACCCGCCGGTAGGGCTCAACATCTTCGTCATCCGCAACGTCGCGCCCGACATCCCCCTGAGCGAGGTGATCTGGGGCACGCTGCCCTTCGTGCTGCTGATGATGTTCGCGGTGCTGATGCTATGCTTCTTCCCGGAGATCTCGACCTGGCTGCCCAATCTGGTGATGGGGCCGGACGGCGGACGCTAAGCCGTTTTCGGACGAACAAGGTACCGGTCGCCTGAAGCAAACGCGTCAAACCGGAGCTTCAGGCCGCCTTCTGCTCCCTCGCAGCCAAGGCCTTCTCGATCCGGCGGACCATCAGCGCCGTTGGACGTCCCTCGCGCTGCAGCCGGCGGAGCTCATTCCAGAGCCTGATGATTTCGCGGTCTCGCTCGGCGTCCATGGCATTCTCCCGGAATGCCCAATATGAACGAAACAGGAACAAAACTCAAGACCGCAAGATGCGGTCGCTGGCGCGGGAACCAGGACGACGCAGCGCAATTGGGTCCTTCATGAAAATGGCCAAGGCAGTTCGCAAGCAGGCGCAGACCGCGGAACGGGTCGCATCGGCGACCGCGGACGCAATCGTCGCCGATCAGATGCGCTCCCTGGCCCGCGCCTTCAGGAGCCAGGCCGAGATACTGAAGAAGAAAGAGAAGCAAAAGAAGAAGCAATCTCGCCCCGGCTAGGGATAGCCGTCGCCCGGAGTATCGACCTCGACGACGTCGATCCGCGACACCGATTTGCCCTTCCGCAGCTCTTCGTAGGACGTCTCCGCGCTTAGACAGAACAGCGTGCTGCGGTCCGCGCCGCCGAGTGCACAGGCGAGCGCGCGGCGGCCGGGCACCGCGATGCGCGCGCGCTCCACACCATTGCGATCGATCCGGACAAACGCGTCTTCGGTGAAGGACGCGACCCAGACTGCGCCCTCGCCGTCGAGGCAGATGCCGTCGGGATCATTGACGCGACCGAACCGCCCGCGAAGGCTCAGGCCGCCGTCCGGCGCGATGTCGTAGTCGGCGAGACCGGCACCATCCATCTCAGCGACGACGAGCCGGCGATGGTCGGAGGAGACGGCAATACCGTTGGGAAAGCGCAAGCCGTCGGCGACGACGCGGGCGCTGCCGTCGGGCATCACCAGGATGATGCGGCCGACGGCGCCGCGGCCCTCCGGCGGCGGCAGATTGAAGCCGAGATCGCCGACGTAAGCACGGCCTTGCCCGTCGACGATCATGTCGTCGATCGTACCGGTCGCGATCCCGGAGAGATCGGCATACAGCGACAGCGCGCCGCCGGAAAACCGCAGCAGCCGCTTCCTGAACATCGTCAGCACGACGATGTCGCCATCAGGCAGCACGCCAAGACCGCACGGCGTGTCGTCGCTCACCGCCGCATGCTCCTGGCGTTCGCCTGACGGGCTTATGCTGAGCAGCATCCGCGCCATGCAGTCGACGAACCAGAGCCGCCCGCGATGCCAGCGCGGGCTCTCGAAATAGCGGCCGCCATCCAGGATGGTTCTGAGACGAGCCGTCATGACGCGCCGGCCTGAAAGAACAGATTTGATATGAGAAAGCGCCGCGCCGCACGTCTGATGAGAATATATCCCTGCTGGGACCGGTCAAACTGGCGCCTCGGCCCCTTTAAAGGACCCGCAAAACCCCGGTTCCCGCAGGGTTCCACACGCTGTATGCCATATTTTGCCGCGTTTTCCCTGTTGAGTTGCGGCAGCGTTAATACTCGAGAATCGAGGGTGCTGGTAATCTGCGGCGGATGTGCCGCGTACGACGCGTTCCGTTTGTGCCTGATCGTTTCAGGGGGGCCAGGGAATGAACCGTTGCCTACGTCCGCTGGCGTGCCTCGCCACGGTGACCGTGCTCGCGCTGCTTCCGCTTGAGGCGGGCGCCAAACCGCATCATCAGCACCAGGCCAAGAGTGGCCACGGGGACAAGAAGGCGCACGGCGCCAAGGCGACGCGCGAGAGCGCCGCCGGCAAGCGGCGCCATGCCAGGCATGGCGCCGACAAGCGTAACTCAGCGAAGGCCAAATCCGCTTCGTCCAAATCCACCGAGGCCTCGAAGCCGCCCGAGCCGGAGAAACCCGCCGGGCCGCAATTGTCGGGCGATCTCGCCGCGGTCAGGGACGCGATCATCGCGGCGCGCCGCGGCAAGACCAGCGACGCGACCGATATCCAGGCAAAGATCACCGACCCCGTCGGGCGGAAGCTCGTCGAGTGGTATCTGCTGCGCCACTCCGAGTCGAATGCACCGTTCAGCCGCTATGCGGCATTCATCACGGCGAATCCGGACTGGCCAAGCGTCACGCTGTTGCGCAAACGGGCTGAAGCGCGGATCTGGCAGGAGCGCAGTGATCCAGCCACGGTGCACGGCTTCACGCTCGACCAGCCGATCAGCGCCAAGGGCAAATTCGCGCTCGCCCGCACGCTGCTCGCCGAAGGCGATCGCGACGGCGCCACGCGGCTGGTACGCGAGGCCTGGCGCTCGGAAGACCTGTCCGACCGCACCGAGAGCGACGCCTATGACGCATTCAAGGACCTGCTGACGCGCGACGATCATCGCGCGCGCATGGACAAGCGGATCGGCGCCAAGGATCTCGCCGGCGCGAGGCGCGCAGCACAGCACCTCGGCAGCGACGAGCTGGCCATTGTGAAGGCTTGCGGCGCGGTCCGCGGACAATCCAACAAGGCCGAGGACACGCTCAACGACGTGCCGGCGGACGCCCGTAGCGACCTCGGCTACACCCTCTGCCGCATCCAGTGGCTGCTCGCGAAGAACAGGATCGACGATGCGGCGCGCGTGACGATTGCCGCGGCGCCCGAGACGATGGCGCAGCAGGACACCGACCAGTGGTGGCGCGAGCGCCGCATCCTCTCCCGCAAGCTGCTCGACCAGGGTGAGTACCAGGCGGCCTATGACGTCATCCGCGCCGCGACGCCGCCGGACAACCCCTATTACCGCTCCGACATGCACTTCATGCGCGGCTGGATCGCGCTGCGCTATCTCGACGATGCCAGGACCGCGGCGGCGCATTTCGCACGGATCGACGAGGGCCAGACCAACCCGACCGTGCTGGCTCGCGCCGCCTATTGGCGCGGCCGCGCCGCCGAGGCGCTCGGCAACAGTGTGGCGATGCGGGCCGACTACCAGGCCGCGGCGCGCTACCCGACCGCCTATTACGGTCAGCTCGCGCTGGCCAGGCTCGGCCGTGACGGCATCGAGCTGCGCGCGCCCTCGCCGGCGGCCAGCGCCGGCAGCATGGCGGCCGACGAGCGCGTGCGTGCCGCCGACATGCTCTATGCGATCGGCGAGCCCGACATCGTGCTCTATTTCGCCGCCGACCTCGCCGAGGAAAGCGCCGACGTCGGCATGCTCGAGGCCCTCGGCGAGCTCACCGGCCGCCGCAACGATGCCCGCACCATGCTGCAGATCGGCAAGATCGCGCTGGCGCGCGGCTTTGCCTTCGACCATTACGCTTTCCCGGTCATCGGCATTCCCAAGCACACCCCGATCGCCCCCGATATCGGGCGCAGCATGACCTACTCGATCGCGCGCACCGAAAGCGCGTTCGACCAGCGCGACAAGTCGGCGGCCAACGCCGTCGGGCTGATGCAGGTGACGCCCGAAGCGGGCCGCGACACCGCCAAGCGTTTCGGCGTCAGCTACGACTGGAGCCGGATGGTTTCCGATCCGGTCTACAACACGCAGATGGGGGCCGCCGAATTGAGCGCGCTGCTGGCGGAATATCGCGGCTGCCACATCATGACCTTTGCCGGCTACAACGCCGGCCGCGGCCGCGTCCGCGACTGGATCAAGGCCTATGGCGACCCGCGCGATCCCAAGGTCGATCCGGTCGACTGGGTGGAGCGGATTCCGATCTCGGAGACGCGCAATTACGTCCAGCGCGTGATGGAGAATTTCGCGGTCTATCAGGCGCGGTTCGATGACGCCGGCACGGCGTTGGCGGCAAAGAGCGGCGAGCGCGTCGTGACGCAGGAGAGCAACGCGGCGCCGGCGCAGACAATGCCGTCGCAATAATGCTGCGTCGTCCCGGCGAAGGCCGGGACCCATACGCCGTGGCCGACGTAAGGGGCAATCGGCTCGACGATTTGCGAACAAGCCACAGCGGTGGCTATGGGTCCCGGCCTTCGCCGGGACGACGTGGAGGGACCGCCCTCAATCCACCTTCACATTGGCGGCCTTGATCATCGGCCACCATTTTGCAATCTCCGCCTTCTGCCAGGCGCCGAGTGCGTCCGGCTTGAGCTGGTCCTTTGGTGGCATCTGCAAGCCTAGATTTTCAAGCTGCTTCTTCACGGCAGGATCGTTCATCGCCTGGATCGCCGCGACGTTGAGCCTGTCCACGATCTCCTTCGGCGTGCCCTTCGGCACCCAGAGGCCGGACCACAGCGTCATGTGGAAGCCCGGCAGGCCGGCCTCGTCGACCGTCGGGACCTCAGGCGCGTTCGCGACCCGCTTGGAATCGGTGACCGCATAGGCGCGGATGTTGCCGGCGCGGACCTGGTTGATCGAGTTCGACGTCTGGTCGACGATGATATCGATCTGACCGGCGACGAGGTCGTTCAGCGCCGGCCCGGTACCGCGATAGGGCACGTATTGCAGCTTGATGCCGGACACGTTCTCGAAATAGAGCCCGGCGATATGGCTGCCGCTGCCGGCGCCGGCGGTGCCCGCGGTCGGCGGCGCCGGCCGCGACTTCAGCCACTCCAACAGCTCCTTCAGCGACTTCGCCGGCACGGCGTTCTTGCTGACGATGATCATCGGATTGCTCGGCAGCAGCACCACCGGCTCGAGATCATCGACGAGGTCGTAGCCGAGCTTGTAGATCGCACCGTTCGCGACATGGGTGCCGAGATGGCCGAACGAGACGGTGTAGCCGTCCGGCGCCGCGCGCACTGCACGGCCGACACCGAGCGAGCCGCCCGCTCCGGTCACGTTCTCGATCAGAACCACCTCGCCGAGCGACCGCTTCATGCGCTCGGCGAGGATGCGCGCCATCGCATCCGACGGACCGCCGGCGGCGAACGGCACGACGATGGTGATCGGGTGCGCGGGCCAGGTTTCCGCCGAAACGCTCCCGGTGAACGCCAACATCGCCAACACGGCCAGAACGAGCTTCCGCATCACGCGCTCCCCCTCAATCTTCCTTGTCGTACCATTTTTGAAGGCCCACCTTTCAACAAGATGGCCCCTCGGACGAGGCGTCAGAACTGCGAGAAGTCGATCGGCTTGTGCCTGTCGAGCGCGCGGGTCACCGGCGGCAGCGGGTATTTCAGGCCGCTGGCGCAATTGAACAGCATCACGCGGTCGGCCTTGGTGACGCGGCCGTCGGCAAGGCTCTGCTTGTAGGCGGCATAGGTCGCTGCCCCCTCGGGGCACAGCAGCAGTCCCTCCTCGCGCGCGACCTCGTTGAGGGCGGCGGTGATCTTGTCGTCGTCGACCGCGATCGCAAATCCCTTGCTCTCGCGCACCGCGCGCAGGATGAGAAAGTCGCCGATCGCCTGCGGCACGCGGATGCCGGAGGCGATGGTGTGAGCGTCCTCCCAGCGCGCCGCATGTTCGGTGCCGGCCTCATAGGCGCGCACCATCGGCGCACAGCCGGAGGCCTGCACCGCGACCATCCGCGGGCGTTTCGAACCGATGAAACCGATCTTCTCGAGCTCGTCGAACGCCTTCCACATGCCGATCAGGCCGGTGCCGCCACCGGTCGGATAGAAGATCACATCGGGCACGTCCCAGCCGAGCTGCTCGGCGAGCTCAAGGCCCATCGTCTTCTTGCCCTCGATCCGGTACGGCTCCTTCAGGGTCGATGTATCGAACCAGCCGACTTTTGCTTTTCCTTCGCCGACGATCTTGCCGCAGTCGTCGATGTAGCCGTTGACGCGATAGACGGTCGCGCCCTGCAACTCGATCTCGCTGACATTCACCTCCGGCGTATCCGCCGGACAGAAGATCGTGGTCTTGATCCCACAGGAGGTCGCGTAGGCCGCGAGCGCCGCGCCGGCGTTGCCGTTGGTCGGCATCGCCATGTGCTTGATGCCGAGCGCCTTGCCCATCGAGACCGCCATGACGAGGCCGCGCGCCTTGAACGAGCCGGTCGGCAGCCGCCCCTCGTCCTTGACGATGATCTCGCCGCCGCCAAGCCTTGCGGAAAGCTTCGGCAGCCGGATCAGCGGCGTCGTGACCTCGCCGAGGCTGACGATGTCCTTGCATTTGCGCACCGGCAACAGTTCGCGGTAGCGCCACAGGTCGGCGGGGCGCTCGGCCAGCGCGTCTTTCGTGAGCGCCTTCTTCACCCCGGCGAGATCGTAGCGCACCAAGAGCGGCTTGCCGGCCTTCGAGAGGTTGTGCACCTGATCGGCCGCATAATGATCGCCCTCCATCGCGCATTCGAGGTGGGTCACGAAGGTCGGGCGTTCGATGGTGAGGTTGTCGTTGTCTTTCACGAGATGCGCTCTTTCTTGTTCTTTGCGAGTTCGTTTTGCCAGACCCGTCACCCTGAGGAGCGCGAAGCGCGTCTCGAAGGGCGACGAGCCCCCCTGCTCGATCCGGGCCGTGCATCCTTCGAGGCTCGCTGCGCGAGCGCCTCAGGATGACGGAGCAGAGACTAGATATTCAGCACGCGCCCGTAGGCGTCGAGTACTGCTTCCTTCATCATTTCCGACAGGGTCGGATGCGGGAACACGGTGTGCATCAATTCCTCCTCCGTGGTCTCCAGATTCATCGCCACGACATAGCCCTGGATCAGCTCGGTGACCTCGGCGCCGATCATGTGCGCGCCGAGCAGCTGGCCGGTCTTCTTGTCGAACACCACCTTGACGAGGCCCTGGTCCTCGCCGAGCGCGATCGCCTTGCCGTTACCGACGAACGGGAAGCGGCCGACGCGGACCTCGCGGCCGTCTTCCTTGGCCTTGGCTTCGGTGAGGCCGACGGAGGCGACCTGCGGGTTGCAGTAGGTGCAGCCCGGGATCAGCAGCTTGTCCATCGGGTGCGGATGCAGGCCCTTGATCGCCTCGATGCAGATCACGCCCTCATGCTCGGCCTTGTGCGCAAGCATCGGCGGTCCCGCGACGTCGCCGATCGCGTAGATGCCGGGGACGTTGGTCTTGCCGAGACCGTCGATCACGATGCAGCCGCGGTCGGTTTTGACGCCGAGCTTCTCCAGCCCGAGATTCTCGATGTTTCCGACCACGCCGACCGCCGAGATCACGCGCTCGAACTCCTTGGCCTGCGGCTGGCCCTTGCCGTCGTCGATGGTCGCGACCACGCTGTCGGCCTTCTTCTCAAGCTTCGTGACCTTGGTCGAGGACATGATCTTGATGCCCATCTTCTCGAACCGCTTGCGCGCCAGCCCCGCGATCTCGGCGTCCTCGACGGGCAGGATCTGCGGCAGCACCTCGACCACGGTGACGTCAGAGCCCATGGTGTGGAAGAACGAGGCGAACTCGATGCCGATCGCGCCGGAGCCGACCACCAGCAGCGATTTCGGCATCCGCTCCGGCACCATCGCCTCGAAATAGGTCCAGATCAGCTTCTTGTCGGGCTCGAGCCCGGGCAGCACGCGCGGCCGCGCGCCGGTCGCGACGATGATGTGCTTGGCTTGGTAGGTGCCCTCGCCGCTGGCGCCCTTCGGCGCCTCGACCGCCGACTTCTTCACCGTGATCTTGCCGGGCGCATCGATCGTGGCATCGCCCCAGATCACCGTGACCTTGTTCTTCTTCATCAGGAAGCCGACGCCGTCGTTGAGGCGCTTCGAGACCCCGCGCGAGCGCTGCACCACCGCCTTCGGATCGAACGAGACGTTGTCGGCCGACAACCCGTAATCCTTGGCGTGCTGCATGTAGTGATAGATCTCGGCGGAGCGCAGCAGCGCTTTGGTCGGGATGCAGCCCCAGTTCAGGCAGATGCCGCCGAGATAGGATTTCTCCACGATCGCGGTCTTGAAGCCGAGCTGCGCGGCGCGGATCGCGGTCACGTAGCCGCCGGGGCCGGAGCCGATGATGATGACGTCAAAGGATGTATCGGCCATGGCGGCTCCCGTTCAACTCAATTTGTGACGCCGCGCGCGCGGCTTCTTGCGATCAACGACCTGACCAGCCATTCGAGCCCGATCGCCACGGCCATGATGGCCAGGGCCGTCAGCACGATCGGCTGGGCGATGTTCCGCGCCAGCAGTTCGCCGGCGAAGAACGCGGAGTGCAGGAAATCGAACCCGACCGGATTGCACACCAGTGCGGCCGACAGCAGCAGCGAGATCCAGGGCCAGCGCGTGCGAGCCGTGCCGGCCATCTATCCGTACTCCTGCCATACCGCACCGAGGAATATCGACCACGCCAGCGCCAGCACGGCGGCGGCGATCATCATGATCCTGAACTGGATCGTCGAAATCAGGTCGCGGTTGACCGCGACGAGCAACGCGACGGCAACGGCGGCGAGCAGGACGTACGGACCGTAGATCGCGTACATGGCTGATGCCCGTCACACCATCATCATCACGGGGTTTTCGATCAGCTGCTTGAAAGCGCCGATCAGCTCGGCGCCGAGCGCGCCGTCGATCGCGCGGTGATCGCACGACAGCGTCACGCTCATCATGTGCGCGATCTCGATCTTGCCGCCGCGCACCACCGGACGTTCCTCCGAGGTGCCGACCGCGAGGATCGAGGCGTGCGGCGGGTTGATCACGGCGGTGAAGTGGTTGATGCCGTACATGCCGAGGTTCGACACCGCGGTGGTGCCGCCCTGGTATTCTTCCGGCTTCAGCTTGCGTGCGCGGGCGCGCGCGGCAAAATCCTTCATCTCGTTGGAGATGGTCGACAGCGTCTTGGTCTCGGCCTTGCGGATGATCGGCGTGATCAGGCCGCCCGGCATCGCCACCGCGACGCCGACGTCGGAATGCTTGTGCTTGAGCATGCCGCCCTCGGTCCAGCTGACGTTGCAGTTCGGGATCTTCTGCAGCGCGACCGCCATCGCCTTGATGACGAAGTCGTTGACCGAGATCTTGTAGAGCGGCTTCTTCTCCTTGTCCTTCGGCGCAGCGGCGTTGATCTCCTCGCGCGCGGCGAGCAGCTTGCCGATGTCGCAGTCGATCGTGAGATAGAAGTGCGGGACGTTCTGCACCGAGGCGGTGAGACGCTGCGCGATGGTGCGGCGCATGCCGTCATGCGGCACGACTTCGTAGGAGCCCGGCTCGAACAGCGCCAGGATCTGCTTGTCGGACATCGACGGTGCGATGCTGGGACCTGTGGCGGCCGGCGCAGCCGCCGGCGCCCTCAGGCCCTTGCCGGACTTGGCGTCGTCGACGTCGCGCGCGATGACGCGGCCGTGCGGGCCGGTGCCGGTGATGCGGCCGAGATCGATGCCGGCTTCCTTCGCAAGCCGGCGCGCCAGCGGCGAGGAGAACACGCGGGCGTGGCCATTGGCTTGCGCGGCCGGTGCAGCAGCCTGCAGCGCAGCGGCGGGCGCTGCGGCCGGCTGCGGCGCGAGCGCAGCCGCCGGTGCGGGAGCCGCGGCAGGCGCGGCCTGTGCGGCAGGCTTCGGGGCCTCGGCGGGCTTGGCGGCCGGGGCAGCACCCGCTCCGGCGCTGGCTGCCGCCTTCACGTCCTCGCCGTCACCGGCCATGACGGCGATGACGTCGTTGACCGGCACGTCCTGGGTGCCTTCGGGCACCAGGATCCTGGCGATCGTGCCTTCGTCGACCGCCTCGACTTCCATTGTCGCCTTGTCGGTCTCGATCTCCGCGATCACGTCGCCGGACTTGACCTTGTCGCCCTCTTTCTTGAGCCACTTGGCGAGGTTGCCCTTTTCCATCGTCGGCGACAGCGCGGGCATGAGAATATTGATCGGCATTGTCAGTGACCTTGTTGCGACCGCGGTTTGGTTTGGCCCATGTCGGTCGGCCGGGCGATTTCGGCTTCGAACATCTCGACGATGCGCGCGAGCGCCTCGTCTTCGGTGTATTCGCTCTCGCGCGAATAGGCGCGCGCAGCGTGGCGGGCGATGTCCACGAGCATCAGCCCCCACATGTCCGGCTCCTCGAAGGCGCGCTGGAACGCGATCGACAGGCCGCCGTCGACGACGAAGGCGCGCAGCACCTCGACGGCGTCGTCGCGGCCCATCACGTCGGGCGGCAGCGGCTGCTCCTTCGGACCGGCCATCGGCGTTACCGGTAGGACACGGCCTTGGCGGCCGCGACCACCTCGGCGACGGAGGGCAGAGCGAGCTTCTCGAGGTTCGCGGCATAGGGCATCGGCACGTCCTTGCCCGAGACGCGCGCGACCGGCGCATCGAGATAGTCGAAGGCATGCTCCATGATGCGGGCGGCGACCTCGGAGCCGACGCCGCTCTGCTGCCAGCCCTCCTCCACCGTGACCGCACGGCCGGTCTTCTTCACCGAATTGATGATGGTCTCGGTGTCCATCGGACGGATGGTTCGAAGATCGATCACCTCGGCCTCGATGCCTTCCTTGGCGAGTTCATCGGCGGCCTTCAGCGCATAGGACATGCCCATCGCCCAGGAGACGATGGTGACGTCCTTGCCGGCGCGCGCGATCCGCGCCTTGCCGATCGGCACCACGAAATCGGGCAGCTTCGGCACCTCGCCGGTGTGGCCGTACAGCATCTCGTTCTCGAGGAAGACCACCGGATTGGGATCGCGGATCGCGGCCTTGAGCAGGCCCTTGTAGTCGGCGGCCGAGTACGGCGCGATCACCTTGAGGCCCGGGATCTGCGAGTACCAGGCGGCGTAGTCCTGGCTGTGCTGGGCGGCGACGCGCGCGGCGGCGCCGTTCGGGCCGCGGAACACGATCGAGCATCCCATCTGGCCGCCGGACATATACAGCGTCTTGGCGGCGGAGTTGATGATCTGGTCGATCGCCTGCATCGCGAAATTCCAGGTCATGAACTCGACGATCGGCTTCAGCCCGGCCATCGCTGCGCCGACGCCGACGCCGGCAAAGCCGTGCTCGGTGATCGGCGTGTCGATCACGCGCCGGGCGCCGAATTCCTGCAACAGGCCCTGCGTCACCTTGTAGGCACCCTGATACTCGGCGACCTCTTCGCCCATGATGAAGACGTCGCCGTCGCGCCGCATCTCCTCGGCCATCGCATCGCGCAGCGCCTCGCGAATGGTCTGGGTGACCATCTCGGTACCCGCCGGAATTTCCGGATCGGGCAGTGCTTCGCTGACCGGCGCGGCCGGCGCCTTCGCCGAGGGCTGCGGCGCTTCCGCCTTGGCTTCTGCAGCGGGCGCCTCCGCGGCCTTCGGCTGCGGCGCCGGTGCGGCAGGCGCCTTGGCAAGGTCGGCGGCGCTTTCGCCGTCGGCCAGAATGGTGGCGATCGGCGTGTTCACCGCAACGTCGGCGGTGCCCTCCGGAATCAGTATCTTGCCGAGCGTGCCCTCGTCCGTCGCCTCGACCTCCATCGTCGCCTTGTCGGTCTCGATCTCGGCGATGACGTCACCGGACTTGATGGTCTCGCCTTCCTTTTTCAGCCATTTGGCAAGGTTGCCCTTCTCCATGGTGGGCGACAGCGCAGGCATGAGCACTTGAATGGGCATATCAGCTCCCGAAATCGGTCTTGAGATTCTTCTGCGCGGATGGGGTTAGCGGTAGATGTCGGTGTAGAGCTCGGACGGATCGGGCTCCGGATCATGCTGCGCGAAGTCGCCGGCTGCGTTGACGATCTCGCGCACCTCGGCGTCGATCGCCTTCAAGTCCTGCTCGCTCACGCCTGCCGCCAGCAAGCGGTTGCGCACCTGCTCGATCGGGTCCTGGTCGTGGCGGACCTTCTCGACCTCCTCGCGGGTGCGGTACTTCGCCGGATCGGACATCGAATGGCCGCGGTAACGGTAGGTCTGCATCTCCAGGATGATCGGACCATTGCCGCCGCGACACCAGCTCGTGGCCTCATCGGCGGCGGCCTTGACCGCACGTACGTCCATGCCGTCAACCTGCTTGCCGGGAATGTTGAAGGAGACGCCGCGCTTGGAGAAGTCCTGTTGCGCCGAGGCGCGCGACACCGCGGTGCCCATCGCATAGCGATTGTTCTCGATGACGTAGATCACCGGCAGCTTCCACAACTCCGCCATGTTGAAGCTTTCGTAGACCTGGCCCTGGTTGGCCGCGCCGTCGCCGAAATAGGTCACGCTGACGTTATCGTTGCCGCGATAGCGGTTGGCGAACGCAAGGCCGGTGCCCAGCGACACCTGTGCGCCCACGATTCCGTGACCGCCGTAGAAATGCTTCTCCTTGCTGAACATGTGCATGGAGCCGCCCTTGCCGCGGGAGTAGCCGCCGCGGCGTCCGGTCAATTCCGCCATCACGCCCTTGGCTTCCATGTCGCAGGCCAGCATGTGGCCGTGGTCGCGGTAGCCGGTTATGACCTCGTCGCCCTGCTTCAATGCCATCTGCATGCCGACCACGACGGCTTCCTGGCCGATATAGAGATGGCAGAATCCGCCGATCGCACCCATACCGTAGAGCTGACCGGCCTTCTCCTCGAAGCGTCGGATCAGGAGCATGTCCCGCAGTGCCTTGAGCTCCTGCTTCCTGGAGAATTCGGGGGAGAGCCAGCCTTCTCCTGCCCTGATTCCTTTGCGACGGTTTTCTTGGGTGTGGCCATGGCAATTCCGGGTGAGAGAAGTCTAAGAACCCTCTCTAACCCAACTCAAATCGCCTTGGAAGGATTGCGTTCGTCCGATGGAATTTTGCTATGCCGCACTGCAACGTGGCGCGACATTTTTGTGATGTTGATCGATCAATTTTGAAATTTGACGAACGGGCGCAAGTTATTTTCGGACAAGCGCTGTCCGAAAATAACTGCCGGTGTCAATTCGCCTTGTTGACCCGAACGAGATCGCGCGGATTGGCGTAGTCGAGCTGGAAGCGCGCGCGCTCGTCCAGCATGTCGGGATCGACCCGGTCCGACCGCAACAGCGACACGCGCTGCTCGCCTTCGGCCCGTTCCTTCTTCAGCCGCGCCAGCTCCGAGGTCAGCGCGATGATTTCCTGGTCGAGTTCCTGCCGCGCGTTCAGGCCGTATTTGCCGGTGTAGGCGTTGACGCCGAAATACCCGACCATCAGCGCCGCCAGCGTGTAGAGGGCGAGCCCGGTCAGAATCGATTTGAGGCGTGTGCGGGAAACCATGGCCGCGAAGATGCGGCCATGCGGTTAACGGAGTGCTAAACCAGAGCGTTTTCGAGCGAAGCCTGTCCCGGACTTGATCCGGGATGGATAGCGGTTCGCGCGCAGACAACCCGTCAAAACAACCAGCCTGGAGCTCCGCTCCGATTCAATCGGAACGGGGCGCCGGGTCAGCCGTTCTGCTTCGCGACGAAGGCGGCGAAAGCGTCAAGGTACTGCTGCAACACCGTCTTGAGCGCTTCCTTGGTCAGTTCGCCCTTGTCGTCGAAGGCGTCGCCGACGCCGTTCAGATAGGTCTCCGGCTGACCGAGGATCGGGCCGGAAATGCCCGGCAGGATGTTCTGCAGGTGCTTCGCCGCGCTGACCCCGCCGAGCGGGCCCGGCGAGTTGGAGACGATCCCGACCGGCTTGCCGATGAATGAACTCTTGCCATAGGGCCGCGAGGCGACGTCGATCGCGTTCTTCAGCACGCCCGGGATCGAGCGGTTGTATTCGGGCGTCACGAACAGCACGCCGTTCGACTTCTGCAACTTCTCGCGAAAGGCCAGCCAGTCCGCCGGCGGCGCCGCCTCGAGGTCCTGGTTGAAGAAGGAAATGCCCTCGAGGGTCGTCACATCGAGATTCAGCGAGGCCGGCGCGAGCTTGGCCAGCGCTTTGGCGATCTTGAGCGAGAAGCTCTGCTTGCGGATACTGCCGACGATCGTGACGATGTTGTAGGCCATTGCAAAATTCCCCTCGGGTTACGCGTAAGACTGGTGCACTTCACCTACCGGCACGCCAAGAACGATGCAAGTGCATGGATCGTCCAATTCCGGAAACGCAGTGTTCGCGAAATTTGCCTGAACATCGGGCTTCACCCAACCAGGAGGTCCCGAAGCGACGGCCCGGACCATGCGCAGCAAATTGTCGACATCTTCGTCCGAGCATACTGCCACGGATTCCCACATCACCCGCCGACGTCGAGAGGCCAAACAATGCCAGAGCGCAAGATCCGGGTCGCGATCCTGTTCGGTGGCCGTTCCGCCGAGCACGACGTTTCGCGGGCATCAGCCGCCAACGTACTTCGCTCACTCGACCCGGATCGCTATGACGCGACGGCGATCGGCATCACCCGCGATGGCCGCTGGGTGGTCACCGATGCGGGAAACGGCGTTGGCACGGGGAGCGGCGCGCTGACCATTCCCGACCAGGGACCGCAACTCGCTTTGCTGCCGGGCGGACAGGGCCGCGTCGTAGTGCTTCGGGGACCGGCGGCGGGACCAGCGGAATTGCCGGCGTTCGATGTCGTCTTCCCGGTCCTGCATGGCCCGAACGGCGAAGATGGCACGGTGCAGGGCGCGCTGGAATTGTCGGATGTCGCCTATGTCGGCTCGCGCGTGATGGGTTCGGCGGCCGGCATGGACAAGGACATCGCCAAGCGCCTGATGCGCGAAGCGGGCTTGCCGATCGTTCCCTTTGTCGTGATGTCGAGCGCCGCTCCCATCAGCTATCACGACGCGGTCAGCGCCCTCGGATCGCAGGAGGTCTTCGTCAAGCCCGCCAACATGGGATCATCGGTCGGCGTGTCGAGGGTGCGCACCGCGGAGGAGTTCGAGGCCGGCTGCAGATTGGCGTTTCGTTTCGACACCAAAATCCTGATCGAGCGCGGTGTCGCGCCGATCCGGGAGGTCGAGTGCTCCGTGCTCGAGGATGCCGAGGGCCGCGTCCGTGCCTCCCAGCTCGGCGAGATCGTTCCGTCCGACAAGCACGGCTTCTATTCCTACGACGCGAAGTATCTCGATGCTGACGGCGCGCTGCTGCAGGTGCCGGCCAACGTGCCGGCTGCCGTCGCCGAAACCATCAGGGAGCTCGCCATCAAGACATTCCGCGTGCTCGGCTGCGAGGGCATGGCGCGGATCGACTTCTTCCTGCACGGCGAGCAAGCCTTCGTGAACGAGGCGAACACCCTGCCCGGCTTCACCAACATCAGCATGTATCCGCGGCTGTGGGAGGCCAGCGGCCTGCCGCAATCCGAGCTGATGGATGTCCTGATCGGCCACGCCCTGGAGCGTCACAAACGCTCCAGGAAGCTGGCATTCGAGCGCGAGTAGACGCGGTTGGTTACGCGCCCTTGTTCGGGTTGATCAGGAATTTCTCGCCGGTCGCGCGCTTGCCGTAGACCGCGATGTTGTCAAGCTGCAGGGTCTCCTGCAGCGACACCACCTTGGTGTAGTGGCTGGCGAAAGTCGTCTTCAACTCGGCCACCACGCGCTGGCGCAGCTTGTTGCCGGCCTCCGGACCGATCTTCATCAGGAACGGGAACAGCAGCCAGCCGCCGATGCCCCAGGCCATGCCGAAGCCGCGCGGCAGCTCGATCTCGCGGGTATCGAGGCTGCCATAGACATAGACCTGCTTGTGCACGTTCGAGCCGTAGCGGCTGTAGACCTTGGCAGTCTTGTTGATCGCGGTCTCCATCGCGACCAGGATCTGGCCCGCGAGCTTGCCGCCGCCGATCGCATCGAAGGCGATGGTCGCGCCGGTCTCGACCAGCGCGCCGGTGAGCTTGTCCATGAAATCGGGCGCGCTGGAATCAACGACATGCTTGGCGCCGATCTTGTGCAGGATGTCGGCCTGCTCCTTGTTGCGCACGATGTTGACGAGGCCGATGCCGTCCTTGAGGCAGATCCTGTTCAGCATCTGGCCGAGGTTCGACGCCGCCGCCGTGTGCACCAGCGCCTTGTGCCCCTCGCGCCGCATCGTCTCGGTCATGCCGAGCGCGGTCAGCGGATTGACGAAGCAGGACGCGCCTTCCGCCGGCGTGGTGCCGTCGGGCAGCGGCAGGCATTCATTGACCCGCAGCGTGCGGTATTGCGCATACATCGCGCCGCCGATCATCGCGACGGTGCGGCCCATCAGCGCTTTCGCCGCGTCCGACGAGCCTGTCCTGATCACGACACCGGCGCCTTCATTGCCGACCGGCATCGACTCGTCGAGCCGCGCGGCGAGGCCAGGCAATGCCGCTTCCGGCACGCGCGCGGTCACCACAGGCAATTCCTTGCTGCCGGTGACCTTTGCCGCCGCCATGTTGGCCGGGCCGATCAGGAGCCCGAGGTCGGATGGGTTGATCGGGGTCGCCTCGACCCGGACCACGACCTCGTCGGGACCGGGCTCGGGGGTCGGGACATTGACCAGCGACAATTCCAGTTCGCCATCCTTCTTGAGCAGCGAACGCAGCTGCAGACCGCTCTTGCCGTCACTCATCCCGACCTCCCTTTTTTGCGTCTTGTTCAGTCCCGATCAGTTGGGGCGCTAGGCCAGCGCCTTCAAGGCCGCCCTGCCTGCGTATTTCGCCTGCGTGCCGAGCTGCTGCTCGATGCGCAGCAGCTGGTTGTACTTGGCGGTGCGGTCGGAGCGCGCCAGCGAGCCGGTCTTGATCTGCCCGCAATTGGTGGCGACCGCGAGGTCGGCGATCGTGGAGTCCTCGGTCTCGCCGGAGCGATGCGACATCACGGCGGTGTAGCCGGCCTTGTAGGCCATCTCGATCGCCGCAAGCGTCTCGGTCAGCGTGCCGATCTGGTTGACCTTGACCAGGATCGAATTGCCTCGACCGTTCTTGATGCCGTCGGCAAGCCGCGTGACGTTGGTGACGAACAAATCGTCGCCGACCAGCTGGCACTTCTTGCCGATCGCGTCCGTCAGCTCCTTCCAGCCGTCCATGTCGTCTTCCGACATGCCGTCCTCGATGGTGACGATCGGATAGCGGGCGACGAGATCGGCGAGATACTTCACCTGCTCCGAACGCGAGCGGGTCTTGTTCTCGCCGCCATAGACGTAGGCGCCTTCCTTGAAGAATTCGGTGGAGGCGCAGTCGAGGCCGAGCACGACGTCGTCGCCCGCTTTGTAGCCGGCCTTGCCGATCGCGTTCATGACGAACTCAAGCGCGGCGTCGGCCGACGGCAGGTTCGGTGCGAAGCCGCCCTCGTCGCCGACATTGGTGTTGTGGCCGGCCTTCTTCAGCTCGCCGCGCAGCGTGTGGAAGATTTCCGAACCGCAACGCAGCGCCTCGGCGAACGACGTGGCGCCGACCGGCAGGATCATGAATTCCTGGAAGTCGATCGGGTTGTCGGCATGCACGCCGCCATTGATGATGTTCATCATCGGCACCGGCAGCGTCCGCGCCGAGGTGCCGCCGACGTAACGATACAGCGGCATGTCGAAGGATTCGGCGGCGGCCTTGGCGCAGGCCAGCGACACGCCGAGGATGGCGTTGGCCCCTAACCGGCTCTTGTTCGGTGTGCCGTCTAGCTCGATCATGATCTGGTCGATCGCGACCTGCTCCTCGACGGCCTGGTCGCTGAGCGCCTCGAAGATCTCGCCGTTGACGGCGGCAACCGCCTTTTCCACGCCCTTGCCAAGATAGCGCGACTTGTCGCCGTCGCGCAGTTCCACTGCCTCATGGGCGCCGGTGGACGCGCCCGACGGCACCGCCGCACGGCCGATTGACCCATCCTCCAGCACCACATCGACCTCGACCGTGGGGTTGCCGCGGCTATCCAGGATTTCGCGGCCGATGATGTCGACGATGTCAGTCATGAGTACCTCTTGTGGCAGTGAGGGGGTCGGATGGCGGTGCTTCTAGCGCAATGCATCGAGGGGGAAAAGGCCGGGTGACGGACGCCCGATCATAGGCTAGGAGACCCCCCGGAGACCCCGAATGGCGAAGAAATCCAGCAAATCAACGACCTCCCCCGGCCTGCAACTCGGCCGTGCGGTGGAATGGCCCGACGCGCCGGAAAAGGCGCGGCTCGACCGCGTGCCCAATCCGCAGGCTGGCACCGATTATCTGGTACGCTTCACCGTGCCTGAATTCACCTCGATCTGCCCGGTGACGGGCCAACCGGATTTCGCGCATCTGGTGATCGACTACGTGCCGGGCCGCTGGCTCTTGGAATCCAAATCGCTGAAGCTGTTCGCCGCGAGCTTCCGCAACCACGGCGCATTCCATGAGGATTGCACGGTCATGATCGGCCGGCGGATATCAGACGAGATCAAGCCGAAATGGCTGCGCATCGGCGGCTACTGGTATCCGCGCGGCGGCATTCCGATCGACGTGTTCTTCCAGACCGGCCGGCTGCCGAAGGGTCTCTGGGTTCCCGATCAGGGCGTCGCGACTTATCGCGGGCGCGGTTAAGCCGAGCACCCACGAATTCGCCACGTCCGCTTATTTTCGGAAGACGACTTGGAGGCCGACGTGAATTCATGTGCAGCCGCAAGCCTCTCGGCGATCGACAGCGACATTGTTGAGCAATCAACAGGAACTGAGCCGCCACTGCCGGATTAGCCTAGGTCAATTTGCGTCCCACGCAAATCACAGCCGGGCTTGCACATTCAATGACACGCTCGGCTGTTCTGGTCGTCGAAGACGATTTTCTGATCCGCATGCAGGCCGCCGACATGGTCGAGGAAGCTGGGTTCCACGCCATTGAAGCCAGGAACGCCGACGACGCGATAACGATTCTTGAAGCGCGTGACGACATTCGGGTGATTTTCACCGATATCCAGATGCCCGGCTCGATTGACGGCTTGAGGCTTGCGCATGTCGTTCGCCATCGTTGGCCGCCGATTGCGATCATTGCCACGTCAGCCACTGACGTAACCCTCGACGACCTCCCGGCCGGCGGTCATTTCATTCCCAAGCCGTACAGCCTCGCCGACGTCGGGATGCACCTCCGGCAGGTTACGGCTGACCAATAGTGGGCGATTGCGCACAGGCGTCACCTGGACGCCAATTGGTTGCCACGGTCCGGCATGAGATCCAATGCGCGAGAGATCAGGATGTACGGCCTTTCATGACGCGGCTCCGTTGTCGAACATGTTGCGAAAGCCTCGCGGCAGCCGCGCCTCGCCTTCAGGCATATGGCAATGAGGACATGGCGACCCGGCCCCACAACACGTGCAGGCGTCGGGACCTGTCCATGGCTGATCCTCGTGAGTCTCACAGACCCAGCGCGTGTCATCACAAAGGATGCAATGACCGATCATGACAGCTCGGCGGACGTGCGGAACAATCGCCAGCCCAAATAGCTAAAAGTGCCCGACCATTGATGCACCAATCTGGCGCAGTGAACGCAGTGAAACTTTCCACTGCGATCATTGCGATCCTGTGAGGCCTCATATGTGGCGCCACAGCTCTCGCAGGAAAAATATACTGAAATGTGAGGTAAACTGATCATTTGGCTGCGCTGCTCCCTGAGTGGGGCGAAAGCGCAACCGGCGTTCTCATCACCGATAGAAGCCACGGGCCGGGCGGCGATGCGGAAAGCATACGCCGATCCGGCTGGCAGCGATAGGGCCACGATCAAAAGCGATGCGGTGGACATCCGGTCTGAACACCGACGGATGTTTCTTTCGAAGCCAACACCACCGTTGAAGCCGCTTTGCGGCGACATTCGATGTCACGGTATCCGCACCTGGCATTTCAAACACTGAAAGCAGCAGATCTCCGGATCAATGCACGCGAAGCCGGCTGGCACATGGTCGGCGCGCGTACCGCTATCGCCTCTCACATAGGCATAGCCATCCGCCTGAGACAGAATAGCCACGTCGATGCTCCCGCAGCGTGGGCACTCGAGGTCTACGGTCCATCTATCGCGCGCGACCATCGGTCAATATGCCTCGTTGGAGCGACTGCTTGAATAGCGAGCACTAAGGCGACTGAACGACACGATACCTTGATGCTTGTGTGTCCACGACCTGAGGGATCGCTAGGGCTCGACGTCCGGGCGCAGGTCGGCGTCGGCCGGTCGCCGCTGCTTCAGGAATTTCGCGCAGATGAAGCCAAGCACGACCATCACGGCGGCGGCGGAAACCAGCGTCGCGGTCTTGCCGGCATGTTGCAGGCCGAAGCCATAGGCGATCGGGCCGACGGTCTGCCCCATGAAGAAGAAGAACGAGTGCAGCGACAGCGCGGTGGCGCGCGCCTCGACCGACAGCTCGCTGGCGAACACCTGCAGGCAGCCATGGATCATGTAGAAGCCGAGGCCCATCACCAGGAGGCCCGCCATCTGCAGCTTCCAGTGCGGCCCGAAGGCGACGCCGACCAGCTGGATGCCGACCAGCGCTGCGCCGACGACCATCATGCCCCTCACGCCGATCAACGGCAGCAGGCGCGCCACCGTCAGCGTGTAGAGCAATCCGCCGATCGCAAAGCCTGCGATCACGATACCGGCGATCGAGAGCGAGGTCTCGCCGAGTTCGAACAGGAACGAGGCGATGAAGGGAAACAGCCCGAGCACGCAGCAGCCCTCGATGAAGACCGCCGAGTAGCAGATCCGCGCGTTCGGATTGGTGAAGATGGTGCGATAGCCGTGGCGAAGCGCCTTCAGGCTGGTGCGCGGCGGACGGTTCAGCGCAGCGCCGCGGAAGCCGGCCGCAACCGCCAGTGCTACGATGATCACGAGGCCGCCGAGCACGGCGAGCACACCGCGCCAGCCGAGGAAATCGCCGATCAGACCGGAGGCCGTGGCGCCGAGCAAATTGCCGGTCATCGAGCCTGCGAGCGTTCGCCCGATCGCAAGCTGCCGCTTGTCGGCACCGACGAGATCGCTGGTCAGCGACAGCGCCACCGGAAACACGCCGCCCGAGCCGATGCCGGCGAGGATGCGGGTCACGAACAACATCGGAAACGAGGTCGAGAGTGCGCCGAGGATGTTGGCGACGCCGAGCAGCCCAAGGCAGATCGTCATCAACCGCGCCTTGCCGAACAAATCGGCGGCGGCGCCGATCGCCGGCTGGACCGCAGCGAAGGTGAAGGCGAACACCGCGGCGAAGCTCGCCGCGGTCGCGATGCTGACGCCAAAATCCTCCGCGACATGCGGCAGCACCGGATCGAGAGCGCGCACCGACAGGCTCGCCGCGAAGGTCGCCAGCGTGATGACGTTGAGGGCCGGCGGCATGCCGCTCGTTGCGGTCATGTCGTTGTCCGCCGATCAGGCTGCTGTCTTGGCGAGCGCGTCGAACTGCATCAGCCGCTTGACGAGGAATTCGAAGTCGCGGAGCGGCACCATGTTGGGACCGTCGGACGGCGCGTGATCCGGATCGGGATGGGTCTCGATGAACACGCCGGCAACGCCGACCGCGACCGCGGCGCGCGCCAGCACCGGCACGAATTCGCGTTCGCCGCCCGAGGACGTGCCTTTGCCGCCCGGCTGCTGCACCGAATGGGTGGCGTCGAAGATCACAGGCGCACCGGTGGTGCGCGCCAGGATCGGCAACGCGCGCATGTCGGACACCAGCGTATTGTAGCCGAACGACGCGCCGCGCTCGGTGACCAGCACATTGGCATTGCCGGCGCCGGTGATCTTGCTGACCACATTCGCCATGTCCCATGGCGCCAGGAACTGACCCTTCTTGACGTTGACGACCTTGCCGGTCGCAGCCGCAGCCAGCAGAAGATCCGTCTGCCGGCACAGGAAGGCCGGGATCTGCAGCACGTCGACCGCCTGCGCCGCCTCAGCGCACTGGTCGGGTTCATGCACGTCGGTCAGCACGGGCAGCCCAAGCGAAGAACGGATCTCGGCGAAGATCGGCAGCGCCTGCTTCAGCCCGATGCCGCGCGCGGCCGACGCGCTGGTGCGGTTCGCCTTGTCGAACGAGGTCTTGTACACCAGACCGATCTTGAGCCTTGCTGCGATCTCCTTCAGCGCGGACGCCACTTCGAGCGCATGCGCGCGGCTCTCGAGCTGGCAGGGACCGGCGATGATCGAGATCGGCAAGGCATTGCCGAATTTCGCCGATCCGACGGCAACGATCGGCGCGGCGGCTGGCGCGGAAACCTGATTTGTCAAAATGCTGCATCCTTTTGCCGGCGACCATGCAATCCCGCGCCGGAGGGATCAAGCCATCCCGCACGATGAGGGGGTTGCGCTGACGCCGTGGGTGCGCCGTGCTATCACAATCCTGCCCCAACCGCTCCTATAAGTTGTCGCGGAACGGATTCCCATGAGGAACGAAATGCGCATCTCGGTTGTGATCGGAGCTGTGACCGCCCTATCGGCGATGCCGGGCCTGGCGCACGCCCAGACCAGCAGCCAACCCGGCATCGTCACCGGCGGCGCCGCAGGCGTCACCGTCAACGGCAAGCCGGCCGCGCGCAGCGGCGACACCACCAGCAATGGCGGTCCGCTCGTCGAGGGCGTGCCCAACGTCCTGATCAACGGCAAGCCGGCCGTGGTGATGGGCGATCGCACGCATTGCGGCGGCAAGACCACTTCAGGCAGCCACGGCGTCTTCATCAACGGCAAGCCGATGGTCCGCGAGGGCGATCAGACGTCGGGCTGCCCGCAATAGTTTCGCCGCGGCATTTCGGACGGGACCCGCTACAGCAGATGGCGCACTGTGCCTCGCCGGCGAGAAACTCGCCACCGCAGGTCCGCGCGGCCAAAATATCGAAAACAACCCCATGCAAAGGCGCTGGCGGCTACCGGCGTTCGACATGGCACCTTGACCCGTCGGGCAAATCAGGGATATATTTCCAGTATTCCGAAATCGTGCAAGCACCCTCTCGCCTGCCGTCGTTGCGCGGAGCGACAGCGACGAAGCACTCCATCGCTCGCATATGCGGTGCCAATGGATTGCTTCGCTCTGCTCGCAATGACGGCAGCCTGCGTCACTTCACCGCTGAGAACGCGGTCGGCACCAACAGCTGGTTTTCGATGGTGAGAACGATCTGGCCGTCCTCCTCGGTCTTGGCGCGCGCGGCGATCCATTCCGGATCGGTCGCGAACGCGGTCCATTTCTTCTCGCGTTCGGCGAGCGATTCCCAGGCCAGCAGATAGGTCAGGTCCTGGTTGGATTCGCCGACCAGCGTCGTGAAGAAGCCGGCCTGCCTGATGCCGTGCTTGTCCCAGAGCTTCAGCGTGATGGTCTCGAAGCGCTTGAGCAGCGCCGGCAGCCGGCCCGGCAGGCAGCGATAGACGCGGGTCTCGTAGATCATTGGCAGTCCTCCTAGATCCTGTTGTGCGGGCGGTTATAGCCAGCGGGTTCCAGACTGTCTTGAGGGGGCGGCAACATGGCACCCCTGCTCATCGCAAGCGGCCATTTCCGCAATGTTGTTGCAATGTTACTTGCCCTACAACCGGCCGTACGGGAACTGGACCCAAAAGCACATGCGGATACTGCTGGTTGAAGACGAGGCCGAAATGGCGGCGGCGCTGTCACAGGCGCTGAAGGGCTACGACATGGTCGTCGATCATGTGCCGACCCTTGCCGAGGCCGAGGAAGCGATTTCCGCCGACGTGCATGGCGCCGTCCTGCTCGACCGCCAGCTCCCCGACGGCGACGGCCTCACGCTGATCCCGAAGCTGCGCGCCAAGGCCGACGGCGTTCCGATTATCGTGCTGACCGCGCGCGGCGATCTCGCCGACCGCATCACCGGCCTCGACAGCGGTGCCGACGATTATCTGGCCAAGCCGTTTGCGGTCGAGGAGCTGTTGGCGCGGCTGCGCGCCGTGCTGCGCCGTCCCGCCGGCGTGCAGTTCGAGATCATCAAGGCCGGCCGGATGGCGTTCGATTGCAGCCATCGCGAGGCCAGCGTCAATGGCCGCCCGCTCGAGCTGCCGCGACGCGAGCTGCTGGTTCTGGAGACGCTGCTGCGCCGGATGGGCCGCACCGTGCTGCGCGCGACGCTGGAGGAAGCTGTCTACAATTTCGAGGACGAGATTCAGTCGAACGCGCTCGACGCTCACGTCTCGCGGCTGCGGCGCAAGCTCGCCGACTCCGATGCCGGCGTCGAGATCCACAGCATCCGCGGCGTGGGCTACCTGCTGAAGCAGGTATCATGAGCGAACAGGCTGATCACTACTGCCTGCGCTCAAAGCTGAGCTGGCGGCTGGTGACGCTTCAGGCGCTGCTGCTCGCCATGCTGATCGTCTGCCTGATCAGCGCGCTGTGCGCCACCGGTTTCCTGATCGTTCCGCGCGACGAGGATCACGTCATCTCCATCGTGCAGAACGCGATCGCGCGCGATGCGCAGGGCAATCTGGTGTTGCGCCCGACCGCCGACCTCAAGCAGCTTCGCGAGAACACGCCGGACCTCTGGTTCCTGGTGCGCGACCGGCAAGGCCATTCGCTGTCGGAAGGCGCAGTGCCGCCCGAATTCGCCAAGATCGGCGATGCACTCGACCAGATCAGCCAGGCCAGGCTCGGCTGGCAGATGTTCGAGGACGATCCGCGCAAGCCGCCGGCGCGGCTGAAACGCGTCAATTCCGACGCCGGCCCCGTGCAGGTGCTCACAGCCACGCAAGGGCCGACGTCGAGCGTCAAGACAGCCCTCGCCACGACGCTGGCATTCCTTGCCATCGCCCTGCCCGGCCTGTTGCTGATGGCGTGCGCCACCTTCATCGCGACGCCGATGGTAGTGCGACGCGCGTTTGCGGGCATCGACTCCACGGCCGACGAAGCCCGCCGGATCGATTTCCGCCAGCGTGGCAGCCGGCTGTCGGCGGACCATTTGCCGCTCGAGGTCGCGCCGCTGGTGAGCGCCGTCAACGATGCGCTGACGCGGCTCGACGACGGCTATTCGCGTCATCAGCGCTTCGTCGCGGATGCCGCGCATGAATTGCGCACGCCGATCGCGATCCTCAACACGCGGCTGGAGTCGCTGCCGTCAGGGCCGGAGAAAACCCGCCTGCTCGAGGATGCGGCACGGCTTGCGACGCTCGCCGAGCAGCTGCTCGACATCCAGCGTTTCGACCAGTGCCGCAATCCGTTCGGCTGCGTCGATCTCGTCGCGGTCGCGCGCAATGTCGCCGCCGACCTCGCGCCGCTCGCCATCGCGGCCGGCTACGAATTGTCGCTCGATACATCGGCCGATCGGGTCGAAACGATCGGCGACCGCGCCGCGCTGGAGCGCGCGCTGACCAATCTCGTGCAGAACGCCATCCAGCACGGCGGCCGCCGCGGCACCATCACCATCCATGTCGGCAGCGCCGCGACCATCGACGTGACCGATGAAGGTGACGGTATTCCGAAGGATGAGCGCACCCGGATCTTCGATCCGTTCTATCGGCTTGCGCCGCTCGATCGCGGCGCCGGCCTGGGCCTCAACATGGTGCGCGAGATCGCAAGACTGCATGGCGGTCACGTCTCCGTGCTCGATGGCCCGACGGGCGGCGCGAGCTTCCGTCTCACATTACCGCCGGCACCGTTCGCATCGTGATGCCAGCGCGTTTTCGAGCGAAGTCTGTCCCGGACTTGATCCGGGATGGGCATCGGTTCGCGTGAAGGAAACGAGTCAGACCAGAGTCTGGAGCCCGTTCCGATTCAATTCGAACGGGCTTCAGCAACATCGCGCAATGTTGTCGCAATGCAAGCCCCGCAAAGAAGAGAACGCGCCACGCAATCGAGTCGAGGCGCGGCGACATTTTGCTGGGAATCCCAATGGCACATGATCTCCTGTCTTTCTTCACGGCGTGGATGGCAGCCCCCGGCCGCGTCGGCGCCATCGCGCCCTCGGGCGCAGCGCTCGCCGAACTGATCACGCGCGACATCAGCGCCAAGACAGGTCCGGTGCTGGAGCTCGGTCCTGGAACGGGCGCCTTCACCTATCAGCTGCTGAAGCGCGGCGTGCGCCAACAGGATCTCACGTTGATCGAATACGGTTCGGATTTCATGCGGCTGTTGCAGCTCCGCTTTCCCGGCGCGCGCGTGCTGTGGATGGACGCCGCGCGGCTGGCCTCGGAACGGCTGTACGACGGCGCGCCGGTCGGCGCCGTGGTCAGTGGACTGCCGCTGCTCAACATGTCGCCGCGCAAGGTGATATCGATCGTCAGCGGCGCATTCAGCTACATGCGTCCCAATGGCGCATTCTATCAATTCACCTACGGCATGCGCTGCCCGGTGCCGCGGCCGATCCTCGACCGGCTCGGTCTGCGCGCCACGCTGGTCGATCGCGCCATCCTCAACGTGCCGCCTGCCGCGGTCTACCGGCTGACGCGACGCCCGCAATACAAGCTCATCACGCGCGACGTCACCCCCGCGGCCGATGCAGGCGTCTCACCGATCAAGAAGGAACGCCGGGCCAGCAAGGACTGCGCCGCCGTGTGACGGCGCAGTTGACGGCGGCTTACATCAGCCGGCTCTGCTTCGCTGCCGCCTCGATGAACGACGCAAACAGCGGGTGCGGCTCAAAGGGCCGCGACTTCAGCTCGGGGTGGAACTGGACGCCGATGAACCAGGGATGGTCCTCGTATTCGACGATCTCCGGCAGCACGCCATCGGGCGACATGCCGGAGAAACGCAGGCCGTGCTGCTCGAGGCGGTCCTTGTAGGCGGTGTTGACCTCGTAGCGATGGCGGTGCCGCTCCGAGATCTCGGTCGCGCCGCCATAGACCTGCGAGACGCGGCTGCCGCGGTTCAGCGCCGCGGGATAGGCGCCGAGCCGCATGGTGCCGCCGAGGTCGCCGCTCTGCGAGCGCTTCTCGAGCTCGTTGCCGCGCAGCCATTCGGTCATCAGGCCGACCAGCGGCTCGTTGGTCGGGCCGAACTCGGTCGAGTTGGCCTCCTCGATGCCGACCAGATTGCGCGCGGCCTCGATCACGGCCATCTGCATGCCGAAGCAGATGCCGAAATACGGCACGTCACGCTCGCGCGCGAACTGCGCCGCGCGGATCTTGCCCTCGGCGCCGCGCTGGCCGAAGCCGCCGGGCACCAGGATGCCGTTGACGTGCTCGAGGAACGGCGCCGGGTCCTCGTTCTCGAACACCTCGCTCTCGATCCAGTCGAGATTGACCTTCACCTTGTTGGCGATGCCGCCATGCGAGAGCGCCTCGATCAGCGATTTGTAGGCGTCCTTCATGCCGGTGTACTTGCCGACGATCGCGATCGTCACCGCGCCTTCCGGATTGCGAACGCGCTCGTTGATGACGTTCCAGCTCTGCAGCGCCGGCGGAATCTTCGCCGTGATGCCGAACGCGGCCAGCACCTCGTCGTCGAGACCGGCCGCGTGATAGGCCTCCGGCACGGCGTAGATGTTGTCGACGTCGCGCGCCTCGATCACGGCGCTCTCGCGCACGTTACAGAACAGGCCGAGCTTGCGCCGCTCTTCCTTCGGGATTTCACGGTCGGTGCGGCACAGCAGGATGTCCGGCTGGATGCCGATCGAGCGCAGCTCCTTGACCGAGTGCTGCGTCGGTTTTGTCTTGAGCTCGCCGGCACTTGGAATGTACGGCAAAAGCGTCAGGTGAATGTAGACGGCGTGATCGCGCGGCAGCTCGTTCTTGAGCTGACGGATCGCCTCGAAGAACGGCAGGCCCTCGATGTCGCCGACGGTGCCGCCGATCTCGACCAGCACGAAATCGTACTCGTCGTTGCCCGACAGCACGAATTCCTTGATCGCGTTGGTGACGTGCGGGACCACCTGGATGGTGGCGCCGAGATAATCGCCGCGGCGCTCCTTGGTGATGATGTCCTGGTAGATCCGCCCGGTCGTGATGTTGTCGGCCTTGGTGGCCGGACGACCGGTGAATCGCTCGTAATGGCCGAGATCGAGATCGGTCTCGGCGCCGTCGTCGGTCACGAACACTTCGCCGTGCTGATACGGCGACATCGTTCCCGGATCGAGGTTGAGATAGGGATCGAGCTTGCGAAGGCGGACTTTGTAGCCTCGGGCCTGCAGCAGAGCGCCGAGCGCCGCCGATGCCAGACCCTTTCCGAGCGAGGAGACCACGCCGCCGGTGATGAATATGTACCGCGCCATGGGGCTTTACCTTTAAGCCGACTCCAGCGATTCGCAAAACGAATCGGCTGTTCCCGGCAAACAATCCACCGGGCTGTGGGTTAGATTAAATTGGAAGCGATTTCAGAGCATTGATGGGGATTTCTGATGCAGGATGCCAGCGCTGCATCCTGCATGGCGCCCCTGCTTTATTGCGACCGTGGTGCCTGCGGGCCGCTCGGAGCCTGCTGCCCCTGCTGCTCGTCGGTCTTCTTCAGCGAATCGAGGATGCCGCCGGAGGTCGGTGCAGTGATCGGCGCGCCGCTGGCCGGCTGGGTCTGCGCCGGTGCGCCGGTGCCGATGATCGAGCTCGGCTTGCGGTCGTAGCCCGCATACCAGGACAGGAACAGGCTGGTGAGGAAGAAGCCGGCCGCGAGGATCGCGGTGGTCCGCGACAACAGATTCGCGGTGCCGCGGCTCGACATGAAGCCGGCGCCGCCGCCCATGCCAAGGCCCCCGCCTTCGGATTTCTGCAACAGTACAGCGCCGATCATGACGGCGACGATCATGAGATGGATAATGATAACGACAGTCTGCATCGCAAGCCTTCCGTCACAAGCCGCCAAGCGGCCAGACAAACGGCGCTATCGGCTTTGCGGTTTTTCGTGAAGTCGCGCCCTGTTACACGATTGGACCGGGCATTGTCACCCCGAGATAGTCGCAATGGCTGACATCACAAGCTGCCTCGGCCGCGCTTGCCTGAGCCTTGATCGGAACCGGCCATTTCTATTATAATAGAAAAATGGATACTTTGATAGAAGATCTGAGCCAGCGCCTGGCGCAGCGGATCAGGCTCGAGCGCGACGGCCGGGGCTGGTCACTGGCCGAGCTTGCCGAACGCTCCGGCGTCTCGAAGGCGACGATCAGCAAGATCGAGCGCGCCGAGGTCAGCCCGACCGCGGTCGTGCTGGTGCGTCTCGCCTCGGCCTTCGACCTCACTCTGGCCGGCCTGATGTTGCGCGCAGAAGGCCAGGGCGAACGGCTGTCGCGCGCGGCCGCGCAGCCGATCTGGAGCGATCCGGAAACCGGCTATCTGCGCCGCCAGGTGTTCAGCCGTCCCGATCATCCGGTCGAGCTGGTGCGGGTGGAAATGCCGGCGAGGCAGTCCGTGACCCTGCCCGCCTCGTCCTACGCCCATATTCGCCAGCTGGTCTGGGTGCTGAGCGGCAGCCTTGTCATCACCGAGGGCGGCGCGCGCTATGTGCTTGCCGCCGGCGATTGCCTCGGCTTCGGGCCGCCCGCTGAGACCACCTTCGCCAACGAAACCAACGCCGGCTGCACCTACGTGGTCGCCTTGGCCCGGAGCTGATGCATGTCGCACTTCGCCATCAAGCCGCTCGAGGACGAGCCGGACCTGTGCAACGCACTCGGTGCGCTGCTGATCGAGACCGTCGCGAGCGGCGGCTCAGTGAGCTTCATGCATCCGCTGCCGTTAAATGACGCGAAGGCATTCTGGCAGGACTCGCTTGGCGCCGCGGCGCGCGGCGAGCGAGTAGTGCTCGGCGCGTTCGACGGCGACAGCCTGATCGGCACCGTAACGCTGCTGCTGAAGCTGCCGCCGAACCAGCCGCATCGCGCCGAGATCGCCAAGATGATGACGCGCGTGAGCCACCGCAACCGCGGCGTGGCGACGGCATTGCTGCGCGCCGCCGAGCAGCTGGCGATCGCGCACGGGCGCACGCTGCTGGTGCTCGACACCGCCGTCGACGACGGCGCCGCGCCGCTTTACGAGAAGCAGGGCTTTCGGCTCAGCGGCATCATCCCCGATTACGCGTTGAAGCCGCATGGCGGCCTCACCGGGACGATGATCTACTGGAAGCGGATCGGCGCGGCCGCGGCGGCGTAACCCGAATCCGTCATTGCGAGGAGCGAAGCGACGAAGCAATCCATATTTCCGCATATGCGGAGCCATGGATTGCTTCGCTTCGCTCGCAATGACGGAGGCATAGCGTCGGCCACGGCCGCTTAACAGCCAGCGGCGATCGCCAAAAAGTCCGACGCCTTCAGGCTGGCGCCGCCGACCAGCGCGCCGTTGACATTGGCGACGGCCATCAGCTCGGCGGCATTCGACGGCTTCACCGAGCCGCCATAGAGAATCCTGGTCCGGCTTCCCTCGCCCTTGAAGCGATCGGTGAGCTGACCTCGGATAAACCTGTGAACTTCCTCGACATCCTCTGCGGTCGGGGTCAGGCCAGTGCCGATCGCCCAGACCGGCTCATAGGCCACCACCAGATTGGCCGCGGTCGAGCCGTCGGGCAGCGAGCCGACAAGCTGGGTGCCGCAGACATCGAGCGTCCTGCCGGCGTCGCGCTGCTCGCGCGTCTCGCCGATACAGACGATCGCGGTCAGCCCGGCGCGCCACACTGCCTCCGCCTTCTGCCGAATCAAGGCATCGGTCTCGCCATGGTCGGCGCGCCGCTCGGAGTGGCCGACGATGATGGCGACCGCGCCGAGATCCCTAAACATTTCCGCCGAGAGGTCGCCGGTGTGGGCGCCCGACGCTTTCGGATGGCAGTCCTGGGCGCCGACGGCGACCTTCGAGCCGCGCGCCTTGTCGGCAAAGGCCCCGACCAATGTCGCCGGCGGGCAGACCAAGAGATCGGCCTTCCCGGCGACATCGCCGGCGCCGGCCAGCATCGCGTCGAACTCGGCAAAAGAGGATTTCAGGCCGTTCATTTTCCAGTTGCCGGCGATCAGCGGCCGGACGGCGTCGGTCATGTCGGATTTCCCATCATTCAAGCGTGCCCCTGCGCTATCAGAGCCGGGCGGCGACTTCCAGAGTGCGGCTTCGCGCCTGCCGTGCGACGCTTCCGCCCGCGCGCCCGAGGTTGCGGGGGGACACGAGCCACTTTATAAGCGTTTTCAATTCGGTGACGCCCTGCTGCCGGACAAAAAGTCCCGACTTTTAGTCCCACTTGGGTACGACCCGGTTCCCCTCCTGTAAAACAAGTTGGACCCATGCTTCGAGGAATGCGGAAAGCCTCATCAAACTGGCTCGGCAAGACGATTATGGCCGTGGTGATGGGCGTTTTGATCGTCAGTTTCGGAATTTGGGGCATTGCCGACATCTTCAAGGGGTTTGGCCAGTCGACCTTCGCCAAGGTGGGCGGGACCGAGATTTCGGCCGAGCAGTTCCGCCAGATCTATACCGACCGGCTGCAGCAGCTTGGCCGCCAGTTCGGCCGTCCGCTGACCCCCGACCAGGCGCGCGCTTTCGGGATTGACCGCCAGGTGCTGCAGCAGACGCTCGCGGAGGCCGCGCTGGACGAGGAAGCGCGCCGCATGGGCCTCAACCAGTCCGATGCCGAGGTGCTGCGCACGATCTACAACGATCCGAACTTCAAGGGCCTCAACGGCCAGTTCGATCCACAGCGCTTCCAGTCCGTGATCCGCAACTTCGGCTACACCGAGGGCCGCTACATCGCCGAGCAGCGCCGCGTCGGCCTGCGGCGGCAGATCGCCGGCACCATCTCGTCCGGGATCGAGCCGACCAAGGCCGTGGTCGAGGCGCTGACCCGTTTCCAGAACGAGCAGCGCTCGATCGACTATGTCACGCTCGGCGCCGCGCAGGCCGGCACCATCGATCCGCCCTCGCCCGAGGCGCTGGCTGCCTATTTCGAGGACCACAAGGTCCAGTTCCGCGCGCCCGAGTACCGCAAGATCGCCTTCGTCGCGATCACGCCGGAAGAAATCGGCAAGTGGGAGACCGTGTCCGACGAGGATGCCAAGAAGATCTTCGAGGAGCGCAAGGACCGGCTCAGCACGCCGGAGAAGCGCGAGGTCTCGCAGATCGTGTTTCCGGACGCCGGTGAGGCGCAGGCCGCCCGCGCCCGCATCACCTCGGGCACCTCGTTCGACGACATCGCCAAGGAGCGCAAGCTCAATCCCGCCGACGTCAACCTCGGTCTGGTCGCGAAGTCGGCGATCCTTGACCCTGCGGTCGGCGATGCCGCCTTCGCGCTGCCGGCAGGCGAAGTCAGCCAGCCGATCCAGGGCCGCTTCGGCGTCGCGCTGGTCAAGGTCGGCAAGATCGAGCCCGGCGTTACCCCGAGCTATGAGGCCCTTGCGCAGCAGGTGAAGAACGAGATCGCGACCGAGCGCGCCCGCGCCAAGGTCGCTGAGCTCCGCGACAAGATGGAAGACGAGCGCGGCGGCGGCTCCAGCGTCATCGACGCGGCGCAGAAGCTGAAATTGACCGCCGTCACCATCGACGCGATCGATCGCTCGGGACGTCTGCCGAACGGCCAGGTCGCGTCAAACATCCCACGCGGCCTCGACGTGGTGTCGCAGGCCTTCAACAGCGACGTCGGCGTCGACAACGACCCGATCCAGTTCAACAACGGCTATGTCTGGTACGACGTGCTCGGCATCACGCCGTCGCGCGAGCGCACCCTCGACGAGGTCCGCGACCAGGTCGAGGCCAAGTGGCGCGAGGACCAGATCTCCGCCAGGCTGCGCGCCAAGGCGACCGAGATGGTCCAGAAGCTCGACAGCGGCGCCAAGCTCGCCGACGAGGCCACGGCGGCCGGCGTCAAGGTCGAGACCGCCGCGAACTTCCGCCGCGAGGCCACGCTGCCCAACGTGCCGGCCGGCGTGATCGCGGCCGCATTCCGCACCGCCAAGGACGGCGACGGACAGACCTCCGCGGCCGGCGGCAGCCAGTGGGTGGTGTTCCGCGTCACCGATGTGACGGTGCCCCCGGTCGACTTCGCCTCCAACGAGGTCAAGCAGCTCAGCGAGGCGCTGCGGCGCTCGTTGAGCGACGAGCAGGTCGCGCAATATGTCGCGAAGATCGAGACCGACATCGGTGTGACCGTCAACCAGGCAGCCTTCGCACAGGTGACAGGCGCAAATAATTGAGCATGATCGGGACAGCGCGACGACGCGCTGCGCGGCGACCAAGCTCCAACAACAGACCCTGAGCCAGCGAATGGACGACCTGAAATCGATCATCGGAAAAGTCGCCACCGGCGCCACGCTGACGCGTGAAGAGGCGGCGTCCGCCTTCGACAGCATGATGTCGGGCGAAGCCACGCCCTCGCAGATGGGCGGGCTGTTGATGGCGCTGCGGGTGCGCGGCGAGACCGTCGAAGAGATCACCGGCGCGGTCAGCGCGATGCGCGGCAAGATGCTGCGGGTCACCGCACCGGCGGAAGCCGTCGACATCGTCGGCACCGGCGGCGACGGCTCGGGCTCGGTCAATGTCTCGACCTGCGCGGCCTTCATCGTGGCCGGCGCGGGCGTACCCGTTGCCAAGCACGGCAATCGCGCGCTGTCGTCGCGCTCGGGTGCCGCCGATGTGCTGGCCTCGCTCGGGGTCAAGCTCGACCTGACGCCTGCGCAAGTCGGGCGCTGCGTCAAGGAAGCCGGCATCGGCTTCATGTTCGCGCCTTCGCATCATCCGGCCATGAAGAATGTCGGCCCGACCCGGGTCGAGCTTGCCACCCGCACCATCTTCAACCTGCTCGGGCCGCTCTCCAACCCGGCCGGCGTCAAGCGGCAGATGGTCGGCGTGTTCTCGCGGCAATGGGTGCAGCCGCTGGCGCAGGTGTTGAAGAACCTCGGCTCCGACAAGGTCTGGGTCGTGCACGGCTCCGATGGCCTCGACGAGATCACCCTCACCGGCCCGACCTTCGTTGCAACGCTCGAGAACGGCGAGATCAGGACATTCGAGGTGACGCCTGAGGAGGCGGGCCTCGTCCGCGTCGGCGGCGAGGCGCTGAAGGGCGGTGATGCCGACGCCAATGCGATCGCGCTGTCGAGCGTGCTCCAGGGCAAGCCGAGCGCCTATCGCGACGTCGCTTTGCTCAACGCGGCCGCCGCGCTGATCGTGGCCGACCGTGCCAAGGATTTGAAGGAAGGCGTGGCGATCGGCGCCCAGTCGCTCGACAGCGGCGCGGCCGCGGCGCGGCTGAAGCACCTGGTCGCGGTTTCCAACGGCTGAGAGCGCGGGACATGTCCGACATCCTGACCAAGATCGAGGCTTACAAGCGCGAGGAGATCGCCGCCGCGAAGCGCGCGCGTCCGCTCGCCGAGGTCGAGGCGCGGGCGAAAGCGGCCTCAGCTCCACGCGGCTTCGTCCGCGCCCTGAAGGACAAGCATGCACGCGGCGACTACGCGCTGATCGCGGAGGTGAAGAAGGCCTCGCCCTCCAAGGGGTTGATCCGGGCCGACTTCGATCCGCCCGTGCTCGCGAAGGCTTATGAGGCGGGTGGCGCGGCGTGCCTGTCGGTACTGACGGATGCGCCGTCGTTCCAGGGCCATCTCGACTTCATGGTCGCGGCCCGCACGGCGACCAATCTGCCGGTGCTGCGCAAGGACTTCATGTTCGACACCTATCAGGTGGCGGAGGCGCGTGCCCACGGCGCCGACTGCATCCTGATCATCATGGCCGCGCTCGACGATGCGGCGGCCTGCGAGATCGAGGACGCCGCGCTCGGCTATGGCATGGACGTGCTGATCGAGATCCACGACCGCGCCGAGCTCGACCGTGCCCTGAAGCTTCGCTCGCCGATGATCGGCGTCAACAACCGCAATCTGCGCACCTTCGAGACGACACTCGCAACCAGCGAGGCACTGGCGCCGCTGATCCCGGACGACCGCCTGATGGTCGGCGAGAGCGGCATCTTCACGCCGGAGGACCTCGCCCGCCTCGAGCGCGTCGGAATGTCGACTTTCCTGGTCGGCGAGAGCCTGATGCGTCAGCAGGACGTCACCGCGGCCACCCGCGCCTTGCTGACGCGGCAGGCGGCACCGCGCGCCACCGGCACGCGCTGACGCGATGGCGCGCAAGACCAAAGCCGGATCGAAGGGACCCGTCGCCGCCCTCACCCATATCGACGCCAAGGGCGAGGCGCGCATGGTCGACGTCTCGGCCAAGCCCGCGACCGAACGGACCGCGATCGCCGAAGGCCGCGTCCTGATGAGCAAGGCAACGCTCGCGCTGATCGAGTCCGGACAGGCCAAGAAAGGCGACGTGCTGGCGACCGCGCGGATATCAGGCATCATGGCGGCGAAGCGGACCTCGGAATTGATCCCGCTCTGCCATCCGCTGGCCCTGACCAAGGTCACGATCGACATCGCCACCGACGAGAAGCTGCCCGGCTGCATCGTCCGCGCCAGTGTCAAGGTGACGGGGCCGACCGGCGTCGAGATGGAGGCGTTGACCGCGGTTTCGGTCGCCTGCCTGACGATCTACGACATGGTCAAGGCGGTCGATCGTGGCATCCGGATCGAAGGCATTCACCTCGTCGAGAAGATCGGCGGCAAGTCCGGGCACTATCACGCAGCCGAGTGATCGCGACCGATGCGCAGGGATGGCCTTTCGCGAAGACGCGCAACCATCCGTTAACCAATCTCGCTAACCCGCGCTCCATTTCGTTTGGATACGACTTTCGCGGGCCGGAGGTGCGCGAAAGCTACTTCCGGGTGAAACGCCTGGAAGCGATAGCGTCAGATGAAGCAAAACGGCAGCGCCTCGTTCAACGTCACCTCGGTGATCGGCAGTGGTCCGATCCGCTGGCTGATCCTTGGCGGCGCCGTGCTGATGGCCGCGATCGCGATCGGCGCCACCCTGATGGCCGAGAATTTCCGCGAGCGCGCCCTGCACAACAGCGAGCGTGAGCTCGAGAACACCGTGTTGCTGCTGGCGCGGCATTTCGACCAGCAGCTCGAGGATTTCGAGGTGGTCCAGCGCGACCTGATCGCGTTCATGCGCGACAACGGGATCGCGACACCGGAGAATTACAAGCGCCGGATGTCGGCCGCGGACATCCATGCAATGCTCAAGTCCAAGATGGACGCGCTGTCCAATGTCGGCAGACTCAACGTGTTCGACGCCGACGGCATGCTGATCAACAGCTCAGGCGACTGGCCGTTGCCGCAGGTCAGCATCGCCGACCGCAGCTACTTCCAGACTTTCAAATCGAGCCCCTACTCGCCCGACATGCTGGTCGCCCCGGTGGTCAGCCGCGTCAGCGGAGTCTGGACCACCGCCATCACCCGCAAGGTGACCGGCCCACGCGGCGAGTTTCTCGGCGTACTCGTCCGCGGCGTCGAGCCGGCGACCTTCGAGAAATTCTTCTCGACCGTTGCGCTCGGCGAAGGCGCCGCGATCTCGATGCACCATCGCGACGGCACGCTGCTGGCGCGCTATCCCCATGTCGAGGAGATGATCGGGAAGAACTTCCGCACCGGCCCGGCCGGTCAGCAGCAGGTGTTCGAGCAGCCCGAGAGCACCTCGCGATTGACCAGCCCGGTCGACGGCAAGGACCGCCTGGTGTCGTCGCGGGCACTCGCCAAATTCCCGATCGTCGTCGTCGCCACGACCACCACGGAAGCGGCACTCGCCAACTGGCGCGAGCAGATCGGCATGCTGATCGCGGTGACCGCAGCATCGGTGCTGGCGATCGCGATCCTACTGACGCTCGTGGTGCGCAAGCTGTTGCAGCAGCACCGCACCCAGCAGCAACGCCTGACGCTGGAGAAGCTCCGGCTCGACACCGCCGTCAACAACATGACGCAGGGGCTGTTGCTGTTCGATGCCGCGCAGCGGCTGGTGATCTGCAACAAGCGCTATATCGAGATGTACGGATTATCCGCCGACGTCATCCGGCCCGGCTGCAGCTTCCGCGACGTCATCGTGCATCGCCACCTGACGGGCTCGTTCCAGGGCGACGTCGAGCGCTACGTCAACCTCGTGCTGCGCGACGTCGGCATCCGCAACACCATGGTGATCGCGACGCCCGACGGGCGCTCGATCCAGGTCGTCAACGAGCCGCTGGCCGATGGCGGCTGGCTTGCAACCCACGAGGACGTCACCGAGCGCCGCCGCGCCGAGGAGCGCATCACGCATCTTGCCCACTACGATGCTCTCACCGACCTGCCGAACCGCGCGCTGTTCCACGAGGAGATCAAGCGCGAGCTGCCGCATGTCGCCCCCGACAGCCAGCTCGCGGTGCTCTATATCGACATCGACGAATTCAAGGGCGTCAACGACTCGCTCGGCCACATGGTCGGCGATGAATTACTCAAGTCCGTTGCGCGGACGCTATCCGGCGTGATCGGCGACGGCGATTTCGTCGCCCGGCTCGGCGGCGACGAATTCGCGATCGTGCAGACCGGCGTGAAGAACGAGGTCGAGGTCACCGACCTCGTCGCGCGCATCTACGAGGTCATCCGTTCGCCCTATCAATGCCTCGGCCACCAGGTCACGACCGACGCCAGCATCGGCATTGCGCTGGCGCCGAAGGACGGCACCGATCTCGACCAGATATTGAAGAACGCCGACCTTGCGATGTATGCGGCGAAGTCGGCCGGCCGGCGCGTCTCGCGCTTCTTCGAACCGGCGATGGATGCCGATGCCCGCGCCCGCCGGGAGCTCGAGATGGAGCTGCGGCAGACCATCGCCGCGGGCAGCGGGCTCGAAGTGTATTACCAGCCCTGCGTCGACCTGCGCAGCAACGAGATCACCGGCTGCGAGGCGCTGGTGCGCTGGCGCCATCCGGTGCGCGGCATGATCTCGCCGGCCGACTTCGTGCCGATCGCCGAGGAGACCGGCCTGATCAACCAGCTCGGCGAATGGGTGCTGATGACGGCCTGCAAGGAAGCCGTGAACTGGCCCGATCACGTCAAGCTCGCGGTCAACGTCTCGCCGGTGCAGTTCCGGACCGGCACGCTGGCGCTCAAGGTGATCGCGGCGCTGGCGGCATCGGGCCTGTCGGCGGGCCGGCTGGAGCTTGAGATCACCGAGGCGGTACTGATCCGCGACGACGAGACGGCGCTGGCCGCGCTGCATCAGCTCCGCGCCATCGGCATCAGGATCGCGCTCGACGATTTCGGCACCGGCTATTCGTCGCTGAGCTATTTGAAGCGTTTCCCGTTCGACAAGATCAAGATCGACCGCTGCTTCGTCACCGACATCGCCGATCCGCAAGGTTCGGCCGGCATCGTCGAGGCCGTCGTCAACATCGCCGCCGAGCGCAGCATGACCACGACGGCGGAAGGCGTCGAGACCGCGCAGCAGCAGCAATTGCTGCGCGAGCTCGGCTGTTCGGAAATGCAGGGCTATCTGTTCAGCCCGCCGAAGCCGGCCGCCCAGATCCGCGAGCTCTTGGCCGGGCATCGCCGTGGCCCTGCTGCAGGTCCGACCGCCACGCGTCGGCGCAAACCTGTTGCCGGCGCGGCGTAGACTTCGGAAGGTGTGGACGACCGATAACGCGTCATGCCCGAGCGTGACCCGGGCATGACGAAGAAGAGATGGGCCTAGTTCGGCACCGGCCGCTTCTGCGCAGCCTTGTCCGCGTTCTTGGCGTCGGCGTTCACGGTGACGCCGCGCAGCTGGTTGAACGCCGCGGCCAGCGCCTTGTCGTTCTTCTCGTCCGGCGGCACGTAGGATTGCGAGCCGGTCTGCTCGGCGCCCTCGGCGGAGAGATGGCCGCGCATCGAGGCTTCGCCCTTGAGCTCGGAGCGGGTCTTGAACTCGTCCGGCACGTCCTGCAGCACCTCGATGTCGGGCTTGATGCCGAGCGCCTGGATCGAATGACCCGACGGGGTGAAATAGCGCGCCGTGGTCAGCGCCAGCGCGCCATTGCCGGCGCCGAGCGGAATGATGGTCTGCACCGAGCCCTTACCGAACGAGCGGGTCCCGATCAGGGTCGCGCGCTTGTGGTCGTGCAGCGCCCCGGCGACGATCTCGGAAGCCGAAGCCGAGCCGCCATTGATCAGCACCACGAGCGGCTTGCCCTTGGTCATGTCGCCGCCGTGGGCGGTGAAGCGCTGGGTCTCTTCCGGATTGCGGCCGCGGGTCGAAACCACCTCGCCGCGCTGCATCAGCGTCGAGGTCACCGAGACCGCCTGGTCGAGCAGGCCGCCCGGGTTGTTGCGGAGGTCGACGACGTAGCCGTCGAGCTTGTCCTGCGGGACCTGCTTCTGGATCTCGCCGATCGCCTTGCGCAGGCCCTCGGTGGTCTGCTCGTTGAACGAGGTGATCCTGATGTAGCCGATGTCGCCGCCCTCGACGTGATACTTCACCGGGCGGACGCGGATGATCTCGCGGGTAATCGAGACCTCGATCGGCTTGTCGGCGTCCTTGCGGACGACCTTCAGCCGGATCGAGCTGTTGGGCGCGCCCTTCATCTTGTTGACGGCCTGGTCGAGCGTCAGGCCCTGGATCTGCTCATCGTCGATCGAGGTGATCACGTCGCCCGACATGATGCCGGCGCGCGAAGCCGGCGTGTCGTCGATCGGCGCCACCACCTTGACGAAGCCGTCCTCCATCGTGACCTCGATGCCGAGCCCGCCGAACTCGCCATGCGTGGTCTCCTGCATCTCCGCCCAGCCCTTCTCGTTCATGTAGCGGGAGTGCGGATCGAGCGAGGAGATCATGCCGTTGATCGCCCCTTCGACGAGCTTGGAGTCCTCGGGCTTCTCGACGTAGTCGGTCTTGATCTTCTCGAACACCTCGCCGAACAGGTTGAGCTGCGAATAGGTGTTGTCGGCATGCGCGGCGGCATTGGCGACGGCGAACAGATGCGCCCCCTGCGGCGAGGCCACGAGCAGGGTGAGACACGCTCCCGCAACCGTCCCGAGGAAGAAGCCAACATGTTTGCGCATTATCCGCGATCCTTTTTCGCTATCGGCCGGCAACGTTCCGCAACGTTCGCCTGCCCCACCCCGACGGGGGCACCACACAACGGCTTTTTGGTCGGATCAAGGCCGCCTTGTCACTGGACCATTACGGTCCTGTCACGATGCCCTGGTCAGCCCCAAAATCAGCATTTAGTCAGCACCACGTCAGCCTCAAGTCGGCTTCCGGTCGGCCTCTGGCCCAGCCTCCCGCAGCCCGCTCTGCCAGGTCGACGGCCGAGTCCCGAATCCGCGCTTGGCCCGGGTGCCCAGCCAATAGCCAAACTGCGGAGGAACATGGCGAAATGGCCCTTCAACCCCGAGTTTCAGCGCGGCATCCATCGGCCAGTTGGGGCTATTGAGGATTTCCCGGCCGACCGCGATCAAATCTGCTTGTTTTTCGCGCAGGATTTGCTCGGCCTGGTCACCATGAATGATCAGGCCGACCGCCATGGTCATGATATCGGCATGCCGGCGGACATATTCCGCCAGCGGCACCTGATAGTTGTATTTGATCTCCTTGCCCAGGATCGGCGCCATCTCGCTGATTCCCCCCGACGAGCAGTCGATCACGTCGACGCCCTTCGGCTTCAGGATCGCCGCCAGCCGCGCGCTCTGTTCCGGACCCCAGCCGGCATTGTCCTCGACCGACAGCCGCACGAACAGCGGCTTGTGATCCGGCCAGTGCGCGCGCACCGCCTCCGTCACCTCGATCAGGAAGCGCATCCGGTTGGCTTCCGAGCCGCCATATTGATCGCTGCGCTGGTTGGAGCGCGCGGAGAGGAATTCGTGCACGAGATAGCCATGGGCGCCGTGCAGCTCCAGCACCTCGAACCCGGCCTCGTGCGCGCGCCGCGCCGCCTGCCCCCAGGCCGCGACGAGGTCCTTCACCTCCTGCGTTTCCAGCGCGCGCGGCACCGGCCAGCGCTCGCTATGGGCGATCGCGCTCGGCGCCACCGGCGTCCAGGCATCCCAATCCTCGATTGCGGCGCTGCGTTCGAGCGGTCGGTCGCCTTCCCAGGGGCGGCTTGCGCGCGCCTTGCGGCCGGAATGGCCGAGCTGGATGCCGGCCACTGCATTCTGTTGCTTGATGAAGCCGACGAGCCGGCTGAGCGGCGCGATGAACTTGTCATCCCAGATGCCGAGATCGCCGATCGTTCCGCAACCGCGCCGCTCGACCTTGGTCGATTCGACGATCACGAGACCGGCGCCGCCGGCGGCGAACTTGCCGGCGTTCATCAGATGCCAGTCGGTCGGAAAGCCCTTCTCGGCCGAATATTGATGCATCGGCGGCACCACGATGCGGTTCTTCAGCGTGACGCCGCGGATGGTCATCGGCGAAAACAGCAGCATGTCGGACATCGCTTCCTCACTTCACGTCGTTACCCGGCGCGCGGGACCGATCTTCTATTTGCCGCCGACGTTATACGCACTGCACGACGGCCGAAAGGGGCGCGGGGCGCGCATCACCGAGGCAACATCCATCCACGAGCTGTTCCTATTGAGCGGGCTTCCGGTTCGCCGACAGGTCCGTCGGGCAGTCTACCCCGCATGCGATCACTTTCCTCTGGTCGGCAACGCGCCACACCAGCAGCGCGGCCAGGACGATGATGGTGACGGTGAGCTTGGCCAACGTGTCGTGATTCAATTTCAGCTCCGAGCAACAATCCGCATGAGCGACAATTATTAGCTGCGAACAAAAACTGGCCCCGGGGCGCCTGAAGGCCGCTGACGGGGCCGACCCGCGTTCGATTCAACGTGATCTGGATCATCATCGTACGGACCTGGCGCGGCCTGCAAGCTCTCCGGTCCGCATGGCAGCACAGCACAGCCGCGCGCGGCCATGCTGGAACTTTCTCGTCCGGAATGCCGCGATCTCCGGGAACCTGCCCGTCCATCACCTAGCCCATATGGGCTACATCCTCACCGTGGCCGTCAACTCCGCACGAGCCTTGCTGCGCCCGCGGCGATCGCGTCGTTGAAGCTCGTATCCCAGAATTGTCCGACCTCGGCGCGCGCGTCGAGCACGCCGAGCTTGAGGAAGGTGTCGGCAACCTTCTGGTGGGTGTCCGGCACGTCAGACGTTACACCAGCCAGCGAGAAGTCGTCGCTGCGGCGGGCGAACTGGTCGAGAATGTCCTGCAACGGCAGATGGGTTTCGGCTACCTGCGCCGCCGCATAGAGGGGAAAATTCTTGTTGGCGAACGCATAGGCGCGCTGGATCCGCAGCAGCAGATCGCTCACGGCCGCGTGGCGCAGCGGATCGTCGATGGCCTTCGGATTGGCGTAGATCGGGAAATTGCCCGAGAGATAGCCGACGCCGGTCTTGAGCAGCCGCGCGCCCTGCCTGGCGATGGCGAGCTGTCCGTTGTAGCCATAGATCGCCCAGGCATCGAGCTTGCCGGAGGCGAACGCCGAGTAGCCGTCGGACGGCGTCAGATTGATCGCCTCGATATCGCCGAACCCAAGGCCTGCCTCCTCGAGCTGTTTCGCGAGGAAGTAATGCGCCGTGGTCGCGCGCACATAGCCGACGCGCTTTCCCTTGAGGTCGGCAATCGAATGGATCGGCGCGTCCTTTGCCGCCACCGTGACCTGGATGTTGAGATCCTCATGGGTGACGGCGATGAAGCGCACCTTTGCGTTCTGGCGCGCGGCGAACATCGCGGGAACCTCGCTGCCCGAACCGACGTCGAGCGCATCGCCGTTCAGGGCCTCGATGTGGAGCACCCCGTTGTTGAGCTCCTTCCATTCGATTTTGTAGGGCGTCTTGTCCTCGCCCGCCGCCTGCAGCAGCGGACGCCAGCCGCCCTTGTAATACGCCACCCGCAAGGTGACGCCAACGAGATCGGCGCCCTCACCCGCCCCGGTTTCCGCGCGCGCACTTCCCGCAACCAGACTTCCGGCGAGCACGCCGAGCGCAGAACGTCGCGAAAGGACAAATGGCGTGGTCACCGGCTTAGGCTCCTGATCAGCAGTTACATTGCCTGCAAGCTTAGGAGAAAATCCGCCGATGTATATGAGACGCTATTTCGTTTTTCGCCGCGCGCGCGAAAAGCCGTTCCAAGGATTGACGGCTTGGCGCGGAAAACAATATCCGACGACGCGAACGTAGCCCGGATGGGCGCAGCGATATCCGGGGCCGCTCTCTCAGTTTGCGGTGACCTCCCCGCATGTCGCGGAGCCCGTCATCGGGCGCGCGTTCGCGCGACCCGTTGGCTCATGCAGGCGGGCTACGTCAGCCGCGCTACTTTGCAACCTCATAAACATCAGGATCGAAGCTCGAGCTCGGATGGGCGAATGCATTCTTCAGTGCCGGCGACATCGGGACATTGTAATTGATGCCGTTCGGCGGTGTCGGCTGCTCCAGCCACTTCTTGTACATGACCTCGATCTCCGGGCTCCCATAGAGCTCGGCCGTCGCGCGGTCCGCGAGCGCCTTGAACGGCGCGTCCTCCCGGCGCAGCATGATTCCGAACGGCTCGGCCTTCGAGAACGCCTCCTCGCTGATCATGTAGAGCGAAGGCTGCTTGGATCGGGCAATCGCGACGGCGAGCTGGACATCGTCGAGCGCATAGGCCTGGGCGCGATCGGTCTCCAGCATCAGGAACGCTTCGGCCTGGTCCTTGGCCGGCTGAACGTTGATGCCGAGCTTGCGTTCGGTGTTGACCTTGATGAGCTGCGTGAGGTTCACCGAGCCTGCAACGGCGGTGACCGACTTGCCCTTGAGGTCGTCGATGGTGTTGATGCCGGCGGACTTTTTGGCGGCGAATCGCGTCGCGCTCAGGAAGTGCGAGTTGGTGAAGGTCACCTGCTTCTGGCGCTCGGCGCTGTTGGTGGTCGCCGAGCAGTGCAGGTCGATCGTGCCGTTGACCATCAGCGGGATGCGGTTCGACGAGGTCACCGGGAGATAGTCGACCGTGATGTCGGGCATGCCGAGCTCCTTCTTCACGGCATCGACGATCTTGAGGCAGATATCGAGCGCGAAGCCGATCGGCCGCTGGTTGTCGTCGAGATAGCTGAAGGGAACGGAGGCCTCCTGAAAGCCCAGCGTGACCTTCCTGGTCTCCTTGATCTTCTGCAGCGTGCCCGACAGCTCCTCGGCGGCCGCGGGGCCTACGGCGAGCGTGAGGACGAAAATGACGGCGGGCAAACGCATCGGCGGCTCCTGTGCGGTAATCAGATGGCGGTGATAACCCACACACAGGCCCGGCGATACAAGACGGTGTGTCTATCAGCTATCGCGCTTTGCTATGGTCCGCCTGCCGAGGTTGCGACCGCAGCAGCGAGCCATCCGCGCCGGGATCGCTACTGCTGCGCCCCGCCCTCGAGCAGGCGGTCGCCGACCAAATGGACCGCGCCGCGGGTCCATGAGTAATCGGCGCCCATCCGCAAGCCGCTGTCGCCGCGTGAGACGACCGCGCCGCTGCGGGCGTCGCGCACCTGGAAGCCGACCGTGTATTCGGTCCGGCTGACCCGCCTGATCACACCGATCAGCGATTGATCGGCGCCGAGTTTCTGCGCGATCGCCGCCTCGCAGCCGTCGCAGTCGCGCAGCGCCCGCGCCTTGACGGGCTCGGCCATTGCGCCGCCGGTATCGACCAGGCGATAGCGGCCCGATTGCGCGAGCCGGTCGCGGACGCCCTGGGTGACATCGGCCAGAGTGGCTGCATCGGAGCCGGCAAGACCGGACGACGGTGCCGCGGAATTATCCTCGAGCTCGAACTCGAACACCGCAAGCCCGATCGGCGCCGCGGCGGCGGCCCGTGCCGTCGGCAACGCAGCGGCAAGAACGGCGCGCACCTCGCGCGACACGAACATCCGCGCATGGTCCCATGCCTCGTCATTGTCGCCACGAAACGTGTAGAGCTTTTCATACAGCACACGGCTCGCGCCGACATCGATGACCGCCACCTTGGCCCACTGCACCAGCGTGCTCATCTTCTGCACGCCGCCGACCACCTTGATTTGGGCCTCGCCGGCGGGCGCCGCCTGCGGCACCAGGCGATAGCGCGGCTCCGCGGCAATATCGGCGCGCAGCGCAGCCATGAACGCATCCAGCCGCTTCTGATGCACGGCGGTTTGGTCGATCACCTCGCCCGAGGTGTCGACATAGCTGAAATCATCGACGCTGACGCCAAGCGGGGGAGCCGCGGCGGCGCCGGTTTCGGCGCGCAGCGGACAAGATCCGGCCAGAAGGCCGATCAATGCGAGGGCGCGTACGACGAGGCGGGACTGGCGCATGATCGAGGCCTTTCAGCTGCTGGTGTGGTCGGTTGGGTCGCAGCCTAGGCCGGCAGGCCGCTGCGCCGCAGCGGAGCGCCTCCCGGCCGGTGCCGGGAAAATTTCACGACCGTGGTCCACACCCAAGGCGACGCTTCTCGACGCTTCCTTTCTGCCGTTTAATGGGCGTGACGGCCCTGCCCGCAACCACGCGCCGAAGGTCGTCTGCGACCTCTGAGGATACGCCAATGTGGAATTGGTCCGGAAGCGATCTGAAGCTGCGGCTGACGTTGCGTGTGGCTGCGGTGTCGATGCTCTGCTTTGCCGCGATCTCCGGCTACTTCCTGATCGAGGCCGACCGCTCGGTGCGCGCCAGGATCGCTGCCGTTGCCGATGTCGCCGCCAGGACGCTGGAGCTGCAGCAAAGCAAGATCCAGTGGCTGAACAATCCGCGCTCCGATTTCCCCGATCTCGACAGCGTTGCCACCTCGGTCATGGCGCCCGGCCTGTGCCTCGCGTTTCGCAGCAATAGCGGCGAGATCAGCCAGCGCTTCTGCGGCGGCACGCAGACCGATACGGCCGCGCCGCCGCAGGCCTTTGCGGCGCTCTATCGCCGCCTGTTCGATCCCGGCCGGGAGACCGTGCGCCCGGTGATTTCGCGCGGCCAAGCGATCGGTCAGGCCGTGGTCTGGGTCGATCCGGCGGTGCTGACGACTGAGGCCTGGCACGATGCCGGCCGGCTGATGGCGGTGCTCATGATCGCGCTGCCGCTGCTCTGCGCGCTGGTCTATGCGGCGCTGTCGCGTGCGCTGCGTCCGACGCGGCTGATCCGCGACGGGCTTGAGCGGATCGCCGCAGGCGACCTTGCCGCGCGCCTGCCGCCGTTCAATCTCGCCGAATTGTCGGCGATCGGCGACGTCTTCAACCATCTCGCCGAGCGCCTCACCACTGCGCTATCCGACCGCAATGCGCTGACGCAGAAACTGATCGTGGTGCAGGACGAGGAACGCCGGCATCTCGCGCGCGAGCTGCACGACGAGTTCGGGCAATCGCTGGCCGCGATCCGCGCGCTCGCCGCCTCGGCGCGCCTGACCGCGGCGCAGGATTGCCCTACCTTGCTCGCCGAATGCGACGGCATCGCGCGGACCGCGACCGACATGATGGAGACGTTGCGCGGCGCCCTGTTCAGGTTGCGCCCGCCCGACGTCGACGAACTCGGCCTTGCAGCCAGTCTGGAGGGCCTGATCGCCGGCTGGAACGGCCGCAGTCGGGGACAGCCGCGGTTCGAGATCGTCATATCGGGATCGTTCGAGCGCATCGCCACCTCCACCGGCGCCAACCTCTACCGCATCGTGCAGGAGGCGCTCACCAACGCGGCCAAGCACGCCGGCGCCACCCGCGTCATGCTGCGGCTTGAGATGCGCGAGACGGCTTCGGCCGGCGGCGGCGGCGAAATCGTGCTCGCGATCGACGATGATGGCAGGCCCGGCGATCCCCAGGGCGATCCTCAAGTGAAGTCCGGCATGGGCCTGCTCGGTATGCGCGAGCGGGTCGCCGCGCTCGGCGGGCGGCTGAACTTCGAAGCCGGCCAGTCCGCCGGCTCTTCGCTCCGTGTCAGCGTTCCCGTCGCGGCCGGCCGAGAGGCCGCATTTGTGGAACGCGCGGCATGAGCACTGCGGCGCGAACCATCCTGCTGGTCGATGACCACGCCGTCGTTCGGGAGGGCTACCGGGCAATGCTTCAGAAGCAGCCGGGCCTCGCCGTCGTCGCCGAAGCCTCCGACGGCGTCGAGGCCTACCGCCTCTACAAGGAGACCGGGCCCGACCTCGTCATCATGGACCTGTCGATGCCCGGCATCGGCGGCATCGAGGCCATCCGGCGCCTCAGGCAGTGGGACAAGCGGGCAAAGATCCTGGTGTTCACCATGCACCAGAACGCGGCCTTTGCCGTGCAGGCGATCCGCGCCGGCGCGAGCGGCTATGTCACCAAGACCAGTCCGCCGGAGACGCTGGTGCACGCCGTGATGGATGCGCTGTCGGGCAAGATCGCGATCAGCCCGGATATCGACCACGAACTCGCGCTTAGCCACCTCGCCAGCGAGAGCGCCGCTGCCGATCTCCTGACCGCACGGGAATTCGAGGTGCTGCGCATGCTGCTCGCGGAAAAGACCACCGACGAGATCGCCGAGGCGCTGCATCTCAGCCCCAAGACGGTCGCGAACCTACATTCCATGATCAAGGACAAGCTCGGCGTCGGCACGGACATCGAGTTGGTCCGCCTTGCGCTGCGGCAAGGCATCCTCACGCCGATCGATCTGGGCGAACGGTGAACCCGCATCGCCGAACGACCAAGGCTGCCCCACGGCCGTTCCCGCCGTGCGGGCAGGTTGACGAAACCGGACAGACAATCCAGAATAGCGACATGCGCAACATCTGTCCGATGTCTTTGACCACTGCGACGACCAGCCTTGGCGGGTCGTCTCCTGGTCGTATGCGGTAACAGACTGCACAACCAGACAAGGCCCCGCCGGCGACGGACGGGGCTTTTTTCATGCGCAAACTCGTCCGCGCTGCTTCCATCGGGAGAGCAAGCTATGGACGATCTCGATCACAGAAGCCTCGGAACGCGTCTCGATCTCTGGCACATCCAGGAGGATGCGCCAGGGATGGTGTTCTGGCATCCGCGTGGCAACACGCTTTATCGCGTCCTGGAGGACTACATCCGCCGCAAGATGCGCCGGTTGGGCTATGCCGAGGTTCGAACGCCTCAGCTGCTGCCCCGCGACCTCTGGATTCAAAGCGGCCATTGGGAGAAATTCGGCGCGCACATGTTCGGCTTTGCCGACGGCGAGCGCGCAATGGCGCTCAAGCCGATGTCCTGTCCCTGCCACGTCCAGATCTTCAACAAGGGCCTTCGTTCCTGGCGCGACCTGCCGCTGCGCTACGCCGAGTTCGGCGTCTGTCACCGCGATGAGCCGTCAGGCTCGCTGCACGGACTGATGCGCACGCGCGGCTTCGAGCAGGACGACGCCCATGTGTTCTGCCGCGAGCAGGACGTGCCCAATGAAGTCGCCCGCTTCGTTGCGCTCCTCTCGGAAGTCTATGCCGAGTTCGGCTTCCCGGCGCCCGAGGTGTCGCTCTCCACCCGGCCGGCCGCGCGCGCCGGCTCGGACGAATTATGGGATTGGGCGGAAGCGACCCTTGCCGCGGCGGCGCGCCAATGCGGCCTGTCGTACGAGATCCAGCCCGGCGAAGGCGCTTTCTATGGGCCGAAGCTGGAGTTCGCGCTGCGCGACCGGCTGGGCCGATCCTGGCAATGCGGAACGGTTCAACTCGACAGCGTTCTGCCGGGCCGTCTCAACGCGTCCTATGTCGGACCGGACGGCGATCGCGCGAACCCGGTGATGATCCACCATGCCGTATTCGGTTCAATCGGTCGCGTCATCGCGATGCTGCTTGAACATCATGCCGGCGCGCTGCCGTTCTGGCTGTCGCCGGACCAGGTCGCGGTCGCGCCGATCTCGCGTGATCACTCCGGATACGCGGTCAAGGTTCTCGATGCGCTCGAAGCTGAAGGCATCAGAGGCGTCCTGTTCGCCAGCGCCGACACCCTGTCGCGACGGATCGTTGCCGCACACGAAGCGGGCATTCCAGTCGTGGCCGTCGTCGGGCAGCGTGAAGCGCAACAAGGCACCGTGAGCCTCCGCGAGCGCGCCGGGGCCGTTTCCGTTTTGCCGCTGGATGACGCCGTCCGGGCGCTTCGACAGCGTGCTTGTCCGGGTCAGGTCGCCGACTGAAAACTCGCTGCGCGCAGCCCGGCGCCGCGGGATCCGCGACGCAAAGAAAGGCCCCAGCGAGGGGGTACACGCTGAGGCCAGAGCAACTTGGTCACACCATCCTAGACCTCGCCCCCGGCGCTTTCCTTTGCTCCTTTGGAGTACCGGATTCATACGGATCGGAGACTGAACCTTATTGCTCGCTCGCGCGTATCCATAACGCCAGGATTTTGCCATTCCTCCTGGGGCTAGAACCAACGCCGCCCGTCGTATTTCAATGCGGGCGGCGTTGCGCGTTTCTGGCCTGGAACGCGAGGAGACCTAGCGCGCCCGCGCGGCTGACATTGATGAAAGTTCCCGGGCAGGAACCGGAACGGATAACAGCCGACGTGAGTTGGACAGCATGATCATGAAGGATGGAGCGTCATCGCCGTGAGCCGAAAAACCCTACAGGCACGTTCGGAGCAGGCACTCGTCGTCGTCATTCTCAGCACCGGCGCGCTCATCGCCTACCTCGGCCTGGCGCTTTCCAGGATGTGAGAGATGCGCCCAGCAGCCAATTTGCTGCGCATCGGAAGCCCGTAAGGCCCAATCACTGATCTGCCCGTCGGCGCGAGCCTCCACCGCAAAGATATTTCGCTTTATCGGAAGTTCAACTCATCGCTCGGGGCTCTCTCTTGAAGAGGGCGCAGGGAAAGCCGCGTGCGGATCGCACCGGGCGATGACACCACGCAATGACGGCGAGAACCGTCCTCATCGTCGTCCTGGCGAAGCCACGAGCCATTACTCCACGTGCCCATTGTTGCGCGAGCTGGGGCCGCGATCCCGTTCATCACCGAACGCGGTGATTATGGGTCCTGGCTTTCGCCAGGACGACTATTGGGGAGATCTCGCGTTCGTCTCTATCACCGTCGTCCTGAGGAGCGCGGAATTGAAAGTTTGGCCGTGGCCGTGAGCCTGCTTTCACAAGGACGACACCCCGCCCCTGTCGTCGCATGCCTGCCGCACAAATCGAGGACATTGCCGCCCGCCCGCAATTCTCGTACACGGTTTCACGCAATGACCTCGCAACTCTCTCCCGATTCCGTCGACGTGCTGCTGTTCGATATCGGCCGCGTCGTACTCGACATCGACTTCGAGAAGGTGATGGCGCACTGGGCGCGGCATGCCGGCTGCGCGCCGGCCGACCTCGCGACGCGATTTGTCGTCGACGACAGCTTCAAGCATCATGAGATCGGCCGGATCGACGACGCGGCGTTCTTCGCAAACCTGCGCCGGACGCTCGGCATCAACCTCACCGATGCGCAGTTCCTCGAAGGCTGGAATGCGATCTTCGCCGGCGAGATGCCGGGGATTGCACCCCTGCTCGCGACCGCCGCGAAGTGGATGCCGCTCTACGCCTTCTCCAACACCAATCCGGCCCACGTCGCGCATTTCTCCGTCCTCCATACCGAGCTGCTCAGCCATTTCCGCACCGTCTTCCTGTCCTCGACGATCGGCTTTCGGAAACCCGACGCCGAGGCCTACGATCATGTGGTAAAAGCCATCGGCGTGCCGGCGTCGCGGATCCTGTTCTTCGACGATCTGGCCGCCAACATCGAGGGCGCGCGGGCGCGCGGCCTTCATGCCATCCACGTGACATCGACGGATGACGTGGCGAGGGCTCTGACTGCACTTGGTATTGAACATTTGGATTGAAGGAGCTCCGAGCGTGGCCCTGATGCCGGTTGCCGATGCCCTGTCCGCCGTCCTCGCCGGCGCCGAACCGCTGCCGGAGGAGATGGTCGCGCTCGATGCCGCCTACCACCGCACCCTGGCGCGCGACCTCGCCGCCCGGCGCACCCAGCCGCCGCAGCCGATGTCGGCGATGGACGGCTATGCCGTGCGCGCGGCCGACGCTGGTGATCTGAAGGTCCGGCTCAAAGTGATCGGCGAAGTCGCCGCCGGCCGGCCGTTCGAGCGCACGGTCGGCCCCGGCGAAGCGGTGCGGATCTTCACCGGCGGCGTGATCCCCGATGGCGCCGACGCCGTCATCATCCAGGAAGACACCGCCGTCGACGGCGACCACATCACGATTACCGAGGCCGCAACCGCCGGACGGCACATCCGCCCGGCCGGCGTCGACTTCCGTGAAGGCGACGTGCTGCTCGATGCCGGCAGCCGCCTCTCCGATCGCGCGCTGTCGCTGGCGGCCGCCATGAACTATCCGGACCTCCCGGTGCACCGCCGTCCGAAGGTCGCGGTGCTGGCGACCGGCGACGAGCTGGTGATGCCGGGCTCGACGCCCGGCCCCGGCCAGATCGTCTATTCCAACGGCTATGCGCTGCGGGCGCTGGCGCGCGCCGAAGGCGCCGAGACCGTCGATCTCGGGGTTGCCGCCGACACGGTGGAGGCCACCACCGCCGGTATCCGCCGGGCGCGCGAGACCGGTGCCGACATCCTGATCACGACCGGCGGCGCCTCGGTTGGCGACCACGACCTGGTCAAGCAGTCGCTGGAGGCCGAGGGCGTCGCGATGGCGTTCTGGCGGATCGCGATGCGGCCCGGCAAGCCGATGATGCATGGCCGGCTCGGCGCGATGCGGGTGATCGGCCTGCCCGGCAATCCGGTGTCCTCCTATGTCTGCGCCTTCCTGTTTCTGGTGCCGTTGATTCGGGCACTGAGCGGCCGAAAAGCGATTCATCACCGCCGCGCGAGCGCAGTGCTCGGCCGCGACCTCGCCGCCAACGACCAGCGCGAGGACTATCTGCGCGCACGCCTCGAGGAGCGCGAGGACGGCACGCTGATCGCAACGCCTGTGATGCAGCAGGACTCGTCGCTGCTCGGGAATCTCGCTGCGGCACGGGCACTTCTCGTGCGTCCGCCGTTTGCGCCTGCCGCCGGCAAAGGCAGCGAATGCGAGATCCTGACGCTGCCCGAGTGACAGCGGAGACCGCATCGCTTGAGCGCTCGCCGGATGCGTTCACCGGAAATTAAGTGGTTGCGGAACACATATCGAACATATAGTGTCCGTTCATGATTTGTTTCGAGTACGGGTGTGTACAAATGGGAAGCCGCGAGGGAGCGCTCGTGATGAGCACCGTGCTCCTGAGGACTGGCCCCGCCTGTAGGCCCACCTGAAGAGTCTCGGAATCGAACGACGCTACCAACCGGGGGAATACTCGAGATGCTCACGCGCAAACAGTACGAACTTCTGCGTTTCATCAATGAACGTCTGAAAGAGGCCGGCGTACCGCCCTCGTTCGACGAGATGAAGGATGCGCTCGACCTGCGCTCGAAATCCGGAATCCACCGCCTGATCACTGCGCTGGAAGAGCGCGGCTTCATCCGCCGCCTGCCCAACCGCGCCCGCGCCATCGAGGTCATCAAGCTGCCCGAGCTCTCGGCCGGCGGCGGTAACGGCCGCCGCGGCTTCACCCCGAGCGTGATCGAAGGCACCCTCGGCAAGCGCACCAGCACGCCGCCGATCGCCGAGGACGACGGCAACCGTCCGGTCGCGGTCCCCGTGATGGGCCGGATCGCCGCCGGTACGCCGATCGAGGCACTACAGACCCGCAGCCACACCATTAGCGTACCGCCCGACATGCTCGGCTCCGGCGAGCACTATGCGCTGGAAGTGCGCGGCGACTCGATGGTCGATGCCGGCATCCTCGACGGCGACATGGCGCTGATCCAGCGCAACGACGTCGCCAACACCGGCGACATCGTGGTGGCGCTGATCGACGAGGAGGAAGCCACCCTGAAGCGCTTCCGCCGCCGCGGCGCATCAATCGCTCTGGAGCCGGCCAACACCGCCTATGAAGTGCGCATCCTGCCGCCGAACCGGGTGCGCATCCAGGGCAAGCTGATCGGCCTCTATCGCAAATACTGAATTTCAAATACTTGCGGCGGCCGGGAACGAGCGACACATCGGATCGTTCCTTGAATGATAGCGTAACGTGCTGTTTGCCCGATGCGCTCCGATACCTCTCACGCAGCGTCGCGTGTTTGTGATCGGGAGCGTTTGGCGACCAGTCGTACAATCGCCCAGAAACGAGGAGACACTCGTTCGCTATCGTCCACTCTGGTAGAGGCCCTATGCCTCAAGGAGAGGCACGGGTCGCTACCTCGATTTGAGGAGCCATCCGATGTGTGACTATAGTCTGCACGCCGTGGCGTCGCGCCCCGCCATTGTTGGAGAGACGCTGATCACCACGACTTTCCGCGGCACGTCGACCCGCGGCTTTGCTTCGGAGACCGATCCCACTGTCGCGGTCTGCATGCTGCCGGGCACCGAGCTCGCTTTCGCCGAGAACGTTCGCTACGACAGCCGCTGGATCTGGACCAAGACGATGAACTTCCGCGTCGGCGTGTTCAACGAAGTCGAGCCCGACGTTCCCGATCGCCATCATGACGCGGTCGAATTCCCCGACGGCAGCCATGTGCTGGTGACCCAGCTCGTCGAGGGACAACGCGTCAGCGTGCTGCAATTGCCGGCACTGCATCCGTCGGTCGAGCAGAAGCCGAAGGTTGTGGAGCGGCGGCCCTCCGCATTTGCGTCGCTGTTTTTGGGTTGAGCGCATCGTCGCCGCGGAATGAGCTGTTCGGCGGCGGATGACCTAAGCGATTTCGAGCGACCCCGGACGCCGGGTTCCGGGGCGCGGCTGGAGAATTGCGTCGGCGCGCGCCTTGGCGCATCATCGGGCACGGAGGACGTGCGTGGTGGTCGACAAGGTCACATGGCAAAAGGCTGGACGCGTCACGGAGCCGGGTCGCTACATGTTCCGGTTCGGCTGGCTGACGGTGACGGCTGACGACCTGAAGGTCTGGGAGCAATTCCCCGAGGCTTCCTTCACCCTCGTCAAGAAGCCCGACGCGGGCCCCGACTCCGACGAATACCATCTCGGCCTGTTCGAGCTGCCGACCGGCCCCTTACCCGACAACGGCTAATCCTCGCCCTGCAAATCGGTCTCGGCCGGCGTCGCATCGACGGCAGGCCGGGGGGCGCTGGCGGGTGCGCGCAGCGTGGTCTCGCTCTCGCCATCGCCGGGAACCGCTGGCGACCATGGCCGGTCGATCCCTCCGGGCTTGACCGCATCGATGGCGTAGCCGTCCCTGATGCGCCGCAGCACCAGCGCGCCGTGGCGCCGCAGCCGCTCGGCATCGATCACCGAGGCCGCGCAGTCCCGCGGTGCCGGCCGCGCGGTCACGATCAGCGCCGCACGCTCGCAGTCGTCGGCCAGCGCCTCGGGCCGGCTCGCCAGCGCAACGAAGGAGCCGCCCGGCCCTTGCGTCACGCAGCCGCTCGGATCGCAGGAGACGCCCTCGCCGAGCGAGGAATCCGTGGCGGTCCGCGCGTCAGCATCCGCTGCCAGCCACTCCTTGACCAGAAATGCGTCCTTCGCGCTGTGCATCACATGCAGCCGGCCGTCGCCGCCCCGCACTGCGACGTTGCGGCCGTCGGCGGAGACCAGCACGTCCGGCTGCGGCACCCGCACAGCCCAGACCGAGGCGACCACCAGCAGCACGGCACCCGACCAGCGCAGCGGCGTGCGCAACAGCCCGAGAAGGACGAGGCCGGCGCTCGCCACGATCATCGGTCCGACCCCGAACGCCGCCATCCGGCCGACTGCGCCCGGGAGCGCCGCGACCCATTGCGTCACCAGGATCATCCAGTCGATGCCGAAACCCATGATCGCCCAGAACACCCCGTCGAAGCCGAACGGCATGGCGAGCAGCCCGAGCAGGCCGGCCGGCATCACGACCGCCGACACCACCGGCATCGCCGCAAGGTTCGCCAGCAGCCCGTAGGGCGTCACGCGGTGGAAATGGAACGCGGCGTAGGGCGTGGTCGCGAGCCCCGCCACCAGCGAGGCCAGCATCAGCATCGTGAGCTCGCGCCCGCCCCACAGCGCAACCCGCGCGGTCGCCGAATGATCGGGTGACGCCAGCAGGTTCGGCAGCCCGATCTGCACCAGCGCCACCAGCCCGAGCGTTGCTGCAAACGACATCTGAAAGCTCGGATGCACCAGCGCTTCCGGCGCGATCGCGAGCACGATCAGCGCCGCCACCGCCAGCGTGCGGAAGGTGATCGCGCGGCGGTCGACGATCACCGCGATCAGCACCACGGCCGTCATGAAGAACGATCGCTGGGTCGCGACCTCCGCTCCCGACAGCAGCAGGTAGAACGCCGCCGCGACGAGCGCGGCCGCCGCCGCCCATTTCTTGATCGGGTGTCCCGCCGTCAGCGCCGGAAACAGCGCAAGCAGCGCGCGGATAGTGAAGAACACGACACCCGCGACCACGGCCATGTGGTAGCCGGAAATCGACAGCACGTGGCCGAGGCCCGAGATGAACATCGCGTCGTTGACCGGCGTCGTGATCGCATCGCGCCGGCCGGTGAGCAGCGCGGTTGCGATCGCGCGCTGATCCCCGTCGAGGGTGGTGCGGATGCGCGCGTCGATGGCATCGCGCAGCCACTGCATGAAGGCGGCATAGCGCAACGCAAGGCCACCAGTTGCCGGCGGCTCCCTGGTCTTCACCGCGCCCATTGCGAAACCGGATGCTCCGATACCCTGGAAATAGAGATCGCGGCCGAAATCATAGGAGCCCGGCCGCTGCGGCCCCAGCGGCGGCATCAGCCGCGCCTTCAATTCGACGAAGCTGCCGACCTCGGGCGCGGTGCCCTTCTTCACCGAGAGTCTGACGCGCTCGAGTTTTGGCACCTCGCGCTGGCTTTCCATCGACACGACGCGCAGCACGAAGCGGTCGGTCTTCTCGCGGACGTCGCGTGTCTCGACAAAACCGGTCAGTGCCACGGAAAATATCGGCCGCGCCAGCACGCCATGGGCGATCCGCGCGGTCTTCCATGTCGCGGTCGCAAAGCCCGCCGCGACCGCCGCCAGCATCACGACGGCGGGAAACACGCTGCGCCGCCGAAGCAGCAACGCCAGCAGGCAGAGCGCGATTGCGACGGTCGCCGCGACCGACAGCACCGGCTCGTGCTCGGCCGCAAAATAGAATGCAATGCCGGTGCCGAACGCCACCGACACCCACGGCAACAGCCGCCCGGCCCCCGTCTCCGCACGCGCCCATTGCCGCAATGTCTCGACGAGAGGCCGCCAGGTGCTGGCGCGCACCGGAATATAGCCACCGACCGGCGCAGCCGCGCGCGGCGGCCATGTCCCCGCGTAGCCGCGTCTGCCGCCCGGCGTCGTACTCTGCTCCGCCATTCCGCTCGCGATCCCTGCCGGGGGCAAGGCTAGCGGAAGCTGCGACCTGATCGCTAGCGGAACGGATCAAGAATACGGGACCGGCCAGCCGGGATACCAGGACCGACCTGCGTCACGGCTCCCGGCGGCAGGCCGCCGCCGGTGCCTGCGTCAAACCGATCGAGCCGAAAGTCTCATTAGGTGCCGATCCCATTGGGACTAGACTGTCCTGATGCCTCCACTCCCGGACAGACGGGGATGAGGTGGCAACGGCTCGCGGCACTGAAGGCCGCTGGAGCTCTTCTCAGGTGGCCCAAAACTCCCCTGAGATCAGGCGTTGCGGACAAACTCGCAAATCTCGCCTGCAACGCCGCGCACCACGCGCACGCCGCGAGCGGATCGAGCGCTGAAAAACGCGAAGAGTAGCGTTTGCAATTGATAGGAGCAGCACATGGCAATTCAAGTACCGAGCGATTTTCGTCGCGTGATTGTCGCTGCGTCGGTGGGAAACATCATTGAATGGTACGACTTCTACATTTTTGGCAGCCTGGCCGCAGTTCTGTCGGTCAAATTCTTTGAGCAATCCCACCCCGTCGCAGCCCTGCTGAGCACGATCGCGCTGTTCACTGCGGGATTCCTGATCCGTCCGCTGGGGGCTTTCCTGTTCGGATGGATGGGCGATCGGGTCGGCCGCAAATATACATTTCTCATTACGCTGAGCGGAATGGGACTGGGGACGGGCGCGATCGGACTGATCCCAACCTATCAGTCGATCGGCCTGACGGCCGCATTCGTTCTGTTCGGCTTGCGGATGATCCAGGGTCTCTGCCTGGGCGGCGAATATGGCGGCGCCATCACCTATGTCGCCGAGCATGTTCCGGACGACCGCCGCGGCTACTACACAGGCTGGCTGCAAACCTCGCCGACGCTCGGGATCGTGGTGTCGCTGGCCGTGATCGTCCTGACCCGGACCTGGGCCGGCAATCAGGCCTTCGACGAATGGGCGTGGCGCGTTCCGTTCCTGGTCTCGTTCGTGCTGGTCGCGATCGCCATCTACATCCGCCTCCAGCTCCAGGAGACGCCGATTTTCCAGGAGATCAAGGCACGCGGACAGATGACCAGGAATCCCTGGCGGGAAGCCTTCCTCAGCACCAACATCAAGTACATCTTGATCGCCATCGTCGTCCTGATCGGACAGGGCGTGGTCTGGTACAGCGGTCAATTCTGGGCACTGTACTTCCTGCAGCAGGTCTCCAAGGTCGATCCGGTTACCTCGGCCTATATCGTCGGAGCCGCACTGCTGATCGCAACGCCGAGCCTGATCTTCTTTGGCTGGCTGTCGGACCAGATCGGCCGCAAATCCGTGATCCTCGGAGGAATGCTGCTTGCCGCGCTCACCTACTATCCGCTGTACCTGTGGCTCGGCATGGTCACGCAGCCGGGACACATCAACTATCCGGTCGCCGTCTTCATCATCTTCATCCTCGTCTGCTACGTCGGGATGGTGTACGGGCCGGTCGGCGCGTTCCTGGCGGAGTTCTTCCCGGCCAGGATCAGGTACACCTCGGTCTCGGTGCCGTATCATATCGGCAACGGTTGGGGCGGCGGATTGGTGCCGTTCATCACATCGGCCGCCTTCGCAGCGACTGGCAGCATCGGCTACGCGCTGATCTACCCGATTGTCGTTCCCGCGGTGTGCTTCGTGATCGCCCTCTTCATCATGCCGGAGACACGTAAGACCAGAATTTGGGAGCAGATCGAGGCGCGAGCCGCATCGTGACCGAGTGGCCTCGCTGAGGGAGCGACCAACGCTTGCGGCAAGAGTCATGGCCTGGTCATGGCCGCCCTGCAGCGCGTACGGGACGACGCTTCGTCCTGTACGCGCGTGATTCCGCTGCGGAGCTTGCATCGGCATGAGGTCAACGCGCCTCGGAGGGATCCGGTTTGGCGCAATCCCTATCTCTCCGGCCGCCTGTGACTGGCGGTCAGGTCAACGTTTCAGTCGGCTCCCTCTCAGCCAGCCCGGTGATGCCAGCGATCGTGCCACCAAATGGCAAAATCACGATCCATCGTCAGCTCCCAGCAAGCGAGCACGATCACCGCGATGCCGGCGAGCACGCTGCTCGTCGTGGCCGATCCATGTTCGTAGCTGAACGTCCAGGGTGCCAGCACCAGGGCCAGCCCCATCAGCATCTCGCCCCATTCCTCCAGATAGGACGGAATGATGAATGCCTCGATGGCAAACAGCACGACGCCCAATCCAAGTGCGATGGAGATCCAAAGAGCTGCCCCGGAGAAGCCCAGGGCAAACGGCGACGCGACCAGCCAGACGCCAACCAACAGGCTGACAGCATCCTGCCAGTGTTGAATGCGCATAATCCTCACCTCCCTCTTCCGAGCATATGGTGCGGCGGGGACAAAAAGGCATCGGTCCGACCTGCGATGTGTTGCCGCTGTTTGATCCGCAAGCCGACGACCATGCGGCCGTCCGCCCGGAAGCCGCTCTCCACAGCCTCCGACCCTGGTCCCGTCTCGCGATCCAGCGAGGTCCAGACGGCCTGCAAGTCAGGGGCAAGATCGCTTGGCTGAGCGGCGGCCGCGAGGTGCACAACGCCCGGCCAAAAACGCTGCCTGACCACGAGGGCCCGCCGGCCCTCGACGCTTATGCCACGCTCTGGCGTGGAGCCTAGATCAGCGGTGTCTGCGACGAGACGTGATGGCAGACGATCTTCCAGTCGCCGTGCTCGCGCGCGATCACCCAGGTGATCTTGACGGCGAGCGAGGGCACATCGCCGTCGAGGAAAAAGGACGCGATAGCAGCCATGTTGACGAGGCCGTCATTGACCCGCTCCGTCCTGACCTCGCTGAATTGGACGCGCGGCGCGTGCCAGCGCGGCAGACCATTAAAATAGGCCTTCACGCCGTCGCGGCCACGATACAGCGTCGGGTTCGAGCCGAAGAAGAACGCGTGCTGCGAATAGAGCGCAGCAAGCGTATCCGCATCGAGCTTGCCGAAACCTGCGGACCATCTGGCGATGATGGCGGAGGCGATATCGTCGGCTTCGTCAAGCATCGATCGCCTCCGTCCGTTGTTCGCGCCGGATCGCGCTAACCCTTGCCGCCGACTTCCTTGGCGAAGGTGTCGCGCAGGCCGATGGTGCGGTTGAACACCAGCCTGTCCGGCGTCGAATCCGCATCGCGCACGAAATAGCCCTGCCGCTCGAACTGCATCACGTCGGGCGAATTGCTCTCGGCGATCGCAGGCTCGACCCGCGCATCGCTGAGCACTTCCAGCGACTGCGGATTGAGGTCGGCGGCGAAATCGGCGGCGTTCGGGCTCGGGTTGGCGAAGAGCTGATTGTAGATGCGGATTTCCGCCGGCTTCGACTGCGCCGCCGGCAACCAGTGCATCGTCGCCTTCACCTTGCGGCCATCGGGCGCGTTGCCGCCCTTGGTCGCGGGATCGTAGGTCGCGCGCAGCTCGACGATCTCGCCGGCGTCGTTCTTCACGACGCTGGTGCACTTGATGAAGTAGGCATAGCGCAGCCGCACCTCATTGCCGGGCGAGAGGCGGAAGAACTTCTTCGGCGGGTTTTCCATGAAGTCGTCGCGCTCGATATAGAGCTCGCGGCCGAACGCGATCTTGCGGGTGCCGGCGTCCGGATTGTCGGGATGGTTGATCGCCTCGATCTCCTCGACCTGCCCTTCCGGATAGTTCTCGATCACCACCTTGAGCGGCCGCAGCACCGCCATGCGGCGCAGCGACGTGCGGTTCAGCTCCTCGCGGATGCAGAATTCGAGCATGCCGACATCAACCACGCTGTTGGCCTTGGCGACGCCGATGCGCTTGATGAACTCGCGCACCGCAGCCGGCGGCACGCCGCGCCGCTTCAGGCCAGCAATGGTCGGCATCCGCGGATCGTCCCAGCCCGAGACATGGCCGTCACGAACGAGCTGCGTCAGCACGCGCTTGGACAGCAGCGTGTAGGTCAAATTCAGCCGCGCCATTTCGTACTGGTGCGGCTTCGACGGCACCGGCAGCTTGTCGAGCAGCCACTCATAGAGCGGGCGGTGATCCTCGAACTCCAGCGTACAGATCGAATGGGTGATGCCTTCGATCGCATCCGACTGGCCGTGCGCGTAGTCGTAGCTCGGATAGATCGACCATTTGTCGCCGGTGCGCGGATGGTGGGCGTGCAGGATGCGGTACAGCACGGGATCGCGCAGGTTGATGTTGCCGGCGGCCATGTCGATTTTGGCGCGCAGCACGCGGGCGCCGTTCGAGAACTCGCCGGCCTTCATGCGGCGGAACAGGTCGAGGTTCTCCTCGACCGACCGGTCGCGGAACGGCGAGTTCTTGCCGGGCTCGGTCAGCGTACCGCGGGACAGCCGGATCTCCTCCTGCGACTGATCGTCGACATAGGCGTAGCCAGCCTTGATCAGGCCCTCGGCCCAATCGTACAGGCGCTCGAAATAGTCCGACGCAAAGAAGAGGTTTTTGCCCCAATCGTAGCCGAGCCAGTGCACGTCGGCCTGGATCGAGTCGATGTACTCCTGCTCCTCCTTGGTCGGATTGGTGTCGTCGAAGCGCAAATTGCACTGGCCGCCGAACTCCTGCGCGATGCCGAAATTCAGGGCAATCGACTTGGCGTGACCGATATGCAGGTAGCCGTTCGGCTCCGGCGGGAAGCGGGTCACGATCCGATTGTGCTTGTGGGAGGAGAGATCGGCCTGGACGATGTCGCGGATGAAGTCGCGCCCTGCCTCTGCCGTCGTGTCAATCGTCATCAAAGGGTTCCCTGGAGGAGTCAGCTCAACCTTCTGCCAAATTCGCGCCGTCCGGCCAAGCCTGGTTTCAAAGTCTGGTTTCAAGCCTGGTTTGGCCGGCAAAAGGTCAGCCGGGGCTTTAGTTATGTTCGGTTCCTGATATACACCACCGCCCATTCCAGCATACGTCGCACTCGATCATGACCAATTCCGTCGTTACCCGCTTCGCCCCCTCGCCGACCGGCTTCCTCCACATCGGAGGCGCCCGCACCGCGCTGTTCAACTGGCTCTATGCCAGGAAGCTCGGCGGCAAGATGCTGCTCCGGATCGAGGACACCGACCGCGAACGCTCGACCAAGGAGGCGATCGACGCCATCCTGGACGGCCTGAAATGGCTCGAGCTCGATTGGGACGGCGATGTCATCTACCAGTTCAGCCGCGCCGCCCGCCATCGCGAGGTCGCCGAGGGCCTGCTCGCCGCCGGGCGCGCCTATTACTGCTACGCCACCCCGGAGGAGCTCGCCGCGATGCGCGAGAAGGCGCGCGCCGAGGGCCGCACCCGCCTCTATGACGGCATGTGGCGTGACCGCGATCCGGCCACCGCGCCTTCCGACGTCAAGCCGACCATCCGCCTCAAGGCGCCGCAGACCGGCGAGACCGTGATCGAGGATCAGGTTCAGGGCCGCGTGGTCTGGCAGAATGAGAACCTCGACGACCTCGTCCTGCTCCGCGGCGACGGCACCCCGACCTACATGCTCGCGGTCGTGGTCGACGACCACGATATGGGCGTCACCCACATCATCCGCGGCGACGACCACCTGATCAACGCCGCGCGCCAGAAGCAGATCTACGACGCGCTGGAGTGGGAGCTGCCGAGCATGTCCCACATTCCGCTGATCCACGGACCGGACGGCTCGAAGCTGTCGAAGCGCCATGGTGCGCTCGGCGTCGATGCCTACCGCGCGCTGGGCTATCTGCCGGCCGCCTTGCGCAACTATCTCGTCCGGCTCGGCTGGAGCCATGGCGACCAGGAGATCTTTTCGACCCAGGAGATGATCGACGCGTTCGATCTCTCGGCGTCGGCCGCTCGGCGGCGCGGTTCGATTTCGCCAAGCTGGAGAACCTCAACGGCCACTATATCCGGCAGAGCGACGATCAATCCCTCGTGAGCCAATTCGAGAGCGTGCTGGATTATGTTCCTGAGGGCGCCGCGCTGAAGGCCAAGCTCAATGACACCACCCGCGCGCAATTGCTGCGGGCGATGCCGAGCCTGAAGGAGCGCGCCAAGACGCTGATCGAGCTGATCTCGGGCGCCTACTTCATTTTCGCCGATCGCCCGCTTGAGCTCGATCCGAAAGCGGCCGCGCTCGTCACGCCGGAAACACGCGCGTTGATCGGCAGGCTGCGCACCGCGCTGGAAGCCGTCAACGACTGGAGGGCCGAAACCACCGAGACCGCCATGCGGAATTTCGCCGAGCAGAACAATCTGAAACTCGGCGCCGTTGCCCAGCCGCTGCGGGTGGCGCTGACGGGACGTACGACATCGCCGGGCATCTTCGACGTGCTGGCCGTCCTGGGACGCCAGGAGTGCCTTGCCCGTCTCGCCGATCAGGCGGCGTGATCCTGCATGGACCCCCTCCAGGGTCCATCTTGCAGCGCACATTGCAATGAGCTACCCATCGCCGGACGCTTTCTCCACAAGCCGTTCCGCCCCGCCATGGGCCGCAAATTAGCGACTGGGCAAGGTCGGTTTTCGCAACGATTTCATCGGGGATCTCACGATGGACGCAAAATCCAGCAAGACAGCCACACTCACCATTGGCAACAAGAACTACGATTTCCCGATCCTGAGCGGCACGGTTGGGCCTGATGTCATCGACATCGGCAAGCTCTACGGCCAGGCCGGGGTGTTCACCTACGACCCCGGCTTCACCTCGACCGGCAGCTGCCAGTCGAAGATCACCTATATCGACGGCGACGCCGGTATCCTCGAATACCGCGGCTACCCGATCGAGCAGCTCGCCGAGCACGGCGACTTCCTCGAAACCTGCTACCTGCTGCTCTATGGGGAGCTTCCGACCCCGGCGCAGAAGAAGGATTTCGACTATCGCGTGATCCATCACACGATGGTGCATGAGCAGATGGCCCGCTTCTTCCAGGGCTTCCGCCGCGACGCGCATCCGATGGCGATCATGGTTGCTGCCGTCGGCGCGCTCGCCGCGTTCTACCACGACTCCACCGACATCAACGATCCGCGGCAGCGCATGATCGCCTCGATGCGGATGATCGCGAAGGTGCCGACGCTGGCGGCGATGGCCTACAAGTACACCATCGGCCAGCCCTTCATGTATCCGAAGAACTCGCTCTCCTTCGCCGAGAACTTCCTGCAGATGTGCTTCAGCGTGCCCTGCGAGGAATACAAGATCAACCCGGTGCTCGCCGACGCGCTCGACAAGATCTTCATCCTGCATGCCGATCACGAGCAGAACGCGTCGACCTCGACGGTGCGTATCGCCGGCTCCTCCGGCGCCAACCCGTTCGCCTGCATCGCGGCCGGCATCGCCTGCCTGTGGGGTCCGGCCCATGGCGGCGCCAACGAAGCCGCGCTCGCCATGCTGTCGTCGATCGGAACGGTCGACAAGATTCCCGAATTCATCGCCAGGGTGAAGGACAAGAACAGCGAAGTCCGCCTGATGGGCTTCGGTCACCGGGTCTACAAGAACTACGATCCGCGCGCCAAGATCATGCAGAAGATGTGTCACGCGGTGCTGGCCGAGACCGGCCATGGCAATGACCCGATGCTGAAGGTTGCGCTCGAGCTCGAGAAGATCGCGCTCAGCGATCCCTACTTCATCGACCGCAAGCTCTACCCGAACGTCGACTTCTATTCGGGCATCACGCTGAAGGCGATGGGCTTCCCGACCTCGATGTTCACCGTGCTGTTCGCGGTCGCCCGCACCGTCGGCTGGATCAGCCAGTGGAGCGAGATGATCGAGGATCCGCAGCAGAAGATCGGCCGTCCGCGCCAGCTCTACACCGGCGTCGCGCGCCGCGACTATGTGACGATCGACAAGCGCAAGTAGGCGTCATCTCTGACAAGTTCGAGACGGCGCCATCATTCCTGATGGCGCCGTTTTCGTTTGCCGCGGGCGACTTCGGTCGCGAGCGCATCGAGACGCGGCAGCCAGAGCGCCCTGAACCGGTCCAGCCAGGCGTCGACCTCGCGCAGCCGCCCCGGCTCGACGGCATAGATGCGGCGCGTGCCGTCGGCGCGCACCGACGCAAAACCGGCGTCGCGCAGGATCCGCAGCTGCTGCGAGACCGCCGATTGGGTGATGCCGAACTCGTGCTGCACGACGGCGACGACGTCGCCCGAACTGTGCTCGCCGGTCGCCAGCAACTCCAGGATACGCCGGCGGACGGGATCGCCGAGGATGTCGAAGGCGTGCACGGCGCGCTAGCCTCCGCCGCCGGGTTCAGGCTCGCCGCAATAGAACGCGGTGGTGTTGGCTTCTGCCTTGCGCGCGGCCGCCTCATCCGTGCCGGCCTTGATCGAGGCTCGGCACCAGTCGGCGCTGCTGCGGCGGATGAAATCCTTGCCGTCGGCCGACGCAGGCCAGGCCGCGGCGGCCGCGCGGTCGAATGGCTGTCCCGGCGGCGTCACGAAGTACAAAGCGAGCCCCATCAAGGCGAGGTCCCAGCCGACCCCGACCGCGCCAGGCCCATAGCGATCCCAGAAGTCATCTTCGATGACCGAGAGGTGCTCCAGCTCCAAACGGGTTCCGCTGGAACCGTCGTCAGCCAGCGTCACCGTCACCCAGCTGACAGTGCCAGCAAACTCCCAAGTCACAGCAAGCTGACGCGGCGGCTCGCAGGCCGTGATCTGACCGCCGGCCTGCCCCTCGAACTGGTAGCGGCCGCCGAGTTTTAGGTCTCCGGAGATCGGCAGGAACCAACGCGGAATGCGCTCGGGATTGGTCAGCGCGTCCCAGAGGTCGGCGATGTCGGTGTCGTAGCTGCGCGTCGCAATCACCGCCCGCGCCGGCTTGCCATCGCGTTTCCTGACGACGACTTCACGAATAACGGCTCCGACATAGGCGACAGGATCGATCCTCATAGGCAGCTCCATACTATATTAGCTGCAGCTAATATTAGTACGATCTAAATATCTGGCGCAAGCGGAACCTGTGCAACCGGATGTCGCCGCGACTATGTGATGAGCGGTAGCTAGTCTGAGCGCCGGCTCATTTCCGCGAGCACAATGTCGGCGGCGCGGACGCTCGGCGGCTGGTCGCCGGTCGACATCTTCCCGTCCATCGTCGCGAACGCCACGAGCTGCCGCAGACGGTCGGGCGAATCCGCGAGGACATCACCCAGCGCTTGCGCGAGCTTGTCCGGCGTGCAGTTCTCCTGCAGGAACTCGGGAATGATGTCGCTGCCGATCACGAGATTGGCGAGGATCACCGACGACACCCGGATCGCACGGCGCAGGATGAACGCCTCGGCGGCACCGACGCGATAGGCCGTCACCATCGGAATGCCTGACAGCGCGAGCTCCAGCGTCACCGTCCCCGACTTTGCGAGCGCCGCGCGGGCCACGCGGAATGCCGCGCGCTTCTCGATCTCGCCGACGGCGAGCCGCGGCACCACGGGCCACGACGCGACGCCTTCGCGCACCATGGCCTCGAGATGCGGCATGGTGGGAAGCACGACCTCGAACGGGGTTTGCTTGCTGAGCTGGCCGAGCGCCGCGCCGAACAGCGCCAGATGATGCCTGATCTCGCTGCGCCGGCTTCCGGGCAGAACCAGCAGGACCGGCGGCTGCGCATCCCGCCGCTTCTGCTCCTCCTCGTTCGGCCGAAGCGAAGTGAGCTGCTCGGTCAGGGGATGCCCGACATAGCTGCATGGCGGTCCCTGCAGCTTGCGATATTCCTCCGGTTCGAACGGCAGCAGCGCGAGCACGTGATCGACATAGCGTCGCATCGCGCGCGCCCGGCCCGGCCGCCACGCCCAGACCGATGGCGACACGTAGTCGACGATCGCAATGTTCGGGTTGCGCGCACGGACGCGGCGCGCGACGCGGTGGGTGAAGTCAGGGCTGTCGATGATGACGAGCATGTCAGGCGCATCGGCGAGCACGGCATCGGCCGTGCGTCGGATCAATTGCAGGACCTTCGGCAATTGCTTCACGACGGCGGCAAAGCCGATGATCGAGAGCTCCTCGATCGGAAACAGGGGATCGATGCCCTCGCCCGTCATCTCCCGGCCGCCGACGCCGGAAAATTGCACGGCATCGCCAAGGCGCTGGCGCAGCACCTTCATCAGTGCCGCGCCAAGGCGGTCGCCGGACTCCTCGGTCGCGATGAGGAAGATCCTGCGGCCGCTGCTGGGACTGCGCGCCTGCATCAGCCCGCCAGTCCGATGACAAACAGCCCTTTGGCCTCGGCGGCCTCGATCAGCGCCTGCGGATCGGCGGCAAGCGTGTTGCCGGCGATCACGGCGATGCCGGCGATGCCCGCCGCGGCCGCGCCCTCGACCGTGCGTGGACCGATGGTCGGCAGATCGAAGCGCAGATCCTGCTTGCTCTTCGGCGCCTTCACCAGCACGCCGCGGCCAGCCTTGGTGCGGATGCGGCCGTCGGCGCGCAGCCGCGCCACCCGCGCCAGGAGCCCATCGGTGCCTTCGATGTCCTCGACCGCAACCACGTGACCGTCGATCACCACGGCGGCCTGACCGATGTCGAACGGTCCAAGCGCATCGAGCACACCGCGTCCGCGCGCAATGTCGGCGAGCGCGCTCGAGTCCGGCGTCGTGCGCGTCACGGCGCCCTCAGGCATCAGGAGATCTGGCGCGACATCCTTGATTCCGACCATGCGAAATCCCTGCTGCTCGAGGATGCGGCCGACGCTCGACAGCAGATGATCGTCGCCGCCGCGGAACGCGCGCACGACATGGCCGAGCAGCCGCAGCGTGCCCCAGTCGAGCCGGATCTCCGACAACGCGGGACGCACCAGGGTGCCGATGAAGATCAGGTCGCGGCAGCCTTCGTCGCGGAACAACCGGGTCGCGCGTCCGAGCTGGCCGACCGAGATCCAGCGATGACGAAACCGCTGCGCGCGCGCCGGATCGCAGGCACCGCGCAGCGCGAACAGCACCGGCGTGATGCCGCGCGCGGTGAGCTGATCGGCGACCGCGAACGGCATGGCGCCGCCGCCGGCGATCACGCCGACCGGCGAAGAAAGCGAGGGAGCCGCTGACGTCATGCTGGCGGCCATCCCCTGCTCAATTGACGTCGGCGGGAAGACAGAGCGGCCGGAGCTTGCCGCCCTCGATGAAGGCGAGGATTTCCGCGATCGCAGGATCCTCACCCGCCAGCGGCTGCACCGAAGCCAGCCGCTCGGCGAAGATGCCGGGACCGTGGAACAGTTTCTGATAGAACGCGCGCACTGTCGCCAGCCGCGCCTTGGTGAACTGGCGCCGCCGCATGCCGATGATATTGAGTCCTTCGAGCACCGCGTATTGACCGTTGGCTAACCCGAACGGGATGATGTCGCCGCGCACGCCGCAGACGCCGCCGATCATCACCTGCGAGCCGACGCGGGTGAACTGGTGCACCGCCGACAGGCCGCCGATATACACGAAGTCGCCAATCTCGCAGTGGCCGCCGAGCGTCGCTGACGTCGCGAAGATCACGCCGTTGCCGACCATGCAGTCATGGCCGACATGGCTGTTGTTCATGAAGAAGCCGCGATCGCCGACGCGGGTGAGCCCACCGCCCTTGACCGTGCCGACATTCATCGTCACGCCTTCGCGGATCGTGCAGGCCTCGCCGACTTCGAGACGGGTCGGCTCGCCGCGATAGCTGAGATCCTGCGGTGGCCCGCCGAGCGCGGCAAACGGCGAGATGACGCAGCCGGCGCCGATCTTCGTGTGCCCGCTGATCGTGACATGCGCGATCAGCTTGCAGTTCTCGCCTAGCACGACGTTGGGGCCGATGATGCAGTACGGACCGATCTCGGTGCCGGCCCCGATCACAGCGCCATCCGCAATCCGCGCAGTGGGGTCGATCATGCTCATGTCGTTATGGTCCGGAATTCGTTAGTGGCGCCAAGGTGCTATCAAGGTGCTATCAAGGCGCTATGTGTCGGGTTCGGCGGTCGTTAGCGCGACTTTGCCCGCCCTGTCCAGTGACGTATGATGACGGCCTGTTGCAAACGAGAAGGTCGCAACCGATCCATGGTCCGGGCCGCCGCGCTGATCCTCAGCCTGTTCTCCGCGCCGATCGGCCCGGAGACCGCCGACCTCGGCAACAGCACGAGCGTCGATCTCTCGGCCTTCGACTGCCGCGACATCAACCGCAGCACGATCGTCCAGCGCGTCTGCTACAGCGCAAGCGAGCGCACGCTGCTGGTCGCGGTCAGGGGCAGCTACCAGCATTATTGCGGCGTGCCTGCCGAAACCTACGACGCGCTGATGATCGCACCATCGATGGGCGTCTTCCTCAACCGCGTCCTGCGGATCGCCGGTGCGGACGGCCGATACGCGTGCAGGATGTCTTGACCTCGGCGGCCCAGGGCTTTTTTTGACGCGTTTTCTTCACGCGGTCCGGGGGCCACTTCGCTCGAAAACGCTCTAATCCGTCAGCATCGCGCCGACATCGGCCTCGGCGACAACCTGACCGTTGACCTTGGCGTCACCGTGAAACCACCACATCGTCTTGCGGCGGCCGAGCGAGCGCATGTGGTACTCGATGGTGTCGCCGGGCATCACCGGCTTCCTGAACTTGCACTTGTCGATGGTGAGGAAATACACCGCGCGCGGCTTCTCGGTGCCCTCGACCGACTTGATTCCAATCACGCCGGCAGTCTGGGCCATCGCCTCGATCATCATCACGCCGGGGTACACCGGGCGATCCGGGAAATGCCCCTGGAACGGCGGCTCGTTGAAGGTGACGTTCTTGATGCCGATACCGCTGTAGTCGGTGCGGATCTTGATCACGCGGTCGATCAGCAACATCGGAAAGCGATGCGGGAGCGTCTTCAGGATATCGTTGATATCCACGAGCTCGAATTTGACCGGTGCCTCCTCCATCACTCCTGTTCCTTGCCTTTGGCTTCGTTGTCGCGCACCAGGCGCTCCACCGCGATAATTTCCCTGAACCACTGCTTGGTCGGCTTGGCGAAATGCCCGCCCCAGCGACCATTGGCCGGAATGTCGTCCTTGACCGCGCTCATCGCCGTCACCTGGGCGCCGTCGCCGATCTTGAGGTGGTTGTTGATGCCCACCTTGGCGCCGAGCGCGACATTGTCGCCGATCGTCAGACTGCCGGCGAGCCCGATCTGGGCCGCGAGCAGGCAGTGCCGGCCAATGGTCACATTGTGGCCGATCTGGACCTGGTTGTCGATTTTGGTTCCTTCGCCGATCACGGTGTCGCGCAGGGAACCGCGGTCGATGGTCGAGGCAGCGCCGACCTCGACATTGTTCTGGATCACCACGCGGCCGGTCTGCGGCACCTTCACGTGCCCTGCCGGCCCGAAGAAGATGAAGCCGTAGCCGTCCTGGCCGATATTGCAGGCCGGGTGGATCAGCACGTTGTTGCCGATCAACGCGAACTGAATGGTGGTCTTGGCGCCGACGTTGCAGTCGCGGCCGATCTTGACGTCGGCGCCGATCACCGCGCCGGCGCCGATGATGGTGCCCGAGCCGATCTCGACCCGCGGGCCGATCACGACCAGCGGATCGACGATGACGCCATCCTCGAGACGCGCGGTGGGATCGATGATCGCCGACGGGGCGATGCCCTCGGTCCCGAACCAGGATTGCGGCCGTAGCGCATCGGCGTGCCATTCGCGGGCGAGTTCGACGAACACCTGGAACGGTTTTGCGGCCCGCAGCACGGCGGTGCCCTTCGGCACCTGCGCCTCGAAACGCGGGCTGACCAGGCAGGCGCCGGCCTTGGTCGCGGCGAGCTGGTCGGCGTATTTGAGATTGTCGAAAAAGGCGAGATGCATCGGACCGGCCTCGTCGAGCGAGGCCAGCCCCCTGATCTGAAGCGCACCCCTATCGGGGTCGACCAGTTGCGCCTTCGTCAGCGCGGCGATTTCAGCCAGCGATGACGAAGGAGGACTCTTGAAGAAGATCGGCTGCGCCATTCCATCCGTCGCAGTCCGGTCGAGCAGCGGTGTTAGAAAGTCGTACCGCCGCCAAACCGGAATTCTTGCACGCGGTCATACGCACCCTTGGTCAGCGGTACAGCGTAGTCGAAGCGCAGCGGACCAAACGGCGACTGCCAGATCAGGCCGACACCGACCGAGGTACGGACAACCTTGCTGTCGTCAAACGACAGGCCTAGACAGGTGCCCGGCGACGGCGGGTTGTTCGTCGGCTTGATACAGCCGGGCTGGTTGACTTCGCCGGTTGCCGCCCACGAGGTCGGACCCTTGTAGTCATATAGCCCGCCAGCGTCGGCATAGACCGCGCCCTTGAGCCCGACTTCCTTCGGCAGGAACCAGAACGGCATCTGCAGTTCCGCCGACACACCCCAGTACTTGGTGCCGCCGATGGCGTCCATGGTGCCGTAGGGGTTGATGTCACGCGGACCGATACCGTTCGGCGCGAAGCCGCGGACCAGGTTCGGGCCCATCTGGAAGTGATCGAGCATGCGCAGTTCGTCGCTGCCGAGTTTGTTCAGGATGCCGCCCTGGGCGTGGATCACGCCGACGATGTCGGAGACCAGCGGGGTGTAGTACTTCGCGTCGATCGCGCTCTTGATGTAGCTGACGTCACCGCCGACGCCGGCGAAGTCCTGCTTGAAGTCGACGATCAGGCCATCGGTCGGGTTCTTGTTGTTGTCGAGGGTGTTGTAGTTGAGCGTGTAGCCCAGCGCCGAGGTCAGGGTCTTGCCGTTCGCGAGTTCCTTGCGGACCGGCAACGAGGCTTCGCCGTCATAGAAGCAGCCCAGACCATTGGTCGACACCAGGCTGATCCCGTTCAGGTTCGCATAGGCCGGGCTCGGATTGAACGCAGGATTGGGCGTTACACCGTCAGCCAGGAAGGGATTGTTGTTACAGTTGTTCAACGTCGACGGCAGCGTGATTTCTTGCTGATAGATCGAGTAGCGCAGCTGCAGCGACAGATCTTCCCGCAGGCTGAAGCCGAGGCGCGGGCTGAAGCCCAGCGTCTTGGTGCCGTAGGCGATGTAGCTGTTGGACAGCTGCTGGCGCTGGTAGAAATCGAGGCCGAGCGCGACGCGGTAGTCGAGCAGATAGGGCTCGACGAACGACAGCGAGTAGCCGCGGGCATACTGGCCGTAGGTCACCGACGCCTTCGCGAACAGGCCGCGGCCGAGCAGGTTGCGCTCGGAGACGCTGACTTCAGCCAGCGCGCCATCGGTGGTCGAATAGCCACCCGACACCGAGAAGTCGCCGGTCGACTTCTCCTCGAGATCGACGATCAGGATGACGCGATCGCTGGAGGACCCGGGCTCGGTGGTAATCTTCACCGTCTTGAAGAAGTCGAGGTTCTTCAGCCGGCGCTCGGCGCGGTCGACCAGCGCACGGTTGTAGGCGTCGCCTTCCGAGATATCGAATTCGCGGCGGATCACGTAGTCGCGCGTGCGGCTGTTGCCGCGGATGTTGATGCGCTCGATATAGGTGCGCGGACCTTCATCGATCGCGAAGGTGATCGACACCGTGTGATTGTCGAAATTGCGATCGCCGCGCGGACGGACCACCGCGAACGCGTAGCCGCGGCGTGACGCCTCGATCTGCATCTCCTCGACCGACTTCTCCAGCGCCTCGGCGTTGTAGAGCGAGCCGATATTGACGCGCGAGAACGAGCGCAGCGCGTTCGGATCGAGCGTTGCGATCGACGACGTATAGTTGACAGCCGCGACGCGGTACTGCTGGCCCTCTTCGATCTTGAAGGTAACCAGGAAGCCCTTCTTGTCGGGATCGTATTCGGTCAGTGCTGCCACGACCTGAACGTCGGCATAGCCGTTCTTGAGGTAGAAGCGGCGCAGCAGGTCACGGTCGGCCTCGACCCGGTCGGGGTCGTAGACGTCGTTGCCGCCGAGGAAGCTCAAGAGATTTGATTCGCGGGTCTTGATGACGTCGCGCAGGCGGGACGCCGAGTAGGCATTGTTGCCCACGAACTCGATCGACCGCACACCGGTCTTCACGCCTTCATTGACCTCGAAGATCAGGTCGACGCGATTGTTCGGCTGCTCGATGATCTGCGGATTGACCCGCACGTCGTAGCGGCCCGAACGGCGGTAGATTTCGGCGATGCGCAGGGCATCCGACTGCACCATCGGGCGCGAGAAGGTGCCGCGCGGCTTGGACTGGACTTCGGCGGTGAGCTGCTCGTCCTTGACCTTCTTGTTGCCTTCGAAGGCAACGCGGCCAATCACCGGGTTCTCGACCACGACCACGACGAGGCGCCCGCCCCGCTGATCGATATGGACGTCCTGGAACAGACCAGTCTCGATCAGCGCTTTCAGGCCGTCATCGATCTGGGCCTGGCCCAGCCGACCGCCCGGTCCGGGATGGAAATAGGAACGGATGGTTTCGAGCTCGACGCGGCGGTTCCCCTCCACCGTGATCGAATCGACGGTCTGCGCAAGCGCAGGCGCAGAGACAGCAACGGCCGCCAAGGTCGCCGCCACCGGCGCGGCGAACATGACCAAGGCGGCAAACAGCCCCCCCCTCACTCGCATTCCAAACATCATGCGCAACGCGCCCTTATCTTTCGCAATGCCGGACCGTTCCCCAACGACCCGACAGATTCCCAACCTGCCGCTCAGCTTGTAGCCAACTTTGCCAAGGGGGCAAACTTACTACAGCTGAACATTTCCATTTTCATACCAAGACGTTGCCCATTGGCAACGCCACAGAAAAGCCCCGTTTCAGGACCCAGCGATTCTGAGGATGTCGTTATACGTCGCAAACACCATCAGCATCAGAACCAAACCCAGCCCGATTCGGAAACCCACCTCCTGCGTCCGCTCTGAAAGCGGGCGCCCACGAAGCGCCTCCGCGCTGTAGAACAGGAGGTGTCCACCATCCAGAAGCGGGATCGGAAACAGATTCAGCAGCCCGATCGAGACCGAGAGGATGGCGCAAAGATTGACAACGAACTGGAACCCGGCGCTCGCGGCCTGCCCCGACAGCTTCGCGATTCCAATGACCCCGCTCACCTCAGCCGGATTGCCGGTCCCGACGAACAGCGACCCCAGGAACTTGAACGTGCTCGAAATAATGTACCAAACCTGCTCGACACCGATCTTCATGGCTTCAAAGACGCCGACCGGAGCGCTGGATGCCTCGCCGACCTGAGCCTTGTGCTCGATTCCGAGCACGCCGATTCGGTGGGCATTGCCGAAGGGATCCTTGACCTCCTTCAGTGCGGGCGTCGCCTTCAGCGCAACGACCGCGCCGTCCCGCTTCACTTTGAACCCAAGTTCTGAATCAGCATTCGAAGCTACGATCCGCTGCATGTCGGCGAAGCTCTGGATCGCGCTGCCGTCGATATCGACGACGACATCGCCGACCTTGAAGCCCGCGTTCGCAGCGACGCTCTCGGCGACCAGGCCATCGACCCGGGCGATCGTGCTGGGCTTGCCGTAATAGAGCGCCATGCCCGCGAAAATCAGGGCACCGAGAATGAAGTTCGCGACCGGACCGGCCGCGACGATGGCGGTGCGCTTGCCGACCGACTTGTGATGGAAGCTGCCTTCGCGCTCCTCCGCCGTCATGGCGGCGAGCGTCTCCGTCGACGGCGTCGACGCTTCGCTGTCGTCGCCGAAGAACTTGACGTAACCGCCGAGCGGAATCGCCGAGATCTTCCAGCGTGTGCCATGCCGGTCGTTGAAGCCGGCAAGCTCCGGCCCGAAACCCAGCGAGAACGTCAGCACCTTCACGCCGGCCCAGCGCGCGACCAGGAAATGGCCGAGCTCGTGAAAGAAAACAACGATGGTCAGGACGAAGAGAAAGGGAACGATATAGCCGAGGAGCCCATGGCTCAACGCATTGATACTATGAAGAAAATACTCGGGCATTCGAATTCCCCTCGACAAGAGCCATAGGCTCCGTCCCCAACCCTCTAGGTTGCCTTTAAGGCAATTTGAGGCAATAGGGCGGCAGCTTTATTTCGCGCGATATGGTCAACGGAAATCGCATCATCCGCCGAGTTCAGTGGTGGCTGATTCCCCGACCTGATCCAATCGTTCATCGTCGCCTCGACCAGCCGGGCGATCGCACCGAACTTGATCTTGCCAGCAATAAACGCCGCGACCGCGATCTCGTTCGACGCGTTGTAGACCGTTGTCGCGCCATTGCCGAGCCGGAGTGCCTCGTAAGCGAGCCGCAGCCCCGGGAAACGCTGGAAGTCGGGCACCTCGAAGGTAAGCTGTCCGATCTTGGCGAGATCGAGCTTGGCGGACGGGCCGACGATCCGGTCCGGCCAGCCGAGGCAATGCGCGATCGGGATCCGCATGTCCGGCGTGCCGAGCTGGGCCATCACGGAGCGATCGGAGAACTCGACCATGCCGTGGATGATCGACTGCGGGTGCACCAGCACGTCGATCTCGTCGGGCGCCAGGGCGAACAGGTAGGACGCCTCGATCACCTCGAGGCCCTTGTTCATCATCGAGGCGGAATCGATCGTGATCTTCTGCCCCATGCTCCAGTTCGGATGCTTGAGCGCCTGTTCCAGCGTCGCCTGCTCGATGTCGGCGGGAGCCCAGGTGCGGAACGGCCCGCCGGACGCAGTGATGATCACCCGCGTCAGTTCCTCGCGATTGCCGGACGCCAGCGCCTGGAACAGCGCATTATGCTCGGAGTCCGCCGGCAGGATGCAGGCGCCGGCCTTCTTGGCCCGCTCCATGAAGATGTCGCCGGCGCAGACCAGGCACTCCTTGTTGGCGAGCGCGACGGTTGCGCCGCGATCGACCGCGGCAAGTGCCGGCTTCAATCCGGCAGCGCCGCTGACCGCGGCCATCACCCAATCCGCCGGCCGTGCGGCCGCCTCGATGATGGCGCTCTCTCCGGCTCCGCATTCGATCCGGGTTCCGGCCAGTGCGTCCTTCAATTCGGAAAGCCGCGCCGGATCGGCAATGGCGGCGAACCGCGCGCCGAACTCCTTGGCGAGCTTGGCCAGTCCCTCGACATTGCTGTTCGCGGTCAGCGCCTCGACCCGGTAACGGTCACGCGCGCCACGCAGCAGATCCATCGTGCTGTCGCCGATCGAGCCGGTGGCACCGAGGACGGTCACGGACCGCGCTGCGGATGCCGCCGCGGCCTTATTGTTACGCAACGGAACTGCGCTCATCTCATCACCAAACCATAAGACCGCGTCCGACGCCATCGGCGCCACCACGGAGAAAGCCGAAAATCGCCGCCACAATGACGGCCGCGACAAATCCGTCCAGGCGATCCAAAAGGCCGCCGTGGCCGGGAATGATGTGGCTCGAATCCTTCACCCCGAACCGCCGCTTCACAGCGGACTCGAAGAGATCGCCAAGTTGCGAGACCACCGACAAGACGGCTCCGAGCATCAGCAGCGGCCCGGCCGTGCCGATCTCGAAGGCGGCAAAGCAGGCCGCAATCAACAGGCTCGCGACGAAACCGCCGGCCGCGCCAGCCCATGTCTTCTTGGGGCTGACACGCACCCAAAGCTTCGGCCCACCGATGCTGCGGCCCGCGAAATAGCCGCCGATATCCGTGACCCACACGATCAGCAACACGAACATCAGCGCGGCAAAGCCCTTCGCCGTATCGAGACGCAGCAGCACCGATGCGATCTCGGCGGCCGCAGCATAGAGCAATCCCGCGATGACCCAGTTGCGCCGCACGCCCGATGTCAGCGCCACGACAACCGCACCGACGGCGAGGACCACCAGCGCCGCATCGATGCGGCCGGCGATCAGGCAAAGTCCGGCGAGCAGCAGCGCGACAACACCAGGCACCATGACGCGGAGTTCGCGTCCGAGCCCGGTGACCATGAGCCATTCCGCGAACAATCCGACCGCAACCAGCGTCACCAGTAGCGACCAGGCGATGCCGCCCAGATAGGCCAGCGCGATCGCAACCGGCGCCAGCACTAGCGCCGCAACCACGCGCATCGCGAAGTTGCGCGACCCCTGCTCGCTCGCGGCCGCCTGCTCGCTTGCTGCCGCCGGTGCGGCTTCGCGCTCGCTCACGAGCCGGTTTTCGCGGCGAGGCCGCCGAACCGGCGCTCACGCTTGCCGTATTCCGCAATTGCGCCTTCGAGCGCCGCCTTGTCGAAATCAGGCCAGTGAATCGGCACGAACACGAGCTCGCTATAGGCGGCCTGCCACATCAGGAAGTTCGACAGACGCTGTTCGCCGCTGGTGCGGATGATCAGGTCGGGGTCCGGAATGTCGGGCGCATCGAGATAGTGCCCGAGCGTATCGGCATCGATGGAGTTGGCGTCGCGCTTGCCTTCGGCGACCTCGCGCGCAAGGCGCCGCGCGGCGGCGGCGATCTCCGCCCGCGAGCCGTAGTTGAAGGCGACCACGAGGTTGAGCTTGACGTTGTTCCGCGTCAGCTCCTCGGCCTCGTTGAGCAGCGCGCAGATGTCGGGATCGAGCCCGGCGCGCTCGCCGATCACGCGCACCCGCACGCCGTCACGATGCAGCGTCGCCAGATCGTTGCGGATGAAGCGGCGCAGCAGGCCGAACAGATCGCCGATCTCGCTGGCCGGCCGCGACCAGTTTTCCGAGCTGAACGAAAAGATCGTGAGATAGACGATGCCGAGTTCATGGGCCGCACGCACCACGCGGCGCAGCGCCTCGACGCCGCGGCGATGGCCCTCGACGCGCGGCAGGCCGCGCGAAGCGGCCCAGCGCCCATTGCCGTCCATGATGATCGCCACATGCAACGGACTGCCGGAGCGATCCGGTCCGTCGGTTGCTGGGGCGGCGGCGTTCGACATCGACTCTTTCCCGTAGCGCCTTCAGACCGTCAGGATTTCCTTTTCCTTGGCGGCAAGCAGCTGATCGACTTCGGCGATCACGCCGTCGGTCGCCTTCTGCACTTCGTTCGACAGGCGCTCCTGATCGTCCTCGGAGATCTCGTGATTCTTCTCGAGCTTCTTGATCACGTCGAGGCCGTCGCGGCGCACGTGGCGTACCGCGACCTTGGCCGCTTCCGCGTATTTGTGCGCGACCTTGACCAGCTCCTTGCGGCGCTCCTCGTTGAGTTCGGGAATCCGCAAGCGAAGCACCTGGCCTTCGGTTGCCGGCGAAAGGCCGAGGTTGGAGTCGACGATCGCCTTCTCCACGGCCTTCACCATCGACTTGTCCCAGACCTGCACCGAGAGCAGGCGCGGCTCGGGCACGCTGATGGTCGCAACCTGGTTGAGCGGCATATGCGAGCCGTAAGCCTCGACCTGGACCGGCTCCAGCATGGAGGCCGCGGCACGGCCGGTACGCAGACCGCCGAGCTCGTGCTTGAGCGATTGTGTGGCGCCCTGCATGCGGCGCTTCACGTCGTTGATGTCAAAACCAGCTGCGGCCATGACGCTTCTCCCTTTACTAGAAACCGGCTGTCGACGCCCTCGGGTCCAAAGTCTGGACCCGCAGGCGCGGCAATCAGCCGGCGACGACCGTGCCGTGTCCGGTACCGCGCAGAATCGCACCGATCGAACCGGGCTCCGCGATCGAGAACACGATGATAGGCAGCGACGTCTCGCGGGCAAGTGCGAAAGCGGTCGCGTCCATGACCTTGTAGCCGCCCTCGATCGCCTGCGAATGGGTCAGGCGGTCGAAGCGCTTGGCTTTGGGGTCCTTCTTCGGGTCGGCGCTGTAGACGCCGTCGACATTGGTGGCTTTCAGCACCGCCTCCGCACCGATCTCGGCCGCGCGCAGCACGGCGGTGGTATCGGTGGTGAAGAACGGGTTGCCGGTTCCGCCGCCGAGCAGGACGATGCGTCCCTCGGCGAGATATTTGTGCGTCGCACTACGGGTGAACAGCTCGGAAATCTCCGGCATCACGAATGCCGACAAGGTCCGCGCCGGTGTCCCCTTGCGCTCGATCGCCGCCTCGAGCGCGAGGCAGTTCATCATGGTGGCAAGCATGCCCATGGTGTCACCGGTCGGCCGGGACACGCCGCGCGAGGACACCTCGACGCCGCGGACGATGTTGCCGCCGCCGATCACGACCGCGACCTCGACACCGAGCTTGCGGGCCGCGATCAGGTCGTCGGCGACGCGGTCGACCGTCGGTTGATCGATACCGAACCCGTGGGAGCCGGCCAGATATTCGCCGGACAGCTTGATCACCACGCGACGATAGATCGGCTCAGCCATGATGCGATCGCTTTCTCATCCCGCGCAGGCAGGCCTCCGGCGCGGACGCCGGACGCCAGGTGTCAGCGGTTACTTCTTGCCGCTGGCGGCCGCGACTTCGGCGGCGAAGTCGCTTTCCTGCTTCTCGATTCCCTCACCGAGAGCATAGTTCACAAAGCCAGCGATTTTGATCGGCCCGCCGACCTTACCCTCAGCTTCCTTCACCGCCTGGGCAACGGACTTGCCGCTGTCGTGGATAAAGGCCTGATCGAGCAGGCAGACTTCCTTGTAGTAGGTCTTCAGGCCGGAATCGACGATCTTCTCGATGACGTTCTCCGGCTTGCCCTGCTGGCGGTACTTGTCGGCCAGCACGTCCTTCTCGCGCTTGACGGTCTCAGGATCGAGCCCGGCCGGATCGAGCGCCAGCGGCTTTGCCGCCGCGACGTGCATGGCGAGCTGGCGGCCGAGCACTGCGAGTTCGTCGGTCTTGCCCGTGGATTCCAGCGCCACGATCACGCCGATCTTGCCGGCGCCTTCGACGACGGCGTTGTGGACGTAGCTCGACACCACGCCTTTGCTCACTTCGAGCGAAGCGGCGCGGCGCAGCGTCATATTCTCGCCGATCGTCGCGATGGCGTCGGAGATCGCGGTCTCGACGGTGACGTCGCCGACCTTGGCCGCCTTGATCGTCTCGACATCGGCACCGTTATGCAGCGCGACCTGGGCGATCATCTTGACCAGGCCCTGGAACTGCTCGTTACGCGCAACGAAGTCGGTCTCGGAATTGACCTCGACCAGCACGCCCTTGGTGCCGGAGGTCAGCGCGCCGATCAGGCCCTCGGCGGCCACGCGGCCGGCCTTCTTGGCGGCCTTTGACAGGCCCTTCTTGCGCAGCCAATCCTGCGCGGCCTGCATGTCGCCGCCGTTCTCGGTCAGCGCCGCTTTGCAATCCATCATGCCCGCGCCGGTCGATTCGCGGAGATCCTTGACCATCGCTGCTGTGATCGTTGCCATCGTTCAATGTCCTTCTTGCCTGTACAGAAACCGCGGCGCCCGATGGCACCGCTGTCAGCGACAGGGAAATCGTTGTTCGTGGAATAGGAGCGGTGGCCGGGCGAGGCCCGGCCACGCCGCGTAACTTTTATTCCGCTTCGGCGAGCGTCTTGGCCTGGGCAACCCAGGCGTCGGCACGGCTCGGCAGACCGACTTCTTCGCCGATCTTGTGCGCGGTGTCGTGGTCGAGCTCGGCGAGCTGCCAGTAGTGGAAGATGCCGAGGTCGTTGAGCTTCTTCTCGATCGTACCGGACACGCCGGTGAGCTTCTTGAGGTTGTCGGCGGTGCCGCGCGGACCAGCGAGGCCCTGGAAGCCGGACGGCGCAGCCGCCGGGAGGTCTTCCTGCACGGGCGCAGCCGACGCACCGATATCGATTCCGGAATCGCCCTGCGCACGCGAGATGCCGTCGATGGCGGCGCGCGCCACGAGATCGCAATACAGCGAGATCGCGCGGCCGGCGTCGTCATTGCCCGGCACCACATAGGTGATGCCCTTGGGGTCCGAATTGGTGTCGACGATCGCAGCGACCGGGATGTTGAGCCGCTGGGCTTCCTGGATCGCGATGTCTTCCTTGTTGGTGTCGATCACGAAGATCATGTCGGGAAGACCGCCCATGTCCTTGATGCCGCCGAGCGAACGGTCGAGCTTGTCGCGCTCGCGCTGCAGCGTCAGCCGCTCCTTCTTGGTGTAGGAGCTGGCTTCGCCCGACGACAGCACGTCGTCGAGATGGCGCAGACGCTTGATCGAGGCCGAGATCGTCTTCCAGTTGGTCAGCGTGCCGCCGAGCCAGCGCGAGTTGACGAAATACTGGGCCGAGCGCTTGGCCGCATCGGCAACGCCGTCCTGGGCCGAGCGCTTGGTGCCGACGAACAGGATGCGGCCGCCCTTGGCGACGGTATCGCTGACCGCCTGCAGGGCACGATGCAGCATCGGCACAGTTTGCGCGAGGTCGATGATGTGGATGTTGTTGCGGGCGCCGAAGATGTAATCCTGCATCTTCGGGTTCCAGCGGTGAGACTGATGGCCAAAGTGAACGCCAGCTTCCAAGAGCTGACGCATGTTGAATTCGGGCAGCGACATAGATCTAATTCTCCGGTTGGTTCCTCCGGAAACGTGTGAGCAAACGAGCCTGAATGGCCCGGTTGCCACCGGACGGCCTTTGAGAGCCATGTTTCCGTGTGAGATGGCGCGGTATATAGCGCGATTTGCGCCAGAAGCAAGGAAATACGGCTGGTTACACCGGCCGGACGGGCCCTTTGAGCCCCGAAACTGATCCGTTTTGGCCCGAAATAGCCCGGTACAGCCGGCCAAGGCCCCCGCCAAGATCCCGCTAGGCGATCCCTATTGCGCCAATTGCAGGTCCGCCAGCGTCGTGCGCGCGATCGTCTCGTCCAGCGCTACGAAATCGGCCGGCCCGGGATTGGCGGCGTTCGCGGTCGCAGCCGACGCGACGAAGCCACCGACCAGACCTCCCACCATCGACACGCCGGTGACGGAGTCGTGGCGCTCGCTGGATCTCAACAGAAAGAAATAGGTGCGGCCCGGCTCGGTTGCGAAGTTGAAGGCGGTGTCGCCGGGAAACATCACTTCGCTCGCCACCAGTTGATGCCGGCCGGCGGGGCGATCGGCGAACGTATAGGTCCCGAATGAAATCTTGCCGATCGGCTCGCCATCAAGCTTCAGGTCGCAGGCGCAAAACGCCATGCTCAGACCCTTGCGTTTTTCCTGGAGCACGACGACGCGGGAATGTCCCGGCTTCGGTGGACGGAACTTCTGCGAGATCGCCGCATAGTCGGTGCCGATACCATCGCTCACGCAGCCCGACACTATCAACACACCGGCCAGCAAGGGCGCGTAACGTCCAAACATCCCGCCCCCGAAATTCCCAGCAGGCGCGACCATAGAAAGAGGCACGGTGTGGTTGCAATAGTGCTTAAGCCGAAGCCATTGGCTTTCCGCGGCGTCGCCGGGATCGTCGTCTACAGCGTCTGCACGTCGACCACGCCCGCGACCGCCTTGATTGCGCCGGCGATCTGCGGCGAGACCTTGTAGCGGCCGGGCAGCTTCATCTCCACCTCGGTTTCAAGATCCAGCATCATCACCAGCGAGACGTCACCGTCGGCGGCACCCGCCTGCGGCGCGGCTGCCGGCGCAGGCTTGACCGCCGGCGTCGGCCTTGCAGCGCCACCCGGCGCGGGCGCGGCCTCCGGCATGTTGAGCCGGCGCGCGATCGACTCCAGCGGCTTGGTGTCGCGCACGAAAATCCGCAGGCCCTTTTGCGTCTTGGCCGCGGCGTGATCCAGCGGCTCGGCGTGCAGCACCCGCGCCCGCACGTCCTCGCCCTGCAGCTCGGCGCCGAGCTGCAACAGCACGGCCGCCCCGGGCTCGAGCACATCGCGGTACTGCGCGAGGCCCTCGGAGAACAAGACTGCCTCGAAATGGCCGGTCGGATCCGACAGGCCCATGATGCCCATCTTGTTGCCGGTTTTGGTGCGCCGCTCCATGCGAGACACCACGGTTGCCGCGACCTTGCCCGCCGTCGCGCCAGTCTTCACCGCGCGCGAGAATTCCGCCCAGGACTGCACGCGCAGCCGCTTCAGCGCGGTCGCGTAGTCGTCGAGCGGATGACCCGACAGGAAGAAGCCGATCGCATCATATTCGCGCCGCAGCCGGTCCGCGGGCAGCCATGGCTCGACCAGCGGCAGCATGATGCTGGGCGCATCCGGCGCGCTGCCGAACATGTCGTTCTGGCCCGAGGTCGCCGCCTCGTGGCTGCGCTGACACGCCGCGAGGATCGCATCGGCACCGGCGAAGACGCGGGCCCGGTTCGGGTCCAGCGTGTCGAACGCGCCGGCCGCCGCAAGGCTTTCGATGATCCGCTTGTTGACGGCGCGCGGGCTCACCCTTGCGGCGAAATCGGCGAGCGAGGTAAAGGCGCCCTTCCTGTTGCGCTCCTCGATGATCTGCTCCACCGCCTGGATGCCGACGCCCTTCAGCGCGGCGAGCGCGTAGTAGATCGTGTTGCCGCTGACCTCGAAGGTCGGGCCGGAGCGATTGATGTTGGGCGCCTCGACCTTGATGCCGAGCCGCTGCGCCTCGGAGCGGAATTCGGAAAGCTTGTCGGTGTTGTTGAGTTCGAGCGTCATCGACGCCGCCAGGAACTCGACCGGGTAATGCGCCTTCATATAGGCGGTGTGGTACGACACCAGCGCATAGGCCGCCGCGTGACTCTTGTTGAAGCCGTAGTCGGCGAACTTGGCGAGCAGCTCGAAGATCGTCTCCGCCTGCCCCTTCCCAACGCCGTTCTTCATCGCGCCAGCGACGAAGATGTCGCGCTGCTTGTCCATCTCGGCGCGGATCTTCTTGCCCATCGCGCGGCGCAGCAGGTCGGCCTGGCCGAGCGAATAGCCCGCCATCTGCTGCGCGATCTGCATCACCTGTTCCTGATAGATGATGACGCCGAAGGTCTCCTTCAGGATCGGCTCCAGGATCGGATGCAGATATTCCGACTCCTCATCGCCGTGCTTGCGCGCGCAATAGGTCGGGATGTTCGCCATCGGGCCCGGGCGATACAGCGCGACCAGTGCGATGATGTCCTCGAAGCGGTCCGGCCGCATGTCGATCAGCGCGCGCCGCATGCCCTGGCTTTCCACCTGGAACACGCCGACGACATCGCCCCGGGCCAGCATCTGGTAACTCGGCGCATCGTCGATCGGCAGCGTCGCGAGGTCGACATGAACGTCGCGCTGCTTGAGCAGCTTGACCGCGACATCGAGCACCGTCAGCGTCTTGAGGCCGAGGAAGTCGAACTTCACGAGGCCCGCCGGCTCGACCCATTTCATGTTGAACTGGGTGACCGGCATGTCGGATTTCGGATCGCGGTACATCGGCACCAGCTCGCTCAGCGGCCGGTCGCCGATCACGATACCTGCGGCGTGGGTCGAGGCGTGGCGGGTCAGGCCCTCGAGGCGCTGCGCGATGTCGAACGCACGCGCCACCACCGGATCCTCGTCGCGGAACGCCTGCAGCTTGGGCTCGCCTTCGATCGCCTGCGCCAGCGTCACGGGCGCCGCGGGATTCTGCGGCACCAGCTTGGTCAGCTTGTCGACCTGCCCGTACGGCATCTGCAGCACGCGCCCGACGTCGCGCAGCACGCCGCGCGCCTGCAGCGTACCAAAGGTGATGATCTGCGCCACCTGGTCGCGGCCGTAGCGCTCCTGAACGTACTGGATCACCTCGCCGCGGCGGTCCTGGCAGAAGTCGATGTCGAAGTCCGGCATCGAGACGCGTTCGGGATTGAGAAAGCGCTCGAACAGCAAGGCGAACCGCATCGGATCGAGGTCGGTGATGGTGAGCACCCAGGCGACCAGCGAGCCCGCGCCGGAGCCGCGGCCCGGTCCGACCGGAATGCCCTGCGCCTTCGCCCATTTGATGAAGTCCGAGACGATCAGGAAGTAGCCCGCATATTTCATGCGGGTGATGACGTCGAGCTCGAAAGCCAGTCGCTTGCTGTAGTCCTCTTCAGTCATGCCCGGCGAGAGACCGTGCACCCGCAGGCGGTTGGCGAGCCCCTCCTCGGCCTGGCGCTTCAACTCGGCGGCTTCGTCGGCGGCCGCATCGGAGCTAGCCGCGGCGCCGACCGTGAAGAACGGCAGGATCGGCTTGCGGGTCTTCGGCCGGAACGAGCAGCGCTCGGCGATCTCCACCGTCGAGGCCAGCGCCTCCGGAATATCGGCGAACAGCACCGCCATTTCCGCACGGGTCTTGAAGCGGTGATCGGGGGTCAATTGCTCGCGGTTGGTCTCGGCGATCAAATGGCCGCCGGCGATGCACAGCAGCGCATCATGCGATTCGTAGTCGTCGCTGCTGGCGAAATACGGCTCGTTGGTCGCAACCAGCGGCAGGCCCTTGCCGTAGGCGAGATCGATCAGACCGCCCTCGGTACGGCGCTCCTTGTCGATGCCGTGGCGTTGCAATTCGATGTAGAGACGATCGCCGAACAGGCTCGCCAGGCGTTCGCAGCGGGTCGCAGCCAGCGCCGCCTGCTCGGCACGCAGCGCCAGCGCGATCGGCCCGTCGGGACCTCCGGTCAGCGCGATCAGATCCTCCGCGTCGTCGGTGAGCCAGTCGAGCTTGATGTGCGGGGTCTGGTTGACCGGTGTCTCCAGGAACGCCCGCGAGTTCAGCCGCATCAGGCTGCGGTAGCCGCGCTCGCGGGCCGCCAGCAGCACGATTCGCGTCGGCCCCGTCGTCGCCAGGATGCTCCGCGTATTGGGGTCGACATCGCCGAAATCCACCGCCAGTTCGCAACCGACGATTGGCTGGATGCCGTAGCCGGCCATCTTGTCGGAGAATTCCAGCGCCCCGAACATGTTGTCGGTGTCGGTGAGCGCCAGCGCCGGCTGACGGTCGGCCTTGGCGAGCTCGCCGAGCTTGGCGATCTTGATCGAGCCCTTCAGCAGCGAATAGGCGGAATGAACGTGAAGATGAACGAATCCGGCATTCGGCATGGCTGCTCGAGGGTCTCTTGAAGGCAGGGATGGCGCGAGTGCCCAAGCCGGAACTCGAAAGCATCAGACCCGACTCGCATCCCATCGTGGGGCCTCAGCCCTGCCAAGTCCACGCCGAACGCGGCGTGGCGGCAGGTCGCCCTGCTTTTCCCCAGACGCAACCTATGCCCTGTCCCTGCGGGCACATTTCAGAACTGGGTGATCAGTTGGGCCCAAACCGCGATCATCCCGACGAACAGCGTGATCGATGCCAGCGCTGCAGCTTCCTGCACAAAAATCTTCAACATGGCCGCTCTCCCTGACTGGAACGTATGCAGAACATTGTTCCTTTTTTGTTCTGGGAGTCAAGCGAGGGTAGTGGGTCAGTTTGGAAACTGACCCCGAAAGAAATCGCTTTGGTTAATTGAGGAGACGGGAGCGCCTAAACTGCGAACCAAGGCGACTTGACGCCCAAACGGCGATCCAAGTACCCGACCATAGATGGCGACAGGAATTCGTTTTGGCTCAAACCAACAACGACGACAGACTTTCCGCAGGCGGAAAGTCTCGTAAGGGTATGGACCTTGCCCTTGTTGTCAGTGCTATACCCGCTCTGCGCAGTCCCCTGATGGGTGTCCCTTAGCCAAGTCATATAGGCTGCAAGGGTTGGGTGACCGCCAAACGGGTATGCCATTTCAAATTACGCGCAGAGAGCCATTTCGTATTCGAAACCGTCGCTCTTGCCCGATTTGTTGAAATCAGACTTCCGGTCCCAAAGTTCGAAAAAATGGGCAGGCGCAGCCGGGAGGCGCTCTAGCGGGGATTCTGCCTCAAGCGCCACTTCAATCCGTGAGCGAAGCGTGTCCAAGTCGTTCGCCTGCGCGCACACGTCATGCTCAAGGCATTGAGCAACCCAGAAGTCGCCATCCTTGAAGGTAACTATACGCAGCGTGCTCATTTTGTAGCTCCCGATGAGCGCCATTAATTTCAGAGCGCTCATAACACGTCAACCGGCGTTAAGTTTCTATAAATAGACAGTAAACCTGACCCAATCAACCGCTCTTCTTGTAATTTATGAGCCATTCTTGTGACTTCTCTTTGATCCAAGTCATTGCATCAGCCTCACTTTCGAAGCCGAAAACGGTATCGATCTCGCCGCCGCGCCATACGACGCTCACAGAACACCCCTTCCCGATGGCGTATCGACGCACGACGAATTGATACTCCGGCTTGAAGTTCGCCAGCTCCCACTGTTCCAGCATGGCAACAAGGTCGCCCATCTCCCAAAGCTTGTCGGTGACGCCAGCGGCCATCGCAGGCGTCACCTTGAGCGTCTGATGGATGCGCACAAAGTTGTAGTACATTGTATGCAGAGCAATCGCCGCAGCGTGGTTCTCGACCTTCTTTGAGAACGCATTGGTGAGCCGGGTGAACCGGCGCATGTGCATCCGCATGGTGAGGTTGCTGCGCTCAGCATAGGACGTGCTGATGTGCTTCCATTCCGGGTTGCCGCTCTTGGGCTCTTTGCGAGCGCCAATGCACTTGGCCGGGCTGTAACGGACTTCCGCCTCCGGGGCAGCGCCGTACAGCTTGATGAGCATGGCGTAGTCCACCTCTCCGGCAAACGCTGCATCAACCGCCTGCAAATACGGCGCATGCCCGTCGCTAGTGATCTGGACGCGATTGGCCAGCCTGCTTTCGAGATCGTGGGTGAACGTCATAGCCGCGTCCAGATCGCGAGCGCCGAGCAGCCAGCTCACAATCAGCTTTGTGTCGGCGTCGATGGCGGTCCACGTCCAGACGTCGCCAGCGCTCGCTGGAGCGGCCTTAGCGCCCTTCACGTTCGCGGCCTTGGCGTAAACGAAGCTCCAGATTTCGTCCATCTGGACGCGTTTGCACGTCAGGTTCCGAAGCGTCTTGTCCTGATAGGCCGCGCAGGCGTGGCCCGCGTCCACCAGCAGCTTTGCCACGGTGTTCTTGCTGGCCCCGATCAGGCGGGTAATGGCGCGGATCGACTGCCCTTCGCAGAGGAGGTGCAGGATTTGGGCGCGGGTCTTTCGGTCCAGCTTGTTCATGGCTGGAGTATCTGACCCTTTTTGCTTAGCGTCAAGCATATTCGTTTATTTCGATCATAAGTTGTCGGCTACGCCATTTTCGTGTCTCCTTCGTCACACTGAGTCAAAATGACGCAGCGTGATATATAGCAAATTCATAATATTGCAAAAAAGTCATACGGAATGTGGCAATACTGGTGGTATAGTGATCCAAATGGACCCGACCCATGGCGAGCTTGGTACGACAGTCAAAACTCTGCTGTTCAAGGTCGCCACGACAACGTTTTTCGCTTCTTGGAGGCTCGCGAAAGCTGGGTTGGAGCGCACACGAAAAAGATCGACGATTTTGTTGAGATAATATTGTCTACTCGAGTGGAGCATCGACTGCTTGGTTGTTACTGGCCTCCGCAAAAATGCTGCTTCACTTTTGTTTTGCCATGCACGCACAAGGGTAAGGTTTATGACCCGAAGAATGCGTTCGAAACCGCCGGAATCCGAATAAGAGAACTAAAGAACGGCTCAAGATGGATGAGACGCTGTGTCAGACCTGAGTAAGATCAAAAAATTCTTAGACGACGACTATCGAGCTTCGTATTTGGATTCCCACGTCAAGGGGAGCGTCGCCTATCAGATCCAAGCATTGCGCGAAGAATTGGGGTTAAATCAAACGGCATTCGGAGCGCTGGTCGGCATGCCGCAATCCGTTATCTCCCGGCTCGAAAATGCCGAGGGCGGCAGCGTTAATGTCAACACGCTGCTAAAGATCGCTCACGGACTCAAGATTGGCTTAGCCATTAAGTTCTGCGGCTTCGATTCAATCTTGGCCGAAGATGTGACGCCAGTCGGCCTCTCTGTCGAAAACATACAATCGACCATCGATCGATTAGCTCTGGCGAAGCCGCTTGCCCCACAGAGTACCGTAGTTGTCGTCACAGCGACTAAATATCCAGCTCTAGAAAGTAACCGAACATGGCAGACCAGCTCCCTTCCCAACCAGCCATCAGCGTCAATACAGCGGTTTCCAGGGTCAGGGACCCCCAGTTCAGGGACGTTTATGCTAACGCAAGTTACACCGGCCTAAGCCCCTTCGATTTGACCCTAACATTTTCTAAGAATACCGATTTCTCGGGTCAAATGGTGCAGGTTGATCAGGTTTCGGTAGTGGTTTCGCCCCAGCATTTTAAAGCGCTGGTCAAGTCGCTTTCGGAAACCTTGGTTGCCTATGAGAAGGTTTTTGGCGAGCTAAAGATACCTGATTCAGAGACTACGCCAGCGCTGAACGCCGAGCAGTTGGAAGCCACGATCCAATCAACGAGGGCAGCGCAGAGAGCGGCAGCCGCTACTGGTGAACCTACGGCTTCTCCCGCCAACGAGAAGAAGCCGCCCGCGAAGCAATCTCGCGGCGCTCGGAAGGTGAAAGTGACTTAGCCCGCGCCTTCCCGCCCTTCCTACCCAACTCCACCGCAGCCGGGTCTTTGCCCTCTTCCTCTGGCGTAGGATCGCGGTCGGGCGTTTCGCCAGTGGCGATATCAATGATCCGCTTGGCGAGCTGGTTGGGGTCTCTAGGGCGTTTGGGGGTCATTGGATTGCCGACCGTTCTGAGCAAGTGCAGGTGATGTCGACGCTACCAGCGCGGCTCTCGCGATTAACGATCTTGAACCCATCTGGCAGCAAATCGACTGTGGCCCGATAATCACGCTGGATAAGCGGACCCGGTTCGTCCGACATCTGCGCCATGCCCACCTTCCCGCAGTCGGGACACTTCAATTTCTGGGACCATTCATCGCGCGTTGCCATGTCCCGAATATGCGCCGTTGACAATCAACATTCCAGCCCCGGAACCTTGCCACAATCAAACTGACCCACTACCCAAGCGAGCCCGGGAATGCCCGCGCCGCCTTCACGGCCGATGGTTAATCCGCCAGGCCAACAAAAAACCCCGGGCCGAAGCCCGGGGTTTTCGATGCCGCTTGGATTAAGCGAGCGATCAGTAACGCGCGATGATCGGGCCACCGAACTTGTAGTTCAGACGGCCGAGAACCATGTCGGTGTCGCCACCGGTGTGGAAGCCGGTCACGCCGACGCCAGCCGGGGTCACGAAGGTCGCACCGTGCGTGTCTTCGAAGATGTGGTTGTATTCGACGCCGAGCGACCAGCCCTGAGCGAAGGCGAATTCGAGGCCAACGCCGACCGTCGGGCTCCAACGGGTGTCGAAGCCGGTCGAGGACGCCAGCGCGCCGCCGGGTGCCAGGAACTGATAGTTGCGATCGGTGACCGCAGCGCCGCCCTTGGCGTACAGCAGGACATTGTTCCAGGCGTAGCCGATCTGACCGGTGAACAGGCCGAACGCATCGGTCTTCGAGCGAACGGTGCCGCCCGGGACCAGCAGGTTGCCGGAGAAGTCAGCCCAGTTGCCCTGAGCTTCCAGACCCCAGACCCAGCCGCCGGTCTGCCAGCGGTAGCCGACCTGGCCACCGACGGTGCCGCCGTTGGCATCGTAGCTGCCGGCCTGGCCGAAACCGTCGACCGAACGGTTGTCGTGGCTCTGGCCCCAACCACCGTTGATACCGATGTAGAAGCCGGTCCAATCATACACAGCGGCAACCATGGGCGGCGGAGCCTTCGTGTAAGGGCGAGCCGCGAGGTCAGCCGCAGAGGCAGCGGTCGCGCTGAGCGCGAGCAGGCTGGCGGTGACAAGCAAAATCTTTTTCATTTTCCCGTTCCAACTTTTTCTACAGGCCCCCAAGGCCGCGAGACACCGTCATAGCAGCCCCCGTCGGAATTGCTGTAACTTCGCTGCAACAGGCAGGCCCAAACGACTTCGCTCAAATTTGAAGTTAATACTGCGTTACAAGCACTTCTAGGAGCTTTCGCCACATAGCTGCCGCACAATCTTCACAATTCGAAGCTGCGTGCGCGGCTGCGCGCAAGATCGTGTTGACCGGAACCGGCTTGTCCGATTTGGATCGTCGCCGAGATCGAATCTTCGCAGCGATAAGGAATGCACATGCGGACGATGATTCTTGCTGCTGCGGCGTCGGTGGTCGCGCTCGCCACGTTTGGCACGGCGCCCTCCCATGCCGTCGGCGTGCGTTACCCGTTCTGCATCCAGGGCGACCGCTACCCAGGTCTCAGCAACTGCTCCTATCCGTCCTATGAGGCGTGCCTCGCCACCGCCTCCGGCATCGGACAGAACTGCATCGCCAACCCCTATTATGCCGGCGACAACGACCCGCGCTCCTATCTGCACGTCGCCCCGCGGGACCGCCGTGAGGGCAATTTCTTCGACCTGTTCTTCCACTGAGGCCCGCCCGGCGTCGCCGCCGCGGGAATGTGAGTTGATCGCTCCCGCATGCGGGGGCTGTTTGCACGGACGTTGGGCGCGAGCGTTGCCGGCGCCAGATCGATTGGAGCTTCTGATGCGAAACCTGGTTCTGGCACTGTTTCCGGCGCTCCTGGCGCTGGGTGCGATCACAAGCACGCCAGCCAATGCCCAGAAATACGATTCGACCTCGCCGGTCTGCAAGACGAACTACCGATGGGGCGGCGAGGATACCGACTGCGGCTACACGTCGCTGGAGCAGTGCCGCGCCTCGGCGTCCGGCCTCGCCGCGATGTGCATCACCAATCCATATTATGCCGGGCCGCCGATTGATCGTCGGCCGAGCCAGTCTGGCAGACGGCCTCGCGCCGCTTATTGAGGGCTCAAGCCTTTCCGCTCCGCCTGAAGCAGAGCGGAAAAGCCCTAGATTCACGTGCTTAGCGTGTGTTCTTCACACGAGCTGCGACCCACTTCGCGCGAAACGCTATTCGAGCTCGACGACCTGCCCATTCGACAGCGACACCCGGCGATCCATCCGTGCGGCGAGATCCATGTTGTGGGTCGCGATCAGCATCGCGACCCGGGTCGCCTTCACGAGCTGCATCAGCGCGTTGAAGACGTGATCGGCCGTCCCCGGATCCAGATTCCCGGTCGGCTCGTCCGCAAACAGCACCCGCGGTGCGTTGGCAACCGCGCGCGCGATCGCCACACGCTGCTGTTCGCCGCCCGAGAGCTCCGCGGGACGATGGGTGATGCGGTCGCCGAGCCCGAGATAGGCCAGGATCTCGGTCGCGCGTTTCACGGTTTCGGAGCGCTTGAGGCCACGAATCATCTGCGGCAGCATGACGTTCTCGAGCGCCGAGAACTCCGGCAGCAGCCGGTGCGACTGATAGACGAAACCGATATCGGAGCGGCGAATCTGCGTGCGGTCGACGTCGGACATCTGCGAGGTCGGCGTGCCCGCGACATAGACCTCACCCTCATCGGGACTCTCCAGCAGGCCCGCGATGTGCAGCAGCGTCGACTTGCCGGATCCCGACGGCGCCACCAGCGCCACCGATTGACCGGGCCACAGCGCCAGCTTGGCGCCGTTCAGAACCGTCAGCGTCGCTTCGCCCTGCCTGTATTCCCGCTTGATATCATGAAGATAGACGACCGGTACGTCTTCCGCCCCCTCTGCCATGTGCGCTCCCTATTCGTACCGGAGCGCTTCGACCGGATCGAGGCGCGCGGCGCGCCACGACGGGTAGAGCGTCGCAAGGAAGGACAGCGTCAGCGCCATGATCACGACGGCGAGCGTCTCGCCGAAATCGACCTCAGCCGGCAGCTTGGAGAGGAAATACAGTTCCGGCGAGAACAGCTCGGTGTTGGTGAGCCATGACAGGAACTGCCTGATCGATTCGATGTTCAGGCAGATCAGCATGCCGACCGCAAAGCCGGTCAGCGTTCCGACCACACCGATCGAGGCGCCGGTAATCAGGAAGATCCGCATGATCGAGCCCTGCGAGGCGCCCATGGTGCGCAGGATCGCGATGTCCTGGCCCTTGTCCTTCACCAGCATGATCAGCCCGGAGACGATGTTGAGCGCCGCGACCAGTACGATCATGGTCAGGATCAGGAACATCACGTTGCGTTCGACCTGCAGCGCGTTGAAGAACGTCGAGTTGCGCTGCCGCCAGTCGACCAGGAAGACCGGCCGGCCGGCCGCCTCCGTCACCAGCTTGCGGTAGGTGTCGATCTTGTCCGGATTGGTGGTGAACACCTCGATCGAGGACACGTCGTTGTTGCGGTTGAAATAGGCCTGCGCCTCGGCCAGCGGCATGAACACGAAGGTCGAATCGTATTCCGACATGCCGATCTCGAACACCGCCGTGATCTTGTAGGGCTTGATGCGCGGCGTCGTGCCCATCGGCGTCACCGCGCCCTTCGGCGAAACCAGCGTGATCATGTCACCGGCATGCAGCGAGAGTTGGTCGGCAAGCCGGCGGCCGATCGCAACCCCCTGCCCCTCGTCGAAGCCTTCGAGCGTGCCCTGCTTGATGTTCTTGGCGATCGAGGTGAGGTTGTTGAGATCGTCGGCGCGAATGCCGCGGATGAAGACGCCGGCCGCGTTGAACGGCGACGAGCCGAGCCCCTGTCCGTCAACAACGGGCGCGGCCAGACGGATGCCCTGCACCTGGCTGATGCGGTCGGCGACGTCTTTCCAGTCGGTCAGCGGCGATTCCAATGGCTGCACCAGAAGGTGGCCGTTGAGGCCGAGGATCTTGTCGAGCAGCTCCTTGCGGAAGCCGTTCATGACGGCCATCACCACGATCAGCGTGGCAACGCCGAGCATGATGCCGAGGAACGAGAAGCCGGCGATGACCGAAATGAACCCTTCCTTGCGGCGCGCGCGCAGATAGCGTCCGGACAGCAGCCATTCGAATGGCGCAAAAGGCGGGGTACGGACTGGCTCGTTCATGGTCTCATCCATCTCTCGATAATCCCATGATTCGGGTCAAATGTGGCCGGATTACCCCGCCGATAGATACGGCGTGAATAAACTTTAACCCGCGAGCTTCGCGACCACGTCCGCGGGGCTCATGTTCTCGCGTGAACCGTCGCTGCGGCGCTTCACTTCGACCTTGCCTTCCGCGAGCCCCTTGGGCCCAACGAGAATCTGCCAGGGGATACCGATCAGATCGGCCGCGGCGAACTTGGCGCCGGCGCGCTGATCGGTGTCGTCGTAGAGCACATCGACGCCCTTCGCCGAGAGCTCGCGATAAAGCTGCTCGCAGGCACCGTCGACCGCGGCATCGCCCTGCTTGAGGTTGAGGATCGCGACGCGGAACGGCGCGACCGCCTCGGGCCACATGATGCCCGCGTCATCGTGACAGGCTTCGATGATCGCACCGACCAGGCGCGACACGCCGACACCGTAGGAGCCGCCATGGATCGGCACGTCGACGCCGTCGGGCCCCGCCACCATCGCCTTCATGGTGTCGGAATATTTGGTGCCGAAATAGAAGATCTGGCCGACCTCGATGCCGCGGGTGTTGAGCCGCTTTGCTTCCGGCACTTCCTGCTCGAAGCGCGCAGCCTCGTGGACGTCCTCGGTCGCCGCATAGACCGAGGTCCACTGCTTGATGATCGGCGTGAGATCACCGTCATAATCAACGTCCTCGCCCGGCACCGGCAGGTCGAGCACATCGCGGTTGATGTAGACGCCGGACTCGCCGGTCTCCGCCAGCACGATGAATTCGTGGCTGAGGTCGCCGCCGATCGGGCCGGTCTCGGCCCGCATCGGAATCGCCTTCAGGCCCATCCGCGCAAAGGTGCGCAGATAAGCCACGAACATCTTGTTGTAGGAGCGCCGCGCGCCGGCCTCGTCGAGGTCGAATGAATAGGCATCCTTCATCAGGAATTCGCGGCCGCGCATCACGCCGAAGCGCGGACGCTGTTCGTCGCGGAACTTCCACTGGATGTGGTAGAGGTTGAGCGGCAGGTTCTTGTAGGACTTGACGTAGGAGCGGAAGATCTCCGTGATCATTTCCTCGTTGGTCGGTCCGTACAACAGCTCGCGCTTGTGACGATCGAGGATGCGCAGCATCTCGGGGCCATAGGCGTCGTAGCGGCCGCTTTCACGCCAGAGATCGGCAAGCTGCAGCGTCGGCATCAAGAGCTCGAGCGCACCGGCACGGTCCTGCTCCTCGCGAACGATCTGCTCGATCTTCTTCAGCACCCGGAAGCCGAGCGGCAGCCAGGCATAGATGCCGGCCGCCTCCTGCCGCATCATGCCCGCGCGCAGCATCAGCCGATGCGAGACGATCTCCGCCTCTTTCGGGTTTTCTTTCAGGATGGGCAGGAAAAACCGCGACAATCGCATGGCGTTACTCGGGAATCAGGAAAGCGTGGGAAGAGCAGCAGTGAAACCGGATCGGCTGTGAAAACACAAGGCCGCCAAATGACAAAGGCCCTTCAAATCAGGCTATTTTCGGCCATTTGAGCGATTTGCGTCCCGCCGACGTGCCCGGCCCGCTGATCGTGCGTTTACCTGACCTCGAAATCGTCTTCCAGCGTCACTTTCCTGAAATCGGTCACCAGGGCGTCGATCTGCATGTGCCAGCGGCCCGGGACCGGCAACGGCACCTTCTTCACGTGCCAATAGCCGTCGGGACCCAGCGCGGCGCTCCGTTCCAACGGCTCGATGCCGCGATCCGGCAGGCTCAACGTCAGTGTCGCCTCCTTGGCCGCGAACGGGCTGGCATCGCCGTTCATCAGCTGCAGCACGAAGTCATTCGGCCCGACCTTGCCCGGCGCGATCAGCACCTGGAACATCGCGGCATCGGTGTGGATGTGCACCGCGAGCGGAACGTCGTCTGACATCGCCAGCAAGCGGGGCGGCGGCGTGAAGCGCCAGAGCGCGACGAGACCGAGGATCGCGATCATGAGCACGAATTCGAGCGCGATCGAGCGCTGCAGCGGCCGCGTGCGGTGAAATTCGCGCGCGACCGCCGGCGTGAACACCAGCCGGTTCAGCGCAGCGAGCGTGAGCAACAGCGACACCAGCGCAAGTTTCGCAAGGAGGATGTTACCGTATCCGGTGTCGATCAGTGCGCCAAAGCTCTCGAGCTGAACGACGGCGAGTGCCAGGCCGGACAAGGCGACCAACGCGACCGCCGGCACCGCGAGCATTGAAAAGCGCCCGAGCACCCGCAGCAGCGAATCCTTGCGCTGCCAGGCCAGCACCGCCAGCGGCGCCAGCGCCCCCATCCAGAAGGCGAGGCCGACGCCATGGATGAACAGTGCGGTCCGCGTCAGCCATTGCGGAGAGGCGGTGGCGGCATGGCCGCTGACCGAAAGCGACAGCCCGACACAGATCATTGCGATCGCGGTGCTGATCCAGGCCGCGCTGAACGACGGACTGCGCCAGGCGACCGCCGCGACCAACATCGCAGCGATCGCGAGCAGCAGTGCAGGAAACAGGCTGGTGCCGGCGGCGCTGGCCCACGCCGCCCATGTCAGGACGCCCATGATCGGCAGGTTCAGCAGGTCGACGCCCTGCAAGGCAAGCGAGGCGGTCGCGCCGATGAGGCCGATCGCCAGCGACCACATGATCAGCCGTTCGCCGGCCGGTCCCTGCCCGATCCAGGCGGCAAAGAACACACCGCCGACGCCGGCAAACAGCCCGAGATAGAGCCCGAGCCGTGCCAGCCAGATCAGCGCATGCAGCACGCCATCGCCGGCCGGCGCCGCCGAGCCGGTGACGACGCCGATCGAGAACAAGAGCGAACCCGCAACCGGATGGCCGTCCTGCGACACCACGCGATAGCTGACCACCTGCGTGCCCTGAGGCAAGTCGGCCGGCAGGGTCACCATCACGGATTGATCGACGGCGCGGATCGTGACGTCGCGCGGCTTGCCCGCAGCGTCGAGCAGGCTGACCGCGGTCGGCGCCACCGCTTCGTTGAAGCGGAGCACCACTGTCTTCGGTGCCTCCGTCACCACGCTGCCATCCGCCGGCTCGGCAGCGATCAGGACGGCATGCGCATGGGCCGAGGTCGCAAGGCACAGCGCCAACAGCAGCGCAACCAGGCCTGTTACAACAAGACTTGCGACCGCCCGCACGGCTTACGACTTCGGCAGCAGCTTGACGCCGGGCGCCGGCGTCTTGCTGCCGTGGTCGTGCCCGCCGCCCTGCCCCTCGGCCGGAACATCGATCCAGCGGCTGACGCCCTGTTCGCATTCCTGCACGACGGGAAAATACAACGTGGTGTTCGGCTTCAGCGTATCGGTGAGAAACGTCTGCATCACGAACTCGTCGTAGTTCTGGTCGGAGAGCTTGCCACCGCTCCAGGCGACTTCCTTCACGCCCTCGGCGAGCTTGGCGCCGTGATAGTCGTATTGGGCGGCATATTTGCCGGTGACCGTATCAAGGGTCCAGCCGGGCTTCGGCATCGGCTTGACCCCGATCACGCCTTCCGGAATCTGCACGCGGATCTTGATCGTCGCCGATCCCGCGCAGCCATGCGGCACGGCAAAGACAGCCTTGTAATACGAGCCGACCGCCGCCTGCTTTCCCTCAAGCGTGATATGAGCGACCGCCGGCGACGCTGCGAGCAGCGCCGCCGTGGCAATGAGCAGCGTGTTTGATCGCATGGCTCCCTCACATCTTCTTCATGTCCATGTGACCGGAATGGTCGCCATGGCCGGAGTGATCGCCGCCACCCGGCGCCTGCGCACCGACGGCCTGGACGTCCAGCGAGACCGAGACCTTGCCGGCCTTCTCGAATTCGAGCGTGACCGGCACCTTGTCGCCCTGCTTCAGCGGGTTCTTCAGGTCGAACATCATCAGATGATAGCCGCCCGGTGCGAGCTTCACGGTCTTGCCCGGCTCGATGGTCAGTCCCTTGTCGAGGGCACGCATCTTCATCACGCCATTGTCCATCGACATTTCGTGGACTTCGATCTTGCCGGCGACGTCGCCGGAGCCTGAAACCAGCCGGTCGGGCGTCGTCCCCTTGTTCTCGATCGTCAAATAGCCGCCGCCGATCTTGGCACCGTTCGGCGTGGCACGCGTCCACGCCTGCGTGATCACGAGGTCGCCGGCCTTGACGTCCTCGGCGCGTGCGGACGTAGACACGAGCGCAGCAGTCAGCGTCGTGAGGGCGAGGATGCGAGAGAGCATCTTCATTGGACGAATTTCCTTTCAGGTTGAAGTTGAAGCGATCATCGGATTGTTGTGGCCTGGGCGTCAGACCATTTGTTCAGATCGGCGATTTCGGCCGATCCCTCGATCGTTGTGATCGTTCCGTCACGAGCAATCAGCATCGTTCGCGGGATATCACCTTGCCACGCCGGATCGATCTCGAATCTCAATCGTTCGGCAAAGCCGTCGCCAAAAATCCAGTTCTCGGCGGACGCGAGCCCGGTCTGATCCAGCATCGATCGCGTCGCCTCCGGAAGGTTGGGAACCAAATCCGCGCTGATCGTGACGACGTCGACATCAGGATGATCCTTCATGAACCGGCCGAGCTGCGGCAGCTCGACCTTGCATGGTCCGCAGGTCACGCCCCAAAAGTGCACCAGGGTTGGATGACCGGCGTGCGCATGCAGCAGCTTCTGCCAGCTGCCCCGTTCGAACGGCTTCGGCGCGTCTTCGCCCGCCGCCAGTGCGGACGGCAGCGTTACGAGCAGGACAAGGGCCGCGAGCAAATGACGTTTCATGGTTCGCCTTCGATCGCTTGAAAATGGTAGCCGTCGGCCTTCGTCATCCACGACAGGTAGGTCTGCCGGCTGTCCGAGACCAGTAGCGGATGGTCGGAGCTGTCGGCGGTGTCGGCGATATCAGTGGGCTTCGACCACGTCGCACCATCGTCGTTCGATGTCGTCAGATGGATCGATGTCTTCTGCCCGTCGAACTCCTTCCAGGCCATCGCAAGCCCCTGCGGCCCCGCGGCGATCTGCGACCGCGACGGGCTGCGGTTCGGTTGACCGACCGGAAGCGGATCGGAGAAGGTTTTGCCGCCGTCGCGTGACCGCGCGTAGAACAATCCCTTGCGCGCCTTGCCGTTGGTGTACCACGTCACGTGATAGGTTCCCTCGCGCGAAATGGTCAGGCTCGGACCATGATGCGGACATGCGGCGATCTGCCAGTCGTCGCGGCTCACCCGATGCACCTCGCCGGGCGTGCCCAGATCGGTAAACGTCACGATCGCATGGTCGCGCACACCGCCTTCGAAGATGTTTCGAAACACCACCACGGGATGGCCTGCGCCATCGAATGCCAGCCCGAGACGGCAGCACTCGCAGGTGTTGTCGGCCACAAGCTGCGCTTCGGAGTAGGACGCGCTACCGCCCTTCGATGAAGCAAAGAACAATCCGGCACCGTCATACTTCTCGCCGCGCTGCTGCGCCGGCACGCGATTGCGCTTGTCGAGCCAGACCACGAACACGGCACCGGCTGGATCGAAGCCGATCGCCTCGAAGCGCTGGCTCTCGTTGTTGGCGGTGATCGGCTTCGGCGGATCGAAGCTGCGCCCGCCATCGGTCGACCGCGTGGTCAGCACCTGGCCGTTGAAGGCCTGATCGCGAAAGATCGAGAATGCCAGCGCGATGTCTCCCTTGGCGTCGATCGCAAGCTTCGGGCGCGCATCCGGGCCCCAATCAAGGTTGAGCCGGTCCCGGGTCACCTGCACGGCCGCGGAAAAGCTCTTGCCCCGATCCTTCGAGCTCGCGACGGAGATTTGACCTCCGGCCATCCATGTCAGCCACAGTGTCCCGTCCGGCGCGAAGGCCGGAGTGACCTTGCTCGCGCAACGCAAGACGGTGTCCTCGCACGCCGCTTCCGAGGCATGCTGGTGGCTCATCTGCGCGCAGGCGAAATCGGGCAAAGCCCCGAGCAGGATCGTCGCCAGCACGATCCGAGCCGCAGTCTTGCGAAACGTCATCGATGCGCTCCTCATTTGAACGCGATCTTCATGCCCGCGACAAACGCCCGCGGCGATCCGGCATAGATCGAGCCCGTGATGTTCGCCAGTATGCTCGCAGGATTTTGAACGCCCGCTGCCGTCACCGAGTTCGCGATATTGTTCGCCGAGGCAATGTAGGTTCGATCGAACACGTTCCGCACCTCGAGATACAGATTCAGCGACTTGAAATAGTCGGAGATCAGATCCGTCGTGTAGTGAACGTTGAGATTGACCAGCTCGTAACCCGGCGCCCGCAGCAGATTGGCGTTGTCCATGTAGAAGCCATCCTTCCACTGGACTTCGACGAAGCCGCCAAGCCCCTGTAGCGGACCTGACGGCTGGTCATAGCCAAGCCGTGTCGTCAGCTCATTCGGCGAGACGCCGGGAATCTTGTTCCCGACCCGATTGAATGTGAAGCCGCTGATGCTTTCCGTGTAGTCGGTATATACTTCGTCCAGGTAGGTGTAGGCCGCCGTGAGCCGCCACCCCTGATAAAAGCCCCATTGAGCGGCGAGCTCAACGCCGCGATGTTCCGAGCGCGGTGCGTTGAAGGTGTATGTAAATCCCGCCACAGGCGTCGCCTGAGAAACAAGTTCATTGTTGAAGAATTCGTAGAAGGCGGTGGCGCTAACCTTCACGCTCTTGTTGGGCGACCAATCCGCGCCGAGGTCGTAGCCGAGGTTGGTCTGGGTTTTGAGCGACGTGTTGTTGCCCGATGACCCATTCGGCAGAACGAACAGATTGCTGACCTGCGGCGTACCGTAGCCGGTCGCCACGCGAGCACGTAGCTGCCATTCGTTGTCCGGCTTGTAGACGAGCGCGAACTCCGGCGCGGTGTTGGTGAACACAGGTGCTGCTTGCGTCACGGTCGCTCCCACGATTGCGGGATTGTTGGTGACCGGATAGGACAGCAAAGTGTTGACACCGTTTAGCGTGGTCGTTTCCCAACCGACCCCGGCGATCGCCGTCACCGACGGAATCAGCTTGATTTCTTCCCGCGCCCGGACGCCATAATTGGTTGTCGATTGATACAGACTGCTCTGTGGCAATCCGAGTGTCGCATTGCCCGCGGGCGAAACGTTCCAGGTCGTACCGGTCGTCGTAAGGGTATTGTACCAACCCCCGACCATCGTGGTCGAATCCATTCCGAACAATTCGCCGCGCTTGGTCAAATCGCTCATGAAGTTGTACGAGGGATAGTCACCCAGCGCGCTAGTCGATCCCGTCGGCTGATTGATGTTCCTGTCGTCGAAGACGAATTGGTTGCGCCACGTAGTCGTGTTGTCGAAATCGTGTTCCCAGCGGCCCCCAACGATCGTCCGGCGGTCGTCTCGGCCGAGGCCAGCTTGAACCGCAGTCTCGGTGGATTTGGTTCCGTTGAAGCCGTTGTTGAACAGCGAGACGGTTCCGCATCCCGCCGCGGCCGTAGCGCCGGTGGTGCAGCCCTGCTGGAACGGGTTCTGGTTGAACTGGTTGAGCGACGAGCGGATCGGCAGGCGCGCCGTCAGATCGTTGTTGATCAGCTTGAACGTGAAACGGTCGTCCGGCGTCACCTGCAGGGTGCCGAGGAAATTGACCGTCTGGGTGTTGAACCAGCTGTTGCCGAGATATCCGTCGCCGCGCGCGTCGCTGGCGAACAGCGAGCCTTCGAAATTGCCGACCTTCTTGCCCGCGGCCAGATAGTTGTTGAGATAGCCGAAGCTGCCTCCGTCGACGCCGTATTCGACGCCGTCGATCGTGCCGCCCGGCCGGGTCCGGAAATTCAACGCGCCGCCGGTCGCATAGTTGCCGTAGAGCGCCGATGACGGGCCGCGGACCACGTCGATCGCGCCATAGGCGTGGGGATCGATCAGGTCGCTGCGGGACAGGCCGTCCGGCTGGGTGACCGGAAAGCCGTCTTCGAAGATCACGAGATTCCGGATGCCGAAGCCATTGCGGGCGTTCGACCCGCGGATCGAGATGCCGAAATCGCGCGGGCCGTTGCCCTGCTTGACCGAGATACCCGGACTGTCCCGCAACACGTCCGCCACCGAGAAGGACGGCCGATTGTCGAACTGGCTGCGGTCGACGGTGGTTTGCGTCTGACCGGCGGGCCCCTGGTTCAGGCTGTCCCGCGCCGCGCTGGGCGTAACGCGCTGCGCGCGCCCAGCCGCTGCCACGGCCAAGGGCGCCAGCGGCCTTGCGGGCCGCCGGGCGGCAACCGCACGCGTCTTCTGCTTGGACCTTGCCGGTTTCGCTCGCGCGGCCTGCGGCGCATCGACCGTGACGGACGGCAGCGTCGTCTGCGCCTCTGCCCAACTTGTAAGCATGGAAAGCCCGACGCCCAGCGTGAACGCACTGGCTCCGGCCCGCGGATGAAATCGAAACATGGATGAATCCTGACACCGGCTCTGCGGCCGGCTTGCTCTAAGGCACTCGCCGACGCGCGACGCGCACCGGCAGCGAGAACGTCGTCAGGAAAAAAGCGGCGGCGCGCGGGCTTGCGCGGAGTGGCGCGCCGTCGAACGGTCGAATTCGCCCGCGAAATCAAGCCAGGCGATGCGCGTCGAAGGCCGCTCGACGGCGTGAGCCGTGATCTCCGGGTTATCAACGGGCGCACCGGTCTGCAGCACGCTGCATGCCGAGCAGCAGCCGTCATGGGCATCATGACCGGTCTGGTCACCCTGCCCGCCCCCGGAGCCGGCATTGCCATGGCAGATGGTGCCGGCCGCGAGCGGATCTGACGCAGCAAGGCTCGTCGCCCAGCAGGCCCCGATCGGTGCGAAAATCTGCACCAGCAGGGCAACCAGGACTATGGGCAGAAAAATCTTCAGCCGCCGGCGCATCGCAAAACCCATCCGGGACGGAACTAACCACCACAGCCGTCGGAAGTCGAGATCATCGACATCCCTCGTTTCTTCCGGCTGACGGAAATTGCCGGGCGTGACACTTGCGTCGCGGCCGCTCCACAGGCCTTCGTATCCCCTTACCCCGTCACGTGTTTTCGGCTCACTTTCGCAACCGCCGGTGGCACCATCCCAATCATTTCGCAAATTGCTCGAAATTTGAACAATCGTTGCCGAAAATGATGACAAGGCTGGAAAGATAGTCTACCAATTCGGGCTCAGGCCAGCCGCGAGGTGTGTCCTGGTGGTCCAAGTCTCGGGAGGAGCCCGACGCGCACAAGCAGCGTCACCCCATCAATCAAGATCAAACCGAATTTTTGGGGCAAATAGGGTCCACACAATTTTTGGAGCAGGGCTTGAAGCCCTGCTCTTTTTTTATGTGATGATCGCAAAGCGCTATGACTCCATCATCGAATCCAATCGAACGCAGTTTTGAACTCGCAGCAGCGGCTTGCGATGATCTGACGCCGTTGGTGTACCAGCGCTTGTTTCGCGAACATCCCGAGGCGCGGGCGATGTTTCGCACCGAAGGCAGCGAGCCGGTGAAAGGCTCGATGCTGGCGTTGACGATCGAAGCCATCCTCGATTTCGCGGGCGAGCGCCGCGGACATTTTCGCCTGATCGAATCCGAGGTGTTCTCGCATGATGCCTACGGGACGCCGCGCGAATTGTTCGTCGCATTCTTTGCCGTGATCACGGACTGCTTGCGCGACATTCTCGGCGAGCAATGGTCTGACGAGATCGATGCTGCGTGGCACAAGCTGCTTCGCGACATCGAGGCCATCGTGCTGCAGCAGAAACATCTCGTGGACGCGAAGGCGTAGCGTCACCGTTCCGATTGTGACACACTCCCTTTATCCGCGGCGCGTGCAACTGACGCCGACGGGCAGAAAAACGAAGAGGGAGCAAACAATGCCAGGGACCGACAAGGGGATGGACAAGGCGTCGACGACTCGGCGCGACCTTTTGCAATTGGCGGCGGCAGGCGGAGCTGCGGCCGGCCTGTTCGGTGGAATGGGCGTGACGTCCGCGCTCGCAGCCGAAACGGGACGTTCGGAAAAGCCGCTGAAGGCCGCGTTCTCCAACGCCGGACTGCAGGCGACGTGGTGCGCGCAGGGCAAGCAGGCCGCCGAATTCTGGGGCAAGCTGTTCAACGTCGAGGTGACCTGGTTCGACGGCCAGCTCGATGCCGTCAAGCAGCGCGCCGCGATCGACAACATGGCCTCGCAGAAATGGGACTTCGTCGCGATCCAGGCGTTCGGCATCGGCACGCTGACCCAGCCGGTGCAGAAGATGATCGACGCCGGCACCCCCGTGATCGACATGGACACGCTGATCGCGCCGCTCGACCAGATCAACGTCCATTCGTTCCTCGCCCCCGATAACGAGTTCATGGGCGCCTCGGTGACGCAGGCGCTGTGCAACGCGATCGGCGGCAAGGGCAAGGTCATCATGACCCAGGGCGCGCTCGGCCACACCGGCGCGCAGGGCCGCGCCAAGGGCTTCAACTCCGTCGTCAAGCAGTTCCCGAACATCGAGGTGCTGGATACCCAGCCCGCCGACTGGGACGTCTCCAAGACCGCCCGGCTCTGGGAAACCTATCTGACGAAGTATCCGCAGATCGACGCCGCCTTCTTCCACAATGACGACATGGCGCTTGCCGCCGCCAACATCATGAAGGCGCACAACCGCACCAACATCCTGATCGGCGGCGTCGACGCCATGCCGCCGGCGATCCAGGCGGTCAGCGAAGGCCGCATGTTCGCAACCGTGCGCAATCCGTCCTGCCGCATCCATGGCGGCGCGATCGTGGCGGGCGTCGCGGCCGTGGTCGGCGGCGAGAAGAGCGGCCAGGGCATTCCGAAGCACGTCGTGACCGATGGTCCCGTCGTGACCAAGGCCAATGCCGCCGGCATGCAATGGATGGAGGATCACTTCCTGATCTGAGCGGTCTCCATGTCGCAGGGACGCTCCCCGATCCTCGAGTTGAACCAGATCACGAAGGCCTTCGGCGGTGTCGAAGCCCTTCGTGGGGTCGACTTCGCGCTGCACGCCGGCGAGATCCACGGTCTCGTCGGCGAGAACGGCGCCGGAAAAAGCACGCTGATGAAGATCATCGCCGGCGTGCATCCGGAGTTCTCCGGCCGCTTCGTGCTCGACGGCAAGGAAACCCGCTTCCGCTCCACCCGCGACGCCCACGCCGCCGGCATCGGCATGGTGCATCAGGAACTCAGCGTCGCGCCTGATCTCACCGTCGCCGAGAACGTCTTCCTCGGCAACCAGCCGACCAACCGCCTCGGCTTCGTGCAATGGCGGCGGATGGCGCGCGAGGCCGGCGAGCAGCTCTCGCGATTTGGCATCGACGTCGATCCGATGACGCGGCTCGGCGACCTGCCGATCGGCCTGCAGCAGCTGATCGAGATCGCCCGCGTGCTGTTTTCCGGCGCGCGCATCATCATCCTGGACGAGCCGACCTCCGCCCTCTCCCCGCCCGAGGTCGAGCGCCTCTTCACGACGCTGCACAGGCTCCGTGACGAAGGCACCAGCATCGTCTTCATCTCGCATTTCATCGAGGACATCCTGCGGGTCTCCGACGTGGTGACCGTGTTCCGCAACGGGCGGAAAATCGCCGAGACCGCGTCCGCGGACACCACCAAGGGGCGCTGATCGAGGCCATGATCGGCCGCGGCGGCGAGGCGCTGGAGCACAGCTACACCGATGACCTGATGCTCTCGCAACCTGGTGGCGGTTCGACGGTGCTGAAGGTCGATCAGCTTTCGCTCCGCCGCAGCCTGCAGGAGGTCTCGTTCGAGGCCCGGGCCGGCGAAGTGCTCGGCATCTACGGCTTCATGGGCTGCGGGCAGTTGGAACTGTCGCGCATCCTGTTCGGCAAGCTCCGGCCCGACGGCGGCACGCTCGCGGTCGATGGTGCAGCCAAGACCTTCCGCAGCACCGCGGCGGCGCGGCGGGCCGGCGTCGCGCTGGTGCCGGAGAGCCGCCGTGCCATGCTGTTCCATCAGGAGCCGGTCTACAAGAACATCTCGATCAGCATCCTCGATCGGATCTCGGCGCTGCTGCTCAAGCCGGTGCGCGAGCGCGCGATCGCCCAGCGCCAGGTCGAGCAGCTGCAGATCAGGCCGCCGGTGGTCGGCCTCGATCTCGGCATGCTCTCCGGCGGCAACCAGCAGAAGGTGGCGCTGGCGAAATGGCTGACCTACCCGCCGCGCCTTCTGGTGCTGTGCGAGCCGACCCGCGGCATGGATGTCGGCGCCAAGAACGACGTGATCAACATCGTGCGCGACCTCCGCGCCAAGGGCCTTGCGATCATCGTGCTGTCGACCGAGCCGGAGACGGTGCTGTCGCTGGCCGACCGGATCCTGGTGCTGAAGCGCGGCGCGGTGGTGCGCGAATTCGCCGGCGAAGCGGTCAGCAAGGATCGGCTGCTGGAAGCCGCTTAGAGCATGATCCGGAAAAGTGCGAAGCGGTTTTCCGACAAGGTCATGCTCAAGAAAATAAACGAGGCGCGATGACCAACTCAGCGCGCCCAATGGAGAAGTGTTATGGCGAGCAGTGACAGCGCGACGAGCCCGGCCGATCACAAGCGGCCGCGCGGGCTGGCGCCGTTCCTGCGCTCGCAGATGCGCAACATCGCGCCGTTCTTGACGCTGATCTTCCTCAGCGGCTTCTTCGCGATCGCAAGCCCGTCGTTTGCGACCATCGACAATGTCGGCAACATCCTGACCCAGGTATCGGTCACCGGCATCATCGCGGTCGGCCTCACCTTCGTGATCCTGTGTGCCGAGATCGACCTGTCGATTGCCAGCATCGCCAACGTCACCGGCATTGCGGTGGCGTACTTCACGTTGCAGGAATCCTACGTCAACATCGCCAACATCCCGATGCCGGGCTTTGCCGCGATCCTGCTGGCGCTGGCGCTGTGCGCCGTGCTTGGCCTCGTCAACGCGCTGGGCCTGACCATGATCGGCATCCCCTCCTTCATCATGACGCTGGCCATGATGCAGATCGCGGCCGGCGTCTCGGCGCTCCTGGTGCGCGGCCAGATCGCCTACAAGGTGCCGCCGCTGATCACGACGCTCGGCTCGGGCTCGATCGGCGGCATCCCCTGGATCGTGATCGTCGCCGCCGTGATGCTGCTCGGCGGCCATCTGGTGCTGACCTACACGCGGTTCGGCCGCTACGTCTACATGGTCGGCGGCAACCGCGAGGCCGCGGAATTCGCCGGCCTCAACGTCAAGCTCATCCTCGGCAGCGTGATGGTGATCTCGGCGGTCTGCTCGGGGATCGGCGGCATGCTCGGCGTCGCGCATTTCGGCAGCGCGCAGCAGAACGAGTTCGACACTTATCTCCTGGATTCGATCGCGGCCGTTGTGGTCGGCGGCACCAGCCTGTTCGGCGGCCGCGGCGGCATCGGCAACACCATCGTCGGCCTGTTCGTGCTCGGCGTGCTCAACAACGGCCTCGACCACGTCAACATCGACAGCTTCCTGAAGATCCTGATCCGCGGCCAGATCCTGCTCGCCGCACTGATCATCAACGTCTACGCGCAGCGACTGCGGGAGCAGGCGGCGGAGTGATGATTGAGCCGAGCAAATAGCTCCCTCCTCTCGTCGTCCCGGCGAAGGCCGGGACCCATATGTGGACGGCCCTCGTGGCACAAGAGCTTTCTGGGATTGGTCGGATCGCTGTCATCCATATGTCCGGCCTGTTTGATGCGATCGTGTTGATCGCTGGGCCAAGATGGTTTCCGCGACGCGAGTGCCAAACAACCTGGCGACCTTGTGAAGGCCAATGGGTCCCGCGGCTTGTCTCGCGTTCTGGATCGATCGATCATTCCATCTGCTCTTGCAGCTCCGGTTCGTCCGGCGAGCGCTACGTCCGGCCGGCCGACCTGTTAGGTGACAGCGTTCATGCGTGCGGCATCATAGCTCTCGCCGGTCGCCATCAGCTTCCAGGCGATGCGGGCCACCTTGTTGGCGAGCGCCACGGCCGCAAGCTTCGGCGGCTTGCGCCTGAGCAACGCCACGAGCCAGCGCGAGGGGTGGCCGCGCCCGAGCCTTGCCTGCCGGATCACCGCGGTCGCCCCGGCCACGAGCAGGCGACGCAGGGTCTCGTCGCCAGCGCGGGTGATCTTGCCGAGCCTGGTTTTGCCGGCGGTGGAATGGTCCTTGGGCGTCAGGCCGAGCCAGGCCGCGAACAAGCGGCCGGAGCGGAAGGCGTGCGGGTCCGGCGTCTTCATCACAAGCGAGGTCGCGATGATCGGACCGACCGAGGGGATCTGGGCCAGACGACGGCTTGTGGCGTTGGCCTGGTGCCAGGCCAGCAGCCTGGCCTCGACCGCCTTCAGCTCACCCTGCAACTGCGCATAGTCACGGCCCTGCATGGCGAACAGCTCGCGCGCCATAGCGGGAACGCTCTCGTCCTGCGTGATCCGGGCCAACAGCGGCTCGATCTTGTCCAACCCCTTCGGCGCGATCAGGCCAAACTCCGCCGCGTAGCCGCGGATCGCATTGCTGAGCTGGGTACGGCGGCCGATCAGCCCATCGCGGACACCTGCAAGCATCAGCGCGGCCTGCTGTTCGGCGCTCTTCACCGGCACAAACCGCATCCGCGGTCGGCCCATCGCTTCGCACACCCCATCCGCATCTCGCCCGTCGTTCTTGTTCCGCAGCACATAAGGCTTCACCAACTGCGGCGCTATCAGCTTCACCTCATGGCCAAGCTTGCCAAGCTCGCGCCCCCAGTAATGAGCCGCCCCGCAGGCCTCCATCCCGATCACGGTCGGCGGAAGCTTGGCAAAAAACTCAAGCACCTGCTTGCGCGACAGCTTCTTGCGCAACACCGGCTGTTCCGCCGCGTCAACTCCATGCAGCACAAAAATATGCTTCGACGTATCCATCCCAATACGGATAATCTCTCTCACGGACGGTCTCCTTGTCTGAGATTTACAACAACCTCATTCTGGCACACTGATGCCGTAGGGGGCCGTCCACACCATCAACCACAGGGTTGTGTTGTTGGAAACAAGCCGTGGCCCTAGCGTCACGCAACAATTCGCATTGTGGTAATGGGTCCCGGCCTTCGCCGGGACGACAGCGAATATGTGGCGCGCTGGTGAATCATACATCCGCGTTCTCGCGACATGATCTGCCCGAGCTTTGCTCTTCGTTCCGCCCTCTCCTCGAACAGAGGGCGCAGGGAAAGCCGGGTGCCGATCGCACCCATGGGCCCCGAGCAATGGGTAGAAAGCTCGGGGGTAGGACCACAGGTGTAACCGGAGCAATCCGGCTTTTCCTGCGCGATGGGTTACGGCTTATACGTGCTCTCCCCGGCGAGACTGGGCCTTTTTGTCACCGTCTTCGCAGCCCGCATCGCGCAATTCGAAAAGACACCGGCCGCTAGGGCGTCAGGACTTCGACGTCCACATCATGCGCACTCGTCAGTTGCGCAATCCGCGTCCACCGCATCTCACACCGCGTTCGTGACGACCGCGAAGCGCCCCTCGATCGGGTGAGACGCACAAACCATACGCCGAGTTGCGCTTCGGATAACGCGAAATATTTTTGCGCGAAGGGCTTGCGCCGTCGGGCAAATCAGTGGCATGGGCGCGCCGATCGCAAATCGCGCCGACACCGTGTGCACGATCATTCATCCGTGCCATCGCGAATTCGCAGTGCTAGATCAGCGAATGCAAAGCCCTGACTGCAGCCTCACGGCTTTCCACCGGAACAAAGAAACTTACCGAATGCGACGACAAGACATACTTGTCGGCGGTGACCCCGTGATGTTGCAGAGTCTGAACCGCCTTGTATGGCAGGTTTGGAGAAATGCCGCCGAAGCAAGTGAGGCTCACCGAACTCAGAGTCTCGCGCTGCTTGCGGAGGTCTTTGCTCCCTTCCAGTGTGCGCAGCAACGCGTCGAGTGTCTCCGAATCGCAAGTCATCATGATGCGGGTTTTGTCGGCGGTGAAAGCCGAGGCGAGGAGTTGCGGCCAAGGCAAGCCATTTTGCTTGAGATGCTGCGCGAACTTCTCAAAGCCTTGATTGAGGTTCGCCGAATCGATCTCCACGTGCTCAATGCGAGCCATTGAGTTGACGGCCAGGACTTTTCCGTTCTCCATATCCGCGACCTCCTTGGTCACCTGCGTGCTGTGTCGAGCACCGCCCCACTTTCTCAAGACCAGAGGTACGTTTTGGCTGTGGGCCAGCTCCACGCTGCGGAAATGCAGGACTTTTGCGCCCCAGAGACACATTTCGGATAGGGATGCGAAATCCAGCTGACGCAAGGGTTTTGCATCCGCGACGATGCGAGGATCAGCCGAGCACACTCCGTCGACTTCCTTGATAATCTCGCAGCACTCCGCCTTGAGCGCCGCAGCCATGGCGACCGCAGTGGTATCGCTGCCACCCCGGCCAAGCGTCGTGATTTCCTTGGTCAGCGGATCCACGCCCTGGAAGCCCGCCAAGACTACGATGCGTCCGCGATCGAGCTCTTCGCGCACCCGAATGGGCCGCACATCCAAAATGCGTGCGGATGAATGGGATCCGTCGGTCATCACACCGGCCTGACTGCCGGTAAAGCTGATCGCCGACACGCCGAGATCAGACAGCGCCATGCTCATCAAGGACATGCTGATGCGCTCGCCGGTGGTCAATAACATATCGAGTTCGCGGCGATTGGGATGCGGGCTGATCTGATAGGCCATCCTGACGAGTTCGTCGGTGGTCTTGCCCATCGCTGAAACGATCGCCACGACACGATGACCACGGCCATGCAAATCAGCGACACTGCTCGCCACTGCGCGGATTCTTGCCGGTGTTTCGAGACAGGCGCCGCCATATTTTTGTACGATGATGGGATTGCTAGGCATTCTTGCCCGCGTCGTGTTGAAATGCGCAGCTGAACCGGATCAGATCGTTCTCCCCTTCGACGCTTTTGCGGTTTTTGATCGTTTCGCCGCGACCCGCAGAGCGCCCCGGTTGCGCTTCTTGATATCCGCTTCCGCGTGTTGAGCTTTCGTCCCGCCGCGGTGAGCGGCGTATTCCTTGCCGTCTATCGGCGCGACATGCGGTGGATCTCGATCGAGATACGGTCGTCCGATTCCAAAATCCGGTCCGCGCGCATCGATCCATTTCCAAAGGGCCTCAGTGGAAACCCAACGCTCCGCGCGCGTCGCGCCTTTGACGCTCACGATATCAGCGGCAAGCCCGTGGCCGTAGCCACCGCGGAAGCTCCCTCCATGGTATGACTTGTCGGACGCCGCCTTCAGGCCGCTCGCGATCGATTGACGGTAGTCATCGCGGAACGCGCTGGTTATCCCGGGCGACAACCCGGCCTGCTCCGCCGCGTAGAGCGCATGAAAGAGCTTGAGCTTGAAGCCCCGATCCACCCCTCCAATCACGTAGTCGATCATCGGCATGCCCATTCTTTCCGCCGCCTTCGGATCTTTCCACGTGAAATCGTTATCGACGCGCCTGCTGAATGTCCTGGTGACGGTCACCGTCTTGCGCTTCCTTTTGACCGTTACTTTCCGCTGCTCTTGTATGCTGATGGTGTCTTCCTTGGGCGTCCGCTCGTAGAGCGCCCACAGGTACCGGTCGATGCACACATCAACGACGAGGCACTCTTCGAAAATATCCAGGGGTCTCGCGGCCTCCTTGGTGTCGCTCGACACTGGAGGCGTCCTCGCTGTCGCCGTCTGCTCGGGCGATGTTTCAACCGACAGCATCTGCGACGAATCCGGCAACGCAGCCACGACGATTGATTTCGGTCCGCTCAAGGTCGCTATCGCATCAGGGGCCGGCGGCTCCGGCATCGATTCAACCGCCATCGCCGCATCGGCGTTGGCGACAGCGCTGCCCATGACGCCTGCCTGCGGCGCGGCCGTCGCGTCGGAGGCCGGCCACATCACGGGTTCGGCAGCCATCGCCACGTCAGCGTTCACGTTGGCGACTGCAGTTGCCTGTCGCGCATCAGCCAGTTCGGCATTGGCGGCGAGAGATGGTGCTAGTCCCTCGATGGGCACTGCTCCGGTGTTCCCGATGCCGGCAGAGCCGGCAAGCCAGGCAAAGAGCCAACTTGCGAGAACGACCGTCCCGCACAACTCCGGCGTCACCGTCGCAATTCGCCGCGGGTTCATCATCCCGTAGCCTCCAAAGGCCCGATCCGAGCCCTGTTGCACAGCCAAGCACGCGACGGGGTCGATCATTTGGATCAAAATGGAAACGCGCAATGGGCGGAAGCCGTTGGCCCTACGCTTTTCCAAAGGGTGTTGCTCGAGCGCAACGCGCGATCGCCCGCAGCGTGCCGCTGCCTTCGGTGATTTTCACCAGCGACAGAGCTCTGATGTTCGCTCCAGGTCAGGGTCGAAGTTGTGCCCCTCATCGCTCGCGTCGGCTCGCTCATGGTTAATTCCGTACTCAAGCGCCGTGGCAATGGCCTAAATATTCGCTAACCTCTGGGGGCAGCGGAGGACTACGCCTTTGCCAGCGTCGAGGGCACACCGTGAGAGGATCGGCTGGAAGATGGCGGTCGCGGCCGGGCTTGCTCTAAGTCAGGCCGCGGTAGCAGCACCGCCCGATAGCCCGAATGCCACGCTTGCCCCATGGTTTGAGAGCCTCAGGCAACCAGGCACCGGTGCGTCGTGCTGCTCGATTGCGGATTGTGGAACGGTAGAGTTCCGACAGGACCGAGACGGCTACGAGGTATTGATCGACGGTCGCTGGAAAATGTCGAAGCCATTCTGGCTGCGGGTCCCGCCGAACCGGATCATCGACAGAATCGACAATCCGACGAACCGCGCTGTGGTCTGTTTCACGCCTGAGGCCGGCATTCTCTGTTTCGTACGTCCGGCCGAAAGCTAGTTCATGCCGCGGCGGCTGGATCGTCGTTCCTGAGCTGTAGGCACTCGAGGGATGACAAGATACCAGCGACTACCGCTACCGTCAGGGACAGCACCTCATCGTCCGCAGACGGCCTGCCAAACGATCCTTGCCGTACGCGACGATCGATGCTCACCAGATCACCTGGCGAAATCCGGCTGCCAGTGGCGCAGCTCGCGCGCGGCGTAGGTGACTGTGCCGATCGTCGTATGGGACGCTGCTTCCAGCATCATGTTGCGCGCGAGCTTGAGGCTGCGCGCCTCGCAGATCGCGCGCTGCTTCTCGTCCGCGATCCATTCGAAATCGATGTTGTGCGCAAGGCCAAGAATACGCCGGATGGTCTTGGCCGCGGCAAAGCCGACCGTGTCCTGAAACAGCCGCGCCATGTAGCTCTGTCGTTCCGCCTCCAGCCGCGCGGCGCCGGCCTCGCCTGCGAACAGCGCCAGCGGATAGCCGTCTCCCTTGGCCTCGTTGCGCCACAGCACGAGAAACTTGCGAGAGAACTCGGTCCAGACGCCTTCGATGGTTTCCAAGAGCCACGCCTCGAACGACGCGCGCTCGCCCGCCGTGCGCTCATGGCCGGCGGAGGCCAGATAGGCCATCAGGAGATTGCCGATCACGGCGCCGATGTCGAAGCCCATTGGGCCATAGAAGGCGAATTCGGGATCGATCACCTTGGTCTCGCTGTCGGTCACCATGATCGAACCGGTGTGCAGATCGCCGTGCAGCAGCGCCTCCGGGCTCGCCATGAACTTCAGCTTGAGCCTGGAGATCGCGACGTGCAGGTCGAGATCCTCGCGGAACGCCGCCGCCGTCGCGTCGAGATACGGTGCGGTCCAGCGGTTCTGCTCGGCGATGCGATAGGGATCGGTGAAGATCAAATCCTCGGTGATCTTGCAGAGCGCGTGGTTGCCGGCGAAATCGGCGATCCCCTGCTTCTTTTCCGCGGCCGACAGCGCCAGATCGGACGTGAGGAACAGCGTCTGCGCCAGGAAGGTCGAGATATCCTCGACAAAGCGCGGATAGCGCGTGGCGCCGATCAGCCCTTTGCGCATGATGATGTGCGGCTCGAGCAGCTCCATCGCGGTGAGCGCGAGCGGCGCGTCGTGGTGCAGCACCGCCGGCACGAGCCTCGGCGCCAGTCGCGCCTGATGCACCAGCGCCAGATGTTCATAATGTGCCCGCGACAGCGGCAGCGGCCAGCTCTCGCCGACCAGCCGCACATAAGGCAGTGCCTGCTTGACCGCGATGCCGCCGCTGTTGCCCTTGACGATGAAGACGAGGTTGAGATTGCCGTCGCCGACCTCGCTGATCGACCAGTCGGTCGGCGCTCCACCGAGTTGGGTAACGATGGCGGGAAGGCTCGCGAGATAGTCGCGCAGATCGGCTTCGCGCAGGATTCGATAGGCGCTCTGCCCGGAGCCTGGCTGGGCCTGCAGGTTCATCGTGGTCGCCTCCCCAATACTTGAGCCCGAGCCATTGGCTGCTCGTTGTGCTATTCCGGGCACGCTGCCGCAAGGGCTGACGGTCCGGTTCGACGCCCACAATCGCAGGTGACGGGACGCGCCGCAATGCTCCAGACGAAGTCCCTAAAGCCACGGATCGATCAGACCCCATCCGGCCGGCGTTGTTTCAGAACGTACGATGTATTTCCGAGTGGAGGACGCAATGCTCGTCGCCGTATTCTCGGTATTCGCGGCCAGCCGCAAGGACCCGCTCGTCGATATGGCCGAGCAAGTCCACGCAGGCTTCCTTGCCGCCGGGTTGGGCGAGCCGACGGTACGTCTCAGGCTGTCCGATCCCCCGCTCACCGCCGAGATCGCCGCCGTGCAAACGATCGCGGGGACGAAGCGCATTTCCAGTATCGCCAGGGTGGTCAAGCGCTGGCCGGAATTGGAGCGCTTCGTGCGGACGACCGGCTCGGTTGGCCCTGGTAAGGCGGAAGCGCGGGTGCTGTCGAACGTGACCGAAACCGGCGCCGTCGAGGCGATCGACTTCGCGATCCTCAAGGAGATCGCACAGGGCGTCCCGAAGTCATTTCCATGCCACGCCATCGACCTGCATTTCTCGGTGCCCGGCTTTTCCGACGGTCCGCAATTGCCCGCTCAGCCTGACCTTCAGACGCTCCGGGGCCTGATGCGCGCCGGCGTCGACATCGGCGCAGGGCACCCGACCTCGCCCGGCATCAGCGTGCACGACAAGTGGTGGGTGAATGGGCGGCAGCGGTCGCTCGCCGCGCTGCGCATTGTCGAAGCCGATCCGCAGGCGAAGAAATTGCCGGCTCCCCCGGCCGATCTCGCAACCTTGCTCTCAGCCTGCGGCAAGGTGCGAAAGACGATCCAGGTGCCGATGGTCGCGACACCCGCCGCCACGGCGGCTGCCGTGTCCCCCGGCGGCTTGACTCCGGACATGGACGACGCCATCCGCACGGTCGTGCGTGGGTATCGGGCGAAGATGACCGAGCTGCTCGATACACTTCCGCACGATCTGCCACATCAGGTCGAGAACGTGGCTGCGACACCCCCCGGCGGGAGCCCGAGCGCCGGCCCCAAGAAGCCTGATCTCGTTCGGGCCTTCACGCCACTCGGCTACGATTGCCGCGGCGAGAGCGGATCATTCAGGCTACAGCGGCGCACTCCGGGCAATCTCACTGTCAGGCTTCAGGTCGATGTTGGCAGCTGGAACAGTTCGGTCGCGGCCTTCATGCAGGTGATCGGCATGGTGAACGGGCATGGCTTCAAGGCCACGCTGCCGCTCCATGCCTCGCGCCGCGCGGTTCGTGGTGAAGTGAGAGGGGTCGAGTTGCCGAGCCAGTTTCCGATCGGCAGCGCCGAGCGGTGGACGCAAATCGTCGACAATCTGGCAACGCTTGTCGCAGCGCTTGATCGCAGCTTCGTGCCCGAGGTCGAGGCAATTTCGGGCCCTTCACCCGAATGGTTTCGGCCGGAGCAAACCTAACCGCGCCGTTCACGAACTCGGCGCTCTAGAACGGCATCCCCATCAGCTTCGACAGCCGCTCAATCGAGAGATAGCCGGAATAATAGGCCCACATCGCAATCACGAAGATCACGGCCGAGATCAGCGTGGTCCACAGCAGCTTGCGGCCCATCCGCGCCAGGATCGGCGCGCCGGGATCGGTGCCGGGCGCGCCGATGCCGTCCTCATGCTGGCTGCGAATGCCGAACGGCAGCGTCAGGAACAGCACGAGCCACCAAAGGACGAAGTAGATCGCAAGCCCGGTGGAGATCTGGTACACCATGTGGGCTCAGGCCTGTTCGATCTCGACCAAGGCGCCGGAAAAGTCCTTGGGGTGGAAGAACAGCACCGGCTTGCCGTGTGCGCCGATCTTCGGCTGGCCGTCGCCCAGCACCCGCGCGCCCTCGGCTATCATGCGGTCGCGGGCCGCGATGATGTCGGGCACGTCGTAGCAGACATGGTGGATGCCGCCGTCGGCGTTGCGTTCGACGAATTTTGCGATCGGCGAGGCCTCGCCGAGTGGCTCGATGAACTCGATCTTGGTGTTGGGCAGCGTCACGAACACGGTGATGACGCCATGCTCCGGCAGCGGCACCGCGTCGGAAATCTCGGCATTGAAGGCCGTGCCGTAGATCTTGGCGGCCTGCCTAGCGTCCTTGACCGCGATGGCGACGTGATTGAGGCGGCCCAGCATATCTCTCTCCCTTTGTCGTTGCGCACGCCTTAAAGGCGTGTGTCAGACCGTCAGAACGTGCACGACGCAGATCGGCTTCTTGCCCCACTGCTCGTTCAGCGCGGCCCGCACCGCACGGCGCACCGATTCCCCGAGTGCGTCCGGATCGCGGCGCCGCGGCCGCGGCAGGCCCTCGATCGTCGATACCACGACATCGAACACGATGTCGTCGAGCAATTCGCCCGCGGCATTTTTCTCCGGCATGCCGACGAGATCGACCTCGGGACCGTCGACCATCTCGCCCTGCGCGGTCATGGCGATGGCGACGAAGGCGCAGCCGGCAAAACCCATCCGCCGCCGCTCGACCACGGCGCGCGACTTGGAGTCCTCAAGGATGGTTCCGTCCTTGTAGAGCCGTCCCGACGGCACTTCGCCGACGATGCCGGGATCGCCGGGCCCGAGCTTGACGAGGTCGCCGTTGCGGCAGGTCAGGACTTTCGGGACACCCGCGGCGCGCGCCAGCTTGGCGTGCTCGGCGAGATGCAGCGCCTCGCCATGCACGGGGATCAGGAGCTGCGGCCGCACCCAGGAGATCATGTCGCGCAGCTCGTCGCGGCGCGGATGGCCGGAGACGTGCACCAGATGCTCGCGGTCGGTGATGATTTCGACGCCCTGGGTCACCAGCCCGTTGATGATGCCGCCGACCGCCTTCTCGTTGCCGGGAATGGTGCGGGAGGAGAAGATCACGGTGTCCCCCCGGTTCAGGGTCACCTGCGGATGGTCGTCATTAGCGATCCGCGCTAACGCGGCGCGGGGTTCGCCCTGGCTGCCGGTGCACAGCGCCAGCACCTTGTCGGCCGGGAAATGGCCGTAATAGTCGGCGCTGCGGAACTTGTGCGAGCCGTCGAGATAGCCGCATTCGCGCGCGACCTGCACCACGCGCTCCATGGCGCGGCCGACCACGACGACCTCGCGATCGGCAGCGTTTGCGGCGTCCGCCACCGCCCTCACGCGGGCGACATTGGAGGCGAAAGTCGTGACCGCGACCCGGCCCTTGGCCGCCTTGACCAGCTTCTTGATGGTGGCGGCAACCTCGGTCTCCGAGGGCGAGCGCCCGTCACGCACCGCGTTGGTGGAATCGCTCACCAGCGCCAGCACGCCTTCGTCACCGAGCTCGCGCAGCCGCCGCTCGTCGGTCGGCAGGCCGATGATCGGGGTCGGATCGATCTTCCAATCGCCGGTATGCAGCACGGTGCCGACATCGGTCTTGATCGCCAGCGCATGCGATTCCGGAATCGAATGCGCGACCGGGATGAACTCGACATTGAACGGGCCGATATCGACCCGCCCGCCCGACGGGATCACGGTGATCGGGATCTTCGGCGGATTGCGCTCGGCGGCGCATTTGGCCTCGAACAGCGCCGCGCTGAATTGCGTCGCGTAGATCTTGCAGCCGAGCTTCGGCCAGAGATCGATGATCGCGCCGAAATGGTCCTCATGGGCGTGCGTCAGCACCAGGCCCATCAGATTGTTGCGCTCCTTCTCCAGGAAGCGGACATCCGGCATGATCAGGTCGATGCCCGGAAGATGCTCCTCGTCGCCAAAGGAGACGCCGAGATCGACCGCGAGGAACGAGCGTTGGTGGCGGTTGCCGAGCCCATAGATCGACAAATTCATGCCTATCTCGCCGACGCCGCCGAGCGGTGCAAAGGTAAGCTCGTCAGGTCGCGCCATCAGTTGGCCCTCACTGTGGCTGCGGTGCCGAAATAGACCTCGCCGGCCGTTACGGGCAAGCGCTGCCCGGCCGCAGTGCGGACGATCAGGCAGCCGGTGTCGTCGATGGTGTCAAAGGTACCTTCAACGGTCGTCGTGCCGGTCTGGACCGCGACCCTGTCGCCGAGGCCGGCTGCGCGCTCCAGCCACAGCCTGCGGATCTCCGGAAAGCCGCGGCCATCGTCCCAGATGCCGCGAAACTCGACCCAAGCATCCGACAATGCCACAAACAGCTCTTCCGCACCGATCTGGATGCCGAGTGCAGCGAGCGATACCGCAGGCGTCGGCGTACCCTCGGGCGCCGCAATGACGTTGGTGCCGATGCCGACGACGACTGCAAGCCGGTCGCCGACCGCCTCGGCCTCCAGCAGGATGCCCGAGAGCTTCTTGCCGTTGGCCAGCACGTCGTTCGGCCATTTCAGGGTGAATTTCGGGCTGTCCGGCCCGAGCCGCAGCGCCGCCTCGATGCTGACCTTCCGCAACGCGGCTTCGAGCGACAGCCCAGCGGCAAAGCCGAGCGTCGCGGCAACCGCCGGCTGAACGTCGGTCACCTCGAGAATGCTGCTGGCGAGATTGCCGCGCGGTGCGACCCAGACCCGCTGACGGCGTCCGCGGCCAGCGGTCTGCTCCGGCGTCACGAACCACATCGGCCCGCGTTCGCCATCGCGCGCGCGCAGCATCGCCTCGGCATTGGTCGAGCCGATCTGATCGAAGGCGGCGAGCTTATAGCCCGCCGCAATGGCCCGAGGTCCGAGCGTGAAGGTCATGTCAAGGTTATGCGCATGATCCGGTCCGAAAGCCAGCCTCCGTGTCCGGAATCATACGCGTCAGGGCCGCGTGATGCGGCCCTGAGTTGTTTATTTGACGCGTTTTCTTCACGCGAACCGGTGTCCACTTCGCTCGAAAACACTTTAGAACAGCGACTTCGCCGCCGCCGTGGCCACGCTCACCAGCGGTCCCGGATAGGCGAAGAAGAAGATATTGAAGATGCCTGCGACCGCCAGCACGGTGCGCAGCTCGACGCGGACCGGGTCGAGCTTGCCGAGCGGCTGGTCGAAATACATCACCTTGACGATCGACAGATAATAGAACGCGCCCACCACGCTGGTCAGCACGCCGATCACCGCGAGCGTGAACAGATTGGCCTTGATCGCGGCGACGAACACGTACCATTTGCCGAAGAAGCCGGCGAGCGGCGGCACGCCGGCCAGCGAGAACAGCAGCATCGCGAAGACGAAGGCGATCAGCGGGTTGGTGCGGGACAGGCCGGCGAAATCACTGATCTGCTCCAGCGCTTGGCCGTTGCGCTTCATGGCAAGGATGATCGAGAAGGTGCCGAGCGTCATCGCGACATAGATCGCGATGTAGATCAAGACGCCCTGCGCGCCCTCGACCGTGCCGGAGGCGAGGCCGACCAGCGCAAAGCCCATATGGCCGATCGACGAATAGGCCATCAGCCGCTTGATGTTGGACTGGCCGATCGCGGCGAACGAGCCCAGCGCCATCGAGGCGATCGCCACGAACACCAGGATCTGCTGCCACTGGGTAACGATGCCCGGGAAAGCGGTCAGCGTCGCACGGGTGAACACGGCGAGCGCCGCGACCTTCGGGGCCGAGGCGAAGAAGGCCGTCACCGGGGTCGGTGCGCCCTCATAGACGTCCGGCGTCCACATGTGGAACGGCACCGCCGAAACCTTGAAGCAGAGGCCGGCGAGCAGGAACACCAGGCCGAACACGATGCCGATGCTGCCGGTGGTCGCGGCCGCCGCAATGCCGGCGAAGCTGACGGTGCCGGTGAAGCCGTAGATCAGCGAGGCGCCGTAGAGCAGCATGCCCGACGACAGCGCGCCGAGCACGAAATACTTCAGGCCGGCCTCGCTCGACTTGGCATTGTCGCGCTGGCTGGCGGCAACGACGTAGAGCGCAAGGCTCATCAGCTCGAGGCCGAGATAGAGCGAAATCAGGTCGCCGGCCGAGATCAGCACCATCATGCCGAGCGTCGACAGCAGCACCAGGATCGAGAACTCGAAATTACGGGTCGACGGCTGGGACAGGTACTCGGTCGACAGGATCAACGTTGCCGCCGAGGCGATCAAAGCGAGGATCTTCAGGAAGCGGGCGAAGTCGTCGACGATGAAGCTGCCGCCGAAGGTGACGAGCTTGCCGGCCGGCAGCCAGAGCTCCAGCACGCCGGTCAGCACCAGGAGACACACCGCGAGCGCGGTGATCAGCCGGGTCGTGCCCTGCCCGCGATAGGCTCCGATCATCAACAGCACCATGGCGCCGACCGCGAGCACCAGCTCCGGCAGCACCGGCTGCAACTGATAACCTGCACTGGAAAAGCTCATGGGCTAAGGCCTTACTGCGTAACCAGCGCGGCTGCCTTCACGGCAGTCACGGCGGTGTTGTAATTGTTGACGAGCTGCTGCACCGAGGCGGCCGACATGTCGAGCACCGGCTTCGGATAGACGCCGAACAGGATGGTCAGCGCGATCAGCGGGAACAGCGTCACGCATTCGCGGAAGGTCAGATCCTTGATCGACATCAGCGACGGCTTGACCAGCGCGCCGAACACCACCTTGCGGTAGAGCCAGAGCGCGTAGCAGGCCGACAGGATCACGCCCGTGGTGGCGAAGAACGCCGTCGGCAGCGAGATCTTGAAGGTGCCGAGCAAGGTCATGAACTCGCCGACGAATCCGCTCGTGCCCGGCAGACCGACATTGGCCATGGTGAAGACCATGAAGGTCATCGCGTAGAGCGGCATCCGGTTGACGAGGCCGCCATAGGCCGCGATCTCGCGGGTGTGCATGCGGTCGTAGACGATGCCGACGCAGAGGAACAGCGCGCCGGAGACGATGCCGTGCGAGATCATCTGGAACATGCCGCCGGCGACACCCTGCGTGGTCACCGCGAAGATACCCATGGTGACGAAGCCCATATGCGCGACCGAGGAGTACGCGATCAGCTTCTTCATGTCCTCCTGCATCATCGCCACCAGCGAGGTGTAGATGATGGCGATGACCGACAGCGTGAACACGAACGGCGCGAAGTCGTGCGAGGCCAGCGGGAACATCGGCAGCGAGAAGCGCAGGAAGCCGTAGCCGCCCATCTTCAGCAGGATCGCGGCCAGGATCACCGAGCCCGCCGTCGGCGCCTCGACGTGCGCATCAGGCAACCAGGTGTGCACCGGCCACATCGGCATCTTCACCGCGAACGAGGCGAAGAAGGCGAGCCACGCCCAGGTCTGCATCGAGCGCGGCACCGCGGTGTGCATCAGGGTCGGGATGTCGGTGGTGCCTGCGTTCCAGTACAGCGCCATGATGGCGAGCAGCATCAGCACCGAGCCGAGGAACGTATAGAGGAAGAACTTGAACGAGGCGTAGACCCGGCGCGGACCGCCCCAGACGCCGATGATCAGGAACATCGGGATCAGGCCGCCCTCGAAGAACAGATAGAACAGCACGAGGTCGAGCGCCGAGAAGGTGCCGACCATCAACGTTTCCAGGATCAGGAACGCCATCATGTATTCGCTGACGCGCTGCGTCACCGACTTCCAGCTCGCGATGATGCAGAGCGGCATGATCGCGGTGGTCAGGATGATCAGCGGCAGCGAGATGCCGTCGATGCCCATGTGATAGGTGATGCCGGTGGCGAGCCAGGACGTCTTCTCGACGAACTGGAAGTCGGTCTGCGCGGGATCGAAACGCGCCACCAGGATCAGCGACACCGCGAAGGTGATCAGCGTGGTCCACAGCGCGATCCAGCGCGCCGTGCGGCTCGCGGTCTCGTCGCCGCCCCGCGCCAAGAGGTAGACCAGGATCGCGCCGACCGCCGGCAGGAAGGTCGTGACGGAAAGGATGGGCCAGGTTGTCATTTACTGGCCTCCCAAGCCGAACATGAACCAGGTGATCAATCCGGCGGCCCCGATCAGCATCGCGAACGCGTAGTGATAGAGGTAGCCGGTCTGCAATTTCACGACGTTGCGGGTGACGTCGAGCACGCGGGCCGAGACGCCGTCCGGACCGAAGCCGTCGATGACGAAGCCATCGCCCTTTTTCCACAGCGTGTAGCCGAGCCACTTCGCCGGGCGCACGAAGATCCAGTCGTACAGCTCGTCGAAGTACCATTTGTTGAGCAGGAACTGGTACAGCATCGGTTGCTGGTTCGCGAGCTCGACCGGCAGATACGGCCTGCGGATGTAGAACAGGTACGAGATGAACAGGCCGAGCGCCATCATGACGGTGGGCAGCGGCGCGAGCCAGCTCGGCATGTGCTCCATGTCCTCGAGGATATGCGGGTTCATCTTCACGGACTCGCGGAAGAACTCCTCGACGCCGTGCGGGCTGGCGAACACTTCCTTGAACGGAAGGCCCGCGAGGATCGAGCCGGCGGCGAGCACGCCGATCGGCACCAGCATCCACACCGGGCTCTCATGCGCGGCCTCATAGTGCTTCTGGTCGTGCGGCTCGCCGAAGAACGTCTTGAAGATCAGACGCCAGGAGTAGAACGAGGTCAGGCCGGCGGCCAAAATGGTCAAGAGATAGGCGTAAGTCGCGAACGGGTTGTGCGCCGCATAGGCCGCCTCGATGATCGCGTCCTTGGAGAAGTAGCCGGCAAACAGCGGGAATCCGGTCAGCGCCAGGGTGCCGATGCACATCACCGCGAACGTGTACGGGATCTTGCGCCACAGGCCGCCCATGTTGCGGATGTCCTGCTCATGGTGCATCGCGTAGATCACCGAGCCGGAACCCAGGAACAGCAGGGCCTTGAAGAAGGCGTGCGTGAACAAATGGAACATGCCGACCGAATAGGCCCCCGCTCCCATCGCCACGAACATGTAGCCGAGTTGCGAACAGGTCGAGTACGCGACGATGCGCTTGATGTCGTTCTGCACGAGGCCGATCGTGGCGGCGAAGAACGCCGTAGTCGCGCCGAAGAACATCACCACCGCTTGCGCGGTCGGCGACAGCTCGAACAGCGGCGACAGCCGCGCCACCATGAAGACGCCGGCGGTGACCATGGTCGCGGCATGGATCAGCGCCGACACGGGGGTCGGGCCTTCCATCGCGTCCGGCAACCAGGTGTGCAGCAGGAACTGGGCCGACTTGCCCATCGCGCCCATGAACAGGAACAGACAGGTCAGCGTCAGCGCGTCAGGGTGCCAGCCGAAGAAGTCAATGGTCTTGCCGGTCAGCCCCGGCGCGGCATGGAAGATGGTCTCGAAGTCGGTCGAGCCGACCAGCGCGAAGATCGCGAAGATGCCGAGCGCGAAGCCGAAGTCGCCGACGCGGTTGACCACGAACGCCTTGATCGCCGCCGCATTGGCCGACGGCTTCTGGTACCAGAACCCGATCAAGAGGTAGCTCGCGAGACCGACGCCCTCCCAGCCGAAGAACAGCTGCACCAGGTTGTCCGACGTCACCAGCATCAGCATCGCGAAGGTGAACAGCGAGAGATAGCCGAAGAAGCGCGGCCGGTACGGATCCTCGTCCATGTAGCCGATGGAATAGAGGTGAACGAGCGCGGACACGGTGTTGACCACGACCAGCATCACGGCCGTCAGCGTGTCGACCCGCAGCGTCCAGGCCACTTGCAGGTCGCCCGAGGTGATCCAGGGCAGCAGCACGACGCGCGCGTCATGGTGCATGAAGCCGACATCGACCAGCGTGAACCAGGACAGCGCCGCCGACACGAACAGCAGGCCCGTCGTGATCAGCTCGGCCAGCCGGGAGCCCGCCGCCGCCGGCTCGGCGACATGGTGGTCGTCATGGCCATGGTCGTCGTGGCCGTGATCGTCACCACCGTGATCATTATGGGCCGCCGACGCATGGGCCTCGCCATGCGCATCGTCGTGATGGTCGACGGTGTCGCCGCTCGGGCAGCGCGCATGCGCGCCGACCAGCGAGATGATCCCCGCGAGAATGGCTCCCAGCAGAGGCAGAAATACGATTGCCTGTATCATCGCCGGATTAGCCCTTCATCAGATTGACGTCTTCAACCGCGATCGAACCGCGGTTGCGGAAATACACCACCAGCACGGCGAGACCGATCGCGGCCTCGGCCGCCGCCACCGTCAGCACCAGCAGCGCGAACACCTGGCCGACGATGTCGCCGAGGAAGGTCGAGAACGCCACCAGGTTGATGTTGACCGAGAGCAGGATCAGCTCGATCGACATCAGGATGACGATGATGTTCTTGCGGTTCAGGAAGATGCCGAGGATCCCGAGCGTGAACAGGATCGCGCCGACCGCCAGATAGTGCCCCAGCCCGATCGTCATTTCACCCACTCCGCCGCGTCCGCATCCTGCAGGCCCTGCCCCGACGCCACCTTGCGCATCGCCATCGCCATGTCGGGCCTGCGCGCGTTCTGCACGTTGATGTTCTGCCGCTTGACGTTGGCCTTGTGGCGCAGCGTCAGCACGATGGCACCGATCATCGCGACCAGGAGCACCATGCCGGCGAGCTGGAAGTAATGGATGTACTTCGTGTAGAGCACGAGGCCAAGCGCCTCGGTGTTGCTGATATTGGTCGGGATCGCCGCCGTGATCGTCTTGGTCACGGACGGGTTGATCACCCAGGCGCCGACAACCAGCAGCAGCTCGAACAGGAAGATGCCGCCGATCACGATGCCGATCGGCAGGTACTGCATGAAGCCCTCGCGCAATTCGACGAAGTCGACGTCGAGCATCATGATCACGAACAGGAACAGCACCGCGACCGCGCCGACATAGACCACGATCAGCATCATCCCGAGGAACTCGGCGCCCATCAGGATGAACAGGCCCGAGGCGTTGACGAACGCCAGGATCAGGTACAGCACGGAGTGCACGGGATTGCGCGAGACAATCACCATGACCGCCGAGGCCACGCAGGCCGCGGCAAACAGGTAGAAGAACAGCGCCGGAAGGATCATGCCCTCACCTCACCGGTACGGCGCGTCGAGCGCGATCGACTTCGCAATCTCGCGCTCCCAGCGGTCGCCATTGGCGAGCAGCTTCGCCTTGTCATAGTAGAGTTCCTCGCGGGTCTCGGTCGCGAATTCGAAATTCGGTCCCTCGACGATGGCGTCCACCGGGCATGCCTCCTGGCACAGGCCGCAATAGATGCACTTCACCATGTCGATGTCGTAGCGCACCGTGCGGCGAGTGCCGTCGTTGCGGCGTGGGCCGGCCTCGATCGTGATCGCCTGCGCCGGGCAGATCGCCTCGCACAGCTTGCAGGCGATACAGCGCTCCTCGCCGTTCGGATAACGGCGCAGCGCGTGCTCGCCGCGGAAGCGCGGCGAGATCGGCCCCTTCTCGAAGGGATAGTTCAGCGTCGGCTTCGGCTTGAAGAAATAGCGCATGGCGAGAACGAACGCCGAGACGAATTCAGAGAGCAGAAGCGAGCGGGCTGTTGCGTTGACGTTGACACTCATGACGACCTCACTTCGGCGCGATGCCGGCGAACTGCAGCACACCGGCCACGATCACCACCATCGCCAGCGACAGCGGCAGGAACACCTTCCAGCCGAGCCGCATCAGTTGATCGTAGCGGTAGCGCGGCACGATCGCCTTCGCCATCGCGAACATGAAGAACATGAAGAACACCTTGAGGGCGAACCAGACGATGCCCGGAACCCAGGTGAACGGCGGCAGGTTGACCGGCGGCAGCCAGCCGCCCAGGAACAGGATCGACGCCAGCGCGCACATCGTGGTGATCGCGACATACTCGCCGAGCATGAACAGGAGATACGGGGTCGAGCCGTATTCGGTCATGAAGCCCGCGACCAGTTCGGATTCAGCTTCGACGAGGTCGAACGGCGGACGGTTGGTTTCCGCCAGCGCCGAAACGTAGAACACCACGAACATCGGGAACAGCGGCCACACATACCAATTCAGGATGGTGAGCTGCGGCAGGCCGATCAGATGCGCGAGCCCACGGGTATTCTGCGCCTCCACCACGGCCGACAGGTTCAGCGAGCCGACGCAGAGCAACACGGTGATGATGACGAAGCCGATCGAGACTTCATAGGACACCATCTGCGCCGCCGAGCGCAGCGCGGCCAGGAACGGGTACTTCGAGTTCGACGACCAGCCGGCCATGATGATGCCGTAGATTGACAAGGACGAGATCGCGAAGATGTAGAGAATGCCGACATTGATGTCGGAGATCACCCAGCCGAGGTTGAACGGGATCACGGCCCAGGCGGCCAGCGCCAGGATGCACGAAACCAGCGGCGCCAGCAGGAACACGCCCTTGTTGGAGCCGGACGGAATCACCGGCTCCTTCAGCACGAACTTCAAGAGGTCGGCGAAGGATTGCAGCAATCCGAACGGGCCGACCACGTTGGGGCCGCGGCGGATCTGCACCGCCGCCCAGATCTTGCGGTCGGCGAGCAGGATGTAGGCGATCGCGATCAGCAGCACGACGAGCAGCAACAGGCTCTCCGCGACCATGATGATCAGCGGCCAGAGGAAGCCGGTCCAGAACGCGCTTGCGAAGAATTCAGCCATCAGGTCACGCTCACTCCGCTGCCGTCAGCATTCGGCCCGACGCCAGCCGCGAGCATTCCGCCATCACGGCAGAGGCCCGCGCGATCGGGTTGGTCAGATAGAAATCCTCGACGGTCGGCTTGAATGCCGCCTTGTCGACGCTGCCGCCCTTGCCGGCCAGCGCCTTGACGTCGTCGGCCTTGCCGGCCTCGATCTGGTCGAGCCGCATCAGATGCGGATAGGTCTTGAACATCGCCTGGCGCAGCGCCTGCAGCGAGTCGAACGGCAGCTTCTTGCCGAGCACGTCGGACAGCGCGCGGATGATCGCCCAGTCCTCGCGGGCTTCTCCCGGCGGGAACGCGGCGCGGTTGGCGATCTGCGCCCGGCCCTCGGTGTTGACGTAGATGCCGGACTTCTCGGTATAGGCGGCGCCCGGCAGGATCACGTCGGCGCGGTGCGCGCCCTGGTCGCCATGGGTGCCGATATAGACGACGAAGGTGCCATCCGGGACCTTGATCTCGTCGGCGCCGAGCAGGAACAGCACGTCGAGGGTCCCGAAGGTCGTCATCTGCGCCGTGGTCAGGCCACCGGCCGAAGGCGAGAAGCCGATATCGAGCGCCCCGGCGCGCGAAGCGGTGTCCTGCAGCACGGCAAAGCCGTTCCAGCCGTCCTTCAGCGCACCGACATCGACGGCGAGCTTGGCCGCCTGCGCCAGCACCGCCGCGCCGTCATGCCTGGCGTAGGCGCCGGCGCCGACCAGGATGATCGGGTTCTTGGCGTTCTTCAGCACGTCGGCAAAGGAATGCTTGCCCCCCACGAGATCAGCGAGCGTGTCAGTGCCCGCACCGAGATAGTCGTGGTCATAGGTGAAATCGGCCTTCGAGCCGATCATGCCGACCTTGAGCCCGCCGGTGCGCCAGCGCTTGCGGATCCGCGCGTTCAGCACCGCGGCTTCCTTGCGCGGATGCGACCCGATGATCAGGATCGCGTCGGCCTGGTCGATCCCGGCAATGGTCGGGTTGAAGATATAAGAGCCGCGGCCGGCCTTGGAGGCAAACGCGTCACCGCCCTGCACTGCCAGATTGACCGAGCCGAACTTCGCGAGCAGCTCCTTCAGTGCATACATTTCTTCGACCGCGGCGAGATCGCCCGCGATCGCACCGATCCGCTTGCCGTCGGTCCGGCCGGCCTTGGCGGCGATCGCGGCAAAGGCTTCCTGCCAGGTCGCCGGCTTGAGCTGGCCGTTCTCGCGCACATACGGACGGTCGAGGCGCTGCGTGCGCAGGCCGTCGACGACGTGGCGGGTCTTGTCGGAGATCCACTCCTCGTTCACCGCCTCGTTGATGCGCGGCAGGATGCGCATCACCTCGCGGCCGCGGGTGTCGACGCGGATCGCCGATCCGACGCCGTCCATGACGTCGACCGACTGCGTCTTGCCGAGCTCCCAAGGGCGCGCCGCGAAGGCATAGGGCTTCGATGTGAGCGCACCGACCGGGCAGATATCGACGAGATTGCCCTGCAGCTCCGAGCTCAGCGCCTGCTCGAGATAGGTGGTGATCTCCATGTCCTCGCCGCGCCCGGTCGCGCCCATTTCCGGCGCGCCGCAGACTTCGGCGGAGAAGCGGACGCAGCGCGTGCACTGGATGCAGCGATTCATCGAGGTCTTGACCAGCGCGCCGAGATACTTGTCCTCGACCGCGCGCTTGTTCTCGGCGAAACGGCTGGTGTCGACGCCGTAGCCCATCGCCTGATCCTGAAGATCGCACTCGCCGCCCTGGTCGCAGATCGGGCAGTCCAACGGATGGTTGATCAGCAGGAATTCCATCACGCCTTCGCGCGCCTTCTTGACCATCGGCGAACGGGTCGAAATCTCCGGCGGCTCACCCTTCGGTCCCGGACGGCAGTCGCGCACGGCCCAGGCGCAGCTCGCGACCGGCTTCGGGCCGCCCTTCACCTCGACCAGGCACATCCGGCAATTGCCGGCGATCGACAACCGCTCGTGATAGCAGAAGCGCGGAATCTCGGCGCCCGCCGCCTCGCACGCCTGCAACAGCGTGTACTCCGGCGGCACATCGATCTCTTTGCCATCGACGATGATCTTGCTCATGTCTCTTCTCTACTCCGCCGCGACCATATGGACGGGATCACGAACGCCCTGATCGTCGAGATCGGCCTTGTGCGAATATTGATCGATGCGCTCTTCGATCTCGTGACGGAAATGCGCAATCAAACCCTGGATCGGCCACGCCGCGGCGTCGCCGAGCGCGCAGATGGTGTGGCCCTCGACCTGCTTGGTGACCTCGAGCAGCATGTCGATCTCGCGCTTGTGGGCGCGGCCGTCGGCCATGCGGGTCAAGACGCGCCACATCCAGCCAGTGCCCTCGCGGCACGGCGTGCACTGGCCGCAGCTCTCATGCTTGTAGAAATAGGAGATGCGCGCGATCGCCCGGATCAGGTCGGTCGACTTGTCCATCACGATCACGGCCGCGGTGCCGAGGCCCGAGCGCAGCTTGCTCAAGCTGTCGAAATCCATCGGCGTGTCGATGATCTGCTCGGCCGGCACCATGCGCACCGACGAGCCGCCCGGGATGACGGCCTTCAGATTGTCCCAGCCGCCGCGAATGCCGCCGCAATGCTTCTCGATCAGCTCGCGGAACGGAATCCCCATCGCCTCTTCGACGTTGCAGGGGCGCTCGACATGGCCGGAGATGCAGAACAACTTGGTGCCGACATTGTTCGGCCGGCCGATGGCGGCGAACCAGGCGGCGCCGCGGCGCAGGATGTCGGGCGCGACCGCAATCGACTCGACGTTGTTGACGGTGGTCGGGCAGCCGTAGAGGCCGACATTGGCCGGGAACGGCGGCTTCAGCCGCGGCTGGCCCTTCTTGCCCTCGAGGCTCTCGAGCAGCGCGGTCTCCTCGCCGCAGATATAGGCGCCGGCGCCGTGCGCGACATAGATGTCGAACGGCCAGCCATTGATGTTGTCCTTGCCGACCAGCTTGGCCTCATAGGCCTGGTCGATCGCCGCCTGCAGCCGCTCGCGCTCGCGGATGAACTCGCCGCGGATGTAGATGTAGCAGGCATGCGCGCCCATAGCGAAGCTTGCGAGCAGGCAGCCTTCGACCAGCAGATGCGGATCGTGCCGCATGATCTCGCGGTCCTTGCAGGTTCCGGGCTCCGACTCGTCCGCATTGACGACGAGATAGCTCGGACGGCCGTCCCTGGACTCCTTCGGCATGAACGACCACTTCATGCCGGTCGGGAAGCCCGCACCGCCGCGGCCGCGCAGGCCCGAGGCCTTCATCTCGTTGATGATCCAGTCGCGGCCCTTGTCGATGATCCCCTTGGTGCCATCCCAGGCGCCTCTGCGGCGCGCGCCCTCGAGGCCCCAATCATGGAGGCCGTAGAGGTTCTTGAAGATGCGGTCCTTGTCGTCGAGCATGCTCAAAACTTTCCGAACATCACCGATTGGCTTGGGAGTAAGCGAGCCCGGCGGCACAGCCGCCGAACACGATGGCCCACAACAGGCTGGATTCCAGCGTCGCGCTCAGGCCGTAACGTTGCAGCAGGAACATGAAGCCGGCCGCGACAGTGGTATGCAGGGCGATCGTGCGCCAGGCCTTCATCGCAGCGCCCCTTCCCACCTTGTTTTCCTGCCCGTTTGCCTGCACCTGAAAGCCCCCCATCAGGTGGTTTCCTTCAGCGTCGTCGGCCCGCCTGCGGGCGCCGAGAACTGACGGTTGACCTGCGGTCCCGGCTTCGGCGGATTGCCGGCGGCAAAGCCGTCGAGCACCTTGCCGAAGCTTTCCTTTGTCAGATCCTCATAGGTGTCCTTCCAGATCAGCACCATCGGCGCGTTCACGCAGGCCCCTAGGCACTCGACCTCTTCCCACGAGAAGTTGCCGTCCTTCGACAGCTGAAACGGATCGTGATGGATGCGATGCTGGCACACCTCGATCAGGTCGGCGGCGCCGCGCAGCCGGCATGGCGTGGTGCCACAGACCTGGACATGCGCCTTCTTGCCGACCGGCGAGAGCTGGAACATGGTGTAGAAGGTCGCGATCTCCAGCATGCGGATATGCGGCATCTCGAGCAGGTCGGCGACGGCGCGGATCGCCGCTTCCGAGACCCAGCCGTCATGCTGTTCCTGCACGCGCCACAGAATCGCGATCGCAGCCGAGGCCTGACGGCCCGGCGGATACTTCTCGATCTGCTTCTTGGCCCAGGCGAGATTCTCGTCCGTGAACGTGAAGCTCGCGGGCTGCAATTCCTTCGGGGCAAGGCGGCGGACGGACATCGATCAAACTCTCATTGCGGGCGGTGTGGATGCGGACATCATCACCGGTCGACCTCGCCGAACACGATGTCCAGCGAGCCAAGGATGGCGGAAACGTCGGCCAGCAGATGGCCCTTGCAGATGTGATCCATCGCCTGCAGATGGGCGAAGCCCGGCGCGCGGATCTTGCACTTGTAGGGTTTGTTGGTGCCGTCGGCGACGAGATAAACGCCGAACTCGCCCTTCGGCGCCTCGACCGCGGCGTAGACCTCGCCGGCCGGCACGTGCACGCCTTCGGTGTAGAGCTTGAAATGATGGATCAGCGCCTCCATCGAGCGCTTCATGTCACCACGGCGCGGCGGCGCGATCTTGTTGTCCTCGACCACGACCGGGCCTTGCCCGTCCGCAGCCCTCAGCTTCTGGATGCACTGCTTCATGATGCGCACCGACTGGCGCATCTCTTCCATGCGGATCAGGTAGCGGTCGTAGCAGTCGCCGTTCTTGCCGATCGGAATGTCGAAATCCATCTCGGCGTAGCACTCATAGGGCTGCGACTTGCGCAGGTCCCAGGCCGCGCCCGAGCCGCGCACCATGACGCCGGAGAAACCCCACTCCCAGGCCTCCTTCAGCGGCACCACGCCGATGTCGACGTTGCGCTGCTTGAAGATGCGGTTGCCGGTCAACAGCGTGTCGAGGTCGTCGACGACCTTGAGGAACGGATCGCACCACGCCTCGATATCGTCGATCAGCTTCGGTGGCAGATCCTGGTGCACGCCGCCGACCCGGAAGAACGCCGCGTGCATGCGCGAGCCCGAGGCACGCTCGTAGAACACCATCAGCTTTTCGCGCTCTTCGAAGCCCCACAGCGGCGGGGTGAGCGCGCCGACGTCCATCGCCTGCGTGGTGACGTTGAGCAGATGGGAGAGGATGCGGCCGATCTCGCAATACAGCACGCGGATCAGCTGGCCACGGCGCGGCACCGTGATGCCGAGCAGCTTTTCGGCCGCGAGGCAGAACGCATGCTCCTGATTCATCGGCGCGACATAGTCGAGCCGGTCGAAATACGGAATCGCCTGCAGATAGGTCTTGTGCTCGATCAGCTTCTCGGTGCCGCGGTGAAGCAGCCCGATATGCGGATCGACGCGTTCAACGACCTCGCCGTCAAGCTCCAGCACGAGACGCAAAACGCCGTGGGCGGCCGGATGCTGCGGCCCAAAGTTGATGGTGAAATTACGAAGATTCTGTTCGTTCATGATCAGGCCTTCGGTTCCGCCTTCGCCTTTTCGTCACCCGGCAAGGGGTAATCGGCCCCCTCCCACGGCGACAGGAAATCGAACTTGCGGAATTCCTGGTTGAGCCGGACCGGCTCGTACAGCACCCGCTTCTCCTGGTCGTCGTAGCGAACCTCGACGAAGCCGGTCAGCGGGAAATCCTTGCGCAGCGGATGGCCGTCGAAGCCGTAATCCGTCAGCAGGCGGCGCATGTCGGGGTGGCCGATGAAGATCACGCCGTAGAGATCGTAGGTCTCGCGCTCGAACCAGTCGGCGCCGGGGAATACGCCGATGATCGACGGCACCTGCGTGGTCTCGTCGGCTTGCCCCCGTACTCGGATGCGTGTGTTCAGCGTCGGCGACAGCAGATGATAGACGACATCGAAGCGCTTTTCGCGGCTCGGATAGTCGACCGCCGTCGCGTCGGTGAAATTGACGAAGCGGCAGTTCGGATCATCACGCAGAAAAGTGACGACGTCCACGATTCTGCCAATCTCGACGTCGATAGTGAGTTGATTGAACGCGACCGAGTGCGCCGTGGCGGCGCCCGGAAGCGCGCTCACGATCGTCTGCCCAAGGGCGTCGAGCTTGCCGTCGTCCATGCCTGAAACCTTAGCGTTCGATAGTGCCGATACGGCGGATCTTCTTCTGCAGCAGCAGCACGCCGTAGAGCAGCGCTTCCGCCGTGGGCGGACAGCCCGGCACGTAGATGTCGATCGGCACGATGCGGTCGCAACCGCGCACCACCGAGTACGAATAGTGGTAGTAGCCGCCGCCATTGGCGCAGGAGCCCATCGAGATGACGTAGCGCGGCTCCGGCATCTGGTCGTAGACCTTGCGCAGCGCGGGCGCCATCTTGTTGGTCAGCGTGCCCGCAACGATCATCACGTCGGACTGCCGCGGCGAGGCGCGCGGCGCAAAGCCGAAGCGCTCGACGTCGTAACGCGGCATCGAGACCTGCATCATCTCGACTGCGCAGCAGGCGAGACCGAAGGTCATCCACATCAGGGAGCCGGTGCGCGCCCAGGTGATGAGGTCGTCGGCCGCGGCGACGAAGAAGCCCTTGTCGGACAGCTCGTGATTGACCTCGAGGAAAAACGGATCATTGGCGCCGACCAGCTTGCCGGTCGACGGATCGAGAATGCCTCTCGGAGCTTGCGCAATCGCCGGCTGCGAGGATGCGGCGGTGGGGCTCAATCCCATTCGAGCGCGCCTTTCTTCCATTCATACGCGAACCCGACCGTCAGCACGGCCAGGAACACCATCATCGACCAGAAGCCGGTCGCGCCCAGTTTTCCGAACGCCACCGCCCACGGGAACAGGAACGCCACTTCGAGGTCGAAGATGATGAAAAGGATGGCCACCAGATAGAAGCGGACGTCGAACTTCATGCGGGCGTCGTCAAAAGCGTTGAATCCGCATTCATAGGCGGACAGCTTTTCCGGGTCCGGCGACTGGAACGCGACCAGGAACGGCGCGATCAGAAGCGCCAGCCCGATCAGGCTCGCGACTCCGATAAAGACCACAAGTGGGAGGTAATTCTGCAGGATGCCGGTCATCGGCGAGGCCTTCTTGCTGCGGTTTCGGACGTGCCGCAGATTCGTTGATTGGAATTGTTCTTGAGGCTTTAGCGCAGCGCAACAGGGGGCGCAAGACAAGCTATTTTGACGCTTTTACCGCCCCTTCCCGCGGGCTGATGGCCTCATCGGGCGGATGCGCTGCCTCAATGGGCAACGCTGCGCCGGCCACCCGGTGCCCTGCGCTCTCCCCATATCAGCCCAGCTCCCTTTCGGCAGCGAGCATCTCGGCCGCGGTCAGCGTCAGGCGGTCGAGATGTCCGAGCAGCAGCTCAAGATCCTGTGGACCAAGCTGTTCCAGCAGGCGCCGGTTTCGCTCCTGCGCGCCGGCCACAATGGCGTCATGGGCGGCGAGCCCGGCCTTGGTGAGGGAGACAAGTGTTTCCCGATTGTCACGCGGGTTGGCGGCCTTGGCGACCAGCTTGCGCGCGACGAGCTCGGCGAGCGCCCGGCTGATCTGGCCCTTGTCCATGCCGACGGCTTCGGCAAGCCGCACCACGCTCATCGGCGGCCGCCGGCCGAGCGAGGCAACCAGGCCGAACTCGACCGAGGACAGGCCGGTCAGCCGCTTGTAGCGCAGCAGCGCACCGCGCCTGAGCAAATTCGCGAGCACCATCAGCCGTGACGACATCATCGCGGTGATCGGCGCCAGCTCGGCATCGACCACCGCCTCCGGCGGCAAGGCCCTCGCAGTCCTGAGCTTCTCGGTCATCGCCAACCTCTGCCAACACAGCCTGTCGCTGCCAAGCTAATCGATATCGTTGACATTGTCATCGATCTATCGTTGACTTCATCAACGATACAGCGACCGTCGGTAAGAATCCGGCGGCGGGAGGGAACTAGCATGACGATGACCCAGCTCGATCGCGATCTCGGCACGGCCTATGCGATGAAGCCGTCCACCACCCGGACCGAGCTCACCTCGGTCATGCGCGGCACACCGATGGGCGAGCTGCTGCGCCGCTACTGGCACCCGATCGGGCTCGTAGACGACGCCACCGATATCCCCAGAAAAGTCCGCGCGCTCGGCGAAGACTTGATCCTGTTCCGCGACCGGCTTGGCCGACCCGGCCTGCTGCATGCGCGCTGCTGCCATCGCGGCACCACACTCTATTACGGCAAGGTCGAGGAAGACGGCATCCGCTGCTGCTATCACGGCTGGAAGTTCGACACCGAGGGCCGCTGCCTCGAACAGCCCTGCGAGCCCGAAGGCGGCCCGTTCAAGGACAAGGTGCGCCAGCCCTGGTATCCGGTGCAGGAACGCTACGGCCTGATCTTCGCCTATATGGGCCCGGCGGATAAGAAGCCGGTGCTGCCGCGCTACGAGTGCCTGGAGAATATGGACGACGGCGAATTCGTCGAGGCCGACGATTCCTCGATCGGCGGCGGCGGGCCCGCCGTGATCCCGTGCAACTGGCTGCAGCATTTCGAGAACGTCGCCGACCCCTATCATGTGCCGGTGCTGCACGGCTCGTTCTCGGGGCCGCAATTCACCACCATGATGGCCTCGATGCCCGAGGTGAAGTTCGAGATGTCGCCGCGCGGCGTCGCGGTGCGCTCGATCCGCAAGCAGGATGACGGCAAGGTATTCTATCGCGTCACCGAGGCCGCCCTCCCCACGCTCCGCGTCGTGCCCAATCCGCGGGTCGCGCAATTCGCCCGCGTCGAATCGATCGGCTGGACCTTGCCGATCGACGACACTTCGTTCCGGATCTATGTCGCCGGTCGGGTCAAGAAGTCAGGCGATATCGGCCGCATGCGCTCGAAGTTCAACGGCAAGCTCTGGTGGGACATGACGGAGCAGGAGCACCAGCAATTCCCCGGCGACTACGAGGCGCAGGTCGGCCAGGGGCCGGTGACGGTTCATTTGGAAGAGCACTTCGGCCAGAGCGACCGCGGCGTCCTGATGATCCGCCGGATGCTCTCTGACCAGATCGAGGCCGTGGCCGCCGGCCGCGACCCGATCGGCGTGTCGTTCGACGCCAATGCCGGGCCGGTCGAATTCGAGGCAGGGAATTACATCCGCGAGGCGTAGGGCCCGCACCCAAGCAAACAAGAAAAGACCAGAGATCATCGGGGGAGGAAGTCATGGTCGATGTCGCACCGCAGGCGGCTGCAGCCACACGGGCCGCTGCCTTGCCCTCCGCTCGCCGTTACTACGTGCTCGGCTTGCTCACGATCATCTACGCCCTCAACTTCCTCGACCGCACGATCTTCAACGTCCTGATCGAGCCCATCAAGAAGGAGTTCGCGCTCAGCGACACCACGATGGGCCTGTTGGCCGGGTTCGGCTTCGTGCTGTTCTACTCGCTGCTCGGCATTCCCATTGCGCGGATGGCCGATCGCCTCAACCGCCGCAACATCGTCGCGGCAGCCTTCGCGTTCTGGAGCGCGATGACCTATCTCTGCGGCCTAGCCTCCAGCGTCGCGACGCTGGCACTGGCGCGGGTCGGCGTCGGCATCGGGGAGTCCGCGGGCACGCCGGCCTCGCAATCGATGATCGCCGATCTGTTCGACAAGAACGAGCGTCCGCGCGCGCTCGGCATCTACGCGATCGGCACCTATCTCGGCGTCTTCCTCGGCTATTTCATCGGCGGTTACGTCAATCAGCACTATGGCTGGCGGATGGCCTTCTTCACCGCCGGCCTGCCCGGCATCGCGCTCGCCGCGGTGCTGTGGCTGACGATCTCCGAGCCGAGGCGCGGTGCGATGGCCGAGACCTTCAAGGCCGAGCCGATCGGACCGACGCTGGGCTTTCTGATCTCGCAGCCGAGCTTCGTCATCGTGCTGGTGGGCTTCTGTCTCACGACCTACACCAACTACGCCACCGCGGTGTGGATCCCGCCGTTCCTGGCGCGCATCCATCATCTGACCAGCGCCGAGATCGGCACCTTTGCCGGCACCTTCAAAGGTCTCGCCGGCATGGCGGGCACGCTGATCGGCGGCCTCGTGGTAGCGCAGATCGGCCGCCGCGACGATCGCTGGAAGCTGTGGGCGCCCGCGATCATGTCCGGCCTCGCCGGCCCCGTCTTCGCATTGTGCATGCTGACGCAAAGCTTCACGTTGATGGTCGCGACGCTCGCGTTGACCTCGTTCATGGTCGGCTTCCATCTCGGCCCGATCTTTGCGATCGCCCAGACGGTCGCAAAGCCCAGCATGCGGGCGCTGGCTTCGGCGATCGTGCTGCTCACCGCGACCTGCTTCGGCCAGGGCGTCGGCCCCCTCGCCGTCGGCATGATCAACGACGCCCTGAAGGGCGCGTACGGTACGGATGCGGTTCGCTACTCGCTGCTGTCGGCCGCGGTGACGACGACGCTGGGCGCACTGCTGTTCGTTTGGGCGGCGCGCTGGATCCGTGCCGATATCGCGCGCGCCAGCTAAGCGTCCATGAAGGCCAGCAGGTCGGCCATCAGGCGCGCACTGTGCGTGAGCGGCAGCGCGTGCGGCGCGCCTTCATAGACGTTGAGCTTGCTGCCCTTGATCAGCGCCGCCGTCTTCGCACCGGTCAGCTCGAGCGGCGCGCTGGCATCCTTGTCGCCGTGCACGATCAGCGTCGGGCGATCGATACTTTTGGCCGCGGCGCGCAGGTCGGCAAAGGAGATGGTCTTGCGGCAGGCCAGCGCCACCGGCAGCGGCACGCTCAGCATCATCTCCCTGATCCAGGCCCGCGTTGCCTCGGGCGTGTCGGGCATGAAGAACGGCGCCTCGTTCTCGCCCATCCATCTTGGGAAGTCCTGCGCGATCGCGGCATTCTGCGCCTCGACTATCGCCCTCGGCACCGCGACCGGATTGTCCTCGGTCTGCACGATGAACGGCGTGGTCGGTGCCACCAGGACCAGCCGCGCGACGCGACCGGCGCCGTGACGCGCCAGATAGTTCACCGCCTCGATCGATCCCATCGAATGCGCGACGATCGTGACGTCGTGGAGATCATGCTGCTCGATCACGGCAGCGACGTCATCGGTGAGCGTGTCGAGATCGTATCCCGTCATCGGCATGTCGGAACGGCCGTGGCCGCGCCGATCCGGCGCGACGCAACGGAAACCCTTGGCGTTCAGCGCGACGATCTGGCTGCCCCAGACGCTGGAATTGAACGTCCAGGCGGCAAGCAGCAGCACCGGGTTACCCGAGCCCCAATCCTGCACGAACAGTTTTGTGCCGTCGCTTGCGGTCGCATAAAGCGGTTGGCTGGCCATGATGGAAGTCCCTTTGCAGATCGATCGGCAACATCGCCGCCGATGCACCGACCATCGCAAAGGGAGATCGCGCGCGCGATTACGCCTCAGGTAATCACGCGCGTGATGTAAGGCTCACGGAAGCGGAAACGCGCCCGTCTCACCACTGATACCGCACCACGCCCTTGCCGGCGTAGCTCGAGGTGACGTTGGAGAACTCGCCTTCGAAGGTCGCCGCGGCCGACCAGCCGTTTCGCCAGTTCATCTCAACCGATGCTGTGGTCAGCGCGGAGTCGCTTGCCTGCGCCGCGCCGTTGACGACGAAGCTGGTGCCCGGCAGCGCCTGGAAGGTCGCGGCAGCCGAGCGGCTGGGGTCGTAGTCGTGGGCCCAGGCGAAGCGCGTGCGCAGCGTCAGGATGCCGTCCTGCACCGGGAAGGACTTGTCGGTGCGAAGGCCGAGCTCGCTGCGCGTATCGGTCAGGCTCTTGCCGCCGTAGGTCAGCGCAAACGTCGACAGACCCGAAATCACCCGCTCGGCGTAACCGGGCAGTTCGAAAGTCGTGAACTGGCCCGCGGCGTAAGGCGTGATGCCGACGCCGTCGATCCACGGCGCGACAAAACGATAGCCGCCCTCGAGCCGCCCCGAATAAGCGTTGGCATTGAACTCGGCACGAAGCTGGTCGACGCCAGCGGCCGTCACGGTGCGATTGGTGATGATGTCCTGCCAGCCATAGGCGAGCGCGGCGGAGACATAGGCCGGACCTTCGGTGTGGCGAACATAGGCGCCGGCCTGGAACAGATCGGACCGGCCGCTGCCGCTTCCCGCGACCGAGAAACTGGTGCCGCCGCCGGCGATCGCAAAGCCCGCAATGGTGTTCGGCGAGAACTGATAGTCGGCGCCGACCGCCGTGCCATAGATGCTGCTGGTGGTGTCGTTCGATCCGACCATGGCGTTGCCGCTGGTCGATTGCGAACCGCCGAAGCCGGCGGCCCAGACGCTCCATCGCGGCACGAACGGCACCGGCGGCGCCTTGGTGAACATCGCGAACGCATCGGTCTTCCGGGTCGCGGCATAGGCGCTCGCTTCGCCCTCTTCCGCATAACCTGAAGCTCCCGGCATCGAACCCGCCGCACCGGTGCGGTTCATGAAGGGATCGGTGAGCAGCCCCATGAACAGGTTCATCGCATCGAACGTCGTCTGCTGCGAGCCGGTCGCCAGTTCGCCGGACGCCTGCGTCAGGCCCGACGGCGCGAGCGTGCCGAACACCATCGGAATGCCGCCGGTCGCATTGAAGTAGTTGACCAGCGTGTTCGCGACGTTCTGCTGGTTGGTGGAAAGCCCGCCGCCGAAGCTGGGAGCCGGAAAATTCAGCGCCAGATTGAGATAGGCGTGGGTGGCGTCGTAGCTCAGCGTGTCGGTGAAATTCGTCGGCAGGTTGGTATTTGCGATGTTGGATGCAAATGTGCCGGATATGCCCCCAGCGGCGTTCAGGATCGTATACTGCCTGGAGATGTAGCTGCCGTTGGCGAACACTGCATTGACGGTCGCGCCTCCAAGTGTCGCGTTCGCGTTGACATTGGTCGATGCCGCAGCGGTCGGCGTCACCTGCACCTGATAGATCGCGCCGGATTGGAAGGCGAGACCGCCGTTGATCGTCAATGTGCCGGTCGGATCTGCAGCACTCCCGGGCGCAAGCGTGCCTCCGCTCATGATGGTCGTAGGTGCCGGAATGACGAAGCCGCCCCTCAAGGTGTCGCCGGTGACCGGCTCCTTCACCACAATCGTACCATCAACGGCGGTGGTGGCGCCGGGGTTGGCGTCTAACAATGTCGACGTGACGCCGTTGTGGAAAGAGAAGATGGTCGGAGCACCGACGATGCCGGTGCCGCTCAAGGTGCCCCCGGAATTGACCGTCACTTTCAGCGAGTTGGCGATCGAGCCGTCCACTTCAAGGGTGCCGCCGGTGACGGTGGTGGCGCCGGTGTAGGTGTTGATGCCGGTAAGGATTTCCTTGCCGCCGGTGATCGCCACACCGCCGCCCGCGCCGCCGTCCCGGATGATGCCGGCGAACGTGCCGTTGGCATTGGTGAAGGTTAGCGCATTGGCGCCGAGATTCACGGCGCCGAAGATGCTGTTCCCGGAAAGACCGTTGATCGAGACGCCGCCACCCGCGCGCGATATATCGAAGATGCCGTCGTTGATCACGGCCTTTGAGGACGCGATGCTGCCGCCGCTCATCAGGTCGAGCTCGCCGCCGGCGTTGATCGTGGTCAGCCCGGTATAGGTGTTGGCGCCGCCGAATCTCGCCAGGCCGCCAAGGGCGATCGTCACATTGCCGCCGGTGCCGCCGCCAATGCCGCCGTCCTGGATGACGCCGTTGTAAGTACCCACAGCGCGGGTGATAGTCAGGGTCTTGGCGCCGAGAGACACGACGCTGTGGCCGGTCGGATCAACCAGGCCGACGACGCTGGCGCCGCTGTTGGTCTGCGAAATATCGAATGTGCCGATTCCCGCGCCCGGAGAGAAGAATGCGACCGCGAACGAATTGGCGATCGAGCCGTTTCCCTTGAGCGCCAGCGTCGCGCCGGCATCGATCTGGGTAAGGCCGACGTAGCCGTTCACACCCGACAGGGTCTGCGTTCCGCCCGCGATCTCGAAGCCCCCCGCGCCCGTGCCGTTGATCGCGCCGGAAAACTCCGTCGAACTGGCGGTAATCACCAGTGCGTTGCCGCCGAGCGCAACCGATCCATCGCCCGCGAGCGTTGTGATCCTGTTGAGGAAGAACGATGATGCCGAAATATCAAATGTGCCGTTGACTGTCACGACGCTCGAGTTCGAGATGCTGCCGAAAGCCGACAGCGCCAGCGTTGCGCCGGAGTTGATGGTCGTCGCGCCGGAATAGCTTTCCGCTGCCGAGAAGATCAGCGCGCCGCCGCTACCGGAGTTCGCGACCGTCACACCGCCCGTGCCGGCAAGTGCCGTCGCGAGCGTCACGGCATTGCCATTATAGTCGAACGTCGTGCCGCCAGCTCCGATAGCGTTGAGCCGGCCCGAGATGTCGGCTGTATTGCCGCTCGCCCATTGCAGGCCGCCGCCGTTGAGCGTGATGTTGCCCGAGCCGAAATTGTTCGCTGCGTTGAAATTGACCAGGCCGCCGCTCACGGTCGTGCCGCCCGAGTAAGTATTCGCGGCCGTCAGCGTCAGCGTGCCGGCGCCTGTCTTGGCGAGGCCCCAGCTGCCGGCATTGGCACCGGTGCCGCCGCTGCCGGTCTGATCAGCGATGACATCGGAGACGGTCTGGTTCTGCCCGGCCCCAGGATTGAAGGTCAGCGTCCCGTTGCCCTGCAGGAACATGCCCGAGCCGAACGCGGAGCCATTGCCCGCACCAACGCCGCCGGTCCCGCCGCTGACGCTGCTGCCGTTGATCGTGAAGGCACCGGCAACAACGAGGTTCCCGCCACCCTGCACGAACACCGCGCCGCCCGCACCGAGCCCGCCGCCGGCGCCGCCTTGAGCATCGTTGCCGCCATTGCCGGCGCCGAAGCCGCCAGTATTTCCGCAGCTGCCGCCATCATTGCCGCTCGAGCCGCCGCCACCGCCACCGAAGCCGCCCTTCCCCGCACTGAGATAGCAGCGCACACTTCCGCCGCCGCCGCCGAACCCGCCAACGCCGCCGGACGTGTTGAGGCTGCCGCCGCCGCCGCCGCCGAAGCCGCCAACACCGCCGCCGCCGCCGCTCGGGCCCGAGACGGGGGTAGCAGCGCCGCCACCGATGCCACCGCCGCCGGCGGCACCATTGATGGTAATGCCGATGGCCCCACCACCGCCGCCGCCACCGCTGGCGCCACCCGTGCCCGGCGTGGCGCCGCCATCGCTGATGCCGGCGCCGCCGCCAGCGGCGCCGATGGCGATGCCGGCAGCGCCATTGCCACCCGTGGTGTTCGCCGCGCCGGCCCCGCCATTGGCGCCGAGACCAATTCCGCCGCCGCCGCCAGCACCGGCATTACCGCCATTGCCGCCGTTGCCGCCGAGGCCGCCGCCACCTCCGCCGCCGCCGCCCGCGCCATAATTGCCGCCGTTACCTCCATTGGCCTGGTTGCTGGCCAACGAAACATTACTAACCGTGACGTTGGCGCCGCTGGCAACGAACAGCGCTCCACCGGCACCCATCCCGCCGCCACCACCGCCATCGAACCCATTGCCCCCTTTGGCCACGGCGTTCCGGATCGTCAGATTGTTGACCGCGACGGTGCCCGAGTAGACGAAAAGCCCGCGCTGTGCGCCGCCGCCGTCGAGCGTGAAGTTACCGCCGTTAATCGTGACGGTGCCGCTCGAATTGATGATGGGCAGCGTTGTCGCGCTGGTCAGCGTGATGTTCTGCGTAATGTTGAGTGTGTAGCTGGTACCCGGATTGCTATCGATCGTCGTCAGCGCGGCGACGAGGCTTGCACCATCGCTGGCGTTCAGCACCGTTTGGGCATGTGCGGCAGTCGCGCACGCGACGAACAGAACGAGGGTTGCCGCAACCCGTCGGAAGCAGAGAAAACGGAAGCGTTTCACAACGTGCACGCGCATGGCATTCCAACTCGGGCCGCGCACAGCGCGGCCACTGAAAATCACAGCGGCAGGTTGTACCCCCTGAGACATCCTGCCGCATGACAAAAAACAAAAATGGAACTGAAAGCGCGACGATGTGCCTTCTTTGCCACAAGGCTTGGCCCCACTTCATCCCGCATCCCGCCACGTCGGCGGCAGAACGATGGGCCTTACCTGTTGGTATTTTCCGTGAAGCTCGCCACGACATTCCGATAGCGCTTGCTGCCCGCGATCGTCTCGCCATTGTCCATCCGCAGGACGAAGTCCCCCGCCGGACGATGCTCGACTGCCACGACCCGCGCCAAATTCACCAGCCGCGCCCGATGCACGCGCACAAGGCCGAACGGCTTCAGCCGATCCTCCTCCCGTGCAAGCGTGCCGCGGATCAGGTGACGTCCGTTGGGGAGGCTAAACTCGACATAGTTGCCCGCAGACGTCACGGCCACGATATCGCGAGGATCGACCCGAAAGCTCGCGGAGCCGTCCCGCAGCCACAGGCTGGGATTGGCGGTGTCGACGGACGGTCCGGCCAGCGGCAGTGCAAGCGCCGAGGCCGGCGGCGCTGGTGTTGCGAGCATCGGTGTTACTGGCATCGCCAACACCTTGCGGTCCATCAGCCAGATTACCACGGCCACCATCAGAGACGAGAGGACGTCCTTCTGGAGCTCATGCGGAAACGCCGTTGCCCAATGAAAGGAATAGCCGTCGGCCAGCAGCAGCTTGCGCAACCCGACCATGGTGACGAGATGTGCGAACGCGTAGAGCAACGTCGCCGCCACTGCCCATGTGACGGCCATCACTCGGCCGCGACCGACACGCAATCGGGTGATGCCGCTTCGCAGCAGCGGCAGAAACACGATCCAGGCAATGGCACTCGTCACCTCGAGCAGCACGGGCATGCGCAATGGCGCGAACCCCGCGGACAGTTTGAATTCGCTCACCGAGGAGAAGACGTTGACCACGCCGCTCGCCACGATCAGCAGCGCCACCCAACCATAGGCGAGCATCGAGCCGCGCTTCGCCCCGCCCGGTCGGATCGCTGTCACATCGCTGCGATTTTCGTCCCCGAAATCCGCTTGCTCATCCCAACCCCGCTCGACGCGCCGATCGATGCCGCGTTCAATGGAATCCTCTGGCTGCGTCGTGGACATGTCGGGATGGAGTAAATGCTGCAACTCTTCAGGTCACCTGCCCCGGCGGACAGGTCCGGGCCCCAATTGCGATCCGTCACGCAATCGGGTCTTTACCACAGGCAGGCGAGCGGCGTCCCGCAAGGACAGGATGGCGCGCCGTCCGGACGGCGTGAAATTCGCTCTACTCACGGACAGGTGACCGGCCGATGAATCGTCGCGAACTCCTGATCGGCGCCGCCTTGACGCCGATGGCGCGCTGGATCGCACCAGGGTCGTTAGCCCCTGCGCAGGGTGCGAACAACTTCTCGCAAATATTTCGGCGAACGCGTCCCTCGGACCCGCAGTGGCCGTCGGCCGCCAGCTGGAACCGGCTGAACGAGCAAACCGACGGCCACCTCATTGCGGTGAAGTCGCCGCTGGCGGCGTGTCAGGACAGTCCCTCAGGTCCGGCGTGCCGCGATGTGTTCAAGGGGCTGAAGAACCCCTACTACATCGGCGACGATCCAGCACTGACCCAGACCACGGGCTATCTCGATGCATGGGCGTCCCAGCCAAGTGTCTACGCGGTCGCGGCGCGCACGACAGGTGACGTCGTTGCCGCCGTCAATTTCGCACGTGACAACAATCTGCGGCTGGTCGTCAGGGGCGGCGGCCACTCTTATCTCGGTACGTCGAGTGCACCGGACTCGCTGATGATCTGGACCCGCGCGATGCACGACATCACGCTGCACGACAGCTTCGTCCCGCAAGGCTGCCTTGATCCGCCGCAGCCGGCCGTCACCATCGGCGCCGGCGCGATCTGGATGCATGTCTACAATGAGGTGACGACCCGAGGTGGCCGCTATGTCCAGGGTGGCGGCTGTGGAACCGTCGGCGTAGCGGGACTCGTGCAGGGCGGCGGCTTCGGCAGCTACTCGAAGAACTACGGCACCGCCGCGGCGAGCCTGCTGGAAGCGGAGATCGTCACCGCGGACGGCCTCGTCCGGATCGCAAATGCCCGCAGCAACCCGGACCTGTTCTGGGCCTTGCGCGGCGGCGGCGGCGGCACCTTTGGCGTCGTCACCCGCCTGACGTTGCGCACCCATGAACTACCCGACGTCTTCGGCTTCGCCTCCATGACGATCAAAGCGGCGTCTCACGCGTCATTCCGCCGCCTCGTGAGCGCATTCGTGGATCTCTACGCCGACCGCCTGCATAACCGCCACTGGGGCGAGATCGTCAACATCAAGCCCGGCAATACGCTCGACGTCCAGCTGTCGTTCCTGGGCCTTGACAGGCAGCAGGCCGACCAACTGTGGCAGCCATTCATTCTCTTCGTCACCGCGGCCGAGGCTGAATTCACCTTCACCCGTCCGCCGTCGATCCGCACCGGTCCGGCAGCGCACCGCTGGGACGCCGCCTACATCCGACAGCGCGCTCCGCAGGCGATCCTCTCCGACGATCGTCCGGGCGCTCCGGCGGAGAACGTGTTCTGGGCCGCCAATCAGAGCGAAGCCGGACACTTCATCCACGGTTTTGAATCGCTCTGGCTTCCGGCATCGCTGCTGAGCGGCGTGGAACGTCCGCGGCTTGTCGAAGCCCTGCTGGCGGCCGCCCACCATGCGACGGTCGAGTTGCACTTCCAGAAAGGGCTGGCCGGCGGATCTGAAGCCGCGATCGCCTCCGCAAGGGAAACCGCCACGAACCCTGCCGTGATCGACGCCTTCGTGCTCGCCATCATCGCGAGCGAGGGCCCGCCCGCCTATTCCGGCCTCAGCGGCCACGAGCCGGATCTGGCCGACGCGCACAAGAATGCCACCGGGATCACGAAGGCGGTCGGCGAACTCAGAAAGGTGGCGCCGGACGGCGGCGCCTATCTTGCGGAAAGCAGCTTCTTCGAACCGAAATGGCAGCAGGCCTATTGGGGCCCGAACTACAAGCGGCTTCTGGAGATCAAGCAGAAGTACGATCCGGCCGGCCTGTTCTTCGTGCGCCACGGCGTCGGCAGCGACGACTGGAGCGACGACGGATTTACGCGGCTGGCGACGCACCCATGAGGGTCCCGAAATGACCCGTCGGCGATTTGCAGCTCGACCGGAAGCCTCGCTCCGGATCATTTGAACGTCGCGAAAGGAGTTCGCGCGCGAAAGGGGTAAGTGGAGCGCGACGCCGGAGATCGCCGCGCTCACACCGTCAGGTCAGCTTGCCGGTGTACTTCTCCAGCGCCGCCCAGGCGTCCGCGCCATAGGTCTTCTGCCACTGCGTGTAGAAACCGGCTTTCACCAAGGCTGCCCTGAACTGCACGGGATCGGGCGTGTTGAAGGTCATGCCCTTCTCGGTCAGCTCGGCCTGCAACGAGCGGTCCATCGCGACCAGATCGGCGCGCTCCTTCACTGCCGCCGCATCGAATGCCGCATTGATGAGTTCGAGCAGATCGGGCGGCAGGGCCGCCATCGCGCGGCGGTTGCCGAGGATCCAGTAGCCGCTCCAGCAATGGTTCGACAGCGCGCAGTATTTCTGCACCTCGTACAGCTTTCCGGTCGAGACCTGTGCCAGCGGATTCTCCTGCCCTTCGACGATGTGGGTCTGCAGCGCCGAATAGAGTTCACTGTAGGAGATGCTCGACGGCAATGCGCCGAGACCTGAGAACAGCGACGTCAACAATGCCGTCACCGGCACGCGAATTTTAAAGCCCTTGAGATCGTCGACGCTGTTGAGCTGCCGGCTCGACGACGAGGTGATCTGGCGGAAGCCGTTGTCCCAGACCTTCTTCAGCGGCACGACGCCGGACCTGGCGATCGCATCGCGGACGATGCCGCCGACGCCGCCATCCATCGCCGCCCAGACCTGATCGTAGGACTGGAACGCAAAACCGATGCTGGGCAGGCCCGACAGCGGCACCAGCGTCGACAAGGTCATGCTGGGTGCCGCCAATAGCTCGATACCGCCGGCACGGACCTGCGACAGCATCTCCGGATCGCCACCGAGCTGGCTGTTGGCGAATACGGTGATGTTGATCCGGCCGGACGACTGCGTGCCGACCAGTCTGGCCGCCTCGGCCAGACGGATTGTTAGCGGATGGGTTTCCGGAGTGTTGACGCCGAGCTTGAAGTCGAACTCTGCAGCGGCAAGAGACGGCTTACCAAACATCGCGGCGGCAAGTGCCACGGAGCCAGTTCCCAGCACCCGCCGTCGGGTCATGTTCCTTGTTTTCATTATTATTTTTCTCCCAGGCGCAGTCCGCGCCCATGGTCAGTTTCAGCCCTCTCCCTCTGTGACGCAAGGCACGGTGAAACCAATCCGCCCGTGGCACGAAACCATTTCCGGGAACTCACGAAACGATCCGGAAACAGATGGCGCTTACCAGTAGCTGCCATAGACGGCGCATAGACGCCCGGAGGCGACCATGAACCACTCGATCCATTCAGCCGATCGCGCGACCCACCTCAAGATTGTGGTTGTTGCCCTCGTTGCGGCCATCGGGATTGCGGCTTTCGGTATTTCGGCGCGGAACAACGCGGATTTCACCCAGACCGCCCAGACCAACCAGGTCATCAAGGCCGGCAAGCCGGTCGCGATCACCTCCTCGGGCACCTCGACGGTCCGCTAAAACGTATTCAGGCTTCGGCAGACAAAGCGGCCGCCTTCGGGCGGCTTTTTTGTTGGGCCTGATCGTCTCGCGCTCTGATCAGGGCGGTGTGGCCTTCGCCAGGTTCGGCTACGGCGATTGCGGGACCACCGAGAGCGGGGCGCGCGAGATCGCTGCCGCTGGTGCTCGATCTCGACGGCACCCTGATCAAGAACGACCTGTTCAATCTGAGCTTGTTCTCAATCCTGCGCCGCAATCCGCTGCTCGTTGTTTCATGCGCGGTCTGGCTGACGCACGACCGCGCAGCCGCGGCGAAATCTTAATCGCCTCCTAACGCGGTCGTTCGATTGCAATCCGCTCCGCGACCCCAGTTTTAGAAATTGTTCCATTAAGGTCGGCATCAACAGAGGCGCAGGCCCACAATGAATTTGCAGCAGCAAGTAATTTCGACCGGATTCAAGATCATCTGCACGGATTGCGGCAGCCTGGCGATCAAGGTCGCCGATCCCGCGCATGCGTCCGGCGACACCATCATCGAATGCCGCCGCTGCAACGCCGTGCGCGGCACGGTGGCGGACCTGCACACCCTGGCGCGGCGCGGCCGCGACCTGTTCGAATTCTAACCCCGGCGCCGCCGATGCTGTCAGATCCGAACGCGACCATGCAGAGCGACATTCCCTTGGACGCGGTCTGGTCGATCCTCGAGGCCGCCAACGAATTGGGCGATACCCACACGGTTGACGCTTGCCGCCGTATCATCGACGCGAATTTGCGCGGCGACGCCCCGGGACAATCCGATGTCAACGCGGTCGCCGCATTCTTTGCCTGATTAAGGCAACGCGTTCCGCGTTTGTGAATTCAATGCGGCGCCGCGGTGACAGATCGCCCGGCGGAAACATAACAATACAGACCGAGACGTCACTCAACCTTGCTTGACTTGATCAGCCCGAGGTCGATCGGCTAGCTGTCGCACAGCTTTCGATTCGGACGGGCCGATGCAATTGACGCGCGAAGACCTGGTTGTCGGGGTCACAATCCCTGGGTTCCTCGTCCTCAGCACCGCCTCGATGATCGCGTGCGGGCACGCGTTCCCGGCGATGCATGTCTGGCGCTCCGGCATCACTGCCGAGGCCATCCTCGGCACCGCCGTCATGGCCGTCTTCATCCCGGCGTTCATCGCGGGCCGCTTCAGCTTCGGTTATCTGGTGAGCTTCGCGCTGCTCTCAGCGGTGTTCGGCTTCGTCTGGCTCAGCTTCTTCAGCGCGTTCGATTATCCGCATGTCATCGCCCGCTGGGCCATGATCGCCGCGCTGGCCGCCGCGATGATCCCCCTGATGTTCCAGAATATGCCGGTTTGGCGGCCCGGCCTGTCCGAAACGGCGATCAAACGCATTGCGCTGCTGCTGCTGGCGTCGTCCTTGGCCGTGCTGGTCGCCGACATCTCGTACGGCGCCAATCTCGGCAACCCCTATGGCGCAGCCCGCAACGCCGTCACGCGGCCGGCGCTTTTGAATTATCTCACCGGGATCATGATCGGCGCGGTCCTGCCTTATCTGTTCGCGCATTTCGCGTCGCGCAGGCAATGGGTGCAGGCCGCTTGCGTGTTGCTGTTTGCGCTTTGCTTCTATCCGGTCGTCAACAACAAGACCGTGCTGCTGTTGCCGATCTGGCTGCCGTTTCTGTTCTGGCTGTTCGGCCGGTTCACCCCGCGGCTGGCCACGGTGTTCGCATTCCTCATTCCCATGATCATCGGGCTCACGGCGTTCGCCGTGCTCGGCGCCGACAGGGATTACGTCGTGTTCAGCGCCATCAATCTGCGCTTCCTCGCAATCCCGTCGCTCGCCCTTGATCAATATGCCGACTTCTTCGCGCACCGCGACCTAACCCGCTTCTGCCAGATATCGGTCGTGCGACGGGTGACCACCTGCCCGTATGGCGAGCTCGGCCCCGCGCTCGGAGCGATCTATCGGGACGGCAATTTCAACGCCTCCTTCCTCGCCACCGAGGGCATCGCGTCGGTCGGTCTTGCGCTTGCCCCAGTTTCGGCACTTGTGTGCGGCCTGATCCTGTCGGTGGGATCGATGGTCTCGCGGCACCTGTCGCCGCGCTTCATCGCGGTGTCCTCAGGCATCGCCGTTCAGGCCATCATGAACGTGCCGCTCACGACAAGCCTGATGTCGAACGGGATCGCGCTGCTGTTCCTGTTGTGGTGGCTGACGCCCGAATGGCGAGCGGAAGCTTCGCAGCATCAGCAACAGTCAACGCGACCCGTCGATGCCGTCGGTGTCGCGGCCTGATTTTTCTACGCCCTGCCCGCGGCACGACGCTGCGGCCTGAGAGATCGACAGCCGCGACCAAGCAACGCCGATACGACCCTGTGGCCTCACTTCTTTCGGAGAACGATGATGCTCTGATACGGTGAGATCCCGTTCATGCCGACGTCAACGAGATCAAATCGGTCGGTCCAGTGCGTCTCGATGTACCGCTTGCTGATGATCGTCTCGCCGTAGGTCATTTCGCCATCGACCGGATAGCTTTGCGGATAGAAGTAGAATCCGTCCCGCGCCACAGTCTCGGCGATTTTTTGCTGATCCCAGCCGGGCAATTTGGCAATCGGCTCATAGAATGCGTATGCCGGCGGCCGAACGGTCAGAAGAAAGAGACCGCGATTCTCCAGAGAATCGTGAACCGCGGTCAGGCATGTGTCGCTTGCGGCAGGCGAGAGGTGCGTCCAGATCGATAACGCGTAAGCGACATCGAATTTCTGGTTGAACGGCAGACGTCTCGGCAGACTGTCCGACAACACGATATCGGCGCGCGGGTTGGAGCGTTGCGCGACCTGGATGATGCCCTTGTGCGGATCACACCCATGCAGATTGCGCAGTGGCACATCCTTCATGAAGTACCGGAGCACACTGCCCCAGCCGCAGCCATAGTCCAGCACCGCGCATTCGGCGAACGGCTTATCCAGATGACGCCTGAGCTTATCGTGCAACAGGCGATAGGTTTCGATGACGGCGGCGCCGAGCTCCATCCCGGAACGACCGCTCCAGTTTTTCTGGGTGCCAGCATCTGGTGGATCGGGAATGGCGGCCTTGATCGCCTTGAAGCCATCATATTCCTTCCAGAGCAGCACGTTCCACAGATACGGATCGTCGATCCATTTGAGTGCGTCGTATACGGACTCTCCCCTTCGGCAGGCGGCGTCCGCTCTTTCCAGTTCGTCGTTGTAGTATTCGTTCAGCCACGAACTCCAGTTCATCGGCACGCCTCCGTGTTAGGTTCGCTTCATCAGCCCTCGCCCACGCTCGCGTCGTTTGAATGTCCTGAACTGTCTTCACTTACTCCGGCAACTTTAAGACCCGTCGAGAGCGTGTGAGTTCCGGAAGATGGTGGAACCGCTGATGTCGTTTTTGCGCCATGGACGAGCGATCGCCGTCGCCGGGAGTGACAGCGACAGACCTCAACCGCAGAACTTGGATCTGTTCCGCCAGCTTCCATCGCACCGCCAGCGACAAGACGCTGAAGACGAAGCCGACGCATGCCGTCGCAGAACCCGTGTCGGCAACGTCGACCGCAATGTGGTCACATCGGATGACACACGCGCAGGCGCGGGAACCAGTTGATGGCCACTGTCGAGTGTGACGCCGGCGGCGCGACGGCGAGGATCGACAAGATAGCAAACATGATCGATCACAATGAGAAGGTGCGCGAGACTCGCAGTCCGGCAAACGTCGAGAGCACCCGCCGTTTCGACCACGCCCAGCTCATCGGGACGGACCTGCCCCGAGGCGCAAGAAACGCATTCCGGCGACCTCCCAAGAAATACTCTTGGGAACCGACATTTCTGCTAAGTCATTGAAATAAATGGCGCGAGAGACGGGACTCGAACCCGCGGCCTCCGCCGTGACAGGGCGGCGCTCTAACCAACTGAGCTACTCCCGCGGATGCCGATCATCGGATTGATCCGCGCAGGAACGAGGGCATAAAGGCCCGCATCCCGATAGTCAAGCACGTTGCGGAGCCCTGCACAGCGCGGGCATTTTCGCGCCACCGGCGCGAGTTGTCGCCTGTTTTCAGGGGAAACGGCGTAGTCAGCAAAGCCCCGAATCAAATAAGGCCTGATACGTCTGGGTTTCCTGTGGCCGGGCCCGGCGCTGCCCGTTCCCCAGAACCGGCGGTTTCAGGACTTTTCCGGACGCATTTTCCCGACGCGAACGGCGCGCCATTCGCGTGAAAGCAGCAATCCAGCCATTCAGCAACGAGGAGGGCCACACATGGCGAAGAAAGCAGCGACCCCGGCGACGATCACGCTGAAGCACCTGGCGGCGGCCATCGCCGAAGAGCAGGAGCTGTCCAAGAAGCAGGCCGAGGCGATCCTGACCGACATGGTCACCCGGATCACCAAGCACCTCAAGAAGGGTGAGCGGATTCGCATCGTCGGCCTCGGCATCCTCCAGGTTCGCAAGCGCGCCGCCCGCATGGGCCGCAACCCGGCGACCGGCGAGCAGATCCACATCAAGGCGAGCAAGAAGGTCGCCTTCCGCGCCGCCAAGGAGCTGAAGGAAGCCGTCTAAGGCTCTTAACCTTCCCGGTTTGATACCAGGCGCCATTCCGGCTCGTGACGCGGCCCCGGAATGGCGCTTTTCTGTTGTAGAATTATCGCTCGATGCGCTTTGCTGCCCGAACCAACTTCGCCTGAGCGTCTTATTCCCGTTCTCCATCCTTGCGCGGTCTTCATGCTGGCACCGGCTCTCGACTTCAAGCACACCGTCACCGAGCGCTTCCTGCGCTATGTCGTGATCGACACCCAGTCCGATCCGGATTCGCCGACCACGCCCTCCACCGAGAAGCAGAAGAATCTCGGCCGCCTGCTGGTCGCCGAGCTGCAGGCGATGGGCATATCCGATGCGCACCTCGATCCACACGGATACGTCTATGCGACGATCCCGGCCAACACCGACAAGACGGTGCCGGTGATCTGCTTCTGCTCGCACATGGACACCTCACCCGACTGCACCGGCAAGAACGTCAAGCCGCAGCTCGTGAAGAATTATAGCGGCGGCGACATCGTGCTGCCGGCCGATGCCTCGCAGCTGATCCGCGCCGCCGAGCACGAAGCGCTGGCCGACCAGATCGGCAACGACATCATCACGACCGACGGCACCACCCTGCTCGGCGCCGACAACAAGGCCGGCCTCGCCGAGATCATGGACGCCGCGCATTTCCTGGTCACCAACCCGCAGGTGAAGCACGGCACCATCAAGATCCTGTTCACGCCGGACGAGGAGATCGGCCGCGGCGTCGACAAGGTCGACATCAAGAAGTTAGGGGCCGATTTCGGCTACACCATGGACGGCGAGACCGCAGGCCACATCGAGGACGAGACCTTCTCCGCCGACGGCGCCAGCATCATCATCGAAGGCGTCGCGACCCATCCGGGCTTCGCCAAGGGCAAGATGGAACACGCAATCAAGATCGCGGCCGCGATCGTCGATCGCCTGCCGAAGGACACCTGTTCGCCCGAGACCACCGAAGGCAAGGAAGGCTTTCTGCATCCGGTCGCAATCTCTGGGGCGCTGGAGAATGCGCGGATCGACTTCATCGTCCGCGATTTCACCGAGCAAGGCCTGAAGCAGAAGGAAGCGCTGCTCGAGAAGATCGTGCAGGACGTCATGAAGGGATATCCGCGCTCGACCTACCGCATGGAGGTCAAGCAGCAATACCGCAACATGAAAGAGGTGATCGATCGTCACCCCCAGATCGTCGCCTATGCGATCGAGGCGATCGAGCGCGCCGGGCTATCGCCGGTGAAGACCTCGATCCGCGGCGGCACGGATGGCTCGCGGCTTTCGTTCATGGGCCTGCCCTGCCCGAACATCTTCGCCGGCGAGCACGCATTTCATTCGCGGCTCGAATGGGTCAGCCGCCAGGATATGGAGAAGGCCGTGCAGACCATCGTGCATCTGGCGATGATCTGGGAAGAGAAAGCCTGATCAGGCCCGCGCCGTTACGATCCAGATCGCGCCCGGCAGCGGCACGGAATCGCCCTTGACGAACGGCGCCAGCGCCTCGCGCATCGACGCGATGGCGGCGGAGCGAACCTCATCCGGGTGCCCTTCCAGCGCGCGGCTGGCCGGCCCGATCTCGAGCGCGCCCTGGATCGCCGCATCGATGCCGCGCCCGGTCGCAACATCGAGTTCGACCCGGCACGGCTCCATGGCAACGTCGGAGAAGCCGGCTTCACCGAGGATCCGCTTCACCCGGGATTCGGACGCGAATGAGAACGGACCGGGGTCTTCGGGACCAAGCTGCGGCAGCTTCGGCACGTGCTTGTAGACCGCCTGCAGCGGCGCCATGAAGAACGGATTTTCGCGCGGCTCCTGCCAGCAGGCGAAGGCGAGCCGGCCGCTCTTCCGCATCGCTTTGTGCAAATTGGTGAACGACGCCACCGGATCGGCAAAGAACATCACCCCGAAGCGCGACGCCAGCAGATCGACGCTTTCGCCGGCGAACGGATAGATGGTGGCATCGACCAGCGTGAATTCGACCGGCAATCCCTGCGGCGCGCTCTGCCGCGCCCGCGTCAGCATCGGCTCCGAGACGTCGACGCCGAGCACAAGGCCATCGGGCGCAACCTTTGCCGCCAGCGCGAAGCTCGAGGCGCCGCTGCCGCAGCCGACATCGACGATGCGCTCACCGGCCTTCGGCGCGGCGCGATCGATCAGGAGGTCGAGCACCGGCTGCAGCACGATATCCTGCGCGGCCTGCCTCGAGGCCCAGCGCTGACCGCCCGGCCCGTTCCAGTATGCAATCTGATCGGCGTTTTGCGGATGGCCTGCGTTCATGCGATCCTAACCTTGTTGAGAAGCTTCAGTTATCTCATATTTGGGCATGATCTTCTTCGGAAAACCGCTTCGCACTTTTCCGGATCATGCCCTAGCAGCTCTCGCGCGTCGCAGCGCGCAGCATCGGCATCATCTGATAGGTGAATCCGGCATTGGCCCTGGTGACGGGATCGTTGGCGACGATCTCCTGCGGATCAGCCTCATCGGATAGTTGCAGCACGCCCAGTCCCCAGACGCCGGCGGGATCGGCCACCGGCCCGAAGATCAACGCCTTGCCGGCTTGCAGCAATTCGCCGCAGTAGGCGACATGCGCCTGCATGATTGCGGCTTCCTGCGCCGTCATGTCTTGCGGAAAGGTCGGGCGCGGTCCAGTCAATTTGCAGACGTAATATTTCATCGACCTGGTCCGCTCTCGAGGATTATTTGGCGGCAGCGCTCGTGGGCTTGGCCTGCTTCGGCGCTGGGGTCGTCTTGGCGGCATTGGCCTTCGGCGCGGCCTGCCCGTCATTGCTGCGCGCAATGCCCCAAGGGTCGGTGGGCTTCTGGTCCGGCACGCCGCTGAGCGCGCGCTGGTAGGCGCGCTGCTGCCGCGCCTCGTTGGCCACATCCGACGGCGACTTCTCGATCTCTTCGCGATAGCGCTGAACATGGTCCTGCTGCGCCAATGCCGGTCCGGCAATCATGGTGAGCAGAAAAATCGCGGCGAGTTTGCGCATGCATCAAGTTCCCGGTTAGGCGCAGAGAATAGCATCGCGGCGGTGTCGGCATCAAACCTGAGCGGCAAGAATGATGATGAGGGCAGTCATACTTTTGTCCGCCTCGGCTCTTTTTCGTGATGAACCAGTCCACCTACGCTCTTCGAGCTTCGGCGTGACAGCCTTCGCCCTGCGCCTCCGCGCAAGCGGGTGAATCCATCCGCAAAAGGCTGGCTTGCCGAGCTGTAGCCCGCAGGGCGAAGGCTGGTAGGCGGCGAGAGATTCGAACTCCCGACCCTCTCGGTGTAAACGAGATGCTCTAACCAGCTGAGCTAGCCGCCCGTACCTGCGCGCCTCTTTAGCCTCGCCCGCCCCTCGGGCGCAAGATAGCCAGGGTCGCAAAGCCTCAATCCGTAGGCCTCAATCCGTAGGCCTCGATCCCTGGGCTTCAATCCTTGGGCCGCGCCGGCAATCCCTTGAGATCATTGATCCAGGGCGCGGCGGAGCGGCACCAGATCTGGCTTCGCGGGGTCAATTCGCCGCGCTGACGAATGCTGCCCCAGCGGATGCCCCAATCGTCAGGACCGCCGTCCTCGCCGCTCGTGAACAAGGGGGAACCACAGTCGCCGCAAAAATGCTGGAAGCGGATCCGGCCGTTATCGCCCCGCTTGCCGTAAATCTTCGGCGCACCTGCGGTCAGCCGGACCTGCTCGGCGGCGCAGATCACCGTGACGCGATAGGGTGAACCAGTCAGCGCCTGACAGTCCGTGCAATGGCAAATCGACACCCGTTCGGGATCGATGTCGGCCTGATAGGTCACGGCCCCGCAATGGCATTGCCCGTCGATCCGCATCTGCGTTCTCCCAATTCGGCGTCGTGCAACAAAGGCGGTCGCCAAGAGGTCGTTCCCGGGATGCGGCCAGCAAGGTCTCCGGAACACCGTCGGTGCCCCGTTGAGACAATACTGGCATCCCAAAACGGGATTGTTTGGGATACCAATCTGGGATATGTCGGCATGACCGTCCTCCCACCGGCAGACCGCCATGTCGCAGATGCTTCAGATCCACGACCAGCTCCGGGAGATGATCCTCTCTCTCGACCTTGGCCCCGGCGAGCGGCTGACCGAGCGCTGGCTCGAGAGCCGGTTCGAGGGATCGCGCACGCCGATCCGCGCCGCGCTGGTGCGGCTCGAAGGCGAAGAGCTGGTCCGCCGCGACGGCCGCAACTGGATCGTCGCACCGATCGACCTCGGTGAGCTGGAGGCGCTGGCCGAGTTCAGGATTCCGCTGGAGACGACGGCCGTCCGCCTCGCCTGCGCGCGGGCGAGCGCGGCCGACATCGCCGGCGTCGAAGCGATGCTGGATGCCTGCCAGTCCGGCGCGCCGCGCGAGGAATGGCACCGCGTCGGCACCGATTTCCATGTCGAGATCGCGCGTCTCTCCGGCAATCCCTTCATCGTCAAGGCGATCGCCGGCGCCATGACCCGGCTGTCACGGGCGCGCTGGCTCGAAGTGTGGACCGAGCCCTCGCGCGAGCAGGCCTGGCGCGAGCACCGGCGAATTCTCGGCTTCATCAAGGCCAACGATCCGGATTCTGCCGCGCGCGAAGCCGCCGACCACATCACCGACACCCGCGATCGCCTGCTGCGTTCGCTCAACGAGGATCGCCGCGGCCTGCGGGCGCGCGGCTTCGCCGTCATCGGGCTGCGCTGACATGAACATGGAGATCGATCGCGAAGCGGCCCTCGACGCCGGACCCTGGAAGCGCAACCTGATCGTCTGCGTGCTCGGCTCCTTCACGACAATTGTGGGGATGACGCTGCTGCTGCCGTTCCTGCCGCTCTATGTCGAGCAGCTCGGCGTGACCGATCGTGCCGCCATCGTGCAATGGTCGGGCGTCGCCTATGGCGCAACCTTCTTCAGCGCGGCGCTGACGGCGCCGTTATGGGGACGGCTCGCGGACCGCTATGGCCGCAAGCTGATGCTGATCCGCGCGAGCCTCGGCATGGCGGTTGCCATGTCGCTGATCGGCATGGCGCATAACGTCTATGAGCTGGTCGGCTTGCGGCTGTTGACCGGCCTGCTCGGCGGCTACGCCTCGGGCTCGACCGTGCTGGTCGCGGCGCAGACGCCGAAGGCGCGGTCCGGCTGGGCGATCGGCGTTCTGTCGGCCGGCATCATGGCCGGCGGCCTGGTCGGTCCCTTGATCGGCGGCGTGCTGCCGGGCCTGATCGGCATCCGCGCGACCTTCTTCCTGATCGGCGGCGTCATCTTCATCACCTTCCTCGGCACGACCTTCCTGATCCGCGAGGATGCGCGTCCGAAGACGGCGAAAGGCGCCAAGGCGCACGGCGGCTGGTCGCTGGTTCCGGACAAGCGACCCGTGATCGCGATGTGGGGCACCGGCCTGCTCTTGATGATCGCCAACATGTCGATCGAGCCGATCATCACGGTCTATGTCGCGCAGCTGGTCGAGGCGCCGCAGGTGACGTTCGTCGCCGGCCTCGTGATGTCGGCGGCGGCGTTCGGCAGCCTGCTGTCGTCGTCGCATCTCGGCAAGCTGGCCGATCGCGTCGGCCATTGGCGGATCATCACCATCTGCCTGGCCGCCTCGGCGCTGCTGCTGATCCCGCAGGCCTTCGTGGTCAGCGGCTGGCAGCTGATCCTGCTTCGCTTCCTGATGGGGCTCGCGCTTGGCGGCCTGTTGCCCTGCATCGCAAGCGTGATCCGGCACAACGTGCCCGACACGGTCACCGGCAGCATGCTGGGCTATTCGATCTCGGCGCAATATGACGGCCAGGTGATCGGCCCGCTCGCCGGCGGATTCATCGGCGGCCATATCGGCATGCGCGCGGTGTTCCTCGGCACCAGCGTGTTGATGGCCCTCGGGGCGATCGGCAATTTCGTCATCGAGAAGAAAGAGTAGTCGCCTGCCCGGCTCCTCGTGATGACCAGAACAAAAACGGCGCCCGAAGGCGCCGTTTGAACTTTCAGATTGAAGACTGCTTCAGTGCGCCGTCAGGCCACCGGACGCCTCATCCGAAGCGTCGGGCTTGACGTCGACCTTGCTGGTCTCCTCTTCCCAGACGATCGGCACAGGCACCCGGGTCAGCGCCTTGGCAACGACCTCGTCCAGCCGCGAGACCGGGATGATCTCCATGCCGCCCTTGATCGCATCGGAAATCTCCGTGAGATCCTTGGCGTTGTCCTCGGGGATCAGCACCGTCTTGATGCCACCGCGCGCGGCAGCCAGCAGCTTCTCCTTCAGACCGCCGATCGGCAGCACGCGGCCGCGCAGCGTGATCTCGCCGGTCATCGCGACATCGTGGCGGACCGGAATGCCGGTCATGACCGAGATGATCGCGGTGGCCATCGCGACACCAGCGGACGGACCGTCCTTCGGGGTTGCGCCCTCCGGCACGTGAACGTGGATGTCGCGGCGATCGAACATCGGCGGTTCGATGCCGTAGACGATCGCGCGCGAGCGGACGTAAGACGCCGCCGCCGAGATCGACTCCTTCATCACGTCGCGCAGATTGCCCGTGACGGTCATCTTGCCCTTGCCAGGCATCATGACGCCTTCAATGGTCAACAGCTCGCCGCCGACATCGGTCCACGCCAGACCGGTGACGATACCGACCTGATCCTCGTCGTCGATCTCGCCGAAGCGATACTTCGGCACGCCGAGGAACTCTTCGATGTTCGCCTCGGTGACCTTCACCGACTTCTTCTTGGAGATCATCAGCTCCTTCACCGCCTTGCGGGCGAGTGTGGAGAGCTCACGCTCCAGATTACGCACGCCCGCTTCGCGGGTGTAGCGGCGGATCATCAAGAGCAAGGCCGCGTCATCGATCGACCATTCCTTGGAGTCCAGACCGTGCTTGGAGAGCGCGCTCGGGATCAGATGCTTGCGCGCGATCTCGACCTTCTCGTTCTCGGTGTAGCCGGCGATCCGGATGATCTCCATGCGGTCCATCAGCGGGCCCGGAATATTCAGCGTATTCGCGGTCGTGATGAACATCACGTTGGACAGGTCGTAGTCGACCTCCAGGTAATGGTCGTTGAAGGTCGAGTTCTGCTCGGGGTCCAGGACCTCAAGCAGCGCCGACGACGGATCGCCGCGGAAATCGGCGCCCATCTTGTCGATCTCGTCCAACAGGAACAGCGGGTTCGAGGTCTTCGCCTTCCGCATCGACTGGATGATCTTGCCGGGCATCGAGCCGATATAGGTGCGACGGTGACCGCGGATCTCGGCCTCGTCACGCACGCCGCCAAGCGACACGCGCACGAACTCGCGGCCGGTCGCCTTCGCGATCGACTTGCCGAGCGAGGTCTTGCCGACGCCGGGAGGCCCGACCAGGCACAGGATCGGTCCGGTCAGCTTGTTGGCGCGTGACTGCACCGCGAGATACTCGACGATACGGTCCTTGACCTTCTCGAGCCCGTAGTGATCGGAGTCCAGCACCGCCTGCGCGGCCTCGAGGTCCTTCTTGACCTTGGACTTCTTGCCCCACGGGATCGACAGCAGCCAATCCAGGTAGTTGCGCACGACGGTCGCTTCCGCGGACATCGGCGACATCTGGCGCAGCTTCTTCAGCTCGTGCTGGGCCTTCTCGCGCGCTTCCTTGGACAGCTTGGTCTTGGAGATCTTCTCCTCCAGATCGGCCAGCTCGTCGCGACCTTCGTCGTCGCCGAGCTCCTTCTGGATCGCCTTCATCTGCTCGTTCAGGTAATACTCGCGCTGGGTCTTCTCCATCTGGCGCTTGACGCGCGAGCGGATGCGCTTCTCGACCTGCAGCACCGAGATCTCGCTCTCCATCAGGCCCAGCACCTTCTCCAGGCGCTGCGTGACGGACAACGTCTCCAGGATCGCCTGCCGATCGGCAATCTTGACCGCGAGATGCGAGGCAACGGTGTCACCGAGCTTGGCGAAATCGGTGATCGCTTGAACCACGCCGACGACTTCGGCGGAGATCTTCTTGTTCAGCTTCACATAGCTTTCGAAGTCGGACACGACCGAACGCGCCAAGGCCTCGGCTTCGACCGAGTTGGCGTCAGTGTCGGCGAGCGCGACCGCGGTCGCCTCGTAGTACTCGCTGCGGTCGGAATATTTCTCGACACGCGCGCGCTCGAGGCCCTCGACCAGTACCTTGACGGTGCCGTCGGGCAGTTTCAGGAGCTGCAGAACGCTGGCGAGCGTACCGGTCTCGTAGATTGAATCGGGAGCCGGATCGTCATCGGACGCGTTCTTCTGCGTCGCGAGCATGATCAACGCGTCGTTCTTCATCACCTCTTCGAGAGCGCGGATCGATTTCTCGCGGCCGACGAAGAGCGGCACGATCATGTGCGGGAAGACGACGATGTCGCGGAGCGGCAGCACCGGATAGGAATGGCTTTCGCCGTGGACGATCGTTGGCCGGGGTTTTGAAGTCGTCATGGCCTTATCCTTTTGTTTTGCCCCCTTGCACGCAGTCCGCCTGCTTGCGCAACCGCCACAAGGTGCCTTGGTGATCCGGAATTAGATTGCCGTTAGCAGCCGCATATTCCGCATCGAAAAGCGACGAATCTCAACGCATGAGATCCCTCACCGATAGCATTAGGTGGCTATCAGGCGGGGGGGTGTCAAGTCTGAGAAGTGCCGGGAAATATAGGCTAAACAGGCATTTACTGCGACGCGAAAATGACCTGCTGCTGCGCCGCAACGGCCGCCGGATCGCCCGGCAGCCGCATGAATTGCGACGACAGAAAGTTGCGCCTTAGGCGCTCGCGCTGCTCTCGACGGCGCGGTCGGAACGATCCGCGTAGATGTAGAGCGGACGCGCCGTGCCCTCGACGACCTCGCGCGAGATCACGACTTCCTCGACGCCTTCGAGGCCCGGGAGGTCGAACATGGTCTCGAGCAGGATGCTCTCCAGGATCGACCGCAGGCCGCGTGCGCCGGTCTTGCGCTCGATCGCCTTGCGGGCGACCGCGCCAAGCGCCTCGTCGGCGAAGGTCAGCTCGATGTTCTCCATCTCGAACAGCCGCTGGTACTGCTTCACCAGCGCGTTCTTCGGATCGGTCAGGATCTTCTTCAGCGAGGCCTCGTCGAGGTCCTCCAGCGTCGCGACGACGGGCAGACGGCCGACGAATTCCGGGATCAGGCCGTACTTCAGCAGATCCTCCGGCTCGACGTGACGGAAGATCTCGCCGGTACGGCGATCCTCCGGCGCCAGCACCTGCGCCGCGAAGCCGATCGAGGTCGAACGGCCCCGCGCGGAGATGATCTTCTCGAGGCCCGAGAACGCACCGCCGCAGATGAACAGGATGTTGGTGGTGTCCACCTGCAGGAACTCCTGCTGCGGATGCTTGCGGCCGCCCTGCGGCGGGACCGAGGCCACCGTGCCTTCCATGATCTTCAGCAGCGCCTGCTGGACGCCCTCGCCCGACACGTCGCGGGTGATCGAGGGATTGTCCGACTTGCGGCTGATCTTGTCGATTTCGTCGATATAGACGATGCCGCGCTGCGCGCGCTCGACGTTGTAGTCGGCGGCCTGCAGCAGCTTCAGGATGATGTTCTCGACGTCTTCACCGACATAGCCGGCTTCAGTCAGCGTCGTCGCGTCAGCCATGGTAAACGGCACGTCGAGGATGCGGGCCAGCGTCTGCGCGAGCAGCGTCTTGCCCGAACCGGTCGGACCGATCAGCAGGATGTTCGACTTCGCCAGCTCGACGTCGTTGTGCTTGGTCTGATGGTTAAGCCGCTTGTAGTGATTGTGGACGGCGACCGAGAGCACCTTCTTGGCGTGGCTCTGACCGATCACGTAGTCGTCCAAGACCTTGCAGATTTCCTTCGGCGTCGGGATGCCGTCGCGCGACTTCACCAGCGAGGACTTGTTCTCCTCGCGAATGATGTCCATGCAGAGTTCGACACACTCGTCGCAAATGAAGACAGTCGGTCCGGCAATCAGCTTGCGCACTTCATGCTGGCTCTTGCCGCAGAACGAGCAATATAGCGTGTTCTTGGCGTCGCTCGTGCCGACCTTACTCATTCATTATCTCCGTCCGCCGTTCGACCTCGTTTGCCAGATCGACCCAATCCGGCACAAAACCGGAGTATTGGGTAGATAGAGCAAATTCCGTACCAAAAAAGACCCTACGCAATACTGACAGTGTGGATCACGGTTTATTCGAATCTCCGCGATCATAGCCGATGCATTACAGCCAACCATGCTGGCACCCGACTATCAAGAATTCGCTAATCGGGAGGCCGGCTCAAGACCGTGACAATACCGTGATTTTCCACGATCGCACGTGGAATACGCGTCGAAATCCACGAAACGTTGCGGGATTACCACGCCGGGCCCTGAGCACGAAAGCGGAACTTTCTGCCCCCAAATATGCGCTTGCGGGGTACTCCGCCGTCCTGCTTTGCCGACTATGTGAGGCGTCAATGTGGAGATCACACCGACGCCTCAGGTCGCCTGTCCAGATCAGGCAGCTTTGTTAGGCCGCCTTGGCCGCCGACGGGTCTTCCGGCCGCTTGTCGATGACCTTGTCGACGAGACCGAACGCCTTGGCGTCCTCGGCGGTGAGGAACTTGTCGCGCTCGAGCGCGTCCTCGATCGCCTTGTAAGTCTGGCCGGTGTGCTTCACGTAGATCTCGTTGAGGCGCTTCTTGAGATTCAGGATCTCCTGCGCGTGCAGCATGATGTCGGTCGCCTGTCCCTGGAAGCCGCCGGACGGCTGGTGCACCATGATGCGGGAGTTCGGCAGCGTGAAGCGCATGTCCTTCTCGCCGGCTGCGAGCAGCAGCGAGCCCATCGAGGCCGCCTGCCCCGTGCACAGCGTCGACACCGGCGGACGGATGAACTGCATCGTGTCGTAGATCGCAAGGCCCGACGTCACCACGCCACCCGGCGAGTTGATGTACATCGAGATTTCCTTCTTCGGATTCTCGGCCTCGAGGAACAACAGCTGCGCGACGGTCAGCGTCGCCATGCCGTCTTCCACCGGACCGGTGACGAAGATGATGCGCTCTTTCAGCAGGCGCGAGAAAATGTCGTAGGCGCGTTCGCCGCGATTGGTCTGCTCGACGACCATCGGCACGAGGTTCATGTAGGTTTCAACGGGATCGCGCATGAAAGAACCCAAGGGTTAGGGGTGATGCAGAACGTTAAGGCTTAACCCAGATATGGACCAATTTCCGGCCGACAAGACCGGCACTGGCCGTACTAGCCACCTGGGCAGGACGCAGAAGTTCAAGCCGATTCGCGTCGGCACGCCTAGCGACGGGGACCCGCCGCGGGCGTGCTTTCGCGGTTCATCATTAACGCGAGGTGCCGCAATTAGGCGGCAGTCTGCCCGGCGTCTTCATCCTTGAACAGCTCATCCTTGGAGACCTTCTTCTCGGTCACGTTGGCGAGTTCCAGGACGAAGTCGACGACCTTGTCCTCGTAGATCGGAGCGCGGAGCTGGGCCAGCGCCTGGGCGTTGCTGCGGTAGTAATCCCAGACTTCCTTCTCGCGGCCCGGCATCTGGCGTGCGCGCTCGATCACGGCGCGCGAGACCTCGTCGTCGGTCACGGTGATCTTGTTCTTCTCGCCGATCTCCGACAGCACGAGGCCGAGGCGGACACGGCGGTCGGCGATCTTCTGGTACTCTTCCTTGGCCGCATCCTCGGTGGTGTTCTCGTCGGCGAAGGACTTGCCGGTCGAGTCCATCTCGGCCTTGATCGAGTTCCACATCAGGTTGAACTCTTCGGCGACAAGTGACGGCGGCGCCTCGAATTTGTGGCTCTCGTCGAGACGGTCGAGCAGCGCGCGCTTGACCTTCTGACGGGTCGCGCCGGCGAACTCGGCGGTCAGGCGCTCGCGCGCGGCTTCCTTCAGCTTGTCAAGCGACTCGAGGCCGAGCGTCTTGGCGAACTCGTCGTCGATCGCGGCCTCACCGGGCGCCTCGATCAGCGTCGCGGTGGTCTCGAACTCGGCCGGCTGGCCGGCGAGCTTGTCGTTCAGGTAGTTCTTCGGGAAACCAACCTTCAGCGTGCGGGTCTCGCCCGTGCCGATGCCGATCAGCTGCTCCTCGAAGCCCGGAATGAACTGGCCGGCGCCGATCACGACCTGGATGCCCTCGCCGGTACCGCCCTCGAAGGCTTCACCGTTGATCGTGCCCTTGAAGCTGATGGTGACACGGTCGCCCTTCTCCGCCGCCCCCTCGGTCTTGGCGTTGTACGGGCGGCTGCCTTCGGCGATGCGCTTGATGGCATCGTCGACGTCGGCGTCGGAGACATCGACCACCGGCTTCTCGACCGAGAACGACTTGAAATCGGCGAGCTGGATCTGCGGCACGACCTCGATCGCGACGGTGTAGGTCAGGTCGGTCTTGCCCGACAGCAATTCCTCGACCTGGTCCTTCTCGGTCGGCATCGTGATCTTCGGCTCGCCGGCGAGGCGGAAGCCGCGATCTTCGAAAATCTGCCGGTTGGTGTCGCTGATGGTCTGGTCGATGGTCTCGGCCATGACAGACCGGCCGTAGATCTTCTTCAGGTGCGCCACCGGCACCTTGCCGGGACGGAAGCCGTTGAGACGGACCTTGTCCTTGAGGTCGACCAGCTTGGCGCCCGCCTTGGCATCGAGATCGGATGCCGGAACGCTGATCTTGAATTCGTGCTTCAGTCCCTCGTTGAGGGTCTCGGTGACCTGCATGGTATCAATCTTCTTCCGCTTTTGCCGCGGCCCGAGCGGCCGTGGCAGTGTCAATCTGTTCGACGGTGAGCCTTGCGGCCTAACGTCTGTGGGTTCGGCGAACCCTCGTCCCCTTCGGGGCCCAAGGTTCTCCAAGGAATCGTCATGCAAACGCTGTAAGCGCTTGGTGCGGGCGGAGGGACTCGAACCCCCACAACTTTCGTCACTGGAACCTAAATCCAGCGCGTCTACCAGTTCCGCCACGCCCGCGCGAAAAGCATCCAGTCCGGCCGCGATGCCGCGGGCGGCCGGGCTTATAACATGCGCCCACCGGTTCGCAGCAAAAAAATGGCCGCTGGAGAGCCCGCCCTGCGACCGATCGCGACTGGACAGGTACACTTGAAAATGGTCCGCATCGGCCGGATGGCAAGCCCCCCAGCAAGTCCCCAATTTTCCCTCACCCGGCGCGACCTGATCGCCGGCCTCGGCGCCGCGGCGCTTTGCCCCGCTTGGCCGGCCACCGGCTCGGCGCAGGGCAGGACGGCGGTTACGCTGCAGGCCAAAGCCGACCGCATCCTGCTTCGTCCCGACGGACCGGAGACCCCGGTCTGGTCGCTCGGCAGCGGCGATCTCCGCTTCAAGCGCGGCGAGGTCCTCGACGTGACGTTCGGCAACGAGCTGCCGGTCGCGGCCGCACTTGATTGCCGCGGGCTCGATGGCGTCCCAGCCGCGGAGCCGCTGGCCTCCCGGGCGCCCCTTGCCACGGGGGCAAAGGATACCTTCCAGCTGCCGCTTCGGCATGCGGGTACCTTCCTGTGCGAGCCGCTGTTCGGAGAGGGCACGGCGCCGGCGCGGCCGCGCCCGCTGATCGTGACCGGCACCTCGCCGGTCGCCGTCGATCGCGACGAGGTTCTGCTGATCGAGGAGTGGCGCCTGCAGCCCGATGGAACCGCGATTCCGTTTGGGAACGACCCAAAAGATTCGACGCAAATTCATACAATTAACGGCAAGACTTCATACGATATATCGGCACCGGCCAATGCCCGCCTCAGACTCCGCTTTATCAATGGCAGCCAACGCAGCGTGCTGGCGGTCAAGCTGGACAACCTCGACGTCCGGGTGATGGCGATCGACGGCCAGCCGGCCGAACCGTTCCCGGCCCGCAACGGCGCGCTGGTCCTGGCTCCCGGAAGCCGCACGGACGTCTTTGTCGATGCGGCCGGTCCGGCCGGAACGAGCTTCCCGATCCTGCTGCACGACGGCAAGCAAGCCCGTCCGGTCGGCAAGCTCGCCGTCTCGAACGAGCCGCCGATCCGAACGGCGCCGTTCCCGCCGGCCCCACCGCTGCCGGGCAATGACATGCCCGCCCAGCTCGACCTCAAGAGCGCTACGCGATTCGATCTGGCGCTCGGCGCGCCCACCGATTGGGTCCATCCGGCGGATTTCAAGCCGTCAGCGGCTCCGGCCTTTCAGGCCAAGGCAGGCCGAACCGTCGTGCTGGCCCTGACCAACCAAGCCACGATCGCCAGCGTCTTTCACCTGCACGGCCATCACTTCCGTCTGCTTGACCGGCTCGACGACGGCTGGAAGCCGTTCTGGCTCGACACGCTCGCGGTCGAACCGGGCCAGACCCAGCGCATTGCCTTCCTCGCCGAATATCCGGGCCGCTATCTGATCGAGCAGGTCGCGACCGATTGGACCGCGCCGCGGCTGCTGCGATGGTACAGTGTCCAATAACAAGAAGTGGTAACCGCCTGAGGAAACATCGATGAGCCAGACAGTTGCAGCGATTCGCGGGGTGAAGGCACGAAGCGTCGTGGTGCCGCTCAAGCGTCCTGTGAAGACGGCGTTTGGCGTGATCGATTCCGGTCCGCTGGTGCTGATCGATGTCGAGACCGATCAAGGCGTTACCGGCCGCACCTACATCTTCGCCTACAGCAAGCTCACACTTAACCCTCTCTGCTATCTGATCGAGGAGATCGGACGCGAGCTGATCGGCAGACCGGTCGCCCCGTTCGACCTGATGAAGGCGATGGACGCCAAGTTCCGGCTGCTCAGCGCGCAAGGTCTGGTCGGGATGGCCGTGTCGGGCCTCGACATGGCCTATTGGGATGTGCTCGGCCAACTCGCCGGCCGGCCGCTGGTCGAGCTACTCGGCGGCTCGGTGAAACCGATCAAGGCCTATGACAGCTATGGGGCGGTCGATCCCGTTGCCGACGAGCGCGCGCTGCGCCGCTCGCTCGACCAAGGCTTCAAGGGCATCAAGATCAAGGGTGGCGACGGCGATGCCGCCAATGACGAGCGCGTCGTGAAGGGCGTGCGTGCCCTGCTCGGCCCTGACATCGCGCTGATGATCGATTTCAACCAGTCGCTCGATCCGGCGGAAGCCACCCGTCGCATCGCCCGGCTTGCGCCCTACGACCTGCACTGGATCGAGGAGCCGGTGCCGCAGGAAAGCCTGTCCGGCCACGCCAGGGTCCGCGCGACCTCGCCGACGCCGATCCAGGCCGGCGAGAACTGGTGGTTTCCGCGCGGCTTCGCCGAGGCGATCGCGGCCGGCGCATCCGACTTCATCATGCCCGACGTGATGAAGGTCGGCGGCGTCACCGGCTGGATGCAGGTCGCGGGACAGGCCGATGCCGCGTCGATCCCGATGTCGAGCCATCTCTTCGCGGAAGTCAGCGCGCATCTGCTGGCGGTGACGCCGACCGCGCACTGGCTCGAGTTCCTCGACTTCGCAGGCGCGATCCTCGCAAGGCCCGCCGAGATCATAGACGGCGCAGTCACCGCCCGCGGTCCCGGGCTCGGCATCGAATGGAACGAGCCGGCGGTGGCGAAGTATCTCGTGAGCTAGCGCCCCGCCAGGTCAAGGGAGGAGCCCAAAGGTCGTGCCAGTTTCCCCGCGCATTCTGACCACCCCTTTCGGGGATTTTCCGTCGTTGCCGGGCCTTGTGCTGGCCTGTTTCATCGGCTCATGCTTGGCTGGACCAGCGTTCGGCAAAGATCGCGACGACGACAGCGGCGCTCCGCCAAATATCTATCTCGATTTGCGAACAAGCTACGCAACGGTGCCGGCCGGCGCTTTGCCAGTAGGTTTCGGCAGCCCGGCTCTGTTTAGCGCGCTACAGTCGCTTGCGCTCGCGAACGGCAGCTCGCTTCCGACAAGCGTCTCCTTGCCGTCCCGGCAATCCCTCGCCGTCGATCTTCCATTGACGGTAGACGTCACCGATGCGGTCTCGCTGTATGCCGGCATTTCCGGAACGACGACCTATGGCCCCGCGCAGGGGTGGTCGGCCTTCGACGTCACCAGCTGGAACGTCGGCTTTCAGGCGGACCTCTACAGCCAGAATGGTGGCTCAATCCCGACCATCACGTGGCAATCGACAATCACCCAGGCAATCCCGAACGGGCCGACTGGGACGACGACCTTCAACAACATTCTCGAGTTCGACTATGCCTTCGACAAGGATGGAACGCGCGGAATCCTCGCGGGCATCCAGGACACCCGCGTCGAGGTAGCGACCGATCTCGCCCGGATCCACCCAAATATCATCGGCTATGTCGGCGGCTATTATCAGTGGCCGAGCAACTGGAAATTCACCGGCCGCGTCGGAGTACAGCATTTCGGCGGCGCGCAGCTCCTGAACTTCACGCCAATCCAGTCCTTCACCGGGCCCATCCTCCGGCTTGACCTCGATCGGATGGATGACAACGACAATCGACTGTTCGGGGTCACGGCCCAAATCATCTGGGTGCCGAAGCCATCCTATCAGCTGACGCTGAGAACGCCGCTCTATCTTGTGCGCAATTGATGGAGCCTGCCGACCGCCCTTGCAATCTGCCGATCTTGCGCCTGATCGTGAGCTTCACCTTTGCAACGCATTCATGTAGGTCATCACGGCATCGGAGCGCCCAATGTCCACCAACAGCAAACTGACGCTCAAATTTCGCTGTCCGACGGAGCTTGAGGGACTAATTCCGGCCCCCATCCCGGCGGCGCAGGGCGTTCCCGACTGGCTCAAGACAATGCCTGCGACGGCCTTCTCTTCGATCAACCTGCACGACGAGGACACCATCAAGCGCTGCCCGCCCTTCGTGGACGCGATGACCTGCGGGTTCCTGCTGCCACTGGTCTGCGATCTCAGAGTCGAGAACGGCGAAATCACCTGGGATCACGACCTGCCGCCCGGAGGCACACCCGAATTTCCGCGCTCGCCGATCGGATTTCACGATCCGGGTCAGGTCATCGGCACGCCGCTGTTCGAAGAGGGCCGCTTCTTTCTCAAATTCCACAATCTGTGGACCGTCGAGGCACCCGAAGGCTACGCGATCTACTTCACGCATCCCGTCAACCGCTTCGACCTGCCGTTCACGACGCTCAGCGGCTTGGTCAATTCGGACCTCTATACCGACAACTGGGTGCACCTCCCGGCGTACTGGCACGACCGGAATTTTAAAGGTGTCCTCCCCAAGGGGACTCCCATCGCGCAATGCATTCCGGTCAAGCGAGACGACTGGACTGCGCAGACATCCTCGTTCACCGCGGATGAAGCCAACCGCGTCGGCCAGTTCCGGGGTGAGCTCAGGCGGCAGCCCAACCTCTACCGGAGAAACTTCAGGGCGTGAGGCGCGACGAGATTTCGTCCAATGCGCCCGGCCTCACTCTCCACCGAGGAATTTCGCAACGTCGCGCTGGGAGAAGAAGAAGCGACCATGCGATGCCGCGGCCATGACGAATGCCGCGCGTCCCAGCAGCTGGGGCTGACCACGAATGATGGAGCGCAGCGCCGCTTCGGCAGCGTCGCGCTCACCCTGCTCGAACAAGGATGTGGCGAGATAGGCGCGGGTCGAGCGATCGTCCGGATAGAGCGCGAGCACGCGGCGGAAAGCGTCCGCGGCTGCGGCGTAGTCGCCATGAAGGATCAGGACCCGCCCGAGCTGGTTAAGAATGTCCGGGCGTCCCGGCGCAGCATCACGTGCGGCGGTCAGGACACTCGCAGCCCGCGCGAAGTCATTGGTATCATGCAACAGCCGCCCGAGATCGAGCTTCAGATCGACGCTCTCAGGAGCCAGCGCGAGGCCGGCCTCGATCGTGCTGATCGCCTCGTCGTGTTGACCGGCCTTGGCAAGCTGCCCAGCGAGTTCCCGAAACGAAGGAAGATATGGTGGGCGGCGCGCCGCCGTGCGTCGAAGCTGCGCGATGCCGTCCGTGGCGCGCCCTGCACCGCACAGCAGCGCACCGAGCAAGGTCTCCACCTCTCCGTCGTCGGCGCGGCGTGCAACTCGCTCGAGCGGTGCAATTGCCTCGTCACCCCGGTTCTGCCCCATCAGGGCATGCGCCAGCAAAAGCGCGGCGTGTCTGTCCGAGCGGTTTGATTTCAGAATGTTGGTGGCGATCTGCTCGGCTTCAGCAAACTGCCGCGCCCGCAATGCCAACACACCTTGTTGCATCGCCTGCGCGAGGAAATTGTTCTGCCTGCCGCTCACGAGAAAGCTTCCGGAGGATGCGAGGGAATATCATGCGCCTTTATCTCGCAATTCCCCACGCGTCCACCAAAAGTGTCGTGACGCAGCCCTGGCGGGACCGACGCAGTCGCGTCCACGCCGGCGAAGCCATCGGCCGAACACCCGGGTGGCCACGACGGCTCACGCGCGCTTGCGACGATCGCCCGATCGTTTGGCCCGGGGCGAGTGGACCTCCCCGCCCCTGGCAGCCACCTTCGTCTCCTCCCGCACCATGTCGACGAAAGCACGAAGCCCAGCCGTCATGTGCCGGTGCCGTGGATAGTAGAGGCGCAAGCCGGGAAATGGCGGCGTCCAGTCGTCCAGCACGGCGCGCAGGGTGTCGGCGGCGAGATGCCCCGCTACCCAGAAATCGCTGACGAACGCCAGTCCCACGCCTTCGAGCGCGGCTTCGACCATCAGACTGTCATTGTCGAGGGTCAGCCTGCCCCTGACATCCACCACTATCTGCTCGCCGCCGCGCTTCTCGAACTCCCAGTGATAAAGCTTGCCGCCGGGCATCCGTCTGCGAATGCACTCATGGGCGAGCAGATCGAGCGGAGACCGCGGCACCGAACAGCGCGCGAAATAATCGGGCGCGCCGACGACGATGAAGCGCGTGTCCGGGCCGCAGGGGATCGCGACCATGTCCTGCGGCACGGCTTCGGCCAACCGGATGCCGGCATCGAAACCTTCCGCGACGATATCGATGGGACGTCCCTCCAGGGTCAGTTCGACATTCATGTCGGGATAGCGCCGCAGAAACTTTGCGACGACCGGGCGGAGGATCTGGTGCGCGGCGCGCTCCTTCAGGTTGATGCGCAGCGTTCCCGCGGGCGTATCGCGGAACTCGTTCACATCCTCCATCGCGCCGGCAATCTCGCGCAGCGCGGGACTGACCCTGGCGAGGAAACGCTCTCCCGCTTCCGACAGCGCGACGCTGCGCGTCGTCCGATTGATGAGGCGCACGCCCAACCGCTTTTCCAGCGCGGCGATCGCATGGCTCAACGCCGAGGGCGAAATGCCGAGTTCAGTCGCGGCCGCGCGAAAGCTGCGGTGCGTTGAAATCGCGACGACGGCGTTCAGCTCGAAAAGGCCAGCATGCTGCATTGTTCTATTATCTGCATTAGGTCATGCCACTCTATGCCGATTATTGCAGCAATCAAGTCGCCTATATCGAGCCCGCAATCTCGATCTGAAGGACATCTCCTATGGCAAAGACTTTCCTCATCACGGGCGTTTCGTCCGGCTTCGGCCGCGCGTTGGCCGAGGCAGCATTGGGCGACGGCCACACCGTCGCCGGCACCGTGCGCAACGAGAATGACAAGCGGACATTCGAAGCGCTCGGCGCCGGCGTGCACGCCGTGGTTCTTGACGTCGCCAACACCGAGGCCATCGCGCCCGCGGTCGCCGACGTCGAGCGCAGGATCGGCGCGATCGACGTTCTCGTGAACAATGCCGGCTACGGCCACGAGGGCATTCTGGAGGAATCATCGATCGACGATCTGCGACGCCAGTTCGAGGTCAACGTCTTCGGCGCGGTGGCGATGATCCAGGCGGTGCTGCCCTTCATGCGCAAGCGGCGCGCCGGGCACATCCTCAACATCACGTCGATGGGCGGGATCATCACAATGCCCGGTCTCAGCTACTACCACGGCAGCAAGTTCGCGCTGGAAGGGATATCGGAATCCCTCGGCAAGGAGGTCAAAGACCTCGGCATCAAGGTCACCGCCGTCGAGCCGGGCGGCTTTCGTACCGACTGGGCCGGACGATCGATGGTACGGGCGGAGCGGTCGATCGGAGATTATGACGCTGTCATCAATCCAATCCGCAAACGTCGCATGGAACTGAGTGGCTGGCAGGTCGGCGATCCCCAAAAGGCCGCGCAGGCGATGTTGAAACTCGCGCTGTCGGCCGATCCGCCGACGCATCTCCTGCTCGGCAGCGATGCCGTGCGGCTGGTCGAGGAAAAAATGAAACTGCTGCAGGCCGAATTCGATGCCTGGAAGAGCGTTTCGCTCTCCACCGACGTTGCCTGAGCCGCGCCAGCCGCTCAAACAAGAAGCCAGAGCTTCGGTCCAGATTCAATCAGAACCGAAGCCCTGGCAGACTTTGCCGTCCATCAAACTGCAGACTTGATGAACTCATTGCACAAGCGCCGTGGCCCTCACCGGAGGCGTACCGTCCAATTCTGCAATCCGGCGGTCAATCTCACCGATCACGTGCTTCGAGAACGGCCCGAAATGCAGGTACAGCGCCATCAGCATCACGATGTAGCGCAGTGCGCCTGGGTTGGACTTGGCGACCTCGACGAAGGTCTTCCAGAACGGCTCGCGAACCTCCGGCAGGGTCCGCATGATCCTGTGCACGCCCTCGATGCCGCCAAGCTTCGTGCGCACGTCGCCATCGGGCAGATCGCGGCGCCGGTCGGACCGGTCGAGCATGACGGAAAGCCGCGACAGCCGTCCTGCGTATGCTGTCGGGCTGTAGACGTGCCCGAGCACAGCCTTGTAATCCGTAAGGATGTCACGAAGCGGACGCTTGGTGTCGAAATTGCAGCCGAGCGTGCATTGGTCGCCCGCCTGTTCGACCTTCATGAGATCATGGCCTTCGTGCAGGCGGCCTTCCTGGGCTAGCCGCCGCGTCAGCTGTGTGCCAGGCAGCGCATAGAGCAGTCCGACCATGCAGACTGGAATGCTCGCCTCCTCGATGAAGTCGATCATCGGCTGCGCCATCGAGAGTTTCTCGGTATCGAACCCGACGATGAAACCCGCGGTGACGAACATGCCATAGTCGTAAATCCTGTGAACGCTCTCGGCGATGTTGCGCCTGGTGTTCTGCTTTTTCTTCATCTGCACGAGGGTCTCTGGATCCGGGCTCTCAATGCCGACGAAAATTCCGAAGAAGTTCGCGTCCTTCATCGCCTGCAACAGCTCGCTGTCATCAGCGATATTGATCGAGGCTTCGGTCGAGAACTCGAACGGATAGTCTCGCTCTTCCAGCCAGGCCTTGAGCCGCGGCAGCAAGATGCGGAGGTTTTTCTTGTTGCCGATGAAATTGTCGTCGACGAAATCGACATGCCCACGATAACCATGATCGTAGAGCGCTTGCAGCTCAGCGAGAATCTGATCGGGAGTCTTGGTGCGCGGCACGCGCCCGTACAGCTCGATAATATCGCAGAACTCGCAGGTGAACGGGCAGCCACGCGAATATTGCACACCAATAAAGAGATAATGATCGAACTTGATCAGATCGTAGCGGGGCATCGGGCTTAGTGTGACGTCGATCTTGAATTTCTCGGCGACGAACACGCCTTTGCGCGCGCCGCTTTCCCAAGCCGCGATGAATTCCTCGATGATATGCTCGGCCTCGCCGATCACCTGGAAGTCCGCGTCGGCGTAAAGGTGCGGGCTGGAGGAGACGTCGGGCCCGCCGACACATACCGGCTTGCCGTGCCGGTGGGCGAGATCGATCAGGTGGAGAAAATCAGGCTGTTGGTTGAGCATACCGCCAATCATGACAAGATCGGCCCAGTCAAGGTCCGCGTCGGTCGAAGACTCGGTGTTACGGTTGACGAGACGAATCTCCCAATGCTTCGGCAGCATGGCGGCGACGGTGATCAGTCCGAGCGGCGCCGCCGGATACTTCGCGCCGACGAGTTCGCAAGCTTCCGTATAGTTCCAGAACGAGTCCGGAACGAACTTCGGATAGATCATTAGAACGCGGCAGGGACTCGTCATGTTGCTCCGGTCCGTACCACGCGGCTTCGAGGCTCAAGGGTACTTTCGCTCGTCGATACAGGCATTAAGTGCTCAAATGGTGGCCGATTGTCCGACGATCTTTCGCCCCGCGTGAGCCCGTCCTGTCCCCGGGTTCCGCTGGGGCCAGTTAATCCGATCAATATGTCAGCCGGCGGGCCGGCGCGCCCAGAGATAGCGCACGTCCGGCTCCCTCTCCTCATTGCGGCTCCCGTCGGTCTCCTCGACGTGGACGAAGCCGCGCGCCTCGTAGAAGCGGCGCGCCCGCGCGTTGCGCCGGAAGGTCCACAGTTGCAGCCGGTCCGCACCCTGCTGTGCGATCTCAAGCAGCGGCCGCCGATGCCGCGGCCCTGCGCGGCCGGCAGCACATAGAGCTGCTCGATCCAGTCGTCGTGGAACGCGATGACGCCGCTCATCGCCTCGCCGTCGAACGCGCCCCACAGCGTACAGGTCGCAAACATCCGCTCGCGATAGAACCACCGATCTTCGTCCGGCGTGTGCTGGCCCGCGAGCCACGGCAACGCTTCGTCGAACGCCGCGCGGTGCACGCGTGCGGCGGCATCCATGTCGGCAAGCTGGAGCCGCCTAATACTCAATCCCGAATTCATCATAGAGCCGGCGGAACACGGCCGGCAGCACTTCGGTCAGATCTTCCGCGATCAGGCCGGGCCCCGCCTCGCTGGCCCCTTCACCGTGCAACCACACGCCGATGCTGGCCGCCTCGAATGCCGCCACGCCCTGCGCCAGGAAGCCGCCGATGATGCCCGCCAGCACGTCGCCGGCACCGGCGGTGGCAAGCCATGGCGGCGCGTTGGCGGCGATGGTGGCGCGGCCGTCCGGAGACGCGATCACCGTATCAGCCCCCTTCAGCAGCACCACCGCGCCGGAGCGCTCCGCCGCCGCGCGCACGCGCTCGAGCTTCGAGCGGCCGGGATGCTTGTTGGAGATATCGCTGAACAGCCGCGGAAACTCGCCCTCATGCGGGGTGAGCACCACCCCAAGACCGTCGGAGGCCTTGATCGCCTCGAACAGCCGATCCGGCGAACCGGCAAAGCTGGTCAGCGCGTCGGCGTCGAGCACGAGATGCCGCTGCGCCGACAACGCGGTGTGAACGAAGTCGCGGGTGCGCGCGCTGACGCCCGCGCCAGGGCCGATCACGCAGGCGTTGAGACGCTTGTCGTCGAGCAGTTCGGCGAATTGGATCGGATTGTCGACCGCGCGCACCATCACCGCGGTCAGCGCCGCCGCGTTGACCGCGAGCGCATCGCGCGGCGAGGCCAGCGTCACGAGGCCGGCGCCGGCCCGCAGCGCCGCGCGCGCAGCGAGCCGCGCCGCCCCGGTCGAGGCAATGTCGCCGGAGACCACGACGGCGTGGCCCCTCGCATATTTGTGGCCATCGATCCGCGGCACCGGAAACGACCAGCGCCAGGCCTGCGGCAAATTCTCCGCGGTCAGCGGCTTGATCTCGTCGAGCACCTGCGCCGCGATGCCGATGTCGGCGACGCGCACCCGGCCGCTATACATCCGGCCCGGCAGCAACAGATGCGCCGGCTTCTTGCGGAAGAAGGTGACGGTTTCGGTCGCCTGCACGGCCGCCCCCATGACGGCGCCCGACGTGCCGTTGATGCCGCTTGGCAGGTCGACCGCCAGCACCGGCGTACCGTTGGCGTTGATGGCCGCGATCATCTCCAGCGGGTCACCCTTGACCGGGCGATTGAGCCCGGCACCGAACAGCGCGTCGATGATCAGCGCCGGCTTGCCCAGCGCCTGCGGGTTGAACGGCAGCACCGGATATTTCCACCCCTTCGCCGCCAGCGCCGCGTCGCCCTGCAGGCTGTCGCGCTCGCAGAGCAGGATCACCGACACCTCACGGCCGCGCGCGGCGAGCTCGGCAGCGGCGACAAAGCCGTCGCCGCCATTGTTGCCGCGGCCGGCGACGACGACGATCGGCCCCTGCTCGACCAGGTCCATTGCGGCTTCAGCGACGGCCTGGCCGGCGCTCATCATCAGCGCGAAGCCCGGCGTACCGGCTGCGATGGTCAACCGGTCGGCGCGCTCCATCTCGGTGGTGGTCAGAACGTCCATGCCGAATCCTCAATCGCTTCGCCTTTTCGAGAGGCAGTTCCTGTGACGTTCGCGGGGTTTCTACTGGCCGACTGCATACGTATTGATCTATTTGCCTATTTGTTGGGCTTGGATATCATAGCCCATGTGGTTCGATATCAGCCGACTGCCTGTTAAAAGGCTGATAACATTCCAAAATCGGGGACCCTAACAACTTGGCATAGACCCTGCTTTTGAGGAAGCCGCGCACAATGCCGCTCGATGCGACCATTGCGCGTGTATCCGGCCACGCGCCGGAAGGCTTAAGACCAACCAGACTGCGCCCCACGCGCATCGAACTCGACCCTGCAATCTGCAATGCCCGGGAGGCGCTCAGTGAAGAAGATTGAAGCCATCATCAAGCCCTTCAAGCTCGACGAGGTGAAAGAAGCGCTCCAGGAAGTCGGACTGCAAGGCATCACCGTGACCGAAGCAAAGGGATTTGGCCGCCAGAAGGGCCACGCCGAACTGTATCGCGGTGCGGAATACATCGTCGACTTCCTGCCCAAGGTGAAGATCGAGATCGTGATCGGCGACGACCTGGTCGAGAAAGCGATTGACGCGATCCGCCGCGCGGCCCAGACCGGACGGATCGGCGACGGCAAGATCTTCGTCTCCAACATCGAGGAAGCCATCCGCATCCGGACCGGCGAATCCGGGCTGGACGCTATTTAAGCCCGGTGCTATCCGGATTTTCTGACGGCAAAAGAGAAAAAAGGCTGCTTCGGCAGCCTCATTTCGTTTCAGCAGTCACACGAACTCGCCAAAAGCGGGAATAACGTCCCTCTCCGCTGGAAACCGACCCGCACATCCATAAGGGGTATTCATGAAGACCGCCAAAGACGTCCTGAAATCGATCAAGGACAACGACGTCAAATACGTCGACCTGCGCTTCACCGATCCGCGCGGCAAGTGGCAGCACGTCACCTTCGACGTCAGCATGATCGACGATGACATCTTCGCCGAGGGAACGATGTTCGACGGATCGTCGATCGCGGGCTGGAAGGCGATCAATGAATCCGACATGTGCCTGATGCCCGACCCGGTGACCGCGACGATCGACCCGTTCTTCGCCGAGACCACCATGGTCATCACCTGCGACGTGCTCGAGCCGACCACCGGCGAGCCCTACAACCGCGACCCCCGCGGCATCGCCAAGAAGGCCGAGGCCATGGTGAAGTCGATGGGCGTGGGCGACACCGTGTTCGTCGGCCCCGAGGCCGAGTTCTTCGTGTTCGACGACGTGCGCTATTCGGCCGAACCCTACAACACCGGCTTCCGCCTCGACTCCTCCGAGCTGCCGATCAACTCGGCGACCGAATATGAGGGCGGCAACCTCGGCCACCGCATCCGTACCAAGGCCGGCTACTTCCCGGTGCCGCCGCAGGACTCGGTGCAGGACATGCGCTCCGAGATGCTCGGCGCGATGGCCAAGATGGGCGTCAAGGTCGAGAAGCACCACCATGAAGTCGCTTCGGCCCAGCACGAACTCGGCATGAAGTTCGACACGCTGACGCTGATGGCCGACCAGATGCAGGTCTACAAGTACTGCATCCACCAGGTCGCCCACATCTACGGCAAGACCGCCACCTTCATGCCGAAGCCGGTCTATGGCGACAACGGCTCGGGCATGCACGTCCACCAGTCGATCTGGAAGGACGGCAAGCCGACCTTCGCCGGCAACAAGTATGCCGACCTGTCGGAAACCTGCCTGCACTACATCGGCGGCATCATCAAGCACGCCAAGGCGATCAACGCCTTCACCAACCCGTCGACCAACTCCTACAAGCGTCTGGTCCCGGGCTATGAGGCGCCGGTTCTGCTCGCCTACTCCGCGCGCAACCGCTCGGCGTCCTGCCGCATCCCCTACACGGCGAACCCAAAGGCCAAGCGCGTCGAAGTGCGCTTCCCCGATCCGATGGCCAATCCCTATCTCGGCTTCGCCGCGATGCTGATGGCCGGCCTCGACGGCATCAAGAACAAGATCGATCCGGGTCCGGCGATGGACAAGGACCTCTACGATCTGCCGAAGGAAGAGCTGAAGCAGATCCCGACCGTGTGCGGCTCGCTGCGCGAGGCGCTCGAGAGCCTCGACAAGGATCGCGCGTTCCTCAAGAACGGCGGCGTGTTCGACGACGACTTCATCGACGCCTATATCGAGCTGAAGATGACCGAGGTCGCCCGTTTCGAAATGACCCCGCACCCGGTCGAGTTCGAAATGTACTACTCGCTGTAAGCTTCACGGCAGACACGATGCGAAAGGCGCTTCCACCGGAAGCGCCTTTTGTTTTGGGTGAACGCTATGTGGATGGGTCGAGAAGTGCGAAGGATGGGTAGAGCGAAGCGAAACCCATCGCGCCTTGCGCAAGCGTCGACATGATGGGTTTCGCTTTGCTCTACTCATCCCACGGCTTGCCTCCGCAGGGGCGCACCGCCAAAACATCGAAAACAACCCCATGCAAAGGAGCCGGCGGCGTACCGGCATTCGACACGGCACCTTGACATGTCGGGCAAATCAGCGGCATAATTCTATTATTCGGAAATCGTGCAGGCGCACGTCGCCCCCGTGCTACGAGACGTGGCCGTAGCCATATGCGATTGCCGATCCCGCGCGCCTCCACACACTTATCTTCGCGCCTTGCGATCATTCGACACCCTGCTTGCGAATCCCTGGGCTGCCGCGATCAGCGTCTCGATCGCCCGTGACGACCGCGCCTTGTTCGGCTTCGCCAGCTCCTGCAACAGCAAGCCGTCGATACCGGCCAGCATGAAGCGGGCAACGTCGGCGCATCCCGCCGCATCTAGCTCACCGGTTCGAACCGCAACGCCTTGCAGGATGTCCTGATAGACCCTGACGTAGGCGTCATACTGATAGGCTGCGAGCCCAGCCGCATCGTCACGGCGCAGCGCGTACAGCGTCAGTTCATACTGCACGATCTGCAGCTCGAGCGTTCGCGTGAGATAGCGCCAGCCGGCGCGCAGGGATTCGCGGATACAGCTCGCGACGTCGGCGGTATCGCTGGTTTCCTCTCGCAACGCCGCGGTCGTCTCGTCGATCAGATATTCGAGCACCGCCAGCAGCAACGCGCTCTTGCTCTCGAAGTGATAGTGCAGCGTGGCGAGGCGAACGCCCGCGCCAGCCGCGATGTCCCGAGTCGTCGTTGCGGCGACGCCCCCGGTTCGCAGCGCTTGCAACGCTCCCTCGATGATCTGGCGTCGCGTTCGTTCGCCCTTTGCGCCGACCTGTTCACGTCCTGCAGTTGTCATCCGTCTCTCCGGTGCGCGCGACGATTGTCCATACCGTGCCGCACAAATTTGCATGTTGCACAAAATTGGTCATTTGACCAAATTTATCGCCTGTGTTTATCCTTGACGCAACGACACCGGGTTCCCGGGGGAAACAAAAATCGAGAGGAACGAGAATGACCGTAGCAGCCGCTCGAAACAACGACACGCTCACTCGTCACGTCGTCTACCCCTTCGCCAATGCCAACTTCCTTGCCGAGAACCCGCCAATCTGCATCGAGGGCGGTGAAGGTGTCTATGTCTCGGACGGCCAGGGTGGGCGCTATCTCGACGGACAGGCGGGGCTTTGGAACGTCAATGTCGGGCATGGTCGCCCCGAGATCAAACAGGCGATCGTCGAGCAGCTCGATCGTCTCAGCTTCTATTCAACCTTCGGCAACACCACCAACAGCCCGTCGGTAGCCCTTGCCGAGGAACTCTGCCGACTGGCCGCGCCGGAAGGCATGGTCCGCGCATTCTTCTCGTCCGGCGGATCGGAGGCCAACGAGGCCGCGATCAAGCTCGCCAAGCAGTATTGGCGGCTCGCCGGCGAGCCGCTGCGCACCAAGATCATCTCGCTGCGCGGCGCCTATCACGGCGTCACGCTGGGCGCGCTGTCCGCGGGCGGCGTCAATGTCTACAAGGAGCAGTTCACGCCGCTGCTGCCTGGCTTCTTCCAGGTCGAGACGCCGCACGCCTACCGCAACCCGTTTACGTCGGATCCGGAGGCGCTCGGCCGGCTCTGCGCCGAATTGCTCGAGCGGGAGATCATCTATCAGGGACCGGGCAGCGTCGCGGCGTTCATGGCCGAGCCGGTGCAGGGCGCCGGCGGCGTGATCGTGCCGCCCGCGAATTTCTGGCCGCTGCTGCGCGAGGTCTGCGACCGCCACGGTGTGCTCCTGATCGCCGACGAGGTCGTCACCGGCTTCGGCCGCTCGGGCAGCATGTTCGGCAGCCGCGCCTGGGGCGTCAAACCCGACATCATGGTGTTCGCCAAGGGCATCAACAGCGGCTACATCCCGCTCGGTGCGACCCTGATCAATGCGAAGGTGGATGCGGCCTTCCAGTCCGACGACAAGTCGCAGTTCACGCCCCGCGCCTTCATGCACGGCAACACCTATGCCGGCCATCCCCTCGCCTGCGCGGCCGCGATCGCCAATCTACGGATCGTCGAGCGGGAGGAACTGCCGGCCAATGCCGGCAAGGTCGGCGCCTATCTGCTGGCGCGGCTGAAGGACATGCAGAAGCGCCACCCCAACATGGGCGACGTGCGGGGCAAGGGGCTGATGATCGGCATCGAGCTGGTCGCCGATCCCGAGACCAAGCGGCCGTTCGACCTCGCGCAGAATTTTGGTCAGCGGATCTGGGAGCGCTGTGTCGCCAAGGGCATCCTGATCCGCAACCTCGCCGACACCTTCATCATATCCCCGCCGCTGACCTTCACGACCGAACACGCCGACAGGATCGCGGACACCTTCGACGAGGCGATCAGCGCGGTCGAATAGATCAACACGAGTTCGGGCCGCCAGGACAAGGGATTGCTCGCATGGCTACTGGGTTCGTCTGCCATGAACTTTACATGTGGCACAACACCGGCAACTGGGCCCAAGTGTTTCCGCCGGGCCTGACGATCCAACCCGGAACGCATGCGGAGAATCCGGAGACCAAGCGCCGCTTCCGCAATCTGATCGAGGTCAGCGGCCTGCTCGATCATCTCGTACAGATCAAACCGCGCCCAGCAACGGTGGCAGAGCTCGCCCGCGTCCACACCTCAGATCATATCGCCCACATCAAGCGCCTCAGCGACGCCGGCGGCGGCGACGCCAGCACCCTGACGCCGCTCGGCGCCGGCAGCTACGAGATCGCGCTGCTCGCGGCCGGCGGCGCCATCACTGCTGCCGAAGCGGTCGCATCGGGCGCGGTCGAGACAGCCTACGCGCTGATCCGCCCGCCGGGGCATCATGCCCGGCCCGACCTCGGCATGGGCTTCTGCCTGTTCGCCAACGCAAGCATTGCGATCCGTCATCTGCAGGCCACGGGCAGGTCTCGCGCGTCGCCGTCGTCGATTGGGACGTGCACCACGGCAACGGCACCCAGGCGGTATTCTATGAAGACCCGAGTGTGCTCACGATCTCTCTGCATCAGGACAATCTGTTTCCGCCCGACTCCGGTTCACTTGCCGAGAACGGCGCCGGCGCAGGCGACGGCTACAACATCAACGTACCGCTGCCGCCGGGCTCGGGCATCGGCGCCTATCGCTCGGCGTTCGAACGCGTCGTGCTGCCGGCACTGCATCGTTTCACACCTGACATGATCGTGGTGGCGTCCGGCTTCGATGCGTCCGGCGTCGATCCGCTCGGCCGCATGATGCTGTCGTCGGCGGCGTATCGCGAGATGACGCACATGCTGAGCACTGCTGCCAGGAGGTTGTGCAACGGCCGCATCCTGATGACGCATGAGGGCGGCTATTCGGAGATGTACGCGCCCTATTGCGGGCTCGCGGTTCTCGAGGAGCTCACCGGCATCAAGACCCAGATCGCCGATCCCTGGCAACCGTTGATGGCTGCGTGGGGCGGCAACGATCTGCAGCCGCATCAGGCCGCGGTGATCGATGCGGCTGCTGCGCTCGTGAACCGGCTGCCGGCTCGACACTGACAATGGGATTGATGAAAGCAATTGCCGGATGCCATGGCACGGTTCGTGCAACAGCCGCCGCCGTGCATCTCCTGCTTTAGAGCGAGGCGTCGGATTGTCCGCGCCGTAAACGAGGGGTACTGACGATCATGCTTGACCGACGTTCACTTCTCGGCGGCGTTGCCGCCGGCGCGAGCTCGATTGCACTGCTGGCGAGCCTGAACAGTGAGGTCCGTGCCGCGGGAAGCCCGATCAAGATCGGCTCGGCATTGCCGATGTCCGGCTTTGCCGCCGCCGACGGCATCGAGTTCAAGAACGGCCTCACGCTTGCCGCTGAAGAGATCAACGGCGCCGGCGGCATTTTGGGACGCCCGATCCAGATCGCGATCGAAGACACCAAGGAGATGGGCGCCGATGTCGTCACTCAGGCGATGCAGCGCCTGATCGACCGTCATTCGGCGAGCGCGATCATCAACGGATACAATGTCGGCACGAACATGGTCGAGATGGACGTCGCGGCCGACAACGACGTCATCTTCGTGCACTACAATACGCTGATCTCGCACAACACCAAGTTCCTTAGCGACCCGCAGCGCTATTACTCCTGCTTCCAGGGCGATCCGCCGGAGTTCTACTACGGCCCCGGCTTCCTGCTTTTCCTGAAATCGCTGATCGACAATAAGCAATGGTCGCCGCCGAACCGGAAGATCGCGATCATCCCCTCGGCGAACGAATATTCGATCGTGATCGCCAACGCGATCCGCGACCGCGTCAAGGAATTCGGCTTCGAGCTCGGTCTCTACGAGACCGTGCCCTTCCCGACCAACCAATGGGGGCCGACGCTCGCCAAGCTGCGCCAGGATCCTCCGGCCGCGATCGCGGTGACGCACTTCCTGCCGCAGGATCTGGCGCAGTTCATGACCCAGTTCCTGCCGGAGCCGACCCACAGCCTGGTCTACATGCAATACGGGCCCTCGCTTCCGGCGTTCCGCGAGATCGGCAAGGAAGCCATCAACGGCGTGATCTATTCCACCGTGATCGGCTGCCTGCCCGACGAGTTCTCCGCGGCCTATCGCAAGGCCTATCGTGAGAAGTTCGGCGCCAACGCCGCCTTCATCACGGGATCGCAGACCTATGACGGGCTCTGGCACTACGCGCTGTCGGCGGCGATCGCCGGCGGCGCCAGCGAGCCCGGCAACAAGGAGCAAACCCGCAAGATCTCGGAAGCGATGAAGCGGCTGATCTACCGCGGCGTCAACGGCATCTACCACGCCGATCCCAAGGGACAGTCCGCCTTCTGCTATCCGACCCAGGTCAAGGATCCCTCGCTCGGCATGGCGCATCAGTTCCTACAGCACCAGGACTACCGAACCGATCCCAAGCTGATCGCGCCCGCGCTGTATGCAACCGATACGATGAAGCTGCCGCCCTGGATCAAGGCATAAGAGGCGCGCGCGGTGATCTCTTCCGACCAGACGAACGGCCCGCTGCTGATCTGCCAGGGCGTGACCAAGACGTTCGGGTCGCTCCGGGCGGTGGACGGCCTGTCGTTGACCGTTCGGCCGGGCGAGGTGGTCGGTCTCGGCGGACCGAACGGTGCCGGCAAGACGACGTTCTTCGATGTGGTCACCGCCGTTACCCCGATCACCGATGGCCGGATTCTGTTTGCGGGGCGCGATATCACCCGACTTGCGGCGCACGAGGTGTGCCGCGCCGGCATCGCCCGCACCTTTCAGCTCAACGCGGCATTCGACAGCCTCTCGGTCGAGGAGAATATCGAGATTGCTGCGCATTTCGGCGACACTGATCGCCGCTTCCCGGGCTTTTCGATCAGCCGCGCCGCCCGGCAGCGTGCCGCCACTGCGCTCGATCTGGTCGGCCTCCCCGGCCGGCAGCGCATCGCGCGCGACCTGCCGGTGCTGGACCGCAAGCTTTTGATGATCGCAGGCGCCGTCGCGACCTCGCCGCGATTGCTGCTGCTCGACGAGCCGGTCGGCGGCCTCAGCCCGTCGGAGGTCGATCGCATCGCCGACGTCGTGAAGCGGCTGTCGACATCCGGAATCGCGATCCTGCTGATCGAGCATGTGATGCGCTTCCTGCTCTCGCTGTCGACGCGCGTGGTGATCATGCACCATGGCAAAGCGATCTTCGAAGGCGCCCCCTCGGCGGTCGCCGACGATCAGACCGTGGTCGAGACCTATCTGGGCAAGGCCGCAACCAGCCGGCTCAAGGCCTTTTTCGTCAAGCAGCCGGAGCTGAACGCGCATGGCTGAACCGTCAAACCCGCCCTGCCTTGTCGTGAACGGTCTCGTGACCGGCTATGACGGCCGCAATGTGCTGACCGGCGTGTCGCTGTCGCTGAATTCAGGCGAGCTCGTCACGGTGGTCGGACCAAACGGACACGGCAAGACGACGCTGCTGCGCGCGATCTCCGGCCTGCTTCCGGTCCGCAAGGGATCGGTGTCCTTGAACGGCCGCACCATCTCGGGCCTGCCCGCGCATCGCGTCGCCGCGGGCGGCGTGATCCACGTGCCGCAGGGCGATCTGTTGTTCGCAGGCATGAGCGTGCTCGAGAATCTGTTGATGGGCGCCTATCTCGATGCCGACCAGGCGGCGGTGACCCGGCGTCTCGACGAAGTGTTCACGCTGCTGCCAAAACTTGCGGAGCGGCAGGCCCAGATCGCCGCAAGCCTCTCCGGCGGCGAGCGACGGATGGTCGGCATCGGCCGCGGCCTGATGATGAAGGGCACGGTGATGCTGATCGACGAGCCGTCGCTCGGCCTCGCACCGATCGTCATCGAGCAGATCTACGAGGTGATCGCGCGGCTGAAGGCGAGCGGCCGCACCATCCTGCTGGTCGAGGAGAACCCGGCCCGCGTCGCCGATATCGCCGACCGCATTCACCTGCTCGACAACGGCGCCTTCGTCTGGTCGGGCGAACCGTCCGTCCTGCTGCAGCGCGACGAGCTGCTCGCAACCTATCTCGGAGGCTGATGACGTGGAGATCATAGGACCGGTCATCGTCTCCGGGATTACCACCGGCGCCTTGTATGCGCTGGCGACCCTTGGCCTCTCGCTGGTCTGGGGCTCGCTCGGCATGCTGAACATGGCGCATGGCACGCTGTTGACGCTCGGCGGCTACGCGGCGTTCACGGCTGCCGGCCAACTCGGCTTGCCGGTCCCCGCAGCGGTGCTTGCCGCAGCCGCGGTCGGCGGCGCGATCGGTGCGCTGATCTTCATGCTGGTCGCCTATCCGCTGTCACGCCGCAGCCCCGAGACCTTCGAGACCACCATCATGATCGCGACCTTCGGCGTCGCGCTCACCCTCGAGAATGTCGTGCTGCGGCTCTATGGCGGCCAGCCGCTGGGGCAACCGCTCGCGGTGGGCGGCTCGATCAATCTCGGCGGCTTCGTGCTGCCCTGGCAGAACCTCGTCATCATCGTCAGCGCCGTCGCGCTGATGGGGGCCACCGCCTTGTTTCTCACCCGGACCAAGGCCGGCCGCGCCGTTCGCGCGACAGCCCAGAACCCCGACGCCGCGAAGCTGATGGGCGTGCCGGTGGCGCGGGTCTATCTGCAGGTCCTGATCCTCTCCGGCATGCTCGCCGGCGTTTGCGGCGTGCTGGTGTCGTCGATCACCCAGCTTTCGCCGGCGCTCGGCGCCGATCCGATGCTGAAGGCCTTCATCATGTGCGTGGTGGCCGGGCTCGGCAACCTGCCCGGCGCGATCATCATCTCGTTCGGTCTGGCGATTGTCGAGGCGCTGGTCCAGTTCCTGGCCGGAGCGCGCTGGGGCTTCCCGGCTCTCTTGGCCATCGTGATCCTGGTGCTCATTCGCCGGCCCGGCGGATTGTTCGGCCGGGTCGAAGTGCGACGCCTGTGAGGTCGACGTGAAACGCCAGGATCTCGCCAACCTCCTGATCGGTCTGTTCGTGCTCGCCGCGGCGATCGCGCTGCCTTTCTATGTCGACAGCCGCTACGTGATCGGTCAGGTCACGCTTGGCCTGTTCTATGCCATCGTCGCCTCGCAGTGGAACCTGCTGTTCGGCTTTTCCGGCGTGTTCTCGCTGGCGCAGATGGCGCTGTTCGGGTTCGGCGGCTACGCCACCGCGATGCTGTGCTTCTATTTCGGCCTCAACGTCTGGGCCGCCATGCCGCTCGCGGCCATTGCGACCGTGCTGTTCAGCCTGGTGATAGGTGCGGCGTGCCTGCGCCTCAGCGGCGCCTATACCGCGCTGCTGACGCTCGCGGTCGCGCAGGTGATGTATCTGTTGATCGTCACCGACACCGACTGCTTCGTCATGGTTGGCACGCAGTGCCGGCAACTGACCGGTGGCGCCGTCGGCTTTGCCCGCTTCGGCGATCTCGGCACGCGCGCGATGTTCAAGGCCAAATATCTGGTGGCGGACTACGCGCTGGTGGTGGCCCTGTTCGCGGTGACGATGCTGTTCACCTGGGCCATCATCCGCGGCCCGATCGGGCTCGCCTTCCGCGCGCTGCGCGATAATCCCGGCTGCGCCATGGCCCGCGGCATCAGCCGCTTCCAGATGCAGCTGCTCGTATTCGGCCTCTCGGCATTCTTCACCGGGCTCGCCGGCGGGCTCTATGCCGCGCATTTTAATGCGATCGGACCGGGCGTGCTGTCGTTCTCGCAGCTGTTCTTCATCATCGCGATGGTGGTGGTGGGCGGCATTGGCCGGCTCTGGGGGCCGCTGGTCGGCGCCATCGTGCTGGTCGCCGCCGATGAGGCGATGCGCGAGATCGGCGAATTTCGCTCGCTCGGGCTCGGCATCATCATCGCGGCCGTGATGGTGCTGATGCCGAACGGCCTGATCGGCCTGTTTGAGAGCATTTGGGCCAGATTGCGCCGGCTGCGCACACGCAGTCCCGCGATGACGGCAGAAGTATCCGGCGACACGCCGGCGTGACCAGTGGAGTGACAGATGTACGATACGATCATCGTGGGCGCGGGCTCGGCCGGTTGCGTGCTGGCCAACCGGCTCTCGGCCGATCCCGCCCGCAAGGTGCTGGTGCTGGAGGCCGGCCGCGCCGCGCCACTGGCATCCGACATTCCCTCGGACTGGCCGACGATGTTCAACACCGCGGTCGACTGGGGCTACTACACCGAACCGCAGGCCGGCTGCCGCGGCCGCCGCGTGTTCTGGCCGCGCGGCAAGATGGTCGGCGGCTCCGGCGCGATGAACGCGATGATCTACATTCGCGGCCTGCCCTCCGACTATGACGGCTGGGAAAAGGCCGGCTGCGCCGGCTGGGGCTGGCGCGACGTGCTGCCGGATTTCATCGCGTTCGAGAACAATGCCGATTTTACCGAAAGTCCGCTGCACGGCACAGGCGGCCCGCTCCATGTCGCCCACGTTCCCTTTGTCGATCCCAACGAACTGCGCTGGCTGGAAGCCGCGAAGGCCGCCGGCCTCGCGCACAATCTCGACTTCAACGGCGAAAGTCAGGAGGGCGCCGGATTCTTCCAGTTCGTGATCAAGCAGGGCGAGCGGTTCGGAACCGGCAAGGCCTATCTGCGTCCTGCGCTGGCGCGCGCCAACCTCACGGTCAAGACTGGCGTTCGCGTGATCCGCGTGATCGTCGAGAAGGGCCGCGCGACCGGCGTCGAGTATCTCGAAAACGGCCGGCTCAATACGGCAAGCGCCGCCGGCGACATCGTGATGTCGTCCGGGGCGATCGGCTCCGCACAGCAATTGCTGCTGTCGGGCATCGGTCCCGCCGACGAGCTCAAGGCCGTCGGCGTGACGCCGCTGCATGACCTGCCCGGCGTGGGAAAGGATCTCCAGGACCACATCAACATTCCGATCACCTTCTACACCAGAGAAAATATCGGCGTCGGCGCCTGGACCGACGAGAGCCTCGCGGCCAGCCTGAAACAATGGCAGGAGAGCCGCAGTGGTCCGCGCTCCTCCCCCTGGGTCGCAGCCGGCGCTCATGTTCGCAGCCGCCCGGACGTCGAGCCCGATCTGCAGCTCTATGGCGCCATCAGTCCGCACCGCGACTATGTGCGCTTCCTGTCCTCGAAGCCGGGCATCACGCTGCATTCGACGTTGCAGCGGCCGAACAGCCGCGGCGAACTGACCTTGCGCTCGGCCGATCCGCTCGAATACCCGGCGATCGATCCGCGCTATTTCTCATCCGATCCCACGGCGCAGGACATCAAAACTCTGGTGCAGGGTGTACGGATCAACCGTCATATCGCGGCCCAGTCGCCGCTGCGCGAGCTGATCGAAGGAGAAGTCACGCCGAGCGCCGAAGCAAGCAGCGACGCTGAGATCGCCGACTACGTGCGAGGTCATTGCACGACGTTGTATCACGCCGCCTCGACCTGCCGGATGGGCAACGACAGGATGGCCGTGGTCGATCCCGCGAGCTTCAAGGTCCGTGGTCTCGAGGGCCTTCGCGTGGCGGACGCCTCCGTGATCCCGATCATGATCTCGGGCAACATCCAGACGCCAACCCTTCTGATCGCCGAGCGTGCCGCTGCCGCCATCGCCCCGACCGGGATTCCTGCGTAGCTTTCGCATCGAACTCCCGATGACGCGTGCGAAAGGCGCTTCCTGGGGAAGCGCCTTTCGTTTTGGCCCGGCGGTTACGCCTTCACCCTGGCGACCCGCTGTCCGGCGGCGTCGAGCGCCCCGAAATTGCCCGCGATCATGTCGGGTGTCGGGATCATGCCGCCGAGCGACCAGCTCGCCGGCTCGCCTTCCTCGATCTTGACCCAGACGTTGCGGCGGAAATCGGGGTTACCCTGCCCCTCGACCTCGACCATGAGATCGGTGACGCGCTGCAGCAGCGCCTGCTTCTGCGCGACATCGAAGATGCCGCGGACGGTGGAAATGGTGACGTAAGGCATGGTCTCTCTCCATTGCTGAGATTGTGACAACGCAACGAAGATGGACCGGTACGGTGCGATCAGGCAGTGGCCGATCGGACAGAGATCGGGCAATATCTGCCACCGCCTGCCTGCGTCGATCGGGTAGGATGACGGCAAATTCCGGAGGTCCCATGAAGCTTGCGATCCTCGCGCTGGAAGGCTGCATGCAATCGGCGGTCGCCGGCATCGCCGACATCCTCACGCTCGGCAACCATGTGATGCAGTTGCGCGGCGGCAAGGCGCGCTTCAGCTGGCAGACGCTCTCGCTCGACGGCAAGGCGGTGCGCGCCGGCGGCGGCAAGTTGCTTGCCGTGGACGGCGCGGTCACCAAGCGGACGGCATTCGACGCGATCATCGTGCCGGGCAGCCTGGTCGACCATCTGACCGCCGAACGCCTGCAACCGCAATATGACCGTGCCGGCGCCTGGCTGCGCCAGCAACATGCTGGTGGACGATTGATCGGCGCCTTCTGCAGCGGCGTGCTGCTGCTCGCCAATGCCGGCCTGCTCGATGGCCGCCGCGCCACCATCACCTGGTGGCTGCAGAGCGAACTCCGCCGCCGCCATCCCAGAGTCGACCTCGCCAGCGATGCCGTGCTCACCCAAGCCGACCGCCTGGTCTGTGCCGCCGGCCCAATGTCGTGGGTCGATTTGTTGCTGCGGCTGATCGAGCTCGTCGAAGGCCCGGAGGTCGCAAAGGTCTGCGCCGACTATGCGGTGATCGACACCGCGCAACGCACGCAGGCGATCTTCATGCCGCTCGGCTACATGCTCGCCCAGGACCCGCTGCTGATGAAGGCGGATATGCTGGTGCGCCGCACCGGCAAGGCGCCGATCACGGTGCGCGGCCTCGCGCAGGCGCTGGGCCTGAGCGAGCGCACGCTGAACCGCCGCTTCCGCGAACTGACCCACGAGCCGCCACAAGCCTTCATCATGCGCCGCCGCGTCGAGCACGCCCGCACGCTGCTGGAGACGACGGCGCAACCGATCAAGGCCATCGCCCGCGCCACCGGCTATGAGGACGAGAGCAGCTTTCGCAAGGCCTTCCGCAAGCTGACGCTGCTGTCGCCTCAGGCCTACCGCGCACAGCGCACGATGCGCGCGGCGTAGTTGCAAGCTGCCCGCAAGACTACGGTCAGCAATACTGACGAACCCAATGACGTGACGCGAGCCGACACGCAAAGCGCGATGTTCGGAATCGACAACGTGTGGAGTCGGGTGTTCACTTCCGGCAAGGACTCAAAAAGCGGTCTCCGATAAGACAAGCACATTCATTTTCGCATGGGGAGAAACGAGATGTCTTTCGTCGCACGACGAACGGCGGCGCTTTCGACCGCCATCATTATCATCGCCGTCGGTGCAGGCAGCGCATTGGCCCAGAAGAAATACGATACCGGCGCCAGCGACACCGAAATCAAGATCGGCAACATCATGCCATACAGCGGGCCGGCATCCGCCTATGGCACCAGCGGCCGGGCTCAGGCGGCCTATTTCCGCAAGATCAACGCCGAGGGTGGCATCAATGGACGAAAGATCACCTTCATCTCCTATGACGACAGCTACAGTCCGCCGAAGACGGTCGAGCAGGCGCGCAAGCTGGTCGAAGGCGACGAGGTCTTGCTGATCTTCGCCGCTCTCGGCACGGCCTCCAATGGCGCGATCCAGAAGTACATGAATGCGAAGAAGGTGCCGCAGCTGTTCATCCAGACCGGTGCGACCAAGTGGAACGATCCACAGAACTTTCCGTGGACCATGGGCTGGCAACCCAGTTATCAGAGCGAGGGACGAATCTACGCCAAGCACATCCTGAAGGAAAAGCCGGGCGGCAGGATCGCCGTCCTCTACCAGAACGACGATTACGGAAAGGACTACCTGAAGGGCCTGAAAGACGGCCTCGGCGACAAGGCGGCGTCGATGATCGTGATCGAGGATGCCTATGAGGTGGCCGAGCCGACGATCGACACGCATATCGTCAAGATGAAGTCGATGAATGCCGATGTATTCGTCAACATTGCCACACCGAAATTCGCAGCACAGGCCATCAAGAAAGCCGCCGAGATCGGCTGGAGGCCGTTACACATCCTCAACTCGGTCGGCTCCTCGCTCGGCGCCGTGATCCAGCCTGCGGGCCTCGAGAACGCACAAGGTATCATTTCGGTGGCCTACCTGATGGATCCGCTCGATCCGCAATGGAAGGACGACCCCGGCATGAAGGCATTCGACCAATATCTCTCCAAATATTTCCCCGAGGGCAATCGAGCCGATAGCCTGGTGGTAACTGGCTACAACGCCGCCCAGACGCTGGTTCAGGTGCTGAAGCAGTGCGGCGACGACCTCACGCGCGCCAACGTGATGAAACAGGCCGCCAACCTGAAGGCCTTCCGGACCAACAACCTGCTGCCCGGAATTACGATGAACACCAGTCCGATCGATTTCGCGCCGATCAAGCAGATGCGGCTCAGACGGCTCACGGGCGAGCGATGGGAGCTGTTCGGGCCAATGCTCAGCGCAGAAGTCGGCGGTTAGCGCGATCTGTAGGGTAGGTCGAGCCAACGGGCCGCGCTCACACCCGAAACAGCTTCGCGTAGCGCGCCTTGATCTCCTCGCTCTGCGCCTGCACCTGGGCCGGATCGGCCTTCAGCATCTTCAATTTGTCGAGCGGCACATGGCCGGCCTTTTCCTTCACCCTGGCGTGGAACGAACGGTGCGCGAACTCGTCGGCCAGCATCTGCTGGGTTTCGGCGCTGAAGAAGTAGCTCTGGAACAGCCGTGCCGCGCTCGGGTTCGGCGCGCTCTTGAACACGCCGCTCGGCACGATGATCAGCGGCGCGCCCTCAGTCGGATAGACCACCTCGACCGGCTTGCCCTGATCCCTGGCCAGCACGAGATTGTAGTCGTTGCCGTCGGCCATGACCGCGCGCTCGCCGAGCAGGATCTTCTTCGGCGGATCGGCTGCCGATTGCACCTGCATCACGCGCTGCTGCGCCAGCTTTTCCAGATACGGCCAGCCGAGATCGCGCGCCAGCACGAAGGTCGCGGTCAAGATCGCGCCGGAGTAGCCCGGGTGGCCCTTGACGATCTTGCCGCGCCATTTCGGATCGAGCAGATCGGCGTAGCTCTTCGGCGCCTCCTCGCGCTTCACCTGCTCGGTGTTGTAGCCGATCACCTCGAACCAGGCACAGGATGTCGCCGAAGTGCCGTCGGGATCGATCTGATCGGCCGGAAAATGCCTGGCGACGTCTTCCGGCAGATAGGCCGCGAGCCAGTCGTTCTTCTTCCAGTCGAGGTAATGCGCGGGATCGGTCGAGTTGGCGACGTCGACGGCATGGATGCCGCTGCCCTGCTCCTGGGCGATGCGCTGGAAGATGCGTTCGGCGCCGGAGCGCTCGACACGGACACTGATCCCCGGATACTTCTGCTCGAAGTCGCGCGCGAGACGCTCCGCCGTGTTCAGTTCGAGTGCACTGTAGAACGAGATCTTGCCTTCCTTCTTGGCGGCTGCGATCAGCTCCGGCGTCACGGCCTCAGCCGGCGGTGGCGCCGCCCGCAACGGTTCGGCGAACACCATGCCCACGGCCGTCGCCGCCGTCACCTTGAGCCAGTCGCGTCTCGACCATTCGCGGTCCTGCATTCCACGCTCCCTGAATCGGGCCGCTAACCGGCCGCGCCGTTGTTGTGCAACCGCAATAGATCACGATCGACGGAAAGAGTGCAGCGATTTTCACCGCCAGCCAATTGTCGAACGCGATCTTGCGCAACGTGACCTCATCGAAGCCGTCCGCGCGCAAACCCTGGATCAAGTTCGGGAGGTGGCTTGCGGTCCTTCAACGGAACGGGCGTGAGCGCGCCATCGCCCGCCTTCCCGGTATTCAGCGAGGTGCTGAGCCGCGTCATTATGGCCGTCGAAGATCGCAACCTTGCGGCCTTATCGTGTCGGGGCTTGCGAAAGCGATGGGTCCACGCTGTGGACTAGTTCTTCTGAGGCGGGTTCTCGCGCAGGAAGCGTTCCAGATCGGGCTGCACGGAGTAAGGCTGCGGAACCGGATCGCCCTGAAAGTCGACCTGAAGATCGAGGCAGCGCCGCAGCATCCGCGCCAGCTCGCCGCGCCGATAGGGCTTGGTCAGCAGCGGAATGCCATGGCCGCCACGTCCCTGTTGCGCCGGCAGCGCGCCATCGCTGTAGCCCGAGGTGAACAGCACCCGCAGCGCCGGTCGCCCGGCCATCAGCGTCTCCGCCAATTGCCGGCCGTTCATGCTGCCCGGCATTACGATGTCGGTGAACAGGAGATCGAACGCGGTGCCGCGGCTGACGATCTCGAGCGCGGCATCTGCGTTTGCCGCGACCAGCACCTTGTAGCCGAGGCTTTCGAGCTGGCCCGTGACGTAGTCGCGGATCGTCGGGTCGTCCTCGACGCACAGGATGGTCTCGTTGCCGCCCCTGACCGGCAGATCGTCCTCCTCGATCGCGCCCTGCACCGTGCCGTCCGCCTTGGGCAGATAGATCCTGAAGATGGTGCCGCGCCCCTGCTCGCTCTTGACCTCGATCCCGCCGCCGCTCTGCTTGACGAATCCGAACACCATGCTGAGCCCGAGCCCGGTGCCCTGCCCGACCTCCTTGGTGGAGAAGAACGGATCGAAGATCTTCTCCAGATGCGACGGCGAAATTCCGGTACCGGTATCGCTCACCTCGATCACGAGATGGTCGCCGGCACGCTCGACGCCGTGCGCGACGGCATCGGGAATCCCGAGCTGCATGTTGCGGGTCGCAAAGGTCAGCGTGCCGCCCTCGGGCATCGCATCGCGCGCATTGATGGCGAGATTGACCAGCGCGGCGCCGAGCTGGCTGCGGTCGACAAAGGCGAGCCAGGCGTTGCGGCCGAGCTCCGTCCTGATCTCGGTCTGCGACCCCAGCGTCTGCGACAGCAGCCGGACCACTTCGTCGATCAGGTCGTTGACGTCGGTCTCGGCAGGCTGCAACGGCTGCTTGCGCGCGAATGCCAGCAGGCTCGAGGTGAGTTGCGCGCCGCGATCGGCGGCATCGCTGATCAGCTTGGCGATTGCGGCAAGCTGCGGGTTATCCCTGACGCCGTCGGCGAGGATCTCGATCGTGCCGGTGATCACCGTCAGCATATTGTTGAAGTCGTGCGCGATGCCGCCCGTCAACCGCCCGAGCGATTCCGTCTTCTGCGCCTGGATCAACTGCTCTTCGGCGCGCCGGCGCTGGGTGACGTCCCTGACAAAGGAATTGATGATCCAGCCATCGCCGCGGCGCAGCGCATTGAGCGAAACCTCGACATAGAACCGGTGGCCGTCGCGGTGCACGGATGCGGTTTCATAACGCATGCCCATGCCGCCGGCCGCGGTCTCCTGCAGGAAGCGGGTGATGCGCTGCCGGTGTGCAACCCGCAACTCTTCCGGAAAAACCAGTTCGACCACGCGCTGGCCGACCGCCTCGGAGCGCGTCCAGCCGGTCAGCGCCTCGGACTGCGGGCTCCAATCGAGCACGATGCCGTCCTGGTCGGTCTGAACGAAGGCGTCGAGCGCGGTCCTGACGATGGCCTGCGCCATCTGCTCGCTCTCCACCAGCGCCTGATGCGCCTGACGCTCCGCGGTGACATCGCGCAGCACGATGACCGCGCCGCGCAAATTGCCGGCATCGTCGCGCAGCGGCCTGGCGTTGGCGACAAGGCAGACAGCCGGTTCCGCCCGCAGGGGTTTGACGATCAGTTCGCAATCGTCGACGTCATCGCCGCGCAGCGCACGCGCCATCGGCGTCTCCGCGATCGGCATCACAGTCGTGCCGTCAGCATAATAGTTCTGAAACGTGCGAACGCCGGTCAGGGTGTCAAAACCGGGTTCGACACGGTACAGCCGCCGCGCCGCGGCGTTGACGATCACGATCATCGCATGCTCGTCGGCGACCACCACCGGATCGCGGATGCTCTCGACGGTCTTCTCCAGCAAGTGCTGCCTGCTGCCCAATTGCGCGGACAGTTCGGCAAGCGTCGCAGCGAGCTGAGCGGCCTCGTCGTCGCCGCTCGGGCGTATCGAGACCGGCTCGCCGCGCGACAGCGCCTCCGCCGCCCGCACCAACTGGGCGGGCGTTCTGGACTGCGACCTCGCAATCATCTCAGCCGTCATCAACACCACCGAAACCACACCACCGGCGAGCAGAATGCCCGGCCAGGCGACGCCATGGATGAAGCCCAGCGCGAGCAGGAGTGTGACGACGGGAAGCATCATCCCGGCCGCCAGTCGGCCCGACAAATTCATCCCGACCAACTCACCGTGAGCAGTTGCACCGGAAAATGGAAAAGCAAAACAATATCGGAAAGGATTGTCGGCGCCGGGGCAATATCGGGTGGCTTGCGCCTTCTTGCTTAGCCGAGTCCGGCTCCGCAATCCGCCACTTTCGTATCCGTACAAGTACGGAGAAGGGTCGGTTAGGCGCGGAGGCCGGCGGGGTCGCGTCTCAGATTGAATTTTGTGGCATCAACGCGCCGATCCGGCCAATCAATAACCACCGATGGTCATCGTTGAGCAGCGTTGGAACGACGAGTCCTTTCCACAGCAACCGCCGCGGAGTATGGGTCCCTGCTTTCGCAGGGACGACAGCGGTGCGGAGGTGCCTACGCCGCCCGCCGGCGCTCGCGCAGTGCGTCGCCGAACGCCTCGAACAGGGCGCGGTTGATCGGATTGCGCTGCGGATCGTATTCGGCGTGCCATTGCACGCCGAGCGCAAAGCCCGGCGCATCGGCGATGCGGATCGCCTCGATGGTGCCGTCCTCAGCGATGCCCTCGATCACGACGCGCCTGCCGGGCTCGAGGATGCCCTGGCCGTGCAGCGAATTGACCCGAATGGTCTCGCAGCCGAGGATCTTTGCGAAGGCGCCGCCCGGCGTCAGCGCGACGTCGTGACGGTCGGCGAACACCACGGTGGGATCGGGATGGATCTCGCCGTTCTCCAGCCGCGGCATCCGGTGGTTCATGCGGCCGGGGATCTCGCGGATCTCTGGATGCAGCGAGCCGCCGAACGCGACGTTCATCTCCTGAAGGCCGCGGCAGATACCAAAGATCGGCACGCCGCGCGCGACGCAGGCCACCGACAGCGCCAGCGCGACGTCGTCGCGGTGGATGTCGTAGGGCTCGTGGGCCGCGCACGGTTCGGTGTTGAAGCGGGTCGGATGAACGTTGGCACGGGCCCCGGTCAGCACCACGCCGTCGACCACGTCGAGCAAGGCGCCGACCTCGGTGATTTCGGGGCTGCCCGCGAACATCAAGGGCACGGCACCCGACACCTCGGCAACCGCGCGAAGGTTGCGCTCTCCGACCATCTGGACTGTGAAACGATTTTCAATGCGATGGGCGTTTCCGATCACGCCGACCACGGGCCGTCTCATTATTGAAGTCTCGCGCAATGATTATTCTAAGCTTGCGACTTTGCGGAGACGATCATGCCTTCGAGTTCCTCCCGGATCAACTGCCTATATCTGCACAGGGGACCTTGCAGTCCTGCACAGATTCGCAGCCCTCGGGGCCCCAATCGGCCGGCTGCCCGGCGGTCATGCCCGGTGCCGTGCCGCGTCAGCGGCAAACCGGCACGGCCCGCCCAGCTTGATCCCGGCGGGATTTTCGCCAAAGACTGCCAGACACCGTCGCGAAGGGGGAATCACCCGTGACAGACTTGGCTGACAATCGCCTGCAGGCCCGCAACGACATGGCGTGGGCGATCGCCGTCGGCGGCATCGGCATCGTGCTGTTCGCTGCCCTGTTGACCTTCGCCTGGCAGTTCGCCGCGACCCTGTTCCTGCTGTTCGCGGGCATGCTGCTCGGGGTCGCCCTCAATGCCATGACCACCCTGCTCGGCCGGCTGACCGCGCTGCCTCACGCGTTGCGGCTTGCGATCGTCTGCCTGGCGATGGCGGGACTGTTGTCCGGCATCGTGTTCCTCGGCGGCACCACCATCGCGCAGCAGGCCACGGTGTTGAGCAACACGATCAAATCGCAGCTCGGCAGCGTCAAGGAGTTCCTCGAGCAGCATGGTGTCGACACCAGCTATCTCGATTTCACCAACGCCGCTGGCGAGACAAAGCCGGAAGGCACCGCCGTGACGACGACAACAACGACGCCGGCAGCGCCCCAATCGCATGGCATCCCCGGCGCCGGCGCGCTGGCTTCCAGCGGCGGCGCGATCATCAGTCAGACGCTGAAGGTGCTGCTCGGCACCGTCAGCGTCGTCGGCAATTTCTTCATCGTGCTGTTCCTCGGGCTCGCCTTCGCGGCCCAGCCGAGCATCTACCGCGCCGGATTGCTGTTCATCGCGCCGGCCAAATACCGCGCCCAGGCGACCGTCATCGTCGACCGCATCGGCGAGACGCTTGAGCGCTGGCTGATCGCGCAGATCATCACCATGACCGCGGTGTTCCTCGTCACCTGGATCGGGCTTGCCATCATCGGGATTCCGAGCTCGTTCATCCTCGGCATCCAGGCCGGCCTGCTCGCCTTCATCCCGACGGTCGGCGCGATCCTTGGCGGACTGATCGTGGTGCTGGCGAGCCTCGCCACGGGGTGGATCGCGGCGCTGTCGGCCTTCATCCTGTTCCTCGGCGTCCACGCGCTGGAAAGCTACGTGCTGACGCCGATCATCCAGCGCCAGGCGCTCGACATCCCGCCGGCAACGCTGTTCGCGTTCCAGATCCTGCTCGGCGTCGTGTTCGGCATCTGGGGGCTCGCGCTGGCGCTGCCGCTGATGGCGATCGCCAAGGTGATGATCGACCACTTCAAGGCGGAGGATCAGGCGCCGGCGCAGACGCCCCCTCCGTCGAACGTGCCGCAGCTCAGTTGAAGAGCAGGATGGTACCGACGACCATCAGCATCACGCCGACCAGCATCACGATCGGCCAGCGGCGCCTCTGCGGTTGGTATCGTCCCTGCGCGCGGCGTTCGGCGATCAGCGCGGTCTCGTATTCATCGGAGTCCGAGAACAGGCAGGCGAAGCCGCCGCGCGCCGAAGCCGCGTCGGCTTCGAGCGACATCAGCGCTGATTGCGGATTGCGGGTGCTGATCGACTCCATGCCCGAAAGCACGGGATCGAATGGTTAACCAGTCGTTACTGCGCTCACGCACGGGCAGGCTCCGGCTTTTGCCGCGCCGATGCCGGCAGGCCCGCGGTCTTGCGCCGCCAGTTCTCCAGCGACAGCGGCAATTCCTCCGCTGCCTCGACGCGGTTGCGGCCACTGCGCTTGGCCTGGTAGAGCGCGGTGTCGGCCGAGGCCAGCAGCACCTCGAGCTCGGTCCCGGCGGGTCCACCGGCCACGCCGATGCTGACCGTGGTGTCGACCGCGCCGTCCTCGCAGGTGATGTTGCTGTTCTCGAACGCCTCACGCACGCGCTCGGCGACCAAGACGCCCTCCTCCAGCGAGCAAGGCAGCAGCGCCGCGAATTCCTCGCCGCCGATCCGGCCCGACAGATCGCTGATCCTGAGGCTGTTGACCACCACGGCGGAGAACAGTTTCAGGATCTCGTCACCGGCGGGATGGCCGAACCGGTCGTTGATCGACTTGAAATGATCGATGTCGAAGATCATCACGGTGACCGGCCGGCCGGCAACGGCTTCCCGCTCGATCACCCGCGTGCAGGCCTCGGTGAAGCCGCGGCGGTTGAGCATGCCGCTCAACGGATCGATCGACGCGGCCGTCTTGTGCACGGCGACCGCGCGGTCCGACACCATCATGAAGATCACGAACACCGTGCCGATCGCGTACAGCACGAGTTCGATCGAGAACAGCGTGACCCAGAAGCTGCTGACGAAGTTCTGGCCGTTCAGTCGCAGCACGTCGCCGACCAGGATCGGCAGCATCAGGACGCAGCCATGAGCGACCGGGATCGCGATCGCAATCCAGCGCCTCTGCATCGCGCGGCGGCGCTCGCTCCAGAGTTCGGAGGCGGTCAGCGCGGCGTAGATCGCGACGATCCCGGCGCCGATCGTCAGGCGCATCGCCGGATCCGCGACTGATGTCACGGCGCCGATCCACACGATCGGGCCGAGCACGAGACCCGGCAGGTTGGCCTTGCGGCCGTGGAAGATGCGCGCGGCATTCCAGACCATGCCGCAGGCGGCGAAGCCGATCGCATTGAGACCCAGCAAGACGAGCGGATCGAGCGTCGAGCTGCCGACCGTCCAGAGCGCGACGGAGGCCGCGCCGAGCAGATAGGCGGTGCCCCACCATTTCAGCGCGGCGATGTTCTCCTGCCTGCCAAACAACCAGAGCATGGCGCCGAGCATGCCCGCAACCATGGTGGCGAACAGATAAAGCGTCGATGGATCGAACGACATAGTGTCACCCCAGCCCGGTGATGCAACGTTCGCAGGCGCAAATAATACGGTGATGCAGCGCCAGTGCGAGCCCGCAAGCTAGAAGGCCCGAGTTCCAATTTCGTTTGCACGCACACGCAAGTTTTCATGAAAAACTTCGCTAATTCGCGTCGAAGCACGCCAGGCTTGGCGCAGCAAAAAGGGCGCCTCGCGGCGCCCTCTGCAACTCGATGCACGCGGCAATTGCCGCGAATTTGACAACCCGAATTAGCGCTTCGAGAACTGGAAGGACTTGCGGGCCTTGGCCTTGCCGTACTTCTTGCGCTCGACCGTACGGGAGTCACGGGTCAGGAAGCCGCCCTTCTTGAGGACGCCGCGCAGCTCGGGCTCGAAGTTGGTCAGCGCCTTCGAGATGCCGTGGCGGACCGCACCGGCCTGGCCGGAGAGACCGCCACCGGCGACGGTGCAGATCACGTCGTACTGGCCGTTACGGGCGGCAGCGACCAGCGGCTGCTGGATCATCATGCGCAGCACCGGGCGGGCGAAGTAGATTTCGATGTCGCGGGTGTTGACCGAGATCTTGCCGGCGCCCGGCTTGATCCAGACGCGGGCGACCGCGTCCTTGCGCTTGCCAGTGGCATAGGCGCGATTGAACTTGTCGACCTTCTTGACGTACTTCGGCGCGTCGGGAGCCGCCGGCTTGACCTGCGAGAGCTGGTCGAGGGACTGCAAAGTATCGGACATTATGCGGCCCTCGTGTTCTTGCGATTCAGGGAAGCGATATCGACCTTTTCGGGGCTCTGAGCCTCATGCGGATGCTCGGCACCCGGATAGACGCGCAGATTGCCCATCTGCATGCGGCCGAGCGGACCGCGCGGGATCATGCGCTCGATCGCCTTCTCGACGACGCGCTCGGGGAAGCGACCCTCGAGGATCTGCTTCGCAGTGCGCTCCTTGATGCCACCGATGAAGCCGGTGTGCTTGTAGTAGACCTTCTGGTCGCGCTTGCGACCGGTCAGCACCACATGCGCGGCGTTGACGATGATGACATTGTCGCCGCAATCGACATGCGGGGTGTAGGTAGGCAGGTGTTTGCCGCGCAGGCGCATCGCGACGAGCGTGGCGAGACGACCGACGACCAGACCTTTGGCGTCGATCACGACCCACTTCTTCGTCACTTCGGCGGGCTTGGCCGAGAACGTGCTCATGTGTGAAATCCGTGAAAAGGAAATCGGCGCCGTATGCGCCGAACTGGCGGCTTTCTAGAGAAGGTGCGGCCGCGCGTCAACGTCGGTGCGCGCGATTTATTTCAGCGAAAACAATAGCTTGTAAATATGGTGTAATAATACCGCGAAAAAGCCTATTGATTTGGAATGGAATAGGTCGCCGTGACATGGGCGATCGGATCGGGCGAGGTGCCGGACAGCAGGTTCACTTCACCGACCGCAAGCCGCTTGCCGAGCTTGAGCAGCTTGGCGACCGCGAGCACGTCCTGCCCCGGCTGCCCCTTGCGCAGGAAGTTGATGTTGAGGTTGGTGGTGACGGCAAGGCCGATCGGCCCGATGGCCGACAATAGCACCACATACATCGCGAAATCCGCCAGCCCCATCAGGGTCGGTCCGGACACCGTGCCGCCCGGCCGCAGCATGCGCTCGCTGAAACGCTGGCGCAGCAGGGCCGTCTCGCCGTCGGCGCTTTCGATCCTGATGTCGTCGTGGGTGAACGCCTGCGGAAATTCCTTGCGCAGAAACTCCTCCAGATCAGCCACGCTCATTTTCGCAATCGCCATGCCGCCCCTGCCCTCGCTTCAGCCTGCCTGTTACATTAAGTTGTCATACAGACCAAAGTGGAATTTTCGCCATGTCCGCCCAAGCCGCCCGCGCCGAAGCGCCGCAACACCAGCCGATCCTGCTGCGCGAGACCGTCGGCAGTATCGCGCTACTGACGCTCAATCGCCCCGCGGCCCGCAACAGCCTCTCCGAGGGCCTGATCGGCGAGTTGCACGCGGCGCTGAACGATATCGGCGCTGACAAGAGCATCCGTGCCGTCGTGCTCGCCGCCAACGGCCCGGCCTTCTGCGCCGGCCATGACCTCAAGGAGCTCACCGCGCGCCGCACCGATGCCGACCGCGGCCGCGCCTATTTCGCGGAGATCATGAACGCCTGCAGCGCGATGATGCAGGCGATCGTGCACCTGCCAAAGCCGGTGGTCGCCTCCGTTCAGGGCATCGCCACCGCGGCGGGCTGCCAGCTCGTCGCGAGCTGCGACCTCGCGGTCGCCTCCGAGGCGGCGGCGTTTGCGACGCCGGGCGTCGACATCGGGCTGTTCTGCTCGACGCCGATGGTGGCGCTGTCGCGCAACGTGCCGCGCAAGCAGGCGATGGAGATGCTGCTGACCGGTGAACCGGTCTCGGCGGCAACGGCGCAGAGCATCGGCCTCGTCAACCGCGTGGTATCGGCCGGCACCGAACGCGACGCCGCGATCGCGTTGGCCGAGAAGGTCGCGCTGAAATCGGCCTACACCGTCAAGCTCGGCAAGGAGGCATTCTATCGCCAGGCCGAGATGAGCCTCGCGGACGCCTATCGCTTCGCGGCCGAGGTGATGACCGAGAACATGATGGCGCGCGACGCCGAGGAAGGCATCGGCGCCTTCATCGAGAAGCGCGACCCGAAGTGGCAGGACAAATAACCTTCGTCATTGCGAGCGGAGCGAAGCAATTCACCTTTCCATGCGACGATAGAACGGATTGCTTCGTCGCTACGCTCCTCGCAATGACGTCACCGGACAATTGATCAGAAATGAACCACGACGCCTACGACGACAACTACATCCGCAGCATCCTGAACAACGTGAAATCGATCGCGATGGTCGGCGCCTCGCCGGTCAATGTGCGGCCGAGCTATTTCGCGTTCAAATATCTGGCGCAGCGCGGCTACGACATGATCCCGGTCAACCCCGGCCATGTCGGCAAGGCGCTGATGGGCAAACCGTTCGTCGCATCGCTCGCGGACATCGATCGCCCGATCAACATGATCGACATCTTCCGCAATTCGAGCCACATCATGCCGGTCGTCGAGGAGGCGCTGAAGTTGTCGCCGCTGCCGAAGGTGATCTGGATGCAGCTCGGCGCACGCGACGATGCCGCCGCCGAGAAGGCGGAAGCCGCGGGTCTCAAGGTGGTGATGAACCGCTGCCCGAAGATCGAGTATGGCCGGCTGTCGTCGGAGATCTCCTGGATGGGCGTCAATTCGCGCACGCTGAGTTCCAAGCGCGCGCCGATCCCGACGCAGGGCATGCGGCTGTCGCTCAACCGCATGAGCGTCGGGGGCGGCCAGACTGCGGCATCCGACCGCGCCGCAAAAAACAAAACCGAGACGAGCTGACGTTTCAGCGGAATAATCGTCGCGATTATCCGGTCAAGCGCAGCACACCCGTTTCAAACCGCGGCGCGCGCGCCGACGCGGCTTGACGGCGAGCGTCGTCGCCATCAGCATGCCGCGCGTTTCGACCAGGCCACAACAGGACACAAAGAATGACCGATCGCCTTCCGGGATTTTCCACCCTCGCCGTGCACGCCGGCGCACAGCCTGATCCCACCACCGGCGCGCGGGCGACGCCGATCTACCAGACCACGTCATTCGTCTTCAACGACGCCGACCATGCGGCTTCGCTGTTCGGCCTGCAGGCATTCGGCAACATCTATACCCGCATCGGCAACCCGACCAACGCCGTGCTCGAGGAACGCGTCGCAGCGCTCGAAGGCGGCACGGCGGCACTTGCGGTTGCCTCCGGCCACGCCGCGCAGCTCGTCGTGCTGCAGCAGCTGATGAGGCCCGGCGACGAGGTGATTGCGGCACGCAAGCTCTACGGCGGCTCGATCAACCAGTTCACCCACGCCTTCAAGGCGTTCGGCTGGAACGTGGCATGGGCCGATCCCGACGATATCGCTAGCTTCGAACAGGCGGTGACGCCGCACACCAAGGCGATCTTCATCGAATCGATCGCCAATCCGGCCGGCAGCATCACCGACATCGAGGCAATCGCAGCCGTCGCGCGCAAGGCCGGCGTGCCGCTGATCGTCGACAATACGCTGGCCTCGCCCTATCTGATCAAGCCAATCGACCACGGTGCCGACATCGTCGTGCACTCCCTGACCAAGTTCCTCGGCGGCCACGGCAACTCGCTCGGCGGCATCATCGTCGACGCCGGCACCTTCGACTGGTCGAAGGACAACAAATATCCGATTCTGAGCGAGCCGCGCCCGGAATATCACGGCATCCGGATCCAGGAGACCTTTGGCAATTTCGCCTTCGCGATCGCCTGCCGCGTGCTCGGCCTGCGCGACCTCGGTCCCGCGCTGTCGCCGTTCAACGCCTTCATGATCCTCACCGGAATCGAGACGCTGCCGTTGCGCATGCAGAAGCACTGCGACAATGCCAAGGCGGTGGCGGAATTCCTCTCCACCCACCCGGCCGTGTCGGCCGTGAACTATGCCGGCCTGCCCGGCGACAGGTACAACGCCCTGCAGCGCAAATACGCGCCGAAGGGCGCCGGCGCGGTGTTCACCTTCAGCCTCAAGGGCGGCTACGACGCGGGCGTCAACCTGGTGTCGAACCTGAAGCTGTTCTCGCATCTCGCCAATGTCGGCGACACCCGCTCGCTGGTGATCCACCCGGCCTCCACCACCCATAGCCAGCTCGACGACGCCGCCAAGGTGAAGTCGGGCGCGGCGCCCGAGGTGGTGCGGCTGTCGATCGGCATCGAGGACAAGGAAGACCTGATCGCGGACCTCGACCAGGCCCTGCGCGCCTGATCCCGACATTGGTTCCGGAGCGGTGCGCCCGCATCGCTCCGGCAACCTTGCCCAAACGACCGTCTCGTTAACGCTTAATACCGACGGTCTCTCGTTAACGCTCAATCCGGCATAAAGTGGCAGTGATAGGCTCCGGATGATTCGGGAGACCATTGATGCTGCGCTGGATATTGCCGCTCGCGATCGCGCTGTTTGCGATTTCGTCTGCTGACGCCGCCGACGGCCCTGTCGTCACCAAACGCGCCACCGTCAAGGCCGCGCGCCAGCTGCCGGCCGGCCTGCCGCGCCGGCACTACGCCTACCGCACCACCATCACGCAGCCGACCTATGTGCGGCGCGGACGCCAGCTCGTGGTCGTCGAGCCCGAAGTGATCCCGCTCAACGCAGAGCCGTATATCCCGTTCGTGCCGGGCGAACCGCTGCTGCCGGGGTCATCGTCGCTGCCCGGCTATTACGGCAACTGGCATTCCTACAACTATCTCGGCCCGTATTACGGCGGCGCCTATGTCGACTACTGGGATCGCCTGCCCTACGCCTGCGGCGTCTACGGCTACTGCTAGCCCGGGACGCGCGCGTGGCCAGATCGCCGCAGAAGAAAACCAGCGCACCGGCTTCGGGCAACGCGGTGACCGCCGACCTCGTCGCGGTGCTGGTCGCCGTGACCGACGGCACGCCGAAGATCATGACCATCGCCGGCGGCTCCGCGCTGCCGAGCGGCCCGTTCGAGTTCACCCACCGTTCGCTGCAGACCGCGTTGCGGGCGTGGGTCGAGGCGCAGACCGGCCATCCGCTCGGCTATGTCGAGCAGCTCTACACCTTTGCCGACCGCGGCCGGTCCGGCGACGCCAGGACGCCGCATAGCGTCTCGATCAGCTATCTCGGCCTGACCCGCGAGGACCAGGTCGGCGAAGGTTTCGAGGCACATTGGTCCGGCTGGTACGACTATTTCCCCTGGGAGGATCATCGCGCCGGCACGCCGGTCTGCCTTGCGAAGATGATCGCGCCGAAGCTGAAGACGTGGGCGAAGTCGGCCTCGTCACCCACGCTGCAGCGCGAGCGCTGGCAGCGCTGCGCGATCACCTTCGGTCTCGATGACCGCGACTGGAACGAAGAACTTGTGTTGCAGCGCTACGAATTGCTGTACGAGGCGTTGCTGATCCCGGAAGCCGGACGCGCGCATGACCGCGAGGCGCCAATCGTGCCGGGCAAGCCGATGACGGCGGATCATCGCCGCATCCTCGCAACCGGGATCGCGCGGCTGCGCGCCAAGATCAAATACCGCCCGGTGGTATTCGAGTTGATGCCGGCCGAGTTCACCCTGCTGCAACTGCAACGCAGTGTTGAAGCGCTCGCAGGCCGGCTGGTCCACAAGCAGAACTTCCGCCGGCTCATCGAGCAGCAGGAACTCGTTGAAGAGACTGGCGCAATGGCCGCCGACACCGTCGGACGGCCGGCCAAGCTGTTCCGCTTCCGCCATGCCGTATTGGCCGAACGGGCCGTCGTCGGCACCAAGCTTCCGCTTTCGCGCACTTGACACGCCTTATGCTCAGGATAAGTATAAGCCATCTTATGCTCAAGGAGAGTATAAATGGTTGCACTCGATACCGACCTGCTCACCCGCACCGCGCCGCTCTATGAGCGCGTCAAGCGCGTCATCCCACCGTTCGAATGGGCCACTTTCGCCGAGGACGTCGATGCGATCCTCGAACTGAAACGCCGCCGCAACGCGGTGGTGCTGGCACACAACTACCAGACGCCGGAGATCTTCCACGGCGTCGCCGACATCGTCGGCGACAGTCTCTTGCTCGCGCGTGAAGCGACCAAGGTCGACGCCGACATCATCGTGCTCGCCGGCGTGCACTTCATGGCCGAGACGGCGAAGCTGTTGAACCCGGCCAAGACCGTGTTGATCCCCGACCTCAAGGCCGGTTGCTCGCTGGCGGATTCCATCACGGCACAGGACGTGCGGCTGATGCGCGCGCGCTACCCGGACGCGCCTGTTATCGCCTATGTCAATACCTCGACCGCGGTGAAGGCGGAGTCCGACATCTGCTGCACGTCAGGCAATGCGCTCAAGGTGGTGGAATCGCTCGGCGCCGAACGCGTCATCATGCTGCCGGATGAATATCTGGCGCAGAACATCGCCAAGCAGACCAGCAAGAAGATCATCGCCTGGAAGGGCCATTGCGAGGTGCACGAACTGTTCACCGCCGATGACGTGCGTGAGCTGCGTGAAAATTATCCCGACGTCACCATCCTGGCGCATCCGGAATGCCCGCCCGAGGTCGTCGCCGAAGCGGACTTTTCGGGGTCGACGGCTGCGATGCAGTCTTTTGTCGAGACCAAACGTCCGCCGCGCGTCGTGCTGCTGACGGAATGCTCGATGAGCGACAACATCGCGGCCAGCAATCCCGATGTCGACTTCGTCCGCCCCTGCAATCTCTGTCCGCACATGAAGCGGATCACGCTGAAGAACATCCGCCACGCGCTGGAGACCAATCAGCACGAGGTCACGATCGACCCCGCGATCGCCGATCGCGCGCGCAAGAGCGTCGAAAGGATGCTGGCAATATGAGGACCGATCTCTCCGATCTCAACGGCCGCCCGGTGATCATCGGCGGCGGCGCCGCGGGACTGATGACCGCGCTTCAGCTCGCGCCCGAGCCGGTCGTGCTGCTGTCGAAATCGCCGCTCGGCGCCGAAGCATCCAGCATGTGGGCGCAGGGTGGCCTCGCCGCGCCGGTCGGCGCGGATGACACTCCTGCCCTCCATCTCGCCGATACGCTTGCGGCCGGCGCCGGCCTCTGTGATGCGGCCGCAGCATCCCGGATCGTTCATGCCGCGCCTGCCGCCGTGGAGCATCTGGCCGAGCTCGGCGTCGCCTTCGACCGGCGCGCCGACGGCAGCTGGCGTCTCGGGCTCGAGGCCGCGCACGGCCGCAACCGCATCGTGCACGCCACCGGCGACGGCACCGGCCGCGAGATCATGCGGGCGCTGATCGCCGTGGTCCGCCAGACGCCGTCGATCACCTTGCTGGAAGGCGTCGAGGCGCGGCGGCTGCTGGTCGCGGACAATGCGGTCAGGGGCGTGCTCGCAGCCAGCGACCGCGGCGCGTCGACGATCGCGACCAACCGCGTCGTGATCGCGACCGGCGGCATCGGCGGGCTGTTTTCAGACAGCACCAATCCAGGCGGATGCTTCGGCCAAGGGCTCGCGCTCGCGGCCCATGCCGGCGCAAAACTGTCGGACCTCGAATTCGTGCAGTTTCATCCGACCGCCTTCGATGGGCCGTCACGGCCGATGCCACTGTTGACCGAGGCGATCCGCGGCGACGGCGCGACCCTGATCGACGAGACCGGCCGGCGCTTCATGGCCGATCAGCCCGGCGCCGAGCTCGCGCCACGCGACATCGTCGCGCGCGCCGTCTGGCGGCATCGCGCCGCGGGACATCGCACCTTCCTCGATGCGCGCAAGCATCCGGGCGCGGATTTCGCGCAGCGCTATCCCGTGATCAGCGCGTTCTGCAAGATGGCGGGCATCGATCCCGCCAATGATCCGATCCCGATCCGGCCGGCGGTCCACTACCACATGGGCGGCATCGCGGTTGACGGCCATGGCCGCAGCACGGTGCAGGGCCTGTGGGCCTGCGGCGAGGCCGCGCGCACCGGGCTGCACGGCGCCAACCGGCTCGCCAGCAACTCGCTGATGGAAGCGATCGTCTGTGCGCGCTGGGTCGCCGAAAGCATCGAAGGCGTCAGCGCAGGTCCGCGCGCGATGCTGAGCGACGACACGCTGTCGCCCGCCGCCGATCCTTCCGCCGTGCGTCCGATCCTCACCCAGGGGCTCGGCGTGCTGCGCGACCACGACGGCATTGCACGCGCGATCCGCGGCCTCTATCCGCTCGCGCGTAGTCCCGGTGGGGCATCCGACGCAGCATTGGTCGGACTGATGATCGCGGTTGCCGCCATCAGGCGCGAGGAAAGCCGCGGCGGTCATTTCCGCACCGATTTCCCGCACACCGCTTTGTCGGCGGCGCCGTCTTCCCTGACCCGTGCCGAGGCGCTCGCCGCCGCGCACGACATCGTTGAATCCAAGCTACCAGCCAGGAGTGCCCGCTCATGATCCTCAATCCCCTGTTGCCGCTGCTGTATGAACCGATCGTGCAAACCGCCTTGCGCGAGGATCTCGGCCGCGCCGGCGATATCACGGCAGACGCCATCGTGCCGGCCAGCCAGCAGGCCCGGCTGGTGATGCGGGCGCGGCAGCCCGGCGTGATCGCCGGGCTCGACATCGCACGGTCAGCCTTCCAGACGGTGTCGCCGGCGATCGAGCTGCGCGCCGAGCGGCCTGACGGCAGCGCGGTCGAACCCGACCAGGTCATCGCGATCATCGACGGTCCGGCGCGCAGCCTGCTCACCGCGGAGCGCACCGCGCTGAACTTTCTCTGCCATTTGAGCGGCGTCGCGACCGCGACCGCCACCCTGGTCAAGGCTGTCGCAGGTACGCGCGCGCAGATCGTCTGCACCCGCAAGACCACGCCGGGGCTTCGTGCGCTGGAGAAATACGCGGTTCGCGCCGGCGGCGGCGGCAATCACCGCTTCGGTCTCGACGACGCCGTGCTGATCAAGGACAACCACATCGCGCTCGCCGGCGGCATCCGCCCCGCGATCGAACGTGCCAAGGCCAATACCGGTCATCTCGTGAAGATCGAGGTCGAGGTCGACACGCTGGCGCAGCTTGAAGAGGTGCTGGCACTCGGCGTCGACGCGGTCCTGCTCGACAACATGACGACCGAGCAGCTCAGCCAGGCGGTGGCGATGGCGCGCGGCAAGGCGCTCACCGAAGCCTCCGGCCGCATCACGGCTGCGACCGCCGCGGCGATCGCCGCCACCGGCGTTGATTTGATCTCGGTCGGCTGGGTGACCCACAGCTCGGCCGCGCTCGATATCGGGCTCGACTATCTGTCCTGACGGACTAAAGCGACTGGCCGACCGGAACGAGGGTCGGCTGGTCCCGTTCGGTCCGGCGCGCAGCGAGGCGCTCGGCCTGCAACACCGCCAATGTCAGCACGACGATCGCGACCGCCTGGTGCGCTAGCGCCAGATCGATTGGCACCTGATGCAGCAGCGTCAGGATGCCGAGCGTCGCTTGCAGCGTGATCGCCGCAACCAGCCACCAGGCCCCCGCGATGACCGCACTTCCGGCGCGTGCACGCACCGCATCGATCGCATGCGCGATCGCCAGCGCGAACAGCAGGTAAGCGGTCATGCGATGCTCGAACTGTACCGTCAGCGTGTTGTCGAACAGATTGCGCCACCACGGCGTCTCGAACCACAGCCGGTCAGCCGACGGAATCAAGCCACCGTCGATCTCGGGCCAGGTGTTGTAGACCCGGCCTGCGCGCAGGCCCGCGACCAGCGCGCCGAAATAGAGCTGAACGAAGGTCAGCACGAGCAGCACCGCGCTCGTGATCTTCAGCCTGAGTGGCGCAATCACGGATGGACGATCCGTCAAGCGCCGCAGCGTCCAGACGATCGCCGCGAAGATCAGGAGCGCCAGCACCAGATGCGTCGCCAGCCGATATTGCGACACCTCGACGCGCTCCGAGAGGCCGGACGCCACCATCCACCAGCCGACGCCGCCCTGCAGCGCACCGAGACCGAAGATCACCCACAGCCGCCGGCCGAGCTCGCCGCTCACCGCGCCGCGCCACAGGAAATACAGGAACGGCAGCAGATAGGCAGCGCCGATCACCCGGCCGAGCAGCCGGTGGCTCCACTCCCACCAGAAGATCGTCTTGAACTGATCGAGCGTCATCCCGGCGTTGAGCTCGCGATATTGCGGGATGGTCTTGTAGCCCTCGAAGGCCTTCGTCCACTGCGCCTCGGTCAGGGGCGGCAGCGCGCCTGTCACCGGCTTCCATTCGACGATCGACAGGCCGGATTCGGTGAGCCGCGTGGCGCCGCCGACCAAGACCATCAGCGCGATCAGGGCGGCGACCGCGATCAGCCAGACCCTGACGGCGCGGAGCTGCGATGGTTGTGCGGAAATACCGGCCATTTCGCCCTGACTTGATTGGATTTTCGGGCCCCTTATAGTCCGGCCCGCAAGCGGCGCAAGCGCCGCCTGAGGCCTCGTTCCGATCGGTCGGAACGAGGCCTCAGCAATCTTTTGTTTTGACGCGTTTTCTTTGCGCGAACCGGTGTCCGCTTCGCTCGAAAACGCTCTGGATCACGAGTCATACATATCCGCCATGGCCATACGCACCCGCAAATTGCTCGGAACCATCGCCCTGCTCATCCTGGTCGTGGTGTGGTCGCTGCTTGGTATGACGGTGGCCCAGACCCCGTGGCTCGCCAATTCGGGGCTGCTGCAGGCGATCTTCTACGTCGTCGCGGGCCTCGGCTGGGTGCTGCCGGCGATGCCGATCGTCTCCTGGATGTCGCGGCCCGACCGCGCCTAGATCGCGCCCTCGTCGCGCGCACGCCGCGTTGGCCGCACCGGTGCGAACATCACGCCCGAGAGCAGCACGCGCATCATCCGCAGCGAGCGCACGCGGCCGTCCCATGCGATGCGCGGCAGTGCGTGGAGGTTGGTGCGCCCCTGCGCCTCGACCACACCTGATATGGTCGACACCGCGCTGGCGAAGCCGGCCTCCTCGGCCATCACGACATGCGGACGGCGGAACGCGTCGCGGTCCCCGAACGGGAATGCGAAATGCTTGATCGGCCGCCGCAGCGCGCTCTCGGCGACCGCCTTTCCCATCGCCATCTCGCGTTGCGCGTCGGCATCCCTGAGGCTCGACAGGACGGAATAGTTCACCGTAGCGCTGCCGAACGTCACGTTCGGATCAGCCGCAAGCTTCGCCAGATCCGTCCAGTCGAGCGACGCGCCGCGTGACAATTGCGCCGCATCGGCCGAATAGCGCCGGCCGAGATCGTTCACTGCATAGGACAGATCGGACGGCGACAGCTTGCGCAGCCAGCCGGACAGGAAATCGAACAGCTCGTATTTGTCCGACAGGCTCGAGACCACGAAATGCCGCTCCCTGCCATCGATCATCAGGCTGATGCGGCTCTCGCGCGCGATGATGTCCTCAAGCACCAGCCACCACGCCGTGCCCACGCCGTCCGGGAAAGCCGTCGGCAGATAGAGGGTGAAGGGGACGCGGTGCCTGGCGAGCACGGGATAGCCATGCGTGACGAAGTCCCTGGTCGCACCGTCGAAGCTCAGGCAAACAAAGCGGCGCCGCTCCGGCAGGGTCACCGCGCGGCGGCAGGCCTCGTCGATCCCGACGATGTCGTACTTCCAGCGCTTCAGCGCGCGGAGGGCGCGATCGAGGAAGGCAGGCGTGATCTCCTGGGATTTCAGCGGCTGAAACCGGCCCCGGCGCGCAGGACGGACGCGCGCGAAGCGCAGGATCACCCCGGCGCCCCCGGCCTCGTGTTCCCGCAGCCTGAAGGCGCCGCTGAAATAGGCGAGCTCCATCCGGGCCCGCCGCAAAATCCCGTTGTCCGGCGTCAAGATCCCCGCCTCTGGCCGGCGGTTCCCACACCCCGCCGCGGCATTGTTATTACTCTTTGTTGACATTTCCCTGCGAAGGTCGGCCGCAGCCGAGACCTGTAAATTAATACCTTAAAAAATTTGGGCTCCGAGATGATCATGGCGGCGGCAGTTGAAGGCCAGACGGCGGGGACGCGACCATGGCCGAACGCAATCCGCGTCGCCGGCGTCGACATCTTTCATGACCTCACTGCGGCCGAGGCGACCTGGCGCAGTCTCGAGACACCGCAACACAGCTACACCCCCTATCAGCGCTTCGATTTCCTCGCCAACTGGCAGCGCCAGGTCGGCGAGCGCGAGGGCCTGCGGCCCTTCATCGTCGTCGCTCATGACAGCGAACGCCGGCCGCTGCTGCTGTTGCCGCTCGCCGTCGAGCAGCGCCTGGGCGCGAGCTGCGCGGGCTTCATGGGCGGCAAGCATGCAACCTTCAACATGGCGCTGTACGACAAGGACTTCGCCGCCAACGCAACCGAGGCCGACATCACGGCACTGACCGGATCGATCGCCGAGCGGTCTCGCGTCGACGCGCTCGTGCTGTGTCAGCAGCCGCTGCGCTGGCAGGACCAGCCCAATCCGCTGGCGTTGCTGCCGCACCAGGCTGCGGTGAACGACTGCCCGCTGCTGATCATCGAGCCCGGCGCGGCACCCGCGGCACTGATCAGCAACTCTTTCCGCCGGCGCCTCAAGGGCAAGGAGCGCAAGCTGCAGGCGCTGCCCGGCTACCGCTACCATGTCGCAAGCGACAGCGCCGACGTCTGCCGCCTGCTCGACTGGTTCTTCCGCGTCAAGCCGCAGCGCATGGCCGAGCAGAAACTGCCCGACGTGTTCGCCGAGCCCGGCGTCGAGCAGTTCATTCGCAGCGCCTGCCTTGCGCCGCGCGCCGACGGCAAGGGCTACGCGATCGACATCCACGCCCTGGAGTGCGACGAGGAAGTGATCGCGATCTTCGCCGGCGTCTCCGACGGTCATCGGTTCTCGATGATGTTCAACACTTACACGATGTCGGCGAATTCCAAGTTCAGCCCCGGCCTGATCCTGATGCGCGACATCATCGATCGCCACGCCGGCCTGAACTACCGCGCCTTCGACCTCGGAATCGGCTCGGACGAGTACAAGCGGCTGTTCTGCAAGAACGACGAAGCGATCGTCGACAGCTTCATTCCGCTCAGCCTGCGCGGCAAGCCGGCGGCAAGCGCGCTGTCGGCCATCAGCCGCGCCAAGCGCGCCGTGAAGCAAAATCCGGCGCTGTTCGAAATCGCGCAGAACCTGCGCAGCATGTTCCGCTAAGCCTCAGCTCGCCGCTTCACCCTGCTCTGCGCCGCCACTCGGTACGCCGAGCCGCCTCATCGCGTCGAATAGCAGCGCCGCGGCAGGTGACAGCGCACGCTTGCGCAGCTTGATCAGGCCATAATTCTCCAGCAGGAGCCGGTCGCGAAGACGCAGCATCTTGAACCGCTGCGGGTCGACCAGATCGAACACCAGCATGGGAACCGGCACGATCGCGTCGATACCGGCGGCGATTCCAACCGAGGCAAAGAACGACTCGGTGTTGATGACCCGGCGCGGCGGCGTCACGCCGCGGCTCATGAACAGCCTCTCCAGCGCCTGGCGCATGAAGGATTCCCGCGGCTGGCAAATCCACTGCTGGTCGGCCATGTTCTCCAGCTCGACGGTCTCGCGGCCGACCAATGGATGCTCGGCACGAACCAGCAGCACCGCCTCTTCTGCGCCGATCTCATAATAGTCGAATTGCCGGGGGTCGATGCCGGCCGGAATCCTGGCGACGACGAAGTCGAACTCGAGCGCGAGCAGACGCGTGATCAATGGCGGGCTGGTGCTGACATCGAGCGAGATGTTCACCCGGTTCAGCTTCTCGCCGAGATACTGGATCACGTCGACGACCAGGTCGATGCTGGGCTTGGCGACTGTTCCGACGGAGACGGTGCCGAGCTCGCCGGACTTGTAGCCCGCGAACTCGTCGGTGACCTGGTCGAGATCGGCCAGCACGCTCTTGCCGCCGCGAATCAGGATCGAGCCATAGGCGGTGGGCTCGACGCCGCGCGCCGTCCGCTCAAACAGGGGAACCCGCGCCAGCGCCTCGATTTCGGCGAGCATCTTCGATGCCGCAGACTGGGTGATGTTCAACCGCTCGGCCGCCAGCTGCAGCTTGCGCTCATTGTCGAGAGCGACCAGCAGGCGCAGCTGGCGCAATTTCAGGTTATTGATCACGGCCTGCTACCATCCTGCCCGGCAAGGGCCTCTTCGTTCCGATTAAATCGGAACGGGGCTCCAGATTCTGTCTTGACACGTTTTCCTGCCGCGAACCGGTATCCACTTCGCTGGAAAACGCTCTGGGGTTCCCGCGTTTATACCGCGGTGCATCATGACAGTTTCGCCGTGGCTCCATTCCCAAATGCCATTAGTCACGCGGCTGTCGATTACACAACAATGAATGCAATACTTGCAAGGGCAAGGCGACGGACCGCTGCGGGTGCACCAAGTGCCACCCCGGGCAGCGCGATTACCGTGCGCCGAATCGAAAAACCGGAAGGGATGGGAACGATGAGCGACGATGTCGAGAAGCGCGCAATCGGAAAGATGATGCGGCGGCTGATTCCGTTCCTCATCCTGTGTTACTTCGTGGCCTATCTCGATCGCGTCAATGTCGGCTTCGCCAAGCTGCACATGAACACGGCGCTTGGCCTCAGCGAAGCCGCCTACGGGCTCGGCGCGGGCCTGTTCTTCGTCGGCTACTTCTTCTTCGAAGTGCCCTCCAACATCCTTCTGGAACGGTTTGGCGCGCGGCGCTGGATCGCCCGCATCATGATCAGCTGGGGTATCGTCTCGGCGGCATTCGCGTTCATCCCGCAGATGTCCACGGCGAGCGGTCTCTCGAGCGAGTGGATCTTCTACTTCCTTCGCCTGCTGCTCGGCGCCTGCGAGGCCGGCTTCTTCCCCGGCATCATCTTCTATCTGACGCTCTGGTTCCCGACGATCTATCGGGCCCGCGTCATCAGCCTGTTCATGCTCGCGATCCCGATCTCGAGCATCATCGGGGCGCCGATCTCGGGCCTGCTGCTCAACCTGTCCGGAGGCGGCCTGACCGGGTGGCAGTGGCTGTTCATCTGCGAAGCGCTGCCGTCGGTCCTGGTCGGCTTCGCCGTGCTCGCCCTCCTGCCCGACTTCCCGCGTCAGGCGACCTGGCTGCAGCCCGACGAGGTCAAATGGGTTCAGAACACCCTTGAGATCGAGCGGCAGAAGAAGGAAGCGGTGGAGCACATCTCGGTGCTGCAATCGCTCACCGATTCGCGCGTGCTGGCCTGCGCCTTCGTCTACTTCTGCCTCAATGCAGCGAGCTACGGCGTCGCGTTCTTCCTGCCCACCATCATCAAGGCGTTTGGCGTCACCGACACCCAGACCGGCCTGATCGCAGCGCTGCCTTTCGTGTTCGGTGCGGTCGGCATGGTGCTGCTCGGCCGCCATTCCGACAAGACCGGTGAGCGGCGCTACCATGTCGCCGGCGCACTCGTGCTCGCCGCCGTCGGCATCGGCCTGGCCGGACTGGTCTCTAGTCCCGTGCTGATCATCGGCCTGCTCTGCCTCGCGCAGATCGGCGTTTCGGCTGTGCCGCCGATGTTCTGGCCGATGCCGGCCAGCATTCTGAACGGCGCCTCGGCCGCGGCCGGCATTGCCGCGATCAACTCGCTCGGCAATCTGTCGGGCTTCGCGGGCCCGTTCGCCATGGGCTATCTGAAGGATCTGACCGGTGGATTCACAGCAGGCCTGCTGCTGCTCGCGGTCGTCGGATTGATCGGCGCGCTGGTCACGATCAGGCTGCGGATCGATCCGGTCCTCGAGCGATCGATGCGCGAGCCGATGATGGCGCACTGAGGCGCCATCACGAAGCATGTGAAGCGGCCTCCCAAAGCGAAGCGCGAATGACGTCTCAATCTGAGCTCATCGCGCCTTGGGGGTCCGGTCAGGCCGCCACCACGCGCGGACCCGCCACGACCGTTTCCGACGGCGCGCAGGGCTGGCTCAGCATCGTCACCTCGGAGAAACCGACGGCCCTGAGCTGATCGACCATCGAGCGGCGGGCATCCTGCGCCATGCCGGCGTCGGGCACGACGACAGCTTGCGCCTTTGCGGTCAGCAGCTCGGCCGGCAGGTCGACGGCCGTGCCGGCGTCGAGCAGCACGTGGTCGTAGACCCGGAGCAGCGCGTCGATCGCAAGCGCCAGCCGCGGCGATTGCAGATGCGAGCGATCGAAGCCCGGACGCCCGGCGCTGACGATCTGAACCCGCGACTGCCGATCCTTGGTGATGATCTGTGCGAACGTCGCCTCGCCCTGCATCAATTCAGCAAGGCCGGGCGCGCCGGGATCGACCGTGGCCGCCGTCAGCGCCGGCGAGGACGCGACAAGATCGACCACCACGACCTTGGCCTGACGCGCCATCAGACGGGCCAGCGTCAGCACAGTCAGCGTGACGCTCTCGGCGGCAGCCGGGCCGAGCACCGTGACCTTGTGGGCGGCTGGACCGGCCGCGACCAGACGCTCGGCCAGCTCATCGATCTCGTTGGCCGTCCGGGCGGGCGCAGGCTGCGGCTCGCTGACGACCGGCTCATATGCAACTGCGGGGTCGGGCCTCAGATCAGGCTCGGGCGACAGGCTGGGCGCGAGCGGCGACGCGAGCTCAGATTCAGGCGGCGGCGTCAGTGCCGGCTCGTCGACAGTTGCGGTTTCCATGACCGGTTCTCGGCGCCGGATCACTGCGGCGGCCGGCGCGAAGGCACGACCCACCGCGCCGGGCGCGGAGATGCGCAGCAGCTCGCCGGTGATGATGATGCCGGCCGACAGCAGCAGCGTCGCCAGTGTCGCGATCAGCACGATCGGCAGCTTCTTCGGATAGGCCGGCGTGTTCGAGACCGTGGCGCGCGAGATGATGCGGCCGTCGGTCGGCGCGGCCTCGATGTTCTCGCGTGCGGTCGCCTCGCGATATTTTGCGAGATAAGCTTCCAGCAGATCGCGCTGCGCCTTGGCTTCACGCTCGAATCCGCGCAGCTGCACGTCCTGGCTGTTGCTCGACGACGCCTGCTTCTTCGATTGATCCAGGCCCACTTGCAGCGCCTGGACCCGGCCATCGGCGACGCGGGCGTCGTTGTCCAGCGAGCGCGAAATCTTGCCTGCTTCCTCGCGCAATTGGCGGTCGAGGTCGGCGATCTGCGCCTTCAGTTCTTTGATGCGCGGATGGTTGTCGAGCAGCGTCGACGACTGCTCGGCGAGCTGTGCGCGCAGCGTGCCGCGCTGTTCGGCGAGCCGGCGGATCAGCTCGGAATTGAGCACTTCCGTGGCCTCGATCGGCTTGCCGCCCTGAAGCATCTCGCGGATCAGGCGCGCCTTGGTCTCGGCATCCGCCTTCAGCGCGCGGGCATTGTTGAGCTGCGTGTTCAGCTCGCCCATCTGCTGGTTCGACAGCGGGATGTTGTTGGTGCCGACGAACAGGCTCGACTTGGAGCGGAATTCCTCGACCCGCGAATCCGCTTCCGCGACCTTGCTGCGCAGCTTGTCGATCTCGCCCAGCAGCCAGGTGCTGGCGGACTTGGCCTGGTCCTGCCGCGCCGCCTGCTGCAGCACCAGATAACCGTCGGCAATCGAGTTGGCGACACGCGCCGCAAGCTCGGGATCCTCCGACTGGAATTCGATCACCATGACGCGCGACTTGTCGACCGCATAGGCCTGGAAGCGCTCGTAAAAGGAATCGAGCACCCGCTCTTCCGGCGTCAGGCTGAACGGGTCACGGCCGATGCCGAACAGCGCCAGCAGCGACTTCAGGGGGGAAAAGCCCCGCAGCACCGGATCGAACTCGGGGCGCTCGGCGAGCTTGTTCTTCTTGATGATGTCGCGGGCGAGATCGCGCGACAGCAGCAGTTGCACCTGGCTGGTCACGGCCTCGGCGTCGAGCGAGGTGCGCTCGAGGTCGCGCTCGCCGTTCGGGCGCAGGAAGGCGTTCTCGCGATTGTCGATCAGGATTCGCGCTTCCGACTTGTAGCGCGGCGTCACGACGTTGACGGCGGCAAGCGACAGCGCAAACGCGAACACGGTCGGCACGATGATCCAGCTTCGCTTGCGCGCCAGCGCGCGCCCGAGCACATACAGATCGAGATCAGTCGCCTCCGCTGGACGCGCCGTCTTGTCAGGGGCTGATATCGGCGAAGCTGGCCTCGCAACGGCTTCGGCAGTAACGGGCGCAGACTTCGGTAACGCCCGTTGCACCGCGGCCTTTTCCTTGCCTCCATGCCAGAATGCAAAACGCATAACGAACTCCCGCGGACGCCGCGATTCCATCTCAATGGCCGCGATTACAGTCCATTAAGGTTGCTGCTGGGTTAATCGACGCGGTTGACGGATGCGGCGGCCACCACCACTCCGTCATCGTTTGTTAACCATGAGTGCCGTTAATCGATGCCGATATTGTTGCGGGATTCCTCACATGCGCGATCTGCGCGCTCCCCTCGTTTGTCTGATTGCTGCGCTCGCGCTGTCGGGCTGCATGGGCCGGACGTCGCCGGTTGCCGGCGACCCGGCCCTCGATTCGATGGCGTATGGGCAGCAAGGCTTCGCTGTGCCCGCGCCGATGGCCGTGGCCTATGCCGATCCCGCGCCGACGCGTGAGGCCTATAATCTTGGCCCCGGCGACAAGCTTCGCGTCGTGGTCTATGGCCAGGAAGGCCTGACCAATTCCTATGCTATCGATGCCGCCGGCGCGATCACCATGCCGCTGATCGGCTCGGTGCCGGCGCGCGGCCGCACTCCTGCCGGACTCGCCGCCGAGATCACGGGACGGCTGCGCAACGGCTACATCCGCGAGCCTTCGGTGGCGGTCGAGATCGAGGCCTACCGCCCGTTCTTCATCCTCGGTGAGGTCGCAGCCCCCGGCCAATATCCGTATGTACCCAACATGACGGTCGAGAGCGCGGTGGCGATCGCCGGCGGCTTCTCGCCGCGCGCCCAGCGCGACCAGGTCACCCTCACCCATACCGATGCATCGGGCGCCGGCCGCTTTGTCGTTCCCTTGGGCACGCCGATCGGGCCCGGCGACACCGTCTTCGTCGGCGAACGCTGGTTCTGATCGATGGCACAGGATCAAAATCAGGAACGGCCGCTCCGCATCCTGCATGTCGTCCGTGCCCCGGTCGGCGGCATCATCCGTCACATCCTCGATGTCGCCAACGGCCAGATCGAACGCGGTCACCATGTCGGCATCGTCGCCGACAGCCTGACCGGCGGCACGCGGGCTGACGCGGTCCTCGCCGAGATCGAACCGCGCCTCAAGCTCGGTGTCCACCGGGTGGCGATACGCCGCGAGCCGCGCTTCGCTGACTTCATGGTCTGGGCGCATATCGCCGGCCTGATCCGGAAACTGAAGCCCGATGTCGTACATGGTCATGGCGCCAAGGCCGGCGCCTATGTCCGGCTGCGGCGGCGCTCGAACAAGGTGATCCGGGTCTACACGCCGCACGGCGGCTCGCTGCACTATCCGCTCGACACCTGGAAGGGCCGCTTCTACAGCCAGCTCGAGCGCACGCTGATGAACAGTACCGACCTGTTCCTGTTCGAGAGCGCGTTTGCCCGCGACACCTATCAGCGCACCGTAGGCAAGCCCTCAGGCCTCGTCCGCTGCGTCTTCAACGGCGTCACGTCGGAGGAATTCGAACCGGTCGCCAAGGCCGACGACGCCTCCGACGTGGCCTATGTCGGCGAATTCCGGCGCATCAAGGGTGCCGACCTCCTGATCGACGCGGTCGCCAAGCTGCGCGCCGACGGCAAGCCGGTGACGCTGACGCTCGGCGGCGACGGCGAGGAGTTCGAACGGCTCAAGGAGCAGGTGAAGCGGCTGTCGCTCGGCGACGCCGTCCGCTTCATCGGCCACGTCAAGGCGCGCTTCGGCTTCTCGAAGGGCAGCGTTCTGGTGGTTCCTTCACGGGGCGATTCGATGCCTTATGTGGTGATCGAGGCCGGCGCGGCGGGAATTCCGATGATCGCCGCCAATGTCGGCGGCATCCCGGAGATCTTCGATACCCATACCGACGCGCTGTTCGCGCCCAGCAACGCCGGCGCGATGGCCGACGCCATCAAGGCCGCACTCGACAATCCCGCCGCGACCGCGGCGCGCGCCGAGCAACTGCGCGAACGGATTTCCGAACATTTCTCGCAGAGTGCGATGGTCGAGGGCGTGCTGGCCGGCTATCGCGACGCATTTGCCAAACATTAACCATTTCTTGCACACGTAACCGTTTCTTCCGATTTGTCCCCTTAAGTCACGTCCGGGGGAATTTCGCTGTTGCGCGCGGATGCCCATCTGCTCGCGCAGGAATGGACGTGGACTCGTGGAACCGTTTAACGCACGCTCGATGCTAGATGCCGCTGCGTCTGCGACGGCCGCTCAGCCGCAGGTCGAACGACGCCGCCGTCTGTCGCCGGCCGCGCTCGCCGTTACCAATCAAAAAGTTCGCGGCGCCTACTCACCGGTCGTAATCGCCGGCGTGGTTCGCCTTACCGATTTCGTGCTGCTCAGCCTGGTCGGCGTCGGGCTCTATCTCGCCTATGTCAGGCCGTTCGCCGGCGGCATCCACTGGGGATACATCGGTTCGATCCTCGGCATGTCGGCTGCGGCGGTGGTCTGCTTCCAGGCCGCCGACATCTATCAGGTGCAGATCTTCCGCGGCCAGCTCCGCCAGATGACGCGGATGATCTCGTCATGGGCCGTCGTGTTCCTGCTGTTCATCGGCGTCTCCTTTCTGGCCAAGCTCGGCGGCGAGGTGTCGCGGGTCTGGCTGTCGTCGTTCTTCTGCGTCGGCCTCGCGGTGCTGATCGCCGAACGGCTGGCGCTGCGCTCGATGGTGCGCGCCTGGGCGCATGACGGCCGGCTCGACCGCCGCACCATCATCGTCGGTGCCGACCAGAACGGCGAGAAGCTGATCGAGGCGCTCAATGCCGACGATGATTCCGACATCCACGTGCTCGGCGTGTTCGACGACCGCAATGACGCCCGCGCGATGGACACCTGTGCCGGCTCACCGAAGCTCGGCAAGGTCGACGACATCGTCGAATTCGCCCGCCGCACCCGCGTCGACCTCGTGCTGTTTGCGCTGCCGATCTCGGCGGAGACCCGCATCCTGGAGATGCTGAAGAAGCTCTGGGTGCTACCGGTCGACATCCGCCTGTCGGCCCATACCAACAAGCTACGCTTCCGCCCCCGCTCCTATTCCTATGTCGGTAAGGTGCCGACGCTCGACGTATTCGAGGCGCCGATCACCGACTGGGATCTGGTGCTGAAATGGCTGTTCGACCGCGTGGTCGGCGGCCTGGCCCTGCTTGCGGCACTGCCGGTGCTCGGACTGGTGGCGCTTGCGGTGAAGCTCGACAGCCCCGGCCCGGTGCTGTTCCGCCAGAAGCGCTTCGGCTTCAACAATGAGCGGATCGACGTCTACAAGTTTCGCTCGCTCTACCATCACCAGGCCGATCCGACCGCCTCCAAGGTGGTGACCAAGAACGATCCGCGCGTTACCCGCGTCGGCCGCTTCATCCGCAAGAGCTCGCTCGACGAATTGCCGCAGCTGTTCAATGTCGTGCTGAAGGGCAATCTCTCGCTGGTCGGCCCGCGTCCGCACGCCGTGCAGAGCAAGCTGGAGAACCGCCTGTTCGACGAGGCCGTCGACGGCTACTTCGCCCGCCACCGCGTCAAGCCCGGCATCACCGGCTGGGCGCAGATCAACGGCTGGCGCGGCGAGGTCGACACCGACGAGAAGATCCAGAAGCGCGTCGAATACGACCTCTATTACATCGAGAACTGGTCGGTGCTGTTCGACCTCTACATCCTGCTCAAGACCCCGTTCTCGCTGCTGACCAAGAGCGAGAACGCGTACTGAGATCGATTGCCCTCGCTCACGCTCCTCGCAATGACGAGCGTCAGCTTATGTGTCTGTTGCGTTGCGTGAGTATCCGATGGCCTATGCGGCGACAGCCGGGACGTCCCAATCGCCGACATCAGCGCCGCCAGGCGTGCTGGCGCTGCAGCGGGCGCTGGTGTGGCTCGCCGGGGCCTCGATCGCCATCGTGTTCATCGAACCGAGCCCGTATGAACTCGTCACGCTGACCGCCTGCGTGCTGTTCTTTGGTACGGGCCTGCGCATGCAGCTCGTGTTCATGCCGCTGCTGTTCGCGCTGATCGTGCTCAATGTCGGCTACAGCATCGGCGCGGTGCCGTTCCTCGACAAGCCGGAGGTGGTGAACTGGGTCCTCACCTCCTGGTATATGGCCATCACCGTCATCTTCTTTGCAATGGTGATCTCGGAAGATACCGAAGCGCGGCTCGACATGCTGCGCCGCGGGCTGATCGTCGGCGCGATGATCGCCTCGCTTGCGGGCATCGCTGGCTACTTTCATCTGGTGCCCGGCGGCTACGATCTGCTGACGCTGTATGACCGCGCCCGCGGCACCTTCAAGGACCCGAACGTGCTCGGCGCGTTCCTGATCCTGCCGGCGCTGTTCACGCTGCAAAGCGTGGTCACCGACCGCTTCGGCAAGGCGTTCCGCAACGCGATCGCCTTCGGCATCATCTCGCTTGCGATCCTGCTGTCGTTCTCCCGGGCCGCGTGGGGCGGCCTGATCGTCACCGCGGCCTTCATGCTGGCGCTGATGGTGTTCACCAGCCGCTCGCAGGCGCAGCGCTCGCGCATCATCGTGATGACCCTGATCGCCGCGATCCTGGCCGTTGCGCTGATCGCGGTGCTGCTGTCGATCGGCTCGGTCGCCGACATGTTCAAGCAGCGCGCGAGCTTCGACCAAAGCTATGACGAAGGCCGCTTCGGCCGGTTCGGCCGCCACATCCTCGGCGCCCAGATGGCACTCGAATTGCCGTTCGGCATCGGGCCGCTGCAATTCCACACCTACTTCCCCGAGGACACCCACAACTCCTTCCTCAACGCCTTCATGTCGGGCGGCTGGATCTCGGGGATCTGTTATCCGGCGCTGGTGTTCGTCAGCGCGATCATCGGCTTCCGCTACGTCTACAAGCGGGTGCCGTGGCAGCGCGACTATCTGGCGATCTTCTCGGCGTTCCTTGGCATCGTCGGCGAGAGCTTCATCATCGATACCGACCATTGGCGGCACTTCTGGCTGATGCTGGGGACGATGTGGGGCATGTACGCGGCGACCGAGCGCACCCGCGCGACACCGGCCGAGGTCAGCGACGAGACTTCGGCGGCAGCTTGAGCTCGGCGCGCTGCTCCGGCGGCATGTCGATCACCGCCTTCAATGCGCCGGTCGCTTCCAGCACGCCCTTGTAGCCGTCATTGGCGAAGCGCAGCAGCAGGCGCAGTTCGTCGTCGGTGTAGCGGCTCCAGAGCTTGAGCATCGCCTCCTGCATCGGCACGTAGAACTTGCCGATCTCCGCCGCCTTCTCCTCAACGACCGAAATGAAGACCTTGCGGCGGTCGCTCTCGTCCCGCTCGCGGCGCACGTAGCCCGCCTTCTCCAGCCGATCGACCACGCCGGTGATCGCGCCGGTGGTCAGCCCGGTGACTTCCGCGAGACGCCCCGCGGTCACGCGTCCTTCAAGGTGGAGGATGTCCATGCATTCCATGTCGGAATTGGAAATTCCGGCCATGTTTGCAACGGCTTGACCGTACATCACGCCCTGCGCGGATGACCGGCGCATCGCCTCCTCGAGTTCCTGCATCAGCGCTGCGCGCGACTTCACACTTGACAAGGCTGCTCCCATATCTTACTCGCCTAATATCTTATTTTCGAAGATAATCAGCAACTGACCTTTCGTACCCCGCACGGATGCATGGAGCAAGGCATGACCTCACGTCCCCGTAAAGCTCTGATCATCGGCGCCGGCATCGCAGGTCCAGTGACCGCGATGTTCCTGACCCGCGCCGGCATCGAGGCCGAACTCTATGAAGCATGGCCCTACTCCACCGGGATCGGCGGCGGGCTGCAGATCGCGCCGAACGGCATGCATGTGCTGGCGGAGCTCGGCCTCGCCGACGAACTGATCCGCAGCGGCTCGGTCGCGGAGTCCTTCGATTTCTATTCGCAGGCCGGCAAGAAGCTCGGCTCGCTCAACCAGAACATGCAGCAGCGCTTCGGCCAGCCCGCGGTGAACGTGTGCCGCGCGACCCTGAACGAGACGCTGATCGACAAGGCCTGGGCCTCCAACGTCTCGGTGTTCTTCGAGAAGAAGCTGGTGAAGATCGAGGATCGTGGCGACCAGCCGGTCATCGCCTATTTCAACGACGGCACCACTGCCGAGGGCGATTTCGTGATCGGCGCCGACGGCGTGCATTCGGCGGTGCGGCGGCACGTGATCCCCGACGGCCCGACGCCGTTCGACACCGGGCTGATCGGCTTCGGCGGCTTCGTGCCGCGGGCCATGTTCGAGCGCCTGCCGATCGGCCAGAAGGTGGAGACGACGTTCGGACAAAGCGGCTTCTTCGGCTATGGCCTGTGCAGCCCCGATCCGGACACGGGTGGAATGTGGTGGAGCACGCAGCCCTCGCACGGCATGAGCGCGGCCGCCTACCGCCTGCAGAGCCAGGACGCGATCAGGCAGCATCTGCGCGATTTCCACGCCGGCTGGCACGCCCCGATCCCCGAGATCATCGAGGCCGCCGAGAATATCGTGGTGACCGACACGCTCGACGTCGCGACGCTGCCGACCTGGTCGCGCAAGCGCACGCTCCTGATCGGCGACGCCGCGCACGCGACCAGCCCGCATGCCGGCCAAGGCGCATCGCTCGCGCTGGAAGATGCGATGCGGCTCGGCATGCTGATGCGCGACGGCCAGGAGCTCGGGCTGACGTTCCAGGCGTTCGAGCACGAGCGGCGCCCGCGCGCCGAGAAAATCGTGGCGATCGCCCGGCGCAACGGCAACAGCAAGCGCGAGTTCGGCCCGACCGGCGCCTGGCTTCGCGATCACCTGCTGAAGCTGCTGCTGCCGGTGTCGTCCAAGGGCATGGACTTTATGTACGCCTACAATCCGCGCGCGGCGTAGCCTCGGCTGTCATGCCCCGCGAAAGCGGGGCATCCAGTACGCCGCGGCGTATCCGCTCAAGCACAATAGTCTCTGGAATACTGGATCGCCCGGTCGAGCCGGGCGATGACAGGGAATAAGGTGACGCGAAGTTACCTCTCGACCTCGAAGGTCAGCCCGGCGTGATCGACCAGGCGCTTGATGAGCTTGCCCTGCATCGCCGCTCCCGGCGTCCAGAAGCCGGCGGCGACGTCGGGCGTATCGCGCAACAGGCAGATCGCGCATTCCGAGATCATCTTCGAGGTCGAGCCGTAGCCGGGATCGCGATCGCCCTTTATGCCGGCGCGGACCATGCGGCCGTCGGGCACGACCGCGAGATAAAGCAGATCGTAGCGGCCGTTCTCGCGCTCTTCCTTCGACGGTCCCTCGCCCGGCTTCGGCGCGCCGGGCCCGGTCTTCTCCGAATTCAGCGCCATCACCCGCTTGGCATTGGCCTCGCCCTTCTCGCCGGGACCGGTCAAAACCATCTCGTCGTAGACGAACTCCTTGCCGTAGGGAAAGCCCATCAGCATGTTGGAGCGATGGACGTTGCGCGTGTTGATCAGCGCCATCATGAACGGCGCGGTCCATGAGTGCAGGTCGTCCTCATAGGCCGGCTTGCTGCCGCGCGGCTGCTTCGGCCCCTCGAAGCCCGGCGTCAATGCAAACGGGTTGTTGAGGATCGCGACCAGGCTCAGATCCTTGGCGACCGCATCGAAGGTGGCCTTGGCGCTCGCGGCCGTGCCCCCGGACAGCGTGCCGCGCATGTCGCGCACCCGGCCCTTGACGCGCTGCGCCGGCGCACCGAACACCCGCTTGGCTTCCTCCTGGACGAAGAAGGCGCCGAGTTCGAACGGCACCGAGTCGAAGCCGCAGGAGAACACGATCCGTGCACCGCTGGCCTTTGCGGCGGCCTCGTGCTTGTCGATCATCTGCCGCATCCAGACCGGCTCGCCGCAGAGATCGAAATAGTCGGTGCCGCTTTCCACGCAGGCCGCGATCAGCTCATTGCCATAGAGCTGATACGGACCGACCGTCGAGATGACAGACTTGGTCTGCGCCAGCATCGCCTTCAGCGATGCGGCATCGCCGGCATCGGCAACGATCAGCGGCGTGTCGGCGGGCGCGCCGATCGCATCACGAACCGAGGCGAGCTTGTCCTTGCTGCGCCCGGCCATCGCCCACTTCAGGCTGCCGTCGCAATAATGCGCGGCGAGATATTCGGCGACGAGCTGGCCGGTGAAGCCGGTCGCGCCATAGACGACGATGTCGAGTTTCGACGAGGACATGGATCGGGCTCCCTGCGCAGCAAAATGGGCGCCCCTTTTGTCATCGCGGGCGCGGCGACGCAATCAGCTATTTCTTGCAGCTATTTCTTGGCATAGGACACGCCCATGCCGGCGCGGACGTCGGCCTGGATGCCATAGGGTGCGATCGGGTAGCGCAGGCCGTTCTTGGCGAGCTGCTTCATCCCCGCGATCGCCTTCACCAGATAGGCCGGCGGCAGCGCCATCAGCATCTCTTCGTCGGGCACGCCGCCATAGCGGCGCTCGGCAAAGCACGGCAGTGACAAGCTCGGCTCGCCGGTCTTCAGCGCCCGCCCCCACGAATCCGCGCACGCGGTTTCGCCGACCACGCCCCACTCGAACTTCTTGTAGCCGGTGTACTGCAGCCCGTTGATCAGGATGATCATCTGTCCCGGCGTCGCATAGACGAGGCAGATGTCGGGCGGATTGAGGCGTCCGCTGGTCAGCGGGCTCACCGCCATCGCCTGATACTGACCGTAAGGCACCACGTCGAGCGCCTCCTGGCGCTTGCGTGCATCTTCTGCCGTGCCGTGCCAGACGCCGACATAATTCTCGCCGGCAAGCCACTTCTCGTCCTGCGGCGCGAGCCCGATCACCGCGCGGCATTGCGCGCCGACCAGATCATCGCCGGTAATGCCGACGGTCCAGCCGAGCCGCGAGGCCATGCTGACGATCTGGTCCGTGGTGTGGACCGCCGATGGGCGGCGGATCTTCGGGATCGCCTCCATCTCCTCGACGCGCGCGAACATCTTGATGCCGATGACCGTGGTCTTCAGCCGCAGCAGGTTGTTCAGATCGGCCACGATTGCGGAGAGGTCGAACTGTTCCGGCGGTGACTGCTGTTGCATGGCGAAAACTCCCGTGATCGGTGGCTTGGCGCCACCTGTTGATTTGATGTTAGCCGGATTGGCCGAGGGAAGCGACAAGCTCGTGGTTGACCTCAACGTGCGGTCGGTCCCGGCAGCAAATCGTCGGTCTTGCCCGCAAGATGATAGGCAACCAGCCCGATCCACTCCCGTGTGCCGAGATCGGTGCGCGACAGGCCGTCGATCGCAAGCGTCGCGAAACTCATGACATTGCCGACGCGCCAGTCGACCGGATAGGCCTCGACATTGAATCCCGCCTTGCGGAACAGCCCGACCGACCGCGGCATGTGATAGGCCGACGTCACGAGCAGCCAGCGCTCACCCGGCTTGGGATCCACCAGCGCCTTGGAGAACTCGGCATTCTCGACCGTGTTGCGCGAGCGGCGCTCGATGGTCAATCGCGATTTGGCAATGCCGAGGCTCTCGAACATCTCGGCGGCATAGTCGGCTTCGCGCGCGTCGTTCGAGATCAGGTTCGCGCTGCCGCCAGTGAACACGAGGCGCGCGTTCGGATATCTGCGCGCGAGCGCCGCCGCCGCGATGACGCGATCCGCCGCAGTGCGCACCACCGGCGTGCCATGCGCAACCGACAGATCGGCATCGATCGAGCCGCCGAGCACGATGATGCCGTCGGGCGCGCCGCGCGAGGCGTCCCATGGCGGGAAGCGCTGCTCCAGGGCGGAGATCAGGACATTGCCGAGCGGCGAGAAGCCGCAGATCGCGAGCAGCAGCGCTGACGCCACCATCAACCTGCGGCCGAGCCGAGCAAACCGCGTCAGCAGCAGAACGGCGCCAATCACGCCGATACCGATCAGGAAATTGATCGGCAGCAGTATGATGCCGAGCGTCTTGGAGAGCACAAAAAACAAGCGAAGCCTCTGCGAAGTTCTGCTACAGCGTCATACGCCGCCCGAAGCGCAATCAAAAGCCGTCACATGCCCCATCATCATCTGAAATCCAGTCCTGAAACCTGCCATTGGGGCTTCTTCGAAGCAAAGCTGAAACCGGTCCTGACCATCGCGAGCGGCGACGAGGTCACGATCGAGACCGTCAGCGGCGGCCCCGACGTGGTGCCGGACCGCGGCAAGTTTTATGTGCCGCCGGAGCTCGACGACATTCATGCGAAGTGCGAGCGGATGGTGCCCGGGCACGTCCTGACCGGCCCGATCGCGGTGAGCGGCGCCGCACCCGGCGACGTGCTCGAGGTCGATATTCTCGACGTCCAGCTACGGCAGGACTGGGGCTATAATCTGATCAAGCCGCTGTCCGGCACCCTGCCCGACGACTTCCACGAGACCCGCATCCTCAACATCCCACTCGATCGCGCGCGCATGGTCGGCCGCATGCCGTGGGGGCTCGACCTGCCGCTGAAGCCGTTCTTCGGCGTGATGGGCGTGTCGCCGCCGCCGGCCTGGGGCCGCATCTCCTCGCTGATCCCGCGCGCGATGGGCGGCAATCTCGACAACAAGGAGCTCGGGGCCGGCGCCAAGCTGTATCTGCCGGTGTTCGTGCCGGGCGCGCTGTTCTCCTGCGGCGACGGCCATGGCGTGCAGGGCGACGGCGAGGTCTGCGTCACCGCGATCGAGACCGCGCTCACCGGCCGCTTCCGCCTCACCCTGCGCAAGGATCTCAAGCTCGCCTATCCGCGCGCCGAGACCACCGACCACTACATGACCATGGCGATGGATCCCGATCTCGACCAGTGCGTGGTGCGGGCGCTGCGCGACATGATCGTGCTGCTCGGCGAGAAGCGCAATCTGTCGCGCGAGGACGCCTACACGCTGTGCAGCCTGGCCGCCGACCTGCGCGTCACGCAGACGGTCAACGGCTCCAAGGGCATTCACTGCATGATCGCCAAATCGGTCGTTCACGGCTAAACGGCCGGTCGATAAGCCGCACTTGTGTTCCGCAAGCGCGGCTCGATACAATCCCCGTCTCAACGAACAAAAATGGACGGGGACGGATATGCTCAAGGACAGGCTTTCGCCGGCCGACGAGGCTACGCGCGACAAGGAGATGCAGGAGACGCTCGCCGCCTGCCCGCGCATCCTCGATCTCATTGCCCGTGGTCCGCAGGGCGCGCCTGAGGCGGAAGCCGCGATCTATCTGCGTTCGCCGCTCGATCCCAACCCGGTCGTGATCTCGAACGATCATCTGATGGGCTGCATCAAGGCGGCCGAGAACTATTTCCGCAGCAAGGGCATCGGCAAGGACGACGCGGTCGCCGTCCTGCTCCCGGCCTGCCCCGCGACCGTGGTCGCGATCTTCGGCGCAGCCGCCTGCGGTGTCGCCGAGCCGCTCAACCTGCTGTTCACACGCGAGGCGATTGTCGCGCAGCTCAACGCCATCAAGGCAAAATTGCTGCTGGCGCCGCCGCCAGGCATGCCGGGCGGGCTCTATGAGCGGGTCGAAGGGTTGCAGCGCGAGGTGCCGTCACTGCAGCACATCGTGATCGTGCCGCTCGACGGCAGCATCGCGTTCGACGGTGAGGTGCTGCGGCCCGATCCAGCATGGCGCGACGACTACGGCAAGTCCAAGGATATGAGCGAGGCCGACCGTGTCGCCGTGATGCTGCCGACCGGCGGCACAACAGGTCATCCCAAGGTGGCGCGGCTCACCAACCGCGCGATGGTCGCCTCCACCGTATCCTCGCGCATGGCGCTCGATTTCCATCGCGGCGAGCGCGCGATGATCACGCTGCCGCTGTTCCATGTCGGTGGCTTGTTCTGCACGACGGCCAATTGCCTGTCCGCCGGCACGACGATTTTCATCCCCGGCCCGGCCGGCGCCCGCGATCCGGCGCTGATCACGCATTTCTGGAAGATCGTCGAGAAATACCGCGTCAACATCTCCGGCAACGTGCCGACCACGCTCGGGGCGCTGGCCGACATCCCGGTCGCGGACAGCGACATCTCGACCCTGCGCGTCACCGCCACCGGGGCCTCGATCTGCCCGCCGGAAATCGAACGGCGTTATCTCGCGACCTGGGGCGGTGCCTGCATCCAGCAGCTCTACGGCATGACCGAACTCGCCGGCGCCATCACGCACGACGTGCACGGCGTGAAGCCGCGCGCCGAGAGCGTCGGCACCCGCAATCCGCTGGTCGAGCTCGCGATCCTGGACGGCGGCAAGCTGCACACCGGGCCGTGGCCCTCGCCGGTCGGTGAACTGCTGACCAGGGGCCCGCAGGTGTTCGCCGGTTACGTCGACAAGAAGCAAACCGAAGAGGCGTTCCGCGACGGCTGGCTGCGCACCGGCGACATCTGCCGGATCGACGCCGATGGCTTCGTCTACATCCTGGGCCGCGCCAAGGATGTCATCATCCGTGGCGGCCACAACATCGACCCGCGGGCGATCGAGGATGCCGCGCTGGCGTTTCCGGGCGTGGCGCTGGCCGCGGCCGTCGGGCGTCCCGACACCTATGCCGGCGAAGTGCCGATGCTGTTCGTCTCGGCGCAGCCCGGCGCCCATATCGATCCGAACGCGCTCGCCGCTTTCGTGCAGGACAACATCCTGGAGCCGCCGGCGCGGCCGCGCGTGGTCTCGGTGATCCCCGAGATGCCGGTCACGCCGGTCGGCAAGATCTTCAAGCCAAAGCTGCGCGAGATCGCCGCCGGCGAAGCCGCGCGCGAGCTGCTGGCTCGAGAAGGCTTGTCGGGCGAGGTCAGTGTCGAGGCCATCACCGACCCATCCCGCGGGCTGTACCTGAGCGTGAGCGCGCCTGCGGACAAGGCCGAAACCGCTGAGCGGCTCCTCAAGAAGTTCCCAGTCAAGGTCGAATTGCGATCCTAACACACTCATCTGTCTAGTAAATTTGTCATCGGTGGCGCGCCGGAACCAGCTTCCGGCGCGCGCGAGCGTGCGCGTCCAGTTTCGCCGCTCATGGCTTGACGGACCGTCATATTCCTAAATAGACTCTAAATAGCTACTTTTTAGTACAGGCGTTCAGGGTTAAGCGTTTTCTCATGGCTACAGAAAAGGCCGAAACCGACCGCGTCCCGGTCACGTTGGCACTCTCGACCATTGGTTACCTCGAGAAGCTGGTGAGACAGGGCACCCACGGCACGAGCGTCCCGGGCGTCGCACGGACATTGATCGAGGAAGGCATTCGGCTCGCCATCAAGGACGGGTTGCTTGCAATCCGCGACAATGGACGCACGCCCTGACGACGTGTGCGTCGGCGCGGCGGTTCAACAGAACGTGGAACCGTCAAAATGATTACCATCGAGCCGACCTGGACGCCCGAGCGCGTCGACCAACTCAAGATCTACTTTGAAGCCGGCCTCTCCTGCCGCGACATCGCCGTGAATATCGGCGTCAGCCGCAATGCGGTGATCGGCAAGCTGTCGCGGCTGAACCTCACGCGCACGACGCCGGACGAACGCCGGGCAAGGCGGAAGAAATCCAACGCCCATGCCGCGCAACGGGCGACCGCGAAGCAGCAGCTCCGGTTGCTGCAGGCGGTCTACGAACAAGAGCCCGACGATGCGCCGATCGTCAGCGCCAACAACTGCTCGCTGTTCGAGCTGAGCGAGCAACGTTGCCGCTGGCCGATCAGCACGCCGGGCGCCGATGATTTCTGCTTTTGCGGCAACACGCCGCTCGGCGGCATGCCCTATTGCTCCGGGCATTACCGCCTCGCCTATCAGGCGGGATCGCGACAGCGCGCGATGCGCGGGTAGTTTCGACTGCGTCGCAGAGCGTAGATCCGTGCAGTTCCGTCATTGCGAGGAGCGACAGCGACGAAGCAATCCATCGTTCCGTTATCCGAGCATGGATTGCTTCGCTTCGCTCGCAATGACGAGGTCAGTTGCACGCGAAGTCACCCGACCTTCCAGCCGGTCGCCGCCACGATGCCCTGGTAGAACTCCGGCGTGTAGGCCTGCTCCGGGGTCTTGCGCACACGCTCGTCGAGCAGATGCGCGTCGTCGCCGACCAGGATACGCCAGCGATCGGCCTTCACGCCGTCGAGGATGATCTTGGCGGCGGCAGCCGCCGAGGTCGGTGCCTCGTCATGGAAGATGCGAGCGCGGTCGAGCGCGAGCTGCTGGATGTCGGCATCCGACATCTTGGCGACGTCGATGCCCTGCCCTTGCAGACGCTGGCGGGCCTGCCTGAGCTCGTCGGGATTGAGCTGGTCGGCGCCGTTCTGCACCTTGCGCGAGTTCGACACGATCGAGGTGCCGATGTGACCTGGCATCACGACCGAGCATTTGACATGCGGCGCGTTGAGGCGGAGATCGTTGATCATCGCCTCGGTGAATCCCTTCACCGCGAACTTCGCCGCGCTGTAGGCGGTGTGCGACACGCCCATGCCGACCGACGCCCAGAAGCCGTTGACGCTCGAGGTGTTGACGATGTGCGCCTCGTCGGCCTTCACAAGCAGCGGCAGGAAGGTGCGGACGCCGAGATAGACGCCGCCCCAGCAGATGTTGAAGGTGCGCTCCCACTGCTCGCGCGTGTTGGTGAACAGGCTGCCGCCACCGCCGATGCCGGCGTTGTTGAACAGCAAATGGATCTTGTCGGTCGCCTGCTGCTCGATCAGCTCATCGCGAAAACGCTTGTAGTGATCCTCGATCGAGACGTCGGCAACGTGGGTGGTGATGCGCAGGCCCTGCGGCAGCTTCTCGACCTCGCAGAGCCGCTTGGTCTCGGCCATCGCCTCGGCCGAGACGTCGCACATCGCGACATTGCATCCTTCAGCAACGAGCTGCCGCGCCAGCTCGCGCCCCATGCCCGTGCCGCCACCGGTGATGACGGCAATCTTTCCGGCGAAATCCTTCATGTGAGATCCGTTCCTTCCTTGATTCTTCTTGCCTGCTTGTTCTTGGTTTCGGCTGGAGCGCGGATCGCAATCCCAGCCGCTCGGCTGCGGCACTCTACATCACTGAATTATCGCGCAGCAACGGCGCCCGCCCTTCACGCGCAAGTGTGCCGCCAGCAGCAGATCAAGGCAGCCGGCGCTGTAACGATCATTCCGCGCAGCGAACAATCCGATATCGACAAGCGGAGACAACGATCGTGCAGATCCTGAATGGATTGGTCGCAACGACGCTGATGGTGATCGCGGCCGGCATTGCCACTGCAGCCGCTGCCGCCGAGGTCACACCGCCGAAGCCGCGCGACGGCGTCTGCGCCGACGGCTCACGCTGATCAGATCAGACGAGCGCAGAAGCGGCGTGGCGTAATACATCGTCATTGCATGCGCGCTCTCAGATGCCGAGATGATGTCGCTCGATCCCGAACGCTTGTCCGAGTCCTCCCCGTGAACGCCAGGTCGGAGCGCGGGACCGCTCCGCGCTATTCGGCCGTCTCGATCCGCACGGGCGCGCGCCGCCGCAGAGCGCCGCTGGCAACGCTCAAGACAAGCTTGAGCAGGCCGCGCCACGAGAAGTCGATGACCACCTCATGGTGCCGCAACCCCTTGCCGCCCTTCACCAGCCCGAGATCCCGGATCAAGCAGTAATGGCCGCTGCTCATCCGAGCCAGGCGGCTGTTCTTGAAGCGTCCCATGAATGACGAGAATGCACTGCGGATCGATTCCGTCAAATCTTGACGACATCGAATCGATGAGACGGTGCGGGCCCTGCTGCGAGCAGCTGTTTGCGACGGCCGCGCGCGTCACGATCGTCCGCGCCTCGAATCAAAAACCTCCGGCAGGGCATTGCCGGAGGTTTGGGAGGCTTAGCATGAGCTAAGAGCCATCATTCAATGTGTTGGCCGCCACGTATATAGTTTAGTAGATCAGGTAAGTAAATAAATTTGCCGCGAATGAATCGCATGGCACGTCTTCGTTGTTCGCCTGGACCGAAATGACGCAGCCAATCTTCCGCTACCTATTCCAGTCGAAGAAAAACCCCGGCAGTTGCCTGCCGGGGTTCTGTAGGACGGTGATCAGATCAATCGGTATTACCAGTTGCGCTGAGCACGGAAGAGCATCTGGACAGTGTCCTGATCCTTCAGCTCGTAGGTCGCGGTCGGCTTGCCGATACCAGCCGACGAAGTGGTGATCGTGCCGGCATACTTCTGATCGAGATGGACGTAGGTCACGTCGGCCGAGAAGGTCAGGTTCTTGACCGGGGTCCAACGGGTGATCACGCCGATCTGCGAGATATTGTAGTCGGGGTTGCAGCTGGTCACGCCAGCGCCGCCACCGAAGGCGGTGCGGAACGTGCCACCGACGCCGCCAACGCCGCAGATGAGCGACTTGGCCGTGTCGTTGTACATGACCGCAGCGAAGGCACCGTACAAGCTGGTGTTCCAGTAGGGATCCCAGTTGTGGGTGTACGCACCACGGAAGCCCCAGGTCTTGATCGACTGCTGCTGACCGTTCAGACCGAACACCGTGTCGGGTGCCGTGCCGAAGCCAACGCTTTGATAGACGCCGGGCAGGTTCGAACCGCCGTAGATGGCGACCGAGCTGAACTGGCTGGCCAGTTCCTGGATGTTGTAACGGGTCGCACCGTCGGTGTAGACGCCCTGGACGTTAATGGTATCGCCAGGTCCGGTCGGGATGTTCTTGATCGACAGCGCCAGTGCACCAGCCCAACCCCACTTGTCGTCGGGATGACCGGTCAGCTCCGTACCGCCGTAGTAGGCAGCATGGTTGTCATGCGCGGCGACCGACGCCTGGAAGATACCCCAAGCCTGGTCGACCTTGAGTGCGGCGACGAAGTCCGGCGCGATCGTGCCGGCATAGTCGCTCGAACCGTAAGCGCCACCGACCGAGAGGTTGTTCACGCCAGCCTGCATGTACGCAACCTGGTCCTGTGCCGACAGGGCCAGCGACACGCCGTTGCCGAACTGCGCGGTGTAGGTGAACTGGTTGATGCCGTTGGTGGTGCTCACGCCACCGACGAGACCGTCGTAGTTGTTGCCCGGATAACCGTTCCAGGGAGCAGCGAACTGCGAGACCGCCTTACCCATGGTGAAGCCGGCAAACTGGATGAAGGCGTAGTAGACGCCGACCGTACCGGCAGCAACGCCGCCAGAGCCAGCGTTGTTCGGCGCCGCAGCAGTGCCGATCGCCGAATAGACCGACGAGCCGTTGCCCTGACCGGTGTAGGTGTCCGAGGTCCAGGTGAACACCGCATCGAAATAGGTGCGGACCACGCCGTACTCGGTCGCGGTGCGCGTATCGATGTTGAAGTCTTCACGCGAACGCCAGGTGTAGCCGTTGGTGAAACGGTTGTTGGCACCGCTCGCGCCGTTGACGTTCGGGCCGTAGACGCTGTTGCCGTTCACAACGACGTCGGCACGAACGAAGCCGCCCAGCTTGATGCAGGTGTCGGTGCCGGGAATGTAGTAGAAGCCCGGACCATAGAGCGAGCAAACCTTCACGTATTCGACCGCTTTGGCCTTAACGGGAAGATCGGCTGCCTGTGCCCCGCCGACCGCGACCAGCGCGGCGGCCGAGCCCAGAATAAGGCTCTTCGCCAATTTCATATTAAACCTCCAAGTTGCTCATATGCGTAGAGTCCGGGTCGCGAGCGCCCCGTGATCCTCCCGCATTGTCCAAGACCGTTTTCCCCAAACCTCGCACCCTCAGATCAATCTGTGGTGTGCGACGGACTTGAACGATCACCGCAACGGGACGATCGAGATTCCCCTACCGCCGGGTTCAATATGCATGGGCGAGTTGCCCAATCAAAATAGTTTATAAAGTCAGGAATGCGAATGCGGCCACACTGTGTCTCGTCGGCAACGCTCGACTTAAGAGCCCCTTACGTGCTTGGGCAAATTTGTCGCACCCCAAATAGCCGAACCGTCACATACGCATCATAATTGCTTTACGTTCACTTGCCTTCCTGAGCGACTTACTAGAAAAAATGTCCCGCCGACGCGGGAATTAAGAAATAAATCAGCACAAAGCTGAGTCGGCACCTAGGGAAGGGGAAGCTGTGTCAGTGATCAGGAAAGACCAGGCGCGCCTGCGCGCCATCGAGAATCTCGACATCATCAAACGCTTTACGCTCGAGATCTCGTCCATCAACTCGCATCTCGAACGGGTTCGCCAGCTCTGGGGCAAGGCGCTTGGCGTCAGCGGTCCGCAATGGATGATCCTGATCGCGATCTCGGACCTCGACAAGGATGACGGCGTGCCGATCAACGTGGTGTCGAAGCTGCTGCATGTCGATCCGTCGTTCGTGACCACGCAGTCCAAGCTGCTCGAGCAGAAGGAGCTGCTGCGGCGCGCGCCCTCCCCGGCCGATGCGCGCGTGGTCCGCCTGTCGCTGACCGACAAGACCCGAAAGCATCTGGCGGGTCTCTCCGGCCAGCACAAGGCATTCAAGAAGACCGTGTTCGAGGAATTCAGCGAGTCTGAACTCGCCGAGTTCACGGCCAAGCTTGCGATGCTCAACAACCGCCTGGAAAAGGCCTGCCTGATCGCCGCGATGGATTACGAGACCTGACGATGGTCGCATCGGGGCGTAAACAACGCCCGAATGCACTTAAACACCGCATGCTTTGAAAAATGGTCGGAGCGAGAGGATTTGAACCTCCGACCCCTAGTCTCCCAGACTAGTGCGCTAACCGGGCTGCGCCACGCTCCGATGCCGTTCCATTAGCTGCGATCCTGCGTTCGCGCAAGGCGGAGCAGGCCCTTTAAGCGCTGCAATCCGGGCCCGGTTCCCATGGCGGCTTCCCTGGCTCAGCCGTCCTTCATCGCCGCATCGATCAGCTGCCGGCAGGCGACCAGCTCCTGCAGCACGCGTTCGAGCCGCTCCCGATCGACTGGTGGAACGGTCGGGCGCACCAGCGGCGCAGCCGACGCCTTGCCCGGGTGGGCGTGCGCCTTGTAGGTCGACAGGATCGGATCCACGTCGGGATCGACGAATCGGTAGTCGATTCCCCCCTCGTCGCCGTCGCCCTCCTCGCCGTCGAAATCGAGGCCGTCATTGCTCTCGAGATCGTCGGGCTCGGCCATGCTGTTGCCAACCGCCTCCTCGACCGCGCCGAACGAGACGGCGGCGGTCTGGTCGGCGATGCCCTGCACCGACTTGATGCCGTGCTCTTTCAGGATCCGCTGCACGCCGCGGATGGTGTAGCCCTCGCCGTAGAGCAGCCGGCGGATACCTTTGAGCAGGTCGACGTCGTCGGGGCGATAATAGCGGCGTCCGCCACTGCGCTTCATCGGCTTGATCTGCGCGAAGCGCGTTTCCCAGAATCTCAGCACATGTTGGGGAATATCGAGCTCATCTGCGACTTCGCTGATGGTACGGAACGCATCCGGCGCCTTGTCCAAATGCCCGCTCCTCTGGCTTCAATGCCTGGAGCCCTTTCCGTTCCGATCGAAACGGGCTCCGGATTCTGGTTTTGGCGCATCTTCTTCACGCGAACCGGGTATCCACTTCGCTTGAAAACGCGCTAGTCGGCCTTGTTGCCGTCGCCATTGGTGACGGCATGGCCATTGATCCGCTGCTTCAGGATCGCCGACGGCTTGAACACCATCACCCGCCGCGGCGAGATCGGCACCTCGGTGCCGGTCTTTGGATTGCGCCCGATACGCTGGCCCTTCTTGCGCACCATGAAGGAGCCGAATGAGGACAGCTTCACCGTCTCGCCCTTTTCCAGGCAATCGGTGATCTCCTTCAGCACCAACTCGACAAACGCCGACGATTCCGTGCGCGACAGACCTACCTTTTGGTAGACCGCCTCACACAAATCGACGCGCGTCACTGTTTTTCCGGTTCCCGTGGTCATCGCCTGCCCCGCACTCTCGGCGAACAATTTCTTGACTGAAATTAAAAGCTTAGCGCGCAATGGTCAACAGCGACCAGCATCCGGGCGCTGGAAAGATGCCGGCAACCTGCCGATACTCTTTGGCGATGCGCTACCAGCGCACGAGCGCCGAACCCCAGGTGAAACCGCCGCCCATCGCCTCGAACAGCACCAGATCGCCCTTCTTGACGCGTCCGTCCCTCACGGCAACCGATAGCGCGAGCGGGATCGAGGCCGCCGAGGTGTTGCCGTGCTTGTCGACTGTCAAGACCACCTTCTGCGGCGCAATATGCAGCTTGTGGGCCGAGGCATCGATGATTCGCTTGTTGGCCTGATGCGGAATGAACCAGGTGATGTCGTCGGCGGTGAAGCCAGTGGCGTTGAACGCATCGACGATCACATCGGTGATCATGCCGACGGCGTGCTTGAATACCTCGCGGCCCTCCATCCGGAGATGGCCGACCGTCTTGGTCGAGCCGGGACCGCCATCGACGAACAGCTTCGACTTGTGGCGTCCGTCCGAGCGCAGATGCGTCGTCAGCACGCCTGGATCGTCGGTCGTGCCGGAATGATGCTGCGCTTCCAGCACCACCGCGCCGGCGCCATCGCCGAACAGCACGCAAGTACCGCGGTCGTTCCAGTCGAGGATGCGCGAGAAGGTTTCGGCGCCGATCACCAAGGCCCGCTTGTGGGCCCCGGCGCGCAGGAAATTGTCCGCGGTGGTCAGCGCAAAGACGAAGCCGGAGCACACCGCCTGCAGATCAAACGCGACGCCGTGGTTGATGCCGAGCCCGTGCTGGACTGCGACCGCGGTCGCCGGAAACGTGTTGTCGGGGGTCGAGGTCGCCAGCACGATCAGGTCGATCGACTGGGGGTCGATCTTGGCATCGGCGAGCGCGGCGCGCGCGGCATTGATGGCGAGATGCGAGGTGAACTCGTCATCGGCGGCGATGTGCCGCTCGCTGATGCCGGTGCGCTGCACGATCCAGTCATCGGACGTGTCGATTCGGCTCGCCAGTTCGGCATTAGTCAAAACCCGCTCCGGCAGATATGAGCCGCAGCCGAGCACTACCGAACGTATCGCAGTCACGAGACAGCCTCCTGCGCGGTCTGCGCCTTTACCAGGGCGCCGCCATCGCGGTTGAGCATCTGATTGATCTTGGTGAGGAGATCGTAGTGCGCCATCTCATAGCCAACATCCACCGCATAGGCAAAGCCTTCCGCGTTGATGCCACCATGGCTCTTGACCACCACGCCGTTCAGGCCGAGCAGCAGGCCGCCATTCGACTTGTTGGGATCGAGCTTGTCGCGCAGCTTCTGGAACGCGCCGCGGGCAAACAGATAGCCGATCCGCGCCAGCCAGCTCGACGACATCGCCTCGCGCAATAGCGTGAACATCTGGCGCGCGGTGCCCTCGGCGGCCTTGAGCGCGATATTGCCGCTGAAGCCTTCCGAGACGATCACGTCGGCGAGCCCCTTGCCGATCGCATCGCCCTCGACAAAGCCGATATAGTTGAACTGGGGTGCGTTCATCGCGCGCAGCATCTCGGCGGCCTCGCGGATTTCCCCGTGACCCTTGATCTCCTCGGACCCGATATTGAGCAGGCCGACGGTCGGCCGTTCGAGGTTGAACAGCACGCTCGCCATGGCGCTGCCCATCACCGCGAGCGTCGCCAGATGGCGGGCGTCGCCGCCGATCGAGGCTCCGAGATCGAGCACCACTGAATCGCCTCGCAGCGTCGGCCACGCCGCAGCGAGCGCCGGGCGGTCGACGCCCGGCAACGTCCGCAGATTGATGCTGCCCATCGCCATCAGCGCGCCCGAGTTGCCGGCGGAGACCGCAACGTCGGCCTCGCCGTGCTTCACCGCATCGATCGCCAGCCACATCGACGACGCCCTGCGGGTCCGCCGCAGCGCCTGGCTCGGCTTCTCGTCATTCTTCACCGCGACGTCGGTATGGATCACCTTCGATACCGCCTTCAGCGCCGGATGTTTCGCAAGCTCCGGCTCGATCTGGGCCCGGTCTCCGACCAGCAGGAATTCGCTGTCGGGATGACGGCTCAACGAGATCGCGGCGCCGGGAATGACCACCGATGCGCCGACATCGCCCCCCATGGCGTCAAGCGCGATTCGAACCTTATGAGGCATGCACGTCCCGGAAGCCTGCTCTCCCACAGCCCTTCAGATGAAGACCGCGAGCTTGAAGTCACCGCCGTCAACGGCGCGCGGCGAAACGCCGGGCCGCGACAATAGCGTGTCCGCGGTCCGACACAACCTCTTGACCACAAACAAGCGAGGCGCCGAACCGTCACGCAACACATCAAGACATACCAGAAATACATGATATTTCAAACTATTATGACACTTACTTGAAGTAATCGGAAATCCCCCTCGCGCAGGCCTGCAGGCAAGCCATCCCCTCAAATGTTGGAGCAAACTGCCCTCAAATTCCGTCAGCTTCCCTCAACTCCCCTCAACTTCCCTTGGGCTTCTTGCCGTCAGCCTTTTCCTTCAGCGCCTTGAGCGCGGCGAAGGGATGATTTTCCGGATCAGGCGCTTCAACCTGTTGTTCAAAGACGGCATCCGCCTTGCGCGGATAGGGGTCGATGCCGAGAAACAGCGCATCGGTGGCGAGCCGGCCGATGTCGATGAAGCCACCGACGATCGGCTCCGGCGGATCCGGCGTCTCCTCATCACCCTGCTCGGCGTCGTCGACGAGGTCGGCCATCTCCGGGATCTGCTCGGGCGGCGCGAACAACACGTCGATCGGCTCGTCGATCTCGTTCTCGATCGGATCCAGCGTCACCACGCAGGTCTGCCCGACCCTGGCCCAAACCCGGCCGGTGACGTGGCAGCTGCCGTCGCGCTTGGGCTGCAGATCGAACGCCGCCCGCGCGGAGACCACCTCGCGCAACTCGCCGACCTCGGCGATCGCCTTGCGCGTCGCCTCGTCGGCCATGATCTCGCGATGCAGGCCGGTATCAGGAATCTGAGCAACATTGACCAGCACGCGCCAAGGGTCCCGCACGGCTTCGGGCCGTCCTGTGCTGCCGCCGCTCATGCCGTGGTCCTCGCAGCTTGCGGCGCCGGGAAGCGCCATGCCCCTGGGTCAGCGTCGCGAGGTCCGCGCGCGCCAACACCGCCATCGCCCCTCTGGCATAGACGGCCAGTTCGCGGGCCTTGTCGATGTTGTGACCATTGAGGATGTTCTTGCAGAGCGACTGGGCCAGGGCCTCGTCGCTGTCGGTCAGCGCCAGATCATAGGCCGCGGTGCGGCCGTAGAAGGCCTCGCCGAACGCCTGCATCCGCTTCGGCACCGTGAGGTCGCCGACGCCCATTTCCCTGAGATTGTCATCCATGTCGATGCAGAAATGATCGAACAGGGCCTGCGACAGCCCGGCGCCGCCTTCCGCGGATTTCAATCGCCGCAGTACCAGCCACAGATGCATCAGAAGCAGGTCAAAACGGCCATTAACCGTGTCCGGAACGCCCAAGTCACGGTAAAACAACGGTTCTCGCGCCTGCGTCACGATCATGCCATAGATGGTCTCAATGGTGCTGCGCGCGGGCACCCGGGTCTTCTGAAGTGATTGAACGGCCAAAGCATAGCGGGTTCCGGCTGCCGGCCCCCAAAGGACGCCTGTTGAGGGTTCGCCCATTGGAGCTCGGCATGATTGCAATCCATTGAGCTGCCCGGTACGTCAATGCTCCGGCCGATGCAAGGGGACGGAACAGTTCCGCCGATGAACCACACTCTTCCAAGACAGTCTCGCACGGCTTCCGCGCGCGGGTTCTTCATGCGTTTCCGCGCCATCGCGGTCGTTGGTCTGTTCTGCGCCGCCGCGCTCGGCGGCTGCGCCGGCGAGCAATTCCAGAAGGGCTACATCCTGCCCGACGGAGCGCTCGAGCAGATTCCGATCGGAGCGAGCCAGGATCAGGTGCTGATCGTGCTCGGCACCCCCTCGACGGTCGCAACGCTGGACGGCGAGGTGTTCTATTACATCTCGCAGCGGACCTCGCGGCCGGTTGCCTTCATGAACCAGCGCGTGGTCGACCAGCGCGTCATCGCGGTCTATTTCGACAAGAACCGCCAGGTGCGCCGGCTCGCCAATTACGGCCTGAAGGACGGCAAGATCTTCGACTTTGTCAGCCGGACCACGCCGACGTCGGGCCAGGAAATGTCCTACCTGACACCGCTCTTCAAGCTGCTGAGCTTCAACTAGAGCATGATCCGGAAAAGTGCGAAGCGGTTTTCCGAAAAGATCATGCTCAAAAAATAAGGCCTGAAGGACTGCGCCAGTTTGTCGCTTGCCCCACGGGCAAGCGGTCCCCTACGCTTGCTCGCAAACAAGAAGCCTGAGCAGGGGGTAGGCGCGTGAGTGCCAAGAGATTTTCCCGTCGTACGCTATTGTCGAGCACGGCCGCATTGTCGGCGGCGGCGATCCTGCCGCGTGCCAGTCTCGGTGCCGGCGACTGGCGACCGTCCGAGACGGTCCGGATCATCGTGCCGGCGGCGGCCGGTGGCTCGACCGACGTGATGGGGCGGCTGCTGGCGGCACATTTGCAGCCGCTCTGGGGCCAGTCGGTCGTGGTGGAGAATCGCTCCGGCGCCGGCGGCACCATCGGCACCGCGGAGGTCGCGCGCAGCAAGGGCGACGGCCACACCATCCTGATCGGCAATCCCGGCCCCAACGCGATCGCCTTCAGCATCTTCAGGAACCTGACGTACAAGGCCGACCAGCTGCAGGCGGTCTCCAACATGATCCGGATCCCGAACATCGTCTCGGCGCATCCGTCGACCGGCATCAAATCGATCCCCGAATTGATCGCCTATCTGAAGAAGAACCCCGACAAGCTCACCTACGGCTCGTCCGGCACCGGGCAGAGCCCTCACCTCACCGGCGCCTGGTTCCTGCAACTCACCGGGCTGAAGATGACGCATGTGCCGTTCCGCGGCGCCGGCCCCGCGCTGCAGGCCGGGCTCGCCGGCGACATCCAGATCCTGTTCGACAATCTCTATCCGTCGCTGCCACAGGTGCAGGACGGCAAGCTGAACGGGCTCTGCGTCACCACGGCCGAGCGCAGCGAGTCCGCGCCCAATCTGCCGGTGATGCGCGAGGGCGCGCCGGAGCTCGCCAGGTTCGACGTCGCCTCATGGTTCGGCGTGTTCCTGCCGAAGATGGCACCGGCGCCCGTGGTCGACGAGCTGAACCGCCAAATCAAGGCGATGCTGGAGCGCGATGACGTCAGGAAGAACATCAGTGGCATGGGCGCCCGCGCCGACTACGGCACACCGCAGCAATTCTCCGACTTCGTCGAAGCCGAGACGAAGAAATTCGCCGCCATCATCGAGAAGGAAGGACTCCAGATGGAGGTCAAGTAGCGGCCGTTGTCGCGGTCTTTCCGGAGCACGGTGCGGCCAACGCTACGAGGACTTGTTGATCTTCTTGATCTTCGCGTCGGTTGCTTCCATCGACATCGCCAGTTCCAGGATCGCCTGCGACAGCAGCTCGACGGCCTCCTTCTGATCCTGCGACTTGGAGGCGCGGAGCGCATAGTTCCGTGCGGATGAGAGCGACATCGATTGATCTCCGTGTTGTTCGCGTCTGGTTGTCGGCGGATCTCGTTGGCGGAAAGCCGAACAATTCCGCAGTACACCGAACCAAGTCCCTGCAAAACAAAAACCCCGCGGCTTGCACCGCGGGGTTTTGCATTCAGTCTTGTCGTACCGCTTAGTGCGCCAAGATCGCCAGCAGCAGCAGCGCCACGATGTTGGTGATCTTGATCATCGGGTTGACCGCCGGGCCCGCCGTATCCTTGTAGGGATCGCCGACGGTGTCGCCGGTCACCGCGGACTTGTGGGCGTCGGAGCCCTTGCCGCCGTAGTGGCCGTCCTCGATGTACTTCTTGGCATTGTCCCAGGCGCCGCCGCCCGAGGTCATCGAGATCGCGACGAACAGGCCGGTGACGATGACGCCGAGCAGCATGGCGCCGACCGCGGAGAACGCCGCCGACTTGCCGGCCGCGCCGCCGCCCGCGATCGCATAGATCACGAAGTAGACGAAGATCGGCGACAGCACCGGCAGCAGCGACGGGATGATCATCTCCTTGATCGCTGCCTTGGTCAGCAGGTCGACCGCCTTGCCGTAGTCCGGCTTGTCGGTGCCCTGCATGATGCCGGGCTTCTCGCGGAACTGACGGCGCACCTCTTCAACGATCGCGCTGGCGGCGCGTCCGACCGCCGTCATACCCATCGCGCCGAACAGATACGGCAGCAGGCCGCCGAACAGCAGGCCGACCACGACGTAGGGGTTGTTGAGCGAGAAGTCGGGATTGACCCCCTTGAAGTAGAGGTGGTTGGCGGAGTCCGCGATGAAGAATTTGAGGTCCTCATTATAGGCCGCAAACAGCACCAGCGCACCGAGACCGGCGGAGCCAATCGCGTAGCCCTTGGTCACCGCCTTGGTGGTGTTGCCGACTGCGTCGAGCGCGTCGGTCGACTTGCGCACCTCCTTAGGCAGACCCGCCATCTCGGCGATGCCGCCGGCGTTGTCGGTGACCGGGCCGAAGGCGTCGAGCGCGACGATCATGCCGGCCAGCGCCAGCATGGTGGCGGTCGCGATCGCGATGCCGAACAGGCCGGCCAGGCTGTAGGTGACCAGGATGCCGGCGATGATGACGAGCGCGGGCAGCGCGGTCGCCTCCATCGAGATCGCCAGGCCCTGGATCACGTTGGTGCCGTGACCGGTGACGGACGCCGCCGCAATCGACTTCACCGGACGATAGTCGGTGCCGGTGTAGTACTCGGTGATCCAGATGATCAGGCCGGTGACGACGAGGCCCACCACGCCGCATTCGAACAGCGCCATGCCGGTGTAGTCGACGCCATCGAGCTTGCCGAAGCCGATCAGCCAGTTGATCACGGCCGCGACGCCGACCAGCGACAGGATGCCGGTGGCGATCAGGCCCTTGTACAGGGCACCCATGATCGACTGGCTGGCGCCGAGCTTGACGAAGAAGGTGCCGATGATCGAGGTGATGATGCAGATGCCGCCGATTGCGAGCGGAAGCGTCATCATGCTCACCAGGATCGGCGTCTTGGCGAAGAAGATCGCCGCGAGCACCATGGTGGCGACCGCGGTCACCGCATAGGTCTCGAACAGATCCGCCGCCATGCCGGCGCAGTCGCCGACATTGTCGCCGACGTTGTCGGCGATGGTGGCTGGGTTGCGCGGATCGTCCTCCGGGATGCCAGCCTCGACCTTGCCGACGAGGTCGCCGCCGACGTCTGCACCCTTGGTGAAGATGCCGCCGCCGAGACGGGCAAAGATCGAGATCAGCGAGGCGCCGAAGCCGAGCGCCACCATGGCGTCGACCACGGTGCGGCTGCCGGCTTCCAGCCCCATGAACTTGACCAGCACCATGAAGTAGATGGTGACGCCGAGCAGCGCGAGACCGGCAACCAGCATGCCCGTGATCGCACCCGCCTTGAAGGCGAGTTCGAGGCCGCCGGCCAGCGAGGTGGTCGCCGCCTGCGCGGTGCGGACGTTGGCGCGCACCGAGACGTTCATGCCGATGAAGCCGGCTGCCCCCGACAGGATGGCGCCGATCGCAAAGCCGATCGCCACCAGAAGGCCAAGGAAGTAGGCCAGCACCACGAAGATCACAATACCGACCATGCCGATCGTGGTGTATTGCCGCCGCAGATAGGCTTGTGCGCCCTCGCGCACCGCGCCCGCGATTTCCTGCATGCGGGCATTGCCCGCATCCGCGTTCAAGACCGACTGCGTCGCCCAGATCGCGTAGACGATGGAAAGCGCCCCGCAGAGCACAATCAACCATAAAGCTGTCATTGAATGTTGCCTCAGATCCTTGATGTAACCCCCGCGCCTTCTTTGTGCCGCTAGGGGGCGGCAGGCGCTTATTTTGCGAGGACAATCCTCCCCAAAAACGGATTGCCTCAAATCGGGCGCGACCTTGCCAAAATCGTTACCGCTGTGCAACGCCACCTACGGCCGAAAACGCCGATATCGGCAGCAATTTAGAAGGAAAGTCGGCGCGTTTCGGCCGGACGTTCTAGAAATGGCTGTAGGACAGCCGCTTCAGCGCCAGTTCCCTGCCCTGTCCGTCGAGAAAGCTTGGCGGTGACAAGCCCGCAATGAGACCGCCGATGGCGGTGACCGCGACCTTGGCCTGCCGTGCCTCGCGCACAAAGGCGTCCGCTCGATCGCCCGGGACCGCGCACAAGAGCTCGTAGTCATCGCCGCCAGCCACCAAGGTCTCGATACCGATCGCCTTGCGCGCGAGCAGCCGCGCGGTCGCAGGCGACAATGGGATGCTCGGCACATTGATCACGGCTGTCACGCCGCTGGCCGCGCAAAGCTTGGCCAGATCGCCGGCGAGACCGTCGGACACGTCCATCGCCGCGCTAGCGTAGTTGCGGACGGCCTTGGCAAGGGCGTTGCGCGGCTGCGGAACTCGGTAGCGCGCGGCAAGAAAATCCCGGCCGGCGGCATCGCCCGCCAGCGCCGCCGCGACCGGGCCGCCCCGGAGCACATCGAGGCCGAGCGCGGCATCCCCGATCGTGCCCGTCACGAACATGCGGTCGCCAGCCTTTGCGCCTGCGCGGTGCACCATCTTGCCCTGAGGCAGCCGCCCGAACGCGGTAATCGAGATCATCAGCGGCCCCGGCGTCGAGACCGTGTCGCCGCCGAGCAGCGGGCAGCCGTAATCGCCGGCATCCTCGCCGAGCGCCTGGGCGAACGGCTTTAGCCAGGCCTCCTCGGCGTGGCGCAGCGCCAGCGTCAGCACGAAGCCGGCCGGCACAGCTCCCTTGGCCGCGATATCGGAGAGGTTCACCCGCAGCGCCTTGCGCGCCAGCGTGTCGGGCGGATCATCGGCAAGGAAATGCACGCCCTCGACGATGGCATCCGTGGTGACCACGATGTCCTCGCCGGCCGCCCTCAGCGCGGCGGCGTCATCGTCGAGCCCGAACGCGCCCGGGTCGGTCGCAAGCGGCCTGAAATAGCGCGCGATCAGGGCGTCTTCGCCGGATGGACCGTCCTGACGCTCTGCCATATCGCGCGCCTTCCCCTCCGCTGTCATCGCCCGGCTTGACCGGGCGATCCAGTACACCGCGCAAGCTGTTGTTGCCAATCACCGCCGCGGCGTACTGGATCACCCGCATGCGCGGGCGATGACGGCGGAATACGTGGTTCAACCCCGCACAAACTCGTCGCCGCGGAACTGGCGCGCGATCTGGTCGAGCACCGCGTTGACCATGCCGGTCTCGTCCTTCTCGACAAAGGCGTGCGCGACGTCGACATATTCGGAAACCACGACGCGGCCCGGCACGTCCCGGCGATGCTCGAGTTCGTAGGACCCTGCCCGCAGCACCGCGCGCAGGATTGCGTCGATCCGCTTCAGCGGCCAACCCTTCGACAGCGCCTCGTCGATCAGGGGATCGAGCTTGGCCTGGTCGCGCACCACGCCGGAGACGACGTCGCGGAAGAACGCGGCTTCCGCCGGCAAGTATTTCTCGCCCTCGACCTCGTTGCCGAGCCAGTGGCTCTCGAACTCGGCGAAGATGTCGTTGATGCCAGCGCCGCCAATGTCCATCTGGTACAGCGCCTGCACGGCGGCGAGCCGTGCCGCGCCGCGCCGGTTGGCTTTCCTGTCAGGGGCTTTCGCAGGCTTCTTATTGTCAGCCATGGTCAGGCCTTTGCCAGGCGGCGTTTGATCCGCAGCATCGCGATCGCCGCGCGTGCGGCGTCGCCGCCCTTGTTCAGCTCGCTGGCGCGCGCCCGCGCCCAGGCCTGCGCCTCGGTGTTGACGGTGAGGATGCCGTTGCCGAGCGGGAATTTCCGGCTCACGGCCAGATCCATCAATCCGCGCGAGGACTCCTGTGAGACGATCTCGAAATGGATGGTGTCGCCGCGCACCACGCAGCCGAGCGCGATCGCCGCGTCATAGGGCTTGCCGTTTGCCGCCGCGGCGTCGATCGCGATCGCGATCGCGGCCGGAATCTCCAGGGCGCCCGGCACCGTAATCACGTCGTGGCTGGCACCGGCCGTCTTCAGCTCGGCGAGCGCGCCTTCCAGCAGCGCATCCTGGATGTCGTCATAAAACCGGGCTTCGACGATCAGCACGCGTGCGCCGGTGATGTCGGTCTGGTCCTTGAGGGGTGCGCGCCGCGCGTCAGCCATTGCAATACCAATCGGAACTTGGGGAGGAGTTGTGCTGCGTTTTAGGCGCAGCAGGCGGTAAAGCCAAGGGCAATACTGGCCCGGATGTCACCGCGATCAGCCTGATTTTTCAGGTCGGCTTAGCCCGCAATGCATAGGCCATCCGGCTGGAAGCCGCCCGAGGCGAACAGGCAGATAAGGATGTCTGTCTCGGCCGCAATGCCGAGGCTATTTCATCTCCGACAGCCGCGCGGCATAGCGGGCCATCAGATCGACCTCGATATTGACCTCGCTGCCGGCCTTCCAGCCGCTCAGGGTCGTGACGGACAGCGTGTGCGGGATGATCAGCACCGAAAAAGTGACGTCGTCGACCGTATTCACGGTCAGCGACACACCGTCCAGCGTGATGGATCCCTTCGCCGCAATGAAACGCGCGAGTTCGCGGCTGGTTCGCAGCTCGAAACGCGCCATGTCGGGCAGATCATCGCGCTTGACGATGGTGGCGATCCCGTCGGCATGCCCGGCCACGATGTGACCGCCGAGCTCGTCGCCGATCTTGAGCGCGCGCTCGAGGTTGAGCCGGCCACCCTGCGCCCAGTGCTTGGCGGTGGTCATGCCGAGCGTCTCGGCCGCGGCATCGACATCGAACCAGGTCTTGCCGTCAGCCGTGCCGGAGGCGACCACGGTGAGACAGACGCCGTTGCAGGCGATCGAGGCGCCGTCGGCGATCGTGGTCTGGTCGTAGTCGCAGGCAATCCGCATACGGTGCAGTTGCCCCTGCGCCACTGGCTTCAGGCTGATGATCTCACCGATATCGGTGACAATTCCGGTAAACATTACGCACGCTCGTAGATCATGAGACTGTCGTTATCGAGGGTTTCGCTAGCACGAAGGCGGAAGGCGGGCGACTGCGTGATTGCGGCCAGCGGCAATGCGTCCAGCGCGGGAACGCCATCGGCACCGATCGGTTCAGGTCCGCGCAACAGCCAGATTTCATCGACAAGGCCGGCCGCCACGAAAGAATTTGCCACGCGTGCGCCGCCCTCAACCATCAGCCGTGTGACGCCCTTCTCCGCCAGCGCATGCAACACCGCCGGCAGATCGAGCCCCGGCTGCGCGCTGGACGCAACGCGGATCACCTCTGCCCCGGCAGCACCGAGCTTCATCGCGGCCGGCGCCTCGGCCAGATCCGATGTCATCACCCAGAGCGGCGTCTCGCGCGCCGAATGCACCAGGCGGCTGTCGCCGGAGATCCGCAGTGCGCGATCGAGCACCACCCGCACCGGCGAGCGCGCCGCCATGCCGGGCAACCGGCAGGTCAGGAGCGGATCGTCGGCCTTCACCGTGCCGATCCCGACCAGGATCGCATCGCTCTGCGCGCGCAACAGATGCACGCGCCTCTGCGCAGCCTCGCCGGTAATCGCTACCGGCTTGTGGCCACCCGCTGCAATCTTGTCGTCGGCGGACACCGCGAGCTTGAGGATCACGTGCGGGCGCTTGTCCGTGATACGGCGAAAATGCCCGGCATGGTCGTGCGCGGCCTCGGCCGCGCACAGTCCGACATCAACCGCGATTCCCGCAGCGCGCAGCTTGGCGTGGCCCTTGCCACCGACGTCCGGATTGGGGTCCTCGATCGCCGAGACCACGCGGGCGAGCCCGGCCGCGACGACGGCATCCGCACAGGGCGGCGAGCGGCCGAAATGCGAGCAGGGTTCGAGCGTGACATAGAGCGTGGCGCCGCGCGCCGCGTCACCCGCGCGCCTCAATGCCTCGACCTCGGCATGCGGGCGGCCGCCGGGCTGGGTCCAGCCGCGGCCGACAATCACGCCATCCTTGACAATGACGGCGCCGACCGCCGGATTGGGCCAAGTGCGCCCGAGCCCGCGTCGGCCGAGCGCGAGCGCAAGCTGCATGAAGCGCAGATCGGCGGCCTTTGCCGTTTCCTTTGCCTCTTTGGCTTTCTGCCCGAGCTGCTCTTCCAGAATGCGGAAGATCATTTTCGCAACGTCGCGATCCGCGGGTCGTCTTCGCCGGTCAGCTCGTCGAGCACGGCTTCAAAGTCCTTGGCCTCGCGGAAATTACGATAGACCGAGGCGAAGCGCACATAGGCGACGTCGTCGAGCTGGCGCAGATGCTCCATCACGATCTCGCCGATCGCCTCCGAGGAGACCTCCGCCTCTCCGCCGCTTTCGAGCTCGCGCACGATGGTGGACACCATCTTCTCCACCCGCTCTGATTCCACCGGGCGTTTGCGCAGCGAGATCTGCAGCGAGCGCACCAGCTTGTCGCGGTCGAACGGCACGCGGCGGCCATTGCGCTTGATCACGGTCAGCTCGCGCAGCTGCACCCGCTCGAAGGTCGTGAAGCGGAAGTTGCAGGCCATGCAGACGCGCCGCCTGCGGATAACCGCGGAGTCCTCGGTCGGACGCGAGTCCTTGACCTGCGTATCGAGAGAATTGCAGCTCGGGCAGCGCATCCGACGAGACCTTTACGAGCGAACGGCTACTGGTAGATCGGGAAGCGATCGGTCAGCGCCTTGACGCGTTCCTTGATCGCGGCCTCGACCAGCGGCGCCTTGCCGTCCGGCGACTGCGCCAGCGCGTTCAGCACTTCCGCGATCATGCCGCCGACCTGCTTGAACTCGGCGACGCCGAAGCCGCGGGTGGTCGCAGCCGGCGTACCGAGACGCAGGCCCGAGGTGACGAACGGCTTCTCGGGATCGAACGGGATGCCGTTCTTGTTGCAGGTGATCGCAGCGCGCACCAGCGCCTTCTCGGAGATGTTGCCCTTCAGGCCCTTCGGCCTGAGGTCGACCAGCATCAGATGGTTGTCGGTGCCGCCGGACACGATGTCGAGGCCGTGGCCGCGCAGCGTCTCCGCCAGCGCCTTGGCGTTCTCGACCACGTTCTTGGCGTAGACCTTGAAGTCCGGCCGCAGCGCTTCGGCGAACGCGACCGCCTTCGCCGCGATGACGTGCATCAGCGGGCCGCCCTGCAGGCCGGGGAAGATCGCCGAGTTCAGCTTCTTGGCGAGCGTCTCGTCATTGGTGAGGATCAGGCCGCCGCGCGGACCGCGCAGCGACTTGTGCGTCGTCGTGGTCGTGACGTGCGCATGCGGCACCGGCGAGGCATGCACACCGCCGGCGACGAGGCCCGCGAAATGCGCCATGTCGACCAGGAGATACGCGCCAACCGAGTCTGCGATCTCGCGGAAGCGCTTGAAGTCCCAGGCGCGCGAATAGGCCGAGCCGCCGGCGATGATCAGCTTCGGCTTGACCTGCTCGGCCTGCTTCTGGACTTCGTCCATGTCGATGATCTGGTCCTCGCGGCGCACGGTGTAATGCGCGGCCTTGAACCACTTGCCGGACATGTTGACCGGCGAGCCGTGGGTGAGATGGCCGCCGGCGGCGAGGTCGAGACCCATGAAGGTGTCGCCGGGCTGCAGCAGCGCCAGAAACACCGCCTGGTTCATCTGGCTGCCGGAGTTCGGCTGGACGTTGGCGAAGCCGGCGCCGAACAGCTTCTTGGCGCGCTCGATCGCCAGGTTCTCGGCGACGTCGACCCATTCGCAACCGCCGTAGTAGCGCGCGCCCGGGTAACCTTCCGCGTATTTGTTGGTCATCACCGAGCCCTGCGCCTCCAGCACCGCGCGGCTGACGATGTTCTCGGAGGCGATCAGCTCGATCTCATGGCGCTGCCGGCCGAGCTCGCCCTTGATCGCGGCAGCGATCTCGGGATCGGCCTCGGCAAGGGTTGCCGTGAAGAAGGAATCGGGCGCGGAAGCGGACGTTGCAGCGGTCTTGGAGGATGAGGTCATCGGCGAAATATCTCCACCGCCGCAAGCCTTTACACGGGATGCGGACGGTCACGAGTGGCGGTCGAAGCTGGTTTCAGAGGGTTATCACATCACCCCAAAATGGCCAAGCGGTTGCGGTCCGCGGCGGTCAATTATGCCAGATATGGTGGGGATGCCGGGGATTGCCAGCCGGAGGAGCCGGCCCCTCGCCGCACCGGTTCCGGGCCTCCCGCAGGCCATAGCTGCCGGCGCCCGCGGGGGGCGGACGGGACGCCCCTTCCCGATCGCGCGGCCAGCCGGGGCTGACGCCTCAAGGCGAGCCGCGCCCTCTCGAGCTTCGCCAGAGCGCCCCCCCAATCACCCGACGTCCGTCTCTCTCGATCATCACGCGCGCGATCATGACGCTCGGGTCACGAGATGATTTTGAATCGTTCGATTTTTGAATCGTTCAACACTGGATCGATTCAAGCCTCTCACGCGATGCGTGCAATTGTGCGTCGTATTCCGTTGTCTCTCAGTCACACACACCGGCTTTGCGCACAGCTTCGATAGCTTCTAACGGCGCGCGGGCTGTTCGCGAAAATCACCGTGATAACGACGCCGAAGACAATTCTCTTTGGGGGCGTTGAATGACGGACGGATGGATTCGGCCGCAGCGGTTTGCTGTTCCGGCTCTGGTGGTGCTTTCGGTTGCTGGTGCGGACGAGGTCTTCGCGCAGACGCAATTGCCGTCAGTGACGGTCGATGCGCCGTCGCACCGGCAAGCGGCGCGATCGCAGCAGCCGTCGCAGCGGACCACGCGCGCACGCAGCGCCTCGCGCCGCGCAACGGTCGCGCCGGCAGGAGCGCAGCCACAGGCAGCACAGCAGGCTGCAGGCGCCGGCGGCGGACATGGGCGCGCAAACGGCCCGGTCACCGGCTACCTGGCGCGGCAGAGCGCCAGCGGCACCAAGACCAGCACGCCGATCGTCCGGACGCCGCAATCGGTGACGGTCATCAGCGCCGAGCAGATCCGCGACCAGAAGATCGTCAGCAAGTTCGACGAAGTGCTGCGCTACACGCCGGGCGTCATCGGCGGCACCTATGGCGCGGATTTCCGCAACGACTGGTTCATGATCCGCGGCTTCCCCGCGCAGAACGAGTCGCTGTTCCTCGACGGCCTGCAGCTGTTCTACACCTCCTATGCGAGCTGGAAGCTGCAGCCCTTCAATCTCGAGCGCGTCGAGGTGCTGCGCGGTCCGTCCGGCATCCTGTATGGCGGCTCGGCGCCGGGCGGCCTCGTAAACGCGGTGAGCAAGCTGCCGCAGGCGGAGCCCATTCGCTACATCGAAACCGGCGTCAATAATTTCGGCAACGCCTATACCCAGTTCGACATCGGCGGCGCGGCGGCGCAGCCCGGCGGCGGCCAGGTGCAGTACCGCCTGGTCGGCCAGGCCCAGGGCGGCGGCACCCAGACCGACTATGTCTACGACAACAATTTCTTCTTCGCCCCGTCAGTGACCTGGCGGCCCGATGCCGACACCAGCCTCACCGTGTTCGGCATGGCCTCGCACAGCAACACCCGCGCGCTCAACTTCCTGCCCTATGTCGGCACCGTCACCAACGCGCCGTTCGGCCGGATTCCGACCAGCCTGTTCGCCGGCGATCCCAGCGTCGACCAGTTCCGCCGCGACCAGGAGATGGTCGGCTATCAGTTCCAGAAGAGCGTGACTGATAACGTCGACTTGCGCCAGAACGCGCGCATGGCGCATGTCGACGTCTATTACGCCGGGCTCTACGGGCTCGGCTACGCGACGACGCCGGCGGCCGCCGACATCACCCGCGGCAATTTCTACACCCGCGGCATCGCCACGCAGCTCAACCTCGACAATCAGCTCGAATATCGCTTCTCAACCGGCGCGCTGCAGCACACCGCGCTGGTCGGCGTCGATCTGAAATATTACGGCATCGACGACCGGCAGGGTTTTGGCATGGGCACGAATCTCAACGTGTTCAATCCAGTCTACGGCAACAACCTGCCGTATGGCGGCCCGCTGTATCAGAACGCCTATCTCACCCAGGGCATGGCCGGACTCTATCTGCAGGACCAGGTCAAGCTCGACCGCCTCACGGTCGTGCTGTCGGGACGCCAGGACTGGGTCGATCTCACCAACAACAACCGGATCGGCGCCGATCAGAGCCGCGACGACAGCAAGTTCTCCGGCCGGGTCGGCGCGATCTACAATTTCGACAGCGGCGTCGCGCCCTACGTCTCCTACATGACCGGCTACAATCCGGTCATCGGCACCAACGCCGCCGGCCAGTTGCTGCTGCCAGAGACCTCCGAGCAGACCGAGGTCGGCGTCAAGTACGAGCCGGTCGGCCTCAACGCGCGGTTCGGCGTCGCGCTGTTCGACCTCAAGCGCAAGAACGCGCTGACAACAGATCCGAACAATACGCTCTTCCAGACCCAGAATGGCGAGGTCACCTCGCGCGGCGTCGAGCTCGAGGCGGTGGCGAACATCACGCGGGATTTCAAGCTGGTGGCGAGCTACACCAACTACGAGCTGTTCGTCAGCAAGGACCTCAATCCCGCGCTGATCGGCACCGTGCCGACCAACACCCCGCGGCAGTTCGCTTCGGTCTGGACCGACTACACCTTCCGCGACGGCCCGCTGAGCGGCTTCGGCTTCGGCGGCGGCGTGCGCTATGTCGGCGCGTCCTTTGCCGACACCGCCAACACCGCGCGCGTCCCGGGGGTCGTGCTCGGCGACCTCGCTTTGCATTACGAATGGGACAACAACTGGCGCGCGGCGCTCAATGTGGTGAACGTCACCGACAAGATCTACGTCGCGAGTTGCGCCACCATCAATTCCTGTTATTACGGCGATCGCCGGCGCATCACGGCAAGCCTCGCCTACAAATGGTGAGCCTGCCGCGAAACATTCCGTTCACAAATCCATCGTCGAGACAGAGAGGCGGCGTTCAGCCGCCTCTCCATTTTTTTGACGCCGTCAGGGTGGTGTCAGCATGTCGCGCTAGGTTCGAACAGCGGCATCACTTGCCGCGCCCAGACTGGCCCGCTCCGAATTGCGAGCCCCGGAGCGGGCCTTTTAGCTGGCGAAGATTTCCCGTGGCAACCCAAGGGCATCCGAGCCCGTCGCACCGGCCGCCGCGGGGCGACGTCAGAATGCACTCCTGAACTGCGCGACATAGTCGGGGCTGCCATAGACCCACATGGGCTCGTCGCATTGTCGTGAGCCTGTGTCGTTCATGCAGGCCGAACTCCACGGCGGAGCCGCGATCTGACGACCGACGATCCCGTATCCTTGCAGTCCGTTGCCGATTGTCGGTCCTGTGCCGACATGCGTTCGATCGCTGCCTTTGCCGGTTCGCGCATGAGCAAAGGCCTGAGTCGCAAGAGATGGCGCCAGCATGAGCGCCGCCAGAAGGTAGATCATCTTCATCGTTCAGCCGCCTTGATAGCGCCTCGCGCGGGCGAGGCATGTGTACGTTGCTGAAAGGAAGACCGAGATCGGAGCCCGGATATTTCCCCATCACACAAATGTTGGCGGTGTTGCTACAGGGCTCGACGAGGCGGGCATCGCGCCGCAGAACCAAGGCGCTATCGCCGCAGGTCGGATTCTCACGCTGACTCCCGCAGCCACAGGCGATACGCTGGCGACCGGGACGCCCGACAGCACGACATTGAGGACAAGCGCACAGGCCGCAATGAATGCGGCCAGCCCTCCTGAAAACAAATCGGCTCATCAGACTGATCCCGCCTCAGGCCGTACCGCAGCGCGTATGCACGCCGTTGCCGACGCACAACACACTCCATTAAATCGTCAACCCTCCTCCCTCCATTGTCACTTGGCTCGACGGCAGCCCTCCCTTGCGATAGATTGTCGCAGGTGGACCGATGCGCCGACAGCTGAAGAGATTTCTACCTCTAGTTCTGGTTGCCCTGCTGGTGCAGATCTTTGCACCGATCGGCGCTTGCTGGGCGGCGACTCTTGCGGCCGCAGATCCGCTTGCAGGCGCGGTCATGTGCCACGGCGGCGCGGTACAAGCGACCGACCAGGACGATCAGATCGGTCACCGCGCGCACGAAGGCTGCTGCGCCGCCTGCAGCGTGCTGCAGACCGGCGCACCGATCACTTCGCCGCAGACATCAGCCGCGATCGCGGTCGATCGCGTGACGAGCCAGGTCACCTGGCAGGATTTCGCGCCGCGCCTCTCCGGTCCAAGAGCCGCTTCCGAGGCCCAGGCGCGCGCTCCGCCGTTTCTGTCGTAAAGCCGCGCGGCCACCGGCCGCTGAGACCTTTACACATCAACGCCCGCGGAGATTCCCATGTTCATCCGTCATGCGCGCGCAGCCATATCTGGCGTCGCCGTCGCGCTTGTTCCACTTTCTTGCAGCAACGCCCACGAAATCGTCGGCAACCGCTTCTTTCCGGCCACGCTCGGCATCGACGATCCCGGCGTGAACGACGAACTCTCACTGCCCACCGTATCCAGCTTCCACACCGGCGATGATCCGTCGTTCCGGCAGCGCGACTTCTCCGGCGAGTTTTCCAAGCGGATCACCGAGGCTTTCGCGATCTCCATTGGATCAACGTACAGCTTTCTCCATCCACTTGGTGGACCGACCGGAACCGGCGCCCATGGCTTCCAGAACGTCGACACCACCTTCAAGTATCGTGTCTTCAAGGACGCCGAGCATGAATTCGTTATGTCGGTAGGGCTGAGCGTCGAATGGGGCGGCACCGGCGCCGGCAGCGTCGGCGCCGATCCGTTCAACACCTACACGCCGACCCTCTATTTCGGCAAAGGCTTCGGCGACCTGCCCGACACGTTGTCATGGCTGCGCCCCGTCGCGGTCACCGGACAGGTTGGCTACGCCATTCCCGGTAGGTCATCCACCACGACCTTCGGGGTCGATCCCGATACTGGTGATTTGACCTCCGATACTGAGTTTCATCCAAGGGTGCTGAACTGGGGCGCCACGATCCAGTACAGCATGCCCTATCTGAAATCCGCGGTTGTCGATCTCGGTCCGCCGGATTTTATCAATCGCATGATCCCGCTTGTTGAGGCGACGCTGCAGACCCCGGTCGGAAACACGTTGACGTCGGGCACGATGACGACCGGAACCATCAACCCCGGCGTTCTCTGGGTCGGAAACACCTATCAGCTCGGCGTCGAGGCGCTAATCCCGATCAATCGGCAGAGCGGCACTCGTGTTGGAGTGATTGGTCAGCTCCATCTTTATCTCGACGATATCGATCCCCGGGGCATCGGCAGGCCGATCTTTGGCGGTCCGGTCCAGCCCGCCCGCCCGTTTGCGAGGAATTGATCATGCGACGCTCATCCCTGATCATCGCGCTCTTGCTGTCGCTTGCGGCCGGCAAGGCAGACGCCCACGCCTTTCTCGATCATGCCGAGCCGCGCGTCGGCAACAAGGTGGCGAGCCCGCCGCGCGAGGTGACGCTCACCTTTAGCCAGAAGCTGGAAGCCGCATTCAGTTCAGTGACAGTCACCGGTCCTTCCGGGCAGCGGGTCAATGCTGGAAAGGCGCGCGTGAACGGCAACCAGATGTCGGTCTCGCTAAAGGGCGACGGTGCTGGGACCTATCACGTCAATTGGCACGTGCTTTCCGTAGACACCCACACGACCGAGGGGAACTACACCTTCCAGGTTGGCCAGTAGAGTTTGGTCGCAATGGATTGGTCCGCAGCAGGAGTGCCGTTGATCGCGACGCGCGCCGTGCACTTCGCGGCAACGGCGTTAGCGGTCGGAAGCGTTGTTTTCGGCCGCCTGATCGCCATGCCGGTCTTGCACAACCACACCGCGGCGACGCTTGCGTTTCGTAGCCGGACGCGACGACATATCTGGGCCTGTCTTGCCCTCGCGGTGATCTCGGGCGCGATTTGGCTTCTGCTGCAGGCGGCGTCGATGAGCGGAATACCGCTCATCGACGCTTTGACCGCCGACATCCTATCAACCGTCATCAACGAAACCCAGTTCGGTGAGATGACAATCATCCGCGCAGGTCTTGCGATCTGCCTGGCGGCCTGCCTCATCTCAGACCGCGCGGTGGTCGCACAATGGCTGGGGCTGGCTGCAGCGATCGGACTTGCCGGCAGTCTTGCCTGGACCGGCCACGCCGCCTCAACCATTGGTCCGACCGGCTATCTGCATCTCGCAGCGGATGCGTTGCACAGTGTTGCTGCTGCAGCCTGGATCGGTGGTCTGGTGTCACTGATCACCTTCTTGGCCACTCCCAAGGTCCATGAGAGCATGTCGCTGGTCCGCGATGCCACCGAACGGTTTTCGATACTCGGCATCGTCAGCGTGGCCACCATCCTGCTCAGCGGCGTTGTCAACGCCGCCATTCTGGTCGGCTCGCTACATGGGCTCGTCGCCACCGAATATGGGCGGCTGCTGATGCTCAAGATAGCGATCTTCGCCGCGATGCTCGTGTTCGCGGCGGTCAACCGCTTTCGCTTGACGCCGCAGTTCGCCGCCATCGAAAGCGAGCAATCGTCTGTCGCCCTTCGTCAACTGATCCGTAACAGTGCGATCGAGACAACACTCGGACTGGGAATCATCGTCATTGTCGGGCTGCTCGGAACCCTGCATCCCGGCATTCACCTGCAGGATGTTTCCGACCTCTTGCTGACTAGGCAGCATTGAAGCAACTTGCCTAGTCCTCATTCGCCTTGAATCGCCCCAGTCCCCTAAGCACGAACGGTGCAAGCAGCGCGATCAGCGCGATGCCGAGCAGCACAGCCGACATCGGGCTTTGCAGCAGCACCATGGGATCGCCGAGGCTGATCGCCAGCGCGCGGCGCAACTGGCTTTCCGCGATCGGCCCGAGGATCAATCCGATGACGACGGGCGCGATCGGGAAATCGAAGCGCCGCAGCAAAAAGCCCATCACGCCGAACGCCGCCAGCATCGACAGCTCGACGACCGACGGCTTCGCCGCGATCGTGCCCATGGTCGCGAACACCAGGATCCCGGCATAGAGCCATGGCTGCGGGATCGCGAGCAGCCGCACCCACAGCCCGACCAGCGGCAGATTGAGCACCAGCAGGCATGCCGTTGGCGATGAACAGGCTCGCGATCAGGCCCCACACCAAATCGGGCCGCTCCGCGAACAATAGCGGCCCCGGATTGAGCCCGTATTGCTGGAAGGCCGCAAGCATCATTGCCGCGGTGGCCGAGGTCGGCAGCCCAAGCGTCAACAGCGGCACCAGCGTGCCCGCGGCGGACGCGTTGTTGGCGGCTTCGGGTCCCGCGACGCCCTCGATCGCGCCCTTGCCGAATTCCTCCGGATGTTTGGTCAGCCGCCGCTCGGTTGAATAAGACAGGAAGGTCGGGATCTCCGCGCCACCGGCCGGCAGCGCCCCGATCGGAAAGCCGAACAGCGTGCCACGCAGCCACGGCTTCCACGAGCGCCGCCAATTCTCCCGCGTCATCCACAGCGAGCCGCGCACCGGCTCGAGCTTCTCCTCGGCGTGATGCCGGCGCGAGGCGTCACCTGGTCCAGCGTCACCGGCGACTTGTTCATGGCGAGCGCGCCCACCATGACGAAGCCGTTCACCATCATCTGGTTGCCGGCGCCCTTGGCGCCGTTGACGAACTGCGCGATGCCGAGGCTGCCGCCGGCGCCGGGCACGTTGGCGACCTGGACGCTGCGCGCGACACCGGCGGCGACCAGCGCCTGCTGCATCGAACGTGCGGTCTGGTCCCAGCCGCCGCCGGGCGCTGCGGGCGCCATCAGCTTGAGCTCGAGCTGCTGCGCGGGCGCCGGACCGTTCGCCCCAAGCAACAGCGCGACGACCGCGCCGAACAGGCGCATGTGGGACGAGATCATCGGGCTTCCTCCTGGATTTTCAGACGCGGCTTGCCGATCGCCGGCCGCGTCCAGTCGCGTGGTCGCATCGCCGATCGAAACGCGCGGTCCCTCGGGTTTTGGAATCGCGCGCCGAGCTCGCGTCTGCGCGTTCTTAGCGACCATTCGCCACAGCCTTCGGCAAGCCCGACGGCGCGACCAAGCCGTGCTGCATATCGCCGCGCCTCGATCAAAAAATTCCGTCGCGGCAGCGCGGCGCGCAGCACGGTACTGCCGGTGGTTCAGCTCTAGGAACCATTGCTAGTTCTTCCCGTTCCACCTCCGCCGATAGATACGGCATTGGAGGAGAGAACATGAACATTAAAACGATTGTCGCGGCAGCGTTGCTTGCCGCTTTTGTCACGCCTGCATTTGCAGCGGACGAATTCTACGTCGTGCAAGACGTGAAGACGAAGAAGTGCACGGTCGTCGATCAGAAGCCGGTCGACACGACGACCACCGTCGTCAGCCCGTCGGGCACCATCTACAAGACACGCTCCGAGGCCGAGACCGGCATGAAGAGCGTCAAGATCTGCACGTCCGACTGACAGGCGCTGAGCACGCCAGTCACCATCCTTTGGGCCGAGCCGGCAGTCGTCATCCTGGGCGGTGACGTCTGCCTGGTCGGCCATCTCCACTGAAGGCGAGGAGTTTCTCTTATGAAAAAGTTTGCTATCGGCTGCATCTTGGCTGCGGCGTTCGCTACCGCCGCGCATGCGGCGACCACGTTGCCCGCCGCCCCGACGGACAGCTGGACCATCACCAACTATTACAAGCAGAATGTCTATGATCGGAAGGAATCCAAGATCGGGACGATCGACGACGTGCTTGTCGACAAGGCGGGCAAGGTGACCGGCCTCGTCGTCGGCGTCGGCGGCTTTCTCGGCGCCGGCGAGAAGGACGTGATCGTGCCGTACACGGCCGTCAAATCGCAAAAGAAGGACGACAAGTGGTGGCTCACGCTCGACGAGACCAAGGACAGCCTGAAGGCTGCACCGGGCTTCAAGTACGATCGGGCCAGTACGACCTGGATCCCTGAGAACAAGTAACACCGAAAGTCCGTCTGCTCGGCGATGCATTGCCGATCACGCAGGTTGACGAGCAAAGCGGAAACACGAGCCCCGGCGCATTCCCGCGCTGGGGTTTTTGCTTGCACCTCGAACTTCGCCGCAGCCGGGCGAACAAGAGGCAGTGAAGCCGGATTCCCCGCGTTGATGACGATATCGCTAGCGGAAGGCAACGAACACGCGACAACCGACCAACCCACCAACCCTTGGACGTGTTTCGGTTTCAAGATTGCTTGCTTGATCCGCAAACCAACGATCCCCGGGCGCCGGAGGTTTCACAGCGCCGGGGATCGCTACTCCCGGAGGGCTTGGGGGCAAAGGCCGGGAGCTGCGAGTCTACTCTGTCGATTTTCGTTGGTTCCTCGACAGAACAAGGGCCACGGACCGTCGGGGATCAGCGGCTGTGCCGGGTGTCGATCGGTTTGGATATGTGTCCCTCGCCCGCTGCTCGGGCGGCTCGTGAGCGACCTCGCCAAAGGCCAGACTGGTCAGGCGAGGCTCCGGTAGCTCTCCGTCTTCCTCTTCAGACCGGGCAAAGCCGTCGTCCGGCAGTGGGGCGGCCGCGCGCTCAAGAGGGCGCGCAGGAACCATGCTCCTCCGGGTCGGTAGTCGGAAAGCATCCATCCATCCACGCACAAAGTATTGTCATGTCGTCACGACTGCTTTCGCTCATGGGTTTTGCGCTTCTGCTTGTTCTGAGCGGTTGTGGCGATCAGCTCGCGTGCGATTCGATCGACACCCGAAAGGCCGTGCTCCAGGCCATTGCCGATGACCATCGCAATCCGCTGGTCAACTACGCCGCCAGGGAGTCGACGGCCAAGCCCGATCCGCAAGACTTTCAGCCACAATACCTGCTCGGTGAAAGAATCGTCACGACTTCGACGAGCAAGGACAAGCGAACCCTGCAGTGCAGCGGCGGGATTTCGGTATCCGTCGGCGACGTCAGGGCGTCAAAAGAGGTGGAATTCACCGCGCAAAAATCAACCGACGGAAAATTGTCCGTTTCGGTCGCACCATTTCAGTTTTGACTTCGAAGCGGCGGCGCGAAGCCCGCCAATATGACGGCGGACCGCATCGACCGTCGCTTTGCCAGGAACCAGAACGGCGAGCACAGAGTTGTCTGTCATAGTCGGGAGCGCGGAGAAAATTCCGTCCCGGCAATTTTCAATTCGAAAAGCTGGGCCGCTTCATTCATTCGCGCTCGCATCGCGAAGGGACGGTTGTGCATGCCGAGGAAGCGGCATCATGGGATAACCGACATGAGCGTTTCGAGATCAAGGGAATCAACCATCAGGAGGCACACAGCCTCGATGGCACGAGCATTGACATGGCTGAAGAATACCTTCCCCGCCTGCGACGGGCCGGGACCGGAGCTCACCGCCACATCGCCGGTGCGTATCTCCCCCGATCCGCGCCGCGGTCCACCTGGCGTGAGGACAACCGCCGGATCTCGAACCGGGGTCAGGTGAACGGGATTGCCGGTGGGCGCCGACGCGCGGCAACGCTCTTCCCGCACGCATTGGAGCAATGGAATTGGCTGCTGAAGGAGCTTTGAGCTTGGAACCTTACGGTGTCCCGACAATTGGGCTCTTGTTCCGGGCAGGAACCGATAAAGGGAAAATGCATGGGACAAATCCGCGGCCGCGTGAAGCAAGCCGATGCGCTCGAAATCCGGCTCACGCAGGGAGCGAAAGAACTTCGCGACCGTGCCGGGCAACTTCCCGCTGGTCGAGACCGTGACGCGCTACTCCAGCGAGCGCAGCATAATGAAGCCACCGCGCACATGTCGGAATGGCTGATGTCCCCAGGTCAACGGACGCCCATCTAGGAGGGCGACGATGCAGGCGAACCATCACCGCAACCATCACCATTTCGACGGCGTGGAGCTTGCCTTTGTCTGCGCGGCGGTGGTGTCGCTGATGGGCCTGCTTGCCAGCGTGGCGTGGCTTCTGCTGCGGTGAGCAATCCAATCGAAAAGGACCGTCACATGGACGGTCCTTTTCTGCCGGTTGGAATGGATCTGTAAAAACTCAAAAGTTAAGAAATGCTCTGTAAATAAAGGTAGTGCCGGCAGAGTTGTATTACGGCCATCCTGGCTTGCGATGAAATCCGGATCAGTACGGTGTTCCGGCGACGGAACCAGGCCGGCGGCGTTTCCGGGACACACCGAGAGCCGCACAAACCAGGCCGCGTGCTTGCACGGCACCGCCTCCCCGCGACGTGCGGCAAACGACCCGACGGGCACTCAGCAAAAACCTGTCAACCGCCTCGCGTAAAAATAATTCGCTTTATCCGAAATATAACTCAGTGTATGGTTTGCCCATCTCACCCGATCGAGGGGCGCTGCGCATCGTCACGGGTGTTGCGGTGAGATGCGGTGGACGCTGATCGCGCAGTCGACGAATGCGCGTGATGCGGACGGTGAAGTCGTGTGGTCCTGACGCCCTAGCGGCAGGTGTCTTTTCACAAAGCGCTGACGCGTCTTGTGAAGGCGGTGAGAAGCAAGCCCAGTCTCGCCGGGGAGAGCACGAAATAAGCCGTAACCCATCGCGCAGGGAAAGCCGGATTGCTCCGGTTACACCTGTGGTCCTACCCCCGAGCTTTCTACCCATTGCTCGGGGCCCATGGGTGCGATCGGCACCCGGCTTTCCCTGCGCCCTCTGTTCAAGAGAGGGCGAAACGAAGAGCAAGACTCGGACAATTCGTGTCGCGAGAATACGAAGCTACGTCCCCACCGACACTGTCATCGACCGGGCGATCCAGTGCGCCGCGGCCTCTCGGCTCAAGCACAGGCGTCTCTGGAATGCTGGATCACCCGCATGGGCGGGTGATGACACCGAGTGGCTGTTTGACAATTGAATCTCGCAGGGACGACAAAAAGTACGCCCTACAGCCCGGTAAACCCGGCCTTCACATGGTCGGTGCTGCCGTCGAGCTGGCGCAGATAGGTCAGCCCGCACACGGTCAATCGATGCGTATCGCGCTCGCCCGCCTCGAACAGCGTCTGCACGTACTCTGTCACCTTCGCCCGTGCTTCGTCGCTTGCAGCGGACGTGCGGTTGAGCAGCAGATCATACGTCTGCATGATCCGATCGATCGCGGCTTCCATTGATGTCTCCGGGTTGACGCTCAGGCGACCACCAGCGTCTCGGCCTCGAACTTCGCGATCGCCTTGTTGGCGAGGCGGAGTCGGTTCAGCTCACCGCGCTGGAACAGCTTCACGACGATGCCGAGCAGGCGCTCATTGGTGGCGAAAGTGTCGGGAATGGCGCCGGATTTGCGCAGATAATTCGAGGCGATCGCGTAGGCGTCACCGACGACCTCGACATTCAGCACCTCAATCCCGCGTTCGACCAGCATATCCCTGCCTCTCCGTTGGGAGAGGGGATAAAGCGCGGGAAACGGCTTGGTTCCTCGCCGGGACCTATTTATTTTCGCAGGTGCAGCATGAAAAACGCATCGGCCGGGCATGACCGATGCGTTGACTGGAGGGAGGCTGCCGGTCTTCTCAAGCGGCCGGCTTGGCTATCAGGCAAGAAGAGGAAGGCTCAGAGGCGATACAGGATCTGGTCGGTCCAGAAGCGCTCGAGGCGGTGCAGCGACTTGTTGAGGCTCGCGAACTCCTCGTTCGAGATGCCTCCGACCTGCTCGACCGTCTTGACGTGCTTCTGATAGAGCGCATCGACGATCTTGCGCACTTCCTGGCCCTGCGGGGTCAGACGGATGCGGACCGAGCGACGATCGACGCGCGAGCGCTGGTGATCGAGGAAGCCGAGCTCGACGAGCTTCTTCAGATTGTAGGAGACGTTGGAGCCGAGATAGTAGCCGCGCGTGCGCAGCTCGCCGGCGGTCAGTTCCTTGTCACCGATATTGTAGAGGAGCAGCGCCTGCACCGAGTTGATGTCGGCGCGACCACGACGATCGAATTCGTCCTTGATGACGTCGAGGAGCCGGCGATGCAGCCGCTCCACCAAAGTCAGGGCTTCGAGATAGAGCGGCTGCACCGGAGCTTGACCGGTAGCGCGATCAGCGGCATCCGCCGCCGTTGTCGCAACGGCTTTCATCATGACACTTCCCCTGTTTGTCGTTTTTATCGACTTTATTTCGACGAAACTTGTGTCCCGCCTGATAGGTCCAACGTAAGGGGGCCGTTTGAATATCCGCTTAAATAAGAGAATAAAGAGATCATGAATTTAAGACAGTGAATCGTGGATTAAGCCCATGGATCAAGGACTTTTCGCAACTGTTCATTGACGGTGGCGGGCCCCTGTTCACGCTTCGTGTGCCTCACCTGTCACATTCGGAAACAGCAGCGTCCGAATTCGAAACGGTGGCGTAACGGGTATGAGGGAACCCTTTACGGTGACCGATCGGTTACCGGAAAATTCTTCGAAAATTTTATGGGAGTGCATCGGGGCGGGACGCGCGTGGCGCGCGCAAGCGGTCCCCGTTCGTCGCCGCGGCCAGATCGGTTCCGCCGTCGGCCCGCGCAAAGCCGGCCGGCACACGCGCCGAGATCCGGTGAAATGGGTCCCGACGGCAGGTCCCGCAAAGGCGCTGCCGCGATGGGACGCCTTAAATGGGGATGCGATCTACGGCATCCACCTAGCAGAACCAGCGACGCTGTCTTCTCGTTGCGCGCACGACTGCGATATATTGCCAGTCACCGTGAGCTAATCGCCGCGCTGTCGCAGCCAGGCCACAGTGCATCAAGCCATCACGGCGCGCGGGCCTATGGCGGGCGTTCGCGGGCCGACATCCAGGCGAGCGCCAGATAGGCCGCGAGCATCGCGGCCTCGAGCCCGACCACGGTGAGGCTGCCGCCGTAGATGCCCGGAAACATCAGCTCGATGACCGCCATGGACACCACAGTGGTCAGCCAGACCACAGCGCCCCACGGCGTCGCGAGCCAGAGCCCGACGGCGGCGACAAGCTCGATGACGGCGAAATAGATCGTGGCGGTCTGCCAGGCCATCGACTGGTTCTCGAAGGCCTCCTCCTCACCGCCGACGAAGCCCGTCACCTGGGCCCAGTGATAGAGGCCCTTGGCGACCGAGACGACGGCCATGATGCGCAGGAAGATGACGAGGCGCCGCGTCCACGCATTCTCGTCCGGCTCGATCCGGTCGGACGAGATCGCGCTCACCGAGATGGCGTTGTCCCGCGCCTGATCGCGTGCAGAGGTCTCAGACATCCGAATCGCCGCATGGCGGCTGCAAAATGGGGTTCATGGCGCAGTCTTGGCCCGCCGGGGGCCCAAAATCAATCGCCGTTGCGGCAAATCAAGGGCGCCAAGAATGCAACAGGGGTGCAATAGCGGCGCAATGACGGCGCCCCTGACAGGTGATAAAAGCGGGCTTATATCAAGTCCAGACCAGCCGTCCGTCGAGGAGAACAAGACATGGCGATCAAATTCGGGCGCCCGATCGAACTGCGCGATACGCCGCGGCGCCAGACTGATGCCCTCGCCTCCCCCTCGCTCGACCTTACGATCCGGATGCGCCGCAATCGCAAGTCCGAATGGGCCCGCCGCCTGGTGCGCGAGAACGTGCTGACCACGGACGACCTGATCTGGCCGATGTTCGTGGTCGATGGCCACAACGCCCGCACGCCGGTGGCCTCGATGCCCGGCGTCGAGCGGCTCACCGTCGACCAGATCGTCCGCGACGCCGAGCGCGCCGCAAAACTCAACATCCCCTGCATCGCGCTGTTCCCTTTCACCGAGCCGGCCCTGCGCGACGAGCAAGGCTCGGAGGCCCTCAACCCCGACAATCTGGTCTGCCAGGCGGTGCGCGCGATCAAGAAGGAGTTTCCCGATATCGGCGTGCTCTGCGACGTCGCGCTCGATCCCTTCACCAGCCACGGCCATGACGGGCTGATCGAGGGCGGCAAGATCCTCAACGACGAGACGGTCGCGGTGCTGGTCAAGCAGGCGCTGACCCAAGCCGAGGCCGGCTGCGACGTGATCGCGCCGTCGGACATGATGGATGGCCGGATCGGCGCGATCCGCGAGGCGCTCGACGACAACGGCTTCGGCGACGTCCAGATCATGTCCTATGCGGCGAAATATGCCTCGGCCTTCTACGGCCCGTTCCGCGACGCGATCGGCTCGGCCAAGACGCTGACCGGCGACAAGCGCACCTATCAGATGGACAGCGCCAATTCCGACGAGGCGCTGCGCGAGGTGGAGCTCGACATCGCCGAGGGCGCCGACATGGTGATGGTGAAGCCGGGCATGCCCTATCTCGACATCGTCCGCCGCGTGAAGGACCATTTCGCGATGCCGACCTTCGTGTACCAAGTGTCGGGCGAATACGCGATGATCGCAGGCGCCGCCGCCAATGGCTGGATCGACGGCGAGCGCGCGATGATGGAGAGCCTGGTCGGCTTCAAGCGCGCCGGCGCCGACGGCATCCTGACCTATTTCGCGCCGCGGGCCGCCGAGAAGATCAAGGCGGAATCGTAAGGGCGCTACACGGGTCCAGCCGACGCGGCTGGACGTGGACCGCAGAGCGGGCGCAGCGCCTCGCGCTCGTCCTGCGACAGCACCCTCAGCGGGTAGATCGGCTCATTTGTCTCGCGCTTGAAGAACGGATGCGGCCAGGCCTTCCCGTGCAGGCGCCAGCCCAACACCTTGCCGATCACGCAGGATCAGCGGCAGGTTGAAGCCGGTCGATCCTTTCGGAGCTTCGCCGATCGCATATTTGCCGAGGATTGCGCCGGTTGGCTTGCCGAACACGTCGTCCACGCGCACCGCGCCGCCGTCGAAGGCCTGCGCCACGATTCCGACGAACGGGACGGCAGGTGTCAGCGAGTTGCCCACCGGCGAATTGCAGCAGGTGGTGTGCCATCGGTACAGCCCTTTGGGCGTCAGCCGCAGCCCGGCGATCTTGTCATGCCCCTGCACGAAACTGAGCGACGCCGGGGCGACCTGGACGATGTCGGTCCCGCCGTGGACATCGAGCAGGTCGGCCCGGCCAACCCGATGCATGAACGCCTGGCAGTCGTCGCAGTAGCAGACGACGCGATTGGCGGCCGTCGGCGCGGCGTTCGTGACCACGCCTCGAACCTCGCCACAGCGGCAGCGCAACCCGATCCGTGTGCCCATATGTCCCCCGCCGTCACACAATCTGCAGCCAACACCGAGGCGGGCGCGTCCGGCCGCCGAATCGCCGGAATATTTCGGCTAGTTAATGTTCGCGCGGACTTGGCAGGCGCGCCTCGTGCTCCCATGTCTGCCCGGGACTTTCATCGGAGGTTGGTCATGTCCTACGGCAATGACGGTGGCACCTGGCGCAGGGAAGCCTGGCGCAACGACGGCGGCGTTCCCCCGCATGCGTTCGATCCGTTGATGCAGCCGGAACTGTTCCGCGGCGTGCTGACGCGGCGGGTGTTCGCGTTCCTGATCGACCTCTTCGTGCTGTCGGTGCCGGTGATCCTGGCGGTGGTCTTCATCGCGATCTTCGGCATCGTCACGCTCGGCCTCGGCTGGGCGCTGTTCTGGCTGGTGTCGCCCGCTTCGATCGTCTGGGCCATTGTCTATTACGGCGCCTCGATCGGCGGGCAGCACTCGGCCACGCTTGGCATGCGCATGATGGATCTGGAACTGCGCACCTGGTACGGCGCGCGCGGCTATTTCGTGCTCGGCGCCACCCACGCGGTGCTGTTCTGGGTGACGATCTCGTTCCTGTCGCCGCTGGTGCTGCTGGTCGGACTCCTCAACGGCCGCCGCCGGCTGCTGCACGACATCATCCTCGGAACCGTCATGATCAACAGCTCGGTCCGGACCCAGGTCACCCCGGCCGCGCGGGCCTCTTATTAGGCCCGCCTAAACCAATTGACCGTTAGCCTCCGGGGGGCGATGCTAACTCGGCTGCCTGTATTGTATGTGGAGCCCGACGATCAGACGTGACCCAGCACTCGCGTGATACCCCCCAGTTCTATCTGACGGCGCCCTCACCCTGCCCCTATCTGCCGGGCCGGCATGAGCGGAAGGTTTTTACGCATCTGGTTGGCGACAAAGCGGGCGATCTCAACGACTTGCTGACCCATGGCGGCTTCCGCCGAAGCCAGTCGATCGCCTATCGCCCGGCCTGCGACGCCTGCCGGGCCTGCGTCTCGGTCCGGGTGGTCGCCAACGAATTCCGCCCCTCCCGCAACTTCCGCAAGGTGCTGGCCCGCAACGCCGACATCATCGGCGAGCAGCGCACGGCGGTGCCGACCTCCGAGCAATATTCGGTCTTCCGCGCCTATCTCGACCGCCGCCACCGCAACGGCGGCATGGCCGACATGACCGTGCTGGACTACGCGATGATGGTCGAGGACAGCCATGTCGAGACCCGGATCATCGAGTACCGCAAGCGCAATGCCGACAGCGCCATCACCGGCCGCGGCGACGAGCTGATGGCGGTGGCGCTGACCGACGTGCTCAGCGACGGGCTGTCGATGGTCTATTCGTTCTTCGAGCCGGGGCTTGAGGCCCGCTCGCTCGGCACCTTCATGATCCTCGACCACATCGCCCGCGCCCGCCGGCAGGGCCTGCCCTACGTCTATCTCGGCTACTGGATCGAGGGCTCCAAGAAGATGGACTACAAGGGCCGCTTCCTGCCGCAGCAGCGACTCGCGCCGTCGGGCTGGCTGCGCGTCGACGCGTCAGGCGAGGCGCTGGCCGAGCCGCAGGACTAGCGCATCTTCAGTCAGGCGCTCTAGGTGCCGAAGATCGTATCGATCAGCAGCTTCACGTTTAGGATCACGATCAGGCCGGCGACGATCCATGCTGCCACCGCAACGGGGCGCGAAATCGCGAACGCACCCATCTTGCGCTTGTCGGACACGAAGCGCACCAGCGGGATCACCGCGAACGGCAGCTGCATCGACAGCACGACCTGGCTGAACACCAGCAGCTGCGCGGTGCCGCTCTCGCCATAGACCGCGGCGACCACGATGACCGGAACGATCGCGATGCCGCGCGTCACCAGCCGCTGCAGCCAGTCCGGCAGCCGTAAATCGAGAAAGCCCTGCATCACAATCTGGCCGGCCAGCGTCGCCGTCACCGTCGAGTTGAGGCCCGATGCCAGCAGCGCCACGGCGAACAGCGTCGAGGCAATTCCGAGCCCGAGCAGCGGCGACAGCAGCTCGAAGGCCTGATCAATCTCGGCGACATCAGAGTGGCCGCTCTTGTGGAAGGTCGCGGCCGCCAGCACCAGGATCGCGGCGTTGACGAACAGCGCCAGCATCAGGGCGATGGTGGAGTCGGTGGTCGCCCATTTGATCGCATCGCGCCGGCCCTCCTCGGTGCGCGGATAGGCACGGGTCTGCACGATCGAGGAGTGCAGATAGAGGTTATGCGGCATCACGGTGGCGCCGATGATGCCGATCGCGATGTAGAGCATCTCCGGATTGGTGACGATCTCGCGCGAGGGCATGAAGCCGCCGATCACGCCGGCAATCGGCGGCGCGGCGGCGGCGATCTGGACCACGAAGCAGACCGCGATGACTATCAGGAGCCCGATCACGAAGGCCTCGAGGAAACGGAAGCCGCGGTTCATCAGGAGCAGCAGCAGGAATGCATCGAGCGCCGCAAGCAGCGCGCCGCCGATCAGGGGAATGCCGAACAATAGCTTGAGCGCGATCGCGGTGCCGATCACCTCGGCGAGGTCGCAGGCGATGATCGCGGCCTCGCAGGCGAGCCACAGCAGCAAATTCACCGGCCGCGAATAGGTCGCCCGGCAGGCCTGCGCCAAGTCGCAGTCGGTGGCGATGCCAAGCCGGGCCGAAAGCGCCTGCAGCAGGATCGCCATCAGGTTGGAGAGTAAGATGACCGACAGCAGCGTGTAGCCAAACTTCGATCCGCCCGCGAGATCGGTCGCCCAATTGCCGGGGTCCATATAGCCGACCGAGACCAGATAGCCCGGCCCCGCGAAGGCCAGCAGCCGCCGCCACCACACGCCTGTGCTCGGCACCGCAACGGTCGCGTTCACCTCGGGCAGGCTGCGCGCATGCCCGGCGTCGCCCCGCCAGCCATCTGGCACGGTATCGGCAACAGAAACAGGAGACATTTCAGGGGTGCGAGCGTCCATCCGTAAAGCATGACCGATCCTTCCCGTTATTGCAACTCATTTGCAACTGCATCTAGGCTCACGAAAATGATACCGACTGCCCGCCTTGTAAAGTACTGAGGAAGTGCTTTACGTTGGATGCATGATCAAGCTGCCCGTCGAGATGCCAACCGCAACGCTGCGCTACGCCCTCGCCCCTGACCCGTCGGGCATCGAGGCGATCGAGGCGACCTTTGCGGCCTATGACCGGATGATGGCGATCCTGGCCGAGGTCGCGCCGGTCGGCGCCAACCTGGTCTCGCTGCACGCCCAGGCCTACGAGAAGATCCGCAAGGAGACCGGCCTGCCCGCACGGCTGGTGACGCTCGGCCTGCGCGACCGCGCCAACTACATCGCAGGCGCCGCCGTCCGCCGGATACCGCTCGACGACAAGTTGTTTGCGATCAAGGGCCCAACTTCACTGACCATTAGCACTGTCAGCGGACGCGTCTTGGTGCCGTTCGACGTGCCGGGATATGTCTCGGGCTGGGAAAGCCCCTTCCCGGCGCATTTGATCTCGGATGGACGCGGCTACGAAATCCACATCGCCGTCAAATCGAAATCAGCACAACCGGAGGAGAAGACCATGCTTCACGAAGGCATCCTTGCGCGCATGGGCCGGCTTCTTGCCGCCATCGCAAGCCAGACCATCGACAACGTCGAGAGCAACAACAAGGTCGCGCTGGTCAAGCAGGCGATCCGCGAGATCGACGCCGGCGCCGACGAAGCGCGCTACGCGCTCGGCAAGTCGCGCGCCGAGGAATTCCGCTTGAAGAGGCGGCGCGAAGAACTGGATACCGAAACGGCGAACCTCAACGAGAAGATCCGTCACGCACTTGCGGAAAGTCGCGAGGATCTCGCGCGCGCCGGTGTCGCACGGCAAATTGACCTGGAGTCGCAGGTGATCGCGCTGGAACGCGCGATGGATTTCATCGAGCTCGAGATCGACGAGCAGACCAAGGCGCTGCAAGCCATGCTCGGCGCGCGCCGCGAGGCAGAGGCGCGATTAGCCGATCTCGAACAAAGTCTGATCCGCGAGGCCAAGGACGAAACCAGCCGGGGCCCATCGACGACCAATACATTGAGTGCCGAACGCGCCATGGCGGCGATCGCCCGGGTCACCGGTGTCCCCGCCTCCAGCGTGCTCGGCGACAAGGAGCTTGACGAACTCGATCGCCTGCACCGCGAAAAGGAAATCGCGGCGCGGCTTGAAAGGATCAAGTCAGAAAAATGAGTGCAGTTGGCGACATTCTGCTCGCCCCGGACGTACGGCCCTTCGCGGTCGCGGCTGCGATCATGGTGGCACTTGGCGGTATCGAGCTGCTGACCACCATGGTCGGACTTTCGATCAGCGAACTCGTCGGCAAGGATTTCGCGGTCGAGGCCGAGAGCCACAACGCTCTCAGTGGCCTGTTTCTCTGGATCAACGCCGGGCGGCTTCCCCTCCTGATCCTGATCATCCTGATACTTGGCATATTCTCGATCGGAGGCTTCCTGCTTCAGGGACTGGCGCATGCCGCAGGCACCGCCATTCCTGTCTCGATTGCCGCCGTGATTGCCGCCGCCGGCAGCATCCCTGTCATCAGAAATGCGAGCCGCGGCCTCGCCCACATCATTCCGCGCGACGAGAGCTATGCGGTCAACGACAGCGACTTTGTCGGCAAGGTCGCAACCGTGTCGGTCGGCCCGCTCGATCAGGGCCTCCCCGGCAGGGTCCGTCTCAAGGATGTCTTCGGCAACTGGCACACCGTGTCGGCGCGGGCCAGCGCAGAGTCCGAGGCATTGCCGGTCGGCGCCAGCGTGTTGCTGGTCGACCGCGATGCCAAAGGATTCATTGCGATCGCCGCTCCTTCCGACCTCATTGAACAACAACAATCTTCCAACAGGGCATAACATATGTGGGAACTTGCTGTACCCGTCGCCATTGGCGTCCTCGCTATCCTCGTCATTGGCCTGCTTTTCGCAAAACTCTACAAGCGCTCGACGCGCGATGAGGCCTATGTGCGCACCGGCCTCGGCGGTCAGAAGGTGGTGCTCGACGGCGGCTCGCTCGTGCTGCCGATCTTCCACTCCACCGCCGCGGTGAACCTGAAGACGCTGCGGCTCGAGGTCGCGCGTGGTGGCCCGGACTCGCTGATCACCAAGGACCGCATGCGTGTCGATATCGGCGCCGAGTTCTATCTGCGCGTCAAACCCGACTCTTCGTCGATCGCGCTGGCCGCGCAGACGCTCGGCAACCGCACCAATGACGCGGCCGAGCTCCGCGAGCTGGTCGAGGCCAAGTTCGTCGACGGCCTGCGCTCGGTCGCCGCGACCATGAACCTCGAGGAATTGCAGGAGCAGCGCGCGACCTTCGTCAAGGCGGTGCAGGACGCGGTCGGCGCCGACATCCAGAACAACGGTCTCGAGCTCGAGTCGGTGTCGCTGACGCGGCTCGACCAGAGCGACATCAAGCATTTCAACCCGAGCAATTTCTTCGACGCGCACGGCCTCACCACGTTGACCAAGATCACCAAGGAGCGTGAGCAGGAGCGCAACCAGATCGTCCGCACCACCGAGGTCAATATCGCGCAACAGGACCTGGTGGCGCGGCAAACCACGCTGACGATCGAGAGCACCAAGCGCGAGGCCGAGCTGGCACAGCAGCGCGACATCGCCAACAAGACCGCCGCGATGCGCGCGCAGACGGCGCAGGTCGAACAGACCGCGTTGCAGAACGAAGCCGAATACCGCATCCAGCAGGAGCTCGCGGTCGCCAACAAGCAGACCGAGGCCAACCAGGCCCGCGATACCCGCAAGATCGAGGCCGATCTCGCCGTGAAGCGCCGCACCACCGAAACCGACCGCGAGCTGCAGATCGTGGCGCAGGAGGCCGCGATCGCGGTCGCGACCAAGAGCAAGGAGCAGTCGGAAGCCCAGACCATCGCCGAGACCGCACGCGCACTTGCGATTGCAGCCGAGGAAAAGGTCACCACCGCCCGCGCCACCGAGGTCGCCGAGCGCGACAAGATCATCAACGTGATCGCGGCGCGCAAGGTTGCCGAGACCAACGCAATGCCGATCACCGTTATGGCGGAAGCCGAAAAACAGGCTGCGGCCAACAAGGCCGAGGCCACCAACGTGCTGGCGAAAGCCGACGCCAACGCCGCCACCACCCGCGCCGCCGGCGTCAAGGCGCTCGGCCAGGCGGAAGCCGAGGTCGCAACCTTGAAGGCGGAAGCGCGTAACAAGCTGAGCGCCGACATGATCGCCTACGATCTCAACCTCGCGCGGATCAACGTGATCCCGAGCGCGCTCGCCGAGGCGGTGAAGCCGATCGAGAAGATCTCCGACATCCGGATCTTCGACACCGGCAGCATGCTCGGCCGCGGCGGCGCCAACGGCCATGCCAACGGCAATGGCGGCCTCGGGCTCGGCGACGGCCTCGCCGCGCAATTGCTGTCGGTTTCGGCGTTCAAGCCGATGATCGACAAGATCCTCGCGGAGGCAGGCTTCCCGGCCGGCCCCGACGCGCTCACCAGCCTGACCAGCGCGCTGGCGCAGCGCAAGACGGAGGTCGCCGAAACACCGGCAGTGAGCGTCGAAAGCGCGCCAACCGCTCTGGTCGGGACCATCAGCGGCCAACTTACTCCGGCTGCCAAACCGCTGTGAAGCGGTCTGACGGCAGATGCGCTTCACCTCTCCCGCTTGCGGGGGAGGTCGGATCGCATCGAAGATGCGATCCGGGTGGGCGCGCTCTCCACGATGCGACTCGCGGATAGACCCCCACCCTAACCCTCCCCCGCAAGCGGGAACGTACGTCCGATGCGGTTGCAGAGCGAATTTCGTTGTCCAACGAAAAGCCCGCCTCTCACGGCGGGCTTTGTTTTTGGCGTTGTCGGGAAACGGGTGGGATCGGGCGTCTTCCAACCACACACTATGGCCAGATCGAATTTCCCTGAGGATTCTGCCATGTCCGCCGATACGCCGCGCCTGCCCGCCACCTTCAACCGCCTGGCCTGGTCCAACCTCGCCGCGCAATCGGCCGAGCAGATTGCGCTTGCGGCCGCGCCCATCGTCGCCGTGCTGGTGCTCGGCGTCGGCGAAGGCCAGACCGGCCTGTTGCAGACCGCGCTGACGCTGCCGTTCATCCTGTTTGCGATTCCCGCAGGCCTGCTGGCTGACCGCGTGTCGCGGCGCTGGGTGATGGCGGGCTCCGAGGCGCTGCGCGCCGCCGCCCTCGCCGCGATCCTGCTGTTGTTGTGGTTCGGCGCGATGACCTTGCCGCTGCTCGCTTTGCTCGGCTTCATCGCAGTCTGCGGCACGGTTGCCTACAGCGTCGCAGCACCTGCGCTCGTCCCGTCGCTGGTGACCTCGCAGCAATTACCGGCCGCGAATGCCCGTATCGAACTTGCGCGCACCGTCGCTTTCGCCAGCGGACCCGCGCTCGGCGGCGTGCTGGTCGGCTGGGTCGGCGCTGCGCCGGCATTCGGCTTTGCCGCGGCGCTGTCGGCGATCGCGGTCGTGCTGCTCGCCGGCATCTACGAGCCGGCACGCCGGCCTGCCCCGCGACGTCATCCGATGCAGGACATCAAGGAAGGCGCTGCCTTCGTGATGCATCACGCCTTGCTGCGGCCGGTGTTCATCACCCAGTTCATCTTCAACACTGCGTCCTTCCTGCTGCTCGCCGTGTTCGTGCCGTATGCGGTGCGCCATCTCGGGCTCAGCGCGACCGGCGTCGGTACGACGCTCGCGATGTACGGGGTCGGCATGGTGGTCGGCGCGCTGTTCGCAACCCGCGTGATGAAGCGGCTGGCGTTCGGCACCGTGATCGGGCTCGGCCCGGTCACCGGTCTCGTGGCCTCACTCGTGATGGCGCTGACCACCTGGATTGCGACGCCGCTGCTCGCGGGCCTCGGCTTTTTCCTGCTCGGTGTCGGCCCGATCCTGTGGGTGATCTCGACCACCACGCTGCGGCAATCGGTGACGCCGCCGTCGCTGCTCGGCCGCGTCTCCGCGATCAATATCATGAGCTACGGCGCCCGCCCGCTCGGCTCCGCGCTCGGCGCCGTCGTCGGTGGCCTCTACGGCGCTGAAGCCTGCCTCTACCTCGCGGCCGCGATCTTCGCTGCCCAGGCGCTGGTAATCCTGATGTCGCCCGCAGTGTCGCTCAGGCGTCAGCCCGACATGGTCGGCGAACCCGCGCGCTGCTGAACCGCCCCTCAACGTCATTGCGAGCGAAGCGAAGCAATCCATTCCCCCGCTTGTGGGGACATGGATTGCTTCGTCGCTGTGCTCCTCGCAATGACGGGGAGAGAGATCAGCTCGCCAGGTACCGTTCATATTTGCCGCCGACGACCTCGTCGACGGTAACGGCCGGATCCAGCGTATAGAGATCCTGGGCATGGCTGATGCCGCGCAAGACGAAGCGGCCGGTGGAGACCAGATAGTTGCGGCCGGCGGCGTCGATGCCGGTGCGGAAATCGGTCGAGGTCAGCAGTTCGCGGTCGACCGAAGCGCACATCGAGGCGATCCGGCTGACCTCGTTGACGGCGGGCCCGACCACCGTGAAGTCCAGCCGGTCCTCGCTGCCGATATTGCCATAGAAGACCTCACCGACATGGAGGCCGACATAGGCCGTGGTGGTCGGCCGGCCCTCGTTCTCGCGGCGATCGTTCAGCACGCGGATGTTATGGCGGAATCTGTACTCGGCGCGCAACGCCGCGCGCCTGGCGCTTGCCATGTTCTCGCTGGTGAACATCGCCAGCACGCCGTCGCCGATCAGTTTCAGCACCTCGCCACCGGCATCATGGATCGCATCGATCGAGGCCTGCGCGTAGTCGTTGAGGAACGGAATGATCTCGTCCGGGCCGATGCGCTCGCTGATCGCGGTCGAGCCGCGCACGTCGGAATACCACAGCACGGCCTTGATCTTCTCGGTGATGCCGCGCTGCATGCGCCCGCGCAGCACCTGCTCCGCCGTCTCGCGGCCGAGATAGACCCGTCCGAGCGTGCGGGCGATCTCGACCTGGGCGGCCGACTTGATCGCGAGCCCGAGCACCGGCACCAGGTCGCGCAGCGCCGACATATGGTTCTCGTCGAAGCCGTCCGAACGGCGGGTGGTGTAGTAGGAGTAGAAGCAGTCCATCTCGCCGATCGTGCCGGCCTCGCCGAAGCGGTGCACGAACGCGGCGAAATGCTTGTGGCCCTTCTCGGCGAGGTCGCCGATCATCGAAAAATCGTGCGAGCCGTTGAGATCGATCACCATCTCGTCATGGCCGTTTTCGAGCATGTGATGGAACGCCGACCGCCGCCAGTTCTGGCTGGCCTCGCCGCTGCTGGTCGAGCCGTATTCGAAGATGTCGGCCTCGTTGCTCTCGCCGTCGTTCCAGCGGAAGCCGCGGCCCTCGAAGATCGGATGCAGGGTGTCGATGAAGACGATCGCCCGCGACAGCGGCATGCCGGCGGCCCGGCAGCGCTCGCAGAAGCCGCGCAGCAGGTCGTTTTCCGGCAGGCCGGTCAGACCCTGGCGGACCAGCCAATTCATCAGGCGCAAACGGGGCGTCAGTTCCATACGTAGGATTATGCCGGGCAATTGGTGCGGGAGGAAGGGCTGGTCGTCGCGTGACAGATGCGGACGCCAGTCCAGCATTGCAAGGCCGCCGCGCCTCACCATTTTCGGGCGGAACGACGCCACCGAATGCCGGCGATTCCGCTTCCCTTTGCCCCGGCCTTCGCGCAAAAGGGCGCATGGATAACCACGCCGGCCAGCCGAACCCGATCCGACGCCTCATGCAGTGGGCGATCACCCCGCCGCAATCCTATGGGGTCTATCTGGCCGGCATCATCCTGGTCTACGCGCTGTCGTTCTACGCCGGCACGATGAAGCCGAAGCACGCGCCCGCCCCGTCGGTGACCGCGCCGTCCGCCCCGCACAACTGATCAGGCCGGTCGGGGCTGGGCGAAAGCGCGCGGTCCCGAAGCCGCTCAATCATAAAAGTCCGGCGACAGCTTCAGCCCGTCGCGCTGGGCCTTGTCGTGGTTGATCCAGAGCTGCGCCTTCTCCTTCGTCAGAGTGTCGGCGATCTTCTGCATCGAGGCCAGCGTCTGCTCCTTGCTGGCGTTCAGGCTCGGCACGCGCCGATTGTCCCAATTGTCCCTGAAGTGGACCGCATCGCCGGTCAGCACGACCGCGCCGGTCTTCGGCAACTTCACCAGCAGCGACTGGTGGCCGGGCGTGTGGCCCGGCGTCGACAGGATAATGACGCTGCCGTCGCCGAACACATCGCGATCGCCCTCGAGTTTCGTGACGGGATGCTCCGGCTTGAAGCGCGGCGCGTTGTTGGCACCGGGCCATTCATACTCCGCCTTCTGCACATACAGCATCGCGGCCGGGAACAGCTCGACATTGCCGATGTGATCGGGATGGGTATGCGAGACGGCGATCGCCTTGATGTCCGACGGCTTCACCCCGAGCTGGTCGAGCTGCGCGGCCAGCGTCTTCGGCCGCCGCCAGGTCACCGCCTTGGGATCGGCAGGCGCAAGGCCGTTCGGCGTCGCCGCGACCGCGTCGGGAATGCCGGTGTCCCACAGGAACCAGCCCTGCGCGTGCTTGATCAGATAGCAATTGTCGACGAAATCCATCGACTTGCCTTCATTGACGCCGGGCGACCAGCGTGAAATGTCGCCGGCAACGCCTTCGCCGCAGTTGAGGATGTAGAGCCGCTCGACGCCTGTTTTCGCCGGCTGGGCGTCTGCCTGCGGCACGGCGCCCACGAGCCACAGCAACATCGCAAGACCGATTGCCTTCTTCACGTTGCCCTCCGTTGATCGCGCCCGCTCAACGCGCGCGGCCGCAATGTGCCGCCTCATCGGCGGCCGTGGAAGACGCGGACGTGGGTCGACCGATCAATTGAACGCGAGTGAATCTCGCCGCGGGCTAGACCATTTCCGCCGGGGCCAGCCGGCAGGTCTCGCTGCTGATCTCGACCTGCAGCGTCGCGTGGTGGATGCTGAATCGCTCCGACAGCTCGGCGCAGACGCGATGCAGGAAGACATCGTCATGTCCGCCGGGCCGCACCAGGTGTGCGGTCAACGCCGTCTCGCTCGTGCTCATCGCCCAGATGTGCAGGTCGTGCACCTCGGTGACGCCCTCGAGCGCGCCGAGATAGTCCCTCACCTGCTTGAGATCGATGCCCCTCGGCACCGCGTCGAGCGCGAGGTTGACGCTGTCGCGGGCAAGCTCCCAGCCGCTCAGCAGCACCACCACGGCAATGACGAGGCTGATCGCCGGATCGAGCCACTGCCAGCCGGTCGCCATGATCAGCAGCGCGGCGATCACGACGCCGAACGAGACGCCGGCGTCCGCCGCCATGTGCAGATAGGCGCCGCGCACATTGAGGTCGCTGTCGCGGCCGCGCATGAACAGCAGCGCCGTGCCGCCATTGATCAGGATGCCGAGCGCCGCGACCCAGACCACGGTCCAGCTTGCGACCTCGGCCGGCTCGCGGAAGCGGTTGATCGCCTCGACCGCGATGCCGCCGACCGCGATCAACAGCAGCCCGGCATTGAACAACGCCACCAGGATCGAGGCACGACGATAGCCATAGGTGTGGGTGTCGGTCGGGCGCCTGCCGGCCAGCCACGCCCCGCCCCAGGCCAGCAGCAGCGCGATGACATCGGAGAGATTGTGAACAGCGTCGGAGACCAGCGCCAGCGAGTTGGCGGAATAGCCGAAGATCAGCTCGGCGATGACGAAGGCAGTGTTCAGCGACGCGCCGACCGCAAAGGCCGTACCGAAACTGTCCGGCGCGTGGCTGTGCCCGGCATGGGAATGCCCGGCGTGGGAATGTCCGTGAGAATGACCGCTGTGGTCATGGTCGTGGTCGTGATTGTGCGCCATGGCAACCGTCGCCCGATATCGTCGGCGACGGTTATAGCGCGGCGAAATGTGGATACTATCACACCACGGCTGTCGAACGGCGGGTTACGGCTTGCGCCCAACCCGCCCACCGCAACTACTCCACGCCGCGATTGAACTTGTTCGACTTCGGCAGGCCATGGGCGAGCCGGCCGGCGTCGGCGCGGTTGCCGCGCCAGTCGGCCAGTTCCTTCAAGGTCATGCTGTGCTCGCGGCCGGCGGAGTCTTTCCAGGTCAGGCCGGCCTTGGCATCGAACACCGCGACATCGGACAGCTCCGAGCTGCTGTATTTCTGCAGCCGAACGCCGCGGCCCCGCGCCATCTCCGGCACCTGGTCGAGACCGAACAGCACCATCTTGTGGTTGGTGCCGATCACGGCGACGGTGTCGCCGTTCACGGTGGTGATCGCACGGGCCTCGTTCGGCATCTCGACATTGAGCACCTGCTTGCCCTTGCGGGTGTTGCCGACGCAGTCCTCTTCCTTGACGACGAAGCCCTGTCCCTCGCTGCTCGCGATCAGGAACTTGCGCTCGCCCTTGTTGACGAACAGCGAGATGATCGCGGCGTCCTGCTCGAGGTCGATGAACATGCGGATCGGCTCGCCATGGCCGCGGCCGCCCGGCAGCTTGGCGACATCGAGCGAGTAGAACTTGCCGTTGGTGGCGAACAGCAGCAGCTTCGAGGTGGTCTCGGCAAAGAACGAGTGCTCGAGCTTGTCGTCGGTCTTGAAGGCGAGCCCCGACAGATCCTCGACATGGCCCTTCAGCGTCCGCACCCAGCCCTTCTCGGAGATCACGACGGTGCACGGCTCGCGCTCGACCAGGGCTTCCTCGATCGCGGCGAGATCATGCTCGGGCGCATCGGCGAAGGTGGTGCGGCGCTTGCCGAGCGGTGTCTTGGGCCCGAAGATATCGCGGACCTTGCGGACCTGATCGCTGACCTTGGCCCATTGCTCGGTCTCGGAGCCGAGCAAGCCCTCGATGCCCTTCAGCTCCTTGCGCAGCTCCTTGTCCTCGGTGCGGATCTCCATCTCCTCCAGGCGGCGCAAATTGCGCAGGCGCATGTTGAGGATGGCGTCCGCCTGGACGTCTGTGAGGTTGAAGGTCTTCATCAAGACCGGCTTCGGCTCGTCCTCGGTGCGGATGATCTTGATCACCTTGTCGAGGTTCAGATAGGCGACGAGGTGGCCGCCCAGCACTTCCAGGCGGTGCTCGATCTGCGTCTTGCGGAAATTGGAACGGCGGACCAGCACGTCGCGCAGATGGTCGAGCCATTCGCGCAGGCACTCGGCAAGGCCGACCACCTTCGGGATGCGGCCCTTGATCAGCACGTTCAGGTTCAGCGAGATCTTGCTTTCCAGCTCGGTCAGCCGAAACAGCGATTCCATCATCAGCGCCGGATCGACGGTGCGCGACTTCGGTTCGATGACGAAGCGGACGTCCTCCGCGGATTCATCGCGCACGTCGCCGACCAGCGGCAGCTTCTTCTGGTCGAGGAGCTCCGAGATCTTCTCGTGCATACGCGACTTCTGCACCAACCACGGGATTTCGGTGACGACGACCACCCAGGCGCCGCGGGCGCCCTCCTCCACCGACCAGCGCGCGCGGGTGCGGAACGAGCCGCGCCCCGTCGTGTAGGCCTCGACGATCGCTTCCTTGGAATCGACGACGATGCCGCCGGTCGGGAAGTCCGGACCCTTGACCCATTTCAGCAGCGCCTTCGACTTGGCGTCGGGCTTCTCGATCAGGTGCAGCGCGGCGTCGCAGAGCTCGGCGGCGTTGTGCGGCGGGATCGAGGTCGCCATGCCCACTGCGATGCCCTGCGCGCCATTGGCGAGCAGGTTCGGGAAACCGCCCGGCAGCACCACCGGCTCTTTCGACTGGCCATCGTAGTTGAGGCGAAACTCAACGCCGTCCTCGTCGATACCGTCGAGCAGGAGCCGCGCGACTTCCGTCATGCGGGCTTCCGTGTACCGGTAGGCGGCCGGATTATCGCCGTCGATATTGCCGAAATTGCCCTGACCGTCGACCAGCGGGTAGCGCGAGGAGAAATCCTGCGCGAGGCGCACCATGGCGTCATAAATCGCCTGGTCGCCATGCGGATGGAACGAGCCCATCACGTCGCCGACGATCTTGGCCGACTTCTTGAATGCCGCGCGCGGGTCGAGCCCGAGCAGGTCCATGCCGTAGAGGATGCGCCGGTGCACCGGCTTCAGCCCGTCGCGGGCGTCCGGCAGTGCACGATGCATGATGGTCGAGAGCGCATAGGCGAGATAGCGCTCCTCGAGCGCATCACGCAGCGGCACGTCGTGAATCTCGGCCGGCTTTTCCGGCGGAACCTGTCGTTTTCCCATGGGGAGGCGTTAAACCTTGGCGGTGAATCGGGCAAGCCGCGAATCACCGGGAATTTAGGGCCCGAATCGGCCTTACGGAACCGCCGTTCGGCTTCGCGGCCTGGTCACGGCGTTGATAAACCCGTCGCGGGCGTCGGAATGGCCTTGGCCACGGGGCTCCAGCACGTGGCGCAGCAGGAACAGGCCGGTGATCTGGAAGCCGTCGCGCAGGTCCTGCTCCGACCAGCTGTTGGCGCCGCTCTCGCCTTCGCGCAGGAACGCCGGCAGCGGCAACAGCCGGTCGCGCCACGGCTCGCCGGCGGCGCGGGACACGGCGCCGCCGGATTTCGGCGACACATAGATCAGGTCGGTGGTCTCTCCGGTCGCCGCGCAGTTTTCCAGGTCGAGCCCGAAGCCGAGCTCGGTCAGCATCGCCAGCTCAAACCGGATCAAGTGGACTGCCGCGACGTCGGCATCGTCGAAATCGTCGAGCGTGCCCTGCAGCATCTCGTAGATGTCTTGATGCGGATCGCGCTCCGGCAGCAACCGGGCCAGCGCCGCCAGATGCGTCACGCCATAGACCGCGTGCGACGAGGCGAGCAGCGTCGCCGCCCGCAGTCGCGTGCCCTCCAGCGCATACATGCCGAGATGCTCGTCGAGCCGCGCCCGCCACACCGCCGTGACGCTGTTGCCGGGCTGCAGCAGCGGCCGCATCCGCGAGCCGGCGCCGCCGCGCACCAGGCCGAGATGGCGGCCGTGCTCGCGCGTCAACAGTTCGACAATGGCGGAGGATTCGCCATGCCGCCGCACGCCCAACACGATGCCTTCATCGGTCCATTCCATGGCTGGAAATGTATCATCGTAGGGCGGATCAGCGCAGTGCAATCCGCCGATATCGCCAGGAAGTTACACAGCGGGTTACGCCGGAGCCTGTGATCGGGCCGCGCTGGCGCGGACCCGTTGGGCCAACCCGCCCAACGCAGCCTACGCGTTGAACCAACCCTGCGCGTCGCCGGTGAAGGAATAATACAGCCCGGCCGCGGTCAGGATGCAGGACACCACCTCGATGGCGCTGTCGAGCTCCAGGCCTTTTTCGCCGATCACCTGCACCAGTGAGATCACCGAGAGCACCAGCATCGCGCCTAGCGCCCAGCGCGGCCAGTTCTTGCGGTGCTGCGCGGCGAGCCGGACGAAATACACCAGCAGCAGGATCATGCAGCCGGCGGTCAGCGTCTCGCCGGTGATCATCTGATCGGTCCTCACGTCGGTCGGCGTGCGGTCCTGGAACGCCACCGACAACGCGTCGAGCGTCAGCGACAGATAGAGCAGCACCTCAAACCACAGCACATTTCTGGGCACATTCATTGCTTTGGGCACGCTCATTGCTCTGGGCACATTCGGGCGCCGGCTCATTCCTTGGGGAAGTCCAATCCCATTTCCTTGTAGCGGTCGGGATCGTCGCCCCAGTTCTCGCGCACCTTGACGAACAGGAAGAGGTGCACGGGAACGCCCATGATCTCGGCGATCTCGGCACGCGCCTGCGCGCCGATCGACTTGATGGTGGCGCCGCCCTTGCCGAGCACGATCTTGCGCTGGCTCTCGCGCTCGACAAAGATCGTCTGCTCGATGCGGATCGACTTGTCCTTGCGGTCGGTCCAGCTGTCGGTCTCGACCGTCGACTGGTACGGCAATTCCTGATGCAGATGGCTGTAGATCTTCTCGCGGGTGATCTCGGCCGCCAGATGCCGCATCGGCGCATCCGACATCTGGTCCTCGGGATAGAGGAACGGTCCCGCCGGCACCAGCTTGGCCAGCGCCTCGCGCAGATCGTCAACGCCATCGCCCGACAGCGCCGAGATCATGAAGGTGTGCTCGAAGCGCATCCGCTCGTTGGCGGCCTGCGCCAGCGCCAGCAGCTTCTCGCGCTGCACGAGGTCGACCTTGTTCAGCACCAGGATCTTCGGATGCGCGACGGTTTCGAGCTTGGCGAGGATCGCATTGGCCTCCTCGTCGATGCCCGACTTCGCATCGAGCAGCACACAGACGAGATCGGCGTCGTGGGCGCCGCTCCAGGCGGTCGACACCATGGCGCGATCGAGCCGGCGCCGCGGCGCGAAGATGCCGGGCGTGTCGACCAGGATGATTTGCGCGTTGCCCTCGATCACGATGCCGCGGATCAGCGCGCGCGTGGTCTGCACCTTGCGCGAAACGATGGTGACCTTGGAGCCCACCAGCGCATTGACCAGCGTCGACTTGCCGACATTGGGCGCGCCGATCAGCGCGACGAAGCCACAGCGCGTCGCATCCCCCTGCCCTTTGGCTTCGTCAGTCATTGGTACCGACGCCTTCACGCTCGATCATCGCGGATGCTGCTGCTTTCTCGGCCGCGCGCTTGTTGCCCCCGAGGCCCTCGGCGGAGGCCAGGCCCGGCAGGTCAACCGCAACGCGGAATTGTGGATCGTGGTGCGGGCCGGTGCGTTCGACCTCGCGATAGACCGGCGTCGGCAATCCCTTGCCTTGCGCCCATTCCTGCAACACGGTCTTGGGATCGCGCAGCGGCCGGCGCAGCTTGTGCATCCGCTCGGTCCAGTTGCGCTCAACGAACTGGCGCGCCGCCTCATAGCCGCCGTCGAGAAAGATCGCCCCGATCACCGCTTCGCAGATATCGCCGAGCACGGATTTGCGCAGCCGCGCGCCCTCGACCGCCTTCACCATGCCGAGCTTGATGTCCTCGAGCAGCCCGAGCGACTTGGCGACGTCGGCGCAGCTTTCCTTGCGCACGAGATCGGCGAGCCGCTTCGACAACTCGCCCTCATCGGCCTTCGGGAACGCCCGGAACAGCATGTCGGACACGATCAGCCCGAGCACGTGGTCGCCGAGGAATTCCAGCCGCTGGTAGCTGTCGGCGCGGTTGCGGGTGGCGGGCTTCAGCGCGGAGACGTGGGTGAACGCGGTGGTCAGCAGCGCGGCATCCGAGAACGTATACCCGATACGCGCCTCGGTGCCGGCGATCGCGGCCTTCTCTTCAGCCGCCTTGGCGGCCTTGCTGCGCCGCTTCTTCGGCGCGGCCGTGCTTTCGGCGGCGGGCGCCTGGCTCGGCTCGCCGGTCGGCGCTTGGTCGTTAATGGCTGCGGTATCGTCGTTCATCGCACGATGGAGAATAGGCGGTTCCACCGCACGGCGAACGGCCAGCGCCAAATCATCCAGGCCTGCTCGCCCTCGGCGATCGAGAAGAAGATCATCTGGGCCCGCCCGATGATGTTCTCGAACGGCACGTAGCCGACCTGCGACAGGAAGCGGCTGTCGGTGGAGTTGTCGCGGTTGTCGCCCATCATGAAGAAATGCCCGGGCGGAACGGTGTAGACGATGGTGTTGTCCATGTAGCTGTTGTCGGTGCAGTCGAGCGACTCATAGCTGACGCCGTTCGGCAGCGTTTCCTTCCAGCGCTTGACCCGCGCGGTGGCATCCGCCGAGCCGCAGGGATCCTCGCCGACGAAATCGTTCAGCCGCTCGCGCTTGATCGGCTCATCGTTGATGTAGAGCAACCCGTTCCGGACCTCGATGCGGTCGCCCGGCAGTCCGATGACACGCTTGATGTAGTCGGTGGAGTCATCCCGCGGCAGGCGGAACACCACGATGTCGCCGCGGTTCGGCTCCGAGCCGAAGATACGCCCCGAGAAGATATTCGGCGAGAACGGGATCGAATAGTGGCTGTAGCCGTAGGAATATTTCGAGACGAACAGGTAGTCGCCGACCAAGAGCGTCGCCTTCATCGACCCCGAGGGGATGTTGAACGGCTGGAACAGGAAGGTGCGGATGACGAGCGCGATCAGAAGGGCATGGATGACGACGCGGATGGTCTCGCCCACGCCGCTCTCAGATTTGGTCCCGGTGGTCGCGCTCATTGCTTTCCCAATTCCCGCAGGCCCTGATGCCCACGCGGTGGCAGAACGTTCTCTCCACGCGAAGCGTTCGACCCCCGCGTGAGGAAAATGGCCTTGATTCTGATCTTGAGGGCAAATTCCAGCCTAAACTTGGAATCCGCGTCTCGCTCGATACCCTGCGGCATTTTAGACGGTTGTTCGCAGGGGCGCAATCAATCGCCGCCTCAAAACTTCGCAATTCATTGAAATGTCAATGATTTTTTAGTTTGCTGAAGTTTCCTGGCAAATTCCGCCGCCGCCCGCTCATCTGGCGGGAGCAACCGCCGAAATTATGACGAAGGCCTGTGCCAGCGGCCAATCGTCCGTGATCGAAAGGTCGATCTGCGCCTTCATGCCCGCGGGTGTCAGCTCTTGGAGCCGGGCCAGCGCCCCGCCGGTCAGCAGCATCGACGGCCGTCCTCCCGGCAGGTTCACCACCCCCATGTCCTTCCACCACACCCCGCGCCGGATACCGGTGCCGAGCGCCTTGGAGCAGGCCTCCTTCGCGGCGAACCGCTTGGCGTAGGTTGCGACCACCATCTTCTCGCTGTTGGCGCGGCGCATCGCCTTGGCGCGCTCGGCGTCGGTGAAGATGCGATCGAGGAAGCGCTCGCCGTGCCGCTCGATCACCTTCGCAATCCGCGTGACGTCGATCAGATCGGAGCCGATGCCGATGATCATGCGCTGACGGCACCTTGCGCCCTGGCACGGCCGCGGTCCATCGCCGCACGCATCTCGCGCACCGTGGCGGCGATGCCGACGAACAGCGCCTCGCCCATCATGAAGTAGCCGATGTTGAGCTCGCGGATTTCGGGCAGCGCGGAGATCGTCTCCGCGGTCTCATAATCAAGCCCGTGGCCGGCATGGACCTCGAGCCCGGCCGCCTGCGCGAGCTTGGCGCCGGCGACGATGCGCTTCCACTCGGCCTCCGCCTTGTCCTTGCGACCGTCGACCACGGCGTCGCACCAGCCGCCGGTGTGGATCTCGATCACGGGCGCCTTCAGCTGCGCGGCCATCTCGATTTGCCTGGGATCGGCGGCAATGAACAGCGAGACCCGGATGCCGGCATCATTGAGCCGCGCGATGAACGGCGCCAGCGCATTGTGCTGGCCGACCACGTCGAGGCCGCCTTCGGTGGTGAGCTCCTGGCGCCGTTCCGGCACCAGGCAGACCGCATGCGGCTTGGTGGCGAGCGAAATCCGCAGCATGTCGTCGGTCGCCGCCATCTCGAAATTCAGCGGCTTGGATATCTCGGCTTTGAGCCGCGCCATGTCCTCGTCGCGGATGTGACGGCGATCCTCGCGCAAATGCGCCGTGATGCCGTCGGCGCCCGCAGCGATCGCGGCAAGCGCCAGCCGCACCGGATCGGGCCGCGCCCCGCCCCGCGCATTGCGCAGGGTCGCGACGTGATCGACATTGATACCGAGACGGAGCGGAGCAGCCTTTGACATGTCTCTAACCTGCAATTCTAGCCTGTCATGCGCGGCCACAGCCGTCCGAAGGAAGGCGTCGCTTCCGCTCGCCTATGCCCTGCGCATGCGTCTTTATCCATTGACGCGTTCGACCCGTGCAACGACGGCCTTGGCGCGCAACTGCGCGATGATAGCGCTGAGATGCTTGAGGTCATAGACCTCAAGATCGATGGTCAGCTCCGTGAAGTCGGGCGATTGGCGCGACATGTGGATGTTGTCGATGTTGCCGTCGTGCTCGGCGATCACGGTCGCGATCTGGGCGAGGCTGCCCGGCTCGTTGACATTGTGGACCAGGATGCGCGCGGGGAAGCGCTGCGGCATGGTCTCGTCGATGTCCCAGCGCACGTCGAGCCAGCGCTCCGGCTCCTCCTCGAAATCCTTCAGCGCCGGCGACTGGATCGGGTAGATCGTGATCCCCTCACCCGCCGTGACGATGCCGACGATCCGATCGCCCGGCACCGCGCCGCCGTTCGGCGCGAACTTCACCGGCAGGTCGGAATTGATGCCGCGCACCGGGATCACCGAAGTGGCGCGCGCCGGATGCGGCGGGGTCTGCGTCTTCAGCTTGGCGGCGAGCCCCTTCTTGGCGCCATAGCGCACCAGCCGCTCTTCCTTGTAGTCGGGATACATCGCGCGCGCGACGTCGGAGGCCTTGATCTCGCCGCGTCCGACGGAGGCCATCACGTCCTCGATCGAGGTGCGGGCGAGCCGCGGCAAGGCGCCCTTCAGCTTGTCGTCGGCATATTCGATCTTGGCGCGGGCAAACAGGCGGTCGACGATGCGGCGGCCGAGGCCGGCATACTGGTCGCGCACCGCATCGCGGGTAGCACGCCGGATCGCGGCGCGCGCCTTGCCGGTGCGGGCGAGCGCTTCCCAGGCCGACGGCGGCGCCGACTGCGCCTTCGAGGTCAGCACCTCGACCTCGTCGCCATTCTGCAGCTCGGAGGACAGCGGCGCGAACTTGCCGTTGATCTTGCAGCCGACCGCGCTGTTGCCGACGCCGGTGTGCACGGCATAGGCGAAATCGATCACGTTGGCGTTGCGCGGCAGCGCGATCAGCTTGCCCTTTGGCGTGAAGCAGAACACCTGGTCGTGGAACAGTTCGAGCTTGGTGTGCTCGAGGAATTCCTCGGGATTGGAGCTCTCCGAGAGGATGCCGATGGTGTGGCGCAGCCAGGCGAAGGCGTTCGACTCGTGCTTCAGCCGCTCATGCGGCGAGCCCGCCCCTTCCTTGTAGAAGGCATGCGCGGCGATACCGAACTCGGCGATCTGGTTCATCTCCTCGGTGCGGATCTGCAGCTCGACGCGCTGCTTGCCCGGCCCGATCACGGTGGTGTGGATCGACCGGTAGTCGTTCTGCTTCGGGGTCGAGATGTAATCCTTGAAGCGGCCCGGCACGACCGGCCAGGTGGTGTGGACAATGCCGAGCGCGCGGTAGCAGGCGCCGACATCATCGAGGATGACGCGGAAGCCGTAGATGTCGGAGAGCTGCTCGAAGCCGACCGACTTGCGCTCCATCTTGGTCCAGATCGAAAACGGCTGCTTGCGGCGGCCGAACACCCGCGCGGTGATGCCGTTCTTCTGCAGGTTCTTGGAGAGCTGGGTTTCGATCTCGCCGATCAGGTTGCGGTTGCGCTCGGCCAGTGAATCGAGCCGCTGCTTGACCACCGCATAAGCCTCGGGATCGAGCACGAAGAACGACAGGTCCTCCAGCTCCTCGCGCATCTCCTGCATACCCATGCGGCCGGCCAGCGGCGCATAGATATCCAGCGTCTCCTCGGCGATGCGGCGGCGCGAGGCCGGCGGCACGAATTCCAGCGTGCGCATGTTGTGCAGGCGGTCGGCGAGCTTGATCAGCAGCACGCGGACGTCGTCGGCGATCGCCAGCAGCAACTTGCGCAAATTCTCGGCCTGCTTGGCCTCGCGCGACACCAGCTCCAGCCGCTTCAGCTTGGTCAGGCCTTCGACCAGCGCGCCGATCTCATGGCCGAACACATGGTCGATCTCGGCCCGCGTCGCCTCGGTGTCCTCGATCGTGTCGTGCAGCAGCGCCGCCACGATCGTGGCGTCGTCGAGCTTGAGGTTGGTGAGGATCGCGGCGACCTCGAGCGGATGCGAGAAATAGGGATCGCCGGAGGCGCGCATCTGCGTGCCGTGCGCCTTCATGGCGTAGACGTAGGCGCGGTTGAGCAGGTCTTCGTTGGTGTCGGGGTTATAGGACCGGACGCGCTCGACAAGGTCATATTGTCGCATCATTCGGGTCCGCGGCCTGGCTGGCCTTTCCGCCGTGGACGACGCCGGCGCGACCGCGACCGTTTCGGTTGCAGCCTGCATCTGGATGGAACTGCGGCGTCGATACGCCATGAACTCGCTGCCTCTCGCGGGACCGGAACGTCCCCTCTTCCTCAATCTAGTGCGCTTTCGAACGAAGCAGCACCCCGCGCGGGCCCTGGAACCATTCAATTTCGCGCGCCCGCATAGGACGCACCGTAACAGCAAAATTGTCAACAAAAGCAAAGGCCCGGAGCAATGTCCGGGCCTTTGGCAAATTGATCCGAGATGCGGAGCCGAATGACGAGCTTACTCGTCTTCCTCGGGCTGCTCTTCCGGGGGCGCCAGGCCCTCGAGGCCCTTCAGCAACTCTTCCTCGGTCATGCGCTCGACCGCGACCTCGGTGTCGTCGGCGTCGACGCTGGCACCGGCGGAACCGATCAGCGGGACAGTGTCCGGCTCGGGCTCGTCGACCTCGACGAACTTCTGCAGGGAGTGCACGAGTTCCTCTTTCAGGTCCTCCGGCGAGATCGTCGAATCGGCGATCTCCCGCAGCGAAACGACCGGGTTCTTGTCGTTGTCGCGATCAACCGTAAGTTGCGATCCCGACGAGATCATCCGGGCACGATGCGCAGCCAACAGGACGAGGTCGAAACGATTGTCGACCTTATCAATGCAATCTTCGACGGTGACGCGAGCCATCTCGAGGCGCTCCGTGGTAAAAGGGACCGAACATGTAGGTTATGAGGGTTAGTTATAGGGCTAGTCCCCGTTTCGCAAGGCAAAATTTGTGATTTGCCTTCCCAACAGGCTCTGATAACCCCCTCTGCCGGGGCCAGAAGGGCCGGAGCGTCTGACGACATGGCTAGGTTGCTGTCCCAGGCAAGTAAATCTCTTCATTGCAATGTCAAAGGTCTAGGCTTTTTGCCCTCGCCTCACCATAATTGCGGTGGTGACTGTCGTGGGGAAAGATTCACAGAACTTTAGGCAGCAACGCCGGAAATTACGCGCGGTTGATCACCGCCGCGCTAAGAACACTAACAACCACGCGAGAACACTTTGATGTCGTCACCTGTTTCCAACAAGATCGCGCTCTTCATCGATGGAGCCAATCTTTACGCAACCGCAAAGACGCTCGGCTTCGACATCGACTACAAGCGCCTTCTCAAGGAATTCCAGAGTCGCGGCACCCTGCTCCGTGCGTTCTACTACACGGCGATCATCGAGGATCAGGAGTATTCGTCGATCCGTCCGCTGATCGATTGGCTCGACTACAACGGCTACACCGTGGTCACCAAGGCGACCAAGGAATTCATCGACGCCAGCGGCCGCCGCAAGGTGAAGGGCAATATGGACATCGAGCTTGCCGTCGATGCCATGGAACTGGCCGAGCACATCGACCAGATGATCCTGTTTTCCGGCGACGGCGACTTCCGCTCGCTGGTCGAGGCCGTGCAGCGCCGCGGCGTCCGGGTCACCGTCATCTCCACCATTGCGAGCCAGCCGCCGATGATCGCCGACGAGCTGCGCCGCCAGGCCGACGTCTTCACCGACCTCGTCGAGCTGCAATCCAAGCTTGGCCGCGATCCGTCCGAACGTCCGGCCCCGCGCGAACCGCGTCACCACTCCCCGCAATTCCTGCAGCGCGCGACCACCATGGCCCCCGGGGAGCCGATGACGATTTCGACGAGTAATCTCGTCGCCGCACCCACGCGCCCCGACAGCAACTGTCAGCTCTGTGTCAGGCTGGCCGACTTTCGTGCACAGGCCCGGACACTCCACCCGGACTGGTTCAACTCGCCGGTGGAATCGTTCGGCGATCCGAATGCGCGGCTGTTGATCGTCGGGCTCGCGCCGGGCATGCAGGGCGCCAACCGCACCGGCCGTCCCTTCACCGGCGACTACGCCGGCGATCTGCTCTACGCGACCTTGCTCGAATATGGCTTCGCCAGCGGCGTCTATCAGGCGCGGCCGGACGACGGCTTGAAGCTGGTGGACTGCCGGATCAGCAACGCGGTGCGCTGCGTGCCGCCGCAAAACAAGCCGCTGCCGGCCGAGATTAACACCTGCCGGCAATTCCTCCGCGCAACGATAGCTACGATGCCGAAGCTGCGCGCGATCGTGCTGCTCGGGCGAATCGCACACGAATCAACGTTGAGGGCGCTGGATGTTCGTCTGGCTGCCGCGCCCTTTGTGCACGGCGCCGTGCATAGCGCGGGCACTTTCAAGCTCTACGACAGCTACCACTGCTCGCGCTACAATACGAACACTGGCGTGCTGACGACCGACATGTTCCGCAAGATCTTCGCGACCGTGCGCAAGGAGCTCGGCTAGGTGGTGTGGACTCTAAGGATTCCCTTTTAGGCGCAAATCAGATTCAAGACTGCTTTTGGGGAGGCAGTCTTGGGTGTGATGGACCGTTTGGTATTGAGCGACGCGGCTTGGGAGCGGATGGCGCCGCTGATCATAGGTCGCCCCGACCAGAAGGGCTCCACTGGGCGCGACAATCGGATGTTCGTGGAAGGTGTACTTTGGATTGTTCGCACGGGCTCTCCCTGGCGTGATCTCCCGGAGGCGTTCGGGGATTGGAACAGCGTGTTCCGGCGCTTCAGTCGGTGGAGCATCAAGGGCGTCTGGTGGCGGATCTTCGAGGCGATGTCCGATGATCCGGACTTCGAATATTTGATCGTCGATTCCACCATCGTCCGGGCGCATCAGCACGCCGCCGGGGCCAAAAAAGGGGGTCTGAAGATCAGGCGATCGGCCGCTCGCGCGGTGGCCTGAGCACCAAGATACATATGGCCGTTCGTGGCTTGGGATGTCCCGTACGGTTCGCGCTGACCGCAGGCCAGAAGGGCGATGCACCGCAAGCTGCCGCATTGATCGAGGGACTACCTGCCGAGGCCGTCATGGCCGATACGGCCTATGACGCCGATCATTTGCGCCAAGCCATCGCCGCCAAGGGCGCGCTCGCCGTCATCCCCAACAACCCGTCACGCGCACTCAAATACCCGCTGGACAAGCACCTCTATGCCCAGCGTCACCTCGTCGAATGCTGCTTCTCAAAGCTCAAGCAGTTCCGACGCGTCGCAACCCGCTTCGAAAAGACCGCCCGAAATTACCTAGCCGTCGTCACTCTCGCAGCCATCGTCCTTTGGATGCGGTAAGTGTCCACACCACCTAGAGCCCTTCTCCCGGTATCCACTGCGCGAACCGGTATCCACTTTATTTGGAAGCGCTCTCATCTTTCCGCGGATTGGCCTGCAGCCATTCCAGCACGTCGCCGGCATTCCGGTCAGGCGGGAACACCGGATAGAACACGTGCGTGATGCGCGCATCGTCGATGATGAGCGCTAGCCGCTTGATCAGCGTCAGGCCCGCCACCGACATCGTCGGCAGTCTCAGCGCGTGCGTCAGTTCCAGCGCTTCGTCGGACAGCACCGGGAACGGCAGGTGCAGGCGCGACGCCATCTCGGTCTGGTACGCATTGCTCTGCGTCGACAGCCCGAACACCTGGGCGGCACCGGCCGCCTTCAGGTCGGCGAACAGGTCGCGGAAGGCGCAGGTCTGCGGCGTACAGCCGCGGGCCCCCGGGATCATGTCCCAATCGTCGACCAGCCCGATCTTGCCGGGCTCGCCGGTTCGCGGATAGGCGAACACCACGGTGCGGCCCTCGAGCGCCGACAGCGCCACCGAGGTGTCGTCGGTGGCGCGCAGCCTGACCGACGGGATCGTCATGCCGGTCAGATGCGCCGCGCCGCCATCGTCGGTGGGTGCCGGGATCTTGCTCCAGTCGACGTCGGTGAGGCTGCTCTGGTTCATCGGACCAATCTCCATCCGCCGTCGTCGCAGTGGCGGCGCTCGGACACCCTAGCCCCGCGCCCGCATCAGGCGGCCCTTTTCGCGGCCCCAGTCGCGCTTCTTCTCGGTCTCGCGCTTGTCGTGCAGCTTCTTGCCCTTGGCGACCGCGAGCAGCAGTTTGGCACGGCCGCGCTCGTTGAAGTACAGCTTCAGCGGAATGAGCGTCATGCCCTCGCGGTCGACCGCGCCGAGCAGCTTGTTGATCTGCTTGCGATGCAACAAGAGTTTTCGCGGCCGCTTCGGCTCGTGGTTGAAGCGGTTGGCCTGCAGATATTCCGGGATATTGGCGTTGATCAGCCATATCTCGCCGTTCTTGGAATCCGCATAGGACTCCGCGATCGTGCTCTTGCCGCTGCGGATCGACTTCACCTCGGTGCCGGTCAGCGAAATGCCGGCCTCGACCGTATCCTCGATGGCGTAGTTGAAGCGGGCCTTTCGGTTTTCAGCGACAACCTTGATCGGACGTTCGTTCTTGTCGGCCACGTTAGCCCTTCTTGAGGAGGTCGCGGATTTCCGTCAGCAGCACGACCTCGTCGGACGGCTTCGGCGGCTCGGCGGGCTTGGCCTCATCCTTGCGCTTGAATTGGTTCATGGCGCGAATGACTATGAACAGCACGAAGGCGATGATCAGGAAGTTCAGCGTCAGCGTCAGGAAGTTGCCCCAGGCCAGCACCGCGCCCTGCTTCTTGGCGTCGGCCAGGTTGGTTGCGGTGACAGCCTTGGAAAGCCCGGTGAAATAGTTGGAGAAATCGAGTCCGCCCGTGATCGCGCCGATGATCGGCATGATGATGTCGCCGACCAGCGAAGTGACGATGCCGCCGAAGGCTGCGCCGATGATGACGCCGACGGCGAGGTCGACGACATTGCCCTTCATGGCGAATTCGCGGAATTCCTTCAGCATCCCCATCCCCTTCTCTTCGACATTGCGCACGGTATTGTTCACGGCGGTACCGGTCCGGCTCAGTTGATCAGGCCGGCATGCACCATGGCGCTGCGGACGGCCTGGCGGGTCGATTCAGAGACCGGCACCATCGGCAAGCGCAGCTTCTCGTCCAGCTTGCCGAGCAGCGACATCGCATACTTCACCGGCGCCGGATTGCTCTCGATGAACAGGTTGGTGTGCAACGGCATCAGCTTGTCGTGGATTTTCAGCGCCGTGGTGACATCGCCCTTCTGCCAGGCGGTCTGAAACTCCGAGCACAGCCGCGGCGCCACGTTCGAGGTCACCGAGATGCAGCCATGGCCGCCATGCGCCATGTAGCCGATGATGGTCGCGTCCTCGCCCGACAGTTGATTGAAGTCCTCGCCCATCGCGGCGCGCTGCTGCGACACCCGCACCATGCTCGCGGTCGCGTCCTTGACGCCGGCGATGTTCTTCAGTTCGAACAGCCGCGCCATGGTGTCCACCGACATGTCGATCACCGAGCGCGGCGGGATGTTGTAGATGATGATCGGAATGCCGATCGCATCGTTGATCGCCTTGAAGTGCTGGTACATGCCTTCCTGGGTCGGCTTGTTGTAGTACGGCGTCACCACCAGCACCGCATTGGCGCCGGCCTTCTCCGCGTGCTCGGCGAGCTCGATCGCCTCCTTGGTCGAATTCGAGCCGGCGCCGGCGATCACGGGCACCCGGCCCTTGGCCTCCTCGATGCACCACTCGACCACGCGCTTGTGCTCGTCATGGCTCAACGTCGGGCTCTCGCCCGTGGTGCCAACCGGCACCAGGCCGTGCGTGCCCTCGGCGATCTGCCAGTTCACGAGACTGCGGAATGCCGCCTCATCCACCGCGCCGTTTTTGAAGGGCGTCACCAAGGCAGTGAATGATCCCCGGAATTTTGTCTTGGCTGCCATGGACTTCCTCCAAACGCTTCAGGCTAAAGGCTAGGTCGACGGACCCTTGTTATTGTCGTGCTTCACGTCCGTGCAACCGGCACCCGGTTGATGCGAAACGCCATGAAGGGCAATTCATATCGGGTCTGCCCCGCAGGCGAAAGGGCCGTACCGAACCTATTCCCAGCCGGTTCCAGCCGCGATTTTGCCGTTGTGCTGGCGCAAACAGCCGCACCGGCAGGCTTCTTAGTATTTTGTCTACGTTTTCAATCAAATAAGAACCCATGGCCCAACCGACCAGATGATTCGGGGCCGCAGAGGACTTCTGTGATCCGTTCCGCCCGCGCAGGCACTTTGCGATCGACGGCGCTGGCGACGAGCCTGGCGCTGGTCGTCGGCCTTGCCGCCATCACGGCCGACGCATGGGCCGCCGAGGATGTTCCAGCCGCGAAGCCGGCTACCCAGGATGCTGCTTCCAAGACAGCTGCCTCGAAGAATGCGGCTTCCAAGGGCGCTTCCAAGACCGACGCTTCCAAGTCCGGCACCTCGAAGGCACACGCTTCAAAGCCAGCCGACGCCAAGAACGGCGACACCAAGACCAGCGCTGCCAAGGCGGATGCCGCCAAGACGACATCTTCGAAGTCCGGCGCGGCGAAGACCGACGGCGCCAGGGCCGCGCCTTCCAAGACTGACGCTTCGAAGGCCGCCGCGTCAAAGAGCAGCACGTCCAAGCTCACTACGACGAAGCCCACTGCGGCAAAGACCACCGCGTCGAAGCCCGCTGCTCCGGCTGCGACAGGAAGTCTGCCGAACAAGCCGACGCCCATCCGTGCCGCCGCCCCCGCGCTGGTTCCGGCGACCCGCCAGCATGCCGCGCCGATCGCGCGCAAGCCGGTGCTGCCTGCGGCGGTAGCTGCGACATCGTCGACGTCGCAGTCCGACAAGGAAGCGCTCGCGAGCGTCGTCGAGCTGTTGCGCAAGCGCAAGCCGGCGGACGCCACCGAGGCCGAGGCTTCGATCTCCGATCCGGTTGCGCGCAAGCTTGCCGAATGGCTGATCCTGCGCAGCGAGGACAATGGCGCCTCGGTCGAGCGCTACCGCGCCTTCCTTGACGCCAATCCGAGCTGGCCCTCGCAGACCTTCCTGCGCCGCCGCATCGAGGCCTCGCTATGGGATGACCATCGCGACGATTCCGCGGTGTGGGCCTGGTTCCAGAATGAATCGCCGGTCTCGGCCAAGGGCCGGCTCGCGCTTGCCAAGGTGATGATCGGACGCGGCGACCGCGGCAATGCCGAGCGGCTGGTGCGCGAAGCCTGGCGCAACGACCCGATGAGCGAGGACACCGAAACCACTGCGCTCGATCTGTTCGGCTCGTTCCTGACCGCCGGCGACCACAAGGCGCGCATGGACACCATGCTCTACGGCACCGACAACGAAGCCGCCGGCATCCGCGCGGCCAGGCGTCTCGGTTCCGGCTATCTGGCGCTCGCCAAGGCGCGCATCGCGGCCAACCGCAAGGGCTCGAACCTGCGCGCGCTACTCGAAGAGGTGCCGCGCGAACTCTCCGGCGACACCGGCTATTTGTTCGCCAAGATCCAGCTGCTCCGCCGCGAGGAGAAGTTCACCGAAGCCGCGCAGCTGATGCTGAGCGCGCCGAAGGACGCCGCGCGGCTCTTCAACGTCGACGAATGGTGGGTCGAGCGCCGCCTGCTGGCGCGCAAGATGATCGACGTCAACGAGTTTCGCACCGCCTATCTGATCGCGCGTGATGCGGCGCTGCCCGCCCGCGACATCTACAAGACCGAGCAGGAATTCACCTCGGGCTGGATCGCGCTGCGCTTTCTCAACGACCCCGCCCTCGCCGCCCAGCATTTCGCGCGGATCGGCGTCGGCAGCGCCAACCCGACCGCGCTGGCGCGTGCCGGTTATTGGCAGGGCCGCGCCGCGGAGGCCGCCGGCCGCGGCCAGGAGGCGCGCGCCGCCTACGCACGCGCAGCCGAGCAGTCGACCAGCTATTACGGCCAGCTCGCGCGCGCCAAGCTCGGCCTGCCGCAGATCGAATTGAACAGCGCGCCGCGCGGCCGCGGCGCCGACCGCCTGGAAATCGTGCGCGCGGTCGGGCTGCTCTACGAAATCGACGCGCGCGAGCTCGCGATCCCGATCTTCGGCGACATGGGCGACAATGGCGATCCGGAAGCGCTCGCCGGGCTCGGCGAGCTCACCGCGCGCCATGGCGATGCCCGCGGCATGCTGCTGATGGGCAAGGCCGCGCTCAATCGCGGACTGCCGTTCGACCACTACGCCTACCCGGTGAACGGCATTCCATCGTTCCGCCAGGTCGGACCGGAGGTCGAGCAGAGCGTCGTCTACGCGATTGCGCGCCAGGAGAGCGCGTTCAATCCGGCGGTGGTGTCGCCGGCCCAGGCCTACGGCCTGATGCAGGTGACGCCGGACGCCGGACGCTATGTCTGCAAGCGCGCCGGTATCGGCTTCGACCTCAACCGGATGAAGACCGACCCGGTCTACAACGCGATGCTCGGCGCGGCCGAGCTCGGCGGCCTGCTCGAGGACTATCGCGGCTCCTACATCCTGACCTTCGCCGCCTACAATGCCGGCCGCGGCAGCGTGAAGAAGTGGATCGAGCGCTACGGCGACCCGCGCGATCCCAAGGTCGACGCGGTCGACTGGGTCGAGCTGATTCCGTTCTCGGAGACGCGGAACTACGTCCAGCGGATCATGGAGAACCTGCAGGTCTACCGCGCCCGCTTCGGCGGCGGCACCAGATTGCAGATCGACGCCGACCTGCGCCGCGGCGCCAGCGTGGAATGAGCCGGCGCGGCCGGTTTTCAACAGCCTTGCGAGGGGCCACGGTTAGCCCTGCGCAGATCTCGACCTAACTTATTGTTATAGCTTGCATTTCCTGCGCTCACCTGAGCCATCGCACCGGAATCGGCGCGCAATATAAAGGCTCCGTGCCCGCTCCCGGGCCGCCGGCGGCACAGCTGCCACCAAATCACCTTGCCGCAAACTGAATCTGCCGCTTGCGGCTTAGCGCCCTCTCGGGCATATCGGCGCCATTGGAGACGTGGCCGAGTGGCTGAAGGCGGCGGTTTGCTAAACCGTTATAGGCTTGTAAAGGCCTATCGAGGGTTCGAATCCCTCCGTCTCCGCCAGTCTCATTGACATCATTGAAATTTCTGGAAAATCGCTGTTCAGCGCACGAGCGGCTGCACAAGCCGCCTTTGGCCTGAACCGGCAGTCACCTCCGCGTGAACGAAACATCATTCCCGGCACGTTGAAGCGAGCGCGAAACAAACCGCGCGCAGGATCGTCCCGTGTTTTTCATCACCTGAATATTTCCGGAGTAAAGCCATGCAGCAGGACAGTGGCATTCAATTCCAGGATATCGACCAGGTTTTGCGTAACGCCCAGCTTCGCCGATCCGCCGATTTGACTCCCTGGTTACGGCAGCGCTTCTCATCCAAGGCAGGCAGACTCGTCATCGCAACTTCGCTGGCTTGCATGGTTGTCGTGCTGGCGATCGTTGCCGCCCCACGGCCCGTCTCGAGCGCTACGCTTGGCAGCGATTGGCAATGTAGCAAGGCAGCGTTTGTCTTGACGACCTGTCGTCAAACCGATCCTGCGCGCTCATAGCAAGGGGCCTCGTCGTTGAAGGAACGCTACCCCTGGCCGGGCGTTGCGTAGGCGGCGACGGCCCGCTCGCGAGGGCAACCGGTCCCCTCGTCGACCGATCGATGTCGACGCAATGCCGCAACATCGCGAGCAACATGTCCTTTGTGAGCCAAGTTTCCATGAACAAGCGCAGGCAAACCTATTCTCGCAATTCGCTGGATCTGCGCGACAAGGTCCAGGTCAAAGTATTGAGGAAGCGCCTCAAGGTCTCCGATCAACAGTTTGCTTCAATCGTTCGAAAATCGGGCCCCTCGATTGCCGCTATCACCAAGGAAGCAAAGGTGACCTGATCCAACACCTCGAAGGGGCCGGACGGTCGCGACGGCAATTGGCTGGCGAAACCATTTGGCCGGCGACGCCGTAGCTCGACAGCTAGCCCATTCTTCCATTTTGGCACCGCGGGCCGGCTGAGGCCGTTCGGTCTATCCCAGTCACGAACGGCCTCACTTTTGAGTCCATCAATGAAATGCGTCAGCGTCTACGCGATCGATGATCGAGCCTTGAGGCTTGAGGTGATTGTGGCGGCTGGCGTAGCCACGGAGCCGGATGAGGGTTAGAGCCGAGGTGGAAGTCGCAGCTTCCCCTCGGCTTGATTATTTGGCATCAAATAGTCATGAAGCCCGCACGAAGTATCCGCCGGCTTGTCGAGATCGGGCTGAAGGCGAAGAAATAAGATGGATGGCCCGAGTCGCGGTCTCAGGTTAGCGGTCTCCTTCGCACTGGCTATTGTCCTGCCTGCTGCTCAGACACCGCCAACAGTGCATTCGCGGGACGCGCGTCGCGTGGTTGACAAGGAATGTCGCGATGTCTTGCCCGCGCAGGCAAAGATACGGGCATGCCTCAACCTGCTGAGCGATCGACGACTGTCGACTGCCTATATCGCGCCGATCAACAACGAAATATCGAGCACCTTCCAAAGCCTGCGCGACTACGACAACGCCATCAAATACAAGAAGATCGAAATTGAACGCGCACAGAGCGCGGCGAAGCAGCCTGCTTCTTCGGCCGAAGCACTTCCTGCAAGTTTCGGCGCGATGTCTCAACGGTACACGGAGCTCGGAACACTCCAGGCGCTCAATCGCCTGGCCAACATCGACAGTCAATCGGATGATGCGCGCCGAGGCGCCACTGAGGAGCAAAGCAACTACACCCTGGCGCTTCAGTACAACCCGATGAACTACAGGGCATATCGATACCGGGCTGAAATTCACAGCCTGTTCTGCGATAGCGCGTCTGCCTCGCAGGACATGGAGGCCGCGGTCAGGTTTGCGGAAGAATCCGGAGATCAGAACGCCGCTCGAGACTACAGGCGCGTCACGCTAACCGCTTGCATTCCGGCTTGGCGCCGAGAATAGCAAGACCCATCAGACTTACGCCCCGACCGTATTCTTACGGACCCGCTCCTGGCAGGCGACTTGCGATGTATCCGTGAATAGTTCGGCGCCAGCTGTTCGCGGTGTGCCGAACTCGGACATTCGGAGCACGCACATGAACATGCATCATCGTTTTGAGACAGCTCGCGCAAGCACCGGACGAGAGTCGACGGTCAGGAAGATGCTGTCCGATCTTGTCCTGGCCTGCCAGCAGATCGAAGCCGACATTGCGACCGAAGAAGCGCGCGCGGGAATCTATGACCAATCGGACGCAAGGTATCCGACCCTGGCAAGGTCGCTCAATGAGCGGTACGACAATCTCAAGGGAACCATCGCCACGCTCGAAATGCGTGTCACCGAGAGATCTCAGCAGAAGCTGGTCACCGGCGCAGCGTAGCTCGGTCCCCGAGAAGCAAAGGGGCCCGCTGGAAGCGAGCCCCTGGCTGCTTACTGCACCGGGAAGCACTGCCGCTTGCTGTTGTTCGGGCAGTAGAAGCAGACCTTCGAGGAACAGCCCGACAGGTCTCCAGCCTTGTTCAGGGTATAGTTGCATCCTGCGGTTCTGTCGCACGCCTTCACGACTGCTCCGATGGGGGCGGCAAAAGCCGACTGACCGAACGTGAACAGAGCAATCGCAGTTGCGACGGCGAAGCCCAGTGAAATTGCACGCATGATTTACCCTCCTCCACAATTGGGCTGACGCACCATTGCATCGCCTTGGTCGAAACACTCGCAGAACGGCTCCGGAAGTGATGTGAGGCGGGTCACTCAGGTACGCCGGAGCAGCCCTGGAACGATCACCCTCGCCACCGAAACGCCAGCGCGGGCAGCGTGATCGACGTGATGGAGCTGCGGCGCCGACCGACGTCAGCCGCTACCACGTGTGGATGGATCGAGATTTCGGTTCTCGCCCGGCGGGATCGGCCCGAAGCCGGGATATCTGTACCCGCCAGGCACGACCACCTCTTCGCTCGGACGGATGATGAGGTGCTGTCGCACGCGCCGGTGATGCGCAGCGGCCGCGTCGGCAACCGCACTCCACAGGATCACAAGAGGCAACGTCAAGACCAAGGCAACACGCATGGCGATCACTCCGTTTCACCGAACAAGTGACCGCCGACCGCGGCGTTCTATTCTGCCCCGGCCTTTCACATGTGATCAAAACCGCGAGATCGTCGATGTAGAGCCTGCGCGTGATCACGCAGCGTGAGCCCGCCCGCCGGACGGCGTACGCCCAAGCTGGGCGACGATAATGTCCCCTCCAACGTAGTTCGCGATGAAGACCCTGTCGCAGAAGGCCGAATAGAACACGGCCGTTGGACTCCAGACAGGCAGTTCGACGTCGATCTCAAGCGGCACCGCGGTGCAGTTATGCGGGCACGATGTCGCGACGCCAGCCCGGCGAGAAATAGATCAGACATCGCTTTGACGACAGGTCACATGCTCAGGCACGCTGCGCGCGCAACAGCGGCCGCGGAAAGGCCTGCGCGCAGGCGACGCCGAGCAGTGCGAGGCCGCCGCCGATGACGTGAAACGTCCTGACCGGCTCACCCAGCAGCACGATCCCGGCCGCGGCCGTCAGCACCGGCAACAGGTTCATGAAGATCGCGCAGCGGTTCGGGCCAAGCTGCGCGACCCCGCGGATCCACAGGAACGGCAGCACCACCGAGGCCAGCGCGCCGGCATAGACGATCAGCGGCCAGGTCTCGGCGTTGACCTGCCGCAACGGCGCCGGCGTCGCGAGGAAGGCGGGAAACATCACGGCCAGCGCGCACAGCGCCTGCATGTAGGTCGATTGCCATCCGGTGATCGGCAAATTCCAGCGCTTCAGGAGCACGCCGTACAGCGCGTAGACGATCGCGGCGAGCAGCATCAGTGCGTCGCCAGCATGCACGCCGTTCTGCAGCAGCGACGACAATTCGCCGCCGCTGACGAGATAGACGAGGCCTGCGAACGACAGCGGCGCGCCGCAGACCATGCCAAGCGTCGGCTGCTCGCCGAGCAGCGCGGCGCTGAGCGCGACCGTCAGTAGCGGCGTCAGTGCGGTGAACACGGCCATGTTGGTCGCAGTCGTGGTCTCGGCGGCGAGATACGACAGGCTCTGGAACAGGCACATCGCAAGGAAGCCAAGGATCGCGAGCGGCCCGAGATGCGGCCAGATCGCGCGGCGATTGCGCCAGGCGGCGCGTGCCACGAACGGAGACATCAGCAGCACCGCGACCAGCAGGCGATAGAAGGTGATCGCCTGCGGACCGATCGTGTGGGCCGACAGACGCGAGACAATGACGTTGCCGGCCCATAGCACGATGGCAACGAAGGGATAGAGAAGTGCAGCATTCTTCTTGAGCATGACCTGGCAGCGCATTGGTGAAGGACACACCAGCAACTACTTGTCGCGCCGAAGTCCGTCTCACGCTAGAATGACCTCACCTAGCGAGATTGGGACATGCGAGACTAAGACGTGTTGGACGAGCTGATCACACGGCACCTCGATTATCACGCCACGGCGCGGCCGATGGCGGCGATGGAAATCGACTATCCGAGCGGCACATCGACCGGCCTGCATGCGCATCCGCGCGGCCAGCTGCTCTATGCGATCGAGGGCGTGATGATCGTGCGCTGCGCCGAGGGCACCTGGGTGGTGCCGCCCAATCGCGCGGTGTGGCTGGTGGCCGGTCTCGCGCACGAGGTCCGGATGTGCGGGGCGGTCAAGATCCGCACTGTGTTCGTGGACAGCGACGCGGCTCCCAATCTGCCGCAGACCAGCTGCGTGTTCACGGTCTCGCCGCTGCTGCGCGAATTGTTCGTCGCCGCGATGGGTGTGCCGCTGGATTATGCGCCTGCGACGTCCGACGAGCGCCTGATGCGCGTGCTGCTCGACCAGCTGCGCGAAATCGATGTGCTACCGCTGCATCTGCCGATGCCGCGCGACGAAAGGCTCGCGCGGATCTGCGCGGCGCTGGTGGCCCGCCCCGACGACGCCTCCACCGCCGAGCACTGGGCGCGCCGGCTGAAGCTGACGTCGAAGACGATCCATCGTCTGTTCCCGCGCGAAACCGGCATGACGTTCGGCGAGTGGCGTCAGCAGGCCCGCTTGCTGTTCGCGCTGGAACGCCTCGCGCGCGGCGCGCGGGTGGTCGATGTCGCGCTCGATGCCGGCTATGCCAGCCAGAGCGCCTTCACCGCGATGTTCCGCAAGCATTTTGGTGTGCCGCCGAACGCGTTCTATCGGTAGGCCGTCGCGGCGGCGAGATAGCTAGCGCTCCGCAGGCACTGACTGCGCCACCGGCCCCAATATCCATTCCCTGAACGCCGCGATCTTCGGAAGCCCCTGCCGGTTGTCGGGGCAGACGAGATAGTAGGCGAACTCCTCCAGATGCGCGGTGTCAAGCAACTGGATCAGCTCGCCGCTCTCGATCTCGTTTGCGACCATCGCCGCCGGCAGCAGGCCTGCGCCCTGGCCGGTCAGCACGGCTTTCAGGAGCAGACCGCTGTCGTCGAACGAGGGACCACGCGGTGTGCGCACCTCCGTGATGCCGTTGGCCTGAAACCACAGGCTCCACCCCTTGCGATCGGCATCATGCACCTGCGGCCAGCCCGCAAGCTCTGTGGGAGATGCGGGCCGCCCGAGACGCGCAACCAGCGACGGCGAGGCGACCGCCACCATCTCGACCGTGACGACGCGGTCGCTGCGCAGCCCCGGATAGCGGCCGAGGCCGTGGCGCACCGCGACGTCGATTCCGCTGCGCGAGAAATCGACCAGCGTGTTGCTGGTGACGATCTGCAGATCGATCTCGGGATGCGCGCCCTGAAACGACGCCATGCGCGGCACCAGCCAGGCCGACGCAAAGAACGGCGTGACGCTCACCGTCAGCGTACCGACGTCGACCGACGCAGCAACGCGGCGCGAGGCCTCCGCGATCTGGCGAAACGCATTGCGGATCGACGGCAGATAGTCGCGCCCGGCGTCGGTGAGATAGATGCCCCGCGGCACCCGCTCGAACAGCTTGACGCCGAGATGGGCTTCCAGCGTCTTGAGCATCTGGCTGACTGCACCCGGCGTCACGCACAGCTCCTCGGCCGCGAGCTTCACCGAGAGATGGCGGGCGGCGGACTCGAACGCCTTGAGCGCGTTCAGGGGTGGAAGCCGGCTCTCCATGATTTAGATATTCTAATCTCAATCGCGCAGCAAATCTGGTTTGCCAATGGCGCCTTCCTGGCGCTCAATCAGCCTATCGTAACGCTGAGAGCCGCGTCAACTCAGAGAAATCCGGGCCAATGGAGTTAGTTTTTCTAATCTTTTCTACAGCTCGCGACAGCGGCTCCCGGTTCCCTGATGGAGCCAGGACAGGACATGACCGAGGTCCCAAATAGACTCGCCCTGCACGGGACCGGTGCAGGCAGCGATATCCGCCAACGCGTCGACCGCATCAACGCGTCGCAAGCCGGCAGCCTGCCCGGCCTGCTGGACTTTCAATGGCTCGAAGCCGAACGCGGCCTCATCCGCGGCCGCTTCGAGATTGCCGCGAAGCACTTCTCGCCGCACGGGCTCTTGCACGGCGCAAGCATCGTCGCGCTGGCGGATAGCGCCTGCGGATTCGGCTGCCTCGCCTCCCTGCCGGACGGCGCGATTGGCTTCGCGACCGGCGAGTTGAAGACGAACTTCATCGGCGCCGCGCGCGAAGGCGGCGTCAGCTGCGAGGCGCGCCTCGTTCATGCCGGGCGCACGACCCAGGTGTGGGATGCCGAGATCCGCCGCGAGGCGACCGGCGAGGCCATCGCCCTGTTTCGCTGCACGCAGATGCTGCTCTATCCGCCGGCCAAGGCGGGCGGCGGCGCATCACAGGGAGAACGATCATGAGGAACGCCGTCATGCACGCCGGTTATCGGAGAGCAAAGCCGTTCTATGGCTGGTATGTCGTCGCAGCCGCCTTCGTCGTGACGCTCGTCGGCTTCGGCAGCGCCTACACGTTCTCGTCCTTTGTCGAGTCGTTGCAGCGGGAGTTCGGCGCCTCGCGCGGCTCGGTCTCGCTGGTGTTCTCGTTCGCGGGCTTCCTGTATTTCGGACTCGGCATCGTCTCCGGCCCGCTTGCCGACCGCTGGGGCGCCCGCAGGCTCGCTGGCCTCGGAATGGCGCTGGTCGGTCTCGGCATGGTGCTGGCGGGACAGGCGCAGACCATCCTCCAGGTCTATGCCGCCTACAGCATCGGCATCGGTGCCGGCGTCGGTTGCGCATACGTTCCGACCTTGGGCGCCGTGCAACGCTGGTTCGTCAGGCGACGCGGTTTTGCGTCAGGCCTCGCCGTCAGCGGGATCGGGGTCGGGACACTGGTGATGCCGCCGCTCGCGACCTGGCTGATCACGAGCCTCGGCTGGCGCGAAGCCTACGTCGTGTTGGGCGTCGTCGCTGCCGTCGCCGGGATCGGAGCATCGCTCCTGATCGCCGACGATCCGCGCCGCCATGGCACCGGACCGGATGGCGATCCGCTCGAAGCAGTCTCGGGCGCGCCGCTCCGTCAGGGCGTCTCGATCCGCGGCGCGGTCAAGACCGCCCGCTTCGCCGGGCTCTATGCGGCCTGCCTGATCAGCGCGTTCGGGGTGTTCGTGCCCTTCGTGCACCTGGTGCCCTTTGCCGTCGACCATCAGGTCGCGCCGACGCTTGCCGTGCTGCTGCTCGGAATGATCGGCGTCGGCAGCACCGCCGGCCGGTTCTTCCTCGGCGGCATCGCCGATCGGGTCGGCCGCGATGCGTTCCTGATTGCGATGTATCTCGGCATGGCCGTCTCGCTGGCGATCTGGGCAATCGCCGGCAGCTTCTGGTCGCTCACGGTCTTTGCGCTGCTGTTCGGTTTGTTCTATGGCGGCTGGGTGGCGATCCTGCCTGCTGTGGTCACCGACCATTTCGGCGGCCGCAATGTCGGCGGCATCATCGGCATCCTCTACACCAGCGTCGCCGTCGGCACGCTGCTGGGCCCGAGCGCTGCCGGCTTTGCGTTCGACGTCAGCCACAGCTATTTCATCCCGGTGGCGATCAGCGCAGCCGCCAACCTCGTCGCCGCCGTCATCGCCGTCGCGACGATGCGAACGGCCTCGCCGATGGCTTCAGTCGCGCAGAGGTGACGTCCCATGACAGTCGGTGACCCCCGTGCTACGTTCGGGGATCACCCACCCATCGGTTCGAGACCTCTGTGATCACCCGGTTCGCCATGACCAACGCCTGGAACTACCGGCGCGCCACCAACGACGACATCGTCGAGCTGGCGGCGTGGCGCGGTGCCGGCTCGCTCGCCCTCAGGCCGCACTTCCATGACGAGAACCAAATCGTGCTGGTGCTGTCGGGATCGCGCGCCTTTCGCATCGACGACGCGACCGTCACGGTGCCGGCGGGCCATGCCGCGCTCATCCCGGCGGGAATGCTGCATACACCGATGGCGACACCGGGCGCGGAGATGGTTTGCCTGAATGCCTATGTTCCGGCGGGCCGCGCCTGCTCGTCGCTCCGGATCATCAATGTCGGGGACCGCTGGCGGAGCATCGACGAGATATCGCCCAAGCATATCGGCGAGATCGCCAACGACACGCTGTCGCGCGAGCCGTCACGCCCGGCCGGGTGCATCGACAGTGCGAAGCTCGGTACCGCCTTGACGGAGAGCGTCGAGCCGATCGGCGAGATTGCCGCCAGCTTCGGGCGAAGCCGCGAAGGGTTCAGCCGCATGGTGAGGCGCGAGCTCGGCGTCGCGCCGCATACCTTCCGCCTGCTCGCCCGGCTCAATCTTGCCCGACAGTTGCTGCGCGCCGGCGAGCCGATCGCAGCCGTTGCGGCGGATGCGGGCTTTTCCGACCAGAGCCATCTCACCCGCCTGTTCCGCCACACCTTCGGCACGACGCCGGGCGTCTACTGGCGCGATTGAAGCGGCGTCACAGACGTTCCAGACCGGCCGGCGCTCGGCCCGCTAGGCTGCTCACCCTGCAAAGGGGTGAAGGATGGATACCGGAACAAGTCTTCTGCTGCTCGCAGCCGGCGGCGCGGGGGGCATCATCAATGCATTGGCGGGCGGCGCGACGCTCATCACCTTTCCGGCGATGCTCGCCGCAGGCTTGCCCGCCGTCATCGCCAATGCATCGAATGCGGTGGCGATCTCGCCGGGGCATTTGATCGCAGCCCTCGCCGATCGCGGCAAGCTGCCGCCGCCGACGCGGCGCACGATCAGCTTCGTCGCCGTCTCCACGGTTGGCGGCGCAGCCGGTGCCAGCGTCCTTTTGCTGCTTCCCGAGCGGCTGTTCGTCCTGCCGGTGCCGGCCCTGATCGCATTCGCAACGCTGCTGTTTGCCTTCGCACCACAGATCCAGGGATGGACCGTCGGGCACCAGAAGGCAGCGGCTCTGCCCTCGACCGGCGCGAGCAGTGCCGTGCTCGGATTGGCATGTGTCTATGGAGGGTTCTTCGGCGCCGGGCTCGGCGTCATCTTGACCGCGGTGCTCTCGATCACGGAACCCAACGACATCAGGGCGATCAAGGCATTGAAGAACCTGCTGGCGACCTGCGTGTCGCTCGCCGCCACACTGATCTTCATCGTGCAGGGAGCGGTACGGTGGCCGGAGACCTCTCTGATGCTGCTCGGCGCCATGATCGGCGGCTATACAGGAGGCCACCTGATCCGGATCCTGCCGGCTCGCATGGTCCGGCGGTTCGTCATCGCCGCCGGAGCATTGATGACCGTGATCTACGCGGCGCGCTACTGGTTCTAGATGGAGCGAGGGAGCCGAGGCTCCCAGCTCGAGCTGTGCGTTTTCGAGCGAAGTGGATTACCGGTTCGCGTGAAGAAAACGCGTCAAAACGAAAACTTAGTGCGTCGTCATCCAGGCGCGGGCTTCGCGCTGGGCGGCAGCGATCTCGACGTCGGACATCTGCTCGGCGACTTCGCGGCGGTGCGCGATCGCGTCGGTACGTCCCTTGAGCGCCGCCAGGTTGAACCATTTGTGCGCCGCGACGAGGTTGACCACGCCGGAGCGGCCGCTCGCCCAATACATGCCGCGCTCGAACAGCACGTCCTGGATTGCAGTCGCAGCAACCGGGACAGCGCTTTCCTGATCGATGACCCCCTGAAACATTGTCGTCATTCCCCTTTTTGTTGTTGGCCGCCCTCCCCCGAGCGCGGCCCCCGTCCACTGTTAAGCTACCCTGTCATTCCCGGGCTGATCCTTTGGATCACCGCGCGCCGTTTGCCGGCTTGTTGGGATGATCATGGCCCATCAAATTTGAAGAGCGGTTTAAGTATCGCGATGAACGGGATGTAAATCGGCCCGCCCGGAGCGCTCCCCGGAATCGCAGAAGTGCCTGTGCCGCAGGCATTTCCGTGCATTCGTGAACGCCGGTTTACCCTGGTGTTTCGGACAACGATAACCATGGCGGGCAATGGCCGCGGGCACCGGCCGGTCCCGGCCGCCGGCGCATGTGATCAATCGATGAGTTGACGGCGCGCTGGCAGGCCTGGCGGACGGTCCACGGAGCCGCGGTACGGTCGCGCGCGCAAAGGTACGCGAGGCCGTGAGGCCCGACGTCGATCCAGAAAATGGGATGTGGAAAGTGGCTGCCGGGCGCGGACTGCGCGGGCCGCCGGAACGAGGGGGTCGGCGAACACGTCAGGACCAGATTTCAGCTCGGCATTGTCGCCGGTGAAATTGCGGAACCAAGCGGGCTCCGCACCGAACGAAGAAATCTCTGTTTCTTCTGCCGGACCGCTTTTGGGAGGGTTGCCCTCTCCGAAATTCGATCCAGCCGTTTGACCTGATGTCTCGCCGACACCCTCTTTCGTCAGCCAGAGCCTTGGGGTGGGAGGTGCCTCTCAGCAGTCCGTCCGCTGGCTCTCGCGACGTGCCGGCATCAAGCCGCCGGCAATCCTCTCAAGGCGAGAGGCTTACTTCTTCTTGGCGACCTTGCGGGTCTTCTTCGCAGTCTTCTTCACTGCGCTCTTCGCCTTCTTCGCCTTCTTTGCCTTCTTAGCCATGTTGCCCTCCAGTATGTGAGATGGCTCTCGCTGCGTGCACTCGGGAATCGATATGCACTACTTCCCGAATACACCAACAGACCGAAAAAAACAGTGTCCCGCTTAAGGAAGTGTTGACGCAGCGGTGGCAGTGCGCACAGCGCGCGGCGCCGATCAAATCGGCATTGCATTCACGCGACGATACAAGAAATGCAGCAACGGCCGACATCGGCATTTGTCAACGTTGCAGGAAACGCCTGTATTGCAGGCATTTCTTGAATTCGCATTCGAACGATCGACGCGCGATCGTCATTGCGTTGAGTCGCAAGCTGTGACGAAAAGCGGCGCGTCGCGAACGCCGAGTCGTAATTTTTGGCAACGAAAAAATTTTCGTGGGTAAGACCGCTTTTGCCTCGTTTGAGGTCACCGGGACCGGATTCGCGAACGAATCGCAGCTTCGCCGATTCGGCGCGGAAGGCGTCAGCGCGACCGTCGAGGGAGGGTGTGAGGCAAGATCACGCCGCGTTCACGCGCGCGCGACGACGCCGATGGCGACGGTCGCGAGAGCATGATCCGACTGGATCATGCGCCAAGGACAACATCATTGTCCTGTTCGTTTAGACGCCGAGCTTGGACTTCAAGAGCTCGTTGACCGCCTTCGGGTTCGCCTTGCCGCCCGACGACTTCATTACCTGACCGACGAACCATTGAAGGGCTGCGGGCTTCGCCTTCGCCTGCTCGACCTTGTCGGGATTGGCCGCGATGATGTCTTCGACCACCTTTTCGATCGCGCCGAGGTCGGTGACCTGCTTCATGCCGCGCGCCTCAACGAGCGCGCGCGGTTCGCCACCCTCCCGCCAGACGATCTCAAACAAGTCCTTGGCGATCTTGCCGGAAATCGCTCCCTCGCCGATCAGATCGACGATCGCGGCGAGTTGCTCCGCCGACACCGGCGAGGCTGCGATCGCGACGCCTTCCTTGTTGAGACGGCCGAACAGCTCGTTGATCACCCAGTTGGCGGCAAGCTTGCCGTCGCGCGCCTTGTCGGCGAGACGAGCGAGCACCGCCTCGTAGAACTCCGCGCTCTCGCGCTCGGCGACCAGCACGCTCGCATCATAGGGCGACAGGCCGAAGCCCGTAATAAAACGGGACTTCTTCTCGTCCGGCAGTTCCGGCAGCTGCGCCTTGAGTTCGTCGACGAAGGCCTGGCTGAATTCGAGCGGCAGCAGATCGGGATCGGGGAAGTAACGGTAGTCGTGCGCCTCTTCCTTGGAGCGCATCGAACGCGTCTCGCCCTTGTTCGGGTCGAACAGCCGGGTTTCCTGGTCGATCGAGCCGCCGTCCTCGATGATCTCGATCTGGCGCCGCGCCTCGTACTCGATCGCCTGGCCGATGAAGTTGATCGAGTTCATGTTCTTGATTTCGCAGCGGGTGCCGTACGCGGTCTCGCCGTAACGGCGCACCGAGACGTTGACGTCGGCGCGCAGGCTGCCCTTCTCCATGTCGCCGTCGCAGGTGCCGAGGTAGCGCAGGATCGAGCGCAGCTTGGTGACGTAGGCCTTGGCCTGCTCGGCATCGCGGATGTCGGGCTTGGAGACGATCTCCATCAGCGCGACCCCGCAGCGGTTGAGGTCGACATAGGACATCGTCGGCGACTGATCGTGCAGCAACTTGCCGGCGTCCTGTTCCAGATGCAGCCGCTCGATCCCGATCGTGACGCTGCGGCCGCCATCGAGCTCGAGCACCACCTCGCCCTCGCCGACGATCGGCGACTTGTACTGGCTGATCTGGTAGCCCTGCGGCGAGTCCGGATAGAAATAGTTCTTGCGGTCGAACACCGAGCGCAGGTTGACCTGCGCATTCAGCCCGAGACCGGTGCGCACCGCCTGGCGGACGCACTCCTCGTTGATCACGGGCAGCATGCCCGGCATCGCGGCATCGACCAGCGAGACGTGGGAGTTGGGCTCGCCGCCGAACGCGGTCGACGCGCCGGAGAACAGCTTCGCGTTCGAGGTGACCTGGGCATGGACCTCCATGCCGATCACGACCTCCCAATCGCCGGTGGCGCTCTTGATTAGCTTGTGAGGGGCAGCAGATGCGGTCATGGATCTCGGTTTCCGGACAAGTGATATCTGGGATCGATTGGGCTTCGCGCAACCGATCGCGCCAGTCAAGCCGCCTTGCAGTCCCCTTGCAGCCCGTACCGGCGCATCGGGGCGGAGATCAGAGACCGCGCCGGAACTGCTGGTAGGCCTTGCTCGAGCGCAGCGCGTCCGCGCCGCCGGTGATCAGCTGGTCGACCTGCTCCGGCGGCAGCGAAAGCCGCGTCGGGATGGCGTTCAGGATGCCGGCGCGCTCCGGTCCGAACCGGTCGAAGCCGAGCCGCTCGACATAGATCGCGACGTCGCCGCACTTCCAGCCGGCGCCGACGCCGAGCCTGGCGCGATCCGCCGCCGACAGGCCGCAGCGCCAGTGCTTCAACTTGCCGGACCAGTCGTTGGCGAGCGACGTGAAGGCGGCGTAGCTCGAGCGCACGCTGGCATCGATCGCGGTGTCGGCGGCCGCGGACACCAGCTCGACACCACTCGGCCCTTCGAGCGTCTGCACGAAATCGCCGGAGATGCCGCGGCCGGCATCGACCACCAGGAACAAGATGCGCCTGAGCTTGGCCGCCTGCCGTTCGCTCAGCGGCTCGTAGGGACGTTGCGCGGCAAGCAGGCCGATGCTCAGCCCCGACAAGCCGTAATTGTCGACGAGGCCGCCATCGAGCAGCTTGACGTAGCGCATCGAGCCGCCGCGGTAACGCGCCTGGGCCTCGGCATAGGAGCGCAGCAGCGGCTGCGCGTTCGGATCGTTGCGCACCCGATCGAGCCAGGACGGCAGCGGCGCAGCGCAGCCACCGGGATAGGTTTGCAGCACGATCGGGGCGAAGGCCAACGGCACCGCGGCGGACGCCGCCACCGCTTCGGCGACACGATAGGAGCGGATGTCGCTGCACAGCGCATCGAACGACGTCTTGCCGAACACGAACGGCGTGCGGTTGTAGATGTCGGACGCGTTGATCCACACCCGCGGCCGGCGGTCGTCCGGCAATGCCTCGAACCGCGCGCCGTCGAACAGGTTTTGATCGAGCCAGTCGGTGAACTGGCTGTCGTTGACGCCGCCGCCCAGCGCGCGCCCGATATTGCCGAGCGAGATCCTGGTCTTCAGTCCCTCCTCGGCATTGCGCAGCAGGAAACGTTCGCGGAAATCGTCGAGCGCCGCACGCCGCTTCAATCCGAAATAGGCCGCGGTGACCGATCCGCCGGAGACGCCGGAGACGAAGTCGACACGGTCGAGCAGCGTCTTGGTGCCGGCGGCGCTGGAGCGCACACGGTCGAGCTCCTCCAGCACGCCGAACGAAAACGCCGCCGCGCGCGTGCCGCCGCCGGAGAACGACAGCGCAAGCAGCAGATCGTCTTCATAAGCCGGAATATCGCTGACACCGTTGGTGTCGGCAGCCGCGTTGCCGAGCGGCACATTGCCCGGGAGATTGTAGACGGTTGCGCAGCCGGCCAGGCCCACCGCGACCGCAGCCACCAGCAACGCTGACAGCCATCCCCCTATGCCCGACCCACGCACGAATACTCTCTTTGCCGCTGGCCCCCGCCCGGTTCCACCAGCCTATCACGGCCAATCTGGGCGGCGGCATGGCGGCCGAAACAGGGTTAATGCTCGCGGTGCCAAGACACCGCACAAGACACCGACCTGGCACCGGTATTTCAGACCAAGAGCGCGGAGACGATCCGCTCCCACTCAGCCTCAACAGTATCGCTCGCGACGGGTTGGCCGGCCCGGCGATACCAGTAGCCGGCATTGCCGAGATCGCCCTCGACGCGATGCAGATAGGCATGCACCCAGGCCGAATAGGCGTCGCTCTCGTCCTGCACGATCTTGTGCGCCTGATCCCAATCGCCCTTCCTCGCCCACCACAACGCCGCGAGCGGCGGCGACAGCGCCGCATCAGGCGCGGCGTTAGCGAGACTGGCGCGGAAATCCACCATCGCTCACCACCATTTTGGCGCCGGGAAGCGGCCGGCCGCCTGCTCGATCACCTCGCCGAGCGAGAACAATGTCTCCTCGTCGAACGGACGGCCGATCAGTTGCAGGCCGAGCGGCAGCCCTTGCGTGTCCTTGCCCGCGGGCACGGCGATGCCCGGCAGGCCCGCCATGTTCACGGTCACCGTGAAGATGTCGTTGAGATACATCTCGACCGGATCGGCGCCGCCCTTCTCGCCGATGCCGAACGCCGCCGACGGCGTCGCCGGCGTCAGGATCGCATGCACGCCCTTGGCGAAGCAGTCCTCAAAGTCCTTCTTGATCAGCGTCCGCACCTTCTGCGCACGCAGATAATAGGCATCGTAGTAACCGGCCGAGAGCACATAGGTGCCGATCAGCACGCGGCGACGCACCTCGTCGCCAAAGCCGTCGGCGCGGGAGTTCTCGTACATCTCGATGATGTTCTTGGCCGGCTCGCGCAGCCCGTAGCGTACGCCGTCATAGCGCGCGAGGTTCGACGAGGCCTCCGCCGGTGCCACGATGTAATAGGCCGGCAGCGCGTATTTGGTGTGCGGCAGTGACACCTCGACGAGCTCGGCGCCCGCCGCCTCCAGCCACTGCGCGCCCTCGCTCCAGAGCTTCTCGATCTCGGCCGGCATGCCGTCGAGGCGATACTCCTTGGGGATGCCGATCTTCATGCCCTTCACGGACTTGCCGATCGCTGCCTCGTAGTTGGGCACGGCGATGTCGACCGACGTGGTGTCCTTGGGATCATGCCCCGCCATCGAACGCATCAGGATCGCGGCGTCGCGCGTCGTGCGCGCGATCGGGCCGGCTTGGTCGAGCGAGGATGCAAACGCCACGATGCCCCAGCGCGAGCAGCGGCCGTAGGTCGGCTTGATGCCGACGGTCGCGGTGAACGCGGCGGGCTGGCGGATCGAGCCGCCGGTGTCGGTCGCGGTCGCACCCATGCAGAGCAGTGCCGCCACGGCCGACGCCGAGCCGCCGGACGAGCCGCCCGGCACCAGCGTGGTGTTGGAGCCTTTGCGCCGCCACGGGTTGGTGACCGGGCCGAAGCACGAGGTCTCGTTCGACGAGCCCATCGCGAACTCGTCATTGTTGAGCTTGCCGAGCAGCACCGCGCCGTCGCGCCAGAGCTGCGAGGTCACCGTCGACTCGTAGGGCGGAATGAAATTGCCGAGGATCTTCGAGCACGCGGTGGTTCGGATATCGCGGGTCGCGAACAGGTCCTTGATGCCGAGCGGAATGCCGGCCAGCGGCCCGCCCTCGCCCTTTGCAATTTTCTCGTCGGCCGCCCTGGCCATCTCGCGGGCGCGGTCCGGCGTCTCGAGCACATAGGCATTGAGCACGCGCGCGGCCTCGATGGCGGCAAGATGCGCGTCAGTCAGTTCGCGGGCGGTGAAAGACTTGCTCGCCAGGCCCTCGCGGGCGTCGGCGATCGTCAGCGATGTCAAATCGGTCATTTATTGATCGGGCTGCAGAAGAACGGAGACAGGGTCTTGTCGTTGGCGGGGTCGTCCTGCCGGGGGCTCATATTTCTCTGGGCATTTTCCCTGGCGCGGGCGGCATCGAGCCCCTCGAGATGGTCGAGCACCGCGTCCATCGCCGCATTGGGGTCGGCGACCTTCCCCTTGCGCTCCATCGCATCGAGGAAGTCCATATAGGCCTTGTAGGCCTTCTCATCGTCGCAGAGCAGACACATCGCCATCGTCCCAGAACAGAGAACTACTCGACCACCTTCGGCACCAGGAAGAAGTGGTTGGTCGTATCGGGCGCATTGCGGACGATGTCGTCGGCAATCTCGCCGTCATTGACCACGTCGGCGCGCTTCTTCATCTCCATCGGCGTCACCGAGGTCATCGGCTCGACGCCGTCGATATTCACCTCCGACAGCTGCTCGACAAAGGCCAGCATCGCGTTCAGCTCGCCCTGGAGATGGGGAACTTCCGCGTCGCTGACCGCAATCCGCGCCAGATGCGCGATGCGGCGGACGGTTGTGGCGTCGACGGACATTATATGGGGCCTCGGGGCTGAAAGGTCAGCCCGCCGTATAGCAGAGGCCGGTTTTGCGCCGCAACCGCGCGAATCCCTCAGCCCCGGGGCTTCGGCACCTGCCGGGCACCCGGGCGAGACATTCTGGCGCGCATTCGGGCCGCAAAAGCCTGCGACGAAACCACTTTGCGGCTGCCACGAAGTGGTGGCGAAACATTCAGGGCGCCTACTCCCTCCAAATAGAAAAGTTCGGAGTGCGTCATGCAAACGCTGGAAAGCCGCCCCCGATCGGAGGGCTGGGATCCCGCCCTGTGGTCGATCGGCACGGTGCTGGGGATCGCGATCCTTTACGTGGCCTGTCTGGTCTGAGCGAGGCGAACGATGGCCATGTCCCAGGCAAAAGCTCTGCAGGAAAAGGCCGAGATGTTCGAGCGCCGCGCCGAAAGCGCCGCGGATCCGATCTCCCGGCAACATTACAAGGAAATGGCCGCGCATTATCGCAGGCTCGCGACCGAGCACCTGGAGATCAACCAGAGCGAGCCCGCGCGTCAGGCCTGAGACAGAGCGATCCGGCCTGCCACGGTCGGCTAGGCCGGCATCGGCAGCAATGGCCGAAAGAACGACCGCTCATAGCGGACGAAGCAGCGCGTCTCCCTCGCGAAGGCGATGGCCTTCTGAACGTCCGGATCGAGCGCTGAGTCCTTGCGGTACTGTTCGTAGGCCGCAAGGCTCGGAAAGCTGAAGATCGCCAACGCGACGTCGCTTGCTCCCTCGGAAGGCAGGAAATAGCCGTGATGAGTGCCGCCAAACCGCGGCACCAGTTCCAGCCACATCGCACCATAGGCCTCGAATTCGGCGAGCTTGTCCGCGCGGACTTCGTATCGCAGATAACAGGTGATCATGCCGTGGTGCTCCTGCGCCAATTGAACTGCCGTCTCTCGATAACCGGATATCGGAGGCGGAAGTCCGGGGCATACACCGAAATTGCGCTGGCGGAGGTGAAATCAGCCCGCCATCTTGCCCATCCGCGCCAGTGCGGCGCCGGCCAGCGCGCGGGTCAGCTCGGCGGCCGGCATCTCCTTGCCCATTCGCACCGCCTGCCCGGCCCAGAGGTTGGTGAAATCGACCTTGCCCTGTTTTTCGGCAGCCACCTTCAGCGGCCCGAGGGCGGTCGCCGCGTGCGGGAACGCCGGCGCGTCCGGCGAAATCGGACCGACCTCGCGCATCACGCGGTTGGCGACGCCGCGCGCCGGGCGGCCGGTCATCACATTGGTGATCACGGTCGATTCATCGCTCGCCTGCGCCAGCGCCACGCGGCCCGCCGCGCTGACCTTGGATTCCGGGCAGCGCAGGAACGCGGTGCCGATCTGCACAGCGGATGCGCCGAGCGCAAAGGCCGCGGCGATCCCGCGACCGTCCGCGATGCCACCGGCCGCGACGACCGGCACCTTCACCGCATCCACCACCTGCGGCAGCAGCGAGAACGTGCCGGGCTGCTCGGCGATATCATCGGTCAGGAACATGGCGCGATGGCCGCCGGCGTCGGCGCCTTGCGCGATGACGACGTCGGCACCGTTCTCCTCGAGCCAGATCGCCTCCTTCACTGTTGTCGCCGACGACATCACGATCGCGCCCGCGGCCTTCACCCGCTGCAACAGTTTTGGCTCCGGCAGGCCGAAATGGAAGCTAACGACCTCGGGCTTCAGCTCCTCGACGACGGCGCAGAATGCCGCGTCGAATGGCGCGCGGTTCGCCGCGTTGATCGGCTCATCCGGATCGAGGCCGTGTTCGCGATAGTAGGGCCCGAGCCGCTGCCGCCATTGCGCCTCGCGCGCCGGATCGGCGTCGACTGCCTTGTGGCAGAAGAAGTTGAGGTTGACCGGCGTAGACACGCGCTGGCGGATGATGTTGACCTGCTCACGCGCCTTCTCGGCCGAGAGCATCGCACATGGCAGCGAGCCAAGCCCGCCGCCCTGCGCCACCGCGATCACTAGCTCCGCATCCATCACGCCGGCCATCGGCGCCAGCACGATCGGGAATTCGGTTTTGAAACGATCGATCAATCGACGGTCCGGCCACATGGTCTGTCTCGCGCTTGTTCAGGACAAAGAGGAAAGCGAATTGCGCCGGCCCTGCAAGGTCTGCTCGGCCTCGGCGACGATACGGCCGACGATCTCGGCCGCGGGAACGATATCATGGATCAGCCCGACGGACTCGCCGGCGAACGCCGCGGCAACATCGAAATTGGCCGCGGCCCGCGCGGCGGCGTATTCCACCGCGATCTCGTCCGCGCGCTGCATCAGCTCGATCTCGCGGCCGCTCCAGCGCCGCAGATGATCGTTGGAGAGCGAGCGCGCGGTGAACGGCGCCGGCCACATCAGCTTGCGCGACCAGTCCATCACCACGCCGCGCACCGTCTCGCCGCTCTTGGCGGCGCAGATCAGCTGCTTCGCCCGCTCGGGCGCATCGGCCTCGACGCTGGCATAGAAGCGCGTTCCCATCAGCACGCCGGATGCACCGAGCATCATCATCGCCGCGAGGCCGCGGCCGTCCGCGATGCCGCCGGCTGCGACGACGGGGACGCGCCCTGCCGCGAAATCGGCGATCGCAGGCACGATGTCGAGCGTGGTGCGCGAGGCGCCGTGACCGCCCGCCTCCGTGCCCTGCGCAATCAGGATGTCGGCGCCGCAATCGAGGGCTTGCTGCGCCATGTCCTCACTTTGCACCTGGCAGATCAGAAGCGCGCCTGCGGCCTTGATCGCGGGCGCGAACGGTGCCGGATCGCCGAATGACAGCATCACCGCGCGCGGCCGCGCCTCCAGTGCGATATCGATCAGCTCGGGCTGCCTGGCGAGGCTCCAGGTGATGAAACCGATCCCGAACGGGCGGTGATATTTCCTGAGTACCGCCGTCTCCGCTTCGAGCCACGCCCGATCTCCATAGCCGCCACCCAGAATGCCGAGGCCGCCCGCGTCGCTCACCGCCATCACCAGCCGGCTTGCCGTGATCATCGCCATCGGCGCCAGCAGGATCGGATGCGCGATCCCCAGACGAGCCGTCAATTCGGTGCCGATCGGCATGCGTTGCTCCCTGTTCTGGCTTGCTGTTCTGGACTCGCAGCCTAAGCGGGCCTAACATTCTCGGAAAATGAATACTAGAGAACGCTACGATCTCTAAAATGAAACGGTGGTCCCAGATGGAATTGACCGACCTGCTCACCTTTTCCACGGTCGCCCGGCTCGGCGGCATCACCCGGGCCGCCGACGAGCTGAACACCGTGCAGTCCAACGTCACCCAGCGCATCAAGGCGCTGGAGGCCGAGATCGGCACCGCGCTGTTCGAGCGGCACAGCCGCGGCATGTCGTTGACCGGCGCCGGCCGCCGCCTGTTGCCCTATGCGCAGCGCATGGCGGCGTTGTCGCGCGAAGCGGTGCTCGCCGCGCGCGACGATGGCGAGCCGAAGGGGCCGCTGTCGATCGGCTCGATGGAGACCACCGCCGCGGTGCGGCTGCCGACGCTGCTTGCCGAATTTCATCGCCGCTATCCGGCGGTGCGCCTGACCTTGCGCACCGCGCCGACCGCCGACCTCGTGGCCGCCGTGCTCGACGGCTCGCTCGATGGCGCCTTTGTCGCCGGCCCGATCGAGCACGCCGAACTGTCAGCGACATCAGCCTTCACCGAGGAGCTGGTGCTCGTCACCGCGCAGCGTTGGAAATCGCTCGCCGCCTTGCGCGCCGGCACGCCGGAGTCGGGCCCGACTGCGCTCGTGTTCCGCACCGGCTGCACCTACCGGCAACGCCTCGAACAGGTGTTCACCGAGTTCGGCTGGCCGTCCGCCGCCCGCTTCGAGCTCGGCACGCTCGACGGCATGGTCGGCTGCGTCGCCGCCGACATGGGCGTGACGCTCCTGCCGCGCGCGGTGGTCGAGCGCGACCACGTCCAGCGCGACGTCAAGATCCACAAGCTTAGTCCGCAGCACGCGCATGTCGAGACGCTGTTCATCCAGCGCCGCGCCACGCACCAATCCAGCGCGTTGCAGGGACTGACCGCGTGCCTTGGCGGCGACGATCGGATCATCGCCGCGTGAGGCGACTTCAATCTTACCTCTCCCATCGGGAGAGGTCGGCGCATCGCGCCGGGTGAGGGGTTACGGTCCCTCGATGGAGCGCAGCCCCTCACCTGAATTGCTTCGCAATTCGACCTCTCCCCAATGGGGAGAGGTGAAGCAAGAGCTTTGCCTCGGCGCGCAGGTGCGTGCTAAGCGCTAGCGCCATGCCCGCCCCCATCCTTCCCCTGATCGAAGCCGCGCCGCACTGGCCTGACCGCGGCGCGCTGGTTGGCCTCGACCTCGGCACCAAGACCATCGGCGTTGCCGTCTCCGATCCGGACCGGCGGCTCGCGACCGGCGTCGAGACCATCCATCGCAAGCAGTTCAAGGCCGACGCCGCACGGCTGTTCACGATCGCAGCCGAGCGCAACGCTGTCGGCTTTGTGCTGGGCCTGCCGATCAACATGGACGGCAGCGAAGGCCCGCGCGCGCAATCGACCCGGGCCTTTGCCCGCAACCTCGCAGGCCTCACTGCGCTTGCGATCGGGCTGTGGGACGAACGGCTGTCGACCGCGGCCGTCGAACGCGAGCTGATCGGGATGGACGTCAGCCGCGCCCGCCGCGCCGAGGTGATCGACGAGCACGCCGCGATCTTCATCCTGCAGGGCGCGCTGGACCGGCTGGCGAAGCTGCGCAGAGACCGCTGACGATGGCCGTGGTGATCGCGGCGCTGTTGCCGGTGTTTTTGCTGATCGTGCTCGGTTTCGTCCTGAGACGCACGCTGATGCGGCTCGACACCCAATGGCATGGGCTGGAGCAGCTCACTTACTACGTGCTGTTCCCGGTGCTTTTGGTACAGACGCTGGTCAAGGCCGATCTGACCAAGGTGCCGGTCGCCGGCGTCGGCGGCGCGCTGCTGCTCGCCGCGCTCGTGATGTGCCTGCTGTGTCTTGCGCTGCGGGCCCCGCTCGTCCGCGCCGGGGTCGACGGCCCCGCCTTCTCCTCCATCTTCCAGGGCGCCACCCGCTGGCAGACCTATGTCGCGCTGTCGGTGTCGGGCAATCTTTATGGCAAGGTCGGACTTGCGCTGGCCTCGGTGGCGATGGTCGCGATCATCCCGCTGGTCAACGTCTTCAGCGTCGCCGTGCTGGCGAAATATGCCTCATCCGGGAAGCGGTCCGCCGGCGCGATCGTGATGACCGTGGTGAAGAACCCGCTCATCTGGGCCTGCGTCATCGGGCTCGCCATCAACGTCACGCATGTCCCGCTGCCGAAAATCTGGCACGACGTCGCCGACGCGCTCGGCGGCTCGTCGCTCGCGATCGGCCTGCTCGTGACCGGCGCCGGACTGCATCTGGAAGGCATCTTCCGCCCCAGCCTCGCCGCCAGTATCGCGCTGGTCCTGAAGCTGGTCGCAATGCCCGTCCTGACCGTCGCGCTCGCGGTGTGGTTCGGCGTCACCGGCGCCAACCTCGCCATCGTCGCGGCCTGCGCCGCGGTGCCGACCTCGCCGTCAGCCTATGTGCTGGCGCGCCAGATGGGCGGCGACGCGCCGCTGCTCGCCCAGATCATCACACTGCAGACGATTTTGGCCGCGATCACGATGCCGATCGTGATCGCCGCCGTTGGGCCGTAGCACGCGGCATGCGCTTGCGCTGGCCGGCTCGTTGCGCTGATCGTCGCTATTTTCCGGACGAACCGGTGAACGCCGTATCAAGCACCTCACCGATCGGCTGCCAGCTGCGGCCATCAAACTGCAGCAACCGCAACTGCTCCACCGGTCGGAACTGCGCGGTGTTGATCTTGATGCCGGGGAGCAAGGCGGATGCCTGATAATCCCTGAGCGCCGCAGCCTGCTTCATGACGTTTTCGCGTGACAGATCGTTGCCGCATTGCCTGAGCACCTGGACCATCGTTTCGGCGGCGGCATAGCCGTAGACTGCGGCAGCGTCGTCCTTGCCGCCGGCTTTCGTAAACTTGTCAAGGAAGCTGCGCCAGGCGCCCTGATCTTCCCTCCAGGCCGGATCGCTCGCATCCTTCAGGAAGGCGGCGGTGATGACGCCGGTCGCATTCTCCGTGCCGGCCGGCTTGAGCACCGTCTCGATCGATGACGCCATCTGGTTCACGACGAACACCGGCCGCCAGCCGTGCTCGGCCGCGGCCCGGATCACCTTCGAGGCATTTTCCGGCACCCCGGCAAACACAAAGACCTCGGCCCCCGACTGCTTCAGGATCGATATGTGGCCGTCCAGATGCTGATCGTCGACATCATAGGCGATGTCGATCCTGATGTTGTGGGCGACGTCACCCAAGCCTTGCACCAATCCCTTGAACAATTCCCGGCCGAACTGATCATTCTCCCAAAGCGCCACGATCTTCTTTCCGGGATAGAAAGCCTGGATGTAGTTGGCATAGATGCGCCCCTCCTCGCGGTATGAGGGCTGCCAGCCCATGGTCCACGGATAGACCGCGGGCTCGCTGAGGTCCTGATCGCCGGAGGCAACAAAAAGCTGGGGGACCTGCCGTTCGTTGAGATACTTCCGCACGGCGAGATTCTCCGGCGTGCCGAACGAACCGAACATCAAGAGCACATTGTCGGTCTCGACGAGAATGCGCGTGAGGTCCATGGCGTTGGAAACATCCGACAGATCGTCATAGGACATGAAACGGATCTTGCGGCCGCCGATGCCGCCGCGTTCGTTGATCATCTCGAAATAGGCGGCTTCCGCCTTGCCGATCTGGCCAAAAATCTCGAGCGCGCCGCTGTACGGCATCAGATTGCCGATGCGGATTTCGGTGTCCGTGGCGCCCTGGTCGCGCACCTGCTGCGTGATGGCACCGAGCGACGCCAGCGCGACGACGCTGGCCAACAGAGTTCGGATCAAAATAGCCATAAGAAGAGCTCGCACGACGGCAGCCGCCGCTGCCTGGTTTCGGTCCGGCCCGCGCTCGTTCATTGATGCACATCATAGCACTCGAGGGGGGCACTGGCATCCCCTTCGTCAAGCATCCGATGGGCGGCGACGCACCAGTGCTTGTTCCGGGATCATCGCGCTGCAGACGATTCCGGCGACCATCACGATGCCGATCGTGATTGACGCGGTTGGGCTTTTGGCGAGCGTTCACGGGATCATCACGCTGCTCTGCCCACTCGTGGCAGCGTCAGGCCGGGCGTGAGCACACGTCGGCTTCGCGCCAGAATGCGACGTTCGCGGTAAATGCGCAAATCTACTTTTTGCCTTTACCGTCGCTTCAAGCCCGGCTTGCTAAGCTCATACGCGCTTTCTCATGCAACCAGCGGGCCGCACGCATGAACAACACTTCGAGTTCGTCCGCCTTCGACAACCGTCAGCTTTGCCTCTGGCTCGCGACTCTTTCGCCCGGCGATCTGTCCGTAAATGAAGGCGCGGCGGCACGCCCCGGTAGCGCGATGATCACATCGGTGGGGAGCCACAATGATGTGTTGTGGTCGCAGATGGAACGCGCAGACTGGACACAACGGATCGCGGTCGACGACTTGCCCATGGCGCACCTGGCAAGCAGTTACACCTTCACTGAGACGGGTGCGCGCGCCGTGAAGACGGCGCTTGCCGAGCTTGTCAGCCGAAAAGTGCAGCTTATGAGGAACGTCAAGGGCTTCGACGGTAGTGCGCCCGAACGCGTAAGGCAGCTGTGCGGCATCTTCAGTTGGTTGGGCCTGAGAGTAATTTCCCAACTAACGCTTGCGCAGGAAGCGAAGCCCACGACCAGTGAAGCCCGGGCTCGGCGGCGTGACTGCATCCTGGCACTGGAAGAGATCCGCAAGGGTGTTTCAATGGCTGGATTGTACATAGCCGAGGCCATTTCGCGTGGTCCCGACAGCGATGTTGGGCAGGACTGCCTCGAGCGGACCACCAAAGGCCTGCGCTATGCGGAGCAGTGTCTGATGGAATGGACGGCCGAGTTGTACGCTGAGCGCCCCGGCAAACCGTCACTGCTATCCTGACCGATCACCCCGCCAGCCACCAGGTCTGGAGCGTCGCCGCAAAATTGTTCAGCCCGTGCAGCAGGATGGTGAGCCAAGTCGAACCGGTGCGGAAGCGCAAATAACCGAACAAGAACCCGATCGACAGCACCTCACAGAGGAAGAACCAGTCGTACTGCAGGTGCATCACGGTCCAGACGATCGACGACAGCAGGATCGCGCCATAGGGGCCGAGCCTGGATTCCGACCACCCGCGATAGAGCCAACCACGCGCGAACAGCTCCTCCCAGAGCGGCGCAGCCACGGCAAAAGCGATCACCAGAAGCCACAGCGCGCTGTGCTCCTGCGCCGATTTCAGCACGTCGCCCATGAAGCCCGGCGTCACCTCGCGGCCGGCGGCGCGGGACACCATGTCCCAGGCCCCGACCAGCACGATCAGCGCGACGACGCCGATGATCACGTTCTTCCACGACGTCCCGCGCAGCCCGAGGTAATCGGCAAAGGGGATCCCGGTGCGGCGGATCGCGAACCACAGCACCAGCAGCACCATCGGCAGGCCCGCGAGGACCGAGAGCGAGATCGTCAGACCGTCGGCGACCACATGGGTGATGCCGGCCGCCGACAGTTCGCCGCCCTGCGCAATGATGCGGTAGACGATCACGGCAACCTGGCCGAGGAACATCGCGGCGAAGATCAGAAGGCCCCACAGCGAGGTGCCCCAGAACCTCCACACCCGAGGGGGACGTGGCGGCGGTTCGATGGTGGTCGGCGGAGTATCGGGATTGAGTGCGTCCATCAGATAACCTTCATGGCAGCGCCCGCGCCAGCAGCGCGCGCTGATCGGCATCGGAGAGGTCCACAGCGCCGTACATGCCGGCGTGGCGTTCGGCAAGCCGTGTCGCCGCGAACAGTTCGGCATTTTTCGGCGAGACCTGGTTGAGCGCCGCGGTGGCAGCCAAGAGCGCCAGCTTCTCGACTGCAAGCCGTGCGATGCGCTCGCTGTCCGGGCGGCGGAACGATTGTCCGATCGACGCAATAGCCTCGGCGGTGCCCGGCAGGCCCCTGGTCTCGTCGGCGAGCGCACGCAGCACAGCGAGCGCGGCATCGGCCTCGCGGCCGAGCGCGCGCAACACGTCGAGGCACATCACGTTGCCTGAGCCTTCCCAGATCGCGTTGACCGGCGACTCCCGGTAATGGCGCGCCAGAATGCCCTCCTCGACATAGCCATTGCCGCCGAGGCACTCCATCGCCTCATAGAGGAAGCCGGGTGCGCTCTTGCAGGTCCAGTATTTGATCGCCGGCGTCAGCAGCCGCATATAGGCGGCCTCGCCTGCATCGATGGGCGCGCGATCGAAGGCGCGGCAGAGCCGCATCACCAGCGCGATCGACGCCTCGACATGCAATGCCATGTCCGAGAGCACCGCCTGCATCAGCGGCTGGTCGGCGAGATGTTTCTGGAACACGCTGCGATGCCGCGCGTGATTGAGCGCGTGCGCCAGCCCCGAGCGCATCAGGCCGGTGGAGGCGATCGCACAATCCTGCCGCGTCAACTGCACCATCTGGATGATGGTGCGGATGCCCTTGCCCTCCTCGCCGATCAATTCGGCATGGGCGCCGTGGAATTCGACCTCCGACGAGGCATTGGAGCGGTTGCCGAGCTTGTCCTTCAGCCGCTGGAAGTGGATCGCATTGACGGTGCCGTCGGGCGCAAAGCGCGGCATGAAGAAGCAGCTCAGGCCACCGCTCGTCTGCGCCAGCACCAGGAAGGCGTCGCACATCGGCGCCGACATGAACCATTTGTGCCCGGTGATGCGCCAGGCACCGCCGTCGCGCGCGGCGCGCGTCATGTTGGCGCGCACATCGGTGCCGCCCTGCTTTTCCGTCATGCCCATGCCGAGCGTCATGCCGCGCTTGGTCCACCACGGCGCAAAGCCCGGGTCATAGGCGCGCGTTGAGATGACCGGCATCGTCTTCGCCAGAATGTCCGGCTGCGAGGCCAGCGCCGCGACCGAGGCGCGCGTCATCGTGATCGGGCAGAGATGACCGGTCTCGACCTGGGACGCGATATAGAACCTCGCCGCGCGCACCACCTCGGCCGCCCCGCCAGCCGGCTTGCCGTCGGCGGTCCAGGTCGAGTTGTGCATGCCGGCATGGGCCGAGTGCGCCATCAGCTCGTGATAGGCCGGATGAAACTCGACCTCGTCGCGGCGATTGCCCCTGGCATCGAACGTTCGCAGTTTCGGCGTGTTCTCGTTGGCGACCCGGCCGCGCTCCGCCATGACGGCCGATCCCCAATGCTTGCCGAAATCCGACAGCTTTGCGCTGGCTGCCGCCCCGCCGTTGGCGACGACGGCCGCGACGAGTGGCGCGTCCGCCGTGAAGAGGTCGATGTCCTCAAAGGGCGGCGACTGGTTGAGGACGTCGTGGGTGGCGAACGGAGCCTGCGTCATGGTCTCCCCGGCGATTGGTCGCTCTGCGCGCGATGCCCGGACAACGGTCTTTGGCGGCGGCAGCGCCGTAACTGGAATCGGCGGATCATAAGCCTGCGAGCCGGCGCGGGGCAGCGAAAAGTACACGTCCGCTAGATGCTTCCATGCTTCGGCGCATGGCGGCCGAGCCAGCGGTCGACCCAGTCACTGGCGCGGGTCCGGTTCGCCTCCCTCCTGGACGCCTGGACCGGAAAGATGTCACCGTTGTTCAGTTGCCGGTTATCGGGATATTCAGCCAATTGCAGGTTCGATTCATGCGCAGCACCGTCCACCGGAGAGATATAGGCAAACCGGATCTCGATCTTGTGCTTGATGTCGGCGCCCTGCCATTTCGGATGGTGACGTGCCAGAAGCTCGACAAGCTCGCACGGCAACAGATCCGAGGTCGAGCTCCGATTGTCCTCGGTCTTCTCCATATAGCATTGCTCCTTGACGCTGCTGACGCGCGCGTCGATCGGCCGGAAGTTCACCCGCTTGTCGAGCTCGCCGTAGATATAGAACCCCGCAACGCCGATCGCGATGATGCCGTAGAGCCCCAGGCGCATGGTCGAACTCCCATCCTTCCGGACCGCGGTGACGGTCAGATCGAACGTGTCGTCTCCGCCTTGGTCTTGGAGGCCAGCACCGGAAACACGTCCCCGGCGCGCAGCGGCTTGCCGTTGGGGAAATAGGACATCTGCAGGCTGGACTGGTGCGTGGCTCCATCGACCGGCGAGACATAGACGACGCGCACCTCGATCTTGTGCATCACGTGATAGCCCTGCCACTTCGGATGCTCCTTCCGCAGCAGCTCGGCGGTTTCGCAGCGAGTCAGATCGGACGTGAACGTCGTCTTGGTGATGACGCCGCGCTCGACCTTTTCCAGATAGCACTGGTCATTGACGCTGCTGATGCGCGCATCGACGCGCTGATAGCTCGCGCCCTTGTCGTACTGGTCGTAGATCGCTATGCCGAACGCACCGACGGCAACAATGACAACAGCCCAACGCATGTTTTCTGCTCCCGCAATGCCCGCACTTCAGACGGCCACAATTAAGGAGTGTTGAAAGCGCATTCAGCTACTTCAGCGATGGCAAGCTTTGTGTTGCCGAGATGCCTTGAATTTGAGGAAAATCCAACCGCTAGTGCGCGCGTGTGATCGGGAAATCATAGGCCGCCCCACCTACCCCCGGCAGCGAAAAGTGCCACCATTCCTTTGCATAGTTGGCAAATCCCTGCCGGGCCATCGCCGCCACCAGCGTATTGCGCCAACGCCTTTGCGCCGGCGTGATCGCCCCTGAGGCAGTATGGCCCTTCGCATCAGAGCAGTCGTAGCCGGTACCCATGTCGACGCTGCCCTCCGGGGCGCGCGCTGCGACCGGCGCGGTGCAGTCGGCATAGTCCTTGGCCGGATCGAACTTGCGCGAATTGTCGGCGCGAAGATCGACCAGCGTGAGATCGACCGCGGCGCCGGTCGAATGCCCGGAATGGGTGGCGATATAGCCGAGGCGGAACAGATCGGCCTTCGAGAAGGCCGGGTTGTAGCGTCGCTCGGCGGCGGTCTCCTTGCCGTTCCTCGACCACGCCACCATGTCGGCAACCGCGCGGGCCGGCCGGTAGCAATCGAACATTTTCAGCGACAGGCTTTGCCGCGCCAGTTCCTGCTGCACGGCCTTGAGCCGCAGCCCCACCTCCCGCTTCACCACGCATTCCGCCGCGCCGTAGCCCGCGATCGGCCGCCCCATGAAATTATTGGAGGTCGCGTAGCGGATGTCCTGGATGATGGTCGGATCGATGTCGCGGAGGAACACGAAGTCGCCGGGCAGGCTCTGAGCGAAGGCAGACGAGATCGACCCTGAGATCAACTCGATGGCCAGCAGTGCGATCACGGCAATTTTCACGAGTCCTCGCTCCGCTGTCCCGGCTGCATGGCCGTCCAAGGCATCACCTCGCCTCCGCTCCGGCGAAGCCCGGTCGTCCACGTCTTGTTCCGGAAAGACCAGCAAAAGCAAGGCGCGGACAGCTTGCAATAGGCCCGGGCATGATGGCGGAGAAACCCAGCCCCATCTTACTCGGGGAAAACTCCTCCGGGCCCTCTTCGCGCTTGCCCCACCGGCCATCCGCGCCTATAGCTCTCGCTTTAATGACCCCATCATTAAAATCGACTTTTGTCCTCGGTCACCGGCATCTGCTGGGCATCGAGGGCCTTTCCGCTGACGACATCACGGGCCTGCTCGACCTCTCCGAGGAGTATGTCGAGCTCAACCGCCAGGTCGACAAGAAACGCGCCAGTCTGCGCGGCCGCACCCAGATCAATCTGTTCTTTGAGGCCTCGACCCGGACCCAGTCCTCGTTCGAGATCGCCGGAAAACGCCTGGGCGCCGACGTCATGAACATGTCGGTGTCATCGATGTCGACCCGCAAGGGCGAGACCTTGATGGACACCGCGGTGACGCTGAACGCGATGCACCCCGATATCCTGGTGGTGCGCCACCACGCCTCCGGTGCGGTCGAGTTGCTGGCGCGCAAGGTTGACGGTTCCGTGATCAATGCCGGCGACGGCGCCCACGAGCACCCGACCCAGGCGCTGCTCGACGCGCTGACGATCCGGCGCAACAAGGGCCGGCTCGAGGGGCTGACGATCGCGATCTGCGGCGACGTGCTGCATTCGCGCGTGGCGCGTTCCAACATCTTCCTGCTCAACACCATGGGCGCCCGCGTCCGCGTGGTGGGCCCCTCCACATTGCTGCCGCGCGGCATCGAGCGGATGGGCGTCGAGGTCGCGCGCGACATGCGCGAAGGGCTGAATGGCGCCGACATCGTGATGATGCTGCGGCTGCAGCGCGAGCGCATGAACGGTTCTTTCGTGCCTTCGAGCCAGGAGTATTTCCACTATTTCGGCCTCGACCAGAAGAAGCTCGCTTACGCCAAGCCCGATGCGCTGGTCATGCATCCCGGCCCGATGAACCGCGGTGTCGAGATCGACACGTTCGTCGCCGACGGCGCACAGTCGCTGATCCGTGAACAAGTCGAAATGGGTGTGGCGGTGCGCATGGCAGTGCTCGAAGCGCTCGCCCGCAACCTGCCGAACGCGTGACGCCATGCTGACTGACCGCCGCCCCATCCTGCTCGCCAACGCCCGCGTTATCGATCCGTCCCGCGACTTCGACGGTCCGGGCGACGTCCTGATCGCGGACGGCGTGATCCGTGACGCCAAGCGCGGCATCGGCGCCGCCGGCGTCCCCGAAGGCACCGACATCGTCAATTGCGCCGGCAAGATCGTGGCCCCCGGCCTGATCGACATGCGCGCCTTCGTCGGTGAACCCGGCGCCAGCCACCGCGAGACCTTTGCGTCCGCCAGCCAGGCCGCCGCCGCCGGCGGCATCACCACCATCATCTGCCAGCCCGACACCTCGCCGGTGATCGACAATTCGGCGACCGTCGACTTCGTGCTGCGCCGCGCCCGCGACACCGCGATCGTCAACATCCACCCGATGGCGGCGCTGACCAAGGGCATGCAGGGCCTGGAGATGACCGAGATCGGCCTGTTGAAGGCCGCCGGCGCCGTCGCCTTCACCGACGGCGACCGCAGCGTCACCAATGCCCAGGTGATGCGGCGCGCGTTGACCTACGCTCGCGATTTCGACGCGCTGATCGTGCATCACACCGAGGACCCGGATCTGGTGGGCGAAGGCGTGATGAACGAGGGCGAGTTCGCCACGCGGCTCGGGCTCGCCGGGATCCCCACCGCCGCCGAGTCGATCATGCTCGAGCGCGACATGCGGCTCGCGGCGCTGACCGGCGGGCGCTATCACGCGGCCTCGCTGACCTCGATCGAGTCGCTGGAAATCCTCAAGCGTGCCCGCGATAACGGCCTCAACGTCTCGGCCTCGGTCTCGATCAACCACGTGACGCTGAACGAGAACGACATCGGCCCCTACCGCACCTTCCTCAAGCTGGCGCCGCCGCTGCGCACCGAGGAGGACCGCAGGGCGCTGGTCGCAGCGCTCGCCTCCGGCCTGATCGACGTCGTGATGAGCGATCACAATCCGCAGGACGTCGAGGTCAAGCGGCTGCCGTTCGCGGAAGCGGCAAGCGGCGCAGTCGGCCTGCAGACCATGCTGCCGGCGGCGCTGCGGCTGATCCACAATGGCGAGATGGAGTTCAAGACGCTGATCCGGGCGATGTCGACGCGGCCGGCGGAACTGCTCGGCCTGCCCGGCGGCACGCTGCGCGCCGGGGCCCCCGCCGATGTGATCGTGATCGACGCCGACACCCCCTGGGTGCTCGATCGCGACGATCTCAAATCGCTGTGCAAGAATACGCCGTTCGACGACGCCCGCTTCTCGGGCCGCGTGACGCGGACGATCGTCGGCGGACGGACGGTGTACGAACACGTCTAAATTGGCGTGGAACTCAGCGTACCGCGAGTTGCGACATCGCTTCCATCGTCGTTCCAACGACGATGGCCGCGACGTAAACCACAAAGAAAACCTGCTCCAGCCGCCTGCGAACAGAAGCCATGACAAGCTCCCTCATTTCCAAGGCCATGGTGCGGATTGATGGTTAATATTTCATTGACAGGATTGCCAAGAATGGACCGGATCGACCGTCCAGGGAACCACCGCGATGTCTGCTGACGCGCTGCTGCTTGCCGCCTTCCTGATCGGCTATCTCCTGGGCTCGATCCCGTTCGGCATGATCCTCACCAGGCTCGCCGGCACGCAGGATCTGCGCACCATCGGCTCGGGCAATATCGGTGCAACCAACGTGCTGCGCACCGGCCACAAGGGCCTCGCCGCGGCGACGCTGATCGGCGACATGCTCAAGGGCACGGTCGCCGTCATCATCGCGGGCTCGATCGACGGCCCGAACGCGGCAATGCTGGCGGCGCTCGGCGCATTCCTCGGCCACCTCTTCCCGGTCTGGCTCAGATTCCGCGGCGGCAAGGGCGTCGCGACCTATATCGGCGTGCTGCTCGGCCTGTTCTGGCCCGCGGCGCTTATCTTTGCCGTGATCTGGATCGGCACCGCCACCACCACGCGCTACTCGTCGCTATCGGCGCTCGTCGCCGCGTTCGTGACGCCGCTGTTCCTGTGGTGGTTCGGCCACAACGCGCTCGCCTCGCTGTTCGCCGTGCTGACGCTACTGCTGTTCTATACGCACCGCGAGAACATCAAGCGGCTGCAGGCCGGCACCGAAGGCAAGATCGGCGAGAAGAAGTAGCGCGTCGCTACCGCTTCAGCGCGTCCTCGACAAAGCTCGCCGCCGCCAGCGCCCTGGCATCGCTGCCAAAGCCCGCGATCACGGTCACACCGACCGGCAATCCGCCCTCGGCGATCAGCGTCGGCACGTTGACGCAGGGCACGCCCATCAGCGTCCAGAGCCGGTTGTAACGGGGATCGCCGGTCGAGGCCAAGCCGTTCAGCGCGGCGCCCGGCGCCGACAGCGTCAGCAGCACATCGACCTCGCCAAAAATCGCGGCCAGCGCCTGCCGCGCGCGCAGCGTGACGTCCATCGCCGCATCATATTCGGCGGGCGTGCCGCCCTTGCTCTCGTCGAGCCGGCCGCGCAGCAGCGGCGGCATCGCATCGTAGTTCTGGCCGTATTCCCAGGCGAACGACTGATGCGCCTCGAACTCCTGCACCACCGGATGAATCCGCCACGCCTCGGCGATGACCTCAGGCATCGCAAGCTCGCGCACGGTTGCGCCCGCCCGCTCCGCCGCCCGCGCCGCCTTCTGCAACGCCTCCGCGCCGGATGGTTCGGGCGCGCCGGCAAATGCCTGCGTCACGACGCCGATGCGCGGTGCCGCGACCTCGGACGGCACGACAAGCTCAGGACGCCTGGTCATCGCAGCCAGTCCCAGCGCGACATCGCGCACGCCGGCGCCGAACAGCCCCACCGTATCGAGCGTCCACGAAAAACACTTCACCCCGACGGTCGGCAGCAGCCGGTAGCTCGGCTTGATCGCGGCGACGCCGCAGAACGAAGCCGGCCGGATCACCGATCCGCCGGTCTGCGTGCCCAATGCCAGCGGAATCATCCCGGCGGCGACCGCGGCCGCCGAGCCCGACGACGAGCCGCCCGGCGTGTGCGCGTGATTGTGCGGATTGAGCGTTGCGGTCGGATCGTTCGCGGCGAACGCGGTGGTCGTGGTCTTGCCGACAATGGTCGCGCCGGCCTTCTTCAACGCCATCACCACGGGCGCATCGGCGCGCGGCTGATGGCCGCGGTAGATCGCAGCCCCCATCTCGGTCGGGAATCCGGCGGTATCGATGATGTCCTTGATGCCGACCGCAATCCCGCGCAGCGGCCCGGCATCCTGCGCACGCGCCTTGGCGTCGTGGCGGACAAAGGCGCCGATCGTCTTCTCCTGCGCACCGATCACCTCAAGCGATTGGCCGATGGCCGCTTCAGGCGACAGCGCGCCTTGTTCGATACGCGCTTGGAGATCGGCAAGTGAGATCATGGGCGGCTTCCTCGAATTGGCGACCGCTTGTAGCGCGTCACGCCTACTTCGCCAATGTCGCGGTTGATCACAATCCCAGGTTGGGCGAAGCTAGAGCCCGCATGCATGACCGGTCACCCAGCACCACTGAACTCACCGACACCGAACGACTCAACCGCCTGCGGTTGATCCGCTCCGACAATGTCGGCCCGCGCGGTATTATGGCGCAAACGCCACAAGCCGAATTCGAGGCCGGTTCCTAAGTCACGGAGGTACCCGTGACTAGGAGAAGCGCCGTGCTACGGCGCGCGGCTTGGGCCGCATTACTGATCGCTGGTGCCATTTCCGTCGATGGTCTGAGCCATCGCGCCGAGGACGACGCCATCCCGGGTGAAGAACCGCGTGCCAACGTCACCGCCGAAAATGAACCGGTAATCTACGGATCGGCGCTCTCGAAAAATGTCTTCAAACTCAATTCGTCCGAAAGCCCATATGGCAGTCTTCCCTGTTTGCAGGGCATCTTTTATCTCGGGCGTTACGGCGAACGGGAGATTTATCACGCCGGAAGCAATATCTGCCCCCGGTGGAATGGTCAGCATAGCCAGACGTTGATCGCCAGCGGGGTTTCTAGAGAACTCGTTCTGGGGGAAGGTGGCATAGGTTACGGCCCCCGCGTTTGTCAGTTTGTAGGCCGGTGTTTGCCCGTAGTTTTTGAGACAGACGTGGATGACGGGCACTTCTGGACCATTGAGATTGCGGATAAAGGCGTCACTGACAAACACATACGCGCGCAACTGCCGAGCGGCAGTTTTGTCAGCGTTCGCGACGAGTCTCGCCGTAGCGAGCCAGAGCATCCAAGTCACGATGCCCAGCAACCATTCACCGGGCTTGATCCCCAATACCGTCACCTCGGAAGCGTGCTCGCCTCCATGCTGGTCCTTCTGCTCGCCAGTGGCGTCTACTGGCGCGGCTGGACCATGTTGGGTGGCATCATGGCCGCCTACGGAATCTTTGGTCTGCTGTTGCGTCTGGATGCTTGGAGCTTGGCTATACGGGTACTTTAAGGGCCACAGCGACACGACTGCGATAGCAAGGGCAACGATGATTGCCCAAAGTAATTCCCTTGGCAGTGGCCACATTCCCCAATCCCCCAAATAGCCCATACTACCTATTGGGGTTCCAAGGGCGCAATACACCCAAGAACTAATGCCGCATGACACCTAACGAATTCGTGACCTAACAAAAACGATAGATTTCTTGACCTAGAGCCAAACCTATCATATTCGTTACCTATCGTATTCGTTAGGTAGCGCTGTGTCCCAACACTTCCTCCTCAGCAAAGCGGCAAAGACCCTGAGCCTAGCTCAGGTCTTCCGCATGACTGATGCGGAAGCCGAGACGGCCTTCAAGGCCATCCGTTGGGCTGATACCGCTGGCGCTCCCGTGTGCCCTTCCTGCGGCTCCGTAGAGGCTTACGAAGCCCGCCGTCCGAACGGCTCCCTGCGCTTCCGCTGCAAGGGCTGCAAGAAGGATTTCACCATCACCAGCGGTACCCTGTTTGCCAGCCATAAGCTGCCCCTGCGCGGCTATCTGGCGGCCATTGCCGTGTTCTGCAACGAGGTGAAGGGCAAGTCCGCACTGGCGCTCAGCCGGGACCTGGGCCTGTCCTACAAGTCCGCGTTCGTCCTCCTACACAAGCTGCGGGAGGCAATGGCGGAGGAATTGAAGGGCCGTGTCATCGGCGGCGAAGGCAAAACGGCTGAGGTGGACGGCGGTTATTTTGGCGGTTACGTAAAGCCAGCAAACCAGAAAGAAAATCGCCGCGACCGCCGATATGCCAGCAATCAGAATGGGAAACGGAAGGTCGTCGTCGTCGTCCGTGAGCGCGGCGGCAATTCTGTGCCAGCAGTGTTTGGCTCTGAAAGCCAAGCCGCCGCTTTCATCCGTGCCCGCATTGCGAAGGGGACTGTCGTTCATGCCGACGAAGCCGCTTCTTGGGATGGACTACACGAACGTTTTGAAATGAAACGAATCAACCACCAAGAAGCTTACTCCTTCGATGGTGCCTGCACTAATCAGGCAGAGGAGTATTTCAGCCGCTTGCGTCGTGCTGAGATCGGTATCCACCACCATATTGCTGGCGCGTACCTGCTCCGCTACGCGCAGGAGTCCTCATGGCGTGAGGACAACCGCCGGGTCTCGAATGGCGATCAGGTGAACCGCATCGCGGCGCTGGCATTGAAGCGCGGGAAGTCGGCCGATTTCACCGGCTACTGGCAGCGGCATATCGCCAACTGAAAAGGCCCGCATTGCGCGGGCCTTGATTGGCAATCAGTGGGCGGCGGCTTACTTGTCTTTAGTGGTCGCCGCTCTTTTCGCCTTGATCTTTTCTAATGACGCCTGCGCCTGCTTAATGTTGCGAGCAGCCTCAGCCCCTCGCTTTACTGTTGTGCCGAGCGACTGCTGCCGCTGATGAGCGAAAGCTGGGTTATTTCTTTGTTGGGCGCTGTCAAAGTGCGTGCGAAGGCTCATCATTCTGCTCCCATCTGCTGCTTATTAGCCCGGATGGATCTAGGTGAGAGTGATCAGAGTCGCTCTTACCTAACAACCAATACTTACAACCGTGTTGATCGGTTCCTTCCTGTAGCACGATATAATCAGCCGCCGCCAAGATTTCATTGGCTCTAAGGTGCTTTTTGAGGGCATTTTCGCTGGGGCTGGAAAGCCAAGTTGTCCGAAATATGTAATCAGGACAACACGTTGGAAGAAGTTTTATGAAGCAGTGGCAGGCGATTTCAACCACCAACTGCCGCATTTCATCCGGAATGGCCGGTCTTGCCTCTCTCGGGTCGAAGGTTGAGTACGAAACTTCATCTATTTGATCAAAAAGGGTAATTTCGTATCCAAAAGAGAAAAAATCTATTGGAGCAACCTGCGCGCAAGGAGCCAGTTCCCGATATTCCTGATAACCCACATCGATGGTGACTAGCCAGCGGCCGTCATCGCTTTCGGCGAGAGGAACGCGGAAATAGAAATTTTCGTCGGCGTAATAGAGCGGCAGATCGTCCGGGACATCACTCAGAGAGGACACCACAGGAATCATGGCGCTAGTCAGCGTCGAGAAAGTCATGCCCTTGGTTGTCCCCCCGCCGTGAGACTTAGCCAAAGTTGAACCGACGTTCAATGAGCCGTCTTAAGTCTCCACCGAGCCGGGGCCGTTTGGCCAACCCTCTCCACGCCATTCCCCTCATGGTTCTTAAGGCTGTGCTGGATACCCAGCGCGATGCCCTGCACGTCGTCGCCAGTAGCGTCCTCTACGCCATGCGCAGCGAGAACTGCCTTCGCCTGCTCCGTTGTGGTCATTGGCTCCGTGGCCGTCCTGAGCACGTCCAGCGCCCGCCTGTAGAGGGTGCCGCGCTTGAACCACGGGTTTGGCTTCCGCCGCTTCACCGCGATCCGTCCCAGGTTGTATGTGGGGTCCAGCATCTTGATGACGGCCTCGACGTGCCGCATCTGCTCGCTCAGCGCGTCGTGCTGTTGCCGGTTGGCGAGTATTTGGCCGCCCAGCTCCATATGGAGCCGTTCAAGGGTGTTGATGGCCGGTCGGGTGTGAGGGTCTTTCGTCGGTCTGCCGCGCATTGCCGCATCCTATCGAATATGATAGCTAACGGATATGAACCGTTTGACCGGAAGTCAAGGCCGGTCTATCATATTTGTTAGCTCACGGAATCGATAGGAGATGCCATGGTCCTACCCAAAGCGGAAGAGGAATGGGGCCGACGCGCCAGCGACTTCCTCAAGGCGGAAATGAAGAAAGCCAACGTGACCTATGCCGACTTGGCAAAGCGGCTGAAAAAGCACGGCCTGAAAGACGAGACCGAAGCCGGGATAACCATGAAGCTAAAGCGGGGATCGTTTACGGCGATCTTCTTTCTTGCGTGCGTTGCGGCGTTGGAGCTTGAGCAGGTGGTTTTGGAGGAGATTTAGTCGCGTTGCGCGCGGAACCCGCCGCTTCCATCCCTGAAATGAAGGGTTATATTTGTTTCTTCGGCAATGCTGTTTCGATGGCATTGCAACTTTCATCCGCAAAAGGGATGTTTTTCATGTCTGAAGTGAACCAACGTATCTACGTTCAATACCTTCGTAAGGAACTTGAGGCCCTCGACAGCTGGACCAACACGCTCCGTCTCGCGAAGGACTGGCGTGCGGGAGAAATGGAACGGCGCGCCAATAATGTGCGGCGTGCGATTTCGCTGGTGCTCGGATAACTCGCCACCTCGCTCATCTCCCTTAATTGCGGAGATGAGCGCCGCCTTTCACAACACCCTTGTGGCGTTTGCGCCATAATACCGGGCCCGCGCACCTTTGCATCGCTGCTCCGCCATTTTGGCGATGCGGCGCACGCGCTGGAGCGCCTGCCCGATCTCGCGCGCCGCGGCGGCGCATCGGGACCCGGGCGCATCGCGAGCGAGGCCGATGCAGCCGCGGAACTCGCGGCCTGCCGCAAATTCGGCATCGATCTCGTCGCGCCGGAGGAAGCCCACTATCCGGCGCGGCTTGCCACCATCGACGACGCGCCGCCGCTGCTCGGCGTACGCGGTGCACGCGACACGCTGATGCGCCCGATGATCGCGATCGTCGGCTCCCGCAATGCATCCGGCGCCGGGCTAAAATTTGCAGGCCAGCTGGCGCGCGATCTCGGCGACGCCGGCTTTGTCGTGATCTCCGGCCTTGCCCGCGGCATCGACCAGGCGGCGCATCGCGCCACCGTTGCAAGCGGCACGGTCGCCGTGCTGGCCGGCGGCCATGACCGCATCTACCCGCCGGAGCATGAGGATCTGCTGGCCGCCCTGCTTGAGCGCGGCGCGGCGATCTCGGAGATGCCGCTCGGCCACGTGCCGCGGGCGCGCGACTTCCCGCGCCGCAACCGGCTGATCTCGGGCGCATCGCTCGGCGTCGTGGTGGTGGAGGCCGCGCACCGCTCGGGCTCGCTGATCACGGCACGGATGGCCGCCGAACAGGGCCGCGAGGTGTTCGCGGTGCCGGGCTCGCCAATCGATCCGCGCGCCGCCGGCGCCAATGATTTGATCAAGCAGGGCGCCACGCTGGTCACCGAAGCCGCCGACGTCATCAGCGCGGTCACGCCGATCATGGAGCGGCCCGTCATGCTGTCCGCGCGCGAAGACGACGAGCCGATGGATTTTGCCACCGATGCGTCCGATCGTGCCCGCATCATCAATCTGCTCGGACCGAGCCCGATCAGTCTCGACGATCTGATCCGGATGGCCGATGTCTCGCCCGCCGTCGTCCGCGCGGTACTGCTGGAGCTCGAGCTTGCCGGCAGGCTCGAGCGTCACGGCGGCGGGCTGGTGTCGATGATTTAGCGTGGGCGAACAAGCGGCTCACGCCAGTCTATCACCGTCATCCTGAGGAGCGGCCTCTTGGCCGCGTCTCGAAGGATGCACGGCCCCGCTGGTGGCCGTCGACCCTTCGAGACGCGCGCAGGAGCGCGCTCCTCAGGGTGACGGGTCTAGATTTCAGTCGCTGTTGCGCGAGTCAAAATTGCTTCGCGCGCCCTCGATCTCCGGCAGATGCGCGAACGCCCATTCGCCGAGCGCCTTCACGGGCGCGGCCAGACCATGGCCAAGATCCGTGAGCTCGTAATCGACCCGCGGCGGAATGGTTGGAAACACCGTGCGTGTGACCAGGCCATCGCGCTCCAGCCCGCGCAGCGTCAACGTCAGCATCCGTTGCGAGATGCCGTTGATCATCCGCTTCAGCTCGTTGAAGCGCTTTGGCCCGTCGGTCAGCATCATGATCACGAACACGCTCCACTTGTCGCCGACCCGCGCCAATACGGAGGCAACCGCGCGGCAATCGCTGTGATCCTGGTCAGGCAGGGGCGGAAGGGCAGGCACACGGATGTGCTCGGGTTTCATTGCTGTGCTCGGGTTTCAAAAATGTGCGTTCTTGCGGACATTTAGGACGGTCACTCATATAGCGCCAGTTACAAACTTATACCAAAGGTGACCCCTGCCATGAACCTTCTGCACATCGACTCCTCGGTCCTCGGCCCCCACTCCGTCAGCCGCCAGGTCTCCGCCGCCGCCGTCGAGCGGCTGCGCCAGGCCCATCCCGGCCTGGTCGTGAGCTACCGCGATCTGACCCAGACCCCGCTCGCCCACCTCTCCGGCCTGCACCTCGCCGCCAGCCAGGGCGCGGCGCCGGACCCCTCGGTGCGCGACGACATCGCGACCGGTCAGGCGGTTCTCGACGAGTTCCTTGCCGCCGACATCGTCGTGATCGGCGCGCCGATGTACAATTTCACCATTCCCTCCCAGCTGAAGGCCTGGATCGACCGCGTCGTGGTCGCGGGCAAGACCTTCAAATACGGCGCCGCCGGCGTCGAGGGGCTGGCCGGCAACAAGCGCGTCATCATCGCGATCTCGCGCGGCGGCTATTACGGCGCCGACACACCGATGGCCGCACTCGAGCATCTCGAGACCTATCTGCGCGGCGTGTTCGGCTTCATCGGCGTCAAGAATCTCGAGCTGATCCCCGCCGACGGCATCCAGGTCGGTCCCGAGCATCGCGAGAAGGCGGTCGCTGGCGCGCTGCAGGCCGCCGGCAGCCTCAACGCCGCCTGACGCGATCATATTTCTGCCGTCACCTCGGTGGCGGCAGGTCGTTTCAGGCGGATGAAGTCAGAACCAGACGCCTTGAATGCCGAAGATGACGGCGACGAGCGAGATCAACAAACCGACGCCGGAAAACAGCGCGACCGTCACAAATTGTGACGTGTCTGAGTTTTCATTTTCGGAGGTAGACGAAACCGGGATCGGCGTCGAAATGCGGGCTGCTTTCGGCATGAAGGAACTCCAAAATGATTCCGTGGTGAAAAAATCCCCGCCCATTCAGGAGTCCGGCGAGTACGTCAAAGGTTCAATACGCCTAATAGTAGTCGCGTACGAAATCGGCCGGTGTGAACTGCTTCACACCGGCCGTTCTCTACAATGCGAAACAAATTAGCCGCGATAGATCGGCGCGCCGGCGGGAGATGCCGTTGCACCGCCATCGATGAACAGTTCCTGCCCCTGCACATGCGCCGCGTCGTCGGACGCCAGGAACAACACCGTCTTCGAGATGTGATCGGGTTCACCGATGCGTCCGAGCGGCGTGGACTTTCCGATCCGCTGCTCGAAGGCTTTCTCGGCCTCGGGCGTTGCGATCGCAGCGCCCCAGATCGGCGTACGCACGGCGCCCGGCGCCACCACGTTGACGCGGATGTTGCGCGGTGACAGTTCTGACGCCATCACCCGTGCCATCGCGCGCACGCCGGCCTTGCTCGCGGCGTAGGCCGAGTAGCCGGGATTGCCGAGCACCGAAATTACCGAGCCGTTGAGGATGATCGAAGCGCCGTCGTTCAGATAAGGCGCGACCGCCTGCACGGTGAAGAACACGCCGGTAAGATTGGTGCGGATCACATTTTCGAATGCGGCGAGCGTGGTGCCGCCGACCGGCGTCTGGCCGGGAATGCCGGCATTGGCGAACAGCACGTCGTACTTGCCGAACTTCTCCGCGCCCTGCTTCACCGCGGCCTCCAGCGCCGCGACATCGGTGGCATCGGCCACCACCGCGAGCGCGTTCGGTCCGAGTTCCCGCGCCGCCGCCGCGAGCGTCTCCTTGTTGCGCCCGGTGATGACGACCTTGGCGCCCTCGGCGACGAACAGCTTTGCTGTCGCAAGCCCGATGCCGCTGTTGCCGCCGGTGATCAACGCCGTCTTGTTTGCCAGTCTCATGTCCGCCTCCAGTTGGTTGCATTATTAAACTTCGTTGCCCACCTAGGGCATCAGGTTTAATATTGCAACCACACAAGACCGTGATGGCCCAACTTTCGGAGCGTGCGTCGTGAAACGAACCAGCCTTGCAGGCGACAGCTGTCCGGTGGCACGCGCACTCGACGTGTTCGGCGACTGGTGGTCGCTCCTGATCATCCGCGACGCCAGCCTCGGCCGGCGCCGTTTCGGCGAATTCCAGGCCAGCCTCGGGCTTGCGAAGAACATCCTCACCACCCGGCTCCGCACGCTGGTCGAGCGCGGCATCCTGAAGATGGTCCCCGCCTCCGACGGCAGCGCCTATCAGGAATACGTCCTGACGCCGAAGGGCCACGGCATCTTTCCGATCCTGGTTGCACTCCGGCAATGGACCGAGGAATTCGACGACCATCCGGACGAGATCGCGACCATCATGGTCGACCGCGACAAGGGCAAGCCGGTGAAGAAGCTCGCACTGCTTTCGCAGGACGGACGCGTGCTGGGGGCGGCCGACACGGCGTTGAAGCCGCGGCCTGCAGAAAAGCGCGCGCGACGTCACGCGACTGCGTAGGATGGGTGGAGCGAAGCGATACCCATCAATTCTGGCCGCGCGGCAAGATGATGGGTTTCGCTTCGCTTTACCCATCCTACGGCGCAGATGGTGGCGAGCCGGGCGATGACACCGAGATGAAGTACGCAATGACGGTGCGTCGCATCGTGCGAGCACCATCCTCATCGTCGTCCCGGCGCAGGCCGGGACCCATAACCAGCGAAGGTGATTGTTGAGCGACGCTGGGGCCACAGCCCTCTTCAGGACGCGCCACACATTCGGTGTCGTCCTGGCGAAAGCCAGGACCCATTACCCCAAATCTCAATCGTTGCGCGACGCTGGGGCCGCGATCACGCCCATCACCGGATCTCACGACAGCTTCCTTCGGCTGCGCGCGCGCAATTGCTCGTCGGCCTCCAGCCGGGTCATCGCGAGCAGATGGTCGAGGACTTCGAATTTGTGGCGCTGGGCGAGTTTGGCGAACTCGGTCGCGGCCGCTGCGATCAGGACCAGGGCGTCATCCGGGCCGCCCTCCCCACCGGGCTCGTCGCCTTCCGGTCGCCGTCGGCCGGACGGCTTGGGCTTCCGCCCACCCCCTGTGCTGCTCAAAAGGCCTAACCCGATTCCCACCCTATATATAGAGATACGCCGTTTCCGGCCGCAACTCTAGGACGCATTTTTCAACCCTAGGGATAGGAACTCCACAGCTTGAGCCCTCCCTTCAATATCTGGCGATTTGACACCGACCGCCCCAGCACCCATGTTCGCCCCGACACGGCGGGCCGCGAGTCTAGCGGAACCCGCCTTCAAGTTTTCCCATAAGCCATTGGAATGACATGAATATCGTCATTGTGGAGTCGCCTGCCAAGGCCAAGACGATCAATAAATATCTGGGGTCCTCCTACGAGGTCCTGGCGTCGTTTGGCCATGTTCGCGACCTCCCGGCCAAGAACGGTTCGGTCGATCCGGACGCCAATTTCCAGATGATCTGGGAGGTCGATGCCAAGGCCGCCGGCCGGCTGAACGACATCGCCAAGGCGCTCAAGGGGGCCGACCGCCTGATTCTGGCGACCGACCCTGATCGCGAGGGCGAAGCGATCTCCTGGCACGTGCTGGAGGTGATGAAGGAGAAGCGCGCGCTGAAGGACCAGAAGGTCGAGCGCGTCGTGTTCAACGCCATCACCAAGCAGGCGGTCACCGACGCCATGAAGGCGCCGCGCCAGATCGACGGCGCGCTGGTCGACGCCTATATGGCGCGCCGCGCGCTGGACTATCTGGTCGGTTTCACCCTCTCCCCCGTGCTCTGGCGCAAGCTGCCCGGCGCCCGCTCTGCCGGCCGCGTGCAATCGGTCGCGCTGCGGCTGGTCTGCGACCGCGAGCTCGAGATCGAGAAGTTCGTGCCGAGGGAGTACTGGTCGCTGGTCGCGACGCTGCTGACGCCGCGCGGCGAAGCCTTCGAGGCCCGGCTCGTCGGCGCCGACGGCAAGAAGATCGCACGGCTCGACATCGGCTCCGGCGCGGAAGCCGAGGACTTCAAGAAGGCGATCGAGGCCGCGCTGTTCAAGGTCGCGACCGTCGAGGCCAAGCCGGCCCGGCGCAATCCGCAGGCGCCCTTCACCACCTCGACCCTGCAGCAGGAAGCGAGCCGAAAGCTCGGCTTCGCGCCGGCGCACACCATGCGCATCGCGCAGCGGCTGTATGAAGGCATCGACATCGGCGGCGAGACCACCGGTCTAATCACCTATATGCGAACCGACGGCGTGCAGATCGATCCGTCCGCGATCACCCAGGCTCGCAAGGTGATCGGCGAGGATTACGGCAACGCCTATGTGCCGGATGCCCCGCGCCAATATCAGGCCAAGGCCAAGAACGCGCAGGAAGCGCACGAAGCGATCCGCCCGACCGATCTGTCGCGCCGTCCGGCCACCATCGGCCGAAGGCTCGATACCGATCAGGCGCGGCTCTACGAATTGATCTGGAAGCGCACCATTGCGAGCCAGATGGAATCGGCCGAGCTCGAGCGCACCACCGTCGACATCGAGGCCAAGGCCGGCGCCCGCGTGCTGGAGCTGCGCGCCTCCGGTCAGGTCATCAAGTTCGACGGTTTCCTCGCGCTCTACCAGGAAAGCCGCGACGACGAAGAAGACGAGGATTCACGCCGCCTGCCCGCGATGAGCCAGGGCGAGGCCGTGAAGCGCCAGAGCCTTGCCGTCACCCAGCACTTCACCGAGCCGCCGCCGCGCTTCTCGGAAGCATCATTGGTGAAGCGGATGGAGGAGCTCGGCATCGGCCGCCCCTCGACCTACGCCTCGATCCTGCAGGTGTTGAAGGACCGCGGCTACGTCAAGCTCGAGAAGAAGCGGCTGCACGGCGAGGACAAGGGCCGCGTCGTGGTCGCGTTCCTGGAGAATTTCTTCTCGCGCTACGTGGAGTACGACTTCACGGCCGATCTCGAGGAACAGCTCGATCGTATCTCGAACAACGAGATCGCCTGGCAGCAGGTGCTGCAGGATTTCTGGCGCGGCTTCATCGGTGCGGTCAACGACATCAAGGACCTCCGCGTCGCCGAGGTGCTCGATGCGCTCGACGAGATGCTCGGTCCGCACATCTATCCGCCGCGCACGGATGGCGGCGACGTCAGGCAGTGCCCGACCTGCGGCACCGGCCGGCTTAACCTCAAGGCCGGCAAGTTCGGCGCCTTCGTCGGCTGCTCGAACTATCCGGAATGCCGTTACACAAGGCCGCTCGCGGCGGACAGCGCCGAGAGCGCCGATCGCGTGCTCGGCACCGATCCCGACACCGGGTTCGACGTCACGGTGAAGGCCGGCCGGTTCGGCCCCTACATCCAGCTCGGCGAGCAGAAGGATTACGCCGAAGGCGAGAAGCCGAAGCGCGCCGGCATTCCGAAGGGCACCTCGCCTGCCGATGTCGATCTCCAACTGGCGCTGAAGCTGTTGTCGCTGCCGCGCGAGATCGGCAAGCATCCGGAGACCGGGCAGCCGATCACCGCCGGCCTCGGCCGGTTCGGGCCGTTCGTGAAGCACGAGAAGACCTATGCCAGCCTCGAGGCCGGTGACGAAGTCTTCGACATCGGGTTGAACCGCGCCGTCACGCTGATCGCGGAGAAGATCGCGAAGGGCCCGAGCGGCCGCCGCTTCGGCGCCGATCCGGGCAAGCCGCTCGGCGACCACCCGACGCTCGGCGCCGTCGCGCTGAAGAACGGCCGCTACGGCGCCTATGTCGCGGCCGGCGGCGTCAACGCGACGATCCCGAGCGACCGCACCCCGGACGAGATCACGCTCGCGGAAGCGATCGCGCTGATCGACGAGCGCGCGGCCAAGGGCGGCGGCAAGAAGGCCAAGAAGGCAAAGGCGGAAAAGCCCGCCAAGGCCAAGAAAGCCAAGTCTGAAAAGGCAACGTCTGAGGAGACCGACGGCGACGCCGAGGCCAAGCCTGCCAAGAAGGCTGCGTCGAAGAAGGCCGCGACGAAGCCGAAAACGGATGCGACCAGCAAGGCGCGCGCGCCGGTCGCCTCCGGTGCCAAGACCTCGCCCGCAAAGTCATCGGCACCCGCGAAAGCGCCCGCGAAGAAGAGCGCCGGCAAGGCAAGAGGATAAGTGAAACGAAAACCCGACCATGGCTTTCCGGGCCGGGACGCCATCGTCGCCTTCATCCGCGCCAATCCAGGCAAGGTCGGCACCCGCGAGATCGCGCGCGAGTTCGGCCTGAAGAACGCCGACCGCATCGAGTTGAAGCGGATCCTCCGCGAACTCGCCGACGACGGCACGGTCGCCAAGCGCCGCCGCAAGATCCACGAGCCGGCGGCGCTGCCGCCCACCGTGCTCGCCGACATCACCGGCCGCGACAGCGACGGCGAGTTGATTGCGACGCCCGCCGAGTGGGATTCGGAAGACGGCTCCGCCCCGAAAATCCGCATCGAGACGCCGCGGCGGCCGAAGCCCGGCACCACCGCCGGCGTCGGCGACCGCGCGCTGCTCCACGTCGAGGTGACCGACGAGCACGACGGCACGCCCTATCGCGGCCGCGTCATCAAGGTGATCGATCACGGCCGCGCTCGCATCCTCGGCATCTTCCGCAAGAACCCTGATGGCGGCGGGCGCCTGATCCCCGTCGACAAGAAGCAGGCCGGCCGCGAGCTCAACATCGCCAAGGCCGACAGCGGCGACGCCGAGGACGGCGACCTCATCAGCGTCGACCTGATCCGCACCCGCGGCTACGGGCTCGCCTCCGCCCGCGTCAAGGAACGGCTCGGCTCGATCGCGAGCGAGAAGGCGATCAGCCTGATCGCGATCAACACCCACGACATCCCGCAGGTGTTTTCGTCCTCTGCGCTGCGCGAAGCCGAAGACGCCAGGCCCGCGACCTTGCAGGGCCGCGAGGACTGGCGCGAGGTGCCGCTTGTCACCATCGACCCGCCGGATGCCAAGGATCACGACGACGCCGTTCATGCCGAGGTCGATTCCGATCCGAACAACAAGGGCGGCTTCATCATCCATGTCGCGATCGCCGACGTCGCCTTTTACGTGCGGCCCGGATCCGCGCTCGACCGCGACGCGCTCCAGCGCGGCAACTCGGTGTACTTCCCCGATCGCGTGGTGCCGATGCTGCCCGAGCGCATCTCCAACAATCGCTGCTCGCTGGTGCCGGGCGAACCGCGCGGCGCGCTCGCGGTGCGGATGGTGATCGGCGCCGACGGCCGCAAGCGCTCGCACACCTTCCATCGCGTGCTGATGCGCTCGGCGGCAAAGCTCAATTACGCGCAGGCGCAGGCCGCGATCGACGGCAGGCCTGACGACACGACGGGTCCCCTGCTCGATCCGATCCTGAAGCCGCTGTGGTCGGCCTACGAGCTGGTCAAGCTCGCACGCAACGAGCGCGACCCGCTCGATCTCGATCTGCCCGAGCGCAAGATCCTCCTGAAACCGGACGGCACCGTCGATCGGGTGATCGTGCCGCAGCGGCTTGATGCGCACCGGCTGATCGAGGAGTTCATGATCCTCGCCAACGTCGCCGCGGCCGAGATGCTGGAGAAGAAGGCGCTGCCGCTGATCTATCGCGTGCATGACGAGCCGAGCCAGGAGAAGGTGCACAACCTCCAGGAATTCCTGAAGACGCTCGACCTGCCCTTCACCAAGCAGGGCGCGCTGCGTCCAACGCAATTCAATCGCGTGCTGGCGCAGGTTGCCGGCGAGAATTACGAACCGCTGGTCAATGAGGTGGTGCTGCGTTCGCAGGCGCAGGCCGAATACTCCGCCGAGAACTACGGCCATTTCGGCTTGAACCTGCGCCGCTACGCGCACTTCACCTCGCCGATCCGCCGCTACGCCGATCTAATCGTGCATCGCGCGCTGATCCGCGCGCTCGGCCTTGGCGAGGGTGCCTTGCCGACCGATGAGAGCGTGGAGACGCTGGCCGAGATCGCCGCGCAGATTTCCGTCACCGAGCGCCGCGCGATGAAGGCGGAGCGCGAGACCACCGACCGTCTGATCGCGCATTTCCTCGCCGATCGCATCGGCGCTTCGTTCCAGGGCCGCATCTCCGGCGTGACGCGAGCCGGCCTGTTCGTGAAGCTCGACGACACCGGCGCCGACGGCCTGATCCCGATCCGCACCATCGGCAGCGAGTATTTCAACTACGACGAAGCCCGCCACGCGCTGATCGGCACGCGCAGCGGCACCATGTATCGGCTCGGCGATGTCGTCGACGTGCGCCTGGTCGAGGCCGCGCCGGTGGCGGGCGCGCTGCGTTTTGAGCTATTATCCGACGGTCAGACAATTCCGCGCGGCAGAAAACGCGACGGCGTCGGAACCGAGCGCCGCAGCGCTGGATTTGGCAAGGGGCCCAATAAGGGATCCGGCAAGAAAGCGCACAAGGAGCGGAAGGCACGCAAGAAGAAGGACCGCAAGCCGGCGAAGCCGACATCCGGTAAATCGAAGCGAGGCAAGTCATGGAAGTGACACCGCCCACGGTGGTCTGGACCCGCGACGCAGCTGAGCCAGAGAAGCGCGACGTGTGGACCGCGATGAAGCGCGGGTTCCTTGGCCGCTGCCCACGCTGCGGAAAAGGCAGGCTGTTCCGCAAGTTTCTCAAATGCGACGGCCATTGCCCGGTCTGCGATCTCGATTTCACACCGCATCGCGCCGACGATCTGCCCGCCTATCTCGTCATCGTGATTGTCGGCCATATCGTGGTACCGACCGCGCTGTGGATCGAGACCAACTATTCGCCGCCGGTGTGGCTGCAACTTGCGATCTATCTGTCATTCACGCTGTTCGCGTCGCTGGCGCTGTTGCAGCCGGTGAAGGGAGCCGTGATTGGATTGCAATGGGCCCTGCGCATGCATGGCTTTGACGAGAATCCCCCTAGCGACATCCCGCCGGTCTAGCTAAACCGGGCACCAAGAAGAAATGAAAGGGATGAAATGACTGAAGCTGCCGCCCCTGCCGCCGCCGTCCACCAGGGCGAAAAGGAAGCCGATCATCACGCATACTTCCGGCCGAAGGATGCGGCGACGCTGATCCTGATCGATCGCTCCGGTGCCAAGCCGAAGGTCTTGGTCGGCAAGCGCCACGACAAGGTCGTGTTCATGCCGGGCAAATTCGTTTTCCCCGGCGGCCGCGTCGACAAAGCCGACAACCGCGTGCCGGTCGCAGCCCCGATCACACCGGAGCTCGAAGCCAATCTATTGAAGGGCAGCCCGAAGATCACGCCCGGCCGCGCGCGCGCGCTCGCCAATGCCGCGATCCGCGAAGCCTGCGAAGAGACCGGGCTCTGCCTCGGCCGCAAGGTCGAGAAGTCGCAGAAGCTCGATGGCCCCTGGGCGCCGTTCGCCGACGCTGGTCTCTTGCCTGATCCGTCCGGCCTGTTCCTGATTGCGCGCGCGATCACGCCGCCCGGCCGCGTCCGCCGCTTCGACACGCGCTTCTTCACCGCGGATGCCTCGGCGATCGCGCATCGTGTCGAAGGCGTGGTGCATGCAGATGCCGAGCTGGTCGAGCTCGTGTGGGTCGAGATCGGCTCCGAGCCGCTCGCGGACGCGCACGCCATGACCAAGAATGTGCTCGCCGAACTCGATCGCCGCCTCGCCACCGGCCCGCTCCGTCACGACGCGCCAGTGCCGTTCTTCCATTTCTACGGCGGCAAGATGCAGAAGGACGTGCTGGGGGCGTAGGAGACGCTCGATTCCCGTCATTGCGAGCGAAGCGAAGCAATCCATCTCACTGCTTGCTGAATTGTGGATTGCTTCGTCGCTAGCGCTCCTCGCAATGACGACCGTGAGACGAACGCGGACTTATCCTCCAGCCACCCCTCAAATTGCAAAATTCTTCTGCCGCCGTTGGGATGGCATGCCGCGAAACGCCTCCCTATCTGTTCCGCTAACGACAACAACGACGGAACGGGGCAATGGCGAAGCGTCAACTCAAGCTCGGCGCATTCATGCGGCCGATCAGCATCCACACCGGCGCCTGGCGCTATCCCGGGGCCTGGCCCGACGCCAATTTCAACTTCGACCATATCAAGCAGCTGATCCGAAAGCTCGAGGCCGGCAAGTTCGACGCCTTCTTCATGGCCGACCATCTGGCCGTGCTGAACATGCCGATCAACGCGCTGAAGCGCAGCCACACCGTGACGTCGTTCGAGCCGTTCACCCTGCTCTCGGCGCTCGCGGCCGTCACCGAGAATATCGGCCTGATCGCGACCGGCTCGACCACCTTCGACGAGCCCTATCATGTCGCCCGGCGCTTCGCCTCGCTCGATCACATTTCCGGCGGTCGCGCCGGCTGGAATATCGTCACCACGTCCAATCCGGACGCCGCACTGAATTTCGGCCTCGACGATCACATGGAGCACGCCGAGCGCTACAGGCGCGCCCGCGAGTTCTACGACGTCGTCACCGGCCTGTGGGATTCCTTCGCCGATGATGCGTTCGTGCGCGATGTCGAGTCCGGGCTGTTCGTCGATCCCGACAAGATGCACGTGCTCAACCACAAGGGCAAATATCTCTCGGTGCGCGGCCCGCTGAACATCGCCCGCCCCGTGCAGGGCTGGCCGGTCATCGTGCAGGCCGGCGCCTCCGACGACGGCAGGCAGCTTGCGGCCGAGACCGCGGAAGCCGTGTTCACCGGCGGCGGCAGCCTTGCGGACGGACAGAAGCTTTATGCCGACATCAAGGGCCGCATGGAAAAGATCGGCCGCGATCCCGAGCATCTGAAGATCCTGCCCGGCGCCTTTGTCGTGGTCGGCGACAGCGTCGAGGAAGCCAAGGAGAAGCGCGCGCTGCTCGACAGCCGCGTGCATTACGACAGCGCGATCGCCTCGCTCTCGGTGATCCTCGGCACCGATGCGTCGGGCTTCGATCCCGACGGGCAATTGCCGCCGATCCCGGAAACCAATGCCAGCAAGAGCGGCCGCCAGCGCCTCATCGATGTCGCGGCGCGCGACAAGCTCACCGTGCGCCAGCTCGCCCAGCGCGTCGGCGGCTATGGCGGGCTTGCCTTCGTCGGCACGCCGCAGACCATCGCCGACCAGATGGAAGAATGGCTGACCGGCCGCGGCAGCGACGGCTTCAACATCATGTTCCCCTATCTGCCGCAGGGCCTGTTCGAGTTCGTCGACAAGGTGGTCCCGGAACTGCAGAAGCGCGGGATTTTCCGCACCGAGTACGAAGGGCGGACCCTGCGCGAGAATTTGGGCCTGCCGCGGCCCAAAAATCAGTTCTTCGGGGGGTAATCGGCCCGGAATCGGGGTGGTTTTGGCTCGGAAATCCTTGACTTTGGGCGGTTTCTGGCTAGTTTCCCGGCCAAACGCGGGCCGATTTGGCCGGCTCCCGATATCCCTGCAGTTTCGAGGTTTTGCACATGGCCAAAGCGGTCACCATCAAGGTCAAGCTCGTGTCGACGGCCGATACCGGCTTCTATTACGTCGCCAAGAAGAATTCGCGCACCATGACCGACAAGCTGGTCAAGAAGAAGTACGACCCGGTCGCGCGCAAGCACGTCGAGTTCAAGGAAGCCAAGATCAAGTAAGATCGCCTGCTTCCGACGTTTCGAACGGGGCCCTCGCGGCCCCGTTTTTGCTTTGTAGGCCTGCGTCATCCCGCATGATTCCCGGACAAGTCCGGGCGCAAGGCTCAGATGATCGCAAGCTTGGACGAGGGAAACGCAGGCGGCTACTCGGTCGCCTACGGCCGCGAGGACATCTACTTTCCGGTCTATGTCACGGCCGCTTTGGCCGCGATCTTCCTGACCGCGAGCTGGATCACGGGCGAGATCTATTGGCTGGCGCCGGCGGCCGCGGCGGGCGGCTTCACCTACTACAACATCCCTCTGCTGGAGGCCGGTCGTCCGACCATCGGCGCCAACCAGTACGGCATTTTCATCCAGGCCTTCGGGCTGATTCGCTGGCGCGCCATCACGCGCATCGATCTCGTCGAGATCGCCGAGCGCGCGATGACCGTTCACGAGTTGCAGATCGCGCTCAACGGGCCGCTCGGCAGCGCACTGGTGGCCGATTGGCGCAAGCGGCCGGCCTATCGGCTGCTCATGCGCTTGCCGTGGCGCATGGACCATCGTGGCGTGGTCCGCGTCAGTCTCGAGCCATTCGACCGGACGCCCGACGAGATCCACCGGACGTTCCTCAGGATGTGGCGCTACTACCGGAGCTAGCCCTTGAACGCCTCATCACGCAGATGCGCGTCCGCGATACGCGCATCCGGATTGTGTGTGATAGTCATGAACCAAACGAGGCTGAAGAACAGCGACCACGCTGTGTTCCAATAGAACCAGTTCATCGGATCACCTCGAACAGCTTTGATCCGCGCCAGCCGGCTGACATCGCCGGCTGTGCGGAGTGCCGCCAAAGTCTACTGCACGACCTCGCCGTGCAGTGCCAGATCCAACCCTTCGCGCTCGATGTCTCGCGTCACGCGAAGCCCGACGAAGAGATTGATCACGAACAGGATGATCAGGCTCACCACGGCATCATACACGAAAACCGTCGCGACGCCGATGCATTGATTGAGGAACTGCCCGGGATTTCCCTCCAGAACGCCTGCCGTTCCACCATACTGCTCGACCGCGAACACCCCGGTCAGCAGCGCCCCGACGATGCCGCCGAGGGCATGGACGCCGAAGCAGTCCAGCGCGTCATCGTAGCTGAACAAGCGCTTCAGGCCGGTGCATCCCCAGTAGCAGCAGACGCCGGCGGCAATGCCGATGGCGAAAGCGCCGACCGGACCGACGAAACCGGAGGCCGGCGTGATCGCGACGAGGCCCGCAACGGCACCCGAGCAGATGCCGACGACGGTCGGCTTGCCCTTCAACGCCCATTCCACCAGCATCCAGGTGAAGGCCGCCACTGCCGTCGCGATCTGGGTCACCAGCATGGCCATGCCCGCCTGCATTCCCGCCGTGACGGCGGAGCCGGCGTTGAAGCCGAACCAGCCGACCCACAGCAGCGAGGCGCCGATGAAGGTCAGCACCATGTTGTGCGCCGGCCCCGTCTCGACGCGCTTTCCAAGCATGATGGCGCACATCAGCCCGGCCACGCCGGCATTGATGTGCACCACGGTGCCGCCGGCGAAATCGAGAACCTTGACATAGGCGGCATCATTGCCCGCCGAGAAGATCCCGTCAGGGCCCCAGACCCAATGCGCGATCGGCGCATAGACGAAGATCGCCCACAGCCCGATGAACCAGAGCATCGCCGAGAACTTCATCCGCTCGGCAAACGCTCCGGCAATCAGCGCCGGCGTGATGATGGCGAACGTCATCTGGAAGCAGATGTAAACCGACTCGGGGATGGTCGCGGCAAGCGGATTGGGATTGCCGATGCCACCCTTGCCGATGTCGCTCAGGATGTCCTTGAGGAACATGCGATCCAGACCGCCGATGAACGGCGTGCCGGCACGAAACGCCAGGCTGTAGGTCAGGACGGCAAACAGGATCGTGACCAGGCAGGTGACGGCGAAGCTGGTCATCACGGTGTCGCCGACGTTCTTCTTGCGCACCATGCCGCCATAGAACAGGCCGAGCCCCGGGATCGTCATCATCAGGACGAGCGCGACTGACGTGAGCATCCAGGCGGTGTCGCCCGAGTTCGGCGTGCACTTCTCGAGAATCTTGCCGCCGCAGGCCGGTGGCGCCGCATCCTCAGCCAGCGCGAGGTCGCTAAATAGCAGGCAAAGAACCGCCACCCCCAGCAAGGCAACCACGATTCTCACGAGCTTCTGGCGCGTGTGTGTCCCAGACTCCATCATCGTCCTCCCTTCACAAGAAATGCTGCTGTTCGGAATGGGCGCGGCGCGTTCTGCGCGAGCGAAGGGCGACCTGCGCGCTCGGTTAGGGTGATGTCTCGAAGCGCCGCGGTACGGGTGGCGGGATGCAGCGAAGTCGCTGCGGTATGAGGCCCGACGTAAGGCACAAAGGCCACCTGCTCGGCGGCGCGGCGGAGGCCGTGGTGCGCGGATGGCTGGAGAATGACGGCGACTAGCCTCATCGCGGCCAGCCCTTCCCATGGGTCCCCAGGCCGGAACCGCAGCAACGGCTTCCGGCACGATTTCTAGCCAAATTCAATCAAGATTCGTGCCACCGACGCGTGCGGCGTAACACATTGAAGACACTGTGACTTTAATCCGCGCACGGAACGGCTTCGCGCTCCATTGCACGTTCTCGCAGCAAGCGACCGATGGAAAAATAGGCAGCAGCCGCGACTGCCCTCGCATGGGGCAGTCGCCATCTGGCCGGGATCGGAAGCTAGGCGGCCTTGAGCAGCGGCGGTTGCGCCGGCCGGATCAGCGCGAAGGCGACCTGGATGATGCCGCCGGCAAGACCGAGTGCGATGCCGATCCGCCAGGCCATGGTGTAGGAGCCGAGCGAGTCGTAGATCACCCCTCCTCCGTAGGCGCCGAGGAAGCTGCCGACCTGGTGGCTCATGAAGGCAAGGCCCTGGATCATCGCCTGCCAGCGCAGACCGAACATCTCGGCCACCGCGCCCGCGACCAGCGGACCGACGCCCATCCAGAGGAAGCCCATGATGGCGCCGAACAGCAATGTCGAGCCCGGCGTTGCCGGCAGCATGAAGTACCAGGCGAGCGCCAGCGAGCGCAGGATGTAGATGCCGCCGAGCAGCGCGAGCTTGTTCCAGCGCTGGCCGGCCCAGCCGAAGAACAGCGAGCCCAGCACGTTGAAGCCGCCGATCATGCCGAGCGTCTGCGCGCTCAGCATCGGATCCAGTCCACAGATCGCCAGATACGACGGCAGATGGGTGGTGAGGAAGACAAGCTGCATGCCGCAGACCATGTAGGCGCAGGTCATCACCACGAAGGATGCGTTGCCGAACGCGGTCTTGGCCGCGGTCGCCGCCGTGGCGTTGCCGATATCATCGGCCGAGGGCTTCGGCAGCGGGATCCTGTCGACGCGACCGGCGTACAGCGCGGCTGGAATCATCCCGATCGACAGGATGACGAATCCGGCAAGCCCGACGCGCCAACCAAACCCTTCATTGAGCATCTGGCCGATCGGTGCCGAGAGCAACGCGCCGAGCGAGCCCGCGGCGGAGACGATGCCGAGCACGGTCGAACGCACAGTCTCCGACACCGCGCGCGCTGCGACCGACATGGCGATCGCATTCGCGGTGCAGGCGAGCGAAAGGCCGATCAGCACACCGGCGCCGATCATGATGGCGACGAGCCCATGTGCCGTCGTCATCAGCACGAGGCCCGCGATGTAGGCCAGCGCACCGACCACCATGATCGGGCGGAAGCCGTAGCGCACCGTCATCGCGCCCGCGAGCGGCTGCAGGAAGCCCCAGGCGAGGTTCTGCACCGCCAGCGCCAGCGTGAAATGCGACACCGAGATGCCGATGTCGTGCGTCAGCGGCTGCATGAAGATGCCAAGGCTCTGCCGCAGCCCCATGCTCAGCGTGAGCATGATGGAGGCACCGATCAAAATGGGAAGCGTGGGACGCAGGACCTGCAACAGGGGCATTGTTCTTGTTCTCCCGGATCGGCGCGGCACGATAGCCACAGCCTGCGATTCACGCATGTTTTGGTTACACAGACCTGTGTACTTAGGCTATACAGGGGGAGACCTGTCAAGCGAAGAGGATCACGGCCGGCGCATGGCTTCCCCGCCTCCCAAACAGACCATGAAAGAGCGGATCCTCGAGACCGCCGACAAACTGTTCTACCTGCAGGGCATTCGTGCCATCGGCGTCGACACCATCGCGGCCGAGATCGGCATCAGCAAACGCACGCTCTACAATCACTTCCCGTCCAAGGACGCGCTGATCGAGGCCTATTTGCAGCGCCGCTTCGTGCAGCCCCGCTCCTCCGACAAGCCGCCGGCCGAGCAGATCCTCGCAACCTTCGATTCGCTGGAGCGACGATTCTCGGCGAAGGATTTTCGCGGCTGCCCGTTCGTGAACGCGGTCGCCGAGCTCGGGCCGGACGACGAGGACCGCACCGTCCGCAATATCGCCGTCGCCTTCAAGGAAAGCCGCCGGGTCTGGTTTCGCGATCTGCTGCGGCAGCTTGGCGTTGCCGATGCCGAGGGACTTGCGACCCAGCTGACGCTCTTGGTCGACGGCTCGATCGCGCAGGACCTGGTGCGCGACGATCCAGCCATGGCGCGCGCGGCGAAGGAAGCCGCCCGCGTGCTGCTGGCGAATGCGGGCGTCACGGTCGGCGGCTCCGCGCCCGCGGACAAGAAGCGCACTGGATAAATCCGGTTGCGTACACAAGTCCGGTTTGGTTGGTAGCGTTGACGGCACGCGACGGAATTCCCGACTGGATATTCCGTCCGGCGAGATTGACGGCGACCGCGCGACAACCTGCGGCACAACTGGGGAACGACCATGGACAATCTGAAGGTGACGGCCACCGGCTACGACTTCGCGCCGGCGCGCGCCGCCATGCAGCGCTATATCGACAACAATCTGCTGTCCGGCATCTCCTGGTCGGTTCTGGTCGGGCGCGACATCGCCGACACGGGCTGCGTCGGATGGGCCGACAAGGAAGCGCAGATCCCGCTGCGCACCGACCACATCTTCCGGGTGTTCTCCAACACCAAGCTGATCACCTCCTGCGCGGCGCTGCTGTTGTTCGAGGAAGGCCGGTTCCGGCTTGACGATCCGATCGAGACCTTCATCCCGCAGCTCGGCAACCGCAAGGTGCTGCGGCCGGGCGCGACGTCGATCGATGACACCGAACCGGCGCAGAGTTCGGTCACCATCCGCCAACTGCTGAGCCACAGTGCCGGCTTGAGCTACGGTTTCTTCGATCCCGGCACCGTCATTTTCAAAGCGCTCAACGAGCGCGGCGTGCACAATCCTAATACGACCTTGGCTGAGATGGTCGACGTGCTCGCCGGTCTGCCGCTGATCTATCAGCCGGGTACATCGTGGGAATACTCGCTCGCGATCGATGTGATCGCGCGTCTGGTGGAAGTCGTCAGCGGCCAGACCTTCGACAAATTCATCAAGGCGCGCATCCTCGATCCGCTCGGCATGGTCGATACCGGCTTCGTCGTTCCGGAAAGGGATCAAGGGCGGCTCGTGGCCTACTACGCCGGCGCAGATCTGATGGAGCCGATGAAGCCGGGCCTCACCCGCACCGACGATGCGCCCTTCCCCGGCGCCTATCTGCGCCCGGTCGCAAGGCTCAATGGCGGCGGCGGCCTGGTGTCGACACTGCCCGACATGGTCGCGCTGATCCGCAGCCTGCTGCCCGGCGGACCGACGCTGCTGAAGCCGGACACGATCGCAATGATGATGTCCAACCAGTTGCCCGAAGGACAATGGATCCGCTTCGCGATGATGGGCGAGCAACCCGGCAAGGCGCACGGGCTTGCCGGTGGCCTGATCCTCACCCCCTCGCCGATCGATCATCCCGACGCGGCCGGCGAGTTCTACTGGGGCGGCGTCGCGGGCACGCAGTGGTGGATTTCGCCGAAGACTGGCATCGCCGGCGTCATGATGGCGCAGCGCCAGATGGCGTTCGTCCATCCGTTCTCGTTCGAGTTCAAGCGCATGGCCTATGACGCGGTGAAGCGCGGAAGATAGGTCACCCACCCTGTCGCCACCCGCGCATGCGGGTGACCTAGTATTCCAGAGGCGGTGTTGTCTGAACGAGAGGCCGCGGCGTACTGGATACCCCGCTTTCGCGGGGTATGACGACCGATGGTGCGGAGAGCGTGGCGCGCTACGCAGCGGCCGAAACCACGCGGTTGCGGCCGTCGTGCTTGGCGCGATAGAGCGCGGTGTCGGCGCGCTTGAGCACGTCGCTGACCTGCTCGCCCTTTCGCTCCAGCGTGGTGAGCCCGATCGAGATCGTGACTGTGATCCGCTTGCCGCCCTTGTTGACGGCAAACGGCTCGCCCGCGATCGAGCGGCGCAGCCGCTCGGCGACCATGCCGGCGACATGCAGATCGGTCTCCGGCATCACGATCACGAACTCCTCGCCGCCATAGCGGCAGGCGAGATCGATGCCGCGGATCGACTTGCGGATGCGAACGGCGAATTCGCGCAGCACGTCGTCGCCGGCGTCATGGCCGTAGGTGTCGTTGATCGCCTTGAAGTAGTCGATGTCGAGGATCATCAGCGCCAGCGGCTTGCCGCGGATCGAAGCCTGCTCCGCCAAGGTCGCGAGGTGGCTCTCCATGTAGCGCCGGTTGTTGAGGCCGGTCAGCGCATCGGTGATCGCCATCTCGATCGAGTTCTGGACATTGTCGCGCAGATGATCGGTGTAGCGGCGGCGGCGGATCTGGGTGCGCGCCCGCGCCAGCAATTCGTTCTTGTCGACAGGACGCAGCAGATAGTCGTTGACGCCGATCTCGAGCCCGCGCATCAGCCGCGTGTTGTTGTCGGCATCCGAGACCGCGAGGATCGGCACCTGGCGCGTACGCTCGAGCGAGCGGGCCTGGCTGCACAGCCGCAGGCCATCGAAATTGTCGAGGCTGAGCGAGACGATCAGGAGATCGTAGTTGCCCTCGGCGGCGTGAAACAGCGCTTCCGACGGATTGGTCTCGACGTCGACGGTGTGCTCGGCGGAGAGGATCGGCGCCAGCTTCTCGTAGGACGACGGCCGGTCGTCGACCAGCAGGATGCGGCCGCCGGTACCCCGGTCGGCGATCGCGCTGCGCTCGGGCGCCTGCATGCCGATCTCGAGCGAGGTGATGGCGCGCATGCGCAGCTCATCGGTCATCATCTTCAGCCGTGTCAGCGAGCGCACGCGTGCGATCAGCACGACGTCGGACACCGGCTTGGTGAGGAAGTCATCGGCGCCGGCTTCAAGGCCGCGCACGCGATCGGCAGGACTGTCGAGCGCAGTGACGATGACGACGGGAATGAAATGGGTCGCCGGATTCGACTTCAGCCGGCGGCAGACCTCGAATCCATCCATGTCCGGCATCATGACGTCGAGCAGGATGATGTCGCATTCCGCGCGCGTGCAGATCTCCAGCGCCTCGGTTCCGTTGGACGCGGTCAGCACATCGAAGTATTCGGCTGACAAGCGGGCTTCCAACAGCCTGACGTTCGCCGGAACGTCATCGACGACGAGGATACGCGCGGACATGGCACCACAACTCCCCTATCCGATAAAGCGTCGGACAGTCTCAATAAATTTGCCGACCGAGATCGGCTTGGACAAATAGGCTTCGCAGCCGCCCTCGCGGATGCGTTCTTCGTCGCCCTTCATGGCGAAGGCGGTGACCGCGACCACCGGAATCGTGCGCAGATCGGGATCGTCCTTGATCCAGCGCGTAACCTCGAGGCCGGAAACCTGGGGCAGTTGAATATCCATCAGGATGAGGTCGGGGCGCAGCTTGCGGACGAGATCGAGCGCTTCGAAGCCATTGCTGGTGCCCGAAGTCTGATAGCCATGCGCTTCCAACAGATCGCGAAAGAGCTTCATGTTGAGCTCGTTGTCCTCCACGATCAGGACGGTTTTGGCCATCCCGTCCCTCCCAGACTTAGGAAACAGGCCCGGCTGCGGCACCTCACGCACCGCGCGCGGAGCGCGTCGAAAATGTGAATTCAAACTAGCGCCAGAATCGCTCTAACCCGTTAACCCGGAGTCCAACTTCCGCAGCGTGGTTTCCGTTGCTTGAACACATGCGGAAGACTCGGGCATGATGGGCCTCTCATTAGAGACCATAAGTTAACGGAAAGGCAAACCGGCGCGTTGAAAAAGCCTGTTCACAACCCCCGGGAAGTCGCTGAAATCGTTGCGATTCAGGCGCTCGGCTTCATTGCCGGCGATCCCGAGCGGCTGGGCTTGTTCCTGGCCGAAACCGGAATCGGTCCGGAGACGCTGCGGAACGCTGCGTCCAATCCTCAATTTCTTGCGAGCGTACTCGATTTCGTGATGCGCGACGATGCCACCGTGAAGGCCTTCGCCGCGGCCTCCGAACTGCACCCGACCAACATCGCTGCCGCCCACCAGGTGCTAGGTGACCCGAAATGGGAGCGCGACGTGCCGTGACGACGGCAGCGCCATCTTCCGACGGCCCCCTCAGTTTCTGCCGAGACTGCCTCGGCGATCTCGATATCAAGGTGAAGCGATGCAGCCATTGTGGCTCGCCGCGGCTGGTGCGTCATCGCACCCTGCCCGCGCTGGCGCTGGCGCATATCGACTGCGACGCGTTCTATGCCACCGTCGAGAAGCGCGACAATCCTGAGATCGCCGACCGCCCCGTCATCATCGGCGGCGGCAAGCGCGGCGTGGTGTCGGCTGCCTGCTACATCGCCCGCACCTACGGCGTCCGTTCGGCGATGCCGATGTTCAAGGCGCTGGAACTCTGCCCCGACGCCACCGTGATCCCGCCCGACATGGCGAAATATGTCCGGGTCGGGCGCGAGGTGCGCCAGGCCATGCAGGCGCTGACGCCGCTGGTCGAGCCGCTGTCGATCGACGAGGCCTTCCTCGATCTCTCCGGCACGCAGCGCGTCCACGGCATGATCCCGGCCAAGGTGCTTGCCAAATTCGCCCGCGACGTCGAGCGCGATATCGGCATCACGGTGTCAGTCGGGCTGTCCTGCAACAAGTTCCTCGCCAAGATCGCCTCCGACCTCGACAAGCCGAGGGGCTTCGCCACGCTCGACCAGGACGAGGCGCGCGAGATGCTGGCCAGCAAACCGGTCGGCTTCATCTACGGCGTCGGCCCTGCGACCCAGGAGAAGCTCGTGCAGCGCGGCTTCCGCGTCATCGCCGACCTGCAGCGCGCCGACGAGAACGAGTTGATGAAGCAGTTCGCCAGCGAAGGCCGCAGGCTGTGGCGGCTGGCGCGCGGCATCGACGACCGCACGGTGGTGCCCGATCGCGGCGCCAAGACGATCTCGAGCGAGACCACATTCGAGACCGACATCCGCGATTTTGCAATCCTGGAAAAACTGCTCTGGAAGCTGTCGGAGAAGACCTCGGCGCGGCTGAAAAGCAGCGACCTCTCGGGCTGCACGATCACGCTGAAGCTGAAGACCGCCGACTTCCGCCAGCGCACCCGCTCGCAATCGATCCAGACCCCGACCCAATTGGCCGCAAAGATCTTTGCGGTGACGCGCGAGATGCTGGTGAAGGAGATCGACGGCACTGCCTTCCGCCTGATGGGCGCCGGCGTCAGCGCGCTGCGCCCGGGGGCGCAGGCCAACGACTCCGACATGCTCGACCGCCGCTCGGCGCACGCCGAACGCGCGATCGACAATCTGCGCAAGAAGTTCGGCAACGCCGCCGTGATCCGGGGTATCGCCTATGAGGGGCCGCAGAAGAACGCGGAGGACTAGAAGCTACTCGGTTTCAACGGCCGTCATTGCGAGGAGCGAAGCGACGAAGCAATCCATCGCTCCGCATATACTGAAGCATGGATTGCTTCGCTTCGCTCGCAATGACGATGAGACACTGTCCTCAATCCGCGACGGCCACCGCCTCGATCTCGATCAGCCATTCCGGGGCCGCGAGAGCGGTGACGCCGACGAGGGTAGAGGCCGGCGGCTCCATGCCCTCGAAGAACGCCGAGCGCGCCTTGCCGATGATCGGGCGAAGCTCCGGTCTGTAGCCGACGACGAAGGTCGTGATCTTGACGATGTTGGAATAGCTCGCCCCGGCGGCTTTCAACGCCATGCCGAGGTTCTGCATCACCTGCGTGGTCTGCGCGGCGAGATCGCCGGCGCCGACCACCCGGCCCTCCTCGTCGGTGGAAACCTGTCCAGAAATGTAGATCGTGCGCGCACCCGAGGCGACCACGACGTGGGAGTAAGCCGGATTGTGATGCAGGCCGCTGGGGCGCAGATGGTCGAGCTTGCTCATGATGTGCCTCCCTGACACGCGTGTTTTGGGAAGCGTACTCGTGTCGGCCGGTTCCGGCCAGTGCGGTCTTGCAGAGGGCTCAGGCTTGCTCCGCTGTCGCCCCGGCTTTCGCCGGGACGACGCCGAGTGGGCGGCGATAGCCAACCCTCACTTGCAGGGCTTGGAATCCCTGACGTCGAACTTGTCCAGCGCGCCCGAGATCACGAAGTCGTTGTAATCCAGTACCAGCGCGCGGGAGACGCCGTTCTCGTAGAGCTCGAACGACATCGCATAGACCGGCGTCTGCTCGCCATCCTTGGCCCGCGCGTCGCTGTCGTAATAGCTAACCGTCACCGGCCAGCGCGTCATAGTTTTCATCGCGTCGCTCGCGGTCGACGGATCGGGCGATGACGGCGCACGGTCGCCCGCGATCGGCCGGCCGATCACGGTCAGCGTGTTGTAGACCTTCTCGCCATTGTCGGAGCCGTCATAGACGGTCTGTTCGAGCACCGATTTGCCGTCGCGGGCGGCGGCGATGATGTGCTGGATCTGCTCGGTCGGGAACACGATCTTGCCGTCGAGATTGAACGTCTTCTTCACCGGCTGGGTCAGCTTCACGGTGATATGATCGCCCACGCGCTCGGCGATACCGTCGACCGGCGACGATTCACTGTCGTTCATCCGCGTATCGATCTTGAAGCGGTAGCTCTTGCCCGACGCATCCTCCCAGGACGAGGAGCGCAGATCGGACAGCGTCACCTTACCCTCGCCGCTGTCGAGTTCGGACACCTGGCGGAATTCGGAGGTGTAGCCTTCGCAGGAGCTGCCGGAGAAATTGTACAGGATGCGCCCGCGCGCATCGCTGACCGAATTGGAGCCGCGCGATTTCACGAGGCTCAGATCGTACAGCGCCTGATGCGCCAGAAAAGGCCCGCCGGCCGCAGCGGCCGCCCCATGCACCAGACCGGTTCCTGCGGCAACGGCGATCGTGAGCACCAGGGCACGCGACGGATTCCGAAACGGCAAGGTCATGGTTCTTCCTCGATGAGGCAGGGATTCGCCACAATAGTGACGGTGGTATTGCGCCGCAACTGGGGCAAGTCTGACAAAATAGCAATGTAAGGCGCGAGTTTGCCGTCCTTTTTGGCAGTTTTCCGTGCGATTCCGCACGTCACGGCCGCGCTGCCCTCACCTTACCGTCGCTTGCAACCCGCGGCACGATGCGCGAAACAATCGAAACAAACTTGGCCCTGACCGCGTTTCAGGCTTCGTGCAAATCCAATTGGGGAAAAAAATGGCGGGTACCGTCGAACAGAAACTGGCGTCACAGGGCATCACACTTCCGGAGCCGACCTCCCCGGTCGCGAACTATGTCCCCTTCGTCCGCAGCGGGAACCTGTTGTTCGTCTCGGGCCAGGTCTGTTTCAACGCCGAAGGCAAGCTGATCGCCAAGGGCAAGCTCGGCGCCGGCGTCACGATCGAGCAAGGCACCGAGGCGGCGCGCGGCTGCGCGATCAACCTCTTGGCCCAGGTCAAGGCGGCGCTCGGCGATCTCGACAAGGTCGTGCGGGTGGTGCGGCTCGGCGGCTTCATCAACTCGGCGCCGGACTTCTTCGACGGACCGAAGGTGCTGAACGGCGCCTCCGACCTGATGGTCGCAGCCTTCGGCGACAAGGGCCGCCATGCCCGCACCACCGTCGGCGTCGCCTCGCTGCCCGCGGACGCCGCGGTCGAGGTCGAAGGCGTGTTCGAAGTCGCCTGATCGATGCGCGCTCCTGATTGGCTGACCAAACGGCCGGTCGCCCATCGCGGCCTGCACGATGCCGCACGCGGCGTCATCGAGAACATGCCGGCCGCGGCCAGTGCCGCGGTCGCCGGCAATTTCGCGATCGAGTGCGATATCCAGCTCACCGCCGACGGCGAGGCGATGGTGCATCACGACGATGCGCTCGGCCGCCTCACCGAGGGTTCGGGCTTGCTGTCGACCAAGACCGCGGCCGAGCTGAAGGCGGTGAAATTCAAGAACACCTCCGAGCAGATGATGACGCTCGGCGACCTCTCCACGCTGGTCGCCGGCCGCGTCCCGCTGGTGGTCGAGGTGAAGAGCCATTTCGACGGTGACCGCAAGCTCGTTCGGCGGATGGCCGAGGTGCTGTCGTGCTATTCCGGCCCTGTTGTCGGCATGTCGTTCGATCCCGACCAGGTGCTGGCATTGCGCGAGACCATGCCGAACCTGCCGCGCGGCATCACCGCCCAGCGCACCTATGACGATAGTTCCTGGACCAAGCTGACGCCGGCCCAGCGCGACGGCATGCTGTACCTGCGCCACGGCTTCAAGACCGAGCCGCATTTCGTTGCCTTCTGGGTCAACCAGCTGCCGGCGCCGGCGCCCTGGATCGCCCGCAATGTGTTCGGCTGCCCGCTGCTGGCCTGGACCGTGCGGACGGCGGAACAGCGCGAGCGCGCGGCCCGCTACGCCGACCAGATGATCTTCGAGGGGTTTGTGCCGGGAACCTGACATGTCCCGGACAGGCCCTTTGCAGTCTTGAACTCGTCGCTGCGACGCACGATCTTGGCAAGGGTTGGTCAAAGCGTTGGTCGTCATCGGCGATGGCGGAATGCGGAGCATGATCCGGAAGTGGAGCCAGCTGTTCCGGAAAGATCATGCTCAAAAGAGGCACCGGTCTTCACTCTCGATGGCGTCGTCTGAAATCACCCTAGAGGCTGTAGCTGACATCGGCGGCATTCCGGCCGCGGAATGGGATGCCTGCGCCAATCCGAAGGCCGACGCGGACAGCATCCACAACCTCGACACGCTGGCCTCGCACGCTGCCGCAGGCGATTGCCAGACGACTGCAGCTTCGAGCTATAACCCTTTCGTTTCCCATGCCTTTTTCGCCGCAGCCGAGGCCTCCAATTCGGCCTGCCCGCGGACCGGCTGGGGCCCCCGGCATCTGATCGCGAAGCTTGATGGCCGGATCGTCGGCGTCGTGCCCTGCTATCTGAAATCGCACTCGCAGGGCGAATACGTGTTCGACCGCGGCTGGGCCGAGGCCTATCACCGCGCCGGCGGCAGCTATTATCCGAAGCTGCAGGTCTCCGTCCCCTTCACGCCCGCGACCGGGCCGAGGCTTCTGATCCGCGATGGTGTCGACCGCGAGACGATCGGCTCGGCGCTGGCGCGGGGCCTGCGGGCGCTCTGCAACGCCACCGAAGCCTCCTCCGTGCACGTCACCTTTGCCCGCGAGGATGAGGCAAAATTCCTCGGCGCACACGGTTTCCTGCAACGGACCGACCAGCAGTTCCACTGGCACAATGAGGGCTACAAGACCTTCGACGATTTCCTGGGATCGCTGAACTCCCGTCACCGCAAGGGCATCAAGCGCGAACGCCGCGAGGCTGTTACCGCCGGGATCACCATCCACTGGCTGACCGGCTCCGACATCACCGAGGACGCCTGGGACGCGTTCTTCGAGTTCTACATGGAGACCGGTTCGCGCAAATGGGGCCGGCCGTATCTGACCCGGGAGTTCTTCTCGCTGATCGGCGAGAGCATGAGCCGGGACGTGCTGCTGGTCATGGCCAAGCGCAACGGCCGCTGGATCGCCGGCGCGATCAACTTCATCGGGTCGGACACGCTGTTCGGCCGCAACTGGGGCGCGATCGAGCACCACCCGTTCCTGCATTTCGAGGTCTGCTACTACCAGGCGATCGATTTCGCGGTTCAGCGCGGGCTCAAGGTGGTCGAGGCCGGCGCGCAGGGCGAGCACAAGCTGGCGCGCGGCTACCTGCCGCAGACCACCTATTCGGCGCATTTCATCGCCGATCCCGGATTGCGCCGGGCGATCGCCGATTACCTCAAGCGCGAGCGCGACTATGTCGCCGAGGTCGGCCGCGAGCTGACCGAGGCCGGTCCGTTCCGCAAGACCGTCGACGACGACGCTTGACGTTTGGACCGCGACTAAGACATTAGCGTTCTCAAATCCGAGGAGCCGCCGCCATGCCCGCCGCCTATGACAACAATAACCCCTTCGCGAAGATCCTGCGCGGCGAGTTTCCCTCCTACAAGGTCTACGAGAACGAGCACGTGCTCGCCTTCCTCGACATCATGCCGCGCTCGCCCGGGCATACGCTTGTCATCCCGAAGGCCCCTGCCCGCAACATCCTCGACATCACACCGGACGATTACGCCCACGTCGCGCGTGCCGCCCACAAGCTCGCCGCCGCCGCGATGAAGGCGTTCGAGGCCGACGGCATCACCGTGCAGCAATTCAACGAGCCCGCCGGCGGTCAGGTCGTGTTCCATCTCCACATGCACGTGATGCCGCGCAAGGACGGCGTGGCGCTGTTGCCGCCCGCCAGCCACAAGGAAGACGGCAAGGTGCTGGAGGCGAATGCGGCGAAGCTGATCGCCGCGTTGAAGTAGCGGCTCTTCTTCGTCATTGCGAGCGAAGCGAAGCAATCCATCGTTCGGCATATGCGGAGCGATGGATTGCTTCGTCGCTCCGCTCCCCGCAATGACGGCGGTGAGACTTCACTCCGTTTCGAAATCCCCGGCCTGCGGCGGGGCCAGCGGGGTGAACTCGCAGCGGTCGGGCTTGACGTCGATCAGCGGCGTCTCGTCCAGGCAGTCGAGGCCGCGCACCCAGATGACATTGTCCTCGACGCCGACCAGCTTCACGATCGATGTTCCGATCGGGTTCGGGCGCACCGGCGAGCGCAGCGAGAAGGTGCCACGGGTGTTGCCGTTGTTCTTCGGACTTTGCAGCACGATGTCGCGGCGCGACTGGTGCAGCCAGTACAGCACTTCGAGGTTCGAGTAGAAATCGACGCCCTTGATCGCGGCGACCCAGGGCTCGAAGATCTCGAGCCGGCACACCGGGCCGTCATGCCGCCCCTGCCGCGGCGTCGCCAGCCGCGAGGTCCAGGGGGTGCGGATGCGACCGATGAAGACGAGCCCGGCGTCGCGCGCCGTCGGCATGTCGACGGCGACCTCGCCCTGGCGCAATTCCATTTCACGTACCATGTGTCAGTCCAACGATATGTTCAGCGCCTTGACCACGCCCGCCCACCGCGCGCGATCGGTGTCCACGAATTTGTCGATCTCGGCCTGGCTCTTTACGCGCAGCGGCGGAAAGCCGATCCTGACCAGCGAAGCGCGAAACGCTTCGTCGTTCAAGGCCCGGTCGAGGCTCGCCTTGATCTTGTCGGCGATCTCGTCAGGCACTTTCGACGGCGCCGCAATACCATACCAGACGCTGACCGCATAATCGGGGTAGCCGCTCTCGGCAATCGTCGGCAGATCGGGCAAGTCGGGGATGCGCTCGGTCGAGGTGACGGCGAGCGCGCGTAGCATGCCTGACTTGACCGGCGGCAGCGCGGTGCCGAGCGTGTCGAACATCAGCTGGATGTTGCCTGACAAGAGGTCGGTCAGCGCGGGTCCGGCGCCCTTGTAGGGCACGTGGGTCATCTCGACGCCGGCGATCTGCTTGAACATCTCGCCGGCGAGATGAACGGTGCCGCCGGTGCCGGCCGATCCGAAATTGAGTTTGCCGGGATTCCTCTTGGCGTAGGCGACGAACTCCGCGATCGTCTTGGCCGGGACGGACGGATGCACCTCCATAATCATCGGCGCATCCGTGATCACGGACAGCAGGCGGAAATCCCTGGCCGGATCGTAGGGTAGCTTCTTGTAGAGCAGCGGATTGAGCACGAAGATCGAGGCGGCCGTCACGAACAGCGTGTAGCCGTCGGGATCGGAACGCGCCACCGCTTCGGCGCCGATCGCGCCCTGCGCGCCGGCCTTGTTCTCGACCACGACCACCTGCTTGAGATCGCGCCCGAGATATTCGCCGACGATGCGGCCGAGCACGTCGGTCGGGCCGCCCGCGGCGTAGGGCACCACGAGCTTGATCGGACGTGACGGATAGTCCGCGGCACGCGCAGGCAGCGCTGCTGCCAGCAAGGCAGCCAGAGCCACGATGAAGACCGATGATGCGCGCCGCCGCATGGCGTTCCCCCGTTATTGTTTTCTTGGAGAGCGAGAGTAACGGATAATGCGGTCGCCGCAATCAGCCGAGCCAGTATTTGCCTGACAGCATGACGATTTCGCCCACGATCACGCCGGCGAAGATCGATTTCCTCGCCAGCATGAACGCCACGAAGCCTGCGGCAACGGCGCCGTAACGCAGCCAGTCCGGCACGCTGGCGAGCGCGCCCGGCGGCTGCACGACGATCTGCGCGATGATACCGGCGAGGATCGCGGTGGCGACCGCCCTCACCCAGACCAGAAGCTCGGAGTTCTCGTCGATGCCGCCGCCGAACCACAGGCCGAGCATGCGCCAGATCTGGTTGGGGATGACGCCTGCCACGAACAGGATCGCGAGCGCGTGCCAGTCGCCGATGAAGCTGCTCATGCGCCCGCCCTCACGATGCCCGCCCTCGCGCGGTGCACGCCATAGGCGATGGTTCCCGCAACGACGCCGCTGACCAGGATGTCGACGCCGCTGTTCAGCATCGCCGCCAGCGGAAACAGCAATAGCCCAAGCACCAGCGCGATGACGTCGGCGAGCTCGCGGCAATTGCGCGCGGTGGAGAACAGAAACGCCAGCGGCGTCAGCATCAGCATGCTGGCGGCCAATAGCGGCGTGAGGTTAGCCGCGAGGGTGTAGCCGATGGTATTGGCGATCAGGCAGACCGACACCAGCCCGCACCCGAGCCCGTGGATGAAGGCGATCCGCCGGTTGCGCGGCACCTGCGGCAGGAAGCGGAAGCACTCGACCCACAGCGTCACGGCTGTCAGATGCGCCACCATGATCAGATGCCGGCGCTTGGTGTCGTCGGTGCGCATCATCGGCAACACCGACACCACCATCGGAAACAGCCTGATCGCGCTGACGGTGACCGCGATGGCCGATTGCAGCACGGTGGCGCCGGAGCCGAGCGTCGTGATCACGATAATCTGTGCAGGCCCCGCCCAGACGAACGCCGTGCTCGCCAACGTCCAGCCCAGCGAGAAGCCGGAATCATGCGCCAGCGCACCGATGCCGAGATAGGTCGCAAACAGCACGAGCGTGAGCACCGTCGCGCCGATCGACCGCGCGCCCCACAGGAAGGCGCGGAACGAGGTCTGCCATTGCGGAGAATCGAGCGGAGGAAGCGCCACGGGAAGCCGGATGGTTTTGCAATGGCGGCGGCTTAGGGCGTGGTGCTCAATGGGTCAAGCAAGCGGCTGCACAGCACTGCCATGCGACGGTGGCAGTCCCAGTCGTCATTGCGAGCGAAGCGAAGCAATCCATTCCTCTGCATATGCGGACGGATGGATTGCTTCGTCGCTGCGCTCCTCGCAATGACGCGGAGAGGTCCGTGCCCTCACGCCCGGTTCTTCAGCACGAAGCACGCCCCGCCCGCCTTGCGGATGCGGTTGCACAGGCCGTCGGCCTCGGGGCGCGTGTCGGCGCCGATACGCACCTGGTAGAACATCGCGCTGCCGCGGCTGCGCAGCCGCGAACCGAGCAAGCTCGGATCCTGATCGCCGATCACGCTCGACAGCCGCTTGATGGCACGGGCATACATCGCAAGCGCCTTGTCGCGGCTGAAGCCGGCGGCGAGCTGCACGCCCCAGACCTTGGCCGCCGACAGCGTGATGTGCTGCTCGAGCCCGGCCACGAACGGATTGGGCGCGCGCTTCAACAGCGCCATGAGCTCGCGGCAACTCGCAGTCGGCCTGCGCTCCGGCATCTTGCCGTTGCGGCCGGCGGCGGCCCAGTCGTCGACGCTGGAGCCGGTGATCGCGGAGACGTAGTTGCGCGTCTCCTGCGGCATGTAGCCGGAGCCGGCGAGCCAGTCCTGGATCCGGCGTGGGCCGGCATTGTAGGCGGCGGCCGCGAGGCCGAGATTACCGAACTGGTTGCGCAGCTCGCTCAGGAATTCGGCCGACTTCGGCAGCGCCTGCACCGGATCGAGCGGATCGAGCAGCCCGCGCTCGTTGGCGGTGCCCGGCATGAACTGCGCGATGCCCTGCGCGCGCTGGCCGCTCCGCGTCACGGGACCAACCGCGTCGGCCTGGAAACGGCTCTCCTGCCAGATCACGCGCGCGAAGAATTCGAGCGGCAAATCGTTCGCCCGCGCCGCCGACTCGATCATCAGGCACATCGCCTCGCGGGTGTCGCTCTCGCGCGCGTCGTCCGCGGGCTTGTCGGTTGCGGCCGCGGGCTTCTCGGCAGGTGGCGCGGGCGTGTCTGGCTGAGGTGCGGGAGGTTTCCCGGCCGATGGAGCGGCCTGCTCTCCCGGCGGCGGCGCAGGCTGCTCCGCCGGCGCGGCCGCGGGTTTCTCGGCGGCCTTGTCCGCAGGCTGCGTTCCGGGCTGCTCGAGGCTTGGCGGCGTCGGCGGAGGTGCGGCAGGCGCGTCGTCCGCGCCGGCGCCGGCCGGCGACCCCAGCAACACAACTGTGACCCATGCGGCGCAAAGACCTGTTCGCATCGCAAATCTGTTCCCGCGCGGCGCGGCTTGACACCGCAGGCTCGTGGTCTAGCTATGGACTGAAATGATGGCGCGCAAAAGGGAGCGCAAAATGGCCGCAGCCTCCGATGATCAAACAGGCTTTGCCCCGACGACGACGCCCCGATTGGCTACATGAAGCGGACCCGCGATTATTACGCGGCGATCGGCTACACCACCCCCTACCGCTGGGCGCACTACACATCCGCCCCGTTCCAGCCACTGAAGAAGCCGCTGAACCAGTCCCGCGTCGCCATCATCACGACGGCGGCGCCGTTCGATCCCGCCAGGGGCGACCAGGGTCCCGGTGCGAAATACAATGGCGGGGCAAAATTCTATTCGGTCTATGACGGCGACACGTCAGCGCAGCACGATCTGCGGATTTCGCACATCGCCTATGACCGCACCCACACCACGGCGACCGACAGCGGCACCTGGTTCCCGCTGGCGCAACTCAAGCGGCTCGCCGCGGCCGGCAAGATCGGCGAGGTCGCGCCGCGCTTCTTCGGCGCCCCGACCAACCGCAGCCATCGCGTCACCATTGAGACCGATGCGCCCGAAATCCTCTCGCGCTGCCGTGACGACAAGGTCGACGCCGCGGTGCTGGTGCCGAACTGCCCGGTCTGCCACCAGACCGTCAGCCTCGTCGCACGGCATCTCGAAGCCAATGGCATCCCGACCGTCGTGATGGGCTGCGCCAAGGATATCGTCGAGCACGCCGCGGTGCCGCGCTTCCTGTTTTCGGATTTCCCGCTCGGCAACTCCGCCGGCAAGCCGCATGGCGAGGCCTCGCAGGCGTTCACGCTGGAACTGGCGCTGCGTGTGCTTGAGCAAGCTCCCGGTCCGCAGACCACCGTGCAATCGCCGCTGCGCTGGAGCGAGGACGCGTCCTGGAAGCGCGATTACAGCAATGCCGAAGCGCTGAGCGCGGAGGAGTTGGCGCGCCTGCGCCGCGAGTTCGACGCGCAGAAGGAAATCGCGAAGGGCCTGCGCGTGGCGTGAGGCTTTGCGTGAAGACCCTTCGCTCACCTCACTAACAGCGTCATCGCCCGGCTCGACCGGGCGATCCAGTATTCCAGAGACACCAGTCGTTCACGGAGAAGCCGCGGCGTACTGGGTCCCCCGGTCAAGTCGGGGGACGACAGCGAGGGCGAAATGCCTACGCGTGCACCGGGGCGGCATCATGTGACGTCCCTTCCTCGCCGCCCGCATACCGGCGCGCCAGTGCGGCGCAGGTCATCAGCTGGATCTGGTGAAACAGCATCAGCGGCAGCACGATCAGGCCGACTGACTGCCCGGCGAGCAGCACGCTCGCCATCGGCAGCCCGCTCGCCAGGCTCTTCTTCGAGCCGCAGAACATGATGGCGATGCGGTCGGCGCGCGAGAAGCCGAGCAGCTTGCTGCCGAAACTGGTGACCAGCAGCACGACCACAAGCAGCAGCGCATCGAGGCCGAGCACGATGGCCATCTGCGTCGCGTTGACCTGATGCCAGATGCCGTGGCTGACGCCGTCGCTGAACGCGGTGTAGACGATCAGGAGGATCGAACCGCGGTCGACCAGGCCGAGCATCGTATGATGCCTGGCAACCCAGCGGCCGATCAGCGGCCGCGACAACTGCCCCGCCACGAACGGCAGCAGCAGCTGCACGACGATGTCGAGCGCGGCATTGCCGGAGAACCCGCCATGGCTCGACAGAAGGAAGCCCGCCAAGAGCGGCGTCGCGACGATGCCGAGCAGGTTGGAGGCGGTCGCCGAGCACAGCGCCGCCGACACATTGCCGTGCGCGATCGAGGTGAAGGCCACCGACGACTGCACGGTCGATGGCAGGATGCAGATCAGGATCACACCCGCCCATAGCGCAGGCGTCAGCAGATGCGGCGCCAGCGCATGGGCCGCGAGCCCGAGCAGCGGGAACAGCGCAAACGTCGACAGGAAGATCACGAGATGCAGCCGCCAGTGCCGGGCGCCGACCAGCGCCTCCGTCGTCGATAGCCGGGCGCCGTGCAGGAAGAACAGCAGCGCGATCGCCGCATCGGTGGCATAGCCACCGATCACGGTGCCCTGCCCGTGCAGCGGCAGCAAGGTGGCGAGGCCGACCATGCCGACGATGGCGGCGATGTAGGGGTCGACAGGCACGAATGAACGCAGGCGGCTGATGGTCATGGTGGCTTCCTTTCCTTGACCGGAAAATGGCGCTCCCCATGTCGATTGTGAACTGCGCTTACCGGTGTTATTGTCATGACGTTACGTAATGACTGATCGCCGCCATGCTCGACCCGGCCCAGCTCGAAACCTTCCTCACGGTGGTGCAGACGCAGAACTTCACCGAGGCCGGCCGCCGCCTCGGCCTGAAGCAGTCGACCGTGAGCCAGCACATCCGCAAGCTCGAGGCCGCAGCCGGGCGCCGGCTGTTCGTGCGCGACACCCATTCGGTGGTGCTCACCGCCGACGGTGAGGCGATGACGGGCTTTGCGCGCCCGATCCTGGAGGCCAATGCCCGTGCCCGCGATTACTTCGCGGGGTCGCAGGTGCGCGGAAAAGTCCGGTTCGGCGCCGCGGAGGATTTTGCCAGCTCGCGCCTGCCCGATCTGCTGCGCGACTTCGTCCGCCGCCATCCGCAGGTCGATCTCGAGCTGACGATCGGCCTCAGCGCCGTGCTGTACCAGCAGCTCGACGCCGGCGAGCTCGACCTCGTGCTGGGCAAGCGGCGGCCCGGCGACGCGCTGGGGCAACCGGTGTGGCAGGACCGCCTGGTGTGGACCGCCGCGCCGGGCATGCGGCTCGATCCCGACGAGCCGCTGCCCCTGATCCTCTACGCGCCGCCGAGCGTCAGCCGCAGCGTGGTGCTGGAGGCGATGGAACGGTTCGGACGGCCCTGGCGCATCGTCTGCTCCAGCGGCAGCTTGAGCGGCCTGCGCGCCGCGGCGCTCGCAGGTCTCGGCATCACCCCGCAGGCGCAGGGCCTGATCCCGGATGGACTCGAAGCGATGCCGGCGTCGGGCCTGCCGCCGCTCGGCAGCGTCGAGTTCGTGGTCCGCACCGCCCGCCGGACCAAGCGCGGCCCGGCGGTCGAACTGGCGCAGGCGATCACGGAACGCGGCGGCCGGCTGCGGCCTTAGAAGTACAGCGATGTTTGGCTGGAATGGTCTGACGCCGCGCTCGTTGCACCTCTCCCGCTTGCGGACAGGGCAATCGCATCACGATTTCTGAATAATAGAAGAATGCCACTGATTTGCCCGACGAGTCAAGTTGCCGTGTCGGCCGGCAGCCGCCGGCTCCTTTGCATGGGGTTGTTTTCGATATTTTGGCAGTGCGCCCCCTGCGATGGCGGGCTATCGCATCCGGCTATGAAGATGTCGACACGTCAGTGCCATATGCGATAGCCCTGCCCGCAAGCGGGAGAAGGAATGCTTCGATGCGGCCCCCGCTCGGACCAGGCGCCCCGCGTCAGGCGGACCGCGCCGCCGCGAGTTGCACCGCGTTCAGCATGCCGGTCCGTTCGTGGCAGCCGAGATATTCGAAGAACTGCTCGTCGGCCGCGGCAACCGTGACCTCGTGATACAGCCTGAGTTTCGCAGCGGGTCCCAAGGTCGACAGATACTTCATCGCCGCGCCGAAGATCCGGACATGGGTCGGATGCGACTCCGCCCAGCGCTCCAGCGCCGCGAGAGACTTCCACCAGCTCTGGCCGTAGGACTTTTCCGTCAGCCTTCCATCCGCATTGACGACGCGCATGTAGCGGTTGGCGTAGCAGCCGATCGGCACGCCGTCGTCGCGCAGAAAGTCCATGCCCTCGCGCAGCACCGGTTCGACATCGTCGAGATACATCTTGCGCTCCGACGCCTCGGTGTCGCTCCAGTCCTGGCCGGAGCGGATCAGGCAGAGATTGTCATGGGCGACCACGCGGATGCGCGCCCCGTCGCGGATCACGCGCGGCTCGCCGCCGGGCGTCATCGCGTCGGTCTGCGACAGCGGGATGCGGTCGCGCATGCCGCCCCAGTAGGCGTGCTCCTGCACTTCCCCGCTCATGCCGTCGGCGAGAACAGCGACGCCCTCCGGACGGCCGAGCGACGAGAACAGCGTCTCGTAGCGCGCAACGTGCGGCCGCAGCACTTCGATGAAGCGGCCAATACCATCGGTGGCGCCATTGCCGGTCCAGGCCTCGCGCGCGCCGGCGAACCAGGCATCGAAGCGCCCGGCATCGTCCCAATAGGCGACCGAGACGACGTTGGTGTAGCCGGCCTGGTCGACATATTGCGCACGATCCCAATGCGTCGGGCCGTTCTCTCCGGCAAAGCGTGTTGCGATCGATGCGAGCGCCTCGGCCACTGCTGCGGTCGGCTCGCCGCGAACCTGCACGCCGAAATAGGCCATGATGACGCTTGCGACCGCGGGCTTGTGGCGCGCGACGAACGAGGGATAAGGCGACGCGTAATCGTCGGGCACGCGACGATGACGGGAGCGCACTGTTTGCAGATGAGAGGGAATCGCGGATTCCATGGCAGTCGCCTCCGGTTAAATGTTGCCTGATGCGTTCAGCTCGCGGCCGCGTCGACCTCCTCAAGACTGTCGAGCGGCAGCGCGAAATGCTCGACGCGCTTCGATGGCTTCTTGTTCAGCAGCAGACGCGTGACGTCGGGCCGCGAGTAATGCCCGGCCGGGTCGGCGGCGTTCTTGGCGATCCCGATCGCGCCGAGATCGATATCGGCGAGCAGCAGCCCTTCCTGGTCGGGCGGCAGTTTCTCGGCGATCGAGCTGCCGTCCGGCCCATAGATCGCGGCGTGTCCGCCGCCGACATGCAGCAGCGCGTGCTTGTCGTCGCGGTCGCACATCTCATCGATCATCGCCTGCGAGACCGTGGCGCAGGGCGCCAGCACGAAGCACGAGCCTTCAACGGCGTAGACCCGCGAGGCCGCGTTGTTGACCTCCCAGCCGAGCGCCGGCGCGAACGGATCGTACAGCGAGAAGCTCGGCCAGGCCGCGACATGCACCTGCTCGTTCTGGGCGTACATCGCGTATTTCGAGAGCGGCTGCAGATGCTCCCAGCAGCACAGCGCGCCGAGCCGGCCGATGCCGGGGCGGTCATGCACCGCAAGGTCGCTGCCATCGCCCTCGCCGTAGACGGTGCGCTCGGCGTGGGTCGGCCGCAGCTTGCGCCGCTTGGCGATGGTCTCGCCGTCGGGCCCGATCAGCCATTGCGCCAGATAGAGGCTGCCGCCGTCGCGCTCGGACAGGCCGAGCACCGCGGTCATGCCGGCCTTCTTCACGGCCAGCCGCAGCTTCTCGGCCTGCGGACTGTCATAGCTCAGCGAGTTGTCGAAATAGCGCTGCACAAAACCGCGCCCGATCGCCCAGGCCGGCGAGTCCAGCCAGATATACCAGGGATAGCCGGGGATGAAGGCCTCGGGGAACGCGATCAGTTTTGCACCCTTGGCGGCGGCCTCCTCGATCAAGGCAATGCTCTTGGCGATGGAGCCGTCGAGGTCGAGCCAGGCAGGGGCCGCCTGCACCACCGCAACGCGATATTTCGGATGTTCGATGCCCATGATGTCCTCCTCGTGGCCAGCCGCTCTGGCCGGTTCGTACTTGATCGGGCCCAGCGGCCTCTGACATCATGCTGCCCCGGGACCGGGAGCGTCGTTCGACCAGGACGGAAGGAAAATTCGACTGCGGAGGAGATTCCCCAAGCCGTCCCCGGTACGAAGCTTGCTTTGTTTGCGTGGCCAGCGTTTGCACTCGTGAAGGGAGGAAATCATGCCGGCCCTGTTCACCACGGAAGGCGCGCCCACGCATCGGCGCCTCGCGCTCTGGCGGGACATCGTCTGCGATGTGTTCGTGCAACTCGACTGCAAGTCCGATCTCGGCACCGCCTTCCACGGCGCCATCACCAGCGCGCAACTCGGCGCGGTGAAATGCTCCGTCGTCTCATCGGGCCGGCAGCGCGTGCTGCGCACACCGTCGCGGATTGCGCGCACCAGCGAGGACTTCGTCCTGATCGCGCTCGGCCAGCGCGGCTGCGGCGCCGTGCTGCAGGACGGCCGCGAGACCGTGATCCAGCCGGGCGAGTTTGCGTTCTACGACACCACCCGGCCCTATGAATTGCGCTTCAACGACGACTTCACGCAGACCATCTTCCAGGTACCGCGTGCGATGCTGCACCGGCGCTTTGCCGGCACCCAGGGCCTGACGGCGACCACGTTCACATCGGATCGCCCGGTGCAGCGGCTCGCCTGGCAGTTCATCAGCGGGCTCTCCGAGATCGCAGACAAGCTCGATCCTGATAATGCGATCCGCCTCGCCGATCAGGCCGCCGACCTGCTCGCGATGGCGATCAGCGAGCGGCTCGGCGGCGCGGCGCTACAGGCCTCGACGCATCGCTCCGCCCTGCTCTACCGGCTGAAGGCGCATGTGCTCGCGCATCTGCCGAATCCGGACCTCAGCCTCAGCGAAACCGCCGCGGCGCTCGGCATCTCGCCGCGTTACGTCAACAGCCTGCTGGCCGACGAGGACACCTCGTTCCAGCGCTTCGTGCTGGCGCAGCGGCTGGAGCGCTGCAAGCGCGACCTCGCCTCGCCTGCCCACGCGCATCGCCATATCGGCGAGATTGCGTTCGCCTGGGGCTTTAACGATCTCTCGCATTTCGGCCGCGTGTTCCGCGACCATTACGGCCTGTCGCCGCGCGATTGGCGGCACAGCCGGGTGCCGAACTAGTTTCTCGGGTGGTTTGCGGCGCAAAATAGCCGGGAATCCTGACCTTCACAGATGCAAACAATTTACACTAACTCCAACGGGTTCCGTTCGTAGCCTTCTTTTCGCGGGTCCGGACCGGTACAGTCCTGCCGTTGATTTAGGAGGATTTCCCATGCAGGACCGGCGCCAGAGCCCACGTGACAAGGTGTTTTACGGTGCGGTTGCGGAGATCAATGAGCACGGCTCGACGATGGATTGCGTGGTCCGCAACATCAGCGAAGGCGGCGCCTGCGTCGAATTTGGTGATGCCACGCGACTGCCCGAAGAGATGAATCTGAACGTCGCGCGCAAGGGCCGCTCGTTCCTTGCGCGCATGATCTGGCGCCAGGCCAACAAGGTCGGCCTCGCGTTCCGGATCATGACGTCGGATACCCCTGTGAGCGATCTTGACGAGCGGGTCCGCCGCAGCGAGATCAAGAAACGGCAGTTGCAGCGGCGGATCAAGGAACTGCTCGGCCAAGGCTGAGCATCCTTCCGCAGCTCCCCGGCCGCGTTTGGATCGCGGCCGGTATCTGTCGTTTCGGGGGTTGCAAAGGCCAGGTTAATCCAGCATCCGGTAAGCTCGCCAATGCTGGAACCAAAGGCCATTTCACGACATGTCGTCCGCGATCATTGAGCATCCCGACGGGCTGCCGCAACCGCAGCGCAATTGGGCCATTCTCACGATCGCGCTCGGCCTCGTGATGGCCGTCGTCGACGGCTCGATCGCCAACGTGGCGCTGCCGACCATCGCGAGGGATCTTGACGCCAGCCCCGCGTTCTCGATCTGGATCGTCAACGGCTATCAGCTGGCAATCACGATCTCGCTGCTGCCGCTGGCCTCGCTCGGCGAGATCATCGGCTATCGCCGCGTCTATCTGGCGGGGCTGCTGCTGTTCACGCTGGCGTCGCTGTTCTGCGCGCTGGCGCATACGCTGCCGCTGCTGACTATCGCCCGCATCCTGCAGGGGTTCGGCGCCGCCGGAATCCTCAGCGTCAATACTGCGCTGGTCCGCTTCATCTATCCGCATTCGCAGCTCGGCCGCGGCATCGGCGTCAACGCGCTGGTCGTTGCGATCTCGGCTGCGGTCGGCCCGACCATCGCCTCGTTCATCCTGGCGGTCGGGACCTGGCCGTATCTGTTCGCCATCAACGTCCCGCTCGGCGTCGTCACGCTGGCGCTCGGCTGGCGCTTCCTGCCGCACACCAGGCCCGCGGTGCACGCCTTCGACTGGCAGAGCGCCGCGATGAGCGCCATCGCGTTCGGATTCGGCATCAGCGCGATCGACAGCGCCGGCCATGGCGAGGCGCTGTATCTCTGCGCGCTGGAATTCGCGATTGCCGCGGTCGCTTCCCATCTGCTGTACCGGCGGCAACAGCATCTGCCCTCGCCGCTGCTACCGGTCGACCTCTTGCGGATTCCGATCTTCGCGCTGTCGATCGGCACGTCGATCGCCTCGTTCTGCGGCCAGATGCTGGCCTTCGTCGCGATGCCGTTCTATCTCGAGAACCACTTCGGATATTCGGCGGTGCAGATCGGCCTGCTGATCACGCCGTGGCCGATCGCGGTCGCATTCGCCGCGCCGATCGCGGGCTGGCTGGTCGAGCGTTACCCGGCCGGCCTGCTCGGCGGCATCGGCCTGCTGCTGTTCGCGTTGGGATTGGGCACGTTGGCGTTCATGCCAGCCCATGCGACGCCGATCGACGTGATCTGGCGGATGGCGCTCGCCGGCGCAGGCTTCGGCCTGTTCCAGACCCCGAACAACCGCACCATGATCGCCGCCGCCCCGCGCGAGCGCTCCGGCGGCGCCAGCGGCATGCTCGGCACCGCGCGCCTGCTCGGACAGACCATCGGTGCCGCCTTGGTGGCGATGCTGCTGGCGCGCTATCCGGCCGACGGCACCAGGATCTCGCTGATGGTCGGCGTCGGCTTTGCCGTCGTCGGCGCCGTGCTGAGCACGCTGCGGCTGTCCTCGGCCGGCAGCCGCGGCGCCGACCAGGTGCGGGTCCATGAGGGCCAGCGCCTGAAGGGCGAGTGACGCTGCGCGGCAGAGCCCCTCAGTCGTCCAACAAAAAGGCCGGCTGTTTTCAGCCGGCCTTTCATTTGGTTGTTCGCTCGCGCCTCAGGCCTTGACCATCGGCCCCTTTGAGGCCGGCCCCTTGGTGCCGCCACCGCCGCCACCCGGACCGCCCTTCGGCGGCTTGCGCTTGCGCGGCGGCAGGTTCTCGGGCTTCGGGGTGACCGGGCCCTCGACATATTCGAACCCGATCTTGTCCTTGGCGGTCGCCTCGTCCTTGACCAGGACGACGCGGACGTGTCCGCCGCCCTTGAGCTGGCCGAACAGCACCTCATCCGCGAGCGGCTTCTTGATGTGCTCCTGGATGATCCGCGCCATCGGACGCGCGCCCATCTGCTCGTCATAGCCGTGCTCGATCAGCCAGGCCTTGGCGGGCTCGGACAGCTCGATCGTGACGTCGCGGTCGGCGAGTTGCGCCTCGAGCTGCAGCACGAACTTCTCGACCACCATGCCGATCACGTCGGCATTGAGGTGCGCGAAGGAGACGATCGCATCCAGCCGGTTGCGGAACTCGGGCGCGAACTGGCGGTTGATCGCCTCGTGGTCGTCACCTTCCCGCTTCGAGCGGGTGAAGCCGAAGGCCTGCCGCGCGAGGTCGGCCGCGCCCGCGTTCGTGGTCATGATCAAGATCACGTTGCGGAAGTTGACCTGCTTGCCATTGTGGTCGGTGAGCCGGCCATGATCCATGATCTGCAACAGCACATTGTACAGATCCGGATGCGCCTTCTCGATTTCGTCGAGCAGCACCACGCAATGCGGATGCTGGTCCACGCCATCGGTGAGCAGGCCACCCTGGTCGAAGCCAACATAGCCGGGAGGCGCGCCGATCAGGCGCGACACGGTGTGCCGCTCCATGTATTCGGACATGTCAAAGCGGATCAGCTCGACGCCGAGCGAGGCCGCCAGCTGCTTTGCGACCTCGGTCTTGCCGACGCCGGTGGGTCCCGAGAACAGATACGAGCCGATCGGCTTTTCCGGCTCGCGCAAGCCGGCCCGCGACAGCTTGATCGACGCAGCCAGCGCCTCGATCGCCTTGTCCTGGCCGAACACCGTGCGCTTCAGGGTCTGCTCGAGATGCTTCAGCACCTCGGCATCGTCCTTCGACACGCTCTTGGGCGGAATCCGCGCCATGGTCGCGATCGTGGTCTCGATCTCCTTGATGCCGATCGTCTTCTTGCGCTTGCTCTCGGCGACCAGCATCTGCGCCGCGCCGGACTCGTCGATCACGTCGATCGCCTTGTCGGGCAGCTTGCGGTCGTGGATGTAGCGCGACGACAGCTGCACAGCCGCCTCGATCGCCTCATTGGTGTATTTCAGCCGATGGTAATCCTCGAAATAGGGCTTCAGGCCCTTGAGGATCGCGATCGCGTCTTCCACCGTCGGCTCGTTGACGTCGATCTTCTGGAAGCGCCGCACCAGCGCGCGGTCCTTCTCGAAGTGCTGACGATATTCCTTGTAGGTGGTCGAGCCCATGCAGCGGATCGTGCCCGAAGCCAGCGCAGGCTTCAGCAGATTGGACGCATCCATCGCGCCGCCGGAAGTGGCGCCGGCGCCGATCACGGTGTGGATCTCGTCGATGAACAGGATTGCGTTCGGATGCGCCTCCAGCTCCTTCAGGACCTGCTTGAGCCGCTCCTCGAAATCGCCGCGGTAACGGGTGCCCGCGAGCAGCGTGCCCATGTCGAGCGAGAACACGGTCGCGGCCGCCAGCACCTCCGGCACATCGCTATCGACGATGCGCTTGGCGAGGCCTTCGGCGATTGCGGTCTTGCCGACGCCGGCTTCGCCGACGAACAGCGGGTTGTTCTTCTGGCGGCGGCACAAGACCTGGATCGCACGGTTGATCTCGGCATTGCGGCCGATCACCGGATCGATCTTGCCGTCGCGCGCCTTCTTGTTGAGGTTGACGCAATAGGTATCGAGCGCCTCGCCCTTCTTCTTGGCGTCCTCGTTGCCCTTGGTCTCGGTTTCCTCGTCGACGCCGCGCACCGGCCGCGCCTCGGACACGCCGGGCCGCTTGGCGATGCCGTGGCTGATGTAGTTGACGGCGTCGTAGCGCGTCATGTCCTGCTCCTGCAGGAAATACGCGGCATGGCTCTCGCGCTCGGCGAAGATCGCGATCAGGACGTTGGCGCCGGTCACTTCCTCGCGACCGGACGACTGAACGTGAATCACCGCGCGCTGGATCACGCGCTGGAACCCGGCGGTCGGCTTCGCGTCGTCGGCGCCGTCAGTCACCAGGTTTTCGAATTCGGTCTCGAGATAATTGACGAGGCTGGTCCTCAGCTTGTCGAGATCGACGCTGCAGGCCCGCATCACCGCCGCCGCATCCGAGTCATCGATCAGCGACAGCAGAAGGTGTTCGAGCGTCGCGTATTGATGGTGACGCTCGTTCGCGATCGCCAATGCACGATGCAAGGATTGTTCTAGGCTTTGGGAAAAAGTAGGCATTCGCGTCCTCTATGGCCCCCGGCCATCATGATCGCCATTACCGGGTCAGGCAATAACAACCTTCGTGATCGCCATTGATATAGTTACGACGGATCGTGGCGAAAGACCGGTCCCGCGATGATGGTTTTCTTCTAAATTCGGGGCACCGGAACGTTGTCCGGCGGCGCCCCGTGATCATACGGGAACGCCGTTCGCTGCCTTCAAAAACGCGATGCAAGACCCGTTCCGCTTCCCGCGGCAGGTCAATCGCTCCCGCGAACTATTTCTTTTCCATCACACATTGCAGTGGATGCTGATGCTTGCGCGCGAAGTCCATGACTTGCGTCACCTTGGTCTCGGCGATCTCATAGGTAAACACGCCGCACTCACCGATCCCGTGATGGTGAACGTGCAGCATGATCTTGGTCGCCGCCTCGGCGTCCTTGTTGAAAAATCGTTCCAGCACGTGAACCACGAACTCCATCGGCGTGTAGTCGTCGTTCAGGATCAGGACGCGATACAGGTTCGGGCGCTTGGTCTTCGGCTTGACCTTGGTGATGACCGAGGTCGACGGGCCGCTGCCCGCTCCATTGCGGTTGTCGTCATTGCTCATTTTCGGCACCGGCGCGGCGGACACCGCGGGCATGGCCGAAACCGGCTCGGAGATCGGGACTGTCAACGTGTATCGCAGCATGGCTCAGGCGTTCGAATTCCCCAGGGGAAACCGGTTGGCGATTGGAAGGTGGTCGCGATTGCCGCAAGACTGATCGCGGAACCCCCAGCAATGCTTTCCAGATTGCCGCTCCCGGTCCGATCCGGCGGCCGGATCGACCTCCCGAATATGGGCCTCACGACGCCCTGCCGCAAGCGCAGACCCGCCGCAGCCCACCGGTCCGATTCCCGGCACGGCAACCGTCGGAAGGTTAATCATTTCTGGCTGATTTGACAAAGGACTAGGTGGTGTGGACTCTAAGGATTCCCTTTTAGGCGCAAATCAGATTCAAGACTGCTTTTGGGGAGGCAGTCTTGGGTGTGATGGACCGTTTGGTATTGAGCGACGCGGCTTGGGAGCGGATGGCGCCGCTGATCATAGGTCGCCCCGACCAGAAGGGCTCCACTGGGCGCGACAATCGGATGTTCGTGGAAGGTGTACTTTGGATTGTTCGCACGGGCTCTCCCTGGCGTGATCTCCCGGAGGCGTTCGGGGATTGGAACAGCGTGTTCCGGCGCTTCAGTCGGTGGAGCATCAAGGGCGTCTGGTGGCGGATCTTCGAGGCGATGTCCGATGATCCGGACTTCGAATATTTGATCGTCGATTCCACCATCGTCCGGGCGCATCAGCACGCCGCCGGCGCCAAAAAAGGGGGTCTGAAGATCAGGCGATCGGCCGCTCGCGCGGGGGCTGAGCACCAAGATACATATGGCCGTTCGTGGCTTGGGATGTCCCGTACGGTTCGCGCTGACCGCAGGCCAGCAGGGCGATGCACCGCAAGCTGCCGCATTGATCGAGGGACTACCTGCCGAGGTCGTCATGGCCGATACGGCCTATGACGCCGATCATTTGCGCCAAGCCATCGCCGCCAAGGGCGCGCTCGCCGTCATCCCCAACAACCCGTCACGCACACTCAAATACCCGCTGGACAAGCACCTCTATGCCCAGCGTCACCTCGTCGAATGCTGCTTCTCAAAGCTCAAGCAGTTCCGCCGCGTCGCAACCCGCTTCGAAAAGACCGCCCGAAATTATCGCGCCGTCGTCACTCTCGCAGCCATCGTCCTTTGGATGCGGTAAGTGTCCACACGACCTAGGGCGTCCAATTTAGACGGCATTCAGGATAGCCCACGCTTTTGCCCTGCTTTCGACCGTCTGCGGGGGTCGCCCGCCGGGTTTCCCTTGCCCGATTCACCATCTGTTTAGCCGCGCACGTGGAGATGGCCGCGCAATCCATTTTGACGAGAGTGCCATGCTTGGTTCAGCCATTTCCAATCGCGTCCGCGCGGCTCTCCGCCGGTTTTCCGGATCAACCGACGGCAATGTCGCGGTGATCTTCACCTTCTCAATGCTGCCGATCCTCGCCTTCGTGGGAGCAGCGGTCGACTATACACGCGCCAACAATGCTCGCACCGCGATGCAGTCGGCCCTCGATTCCACCGCGCTGATGCTGTCCAAGGATCTGACCATGGGCACCATCACGGCCGCGCAGATCCCGAGCAAGGCACAGACCTATTTCAACAGCCTCTTCACCAACAAGGACGGCCAGGGCATTGCCATCTCGGCCACCTATACGACCCCGACCTCGAGCGCAGCCGCGACCATTCTCCTGAGCGGGTCCGGCTACATCAACACCTATTTCATGAAGTTTGCCGATCTGTCCGGCGGCAATTTCCAGAAAATGAATTTCGGTACCTCGACCACCACCACCTGGGGCAACGTCAAGATGCGCGTCGCCCTCGCCCTCGATAACACGGGATCGATGAGCCAGAACGGCAAGATTACCGCGCTGCGAAATGCGGTGGCCGGAACCGGCGGCCTGATCGACCAGCTCAGCGCGCTCAGCAAGAACAACGGCGACGTCTACATTTCCGTCATCCCGTTCGCCAAGGTCGTCAACCTCGGCTCCAGCAACTATACCCAGAACTGGATCGACTGGACCGACTGGCTCAATCCTCCGACCACACAGCCCGCCAACAGCAACGGTGGTTTCCAGGCGACACTTCCCATCAACTGGCATGCCGTGGGACCTGGCGCGAAGTGCCCGTTCACCAACACCATCGGCAACACCAATGGTGCCGCAAACGGTAGCTTCGTTTGTAAGACGGGTCCCACAGCAAGCGACGGTTCGACCACCTCAACGATTCCGTCGACGACGATCACGATCAACGGTGCAAGCGTCAAAAATCCCATTTGCCCGACTGCCGAGACGTTCACCGCTCCCTACACCTTCGTGAAGTACAATGGCTGCTGGAGCAGCGAACCGACCGGCCTGACGGAGACATTCTGCAGCGGAAGCTCGAATTGCAGTTGCCCAAAGAACTCCTCGGGCTCAAACGTCGCGGGTTGCACTTGCAGCGGCACCGGCAGCAACAAGTCCTGCACCGGATTGACTTATGTTCACAACTGGACACAGCCCGGTCCCAACGACCTGACGGACAATCCCCTTCAACCGAGGGTGTCCGCCATCGTCGGATTCAAGGACAATACCAGCACCACCAACAAGGACCACATCTGGACTCCCAACGCCGTCGGGGTCGCAAATGACTGGCGCCAACCCTCCACCAACCCGATCAGCACGTGGACAGGCTGCATCACCGACCGCACCCAACCCAACGATGCGACCGGCGTGCTGCCGGCGTCGTCCGATGTCACGACGTTGTTTCCCGCCTACGAGTATTTCGAGAACAGCACATCCTACTGCAACAGCAGCGTCTCGACGCCGCTCGAGCCGATCATCCCCCTGAGCTACAATTGGAGCGCGCTCAAGACGGCGGTCAACGCCATGCAACCGACCGGCGGCACCGACCAGTCGGTCGGCCTCGCCTGGGCGTGGCAGTCCCTTCTCGTGGGCGGTCCGCTTAACGCACCGGCGGAGGACTCCAACACCACCTACAACCGGGTCATCATCCTGCTGTCCGACGGCCTGAACACCGAGGACCGCTGGCCCGCTTATGGCGACGGCAGCTCGCAGGCCTCGGGCAATCCGATCGACGCAAGGCAGGCCCTGCAGTGCCAGAATCTGCAGAACGCGAGGGATGCCAACGGTGCGCCGCTGTACACGATCTACACCATCCAGGTGAACACCAGCACGCCCGCCGATCCGACCTCGACCGTCCTGAAGAACTGCGCCAGCAGCCCCGACAAGTTCTACATGCTGACCAGCTCGACCCAGATCCTGACGACGTTCAACACGATCGGAACTGCTCTCAGCAAGCTGCGGCTGGCGAAATAACCGCCCGCTTCAGGCGCAACAAAAAAGCCCGGCCGAAACGGCCGGGCTTTCGTTTGTCTTGGTCAGTAGCGCTTACTGAGCGGGCGCGAACTTGGAGACCAGGCCCTCGTAGGGCTTGAAGGTCTGCTTGGCGCAGTCGCTGTACAGGCCGGCGATCTTCTGCGATTCCGCGACGAAGGTCTCGTAGGACGAGCGCAGGTACTCGGTCTGCGCCTCGAGCGCCTTGTCCAGCGACTTCACGCCCGACAGCTTCTCGACGAACGACTTGGTGTCCTCAAACGACTTCTTGGCGTAGTCGCCATAGGCGGTGGCGATCGCCTGGACGCCGCTCTGCAGGTTGTTCGCAGACGCAGTGACGGACTCGAAATGCTCTTTGCCGTAGTTCTGAATGTCTTCGATCTTGACCATGGATTGGAATTCCTTTTCCCAGACTTGAAGGCGCAAATTCCCATTGCCGGGAAGCTCCCGGCCCCCTGACAGCTATTGGAATATCGCATCGCACAATAAAGTCAATGAATATTGTGCGACGCACAACGACATTTGCTCGAATCCTGAGCATTTGCGATAAACCCCGGGGGACTACGCAACGGTTGCTTAATCTTTTGGAAACTCGGTCCGCCTAACCTGATTCCTGGACTTTGTTCGCCTTCCGACGGGCAGCCTTGAAAGCTGTTTGTGAACAACACCTTAGCTAGAAGAGCGACCTGAGCCGCCACGAGGGCCGATGGTTCTGCCCGAAGTGGTCTGTTGCGCAGGCAAGGATCGACGGCCGCCGGGCACAATTTCGCCTCACGAGCCAGTGATCTAGATAGAAATTGGGACGGGGAAGTAGATGCTTCGAACAACCTTGGCCTCCTCGCGGGCGCTGCGAGTTGGCGTTCTTGGGCTCGTTACCGTCACGACGGCGATCCTGATCACCAGTGATAGCGCGGAGGCGCGCCGTCACCGGCGTCACACCGCCCGTCACCACCACAGCGAGGCCGCGCGCGAAAGCTACAGCCCGCAATTCGCGTCGATCATCATCGACGGCAACACCGGCTCGGTGCTGACGTCAAACAGTCCCGACGGCCTGCGGCACCCCGCCTCGCTCACCAAGATCATGACGCTCTATCTGCTGTTCGAGCGCCTCGATTCCGGAAAGATGAAGCTCGACACCGAGATGCCGGTTTCCGAGCATGCCTCCGAGCAGGACCCGACCAAGCTCGGCCTGCGGCCCGGCCAGACCATCAGGGTCGAAGACGCCATCAAGGGTCTCGTCACCCGCTCCGCCAATGACGCCGCGGTCGTGATCGCCGAGGCAATCGGCGGCAGCGAAGACGACTTCGCCCGGATGATGACCCGCAAGGCCCGCGCGCTCGGCATGAGCCGGACCACCTATCGCAACGCCTCGGGTCTGCCCAACGACGAGCAGATCACCACCGCGCGCGATCAGTCGACGCTCGGTCGCGCCATCCAGGATCGTTTCCCGCGCTACTATCGCTACTTCTCGACCACGGCGTTCAATTTCCGCGGCCACACGATCACCGGTCACAATCGCCTGCTCGGCAGCGTCGAAGGCGTCGACGGCATCAAGACCGGTTACACCCGCGCCTCCGGCTTCAACCTCGTGACCTCGATCCACCGCGGCAATCGCTTCCTAGTCGGCGTGGTGCTCGGCGGCCGCAGCGGCGGCTCCCGCGACGCCATCATGCGCAACCTGCTGGCCGAGAACATCGGCAAGGGCGCGACCACCCGCACGGCCGCCGCGATCACCGAGCGCAACCCGGCCGACGCCAATGTCGAGGTTGCCGATGCCGACAACGCACGCAGCGCGGACACCGCGCCGGTCGCGGCGTCGGAGCCCGCCGCGGCAGCCGTCGCGGTGCAGGCGCCGCGCCCGGCCAGCAAGCCCTCGCTGATGGCGGCCGTCGCCGCCGCGCTGCCGCCGCCCCCGGCAAAGCCTGAGCCGCAGGCCAAGCCCGAGCCGGCGCCGCTGACCTCAGGCGTGATCCAGACCCAGCCGATCGCCGCGATCCCCGGCTCGGCCGAACCGATGAAGCCGGTCAAGGTGAAGACCGTGCAGGTCAAGGCCGGCCCAATCAAGCTTGCCGCCGCCGGCCCGGCACAGTCCGCGCCCCCGATCACCAGCACCATCCCGTCGCGCGGCGAAGTTCCCGAAACCTCCAATGCGATGATGGCGCGGGCCGCCGAGACCTCGAGGCCCGAGATGCCGCCGCAGCCGGCCAATTTCGGCACCGGCAACGGCATCCTCGGCGTGCTGCCGGCCTCGTCCGTCCATGCACCGGCCGCCGCCCCGGCACCGCAGACCGTGGCCTCGATCGAACCGACCCGGAGCCTGCAGGCCGCGCCGCAGACCAGCGTCGTCAAGCCGGGCACCGCGCATTCCGGCTGGATCATCCAGGTTGGCGCGCTCGAGTCCGAAGGCGAGGCCAACAAGCGCATCGACCTCGCGCGCAGCTCGGCCCGCGGCCTCCTCAGCAAGGCGGACCCGTTCACCGAGGTCGTGGCCAAGGACAATCGCAAGCTCTACCGCGCCCGCTTTGCCGGCCTCGAGCGCGATCAGGCCGAAGCGGCGTGCAAGACGCTGAAGCGCGCCGAGATCTCCTGCATCACCGTTCGCAACTGATCGACGCGATCGTCTGATTTCAACGGGCCGGCGCCGCAAGCGCCGGCCCGTTCGCTTTGCAGGCCGCCGCGCGAACGACCGGCCTTTCCGCGCGCGGCGCAACCATGAAACTTCTCGTCAAGCTTTTACGGTTAAGTTTTCCCGAAAGAACGATCGGCCACGCCGGACAGCGGCGGGCCAGACGGGGCATCAATCAGAGAAACGGAAGGCAGCTCTCGGCTGTGGCGTCAGTAGCGTAGCCGGAGTTAGAGATGCGTGCGAAGCAGAGTATCCTTGGCCTCGTTCACTCGGGCAGCGAGATACGTCGAGCCCCCCTGGTCGGGATGGAGTTTCTTCATCAGGGTGCGGTGAGCGCGGCTGATGTCGTCACGCGACGCTCCCGGCTGCAGGCCAAGGATCTGATAGGCCTCCTCGTTCGTCATTTTGTCGGTCGCCGCCGCGCGGCCCTGCCCCCCTGTCCGGTCGCCCTGTGCGTCCTGACGCCAGGCGGGAAAGCGGCGGTCCAGATAGCTTTCAAGTAGCGCGACGCTTTCGGCGTCGAAGCTCGGGACCATCGCCAGAAGCTGCGACAGGTCGAACTCGTCGAGCATGTGGCCGGCCTGCGGTCCCGCCACGATCTGGCCCTTGAGCACGCCGCTGTCGTGATCGAGGCTCATGTCGAGATATTGCGAGCGCACCCGCGAGCTTTGTCCCTGATTGCGCGAACCGCCGAACATGCCGCCGAAATTGGGAAAGCCGGTGCTCCCGAACGGCGACCAGCCGAGCAATCCGGCGCCGAAGATGCCGAGCGGGATTGCGACCGCCAGTTCGCCCCGCACGCCGGTGAAGGCCGCAACGGCAAGCGCAAGCACCCCGCCCACGATCTTGATCGCACGCGCAAGCACGGCCGGATTGGCCGCACGAAACATCTGCAGCGCGGAATAAAGGATGACAACGGCGACGACGCCGGCGATCAGGGTTGGCATGCGCGGAATATAGGCGGCCCGGCGGCAAAAAGCATGCGAAGCTTCGTCTCACTGGAGCGTGAAGCGCCCTCACGTGGCGCGGTCCCCTGCGATTGAGTAGCTTGCGGCAACCGCGCTGGAGGAAGCTTGATGGCGATTGACGGACTGATCAGCCTTCGCAGCCAAGTCGGGCCGAAGCAAACCGCCGACCGGCTCAAGGCCGAATTGCAGGCGCGCGGGCTGACCTTGTTCGCCCGGATCGATCATGCCGCGGGCGCCGCCGGCGCCGGTCTTGCGCTCCGGCCGACCGAACTGTTCGTGTTTGGCAACGCGAAGGGCGGCACGCCCTTGATGCAGGCTGCGCAGATCATCGGGATCGATCTGCCGCTCAAGGCCCTGGTCTGGCAGGACGAAGCCGGCGACTGTTGGTTCTCCTACAATGATCCGGCCTGGCTCGCCGAACGGCACGGCGTCGCGGAAGCGACCGGACAGGTCACGGCCAACATGTCGGCGCTGCTCGGCGCTATTGCCAAGACCGTGACGTCGGGCGGAGCCTGACGCGCCAAGCGGCCTATTTCATCTGGCCGATCAGCCTGGCCGCGCCGCTCGTCGTCTTCGCCAGTTGCAGCAGCGCCTCGCGGCCGCCGGCAGCATAGGCTGCGGCGGCGCGCAGCAGCTCGCGGAGCTGTGCCGCCGCCCCGGGATCGAACCTGCACCATGCGCCGCCGGTCAGCCGCGCGATCTCGCGAAACGTCTGCTCGGCAGTTGCGTCCGCGCCCTCCTGGAACATGAAGACCGGCACCTTGAGCAGGCCGAGCTCACCGGCGCTTGCGCACAGCGCGTCGGCGTTCTCCTCCATCGCGTCGCCAACGAACACGAGCGCGCGCACACCTGCCGCAACCGCCTCGCGGCGGGTCTCCGACAGCACCTTGCCGATCTGGGTATTGCCGCCCTGGCAGTCGATCTTGCTCATCAGCCGCGCGAGCTGCGCGCTGTCGGAGATCCAGCCCGACGCGCGGCACTCGTTGAAGCCGCGATAGTAGACGAGGCGGATATCCAGGCTGCCGAGCGAGCCGGCCTCGCGGAACATGTCCGCTTGCAGCGTGCATGCCATGTCCCATGTCGGCTGCCGGCTCATCGTGGCGTCGAGCGCGAACACCAGCCTGCCGCGCGCGCCGGCGCGATGCGGCGACATCGCGCGCGCCTTCGCCACGAACGCGGCGATGTCATTGGCGCTCGACGCCGGCACGCCAGGCGCATCGGCCGGGCGCACGTCGCTTCCGGATGTCGGTTTGATCGTCTTGCCAGCCATCAGCGCTTGCCTCGTACAGCAAACACTATGTGGGCCGCGGCATCGGATTGGTCAACGTGACCGCGCCCGCCCGCCCGGATCGGATCCCGGGCGGCCCTGTCAGTTCGTGACCGACGGACCCTTCTTGGTCTCGGTCTTGGTCAGCGAGAGCGACTTCTTGACCTTCTCGCCGAAGGTCTGAGGCTTCTCGACCGGCACGTAGAGCGAGACGGGACCCGGCTCCAGAATCTTCGGCGGCGAATTCCTGGTGTCGACCGCCGCGACATCGCTGTCGGTGTCGGCCAGGAATTTATCGAGCATCGCCTGGATCGAGTCCTTGGCCTTCTCCGGCCCGGTGTCGCGCATGTCGTTGTGCTGGAAGTTGGTGTTCACAACGGTGATGCCGGCCTTCTCACACTCTTCCTCGTCCGGCACCACGCCGGGATCTGGCTTGAATTGCGAATCGTGAGACCGGAACGAGAGGATCTTGAACTTGCCGTCGGTCATGAACGGCACGCGCAGATTGTCCAGCGTGACGACCTTCTTGATCTCGTCCGGATACTGCTTGGCGAAATACATCGCGATGTCGCCGCCATTGGAATGGCCGACCATCGTCAGCTTGCTGTAGTCCGCGTTCGGCTGACGCTTCTTCATCTCCTCGATCGCGAATTTGATGTTGGTGATGCCGCGCTGATACTGCGGCAGGCGCCCGACATAGAGCTCGCCAGCCTTGGTCACCATCGGTCCATCCGACGGCAGGTCGTTCTGAATGCTGATGGTCAGATAGCCGCGCGCCGCGAACACATTCGCGAGGAAGGAATATTCGGTAAATTTGACGGTATTGCCATGATTGAGGATCGCAACCGGGAGCTTGATCATGCCGGCGTCGGCCTGCATCTCCTTGTCGAAGCGCACGGCAACGTCGACCGCGACCGGCCGCTCATCGCGGGTCGGATCCTTGAACATGAGAGTTTCGTGACGGATCGCCCACTTGCTCGCGGTGAAATACGCACCCGTGATCACTACGGAGAGCGAAAGCAGAACGAGAATTCCACGCTTCATGACGTCCTCGAGGTGCCCGCCTTTACAGGGCGATTTTGGCCGGAGGCTCTTCGGCCTCTTTTTGAGAATATATGTCACAGCGCCGTGACAGGAAGTCCAAATATTGTGGCTTCGGTGGCATAACGTTGTGCGCCGCACCTATAGTTTGTGCAGATGCACACGCCTCACCGCGACGGCTCGTGCTCTCCTCTACCCTTTGACGTGAGTTCCCCAGGTTGCGTTCAAGCCCTGGGTCGCCCCTCGACCGCTCCTTGGATCGACGTGGAGGAGAAACGGGATTTCGGCTGCTTTGTTCCGGCTTTTTGGCCGTGGTGTGGTCGAAATCACCGGAAAACCACGGATTTCAACCGATTTCGGTGTAGATGATCAGCCTCAGGCCGGGATCGTCGTTGGCCTGGAAGCTGGCGTACTCAAAATTGAGCCTGCCGCGCCTGGGGTGGCTGAGCACCTTCCGCCCGGCGACGCTGCCGCTGACGTCGTGGGTTCCCCACCAGGCCTCGAACTCGGGACAGCCCTGGCGGAGCCTCGCCAGCAGGTCGACGAAGCGTCTGCGCGCAGATCAGGCTGAAATAAGCATTAAAAGCGCGATGACGATTCAACCCAATCTCATTGCGCTTTAGACCGGAGGCGAAATCCCTTGCAGGACATCCTTGAAGACGCCGTACTGCGCTTGAAACGCCTGCGGGCTGTAGTCCTGATAATATCCCGCGGTCACCACGACAACGAGATCGAGCTCAGGGACGATCCGGATCGACTGCCCGCCTCGTCCGAGCGCGCCAATCCAGTCGACCTTGCGCCCGTTGAGCCGAGACTGGCCGAGCCACCAGAGGTATCCATAGGATTGATGCTCCGTGGCCTTGAGTTTCGATTCCGTCGAGGTCTCGATCCATGTCTTTGGGACGATCTGGCGACCGTTCCAGCGGCCGCCTGCGAGGACAAGCTGGCCGATCTTTGCCATGTCGCGCGGTCGCAGGCGCAACCCGCCACCGGCATCGCTGTCCCCTTTGACCCGGCTCCATTCGAAGCTGGTAATGCCCAGGGGCTCGAACAACGCGGTGCGCGCAAATTCGTCGAGCGGATGCCCGGTCGCCTTGCGGACGATGGCCGACACCAGCGTCAGCGCGCCGGTGTTGTAGAAGAACGCCTCTCCCGTCGCCGGGGTCGCCTCCACCCCCGCCAACCCTATCGACATGGTGAGGGCGTGCACGAGCTGGATGCGGTCCTTTTCGGGGGACCGCAGGTCTGACAATTCGGGGAAGAAGCTGAAGATCGGTTCGTTGATGCTGCGGATCAGCCCGCGATCGATCGCGATTCCGACGGCGAGTGACGCGACGCTCTTTGAAGCCGACTTGATGTTGTGCAGCGTATCGGCATTAAACGTGACGTCTTCGACCCGGCTGCCATAGAAGCGGCCGGGGACCTCGTCGGAACCGCTGAAGTACCGCTCGAACACCAGTTTGCCGCTGCGAACGGCCAGCACGGAATGGATGTTGCCATCGCTCGCGGCGGCAATCCGATCAGCCATCTTGCACAGCGCGGCGCGGTCGGCGAGCTTGTCCTCAGTGATGGAGGCGACGGACCAGCCGTCGTCCCGCGCGATTGGAACACCACAGGCGTCCGGCGGGTCCGCGTAGGCCGGCGAGGTGGCGAGCGGTGCCAACGCAGCTCCTCCGAGAAGGGACATGAACTGGCGCCGTTCCATTCGATCCTCCGTTGGTCGCCTCGCGACCGCTCAAACCAATCGTTCGGAGAATCTGCCCGATGCTGGGCCGCCACCGGGATTACCGGCCTTGCCGGCCTAGCTGCCGATGATGTCGTCGACTTCCAGCGGCTTGTCGACCTGGCTGAACCATTCGGCCCGATTGGCGGCGCGGCGGCGGCCGCGCTCGTCGAGCGGCAGCTTGAGCTGGCGCAACAGGCCCATCACCTCCTCGCGGGCGGTGACGTGCCCGAGGCTCGGGCGGGTGCCGAGCGTCGCCTCGTCGATGTCGTCGAGCGCCGTCAGCCCGCGCGGGAAGAATTCGCGGTAGACCACCCGCTCGGTAAAGCCGTCGACCGAACGGAACCCGAGCCGCAGCGACAGTTGCTTCAAGCCGTCGGCGACCAGCTGCTTGTTGCGCGAGCCGAGCATCGACAGCCGGTTGCGCACCACGATCCAGTCGGTCGAGGCGCCGTCGAGTTGGCGGCGCTTGCGTCTGGTGTCGCGCACCATCTCGGCGTAGTGGCTCTCGCCGATCACCGCATAGGTCGCGGGGTCGACCGTGCCCAGCACGTCGAAATCGAGGAAGCTGTCGTTGATCGGCGTCACCAGCGTGTCGGCCATCGAATGCGCGAGCCGCATCAGGTAGCTGTCCGAGCCCGGGGTATCGATGACGATGAAATCATCGGCACGTTCCACCGCGCTCACGGCGGCCATGAACTGCTGGAATTCGGCGTTCTCGTTCTCCTCGATCTGCATCGTCTCGCCGTACTTGATGCAATAATGCGCGGGGAGTTCGAGATCGAGCCCGGAACGCCGCGCCCAGGCCTGGCGATTGCTGATGTAGCGGGTGAAACTCTGCTGGCGGCAGTCGAGATCGATGCTGGCAACGCGCTGTCCGGCCTTCAGGAGCGCAACGGCGATATGCAGCGCGGTGGTCGACTTGCCCGAACCGCCCTTCTCGTTGCCCAGCACCACGACATGTGCGGAGCCGGATTGACCCTGACTAGCCTGCACCAACATGATTCAATCCCCGCAACGATCTTCAAATCGCGCACGGCTGCGGTCAAGCGAAATGCATCACTGCGACAGGAAATCAATTGCAGCCGTCCTTAATGATGAATCGAACGCGCAAGCCTGCTGCGTCGATCGGCGGCACGCGGCCTGCGATCCATGCGCGTGCGAGATCGGGTAATGCTTGCGCGGCGGTTTGCCGATTGCGGTTCGGACTTGGTAAGCTCCGCCACCTGCCGAACGCCAAACGTTCCACCTGGATTTCCCCACCCAGCTTGCCCCACGAGTCGAGACCAGATGCCGAGAAATCCCACCGTCGTCCGTACCGTCCCCGCCCTTCGTCGCGCCGTCGACACATTGCGCGCCAAGAAGGCGACCGTCGCGCTGGTCCCGACCATGGGAGCCCTCCATGACGGCCATGTGTCGCTGGTGCGGCTCGCCAAGCGTCGCGCCAAGCGAGTCGTCGTTTCGATCTTCGTCAACCCGACCCAGTTCGCGCCGACCGAAGATTTCGGTTCGTATCCGCGCGCCTGGAAGGAAGACGTCGCCAAGCTCGCCGCCGAAGGCGTCGACCTGATCTGGCATCCCGAGGTGAAGGCGATGTACCCGGACGGCTTCGCCACAAGGATCGTGCCGGAGGGACCGGCCACCGCTGGACTCGAGGATCGCTTCCGGCCGCACTTCTTCGGCGGCGTCGCCACCGTGGTCGGCAAGCTGTTCACCCAAGTCCGGCCCGATGTTGCGATCTTCGGCGAGAAGGACTTTCAGCAGCTTCGGGTCGTAACCCAGATGGCCGCGGACCTCGACCTCGGCGTCAAGGTGATCGGGTCGAAGACGGTGCGCGAACGCGACGGCCTCGCGATGTCCTCGCGCAACGTCTACCTCTCGACGGAGGAACGGCGCGCGGCCCCCGAGCTCAACCGGGTAATGAAGGAAGCGGCAGGCCGCCTGCGCGCCGGCGAGGACGCCGCGACCGCAATGGCCGACGGGGCCGCTGAGATCACCAAGGCCGGCTTCGTGCTGGATTATCTCGAGGTCCGCCACGCCGCCTCGCTGGCGCCGATCGGCTCGCTGAAGGACGGTCCGATGCGGATGCTGGTGGCGGCAAGGATCGGCGGCACGCGACTGATCGATAACATCGCGGTCTAGCCATGTCGGGTCGGGCTTGCGCCGCCGCCGCGACGCGGGATGATCGCGCCTTTCAGAGGCGATCGGAATGAACAGTTATTTCAGGCGAGGTATTGCTCTCGGCATCGCGCTGTTGGCCGCCGTCGCGGCGCAGGCGCAGACCCGGCCGCCGGTCGGCGGGGTCATTTCCGCACCCGGCGCGATGATCTTCTACGTCGCGCATGGTGCGCCCGATGCCTGCGGTCCGGGCTGCTCGGACTGGATCGCCGCCGAGGGCGTCGTGCAGTGGGACACCTACAAGCGCTTGCTGGCGATCCTCGACCGGCAGAACGGACGCAAGCTGCCGGTCGTGATCAATGTCAAGCAAGGGTCCGACCTCACTGTCGCTGCCAGCCTCGGCCGGATCCTGCGCGGTCGCGGCATCGATGCGGCGGTTGCGGCGACCGAGGTCGAGGCCTGCAGTGGGAAATCCGATGAGGACTGTTTTGCACTGAAGCGGCCCGGCGGCCCGCTGGATGCGAAGGAAAAGCTCTCTGGTGTCGCCTGCGAGCTGGCCTGCGTGTTGATGCTTGCAGGCGGCGTACATCGCATCCTGCCGCCCGGCAATCGCGTTATCCTGACCGCCAGAATGCAGATCTACGACCGGCTCGCGCCCAACGTCTCGGCCGAGCACCGGGAAAGCCTGACCTCGATCTTCACCGACCAGTTCCGGCGATATCTCGGCGAGATGGGGATCGACCATGAACTGCTCGACGTCACCGTCGACAAGGCGGGCGGCCGCTATGTCGAGATCCCGGCGTCCGAATGGGGCCGGCTGCATCTCGTGACGCAGTGATCGGCGCCAGCCGTCTTCCGATTGCTCAGAGCAATCCGAGGTCGCGCAACTCGCGGCGCATGGGCTCCGGCATCGACGCCACACTGGCCGCGCTCGACTTGGTGAGATCCGCGGGCGCGGAGTCCGCGGTCAGGTAGCGCCAGCCCTGGAACGGCCGCATCGGCCGCGGCGAGACGGCGATCACCTTGGGCTGCATCACCAGCCGGCAGCGTCCGATGCCGTCCTTGTCGCGGAACGGCTCGATCGCGATGATCTTCTCGCGCGCGGCGATCTCGCCACGGATCACCCAATACAGCGAACCGCCGGCGAGGATCTCCTCCTCGCGCTTTGGCGTCATCCGCGTGATGTGGACGTGACGGAGCGGCAGGCCCTTTTTCTTCGCGGTCGCCATCCGTTCGGCGACCCAGCCCTTGAGTTCCTTGACCGAGTCGCAACCGACGGCAAGCTTGATGAGATGAAGCGGCATGCGCCGGATGTAGCGGCCGGCGCGCGCTTTGGAAAGGGAGCGATAGCAGCGGCAGTGGATATCGGGATTTACTACCCGGAACAGCGTGATGACGACGGCTCAAGCCGCCGTCATCACGCTCATTCCTGGTTCGCGGCCGCCGGCGCGCTTGCCGCGGCAGGCGGCGGCGCCGCCGGCGCAGGAGCCGGCGCGATCTGGACCGGGCGCTTCGGCGCGGGCGGCCGCTTCGGGGCCGCGGGCGGTGCGGCGGCGGCACGTGCGGCCGGCGGCTGGGCCGCAGCGGCCGGCTTCGCCGGTTCGGGCGTCATGATACTGACCGGCGGCGTCGAGGACGCGCTCGGAAACTCCGCATTGGTCGGCTTGCCGGTGGGCATCGACGGCGGCAACGCTGCGATCAGGCCGTTGGCAGCCGACGCCTGCGCGCCCGCCGGTGCGTTCCAGGACGCGGCGTAGCGCGTGACCAGGTTCTCGTAGGTCCGCTCGTTCATGTTATTGATGATCTGATGGTTGTCGCCCAGCGAGCGGAACGCGGGGCACGCGGTCGGCGTGCAGTGGTCTCGCGCCATCAGTGCGTAGGCCACCAGACCGTAGCGGTCGTGCTCGACAGCGCGGCGCAGCGCCTGCAATTCGGTGGTGGAATTGCGCTCCGCGGTTGCCAGGTCGCCGAGCGCGGTCAGGCGCGAAATCTGCGCCGCCGCATAGCTGACCGCCGCAGCGGCTGTGTCAGACGAACCGAACAGCACCTTCTCGCAGGCATTGAGGACGGCGTCTCCGGCAAGGTCGTCGATGCAGGCCAGCGCCGGCGCGGTCTGGCTGGTGAATTGCGCCGTCCGTGTGTCGGCGGGCGCCGCCTGCCCCCCCGGCCCGAAGCCGCGGATCGTGGCGGCGACCGCAACCGCGATCGACAGCAGCGTGATGACGGTCAGCGCACCGTTGGCGACGGACTTTTCCGCGCGCAGCAGCGTGACCAGAACGACGATCCCAAAGAAGCCCGCCGCGGCCAGCGTCAGCCACATCGGGAAGGTCGGTGAGCGCCAGATCTGATCCAGCGAGGAAGCCCAATTCATGCGCGATGTCCCTCAACACAGCGTAAGCACAGCCGGCGACGGCGAACGCCGCCATCCCGACGTCCAACCTTCAGCACAATGGGTCTGCGAACAGGGCCTTTTGACGGCGACGGCGCGGAATCCGCTCCAGCCACCGGCTTGCGCACAACGCGTTCAGGACAGCGCGAGCTGACTCTCCTTGGCCACCCGTTCGAAAGCTTCAGTCGAGCTCTTGATGCGATACTGGCAATCGTCACCGTCGGTCGGCAACAGGCGGATCACCTCATAGGTGCCGCTCGCAGCGGGGCGCGCCACGTTGCTGGCCGTGAAATAGACGATCTCGCCAATCGAGTACTTATGCTTCAACGCCCTCTCCATCTTCTTAGAGATTGCTGGCTGAGCTGACAGTCCCGATAGCTCAAGCCGGCATTTTGAGAACCCTGCGGCAACCTAGCACATCGCACCGCCCCAAATCCAGCAAGATTGGGGCATGACGAAGGTGCGATTTTGCAGGTTTTTCAGGGCGATAGGCAGCAATTTACGTGCCAGCCGGAAATTGCCCGCCGACCTCGGCCGGAACCCGGTTCCACGGCCTCAGGCGGTATGCGGCAACTTTCCGTTGGGGCTCGCGCCGTCGACCGCAGCCGGAAGTTGCTGGGCCAGCACCTTGGACAGCTGGTCGACCGGAATGTTGAATTTGGCGGCGAGCTGCTTGACGGTGTCGCTGCCCAGTACCTCCTGGAGCTGCTCGGCGGTGATCGGCAGGTTCTGGCCGGTACCGATCCAGGATTTGACCTGTTCGCCGAGGCCGGCCTGCTCGAGCTTGGCCACGATCGCCGACAAGCCGCCCTGCCCGCCATTGCCCATCACCTGACCCAGCACGACGGGGATGACGGCCGCCCCGAGCTGGCCAAGCATGCCTTTCAGCTCCGGTGAATTCTCCAGCGAATCGAGAATGCCCATGGTCTAAGTCCTTTCACGACTTGCAAAACCGGTCTTTCGGATTCGACGCCTTCGGCCCCGCGGCGTCAAGCCGCGATCTTTGCCGCCGCTGTCACAATTCGGCAGCGCAGGACCGGTCAGGCGTCCTCGAATCGCTCGATCCGCAGCGTCTCGGCCAGGCCGTCGCTGGTCCATTGCTGGAACGCCGGAAGCTGCATCATGGCATCGACATAGTGCTGCGCCTCGGCCTTCACCGGGATCGCATAGGTGCGGAAACGATGCACCACGGGCGCGTACATCGCGTCCGCCCCGGAGAATGCGCCGAACAGGAACGGACCCTCCTTGCCGTAGCGCGCGTGGCAATCGGCCCAGATCTCCTCGATCCGCGCCACATTGGCCCGCGCATCGTCCGACAGCGCGACGGCGCGGATTGGCCGGTGCAGGTTCATGCCGCATTCGCTGCGCAGCGGCACGAAGCCGGAGTGCATCTCCGCCGAGATCGCGCGGGCATGCGCGCGCGCGGCGCGATCCGACGGCCAGAGCTTCGCTTCGGGAAACTTCTCGGCGAGATATTCGATGATCGCCAGCGAATCCCACACCGTGACGTCGCCGTCGATCAGCGTCGGCACCTTGCCGGCCTTGCTGAAGCTGAGGATGCGGTCCTTGTCGGCCTGGTCGGTGTAGAGCGGAACGAAGATTTCCTCGAACGGGATGTCGTTGGCGCGCAGCGCCAGCCAAGGCCGCATCGACCATGACGAATAGTTCTTGTTGCCGATGACGAGCTTGAGCATGCCTGTGAATCCTGTTGCCACGCCAGTTTGCCATAGTGCATTGCACGCGTTCAACCTGTACATGACGCGGATGCGGATGCAGCGCGGCGCGGACCTGCCGCGCGTTGACGAAGGAAGGCACCAATGACCGGCTATTGGGTCGACATCCTGGCCGTCGGCTTCTTCGCGCTGGAATGGCTGGTCTACGCCATCACGCTGGAGCACACCGCCTACGGACGCGACAGCCTGTCGGCGCGGATGCATGTCTATCGCGAGATCTGGGTGAGGAATCTGCTCAACCGCGATGCGCGGATGGTCGACATGCAGATCATGGCCAGCCTGCAGAACGGCACCGCGTTCTTTGCCTCCACCAGCCTGATCGCGATCGGTGGCGCGCTGGCGCTGCTGCGCGCGACCAGTGACGCGCTCGCGGTGCTCGGTGCGCTGCCGGTCAACCTGACGCCCTCACCCGCTTTGTGGGAGATCAAGTGCATCGGGCTGATCCTGATCTTCATCTACACGTTCTTCAAATTCGCCTGGGCCTATCGCCTGTTCAACTATGTTGCGATCCTGTTCGGCGCGATGCCGCCGGCCGGCCAGCGCGATACACCGGAAGCCGAGGCGCATGTGATCCGCACCACGCGGCTGTTCGAGACCGCGGGCCGGCACTTCAATCGCGGCCAGCGCGCGTTCTTCTTCGCGCTCGGTTATCTCGGCTGGTTCGTCAGCCCCTGGGTGCTGTTCGCCACCACCGCCGCGGTCGTCATCGTGATCTGGCGCCGGCAGTTCGCCTCGAATGCCTGGCAGGCGATGGGAAGCTGAGACTTGCCTCGGCTCACGATGCGAAATCGCGCGGCGTAAAGTCGAGGTCGAGCACCTTCCATTCGCCGTAGCGATCCCGCGGCAGCATCGCATAGGGCTGGCAGGCCTGCAGCGCCTCGGTCGCGCTCTTGAGCAGCAGCGGCCCCTTTTCCGATGCGGTAGCCTCGATCAGCAACGGCGATGCGCCGAGCTTGCCGTCGGGCTTCATGAACACCCTGAGCTTGATCCTGACGTCATCGCCGGTGCTCAGCGTCGCCGGGAGTTTCATGCAGCTCTTCAGATGACGGCGGAACTCGGCGACCACGCTGGAGCCGACGTCGGCCTGCTCGGTGGCAGCGGCGTCGAAATTGTCCTTGCCGGGACCGGGGCCGTGCGGCGCTTCGGCCGGCGGCTTGATGGGGATGTCGGGCGGCAAACCGAGCATGACATTGTATTTGACGGACAGGTCCGGCTCGGGCTGCACATAGGCGGGTGGCGACGGCGTCGCTGCTTGCTGCGCCATTGGCTGGGGCATCGGCGGCGTCTGGGGTGCCGGCGTCTGCGGTGCCGGCGGCTCGACGGCAGCATGCTGCGGAGCCGGGCTGGGCTTGGGCTCCGGCGGCGTCGCCTGCTTCTGCGGCGGTTGCTGCTGGGCCTGCTGCGGCTGTGCTGCCGGCGCTTGCGCCGGTGGTTCAGACTTGGCCGTGTCCACGGGCTTGTCGAGCGATGGTAACTGCAGCTCCGGCGTCGGCGACGGGCTCGGCACCGGATCGGGCTTGATCTCGCTCTTGATCTCGCTCCTGGCGACCTCCTGCGGCGTCACGATCTCGACCGGCACCGTGTCAGCGGCGACTGGATCGAACTGATGCACCTCCGAATACAGGAAAATCAGCGCGAGCAGCATCAGGTGCACGAACACCGATGCCATCAGATCCGCGTTTGGCCGAAACTTCATCCCACTCGATCACATCAGTGTCGTCTCCCCGCCGGTCACAATACCGGCTGGAACCCGCCTGCCTCAATCCCCATTCGGTGCAAAACCGCAATCGGCCAGCGCGCAATAGCATGATCCGGACCGCTGCCCAGCCATTTTCCGCGCGGCGATTCACAGGCAAGGACCCAACGCGCCATGGGCGTTCAGATGGGCCGTCAGCGCGCGGCCGTGCCCCCGATTGCCGAAATCTCGCGCATGTCCTCATCCGACAACTCGAAGTCGAAGATGTCCAGATTTTCCTGGAGCCGCTCGAGCTTCGACGTGCGCGGGATCGCCGAGACATTCTGCTGCACCAGCCAGCGCAGGCAGACCTGGGCAGCCGTCTTGCGATAACGGTCGCCGATCCGCGCCAGCGCGCGATCGCCCTTGACGCGTCCTTTCGCGATCGGGCTGTAGGCGACGAATGCCATGCCATGGCGCGCACAGGCTTCGATCACATCGGCCTGGCTCAGATAAGGATGGTACTCGACCTGATCGCAGGCGAGCGGCTCGGGGCACGCCGCCACCGCCTCCTCGATCAGCGCCACGTTGAAGTTCGAGACCCCGATATGCCGCGCCAGTCCCGCCTGCTTGACCCGCGCCAGCGCACCGAGCGTCTCGGCAAGCGGCACGTGCGGATGCGGCCAGTGCAGCAGCAACAGATCGACCTCGGCCATACGCAGCCGCGCCAGGCTCTCTTTGGCGGAACGTTCGAGATCCTTCGCCATGAAATGTGTGGTCCAGACCTTGGTGGTCAGGAACACATCGTCGCGCTTGATGCCGGAGGCGCGCAGCCCCTCGCCGACCTCGCGCTCGTTGTCATAGATCTGGGCGGTGTCGATGTGCCGGTAACCGAGCCGCAGCGCCTGCTCGACGATGCGGGCGCAGGTCCGCCCGCGCAGCTCCCAGGTGCCGAGCCCGATCGCGGGAATTCTGGCACCGTTGCCTTCGACGACATTCATGCGCCCATTATGCGCGCATGACGAGGACCTGCCAACTCACGCATGGGTTCCGCGATGAGCCGTCGCGACGGCTCACCGCTCCGCCTGGTAACCGTCGGTCAGCGTCTTCAGGAAGGCGATGATGTCGGCTTCGTCCTGCGCGGTCATCGCGGGCGTGTCGCCGAGATGGCGCTCGAACGGCGGATCGGCGACGTCGACATTGCCGTGATGCTTTTCCGGCAGATCGTCGTATTTCCGCACCGTACCGTCGGCCGCACGCGGGTAGACCCTCTCAGGATTGGTATCGCGGAAGTTATAGAAATCCAGCACCTGCTCGAGGCTCGTGAAGACGCCGTTGTGGAAGAACACGCGGCGGGTTGCGGTGTTGCGCAAGGTCGGCGTCAGAAACATCCCGCAATATTGCGTCTGCTCGGCAATGTCGGTGCGATACGGACCGCAGACCCCGAGATCGAAATAGTTGGGATCGCGGTTGCTGGCGAGCGCGGCGTTGCGCGGCGCGCCGAGCGCCTCATACTGGTGATCGGTGAACAGCGGCGGCAGGCCGTCGCGGGTAGGCGCCGAGGTATGGCAGCCGGCGCAATTGGCGTTGTCCGGATCGTTGAACAATTGCAGGCCGCGCAACTCGCTCTCGCTCAGCCGCGCCCTGCCTTCCAGCCAGTAGTCGAACTTGCTGCTGTAGGGATGGAAGCTCGGCTCCTCGACCTGATAGCGCGCGACCGCGAACATTGCCTCCGCGACCAGCAGCCGCGTGTTGTCGAAGATGTTCGCGCCGAACAGTTCGGCAAAGCGCGGGGCATAGCTCGCCTGGCGCAGCTTCTGCGCCACCACCTCGATGCTGCCGCCGTCCATCTCATTAGGATCGAGCAGCGGGAAGATCGCCTGGTCCTGCAGCGTATCGGCGCGGCCATCCCAGAACAGCCCACCCTGCGGCACGATGTTGACCGCCGACGCCGCGGTCCCGGTCGCGACCTTTTTCGCACGCGCAGCCTGCTGGCCTGCCGCGGCCAGTTGCGCGAAGTCGACGAGATTGTCGTCCTCGTCCTTCTCGGGTCCGATACTGAAATTCGGCTGGCGTTCCAGATAGGTCAGTCCCGGAACGGCGCGCGTCCCCTGCCGCGATTGCGCGGGGCCGCCGAACATGACCGCCGCATCGCTGGGCGGCCCGTAGGCGTGATCCGGACTGTGACAGGAGCCGCACGACAATGCGCCTGACGAGGACAGCGACGCGTCGAAGAAGATCTTCTGGCCGAGCTGCGCCATGCCGGACAATGGGGCGATCGGCGGACGCCTGAGCTGCACCGGGCTCGGATTTGTCCCCGGAAGTCCTTGGGTCTCGACTGCCGCAACGGCGCCGGCCATGCAGAGCAGGCCGGCGCCGAGAAGCCACAACATGCGGCCGTTCATATGACGTCCAGTGATCCCAGAGCGTTAGTGATGGGGATGATCATCAGGCGGGCTGACGATGACCGTGCCGGCCGTCGGATCGAGGAACAGCTTGTTCTGCTGATCGTCGCGGTCGTGATCGTGATCATGGCCATGATCGAAGTCGAACATGTCCGTGATCGATTCGACGCTATCGTCGAACGCGCCGCCGCCGAGACGCTGGCCGTGCAGCCAGTTGTCTTCGATGAAGCGCACGACGGACGCCTGCGAGATGCGCGTGTGGCTGACGAAGTTCTTCTTGGCGTAAGGCGAGATCAGCAGGAACGGGATCCGCGTGCCGGGACCGCAGCGGCCGTTCACCGGCTGACCGTTCAGGCCCTTTGGCTGCGTCTGCTTGCCGATGCCGCGGCCGCACTGGCCGGGACCGTTGACCTGGTCGGCTGTCGGATCATACGAGGCGCTGATCGGCGCAACGTACTGGTGGTCGTACCAGCCGTCGGAGTCGTCATAGGTGATGATGACCGCGGTCTCGCGCCACTCCTTCTGCTTCTGCAGGAAGTTGATCAGCTCGACATTGCCCACCTGCTCGTCGAGCGGATCGGAGTTGCCGGGATGACCGTCCTGATAGGCCGGCATCTTGATGTAGGAGACGGCCGGGAAGTTGCCGGCCTTCACCGAGGCGTAGAAGTCCTCGAGATCGTAGGCATGATTTGCCGGATCGAGCGTCTTGCTGCCGGGCACATAGCTGCGGCCGATTGCGTCGACCGAGCTCGGCCGCGCATGGGTCGGGTTGGCGGTCGACTTGTAGTACTGGAACCAGGCATGGTGCGGGGTGTAGTCGACGATGCTGCCGTTGACGTTGCTCGAGAAGGTGCTGCGGGCGCAGTTGGTGGTGCCGTTGCTGTTCTTGAGCGTCAGGTCGAAGCCGCCCATGAAGCTGCCCCAGCTGATGTGCTCGGCATTGAGCAGGTCGCCGATGTTCTTGCTGGTCATCAGGACCTGGCTGGTCGTGCTCGAGCAGGCGTCGTAGGCAGGGTCGGTATCACCGATCAACGTCAGGCCGCCCTGGCCGTCGGCGATCGACGATGACGTGCCGACGATGTTCTGCGCACCGTTGGTCTGGCCGGCAACCACCTCGAGCGCGCCGGGCGTCGACGGACCAAAGGTGTCGGTCCAGCTATTGTCGCTCATCGCGAAGTTCTGTGCGTAGTTCCAGAATGCGGTGACCGTGTTGCCGTCGAAATAACCCATCACCTGCCCGTTGGTGCCGAAGGCGCCGACGCCGCCGGCGGTGCCGCGACCGGTGAATTTCGGAAACAGGTCTTCCTTGCCGTTATCGACCGCCTGCTGCTCGGGCGTATAGGCGTGGTTTTGCGAGCGCGTGTTGGCCTGGGTGCGATCGAGCCGGAACGGATTGGTCGCGCCCGTGCCGTTGGCCGGATTGGTGTTCGGGTTGTTGGTCAGCAGATTGGCGTTGGCGAGGTTGTTGACCTTCGGCGTATGCGGCTTCGCAATGAACGGAATCGAGCCGGTCGGGTTGGCCGCATTCGGGTAGGTTGCGAAATAATGATCGAATGAGCGGTTCTCGTTGAAGATCACGACGAGATACTTGATCGGCGTTGCCGTGTGGATGTCGTGCGGATGACGATGAACGTGATCTCTATCATCGTCGTGAGCGGCGGCGCTGCACACAACTGCAGCAGCAGCGACCAGACAGACTCCGACCGTTGAAAGGAATTTCGCCTTCACTTCTTGCCCCATTTTTTAAGGATTTATGACGTCGACATGCGACACATTAGCCAGCGCGCGTAACAGCTCTGTGTCGGTTTTGCGATTGACGTGTCATCGCGACGTGATCGTCACGCGTTCGATCTCACGCGGCGGTTGCGGCGCGCGCGAACGAATATCGCATCGATGTCATCGAATCGATCGCGAACTCAATGACGCCGGCACGCGCGTCATGTTGAGACCTACTTCCGCGCGTACGACGTGTTCATGTACGCACGATCCGGCACGATTCCTGTAGTCGTACAATTCAACGCGACGTATTGGGCCGAGCCAGCTAGTCCTTCATCCCCGTGATCGACGCGCTCACCGCTCTCGGATCGCGCATCGGCCAGCGGCCGCTTTCGACCTGCGCCAGGAAATCGCCGACGATCCGGTTGTATTCGTCGGGCTCCTCGATGTTGATGGCATGGCCGCAGTTCGGCATGACGGCGAGCGCGGCCGACGGAATGCTCTGCTTCATCAGAATGCCCGGCAGCAGGCACGGCCAGTCCTCGTCACCGGTGATGATCAGCGTCGGCACCGTGATGCGCTTCATTTCGTCGACCAGCGTGTAGAGCGAGGGTCGCTCCTTCTGCACACCCTGCTGAGTGTTGGCCGATCCCACCGCCGAGTGCTCGGCCAGCATGGTCTTGAACTCGGCGTGGCCGCGCGGATCCTTGTTCTCGTACTGCACGCGCGTCGGCCCGTAGGCGTAGCGCTCGGCGAACGCCGGCATGCCCTCCGTGCGGATCATGCCCGCGATCACGTCGGCCTCGGCGCGAAACGTCTCGCGCTTGTCGAGCTCGGCGCCATAGCCGCAGCCGCCGATGCACAGCGACAGCGCCCGCGCCGGATGACGCAATCCGAAATGCAAGGTCGCAAAGCCACCCATCGAGAGGCCGATGATATGCGCCCTCGGCGCGCCGATGTGATCGAGCACGGCAAGGATATCGTCGGCGGCGCGCGCCTGCGAATAGGACGAGACCTGCTCGGGCACATCAGACGGCGGGAAGCCGCGCGCATTGTAGGCGATGGTGCGGAAGCGCTTGCCGAAATGCCGCATCTGCGGCTCGTAGCTGCGCAGGTCGCCGGCGAATTCATGGACCAGGATCACCGGATGGCCGGATCCGGTCTCCTCGAAATAGAGCCGCACGCCGTCGTCGGTTGTCGCGTAGGGCATGGTGGTCTCCTGCCTTCTTGCTTTGGGTGTTACGGGATGGTTGCCCCCGCCTGGGGTTTGGCGCGCGGCAAATATGTGCCGTGCTCCTTGCTGCCGACAAGGGTGCCGTCGTCGACGACCACCTTGCCGCGCACCATGGTCAGCACCGGCCAGCCGGTGACCTCGAGCCCTTCATAGGGCGTATAGTCGGAGCCGTCATGGATCAGCTCGTGGCGGATCGTCACCTTGCGCTCGGGGTCCCACAGCGCGATGTCGGCATCCGAGCCGACGGCGATCGTGCCCTTGCGCGGATAGAGGCCGTAGATCTTGGCGTGATTGGTGGCGCTGAAGGCGACGAAGCTGTTGAGGTCGATGCGCCCCTTTACCACGCCCTCGGAGAACAGGATCGGCAGCCGCGTCGCCACACCGGGGATGCCGTTCGGCACCCAGCGGAAGCTGGTGCGCCCCTTGGGCGCGAGCTTTCCTTTCGGGTCGTCGTAGCGGAACGGGCAATGGTCCGACGAGAACACCGAGAACACCTTCTGCTGCAAGCCTTCCCAGCACGCCTGCTGGCTTGCGACGTCGCGCGGCGGCGGCGAACAGACGTACTTCGCGCCCTCCATATTGAGCTGATCGAGGTCTTTCTCGGTCAGCATCAGATATTGCGGGCAGGTTTCACCCATCACCCGCAAGCCCCGCTGCTGCGCGCGCCGGATCTCGTCCATCGCCTCGCGGTTCGAGACATGCACGATCATGATCGGCACGTCGACAAGCTCGGACAGCGAAATTGCGCGATGCGTCGCCTCGCGCTCGACCGGGATCGGCCGCGAGGTCGCGTGGAAGCGCGGCGCAATGTTGCCGGCGCGTTCCAGCCGGTCGGTGAGGAAGCGGATGGCGTCGAAGTTCTCCGCATGCACCATCAGCATCGCGCCGGTCTCGCGCGCGACTGACATGGTCTCGAGCAATTCGCGATCCGACAGCGCCAGCCCCTCATAGGTCATGAAGACCTTGAGCGAGGTATAGCCGTCCTCGACCAGCGCCGGCAGCTCCTGGCCCAGCACATGCTCGGTCGGGTCGGTGACGATCAGATGGAAGGCGACGTCGACATGGCATTCGCCGTCCGCCAGCGAATGGTAGTGCTTGAGCGCCTCGCGCAGCGTCTGGCCCTTCTCCTGCAGGCAGAACGGCAGCACGGTGGTGTTACCGCCGAACGCCGCCGAGCGGGTGCCGCTGGCAAAGCCGTCGGCCATCACGATGCCGTCGCCCGACGGCTGGGCGAAGTGGACGTGGCTGTCGATGCCGCCCGGCAGCACGAGCCGGTCGGTGGCGTCGATGATCGTGGCCGCATCGCCGAGATCGCGGCCGAGCGCCGTGATCTTGCCGTCACGGATTCCGACGTCGCAGGCAAAGGTGTCGGCAGCGGTGACGACGGTGCCGCCACGAATGATGGTGTCGAAGGACATCAGTCTGTCCCCTCTTTCGGTGAGCGATGTTCGATGATTGCAGCAAGCGGCTCCGCCAGTCCGAGCGTTGGTTTCGGATCAGGCCGCCGGAAGGTGCCGGCGACCGCCTTGCGCGGCTTGAGCACGGCAAGCGTCTCCGCCTGGCGCACAGCGGCCGCGACCGGATCGACCACGGGCACCGGAATACGGTCGCGGACCCTTGCGGCAAGGCCTGCGAGCGGCGCGCCCGACAGAATGACGACGTCGGCGCCGTCCTGTTCGACCGCCCGGTTGGCGAGCGCGACCAGCAGCTCTTCCTTCTCGGCCTGCACGTCGGAGATCGACTGGAAGCCACCGTCGAGCGTGCGGATGCCGGCGCAGCGTGAACTCAGCCCGTGCATGGCGACGCATTCCTCGTACCAGGGCGCCAGCGCGCCGGCGAAGGTCACGATGGAGAACCGCCGGCCGAGCATGCAGGCGGTGAGCATCGCGGCCTCGGCCAATCCCACCACCGGAAACGCAAACAGCTCACGCGCACCGAACAGGCCGGGATCGCCGAACGCGGCGATGATGGCGGCATCGATGCCGGGGCCGGCCTCGGCCAACATTTCCAGCGCGATCGCGCCGCCGATCTGAGCCTCGGCGCGGGTCGCGATATAGGGCACGCCGCGCGCGGCGGTCGCGGGCACGAGTTCGGTGCCGGCTGAAGCCACCTTGCTACCGGCGGCATGGAGCAGATCCGTGACCGCCACTGTCGTGTTGGGATTGAGCAGCAGGATCTTCATGGCGCAACGTTCCTCGTCTTGCGGCCGCGCGGCTTTGCGGGAGTGTCCGGTACCGCGTCGTCATCCGCCTCGTCATTCAGTGCCTTGCCATCCAGCGTCTCGGCGACGATCTCGCCGGTGCGGCGCACATGGTGGGCCAGCATCTGCCCGGCCCGCGCCGCATCGCGGCGCCTGAGCGCGGCCAGGATATCCTGGTGCTCGCGCACCGATTCATCCCAGCGCCCGAGCACCGAGAGCGCGAAGAAGCGCGCGCGCTCGGCCCGCGCCAGCAGCGCCTCATGCGTCGCCTTCAGCACCGCGTTGCGGGCGAAGCCGACGATCGCCGAATGGATCTGCTGGTTGACTTGAAAATAGTCGCGCAGCTCGCCCCGGCCGTGATGCCATTCGATCTTGTCCTGCAGCGCATCGAGCCGTTCGAAATCGGCGTCCTCCATCCGCAGCGCGGCGAGCTCGGCGGCGCAGCGCTCGATGCCGCTGACGGCCTCGAACAATTCGGTCAGTTCGGCACGGCGGAACGGCGCGACCACGGCACTGTGGTTGAGCCTGAGTTCAACCAGGCCTTCGTTCGCCAATTGCTTCAGCGCCTCGCGCAGCGGAGTCCGCGAAATGCCGAGCGCGTCGGACAGGTCCGCCTCCCCCAGCGACTGTCCCGGCGCCAACTCGCCGCGCACGATCATGGTGCGCAGCCGCGCCGCCGCCTGCTCGTGCAGTCCGACCCGCGGCACGCGCAGCCGGCGCCGCTGCAGCGCCGTCATCGCACGCTTGGATTCCTTGCTCCGTCTGCTCGTCTTGGCTTCAGTCTTGGCTTCGGTCACCGCACGCCTTTATCGTCATGATCGGGGATCGCGGTCGCTGCGCGCAGATCGGGGTTCGTAAACAGGCTGCCCCAGCCGTGCACGCGCGACGGATTGCAGCCCACAGCTGTGAGACACGCCCACAGCGTCACCGCGATCGAATCCAGCACCGGCACGCCAAAACCGCGCTCCAGCCGCTCGGCGGCGCCGGCGCCGCGCATGTTGGTGCAGAGCACGACGGCGACATCGCAGCCCTCGCGCACCACTTCCTCGATCAGGCCTGCGACCTCGACCTCGCTGACCTCGGCAAAGGAGAAATTGTCCTGCAGCGACAGATGCCGCTCGGCAAAACAATGCAGCCCGGCCGAATTCCAGTTGGCGATGATCTTGTCCTGCACATCCCTGCGATACGGCGTCACCAACCCGATGCGTTGGGCGCCGATCCGCCGCAGCAGGTCGCGATAGGCCAGCACCGTGGTGCAGGCCTTAATCCCGGTCGCCGCCGTGATCTGCTCGCACAGGCTCTCGTCGCGATCGAAGCCGAGCCAGCTTGCCGAGGTGCCGTTCCAGGCGATGACGTCGACCTTGGCATGGGCGAGCAATTCTGCCGCGCGCAGAATCTCGCTGGCGTCGAACTGGCGCAGCGCCTGCTCCGACAGCGCGATCTCCGTCACCTTGAAGCGCGAGAAATGCGCTGAGACGTCGTCGACGCCCGCCAGCATCGCGCAGGTGATCGGCTCGAGGGCTGTATTCGACGACGGCGTCAGCATGCCGAGCCGGACGGGAGGTGTCATTCGCTTGCCTCATCAACCGGCCGAACCCTTGGCAGGATTCGGCCGTCCTCGTTTCAGACCGGGAGCTTGCGGCTGTAATCGATCAGGGTCGAGCAGATCAACAGCGCAATGCCCGCGGCGGCAAAATACATCAGCGCGAGGAAGTAGGAGCCGGTGGCCTGCACGATGAAGCCGACGATCAGGGGCGTCGTGATGCCGGCGATGTTGCCGCCGAGATTCATGCAGCCGCCGAGGAAGCCGGACTTGCCGCGGCCCGCCAGCGCCGACGGGATCGCCCAGTACATGCCGCACCATCGCAGGAAGAACAGCGTCGTCGACAGCAGCACCACGACCACGACCGCGTTGGTGACGTAGGCGACGAGGAAGATCGACACGGTCGCCATGATCGCGGCGATACCGAACAGTGTGCGGAACACGGTGTTAGGCGCCCCGCCCCGCGCCCGCCAGCCGTCGCCGATCCAGCCGCCGACCAGTTCGCCGACGAAGCCCGCGAAGAAGATGATGAAGGATGCGCCGCCGAGCGCCTTGATATCGAAGCCGTGCACCTTGAACAGATAGGTCGGCATCCAGGTCAACAGCCCGTAGAACGTGGTGTTGAAGAACATCCAGCCGAGGCACATGCACCAGACCGAGCGGAAGCGGAAATAGGCCATCCCGCTTGCGCCCGACGACGGCGGCGTCGCCGCGTCCTCGATCGCATGCGCCTCCTCGAGATAGCGCGCCTCGGCTTCATTGACCGACGGATGCTCGCGTGGCGCGTTGCGGATGTAGTACCAGGCCCACAGGCCGCACAGCATGGTGCCGACGCCCGCGACGACGAAGGCGACGCGCCAGGAGCTGAAGGCCGCCATCAGCCAGGCGATCACGATAGATCCCAGCGCAGCGCCGAGCGGCGCGCCGCCATCCAGCAAGGTGGCGCCGCGGCCGCGCTCGGTCTGCGTCATCCAGATCGCGTTGAGCTTGCCGCCGGCCGGATAGATCGGCGCTTCCGATGCGCCGAGCCCGAGCCGGGTCAGCAGCAGCAGCATCCAGCTGGTGGACAGCGCCGCCAGCGCCTGGAAGAAGCCCCAGAACAGCGTTGCAAGGGCGATCACGATCCTCGGCTTGAAGCGATCGGCGAGCATGCCGCCCGGCACCTGCATCAGCGCGTAGGTCCAGAAGAACGAACTCAGGATCAGGCCCTGCATCGCCGGATCGATGTCGAACTCCTTGGCGATCACAGGCATCGCGACCGAGAGCGAGGCGCGATCGATATAGTTGATCGAGATCAGGAACAGCATCAGCAGGAAGATCTTCCAGCGCACGCCGGAAGGCTTCGCCGTATCTGCCATTGCGATGGTGGACACCTGATCGCGCATTGCTCGCTCCTCTGCCGGCAGATTGTTTTTGCCCCGCGCCGACCCGCGTCATCGAAGGTCTTTGGCCTCTCCTGCCCCGCGCGAAGTCTGCTTCAAGCCGTGCGAGGCGACAAGCACATTTTGCATTCTGCATGCAATTTTATACATATCATTGATATGACTAGATATTATTATGGTACCGCTCCGTTTTTAATCAGCCCGTGGTGAGCAATTGGGCGCTGGCTCGTCGGCGCGGCCAGGCGGTTTCAGCGAATTGGCGCGGTGTTTGGGCTCCAACGTTCGCGCGCGGCTGCGTTCCGCTGGCTGCAAAAAGGCGTAGCCCGCATGAGCGAAGCGACATGCGGGGACCACAGCAACCCCGGATATCGCTTCGCTCATCGGGCTACACATACCCCGATGGCCGCGTCCCGGGCAGTCACCCGGGACGCATGTGAGTGAGCTAGCGTCGGATGAAGGCTGCCACCACGGCGCTGGAGGTCGCGCAGACCGCGACGACGAGGAACACCAGCGAGGTCTGGTTATGCTTGTCCATGAAGTGGCCGATGATCGGCTCGCCGAGACCCGCGAACAGATAGGCGAAGGAGTTCATCACCCCGGTTGCGGTCCCTGCCCGCTTGTGGCCGACCAGATCCGGGCACAGCGCCCAGAACGAGGATTGCGGGCCGTAGGTGAAGAAGCCGCACAGGAACAGCACCGTCATCCCGAGATAGACCTCGGTGGTCGGGATCGCGTACATGCACAGCGCGGTGACCGCGGCGAGCACCATATAGAGCACGATGGCGAGGTACCGCCGCGAGCCGAACACCTTGTCCGAGACCCAGCCATTGCTGAACGCACCCACCGCCATGCCGACCGGCAGCGCGATGCTAATCCAGCGCGGATCGATCGCCGAGGTGGCGCCGGCCTTGGCCCAGTTGCTGCCGAGGAAGTGAACGGGCACCCACACCAAAAGGCCATAGCGCGCCGCGTTCTGGAAGCCGATCGAGACGCCGGCGACCAGCAGGCGCCAGTTCGACAGCACCGCTTTGTAGCGCGCAAGCGAGCCCTCATTGGCGTCGACCGCGGCTTCGGTTGCGGTGACGTCGTCGGCCTCGTCATGCGGCGAGGCAAAGCCCATGTCCTCGGGCTTCTCGCGCGCGATCAAATAGAATGCGATGCCGCCGAGCAGCAGCAGCACCACCGGAATGCGGAAGATCCAGCGCCAGTCGAGCTGGAAATAGCCGACCACCACCAGCGAGGTGACGAACGACAGTACCGAGGCGAGACCGGCCGCGAAGGTATAGAGCCCGTAGACCGTGCCGCGCTCGTGGCGACCCCACCAGTTCGACAGCAGCCGGCTGCCCGGCGCCCACCCCATCGACTGGAAATAGCCGTTGATGCCCCAGAACGCGGTGAGGCTGACGATCCCTGTCGAGAGGCTGGTCGCCCAGTTCATGATGAAGGAGAGGATCGCACCCGCGCTCATCACGCGGCGGCCGCCGAACTTGTCGCCGAGATTGCCGTTGATGGCCTGCCCGACCGCGTAGCACCACAATAGCGCCGCGCTGGCCCAGCCCAGCACCTCCTTGCTGACGCCGAACTCGGCCTGGATGCCGGGAATCGCGAAGCCGAAGGTTTGCCGCCCGGTGTAGAAGAACAGATAGCAGAACATCGCCGCGAACAGCATCCGCCACTGCGCGCGGCGGAACGATGTCGCAAGCTCCGGATTCTGGACTCCGACCGAGCCGACGCTCGCCGGACTGAACGTGATCGACATTGCAGCCTCCCCTGATGATTGTTTTGTTGTTCACCCTCGGGCCGCCGCGCTGTTGTTGTTACGCGCGTGCGGCCCTCCCTTCGGATCGACGCGCGTCCCTACACCGGCCAGGGCAGCGAATAGGTCTTGACGTTGGTGAAGCTCTTGATCGCCTCCTGCACGCCTTCCTTGTAGCCAAGGCCGGAGTCCTTGATCCCGCCGAATGGCGACATCTCGATCCGGTAGCCCGGCACTTCCCAAACGTTGACGGTGCCGACATCGAGCTCATTGACGAACCGCGTGATGTAGTCGAGCCGGTTGGTGCAGACGCCCGACGACAGGCCGAATGCCGTCGCGTTCGAGATCCGGATCACGCTCTCGATATCGTTGGGCACGCGGATGATCGGGATCACAGGACCGAAGGTCTCCTGCATCACCAGCTCGCTGGTGTAGGGAATCCGGTCGACCACGGTCGGCGGATACAGCGCGCCTTTGCGGTCGTTGCCGTGCAGGAGCTCGGCGCCGTCGGTGACCGCAGCGTGGACCCTTCGCTCGAATTCCTTCGCCGCGCCCTCATGGATCACGGTGCCGACATCGACCGTCGGATCCATCGGATCGCCGCACTTCAGGGTGCGCGCCTTCTTCAGCACGAGATCAGCGAAATCGTCGGCGACGGCCTCGACGCAGAGGATGCGCTTCACGGCCGTACAGCGCTGGCCGGAATTCTTGGTCGCGCCGGTGACCGCAAGCTCGGCCGCCTTCTCGAGATCGGCGTCCTCCATCACGATCAGGGGATCGTTGCCGCCGAGCTCGAGCACCAGGCGCTTGTAGCCGGCTCTGTCGGCGATGTGCTTGCCCACCCTGACCGAGCCGGTGAAGGTCACGAGATCGGCGTCCGGATCGGTGATCATCGCATCGCCCATCGAATGCGGATTGCCCGTCACCACCGACAGCATCTCGGGCGGCAACCCGGCTTCGTACAGTACGTCGGCGAGCGCGAGCGCGGTCAGCGGTGTCAGCTCAGTCGGCTTCAGCACCACGCGGTTGTTGGTGGCGATGGCCGGCGCGATCTTGTGGCTCACCATGTTGAGCGGATGGTTGAACGGCGTAATCGCCGAGATCGCGCCGAGCAGCGGCGTGCGCGTCGTGAAGATCTTGCGCGCCTTGCCTTGCGGGCTGATGTCGCAGGAGAAGGTCTCGCCGTCGTCCTTGATCGCAAGCTGCCCAGCAAAGGAATAGACGTCGTAGGCGCGGCCGGCCTCGTAGAGCGAGTCCTTCCAGCACAGCCCGGACTCCGCGGTGATCAGCCGCGCGAATTCCTCCTTGCGGCCCGCCAGGATCTCGGCGGTGCGCAGCAGGATGCGCTGGCGCTCGTAGCGGGACAGCTTCGGCTTGAACGCCGCCGCCCTGGCAAAGGCGTTGCGCACATGCTCGGGGCGCGCCGCCGGCACCGTGCCCACCACCTTGTTGGTGTAGGGATTGAAAACCTCGACATGCTCGTCGGTGTCGACGAGGCTGCCTGCGATGCGCATCTGCTCGTGGCGAACTGCCGGGCTCTGGATGTTCATGGTGGTGTCCTTAAGGTCCGGATGTCACTGGATGCGGTTGAGCGCGACGTCGAAGACGTCGAAATTGCGCAAGGCATGACCGGCCGGCAGTGCGATCTTGCGGTTGGCGATCAGCGGCACCCGCTGCTCGGTCAGTCCGCCATGCGAGCGCAGCGGCTCGGTCAGGCCGGACAGATCGTGGCGAGACTCGCTGGTGCCAAGCACCTTGTGCCTGGTCGAGATCACGACGATGTCGCCGATCCGGTCGGGCGGCAGCTCGAACCGGGCGCAGGCGTCGTTGCGCGGCAGCGCCACCTCGATACCCTTGATGTCGCGCAGCCGCATCAGCAGCGTGTCGACGTCGGCGCCCTCGGGCGTGTAGATCGTCGCGAACGAGCCGAGCGAGCCGTGATGGGCGACATAGGGATCGGTGATCGGCAGGATCACGCGCGCGGTGCCTGTACCCGTCCAGTCGTCCATGACGTCCTGGAGGTAGATCACATCGGGCCTGCCGTCGGGCAAGAACTTGTCGTTCATGCCGTGGTCGGCGGTCGCCACGACGTTGCAGCCGAGCGCATCGAGCCTGGCAAGATAGCCGTCGATCATCGCGTAAAAGTCGTTGGCGATTCTGGTGCCGAGCCCGACCTTGTGCTGGATGTAGTCGGTGGTCGACAGATACATCAGGTCCGGACGATGCCGCTCGACCAGCTTGACGCCGGCCGCGAACACGAAGCGCGACAGATCCGCCGAATAGACCTCGGGCAGCGGCAGGCCGACGAAGTCGAGCACATTGTCGATGCCGTTGGCGGCCCTGGTGGCCTGGTCGGCTTTCTCCGACGAGAAGGCGATGGCACGGCCGCTCGCATAGTCGAGCCCATAGGCCAGCAAGGTGCGCAGCTTGTCCTTGGCGGTGACGGCGGCGACCTTGTAGCCGGCGTCATGCACGCCGGCCAGGATGGTCGGCGCGCGCAGGAATTTCGGATCGTTCATCATGACTTCGGCGTCGTTTGCCGTGTCGTAGAAATAATTGCCGGCGATGCCGTGCACCGCGGGCGGCCGTCCGGTGATGATCGAGAGGTTGTTCGGATTGGTGAAGCTCGGGATCACGCTCGCGGCATGCACATGCGCGCCCTCCTTCATGAAGCGCGCGAAGGTCGGCGCGACGCCGGCCTCGATCGCCTGCTCGATATAGCCGGGCTCTGAGCCGTCGAGGCAGATCACGACCGTTGGCCGCGTCGGCGCGTCGTAACGACGTCCGTTGACGGTGATGGTTTTGCGATTGTCTTGCACTGTATCTCTCCGTGTCGCTATGCCGTCGTCACGCGCTCGCCGCGCTCGGCATCCGCAGCGTTTGCGATGCCTCGATCAGCCGTTCCTTGGATCCCAGGAAGTTGCGGCCGCGCTCGCCCTGCAGCGAGTCTGCGATCAGCGCGTGCCATTCGGCGCGCTCGATCCTGTAGGCCGCCGGGTTGCAGGAGATGCCGAGCCGCGCCATGAAGTCCTCGAGATCGTCGGCGGCGCGCGCCAGGTCGGCGCCGAAGATCTGCTTGAGGCTGTCCTCGCAGAGCCCGCCCGCCCCCTTGACGCTGCGCAGCACCATCGGCAGCGAGAACGAGCAGGCAATGCCGTGCTGCACGCCGTGCCGCAGCGTGATCGGATAGGACAGCGAATGCGCGATCGCGGTCTTGGTGTTGGAGAACGCCAGCCCTGCGAACAGCGCCGCCTGCGCCATCCGGCTGCGCAGCTCGAGATTGCCCAGGTCATTGGCGAGCTTCGGCAGCACGTCGAGAACGCCGCGCGCCGCCGCCACCGCATGGTTGGCCGACACCGGGTTGTTATTGACGTTCCAGATGCTCTCGAGAGCATGCGACAGCGCGTCGAGGCCGGTGCTGATGGTCAGAAGCTGCGGCTTGCCGAGCATCAGGCGCGGATCGATCACCGCATGGGTCGGATAGAGCGACGGCCGCGCCAGCGAATATTTCTTGCCGTTGGCCTCGTCCCACACCGTGCCCCAGCACGTCACCTCGCTGCCGGTGCCCGCGGTGGTCGGCACCGCGATGATCGGGATGGCTGAAAGGCGATCTGCGCCCTGCTGCGTCTCCAGATAGGTTTTGACGATCGCGAAGTCACCGCCGGCTGCCGCGAACACCTTTGCGGAATCGATCACGGAGCCGCCCCCAAGCGCGACGATCACCTCGGGCTGCCTGGCGAGCCCGGCAAAGCGCGCGGTCTGCTCGGTGAGCAAGCGGTAGTCCGGATTGGGCGCGACATCGCGGATGGTTAGAACCGAAGCCCCCGCCGCAGCGCGCAGCCGCCGCTCGAGCTCGGCGAAGATCGGCTCGCCATAGGTCACCAGCGCATAGGCGCGCTTGCCGATCAACGCCGGCAGCTTGTCGAAGCTGTCGGCTCCGAATTCGACTCTTACCGGGTTGGAGTAACTCCAGTCCATCCGCGCGTCCTCCGTTTGGCGCGAAGGTACGGCGCCGGCTGCTATTGACAAATTCATTCTTCGGATACGTTCTATTGATTATGTCAATAGTGTTCAGCCAGCTGCGTGCCTTCCATGCGGTCGCCACGCATGGCGGCTTCACCGCGGCCTCGCGCGTGCTCAATGTCGGGCAGCCGACGCTCACGATCCAGGTCAAGGAGCTGGAGGAGACCTACGGCGTCGAGCTTCTGATCCGCAAGCCACGGCACACCGAGCTCACCGAAGCCGGCGCCGCGCTGTTCGAGATCACCCGCGGCATCATGACGTTCTGCGACGAGGCGCACGAACTGTTGGCCGCGCATGGCAAGGCAACCAAGGGGCATCTACGGGTTGCGACCGTCGGGCCGTTTCATGCCACCGAGATCATCGCCGCGTTCAAGCGCGATCACCCCGAGGTGCAGATCTCGACCCTGCTCGGCAACTCCGAACGCACTCTTCGTCACATCGTCAATTTCGAGGCCGACGTCGCGATCCTGGCGGAGGTGCCGGAAGATCCGCGCGTCACCATGATCCCCTATCGCACGCACCGCGTGATCGTGTTCGTCAACCGGGATCATCCCTGGTTCAAGCGGAAATCGGTCAGGCTGCGCGAGCTTGCCGACCAGCCCATCGTGCTGCGCGAGCGCGGCTCGACCACCCGGCGCGCCTTCGAGGCGACGATGCAGGCCGAGGGCATCAGGATCGAGCCGGTGTTCGAGATCGAAAGCCGCGAAGGCGTGTGGAAGGCTGTCGAGCGTGGGCTCGGCATCAGCGTCGTCGCCGACTTCGAATTCGTGCCGCACCCGAACCTGCGCGCGCTCGAGATCAGCGACCGCACCATCAAGACCCAGTACAGCATCGCCCATCACAGCGGCCGCGACCACTCGCCGATCATCAAGGCGTTCATCGAGACGGTTCGGCGGATGAAAGGTCGTGACGCTACTGCGAAGGGCTCTTCGGTTCGGCCTTGAGTGCGAACAGCGCAAGGAGCGCAGCGAGACTGAGAGCCGACGTGACCGCGAACGTATAGCCGCCGAGCGGTGAGATCAGAAATCCGAATACCAGCGGCGCGATCGCTTGCGACAGTCGCGACGGCGCGCCGAGCAGCCCCAAGCGGTAGCCGTAATCCTTTGGACCGAATATCGCCAGCGGCAGCGTGCCACGCGCGATCGTCAGGATGCCGTTTCCGGCGCCGTGCAGCAGCGCGAAGATCCCGGCAAAGCCACCGCCAAACAGGCCGATGACGCAGGCGCCCAAGGGGTGCGTGATGCAGGCCAATCGCGCCGACCAGAGTGGATGGAAGTGCTTCAGCAGGCTCGCTTCGACAATCCGCGCCGCCACCTGCGCCGGGCCGATCAGCGCGCCCGCCGCGATCGCCTGTGTCTGCGTCGCGCCCAACGCCTCCAGAATTCGCGGCAAATGCACCGCCATCGCGGACGTGACGCTCCAGGCGGCCGCGAAGGCAAAGGCGAGCAGCACCATCGCGCGGTCGATCGGAATATGCGGCTTTGGCGTGTCGGCTGCGATCCGATGCTCGCTCTTCAGTCTGGGCATCACGAACGCGTTGAGCGGCAGGCAGATCAGAATGTGCGCCGCCGCCCAGCCGAAGCAGGTCCAGCGCCAGCCGATGGTTGCGAGGCCCCACGCGGTGAGCGGCCAGCCGATCGTGCTGGCAAACCCCGCGATCAAGGTGATGCCGGTGATGGAGCGGCGCGCGGAGTTGCCATAGATGCGCCCGAGCGCCGCAAAGGCCGCATCATACAGGCCAAGGCCCATGCCGACACCGAGCAACAGCCAGCTTGCGGCCATCAGAACGGTGCCCTGCGAAAGCCCGAGCAGGATCAGGCCGGACGCCAGAATCAGGTTGGACGCGCAAAGCACTTCGCGCCCGCCCATGCGGTCGATCTGGCGGCCGACGCGCGGACCGAGCAGTCCTGATATCACGAGCGCCATCGAGAACGCGGCGAACAGCCAGTTCGTGGATATGCCGAGGTCCCGCGCAATCGGGTCCGCGAGAATGGCCGGCAGATAATAGCTCGACGCCCAGGCCAGGGTTTGCGTGGTGCCGAGCGCGACGATCAGGAGGTTATCTGCACGGCGGCTCATTCAGCGCGCGCACCCGGCGTCCTCGGCGAAATCACTTCGCCGTCTTCCTTGACGAACCGGCCGATGTCGGCAACGGCGAGGAGATCAAGGACGGCCTCGGACGGCCGGCACAGCTTCACGCCTTTCGGCGAGACGACGATGGGCCGATTGATCAGGATCGGATGCGCCATCATGAAATCGATCAATTCGTCGTCGCTCCATTTTGGATTGGCGAGATCGAGCGCGGCATAGGGCGTGCCCTTCTCGCGGAGCAGCGCGCGCGGTGTCATGCCCATGGCAGCGATCAGCGCGATCAGCTTGTCGCGCGAGGGAGGCGTCTTGAGATATTCGACGATCTCCGGCTCCTCCCCGCTTTGGCGGATCATGGCCAGGGTGTTGCGCGACGTTCCGCAATCGGGATTGTGGTAGATCGTGATTGTCATCGGATTACTTCCTTGGTGGGTTCGGCGCCCCGCAGCAGCCAGGTCATGAATGCCAGCGCGACCATGGCACCCAGAACCTCGGCGACGATGAATCCCGGCAGATCCTGCGCGCGGATGCCGGAAAACGTGTCGGTGAACGATCGCGCGATGGCAACGGCCGGATTGGCGAAAGACGTGGATGCGGTGAACCAGTACGCGGCCGTGATGTAAAGCCCGACCAGCCATGGAATTGCGGCCTCACGAAACCGGAGGCCACCGATGATCGTTGCGATCAGTCCGAACGCGGCAACGAATTCGGCAAACCATTGCGGAAATCCCGTCCTTGCCTTGGCCGAGAACTCCAGGAGCGGCAGGCCGAACATGGCGTGCGCGACCATTGCGCCGAGGATTCCCCCGAGCACCTGCGCCGCGACGTACTGCGCGGCATGCGGTGGACGGAGTTCGCCCTTGAGCATGAACACCAGCGTGACCGCCGGATTGAAGTGCGCGCCTGATATTGGTCCAAGGATCGTGATCAGCACCACCAGGATGGCGCCGGTCGGAAGGGTGTTGCCGAGCAGCGCCAACGCCACGTCCTTGGTCAAGGTCTCGGCCATGATTCCGGAGCCAACGACGGTGGCGACCAGCAGCAAGGTACCGAGGCCCTCGGCCACCAGGCGCCGCGGCAGGTCGAAGCCGCGCATCAGGCTCGCGCCTTCTTCTTGGCGGTGGACGGCCCGCACCGGGCATCGGCGAGCGCCGGCGCGCAGATTTCCGGGTGGCCCGCGCAGCAATCCTTCATCAGGAAGGCAATGAGGTCACTCAAGCCGGTGAAATCCGCCGAGTAGATGATCGAACGCGCCTCGCGACGCGGCACGATCATGCCGGCATGCTCGAGGTCCTTCAGATGAAAGGACACGTTGGATGGCGATACTTCGACCGCCTCGGCGATCGCCCCTGCCGCCATGCCATCCGGGCCGGCCTGTACCAGCAATCGCACGATCCGCAGCCGCGTTTCCTGCGACAGCGCGGCGAAGGCGGTTCGGGCTTGACGCTCCTCCATCTTTCGATAATCCTACAATTCAAGAATCATTGAAATGAGGATAGCAGCCATGGATACGCTTGCCAATACCCGATCGACCGTCGGCGCCCTGCTGCCGGTGGAAGAGCTCTCGTCCGCAACGCTGCTTTCCAGCCTCGAGGCGCACAAGGAGAAGCCGCTGATCTTCAGTTACGACGGCCGGGATGTCCGCCCCAGCTATCACGTGACCGAAGTCAAAACCGGCTCATTCAGAGGGCTCGATTGCGGCGCGAACCCCGAGAGCTGGAGCGAGACCTTCATTCAGCTCTGGGACATCGAAGAGGAAAACCGGGGCCACATGCCGGCCGGGAAGTTCCTTGCGATCATCCGCAAGGTCGACGAGGCGGTCGGCTTCGATCCGCAGGCCAAGCTGACCTTCGAGGTCAGCGACGGCGTACGGCCGATGCAAATCTATCGCGCGGAACGCATGGATGCCGGCGACGCCGCGATCCGCGTCTATCTCTCGGCACGTCCATCGAGCTGCAAGCCGCGCGACCGATGGCTGCAGGAGCAGCAATCCTGTTGCGCGCCGAAAGCCACGCAACCGTGCTGCGGCTGATCGTCAGACGACCAGCCGGCCTGACGTTCCGGTCGCAAGCTATCCGTGCTCGTCGAAGCGAGCCAATGCTCCCTCGATGAGCTCGATCTCCTCGGCGAGGGTCTCGTTCACGACCGATGGCCTGAAACCTGGGACGCTGTGGGTTCGAACATCGTCCAGCAGGTGTTGGCGGTGGTCTCTGAGCTGTTCCAGCGCTTGACGGTTCTTCAGTGACACGTAACCGGCAATGATCTGCTCGATGGCCTTCATGGGAAATCCACGCTTCAAAATAAGAACGTACTGCAATCCATCGATTAAAGCGGCCAAACCGCCTTGCTGGCAAGTCCCGTGAGATCGTGCCGGAAGCGAGGGCCCCGTTGCCGTCCCCCCCGCACGACACCGGTGTTGTGGCCGGCATGCGCGATCAATTGGCCGACAATGAACGCCGCGCGCGGCGTATCAGTTCACGCCGCCGTCGGCTCGCTCGACAGCGCGGCGAACACCGTCTCCGGCGAATGGGCGATCACGGCGAGCAGCGCGCGGGCGGGTCCCCGCGGGGCGCGCTTGCCCTGCTCCCAGTTGCGGATGGTCTCCACCGGTACGCCGAGCTTGGCGGCGAATTCGAGCTGGGTGAGCTGGGCCCGGCGGCGCAGATCGCGCACGGCCGGTTGCGAGGCCGAAGGCTGCATCGGCGCCTCGGCCGGATGTGCGGGCGCGAGCGGGATTTCCTGCCCGTCGCGCAATTCGACGATCCGTCCGTCCGCCTTGAGCCGCAACCGCTGCATGATGGCCCCCGTGATGGCCCCTCTGGAGATAGGAGCATCATCCGCCAACCCCGTTAAGGCGCGATTAACGATAAACGCGCCCGCCGGCGCCCCCGTCATGCATGATCTTGTCGGAAAACCGCTTCGCACTTTTCCGGATCATGCGCTATTTCAGCCCGAACCACAGCGTGGCGATGCCGAGAAACGAGAAGAAGCCGACCACATCGGTGACGGTCGTGACGAAGGTGCCGGAGGCAACCGCGGGATCGGCGCGCACCCGTTCCAGCACCATCGGAATCAGGATGCCGCCGAGCGCACCTGCGACCAAGTTGCAGATGATGGCAAGTCCGATCACGATGCCGAGGCCGGGGATCTTGAACCAGGCCACCGCGGCGATGCCGGTGATGACGGCAAAGGCGAGCCCGTTGACGAGCCCGACCATGGTCTCGCGCAGCACCACGCGCGTCGCGTTGAACGCACCGAGCTCCCGGGTGGCGAGCGCGCGCACCGCGACCGTCATGGTCTGGGTCGCGGCATTGCCGCCCTGGCTCGCCACGATCGGCGCCAGCACCGCGAGCGCCACCATCTTCTCGAGCTGCCCCTCGAACAGGCCGAGCACCGAGGAGGCCAGGAACGCTGTGGCGAGATTGACCAGCAGCCAGTTGAAGCGGCCGCGGGCGATGGTCCAGACCGTGTCGGACAGCTCTTCGGGATGGGTAACGCCGCCCAGCGCCTTGAGGTCCTCGTCGGCCTCCTCCTCGATCACGTCGACGACGTCGTCGATGGTGATCACGCCGACCAGCCGCTCGGTGGTGTCGACCACGGGAGCCGCGACCAGATTGTACTTGCCGAACATCCGCGCGACCTCTTCCTGGTCTTCCAGCGCGGAGACCCGGCGACGGTCCTCCTCGATCAGGTCCTTGACCGGAACCGGGCGGCGCGTGCGCAGCAGCACGTCGAGCGGCACCGCGCCGAGCAGATGCTTGTCGGCGTCGACCACATAGATCTCGTAGAAGCGGTCCGGCAGATCGGGCGTGTCGCGCATGTAGTCGATCGCCTGCCCGACCTTCCAGTCCGGCGGCACCGCGATGAACTCGGTCTGCATCCGCCGGCCGGCGGAATTCTCCGGGTACAGCAGGCTGCGCTCGATGTCCTCGCGTTCGGCCGCCGGCAGCTTCTCCAGTATCTCTTCCTGGTCCTCCTCGTCGAGGCTTTCCAGCAGCTCGACGGCGTCGTCGGATTCGAGCTCGCGGACGCCCTCGGCAACGGTCTCCGGCTCGAGTTCCTCGAGGATCTCCTCGCGGACCGTCTCGTCGACCTCGTTGAGCGCCGAGAAGTCGAAGTCCGTACCCGTGATCTCGACCAAGGTGACGCGGTCGTCCGGCTCCAGCGCCTCGATCAGGTCGCCGAGATCGGCCTCGTGCAGTTCCGCCACCACCTCGCACAGCAGGGGCCGGTCGGCGGCGCGAATGGCCCGGGTGATCTCCGTGACGAATTCGGGGCGGAGCTGGCCCTCCTCGTCCCGCATCGGCATCCGGGCGAGCGGGTTGGCCTCGGCGGGTTCGACAACGTCGATATTCTCGGCCATGCCGTGATTCGCCGGTTTGACAGGAGGGGAAAAACTGCTCTGATGAGTGCGGAACGGATTACCTAATCGACGGTGCCGAGTGCAATGAAAAATATTGCAATGAGAAACATGTCGAGCGGCCCACGGTCAATCGTCAATGTCCTCGCGACTCTGCTCGCGCTCGCGCCTGTTGCGCTGATCCCGCTCGCGCCGCTTGCGCTGATCGGCCCGGCGCAGGCCGCCGAATGTCCGCGCAAGGACGCACTCGGCACCTCGCGCGTGCTCGAGGTCGATCCTGCGACCTATCCGCGCGTCGGGCTGAAGAGCTTTCCGCAGACCCTGCCGCTGCGGGATGGCGAGGTCGTGCTGACCTTCGACGACGGGCCGACACCTGGCGTCACCGACAGGGTGCTGACGGCGCTGGCAACCGAATGCGTGCAGGCCACCTTCTTCATGGTCGGCCGCAATGCGGCCGATCATCCCGACATGGTTCGCAAGATCGCGCGCCTCGGGCACACCATCGGCTACCACACGTGGGACCATCCACATTCCAACAAACTCTCGACGGATCAGGCCGAAGCGAACATCAATCGGGGGATCGAAGCGGTCCAGACGGCTTTGCGCGGCACCGCGAGCACGGTCCCGAGCACGCCGTTCTTCCGGTTCCCCTATTTCGAGTCGACCCCCGCCCTGCTCGAGCGCCTGGAAAAACGCGGTATCGCGGTGTTCGGCGCCGATTTCTGGGCCAGCGACTGGAACAAGATGACCCCCGAGGAGGAACTCAAGCTGCTCACCGGGCGGCTGGAGGGCCATCGCAAGGGAATTATCCTGCTGCATGACCCGCAAATGCGAACAGCCGAGATGCTGCCGGCCTTCCTAAGGTACCTGCAGGAGCATAATTATCACGTCGTCCACATCGTCCCGGCGGCGTTGAAAACCGTGTCTGACCGGACACATTGAACCCGGGACCCAAGGTGGATTACAGACCGTTAAGGCGGCATTCATGGGGCCCCACCTAAGGATTCGACAGTGCGTTTGGAATGCGGCCGAGATTGATGATTGCAGACGTCCTGGTGATGATCCGGAAGCGGTCGTGGACCGTGATCGGCGCGGCGCTGCTGGGCTGCTGCTTGATGACGCCGCAGGCCGGCCTCGCCGCGGATTGCCCGGGTAACCCCAACGCGCTCGGCACCTCGCGGACCATCGTCGTCGATCCCAGGGAACATCCGCGGATCGGCACCATGCAGTATCCGGAGACACTGCCGCTCGCCGATCACGAGGTGGTGCTGACCTTCGACGACGGGCCGCTGCCGAAATACAGCAACCAGGTGCTGGCGATCCTCGCCAGCCAGTGCGTCAAGGCGACCTTCTTCACCATCGGCTCCCAGGCCCGGTTCAATCCGGAGGGCGTGCGCAAGCTGGTCGCCGCCGGGCATACCGTCGGCACGCACACCCAGAACCATCCGCTGACGATGAACAAGATGCCGCTCGAGCGCGTGCGGCAGGAAGTCGACGACGGCATCGCCTCGACGCTCGCCGCCCTCAACGGCGACAAGAGCAAGCTCGCGCCGTTCTTCCGAATCCCCGGCCTGATGCGCGCCGATATCCCCGAAGCCTATCTGGCGTCACAGGGCATCCAGGTCTGGAGCGCCGACTTCCCAGCTGACGACTGGCGCCACATCTCGCCGCAGCGGGTCTACGACCTTGCGATCCAGCGGATCGAGGCCAAGCACAAGGGCATCCTGCTGCTGCACGACATCCAGCCGCGCACCGTCGCGGCGCTGCCGCGCATCCTCAACACGCTGAAGGAGCGCGGCTACCGCATCGTCCATGTCGTGCCCGCGACAGCGGACCGCCCGGCGACGCCGACCGAGCCGCAGCAATGGTTCATGCGTCCGCCGACCGAGACGGTCGCAATCACGCGCTGGCCCAAAATTCCGAACTTCGTCTTCACCGCGACGCGGACGCTGCCGGCCCCGGTGTTTGCCGACATGGATTGGCGCGATGCCGACATTCTCGATCACGCGCAGCGCGCGCGCGTCGGCGCATCCGTCCGCACGCTGTGGCCGCAGCCGCAGTTCACCCAACTCGCGTCAGTTTCGACATTGCCGATCCCAGCGGCTGACGTGTTTCGCGTTCCCGAAGCGCTGGACCTGACCCTTCTCGCGGCCCGCTCAGCGGCCGATCGCCGTCTCGCACAGCACGCGACAGCGGCCTCCGGAGTTGGCGCACCGCGTGCGCAGGCGATCTCGGCGCGCCAGGCCAGCCACCAGAAGCAGGCCGCGCATCAGTTCCCCGCTCCGGCGCACGGCCGGCTTCACGCCGCGCCGCTGCGTGTCGCGCCGCCCGCCGCAAGCAATGCGTCGGTCCACGTCGCCAGGCGCACCCCGCGCGCCGAGGCCTCGGCGGCCAGCAAGCGCGTGCCTGACTAGACGAATCCACATTCAGCGGAGCCAAATGCAGATTGCGGCGAGGTGGACGAATGCGAGGAAGTCGTCTGCCCGTCGGTCATATCGCGTGGCGAAGCGGCGGAAGCGTTTGAGCTTGTTCGTTGCGTCTCGGTGAGCTCGTTTCTGCTCCGAAACCGGTGCGGTCATCGGCTGTCGAAATTGAAAGAGTTGGACATTTGCGGCGATCGGCATCGTGTCGATTTTGATTTTCGGATTCTCAAACCGCTAATCCGGCAAGATCGGGCTAGAAGGTCACGGTGACGATGATGGTGTCGGCGTAGACTCCTGGAGGGGGTGAGGTTTGCGGCGGAACGCGCCCATAGACTGAAACGTTCTGGTTCAACGCTGTTCCTGTGCCAAGCACGCAGGTGTTGGCACCGGACGTACAGGTTGTAGCGGATGTCGTACTTGTCCAGGCGCTGGTCCGGGCCGCGTCCGTATAGAGATTGTAATTGATGAAGCTGGAACCTGCCTGCATGCGCCGCTGGCTGCCGTTTACGTGTAGTCCATTGTCGAGGCCGATCGAGTACGGGGTCGTATTGGTGCACTTCACTGAAATCGTCCCAACGCCGTCAACATTCGACGTCAACAGCGAAGCGTTACCGAAGTTGAGTGGCGTGGTCGAAACAATGCAATTTCCGGCGATTGTCGCTGTCCAGGGCGAGGAGCCTGCATTTGTCGTCGTTCCCGGGTTCGACGAACAATTCGGGCTTGCAAGAAGATAGGCCGCGTAGGCGACGACCGGAGAGGTCGTACTCCAGACGTAGGTCCCGGGTATCGTTGCCTGCTGATTGGCGAGGAAGCGCCCATAGACGGTTAGAGTTTGTTGCGCGGGCCCACCCAAAAGAGGAAGACTGAGATTGATGCTGACGCCGCCGGAGCCATACGCGGTGGTTCCGTATCCCCAGGATCCCCAGACCTGCGTGCGCCCGGAATCCGTGTAGAGCTCGTGTATTGCCGTATTCGCACCACTTCCCAGTGATCGAACCGAACTGCTGCTGTTGGGCGCCCCCTGGTTGAATTGCACACACGCATTGACCGTGCAGCCGAGCGCGCAGCCGCTGCATGTTACGGTAAATGTCGAGGTCGTATCGACGGCGCTGCCGGCCAGAATGTCGACAGATCCGTAGTTGCCGGACGCCGAGGTAACGGAGCAGCTTTGAGCGTGGGCCGAAAACGATGCCGCAAGTTGCAGCAGCAAAGCAAAGAGCAGGGTTCGCTTTGGGCCGATGACCACGATTTCGATCTCGCAATGCGGGTTGTTCAGAAGGGATGATCGAGGAAATTGATGTACGAAGGAACTGTTTTACGTCGGACATGACTACGTCATCGGCACACGACCCCGGGGATCCGGACCTGTTCGCCGGGCCTCGGAACAAACGCGAACGTGGCGTGGCAGCGCGCGCCAGCTAACTCGATTTCGGCTTCGTTCATTGACGATAGCCCCCTGATATAGGCCTGTCCGTCGTAGCCTACGACAAACTCGCCTCCGCCGGTCATGTGGCCGACGGCCCCCGCCGGCAGAACGCGATTGTCAGGCCCGATAAAAGTAACCAGCGCAGCCGTCGTCTCCTTGCGGACGTCGAATCTGACGAGCATCCCGGCGCGATCGGCCGGAGCGACGATGTCATGCGTCGTTGCTGCTTCGTCGTCGACCGGAAGATTCGTCGGGTCGATCGCAATCTTGTTCTTCTGGTAGGACCGGAGCGTCGGGATCAACAGCATGCCCCTGGAATCGGTGACACCCGCCCGGCGGTTCTCGCTGAGGACCTCGACATCCGGCACGCCAGTCGCGACCACCGCGAAACTGTCGTCGATCCAGTTCGAAAGGAAAACACCGCCTCCCATGGTGGTGATCGAACCGCGCAATTCCAGCGATCCCACGCTGCCGGATCCGGCCTGGCTTGCGCCTGCCTGGATGGTGCCGTAGCTCGACCTGTAGGAAGCTGTTGCCTCCCGGTACTTCGATGAGCCTTCGGAATCGTGGACGCGCCAGCCGTAGCTGCCGGGCTCCGGCCCAAGCGACTTGACGGCATCAACGCTACCGGTCGTACCGCCCCGTCCGCTCGAAACCCCGGTCGTGATCGAAGCAGAGTCGCCGAAAGGGATGCTCAAACCGGCAAACATGCCGGTATTCTTCTTGGTACGGAAATCGTGGAAGACGGTGGAGAATATCGACGCATTGTAGGGCAACGAACGCGAATAGGAGGCCGTCACAATATTGGACCGATGGCCCGAGTCATCGCGCAGATCGACAAAGCTTGCACTCAGGCTGGCCCGGGGGTCGAACGGCATCGGAGCGCTGAAAGTGATGCGATCGAGTGCGACCGGCGCACGGGCGCTGCCATAGATGCCCGTCACATAGGCAAACGAGTTCGACAATGAAGCGATACTGCCGGGCAGGTAATTGAACAGACCGTTCAGATTTTGCAGGCCGCCGTTCAACGCCGCGATGTTTTGCAATCTTGCGGTGGCGGAGGCAAGGTCGTCATAGGTGCCGAAGGTGTGTTGCGAACTCGCCGAAATGCTCACGCCGAAGAGCCGGGTCTCATAGGATGCGTAGCTCTGCAGACCGCGGTTCGTGCCGCTTCCGCTGCCTGCCAAGGCCACGGCGGCGACACCGATCGTCCCGGTCCTGAAGACACCACCGATGCCACCGTTGATGACGCCGGCTCCGCCTTCGACGTGCGCCTCTGCTGTCAAGCCGTCGTAGATACCTCGTCGCAGGGTTGCAGACCCGACAGGCGAGCCGACATAGACGTCACTGCTCGAGCCGTAGGACAGCCGCGGCAATCCGCCCTCCACCGACCAGCTGCTCAGCCCGGGCGCAAGCAGGCTCGAGGTCGCATAAAACGGCGCCGACGTCTGGATTTCGTGACCTGCCGAATCCCGCACCACGAGTTGCGTCGTGCCGGCGCCTGAAATCAGCGGTATGTTGTTCACGCTGAAAGGACCGGACGCGACGTCCTGAGAAAACGTCTTGATGTTGTTGACATAGACATCGACGGTTGACGGCACTGCCGCGCTACCACCGATCGTCGCGAGCGGCGCGGTAATGAGATCGGGCCGCAGGGCAAAATCGCGTTGAGCCTGAAGGCCGCCGATCCTGATCGGCCGCGACCAGGCCAGTCCGCCGTTGATTGTATCCCCAGCAACGTAGCCGATCATCCGGTCCTGGTCGGAATACTGGTAAGATGAATTCAGCCGTGTCGCCTGCGCAGGCTGCTGCGGACCAGTGCGGACGATCGCCGACTGTTCGGCGGTGCCGTAAGGCGAAAACGCCCGGGCATCGAGCAAAAGCGATGTGCTACCGAGCCCGATCAATCCCGGGGTAGCTGCGTTGCTGGTTGAACTCAACAGGTCATAATTCAGCACCGCGCCGGGATCGCCCCGCGCCCTTGGCAGGTTCCCGCTGGAGCCGCCTGCGTCAAACAGTTGCGGTTTGCGTCCGGCTTCGTCGACGGCAATGAATATCCGCTGTGTTCTCTCCTCATATCGATACTTTAGGGTCGGGATATCATCCAGTGCGATGATCTCGCCCGGTCGATGCGACGGGCCCGGTCGCAGGCCGAGGCTTTCCAGTTCCTCCACCGTTCCGCCGATACGACCGTCGTCGAACCGCACGAATGATCCGATCGTTCGGGCGGGCATGGAGTTGATCACGACATCGAGTTGCAGATTTGTCTGGTGCTCCCCCGCACGCGAACGCCCGGCACAGAAGACTATGCCGAGCAGTGCCATCACTGAAACAAGCGCGGAGCCTCTTCTACCGACGAGCCGGAGACTCAATAATCGCATGAGTCTGGCCCTTGTCGGTGTCCGCCGTGACGGCGATGGATCCGCCGGATCCAAAGCTGCGAGGATATTTCGGCGTGGCCCAACTCATGGAGGAATGTCCGAGGACATAGCCGAGGAGACCATTGCCAAAGGACAAGGTAGCTCCCGAGGAATCCTTAAGCCGCAAGTTTGCGATACGTAGCCGCTCGTCGCCGGCATTCTGGGTCACGACCGTCAGTTGGCCAGCTTCAGTGCGGAGCGTCCAGGAAACCTGCGGCCGGCTGATCTCGCGTCCGCGAAAGAACGCGGGGATCGACTGTCGTACCAAAAGATTCACGCTGCGACTCTGGCTGCCGCCTGCTCGCGGCAATTGGTCGACGATGACACGATAGCTCTCTTCGCCGTTGACCGGGCGTTTCGACACCCGCACAACCCGCACGACGTAGTCTGAATGAGGCGCCATCCTGACAGCCGGAGGTGATGCCACCACGTCGGTTGTCGGTTCGAGACTCTCCTTGCCGTCGGACTGCGACCAGCGAAGCACGCGGGTCTGGACCTCGACGTCGGCATCTTCGTCATTGCGCAGCGTCAGGGAAGCCGCCGCCGCCGGCGCATTCAGTTCCAGGAGAACGGGTTCAACGCGAAGCGCGGTGGCATGGGCAACTTCCATGCATGTCAGGCTTGCGGCAAATGCGGCCAGCAGTGTCGAATTTTGATGCATCGCGATGCCCAATCGATTTCGAAATCGTGCGCCAAGAAGGCATTTCGTCGATACGCAGATGCAACGGAACAGCGGGCCGCTGCCGCGGCCCCTTCTTCAATAGGTGATGGTCATGACCACCGTGTCCGTGTAGGTGCCGGTGTTCGGTGCGGTGCCGGTAGCGGGAACGGTACCGAAAATGTTGATCGTCTGCGCCGATCCGTTACCGGTGCCGAGAAAGCAGCCGTTCGTGGTTGTGCAGGTGGTGCTGCTGGTAGCCGTGGTCCAGGGGTTTGTATGGGCTGCATCAGTATAGAGATCGTAGTTGATAAAATTCCCCGCATTCGTCATCCGCCGCTGGCTGCCGGACACATTTGCTCCGTTGTCCATGGCGATGGAGTACGGGCTGCCATTGGTGCAGGTGACCGAGACGGTTGTGCTACCCGACTGCAAGGTGGTGGCGAGCGTTGTTCCGGACACGCTCCCGAAATTGAGCGTTGCAGCGTTGATTGTGCAGGCCGCCGTGATGGTGATCTGGACGGTCAAGTTCGCGGTCGATGTGCCGGCCTGGGCGGCCATCTGATAACCGGATGCCACGACGAAGAGCGCGACCGCTCCCATTCGCGAAGCCTGCCCCATCCGTCGCTTCAGCAAGGGTCCACGGTCGTCGCGGATACGAATTTTTCGACAAGGATCGAAAACCCGGCAGACCGCGTTCCTGGTCGGCCGGCAACCTTCTTCAGTATCTTCCAATGAATTCGTTTTCATCGCCAATTGTGCCAGACACGCAGGCCGTCGTCGTGAACAAGAGAATCAAAATTGGGTAAACTTTGAATGAGCAAAAGCTTAACGAGAGCCGATCGAGCTATCGACAACTATGCCTCCATCAAAAACTATAATAGTTGGCAAAGTCGGCCGGCGGTTTCGGTGCCACCGGCTCTGGCTGCGCTTGGGCTTAGTCTGCCGCCCTCTGAAATCACCGGCGGGCCCTGCAGGACTCGAACCTGCAACGAGACCGTTATGAGCGGCAGCATATCGATCGCCCTCGTCAATTCTGCTCAGCTTTCGTTCGGGTGTCCCGCCTGGCCCATTCCGCCACACTCCGGGACCAGACACCTAGCCCGTCTTATTCATGATTGCCGGGCGGGGCAGCTGGAACATTTCCGGTCGGGGTGAAGGCGCGCGCGAACGCTTCGGCTTTTTCGCCGCTTTTCGACCCGACTTCGTGAACGCGTTGGAGGACGGCAGCGGGGTGACCGGGGGCTCATGCCCCGCGCGTCAGGGTGCTTGCGGGACCAGAGCGTTTACCAAGCCGCGGAACAGGTCGGCGTCGGGGCACGCCGCAGCGAAGGCGAGACGGACGCGGGTGGCGGTCTCGATGACGCGGGCTGCGATCTTGAGAAGCCTGAGCCTGATCGTGTTGAACTCGGCCGTTGCCAGATCGCGCGGCTTTGGGATGGCATCGCGCACGGCGAGGATGAGCCAATAGGCGGCGGTGTGGAAGACGAGGCGGACCTGGTTGGCGAGCGCCGAGCGGCAACTGGTGCGATCGGAGGCGAGCTGGGTCTTGTGCAGCTTGATCAGGTTCTCGGCCTGTCCGCGAGCGCAATAGAGGCTGTCATAGATCCACTCAGCCGAGCCGATATCCAGGCTGGTGACGACGTAGCGGACGTCGAGCCCTTGTTGGGTTGCCTCGATGCGGGCGACGACGCGGCGCTCACGATGCCAGGAGCCGGCCGCGTGGCAGGTCTCGGTGTAGCCGCGAACCACGATCTTGTTCTCGATCGCACGTTCGGTTCGAAATGCATCACAGACCTCGTCGACCTTTCTGGCGAGCGGCTTCGTGCCGGCTAGCGCGAAGATGTAATCGACGCCGTTTTGCTCGCAAAAAGTCATCGCCTCGGGGCCGGCGTAATGGCTGTCGCCGCGGAAGGTGATACGCGTATCGGGCCAGCGCCGGCGAATGCGCCGAACCAGGCGGCGCAGGTGTGCCCGCACCTCGCGGCCGCTCGGCGTCTTGCCGGGGCGCAGGATGACCGCAACAGGCCGGCTGTGCTCGGTGTCGTAGACGTGGATCGGCAGGAAGCAGTGTTCATCATAATGGGCGTTGAACAGCGAGAGTTGCTGACGGCCATGCACCACGTCGACCGTGTCGTCGATGTCGAGCGTGATTGCGCTCGGCGCTCGCGCGTAGCTGTCCATCCATAGGTCAACCAGCACAGAGCTCAGCCGGATCACCTCGCGCAGGTGTGGTGCATTCTCCAGGCGCGATAGGGTCGGCTGCGAACACAGATCCCGGCCAGTGTCCGGCAGTCGGCCGCAAGCCAGCTTGAACGCCGGATCGCCGCGTAAACGATCGAGATCATTGCCATCCTCGTAGCCACACGCGATGGCGAAGATGCGGGCGCGGATCATATCCGCAAGGCTGTGCACGATGCGTCCCGGATCGCGCCGCTCGGGGAATACGCAGGACAACTTCGCGGCCAAGCCGAGGCGCCGGTCCGCCATGGCCAGAAGCATGACGCCGCCATCCGACGTCAGCTTGCCGCCGTCGAACGAGGCTGTGATCTTCTTGTGGGAAACGGCTGGAAATGAGAACGGCAGACTCGTATCGTCGGTCATGGCGAGTGTGGCGGCCCGGATGCGCGGAGGGTGGGTGTCAGCAACCGAATCCTACGCCATCTCAGCGGCTTACGCCACGCTCGCCAGCCTCTCAACAAGCCGCTGATGAATAAGACGGGCTAGAGCGCGATCTAGCTGACCACGATCTTGGCGACGCAGAGCAGGATCACCAGCGCCAGGAAGAAGATGTCGATATAGGATTTGATCTCGCCGGCATGCCTGAGCGCGGTGACATCGGCGACGATCTGCTTGCGCGAGGCCACCGCATTGGGCCCCTCACCGGCCGCAGCGGCGAGCCGCCGCGTCTCGCCTTCGAGGCGCTCGATGCGCTGGAAGAAATAGAACGAGCGCAGGCCCGAGAAGGCATGCATCGTTGCATAGACCAGGACCAGGATCGCGACCGTCGCGCGCTGCTCGTATTTCTCCAGCAGGTTCAGCGTGAAATAGACCAGTCCCAGGAACACGAAGTTGGAGAGGACACGGTAGGCGTAGCTGGCAAAGATCATCGGGTGCTCCGGGTGGGGCAGGCTTGCGGCCGCGCGGTCGGGAGACGCGGCCGCCTCCGGTCGGCAGCGCCACACCGGCAAGGCCATGCATCCGCGAATCTACCTGACCGGTGTTACAGGACCGCATCGACCGGCGCCTTCACGTCGCGCGCCGGCACTCGTCGCACCTGCCCTGGGGCGCGGGGCCGGCACGGCCAGGCCGCAGCCACACTTCGAAAAAGTCCAGCGATTTCAAGGATCAACTGAGGTGTGGTGCGCTCGGAGGGACTCGAACCCCCACGGTGTTACCCACTGCCACCTCAAGGCAGCGCGTCTACCAATTCCGCCACGAGCGCTAAGGATGTCGGATGGAACCCTAAGGCGCCGCCGCATCGAGGGGGCCATGTAACAAATCACGGATGCAGGGACAAGGCGCTTGATGCGTGAATTAACTGCGAACCCCGGGAGATTTCGGCAGCATCTGCTTGACCTCGACCGCAATCCGGTTGCGGTCGACCAGGACGACGCCGCTGGCCACCGGCAGGTTGTTGGCGAGGATCTTGACCTCGTCGGCCTCGGTGGCATCCAGTTCGATGATGGCGCCCCGGGACAGCCGCATGACCTGGTGAATCGGCATGGTGGTCGTGCCGAGGACCACCATGAGATCAACGCTGACTTTATCGAGGGTGGGCACTTCTGAACCGCCGAACTGGAACTAAATTGTGGATTCACCTGACCACGTTAGGGTTAGCTAATGGTTAACGACCGCCAAAGCCTCGATTTGACGACCTTTGCCCGCCCTTCGGGCGGCGAAGCGGTCGAATGGCGGATCTCGGACCGTCCGGTGCCCTACCCCGATTCTCTCGCCGAGATGGACGCAAGGGTAGCGGCGATCGCCGAGGGCTCGGCGCCTGAACTGGTGTGGCTGCTCGAGCACCCGCCGCTCTACACCTCCGGCACCAGCGGCAAGGCCGACGACCTGCTGGCTCCGTGCTTTCCGACCTTCCAGAGCGGCCGCGGCGGTCAGGTCACCTATCACGGCCCGGGCCAGCGCGTTGCCTATGTGATGCTCAACCTCAAGCGGCGCCGGCCCGATGTGCGCGCCTATGTTGCCTCGCTCGAGGAATGGATCATCCGCACGCTCGCTGCCTTCAACGTCCGCGGCGAGCGCCGCGAGGACCGCGTCGGGGTCTGGGTGCGGCGCCCGCACAAGGGGCCGGGCCATGAGGACAAGATCGCCGCGATCGGCGTGCGGCTGCGCCGCTGGGTCTCGTTCCACGGTATCGCGATCAATGTCGAGCCCGACCTCTCGCACTTCCAGGCGATCGTGCCCTGCGGCGTGGTCGATCCGCGCTACGGCGTCACCTCGCTGGTCGATCTCGGGCTGCCGGTCACGATGGCCGATGTCGACATCGCGCTCCGGCAGGCATTTTCCGAGGTGTTCGGGGACACCGCAGCGCGCCTGCCGGAAGCGACGTTGTAAGGCTTACGCCGCCTTCTGCGGCACCTCGAGCTTGCCGGCGATGTAACGGCGCTCCTGGGTCAGCCCGCCGAAGCCGTAGGCATCGCCCCTCACCTCGTCGACATGGGCGTAGCTCTCGGTGTGGAGCGGCCCGAGCAATTCGCCCATCCGCTTGAACAGCGCCGCGAGATAGGCCGCCTTCTCGTCCTTGGTGTTGGTGCCTTCGGTGACGTGGATGTCGAGCCAGTAGCTCGCGAGCCCCTGCTCGGCGAGCGACTTGCCGCCGGCGAACCAGTCGGCGGCGTCGGCGGACTTCACGATGATTGCCGTGACCTTGGGGTCCTTGTGCAGAATCCCCGCGGTCAGCTCCGACACGGCAGCGGCGATGTCGGACTTCAGCGACGGCCTCTCGCGGGAGGTCGCATAGGTGACGGTGACGAGCGGCATGATCGGTCTCCTTGAATTCGGTTGGCGCGGGTCAATCGCGCCTCCTCCAACTAGACCTTTGCGCATCATCTTGATATCTTATCCATATGGATAGCAATGATAACAATTGTTGATCATGACGGCGACGCTCGATATCGACACCGTGCAGGCCTTCCTCCTCGTCGCCGAGCTGCAGGGCTTCACCCGTGCCGCCGAGGCGCTCGGCACCACGCAGGCCGCGATCAGCAGAAATTGCAGCGGCTGGAAACCGTGCTCGGCAAGCGGCTGGTCGAGCGCTCGCCGCGCGCGGTGCGGCTGACCGCCGATGGCGCGGCCTTCCTGCACCACGCCCGCGCGCTGATCGAGGTGCATGACCGTGCGGTGTCCGGCGGGACACCGGCGCGGCAGCAGTTGACGCTTGGGATCAGCGATCACGCCGCGGGGCCGGAGCTGGTGCCGCTGCTGGAGCGGCTGCACGCGATGGCCTCGCAGCTTGCGCTCGCCGTCACCATCGGCTTCTCGCGCGAGATGCTCGACGCCTACGATGCCGGCGAGCTTGACGCCGTGATCGTGCGCCAGGAGGGCAGCCGGCGTGGCGGCGAGAAACTGACCGAGGACGAATTCGGCTGGTTCGCCGCCAAGCGCTTCGTCTGGCCGCGCGGCGACGCACTGCCGCTCGCTACGCTCGCACCGCCCTGCGGTGTGCGCGCCCTTGCCGTGCGAGTGCTCGACAAGGCCGGCATCGCGTGGACCGAAAGCTTCGTCGGCGGCGGCGTCACCGCGGTCGTGGCCGCCGCGCTCGCAGGCCTTGCTGTTGCCCCCCTCGTCCGCCGCATCGCGCCGCCCGGCTTGATCGACATCGGACCCACGCGCAAGCTGCCACGGCTCGGTACGTCAAAGGTGATGCTGCATTCGAAGGTCAGCGAACCCGCGAAGCTCGCGGCATTGCGGACGCTGGCGGCGACGTTCCGGAGTGTGGCGTCTGCAGCGTAGTGCGGGCACCGCTGTGCAGCATCACGAGGAATGCTCGGCGGCTTCCAGCTCTCTCACGACAAACCAGTAGGTCAGGCCTGCGACAAATCCGGCTGCGGCGAACAGGCAGACAAGTCCGGATGTCCAGACGGCCGGAGACCGCAGCAGCACCGTGATGCACAACGCACCGATCGCAGCGCCTGCGCCGGCGAAGAACCCGGCGGATCGGATCCGGAACTCCTCGCTTAGCCAGATCGCGATCGCTGCGGGAATCGCGGTTAGCAGGCATGTGATGACAAAGACCAGGAATGAGGGAAGCAGAAGCGCGATGACGCCTCCCAGCAGCCTCATGATGTCGCCGCCGGATGCGACCATCAGCAGCGTCTGGGCAACACCAGAGAGGACCGCAGTTGCGGCTCCGCATCCAGCGAGCCAACCTCCAAATGCACGGCAACCGTCATCAGACATCTCGCCCTCTTCACAAGATCGCCTCGAACGCGCTGCGCAAGGTCTCATGCCGAAACACAAAGCCGTTGCTGAGCGCCTTGTTCGGCAGCACGCGCTGGCCGCCGAGCAGCAGCTCGTTGGCGAAGTCGCCTCCGACGGCGCGGAGCAGCGCGGCAGGCACGCGGAAGATCGCGGGCCGGTGCAGGCGGCGTCCGAGCTCCTCGGTGAATTTCGTGTTGGTCACCGGGATCGGCGCGGTCGCGTTGATCGGGCCTGAGAGCTCCGGCTTCGCGATCACATGCGCGATCAGGCGCACCAGATCGTCGCGCTCGATCCACGACATCCACTGCTTGCCCGAGCCGAGCGGGCCGCCGAGACCAAATTCGAAGGGCGTCAGCATCCGCGTGATGAAACCGCCGTCGGTGCCGACCACGAGACCGATCCGCAAATACGCGACGCGCACGCCGTGACCGGCGGCGGGCTTCGCCGCATTCTCCCAGGCCTCGCACAGTTCATGACTGAAGCAAGCGTGGGATTTCGCCGATTCCGTCAGCACCTGGTCCTGCCAGAGACCATACCAGCCGATCGCGGAGCCGCTCACCAGCACCGCCGGCTTGCGTTCGAGCCGCGCGATCAGCCTGACGACCTCGGCCGTCATGTCGACACGCGAGGCGATGATCTTGCGGCGCTTGGCCTCGGTCCAAAGACCGTTGCCGATCGGCTCGCCCGCCAGATTGACGATGGCGTCGATCCCTGTATCGGCGGGCAGCTGGTCGAGGCTGGTGATCAGCGTCACCGGCGGCGGCAGCATCTCTGCCTTCGCCGGATTGCGGATCAGCGCAATCACCTGATGGCCTGATGCGGTGAGGCTTGCGGCCAGGCGGCTGCCGATGAACCCGGTCGCGCCGGTGATGAGCACGGTCTGCCGCGCCGGCAATTTCTCGACCAAGGTGGCGGCCGACCCGCTGACCATCCGTCCCAACCGCCTGGCGGCGGCGAAGTCGCGCGCACCGAACAGCGCCACGCCGAAGGCCGCGGCAGTTGCGAACAGGCTTAGCAGGCCTGCGGAAGCCGGCACGACAGCCGTCGGCAGCATCGCCCAGCCGATCAGCACCGGCACCAGCAGCACCAGGATGGCGCCGTAGTTGATCGCGAGCAGCGTATGATTGATCCGCTCGCTCGGCGGCAGTTTTCGGCTCAGATCCTCCTCGACGAAATCCATCAGCGTGATCACGACCTCGACGACCAGCACGGCCATGACGGCGATCGCGAGAATACCGTGCACCTCCAGCCAGCCGAGCACGAGGAACAGCAGCGCATAAAGCATGTTCCGCACGCTGTGCAGCTGCAACTCATGGCGCTGCGAGGGACGCCAGGCCAGCCGCTCGGTGAATTCGTGGTGATAGAAGGTGTCGAACGCGCCCATCGCGATCTGGATGGCGACCAAGGTCCAAAGCAGCGGCGTCATGACGAAGTAAGCCTCCCTGAATACGGCGGACTGACGGATCAGCCGGCCAAAACGCGGGTGGATGATCTCCAGCGTGAAGCGGAAGTCGCCGCAGCCGAGATCGGAATGCGTGACGGTGAGATCGCCTGGCGTGAGCCATTCGGGCAATTGCATCCGAAACGGCCCGAGCCGCAGCGAATAGCCAACGCTATGAAACACCAGCGCCTCGTGCTCGACCGCGATCCGCAACGCCATGCTGACGCCGAATCCGACATACTCCTCGAGCCCGGTCGACCCGGCAAAACGCTTGGCGGAATGAATCACCTGCGGAAAGCCGTCGCGGCGCGCGCAGATGCGGGTCCAGATCTGGCCGCCGCTCGCGGCGTCCTCGGTAACGGTGACGATCATCGGCACGCCGATCTCGGTGCCGGTCGGAAGCGGTCCGCCGATCAGCCGCGCGGCCTGTGCCAGCCACCAGCCGGCGCGGCTGCTCGAGGCTTCCTCGACCTCGCCGACATAGACGACGGTGTTGCCGTCCTCGAACCGCTTCGAGAAGCGCCGCCAGATCGCAACCGGCAGGCGGCCCCAATCCTCGTCCGACAACAACGCGCGGAAGCGATGGTCGTCGAACAGTTTCGTATCGGAAGCCGGCGCTGTCTTGAAGGTGGATATCCTTGCTGACGCCATCGCACACTCCCGTTACGCCGCCGCCCCTATTTGGCTCTGCCTGTCGGCAGGAAACTCACGATCTTCTCGCCGAGCTTGATCAATGCGACCAGGCGTGGCCGCGGCACGTTCAGCATCTGCGTGTACCAGCGGTCGACCAGCTCGGTGAATGTCAGCATCTCCTTCAGCCGCTTGCTGGCGAGCGGACTGATGGCGGGATCGTCGGCCGCGTCGGAGACGCAAGCGCGCAGCGCCGCCAGCGCGGGATCGATCTCGCGCTCCTTGCGCCCCGCTGCAATCTTCGCCGCGACCTCCCAGATATCGGTCTCGGCCTCGAAATGGTCGCGACGGTCGCCGAGGATCGGCACCCGCCGGATCAATCCCCAGGACAGCAATTCTTTGATCGAATTGGAGACGTTGGAGCGCGCCATGCCGAGCGTGTCGGCGATGTCCTCCGCGGTCATTGGCGCCTCGGCGAGGTAGAGCAGCCCGTGGATCTGGCTGACCGAGCGGTTGACGCCCCATTCGTCGCCCATGTCGCCCCAATGCAGGATGAAGCGCTCGACGGCGGCGGGAAGTTTTTTCTTGGCGGTTATTTCTGTCATGACAGAAATATCAGATTGTTCGGAGCAGAAGTCAAGGGTCATCGATGCCGCCAGGGACGCCGCATGACGCAGCGTGTCCCTCTCGCCTGTGTGACCCCAGCGAGGGTGATTCATCACAGATGACGAATTTTCCTTTGTCGCGACCGACGTCTTCGTCCAAGCTGATCCGGGTGGACGATTTTTCCGCCGGATCGCGGGCTGTCGACATGAGCCAGCTTCACGGCCAACAAGGAGCTTGCGATGCCCGCGTCCGACAAGGAGTTCGTTGGGTCCATTCCAGAACTTTACGACCGGCTCCTCGTGCCGATGATTTTTGAACCCTACGCACGCGATCTCGCACAACGCGCCAAGGCCATTGGCCCGCGCGACCTGCTTGAGACGGCCGCGGGCACCGGGGCCGTGACCCGCGCGCTGTCGGCAGCGCTCGGCCGCGACACCCGCATCGTGGCGACCGACCTGAATGAGCCGATGCTCGAACGGGCGAAATCGCGGATGCCGGACGCGGCTGATATCACGTGGCGGCAGGCCGACGCGCTCAACCTGCCGTTCGGCAGTGCGAGCTTCGATGTCGTCGCCTGCCAGTTCGGCGCGATGTTCTTCCCCGACAAGCCCAAGGGCTATTCGGAGGCCCGCCGTGTCCTGAAGCCGGGCGGCCGTTTCCTGTTCAGCATGTGGGATCGCATCGAAGAGAACGAGTTTGCCGACGTGGTGACCCAGGCATTGGCAGAGGTCTTCCCGGCCGATCCGCCGCGATTCCTCGCGCGCACGCCCCATGGCCATTATGCGGCTGACCCGATCCGGGCCGATCTTTTGGCCGCGGGCTTCAGCAAGATCGAGATCGACACCGTCCGGGAGCAGAGCCGGGCGAACGCGCCGCACGATCCGGCGATCGGTTTTTGCCAGGGCTCACCGCTGCGCGGCGAGATCGAGGCACGCGGCGGGATCGGCCTCGACGCCGCGACCGAGCACGCTGCATCGGCGCTCGCGCGGCGCTTCGGCAAGGGCGCGATCGAAGGCCGCATTCAGGCGCTGGTGATCACGGCTGTTGCGTGACCACGCGTCATACCGTCGGCAGGACCGAGAACCGCTCCCCTGCCCGTCGCAGGTTCAGAAGATCGGAATTGCCTGATACGGCGTGCACACGGTCGACGCGCGCCGAGAACGGTCCGCGGCCGCAGGCCGCGATCATGTCAGCGACGACGACCTCGGGGCCAGCGAACACCGCCTCGACGCTGCCGTCGCGGCGATTGCGGACCCAACCCTCGAGGCCGCGCGAGTTCGCCTGCTCGTCCACCCAGGCACGATAGCCGACGCCCTGCACCCGGCCGCTGATCGTGACATGGCGGATCACACCGCTCATTTCTTCAGGCCGAGGAACTCGCCGCTGCGCGCCCTGGTCTCCGCCTCGCGCATCACGCGGCTGGTCAGTTCGGACGAGGCGATGCCTTTCAGATTCTTCGGCGAGGTGCCTTCGCGCAGCGCCTTCAACGTTTCGTAGACGGCCTGGGTCGCGGCCGCGAACGGCGCGTGGCCCTGCAGCGCGATCCTGACGCGCTGGCTTGCCAGATAATCCAGCGCGGTCATCTCCTCCGGCGCGCCGCCAAGCACGATCGGCAGCGTCGTGGCGGCCGAGAGCGCCTCGAGCTCCCCGCGCGACGTGATGCCGGTGAAGAACAGTCCATCGACGCCGACCGCCTCATAGGCCCTGGCGCGTGCGATCGCGTCGTCGAGATCTGTGATCGAGACGGCCCCGGTCCGGCCCAGGATGACGAGCGACGGATCGCTGCGGCCGTCAAGCGCGGCCTTCATCTTGCCGACGCCTTCCTCGAGCGAGATCAGCTGCGCCTTGGCCTGGCCGAACGTCTGCGGCAGCAGCGTATCCTCGATGGTGAGGCCGGCGGCACCGGCAGCTTCGACCTCCTGGACCGTGCGGCGAACGTTGAGCGCATTGCCGTAGCCGTGATCGGCATCGACAAGCACTGGCAAGGTCGACGCCCGCGACATCCGGCGCACCTGTTCAGCGAACTCCGTCAGCGTGATCAGCGCAATATCGGGATCGCCGAGCACGGCGAGCGACGCCACCGAGCCGCCGAACATGCCGAGTTCGAAACCGAGATCCTCCGCAATCCGGATCGAGGTCGCGTCATAGACCGAGCCCGGGCGAATGCAGGTTGATCCGTTGAGAATCGATCGCAGTGCTTCGCGGCGCTTGCGAAAGGCCATGTTGTCTTCTCCGTCCGCGTCATTGCGAGGAGCGAAGCGACGAAGCAATCCATTCTCTGCGAGGGGAGATGGATTGCTTCGCTTCGCTCGCAATGACGAGTCTAGGCGAACTCCAGGATCAGTGCATCGACCGCGAGCGTGGCACCGGCGGCGGCGTGGATCTTCTTGACCGTGCCGTCGCGCTCGGCGCGCAGCACGTTCTGCATCTTCATGGCTTCCACCACCGCGAGCGTCTCGCCGGCCTTGACCTCCTGGCCCTCGGTCACCGCGATCGACACCACGAGCCCGGGCATCGGACACAGCAACTTCTTGCCGGTGTCGGCCGCCGAGGTCACCGGCATCAGCCGCGCCGAGGTCGCCTCGGTCTCGGTGAAGACATAGACCGGTACCTCATAGCCTTGATGCGCGAGGCGGAAGCCGTTGTTGATCGCCCGCACCTGCACGGCGACAAAATTGCCGTCGATGGTGCCCTGCCACACCGGCTCGCCCGGCGCCCAGCTCGACACCAGATTGTGCGGATTGCCCGGCAGCCCATCGGCGCCGATAAAGCGCACCGCGATGGCGTCATCCTCGCGCGCGACGTCGAGCGCGATTTCGGCGCGATCGAGCCACACCGCGCGACGGCGCTCGCGCTGCACCACGCGGCCGCCCATCTGGCCGGAAATCTGCCGCTTGCGCTCGCCCAGCACGTGATCGATCGCGGCACCGACTGCCGCGAGCCGCCGCGCGATCTCGCCCTCGGGGGCGCGCGCGGAGAATCCCTTCGGGAATTCTTCCGCGATGAAGCCGGTCGAGAGCCGGCCCTCGCGCCAGCGCGGATGGTTCATCAGCGCCGACAGGAACGGAATGTTGTGCCTGATGCCGTCGACATAGAACGCGTCGAGCGCGGTCGCCTGCGCCTCGATCGCGGCGGCGCGCGACGGGGCATGGGTGACGAGCTTGGCGATCATCGGATCGTAGTGGATCGAGATCTCGCCGCCCTCCTGCACGCCGGTGTCGTTGCGGATCGTGATGCCGTCATGGCTGGCCTCGGCCGGCGGACGGTATTTCACCAGCCGGCCGATCGAGGGCAGGAAGTTGCGGAACGGATCCTCGGCATAGACGCGGGACTCGACCGCCCAGCCGGTCAGCGTGACGTCCTTCTGCGCGAGTGCAAGCTTCTCGCCGGCGGCGACGCGGATCATCTGCTCGACGAGGTCGATGCCGGTGATCAGCTCGGTGACGGGATGCTCAACCTGCAGACGGGTGTTCATCTCCAGGAAGTAGAAGCTCTTGTCCTGGCCGGCGACGAATTCCACGGTGCCGGCCGAATCGTAATTCACCGCCTTGGCCAGCGCGACCGCCTGCTCGCCCATCTTGCGGCGGGTCTGCTCGTCGAGCAGCGGCGACGGCGCTTCCTCGATGACCTTCTGGTTGCGGCGCTGGATCGAGCACTCGCGCTCGCCGAGATAGATCACGTTGCCATGCTTGTCGCCGAGGATCTGGATCTCGATGTGCCTGGGATCGACGATGAATTTCTCGATGAAGACGCGGTCGTCGCCGAACGACGACTTCGCCTCGGCCTTGGCGAGGTTGAAGCCTTCGGCGACTTCGCTCTTCGAATGCGCGATGCGCATGCCCTTGCCGCCGCCGCCGGCGGAGGCCTTGATCATCACGGGATAGCCGATCTCGTCGGCGATCTGGACCGCGTGCTTGTCGTCCTCGATGACGCCGAGATGGCCGGGCACGGTCGAGACCTTGGCCTTGGCCGCGGCCTTCTTGGATTCGATCTTGTCGCCCATCGCGGCGATGGCGCCGGGGTTCGGGCCGATGAAGACGATGCCGGCGGCTTCCAGCGCGCGCGGAAAGGCCTCGCGCTCGGACAGGAAGCCGTAGCCGGGATGCACGGCCTGCGCGCCGGTCTTGCGGCAGGCGTCGACGATCTTGTCGATCAGAAGATAGCTCTCGGCCGCGGCGGGCGGGCCGATCAACACGGCGTCGTCGGCCATCTCGACATGTAGCGCGTCGCGGTCGGCCTCGGAGTAGACGGCAACCGTCTCAATCCCCATACGGCGCGCAGTCTTGATGACCCGGCAGGCGATCTCGCCGCGGTTGGCGATCAGGATTCGTTTGAACATGCTCTTCTTGCTTGGGCTTTGGGCAGGATTCCTCCCCGCGCAATCCGGCACGGGCGATTGGCGTAACCACTCCGTGGTACAGCAAAATGCCCCGGAGGCAAATGCAGACCGGGCGCGGCGCCTGGCCGGTCCTTGGCGGTAGCCGGAGGGGTATTTCAGCCCGAATAAGTCTTGAAGCGGCCGCGCGAATGCGCTTTCGCGACGGCCTTCATCAGCTCGCTGACCTCATTCTCCAGGAATTCATTGGCCACGATCAGCGCCCGGATGGTCGCGCGCAAATTGCCGCCGCACGCGGAAATGGCCTGATCGACAGCCGCTTCCAGCCCGTCATCGTCATCAGATTCGGGCCGTGCAGACATCATGGGGCATCCGGGATTCAGGTGGCACATCATGTTCCTAGTTTGTTCTCATGAAGTCAATCGGATCTTTGCTCGGAAGCCGTCTGCCGAGGCGCCTCTAGCTTCCGCCGCCGGCGCGCGAGACATTGCAGGGTCCAGATGTCGGTGATGACATCCGCAATGAGGTTGATGATGAACTCGGCCATATCGGCATCCCTTCGACAGCAATGTCCGGCCGTTCTACGTCGCGGAATGCCGATCAGGATGTGACGGCGCGCACGCGTCGCGTGCGAACAGTCCTTGGTTGGATCGTACCTGCCTGTGCTAGAAGTTCGGCTGCCCGCCAAAGATCTGAAGTGAGAAAATGCGGTTTCGGAATCCGGTCATCACGACGCTTCTCCTGACATGCCTGTCCGCGAGCCCTGTCCTGTCTGCGACGGCTGCCCTGTCTGCGACCGGTGGCCCCGCCGCCACGGCGATCGTCAAGGACGCCGGCACAATTCAGCTCGGCAACACGGTCTATCGGCTCGACGGCATCGACGCGCCGGCGGCCGACCAGCTCTGCATCGACGAGCACGCCGACGTCTGGACCTGCGGGATTGAAGCGCGCGACCAGCTGACCAGACTGATCGGCGGCAAACCAATTCATTGCGACGACATCGGCGTCGATCCGACCTTCAAGAAGCGCCGCCTCGGCGTCTGCAAGCTCGAGGGCGACCCGACCAGCCTCAGCCAGGTGATGGTTCAGAAGGGCTACGCCCTCAACGTCGAGACATCGGCCACTGGCCGATTCAAGCCGGATCAAGCCACCGCCACGGACAGTCGTGCGGGGCTGTGGAAGGGCTGCTTCGTGGCGCCGCGCGATTTTCGTCTCGGCAAGAAGGACGGCGCCCTGCTCGGCAACGCCTGCCCGGCCGACCGCGACACGCAGATCCGCAATGCGCTCTTCCCTGACGACCTGCCGATGCCGGCAAGCTGCAACATCAAGGGCAAGTATGCCGTACGCGCCCGCGTCACCGGCAATGTCGGCATCTATCACCTGCAGGCGTGCCGCAGTTACCCCGGCCTCGGCAATCCGGATCGCTGGTTCTGCTCCGAGGAGGATGCGCACTCCGCCGGGTTCCGCAGGGCCTATAATTGCCGTCCGCCCAAAGGCAAATGAGGGCCAAGTGACGGGCAAGTGATCGCCGCAAATCACGCTGGAAAAGCCGCCTCATCCTGTGTGAAACTGCGCCGAGAGGTTGCCGGCGCGTATGACTCCACCCGATCCCGCTGATGTGCTTCCCGAAGCTGCGGCAGCCGAACGGCTGCGGCAGCACCTTGAGGAGATCGCGCGCGAACGCGACCGCGCCCATCGCGAGCTTCAGGAGCGCGAGGCCGAGCTGGCACGGATCCAGCGCATCGCGCGGGTCGGCGGGCTCGAGATCGATTTCCGCGACGGCGTGCGCAACCGCCGCTCTCCCGAATATCTGCTGGTGCACGGCCTGCCGCCCGAGGAGGTCAACGAGACCTATGAGAACTGGATCGCGCGCATCCACCCCGATGATCGCGAACGAACCATCAAGCACCTGTTCGGCGTGCTCAAGGCCGGCGGCGAGGATTACACCGCCGAATACCGCATCATCCGCCCGAACGACGGCGAGAGCCGCTGGATCCGTGTCGTCGCCAAGATCGACCGCGACCGCAGCGGCCGTGCGCTGCGGCTGGTCGGCGCCGATCTCGACGTCACCGATCAGATGCTGGCGCAGGAAACCCTGCGCGAGAGCGAGGAACGCTTCCGCCTGATCGCCGACAGCGCGCCGGTGCCGATCTGGGTGACCAAGCTCGACCGCACCCGCTCCTTCGCCAACCAGGCCTATCTGGATTTCCTCGGCCTGCCGTTCGAGGAAGCCGTCGTGTTCGACTGGCGCAAGGCGCTGCATCCGGATGATCTGCCGAACATCCTGCAGGAGCAGATCACCGGCGAATTGTCGCTCAAGCCGTTCGTGCTCGAGGCACGCTATCGGAACGCGGCGGGCGATTGGCGCTGGCTGCGCTCGGAATCGCAACCGCGGTGGGACCCGAACGGCAAGCATATCGGTTTCATCGGCGTCGCCCACGACATCACCGCGGCCAAGGAAGCCGAGATCGAACTGCGCAAGCTCAACGAGTCGCTGGAGCGGCGCATCCTGGAGCGCACCGCACAGCTCGAATCCCGCGAAGCGCAGACCCGCGCGATCCTGGAAACCAGCCATCAATATCAAATGCTGCTCAACCGGGATGGCGACCTGCTCTACACCAACCAGACCGCGCTGGCCGGCATCCGCGCCGAGGCCACCAACGTCGTCGGCAAACCGTTCTGGGACACGCCATGGTTCACTGCTACCGACGGCATGCCGCGCGTGATCCAGAATGCCTTTGCGACCGCGATGCGCGGCGAGGAGGTCAAGATCGAGCTGCAATTGCAGCTGCCGATCGGCGAACGCTATTTCGATTTCGCGATGCGCCCGTTGCAGGACCAGCACGGCACGATCGTCGGCGCGGTGCCGGAGGCCGTCGACATCACCGAGCGGCGCCGCGGCGAGGAAGCCCTGCGGCAGTCGCAAAAGATGGAAGCGGTCGGCCAGCTCACCGGCGGCGTCGCGCACGACTTCAACAATCTGCTCACCATCATCCGCTCGGCGACCGATTTCCTGCGCCGCCGCGAGCTGCCGGACGAGCGGCGACGCCGCTACATCGATGCGATCTCGGAGACCGTGGAGCGGGCCTCCAAGCTCACCGCGCAGCTCCTGGCATTTGCGCGCAGGCAACCGCTCAATCCCGAAGTGTTCAATGTCGGGACGCAGGTCGATAGCGTGGTGCAGCTGATCCGTCCGGTGGTCGGCGCGCGGATTCACATCGAGGTCAGGATCGACGATCCCGACTGCTTTGCGATCGCCGATATCGGCCAGTTCGAGACCGCGATGATCAACCTTGCGGTCAATGGCCGCGATGCCATGAACGGCGAAGGCCAGCTGACGATCGGCGTTAGGAAGGTCAAGCACATCCCTGCCCTGCGCGCCCAGGCCTCGCGCAGCGGTGATTTCGTGACGGTCTCGATCCAGGATACCGGTACCGGCATCTCGCCGGAAAATCTCGATGCGATCTTCGAACCGTTCTTCACGACCAAGGAGGTCGGCAAGGGAACGGGCCTCGGGCTGAGCCAGGCGTTCGGTTTCGTCAAGCAATCCGACGGCGACATCGAGGTGACCAGCACGCCCGGGCACGGCGCAACCTTCACCATCTATCTGCCGCAGGCGATGCGCCCGGCGGACGCCAAGGTCGCGGCCAGCGCCGGCATCGAGCAGGCCTCGATCGGCCGCGGCTATCGCGTCCTCGTGGTCGAGGACAACGACGATGTCGGCCAGTTCTCCACCGAGCTGCTCGAGGATCTCGGTTATTCGGTCAAGCGCGCGGCGAACGCCAACGCCGCGCTGTCGATTCTCTCCGAGAACGAGTTCGCCGCCGACCTCGTGTTCTCCGACGTGATCATGCCCGGCATGAATGGCGTCGAGCTCGCCGGCGTGATCCGCGATCGCTTTCCCGGCCTGCCGGTGGTCCTGACCAGCGGCTACAGCAACGTGCTCGCCGAGAATGCGCATAGCGGCTTCGAGCTGATCCAGAAACCCTATTCGGTCGAAGCGCTGTCGCGCACGCTCCGCAAGGCGATCGCCGAGCAGCGGGCGACCGCCTCAAAACCCTGATCCCGCCGCCGGCCGCGCGCTACTCGATCACCACATGCGCGACGCCGAGCTGAAGGATGCCGAGCGCGCGCGCCGCCGTGGTCGAGACATCGATGATCCGTCCGCGAACGAACGGTCCGCGGTCGTTGACCCGGCACCGGATCGATTTCCCGTGGTAGGACACGGTGACCATGCTGCCGAATGGCCGCCTGCGATGCGCGCAGGTCATCTCGGCACCCCTGCCGATGCCATGATAATAGGACGCAAGGCCACTCTCTGCGTTCGCCATGCATGAGGTAAACAGCAGCATGGCCGCGGACGTTACTGCGGTCTTCATTGATTGCCTGCCGGTCGAGCCCCGCAATGGAACGCGGTTCCACCGTTTCGGTTCCGCGCCCGACACGTCGGCAGGTCGATTTTTTGGAACTTTTCAGCGAGAGCCGCTCAGGCGGCGTCCTCGACGCTATCGGCCGCGAGCAGTGTCCGGAGATCCTGCGCCGGAACCGGCTTGCTGAACAGATAGCCCTGCATCTGCGTGCAGCCGAGCATCTGCACCGTGTCGCGCTGCTGATCGGTCTCGACGCCCTCGGCGGTCGTGATCATGTTGCGGTCGGCGGCGATCGAGACCACCGCGCGAATGATCGAGGCCGAGCTGCTGTTGCGGGTCACTTCCTTGACGAAGCTGCGGTCGATCTTGATCTTGTCGAACGGGAAGCGCTGCAGATATTGCAGCGACGAGTAGCCGGTGCCGAAATCGTCGAGCGCGATGTGGACACCGAGAGCGCGCAGCTGGCCGAGCGTGACAAGCGCCGCATCGTCGTCGGCGATCAGCACCGCCTCGGTGATCTCGAGTTCGAGCCTGCGCGGGTCGAGCCCGCTCTCGGCGAGTGCGCTCGCTACCTTCAGCGCCAGCGTCTCCGACTTGAACTGGATCGGCGAGACGTTGACTGCCAGGCGCACATGCGCCGGCCAGGCCGCCGCCTCGATGCAGGCGGTGCGCAACACCCACTGCCCGATCTCCTCGATCAGCCCGGTCTCCTCGGCGACCGGTACGAACTCCGCCGGGGAGATCATGCCGCGCACCGGATGGCGCCAGCGCAGCAAGGCCTCGCAGCCGGTCACCTCGTCGCTGCGCAGGTCGACCAGCGGCTGATAGTGCAGCTCGAAGCGGTCCTCCACCAACGCACTTCGCAGATCGGCCTCCAGCGCGCGGCGCAGGTTGGCCTGCTTCTCCATCGCCGGATCGAAGAAGCGGTAGGTCCTGCGGCCGGCGGCCTTGGCCGCGTACATGGCGAGGTCGGCGCATTTGAGCAGGCCGAACAGGTCGGAGCCGTGTCGCGGGGCGATCGCAATGCCGATGCTGGCGTCGCTCGACAGCCAATGACCGTGGCAGTCGAACGGCGTGCGCAGAGACTGATAGACACGCGCAACCAGATCGCTGACGTCGTCGTCCGACATGATGTCATGCTGGACGATCGCGAACTCGTCGCCACCGAGGCGTGCGATGAAGTCGTTCGACCCGACCGACTGGCGCAGCTTCTCGGCCACGCGCCGGAGGAATTCATCGCCGATCGGATGACCCAGCGTGTCATTGATCCGCTTGAACTCGTCGATATCGATGTAATGGATCGCGAATTCGCGGACGGTAGCCTCGCGCAACAATTCTTCCGCGTGACGCTGGAACAGCGTCCGGTTCGGCAGATTGGTCAGGGCATCGTAGTGCGCGAGATACTCGATCTGCGCCTGCGCACGCCGCCCGTCGGTGACGTCCTCGAGCGTGGTAGCCCAGCCGCCGTCAGGTGCGCGTTTGTAGATCAGGCGGATGCTGCGGCCGTCGGGCGTCATGATCACCGAATCCCGGATTTCGTCCCCCCTGGGATTGGTGAACCGCGCACAGTATTCGTCGACATCGCCGACGAATGAACCGAGCGCCTGGCGATGCAGGATCAGATCCCGCAGATGGCAGCCGGGCCTGGCGATATCGGGCGACAGGCCGAACATGTCGATGTATCGCTGGTTGCAGATCACGAGCCGCGCCGAGGCGTCGAACAGCAGGAGCCCCTGCGTCATGGTGTTGATCGCGGTGTCGAGATGCTGGCTCTTCTCGGACAGCCGGCGCTGCGCCGCATCGTGCTGCCGCTGCAGCTGGCGGACGATCAGGAAGACCGCGAAGCTGATGATCAGTACCGCCAACACGGCCGCGCAGAATTGCAGCTTGGTCTGGGCGCGCCAGTCTTCCAGCGCGCTCGAGGTCTTCGTGGTGGCGAGGATCAGGATTGGAAAATGCGACAGCGATTTGACCGCACCGACATTCTCCTCGCCAGAAGCGCCAACGAACCGTCCCGACGTGTTGCCGCCGAAGCTGATGACCTTTTGGAACACCGGCTGGTCGATGATGTTGCGGCCGACCACGCCGGCATCCTGCGGATAACGCGCGATGATCGTTCCGTCGCGATGGATCATCGAAATCACGGTGTCGCCGTCCAGCGCCAGCGAGGCCACGAAATCCTCGAAATGGCTGGGCTCGACGCCGCGGCTCGCAAAGCCGATGATCTCGCCATTGCGCCCGGTGATCTTGCGGGCAAAGATCGTGGTCCAGTTGCCGGTCACCTTGCTCATGGCGGGCTCGACGATCACCGGCGACGTCGGTCGTCCCGAGGTGAACTCCTGGAAATAGCGCCGTTCGGCAATGCTGACGTCGGGCACCGGCCACATCTCGGACGAGTTGATCAGCCATCCCTTGGCATTGAATAGATTGAGCCCGCCGACATGCGGCAACGCGGCCAGCCGTGTGCGCAGCATCTCGTGCGCGCTCAAAAGCGACATGTTCTTTTCGAACTGATCGGCGGTCTCGACCTGCTCCGACCGCAGGTAGTTCACGATGTCGTCGTGGACATGCTGGAGGTCGCTGAGCTGCTGATCGAAATGCCGCGACAGCAGCAGCGCGGTGTTGTTGAGCCCGCGTTCGGACATCTCCAGCGCGCGCTCGCGAAACTGCAGCGCGAGATAGCCGGTGCCAAGCGTGATGGCGAGCACCAGCAGCGCGGCGCTCAGGACGAGCCACTGAATGGCACCCATCCTGGTGGCGCGCAGCACACCCTTGATCGACAGCCGCCGGTGCTCCGGCTTCACGCTGTTCGTTGAGATAACCGACATTTTCCTGCCCCTGCGGGTGCCCTTGTACGGGAGCACAACCCAAGGGCTCGTTAGGAAAATCAGTTATCGGACTGTTAAGGCGGATGAGTAGCCGAGCGCGATCCGCACGGAAATCCTCGGGACGCGACCGTATCAGGCGACCCCGGTCGTCTCCTTCAGGCTGCACTCGATCAACGCGCCCTCAATGCTGAATTTCGAGAATGGAGAGAACGGCGTCGCGGCCTTGAGCGCGGCGAAGAATTGCGAGTCGCCCGGACTCTTGAGGAGAAAACGGATGTGGCTGGCCGCCAGCGCATCACGCGACAGCCAGACGACGCCGGAGAACAGCGCCACGAGCATCTGCGCGTAATCGCTGACATCGGCGAGGCCGAGATCGTAGATCGGAGACACATTGATGAAACGCGCGCTGAGAGCCGGCGACGTATATCGGCTCATCAGGAGCCGCCTGACCTGGCAGACGGCGTGGACCCGTTCGCCGTCGGTCAGGTGATACAGCCCCTGACTGTCGCCTTCCCTGGCGGTCAGCGCTTCAAAGGCACCGATGCCGCCAAAGGTGGCAAAATCCTCTCCGACGCCTTCAGCGTCCTTCTTCCATTGTGCCTTGATATGACGCCAGGATCGCTCAGGATCCTTGATTGGCAAAAGCCGCATGGTTAGGGGGCTGTTAGCACGGAGGGGAGTCGTCGCTGGGATAATATGTCGCAGGCATTAAGCCTTTGCTTACAGCGGTAGCCGGCTGCGCCGACATGACGACTGCCCGGCGACCGCCCCGAGCTCACGATCTGCAGCAGGCCGAAGCCTCTGGCGGCGCGGCCTGGGGCTGTGGCGCACAACAGGCGCTCTGCTGCCCGTCCAGCTTCTCGTGCGCGACATGCGCGGTCCGCTCGCCGCTGCCGTCGCCATAGACGATGCTCTCACCCGTCGTATGGAAGGTCTCCCACGCGATCCCCGCGGGATCGTCGATCCACGACTTCTCGGACTTGGCATAACAGCACACCGTCTGTCCCTGCTCGATCACCTCGCCGCCCGCCTTGCGCAGCCGGCCATAGACCTCGCCGAGCTCCTCGGCGCTCTCCACCTGAATGCCGAGATGATCGAGCCCCGGCTCCCGGCCGCGGGTCGAGATCGCGAAATTGACGCGGGGATCATCGAGCATCCATTTGGCATAGTCGGATTTCACGACCGTCGGTTCCGCACCGAACAACGCCGAGTAGAATCCGACCGATTGGTGGATGTCCTTGACGGCGACGTGAACATGCATGCGCTTCATGGGGGCAATCCTTTCGGGCGGCGACGCTGGATGGATATTCCAGCCCAAGCATGCTCAGATATCAACAGCGTTACAACAGGAGTCCTGCTGCGGAATGGATGCGCTCACGCTGTTCGGTTTGTTCGCCGTGACGATGATGCTCGTCTGCTACGCAGCCGAGGACCGCAGCCCGTGGTTCATCCTGGCTTTCGCGGTCTCCTGCGCGCTCGGCTCGGCCTACGGCTTCCTGCAGGGCGCCTGGCCGTTCGGGCTGGTCGAAGCGATCTGGGCCATCGTCGCAGCGCGCCGCTGGATGATGCGCCGAACCGCTGAGAGCGTGTAACGTTATAGTATCCGCGGCCAATCTGTCGCGGCGTCGAACTTGAATGCGCCCGATGACGAGGCTAATTAGGGCCCATGGACGCATCGCGCACCATGATTCAGCCTTCCGCTCATGCAACAGGATCGCGCCGCTGGCGCAGCCTGCTTGCGGGGTTGATTTCGCTTGCGCTGGTGCTGTCGTTCTTCCACGGCTGGGCCTTCGACGGCGATGACGATGCAGCTCCCGGCTTCTCGATCGCACAGTCGATCAACGACACCGGCGGCAAGGCTCCCGCGCATCCGGCCGCACTGCATGGCGATCACTGCCTGACCCACGTCGCCTCCGTGGCGCCGCAGGAGACGGCATTCCCGATCGCCTATGCGCCGCATAGCTATGGCGACGGCAGCATCGGGTTGCCGGCTTCGGCGGATCGCCTCTCCCCCTTCAAACCACCCCGCGCCTGATCCGGTCGGTATGACCGGCCGTGCGCCGCTGCCATCCGGTAGCGCGCACGCTTCCGCACAGATCGACGTCGCGACAGCGCAGGGCCATCGGCATGCGCTGCGGAGAGGCGCATATGAAACGGGTTGTTCTATTTTTCGCCGGCGTGGCCGCCGGCATTGCACTGATCATTCTGGCGGCCGGATGGATCGGCTGGCCGGTCAAGTTCCCGGCCACGATGCATGAGACTGCGGTCACGGGTGGATCGAAGGTTGAGGCCAGGCATGAGGCCCCCGGACATATCGAGCTCAGCGAAGACCAGATTCGTGAATCTGGCATCACGCTCGCACCGGCCAGTGGCGGCATGCTGAAGCGACATTTCCTCGCGCCGGGATCGCTGATTCCTGACGCCGATCATATTGGCCGCGTCTCGGTCCGCGTGCTCGCGACAGTCACGGAACTGCGCAAGCGTCTCGGCGACGTGGTCGAGAAGGGCGAGATTGTCGCTGCGATCGAAAGCCGTGAGGTCGCCGACGCCAAGAGCGAATACCTCGCCGCGCGGCTCACCAACGATCTGCAGCAGACCCTCTATGCCAGGCAGAAGACGCTGGTCGAAACCCGGGTCGTCTCGGAAAACGAGTTCCTGCGCACGCGGCTGACCGCGAACGACGCCCAGATCAAGCTCGACGGCGCGCGGCAGAAGCTGTTTGCGCTCGGCCTGTCGGAAAGCGAGATCGCCGATCTGCCCAGCCAGCCGCCCGAAAGCCTGCGGACGCAGTTCCTTCGCGCGCCGATCAGCGGCCGGGTGTCCGAACGGCGCGTCGACCTCGGCGGACTGATCGGGCGCGAGGGCCAGGAAAGCGAGCTCTACGTCATCGTCAATCTCGACGACATCTGGGTCGATCTGGCGGTCTCGCCGGAGGACATCAGCGCAGTTCGCGAAGGCGTGTCGGTCAAGATCCGTGCCATCGGCACCGAGGATGAAGCCAGTGCCGGCGTGATCTTCGTCAGCCCCCTGCTCGACCGCGAGACCCGCAATGCCCGCGTGATCGCGACCCTGCCCAACAAGGATCACCGCTGGAAACCGGGCACCTTCGTAACCGCGGAGGTCCCGCTGTCTGGCGCGCCGTCCACCGTGATGGTCACCAAGAAGGCCATCCAAACCATCAAGGGCACGCCGACCGTATTCGTGCGTGATGCCGACGGCTTCGAGGCGAGGTCGGTGCGAACCGGCCGTGAGGACGACGACGACATCGAAATCGTCGCGGGTCTTACCGCCGGCGAGACCATCGCGGTGCAGAACACCTTCACATTGAAGGCCGAGGTCGAGAAGGACGAAGCGGAGCACGGCCATGATTAAGCGCATCATCGGTCTTGCGATCCAGCGGCGCTGGATCGTCGTCACGCTGGCGGCGGTCCTGATGTTCCTCGGTGGCCTCGCATTGACCAAGCTGCCGATCGACGCAGTGCCCGACATCACCAACAAGCAGGTCCAGATCAACACCGTCGCCCCGGCGCTGTCGCCGGCGGAAATCGAGAAGCAGATCACCTTCCCGATCGAGACGGCGCTGGCCGGCGCGCCAGGGCTCGAGAGCACGCGGTCGCTATCCCGCAACGGCTTCTCGCAGATCACGGCGGTGTTCAGCGAAGCCACCGATATCTATTTCGCCCGCCAGCAGGTCGGCGAACGCCTGACCGAAGTTCGCGCGCGCCTGCCGCAAGGCATCGAGCCGCGAATTGGCCCGACCTCGACCGGTCTTGGCGAAATCTACATGTGGACCGTCCATTACTCCGGCCAGAAGGTGCAGAGCGACGGCCGCTTCCTCACGGCGGACGGCCAGGTGCTGCAAAGCGAGGTCGAAAAGGACGCCTATTTGCGCACGGTGCAGGACTGGATCATCAAGCCGCAGATCAAGATGGTGCCGGGTGTTGCCGGCGTCGATTCGATCGGCGGCTATCTCAAGCAGTACCAAGTCCAACCCGATGCAGCGAAGCTGATCGCGCTCGGCCTCACCTTCGCGGACGTCGCCAAGGCGATCGAGAGCAACAATGTCAGCCGCGGTGCGCGCTATATCGAGCGCAACGGCGAAGGATTCGTGGTGCGGTCCGGCGGTCGCCTCGAAAACATCGAGGAGCTCGGTGCCGTCGTCGTCACCACCCGCGGCGGCGTCCCGGTCCGCATCCGCGACCTCGCCTCGCTCTCGATCGGCGGCGAGACGCGCACCGGCAGCGCCAGCGAGAACGGCCGCGAGGTCGTGGTCGGCACCGCACTGATGCTGATCGGCGCCAACAGCCGCACGGTATCGGCCGCGGTCGATGCCAAGCTGCGTGCGATCACGCAACCCTTGCCGGCAGGCGTCGCAGTCGAGACCGTGCTCGATCGCACCCAGCTGGTCGATGCGACCATCGGTACGGTGGCGCGCAACCTCGGCGAAGGCGCGCTGCTCGTGATCGCGGTGCTGTTCGTGCTGCTCGGCAATTTCCGCGCCGCATTGATCACGGCACTGGTGATCCCGATCGCCATGCTGATGACGGCGATCGGCATGTGGCAGGGCCGCATCAGCGCCAATCTGATGAGCCTCGGTGCGCTGGATTTCGGCCTGATCGTCGACGGCGCCGTCATCATCACCGAGAACAGCCTGCGTCATCTCGCCGAGAAGCAGCACGCGCTCGGCCGCGTGCTGACCCGCGACGAACGGCTGGCGACGGTGCGGGCGTCCGCGTTGGAAATGGTGCAGCCGAGCCTCTACGGGCAGGCCATCATCCTGCTGGTCTATGTGCCGCTCCTCACCTTCACCGGCGTCGAAGGCAAGATGTTCGAGCCGATGGCGCTGACCGTGATCCTCGCGCTTGCGGCGGCCTTCGTGCTGTCGCTGACGCTGGTGCCCGCACTGATCGCGATCGGTATCACCGGCCGCGTGCAGGAGAAGGAGAACTGGCTCGTTGCCGCGCTGAAGCGCGGGTACAGCCCGCTGCTCCGGCGTGCGGTTGCAACGCCCCTGCCCGTCATCGCGGTGGCGGTGGTGCTGTTCGCCACCGCCCTGTTCGGGTTCTTCCGGCTCGGCCAGGAGTTCATCCCCTCGCTCGACGAGAAGAACATCGCCATGCACGCGCTGCGGATTCCGAGCACGGCGCTGTCGCAGTCGCAGGCGATGCAGCTTTCGGTCGAGAAGGCCGTCAGCCGCTTTCCGCAGGTGTCGTTCGTCTTCTCCAAGACCGGCACCGCGGAGGTAGCGAGCGACCCGATGCCGCCGAACGCGTCCGACACCTTCATCATCCTGAAGCCGCGCGCCCAGTGGCCGGATCCATCGCTGACCAAGGAGCAGTTGATCGAGGAGATCTCGAAGGCGGTCGGCCGGCTGCCCGGCAACGTCTATGAATTCACCCAGCCGATCCAGATGCGCTTCAACGAACTGCTCGCCGGCGTTCGCGGCGATATCGCGGTCAAGGTGTTCGGTGACGAGTTCGAGCCGATGCAGAAGGCCGCCATCCAGGTCGCCGCAGCGCTACGCGGCGTGCGCGGCGCGACCGACGTCAAGGTCGAACAGGCCGGTGGCCTGCCCGTGCTCGAGATCAAGGTCGACAAGGCGGCGATCGCCCGGCGGGGCCTGAGCGTCTCCGAGGTCCAGGACGTGATCGGTGCCGCGGTCGGCGGCCAGGATGCCGGCGTCGTCTACGAGGGCGATCGCAGCTTCGACATCGTGGTGCGCTTGCCGGAGAGCGTCCGCTCCGATCTCGAGGCGTTGAGCAATTTGCCGGTCGCCTTGCCGAAGGCAACGCCGAGTTCGCCGGTGCAGAGCCTGCCGCTCAAACGCGTCGCGCAGTTCTCCTTCACCGAGGGGCCGAACCAGATCAGCCGCGAGAACGGCAAGCGCCGCATCGTGGTGACGGCAAACGTCCGCGGCCGCGATCTCGGCTCGGTGGTCGAGGAAGCTCAGGCAAAGGTCACGCAATCGGTGCAGCTGCCGCCCGGCTACTGGATGACCTGGGGCGGCCAATCGGAAAATCTCGCCGCGGCGCGCCAGCGCCTTGCCGTCGTGGTGCCGGCCTGCTTTGCGATGATCTTCCTGTTGCTGCTGGCGGCGATGGGCTCAGTGCGCGATGCGCTGCTGGTGTTCAGCGCGGTGCCGCTGGCGCTCACCGGCGGCGTCGCGGCGCTGTGGCTGCGCGGCATGCCGTTCTCGATCTCGGCGGCGGTCGGCTTCATCGCGCTGTCGGGCGTTGCGGTGCTGAACGGGCTTGTGATGCTGAGCTTCGTCAGGCAATTGCGCGAGCGCGGCGTGCCGATGCGGGAGGCCATCGAGCAAGGCGCCCTCACCCGGTTCCGCCCCGTGGTGATGACCGCGCTGGTGGCCTCGCTCGGTTTCGTGCCGATGGCGTTCGCCACCGGCACCGGCGCCGAGGTGCAGAAGCCGCTCGCGACCGTCGTGATCGGCGGCCTGATCAGCGCGACGCTGCTCACGCTTGCCGTCCTGCCCGCGCTCTATGCACGGTACGGGCATGCCGGCAGCGCTGCGCGCAATGAGAGAACCGCGGTTCAGCCCGCGGAATGACGGCCTGCTGACCGGCCGTCGCCAAGAAAAATCCGGCAGTTACAGCGCCCGGCAGGCGCTGTAACATTTCTGTCATGTGGCAAAACTAAACGAAAGCTGCGGCGGGCTGCCGCGGGGCTTCATCAGGGGAATAACAAAATGCGCCATGCCATTACATTACTGTCCGCGAGCATGATCGCGCTTTCAGCCGGCGCCGCTTCCGCGCAGAATGCAAAACCCCGCAACCTCATCCTGTTCGTCCCCGACGGCCTGCGCGGCGGCATCGTAAGCGCGGAGACGGCGCCGACGATGACCGACATCCGCGACAAGGGCGTCCACTTCAAGAATTCGCACTCGCTGTTCCCGACCTTCACGATGGCGAACAGCTCGGCGCTGTCGACCGGCCACTATCTCGGCGACACCGGCACCTTCTCCAACACGATCTATACCGGCTACACCTCGGTCCCTGCCGGCGACACCGTGGTCCCCTTCATCGAGAACGACGCCGTGCTCGCCGATATCGACGATCACTTCAATGGCGACTACCTCAACGAGGAAACGCTGCTGAAGATGGCCCGCGGCCAGGGTTTTAGCACCGCGGCCATCGGCAAGGTCGGCCCGACCCTGCTGTTCGACCACACCGATCGCGGCAAGAACACGATCGTGATCGATGACTCCACCGGCGGCAAGACCGGCGTGCCGCTCTCCGACGAGATGAAGGACGCGCTGACCAAGGCGGGCCTGCCGCTCGCAACCCCGAGCCGCGCCGACAACGCCAAGGCCGGCGACGCCAAGACGCCGGGCACGACGGTGGCCAACGTAGCCCAGCAGGCCTACATGGCCGATGTCGCGACCCAGGTCGTGCTGCCGATGTTCAAGGCGCGCAACAAGCCGTTCGTGCTGGTGTTCTGGTCGCGCGATCCGGACGGCAGCCAGCACAATACCGGCGACAGCCTCAACACCATCACCCCCGGCATCAACGGCCCGACCTCGATGGCCGGCATCAAGAATGCCGACAACAACCTCGCCCAGCTCCGCAAGGCGCTCGACGAGCTTGGGCTTGCCGCCAACACCAACATCATGGTCTCGTCCGACCACGGCTTCTCGACGATCTCGAAGGAGAGCAAAACCAGCCCCTCGGCCAAGATCGCCTATGACGACACGCCGAAGGATTTCCTGCCGATGGGCTTTCTGGCGATCGATCTCGCCAAGGCGCTGAACCTGCCGCTGTTCGACCCCAACGACAAGAATGCCAAGGTCGCCGACAATGTCCACCCGAAGGCCGGCAACGGCGTGCTCGGCCAGGACCCGGCCAAGCCTGACGTCGTGATTGCCACCAATGGCGGCTCGGACCTGATCTATCTGCCGAACCGCGACAAGAAGCTCGCCGACCGCGTGATCAAAGCGCTGCTCGAGCAGGACTATGTCAGCGGCCTGTTTGTCGACGACAAGCTCGGCACCTTCCCCGGCACGCTGCCGATGTCGAACCTTAACCTGAAGGGCAAGGCGGTGACGCCGAGCCCGTCGATCGTGGTCAATTTCCGCTCCTGGTCGAGCGGTTGCGAGATTCCGACCAACTGCTCGGTGCAGGTCGCCGACACCGTGCTGCGCCAGGGCCAGGGCATGCATGGCAGCTTCAGCCGCGGCGACACCTTCAACTTCACCGCGGCGATCGGTCCCGACTTCAAGGCGGGCTATGTCGATCCGTTGCCGGTCAGCAACGCCGATGTCGGCATGACCGCGGCGCAATTGCTCGGGCTGCGCGCCCCGAACAATGGCGGGCTGATCGGCCGGGTGATGTCGGAAGCACTGCCGAACGGCATCGTGCCGAAGATGGCCGGGGGCACCATCATGTCGAAGAAGCCTTCGGCCAACGGCCTGCGCACCGTGCTGAAATTCCAGCGCGTGCTCTCGACCCGCTATTTCGACGTCGCCGGGTTCCCGGGGCGGACGCTCGGGCTCGAGGAGACCGGCGGCAAACAGAAAACGGCGGGGAAGTGATCCCCGCCGCTCTCGCCTGAAGCCATTGGTTCGGGATGATTACATCATCCCGATGTCGAACACGTTGGGCAGTTGCGCCGCGAGCGGCAGCGCGGTCGCGCCCACCAGCGTCGCCACCATCGCCGCGAGCGCACGGCCGGTGCGGCGCTGACCGCGCATCCGGCCCGCGATCCATTCCAGAACCTTGGTGTCCATCTTGGTGCCTTGGGTCGGCGCCCAGCGATCGATGTTCGTGTCCGGTGACAGCGCCACCGTGCGCGGCGGCACCGGCAGGCCGGACTCGGACGCGGCATGATGGGCGATCGCCTTGGCGAGCAGGTCGTCGAACCGGCCGCCATCGCTGCGCTCGGCAGCGGCCTCGTTGATCGCGAACAGCGCCTCGATCTCGGCCCGGCTGACCGGCTGATGCTCGACCGCGGCCGCCGTCAGGATGCGCGCGCACCAGGCAGCGTCATCGGCATCGAGTGACCGGGAGAAATGGATACGGCCCTTGGTGGTGGGGCCTTCGCCGGTGATCACGCCATCGCGCACGATGGTCAGCGCATGGGCGGCGGTCTTGCGGCAGGATGGATGCAACGCACCGCTGAGAGCCTCAGCGGTCTTGGTACTTGGGGTAGACATTGTGGGAGCTTTCAATTCCTATCTGAGGCCAGATTTTCCATGCGGGCGTAAACGAGTGGTTAATGATTCGGAACTTGGGTTCCGAGATTTTTAGATGGTTGCTATTTGGTCGATTTAAACGCTGTCACGGTTCAGTCCTATAGCAGCCGGGGCCGGCGTGATGACGGCGATAAGCGGCTTTATCTGGGCATTTCCAAGCTTTTGTGCCGCACCTGATATTTCGTCGCAGGAGTACAGATCAAAACAAGTTGCTTGGAATTCCACCCTCAAGGAGAAATGTCTCACCTTTTTTCAGAACCCGTTCACTTAAGCCTTTCCGCGTCCTATACTGGAACAGACCACCTCAAATACAAATTTAGATGCAACTTCAAAGAGATGAGGTAAAATCATGGCACTTCAGATTGGCGCCGTCGCCCCCGACTTCGAAGCCGAGACCACCGAAGGGAAGATCAAGTTCCACGACTGGATCGGCAATAGCTGGGTGCTTTTGTTCTCCCATCCCAAGGACTTCACCCCGGTCTGCACCACCGAGCTCGGCGCACTCGCCCGCCTGAAGCCCGAATTCGACAAGCGCGGCGTCAAGCTGATGGGCCTGTCGGTCGATCCGGTCGATCGTCACGCCAAATGGTCCGAGGACATCAAGGAAACCCAGGGCGCGGCGCCGAACTATCCGATGATCGGCGACACCGATTTCAACGTCTCGAAGCTCTACGACATGCTGCCGGCCTCGACCTCGGGCGATCCCCTCACCCGCACGCCGGCGGACAATCAGACGGTCCGCAACGTCTTCATCATCGGGCCCGACAAGAAGATCAAACTGGTGCTGGTCTACCCGATGACCACGGGGCGGAACTTCCAGGAGATCCTGCGCGTCATCGACTCGCTGCAACTCACCGCCACGCACCGCGTCGCCACCCCAGCCGACTGGAAGCAGGGCGAGGACGTGATCATCGCGGGCTCGGTCAGCAATGACGAAGCCAAGACGATCTATCCGCAGGGCTGGAAAGAACCCAAGCCCTACATCCGCATCGTGCCGCAGCCGAAGTAACGGCCGGCACGCAGCGTCCGGGTGGCCCGCGCACAGCCTGTTATCGTCTGGTTCCGCGACGATCTGCGGCTGTCGGATCACCCGGCCCTGCATGAAGCGGCCAGCCGCGGCGCGCCCGTGGTTGGCCTCTATGTCCGCGACGACGAAAGCCGTGCCTTGAAACCTCCAGCCGCGCGCTCCCTCGGGGGCGCGACGCGCTGGTGGCTCGCGCAGTCGCTGCGCGCACTTCGCAAAAACCTTGAAGCGATCCGCGGAACGCTGGTGCTGCGGACGGGACCGGCCGCTTCCGTAATCGCCACGCTGGCGCGCGACATCCATGCGGACGCCGTGTTCTGGAACGACATCGCGCAGGCGCCGCATCAAGCAATTGCCCGAGACGTTGCATCCGCGCTCGCAAGCGACGGTATCTCTTCGCAGATTTTCCCTGGTGACCTGCTCGTCGACCCCAAGTTCATCCGCAACAAGGACAATCGAGGCCTGCGCGTGTTCACGCCGTTCTGGCGGCGTGTGCAGGGGCTTGGCGATCCGCAAAAGCCGTTGCCGGCACCGAAGAAGCTAACCTCCATCGGCGTCATCACGAGCGAGGCCGTCGACGACTGGAATCTCGAACCGACCCGGCCGGATTGGGCCGGCGGCCTGCGCGAGATCTGGACTCCGGGCGAAGCCGCGGCACAGGCCAGGCTGAAGGCATTCCTCGACGAGAATATCCGCGGCTATGCCGGCGATCGCGACCGGCCCGACCGCGACGGCACCTCGCGCCTGTCCCCGCATCTGCGCTTCGGCGAGATCAGCCCGCGCCAGGTCTGGCATGCGGCCCGCTTCGCCGCCGCCGAGCACCCGCGCCTCGCCGGCGATATCGACAAGTTCCTCAGCGAGCTCGGCTGGCGCGAGTTCTGCCGCCATCTGCTGTTCGATGTCCCCGACCTGGCCGTACGGAATTTGCAGGAGCACTTCGACGCCTTTCCGTGGAAGTGCGACGCGCGCGCATTGAAGGCCTGGCAGCGCGGTCTGACCGGCTATCCGATCGTCGATGCCGGCATGCGCGAGCTCTGGCACACCGGCGTGATGCACAACCGGGTGCGGATGGTGGTCGCCTCGTTCCTGGTGAAACACCTGCTGATCGACTGGCGCGCAGGCGAACAATGGTTCTGGGACACTTTGGTCGACGCCGATGCCGGCTCCAACCCGGCGAACTGGCAATGGGTCGCCGGCTCCGGCGCCGATGCCGCGCCCTATTTCCGCGTCTTCAATCCGATCCTGCAGGGCGAGAAGTTCGATCCGGACGGTGCTTATGTCCGGCGCTGGGTGCCGGAGCTGGCGCAGCTCCCCAACGACCTGATCCATCAGCCCTGGACCGCAACACCGATCGAGCTCGCAAGCGCCGGCGTCGAACTCGGCAAGACCTATCCGCCGCCGATTGTCGATCACAAGCAGGCCCGCGAGCGCGCGCTTGCGGCTTATGCAAAAATCCGCAGCAGGGATTAGAGCAAGGATTAAGCGCGGCGGTTGACCACCAGCACCGCGGCGGCGCAGGCGGCCATGCCGGCGATCGATACCGGATCGAGCCGCTCGCCGAACAGGATGTAGGCCATCAACGCGGTTACCGCCGGCACCAGATAGAACAGGCTCGCGACCGAGGTCGCGGCATGGTGACGGATCAGCCAATACAGCAGCCCGATCGAGCCGATCGACAGCGCGAACACCAGCCAGGCGATCGCCAGCACGAACTCGCTGGTCCAATGCACGACGTTGGTCTCGAACAGCCAGGCGCCGATGCCGAAAAAGATCGTCACCGCGACGTACTGCACGAGATTGCCGGCGCGCCAGTCGATCTGGTTGCAGTAGCGGCGCTGGTAGAGCGTGCCAAGCGTGATGCTGATCAGCGAGACGCCCGAGGCAAGCCAGCCCCACCCCGCATCGCCCGTCATCGGCCGGTTGTGCAGGATCAGCACGACGCCGGCGAGACCGAGCAGCAGTCCGCCCCATTGCAGCGGCGTGACGCGCTCGCCGAGCCAGCGGTTGGCGATGGTCGAGGTCAGGATCGGCTGCAGGCCCGGGATCAACGCCGACAGGCCCGCGGGAATCGAATGCGCGATCGCAATCGCGGTGCCGCCGAGATAGAAGCCGTGCACCAGGATGCCGGCCACCGCACTGTGGAAAACGCCTGTCCGGTCGGGCCATTTCGGCCGTGCGACCGCGGCGATGACCGTCATCACCATCACCACGAACGCCATCCTGATCGCCAGATAAGTCAGCGGCTCCGCATTGTTGATGACGTATTTGGTGCCGATGAATCCCGTGCTCCACAGCACGACAAAAATCGCCGGCGCCAGGCGAGCGGCAGTTTCCTCGAAGCTCTTGTTCATTGCAGGCCGTCATTGCCCGAAGATCAGGCAGCGGGCAATCGCGAATTTCCATGGCGTTGCTGGGTGCGCCCCGAAGAACGGTGTCATCACCCGCGCATGCGGGAACTATCGCTGAAGGGCCTCAGGGTGAGTGAAGGGCGGCCGTATGCCACCCTCGTCATCGTCGGTCACGACCGCTATTGCTGCTCGGCCGGACTATCGTGCCCGATCCAACGCTGTTCGGCACCGCCTTCGTGCCGATCACGTTCGACACTTTCCGCTACTGGAAGGCCAGGTCGATCGAGCATCTGCAGCGGTTGAACGATCGCGTCATGGAGATCCACCGCATTCAGCAGGAGTTCGGCTATTGCGCCATCCCTGACGACGACGATGACGATCCCTCCCCGCCCTACCGGACGGCTCTTCTCCAGCGGTCGAAGGAACTGGGCGTGATACGGACGACGTGACGGCACGCGGAGACAGCGCACGTCAGATCGTCATCTGAGGTGATACTTCCTGCCGTTCGTGTTCGGGTCGGTATTGTCGCTTGTCGAGAACATCAAGGCCGGCCCGAAATAGCCCCAGCGATCCCGGTAAAGTCCGAATCGGCCGGCGCCCTTGTCGATGATCTCTTGCTGGGTGCTATTCGCCGGGCCGAGAAGCCTGTCATCCTCATACATCCGGGCAGTCTTGATCTCGCCATCCACGTATTTGACCGGGACGAGAAACGCGTGCCCCTGATAAAAGTGAAAGGTGCCGCGCAGCAGTTGCCGGTCGATCGGGCTCGCCGGAACCAGATAAAGCAATGCACTCGACGCCAGGGCAAAAAGCGTCGATCCGATCACGATGCGCGTACTGGCGGATATCCTCAACGGCACTTTCCCCGGGCTCTTGCTCGCCAGGCGTGTCCATAGCGCGCGGGTCCATCGCATACAACCGACGGGCATCCGCTACCGGTATGCGGCCGGTGCGGAAGCCGAATTGACAGGCCGCATGTCCGCACAGAGCAAGCGTCAGATCGTGGTCGCGCGTCCGGCGAAGTTGCCTAGCCGAGGCATTGCGCCATGCCTGACAGCGCCGCCGCCTGATGGCTGCGCGCAGTTCGCAGGCTGAGGAATATGAAGGCAGCTCCGGCTCCCTTGCACGTCTCGTCCTGAGCGAAACCGGCCTGACGTTCGGCCGTTGGCGCCAGCAGCTGCATTTGATCGTCGCGTTGCGTGAGCTGTCGGCCGGTGTGACGTTCAGCAGGTCTCGACCGCGCTCGGCTATGAATCCGTCACGGCGTTCATCACCATGTTCAAGAAGGCGCTCGGCAAGCCGCCGGCAAAATATCTCAGCGACATCGTGCAAAGCGGCGGTTCGGCTTTTGCGGCGTGATGGGCTCCGGCTTCGGTCCCTTCTGGCAAGGACGGCCGCCGACCGCCGGCCAAAGCTCGCAAATGCGTGATCAGGCGCCACCACCGGTTGCCTTCATTTGGGCACGTATCGGGAACAGGCTGTGGAACCAGGACGCAAAGGCGGCCGCCGCAGGGGGTGCCTGCAATTGACGTATCGATCCCACAGCAGCTGGCAGGACGTGGATCTGCGCAATCTCGTTCGGGTCATCTCGGCCTGCACCCTCGGACTCTGGGCATTTGCGGCCGGCCTCCTGATCGGGACCTTCCTGTTTTCATGACTGGCTTGGTGGACGCGCCGCCCGGTCTACCCGCCGCTCAGGTGATGTGCGGCGACGAACAGGACGAGCGCGCTCAGCACCAACGCTGACGCGGCGCCGGCAACGCCGCGGGCGAGTTCAGCCTTCGAAAGATTGGACCTGGTTGCCATCACAACCTCCTGCGCGTGCGAGCTGAGGCCGGTCCGTTCCGGCGGTGAGGCTCGCTCTCGCTGCTCGGACCACAATCGCATCATGAGGATGAACGCATCATGAGCAAAACGAATGGCCCGTGCTGCCGGTTCCAAATTCTAACCGCAGGGTTTCGGATCGCGGGCACTGGCCGCACGCGGCAAGCGCGCAAAGCCGCGCTGGAAGAAGGTCCGGAGCGCGCGAGCGTCCGCGCCTACCACTCTTCCGGACAGGGATCGACGATCTTCCAGAGATCGACGCCGTTCCTGATCTTCTTCATCTCGGTGGTGAGACCGCCGTTGCGGCGGATCCAGTCCTTCACCGTGTCGGGATAGTAGGACATCAGGTCGGAGGTGCCCTCGAGGCTCGTGACCTTGATGCCGAAGGTGAAGGCCTTGTCGTAATAGGCCTGGTGGAAGCCGATGCTCGCCTTCGGCGTCACGCAAATCTTGTTCAGCGGCACGATGCCGAACACCAGCGTGCAGGCCGAATTGCAGATGCCGTCGATCACGACCCGCTCGCGGCGCTCGCGGATCTGCTTGTACTTGGCCTTGTACTCCTCGACATAGCCGCCATGGTCGCGCGTGATGTGCAGAACGGCTCGCGCTGGCGTGACCGCCAGAACCGAGAGCAGCAAAGCGACAAGGGGCGTGATGCGCATGGAATGTTCGAAACCGAGGGAAAGGCAGCCCGGGCGGACCTGACCGCAAGACTCTGGCCGGACTGTGTTGGCAATCCGTTAAGCATCCCCAAAAAGGCAAAATTTGGCGCGCTGTGACTGATTTCCCGCAGCTTTTGGCCAGATTCCGGGTTAGATGAAGCGTCAGAGGATCTTGGACCGGCTGCGCAAGCCGATTCCATCGTGAATGCCAGGAGGCCGCCAATGACCAAGACCAAGCTTTTCGCCGCCCTCGCCGTGACCGTTTCCCTGGCGATCCCGGCCCTCACCCCGGCTGCAGCGGCCGACCTCTCGGCCACCCCGCGCCACCACCGGCATCACCACCACCACGCTTATTGGGGCCTGCCCTACCACATCAGCTATCTGCACAATTACGGCCCGGGCCCGGCCGCCGGCAGCTTCGCCTATTACGACGGCCCGTCGACCAACAAGTGCTACCAGGGCTCGGCCGCCTATATCGGCCAGGATCATCGCCGGCATCCCTGCTTCTGAGCTCAAAGCAAGGCCGGCGGGACGCGCGGACGCCGTGCCGTCCCTGCTGGCCCCGACGGCCCAAGTCTGATAATCGACCCGCAACGCGCTCGTAGCTCAGCTGGATAGAGCATCGGATTTCGATTCCGAGGGTCGGGAGTTCGAATCTCTCCGAGCGCGCCACTAGCGCACCACCCAAATCGATTGGACTTGCCTGGTTTCTGACGCCCCCCGGCGACATGGAACCGGCCGATTAACGCTCCCGCGGTTTGGGCTTCCCTTCCCCTTGACGCTGTTGGGCGCCGGGGTGATAGGCTACCGGCATTTCAAACGGCCATTTTGAATGAACGATTTATCGGGATTGAAGCAGCTTTTGCTGGTGGTTTTGATCTTCGTGCCTTTCGAGCGACTGCTCGCCGCGAGGCCTCAGAAGATTCTCAGGCGTGGCCTGCTGACCGACATGGCCTTCCTGTTTCTCAACGGGTGGCTGGTGGTAGGCGGCGTGATCGCCATCATGACGGCGGCCGTTCTGGTCAATCAGTCGATCCTGCCGGCAGCGCTGACGCAGACGATCGGCGATCTTCCGTATCTGGTGCAAGTGCCCATCGTGATCCTGATCGCGGACCTCGGCGTCTACTGGACGCACCGCATCCTGCACGTCGTGCCTGCCATGTGGGAAATCCATTCCGTTCATCACGCGGTCGAGGAACTGGATTGGCTCGCTGCGGTTCATCAGCACCCGCTCGACGTCATCTTCATGAAGGCCGGGGCGCTGTTTCCGCTTTACGCACTCGGTTTCTCCGCGGAAGCGATCGCCACTTACCTTCTGATCTACTTCTGGCAGACCTGGCTGGTTCACGCCAATGTCCGCCTGAACTACGGACCACTGCGACACATCCTGGTGTCGCCGGAATTTCACCACTGGCACCACAGCAGCGAGACGGAAGCCAGGGACAAGAACTTCGCCGGACTGTTCTCGTTCTACGATGTGCTGTTCGGGAGCGCCCACCTTCCGAAGGGGCAGAATCCCAAGACATTTGGCGTCGATCATCCAATGCCTTCCAGCTATCTGGCGCTCCTGGCCTACCCGATCGTCGCGTGGACCTCGAAGCGCAAGCGCAACGACCCGCCAGCCGCCCAACCTCACATGCCAAGTGGTGGCGAGCCTGCGCAGCCGCGCCAGAGCGCGCCGCTGAGCTAACTCCGCAGGCTCTTGTCGCCGAACCAGCGCCGGCAGGCGCGGCTGAAGCTCGTTGCGTCGGTGTAGCCGAGCGCGGCCGCCATCTCGTCGCGCGATTGCGTGCCCGCCGCGAGCATTGTCCGGGCGCGCTCGCGCAGCACGCCGTCGAGCAGCGGCCGGAAGGCGCAGCCCGCCTCCGCCAGCCGCCGCACCAGCGTCCGCCGCGAGGTGCCGACGAGGCGCGCGGCCTCCTCCTCGCCGAGCCGCTGCGGCAGCCGCGCCGCAATCAGGCTCTCGACGATCCGCGCCAGCGCCGCGGTGTCCGAGCGCGGCTTCTCGATTTCCTCGAGCGCTTCGATGGCCTTGGCGTGCAATTCCGGATCGGCAAACGGCGAAGCCCGCGCGCATAGCTGCTTGGGCACGTCGAAGATGAAGGCGGCGGCGTTGAACTTCACGGCGCAGGAATAATACGGCATCAGCCGCTCCACGCCCGCAGGCGGCGGCCAGGGAAACTGCAAGGTCGCCTGATCGATCGCATCCTCGAGCAGCTGCGCATAGACCGCATGCACGTTGAGGCTGACCGCCAGCGCCACGGTGCGCCATAGCGCGGCATCCATGGCGACCGCAGGAGAGATTTCAATCTGGATCGAGCGCGGTGTTGTGCGCAGCCGGTTACGGATGAAGGGCGCGCGGGTCGACCCGAAGCGCGCGCCGGTGTTGAGCGCGTCCGCGATGGTCGGCGCCGTCCTGGTCGCGACGTCGAGCGCGCCTTGCAGCGATGTCGACCAAACCGCCGCGGCCGACAACGGCCACAGCTCACCATGCCGGCGAGTGATGTTGGCGGCGAGGATCATCAGCGACGACACCGGCATGTGAGCGCCGGGCTGGTCGAGCACGTCCTGCTGGATTGCGGTGCCCTGCAGCAGCTCGTCGCGTTCGCCCCGCGTCTTGCCGAACGCCCGCACCAGCGCCCGCGCATAGCTCACGGACACCGGCGTGCGAAGGGCATCGGCCTCCGATCCCTGCATTGCCTTGGCGCCCTCCCTCGCGAGCGTCCAGCCGAACAGATCCGGTGGAACAGGTTTGGCGCAAAATGCCACAAAATTGGCCTGTTGGGAACTGGCGGCGCAGGCCCGCCTCGCGGCATCCTCTCTGCAACAACGGCGAAACGCCGCCTCGACAAGAAATGCTGGAGGGAATGCGATGATCTTCACGGGCACCAATGCCGCTGGCGAAACGATCACCTACCGGGACGGCAAGCGCTATCTGTGGATGCTCTCGTTCATCCCGCCGCTGATCCCGCTACTGTCCTACTGGCTCTTCCTGCGGACGCACAATCCGCTGGTGACGCTGATTCCCTTCGTCTTCATCTTCATCCTGATCCCGCTGCTCGATGTCCTGTTCGGTGAGGACACCCACAATCCGCCGGCGGAAGTGGTCGCCGCGATGGAGGCCGATCCGTATTATCTGCGGCTGGCGCGTATCACCGTGGTGTTTCCATGGATCAACTACGTCGCCCTGATCGCCTTCTTCGGCACGCAGGAGCTGCCGTGGTGGTCCTACGTCGCTTTGCTGCTCGGCGTCGGCACCATCAATGGCGGCGCGCTGTTGATCGGGCACGAGCTCGGCCACAAGGCTGACCGGCTCAACATCCTCTTCGGCATGCTCGCCAACTGCGCGGTGGGTTACGCCCATTTCCGCGTCGAGCACAATCGCGGCCATCACACCTGGGTCGCAACGCCGGAAGATCCCGCCAGCGCGCGATTCGGTGAATCGATCTATGCCTTCGCGACACGCGAGCTGCCGGGCGCCTTCAGGCGCGGCTGGCGCAATGAGGCCGAGCGGCTGACCCGGCGCGGCGAGCCGGTCTGGTCGGTCAACAACGAGATCCTGCAGGGCTTTGCGCTGACGCTCGTCGTCGCGGCCATCCTGATTGCGCTGTTCGGCTGGAAGGTCGCGCCGTTCATCGTCGCGCATCATTTCCTCGGCTGGTATGCGCTGACCCAGGCCAATTATGTCGAGCATTACGGATTGCTGCGCGAGAAGCTGCCGAACGGCCGCTACCAGGCGGTCGAGCCGCGCCACTCCTGGAACACCAACCACATCGTCTCGAACCTGATGACGTTCCATCTGCAACGTCATTCCGATCACCACGCCAACCCGATGCGCCCTTACCAGTCGCTGCGCGATTTCGACGACATCCCGCGGCTGCCGAACGGCTACACCGGCATGTTCGGTCTTGCCGCGATCCCGCCGCTCTGGTTCCGCGTGATGGACCCGAAGACACTGGCGTGGGCCGGCGGCGACAAGAGCAAGCTCAATCTCGGCGACCGGCCGGTGAATGCATGATCGCGACGGGCGCCGCTTCTAGGTCTGCCCGGACCGCCGCTTCATCGCGCCGATGCCGAGGAACGAGCCGTTCACGGACGGATACTGGCTGGTGAATTCGAACGCATCGAAGCCAGGTGCTTCGAATTCCTTCAGCGCTTTCCAGAGCAGCGTCGTATCCGGACAGGCCTGGGAGTGGATGTCGTGATGTACGATGATGCTGGCGTGGGAGCGCACCAGCAGGTGATCCTGCATCGCACCGCGCAGGCTGTGATCGCCGTCGATGAAGACGAAGTCGGGCTTCAGCCGATCGACATGCGCACCGACCAGCGGTGACGTTGAATAGGCCTGGAGATAGACCGGCTCGATGTCAGTCTCCTCCTCCTTCAACGGCGCAAGCGCGCATCCCGGGCGGAGAATCTTGCCGCCGCCGGTTTTCACCCGCTCGGGATCTTCCGGCGGACAGCCTCCACGCCGGCGTCGGTCACGCGATATTTCCGTCCCATCTCCGGGAGGATCCAGCCCTTCTCGATCATTCCGGCAATGGTGCTCGGGCCGACACCCGCAGGAAACGGCCGGCGATTTCGGATCGCGTCAATTGCGACCCGCTCGAGATGGGTGGCGACATGCGAGGGGCGCGCGCGAAACGCCTTTGCCATGATGAGGACCGACAGCACTTCGGCGCGACGGCGCACGGCCGAAGCGCTGCGGGTCAGTTCGTTGCTGATCGAGAGCGTTCTTGCCGGCCCTGGCGAGTTCTCTGAGCTTCTCGTCCTCGTCAGAGCTCCAGCGCCGCACGATTCCCATCTGGCCCTCACCGCCTGGATACCCATCTCGAACCGATGCATACGCAGGCGGCGCTGATTTGCCATGTGACTTTCGGCACCTCTTGATGTGACGTTGGAGACTGTCGCCATCAGGAAGGCCGATTTCGAAAACGCTCCTAGTGCTTGCTGGGTTCAAGCGTGATGAGCACGCCGGTCGGTTCGGGCTCGTGCGGCCGCAGCGACGTCAGCTCCGGATCGCTCCACTCGGCAAGGCTCACCACCTCACCGGTCTGCCCCGGCATGTCGGAACTCTGGGCGGGTTCGAGCACCTTGAGCCCGGTGGTGTCGACGAAGAATGTGTGCTCGCCGAACACGCTGTTCAGCTGCGCCACCGCCGGATGATCATCCGGAAGCACCTGCGCGTTGAGTTGCGTCATGGTCTGCTTGACTTGCGTGGAATTAAGCTTCATCCGCTGCTCCTGCTTGTTGGTTCCGGCCTTTGGATGTTTCCCTGGCTGGTTCCTCCCTGCCCGCACCCCTCGCCGGGGGCTTCGAAGTCTCGAACCGATCTGGCAACGAAACGTTCCGCACGCGCGACGCATTGACCGCGTACGCGCAGGTTCCAGATCCATCGCTATGTGAAGTGTGGCGCGACGTCGGGTGCACCCGCTCGCTACGTGGCGGACGGCTTCTTCCTGGCGAGCCCTTCCAGATGCACGCGGCGCGCAGCGGATTTGCGTGCGCGCGCCCTGGTGCGGCAGGCCCGGCAGCGCACGGCCTTGGTGAACACGTCGCCCTTGGCGGTCTCGTACCACCATTTCTGCTGCAACGGCGTCCAGACCTCGGCAACGCCGCAATCCTTGCAGACAAAGGGCTCGGGCCGATAGGTTCCGCGTTCGACGAAATCCGGAATCGAATAGCTGTTCGAGGCGGCGAGCTGGCTCGTGACCACCGCAACCTCGTCGCGCGCCAGCGCGATCTTGTAGTCGCGCAGGCGCTGCCGTTCGGCGGCGCGTTGCGCCAGCGTGCGACGCCATTCCTCAGCCTTGCGCTGTTTGGCTTCGATCTCGCCGCGCGTCTGCTTGCTGCCCTTCACGCCCATACCATCCGTCTTGCACCGTATCGACGAACGTCCGGCAGCCCGGCCGTATCAAGACGACGTCATTGATCCGCTGCAGGTCGGCGCAGGCTTGCCATGGTAGCCGCAGCATCGCGGGGCGGCCAGATCGATCCGGGCGGAGGTTACGTCCGCCCCTGCTCCGCCGGCCGCATGTGGATCAGCGCATCGAGAACCAGGACAAGCACGGGACGCTGCTCGTCGTTGACGAGCTCGGTCTTGAAGATCACGACGGCGTCGCGACGCTCCGGCCTGATGGTGATTTTCTGGATCCGGGATTGGCCGGTGAGCGTGGCTCCCGGGCGAACCGGGCTCGGCAAGCGGATCTCGAAGCTCCGCCCGACGATGCCCGCCACCTTGGTCCAGATCGCCTCCACGACGAGCCGCTGATAGATCGCAATGGTGTTGAAGCCGCTTGCGATCAGGCCGCCGAACGGGCCCGCCGCAGCCGCGACGGGGTCGGTATGGATCGGCACCGGATCATATTTGCCGGCGAACTCCAGGATCTCGGCTTCGCCGATCGTGTAGGTGCCGAGCTGGAATGTCTGGCCCTCGGTGAGATCTTCCGCATACAGCATCGCGCGCCTCCGTCTGTCGCGCGACGATAGACCAATGCTGCGGGCTTTCCATGACCTCCGGGGCCATGAACTTCGCGCACCGGGCTCCGGGCGCGCGGAAACGACGCGCGCGGCACCCGCCGCCCGCGTCTCGCTACAAGCCCCCGCGGCTATTGCAGCCGCGCCGCCCTCGCCTTCGCGGCCTTCACCGTGTTCTCCATCAGGCAGGCGATCGTCATCGGGCCGACACCGCGCGGCACCGGCGTGATCGCGCCGGCGACCTGCACCGCTTCGTCGAAGAAGACGTCGCCGCACACCGCGTAGCCGCCGTCCGGCTTCTCGACGCGCGTGGTGCCGACGTCGATCACGATGGCCTGCGGCTTGATCCAGTCGCCGCGCACGAGCCCAGCCTTCCCCACCGCGCTGACCAGGATATCGGCCTGACGGCAGATCTTGCTGATGCCGCGGGTGTGGATGTGGGTTTGCGTCACGGTCGCCTGCTCCTGCAGCAACAGCGCGGCCATCGGCTTGCCCACGATGTTGGAGCTGCCGATCACCACGGCATGAGCGCCGGTGAGATCTCGCCGGATCGACTTGATCAGCCGGAGACAGCCGAGCGGCGTGCACGGCACCAAGGCATCGTCGCCGTGAAACAGCCGGCCTGCATTCAGCGCGTGCAGGCCGTCGACATCCTTAGCGGGATCGACCGCCGCCATCACGCGCAAGGCGTCGATATGCGCCGGCAGCGGCAGCTGGATCAGGATGCCGTCGACATCGTCGCGCGCATTGAGCGCGTCGATCCTGGCAAGCAGATCGGCCTCGTTGGCGTCATCCGGCAGGCGCTCGACCTCGCCGCGCAGGCCAATCCGCTCGGCCATCCTGACCTTGCTCTGTACGTAAATCTGGCTCGCCGGGTCACAGCCAACCAGCACGACCGTGAGCCCGGGCGCGCGGCGCAGCCGGTCCAGTTCGCTCGCAACCTTGTCGATGACAATTTGGGCATGTGCATGCCCATCAAGAATGTTCGCCGTCATGGCACCTCCGTTTCGAAGCGGTGCCCAGGCGCGCGGCGTTCAGTCTCTGCGCTCCCCGATGGTGGTCCATCCAAGCGCCAGTCGCGCAGATGCCGCCGTCATAGCCGCCCGGCCCGGCAAACGCAAATCACGCTCGCTTGCGGCCGAACCGGCGACGAATTGCCCCTGTTTTTGCCGGTGGATCGGTGCCGGGCGGGGCCCTTCCGGGGGTAGGATTCGGGCAGAACTTGCGATAAGCCTCGGCGCTTGCCGGGCTTTTCCGATCCCCGGCGCCATCCTTCCGGTCATCACGCCACTTCGGACATTTTCACCATGAGACATATCATCCTCGCGCTGGCGCTCCTCTGCCCGGCTGCCGCGCTTGCTCAAGGCACCGCTCCAGCCACCACGCCACCGCCCGCCGCTGACAAGCCGGCGGCGGCCTCGCAGCCGATGGTCGGCGACAAGCCGCTGGTCCAGGTCGGCAAGAAATCGGCGGCCAAGAAGGGCGAGAAGGCCGCAGCACCCGGCAAGCCGCAATCGGTCGCGCAGAAGCTCCAGGCCTGCCAGGACATCGACGACGCCACCAAGGAGCGGCTGATGTGCTACGACGAGATCTTCAAGCCGCAGCCCAAGCCGAAGGCCGCCCCTGCCAAGGGCGTCGCCGAATGCCGGTTCGTCAAGGAGGAGGACGAGCGGCTGACCTGCTACAACGGCTTCGCCGACAAGATTCCGCGCCTGCCGCGCTAACCGGTTCCGGCCACCACGGGCGCCTTCCCGCAACCGGTTACCGGGCTGGCATCGCGGACACGAAAATGCCGCCGCAAAGTGTTTGCGGCGGCGTATCGATTGCCGATTGCGGCGTGTCCGTGCCTACCAGGTACCGAAGCCGCCGAAGAAGCCCATGCGCGGCTGCTGCTGCGCGACACGGTAAGGCTGATACATTCCGGGCTGGGCCAACCGCATCGGCTGCTGGGAATGGGTATGGCTGTGCGCAATCTTGCGCTTCTTCGGCGCCTGCACCGGCTGCTCGGCCGGCTTCGCCTCGGCCACGACCGGCCCCTTGCGCGCGTCAGCCTTCTCCGGCGGAATGAACTGGGCGAACGTGTCACGGACGCGGGCCTGCGCCGACGCATCGCTGGCAGCCGCCGGGGTCGCTGCGGCGACCGCGTTCACTTGCGACGGAACGATGGTCGGCAGGTTGGTGTCATACACCACCCGCTCCGGCAGCTTCTGGGTCGACTTGATGCGTACCATGGTCTTGCTGTCGACGCCGGGCGACGACAGGCCCTGGCTGGCGACTACGGCCTCCTGCGGTACGATGGCATTGACGATGAAGAGCAGCGCGAGCAGCACGCCACCAACGAACAGGAAATAACGCGCCACAGGCATTTTGGTAGCTCCCCCCGCGCTACGGGCGCGGTTCAACTCGACGCGACGACATCTTGTCATCGCGCAACGAATTCATCGTCTGCGCATGATCACCCGGACAGACGCCATCCGCTCTCCCGGGTCGTTCTCTAACGGTCGGCTTATTAGTTAGTTCCTCCCTGGCCGTTACGGTTCACCCGGCAAGTCAATTCCCGGTCACTTTTTCGGGATGCAGGGTTTAGGCGCGGCTGGCGGTCACGACCGTGCATTTCGCCTTGTTTGCGTTAACATTTACGAACCCGATCAGCATCGGCGGGTAGGTCTTGCGGCTCCTCATGGCGATGGTGTCCGGGATCAGCCGCTTGCGTTCGGTCACGGGGCTGCCGTCGCCGCGGATGAAGGCGCAGGCGATCTCGATATCCTTCACCGCGAAGTCATTGGCATTGCGCAGCGTCAGGGTGACCAGCACCTTCGAACCCAGCCCGCCGCGCCGCCAGGATTGCGAGGCGATCCGCAGCCTGTCCAGCGGCGATCTTTCAGTACCCGGCTCGGACGCTTTGGCCGCTTCGGCCGGCTGCGCGGCGGTGGCCACGCCGACCGTGGCCGGCTCAGCTGCCGGTGCGGCTGGCGCGTCCTTTCCAGCTTGATTTGTGATTTGGCCGGGCTGCACCCCGGTCGATGCATCCTGCACGGTGCGGATGACGGCGGAAGACACCGGCCAGACATCTTGGTCTCCAGCATCGCTCGGCTCGGGGAGCATGAACCACGCCGCAATTCCGGCGACCGCGATCACCGATAGCAGCAGGCTGGCGTAAAGGCCGCCCTCACCGAGACGTCCGGCGCCAAATCTTCGAAACGACGCCAAGCCGATTCGCATCGTCGTGCCCTCACCCTCGACGCCCTATCAAGCCGCCACCCAGCACAGAAACCGCAGGCATCGCAGCGTGCGGCATCCGGGACGGCCGCAGGTCGAGCGGCCACGCAAGATCAATCACCGACCGCCGGAATGGTTTCATTCCGGGACGACAATCTTGCGGCTGGCATCACGGAGGCATGGTATCCCAACGGACCAATCGCTAGATTTGCGCCGCCCGAGAGCGAGTGCCGCGCCCCAAGCGCGCGCGAGAACAACAAGGAGATCGCAATGCCTGTCGTCACCTGGGACCACGTCCATCTGCGCAGTCCCGATCCCGAGGCCACCGCGACCTGGCTGCGCGACATTCTCGGCGGCGAGATCATCCGCGGCCCCGGCCGCATCGAGGTCCAGCTCGGCGGCGCCAAGGTGTTCATCGCGGAGGTGACACAAGGCGACGGCGTCAACGCCCCGCCGGTGACGCCGTATCAGGGGCTCGATCATTTCGGCCTGACCGTGAAGGACATCGACGCGGTCGCGGCCGAGATCAAGGCCAAGGGTGTCGAGTTCACCAAGGAGCCGACCACGATCCGCCCCGGCGTGCGGATCTGCTTCATCCGCGGCCCGCAGGGCATCTCGATCGAACTACTCGAGCGCGACCAGAAATACGCGTGAGCGAAGACCGATCCGCTACGTCATGCTGCCGGGCATGAAGCAGCGGATCGTCACGCCCATGTAGCTCTTGATCGGCCAGACCATCGCGCGGCCGACCCGGTTGGGCTCGGTGACCACAGCCTCGTCGGGGACGTCGACCCAAGCCCCATCGAGGCGCACGCGGTAGTGCCCGTCCTTCGACTCCCAATCGACGTCGCTGACCGCGCTGCCGTCGGCATCCGAGCAGCACGGTCCCTTGCCGCTGCGCAGACCGTCGAACCATTCCTTGAGCGGCGAATTGGCGTAGCGGCCGTCGGGATCGCGCGCCCGCGCGATTTGTACGGCCGCCGCCAACACCAGCATCATCAGCCCGAGAGACACCATCACACGGCCCGCACGACGGGCCCAAGTTCCATTGGCATTGCGAGGGCGCGCCAAACGGCCGCCCGATTCAATCCAGTCCGACATGTGTTCGCTCCAGCACTCACCGGCCAGTGCAACCAGAGCTATGCATTTCGCGGGCCAGTTCGATTCGCGCGCACGGTCCGCTGTCATCGCGCCGTCACACCGGCTGGCAGGAACCGAGGGTTCACGGTCAGTCCGGATACCCCCGGAATCAACCTGCCGCATTGCACAAGGTTGCTCGCTTTGGCATAAAAAACCAATCCGGATTGCTGCGGGCGCGGCAGCCGGTACATGGGACGTTATGAAGAACGGGCTGTACTCAATCCACGTCACCCTGCTGGACGGACGCGTCGGCAAGGGCAGCGGAGTGATTCTTTTCCGCGACGGGCAAATTCTCGGCGGCGATGCCTATCTCTATTACACCGGCAGCTACACGGTGAAGGGCGACGCGTTCAAGGGCGAGGTCCTCGTGCAGCGCCACACCACGCCGCGCGAGACCGACAACCCATTGTTCGGCGGGCCCGCGCCGGTGGGCATCGGCGTCTCCGGCACCTTCACCGACACCCGCGGCACCATGAGTGGGACCGCGCTGGTCGGCAAGGCGAGCCTGATCTTCGGCGCCACGCTGCACAAGCTCGCGGATATCAATTAGGTCATCGCACCGGCATCTGACCCGTCATCCTAAAGTGCGAGCGTAGCGAGCCTCGAAGGATGCACGGCCCGGTCGGTGGCCGTCGATCCTTCGAGGCTCGCCGAAGAGGCTCGCACCTCAGGATGACGGAGCTAAAGCTGGCGCCACCGACTCATCGCTCACCTACTCCGCCGCCTGCTCCAGCGGTGCGACGCGCGGCAGGATCATCTGGATGCGGGTGCCGTTGCCCGGCGCGGAATCGAGCGAGAGCCGGCCGCCAAGGCGATTGGTGACGATGCTGTAGACGATGTGCAGCCCGAGCCCGGTGCCGCCCTGGTCGCGCCGCGTCGTGAAGAACGGATCGAAGGCGCGGCGGCGCACGTCGAGGCTCATGCCGCAGCCATTGTCGGCGAAGATCACCTCGACATAGTCGTTGCCGGAGGCGTGCACCTGGATCTCGACCTCGCCGGCCTTGCCGTCCGGGAACGCATGCGCGACCGCGTTGAGGAACAGGTTGGTCAGCACCTGGCCGTACGGTCCGGGATAGGAATTCATGATCAGGTTCGGCTCGCAATCGACGTTGAGCGTCAGATTGTGCTTGCGCAGGCCGGGCCGCAGACTCATCACCACCTGCTCGGTGAGATCGCCGAGATCGAAGGTGCGCTGGTCCGAATAATTGCGGTCGGCGGCGACCTGCTTGAACGACTGGATCAGCTCTGCGGCGCGGTTCAGATTGGCGACCAGCTGCGAGGAGGCATCCCGCGCGGTGTTCAGGAAGTCGTTGAGGCTCGAGCGGCGCAAGTCGCCGCGCTCGACCTGGGTCGCAAAGTTCGCGGTCTTGCGCTCCAGCGCGGAGGCCACCGTGAGGCTGATGCCGACGGGATTGTTGACCTCATGGGCGACGCCGGCGACCAGGCGGCCGAGCGCGGCGAGCTTCTCGGCCTCGATCAGCGAACTCTGGGTTTCCCGCAGATTGCGCAGCGCCGCCTCCGCGGAATCCCTCGCCTTGCGCATCTCCTGTTCGGAGCGCTTGCGCTCGCCGATGTCGAGCGCGACCGTGACGATGTTCTCGATGTCGCCCTGGGCATCGAGGATCGGCAGCTTGTTGACGAGCCATTGCCGCATGTTGCCGGCTGCGTCCTTGTACTCTTCCTCATAGAAACCAAGCTCGCGGCGCGCCGACAGGACGCGCTTGTCGTTCTCGTCGGTCTTGGCTGCGCCGTAGCGCGACATCAGCTCGGCGGTGGTCTGGCCGATCGCGTCCTGCGGCTCGATGCCGAAGATACCCGCCATGTAGCGGTTCATCAGCACGTAGCGCAGGTTGCGTTCCTTGACGTTGATGACGGCGGGCACCGTGTCGATGACCATCTGCAACAGCCGGCGGCCTTCGGCGATGGCGTCCTCTGCGCGCTTCTGGTCGGTGATGTCGCGCACCGTGCCCTCGTAGCGGACCACCTCGCCCTCGTCGTTGCGTACCACGGTCGCGGAATCGGACAGCCACAGCACGGTGCCGTCACGCGAGCGCACCTGATACTCGTAGTCGCGCACCGTGCCGTCGCGCAGCATCAGCTGCTGGTACTGCTCCCGTGCCGCCGGATCGACATAGACGGTGGACGCGATGTCGCCGATGCCGTTGATCAGGTCCTGCGGCGTGGCATAGCCCATCATCCGCGCCAGCGCCGGATTGGCGTTGAGCAGCGCACCGCCCGGCGTCGTGACGTAGATGCCGTCGACCGATGCCTCGAACAGCTTGTGGTAGCTCTCCTCGGCGAGCCGCTGCTCGGCAAGCGCGCGCAGTGCGGCCTCGCGCGCGCTGTCGGCATCGACCAGGGTCTGGCGGAACACTTCGGCTGCGCGCGCGATGTCGCCGATCTCGTTGTCGAGATCGGCGCCCGGAATGAACGCGCTCTTCTCGCCGCCCGCGACCTTGCGGATCGATCCGGCGATCCGGGCGAGCGGGCGAACGGTGCGGCGAACCACCAGCACCGAAGCGAACAGGCCGATCAGCACCCCCGCCGTGCCGAGCACGATGCTCTGCCATTTTGCCTCCGCCAGCGTGCGCGCGAAATCGCGCGACAGCACATGGCCGCGGCGGGAGCTAAGCTCGCGCAGTAGCTCGGTGACCTTCTGGATCAGGCGGCCTTCGGCGCCGAGTACCTCGCGGTCGATGTCGGCGATCTGGCCCTCGCGAACTGAAATCGCGCTGATCGCCTCGGCATAATTGTCGACCGCGCCGCGCAGGGCGGGTTCGGCGATGGTCATCGCCCGCATGCTTTGCGCGGCCTGCTCGGCGGCCGACGTGTTGTGCGCCAACAGCGCGGTGGCAATGCGGCTCTGCGCCTGCGACAGCGTGTTGGCCAGCGCCGCATCATCGCTCGCGGCGACCGCCTTGTCGAACGCATCGCGCAGCGGCGGCAGCCCGGCGACGATCTCGGCACGGCGGCTGAGCAACGCCGAGATGCGCTCGATCCCGCTGCGATAGGTCGCCAGCCGCTGGGTGACGCCGTCGATCATGTCCTGCTGCTCGGGCGCCAGCTCGATCCGGGTCTTCTTCAGGATCTCGCTCAGCGACTGGGCCGCCTCTGCGACCTGGGCCGACTGGTTTCCGGGCTCGGTGACGAAGTCCCGCGCCGCCAGCCGCAGCTCGTTGGTGCGACGATCGATATCCTCGGCGATGTCGCCGACGCTTTGCAGCCGCTGCAGCTCGGCGAAGGTCGTATCGATGTGCCGGATCGCGATCACGCTGGCCGTCGACGTGATGATGATCACAGCCAGCACCAGCAGGAAGCTGCCGAACGTGAGCTGGCCAATGGAGAGGGAGAACGCACGCGGCGCTTGCGAATTCGGCGGCAATTCAGCGGTCATGTCATCAAGGCCGGGGTCCAATGCGCCCCAATATACGGGAAATTACGGGCTTTGGGGAAACATGCTGAAGCCCCCCGCCGGCCGGCGGTGTGACCCGTGTCACCCGGGGGGCCGTCGGTGGCCGATTCCGGCACAGGGTGACATCAGGCCTCGTTCGACGGGATGCCGGCCTCCTTGACGCATCCGGGGACATCCAGCCGGCAGCCGGTTTCGGGAGACAGGACATCAGCGGCGGCGGTCGTCCGCGGCGGGATCGCCGTCGCGGCGATGACCTCAGGCCGTGGTAACCCTTCGCGCAGGAATCGTCATCGCGGCGACGCCGATCACGACGCAGGCGAGCCCGGTCCACGCCGTCGGGCTCAGCCGTTCGCCCAGAAAGGCGACGCTGAGCGCAACCCCGATCGGCACCCGCAGATAGGCCTGCGCGGTGGTGCCGACCGAACCCAGAGTCTGGATCAGGCGGAAGTAGATCACGAAGGCGATCGCGGTCGAGAACACCGCAAGCGCCAGCAAGGCGAGCAGCGAACTGGTCGACGGCGTCAGCGTCCAGGGCCGTTCGACGGCAAGGCTGAGCGGAATCAGCACCGCGGCGCCCGCGATCAGCGAGCCCGCGGCCGGCGCCATCGGATCGAGCCCCTTGAAGCCGCGGCTGAAGATCGCGGCGCAGGCGTAGCAGATGGTGGCGGCGACGATCGCGACCTCGGCCACGATGCCCTCCCCGAGATCGCGGAACGCATCGACGCCGACGATCAGGCAGATGCCGGCCATGCCGGCAATCACCCCGAACAGCTTGCGCGGGCTCGCGGCCTCATGACGGGTGATCGCGGCCGTGAACAGGAAGGTGAAGATCGGCGAGGCCGAATTGAGGATGGTGGCGAGGCCGGCATCGACGAAGCGTTCGCCCCAGGCGATCAGCGTCCACGGGATCACGCTGTTGAGGCAGGCCTGGAAGATGAAGCGGCGCCAGGTCGCGCCGTCCATCGGCATCGTCACGCCGCGCATCCGCATGATGACGAGCAGCAAGAGCCCCGCGATTGCAGTGCGCGCCGCGATCAGCGTGATCGGCGGAATGGTCGCGACGCCGAGCTTGATGAAGGTGTAGGAGCCGCCCCAGAGGGTGGCGAGCGCGAGCAGCAGCGCCAGCTCGAAGCCCATAGGGGGCTGGCGCGCGTCGCCGGTCGCGGGGCCGCTCACGACGCGCTCCCTGCGAGCCAAGCGGTGGTTGCCGCAAACAAGCCTTCCCGCCCGTGTTCAAGATGCATCAAATGCGTAGCGCTCGGCACGACGACATCGGCCTTCTGCGACGCGCCCAGTGCATGTGTCAGCCAGGCTGCGTCGGCATCCTGGCAAAGGTTGTCCCATTCACCGCGGACGATCAGCGTCGGCGCCTGGACGCGGCGCGGGTCGTAGGGGAGCCGTCCCGACATCGCGGCGATGATGTCGGCCTGCGGCCCGTTTGGAATCCGGACCGCCGGCGGATTGCGTCCGGCTGCGCCGGCATCGCTCGCCAGATAGGCCGGCCCCCACTCGGCGAGGTCAGGCTCGATCAGCACCGGCGGATGCGACGGCGGGACGTCCTCGACAAATCGTTTCAATTGATCCGCGATGGAGACCTCGCGCCATGCACCGACGCTCTCGGGGCGTGGCAGCCCCTCCAGCTCGCGCCGGACGATCGGCCCGAACAGCACGAGGCGGCCGACGGCATTCGGACGATCGGCCGCAAAACGGCCGGCCGCCATCGTGCCCCATGAATGCGCGACGATATGAACCGGCGCACCGGCGCGCACCTTGCGGATGTGATCGACCACCGCACCGACCTGATCGGCGGCTTCCGGCGCACGGCCGAGCGGCGCGACCCCGCTCGCGGGCATCGACATTTGCCGCGGCCTGCTCGAGCCGCCGAAGCCTGTGAAATCGAAACCCCAGACGTCGAAACCACGAGCGTTGAGATCGTCCGCCCAGGAACGCCCGCCAAAGCGATAGCCGACCGACAGCGCTGAGGGAAACGTCGCGCCGTGAACGTACAGCACCGGATCGCCCGCGCCCGGCCAGTGCCGCAGCAGCAGGGTGTGATCGCTGCCGGGCAGCGTCAGATGGGCTTCGAGAGATATTGCCGCTTCGAGAGATGTTGCCACGTCGGTTCCTTTGCGCCGGGCCGTTCGCCCAGCGCGGTGATTGACGTGGTTATAGCAAGCTTCTGGTGACTATATTTCGATGCCCGCCGAAGTATCGTGGCCCGGATCCGCGAGAGTTCAGCCCATCGCGCCGACGTCGAACACCTCGCCGTCGTAGCCAGCTTCCTTGGGGATGCGGAGCTGGCGGCCGGTGGCGGTCTTGGTCATCACGGGCATCACCGTGACGATCGACTTGCCCTTGCTGTCGGCGAGCGCGGCACCGACGCTCGGCTGCTTGCCAAGCCGGATCAGGTTGCGCGTGGTCGGGAACGGCAGCTTGAAGCGGCCGCTCTCGCCGCCTTCCAGCGCCTCGCGCGTCGATACCCAGATCGAGTCGGTCGACTCCTTGCCGTCATGGGCGCCGAGCTGCTCGGGCGGCGCGGCGGCGAGGAAGAACCAGGTGTCGAAGCGCTTCGGCATGCCCTCCGGCGTGATCCAGTGCGCATAGGGCACGAGCTCGTCGAGCGCGAGCACCATGCCGTTGTCCGTGAGCACCTTGAGGAAGGTGATCTTGCCTTCGTTCAACGCCGCACGATGCGCGGTCGCGATGTCGTTCGCGCGCATGGCGTCGACCAGATCCTTCGACCCCCGCGGCCGCGCCAGCAGGATGCCGCTCTCCTCGAAGGTTTCGCGGATCGCGGCGATGCGGAAACCGAGCGCGTCGCCGTCGAGCCCTTCCCCGCCCGAATAGAGCGCGGGATCGGCGGCTATCTCCTTGTCGTTCTTGTCGACGCTGCCGCCCGGAAACACCAGCGCGCCGGAATTGAACTCGATCTGGTGATGGCGGACCATCATGAAGACTTCGATTTCGCCTGACGGCGTTCCGTCACGCAACAGCAAAACGGTGGACGCAAGGCGCGGGGCAACGATCTCGGTCATAATTATCCTGCTGCACTGGATTGCGGTTGCAGATTGGCGCGACGGTCGACACGCGCCACGCGGGAGAGCAGATAATCGACCTCCGCCCTCGCCTGCGGCGTGATGACAGCACCGGGCTTGCGCTGGGCGCTGGAGGAGATGATGCCGCGCTTCTGCAGCACGTATTTGCGCACGGTCAGGCCAACGCCAGGCTGCTGTTCGTAGCGGATCAGGGGCAGATGCGCGTCGAACAGATCATGCGCGGCATCGCGCTTGCCGGCCTTCGACAAATTGACGACGTCGATCAGGAGCTCGGGAAAGGCATAGCCCGTCATCGCGCCGTCGGCGCCGCGCTCCATCTCGAAATCGAGGAACAGGCCGCCATTGCCGACCAGGATCGACAGCGGCCGCAGCGAGCCGTCCTTCTGGAAGTTGCGCAAGGTCGAGATCTTCTCGAGGCCTGGCCAGTCCTCGTGCTTGAGCATCACGCAGGACGGCGAATCCATCACGATCTTGCGGATCACCGCGGGTGTGAACACGACGGTGAGCGTCAGCGGGTAGTCCTGCAGCACCCAGGGAATATCGTCGCCGATCGCTTCCTGCGCCTGCTTAAAGTAGCCGATGATCTGGTCGTCGGTGCGCAGATGCGGCGGCGGCGCGATCATGACGCCGGCGGCGCCCGCATCCATCGACTTCTTCGCCAGCGAGCGCATCGTGGCAAAGCCGGGCGCCGAGACTCCGACGATCACCTGCAGCTTCTTGGCGCGCTTGACGAAGCGCAGCGCGACCTGCTCCGCCTCCGCGGCGTCGAGCTTCGGCGCCTCACCCAAGATGCCGAGCACCGTGACGCCGTCGCAACCGACCTCGGTATAGAAATCGGTCAGCCGGTCGATCGATGCCTCGTCGATGCGGCCGTCGTCGTGGAACGGGGTCGGCGCGATGGCAAAGGTTCCTGCGGCCTGGGCGGTGAGTTTGGTCATTGGTGCCTCATCTGTTTCCGCCTCTATACAGGCTCATTCCGGGATGCGCCACTTGGCGCAGGCCTCAGATGCGCAATGGCGCATCGGGGAATCCATACTCCCGATCGTGGTTATGGATTCCGGGCTCACGCTTCGCGTGCCCCGGAATGACGTAAGATCAGAACCGCCGCGCGCCCATCTTGATCTGCTCCTCGGAGAAGAAGATCTCCTTGGCGTGGGTGGCGATGTCCTCGGCCTTCCAGCCGGTAAATGGCGGCTTCCAGCCCTCCATTTCCATCATCCGCATTTCGCGGACGCCGCGCGGGCCCGAGACGCCGAGAACCTTGCCGGTCTGGTCGCCCGACAAATCGCTGACCATGTAGAGCACGGCCGGCGCGATGCCGTCGGGGCCGAGCGCCGCACCTGGGTTCTCCTTGTAGCGCGGCAGGTCTGCCGTCATGCGGGTCAGCGCGCCCGGCGCCAGAGTCCAGATCCGGATGTTGTACTTGCGGCCCTCGATCGCCAGTACGTTAGAGAGGCCCCAGATGCCGCCCTTGGCCGCGCCGTAATTGGTCTGGCCGAAATTGCCGATCAAGCCCGATGTCGAGGAGGTATTGACGATGACGCCGCCGCCATTGTCGCGCATCCATTTGAACACCGGCTGGGTGCAGCAGAAGGTGCCCTTCAGATGCACCTTCATCACCCTGTCCCAGTTGGCTTCCTTGGCCTTGTGGAAGGTCTCGTCGAGCAGGATGCCGGCATTGTTGACCAGGATGTCGGCGCGGCCGAAATGCTTGATTGCGTCGTCGAAGACCGACTGGCCGCCGGCCATGGTCGAGATGTCGGCACCATTCGCGACCGCGCGGCCGCCCTCGGCCTTGATCGCATCGACCACCCTGTCGGCCATCGACTTGTCGGAGCCCGAGCCGTCGCGCGGGCCGCCGAGGTCGTTGACCACCACCGCCGCGCCCTCGCGCGCAAACAGCTTTGCGTAGGCTTCACCAAGTCCGCCGCCGGCGCCCGTGATCAGCGCCACCTTGCCGTCGAGTAATCCCATGGTCGTTTCTCCGTTTTGTTCTTTCTTCTTCACCTCTCCCCGCTTGCGGGGAGAGGTCGGATCGCCCTCGCGATCCGGGTGAGGGGGTACAGGTCTCTCCGCTGTCACAGTTCGCGGAGAAAGCCCCTCACCCCACCCTCTCCCCGCAAGAGCGGGGCGAGGGAGCCGACGGCCTCGACGTGTGGCTACGCCAGCACCGTCTTGCCGCTCTTGATCACGGTGACGCCGCGCGACTTCACCTTGGCCTCGAACGACACCACGTTGCCGTCCTTCCACAGCTCCATGGTCACGGTCTCGCCGGGGAACACCGGAGAGGAGAACCGCGCCGCGTGTTGCTTGAAGGCAGACGGATCGTAATCGGCGTAGGTCTGCAGCACGCCGCGGCAGGTGATGCCGTAGGTGCACATGCCGTGCAGGATCGGCCGCGGGAAGCCGGCCTTCCTGGCGAACGCGGGATCGGAGTGAAGCGGGTTGCGGTCGCCGCACAAGCGGTAGATCAGCGCCTGGTCGGGCCGCGTCGTGATGTCGACCACCTTGTCGGGCGCGCGCTCCGGCACCTTGTGCGGCTCGGGCTGGCCATCGGACGGACCGCCGAAGCCGCCATCGCCGCGGGCGAAGCGCGAGGCGACCAGCGTGGCGAGCTTGTCGCCCTTCTCGTCCTTCAGCACGATCTGGTGGCGGATCACCGCGCCCTTGTCCTTGCCCTTGTCGAACACGTCGAGCACCGTCGAGTCGGCCGTGATGTGGGCTGCCGTCGCGAACGGCTTGTGGAAGGTGATGTCGCGCTCGCCGTCGACCACCATCACGCGGTTCAGGTTCATCTCGCCGGGGCCGGCGCCCCAGGCCGCGACCGACGCGAAGGTCGGCACCACCTTGAGCGGACGCGGCGTCAGCACGCCTTCATTGACGAAGGCGAGCTCGTTCTCGTCCATCGGATCGGCGCCGAGCCCGATGCCATAGGCATAGAGCATCACGTCGCGATCGCTGTAGTTGTATTTCTGGCCGAGGTTCTTCAGGGCCATCAGCTGTTCGTACACGATTGGCATTGTTGTTTTCTCCCCGAACTCTCTTGTCGACGGTGCCTATTGAAGCGCCCTCTCCCCGCGGGAGAGGGCTGCAACGGCATCAAACGCAAACTTGCTTGGGAGAGGGGTTATCTCCACAAACACGTCTCTCGCGGAGAGACACCCCTCTTCCGGCAGCTTCCATAGCCGATGCAAAGCATCGACGTTAATTAGTACGGCGGCCGAAGGCCGCCTACGCACCTTCCCCCGCAAGGGGGGAAGGTACTTCTTAGGCCGGCGTGAAGAACGGCAGCGGCGCGCCGTCAGTCGGCTTCCACACCACCTTCACCTTCTGGCCGATCTTCACCTTCTCCAGATCGCAATCGACGATGTTGGTCTGCAGCGACGGACCTTCCTTCAGCGTCACATAGGCGATCGCATACGGACCGGTCGGCGATTTCCGCATCAGGCTGTAGGTGTAGACCGTGGCCTCGCCGCTCGACTCTTCCCACACCGTCTTGTCGGAGAAGCAGAACGGGCAGATCGCGCGCGGGAAGTAATGCGCTTCGCCGCACGTGATGCAGCGCTTGATCATGAACTTGCCCGCCTTCGCCGCTTCCCAGAACGGCGCGGTCTCCGGATTGGTCACCGGGGCATTGTACTTCTTGGCTTCAGACATCACGCACGCTCCAGAATGCAGGTTGAGGCAGCGTGGCGAACGCCGAGCAGACCGCCGGTGCCGTGGGCGATCGCGAGGTCGCAGTTCTTGACCTGCACCTTCGGATGCGCCTCGCCGCGCAACTGGCGCACCGCCTCGAAGATCTTCGTCATGCCGCCGCGATTGACGGGATGATTGCTGCACAGGCCGCCGCCGTCGGTGTTGAACGGCAGCTTGCCGACGCCCGAGATCAGGTTGCCGTCGGCGACGAACTTGCCGCCCTCGCCCTTCTTGCAGAAGCCGAGGTCCTCGAGCTGCATCAGCACCGTGATGGTGAAGCTGTCATAGATCGAGGCGTATTTGATGTCCTTCGGCGTGACGCCCGCTTCTTCGAAAGCACGCGGGCCGGACCACACGCCAGCAGAATAGGTGAGATCGAGATCCTTGCCGCCGCGCGGGCCCTTCATCGCCTCGCCATGGCCGATCAGGCGCACCAGCGGTCTCTTCAGGCTCCTCGCAATCTCCGGTGTGGTGACGATCATCGCGCCGCCGCCATCGGTGACGACGCAGCAGTCCATCCGATGCAGCGGGTCCGAGATCATTGGCGAGTTCAAGACGTCCTCGACGGTGACGACCTCCTTCAGCATCGCGTGCGGATTGTATTGCGCGTGATGCGAGGCCGCGACCTTGATCCAGGCAAGCTGCTCGGAGGTGGTGCCGTAGTCGTGCATATGGCGCATGGCACACATGCCATAGGCATTGTGCGTGGTAGCCCCGTAGGCCAATTCGAAATCAGCCTCGGCGCCGGAGGCGCGCGGCGGCATCGGACCGGTGCGCGGCTTGCCTGCGAGCGTGACCAGCGCGACCGAGCATTTGCCCGCGGCGATCGCCTCGGCGGCGTGACCGAGATGGATCAGATAGGAACAGCCACCGGTCTCGGTGGAGTCGACGTGACGCAGCTTCTTGGTGTTGAGGCCGAGGTAATCGACCATCGGCCACAGCCCGCCCGGCGCATCGCCGGCGCAGAAATAGCCGTCGATATCGTCCTTGGTGAGCCCGGCATCCTCGATCGCACCCTTGGCGACCTCGGCGTGTAGCTGTGCTGTTGATTTATCGGGTGCATGCCGGGTGGGATGCTCGTAGATCCCGGCAATGTAGGCCTTGCGCTTGATGGTCAAATCGCTCTCCGCTGGCGTTTCTCGCTCCAGCGTTTTTCTGAACCGACGGCGCGACCTTGGCAAGCGCTGAAATATTCCGTCAGGCGAGACTGCTCTTATGCGCAGTGCGCGCGCCCACAACACAGGTGTCGCCCCGGCGAAGGCCGGGACCCAACCAAAGGGTCGTGTCGTGAGGTCAAGCTGTCGCCCCAGCATCGCGCAACAATGAACTGCTGTGGTTATGGGTCCCGGGTCGCGCTTCGCTTGCCCGGGACGACACTGAATATGTGGCGCCTACTCCGCCGCCATCTGCCGCGGCGCGGGCGGCGGGTTGGCGAGGTCGGCGGCGAGTTGCGCGTAGCGAACCTTTGCCTCCTTGATCGCCTTGTCCTTCACCGGGCCGTAGCCGCGGATGCGGTCGGGCAGCGACAGCAATTCGACCGCGATGTCGTGATTGAGCGGCGACAGCAGGGTCAGCACCGTCGCGACATCCTTCTCGTAGCCCGCGATCAGATCGCGCTCGAGCTTGCGGTCGGCGTTGTAGCCAAAGATGTCGAGCGGCGTGCCGCGCAGGAAGCGGAATCGCGCCATCACCTTGAACACCGACATCATCCACGAACCGAACGCCCGCTTCTTCGGCCGGCCCTGCGCATCGAGCCCGCCGCCGAGGATCGGCGGGGCCAGATTGAAGTTGAACTTGAAGTCGCCCTCGAACTGGTCGCGCAGCTGCTTCTCGAAGCGGCCATCGGTGAACAGCCGCGCCACCTCATACTCGTCCTTGTAGGCGAGCAGCTTGGCGTAGTTGATCGCCACCGCGCGCGGCAGCGCCTCGCCATAACCGCCCTTGACGGCGATGTCGCGGACCTGATCGACCAGCTTGCGGTAGCGTTTTGCCAAACGCGCGCTCTGATAGCCGGTCAGAAGCGCCATGCGGTGGTTGATGATCTCGTCGAGCGACATCGCATCCAGCGACTTGACCGGTGCGACGTCGTTGTCCTGCCCCTTCATCATCGCGGCGAGCCGCGCCGGATCGGCCGCGGCCAGACGCCCGAGCTGAAACGCCTGCGTGTTCATCTTGATCGAGACCCCGTTGACCTCGATCGCCTGCTGGATCGCCTCCGCCGACAGCGGCAGCAGCCCGCGCTGATAGGCAAAGCCCATCATCATGATGTTGGTGGCAATCGAGTCGCCGAGCAGCGCTTCGGCCGGCTTGGTGAAGTCGAAGAAGGCGGAGTCCTTGCGCAGCTCGGTCTCCAGCACGCCGGTAACCTTGCGGCTCTGGAAATTGAAGTCGCGGTTGAGGATGAAGTCCGCGGTCGGAATGATGTGGCTGTTGATGATGCCGACGGTGCGGCTCGCGTCGCACAGCGTGATGGTCTCCTTCGACACCGCCACGACCTCGTCGGCGGCAAGGACGAGATCGGCCGTGCCGGTCACGATGCGCGAACAGGTCACATCTGCCGTGTGCTCGGAGAGCCGGACATGGCTGAGCACCGCACCGCCCTTCTGCGCGAGGCCGGACATGTCGAGGATCATCGAGGCCTTACCCTCGATGTGCGCGGCCATGCCGAGCAGCGCGCCGATCGTCAGCACGCCGGTGCCGCCGACGCCGCCGACCGCGATGTTGTAGGGCCGGTCGAGCGCGGGCTTCGAGGCCGGCTCCGGCAAAGCGCCGATATCGCCAAGCTCGGTCGGCGCGCGACGCTTCAGGGTGCCGCCATTGACCGTGACGAAGGACGGGCAAAAGCCCTTCACACAGGAATAATCCTTGTTGCAGGTCGACTGGTTGATGGTGCGCTTGCGCCCCAATTCCGTCTCCAGCGGCTCGACCGAGATGCAGTTCGACTGCACCGAGCAGTCGCCGCAGCCTTCGCAGACGGCCGGATTGATCAGCACGCGCCGCGCCGGATCCTCCATCAGGCCGCGCTTGCGGCGACGGCGCTTTTCCGCGGCGCAGGTCTGCACGAACACGATCGCCGAGGTGCCCTTGGTGTCGCGGCACATCTTCTGGACGTTCTCGAGCTCGTCGCGATGGAACAGCTTGACGCCCGGCGCGATGGTATCAGCCGGATAAGAACCCGGATTTTCCGAGACCAGGTAGATCTCGCGGATGCCTTCGGCGTGGAGCTGGAAGGTGATCTTCTGCGGCGACAGATCGCCGTCGTGGTGCTGGCCGCCGGTCATGGCGACGGCGTCGTTGTAGAGGATCTTGTAGGTGATGTTGGCCTTGGAGGCGATCGACTGGCGGATCGCGAGAATGCCGGAGTGGAAATAAGTCCCGTCGCCGAGATTGGCGAAGATGTGGTTCTCGTTGGTGAACGGCGCGATGCCGACCCACGGTACGCCCTCGCCGCCCATATGGGTGAAGGTCTCGGTCGAGCGGTTCATCCACAGCGCCATGAAGTGGCAGCCGATGCCGCCGAGCGCGCGGCTGCCTTCAGGTACCTTGGTCGAGGTGTTGTGCGGGCAGCCCGAGCAGAAATACGGCGTGCGGCTGACGGGTGCGGTCGCCTGCATCTGCGACGACTGGCGGCCGTTGAACCAGTCGGCCTTGGCGCGCAACATCTCGGCGATTTCAGGATTGAGATTAAGTCGAAGCAGCCGCTCGGTGAGCGAGCTTGCAAGCGAGGCCACGCTGAGCTCGGCGGCGAAGGTCAGGAAGCGCTTGTCGTGATCGTCCATCTTGCCGACGATGCGCGGGCGCACGTCGTCGCGCCAGTTGAACAGCTCCTGCTTGACCTGGTTCTCGACGATCTCGCGGCGCTCTTCGACGATAAAGATCTCTTCGAGGCCGACGGCGAAGTTGCGCACGCCTTCCGGCTCCAGCGGCCAGGGCATGCCGATCTTGTAGAGGCGGATGCCGATCTTGGCGGCGATCTCGGGCGTGATGCCGAGCTCGCGCAGCGCCTGGCGGATGTCCTCGTAGCTCTTGCCCGAGGCCATGATGCCGTAGCGCGCGTTCGGCGAATCCATCGTGACGCGGTTGACCTTGTTGGCGCGGGCAAAGGCGATCGCGGCAAAGCCCTTGTAGTCCTGCAGCCGGCGATCCTGCTCGAACCGGTCGTCGGGCCAGCGGATGTTGAGGCCGTCCGGCGGCAGCTCGAAATCGGCCGGAATGATGAAGGGCGTCATCTCGTCGGTGAGGTCGATCTCGGCCGTGGTCTCGACCGTCTCGGTAATCACCTTCATGCCGACCCAGCAGCCGGAGTAGCGCGACATCGCGATGCCCAGCAGGCCCATCTCGATCATTTCGTGGATGCTAGAGGGGTAGAGGTAGGGCATCAGCGCGGAGATGAAGGCGTGGTCGGACTGATGCGGGACGGTGGAGGACTTTGCGCCGTGATCGTCGCCGGCCAGGCAAAGCACGCCGCCGTTCTTGGCGGAGCCCGCCGCATTGCCGTGGCGGAAGACGTCGCCGCAGCGGTCGACGCCGGGGCCCTTACCGTACCAGATACCGACCGCACCATCATATTTGGCGCCGGGTGACAGGGCGAGCTGCTGCGAGCCCCAGATCGCGGTGGCCGCCAGGTCCTCGTTCACGCCGGGCTGGAATTTGATGTTGTACTGCTCGAGATGCTTGCGGGCGGCGAACAGCTGCTGGTCGTACCCGCCGAGAGGGGAACCGCGATAGCCGGAGATGAAGCCTGCCGTGTTGAGGCCTGCGGCGCGGTCGCGTCTGATCTGCGCCATGGGCAGGCGGACCAGCGCCTGGATGCCCGTCATGAAGACGTGGCCGGTGCCTTGGGTGTATTTCTGGTCGAGGCTGATAGGCCCTTGGTTGATTCCCATTTAGCCCTCTTTGCGCTGGTCGCGACGCCTGCTTTTTAGCTAGTCATCCGAACTTGTTAGAACCAGTCTATGTCGGATTTTCCGGCCGGCGCAGCACAATTCTGGGCGACCAAGCCCGTCGCTCGAAAATCGCAATTTCGTGCCGGGAATATTGCAGGGCCGTTTCGGTTTCTGTCGCAGGACGGGCCCGCGGCGAAACGGCGTGACGCGTCGTGTGGACCGGAAGGTGAATGGATGCGGCGACGACCTCGAACGACCTGTGCGATTCTGGCCGGTGTGCTGTTGTGCAGTGCGTTCGCGGCTCGCGAATGCACCGCTGCGTCAACCGACGACATCATCGCCCGCGGCCAGGCGCTCACGATCGCCGGCGACTGCGCGAGCTGCCATACCGCCGACCCGGCAAAGCCGTTCGCCGGGAGCAAGCGGATCGACACGCCGTTCGGTGCGGTGTTCTCGCCGAACCTGACGCCCGACCGCGATACCGGCATCGGCGGCTGGAGCGACGACGATTTCGTCCGCGCGCTGCGCACCGGCGTCTCGCCGAACGGGGCGCATTATTATCCCGCCTTCCCCTACCCGTATTTCACGAAGCTGATCCGCGACGACATCCTGGCGATCCGCGCCTATCTTGCGACGCTGGCGCCGGTCAGCAACAGGGCGCCGCCACCGCGGTTGCGCTGGCCGTATTGCTACCGCGTGCTGATGCGGGCCTGGAATGCGCTGTTCTTCACGCCGGGCATCATCCAGCCGGACCAGAGCAGGACCGCGGAATGGAATCGCGGCCGCTACCTCGTCGAGGCCCTCGCCCATTGCGGCGCCTGCCATACGCCGAAGAATGCGTTCGGCGCCGATAAGCGCGACCAGGCGCTCGGCGGCAACATGGTGCAGGGCATGTTCGCGCCCAGGCTCGACGGCGCCGAGCGGAGTGGGCTGAAGTCCTGGAGCACCGGTGACATCGCCGAATATCTACAGAGCGGCCGCAACGGGCACAGCCATGCCGGTCCGTTGATGTCCGAGGTGGTAGTCAATTCGACCTCGAAGATGAGCGACGCCGATGTGCGCGCGATCGCGGTCTATCTGAAGAGCCTGCCCGCCGGCGCGTCGGAGCCTGTGGTCACCCCGCCCTCGCCGGCGCAGATGAGCAACGGCGAGCGCATCTATCGCGGCGCCTGCGTCGCCTGTCATGAGCTCGATGGCTCCGGTAGCCCACGGATCTATCCGCCGCTGCCCGGCAACGCCAATCTGCAATCGGCTAGTCCTGCGAGCACGCTGCGCATCATCCTCGACGGTGCGCAGAGCGTGACGACGCCGCGCGCGCCGAATGCAGGCTCGATGCCGGCCTATCCAAAACTCACCGACCAGGAGGTCGCCGATGTCGCGACCTATATCCGCAATGCCTGGGGCAATGCGGCGCCGGCCGTCAGCGCGGACGAGGTCGCGAAGGCGCGGACGGCGAAATAGCCGTTCAGCGCTCCTCATCGCTGAACACGAATTTCGGCATCTCCCATTTATAGCGGATCGCCAGCATCCGGAACGTCAGGCCGAGGGCGAAGGTCAGCAGGGTCCAAACCGGTGGGTTGAGGTTCAGTCCGAACGCGGTCGCATAGAACAGCCCGGTCACCACGGAGACGCTGGCGTAGAGCTCGCTGCGAAACAGCAGCGGCACCTCGTTGCAGAGGATGTCGCGCAGCACGCCGCCGGCGCATCCGGTGATCATGCCGGCGACGATCACGATCGGCAGCGAGGCGTCAACCTGCCAGGCCACGTCGCAGCCGGCCATGGTGAACACCACAAGCCCGATCGCATCGAGCACCAGGAACGCGAGATTGAGCCTGACCACCAGCCGCGCCAGCAGGATGGTGGCGAAGGCGCCCGCCGCCGCGATCGCAAGGTAGATCGGTTGTGCGACCCAGAGCAGCGGATAATGCCCGAGCAGCACGTCGCGGATGGTGCCGCCGCCGAGCGCGGTGATCGCCCCTAACATGCAGACGCCGGCCCAATCCATGCTGCGTCTGCCGGCCGCCAGCGCCGCCGTCATCGATTGCGCCGCAACGGCAATGAACGAGAGCACGTGCAGCACCGAATCGGTGGGCGGCATGGTCCACATGAAAAAGCCTCATGGAACAGGTTCGGAACCCTGGGAATCGGCGGTTCCAGCATGAACAGGTTGCAACATTGGCGCGGAACATCCTCACGCGCCAGCCATTGTCTCCAGCGTTTAGACTACGCGCTTAGCCTTGGGGGGCTAACGGAGGAACTTTGAAATGGCTTACAACCCTGACGATCCGTATCGCGCCAACCTGACCGATGACGAAATCCGCCGTCAGGCGCGCTTCAACAGCCTGGACAACGAGCTGCAGCCGGATCCGGAACTCCAGGAGGGACCGGCCAGCAGCACCAAGATCGCGATGTTCGCAGTTGCGGTGGCCGTGGTGCTCGGCGCGCTGTTCTACGGGTTGAACAACACGTCGGTGCACGAGGCCGGCACGACGCCGTCGACGCAGACCGCGCAGACGCAGCCGGTTAACCCAGCCGCGCCGCCTCCGGGCATGCGCGACGTGACGCCGAAGCCGAACAGCCAGCCCGGCGTGACCACGGGCGCGGCGCCGGCCAACCCGTCGACCCCGCCGTCTGACATGAACAAGTCGGACATGAACAAGCCGGCCGCGCCGCCGGCCGAGAATGCGAAGTAACGCGTAACGACACCGGCGCGAGCAGCGGGCCCCCACGGCCCGCTGCTTTTTTGTGGCGACTACTTGAACATCTTGTTGAGCTCGCCGCCGGGATAGCCGTTGGCGAATTCGGTGAAGGTGCCCTTCTCGGCCATTTCCTTGGCCGCCTTCATGACGCCGGCCCAGGCCATCCGCGCCAGCGCGCCGCCGACGCTGATCCGGCGCACGCCGAGGTCGCCGACAGCCTGCAGCGTCAGGTCGGACGCGCCGCCGATCAAGAGATTGACCGGCTTCGGCGCCACCGCCTTCACGACCGCGGATATCTCTTCTTTGGTCGAGATGCCCGGCGAATACAACACATCCGCCCCGGCTTCCGAATAGGCCTGCAGCCGCTCGATCACCAGATTGAGGTCCTTCTTGCCCCACAGGAACGCCTCGCAGCGGCCGGTGAGCAGCACGCCGCTGTGGTCGGCATCGATGGCTTTGCGCGCCGCCCTGATGCGCTCGACCGCGAGCTTGTGCTCGAACAGCGGATTGGCCGCGTCTCCCGTGGAGTCCTCGATCGAGAGGCCGGCAACACCGGTCTTGACACCGCGCGCGACATTGACCGCAACCTTCTCAGGCTCGACCGCGAAGCCGCCCTCGAAATCGGCGTTGACGGGAATATCGACCGCCGCGCACACCGCGGTGAGGTGGTCGCAGACGTCATCGACGGTGACGCGGTTGTCGGCCTTCGCGATGGTCCAGGCAAAGCCCGCGCTGGTCGAGGCGAGCGCCTTGAAGCCGAGATGTTGCAAGGCGCGGGCGCTGCCGACATCGAACGGGTTCGGAATGATGAAGCACCCGCTGTCGTGCAGCTTCTTGAAGGCGGCTCGTTTGTCAGCAGTTGGCAGTGGCATTGGTCGCTCCCTAGAGTCATTGGCCGCGCAGAGATAGGCACGCACACTCCGCGGTGCTAGTGCGGCTCGTGCACTGCGCGGCTGTCCTTCGGCGCCTGATCGCGTTCGTTCAGGCCGTAGTCACGCATCACGCTCGCGACCCGCAGCCGGTAATTCTCGAAGATCCGCGCGCGGCCCTTGGCCTGGGTGCGGCGGTGCTCGACCGTGTTGCGCCAGGCTTCTACCGCAGCCTCGTCGCGGAAGAACGACAGCGACACGAACTTGCCCTTCTCGGTCAGGCTCTCGAACCGCTCGACCGAGATGAAGCCGTCGATCTCCTGCAGGATCGGCTTCAGCTCGGCGGCTAGGTCAAAATAGAGCTCCCGGTGCTCAGCCTTCGGCCAGACTTCGAAGATCACGGCAATCATGGGCGCCTCCGCGCGTTGTCGTTATGGAACGACTATAGCTCGACCTTGCGCAGAAATGTTCGTTCCTCGGCGAGGATGAAGCGGTTTTGTTCCGCGAAGTTGAAGTTCGCCATGCCCTCGCTGTCCTGGCGCAGCCGCGCGCGATAGGCCTCGTAAGCGGCGAGGCTTTCGAACGAGATCAGCGCGAAGGCGACGTTGTTGGTACCCTCATGCGGCATCCAGTAGCCGAGCAGATCGCCGCCGCAGCGCGGGATGATCGAGAGCCAGTTCCGCGAATACTCCTCGAACATCGCGCGCTTGAACGGATCGAGCTGGTAGCGGATGAAGACGGTGACGGTCATTGATGGCCTCCTGGTGTTTTCGTCTTTACGGGCGACGGGCACGATGGACACTACCGCCTTGCCCGACCTCGATGCTTCGGCTATCATCGAACTATGAAAGCAGGACCCGACATCTCCCGGATCGCCGCTCTGGTCGGCGATCCCGCACGCTGCAACATGCTGACCGCGCTGATGACCGGCCGCGCGCTGACCGCGAGCGAGCTGGCGCAGGAGGCCGGCATCACGCCGCAGACGGCGAGCTCGCATCTCGCCAAGCTCGAGGCCGGCGGGCTGATCGAGCCCGAGAAGCAAGGCCGCCACCGCTACTACCGGCTCTCTGACCCCGACGTCGCCGACGTGCTCGAAGGCCTGCAGGGCATCGCCGCCCGCGCCGGCCATATGCGCGTGCGCACCGGACCGAAGGATCCGGCGCTGCGCCGCGCCCGCATCTGCTACGACCATCTCGCCGGCGATCTCGGCGTGCAGATGCTCGACAGCATGAGGCGGCAGAAACTGGTGCGCCAGAGCAAGCAGGCGATCGAACTGACCGGCGAAGGCAAGCGCTTCATGGCCGAGGAGCTGCAGATCGACGCCGATGCGCTGACGCATCCGCGCCGTCCGGTGTGCAAGGCCTGCCTCGACTGGAGCGAGCGGCGCCACCACCTCGCCGGCACGCTCGGCGCTGCCATGATGGACCGCTTCACCGAATTGAAATGGGCCGCGCGCGATGCTGCACCGGGCAGCCGCGTGGTCAATTTCTCGCGCAACGGTGAGAAGCGGTTCGCAGCACTGTTTGGCGCGGGCGAGTAACATCGCGCGTTGAATTCGGCATCGGCGCGGTCATTCGCGAACCCATTGTCTTGCTTGTCTCGCTCTCCGATACAATTTGTATCCTCGTGACGGCGCGTACTGCTCTCGCGCGTGCGAAATGTTTCAAATCAATGCTGAGCTTGCTTGCGGCGCACTGACGCAGCTGTGACGCGCAACATTCATGTCGCGTTCAGCCCGCAACATTATGGTCGACGACATCGGGCACGGCTTCTGCAATGATCCGGCCGGGCGAATCGGTAATCAAAAGTTTGTTGCGGTGCCGCAGCGCGGCCGAATTAAAAGGAGAAGAAATGAAGTATCTTTTTGCAGCAGCAGTTTTGGTGACGACCGCATTCGCCGGCATCAGCGCGGCTGATGCTGCCGGTGGTTGCGGCCCCGGCTGGCACCGCGGTCCCTATGGCGGCTGCGTCAGGAACCGTGGTCCCGTCGTCGTCGCACCCGGCGCGGTCGTGGTGGCGCCGCGCGTTCGCGCTTGCCCGTACGGTTTCGCCTGGCGCTACGGCCGCTGCCGCCCGATCTGATCGCGGCACACCTGGATAAACAAAACCCCGCCTCGCGCGGGGTTTTTCTTTTTTGAGGTGGTGCCGATGTCACCAGCGGCGCCAGTGATGATGACGCCAGTGATGATGACGCCAGTGATGCCTGCGCCAGTGGCGGTGGCGCCAGCCCCAATGCCGGTGATGCCAGCGCCGATGATGCCAACCGCGATGACCGTGATGCCAGCGCACCTCCTCGGGCTTCAGGCGACCGACCTCGTCGCCGGTGGTGACGGCCGGATGCGCATCGTTGCCGGCCGGCGCGCGGGCATCCCCCTTGAGCGGAAGCGGCGCGAGCGGCGCCGCCCGGGCGGTTGCTGCAAAAGTCGCCACACCGGCGGCGACACCGAAGGCCATCTTCAGAAAATCCCGGCGTTCCATGAGAGTTTCCCTTTGTTGCTGAGTTGGACCAACTGCGTCAGCCAGTTTTTTCGCCGCGAGCTGAACGCTCGGTGAACCGCGCATTCACGTTTCAGGGAATTCGACGCCGCACGGCCGCGTTTGCAACGGCGTGACGTCAAACCACCATCACGATGCCCGCCGCTTCCTCGCGTTCTACCCGTCATGCCCATTCCGCCGGTTTCGAGGACCGTCGAATGGAACTAGCTAGCATCGCCTGTCGGGTTACTATGCCGCAGCCGGCGCGAGCAGGTTTGATTTGCGCGACTGGTAAGTTAGCCGCGTAGCCCGCATGAGTGGAGCGATATGCGGGAACGATACCATACGGATAAAGCGGCCCCGGATGTCGCGGAGCCTGTCATCGGGCGCGCGTTCGCGCGACCCGTTGGCTCATCCGGGCTACGAAGTATGGCCTCACATCAGCTTCAGCGGCGCATCGTGAACTAGCCGAAGATCGATGTTGCCGATCAGTCGCGCACGGCGCGCCTCGGCGCTGCTGATCGCGGCCTCGGTCTGCCGCAACGTGCTGACATTCGATCCGAGCGACACGATGCCGCCAAGCACCAGCGCGATCGATCCGAGTGCTGCGGTCTCACCAGAACTGAACAGGCCGAGCAGCGCAGCGAACAACAACACGAACCCGCCGGCGATTGCCACTTTCGAACCGAGAATAATCCTGCGAGATCGCTCGGCGCTCTCGGCAAGCTCCTCGATCTGCGCCTCGATCTCGGAGATGTCGTCGGTCGGCTCGTCTTCAGTCATCAGGTTCGAACCTGTAGGGCGGGTTCGGCGGAGCCGTAACCCGCCGCGGATCGCGCGGAACCAAGATGGCGGGTTACACTTCCGCCTTCGCTCTTCGAGCTACGGCGGACAAGTCGCTAATCCGCCCGACGCATTCCTCACAACGGCAGATTGTCGTGCTTCTTCGCCGGGATCTCCACCTTCTTATCCCTGAGCATCGCCAGTGCCCGTGCGATCCGCCGCCTCGTCGAATGCGGCATGATGACGTCGTCGATGTAGCCGCGTTCGGCGGCGATGAAGGGCGACAGGAAGCGGTCTTCGTATTCCTTGGTGCGCGCGGCGATCTTGTCGGGGTCGCCGATGTCAGAGCGGAAGATGATCTCCACCGCGCCCTTGGCACCCATCACCGCGATCTGCGCGGTCGGCCAGGCGTAGTTCATGTCGGCGCCGATCTCCTTCGAGGCCATCACGTCGAAGGCACCGCCATAGGCCTTGCGGGTGATGATGGTGACGAGCGGCACCGTGCACTGCGAATAGGCGAACAGGAGTTTCGCGCCGTGCTTGATCAAGCCGCCGTATTCCTGCGCGGTGCCCGGCAGGAAGCCCGGCACGTCGACGAAGGTGACGATCGGGATGTTGAAGGCATCGCAGAACCGCACGAAGCGTGCGGCCTTGCGCGAGGCATCGCTGTCGAGCACGCCCGCCAGCACCATCGGCTGGTTGGCGACGAAGCCCACGGTGCGGCCCGCGATGCGGCCGAAGCCGGTGACGATGTTCCTGGCGAAGGTCTCCGAGATCTCGAAGAAGTCGCCCTCGTCCACGACCTTCAGGATCAGCTCCTTCATGTCGTAGGGCTTGTTCGGATTGTCGGGGATCAGCGTATCCAGCGACATGTCGACCCGGCCGATATCGTCGAAGCTCGGCCATTCCGGCACGCCGTCGGTATTGTTCGACGGCAGGAAGTCGATCAGCCGGCGCATCTGCAACAGTGCATCGACGTCGTTCTCGAACGCGCCGTCGGCGATCGAGGAGCGGGTCGCGTGCACCGAGGCGCCGCCGAGTTCCTCCGCGGTCACCACCTCGTTCGTGACGGTCTTCACGACGTCAGGGCCGGTCACGAACATGTAGCTGGTGTTCTTCACCATGAAGATGAAGTCGGTCATCGCGGGCGAATAGACGTCGCCGCCGGCGCAGGGGCCCATGATGACCGATATCTGCGGGATCACGCCCGAGGCCTGCACGTTGCGGCGGAACACATAGGAATAGCCCGCCAAGGCAGCGACGCCCTCCTGGATGCGCGCGCCGCCGGCGTCATAGAGGCCGATGATAGGCGCCCTCGCCTTCATCGCCATGTCCTGAAGTTTTGTAATTTTCAGTGCGTGCGTTTCGGAAAGCGAGCCGCCGAACACCGTAAAGTCCTTGGCGAAGACAAAAGTCTTGCGGCCGTTGACCGTGCCCCAGCCGGTGACGACGCCGTCGCCGGGGATCTTGGTCTTCTCCATGCCGAACTCGATCGAGCGGTGCTCGACGAACATGTCGAATTCCTCGAACGAGCCCTTGTCCAGCAAAAGCTCGATCCGCTCGCGGGCGGTCAGCTTGCCGCGGGCGTGCTGCGCCTCGATGCGCTTTTCGCCGCCGCCCAGCTTGGCGCCGGCGCGCCGCTCTTCGAGGGTGTCGAGGATGTCTTTCATTTGTTTCCGCCCGTGTTAGCTACAGTCCGCGTCCCGGCGCGAGGTGCCGGTCCGCGGAATGGCTTTAGCACGGTCATTTCGGAACCGGAAAGGCGCTTGTGGGCGGGTTCGGGCGCAAAAACGGTAGGATTTTCCGACATCTGGGGAGACAGCGATGACTGATGCGACCACGGCCGAGACCGGCGCCGCGACCGGCGGGGTGCGCACCCTGCTCCGGCTGGAGGGGCTGGTTCTGTTCGTCGGGATGACCGTGCTCTACTACAAGTGGGAGGGTTCCTGGCTGGTCTACGTCCTGCTGTTCCTGGTGCCGGACTTCAGCTTTGCCGCTTACCTGATCAGCCCGCGGGCCGGCGCCATCGCCTACAACGCCGCCCATACCTATCTGGCGCCGGTGGCGCTGATGACGCTGGGTTTTGCCGGCGAAGGACCGCTGGTGCTCTCGATCGCGATGATCTGGCTCGCCCATATCGGGATCGACCGCGCGCTCGGCTACGGGCTGAAATATTCCAAAGGCTTTGGCTTCACCCATCTCGGGCGAATCGGAAAGCTCAGCTGAACTGGACGCCGATCCGGCCTTTCCTGCGCCAGATCACGCGGCAATGCCGCTCCGTCGTCTCCATTTCCAGCACGAGGCTGAAGCTGTCGGGGATGACAGCGGGATTCGTAGCCTCGACCGCGGCGCCGGTCGCGGAGAGGTTGCGCACGATGCAGGTAATGCTGCGCCGGGCAAAGCTGATCCGCGCCGCGCGCGCGACGTTGCGCCTGAGAGCCCTGCGCTGGTCGCCAGCGGCCTCGCTGGTCGCGCCGGTCGAGAAGCCGGAGCGGATCCTGCCTTGCAGCCGCACGTCCGCCTGCATGTCGAAATGCTTGAGAATGCGTGGCCGGCTTCCGACCACGGTCAATTGCAGGGACGCCAGCAGATGCTCGACCTTCTCGCCGTCGCTGCCGAACGGCAGCAGCAGCCGCTCGCAATCGACCTGCTGGTCGTTCGCATCGACGGTGGAGAACACCATGTAGACCGCGCAACCACTCTCGGCGCACTCCTTCGCCGGCCTCAGCGTGATGCGCCGGAGCGACATCGAGACCACCTGCTCCATGGTCTTGCCCGCCCAGGCGGAATTGAACGCCTCGGCGACATGCTCGCCCTGATACATCGCACGGAATTTGCGCAGGCGTCCCTCGCCTTCGACCGCCCATGCGACGAGTTGCCGGGGATCGTGCGTCGCGGGATCCGGCTTCAACTCGGCGAATGCGGGAAATGGCCGGCCGGCGGCCAGTTGATCCCACTGCTCCAACAGTGCGCGCTGGCTTGGCGACCTGATCGCGTCAGGCGCAATGAACCTGAAGGTCATCTGCCCCTCTGATGTCGCGTCAGCGCGCAAGGTGGGCAGCTCCGCTTAAGGATCACTGAAACCCGATCCGTAACAGTGCGGGACCGTGCCGCCGACGGGGTGAATTAGCGCTTGGCATGGTTAGCGCGCGCTTTACAATTCGGCCGAGTCAGAGGGGGAAATCATGCTCACCTACGGCCGATCGGCAGCCATCGGAGCGGTGCTTCTCAGCATGCTGCTGTTCGCCTGCATCGAGACCAGCGCGCAACAGATCCCGAAGGCGATCGCGGCCCGCACCGAGATCTACGCCATCCCCTCGTTGACGATCTCCGACCACCAGTTCCTCACCGGCGACAGCAACGACAAGCCGGTCACCGTCGGCGGCGAATTCCGCATCGCGCAAGGCAGCGGCCGGCTCCCGGTCGTGGTGCTGATGCACGGCTCGAGCGGTGTCGGCGCCGGGATGGACGGCTGGGTCCGCCATTTCAACGCCATGGGCATCTCGACCTTCGTGATCGACGGCTTCTCCGGCCGCGGCCTGACCGCCACCGGACCGAACCAGGCGCTGCTCGGCCGCTGTTCAAGCTGAGCTAGAGCATGATCCGGAAAAGCGTGTAGCGGTTTTCCGAAAAGATCATGCGCAAAACAAAGGGCTAGAGCGGGATGATGGAAATCATCCCGCTCTAGCCGTCACGCGAAGCGGCGCGCGAACACGACGCAGGCGACGACCAGCATGGTCGCCGCGATCATCGACCAGCGTACCTGCTCATGCAACAGCAGCCCGGCCAGCACGAGGCCGAAGAACGGCTGCAACAGCTGCAACTGGCCGACGCTGGCGATGCCGCCGAGCGCAAGGCCGCGATACCAGAACACGAAGCCGACCAGCATGCTGAAGATCGAGACGTAGGCGAGCCCGAGCCAGGCCGGCGCGCCGATGCCCTGCCAGCTCGGCGGCAGCGTCATGATCGTCATCAGAAGCACCACCGGCGCCGAGAGCACCAGCGCCCAGGAAATCACCTGCCAGCCGCCGAGCCTGCGCGACAGCGCCGCGCCTTCGGCATAGCCGAGGCCGCAGACGATGATGGCAGCAATCATCAGCAGGTCGCCGGCCAGCGACGCCGATCCGTCACCCGACAGGGCGAAGGCGCCGACCGTCGCGCTGCCGATGCAGGAGAACAGCCAGAACAGCGGCTTCGGCCGCTCGCCGCCGCGCAGCACGCCGAACACGGCGGTCGACAGCGGCAATAGCCCGATGAACACGATCGAGTGCGCCGAGGTGATGTGCTGCAGTGCCAGCGCGGTCAGCAGCGGAAAGCCGATCACGACGCCGAGCGCGACGATGGTCAGCGACACCAGGTCCTTGCGCTCCGGCCAGGGCTGCCGCAGCAGCGCGAGCAGTGCCGCGCCGAGCAGCGCTGCGATCGCCGCACGTGCCGAGGTCAGGAACAGCGGCGAGAACCCGGCGACCGCGACGCGGGTGGCCGGCAGCGAGCCGCTGAAGATGATCACGCCGAGCAGGCCGCTGCCCCAGCCCTCCAGCGAAGCGCTGCTGCGCCCCTCACCCGCCCAAGACTTCCCCGACCAAGACTTCCCCGACAATGTCTTCGAATCGCTCATCGCACACCTCAACGCTCGCAGGCGAGGATAGCGGCGACGGGCTGGCCAAGGCAGTTACGGATCAATACAATATCGCCAAACTGTATGGGTAAAGGTAGACATACACTTGCGGCAATCATTCAATGCGCCAAAGGCGACCCGGACCACCGGCGTGATGAACGCGATCCGCGCCAGGATCGCGAGTCGCGCGCTCGCCGCCGACGACCGCCTGCCCTCGATCCGCAGCTTTGCCGCGACCATGGGCGTCTCGCCCTCGACCGTGGTCGAGGCCTATGACCGGCTCGCCGCCGAGGGCCTGATCCGGGCGCGGCCGGGCTCGGGCTTCTATGTCTCGTCCGCGGCGCTGCCGCCGCTGGCGCTGGCAAACGACCAGCCGCAGCACGACCGCGCCGTCGATCCGTTCTGGGTGTCGCGGCAATCGCTCGACGCCGCGAGCGGCGCGCTGAAGCCGGGCTGCGGCTGGCTGCCCGCCGACTGGATGCCGACCGAGGCGCTGCGGCGCGCGTTCCGCGGCCTGGCGCGGGCCGAGGACGCCGTGCTCGCGGATTACGGCGCGACGCGCGGCTCGCTGGCATTGCGCCGCATGCTGATGGCGCGGTTCGCCGACGAGGGCCTCGACGTGTCGCCCGAGCAGGTGCTGCTCACGATGTCCGGCACCCAGGCGATCGACCTGATCTGCCGCTTCCTGCTGCGGCCCGGCGACACCGTGCTGGTCGACGATCCCTGCTATTTCAATTTCCGGGCGCTGCTGCGCGCCCATCAGGTCAAACTCGTCAGCGTGCCCTACACCCCATCGGGGCCCGATGTCGCAAGCTTCGAGGCGGTGCTCGAAGCCGAGCGGCCGCGGCTCTACATCACCGTGTCCGGGCTACATAATCCGACCGGGGCAACGATGTCGCCGCAGACCGCGCACCGCGTGTTGAACGTGGCTGCAGCCTTCGACCTCACCATCGTCGAGGACGACATCTTCGCCGATTTCGAGCCGGAGCCGTCGGCGCGGCTCGCGGCGCTCGACGGGCTGAACCGCGTGATCCGGATCGGCAGCTTCTCCAAGACGCTGTCGGCGTCGTTGCGCTGCGGCTTCATCGCGGCGCGCGCCGACTGGATCGAGCAGCTGGTCGATCTGCAGGTCGCCACCGGATTCGGCGGCCCCTGTGCGGTCGCGACCGAAATCATCGCGAGCGTCTTGGCGACCGGCTTCTACCGCAAGCATGTCGAGGAGTTGCGCCGGCGGCTGGCGCGCGCCCGCCGCGACGTCGGCGAGAAGCTGCAGCGCATCGGCATCGAGCCGTGGCTGATGCCGCGCGGCGGCTTCCAGCTCTGGTGCCGCTTGCCGGACGGTTGCGACTCCGCCGACGTGGCGCGCGCGGCGCTCGCCGACAACATCGTGCTGGCGCCGGGCAACGTGTTCAGCACCACGCAATCGGCCACCGGCTTCATGCGCTTCAACGTCGCGCAATGCCGCGACCCGAAGCTGATGCCGGCCTTGCTGCGCGCGATCGGGCGCTAGCAAGCACCCGATCGATACGGCGCTGCGCCCTACTTCTCGCCGACCTTGAATGGCTCTTCCTTGCCCGGCGGCACGGTCTCTTCCGCCATCGCCAGCAGCATCGCGACCATCACGTAATTGCCGGCCACCGCGGTGAGATCGACGATCTGCTGATCGTTGAACACCTTCTTGGCCCGCGCATAGGTCTCGTCGGAGACCTTCTTGGTCGTGGTCAGCTCGGTGACGAAATCGTACACCACGGCCTCATCGTCGGCCATTTTCGACGGGCGGTTGCTGGCCTTGAGTTCGGCGATGAGATCGGTCGACAAGCCGGCCTTGGCCGCGAGCGGCGCATGCGCGAACCACTCGACCTGCGAGCGCCACTGCCGGCCGATGATCAGGATCGCGAACTCGTTCAGCCTGGTCGGCACCGAGGTCTGCCAACGCAGATAATAGAACAGATCGTAGAGCCGCTGGCCGAGCACCGGGCTCCGGATCATCGGATTGTAGGGACCGCCGATGCCGACGCTCGACACCTTCATGATCGCCTCGCCGAGCGGCCGCTGCTGGTCGTTGAGCTGATCCATCGTGAGCTGTGGGAAGCGCGGCTCCTTGCTGGTGGCCGGCGCCGAAAACGTTGTGGCCGCGAGCCAGCCGCCGGCCGCCGCCAGCGTGAGCGACGACAGCCAGATCGAAGCTGATTGCATGATTCCCTCCGATTTTGCTTTTATCGGAGGATGCTAATCGAGCGGCGGCCCGCCTACCAGTCGCAGCGTACGCAGGTCAGCCCGTCACAGCGCGACGATATCGGTGAGGCATTGCTGCGTGACGCTCATCCGCGCTTCGATCTGCGCCTGGGTCTTGCAGTCCATGTTCATCGCGAACACGGTGACCTCGCTGCCCTTCTCGGCCCAGCCGACCAGCCAGCCGAGCGCGCCGTGCTCCTTGTCGGTCAGACCGGTCTTGGCGCGAATGACGGCGTCGCCGACTTTCGTGACCGGGAGAATGTCGCACACCAGCTCTTGGCGGCGCTTGCCGACCGGCAGCACGCCGCGGCGCAGCCGGTCGAGGAAATCGATCTGCTGCACCGGATCGATCCGCAAATTGCCCGTCACCCAGAACTGGTCGATGCCGCCGCCGATGTCGCGGTTGCCGTAGTCGATGACGTCGAGATACTTCTTCATCCGCTCCTCGCCGATCCGGCGGGCGACCTCCTGGAACACCGGGAAGGCCGACACCGCGAGCGCCGAGCGCAGCGTGTGATCCTTGTTCCAGGCCTCGATGCTGCGCGTCGTGCCGTCCCACTTGAAGACGTCCTTGTCGGGATCCTGCACCACGCCGGTCTCGAGCGCGATCAGCGCGTTCGGGATCTTGAAGGTCGAGGCCGGCAGCCTGCCCTCGCCCGAGCGAACCTTGTCGCTCGCGATGATCAGATAGTCGTCGACCTTGTAGCCGACGAAGGTGCCCTCGGTGCCGAGATCGAAGAACCGCTTTTGCAGGTCCTCACGAAACTCGCTGCGCTGGTAGGACACATTGGCGAAGCTGCGCGACGGCAGGATGCTCGCGGCAGCAAGCAGACCAAGCGCATGGCGGCGATGGATCACGACGGGACCTGAGCTGGTTCGGGTTGACGACGATGCTGATGCCATCGTGGTGAAAGGATGGCAATGAGCCTCACTTGTTTGACGCGTTTTCTTCACGCGAGCCGGTGCCCACTTCGCTTGAAAACGCTATCGCTACCGGGCCCGGCCCGACAGCCGCAGCACGAACACCAGCACCTCGGCGACGGCCTTGTAGAGTTCGGCCGGGATCTCGTCGCCGAGCTCGACATTGGAGAGCGCGCCGGCCAAGACTTCGTTCTCCTCGATCGGGATATCGTTGGCCCTGGCGACCTCGATGATCTTGGCGCCGATCGCGCCCTTGCCTTTCGCCACCACGCGCGGCGCGCCGGCGTGATCGTAATGCAGCGCGACCGCGAGCTGGTTCTGCGTCTCGCTCATGATGCACGATCCAGGAAATGGCCGGCGCGTGCGGGCGCAGGTTGCGGCGGACTGCCGTCGCGGATCTCGATATCGCCGGGCGTGAGCTCGGCCCTGGTCAGCGCCTGGCTCAGCTCGGAAGCGCCGGCACGCAGCTGCGCGACGGTCGAGGGACGCTCGGCCCACATCCGCACCGAGGTGCGCTCGCCGTTCAGCGAGACCAGCGCGTGCACCGGCCCGGCCGGCTCGACGTCGAGCGTGAAGCGCGCCCGCCACACCCGCTTGGCGGCTTCGACCTCGTTGCCGCCGCCGTCGCGGGAAATCTCGAACTGCGCCATCGCCGTGCCCTGCTGGGTCAGGAACGGGATCTCGAAATTCCAGCGCGGCACCATCGTGTCGAGCTGCGGGCGCGTGCCGTCGCCACGGTCCGGCAGCGAGGCGATCTGCAGCAGCGTCTGCCGCGCCAACGCCGCGTCGGTGTTTTCCAAGAGGCGGTGCGCAGCGTTCGCAAGCGGCGTGCCTGGCGCGATCGATGGCCCCGCGACGGCCTGGGCCGACGGCAGCGCGCCGTGAAACGGCGGTGGCGGCGTGCTGCCGCGTGCTGGCACGTCGCCGGGCAGCATCTCCCTCGGCGCGGCGCCCTGCCGTGCCGGGTTGCCGAGCTCATGCAGCGCTTCCTGAATGAGATTGAGCGCGCCGCCCGATGACGGGCCGGCATCGAGCGCATCCGCGAGAGCGCCGGCAAGGTGGGTGGCGCCGCGGGTGAGATCCTCGGCAACCGGCACGCGCGCTTGCGGCAGCAAGATCTCCTGAACCTCGAGCTCGGGCATTGCCGGCGGCACAATGCCCGGGGCCGTGCCGGCACCGGCAAGCGCCGGCTGCGGCGGCGGCGTGGATGCGGGCCTTGTGGCATCGCCAGCGCCGAGCGAAGTCAGCGCCTGGCGCAGCACGATCAGCGCGGCCTTCAGATCGGGCACGCTGCCGCTCGCCGGCGCAACGCCCGAGGCGAGCGTCGCCTCCAGCAGCAGTCCGGATTTCTGGAAGCCGCCCTTGATTGCATCGCCGCTCAAATTCTCGTCGAGGCCGGTTTGCTGCGCCAGCACCTGCGCGATGGCGGCCTGCAGCTTCGGCGGCAGATTGGCCGCGGCGACCGCCGTGAGGTTGGCAAACAGCGGCGCTTGGCTGCCCTGCGCCGCCGCCGCATGCTGCGCCGTCGCGGTGATGGTGACACGCTCGAGCGGCGACAGCACAGCCTTCGGCGCCGTGGCGACGGGTTGCGGAGCGGCGCTGGCGTTGGTCGCCTCCGGCGACAATTGCACGGCATCGCCCGCGTCAGCCCCCGGCCCGACCAGTTGCAGGCGGACGCCGTCGTTGGTCTGCGAGACCGCAAGCTGCAGGTTCTGGCCTTGCTGCAGCGGCACCTCGGTCTGGACGTCGATCGACAGGCTCGCGATCGCGATCCGCACCAGGTCGGCCGACAGCACCTTCAGCACCTGGGCATTGACGACGCTGCCGGCCTCCAGCGTGAGGTCCGGCGCAACGCTGTCCGCCTCCTTCGAGGCGAGCACCGGCAGCACGGGATTGACGGCGATAGCCATGTCGGAGGTCTCGGCCAGGCGCGAGGGACGTGCCGCAGGCTAGCCCGGCGCCGTAAAGGTCTCGTTAACCGGCAGCCGGCCCGAACTCCCTCAGGACGCCGGCGGCGGCCCTGAAATCGACCTGCCGGGCGGCGCGACGCGCAGCGACCTCCTCGTCGACGCCCCACTTCTCGATGTTCCAGTCCTCGTCGACATGGGCGGCCGCCCAGACCTGGTCCTCGTCGCGGACGCCATGGGCGAGCGCCAGCGCCAGCAGCGCCGAGCCGGTCAGCGTCGTCACCACATGGAGCGCCGCGACCGACCATGGATCGGTCGGGAACGCCGCACGCGCCGCCTTGATCGCGGGCTCGGGCTGGCCGACATGCATGACCCCCTCGGCCATGACGAAATGGGCGCCGAGCGTATCGGCGGCCCAGAACAGGATCGGGTCCCAGTGCCCGGCCTCGCGCGCCACCAGCGTCTCGGGGTAGCCGGCGCGATAGAACAGCAGGTCGCTGCCGAGGAATTTTGCCGCATCGTCAGCGACCTCGTCGACGCGGTCTATCACCCCCTCGATCACGCTGTTGGCCAGGCGCGTCAGCGGCATGGTCATGGGATCGATAGTCTCGCCCTGCGCATTCCATTCGGCTGCGACTGCATCCGCAATGGCACGGCTCGGCACCATGATCGGCTTGCCGGACGGCGAGCGGATCTGCTTGCCGTCGAGCGTGATCGCAAATCCGCCATCAGCCTCGGCCACGCCGACGCTGGTGTAGAACCGCTTGCGCTGCGGCCTGCGGATGTGGCGGCGCACTGCCTCCTGCGGGTCGAGCGGGGATTGGTCTGGGACGTCGTCGAAGAGTTCGCGCATCGCGCCGGCCGGCTTTCGCTTGGGAGGATTTCCCTGCAAGATATGCCAGCGGCAACGGCAAATAAAGCTGATGGGACGCGGGAAATTCCTCGCGGGTTTTTCGCTGGTTGCGACGGTTTTCGGAGCCGCCGCCACCGTCGCCGGGTTCCGCACACCGGAATCGCTGATCCGCAACGTCTACGCCCATTATGGCAAAGGCAGCGCCGCATTTTCGAATGGCCTGCCGCGCGACGACGAAACCGGCCGCCAATTCTTCGATTCCAGCCTGCGCGGCGCCTGGACCGCCCTGCACGACGCCCCCTACGATTTCCTGGTGCAGAGCCCGACCTGGCGGCTCGGCCCGATCTCGGTCGCAATTCCGCGCCGGCAGTTCGACAGGACCGATGTGACGGTCACGTTCGATAATGAGGGCCGCACGGTCACGCTCAACTTCATCGTCGTCAACGGACCCGACGGCTGGATGATTGCGGACGTCGAGAGCCCGCACGATTCGTTGCGGATGTTTCTGGCGCAGTTCAGACGCTAATCCCGATCGTCAACACGACAGCGCGCGATGCGATCGGCGGCGCGCAAGAGAAAAATATCTGACGGTTGCCTGCGCGTCCTGCTTTCTCCGCAATTCGGTCCGCGAATGGTGCATCCGATTGATCGCTCAGCAAGTTTGAACGTCGCGCGCACTTCCGCGTCGAAGTGCCGCAAGGCGCTGTCATCTGCGCGTTAAAAACCTGCCAGATTCCGGCAACAACGCGCGGCTAACCTCGCGACACCAAACAGAAGCATTGGTCGACCATCGCGGTCGCAAGACGTGAACCGGCGTCACGCGTGGCGTCCGTGCGCGCTTGCGCGCCGGTGGCGGCGTATTGGCGGGGCGGCGTGGCACGACGACTTTCGACCGTTTGTTGTGTCATCGTCGCGGCCTGCCTCGGGCTTGCCGTGAGCGGCATGACGGCCTGGCTCGGCGCAACGGGCTTGCCGGAGTCGCCGCGCACGCAGCAGGACGTCTGCGCCCGGCCCGAGCCCGGAAGCGCGATCGAGGAACCCGCCGAATTGCGCAGCCGCGACGGCGTGCTCGAAACCGACCTCAGCATCCACGATCAGAAGCTGCCGGACGGAACGAGCCGCTATTGCTATCTGACGCGGGACGGCAAGCCGTCGCCGACCTTGCGGCTGAAGCCGGGCGATCAGCTCGTCATCCGTTTCAAGAACGACCTCGTCGACCTCGATATGGCAGCACCTGCGATCGACCGCCCACTCGCCGGCGCGCCGATCTGCACGACGCGAAAGCAGGCCGATGTTTGCGAGAGCGGCGCGATGACGCCGATCTCGACCAATCTGCACTTCCACGGGCTGACGGTGCCGCCGGTCTGCCATCAGGATGATGTGCTGAAGACCTCGATCCAGCCCGACGACGCGCCGTTCGAATACCGCCTGCGCATTCCGGATGACGCGCCACCCGGCCTCTATTGGTATCACCCGCATCTGCACGGCTTCAGCAAGACGCAGGTGCTCGGCGGCGCCTCGGGCGCCATCATCATCGAAGGCATCGAGCGCGCCGATCCACAGCTCGCTGGCCTGCCCGAGCGCTTGCTCGTGATCCGCGACCAGGATCTCGTCAATCCCGACGCGCTGCCGTCGAAATCCGAGCCGGTCATGACCAAGAGCCAGCTCGATAATGACGGCGACGTCGCCAACTCCGGCACCGGCTTCGGCAAGCCGTCGAAGGATCTCTCCGTCAACTTCGTGCCGGTGCCCTATCCGAACTATCCGCCGGCCCGGCTCACGATGAAGCCGGGCGAGCGGCAGCTCTGGCGGGTCCTGAACGCGTCCGCGATCACCTATCTCAACCTCGCGCTGCTGGTCGGCCGCTCCCCGCAGCAGATCGGGATCGTCGGGCTCAATGGGGTGCCGTTGCAGTTCCAGGGCAGCCCGTCGCCATCAGTGCAATGGGTCAACCATATCGGCCTGCCGCCGGGCTCGCGCGCCGAATTCATCGTCGAGGGACCGCCGGCCGGCAGCTCGGCCCTGCTGGTGACGCGCGCGGTCGACACCGGGCCCGCCGGCGAGAACGATCCCAACCGCGCGCTGGTCGCGATCACGTCCTCGGTCAATACAAGCGAGCCGCAGGCCGCGCTGCCCGCTCACGCCGAGCCGCTGCCGCGACCGGAGCGACCGTGGGTCGGCAACGTCGCGCCGGTGCGCGTCAGGAAGCTGTTCTTCTCCGAGCAGCCGGAGAACGCGAACGACCCGAACAGCCCGACCAAATTCTTCATGACCATCGACGGAGAGACGCCGAAACCGTTCGATCCGCAATCGGACATTCCCGACATCACCGTGAGACAAGGCGACGTCGAGGACTGGATCGTCGAGAACCGCTCGATGGAGCTGCATGATTTCCACATCCATCAGCTGCACTTCCAGCTGCTCGACTGGTCCGGCGTCACCGTCAACGAGCCGTTCCTGCGCGATACCGTCAACGTCCCCTACTACAACACCCGGATGCTGAAATATCCGAGCGTGCGCCTGCGCATGGATTTTCGCGATCCCAACATCGTCGGCACCTTCGTCTACCACTGCCACGTCCTCGAGCACGAGGACGGCGGCATGATGGGACGCATCAGGGTCGCGCCGCGAGACACCGCAAGTTCCACCAAGCCGCTCAATCAGCAAAAAGGAGAGCTTTAATGCGCGACAAGCACAGGTCACGTTGGCTGCAAGGTTGCCGCCTTACCCTCAGCGCACTTGCGCTGGGTCAGTTCACCGCCGGCCCGGTGCTTGCGGAGGACTGGAATCACCACGGTGGACATGAGACGCGGTCGCCGATCAAGCACGTGATCGTCATCATCGGCGAGAACCGCAGCTTCGATCACGTGTTCGCGACCTACGTGCCCGAACGGCGCGACCAGAGCGTGTTCAACCTGCTCTCGCAGGGCATCGTCAAGCTCGATAACAAGAAGAACGCGATCCCCGGGCCGAACTTCGAGAAGGCGCATCAGCAGGCGGCGACCGATACCGGCCTGAACGATGCGTTCCTGCTGAGCCCGCCGAAGCAGAACTTCCCCAAGGATCAATTGCCGGCTCCGCTGGTCGGCGGCCCCAAGGTCTCCTACATCCCGAACAAATGCGGCAGCTCGCCGATCACCACCTGCGAGGCGTCGCTTGCGTTGGCGCAGCAGTCGGAATCCGGCCTGCCGTCCGAGTACTACCAGTTCCTCCTGAGCGGCGGCACCGGTCAGACCTCGCAGACCCCCGACCAGCGCATCACCAATGTCAGCGCGCTGCCGGCCGGTCCGTTCCAGCTCACCAACAGCGATGCGATGCCCTACGACACCTATTCGGCAAGCCCGGTGCATCGCTTCTACCAGATGTGGCAGCAGCTGAACTGCAACCACTCGGCGGCCAGCCGTGACAATCCGTCGGGCTGCGGTGGCAACCTGTTCGCCTGGGTCGAGGTGACCGTCGGCGCGGGCGCCAACGGTGCGGCGCAGCCCTCCAACTTCTCAACGGACTACTCGCCGACGGCAACGACCACCGGCGAGGGTTCGACGGCGCTTGGCTTCTACAACGTGCAGAAGGGTGACGTGCCCTACTTCACCTCGCTCGCGCAGAAATACGCGATGAGCGACAACTTCCACCAGTCCGTCAATGGCGGCACCGGCGCCAACCACATCATGTTCGGCCATGCCGACATGCTCTACTTCAGCGACACCTACGGCAACGCCGCGGTGCCGCCGAACGGCACGCAGGTGTTCGGCGGCACGCCCGACGCCGGCATCGTGCATGAAATCGAGAATCCGAACCCGGCTTCCGGCACCAACAACTGGTACACCGAGGACGGCTACGGCGCCGGCGGCAATGGCGGCTTTGCGCCGCCCTACCAGACGAGCCCGGTGTCCGGCGGCGGCTCCTACAGCGACTGCTCGGATCCCAGCCAGCCCGGCGTCAAGCCGATCCTGGACTATCTTAAGGGGATCCACATCAACGCGAACTGCGAACCGGGCCACTACTATCTCTTGAACAACTACAATCCGGGTTACTTCGGCAACGGCAAGAACGCCTACACCGACACCAATCCGTCCAACACGCCGTTCACGATCCCGCCGTCGACCCGCAAGAGCATCGGCGACAGCCTGAACGAGCGGAACATCTCCTGGAAGTACTACGGCGACCAGTGGAACAACTACGTCAACGATCCCTATCAACTCAACTGGGGTGTGGCTGGTCCGACCGCGGACGAGTACTGCAACATCTGCAACCCGTTCCAGTACGACACCTCGATCATGTCGCACCCGGACCAGGTCGCAGCCCATATCAAGGACTCGGTTGATCTGTACTCCGACCTCTCCAAGCACGCGCTGCCGGCGGTCTCGATCGTCAAGCCGAGCGGCTTCACCGACGGTCACCCGTCGTCCTCCAAACTCAATCTGTTCGAAGGCTTCACCAAGAAGATCGTCGACCAGGTCCAAACCTCGGACTATGCGAAGGACACCGCGATCTTCATCACCTTTGACGAAGGCGGCGGCTACTTCGACTCCGGCTATGTGCAGCCGCTCGATTACTTCGGCGACGGCACGCGTATTCCGCTGATCGTGGTGTCGCCGTTCGCGCGGCACGGCCACATCTCGCATGAATATGCCGATCACGTCTCGATCATCAAATTCATCGAGCGGAATTGGCGCCTGGAGCCGATCACGAACCGCAGCCGCGACAACTTCCCGAACCCGGTCGCGGCGCCCGGCAATCCCTATGTTCCGGTCAACAACCCGGCGCTCAGCGATCTGTTCGACGTCTTCGACTTCGACGACGGCGGCCATCATCATGACGGCGGCTGGGACCACTGACGCCCGCACCTCGCGACACAACGATCCGCCGGCCCGAAAGGCCGGCGGATTTCATTTGCGTCCAGCGGATGTCCTAGCCTGAACGAGCCTGTAACGTGTCCGGCAGCACCGGTCTCGTCTCCATGGAAATTCAGGTCAATGACATCAGTCGCTTTCCGCCAGGCACAACCCGCCGACCTTCCCGCGATCATCGCCCTGCTCGCCAACGATCTCCTGGGGAAACAGCGCGAGGATCCGAGCTCGCCGCCGAACCCACGATACGTCGACGCTTTCAAAGCCATCCTCGCTGATCCCAACCAATTTCTGGTCGTGGCGACCCTGGACGACGAGGTGATCGGGACCCTTCAACTCACCTTCATTCCCGGAATGGCACGCCTGGGCGCCTGGCGCGGACAGATCGAGGCGGTCCGAATTGCCGAGGCGCACCGCAGCTCGGGCGTCGGGCAGCAGATGTTCGAATGGGCGATCGACCAATGCAAAGCGAGAGGCTGCGATCTCGTGCAGCTGACCACCGACAAGGCGCGCCCCGATGCGCACCGCTTCTATGAGCGATTGGGATTCGTCGGCAGCCATCTCGGCTACAAGCTGATGCTTTAAGCTTCCGCACCGTGCGGCGAGACCAACCGGCCGCGCGATCACAACACCTCGATGCGGCGCGGCCGAGCGTTGTGATATGGCGCCGGCTTTGGCAGTCTCCCTGATCACCGGAACGACGCGGGAGCGGACGGCATGCGGCACTTCATTCTTCCGACATCCTTGCTGGCCGTCATCTGGCTGCTGCTGCCACTTCCCGCCCAATCGGCGCCCTGCCTGCTCGTCACCTTGACCGGCACCATGAGCGGCCCCGCTTTGCGCAATGGCATCGCGGGCGCCGGCACACTCGTGCGCTACGGAGATGACAGTTCCGATTGCGGGATGCTGAAGCTGCAGTTCGACGCAGGCCGCGGCACCGAACTAAGGCTGTCACAACTGGACGTCGAGCCCGGCCAGATCGACGCCGTCTTCCTCACGCATATGCACTCGGATCACACCGAGGGCCTCGTCGACTTGCTGCTCGCGCGCTGGAACTGGAGTTCCGGCGGGGCCGCGCTCGATGTGGTCTGCAGCAGCGATGCGCCCTCCCCGCTCGGCTTCACCCTGAGCTGCGGCAAGTTTGTCGCGCATATCGGCGATGCCTTTGTTCAGTCCGGCGAAATCGCACAGCGGGTTTCAGAGGACAAGAGGCGGTTGGCTGGCGGACCTGCCGAGCTTGTGCATCTCATCACATTCGAGCCGACGGACGAGCCACAGGTGATCTGGTCGAAGGGCGGGGTCCGGGTGAGCGCGATCCGCTCGACCCACATCGCGGGCCATGCCTCCTATCGCGTCGACACGCCGGCCGGCAGCGTCGTGATCGGCGGCGATGCCAGCAATGACAGTGCCGCTCCGCCGCGTCCGACGTCGACGTCGGCGCAAGTCGAGAAGCTGGCACAAGGCGCCGAGGTGATCGTGCACTCGACCATGCATCCCATCATGGGTCCGGAGCGCGACAGCGGCATGCCGCCGCCCGTCTTCTACCGCCAGAGCCTGGCGCCCGACCTCGGCGCCATGGCACAACGCGTGGGCGCCAAGTATCTGATGCTGACCCACCTCGCGCCACAGGTCGGGGCAACGCACCACGGCCCCTACAAGGTCCCCGGAGGCGCGCTCACCGAAGCGGACTATCGCGCCGCCGCCGAGGCAGGCGGATTTACCGGCACGACGATCGTCGGCTCGGATCTCGCTACTTTGCGCCTTCCCGCCAAATAGACCGGCGCAGCCGGTTTCCGGCCGGCTCTCACGGCTTCTGATAGATCACGTGACCCGCGCGGATGGTGGTGCTCACTTTCGCAAGATTGGCGACGTCGCTGAGCGGGTCGCCGTCGAGCACCACGAGATCGGCGTCAAAGCCCTGCTCCACCCTGCCCTTCTTCGCGGCCTTGAAGAACCGCGCCGGATTGGTCGTCAGCGAGGCCAGCACTTGACGCTCCGACAGCACGCGGTGCATCAGCTGGAATTCCTGCGTGGTGTCGTACAGCGTGGTGAAGCCGACATCGGTGCCGAACAGCACCGTGCCGCCGTTCTCCGAGAACTGCTTGAGCTGGTTGACGGTCGCGGCCACCAGGCGGTTGGTGACGTTGGGGTCGAGAACCACCGTCGTGAACAGCGACAGCGTCGGGATCAGCGCAGTCCCCTGCGCCTTGAACCGCGCAAGTTGATCATCCGTGTAGCTCCGCTCGCTGGGCGTCGTGTGCGCGAGCACGTCGACGTCTGCTGCGATCACCGTCTCGACGCCGATCTTGTTCTGCGGATGCGCGAACACCGGCCTGCCCTGTGCATGCGCGACGTCGACGGCCGCCTTGGCGATCGCCGGATCCATGTTGATGACAGGTTTATCGCCCATGAACGCGCCGGTGAACAGCTTGATGCCGTCCTCGCCCATCGCGAGCCAGTCGCGCGCCCACTTCGCCGCCTCCGCAGGCGTCGCGGCTTCAGGAAGCTGGATTTCGGGCGGCAGGTAGACGGGATGCCCGCCCTTGGGAAACACGTTGCCGGCGAGCAGAATGTTGGGACCGGCGACCTCATTTGCTGCGATGCGCTTGCGCAGCGGCAGCGTGTTCCGTGGATCGGAGCCGAGATCCCAGACCGTGGTAAAACCCCATCGGGTCAGCATCTCCTGCATGTGCTGCGTCAGCGGCGCGGCCGGCGCCTCGCCGGCGTTGTGCCAGACATGTTCCGTGAAATGCACGTGGCTGTTCCAGAACCCGGCAACGACAGTCTTGCCGCTGCAATCGATCAGGCGCGCATCCGAGGGCAGCTTGACGTCGCCGGACTTGCCGACCGCGCTGATGACGCCGTCCGTGATCACGATCGCCGCATCCGGCAGCGCGGCTGCATCGGCCGATGCGTAAAGCGTGCCGCCGCGGAGCGCCACGGTCTCGGCATGTGCCGCCGCAGTGGCGACGGCCGAGCCAATGAGAAAAAGCGCGACGCGTAACCAGGTCCCGGTCATGGACAGCCTCTCTGACGGTTGCATGCCGGCGGTGCCCGGCGCGCGGCAACATAGCCGCGGCGCAGTGAGCCGCTTTGATCGTTCTTGCTGTCCGCGACGGATATCGAGAGGCGGCGTCCGCCGTCACTCCTCGGGCGCGTTCTCGATCGGGTCGAAGCGATCGGCCTCGAGCCCGAGCAGATTCCAGGATTGCAGCATGTGCGGCGGCAGCGGCGCCGTCGCGTCGATCACGCCGCCGCGCGGGTGCGGAATCACGATGCGGCGCGCGAGCAGATGCAGCCGGTTCTGCAGGCCGCCCGGCAGCTGCCAGTTCTCCTTGTTGAAGTATTTGGGGTCGCCGACGATCGCGTGATCGATATGCGCCATGTGGGCGCGCAATTGATGGGTGCGGCCGGTCACCGGCTTGAGCGAGACCCAGGCGAGCTTCGTCGCCGAAGTCTCGACCACGGCATAGTAGGTCACGGCGTGGCTGGCGCCCTCGTCGCCATGCGCCGCAATCCGCATGATGCTGTCTTCCTCGCTCTCCTCCTTGGCGAGATAGGTCGAGATGCGGCCCTGCTTCGGCTTCGGCACGCCGGCAACCAGCGCCCAGTAGATCTTGCGCGCGGAACGATGCCGGAACGAGCCGGTCAGAGCGGTCGCGGCAAAGCGCGTCTTGGCGATCAGCAGGCAGCCCGAGGTCTCGCGGTCGAGCCGATGCACCAGCCGCGGCTTCTGCCCCTTGGCGTCGCGCATCACCTCCAGCATGTCGTCGACATTGCGCGTGATGCCGGAGCCGCCCTGAACCGCCAGGCCTGCGGGCTTGTTCAGCACCATCACGTCGGCGTCCTCGAACAGGATCATATCCTTGAGATCCTGGAGGGTCTTCTTCGCCGCTTCGGACAGGCTGGCGGCCGCCTTCGGCGTATCGAGCCGCAGCGGCGGAATGCGGACGCTCTGCCCTTCTTCCAGCCGGTCCTTGCTGTCCGCACGCTTGCCGTTGACGCGCAACTCGCCCTTACGAACGATGCGCTGGATGTGGGAAAACGACAGGCCGGGGAAACGCGCCTCGAGAAAGCGGTCGACGCGCATGTTGTCCTCGTCCGCCGTCACCACCACGGTCTGCACCTTGGTCGGCAGCGGCGGCGGCTCGGCGACACTCTTCTCCGGTTCGGGCACGAATGGCTTGGGCGCCCGCTGCTTGTCGCCAAGGCGCACCGCTGTTGACTTGCCGCCCGCACGATGCGCCGGCCCCCGCTCGGCTGCCGGGCCGCGATGGGGACGCGCGCCTTTGGCGCGGTCGCTCGCTGGGCGGAGAGGTCTCTTGACGCGGCGGCTCATGGGGTTGCAACTCCGAAGTTAAGCCCGTGGGTAGCGCAAATGCCGCGAATCGTCACGGCGAAATCGGTACGAATCCGGCGCAACATTGGCCATGTTTGGCTGCATGCGGCAATCGACGGGAGCCGTGGAAGGAGCTTTGGAATGAGACTGGCGGTATCGGCTTTGGCGGCGGCCCTGATGCTCTCCGGACCGGCGCTGGCGCAGCAAGGCCCGATGCAGGAAGATCTCGCCTGGAAGCTCCTGGAACTCGGCCGCGTCATCGACCCGCCCAGGACGGCCGCGCTCTACGCACCGCTGCAGCAGAAGGAGCCCTATCAGGGCGTCAAGGTCGAGCGCGACGTCAAGTATGGCCCTGCCGACCGCCATTTGCTCGACATCTTCACGCCCGACCCAGCGGCGGCGGCGCCACGGCCGGTGCTGATCTACATCCACGGCGGCGGCTTCATTGCCGGCAGCAAGCGCAACCCCGGCAGCCCGTTCTACGACAACGTCATGCTGTGGGCCGCCAAGAGCGGCTTTGTCGGCGTCAATGCCACCTACCGCCTGGCGCCGGCCTTTCCCTGGCCGGCAGGCGCCGAAGACATGGGCGCGATCGTGCAGTGGGTCGCGGAGAACATCGGCTCCCGCGGCGGCGACCCCAGCCGCATCTTCCTGATGGGCCAGTCAGCCGGCGCGATCCATGTCGCGAGCTATGTCTCGCACAGCGAATTCCACAAGGTGACGGGCGGCGGCCTTGCCGGCGCGATCATGGTGTCAGGCATCTACGATCTGACCGCCTCGCCCGCCGGCGACGCTGAGCTCGCCTATTACGGCTCCGACCCCTCGCGCTACGCCGAACGCTCCTCGCTGCAAGGCCTGGTCGCCAGTCCGATTCCATTTCTGATCACCGCGGCCGAGCTCGATCCGCCGCGCTTCGTCGAACAGTTCGAGCTCATGAAGCAGGCCAGCTGCAAGCGGCCGAGCGGCTGCGCCCGCAGCTTCATGCTGCCGCAGCACAGCCATATGTCGGAGGTCTACGCGATCAACACGCCGGACACGCGGCTGACGGATGAGATTCTGGAGTTCGTGAAAAGCGTCAAGTGACGCGCGAGAGCAATATGAAGTTATGGGCCGTCGCAGCGGGCTCTACCAAAATATCGAGAACAACCCCATGCAAAGTAGCCGGCGGCGGCCGGCGTTCGACCAAGCAACTTGACACGTCGGGCAATTCAGGGATATATTTCTAATATTCCGAAGTCACTCAATTTGCATATTGCATTTGCGGGCTTCTGCAACTGACGCCGCAGGCCGGAACGGGAACACGCGTTATTCGCGGCCGCAGCCTAATCTCGCTTTGCTCTAGGGCGTGTACTCATAAATCCGCTACGTCGGCTTTGCCCCTGAAGCCGGACATCGCCGGGTGACTGGCATGTCGGTTTTGGGCCCAGAAGCCGGCCTCACCAAGCGTATCGCACCATCCCCTTGCCGGCGTAGCTCTCGGTTACGTTGGAGAACTCGCCTTCGAATGTTGCCGCAGCTGACCAGCCGTTCAGCCATGTCTTCTCGGCCGCAGCCGTCACCAGTGCCGAGTCAGATGCCTGCCTGGCGCCGCTCACCACGAAGCTCGCGCCCGGTAGCGTCTGGAAAACCGCCGCGATGGAACGGTCCGGATTGAAATCGTGGGCCCACGCGACACGGCCGCGCAGCGTCAGGATCCCATCGGCCGCTGCAAAGGCCTTGTCGGTACGAAGACCAAGCTCACTGCGCGTGTCGGTCACGCTCTTGCCGTTGTACGCCAGCACGAAGGTGTTGGCGCCGATTATGGCTCGTTCGGCGTAGTTCGGCAGGTCGAACGTCGTGAACTGTCCTGCCGCATAGGGGATCCAGCCAAAGCCTTGCGACACGAAGCGATAGCCGCCTTCGATGCGCCCGCTCCAAGCACTGGCGTTGAACTGGGCGCGCAATTGGTCGATGCCGGCCACCGTTACCGTGCGATCAGTCGTGATATCCTGCCAGCCATATGCCAGCGCGCCCGTGAGATACGCCGGCCCTGCATTGTGACGGACGAACGCGCCGGCCTGGAACAAATCAGAGCGGCCAGCGCCGAGACCGTTGACGTTGAAGTTGGTGCCGCCGCCGCCTAGCGCGAAGCCGGCAATCGTGTCCGGTGAGATGCGATAGTCGACGCCCACGACCGTACCGTAAATGCTGCTGCGAGTGTCGTTCGATCCGGTCACCGCGTTGCCGTCTGTCCGCTGCGAACCGCCATATCCCGCAGCCCACACTTTCCAGCGTTGCTCGAAGATCGACGCCGTTGGGGGCGCCTTGGTGTAAATCGCAGCCAGCGCATCATCAGGCTTACGCTTAGCGGCGTAGGCGAGGTTCTCGTCGGCATAAGCATTGGCATTGCCGGCCCCGCTGACCGGATCGCTGCGTCCGGTGATGAAGGGATCGATCAGCACGCCCTGGAACATGTTCATAGCGTTGAAGGTCGCCTGCTGCGTTCCCGTCGCCAGTTCGCCGGAGGCTTGTGACAGGCCCGCAGGCTGCAGCGTCGCGAAGACAGTGGGAATGCCGCCGTTGCTGTTGAAGAAATTTGCGAGCGCGTCGGCGACATTGGTCTGGTTGAGTTTGAGATTGCTCTGCGCGCTGAAGTTTAAACTAAAATCGATGTAGGCGTGGGTCGGATCATAGGTGACGGTGGGAACAAGCGCACCCGGAGCGGAGGCGCCATCGAAAGTTCCGCTGACACCACCCGCCGCATGAAGGATCATGTAGTTCTTCATCACGATGCCGTTGGCATTGATCGTTATGCTGACATTGCCAGAGACGTTCGCCTTGCCGGTGACATCGGCGAAGGTTGATGTCGCCGAGTTGAGCTGCACAAGATAGAGCGCCCCCGACTGGAAAGCGAGGTTGCCTTGCACGCTCGTCGACGTGCCGAAGCCGCTGCCAGGCAGGAAGATGCCGCCGGCAGCAATTGTTGTAGCACTCACGATGCCGGAGCCGGTCAGCGCACCGCCGGAATTGACGGTCGTGCCGGAGGATGATGCGATCGAGCCCATCACGTCGAGGAATCCGCCGTTCACCGTGGTGCCGCCTGTATAGGTGTTTATCCCCGACAACAGCATCGTGCCCGTACCAATTTTGACCAATGAGCCCGAGGTAAATGGGAGCAGTGTGCCAGCGGCACCGCAGTCATGGCCGCCCGGACCGCAATCGCTAATGGTCCCAGAAACTTCAGTGCTGATATTGTTGCCGCCGACGGTGAGCTGGTTTGCTCCAAGAAGATAACGTCCAGCCCCCTCGATGGAGCCGGCAGTCATTTTGAAATCGTTGTTCGGTCCGCTGCTCAGCGAAAAATCGACGACGCCGCTTCCATTGGTAATGAACCGCGCCAGCGCTCCATTGCTGTTGCCCAGAAAGGCGGTTCTACTCGCGTCGAGCGTGACCAAGGTGGCGTTTCCTGCCGTACTGGAGTCATAAAAGGCCGTCAGACCTCCATTGGTCGTTGTGATCACGGCGTTTCCGGCGGTAGCAGTCTGACCGAAGGTGGCGACGAATTTGTTGGCGATGACGGCGTTGGCCGCAGTGCTGGTGTTGCTAAATGTCACCCCGCCACAACTCCCTACGATGATGCGCGCGTTAGAAGCGGTGCTCGAATTAAAAAACTGGGTCTCCCCGCAATTTTCATTGTCGATTGTGGCTTTGCCAGCCGTGCTCTGATCGCGAAAGATAGTGAGAGCAGTGCCACCACTGTTCAGAATATTCGCATTCGCTGCCGTGCTGGTGTCGGAAAAAGTCGTGCCAGCGCCACTGCCGATGTTGTAATTGAAGATACTGGCGTTAGCAGCTGTGCTGGAGTTCCGAAACGAAAGATTTGCAAAGTTATTTGTGATGACTGCATTCTGCGCAGAGCTATAGTTCACAAATTGTATTCCTCCGAGGAACCCCCTGTTGTTGAGTATGGCGTTTCCGGCCCCACTACCGTTTGCGAACACAAGCGATGAAAAGAAAGCACCGGCCAAGTTTATGGTTGGCCCACCGGATGAACCCACGATTCCAAGGCCGTTCAGAACTACCGTTCGGCCCGTAGGATTGTCGATCGCGAACGTGTAGTCGGTCGCTGCCGAATTGAACTGGATTGTGCCGATGGTGGTAACGGCCGACGAGAAGGTGATCGTCGTGAGGACATTGCCGTCAAAACTCGCTGTGCCCGAAGGCACTGTCGCATTGGACCAATTTGAGGCGGTATTCCAATCGCTACTGTTCCCCCCTGTCCAGGTGCTATCGACTGCAACTGCCGGCGGTGCATGAAGGCAAAGATAGATTAGCAGCGCGACACCGCCACGCACCTTCATCGGGAGTCCCATTCGGAATAATCCGATCATCCAATGCAATCTTTCAACGATGCGACCGCCACCCGCCAATTTGCGCCAGCAGGTCAAACTCGATCCAAGGCGAATTTTCCGATGGTATCTTCGGGCGATCACAACTCAAGAGAGATTCGGCAAAAACCAACCCGTTAAAATGATGCTTTTTGCTGGGTGTTGTGATCCAGCTACGACCAGCACCCATCCGCCTTACGCCCGACTATCGGAAGGAAGTCTATTCACGTTTGAATAGCTCCCCGCGATATGCGGGCACGTCTGGCTGCTGGCCCGTAGCTGAAGGCCCGCTCGACCATCGCCATATCAGGTCATTGGGGCAAGCGGACGCAAGCTTCGTCGCATCACGCCGTCGGGTTTATAGGTACGCGTCCTACCTCCCGCCCCGCTCCTTGCGCAGCCTGTTCCAGTAATCCAGCCGTTTCCTGATCTCGCGCTCGAAGCCGCGGTCGGGCGGATCGTAGAAGGTTTGGCGGCCCAGCGCTTCCGGGAAATAGTCCTGGCCGGAGAACGCGTCGGGCGCGTCGTGATCATACTGATAGCCGGAGCCGTAGCCCTCCGACTTCATCAGCTTGGTCGGCGAATTCAGAATGTGTTTTGGCGGCAGCAGCGAGCCGCCCTGCTTTGCGGTCTGCATCGCAGCGCCGAACGCAGTGTACACCGCGTTCGATTTCGGCGCGGTGGCGAGATAGACCACGGCCTGTGCGATCGCGAGCTCGCCCTCCGGCGAGCCCAGGAAATCATAGGCATCCTTCGCCGCGTTGCAGACCGCCAGCGCCTGCGGGTCGGCGAGACCAATGTCCTCGACGGCCATCCGCACCACGCGTCGCGCCAGGAACAGCGGGTCCTCGCCGGCATCGAGCATGCGCGCGAGATAATACAATGCAGCATCCGGATCGGAGCCGCGCACCGACTTGTGCAGCGCCGAGATCAGGTTGTAGTGACCATCAGCCGACTTGTCGTAGATCGGCGCGCGGCGCTGCAGGATGGCCTGCAACTGCTCGGCGTTGAACACCTCGCCCTTACGCGCGGCGCGCCAGACCTCTTCGGCTAATGTCAGCGAGGCGCGGCCGTCACCGTCGGCCATCCGCACCAGCACGGCGCGCGCTTCCGCATCGAGCGGCAGGGCCTTGCCCTCGATCTTCTCGGCATTGGCAAACAGCCGTTCGATCGCAGCCGTATCGAGCGAATGAAACACCAGCACGCGAGCCCGTGACAGCAGCGCCGCGTTGAGCTCGAAGGACGGGTTCTCCGTGGTGGCGCCGACCAGCACCACGGTGCCGTCCTCCATCACCGGCAGAAAGGAATCCTGTTGCGCGCGGTTGAACCTGTGCACCTCGTCGACGAACAGCAGCGTGCCCTTGCCGGTCTCGCGCCGGGCCCGCGCGGCATCGAACGCCTTCTTCAGGTCGGCGACGCCGGAGAACACCGCGGAGATCTGCTCGAAATGCAGCTCGGTGGCGTCGGCCAGAAGCCGCGCCACGGTGGTCTTGCCGGTGCCGGGTGGTCCCCAGAACACCAGCGAACCCAGCGTGCGCGTCTCCAGCATGCGGGTCAGCGCGCCGTCGGGGCCGAGGATGTGATCCTGACCGACGACGTCGGCCAGCGTGCGCGGGCGCAACCGGTCCGGCAGCGGGTGTGGCGCGTCCTGCTCCATCCCCGCCGCGGCAAAGAGATTGCTGGCTTCGTGCGGTCTCTTCGGGCTCATCCGCCGAGCGTCACGTTGATCTGCTGGCCGCCGCGCACCAGCGTGATGCGCCAGATCCGCGACCCCGCCTTCGATACCTTGTCGAGGTCGCTGGTCCGCACGATCTTCTCATTGTTGACCGCGAGAATGATGTCGCCCTTCTGGAAGCCGACATTGGCAGCCGTGCCGTCATCGGCGAGCTCGGTGACGACGACGCCCTCGGCGCCGGCGTCGAGATGCAGCTCATCGGCCAGCGCCGGCGAGATGTTGGCAACCTTGGCACCTTGGAATGGCGAACGCGCGGTCAGCACGATCTCGTCGCGGTTGGTATCGGGCGCGGTCTCCAGCGGCACGGTGAGCTTCACCGGCTTGCCGGCGCGCTGCACCTCGATCTCCGCGCTGCCGCCGAGCGGACGGGTCGCGAAGCGATAGTCGAACGCGTTGGCATCGTCGATAGCCTGGCCGTCGATCCCGACGATCAGATCGGACAGTTTGAGCCCGGCCTTCGCCGCCGGGCTGTTCGGCGCGACGTTAGCGACCAGCGCGCCGGTCGGCAGCTTCAGCCCGAGCGTCTCCGCGATCTCCGGCGTGACGGCCTGCAGCCGCGCGCCAAGCCATGGCCGCTTCACCGCCTTGCCGCCGCTCTTGGCGGAGGCCACCACCACGCGCACCATGTTGGCGGGGATTGCAAAGCCGATGCCCTGCGAACCGCCGGAGCGCGAGAAGATCGCAGTGTTGATGCCGGCGAGCCGGCCGGTCATGTCGACCAGCGCGCCGCCCGAATTGCCGGGATTGATCGCCGCGTCGGTCTGAATGAAGAATTGATAATCCGTGATCCCGACTTGCGTGCGCGCCAGCGCCGAGATGATGCCGTGCGTCACGGTCTGGCCGACGCCGAACGGATTGCCGATCGCCAGCACGACGTCGCCGACCTGCAGTTGGTCCGAATTGGCGAAGTCGAGCATCGCGAACTTCTCCCTGTTGGTCTCCTTCAGCCGCAGCACCGCGAGGTCGGTGCGGCTGTCCTTCAGCACGATCTCGGCCTCGTATTCGCGCTTGTCGGCGAGCGAGACCTTCACCTGGTCGGCGCCCTCGATCACGTGATTGTTTGTGACCACGAGGCCGGAAGCATCGACCATCACGCCGGAGCCGAGCGAGCGCTGCATCTGCTCGGGCTGTTGCCCCGGGACGCCGAAGAAGCGGCGGAAGATCGGGTCGTCCAGAAACGGATTGCGGTTCTGCACCGTCTTGGCGGCGTAGACGTTGACCACGGCCGGCTGCACCCGCTGCACGATCGGCGCATAGGACAATTGGAGCTCGGCCTGCGAGGACGGCACGCGGCGGTCCTGGGCCGCGGACGGGGATAGATTCCCTATGAAAGCCAATGTGCACAGAGCGGATATGGCAGCGAAGCGGACGGGTCGGAGCATTCTCACCTCTCGTGGAAACGCCGGAATATAGGCGTGTTCGCCGGGCAATTGAAGGGCGCCCGGCCGGATAACTGGCCCCCGCCGGACCGGTGCAAAACCGGCGGCAGCAGCGTTGAAGCGCGCCGCCAAGCTTCTATGATGACTGTCATCTCACTGCACCGCTCCGCTTGTTGCCCGCGGACAACAAGCGGAACTGCGATGCTAGGCGGCGCTGTCGTGCGTCAGTCACGATCAACTCCTAGGACGTTTCAGTGAGTGAGTGGGGAATTCAAACACAACAGGGGTGCACAATGGGTGCGACAAAAGTCGGTGCAATCGCCATAGGGCTGGCGGGGGCGCTCGCCGCCTCTCCGGCCTATTCGCAATCGGCCGGAGGCGGCAGCGACGCGGAGATCGCGCTGCTGAAACAGCAGCTGAAGATGCTCGAGCAGAAGCTCGACAAGCTGCAGAAGCAGACCAATGCCAATACTGCGACCGCAGCCAGCGCGAATGCCAACGCGAAGGCGGCGGATGCCAAGGCCGCGCGGGTCGCAAGCGCCAACGCCGCGATCCCGGTCAAGGGCCCGGTCGCGCCGTCGGGCGTCGTGGTGACGCTGCCGAACAACCGGCCGACGATCTGCACTGCGGATGAACAGAACTGCGTTGCGATCACGAGCCGCGTGCACTGGGATGTCGGCGGCTACGACTATCGTCCGAACACCGCAAGTACCTCGCCGCAGAAGCTCGACAGCGGCGAGAACCTCCGCCGCGCCCGCATCGGCATCGTCGGCAAATTCTTCGGCGACTGGAATTACGCGCTGATCTACGACTTCGGCGGCGCGGCACCGGGATCGCTGCCTGGCGGCGGCACCTCCGGCGTCGAGAATGCCTATCTGAGCTACACCGGCTTCAAGCCGTTCGGGGGCAAGATGGCGATCGAAGGCGGCATCATGGACATCCCGTGGACGCTGGACGAATCGACGAGCTCCAACGACATCCTGTTCATGGAGCGCGCCTCGGTCGGCATCATCGCACAGAACATCGCGGCCGGTGACTTCCGTTCGGGCGCCGGCACCCGATGGTGGAACGACCAGCTCTGGATCGGCGGCTATGTCACGGGACCGACGACGGGCGCGATTCACTCCGCGTCGTCAGCCGCGCCGGCCGGCACGTCCGAGCAGTATGGCGGTGTCATCCGCGTCGCCGGCAATCCGATCAGCGGCAAGAACTACTCGGTGCATATCGGCGCCGATGCGGAATGGCTGGTTCAGCCGCCGCGCAACCAGCTCACCCAGGCGCAGACGCTCACGCTGAACGACCGGCCCGAGCTGCGCATCGACCCGACGACGCTGATCTCGACCGGTGCGATCGCCAACGTCTCGGGCGCGCAGGTCTACGGCGTCGAGGCGGCAGCGACCTACGGCCCGTTCATCGCACAAGGCGAGTACTATTGGTTCAATGTCGACCGCTCTGCGAATACCGGGCTGCCGCCGTTCGGCGCGCCGAGCCTGAAATTCGACGGCGGTTACGCGCAGGTCGGCTACGTGCTGACCGGCGAGAATCACGCCTACAATCCGGCAACGGCCTCCTATGGCGGTATCAAGCCGCACGATCCGTTCTCGCTTGCCGGCGGCGGCATGGGCGCGTGGGAAATCGCCGGCCGCGTCAGCACGATGAACCTCAACGACCAGGTCGGCCAGGCCGTCGGCATCGCGGGCGGACGGCAGACCGTCTACACCGCCGCGCTGAACTGGTACGTCAACAACAACGTCCGCTTCATGCTGAACTACCTGCACGGAGACATCGCCAAGCAGGCCTCGGCGACATCGCCTGTGGATGCCGGCTCGAAGTTCGACGCAGTCGCGCTGCGCACGCAGGTTGCGTTCTGACGCAATCTGATCAGCGCCGACAACAAAGGCCGGGAGCGACATCGCTCCCGGCCTTCTTCATTACAAATTGTCAGGCCGCGCGCTTCGACTTCTTCACAACGACTTCCGGCGCCGGCGCACAGGACAGCCGTTCCTGATGGCCCTCGCCCCAGGCTTTCAAAATATCGATCACCGGGCGCAGGCTCTCGCCGAGTTCGGAGAGCGTGTATTCGACCCGCGGCGGCACCTCGGCGTAGACCTTGCGGGTCACGAGGCCGTCGTCCTCCAGCGCCCGCAGCTGCTTGGTCAGCATGCGCTGGGTGATGCCGGGCATCCGCCGCCGCAGCTCGCCGAAGCGCTGGGTGCCGGCCTGCAGGTGATACAGGATCACGCCCTTCCATTTGCCGTCGATCAGGTCGAGCGCCGCCTCGACCGCGCAGCCCGGCCGGCGCGCGAAATTCTTCCGTTTCATCGGTAATTTTCCAATAGTATACAAACAGGGACTAGTTCCCTGATTTTACAGTACTTGCCAAAAGGACGCCAGCACGACAGGTAAGGCGGCAGGCAATCGCCCACCACGGAGACCAGGCATGAAGGCCGTCGGATATCAAAAATCGCTGCCGATCGAGGCGGCGGATTCGCTCGTCGATTTCGAGATCGCCAAGCCCGAACCGAAGGGACGCGACGTCAGGGTCGCGGTGAAGGCCGTCTCGGCCAACCCGGTCGACTACAAGGTGCGCAAGCGCGCGGCGCCGAACGACGGCAGCTACAAGATCCTCGGCTTCGACGCGGCCGGCGTGGTCGATACCGTCGGGCCCGACGTCTCGCTCTTCAAGCCCGGCGATGAAGTGTTCTACGCGGGCTCGATCCAGCGCCAGGGCACCAATTCGGAATTTCATCTGGTGGACGAGCGCATCGTCGGCAAAAAGCCGGCATCGCTCTCCTTCGCGCAGGCCGCCGCCCTGCCCCTGACCTCGATCACCGCGTGGGAGCTGCTGTTCGATCGGCTCGGCGCGGTGCCGGGCAAGAGCCTCGATCCGCGTACGCTGCTGATCACCGGCGGCGCCGGCGGCGTCGGCTCGATCCTGATCCAGCTCGCGCGCCGCCTCACCGGGCTGACCGTGGTTGCGACCGCGACGCGGCCGGAGTCTCAGAAGTGGTGCCGCGATCTCGGTGCGCATGCGGTGATCGATCACTCGCAGCCGATGAAGGAGCAGATCGAGAGCTTGAGGCTGCCGCCGGTCGGCCTCGTCGCCAGCCTCACCTTCACCGACCAGCACTACAAGTCGATCGCCGACTTCATCGCGCCGCAAGGCAAGTTCGGCCTGATCGACGATCCCGCCGAATTCAACGTCGCCGTGTTCAAGGGCAAGGCGGTGTCGGTACACTGGGAATCGATGTTCACGCGCTCATCGTTCCAGACGCCTGACATGATCGCGCAGCATCATCTGCTCAACGACGTTGCCGACCTGATCGACAAGGGCGTGCTGCGCACCACGCTCGACCAGACCTTCGGCACCATCAACGCCGCCAACCTCAAGCGCGCCCATGCGCTGCTGGAAAGCGGCAAGTCGCGCGGCAAGATCGTGCTGGAGGGCTGGTAGGAGTCGCTGCGTAGGGTGGATTGGCAGGCAGCGTCCGTCGAAGCTCAACGAGCGAAGGGGGAAGGCGTAATCCACCATCCCACCAGCAGAAGCGGCAGGTTACGCTGGCGCTAACCCGCCCTACGCACCTACGCAACTCGCGAGATATCCCCACAGGCCGGCGCGTGGCTTTTGCCAAAGCCATGACATCGCCTGTATGATTTGCGCAACGATCACCCCGTCCTCAATCCGGCCGTGCAACACGCGGCCGAAACGGTGGTGACGCCCCAAGGGGATACGCGGGGATGGGAGGAAACCGATGAGTTTGCTCACGGCCGATCCGTCGCGGATCGATCCGGAGTGGATGACGCAGGCGCTGCGCGAAGCCGGTGCGATCGACCAGGTGAAGGTCGTCGAACTCGTCTGCAAGCCGGTCGGCAATGGCCTCGTCGGCGACAGCTATCGATTTCATCTGACCTATGACGGCGATGAGCCGAACGCGCCCTTAAGCGTCGTCGGCAAATTCCCGGCCGCAGATCCCGACAGCCGCCGCTCCGGTTCCGCGCACACGCTCTACATCCGCGAGGTCGCGTTCTATCGCGAGCTGGCGGCCACCGTCGACATTCACACCCCGCGGCCGATCCTCGCCGAAATCGATCCTGCCACCGACGACTTCACACTGATCCTGGAAGATCTGGCGCCCGCACGCCCGGGCGACCAGCTCGCCGGATGCGCGATCGCGGACTGCCTGACGGCGATGGCCGAGGCCGCCGCGCTGCATGCGCCGCGATGGAACGACCCGACGCTCGACGCGGTGCAATGCTTCGTGGTCGCCGCAAGCCGGCGCAGGGATCTTCGCGCGGTGCTGCCCGCCATCATCGGTCACTACAAGGAGCGATATCACGGCGTAATCGAACCGGAATTCCTGGATCTGATCGACCGGCTTCCGGACGCGATACCGCGCTACCAGTCCGATCGATCGGTGCCGCGAACGCTGCAGCACGCGGACTTCCGGCTCGACAACATGCTGTTCGAGGTGCGCGGCAACACCCGTCCGATGGCCACGCTGGATTGGCAGACGCTGACGGTGGGGCCAGGCATCGTCGACGTTGCCTATTTCCTGTCGGCCGGTGTCGATCCGTCCGAGCGGCGGCTTCATGAAGCCGATCTGGTGCGGTTCTATCATTCCGAGCTGATCCGGCGCGGCGTGCGGGACTATGGCTGGGATGATTGCTGGCGGGATTACCGGCGCTACACGCTGCATGGCATCATGATGGGCGTCGTCTCGGCGCTCAGCGTCCAGCGCTCCGAGCGGGGCGACGCACTGTTCCTGAAAATGACCCGTGGCGCCTGCGCGCAAGCGCTGGACCACGACAGTTTTTCATACTGGCAAGACTGAAGCGCGATCGGGCGAAATGGTTCCCGTGAAGACAACGTCAAGACAGCGAAAGGGATCGGCGTGCTCAACAAACTGGACGACTTCCCCATCCACCAGACGCCGGAGCCGATTGCGGTTCCCTCGACCAGCGACCGCAATGTCTATGACCGAACCTGGTTCAACGGCTACACCGCCGACGGCGCGTATTATTTCGGCATCGGCATCGCGATCTACCCGCACCGCAAGATCCTCGATTGCGCCTTCAGCGTCGTGGAGCGTGGTGGACGGCAGCATTGCTTCTACGGTTCGCGGCGGGCGCCGCTCGAGCGCACCGAGATGCAGGTCGGCCCGTTCAGGCTGGAGGTCATCGAGCCGATGCGGCGGACGCGGGTCGTGCTCGACGACAATGCAACGGGTCTCGCCTGCGATTTGACCTTCTCCGCACGCACGGCCGCGATCCAGGAAGCACGGCAGACGCTTTGGTCCGGCGACCGCCGCGCGATGGACTCGACCCGGTTCGACCAGTTCGGCCGCTGGAGCGGCGTCGTGCGCCACCCCGATGGCGAGATCAAAGTCGACGATCACACGTGCTACGGCACCAAGGATCGCTCCTGGGGCGTTCGCAATGTCGGCGAAAGCGATGTCGGCGGCGCGCCGATGCCGCCGCCGAGCGTGTTCTTCCTCTGGGCCCCGTTGGTCTGGGACGACCACATCTCGCACGCCATCTTCTTCGACGGGACGCAGGGCGAGGCGCTGGTCCGCGAGGGCATCACCGCGCCGCTCTACCGAAGCGAGGCCGAGATCCCCGGGGTCGTCGATGGGCGCGACCGCCGCATGGCGACCGCGCGGCACCGTGTCAAATACGTCCCGAACACCCGGCTGGCGCAGTCCGCTGAAATCGACCTGGTCGATATCGACGGCCACACCTCCACCATCGCGCTCGACCCGATCCTGAAATTCCAGATGAAGGGCCTCGGCTACGGTCATCAGCAATGGGGCCAGGGCATGTGGAAGGGCGAGCTCGAGATCGGCGGCGAGTCGTTCGATCCGATGACACTTGATCCGCTGGCCCGCGAGAACGTGCACGTGCAACAGGTGGTGCGCGCCCGCCAGGGCGACCGGACGGGTATCGGCGTCCTGGAGCAGATATGCTTCGGCCCCTATCGGCCCTCGGGCTTCAGCGAGTTTCTCGACGGCGCCAAGGGTTAGCTCGGCGGCACGCCTTCGACGAAGATCAGCCGGCGGTCCAGCGCGGTCCGCCGATGCTTGAGCGCCTCGGCATATTCCGGCGATGCGTACCACTCGCGCAGCCGCGTCATCGACGGGAATTCGACGACGATGATGCTCTTCGGCGGCGGCCCGCCTTCTACCACGTCGGCCGCACCGCCGCGCACCAGATAGCGCCCGCCAAATTGCGCGATGGCCTTGGCGGCGATGGTGCGATAGGCCTCGAAATCCGCGGCATCCTTCACGTCGACCTCGGAAATCGCATAGGCTGACATGGCCGCACCTCAGGCGATGGTATTGACGATGCCGCCCTCGGCGCGCAGCGCCGCGCCGTTGGTCGCGGAGGCCTGCTTCGAGCAGACATAGACGACGAGATTGGCGATCTCCTCGGTGCTGGCAAAGCGCTGCAACAGCGAGGTCGGCCGGTGCTGCTTGACGAAGTTGGAGGCGGCTTCCTCGACCGACTGGCCGTTCTGCTGGGCGAGATCCTTGACGAAGGTCTCGACGCCTTCAGACATCGTCGGTCCGGGCAGCACGGAGTTGACGGTGACCGCGGTGCCGCGGGTCAGCTGCGCGAGCCCGCGTGCGATCGCAAGCTGCGCAGTCTTGGTCGTGCCGTAGTGGATCATCTCGGTCGGGATGTTGAGGCCGGATTCCGAGGAGATGAAGACGATGCGGCCCCAGTTGCGCTTCAGCATGCCCTGCATGTAGCCGCGCGACAGCCGCACGCCCGACATCACGTTGACCTCGAAGAAGCGGCTCCAGTCCTCGTCGGGAATGTCGAAGAACGCCTTCGGCTCGAAGATGCCGGCATTGTTGACGAGGATGTCGACCTCGGGCAGCGCGGCGAGCAGCGCCTTGCAACCGGCCGACGTCGAGACGTCGGCGGCGATGCCGCGGACTTTTGCGCCCGCCACCGCCTTGACGATCGCAGCAACCGCTGCATCGACCTTGGCCTGGCTGCGGCCGTTGATGACGACCTCGGCGCCGGTCTCGGCCAGCCCCCTGGCGATGGCGTTGCCGATGCCCGCGGTCGAGCCGGTCACCAGTGCAGTCTTTCCGGAAAGGTCGATTTTCATTTGTCATCTCCATTGATGTGAATGGAGATATCGGGCGTAGGATCACGCATAGCAATTGCACCTCACCGACGCGTGAGGAACTTGAAGACATCTCGTCCTGGCGAAAGCCAGGACGACCACTGGGATGGAGCGCCGCGCAAAATAAAAAACGGCGCCCGAAGGCGCCGTCTTCAAAACCTGGCTCGATAGCGGTCTAGCCGCCTCGGCGAGAGCGGCGTTACGCCGCCTCGGCTTCCTTGCCCTGGGCCGGACCGGAGTCCTGGCCCTTGGCATCGACGTCGCGGTCGACGAACTCGATCACGGCCATCGCCGCGTTGTCGCCGTAGCGGAAGCCGGCCTTGATGATGCGGGTGTAGCCGCCCTGGCGGTCCTTGTAGCGGGTCGCCAGCGTGTCGAACAGCTTCTTGACCTGGTCGAGGTCGCGCAGCTCGGAGATCGCCTGGCGGCGCAGGGCCAGCCCACCCTTCTTGCCGAGGGTGACGAGCTTCTCGACGATCGGCCGCAGCTCCTTGGCCTTCGGCAGCGTGGTGACGATCTGCTCGTGCTTGATCAGCGCGGCCGCCATGTTGGCGAACATCGCACGCCGGTGCTCGGCGGTGCGGTTGAGCTTCCGATGAACCTTGCCGTGACGCATTGACTTATTCCTTCTTCAATTCTGCCGCGGTGGTTCAGCGACAAGTTTTTGCAGGTGGGCATCCTGCGTTCGCCCGCAAAGCGCCTTAGCGCGCTTATGCTATCTCGTTTGAGCATAATCCTTCCGGAAAACCGCTCCGCACTTTTCCGGGATCATGCTGCGCAAAAAATCGTGGCCGGAGATGCTCCGGCCACGACGGTGAAATCGGATCAGTAGTGATCCTCGAAGCGCTTGGCGAGCTCGTCGATGTTCTCCGGCGGCCAGCCCGGCACTTCCATGCCGAGGTGCAGACCCATCTGGGCCAGCACTTCCTTGATCTCGTTCAGCGACTTGCGGCCGAAGTTCGGGGTGCGGAGCATTTCCGCTTCCGACTTCTGCACGAGGTCGCCGATGTAGACGATGTTGTCGTTCTTCAGGCAGTTTGCCGAACGCACCGACAGCTCGAGCTCGTCGACCTTCTTGAGGAACGCCGGGTTGAACGCGAGATCGGGGATGATCTCCTGCGTGACTTCCTTGCGCGGCTCCTCGAAGTTGACGAACACGTTGAGCTGATCCTGCAGGATGCGCGCAGCGTAGGCCACCGCGTCCTCCGGCGTGATCGCGCCGTTGGTCTCGATCGTCATGGTCAGCTTGTCGTAGTCGAGGATCTGGCCCTCACGGGTGTTCTCGACCTTGTAGGAAACCTTGCGGACCGGCGAGAACAGGCTGTCGACCGGGATCAGGCCGATCGGCGCATCCTCAGGCCGGTTGCGCTCGGCGGCGACATAGCCCTTGCCGGTCGCGACCGTGAACTCCATGCGGATCTCGGCGCCATCGTCCAGCGTGCAGAGCTGCAGGTCGGGATTGAGCACGGTGACATCGCCGACGGTCTGGATGTCGCCGGCGGTGACGGCGCCGGGGCCCTGCTTCTTCACGACCATGCGCTTCGGGCCTTCGCCCTGCATCTTGATCGAGATGTCCTTGATGTTGAGGACGATGTCGGTGACGTCTTCACGGACACCGGCGATCGAGGAGAACTCGTGCAGCACGCCGTCGATATGCACCGACTGCACCGCCGCGCCCTGGAGCGAGGACAGCAGGATGCGGCGCAGCGCGTTGCCGAGCGTCTGGCCGAAGCCGCGCTCGAGCGGCTCGGCGACCACGGTGGCGAACCGGCTCGCGTCCGAGCCCGGCGTCACCTGCAGCTTGTTCGGTCGAATGAGTTCTTGCCAATTTTTCTGGATCGTCACTTGTTCACCCATGGGCCAGTCGTCGGGCCCGTCGAATGGCCGAACCTGGCGTTGGAGATCGCGGAACAGTCCGCGCGGTCAATTCCAAAAACGATCGCAGGGCGGCTGGAGGCCGCCCGCGACTTACAGATCAAACGCGCCGACGCTTGCGCGGACGGCAGCCATTGTGCGGGATCGTGGTCACGTCGCGGATCGAGGTGACGGTGAAGCCCGCAGCCTGCAGCGCACGGAGCGCCGACTCACGGCCCGAACCCGGGCCGGCCACTTCAACCTCCAGCGTACGCATGCCGTGTTCCTGCGCCTTCTTGGAGACGTCTTCGGCCGCGACCTGCGCGGCATAGGGGGTCGACTTGCGCGAGCCCTTGAAGCCCATCGTGCCGGCCGACGACCAGGCGATGGTGTTGCCCTGCGCGTCGGTGATGGTGATGGTCGTGTTGTTGAACGACGAATTCACGTGCGCGATACCGGAGGCGATGTTCTTGCGTTCGCGGCGACGTACGCGGGTGGCTTCCTTGCCCATTTCAAACCTTTCCTGTGATCTCAAGCGCCGCCGTAGTGCCAGCGGCTACACCTCAAAACGCAAATGGCGAGCAGCGAATTTTAATTCGCTACTCCCCACCTGCAATTCGCGAAACTTACTTCTTCTTGCCGGCGATTGCCTTGGCCGGGCCTTTGCGCGTGCGCGCATTGGTGTGGGTGCGCTGACCGCGCACCGGCAGACCACGGCGATGGCGCAGGCCGCGATAGCAGCCGAGGTCCATCAGCCGCTTGATGTTGATGCCGACCTCGCGACGGAGGTCGCCCTCGACCATATAGTCGCGGTCGATGACTTCGCGGATCTGCAGGACCTCCTGGTCGGTCAACTGGCTGACGCGACGGTCCGCCGGGATCTTGACCTTCTCGATGATGTCGGCCGCATTCTTCTGGCCGATACCATGGATGTACTGAAGCGCGATCAGCACGCGCTTGTTGGTAGGAATGTTGACGCCGGCAATACGGGCCACGGACTTCTCTCCTGTCGCCGCTCCATCACGGATGCGGGCTTCTCAAGTTCTTGCTCTCTGCGGGCTTGTGTCCACAAACGCGAACACGACGCCCTTCCCCTGATGTCCTTCGGGGCCCGGCATCGTCATCAAACTATCCAACTTGGATGCGGGGCTTATTAAAGGATTCATGTCGGTTTCGTCAACCGCTCCTAGCGTTTAGCTCGCTTTTTCGTGAGCCTTTTTGCTGCCTTTTTGGCGGCCTTTGCCCCCTTCCGGGCATTCGCCGTACGGGCGGCCTGCTTTGCGGCCTTCTTCACGGTCTTCTTGGCCGGTTGCTTCGCCGTTTTCTTGGCAGCCTTCTTGGCAGCTTTGACCTTGGAGGCCGGCTTTGAGGCTCCCTTGGCGGCCTTACTGGCCGATTCGGCTGCCTTCCTGGTCGCCTTCGTCGCGGTCTTCTTAGCCGTCTTGGACGCCTTCGAGGCGCTCTTGGGCTCCTCGTGCTCCTTCGGTTCCAGCGCGCCGAGCGCGGTCAGGATCCGGTTGATCTCGCGGGTGACGTGCTCGATGGTCATCATGCCATCGACCGTCAGAAGCTTCCGCCGCTCCGAATAATAGTGAATCAGCGGTTCCGTCAGCGAGCGGTACTGCGCCAGGCGCCTGGTCAGCACTTCCGGTGTATCGTCGAGGCGCACTTCCTCGCCGCGCGCCCGGGTTTCCTCGGCACGCTTCTCGACGCGGGCGAGCAGCGCACTCTCGTTGACGCGCAGTTCGACGACGGCGTCGAGCTTGAGGTGCTTTTTCCGGAGCAGCTCGTCGAGCGCCTCCGCCTGCGGCACCGTGCGCGGGAAGCCGTCGAGGATGAAGCCCTTCTTCGCGTCAGGCTCCTCGATTCGGTCGGCGATGATTCCCACCACGATCTCGTCGGGAACCAGGCCGCCATTGGCCATGATCTCCTTGGCCTGCAAGCCGACCGGGGTGCCCGCGGCAGCGGCTGCGCGCAGCATCTCGCCGGTCGAGAGCTGAACGATGCCATGCCGGTGCACCAGCCGCTGTGCCTGGGTTCCCTTGCCCGAGCCCGGCGGCCCCAAAAGGATTAATCTCATATCTGTTTCGCCCCCCGGCTAGGTGGGCGACGTCCGCACACCTGTGTTTTGAGTTTGAAGCCGCACCGCGATCAGCGGCGGCGGCCTCCCCTGAGCTTCGACTTCCTGATCAGCCCTTCATACTGATGGGCGAGCAGATAGCCCTGAACCTGCGACACCGTATCCATCGTTACACTGACGACGATCAAAAGCGAGGTGCCACCAAAGTAGAATGGGACCGAGGCGTAGGAAATCAGAATTTCGGGGATCAGGCAGACGATCGCGAGATAGATCGCACCGAGCACCGTGATGCGCGACAGCACGTAGTCGATGTATTCGGCGGTGCGCTCACCGGGCCGGATGCCCGGGACAAAGCCGCCATGCTTCTTCAGATTATCCGCGGTCTCGGTCGGGTTGAACACGATCGCGGTGTAGAAGAACGCGAAGAACACGATCAGCGCGAGATACATGAGCAGGAACAGCGGCCGGCCATGGCTGAGCTGGGTGGTGAGCCACTGGAACCACTCCGGCCCCTTGCCGGCGTTGAAGTTCGCAACCGTGGTCGGCAGCAGCAGCAGCGACGAGGCGAAGATCGGCGGAATCACACCCGAGGTGTTGAGCTTGAGCGGCAGATGCGAGGACTGGCCCTCGAACATCTTGTTGCCGACCTGGCGCTTCGGATACTGGATCAGCAGCCGGCGCTGCGCCCGCTCCATGAACACGATGAAGGCGATCACGGCGACCGCCATCACGATAACGATCAGGATCAAGCCGGTCGACATCGCGCCCTGGCGGCCGAGTTCCAGCATGTTGGCGAGCGCCGACGGCAGCTCGGCGACGATGCCGGACAGGATGATCAGCGAGATACCGTTGCCGATGCCGCGCGAGGTGATCTGCTCGCCGAGCCACATCAGGAACATGGTGCCGCCGGTCAGCGTGATCGCGGTCGAGATCCGGAAGAACATGCCGGGGTCGCTGACGACGTTGCCGGCGCCTTCGAGGCCGATCGCGATGCCGTAGGACTGGAACAGCGCCAGGATCACCGTCAGATAGCGGGTGTACTGGTTCAGCGTCTTGCGGCCCGCCTCGCCTTCCTTCTTGAGCGCCTCGAGCTGCGGCGACACGGTGGTCAGCAGCTGTACGATGATCGATGCCGAGATGTACGGCATGATGTTCAGCGCAAAGATCGCCATGCGGTGGATGCCGCCGCCGGCGAACATGTTGAACATGCCGAGGATGCCGCCGGACTGGCTGCGGAACACCTGCTCCCAGATGTTGGGATCGATGCCCGGCAGCGGGATATAGGTGCCCAGCCGATAAACAAGCAGCGCACCCAGGGTGAACCAGATGCGCTTCTTCAGCTCGTCGGCTTTCGCCAGCTGTCCGAAATTGAGGTTTGCGGCAAGTTGTTCGGCTGCTGAGACCATGTTCGGCTTTCTCCCGGAGCCCGCTTCGCCGACGCCCCCAAGAAACTCGTTCTTTCGGGCCGTCGGCAGACACCGGACATTATCTGGTGCTCGGCCTCGATAAGTCCATCATTCGATCTGCGGATTGCCCGCGCAGGCCGCGGGCAATGACGCAGATGTTACGCCGCCTCGCCTTCGTCCTTGGCGGGGGCCAGGATCTTGACCGAGCCGCCGGCCTTCTCGACCGCAGCAATGGCCGACTTGGAAGCGCCGTGCGCCTCGATGGTCAGCTTGGTCTTGATCTCGCCGCGGCCGAGCAGCCGCAGGCCGTCCTTGGCGCGGCGCAGCACGCCGGCCTTCACCAGCGACTCGACGTTCACCGTCGCGCTCGCATCGACCAGCTTGTTGTCGATCGCTTCCTGGAGACGGTCGAGATTGATCTCGGCGAAGTCGAGCCGGAAGATGTTGTTGAAGCCGCGCTTCGGCAGACGGCGATGCATCGGCATCTGGCCGCCTTCGAAACCCTTGATGCGGACGCCCGAACGCGCGGTCTGGCCCTTGCCGCCGCGGCCCGAGGTCTTGCCCTTGCCGGAACCGATGCCACGGCCGACACGCATGCGCTTCTTGCGCGAGCCGGCGTTGTCGGCGATATCGCTGAGCTTCATCGCCCTTCTCCTTATCTCTGCTTACTCGCCGACGACGCGGACGAGATGCTGGACTTTGCTGATCATGCCGCGAACTTCAGGGGTGTCCTGCAGCTCGGCAACCCGGCCGATCTTGTTGAGCTTGAGGCCGATCAGCGTCGAACGCTGCGAGTGATGGCGGCGGATTGCGCTGCCGATCTGCTCGACCTTGATGGTCTTGCTGGCCTGGGCCATGACAGTAACTCCGAATAGCGCTTCGAGAAGCGCGCGTTGTTATTCCGCCACCACTTCGGCGTCACCGCCGACGCGGCGCGACTGCAGGGTGGAGACCTTGATGTTGCGGCGCGCAGCCACCGAGCGCGGCGAATCCTGATGCTTCAGCGCGTCGAAGGTTGCGCGAACCATGTTGTAGGGATTCGACGAGCCGATCGACTTCGCCACCACGTCCTGGATGCCGAGCGTCTCGAACACCGCGCGCATCGGGCCGCCGGCGATGATGCCGGTACCGGCCGGAGCGGCACGCAGATAGACGCGGCCGGCGCCGTGACGGCCGGCGATGTCGTGATGCAGCGTGCGGCCTTCGCGCAGCGCGACCCGCGTCAGGTTGCGCTTCGCCGATTCGGTCGCCTTGCGGATCGCTTCCGGAACTTCGCGCGCCTTGCCGTGGCCGAAACCGACCCGGCCCTTCTGATCGCCGATCACGACCAGCGCCGCAAAGCCGAAGCGCTTGCCGCCCTTGACGACCTTCGCCACGCGATTGATGTGGACGAGCTTGTCGACGAACTCGCTGTCGCGCTCCTCGCGATCCCTGCTCCGTTCGCGTCCGCCGCGTTCGCGTTCACCTGCCATGGTGTTTTCCAATCTCTAGGAGGCCTGACGCCTCTATCCTGGTAATCGTTCGTAAAGTTTAGAAGCTCAATCCGCCTTCGCGCGCCGCATCCGCGAGCGCCTTGACGCGCCCGTGATAGATGTAGGCGCCGCGATCGAACACGACTTCCTTGACACCCTTCTGCGCCGCGCGTTCCGCCAGCAGCTTGCCGACGGCCTTCGCCGCATCGATGTCGGCGCCGGTCTTGCCGGCGTCGCGCAGGTTCTTCTCCAGCGACGAGGCGGACGCGAGCGTCTCGCCCTTCTGGTCGTCGATGACCTGGGCGTAGATGTGCTTGGACGAGCGGAACACCGACAGCCGCGGACGGCCGCCTGCCGAGCGGCGAAGCGCAAGGCGGACGCGCTGCTTGCGCCGGGCATTCGTAACCTTGAGTGACATGACCGGCTCCGTTACTTCTTCTTGCCTTCCTTGCGGAAGATGAATTCGTTAGCGTACTTCACGCCCTTGCCCTTGTAGGGCTCCGGCGGACGGTAGGCGCGGATCTCGGCGGCGACCTGGCCGACGCGCTGCGGATCGTTGCCGGTGATCGTGATCTCGGTCGGCTTCGGCACCGCGATGGTGATGCCTTCCGGGATCGCGTAAACCACGTCGTGGCTGTAGCCGAGCGCGAGCTGCAGGTTCTTGCCCTGCATCGCGGCGCGGTAGCCGACGCCGGTGATCTCGAGCTTCTTCTCGAAGCCCTTCGTGACGCCCTCGACGAGGTTGGCGACCTGCGCGCGCGCGGTGCCGTACATCGCCTGCGCGCGGTTGGTCTTGACGCGCGGGGCGACCTTGACCTGGCCGTTCTCGAACTTCACCTCGACGTCGTCATGCACGACGAACTGAAGCTGGCCCTTCGGCCCCTTCACCTTCACCGTCTGGCCCTCGACGCTTGCCGTCACACCCGACGGGATCGCCACCGGCCTCTTGCCGATACGTGACATCGTAAAATCCTTCCTCAGAACACCGTGAAGAGAACTTCGCCGCCCACGTTGGCGTCGCGCGCCTCGTGGTCAGCCATGATTCCCTTCGGCGTCGACAACACCGAAATGCCGAGACCGTTGTTCACGCGCGGCAGGTTCTTCACCGAGGCGTAAACGCGGCGGCCCGGCTTCGACACCCGCTCGATCTCGCGGATGACGGGCTCGCCGTCGAAATACTTCAGCTCGATCTCGAGCTCGCTGCGGCCCGAGGCATGCTCGACGCTGGCGTAGCCGCGGATGTAACCCTCGGACTTCAGCACTTCGAGCACGTTGGCGCGCATCTTCGAGCCGGGGCTCGAGACCTTGGACTTCGAACGCATCTGCGCGTTGCGGATGCGGGTGATGAGATCGCTGATCGGATCGTGCGTAGACATTGTTCCGACCCTCCCCTTACCAGCTCGACTTCACGAGGCCGGGAACCAGGCCCTTGGAGCCGAGTTCACGCAGCGCGATGCGCGAGAGCTTGTTCTTGCGATAGATCGAGCGCGGACGCCCGGTCAGCTCGCAACGGTTGCGGATGCGCGTCGGCGACGAGTTGCGCGGCATCTCGGCGAGCTTCAGCGTCGCCGCGAAGCGCTCTTCCATCGGCTTGGTCTTGTCGGCGATGATCGCCTTCAGCTTCTCGCGCTGCGGGGCAGCGTTCTTCGCCATCCGCTTGCGCCGGTTGTTCTTCTCGATCGAACTCTTCTTTGCCATGCTTGGCTCCTGGGTATCCGCGTTTGAGTGGCTTTGGCTCAGCTACTCACTGCCGGAACGGGAAATTGAAAGCGGTCAACAAGGCGCGCGCCTCATCGTCGGTCTTGGCGGTGGTGCAGACCGTGATGTCCATGCCACGCGCTTCCGAGACCTTGTCGAAGTCGATCTCGGGGAAAATGATGTGCTCCTTGATGCCGAGCGAATAGTTGCCACGGCCGTCGAAGCTCTTCGGGTTCAGGCCGCGGAAGTCGCGGACGCGGGGCAGCGCCACGTTCACCAGGCGGTCGATGAACTCGTACATATGGGCCTTGCGCAGCGTGACCTTGCAGCCGATCGGCTGATTCTCACGCAGCTTGAAGGTCGCGATCGCGATCCGCGAATAGGTCACGATCGCCTTCTGGCCGGCGATCTGGCTCAGCTCGGCAGCGGCGGTCTCGGCCTTCTTGCGGTCGTTGACGGAATCGCCGACGCCCATGTTGAGCACGACCTTGTCGAGGCGCGGCACCTGCATCACGTTGGCATAACCGAACTTCTCGGTCATCATGCCGCGGATCTTCTTGTCATACTCCGCGCGCAGGCGCGGCGTGTAAGCTGTCTCAGCCATCGATCTCTGCTCCCGAGCTCTTGGCAACACGAACCTTCTTGCCATCGGCATGAATCTTGAACCCAATGCGGGTCGGCTTTCCGTCCTTGCCGACATACGCAATGTTGGACAGGTCGATCGGCATCTCCTTGGAGATGATGCCGCCTTCCTGGGTCTGGCTCTGCTTCTGGTGACGCTTCACCATGTTGATGCCGCGAACGAGAGCCTTGTTCTCGTCCGGACGCACCTCGAACACCTCGCCGGTGCGACCCTTGTCGCGCCCGGTGAGCACCATCACCTTGTCGCCCTTGCGGATCTTGGCAGCCATCACAGCACCTCCGGCGCAAGCGAAATGATCTTCATGTGGTTCTTGGCGCGCAGCTCGCGCGGCACCGGCCCGAAGATACGGGTGCCGACCGGCTCGGACTGATTGTTGATCAGCACGGCGGCGTTGCGGTCGAAACGGATGACCGAACCGTCGGCGCGGCGGATGTCCTTGCGGACCCGGACCACGACGGCCTTCATCACGTCGCCCTTCTTCACCTTGCCACGCGGAATGGCTTCCTTGATCGACACAACGATAACGTCGCCCACGGTGGCATAGCGGCGCTTGGAACCTCCAAGAACCTTGATGCACATGACACGGCGTGCGCCTGAATTATCGGCCACGTCGAGGTTGGTCTGCATCTGAATCATTGATGCACCTCGTCCTCTTTCTGCGCTTTAGCGCGCCCAAAAATTTCCCTGAATGTCTTCGGCCAGGCCGAAGTAATCAGGCCGTTTTCTTGTGTTCGCCCCGGACCACGGTCCAGCGCTTCAGCTTCGAGATCGGCTTCGATTCCTCGATCCAGACCATGTCGCCCGGCTTGAACTGGTTGTCCTCGTCGTGCGCGTGGTAGTTCTTGGAACGGCGGATCGTCTTCTTGTAGATCGGGTGGGTGAAGCGGCGATCAACGCGCACCACCACGGTCTTGGCTTGCTTGTCGCTCACGACCACGCCCTGCAGAGTACGTTTCGGCATAGCTGGCCCCTTACTTCTTCTTCGCGCGCAGCTGCGCGGCGATGGTCTTGATACGAGCGATATCGCGGCGGGCTTCCCGCATCCGCGACGTGTTCTCCAGCTGCCCGGTGGCGCGCTGGAAACGTAGGTTGAAGCGTTCCTTCTTCAGGTTAAGGACCGCGTCTTCCCGCTGGTCGTCGCTCATCGCGCGAATGTCTTCAACTTTCATCTCGGCCATGGCGATTACTCCGCAATGCGCGCAACGAAGCGCGTCTTGATCGGCAGCTTGGCGGCGGCGAGCGACAGCGCCTCCTTGGCGGTCTGCACCGGCACGCCGTCGATTTCGAACATCACGCGGCCCGGCTTGATCCGGACCACCCACAATTCAGGCGCACCCTTGCCGGAGCCCATGCGGACTTCGGCGGGCTTCTTCGACACCGGCACGTCCGGGAACACCCGGATCCAGACGCGGCCGGCGCGCTTCATGTGACGGGTCAGCGCGCGGCGGGCGGCTTCGATCTGACGGGCGGTGACGCGCTCAGGCTCCATCGCCTTCAGGCCGAACTGGCCGAACGCCAACGTCGCGCCAGAGGTCGCAACGCCGTGGATACGGCCCTTATGCGCCTTCCGGAACTTCGTCTTCTTAGGTTGCATCATGGCTTTAAGCCCTCAAATTCCTGCTTTGCCTCAAGCGGCGTCGCGGCGCGAACGCGGCGTGTTGTCGCCCTCGGCCATCTTCTTGTCCTGGGCCATCGGATCGTGCTCGAGGATCTCGCCCTTGAAGATCCAGACCTTGACGCCGCAGGTGCCGAAGGTCGTGAACGCGGTGGCAACGCCGTAGTCGACGTCGGCGCGCAGCGTATGCAGCGGCACGCGACCTTCGCGATACCACTCCATGCGCGCGATTTCGGCGCCGCCGAGACGGCCCGAGCAGTTGATGCGGATGCCCTCGGCACCGAGACGCATCGCCGACTGCACGGCGCGCTTCATGGCGCGGCGGAACGCAACGCGGCGCTCGAGCTGCTGGGCGATCGATTCAGCGACCAGGGTCGCATCGAGCTCCGGCTTGCGGATTTCGACGATGTTGATCACGACGTCCGACGAGGTGATGTCGGCAACCTTCTTGCGCAGCTTGTCGATGTCGGCGCCCTTCTTGCCGATCACGACACCCGGACGGGCCGAGTGGATCGTCACGCGGCACTTCTTGTGCGGGCGCTCGATCACGATGCGGGCGACAGCCGCCTGCTTGAGCTCCTTGTGCAGGATCTCGCGGATCTTGACGTCCTCGTGCAGGAGCTTGCCGTATTCCTGCTTGCCGGCGAACCAACGGGAGTCCCAGGTCCGGTTGATGCCGAGACGCAGCCCGATTGGATTGATCTTTTGACCCATCGTCTTCTCCTGCGCCCTTCTTAGGCGCTTGCCTCGGCCTCGACCTGACGAACCACGATGGTCAGGTGCGAGAACGGTTTGAACACACGGCCCGAACGGCCACGGCCGCGCGGAGCAAAACGCTTCATCACGATGCCGTTGCCGACATGCGCCTCGGCAACGACGAGATCGTCGACATCGAGGTCATGGTTGTTCTCGGCGTTCGCGATCGCCGATTCCAGGCACTTCTTGACGTCGACCGCGATCCGCTTGCGCGAGAACTGCAGGTCGGCGAGCGCAGCCGATGCCTTGCGGCCGCGGATCAGTTGCGCCACCAGGTTGAGCTTCTGCGGGCTGACGCGCAGCATGCGGGCGACGGCCTTGGCCTCATTGTCCGCGAGGCTACGTTCGCGCTTTGGTTTGCTCATCGTCTATTCCTCAAGCCTTCTTGGCTTTCTTGTCGCCCGAGTGGCCGTGGAAGGTCCGGGTCGGCGAGAACTCGCCGAACTTGTGACCCACCATTTCCTCGTTGATCGCCACCGGCACATGCTTCTGGCCGTTGTAGACACCGAAGGTCAGGCCGACGAACTGCGGCAGGATGGTGGAGCGACGGCTCCAGATCTTGATGACGTCGTGACGGCCGGACGCGCGCGCGGCATCTGCCTTCTTGAGCAGAGAACCCTCGACGAACGGGCCTTTCCAGACTGAACGAACCATGTCCGGCGTTCCTTACTTCTTCCGCTTGTGGCGGCTGAGGAGAATGAATTTGTTGGTCGACTTGTTGGTGCGGGTCTTCTTGCCCTTGGTCGGCTTGCCCCACGGAGTGACCGGGTGACGACCGCCCGAGGTACGACCTTCACCACCGCCGTGCGGATGATCGATCGGGTTCATGACGACGCCGCGGTTGTGCGGACGCCAGCCGAGCCAGCGGGTACGACCGGCCTTGCCGATCGAGATGTTCATGTGATCCGGGTTCGAGACCGCGCCGATGGTGCCGCGGCAACGGCCGTGCACGAGACGCTGCTCGCCCGAGTTCAGGCGGACGATCACATAGTCCTGGTCGCGGCCGACGATCTGGGCGTAGGTGCCGGCGGAGCGCGCCAGCTGGCCGCCCTTGCCGATCTTCAGCTCGATGTTGTGCACGATCGTGCCGACCGGCATGTTGCCGAGCGGCATGACGTTGCCCGGCTTCACGTCGACATAGTAGCCGGCGACGACGGTGTCGCCCGCCGCCAGGCGCTGCGGCGCCAGGATGTAGGCCAGCTCGCCGTCCTGATACTTGATCAGCGCGATGAACGCGGTGCGGTTCGGATCGTACTCGAGCCGCTCCACGACCGCCGGCATGTCCACCTTGTCGCGGCGGAAGTCGACGGTGCGGTAGGCCTTCTTGTGGCCGCCGCCGCGGAAACGCACGGTGATGCGACCGGTGTTGTTGCGACCGCCATTGCCGAGCTTGCCCTCGGTCAGGGTCTTCACCGGCTTGCCCTTGTAGAGCGCCGAACGATCGACCATGACCAGCTGGCGCTGGCCCGGCGTCGTGGGATTGTAGGTTTTCAATGCCATCGTCGTTGCGCCTTATAGTCCGGTAGTCACGTCGATGCGGTGACCCTCTTCAAGGGTCACGATCGCGCGCTTGGAGTCCGAATGCGAGCCGAGATTGCCGCGGAACATCTTGGTCTTGCCCTTGCGAACGAGAGTGTTGACGCTCTTCACCTTGACGTCGAACAGCTTCTCGACCGCTTCCTTGATCTGCGGCTTGGTCGCCTTGCCGGCGACCTTGAACATAACCTTGTTGTGCTCGGAGGCGAGCGTCGCCTTTTCCGTCACGACCGGCGAGATGATGACGTCGTAGTGGCGCGGATCGATGTTCTTCATTTGAAGCGCGCCTCCAGCGCATCAACCGCAGCCTTGGTCAGCACCAGCTTGTGGCGGCGGAGAATGTCGTAGACGTTGATGCCCTGGATCGGCAGCACGTCGATGTTCGGGATGTTGCGGGCCGCGGTCGCGAAACCGTTGTGCAGCTCCGCACCGTCGATGATCAGCGCGTTGGTCAGGCCGAGGCCCGAGAAGTGACCAAGCAGCGCCTTGGTCTTGGCGGCCTCGAGCTGCGCATTGTCGATCACGATCAGCCCGCCGTCCTTGGCCTTGGCCGACAGCGCATGCTTCAGCGCGAGCGCCCGCACCTTCTTCGGCAGGTCGGTCGCATGGGAGCGAACCACCGGACCGAACGCACGGCCACCGCCGCGGAACTGCGGCACGCGGGCCGAGCCGTGACGGGCGCCGCCGGTGCCCTTCTGCTTGTACATCTTCTTGCCGGTGCGCCAGACGTCGGCGCGGCCCTGCGCCTTGTGGGTACCGGCCTGGCGCTTGTTGAGCTGCCACTGCACGCAACGCTGGATGATGTCCTTGCGCGGCTCGAGACCAAAGATCTCGTCCGACAGCTGAACCGAGCCGGCGTCCTTGCCTTCAAGGGTGGTGACTTTCAGTTCCATCTCACACGCCCTCCTTCTCGGCTACAGCCTCGGCAGCTTCACCGCCGGCGACCTTGAACTTGCCGGGCTTCGGGGCTTCCTTCGGCAGCGGCTTCTTGACCGCGTCGCGCACCGAGATCCAGCCGCCCTTGGAGCCGGGAACGGCGCCTTCGACGAGGATCAGGCCGCGCTCGACGTCGGTCGAAACCACGCGCAGATTGAGCGTGGTGATGCGGTCGACGCCCATATGACCGGGCATCTTCTTGTTCTTGAAGGTCTTGCCGGGGTCCTGACGGCCACCGGTCGAACCGATCGAACGATGCGAGACCGACACACCGTGGGTGGCGCGCAGACCGCCGAAATTCCAGCGCTTCATGCCGCCGGCGAAGCCCTTGCCGATCGAGGTGCCGGTCACGTCGACGAACTGGCCGACCACGAAATGGTCCGCCTGGATTTCCGCGCCGACCGGGATCAGCGCGTCCTCGGACACGCGGAACTCGGCGACCTTGCGCTTCGGCTCGACCTTGGCGACCGCGAACTGGCCGCGTTCGGCCTTCGGCATGTACACCGTCTTGCGGGCGCCCGAGCCGAGCTGAAGAGCGACATAGCCGTTCTTCTCGGTCGTGCGGTGGCCCAGCACCTGGCAGTTGCCCAACTTCAGCACGGTCACAGGGATATGCTCGCCGGTCTCCGTAAAGACCCGCGTCATCCCGACCTTTTGTGCGATCACTCCGGAGCGCATCGGCGTGCTTCCTGTCTTTCTGTCCGCAAGCGGCGGACGTAAAAATCCAAAACCTTAGAGCTTGATCTCGACGTCGACACCGGCGGCCAGGTCGAGCTTCATCAGCGCATCGACGGTCTGCGGGGTCGGGTCGACAATGTCGAGGAGGCGCTTGTGAGTGCGCATCTCGAATTGCTCGCGGCTCTTCTTGTCAACGTGCGGCGAACGGTTGACGGTGAACTTCTCGATGCGGGTCGGCAGCGGAATCGGTCCGCGAACCTGCGCACCGGTGCGCTTCGCCGTGTTCACGATCTCACGGGTCGACGTATCGAGGATTCGATGGTCGAACGCCTTGAGACGGATGCGAATGTTTTGGCCGTTCATTGCCGTATCTCTTTCTTCGTCGCTCAATTAGCGAATAGCGAGTGGTGAGCTGCGGGTGGGCGAACCCACCCGCTGCAAACTGACTGATCCACCCTTACTCGATGATGGCGGCGACGACGCCGGCGCCGACGGTGCGGCCGCCTTCGCGGATCGCGAAGCGCAGCTTCTCTTCCATCGCGATCGGCACGATCAGGTGCACTTCCATCGCGATGTTGTCGCCCGGCATCACCATCTCGGTGCCTTCGGGCAGGTGCACAACGCCGGTCACGTCGGTGGTGCGGAAGTAGAACTGCGGACGGTAGTTGGTGAAGAACGGGGTGTGACGACCGCCCTCTTCCTTGGTGAGGATGTAGGCCTCAGCCTTGAACTTGGTGTGCGGCTTGACCGAACCGGGCTTGCACAGCACCTGGCCACGCTCGACTTCCTCGCGCTTGGTGCCGCGGAGCAGCGCACCGATATTGTCGCCGGCCTGACCCTGATCGAGCAGCTTGCGGAACATTTCGACGCCGGTGACGATGGTCTTCTGGGTGTCGCGGATACCGACGATTTCGATTTCCTCGCCGACCTTGATCACGCCGCGCTCGACACGGCCAGTGACGACGGTGCCGCGGCCCGAGATCGAGAACACGTCTTCAACCGGCATCAGGAACGGCTGGTCGATCGGACGCTCCGGCTGCGGGATGTATTCGTCGACATTGCGCATCAGCTCGAGGATGGCATCGTGGCCAAGCGTCTTGTCCTTGTCTTCGAGGGCGGCGAGCGCCGAGCCCTTGATGATCGGGATCTTGTCGCCCGGGAATTCGTACTTCGAGAGCAGCTCACGGACCTCGAGCTCGACGAGCTCGAGCAGCTCCGGATCGTCGACCATGTCGCACTTGTTGAGGAACACGACGAGCGCGGGCACGCCGACCTGGCGGGCGAGCAGGATGTGCTCGCGGGTCTGCGGCATCGGGCCGTCAGCAGCCGATACGACCAGGATCGCGCCGTCCATCTGGGCGGCACCGGTGATCATGTTCTTGACGTAGTCGGCGTGGCCGGGACAGTCGACGTGGGCATAGTGACGGTTCTTCGTCTCGTACTCGACGTGAGCGGTCGAGATCGTGATGCCGCGCGCCTTCTCTTCCGGCGCCTTGTCGATCTGGTCGTAGGCGGTGAACGTCGCGCCGCCGGTCTCTGCAAGCACCTTGGTGATCGCTGCGGTCAGCGAGGTCTTGCCATGGTCGACGTGACCGATGGTGCCGATGTTGCAGTGGGGCTTGTTACGCTCGAATTTTGCTTTGGCCATTTGACTCTCCGTTCAGTCGTTAGTTGCTAACCAACGACAATCAAGCAAACTTTTTCTGGACTTCAGCTGACACGTTCGCCGGTGCTTCGGCGTAGTGATCGAACTGCATTGTGAAGGTCGCGCGACCCTGGCTCATCGAGCGCAGGTTGTTCACGTAACCGAACATGTTCATGAGCGGCACCATCGCATTGATGACGTTGGCGTTGCCGCGCATGTCTTGACCCTGGATCTGGCCGCGCCGGGAATTCAGGTCGCCGATGACCGAACCGGTGTAGTCTTCCGGGGTCACCACCTCGACCTTCATGATCGGCTCGAGCAGAACGGACTTGCCCTTCGTCAGCGCCTCGCGGAACGCAGCCCGCGATGCGATTTCGAACGCCAGCGCCGACGAGTCGACGTCGTGATACTTGCCGTCGACCAGCTGCACTTTGACGTCCACCACCGGGAAGCCGGCAACGACACCGGAGCCCATCACGCTGTTGAGGCCCTTCTCGACGCCGGGGATGTATTCCTTCGGCACCGCACCGCCGACGATCTTCGATTCGAACTCATAGCCCTTGCCGGGCTCGTTCGGCTCGACGACGATCGACACTTCGGCGAACTGACCGGTACCGCCGGTCTGCTTCTTGTGGGTGTACTTGACCTCAGCCTTCTTGGTCACGCGCTCGCGGAACGCCACCTGCGGCGCGCCGATGTTGGCATCGACCTTGTAGGTGCGCTTGAGAATGTCGACCTTGATGTCGAGATGCAGTTCGCCCATGCCCTTGAGAATGGTCTGGCCGGACTCCTGGTCGGTCGACACGCGGAACGACGGATCTTCCGCGGCGAGCTTGGCAAGCGCCACGCCGAGCTTTTCCTGGTCGGCCTTCGACTTCGGCTCGATCGCGATTTCGATCACCGGCTCCGGGAATTCCATCTTCTCGAGGATGACCGGCTTGTCGGGATCGCACAGCGTGTCACCGGTGCGCGCTTCCTTCAGGCCAGCCAGCGCGACGATGTCGCCGGCATAGGCTTCCTTGATGTCTTCGCGGTTGTTCGCATGCATCAGCAGCATGCGCCCGATACGCTCTTTCTTCTCGCGGGTCGAGTTCACCACGCCGGTGCCCGACTGCAGGATGCCGGAATAAATGCGGCAGAAGGTGATGGTGCCGACGAAGGGGTCGTCCATGATCTTGAACGCGAGCAGCGCCAGCGGCTCCTTGTCGTCCGCATGGCGCACGACTTCGTTGCCGTCATCGTCGGTGCCCTTGATCGCGGGCACGTCGACCGGCGACGGCAGGTAGTCGACGACGGCGTCGAGCAGCGGCTGCACGCCCTTGTTCTTGAACGCGGAGCCGCACAGCACCGGATAGAACGCGCCGGTCAGCACGGCCTTGCGGATCAGGCGCTTCAGGGTCGCCTCGTCCGGCTCCTTGCCGTCGAGGAAGGCAGCCAAAGCGTCGTCGTCGAGCTCGACGGCGGCTTCCACCATCTTCTCGCGATATTCCTTGGCCTGCTCGACCAGGTCTTCCGGGATGTCGACATAGTCGAACTTGGCGCCGAGCGATTCATCGTTCCAGACGATGCCCTTCATCTTCACGAGGTCGACGAGACCCTTGAAGTTGTTCTCGGCACCGATCGGAAGCTGGATCGCGATCGGCTTGGCGCCGAGGCGGTCGACGATGTCGGACAGGCACTTGAAGAAGTCGGCACCGGTCTTGTCCATCTTGTTGGCGAAGACGATGCGCGGAACCTTGTACTTGTCGCCCTGGCGCCAGACGGTCTCGGTCTGCGGCTCGACGCCCTGGTTGGAGTCGAGAACGCAAACGGCGCCGTCGAGCACGCGCAGCGAACGCTCGACTTCAATGGTGAAGTCGACGTGGCCGGGGGTGTCGATGATGTTCAGGCGCTTGCCGTTCCAGAACGCGGTGGTCGCAGCCGAAGTGATCGTGATGCCACGCTCCTGCTCCTGCTCCATCCAGTCCATCGTCGCGGCACCTTCGTGCACTTCGCCGATCTTGTGGCTCTTGCCGGTGTAATACAGGATGCGCTCGGTGGTCGTGGTCTTGCCGGCGTCGATATGCGCCATGATACCGAAGTTGCGGTAGTCCTCGATGGCATGTTGGCGGGGCATGAGACTGTTCCTTAAATTCCGTTGATCGCCTTACCAGCGATAGTGCGAGAAGGCGCGGTTGGCTTCCGCCATCCGGTGCACGTCTTCACGCTTCTTGACGGCGTTGCCGCGATTGTTCGAGGCGTCGAGCAGCTCCGCCGACAGACGCTCCGTCATGGTCTTCTCGTTGCGCTCACGGGCGGCCGAGATCAGCCAGCGGATGCCGAGCGCCTGACGGCGCACCGAGCGGACTTCCACCGGCACCTGGTAAGTCGCGCCGCCGACGCGGCGGGAACGGACCTCGATGGTCGGCATCACGTTCTCGAGCGCCTGCTCGAACACGCCGAGCGGGGGCTGCTTGGTCTTGGCCTCGATCATGCCGAGCGCACCGTAGACGATGTTTTCGGCGACCGACTTCTTCCCGGCGTACATCACCGAGTTCATGAACTTCGTAATGATGATGTTCCCGAACTTCGGATCCGGAAGAACTTCACGCTTCTCAGCAGAATGGCGACGCGACATTTGATCGTTTCCCGCTTACTTCGGACGCTTCGCGCCGTACTTCGAACGACGCTGCTTACGGTTCTTGACGCCCTGGGTATCCAGCACGCCACGGAGGATGTGGTAGCGCACGCCCGGCAAGTCCTTGACGCGGCCGCCGCGGATCATAACCACCGAGTGCTCCTGCAGGTTATGGCCTTCACCCGGGATGTAGCCGATCACCTCGAAGCCGTTGGTCAGGCGCACCTTGGCGACCTTACGAAGCGCCGAGTTCGGCTTCTTCGGGGTCGTGGTGTAGACGCGCGTGCACACGCCGCGCTTCTGCGGCGACTGCTGCAGCGCCGGCACTTTCTTGCGCGACTTCTGCACTTCACGTGGTTTTGCGATCAGCTGGTTGATCGTCGGCATGCAGCCTTCACCCTTTAGTTCGCGCGGAAACCTTGAATGGCTCCGCAAATTTCTTCTCAGGACTAGCCGTCCCGTACGGCCCGCTCGACGCGGAACAGACAACCGCGCAAAGCGAAATCGCGCCAACCACTCATCACTGAGCGGAAAGCGCATCGACGCCACAGAGGACCGCGATTCCGAACCGTTCAGCGTTCGCTGTCTGGTCCGCCACCGAGGTCATGCATCCGAATTCACTCTCAAGAGGACGTGCTCAAGAGAACCAAAATCGTCCTGGCATTGCCTAGCTATCATCGACAGCGTTTGAGCGGCATTCGTCGAGGTTGGTGCCCGTCCGGCGCTGAAAAAGGCCTTGGGGTGTTCCGTTCCGACGCTGGCGTAGCTCACCGCCTGTCGTTAAGTGAGCGCCTTGTATAATCGAGAGATAGTGAAGTCAAGCAAAACGACAAGCAAAGAAACGCCTCTGGCGCTTGCAGATTTCGCATTTCGGAGTGCTCGTCGGGCGACGAAATCTGACAGCCTTCGCGCCTCCCCTCGCCCGAATCCGAATCTCCGGCACGTCAGCGGAATCATATTATATCCGGGTAAAATATGATTAGAAACAATTCTCCCCAACTTGAATCTGAAGGCGAATTTCGAAACTAAGCCTTTATTTGCCATTCGCAGCGCAAAAATTGCGGTCTACGGCCACGGAAAACGTCATGCGGTACACCGACATCGCGATCATCGGCGGAGGTCTTGCGGGCTCGACCGCGGCCGCCATGCTCGGCCGTGCCGGGATACCGACCGTCCTGATCGATCCCCATCAGGTCTATCCGTTCGACTTCCGCGTCGAAAAGATCGGCGGCGACCTGCAGCTCGCGCGATTCGCCCGCACCGGGATTGCCGAATCCGTGCTGCGTTCGGCGACGCTCGACGGCGAGAACTGGATCGCGCGATTCGGTCATCTGCTCGACCGGCAGCCGAGCCGGCAATACGGCATCATGTACGACGCGCTGATCACTGCGATTCGGGCCGAGATCGCCGGGCCGGCGGAATTCATCCGCGACAAGGTCGTCGATGTCGCGACCAGCTCCGAGCGGCAGCGCTTGGTGCTTTCGGGCGGCGAGGAGATCTCGGCGCGCCTCGTGGTGCTCGCCAACGGCCTGAATGTCGGGCTGCGCCGGATGCTCGGCATCGAGCGGCTGGTGACCAGCTTCTGCCACTCGATCTCGATCGGCTTCGATTTCGTCCCCGTCGGCCGCCCCGCCTTCCCGTTCGCGGCCATGACCTACTTTTCGGAGCGGCCGAGCGACCGCATCCCTTACATCACGCTGTTTCCGATCGGAAACCGGATGCGCGCCAACCTGTTCACCTACCGCCAGGCCGACGATCCGTGGCTGCGGGCGATGCGGCGCGATCCGGTCGAGACGCTGAACGCCGCGCTACCGCGGCTGCGCCGGCTCACCGGTGAGTTCGACGTCGCCGGCGACATCAAGATCAGGCCCGCCGACGTCTATGTCAGTACCGGCTATCGGCAGGCCGGCGTCGTGCTGGTCGGCGACGCCTTCGCCAGCACCTGCCCCGTCACCGGCACCGGGACCGACAAGGTGTTCACCGACGTATCCCAGCTCTGCAACGTCCATATCCCGGCCTGGCTTGCGACCGACGGCATGGGCGAGGAGAAGATCACGGCGTTCTACGACGATCCGGTCAAGACGGAGTGCGACGCGTGGTCGAATGCCAAGGCATTCAACTTCCGCGAGGTGTCGATCGGCAGCGGGCCCTACTGGCAGGCCCAGCGCTGGGCACGCTTCCTCGGCTATCTCGGCCGGGGCACGCTGCGCCGGTTGCACGGCCCGCAGGCAGCGTCAGCGGCACGGTCCGCCAATCACTTCCGGCAGCGTCCGCACGCCGCAGACAGGGCGTAGAGGCGTGATCAGCAGGGGCGTTTTCGAGCGAAGTGGGTACCGGCTCGCGTAAAGAAAACGCGTCAAACAAGATTCTAGCGCCCGGCCATCGCCGGCGACGCGGCGCGGGACTCACGCCTCGTCTTCGTCCTCATCCTCGTCGTCTTCATCATCGTCCGCGTCGTCGTCATCCTCGTCGTCCGCATCGTGATGGACATGCCCCTGGTCGTCCCACAGCTTGCGGTAGACGCCATTCAGGGCCAGCAGTTGCTCGTGCGAGCCGCGTTCGATCGCCCTGCCGCCGGAGATCACGATGATCTCGTCCATCTCGACCACCGAGGCCAGTCGGTGCGTCGACCAGATCATGGTGCGACCCTTGGCGACCTTGAGCAGCGTGCGGTTGATCGCCGCCTCCGTGGTCTGGTCGAGCGCCGAGGTCGCCTCGTCGAGCAGCAGCACGGACGGGTTGCGGATGATCGCGCGCGCGATCGCGATGCGCTGGCGCTGGCCGCCGGACAAGGTGTCGCCGCGCTCGCCGACCGGCGTGTCGTAGCGCTGCGGCAGGCTCATGATGTAGCGATGGATCTCGGCCTTCTTCGCGGCGTCCTCGACCTCCGCGTCCGTGGCCCCTTCCTTGCCGAGCCGGATGTTCTCGCGGATCGACATGTTGAACAGCATGTTCTCCTGGAACACGACCGCCATGCTGGCCCGCAGCGACTCGCGCGTGACCCGGCGGATGTCGACGCCGTCAATGGCAACGCGGCCCTCGTCCGGCACGTAGAGCCGCAGGATCAGGTTGATCAGCGTGCTCTTGCCGGAGCCGCTGGGACCGACGATCGCAATGCTCTTGCCGGCATTGAGCTTGAGGCTGAGATTGTCGAGCACCGGCGTCTGCGCCCCCTCATACTGGAAGGTAACGCGGTCGAAGGAGATGTCGTTGGTGATGCGCGGCAGATCCGGCGCGCCGGGGCGGTCGGCGCCGCGGGTCGGCTCGTCGAGCAGCTCCTCGATGTGCCGCACTGCCGCCGCAGACTGGATCGACACCGGGATGAAATGCATGAGATGAGCGATGTTGTACGACACCTCCCAGAATGCGCTCTCGAAGGTCACGAAGGTGCCGACCGTGATCTGCCCCTTGGTGGCGAGATAGGCGCCGATCGCCAACACCACGAGGTGGAGCAGCAGCACCGAAATGGTGACGGTGCGCTCCACCATGGTCGACAGGAACATGGCTGACGCGGCCTTGGCGCGGACGTCGCGGTTGCGCAGCGTGAACCAGCCGAGCGCCCGGCGCTGCAGGTTGAACGCCTTCACCACCGCCTGGGCAGCAACGTTCTCCTGCACCATGCCGAGCAGCGCGGCTTCGTTCTGCTTCTGCTCGTAATTGGCCAGCACCGCCTTCGGCGTCAGGATGCGCGGCCCGATCAGCGTGATCGGAAACACCAGCAAGGCGACCACGGCAAGCTGCCAGTTCAGGAACAGCATCAGGATGATGCCGGCGATCAGCTCGAGGCCCGGCAGCGCCGCGCTGTTGGCGAAGGTCTTGACCGAGCCCTCGAAGGCCGACAGATCGATCGAGAAACGCGACAGGATCTCGCCGCGCTTGGTGCGGGCGAAATAGGCTGACGGCAGGTTCTGGACGTGGTCGAAGATGCGGGTCCGGACGTCGGCGATGATGCCCGCGCCAAGCCGTGCATCCCAGCGCTCGTACCAGACCGCGATGATCGAGGTGACGATGCCGGCGACCGCGAGCACGCCGAGGATCTTGTAAAGGGCCTGGAAATCCTCCTCGCCGAGCGCGTCGTCGATCAGGAATTTCAGGCTGAGCGGCATGATGACGTTGAACAACGTCTCGACCAGCACGCCGATCGCGACAAAGGCGAGCGGCTTCTTGTAGTTGGTCAGGATCGGCTTGACGAAGCTGAAGATCGTGGAGAGCGCGCCGGCGGCTTCCCTGGCGGTGAAGACGACGAGGTCCTCGTCATCATCGTCGTCGAGCTCGAACTCGTCGTCCTCGTCCTCATCATCGTCGTCATCGACCGGAGCGGCGGCGGGCTTGGCGGAGGCCGTTGCCGCAGGCGGACCGGCCGCGGCCGCAGACTTCTTCTTCAGCGCGGGATCGTCGGCCGCCGATCGATTCGGATCGTCTGATGCAGGAGGTCTTGGCGCCATGAAACCAACCGTTGCTCCACGGCCGGCATGACCGCAAATCGAAACCGCAGCGGCGAATGCTGCTGGTACAATCCTATGCGATCACAACGAATTCGGCAAAGCGTTTGGAACGGCGCGGCGCGCGGTCCCGTGGATTCGGGATCACGGCACGGCCGCCTTTGACGTTGGTTGACGGGGCCGCTCGCCTTGCGCAAGACCGCGAGCGGGTGCCGTCACTCGCTGCCGCTAGTCGTCGTGATCCGCCTCGACCTTGTCGAAGAAGGAATAGCGCAGGCTGTCGGAGTCGGCGTACCACTGCCCCGGCCCTTTGTTGGCGGCAAGCGTCAACGTCCACAGCGCATCGGTGCAGTCGCGGCGGTGCATCGACAGGTCGAAGCCGTTGCCGAAGAACAATTCCGACCATTCCCACCAGGTGCCGAGCTTCTTCACCCCGCGCAGCAGGTCGTAGCGATCGATCACCGCCGGCGCCATGTCCGAGGTCACCGACGCGAACACGACGCCGGTCTTGACCACGCGGTTGAGCTCGCGCACCCCGCGCACGACCTGCTTCTCGCCGAGATGGCACAGCGAGGTCTCGAACACGAAGTCGAACTCATTGTCCTTGAACGGCATGTCGGCGATCGAGCCGAGCTTGTTGTACTTCTTGAGCGCCTTCGGCGTCTTGCTGTGGATGTAGCGGTTGTTCTCGATGCCCCAGGCATCGATGCCGCGCTCGCGCAGCGCGCCGACCAGCTCGCCGCTGGCGGAGCCGGCGATCAGCAGCTTGTAGCCCTTCGCCCTGCCCCACACCGTCTTGATCAGGTCGGTCAGATAGGCCGGGTCGGTGAAGTTGCGCCAGACTTCGCTGTAGGGACCGGCGCCGCGATAATTCTCGAAATAGTTGCGGTCGATCTTGTCGGACAGCGCGCCTTCGTCCTGCGCACGGGCGCGGCGCAGCCGCATCATCTCGGTGACGATGATGTCGGTCGCGGCATCGGAGGAATCGAGCAGCCCGTTCAGCGTCGAATCGAACAGATAGTCGCCGACCACCACGATGCCGGGGTGCTGCTTCGGATCGGGACGGTGGTTGGTCATGACGTCGCGCACCGGCAGGCCGCCCGGCAGCGCGTTGACCGACGACAGCCAGCGATGGGTCTTGCCCTCGAGGAAATGCGCACGCGCATCGCCGAGCGAGGCCGGCAGCGACTTCAGCGCGGCGTCGATCAGTTCCTCATCGCTGAGATTGGCGAAGGCGAGCGCGTCGGAGCCGGCGATCAGCCAGTTCAGCACGCCGTGCTTGCCGACATCGTGGCGCGCGCCCTCATTGTAGACGCAGCAGCCGCCGAACGCTTCCGACATGAACCAGGCGCCCGGGATCTTCTCGCCCCAGAACGGCTCGTCGAACAGGATCGAGACGCGCAGATAGTGCGCCGGACGATCGAAATAGGCGACGTGCTTGACCATCGACTTGCGCAGCTGCTCGCCGTCCCAGCGCATGGTCGCGAGCCAGGAATGTGGCAGGCAGACCAGCACGAGGTCGAAGTCGCGCGTCTCCGGCCCCTTGCCGTTCATCATGTTGAGCTGGTAGCGGCCGCTTGCGGTCTTGCCGACCTTGAGGACGCGATGGTTGAGCTGGATGTCGGCGCTGACCTCCGAGCGCAGGCAATCGATCAGCTGCTCGTTGCCGTTCTGGATCGAATACAGGCCGATATAGCCGTCGACATCCATGACGTAGTTCTTCAGCGCGTTGAGGCCGTTGGTGTTGTGGCTCTCGGTCGCGAGGTCGGAGCGCGCCATCACCTTGAAGAACCGCTTGGCAGTCACGTCCTCGACCTCTTCGTCGAGGATCTGCTCGGCGGTCTTGTAGGCCCACGGATGTTCGTTGTCGTGAGCGCCGACGCCCTCGTAATACTCGATCGGCGACACCAGCTCGCTGCAGCGCTTGCGGAACGCCTCGATCGCGGCCGCGGTCTTCGCGCCGTATTTGCGGCGCATGCCGGGGACGTCGGCCAGCAGTTCGCCGTCGAGCTGCACCTGCTCGGCGTCCATCGGGATCGTCTGCAGCCCGAAATGCTGAATCAGCTCGCGCAGCGGGTCCGGGCCCGTCATCGAGTAATCGTAGATCTCGGCAACGCCGGCCTCATACATCGCAGGCGCGGTGTCGAATTTGCGCGTGGCGATCTTGCCGCCGAGGCGATCGGACGCCTCGAAGATGGTGATGCGGCAGAGGTCGCCGAGTTTGCGCTTCAAATACCAGGCGCTCATCAGCCCCCCGGGGCCGCCGCCTACAATCGCCAAGTCGAGCATATCGATTCCGTCGTCTCCGGCACGAGCCAAACAGCCGGTCTAAGTCACCCCAGCAAAGGCACTTTTTTGCCTGAAGGAAAGATGAACAAACTGCGTCCCTGCACCGCAGCAGGGAAAGAAAGCAGCAAAAAGGCCGGCTGAACGCCGGCCTTCTCGTCGCACCCGTAGTCTTGCGGATGCCTATTCCGCGGGCGGCAGCGCCAGCGGCTCCGCTTCCGGAGCCGTCGGCACGATCGCCGCCTGCTGCTTCTCGCGCTCGTCGAGGATCAGCTTGTCGCGCTTGACCGCGACTTCGCGGATCCGCGCCATCGAGGCGCCGGTGCCGGCCGGGATCAGGCGGCCGACGATGACGTTCTCCTTGAGGCCTTCGAGCGGGTCCACCTTGCCGTTGACGGCAGCTTCGGTGAGCACGCGCGTGGTCTCCTGGAACGACGCCGCCGAGAAGAAGGAGCGGGTCTGCAAACTCGCCTTGGTGATGCCGAGCAGAACCGGCGTCCCCGTGGCGGGCTTCTTGCCCTCCTCCTTGGCCTTGGTGTTGAGCGCGTCGAACTCGATCTTGTCGACCTGCTCGCCCGAGATCATGTCGGTGTCGCCCTGATCGGTGACTTCGACCTTCTGCAGCATCTGACGGACAATCACCTCGATGTGCTTGTCGTTGATGAGCACGCCCTGCAACCGGTAGACCTCCTGGATTTCGTTGACCAGATAGGCAGCGAGTTCCTCGATGCCCTTGATCGCCAGGATGTCGTGCGGCGCCGGGTTGCCTTCGACGATGAAATCGCCCTTTTCGACGATGTCGCCGTCCTGAAGGTGGATGTGCTTGCCCTTCGGGATCAGGTACTCGCGCGGCTCCTCGGTCTTGTCCATCGGCTCGATCGAGATGCGGCGCTTGTTCTTGTAGTCGCGGCCGAAGCGGATCGTTCCCGCGGTCTCCGCGATGATCGCCGCATCCTTCGGCTTGCGAGCCTCGAACAGTTCCGCCACCCGCGGCAGACCGCCGGTGATGTCACGCGTCTTGGCGCTCTCGGTCGAGATACGCGCAAGGATGTCGCCGGGCATCACCTTCGCACCGATGTCGACCGACAGAATGGCGTCGACCGACAGCATGTAGCGGGCATCGCCGCCACGCGCGAGCTTCATCACCTTGCCGTCCTTGCCCTTGACCACGATGGCCGGACGCAGGTCCGAACCGCCGCGCGTCGTGCGCCAGTCGATGACCACGCGCTTGGCGATACCGGTCGACTCGTCGAGCGTTTCCGAGATCGACTGGCCTTCGACCAGATCCTCGAAACCGATCGTGCCCTCGACTTCGGTGAGCACCGGGCGGGTATAGGGATCCCACTCCGCGATGCGCTGGCCGCGCTTGACCATGTCGCCTTCGTCGACGTGCATCTTCGAACCGTACTGAATACGGTGGGTTGCACGCTCGGTACCGTCGGCATCGACGATCGCAACAACCATGTTGCGCACCATCGCGACCAGGTTGCCTTCGCTGTTGCGGGCGATCGCCTTGTTCCTGATCACGATCTTGCCGTCGAAGTTCGATTCGACGAACGACTGCTCGTTGAGCTGGGCTGCGCCGCCGATGTGGAACGTGCGCATCGTCAGCTGCGTGCCGGGTTCGCCGATCGACTGCGCCGCGATGACGCCGACGGCCTCACCGTGGTTGACCGGCGTGCCGCGGGCCAGATCGCGGCCGTAGCACTTGGCGCAGATGCCGTTGATCAGCTCGCAGGTCAGCGCCGAGCGGATCTTCACTTCCTGGATGCCGGCCTGCTGGATCGCGTCGACATGGGTCTCCTCCATCAACGTGTCGCGCTTGACGACAATCTCGTTGGTGGCGGGATCGCGCACGTCATCGCAGGCCGTACGGCCCAGGATGCGCGAGCCGAGCGAGGCAACGACCGTGCCGGCATCGACGATGGCGCGCATCTTGATGCCGAGCTTGGTGCCGCAATCGGTCTGCGTGATGATGCAGTCCTGCGCGACGTCGACCAGACGGCGGGTCAGGTAGCCGGAGTTCGCGGTCTTCAACGCGGTGTCCGCAAGGCCCTTGCGGGCGCCGTGGGTCGAGTTGAAGTACTCGAGCACCGACAGACCTTCCTTGAAGTTGGAAATGATCGGCGTCTCGATGATCTCGCCCGACGGCTTGGCCATCAGGCCGCGCATGCCGGCGAGCTGGCGCATCTGGGCCGGCGAACCACGCGCACCGGAGTGCGCCATCATGTAGATCGAGTTGATGTCGGCATCCGCGCCCGCCGCCGTCTTCTTGGTGGACGAGATCTCCTTCATCATCGCCTTGGCGACTTCTTCACCGGCCTTCGACCAGGCGTCGACGACCTTGTTGTACTTCTCGCCATGGGTGATCAGGCCGTCATTGTACTGCTGCTCGAAATCCTTCGCCAGCGTACGGGTCTGGTCCACGATCTTCCACTTCGACGCCGGCACGACCATGTCGTCCTTGCCGAACGAAATGCCCGCCTTGAAGGCGTTGTAGAAGCCGAGCGCCATGATGCGATCGCAGAAGATCACCGTCTCCTTCTGACCGCAGTGACGGTAGACCTGGTCGATCACGCCCGAGATCTCGCGCTTGGTCATCAGCTTGTTGATGATGTCGTACGAGATCTTGGTGCTCTTCGGCAGCAGGTTGCCGAGCATGACACGGCCGGCGGTGGTTTCGATCCACCGCTTGGACATCTTGCCTTCCTCGTCGAGGCCTTCCCACCGGTACTTGATCTTGGTGTGGAGGTGGATGACCTTCGAATGCAGGGCGTGCTCGAGCTCGGCCATGTCGCCGAAGATCTTGCCCTCGCCGGGCAGGCCTTCGCGCATGATCGAGACGTAGTAGAGGCCGAGCACGATGTCCTGCGACGGCACGATGATCGGCTGGCCGTTCGCCGGATGCAGGATGTTGTTGGTCGACATCATCAGGACGCGCGCTTCCAGCTGCGCTTCCAGCGACAGCGGAACGTGCACGGCCATCTGGTCGCCGTCGAAGTCGGCGTTGAAGGCGGCGCAGACCAGCGGATGCAGCTGGATCGCCTTGCCCTCGATCAGCACCGGCTCGAACGCCTGGATGCCCAACCTGTGCAGCGTCGGCGCGCGGTTGAGCAGCACCGGATGCTCGCGGATCACCTCGTCGAGGATATCCCAGACCTCCGGACGCTCCTTCTCGACCAGCTTCTTGGCCTGCTTCACCGTGGTGGACAGACCCTTGGCGTCGAGCCGCGAGTAGATGAACGGCTTGAACAGCTCGAGCGCCATCTTCTTCGGCAGGCCGCACTGATGCAGGCGCAGCTCGGGACCGACCACGATCACCGAACGGCCCGAATAGTCGACGCGCTTGCCGAGCAGGTTCTGGCGGAACCGGCCCTGCTTGCCCTTCAGCATGTCGGCGAGCGACTTCAGCGGGCGCTTGTTGGCGCCGGTGATGACGCGGCCACGGCGGCCGTTGTCGAACAGCGCGTCGACGGCCTCCTGCAGCATGCGCTTTTCGTTGCGGATGATGATGTCGGGCGCACGCAGCTCCATCAGCCGCTTCAAGCGGTTGTTGCGGTTGATGACGCGGCGATACAGGTCGTTGAGGTCCGAGGTCGCGAACCGGCCGCCGTCGAGCGGCACCAGCGGGCGCAGGTCCGGCGGAATCACCGGCACGACCGTCATGATCATCCATTCCGGCTTGTTGCCGGAGACGCGGAAGGCCTCGACGATCTTCAGACGCTTGGCGAGCTTCTTGTGCTTGATGTCGGAGTCGGTCTCCGCCATGTCGGCACGCAGCGTCGCCTCGAGCTTCTCGAGCTCGAGCCCCTTCAGCAGCTCGCGGATCGCCTCCGCGCCGATCATGGCGGTGAAGCTGTCCTGGCCGTACTCGTCCTGCGCCTTCAGATACTCGTCTTCCGACAGCAGCTGACGGTCCTTCAGCGCGGTCAGACCCGGCTCGAGAACGACGTAGTATTCGAAGTACAGGATCCGCTCGAGATCCTTCAGCGTCATGTCGAGCAAGAGGCCGATGCGCGACGGCAGCGACTTCAGGAACCAAATGTGAGCGACCGGCGCCGCCAGCTCGATATGGCCCATGCGCTCGCGCCGGACGCGCGACAGCGTCACTTCGACCGAGCACTTCTCGCAGATGATGCCCTTGTACTTCATCCGCTTGTACTTGCCGCACAAGCACTCGTAGTCCTTGATCGGCCCGAAGATGCGCGCGCAGAACAGGCCGTCACGCTCCGGCTTGAAGGTGCGGTAGTTGATGGTCTCCGGCTTCTTGATCTCGCCGTAGGACCAGGACAGAATCTTCTCCGGAGACGCGATCGAAATCCGGATCTGGTCGAAGACCTGAGCCGGCGTCGTCGGATTGAAAAGATTCATAATCTCTTGATTCATGGTCTTCTCCTCGCGTGCCGATCGTCACCGGCAGCAAATTCGAAACTTTTATTCAACGCGCGCCCCACTCAACGTCCGAGCGGAGCGCGAAGGCCCGGCGCTTTCGCGCCGGGCGTAAATCATCGCGTTACTCGGCCGCTTCCGACGTCGGCGCCGGTCCCACCTTGGAATTGTGCAGGTCGACGTTGAGGCCGAGCGAGCGCATTTCCTTGACCAGCACGTTGAACGATTCCGGAATGCCGGCCTCGAAGGTATCGTCACCGCGCACGATCGCCTCGTACACCTTGGTACGGCCGGCGACGTCGTCCGACTTCACGGTCAGCATTTCCTGCAGCGTGTAGGCGGCGCCGTAGGCTTCCAGCGCCCAGACCTCCATTTCGCCGAAGCGCTGGCCGCCGAACTGCGCCTTGCCGCCCAGCGGCTGCTGGGTGACGAGCGAGTACGGACCGATCGAACGCGCGTGGATCTTGTCGTCCACGAGATGGTGCAGCTTGAGCATGTAGATGTAGCCCATCGTCACCTTGCGATCGAACGCATCGCCGGTGCGGCCGTCATAGACGGTCGACTGGCCGGAGGCGTCGAAGCCCGCGAGCTTCAGCATCTCCTCGATGTCGGCTTCCTTGGCGCCGTCGAACACCGGCGTTGCGATCGGCACGCCGTGGCTCAGATTGCGGCCGAGTTCGACCAACTCGTTGTCGTTCAGCGACTTGATGGTTTCATCCTCGCCATAGATCTTCTTCAGGGTCTCGCGCAGCGGCTTGAGATCCTGCTTCTGATAGTAGGCGTCGATGGTCTGGCCGATGCGCTTGCCGAGGCCGGCGCAGGCCCAACCGAGATGGGTCTCAAGGATCTGACCGACGTTCATGCGCGAAGGCACGCCGAGCGGGTTGAGCACGATGTCGGCATGCGTACCGTCCTCGAGGAACGGCATGTCCTCGATCGGCACGATCTTCGACACCACGCCCTTGTTGCCGTGACGGCCGGCCATCTTGTCGCCGGGCTGGATCTTGCGCTTCACCGCGACGAAGACCTTGACCATCTTCATCACGCCGGGCGGCAACTCGTCGCCACGCTGCAGCTTCTCGACCTTGTCGAGGAAGCGCTGCTCGAGGCCCTTCTTCGACTCGTCGTACTGCTTCCGCATGGCCTCGATCTCGGCCATCAGCTTGTCGTTCGGCGAGGCGAACAGCCACCACTGCGACTTCGGATACTCGTCGAGCACCGCACGGGTGATCTTGGTATCCTTCTTGAAGCCCTTCGGGCCGGCGATGCCCTGGCGGTTCTCCAGCAGCTCGGCGAGGCGGTTGTAGACGTTGCGGTCCAGAATCGCCTGCTCGTCGTCGCGGTCCTTGGCCAGACGCTCGATCTCTTCCCGTTCGATCGCCAGCGCACGCTCGTCCTTGTCGACGCCGTGGCGGTTGAACACGCGGACTTCCACGATGGTGCCCTGCACGCCCGGAGGCACGCGCAGCGAGGTATCGCGGACGTCGGAGGCCTTCTCGCCGAAGATGGCGCGGAGCAGCTTCTCTTCCGGCGTCATCGGGCTCTCGCCCTTCGGCGTGATCTTGCCGACCAGGATGTCGCCGGCGCGGACTTCCGCACCGATGTAGACGATACCGGCTTCGTCGAGGTTCTTCAGCGCTTCTTCCGAAACGTTCGGAATGTCGCGCGTGATTTCCTCAGGACCGAGCTTGGTGTCGCGGGCCATCACCTCGAATTCTTCGATATGAATCGAGGTAAACACGTCGTCCTTCACGATCCGCTCGGAGAGCAGGATCGAGTCTTCGAAGTTGTAGCCGTTCCACGGCATGAACGCGACCAGCACGTTGCGGCCGAGCGCGAGCTCGCCGAGATCGGTCGACGGACCGTCCGCGATGATGTCGCCCTTCTTGACGATGTCGCCGACCTTCACCAGCGGACGCTGGTTGATGCAGGTCGACTGGTTGGAGCGCTGGTACTTCATCAGCCGGTAGATATCGACGCCCGACTTGGTCGGATCGAGATCCTCGGTGGCGCGGATCACGACGCGGGTGGCGTCGATCTGGTCGATCACGCCCGAGCGGCGCGCGGCGATCGCCGCGCCCGAGTCACGGGCGACCACGCCTTCCATGCCGGTGCCGACGAACGGCGCCTCGGCGCGAACCAGCGGCACCGCCTGGCGCTGCATGTTCGAGCCCATCAGCGCGCGGTTGGCGTCGTCGTTCTCGAGGAACGGGATCAGCGCCGCGGCGACCGAAACCAGCTGCTTCGGCGACACGTCCATGTAGTCGACCTTGTCCGGCGTCACCGGCAGCACTTCGCCGGCATGACGGCAGACCACCAGGTCGTCGGTGAAGCGGCCCTTGGCATCGAGCGGCACGTTGGCCTGCGCAACGCGGTAGCGGCCCTCTTCCATCGCCGACAGATAGACCACCTCGTCGGTGACCCGGCCGTCCTTGATCTTGCGATAGGGCGTCTCGACGAAGCCGTACTTGTTGACGCGCGCGAACGTCGCCAGCGAGTTGATCAGACCGATGTTCGGACCTTCCGGCGTTTCGATCGGGCAGATACGGCCGTAATGCGTCGGATGCACGTCGCGGACTTCGAAGCCGGCACGCTCGCGGGTCAGACCGCCCGGGCCAAGCGCCGAGAGGCGCCGCTTGTGGGTGATCTCCGACAGCGGGTTGGTCTGGTCCATGAACTGCGACAGCTGCGAGGAACCGAAGAACTCGCGCACCGCGGCAGCCGCCGGCTTGGCGTTGATCAGGTCCTGCGGCATCACGGTGTCGATATCGACGCTCGACATGCGCTCCTTGATGGCGCGCTCCATGCGGAGCAGGCCGATCCGGTACTGGTTCTCCATGAGCTCGCCGACCGAGCGCACCCGGCGGTTGCCGAGGTGGTCGATGTCGTCGATCTCGCCCTTGCCGTCGCGCAGGTCGACCAGCGTCTTGATGACCGCCAGGATGTCTTCCTTGCGCAGCGTGCGATGGGTGTCGGGCGCGTCGAGCTCGAGGCGCATGTTCATCTTGACGCGGCCGACCGCGGAGAGGTCGTAGCGCTCGGCATCGAAGAACAGCGACTGGAACATCGCCTGCGCCGAATCCAGCGTCGGCGGCTCGCCCGGACGCATCACGCGGTAGATGTCGAACAGCGCGTCCTCACGCGTCAAGTTCTTGTCGGCCGACAGCGTGTTGCGGATATAGGCGCCGACATTGACGTGGTCGATGTCGAGCAGCGGCAGGTCCTTGTAGCCCTGCTCGTTCAGCACCTTGAGCGACTTCTCGGTGATCTCCTCGCCGGCTTCGGCGTAGATCTCACCGGTCTTCGGGTTGACGAGGTCCTCGGCGAGATAGTTGCCGACGAGCTCATCATCCGACATCCGCAGGGCCTTGAGGCCCTTTTCCTGCATCTGACGCGCGCTGCGCACGGTCAGCTTCTTGCCGGCCTCGAGCACCACCTTGCCGGTGTCGGCGTCGATCAGGTCGTTCACGGTCGAATAACCGCGGAAGCGGTTGGCATCGAACGGCACGCGCCATCCGTCCTTGGTCCGCTTGTAGGTGATCTTCTTGTAGAAGGTCGACAGGATCTGCTCGCCGTCGAGACCGAGCGCGTACATCAGCGAGGTCACGGGCAGCTTGCGCCGGCGGTCGATGCGCGCGAACACGATGTCCTTGGCGTCGAACTCGATGTCGAGCCAGGAACCGCGATACGGAATCACGCGCGCGGCAAACAACAGCTTGCCGGACGAATGGGTCTTGCCCTTGTCGTGGTCGAAGAACACGCCGGGCGAACGGTGCATCTGCGAGACGATGACGCGCTCGGTGCCGTTGACGACGAAGGTGCCGTTCATCGTCATGAGCGGGATATCGCCCATGTAGACGTCCTGCTCCTTGATGTCCTTCACCGACTTGGCGCCGGTTTCCTCGTCGATATCGAACACGATGAGGCGCAGCGTCACCTTGAGCGGCGCAGCGAAGGTCATGCCGCGCTGGCGGCACTCGTCGACGTCATACTTCGGCTGTTCGAACTCGTAGCGGACGAATTCGAGCATCGAGGTGCCGGAGAAATCCGAGATCGGAAATACCGAGCGGAATACCGCCTGCAGGCCCTCGTCGAGGCGACCGCCGGCCGGCTCGTCAACCATCAGGAACTGGTCGTAGGATGCCTTCTGAACCTCGATGAGGTTCGGCATCTCGGCGACTTCCTTGATGTGACCGAAAAACTTGCGTACGCGTTTGCGACCGGTGAATGTCTGCTGCGCCATCGTGGCCTCTCATTTTCGTCGCCTTTGTGGGGCGAACCTTCCGGGACGCGATTGCCATCGCCCCCGGGTTGAATTTCGAATCGTCCCGAAGGAACGAAGCGCAAAGTCAGGAATTAAATCCCCGGCCCGGCCCCATCACCTCCAAAACGCAAAACGACGCGCGAGGCGCATCACTGCACCCGCTCGTCCAAACGCTCCGCTTTACGGACTGAAAAAGCCCGAAATCTGACTGTCTCCCAACGGCTTCCGCCGGGTGCCCTGCCGCCCCCGCCGCCTACCGTGTTTTTCTGCTGCCAACCCGATATGGGATGGCAATAAAGGAGATTCGAGGGTTAAGTCCACGGATCCCCACACTTTCTTGTGTCCGGCGCACCACGCGACAACCTGTCGCACGCCGCTTGCATGGCCCGGGAGCGCCCTGCGGCGCTCCCGGATCGCGCATTACTTGAGCTCGACCTTGGCGCCAGCCTTCTCGAGCTGGGCCTTGATCTTGTCGGCTTCGTCCTTGTTGACGCCTTCCTTGACGGGCTTCGGAGCGCCTTCGACGAGGTCCTTGGCTTCCTTCAGGCCCAGGCCGGTGATGGCGCGGACTTCCTTGATGACTTCGATCTTCTTGTCGCCGGCGGCAGCCAGCACGACGGTGAAGTCGGTCTTCTCTTCAGCCGGAGCAGCGGCAGCACCGCCGGCAGCGGGGCCGGCAACCGCAACGGCGGCAGCGGCGGACACGCCCCACTTTTCTTCGAGGAGCTTGGCGAGTTCGGCGGCTTCGAGCACGGTGAGGCTCGAGAGGTCGTCGACGATTTTCTGCAAGTCAGCCATTGATCTGTTTCCTTAAACGTTTGGTTCGAACCAGGTTTGAGATTAGCGAAGGGTCAGGCCGCTTCGCTCTTTGAGGCATGAGCCTGAATGACGCGTGCGAGCTTGGCCGCAGGCGCGTTCGACAGCTGAGCGAGCTTGGTCGCCGGCGCCACGATGAGGCCAACGATCTTGCCGCGCAGTTCGTCGAGCGACGGCAGTGAGGCAAGCGCCTTCACGCTGTCGACATTCAGGACGGTTTTACCCATCGAGCCGCCGAGGATGACGAACTTCTCGTTCGCCTTGGCGAATTCGATGGCAACCTTTGGCGCCGCAACCGGATCGTTCGAAGTAGCGATCACGGTCGGTCCCTTCAGCAGGGAGCCGATGGCAGCGACGTCAGTGCCTTCAAGAGCAATTTTGGCGAGACGGTTCTTCGAGACCTTCACCGACGCACCCGCCTGCTTCATCTGCATGCGCAGCTTCTGCATCTGGGCCACGGTGAGGCCGGAATAATGAGCAACGATCGCAACCGACGTGGTCTTGAAGACCTCGTTGAGTTGTTCGACCGACTCTTTTTTTGCCGCTCGTTCCACAGCAAGCTCTTTCCGGTTGGCGGCCTTTCCGCGAAGGCAGGACCGCCGGGTTGCACCCATCGTCCCGCCCTAAACCTGATCCGTTGGGCGCAAGACCCTTCGGACATGCCGGGCAAGACGACATCTAGAAGCCTGCCCTCCCAGAGCCTTGCGGCCATGGGCTGTCGAGGTTCGAACCAAACCAGCCTCCCAGCCGCGAACAGGCCGCGACGTGGAGCACAAAATCCGGTCTTCACCCGTCTATGCAGGCCATGCGATTAAGCCGTTGAAAACACGAAGTTCTCGCGGGCGCCTGCAGTCTCGGACAGGATCGGGCTATCGGCCGGGGCCGAACGCCCTGCTCTCATTCCGTTGGAGGCGACGGGTTTCCTTCCTTTCGAGCATCCTTGCGGACATGCGGAAAGGAATGATCTCCTATCACCTCAGGTTTTCGGAATGCGAGCACAGACATGCCAGCAAGTGCCAGCACGCCCGGAAGCCGCTATGTAACCGGTCCCGCCCTGCTTGCCAAGAGCAAATTTCAGACCAGTTTCACATTGCGGCCGGGGAACCGGTTCCAAGGTCGGAACCGCCAGCCGCTGAGGCGCCCCTTACCTCAAACGGCAGCGGCTTGCCGGCGAAGAACGCGTCGAGATTGGCGAGCACGCAGTCCTGCATCGCCACGTGCGATTCCAGGGTGTGGCCGCCGATATGCGGCGACAGCACGACGTTCGGCAGCGCCGTCAGTTCGTCTGGCGCGTGCGGCTCTTTGGCGAACACGTCGAGGCCGGCGCCTGCGATTGCGCCATCGGTCAGTGCCGCGACCAGCGCCTTCTGGTCGATGACGGAGCCGCGCGAGATATTGACCACGATCCCGCTGCTGCCGAGCCGGCGCAGGATATCGGCATTGACGGCGTGAACCGTGTTCGCGCCGGCGCGCACCGCGATCATCAGCACACTGCACCAGTCGGTGAGCGCCTCGAGGCTCGGAAAGTGCTGATACGGCACGTCCTGCCGTGACCGGCTGAAATAACCGACCTCGGTCTCGAACGCCGCGACCCGCGCCGCGATCTTGCGGCCGATCTCGCCGAGACCATACACGCCGACCTTGCGGCCGCGCATGCCGGCCTGCGGCCGCATCATCGGCGACGGCTTGGCGGTGATCCAGTCACCGCTGCGGACGTAATTATCGGCGACCGGCAGGCGGCGCGTAGCCGCCAGCATCAGCGTCACCGCGATGTCGGCAACCGATGCGGCATTGGCGCCGGGGCTGTGGCCGACCGCAATGCCGCGCTTCGCGGCGGCGGCAAGATCGATCCCCTCATAGCCGGTGCCGTAGCAGATGATCGCGCCAAGCTTCGGCAACATGTCCATCGCCTCGCCGCCGAGTGTCGTCCCACCCGATGTGATCATGGCCCGGATCTCGCCGAGCTCGGCCGCCGGAAACATCTCGGTCGGCCGTTTGCCCGCGGCATTCAGCAGTTCGTAGCGCTCGCCGAAGCGCACCAGCTCGTTTCTGGGAAAGCGCGAATAGACCAGCACCTTATCGGGCATTGTTGTTGTTTCCTGCGAGCGGCTTCACCTGGAGCCTTTTCCGTTTCGATTGAATCGGAACGAGGCTTTGGATTCTCGTCTTGGCGGGTCTTCTTCACGCGAGCCGGTAGCCACTTCGCGCGAAAACGCTCCGGCAAAACAAAGGGCGGAACCGGTTGCCCGATCCCGCCCCTCTTTATTTCGTCACGACGAAAGACCTCAGCCGAGGATCGTGCCCGGCTCGACCTTCACGCCCGGGCCCATGGTGGAAGAAACCGCCACGCGCTGGATATAGGTGCCCTTGGAACCCGCCGGCTTCGCCTTGGAGACCGCATCCGCGAGCGCCTTGACGTTCTCGACCAGCTTGTCCTCGGAGAACGAGGCCTTGCCGATGCCGGCCTGCACAATGCCGGCCTTCTCGACGCGGAACTCGACCGAGCCGCCCTTGGCGCCCTTCACGGCGTTGGTGACGTCCATGGTCACGGTGCCGATCTTCGGGTTCGGCATCATGCCGCGCGGACCGAGCACCTTACCGAGGCGGCCGACCAGCGGCATCATGTCGGGAGTAGCGATACAACGATCGAAGTCGATCGCACCGCCCTGCACCTTCTCGACCAGGTCTTCGGCACCGACGACGTCGGCACCGGCGGCCTTGGCTTCCTCAGCCTTGGCGCCGCGCGCGAACACGCCGACGCGCAGCGTACGGCCGGTTCCGTTCGGCAGGTTGACGACGCCGCGGACCATCTGGTCGGCATGGCGCGGGTCGACGCCGAGATTGATCGCGATCTCGATCGTCTCGTCGAACTTCGACTTGGCGCGCTCCTTGACCATCTTGATGGCGTCCGCGAGCGGGTAGAGCTTCTCGCGATCGACACCCTCGCGGGCCTTCTTCAAACGCTTTCCGATTGCCATGGCCCGTTACCCCGCAACTTCCAGACCCATCGAACGGGCAGAGCCCTCGACCATCTTCATGGCCGATTCGATGGTGTCGCAATTCAAGTCCTTCATCTTCTTCTCGGCGATCTCGCGCACCTGCGCCTTGGTCACCTGGCCGGCCTTGTCGCGGCCCGGCGCCTTCGAGCCGGACTGGATCTTGGCAGCCTGCTTGAGGAAGAACGACATCGGGGGCGTCTTCATCTCGAAGGTGAAGGAACGATCGGCGTAGATCGTGATCACCACCGGGATTGGGGTATTCTTCTCTTCCTTCTGGGTCTGCGCGTTGAACGCCTTGCAGAACTCCATGATGTTGAGACCGCGCTGACCAAGCGCGGGGCCGATCGGGGGCGAAGGATTCGCCGCACCGGCCGGGACCTGAAGCTTCAGGTATCCGGTCACTTTCTTTGCCATTTATCGCTCCTGTTGTGCCGGACGGTGCCGGCGGTTTCAGGTTCCGTGGTTCGGTTGAAGGGGCTGGCGACCGCCTCCTCCCTCCCACGGCCTCTCACTTGACGGGGGGCATATACCCCACGCCGTCCGGTCAGACCACCTTTTCGACCTGACCGAATTCCAGTTCCACGGGGGTCGCGCGGCCGAAGATCGACACCGCGACCTTCACGCGCGAGCGCGCCTCGTCGATTTCTTCCACCACGCCGGAGAACGAGGCGAACGGGCCGTCGGCCACGCGCACGTTCTCGCCGATTTCGAACGATACCGACGCCTTGGGACGCTCCACGCCCTCTTGCACCTGGTGCAGGATCCGCATCGCCTCGGATTCCGAGATCGGCATCGGCTTGTTTTCAGCGCCCAGGAAGCCGGTCACCTTCGGGGTGTTCTTGATCAGATGGAACGCCTCGTCGGTCAGCTTCATCTTCACCAGCACATAGCCCGGGAAGAACTTGCGCTCGGCGTCGATCTTGCGGCCGCGGCGCACCTCGGTGACCTTCTCGGTCGGCACCAGCACCTGCTCGAACAGCTCTTCCAGCCCGCGCTGCTTGGCCTGCTCGCGGATCGATTCCGCGACCTTCTTCTCGAAGTTCGAATAGGCGTGAACGATGTACCAGCGCTTGTCCATCAATTGAGTTCCCATGCTCATCAGTGGATGCCCAGTACCAGGGTGATGAGGTAGCGGATGACCTGGTCCGCGGCGAAGAAGAAGATCGAGGCCAGCGCCACCATCACGAACACCATGATGGTCGTGATGGTCGTCTCGCGGCGCGTCGGCCAGGTGACCTTGGCGGTCTCCGAGCGCACTTCCTGCAGGAATTTGAACGGGCTGAAAGCCATCGTGAGATCCGCGTCCGTCTCCGGACGATTTGCAACGTTTCAAGGAATCCGAACAGCCGACCTTGCGGACCCAGCCCTCGTTTGGAAGGTTGAGCCGATAAACGAGCTCGAATGTTCGGGGAATTAGGCCGCGCCGGATATCCGCGATCAAAGCGGGCCGGCTGCGAGTGCCGGGTATCTACTGCGAGACCGGCCAAAGGTCAAGGTCGGCGGGGTCGCGCCCCACCCCGGCCGCGCCCGCGGCGGATCGGAACGGGGCCCCTCGAATCAAAGACTTAGGCTGATGGTACGAGGTCCGTTGCCCCGGCCGCCCACCGCGGCGACCGGGTGGATCACCCGGCAAAGCTCTTCTGGACCGCCTGATCCAGCGTGGCACCGCCGACATAGCGCTGGCGCAGTTCGCGCTTGAGCAACTTGCCGCTCGGGTTCTTCGGCAGGCTGTCAACGAAGATGACCCGCTTCGGCACCTTGACGCGGCGCAGTGCTTGATCACGGCCTCGGCATCGAGGCTCTCGCCCGCCTTGGCCACCACGATCGCGGTCACCGCCTCGATCCAGCGCGGATCGGGCAGCCCGACCACCGCGACCTCCGACACCGCGGGCAGCCGGTAGATCATCTCCTCGACCTCGCGGCTTGCGACATTCTCGCCGCCGCTCTTGATCATGTCCTTCACGCGATCGACGACCGTGATGTAGCCGTCGGCATCGACAGTCGCGAGATCGCCGGAATGAAACCAGCCGCCGGCAAACGCCGCCGCGGTCTTGACCGGATCGTTGTAGTAGCCGGACAAGAGATGCGGCGAGCGGTGCACGATCTCGCCGACCTCCCCGACCCCGACGTCGGTCATGTCCGGCTTCACCACCCGCGTCTCGACATTGATCGCGGGCTTGCCGGCAGAGCCTGCCTTCGGCAGCTGGAGCTCCGGCGCCAGCACGGTCGCGAGCGGTGCGATCTCGGTCTGGCCGTAGAAATTCCAGAACTTCACGTGGGGCAACCGCCGCTGCAGCTCGAGCAACACGTCGACCGGCATGATCGAGGCGCCGTAATAGCCCTTGCGCAGGGTCGAGAGATCAGTACGATCGAACGCGCCCGAGCGCAGCATCGCGATCCAGATCGTCGGCGGCGCGAAGAACGAATTGATCTTGTGGGCTGCGATCAGCGCCAGGACGTTGTCGGGCACCGGCTTGCCGGTAATGAGACTGGTGGCGCCGAGATAGATCGCGGGCCCCAGGAAGACGTCGAGCTGCGCGCAGTGATAGAGCGGCAGCGCGTGCAGCACGGTGTCGTCGGTCGCCATGCCGCCGTCGATGATGCAGCTGACATACTGCCACATCACGGCTTCATGGGTGAGGATCGCGCCTTTCGGCAGCGACTCCGTGCCGCTGGTGTAAATGATCTGGGCGGGATCGCGGCTGTCGACCGAGGCATCCGGCGCCGAGGCGTCGCTGTGCAGCAGGCTGTCGAACGTCGTGATGCCGTCGGGCGCGGTGGCCGGATCCTCGCCGGGCAGCCAGATCAGGGTTTCGACTGCCGAGCTATTGGCGGCCGCAGCGTGCGCCGTCTCCACGAAATCGGGCCCGACCGCGAGCAGCTTCGCACCGGAGTTGGCGAGGATGAAATTGATCTCGTCGAGATTGAGCATGAAGTTGATCGGCACCAGGATCGCGCCGATCCGCGCCACCGCGAAGCGCAGCGCGGCAAAGCCATGCGAGTTGCGCGACAGCACTGCAACACGATCGCCCTTCGCAATGCCCAGCGCAAGCAAGCCGCGTCCGAGCCGATTGCAGATCGCGTCCATCTCCGCGAAGGTCCAGCTCACCTCGCCGCAGATCAGCGCGGCCTTGTTGGGGTAACGCTTGGCGGACCGGCGCAGCAGATCGCCGATGCTGTGCTCGCGGGCGCGCTGGATGGTTGCTGCGATGTCTCCGCTCATAAAGTCCCTCCCGAATGTGCTTTTTGTCGTTGTCTTGTCTTCGCCGCGCCGTCGCTATTGCCGGGCGGCGTAGGCGTGTTCCATGTAGGTGTGCTCGACCGAGCGATCGAGCGAGGCGATCTTCTCAAAGCCGCGCCGCCAGTCCTGCAAATGCCGCCGGGTCCATAGCACGCCGGCCTCCTTGTCGCGCCGCGTGACCGCATCGAGGATGTGGCGATGCGCCTCGACGAGGCGCGCGCCGCCCTCCGGCACGCCGCCGACGATCATCTCGGTGGTCGGAAAGAACAGCTGCGCGGCAGGCTCGCGGGCGAGTTGCAGCACGCGGTTCTGTGAGGCCTTGGCCATCAGCACGTGGAATTCCGCATCGAGCTCGGCGAGATCAGCGGGATTGCCGACCACGGCCGCACTGCGCTCGAGATTGCCGGCGAGTTCGGCGAGGTTCGCCTCGGTCGCGCGCTCCACCGCACCCTCGACGCTCGCGACCTCCAGCGTCATCGACGTCTCGAACAATTCGCGGAACGTCACCTCGTGCAGGATCAGCGCGCGGGACAGCCGCGTGGCGAGCTTGTTGTAGCGCGGCAGACAAGCCTGCAGGCGACGGCTGGAATCGCGGCGGATCAGCCCGCCCTCCTCGAGCACGCGAATGCCTTCGCGCACCGTCGAGCGGTTGACGCCGAACTGCGCGACCAGTTGCTGCTCGGTGCCGATCGGCTCGCCCGGCTTGATCCGGCCGTTGATGATCTCGCGTTCGATCGCGTCCGCGACCTTCTGATAGGCCGGCGCGACATCGATGCGCCGGAACCGCGGCGTGGCGGGCATCTTCACTCCCGGGAGGCTCCCGATTGTCTTTTGTCGGACAAAGGATAGGCGAAGGCATTTAGAGCGTCAAATCGGCTCTTCTTGGCCGTATTGTCGCACCCGCCCGGCACGAATTGACACTGGAACCGGGCAAATCTAGCTTTGTCGGACAAACCGATAATAACATCTTGGGGAGGCGCATCACCATGAAATCCATCGTCACGAGTCTGTCCGCCGCCGGCCTGATCGCCACCGTGCTGGCGGGGCCCGCGCTCGCGCAGCAGACGCCGCTCAAGATCGGCGTGCTGACCGATTTCCAGTCGGTCTATTCGGACATCGGCGGCGCCGGGAATGTCGAGGCCACCAAGATGGCGATCGAGGAGTTCGGCGGCAGCATCTTCGGCAAGCCGATCGAGCTCGTCACCGCCGATGCCCTCAACAAGGCCGACGTCGCCGCCACCATCACCCGCAAATGGTACGAGGCCGAGAATGTCGACATGATCATCGACATGCCGACTTCGGCAACCGCGCTTGCCGGCATGGAGATGTCGAAGCAGTTCGAGAAGATCATGATCGTGACGGACGCAGCGAGCTCCGACATCACCGGCAAGTCCTGCTCGCCCTACACGCTGCACTGGACCTACGACACCTACGCCAACGCCCACACCGTCGGTAGCGCGATCGTCAAGAACGGCGGCGACAGCTGGTTCTTCATCACTGCCGACTACGTGTTCGGCCACTCGATCGAGCGCGACGCCGGCGACGTGGTCCGCGACGCCGGCGACGTGGTCCGCGCCGCCGGCGGCAAGGTGCTCGGCAGCGCCCGGCATCCGCTCAACACGCCGGACTTCTCCTCCTTCCTGCTGCAGGCGCAATCGTCGAAGGCGAAGATCGTCGGCCTCGCCAATGGCGGCGGCGACACCATCAACGCGATCAAGCAGGCCGCCGAATTCGGCATCGTCGCGGGCGGACAGAATCTGGCTGGTATCGTGATGTTCATCTCGGACATCCACAGCCTCGGGCTGAAGCTCGCGCAGGGCCTGATCATCACCGAGGCCTACTACTGGGATCTCAACGACCGCACCCGCGCCTTCGGCAAGCGCTTCTTCGAGCGCATGAAGCGGATGCCGACCATGAACCAGGCCGCGACCTACAGCGCCACCCTGCACTACCTCAACGCGGTGAAGGCCGCCGGCACCAAGGAGACCAAGCCGGTGCTGGCGAAGATGCGCGCGACCCCGGTCCGCGACGCCTTCACCGACAACGGCGTGGTGCGCGAGGACGGCCGCATGGTGCACTCGATGTTCCTGTTCGAGGTCAAGAAGCCCGAGGAATCGAAGGCGCCGTGGGATTACTACAAGGTGCTCGCCGAGGTGCCCGGCGACCAGGCGTTCCGGCCGCTGAAGGACGGCGGCTGCCCGCTCATCAAGTGAGTGAATACGATCACGGCCGGGGTCCAGGACCTCGGCCAACACCCTCAAATGATTGGGTAAAATCTGGCAGGAGTGGCAGGGCTCGAACCTGCGACCCCCGGTTTTGGAGACCGGTGCTCTACCAATTGAGCTACACTCCTGCAGGGAACCAGCGTCGCCGCCGGTTCGCGCCGTTTCAAGCACAGGGCATGGCCGGTTTGCAAGGGCGAAGCGGTGAAGCTTCTGTTCATTGCAATACTTCTGCGCCAGACTTCGGCCATCACCCCACGTCGGCGCTCCGCCGCAAGAATCAAGAACCCGGGAGAGACCATGAACGCCCAGACCGCCACCAAGCACGCCGCCAGCCCAACCACCCCGTCCCTCCCCCTCGCCAAACCCGAATCGATCGGACTGTCGAGCACGCGGCTGCAGGCACTGTCCGACACCTTCAGACGCGAGGTCGACAGGGGAACCGCGCCCGGCTTCACGGTGCTGGTGGCGCGGCGCGGCCAGATCGGCTGGTTCGATGCGATCGGACGGCAAAGCCCGGCGGCGTCGGCGCCGATGACGCATGACACGATCTTCCGCATCTTCTCGATGACCAAGCCGATCGTCTCGGTCGGCATCATGATGCTGCTGGAGGACGGCCACTTCCTGCTCAACGACCCCGTCGCGAAATTCATCCCCGAATTCGCCGAGACCAAGGTCGGCGTCGAGCACAACGGCAAGCTCGATCTGGTCCCCGTCCAGCGGCAGATGACGATCCAGGACCTGCTGCGCCACACATCAGGCTTGACGTATGACCACACCGGTAACGGCCCGGTGCAGCAGCTCTACCAGCAGTCGCGGCTGCGCAGCCGCAAGATCACCAATGCCGAGCACGCCATCATGCTCGCCGGCATGCCGCTGATCTGCCAGCCCGGCGCCGAGTGGAACTACAGCCGCTCCACCGACATCCTCGGCCGCATCATCGAAGTCGTCAGCGGCAAGACGCTCGGCGAATTCCTCGCTGAGCGCATCCTCTCGCCGCTGCAGATGAACGAGACCGCCTTCCACACCCCGGAAGCCAACGCCGGCCGGCTCGCCGAGGCGTTTGCCAACGATCCCTGGACCAACGAGAAGGTGCAGCTGTTCAACATGCTGGAGAAGCCGGCGATGGAATCCGGCGGCGGCGGACTGGTGTCGACCGCGATGGACTATGCGCGTTTCGCGCAGATGCTGCTCAACGGCGGCTCGCTCGACGGCACCAGGATCATCGGCCGCAAGACGCTCGAATTCATGGCCTCCGACCACCTCGGCGCCGGCGTCAAGATCCAGGGCACGCTGGTGTCGCCCGGCCACAGTTTCGGCCTCGGCTTCGCCGTGCGCATGCAGCAGGGCATCGCGCCGTTCTCCGGTTCGGTCGGCCAGTACTTCTGGAGCGGCATGGCCGGCACGTTCTTCTGGATCGATCCGCGCGAAGACCTGATCGCGGTCTTCATGATGCAGGGGCCGGGCCAGCGCGAATATACCCGCTCGCTGGTGCGCAACGGCGTCTACGCGGCGGTGGAGTGACGTCATTGCGGCTCGAGACCCCCGATGCGCAATTGCGCATCGGGGGCTCGCGCTGACGCGCGCCCCGGGATGACGCTTCGCGTCAGCTGATCGTCGCGCCACCGTCGATCACGATGGTCTGGCCGGTGAGGAAGTCGCCGGCGCGCGAGCCCATCAACACGGCGGCGCCGGCGATCTCGTCAGGCACGCCGATCCGCAGCAGCGGCGAGCGCGCGGTCGAGGCCTTCAGCGTGTCCGGATTGTCCCACAGCGCCTTGGCGAAGTCGGTCTTGATCAGGCCCGGCGCGATGCAGTTCACGCGGATATTGTGCTTGCCATATTCGCAGGCGAGGTTGCGCGCGAGCTGCATGTCGGCGGCCTTCGAGATCGCGTAGGCGCCGAGCACGGTCGAGCCCTTGAGGCCGCCGATCGAGGACACGATGATGATGGAGCCGTCCTTGCGCTCGATCATCTGCGGCACCACCATCGAGATCAGCCAGTTGTTGGCGACGATGTTGTTGTCGAGGATCTTGCGGAACTGATCGTCGGAGATGCCGGCAAGCGGGCCGTAATACGGGTTCGACGCCGCGTTGCAGACCAGCACGTCGATCTTGCCGAAGGCGCGATTGCTCTCGTCGACCAGATTTTGCAGGTTTTCCTTCGACGAGATGTTGGCGGCAATCGCGACCGCGGTGCCCTTGCCGAACTTGCCGTTGATGTCGCCCGCGACCTGCTCGCAGACGTCGGCCTTGCGCGAGGAGATCACGACCTTGGCGCCGTGCTCGGCCATGCGCTCGGCAATGGCGAGCCCGATGCCGCGCGTCGAGCCGGTGATGACGGCGACTTTTCCCTTCATGTCGAACAAGGTCATGCTTCTCTCCCTGATGTAAGGCGTTTGAATTCTGTGTTCAGCTTAGGCAGCGTTCCGGTGTTGCGATAGCGGCAATCACGCAAGCTTGCTCGCCGGCCGGACTTCAGGTCCGGACGGCTGATGCATCGCGGCGTGGCGCGGATCGGCGATCCAGGGCTGCTGGTTCACCATCGGCAGCCGCCAGGTCGACAGGCCGATGCCCGCGATGTGATCGAGCCGCGTCACCGAGACATTGTCGATGTCGAACGACAGGCCCCGGTCCGGCTGGCCGCCGAGCGCGAGACCGACCGCAGCCCGGATCACGCCGCCATGGCCGACCGCGATGATATTCTTGCCCGGCTCCGCAGCTGTGATCCGCACGACCGTGCGGCAGACCCGCGTATAGAGATCCATGAAGCTCTCGCCGCCGGGCGCGGGCTCGTTGACGTCGGCAAACCAGCTTCTGCCGGGGGGCTGGCGCGCGAGCAGTGCGGCCCGGTTCATGCCCTGCCACTGGCCGAGATGCTGTTCGGCGAAGTCGCGTTCCTGCGTCATGTTGGCCGGTTTCGGAAAACCTGCGGCCCAGATCGCTTCCGCGGTCTTGTGCGTGCGCTTCAGATTGCTCGAATACCAGACCGCATCGCGTGGCAGCATCTTGGCGACCGCCTCGAACACTTCGACGTCGCCGGTGTCGCAGTCGATATCCTCTTGTCCGTAGATGTTGCCGCCGTCGCTGCGCACCGGCGCGTGGCGAACCCACCACCACCGCGTCACCGTCACGTTAGGCTTGTCTGGATTGGACATCGGATGAGCCCTTCAATACTGTCCCGTCTCGCTGTACGTCACGCCGCACATCGTCTCAAGTGCTTCGGACGTTTGAAATTTTGTTTGAATTCCGTCGCGCGGCAGACGCGCCACGGACCATGTGAACAGGGAGAAAAACCATGGGCCGCCTCGAAGGCAAATCCGTCATCATCACCGGCGCTGGAAGCGGCATCGGCCGCGCCGCCTCGCTGCTGTTCACCAAGGAAGGCGCCAAGCTGATCGCGGTCGATCGCAGCGAGGGCGTCAACGAGACCGCCAAGCTGGTGCGCGATGCCGGCGGCACCGTCGAAGCCGTCACCGCCGATGCCGGCTCGGAGAGCGACGTGAAGGCCTTCATCGACAAGGCGCTGTCGACGTACGGCAAGCTCGATGCGATCTGGGCCAATGCCGGCGTCAGCGGCGGCCTCGTGCCGCTCGCCGACCAGACGCCGGAACACTGGCAGGAGGTGCTGCGCGTCAATCTGATCGGGCCCTTCCTCGCGATCAAGCATTCGATCCCGCACATGACCAAGCAGGGTTCCGGCTCGATCGTCTGCACCGCATCCGTCGCGGGCCTGAAGGCCGGCGCCAGCGGACATCCCTATGGCGCGAGCAAGGCCGGCGTGATCAGCCTGGTGCAGACCACCGCCTACTCGCTCTCCGGCACCGGCGTGCGCATCAACGCGGTCTGCCCGGGCCTGATCGAGACCGGCATGACCAAGCCGGTGTTCGATCGCGCCAAGGAGCGCGGCACCCAGGACAAGATCGGCCAGCTCAATCCGCTGAAGCGCCCCGGCCAGCCGCACGAACTCGCCGCGATGGGATTGTTCCTGGCGAGCGACGAGGCGTCCTACGTCAACGGCCAGGCCATCCCGGTCGACGGCGGCCTCACCGCGTCGATGCCGTATACGGGCAAGCCGATTTAGCAACGACATTCTCCGTTCGCGACGCGAGTCTGCATGGTGCGATGACGGCGCCACATCCACCACCGTCGTCCCGACCGCCCGGATGACTCCACTTTCACGACCGTCGTCCCGGCGAAGGCCGGGAGATGGAGTCACGTTTGAAGTGCAACGATTGATTTGAGTTTGGAGAATGCCTCGGCGGGGGTCTTGAAGTCGAGGCATTTGCGTGGGGTATCGTTGAGGCGCTGAACGAGCCGCCTGAGGGCGGCTGCCGTGATGAACCTGAGGTCAGTTTTGCGTGGCAGAGAGCGTCGTAAGCGCCCGATGGAGTTTTCCACGCCGCCTTTTTGCCAGGGACTATGGGGATCGCAGAAGAAGGTTTGGACGCCGAGGGCGTTATGAAGCCTGTGATGCTCGGCGAACTCGGTTCCGTTGTCGAAGCTGATGGTTTTACGGATCGCCTGTGGAAGCTTGCCGAGTTGACGGGCGATGGTCCGAGCGGTGAGGACAGCTTTCCGATCGCGTGGGTGCAGCACGATGCTGAAGCGGGTTTGGCGCTCGTGGAGAACCAGCAATCCTTGGCCATATCGCGCGAACAGCATGAAGTCGGCTTCCCAATGACCCGGCGTCCCGCGGCCTTCGACCTCGGAGGGTCGTTCATCGATCGAGCGCCGTTGTTTAATGAAGCTGGCAGGGCTGCCGCCTGGGCGTCGCCGGCGCCCTCGCCTGAGTTTATGGCGCGGCAGCAGGCGGTGCCAGTAATCCTTCTGGGCCGTACGATGATAGATGAAACGATAGATTGACTCGTGGCTGATCATGACGCGACCATGTTCTCGCGCCAGTCGACCAGCGATCTGCTCCGGCGAATGTCCCATCGCAAGGCTTTTGCCGACGCAGTCCCGCAGGGCCGGCTGGCGCGCCAGCTTGAAGCGGCCATCCTGCCGTCGCCGACGTTCGGCCAATTGTTGAGCCCGGACCGGTTCGTAACCGCCCTTCCAGACCTTGGTAGGCCGCGAGTTGCGCTTCAGCTCCCGACTTATCGTCGACGTCGCGCGGTCAAGCGCAGACGCAATATCGTTTTGAGATTTACCATCTGCATGCAGGCGGTAAATCTCAACGCGCTCTTCAAGGCTGAGCTGGCCATAACATTGTCCCATCGCCACAACACCCTAGCAGGTGTTGCACTTGTGTCGTGAACCCAAGGGACCCATAACCACCGGGTTGTGTTGTTGGAAACAAGCCGTGGCCCCAGCGTCGCGCAACAATTCGCATTTGTGGCAATGGGTCCCGGCTTTCGCCGGGACGACACCAAATATGCGGCGCGGCTTGTGAGTCGAACTTCCGCATTCTCGCGACATCATCTGTCCGAGCTTTGCATTTCATTCCGCCCTCTCTTGAACAAAGAGCGCAGGAAAAGCCGCGTGCCGATCGCACCCATGGGCCCCGAGCAGAAGTTAGAAAGCTCGGGGTAGGACCACAGGTGAAACCGGAAACAACCCGGCTTTACCTGCGCGATGGGTTACGGCTTACTTCGTGCTCTCCCCGGCGAGCCCATTGCGCGATCTTGGTCGCCTCGTCGGGCCATTCGAGCAAGTACACGAACTCGGTGCGGTCACCGATTTTCGTTTCCCACATGCTTGCGAATTTGAACCCGTAACGCCCCGTCATGATCCGCGCCGCGTGATCGCGGAACCGGGCGTGAAACGCGGCCTTGTTCTTCTCGAATATCTCGTAGATGCGCAATTGCTGGATCATGCGATCTCCCGGTCGTTACATGGGGCGACGGAAGCGGACCCGCAATAACGTCCCGCAGCGGCCCGAATATTGCTTGGCCCCGGCAGGCAAACCAGCTGTTATACTTTGCTGGCAGGATCGCCGGTACATCAGCAATTCCTCGCACACTCCCTCGCACACGAACAGGCAATGCAACATCAACGCCCCGACCGTATCCGCAAGCTCTTGGCCGACCTCGTCGCGTTCGACACCATAAGCGACCGCAGCAACCTGCCCCTGATCGACTACATCGAGCGCTACCTCGCCTCGCTTGGCGTCAGCGGACAGCGCATCGTCGATGACACCGGACAGAAGTCCTCGCTGTGGGTCACGATCGGCCCCGAGGACAAGGCCGGGCTGGTTCTGTCAGGGCATACCGATGTTGTGCCGGTTGCGGGACAGGACTGGAGCCACAACCCGTTCGAGCTCGTCGAGCGTGACGGGCGGCTGTACGGCCGCGGCACCACCGATATGAAGGGCTTTGTCGCGGTCTGTCTCGCGATGGTTCCGGAAATGCTCGCGGCCGATCTGAAGACGCCGATCAATCTTGCGATCTCCTATGACGAGGAGATCGGTTGCGTCGGCGTGCGCCCGATGCTGCGCGACGTCGCACGCAAGCCGATCAGGCCGCTCGGCTGCTTCGTCGGCGAGCCGACCCAGATGCAGGTGATCATCGGCCACAAGGGCAAGCACGGCGTGCGCGCCACGTTCCGCGGGCTCGCCCGCCACTCCTCGATCGCGCCTGATAGCGTCAACGCCATCGAATACGCGGCCGACCTGATCACGGAAATTCGCCGCCGCGCCGCGCTGCTGGCCGCGGATGCCGAGCGAGACAGCCTCTACGACGTCCCGCACTCGACCCTGCTCACCAGCATCGTGCATGGCGGCGCCGCGCTGAACATCGTGCCTGACAGTTGCGTGGTGGAATTCGAATGCCGCGGCATCGGAATCACCGAGTCGCGGCAGGTGACGGACGCGATCATCGCCTGGGCCAAGGCCGAGATCGAGCCTGACATGCGCAAGCGGCATCCGGAGTGCGGCATCGATTTCGAGGAAATCCTCGACTACCCCGCACTCGACACCGCAGCGGACGCGCCCATCGTCACGCTCGCCAAGCAGCTCGCAGGCCGCAACGACCACGCCAAGGTCGCGTTCGGCACCGAGGCGAGCCTGTTCGTCAGCATGGCCGATGTGCCGTCGGTGGTGGTCGGCCCCGGCTCGATCGCGCAGGCGCACACGCCGGATGAGTTCGTCGAGATGTCGCAGCTCGCGGCTTGCGGCGATTTCGTCGCGCGGCTGATTGCGCATTGCGCGAAGTGATGTGGTCATGCGTAGGGTGTGAAACAGGAACCGGGACCATGTCGACCGAAAAGCAACGTCAGCAAGGTGGAATCGCGGAAACCTTCCGCGTGGCCGTGCAGGCGCTGATCATCGCGCTAGTCATCCGCACCTTCCTGTTCCAGTCCTTCAACATCCCGTCGGAGTCGATGGAATCGACGTTGCTGGTCGGCGACTACCTTTTTCTCTCGAAATACAGCTACGGCTACACGCACTATTCCCTGCCCTTCTCGCCGCCGCTGTTCTCGGGCCGCATCTTCGGCTCCGAACCCAAGCCCGGCGACGTCGTGGTGTTCCGGCTGCCGAGCGACGACTCCGTTGATTTCATCAAGCGCGTGATCGGCCTGCCCGGCGATCGCATTCAAATGATCGACGGGCAGCTGTACATCAACGGCACCGCGGTGAAGCGCGAGCGGGTCGATGACTATGTCGATCGCGACGAGGGGCCGCGCCCGGTCCGCGTCAAGCGCTGGCGCGAGACCCTGCCGAACGGGGTCAGCTACGACACGCTCGATCGCATCGAGCGGTCCGAATACGACAACACGCCGGTCTATGTGGTGCCGCCGGGGCATTTCTTCGCGATGGGCGACAACCGCGACAACTCGGCCGACAGCCGCGTACCGCCCGCGCGCGGCGGCGTCGGCTACGTGCCGTTCGAGAACCTCATCGGGCAAGCCAAGGTGATCTTTTTCTCGATCGGCAATGACGCGCCGGCATGGCAAGTGTGGCGCTGGCCGTCCTCGGTGCGCTGGAACCGGCTGTTCACCGGCATTCACTGATGTTCCGAGCGCAGGGCGGGTTAGCGAAGCGTAACCCGCCGCACCGTCGGCGGATACGCCTTCGGCTCATCCGCCTATACAGCATCACAACCCATCCGGCGGCAGGCCGGGCCCCGTCGCGGCCGGGCGGAGCTTGTCGCGCTTGCGCTCGCGGTAGAAGGCGTAGAGGCCGGAGGCGACGATGATCGCAGCGCCCGCGAGCATCCGAACGTCGGGCTGGTGGCCGAAGGCGAGATAACCGAGCAGCATAGCCCACAGCAATGCGGAGTAGCGGAACGGCGCCACCGCCGAGATGTCGCCCGTGCGCAGCGACACGATGATGCATTGGTAGCCGATCAGGATCAGCACCGCGGCCAGCACGAGCAGGCCGAGGGCGTAGCCGGACGGCGGTTTCCAGCCGCCCAGCGGGACAAGAACAGCAGCGCCTGCCGTCGTCACCGTCACGGTGGTGAGCAGCGTGATGAACACGGTCGGCAGCGCTTTCGGGATGCGGCGGGTGGCGAGATCGCGCACCGCGCAGAAGCCGACCGACGCCAGCGCCAGAAGCGAGGCCTGGCTGAAGCCCTCCGCCCCCGGCCGGACGATGACCAGCACGCCGATGAAGCCGGCGGCGATCGCAAGCCAGCGCCGCCAGCCGACCGGCTCGCCGAACACCAGCGCCGCGCCCAGCGTGATCACGAGCGGCAGCGCCTGGAAGATCGCCGACGCATTGGCGAGCGGGATCTGCGAAATCGCCGAGAGATAGGTCAGCGTGCCGCCGATCTCGCCCATCACGCGCAATCCGACCGGCCAGATCAGCAGCGCACTGAAGCTGCGGAGCGCGTCGCGGTACCAGGCGAGTGCCGCGACCAGCACCATCGCGACCAAGCCGCGAACCAGCAGGATCTCCCCGATGTTGAGCTCCGCCGACACCGCCTTGGTGATGGTGTCATTGGCCGTGAAGCTGGCCATGGCCGCAGCCATGAACAGGCTGCCGCGAAGATTCGAGGAAAGGGCCAAAGTGAAAATGTCCGATCAGGACGAGGGCGGGCGTTGACTGGACTGACTTGCCAAAGCGGCGCAGCGAACTCAAGTCACAGATGGCTACAATGCGGAAACATGCCGCAGTTCGCAGAAGCGGCGCGAACTCTGGTGGATCGCCGCCGGCCCCGTGCTCCCTCGCCCCGCTCTTGCGAGGAGAGGGTTGGGGTGACGGGCTGCCTCGGCAAACTCGGTGAAAGACGGACTCGCGGAGAGTCCCCCTCACCCGGATCGCATCTTGCGAAGCGATCCGACCTCTCCCCGCATGCGGGGCGAGGTGAAGCGGAAGCAGAAGCGGCGCGAGGGATCGCGCCGCGTTTTCTCATCAGGTTGCGCCGGCCTTCTGCGCGTATTCCCAAGACGCCTGGGACAGCGGCACGGTGCGCTTGGCCGACTCGAGGGCCTTGGCATTCGCGGCGGTGCCGTCGCGAACCCGGCCCGCAATGCCCTGCGTGATGCCGGCGAGGCGGAACAGGTTGTAGGAGAAGTACCAGTTCAGATCCGGCACAGCCATGCCGGTGACGTCGCAGTAGATCTGCGCGGCCTCGTCCTGGCTCGGAATGTTCAGCGCCTTGAGGTCGGCATTGGCGAGGCCCGGCATGGTCCACTGCATCAACAGATAGGTGAAGTCGGCCATGGGATCGCCGAGCGTCGACAATTCCCAGTCCAGCACCGCCTGCACCCGCGGCTCGGTGGCGTGGAAGATCATGTTGTCGAGGCGATAGTCGCCGTGCACGATCGAGACGCGCTTCTGCTCCGGCACCGTCTTCGGGAGCCACTCCGCCAGCTTCTCGAATTCAGGAATGTGCTGCGTCTCGGACGCACGATACTGCTTGGTCCAGCGGTCGACCTGGCGCGCAAAATAATTGCCGGGCTTGCCGAAATCGCCGAGGCCGATCTTTTCGGGATCGAGCATGTGCAGCTTCGCCAGCGTCTCGATCTTGCTGATGAAGATCTTGCGGCGCGCGTCGGGCTGCTGGCTCGGCAGCGTCGGATCCCAGAACACCCGCCCCTCCTCCATCGACATGATGTAGAAGGCCGAGCCGATCACCGCATCGTCGGTGCACAGCGCGTAGGCTTTCGCGACCGGGAAATTCTGCTTGCCGAGCGCCGCGATGACGCGGAACTCGCGATCCACCGCATGGGCCGACGGCAACAATTTACCGAACGGACGGCGCCGCATCACATAGTTGCGGCCGGGGGTCTCGAGCTTGTAGGTCGGGTTGGACTGGCCACCCTTGAACTGCAGGACCTTGAGCGGGCCCTGATAGCCCTCGACGTGTTCCTGCATCCAAGCCGCGAGGTCCGCCTCGTTGATACGATGGCGCTCCTCGACTTCCCTTGTGCCGGAAAATTCTTCGTCTTTCCTGACGCCGTCCGCCACGATGACGCTCCCTCAACTCATTTTTCTCGGCAGCACCGCCGGGCGCCGCCGCGATCAGGCTGGCACGCCAGCCTGATTTCTCTTTTTCATTTTGAGCACGATGTCAGCGCGAACGCCATGCGTTCCGCATCATGCTCAGTGCGACGTGTTTGCATACTTCCGAAGTTCAAGTCTGGCAATGGCGCGATTGTGCACCTCGTCCGGACCGTCGGCCAGCCGCAGCGTACGGATATGGGCATAGTCCTTGGCGAGCCCGGCCTCGTCGGAGACGCCGCCGCCGCCATATGCCTGGATCGCGTTGTCGATGATCCTCAGTGCCATGTTCGGTGCGGTGACCTTGATCATCGCGATCTCGGCCTGCGCGGTCTTGTTGCCGACCTTGTCCATCATGTCGGCGGCCTTGAGGCACAGCAGGCGATTCATCTCGATGTCGGCGCGGGCCTCGCCGATGCGCTGCTCCCAGACCGAATGCTCGATGATCTTCTTGCCGAACGCGGTGCGCGAGGCGAGCCGCTTCACCATCTTCTCCAGCGCCTCCTCGGCCTTGCCGATGGTGCGCATGCAGTGATGGATGCGGCCCGGGCCGAGACGGCCCTGCGCGATCTCGAAGCCGCGGCCCTCGCCAAGCAGGATGTTCTCCTTCGGCACGCGGACGTTTTCGAGCAGCACCTGGGCATGGCCGTGCGGCGCATCGTCGAAGCCGAACACCGGCAGCATCTTCTCGACCTTGATGCCGGGAGTGTCGAGCGGCACCAGGATCTGCGATTGCTGCTGATGCTTGGCGGCGTTGAAGTCAGTCTTGCCCATCAGGATCGCGATCTTGCAGCGGGGATCGCCGACGCCCGACGACCACCATTTGCGGCCGTTGATGACGTAGTGGTCGCCGTCGCGCTCGATGCGGGTCTCGATGTTGGTGGCGTCAGACGAAGCCACGGCCGGCTCGGTCATCAGGAAGGCGGAGCGGATCTCGCCGTCCATCAGCGGGCGCAGCCATTTGCGCTTCTGCTCCTTGGTGCCGTAGCGGATGAACACTTCCATGTTGCCGGTATCGGGAGCGGAGCAGTTGAACACTTCGGATGCCCAGGAGATACGGCCCATCTCTTCCGACAGCAGCGCGTATTCGAGGTTGCTCAATCCCGCGCCGTGGAATTCATCGTCCTCATGCGAGGACGGCGGCATGAACATGTTCCAGAGGCCCTCGGCCTTCGCCTTCTTCTTCAGATCCTCAAGGATCGGGATCACCTTCCAGCGCGGGCCTTCGGCATCCTGCTTGTCGTAGATCGGCACCGCCGGACGAACATGCGTCTTCATGAAGGCCTGAACGCGCTCAAGCCATTCCTTCTGCCTGGCCGACAACGTGAAATCCATGGGACGCTCCTCGTTTCCTAGACTTGGGCTTTGGACCTGGCCTTGAGTTCGGGCCTTGGCCTTTTGGGCAACATTGTTGACCTCGCCTCCGCGGCCCGCAAGGGCGTTCACGGAAACGGCGGCGGTGGCGTGCCAGAACGCCGCCCCGCGATCAGCGGATTGACATTTCCGGTTCTTCAAACGATAGTTTCATACAAATGTTTGAAATGCAACTCCCTGTCGTCTTCGTCATTCCCCGGCGCACCGCGGAATAACGGAAAGGCTCTCAGCCATGGCCAGCGACCAGACCCGATCCGCCATTCTCGCCGCCGCCGAGCGGCTCTATGCCGACCGCGGCTTCGGCGACGTCACGCTGCGCGACATCGTCGCGGAGGCAAACGTCAACCTCGCGGCGGTGAACTATCATTTCGGCTCCAAGGACGAATTGATCGCGGAGCTGTTCGTCACCCGCAGCATCCAGACCAACCGCGAACGTCTCAATGAATTGAAGGCGGCCGAGGAATCAGGCGGCGGACGCGCCTCGATCGAGGACATCATGCGCGCCCTCGTCGGCCCGACCCTGCGCGGCTGCCTCGGGCCGGATCGCGAGGGCTCGACCGCGGCGCGCTTCATGATCCGCGCCTCGATCGAATCGGTGCCGCCGATCCGCCGTATCAAGAACCGCGAGGTCGATCATTTGCGCAAATTCGCCGCGGCGATGCGCCGCGCGATGCCGGGCCGCGACGACACCGAGCTCTATTGGGGCCTGCACTTCGCGCTCGCGATGGCGCATCACACCATCCGCGAGAAGGAACGCCTGCTGCGGCTATCCGAAGGCAAATGCGACCTCGACGACGTCCGCGCCATCATCGATCGCGTGGTCACGGTCTCGGTGATGGCGCTGACGATGGGCGACGTGCCGAGCAAGCCGGCGCTGCGGCCGGTCGTGGTGCACGGCCGACTGACGCGCCAGGATTTGTGAGAGGCCCTGCCCTCAAGCGCGATTTTCCATCACGCTTCATTTTCTTCTGAGCACGATCCGCGCAAACGCCTTGCGCTTGTCGCGACGGAAAACCGCTTCACACTTTTCCTGATCGTGCCTTACACGACCGCGACGCAATCGATCTCGATATCGAACGGCCCGGTCCATTCCGGGATGCAGACGAAGATCCGCGCCGGCAGATCATCGGCGAAATATCTCCGGTAGATCGCGTTGAAAGTCGCGAAGTGTCTTGCCGAGGTGCAGAAGATGTTGCACTTCATCACGTTGTCGAACGACGCGCCGGCCGCCTCCAGACACTGTTTGAGCTGCTCCATCACCAGCTCGCTCTGCCGCTCGATCGAGGCGCCGGCGGCGATCTCGCCGGTTGCCGGATCGAACGGCGGCAGGCCGGACACGAAGATCATGTTGCCGGCGCGGGTGACTGCCGATGCCGGCGCTTTCCAACGCTCCAGCCAGCTCGAGATCGGTTCGACGCGCACCACTTCCCGTTTCATGATTGGCACCTTCGATAGGGGATCGATGGCGCCAATCTAGCAGGCTCGTGTCAAGAATGCTTCGATACAGGTCGAAGTGTTGTAGCGCAGTAGACCGTCATCCTTGTAAGTCTCGAATCGCCGGATCGGCTAGAATGTCCGGCGCGGTGACGGACGGGAGACCGCTTCATCCCAGGGCATCGAAGCCCGAACCTCAGCGCGGCGCCCCGTCCGTTGTTCCATTGAACCCGAACAGTCGCGAGGGCCGCCTGGCGAGCCCGATTGCGCAAGGAGGGGTGCAGATGGAAGCGATCTATGTTGGCATTGATGTGTCGAAGGACCGGTTGGACGTGCATGTCCGTCCGGGCGAGGAAGCCTTTGCCGTGGCGCGTGACGGCAAAGGCTTGGAAGAGCTTGTTGCGCGCTTGCAGGCGATCTCGCCGGTGCTGATTGCGGTAGAGGCAACTGGCGGCTTCGAGACGATCGTTGCTGCTGCGCTGGCCGGCGCCCAGCTGCCGCTGGTGGTGGTCAACCCGGCCCAAATCCGGCACTTCGCGCAGGCGGTTGGTCAGCGTGCCAAGACGGACCCGATCGATGCGGCGGTGATCGCGCGGTTTGTCGAGGCCGTGAAGCCGGAGCCGCGTGCCATGCCGGATCAGGAAGCTCGGCTGCTGGCTGAGCTGGTCAGCCGCCGACGGCAGATCATCGAGATGATCGTTGCCGAGCGTCAGCGCGAGAAGCGCGCCGAGAACGTCCGCGTCCGCAAGAGCCTTGTCCGCCATATCAAGGTCCTCGAGAAGGAGCTGCCGGAGATCGACAACGACATCGACACGCTGGTGCGCGGCTCGCCAGTCTGGCGCGCCAAGGAGGAGCTGCTGGTCAGCTTTCCTGGTGTGAGCAACACCCTCGCGCGGACCTTCCTTGCCGAGGTGCCGGAGCTCGGCGCGCTCAATCGGCGCCAGATTGCGAGCCTCGCCGGTCTTGCCCCGTTCACCCGCCAGTCGGGCCGCTGGAAGGGCAAGAGCATGATCGGCGGCGGAAGAGCCAAGCTGCGTGCCGGGCTCTACATGGCCGCTCTGTCGGCCAGCCGATACCATCCGCAGCTCAAGGTCTTCTACCGGCGCCTGGTGACCGCTGGAAAGCCCAAGATGGTCGCCCTCATCGCCGTTGCGCGCAAAGTCCTACAACCCTCAACGCCATGCTCAGGGACCAAAAACCATGGCAACCCGCTTGACCAAGAACACAGTCGCTGAGGTGCGAGCTCTTGCGAGCCTCGAAGGATGAACGGCCCGGCCGGTGGCCGATTCATCCTTATCGGCTAACGGCTGTTGGCGCACCAGCGCCTACAGGATCCCCTGCGCCTTCAACCCTTCGACCTTGGCGTCGTCATAGCCGATGGTCGCCAGCACGTCCTTGGTGTCGGCCCCGAGCAGCGGCGGGGCGCGGTATTCGGTGATCGGCGTGCCCGAGAAGGTCAGCGCATTGCGGATCAGCGACAGGTTCGGCTCGAAAGGATGATCGACCTTCACCCGCATGCCGCGTGACTGCACGTGCGGGTCGCTGAACACCTGCTCGAAGTTGTTGATCGGGCCCGACGGCACGCCCGCCTCCTCGAGCTTCTCCAGCCAGTAGGCGACCGGATGCTTCAGGAACAGGCCGGCGAAGATCGCCATGATCTCCTTGCCGTGCACGACGCGGTCGTTGTTCTTGACGAAGCGCTTGTCGTTGGCGAGTTCGGGTTCGCCGAGCACGGCGCAGGTGCGCTGGAACTGGCCGTCATTGCCGACCACCAGCATCAATTCGCCGTCGGTGCAGCGGAACACGCCGGCCGGCATGCCGCCATTGCCCCAGGTGCCGCGGCGCGGCGGCATGTTGCCGTTGACGAGATAGATCTGCAGCCAGTGCGACAGCGAGGCGATCACCGTGTCGAACAGGCAGACGTCGACATGCTGCCCTTCGCCGTTGTTGGCGTCGCGATGGTACAGCGCCGAAAGAATTCCGATCGAGGTGTTCATGCCGGTCATGTAGTCGACGATCGAGGGGCCGACCTTCATTGGGCCCGCGCCGGGCTCGCCGTCGATATGGCCCGTCACGCTCATCAGGCCGCCCATCGCCTGCAGGATCGCGTCATAGCCGGCGCGCGTGGCGTACGGACCGGTCTGGCCGAAGCCGGTCACCGAGCAATAGATGATGCCGGGGTTGAGCTGCTTGATGGTGTCGTAATCGAGGCCGTAGCGCTTGAGGTCGCCGACCTTGTAGTTCTCCATCATCACGTCGACCGACTTGGCGAGCTCGCGGATGATCGCCTGCCCTTCGGGCTTGGCGATATTGACCGTGACCGACTTCTTGTTGCGGTTGGCGCAGAGGTAGAACGAGTTGTTGTTGTTCGCCTTGCCTTCGGGATCGGCGAGATAGGGCGGGCCGAAGGCGCGGGCGTCGTCGCCGCCGCCGGGCCGCTCGATCTTGATCACCTCGGCGCCGAGATCCGCCAGCATCTGGGCCGACAGCGGGCCCGCGAGCACCCGCGTCAGGTCGAGAATCTTGATGCCCGAAAGTGGCAGAGCCGACATGAACGTTCCTCCGAAATCTTGCTAAATCTTGATTGTCCGGCGCCGGACCGTGTCTTGCCCGTGTCCTGCCCGTCTCCTGGGCGCGCCAGAGCTTGCCGATACACCATTTTGCTGCCGCGAGCACTGCATTGTCGGCATGAAGCCATCCCCGTGTGGCGCAGCGGCGGGGGCCCTTCGGGAACCGGCCGCGAGTTTCGGGCCGATTGCCGCCACGCGAAATTGTGAAGTTGGCCGACACCGATTTGCCGCAGCATCAGCGGTATTTTACCGCGACGAGGAGGACATCATGCGGACGATCGCAACAGTCGGACTGCTGCTCACCCTGCTTGCGGCCGCAATGCCGCCGGCGGATGCGCGCGGCGGCCACGGCCATGGCGGCGGCTTGCACGGCATGCATGCCGGCGGCGTAAGTCGCGGTGGCGGATTTGCCGCCGACAAACGCCACGCCGACGACCCCTACACCAAGGCAGCCTCCGAAGAGGAGGACCGCCTGCTCAACAACAAGCTGAAGAGCATCTGCCGCGGCTGCTAAAGCGTGTCGTGATAATTCCGCAATGGGCCAGAGCCGGCAGCAAACCTGGTTCACGTCCAGCGAAGCCGCGCCAGGATCGCGCGGCCCATGATCCAGTCCTTGTCGCTTTCGGTGAGGAACGGAAGCTCCTCTGTGAATTGCGTCACGCGCTGCCGGTAGGTGGCCCGGGCGAATGAATTGGTGACATCGGTTCCCCAGTGGCAGCGCTCCGGTCCGTAGGCGTCGAACAGGCGGTGGATATGCGGGATCACGTCACGGAATGGATATGGCTGAGTCGAAATCAGCGGGACTGACGACAACTTCACCGACACATTGGCATACTTTGCGAGCGCGACCGCCTGGGCAACAGCTTCCGGCACCGCGTTGCTGCTTGTGGAATCCGATGAATCATGACGAGGGCGTAGGCCTGCGCCGACGCCCATGTGGTCGATGATGAGCGTCAGTTGCGGGTGTCGCTCGGCGATGCGGGCGAACAGCGATGTCTGGCCCGACGTCAGAAACATCACAGGCAGGCGGGCCTTCTCCGCCGCCGGCCAGAACCAGTCCGCGGTTCCGTCGGTCAGCCACGCCGCTTCGCCGGGGCCGAAGTTCAACCTCACACCCAGCACGCCGGGCTGGTCGCGCCAGGTCGCAAGCCGTGCCGCGCGGTCGGGCTTGTCGAGGGCGACACGCGCCATGATGGCGAAGCGGCCGGGGTACTGTTTGACCGCCTCTTGGGCATAGTCGATGCGCTCGCCTTCGAGCGACACTGGCGGAACGATGACGACGCGGTCGACGCCAGCCTCGTCCATCAGTGGAATTATTCGCTCAATGGTGAAGGGCTCCGGTAGCTGCGGTTTGGCACCGGGGAGCCAGGGTCTTTCCGGCGTGCTCGCGGGCCACAGGTGAACCTGCGAATCAACGATCACTCGCTTTTGCTGCGCGACTGTTGCCGGCACGTACTGCATTGACAGCGCAACACCGGTCGCGACCGTGCCGGTCAGAAAATGACGGCGTGAAGGCATGTGATGTCCTTCCTGTTCTATCGTTTTTGTCACGACATGATGGTGATCGACACGACGCCCCTGAGCAGAGGTGACAGCAAACTGGCTCGCAAATATTGAAAGATCACATCAGAAAATTGCGATCATAGAAATGGGGTTCAAAGGTCAATTTGCGTCGCAACAACCTTGAACCGCGCGTGTCCCGGTTGGGTCAAGGCCGGACGCACTCAAGGTGGGTATGACGAATCTGCTTATGGGCGGATAGCGCCCCAATTGCACGGCTTGCGCCTCGCCCTGGCGCCGCCGCGACGCGCGGAAACTCAGGATGCGATCGCGTGCCGCGGCTGCGCGGTGGCACCGATCAGCTTGCCTATCTCGGGCTTGCAGCCGCCGCAATTGGTGCCGGCCTTCAGGCAGCGGCCGATCGCCTCGACGCTGTCGGCCCCCTTCCTGATCTCCGCTGTGATCTGGTGCCGTCCGACGCTGAAGCAGGAGCAGACGATCGGACCGACATCCTCGCCGGCGCCGAACGGCCGCCCGGCGAGCAGCGCCATCCGCGCATTGGCCGACAATTGTTGCTCCGCGAACAACCCGGCGAGCCAGGCCCGCGACGGCAGCGCGTGATCGGGCGCGATGAACACGCAGCCCTCGAGCCGGCCGTCGCGCACCGCCGCGTAGCGGAAACGGCCAGCGGCCGGATCGCGATAGGCGATCCATTCGATCTCGATACCTTCGAGGCCGAGCTGCGCGCGCGCCCAGTCGCGCCAGCTCTCCGGGCGGGCGTCGAGCGCAAGCTCCAGCCGCGTGCAATCGCCGGCCTTGCCGTAAACCCAGTAGCCGGTTGCCGGACGCTTGATCGCATCGCGGCTCAGGATAAAGGCGTGCCATTTCGGCGCGTAGGGATCGGCCTTGACCGGCGTGTGCTTGGACTCCGGCTGGCCGGACAGCGGATCGACCGCCGGATTGACCAGCGCGTTGACGCGCCCCTCGCCGGCAAATACCTCGTTCCAGTGCATCGGCACGAACACGCAGCCGCGGCGCTGGTCGGGGCTGACCACGACGCGCGCGATCATCTCGCCCCAGCTGCTCGTCAGCTGCACCAGTCCTTCGTTTTGCAGGCCGGCCTGCCGCGCATCCTCGGGGTGAAACTCGGCATAGGGCTCGAAGATATGCGACAGCAGCCGACCGGTTTTCCCGGTCCGGGTCATGGTGTGCCACTGATCTCTGATACGGCCGGTGTTGAGCACCAGCGGAAAATCGCGGCTGGTGGCATGCCGCGCCGCGCGCGGCGCGACCGGCACGAAGCGCGCCTTGCGGTCGGGCGTGAAGAATTTCTGGCTCTCGAACATCCGCGGCGTGCCGGCCGGATGGTCACGCGTCACCGGCCACTGCACCGGCGCCAGCGCGTCGTAGGCGCTGTCATCGAGCGCAGCCAGCGCCGAGATGTCGAAATCGCGCTGGCCGTTATTCTCGAAGCCCGACAGTTCAGCGTGCTCGCGGAACACGTCTGCGGCTGACGCGTAATCGAAGCCGGGATAGCCCATGCGGGCAGCAACGTCGCAGATGATCCGCCAGTCGGCGCGCGCCTCGCCGGGTGCGGCGAGGAACGGCCGCTGCCGCGAAATCCGGCGCTCGGAATTGGTGACGGTGCCGTCCTTCTCGCCCCACGCCAGCGCCGGCAGCAGCACGTCGGCATGCCGCGTGGTGTCGGTGTCGCGCATGCAGTCCGTCACCACGACGAGCTCGCAGGCGTCGAGGGCGGCGCGCGCGCGGTCGGCATCGGGCAGGCTCACCACCGGATTGGTCGAGATGATCCACACCGCCTTGATGCGGCCGTCGGCGATCGCATCGAACATGTCGACCGCCTTCAGCCCGCCCTTCTCCGCAATCACAGGCGCGCGCCAGAACCGCTGCACCAGCTCGCGATGCGCGGGGTTCTCGATCTCCATATGCGCGGCAAGCTGGTTGGCGAGGCCGCCGACCTCGCGGCCGCCCATCGCGTTGGGCTGCCCGGTCAGCGAGAACGGCCCCATGCCGGGACGGCCGATGCGCCCGGTCAACAGATGGCAATTGATGATGGCGTTGACCTTGTCGACGCCGCTCGACGACTGGTTGATGCCCTGCGAATACAGCGTGACGACGCGCTCGGTCCCGGTGAACCAGTCGAAGAACAGTCCGACCGCGCCTTCGCTCAGCCCACACGTCGCAGCCGTCTGCGCCAGGGTCTGGCCGCCCACCTGCTTGAGGGCGTCGACGATTCCCGTCGTGCAATTGCCGACAAAGCCGCGATCGACCGCATTGCTGCCGGCGAGGAACGCGAACAGCCCGTTGAACAGCACGCTGTCGCTGCCCGAGCGCAGCGGCAGATGCAGATCGGCGCCCTCGCAGGTCGCGGTGCGGCGCGGATCGATCACCACGATCTTGCACGCCGGGTTCTTTTCCTTCGCCGCCAGCATGCGCTGATGCAGGATCGGATGGCACCAGGCGGCGTTGGAGCCGACCAGCACCAGCAAGTCCGCCTGCTCGAGATCCTCGTAGCAGCCCGGCACGGTATCGCTGCCGAAGGCGCGCTTGTGCCCCGCGACGCTGGAGGCCATGCACAGCCGCGAATTGGTGTCGATATTGGCGGTGCCGACAAAGCCCTTGGCGAGCTTGTTGATGACGTAATAGTCCTCGGTCAGCAGCTGGCCGGAGACATAGAACGCGACCGCGTCGGGCCCGTGCTCGCGAATAACGCGACTAAAGCCATCGGCGACACGATCGAGCGCGTCATCCCAGCCCGCCGGCGCGCCGTCGACGACAGGCGCGAGCAGACGCCCGTCGAGATCGATGGTCTCGGCGAGCGCCGAGCCCTTGCTGCAGAGCCGGCCGAAATTGGCCGGATGCTGGTTGTCTCCCTCGACCCGAATCGCGCCCGCCGCGTCCCTCGACGCGACGACGCCACAGCCGACACCGCAATAGGGACACGTGGTCTTGACGGACATGGCTGGCCGATCCTTGCCCGCTCAGCTCACCGCGGCCGCCTGCCGCACCGACAGCCAGACAACGCCGTTCTCGACCTTGGCCAGATGAGTATGCGTGCAGCCTTCGTCGGGCGCGACCGCCTGCCCGCTGGCCAGCTCGATGACGAAATTATGCAGCGGACAGGTCACGCGCTTGTTGTGCACGATGCCTTGCGATAGCGGCCCGCCCTTGTGCGGGCAGCGGTCGTCGAGCGCGAACACCTCGTCGCTTTCGGTCCGGAACACCGCGATGTTGCCGCCTGGCGTGCGCACCACGCGCGAGCCGAGCCGCGGAATGTCCTCGAGCGCGCCGATTTCGATCCAGCTGGTCATGCGAGCTCCAATTCGGCGAGAGGCGCGAACTCGTTGCGGTCGACGCCGCGGCTGGCGCGCTCGGCCCACGGATCGGTCTGCGCGAACTGCTGCGAATGGGCAAAGCGGGCGAACAGCGCCTTGCGGTTCGCGATGTCGTCGACCACCCGCTTCCTGATCTGCTCGAGACCGACGCGGTCGCACCATTTGTACATGCGCTCCAGATACCAGCCCTCCTCGCGGTAAAGCTGGGTCAGCGCCACGATCACCTCGAGCGTCTCGTCCTCGGTCTCGACCTTGGTCAGGAACTCGGTGCCCTTGATGTGCAAGCCCGCGGCGCCGGCGAAATGAATCTCGTAGCCGGAATCGACGCAGACCACGCCGACGTCCTTGCAGGTCGCTTCCGCGCAGTTGCGCGGGCAGCCCGAGACGCCGAGCTTGACCTTGGCCGGCGTCCACGAGCCCCACATGAACTTCTCGAGCTTGACGCCGAGGCCGGTGGAGTCCTGGGTGCCGAAGCGGCACCATTCGGAGCCGACGCAGGTCTTCACCGTGCGCAGGCCCTTGGCGTAGGCATGACCCGACACCATGCCGGCGTGGTTGAGATCGGCCCACACCGCCGGCAGGTCCTCCTTCTTGACGCCAAGCAGGTCGATGCGCTGGCCGCCGGTGACCTTCACCGTCGGGATGTTGAATTTCTCGGCGACGTCGGCGATGGCGCGCAGCTCGCTCGGCGTGGTGACGCCGCCCCACATCCGCGGCACCACCGAATAGGTGCCGTCCTTCTGGATGTTGGCGTGGACGCGCTCATTGATGAAGCGCGACTGCTGGTCGTCGCGATACTCGCCCGGCCAGGTCGCGAGCAGGTAGTAATTGAGCGCCGGCCGGCAGGAGTGGCAGCCGTTGAGCGTCTTCCACTCCATGAAGCGCATGACGGCGGGAATGGTCTTGAGCTGCTGCTCGACGATGACGCGGCGAACGTCGTCGTGGCTGTGATCGGTGCATTTGCACAGCGGCTTGACCTTCGGCGCCGCCGAATAGTCGCCGCCGAGCGTGAACGCCAGCACCTGCTCGACCAGGCCGGTGCAGGAGCCGCAGGACGATGAGGCCTTGGTATGGGCGCGGACGTCGTCGAGTGTGAACAGCTTCTTCTCGGAGATCGCCTTGACGATCGCGCCCTTGCAGACGCCATTGCAGCCGCAGATCTCGGTCTCGTCGCTCATCGCGGCAACCGAGTTTTGGCCGCTGACTCCGCCCTCGCCGAGATTGGCGGCGCCGAACACCAGGCGCTCGCGCATATGCGAGACGTCGGTGCCGTCGCGCAGATGCTGGAAGTACCAGGGGCCGTCGATGGTGTCGCCATAGAGCACGGCGCCGACGATCTTCTTGTCCTTCAGGATGATGCGCTTGTAGACGCCGCGATTGGCGTCCTGCAGCACGATCTCCTCCTTGTCCGGGCCCGGCGCGAAGTCGCCGGCCGAGAACAGGTCGATGCCGGTGACCTTCAGCTTGGTTGAGGTGACCGAGCCGTCATAGGTGGCAAAGCCCTTCATCGCGAGGTGGTTGGCGCAGACCTTGGCCTGGTCGAACAGCGGAGCGACGAGACCGTAGGTCTGGCGGCGGTGCTGCACGCATTCGCCGACCGCGTAGATGCGGCCGTCATAAGTCTGCATGGTGTCGGAGACGACGATGCCGCGCTCGCAGTGAAGCCCGGCCTTCTTGGCGAGCTCGAAGTTCGGGCGGATGCCGACTGCCATCACCACGAGATCGGCCGGCAGCTCGGTGCCGTCGCCGAAGCGCACGCCGGTGACGCGGTCCTCGCCCAGGATCGCCTGGGTCTGTGCCGGCATCTTGAACACCATGCCGCGCTCTTCCAGCGACTTGCGCAGCAGTCCGCCGGCCACCGGATCGAGCTGGCGCTCCATCAAGGTGTCGAGCAGATGCACCACCGTGACGTTCATGCCGCGCTTCATCAGCCCGTTGGCGGCTTCGAGGCCCAAGAGGCCGCCGCCGATCACGACCGCGTTGCGATAGTCGGTCGAGGCCTTGATCATGCGGTCGACATCATAGATGTCGCGGAAGCCGATCACGCCCGGCAGGTCCTTGCCCGGCAGCGGCAGCATGATCGGATTTGAGCCCGTCGCGATCAGCAGGCGGTCATAGGGAACGCGCTCGCCTGCCTCGGTGACGACTTCACAGGTGCGGCGATCGATCATGCTGATCGTCTCGCCCTTGCGCAGCGTGATGTTATTGTCCTCGTACCAGTCGACGGTGTTGAGCATGATATCGTCGACGGTCTTCTCGCCGGCGAGCACCGGCGACAGCAGGATGCGGTTGTAATTACCGTACGGCTCGGAGCCGAACACCGTGATGTCGTAGAGATCGGGGGCGCGCTCAAGCAGCGCCTCCACCGTGCGGATGCCGGCCATCCCGTTGCCGATCACCACGAGCTTCTGCCTGGTCACTTTGTCGAGCATGGTCTGCCTTTCAATTCCGACGGCGCTGCGCAGCGACGCGATGTGCGTCGTTGATGGGCACCGATAAAGGTTGGAGTTGTAGGAAGCCCAGCCGCGGGCGCAGACCGTCTTCGATGACGACCGATGTTCCGTTATTGATTGATATTCAAAACGCGTGCCAACTCGTGACGGACGAATCTTACAGCAGAATCAATACGTTTTCGGCGACCGCGCACCTGCCCAATGATGCGCCGCGCGGCCGGCTGGCCGAATTTTTAGCCACGGCGATGATCTCTTGTGCAGCACAGCATCGCCGGCCGCGATGGCAATCGTGAACCCGTTATTGATACGCCATGGCGCGCTCGTGGCACGTCGCACAAGAAAGCATCAGCGTGCGCGTTTGCGCGGCGGCACTTGCTGCAAGCCGCGCCAATTCCGATCGCCGAACTTGGTTCGGGATCTCGCGGCAACGTCTTGCGACTGCAAGGCAAAGCGACGCGATCGATTCGATGGCACGCAAATTGCTGACCTGAACTCTTGACGGAGTGCGTCTCAACGACGAGCGCGCACACGCATTCACCCACATTCGATTTATCTGCGCCCGAGAGAACCGCACGTGTGCGGCTATCTCCGCCGCATCACCGCGAGACGTTGCGATGAAGCTAGCCGAGTTCAAGAAGGCAGGTCACTGGCCGACCCTGCTCGCCGCGTTCCTGTATTTCGACATCAGTTTCATGGCGTGGGTCGCGCTCGGACCGCTGATCGTCTACATCGCGCGCGACATGAACCTGGCCGTGAACGAGAAGTTCACCCTGGTCGCCATTCCCGTTCTCGCCGGGGCGCTGTTGCGCGTGCCGATGGGCATTCTCGCCGACATCATCGGCGCCAAGCGCACCGGCATCATCGCCCAACTCGTCGTGATCGTTGCGACCGCATCGGTCTGGCATTTCGGGCTGACCAGCAAGCTCGCGATCGAGCTGTTCGGGCTTGCGCTCGGCGTCGGCGGCGCCTCGTTCGCGGTCGCCCTGCCCCAGGCCAGCCGCTGGTATCCGCCGCAATATCAGGGCGTGGTCATGGGGATCGCCGGTGCCGGCAATATGGGCGTCGTGCTCGACACGCTGCTTGCACCGAGCATTGCCGAACATTGGGGCTGGCAGGCCGTGTTCGGCTGCCTCTTGATTCCGATGCTGATGGTGCTCGCCTATTACGCGTTCGCGGCCAAGGACGCGCCGGGCGAGCGCAAGAAGATCTCGCTGAAGGCCTACGGCGCGCTGCTGAAGGATTCCGACAGCCGCTGGTTCATGTTCTTCTACTTCATCACCTTCGGCGGCTTCGTCGGCCTCGCCAACGCGCTGCCACTCTATTTCACCGTGCAGTATCACGTCTCGGGCGTGGCGGCCGGCATGCTGGTCGCGCTGATCGTCGCGTTCGGTTCGGGATTCCGCCCGGTCGGCGGCATGATTGCCGACCGCATCGGCGGCATTCGTTCGCTGTCGATCCTGTTCGGCGTCGTCGTCGCGGCCTATCTCGTGATCGCCTTCATGCCGGAGGGCCCGACGGCGCCGGCTGCGGGCGGCTGGGCGTTGACCGAGTTGCCGCGCATCGCCTGGATCTCGGTGCTGCTGTTCTCGATCGGCGTGCTGGCGCTCGGCATGGGCAATGGCGCGGTGTTCCAGCTGATCCCGCTGCGCTTCCGCCACGAGATCGGCCTGATGACCGGGCTTGTCGGCTGCGCCGGCGGCATCGGCGGCTTCTTCCTCGCCCAGACGCTCGGCTTCGCCAAGGGCATGACCGGCGGTTTCGGCGCCGGCTTCCTGTTCTTCGGCGCGCTGGCGTTGCTTGGGTTCATCGGACTTGCCATGGTCAAGGTCCGCTGGCGCACCACCTGGGGCGCGGTGTCGGGAGCGCGCGTCTGACGGCCCGCTCCCCGGGGAGAGGATAGCTCGGACGTGGCGAATGGCGCGCAACCGGATTTGGGCGTTCGCGTCGGCTTCGCCAGCGAGACCGGCAAGCGCGCCGCCAATGAGGACTATGTCGCGACCTGCCTCGGCCAGCCGGGCTCAGTGCATCGCGATGTTGTGGCCGTGGTCGCCGACGGCGTCGGCGGCCACAAGGGCGGACGCGAGGCCGCGGAGGTCGCGGTCCGCAGCTTCATCGACGCCTATTATTCGCTGCCCGAGACGCTCGGCGTCCGCCGCCGCGCCGCGCGGGCGCTGGAAGCCGCCAACAGCTGGATCTACGGCCAGGGCCGCGTCGATGCCGCGCGCAGCGGCATGGCGTGCGCGTTCTCCTCGATCATCCTGTCGCGGCGGCAATGCCATGTGATCCATATCGGCGACACCCGCGCCTACCGCCTGAGCGACGGACGGCTGGAGCGCTTGACGCAGGACCATATCGCCGGCCGCGGCGACCTCGCCCACATGCTCAACCGCGCCATCGGCTTCGAGGAGTTCGCCCGCTTCGACTATACCTCGGTCGGGCTGCGGCAGCATGACCGTCTCCTGATCTGCAGCGACGGGGTTCACGGCGCGCTCTCCGATTCCCTCCTCCAGCAACTGCTGGAGGAGCGCACACCGCCTGACGAATCGGCGCGCAGCATCGTCGATGCCGCGCTCGCGGCCGGCAGCAGCGACAACACGACGGCGCTGGTGCTGGACGTCGTCGACCTGCCGCCGGCGGATCGCGACGATCTCACCCACGCGATCGCGACGCTGCCGATCCTCGACTTGCCGGAGAGCGGCGACATGATCGACGATTTCGCGCTCCACGACGTGCTGTCCGACGGGCGCTACAGCCGCCTGTTCAAGGCGACCGACAAGCGCGCCGGCCGCGAGGTCGTGCTGAAGTTTCCGCATCCGCGGGTCGCCAGCGAAGGTTCCTACCGCCTCGCCTTCGTGCGCGAGGCCTGGGTGGCCGCGCGCGTCCGCAGCCTGTGGATCGGCGAGATCATCGAGGTGCCGGCGGAGCGGCAGACCAGGCTCTATTCGGCGATGCCGCTCTACGAGGGCGAAACGCTGGAGCAGCGGCTTGGCCGCGCGCCGCGGCTGTCGCTCACCGAGGGCATCGCGATCGCAACCAAGCTGGTGCGCGCGGTCACGGCGCTGCACCGCGCCGGCATCATCCATCGCGACATCAAGCCCGACAATGTGATCCTGCTGAAAGACGGCGGATTGCGCCTCGTCGACCTCGGCGTCGCGCGCGTGCCGCTGCTGGAAGACTTTCCCGCCGAGGATATTCCGGGCACCGCGAGCTACATGGCGCCGGAACTGTTCGGCGGTAAGGCCGGCGACGAGGCCTCCGACCTGTTCGCGCTCGGCGTCACCGTCTACCGCATGTTCACCGCGAACTATCCGTTCGGCGAGATCGAGCCGTTCTCGCGGCCACGGTTCGGCAAGCCGGCGCCGCTGTCACGCTACCGGCCGGACCTGCCGGCCTGGCTCGATGCCGTGATCGGCAAGGCGCTCAGCGTCGAGCCCGCGCAACGCTTCGGCGACGCCATCGAGTTCGCGCACGAGCTGGAAAACGGCGCCACCTGGGCCGGCCCCGCCGTCACGACCCGCAAATCGCTGCACGACCGCGATCCCGTGACCTTCTGGAAGGTGCTATGCGCCATTCTGGCCCTGATCATCGTGGTGCTGCTGGCACGGCACTAGAGCATTTTCGGTTCTGATTGAATCAGAACCGAAGCTCCAGATTCTTGTTTTGACGCGTTTTCTTTACGCGAACCGGCGTCCACCTCGCTCGAAAACGCTCGAGCGCTGCGAACGCAAACATCACTGAGCCTTCGTCACAAGCGGACAACCGCCTTCCGCGAGCGGCCGCCAGGCTTCGTCCGGCGAAATCGTCGCGATTACCTTTTCGTAGTCCCAAGGCTCGCGCGATTCGGATGGCGATTTGGCCTGGACCAAATACATCGAACGCATCACCTGCCCATCCTCGCGGATCTGTGCATTCTGCGTCATGAAATCGTTGACCGGAAGCTTGCGCATGGCGGCGGCTACGGCGCCAGCATCGTCGGTTCCGGCCGCCTGCACTGCCTTCAAATAATGCATCACTCCACTGTAGACGCCGGCCTGGATCATGGTCGGCGCCTGCCCGTGCCGACGCGCCATGAAGCGATGACCGAAGGTCCGGGTTGCCTCGTTCTGGGTCCACGAGAACGACGTCGCGTAGATGATGCCCTGCGCCGCCTCAAGGCCGAGCGAATGCACGTCCGTGATCAACATCAGAAGAGCGACGATGTTCTGGTCGGCAGATTTTCCGATGCCGAACTCCGAAGCCTGCTTTAGGCTGTTGACCGTATCGCCGCCCGCGTTCGCCAATGCAATGACTTTCGCCTTCGAGTTCTGTGCCTGAAGCAGGAACGACGATAGGTCCGACGCACCGAGCGGATGGCGAACCGAGCCAACGACCTTGCTCCCCGCGGTCGTGATGAAGCTTGATGCGTCACGCTCCAGCGCATGGCCGAAGGCGTAGTCCGCGGTCAGGAAGAACCACGTATCCGCGCCCTTCTTGAGCATGGCCTTGGTGACGGCAGAGGCTTCAGCGTAAGTGCTATAGGTGAAATGAAACCCATAAGGCGAGCACTGCTTTCCGGTAAGATCGGAACTACCGGGCCCAGAAATCACAAAGATGCGCTTCTTCTCGCGGGTGATGGCTTGAATGGCCAGCGCCGTCGCCGAATTGCCGCCATCGGCAATCAGATCCACACCGTTCTCGTCGATCCAACGACGCACGATGCCGGAGGCGATATCGGGCTTGTTCTGATGGTCGGCGGACATCAGCTCAATCTTCTTGCCGAGCACGGTCGGGCCAAAATCCTCGATCGCGAGCCGGGCCGCTTCGACCGACCCCTCGCCCCCAAGATCGGAATAAAGTCCCGACATGTCGTTGATGACGCCGATGCGCACCACGTCGCCGGACACCTGCGCGCGCACGGACCCAACCGCAGCCAGACACAAGACCGCCGTGAGCGCGGCCGCAATCGATCGCATAGAGACCTCCCCGCGATGTTTTTTGTTCTCTTGTGGTCAGGCTGTCAGGGACCTGACCGCTTGACCGAATGTGACCGGCGCATCGCTCAGCATCAGATCGATGGCGTCGCGCTCCCATGCATCGGCGGCCGGCGCCAGCGGGTCTTTCGCGGTCAGGCGATGCTCGAGCACGAATCGCGACAGCAACAGCCGCCTTGCATCGACCTCCGGCTGGGATCCTTCCCATGCGAGCGTGATGGCCGAGGTGGCATGGTAGAGCGCGCTCGCCGCCAGCCGCGCCGTGTGCTCCGATTGCCGATCGGCCGCGACCTGCTCGGCGAAGCTGATCGAACGATCGAGCGCTGTCCGAAGGCGCTTGCCGAACGACTCGGGCAACACCTTCGCCTCCTCAAGGCGCGACTGAAGGACCGCGGCAAGCGCCCGGTGCGCGCCGCTCTTGCCAACGGCGCGCGAAATGATGTCGAGCGCGTTGATGTTGCTGGTGCCTTCCCAGAGCACGCCGACATGAGCATCGCGCACCAGCCGCGGCTGCACCCATTCCTCGATATAGCCGTTGCCGCCGCGCACCTCCATCGCACCGGTAGCGACCGGAATGTTGTCGCGGCAGGCGCGGTACTTCAACAGCGGCGTCAGGATGCGCAGCAGGTCCCTCGCCTGCGCCGAACCGGCATTGGCATCGTCCATCGCGCGCGCGGCCACCAGCATCATCGACAACGCCTGCTCGGTCGGCACGATCAGCTTCAACAGCTGGCGGCGCAGCAGCGGGAAATCCATGACGCGCTGGCCGAACGCCACGCGCGACGAGGCGCTGACGACAGCCTCATTGACACAGCGCCGCATCATCGCGGCGGCACGCACGCCGTGCGACAGGCGCGAGAGGTTGACCTGCTCCATCATCTGCTTGAGGCCCTGCGTGGGATCACCGACCAGATAAGCAACTGCGCTGTCGAGCCGGATCTCGCCTGACGCCATCGACTTGGTGCCGAGCTTGTCCTTGAGACGGACGATCCGGTAGCTGTTGCGCCGGCCGTCCTTGAGGCGGCGCGGCAGCGCGAACAGTGCGAGCCCCCTTGTGCCATCGGGCGCACCTTCCGGCCGCGCCAGCATCAGCGCGACGTCGGCATCGGCGTGCGAGCAGAACCATTTGTCGCCGGTCAGACGCCAGACGTCGCCATCCCGCCGCGCAACGGTCTCGACGGCGCCGACATCGGAGCCGCCGGCGCGCTCGGTCATGAACTGCGTGCCCTTCCACAGCGTCGCCATGTCGTCCGACAGCATCTTCGGCAGCAGGTAGGCCTTGAGCTCGTCGGAGCCGAATTTGCGAACCAGGTGCGTCGAGGTGTCGGTGACGCTGATCGGGCACATCAGCCCGAACTCTGACTGCACGAACAGGTACTGAAACACGTATTTGGCCACCGCCGGCAGCGGCCGGTCCATGCCGAGCACGCCGGCGCGGTGGCTCATGGCGTGAAACTGGAAATCGCCGAATGCGATCGCCTCCATCTCGCGGTAGGCCGGATGATAGTCGATCCAGTCCTCGTCGCGGCCGTAGGCGTCCCTCGGGTTGAGCACCGGGGCATGCTTGTCGGCGATCCGTGCCAAGCGGTCGAGCCTGCCGCCCGCCAGTTCGCCGAGACGCTTGAAGTGCGGCTCCAGCCGCTCGCGATCCTCGCGCGCCAGATAGAGCCCCAGAAGGCCGCGGAGCCCGCGATCGAGATCATAGAAGTTGAGGCCAGCGCAATCATGCGAAATGTGGCGGGCCGGATCGGCGGCATCGTTGGAGCTGCGAAGGTCGCGCGCGCTCATCTGCATCGGGGCTCTCCTGGTTCGGGATGACGTCGCGGCAGCCTTGCCGGTGTGCGGGATGTCATCGCTCGGTGTTCAAGACCTCGCCTGCAACATCGGGAACGATCGCGGCGATGTCCACCGGCGAGCCGGCTTGCGAGAATAATTTCAGATACGTGGAGGAAATGCCGTCCGCTCGCGGATCGCACGGCAAGTCGTGCTGCACCGCGGACGCTTGACCTCCGTTGGTTTCGCTGCACATTCGACAGCACAAGGCGACAATGGATGTTGCAGCGCACCAGGCTTGCGCTGCCTTCAAGGACACGAGCGGCAAGAAGATGAAGGGCGTTCGCTCCGATACCCAGCCGCCGTCCCGGCGGGGCCGCAGGCGCATCGTCGCCGACCGCGTGCGCACGCAAGCGGACGATCCCGCGGCGATGGTGATCGAGGCCAACAGGCATGACGAGTTGTTTCGCGCCGCCGACGGCAGCCCCGATCCGTCAATCGTCAAGTCGGCGCACCGCGTGCTCCGCATCTTCGAGTATTTTGCCGAGATCGAACGGCCCGCGGCCATGACCGAGATCGCGCGCCGGCTGAACTATCCGCCGTCGAGCACATCGGCGCTGCTGAAGAGCCTCGTCGAACTCGGCTATCTCGACCACGACCGGCAGGTGCGCACCTACCGGCCGACGGTCCGCGTCGCCCTGCTCGGCGGGTGGCTCAAGAGCCAGACGCTGCCGGGAGCGACGCTCGATGCCATCACGCGCGAGCTGCATGAGGCGACGCGGCTGACCACCTTCGTGGTGGCGCGCAACCAGCTCTACAGCCAGTATATCCGCGTGCTGCAGGGCACGACGCCAGTGCGCTATTATCTCGAACCCGGTGCGCGGCGGCTGCTGACCCATTCGACACCGGGCCGGGTGTTTCTCAGCCTGATGAACGACGAGGATGCGCGGCGGATCGTGCAGCGGATCAACGCCGAGGAAGCCCCGTCATCCGCCGTCCGATTCGGCGATATCCAGCATGCGCTGGCGACGATCCGCCGGCAGGGCTTCGCCTATACGCGCGACATGGGAACCCCCGGCCTGAGCGCGATTGCGATGCGACTGACCGAGGCCGACCAGACGCCCCCGCTCGTCATCACCGTCGCAGGCCCGAGCTCGATTGTCTCGGCGGAAGGCAATGCGATCATCGGAAAGATGCGCGAGCTGGTCGAACGGCAGTCGCCCGGCCTGTTGCCGCAGATCGACATCGACGCGCCACCGATCGAGACTTGAGATCGGGTGGGCAACTCGGCGCAAATGCGCCCGATCGATGTTCCTACGACCCCGCGCGGCGAATCGTGATCCGGGTCTCGTCGGTCATGTCCTTGAGCTCCTTGTTCGGCTCACGATAGAGGTGACGCTCGATCTCGACAGTTCTACCATCCGTGGTCTTGCTGCACGTCTCGTCGACGAATACGCCGCCGACCTCCTGCTTGTCGGCGCCCGGCTTCGCCTCCGAGCAGGTCCAGCCATCCTCGCCGTAGCGTGACTTCGCCTGCAGACCAAGCAGGAACGCCTTCTTGCGCAGATAGAGCCGCGCCTTCGGATCGGTCTCGATCGTCAGCGCCGCGATCCTGGCGTCCTTGTCGATCATGACGGTCAGGATCGCCGGATGGCCGCCGACCATGGTGCCTTCCCGCGCGGTCGCGCGGTCATACTCGAAGCGGATGCCGCGCAGCTGGTCCGGCCCGGCCGGGCAAGCCGCCCACTGCGCCCATTCCGCCAATCGGTGCGTCTTCTCACCGACGCAGGTCAGGTTGATGTATCCCGCGTCGGGAATGCTGCTGATTTCCATGCCGACATTGATGTCGCGCAAGTCTCTCGCCGTCGCCATCGCCGGCACCGCCGCGGTGACTGACGCGGCGAAGACCAACCCGCGGATTGCCGATCCCTGCTTGCTCATGGCTTTGCCTTCTCGCTCTGGTCGGACGACGCGGCGGCGTGGCCGGCCTCCTTGTAGATATTGCAGACACGCGAGCCATCGCCGAAGAAGGCGATGCATTCGTCATAGTTCGGCTCACCCTTGCCCTTGACGTGGGCGAGCACGTAGTCGGCGACCGCCTCGATCTCGTTCGGCCGCAGGAACACATTCGCCTCGGGTGGCATGCGATCCGCGACATCCTGCCGGGTCATCTCGTAGCATTTCGTGGTGTCATAGGAGCCGCGCACGAAGAACGGCATGCCGGTGCCCGGCCGTCCGCACGTCACCGTCTCGATGATCTGTTCGCGGGTCAGCTCGGTCTTGCGCAGCGACAACGCGTCGCCGCCATAACCGCCGCCGCCATTGCCGTGCCATTTGTGACAGCCGACGCAATTGCCGCGCTTGAACACCGCCTTGCCCGCATCGGTCGGATCGCTCGCCGACTGTGCCTGCGCCGCACTCACAAATCCCGTCACCAACGCGCAGCCGAGCCACACGCCAACCAGCCATGCTTGTTTCATTTGTCTTGTTTCTTGTCCGATTTCTCTCGGCCAGATCGACGCGGGAGGCTTCGATGTGAAGCCTCCCGCGCTTGCGATGTCAGAGCGCGAACACGTAGAGCATCGAGCCCGGCTGCATCCGCTTCAGCTCGGGCGTGGCATCGATGAACCACTTATCCCAGGCACCGCCGAGGCCGACCAGGATCGCGACATACTGCTTGCCGTCCACCGAGAACGTCATCGGAGGCGCATTGACGCCACCGCCGGTGTTGAACTGCCAGAGCTGCTGCAGCGACTTCGCGTCGTAGGCGATCACCTCGCCGGACGGCTGTCCGGAGAACACGAGGTCGGGCGTCGCCAGGATGCCGCCGAGGTTCGGGAATTGCGTCTCCGCCTTCCCTGCCACCTTGCCGGTGGTGACGTCGATCGCGGTCACGCTGCCGGTGATCTTGACCGGCTGGCTCGGTCCGCCGCCGGTGAAGAACTCGCGCGCCTTGACCTTGTCCGGCGTCATCTCCTCGACCTTGATGTGGTTGCAGCTCTCGATGACGGGAATGTACCAGAGCTTCAGGTTCGGATTATACGCGGTCGGCGGCCAGTTCTTGCCGCCCATGTTGCCAGGGCAGATATCCGTCTCCTTGTTGGTCCGGCTCGGCGTCACGGGCGCATTGTACTTCTGCACGCCCTGCTTCGGATCATACTCCACCGGCTTGCCGGACTCGGGGTCGAGACCCTTGGTCCAGGTCACCTTCTTGACGAAGGGCAGACCCCAGATGAACTTGCCGCTGTTGCGGTCGACCGCATAGGCAAAGCCGTTGCGGTCGGCCTCGAGCGCGAGCTTCAGCGTCGTGTTGTTGGGTCCGGGAACGTCGACCAGCACGTTCTCCGCCACGCTGTCATAGTCGTAGGGATCGTTCGGCGTGTGCTGGTAGTGCCACTTGATCTTGCCGGTGTCGGCATCGAGACCGAGCGACGAGTCGGTGTAGAGGTTGTCGCCGGGCCGGTATTCATTATCCCAGTCCGGTCCGGGATTGCCGACGCCCCAGACGATGGTGTTGGTCGACGGGTCGTAGCTGCCGGTGACCCAGGTCGATCCACCACCGCTCGCCTTGGCGTTCTTGTCGTCCTTCCAGGTCTCGGAACCGGGCTCGTCCTTGCCCGGGATCGTGTGGGTGCGCCAGACTTCCTTCTGGCTCTTCAGGTCGGTCGCGGCGATCCAGCCGCGAATGCCGTATTCGGCGCCAGCGACGCCCGTGATCGCCATGCCCTTGACGATCAGTGGCGCGCCGGTGATCACCTCACCCTTTGTCGGGATCGGCGACCTGACGCTGCCAGGCGACCTGTCCGGTTTCCTTGTTGGTCGCGATCAGGCGGCCGTCGAGCGTGTGCGAGATCACGAGGTTGTCCCACAGCGCGACGCCGCGGTTATCGACGCCGCAGCAGGCGACCGCGCCGGCCCAGTCGTGGTCGGTCTTGGGATCCATCTTCCAGAGCAGCACGCCTTTGCCGCCATGCGCGTCGATCTTGTAGACCGAGCCCCAGCCGTCGGTGACGTACATGAATCCGTTCTCGACGATCGGAGTTCCCTCAAGGCCGCCGTGCCCCCAGATTCCGCCGCCCTCGACGCCGCCGAGATGCATGGTCCAGGCGACCTTCAGGTTCTTGACGTTGTCCTTGTTGATATCCGCCAGCGACGAGAAGCGGGTCGCCGAATAGTTCTTGTGGTGGTGCAGCCAGTTGCCTGCTTCCTTGTCAGCATTGAGCAGGCGATCCTGGTTGACATCGTCGGCGAGCGCGAACGAGCCCGCCAAGGTCGCAGCGGATGCTACTGCCGCCGCAAGCATATGCGATCTAACCCAATTCAACCTTGTCATCAGTTCATTTCCTCCGGATCCAGCGTTCTTCATTGATCGAACCGCCCGTCATACACGGGCAGTTGCGCGAGAAGCCTTGAGTCCCGGCGATCGGCTGTGCCGCCCGCCGCCTTCCTTAGTCACTTGTCTTCACTCGTCTTGGGTCACTTCTGGACCTGCACCTCCGTCTCGATGGTTCCAGCTTTCTGAAAAACGATCGCGCATTTGAACGTCTCACCGGGAGCGAGCGCCTGACGCAACTGCAGCAGCATGACGTGATAGCCGTCGCGCTTCAGCTCGAGCGTCGCCTTGGCCGGGACTGGTATATTGGATATCGAGCGCATGGCGGGCGCGCCTTCGCCGCGATCGACGATGTGGCGCTCGGAAAAATTCGCGACCGGGCAGCGGACACGGAGCAGCGCGTCGGCGCTGTCGGCCTCGTTCTTGATCGTCATCGTCAAGGGAAGGTCCCCGCCCGCTTTGTCGACCGCCGGTACACGCGCATCCACGATCGCCAGGGATTCGTTCGCGACGGCGTCATGCATTACTCCGAACGTGCTGATCAGGCAGAATAATGGCAACGCGATCCATGATCTGCACTTCACGATCCTGCACGCAACGGCGCAATGCAACCCCCGCTCGAACGACATCAAGTTTCTCCCGACATGATTTTTGCGGCATTGTTTCATGCTTCGTCGCGCGCGACCAGCAATTGAGGATCGGGAACCCAACATCAATGCGATTTCGGTACGCATAGCCGTCATGCTAACTTTTTGTGCATGAGTGATCTCGATACACTTCCACCGGAACAGCGCGATGCAGCGCATGCTGCGTTGCGTGAGGTGATCGGCAGGGTAACGATCGACACCATGACGCCGATCTCAGGCGGCACGACGGGGGCGCGGCTGTTCCGAATCGATGCGGGCGGCCGCCGCTATCTGTTGCGAGCGGAGGGGCTGGTCAGTCCACTGCAGCGATTGCGGATCGAGGGACCAGCGAGCGCGCTGCAAAATCCGCATCAATATACGTCGCTGCGCATCGCCGCAGAAGCCGGCGTTGCACCAAGGCTCTACTACGCCGACGAAGGCTCGCGCATTGCCGTGATGGACTTCGTCGCGCGGCAACCGCTGGGCAGCTACGCTGGCGGATTGCCTGCGTTGGCAACGGCACTCGGCGAATTGCTGGCGCGGCTGCACGCGACGCCGGTCTTTCCACATCTGGTACGCTATTCGGATATCGTGGGCTGGCTCTGGTCCCACGTCTGTCGTACCGGCTTGTTTGCTCCTGGCACGCTTGATCGATACAGCGAACATTTCGAGCATATCCGCGCGGCCTATGTTTGGAATGATGCGAATTCGCTTTCCAGCCACAATGATCTGATTCCCGCCAACATCCTGTACGACGGCAAGCGGCTCTGGATGATCGACTGGGAGTCCGGCTATCGCAACGATCCGCTGGTCGATATCGCCATCATCGGCGACAGCTTCGCGCGGTCGGCGGAGTTCGAATACGTCCTGCTGCGGTCATGCCTCGGCCGCGCGCCGGACGACGCTGTGCGTGCCCGGCTTCGGCTCGTGCGCGCCCTTAGCCGACTTTATTACGCCAGCGTCCTGCTCAGCGCGTCAGCAATGGCGCCACGCGCGGCACCTGACACAGAAATGACGGCGCCCACGCCAACGGAATTCAGGGCGGCCATCCGAAGCGGCCGGCTCGAGGCCCGCACGCCCGCAGCCAGGCACGTACTTGGAAAAGTGTTCCTGGCCTCGTTCTTGACCGACGTCGCGACGCCCGGCTTCGATCTCTCGGTATGACGTTCAACCCGGCGGATTGAACGTGCGCGCAAAGAACACCGGCGCCCTGGCCTTCTTCAACCGATAGAGCTGCGCCGGCCGGTTCGGTCCCTTGCGCATCTTCGCGACCGGTTCGATCAGGTCGGCGGCGAGCATGCGGGTGCGGAAGGCGCTCTTCTCCAGCGGACGATCGAGCACGATCTCATAGGTCCGCTGCAATTCCGGCAGCGTGAATTCCGGCGGCATCAGATAGGCGGGCAGCGACGTGTACTCGACCTTGCTGCGCAAACGCTGCACCGCAGCCTGCAGGATCTCGGCATGGTCGAAGGCAAGCTTCGGCCTCACCTTCTCGCCCTCGACCGCGAACCATTGCGCATCCACGGCCAGCGCGCCGCCCGCGGCATGCCCCGGCAGCAATGCGAAGTAGGCATGCGTCGCAGACCAGCCGCGCGGATCCCTTGAGGCGCTGCCCCAGCTGCCGAGTTGCTCCAGATACGGACTGACCACGCCGGTCTTGTCCTTCAACTTGCGCGCGGCGCAGGCTTCGAGGTCGCGATCGCCGGCAATATCGACGAAGCCGCCGGGCAATGCCCAAGCCCCTGGAAACGGCTCGGTTTCCGCTTTGGGGCGTTGAACCAGCAGAACCTGAAGCGCGTCTGACCGAATGGCGAAAATGACGACGTCCACCGTTGTCAGCGGCCTCGGAAAGTCGAGTTCCGGCTTCTCGGGCATGTTCTCCCCGCTTCTCCTGAGCTTCTTGTCTCGACGCGTTTTCTTCACGCGAACCGGTGCCCACTTCGCTCGAAAACGCTCTGCTGGCGTGAACCTTTTCACGTCACCGCTTGATAATAGCATACTTAGTTGTACAGTACAACTAACTTAGTTGCCTAGACCAACTTACCCGGGAGTGCATGCCATGTTCGGTCTCCGCTTCATCAAGGCCCAGCCGACCACCTATCTCATGAAGTACCGCCGCGGCGCGGTGACCCAGCAGGGCGCCGGCCTGTCCGGCTTCTATTATGGGCCGGTCACCTCGCTGGTCGCGGTGCCGATCGGCAGCCGCGACGCCGCCTTCATCTTCCAGCAGATCGCGCGCGACTTTCAGGCGCTAACCATCCAGGGCCATGTCACCTACCGGATCAGCGAGCCGCAGAAGGCCGCCGCGATGCTCAACTTCACGCTCAAGGCCGATGGCAAGACCTACGAGTCCGACGACCCGGAGCAGCTGCCGCAGCGGATTCTCGCGACCGTCGAGGTGCTGGCGCAGCAGGCGGTCAAGGAACTCACCTTGAAGGAAGCACTGCAGGCCGCCGATCGCATCGCCGGCCTGATCGAGAGCGGACTGCGCGGTCGCACCGACATCGCCGCCCTCGGGCTCGAAATTCTCGGCGTCTCGATCCGCGGCGTGAAGCCGACGCCGGACACCGCCAAGGCGCTGGAGGCCGAGGCGCGCGAGGCGATCCTCAAGAGCGCGGACGAGGCGATCTTCGCGCGGCGCAACTTCGCGGTGGAGCAGGAACGCGCCATCCGCGAGAGCGAGCTCGACACCGAGATCGCGGTCGAGCAGAAGAAGCGCTCGATCCGGGAGACCCAGATGGATGCCGAAGCGAGCGTCGCGGCGAAGCAGGCCGAGCTGCGCGAGGCCGGCATGGTCGCCGACATCACGCTGGAGAGCAAACGCAAGGATTTCGTCGGCCTCAACGCCGAAAACACCCGCACGCTGGCCGATGCCGAGGCCTATCGGGTCGGCGCGCTGATGAAGATCTTCGAGGGCGTCGACACCCGCGTGATCCAGGCGCTGGCCGCGGCCGGCATGCAGCCGGGACAGCTGATCGCGCAGGCCTTCAGCGGCATCGCCGAAAAGGCCGAGAAGATCGGCCAGCTCAACGTCTCGCCCGATCTGCTCAACACGCTGCTGGACAGGCCCGTCGTGGAGGCTCCCCGTGCCCGCCGACAATGACCGCAAGATCGTCCTCGTCACCCGCAAGACGCGGCTCGAGGAATTGATCGCAAAATACCTGACGGCGGCGCAGGCGCGCTTCTATGTCGAGCATCTCGGCGCCGACTTCTCCGACTACCAGCGCGAACACGATGTCTACCAGGCCGAGCGCTGCGTCACCGTACAGGCGCTGGAGCAATGGGGTCGTTACCAGATCATCGACCGGAGTTTTCTGCCGAACTTCATTTTCGGCCCTTCCGACATCGTGGTGGCGCTCGGCCAGGACGGCGTCGTCGCCAACACGATGAAATATCTCGATGGTCATCCGCTGATCGGGCTCAACCCGGATGCCCAGCGCCACGACGGCATCCTGCTGCCATTCGTGCCGCGCGACCTCCCTGCCCTCCTGCGCGAGGTCGCGGGCGACAGACGCGGCCACAAGGCGGTGACGATGGCCAAGGCCGCGCTCACCAATGGCCAGATCCTCTATGCCGTCAACGATCTCTTCATCGGCGCGCGCACGCATACATCGGCCGTCTACGAGATCGCCCTCGCCGATCGAAAGGAGCGTCAGTCCTCGAGCGGCCTGATCGTCGCGACCGGTCTCGGCTCAACCGCCTGGTTCAAGAGCATCGTCACCGGTTCGCTCGCAATCGCAGGCAGCTTCGGCGGCGGCGCCGGCAGCCCGCCTTATCTGCCTCAGGCCTGGGACACCGGCGCGCTGCGCTTTGCGGTGCGCGAGCCGTTTCCAAGCCGCACCTCGCAGGTCACCCTCGTCTGTGGCAGCATCGAACGCACCGAGCGCCTCAGCGTCCGCTCGCTGATGCCGGAGAACGGCGTCATCTTCAGCGACGGCATCGAGGCGGACCGGCTCGACTTCAACTCGGGAACGGAAGCCCAGATCACGGTCGCGGACCGCGAAGGACGGCTGGTGGTGTGAGGCGGCCGCACGCTCTTGCGGCGCAGCTCACTGCGGCACCGGATGCAGCCGCGCCAGCTGATCAAGCGACAACCCGGCTTCGCGCTCCATCAAGGGAAAGCGGACAATGATGTCCTGGCGCGCAAGCTGCCCCCACAGCGCGTCTGACGACCATTTCTGCGGCTCGGGTCCGCGCGGACCATCGATCCAGATGAAATACCATTCCGTCATGGACGCGACCAAATCTCCCTGGCCGGAAGATTGGTCCTTCGCCGGCCAATCTGCAACGCCGGATTTCGCGCCGTCCTGCGGTTCAGGGCCTATTCGTACGGCCGGCCGTCCTTGTGCAGGAAGCGGCCGTCGGTGCTCGGGCTCATCATATCGATGTCGGAACAGGTGATGACGTCGGCACGCGAGCGCGAGCCGACCTCAAGATAGGTCGCCGTCATCTGCGACCTGTTGATCATATGGTGCCCGTTGCCGGAATTCTTCGGGAACGCCGCGCAATCGCCGGCGCGCAGCACCGTCTCGCCGCCGTCCTCTATCAGCACTACCTCGCCCGCAAGCACATAGACGAACTCGTCCTCGTCCGAATGCCAATGGCGCTGGCTCGACCAGTTGCCCGGCGGCAGCCGCATCAGATTGACGCCGAAATCGGCGAGCCCGCCGGCGTCGCCGAGACGCTGCCGGATTCGTTCCGCGCACGGTGCAGCGAACTCGGCCAGATAGCCGGTCCCCTTGCGTTCCGGTACCTTTGTCAGATCGATCTTCGGCATGGAAGCGTCCCCGAGGCGATGACAGCAAGCGGATGCGTGACGTTAAGCGTGGATATGCGGCTATCGCAATGGGCCGCCGGAATTGTGACGGTTCACTTTGTGCGACGTCAGTCGCGCCCGAGCAGGTCCTTCGCCATCAGGATGTCGTCGTAGTAGCGGCCATCGATCTTCAGGGCATGCCTCTCCAGCCCGTACTCGACAAAGCCGGCGCGCCGGTAGAGCCCGCAGGCCGGCTCATTGCCCTTCACCACAGCGAGCTGCACCAGCTCGACCGATTGCGCGGCGAGCTCGAGCACAGCATCGACCAGAAGCCGACCGACACCGGCGCGTCGCGCCTGCTGCCGCACATACATCGCGACCAGCATGCCCTTGTGCTGCTGTTTCGGCCCTTGCGCCGCGATGAAGCCGACGATGCCGGCGAGTTCGCCGCCGCGAAACGCCCCAATTATCGCCGCCCCGTGCGCGAGCCTCTCCGCGAACCAGCCGACGGGATGAACGCTCTCCGTCTCATACGCGCTGCCAAACGCCTCGGGGCTCAAGCGCAGCGCCTCGAGACGGATGTCGCGATAAAGCGCAGCGTCGGCAGGCAAGAGGCGGCGAATCTCGATTGATTGCGTCGTCATTCCGTGTCCTGTCTTCGTCGCGGCAGTATCGCCGATCGATCGGCATGTCGATCGCGGTATCTATCGCAAAGCCGGCCTATTCCAAAGGGGATTGGACCGGGTGAGGGAATCGCCCCCTCGTATCCACGATATCGGCCGTCGCATAGAGGTAGACTCCGGATGACGCTTGCCTGACACTGGCGCATCGAGGAGAGGCCTATGATTTTTTGGATCGCGAGTGCGGCTGGATTGGCGACGGCCTACCTTCTCGGTTCCATACCCGCGGGCTATCTCGCCGGGAAGTTGCTCAAGGGCATCGACATCCGAGAGCACGGCTCCAGGTCCACCGGGGCCACAAACGTCTTGCGTACCCTGGGCAAGTGGCCCGCGTTGGCGGTCCTGCTGGTCGATGTGCTGAAGGGTGCGGGAGCGATCGCGTTTGCCCGCTGGTTCTATCCCTGGCTCGGGACATTACCGTCGGTCACGCCACCGACGGCGATCGATCTGCAAACCTTGCTGCCTTGGGCGGTCTGCCTGGCCGGACTTGCGGTATTGTTGGGGCACAGCCGTTCGATCTGGTTGAATTTCACGGGTGGCAAATCCGCCGCGACGGGGCTCGGCGTGTTGCTGGCGCTGTCCTGGCCGGTCGGTTTCGGCGCCGCTGCAGCCTTTGGCGTTGTGCTGGCAATTTCCCGGATCGTTTCCCTGAGCTCAATGTTGGCGGCACTCACTGCGATCGCACTGGTCTGCGCATTGGAGCAGCCATTGCCCTATCGGCTGCTGGTCATCGCAGGTGGCCTTTACGTGATCGCGCGCCACCGCGCGAACATCCAGCGGCTGCTTGCCGGGACCGAGCCGCGCCTGGGATCAGGTGGACGAGAATCGCAAGCGGCGTCACAAGGCTAGTGTGTGCACTCGGAGCGCGACCGATCCGTCACGCCGTTGGACCTACTCCTGAAATGGCTTCGATGACGTTTGACGAATGCGTCACAAAGCCGAAGCATTTCTTGACGTTGAACAGGGTTGCTTCGACGCAGTAGCCCGGCGAGGTCGTTGCGCAGCAGTCTTCGACCAGGAGGCAACCGTAGCCCAGGAAGTTCGCGTCGGTGAGCGAATGCAGCACGCATTGATCGGTGTTGACGCCGGCAAACAGGATCGTCTTGGTTCCGAGATTGCGCAGAATGCTGTCCAGCGGCGTGTCCCAGAAGCCGCTGATCCGGTATTTATCGACGTGAATGTCCTCGGGCTCCTGCTTCAATTCATCGACAACGGCCGCGGCCCAGCTGTCCTTCTGCAGCACACGCGCTCCACTGCCCGGCAACGGCTCGCCAAGGCCGATGCCGACGCCCTTCGGCTTGTAGAGATGGAGCTGGTTGGGCGCCATGTTCTTGAGATCAGGCCGATTGCCCCAGTTCAGCCAGATGACATGCACGCCGGCATTCCGCAACACCGGGAGAAGCTTCTGGAGCGGCTCGATTGGTGCCCGATCCGGCGTATGATCGAGGCCGAGATGGTCGACCCATCCCCCCTTCGCGCAGAAGTCGTTCTGCATGTCGACGACGATGAGGACGGTGCGGTGCAGATCGACCGTCACGGTTTGCGGCTGCGCATCGATCGTGACCGCCCTGGGCGGCGGCAGCGCCATCGCCATGTTGACGTTGTTGTCGTCGACCAGCCATTTGTAGCCGGGAGCAGACCCAAGGGGATTGGCGGTGCCGGGCGCGGGGGATTCCGCGGTCTTTGCTAAAGTGGAACTCGTCATCGGATTGTCCTCCCTTGCCTATGTTTTCTTGAAGTCTGTTGTGGTCAGCCGCCGCGTTCGAACGGAATGGTCAGGGCCGAGGGCTGTCTGCTCTTGCCGACGAAGCCGGCGATAGCGACCAGCGCCAGCAAATATGGCAGCAGCAACAGCAGCGCGACCGGCACATCGAGCTGCAGCGCCGGCACCAGGAATTGCAGCGCGGTCGCGAAGCCGAACAGCAGGCACGCCGCCAGCGTGTACCAGGGATTCCAGCCGCCGAAGATCACCGCCGTGATCGCGAGATAGCCTGCTCCCTTGGTCATGTTCTCGGTGAACGTATTGCTGTCGGCAACCGACATGAAGGCGCCGCCGAGGCCCGCCAGGATGCCGGCGTAGAGCACGCCGAGATAGCGCGTCCTGGCGACGCTGATGCCCGCCTTGTCCGCGGCGCGCGGATCCTCGCCGACCGCCCGCACTGCCAGCCCGAACGACGTGTACTTCAGGATCAACCACGTCACGACGACCATCAGGATGCTGACATAGGCAAGGCCGGTCTGGTTCGCCAATGCCGGCCCGATCACCGGGATACTGGCGAGCCACGGCAGATTGAGCTGCGCGAAGCCGGGAATCGGATCGCGCGACAGCGGCCCGAATATCTCACGATAGAGAAACGTGGTTGTTCCCAGCGCCAGGATGTTGAATCCGATCCCCACCACCAGTTGATTGGCGCGCAATGTCACGCTCAGCACGGCCTGGACCGCGGCAACCGCCATCGCGACCAATACGCCGGCCGCCACGCCGAGAAGCGGCGATCCGGTCGCCCACGATGCCAGCGCCGCCGTGAAGGCCGACATCAACATCATGCCATCGAGGCTGAGATTGAGCACGCCGGCGCGCTCGCTCAGCATCTCGCCGGTTGCGGCGAAGATGATCGGAACCGCCAGGCGAAGTCCGGAACCGATGAACACGGCCATCTGTTCGTCAATCATCGGGTCACCTTTCGGTTGGTGAGGATCGCGGAGCCTGCAATGACAATGACGATCAGGCCCTGGCAGATCAGAACGACGGCGGACGGGACGTGCGCCGAGATTTCCATGTTGATGGATCCCGATCGCAGGAAGCCGAACAGCAGCGCGCCGATCACCACGCCGACGGCCGAGCCGCGCGACAACAGGCCGACCACCAGGCCGTCAAATCCGTAACCCGACGAGAAATCGCTCGTCAGATAGAATTGCTGGCCGAGGATCATGATGGCGCCGCCGAGACCGCCCAGGCCGCCGGAGACCGTCACGGCCAGGATCACGTAGACGCTCGTCCGCATGCCGGCACGGCGGGAGGCCGTCGCATTCAAGCCGACCGCACGCAACCGCAGGCCAAGCGTGCTGTGCTTGAGCGCCAGCCACACCACGACGACCGCGATCGCCGCGATCAGCAATCCGATATGGAGCGGAGATCCATTGTCCGGGAACAGCAGCGGCAACTTGGTCGTGTCCGGAATCTCCGCCGATTCCGGCAGCGACGACACATCGCTGATCGGCTTGCGCAGCAGGTGAAAGGATTCGACCGACCAGTACACCAGCGGCAGCGCAATGAAGCTCAACAGCAATGTGCTGATGACCTCGTTGGTGCCGCGTGCCGCCTTGAGGAAGCCCGCCAGGCCGCCCCAAACGGCGCCGGCGACAGTCCCCACGGCGAGCGGCACGATGAACGCCAGTCCCAACGGCAGGTCGCCGGCGCCGTGCAGGGCCGCGGCCGTCGCGAACATCCCGCCCATCGCGATCTGCCCCTCGCCTCCCACATTGGTCAGGTTGGCACGGCCGGCGAAAATGAAGCCGAGCCCGACCAGCGCGAGGCTGATGGCGCGATTGATCGAAGCACCGATGTTGAAATCGCTTCCCGCCATGCCGTCCCAGAACGCTTCGATCGCCTCGAGGACGGAGGCGCCGGTGGCGGCGATGATGAGCAGGCCGATCCCGAGCGCGACAAGGGTCGATACCACCGGAACCAGAACCTGCAACGGCACGAGCTCGAGTTTCGCGCCCTGCGCGACCCGCGCAAGCTTCGGATTTTTCATAACCATGGCCAACCTAGACATGCGCGTGCCCCGACATCATCGCTCCGATCGCCTCGCGGCTGAACGACCCGGCCGCGAGCTCGCCAACCAGCTTTCCGCGGTAGATCACCGCGATCCGATCCGACACAGCCATCAGCTCCTCGAGCTCGCTGGAGATCAGAAGCACCCCGAGGCCGTCATCGCGCGCGGCACGGATCCGATTGTAGACGGCCTCGATCGCACCGACGTCGAGGCCGCGCGTCGGCTGCGCGGCGAGCAGGAACACCAGCGGATCGAGCGACAGCTCGCGCGCGAGCACCGCCTTCTGCTGATTTCCGCCGGAGAGGCTCGCCATCGAAACATCCGGGCTGCTCGCCCGCACGTCGAAGTCGCGCATCATCGCCTCCGCCGCCTTGCGCCGCGCCGACTTGTCGAGCAGGCCGAAGCGGCTGAATTTTCCTATCGCGCCGAGAAACAGGTTCTCGGCAACCGACAATTCCTTGATGCAGGCCACCGCATGGCGATCCTCGGGAACGATACCGACACCCGAATCCGTGATCTCTTGCGGCGTGCAACCGCCGACCTGTGTCCCGCCGACCACGATCGCGCCGGCGCTTGGCGTGGCGAGGCCGGCCAGGATCAGTCCGAGCTCGGTCTGGCCGTTGCCCTCGACGCCCGCGATCCCGACGATCTCGCCGGTACCGACCGTGAGGCTCAGGCCGTCGAGCCTCGGCACGCCATGCGGGTCGCGATACACGAGGTCGGAGATCTGCAGCACCGCCTCGCCCGCCGACACCGGGCCGGCCGCGGCCGCACTAGATTTCGCGGGCGTCTTGTCTTCGATGTCGACCGCGGCGGCGAGCACCGAGCCTGCCGACCGGACGTCGCGGCCGACCATCGAACGCACCAGCGATCGGATGTCGGCACCATCCATCGCGACGGTCTCGATGATCCGGCCCTGCCGCAGCACCGTCGTGCGATCGGCCACGCGGCTGATTTCGCCGAGCTTGTGCGTCACCAGGATCACGGACTTGCCGCGCAGCGCCACCTGGCGGCAGATCGCCAGCAGCGCGTCGATTTCGTCCGGCTGCAGAACGGCCGTCGGTTCGTCGAGCACCAGCAGCTGCGGATCGCCGAGCAGGCACTTGATGATCTCGACCCGCTGCCGCTCGCCGACCGAAAGCTCATCGATCCGCGCCTCGGGGTCGATCTCGAGCCCGTATTCCGCTGCGAGCTGCTCCATCCGCACGATGATATCCTGCGGCTTCAGCACCGCGTTGGCGCGGCCGAGCATCAGGTTCTCGACCACGCTCATGTTGGGCACCAGGCTGAAATGCTGATGCACCATGACGACGCCGCGCTGCAGCGCTTCCGCCGGGCCGCGCGGATCGAACGGCTCTCCGCCCAGCGTCATCGTGCCGGCATCCGGCCGGTGCACCCCGAACACCAGATTGCACAATGTCGACTTGCCGGCGCCGTTCTCACCGAGCAGGCAGTGCACCTCGCCGCGCTCGATCAGCAGCGATATGTCGTCGAGCGCGGTAAAAGCCCCGAAGCGCTTGGTCAAGCCAGACAGTTCGAGAAGTGCCACGGTCAGCCCACCTTGACTTTGATCTTGTTCGACAGCAGGTCGTCCTTGAGCTCCTTGATCTTGGCCTGGATCTCCGGCGTCGCCCCGGCGCAGATCTCGATGTCGGCGGAACGTGGCCCCATCGCGAGGCCGAACTGCTTGTACTCCGGGTGCCACGTTCCGGCGACGGCCTGGTCGATGGCATATTCGACCATGAAGCCGATGCCGCTGACCGTGTAGGCGATGTAGAGCGGGTTATTGTCGGAGCAGTAGTTGGTATAGCTCCCGATCATCCTCGTGCCCTTCTCGCGCGCCGCCTGCTCCATTCCGCGCACGCCGAGATTGAGGATGTTGTAGTGGACGTCCGCCCCCTGCGCGATCGCGGCAAGGGTCGCTTCCTTCGCCTTGGCGACGTCGTCGAAGTCACCGGTGTAGGTCACGAAGCATTTGGTGTCCGGCTTGACATGCTTGGCGCCGTTCGCGAATTCCGTTCCGGTGTTGACGATGGCCGGAATTTCAAGCCCGCCGACGTAGCTCACCGCGCCGTTCTTCGACATCATCGCGGCGACCGCGCCGGCGATGAAGCCGATCTGGGCCTGCAGCACGTCGTATTGCGCGACGTTTTCGGTCGGTTGTCCGGTCGGGCCGACGATAGAGAACTTCACCTTCGGGAAGCGCTTGGCGACCTTGAGCACCGATGCCTGGGTCTGCCCCGCGGCGCCGATCACCATGTCGTTCTTGCTCGCGAGCGTGACGAGCGCCTGCTCCATGTCGGCGAACTTGACGTTCTCGATCGACGTGATCACGACCTTGCTGCCGTGGCGTTGCTCGGCCGCCTTCATGCCGTTGTAGGCCGACTCCATCCAGCCGTGGTCGGCCCGCGACCCCGGAATGAGAATGCCGATGCGAAGCGGCTTCGCAGCATCGTCGGCGGAGGCGAGCCGGCCTGATGAACTGATCCAGGCTGCCGAGAGCAGGCCTGTTTGCAGAAATGCACGACGGGTACCGTTCATCTGTTTCCTCCTGTTCGTTCCCGGTGTTGCCGCAATCTTTGTTGCGGCATTTTTTCAATCGGCAGCGCGACCGCTGCCGTCGTTCTCAGACTCGAAGCAACGTCATCTCCCGGCCACCGTCGCTAGCGCGCCGACGGCGTCGACAAAGCATTTCATTGGAGCCTGCACGACGCCGGCGCCGATGATCCCCATGCCCGGCTCCTTGTGCGCCGTTGCGGTGTTGATGACCGGGCGCATGCTTTCGTCCACGACCTTGCGGATGTCGATGCCGACTGGAGCTCCGATGAAGTCGAGCATCGGCAGGGTGAAGCCGGGATTGCGGCCGATCGTGACGTGCGCCATCTCGCGCGAATAACGCAGGGCGTCCTGCGGCGTGCCGCCGACGAACTGAACCATCGCTGGAGCCGCCGCCATCGCGAACGCGCCGAGCCCCGCAGTCTCGGTGATCGCGCTGTCGCCGATATCGGGATTGGCATCGGCCTCGCTGAAGCCGGGCAGGAACAGCCCGACGGGGATGTCGGCCGGACCGACAAACCATTGCCCGTTCAGGCCGCTGACCCGGATGCCGACATTGACGCCGTTGCGCGCCATTGCCGTGACGATGCTGCTGAACGGCACGCCGTGCGCGGCATCCATGGTCGCCTTGCACGCCGCCATCGACAGGCTGAGGAAGAACATGTCGTCCGCCCCGATCGTCCGCAGCGTTTCGTGAACCAGATCGCGCGAGATCGAGGACTTGAGCAGCGATTCCGTGACGGCGCGATACAGCAGCAGGGTCGCCGCCGTGTTGCGGTTGTGGACGTCGTCGCCCATGTGCAGCGACTGCGACATCAGCGGCTTCAGCGGCAATCCACCGTCGATGCCGGCGACCGCGGCCTTCAAGCATGGAGCCAGCACATTCTCGATCAGCTTGAGGCCCTCGATCACCTCGGGCGCGAAGGCACCGAAGCGCAGGGTCTTGGCGCCGCCGGATTCCATCATCGGCGCATAGGCGCGGTTGCCGGTGGTCTGGTTCAGCACCACAAACAGCGGCATTGAGGGCGAGATGATCCCGGTCATCGGCCCGACCGCGCCGAATTCATGGCACGGCGCGAAGCGGATGCCGCCTGCCGCGACGAGTTGTTCAGCCTCCTGCTGGGTCGCCGCCCACTTCTCGTAGAGAACCGCGCCGACGACCGCCCCCTTCATCGGGCCGCACATATCGTTCCAGGCGATCGGCGGACCGGCATGAAGCAGCGTCCGGCCCATGTCCGGCCAGACTTCGGATGCGTGCGCCGCGACGTCGACCCATACCGGCTGCGCGGTCAGGATGCGCTCGAGCACCTCCGCATTGGCGCGATCGATCCGCGATCCGAGGCAGTCGGCATCGCCGGCGTCGCCAACCAGTTGCGCGAGGCTCCAGGCGACCTCGGGACTTCCGTCGCCGACCGGCTGCCACTGCAGACGCACCAGCGGGGCACCGCTGCTCTCGACGCCGCGATCGACGCCGGAGGCGCCGAGGCTGATGACCGATGTCTTGTCCTGGAGCGCGGAGCGGGCTGCGTTCATCATCGTTCTCCACCTTGCATCGCACGGCGCGCTGTGGCGTTGTCGTCCGCGGCCATGCGGCTCGCGATGGCTTGCGCGGAACGGGCCGCGCCCGTGCTGCTGCCGACAATCTCCGCGCCGGCGTCCGCCAACATGGCTTTCTGGATCTCGTAGGGCTGCGGATCTGAATCCGTGCCGCAGACGAAGCAGATCACGGGAAGCTCCCGCCCCTGCGCTCGCGCCGCGGCCTTCGCCCGGCGGATCGCCGGGGCCAGGATCTCTGCCGGATTGGGGTGGCTGCCGTAACCGAGCACGACGTCCAGGACGATGCAGGCAACGGTCGGATCGTCCGCTTCCTTCAGCAGCCGTTCGATCCGCACGCCATAGTCGATCATCGGATGCGGACGTCCCACCGTGAATTCGTCACTGCCGAGATCGATGGCCGTGTGCCCGTGGCTCTCTGCCACGTCGACCAAGCGGTCTGCCCCGGCAAGCGGCGCGTTCGACCGGGCACGAATCCCCGCCGCCCGCCAAATGGTCTGGGCTTCCGAGCAGAACGTTCCACCGGAGTAGAGACCGCGCAGGTAGCGCTGCGACGGCGCCAGCGACGCACAGACCCGCGTTGCCAACGCTTCGATGGACTGTTCATCGCCGCCGGGTTGGCGTGCTCCCGCAAGCGCGACGGCCTGCCGCGCCGTCTCCTCGAGCGACGATGTGCGGTGAACATTGCCGGCGGATGCTGCCAGCTCGCCGCCGAGGAAGCAGATCACGACCGGCTTTCCGATCGCGCGAGCGCGCTCGATCACCCGCTTCTGCACATCGGGCGCAGGAGGCTTGGAGACGACGGCGACAACTTTGGTCTGCGCGTCGGCGGCCAGCAGCTCAAGGCCGTGCAACATCGTGATGCCGCCGACTTCGCTTGAAACGTCGTGGCTGCCGGTGCCGATGGCCTGCGAGATGCCCTGGCCATGACGATGGATCTGGCACATCACCTCCTGCAGGCCCGTGCCGGACGCGCCGACGAGCCCGATCGCGCCGCGCCGAACGACATTGGCAAATCCAAGCGGCACGCCGTTGATAATGGCTGTGCCGCAATCCGGTCCCATCACCAGCAGGCCCTTCTGCGCCGCAACGCGCTTGATGGCCACCTCCTGTTCGATCGGCACGTTGTCGCTGAACAGCAGCACATTCAGGCCCCGGCGCAGCGCCTTCAAGGCTTCCGCCGCGGCATAGGGGCCCGGCACCGAGATCAATGCGAGGTCGGCATGATCGGCAATCGCAACGCCGCCGGAGATCGAGCGCGGCGGTGCTTCCGCCGCTGCCTCATTCGACCCGCCCTTTGGTTTTTCGCCGGCGATCAGCGAGTGGATCTCCCGCTCCGCGGCGGCGAGCTTTTCGGGCGCATCGTCCGCCACGACGATCATGATATCGCCCGGCTTGGCGCTCTCGAGCGCCGGGCTCATCAGCCCGGCCTGCTGCAGGAACTCCTTGTTGCTGCGCGTTCCCATCAGCAGCGTGACCCGCTGCACGCCGGTCCGCGCGACCGTGACCTGTGAGATCCGCATCAACGACACGGAATCCTTGTACAGGTTCGCCTTTATGCTGGATTGAATGGCCATCGCCTTGTCGTTCCCTTGAATCCCGCAGGCTGCTTGTCTGTCTTGCATGTGTGAGCTTGAGCCAGCGGCCAGCTCGATCGCCTGATCAGAATGAGGCGCAGATGCGCCCCAACTGCTTCAACTCGGTGAGCGCGGGCCATCTTGCTCGACGCTCGAATGCAGATTGGCACGGGCGAATGTCCCGCCGATGCGCCAATCCCGGTGGTTACTGAACGACGTGCGTCCCGGTCTCGCCCCGCAGCGCCGCCATGGCACAGTCGAGGTGACTGATGATCGCGCGTTTGCCGCCGCCCTCGAGAAACCGGATCGCCGCATCGACCTTGGGTCCCATGCTTCCCGGAGGAAAATGTCCCTCGCGGTGGTAGGCCTTGATCTCCTCGAGGCTGACCTGGTCCAGATCCTTCTTGTTCGGCTTGCCGAAATTCACCGCGACGCGCGGAACAGCCGTCAGGATCAGCAACTCTTCGATACCAAGCACATTCGCGATATGAGCTGATGTCAGATCCTTGTCGATGACCGCCGGCACGCCGGTGCGCACGCCCTTTGCATCTCGAACCACGGGAACGCCGCCGCCGCCTCCCGCAATGACGATCGTTCCCCGCTTGACCAATGCGTCGACCAGCGAGATGTCGCAGACATGCTTGGGCTTCGGCGACGGCACGACATGACGCCAGCCGCGCCCTGAATCCTCACGCATCGCCCAATTGAGCTCGGCGCTGATCTTCTTCGCCTCGTCCTCGGAAAAGAACGGTCCAACGAACTTCGTCGGATTCTTGAACGCGGGATCGTCCTTGTCCACCTCGACCTGGGTCAGCAGGCTTGCCACATGTCGCTGGTTGCCCTGCTCGCGGAGGGCATTCTCGATCGCCTGCATCAGGAGATAGCCGATGCCGCCCTGGCTGTGCGCGACGCAGATGTCCATGTCCATCGGCGGGATTCGGCTCATCGTCAGCATCTGGCGCATCATGATCTTGCCGACGACCGGGCCGTTGCCGTGCGTGATGACCAGCTCATTGTCGAGTTGCGCAAGCGGCAGCAGCGCTTCCGCAGTGATCCGCGCGACGGACTTCTGCTCCTGGGAAGTGCCCCTGATATCCTCGGGGTGAACCGCATTGCCACCGATCGCGACCACCAGGCGACGCGGCACGTCATTGAGCGTACGCATTTCCTTACCTCCCGGCATTCTGGACGATGGCAACCGCAAGCTCGCACGCCTGCGCGTTCGACGGCGCAACGAGGATTCCGGCCTGCTCCAGTTTCCTGACCTGCGCGGAGCGCCCTTGCGGATCCTGCTCCGTGCCGACGACGGACGCGATCAACGCTGGCGCATCTTGCTCGCGATCGGCGACGATATTCGTCAGATGCTCGGCGGGATCGGCATGCGCGCCATAGCCGAGCACAAGATCGAGCAGGATCACCGAAAGATCGCGGTTCTTGAGCGCAGCACGCAACGCATCGTCGCGCACTGACGGGTCGATCATCGGGTGCGGCCGGCCACGGGTATATTCGTCGTCGCCGAGGTCGATCAGCCGATCCCGTCCGGAGTTCGGCTCGACGCCGAGCTTGACCACGCCGGGGATGGCGGCGTTCGACGCCACCTTCCGACCTGCGGCAGCGAGGATCACCTGAGCTTCGGCACACAGCGTTCCGCCGGCAAACAAACCCTCGATCCCGCCTCGGCCGATCCGCGGAAGCCGTGATGCGACAGCATTCGCATCGAAGCCCGTGCCGATCTTCTTGTCTCCCAGTGCCAGCTCCGCGGCGCCCTTCAGCGTCGGCGAGAAGCGGGCGTTCGGTGGCAGCTCGATCTCCGAGGCACCGATGAAACACACGGTGTACGACTTCCTGCTTCTGCCGATCCGCTCAAGGACGGATTTGGCGACATCGGGATGCGGCGGCTTCGAGATCAGCACCACGTGATCGGTTTCCGGATCGGACTCGAATGCATCGATCGCCATCAGCGTGGTGATGCCGCCAATATCCTTCTTCAGATCGCGCCCGCCCACCCCGATGGCATGGGAGATCCCCGCGCCGGCTTCCGAGATCAGGCATGAGACCTCCTGCGTGCCGGTCCCTGACGCGCCGATGATGCCGATCCTGCCGCGCCTGATCTTGTTGGCGAACGCCAGCGGCGCGCCGCCGATCACGGCCGTTCCGCAATCTGGCCCCATCATCAGGAGGCCGGCCGCCCGCGCCTGCTGCTTGAGCGACAATTCATCCTCGAGGGACACGTTGTCGCTGAACATCAGGACATGCAGGCCGCGATTGAGCGCCTTGCGGGCCTCCGCGGCGGCGAACTCGCCGGGAACGGAAATCAGCGCAAGATTGATCTCCGGCCTGACCTTCACGGCCGCGGCGATCGAGTGCGGCCGCCAGGCAGCCTGCGTCTCGCCCTGGGTCTTCGGCTTGTCGAGCGACTTGATCGCATTGTCGAGGGCTTCGCGGGCAGCGGGCTCCGACTCGGCCTTGACCGCGATCACGAGGTCATTGCCCTTCACGGCAGTGCCCTCCTCCAGAAGCCCCGCATTGCGCATGATCGCAGCGTTCGACGGGGTTCCCATCATCAACGCCGCCTCGATCACGCCGGGCGAGCCGGCCACCTCGCGCGACAGCCGCATCAGCGCGACCGAGTCGAGATAGAATCCCTTGCGGACCTCGTTCAGGACAACGACGTTCATGACACACTCAAATCCTTGGCGATCGCGACGATCGCCTGCTGGAAGCACGCCAACGGCGCCTTGACCACGCCGGCACCGACCTGGCCGATGCCGGGCTCGCGATGCGCGATGCCCGTGTTGATGACGGGCACCACACCGGAATCGACGACCAGGCGGATATCGATGCCGGTCGGCACGCCCGCGAAGTCCATTGCGGCGATGGTCCATTCCGGATTCTGCGCAACCGTGATCTCGCCCATCGAACGGGTGAAGTTGCCGGCCTCGGACGGCGCGCCGGCCCCGACGAAGCCTGCGACGGCCGGCGCCGCCGCCATCGCGAATCCGCCCAGACCGATCGTCTCGACGATGGCGGAATCGCCCATGTCCGGATTGGCGTCCTTCTCGGAATAGCCAGCGAAATACAGCCCTTCCGGCATTTCGACCGGCGCGGTGAACCATTGCTCGCCGAGCCCGCTGACGCGGATCCCGAAATCGGTGCCGTTGCGGCACATGGTGGTGACGATGGTCGAACCCCGGATGCCGTTGGCGGGATCGGTGATCGCCTTGCCCATCGCCATCGCGATGTTGAGGAAGAACTGATCGTTCTGCCCGATGAATGCGAGGCATTCGGCGAGAACGGCGTTGTCGGTCGAGGTTCGCGCCATCCAGGGCGCGATTTCGCGAAGGAAGACGCTCGAGCATGCCAGATTGCGCTGATGCAGCTCGTCGCCCATCGACAGGCCCCGCGCGACGATCGATTTCAGGTCGATGCCGCCGGCGGCACGGATCGCCTTGCCGAGCGTCGGCCCGAACACGTCGCGCAGCCAGGCGAGCCGCTTCAGCACGCTCGCGTCGTTGCCGCCGAAGCGCATCACCTTGCCGAGCCCCTCATTGATCGCGCAATAGGCCCGGTTGGAGAAGCGTGCGTTCTCGACCACGAACAACGGCATCGACATCGTCGTCATGCCGGTCATCGGGCCGACTGCGCCGAAGTGGTGGTTCGGGTGAAATTCGATTTCGCCACTGGCGGCGAGCTTGGTCGCGGTCGGCAGATCCCGCGCCCATCCCTCGAACACGATGGCGCCTGCGACCGCGCCGCGCATCGGGCCACACATCCTGTCCCAGGAGATCGGCGGTCCGGCGTGGAGGATCATCCGTTCGCGCAGGCCCGGGATCAATTCGCGGGCGGGAACGATGTCGATCAGCCGCGGCTCTCCTTCGAGGATCCGGGCGAGCGCCTGCTGGTTTGCGTCTTCGATCAGCTTCATCGGTGCGCCCTCACACACCGAGCTTCGCGAGCAGGGCCGCCATCTGCGGATCTCCGCCCGCCGACGGCTTCCAGTCGACGTGAACGACGTCGATGCCGCAGTCGCGGAGGTCCTTCACGAACCCCTCAAGCCCGACATTCACGACTTCGACCTTGCGCGCCAGCAACTGCTGATACTGCGGCCTATCCTGATCCGTCATCGTCTCCGCCCTAACAAAGTTCGTTTTGGTTGTGTCGAGTTAATAAGACAACACTTACTTCGTCAAGATCGGATTCTCGGAAAGTGCGAATTTCCTCAACCCTCGAACAGCGGACCGGCCGAAGCGCAATCGCGCCTCAAAAAAAGAGCTCCGAACTTCGTTCGGAGCAGTCTGGGAGAACTCGAAATCTGAGCTGCAACGGCGTCACCGCTCGCGCAGGGCGGCGCGCCGCAGGACGATCAGACTGCCGGCAAATGCGTCCAGTCCGGATGTATGCCCGATCGCCGTCAGGGCCGTGAGGGCGCGACGAAATCCGGCGGCCTCGCCGCTCATCGTTGCATGGATGGCAGCGTGCAGTGCCGCCGCCCCGTAGCCCAGCGCCGCCGCGCGCAGATGGATTCGGCTGATGTCGTTGGTGCCATCGAGCAGCGCGCGGCAATGTTCCCACAATGCGTCGCGACATTCGATGCGTCCCAGCGCTGCCAGCGCAATCAGCGCACCGCCGATCAGGTCGTCGCCGGATGGCGTAAGCCCCGGCCCGAGACCGAGCAGGCTGGCAAGCCCGGACTCTCGATCCGCATCGTCATCCGAGCCTGCGAGGATGAGCTCCAACGCAGCGAGACCGGGCATGGCAGCCCGAACCAGCGCGGAGGCGTCGCCCGGAGCATGTCCGGCCCCGACCACGGCGAGGCCCTCCGAAGTCAGATCACCGCCCCACACCTCGTCGACGGTATCAAGGCCGCGTCGCAGGCTGGCCGTCGACCAGTGTGGTGCAGCGGGCGGCGCCCAGACCGACCGCGCGGCCAGATTCGCGAGCGGCGTCGCTCCGATCCACAGAATGGAGTCCGCGACCCGCACGGGATCGCCGACCACAAGGCCCGGCCATCGGAAGTCGCCGACCACATGCAACGGACCCGATCCGATGCCGATCCGTCCAACGCAGATCCAGATCCCGTCGATCACGGCGTAGAACGAACGTTCGAACACGGCGACGACCTGGCCCGCGGCGCGATCGCGAAGCGCCCTGTCGGCGAGGAGCCCCACTTCCACATCGGCACAGACCGTCGCTGCGGATTCGGGACGCCGCTCGTCCGGCGCGCCCGCGCGACCCGACTGCCTTCCGTCCGTTTCGCGGCCTTCGACCAACATCCGCCCTCGCCTCCCTCAGCGTGCCTGTGCCGCGAGCCGTTGTGGCGCGCCGGCCTGGGCCTCGCCACCCAGATAGGCCGCCTCGAGCAGCGGATCCTCGGCGATGATGTCGGCGGCGCCGCTCTTCAGGATCGCACCGGTCTCCAGGAGATAGGCCCGGTCGGCCAGCGCGAGCGCGTGGCCTGCCATCTGATCGACCACGATGATGGTGATGCCCTCGCTGCGCAGCCGCTCGAAGGACGCAAACAGTTCATCGACCACGAGCGGCGCCAATCCGAGCGACGGCTCGTCCAGCATGAAGATCTTCGGCCCGGTCAGAAGTCCGCGCGCCACCGCGAGCATCTGCTGCTCGCCTCCGGACAGCAGGCCGGCGCGCTGGTCGATGCGCTCCTTCAGCCGCGGGAAGCGCACGAACATCGCCTCGATCTCGGCATCGAGGTCTATTCCCTTGCGCGCATAGGCGCCGAGTTGCAGGTTCTGCCTCACCGTCAGCTCCGGAAACACCTGCCGCCCTTCCGGCACCAGCACGACGCCGTAGCGGGCACGAACATGCGCGGGCATCCTGTCGATGCGCGTCTCGGCGAGCCGCACTTCACCCGTGGAGCGCGGCGGTTCGAGACCGGCGATCGACCGCATCAGGGTGGTCTTGCCGGCGCCGTTCGCGCCGAGCACGGCGACCGCCTCGCCGGGAGCGACCACCAGATCGATCCCGTTCAAGGCGCGTGACAGGCCATAGAACGAATCGAGCGTCTTGACCTCGAGTGCGGTGCCCTGCCGCGCCGGCCGCGGCGCGCGGCTCTTCTCACCGGCCGTCGCGTCGCCGAGATAGGCCTTGCGGACCAGCGGGTCGTTGCGGATCGCCGCCGCATCGCCGATCGCGATGCGCTTGCCGCCGTCGAGCACGACGATGAGATCGCTCAGCGACATGATCATCGGCATGTCGTGCTCGACGATGATGACGGCGATCCCGAGATCGGCGATCCGGCGCAACAGCGCGGTCAGGCGCTGCTTGTCGCCCTTGGAGAGGCCGGCCGCGGGCTCGTCGAGCAGCAGGATGCGGGGCCGCAAAGCGAGCGCGCGCGCGATCTCGACCAGGCGCTTCTCGCCATGGGACAGCGAATCCGCAAGACGATCGACATCGCCGTCGACACCGGCAAAGCGCAGCAGGAACCGGGCGAAACTCTCGGTCTCCGCGTTGCGCAGCGCGGAGACAACGCCGCCGAGACGGCCGACCCGCTCGGCCAGCAGGATGTTTTCCAGGATCGTGAGCGACCCGAACAGCTGCGTGGTCTGGAACGTGCGCGCCACGCCGACCCGCGCCAGCAAATGCGACGTCATGCCCGTGACATCGCGATCGCCGAGCTTCACCGTCCCCGCCTGCGGCCGGTAGAAGCCGCAGAGCAGATTGAGCGCGCTTGTCTTGCCCGCGCCGTTGGGACCGATGATGCTGGTGACGGCACCGGGCGCCGCCTTGAACGATACGCCCTGGACCGCGCGCACGCCGCCGAACGAGATCGAGAGATCCGTCACGTCGAGCCCCGCCGCGTTGTGGGTCTCGAGGATCGCCGCATCGGTTTCCGCCGCGGCGATCGCGGGCCCGGCCACCGGCTTGCGTGCCGGCAGGACTCTTGCCGCGAGTTGCTCCGCGAGGCCGACGATGCCGGAGGGCGCAGCGCGCAGCACGACGAACAGCAGCACGCCGAAGGCCAGTAGGCGATACTCGGCGAGATCCGACAGCGCTTCCGGCAGCAGCACCACCAGCGCGGCGCCGATCACCGGGCCGAGCACCGAGCCGGCGCCGCCGACCATCACGGCGAACAACAGCAGCACCGATTGCAGGAACGGGAACGAGCTCGGACTGATATAGCCCTGCAGCGGCGCGAACAGCGCGCCGGCCAGCGCCATCGCGGCCGCCGAGATCACGAAGGCCACGGCGCGGACCTGCACCAGATCGATGCCGAGCGAACGCGTCGCGACCTCGGTATCGCGGGCGGCTCGCATGGCATAGCCCCAGCCGCTGCGCTTCAGCCGCTCGAACAGGATGAGACCGGCAAACACCAGCACGACGCCCGCGATGGCAAGCGAACGCTCGGACAGCGTATAGCCGAACACGCTCGGCGGCGCACTCAGCATCAGACCGTTGCCGCCGCCGGTGAGATCGCGCCACTCGATCGTGACGTGCTCGACGATGAAGCCAAAGGCAATCGTCACCATCGCCAGATACGGCCCGCGCACGCGCAGCGCCGGCATCGCGAGCAGCCCGCCGACGATGCTGACCAGCACGATGGCCCCCGCCGTCGCGGCGAGGTAGGGCCAGCCGGCCTTCTCCATCAGCAGCACGGTGGTGTACGCACCGATCGCCATGAAGCCGATATGGCCGAGCGAGATCTGGCCCGCGAGGCCGAGCAGGACGTTGAGGCCGATGCAGCCGATCGCCGTCAGCGAAATCGTCGCGATCAGGAACACCGAATAGCTGTCCGCGACCGCGGCATAGCCGATGGCAATGGCGAACGCCGCGAACGCGACGAGAAGGGAGGCGCGCGAGGTCATACCTTCTTAACTCCAGCTCGGCCGAGCAGCCCGTGCGGCATGACGACGAGGATGACGATGACGGAAGCGAACGTGATGATCTGGGTGTAGACCGACCCGAGATAGTTGGTCGCGAACACCTCGATCAGGCCAAGGCACAATCCAGCCAGCATGACGCCCCAGGCGCTGGCGAGACCGCCGATGATCGCGGCGGCGAACGCCTTGATGCCGAACAGCGTGCCCATCTCGGACGAGACGTTGAACAGCGGTGCGATCAGCAGCGCGGCGACGCCTGCCAGCATGGCCGACACCGCATAGCTCGCGGCAATGGCGCCGCTGACATTGATGCCCATCAGCCGCGCGGCATTGGGATTCTGCACCACCGCAAGCATCGCGACGCCATGCCGCGTGCGGCGGGTGATCAGATGCAGCGCCAGCGCAAGCAACAGCCCGACCACGGGAATCAGGAGCTGCAGCGGATAGACCCCTGCCCCCTCCACGATCTGGATCGGCTTGGCCGCGAGCATCGACGGGAAGCTGCGCGGCTCCTTGCCGAACACGAACAGCATCACATTGTCGACGATGATGCCGACCGCAACGGTCGCCATCAGCCAGTTGTCCGACCCGCGCAGCACGAACGGACGAACCGCGAAGCGTTCAATCAGAACGCCGTAAACCGCGCAGACCAGCAGCACCGCGGGGATGCCGATCGCGGCCGGCCAGCCCCACACGATGAGGAAGAAGTATCCGGCAACGGCTCCCAGGGTCATCGAGCTGCCCTGCGAGAAGTTGACCGTGCCGGATACGGCGTACGTGACGTGAAAGCCCAGCGCGAGCAGACCGTACATGCTCCCCAGCGCCATTCCGGTTATTATCGCCGAAAGAAACGACATCGATGATCACCCCGATCTGCTTGCTGGACGACCGCTGCCGTCAGTTCTTGAACGGCAGGATGTGGTTGTCTTCGAAGTGGGCCCAGATGTAGTCCTGCGCCGTCAGCGCATCGTGCTTGTCCTTGGCGAACGGCTTTTCATAGGTCTTGATCAGGCCTTCCAGCCGGTCGATTCCGTAAAAGCCGTCACGAATGGCGGTCGGATCCGTGCCACCGGCCTTCTGGATCGCGCCGGCGATCACCAGGACGCTGTCATAGGCGTTGGCGAAGCCGACCGCCGGCGTCACGTCCGCCGGGCCCTTGATGTCCGGATACTTCGCCTGCAACTCGGCGAGCACGCGCTTGCCGACCGGCGAGAGGTTGCCGAAGAAGCTGTAGGTCTGGACGAAGACGACGCTCTCGGCGCTCGGCCCGGCGAGCTCGGTGAAGCGGCCGCCGGCCGGCCCCCAATGCGACACGATCGGCGGTGCCCAACCCATCCGGTCGAGCGATTTCACGACCTGCGAGGATGGACCGACATTGCCGACCAGGAACAGGGAGTCGGCGCCCGCCTGCTTGAGCCGGGACAATTGCGCGACCACGTCGACATCGTTCGCCTCGAACTTCTCGACACCCGCCGCTTCGATGCCGGCCGCCTTCAGCGCCGCGCGCAGGCCATGCTCGTTCGATTCGCCCCAGGGATTGTTGACGAGGATGAGGCCCGGCTTCTTGGCTGCGAAGGTCTTGCCGGCGAACGCAACGATCGCCTTGTCGACCTCGTCGTCCATCGCCGAGACGCGGAATACATAGTTGGACGCGGCGCCGTTCTGCGTGATGTTGGTGCCGGCGGCCCACGGCACCACGAACGGCATCTTGACGTTGTTGACGAACGGCACGATCGCGAGCTGGACGGGCGTATCGAGACCGCCGAGCAGCACCGCGACCTTCTCGCGCTGGATCAGTTCGCGCGCGGCGGTCAGCCCCTTCGCAGGATTGCTTTCATCGTCACGGCGCACCAGCTCCAGCGGACGGCCGAGCACGCCCCCTTTCGCGTTGATCTCCTCGATCGCGATCGTGGCACCACGGGTCAATGCTTCGCCGGCGCGCGCCGACTGGCCCGACAGCGCCGTGACCAGGCCGATCTTGATCGGCTCAGCTGCCCGCGCCCGCTCCGCAAGCGGCACGGAGCCGATGAGAATGGCGAGCGCGCCCTGCAAGACAACGCGGCGGCACAACCCGGTGATGGGGGTACAAGCGTAGCTCATTTCTGCAATTCCTCCCGCTCCGACGGCTCCCGAGCCGCCTCTGGTCCGCTGCCGCCGTCTCCGCGGCCTTGACGGAAGTAAAAACTTTCTTCACAAATTGACGAATGTCAAGCGGCTGATCGCGCGCCGAATGGAGATTGCAATGCAACGGGAGACTGGAGCAGAACCGGAGCGGGCCACCTCACGTGGCGTTCTTGGCGGTGCAACATCCGCACAAGCGGCGGATCCAGCGCGGGGTCTCATCTCTCATGACCGCTACAGCTACAGCGCGATCACGCGCCGCCCCGACTTCGTATGGCCACACGGAAAGCGGCTCGCGGTCTACATCGCGCTCAACCTCGAGCATTTCGCTTTCGGCGACGGACTCGGTGCCGAACTCTGTCCGGGCGGTCCGCATCCGGACGTCCTCAATTACGCCTGGCGCGACTATGGCAACCGGGTCGGCGTGTGGCGGCTCATCGATCTATTCGACGAACTGAAACTGCCCGTCTCCGTGCTCGTGAACAGCAGCATCTATCATTACTGCCCGGAAGTCATGGACGCATTTCGCGCGCGCGGCGACGAGGTCGTCGGCCATGGACGGACCAATTCCGAACGGCAAGGCGTACTCTCACCGGCCGAGGAGCAGCGACTGATCGAGGAGGCGACCGATGTCATCGCGCGTGCCGAGGGACGGCGGCCGCTCGGCTGGCTCGGTCCGTGGATCTCGCAATCCGCGGTAACGCCGGACCTTCTCGCCGAAGCGGGCTACCAATATCTGCTCGACTGGTGCATGGACGACCAGCCGGTGTGGTTCGCGACGAGGGCTGGCGGGCGGATCCTGTCCGTCCCCTATCCACAGGAACTGAACGACATCCCCTCGATTGTCGGGCGCAAGGACAGCGGCGAACAGTTTGCGACCATGATCACGGACACATTCGAGGAGATGCTTACCCAATCCGCCAAGCAGTCGCTGGTGATGGGCATCGCGCTGCATCCATACCTGGTCGGCCAGCCGCACCGGCTGCGGCCGCTGCGACGCGCCCTGCAGGCGATCGTCGCAAGGCGCGAGGACATCTGGATCACCACCGCCGGCGAGATCGCGGCATTTTCGCGTGCCCTGCCCGACGGCATCGTTCCGACATAAGAAAACTGGAGACTCGAATTGACTGCCATCGACACACTCTTTCAGAACGCGCGGCTGACCGACGGCCAACTGGTCGAAATCGCCGTCCGCGGCGGCAAGATCGTGGCGATCGCGTCGTCCCCGCAAAGCTACGGCGCAGTCGGCGAAAGGCGCGACCTTGGCCGACGCCTGGTGCTGCCCGGCATGGTCGAAGGTCACATCCACCTCGACAAATGCTTCATCGGCGACGACTGGAAGCCGCATCGGCCCTGCACCGCCGGCTTCAGCGTGCGCGAGCGCGTCAAATTCGAGAAGGAAGCGCTCGCCGGCGCCAAGCCGATCCCGGTTCGGGCTGCGGCCCTGATCGACCTTTGCGTCTCGCAGGGCACGACTCAGATGCGCAGCCATGTGGATGTCGACGCCAAGGTCGGCCTGCGACATTTCGAGCCCATCGCCGCCGCGCGGGAGGCGCACCGGGAGAAGCTTTCGATCCAGATCGTCGCGTTTCCCCAGAGCGGCATCCTGACATCGCCCGGAACGGCCCAATTGCTCGAGGAAGCCGTTCGCGCCGGCGCCGATCTGGTCGGCGGGCTTGATCCCGCAGGCCATGATGGTGACGTCGCCGGGCATCTCGACGTCGTCTTCGGGATCGCCGAACGGCATGGCGTCGGCATCGACATTCACTTGCATGACGGCGGTTTGCAGGGCATCTCGGAGATCGAGGAGATCGCGCGACGCACCAAAGCGTCGGGTCTTGGCGGCAAGGTCACGATCAGCCATGCCTACGCGCTCGGCGAAGTGGCTAGCGACGTGGCTCAGCGTACCGCGCAGCAGCTTGCCGAGGCCGGCGTCGCCATTTTAACCAATGCTCCGGGCGCACACGCATTTCCGCCCGTGTTGCTGCTTCGCGATGCCGGTGTCACCGTGTTCTCCGGCAACGACAACATCCGCGATTCCTGGTGGCCCTACGGCGACGGCGATCTGCTCGAGCGCGCAATGATGGTCGGCTATCGCTCCGGCTTCAACACTGACGATCAATTGGCCGCGGCCTTTGACATGGTGACGACCAACGCAGCGCGCGCGCTTGGCCTCAAGGACTACGGCCTCACGATCGGCGGGACGGCGGATTTCGTCGTGCTGGACGCCCGGCATGTCCAGGAAGCCGTGGTCGCTCGTCCCAAGCCGCGCGATGTCTACAAGGCTGGCCGACTCGTCGGGCACAACGGCGTGATGGTGGCGGCCGGCGCCCGGAAGCAGTAAACATGGAGGAATCGCACTTGACGAACAGTCGTAATGCCGATCTCAATCCCAGCTGCTTGCGCCGGGAACCGGTCCGCTGCCCGATGTGGCCTGATGCGGACGTGCCCTGCGTGAATACCCGAGCCCAGGCAAGGTTGACGCCGTGACAGAGACGACAGCACCGACCAGCCCCACCCGCACCACCACACGCGGAAAGCGGCCTCGCGACTCCGCGCTCACCAAGGAAGCGATCCTGCGCGCCGCGACCTTCGAGTTCTGTCACAATGGCCTCGGCGGCGCTCGTGTCGAGGCCATTGCGCAGCGCGCCAAGGCCAACATGCGCCTGCTCTACGCCTATTTCGGCGACAAGAACGGGCTCTACATTGCCGTCCTCGAGGACGTCTACACCGAAATTCGCGCGGCCGAACAGCGGCTGAAACTGGATGATCTCGAGCCGATCGCCGCAATGAGTGGGTTGATCGATTTCACGTTCACTTTCTTCGGGCAGCACCAGAACTACATCGCCCTGATCAACACCGAGAACCTTCAACGCGGACGCAATATGCGCAAGTCGCGCAAGATTGCCGAGCTTACTTTGCCGCTGGTTGCAAGCATCGAAAGCATTCTGCGGCGAGGCGTGGCGGCGGGCCTGTTTCGCGATGACGTCGATCCCATCCAGCTCTATGTCTCAATCACCGCGATGAGCTATTTCCACGTTTCCAACCGGTACACATTGTCGGCGATGTTCGACAAGGATCTCGGCGCGTCGGACTGGCTAGAGCTGCGCCGCAAGCATGCGCAGGACATGATCTTGACCTGGCTGACGGCCCCTGTCGCGGATCGCAAGGACAAGTCGGCAGGATCGAAGGCGACGGCGCGCCTCAGCAAGCCGTCCCGCTAGCGGGGCAAGCCGCACGACGCAATACGTGCGGATCGAGAGCAGCGAATGCCCCTCAGCGGGTCGCAACGACGCCGTCGCTGCGCGGATCGCTGGCCCCTTCCATCAGGCCGTCCGGATGCCAGACGATTGCGCCGGCATGTCCCATGACCTCCTCGAACGGGCCAGTCACCTGAATGTCGTGGCCGAGCGCGCGCAGCCGATCGATGATCGCGGGATCGAAGCGGGATTCGATCTTCAAATTGTTGTTTTCCTCGCCCCAGGTGCGACCGAGCAGCCAGCGCGGCGCCGTAATCGCCGACTGCAGCTCCCGGCCGTGCATGGCGTAGCGGGAGAAGATGGCGGCCTGGGTCTGCGGCTGCCCTTCTCCGCCCATCGTGCCGAAGGATATCAGTCGCCCGTCGCCGAGTTCGGCCATCGCCGGCTGGATCGTGTGGAACGGCAGGCGTCCCGGATCCAACCGATTGGTATCGGTCTCGTTTAAGCTGAAGCTCGTTCCGCGATTTTGCCAGGTGACTCCGCTCTCGGGGAGGATGACGCCCGAGCCAAACTCCCAATAGACGCTTTGAATGAAGCTGACGCTGAGCCCGCTGCGATCGGTCGCAGCGAGCCACACCGTATCGCCCTGCTTGGACGGATCGGGCCACGGCGCGGCGCGGCGGTCGGATACGGTTTCGTGAAGCGCGGCGAGCGATTGCTCGGACAGGAATTCGGCGGCCGGGCGCTTCATGTAGTCGGGATCGGTCACGTGGCCGTTGCGGATACGGAACGCAGCTTTCGTGCATTCGACGAGCCTGTGCAGATGATCGACGCTATCGGCTTCGCCAGCGATGCGCCGGGCATAAAGCGCCAGGATCAGGAGCGAGGCCAGCCCCTGCGTCGGCGGAGGCATGTTGAAGACCTTGTGTCCGGACACCTCGACCGACAGCGGCGTCACCAGCGATGCCTGATGCCGCTCCAGATCAGCCAATCGCAGCGGGCTCCCTACCCGCTCGAGGTCGACCGCCAACGAGCGCGCCAGTTCGCCGCGATAGAAATCAGCCAGCCCGGCCTTGGCCAGACGCCCCAGCGTCGCGGCGACACGCGGCTGCCGCAGCCGCGCACCGAGCGCGAGTGGGGTGCCTTGCGGCAGATAAACCTCGGCATAGCCGGGCACGTTTTCGAGCTCATGCCGCTTCTTGCGGATGTTCTCGTGCAGCGTGCTGGTGACGGCCACGCCCTCCTCGGCATGCCGGATTGCGGGCTCGAGCAGCCGCGCCATCGGCAGCCGACCGTCATGACGATCGCGGCTGAGCTCATAGGCCTTCTGCCAACCGTCGACGGTCCCGGCGACGGTCAGCGCGGCCAGCGGGCCGCGGCCAGGAATGCTGCTGCAGCCACGCTCGCGATACCAGCTGCGATCCGCTGCAATCGCGGCGCGTCCGCAAGCCTGAATCCCGACCGGCATCGAACCGGCGCGGCCGACCAGCCAGAAGCTGTCGCCACCGAGGCCGTTCATATGCGGATAGACCACGGCAATCGTCGCGGCCGCGGCGATCATCGCCTCGATCGCATTGCCACCTTCCGACAGGACCGCGAGCCCAGCCTGCGCCGCGAGGTGGTGCGGCGCGGTCACCATGCCGCCATAGCTTCGTTTTGTCTGCAACATCAGCCGTCTCTCCCAAGCACGGCTTGTAATAATATTTTTACTTACCGTGTCAAGGCGCCAGAGACCGGTCTTTTGAGATACGGGTGCCGGGCCGTCGATCTCGTCATCAGGACCGGCCATTGCAGTTCGGCACCGTGATCCTTGCATGAAGCTCAGGCAGCCGCCACCTCGTGGCCCGCCATGACTTCCAGCGCCCGCAGAATTGCGGAATGGTCCCAGGCCTTGCCGCCGAGCGCGGTGCAGGCGTTGAATAGCTGTTGGGCTGCCGCGGTGCCCGGCAGCGACAAGCCGAGCGCCCGCGCACCTTCCAGCGCGAGGTTGAGATCCTTCTGATGCAGTTCGATGCGAAAGCCCGGATCGAAATTGCGCTTCAGCATGCGCTCGCCGTGCACCTCGAGGATCCGGGACGAGGCAAAGCCGCCCATCAGCGCCTTGCGCACCAGCGCAGGATCGGCGCCCGCCTTGGACGCGAACAGCAGGGCCTCGCTCACCGCCTCGATGGTCAGCGCCACGATGATCTGGTTCGCAACCTTGGTGGTCTGGCCGTCGCCATTGCCGCCGACATGCGTAACATTCTTTCCCATCGCGTCGAACAGGGGCTTCATCGCGTTGAACGCCCGCTCCCGCCCGCCGACCATGATGGTCAGGCTTGCCGCCTTTGCGCCAACCTCGCCGCCGGAAACCGGCGCGTCGAGATAGTCGGCTCCGAGCGCATCGATCTTGCGCGCAAACTCCTTCGTCGCCAGCGGCGAGATCGAGCTCATATCGACCACGATCATGCCTTTGGAGACCCCCTCCGCAACGCCGCCCTGACCGAACAGCACGGCTTCCACATGCGGCGTGTCCGGCACCATGATGATCACGGCGTCTGCTTCCTGCGCCACCTGCCTGGCGGACTCGCAAGCGATACCGCCGGCCGCAATCAGCTCTGGCGAAATGGGTGCGACGTCGTGCAGGAACAGGCGATAGCCGGCAGCCAGGAGGTGGCTCGCCATCGGACGTCCCATAGTGCCGAGCCCGATGAATCCTATGTCTTTCATTTGTCGTCGCTCCTGTCAGCCGGATTGGGATGTTTTCCTGCGAAGCGGATACCGTTCGCGTGAAGAAAACGCGTCAAAGCAAAAATCCAGAGCTCCGTTCCGATTCGAACGGAACGCAAAAGCTCTAGGTCACGAAGGTCTGCGCGGCGTGCCAGGCGAGGCTCTCGAGTGTGGTCGTCCGCGGCTTGTATTCGCATCCGATCCAGCCGCGATACCCGATGCTGTCGAGATGCTTGAACAAATAGGGATAGTTGATCTCGCCGGTCCCCGGCTCGTAACGGCCAGGATTGTCGGCGAGCTGGACATGCGCGATCCGGCCGAGATGCTTTTGCAGGGTCCGCGCCAGATCACCTTCCATGATCTGCATGTGATAGATGTCGTACTGGATGAACAGGTTGGATGAACTCACGTCGGAAATGAGCTGCACCGCCTGTTCCGTTCCGCTTAGGAAGAAGCCGGGAATATCGAGCGTGTTGATCGGCTCGATCAGGAGCTTGATCCCATGCTGGCCAAGCGCGCCGGCGGCGAAGCGCAGATTCCACACCAGGACTTCGCGCAGCTCTGCGGCATCAGCGCCGGCGGGAGCGATACCGACCAGGCAGTTCAGCTGCCGGCAATCCAGCGCCTTCGCGTAGTCGATCGCGCGCACCACGCCGTCGCGAAATTCATCGACCCGATTGCGCAGGATCGCAATGCCCCGCTCACCGGCGGCCCAATTGCCGGCCGGAAGATTGTGCAGCACCTGGGTCAGCCCACAGCGCGCCAGCTCCTCCCGCAACGCGCCCTTTTCGAAGTCATAGGGAAAAAGATACTCGACTGCGTTGAAGCCGGCGGCCTTGGCGGCCGCGAACCGATCGAGGAACGGCAGCTCGTTGAAGAGCATGGTGAGGTTGGCGGCAAATTGAGGCACGGGTGGTATCTCCGCTTGGGGCAGCGCTGAATGAGGTCGTCAAGCCGGCAATAACGTGCCGGATCGTTGTGCGCTCGGCACGTCATCGAGCGGGAGATCGAGCACCTCCTCGAATTCGACGATGTTGTCGATCTCCGTTCCCATCGCGATGTTGGTGACCCGCTCGAGAATGAACTCCACCACCACGGGCACCCGGTGCTTCGCCATCAGCTCGCGCGCGGTCGCGAACGCGGCCTGTGCCTCGTTCGGATCCGTCACCCGGATCGCCTTGCAGCCCAGTCCCTCCGCGACGGTCACGTGGTCGACGCCGTAGGCGCCGATCTCGGGTGCGTTGATGTTCTCGAACGAGAGCTGGACGTGATAGTCCATATCGAAGCCGCGCTGCGCCTGCCGGATCAGCCCGAGATATGAATTGTTCACGACGACGTGGATGTAGGGCAGATTGAACTGCGCCCCGACCGCGAGCTCCTCGATCAGGAACTGGAAGTCGTAATCACCCGACAGCGCAACGATGTCGCGGTCGGGATCGGCGGCGCGCACGCCGAGCGCGGCGGGCAGTGTCCAGCCGAGCGGGCCGGCCTGCCCGGCGTTGATCCAGTTGCGCGGCTGATAGACGTTGAGGAACTGGGCACCCGCGATCTGCGACAATCCGATCACCGTCACGTAGCAGGTATCGCGGCCGAACGCCTTGTTCATCTCCTCGTAGACGCGCTGCGGCTTGATCGGGATGTTATCGAAATGGCTCTTGCGCAGCATCGAGCGCTTGCGATCGCGACAGGCTGCGGGCCAGGCCTGCCGATCGCGCAGCTTGCCGGACTTCCGCCACTCCCGGGCGATGGTCACGAACATTTCCAGCGCGGCCTTGGCGTCCGACACGATGCCGAGGTCCGGATTGAAAACCCGTCCGATCTGTGTCGGCTCGATGTCGACATGGACGAATTTGCGACCTTTGGTGTAGGTCTCGATCGAACCGGTATGCCGGTTGGCCCAGCGGTTTCCGATGCCGAGCACGAAATCGGATTCGAGCATCGTGGCGTTGGCGTAGCGATGGCTGGTCTGCAGGCCGACCATACCGGCCATCAGCGCGTGATCGTCCGGAATGGCGCCCCACGCCATCAGCGTCGGGACGACCGGAACGTTGACCGCTTCGGCGAAGGCGACCAGGAGCTCGGACGCATCGGCGTTGATCACGCCGCCGCCGGCCACGATCAGCGGCCGATCCGCGGCGTTGAGCATTTCGAGCGCCTTCTCGATCTGCTTGCGCGTCGCCGTCGGCTTGTAGACCGGCAGCGGCGAATAGGTCTCGTCGTCGAACTCGATCTCGGCCAGTTGCACATCGAGAGGAAGATCGATCAGCACCGGTCCCGGCCGCCCCGACCGCATGACATGGAAGGCCTGGCTCAGCACGCGCGGCACCAGCGCCGGCTCGCGCACGGTGACGGCCCATTTCGTCACGGGCTTTGCGATCGCCTCGATGTCGACGGCCTGGAAATCTTCCTTGTAGAGCCGCGCCCGCGGCGCCTGACCGGTGATACAGAGGATCGGAATCGAATCCGCGATCGCCGAATAGAGGCCGGTGATCATGTCGGTTCCGGCGGGGCCCGATGTGCCGATGCAAACGCCGATATTGCCTGCTTTCGCCCTGGTATAACCTTCCGCCATATGCGAGGCGCCTTCGACGTGGCGCGCCAGAATGTGCCGGATCGAGCCGTTGCGCTTCAGCGCGGAGTAAAGCGGGTTGATCGCGGCGCCGGGAACGCCGAACGCGCAGGTGATCCCCTCGCGTTCGAGAATGCGCACTGCTGCATCCACTGCTCGCATTTTCATCTGATGATCCCGCTTCGCTATGAGTTGGCCTGAGCATGATCATCAGGCCCGCGATCATCGATCTCAACGCAATCGATTGGATTTTCCGCGCTATGGCAACGCTCGCGATTTCTTGCATGTCTCCAAATGATTAGCGCCTGCGAAAGAATGGAAACCGGCGAGGACGAGATCAGCCGCAGGCCTTGCGCCCTGCTACGGTTGCGTGCGGCTGTTGCCGCGAAGCTCTGCGGAGAGCTCGGCTGCGATCTGCTGGACGATGGCGCCGATCTCTGGCAGGCGCTCGTCGGTCAGCCGATCCGCCATCCCCGATACCGAAACCGCGGCGAACGGCTCGCTGCAATCGTTGAAGACGACTGCGGCCACGCAGCGCAGGCCGAGCCGCGCCTCTTCATCGTCCACCGCATAGCCCTGGCGTCGCACGGTCTCCAATTCTCGAAACAGCTCGCCCGGCCGAATGATCGACTTTTCCGTCAGGCGCGGCATGCCGCGGCGACGGATGATCGCGTTGATATCGGCATCGGAATACGCGGCCAGCACCGCCTTCCCCACGCCCGAGGCAATCAACGCCACGCGTCCGCCGACCTTGGTCAGCGAACGCATGATCTCCCGGCTTTCGATGCGGGATACGACGATGATGGAATCATCATCGACCACTGCAAGATTGGCGGTTTCCCTGGTCTGGTCGCGCAGCTTGCGCAGATAGGGCAATGCCCGCGCGGAAAAATTGCGCCGACGCATGAAGGTCGAACCGACCACGAAGCTTTGCGCGCCGATGTGCCATTTGGACTCCTCGCGGTCGAATTGCACGAACCTGCGGTTCTCCAGCGTCGTCAGCAGCCGGTGAGCCGTCGACGGCGGCAAGCCGATGCGGATCGCAAGATCGGTCAGCCGATAGCCTTCGTCATCCTCTGCAAGCGCTTCCATGATTTGCAGCGCGCGATCGACCGATTGAACGCCGCCGTCTCGCGCGTCCTGATCCGGTTGCGCGCGAAAATCGGGATCGGACGGCTTGCGCCGGATCGGCTCTCTTTTCATCACGACCTGCCCCTAACCGGTTGCGGTTCAGAACGAAATTGCTCGCCGATAACGAGCGTCACAATTGGCATATGGCATACCAAAAGACGTTTGAGTCAAGGTCGCGGAATTTGAGAATGGGTCAGTATTTTTGCCATTTTCTTACGTAACGCGGCGATTCTTTTGTTTGACTTCTGGGATAATGTATACCACGATTGCTTCTTAACGACCCAATGATGCAACCGGGAGGACCAAGCCATGTATGTCGGGGACATCCTTCGCACTAACAGTGCGCACGTGGTGACGATCGGCTCGAGCGAAACCGTGAGCATTGCAGCGAACCTGATGTACGCGAGCAATGTCGGCGCACTCGTGGTCAGAAACGCCTCGCGCAGCGTCGACGCCGCCGTGGTCGGAATGTTCAGCGAGCGCGACATCGTCGCTGTGATCGCCGAGCGCGGCACGGGTGGTCTTGCCGCGAAAGTCGCGCAGTTCATTTCGCCGCGGCCGCTGGTGTCCTGCAATTCGCAAGACGCGCTCACCGATGTCGAGCGACTGATGGTCCGTCACGACATCCGCCATATTCCCGTCATCGACAACGGCCGGCTCGTCGGCGTCGTGAGCATGCGGGACATCGGCTTTGCCTTGGAGGAAGCCGCCTGCGCGGCCTGACGGACTTTTCCGAGGCCATTGCCACGCAACCCGGTTCGAGCCGTTGCGGCTCATGCTGTGTCCCCACTCTGCTCGAGAGGATTTCATGAAGGTCTGCATCTACGGCGCCGGTGCCATCGGCGGCTATCTCGGTGTCGAATTTATGCGCGCTGGCGCCGATGTCAGCCTGGTCGCGCGGGGCGCGCATCTCGCCGCGATGCGGCAGAACGGCCTGAAGCTCCTGATCGGCGACGAGGAGCGCGTGGTGCATCCTCGCTGTACCGATAACCCCGCCGAACTTGGCGAGCAAGATTTCGTCATCATCTGCCTCAAGGCGCATTCGATCACCGGCGTTATCGAACCGATGCGCCCCCTGCTGGGTGAGCGGACCCGCATCGTCACCGCCGTCAACGGCATTCCCTATTGGTATTTCTACAAGCACGGCGGAAGGCACGAAGGATCGGCGCTTGAGAGCATCGATCCCGGCGGACGGCAGTGGAACGAACTCGACCCCGCGCGCGCCATCGGCTGCGTGGTCTATCCCGCCACCGAAATCGAGGCGCCCGGCGTGATCCGCCACGTCTACGGCAACAGCTTTCCGCTCGGCGAACCCTCCGGTGAGATCACACCTGATGTCGAGCGGCTTGCCGCCCTGTTCGCGGCGGCGGGCATGAAGGCACCGGTGCTCGACCGCATCCGCGACGAGATCTGGCTCAAGCTGTGGGGCAATGTCTGCTTCAACCCGATCAGCGCGCTCACCCACGCGACCCTCGACGTGATCTGCACCAATCCCGGCACGCGGGCGCTGTCCAGGGCGATCATGCTGGAGGCGCAGGCGATCGCGGAAAGCCTCGGCGTCAAGTTCCGGGTCGATGTCGAACGCCGCATCGAGGGCGCACGCAAGGTCGGCGCGCACAAGACCTCGATGCTGCAGGACCTCGAGCGCGGACGCCCCGTCGAGATCGATCCGCTGATCACCGTGGTGCAGGAGATGGGCCGGATGACGGGGATTGCGACGCCCGCACTCGACGCGGTGCTGGCGCTGGTCGCGCAGCGCAGCAGACTGGCGGGCCTCTATGACGGGGCAGCCGGCGTCGACGCCCAATCGCTTGCGGTGGCGTGATCGCGATGGCCAATGTGACGCGCTGGGTCCGCTTCCGCCACCGTGCCGAAACCGGCTTCGGGCAACTCACCCCGTCCGGCATCTCCGTGCATGCAGGAGAGATGTTCGGCGACACACGACCGACCGGACAGACGCTGGCGCTTGACGACGTCGAACTGCTCGCGCCAACCGAGCCGAGCAAGATCATCGCGCTCTGGAACAATTTCCACGCGCTGGCGGAGAAGCTGAAATCACCTGAGCCTGCCGAACCGCTCTACCTGTTGAAAGCGCAAACCAGCGTGACCGCGCCTGGGGCCATCATCACGCGCCCCCCGGGCTACGACGGCAAGACAACCTACGAAGGCGAGCTCGGCATTGTCATCGGCAAGAGCTGCACCGCCGTCGCCCCCGAACAGGCCGACAGCTTCATCTTCGGCTACACCTGCACCAACGACGTCACTGCCGCCGACATTCTCAATCGCGACCCGACCTTCCCGCAATGGGCGCGGGCCAAGGGCTTCGACGGATATGGCCCCTTCGGTCCCGTGATTGCCTCGGGCCTCGACCCCGCACGCCTTGTGGTGCGCACCATCCTCAACGGGGTGGAGCGCCAGAACTACCCGATCGCCGACATGATCTTCAGCGCGCAGGCGCTGGTCAGCAAGATCTCACACGACATGACGCTGTTGCCGGGCGACCTGATCTGCTGCGGGACATCGATCGGCGTCGGGGTGATGAAGGAGTCCGTCAATACGGTCACCGTCGCGATCGACGGAATCGGCGAGTTGACCAACGAATTTCGTCAGTAGGCGGCGGCAGGACGACAGCCCGACGCAGCCGGACCCAACGACCACCACCTCTTTTGGGAGCGCACATGATCTCCAGCACGAAAGCGGCATCGTCGCCCGGCGGCTTCCGCTGGCTCCAGCTCGCGATCGGCATCGTCTGCATGGCAATGATCGCCAACCTGCAATACGGGTGGACGCTGTTCGTTGATCCGATCGACGCCAAGTTTCACTGGGGCCGTCCGGCCATCCAGCTCGCCTTCACGATTTTCGTGATGACGGAGACATGGCTGGTGCCGGTGGAAGCTTGGTTCGTGGACAAATACGGCCCCCGCATCGTCATCATGTTCGGCGGGCTGATGATCGGATTGGCCTGGGTGCTGAACTCCTACGCCTCTTCCCTCGTCATGCTCTATGCGGCGGCTATTGTCGCGGGCATCGGCGCCGGCGCCGTCTACGGCACTTGCGTCGGCAACGCGCTGAAATGGTTTCCGGACCGGCGCGGCCTGGCCGCAGGCGCGACCGCCGCAGGCTTTGGCGCCGGCGCAGCCCTCACCGTCGTGCCGATCGCCAACATGATTGCCGCCAGCGGTTATCAAAGCACCTTCCTGACCTTCGGAATCGGGCAAGGCCTGATCGTTCTCCTGCTAGCCTGGTTCGTCCGCCCGCCGCATGGCGTCGAGGCGCCGAGGAAAAAGCGCCTCAATCTGCCGCAGAGCGCAATCGACTACACGCCGCCGCAGGTCCTGCGCACGCCGATCTTCTGGGTCATGTACCTGGTGTTCGTCATGGTGGCTTCCGGCGGGTTGATGACCGCGGCGCAAATCGGGCCGATTGCCCATGACTTCAAGATCGCGGACACGCCGGTCACCCTGGCGGGCTTCCAGATGGCGGCGCTGACCTTTGCCATCTCGCTCGATCGTGTGTTCGACGGGTTCGGCCGTCCGTTCTTTGGCTGGGTCTCCGACACGATCGGCCGCGAGCACACGATGTTCATCGCGTTCGCGACTGCGGCGCTGATGTTGCTGACGCTGTCCACCTACGGCCACATTCCGGTTGTCTTCGTGCTGGCCACGGCGATCTATTTCGGCGTCTTCGGCGAAATCTACAGCCTGTTTCCGGCGACGTCGGGCGACACGTTCGGCGCCAAGTACGCAACCACCAACAACGGCATGCTCTACACGGCGAAGGGCACCGCGGCACTGCTCGTACCGCTCGCAAGCATCATCTCCTCGCAGCTCGGCTGGCAGGCCGTGTTCATCGTCGCGGTTGCGCTCAATGCCACCGCGGCCCTCACGGCCTTGCTGGTGATCAAGCCGATGCGGCGCGCCTTCATTCTCGGCAGTGAGACGACGGCAAAGGCCGCGATCGCGCCTGCACCTGGCCGGAGTACGGCGATTGAACACTGATTGGACGGACTTGCGGGCTCGGACGGCGCTCCGGAGGATCTTCGATACTGCCATCGCCAGTTGCGATCCAAGGATAACCGTCGCACGCGCCCTGCCGGCAAAGCCGAAGGGCAGATGCATCGTCGTCGGCGCGGGCAAGGCTTCGGCGGCGATGGCCGCAGGCCTCGACGCGGCCTGGCCTGATGTCGACCTTTCAGGTGTCGTGGTGACGCGCCACGGCCATTCCGTTCCCGCCGGCCGCATCGCAGTGCTCGAGGCGTCTCACCCCGTGCCTGACGACACGAGCAAGGCCGCCGCCCTTCGCATGCTCAGCGCCGTTCAGGGACTTTCAGCTGACGATCTCGTCATCGCCCTGATGTCCGGCGGAGGCTCGGCCCTGATGACCCTTCCTGCGTCCCCGATGACCCTCGCCGACAAGCAGGCGGTCAACCGTACCCTGCTTGCAAGCGGCGCAACGATTGTCGAGATGAACGTCGTCCGCAAGCATTTGTCCGCGATCAAGGGCGGACGGCTGGCGCTCGCCGCCCGCCCCGCCCGCGTCACGACCCTCGTGATCTCAGATATTCCCGGCGACGATCCCACAGCGATTGGCTCCGGTCCCTCGCTGCCGGACAGCAGCACAAAAGCCGATGCGCAGGAGATCGTGCGCCGGTTTGCGATCGACCTGCCGGACGCGGCGCGGCTCGTGCTCGCGCGAGCCGACGAGACCCCGAAACCTGGCGAGATCGAGGCCGATGCCCGCATCCTTGCCGCGCCGTTCCACGCGCTTGATGCTGCGGCGAGGGCCGCACGGGATGAAGGCTTGACCCCGATCATCCTTGGAGACGCGATCGAAGGCGAGGCGCGCGAACTCGGAACCGTGATGGCGGGCATCGCCCGGTCGGTCGGGAGACATGCGCAGCCCGGCCCTGCCCCTGCCGTGCTGCTGTCCGGCGGCGAGACGACGGTGACGATCGGACGCGGGCCGGCGGGCCGCGGCGGCCGCAACACCGAATTCCTGCTCGGGCTTGTCATCGCCTTGTCCGGTACGTCCGATATCTGGGCGATTGCGGGAGACAGCGATGGTATTGATGGAACGGAAGATGCGGCTGGAGCTTTGATCAGTCCGGATACGCTGCGGCGCGCCGCCTCCAATCGCCTCGACGCACGGGCCTATCTGGCAGCCCATGACAGCTACACGTTCTTCGACCGCCTTGGAGACCTCGTGCGCACCGGCCCAACGCTTACCAATGTCAACGATATCCGCGCTGTGCTGATTGCAGCCGGCAAGCCAGCAATGAGGTGACCCATGCGTCGTCATCGACGGGCCAAGATCGTCGCAACCGTCGGCCCCGCCAGCAGTTCCCCCGAGATGCTCAAGGCGCTGCTGCTGGCTGGCGTCGATACCTTCCGTCTGAACTTTAGCCACGGAACCCAGAGCGACCACGCAAGCATCCACGCCGCGATCCGAAAGCTGGAACAGGAAGTCAACCGGCCGATCGGCATTCTGATGGACCTCCAGGGTCCCAAGATCCGCGTCGGCACCTTGCGCGATGGCAAGATTACGGTGGCGGCCGGCGAGACCATCCGGTTCGTGCTGTCCGGATCGGACGGCGACCGATCCTCGATTCCGCTCCCGCACCGGGAAATCTTTGCCGCCGTGGCCCCGGGCCACGACCTTCTGATCGACGACGGCAGGGTCCGGGTACGCGTCGCCGGCCTCGGTGACGATTTCATCGAAGCCAGGGTGATCGTCGGTGGCACGATCTCGAACCACAAGGGCGTCAATCTGCCGGGGACGGTGCTCGACCTTTCGCCGCTCACCGCCAAGGACCGCCTCGATCTGGAGTTCGGTCTGAACCTCGGCGTCGACTGGGTCGCCCTGTCATTCGTGCAAAAGCCCTCCGACGTCATCGAGGCGAGAGGCCTGGTCGGCGACCGCGCCGGCCTGATGGCCAAGATCGAGAAGCCGGCAGCACTCGAGCGGATCGACGACATCATCCAGCTGTGCGACGCCATCATGGTTGCGCGGGGTGATCTCGGCGTCGAAATTCCACATGAGGACGTGCCCGGGCGCCAGAAGGAGCTGGTGCGAGCTTGCCGTCTCGCGGTGAAGCCCGTGATCGTCGCCACGCAAATGCTGGACTCCATGGTCGCCGCGCCGACACCGACGCGCGCGGAAGTCTCCGACGTTGCGACGGCGATCTATGACGGCGCAGATGCTGTGATGCTGTCGGCGGAATCCGCGACGGGCCGCTATCCGCGCGAGGCCGTTGAGATGATGGATCGCATCATCCGCAGCACAGAACAGCACAAGATGTACCGCTCGATCGTCGAGGCGACCCAGCCCGGCGAAGAGCAGACGCCGCCGCATGCCGTTGCAACAGCCGCCGCCGACCTCGCCTCCGTCATTCACGCCGCGGCCATCGTGGCCTACACGTCGAGCGGCACCACGGCCGCACGCGTCGCGCGCAAGCGGCCGAGCCTGCCGATCCTCGCCATCACCCCAAGCCGCGAAGTGTCGCGCCGCTTGTGCCTACTCTGGGGTGCGCACAGCGTTCTTTCCGACGACGTTCAGAGCTATGAGGAGATGGTCGAGCGCGCGACGGCTCTCGCGCATGCAGAGCAGTTTGCATCAAGCCGGGACCTGCTGGTCGTTGTCGCCGGCATTCCCTTCGGGCAGGCGGGAAGCACGAACAACCTGCGAGTCGTTTCGCTCCCCTGACGGAGCCATCGCCCAGCCCCGCGATCCGGATTTTCTCGGGCTCGTTGCGCGGGCGCCCTAGTCTCACGGCATGGCGCCAAACCAGATCACGAGCGCGAACATCACCAACAAGGCGACGGTGATGATCGCTTCGCTCGTGGGTATTCGCTTCATGGGCCGCCTCCGCGTGCGGGAGCGGGATGCTGCGACGGGGCGGTGGTTCACGTCAGCACCAACACCGCCCGCTTAAAATACATGCGGACGGCGTCGGCTCCAGCCCCAGGAAGGAAATGCAAAATCCCGGTAGCCATTAGGTCTACACACCTGGGCAGAAGGTTCACGTGACGATCGGCATACTCCAAAGGGTGTAGGATCGCCGACCGCAACGGACGCCATTGACCCCCAACGCTGGCACCCTCGGCCGCATGACGATCTCACCACGAGCATGGGTCACGCAAGTGTGCCGGCAGCACCTGTCGTTCGACGCCGCCCTCAGCGCCACGACCCGTCCGGCCCAAGCGGCAAAGTCGGGTGGTCGCGGTTGTTCTCGTCCGGCTTGACCCTGAAACCCTGTCGAAACGCGAACCAGATAAAGCCGCCCAGTGCGACCACACAGATCGGCGCGAGAATCCAGTCGGGCATGTCGTGGTCCTCCAGTCTACCGACAATTGGTCGCCGCTATCTTGGGCCGAGTTCAATACGGATGCCGCGCGCCGTTGCAGCGCGCTCGCTCCAGCGCTCGGCGTGATCCTACCGGCACGAGGAAACGCCGCGCGAACAAAAGCGCGGATTTTTTCGAAGGAGCAGCTGTGCCCTTGTCCGAATGGAGTCGAGGCAGTGCCGCAAGTGATTGAAAACATTGGAGCGGGTGAAGGGAATCGAACCCTCGTATTCAGCTTGGAAGTCAAATTGCGCTACTATGCGCGGGCTTCACTGAGCGTCATTTTCGTTCACATTTCAACACTTTAGACCAAAAACAGACTTCACTCAGAATCACGCAAAAACACCCCCAATCTGGGAATTCTGCGCCCAATGAGCGTCCGAGAATCTGGGTACAAAGACACATCCGTACGCTCGATCCTGCCGCATTCGCGACGTCGGCCCTGACTCGCTTTCAAGCAAAGCCCTCATTGGCCCCAGAGCTATTGGGATATGCTAGAGAACACCCATGGAACGTGAGGACTTCCTTGATCATTTGCTCCGCGCGAGTTCTGCCGTGAGTTCACAACGGAGGTTGTCGTTGACGCCCTTCCAGCGACATATGCTTTTTGGGTCATGTTAAATTGTTCATATGATCTGAATCCCCCTAGCAGATGGCCTGGTCGTTCTTCCCGATGATGTACTTGCGCCCCGACGGCGTCCTTATCGGTGAAGAGTCGGGGAGTTCGTGGACCGGAAGTGGGCGATCACCAACAATCGGCTCTGCATGACGATGCCGAGCAGTACATCGGCTGACTGCAATGAAGTCTGGATGTCGGGAACGTTCATCAGACTTCGGGCGAACCAAAATCAAGAGACGCTCGATGCCACCGTCATGGCGCATCGCGCAAAACGATGAGACTGCTTTTCCAGTAGTAGTTCGAGCCACTCTTCCCGTCGATCGACGTCAGGGGCCGCTTCAACATCACTCTCGCTTGGGTGCGCCGAGCTTCTTGAGCCGGCTTAGGTCGCTTGCGGCCTCCGAGAGCAACCAGTCGCGAAACGTCACGATCTTCGGCAGGTTCGCAGTCGCCTTCGGGCAGATGATCCAGTAGGTCTTTGACAACGGCAGCGACAGCGGAAAGGGCCGGACCAGATGGCCGTTAATGATGTCCCATGCTGCCAGAGTGGTGCGAGCCAACGCGATCCCCTGCCCGTTGATTGCGGCGTCAATCACCATGCTGGCGCGGTTCAGTAGCGGACCATGCGTAACTCCGACTTCGTCGAGACCAGCCTCCAACAGCCAGTTGCTCCAGTCAGTGCGGTTGTCCATGTGGATCAGCGGAAATTTCAGGATGTCAGCGGGCTTGCTCGGGCGTCGCTTGCCAGAAAACAGCTTCGGGCTGCACACCGCAAACAGTTGTTCCGGGCTCAGCCGCACCGCGTCCATTCCCGGCCAGTTGCCGTCGCCATGGCGCACCGCGAGATCTACTTCCTCGCGCGCGAAGTCGACGTGGTGCAACGTCGCGGAGACGCGCAGGTCGATGCCGCTACGCGCCTCGGCGAAATGGCCAAGCCGGTGCACCAGCCATTTGGCGGCGAAGTCGGGCGAGGTCGAGACCGTGAGCACACCGGCATTCTGCCGCTGCAACAACCGCTCGGTGCCGATGGCGATGCGGTCCAGCGCGTCGCGCACGACCGCAAGATAATCGCGCCCGGCCTCGGTGATGATCAGACGCTGCCGCTCACGGTTAAACAGCTTTAGCGCAAGCTCCGTCTCCAGCGCTTTCACCTGATGGCTCACCGCGCCTTGGGTGACACAAAGCTCTTCGGCTGCACGCGTAAAACTCTCGTGGCGCGCAGCGGCCTCGAAGGCCTTCAGGGCATTGAGCGGAGGCAGACGTGGGCGCATCGGACCGACTTCATGAGAAAAACTATGGCAGGCACGAGAAACGATGCTTTGCGAGGACGCATCCTCGCATCATTATTGAACAGCTCCAGCACAGAATTTCAAGCCATTTTGGAGCCGTCCATGTCCATCCTGCTAGCCGACGCCCTGTCGATCTCGCCCGTGCAGGCCGCTGATCCGGCCATTCCACTTCATCAATCCAGCTCAGGGCTCTCACCCCCCGTTCGCCGGAACGGATGGTGGAGTTGGCTCGACCGGCAGCACGAACGCAAGGCCCTGCGCGAAATTGCGGATGACCCGCATCTGCTCAAGGACCTCGGGCTAACTCGAGAACAGGCGCTACGCGAGGCGGCCAAGCCGTTCTGGCTCTGGTTCTTGCTCTGATCGACAAGCGCAAAAGGAGAAAACGGATGTCCGGTCCGATCGTCTACGGTTTTCCACGCAGCACTTTTGTCAACATCGTCCGACTGATCCTGACGCACAAGGACGTGGCCTACCAATTCCATGACCTTGAACCGGTCATGGGCAAGCCCGATCACCTGGCGCTGCACCCGTTCAACCGCGTGCCGATCCTTAGCCACGGCGATCTCACGATCTATGAAACGAGCGCCATCGCCGCCTATGTCGATGAGGCCTTTGGCGGCGTGGCGCTGACGCCGAAAGACATCAAGGCGCGGGCCCGCATGAACCAGTGGATCAGCGCGGTCAATTCCTACTATTACCCCTACATGATCTACCACGTGACGCATGAGCGTCTGGTATTCCCGGAGCTCGGCATCGCCTCTGACGAGAAGGTCGTCGCGCATGCGCTGCCCAAGGTCGAAACGGGGCTCGCGGTGGCCGAGCGCCAGCTCGCGCATGGCAAGGACTTCCTGTTAGGGGACGAACTCTCGATGGCGGATTTCTATCTGCTGCCAAGCACGTTCGCCTTCAGCCTGACCGCCGAGGGGCAGTCAATGTATCCAAAGTACCCGGCATTCTGCCGCTGGCGGGAACGTATGGACAATCTGCCTGCAACGCAAAAGGTTCGCGCAGCCGTACAGCGCCTGCCGATCGAACACGCGCGCGAATGGGCCAATACGCACAGGCCGAAATATTGACCAACAGGAACCTTGCCGCGGCGATTGTCCCTGGCCAGGCTTCCTTCACGCGAAACATGGGCTCCCCGACGGACGGCTGCACCGTCCAAGCCTTCGCAAGAGCTCGTATTTCCCGGCCCCATCGCGGCGTAGATGAAAACCTGCTCGTTTACGAACAATGCGCGTTCCGGCGAGTTAGTACGCAGTTCTGATAAGGAAGGGAGCCACCATGAAAAGCTCTACATCGCTTGCTGCGTTATCCGTTTTCGCGCTGATCTTCGCATTCGGCGAAGCCGGCGCGCAAGCGCAGTCCACCCCTGTCCAAGAGGCACAGCCGCCCCAGCAGTCGGACCATTCGCGCGAGCAGGATCGCAGCCGCGCTGAGGACGTCAAGATCGGACGCGACTGGAAGGCCCTAAGCGGCGAGAACGACCACGCCGGTCAGGCAACGCCCGACGACAACCATCAGACGGTTGGCCGAGACTGGCGAGCCCATCCAGAGAACCAGGATCGCCAGTAGCTATCGAGGCGGAATTGGCGACGCCGCGCGCGCGGCGTGGCCTTCGAAGAAGGACAGCGGAAAGCCGAAGGTCAAGCCGGCGCGGATCTCGTTCACCGGGTGCCTGCCGGTGAGTGCATGACGGACTGCGACGTCGAAGCTCAGATCGTCTCGCACCCGGTAGATCAAGCCGACCAAACCGGAAAACGTTTCCTCCTTCCCAAACTCGTTCTCGTAGAAGATTTCTGCGACGGGGCGCGCTGTCCAGGTCGACGGCCCCTCGATAATCGCGCCAAGAAAGACATCGCCGTGATGGTCGCGGGTAAGGGCCGTCTCAGCGTTCAGATGGATGGCGCCCCAATCCCAGCGCTGCGAAATAATGCCGGCCAGGCTTAGGCCGACGCCTGAATTGCCGGTGCTGTCCGGGAGAAGAACGCCAAATTCGGTCGCAATGCTCGGGCCCGTCTTGTCCTGCAGGCTCCCGGGCACAACCACATGCTTGAGAAAGGCTCCGGCTGCGGTCAGGCTGGTTGGTCCGGCTGGAGAAAGCGGTGTTTGTCCCTGCCCCTCGAAGACGGCTTCCCAATCTTCACTTAAACCATAGTTGATGACCCAGGCTGGCGCGATCAGGCTTGTCCCGCTCTCATCGCGCAAACGCCCCGCCGGCTGCAGTTCGATCTCCATCTCGCCCTTCTTTGCGACGGCGGCATCGGTGCCGTCGAATGGGCGATAGGCGGAAGCTGGAACAGACCAGGCGACCAGCGCCAAAGTGACCGCAACCCGTGGCACAAAGTATCTCGGGGAGCTGCGAAAGCCTCGGCTACGTCTGCACATGCGCCGCCTCCCTACGAAATCGATCTCAGGGCATTGGTTTGAACACCCAGATCGTGGCCGGCCCAGCCGGCCCCGCCCGGACGGCCACAAGCAAACGGTCCATCTCCGGCACAAAGAGGGACGTTCGCGCCCCCGTTGCCGTCGGCAGGCGTGTGATCCGGCGGTAGACCGATCCATCGATTTCAAATACGTCGACGTATCCTGCGCCGCAGCTCACATAGACACGGTTGCGCTTCCCGTCGATGAAGACGTCATCGACGTCGCCACAGGTTTCCGCATTCGCGATCGGCTTTCCATCCGTCGAGAAGACGGCAAGTTCGGCGGGACTGCGGTACGCCAGAACGATGCGGCCACGGTCGCGATCGATCGCCATCGCGAAATTGCCGCCCTTGTTCAAGGGCCAGGTGGCGAGCTGTTTCCCGGAAGTTCCGTCAACCACCACGACCGCGCGCGCATCCGGTAGGTTGACGAAGATACGTCCACCGTCCGGCTCAAGTTGGAAGCTTTCCGGATGCGCCTTCAGCGGCGCGCTGCGAACCTTGGCGCGGGTGGCCGGGTCAAGGACCGCCAGACCACCATCACCATAGCCGACGATAACGCGCTTGGCCGCAGCATCAATCCGGATGTTGTCCGCATCGCTGCTGAGCTCAATCCGTCCGGTCGCCTTATACTCATTGGCCTCGAACAGTCGCACCGATCCATCGCGGGCATTGGCAACATAGAGGGTATCGGTCGATGGCTCATAGCCGACACCCTGGGGCTCGTTCAGCCCGGTGAGGGTCCGGAGCAGGCTGTGAGCAGCCAGATCAACGACGCCGACACTGTCGTTGCCGAGCTCGGCCACGAACAATCGCTGTCGTTTCAGATCGACGGCCAGATGATCGATGCGCCCGCGCACATCGCCGAGCAGGATTTTCGCTTCGAGCTCGAGTGGGGCCTTGTTTTCTGCCGGTTGAGCTGCCGCCGCCAACGTCGGAATAAGCGCGTCGATACGCTGGACGATCTGGTCGCGGGTCGCCTCGTAGTCGTCGATGCCCAAGGGAATGCCAGACCAATAGGTTACATCGGCGCCCCCTCGCCGCTCCGCCGGAATCTGATCGAATGCCACCACCCGGCGCGCCGCGGTGATGTCATTCACACTCAGTTGCTGCGGCGTGTTGGCCGCTTCCAGTCCATCGAGCGCAAGGCCGTCCTGGACCCGCACCGGGACCGATCGATAAAGATCGATGCCCCGCGAGACGGCCCTGAACGGCAGCCGGCGCTCCTGCGCGGCTCTGTTGAAATAGGCCGCGGCCATCTGACCGTTCACTACGCCGTGCTGGCAGACGAAGACGATCGTCCCGGCCTCGTCTGCCGACGTGGGCGCGGCCGCTGCCATCACGATCGCGAGGGCAATGGCCGCAAGGCGCAACCACAGCCGAGTCACCTTGCTCTGTGTCCACATCGTCAGCCTCTCATTTCAGCCCGGTCAGCACCCATGCAGGCTGCAGGATCGGATAGGCGGCAAGCCCGACCACGGCGGTGACGACGATGAGCAAGGGATTGCTGACCTTCCAGCGGAACAGCACGGCGAGCGAGACGACGCCGATCAGCGCTGTCAGCCAGTCACCGATCGCGATCTTGCCGAGCAGGAAGCACGCGCCAAGAATCGTTCCGATTGCCGCTGCATAGGCGCCTTTCACAAAACCTTGCACGTTCGGATTCTTGCGGTGCCGCGCCAGCAACGGCGCCACGATCAGAACGAGCAGGAATGACGGCAGGAAGATGCCGATGGTGGAGACCAGCGAGCCCCAGAATCCCGCGACGAGATAGCCGACGAAGGTTGCCGTGATCACGACCGGCCCCGGGCTCATCATGCCGATCGCGACAGCCACCAGGAACTCGCGCTCGTTGAGCCAGCCATATTGCTGCACCAACCCTTGCTCCAGAAAGGGAACTATCACGAGGCCGCTGCCGAAGGTCAGCGAACCCGCCTTGAGGAAGAACAGCAACAGCTTGCCCAGCGTCGAGCCGGTCGCGACCGGCGCGGCTGCGGGCGCGGCCGCCGGGATCACCGCGAGTTGCAGGGCGACCGGAGGTCGCCTGATGTTGCCGTAGTAGATGATGCCGACGATACCAGCGCCGATGAACAGCAACGCGACTTCGGCTTGCAGGATCACGGTGACGGCCAGACAGACCGCGGCGATCGCCCATTGCAGCCAGTCTTCCATGCCGAGCTTGGCGAGCCGGTAGCAGGAATGCAGGATCAGGGCGATCACCGCGGGGCTGACCCCATAGAAGATCGCGGTTACCGGCTGCAGGTCGCCGAGATGGACGTAAAGCGCGCCTAGCGCAGCCACGATGACGAAGTTCGGCAAGATGAAGGCCCAGCCGCCAGCCCACGCGCCCCAGAAGCCGCAGCGCAAATAGGCGATGAAGATGCCGACCTGGATCGCGAGCGGCCCGGGCAGCGATTGACAAATGGCGATGGTCTCGCGCATCTGCTCCTTGGTGAGCCACTTCTTTTCGTCGACCAGTTCGCGCTCCATCTGGCCGACCAACGCCACCGGTCCGCCGAAGCCGAGAAAGCCCAGGCGCAGGAAATAGCGTACCATCTCGCCCATTTGTCCTCGCCCGGTGCTCGTTGTTGTCGTCGTCATCACTTGTCCCCGTTGCCGTGACACGCCGGCTGCAAAATCCCATCGAGCGCGCCGCCGAGCTCCACCGGCGTCAATTCGATCTGCTCGCCGTTCCTGGTCACCTGGAAGCAACCGTCGTCCGTCTCTCCGAGATACAGGCAAAGCTCGTCCCTCTCGACGATCCATTTGCCGACCTTCTTCACGCCCATCGAGAAGCTTCGCAGCGTGCCGTCCGGCTCATAGACAAGACGATAGTGAACCTCGTCTGTGAGCTGTTTCCCGGCAAAGCCAGCTCTAATCTGCGTACCGTTCAGCTTCCGAGCGCCTGCGGCCGCGAAACAGCTGGCATCGAGGACAACCGAGCCCCCGACGCCGGTTGGCGAGTGCCGCGATGAGACATCTCGCAAGTAGGCTTTTCGGTACCCCGTTCTCACTTTTTACAGGACTTCATGCACATCTGATACTCGGACTTGCAGGTCGGTCCGGCATAATTCTTCATGCACGCCTTCTGTTGATCGGCGCAGACCTTGCAACTGATCTCGCCGACCGCAACGTCCATGCTCGCCAGAACTCCGACTGCAATCATGAACGAAATCGTGAACGTTCGCATCGTCTGATCCCCCTTTATCGCATCAGGTTTTTGCGCTTGCCGCCTTGTCGAGCGCAGCACGCAGGCCCTTGGCGAGCTTGATGGCATCGTCATTGGCCCAGAAGTGCATGAAGAACAGCCGCGGCTGCTCGTCGAGCATGTGGCTATGCAGCGCGGTCACCTCGATGCCATGCGTGCGAAGCGCCGTGATCACCGGGTTGACCTCGTCGCCGGTCAGCACGAAATCACCAGTGATGGCTGCCTTGCCACCACCGGTCGGCTGGAAGTTGATGCCGGTCGCGACGCCCATCGCACCAACCGGGGTGAGCGGCATGCCGTTTTCCGAGATCGGGTCGCGCCGCTTTACGCCGAACTGATAGACGCCGCCATTGGCTTGCCCCTTGGCACCGATGATCTGATCGAGCTGCGCCGTATCCAGATCAACCGCGGGAGGCGGGCTTGCGGGAGGCGCACTCGTCAACGGCGTCTTGCTTTCGGCGAGTGCGTCACGGATTGTGGCGGCAATCTTGGCGGGATCGCCATGGCCGGCGACATGCATGTAGAAGGTTGCTGGACTCGCGCGCAGCAGGTGATTGTGGACCGCCGTGATCTCGAGTCCTCCCGCGATCATCTTGGCCATCACCGGATTGATCTCGGTCTCCAGCAGCACCAGATCGCCCATCACCATGACACCACCATGCGCCGGCTTGAACGCTACCCACCCGCCAAGAGCCAAAGCCGGCTTGATGGTGACGCCATCCAGGGTCACCGTGAGGTCAGAGCGCGCAAACCCATAGCGATGCACGTCGTCCGAGACGGCCGGCTTGCGGCCCAACGTTTCGTCGATCTTCCGCCAATCGACACTTTGAGCCCGTGCCGACGTGATGAAAGGCTCGCTGAATACTTTCCAGTCGAAGGTCTGCCCGATGGCAGTCGAAGCAAACAGGCAGCAGCCGGCGCCAATAAAAGCCGAGATCGTGTTTCTTCGCATTGAATTGCTCCTTGCAGGTGGTTCGGGAGCCGCGGCGCGTTCTCCGCGGCGGCGAAAAGCCCCCGCCTTCCTATTGCTCCGAGAGGCGCACGATGGTTCGTGCGCCGGAGATGGTCTGCACGGAAATCTCGACGGGGTCGCCAAAGCGGACCGCGTCGAAGATCAGGCCGTCCTGCACCTTGAAGAACTCCTCCCTGTCTTGAGACAGCCGTATCTCGATCGTGTTGCGGCCCTGGTCGATGCCGTCGACCACACCACGCAACGTTTCGGTCGCGGGCGGCCGAGTGATGGCTGCACCGAGGGTCAGGGTGGCAATCGAGTCGTGCTCCACCAGCGGTTCGTTGGCCGGTGCCGACATAGCTGCTCCCGGCAGCAGGATAGCCGCACAGACGATCGTTCTCAGTTTCATCATTGTGAACTCAATCCCGCTGCTTGATCTGGCCGCTGCTGTCGATGACGAGATGAACCTGCCTGCCATCCTTGATCGCCGTCGCAGTCATGCCCTCGGCGGTCGACTTGATGTCGCTGACCTTCGAGTAGCCCGCCGCCTCGATCTTGGCGACGAGCTCATCCTGGGTGAGCGCATGGGCGGGCGCGCTGCCGCTGGCGATGGTCAGCAGCAGCGCTGCAGACAAGACTGCTCGATTCCGCATGATCGTTCTCCTGGTTGTCCCTGCCCCAGTCGAAGTGATCGGCACCGGTCACGACCGCGCCTTGTTGGTCGGCAAGTTGTGCGTCTCCTTGGTCGCGTCGCGACCCCAGCGGTAGAACGCATCGTACAGCAGCATGCCAGCGCTCAACTGCTCGAGATCGTCGTCGAACATGCGCGACAGTCCGAGCGAAGCGGCGAGCAAACCGGGCGCTTCTGGAGAAAGTTCGAGCCGCGCCGTATCGGCGGCGCGCACCATCGTCGTCAGTCGTTCGAGTGCTGGCGTCGAAAGCCCGAACTCCTGAACCATCACATCGAAGGTGCAGAGATCACCGCGATGGCTCCAGAACACGTTCTCGATGTCGAACGGGGTCGCGCCGAAACGCTCGGCGACAGCCTCGACCTCCGACGCCGTCACATAGAGGAACTGGGCCGTTGGATCGACGAAGCGGCGAATAAGCCAAGGACAGGCGATGCGATCGATTTTGGGGCGCGACCGCGTGACCCAGAACGTACGGCCCCGCCCGTCGCGCTTCGGAATCTTGTCGGCCGGGACTGCGGGCAATTCCGCGGCAGCCCAGCCGAGGTGTCCGCCTTCGAGAACTTCGGCAGCCACGCTGCCACAACGCAGCCAGGCGGCCGTCCCTTCGCTGAGCTTCTGGCCCTTGTTGCAGACGACGACCACGGATTGGCCAGTCATCCGAGAGGCCCAATGCTGCACATCGACGTGCGAATGGCGAACCGCGCCGGGGATCAGCCGCGGATCGGCGGCAAAATCTTCATCGATGCGCACATCGATCAGCGTCGGCGCGTTCGCCGTGCCGATCAGCCGTGCCAATTTTTCAGAAGAGATTGAGGTATAAGATGACATGCTGCGCCCTTGGTGATCCAGGACGCGATTCTTGGGCATATCGCCTCGCGGGGAGATCGCACATCCCCGAACCTCGAATAAAAACCCTGACGGCGAGGCTGTCAACGGGGGGCTTTGTCAGGCTCGATCAAGCCCCTCGTCCAAGTGCGTCACAAAGAATTCATTCTGCCTTAGGAACCACCCCGAGAGCGGTCGCGCGTCATACGAACGCGCTCAATCTGAACCGTGGTGCGATTACGGCGCGGGCTCATTGGAGGTGCTGACGGAGCTTTTTAATGATCTCTCTAAGGTCCTTCGCGTACTCCTCGATAATCTTAAGAGCTTCCTCCAGCCGCGAAGGCTTAGGCTCGGGAATCTCGTTTTCTTGTCCTGGTTCGCCAGCCTTTTTCATGGCTCACGATCCGACGGGGGCCGACGAAGTCCTTTTGCGCTGGATCAAGGGTCGACGGCACAGCAGCAGACATGGAATGAGCACCATTACCGCCGGCTTGAACCGTTAGAAGGATTTCCGTAGGATGTTTTAGAGGGGACAAGCAGACTCCCCGTGAGACTTCGGTCCAAGCTCTGCGCAGCACGCAACACGTGGAGCTTGCGCATGGACCCCGAACGACAGCCTTTTTCACCTTCAATAGCCATTCTCTCGCGAGGCGACGCCGCCGCGCGGCGGGATACGACCCCGCAGAACAGCCGCTTTGTCCACGTCTTCGAAGCGCTCGCCGCTGTGGGCATCGAAGCACGCCCGGCGATCTACGATGAAACTTTCGCCGAGGAGGTCCGCGAGCAGTTGCTCGCGGTGGACGGCGTACTCGTCTGGGTAAACCCAATTCAAGACGGTCGAAATCGCGCCGGCCTCGACGCCCTGCTGCGCGACGTCGCCGCCCGCGGCGTGTGGGTCAGCGCTCATCCGGACGTCATCCTCAAGATGGGTACCAAGGAGGTACTCTATCGTACCCGCCCGATGGGGTGGGGATGCGACACGGCGCTATATCAAACCGCCGAGGCGATGCGCGCCGAGTTGCCGACACGGCTCGCCGCCGGTCCACGCGTGATCAAGCGCAACCGGGGCAACGGTGGTCAAGGCGTCTGGAAGGTCGAGAGACTGCCGACCGCCCCCTTGATCAGAGTGCTGGACGCGACCAAGGACGCGCCCGAGGAACTGACGCTGGATGATTTTCTCCGCCGCTGCGCTGAGTATTTCGAAAACGGCAGCGTGATCGATCAACCGTTCCAGCCGCGCCTGAGCGAAGGCGTGGTGCGCTGCTACATGGCAGGCGATCGCTGCGCCGGCTTCGGCCATCACAAAGTCAAAGCCCTGGTCGACTCGCCGGCCGCGCGTTCCGAGGCCGGAGCGCGGCTCTACACGTCGAACGCAGATCCCCGCTTCCAGCGGCTGCGTCGGTTGATGGAGGACGAGTGGACGCCACAGTTAACCTCGCTGCTGGACATCGCGCGAGGTGACCTGCCCGCGATCTGGGACGCCGACTTCATGCTCGGCCCCGTCCAGGCAGACGGGAGCGACAGCTACGTGCTCGGCGAGATCAATGTCAGCTCGGTGTATCCCTACCCGGACGAGGCGCCGGCGGAGATCGCCAGGCGCGCTGCCGATCGGCTACAGCTTAAGCTTTGACGCATGCTGACGGTCAACGGACTCAAGCGCTTGCACATCTCCGTGTCCTTCGACTTGCAGGACGGCGAATGCGTCGCCTTGCAAGGGCCTTCTGGGGTCGGGAAGACTTTGCTGCTTCGCTCCATCGCAGACCTCGATCCCAACGAAGGGACGGTCAAGCTTGACGGAACGCTGAGAGAGGCGATGCCCGGCCCCGCCTGGCGAAAGCGAGTGACCTACCTCGCCGCCGACCCCGGCTGGTGGTCCGACACCGTACAAGAGCACTTCACGGGCTGGGGTGATGCCCTACCGCTGGTCACGCGCCTGGGGCTTCCGGACGACTGCGGACCATGGCCGATCCAAAGACTTTCGACCGGCGAGAGACAACGTTTGGGGCTTGTGCGGGCGCTCATGCTGCGATCGCGGGTGCTTCTGCTGGACGAGCCAACTTCGGCGCTCGACCCGGCATCCGCCGCCACCGTCGAATCCCTGATCGCCGAACGCATTTCGAATGGAACGAGCGTCATCTGGAGCACCCACGACAACGCTCAAGCCCGCCGCGTCGGGTCAAGGATATTCGCGATGGGCCCCGACGGTAGCATCGAGGAAAGCCGGCCGTGACCTACATCCAGCTTTCGTACAGTGATCTGGCCCTACCCGCGCTCCTTGTCGCCATGGACGGCGTTCTCTCGCTTGTTCTCCGCCTCAAGCTTGAGAAACAACTGGCCATCGCGGCTGTGCGCATGGTGGTTCAGCTCGTCCTCGTTGGATACGTGCTGACGTTCCTGTTTGCCGCGGTGTCGCCTCTTTGGACAGCCCTTGCAGCCATCATCATGGTTCTCTTCGCCTCGCGGGAAATCGTCGCGCGGCAGAAGCGGCGCCTTCCGGGCGTTTGGAAGTACGGTTTGGGCGCCGGATGCACACTTCTCGCCGCCGGTACCGTCACGATGTTCGCGCTCCTGACGGAACTACGCCCCGATCCTTGGTATCATCCGCGCTACGCGTTGCCTTTGCTGGGCATGATCCTGGGTAACACCATGACCGGAATAAGCCTGGGCTTGGACGTGCTGACAAATAGCCTCGTGCGGGAGCGAGCCGCCGTAGAATCTTGTCTTGCACTCGGCGGCACTCGATACCAAGCCCTGCTGCCAATCATACGGGACGCGTTGAGAAGCGGTTTCATGCCGATCATGAACAGCATGGCGGCGATCGGCCTCGTTTCCTTGCCGGGGATGATGACTGGCCAGATTCTCGCGGGCGTCGAACCGGTTGATGCGGTAAAATATCAATTGCTAATCATGTTCCTGATCGCCGGCGGGACCGGGCTGGGAACGCTGGCCGCCGTCCTGGGTGGGGCGCACCTGATGACCGATCATCGGCACCGGCTACGTCTCGATCGAATTGCAGCAGAAAGGTCAGAATAACCAAGCTACCAATCATTCGGCCGCCCGTTGCATGCCGTTTCCTTCATTGGCTCGCTTGAGCACCGTCTGTCTGGCGAACCTAGCATAGAGTGCCGGCAATACCACAAGCGTCAATACCGTCGCGGTCAGCAGCCCGCCGATCACGACGGTGGCAAGCGGCTTCTGCACCTCGGCACCCGTCCCGGTGGCCAACGCCATCGGCGCGAAGCCAAGCGACGCGACCAGCGCGGTCATCACGACCGGACGGAAGCGCATCAAGGCCCCCTCGCGGATCGCCCGAGCAATAGGCGCGCCGCCATCGATCAGCGACCGAGTCTGGGTCAACATGACCAGACCGTTGAGCACCGCGACGCCCGACAAGGCGATGAAGCCGACTGCAGCGGATATAGAGAACGGCATGCCGCGCAGCCATAGCGCGGCGATTCCGCCGGTGAGCGCAAGCGGCACGGCGCTGAAGACTAGAAGCGCATCCCGCGCCGACCCCAGGGCCCCGAAGAGAAGCACGAAGATCATAGCGAAGCATGCTGGGACGACGATGGCGAGCCGCTGGCGCGCGACCGAGAAGTTCTCGAACTGTCCGCCCCAAGCCAGATAACTCCCCGGCGGCAGCTTCACCGTAAGCGCGAATTTCTCCGCACCTTTTGCTTTTGAGAGTCCTGATGCATGAGGTGTCCACCAAAATAGGTGGACACCTTGTGATGAGCGACGATGATCAGAAACTGCGGGTCAGGCTTGTCGGCCGGAACGGTCGCCGGCGCTACGAGGCGGCATCGAAAGAGCGTCTTGTCGCGGCCTGCCTTGAGCCTGGGGTTTCGGTATCGAGGCTTGCACTCGAACATGGGGTCAACGCGAACCTCCTTCGGAAGTGGATCAAGAAGCACAGCGCGACCAGGTCGCTGCCGCCGTCCTCACGCCCGGCGTTCATCCCGGTTCAGCTTGAGGGGAAGTCCGAGCGGGACCTGTCGCGAAAAGACAGCGTGGCGACGGTTGATTTGCCGGCTTACGATGAAGTGCGTGGTTCGGAACCCAAAGGGACTCCAGCTTTTTGTTCTCCGGCCAAAGTGAGCGTGTCGCTGCCGAATGGCGTGAAGCTCGCGCTGGAATGCGGCGATGTGGATGCATTGACGGCGATCACCGGAGCGCTGGGCGATGTTTAGACTGTGTTTCGGCATGGAATAAGGACCCCCGTTTCGGGGTGATCGGCATCCAATCGGGACCCCGGGATAAGGGTCCACAGTGGCTTCCATCGAGTCATGGAAGCCGAGGTTGGGATGCTGGTGGTGGAGACGATTGGTAAGATCCGTCGCGCCTACTTTGTTGATGGTCGTCCGATCAAGGCGATCTGCCGAGAACTTGGCGTATCGCGGAAGGTGGTTCGCAAGGTCATTCGTTCTCAAGCGACGGAGTTCCGGTACGAGCGCGAGACGCAGCCGCTCCCGAAGATGGGTGCCTGGAGTGCCGAGCTTGATCGGTTGCTGGCAGGGAATGAGAGCAAGGCGGCGCGGGAACGGCTGACGCTGATCCGGCTATTCGAGGAACTCCGCGGCCTGGGTTATGCCGGCGGCTATGATGCGGTTCGTCGATACGCCCGACGGTGGACCAAGGAACGCGGCACCTCGACAGCGTCGGCTTATGTGCCGCTGAGCTTTGCACCAGGCGAAGCCTACCAGTTCGACTGGAGCCACGAGGTGGTCCTGCTGAGCGGCACCACGGTGATGGTGAAGGCTGCTCATGTTCGGCTCTGTCACAGTCGCATGCTGTTCGTGCGGGCCTATCCGCGGGAGACGCAGGAGATGGTGTTCGACGCCCACGACCGGGCATTCGCCCTGTTCAAAGGCACCTGCACCCGCGGCATCTACGACAACATGAAGACCGCGGTGGAGACGATCTTTGTCGGTAAAGGCCGTCTCTACAATCGCCGCTTCCTGCAGATGTGCAGCCACTATCTGGTCGATCCGGTCGCCTGTACGCCAGCGTCGGGCTGGGAGAAGGGGCAGGTCGAGAACCAGGTCGGGCTGGTCCGGGAGCGCTTCTTCACGCCGCGGCTGCGGTTCAAAAACCTCGACGAGTTAAACGCCTGGCTGCTCGACAAGTGCATCGCCTACGCCAAGGCTCATCGCCATCCGGAGCTGGTCGATCAGACGATCTGGGACGTGTTCGAAGCCGAACGCCCCAAACTCGTTCCCTATGCCGGCCGCTTCGACGGCTTCCATGCGGTGACAGCATCGGTCTCGAAGACCTGCCTGGTGCGCTTCGACAACAACAAGTACTCGGTCGCAGCCAGTGCAGTCGGACGACCGGTCGAGGTTCAAGCCTATGCCGATCGCATCGTGATCCGTCAGGATGGACGTATCGTTGCCGAGCACCCGCGATCCTTTGGCCGCGGCGATACCGTCTACGACCCCTGGCATTATGTGCCGGTGCTCGCCCGCAAACCCGGCGCCTTGCGCAACGGTGCTCCCTTCAAAGACTGGGTGCTGCCGGCCGCGATCGAGCGGATCCGGCGCAAGCTGGCCAGCACCGACGATGGCAATCGGCAGATGGTCGACATCCTCACCGCGGTGCTGACTGACGGTCTGTCCGCGGTGGAAGCGGCTTGTGCCGAAGCGCTCAGTCACAGCGTCCATTCCGCCGATGTCGTTCTCAATATCCTGGCCCGTCAACGTGAACCCGCCCCACCGGCCAACATCATGACGCCGGCCGCACTGACGCTCCGTCATGCACCGATCGCCGATTGTGCCCGCTACGACAACCTCCGGAGGACCATCTGATGGAACGAACCCAAATCTTCGACCTCATGGGCGAACTTAAGCTCTACGGCATGAAGGCTGCCTTCGACGAGATCATGGCAACTGCCGTCAAGCGCCAGCACGAGCCTCAACGCATTGTCGGCGACCTGCTCAACGCCGAGATCAACGAGAAGCAAGCCAGGTCGATCAAATACCAGCTCACCATTGCCAAGCTGCCGCTCGCCAAGGACATCGCCGACTTCCAGTTCGACGGCACGCCGATCAATCAGACTCTCGTCAATGATCTCGCTGGCGGCGGCTTCATCGCCCAACAACGCAACGTCGTGCTGGTTGGCGGCACCGGTACAGGCAAAACCCACCTGGCCATTGCCATCGCCAGAAGTTGCATCCGCGATGGCGCCAGAGGACGCTTCTACAACGTAGTCGACCTCGTCAACCGGCTCGAGACCGAGACCCGCAACGGTCGGCAGGGACGGCTCGCCGAGCATCTGACCCGCATGGACTTCATCGTTCTCGACGAGCTGGGCTATCTGCCGTTCGCGCAATCCGGCGGTCAGCTCCTGTTCCATCTCATCAGCCGGCTCTACGAGCGCACCTCCATCATTGTCACCACCAATCTTGCGTTCGGCGAATGGCCCAGTGTGTTCGGTGATGCCAAAATGACCACCGCGCTACTCGACCGATTGACCCATCACTGCGACATCGTCGAGACCGGCAACGACAGCTGGCGATTCAAAAGCCGCGACGATGTTCAAACAACCCGCGCTCGCGCCGTCTCCGCAACCCCGACCAGCTCCGACGACCCGAGCGCTACCAGCAGAGCACGCCGATCAAAGGGGTCCCTTTTGGATGCCGATAGGGGGTCCCAGTCGAACGCCGATTGACAACCTTAGCTATCTGGAGCTTTGACCCCGGCCGGCAGTTCGCGCACCAATGCTGGTTGCCGACTTCGGCGGCCGGCGCGCGAACGGAACCTCTGACAGCACGTCAGCAGTCTCGGCCGAACGATGCTTCTAGCGTTGGGAGAAATGTGCGCCGGCGCGTTGCGACGGGATCTCCATTTCTAAGGGCTGCCGGGATCTTTCAAGGCTTAGACTGGATTTCGCGCCTGTTGGTCCCTTTCGGGCAGACCAACGTCGCGAGCCTGCATTCGAAGTAGCGCGTCAGGATCCGCCGGCCGGAGTTTCTCCGGATGCCCGCGGCCGTCGTGATTGCCGAGGACCTAGACTCGATCGGAGACACATGCGCTGAGCGTCCGCCCGGGAAACTCGCCTAACGTTGCAACGGATCGATCGCAAACCGCGACAATCTACTTGTATCAAGGCTTGCACTGTAACTTAAGATTGAGCACAATCCGCCGGTAAATTGGGTGGGGTAAATACTGCATCGATTGTCGGCGTTTGCCGGCGCGGTTATACTTCATTTGTTCTCACTCTACAGGGGCCGTTGCATCGGAGATGCAATGCACGTGGAAACGGGAGACGTCGGATTGGCAAACAGTCCGGAGCAAAATGGAAGCGCGGGCACGTCGAACGCAGCCCAGAATACAAAAATACCACACGCTGTCGACGGAGTAGTTTTCGAGGATAGCCAGCCTGGCCCAAAGACTCATGTTCTGATCGTCGGGGTGGGACACTATCCATGTTTCCGTAACGGCGGCCCCGGATGCCATGAGAGCGCTCCACTTGGTCAACTGACCTCGTCGACCGTCTCGGCGCGCTTATTGGCACGATGGTTTCTTGAGGAGTATCGGTATCCGCCGGCACCTTTGGGCAGCCTAGCCCGTCTTATTCATGATTGCCGGGCGGGGCAGCTGGAACATTTCCGGTCGGGGTGAAGGCGCGCGCGAACGCTTCGGCTTTTTCGCCGCTTTTCGACCCGACTTCGTGAACGCGTTGGAGGACGGCAGCGGGGTGACCGGGGGCTCATGCCCCGCGCGTCAGGGTGCTTGCGGGACCAGAGCGTTTACCAAGCCGCGGAACAGGTCGGCGTCGGGGCACGCCGCAGCGAAGGCGAGACGGACGCGGGTGGCGGTCTCGATGACGCGGGCTGCGATCTTGAGAAGCCTGAGCCTGATCGTGTTGAACTCGGCCGTTGCCAGATCGCGCGGCTTTGGGATGGCATCGCGCACGGCGAGGATGAGCCAATAGGCGGCGGTGTGGAAGACGAGGCGGACCTGGTTGGCGAGCGCCGAGCGGCAACTGGTGCGATCGGAGGCGAGCTGGGTCTTGTGCAGCTTGATCAGGTTCTCGGCCTGTCCGCGAGCGCAATAGAGGCTGTCATAGATCCACTCAGCCGAGCCGATATCCAGGCTGGTGACGACGTAGCGGACGTCGAGCCCTTGTTGGGTTGCCTCGATGCGGGCGACGACGCGGCGCTCACGATGCCAGGAGCCGGCCGCGTGGCAGGTCTCGGTGTAGCCGCGAACCACGATCTTGTTCTCGATCGCACGTTCGGTTCGAAATGCATCACAGACCTCGTCGACCTTTCTGGCGAGCGGCTTCGTGCCGGCTAGCGCGAAGATGTAATCGACGCCGTTTTGCTCGCAAAAAGTCATCGCCTCGGGGCCGGCGTAATGGCTGTCGCCGCGGAAGGTGATACGCGTATCGGGCCAGCGCCGGCGAATGCGCCGAACCAGGCGGCGCAGGTGTGCCCGCACCTCGCGGCCGCTCGGCGTCTTGCCGGGGCGCAGGATGACCGCAACAGGCCGGCTGTGCTCGGTGTCGTAGACGTGGATCGGCAGGAAGCAGTGTTCATCATAATGGGCGTTGAACAGCGAGAGTTGCTGACGGCCATGCACCACGTCGACCGTGTCGTCGATGTCGAGCGTGATTGCGCTCGGCGCTCGCGCGTAGCTGTCCATCCATAGGTCAACCAGCACAGAGCTCAGCCGGATCACCTCGCGCAGGTGTGGTGCATTCTCCAGGCGCGATAGGGTCGGCTGCGAACACAGATCCCGGCCAGTGTCCGGCAGTCGGCCGCAAGCCAGCTTGAACGCCGGATCGCCGCGTAAACGATCGAGATCATTGCCATCCTCGTAGCCACACGCGATGGCGAAGATGCGGGCGCGGATCATATCCGCAAGGCTGTGCACGATGCGTCCCGGATCGCGCCGCTCGGGGAATACGCAGGACAACTTCGCGGCCAAGCCGAGGCGCCGGTCCGCCATGGCCAGAAGCATGACGCCGCCATCCGACGTCAGCTTGCCGCCGTCGAACGAGGCTGTGATCTTCTTGTGGGAAACGGCTGGAAATGAGAACGGCAGACTCGTATCGTCGGTCATGGCGAGTGTGGCGGCCCGGATGCGCGGAGGGTGGGTGTCAGCAACCGAATCCTACGCCATCTCAGCGGCTTACGCCACGCTCGCCAGCCTCTCAACAAGCCGCTGATGAATAAGACGGGCTAGCAATATTATCCGCCGAGCCAACGGATGTGCCGTTCGACACGAGGTCCGGTAGTTGGCTTCCACCAATGTCGAACTACGACGTTTTCGCACGTGCAGCCCAGGCTTGGTATAGCCGTGGCAACAGCGATGAAGCGAACCGGCTAGTATTCCTGTTTTGTGGTCATGGCTTTGGATACGGCGTACTGACGTCGTTGCTAATGTCCGACTTCGACTTCCGTAAGCAAGATGCCTGGGACAATGCACTCGACCTCGGCAAGTTCGTGGCCGGCATGGAGAATTGCGCGGCAGCCGAGCAGATCTTCTTCATCGACGCATGCCGGCGACCACATGGAGATCTCCTTCCGCCGGGTGCTGCGATCGGACGCTCGCCGGTCCATGCTAAGTCAACACCGCGCAAGGACTTCTCCACCAATCGCAATGCGCCGCTGATCTTCTCGACCGGCGATGACAAGCCAGCCCGTGGCCGCAGCGACGGCGCGAGCGTCTTCACTGACGCCTTTATGAAGTCTGTACGCGGCATGGGCGCACGTGATGATAACGGGGATTGGCGCATCAATAATTACTCGCTCCTCGAAGCCATGTCGCACGTTTCGCTCCGCCTTACCCAGCAGCATTTTCCGGAGCCACAACAGCCGCAGGGCGGCCAGACGCGCGCTTTTGACTTTCATTATTTGGCGGCGGACCCTATATCGCCGATTTATCTCGATCGTAGCGGCCAGGCGTGCGGCCCCGGGGAGCTCCACTACGAAGTAGGCGGCCGAGCGATGGCCCGCCCCTGCGGCAACGACGAGTACGAAATTGAGCTTAGCCTCCCCTATGGCGGCTACACGTTTACTCTCAAGAACGGCGCCACCAACCTTGCGCACGCTCAGCAACGGTCCGCCCCCACCTTCAAGAAGGCGAGGCTTGAATAATGGTGCAGAAAGCCGCCATATTGGTTCGTGTCGACAAGTACATCGATGGTGATCAGGTTCGCTTTGGGGTGCCGGTCCGCTTTCGTCCCGTCATCGACGATGCTAACAAGCACACTCGCCGCTCCGACCGCTCTCGCAAGTTGGTGACCACGATCGCGCCCGTGTCATCTTACGAATATGACGGCGTTCGCGTTTCTCTCGCCTTCGGCGCGTATGATGTCGAGGCGGTACTGCCATCAGGAGAGCCGCTGCTCAAGGAGCTCTTGGTCGGGCCAGAGGCTGAAGAATATGGCGACGCCGGCATGCCGGTTATCCTTCGGGGCGAGGCTTCACCGAACGAATGGCGCAGCTGGGCGCATTTTTCCGGCGCAACGCTCGCGTCGGCACACCAGCAATCTGGCGAACTGCTGCGAGGTCCCTCTTACCCCACCACATCGTTCAGCGTGACGATCGGCAGCATTGCCGGGTCGAGCGACTTTGACGGATTTGACCCATCGAGCTGGACCGGCTGGTTCCATTACCTTGAGGAACGGTATCGCCGCGGCCCCGAGCACGCACTAGACATTCAACTTGCAGGGAGCGATGACGGGCTAAGCGTGACGACCGAGGGCGGGTACAATGGAACGCCGCTCCGGATCATGTTCACGCGGCAGGCTTCTGCGAGTTTCGACTTCCACACTACCGAGATCGGCGCGCGACGCACCTACGCTGCCATCGCCGGCAAGGCCGGCACCCAATTGTTTGCCCTCCCCCTGCCGTGGGGTGACAGCTACTACTCCACACCATTTGAGATGCTGGCGTTCGAGGATGACCGACAGCTGCGTTGCGACCCGGTCCTAAGAGACGAGCGATGGGCGGGGCTCGTTGCCTATCTGAACAGGGGGCGCGTCGACCTCGCCTACGAAATTTTGAAAAGTGCCCAAGACGCCCTATTCGAGAAATTCGAGAACCCGCTTGCCGCAGCGATCGGCGGGTACGTCCTCCTTTCGTCGCTGCAAGAAGGTGATCACGCGAATGATTGGCCGGAGTGGCTGGACAATCTTGCGCGCCGATTCCCACGGCTCCCCGATGGGCCGATTCTTCGGGCGAAGTGGCTATTGTCCCAGAATGTCGAAGAGCATCTCTACGAAGCTCATGAGCTTCTTTACGATTCGGTCATGCGAGGTCTTCCCTTCTTTACGACCGGTGTTGTCTGGTTGATCGAGGGTCTGGAGCAGACATCGATCGGCTGCCCGACTTGCACCGAACTCCTACGCAAGGTGCGAGGCGTGGCCAGATCCATGGATCTGAGCCAGGCCTTCACATCCTTCTCTATCGCCAAACCGCTGACTCGCGATGTCGAGGAAACGAAACCCGAACTCGATGCTCCAGCCGGCAATCTCGTGGAACCGGGGGCTCAAGGAGCATTGGGGCGGTTGGAGCAAAGCCAAACGCAACAATCTAGTCTGCCGCAACTCCAATATTTGACCCTGACGCAAAGCTGATGTTCAGGCTAGAAATGCTACCCGCGCGGGAGGGGGACTGTCTGATCCTCAGCTGGGGTGAAGCCGATAGCCCTTATCGCCTGCTCATAGACGCCGGACGCGAGTCGACCTCCGAGGCGGTGCTTGCATACGTCGAAGAACATGGGGGCGCGAAGGACATGTTCGAGCTATTCATCGTGACCCATATCGATCGCGACCATATCGAAGGCGCGGTAGCCCTCCTGAGGTCGGAGCGCTTCCGGCCCCTCGTCAAGCAGATCTGGTTTAATGACCGCGGCGACCTTGATTACGCTCCGCCGGAACCGGGCTTCGAGACGTACGGCGCGCTCGACGGAGAACGTCTAGCCGCACTCATCGCCGAGCACCAGATCGCCAATAATCTCGATTTCAGGCCAGCGCCGGTCGCAGTGCGGCAAGAGGAGCTGCCTGTTGTCGAACTTCCGGGCGGCCTGACCCTGACCGTCTTGTCGCCCGATCAGCAGCAATTGGCCGATCTCGCTAAGCCGTGGGAGGACACTCTGCGAGAGGCTCCGCCGGGCTGGGAAGAGTACGGCGAGACCGAGCCAATCGACGTCGCCTTCCTCGCTAGTCGGCCATTCAAAAGCGACAAGGCGAAGCCCAACGGCTCGAGTATTGCGGTGGTCGCCGCCTACAAGAAGCGTACGATCTTGCTGACCGGCGATGCTCACGTTGGCCGGCTGCTGGCATCGCTCGCGCTCTACAAGGAAATGCATCCCGAACACGAGGGGTTCGCCTTGGTAAAGGCCTCGCACCACGGAAGCCGCGGCAATATCTCGAACGAATTGGTGGCAGCGGCCCAATGCAGTTGCTGGGCGATCTCTACAAATGGAGCTCAGTACAAGCATCCTGATCGCGAGGCCATCGCCCGGATCATCGCCGGCTCACCCGACATAGTGAAACTGTTCTTCAACTATGACACCCCGTTCACCGCATGGTGGCGTAGACCCAACGTCGGAGCCTATGCCTTTACGTCGTCCTACGGCGACGGCGGCTATCTCGCGATCGATATTCCCGAGACCGCCCCTGCCGTTGCAATTTCAACTCGATAACGTAAGCCGCAACAGACCGACATTGGCTAGAAAGCGGGCCATCATTAGCGATGTAGTCGCTTGCGCATTCGGTGGCGGGCATCCGTAACAACCGACCTCGGGTAAAGGCGTCTCGATCAGTTGACCGTCGGAACATGCACCGCCGTCAGGCCACCGCTGGCGATCGAGGGCCCGAAGCTGGAAACCCACCGAATCTTCAAGTTCAACCCTAGATTCTGGCGCTTCCGGCTCCACTCGCTTGGCTTGCAGACCCGAATCAACATACTATTTCCGGCTAGCTTGCAGCATGGTCATTCAGGAAATGCCCTTTTGCGCGGCCGTTTTACTTAAAGGCATGGTGTAAGGCCTGACCGGCCGAGGAGGCGCGATGTTCGCAGATGTAAAGGGACCGTCTTTTATTTTCTGGCCTGTCGGCTGCGGCGATAGCACGACCATCGTCGTCGGCGAAACTGAACTCATGCAGATTGATCTGAACGACAAAGTGATGGCTGAGGAGGACGATAACGAGCACATTCCGCTGGTTGATGAACTCGTGGCCAAGCTGCCGCAGCGCGATGGCAAGCCCTACCTGTCCTGCTTTGTCCTGACACATCCTGACCAGGATCATTGCCGCGGCTTCGAGGATCTTCTCAAGCGAGTTGTGATCGGCGAGCTCTGGCACAGCCCGCATATCTTCCGGGAGTACGAGGACGAAAAGGTCCTGTGCAAGGATGCCGAGGTGTTTCGCGAGGAGGCGCGTCGCCGGGCAACGAAGACCATCAAGGCCGGAGGTGATCCCGGCGCCGGCAATCGCGTTCGGGTTATCGGCTACAGCTCGCTGTTTCAACCCGGCGAACGCTATCATAACCTTCCCGAGGAGTTCCGCACCCGCCCGGGTGCGGAGATCACCATTCTCGACGGTGCAGACGTCAGCGACCGCTTTCATGCCTTCATCCACGGGCCTTTCAAGGAGGGTGAAGCTGACGCTCGCAACGAGACCAGCGTGGCCATGCGGGTGATCATCGGCAACCAAGATCATCCGATGTACGGACTCTTCCTCGGCGATGTCTCCTACCCGACCCTGATGCAGATCTTCGAGCAGACGCACGCTCACAACAATGACGCCATGCTAAACTGGAACGTGCTTCTTGCCCCGCATCACTGCTCGAAGAAGGTCATGTATGAAGACAATGTTCTTCAGCAAGACGCCCTCGACGAGCTGCAGGCGCCGCAGCTCGATATCGGTTATATCGTCGCGAGCTCGCCGGAATTCCCGGCATCGAATTCGTCTGGCGACAATCCGCCCCACGTCAAGGCGAGGAACCGTTATGAGGAAATCGTCAACACGGCGTTCCTCTGCACCGGCGAATACAGCACGCCCGAGAACCTCCGGCCGATCATCTTCAGCGTCAACGAAGACGGCGTCTTCCTCGACGGTGACGACTACGAGGTCTCCGATAGCGCGCGCAAGACGTTGGCCGCCGCAGTCGAGGCGGCCCGCGGACGTGCGGCACCTCCAACCGCCAAAGTTGGTTTCGGCCACGAATGAAATCCGACGGGCAGGCCTGGGCGCTCGCACAACTTGCCGAAATCGTCCAAGCTTCCTCCGGTTCGCTCGAGGTCATAGACACCGTCGAGCCGACCGAAGATGGCGAAGCCGTAGTCGTTTCTCTTTCGGTGGACTGCTCCGGATACCCGCGTAAGCCAGGCGGGATTCCTTTCAGGACACGGGAGCGACTGCTTCTCAAGATTCCGGCTAATTTCCCTCTAGAGGTGCCGCGGCTTGACTTCGCGCACAAGCGCTACGGCGACTTCTCGCACGTACAATGGGGCAGCTACATCTGCCTTTATCAAGCGACCGACAGCGAATGGCAGCCGGAAGACGGCCTCTTCGGCTACATGCAGCGCATCGACGACTGGCTTCGAGCCGCTGCCGCAGATGAACTCGATCCGGCAGGAATGCCGCTGCACCCGCCCGTCACCTACGCGGTCAGCAGCCTGAAAATTGTCCCAACGCAGAATACGCCGGTCGTCGAACCGCCATTCTGGGCAGGATACGCGAAGATCATACGCGAGAACGAGAACCGTATAGAACTCGGCGAATGGATTGAAAGCCAGGGTACCATCCCCGATGGTCGCCTGGCCGCCGCTGTGCTCCTTCCGACCGGGATGCCGCACGAGTATCCCAAGTCAGTCTCGGAACTTCTCGAAGAGTTGAAGGCCCGAGATCTCCCCATCAAGGTCATTCGGCTGATGATCCAGTTAGGCGTGCTCAGAGGTGAAAGCGGTCAGCCGCTCATCTTCATACTGGGCGCCGCGATGCGCGGGATTGCCGGGGGCCCACGTCTTCAGCACTTGGCTGCTTGGCGCATTGATGCGCAGCGCGTCGATGAAATGCGCGAAGCAATCAGGGCTTCTACCAGCGACGATCCCAGTGACGTCACCGAATTCTATGAATGGGCTGCGAAGGCCACAATCGAATGGTGCAGCATCCTTGAGGATCGACCGGAAATCGTCACCAGACGAGACGCCGAGAGTGCTTCAGCCTGGTGGGCGGGCCGCCATGTCGTCCTCCTCGGTTGTGGAGCTATCGGCAGCGCGGTCGCCATGCTGCTCGCCCGCGCGGGCGTGGCCAAGCTGCAGCTCTACGACAAGGACGTGGTCAAGCCGGGTGTTCTGGTCAGGCAGCTCTTCGACCGGTATCAGATTGGCGCCAACAAGGCGAAGGCAACCGCCCAGAACATCCGATATACCAATTATGGGGTCGAAGCGCTCTCGTCGCCCGCAGATATCGTGAGATTGCTTGAAGTCCCGGAGCGCCGCGCGGACATCCTGGCCGCTGACGTGATCATCAACGCAACCGCTTCGACAATGGTCGCGACTTCGCTGGAGAAGCAGTTCAGGACCTGGCCAAAGGCCCATCCGCCTATCGTCTCAATGGCCCTGGGGCACAAGGCGGATCAGGGTTTGATGACGATGGCTGTGCAAGGGGTTCCTGGAATAACGCTGGACCTCGACCGTCGCGCCAAGATAGCGCTGTCGAATCTTGAAAAGGGAAAGCACGTCCTCGACGAGTTCTGGCCGGTAAGCCCGGACAGGACGCGCCTGTTTCAGCCCGAGCCCGGCTGTTCCAGCCCGACATTCCGGGGCTCCGCTGCCGACGTGATGGCGCTTTCGGCATTGATGACGAACGTCGCGAGCAGATGGTTGGCAAGTCCCTCGCTTGTTGCTGCGCGCGCCCGCTCGTTTGATCTGACCGGACAGCGCACAGGTGCCCTCAACGAGTTCGAGTTCGAGTGGCCCACCGATATTGTTCTCGTCGATGGCCGGAACGGTTACCAGATCCGTGTGACGCAGGCCGCTCTTGCAGGAATGCGGGCATGGATGCGCAGGTCAGAGCGGGTTAACGGCCGACGCGTCGAGACAGGTGGCATCCTGTTTGGTCACGCGGATGAGTTCCTGAAAATCCTTTGGGTCGATGAGATCAGCGGGCCACCGCCTGATAGCCTTCAATCTCCGACGGCATTCGTCTGCGGCACCGCGGGCGTTTCTGAAATGAACACCGAAAAGACCAGGAGGACGAGGAAATCCGTTGCCTTTGTCGGTATGTGGCACACGCACCCTGGAGGAATTCCGCTGCCCAGCAACACCGACTACGGCGCGATGGCGAATCTCCTGACGAGCAAGGAATTCCAGGCCAAGCGTTTCTTGATGATCATTATTGGGGCTGATTCATCACGCCCCCTCATTACGGGGACGGTCTTTGAGCGAGCCGATTACCAACAGTAGTCCGCTGCCGAAGCAGCCGTTTATCGGACTCGCCATGTCCGGCGGCGGCGCACGGGCGATGGCGTTCCATCTCGGCTGTTTGCGGGCGCTCCATGACAGAGGCCTGTTGGAAAAGGTGAAGGTCCTGTCCACCGTTTCGGGAGGCAGCGTCATCGGCGCATGTTACGCCTACAGCTCGGATGACTTCGTTTCGTTCGACCGAAAACTCGTCGAGCTGCTCCGGAATGGCATCCAGCGGATGATCTTGAAAGAGCTGCTGACCAGCACACAATGGGTGAAGATCCTTCTCACACTGATCTTAAGTGGACTGCCCACAGCTGTCCTTTGGTCCCTTTCGTCAATCCTCGCTGCCTGTCGACTCCTCACCGGACTCCCGACACGACGCATCGAGCGCGCGCTTGCGGTGTTTCGACAGTCGCTGCTGGTTTGGGCTAGCCTCACGACAGCGTTCGAGCAGGCCCTGACCAGCCTCTTTCGATCGAAGACTGTCTGTGATGTCACGCGTCCGGATTTGCAAGTGGTCATAAACGCCTGTGACCTGAAGACCGGAACCGCATTCCGTTTTGGCTCGCAACGGTCGGGAGGTTGGCGTTACGGGAAAATCGTTGGACCGGCCCCAACCGTTGCGAAGGCCGTGGCGGCATCGGCCGCCTTCCCCATCATCCTGCCGCCGCTTATCGAAACTTTCCAGTTCAGCAAAGGCGGCAGCACTCGAACCCAGACAGTCGTCTTGACCGACGGCGGCGTGTTCGACAATCTGGGAGTGTCCGTCCTGGAGCCCGGAAGAGACGGCGATATCACCGACACATACCCGGTGACGCATATTATCAGTCTCAACGCCGGACCAGGCCAGCTCAACGGTGGCGATCATCCCTTCTGGTGGATCAGCCGCGTCGCAAAGGCCTTCGAAGCGGTGCACCGCAAATCGCAAGACCACGTCTACTCCAGACTACATCGTCATGTAGAAGCAGGCGACTTGGACGGCTTCGGGATGGTCTACCTCGGCCAACAGGATCACCAGCTTCCGTGCCATCCCCCCGACCTTGTAACGCGCGACAAAGTTCGCGACTATCCAACAGATTTCGCGCCCGTCTCCGCAAAAGACCTTACGCTGTTGACCAGCCGAGGTGAACAGCTCACGCACATTATCATCGATCGATATCTACCGCAGTTGTAGTCCTTTCTGGATGCTCAGTAGATGAAAACAAAGGCCTTAGCTTACGGACAAGTGCGCTTTCAGTCGATCCGATCGCTCAATCAGCCTCGCTGCTTTATCTTCCAGTGCACCAACCCGCACCGGTCAAAAGGTTGGTCCATATATTCGACAAACTTTGGATCTTGCACGTGGCCGTCTTCGGGATCGGCCGTCTTCCGTAGGGGAAACGTGATCCAACGTGGTCCAACTGAATAAGGCCACTCGCTCTAGCTGAACCGAACACCAAGACGGCAAGGTGTGTGCCTCAATCGTCCTTCAGAAGCCGCCATGGCTCAACTCCAAGCCCTACCGCAATTCGGGCGATATTATCGATGGACACGTTCCGCTCTGAACGCTCGACTCCGCTGAGATAGGTTCGGTTAATGCCGCATTCATAGGCAAGCGCCTCCTGGCTAAGCCCACGCGCGGCCCGCAGGCGTCGCATGTTCTTTGCCAAAACGTCTCGCAGCGGTCCTTTGTGTGTCAGCTTCACCAACACACATCCTGCGTATTGACGCCTTTAAGGCGACCGCTTTTAAGTTACATAAAGAGGGAGACCGAAGAATTTGGAGCTACCGTCATGGGTAACTACGAGGCAATCATCTTAGAGCCGTTCCTGGAATCCTGCGGCCATTCTCCCGGAAGCTTGGGAGCGATAGGCTATCTAGCCGGCTACAGGTGTAGAGAAACTGGAGCTGTCATATGCTCGATTAATCTGCCCACTGAGCTAGTGGAAGCTGTTGTCATGGGCAGCGTGATCACATCCGCTGTCGTAACTCCGAGCGGCCAAGTCGAATCCTCGTTCGAATTCGTGAGGACCAAGTCTCCGGTCCAGGTTCTTACGTCTGAGCCGATCGATGCTCTAGTGAGGCGTGCGCTTGCCCGAGATAGCCTTCGGCTTGAAGGCGCCACGAAGCATGAACTGGAGCAGTTGCACGATCGACTCGGACGTTCGCTGCACCTAGTCGCCGAGTGCCTTCAGGTGTTTCGCTAGGTCGATTCGTGACATCCCGTCGAGCGATCATTTCAATCATCGGAAAGGGGACACTAGCTCGAAGTAGAGTCATCCCCATCCGTAAACATTTGGTCGCGATTGCTTGATCTCTGCTTTGCTCTCCTAAAAGCAACATCGCCGTCAATAAATGCCTCGAGCATGAACGGTATCAGCTCAGCCACTTCCTCCTTGTTGCCGTAGGTCTCTGCATAGAACGCAGCATACTCGCGCAGTCTCTGCGCCAGGCCTGGCGTAAACACAACGTTCACTTTCACCGGCGTCCGATCAGGCAGCTTCGCAAGCTTCATCCCTTACCTGCCCTTCGCCATTGCCTGAACGTCCTGGTACGGCTTCAGCACCAGATCCTTCGAAACAATCACCCGCAGCGGCCAACCCGGCCGCACCGTGATCGTCGGCTGCACGTCGAGCTCGCGTTCCACCAGGCGCTGGCCGGCACGATTGGTCGTTTGCTGCGTGCTCTCCCGCAACGCCTTCACGAGATCGCTCTCGTCGTTACCGATCGATAGCTGTGTCCCCACCCCGATCAGGGTCGCCAGAGCGACACCTTTGAGTAACTGCCAGGTATGGAAGTCCACCTCGTCCTCGAGGCCGGCGTAGCCCGCAACGTCGGTGGCCGGGAGGTTCTCGATCACGATCGAATTGCCGTTCGGCAGGATAAGCCGGCTCCAGACGACCAACGCCCGCTTCTGGCCAAAAGCGACGACACTGTCGTATTTTCCTATAATCCGAGTCCCTTGCGGGATCAGGAGGTGCTCGCCCGTCACCGTGTCATAGACGTTCTCGGTGACTTGGCCGATGGTGGTGCCTGGCAAGTCCGAATTCAGCCCCGTGACGAGACTCGCCGGGATGATCGACCCCGCCATCAGGGCATAGGTCGACGGCGCCGGCTTGAGCGCGTGTTGATTGGTGGTTTCCGTGTCGGCTTTCGCGTCCACAAAGGCCAGCTTTCGCGCCTGCGACGAGGGAATGATTTCGCTGGAGCGGTCGATCATCGCCTGCGCCGTCTTTGCGAGCTCCGCAGCTGATGGGCCTGTATCGGGCGTTGAAGGCCGGAATTCGGATGGAGCGGCAGTTGGGGCCTCCGTCGTACTCGCCTGCTTGCGCTTGTCCTGCTTCTCCGACAGGCGGACGAACAAGCCCGACTCCTTTGCCTGTTGAGCGACCCGCGTCTGGCGGATCCGCTCAGCCCGTTCGGCGTCTTCCTCCGGATTGGTTCGGAAGCCAGCGTCCGGAGCGACGCCAGCCTTCTTCTCATTTTCGGCAAAGGCCCTGCCAATGTCCCCTGGCGACGGCGGTCCAAGCCGCGGCGTCGCTGGCGGCAGGTCTTCATAGGACTTTGGCAGCTTGCTCAGGCCTTCGGCCGTCTGCTTGCGGTCGGTATTGTACAGCTCCGTTCGCTCAGACTGCTTGAAGGAGCTCGGCTTGAGCGCAATAAGTATCGCTCCGCCCACGAACAGCGCCGCGACCGCGCAGCCGATCATAAGGGCGCGCTTGTTGAGGCGCCGAACGGGTCGCGGCCGCGCCCGCAGCTCCAGCGGCTCGGGACCCGGATCCAAGCTCGTCATGATGCGCTCCCGGCGCTGAAGATCTGCGAGACCGGCCGAGCGTCGATACGGATGATCCGGACGATGCGCTGCGGATCTTCGCCAAGCCGAAGCTCGGCAGCACCGAACATCCGATCGACGATGTAGTAGGAACCGCGGACCCGGTAGTTGACGAGGTTCGGCCGGCCATCGGCGCCGGCGACGAACAAAGGCGGCGCTTCGCCTTGCGACAGGCCGGACGGCATCTGGATATAGACCTTGCGGCCGTCGTCGAAGGCGCGCACCGGCCGCCAAGGCGGATCGTCGCCCTCGATGCGATAGCGGAAATTAAGACTGTCGAGCCGCACCCCGCGATCGGCGATCCGCTCTTCGTTCTGCTGTACGGCGGCATTCTGCTTATGAAGAGCGACGAGCGTATCGGTCGGATACGTCCATGAGATGGACGCCATGTAGGTCTGCTTGGTCGAGACGAGCTCGAGGTGATAGGCCCGCCGGTCCGTCAGCACCACGAGGTTAGTCTGAATGTCCGGAAGCGTCGGCTTGACCAGGATATGCACCCGGCGGCCGCTCCCCTGCCCGCTTGAGGTATCGCCGACCACCCAGCGAACCGTATCGCCTGTGGAGACGTCGATCAGTTCCTCGCCCGGCTGAAGCGCGATGGTCGAGACCTTCTCTGGGCTTGCATAGAGCCGGTAGAGCGCACCTTCCGTCCAGGGGTAGACCTGGATGGCGTTGATATAACCGGCGCGCGTCGGCTCCATCCTTGCCGCCTTGTTCGCCTTCGCGATCGCCTGCTCCGGCGGCAGCTTTTCTTCCTTGCCTCCCTTTGTCGGAAATGGCTTCAACTGGCCCGGCAACGGCAGGACCTTGGGCGTTTCGACGACTTGCACCGGCGCTGGCGGATCGCTCTCTGGCAGCGCCTTCTCAAATGTCATCTCATCATAGGGCGCTTCGAGATTGAGCTTGGTGGCGCATCCCGCAAGCCCAACCGACAAGGCAAGTACGCTGGCCGACCCGAGCTTGGTGAGGGCTTTGGAATTCATTTGGCGTCTCCGATGAGGTCGCGCGACCAGTTGAGGGAATGGACGTAGAGGCCGAGAGGGTTCTTCCGCAGGGTTTCGGCATCCGTAGGCGGCTTGAGAACCGTGGTGACAAGACCGGTGAAGCGCTCTGTCTTTGCGATCGCGCCGTTCTCGTAGGCGTCTTCTTTCCAGCGGATCTCGAAGCTGTCGCCGGAGGCGCGCACCACGGACGTGACTTCGGCGGTCACGGTCTTAGAGCCGATCTTTGTGAACGGATCGGCTTCGCGCGCATAGTCGTTTAGGGCTTGTGCACCGCGGTCGGTGACGAAGTCATAGGCGTGCAGCCAGTTCGCCCGGACGATGACCGGATCGATGGACAGCGAGCGGACGTTCTCAATGAACCGCGCAAGGAAATGCGCGATCTGTGCGTCTGACGGTTGGTAGGCCTCAAGCGCCGGCCCGACTGCTCGAACTTCACCGAGCCGATCGACCTCGACTACGTAAGGAACGACACCCGAGCGACCGATCTGGGTAAAGATCGTCAATCCGAGAACGCCTGACAGGCCGATGGCCGCCAGCGCTGCCAGCCGCCAGTTGCTGGCCTGAACACGGGCGGACCCTAGCCGCTCGTCCCAGACCTGGGCCGCCTTCTGATAGGGCGTGACCGGCTCAGGCGTCTCGCCATAGCGAACGGACCCGCGCTGAAAGGGGTGACCAGCCATATCCTACTCCTCCCCCAGCTTCGGACCTGACGAATGCCCGCCTTTGTCCCCCTCCTTCAGGGTGTGAGCAGCGACCTGAGCCGCTTCCCTCGCATGGCCGCGTCCTGACGAGCCTGTCGCACGACCCACGCCTGAGGCCGCCGCTCCGGTCGTTGCGCCGCCAGTGCTCGCGCTCGAGAGCTGATCCACGGTTGCGGCCCGGGCCGACGTGCCTGCCAACGAGGACGCACCGGTGAGCGATGCTGCGGAGCGAACCGCAGTAATTGAACCGCCTGCCGCGAGGCGCAGCCCGCCCGCGGCCGCCGCTCCGCCGCCGATCGCGACCGCCGCCGCACCCGCCACCGTTCCCGCGGCTGCGCCGGCGCCGAGCTGGGGTGCGCCCGAGACCAGTCCAGCCGCGATTCCAGGACCGAAGATGCCAAGGCCAAACAGCGAGAGGGCCGCAAGCAACAGGCTCATGGCCGACACGATATCGACGGGACGCGTCAACGTGCTTGCGAGCTGACCGAAGATGGTCGAACCGATGTCGATGATGATCGCGAGGACCATCACCTTCACCCCCGACGCGACCACGTTGCCCAGGGTCTTTTCTGCGAGGAACGCGGTCTTTCCCCACAAGGCGAACGGCACGAGGATGAAGCTTGCAAGCGTCGTCAGCTTGAACTCGATCAGCGTGACGAAGAGCTGCACCGAGAGGACGAAGAAGGCGAGCACGATCAGGATCCAGCAGAACAGCAGGATCAGGATCGTCGGCAGGTTGGTCAGGACATCAAAACCCGAGAACTGTCCGGTCTCCTCCAGAAGTGGATGAGCGGCCGTAAACCCAGCCGAGGCGACAAAGCCCGGCCGCGCCAGGTCGGCAGCACTTAAGCTTCCACCCGATGCCTTCAATCCGATGCTGGAGAACGAGGCAAAGACAATATCGGCGAGGCTCTTGAAGTTGCCGATGATGAACGCGAAGGCGCCGACATAGAGAACTTTCTTGGCGAGCGTCACCAGGATGTGGTCGTCGGCACGCATGCTCCAAGCAAGTCCGGCAAGCGTCAGGTCGATGCCGATCAACGTTGAACTCAGAAATGAGACATCGCCCGACAATAGACCGAAGCCGGAGTCTATGTAGCGCGAGAATGTCTCGGTAAAGCGGTCAATGACGGAGAGATCAGCCATGGCGCCTTCACCTACTTGCCGCCGGTGTAGGCATGGCCATCGCCGATGAAGCGGTTAAATCGCTCCTTCGCCGCGGCCGACGAGGCCTGCTGTTCGGCCGCACGCAACGTCTCCGCGCGTGCTTGGGTCGCCAGAAGTGCCTGGGTCTGCAACGACTGCTTGATCTGTAGGCCGAGCAGTTCGTTGCCGGATTGCTGGGCCTGCAGCGAGCCGACTGCCGTTGACGAATTTGCCATCAGCGTGCGAAGTGTTTGGCCATCCTGGCCCAGAGAACTGACGATGGCTGACTGAATGGTGAGCGACTGCTTCAGCCCATCGTAGCTATTGTCCCAACGCGAGATCGCGTCCTGGACCATCTTGTCCGACGAGACCACCGACGCGTACTGGCGAGGATAAAACCGCTCAAAATTCTGCTGGGTCTTCTGAACATCGAACGAAATGTTCTTCGCTTGACCAACCAGAGTGTTCATCTGATTGATCGTCGATGTAAGCTGACCGACCACGCTGGTGGGCAGGCTCGTAAGGTTCTTGGACTGATTGAGCAGCGATTGCGCTTGGTTTTGCAAGCTCCTGATCTGATTGTTGATCTGCTCCAGCGTTCTCGCAGCGGTCAGGAGGTTCTGACTGTAGTTCGAAGGGTCGAACACGATGTCGAACGCTCCCAGCCGTCGCGACCCATTCACGGCGATGACGAATGATAGTATCGTTGTCACGATAACTCTTGAGGTTGTGCCCATGAACATGCGACCGGTACTTTCGAGCATGGAAAACTCCAGGGATTGAGGTTGAGGTCAGGCCTTATGGGCCTGTTCAAAGGTGCTGATGAGATTGGCGGCCCAGCTCAGACCACGTTCGGCGAGGTAGCGCTCAGCGAAATGGTGAGGCCCGGTGCGGGCGAGGACGGCGTCAATGGCGCGCTGATCGTCTGATGAGGAGGCTCCGACGAGCGCGAGCGCGACCGGTCCAAGGCCTAGAGCATTTTCTGACCTGGCGGAATCGGAAGGGATTCCCTTGTGAGGCAAATCGTGATTCACCCTGAGGGCTGGTGATGGAGGCCAGCCCCCATGGCTAAGCCGCTCTCGCCGGACCTTCGCCTTCGCATTATTCGGGCTGTGGAAGAGGAAGGCATGAGCTGTCGGGGCGCCGCCGGCCGGTTCGGCGTAGCGCCATCGACAGCGATCGAACTGGTCAACGAATGGCGCAGCACCGGCGCTTGTGAGGCGGGAGCGCAGGGCGGAGACAGACGTTCAGCTCGGATCGAGGGTCATGCTGCGGAGATCCTCTCCCTGGTCAAGGCTACGCCTGACATGACGCTGGCCGAGATCGCTGACCATCTCCTCAAAGTCCACGGCGAGCGTTTCGTGCCGAGCGTGGTCTGGCGATTCTTCGATCGCCGCAACATCACGTTCAAAAAAAACATCGCACGCCAGCGAGCAGGATCGGCCGGACGTGGCCGCTGAACGCGCGGCGTGGAAGGCATCTCAGCCTGAGATCGGCATCCATCGGTTGGTGTTTATCGACGAGACGGGAGCCTCGACCAAGATGGCGCGGCGCTATGGCCGCTCGCCGTACGGCCAGCGCTGTGTCGCAGCGCTCCCGCATGGTCATTGGAAGACGACGACCTTCGTCGGCGCGCTCAGAGCGACCGGCATGACTGCGCCGATGGTCCTTGACGGTCCCATGGATGGTCTGGCGTTCGAGGCTTACGTGACGCAAGTCCTCGTGCCGACACTCAGGCCCGGCGACATCGTGGTGATGGACAATCTCGCAGCACACAAGCGCGCCGAGGTCGGCATCGCAATCGATGCCGTGGGCGCCCAGCTCCTCTATTTGCCGCCTTATTCGCCCGACCTCAATCCGATCGAAATGGCCTTCGCCAAGCTCAAAGCCGCACTTCGAAAGGCCGCCGCCAGATCAATCGAGGCTTTGGACAACGCTATTGCCACCGCCCTGACCGCCTTCACCGCCCAAGAGTGCCTGAACTTCTTCGCCGCAGCCGGTTATGACCGTGTCTGATCAGAATCTGCTCTAGCTCGAACAGGCGATTTCCCGCTCGGGACTGCAGATAGTAGTCGCGCTTGGGGAATGCTTCCGCGATCAGGCGCACCTGCGTGTCGTTCAAGCCAAACCGGCGATAGGTCTCGGTCTGCGTCGGCTCCAGCGCACGAGGGTTTGGCAAGAATATTCGACTTGGACAGGATTCGATGATCGCAGGCGCAATCTGGCTGTCGGCGATATCAGCGAGCGACTGGGTCGCGAAAATGACGGCCACGTTCTTCTTGCGCAGCGTCTTCAGCCATTCGCGAATCCGGCTTGCGAACAGCGGGTCGTCCAGAAACACCCAGGCCTCATCCAGCACCAGCAGCGTGGGACGGCCATCAAAGCGCTCTTCAAGGGTGTGGAACAGATAGGTCAGGACCGGTGCCACCAAGCCAGGCAACGCCATCAATTCCTCCATCTCGAAGGTCAGCACGTCCGCGCCAGAAAGACGGTCCGAGTCTGCGTCAAGAAAGCGACCGTAAGGCCCTTCCAGCGTGTAAGGCTGCAGCGCCTGCCGCAGCGCATCGCGGGCAAGTAGCGCCACAAGGCCGGTCATCGTCCGCTGCGAGACGGGCGCAGACCCGAGGCTCCTGAGCGCCGACCAGAGCGTCTCCTTGACTTCGGGCGTTACGGTCACGTGCTCATGGGCGAGCACGCCGCAGAGCCAGTCGAGCGCCCAGAGCCGAGCTCCCTCTTCCGCGACATCCTTGAGCGGCTGAAAGGCGATGCCGCCCTTGGCGCCCAGTTCATACCAAGCCCCCGACAACGCGAGCGTTGTGGCCCGTGCCGATCGGCCCTTGTCAAACGTGATCAGCTGCGCGTTCGGATAGCGACGAAATTGAAGTGCGAGCATCGACAGCAGGACCGACTTGCCCGCCCCTGTGGGGCCGACAACGATCGTATGCCCGACGTCGCCGGCGTGGAGCGACAGCCTGAACGGGGTCGCACCTTTGGTCTTGGCGATCAGAAGCGGCGGTCCATCAAGATGCTCGCACCGCTCAGGTCCAGCCCACACTGCCGACAACGGGCACATGTGGGCGAGGTTCAACGTATGAACGATTGGCTGGCGGATATTGGCATAGGCTTGGCCCGGCAGGCCGCCGAGCCAGGCCTCAACCGCATTGACGCTCTCGCGGATGGCCGTAAACCCACGGCTATTGATCACCCGCTCGACCGCGCGGATCTTCTCGTCCGCCTGATGCGAGTCCTCGTCACTGACAGTGACGGTCGTGGTGATATAACCGAAGGCAACCAGATCGTCGCCAAGCTCGGAAAGCGCCGCGTCGGCGTCGAGAGCTTTGTTGCTGGCGTCGGTGTCGAGCAGCGCCGCCTGCTCGTTAAACATGACCTCTTTAAGGATCGCGGCAAGCGATTTGCGCTTGGCAAACCATTGTCGCCGGTAACGCGACAGCGTCGCGTTGGCCTGTGTGCGATCGAGCGGAATGAACCGGGTTGCCCACCGGTAGGCAACGCCAAGCCGGTTCAATTCGTCGAGCAGGCCGGGAAAGGTGACGTGTGGAAACCCAAGGACGGTCAGTGCGCGCAGATGGCTCCGCCCGATCGCCGGAGACAATCCCCCGGTCAACGGCTCATCGCTCAAGAAGCAATCGAGATAGGCCGGAATCTTGGGAACGTTGACCGGATGGCGCTTGGTCGAGACGCAGCTATGAAGATAGGTGAGCGTCTCCGCATCGTTCAGAGGCCAGATCTCGGGCAAGACCGACGAGAGCAGATCGATCGCCCGGTCGGTTTCCTGAACGAATCTCTGAAGCTGATCGCGATAGCCTTTTTCGTTGCTGTCGAATCGCTGCTGGTCGTCAATCTCGTCGTCCTGGATGCCCTGCGCAGGACTTTCGACTGGTTGGCCGCGACGAATGCGCTTCCTCTTCCGCTCAACACCATGCCTCTCCTTAGGGCGCTCGAGAAACAGACCTTCGAGGCGCGAGACTGTCTCGGCAGGCGGCAGGTACATCAAGGTCAGATGCAACACACTTTCAAAATGCTGCCCGCCGGGGCGTGACGGATCCTCCCATGCCACCCCAGCGGCGCCTGAGAACGCAGCCCGCCGCTCTTCATCCACCAGCCAGGACACCGCATCAGGGAATTCCGAGCGGGGATATTCGCCAGTCGGAATGCGCGTGGCATCAAAGAACAGAGCCCAGCCTGAGCCAAAACGCTTCAAGACATTGTTGACGCGGGACGTGACGCTCATCAGCTCGGCCTCGGTCGCACTGTCGAGGTCCGGCCCGCGGTAGCGTATCGTCCGTTGGAAGCTGCCATCCTTGTTCAGGATGACGCCTGGAGCGACCAAGCATGCCCATGGCAGCCAATCCGCTAGCCGATAGGCATGGCCGCGGAATTCTCTCAGATTCAGCGTGCGAGACGCCCTTTGTGCTTGGTGTGACGGATGGCGACTTCGACGAAGGCCGGGTCGCGCTTGGCGAGCCAAACGGCCGCGCTGTGGCCGACGACCCAGAGCACGAGGCCTGCGAGCCAAAGACGCAGACCGAGTGCCAGCACGGCGGAGAGTGTCCCGATCAGGATGGCGGCGGCACGCGGGGCGCCGCCGATCAGGATGGGCTCGGTCAACGAGCGGTGGAGCACGAGTTCAAAACCTTCCGCGCGCATCAGATCAGTGCTCCGCCACCGAACGAGAAGAACGAAAGAAAGAAGGAGCTCGCAGCAAAGGCGATGGACAGGCCGAACACGACCTGGACCATCTTGCGGAAGCCACCGGAGGTGTCGCCAAAGGCCAGCGAGATGCCGGTCACAGTGATGATGATGACGGCGACGATCTTGGCGACCGGTCCCTGGACGGATTCCAGGACGCGCTCGAGCGGGGCTTCCCATGGCATGCCCGAACCGGCAGCGTGCGCCGCCGAGGCGCTGAGAAGCATGCAGACCGAGACCGCGCCGAGCTCCATCAAGGGAAGCCCGCGGATCGAGCAGATGCCACGCAGGCGCGAACGCACGTTAAGAAGCAGTCGAATTGACATATAGCAGTCTCCTTCAGGTCAAGGGCGGTGGGCGGTGTTTGGAAGTCCAGGCGGGGTTTCGAGCAGATAGTCGCCTGACGGATCGAGGCCTTTGAGCTCGGCGACGGCCTCGATGCGCCGCGCGGGGCCCCGTCCCTTGATGAAGACGACCAGGTCGATCGCCTCGGCAATGAGCCGGCGCGGCACGGTCGCGACCGCTTCCTGGATGAGTTGTTCGATCCGGTAGAGCGCAGCTCGAGCCGAGTTGGCATGGACCGTGGCAATTCCGCCGGGATGACCCGTATTCCAGGCCTTCAGCATGTCCAGGGCCTCGGCGCCTCTGACCTCACCGACGATGATGCGGTCGGGCCGTAAGCGCAGTGTGGACCGCACAAGATCGGCGAGGCTCGCCACGCCCGGCTTGGTCCGGAGCGTCACGGCATCCTTCGCATCGCAGCGCAGCTCGCGGGTGTCCTCGATGATGACCACCCGCTCTTCGAGACCGGCAATCTCCGCAAGGAGAGCGTTGGCAAGCGTCGTCTTGCCCGAGCCAGTGCCGCCGGCGATCAGAATGCTGCGCGCGTCGGTCACTGCGGCCGTGAGCACTTTCGCCATCAGAGGCGAGGCGATCTGCGCCTTGACGTAGTCGGTTAGGCGGAACGTGGTCGTCGCGGGCTTGCGTATCGCAAAGCAAGGCGCAAGCGAGACGGGTGGCAAGACGCCTTCGAAGCGTTCGCCCGTTTCGGGCAACTCCGCTGAGATGATTGGAGACGAACCGCTCGCTTCCGCCCGCACATGGCTGGCAACAAGCCGGATGATCCGCTCCGACTCCTGCGGCGTCAGAACAACGCCGGTATCAGCGCGGCCCGTCCCGTGGCGATCAAGCCAAAGCCTCCCGTCGGGATTGACCATGACCTCGACGACATCGGGCTCCTCGAGAGCCAGCGCGATTGCAGGTCCCATCGCGGTCCGCAGCATGCCCCGGCGTCGTTCGCGAGTTTCTGGCGAGAGGAGATCAGACATTGCCAACCTCCTCTCGCCCTGCCGGAGAATGCTCCGGCGGCTCACCCGTCGCGCTCTGCGCGCGGGATCCAGTATCGCCAGATTGGGCCGCGCCCAGAGGAGCACCCTCCTCGAGGTTCCGCATGAAGAGATCAGGCTTGGAGGCGCTGACGCGATCCATGACGTCGGCGACAAGCCGGCCACCGGAGGCGACGCGCTTGCCGACCTGGGCGACAAACATCTCGAACCGCTCGCGTCCCAGCGCACGCGCTGCATCCTGATCCTGCGAAGGCAGCGGCGGGGTGATGGTCAGGTAATAGCGGATGAAAAGTGCGATGGTCTCCGCCAGGACGCTCACGTCGCGGTCGGCTCGTTCCAGTTGCCGGCTCATCCGGTCCAGCCGTCGGATCAGCGCTGCATCGCCGCTCGTGTCCCGCTCAGGGTTGAGGAAGCGATCCAGCGCAGCATCGACAATGGCCGACTTGTTGGCTCCGGGACGCTTGGCTGCGAGTTCGAGCCGTTGCGCCACGCTATCGCTGACATAGGCCGACAGTTTCGGTTTCATCGGGAATGCTCTTCAGAATGAGGGGAGAAGATCGTCATCGTTGCGGGTGACGGCGTGGGCTCTGCGTACGGCGCTCGAGGCATTTGCTGCCTGCTGCATCTGGCTGCGGTCGGCGGCGACGTCAGACTCGTCGTCAAGCAATCGCTCCTCGATGGCACGAGCGTCGTTTCCGGTCGGTGCGGCCTCATCGAACAACGGCAATTGCTGCTTGAGACCGCCCTCCTCGCCGCCCGCCTGCATGAGCTCGCGATACCGCAGGGTCGCAAGGCGAAGGTCGGTGGAGCGCACCTGGCCGCTCCAATTGTCAGGGCGTGCTGCCGGCCGGTCGGCATACACCTCGCCCGTCAAGGACGGCGACTTGCGCAAGCGGCTGACGAAGTTTGCGTCCTCGTAGTGCCGAAGCTTCATTGCTCGGACCGGTGCAAGTCCAGAAACCAGCACGATGGCCTGCTCGGGCGGCAGCTGCATCACCTCGCCCGGCGTCAACAAAGGACGTGCGGTCTCCTGACGGCTGACCATGACATGACCGAGCCAGGGAGCCAGCCGATGGCCGGCATAGTTGCGCTGCGCACGCAGTTCTGTCGCGGTCCCCAGCGCGTCCGAAATCCGCTTGGCGGTGCGCTCGTCATTCGCTGCAAAAGCAATGCGGACGTGGCAATTGTCGAGGATCGCGTTGTTCTCCCCGTATGCTTTTGCGATCTGGTTGAGCGACTGCGCGATTAGGTAGGCGCGGATGCCGTAGCCCGCCATAAATGCGAGCGCACTTTCGAAGAAGTCGAGCCGGCCGAGCGCAGGAAACTCGTCCAGCATCATCAGGAGCTGGCGCTGCATTCGGCCGGTTTGATTGACGTTCAAAGTCTCGGTTAGTCGCCGACCGATCTGGTTGAGAATCAGCCTGATCAGCGGCTTTGTACGGCTGATGTCCGACGGCGGAACAACGAGATAAAGCGTGACCGGCTTGTCCGCGCTCACGAGGTCAGCGATGCGCCAATCACAGTATTCGGTGTTTCGGCTGACGACGGGATCGCGGTAGAGGCCGAGAAAGCTCACGGCAGTCGACAGAACGCCGGAGCGTTCGTTTTCGGACTTGTTAAGCAGCTCTCGTGCGGTCGCGGCGACGACCGGATGCACTTTCGGCTCGGCCTCGGTGCCGAGATGATTGGTGGCCAGCATGATCCTGAGCGTCTTCTCAAAGGACTGCGCAGGGTCGGCCAGGATCTCCGTGACGCGGGTGAGCGTCTTCTTCTCTTCCGCATACAGGACGTGGAGAATGACGCCGACCAGCAGCGAATGGCTGGTCTTTTCCCAATGGGTGCGGCGTTCGAGCGCGCCTTCGGGGTCGACCAGGATGTCGGCGATGTTCTGGACGTCGCGGACTTCGGCCGCCCCCTTGCGCACCTCAAGCAGCGGATTGTAGCGGGCGCTGCGCGAATCCGTGGGATTGAACAGGAGGCAATGCGAGAACGTCGAGCGCCAGCCGGAGGTCAATTCCCAGTTTTCGCCCTTGATGTCGTGCACCACTGCCGACGACGTCCAGGACAGCAGTGTCGGTAACACCAACCCCACGCCCTTGCCCGAACGGGTGGGCGCAAAGCACATGACATGCTCCGGTCCGTCGTGGCGCAGATAGTTGTTCTCGAGGCGCCCCAAGAAAACGCCCTTAGACGCGAACAGGCCGGCCGCCTTGATTTCCTTTGGGGTCGCCCACCGAGCCGAACCGTAGGTCGTCACCATCTGGCTTTGGCGCGCGCGCCACACCGAATTGACGATCGCAAAGAGCGCGCCCGCGATGCCGCCGCCGGCGGCGATTCCTCCACCCTCCTCGAAGATCTCGGGAGCATAGGCTTCAAAGGCGAACCACCATTCGAACAACCGCCAAGGCAGATAGACAGGGTAGCCGACGATCAGAAACCAAGGTTCGCCGAGGCGCTGCTGATAGCCGAGAGCTGCAGCCGTCCATTGCGTCGCGCCCCAGGTCGACACCACGACGATGCCGAGCACGACGGCGATCTGACCGACATAGATTTTTGCTGGAAACATCCCGCTCGCCCCACTCACTCACCCCACGTGAGCGGCGCGATGAAAACGGCGAATGCGGCGAGCCTTCAATCGAAATAAAAAGTCGCGCCATCAGCGAGCGCGAGATTGATCAAGTATGGTCAGGCGCCGGCATTGAAAATCAAGGTCGACGCAGCGTCATCGAACACCTCAACAGCGTGTGAACACTTGGCGCAAATAGCATCTCGTTGCCATGTCGCCCCCTGAACCCTGGCGATCAGCGCTCAACGCCGTAGCGAGCATTCGCGAGTCGGCGCGGCCACGAAGGGCCACGATGTGATTCTGCAAGACTGAGCTGGATCTAATTGTATTCAGCGCGAATGCTGGATGGGTCAGTGATCAACATGCCGTTTAGCAAGCAAAAGCCAGCAAGGCGTGGACAGCCCGATCACTGCCACCATCATGTTGCGCCAGACGCAGTGTCGAGCATGATCGGTGACGTCGGCGTGATCGACATGCCGATATCGGCATCTTCATCGGCAGCACTTGCGTGACAGAGGCGATCATGTTGACGCGGGACCTGTGCTGCTGCTGGTCGAGGCGACGTTGGAGCAGGCAACGCGAGGCAGGACTTGGCCTGCCTGTCACGAGTCATTTTGGCGGTGGAGCCGGCTTGTCGGTGGACTTGTCTACCAGATCGTAATTGGCTGGATCGGAGCCGAACTCGGATACACCCTTCGCAAATTCGGTTCGGAGCAACGTCTGGAAGTCATCGTCATAGGTCGCAATGCTGGTGCGGATCGCAGCTCTCCACTGGTCACCACGATCCCATGCCTCCATGAAGGCGGAGGCAAGATCAGCATGCTGCCGGTTCTCGATCATTGCTTCAATGATCGATCTGGCTTGAAGTCGATCCTTCGCGCTCTTGGCCGTCCCGTCGCGGTCTTGCTTTCGGCGGGATCCGACGATCAGCTTGTGGATGGCATATCGTTCTGGAGATGGAATGAGAACCGGCACGCCTGCACCATGCAGCAGCACGGCACGGATGGGCTCGTAAATCAGGTAATCGAGAAAGCGCAGCGGAAATGCCGCCGCACCACCGAGCGCCGGCATCGGAACTGGCTTGCCTGCTTGATCATCGGACCACTGGTTCGGCGTCAGGAATTCCACCTTGAAGTTGTCCCTCGACACGAATTGGGTGGAGACCCTGCCGTCGGCCTGGCTCGGAACCTCGCGAAAAGTCGGATCGACATGTCGAAGTACCTCCAGGATCGGAGGCATGGTATCTTTGATCGCGACCGAGATTTCATGGAATTGCGCAAAGTCGGCATCGCCAGTCTGCATGGCGACCGCATCAAGGCGTCGGCCGAGCACGGCGGAGTAACATTGGTAGGCCACTGTTCCCACGAGCACCCCCCTCATGCGGAAAAAGCCGGCCTTGGCCAGTTGCTCCACGACTTGGCCGACCATGGGTAAGGGCCGCGGCAGATAGGCCTCGCGGGTCAGCGTGGAAACCAGCCGGCGACGTCCCTTCAGGTCGGCCTTCAGATCTTTGAATGCCTCAACCCGCTTGGTGATTTCAGGATCATCCACTGGACCGACGTAGCGGCGATCCTGGCCGCCCCCCTCTGGCTTGGGTGTGTCGAAGTACCAGTACTTCTTGTCCTTGACTTCGACAGCCACGAACCTTCCATTCGAGGAAAATTCGGAGGTGAAGCTCTCATCGAGGCTACGCTGGGCCAATTCCGAATATAGCGTTTGATAGGTGATATCGAGGCGGGCGGAGGTCATGCCGGGAACCCAAGTTATACTATTTTCGCGAAAATAGTATAACCGTTTCAGTGCAAGCGGCAAGTCCGTTATACTACTTCCGCACAAATAGTATAACCTCTATATTTATCAGTAGCTTATACGTTTTAAAGGCCCAATCCGCGCTTCATGCCGATTGACCAGGAAATACCCTCCCCGCCGATCTGGCCGGTGACCAATTGCCCGCGGACCCGCTCCAGCACCGGACGCCAGGGCACCAGCACGAACTCGTGGGATCGCTCGATCACGGCGAACCGTCCGCTGTTCAGCGTCAGCATGCGCCGGTAGACGCCCTCGATCTTGTCGCCGGTTTTAGCATCGACATGCTCAAGGCCAGTGCGCGCGGATATCTCCGCGGCGGTCCGCGTCAGTTCGCGCGTCTTGAGCGTCTCGAGCATGTTCCGCGCGAAGCGCATCTGACCGCCTTCCTCCCGCGCCAACCCCTGCTCGATCAGCCATTGCCGTCTGGCTCGCAAGGCGGTCTCGACCGCCGCGCCAAAGCCGGTCGATGCGAGTTCATTGGGCTCCTTGCCAACGAGCTTGCGATCCAGCCAAGTTGCGCCCAGCGCCTGCGGCAGATCCTCGAGCCTTTGCCACGACAGCACCGCGATCCGGACCGGAGCGCGCGATTGCTGGAGTTGTTCGTATCGAAGCGCCCGGTCCAGATAATCCCGCCCCACGCTCCAACCGCCATCGGCAAGACGGCTTACCATCCCCTCGCGCCGCATCGCCTCCAGACGACGGACGTGGGTTCTGACAAATTCGCCTGATGCTTGCGGGGCGAATTCCCGGTGCAGGCGGTCGCTGTAAATGCCGCCATGGCGGGCGGCGATCTCTGCGATCGTCCGATCGATTGCGCGCGGCTCAGCGACGCGCGACCGGAGCTCCAGAATCGTGTTCCGGACAGGCGGCTCTTCGTTGGCACGAAGGATACCAAGCTCCGCATAGTGCGTCCGCCCGTCGACCCCGTCGATCACCACATAGCGGCGCTCTGTCAGTTCATCTGCAAACCCTTCGCCGACGACCCGCCCGACCAGATGCTGACCGTGTCGCTCCGGATCGAAGATCGCGTAGTCGCCGGCGGCTCGCGAAACTCCTGCCGCGGCCATCTCGCGATGCATGGTCTTGATGATGTCGCCGCGCTCCCCCATGCGTCTCAGCTTGGGCTCGAGCTCAGGGTCGATCCGCCAACGCCCCGGTTCAGCCTCTTCCGCCAACCCCATGCGCGCCAAGGCTCGCAGCCGTCCGATCCGCGCCGTTTGCCAGGCGGGCTCCCGTCCAGACAGAGCACCCAACTCAAGAGCTCCTTCGGCAGCATCTCGCAGGATACTCCGATCGAGCCGCGTTAACCGCTCGGCCGTGATCTCCTGCTGAAGCTTACGTGCGACCTCGAATTCCGTTTCCGGGCCGAGCTCTCGCGTGATGAGCTCCGCTGCCCGCGAGCGAAGACCATGAGCGATATAGTCGCGCGCGATGACGAGATCGTTTCCTTCGCCATCCTTGCCGCGCAGGACGACGTGGGTATGGGGATGGCCGGTGTTGAAATGATCAGCAGCGACCCAGTCGAGCCTGGTGTCGAGATCCTGCTCCATCTGCCGCATGAGGTCGCGGACGAAGGGTTTCATGTCCGCCAGCTCCGAGCTGTCCTCAGGCGCCACGATAAACCGGAACTGGTGGCGATCGCCGGTGCTGCGTTCCGCAAAGCTCTTGCCATCGGCGCGGTCATTGCTGGCGTCGTAGAGCTCCCCCGGCTCGGCCTCGCGTGTGACACCGTCGCGCTGGACGTATCGCAGGTGAGCTCGTACGGCACCTAGGTCGCCTGACTTAATCCGCACGATCCGGGCCTTGATCACGACGCGGCGCTGGCCCGGATTCCGCCCGCGCCCGACCAGCACCGCACCTTGCGCGCGGCCGCGCCCGATGCGACCGCCGCTGAACGACGAGGCCGTCCGAACACCGGCGCCAGCTTTGGCCGCCTCCTGGCGGACGCGTCGAAGATAGCTGGTCGCTTTCCTGGCTCTGCGGTTGCCGATCCGTCCAAGTTTCACTTCGAATTCGTCGTCGATCTCTCGCATGGCCCGCATCCGGCGTTTGAACGAGCCGCCGATATGTGAAGCCAACGAGCGCTCGCCAAGACGCAGACGCAATTGCTCAAGCTCGCCATTGCGTTGGGCCGAATATGGTGACGGAGAGGATTCAGCGAGCGCCAACTCTTGGATGTGCAGACAACGGCTTAGGCGCTCCATAGCGCCAGTGCTTTTATCTTGCCCTCTTAATCGGTCGTGTCGTCTCTCGTCTCTCCGCTCTTACCCATTCTCGCTTCCTTTCTCTTTTACGACAAGGCCCTCTGCGCCACGCTTGAACGCGCTGCGCCACCACAACCGCGAGTCCGGGTGCGCCGTGCACTCTTCCGCGCTCAGCGACGGCGCAAAATCGCTGCAGCAAGGCAGCGTGGATGCCGTCGCGGCGCAATTTTCCATCGGCATGACGGAGCCACATCACAGGCACTCCGGCGTGGTCCAACTTGCACGTCACGTGCGTGGCCACAGGCAAGATAGCGTGCGTTCCGTCGTCGTTGATCTGCACCAGGCCTCTTCCGCTTGTGGCGGAGCTCCGTGTTCAAATTGGCTACGCTGCTCGGGTCATTGATCGGCCATCGGCTCGCCTCTGGTCATGCATGGGCTCCGAGCAGCTTGCGGTCCTTGGCGGCGGCACGTGCGCTGACGTCCGCCTGCGCGGCGTCCGGATCGCCGCAATAAAATGTGCCGTCGACCCACATCGCATGCATGATCACGGCAAGCTTGCGTGCCACTGCAACGGTCGCCTTGCGATGGCTCGTGCGTTTTGCGATCGCCATGCCCCAGGTCTTGACCTTGTCCTTGCGCTTGTAGCGGGTCAGCAGCGCACTGGCCGCCTCATAGAGCGCCCGCCGCACGTCGCCGTCGCCCGCCTTGCTGATCCGGCCCTGCACGTCGATCGAGGAGCCGGACTGCCAGCGCCGCGAGGTCAGGCCAAAATACGCCGCGACGTCGCGCGAGCGCCTGAAGCGCGAGGGATCGTCGACCGCGGTCATGAAGCTCAGCGCCGCAATCGGGCCGACGCCGGGAATCTGCATGAAGCGCCGGCACAGCGCATGGCCGGCGACCAGTCTGACCACCAGGTCGTGCAGCCGGCAATACTGCTTCCACAGCGCCGCGCGCGCGGTCAGCATGGCGTCGATCAGCTCGCTGACCAGCGCATCGCCCGCGCAGGCCTCGCGCACGGCTTGCGCAAAGCCGCCGCGCCCGACCCGGTTGAGGCGAATGCCGAACACCTTCAGCGAGTGCCGGATCGCGTTCTCCAGATCCAGGAACTTGCGCTTCAAATTGCGCCGGTGGGTCAGCAGCAGCCGCAGCCGGTAGCAGGCCTCACTCTTGATATGCGCGCGCCGGAACCAGCCGGTGCGCATGATGTGGGCGATGCCGAGCGCGTCCGCCTTGTCGGTCTTGTTGCGCTGCGCCTTCAGCGCCGCGCGCACATGCAGCGTCTCCAGGCAGACCGCCGGCAGGCCGAGCTTCAGCAGCTCCGCATGCAGCCAGGGCGACAGTGAGCCCGCCTCGTGGCCGAGCCGCCGCAAGCGGCCGAGATACGCCGCAAGCGCCGCCTTGATCGCGTCGGGATCGGTCACCACCGCCGTCTCCAGCATCACCGTGCCCTTGTCGTCCACCACGCACACGGCCGTCTCGTCCATGCCGACATCCAGACCACAGAAGTATTCCATCGCACGCCTCCCGCGTTGCTGAGGCGGCGCACTGTGCCCGTCATTCATCGCGCAGGCCACTTGCGCTGCGGCCGCAAATCCGGGTGCAGACCGATTACGGGCGGCCTTCCTAATCGGGCGTTCAAAGTCAACTCATTCCTACGCTTTTCTTCGACTCCTCGCAGAATAAGCATCGCTGCTTCCCTCCATCTACGACGCACAAACGTCACCACACCGCGTTGCAGTGGCATTCACCAGGCGGGGTCCATGCGTTCCTTCGCGTTCAGCACTTCGGCCGTCGCATGCTCTTCACCAGGTTCGTAAACAGGGTTGTCCAAGCAGTTTTGCGCTCTCGTCCCCGAAGGGCGGCAGCAGGCAAGAGATAGCGGACATTCCCCGTTTCGCGGCCCCGCCAGGGGACGCTCACCGCGCGCGCGGATCTCTAGTTTCGTTCCTCCTCAACAATGCTGGGGCGTGTCCCCAGCGCCTTGCTGGCTCGCCGGCGCGGAGGCTATTGCGCAGGCTTTAAGCGCAGCCGTTGCATGATCTTGGCACCGAATCCGACGTGGAAATCGGTCTCACTGACCCACATCCGATGCAGAATGCATGCGAGTTTCCGCGCCACCGCGGCAATCGCGCACAGCATGCTCGACCGCCTGGCGATCCGCAGGCCCCATGCCCGCAGTGCCGACCATTTTCTGACCCGGAGCAGCAGGCTGGCAGCCGCCTCACAGAGCGCCTCTCGCACGGAGATATCGCCTTGTTTGCTGATATGGCCCTCAAAATCGATCGATGTTCCAGATTGGTGGCGCTTCGGCGTCAGGCCAAAATGGGCGCCCACCGTACGTGATCGGGCAAAGCGATGAGGGTCATCAACGCCAACTTTGAAGGACAAGGCGACGACCGGACCGACGCCCGGAACCGTCATCAGACGGCGGCAAACGGGATCATGCTGGACCGCCTGCAGCAGCACGCGATGCAGCCGTTCGTAGCCCTCGAGAAGCGCGCGGCGCACGTCCAGCATAACCTCGATGGACATCGCAAAGACCGGGTCGCAGTGCTCGATCAGCTCGCGGATCCGAGCTTCGTAAGCCCCCCGGGCGACCGCTCCGACGAGCAATCCATAGGCCCGCAGTGCCCCGCGAACATGGTTCTCGAGGTCGACCAATTTGCGCTTGAGCAGCTTCCGGTTAGTCAACAACGTGCGCATTTTTTGCATGTCGATATTCTTGACATGGACGGCGCGGTACCAGCCCAGCCGCATCATCTGCGCGATGCCGCGCGCATCATTTCGGTCAGTTTTGTTGCGCATCGTCGATAGCGAAACGCGCATATGGCGCGCTTCCACGACAATGATTGGAAGGCCGGCTGCCCGTAGTTCGCGATACAGCCAGATACCTAGCGATGACGCCTCAACCCCCACCCTATCGAGGCGATCCGCGTAGCCCTCCAACGCGGAGCGGATCGCCTCTGGCTCGGTGTTGACCTTCACTTCGCGAACCGTGAGACCCTCGCTATCGACGATGCAAACGCTGGTTTCTTCAAGGCCGACGTCCAGTCCAACATAGAGTTTCATCGGAGCTCTCCCTTGTGGCAACGACGCTCCAAGTCGTCGCACCAGGCTCCGGATTCGGCCACGATCGCGTTATCGCCGTGCACCGGTATCTCGACGCCCGATTTGAAGAGCCCTCCCGCTTCCCTCCTGCAAAATACCGCTCATGCTGCTCGGAACGCCCAATCTCTATCTCGATCACAGCGCCGTCTCGAATGAGGATTGGTGGCCGCAGATCGATGCCGTGCTTGCAACTGGCCAGGTCCGGCTCGCACTCTCCCTGTGGAATTTGGTCGAGATCGGCAGTGCTACCGACCGGACGCAGCAGGACCGCCGCCTGGCATTTCTCGAACAACATGACCCGTTGTGGATCGTTGAGCGCGTCGCGGTGCAGCGGCAGGAGGTCGAACGCTTCCTCTGGGAGGGTCGTTTCGGTGTCACTCCGCGAGACCTTTGCGTGGTTACGCCGCATCTTTCGGTCGTCGATTTCTATCATTCCGGGACGCAAACGCGGATCGGACTGACGCCGCGGGGCTGGATTGACGGCGTCGATTTCAACCGCGTGTCCAAGCACAAGGAGCTTGCTCCGGACGCGCTGACGCGGCTCCAGGCCGTGGACAGGAAGACATTCAAGACGCGACAGGACGAGGTCTTCAGGGCGTGGATCAAAGGCTTGATTCCGAAGTTCGATCCCGACGGGAAGCCCTTCACGGTTGCGCAGCAGGCTGAGCTGCTGGCGTGGTGTGAAGCGCATCAGAAGGCGTTTTTCGACGCATGTCCGTCGCTTGTGGTGGAGGATGCGCTGACGGCCGTGCGCACCGCTAATCCCCGCCGCAAGCCCCAGCGGTCCGACGGCATCGATTTGATGCATGCGGTCATCGCGCTCGCTTATTGCGATTATTTTCTGATCCGCGACGGCTACGCGAAGACCTGTGCGATTCAGGTGATCAAGAGGCTCAGCTCACGCCACCTGGCGTCCGTCTATGACGACCCGGCGCGCTTGCATTCCGATCTCACCGTTCCGCGAGCGGGCGATACCCCGCAAGCAGGGTCGCCCGCATGAACATCCAGTTGCCTCTCTCGCCGGTCTATTGATCCGGATTCCAGGTCCACAATGGCCGCGCGACGCCCAGAATATCGCACCTCATGACCGGCCCGAAATACCTTGAATCGAACGAGTATGGATGCGGCTGCAGCAGGAAGAATTCGCCATCGACCAGCCGGATGCAGCCCTCCCAAGCCGGCAGCGGCCGTCCCTCGCGGTCCTTGTCGAACACCTCAGCCAAGACCTGGCCATTGATCGCAATTGTGCTGATCGGCTCCTTCGAGCGGCAAACCTCATCGCCGCCGATGGCTGTGACCTGTTTCACCAGCGGCACCGACGGCGGCAGGATGCCACGGGCGACAATCATCAGCTCGATCAATGGCGGAGGTATTATTACCGCAGTCTCGCCGCGCTTTGGGAGCCGGTTCTCGAGGTAATAGAACCCAAGCGGCGCGCTGCCCGAGGCATTGTAGATGACGAGCGGCGCGCGAATATCAGAGGTGATGAACATCGCAACGACGGCCGCCGAAACGCTGGCCAGTACGGCTATTTGCAGCCGCAGACGGGTACGATCAATCCGCATCGGAGGTCGACCTCCGCTTGTTGGCCTGCGAGTAATCGACGAGGTCTTCGATGTGATAACGGACGTAACGTCCATGCTTGCGGTAAAGGGGGCCTGTGCCCTGCACCCGCATTTTCTCCAGGGTGTTCTTGGTGAGCCGCAGCCAGGCGGCTGCTTCCACCGTATTCAGAAATGCTGGTTCCGGCTCTTTCTTTGCGTCGTCCGCCATCTTTGGGCTCTCCCTCGCGCGCGCCCCGTCAAAATGCGAGGGCGAGAAGAAGCGTCGTCAGATTGCCGCGCGATCGGGAGTGGCGAAGATTAGAGAATGCCGATTCGCCACCCCAGACCGGCAAGGTTGGTCAAGCCACCTATAGGCCAAGCGGCTAGGCGAGCAGATCGCGGTAACCGCCCTTCATCAATTCGGTGCCCTTGGCGACCAGCCGCCTTGTGCGGTCTTTCAGGAACTGGCTCGGTCCTTGCCATTCCTCGGCTACCTTTTTCTCGCCGAAGATCGTGATGGCGATCTGCCGGTAGGTCTTGCCGGCCATACTCTCATCGAGCGCGATCAGCGCGTGGTGGAGCCGTTCGTCGACCGTCAATGCCTGCCTATTGGCGGCCGTTGCTGCCTGCTCGGTAAAGCGGTGCAGGCGCTTGAGCAGTTCGGTTTGCGCGTTCAAATCCGCCAAACCGTTGATCTCAAACACCGACGCAAAGGGTTGTGTCAGGACCGCGATGTCGTGGATTTCGACGGCAACGAAGGCGCCTCGCCCCTTCATCAACACCAGCGGAATGTTATCGACGCCGATCGCCGCAACCCGGTCGGCATTGAAGCGCGACAGCGTGAGCGGTGCGAGGCCTTGGCGATGTTTTGGGGGCGCGGCCCGGAGCCGGACGACCTGCCTCAGCGAGGCCATATGCCAGAACACCGGAGCTTGCCGAGCCACAATCGAAGGATCGGCGAAGGCATAAAGGCCCCATTGTTCGGCGCGTGGAAAGCGCCGTCGCAATCGCAATAATCGCGTGCCGTCGTTCAGGGTGATAAGCGGCTGATGCCGGGGCACGGAGCAGCACCAGTCAGCGTAATAGTCAGGATTTCGACGCAGGAATTCCCAGGCCCAGTCGCTTGGGTCATAGCAGGCCGGTCCGCAAGAAACGGGTGTCTCGCGCGGTGTGACGGTAACGTCGTGGTTCAGGAGAAGCCCCCGGGCATTTAGACGAGCGATCAGACGAACGGGATCGTCAGGAGTAATTGGGGCGAGAGAACGGCCCCCGTGCGAAGAGCGCGGGGGCCGGGCTTGGCGTTAGTCCGCCGGATTCCAGATGACGGCGAAGACGTTGTCGTCGTCCTGGCCGGCGGCACGGCCGAGGTTGGCGTAAAGCTTGCGTGGTCCGAACTCGGGAGCCGCAAGCGACAGGCTCACATAGTCCTTGCGGCTGTTTTCCCCGCGCCGGATCCAACCCGCGCCGATCTCGACGCCCTGGGTGACGACCCGGAAGTCCGGGTGAGTGTCCGCGCTCTTGTCGCGGTTGGGCACGATGTCGATGTCGGCCCGGATCGACACGGTCTTGAGTTGTCCCTTGTAGCCGCCGTTCTCGTTCTTGGTGACGTATCCGATCGCAGTCATGGTCTGTCTCCTTGATGCCGCAGAGGCCGATCCCCTGCGATGGCGAGACCGTCATGGGAACCGAAACGCCACCGAACCCGTCAGGGGCGAAGCGCAGCGGCGCACCCGAGCAAACGAGTTTTTTGGAGCGAAGCGGCCGCGAGGAGCCGGGACTAGCAGGACCGGCGGGGAAAAAAGGAGATGGCGAGGGTTTTGGCGGCGGAGCGGTTCCCATAGGTCGTCACGCCCACGAGCAGGGAATCGTTCCTTTGAGGCTCATGGGGACAGACCGTGACTGCGATCGGACACGTCACCAAGAACGAGAACGGCGGTTACAAGGTTCAGCTCAAGACCGCGTCGTACCGGGTCGGCACCGACATCGACATCTGCCCAACCGCGACAAGAGTGCGGACACTCATCCGGGATTCCGCATTGTCATCCGGTGGTTCGCGACGAGCGCTTAAGTGAATCCGGCGCCGGGAAAACAGCGGCAAGGACTATGTGAGCCTGTCGTTTGCGTCTCCCGAGTTCGGACTGAGCACACGCAAGCGCGGCCGTTTAGTGGCCGGAGGCCATCGACGAATCGTGAAGCATCATCTTCGCCGGCGAATAGCTGACATCGCATCACCCGCGCTTCGGTGAGTCGCCTGCGTCGCTCATCATCGCGACGTCGCGACGCGCAAGGCCGAGCGTTAATTCATCGTGGTATGGTTTTTGCTAGTTTCGTGTTAGCTTGATGGCGCGCGCTGGTTCGCAGCGTCCGCGCATTCGTCAAGCCAACCAAACCTAAGAGGAAGACATGGCTAAGAAAGCGAAGAAGGCAAAGAAGACCGCCAAGGCGACCAAGAAGGTCGCCAAGAAGACCAAGAAGATGAAGAAGTAAGCGCGCGGTTTTCCGCAAGAGCAAAGCCGCCGCGGTATCGCGCCGACGATCAGACCGGCCCCATGTGCACACGGCTCAAGAAGCCTGGGACTGATGCACATGGGGCCGGTTTTATTTCGGGGCGTATGCCGCACAGGTCTCGTCGATTCCTAAGGATTACTTTTTAGTCTCAGCGCCGATCGTCCATCCCCTCGCGGGAGCAGTCATCGGGACTGCTTCCAGTGCCGATGCCCCCGCCATCCCGAAGGTGGATCGATCGAATCAAAGTGAGCTCGGGCGACATCGTTCGGTTCGGGCGGACTCGTCTGGGAACGACGGCTTCCACATATTGGAGTCGCACCTACGGTGCGCCCATCGTCAGTGAGGAGACGACCCGGGCAAGCACCACGACGGTCGCAGTTAGTGTCGCCGCTCCGACCAAAAGTTGCGCAACGCAATGCTTCACCATGGCACTTCCGTCCTTAAAGACGCTGAATGCATTCAGCATGGGTCGGCTCCGTCGAGTTCCATCCGTGGATCGCTCCGGACTCATAATCCGAGTCGGGAAGGCTCCCCCTCAGGCTTATTTCCGGGGCTGTTAGGGTTTGATTCAGGACTCACCGACTCCTGCAAAAAGGCTGCGGCGGAGGCCGCCGCAGCCGAATCGGTGGGCTTAGCCGCCGGTAAACAAATCCTTAACAGCCTCCCAGTTGCTGGCCGCGCTAAGGGTCTTGGCGGCGTCATAAGCATGCGGCGGGAACGCCATGTAGCGCGGCACCCAACCCTCGATCCTGTCCCGCCCTTCGCCGTTCAGGCAGTCGCGGATGATCTTTCGCTGCACCTTTGTCGTTTCCGACACGTTGGCGGCGGCGGTCTCCGCGCCGGCGACGTCCGCAAGCATGGCATTGACCGCGCCGCGATCCCGGACGAGATCGAGGAAGGTATCGTCGGCTGCCCACCAACGCGCCACGTCGGGGGCCACAAGAAAGCCCGCCGCCTCGACCAGCTCCGAGCCTGCGTACAGGGTTTCGGCCATGAGCAAGGTCAGTACCCGTAACACCTGTTCGTCCGGCAGGGTCAGCAGCCGGGCGAGTACGGCGGCGCCCCGATAGGCATCGGCATTGCCCCGCGTCAGCGTACCGTAGTGGCTCGGTTCGAGGTCGAGCAATTCGAAGATCGCGGTTCGCTCGGCCTCGAAGGCTGCCTGAGCTCGCCCTGCGGCCACGCTTTCAGCAATGGCTTCCTTGTCGGCGCGCTGCGGCTCGGGGCGGACGCTCCACAGCGGCGATCCGGCGATGATGTGCGCGACGGCAAGCCGGAGCGCAATGCCGGGCCGCGACAGCAGTTCGGCGCGCACGATGGCGTGGCGATGCATAGTTCTCGGCAGCCTTGGTCAATTCAGCCTTGGCAAGAGTGGACCTTTCCAGCGTGTCGGTGGCCTTTCCGCCCTGAGCTTCCCTATCGTCCGCGTCCCGCTCGTCCCGGTCGCGATAACCGGCATGGACCTCCACCTCGCCGTTCGAGCCGACCTCGATGAACGCGTGGCCGCCGTCTTCCAGCGCCACTTCATCGTACTGCCAGTCGTGGAAACTGCTGCCTCTTTCCATGACCGTCACCTGTTGCCAGCCTTTGCCGGTCAGGTCGTCCCGCAACTGCGCAATCGCTGTGTTCTGAAGTACCCAGAAGGCATCGTGGTCGCTGAAGTAGCCGACGTCGCCAAAGAGATCGGTGACGATATTGCCGGGGTAGTTCGCAAGCGGAAACAACGCGACTTTGGTTGCGATCTGTTCGCCTCCGAACAGCCAGCGCTTGAGCCGAAACCCCCGTGGTGCTCCCTCCCCGTCGCCGTCCGCACCGGCCTCCGTGGCCAATGCATCGACCCACTCCTTCTGCTGGCTCCTCGTCGCCGATGTGAGGAGGCGCAGGTCTTCGCCCTCGATGGTGCCTGCGCGGAAGGCTTCCTTGATTTTCGGGTGGAGGGAGGCGATCGCAAGACGCTGCTTGACCCGAAGCTCGGTCACGCCGAACGTTGCGGCAATCTCCTCCACCTTGCGGCCTTGCTTGAGCAGTTTGGCGAAGGCCTCGTATTCCTGGAGTTCGTCCATTGGCTGGCGGGCGACGTTTTCGATAAGGGAGGCTTCCATCGCGCCGGTGTCGTCGCCCGTGGCCGTCACGGCGCACGGCAGCAGCACCGTTTCAGGTGCTGCGCCCTGTTCCTCGGCGACCTTGCTTGCGGCGAAATATCGCCGTCGCCCGGCGATGATCTCAAAGCCTTCTTCATTTGGTCGCACCAGAAGCGGCTGCAGAACGCCGCGGACGCGGATTGACGGCAGGATGTCGGAGACATCGGGCGGTTTGCGTCCATGGCGGACATTGACGGCGGCTACCTTGAGGTTGCTCAAGGGAATGTGTTGCAGGTCCATTATCTTATCTCCTTCGGTTGATGTTGAGGTGAAGGCTCAGCGATTGCGAACAGCCTCACCGACGAGCCCGGTTTCGGGAGGCAATGGGTTTCTTGAAAGCCAGTGGCGTTTGCGTCCGGGGATCGCCGGGGACGGAGGCGCTATGGCGGTAGTTCGTCCCGCGCTTGGTCATCGGTGCTCGCTGTGACCGGCGCTCGGAAGGCCAGCAGGAAATCGGCGGCTTTCGAGGCCTTGCTGGCGGCGCGAAAGATGGCGCGATTATCCGAACGCAGGACGTTCAGCCAGTTGCCGAGATAATCGGCGTGGCGCACGGTCGGCTGGATCGACAGCGCGGCGCAAACAAAGGCGGCCGTGATCTCGGCGACAAGTTCCTCGCTGGCGTAGAGTTTCGAGCCGAACGAGCCGGTCTGGTCGCGGTTCAGCCTTTTGCATGCCCGGTCCAGTGCCCCAGTTCGTGAAACAGGGTCCGGTAGTAATTGATCTGATCGAAGAAAGCGGGCTGCGGCGGGATGTGGACCGCGTCTTCCGAAGGCCGATAGAAGGCGTGCGCCCCGCCGGTACGGATATCGGCCAACGTCGCTTTCGCCAGCGCCTCGGCCTGCGGTACGATCTGGCGCTCCGGCAAGGCGAGCGCAGAACCAAGGCAGTGATCCGACAGGTTCTCACATTGCGCGACATTAAAGACGGTATAGCGCCGCAGGAACGGCACCGCCTCGGCCGCGCCGTTCCGTTCGTCTTGGCCGTTCCCCTCGCCCTGGCCCGACGATGCTTCGCCGCCCGGCCGAACACCCGATCCTGCCGCCCTTAAGCCGTCTATCGAGATCAGCTAATCGCTACGAGGTGGAATGACCTCACGCTGTCGGGTCATTCGCCGGAATGGGCGGGTTTGGCTTGCGTTGCGCCTTGATCGTTACCGCGGGTTCGATGAGCTCGGGATTCAAGTCCGGGTTCGTCACATAGATCGGACCCACGTTGGTTGGGTTCTTAGCCCAGGCGTCGCGCGCCGGAATTTTCGTTAAGCCGATCGGATAAAGCGTCAGCTCCTCCCCGACGATCTTCATTCTTATAAAGTTACGATGTGTGTCGCGGCGCATCGAGCTGAACGCATCGTTGTGATTCATGTCGAGGTATGCGGACGATACGTACAGGTAGGCGCCGAAGAGCTCAGCAGCGACAACGCCACCGGCACCGATCATTTCGGTGCCGAACAGAAGAAAGGTTAAGCGCGGCCAGGACGATGAATCGACGAAGAATGCGTTGAAATGATTGAAGACCCACGCGCAAGCGATCAAGGTGAGACTATGCGCTATGCCGTTTGTCGCAGAAACCCAGCCGACTTTGGCGGACGCGCCTTCCGTCCGCTTCGTGTAGGCATAGAAGCCGGCTGCCAGGACTATGGGCGCGATGTACCAGACATCGCATGGCAGATACCTCACGATTAGCCCAAGCAAGAAATAGACAACACCGAGCACGATGCCGAAGCCCCGGTTGAGACTGGCAAACTTGAAATTGCCTCGTAACATATCAAGGCTAGTGGCTCGATCGGGATAGCAAGCTTCTTTGGTCGCTCCTGCCGCATCCTTGAATGCCCCCAAGGTTAGCTTTTTAACGGCGGACTTCATCCAGACAATTCCGTCGGCGCGACGATTGAGGTCGATGGTCGGTGCTAGCTGATGGGTGGGGTGCAGGAAGGCCCCACCTCCGCCCGAGGTGACGAATTGCGTCATCCCGTCATCCCCCTCATAGCGGCTGTAGTGATGGGTATCGCCAGAGATCACGAGCGGGATGCGGACACCCTTGCAATGGTTGATCGCGATCCAGGCCAGATAGTCCATGATCTTGAGCGAGGCGCCGCCAGGAACGTTGGTATAGAGCCATCCCGGCTCTGGCCCGCAGAGGATGATGTTGGAATTCTCCGGCATACCTTTGGCGATCGCGACGAAGTAATCCTTCTGGGGTTGATCCATGTCATCGTCGAGCTGGGAGTCCATGCCCCAAATCCACCAGGTTTCCGTCAGCTGAAGCGCGAAGTAGCTGCGCCGTTGATGCGAGCGCCAGCCACCAAGATGCAGATGCTCACGGCGACAAAAGAGCGCCAGAAATTGAACGAGCCCATCATACCAATCATGATTGCCGGGAAGGACGTAGACAGGAGGCCCCTTGAGCAGCTTTGGGTTCGAGTCCGGATACGCCCACTCATAGGGTGTACGCAGCCGGTCGCGGTAGGCCTCGGCGGATGCGTTGGGATAAACTTCATCGCCACCCATGACCAGGAGCTGACCACGCGGCAGTTTTTCCTGCCCGAACGTCAGCTCGTCACGTGCCAAGAGGCAAGCCATGGCGTAAGTGGAGTCGAAGCCGTCACCGAGATCAGCGACATAATCAATCCAAACAGCGCCGTCCTTGGGTGCAAAATCCCAGACTTCGGCGTTGTCGCCGCCGGGCATAAACTGCTTGGCACGCTTCACGAGTTCGTCGGCAGATACCGGATCAAGCGCCGCTACGATCAATCGCCGATCAGCGTATTGGCCAAAGAGTTCGGAAACGACGACGCGCCAAAGCAGTTTGATCAGTAATCCAGGCTCAAACCAGCCAGCCATGGTCGGCAGGCCTGACGGCGTCTTTTCTGGTGAGGCCATATAGATTCTCCTCAAGGTAGAATAATGCACGCACCTCGCAACCATGGAGGGTCGCGGCCTTATCCACCGGAAAAAGGTGATGCCGTTCGCGAAAGAGCTAAGGTCGCGCCGAGATTTCTCCCGCGCGTCCGGCGACCGGCCAACTCCTAGGGGGAGAAGTCGAAGCTTGGCAGACATTCGGCCAAGTCGTCGCCGTCCATATCGGCAAAGCATTCATTAGGGATGGCATTTGCAATACCGCATTCGCGCAACCAATCGCGCGCGCGGGGTGTCGCGGAGATTATTTCGAGCTGACGCCCGAAACCATGTTCGAAATGCTCCGGCCTTACTGACAACGGCTTGAATTGGCCGACTATCTTGACGGTACCAATTCCTCCTTGTTGGCAGCTCGCGCAACCATCAGAGCACTACGGCGAATGCGGTCGCGCGAAATCATGCAAATGGCGCAGAGATTTGAGTCAAACCCACGGTTTCGATCATTCCACTTCGAGCATCGAGAAATGCAGATCCTACACATGCGCCATAAGCCCGCTCAACTGGGATGCGGTGAGATTTCTTTTGATCTCCCGGTGCACACGTTGTGCACACGCCGCCCTTTAACCGATTGAAAAACTTGAACTCTCGGTCCTATCCATCATGGGGAAGTTTGAGCTAGCTCCAGCTACACAAACACAACCAGTCTAGGTCAAACTTGAGCAAATCTAGCCTTCCGATTTGTCGCCGCCCCGGCGACATCAAGGGAAAATGATCGTTATGTTCTGCTTCGATCTTTTTGTCGCAAGAGGCCTCCTGCCCCATCTATCTTCGCCACGGTGCTCCACGCTTTCCCTTGTTTCAGTAGACTCATAACTGAGCGTCATGATTTAATGATCAGCGATCCCGTACACACCGACTTGGATGTCCCGGACCAGATTCACCGAGGCAGATATTAAGCGGGCTGTTCGAGGCGTCCTCGACAGCGGCGGTAAGGTCGCGCGCGTCGAGATATGGCCTGACGGACGCATTTCTGTGTTGATTAGAGAAGAAGGATCGATTCCAATCGATCCTGAAGACGATCCGGAGGTGTCCAGGAGACTGCTGTGAAAAGACCAGGGCGATCTGCGTTATCGTTGCCTCGGTACACTCTGCGCAAGCGTCTCAGAGGCGGCGGCTTCGCATATTTTTTCAATATCCCGACGTGGGCCCGCAAGCGTGGATGTTCGATCGCGAACGAAGCCCTAGGTACTGACTATAAGCGCGCAGTCTCACGCGCAGAACAAATTTTGCTTCCTGCTTTTGATAGTTGGCGCACCCGCGGCGAGGACGCAAGTCCAATCGGCATTGGCGTTGTCGTCGGCACGCTGGATTGGATGTTTCACCTCTACCGCCAAACCTGGTCTCAGAAAACAGCGAAGCGGCTTCAGCCTTTGAGCCCGGGCCAGTGCCGCGTTCATGAGACTGGGATCAAGATGATTTGCGATTACATCCTGCAAGATGGCCGACGATTGGGGGCACGCCGAGCCGCAAGTATCGATACGGCTTTCGTCGATCAGCTCTTCGAAAAACTGCTCTTCAAAGAAGTGAAGGGCGAGAAGATCGAACGCCGTACGACGGTCAATCACGCGATGAAGACCGCACGTAGCGGATGGAACGCCATTTCCCGGGCACATCCAGCCTTGTTTCCACCCCGCAATCCATTCGAAAAGATGGGCCTGCGATCCAGCTCGCGCGAAACGCCGCATGCGACCTTTGCGGAGCTTGCAGCTTTCCGCGCGAAGGCGATCGATATGGGCTATTCTTCGCTTGCCACCGGTGCGCTGATCGGTTGGGAGCTGCTTCAGCGCGAGGCTCATATTTTCATCCGCTTCATGACCGACCACTACCGTCCTCCGAGCCGGCCGAATCACGTCTACGTTATCAACTACAAGACCAGCACCGGATCCTGGGAACCACTTTTCAATGCCAAAGGAAGGGCACTCTATCCGCTGCTGATGGCCGAGCTCGACGCAGTCAAGGAGCTGCGCCCAACGGGAGGTCTGATGCTGCGGCGTGATGGCAGCAGTCTTCCCTGGTTTGGTAAGGGTGAAATACTGACTCAAGTCCAGCGCATCACGAAGAAAGTTATCTTGGCCGCAGGTTTACGGCCCGAACTGACTTTCACCTCATTTGGTCGCCACGGCGGCACGACCGAAGCAAGCACATCCGGCCTGACGGAAACACAGCTGATGAAGAAGGGTCAGTGGTCGTCGACAATGGCCATGGCGCACTACCTGCACGACGATGATGAAGCCAAGCAGGATGCGCAAATGAAACGCATCAAGCGCCGTGCAAGACAAGCGAAGGGAAAGTGAACGTTTGTCAGAATGACAATGCGTGTCTTGTCAGAATGAAAAGGTCTTGACGCTCTAAACCATTGAAAACATTGGAGCGGGTGAAGGGAATCGAACCCTCGTATTCAGCTTGGAAGGCTGCTGCTCTACCATTGAGCTACACCCGCATCGAGCGATCACCTAACACGGCCGGACGGCCGTCTCAACTGCCTCGGCGGGCGTCCTTGTGCGCCGGTAAACGAGAATATGTTCGCGCAATGCGGCCGGTTCCTGGCCCGGATGGGACGGACGGCGGTCTTAACAGCGGCAGATTCGCCACCTATATTGCTGGTCCCATCAACAAAGAAAGGAGGTGATCTAGTGTCTTGTCTCAAGCGCTGTCACCTCGCTGAGATCGCCCGCTAGGCTCTGAGTAATCAGCCTGGCATCGGGGCGCTCTCAGCCCTGACCAGCGAGACAACAAATCCGGGGGCGCGGCGGAAGCGATTCCGCCGCGCCTTTTTACCTGTCCAGGCCGCGGGATTCGCCGCCGCCATGCCGCCGGCGGGATACCTTGTCGCAGCACAAAAACCGGCCGGTCCGCTACACATGAAATGTCGGCGTGGCTGGCTCTGGGCCGTCCTTGGGCCTGCCGCAACAGAAATGAGGAGCTCACGAGATGCTTTATGCCATCCTGGCCTATCACGTCGAAGCCGAGGTCAAGTCGTGGAGCGCCGATGAGGACGCAGCCGTCATGGCAGGTCTGCGCGAGGTCCATCAACGGTTGAAGGGGCGGCTCGGCCCGGCTGCACGGCTCGGCGAGACCCGCAACGCCAGCACCCTGCGCGGGCCCGGCCACGGCATCGTGATCGACGGCCCGTTCTCGGAGACCAAGGAGCAGTTGCTGGGCTTCTACGTGATCGATTGCGCCGATGAAGCAGAAGCGATCGCCGCGGCACGCGACCTGCGCAGCGTCAACCCGTCGGCGGTCTACGAGATCCGCGCGCTGAAGCTCTACATCCCCGGCGCGCCGTTTCCGGAGACCGCGGGCCCGAGCGACGCATAAAGTTGCTCAGCGACTCGAGCGCTTCGGCAGCTTCGGCAGCTTGCTCGGATCGAACTTCGGCAGCGGCGGATCGGGCGGCGGTGTGGGCGCCACCCCATTGCTTGGAATCAGCGTCACCTCGAAGGCGAGATCGGGCACGGCATCCGCCCTGCCCGCGGCCGTCGCGATCGCGCCGCTCCAGACGCCTTCGAGCCGCACCACGAGGTCGTCGGTGCCGAACACGGTCGCATGTCCCTCGGAGTGCCGCCTGGCGGTGAGCACGGCGGAGAAGCGCTCGCCGTCGACCTCATAGGTGCCGTCGTAAAGCATGATGGCATCGCTGCCCCACAGCCTGCCGTCGGCCATGTGCACGATGCCGGTGCCGTCAGCGAGCGACGTCCGAAACCACGCCGCATAGGTGCCGTTCTTGAGCATGGAGCCTGTCTCCATCTGCTCCGTTTCACAGCAAACGATCTGGGCACCGTTGCGTTAACAGGGGATGAAGGAACCCCCGGCCCTGCGCTCATTGGCCGTCGATCTGCCGTCCCATAATGGCAATCGCCTTCTGATAGACCTGCGCTGCATTCCATGCCTCGATCGCGGCAAAATTGGGTTCCCCGGGCTGATAACCGGCGCCGGCGCGCCAGCCATGGGCGTGCAGGAAGTTCGCCGTCGAGCTCAGCGCGTTGGCGGCGACGTCGAGATTGCCGGTGCCATAGGCGAGGACGTTCTTCGGCATGAACTGGGTCTGGCCGATTTCGCCATGCATCGAGCCGCGCGTGCTTCCGGACAGAGTGCCGCGGTCGATCAGCTTCAGCGCGGCATAGAGCTGGTCGGTGAAGAAGTCCGGGCGACGGCAGTCATAGGCAAGCGTCGCGATCGACGACAGCATGTTCTGGTTGCCGCGCTGGCTGCCGAAGCCGCTCTCCATGCCCCAGATCGCGATCAGCGGTCCCGGCGGCACGCCGTAGCGCTGCTGGATCGAGGCGAACATGGCCGCCTGCGACTGCTTCAGCGAACGGCCGCGCGCCACGATGGTCGCAGATCCCCGCTTGGCCATGAACTGCTCGAGCGACAGGCCAAAACTGCGCTGGCCGCGATCGGCGGCGATCGTCGCACTGGCGTAATGTGCCTGCATCAACGCGTCGATCGCGGTGGCACCGACGCCCTTGGCCCTCGCCTCGCCGGCAAATTGCTCCTTCCAGGCTTCGAATCCGCCGGGCCCGTTGCCGCACTGCGCCGCGTTCGCCTCTGCGCCCAGCGTTGCAACCATCACGACGATGGCGAGCGCCGACGTCGCAATCTGCCAGCCCCTGATCATCCGAAACCTCCTCCGAAAAATGTGCCGCCGCCCCTCGCGGGCGCGGCGCTGACGATGGCCTGATGTAGATGACCCGACGATGAACGATCCGCCTCAGATTCGGCCGCGGACCGTCACGATATGTCGGCGGCAGCGGATTGGCCATCCCGGCCAGATCAGGCAGGCCGGGGCATTTGGCCCCGGCGTCCGTCCCGGCGGATTGATGGAATTCAGCGGCGGCGCCCGGTGCGGCCCCGCAACACGGCGCTTGACATTGACGTTAATGAGAAGGTGCTAGGCCGACCCTCGACAGGAGATCGCGATGCGGATTCAGGAGGCGGCACACCATCTTGGCGTGAGTGCACGAGCGCTTCGGCATTATGAGGCGGCAGGCCTGATCGTGCCGCGCCGGAATTCGAACGGCTATCGAAGCTATTCTGTGTTGGAGATCGAACGGGCTGCGTGGGTGAGCGACCTCATCGCCGCGGGCTTCTCGACCCGCGAGCTTCGCAATCTTCTGACTGCGCTTGAAGACGGCCGGCGCGGCGCGCGCGTGAACTGCTCGGCAGTGATGCAGGAGAAGCTCGAACAGATCGATCGAGCGATCGCGGCGCTGCGCAAGCGGCGGCGCGCCTTGTCGCGTCGTCTGGCTGGACCGGATGGCGGTCGCAGCAATATGAGAACATCAGGACGTGGCGATGAAGATACTCAATATCCTGGCGAGACGTTACCTGCCGCTCGAGGGCCTGGACGAGGCCGTGGCCTTCCACGAAGCCCTGATCGGCCAGCCGGCGCGGCTTCGGTTCGACTATCCCGAATATGATCTCAGGCTGGCGCAGGTCGCCTCGATCCTGTTCATTGCAGGGACGGAACAGAGCCTGAAGCCGTTCACGGCGACGCATCTGACGTTTCTGGTCGACGACATCGACGCATTCGCCGCGCATCTCCCCGGCGTCGGCGCCACGATACTGGAGGCCCCCAAGCCGGTCCCGACCGGCCGCAACATGCTGGTGCTGCATCCGGACCAGACCCGCGTCGAATATGTCGAGCATCGCGACAAGCATCCCGCCGACGTATTGCCTTGAGCTCGTCAACCACACGGCGGTGCTGACCGTAGCACCAGCTCGCGAAATGCCGTACGCGATGCTGCGTTCTACGGCACCTCGCCTCGCCGCAGCGGGCCGACGGTCTGCGGGCGGTTGAGGAAGAATTCGCGGTTGCCAAGCGCGGCCTCCGCATACTGGTCGATCGCCACGATGATCGCCTGCACGTGGTGAAAGCACCAGCCTTCCCGCGTCGCCATGTGCCGGACCTCGGCCAGCGCCTTGATCCAGGGCGCATGATCATCGCTGTCGTGGAAATACCGAAGCGGCTCTCTCATCTTTCCTCCGGCAGATCACGTCCTCCAGCTCGGCGCGCTTGCGCGACAGCAGAAGCTGCGCCGATGCACTATCGCGTCCGGCCTGCCTCAGCCGGTTCACGGATGCGTCGAACTCGCGCAACTCGGTGCGCAGCCGCTGCATCCTTAGTTCGTCATCACCCACGCGCTTCGCCGGCGACGAGCTCCCGCTTCGCCGCGCGAAGAAAGATCGGTGGCGCGGCACGGCGGCGCGGAGCAACGCTCGCATGCACGATGATCGGCTCGCGGTCGCCCAGCATGCCCCGCTCTTCGACCAGACGGCTCATCACCAGGCGCATCTTGAGGAGGTCCCCGGCCACGAAGGCGCAGTCCTCATCCCGGTTGATCTGCTGTCGCATGATGGCCTCGGCCTCGAGCATGCTGACGCGCAGCGCCCTGATCTGCCTGCGAATTTCGCTGATACGGTTGTCCATGGCGGCCTCCTATTCACGGTGGAGGGCGATTAGAACAAAACAAGAACATTGAGTCAAGCGGCAGAGAGCTGCCTGCCATGGACTTTTGTCATCGAAGGCCGCGCCAGTTCCTCCTACGGGAACCAGGAGTACCTCATTCTCACGAGCTCAACGTGAGGATGTTCGATGAAGCGAGACCACGCCCGGGCTCACGGCGAACGCGTGCAAGCGTATCCACGGTGAAGCCGCGCCAGACCGTCACAGCCGGCCGCCTCTTCACTTGCCGCTCCTCGTACGAGGATGCGCGTCGTCAGGATTTTCTCAGTGCTCAGGCCTTCCGTGGCAGACAAACAGCCGACACATGACTGTGGAACAATTCGCCCTTGGAACTTGTCTACTCAAATAGACAAATTAGAATGGGGTCGATTCTGTTTCGGTCATTGCGCAGTACATGACGAAGTCTTCCAAACTAGTTGCCGCGAAGCGCGGCAAGGTCCTTCTGGTCCGACGTCGATCCGACGGGCTGTGGATGTTCCCCGGCGGACGCAGGCGTGCGCGCGAGACCGGCAAGGACTGCCTGAAGCGTGAGATCAAGGAAGAGCTGCCGAAGCTCAAGCTCGGCAGGCTCAGCCTGTGGAAGGAAGTGACGGCCAAGAACAAGCGTTCCGGCCGCAGGATGAGCGATGCGATCTTCATCGCCAAGAACGCCAAGGGACGGCTGGCGATCGGCGACAAGAAGGAGATCGACCGCGCCGCCTGGCAAAAGCCGCGCGGACTTCGCCTGACGCCGACCTCGCGCTACATCCGCGATCGGCTGTTTCCAAGGAAGCAGCGGCGCCGGAGATAGGCGGCGGGATCTCTGCTGCCCGCGGCAAAAAGCACAGATTTCGGCTTTGGCATCTGGCGGCTGCGCGGGCACGCCTTGCTGATTTGTTGAGCTTCACCCACCACCGACGCATGCTAGGAATGACGTGATCCGTCCGGACCGGATCACGTCATCAGCCGGAATTGCGTCAGAATGGGCTTCCCCTCCAACCGCCAGAGGCGGCTGTTCAGAATCGTTTCCGCGCGTTGGCAGCGCCGGGCCATCTTCCTTCTGGGCGGCATTGCGGTCGGCGCGGCGGCCGTCGCGCTCGCCCAGCTCGCGGATCTGGCGCAGGTCGCCTTCTCCGCGCTGGTGTCGCATGTCCGTTACGCCTCGCTGGTGCTGACGCCCGCAGGCTTCGCGCTCTCGGTCTACCTGACCAATCGCTTTTTTCAGAACGCGCAGGGAAGCGGCATCCCGCAGGCCATCGCCGCACGCCATCTGACCGACCAGACCGCGCGCGAAAGCCTGGTTTCGCTGCGCATTGCCGCCGGCAAGATTCTGCTAACCCTGTTCGGCCTGCTGTGTGGCGCATCGGTCGGGCGCGAGGGACCGACGGTGCAGATCGGCGCGTCGATCATGTTTGCGCTCGGCCGCTTCTCGCCCCGGCGCCAACCGGGCTTGATCCTTGCCGGTGCGGCGGCGGGCGTCGCGGCAGCCTTCAACACCCCGCTGGCCGGGATCGTGTTCGGCATCGAGGAAATGAGCCGCGCCTTCGAGACGCGAACCTCCAGCCTGATCATCGGCGCGGTGATCGCCGCGGGCCTGACGTCGCTCGCCTTGATGGGCAACTACACTTATTTCGGCACCAGCGCGACGGCCCTGCGCAACGGCGCCGACTGGCTCGCGGTCCCGCTCTGCGGCGTGGCCGGAGGTCTGGCGGGCGGCCTGTTCAGCCGCATCCTGATCGCAATGGCGCGCGGATTTGCCAACCCGGTCGGACGCACGATCAAACGCTATCCGGTCGGCTTTGCCGCGATCTGCGGATTTGCGGCGGCGATTTGCGGGATTGCTTCCGACGGCGCGATCTACGGCACGGGATATCAGCAGGTCAAATCCGCGCTGGAAGCCGGGTCACAATTGCCCGCGAGCTTCAGCGTGTGGAAATTCCTGGCCACCACATTTGCCTCGATCAGCGGCATGCCGGGCGGCATCTTCGCGCCATCGCTCGCGGTCGGCGCCGGGCTCGGCTCCAACATCGCACCGCTGTTCCACGGCGCGCCGCTTGCGGCCATCATGCTGCTCGGCATGGTCTCGTATTTCGCCGGCGTGGTTCAGGCCCCGATTACGGCCTTCGTGATCGTCACCGAGATGACCGACAATCACGCCATGGTGGTGCCGCTGATGGCCGCGGCCCTGATCGCGCATGCGAGCTCGCGCCTGATCTGCAAGGAAGGCGTCTATCATGCCCTCGCCAAGGGATTTATCGATCGGGCTACGCCGGCGCAAAAGGCGACGCCGGCCTGAAGATTTCTTCAGCCATTATAGGCAAACAACTCGATCGGCTCGCTGAAGCCGCGCACCGGATGCTCGCCGACATGTTCGAGCGCGAAATCGTGCTCGACAAGATCCGCGAAGGCGCGGGACAGCAGCACCGTCTTCTTCAACTGCTTGGTGAGGGCTTCGAGGCGCGACGCCATGTTCACGGCGGGGCCGATGACGGTGAAGTCGAGCCGGGTGCGCGATCCGATATTGCCGTACATGACGTCGCCGACATGGACGCCGATGCCGTAATTCATCGGCGCGCGGCCCATCATGCCGTTCCTTTCGCTGAGCGCCGCCATCGCCAGCCGCGCCTCGGCTACCGCATGCAGCAGGTTGGCGCAGGCCTTGGGTTCGCTGAGCGGGAAAATGGCGAGCAGACCGTCGCCGATGAATTTCAGGATTTCCCCGCCATGCCGCGCAATCGGCTCCGACATCGCGTCGAAATAGTCGTTCAGGAGATCGATCACGTCATCGCGTGGCCAGGAGTCCGAGATCCGGGTGAAATCCCGCAAGTCGCAGATCATGATCGCGGCGCTCACCGTGGTACCGCTGCCCCGCCGCGTCGCGCCGGCCAGGATCATCTCGCCGGCGTGCGAGCCGACATAGGTCTCGAGCAGCGTCCGCGCCAGGCGGTTCTTCATCCGGATTTCGCTGACCAGCGCCAGCACCGGCAGCACCGTCTTCAGACTGGCGATATGCGCATCATCGAAACCTCCGGCACGGTCGGTCGCGAAGGTCACGACATGCCGCTTGCCGAGCGTATGCAGCAACGGCCAGGCCACATAGTCGGTCAGGCCCTGCGCGCGCATCTCGTCATAGAGCGCGTGCTTGCGGCCCTGTGACGGGTCATGTTCGAGCTTCTCGCGCACCTCGTCGATACCCTGATGGATTTCGTAGACCGGACTGCCGATATATTCCGATCGCTGCTGGACATCGTAGTCGACCCGCGTGATCTCGGCCTCGCGTTTCCCGTCGGCCCAGATGATCCGGGCGCCGAGCCATTGCGGATGCTGGATCAGGAGATTCATCGTCGCCCGCTTGAGCGGAATGCCCGTCCGCTGCAGCCGGATGCACAACTCGGCGAAGATATTGTCGATGAAGCGCTGGTCGCGCGTCTCGTTGGTCAGCCAGCTCACTACGTCGCCGTCGGACTGCGGCGTGACGTGATCGATGTTGGGGGGCGCGTTCATGGCTGGCTCCGGAGCGGCGGGTGGGGTCGGCACGCGATATGTCGTGCTTCCGCCCGGCCGCGTCAACGCCGCCAGCGGTAACGTGAACGAGCAAATCGGCCCGGCCTGCCCCCGCGTGACGCCGTGAGGACGAGCGCTTTGCCCGCGAGCGTGCTTAGGTGGCTCACCCGCCCAGCCGGTCGACTTCGGCCTTGCCGGCCTTCATCACCAGCGGAATGTGCTCGCCCTGGCCCAGCAGGCACGTTACATCGCGCAGCGGATTGCCCTCGACCACCAGCAGATCGGCAAACGCCTCCGGCGCGATGCGGCCGAGCTTGCCTTCCATGCCGAGCACTTCGGCGCCGACAATGGTCGCGCTATGGATCACGGCCTGCGCACCGAGCAGCTCGGCGCGGATCCGGAACTCGTCGCTCTGCAAGCGCTGCGACGGCCCGAGCAGATCGGTGCCGAATCCCATCTTGACGCCGGCCTCGCGATAGATCGCGAGCGAGCGCAAGCCGGCGTCACGCACGTCGGCAACCTTGGCGACGCTTGCGGCAGGCAGGCCGTATTTGGCGCCTTCGGTGGCCAGCGCCTCATAGGTGACGAGCGTCGGCACCGCATAGGCGCCCTGCTCGGCCATCAGGCGCGCGGTCGGAAGGTCGACCAGATTGCCGTGCTCGATGGTGCGCACGCCGCAGCGCACCGCGCGCTCGATCGCCTCCGCGGTGTAGGCATGCGCCAGCACATAGGTGTGCCGCGCCTTCGCTTCCGCGACGATGGCGCGGATCTCGTCCTCGGAATAGCCGAACGCACCGATCGGATCGGTGGGCGACGCGACGCCGCCGGACGCCATGATCTTGATCTGGTCGGCGCCCATCTGCAGCTCCTCGCGCACCGCCTTGCGCACCGCATCGACGCCGTCGACGACGCGCGCGATCGCGCCGACCCGCACGCAGCAGGAGCAGGTCGGGTCGCTCAGATAATCCGAGCGGCCGCGCCCGTCGCCATGGCCGCCGGTCTGGCTGAGCGCGCGGCCGGAGACGAACAGCCTGGGCCCATCGGTCAGCCCGGTGTCGATCGCCTGCTTGAGCGCATGGCCAGCGCCGCCGGCATCGCGGACGGTGGTGAAGCCGCGCTTCAGCATGCCCCGCAGCAGCATGGTCGAGCGCAGCGTCACCAGCACGTTCGCCATCCGAGCCTGCTGCGACAGGTCGAGCTCGACTGCGACCGCGTGCACATGCAGGTCGATCAGGCCGGGCATCAGGGTCTTGCCCTTGAGGTCGATGACGCGATCGACTGAGGCCTCGATCGACCGATCGGACACTTCCTTGATCAGGCGATCCTCGACCAGCACGTGGTGGCCTTCGAGCAGATCGGACCGCAGCGGGTCGAGCAGCGCGGCATTCTTGAAAAGGGTCGTGGACATAAGGTCTCCTGTCAGGACGTGGCCGGTCGCTTTAGTTTGAGCATGATCTTTTCGGAAAACCGCTTCACACTTTTCCGGATCATGCTTCACGCGGCTTCGCTTGCGATGTCTTCCAGCGATCGGCCGCGCGTCGGCACGCCCATCAGCACGACGGTGACGGCGCCGATCAACAGCACGGTCGTGGTGACGCCGAACACGCCGGCGAAGCCGAAATTCGGGTAGAGATAGCCGACCAGGATCGGTGCAATGATCGCGCCGATGCGACCGATCGCGGACGCGAGCCCTGCGCCGGTGGTCCTGATCGCCGTCGGAAACACCTCGGCCGTGTAGGCATAGACGCCGGCATAGGTGCCGTTCATGAAGAACGACAGCAGCAGCCCGGCCGCCATGATCTGCCCGTCGCTTGCGGCAAAGGCGAGCCCGAGCGCGCTGGCGCCGCCGAGGATCATGTAGGATGCGATCGTGGACTGCCGGCCGATCCGCTCGTTGAAAAAGGCGGCGGTGAAATAGCCGGGCACCTGCGCACAATACATCGCGAGCGAATAGCCGAAACTCTTGGTGATGCTCATGCCGTTCTGGACCAGCAGGCCGGGAATCCAGACGAAGAACGAATAATAGCTGAACGTGATCGACAGCCACATGATCCAGGTCATGGTGGTGATCCGCGCCTGGCGGCCGGCCAACAGCGCCGCAAAATTGCTCAGCAGCGTTCCCGACGATACGGCAGGCAGCGCGGGCTCTGCGACCGGTGGCGGCAGCACACGGCCCTCGCGCGCGAAGCTCGCCTCGACCTTATCGAGCACCGCCTCGGCTTCTTTGACCCTGCCGCGGCTTTCCAGCCAGCGCGGCGATTCCGGCAGCGACCGGCGCCACCACAGCAGCATCACGACAGGTATGGCGGTGATCACGAGCACGATGCGCCAGCCGTTCTCATAGGCCGGCACGATGAAATAGCCGAGCAAGGCAGCCGCAACGAAGCCGAACGAGAAGAAGCCGGCGAGCGCGCCGGTGAAGGCGCCGCGGTAACGCCGCGCCACGAATTCCGCGAGATAAGGCGCGATGATCGCGCTTTCCGCGCCGGTGCCCATGCCGGCAACGACGCGCGCGGCGAAGAACGCCGGCCAGCTGTCCACCGTCGCGCTGACCAGCGAAGCTGCACTGTAGAGCGCGAGCGCCGACATCATCACCGCACGGCGGCCGATCAGGTCGCCCAGCATCCCGGCAAACAGCGCGCCGAACAGATAGCCGACGAAGGTGCTGCTGCCGAGCACGCCGGTCTCGACATTGGTGAGCCCCCAGGCGGTGCGCAGCACCGGCAGGATGAACGCCAGCACGGCGGCATCCATCGCGTCGAACAGATAGCCCAGGCCGCCCATCAGCAGCAGGTGCACATGGAAACGCGCGAACGGCAGGCGCTCGATGCGCGCCGATATCATTGACATGAATATCCCCCCTGAGCCACGGCCCGGCGCCCGTGTTCGGGGGAATGATAGACAAACCTCAATTATCGCAATAATTTATAATTATGATCTAGTATATCACCAGCATGAATGTCGCTAATGCCGTTTCGCACGCTCGACCTCAATCTCCTGAAAGTCTTCGAGGCGTTGATGACGGAGGGCAGCGTCACGCGTGCCGCGAACACGCTCAAAATGACGCAGCCCGCGGTCAGCAATGCGCTGGCACGACTACGTGACGCGCTGAGCGATCCCCTGTTCGTCAGATCCGGCACGGGAATCCGCCCGACCCAGCGGGCCGTGGCACTGTGGGATCCGATCGGCGGCGCGCTGGAGAGCATCCGCGGCGCACTCGACGAGGAGGTCTTCGATTCACGCCGTGCGCAGACCGAGTTCAGCCTGTCGATGTCGGACTACGTGGCGGCTCTGGTGATGCCGCGGCTATTGAACCGCTTCGCCGAAATGGCGCCGACGGCGCGCATCCGCACCGTGCCGAACACCATCATCGGGATCGCCGACCAGCTCGAGGACAACCGGGTCGATTGCGTGCTGAGCGTTTATGTCAATGAGGCGCTGCATCAGGGACTGATCCGTTCGCGCTCGCTTTGGACGGTGGACTATGCCTGCTTCATGCGGCGTGATCACCCGCTTGCGGGCCGGAAGCGGCTGAATGTGCGCAGTTTCCTCAACGCCAAGCATGTCGATGTGAGCCTGGCCGGCCGAACTTTGCCGACCTATGACCAGTTTCTCGGCTCTCGCGGGCTGTCGCGCAACCTCGTCGCCATCGTCAATCATTACAACGCCGCCTACGAGATCGTGCGCCAGTCCGACCTGATCGCGGTGCTGCCGCGCGACCTCAGCGCGCAGTCCCGCCAGGCGCCCCATCTGCATGCGGTGCCGGTGCCGCTGCCGGCGCCGCCGCGCATCGTCAGCCTGTTCTGGCACCAGCGCAACGACACCGTCCCCGCGCAGCGCTGGCTGCGCGAGACGCTGGTGGAGATATTCGCGCGGATGGAGTGAGCAGGCGCAAGGCGTGCCCCTGTCAGGTCGATGTGGGCGCGGGTTCGATCGACGCTGTGTCCACGGCCGGCGACGGGACGCTCCGCGCCAACGGACGTCCAAACAGCCGATGCAGCGCAAGGTAGCTCGCCATCGCAACGCCGATGCCGGTGAGCCACGACAGGTCGACCCCGCCGGTCGCCAACGCCAGCGGACCTTGCATGGCCTTGATCGTGCCCATCTGGAAAGCCCACGCCGCCACGAAGCCGGCAGCAAACGCGATCAGCCCGGCCCAGTTGAAATCACGATCCCGACCCGGCTCCTCGTAGAGCGAGGCGACATCGATGCGGCCGCGTCGCACCAGGTAGAAGTCCGCGAGCGTCACGCCGGCCCATGGGCTGATCCAGACGATCAGGGCGACCATGAAATTGTCGAAGGCGTGGGCGAAATCGCCCGATTGCAGGAAGGCGTACAGGATCGCGGAGGCGATCAGGCCGGACAGCACGGAGATCACCCAGCGCGGCCGCCGCAGATCGAGCGCGAGCGACGACAGCGCCGCCGAATAGATCACGACGATGTTGGTCGCGATCGGGCCATGGAGCAGCACCAGCAGTACCGGCAGCGCCATCGCACCAAAAGCTGCGATGATCAGCTTCGACGGATCGGAACCGGCGCCGGCGGACGCAATGGCCGCACCGAGGAAGGCGAGCCAGACCGTCGGCAGGAACATGCCGAGGAATGTCGCCCGAAACACCTTGGCGGCGCCGAGCGAGGGCCTGGTGAAGCGCGTATAGTCGGCGGCATAGGTCAGCCACGAAATGCCCCAGCCGATTCCGATCGCGGTCATCAGCTGCGTCGCCGCCGCGAACGCCGGCATGCCGGTGACGGTTGCCGACTGCCACCTGATATCGACGCGCAGGAAGGCGAGCGCGGTCATGACCGCCATGATCAGCAGGATGAACGGCATGGTGTAGCGCTCGAACACCTTGATGGCATTGAAGCCCCAGGCCGCGATGCCGATCTGGAACAGCATCACCAGCACCGCGATCGCGTATTTGAGCTCGATGCCGCCGCCAATGCCCATCCGCTCCAGCGCCGCCATGCAGAGGTCGAGCACGATCCAGGTGTTGATCGCGACCCACCCCATCGGCATCAGGACCTGCGCCAGCGCCGGCAGATAGGCGCCGCGGCGGCCGAACGCCAGCCGGCCCAGCACCATCTGCGGCACGCCGGTGCGATGTCCCATCAGGCAGAAGGCGGCAAACAGCGCCGCGCCGAACAGATTGCCGACAACGATGACGGCAAGCGTTTGCAGCAGGCTCAGGCCGAGCTGGATGCCGAGCGCGCCCAGCACCCAGTTGATCGGTGCGATGTTCGCGCCGGTCCAGATCCAAAACTGATCTGATGATGACGACGTGCGGTGCGTCGCCGGCACCGGCTCAATTCCGTGGGCATCGAAGCCGGCTTCATCCTGCGCCGGAAGCTGTGTCTGCTTGAGCAACATGTTTCCCCCGTTGTCCGGCGCATTGGTTTGGGCCGGGATGGGGCATCTGAGCAGCAGGCAGCCGTGAGGCGATAATGAGGAATCCTCAAGCCGGGTTGAGATGAGATCGAGAGTGAAGTTTGCGTGTTGAATGGCGACAGATCCCCCCGCGGTCACGCTCGCAGACCGCGTCATCACGGCACGCCGCTTCACTGTTGAGATTTTCTCAACTCACCTGCCGGATTCGTCAATCACGCCGACCCGGGCACTCGGTCATTGTGGAGCCAACGCATTGCCCCCAACCAGCCGAGGCCAGGGATGACGACACTTCTGCATATCGATGCCAGCCCGCGCGGCGACCGTTCGGTCAGTCGAAAGCTCTCCAGGTCGTTTGTCGAGCACTGGCTGACGCACGAGCCCGGCGCCACGATCATCTCGCGCGACGTCGGCCGCGCCCCGCCGCCGCTGATCACGGAGGCGTGGGTGGCCGCCGCCTTCACTGCGCCCGGCGACCGCACGGCGGAGCAGCACGACGAGCTTCGTCTCTCCGATGCGCTGATCGACGAGCTTGAACGCGCCAACGTGATCGTCATCGGGGCGCCGATGCACAATTACGGCATGCCGGCGGCCTTGAAGTCGTGGCTCGACAAGGTGATCCGCATCGACAAGACCTTCAGCTTCGATCTCGCCCGCGGCGACTTTCCGCTTGAGCCGATCATGCGCGGCAAGACGCTGGTGGTGCTGAGCTCGCGCGGCGAATTCGGCTTTGGCCCCGGCGGGGTGCGGGAAACCATGAACCATCTGGAAACCCATATTTTCACCTGCGCCCACTATCTCGGGGTGCAGGAGAGCCATCTGATCGCGGTCGACTACCAGGAGTTCAACGATGAACGCTACCGGCGCTCGCTCGCCGACGCCTTCGCCGCGATCCCCGTGCTGGTCCGGCAGTGTCTTGGAATCGACGGGCCTGTTAATGTGGCGGCGGAATGATGCACCGCTGTCCGCCGGCTGCACGAGGATGATCCCATGATAAAGAATCCCATCCCCTGGCCGAACGGTGCGCGCTGCACCTGTGCGATCACGTTCGACGTCGACGCCGACAGCCTGATCCACATCGCGCGCCCAAAGGACTCCTTCGACCGGCTCTATCCGATCACGATGGGACGCTACGGACCGACCGTCGGCGTGCCGCGCATCCTGGAAACCTATCGACGCCTCGGCCTGAAGCAATCGTTCTTCATGCCGGCCTGGACCATGCAGCGCTATCCGGATGCGGTGGAGGCGATCCTCAGGGGTGGCCACGAGATCGGCCATCACGGCTACATCCATGAGGATCCGACGGAGATTTCCTCGGTGGAGCAGCGCGAGGCCTTCGAACGCGCGCTCGGCATTCATGTCGCGATGACCGGGCGCAAGCCGCGCGGCTACCGCGCGCCGGTCTACAACGCCAACCAGACCACGATCGATCTCCTGATCGAGCACGGCTTCGTCTACGATTCGTCGCTGATGGCCGACGACATCCCGTACCAGATGCGCACCGCGCGCGGATCGCTCTACGAAATGCCGCCGCACTGGGGATCGGACGATTGGCCGCCCTTCGCCCATTACGCGGAGATCGGCTACATGATGCCGGTCAAATCGCCGAGCGAGGGCCTTGCCGCCTCGTTCGAGGAGTTCGAAGCCGCCTATGAGGCCGGCGGATTCTGGATGGGGATCTGGCACCCGTTCCTGACCGGCCGGCTTGCCCGCTGGCGCGTCGTGGAGCGTTGGCTCGAGCAGATCGTTGCCGAACGCAAGGTCTGGTTCGCATCGCTCGAGGACATCGCGGCGCACCTCGACGGCCTGGTCAAGGCAGGCACCTACCAGGTCCGCGTCGAGACCCTGCCCTACTTCACGCAGCCCGTGTCATGACCTGCTCGGGAGCCGCCCGAAAGGTGGCCGCCTCGGCCCGCAGCCAGTCGATGAACGCCGTCACCGATTTGCGCCGGGCAGCGTTTGGCGTATCGACGAGGCGATAGGCAAAGCCCGCAAGCGCGGGACCGTCGAGCCGGCGCAGCGTGCCCTCGCGCAATTGCTCGTCCACCAGCGCATCGCTGCACAACAGCGGTCCGAGCCCGCGCTCGGCGGCATGCAGCGCCAGCGGCTCCTCGCTGTACCAGGAGATGCGGAAGTCCCGGCCGGGATCATGATCGGCCGCCGCGAGCCAGGCCGACCACGCCGGCGAGTCCAGCGCGGCGTTCTTCCAGCGGAACGCCAGCAGCGAGCGCGAACGGACGTCGTCAATGCCGAGACGGGCACCGGGCGGACAGATCGCGCTCGCCGCAACCGCAATGTAGCGATCGCTGAACAGCACCGATGTCTCGCCGGCGCGGTCGACGCGTCCGTAGCGGATCGCCAGATCGACGCCGTCTGCGCCCGGCGTCCGCACCTCTTCGGTCGCATCGATGTGGACGACGAGGTGCGGAAACGCGGCGTTGAAGCGCGCGAGCCGCGGCATCAGCCAGCGCTCGGCGAAGGCGCGCGTGGTCGATACCGTGATCGCATCGCCGTCGGCCGGCGGACGGATCGCGGCGAAGGCACTCGCCATGCGGTCGAAGCCGTCGCGCAGCATGGGGAACACCGCATGGCCCTCCGCGGTCAGCACCACCGCGCGGCCGGAGCGCTCGAACAGCTTGTGTCCGAGAATTGCCTCGAGTTGCCGAACCTGGTGACTGATCGCCGTCACCGTGACGCAGAGTTCATTGGCGGCGGCGGTGAAGCTCTCATGGCGCGCCGCGGCTTCGAACGCGCGGACGGCATTAAGCGGCGGCAGCTTGCGCATGATTTGTTCTCCGCGCGGCCCGTGTCAGGCGATGAGAAAATGAGCGTCGGTCGGCCGCATGTCGTTCACCGGCACCATGTCCTGCGGACAGGCGGAGAACACGATGACGAGATCCATCTCGGCACGCAGCGCCACATACTGCCCGGCCTCGCTGACGGGCGACTTGAAGTCCAGTTGACCACCGTCGGTGACGGGTACATTCATGAACAGATTGAGCGGAGCCGGCGTCACCGCAGCCGACAGGCCGACTGTCTCGAGCGCGTGCGCCAGATTCTGCGTGCAATTGTCGTGGTGGCCGACCGCACCGAGCTGGCGATAGCGGTGAATGTCGCAGGCCGCGATCAACGTGTCGTGGATTCCCGGCGTCGTGTCGGCGACGAAGGTGAGGATCGCGCGGCGCCGGTTGGTCGTCAGCGTGTCACCCACGCGCGGAATCAGCCGCAGCATCGATGCACGGCTGTGCTCCATCGACATGAACTCGCCGGTGTCGCGGGCATTGAAGGCCCAGGTATCGACCACCTGCTTGCCATGGGTGTTGACGACCATGACCGTCTCTCCCGCATCGAGGCGAGCCGCCACGCCATTGCGGGCCGGAATCAGACGGGCGCGGGTCAGATCGATGGTTGCTATGGTCATGTGGTGCCTCCTCAATGGCTCGTTGCGCCATTGGAGCACTGCTCGTCATGTAATTCTAATAATATTAATTGTGTCCATTATAGCAGATTCGTATAGTCGCGCATGCGCCTCAGACAGCTCGAATGCTTCCGCGCCCTGATGCTCCACGGCACCATGACCCGGGCGGCCGAGTTGCTCGGCATGTCGCAGCCCGGCATCAGCACGATGATCGCGGGCCTCGAGCACGAGACCGGCCTCAATCTCTTCCTGCGCCGCGGCGGCCGCCTTCAGCCGACCCCGGAAGCCAAGCTGTTCTATGTCGAGGCGGCGCGCGCCCTCGAAGCCGCCGAGAACGCGGCGCGCGTTGCGGCCGAGATCAGGTCCGGGCGGCGCGGTCACCTCGCGATCGCGGCCTATCCGAGCATTTCGATCAGCCTGCTGCCGCGGCTTCTGTCGCAGTTCGCCAGGAACAAGCCCGAGCTGCAGATCAAGATCATCACGCGCAATTCCGCGACCGTCCGCGAGCTGATCTCGACGCAGCAATTCGATCTCGCGATCGCCGAGCTGCCGCTGGATTATCCGACCTCGCACATGGAGGTGTTCTCGTATGAGTGCGCGTGCATGCTGCCGCATGCGCATCCGCTCGCGAAGCTCAAGCAGATCACCCCTGATGACCTCGATGGCGTCCCCTTCGTCACGCTGTTTCGCGGCGATCCGATCTACCAGCAGCTGGCATCCGCCTTCTCCGAATACGGCGCGCGCTGGAACGTGGTCGCGGAGACCGAATTCTTCTCGACCGCGTGCCAGCTCGTCGCCGAGGGCCGCGGCGTCGGCATCGTCGATCCGGTGGTGAGCAAGCCCTTCACCGAAGACCTCGCCATCCGCCCGTTCAAGCCGAAGATCCAGTACCAGATCGCCATCCTCTCCCCGACGCACGAAGCGCCGTCGCAGATGGCGCAGGATTTCGCGAAACTGCTGCGGCGTGGTTTGCGGGGGTGAATCGTGGTGGCGGCGCGAGACGCCTTCTCGGCATGCCCAGCGAAATGGGAGTAACGTGTCGAATTGAAGTTCGTGGAAGCGATGCCCTTGGCCAGTCCGTCTTCGCTTTCGCTGGCGCTCAAGCTACGCCGGACACGCTTTGCCCTGACGGGTCAGGCGTGGCTGCGCCACGCGTAGCCCGTCAGGGCGAAGCGTGGTGGGGGAGGCAGGACTCGAACCTGCGAAGCCATGAGGCGGCTGATTTACAGTCAGCTCCCTTTGCCACTCGGGACACTCCCCCGTCCAACAGCATCAGACCGGCCGCGCGAGTGGCGGCGGACCGGGTCATCGAGATGACGCTGATAACCGGCCGACCCGAAGCGGGTGCGCGGTCGGGCGCGTTTATGGGCGAAGGCGGTCCCCAAAGTCAACCAAGCGGGCCGCCTATTTGGCATACTTTTGCAGACTGTCGCGATCTCTGTTCCAAACAAGCAATAACGGCGGCTAGATTCTTGTTTTTGACGCGTTTTCTTCACGCGAACCGCCCTCCACTTCGCTCGAAAACGCTGCGTAAATTGCCAATAATCGAGAGCCGTGACACAAGCCTCACATGAGCGACCGCGACCGCAAACCCAATTTCCGAGGCAAGGGCGGTAAACCCTTCCAAAAAGGGCCGAAATTCGGCCGCCCGCCGGCTTGGCGGGAGCGCGAATCCGGTTCCGACGGACCGGTGATTCTGTATGGCTGGCACACGGTGGCCGCCGCGCTTGCCAACCCGGACCGCCAGATCCGCAAGCTTTACCTCACCGAGAACGCCGCGAAGCGCCTTGCCGACGAAAACATCGCGACCCGGGTCACCCCGGAGATCGTCCGGCCCGGCGACATCGACCGGCGCCTCACCCCCGATGCCGTGCATCAGGGCCTCTTGGCGGAGGCCGACCCCCTGCCCTCGCCCGGCATCGACACGCTGGCGCAGGAGGGCATCGTGCTGGTGCTCGACCAGATCACCGATCCGCACAATGTCGGTGCCATCTTGCGCTCGGCCGCGGCATTTGCGGTGAAGGCGATCGTCACCACCGCCCGCCACAGCCCGGAGGCCACCGGCGTGCTGGCGAAGTCCGCCTCCGGCGCGCTCGAGCTGGTCCCGATGGTCACCGTGCAGAATCTGGCGCGCGCGCTGAACGAACTGAACGACCACGGCTTTCAGACCGTCGGCCTCGACAGCGAGGGCACCGAGGATCTCGGCAAGGTTCAATTGCAGCAGCCGCTCGCGCTGGTGCTCGGCGCCGAAGGCAAGGGCTTGCGGCAATTGACGCGCGAGACCTGCCGCGTCGTCGCCCGCCTCGACATGCCCGGCGAGATCAAGAGCCTCAACGTGTCGAACGCCTGTGTGCTCGCGCTCTATATCGGCGCCAGCCGGCTCGGGCTGATGGGTTAGTTTGATAGTTGGATGGGGCCGAGATCTTGTTCACCTCTCCCGCTTGCGGACCAGGGGGCTTGCGAGGCGGCGCTCGCATGATTTCGGAATATTCGAAATATATCCCTGATTTGCCCGACGTGTCAAGTCGCCCTGTCGAACGCCGGCAACCGCCGGCTCCTTTGCATGGGGTTGTTTTCGATATTTTGGCAGCGCGCACCTGCGGCGGTCGCATGCGGGGGGTGCGGCGCCCTTTGCGGAAGCGACCTCACTTCAATTGTCAAACGAAGAACGCCCGCTCGCTTGACGCAAACGGGCGCTGATGTCTTCGACCGGGTCTCGAACCGATCGTCGGATCAGTAGTAGCGGCGCAGCACCGGATGGCCGTAGCGGTGTGGCGCGTAGCCGTAGCGATAGCCGTAGTGCGCACGGTAGGGCCGATAGTGATGGCGGTAGCCGTAGTGACGGTAGCCATAGTGGCGATAGCCGTAATACGGACGGCCGTAACCCTCGCGGTAGTACGGACGCGGCGCCCAATTGCCCGGGCCGGTGTAGCTCGGTCCCTGGTTGACGTAATAGTACTGCTGCGCTGCGTCGGGGTAGGCCGCATCCGGGTCAGGCAGGCGTTCGACCGCGCCGTAACCGCCATAGCCGTAGCCGTAGCCGTAGCCACCGCAGCCGCCGCAGCCGCCGCAGCCGCCGCAGCCGTAATTCACGACGGGCGCGGAATAGCCGCAAGGGTTGAAACCGCACGCCATTGCGGGCGCGGTCACCATGACGGCCACGGCCGCAATCAGTCCTTTGATCATTTGACGCATTACTCTCTCCTGATGGTCTCTCTGTTCGTCGCGTAGCTCTTGGTGGCTATGAAGGCGCCCCCGTTCGAGGGGCAGTTGATTTAGGGTCCTCGGGGACGCGGTGGCCGCGGGACCGGTCCCGGCAGCGGCTGCGGCCCGTTGAATTGCGGCGCGTAGATCACCGGCGGCGGATCGACCGGCACGCTGGACTGCGCCGGCAGCGGCGCGGACCGCGCCGACCATGATTCGTGATAGCTCTCGGCCGGCTGCGGCAGGCGGCGGTTGGCCGGCGGCTCGATCTCGAGGCGGCCGTAACCCGGCATGTGGCCGAGGCTTGGATAATAATGGCCGACATTCGGCTCGGGATCGATCGGGCGGCCGCCATAGACGGTCGGCACCATCGAGTCGTTGCGGGCCAGCCCCATGGCACTTTCGACCACGGCGTAGGAGGCGTCGACGCCATTGATGATGATGGGCACGCCAGGGCGATTGGGCACGACAATGTCGAAGCCGCCGCCGGCCAGCGCCGTCGAGGTCATCGCAGCCAATATCGTCAGCGCAAGACTTCCGCGCATGTTCTACCCAGCGTCCCGAATTGTTCCACCCGCAGCCTAATCCAACGGCTTGGCGGAAGGGTTAAGGACGCGGCCCAAACTGGCGGTAAGCCTAACGCGTAAGCATCGGCATCCGGTCAATGCGGCCGTGAGGGATCAGGAATCGTTAACGGCGGTCCGGCGCACGTTGGCTGCGTCAGGTAAACGCGTTCTCGATGATCGAGTGGATGCCGATCGCAATCGTGACCGCGCCGACCGCCATTTGCAGGCCGCGATTGGCCCAGGTCAGCCAGCGTGCGGAGGCCGCGAGCGGCACCGCAATCACACTCGACAGCACGCCCATCCCGATCATCGATCCGACGCCGAACAGCGCGACATAGCCAAGCCCGATCACCGGGTTTGGGGCCTGCGATACCGTCAGCACCAAGAGCGCCGCCGAGCCCGCCATGCCGTGCATCAGACCGACCAGCAGCGTGCGCCAGCGGAAGCCATGGGCGTGGCTGTGCGCCGCGCGGACATGTGGGCTGGTGGACGCACGCGCCACGGTTTCACCGGCATGGCTGTGGGCGTGGAAATGCGTCATGCCGTCGCCATGCGAATGGGTGTGGAAGTGCACGCGATCGCGCCACAGCCGCCACCAGACATGCGCACCGAGGCCGACCAGCATGACGCCGACCGCGGTCTCGATCGGCTGCGCGACCGTCTCGGGGATCGCGTGCCCGAGCAGGATCGCGGCGCCGGCGAAGACGAACAGCGTGAGCGTGTGACCGAGGCCCCAGGTCAGGCCGTGCTTGACGATATCACCGACATGGGTACGGCGCGCCGCGATGCTCGATACCGCCGCGATGTGATCCGGCTCCAGCGCATGCTGCATGCCAAGCAGAAAGCCAAGACTCAAGATTCCGAACATCAATCCCCCGCGCCGGCGCGTGACGGCAGATCAAACACCACATCGCCGATCTTGTCAGGCCGGCACCTCGTCAAACAGGCCTTGCATCGCCGCCCAGGAGCGGCGGTCAGCCCGCGCATCGTACAGCGCCGACTTCATGATCGAACCGTCGGCGGCCGGGTTGGCAAAACCGTGCAGCGTGTTGCCGTAGCTGATCACCTGCCAGTCGGCAACCTTGCCGGCGCGCATCTCGTTCTCGAATGCCGCGACCTGGTCGGAAGGCGCCAGCGGATCGTCGGCTCCGGTCAAGACCAGCACGCTCGCCCTCACCGCCCCCGCTGCCGCAGGCTGCGTGGTCGAGAGCACGCCATGGAAGCTGACGACGGCCTTGAGGTCAGCACCGTCGCGCGCAAGCTCGAGCACGACCGTGCCGCCGAAGCAGAAGCCGATCGCCGCGCAACGGGTAGCGTCGACCTCGGGCAATGCCGTGAGCGTCGCGAGCGCGGCGCGGGCCCGCCCGCGAAGCGTGGCGGGATTGGCGCGCAAATGACCGATCAGCGTCATTGCCTGCTGCAGATCGGCGGCCTGCCGCCGCTCGCCGAACATGTCGGCGGCGAACGCCACATAGCCACGCTCGGCAAGCCTGCGTGCCCGCTCCATCGCGAAATCGCCGAGCCCGAGCCCTTCGTGGAATACCAGCACCCCGGGACGCTTTACGCCGCGGTCCTTGAACGCAAGATAGCCGCGCAAATTGGCGTCGCCGGCGGCGTAGTCGATGTCACCAGTGTGCATGCAATTCTCGTCAAGACAGCATCATCCGGAACGCATCATGCGCGAGAGTTACGGAACTTCACACTGGTTTGAACGCAGGGCAAGGCCGGATCGGAACAGGCACGGCGCGGCGAGATTAGCTCGTCACCACGACGAGAGGAGACCTTGCATGACACAGCTCAAGATTCGCTGCGCCACCGTTGGCGCAGCAGCCCTGCTCGCTGCGACCCTGGCCGGCTCCGCGATGGCGCAGCAGACCATCGGTACCGCCGCGCGCTGCTCGAATGACGATCCCGATGCCCGATGCCAGACGATGACGCCCGGCACCACGCGCACCGCCTATCGCCACCACACCTATCGGCGGGACCGCGACTGGCAGGGCAGCTACAACCGCTATGACCCCGGCCCCGCCGGCGTCGCGGCCGGTGTGGTTGGCGGCGCGGTCGGCACCGCAGCCGCGATCGCGACCGCCCCGTTCGGCGGCCCCGACTATGCCCGCACCCCGATCGGCGGCGAGGAATATGCCCGGCAGAATGGCTTTGTCTGCACCCCCGGCACGTGGTTCCGCGGCAGTGACGGCCTGCGACATCCCTGCCAGTAGCTCGGGCGAACCGCTGACGCGCAAAAGGCGGCCTTCGGGCCGCCTCTTTGCCGCCTGGCCGGTGGAGGCGAACGGCCGATCCGGACCTCCCGGGTTCTGGCCTTCAGGTTCTGGCCCTGCCCCGCCAAGTCTGCTATGCGAGCGCGCAAATCATACCCATGTAGCCGGCTTAGCTCAGCGGTAGAGCAGCAGTTTTGTAAACTGAAGGTCGGGGGTTCAATCCCCTCAGCCGGCACCATCTTTTCACGAAATCAACGGGACGGGTCGGTTGGCCGTGCCCCGGTACGGGATGCCCAACCTGGTTGGTTTGGAGAGCGTGGCGTTGGACAACCGGGTCGTGGGGGCTTGCACTAGCCGAAAACATCCCGCAAAATTGCGCAACAGGGAGCCACAAGCGGATTTCGGGCAGGCACCGGATGACGGAAAAGCAGTTGCGGGCGAGGACGTCGTTCCTGAAGGCAATGCTGCTGGTCTGCGCCTTGCTGATGGGCTACTCGGATCTGATCACCACCAACGAGATCTTGCAGCGGGGAATGGGCGAACTGAACCCGTTCATGTGGCTCACCCAGGAGTGGCTGGGTGAATGGTGGCTTATTGCCAAACTGGGCCTAACCTACCTCGTGATATGGTTGCTGTGGCACGGCAACAGCGAACGCCAAGTGGCTTATGTGGTCGCCTTCATTGCACTGCCCGTCTACAATAATCTGTTTATCCTGGCGGGCGCCAATTGAGCTGACCTTGCGGTGATGCTGGCGAGCCGTCGTTAGCGCTGCCTGGCACAGTTGCCGAGGCTCGCTGTTTCACAATGGACACTGCCAGGCGCGGTTCTGACTATGGACTGGTCCTACTATCTCGTCGGCGTTGCTGTGGTCCTGCTCCTCCTCGCCTATCGCCTGCATGGCGGGCTGTTCAGGAAGGACACGCTGCGGGACGAGAGACTGAATCGATTGATCGATGAACGCATCGATCGCATGGACCTGAAGCGCGACAAAAAGCACGAGCCGTCCGAGCTATGAAGACTGTCAGCCACGCCTCGTCGCGCGCAGCTTCAATCGGTCGAGATCGACCGTCGACCGCAGCAGCCCCGCCAGCTCGTGGGAGAATACGGCAGCTCCGAGCATGGCGAAGCGGGCTTTGATGCCGGCGAACTGACCGAAGCACGATTCTTCGACGCAGATGCCGACGCGGTCCGCTGCTGCAAATCTCTTGATGATCCCGTGAACGTCGACCGTCCCGCCGGCGATGTCGCCTTCAAACCGAAGTGCCTGGGCATCGAGTCCTCCATCCGGATCTACACGGCTTGCGCCGCGCATTGTCCTTGATCCAACCCGAGCATGTATTCGCGGCTCAATCAAAGAGCCTCACTTGGATTACCCACAACGTTTAACGGAAGCCGTAGTCTTCCGGGCTCCGCTCACACCGCCGACAGGACTTGCGCGCAAGGCAACGGTGACTCATCGAAGGAGCCCTGCTCGGCAGGCACGCAAGCAATGATGTCCGTCATCTCAGTGCGCTTTGCGAAACGCAACTCGTAAGCCTGCCGCTGGACGCCAACGGCGGACAGCTGACCTATCAAGCTTGCGCCGGTCTCAAGCTCTCGGATATCGGCGATCATCCGGCGTAGCTGGTCATGTCGACAGCGGTCGGGAACCAGCCGGACACCCTGCTCCCTGGCAGGAATCGTGGGATCATCCCCGTAGCATCACCCATCCCTTGCCTTGTTTCTGTCCTTGCAGCCCAAAACGCGGTATGCAGAATGTGGGATGGGACTCAGCCAATGACCTATTTGATCCTTGCCCGGGATGGCACCAGCCAAATCGTGCTGAAGCGCGACAGCGAAGACGCTGCCGAGAAGAAGGCGCGCGAGCTGAAGGAGATGGGTTGGTTCGAGGTCGAGGTCCGCGAGGACAAGGCCGGCCACCCGGTCGCGGCTACGGCGACCGATCGGTCCAACACCCTTCAATAACGCCTGCCCTTCATGACGTCTTCCCTTCAATGACGTCTTGATGAACCTTTGCCGGACGGTCCTTACACATGTGTGAGGAGCCTACGATGTCCGACACAGCCCATTATCGCTTCCAGTCCGATCAGGCGCGACGGCTGGCCCGCCAGGTCACCGACGCCACGGTGCGTGAAAAGCTGCTCGAAATGGCCGAGGAGTATGGCCGCTACGCCGACCTGATCGAGGCCCGCAGCACCGAACCGGTAGCTGTCGAGGCGATGGCTCACTAGACTGAACGCGCCCGCTCCAGCCGGCACACCGGGCCGGTGGACTCGCGACTTGAGCTTTCAGGTCTCCTCCTGCCGCACTTTCTCAAGCTCGAGGCCAAACCGCGAGAAAACGCCTGAGGATTTGTTCGGAACATTATGCCGCCTCACGCGATTTTCCCCGCATGAGAGTACGCGAGACCAACCGAAATTTGATGCTTCTGGGCAGCTTCACGCTGCTGAGCGTGGCCGCTGCCGGCATCGTCGCCCTGCTCGATCCGGCGCCCGCTCCGGCCAGCGCGGCGCCCCGGCCGGCCGCGAATCAGGCGCCGGTCCCAAGCCAAGCACTGGCCCAGACGCCGGTCCGGATCGTCGGTACCCCGTTCGTCCCGAACACCAATCCCCGCCAGCGCTGACCGTCCCTCGCGCCCACGCACGTCACAATTTTGTCACCGTGCCTGCAAAACCGGCGTCTTCGTCAACCATCATGATGGCGAGTGCTTGCTTCCGCGGGGTTGCTCTGATGCAATCCGCGCGCTCAAGGTGCGCCATGAAGTGGATGAAGGAACGCGATCTCCTGATCGCGCAGACAATGGCTTTCGTACAGTCGGTGAAGGGCAAGCTGCCCGACGCCGAACTGCCGACGCCTGCCCCGCGGACGGTGACGCCGCCCGCCGCCCAGCCGACCGCCGCGCCACCCGCCGCACCAGTTGCACCCGCTGCCGCGTTGCAGACCGCCGCTGAACAGGCCTTGGTCGAGGCCATCGCCACGCTCAGCGTCAAGCCTGAGGCTGAGGTGCAAGCTGCACTCATGCCGCCACCGCTTCCGCTGCCGACCGTGATCGAAGGCCTGCCCTCCGCTCCACAGCCTTTAGCTGTGACCGTCGTCGAAGTCCCGCCGCCGCCGGCGCAGCCGCCGCAATTTGCCAAGCTCGACATCAGCGGCGACTTCGGATCCGAGGTGCGGGACCGTGTTGCCAATTTCCGCGCGCAGCAGCAGCGTTTCCTGAGGGAGCGCGAGGAATACTGCACCACGACCATGGCCAAGGTCCGCGCTGCGATCCGCGACAACAGCGAGCTGCCGCGCTCCGGCAAGTAACCGGCCCCCTTTAATCTCCGAATCGTTCGCTGACCTTCAGCCGCGCGCGCCCGGTTTCACCGGCTCGCTCAGGAAGCGTCCGCTCGATCGCGCCAGCGTCGGCTCCTCCACAGCGTCAACGGCAGGCTGCTTGCCTTCCACCATTGATCGGAGGCCGGCCACCGCCTGGGTCATCCGTTCGGCGAATTTGGCCGCGGCGCCATCGAGGAACGCCCTGTCCTTCGGCTTCGGCTTGGCGATCCGCAGCTCGAAACGGGACGTTCCGTTTGCGCCGTCGAGAACGGCCCGGGTCATGATGATGCGCGGGGCTCCGGGCACCGGCAGCGTGATCCCGACCGTGAAGTAATCGACCGGACGCCAGTCGAGCGTTTCCTCGACGTTGGTATGGTTGCCGTGCGCGCAATGGTTTTTGGTGCCGATACCGCGTCGCCCCTTGCCTGACTCCTCGACGATGTCGTCGGCGTCCCACCATTTCTGCCATTGCCCGGGCACGGTGATGAACTCCCACACCGTCTGCCGCGGCGCGGCGATGTCGAACTCCAGTATCGCGTAGGCGTCTTCGCGCGTCACCTCCAGCCGCGTTTGCGCGTCGTCCTGCTGCCACGCCGCCTCGAGATCGCGCGCCCACAGCGTCACATCGCCGATGATGTCGATGGTTTCCTGATGCGGGATCAGACCTTGTGCCACCGGGTCGACGCCCATGGCGCGGATCGCTGCGTCGCTGTAGAGCGCGTAGGCACGCCCGCCAACCTTCTCGCCAACCGTGTTCTTGAGCAGCCGGTGGACCAGAATGACGTCGCGCCCGGCGAGCTCTTCCCTGCCGCCCATCTTCTGCTTCACCATCTCGCCGTGATGGACGACGAATTTGAAATCGAGATCGCCCATCGCGACGCAGGCCTTGCACTCGCAGGTCGAGGCCTGGCGGACGTCGCGCAGGCGCCGGCGGAATTTGAAATAGGCGCCCTCGATCGCGTCCTGCAGCAGCGAGCCGTCGATTGTCCCGGTCGAGTAGACGAAGGCGGCGTCGCCCTCGAACTTGGCGAGGCGAAATGGCGGGCGCAGCCCTTTCACCACCACGTCCATGAAATCGGCGATGATGTCCTGCGCGTGGTCGAGCTCGACCGCCGCGAGGAAGTTGGTATAGCCGGAAATATCGGCAATCGCGAAATATGCCGCTTCAGCCTTCGGAAGCATGGAGACCTCCCGCGTAACCTCTTCGTGCGATGACGCAGTCTGTCACACCGCGCCATACGAGGTCGAGAGTGGCGACTCTTGTTCTGACGCGTTTTCTGAGCGCGAACCGGTATCCACTTCGCTTGAAAACGCTCTAGCCGCCGCCGATCTTCTCCAGCACCGGCAGCAGATGCTTCAAGAACTCGCCCGGGTTCTCGCTCATCGGGAAATGCCCGAGGCCCTTCATAATGGTGGCCTCACTGCCGGCAATGCTGTTCGCCACCGCCAGCGTCTCCTCCGGCGTGCAGGAATAGTCGTACTCGCCCGACAGCAGGAACAGCGGGCAGCGTTTGGTGTCGATCTCGGCGACGCGGGCGCGGATATCGCCGTCGATCTTGTAGAAATAGAGGTCGCCCTTGAACACGCCGGGCCCGCCCTGCATGTAGTGCCACAGCGTCTCCCACCGGTCTTTGTCGGGCGCGTCCGGCCCGACCAGACCCGAGACGATGGCGGCCGCGACCTCGCCGCCATGCACGTCCGGCCGATGCAGGAAATTCAGGTCGTAATAGGGATCGACATGCGCGCCAGCCTGCAGACCTATGATCGCGCGGAAGCGTTCGGGATGCTCGAGCGCGAGATGCAGCGCGATCCGGCCGCCGATCGAGCAGCCGATCACGATCGGCCGGTCGAGATCGAGCGCCTCCATCACGGCCAGGATCATCGCCATGTATTGCGCCGAGGTGAGCTGGTATTCCTCGTCGTGCCAGCCTTGGGGCGGCGACGACTTGCCGTGCCAGGGCATGTCGAACGCGATGACACGATGGTTGCGCGTGACGCTGACATCGTTCATCAGGCCGCGATATTGCCGCCCGTCGGCGCCCGCGGTGTGCAGGCAGAGCAGCGGCGTGCCCTCGCCCGCCTCCTCGACATAGACGCGGTGCGCCCGGCCTGACAGCTCGAGATGCGTGTAGCGGCCGATGATCGGTTCGAATTTGGCGCTCATGCGGCCGCTCCCTCGCGGCGCAGCTTGCCGAGCGCCTCCTTGAAGTAACGCAGGTTCGCCATGAAGATCTGCAGCTCGCCCTCGGCCCTCAGCACGCGGCGCTTGAGCAGCGCCATCAGGTCGTTGGAGCCCGGCGGCGGCCGCTTTTCGCAGAACCTGTCCCATTCCTCGTCCGAGGTGCGCAGTGCAAACGACGACGACGGCATCACGAACGGGCCCTTCGTCACCGCGACGACGCGGCCCTCATGGATGGCGATCAGCCAGGCGGCCTTGCCGATCTCGAGCAGGAATGTCGTGGTGAGGTAACGGCCGCGCCGCACCAGGCCGGCGTCGCAATTGACCCGTTCCTTCAGCATCTCGATCATGACAGCTCCACCCCGATCGCGGCCCGTCCGCGCAGGCCGCGGCGGGCACTTGTTCTGCCGGCAATGATGGAAGGAATGGCCGGCCCGTCAATCGGTGCCGGGGTCGCGCGGCCACGGCGTTTTCGCGTGGTCCGCTACATACAGGTTTTGGCTGGAGCCAAGTTTCCCTAGAGCCGCGACCAGACCAGTGCCACGTTGGCGGCACAGGCTGCGAGCAGCACAACCGCAAGCGCGAGCTGCACGCGTTCGTAGGGGGGCTGGTGGATCGCTCTCATGGCTCGGAGCATCCGGCGATTCTACCCGAGGAGTCCCGGGGATTCTTTTTTCCGGGGTTTACCGCTCATTAAGGACTCAGGCTCCTCCCGCAAAAAGTCCGAAATGACTCATATTTTCAGATGCTTGCCTGAATCCGGCTCACGGTTCCGTGATCGGAACGGCGATCTCGTGTGAAACCCGGGACGGGCCTTGGCGTTGTCGGTTGTTTGGGGAAACGACGAATGCCGTACGCGCTATTCTATCAAGACGCCAAGCTGAGCAAGGCCTACCCGACCGAGGCCGATGTCTGGAAGCTTGCCCGGCAATCGGGCCTGGTGGTGGATACCGTCTCCGAGGAGGAGAAGTCCTCGCCGCGCCCGGTGCTGGACAATGACTACGAAATCCGGCCGTGCCAGCCCGAGCCGAACGAGGACCCGGCCAAGAACAAGGCCGATGCCGAACGCGAAGCGCGTCTGGAGCCGCGGTTGAACTGAGGTACAGTGGGTCGTCCGGTGCGCATAGGCGGACCGGATGCCGATGCGGCCGTCGTGCTGCCGTTACGGCGTCGCCGTCGCCAGCGACGCCTGTTCGGCGGCGAGCGAGACGCAGATTTTCCGCCGATGCAGACCGCGGATCGACCCGGTCACCTTGAGCACCTTGCCGGCCGTGCAGGAGGCGTCCTGCACGAACACGACCTCGTAAGGCGCGAGTGCCAAGGGTTCGGATTTGAGGATGGTCTGGGCAAAGCACGGCACAGAGACCGCAGAGATGATCAGCCCTAACGCAAAGCTACGCATGTTTGTTTGTCCACCAGCCCGGCGATCCCACAATAGCGCATCACGATGAAAGTTCCGTGCAATGCAGGAATTATTTTTTTGCATTGCACGATCAGGCCTGAACATCGGGTGAATGTGGGAGCGCGGGCACGCGGCAGGCCAACAAAAAAGGCCGCCCCGAAGGCCGGCCTTTCGATGTCGATGATACGACGACGCGATCAGTAGCGGGAGCCCACCGGACCGCCCCAGCCGAAGCGGTAGTTGACCCCGAGCTTGACGGTATGTTCGTCGTTCCGGAAGCTCGCACCGACAATGTCGGCCGGACCGCTGGTGAAAGTGGTCTTGCCGAAATTGTAGTACTGGTACTCGGCCTTCGCCGACCAGTTCGGGGCGAACATGTATTCGAGGCCCGCGCCGACCGTGTAACCGTCCTTGTGACCGCCATCGGTGGTGAAGGCCGCCGGCACGCCGCCGACCGACGCCGTGATGTTGTTGTCGCGCCAGGCGTAGCCGCCCTTGGCGTAGAGTAGCGCCGGACCCCAAGTGTAGCCGAGGCGGCCGGTCACCGAACCGAGTTGGTCGGTATTGCCGGTCACGACCGTTCCGGCAGGGAACGTCAGGCCATTGTTCGAGGAACTCGGCAGCCAGGAGTACTGCGCCTCGATACCCATCACCCAGTTCGGCGCGAACTGATAGTCGAAGCCGCCCTGCACGCCACCCATGAACCGCGCGTCGCTGCCCATCAGATTGGTGCCGTCGGTGAACGCGCCGCCGACATGGCCGCCGATATAGAAGCCGGTCCAGTTGTAGACGAGCGCCGGGGCGGTATAGGGCGGCGGTGCCTTGGTATAGGTGCGGGCTGGCATGTCAGCCGCAAATGCCGGGCCCGCAAGGGCGGCCAGCGCGACTGTGCCGAGCAAAAACTTCTTCATCTCTGATCCCCGTTACGAACGCTGCGCTGTTAAGCCAAACAACGTGACGCCAATTAGGTTGCTTTGGGGCAATGCCTGACCTGTGATGTTTCCGAGCTGTAACAGGGTCGCAACAACGCCCGTTTGTTCCTTGGCAGAGAAGGTTTTTTCACCGGTTAAGCAGCCGTATTTCGGCTGTATGTAAGTCGCAAACGGCTAAGGTGAAGTTCAGCGCTCGCCGAAAAGTGATCGGAGTTCGCTAACGAACTGCTCAGGCTTGCTGCTGCGACAAGCCGCCGCGTCCCAAAGCGCGTCAGATCGCGCCTTGTCTCCTTGTCTGGGCATGATCTTGTCGGAAAACCGTTTCGCACTTTTCCGGATCATGCCTAGCGCGCCATCTTTTCCAGATCCGGAAATGCCGCGTAGGACGCGCCGGCGCAGGGCTCGGCGGCGTTGTCGAGGATGCGGTCGAGCCGGCCGTCGACGAACAGGACGCCGCGCTCCCGCGCCGGGCGGTAATTGCCGTCGGTATCCTTTGCGCTGTAGCGCAGGCAGACCACGTAGCGCAGCCGGCCGCCGACCGTGCGCTGCACCGGCTCGGCAATGCCGGCTTCGCGGACCCCGACCGGATTGTTCAGGTAGGTCCGCATGAAGGCCAGGATCTGGTCGCGGTACCTGTCCGGAAACGGCTGGTTGGCGACGCCGCGATCGTCGGTGAAGGTGGTCGAGCTGCCGCCGTCGTCGCTGGTGAGGCAGCCGGCAAGTGGCATCGAGAGCAGCAGGATCGCCGCCAGTTTTGATGAGGTCCGCAAACGACGCTGTTTCATGAGTCCCCGGACGCGTCTCATAAACCGCCAGCCGGGGAATTCGCAACTCGGTTGTTCCCGCCGAGCTGGCGCCCAGCCTCGCAACGGAAGCCCCGACGCACTCCGGCCCGCCGCCATTGGGGAAGCAATGGACGGACGGGCCGGTTCTGCATCCCAAGGGCGCAGCGGGGCAATGTGGATCGAACGACGCCCTTCGGATCAGGCTCAGCCGCGCTTGATCAGCCGCGCTTGGCCGGCGCGACGTGCTTGGTGGCGACCTTCGCATGGACGTGCTTGGTCGCATGCTTCGGCGCCTTCACCTTCAGCATGCCCATGTGCTTGTGGTGGCGGTGATGGCGATAGTGCTTGTGGTGCATCTTGGCGTTGGCGTTGCGCACCTTCGACGGCAGCTGCTCGCTCTTGATGACGGGGGCGGCCTTGGTCGCCGGGGCGGTCGTGGTCACCGGCGCGGGCGCAGCAGTCTTGCCGGCCTCAGCGGCGAGCGCGGGCGCTGCGATCACGGACATGGCGAGCAGCGCGGCGGAAATCGTCTTCAGCATGGTGGTCTCCTCTGCGGGATCGAGAGGTCTCCGGCCGGATGGTCGGCCTCACCGATCAATGCACGTGACCTTATGGGCCGCGCACTGAACCCGTTCTGAAGGGCGCTGACGGTATTCATTCATGTGAATGACATCTTGGTCATGTTGGCCGCCCCCTGCCGGCGGGGATCACGCAATCGTGGACCCGGGCGGGAATGTTCTGCACCCTCGGGTGTTCAAGTCAGCAGGCTTGGGTGTAGGATTACCGAGCACGATCAGGAACGATCAGGAGCAACCAGGAATGAGCAAGTCGCCGAAGTTTCTTTGGAAGTTTTTGGGCCTCGCAGTGCTCTCGATGACCCTCGCCGCCGGGCCGGTCATCTCGGCCTACGCCGCAGGCGGCGACAATCCCTCCCCGCCGGCTTCCGACAGCAGCAGCAAGGGCAAGAAGGCGAAGAAGGACAAGAGCTCCGCGATCGACGATCAGAAGTTCCTGGCCGGCTATCACGCCGCCTATGCCACGATCTACGACAAGCACGACTATAGCGCCGCGATCGAGCAGCTGAAGGCGCTCGGCCAAGATGACCGTGCCGACGTCGCCAACCTGATCGGCTATTCCTATCGGAAACTCGGCGACTACAAGGTCTCGCAGATCTGGTACGAGCGCGCGCTCAAGGCCGACCCGGCCCATGTGCGCACCTGGCAGTATTACGGCCTCTGGCAGGTCGAACAGGGCAACCGCGATCAGGCGCAATACCACCTGAACCGCATCGCCCAGCTCGCCGGCACCAGCAGCGACGAATATCGCTCGCTCGCCGCCGCGCTGGAGAAGCCCCCGGGCACCGGCCTGGTTTACTGAGCAAGCGAACCGTTCAAACATCAAGCCGGTGTAGTCACAATGACCGCGCCGGCTTTTTGCTGATCGATATCGCTGCGATAGGATGGGTAACGCATCCTGGAGGTGATTGCCTTGCTTGGGCTCCGCAGCCTACGGGTAGTGCTCGAGGCGCCGGTCGGGCTTTTGCGGACGGCTCGCGCCGACCGTGCTGCCGTCAGCTGGCTTCGCCGGGTGCGCGGCCGTCGCGATCGGCGGGCCGCTGTCGCCGGTCTTCTTGCTGGTGTTCAGCGCCTGGCCGGTGGTGGTGACGTTGGCGGCCTGCCCGGCTCCCGCTGAGCCGGCCGACGGACCGGAGCTCTGCGCCAACACGGTTCCCGACAGCACCAATGCCGCCATCAGTATTGCCACGTTGACTGTCATGGAGGGGGCCTTCTGCGCACAAATGATGCACAGCAACGCGCCGCTGCCACGGACGTTCCCCCGGCGCCATCATTTAAGGTAAATGCAAGGCGAATTCCCGCGCACGCCTCCAGCAGCAGCACACGGTCAGGTGCGGCTCAATCAGCCATGCGCCGCCGTCGGGCTGCGCAGCGCCGCCTCGCGATACTCGGCCCACGCCTGCCGCAGGATTTGCACCGACGAGGTGAGGAATATCATCGCCATCACCGCGGCGACCGCGAGGTCGGGCCAGGCGGTGGCGGTTCCCCAGACGCCGAGCGCGGCCACCATCACGATGAGGTTTCCGATCGCGTCGTTGCGCGAGCAGAGCCAGACCGAGCGGACATTGGCGTCACCGTCCTTGTAGGGCAGCAGAAGCAGAACGGACGACAGATTCGCCGCAAGCGCCAACGTCCCTATCGCGCCCATCACCTCGGCCTTCGGCACACCGAGAACGAGGGTCTGGTAGACCGTCGAGCCGACGACCCAGAGCGCCATCAGGCTCAGCGAAGCGCCCTTCAGCAGCGCCGCCGACGCACGCATCCGCAGGCCGGCGCCGATCACCGCAAGGCTCAGCCCATAGGTGACGGTATCGGCAAGGAAGTCGAGCGCATCCGCCTTGAGCGCCTGCGATCCGGCAAGCTGACCCGCGATCATCTCGGTCAGGAACATCGCGCCATTGATGGCAATGACGGTCCAGAGCACGCGCTTGTAGCGCGGATCGAGGCCGTCAAACACCGGAACGCCGCCCGAGCAGCCGCACGCATCAGCCGTGAGGTTGCGATCCAACGCCGGCGCGCCAGCCTTCTTCGGCAACGTCGGCGGCGGTGGCGCACAGCATTCGGGCGTCTTCTGCTCGCAGCAATCGCTCATGGCTTGTCCTTCCAGACCGCAGGATAAGTCCACCCGTGCAACGCATTCAAGCCGATCCACGTGGAGCAGCTCTGCTTTGACGATCATGCCCCGCGCTTGCTGGGGCTGCCGGCGGTGTTTCAACCGACAGCCCATCGTGCGCGGGGCGACGATACGGGCGTCGCCTCACTTCGCCTTCTGGATCGCGGTGACGGTGTAGCCGCCATCGCCCTCCTGGGCTTCGAACTTGACCTTGTCGCCGACCTTGACCTGTTTGAGCAGCGCGGGATCCTTGACCCGGTAGACCATCGTCATCGGCTCGTCCATGCCGAGGCTCCTGGCCGGGCCGTGCTTGAGCGTGATCTTGCCTGCGCCCTCGTCGATCTTCTTGACCTCGCCGTTGATGGCTGCGGCCTGCGCGAAAGCGCCGCCCAATGTCAGCGCCAGCGCAGCTGCGGCTGCAATCCGGATCATCCTGTTCATCGTTGTCGTCCTTTCTCTCGTTGCTGGTTTCATTGCACGATGACGCGACCGGTCATCCCGTAATCGCGGTGATCGGGGATCAGGCAGGAATATTCGAATGTTCCGGCCTTGGTGAACTTCCAGACGATCTCCGCGGTCTTCTTGGGCGCGAGGCGGACGCCGTTCGGATCGTCATGCTCCATATGCGGATGCTTCTTCATGACTTCGGCATGCTTCAAATTCTCCTCGGTGGTCGCGAGCAGGAATTCGTGATCCTCGGTGCCGGCATTCTTGATCACGAAACGGATCTGCTCGCCGCGCTTGACCTCGATGCGGAATGGCGTGAACTCCATCTCCTTCATCTCGACCTCGACCGTGCGCGACGGCTTGCTCGGATCGCCGGGCTCGCCGGCCGAGTAGGATTGGTGACCGTGTTTTTCGTGACCGCGCGACGGCGCCGCGGTGATCGACAGCGCAACGAGGGCAATGCCGATCGTGGTGCGGTGATTCATTGGATTCTCCATTCTGAGTTTGTTGCTTGCTTTTCGTTGGACGGCACGTCGATCCGCTACATCTTCATTCCCTTCATCGATGGCTTGGCTTTTCGCTCGGGAGCCGCCGGCGGCTGCCGCGCGGGTTCGGCGGCGGGCGCGTCGACCTGATAGGCAACGGTGCCCGGCGGATAATTGTAGGGACCGGGATCGGCGTAATCGTCGCGGCCGAGCCCCTCGCGGATCTTCATCACGGTGAACATGCCGCCCATCTCGATCGGCCCGAACGGTCCCGTTCCGGTCATCATCGGCAGCGTGTTGTCGGGCGCCGGCATCTCCATGTTGCCCATCGCCATGCCGGTCGATCCCATCACCATGGCGTCGGGCGCGAGCTTGCCGACCGCCTTGGCCAGATCCTTGCGCGACACGCCGATGAAGTTGCGCACGTCGTGGCCCATCGCGTTCATGGTGTGGTGCGACTTGTGGCAGTGAAACGCCCAGTCGCCCGGATTGTCGGCGAGCATGTCGAACGCCCTGACGGCGCCGACCGGCACGTCGGTCGTGGTCTCCGGATATTGCGCGCTCTGCGGCACCCAGCCGCCGTCGGTGCAGGTCACCGCGAAATTGTGCCCGTGCACATGGATCGGATGATTGGTCATGGTCAGATTGCCGATCCGCACGCGGATCCTGTCGCCGAGCCGGATCGGCATCGGATCGATGCCGGGATAGACGCGGCTGTTCCAGGTCCACATGTTGAAATCGCTCATCTCGTTGACCTTCGGCAGATAGGTGCCGGGATCGATCAGGTAGCTGCTCATGATGAAGACGAAGTCGCGGTCGACCGGACGAAATGCCGGATCGCGCGGGTGCACGATGAACATGCCCATCATGCCCATCGCCATCTGCACCATCTCGTCGGAATGCGGGTGGTACATGAAGGTCCCGCTGTGCTTCAGCTCGAACTCGTAGACGAAGGTCTTGCCCGGCTTGATGTGCGGCTGGTTGAGGCCGCCGACGCCGTCCATGCCTGATGGCACGATCATGCCGTGCCAGTGCACCGTGGTGTGCTCCGGCAGCTTGTTGGTGACGAAGATGCGGACCTTGTCGCCTTCAACCGCCTCGATCGTCGGGCCCGGCGCCTGGCCGTTATAGCCCCACAAGTTCGCCTTCATGCCGTCGGCGAATTCGCGCACCACCGGCTCGGCGACGAGATGGAATTCCTTCCAGTCGCCGTTCATCCGCCACGGCAGCGACCAACCGTTGAGCGTGACGACGGGCCGGTAGTCGGGCCCGCTTGTCGGATGCAGCGGCGGCTGCATCACCGCTCTGTCCATGGTCGGCGCCTCCGGAATCGCGGCAGCCTGGACGCGGCCGCTGACCGCGCTTGCCGTGACCAGCGCCGCGCTCCCCAAAAATCCTCGACGTGAAAACATCTACGTCTCCTCTCAATGATCGCCAGCCGCAGGCGCGGTCGAGGCGATGGCGGATGGTGTCGATGGCGCGGCCGCCGGGCCGCCGCCGCTGATGGCGGTCTGCAGGTCGGATTGCGCCAGCCAGAAGTCGCGTTTGGCATCGATCGCTGCGCGCAGCGAGCCGAGCCGCTGCCGCGCTTCGGTCAGCAGTGCGAACACGTCGACCTGCATGCTGGAGAAGCGCAGCTGCATCTCCTCGGTGATGATCTGCCGCAGCGGCAGCACCTCGCGCTGGTAGTGGCTCGCGATGTCGTAAGTCGAGCGGTAGACGCGATAGGCGTCGCGCGCCTCGGAGCGGACATTGATGGCCTTCTCGGTCAGTCGGTTCATGGCCTGCCGGTAAGTCTCGGCCGCCTGACGCACCCGCACCTCGCCGCCGTCGAAGATCGGGATCTGGAACTGGACGTCGAAGCCGCGCTCCCTGAATGGCGGGCCCTCGGGATCGCGCGTCCGCCTGTCGATGCCGGCGACGTCGAGCAGCGTGACGAAGCGCGTCGCTTCGGTGAGATCGAGCGCCTTGGCGAGCGCGACAATCTCCATCCGTGCGATCTGCAGATCGACGCGATGACCGACCGCGGCGACCTCGATCGACGTCTGTTCCAGTGGCCGCTTCGGCAGCAATGGCAACTTGCTCGAAATCCGGAAGCCGAGATCGCCGTCCCACAATCCCAAGAGACGCGCCAGCCGCTCGCGCGAGCTCGCCGCATTCTGCCGCGCGCTGGCGAGGTCGGCCGTGATCTCGGCGTAGAACACCTGCTCGCGGGCCTGGTCGAGCTTGTTCATGCCGCCGGTCTCGCCGAGTTTCTTGGCGAGCTGCGCGGTCGATTCGGCAGTCGCCTTCGCGTCGGTCAGCAGCGCGACCGTCTCGTTCGCCGCCACCGCCGCGACATGGCCGCGCCGCACCTCGGCAGCGAGCCGCAAGGTGGCGAGCGCGGCCTTGAGCTGCGCCTGGCGGAAGCGCTCGCGCGCGATCTCGGAGCGCGCCGGCAGCGCCGCGAGCGCCAGGATGTCGCCGACCACCTGCCGTTCGACTTCGCTGGCGCCGTTGCCGGTGATCCGGGAAACCGAGAAGGTCGGGTTCGGCGGCAGGCTGTCGGCAACGAGTTCCGTCTCCGCCAGCGCCAGCTCGTTATAGGCGGCCTGCAATCCCTTGTTGTTCAATAGCGCGAGCTGGACGGCGGCATCCGCGGTCAGGTTGCGCGCCAGCAGCCGCTTCACCGCGGCGTCGACGGTTGTGGCTTCGTCTTTGGTGCGAACGAAGGCGATGTCCTTGCCGATCGCCTGCGCGGTGACCTCGGAGACGACGCCCATGCCGCCGTCGGGCGAGAACGACGCGCATCCCGCGAGCGCGGATGTCAGCAGCAGGATCGGCACGATGGCTAGATGTCGCATGGCGCCCTCCTACCGATTCGAATTGGTCGGCGGCGTCACGCCGTCGTTGCGCTCGCGCCAGGGCAGCGGCGTCGCCGGACGCAGGCTGCTGTAGGGCGCGATCGTCGAGCGGTAGCCGACGCTGGCGCTGCCCGCCGACGGGTTTGCCGGATCGCCTGCGGCGGCAAGCGGCCGGCCGTTGGCCATGCAGCCGGCAAGCGACGCGGCCGCGAGGATGGCGGAGGCGATCCGCAACACGAATGTGGATGGCGCGCGCCGGCCAAGCCGGTTGCCAAGCCGTGTGGCCACGGCGGCGAGCCTCGCCCCGAAATGCGAATACATGGGTCTGTCCCGATCGTCAGATGAATGACAGGCATGCGCACGCGAGCGCGCGGCGCAGCCACGATGTCAGCTGAGGATCAGGCGATGGGGGGACGATAGAGCCGCGCGGGCGCCTCGCTGTGCAGGCTCTGAAGAGCCTCGGCGAGACGGGTCGCGATCGGGTGCAAGGGAGCAGTGACGGACGGAAGATCGGCCGGCAGCGCCGACACGCACATCATCGCGCAGCACGGCCCCGGCGCGTTCTTGCCGTCGTGGCTGTGCTTGGCAGGAGGTTCAGCGCCATCGGCGGCGTGATGCATATGCATGCCGCCATGATCGTGGGCGGCATGATCGTGCGCGGCGCCATCGGCGTGCGCCATCGAGGCATCATGCACCTGCACCGCGGCGGCCGGCTGGACCTCATCGGTCAGGCACGGAAACGGCGCTCCGAACGCGAGCGCGACGGACGGCGCGAGGACGCAGAACAGATAGGCCAGGATGATGGAACATCCCGCCCGCACCCGCCCTGACCTCGTCAACCGCACCAACACCTGCGTGATCGCCCCGAACTCACCTGACCGCACCCCGACTGCAAATCAGTCGGCCGCGAACCCCATCGTATATACCCCCTCAGGGTATCATTCAATCCGGTTTGAACCAGCCAACGGATTCCCTGCCCCTGCTACACGCTGTCGCACGACCGGCGCAACGACATCCGCTCCCGGCATCCTCACGCGAAGCCCGATGCCCTTCACGACGGCGAAGATCGCGGGAATCACGATCAGCGTCAGCAAGGTCGACGAGATCATGCCGCCGATCATCGGCACCGCGATGCGCTGCATGATCTCGGAGCCGGTGCCGGTGCTCCACATGATCGGCAATAACCCGGCCATGATGGCAACCACCGTCATCATCTTCGGCCGCACCCGCTCGACCGCGCCCTCGATGATCGCGTGGTTGAGATCGTCGCGACCGATCGCGCGGCCCTCGGCGACGCGACGCGCGGTGACCTCGGCCAGCGCCTGGTTGAGATACATCAGCATCACGACACCGGTCTCGGCGGCGACGCCGGCGAGCGCGACGAAGCCGACCGCGACCGCAACCGACAGGTTGAAGCCGAGCGCCCACATCAGCCAGAGCCCGCCGACCAGCGCGAACGGCAACGACAACATCACGATCATGGTCTCCGCCACCGAGCGGAAGTTGAGGTAGAGCAACAGGAAAATGATCAGAAGCGTCACCGGCACCACGATCTTGAGCCGCGCCGCGGCGCGTTCGAGATATTCGTATTGCCCGCTCCAGATCACATAGGCTCCTGGCGGAAACTGCACGGCGGACTGCACCGCGCGCTGCGCATCCGCGACATAGCCGCCGAGATCGCGATCGCGGATATCGACATAGATGTAGGTCGCAAGCTGCCCGTTCTCGGTCCTGATCGTGGTCGGCCCGCGCGCCGGCGTGATATCGGCGACCTCGCCGAGCGGCACCGCGCCGCTCGCCGGCATCGGCACCAGGATGTCGCTGGCGATCGCGCCCGGATTGTCGCGCAGGTCGCGCGGATAGCGCATGTTGACCGTGAAGCGCTGGCGTCCCTCCACCGTCGTCGTGACGGTCTGGCCGCCGAGCGCGGTCGCGATCGTGTCCTGCACGTCCTGCACCGCGATGCCGTAGCGCGATAACGCCTCGCGGTTCGGCGTGATCTCGAGGTAGTAACCGCCGAGGCCGCGCTCGGCATAGGCCGACGAGGTGCCGGGCACGCCTTTCACGACCTGCTCGATCTGGCGGGCGAGCTTGTCGATCACGGCGAGATCGGGGCCGATCACCTTGACGCCGACCGGCGTCCGGATCCCGGTCGACAGCATGTCGATGCGCGCCTTGATCGGCATGGTCCAGGCATTGGAGACGCCAGGAAATTGCAGCTCCTTATCCATCTCGGCGATCAGGCGGTCGAGCGTGAGGCCCTTGCGCCATTGCTGTTTCGGCTTGAGGTTGACCACGGTCTCGAACATCTCCGACGGCGCCGGGTCGGTCGCGGTCGCGGCGCGGCCGGCCTTGCCGTAGACCGAGACGACTTCGGGAAAGCTGCGGATGATGCGGTCCTGCATCTGCAGCAGCTCGGCCGCCTTGGTCACCGAGATCCCCGGCAGCGTGGTCGGCATGTAGAGCAGCGTACCCTCGTTGAGGTCGGGCATGAACTCGGTGCCGAGTTGCCGCGCCGGCCAGACCGTGACGGCGATCGCACCGAGTGCGAGCAGGATCACCAGCGTCTTCGCCCGCAACACCCCGTTGATGACGGGACGGTAGATCCAGATCAGGAAGCGATTGATCGGATTCTTGTGCTCGGGGACGATCCTGCCGCGGACGAAGATCACCATCAGCGCCGGCACCAGCGTCACCGACAGCAGCGCGGCTGCCGCCATCGCGAACGTCTTGGTGAAGGCGAGCGGCGAGAACAGCCGCCCCTCCTGCGATTCCAGCGTGAAGATCGGCATGAACGACACGGTGATGATGAGCAGACTGAAGAACAGCGCCGGTCCCACCTCCGCCGCGGCCTCGATCAGGATCGCGACCCGCGACCGGCCGGGCTCGGCCCGCTCCAGGTGCTTGTGCGCGTTCTCGATCATCACGATCGCCGCATCGATCATGGCGCCGATCGCAATCGCGATGCCGCCGAGGCTCATGATGTTGGAGCCGATCCCGAGCAGCTTCATCGCGCCGAACGCCATCAACACGCCGACCGGCAGCATCAGGATCGCGACCAGCGCGCTGCGGACATGCAGCAGGAACACGAGGCAGACCAGCGCGACCACGACGCTCTCCTCGAACAGCGTGCGCTTGAGCGTGTCGATCGCCGCATAGATCAGGTTGGACCGGTCATAGACCGGCACGATCTCGACCGACTTCGGCAGGCTGGTCGCGATCTCCTTAAAGCGTTTCTTGACGTTTTCGATCACGTCGAGCGCATTGACGCCGAAGCGTTGCAGCACGATGCCGCTCGCCACCTCGCCCTCGCCGTTCAATTCGGCGATGCCGCGCCGCTCGTCGGGGCCGAGCTCGACGCGGGCGACGTCGCGCAGCAGCACCGGCGTGCCGTTGTCGGTCTTCAGCACGATGTTGCCGAGATCGTTGATGTCCTTCAGATAGCCCTTGCCGCGAATGACATATTCGAACTCGGAGAGTTCGACGGTGCGGCCGCCGACATCGGCATTGCTGGCGCGGATCGCATCGCGCATCCGCTGCATGGTGATGCCGCGGTCGCGCATCCGCTGCGGATCGAGGATCACATTGTACTGCTTGACGAAGCCGCCGACGCTCGCGACCTCGGCGACGCCTTCCGCTCTCGCCAGCGCGAATTTCAGATTCCAGTCCTGGATGGTGCGGGTGTCGGCAAGATTCAGCTCCTTCGACATCACGGCATACTGGTAGACCCAGCCCACCCCGGTCGCGTCGGGACCGATCGTCGGCGACACGCCGGCCGGCAGCCGCGACGCCGCGCCGTTGAGAAATTCGAGCACGCGCGAGCGCGCCCAGTAGATGTCGGTGCCGTCCTCGAAGATGACATAGACGAAGGAGACGCCGAAGAACGAGAAGCCGCGCACGACCTTCGATTTCGGCACCGTCAGCATCGCCGTGGTCAAGGGATAGGTGACCTGGTCCTCGATCACCTGCGGCGCCTGGCCGGGATACTCGGTGTAGACGATGACCTGGGTGTCGGAGAGATCGGGGATCGCATCGAGCGGGAGATGCAGCAACGCGTAGAGGCCCGCGGCAGCCGCAAAGCCGGTGCCGAACAGCACCAGCAGCAGGTTGCGCGCCGACCAGGCGATGACACGTGCGATCATGGCCGGCCTCCCTCCGTCATCTGGCCGTCGGCCGTTGCCGCTTGCGCAGCGCCGGCCTCGGCAAAGCCCTTGATCGCGGCTTTCAGGTTGCTTTCGGCATCGATCAGGAAGGTCGCCGACGTGACGACCGCATCGCCCTCCGCGATCCCGTCGCGAATCTCGACATAGCCGTCGCCGCGCCGCCCGAGCTTAACCACGCGGGGCTCGAACCGCCCGTTGCCCCGGTCGATCAGTACGGTCTGCCGGCTCCCGGTGTCGAGGATCGCGTTGTCAGCCACCGTCAGCACCGGCGCCGCGCTGCCAATGTCGATCTCGGCGTCGACATACATGTCCGGCAGCAGCGCGAGATCGGCATTCTGCAATTCGATCCGTACCCGCGCGGTGCGCGTGTCCTTGTTGACCTGCGGATAGATCACGCTGATCTGGCCCATGAACGCGCGGCCGGGATAGCTGCGGGCCCGCACTGCGACCTTCTGCCCGACCACGATGTTGCCGAGATCGCGCTCGGCGACATCGACCAGTGCCCACACGACAGAGACGTCGGCGATCCGGAACAGCACGTCACCGGGCTGGGCGCGCATGCCCTCGATCGCCGCACGCTGCAACACGATGCCGTCGCGCGGCGACAACCACTGGATCGCGAGCGGCACCGTGTGGCTTTTCTCCATCTCGGCGATGACGGTCTCGGGAACGTCGAGATTGGTCAGCCGCTGCTTGGAGCCGCGTCCGTAGGGCTCGATATTCGCGATCGCTTTCGAGGTCATGGTCGCGACATATTCGGCCGCCGCGGACGACACCGCCGGGCTGTAGATCTCCATCAGCGGCTGCCCCTTGGTCACCCGGCTGCCGGTCGTGATGTCGGCGACCTTCTGCACATAGCTCTCGGCACGCATCGCGATGACGGAGACCCGCCGTTCGTCGAGCTGGATCGTGCCGGGGGCACGGACCAGCGTGCGGATGCGGCGCAGCTCCGCCGCTTCGGATTTGACGCCGGTGCGCTGGATTTTTCCCGGCGACAGCGTGATCGAGCCGCCGTCGCTGTCCTCGCCGTCGTAGACGGCGATGTAGTCCATCCCCATGGAATCCTTCTTCGGCACCGGCGAGGTGTCGGGAAGGCCCATCGGATTGCGATAATATTTGACCTTGCGCTCGCCCTTGGCGGCCGTGGCGTTGTTGTCCGCCGGCATCGCCATTGGCGCGTCCGCCTCGTCGAAGCTGAGATCGGCGCCGGCGGCAACCGGCTGGTAGTCGCGGCCGTCAGGCGTCTTCTTCGGTGCCAGCGAGTAAGACGGCTTGCCGTCCGGATCGCGGAAATAGATCGGCGCGCCAGCTTCCGCCGCTTGCGCGGCTGAGGCGGCAAGATTTGCGCCCGGCCACGGCGGCAGGCCGCGACCGAGATATACGACGCCTGCCGCTGCAACGATCGCAGCGGCAACGCCTGCCAGAGCGAGCCGGTTCATTTTCCGGCCGTGACGACGAGCTTGCTTTCGACCGTGCCGGTCTCGCCCTGCACCTTCGCACCGAGCGACAGCTGCCAGCGCCCGGCCATGCCGAAGTTCGCCTTGAACCGATAGGTGCCGGGTTCGATCCCAGGCATCGGCGTGACCTTGGTGGCCATCTCCTGCATGCCGTCCGGCGCCATGTCGAGCCGCGTCGCGAAGATCACGGCGTCAGGCACGGCCTTGCCGGTCTTCTTGTTCATCAGCCGAACGGTGACAACCTTGTCCGGACCGGCCTGGACGGTCTGGTCGACGAGCTGGAATTCGTAGTCCTTGATGTCGGCGAGCGCGACAGTGGCGGTGCCAGTCAGCGCCAGGCCGATGAGCGCGGCCGCTACGGCACGCGACGTATTGAACGACGTCATCTCGTTTCATTCCTCGATTGGATTTGGCCTGCCGCTTGCGCGGCATGCGACGTCCACGCGCCAGAAGGTCGCGCGGCAGCAACGGCGCTTGCGGCGCCAGTCAGACCAAATGTCGAGGAGGATGGTCGGGCGGCGGACGGACCAGCCCGTCAGCGACCAGATCGTCATGCGGATGCAATTGCAGCTGCGTCGACGGCCTCACCGCGAGACCGAGCGTCGATGGCCCCGCGTGCAGGACCTTCAACATGCAGATCGCAACCAGCGGACAATCCCGGCAATCATTGCTCTTCTGCTTGTCGGGGCAGCACGGCATATCGGCCGTCATGTCCGACATGTCCGCCATCTGGCTCATACCGGTCAACGAAGATCCGGCCGCCGCGGGCACAGCCAGCGGCGCAATTGTCAGGCCTGCCGTCACGAGGACGGCGAGCAGCAATCTGAACAATTGGCGAACATTCATGTCGCGACAGTCTCACAAAGGACGGGTGCTGAAAAGGTCACCCTGTTCACAACTGCACCAGCGGGAGCTTGGGTGGTTAATCGTTCATGCCGGCCTGGCGCCCGCATGGAGCGCGGCCCGACGACGAATATCTTCGAAGCCGCTACCGGTTCAGCTCAATTCGCACATCATCGGCGCCAGTTTGCGAGTTCATCCCGGGCCCGTCTTTGGCGACCGCCGATCACAATCCTGCCAGATGGGGCCTTGACCTGTGCAATCGCCCAAATGACATAAGGGGCTGACCAACGGACCCGCGGCCTATGCAACTCGTGTCGACCCTGACCTGTCCGGCCTGCGGATTCGCCGCGACCGAAACCATGCCGACCGATGCCTGCCAGTTCTTCTACGACTGCCGCGGCTGCGGCACCCGCCTCAAGCCGCTTGCCGGCGATTGCTGCGTGTTCTGCTCTTACGGGACTGTCCCCTGCCCTCCGGTGCAAACGCGCGGCGAATGCTGTGGCGGGTCAACGCCGGCCTGAACGCCCTGCCATTGATTTGCCCTGCGGCGCAGGCCGCCGCGGCGAAAACATTTCGGTTTGTCGGATAAACAAGCCCGGTCTCGCCGGGGACGGCACGAAGTAAGCCCTGCGGCTGTCGATTCGAATGCGTCGCGTTAGTAGGACTGAGCGTAGGGTGCAGCATCCATCAGCAGCACACCAAAAAGAAGCACCAGATAGAGCATCGAAAACACGAACAAGCGACGAGCAGGCCGCCTTTCCTTGTCGTGGCTTCGACGTACTTGCCATGCGAGAAAGATCATGATCGCTCCCAGCATCGCCGCGGCCGCGCCATAGATGCCCCCCGCGAATCCCAGTGCGTAGGGTAGCAGCGAGATCGGAACCAAAAGCACGCTATAGAGAAGAATCTGGCGCTTTGTTTCGGTCTTGCCGGCGACGACCGGCAACATCGGCACACCGGCGCGGGCATATTCTCCAGCAAGATTGAGCGACAATGCCCAGAAGTGGGGTGGCGTCCAGAGGAAGATGATCAAGAACAGGATGAGCGGCTCGAGCCCGACGCTTCCGGTGACCGCGACCCAGCCGATCACCGGAGGGAGTGCGCCAGCGGCACCGCCAATGACGATGTTTTGCGGTGTTCGCCGCTTGAGCCACATCGTGTAGACGACGACGTAGAAGAAAATCGTGAAAGCAAGGAGAGCAGCAGCGGCCATATTCAGCAAAGTGCCGAGGGCCAGGACGGCGCACGTGCCGAGCATCAATCCGAAAACCAATGCTTCCGAGCGCGATACACGGCCGCCAGGGATTGGACGGATGGCGGTCCGCGCCATCACCGCATCGATGTCGGCGTCGTACCACATATTGAGCACACCTGCGGCGCCAGCTCCCGCAGCTATGCAAACAAGAGCAACGACGCCGGTGACGGGATCGATGCCGCCTGGTGCGACCATGAGACCGACCAGTGCGGTGAAGACGACCAGCGACATGACGCGCGGTTTCGTCAGTGCGACGTAGTCTCCGATGTTCGTATAGCTCCGGCGAAGAATTGAACGATTGATTTGCACGAGATTGATTCCTCGTCAGTTCGATACTCTAGAGGCCATCGGTTGAAGGCCTTCTTCGCAAAGTCCCAGATGACGTGGCGACCTCTCAGCCGTCCTGCCTCTAGCTCGCTGACGCGAAAAACATGACCCGAAGCAGATGCGTATAGTCGGATTCGAACACCATGATCCCTACAAAGACCAGCACGAGCACCGGCGGCAACAGGATGGCGTAGGCCAACGCCAACCGCTCCCAGGCCATATGCATGAACACGGCAACGATCAGGCCGGCCTTCAGCACCATGAACAGCAGGATCAGTGACCAGCGGAGATGGCCGTGGATGCCAAAGAAATCGACGAGGTATGAGCAGGTGCTGAGCACGAACAGCCATCCCCAGACCACGAGATAGAGCTTGATCGGATGCTGCTGGCCCTTTGCGTGCGTGGCTCCCGATGCGACTGCGTCGTGCACATACGCGTGCAGCCCATGTTGCGTTGCCTGCCCTTCCACATGTACCGCTGCGTTTGTCATGCGCCAACCTCACCAGAGATAGAAAAAGGCAAAGATGAATACCCACACCAGATCGACGAAGTGCCAGTACAGGCCCATGATTTCGACGATCTCGTAATACCCCCTCCGGCTCGTGAAGAAGCCACGCCGCTCGACGTCGAAGTCTCCCCGCCAAACCTTTCGCGCGACGGCGATCAGGAAGATCACACCGATGGTCACGTGGGTGCCGTGGAAGCCGGTGATCATGAAGAAGCAGGCGCCAAATTGCGGAGCGCCCCACGGGTTGCCCCAGGGCCGTACGCCCTCCATGATCAGCTTGGTCCATTCGAAGCCCTGCATTCCGACGAACGTCGCGCCAAATGCCGCGGTGGCCAGCATCAAGGCTGCCGTTTTGACACGATCCCGGCGGTAGCCGAAGTTGACGGCCATCGCCATCGTCCCGCTGCTGCTGATCAGGATGAAAGTCATGATCGCGATCAGGATGAGCGGGATGTGCTTGCCGCCGAGATTGAGCGCGAAGACTTCGCTGGGATTGGGCCACGGCACGGTCGTCGACATTCGCGCCGTCATGTACGACAGCAGGAAGCAGCTGAAGATGAAGGTGTCGCTCAGAAGGAAGATCCACATCATGGCCTTCCCCCAGGACACGTGCTTGAAGGCACGCTGGTCCGACGCCCAGTCGGCGGCGATGCCGCGCAATCCGGGTATCGTTCCGGGCGACGTCTGGGGGGGTGCAAGTGTGGTTTCCGTCATCGCTTCCCGACCTCGCTAGGTGAGCAACTGGCGACAGATGTCGACCAAATTGTCAGTCCAGCCCGTCAGCAGACCGAGCAAGATCAGCCAGACCAACAACAGGAAATGCCAATAGATGGCGCAGAGCTCCACGCTCAGGCGCATCTGCATCATCGGCGCGCCACGCCATACCTTGGCGGTCGTCCTGCCGAGCGCCACCAGACCGCCCATCAGATGCAGTCCGTGCACCGCGGTGATCAGGTAGAAGAAGGAATTGGCCGGATTGGACGCCACGAAATAGCCGGCGGCCTTCAGCTGCTGCCAGACCAATAGCTGCCCGGCCAGGAAGGTCATGGCGGATGCCCCGCCGATCAGCAGGCCGACGATCAGGCCATCAATGTCGTCGCGTCGCGCGGCCATGTACGCCCATTGCAGCGCCACACTGCTGATGACCAGGACGCCGGTATTGAACCACAACAGCCTGGGCAGCGGCAGCTCCCGCCAGTCCACCATGCTGTTGCGCATGGAGTAAGCACTGATCAGGAGCGCGAACAACGAGCCGACGACCGCGAGAAACACGCCCAGTCCGATCTTCGCCGTCGGCACGGACGACCCGCGCTCACCGCGAACATCGACGTCCGCCCCTTGCTCGAGCCAGGGTTTGGCGGCCAGCCGCTGCTGCGAGAGCCACCATCCCGCGATCGCTGCTATTGTAACAGTGAACAGGATGATGGCACTCACGGATGGGCTCCCTGCGTCGCCAATCCGGCCGGCGGTTCATTCTGCGGCACAAAATCCCCGGCAGCGCCCGGCACGCTGTAATCGTAGGCCCAGCGATAGACGATCGGGAGCTCCTTGCCCCAGTTGCCATGTCCGGGCGGCGTCTCCGGTGTCTGCCACTCCAGCGAGGCGGCTCCCCAGGGGTTGCTGCCAGCCTCTTTTCCTTTGAACAGGCTCCAGATGAGATTGAACAGGAAGACAAGCTGGGCGAAGCCGACAATCAGCGCCGCCACACTCATAAACGCATTGAGGTCGTGGGCGGATGCCGGGACGAAGGTTGTCTCGCCGATGTCGTGATAGCGGCGGGGCATCCCGAGCAGGCCCAGATAGTGCATCGGGAAGAAGACCGCATAGGCCCCGATGAACGTCACCCAGAAGTGGAAACGTCCAAGCGCCTCATTGAGCATGCGCCCGGTGACTTTCGGATACCAGTGATAGATCCCGCCAAACACGGCCATGATCGGCGCGATACCCATCACCATGTGGAAGTGCGCGACAACGAACATCGTGTCCGACAGCGGAACGTCCACAACCACGTTACCGAGAAACAGTCCGGTCAGGCCGCCGTTCACGAACGTGATGATGAACGCGAGCGCGAACAGCATCGGCACCGTGAGATGGATGTCGCCGCGCCACAGCGTCAGCACCCAGTTGTAGACCTTGATCGCAGTCGGGATGGCGATGATGAGTGTCGTGGTGGCGAAGAAGAACCCGAAATACGGGTTCATGCCACTCACATACATGTGGTGCGCCCATACAACGAAGCTGAGCGCACCGATTGCCACGATCGCCCAAACCATCATGCGATAGCCGAAGATGTTTTTTCGCGCGTGGACGCTGATCAGATCGGAGATGATGCCGAAGGCCGGCAAGGCCACGATGTAGACTTCGGGGTGGCCGAAGAACCAGAACAAATGCTGGAACAGGATCGGGCTGCCGCCGCCATACTTCGTCAGCTGGCCCATCTCGACCAGCGTCGGCATGAAGAAGCTGGTTCCCAGGAGGCGGTCCAGCAACAGCATCACCGAGGCGACGAACAACGCCGGGAAGGCCAACAGCGCCATCACGGTAGCCGTGAAGATGCCCCACACCGTCAGGGGCATCCGCATCAACGTCATGCCGCGCGTGCGGGCCTGCAGCACCGTCACCACATAATTGAGCCCGCCCATCGTGAAACCGATGATGAACAGGATCAGCGAGGCCAGCATGAGAACGATGCCCCAATCCTGCCCGGGGGTGCCGGAAAGAATCGCCTGGGGTGGATAAAGCGTCCAGCCGGCGCCGGTCGGCCCACCGGGCACGAAGAACGTCGCGACCAGCACCAGCACGGCGAGCAGGTAGACCCAGTAGCTCAGCATGTTCACGTAGGGGAAGACCATGTCCCGCGCGCCAACCATCAGCGGGATGAGGTAGTTGCCGAAGCCGCCGAGGAACAACGCCGTGAGCAGGTAGATCACCATGATCATGCCGTGCATGGTGATGAACTGAAGGTACTGATTGGCATCGATAAAGGAGAATGTGCCGGGAAATCCCAGTTGCAGCCGCATCATCCACGACAGCACCAGCGCAACCATTCCGATGGACATCGCCGTGATCGAGTACTGGACGGCGATAACCTTGGCGTCTTGCGAAAAGACGTACCTCGTCCACCAGCTGTGCGGGTGATAGAGCTCGACCTCACCTACTTCGGCGGGCGGGATGCCTGCGACCTCATCAAACGGGATATCGACCATCGGAATAGCCTCCTTGGTCTTCCGCTCAGCGACGAGTTCACCTCATATCCGGCTGATCCTCGTCGGCATGTTCATTCGCTACCAGTCTTGTACGCGGCCTTCGCGACGTCGTGCTGGCCTGACAACTCCGCAAACGTCCGCTGCCTCTCGAGCCATGCGTGATATTCTTTCGCTTCCTGCACGACGACCTTGCTCCGCATCTGCGCGTGCGCGGTACCGCACAGCTCCGCACAGAGGACGTCGAATGTTCCGGTGCGGGTGGGCGTGAACCAGTAATAGGTCACCGAGCCCGGTATCATGTCCATCTTGGCCCGGAACTCGGGCACGTAGAAATCATGCAGAACGTCGATTGAGCGGAGCAACACCTTCACCGGCTTCCCAACCGGCAGATGCAGATCGTCGCTTTGAATGACGATGTCGTCTTGTCCGTTCGGATCGTTGGGATTCAACCCCAGAGGATTGTCGGGACTGATCAGGCGCGCATCTGACGTGCCGAGCCGGCCGTCTTTTCCCGGAAGCCGATAACTCCACATCCACTGTTGCCCAACGACCTCGACGTCGGTCGCGTCGTCGGGAACGGTGACGAACTGGTGCCAGACGACCAGGCCGGGCGCCAACATGGCTGCGACGCCGACTGCCGTCACGATGCTGAGCCACCATTCGAGCTTCTTGTTTTCGGGATTGTAGGCGGCCCGCCGTCCCTCCTTGTGGTGGAAGCGGAACACGCAGTAAGCCATGAACGCGATGACCGCGCAGAAAACCGCACCGGTGATCCAGAACGTCAGATTGATCGTGTCGTCGATGTAGCGCCAGTTTGAGGCGATCGGCGTCCACCACCACGGGCTGTAGATGTGAAACAGCACCGAGGCGACTGCAACCAGGAGCAGTACGAGCGCGACAGCCATCCCTCATTCCTCCTTGCCATTGAAGGCTACGGAGACGAACGAAAGGGCGGAGCTCACGTCAAAGGTATGGTGTCAAAGGTATGGTGTCACGTACACCATCACCGCGCCTTTTGCCTCGCCCATTCTGCCGGTCGGGACGCTGGGACATCATGACAAAGGGTCAACGTCACGGCCGCAATCTCATCGGAGCTTGGGGGCGTTCAGTGCATTGAAGATGGTACTCGTCGAGCCCGGCGTCAATAGAGGAGTATGTCCCGCCTCTGTCCGGCGCGCGATAGCGCGAATACATCGCGTGCCGGAGGGCACCGATCGGCACCCGTCATCAGATGGTGCATCGCAAAAAACTGGCCTGTGCGATTGCACAATTCTCCCGACCGCGTTCGCCATCTTGCTTCTGCTGCGTATCGGACTAGTTTGATTGGACCGGTTGCGACAGATGTCGTCCGGCAAGCTCCTTCCGGTTGAATCTGATTTGCCGGACTCAGTCGCGATTTTCGCGCATGAGGCGGATGTGCGTGTGTTGATGGCGCTCCGTTCCCCTGCGGGCACAAGCAAGGAGACCGGAACCATGACCACCGTATTCGCACGACCCAAACTGCAATTGTTTGGCGTCTCGACCGCCTTTGTGGTTCGCAAGATCAGCCTTTCCGACCTGGGCGACGCGCTGCGCCTCGGCTGGGAAGACTTCAAGGCCATCCCGACCCACGCCATCGTCCTGTGCGTGATGTACCCCGTCCTCGGACTTGTCCTGTTCAGACTTGTGATCGGCTATTCGGTTCTGCCGCTGCTGTTTCCGCTCGCCGCCGGCTTCGCCCTGATCGGTCCTTTCGCCGGATTAGGCCTCTACGAACTGAGCCGCCGCCGCGAGCGGGGAGAGGAGCCAGGAGCCTGGGATGCAATGCAGGTGCTGCGCGCGCCGTCGTTTGGCGCCATGCTCGAACTTGGCATTCTCCTGTTCGTTCTGTTCGGGGTCTGGATCGCCGCCGCGGACGCGATCTACATTGCGACTTTCGGCTATGCTCCGGCTGCGAGCATCCCTGATTTCGCAGAGCGCGTGTTGACGACGCCCGAAGGCTGGTCGCTCATCATCGTCGGATGCGGCGTCGGCTTCCTTTTCGCCCTGGCTGCCCTGTGCGTCAGCGTCGTCTCGTTTCCACTGATGCTCGACCGCCATGCCACAGCGATCGATGCGATCCGCACCTCGATACGGGCCGTGATGATGAATCCAATTGAGATGGCGGCGTGGGGATTGATCGTTGCGGTATTGCTGGCCGTGGGTTCACTGCCATTCTTCGTCGGTCTCTGCGTCGTTCTGCCGGTGCTTGGTCATGCGACCTGGCATCTTTACAGGAAGGTGGTCGAGCCTGACCCGAATCCTCCGCAAGAAGAGCCCCGCCCGCCGATCGGTCACCGCTACGCGGCCGATTTCCCGGCCTCGCTCTTCCCGTGGAGCCGTGAGCGTTAGTGATACGAGGGGCGAACTTGAGATTGGCGAACCGCCTCGCGCGGATCAATGCAAGGCGCAAATCCGCCCGGCTTCACGATCGCGCCGGCATTCCGTCATGCCCGGGCATAGCCGTCCGAAGGACGGCGTCGCTTCCGCTCGCCTATGCCCGGGGCATCCACGTCTTCACTCCAATCGAATAAGAAAGGACGTGGATGGCCGGGACAAGCCCGGCCATGACGGCCGGTAGCTTACGTCTGCTTCAACACCGCCGGATCGACCGGCATCTTTCGCAGCCGCTTGCCGGTCGCCGCGAAGATCGCATTGCTGATCGCAGGCACGATTCCCGATGTCCCGGTCTCGCCCATGCCGCCCGGCGGCTCGGTGCTCGGCACGATATGGACCTCGATGGCCGGGGCCTGATCGATCCGCAGCATCTGGTAGCTGTCGAAATTGCTCTGCTCGATGCGACCGTCCTTCAGCGTGATTTCGCCATAGAGCGCGGCGGTGACCCCGAAATTGATGCCGCTCTGCAGCTGCGCCTGCACGGTGTCGGGATTGACCACGGTGCCGCAATCCATCGCGCAGACGACGCGATGGACACGGACCGAACCGTCCTTGGCAACCTCGACCTCGGCGACCTGTGCGAGGTAGCTGCCGAACACGAATTGCAGCGACACGCCGCGGCCGCGCCCGGCAGGCAGCTTCCCGCCCCAACCGGCCTTGGCCGCCGCGAGCTCGAGCGCCGCCTTGGCGCGCGGCGACTTGCCGAGCAGCGCCTTGCGATATTCGACCGGGTCCTGCTTGGCGGCCGCCGCCATCTCGTCGATCACGCTTTCGGTGACGAACACGTTGTGCGAGGGCCCGACGCTGCGCCAGAACGCGGTCGGAATGCCGGGCGGCTCGACCCGGACATATTCGACGTGGAAGTTCGGAATGTCATAGACGAGATTGATCGCGCCTTCTGTCGTGTCGGGGTCGAGACCGTTGCGGAACGCCGGCGGCGCCCACCGCGCAATGACGGAAGAACCCGCGAAGCGGTTGTTCCAGGCCACCGGTTTGCCGGCTGCATCGAGGCCGACCGCAATCCGGTCGCACCAGTACGGCCGGTACATGTCGTGCTGGATGTCCTCCTCGCGGGTCCACACCACCTTGACCGGCGCGTCGACCTGCTTTGCGATCTGCACGGCGCGAATGACACCATCGACCTCGAGCCTGCGGCCAAAACCGCCGCCGAGCAGATGATTGTGCACCACCACCTTCTCCGGCGGCAGGTCCAGCATCTTCGCGGCCACCGCCTGCACGCGCGAGAGCGCCTGGTTACCGACCCAGATTTCGCAGCCGTCGGCGCGAACATGCACGGTGCAGTTCATCGGCTCCATCGTCGCATGGGCGAGGAACGGCAGCTGATAGCTTGCCTCGAGTTTCGTCGCCGCGCCCGCCAGCGCCTTGTCGGCGTCGCCGATATTCTGCGCGACCGCGCCCGGCTTCGTGGTGGCGGCTTCGAGCTCGCGCGCGATATCTGACGTGGCGAGCTTGGCGTGCCCCCCCTCGTCCCACTCGATCGTGAGCGCCGCGAGACCTTTCTTCGCCGCCCCCATGTGATCGGCCACCACGGCGACCGCGTCATCGAGTTTCACGATCTGGCGCACGCCGTTGACGGCCTTCGCCGCCGCATCATCCACGCGCTTGACCCGCCCGCCGAACACCGGCGACTGCACCAGCGTCGCGACCTTCACGCCGGGCGGCCGCGCGTCGATGCCGTAGACGGCCGAGCCGTTGATCTTGGAGGGCGTATCGAGCCGCTTGGCCGGCGTGCCGATCAGCTTGAACTCGGCCGGGCTCTTCAGCGTCACGTTCTCCGGCACCGGCATCTGCGCCGCGTCGACCGCCAGTTCGCCGTAACCGAGCTTGCGTCCCGAGGCCGCATGAAGCACCTCGCCGTTCTCGGCGCGGCACGAGCCGGGTTCGACGTTCCAGTGTTTCGCCGCTGCCGCGACCAACATCGCTTTCGCCGTGGCGCCGGCTTTCCGCATCGGCTGCCAGGCGCCGCGCATCGCATTCGCATAGAGCTTGTCGCTCGGCGGCGCGTGCTCGAGCTGCACCTGCTTCAGGCCGATCTCGAGCTCCTCGGCGATCAGCATCGGGATCGAGGTGTAGGTGCCCTGCCCCATCTCGACATAGGGCATGGTGAGCACGACCTTGCCGTCGCCGCCGATCCGAATGAAGGCATTCGGCGCGAAGTCACCGGCGGCCGCGGCTTCGCTCTCGCTGCTCGCAAGCGGCAGGCTCACGCTCAGCAGCAGGCCGCCTCCAGCGATCGCGCTGGCGCGGAGGAAATTGCGCCGCGACAGGTCGGCGGCGCGCTCAGACAGATGGTCCATCAGTGTCATGGCTCAACCTCCCGACTGCGCGGCTTGCTTGATGGCTTCGCGAATGCGCACATACGTGCCGCAGCGACAGATGTTGCCCGACATCGCGTCGTCGATATCCGCGTCGGTCGGCTTCGGCTTGCTTGCGAGCAAGGCGGAGGCGGACATGATTTGCCCCGACTGGCAGTAGCCGCATTGCGGCACCTCGTGCGCGAGCCAGGCGTCCTGGATCTTCTTGCCCACCGGCGTCTTGCCGACCGCCTCGATGGTCGTGATCTTGGAGTCGCCGATGCTGTCGATCGTCGTGATGCAGGAGCGCACCGCGCTGTCATCGAGATGCACCGTGCAGGCGCCGCACAGCGCCATGCCGCAGCCGAACTTGGTGCCGGTCATGCCGAGCACGTCGCGCAGCACCCACAGCAGCGGCGTATCGCCATCGGCATCGACCGAATGACTGGTCCCATTGATGGTGATCTGGAAAGGCATCCTGACACTCCTGTCCTGGTTCGAGACCCGTCCGGACTGCGCCCCTCCGGGCGCAACCGCGACATTCCAAAGCGATCGAGCGCGCATTCGCGCCGATTGCTCACTCGTGGTAATAAATCCAATTCCAACGCTGCGTAAGCGGCGCGATGATGCGCAATGAAATAACCATTGGTTTATAATCCATGGACCGACTGACCAGTATGGCCGTGTTCGCCCGCGTCGCCGATCTCGGCTCCTTCACCGCGGCGGCCAAAGAGCTGCGGATCTCGCCGACCATGATCGGGAAGCATATCCGTTTTCTCGAGGACCGGCTCGGCTCGCAATTGATCAACCGGTCGACGCGGCGGCAGGGTCTCACCGAGCTCGGCCGCAGCTATCTCGATCACTGCAAGCATTTGCTGGAACAGGCCGAGGTCGGCGATGCGCTGGTCGAGGAGGCGTTGAGCGCGCCGCGCGGCAAGCTCCGCGTCGCGACCTCGGTCGCCTTCGGGTCGTACAGCCTGGCGCCTGCGCTGGTCCGCTTCATGAAGAGATATCCGGAAGTTTCGGTCGACCTCATCCTCAGCGACAGGATGGTCGATCTGCTCGAGGAAGGCCTCGACGCCGCGATCCGCGTCGGCACCCTGACCGACTCCACCATGATGTCGCGCTCGCTGTCGCCCTACACAGGAGTGGTGTGCGCCGCGCCGAGCTATCTCGCCGAACGCGGCACACCAACGCATCCGGGGGATCTCATCCACCATGAATGCCTGCACTATCCCGGCTGGTCGGACGGGCCGCGATGGACCTTCGTCGGGCCGGAGGGCGAAGTGCATGTCGATGTCGCGAGCCGCCTCTTCATCAACAACGCGTTCGGCATCCGCTATGCGGCGCTGGCCGGCGCCGGCATCGTGCTGATGCGCGACGAGCTGCTGGCCGACGATATCGCCGCGGGCCGGCTGCAGGTGCTGCTGCCGAACTACTCGACGCAAGCCCGCGCGCGCCAGATCCTGTGGCCGAAGAACCGCAAGATGACGCCGAAGCTCCGCGCCCTGATCGACTTCATCGTGGAGACCTATGGCTGAGACAATGCGATCGGCACCCGGCTTTCCTGCCCCCTCCGTTCAGGAGAGGGCGGAACGAAGAGCAAGGCTCGGACAAGAACGTGAAGCCATGTCCTCATCCTCATCTGTCATCGCCCGGCTCGATGTGCGGACCGGGCGACCCAGTACGCCGCGGCCTCTCGGCTCATGCACGACTGTCTCTGGAATACTGGATCACCCGCATGCGCGGGTGATGACAACGCGTGTTTGTCATCATGAATCGAGCACCATCCACCGCCGTCGTCCTGGCGAAAGCCAGGACCCATTACCCCAAATGGCAATTGGCGCGCGACGCTGGGGCGACGATCTCGTTCACAATCGAATTCAGTGGTTATGGGTCCTGGCTTTCGCCAGGACGACGAGAATATTTGCAACGGACCGCGTCATTCGCGCAGCGATATCCCCCTCACTTCACCAGCGCCTCGACCTCCTTGCGGAATGCCTGGCGCGAGCCGTCGCGAGAGTAGAACATGTGGCCGCCGGGATAGACCGCGAGCCTGGTGCGGCTCGGACCCGCGAAGGCCGGCAGCTGGTCGAGGATGATCTTCGAGGCGAAGTACGGCGTCGCGAGATCGAACAGGCCGTGACCGATCAGGAGCTTCAGCTTGGGGTCGAGCGCCAGCATCTGGCGCAGCTGCGTCACCGATTCCGGCGGGCTGATGCCGTGGCCGAACTCCCAGCCCTTGTTCACGCTTTCGCTGAGCAGATGATAGGAGCCGTCCGGCCGCCAGTTCAGTCTGCGCGTCGTGAGATCGACGGCGGCGCTGGTCAGCGGCGCCATCAGCGGATCGCCGGACGGATCGTTGAAGCGGAAGGAGCTGGAGTCCGGATAGGGATCGAAGCCTTCGACCGAGGCATCGTAGCGGCCGGTCACCTTGCCGTTCTTGCGATCGAACTCGCGGCGGAATTCGCCGATGTCGAATCGGCCGGCGAGCCTGCGGCTCACCGCCGGATCGATGCCGGTCAGGCTCGCGACCTTGTCGGCGAGCCGCGTGGTGGCCTCGGTATCGGCCTGCCCTTTGACGAGATCGAGCAGGAAGTCGCCGCGCGCGTAGCTCTCGACGTCGGCAAGATCCTCGCGCGTCACGGGCCCCCTGGCCTGTCGCGCGACCGCCGTCATGGTCGGCAGGCTCGCGACATATTGCAGGATACTGGAGCCGGTATAGTCGCGGAAATCGAGCACCGGCGAGATCAGGATCAGGCCGCGTACGCCGACACCCTGCTGCATTTGCAGATTGCGCACCACCTTGGGCCCGCGAATGCCGCCATAGCTTTCGCCGGTGACGTATTTCGGCGAGGTCAGCCGGTCGTATTTCTCCAGCCAGCGGCGGATCACCAGCGCGACCGAATTGGCATCGCCATCGACGGTGAAGAAGCGCTTGCGCGCATCCTCCGAGGTGGTGACGAAACGGCTGTAGCCGGTGCCGACCGGATCGATGAAGACAAGATCGGTGAAATCGAGCCAGGTATCCGCATTCGGCTGCAGCTCCGGCGAGGCCGACGATACCGCTCCGTCGAACGGCAGTCGCCACGGCCCGACATTGCCGAATTGCAGCCAGGCGGAAGCGGAGCCCGGCCCGCCGTTGAACAGGAACGTCACCGGGCGGCTCGCCTTCTCGGCGCCATCGAGCTGATAGGAGGTGTAGGCGATGTCGGCGAGCGGCTCGCCCTTGTCGTCGAACACGCGGATCGAGCCCGCGGTCGCGCTGAAGGCGAGCGTGCGGCCGGGCAGCGCGACCGATTGCTTGGTCGTGGAATCCGGCGGCAGGCGGTGCTGCTCGGCGGTCGACGCATTGGCCGCAGCGCTGGCGCCGGAGCCCGTCTCGCCGCGCCCTGCCCGTCCCTTCTGGCCGCTTGGGTTCTGACCGCTTGGGGCCTGCGCGCTCGGCGACGGCGACGGCTGCGGGGTCTCGTCGTCGGCCCGCACCGCGGTTGCGAGGCAGGCCACCAGCAACGCCGCGGTGAGCTGTGTCGCAAAACTGTTAGCCATGCCGTTCACTCCCTGGGCCGACATTTACGCATATCACTAGCGAACTGCGCTAGTCTGGCGGTACCCGTTGGGCATCGGGTCTCTCACGGGACCATCTCGACAAGGCCGCCCGGGATGTATAGACGAGCGCGGCGTGTTCCGTGCCAAACGAGTTCGTGAGCGATGGCTAGCTCCAAGCGGTATGACAAGATCGCCTTCGTCGCCAGCGCGAGCGCGGAAGCGCAGACCGCGCTCGAGCAGCTGACCGCGATGTACGGCAACCATTCGGCCGCCGATGCCGACGTCGTGGTTGCGCTCGGCGGCGACGGATTGATGCTGCAGACGCTGCACGCCAACATGCGCAGCGGCAAGCCTATCTACGGCATGCATCGCGGCACGGTCGGCTTCCTGATGAACGAATATTCGACGCACGATCTGCGCACGCGGTTGGCCGCCTCGCGGGAGTCGCTGATCAATCCTCTCCTGATGCGCGCGACCGACATCCACGGCGCGGTGCATCTGCATCACGCCATCAACGAGGTCGCGCTGTTCCGGCAGACCTACCAGGTCGCGAAGCTGCGCATCCTGATCGACGAGCATGAGCGGATGCCCGAGCTGATGGCCGACGGCATCCTGGTGGCGACGCCGGCGGGATCGACCGCCTACAATCTCTCCGCCCAGGGGCCGATCCTGCCGATCAACGCGGCGCTCCTGGCGCTCACCCCCATCAGCGCGTTCCGGCCGCGGCGCTGGCGCGGCGCGCTGCTGCCGAATTCCGCCTTCGTGGTGATCGAGGTGATCGAGGACGAGAAGCGCCCGGTCGCCGCGGTCGCCGACCATGACGAGGTCCGCGACGTCCGCCGGGTCGAGGTGCTCTCCGACAAGACGATCGCGATGCGGATGCTGTTCGATCCCGGCCACTCGCTGGAAGAGCGCATCCTGCGCGAGCAGTTCGGCTACTGACGGCGTACCGCCCCACCCTGCCCGGCAACCAATCATTAACCGCGGGCGGGATATGGTTAACGCTGGGTAATACCGCATTGGCCCGGTATGCCCGTTCGGGACCGGACCATGTATCGCATCGATTTCAACAAGCTGCGATTTTTGATTTGCGACGACAATCCGCACATGCGCCGCATCCTGCGGACGCTGCTGCATTCATTCGGCGCGCGCGAGGTGTATGAGGCCGAGGACGGCGCCACCGCGCTCGAGATGTACACCCATTACGTGCCCGACATCGTCATCACCGACTGGTCGATGCCGATCTTCGACGGCCTCGAGCTCGCGCAGATGATCCGGCAGCCGGAATCCAAGGGCAATCCCTACGCGCCGATCATCATGCTGACCGGACATTCCGAGAAGCGCCGCGTCACCGTGGCGCGAGATGCCGGCGTCACCGAATTCCTGGCCAAGCCGATCTCGGCCAAGGGCCTCTACCAGCGCATCATGAACGTGGTCGCCAACCCGCGCCCGTTCATCAAGACCAAGACCTATTTCGGTCCCGACCGCCGCCGCAACACCACCAATACCTATATCGGCCCCGAACGCCGCGGCAGCGGCGAGGTCGAAATCCTGCAACAGCCGTCGCTGCTCGAGAAGGCGCGCTCGACCATTTAGGATATCGCCATGGCGAAAGACAAACCCGGGACGATCGAGGTCAAGAGTTTCGGCACCCATCATGTCATCACGCAGCCGAACCCGCTGCGCAAGGTGCTGCTGCGCGTCCCCGAGAGCGATCTCGACGATCCGGTCGGCCGCGCCGAAAAGGCGCTCGCCGGGCTGTCGGGCGAGTTCAAGGAATGGATGACGATCGAGGCCGACCGCCTCTCCGCCGCGCACGCCACGGTGCAACGCGAGGGCTTCAACGACAACACGCGCGATGAGCTGTTCCGCGCCGCGCACGACATCAAGGGCGATGCCGCGACATTCGGCTATCCGTCGGCGGCGGCGGCGGCCGAGAGCCTGTGCCGCATCATCGAGCACGCGCCTGACCTCGCCGCGGTGCCGGCGCAGCTGATTGCCCACCACATTAATGCCGTGCAGGCGATCGTACGTAACCGCACCAAGCTCGACACCGCGGTCGTGGCCGGCGTGCTGAGCAAGCAGCTCCGCGGCATCGCCGATGAATTCCTGACCCACGCCAACCGCGACCGGCCCGAACATCTCGAGGCCATCCTCGCGCCAAGCATCGCACCTGGCGAATAGCCGCGCGCCTCGGCGGCGGCCACGGCTTCAATCATCGTCAATCTCGGGAAACGCGACCTTCAGGCCGCGATCAGATCGTCGTCGTAAGGCAGCACCGCGATCGCGTCTTCCGCGGCGAGTTCCTCGCAGAACATGCGCGCATCCTCGCGAGCCGATTCGGTCGCAAAGCGGCGCAGCAGGATCAGCAGCGGCTCGGCGGCCGAATGATCGGTCTCGCAATGGGTCAGCACGCGCTCGACCATGCGGCGATGCAGCCGCGCGGCACCGTCGCCGCTGTCAACATAGCCGACCTCGTGGCTGGCCTCGAGCGCGACGCGGAACGCCGCGTAGGTGGATTCCGGCAGGCCGGCGCGACGCAGCAGCGCCTGCAGGCCGTTGCCGCCGCGGTCGTTCAACAGCGCGGAAACCCGGCCATAGGGCAGTCCGGACAGTTCGGCGAGCGCAGCCCCGAACAGGTCGAGATTGCCCGACAGCAGCGCGCGCAGGATCAGCCCGGCAGTGAGCTGGCCGGTGGCACGCAGATGCGTGATCAGGTTCTGCATGTCGTCGCCGAAGGCACGCGCGGCGATGTTCACCGTGGAGCGCTCCTTCGCCTCGCCGGCGATGCGGTCGGCGCGGTCGGCGCCGAGCCAGTTTCGCGCGACGACGAACTGCGCCAGCGTGTCGGAGAGCTTTGCGACCAGCGCGAGCCGCGTCGCCGACGGCAAATCTTCCAGCTGCAACATCGATTCACGGATGGCGGCGAGATGGCCGTGGCGCTCGACGATGCGGTCCCAGGAGAATGGCGCAAGCCCGGCGGAGGGATTCTCGATCAGCTCGAGCGCGGCCGCCGCCGAGCCGACCTCGGCAATCGCCGCGGCGACCGAGGCCGGCAGATTGGCGCGGCGCGCGATCGCGCACTGCATCTCGTCGGAGCCGGTCGCGACGAGGTCGACCAGGTCGGCATCGATCAGCAGAGGTGAATGCTCCAGCACCGGCAGCGCGATCGCCGGCTGGTCGGCCGACAGCGCCTGCACGATCGTAGCCGGCGCCTCCGCGCTGTATGCAAACACCTCGGCCATCGCCTGTCGCACCAGCGGCGACGGGTCGTCGAGCAGCATCAGCAGCGCGCCTTCGGCTGCGATGCGGTCGTCCTCGGTGAGATCCGAAATGAGCCAGGCCCGGGCCAACGCCCGCGTCGCCTCTGCCCGCTCGCCTGCCGGAGCGGTCCTAATCCAACTAATGAACTGCCGAACGATCATGGTCCTGCCGGCTTACGCAACGAGACGGCATCGACATACGACGCCACTACAAGGAAAAATAAACCATGACGCTTAACAAAGGGTTCACCATAAACGTTTGGGATTATTGACGTTTCGTTAAGACGGCCACAGCGCGCCAACGCACCTGCGAAGCCAGCAATCTAGCCGCTGCTGTAAGTGCCGTTCGGATCGCTGAACAGATCAAGCCGCCCGGGCGCTCGGACCTTTGGCGTCGCCGACGTGGTCAGCGAGGCGGAATTGCCCCACAGTTCCTGCACCGCCGGCGAGATCGGCTCCGAACGGTCGCCGCCCTGGTAGAGCGAGCGGAAGGCCGGCGCCGGCTGTGCCGATGCGACGGCCGAGGTCGCACCGGCTGATGAGGCCGCGCGGGCATTCGGGAAGGTCGAAAGATAGGACGCAGTGTCCATGGCCGGCGCCTGTGTCGGCGCAGCGCTTGCGATCGCATAAGGCGACATGGTGTCGCCGCCCGCCGCGGCAAACGCCGTGCGCGTGTCGTTCGAATTCGCAGCCGCGGCGTAGCGTGTGGTCAACACCGAATAGACTTGGCTGACGCTGCGCGCGCTGCCCGATTTGTCGTAGAAGATCGACTGGTTGGCGGCCGCCGCTTTCGGAAACATCGCTGCGGCATTGGCGCTCGGACTGTCCTCGGCGCTCGAGATCAGCTTGCCTGCGCCGCCGACGCCCATGAAATGCGCCATATAGAGCTCGGCATCGGTCGGACGACGGCCGAGCGTGCCGGTGAGCTTGAAGCTGTTGGATTGCGTCAACACCGCGGCCATCGACGACGCCGCATCGGGATCGTCGCGCAGCTTCATGACCGCGCTCCGCGCTGAGGGATCGCTGACCGAATAACTGCCGTCGGAATTTTTGGTGATGGCGTCGGCATACTGGCCGTAGCCGAGCTGGCTTCCAGCCTCCTTGACGGTGCCGAGCCAGGTCTGGTCGATGAATTGATAAAGTCCATGCGCCGACGAGGTCGTGGCACCGGCCCGCGGATTGAAATTGGATTCCATCTTCGCGGTCGTGAGCAAATATTCGAAGCTCGTGCCGGTGGTCGCGGCCGCCTGCTTGATCGAACCGGCGACCTTCAGGCGCGAAGCATCGACACCTGCCGAAGCCGTCGCATTGAAGAGGTCGACCGCCATCTGTCCGGGTGCCTTGCCGGGCGCCGGCAATCGGCACCCATGTCCCGACAACCTGCCGCAATTATGGTTAACGGCACGTTAAGATCCAGAGAGCCCAGCAGGACCCGCTATTTGCGGTAGACCTGCGCCGGATCGAACAGCCGCTCGGCGTCGACAAAGGACAGGCTGACATTGCCGCCCTCGCCCTTCACGGCGCGATAGAAACAGGAGCGCCGTCCGGTGTGGCAGGCCGCGCCGATCTGCTCGACCTTGATCCACACCGCGTCCTGATCGCAATCCGTCCGGATCTCGATCACGCGCTGGGTCTGGCCCGAGCTTTCGCCCTTGCGCCACAGCGCATTGCGCGAGCGGCTGAAGTACCAGCCCTCACCGGTCGCGATCGTCTTGCGCAGGGCTTCGTCGTTCATGTGCGCGACCATCAGCACGTCGCCGGTCGCGGCATCGGTCGCGACGCAGGTCACAAGACCTGTCGCGTCGAATTTGGGCTGGAAGGCCAGCCCTTCTTCGCGGTCGTGATCGTGGGTCGATGCGGACACGGAAAACCTCGCTCAGGAAAATGCGAGGTTACCGGTTCGGTCCTCGCACCAGGGACAGGAAACGCTGCTGCTCCGCCGGATTGTCGCGGAACATGCCGGTAAAGCGGCTGGTGAAGGTCGATGCACCATGCTTGGCGACGCCGCGCACCGACATGCAGGTATGCTCCGCCTCGATCAGCACGGCAACGCCACGGGGCTTGAGCACCTCGTCGATCGCGGCCGCGACCTGCGCGGTGAGATGCTCCTGGGTCTGCAGGCGGCGAGCGAAGATATCGGTCAGCCGCGCCAGCTTGGAGAGACCCACGACGCGCTCCACCGGCGTGTAGGCGATATGCGCCCTGCCGTAGAACGGCATCATGTGATGTTCGCACTGCGAGGTGAATTCGATGTCGCGGACCAGGACGAAATCGTCGTAGCCGGCGGTCTCGCCGAAGGTACGGTTCAGCACCTCGGCCGGGCACTGATGATAGCCCTGATAGAGCTCGTCATAGGCCTCGACGACGCGGCGCGGCGTGTCGAGCAGGCCCTCGCGGCCGGTGTTCTCGCCGATATAGGCGAGCAGCGTCTTCACGGCGTCCTCGGCCTCCGCCCGCGACGGGCGCGGCTGGTCGGCACGGACGGCCGCCGCCAGGAATTCTGAGGGGTCGAGCTCGCTGGCCTTCGCATCGGCCGGCTTGTTGGGGCGAATCGATTTGATCAAGGCGTCCATGTCTTCTCCGTTCGACCGGCCAGGCATTTGCCTTTGGGCCGGATGTGTCACCGGGCAGACGGGGCGGATCGTCGAACCGCCGGGCGCCTGAGTCCCCATCTTCGTAGCACCGCCGCGGCGCAAGTGGCCCGCGGTGGAAGCATAGCCGGGCTATGTTTCGGACGATGCCGTTCATATATAGGACGGTGAGACCCAGCCGCCAAGAGCGCCCGGCGCAGCCGGAACCAGGCATCTACCCCCATGCTGAACGACATTTATAACAAGCGGATCATTGAGTTGGCCGGCAATATTCCGCGCCTCGGACGACTGGCCGAGCCGGACGCCAGTGCCACCGCTCATTCGAAATTGTGCGGTTCAACCGTCAAGGTCGACCTCAAGATGGACGGCCCCGTGGTGACGGACTTCGCCCATGACGTGAAGGCCTGCGCGCTCGGCCAGGCCTCCTCGTCGATCATGGCGAGCCATGTGGTCGGATCGACCGCGGATGAGCTGCGCGAATTGCGCGAGACCGTCCGCAAGATGCTGAAGGAAAATGGCCAGCCTCCGCAGGGCGGCAAATGGGCCGACATCGCGCTGCTCGAGCCGGTGCGCGACTACAAGGCCCGCCATGCCTCCACGCTACTGACCTTCGACGCCGTGGTCGATGCGATCGGCCAGATCGAGGCCAAGGCAAAGCAGCCGGCGTAAGCCCGACCGCCAGCCTCAACCTTACTGCGACGGCTGGACCGGCGCCGGGGCGGCGGTGCCGCCGGTCGGCACGACAGCCTCGGCGGTCTTGGTCGCCTTCGCGGCTTGCGGCAGCGCCTCGCCTTGCATCGCGCTGCTCACGAAGCGATCGGCGTTCTTCGGCTTCGCCTCGGCGACCGGGATTGCGTTGTCCTGATGCGGCAGCACGTCGGCGACTGCATCGGTGGTAACGAGATTGGTCAGCCGCAATTCGGCCGCCGACAATTCGTGCAAATCTTCCCACGGCGGCACGCTGAGTGCGAGCGACAACAGCTCACCCGCACCACCCATATCGAAGGTGTATTTGGCAAGACGACCGATATCGCGCTCGACGATCATCAGGTCCTGCGCGGTGTAGCTGGCGGCCTTGGCGTCATCGGCGCGATCACCCATCCAGATTTGATGCACCCGGATGTGCGCGGCCGGTGGCACATAGCGCGTCTTGCCCGACAACAGCAGGAACACGCACATCGACTCGCAATAGGCATCCGGCAGCACGCTGGCGCGGTCGCCCTGCGCGGCCGCATTGACGACGCTGGTGCCGACCGTGGTCAGCGCGCCGAGACCGCGGAAGCGGCGGCCGAGCGCAATCGCGTCGTTGACCGAGCCGCCGCTGGAGTCGAGCACGATGGTGGCGCCGCTGAGCTGGCGGCTGCGCGCGAACTCGTCGAATTCCTTGGGGCTGTCGGCCGTGATGATGCCGACCGCCGACACCCAGCCGCGGCAATTCGGCTGGCATGCGATCCAGCTGAACTTCATCGGCAGCTTGCGTTCTTCGAGGGTCGAGCTGGTCTGCGTGGAGCTCCCCGCCCATGTGGCGGTGCCGGAAACCGCGAAGCAAAGGGCAACGGCGCCGGTGAGCACCCAACTGCGCAACGAAAGCGAGTTCGCGAGCCTCAATTTGGTTCCTTCCCCCAAGCCCTTGGTGATGCGAGCGGTGGCAATGGCCCCATGGCAATGCGCCACGAATCTGTCATCGGCGCGTAATGGGAACGGTAGCGTTGCTGACCTGGACCGTCCATAGAGCCCTTGCTGCAGCGCCACTGGTGCTGTGCAATAGTAGCCAACTGTGGCGTAAATATCTGCAATTGAACAGTTCCTTAGCTTGGAACCCCCGCAAGATTACGTACATACTTGCGTATGTCACCGACCGATCGTTCAACGACACACCATTCGCGATGCATGGACTGTGCCACCACCATGCGCCGCATGCCGCGCAACCTTGGCCGCGCCTTGATCTGGATCTACCGGCACACGCTGTCGCCGCTGGTCGGCTACAACTGCCGGCATCTGCCGACCTGCTCGGTCTATGGCGATGAAGCGATCGAGCGCTTCGGACTCTGGGCCGGCGGGTGGATGACGCTGGCAAGGTTGCTGCGCTGCCAGCCCTGGGGAACTTCTGGCATCGATAATGTCCCGCAGGCGAGGCCGCCTGGGGCACACTGGTATCTGCCCTGGCGCTACGGCCGCTGGCGCGGCGTCAACGACGCTTGATCTGTTGCGGCGCTCCCAAACGCCACGCGCATAGCTGTTCCGGCGGAACTGTGGCGATACTCGGCGCATTGTTTCATCGCCCCCTTGGCGAGGAAACAACAATGCGCTGGAAACTCAGCCACAACGGGCACGATCCCCGGCAGATCGATCTGCTGGCCGTGCTTGCCCTGCTCGTCGTGATCATTGCCGCCTACGGCTACTTCACCCACAATCCGAACAGGCCGAGCACGACGGCGTTCATCGTGCCCAGCCAGAACGTGAAATGGTGACGCGTAGCGCGTCGATCACCGGCTAGAGCATTTTCTGACCTGGCGGAATCGGAAGGGATTGAACTAAGCCGCTGCCGCGGCGTAGGGGGCAAGGTGGCATAGATCGCCTCCTGGCTGAGAGGATGTGGGTGTTGGAGCCCACCCCCTCAGACAGGAGTATCGAGATGGCCGATTTGAGCCCTCTTCGCCGCCGCATGATCGAAGACATGACCGTCCGCAATCTGTCGCCGGCGACGCAAAGATCCTACATCAGCGCGGTTTCGAAGTTCAGCCGCTATTTTGGCCGATCGCCTGACCGGTTAGAGCTGGAAGACGTCCGCGCCTTCCAGGTGCATTTGGTCTCGACCGGCATCTCATGGCCGGCGCTGAACCAGATCGTCTGTGCGCTACGGTTTTTCTACGGCGTCACGCTCGGCGAGGCGCTCATCCCAGAGCGCATTCCCTATGCGCGAGAACCGCGCAAGCTGCCGGTCGTTCTCAGCGCCGACGAAGTGGTTCAGTTTCTTGAAGCGGTATCGAGCCTGAAGAGCCGCGCCGCGCTCACCACCGCCTATGCGGCCGGGCTCAGGGCCTCGGAGGTTGCGGGACTGCGGATCGAAGACATCGACAGCGCCCGCGGCGTCATCCAGGTGCGCCACGGCAAGGGCGCGAAGGATCGCAACGTGATGCTGTCGCCCCAGCTGCTGGGCATCCTGCGCACCTACTGGCGGCTCGCCCGGCCGCGGCTTTATCTGTTCCCTGGTCGTGACGAAGATCATCCGATCGATCAGACCGTGCTGCATGCCGCCTGCCGGTCGGCGGTGAAGGCTGCGGGCCTGACCAAGCGCGTCACGCTGCACACGCTGCGCCACAGCTTCGCGACACATCTTCTCGAGAACGGAACCGATATCCGGATCATCCAGGTCTTGCTCGGGCACAATAATTTGTCGTCGACAGCGCGCTACACGCAGGTCGCCACCGATACGATCCGAGCGACGCAGAGCCCGCTCGATCGCCTGTCGCTGGAGGTGACGCCACCTGGATGACCCGCAGCGGGATGCGGGTCATGACCCGCTCCGACATCCGCTCCAACAGGCCCGCCATCGAGATTGCCGATATTCTGTGCCGGCATGGCGACGCCTATCGCCGTGTACATGCCGGTCATCTGGGGCGGGTCGAGCGGCGCGTGATGAGCGCGATCGTTGCGTGCCGGACCGAGGCGCTCGGCGGCCACATGCAGGCTTGCGACGACTGCGGCACGACACGCGTTGCCTATAATTCCTGCCGCAATCGGCACTGTCCGAAGTGTCAGGGGAGAGCCCGAGCCGCGTGGCTCGCCGCGCGTCAAGCCGACCTGCTTCCGGTTCCCTATTTCCACGTCGTCTTTACACTTCCCGCACCGATCGCCGCGATCGCTTTCCAGAACAAGGCCGTCGTCTATGCCATCCTGTTCAAGGCTGCCGCCGAGGCGATGACGACGCTCGCCGCCAATCCACGCCGGCTCGGCGGTGCGATCGGCGGCGTCGCCGTCCTCCACACCTGGGGACAGACGCTGATGCATCATCCCCACGTCCATTGCGTCGTTCCGGGTGGCGGCCTCTCGCCCGATGGCGCGCGCTGGACCGCTTGCCGACCGAACTTCTTCCTGGCCGTCAAACCGTTGTCCAGACTATTTCGCACACTTTTTCTCAAACGTCTGTCGGCAGCCTTCAACTCCGGTGCCTTGCGTTTCTTCGGCGATCTCGGAGCTCTGGCCGAGCCGGCTGCCTTTGCGGCCCACCTCGACGCCATGCGACGCATCAACTGGGTTGTTTACGCCAAGCGGCCCTTCGGCGGACCCGCACAGGTCCTGGCCTATCTCGGCCGCTACACCCATCGCGTCGCGATCGCCAACAGCCGGCTCGTCGCACTCGACGACGATCATGTCGCCTTCTCATGGAAGGACTATCGCCAAAACAGCGCGACAAAGATCATGAATCTCAAGCCCGATGAGTTCATTCGCCGTTTCCTGCTTCATACGCTGCCTGACGGCTTCCACCGCATCCGCCACTTCGGCTTCATGGCCAACCGCCATCGCGCTGCCAAGCTCGCCCTTTGCCGCGAACTTCTCGATCATGAGCGAACAGCCCCAAACGATGGCCAGCCGTCGCCTGTGGATTCGGAGGCTCAAACCCGGGCCGAGGTTCCTGCCTGTCCCGATTGTGGTGGCGTCATGCGCATCATTGAGCGCTTTCGACATAGCTTCAGACGCCCCAGCCCTCGAACATCACCGTTCCGATGCGACACATCGTGAGCCAAGTCATGTCGTGCACGACGATCATCATTCGTCATTTCGCTCCCAGCGTCTCGATCATCGCGGACGATGTCGAATCCGTGCTGTCACACTGCGCGACAACAACCGTCCGATGCAGCAAAAGGCCTATCGCGATCTCAGGCGAAGCGCGTCTGATCTCAACTCTTCCAGGATGCGCACTCCTGTGTCTCTGCCTCACGCGCCGAGCCAGCAGATCGGGCATGGCGATCTCGAACAATCCCCATAGCTGCAAAACCGCGAATAGCCTCCCGCGCCTTCGTTCAATCCGGCTTCAATGAGGTCGCGTCATAAGCGCCTGCCGCGCCCTCGCGTGAGCGCGACCTCACAGAACCCTCCAGATTCCCTTGTGAGGCAAATCGTGATTCACCCTGAGGGCTGGTGATGGAGGCCAGCCCCCATGGCTAAGCCGCTCTCGCCGGACCTTCGCCTTCGCATTATTCGGGCTGTGGAAGAGGAAGGCATGAGCTGTCGGGGCGCCGCCGGCCGGTTCGGCGTAGCGCCATCGACAGCGATCGAACTGGTCAACGAATGGCGCAGCACCGGCGCTTGTGAGGCGGGAGCGCAGGGCGGAGACAGACGTTCAGCTCGGATCGAGGGTCATGCTGCGGAGATCCTCTCCCTGGTCAAGGCTACGCCTGACATGACGCTGGCCGAGATCGCTGACCATCTCCTCAAAGTCCACGGCGAGCGTTTCGTGCCGAGCGTGGTCTGGCGATTCTTCGATCGCCGCAACATCACGTTCAAAAAAAACATCGCACGCCAGCGAGCAGGATCGGCCGGACGTGGCCGCTGAACGCGCGGCGTGGAAGGCATCTCAGCCTGAGATCGGCATCCATCGGTTGGTGTTTATCGACGAGACGGGAGCCTCGACCAAGATGGCGCGGCGCTATGGCCGCTCGCCGTACGGCCAGCGCTGTGTCGCAGCGCTCCCGCATGGTCATTGGAAGACGACGACCTTCGTCGGCGCGCTCAGAGCGACCGGCATGACTGCGCCGATGGTCCTTGACGGTCCCATGGATGGTCTGGCGTTCGAGGCTTACGTGACGCAAGTCCTCGTGCCGACACTCAGGCCCGGCGACATCGTGGTGATGGACAATCTCGCAGCACACAAGCGCGCCGAGGTCGGCATCGCAATCGATGCCGTGGGCGCCCAGCTCCTCTATTTGCCGCCTTATTCGCCCGACCTCAATCCGATCGAAATGGCCTTCGCCAAGCTCAAAGCCGCACTTCGAAAGGCCGCCGCCAGATCAATCGAGGCTTTGGACAACGCTATTGCCACCGCCCTGACCGCCTTCACCGCCCAAAAGTGCCTGAACTTCTTCGCCGCAGCCGGTTATGACCGTGTCTGATCAGAATCTGCTCTAGCGGCAGAGCTGGAAGCCGGCACCACGACCAACGCCCAACGCGAACAGCCGCAGCGCCAACCTCCCGACCATGCGCTGACCTCACCCGATGTGGTGTTGACGACCGAGCGATCCGCGCCACGCGGCATTGTCTGCATCCCGCATGCACCATGGGCTGTAACCATTGGGACAGATATTTTTCACGGGGGTGGGCATTGCAGGAAGGCTTGTACAAGCTCGAATTTCACACCGTACATGGCACCGGCACCGGTGTGCTCTACGCGACGTGCGGCAAGCTGCGCGGCGGCAACTCGGCCTTTGCCTTCGTCGGCAACTACACCGACCGCGGTGACGGCATTCACGTCAAGGTCTCGACCCAGCGGCACAATCCCGATCCCGCGTTCCGGCCGCTGTTCGGGACCGACATGATCACGTTGATGCTGAAGGGCACCGCGAACGGCGACATGGTCGATTTCGAGGGCGAGGCACTGCAGCTGCCGGGCGTGAGCTTCAAGGCGTTCCTGACCCGGATCGCCGATTAGAAACATTGGAGCGCGATGGGCGCAGCTTCGCGCAGAGAAGCGCGTTACGGCAAGAGGCTCACTCGGCTGCGGCAGCGCGCGCCGTCTGTCGCGGCCGCGTCATGACCACGACCGCAAGGGCCGCCGCGACGAAGGCCGTGGCCACATAGCCCGCGCTGTAGAGCCATTCGCGCGCGAACAGCAATCCGCCGATCGCAGAGCCGATGGCCTGGCCGATATACAGCACCGAGGTGTTGAGCGAGACCGACGCCGACGCGAGCGCGTGCGCCGCACCGACCAGCCGCACCTGCTGCATCGAATTGGTCGACGCAAAGCCGAGACCCCAAACCGCAACCGAGGCGGCCATCAATGCGTAGGCGCCGGCGCTCAGCGCCCAGCCGGCCACGCCGGCGAGCAGCAGCACGGTGAACAGCACCGACGTCTTCCAGGCACCCCAGGAATCCACGATGCGCGTTGCGATCGCAATGCCGACGAACCCGAAGATGCCGTAGAGCGCGAACACGATCCCGACGGCGTCCGCGTTGGCGCCGGTCAATTTGCCGAGCAGCGGCCCCATGAAGGTGAACACCACGAACTGGCCGGACATCTGCAACGTCGTGATCGACAGCAGCAGGATGACGGTCGGATTGCGGCCGAGATCGGCCCAGGTCCTCAAGTCGACCGGCGCGCCATGCAACCCGCCGGGCAACCGCCACCACAGCAGCAGGCAGCTCACAAGCCCGGTCAGTGCGATCGCGCCATAGGTCACGCGAAAACCGTAACGGCTTGCGATGAAGGTGATCAACGGCAGCCCGATCGCAGCGGCGAGCGACCAGCCGAGGAAGATATAGGCGATCGTGCTGCCACGCTTTTCCACCGGCACGATCAGCGCCGCGGTGCCGGCCGCCTGCGGCGTGTAGAGGACACCGACCGCGAGCATCACCAGGCGTATGATCAAGAGGCTGTCGTAGTCCGGCGCGAAGGCCGATGCCGCGTTGGTCAGCGCCAGCACCAGGAGCGTCGCCGTCAGCAGCGCCCGCCGTTCGAACCGGCTGGTCAGCCACGCCGTCACCGGCGAGCCCACGCACAGCACGATCGCGCCGAAGGTGATCAGGAGACCCGCGGCGTGGATCGTGACGCCGAGTCCGTTGGACAGCTCCGACAGCATGCCGGCCGGCGCCAGCACCGAGCAGCCGGTGACGATATTGCCGAGCATCAATGCGGTGGGAGCGAAGCGTTTCACGCCGCGTTGATAGCAGACCTCGAAATCAATGCAACTGCATCTAAATGCATAGCACGTGATCGATGGCACGTGATTGAATGGCGCCTGTTGCGCTCATGGCGACGGCGATGCGGCCGGCGCCGCGTTGACGCTCGACGACACAGCGGCCGGCGACGGGCTCGCAGGCTTCGGGCCTGCGCTCGTTGCCGGGCACGACGCCAATAGCTGCGTCCAGCCCTGCTCCAGCCCGGTCGTTTCGATATCGAATGTCGCGAAGTCAGGCTTGAAATCGGACTTCGGATCCGACTTGCCGTCTGACGACGGCGTGCTTTCGCCGATCTGCAGATGCGGGACCGCCAGCATCGCCTTGACGGTGTCCGACCCCACCGGGTCGCTCCAGACCTCGTATTTGCCGAACCGCGCCGGCAACCTGCCGAATGCGATCGCCTTGGCGGCGCCGGCCATCATCACCACCGTGCTCTTGCCAGCGGCGCCCTCGTCGAACTCGCGCACGAACATCAGCCGCCCGCGATCCTTGTTCTCGCAGAACAGGCGCCACTCCATCATACGGAACGCGCTGCCGTCGCCCTTCTTCTGCTGCGCGATCTTGCGGACATAGGGCCGGGTTTCCTTCTCCACAGCCCAGAGCGTTTCCGGCAACGGCCGCGTATCGATTCCAAATCGATAGAGTTCCGGCCGCGTCAGCACGTGCAGGTTCTCGAACTTCACGGTCCGGATCAACTCGCTGAGCTCGTGGCTGATCCCCATCGCCGCGAGGAACGCGTTGCGGTCGCGATCGGCGCTGACCATCTCGCGCCGCCTGAAATCCGCGACGACCTGCGGCGACGGATTCCCATGGACCACAAACATCAGCCTGGAGTTATGCACCGCGAGCACCGAGTCGGGCGCCACTTCGCGGTCGGTCGCGCCCAGGAACAGATAGGCACAGGCCGAAACGCACATCGCGTTGCGCGTGGTGAGTTCGGCCTCGACTTCTCCCTTCGCAGCCTTGACCTTCAGGCAGGCAGCATCGGTCTGCGTGCCCGTGAAACAGGCCGGCACGGTGGTGCGGCCGACCCGGGCAATCGCCTTGTGTGCGCGCAGAAACCGCGCGATCGCGTAGGACTGCTCGACGTTTCCGCCTGGCGAATGGAGGTAGATCGGAAGGTGCCTGTCCTTGATGGGAAAAAGGAAGGTGCGAATCCGCTGCGCGGCTTCCCGATCGATCTCGCCTTCGATCGCGATCCAGCGATCGCAACCGGCGCCGCAGGCGTTCGCCGGGCCCTTGGCGAGGTAGATGGTCAGCTTTTTCGCAAAGCCGGCCTTCTCGACCGGTGCTTCTTCCGCCCGCAAGGCGCCCGGGACCAGAAGCAACGCCACGAAAAGCAGGAGACGGGAAAACATGAACCTTGCGGATCGCGCGATGGCGGGAAAGTGGACTTTCGACGTTAAACGATGATCGGCAACGTCGCAACGCTTGGTGCCATCAGGAGCAGGCGAGCTTCTCTCGAATCGGTACGGCCGGAGGCCCATTTTCTTGATATTGCCGGATTGCAGGCGTCAAATCCCCTGCTATACCGCTGCTTTCCGCTTACCTGCGCTCGTTCGCAGGAGTGAGCTACAGGAGCCTTCAATGTCCGACACGCCGCCCAAATCCGAGTCCGGATTCCAGTACAGCCTCTCTAACCTCAAACCCGCAGAACCCGTGAACAAGATCGCCCTCACCTTCCCTGATGGAGCGAGGCGCGATTTCCCGAAAGGGACCACCGGCCTCGACATCGCCAAAGGCATTTCGCCCTCGCTCGCCAAGCGCACCGTCGCGATGGCGCTCGACGGCACACTCGCCGATCTCAATGATCCGATCGAAGCCGACGCCAAGATTGAGTTGATCAGCCGTGAAGACCCCCGCGCGCTGGAACTGATCCGGCACGATGCCGCACACGTGCTCGCCGAAGCCGTGCAGTCGCTGTGGCCCGGCACCCAGGTCACGATCGGCCCGGTGATCGAGAACGGCTTCTATTACGACTTCTTCCGCAACGAGCCGTTCACCCCGGAAGATTTTGCCGCGATCGAGAAGCGGATGCGCGAAATCGTCGCGCGCGACAAGCCGTTCACCAAGGAAGTCTGGGATCGCGAGAAGACCAAGCAGGTGTTCCGCGACAAGGGCGAGGCCTTCAAGGTCGAGCTGGTCGACGCGATTCCCGGCAACGAGCCGATCAAGATCTATTTCCAGGGCGACTGGTTCGATCTGTGCCGCGGCCCGCACATGACGTCGACCGGCAAGATCGGCAACGCCTTCAGGCTGATGAAGGTGGCCGGCGCCTATTGGCGCGGCGATTCCAACAATCCGATGCTCACCCGCATCTACGGCACGGCATTCGCCAGGCAGGAAGACCTCGACGCTTACCTCAAGCAGATCGAGGAAGCGGAGAAGCGCGACCACCGCAAGCTCGGCCGCGAGCTCGACCTGTTCCACTTCCAGGAAGAAGGCCCCGGCGTGGTGTTCTGGCACCCGAAGGGCTGGACCATCTTCCAGCAGCTGATCGCCTATATGCGGCGCCGGCTGCTCGGCGACTACAGTGAGGTCAATGCGCCGCAGATCCTCGACAAGGTGCTGTGGGAGACCTCGGGCCACTGGGACTGGTACCGCGAGAACATGTTCGCGGCGCAGTCCGCCGGCGACGAGGCCGAGGACAAGCGCTGGTTCGCGCTGAAGCCGATGAACTGCCCGGGCCATGTGCAGATCTTCAAGCACGGGCTGAAGAGCTACCGCGACCTGCCGTTGCGGCTCGCCGAGTTCGGCGTCGTGCATCGCTACGAGCCGTCGGGCGCGATGCACGGCCTGATGCGGGTGCGCGGCTTCACCCAGGACGACGCCCACGTGTTCTGCACCGAACAGCAGCTCGCCGATGAGTGTCTCAAGATCAACGAGCTGATCCTGTCGACCTACGCCGATTTCGGCTTCGACGGCGAGCTCACGGTCAAGCTCTCGACGCGGCCCGAAAAGCGGGTCGGCACCGACGAGATGTGGGATCACGCCGAGCGCGTGATGGCGACCGTGCTGTCGGAGATCAAGGCCAAGGGCAGCAACCGGATCCGCACCGAGATCAACCCGGGCGAAGGCGCGTTCTACGGCCCGAAGTTCGAGTACGTGCTGCGCGACGCCATCGGCCGCGACTGGCAGTGCGGCACGACCCAGGTCGACTTCAACCTGCCGGAACGGTTCGGCGCGTTCTACATCGATCATGACGGCTCGAAGAAGGCGCCGGTCATGGTGCACCGCGCGATCTGCGGCTCGATGGAGCGCTTCATCGGCATCCTGATCGAGCACTATGCCGGCAACTTCCCGCTCTGGCTGGCGCCGACCCAGCTCGTGGTGACGACCATCACCTCCGAGGGCGACGAGTACGCCAAGGTGGTGGCGGCCGCGGCGCGCCGCGCCGGCCTCCGCGTCGAGATCGACCTGCGCAACGAGAAGATCAACTACAAGGTCCGCGAGCACTCGCTGGCCAAGATCCCGGCCCTGCTCGTCGTCGGCAAGAAGGAAGCCGAGACGCATTCGGTCTCGGTCCGCCGCCTCGGCAGCGAGCGGCAGACCGTGATGCCGACCGATGAGGCGATCGCTGCGCTGGTGGATGAAGCGACACCGCCGGACGTGAAACGGGCGCGATCGGTCGCCTGATCTTCACAATCGGTCTAAACGGGCTTTCGTCGGCTTGGTCGTGGCCCCATCTTGGGGGCACGACTCCACTTGAAGGACATTTCCGTGCCCGATGCCATTGAACTCCTCAAGACACGCCGCTCGATGAAACCGCGCGAGATGACCGGCCCGGGCCCGTCCGCGGCCGAGCTCGAGACCATCCTGACGATCGGCGCGCGCGTGCCCGACCACGGCAAGCTGGCGCCCTGGCGCTTCATCGTGTTCGAGGGTGAGGCCCGCGGCCGCGCCGGCGACGTGATCGCAAAGGTGTTTGCCCGCAAGAATCCCGGCGCGCCCGCCACCGACATCGAGGTCGAGAAGAAGCGCCTGACCGATGCGCCGCTGGTGATCGGAGTGGTCTCCTTCACCAAGCCGCACCCGAAGGTGCCGCCGTGGGAGCAGGAATTGTCGGCCGGCGCGAGCGCCATGAACATCGTCACCGCCGCGACCGCGCTCGGCTACGGCGCCTGCTGGCTGACCGGCTGGTTCGCCTTCGACCGCGACGTGCTCGACGGTCTCGGCCTGAAGCCGGACGAGAAGCTCGCCGGCCTGATTCATATCGGCACGCCGACCAAGCCGAGCGAGGATCGCCCGCGCCCGGTGCTGTCGGATATCGTGACGCGGTTCTGAAACCGTAGATCTGTCATTGCCGGGCTTGACCAGGCGATCCATCTACCGAAAGATTCTTCTGAAGAATGATGGATGGCCGGGTCAAGCCCGGCCATGACGAGCGGAGAGTTACGCCGCCTTCGACGCGCGCTCCGCAAAGCCGCGCAGCAAGGCCGCGATCTCGTGCCCGGGCCGCGCGGCGCTGAACAGAAAGCCCTGCACTTCATTGCAGCCTTCGGCGCGCAGCCAGTCGAGCTGGTCGGTTGTCTCGACCCCTTCCGCGGTCGTGGTGATCTTGAGGCTGCGGCCGAGGCCCGAGATCGCGCGCACGATCGCGAGGCAATCGGAGCGCCGCGCCAGGTCCTTCACGAAGGAGCGGTCGATCTTGATCTTGTCGAACGGGAAGCTGCGCAAATAGCTCAGGCTGGAATAGCCGGTGCCGAAATCGTCCATCGAGATGCTGACGCCGAGCTCGCGCAGCTGATGCAGGATGGCGAGGTTGGCCTCGGTCTCCGCCAGAAACACCGACTCCGTGATCTCGAGCTCGAGCCGCCGCGCCGACAGGCCGGAATGCGCCAGCGCCGAAATCACGGCCTGGACCAGATTGCGGCTGCGGAACTGCACCGGCGAAAGATTGACCGCGACCTTCACGTCGGCGGGCCACTTCATCGCCTCGGCGCAGGCTTCGCGCAGCACCCATTCGCCGAGCGCGACGATCAGGCCGATGTCTTCCGCAACCGGGATGAACTCCGCGGGCGAGATCATGCCCTTCTGCGGGTGCTGCCACCGCAGCAGCGACTCGAAGCCACTGATGCGGTCGGCGGCGATATCGACCAGCGGCTGGTAGTGCAGCTCGAATTCGCCGTTGCTGAAAGCGGCGCGCAGATCGCGCTCCATGTCGCGGCGCTTCTGCGCCTGCTGATCCATCTCCGGCTCGAAGAAATGATGCACGCCGCCGCCCTCGGACTTGGCGCGATACAACGCCATGTCGGCATTGCGCATCAGGTCCTCCGACGTCGTGCCGTCGCCCGGCGACAGCGCGATCCCGACGCTGGCGCCGACCACGACCTCGAGCCCGTCGATCTTGTAGGGCGCGCTCAGGGCATCGATCAGCCGCTCGGCGAAAGCACTCGCTTCGTTCGGCGAGACATCCGCGGCTAGCACGATCGCGAACTCGTCACCACCGAGACGGGCCGCCACGTTGTCGTCGCGGACCACCTCGCGCAGCCGCTCCGTCACCAGCTTGAGCAGCCGGTCGCCCATCGGATGCCCGAAGGAGTCGTTGACGTTCTTGAACAGATCGAGATCGATGCACATCACCGCGACGCGCCGATTGCCGGACCGGCCGCGCTCCAGCGCCTCGCGCAGGCGCTCCTGGTAGAAGTCGCGGTTCGGCAGGTTGGTGAGACCGTCATGGTGCGCCATGTGCGCGATCCGCGCTTCGGCAGCACGGCGTTCGGTGATGTCGACCACCGCGACCAGATAGCCGTCGCGGCCCTCGAACGCCACCCTGCGTCCGAAGGTCAGCACATGGATCTCGGTGCCGTCCGCCTTGATGTGCCGCCAGTCGCGGCTCGATTGATAGACGTCGCCGACCTCGCGCAAGGCGGCGCTGTGCATGGCCCACTCATCCTCCGGCCAGATCTCGCGCAGTGTCATGCCGAGAAATCTCTCCCGGCTGTACCCATAGTGCTGAACGGCGGCGTCATTGACGCTGAGGAACTCCATCGTGCCGGCGTCGAATACCCACATCGGCATCGGGTTGTTCTCGAACAGCAGGCGGAACGACAGCTCGCGCTGCTTCAGCGCGGTGACGTCGGAGACGGTCAGCGACAGCATGTCGCCGAACGCTGTGACGCCGAGCCGCAGGCAGCGATCGCCGCTGTCGATCTCGAACTGGCCGCCAGGACCATTGCCGACGAATCCACTCCCGACGAATCCGCGCAGGCGGTTCATCACCGCCGGCGCCGCCAGCGGATTGCCGCCGGCGCCGAGCCGACGCCACAGCAATTCGGTCGCGGGCTGCATCAGGAGCCTTGCGGCGCCCTGGTTGAGATGCACGATCTGGAAGTCGGCCGCCTCGCCCCGCGCGTCGCGGATCGCGGCGAGCGACAGCACGCCCTCGTCGGTGGCCGAGAAGATCGTATCGAGAAGATTGTACTGCGCATTGCGCTCGTTGACATAGACGCCGACCAGGATGCCGCCCCAGCGCGACCGCGTCGGCAGCGCCAGCACGTCGAAGGTCCGCACCAGACCGTCGCGCACGCAATGCGCCGACGCGAGATAGGGCCGGCAGTTCTCGCGCGCATTCGCGGCGGCTTCGGTCAAAGCCGTCGCGCAGTCCGGCGGCAGCGCGCTGAGTGGAATGTCCCAGCGCTCGTCGTTCAGCCAGGTCTGGACATAGCGGCCGGTGTGCGAGACGCTGAGCACGCCGTCGACGTTGCGCAGCAGCACGATGTGATCCGCGAGCCGGCCGAGACTGCCGAGCATCACGTCTTCATAATGCGGCAGCTTTTCACCGGGACGGACTGCCGCCTGCCACTTGCGTTGCAGAACCGGAACGTCGGCGAACATCTCGGAATTGAACTTGGCCGAAGTCTTTGCTGATTTCTTGTTGGCCATGATCATGGCACGCCCCGTTCACGCAAACGCCGGAGCATGATCCGGAAAGTGCGAAACAAGCTTTCCGAAGGGATCATGCTCAAGCAAAAAGCCAAGGCGCGATGACGACACAATTTGAACTCAGCGCGCTTTAGTCCCCGTGGCATCCAAGTCATGCCGCGGCTTAACGCCATGTAAAAATAGCGAGCCTATGCGTCGCCGCCAGCGATTATGACAGCTCAAATTGGCGCGATGGTTAGTTCACGTTAGAGACTATGACGGCTGCATGAAATGCAATTCGGTCGGGCGTCAGCGCGCCACGACCTCGACTTCGCCGTCGACGCCGTTGACGACGTTGAAGGGACGCTCGAACACCTTGCCCTCATTCTTGGCGATCGCGCGATACTCGCCTTCGGAGAGCACGACGCGCGGGAACGCGCCGATCGATTCCTTGATCACGTCGCCGCCCGGCGTGATCACCGACCATGCGGTGTTGGCGAGTGCTTCGCCGCCCTTCTCGCTGACCAGCTTGAGGGTGATGACGGCCGCGCGATGCGTGACGGTGACGTCGGTGAGCTTGCCCGCCGCGACGCGAATGTCGGAGCGCACCACCGAGTTGGCGTCACCATAGTTGGAGACGATGTAATAGGTGCCCTCCGGCAGCAGCGCGACGTCGCCGGCGGACACGTTGGGCACCAGCGGGCCACGGTCCGAGCCGTCGAACTGGCTGCCCTTGTAGATCGCGAACGAAATCTGGTTGGCCGGGATCTTGCTGGAGCCGACCCGGCCTTCGATCCGCAGGCCCCCGGCCGGCAGCACGAAGGACTCGCGGTCGGTTTCCGACTTCAGGCTGACGGCGCGGACCGCGCTGACGAGGCCGAGCGCGACATGGACGACATAGTTGCCGGGCGGCAGCACAACGTTGGGCGTCGCCCCGCGCTCCTCGCGGATCAGCTTGTAGGTGCCGTTGTCATCCGGCTTGTCGGCGAACACCCGCCACACCAGCCCGGCATTGATCACCGGCAGGTCCTTGCCGTACCGCGCCGTCAGCGACAGCACCGCCTGCCCCGCGGTCGGCGAGCCGGCCGGCGGCGTCACCGGAGGCACGGTCGCGATCGACGGCTGGACGATGGTCGGTTGGGTCAGCGGACCGGGCAGAACGGGCCCCGAACCGGGCCCGGACGGCGGCGCCAGGTTCAGCGCCGGGCCGGACGGCACGTCCGGCACCGAGGCGGGCGGGATCGGCGGCGGCCGGTCGCTGAAGAACTGCGCCGACACGGAAGTCGGGATCAGGGCCAGCAAAAATGCCGCAAGCGTCAATAGCGGAAGGAGCCGCATGCCCCGCCCGCATCCGCCGATGCCGTTGCCCCTCGAAGTCATCACCATGCTTTTCAACGAAAACGCGGCAAATTCAAGCCTTCGTCCAATGCTTTGTCACACTCCCGGGGGCGTCGTCCCCGGTTTGGAACCGCTCGATCAAGCCGATGTTAGTCCCATCGTCGCGGTCAAGTCACATTCCCTGCCTACCGCGGTCCACCCGGGGCATGAATCATGCCTGTGGGGAATAACCATGAAACCGGACGACGCTGGCGCAGCGATGCCGCGCGGCCTAGTCTCGCGCTGGCAGGAGATTTGCCGTGTTGGATAGCTGGATGGGCCGAGGCCAAAAGAGCTCCGACGGCCCCGACAAGGTAGGACTGGGACCGGTTCGCCGGCCGGTGATCGGGCTCGCGCTCGGCGGCGGCGCCGCGCGCGGCTTTGCCCATATCGGCATCATCAAGACCCTGCTCGCCCATGGCATCGTCCCCAATGTCGTGGTCGGAACCTCGATCGGCTCCGTGGTCGGCGGCGCCTATGCGGCCGGCCATATCGACAAGCTGGAGCAATGGGCCCGCAGCCTGCAGCCACGCAGCGTGCTCGGCTACCTCGACATCCGCCTCAACGGCTCCGGCCTGATCGGCGGCGCCAAGCTCGCCGCCGAGATCGAGGCCGCGCTGGGCCAGGTCATGATCGAGGACCTCGCGGTCAAGTTCGCCAGCGTCGCAACCGAAGTCCGCACCGGGCACGAGATTTGGCTGACCCAGGGCCGTGTGGTCGACGCAATGCGCGCCTCCTACGCCCTGCCCGGCATCTTCGCGCCGGTGCTGATCGGCGACCGTTGGCTGGTCGACGGCGCGCTGGTCAATCCGGTGCCGGTTTCCGCCGCCCGTGCCCTCGGCGCCGAGATCGTCATTGCAGCGAACCTCTCCAGCGACGTGTTCGCGCACTCGACCACGATCTACAATCACGGGCCGTCCGCCGCGCCCGAGGTGACGGTCGCGGTGACTGCCGAGGCAGAGATCGAGCCCGAACCGCCGAAGCGGCGGTTCGGGCGCTTCTTCTCCGCCGAACGGACCGTGAAGCGGGAGTTTTTCGGCAGCGCCAGCCGGCCCGGAATCTCGAGCGTCATGGTCGACGCCTTCAACATCATGCAGGACCGTATCACCCGCGCGCGCCTCGCCGGTGATCCGCCCGACATGCTGATCTCGCCGCGCGTCGGTCAGATCGGCTGGTTCGACTTCCACCGCGCCGACGACCTGATCGCACATGGCATCCGCGCAGCCGAACGCGCCATCGGCGCGATCGAGGAAGCGATCGAGATCCTGGTGCCGCCGTCAAACGGCACGGGCACCACCGGGAAATAGCGCTCAGGCAGTCTTGATGTAGTCGCGCAGCGCTTCCTGCTCGTGCTCGTATTCCTGCACGCGGCGCTTGACGACGTCGCCGATCGAGATCAGCCCGACCACCTTGCCGTCCTCGACGACAGGGAGGTGGCGGAACTTGCCGGTGGTCATCATCTCCATCAGGCCGCTGACGGTATCGGACTCGCGGCAACTCACGACCTTCTTGGTCATCACCGCGCTCACCGGTTCGTCCAGCACGCCCGCGCCGCGCTCTGAGAGCACGCGCACGATGTCGCGCTCCGACAAGATGCCCTCCATCCGGCCCTGCTCCATCACCAGCACGGCGCCGATCTTGCGCTCGCCGAGCAGTTTGATCGCCGCCGAGAGCTTCGCGCCGGGCGCGACGCTCATGACCTGATGGCCCTTTGCATCGAGAATGGAACGTACCGTCATTGCCGCCTCCCTGAATCCGCTCGCCCCCGCTTCAGCGGGGTCGAGCCTGTTCGCCAGAGTCTTCAATCAACAGTTCCGCGCCGATTTCGGTTCCGGGGCGCGGTCGGTAGCTGGGCTCGATGTGTCGGCCCGCTTTGTTCTGTGTCGCAAAGATGATGGAGGAATTCGAACCGAGCCGCAAGCGGCGATCAGACGCGGCCGGACTGGTCCAGCGACGACGCATCCGCAGCATCGTCTCGCGCGCGCGGAATCGGATCGAACAGCGAGAACAGCAACAGCCCGGCGAGGAAGCCGCCGATATGCGCCTGCCAGGCGACGCTCGCGTCCTCGGCACCGAGCGACAGCGAGGTGGCGCCGAACAGGATATTGACGCCGAACCAGATCGCCAGGAACGCGAGCACCCGCCCGTTGCGCAGCGCCCGCCAGAGCGACAGCGCGGGCACCTTGGCGGCCGCGTCGGCATCGCCGCGGCTGAACGACAGGAAGCTGCCCTTCACAAAGGCGAAGCGCATCGCCGCAGCCATCGTCCCCGACACCGAGGCCGACGCGCCGATCATCGGCGCAATGGCGTGCTCATGGGTCAACAGATGCGCGAGCGCGCCGGCGGCCGCCGTCACCGCCATGAAGACAAAAAACCGCACCGCACCGAAGCGCCGCGCCAGCGCGCTGCCGAACGGCAGCAGCCACAACACATTGAAGCCGATATGGGTGAGGTTCGCGTGCAGCAGCGAATAGGTGACGAAGGTCCAGACCTTGGCGCCGTCTCCGCCCGGGAAGGTGATGTCGAGCAGCGTCGAATCGTAGCGCTTCGGGATGAAGCCGAAGGCGTCGATGGTCCAGTTTTCCATCTCCGGCGGCAGCAGCACCCGCAGATGGATCACCGCGATCAGGAGGATGTAGGCGGTGAGCGCCGGCGGCAGGGTCAGGATCGGCTCGCGCGGCGCCTCCGGCGGCGGCTCGAGCGGGAATTCGGGATGGGAGTCCAAGGGGTCGGCGACCTCGCACGCGGCTGTGCATCCCAGATAGGCGGCTTTCATACCGCTGTGCAAGTGCACAATCCCGAAATCGGACATCTCTCGTGTCCGGATGCGTCGCAGCCACGCAGTGTTGCGATGCAGAGCCGGGACCCGTCGAAATTGGCAATCCTCCCTGAACTTGCGAGACTTAAGACGCCTTCCGCATCCATTTGGTGCAAGATGAACGCGCAATTCTTTGTTTACATCCTCGCGAGCGGGCGAAGCGGAACGCTGTATGTGGGCGTGACCAAGCCGCTGGGCGGTGTCACCGAGGCCGAATTCACGAAGCTCATCGACGCCGAGGCGCAAGCGACCCGCAAGGCCGGTGAACGTCCCGCGACCGCCTTCGACCGCTACTTCATTGTTGCCACCGCTTCGTACCTACTGTGGTGTAGCGCCCAGCTTGAGGCATGGCGACACATCCAAGCAATTGCCTCGATATGACGATCATGGCCACGTTCAAAAATTTGGTGATCCAGCAGGCTGGAAGGATCAAAGCCAAGGTGATGCGTGGAGATGACGAGGTGCGTTCAGGAAATCTTCTCGTAACGTTACACCCAGAAACGATAGAGGCCGCCAACTGAGGCGGCCTCTGATTGAGCGACCCCAGCAACCATTGGGGGCCTATGACGGAGGCTAGTTGCTGGGGCCATCTACCGGCCCGATGCGCCGAGCCAGATTGCGGTCACTCCACGTACATGACGACGCCGATGATGACGAGCGGGCTTAGCCCGAGGAGCACGATGCAAACGCTTTCGAGTATGTCACTGCCCATGACACAACCCCTACAGTTGGGGTTGAAGCCTACGCCCGGGAACCGACCGCACCAGTGCAGATTGTGCCAAGCCGTAGAATCACGGTGATGAGGCCGGCTGCTTATAACCTCGCCTCTGCGCTATTTGCGCAGCGACGCGACGTAAGCGGCGATATCCGCTGCTTCGGCTCGGTTCAGCGGAAAATTTGGCATCTTTGGATGCGGGTCGAGCAGGAAAAGCGCCAGCTTCTCGGGACTAAAATCTGGGTTACGCGCAACTGCAGCAAATGGCGGCACATCGGCGACTGCCTGCTTCTGATCGTCGCTCACCACGTGACAGGTGGCGCACCATCGTTTTGCCAGCTCCGCCCCGTGGTTTGCATCCGCAGCAAGGGCCGCCGATCCGGTCAGTTCAAACGCGACAGCGAAGATCGCTGCATGACAGATTTGCATTGAGCAAGATTCCTACTCGATGGATCGCTTGTACCGCTGATCGGCCACGGCTTGAAGGGGGCAGATGATCGCGATACTCTCGCGCCGCATTGCAGCACGGCCGTATGTCCCTTGTGGGATCGGGGTCGGATCAACTTGGTCGGTGATTGGACGCCTATCCGGATGCCTGAAGAGATCGCGAACGCCAACATTGCGCACTTCAAGACGCTCCTTGAGACGGAAACGGACGCGGAGAGGCGCGCCGCCATCGAACGTCTGCTGGCGGAGGAGGAGCTAAAGGTCGCCGCTTTGCGCAATGCCCGGACCGAGCACAACAAAAAGCGCTGAGTTGGAGGCCTGCCATTCGCGCCAATGGGTTGGATGAATGGCCACGGGGGCCGCCGTCTCCGCGCTTACCCAACCCCGAAGCACACGGCGGCACGGAAAGACAACCGCGTGGGTTTCTCCAGCGTCGAAAACCGCGACTTCGAGATCACGGTCGAACGGTGCGCTCGCTATCGTCTGCCAGTCCATAGCAAAATGGTCTGGCAGTTCCTTGGCAGCGTCTTTGACCTTCATCAATTCAAGCTTGGTCATTGTCGTCGGACACCGCTAACGGACACTCTTTGCTCATCATGGCCCCGAGCATCCTGACCTCATCGAGCATCATCTAGCCCGAAGGAGCCCGTGTTTAAAATTCGGGTGGTGTACGTAAGGGGTTTCCCGGATCAGGGGGATCCGAGTCCGCCCATATCTCGCTGCGCAAGTGCTCGCAGGCCGTCCACTTGATGGCGTCCAGCAAGCATTTACACTTGGGGGCTCTGTTTCGATTTTTGGAGTGGCCTTAGGTTCATATTTGTCGGGTAGCCGACATTTGACTCGCTATTTGCGTTTCCGAGGCGCAGCATAACGAACCTTGGCTCAACCAAAGGAAGTCGAGCCATGCTGAATTTCATTTTTCAGGCGAACATCGCTCACTACAAAGAGCTACTGGCGACCGCGAGCGACGCTGGGAAGATCGCCATGCTCCACAAGCTGTTGGCGGAGGAAGAAGCCAAGCTGGCCGACTTCCATATCAAGCAGGCGAGAGAGAAGGCGGCGGCCTCATGAAGCCGAAGCTTCGGATTCTGCTGTCGGAAACCGTCGGAGTTGAACATGGCCCTCCTCAGACGCGAGTTATACCGCCAAGTTAGAGGCCCTGAGGTCACCCACGCGGATCGTTGCGCGCTGGTCTTCGATACAGACACCAAAAGCTTGTATGTCGAGCGGGAGGTGGCGCATTTGGACGCACGCGTCAGCGGTACGATTGAGATCCAAACTGCCGCAATGGATATCGCGGATTATCTCAAGCAAGGTGGCCAAACAGCCGGGCACCGCGAATTGTGGCGGCTGCTGAGGACACTCTTCAAAGATACTGATGATACCGAAGAGATGATCGGTTACGTGCGCGCGCTCCGATAGCCGCCATCTTACGGGCACGCTTCGCGAGGTTCTTATCGATCTTTTGACTTGCGAGCGTAGGTTTAAAAGCCGGGGCCGCTGGCACCCCGGCTTTTCCGCGCCCAGGTCCGGGCGCATTTTTAGCCATCATCCCATTCTTCGCCTGCTCAGCCATCATGCTGACCACGCGAATGCTCCTCTACCTTTCGGCGTGCGTCCTTTATGCCGCTTTCAAATGTTGCTTCCGGGATCGCAGCCATCTTACGGGCGCGAGGGTGATGGGCCTTTCGGAAACGGAGGGTTTTTCTGCAACCCGCCGTTTAGCTGCAGCGACTTGCGCCTCGTCCATCTGCCGCGCCCTGCGCTTTCGGCTAGGGTGCAGGCTTCGGTTTCGGCGGGGGCGGCGGTTCGTCGTCGGGGGGTCATACCGGAATCCTCTCGCGACGAGATGAGGGACACGTTGCGGTGGATCAGAAGGAGACGGCTGTCCCGAACTGGAAATGCAGTGCGCCATAGAATCGGGGGATAGATAGTCCAAACGTCCCGGCGCGAACCCGTCGGATCGACCCGGAAGCGGCCCTCGGCCGCCGCTCCGACCGCCCGTCCGGACACGCAGCGCGGCTGTCCGGTAGCGTTTTCCGGCCCGTCCGGCGCTCCCGTCGCTGACCGTGCTGCGACGCCCGCGCTGCGGCTGAAGGCGCGCCCGCTGCATTGACCAGGCCAAGGGCTGAATAGGGGCGGAGCTTAAAAAACCGGAAAAACGTCAATAAAAACAAACAAGGGAGGGCGCTGAGAACGCCCTCCCTGATCGGCTGGTCTTCTCGTGCCCCAGAGGGATCGGGAGAACATCCCCACCCCTCCCCGCACGGTGACCAAACTGTTTGACGCCGCCTGTGTACCAACCACGCCGGCGCTTGGGGCAGCCGGCGAACGGGAACGCGCGGACCCTATGCGCAGGTTCCACCGACGCCAAGGACATAGTTAAATTTACGTTAACAACACAAAGCTGCCGATAAGCCGCCCAAACCGCGGCCACGGCATGGACGCTGCACAGCCTTCCCTGCACAACAGAGAAGGGAAGGCGCCTGAGCAAAACCGGGACAGATGTGTCCCGCCGAGCCAGGTGCCGGGCAAGGTTCTTTATGAAACACAGCTCCAGCCGCGAATTCTTCGCCTATTGGAATGCGAAGCGCGGCACTGCGCGTGCACCCGACCGGAGCGAATTCGAACCGTCCGCGGTGCGCGAGCTGCTGTCCGACATCTTCGTGCTGTCCTATGACGGCGAGACCCGCTTTCCGTTCCGCGTCGCCGGCACCCGCACCTCCGCCCTGCTCGGCTGCGACCTCAAGAACCGCAGCTTTTCCGCCCTTTTCACCGACGAGAGCCGCGGCGAGATCGAAGACATCATCACCTGTGTCGTCGAAGAGACCCTGCCGGCCATCGCCGGTGTCACCGCCACGACCGAAACCGGCTCCAAGGCGCACCTTGAATTGCTGCTGCTGCCCTTTACCGCTCGCGTCCATATGCCGGCGAGCCTGACCGGCCTGCTCGCCCCGTTCGAGGATGATGTCACCCGGCTGCACGACCTCGTCCTGACCTCGTGGCGCTACCTGCATCCCCAGGAGCGGCTGGTGCCGCGGACCCTGCGCAAGCTGGCCATCGCGCGCGGCCTCATGGTCTACGAAGGGCTGCGCTAACCCCTGACGCCTGCCCTCGTCCGGCGGCGAGACCGGCCGCGCCGGTCGCTTGCACCGCGGGCCGCGGAACTCTATTAGCTGTTTCGCCGCCATGGCGGGGGTGATCCGCTTATTGCAGCTGCGGCCGGGCTGGGCATGTTTCGCAATTCGATCAGGCAGAAGATCGTCGGCATCGCCGCGGGACTCATCGTCCTCGCGGTGATCACCTCGCTGCTGTCGATGGTGATGGCGGGCCAGGTCGGCCATCTCCTGGATGAGCTCACCAACCGCTACATCCCCGCCTATGGCCATCTCGCCCGCGTCAACATCCGCTCGCTGGAGCGGTCCCTGGCGATGCGCCGGATGATGATGGCGAAGATGCAGGCGGCGGGGGAAGCGAGCGGCTACGACGCGGCGCGCAAGACGTTCGACGAGATCGAGCCCCAGATCAAGCGCGAGGCCGACGCGGCGCGCGTGCTGATCGATTCGATCATCGCCGATCCCTCGACCCCATCGGACAACGCCGCCCTCGGGCGCCTCGATGACCGCATCGACAATGCCGTCAACGACCTCCTAATGCGCCTGAACGCCGAGAACAAGACGCTGCTCGACCAGCTCGACGCCCAGGACTTCGCGGCCGCGAAAGCGACCACGCTCCGCGCAGACGTCCTGCGCGACGACTTCAACAACAAGATCGAAGGCATTCGTACCGACATGCTAGCGCAGGTCGCTTCGGCCGCAGCGAAGGTGATGAGTGCCCAGCAGCGGGCGATCATCATCTCCGGTGTCGTGACCGCGATTGCCGCGATCCTCGGCTTCGTGTTCGCGATGCTGGTCGGCAGCGGCATCACGCGCCCGGTGATGCGGCTGCTGGAGGGCACCCGCGAGGTCGAGGCGGGCCGCCTCGACGGCACCATCGCAATCACGACCCAGGACGAGATCGGCCAGCTCTCCGCCGCCTTCAACCGCATGATCGAGACGCTGCGTCACAACCAGCGCATCCGCGAGACCTTCGGCCGCTACATCAATCCGAGGATCGCCGAGGGCCTGCTCGAGCAGCCGGCGGTCGCCGCCACCGAAGGCCAGCGCCGCATCATGACGGTGATGTTCTGCGACATGAAAGGCTTCACCCGCCTGAGCGAAGGCGTGACGCCGCGCGGCCTCGTCAAGATCATGAACCTCTATCTGTCGACGATGTCCGCGCCGGTCCATGCGCATCGCGGCATCATCGACAAGTATATCGGCGACGCCATCATGGCCTATTGGGGCGCCCCGTTCGTCGAAGAAGCCGAGCAGACCCATCTCGCCGCGCTTGCCGCCATCGACATGATCGGCCAGGTCAACCAGCTGCGCAAGGATCTGCCCGAACTGCTCGGCGTGCGCGCCATCCCGGCCGATTGCGACATCCGGATCGGGATCGCCACCGGCGAAGCGCTGGTCGGCAGCATCGGCTCGGAATTCATGATGAGCTACACCGTGCTCGGCGACACCGTGAACCTTGCCTCGCGGCTGGAAGGCGCCAACAAGTTCTACGGCAGCCGCAGCCTGATCTCGGAGGCCACCGCGAGCGCCTGCGCCGCGACCATCGAGCTGCGCGAGGTCGACCGCCTCGTCGCCGTCGGCCAGACCCAGCCGGTCGCCGTGTTCGAGATCCTCGGCAAGAAGGATCAACTGACGCCGGCGCAGACCGAGTTGCGGCAGCGCTACGCCGATGGTCTCGCCGCCTATCGCGACCGCCGCTGGGACGACGCCGAGCAAGCTTTCGCGGCCGCGCTGGCTGCGGCGCCGGACGACGGACCGTCGATCACCATGAAGGCACGCGTCGCAGCATTCAGGCAAAATCCGCCGGCGGCGGATTGGGACGGCGCCTGGCACCTGGAGCAGAAGTAGCGACACTTGCGGCCCGCATGAGCCAACGGCTCGCGCAAAATGCGCGCCCGATGACGGGCTCCGCGATATGCGGAACGAAAGATCCCGGATATCGCTTCGCTCATCCGGGCTACACGCATTGACGCTGACCTGCCCTTCACACTGCCCTTGTGCGACCAGGCGATTCTAACACCGATGTTAGTTTCGGCTCCGCCGTTCGATGGTGCGAACAAGACATTCGGCGCACGTGCAAGCACGAGCTCCGGAAGCGACAGTGCGATTGTCGCATCGGCAAACAATTTTTCAGAACGCGCGGAATGTCTCTCTCGATCGGGAGTTAGTGCTTCAGATCAATGACTGTCCACGTCTAGTCGGGAGGTGCGCATGATCAAGTCACCGATGAAGCTCGCAATGCTTACGGCATTTCTGACAGCACCGATCATCCTGTTCCCACCGCACACCGCCCTCGCCGCCGGTGGAGGTGGTGGCGGCGGCGGAGGAGCAGGCGGCGGTGAGTTCTACGGGTCGAGCTACAGCACGCCTGCGCCGGCCTATCCCCAGCAGAAGGACAGAAAGACCACGCACAGGGTCAAGAAGCCGATCAAGCAATCCGGCTTCGATGATCCGGCATTCCGCGACGGCTATCGCGCGGCCTATGCGACGATCTACGAACGCAACGACTACGCCGCCGCGATCGATCAGCTGCGCGCGCTCGACCGCGATGATCATCCGAACGTTGCGAACCTGATCGGCTACTCCTATCGCAAGCTCGGCGACTACAAGCAGTCGCAGGTCTGGTACGAGCGCGCGCTGAAGGCCGATCCCAACCACGTGCTGACGTGGAACTACTACGGCCTGTGGCAGATCGAACAGGGCAACCGCGACCAGGCGCAGTATCATCTGCAGCGGATCGCCGAGATCTGCGGCACCGACTGCGAGGAGTATCGCACGCTGGCGGCCGCACTGGAGAAGCCGCCGGGCACGAACCTCGTCTACTGAGCGCACCGGCGCTGAGCCGGCATAAGCGGAATGCGGGATCACTAGATCCGGCCCGGACATCGCATCGCGCGTCCGGGCTGTACGCGCCGTTGGCTTCCTTCGGCGCCGTCCGCTATCGTGGGCACCCGAACCATTCGCGAGCCCGTCATGCCCGACCTGATTGATTTCGGTACGTTGCAGCTCAAATTCCTGCAGAGCAAGGAGACCACCGGCGGCAGCGTCGATCTGTTCGAGATGACGCTGCAACCGAATGCCCGGATGCCGATTCCGCACTATCACGAGAGCTGGGACGAGACGATCTACGGGCTTTCGGGCGTCTCGACCTGGCAGGTCGACGGCAAGGAGATCGACATCGCGCCCGGCGAGTCGGTGTTCATCAAGCGCGGTGTCGTGCACGGCTTCACCAACCGCTCGAACGGTCCGGCGACCTGCCTCTGCCTCCTCAGCCCCGGCGCGCTCGGACCGCAATATTTCAAGGAGATGGCGGCCCTGATGGCGGGCGGTGCCCCCGATCCAGCCAGGATGAAAGAGACGATGCTGCGCTACGGCCTGGTGCCGGTCGCTTCCTGACCGCTCGACGCAAGAAACCTGCACCGCTGGCGGCGCTGCTCAAAACCGCGTCGTGCCGAGCGGCAGGCCGAGCTTCACGCGCCCAACCAGCCCGTAGCTGATCGGGGTCATCGCGACATGCTTGATCGCGGCCTGGACGTCGCGGATCGATCGTTCGAGCGTACCGGTCTCAAAGATCGCGGCCGTGCCGGCGGCCGCCGCGATCATCTCGACGATACGCGCGGCGGTTTCGCCGGCATTGGCGCACGCGATCCGGTGCAGCAGCCTTGCTTCGATCAGGCGCTCGCCTCCGGCCTCGCTCGCGGCCATCAGCTCCGTCATGTCCTCGACCAGCAGCGCCCGCGCCGAGCGCAGCGCCGTTTCGGCTCGGCCGACCATCGACTGGACCAGCTCGCCGTCGCGGAGCTGGCCGACGCCACCGAGCCGCGGCTTCTTGCCCGCGAGCGCGATGAAGGCGTCGAGCGCGCCGCGCGCGATCCCGAGCGGCACGACCGAGACCGTCCACGAAAACGCCGCCAAACCCGGCAGCCGGTACGGGATGCCCGGCTGGGTCGGCTTGAAGTCGACCAGCGGATGGGTGTGGCTGTCAGGCACGAAGCAGTCCTGCATCTCGAAGTCGCAGCTCCCGGTGGCGCGCAGACCGGACACGAACCAGGTGTCGTGGAGGCGGACGTCGGCGCGATCGACGTAGCAGCAGATCGGCGGGCCATCCTTGCCGTCGGGCCCCTTGACGCTCGCCAGCCCCATGAACCTGGTGGCGTGGGGCGCGCCGCTGCCGAACGGCCAGCGTCCGCTGACGCGATAGCCGCCCTCGACTTCGACCGCCGTCCCGATCGCCCCGGTGGCGCTCGCGATGAAGGCGTGCGGATCGGCGAACCAGCCGCGCACCACCTCCTCCGGCAGATAACCGCCGGCCCGGCTCATGCCGCCGCCGTTGCCGACCAGCCAGCCGACCGAACCGTCGAGCGCGGCGGCCGCCTCGACGATCGTCATGAAGTCGAGCGGCGACAATTCCGGCCCGCCCAGCGCCTTCGGCAAATACAGCCGAAACAATCCGGCCTCGGCCAGGGCGCGGACCACCGCGTCGGGAAGCCGGCGCTCGCGGTCGAAATCCGCCCGTTGCTCGGCAATCAAGGGGGCAAGCCGCTCGAGCGCGGCCAAATGATCGGCAACAGCGGAGTTGGCAGGGTGGGGCATGGCGCCTTCCTTTTGCGAAAGCTGGCAATATCGGGAGTTCAACGCGGCGACGCGGATTTGGCCATGGCACCTGGCGTCGCAGAGGGACCGTCATCTCTTTGTCATGAATTGTGCAGACAGGTTCAGCGGACCAGTTTCGGGGACATGCATGGACTATTTCAAACGCTTCAACTTCCTGTTCGCGGCGCCGGTTTTCGAGGCCGACGACCTCGAAGGCATCCGCTTCAACCAGATCATCACCGAGATTGAACGCTCCGGCTTCGAGGTGGTCCGCGCCCGCAAGCTGGAAGATGCCGAGATCGCGGTGCAGACCGATGCGGCGATCGGCTGCATGGTGGTCGACTGGGGCAAGAAGGGTCTCGAGGGCAAGACCGCGGCGCTGATCAACCTGATGCGCCGGCGCGGCCTCGACTTCCCGATCCTCCTGCTGATCCGCCGCAAGCGGTTCGAGGATCTGCCGGTCGAGGTGCTCGATTTCATCGACGGCTACGTGTTCCTGTCCGAGGAAACCCCGCCCTTCATCGCCAAGAACCTGATCTCCAGGCTGAAGCAATATGCCGAGAACCTGAAGACCCCGTTCTTCGGGGCGCTGGTCGATTATGCCGAGGAAGGCAACCAGCTCTGGACCTGCCCGGGCCACAATGGCGGCGTGTTCTACAGCCGCAGCCCGATCGGCCGGGTGTTCGTCGAACATCTCGGCGAGGCGGTGTTCCGCGACGACCTCGACAATTCCGTGCTCGATCTCGGCGACCTTCTCACCCATGAGGGGCCGGCGCTGCGGGCGCAAAAGGAAGCCGCCAAGATCTTCGGCGCCGAGAAGACCTATTTCGTGCTCAACGGCACCTCGACATCCAACAAGGTCGCGCTCGGCTCGCTGGTCACCGACGGCGATCTCGTGCTGTTCGACCGCAATAACCACAAGGCCGCGCACCACGGCGCGCTTCTGATCGGCGGCGGCATCCCGGTCTATGTGCCGACGGTGCGCAACGCCTGGGGCCTGCGGCCCGATGCGCTGGGACCTGCTCGACGAGGGGAGCTTGCGCGACCAGATCCGCAAGCACCCGCTGGTCAAGGACGAGAACGCCTGGAAGAAGGAGCGTCCGTTCCGCGTCGCCGTGGTCGAGCAATGCACCTATGACGGCACCATCCACTCCGCCGAGATGATCCTCAAGCGGATCGGCCACCTCTGCGACTACATCCTGTTCGACGAGGCCTGGGCCGGCTTCATGAAGTTCCACCCGATCTATGCCGGCCGCTTCGCGATGGGGCTCGCCAATCTCGGCCCCGAGGCGCCCGGCATCATCGCCACCCAATCGACCCACAAGCAGCTCGCGAGCTTCTCGCAGGCCTCGCAGATCCACATCCGCGACCGCCACATCAAGGGCCAGAAGCGCCGGGTCGAGCACCGCCGCTTCAACGAAAGCTTCATGCAGCACGCCTCGACCTCGCCGTTCTATCCGATCTTCGCCTCGCTCGACGTCGGCGCGCAGATGATGAAGGGCCGCTCCGGCGAAGTGCTGTGGGACGACACGATCCGGCTCGGCATCGAGCTGCGCAAGAAGATCCGTGCGGTGAAGCGCGAGTTCGAGGAGAAGGAGACGCGCGCGGAGCGGCGCTGGTTCTTCGAGCCGTTCGTGCCGGACCGCGTGATGATCCCCGACGTCGCGCGCGAGAACGGCGTGCACAATGTCGCCTGGGAGACGATCTCGACCGATCAGCTCGCGACCAATCCGTCCTACTGGCAGCTCAGCCCGGGCGAAACCTGGCACGGCTTCCCCGAGCTGACCGCGGGCTTTGCCATGACCGACCCGAACAAGCTCACCTTGCTGACGCCGGGCTTCGACCACGCCACCGGCGCCTATGCCGATCACGGCATCCCCGCGCCCGGCGTCGCGCAATATCTGCGCGAGAACCAGATCGTCGCCGAGAAGAACGACCTCAACTCCCTGCTCTTCCTGCTGACGCCCGGCGTCGAGGCCAGCAAGGCCGGCACGCTGGTGTCCGGGCTCGTCGCCTTCAAGAAGCTGCACGACGACAACGCGCTGGTCGAGGACGTCATCCCCGAATTCTTCCGCCGCCGCCCGCAACGCTACACCGGCGTGCGGCTGCGCGACCTCTGCGGCGACATGCACCGCTTCTTCCGCGACGGCGGCGTCAGCACGTTGCAGGCCAAGCAATTCCTGCCCGAACATCTCCCTGAGATCGCGATGTCGCCGCGCCAGGCGGCGCAATATCTGATCCGCAACGATGTCGACTATCTGCCGATCGACCAGATCTTCGGCCGCATCGCCGCGACGCCGTTCGTGGTCTATCCGCCCGGCATCGCCACCATCGTGCCCGGCGAACGGCTGTCGGAACGCAGCAAGCCGATGATCGATTACTTGCGGATGTTCGAGGCGAGCTTCAATGCGTTCCCGGGCTTCGAGGTCGAGGTCCAGGGCATCTACAAGGAGATCGACGACGCCGGCCGCGTCCGCTTCTACACCTATGTCGTGTCCGAATAGGCCAGCGGACGCAACACAATGGAGAATGATCAAAAGATCACCGTCCGCCCCTCGCGCGACAGCGACGTCGATGCGATGCTGTCGATCTACCGCTATCACATCCGCCACGGCATCGAGGAGAGCGTCGACGATTCCGGCACGCCGGAGCCCGACGACCTGCGCGACCGCCGCAAGAATCTGCGTAACACCCGCCTGCCGCATCTGGTCGCGCTGTGCGACGGCGAGGTGGTCGGCTACGCCTATGTGGTCCAGTTCCGCAAGCGCCCGGCCTATCGCTACACGGTGAAGCATTCGATCTATATTCACCACCGCTTCACCGGCAAGGGCGTCGGCGGCCGGCTGTTGCAGGAACTGGTCGACACCTGCGCGGCGGCCGGCTTCCGCCAGATGATCGGCTACATCGACAGCGACAATGCCGCGTCGCTGGCGCTGCACGACCGGTTCGGTTTCGCCCGCGTCGGCCATCTGCCCGGTGTCGCCTATCGCTACGGCCGCTGGTCCGACACCGTGATGGTGCAGCGCTCGCTCGCCGCCGGCTCGACCGCCCCGCCGCCGCCCGCGCCGCTGTCGCGGCGGTGATGGGGGGAGCCGAGCCCACAACAGTCGTCCCGGCGAAGGCCGGGACGACATTGCGTTGCGTTGCGCGATCTCGAGCAAGTTCGGTGCCATCACCCGCGCATGCGGGCGATCCAGTATTCCAGAGGCGCGCGTGCTTGAGCCGAAACCGTGGCGTACTGGGTCGCCCGGTCAAGCCGGCGATGACAGATGAGGATGCGATACAGCTTCGCGCTCTCGCGATAAGCTGCCTAAGCGCCCTATTCCAGCGTGAAGCCAACCCGCAGCGCCACCTGGTAGTGGCCGACCTTGCCGTTTTCGATATGGCCCCGGGTCTGCACCACCTCGAACCATTTCATTTCCCGGATCGTCTTCGACGCGCGGCTGACGGCGTTCTCGATCGCCGCCTCGACGCTCTTGTCCGATGATCCGACCAGTTCAAGGATCTTGTAGACGTGGTCCTTATCGTGTGTCGTGGGCATGTCGACCTCCTTGGGTGGATGCGCGATCGGGACAATTTGCTCTCCGATCCGGACAGTCCGTCGTCCGATGCGGACCGGCTCTCGTCAAACCGACGAATGCTGCGCGGCAACACACCGGTTGACTTGAATCAACGTGTTGCAACGCCTTTGGTGCCAGCATGCATTTGGTGCCATTTCACCTGCCCTTTGTCCGCACCGGCACCTATGGTAGCATAATCTATTCCAGTATTCGGGAGCGATACGATGTCCACCGCGTCCAGCTCACCCGTCACACCTCCTCACAGCCTCGGATCCGGGCTTGCCCATCTTCGCGCGAAGTGGGGCTGGATCGTCGCCCTGGGCGTGATCTACCTGATCGCAGGCGTGTTCGCCTTCGGCAGCGTGTTCTTCGCCACCGTCGTCAGCGTGCTGTTCGTCGGCGCGATGATGATCGTCGCCGGCGTTGCCGAGATCATCAACGCGTTCCAGTTCAAGACATGGGGCAAGTTTCTGTTCTGGCTGCTGCTCGGCGCGCTCTATGTCGTCGCGGGCTTCATCACCTTCGAGAACCCCCTGCTCGCCGCGGCGACCCTGACGCTATTCCTCGGCATCGCGCTGGTGGTCTCCGGCATCGTCCGCATCTTCCTGGCGTTCGGCATGAACTCGGCGGCGCCGTGGGGAATGGTCGCGATCTCCGGGCTGATCACGCTGGTGCTCGGGGCCATGATCCTGGCGCGCTGGCCGGTGTCGAGCCTCTACGTGCTCGGCATCTTCCTCAGCGTCGACCTGATCTGCGCCGGCGTCAGCTGGATCAGCATGGGCATGGCGCTGAAGCAGCGAGCGTGAAGCGCCAATGTGGGGCGGGTTAGCGTCAGCCTAACCCGCCGCAAATCTCGTACGCGGAGAAAGGGCGGGTTACGCTTGCGCTCACCCGCCCTGCGGTCCTCCGCAACGCCTCAGGGCTGCGCGAGGTGCCAGGCGCCGTTGAGAAAGCCGTCGCCGGTGATGTCGCCGGCCTTCTGGTCCTTGGCGAAGGTATAGAGCGGCCTGCCCTTGTAGGCCCACTGCTTCGAGCCGTCGTCACGCGAGATGATAGTGTAGCCGCCTTCGGCCTTGTCGCTGGCTTCCGCCTTCAGCACCGGCCAGTTCGTGGCACACGGGCCGTTGCAGGCCGACTTGCCTTCGGTGTCCTTGTCGAAAGTGTAGAGCGTCATGCCCTTGGCGTCTGTCAGGACCGAGCCCCTCGCCGTGGTGCCGGTCTTGGTCGGCGGCGCAGCAAAGGCGGCAGACGCGAGTGTGAACGAAGCGGCAGCGGCAGCGGCGAGCGCGAGTGCGAGCGTTGTCTTCATGATGTCTCCCTTTCGAATGCAAATGGCTTGCATGCGTTAGGACGCGCGAAGGCCTCCACTATTCCGCTGGCGGCGCGGAAACAATTTCGGGCCGGGCGACGGGCGTGAGGGGAATAAAGCCGAGAGCGCGTGCCGATACCGGCAGCTACCGCCTGATCTCCTCGGCCGCGCGCACCAGCGGGCGGTCGGAGAGCTGGATCGGGCCGGAAAAGGGCGTGCTCATTTCGAGTATCAGATAGATCGCGGCCGAGATCAGCGCCGCGGCGGCGATGGTGGTCGAGACCACGACCGCATTGCGCGGCGCGCGAAAACCCAGCGTCGCGAACATCAGCGTCAGCCACCCGACCAGGATGCAGATCAGCGGCGAAGGAAACGAACTGTCGGACTGCTCGGCAAAGGTCCAGCGCTGCTGCACCGCCTGCCGGTAGACCGACCGGGCGTCGTTCCACAGCGCGACACTCTGCTCGTCGTCGAACTTCAGCTCGCGGATGCTGGTGCCGACCTCGTCGAGCAAATGTTCGGACACTTCGTTCGCGCGCGAGATCGGGGCATCCTTGAGCGCCTGCTCGACATAGGCGAGCAGCCGCCGGCGCGGCTCGTCGGCGCTGGGGCCGAGCGGCCGCAGGCTGCGGTCGAGCAGGATGAGGTCGGTGGCGAAGACATGCAGGTTGCGGTCAACCGCCACATAGGTATTGGCCGAATTGTTCATCATCAGGCCGAGCAGCAGCGACGGCATGGTGACGAACAGGGTGGCGACCAGGCGTATCGAGGTATTGGTCTCGTCGCTGCGGTGATGGTCCTTGAGCCGGCCATGGATCGCCATGGTCGCAAGCGCGGCGCCGCCGAGCAGCATGAAGATCAGGATGGCGACGACGACTGCAACCACGGCTTGCGAAAACCTGCGAGAGAATCAGGTGCGCAGGATAGCAAGCGCCGCGCGGTGGCGCATGTCCGGTTGACTGGCCGTCCCTACGCGCTATCAGTCCGGAACGCTTTTTGGGGCGTCCGGCGCGCCCGAGGAGAGAAACACGTGCATATTGTCGACGACCGCGAGGTCAACCGCGTCCTGACCTTTCCGATCCTGATCGAGGCGATCGAGGCCGCGCACCGGCGGCCGAAGATCGCCGTCAAGGACGGCTATCTCGGCGACGACAGGGGCCAGCAGCTGGTGACCCGCAGCGCGGTCGATGCCGGCCGCTTCATGATGACCAAGCTGTACACCAGCTTCCCGGGCAACCTTGCGCATGGCAAGCTGCCGGCCGTGCAGGCGGTCTGCGTGCTGTTCGACGGCAATGACGGGCGGCCGCTGGCGGTGATGGACGCCGCGGAGATCACCCATTGGAAGACCGCCGCGGACTCCGCGCTCGGCGCCAAACATCTGGCGCGGCCGGACGCCGAGACGCTGCTGGTGGTCGGCGCCGGCGAGATGGCGCGCTGGCTGGTGCGCGGCCACCGCACGGTTCGGCCGCGGCTGAAGCGGGTGCGGATCTGGAACCGGACCGTCGCGCGCGCACAGGAGCTCGCCGGGCTGCTGGAAAGCGACGGCATCGCCGCCGACGTTGTCACCGACCTCGACGCCGCGACCCGCGAGGCCGACATCATCACCACCTGCACCCGCTCGCGCGAGCCGCTGGTGAAGGGCGCGAACCTGAAGCCCGGCACCCATCTCGATCTGGTCGGCGGCTTCACCCCCGACACCCGCGAGTCCGACGACGAGGCGGCGCGGCGCGCGCGCATCTTCGTCGATCGCCGCGAATCCGCCTTCGACGGCGTCGGCGACATCCTGGCGCCGATCGCCAGCGGCGCCATCCGCGAGAGCGACGTGCTCGGCGATCACTACGACCTCGCGACCGGCAAGGTCGCCGGCCGGCTGTCAGCCGACGACATCACCTTCTTCAAGAACGCCGGCGGCGGGCATCTCGATCTGATGACCTGCGAGACGGTGCTTGCGCAGTTGGGGAAGGAGTTGCGGTGAGCATCGCTGCCCTGCAGGGCGGGTGAGCGTCAGGGTTATCCGCCGCAACTCGATGTACGGGACAGCCTTACCCGCCTACACGCTTGGCCGTTTGACCGACACTTCCCACGGCTCGGCGGTCGAGAGCTTATTCACTCGCCCCTCGCGATCGATAAATATCGGTCCATTTCCGGCGAGAGCCAGACTAATGTCTCCGGTCTCGACATATTCCTTATCGTTATAGAAGAACACCCAGCCCTCTCCGATTTCGATCTCGTCTACAATTATGAATTCGAGATCAACTTGCGCACCAAGGCTGGCGACCAAGTCCGCCGCCAGCGCCCTAGCGTCCTCTCGCGAGGCTGTCACTTCGTACCTTTATCGCTCGACCTGACGCAAACAATTCTGTTCATGCGAACTCACAACTGGGCGCACCGACACGCGAGACGACCCCATCCGGATATCGCTTCGCGCATCGGGAGTACGCAGGAAGAAGCCCGCATGAGCGAAGCGAATGGCTGAACACCCCTACTCCGCGGCTTGCTGCGCCGGTGCGTCCAGCGCCGCCGACACTTTCGGCGGCGACATCGGCAGGCTGTAGAAGCGCTTGCCCAGCGCGTTATGCACCGCGTTGGCGACTGCGGCCATCACCGGCACCAGCGGCACTTCGCCGACGCCCTTGACGCCCTGCGGATGCTTCGGGTTCGGCACCTCGACCAGCGCGCAGTCGAGCATCGGCAGGTCGGAACAGACCGGCATCCGGTAATCGAGGAAGCCCGGATTATCGACCTTGCCGTCCTTGTTGTAGATGTACTCCTCGTTCAGCGCCCAGCCGATGCCCTGCGCGACGCCGCCTTGCAGCTGGCCCTCGACATAGCTCGGATGCACGGCGCGGCCGACATCCTGCACGGCGGTGTAGCGGATCACGCGCACGATGCCGAGATCGACATCGACCTCGACGTCGCAGATATGCGTGCCGAAGCCGCCCTCGGCGCCTTGGGTGTTGAGCTGCACGCTGGCGCCGATCGGGCCGCCCTGCGAGGGCGCCTTCTCGGCAAGGTCCGCGAGCGTCAGCGGTTCGAACTGGCCGGCATTCGGGCTCACCGGGTGCGCGGCGCCGTTCTCCCATTTCACCGCTTCAGGGTCGATCTCCCAGATCTTCGCGGCGCGCTCGCGTAAGGTTGCGATCACCTTGTCGGCCGCCTGCGTCACCACCATCGAGGAGGCGAACAGCACGCGGCTGCCGCCGGTGAGGTTGGAGAAGCCGATCGTCTGGGTGTCGCCGATGATGACGGAGACGCGCTTGTAGTCGATGCCGAGCAGCTCGGCGCAGATGTTGGCGATGCCGGCGCGCGAGCCGCCGATATCAGGGTGGCCCGTCGTGACGACGACGTTGCCGTCCTCGGTGATGTTGACTTGCGCCGAGGATTCACCGCCGGCGTTGAACCAGAAGCCGGAGGCGACACCCCTGCCCTGATATTTGCCGAGCGGCGCGGCATAGTGCGGATGGTTCTTCGCGGCCTCCAGCGTTTCGATATAGCCGATGCGCGGAAACACCGGGCCGTGTGCCGCCTTGGTGCCTTCCTTCGCCGCGTTCTTCAGCCGCAGCGCCAGCGGATCCATCTTCAGCGCCTCGGCAAGCTCGTCGAGCACGCATTCCACCGCATAGGCGCCGATTGGCGCGCCGGGCGCCCGATAGGCCGCGACCTTGGAGCGGTTGGAGCAGACGTCGAACCCTTCCGACAGCACATGCGGAATGTCGTAGGGCGCGAAGCTGCAGCCCACCGCACCGCGGATCGGCGAGCCCGGAAAGGCGCCGGCCTGCAGATAGAAGCTGCCGTGGGCGGCGACGATGGTGCCGTTCTTCTTCGCGCCGATCTTCACCGTGCTCTTCGAACCCGAGGTCGGCCCAGTGGCCCGCATCACCTCCTCGCGGGTCATCACCATCTTGACCGGACGGCCGGATTTTTTGGCGAGCAAGGTCGCGAGCGGCTCGAGATAGACGATGGTCTTGCCGCCGAACCCGCCGCCGATTTCGGCGGGGATGGCGCGGATGTCGCTCTGCGGGATGCCTGTGAGCATCGAGGTCATCGCGCGCACCATGAACTGGCCCTGGCTCGACGACCAGATCGTGGTCTTGCCGTCGGCCGCGACCGAGATCAGGCAGGCATGCGGCTCGATATAGCCCTGGTGCACCGGGCGCGTGGTGAAGGAGCGCTCGATGACGATTTCGGCGTCCTTGAAGCCTTGTGCGATGTCACCCTTCCTGGATTCGATGCGGCCCATGATGTTCGAGGGCTTGCCGTCGAATCTGTTGAACTCGTGCAGGATCGGCGCATCAGGCCTCAAGGCGTCGTCGATCTCGATCGCCCAGGGCAGCACCTCGTAATCGACCTCGATCAGCTTGCAGGCTTCCGCCGCGATCGCCTCCGTGGTCGCGGCGACTGCGGCGACGGGATGGCCGGGAAACAGTGCCTTGTCGCGCGCCATCACGTTGCGGCACATCCAGCGCATGTCCTGGATGCCGAGCATCACCGCGCCCTTCTCGATCGTGAAGTCGACGATGTCGCGCGAGGTGACCACCGCCTTGACGCCGGGCAGTGCCTCGGCCTTCGCGGTGTTGATCGACTTGATGCGGGCATGCGGATGCGGGCTGCGCAGCACCTTGCCCCAGATCATGCCGGGCATGGTGGTGTCGGCGGCAAACGCCGCGCGGCCGGTCACCTTGTCGACGCCATCGGGCCTGATGGTGCGCTGGCCGATCCATTTGTTGTTGACGACGTTCATGGCCTCATCTCCCGCATTTCAGCGGCGGTCTCCATCACCGCGCGGACGATCTTGTCGTAACCGGTGCACCGGCAGAGATTGCCGGCGAGCCAGAAGCGGACTTCCTCTTCGGTCGGATTCGCGTTGCGCGCCAGCAGCGCCTCGGAGGCCACCAGCATGCCCGAGGTGCAGATGCCGCACTGGAGCGCGGCATGCTCGAGGAATTTCTGCTGCAAGGGATGCAGCCTGTCGCCCTTGGCCATGCCCTCGATGGTCCGGATCTCGTGGCCCTCGGCCTCGGCCGCGAGCATCAGGCAGGAGCAGATCAGCCGGCCGTCGAGCGTGATCGAGCAGGCGCCGCAATCGCCGGAGGCGCAGCCCTCCTTGGAGCCGGTGAGCCCCAATTGCCCGCGCAGCGCGTCGAGCATGGTCTCATACGGCTCGCACAGGAATTCGACCGGCTCGCCGTTGACGGAGGTGGTGACGTGCAGTTTCGGCATGGTGCTAGTGTCCTCCGGCGCGCTGGGCGGCGATCGCGGCGGTGCGCTTGAGCAGCACGCCGGCGGTCTTTGTCCTGTAGGCAATGGTGCCGCGCTTGTCGTCGATCGGACGGCAGGCGGCGCGGCACGCCGCAGCAGCCGCTTCCAGCGCCGCATCGTCTAGCTTCGAACCAACAAGCGCCTGCGCTGCCGGTTCAACCAGCAGCGCGGTCGGCGCCACCGCGCCGAGGCCGACGCGGGCCGCGGTGCAGACGCCGTCCTGCAAGGTCAGGCTGACGCCGATGCCGACCACCGCGATGTCCATCTCGGTGCGCGGGATCATGCGCAGATACGCATCGCCCGAGCCCTTGGGCCGCGGCGGGAGCGCAAAACTGACGAGGATCTCGCCCGGCTTGAGGTTGGTCCGTCCCGGCCCGGCCGGCACGTCCTCGACCTTGAGCTCGCGGCGGCCGTTCGGGCCCTGCACGGTGACGACGGCGCCCGCCGCAATCATCGCCGGCACGCTGTCGCCGGCCGGCGAGCCGTTGCAGAGATTGCCGCCGGCGGAGGCCCGGCCCTGCACCTGCTTGGAGCCGATCAGGTTCACGGCCTCGAGCACGCCGGGCCAGACCTTGCCGAAGCGCGCGTGGTCTGCGAGCTCCATGCCGGAGACGGCAGCGCCGACGCGGAAGCCGCCATCGGCGGCCTCAGAGATCTCGGTCATCTCGCCGATCTTCTTGATGTCGACGATCAGTCCCGGCCGCACCAGGCCGGAGCGCATTTGCACCAATAAGTCGGTGCCCCCTGCCATAATGCGGGCGGCACTCCCGGCGGCAGCAAATGCGCCGATCGCTTCATCAAGCGTGCGCGGTGCTACGTATCGGATATCGGTCATGACGGTTCTTCTGGTCTCCCTCGGCTGCTTGTTCCCTCAGGGATGTGCGGGATATGGCCTTATTGCTGGCCGGCAGACCGCAAGCCTACACGGCGGATCGCCGTCCGAACAGCCTGCGAGGTGCGGCAGGAAGCGCAGGCTCCTATGCAGGATGCGCGCTTGCGCGCCTTGCGGGATTGGCGGCACGGCGCTTGCTTGATTTGCTGATCGGATTGGTGAAGCATGCGGCTCGCTGCGGCCAACGTGCCGGCGCAACGACAAATCGGGGGACGGCGAATGGTCGATGTTTCGCGCAGAACGCTCCTCAAGCTCGCGGCCAGCGTGCCGCCGGCGATCGCGGCCCCGGCTCTCCTGTCATCGAGAGCCATCGCCGCCGGCAAGGGCAAGACCATATCGGCGGTGATGCACTCGGACCTGCGCATCATCGATCCCGGTTTCACCACCGCCTACATCACCCGCGACCATGGCTACATGGTCTACGACACGCTGCTCGGCATCGATTCAAGCTTCAAGGTCCGGCCGCAGATGGCGGACTGGACGATCTCCGACGACAAGCTGACCTACACCTTCACGCTGCGCGACGGCCTGAAATGGCATGACGGCGCGCCCGTCACCGCGGAGGACTGCATCGCCTCGCTGAAGCGCTGGACCGTCGTCGACGGCATGGCGCAGAAGCTGGCCGAGTTCACCGCCTCCCTCGAGGCCGGCGGACCGAAGACGATCGTGCTCAAGCTCAAGGAGCCGTACGGCCTGGTGCTGGAGTCGCTGGCAAAGCCCTCCTCCTATGTCGCCTTCATGATGCCGAAGCGGCTCGCGGAGACGCCACCCGGCAAGCAGATCGCCGAGCAGATCGGCTGCGGGCCGTTCAAGTTCGTGCAGGCCGAATTCCAGCCGGGCGTGAAGGCAGTCTATGAGCGGAACGCCGACTACGTGCCGCGCAAGGAAAAGCCGGATTGGCTGTCGGGCGGCAAGGTCGCGAAGGTCGATCGCGTCGAATGGATCACGATGCCCGACGCGCAGACCGCGATCAACGCGCTGCAATCCGGCGACATCGATTTCCTGGAACAGCCGTCGATCGACCTGGTGCCGGTGCTCGAGGCCAATTCCGATCTCACCGTTGCCGTGCTGAACAAGTTCGGCTTCCAGATCGAAGGCCGGATGAATTTCCTGCACCCGCCGTTCGACAATCCCAAGATCCGCCGCGCGGCATTCCTGGCGATGAACCAGAAGGACGTGCTCGACGCCACCGTCGGTAATGCAAAATATTACGAGATCTGCGGCTCCTATTTCGCCTGCGACACGCCGCTCGCGAGCGACGCCGGCGCCGAGACGCTGATCAAAGGCAACGGCATGGCCGAGGCGAAGAAGGCGCTCGCCGCCTCGGGCTATGACGGCACGCCCGTCGTGATCATGATCCCCGGCGACGTGCAGACGCTGAAGGGACCGCCGACCGTCGCAGCGCAGCTGCTGCGCGCGGCGGGTTTCAACGTCGACGCGCAGGTGACCGACTGGCAGACTGTGGTGAGCCGTCGCGCCAGCCAGAAGCCGCCCAAGGAAGGCGGCTGGAACCTGTTCTTCACCTTCACGGGCGCGACCGAGGTGATGAACCCGATCGTCAACAACCAGATCGCCGCGAACGGCAAGCGGGCCTGGTTCGGCTGGCCCGACGACGCCAAGCTCGAGCAAATGCGCGACACCTATGCGCGCGCCACCTCCCCTGAAGACCAGAAGAAGCTCGCGATGGAGATTCAAAAAGAAGCCTACGAGCAGGTGATCTATGTCCCGCTCGGCCAGTTCCGCTTGCCGAGCGCCTGGCGCAAATCGCTCACCGGCGTGCTGGAAGGCCCGGCGCCGCCGGTGTTCTGGAACGTCGACAAGACGGAATAGGATCGGCGGCGCTTCTGCGCGCTGCCAAAATATCGAAAACAACCCCATGCAAAGGAGCCGACGGCCGCCGGCGTTCGACCGGGCAACTTGACACGTCGGGCAAATCAGGCATATATTTCCAATATTCCGAAATCGTGCATGCACCCCTCGCCCGCAATGGCGAGGCTATCGCATATGGGCTCGATTTCCCCCACGAACGCGTCATGCCCGGCCTTGTGCCGGGCATCCACGTCTTGGTTTCCGCGCGAGAAAGCCGCGGATGGCCGGGACAAGCCCGGCCATGACGACTCAGGAAACGGCATCCCAAGCTTCTCGCTGCCATATGCGAGTGCCCCCCGGGAGAGGGAGCACAGCATCTTTGCGGTCGCTCGCTCGACGGCATCGCACGATCGCCGTGTCATTGGCCGTTGGTGCGGCGCGCGGCCTTCGGCGCCTCGTCCTTCAGCTTCTCCAATGCGCCGGGCATCATCTGCCCGAACATCGAGCTCAGCATCGCGGTCGGGATCAGGCCTGCATTGCCGCCTTCACCCGCCTGCCCGCCCGACATCAGGAATTGCGGCACCAGCGGCTGGTTGATCCGCGTCAGCGCATCGGCGAACTTCGCGAAGTTCTGCTCGGCAAGCCGGTACTCCGGCCCGCCATAGGCATCGACCGACAGCTTGGTCGCCTGCGCGTTGGCGGTACCGACCGCGAGCACCCGGTCGGCCTCGCCCTGGCCTTCCAGCCGCGACTGCTCGCCGACCGCGGCTGCGGTCACCTTCCTCGTCTCGGCATCCTTCTGCGCGCGGGCGAGCGCAGCCGCGCCCTCGTTCTCGTGGACCTTGACCTGGATCAGCGACTGCGTGAGTGCGGTCTGCGCTGCCGCCGTCGCCTTGGCTTCGTTCAGCGCGCGCTCCTGCACCGCGGCCTTCTCCTGCTCCTGATAGGTCTCGATCTGCTCGCGTGCGATCTGGCGCGAGCGGAGCTGAATCAGGATGTTCTCGATGGTGTGGTCACCGGGCGCCGCGCGCGGCGTGCCGATCAGGACCTCCTGGAAGTCGAGCGAATAGCCCTCGAACTTCGCTTTCATCACGCGCGCCGATTCTTCCTGGATCGCGGCGCGGTTCTGCAACAGCTCGATCAGCGTCATCTTCTGCGCGATGTTCTTGAAGAACGCGCTGACCATCGGGTCGAGCGTCTGCTCGACCAGCTTCTTCACGTCGCCGAAGCGCTGGATGATCATCGGCGCCTTCTTGTAGTCGATATGCATCACCACCGAGAGCGGCAGCGTCGGCTCGAACGCGTCCTTGGTGATCAGCGAGATCTCCGACAGGTTCTCGTCGAGCTTCATCGCGCCGACCTCGCCGCGCACCCATTTCAGGATGAAGTTGACGGTCGGGATCACCTCGATCTTGCCGGCATAGGTGTTGAAGGCGTACTTGCCCGGCAACAGCGGGTCCTTCCAGACGCCGCGGCTGCCGTTGAGCACCAGCTCACCATGGCGATACTGCTCGCCCGAGACGTCGTCGGTGCGCGGGCCGGTGTAGAAGATGACGACGCCGACATTGCCGACCGGGATCACCGTCTTCGGTACCGCCTCGACGGTCGCGAACAGGCGGTTGATGTACCAGGTGCCCTCGACGATGACCTGGAGCTGGCGGCCGCGATAGCCGCCGGCGAGCAGGAATTTCTCGGGCTCCTGGAAATTGTTGTGGAAGGTCGCAGCATCCCGTAGCTCGATGCCGACTTCGGGCGCGATGATCTCGCCCGGAGGCAGCGACGGGCCGTCATGCACGGTGACGATGCCGACAAGATCGTGATCGGCCGCCAGCACCACCGGCGCAAAGCCCCAGCGCTCGGTGATCGTGAGCTGCATGCTCTCGAGCACGCCGCGTTCCCGCTCGCTGAGCGCATGACCGTAGACGCGCTCATCGGTGATGATCGCGAACTGCGTGGTGTTGATCGCATAGGTACCTTCGCGCAGGACCTTGCGCTGCGGCCCCTTCTGGCCGCCGCCGAGCAGGAAGCGGCGCGCGTCCTGGAAGTCCGACTTGTCTTCGGTGTCGTTGGCGCCGAGCACTTGCGAAGGCTCCAGCGCCGCGCCATCGCGCGCGAACACATAGGCGATCTTGCCCTGGCCGACGGTCACGAGATCCGAGCGGTGGATCCGGTACATGAAGGGAAACATCACGTGCAGGCCGCCGCGCAGCACTTCCGGCTCGTAGCCGGCCTCACCGTTCAGCGCGATGAAGCCGTCCTCGATCGAGCCCTTGATCGCCCACAGCTTCTCGACGATGCCGACCTGATTGTTGGGAATGTAGCGAAATACGTTCGATACGCGCAGCAGGATCACACATGCGACCGCTGCAGCGATCCAAATGGCAGGCTGAGTCAAACCTGAACCATTAAGAAAACCGAGGAAGTCCATAGTCCATCTCCACAATTCGCAACTGGGCGGTTTGGGAGCCCAAACCTGCACCCGAGAATTGCGGTGGGGAGATGTGGTTGGCGGCCCAGGGGCCGCAAGGCGTGAACATTATTCGCACTGCCAATCTTTTTTTGATGACAGCATGAACCGCCGGACTGATCGCGCGACATTGATGCGCGCGAACAATTTGCTGCGATTGCACATCATTCGCAGCAGACCGGCCTTGCGCGATGACTCGGGCGTGGACCGATAAAGGTCCGCTTCCGAGGGTGAAGCGGTAGTTGCTGTAGGTCGATCGTCATCGACGGCTTTTGACCCTAGCCTCGGACAAATAGTCTTCCAGCCGCTCGGAAAACAAAGTGCTCTGACTGCGGTCATCGTCAACGACAAAGCGCGTCATCGAATCCTCCATGTTCTGGGGCACCAGCAAAGTGTGAGTCGACTTGCTCAAATGAAAGGCGCCTAGCCCGTCTTATTCATGATTGCCGGGCGGGGCAGCTGGAACATTTCCGGTCGGGGTGAAGGCGCGCGCGAACGCTTCGGCTTTTTCGCCGCTTTTCGACCCGACTTCGTGAACGCGTTGGAGGACGGCAGCGGGGTGACCGGGGGCTCATGCCCCGCGCGTCAGGGTGCTTGCGGGACCAGAGCGTTTACCAAGCCGCGGAACAGGTCGGCGTCGGGGCACGCCGCAGCGAAGGCGAGACGGACGCGGGTGGCGGTCTCGATGACGCGGGCTGCGATCTTGAGAAGCCTGAGCCTGATCGTGTTGAACTCGGCCGTTGCCAGATCGCGCGGCTTTGGGATGGCATCGCGCACGGCGAGGATGAGCCAATAGGCGGCGGTGTGGAAGACGAGGCGGACCTGGTTGGCGAGCGCCGAGCGGCAACTGGTGCGATCGGAGGCGAGCTGGGTCTTGTGCAGCTTGATCAGGTTCTCGGCCTGTCCGCGAGCGCAATAGAGGCTGTCATAGATCCACTCAGCCGAGCCGATATCCAGGCTGGTGACGACGTAGCGGACGTCGAGCCCTTGTTGGGTTGCCTCGATGCGGGCGACGACGCGGCGCTCACGATGCCAGGAGCCGGCCGCGTGGCAGGTCTCGGTGTAGCCGCGAACCACGATCTTGTTCTCGATCGCACGTTCGGTTCGAAATGCATCACAGACCTCGTCGACCTTTCTGGCGAGCGGCTTCGTGCCGGCTAGCGCGAAGATGTAATCGACGCCGTTTTGCTCGCAAAAAGTCATCGCCTCGGGGCCGGCGTAATGGCTGTCGCCGCGGAAGGTGATACGCGTATCGGGCCAGCGCCGGCGAATGCGCCGAACCAGGCGGCGCAGGTGTGCCCGCACCTCGCGGCCGCTCGGCGTCTTGCCGGGGCGCAGGATGACCGCAACAGGCCGGCTGTGCTCGGTGTCGTAGACGTGGATCGGCAGGAAGCAGTGTTCATCATAATGGGCGTTGAACAGCGAGAGTTGCTGACGGCCATGCACCACGTCGACCGTGTCGTCGATGTCGAGCGTGATTGCGCTCGGCGCTCGCGCGTAGCTGTCCATCCATAGGTCAACCAGCACAGAGCTCAGCCGGATCACCTCGCGCAGGTGTGGTGCATTCTCCAGGCGCGATAGGGTCGGCTGCGAACACAGATCCCGGCCAGTGTCCGGCAGTCGGCCGCAAGCCAGCTTGAACGCCGGATCGCCGCGTAAACGATCGAGATCATTGCCATCCTCGTAGCCACACGCGATGGCGAAGATGCGGGCGCGGATCATATCCGCAAGGCTGTGCACGATGCGTCCCGGATCGCGCCGCTCGGGGAATACGCAGGACAACTTCGCGGCCAAGCCGAGGCGCCGGTCCGCCATGGCCAGAAGCATGACGCCGCCATCCGACGTCAGCTTGCCGCCGTCGAACGAGGCTGTGATCTTCTTGTGGGAAACGGCTGGAAATGAGAACGGCAGACTCGTATCGTCGGTCATGGCGAGTGTGGCGGCCCGGATGCGCGGAGGGTGGGTGTCAGCAACCGAATCCTACGCCATCTCAGCGGCTTACGCCACGCTCGCCAGCCTCTCAACAAGCCGCTGATGAATAAGACGGGCTAGTGCCTGGATCATCGACCGCCCTCGGCATCCATCGGTGACTGAGAGTTTTGTGCTCCCGCCGACACCGCGAGAGCATTCATGCCGAAAAATACGCCCCCACCTCTCTGCAGGAAATGCAGCGAGCCCATGAGATGGCTGCTAGCGCAGACGGGCGGTCGTGAGTTCCGCTGCATTGATTGTGACGGTCCAGATCCACCAAAATCGCCCGAAACAATGAGACTGATCTTAGGCCCATTGAAGCGACCGTACTGAGAAGCCAGGCCGCCTCACGTTGAGGGCTATGGACAGAGACCTTAAGTGAGCGGTCCCGGCCGGGCTTGGGGGCTGAAAGCCGGGACCGCCCGGATCAGGCACGCCCCAGCAGCGGAAGGCACGCAACCATTCTAACGGTTCCGATTCCTCGAGGGTTCCAAAGAGGAGCCATGCAGAGACAACGACGTTGGGTTAAGCAGATTCATTCTCTTGAAGCGCGCCTTGCGAGGAAGCCAAAGACCTGCGAGGGCGCGCCAACCAACTTCCACCAGATCCAGAACGAGAGTCGCGGCTGCGGAGAACGGCACGATGAAGCCGCCGCCCACATGACTGAGTGGCTGGCATCTCCCGGACTAAGATCAAATGAAAAGTGAGCAATTTTGCTCAGACGAGAGCTAAGCCGTGTGCTGATCTAACATACCGGAGATTGCTCTATCCGGGGCTAGCACAACGCCACCAGGCATTCATTCAGCTTGGTGGCGTTGTGAGCCCACCTCGGTAATGAGTTGTCCCGCATATATTTGCATTCGGCCCTGCGTGGTCATTCGCAGCCGGCCCGATAGTTCGACCATGTAACCCATAGCGATCAGCCGGGCGCTATGTTCGGCCGGGATCACTGCTGGGGGACTGGTTACGGCAGATGTGCTGCCGACTATAAGCAAGGACGCAAACTCTTCCGGGCTAAGCGGTTTCTTTTTTGAGGCCATGATTTGAGTATGTTCATGTCTTGGCAGTTCCGGATGTTCAATTTCGAACACATCAGCAAATAAGGCCCGCCTCAGTTGGTGACCTCTTTCATTTCTTGATGCCATGCCATTTCGCCTCTTGGCCCGAAGCAACAATTGTCGCGGTTCAGCGTCATGTCCGGAGTTGTGGGTAGACCGGAAGCAACTGCTCGGCTGTCAAATCGACGCGAATGATCCAACTCGGACATTGCGTGCTGTAGGCACCGATTCTGTCCCACAATATAATGACCCGGAACAAGTTTTGTTCGGGGGTCTTGACGCTACATGGATCGCCTTCCTGCCCAAGGCATCCTGCTTAGACGGCCTCAGTGTCCCCACATTGGGGCCGTCTTGCTGAACGAAATTTTCAATAATAGTCAATATTGACCATCTCCGGATTATTGCGTCGGGCAAGGCTAGCTCCATCGCCGTCCGCAATAGGTAGTCATCGGCGACAGAGAGATCGGTAATGCTCCCGCCCAATGCAGGGGATGCATGATGTCATCTATCCAGCCAGATCCACTATACAGCCGCGCGGAGATCGGAATTCTTCCGTGCTCCAGGTGCGGCAAGCCTGTGCGGTTGGCTTGCATCGAGCCTGTTCAACCCGGTCATGAAGTCCGTACCTTCGAGTGCCCGGAATGCAAGACGACTGGAAGCTTTGCAGTTGCGATCTAGCCGCCACTCTAGGCGGTGTCTGCGACCTGTTGGGTCCGGCTCGGGCTTGGTCTGCTGACCGCTCGATTAGCTTATCGGCAGCCGGGTACTCCCTCGCTCATCCGGGCTGCGAAGAGCCTCTTTGTGCGGCACTTTCACTTCGAACGTCGGCGACTGAATGGTAAGCTGGACGTCCCACCACGCTCGGACGAAACGCGACATGCCAGAAAAGACCAACCACGCAATATTTGATCCAAAGGAGTTTCTCGCCAAGGTAGGAGAAGGGAAGACCATCCTTGAGTTTCGCAAGGATGAGATCGTCTTTGCGCAGGGCGACGTGGCAAATACGGTTTTCTATATCCAGAAAGGCCGGGTCAAGGTTGTTGTCATATCAGAGCAAGGCAAGGAAGCCGTGGTCGGCATTTTGGAGGCCGGCCAGTTCTTTGGCGAAGGCTGCATGAACGGCCATTCGCTGCGTATCGCGACGACGACAGCGATGGAGGAATGCCTGGTGACCGCGATAACGAAGACCGCCATGATCGCGGCATTGCACGATGAACCCAAGTTTTCGGAGCTGTTCATAGCCTATCTGCTGACCCGCAACAGCCGGATTGAAGAGGACCTGATCGATCAGCTCTTCAACTCCAGTGAAAAACGGTTGGCGCGCCTGCTACTCCTGCTGGCGAATTTCGGCAAGGAGGGCAACCCTCAACCGATCAGTCCGAATATCAGCCAGGAGACATTGGCCGAAATGATTGGAACGACGCGATCCCGCGTCAGCTTCTTCATGAACAGATTCCGCAAGCTCGGCTTCATCAGCTACAACGGAAAAATCGAGGTCAACAGTTCATTGCTGAACGCAGTCTTGTACGACAAGCCCGAGATCAAGCGCGAACTGTAAAACGATAAAATCGCGCCTCAAGCGTCACGGGCCAACGCCAACCGCCGCGTCGCTAGGGGCGACTAAACTCTTCAGAGCTAGTTGCACGGACGCGCCGGGCATCGCACAGGCTCCTCCCGAGATTCGGAAGAACCAGAGCGTAAGTTGTCGCTGGTGTGTTCGATCTGGATGAAGTGATATCCGTGGCTGACCGTTGCTACGGCCACACTCGGCGGTTCTCGCTTCAAGGCATTTGTCCCAATTTGAATCCGGGAGCGTCGTAGTTCGCTAACGGTGCGTGAACTATTGCCGAATGTGAGCAAAACGGAACAGCGGGCGGTATTGTGAAGGTTCCATGCTGCGCTTCATCATCACTCCCTCGGTATCTACCAGTGACTGAGAGTTCTGTGACGCTCCCGTCTGAACGAAAGCGAAGCATCCATGATCAGCCGTCGACCAATTTGCGCCGTGTGCCAAACAGGAACCATGTGGGCGCGGGTTACATCCGGCCCTATGGGCCTCGACATCCGGACGTGCGAATGCTCTGCGTGCGATCACGTCCATCAGACTGCGGTCGAACAAATCGACCCGCTGAACTCCCTCAGAACGAATGCATGGCTTCGGGGACAACTCCAAGCGCCGGCGTAGCGGCTGCACTTAATTAGGCCGGATATTCGTATGAAGGCTTGGAGTGCGCGGGCCATGGCGCCAATCTCGCGCCCCCGTATTGTTGATTATGGCGATGCGGCGCTCAGGATCGCGCGAGTAACTGAGTGGAGTCTGGCCCTTTTTTGGAAGTGGTGGCTCTAGACGTGGTGCCCGCTGTTGGGGGAAGACCGGAATAGCTTGACATGGATCAAGAGCACCATCGAGGAACCCGGGTCAGTGTGGAAACACTCAAGCCAAAGTAAAGCCGCCTCAGAAGGCGGCAAAGAACCCGATCAGGAGAAGAGCATGAAAACGCTAACGGTAGTCGGCGCGGCCCTCGGGGCAGCAATATTGTGTTTATCTCCCGTTTCGCTTCACTTGTCGCCTGCGGGAACTGTCGTTATCTCCGTGGACAAAGCTGACGCTCGTGTCGGTCGCCCGCTCACACCTGGCAGCGTCGCGGGGGTCAATAGGCGAGTGCATCGGCGCGCGTACTACGGAGCTGCGGCAGGTGCGGCTGCCGTCGGAGCAGCGGCCACTGGAGCGTACTATCACGGCCGACGCTGCGGTTACTATCCATATCCGCCGTGCTGAGACCGTCAGATCCAGCGGCAATGAGGTGGTCGAACAAGTCCGCCGGGCTTCCGGTTTTGGGCCCAAAGCCGAGATTCATTCATTCCGGCATCGATGTCGCCTTCTTGAGGGCAAAGCGCTCGCGGGTCTTGTGAGTAACGGCGCTATCTCGGGTGCCACCAGCGTCCGCCGATCACGACGCCTTCGGATGCGATCTTGCGATCGCCGGTCAGGTGTTCGCCGACCACGTCGACATAGTCGAACTGCCCTTGCCTGATCGAGAGCAGCGTGGCGTCGCCGACGCTGCCCGGCTTGAGGCTGCCTAGCTCGGGACGCCGCAACGCCATCTCGGCGTTGACGGTGGACGCCGCGATCACGTCCGGCAGCGACATCCCCATGCAGAGGAATTTCGACATCGTCGTCACCTGGTCGAAGGCTGGACCGTCGATGCAGAGCTGATGGATGTCGGAGGAGATGGCGTCAGGGTAGAAGCCGTTGGCGAGCATCGCGCGTGCGGTCTTGAAGGCGAACGAGCCCTTGCCATGGCCGATGTCGAACAACACGCCGCGCTCGCGCGCCTCCAGCACCACCTTCTTCACCGTGCCCTGCGCGGTCGCCGGCGTGTTGGGGAACGGTCGGAACGCATGCGTCAGCACATCGCCCGGGCGCAAGCGCGCGAGCACCTCCTCGTAGCTCGGCGGCGGATGGTCGATATGCGCCATCAAGGGCATGCCGACCTGCTCGGCAACCTCGAGCGCGATCTCGAGCGGCACCAGCCCCGAGGTACCCGAGGCGTGCAAGCCGACCCGCACCTTGATGCCGACGATGAGATCGCGGTTCTCGTCCGCCACGCGCGCCGCGTCGACCGGATTCATCAGCCGCAATTCCTCGCTCTCGCCGACCATCACGCGGTCCGAGAAGCCGAAGATGCCGGCATGCGAGACATGCAGATAAGCGAGGATGCGAACCTGGCTCGGCTCGATCACATGCTTGCGGAAGCCGGCGAAATTGCCGGGACCGGCGCTGCCGGTGTCGACCGAAGTGGTAACGCCGGAGTTGCGGCAAAATTCCTCCGCGTCGATGCCGAGCGAGGTGCCGCCCCAATAGACATGGGTGTGCAGGTCGATGATCCCGGGCGAGACGATCAGCCCCGAGACGTCGCGGACCTCGGTCGCGGGATCGGCTTTCAGCTCCCGGCCGACCGCCGCGACCTTGCCGGCGGCAAAGGCGACATCGGTCACCGCATCGAGCTTTTGCGACGGGTCGATCACCCGTCCGCCGCGCAGAATCAAATCGAAAGGCATCGTCATCTCCGGATTTCAGTCCGGCACGATGGTCGACTTCGGCGCCGCCTGCAAGACGTTCAGCCGACGCGGGCCTGATGGGAGACCGGCGCGGTCTCGGTCGTCGTTTGATCCGTGCTGTGGGCCGCGGCCATGTCCGCACCCTTGTCCGCAGCGCTGCCCGCAGCCTTGGCCGGCGCGACGATGGCAGCAATGGCCGGATCATGCGCCGCCTCCGAGGCAGCAATGGTCTCTTGCGCCCAGCGGTACGAGGATTCGAAGATTTCCTGATGGCGGTCGAAATCGGTGACGTCAACGCCATCGGGCGTCGGCGGGCGCATCACCAGGTCGAGCGGCGTGGTCGGCAGCGTATCGTAGCGCTGATGCGCGACGAGGCTTCGCCACAACACGTTGACGGCGCTCGGCGCGGCCGGGAGCGATTTTCGCCGGAACGGCATCAGCAGGGATGCGAGCAGCTCGAACCTTCCCGGCAGCGCGGCATAGTCGACGTCGAACATCTCGGTCGCCGGCTCGCCGAAATGCACCACCAGGTTCGGTCCGCTCTTCATCTGATGCATTTGCGCCAGCGGAACGTTGTCGACGAGGCATCCGTCGACCAGCATCGAGCCGTCTTTGGTATAGAACGGCGGCAGCAGGCCGGGGATGGCGCTCGATGCCCGCACCGCTTGCCAGAGCAGGCCGGTCCTGATCAATTCGAGACTGTGCGTCGACAGGTTGGTCGCGACCGCCGCGAACGGCCGCCAGCAATCCTCGATCCGGCAGTTGTGGCCGTACTGATCGGCAAGCGCCCGATCGAAGGCCTTGTGGTCCAGCAGCGCATAGCGCGGCCAGGTGGGGCGGCGGAAGCTGCGGCTGGAGACGAAGATCTCATGGGTGCCGCGCTCGAGATGCTCGGCGTCGTAGTTCTTGGCAAAGCCCGCCGCCATCGCCGAACCGACGCTGGTGCCGACAAAGATGTCGAACATGGTGCCGCGCTCGCGAAACGCCTTGTAGATGCCGACATGCGCGGTGCCGAGGCTGCCGCCGCCGCCGGCGACAAACCCGACGGCGCGGCCGCACAGGAAACGAACCAGGCTCTCGATATCGATCTGGTCCTCGAGCGCGACATGGTGATGCATGAAGCAAGGCAGCCGAGCCAGCCAGGCCGCGGTGCCGCTGACCTCGTGTTGCCTGATATCGTGAACACGAACCAGGCGCCGCGCCGACGCCGGATGCACTCCGCAGGCGAAGCTCTCGATCTCGGTAAGAACCGGCGGCGGAGCATCACCGCGGCAGGCGAACACCACGAGGTCGGCCTGGCGAATGGTCTTGCGCGCCCATTCAGATGCTTCCGCACCACCGAAATAAGCCACCAGCGGCGCGTCATACTCGATCCGGTTGAGCCAGTCGGCGACCTCGGACGAGTCCAGCGCGCGGCCGGGAAACATCGCCTGAATGCGCGCGAGATCGACAATCTCGGCGCCTGCTGCGGCAAGGCTCAGGCGCAGCCTTTGTTCAAAGGCAGCCGGCACCGGCTCCCGTCCGCCTGCAATCAGCGCGACGGTGCGCGCCTTTGGTGACGCCCGGACGGGCAACAGGCGCGCGGTCTGGATGGCAAACCGCTGCGCAAGCGCGGCAAGCAGCGCCTCGACGATGCCAGGCGCTTCCTGCACCAGCCTCGCATAGGCCGCCCGCGTCAACACCAGCACGCTGGAATCGCGGATCGCGATCACGTTGGCCGTGCGCGGGATGTTGGCGAAGAAGCCGATCTCGCCGACCAGCTCGCCGGCGCGAAGCTCCGCGATCGGCTCGGGATGATCGATCCGGTGCACTGCGAGCGCGCCGTGCAGCACCAGGAACAATGCGTCCGAGGCGCCCCCCTGCTCCACCAGCAACTCGCCACGCACCAGGTCGCGCCTGGTCATCGCGCCAAAGGCGATCAGCCGCTGCTCCGTGCTGAGCGTTCGGAACAGCGCGAAGTCCTCGGACAGGTTCCCCCACGCAAACGTTGCGCTCGGCGGCACACGGTTCGATTGCATGGGCGGATGTTAGCGCCGGGCCGTCGTCCCGGCGAGCGATATCAGGCCGGTCCTGACGGCGCCCCGGCCCGCATTCCTTGGGAGCACTGCAACAGGAATAGCGACGCTTCCACTGGCCTGCATCACCCGACCAGACCCGGCCACGGCACGATGGTCGACTTCACCGTCTTCATCGCCATCGCGTCCGCCACCGCGCGCGCGACGCCGTCCTCGGTGAACGGATAGATCGTCTGCATGTCGAGCCACGGATATTTGTTGCGCGTGCGGTAGAGCATGTCGACGCCGAGCGGCAGGTCGTTGCCGGTAAAGCCCCAGGAGCCGAGCACGTTGAGGTCCTTGGTGCAGATGCGGTGCCACGACGTATTGATCGAGCCGGCGTCGGTGAACTGGCCCATCTCGACATAGGTGCCGCCGTCGCGCAGCATCTCGATGCCTTCGGGGCCGGCGGTCGGGTGGCCCGAGCAATCCATCACGAGATCGGCACCGAAGCCGCCGACGATGTCGCGCACCGCCTTGATGCGCTCCTCCGGCGTCTTCAGCTGCTCGATATCGACGGTCGCCTCGGCGCCGAACTCGCGCGCCAGCGCCAGCCGTGGCGTTTCCGGCGCGCCGACGCAGATCACGCGCCCTGCTCCCATCTCCTGCGCGGCCGCGACCGCGAGGATGCCGATCGGCCCGGAGCCCTGGATCACCACGGTGTCGCCCCAGCTGAAGCCGCCGGCGCGGGTGGCGCGGTTGAAGGCGCGAATGCAGGACGTCAGGGGCTCCGACAGCGCGCCCAGCCGCAGCGACATGTCGTCGGGCAATTTGTAGATCTTGGTGCCGGGCAGCATGTCCAGATCGACGTAGACATATTCGGCCCAGCCGCCCCACATGTGCGGCGCCTTGTCGAAGCCGAGATAGCGGCCGTAATACACCGGCGTCAGGCACTTGTTGGCGCTCTCGGGATAATGGATGCAGTAATAGCAGCGGCCGCACGGCATCAAGGGCGGGATCATCACCTTCGATCCCACCTGCAGCGGCTTGCTCATGAAGTCTTCGGTGAATTCCGGGCCGCATTCGACGATCACGCCGCCGAGTTCGTGGCCGAGCGTGAACGGCCATGGCAGCGGCTTCGGCCAGTGTCCCTTCAGGATGTGCAAGTCGGTTCCGCAAACGCCGCAGGCGCCGACCTTGATCAAGGCCGCCTTTTTGCCGACATCCGGCCATGGCACGGTCCGGATTACAGGTTTGGCTCCAGGTCCGTCATGCGTGCAGACGCGGATCTGCTCCATCGGTTCGCTCTCCCTGTCCTTGTCATTGGGCCGGATTCGGCCGCACCGACTTTAGGTCAGGACGATCGGGATGTCATGAACGCCTGTCATGAAGGCCTTCATGACAGACCCTGGCGGGACGACGCGCTTCAAGTCTTGACGGGAGTATTTTTCCGCAAGGAAGCATCGCAAAGAACCGTTGATTGTGAACGCAACTGAGGGCCAATAGGCTGGTAGCATTGCGGGGAACGACACCATGAATCCTGGTATCGAAGGCATCGTCGGCATGTACGTCAAGCTGGGCGAGCTGGACACGCTGCAACGAATGAAAGAGCATCGGCAGAACCTGCTCGACCAATGTGTCGACACCGCGCATTTCAGCTTCGACGTCACGCGATCGATCTACAAGAGCGACCTCGAGGTGATCGAAGCCGGCATCGAGAGCCTCTCGGGCGAGGTCACCGGCCATGTCGACGTCTTCAACGAGAACAGGATCGCCGGCTGGGCCTTGTACGACCAGCACCCCGACAAACGAGTCACGATCGATATCTATTTCAACGGCGATCATGTTGCCGAAGTCGTCGCCGATCAATTCCGCAAGGATCTTCTTAAGCTCAACAAGGGCGATGGGCACCACGGCTTCATGCTCGAACCGCCAGCCGGCTCCTATCAGCCGCCTTTGCAGCTCGAGATCCGCGCGGCGAAACGCAAGGTGCTAAAGGCCGTGACGGTTGAGCCACCGGCGGTGCCGGCCGAACCGGCCATGGACGCCGAAGCCAAGTAGCCCGCCGCGTCGCCTGCGCGCGGAGATCGTCGGGAAGGCCCACGATGTGGTCGGAGTGCAGATGGGTGATGAAGTGCGCCGTGATCGCGCCGATCGAGATCTTCTTCTGGAACAGGTGGATGGTCGAACCGCGCCCGACGCTCGCACCGGAACATCGCGGCCGTGCGTTGTTCCCATAACCTGCACGCACAGATCGCCATTGCCGAGCGGTCGCGATGCCGCTATATCGCCCCTGTCGGAAAAGGCAGACTTGGTTTGGTAAGCCCAAGTCCTTTCGAAATCGAAGTCGTTTCGAAAACGAAAGCTCTGGTCTCCTGCTGCGTGCATGAGATCCCCACGACGAACACCGGACGCCGTCGAAGCGTCCATTGTTCGTCCGTGTGGTTCTCAACCCGACGAACCGCTCCGGTCGAACATCGACAAAGGAGCAGTTCATGCACAACCACCACCCCCTTCCCCATGATGCCGTAATCGCCGGCGCCGGCCCCGTCGGCCTGCTGCTCGCTTGCGAGCTGCGGCTCGCAAAGCTCTCAGTCCTGGTGCTCGAGCAGACCGCGGACCCGCGCTCGCCGTTGAAGCGGCTGCCGTTCGGCATGCGCGGCCTCTCGGCGCCCACCATCGAGGCCCTCTATCGTCGCGGGATGCTGGACGACATCGCGGCGCCGCAGCGTACGAAAGATGGCTTGGACCGCAACGCATCGAACGGCGCGCACTGGATGCAGCAGCCGCGCCGCCCGGCGGGCCATTTCGCTGGCATCCAGTTTTATCACGACGATATCGACAGTTCGAAATGGTCCTATCGCCTGCCGGGTCCGGCCGGCACCCGCATGGCGGTCGACATGGAGTCGCTCGAATCCGCGCTCGCCGCGCGCGCAATCGCGATGGGCGTCGAGATCAGGCGCGGCGCGGGCGTCGAGGCGTTCGATCAGTCGGATGACGGCGTCACCATTCGCGCCGGTGGCGAGACCTTTCATGGACGCTGGCTGGTCGGTTGCGACGGCGGCCGCAGCACGGTGCGCAAGGCCGGCGGCTTCGAATTTGTCGGCACCGATCCCGAGTTCACCGGCTATTCGGTCGAGGTCGAGATTGCCGATCCGGACACGCTCTGCCCGGGCCGCCACTACACGCCGACCGGCATGTATACCTACGCGCGTCCCGGCACCATCGCGATGGTCGATTTCGACGGCGGCGCCTTCCACCGCACCCAAGCAATCACGCGCGAGCATGCGCAGGCGGTGCTGCGCCGTGTCTCCGGCACCGACGTGACATTGACGGCCCTCCAGCTTGCCACCACCTGGACGGATCGCGCCTGTCAGGCGACGGCATACCGGAGGGGACGCGTGCTGCTCGCCGGCGACGCCGCACACATTCATTCTCCGCTGGGCGGCCAGGGGCTCAATCTCGGGCTTGGCGATGCGATGAATCTCGGCTGGAAGCTCGCCGCCACGATCCGCGGCAACGCGCCGGCCGATCTGCTCGACAGCTATTGCAGCGAACGGCATCCGGTGGGCGCGCAGATCCTCGACTGGTCGCGCGCCCAGGTCGCGCTGATGCGGCCGAGCCGGAGTTCGCGTGCGCTCGAAGCCATCATCCGCGATCTGATCGCGACACCCGACGGCGCGACATATTTTGCCGAGCGCGTGTGGGGCGTTTCGCTGCGCTACGATCTTGGCGGCGGCCATCCGCTGGTGGGCCGCAGCGCGCCCGACTTCGCGCTCGCCAGCGGGAAGAGGCTCGGCGAACTGCTCAGAGACGGGCGCGGCCTGCTACTCGACTTTGATCCGCGCTCTCCTCTGCGCGCGCTGGCCGAGCGTTGGCGCGGGCGGATTGGCTATGTCGCAAGCGATGCCGGGGATCGGCTGGGTTTGAACGCGGTGCTGGTGCGTCCCGATGGGTTTGTGGGTTGGGCCACAGACATCGAACCGGATCTGGAGGAGACTGCTCGAGCCGCAACGCGATGGTTCGGAGAATCTGACGCGGCATCTGCATGAGCCTAACGCCCCTGGGTGCGGCGCACGTGAACTTCGCTTGTCGCTCTCGTTCCGTGTCCGGGTTCCCTTTCACAACCGTAACGCCCCGTTAACCCTATCAGCCTTAGGGTCGTCGGGGCTCCGAATGGACGGTGGCCGGGTTTGTCGTGATGTCGTTTGCACAGAAGAAAACTAGCGCCGTCCCCGTTGCCGAGGAGCGGCGACGCTTCCAGCGCGTCAAGGTGCACCTGCTCGGCCGCTACATGCTGCCCGACCGGCGCGAGTTTCCCTGCCAGATTATCAACATGTCCCCGGGCGGCCTCGCGCTGCTTGCGCCCGGCATCGGCAATGTCGGCGACCGCGTGATCGCCTATCTCGACCATATCGGCCGGGTCGAGGGCCGCATCACCCGCATCATCGACAACGGCTTTGCGATGACGATCGGCGCCACCGCGCGCAAGCGCGACAAGCTCGCCGCCCAGCTCACCTGGCTCGCCAACCGCGACATCCTCAATTTGCCCGAGGATCGCCGCCACGACCGTATCGTGCCGCGCAACCCGATCGCCCTGCTCACCCAGGAAGACGGCTCGCGGATGACCTGCCGCATCATCGACCTTTCGCTGTCTGGTGCTGCGATCGCCGCGGAGAACCGCCCGCCGCTGAAGTCGCTGGTGATGCTCGGCAGGGTGCAGGCCCGCGTGGTGCGAAATCTCGAGGAAGGCTTCGCGCTCGAGTTCGTCCACGAGCAGTCGGCGGAAACGCTCGAAGAGAGCGTTACCGCGAGGTAAAGCGAAAAACCGCTCAAGACCCCGTTTTCAGCCCGCGAAGGCGGCCTCCGGTGCACCGGTGGCCGCCTTCGGCGCGTTTGGCGCAGTAAAATCGGCGGTTAACGGCCAGAACGTTTGAGGCAACAAACCGTGCAGGCGCAGCGTTTGCCGCGTTAATAGATAAAATTTGAATCAATTGCAGATGTTTCAAATTTTACGCGAATTCGATTCAAGTAAAGATCGAATTCGCCGCAGCTTTTACCAGTATTCGCGTCAAATCTACTTCGCGCACTTAGCGGCGGCGCAAAAGCTTTGTGCGAAACGTGGTCCCAACAAGAAGAACGGGGGCCACGATGTTTGGGTTCAGGGGACAGGGGAAAGGTTTGGCGGTTGCCGCCATTCTGTTTGCGACGTGCGTGTCGGCCAAGGCCGGCGACGTGGTCTACGCCAGCCTGGGTGACGTTGCGCGTTCGCCGATCGGCTGGGTCGAATTCTGCGCCGACAATCCCGCCGAGTGCCGCGGCGGCAAGACGCAACCACGCGACATCGTGTTGTCGCAGACCGCTTGGCGCGACCTCGTGCGGGTCAACAAGTGGGTCAACGAATCCATCAAGCCGATGACCGACATGGATCATTGGGGCGTGATCGAGAAATGGTCGTTGCCATCAGACGGCTACGGCGACTGCGAGGACTACGTGCTCCTGAAGCGCAAGATGCTGATGGACGCCGGCTGGCCGCGCGAGGCGCTGTTGATCACGGTGGTCCGCGACAAGAAGGGCGAAGGCCACGCGGTGCTGACGGTGAAGACCGACAAGGGCGAATTCGTGCTCGACAATCAGAACGAGAGCATCGTCGCCTGGACGGAGACCGGCTACCGCTTCGTCAAGCGGCAATCGCAGAGCGATCCCAATGTATGGGTCTCGCTCGGCGACAACCGACCGGCAGTTTCAACCGCAAGCTCGCGCTGAGCGGCAACAAGGAATCGAGTTCGCGACCCGGTCACATCCCCACCCCTCCCCGTCCCAGACCGGTTCGCGCGCGGCCAGGCTTCCCCCAAAGCCTGGCCGCAACCTTTTGAGGGGCACGGCGGCGACCGATCAGAAGAACCGATCGAGGAACGCCGCCGTCTCGTCCGAGATGCCGACGATCTTGTTGGTGGCCTGGCGATAGAATTTGAAATTGAGCTCGGTCTCGGGCCGGCCGTCGTCCCAACGCCCCAGCTTGACATCCTAGCATCCGTCCCGTTGAATTGAATTCAGTTCAATTAATGGACAAACGATGGGCGCGACGAGCCAGGGGACACGCGAGCGGCTGCTCTCCTCAGCCCAAGAGGAGCTGATCGAAGGCCAAGGGCATCTCGAGATGCAGGCCGTCGCGAGACGGGCCCAGGTCTCGGTCGGGCTCGCCTATCACCATTTCGGATCGAAAGCCGGGCTGATCGCGGCCGTGGTCGAAGACTTCTATGAACATCTCGATGAGGCGGCCTTCAGCGGTGCCGAGTTGTCCGCCAGCAACTGGGCGGACCGGGAGAAGGAGCGGATCGGCGCCTATGTCGCCTTTCACTACGAGCACCCGTTTGCACCGCTGGTGATCGGACCGCTGAGCCGGGCGCCCGAAGTGCTTGATGTCGAGACCGCCTTCACCAGCCGTCAGCTTGCAGCCGGCGCGCGCATGCTGGAGGCCGCGCAGCGCGACGGGATCGTTCCCGGCAACCTCGACCCTCACCTCACCATCGCGCTGATGATCGGCGGCATCCGCCAGGCGCTGATCGGCGCGCTCATGGCCGACCGGCGGCCGGATCCGGCAAGGCTGACCAGCGACATCTGGGCCTTCATGGCCGCGGCGCTGCGCCTGACTGCCAAGTCCCCGCCCGTAAAGCCAAAAGCCACGCGGCGCGGCCGCTCCTAACGTTCAACCATAACCCCAAGGTCGGTGACCATCTTGTTCAACCCGCACGATTTTCACACGCCGCAATCGTCCTACACCAGGCAGGATCTGCTGCGCTCGAGCGAGGGCGGCTATTTCGGCCCGGGCAATGCACAGCTGCCGGCGCCACCGATGCTGATGATGGATCGCATCACCGACATCGGCATCGACGGCGGCGCCTTCGGCAAGGGCCGTGTCGCCGCCGAACTCGACATTGCGCCGGACCATTGGTTCTTCGCCTGTCACTTCGTCGGCGACCCCGTGATGCCCGGCTGCCTCGGGCTCGACGCGATGTGGCAGATCATCGGCTTCTGGCTCGGCTGGTCGGGCTCGCCGGGCAAAGGCCGCGCGCTCGGGGTCGGCGAGGTCAAGTTCAGGGGCCACGTCACGCCGGACGTCAGGCTCGTGCGTTACGAGGTCGACATGCGTCAGATCAGGCGCGGCGGGCTGGTGCTGGGCATCGCCGATGGCCGTGTGCTCGCCGACGGCGCTTGCGTCTACCTGGCAAAGGACATGAGGGTCGGGCTGATCGCGCCGACGGACTGAGCCACGGACGCGCGCCGGACAGTCCCGTTTTGAGGCAGGAGCCGCGGAATTTGCGGCGAGTTTTGCACTCCCCGCGCCACCTGCTTGAATCCCCGGGGGTTTTGCCCGCATCGCGGTTGTGCTATGCGAAACCTTTCAATTGATGTCCGGTTCTGGTCGCATGGTCGAACTTGCCCCCCGGAATGCACAGGCCAGCAGCCTGATCGGCGTGCAGCCGATCGCGATCGGCGCCGTGGCGCTGGTGCTCGTGCTGTTCGGGATCGGCTCGATCGCGCTGTGGCGCGCCTTCAGCGGCAACGTGCCGGAGACCGACCGGATGGTCGCCGCCCGCCAATTGCAGGCGCGGACCGCACAGGTCTCCGAGGCCCTGGTGGAAAAGACCAAGGGGATGGAGGTGACCCAGCAGGAATCCATCGACCAGTTGCAGGAAGTGCAGGACCAGCTGTTGGCGATGCGCAAACAGTTCGCCGCGCAGCAGGCCGACGCCAAGAAGCTCTCCGACCAGGTCGCCGCACTGACTGAACAGGTCGAGGGCCTGCGCCAATCGCTCGCGAGCGCGCAGGCCAATGAGCCGGCCGCCGAGCCCGAGCCGCGCAAGCGGTCGAAGGCCACCCGCAGCGCCAACCGGAAGCGCCACAGATCGCGCGGCTGACGACCGAAGACGCCGGGCGCCGTCACCAGCGCGGCCTTCAAAATGCGCCAAATCCCGAACAACATCAGGACCTAAGGTGGAATTTTCCGGCTCCAGGCCTGCCGGGTAGCCCCGTATGAGTGCCCGTTAGCGTGAATTAATCCGGAACTTTGTGAACTGGTTCACATATCCGACTTCGAATCCGAGTCATCCTTAATCACCGGATGGCGTGAGCCGATTTCAATATCCGGGGCTGGCAAGGTCGTTGACGGTATACTACGTCGACGGCCTTGTTTTTTGTGACCGTGAGTCCCGGTCTCTGGACTGACCACCCCGAAAACGCGGCGTGCTCGGATGACGGCCCTGCACGCGCGACTTCGCTGCAACTGAAGCCGCAGCAATCCGCGTTGCCGCCTACTTGGTGCGGTCGCGCAGGACGCGATCGCTTCGCTGCCGCAGCCGTGCAAGCTTCGGCTCGAGCTCGTGGAGCATGTAGACGAATGCGATGGCGAGGCCCGAAACAACAACCATGAACAGCAATGTCAGATCAGGAATGGTCAGCATCTCTGATATCCTCTGAGGCCCGGCTCCAATCGCAGCCGGACCGTTTGTTTTCGCGACACGTTCACACACAGACTGCTGCATGCGCTGCAAGCAGCGTACCAGTGCGCGACGGCCCCGGCATCAAGACACCGAGGCCGCGCCGATCATTCCAAGACCATCAGCATGGCGATCCGATGGACCGGCCATGCGTCAGCAGATATCTCAGTTGCAAACCTGTACCGGTCGCACCTGCCAGCCATACGGCGTCAGCATGCGACGGCGCACGACATAACAACCGCCGTCACCGTAACCATAGCCGTAGCCATACCCGTCGTCGTAGCCGTAGCCGGCGTAGTACGGGTTGCCGTAGTAGCCGTCATAGTAATCGTAGGCGCCGTAGCCCAGACCGAAGCCGATCGCGGCCGCCGCGAACGGATAGCCCCAGCCGCGCCGATGCCAGCCTCCACCATGCCAGCCGCCGCCATGCCAACCGCCGCCGATCGCAGCCGACCGGACGCCACCGCCCGCGCCCATGGCGCGGAAAGCGCCGCCGCCGTGGAAGCCGCCACCACCATGGAAGCCACCGCCACCGTGGAAGCCGCCACCGCCGAAGCCACCGCGCGCCGACGCGGCGTCGACCGTGAACAGGCCGACCGAGGCCGTCGCCAGCAAGGCAATCATCGTTTTACGCAACATCACCCGTTACTCCTCTTTCCAAGGCTTTGCTTTTCAAGCCTCCTCCGCCGCGTCCCGCGCATGCTAACCCAATGTAGGACCGCGGCTTCGACCGCGCGCCTATGCCGCGCTCACTTCTGCGCGACCCGCGTTCATCAAGGCGCAGCCGTCAAAAGTTAACAGCCGCGGCAGATGCCATTGACGCGGCGGTCGACCGTCCTGTTCTCGTCGGCGATCGCCTTGTCGAAGCTTTCGCTCGACGCCGAGCCGGTGGTGACGCCCTCACCGGTGTTCAGCCGACCGGAAGACTGAGCCGTGCCGGCGCTGTTGGTGCCGGGCGGCGGTGACGCGACTTGCGGCGATGCCGAGCTGGCTGACGAGGGGCTGCCGCTCCCAGTACCGCTTCCAGTACCTTGGGCGACGGTAACCGTGGGCGCCAGCAGAATGGCGATTGTCGCTGACGCGACGGTGACGGATAATTTGCGCATGGCAATTCTCCCTTGCGGACATCAACAGGTCCGCAAAACGCCAGTTCCCACAGGCGTTGGGGCAATACAGTTTGGGAGCAATGCAATTTGCGCAAGCTGATCGAGTTTGACGACGACACTTTCGACAAGCTGAAGCAGCTTGGGCGCGACCGGATGGCGACGCTGCAGGAGCTCGCGGACGAGGCCTTCGCCGACCTCCTCAAGAAGCACGGTATTCCGATCGACCTGAAAGACGCGCTGCGCAAGAGCGCGAGACTTCAGGAGACAGCAAGACTCCAGGAGGCGGCAAAGCCAGGCCCCGCAACACCGAAGGGCGCACGCAAGCAGGGCCGGAAGCGCTGAGTTTTCAGCCGATCTTCTTCAGTCCGGCCTTGTACTGCGGTCCCCGGATCGCATAGGACTTCGCCGGCCGCGACAACGCCTCCGCCTGCGCGGCATCAAGTGTGCGCACCACGCGCGCGGGCGCACCGATGATCAGGGAATTTTCCGGAAACTCCTTGCCCTCGGTGATGACGGAGCCGGCGCCGACGACACTGCCGCGCCTGATGCGCGCGCCGTTCATCACGATCGATCCCATCCCGATCAGCACACCGTCTTCCAGCGTGCAGCCGTGCACGATCGCATTGTGGCCGATCGTAACGTTGTTGCCGATGGTCAGGGGAAAGCCGGGATCGACATGCAGGGTCGAATTGTCCTGGACGTTGGAGCCTTCGCCGATCTCGATCCACTCGTTGTCGCCGCGCAGCACGGCGCCGAACCAGACGCTCGCCGCGGATTTGAGGCGCACCTTGCCGATCACGACGGCATTGTCGGCGATGAAGTAGCTGCCGTCGGCGGGAAGATCGGGCCCCTGCCCGTCGAGTTCGTAGATCGCCATAGAGGTCTCCCTGGAGCGTTTTCGGTTCTGATTGATCAGAACTGAGGCTCTCGTCAGGACGACCTTGGCACAGCGGCCGACATGGTTTCAAGCAAGCGCGATCATGATCCGGACACGGATCAGGAGCCGGCGCGGATCACCCGATCACGCCGGCAGCGCGCAGCGTCATCACGAAGAAGGTGCCCGACATCAGGCTCCAGAAGCCGGAGATGACGGTTGCCATCATCACGAACTCGAACCGGCGGCGCTCGATGCGCGCACCACGCAGCGTGTTGCGCATGATGATGAACGGTGCGGCGAAGACGAGAAACGGGACCGCGGCAAAGGTCCTCGGCGCCACGCCCTCCTGCAGCAGGCCGAAGCCGGCCGGACGCTCCGCCATCGCTTGATAACCGCTGGCCAATGCGCCGGCGAGCGCGAAGCCGATGAAGAGCGAGAACAGGGAATTCAAGGTATCAGGCGACATCGGAACTTCCGCTACGCAACAGGCCACTCACCCTGCTTCGCAGAATTGGCGGCGAGCCGCCACATCATCCTTAAGGAAGGGTTAACCGGGGGCGCCCGGCGCGGCGTTTGCGCATGGCCATTCGCTCGGGGATTCCGTTGGAATCGTACGGAAATTCCGCGTCACGTGGCATATTCGGCAGGTGATTCGGCCACTCCCGACCTGCACTTTGCCTCGCCCATGACGCTACTCTCGACCGCCCAGCATCTCGCCCGCGACACCCGCCGCAATCCGCGCGCGCATCTCGTTCCGATCATCGCCTCGGCAGTCATCGCGGCCGGTGCGATTGCGCTCGTCGCCTATCTGCTGTGGCCGACCTATACGACCGTCCCGCCCAGCGATCCGTCGCGACTGCCGGTGAGCGTCGGCGGCACGCTGTTCAACGTGCCGACCATGGCGGTGCGCATGAAGATCCAGCGCCACTCCGGGCCGCAGGAGCGCGTCGACCTGAGCTTCCTCTATCCGTCGCTGGAGGCGCCGGCCGCGCCGAAGCACTACAGCGCCGAGACGGTCGAGGACAAGGTGCAGCCGATCGACAGGATCTTCGTGTCGATCGCGGCACATCACGATTCACTCGCACCGGACATGCGGCTGCGCACGATCTATCCGCGCTATCTCGACGAGCGCGCGAACACCGATGACGGCCTGACGGCACGCGCGTTCCGCGACGGCACGCCCTATGGCGGTGAGGACCTGTTCACTGCGACCGAGCCGCAATTGATCGCGCGCTGCACGCGCGATACGTCGACGCCCGGCATGTGCCTGAGTGAGCAGCGCATCGAGGGCGCCGACCTGACCTTCCGCTTTCCACGCAGCTGGCTTGTGCAATGGCGCGACATCGCCACCGCAATGCACCGCCTCTCCGCGCAGATGCATAGCGCGAAGGGGTAACGCCGTCATTGCGAGCGAAGCGAAGCAATCCATCGAGCCGCTAACGCGGAAATATGGATTGCTTCGTCGCTTCGCTCCTCGCAATGACGCGCCGAGACCAGGCTGTTCAGCCCTGCTCGCCCAGATCTTCTTCCAGGATGGCCATCTGGAACTGGAACGAGCGATCATCGTCCTCGTCGTCGACGAACAGCACGCCGATGAACTCCTCGCCGATATAAACCTCGGCCGAGTCGTCCTTCTTGGGCCGCGGCACCACGCGGATCTTGGGATTGCTGAACACGCGTTTGAGATACGCGTCGAGCTTCCTGACTTCCTGAACGTCCACAGCCGTCTCCAATCGGGTCGATGATTTTCGGGGGAGTTTTAGGACGAGACGGCAAAGATCGCCAGAGCCTTTTCAGGCTTTGGCGACGTGATGTTGCGCACACGCTAAAGCGCGCCGCGATCAGAAAGCGAGTGAAATCAAAGCCCGATCGCGTTGAGCATCTGGTCCATGGTGCGCGACGGCTCGGCACAGCCGGCCTCGCCGACGATTTTCGCCGGCACGCCCGCGACCGTGACGTTGTGCGGCACGGGCTTGACCACGACGGAGCCCGCCGCGATCCGCGCGCAATGACCGATCTCGATATTGCCGAGGATCTTGGCGCCGGCGCCGATCAGCACGCCGTGGCGGATCTTCGGATGGCGATCCTCGTTCTCCTTGCCGGTGCCGCCGAGCGTGACGCCATGCAGGATCGAGACATCGTCGTCGATGACGGCCGTCTCGCCGCAGACGAAGCCGGTGGCATGGTCGAGGAAGATGCCGCGGCCGATCCTGGCCGCCGGATTGATGTCGGTCTGGAACACTGCCGACGAGCGGCTCTGCAAGTAGAAGGCAAAATCCTTGCGGCCCTTCTGATAGAGCCAGTGCGCGAGACGATGGGTCTGCAGCGCGTGGAAGCCCTTGAAGTAGAGCAAGGGATCGATGAAGCGCGAGGTCGCGGGATCGCGGTCATAAACGGCGACGAGATCGGCGCGGAAGGCGTTGCCGATATCGGGCTCATCGCGCAATGCCTCGCCAAAGGTCTGGCGGATCAGGTCGCCCGACAGCGCGGCGTGATCGAGCCGCTCGGCAATGCGATGGACCACGGAGTCTTCCAGGCGCTCATGATGCAGCACGGTCGCATAGATGAAGGATGCGAGCTCCGGCTCGCGCCGCAGGATGTCTTCCGCCTCACCGCGAATTCGATCCCAGATCGGATCGAGCGCCGCCAGCTTTGCCCCCTGCGGATTGACCTGATGAACTGCCATAGCTGCTCTCGCAATTCGGTTGTTCTGATGTGCGTTATAGCACGGTGACCCCAGCGCGTCCCGGGAAGGCTCGGTACGGTAAACCCGAGCCGAACGCCCTCCGGGCCGATGTCTAGGGGAGTTGGTCGGGATTTTGCCGAAATCAAGCCGTGCTTCTGCAACTATTGGCGGATTTCGTCCCGAGTGTGGTTTTGGGCATGGTCGGCCCCAATAAAAAGGGGAAACATCATAAATACCCAGACGTTACGTGGGCGCCTGACCGATGCACGGTCGGTCTGGATTGTCACCATTGCCATTCCCCTCCTCCTGCTCGCGCCTGCCTTCTGGAACGGCTATCCGCTGCTCCAATGGGATACCGGCGGCTATCTGGCGCGCTGGTACGAGGGCTATCTGGTGCCGAGCCGGTCCACGGTGTTCGGCATCTACCTGCATGTCGGCGAGATATCGGGGTTCTGGCTCAACCTCGGCATCCAGACCCTGGCGACGCTGTGGATCCTGCAACTGACCCTGCGCATGCTCGAGCTCGCCCGGCCGGTCCGGCTGATCGCGATCAGCCTTGCGCTGATCGCAACCACCGCCCTGCCCTGGCTAGCCAGCATGCTGCTGACCGACATCTTTGCCGGCCTTGCGGTGCTCGCGCTCTACGTCCTCATCCTGCATAGCGACAGGATCTCGACCCTGGAGAAGGCGGTGCTGTTCGGGTTCATCGCGTTTTCCGCTGCCACGCACAGCGCGACGCTCGCGGTGCTGCTTGGGCTCTGCTGCGTCGGCTGGATGCTGCGTCCGTGGCTCGGCCGTCGCGTCCCGGTCGCGGGGCTCGTGCAAGGCAGCCTGACCATCGTCACCGGCGCCGTGATGCTACTGGCGGCGAACTTCGCGCTGTCGGGACAGCTTGCCTGGACACCCGGCGGCTATGGCGTCGCCTTCGGCCGCATGCTGCAGGATGGCATCGTCTCGCAATATCTGCGCGATCATTGCGCCAAGGAGAACCTGAAGCTCTGCCCCTATCGCGACGAGTTGCCACCGACCGCCGACGACTTCCTGTGGGGTCACAGCATGTTCGACACGCTCGGCCGCTTTCAGGGACTGAATGACGAGATGGGCCACATCGTGGTGCGTTCGCTGGCCGAATATCCGGGATGGCAGGCCAGGGCGGCGCTGAAAGCAACCGCCGACCAGCTGTTGGATGTCGCGACCGGAGAAGGCTCCTCGGGCTGGATCCCGCATACCTACGGCATCATCGAGCGCTATATTCCCAAGCAGGTCGCGCCGATGCGCGCCGCGCGGCAACAACAATGGGCCCTCGACTTCACCGCGATCAATCGCATCCACGTGCCGGTCGCGCTGGCCTCGATGCTCCTGGTCGTGATCCTGTTCGGCCGCGGACTGTGGCAGCGGCGGCTCGACGATTTGACGCTGCTGGCCGGCACGGTGACGCTCGCTCTGCTCGGCAATGCCGCCGTCTGTGGCGTGATCTCGGGGCCCCACGACCGCTACGGCGCGCGCATGGTGTGGGTCGCGACCTTCGTGGTGCTGATCGCGGCGGCGCGCGCCTTCGCCAGGGACGATGCCGAGGACGATGCCGACGAGCTATTTTCGCCGCGACAGGAAGTCGATGACGCCGGTCTTGTAGACCTTGTCACCGACCGCCCGCATGTGGTCGCGGTTCGGAATGTCGAGCACCTGCGATCCCGGAATGATCCGGCCGAGCGCTGACGCCGAGCCCGCGATCTCGTCCTTGCTGCCGACCGCGATCAGAACCGGCACGCGCATGCCGGCGGCCTCCTCGCGCGTCATCAGGCGGCGCGAGCCACGCAGGCAGGCGGCGAGCGCGCGGCGGTCGGAGCGGGTCTGATCGGCGAAGGCGCGGAACGTGCGGCCGACCGGATCGGTGACGTCGTCGAGCGACGGCACCTCCAGCGCCAGCGCGACGGCCTCGCCGGGACCGCCGCCCTCGATCAGCCCGATGCCGATGCCGCCGAGGATCGCCGAACGCACCCGATCGGAATTCTCACGCGCCAGGATCGCCGTCATCCGCGAGCCCAGCGAATAGCCCATGATGTCGGCGCGCGCGATTCCGAGATGATCCATCAGCGCGATCACGTCGCTTGCCATGGTCGCGATCTCGTACTGCGCGGCGTCGTAGAGCTTGGCGGATTCACCGTGGCCGCGATTGTCGAGCGCGATGACGCGACGGCCGGCCTTGACGAGCTCCGACACCCAGGTTGGATAGATCCAGTTGACGTTCTTGCTCGACGCAAAGCCGTGCACGAGCACGATCGGCTCGCCCGCGCCTTCGTCGATATAGGCAATTTCAACATCGCCGTGATGGAAACTCGGCATCATCGATTCCGTTTTTTCTTGCGACTTGGGATTTTGGATTGGCGATCGACCGGCGACCGCAACCTTAGCCCTGGGCGGGCATACTCGCCAGCGCGGCCTGCGCGGTCATCTGCCGCTTCAGGCGCAGCGCCTTGCTTCGTCTGAGCCACCACGCCGTGGTTCGCTCGGTGGCGGCCTTGATCGACGACAGGAAGCCGAACAGCGCAAGCAGCGCGCCGAACAGCCACATGGTGAGATTGAATGTGCCGGCCACGAGCAGCAGCGCGCCGCGGCCGAGCAGCTTGATGATCGCGCGGGTCTGGCCGCCCTTCACGTCCGCGATGCGGGCCGCGCGCGCGATCTCCTGCGGGTTCTCCGCGACCTTCAGCGTGTCTCGCGCGGCACGAACCCCGGCCGCCTCGCCGATACGCCCGACGTCCTTGGCGACGCGCACCAGCGCGCCGGCTTTCTCGGCGCGGAATGCCGCGCGGATCGCGGTTGCAGTTTCCGCCGGCCGCAGCACCGAGCCGGACGCGACCGCTTCACGCAGCGCCGGCTGATCGACCACCTCGCGGGTCGAGCGCCCGGCCCATTCGATCATCCCCTCGCTCAGCCGTCCGGCCTTGCGCGTATCCTTGACCAGCGTCAGTCCGGCGCGCAGCGGCGCGGCGCCGCCGACCGACACATAGGTGGCCGCAGTCACGGCGAGCCCGGCAGCCGCAAGGCCAAGCACCAGTCGGTCAGTGTCCTCGCCCATCACGAGGTGCTTGCCCTCACGCACGACGTCCCTGACGTCACCGAACACGAACAGGTCGCCGGCGACAATGCCGGACAGGCTTGCGACATCGTCGGCATTGCCGGTCACGAGACCGGCGGCAAATCCCTTGGCGAAATGCGTGGTGGACGACTGCTCGGCCTGCGCGTCATCGACGCGCCTTGTAAGTTCATCATTGAGGGCGATGTTCTTCTCGCTTGCGAGCGCGACAAAGCTGGTCGCAAGATCGGCATCTCCGGAGGCGAGCGCCGCCTCGATATTGTCCGATATCAACGCCGGGTTGTTGCGCAGGACGGAATTGAGCCTGAGGTCGGCGAGCGCAGCCGGATCGTTCCGCGCTGACAGCACCGTGCCGGCGTTCCGGGCGTGCGGCCAAATGGCCGCGCCCACGGCAGCGCTCGCTGCCAGGCCGGCCACCGCAAAACTGAGGCGCACCCCGTTCATTCCGCTGAAAACCTCTAGTTTTATTCGCCTTGTTCAGTTGGCCTTGGAAATAGTGTGCCGTTTTTGCGACACAACGGCTCCGACCAAAGAAGGGCTTCTCTGGGACGACAAGATTGTGTCGAATTTGCATGAGCACATGAGCCATCGGGGCTCTAGGAATCAACTGTTCCCGCCAGTATGGTGCGCGGCATTTCGCGATGCCGCATGCTGTTGATTGCGTCTGCCCATCGTTGCCACCAAGGTGAGATTATGTCCGACCACGTCGTCCCGCACTTCCATAACGATGCCGGTGTCTCGGTGATCGAGATCGGGTCGCAGGAGTTCATGTGCGTGGGCGCCAACCCTCCGTTCGATCATCCGCACGTGTTCCTCGACCTCGGCAACGACAGCGAGATCATCTGCCCGTATTGCTCGACGCTCTATCGCTTCGCGTCCGACCTCGCGGCCGGCGAAGCGCGGCCGCCGGAATGCGTGCTGAAAGACAAGGTCGCCTGACCGCTCCGTGGCGCTGACGCGAACCGTCATCGTTGCCGGCGCCGGGATCGGAGGACTGACGGCGTCGCTGACCTTGGCGTCACAGGGCTTTCGCGTCGTCGTGCTGGAAAAGGCCGAGCGGCTCGAGGAAGCCGGGGCCGGCATCCAGCTCTCTCCCAATGCCAGCCGCATCCTGGTCGAGCTCGGGCTCAAGGAACCGCTTGCGCGGCGTGCGGTCACGCCGGAATCCGTCAACATCCTGAGCACGCGGGCCGGTGGCGAGATCGCGCGGATGCCGCTCGGCCGGGCCGCCGAGTTCCGCGCCGGTGCCCCCTATTGGGTGATCCACCGCGCCGATCTGCAGGCCGCGTTGCAGGCCGCCGTCAACGACCATCCCGATATCGATCTGCGGCTCGGCTGCCAGTTCGAGGATGTGACCAAGCACGCCAAGGGGCTGACGGTGGTGCAGCGCCGCGGCAACGCACGGCAAGAGGAATTGGCGGTTGCGCTGATCGGCGCGGATGGCATCTGGTCGTCGGTCCGCGGACATTTGTTTCCGGATGTACAACCGCAATTCTCCGGCCTGATCGCCTGGCGCGGCACGCTCGACGCGACCGCCCTGCCGCGTGAATACACCGCGCCGCGCGTGCAGCTGTGGATGGGGCCGGACGCGCATCTCGTGGCCTATCCGATCTCGGCCGGCCGCCAGCTCAACGTGGTTGCGATCGTGTCCGGCACCTGGAACCGGCCGGGCTGGAGCGCGCCCGGCGACATCAACGAGATCAAGGGTGCGTTCGCTACCGCGCGCTGGCCCGCCACGGCGCGGATGCTGATCGGCGCGGTCGATGGCTGGCGCAAATGGGCGCTGTTCACCCTGCCCGACATCGGCCGCTGGAGCGAAGGCGCGGTGACGCTGCTCGGCGACGCCGCGCATGCGATGCTGCCGTTTGCCGCGCAAGGCGCCGGCATGGCGATCGAGGATGCGGCCGTGCTCGCCAAGGCCCTGGCCGACTGCACCGGCGAAAACACTGCAGGCATTCCCGCCGCGTTGAAGCGCTACGCCGAGATGCGGCGCGGGCGCGTGCTGAAGGTGCAGCGCATGGCGAGGCAGCAGGGCCGCATCTATCACTTGAGCGGACCCCTGGCGATCGCCCGCGATCTCGCGATCCGCGCCATCGGTCCGCAGCGCATGCTGGCGCGGCAGGACTGGATCTACGACTGGCGCGCCTGAGAGATCAGGTGAACTCGGCTTGCGTGCGCGACCAGCAATCGGCTCATCGCGAAGCGCTTGTTCAGTGAACGAGGCCTCGCGGCGCGCGCGGGCCCGTTGCCCCCGGCGCAGGCGCCGCGGGTGCGGCCGCCGCCGGCGTATCCGGCGGGCTCTCATGGCACTTGTTGGCGCGCCAGGCCTGATCCGCAAGCCTCTGCTGGGCGTGGATCGAGATCAGCTCGTTGCGATAGACCATCTCGGAGACCACGGTACCGCCGACGCCGGTCTCCGCCTTGGCCATCAACTTTTCCTGATCCGTCGCGCGAGACGTGAGATTCTTGCGCTCGGTCTCGAGCTGCTTGCAATCATACAGATCGTATTTGGCGGGATCGGCGAATGCCGACGGCACGCTGTCGCCGATCTGCGCGCAGCCGGAAACGCCCGCGGCCGAGGCGAACAGCGCAACGATGGCTGCCGCGCGCGACAGATTTGGGCGGCGTGGGAGACGAACAGACATTCAGCTTTCTTAGTCCGACAGTGTTGAGATTGCCTAAAGCAGCCGCCGGTGTCCGGATTGAGGCTCAATCGCGGCGGCGCGCTGCTTATCCCAATGCTCGGCCGCTGAAGCAAATGGAATTGCAAGCCGCAGGTTAGGCCTGAGGTCGCGGACCGGACACAAGCGTACGACCGCGTTGAAGACGTGCGCATGTCTAGGCCGCCGGTTGCGTGGATTTCCTGACGACCAACTCGGGAGGAAGTACGACGTGCCGGATCTCGGCCGACCTGCTCTGGAGCATTTCGATCAGCATCCTGGCAGCGATCCGCCCCATCTCGCGGTGCTCGATGCGCACGGTGGTGAGAGGCGGCGAGACGACATCCATGAATGGCATGTCGTTGTGACCGACGAGCGAGAGATCCTCCGGGCACCGCAGGTGCCGCTCCTTCAGAGCGTCAAGGGCACCGATCGCCAGCAGGTCGTTCGCGGCAACGATCGCAGTCACCTGATGCGGCCCACCGACGAGATACGCCGCCGCCAACGCACCGCCTTCGCGCGTGTATCCCGCGGCTTCACGTACGACCCCGGTCAATCCGTGCCGCGCCATCGCGCGCTCGAAGCCGTCACGCCGCAGCGCGCCGGTTGAAGTCGACAGCGGCCCTGCGATATGCGCAATGCGGCGGTGTCCGATATCGACGAGATGATCGACGGCGAGGCGCATTCCCATTTCGTCGTCCGAGACGACTGAAGAGACGCGATCGCGCGCTTCCGATCGGTTGACCAGGATCACGGGAACGCCGCGACGGATACAGAAACCGACGAGTTCGTCATCCTGCGAAACCGTCGCCAGGATCAGACCGTCGACCCGCTGGCTGAGCAGTCGCTCGACAAAGGAGATCTGCTGCGACGATATATTCCCGGCGTCCGCGACGATCGGTGCGTAGCCTTCCGCAGAGAGAACCTCCGTAATGCCGCCAAGGATCGGAGCGAACACCGGATTGGTGATGTCGGGCAGCAGCACACCGACGAGATCGGATCGCCCCAGTCGCAGGTTGGCGGCCAGCCGGTTCGGTTGGTAGCCCAGCGCCGCCGCCTGGGCGGAGATCCTCCTGGCGACGTCGTCCGCGACCAAATGCCGTTTCTTGGGATCGAGGGCCCGCGACACCGTCGAAGGGTGAACGCCAACGGCGTCCGCGATCTGCTTGATTGTCGTGACGGCTCGATTCACCCAGCGATTCCTGCTGCTTAGCTCGTTTGCGAAATGAGCATAGCGGTTCCCTTGACTCATTGCAATCGATTGCAATATTTCATGCAAACGATTGCACTCAACCAATTGAGAGCCCACCGATGTCTCACGGCATTATCGAAAAGCTCGAGGACGTGACGCCGACCGTGTTGCGGGCGATGGCGTCGACCGACAACGCGCGGCTTCGAACGGTGATGGAAGCCTTCGTCAGGCACCTCCATGCCTTCGCCCGCGAGGTGAAACTCAGCGAGGCGGAATACGATCTCGGCATCGATTTTCTGAACCGGATCGGACAGGCCACCCACGACAGCCACAACGAGGGCATCCTCTTCGCGGATGCGACCGGCTTCTCGACGCTGGTCTGCCTGCTGAATAACGGCAACGCCGGTGCGACCGAAACCGCGGCGGCATTGCTGGGCCCGTTCTGGCGGGCCAATTCTCCCCGAACGGAGAACGGAGCATCGATCGTCCGTTCTGCGACACCCGGCCCCGAACTCTTCGTCGCGTGCGAGGTCGTCGACATCGCGGGCAAGCCCCTCGCCAATGTCGAGGTCGACGTCTGGCAATCCTCGCCTGTCGGCCTCTACGAGAACCAGGACGAAACGCAGGCCGACATGAACCTGCGCGGCAAGTTCACCACCGACGCCTCGGGTCGATTCTCATTCAGGTCGGTCAAGCCCGCCGGCTATCCCGTGCCGACGGATGGCCCGGTCGGCGACATGCTGCGCGCCCAGAACAGGCATCCCTACCGGCCGGCTCACATGCACTTCCTGGGCTTCAAGCCCGGCTACAAGACGCTGATCACGCAGGTCTTCGTCGACCACGACAAGCACCTGGACAGCGACGTGGTGTTCGGGGTGACGCGCGCGCTGGTCGGCGATTATCGCCGGCATGACGACGGCGATCCACCGGCGCCCGGGGTCCGCGCTCCCTGGTACACGCTGAACTATCGCTTCACCATGGAAAACGGTGAAGCGATCCTCCCCAAGCCACCGATCAGGTGAAGCTGACGATGAACCAATCCATGAAGGACAAGGTCGTGCTCGTCGTCGGCGGCGCCGGCAGCATCGGGGCCGTGTCCGCCAAGCGCTTCGCCGAACTCGGTGCCCGCATCGCCATCAGCCACCGCGACGTTCCGGACGAGACCGCCGCCGCGGCAACCGTGGTGCAATCCCTGCCTGGGGACGGCCACGTCGCGTTGATCGCCGACGTCGCCCAGACCGCAACCCTGAAAGCGCTGCGCGCCGAGATCGAGCGGCGCTTCGGCCGGCTCGATATCCTCGTCAACGCCGCCGGCTTTACCAAGCCGGTGCCTCACGCCGATCTCGACGCGCTGGACGACGACCTGATTGACCGGATGTTCGCGGTCAACTGGCGTGGACAGTTTGCGGCGATCCGCACCTTCGCTCCGCTCCTGAAGGCATCCGGTGACGGCCTCATCGTTTCGATATCATCGATCGCGGGCACCAACGGGATCGGGTCCTCGATTGCCTATTGTGCCGTCAAGGCCGGCATCGACGTCATGACGAAATCGCTCGCCCGCGTGCTCGCCCCCGAGGTGCGGGTGCTCGCGGTCGCCCCCGGCGTGGTCGACACCGGCTTCGTTCCGGGCCGCGGCGCGGACTTCAACGCCAAGACCGCGACGACGACACCGCTGAAGCGGATCGCGACCGCAGAGGACATCGCCTCGGCCATTCTCGCCTGTGCAACCCAACTCGGCTTCGCGACCGGAACGACTTTCGTGGTCGACGGCGGCCGCTCGCTTTGAAGGAACAAGTCTATGCGATCTCCCCGCGAAAAGGTCATCATCACCTGCGCCGTGACCGGCAACCTGACGACGCCCGAGCAGACCCCCCATCTTCCCATCACGCCCGCACAGATCGCTGACGCCTGTCTCTACGCCGCCGATGCCGGCGCCGCCATCGTCCACATCCACGTTCGAGACCCGCTTACCGGCCGTCCCTCGATGCTGCTCGACCACTATGTCGACATCGTCGAGCGCATTCGCGCGCGCAACCCCGCGTTGATCCTCAACATCACGACCGGACCGGGCGGACGCTTTGTTCCATCGAGGGACGATCCGAAGGTGGCCGCCGAAGGCACGACCCTGATGGCGCCGGAGAAGCGGGTCGAGCACATCGCCGCGCTGCGACCGGACATCTGCACGCTCGATCTCAACACCATGAACTCCGGAGGCGAGGTCGTGATCAATACGCCGGCAAACGTTCGCCGGATGGCGAAAGTGATCGCGGACGCCGGCGTCAAACCGGAGATCGAACTGTTCGATTCCGGCGATATCGCCTTGATGCGCGATCTCTTGGCCGACGGCTCCCTGCAAGGGCCAGTCCTGTGTTCCTTCGTGATGGGCGTTCGTTACGGCTTTCAGCCTTCCCCGGAAACCGTATTGTACGCGCGCGGCCTGCTGCCGTCGGACGCGGAATTCACCGCGGTCGGCATCGGCAAGGCCGCATTCACGACGGTTGCACAATCTTATCTTGCGGGCGGTCACGTACGGATCGGCCTGGAAGATGCAGTCTATCTCACACGCGGCCAGCTCGCGACCTCAAACGCGGAGATGGTCACGAAGGCACGCCGCATCGTCGAGGATCTCGGAGGCGCCGTCGCGACGATCGAGGACAGCAGGCGGATCGTCGGCCTGCCCTCGCCCACAAAGACAATCAAGGCTTAGGAGCGAGCTATGAATGCCATCACCAGATCGGGGACCGATGTCGTCGTCGAGGCGACCTGCGTGCGGCTCAATGCCAAAGCTGCCAATGCGGCGGCGATCGCGCCGTCCATCGAGAAACATTCGCTCACGCGGCAACCGCACGAAGTCGTGGTTGCGGTCGAAGCCGCGGGCGTCAACCCGTCGGACGTCAAGGCCGCCACGGGATTGATGCCGTATGCGGTGTTCCCAAGAACCCCGGGCCGTGATTTTTCCGGGCGGGTGGTCGAAGGGCCGGACGCATTGATCGGAAAAGCTGTGTTCGGTTCGTCCGGCGACCTCGGAATCCGCCGTGACGGTACGCACGCCAGCCATGTCGTCGTCGAGGCCGCGGCCCTGGTCGAAAAGCCGGACGGAATTTCAATGGATGAGGCTGCAGGGATCGGCGTACCGTTCGTGACAGCCATCGAAGGCTTTCGACGAGCCGGCGCGCCGAGACCCGGCGAACATGTCCTCGTCATGGGCGTCAACGGCAAGGTCGGGCAGGCTGCGGTCCAGCTTGCGACCTGGCAAGGCGCCAGGGTGATCGGCGTGGTGCGCAAGGACGAACCCTACGAAGGCCACGCCAACGCCCCGATCCAGATCATCAATTCCTCGGCGACCGACGTCGCGGGACGCGTGCGCGAACTGACCGACGGCCACGGAGCCGATATCGTCTTCAACACGGTCGGTGACCCCTACTTCGACGATGCGCACCATTCGCTTGCCAAGGCCGGGCGGCAGATCCTGATCGCCACGACCGACCAGACGGTCAAATTCAACATCCTGGAATTCTATCGCGGACGGCACACTTATCTCGGCGTCGACACGCTTGCGTTTTCTACGATCGAAAGCGCAGAGCTGCTGCGCAGCGTGCTATCTGGGTTCGCCGGCGGCTTCCTGCGCCCCTATCCGATCATCCCGTCCTCGATCTACCCGCTTGCTGAGACGAAGGCGGCCTACACCGCCGTGATCGGATCATCGCGCAACCGCGTCGTACTGCGACCGGGAGCCTGATCGGGCATCGCTTGAGCCCGATCGGGAAGCTCGGTCGCGGACGGCTGCGTTACTTCTGCTTGTCGCCGACGCCCTTGGCGGCTTGCTCGATGACCTTTGCCACTGCCTCCGGCTTCGAGACATACACGGCGTGGCTGCCGGCCTGATCGACGGTCTTGGCACCGGCGCGCTTGGCCATCATCCGCTGCGCATCGACCGGGATCATCTTGTCGTTGGTCGCCACCAGGTACCAGCTCGGCTTGCTCTTCCAGGCCGGCGCGCTCACCTCGCCATTCAAGGCGGCGACACCCCAGGGCACCTGCGAGTCAGCCATGAATGCCGCGACTTCGGGCTTCACATCGGCTGCGAACGCGGCGGCGAACTTCGCGTGATCGAGCGACAGGAAGCCGTCCTTCGGCGGCAGGATCGGCGGCACAGGCGCGCCGGGAGGAGGATTGGCGATCAGCTTGCCGACGGATTCGCCCTGGTCGGGCGCGAACGCCGTGATGTAGACCAGCCCCGCGACCTTCGGATCGGTGCCCGCCTCGGTGACGACGACGCCACCATAGGAATGACCGACCAGAATGACATTGCCGTCGGCGGCGGCGATGGCGCGCTTGGTGACGGCGACGTCGTCCGCCAGCGTGGTGGTCGGGTTCTGGACGATGCTGACCTTGTAGCCGTCCTTCTTCAGGATCTTGTAGACGCCTTCCCATCCCGAACCGTCGACGAAACCGCCGTGGACGAGGACGATTGATTTGATCGGGGCGGACTGGGCCTGGGCCGCGGGGATCGTCGCGGTGGCGAGGCCCAGCGATGCTGCGGCGGCGAACAATTTGGTGGCAACAGACATTGAAGTTCTCCTGGATGTTTATTTCGCGATAATCTTTATCGCGATAATCATCGTATAACTGTCTTCAATTTGCTTGTCCAGATATTTTTTATCGCGATAATGATTTTCGTGGTACGCTGGGCAAAACACATCGAAAGGGCTCCTCTCATGCCAAATCCGGGACCGATTCCGCTGGATAGCCAGCTTTGCTTCTCTCTTTACGGGACCACCATTGCGATCAACCGTGCCTACAAGCCCCTGCTCGACGGCCTCGGCATCACCTATCCGCAATACCTCGTTCTCAGCGTGCTCTGGGAAAAGGACGGGCAGATGATTTCCGCAATCGCCGACCGGCTCGCCCTCGAGCCCAGCACCATCACGCCGCTGGTCAAGCGGCTCGAAAATGCCGGCTTCGTGGTGCGCCGGCGCAGTGTGGAGGACGAACGGCAGGTCGGCGTCCACCTGACCGACAGCGGCAAGGCGATGCAATCGCGCACCGGCTGCCTGACCGATACCTTGCTGGAGCGGTCCGGCCTGACCATCGACGAACTCGTCTCACTCAACAAGCGCGTCCAGGCGCTTCGCAACGCATTGACGAAATCGGGAACGGACTAACGGACAAACCGCGCCGTTCACACCTGCGATACGTTATCCCGGCGTTTGCCCGGCTGACGACGAAGAGCTAGAAGATGCGCCCGCCGGGGTTTTGTCCGGAACGGAACGAAACCAGATTTGGAAAACCGCCGAGGGATCTTGGAAAGCCTCTCGGTCTAAATTGCGAAAACTCAATAAATTCAAGATGCGGACGTGGCGGAACTGGTAGACGCAAGGGACTTAAAATCCCTCGACGGCAACGTCATGTGGGTTCGAGTCCCACCGCCCGCACCAGTCTGTTGCGCACCACTCTTACTTCTTGGCCTTCGCCTTCTTTGCCTTAGCCTTCTTCGTCGACCCGGCCTTTGTTTTCTTGGCCTTTGCGGCCTTAGCCGGCTTCCTCGCCTTCTTCGCCGATTTCTTGGCTGACGTCTTGGCGACTTTCTTGGCCGATTTCTTCGGGGCCTTCTTGGGGGTCTTCTTGACGGCTGTCCTCGCCGACGCCCCGCTAGCCACACTTGGCTGTTGCGCCGCGCTGCCGCCACTACGCGTCGGGCGCGGCGGCACCGGCTCCTCCATCCAGAAATCCAGCTCCTGCTCCTTGCCGCCGCCCGGCTTCCAGCCGTCGAGCGAATAGATCTGATCCGGATTGCCGCCGCTGCCGAGATAACCGCGCCAGGAGTAGTGGTCGTAGACGCCGTTGATATGCAGCGCATAGGCCTGGGCAAGCTGCTTGTTGCCGCGGATGATCACGAGATTCTCGTCATTCTTCTCCGAGGCGGCAACCGAGAAATTGTGCGATCCGGTGATGACGGCGCAATTGTCGGAGAACGGATCGATCACGATGGTCTTGGAGTGAACGATCGCAATCATCCCCGCGTTGCGGATCTGCTGGACGCTGAATTCGACGTCGGCCCATGAGGGTTCGTTGGTCGCGCTCACGCCATGCGGCAGCTGGACGTCGTCATGGAAGGATTGCTTCGGTGCGCCCGATTTGACGACCTCCCCGCCGACCGAAACGATGTTGCCGTTCTTGCTGGCCATCATGGTCGACACCACGCCGCGGACATAGATGTCGTTCTGCTGTGCGCGGACCAACAGGGCATCCAGCAGCGGCGATTGACCCGGCATGAACATCAGGAAGAGCGCGCCGTCCTTGGCGTTCTTGATCAGGTCCAGCACCGGCTTGAACTCGGCTTCGCCGTTGGTCGCGGCGAAGAACACCGAAATGTTGCTGTCGCTGGTCGGACTGGAATTCGACGTCTTCAGCGCGGGCGGCATGGCATTGCCCGCGGCGACCAGCTTGCCCCACTGATCGAGATAGCGCTTGGCGATCACCGCATTCTCGATGATCAGCACGTTGTTGAGCTGCGTGCACAGCCCGGTCGTAGTCCAGTTCGTGCTGCCGGTCAGCACGCGGATCGCGTTGCCATGCGCGTCGCTCTCGACCACGAACTTGTTGTGGACGCTGGGCGACGACCTGCCTGCATTCGACAGATCGCGATGCTTGACCGTCAGGCCGGCGCCACCGAGCTCGCCCGCGATGTTCGGCTTGGTCGCACTGCCATTGCCGAGCAGGACGTTGCCGCGGCTGCCGAACGGTTTCAGCGCGCCGACCAGCTCCTCGTCATTCATCTCGTAGATGGCGGCATGGATCTGGCTGCCGCGGAGATCGGCATCGTGCAAGAAGGCCAGGATCTCGTGCAGAGCATCGCCTGACAGGTAGCGGCGCGCCTGATTGGCCGGGTCGGACAGGCTCTTGACGAAATTGCGCAGCGAGTCGTCGGAGGTATCGCCCTGCACGAAACGGCTGACGATCTGCGACATCAGGGTGCCGCGGTTGAAATAGGCCGACAAGCCGCCGCCCGCATCGCCCGAAGCGACCGCCGGCGTCGTCCAGGCCGACACCGAGGCTGAATCGGGCGTGAATGTCCCGTTCGCACCGCTCTTCATCGCGGTGACGCGATACGAGATGTTGTCGGTGTCGACGACGCTGTGATCGGTCCAGATGCAGCGCCGGAACGGCGATTGCGTCGAGGAAATGCCCGCGTCCGCGACCGGTTTCTCGCCGGGCTTCGGCGGAATGCGGTTGGAGAGCACGGTCGTCTGCTGCGTGATGTTGTTGCGCCGCTCGAGCTGGAATCCGACCCAGTCGTTCGACCAGGTGTCCGGCTGCCAGGCGATCAGAACATCATCGGCGTTGGCGTAGGCCTTGACATTGATGGTCATCACAATTTCCCCGAGGCTGGGTGAATCCGCAGGAGCGAAACAATGGACGCCACCCTTGCACGGTGAGAACGTGCATCCTGGAGCGGCACCGATATCGGCCCGTCGGACAATACGCCGGTAACCTTGGGTAGTTTGTGAAATAGACGACAACTGTTCGTGCAAATCGGCGCGACGCGGCGCGCCGGGCATCGAGCCCTAATCGAACGCCAGTCCCAGCCGCTTCTGCTTCTTCCATACGATGCGGCACGGCCACCGCTGGCCGTCGACGGCGAGAGTGAAGCGGTCGGGAAACCACAGCGGAGAATTGACTTCGATGCAGGCGCCCTGAGGCGAGAGATTCCGGACCGTGCAGGCGATCGCTTCATTGCCGAATTCGATCGCTCCCGACTTGAGGACGCGGCGGCGTGCGCCGGCACGGCGCTTCTCGGTCGGCATTGGCTGTTGCGCGCTGGCCGGTGCGGGCCTGCTATGGTCGTCGGCCATGGGCCCGTCGCGGAAGGTACTCAAGTCGGCGGTCAGACTACGATGCAATACTGACGGGAACCTTAAAGCCGCCGCTATCCAAATTGGTATGCCACGCGCCCGCCCACGGCTTGAGCAGGCAGCCGAGGCGTCACGATGCTTGCATCACCGCATCGTGTTTTGCGGGTGTGGCAGGGTTCACATGCCGAGATCGTCACGTGGTGTAAGGTCGTCGCATTGGAAATTCCGGCCGCACATTTCGCGGCCCTCAGATTTCGAGATCAATGAGTTGGAGATAGGCGATGACGATTGCGGATCGCAATCGGATTGCCGGTTGCAATCGGATTGTCGGCAATACCGCGCCCGATCATGGCGCTTCCGTCCTCGAGCACGGCGACGACGCAGCCCATTGCAGCAACGGGCTCAACGCACAGAAATTCCTTGATGCGCCCCCCGACGAGCGCGCGATCTACCGGCGCTGGATTCGCAGCGCGATCGTGCTCTACGGATTGTTGGCGTTTGCCGCGGGAGCGATGGTCTGGATGAACGGCGCCGGCGTCGGACAGACAGAGCTCACGAGCCTGTCGAGCACGAGCAACGCGAAATCAGGTCACTAGATTAGCCGCCGTCGCGGAGCGACGGCGCGAAACGAAAATGGCCGGGACAGGTCCCGGCCATTTGTGTTGCGTGCAGCCTGAAGCCTACTCGGATTTGTCGATATTCCAGAAGATCGGCGTTGCCGGACCATCGAGCACACCGGACAGCGACTTCCGCCAGGCGCTTGGACCCTGATACTGACCGAGCGGAATGTAGATGACCTGCTCGTAGGCTTCCTTCTGGATATCGGCCGCGATCTTCTTCTGCTCGTCGAGCGACGGCGCGCGAACGAAGGCGTCCTTCAGCTGTTCGATCTTCGGATCGTCGGCCCAGCCGAACCATCCGCCATTCTTGCCCTGGCCGCCGATCGAGAGGTTGGCGATCGGGTTGGAGACGTCGGCACTGACCCAGTTCGTGAAGAACATGTTCCAGCCGCCATCCTTCGGCGCCTTCTGGCTGGCGCGGCGAGTCACCACGGTCTGCCAGTCGGTGGCCTGCAGGTCGACCTTGAAGCCGGCGTCGCGCAGCTGCTGGGCGACAACAACCGGCTGCGCCTTGAGCGTGGTGACGTCGCCCGGCGCCATGATGACGACCGGCGTGCCATCATAGCCCGACTCGGCAAGCGCCTTCTTGGCCGCCGCCATGTCGCCGCCCTTCAACAAGGTCTCGCCGCCGACCTCGGACGCGAACGGTGTGTCGCAGATGAAGAAGGAGACGCAGGTCTTGTAATACTTGGGATTGCCGACCAGCGCGTCGAGCACCTGCTTCTGGTTGATCGCCATCAGCGCCGCCTGGCGAACCTTGATGTTGTCGAACGGCGGATAGAGGAAGTTCATGCGGCCGAGCGTCTGGAAGCCGAACTTGTTCAGCGTCTCGACCTTCAGGTCCTTGTCGCCTTCCAGGATCGACAACGTGTCGAACGACGGGTTCTCCAGAAAATCGATGTCGCCGGACTGCAGCGCGTTCATCGCAGTCTGCGCGTCGGCCATCGTGACCCACTCGACGCGGTCAACCTTCACGACCTTGCCGCCCGCGGTCCAGCTCGCCGGCTCCTTGCGCGGCACGTAGTCGTTGTTCTTGACATAGACCGCCTTCACGCCCGGCTGGAATTCGGCCTGGACGAACTTGAACGGACCCGAGCCGATCTGCTCCGGGATCGGCTTGTCCGGCGGCGTTTCGGCCAGCCGCTTCGGCATCATGAAGGCGACGCGCGACGACGGCTTGCCGATCGAATCCAGCACCAGGCCGTAGGGCTCCTTCAGCTTCAGCGTGATCGTCTTCGCGTCGGTGGCCTCTAAGCTCGCCGTAAAGTCCATCAGCTTCTGGCCCATGCCGTCGACCTTGGCCCAGCGCTTCAGCGAAGCAACGCAGTCTTCCGCGGTCACCGGCGTTCCATCGTGCCACTTGAGGCCGTCGCGCAGCGTGAATGTGTAAGTGAGCTTGTCGTCGGACACCTTCCAGTCGGCCATCTGCGGCTGGATCTTGAAGTTGGAGTCGGTTGCGACCAGCGTGTCGTAGACCATGTAGCCATGGTCTCGCGTGATATAGGCGGTGGTCAGGATCGGATCGATGACGCGCAGATCCGAATGCATCACCGCGGTGATGGTCTTGCCCGCGGCCATGGCCTGCGGCGCAAAGGACAATTCCTGCGGCGCGAACGACAGCGCGAGCGCCGTCAACGCAGCCGCTAGCGTGCGGTGCTTCCAACGCGAGATAGGGAACATGCAATTTCTCCTGACGTGTAACTGGTCAAAGCCGGCTTATTCGTTATGCATGCGGTTCGTTATTTAGGCGAACTAACATGCTGTATGGCTTGTGAAATCGAGACTTGCATCAAGCGCAATGCGCGTCAATCGGTTTCCGGCAGGATCGAATGTATACGAACGAATGAACCGCTGGTGCAGCGCATTTGACTTTACAAACTCATCTTCCGAGCTTTTCGTACGGCACGCGAACGCGTATCGGCGCGCACAAACAACAAGAGAGAAAAGACATGAACCCCGCCAATCTTCCTTTTGATTCCGAAGCGATGCTGCAGGGGCTGCGCAGCTGGGTGGAATGCGAGAGCCCGACATGGGATGCGGCCGCAGTCGAGCGCATGCTCGACCTCGCCGCGCGCGAGATGGCGGTCATGGGTGCGACGATCGAACGCATCGCAGGACGCCAGGGCTTCGCCGGCTGCGTCCGCGCCCGTTTTCCCCATCCGAAACAAGGCCAGCCGGGCATCCTCATCGCCGGCCATCTGGACACCGTGCACCCGGTCGGCACCATCGAAAAGCTGGCGTGGCGGCGCGAAGGCAACAAGTGCTTCGGGCCCGGTATCTTCGACATGAAGGGCGGCAACTATCTGTCGATCGAGGCGATCCGGCAGTTGGCACGCGCGTCCTTTACGACGCCGCTGCCGATCACCGTGCTGTTCACGCCCGATGAAGAGGTCGGCACGCCGTCGACGCGCGACATCATCGAGGCCGAAGCCGCGCGCAACAAATACGTGCTGGTGCCGGAGCCCGGCCGGCCGAACAACGGCGTCGTCACCGGCCGCTACGCGATCGCGCGCTTCAATCTGGAAGCTGTCGGCAAGCCGAGCCATGCCGGCGCGACACTCTCCTCGGGCCGTTCCGCGATCCGCGAAATGGCCCGGCAAATCATTGCCATCGACGGCATGACCACCGAAGACTGCACCTTCTCGGTCGGCATCGTGCATGGCGGGCAATGGGTCAATTGCGTCGCAACGACCTGCACCGGCGAAGCGCTCAGCATGGCCAAGCGCCAGGCCGATCTCGACCGCGGCGTCGAGCGCATGCTGGCGCTGTCGGGCACCGCCAACGACGTGACCTTCAAGGTGACGCGCGGCGTCACCCGCCCGGTATGGGAGCCGGATGCCGGCACCATGGCGCTCTATGAAAAGGCCAAGGGCCTCGCGGCGGCGATGGGCCTCGATCTGCCGCACGGCAGCGCCGGCGGCGGATCGGACGGCAACTTCACCGGTGCGATGGGCATCCCGACCCTCGACGGCCTCGGCGTTCGCGGCGCCGATGCGCATACGCTCAACGAGCATATCGAGATCGAGAGCCTTGCCGAGCGCGGCCGCCTGATGGCGGCGCTGCTGGCGACGCTGGACTGACACCGATTTGCACTGCACAACACGTTGGCAATGCCGGACCGAAATTTAGCCTTGTCCAATTTTGAGGCTTCGCCTACGGTCCAGCCGTCCAACGCGACGATGCGGGAGAGATCGAAGTCACAACATTCGTGTTGTTGCTTCGGCGCCGACGGAGCAACCGCCCCGGAAACTCTCAGGCAAAAGGACTGTATCGTCAGGACGATCTGGAGAGAGACGGACACGACCGCATCAAGGGCCGTGACGTCCACCGAAGGGGATAGTCTGCCATCGGGCCCAGGCCCGATGCGGATCAAGCTCTCAGGTACCGTGACAGATGGGGCGCCGACGCCGGTTTCACCGGTGGTTCGGCGACTCTAACCCACGGGAGCCTGAAGACCACCATGCCTCACATCGCAATCATTGGCGCCGGCATCACCGGCGTGACGACGGCCTATGCCCTGCTCGAACGCGGCTATCGCGTGACTGTCCTCGACAGGCATCGATACGCCGCGATGGAAACCTCGTTCGCCAATGGCGGACAGCTTTCCGCTAGCAACGCGGAAGTGTGGAACAGCGCCGCGACCATTCTCAAGGGGTTGCGCTGGATGCTTCGAAGCGACGCGCCGCTGCTGATGAATCCGAAGCCGAGCTGGCACAAATATTCCTGGATCGGCGAGTTCGTCGGCCACATCGGCCGCTATCGCACCAACACCATCGAGACCACGCGACTCGCGATCGAAGCGCGCAAGCATCTGTTCTCGATCGCACAGCGCGAGAACATCGCCTTCGATCTCGAACGCCGCGGCATCCTGCACGTCTATCACGACAAGGCCGGCTTCGACGCGGGCCTGCGCGTCAACACGCTGCTGCAACAAGGCGGGCTCGACCGCCGGCCGGTGACGGCGGACGAAATCCGCAGCATCGAACCCGCGCTGCAGACGACCTGCTATGGCGGCTTCTTCACGCCGTCGGACGCGACCGGCGATATCCACAAGTTTACGCGCGGGCTCGCCGACGCCTGCATCCGTCGCGGCGCGAGCTTCGTCCATGAGGCCGACGTCGATGCGATCGCGCGCGGCGACGACGGTTTCCGCATCGGCTGGAACGAAGCCGCTTCGCACGATGCTGGCGTCGCGACGCGACATGAGTTGCAGGCGGACGGCATCGTCATTTGCGCCGGCGTCGCGAGCCGGCACTTCGCAGGCCTGCTCAACGACCGCGTCAACGTCTATCCGGTGAAGGGCTATTCGATCACCGTGCAGCTCGATGCGCCGCAAAGCCGGGACGCTGCGCCAACCGTCAGCCTGCTCGATGAGGCCGCGAAGATCGTCACCAGCCGGCTCGGCGCCGACCGCTTCCGCGTCGCCGGCACCGCCGAGTTCAACGGCTTCAACCGCGACATTCGCGCCGACCGCATCCAGCCGCTGGTGGATTGGGTGCGGCAGCATTTTCCCGGCATCGACACGTCGAGGATCGTGCCTTGGGCCGGCCTGCGCCCGATGATGCCGAACATGATGCCGGTGGTGCGCGCCGGACGGTTTCCGGGCGTGTTCTACAACACCGGCCACGGTCATCTCGGCTGGACGCTGTCGGCTGCGACGGCGCAGATGGTGGCAGGCGCGATCGATGACTGGCGCGACCTCGACACGCCTTCGATGGTGCCGTCGCAGGTCGATGCGACCGAGACCGCCCGCGCAGCTTTCCCCTAATTATCCAGCCGACGAGGAAGAATATGAGCGTATTTGCGTGTGGCCAAGTCGGAATTCGCTGAGAAACACCGCATGACAACGACTAGCGTGATATTGGGGAAAAGCGCTTCAGCGCGGGAGGGGACAATGCGCATTGGGGTAGCGGACACGCATGGCATTGCGGTCCGGTGCGGGATTCCGGACGGCAGGTGTGCCGGCGGCAATCTCTTCGGCGGACCGATACGTAACCTCGCCGCCGGCACGCGCACCAACTCGGTGCGCCGCCTTTCCGAAACGGTCAACGCTCAGGTCTCTGCACTGGGCTCCACGAAAGGCGCGACATGACAACCGAGACGTTGACCAGGCCGGATCAGATTGCCGCGGAGCTGTGCGCGGCCGTCGATCGAAACTTCGACGATCAGATCGCGTTCCTGTCGCGCATGGTGCAGTTCCGCAGCTTGCGCGGACAGGAAGCGCCGCAACAACGCTGGTTGGCCGAGCAATTCGCAAAGCGCCGCTACGACGTCGATGCGTTCAGCCTTGCCGACGTCAACCTGATGAGCCATCCGAAGGCTGCGCCAATGGACGGCATCGATCTTGCCGGATCGCAGCAGGTCGTTGCGACGCTCAACAGCAAAGGCAGCGGACGCAGCCTGATCCTGCAAGGTCATATCGACGTGGTGCCGGAGGGGCCCGCTGACCTTTGGGACCGGCCGCCGTTCGCGGGTGCCGTGCATGACGGCTGGATGTTCGGGCGTGGCGCGCAAGACATGAAGGCCGGTGTCTCGGCCATGATCTTCGCGCTCGATGCTTTCAGCGATGCCGGCTATGCCCCGGCCGGGCGCGTCCATCTGCAGACCGTGACCGAGGAAGAGAGCACCGGCAACGGCGCACTGTCGACGTTGATGCGCGGCTATCGCGCCGACGCCTGCCTCATTCCAGAGCCGACCGGACACACGCTCACGCGCGCCCAGGTCGGCGCCGTCTGGTTTCGCCTGCGCGTCCGCGGCACGCCGGTGCATGTCGCCTATTCCGAGGCCGGTACGAGCGCGATCCTGTCGGCGATGCATCTGGTGCGCGCGTTTCAGGATTACACCAAGGCACTCAATGCCCGGGCGCTCGACAACAGCTGGTTCCGCAGCGTCAAGAATCCGATCAAGTTCAACGTCGGGATCATCAAAGGCGGCGATTGGGCCAGTTCGACCGCGGCCTGGTGCGAGCTGGATTGCCGGCTCGGCCTCTTGCCGGGCGAAACACCGCAGCAGGCGATGCGTGGCATCGAGGAATGCCTGACTGAGGCGCACAAGGCCGACGACTTCCTGTCCGACAATCCGGCCGAGCTGGTGTGGAGTGGTTTTCAGGCAGACCCGGCGGTGTGCGAGCCCGGCAGCGAAGCGGAAGCAGCTCTGTCTGCCGCCCATCACTCCGTCTTCCAGGCTCCAATGCAGGAGCGCCTGTCTACCGCCGTCAACGACACCCGCTACTATTGCGTCGACTACGGCATCCCCGCACTTTGCTATGGTCCTTACGGTATCGGCCCGCATGCGTTCAACGAACGTGTCGAGCTCGACAGCCTTCGCAAGACGACGCAGAGCATCGCACTGTTCGTTGCCAACTGGTGCGGCGTGATGCGAGCGTGAATGGACTTGTCGTTTCAGGTCGGTGGCGCATGACGACATGTGCAATTCGAAATAGCAGCTTCAGACCAAGGGAGGCTTCCAACGGCCTGAACCGCGCCTTGATATAACGCCGCCATTGGCACAGTATTTGCCTGCAAATTCATCACGTTCGCGCTAGCCTTGAGACAAGACGCAGAAGCGCATGAGACACATCACGGGGACACCATGAGTATGATGCGGCCCAGCCTTCGCTTCGCACTATCTGGCGGCAGGAGATAGCAACGATGCTCGGCTATCTCCTCCGCCGCATCCTCGCCGCCATTCCCGTAATGGGCGTGGTGGCTCTGTTCGTGTTCCTGTTGCTACGGCTGACGCCGGGCGACCCGGCCGCCATTCTCGCCGGCGACAATGCGACACCCGAACAGCTCGACCGCATCCGCACCTCGCTTGGTCTCAACGAGCCGATCTACATCCAGTTCTACACCTGGGTCGCCAAGCTCCTGCACGGCGACCTCGGCGTCTCCCTGATCTCGAACAAGCCGATCCTCGAGATGATCGGTCCGCGCCTCGAGCCCTCGATCTCGGTCGCGCTGGCCACCATCGTCCTCTCGATCCTGGTGGCGGTGCCGCTCGGCGTGATCGCGGCGTGGAAGCACGGCACCTGGATCGACCGGTGCGTGATGGGGCTTTCGGTGCTCGGCTTCTCGGTGCCGGTGTTCGTGATCGGCTATGTGCTGATCCAGGTGTTTGCGATCGATCTGCGCTGGGTTCCGGTGCAGGGCTTCAAGAGCATCTCGGCCGGCTTCGGTCCGTTCTTCGAGCGCATCATCCTGCCGACCTGCACCCTCTCCTTCATCTATGTCGCGTTGATCGCGCGCATGACACGGGCCTCGATGCTCGACGTGCTGGGTGAGGACTACGTGCGCACCGCGCGCGCCAAGGGCATCGGCGAGACCGGCGTGCTGCTGCGCCATGCGCTGCGCAACGCTGCGGTCCCGGTCATCACCGTGATCGGTTCCGGTTTCGCGCTGCTGATCTCGGGCGTGGTCGTTACCGAGAGCGTGTTCAACCTGCCCGGCATCGGCCGTCTCACCGTCGACGCGGTGCTGGCGCGCGACTATCCGGTGATCCAGGCCATGATCCTCCTGACGTCGGGTATCTATGTCGCGGTCAATCTCTTGATCGACCTCGCTTACACCCTGCTCGATCCTCGTATCCGGTACTGAGCAATGGCGATCGAAACCCTTCCCGAATCCTCCATCCCCGTCACCCGGCCGTTCCGCGTCAAGTTCGGCTTCCTGGCGTCGACGCCGATCATCGCGGTTGCGACGATCTGCCTCGTCCTGATCATCCTGATGGCGATCTTCGCGCCGCTGCTCGCGCCGCACGATCCGTTGTTGCTGACGCCGTCGCAGCGGCTGAAGCCGTCGAGCGCGCAATACCTGCTCGGCACCGATGCGTATGGACGCGACCTGCTGTCGCGCGTCATCTATGGCGCACGGATCTCGCTGTTGATCGGGCTCGGCGCCGCCGTCTGCTCGATCGCCATCGGGCTCCTGATCGGCCTCGTCGCCGGATTCTTCCGCTGGGTCGATGCCGTGATGATGCGCGTGATGGACGGCTTGATGGCGATCCCCGCCATCCTGCTCGCGATCGCCGTGGTGTCGCTGTCCGGCGCCAGCATCTGGACCGTGATGGTCGCGATCACCATCCCCGAGATCCCGCGCGTGGCGCGGCTGGTGCGCTCGGTGGTGCTGACCGCGCGCGAGGAGCCCTATGTCGAGGCCGCGATCTCGCTCGGCTCGAGCCTGCCGAAGATCATGTGGCGGCATTTGATGCCGAACACGATCGCGCCGCTGATCGTGCAAGGCACTTACGTCTGCGCATCCGCGATCCTGACCGAGGCGATCCTGTCGTTCCTCGGCGCCGGCATCTCGCCGGAAACGCCGACCTGGGGCAACATCATGGCCGAGGGCCGTGCCTATTTCCAGGTCAAGCCGTCGCTGATCTTCTGGCCGGGGCTGCTGCTCTCGATCGCCATTCTCAGCGTCAACCTGATCGGCGACGCCGCGCGCGACGCGCTCGATCCCCGCATGAAACAGCGTGAGGGCAAGTGATGGCTCCAATGCCAATTGAAGCCATCACCCCGGGGCGGTGCGAAGCACCGAACCCGGGATCTCGAGATTCCGGGTCTGGTGCTTGCGCACCATCCCGGAATGACGGTGACGGACCCATCGTGCCCCCTCGCAACACGAGACCCTGACATGACCAACGTCGTCCTCGACATCAACAATCTCGTCGTCGGTCTCGGCCGCAAGGCTGACGCCCACCGCATCATCGACGACCTGTCGCTGCAGGTGCGTGAGGGCGAGACGCTCTGCCTTGTCGGCGAAAGCGGCTCGGGCAAGTCGGTGACCTCTTTGACCACGATGGGCCTGCTGCAGAAGGGCACGCTGGTGCCGTCCGGCGGCAGCGTCAAGCTGGTCGGCGAGGAACTGCTCACCGCGACCGACCGGCGGCTGCGCCAGCTGCGCGCGACGCGGATGGCGATGATCTTTCAGGAGCCGATGACCGCGCTCAATCCGGTGGTGCCGGTCGGCCGCCAGATCGACGAGGTGCTGCGCGCCCATACCGATCTCGACTCCCGCGCGCGGCGTCAGAAGATCCTGGCGATGATGGAGCATGTGCGGCTGCCCGATGTGGAGCGCATCTTCTCGTCCTACCCGCACCGCCTGTCGGGCGGACAGCGCCAGCGCATCATGATCGCGATGGCGCTCGTGCTGGAACCGAAGCTCCTGATCGCGGACGAGCCGACCACCGCGCTCGACGTCACCACCCAGAAGCAGATCCTCACGTTGATCCGCGACCTGCAACGCGACCACGGCACAGCCGTCCTGTTCATCACCCACGACATGGGCGTGGTGGCCGAGATCGCCGACCGCGTCGCGGTGATGCGGCACGGCCGGCTGGTCGAGACCGGCCAGCTGCAAGATGTGCTGCGCAACCCGACGATGGAATACACCCGCAACCTGCTGTCCGCGGTGCCGAGCCTCGTGCCGCGCGCGCCACGCCCGGAGACGAACGAGCCGGTGGTGCTGGAAGCCAACGAGCTCAGCAAGGTCTACCGGGAGCGGTCGCTGTACGGCAAAGCCCGGGAGGTCGCCGCCGCCAGCAACGTCACGCTCACTCTGCGCAAGGGCCGCACACTCGGTATCGTCGGCGAAAGCGGCTCCGGCAAATCGACGGTGGCGCGCTGCATCGTCCGCCTGATCGATCCGACCTCGGGCGGGGTGCGCCTCGTCGGCCGCGAGATCTCCGACCTGTCGCGCCGGCTGTTGCAGCCGCATCGCCAGAAGATCCAGATCATCTTCCAGGACCCCTACCGCTCGCTCAATCCACGCGTCACCGTCGGCGAGAGCATCGCGGAAGGCCCAGTCAATTACGGCATGCCGCGCAAGGATGCGCTGGCGCGGGCCCGCGAGCTGCTCGAGCTCGTCCATCTGCCGCCCGACGCGATCTCGCGCTATCCGCACCAGTTCTCCGGCGGCCAGCGCCAGCGCATCGCGATCGCGCGCGCGCTGGCACTCGATCCTGACGTGCTGGTGGCAGATGAGGCCGTGTCCGCGCTCGACGTCTCGGTGCAGGCGCAGGTTCTGAATCTGCTTGACGAAATCCAGCGACGGCTCGGCATCGCGCTGTTGTTCATCACGCATGATTTGCGCGTCGCTGCACAGATCTGCGACGACGTCGCCGTGATGCAACGTGGCCGCGTCGTGGAACAGGGACCGGCGGCGGAGGTGCTGACCAATCCGCAGCAGGCCTACACCCGTGCGCTGCTCGAGGCTGCGCCCGGGCGTGGCTGGGATTTTGCAAATTTCCGCCCCGTTTCGGAAGGCCTCGTGGCAACGGCCTAGGTCTTTAGACTTAACCTCGCGACGTACCTTTGGGTCTTTCAATACGCCCATAGGGCATGCAAATCCGGAGGTGCTCCCTGGCTTGCGCTTGGCGCGACGACACGCTTAACGTCGCGCGCTAGGGCATGGCCTGGAAGGTGGACGCCGGTCTTCCCGAAAGAACACGCTCAAACCAACGAGATCGTGGCGCGAACCGTTCCGTTCGCACCATGATCGAAGAAACGTATCGAGACCAACTTGATGACCCGCATTGCCGTTGGCGGCTTCCTGCACGAGACCAACACCTTCGCACCGACGAAGGCAACCTATGACGACTTCGTGCACGGCGGCGGCTGGCCGTCGATGACCCATGGCACCGAGGTGCTCAAGGTCATGCGCAAGATCAATGTCGGCCTCGCCGGCTTTGTCGAGGCCGCGGAAGCCAATGGCTGGGAGCTGGTGCCGACGATTTTCGCGGCGGCGAGCCCATCGGCGCATGTGAGCAGGGACGCGTTCGAGCGGATCGTGACGGAAATGGTCGACGGCATTGTCGCGGCCGGCCCGATCGATGCCGTCTATCTCGACCTGCACGGCGCCATGGTCACCGAGCATTATGACGACGGCGAAGGCGAAACCCTCGCTCGCGTGCGCAAGGCCATCGGCAACGACCTGCCGCTGGTGGTGAGCCTCGATCTGCATGCGAACGTCTCGCCCAAGATGATCGAACATGCCGATGCACTGATCGCCTACCGCACCTATCCGCATATCGACATGGCCGACACCGGCCGCGCCTGCGCCCGGCATCTGGCGCTGATGCTCAAGTCCGGACAGCGCTTTGCCAAGGCATTCCGGCAATTGCCGTTCCTGATCCCGATCAGCTGGCAATGCACCAACGACCAGCCCACCAAGGGCATCTATCAGAAGCTCGCGGCCCTCGAGAGCGATGCCGTGCCGACGCTGTCGTTTGCGCCGGGCTTCCCGGCCGCCGATTTCAGGGATTGCGGGCCGAGCGTGTTCGCCTATGGCCGGACGCAAGCCGACGCAGATGCGGCCGCCGACAAGGTCGTCGCCCTGGTCGAGAGCCATGAGGACGATTTCGACGGCCGGATCTATTCGCCGGACGAAGGCGTGCAGCTGGCGATGGAGCTGGCGAAGTCGGCCAGCAAGCCGATCATCATCGCCGACACCCAGGACAATCCCGGCGCCGGCGGCGATTCCGATACCACGGGCATGCTGCGCGCGCTGGTGCGCAACAGAGCGAGCGCCGCAACCGGCGTGATCTACGACCCGCAATCGGCGAAGGCTGCGCACACGGCCGGCGTCGGCGCCACCGTCACGCTCGAGCTCGGCGGCAAGTCCGGCATTCCCGGCGACGCGCCGTACCGGGAGACTTTCGTCGTCGAGCAGCTCTCGGACGGCAAGTTCGTTGCACCGGGCCCGTATTTCGGCGGCCGCGACATGGATATGGGGCCCTCGGCCTGCCTGCGGGTCGGCGACGTCCGCGTCGTCGTCGGCTCCTACAAGGCCCAGCTTGCCGACCAGTCGATGTACCGCTATGTCGGCATCGAGCCGACCGCGCAGAAAATCCTGGTCAACAAGAGCTCGGTGCATTTCCGCGCCGATTTCGAGCCGATCGCCGAGAAACTGCTGATCTGCGCCGCGCCCGGCGCAATGCCGGCCGATACCGCCACACTGCCGTGGAAACATTTGCGTCCTGGCATTCGTATCAAGCCTAACGGCCCCACTTTCACCCCCTCCTCCCCATCACGCACAAACGGATAGAGAGATCATGCCGACCATTGAGCGCATCGACAGTTTTGCCGACGAACTCACCGCCATCAGACGGGATCTGCATGCGCATCCCGAGATCGGCTTCGAGGAGGTCCGCACCTCCGGCATCGTCGCCGACAAGCTCACGAGCTGGGGCATCGAGGTGCATCGCGGCCTCGGCGGCACCGGCGTGGTCGGTGTGCTCAAGGGCAAGGGCAGTAGCTCAAGGAAGATCGGCTTGCGCGCCGATATGGATGCGCTGCCGATGGAAGAGAACACCAATCTGAAGTGGCGCTCGACGATCCCCGGCCGCTTCCACGGCTGCGGCCATGACGGCCACACCACGATGCTGCTCGGCTCGGCGCGCTATCTCGCCGAGACCCGCAATTTCGACGGCACCGTGCACTTCATCTTCCAGCCGGCCGAGGAAGGCCTCGGCGGCGCGCGCGCCATGATCAAGGACGGCCTGTTCAAGCAGTTCCCCTGCGACGAGGTCTACGGCCTGCACAACGCGCCCGACCTCAACCATGGCGAGATCGCGATCCTGCCGGGCCCGGCAATGGCCGCAGCCGACTTCTTCGACATCAGGATCCAGGGCTACGGCGCGCATGGCGCGATGCCGGAGCGCTCCAAGGACGCGGTCGTGATCGCAATGACGCTCGGACAAGCGTTGCAGTCGATCGTCAGCCGCAACGTCGATCCGCTGCAGGCTGCGGTGCTGTCGATCACGCAGATCCATTCCGGGTCGGCGTACAACGTCATTCCCGGCGAAGCCTGGATGTGCGGCACGGTGCGCTGCTTCTCCGACGAGATCCGTGAGCTGATCCGCAAGCGGATGCGCGAAATCGCCGCCGGCTTTGCGGCGGCATATGACGCCGAAATCTCGGTCGAGATCCGCGACGGCTTCAGCGTACTGGTGAATCAGGAAGAGCAGTCCCGCGTCGTCGAGGAAGTCGCGCGCACCGTCGTCGATCCTGCCAAGGTCATCACCCGCTCGACGCCGAAGATGGGCAGCGAGGATTTCGCCGACATGATGCAGGCCATTCCCGGCGCCTATTTCTGGGTCGGCCATGACGGTTCGGTGCCCGTGCACAATCCCGGTTACGTTCTCGACGACAAGATCCTGCCGATCGGCGCCAGCATGTTCGCCCGCATCATCGAGAAACGTATGCCGGCAGGTGCGCATGCATAAGCCGAAAGGGGACGCCATCACGTCGCTGCACGATCTCTCGGCCGTCGACCTGCTCGCCGGCTACCGTGGAAAGCAGTTCTCGCCGTCCGAGGTGCTCGAGGACATCATCTCCCAGGTCGCGACCTGGGAGCCGCACATCAAGGCGCTGTATCTGCACGACCCCGAAGGCGCGCGGAAGGTCGCGAGAGCTGCGACCGAGCGTTGGCAGCAGAGCGAGCCGGTCGGCACGCTCGACGGCGTGCCCGTCACCATCAAGGACAACGTCGCGACCAAGGGCCAGCCGGTGCCGCTGGGCGCGGCCAGCGTCAAGCTCGCGCCTGCGGAAAAGGATGCGCCGCCTGCCGCGCGGCTGCGCGAAGCCGGCTGCGTGATCTTCTCCAAGACCACGATGCCGGATTACGGCATGCTGTCGTCGGGGCTGTCGTCGTTCCATCCGCTCACCCGCAATCCCTGGGATGTCAGCAAGAACCCTGGCGGCTCGAGCGCAGGCGCCGGCGCGGCCGGTGCGGCCGGCTACGGCCCGCTGCATCTCGGCACCGACATCGGCGGCTCGGTGCGGCTGCCGGCCTCCTGGTGCGGCCTCGTCGCCCTGAAGCCAAGTCTCGGCCGCGTGCCGATCGATCCGCCCTATGTCGGCCGCGTGGCGGGGCCGATGACCCGCACCGTCGACGACGCTGCGCTGATGATGAGCGTGCTGTCGCGCCCTGATCGCCGCGACGGCATGAGCCTGCCGGCACTCGAGGTGAACTGGAAGGCGCTGGAGAAGTCGCCGCGCAAGCTGCGCATCGGGCTGATGCTCGATGCCGGATCCGGCCAGAAGGTCGAGAAGGAGGTTCGCGAGGTCGCCGTCGAGGCAGCGAAGGCGTTCGAATCCGCCGGTGCCGTCATCACCGAGATCGACGGCATCCTGACGCCTGAGATGCTCGAGGGGCTCGACAATTTCTGGCGTGCGCGGACCTGGGACGAACTGTCGAAACTGTCGCAGGCCGACCGCGGCAAGACCCTGCCCTACATCCTCAACTGGGCCGAGGCCGGCGCCAAGCTCTCCGGCGTCGATGTGGTGCGCGGCTTCAACCAGACGATGGCGATCCGCGCGGCCACTGCAAAACTGTTCTGCGAGGTCGACTACGTGATCTCGCCGGTGTCGCCGGTCGTGAACTTCCCGGCTGAATTCGCAGCACCCCTCAACGACCCCGCAAAGCCGTTCGAGCACATCTGCTTTACCGTGCCGTGGAATATGTCGGAGAACCCGGCGCTGTCGATCAACGGCGGCTACGACAAGAAGGGCTTTCCGATCGGCGTCCAGATCATCGGCCGCCGCTTCGACGACATCGGCGTGCTCGGCATCGGCAAGGCGTTCGAGGGCCTGCGCGGCCCGCAGAGACCGTGGCCCACGCCGCCGAAGAAGTAGCGCCTCAACGCAAGTCAGGATGCGCGGAGCCAAGCCTGCGCATCCGACTTCTTCACAAGGGATGATTGCCGGGTTAACTGGATGGAGACGCGCGCCAGCGCCGTTCATTTAAGAAAACCGAGAGGAAATCATCCCCATGGCGTATGAGACGATCAAGTACGAGGTCGCCGAGCAGATCCTGACCATCACGCTGAACCGGCCCGACAAGCTCAACGCCTTCAACGCCACGATGCAGCAGGAGCTGATCGACGCGTTCGACAAGGCCGACAAGGACGACGACGTCAGGGCCATCATCGTGACCGGTGAAGGCCGCGGTTTCTGCGCCGGCGCGGATCTGTCGCCCGGCGCCAACACCTTCGACCGCGATGCGCGGCGCGGTCCGGTCAAGCGTAATGCCGACGGCAGCGTCGACTACAGCGATCCGCAGGTGCGCGACGGTGGCGGCCAGGTGACGCTGCGCATATTCAAGTGCCTGAAGCCTGTGATCGCCGCGGTGAACGGTCCCGCGGTCGGCATCGGCGTCACCATGCAGCTTGCGATGGATATCCGCATCGCGTCGGAGGCCGCGCGCTTCGGCTTCGTGTTCTCCCAGCGCGGCATCGTGCCGGAAGCCGCCTCGAGCTGGTTCCTGCCGCGCATCGTCGGCATCTCGCAGGCGCTGGAGTGGTGCTACTCAGGCCGCGTCTTCCCGGCGCAGGAAGCGCTTGCCGGTCGGCTCGTCAGCAAGGTGGTGCCGCCGGAGGATCTGCTGCCGACCGCGCGCTCGCTCGCCAAGGAGTTCGCGGCCAAGACCGCGCCGGTGTCGGTGGCGCTGATCCGCCAGATGATGTGGCGCATGATGGGCGCCGACGATCCGATGGAGGCGCACAAGGTCGACAGCCGCGGCATCTATGCCCGCGGCCGCTCCGAGGACGTCAAGGAAGGCGTGGTGTCGTTCCTGGAAAAGCGCCCGGCGCAGTTCAAGAACAAGGTGTCGTCGGACATGCCCGACTATTTCCCGTGGTGGCAAGAGCGCGACTATAAGTGAGCGAACGGCGTCCCGCGGCGTCCACTCCTGACGGCGTCGTCCTGCTGCACGGCATCAGCAGGACGGCGCGCTCGTTTCGCAGGATGGAGCTGGCGCTCAGGGATGCCGGTTTTGCCACCCTCAATCTCGACTATGACAGCCGGCGCAAAGGACTCGATGCGCTGGCCGAAGATATCCATCCTCCGCTCGATCGCTTCGCGCAGAGCCTCGACGGCTCCGTGCACTTCGTCTGCCATTCGATGGGCGGCCTGCTCGCACGCGTCTACCTCGCACGACATCGCCCGGCGCGGCTCGGCCGCGTCGTAATGCTGGGCACGCCGAACGGCGGCAGCGAGATCGCCGACCGCCTGAAGCACCTCGCGGCCTATCGCGCCTTCTTCGGCCCGGCCGGCCAGCAGCTCGTCACCCGCCGCGATGCCGCGACCAGCGCGCTGCTGCCGACGATCGATTATTGCGCCGGCATCATCGCCGGCAACCGCTCGGTCTATCCTATCACGTCGATGGGACTGCCGCGGCCGCATGACGGCCGCGTGTCGATTGCCAACACCCGGCTCGACGGCATGGCCGATCACATCGTGATCCGCACCTCGCATCCCTGGCTGGTACGCAACCGCGAGGCGATCGCGCAGACGCTTGTGTTTTTGCGGAATGGGAAGTTCGCAAAGGCGTAACCGTCATTGCGAGGAGCCAACGGGTCCGGCCTTCGGCCGGCCCGATGATAAACTCCGCGACGAAGCAATCCATGCCTTCCACACGGTGAGCATGGATTGCTTCGTGGAGCCTGTCATCGGGCGCGCGTTCGCGCGACCCGTTGGCTTGCAATGACGAACTACTACATCATCAACGCCACACGGCCGATCGCCTTGCGCTCAATCAGGAGCCGCATCGCCTTCGCGTAGTCCTCCAGCGGCAGCCGGTGCGAGATATTTGGCCGCACCCGGCCGGCCTCGGCCCATTCGCTCAGCGCCTTGACCCTGACCTCGCCGAGCGCGGGGTCCTTCCGCACTGCCTCGCCGGCGCGAACGCCGAGCACGCTCGCCCCCTTGATCATCAGGAGGTTGGTGCGGGCAAGGCCGATGCCGCCGGTGAAGCCGACGACGAGAATCCGCGCGCCCCAGTTGATGCAGCGCATCGAGTTCTCGAACACCTCGCCGCCGACGGGATCGAACACGACATCGGCGCCGCGGCCGTCGGTGAGACGCTTGACCGCATCGCGGAACGGCTCACGCGCGTAGAGCACAAGATGTTCCGCGCCACGTTCTTTAGCAATCGCAAGCTTCTCCTCGGAAGAGGCCGCAGCGATCACGGTGGCGCCGAGCAGCTTGCCGATCTCGACCGCGGCAAGCCCGACGCCGCCGCCGGCGCCATGCACCAGCAGCACCTCGCCCGGCTTGATCTGCCCACGGTCGATCAGCGCATGATACGCCGTGCCGTGCGCGGCAAGGAAGGTCGCGCCTTCCGCATAGTCGAAGGTCGACGGCACCGGCACGAGCTGCGATGGCGTCGCGACGGTCTCATCGCAATAGGCGCCAAAGCGCATCTTGACGATTACCTTGGCGCCGACGGCGACGCCGGCAGCTTCATTGACCTCAACGACATCGCCGGCAGCCTCCGAGCCCGGCGTGAACGGCAGCGGCGGCTTGAGCTGGTACTCGCCGGCGGCCATCAGGATGTCGGGAAAATTGATCCCGGCGGCACGGATCGCGACGCGCACCTGCCCCGGCTGCAAAGGCACCGAGGCAAAATTCTCGAGCTGAAGGCGCTCCGGCGGGCCGAGCTCACGGCAAACGACGGCTTTCGGCATCAGGCGGCTCGTGCCTTGAGGCGGCCCAGCGCCTCGCGGATCAGCGGCAGGCGATCGTTGCCGAAATACATGTCGGTCTTGTCGAGATAGATCGTGGGCGAGCCGAAGCCGCCGCGCGCCATCACCTCCTCGGTGTTGGCCTTTAGCTCGTCCTTGATCGCCTGGTCGCCGATGCCGGCCAGGAATTGCGCCGGATCGATCCCGACCTTGCTGCAGATCCCGGTCAGCACCGCATCCTGCGAGATGTCCTTGTCGTCACCCCAATAGGCCTCGAACACGGCGCGGACGAATGGCACCATCTTCTCGTTGCCGAGCCAGATGCAGCCGCGCATCGCCTTGACGCTGTTCACCGGGAACACGGTCGGCGGCATCTTGATCGCAAGGCCGGCCGAGCGCGCCCAGTCGGCGAGATCCTTTTTCATGTAGCGCGCCTTCAGCGGCACCGGCTTCTCGCGCTGCGCGTAGACCGACGGATTGACGGTGTTGAAGATGCCGCCGACCAGGATCGGCCGCCAGGTGATCGGCGCACCGAACTCCTTCGCGATCGGCTGGATGTTGTGCCAGGCCAGATAGGTCCACGGGCTGGAACAGTCGAAGAAGAATTCGATCATTGGCGTTTCCTTTTGTTATCGTGTTTGCAGCGCTGTATTTTCCCGTCATCCTGAGGTGGCCGCTTCTTCAGCGGCCCTCGAAGGATGGAGGGCCTCCGGCTCCGCATCCTTCGAGGCTCGCAAGAGCTCGCACCTCAGGATGACGATACCTACTTCTTCTCGACCAACTCCTTCGCACGCTGGCCGAACATGTTCTTGCGTGATTCCTCGTCAAACGGCTCCTTGACGAATTTTCCGATCGCAAGGCCCGCCTGCACCTGCGGGCGGGCGCGCACGGTAGCGTACCAGCGCTTGATGTTCGGGTAATCGTCGAGGGTAAAGCCCTGCGCCTTGTGGGTCATGGTCCAGGGGAAGCAGGCGATGTCCGCGATCGAATAATCATCTCCGGCGATATAGGCGCCGGTCTTGCCGAGCTGGCGGTCGAGCACGCCATAGAGCCGCGCGGTCTCGTCGCGGTAGCGCTCGATCGCGTAGGGAATCTTCTCAGCGGCATAGAGCGCGAAATGGCCGTGCTGGCCGAGCATCGGCCCGAGGCCGCCCATCTGCCACATCACCCATTGGATGACGTTCGACCGCGCACGCAGCTCCCGCGACAGGAAACGGCCGGTCTTGTCGGCGAGATAGATCAGGATCGCGCCGGTCTCGAACACCGAGAACGGACCGCCGCCGTCGGCGGGCGCATGGTCGACGATCGCAGGGATACGATTGTTTGGGCTGATCGCCAGGAATTCGGGCCGGAACTGCTCGCCGGCGCGGATGTTCACCGGGATCACCGTGTAGGGCAGCCCCAGTTCCTCCAGCATGATCGAGATCTTCCAGCCGTTCGGCGTCGGCGCGTGGTGCAGGTCGATCATCGGCGTCCACTTCCCCGTCACAAAGACTTTTGTTGTTCTGTACGTCCACCTTAGGACATGGCACACAGGCGCTCAATCAGAACCCACCGGGAGGCACCCATGCTGTTTCCAACGACGATCGCAGGCTCCCTGCCGAAGCCGGAATGGCTCGCCGAGCCGAACATGCTGTGGGCGCCCTGGAAATCGGAAGGCGCCGAACTCGCCCGCGCCAAGCGCGATGCCACGGTGCTTGCGGTGAAACTGCAGGAAGATGCCGGCGTCGACATCGTCACCGAGGGCGAGCAGGCGCGCCAGCACTTCGTGCACGGTTTTCTGGAGCGGATCGAGGGCATCGATTTCGCCCACAAGGTCGAGATGGGCATCCGCAAGGACCGCTATAAGGCCATGGTCCCGCAGGTGGTCGCGCCGCTGCAGCTCAAGGGCCGCGTCCATGAAAGCGAGGCGCGCGCGGCGCGCGCCCACACCAGGAACAGGCTGAAATTCACCCTGCCCGGCCCGATGACGATCATCGACACCATCGCCGACAAATATTATGGCGACCGCGTGAAGATGGCGTTCGCCTTCGCCGAGCTGTTGAACCAGGAAGCCAAGGCTTTGCAGGCCGACGGCGTCGACATGATCCAGTTCGACGAGCCTGCCTTCAACGTCTACATGGACGAGGTCCGCGACTGGGGCATCAAGGCTTTGGAGTGCGCCGCCGAAGGCCTGACCTGCGCCACCGCCGTGCATATCTGCTACGGCTACGGCATCAAGGCCAACACCGACTGGAAGCAGACGCTCGGCGGCGAATGGCGGCAATATGAGGAGACCTTCCCGGTGATCGACAAGAGCACGATCCAGCAGGTCGCGATCGAATGCCGCAACTCGAAGGTGCCGATCGAGCTGCTCGCCGCGCTCCCCGGCAAGATCGTGCAGGCCGGCGTGATCGACGTCGCCAGCGACGAGGTCGAGACCGCGGAAGATGTCGTCAAGGTAATCGAGGCCGTCGCGAAACACGTGCCGAAGGGCAACATCATTGCGACCACCAATTGCGGCATGGCCCCGATGCGGCGGGACATCGCCGAAGCCAAGCTGATCGCGCTCGGCGACGGCGCGAAACTGGCAAGGCAGCGGCTGGCGTAGGGACTACGCCCACAAATCACCCCAAAACGGCCATCGCGCTCGGATGCAACACCGGCCGGTAGCCGGCCTGAAACGCACGGACGGTCGATGGCGGCGTCAGCAACATGGCGGGAGCGGTCGCATCGGACCGCTCGTAACCCGCGAACGACCAGCGCAAGGTCTCGCCACCGGCAACGAGGTAGCTCTCGCCGTTCGCCTGCACCATCGCGCCGTCAGGTAGCGCGGCGAGCGGCATCGGCAGCGGATGCAGCCGCTTCTTGCCGCGGTCGAGCCGCTCGGCATGCAGCCCTGCATCCATCGCCTTGGCGCTGAGATCGCTGACGCCGTTGCCCTGCTCCCACGCGGCACGAAACCGCTTGGCGTCGTCGCGGCGACAGTAGAAGCAGGGCCGGTGGCCGGCGGCGAATGCGGTCGCTTCATCGAGGAAGAACAGCTCGGTCCAGCTCTGCCGGCTCATCACCTTGCGTCGCCGTCCCCTGAACTCGCAGACGCAGGTGAGCCAGGCCGGGCTCGACCAGCGCTTGTTCAGCAGTGTGCGGGTCGCCGGATCGTGGATGATGCCGCGATTGCCGGTGAAGGTGCCGCGGTGTTCGGTCGCAACGATGTCGCCGGTGGGCGTGACGCGGTTTTGCAGGGGCATGCTTCTGACTTCCCCCTCGCCCCGCTCTTGCGGGGAGAGGGTCGGGGTGAGGGGCTGTGTCCGCAAAGATAGTGAGAGATGAACTCGCGGTGAGTCCCCCTCACCCGGATCGCATTGCGCTGCGCTGCATGCGATCCGACCTCTCCCAGCAGGCGGGGCGAGGTGACTCTTTAGGCCGCCCCGTCGCGGATCGGCGGCTGGAACGACAGCGCGGTGTCCCAGGGAAAGAAGATCCAGGTGTCCTGCGACACCTCGGTGATGTAGGTGTCGACCAGCGGGCGGCCCTTGGGCTTTGCGTACACCGTTGCGAAATGCGCATCGGGCAGCATCTCGCGCACCAGCTTGCCGGTCTTGCCGGTATCGACGAGGTCGTCGACGATCAGCAGCCCCTTGCCGGTGCCGCCGCCGAGCTTGGCGGTCTGCTCCGAAATGCCCTTGAGCACTTTCAGGTCGCCTTGCTTGTCATGGTCGTAGCTGGCGACGCAGACGGTATCGATCACCCGCAAGCCGAGCTCGCGTGCCACGATCGCCGCCGGCACCAGCCCGCCGCGGGTGATCGCGATCACCGCGTGGAACGGGCCGACTTCGTTGAGCCGCCAGGTCAGCGCCCGGCAATCCCGATGGAATTGATCCCACGAGACCGGGAACGGCCTGCCGGCCCGATCCTGCGCATTCTGTTCAGAATTTCGTTCAACCATGTCGCCTCAACCCACCGGCTTCTTCTGCGCGGCCTGCACCTGCTTCAGCATCTCCTTCACCGCGGCCATCGCCGCGGCGAGCTTCTCGGGATCGCGCGAGCGCACCACCAGATTGGTGTTCGGCTTCTGGTTCTCGTCCTGGAACGGATAGCTGCCGATGATGGTGTCGGGATTGGCTTCCGCGATCGCCCGCAGCGGGCCGCCGATGTCGCCTTCCCTTGCGTCGGCGCGGACCGAGTCCGACAGCATCCGCACACCGGATTTCAGGGTCGGCGCCACGATGTCCATCATCGCCTGCATGATGGTGGGGATGCCGGCCATCACGATGACGTTGCCGAGCTTGAAGCCCGGCGCCAGGATGGTCGCACTCTGGATCAGCTCGGCGCCATCGGGCACCCGGGCCATCCGCAGCCGCGCCTCGTTGAGGTCCTGCTCGGTCCAGCGCTCCCTGAACCGCGCCACCACATCAGGATGATGGTGGATCTCGACCCCGAACGCCTTCGCCACGCTGTCGGCGGTGATGTCGTCATGGGTCGGCCCGATGCCGCCGGTGGTGAACACGTAGGTGTACCTATGCCGCAGCGCATCAAGGGCGGACACGATGTCAGCCTCGTCATCGGCGACGACGCGGACCTCCTTCAGGTCGATGCCGATATTGGTCAGGTATTCGGCGATGAAGCCGATGTTCTTGTCCTTGGTCCGGCCGGACAGGATCTCGTCGCCGATCACCAATATCCCCGCCGTGACGATCTCGCTCATGGTCTCATTTCCTTAAACTTGATCCCCTGACATTGCCGTTCCAATGCCTTGATGTCACGGGGTTTTGCCGCCGAATTAAGCAGACCTCAGCCGGTTTTTCGGGCAGGCCTTCCGCCTCCCCCTTAGCAAATGCCACAAGCCAATGCATATCGCGCTGGCCCGCCCCTTGCTACCATCCCATCAAGTCATGCACTGTGTCACATGGCTTGGGAGGGCAATCGGGATATATGGCAGTCGCGTTCGATGAGATGAACGGCCTCGGCGAGGATCTCCGCCCGGCCTACCAGGAGCTCTCCCGCTGGCTCAAAGAGACGCCGCCGGATGCGCTCGAATATCGACGCCAGGAAGCGGAGCTGCTGTTCCGCCGGATCGGCATCACCTTCGCGGTCTACGGCGATTCCGAGGCCCAGGAACGGCTGATCCCGTTCGACGTCATTCCGCGGATCATGTCGGCGACCGAGTGGACGCTGCTGGAGAAGGGCCTGAAGCAGCGCGTGCTCGCGCTCAACATGTTCCTCAAGGACATCTATCACGGCCGCGATATCCTGCGCGCCAACGTCATCCCGGAAGACCTAATCTTCCAGAACCCGGTGTTCCGGCCGGAGATGAACGGCCAGGACGTACCGCACGACATCTACGTCCACATCGCCGGCATCGACATCATCCGCACCGATCCGGACAATTTCATCGTGCTGGAGGACAATGCGCGCACGCCGTCCGGCGTCTCCTACATGCTGGAAAACCGCGAGATCATGATGCGGCTGTTTCCGGACCTGTTCGCGCGGCACCGCGTCGCGCCGGTCGAGCGCTATCCGGACGAGCTGTTGTCGGCGCTGCGGTCGGTGGCGCCGCACAGCGCCTCCGCCGAGCCGACGGTCGCGCTGATGACTCCCGGGGTCTACAACTCGGCCTATTACGAGCACTCCTTCCTGGCCGACAAGCTCGGCATCGAGCTGGTCGAGGGGCGTGACCTCATCGTCAAGAACGACGAGGTGTTCATGCGCACCACCGAGGGGCTGAAACGGGTCGACGTGATCTACCGCCGTGTCGACGACGATTTCCTCGATCCCCTCACCTTCCGTCCGGATTCCGCGCTCGGCGTCCCCGGGCTGATGTCGGCCTACGCGGCCGGCAACATCACGCTCGCCAACGCGGTCGGCACCGGCATCGCCGACGACAAGGCGATCTACTCCTACATGCCCGATATCGTGAAATTCTACCTCAGCGAGGAGCCGATCCTGAAGAACGTGCAGACCTGGCGCTGCCGCGAACCGCAGGACCTGTCCTACGTGCTCGACAACCTCGCCGACCTCGTCGTCAAGGAGGTGCACGGCTCGGGCGGCTACGGCATGCTGATCGGCCCGGCCGCCACCAAGGCAACCATCGAGGCGTTCCGCGACAAGCTCAAGCGCGAGCCGGAGGGCTTCATCGCCCAGCCGACGCTGGCGCTGTCGACCTGCCCGACCTGCACCGACAAGGGCCTCGCGCCGCGCCATGTCGACCTCCGCCCGTTCGTGCTGACCGGCTCTAGCCACACCACCATCGTGCCCGGCGGCCTGACCCGCGTTGCGCTGAAGGAAGGCTCGCTCGTGGTCAATTCGAGCCAGGGCGGCGGCACCAAAGACACCTGGATACTGAGCGAGTAGTTGAAAGCATGCTGTCGCGCACCGCCGAAAACCTGTTCTGGCTGGCCCGTTATGTCGAACGCGCCGAGTATCTCGCGCGCACGATCGACGCCACGCTCCGTGTCACCGCATTGCCCGCGGCCTATATCGGCAAGACCAATGAGTGGGATTCCGCGCTGCTCACCGCCGGTGTCGGCGCGGCCTTCTACGACCATTACGAAGAAGCCAACGAGCGAAACGTCGTCGAGTATCTGTCCTTCTCGTCGGAAAATCCCTCTTCGATCAAGAACTGCATCGAAGCCGCGCGGCTCAATTCGCGTTCGGTGCGCACCGCGCTGACGTCGGAGATGTGGGACACCATCAATTCATCGTGGATCGAGCTGCAGGCAGTCTGGAACAAGGGTCCCGCCAACCGCGAGGAGCTGGCAAAATTCCTGCGCTTCGTGCAGGAGACCTCGCTGCGCTTCGACGGGTCGGCCTACCGCACCATGCTGCGCAACGACGCCTACTGGTTCTCGCGGCTCGGCGTGCATCTCGAGCGCGCCGACAACACCGCCCGCATTCTCGACGTCAAGTATCACATGCTGCTGCCCGAGGAGGAGCATGTCGGCGGCCCGCTGGATTACTACCAGTGGACCTCGATCCTGCGCTCGGTGTCGGCAACGACCGCCTATCACTGGGTGTATCGGGAAACCCTGAAGCCCTGGCTGATCGCCGACCTCCTGATCCTCAACGACACGCTGCCGCGGTCGCTTGCCAGCTGCTACAGCAACCTGGTGCGCAATCTCGACCAGATCGGCGTCGCCTATGGCCGCCAGGGCGCCGCCCAGCGCCACGCCCGCGGCATCAGGAACCGGCTCGAGCACAGCCATATGGACGATATCTTCCAGCACGGCGTGCACGAATTCATCCAGGAATTCCTTGCGGATAATTCGCGGCTGGGTGAGATCGTCGCCAAGCAGTATTTGATGTGACCACCGCGGCGGGAAAAGTGCTCAAAATGTCGTCATGACCGGGTCTATCCCGGTCACCCATGTCTTGCTTTCGCGGCCGATTAGGGAGAAAGACGTGGGTGTCCGGGCATGATGTTCCTGCCCCAGAAGACCGACTGAACTCCGGTTGAGCCATGCGCCTGCGGATTGCCCACACCACCACCTATCGCTACGAGCCGGCGGCCTCGGGCGTGATCCAGATTCTGCGGATGACGCCAGGCAGCCATGACGGCCAGTATGTCGCCGACTGGCAGATCGACGTCTCGACCGATTCCCGGCTCGACACCCATGAGGACGCGTTCGGCAACGTCACCCATGTGCTGACGCACGGCGCGATCACCGACCTTACGATCCATTGCGAGGGTCTGGTCGAGACCCAGGACACCGGCGGCGTGCTGAAAGGCACCGACGAGCGGTTTCCGCCGAGCCTGTTCCTGCGCGCCACGCCGCTGACGGACCTCAACCCGGCGATGACGAGTTTCGTGCGCGAGCTGCGCGCGGAGGCCGGCGCCGACGTGCTCGGCTTCCTGCACGCGGTGATGGTGCAGATCTACGAGCACATGACCTTCGACGAGGACCCGACCAACAGCGCCACCTCGGCGTCCGAGGCGTTCGCGTTGAAGCGCGGGGTCTGCCAGGACTACGCGCACATCCTGATCGCCTGCGCGCGCGCCGGCGGCGTTCCGGCGCGGTTCGTCTCCGGCCACTTCCTGCGCTCCGACGGCATGGTCAACCAGCAGGCCGGCCACGCCTGGGCCGAAGCCTTCGTGCCCGACCTCGGCTGGGTCGGCTTCGACGCCGCCAACGGCATCTGCACCACCGATGCCCATGCCCGCGTCGCGATCGGCCTCGATTATCTCGGTGCCGCCCCGGTCCGCGGCACCCGCTATGGCGGCGGCAACGAGACGCTGACGGTCGCGGTCAAGGTCGACCAGGCCAGCCGCCCCGGGCAGTGGCAGAGCCAGACGCAGTCGTAAGCCGCCGCCAGCGTTCTCTCTCATTCTGAGGAGCCGCGAAGCGGCGTCCCGCGCTCAAGGTCGGATTTGAGGACAACCAGGAAACGGGCCGCTTCGCCGCCGGTCACCACCCGATGGTCGAAGGTGAGCGATAGCGGCAACGTGCGTCTGACCGCAACCTGGCCCTGATGCGCGACCACGCGCTCCGAAATCCGCCCGGCGCCGACGATCGCCGTCTGCGGCGGCACGATGATGAGATTGGCGAAGCGGCCCCCGATCATTCCGAAGTTCGAAAGCGTGATCGTCGCACCACGCAGCTCTTCCGGGGGTATCGCACGCGCGATCGCGTCGGCGCGCAGGCGATCGAGCCCAGCCCGCAGGTCCGATACGGTCCGCTCCGCGACGTTGCGCAGCACGGGAACGATCAGGCCGCCGCCGGTGTCGACAGCGATGCCGAGATCGATGCGCTCGATCAGACGCCGCTCTCCCGAGCCGGAATGATACCAGGCGTTGAGCGCGGGCTCTGCCTTGCATGCAGCGGCGATCGCACGCACCAGACGGATTGTCACGTCCTCGTCCCGGCGCCAGTCGTTGATGTCGGCTTCATCGGTGACCGTCGCAGGCACGATTTCCGCATGCGCCGCCGTCATGCGCTGGGCCATCGCGCGGCGCAGGCCGCGCAGCGGCTCGGCGGGTCCGCGGTGAGACATCCGCTTTGCCGCCCGCTCGACATCGGCCCGCGTGATGGTGCCGCCGGGCCCCGTCGCCTCGACGAGGTCGAGCGCGACGTCAAGCTTGCGCGCGAGGGCGCGCACCGCCGGAAACACCTGAGCGCCCTCCCCGCCGGGCGGCGTCGAAGCAGCTACTGCCGCCAGCGGTTGCTCGCCGGTGCCGAGTTCGCCCACAATCGTGCCGGTATCCTCCTCGGCGCCTTCGGCAAACTCCACGAGCGGCGCGCCGACCTTCACGATATCGCCCTTGGCACCGAACAGACGCGCGATGCGTCCGTTCGACGGCGCCGGTATTTCGACAACCGCCTTGTCGGTCTCGACCGAGACGAGCGGCTGGTCGGTCACGACATGGTCGCCCTCGTTGACGTACCAGGTGACGATCTCCGCTTCTTCAAGACCTTCACCGAGGTCCGGCAGCGTGAACTGGTGCATGGGACAAGATCCGTCGGTGTTTAATTGTACTGGCAGGTCTTTCGGGCTGCCGCCACGATCCGTCCGACCGACGGCATGTAGCGTTGCTCGAGGCGGGCCATCGGGATCACCGTGTCGTAGCCGGTGACGCGGATCACGGGCGCGAGCAGCGAGGACAGTCCGCGCTCGGCGATCATGGCCGCGATCTCCGCGCCAAATCCGCCGGTGTGTGCCGCCTCGTGCACGATGACGCAGCGCCCGGTCCTTGCGACCGAACCGAGCACGGTGTTTTCATCGTAGGGCTTGAGCGTGGCGAGGTCGATGACCTCGGCGGCGATGCCGTCATCGGCAAGCGTGTCCGCTGCGGCCATCGTTTCCTTCAACATCGCGCCCCAGCTGATCAGCGTGATGTCGCGACCTTCCCTGAGGACAAAGGCGTGATCGAGCGGCAAGGCTTCGCCATTGTCCTCCACATCGCCTTTCGCCGCGCGGTACAGCCGTGTCGGCTCCAGGAATACCACCGGATCGGGATCGCGGATCGCGGCGAGGAGAAGTCCATAGGCCCGCTCCGGTGACGAAGGCATGACGACACGCAAGCCCGGAATGTGGGCGAGCATCGCCTCGGTGCTTTCGGAATGATGCTCGGGCGCGCGAATGCCGGCTCCATGCGGCGAGCGCAGAACCATCGGACAGGTGAGCCGCCCCTGGGTACGGTTGCGCATTCGAGATGCGTGGTTCACCAGCTGATCGAGACAGGGGTAGATGAATCCCATGAACTGGATTTCGCCGACCGGTTTCAGCCCCTGCGCGGCCATGCCGACACAGAGCCCGCTGATCAGGAGTTCGGCAAGCGGCGTATCAAGGACGCGCTCCGGACCGAAGCGCTCCTGCAAGCCAATCGTCGCGCGGAACACGCCGCCATTGACGCCGATATCTTCGCCGAGCAAGACCACATCGGGATCGTCAGCCATCGCGCGGCCGAGCGCCAGATTGACGGCTTCGACCAACGTCACTTCAGGCATCGTCCTCTCCCGCGAGTTCGCGACGCTGCGCGGCATAGGCCTCGGGCAGCTCGGCATAGAGGTTGTCGAACATGGTTTCTGGCCGGCGCGGCGGCGTCGTCAGATAGCGCTGCACCGCCGCCTCGATGCGCTCATGGCACTCGGCGGCAAGCCGCTCCTCGTCCGCCTTGGTCCACATCTTCTGACCCACCAGATAGGACCTGAGGCGCGCAATCGGCTCTTCCTTCCAATGCGCCTGGACTTCTTCGGCCGAACGATAGCGCAACGCATCATCTGACGTCGTGTGATCGCCGAGCCTGTAGGTGACCGCTTCGATAAAGTGCGGGCCGTTGCCGTCGCGGGCAGCGGCAATGGCCTCCTCGGCCGCGGCGCGCATCGCCACCACGTCGCACCCATCTACCTGCTCGCCGCTGAACCCGGCCGCGATAGCCTTCTGGGCCAGCGTTTCAGAGGCGGTCTGCAACCGCAGCGGCACCGATATGGCCCATTGATTGTTGGTGACGACGAACACGAGCGGCAATTTGTGAACGCCGGCAAAATTCATGGCCTCGTAGACGTCGCCTTTCGAGGTAGCGCCGTCGCCGAACAGGCAGACGGCCACACGCGGCTGCTTGCGCAGCTTCAAGGCATAGGCCACGCCGGCGGCATGAGGCGCCTGCGATCCGACGGGAACGCAGAATGGAAAATCATGGACTGGACCGGAGAATTGATTGCCCCGCTCATCGCCGCCCCAGAACAGCAGTATCTCCTCGGGCTTGACGCCACGCCAGAGCAACGCGCCATTGTCACGATAGGAAGGCAGCAGAACGTCTTCTTGCCGCATCGCACTCGCAATGCCGACCGACACGGCTTCCTGGCCGAGCGATACGGCATAGGTTCCCAGCCGACCGGTGCGCTGCAACGCAACAGCCTTGCGGTCAAACAGCCGCAACAGCACCATCGACCGGTAGAGTTCGATCAGCAGCTTGGCATCGCGGGCGCAGGAGGGAAGCGGCCGGATGATAGCGCCGTCCGGCGCGAGGTAGTTGCGGCGGCGCACCTCAAAGCGTGCAATGACGGGGAGCTCTTCGTTTGCTCTTTTGCTGGCCACGCTCACTCTCCCGGAGCGGTTCTGCCTGCCACGTTCAGCTATTTGGTGTTCGCGCCGCGACGATGCAATACCGCCGTAACTTCGCTCTGGGTGCAGGCCCAGCTGACTTGCGCCTGATGACTTACGCCTGACGACCTGCACCAGGTGGCTGCCCGGCAGGCGAAAGCCTGCTGTGGCCCTCATCCTTGTGCAGAGCGTGTGATCTCGACGCAGTGTTTTCGCTGACGTGAATTTCGTGCGAACATCGTGCCTTGCCACTGCGTTTGCGATCACAACGCGGCGAGCCCTCTTTCTCGGGCGAGCGACATGGCGTAGTCTGCGCCGAGCTGCCCTTTGAGACGGGACGGGCCGACGTCTCCGTTTGACGGAACGGGCAGCGGTCAGGCCGTCGGCAGGCATCTCAGTCTGAACGCAGCGCCTGCCTTATATGGCGCTCCCTCAACTTCAACATGAAGCAGGTTGGCCTGCCGCACACGCGGCAGACAAGGGAATGCGTAACCCTTGGAGGACGACATGGCGACATTCATAGTGAGGATCGACTGGACCGACCAGGGAATTCGTAACGTCAAGGAAGCGCCCAAGCGCAGCCGAGCGGCGAAAGAACTCGCCAAGACGCTCGGTGTCGAAATCAAGGAGGTCTATCTCACCTCCGGCGAGCATGACATCCTTCTCCTCGCCGAAGCGCCTCTCGGCGACAACATCACAAAGCTCGCGCTTGCCCTCAGTTCTCAGGGAAACATACGGACCTGCACTTCCCGGGCCTGGCCCGAGGCCGAGTGGACCAAGCTGATCGCCGAGCTTCCGTAGCGGCTTCGGATGCTCTGACGGATCTCTGCGCGGCCTGACCGACGGGTACCGTCGCTGTTCTGCCCCCCGGCGACCTGTGCGAACTTCTGCGTGCGCCCAAGGCGACGGCTCACGTCGTCGTCAGCGGAACTGCATGCATTATTTATCCAGCCAGACATCCTCGAAGCGCAGATTGTTGTACTGGCTGTTGTCGTGCGGATGAAAGTTCCTCACATAGGGCTGCCAGCAATTGCCGGCCGATGAGTGCAGGATGACCGGCCGCGCCGCATCGGTGACCAGCAGGCGCTCGATGTCGAATACAATTTTGTTTGCGGCGCTTGTCCTTGTCGACCTCGCGCGACTGCGCGACGAGCAGCTTGTCCACCTCTGCATTGCAATACTGGGTGTAGTTGCGCTCGGAGTTGCAGGAATAGTTCTCGACCAGATTGCCGTCGGGATCGTCGACGCTGACGCCGGTGACATTGAGCCCGATCGTGTAATCCTTGCGTTGCAGCCGCGAGTACCAGCGCGGCGTGTCGAGGATATCGAGCTCGGCAACGATATAGATCTTCTTGAGCTGGTCGGCGAGGATCACGGCCGGGTCGCGATAGGTCGGCAAATTGCGGGTCTGGATCTTGATCGACAGCGGCTTGGCGTCGCTGTAGCCGAGCTTCTGCATGATCGCCTGCGCGTCCGCGAGGTTCTTCCCGGTATCCGCGCCGTAGCCCATCAGCGTCGACAATATCTCCGGCGGCATGCCCCACTCGCCTTCCGGCTTGGCCTGCATCGCACCGCCGAGCCGCCCGGTGCCCTCGAACAGGATGGTGTTGAAGGCCTTGCGATCGAGCGCCAGCGACATCGCCTTGCGGATCTCCGGATTGTCGAATGGCGGATTGACGCGGTTGACCAAGAGATTGATCTGCAGATTGGTCGACGTCATCTCGCAGATCGCGCTCGGCGCCCGCGCCTTGACGTCCTTCATCAGGGGAATGCTGACATCGGACGGAAAGGTGATGTCGTAGTCGCCGGTCGCGAACGCCAGCATGCGTGTGGCGCGGCTGTCGATCGAGCGCACCGTAATCTCGTCGAGATATGGCCGGTCCTTCTTGAAGTAATCGGGATTGCGCACCAGGCGGATCGAATCCCCGCGCCGGAATTCGACGAATTTGAACGGCCCGGTGCCGATTGGCTTGGTGCGCATCACCTGCTGCGGCACATGGCACGGATAGACCACCGAGAAGGCGCTGGCGAGCAGCGCCAAGAGACCAGGTTGCGGCTCGGTCAGCTCGAAGGTCGCCTCATCGTCGCCATTGACGCTGACATCCCTGAGTTTCGAGTACCAGACCTTGCGCGGATTGCGCTTGAAGTCCTGGGTTTTGGAGTCTTGGGTCTCGCTCTTGCCGATCAGCATCCGCCAGGTGCACTGCACGTCCTTGGCCGTGAACGGCTGGCCGTCATGCCACTTCACGCCGTGCCTGAGCCTGAAGGTGAGCTTTGTGTTGGTGGAATCCCACGACCAGCTCTCGGCGAGATCGGGGATCACGGTGTCGATGCTTTCGTGCACCTTGGCCGGATCGAATACCACGAGATTGTTGAAGACCGCCGCGAACGGCATCACCGAGGCGATGGTGGACTCTTCGAGCAGCGAGGTCGAGGGCGGATTGTCGTTGTGATAGAGCCGCAAGGTGCCGCCCTTCTTCTGCGCCGATGCCGGGCTCGCAGCCATCACTGCTGCGCCCAATGCCATGATGTACGTGGCCAGTTTGAACGACATTCTCGCCTCCCGGAATTTCTTGTTGTTGTCGCTTTCGGGCAGTCGACCACAACGCCAGGTGCCCCGCAATGACACGGGGGGCAGATCATTGCCGGCTGCGCGCAACGCAGAACGAAGCCGGGGCAAGCACGGGATTCTCAGGCGGCCAGCGGCGGAAAAGGACCTCACGCGGACCATCGCCGGACCCCTCTTGACCGGCCACCGCATGTCCCGTCACGGGGAATTAGGGTTGGATGCGACCTCGAAATTGGCTACACGTTTGGCGCCGAGAAACTCGGACCGTTTGGGGACTGGAAATGACCTATTGCTGCGGAATTCTGGTGCGCGACGGCCTCGTCATGATCGCCGATACCCGCACCAATGCCGGGCTCGACAACGTCTCGACCTTCCGCAAGCTGCACATCTTCGAGAAGCCCGGCGACCGCATCATGGCGATTGCCAGCGCGGGGAATCTCGCGATCAGCCAGTCGGTGCTGTCGACCCTGACCGAGGGCATGGAAGATCCGCACACCGGCGAGCTCGAGACGCTGATGAACGCGCCCACCATGTTCCAGGCGGCGCAGCGGATCGGCCGCGCCATCCGGTCGGTGCACGCCACCGAGGGCGATGCGCTGCGTTCCGAAGACATCTCCTTCGACGTCTCATTCCTGTTCGGCGGCCAGATCAAGGGCTCGCGGATGCGCCTGTTCATGGTCTACACCGCCGGCAACTTCATCGAATGCACCACCGACACGCCTTATTTGCAGATCGGCGAGCACAAATACGGCAAGCCGGTGCTCGACCGCGCCATGCATTACGACGTCGAGCTCTACGAGGCGCTGAAGACCGGGCTGATCTCGATGGATTCGACGATGCGCTCCAATCTCGGCGTCGGCCTGCCGATCGACGTGCTGGTGGTGCGCACCGACGCCTGCGAGGCGGACCTCAACCACCGCATCGAGGCCGGCGAGCCCTATTTCCACGACCTGCGCTCGCGCTGGTCGGCAGCGCTGCGCGCGGCGCACCAGAACATTCCACGCCCACCCTACAAGAACGAAACCGAAGCAAAAACCAAGTAAGAGGAAACTCGGATGACTGAGGCAACCAGCAAGATCGCGCTCGTGACCGGCGCCGGCACCGGTGTCGGACGTGCAGCATCGCTCGCTTTGATGGACAAGGGCTATACCGTGGTGCTCGCCGGGCGCCGCATCGAGATGCTGGAAGAGACCGCCAAGCTCGGTCCGGCCGGCAAGAGCCTGTGCGTGTCGGCCGACATGGCCAACCCGGCCGCGATCGCAGCGCTGTTCGACAAGGTGAAGGCGACCTATGGCCGGCTCGACGTTCTCTTCAACAATGCCGGCATGGGCGCGCCGCCGGTGAATTTCGAGGATCTGCCGCTCGAGCAGTGGCAGGCCGTGGTCAACACCAACCTCACCGCGCCGTTCCTGTGCACCCAGCACGCCTTCCGCATCATGAAGGACCAGACGCCGCGCGGCGGCCGCATCATCAACAACGGCTCGATCTCGGCGCACGCGCCGCGGCCGTTCTCGGCGGCCTACACCTCGACCAAGCACGCCATCACCGGCCTGACAAAAGCCTCCAACCTCGACGGCCGCATGTATGACATCGCGGTCGGCCAGGTCGATATCGGCAACGCCGCGACCCCGATGACCGATCGCATGGTCAACGGCCCCGGCGTGCTGCAGCCGGACGGCACCACCAAGCACGAGCCGCGCATGGACGCGAAGGCGGTCGGCGACGCCGTCGCCTACATGGCCGGCTTGCCGCTCGACGCCAACGTGCTGTTCATGACGGTCATGGCGACCAAGATGCCGTTCGTGGGCCGGGGCTAATCTTCTCCTTCTCCCTGCTCGCGGCAGGACTGTCACGTCGTCATGGCCGGGCATAGCCGTCCGAAGGACGGCGTCGCTTCCGCTCCGCCTATGTCCCGGCCATGCCGTTCCAAGGCCCACTGCCAAATATTGAAAACAACCCCGTGCAAAGTAGCCGGCAGCTGCCGGCGTTCGACACGGCAACTTGACACGTCGGGCAAATCAGCGGTATTTTTCCATTATTCCGAAATTTGTAAACCCCTCGCCCGAAGCGAACACCAAGGCGGGTCCGCGGCGCCGTTGCCGGCATACCGCTCGACGCGAACGAGCTGTTGGGGCTTGCGCTCGGTCTGCTCCCTCGCCCCGCTCTTGCGGGGAGAGGGTTGGGGTGAGGGGCTCTCTCCGCGAGCAAGCCGCGCGCTGAGACCTGTACCCCCTCACCCGGATCGCATTCCGCTTCGCTGCATGCGATCCGACCTCGCCCCGCGTGCGGCTATCGCATTCACACATCTGGGTTGCGATTAGCGGTAAAGCGGGATTCTCTATCGGTAGGCAAGCCGGTGGAGGTTTTGATGGCCGGGGTGGCATATGGACTGGGACGATTTGGCGATCGTCGCCTGGAAAAAGGGGGGCGCGGCTGCATGCGGCGCTGGTGGCCCGGCCTGGCTCGTGCATCCGCCGCCTCGGTGAGGACCGTGCGGGCGAGATGCAGTTTCGCCGGCTTCTTCACAATCCGTCGGTGACGGCCGCAGAGATGTCACGGCATGCCGGAGACCTCACCGGGCAGCGAGCGGCTGGTCGGCATGTTGTTGTCGCACAGGACACGTCGGAATTGATCTTGGGCGGCCGGCGGTCGCGACAATGCTACGGACCGGTCGCCAAAGGCAATGCCGCGGGTTTGTTGCTGCATGTGGCACTGGCGGTAGAGGCCGAGACGCAAGGGTTGCTCGGTCTGGTCTCGATGCAGGTCTGGAACCGTAACCGAGAGGAGTTGGCACCACGGCGCAAGCGGGCGACGGCGGCTAAGGAATCGCAACGATGGATCGAGAGCAGCGAACGGGCGGGTGAGGTACTGGCTGCGGCGGCCAGCGTCACGATGGTATCGGACCGCGAAAGCGACTTTTACGAACTGTTCGTGAAGCGTCCGCAAAACGTCGAATTGGTTGTGAGGGCCTGCCAGAATCGGCGGATCGAGGGGTCCGAAGAAGACCCGGATTTGCTGTTCACCTTCATCGACGCCCAGGCCGAACAAGGGCGCGTTGCCATGACGGTCCCCGCCGCACCAGGACGGCGCGCGCGCGATACCGAGTTCGCAGTGCGCTTCGCGCCGGTGGCCGTATGCCGGCCGCTCCATGGAGCCGATCCGACGTTGCCCGAGACGGTTCACCTGACGCTGGTCGATGTCCGCGAGGTATCGGAGCCGAAAGACGGTAGCGCACCTGTGCATTGGCGGCTTTTGACTACCCACGCTGTCGCTACATTGAACGACGCGCGTCAAGTGGTCGGCTTCTACCGGACGCGTTGGGTGATCGAGGAGTTCTTCCGTACGCTCAAGACGGCAGGCTTCGATATAGAGGAAGCCGATATCGGCGACCCGCAGGCCATGATCAACTTCGTCGCTGCTGCAGCCGTTGCGGCCATCACCATCAAGCAACTCGTCCAGGCCCGCGACGGCAACACGGATCAGCTCCTGAGCGATGCCTTCGAGCCGGACGACCAACCCATCCTCGAAGCCGTCTCCGCCCGGCTCGAAGGCAAGACCGAGCGGCAACGCAATCCGCACCCGAAGGGATCCCTGGCCTTTGTCGCTTGGGTCATCGCACGCCTCGGCGGCTGGACCGGCTACTACGGCAAGCCGGGTCCCAAAGTCATCCGCATCGGCCTTGCCAAGTTCCACGCCATCAAATACGGCGCCAATCTAAGGCTTCAGAATGTGTGAATCTGATAGCCGCACGCGGGGCGAGGTAAGTGACGCGCTCCTACTCCAGCTTCTCGACATCCCGCAGCGTCGGGAACAACTTCATCCAGAGCAGCGCGACCGCGACCGTAGCGACGCCGCCGAGCACGGCCGACGGCACGGCACCGAGCAGCGCCGCGGTGACGCCGCTCTCGAACTGGCCGAGCTGGTTGGACGCGTTGATGAACAGGAAGTTCACCGCGCCGACGCGGCCGCGCATCTCGTCGGGGGTGGCAAGCTGCACCAGCGAGAAACGGATCACGACGCTGATCGTGTCCGCAGCGCCGAGCACCGCGAGCGCCAGCGCCGACAGCCACATCCATTGCGACAGCGCGAACACCACCGTCGCGACGCCGAACACGATCACCGCCTGGAACATGCGCATGCCGACGCGGCGGTTGATGGTGTGCCGCGCCAGCAGCATGGTCATCAGTAGCGCGCCGACCGCGGGCGCGGCGCGCAGGATGCCGAGGCCGAGCGGGCCGGTTTGCAGGATGTCGCGCGCATAGATCGGCAGCAGCGCGGTGACGCCGCCGAACAGCACCGCAAACAAATCGAGCGAGATGGTGCCGAGGATCGCCGGATTGCTGCGAACGAAGGTGACGCCGGCATACAGGTCATCCGACACCTCGCCGTTCTTCGCCGGCGCCGTTTGCAGCCGGCCGATACCGCCGGTCAGGATCATACCGAGCAGCCAGAACACGGTCATCGCGGCGTAGGCCAGGCTCGGCATCGCCGCGTAGGCCAGGCCGCCAAGCGCAGGCCCGGTGATCGTCGCGACCTGCGCCGCACCGCTCGAGATTGCGGTCGCCCGCTGCAGCGAACCTTGCGGAGCAATCAGGGGCAGCAGCGCGGCGGTCGCCGGACTCTCGAACGCGCCGGCAATCCCCAGCACGAAGGTCGCGGCAAAAATCTGCAACTCCGAGATGGTACCGGCAAAGGTGCTGACCGCGAGGAACAACGCGGTCAGCACTTCCGCAAGCTGGCAGAGTTGCACCACACGCCGACGCTCGAACCGGTCGGCGGCATGACCCGCGATAAACACCAGCAGCGCCGTCGGCAGGAACTGGACCAGCCCCACCATGCCCAGGGCAAACGCACTGCCGGTCAAATCGTAGATCTGCCAGCCGATCGCCACCGCCGCGATCTGATTGGAGAAACGCGACAGGCTGCGCGACGACAGGAAGAACAGGAAAGATCTGTGACCGAGCAGATCGCGGGCGCCGGCCGGTGTGGCGGAGGACATGCGAGATGGCGTGGCTGAGGGCCTACAACTTGTCAATGGATTCGGGATCAACGCGCAACAGCATTGCGCCGCGCGAGACCCCTGCCCATAATCGCCCGAGGGTTCTTGGGGGCGTGATGCTGCAGTTGCAATCGGCGTTCGGCGTGGTGGCGTTGCTCGTGATCGCCTGGGCGTTGAGCGAGAATCGCCTGAAGGTGTCGCTGCGACAGGCGACGATCGGGCTCGTCGTCACCGTCGTGACTGCGCTGGTGCTGATCAAGGTGCCGCTGGTGACGCAGGCCTTCGGCGCGATCAACGATGCCGTCGGCACCATCGCGGCGGCGACGCGCGCCGGCACCGCCTTCGTGTTCGGTTATGTCGGCGGCGGTCCGGCGCCGTTCGATCCCAAGGCGCCGGGCTCGGATTTCATCCTCGCCTTCCAGGCGCTGCCGATCGTGCTTGTCATGAGCGTGCTGACGACGCTGTTGTTCTATTGGCGCGTGCTGCCGCCTGTTGTGCGCGGCATGGCCTGGATCCTGGAACGCACGCTCGGCGTCGGCGGCGCGGTCGGGCTTTCCACCGCCGCCAACATCTTCCTCGGCATGGTGGAAGCGCCGCTGTTCATCCGCCCCTATCTGGCGCAGCTCACCCGCAGCGAATTGTTTCTGGTGATGACCGGCGGCATGGCCGGGATCGCCGGCACCGTGCTGGTGCTCTACGCAACGCTGCTCGCGCCGCTGATCCCGGATGCTGCCGCGCATTTCGTCATCGCCTCGGTGCTCGGCGCGCCGGCCGCGATTCTGGTCAGCCTGATCATGGTGCCGGAAACGTCGGACCAGCGCACCGGCGGGTCGCTCGACGATCCCGATGTTCAGGTGTCATCGACAATGGACGCCATCGTGAAGGGCACCGCCGGCGGCCTCGAGCTGCTGATGAACATCATCGCGATGCTCTTGGTGCTGGTCGCGCTGGTCTATCTGGCGAATGCAATCATCGGCCTGCTGCCGGAAATCGGCGGCGCGAAGATTTCGCTGCAACGGCTGCTCGGTTACGTCATGGCGCCGGTGTGCTGGCTGATGGGCCTGCCGTGGCCGCAGGCGATCACGGCGGGAAGCCTGATGGGCACCAAGACCGTGCTGAACGAGCTGATCGCCTATGTCGACCTGTCGAAGCTCGGGCCCGACGCGCTCGATCCGCGCTCGCAGCTGATCATGCTCTACGCGATGTGCGGTTTTGCCAACTTCGCGAGTCTCGGCATCATGATCGGCGGCCTCGGCATCATGGCGCCCGAACGGCGCGACGAGATCAACGCGCTCGGGCTGAAGTCGGTCGTCTCGGGTACGCTGACGACCTGCCTGATGGGCGCGATCGTGGGGATGATGACAGCGCCGTAGCCCGGATGAAGCGCAGCGCAATCCGGGGCCGTCCGACTGCGGGCACGAGCCCCGGATTTCGCTGCGCTCCATCCGGGCTACAAGATCTCACCCAGCTCGTCATGCCCGGGCTTGACCCGGGCATCCATCGATTAGCGAAGACACTTGCGAAGCTGGATGGATGGCCGGGTCAAGCCCGGCCATGACGCAGCGAGGCTTACGCCTTCAACTCCACCGTCTTGAACTCGGCCGGCAGGATCACCTCCAGCAGCTCGACGTCGTCGGAGTAGTCCAGGATCATATGCCGGATGCGCGGCGGCTGGGTCCAGGCGCTGCCCTCTTTCATCAGCGTCTCGCCCTCGCCTTCCATGTAGGTCTTCACCCAGCCCTTGAGCACATAGACCATCTGGAATTCGACGTCGTGGAAGTGCAGCTTCGAGACCTCGTCCGGATTGCACGGTCCCTGCAGCCGGATGACATGCGCCTGCGCGAGGCCATGGGATGCTGCGGCAATGCCGAGGTCGCGGTACTTGGCGTAGGCGCGCAGGCCGTCGGCCTTGAAATCCTCTTCGCGGTGATGGCTGATGGCAACGCGCTGCTTCGGCCGCGCCTTGGTTGCTGTCTTGGTTGCCGTCTTCGGCACGCTCTTCTTGGCCGCGGTGACGCGGCCCTTCGACTTGATGGCCTTGCGCGCGGACGATTTCGCGGACGATTTCTTGGCGCCGGCGCCAAGCCCCGACCATTTCTTCTTCACCGCGGTCTTGGCTGCGGATCTCGATGCCGTCTTCTTGGCCATTGTTCGCCTCCCGTCTTTTTGTGACGGGCGAAGGCTAACACAAGTCGCGCCGCGCGAGGTGGGCAAAGGCGCAGAGCGCGCGCCTTGCCCCCGTGCGGATCAATGCAGCCGGAACACGCCGTCGACGGCGCGCAGTTCGGCCGGCTTGACCAGCTTGGAATGCGCCACCGTCACCGAGAACAGCGGGCCCTCGAGCTTCTCCTGCCAGAAGGCGAGGAAATCCCGCAGCGCCGGAAATCTCGGAAACAGGTCGTAGTTCTGCCAGACATAAGTTTGCAGCAACGAGGGATGGTCCGGCATCCGATACAGGATTTGCGCCGTCGTCAATCCATACCCCAGCAACTGCTTCCGGAAATCGTCGGAAACAACCCCACCAACTCGCGAGACCATGCCAACCTCCTGTGACGGAGCGCATTCACATGGCGGCCGACCCCCGCCGGACCACCGGCAATGGATGCGCTCACATGAGAGAAATGTGACGCACGCGACTAACCCATCTCAAGCCTAAATGTTTAATAGGTTGTTGAAATTTCTTGCGTTAGCAGCAGCTTACCGCATCTGCTAATAGCCCCGGCGACCCCTGCGGGGCGGCATTAAGGATGCCGAAATGATGCTGGCAGCCGTCATTCGCGAGTGCCAATTTTTCTGCTAGAGCCACTTGCCCGCCGCCAAGGCTTGGCCTATCTCCTGCACAGCCAGTCTGGCACTCGCTGGGCTGGACTGCTAACACTCCAAAAATCTACAGCATCCGCAAACGTTTAGGAGGACTGCATGAAATTCCGTCCGCTTCACGACCGCGTCGTGGTCAAGCGTATCGACGCCGAAGAGAAGACTGCTGGCGGCATCATCATTCCGGACAGCGCCAAGGAAAAGCCCTCGCAGGGCGAAGTCATCGCCGTCGGCCCGGGCGGCCGCGACGAAGCTGGCAAGCTGATCCCCATCGACATCAAGGTCGGCGACCGCGTCCTGTTCGGCAAGTGGTCGGGCACCGAGGTCAAGATCGACAGCGAAGACCTGCTGATCATGAAGGAAAGCGACATCATGGGCGTGCTCGACGTCCCCGCTTCCAAGAAGAAGGCGGCCTAAGCGCCTCTTTCCCTCCCAGGTAAATCTCAAGGAAAAATTCAGATGGCAGCTAAAGAAGTCAAATTCTCCGTCGATGCGCGCGACAAGATGCTGCGCGGCGTCGACATCCTCGCCAATGCGGTGAAGGTCACTCTCGGTCCGAAGGGCCGCAACGTCGTGCTCGAGAAGTCGTTCGGCGCTCCCCGCATCACCAAGGACGGCGTCACCGTCGCCAAGGAGATCGAGCTCGAGGACAAGTTCGAGAACATGGGCGCCCAGATGGTGCGCGAAGTCGCCTCCAAGTCCGCTGACGCGGCCGGCGACGGCACCACCACGGCGACCGTGCTCGCCCAGGCGATCGTGCGTGAAGGCGCCAAGTCGGTTGCCGCCGGCATGAACCCGATGGACCTGAAGCGCGGTATCGACCTCGCGGTCGAAGCCGTCGTTGCGGACCTCCAGAAGAACTCGAAGAAGGTCACCTCGAACGAGGAGATCGCCCAGGTTGGCACCATTTCGGCCAACGGCGATGCCGAGATCGGCAAGTTCCTCGCCGACGCCATGAAGAAGGTCGGCAACGAGGGCGTGATCACGGTCGAGGAAGCCAAGTCGCTCGAGACCGAGCTCGACGTCGTCGAGGGCATGCAGTTCGACCGCGGCTACATCTCGCCCTACTTCGTCACCAACGCCGACAAGATGCGCGTTGAGATGGACGACGCCTACATCCTCATCAACGAGAAGAAGCTCTCCTCGCTGAACGAGCTGCTGCCGCTGCTCGAGGCCGTGGTGCAGACCGGCAAGCCGCTGGTCATCGTCGCTGAAGACGTCGAAGGCGAAGCCCTCGCCACCCTCGTCGTCAACCGCCTGCGTGGCGGCCTGAAGGTCGCGGCCGTCAAGGCTCCGGGCTTCGGCGATCGCCGCAAGGCCATGCTGCAGGACATCGCGATCCTGACCGGCGGCCAGGCCATCTCGGAAGACCTCGGCATCAAGCTCGAGAACGTCACGCTGCAGATGCTCGGTCGCGCCAAGAAGGTGATGATCGACAAGGAAAACACCACGATCGTCAACGGCGCCGGCAAGAAGGCCGACATCGACGCCCGCGTTGCCCAGATCAAGGCGCAGATCGAGGAGACCACCTCGGACTACGACCGTGAGAAGCTGCAGGAGCGTCTCGCCAAGCTCGCAGGCGGCGTCGCGGTGATCCGCGTCGGCGGCGCGACCGAGGTCGAGGTGAAGGAGCGCAAGGATCGCGTTGATGACGCGATGCATGCGACCCGTGCGGCTGTCGAGGAAGGCATCGTCCCGGGCGGCGGCGTCGCCCTGCTCCGTGCTTCCGAGCAGCTCAAGGGCCTGCGCACCAAGAACGACGACCAGAAGACCGGCGTCGAGATCGTGCGCAAGGCGCTGTCCTCCCCGGCTCGCCAGATCGCGATCAACGCCGGTGAAGACGGTTCGGTCATCGTCGGCAAGATCCTGGAGAACAAGGCCTACAACTACGGCTTCGACTCCCAGACCGGCGAGTATGCCGACCTCGTCAAGAAGGGCATCATCGACCCGACCAAGGTCGTCCGCACCGCGATCCAGAACGCTGCCTCGGTTGCCGCGCTGCTGATCACCACGGAAGCGATGGTTGCCGAGCTGCCGAAGAAGAACGCCGGCGGCCCCGCGATGCCTCCGGGCGGCGGCATGGGCGGCATGGACTTCTAAGGTCCAGCCACTCGGGCAATTTACGAAATGCAAAACCCCGGCAGCGATGCCGGGGTTTTTGTTTGGGGTAGGCTCGCCGGGCTACTTACCGCAGCGCGGCCAATGCAAATACCTTGCACAACCTCACGCTGATGCAGGGGCCTCACGCGGCTCTCAGCATGCACGTTATGCACAACACTCTCCGTAAAGATACGTTGGTCTGAGTTGACAATCTCAAAAAAAATTTCGTGCGAGAGTCGCAAACCGAACCGACACTGTCGCCTTCGTCCCGCACAGTAAGCTCGGGACGAGATCGAACTTCACTCTCAAAAATCTGAATCGAGCACGGAGCGTCAGCTCCCGTGACGCGGGCAAGCGTCGCGGAGAATGCTCTCACTTGCGAGGGAGGCTGTGCGGTGGGGGAAAGCGAAGAGGTTCTCTGCCAAGCCGCCTGAAGAAGCGGCGTTGAAGTCACATCGAGGATTCGTTCAAGGAGGGACCTGGCCGGTTGGAAGAAGCCCAGTGACGAGAGCGTGCAGCCCCCACTGCCGATGCTCCGTCAAACGCCGCAGGTGCGCGATGCCCCCCAACTACCCCGCGCACCGATCTCGGGCCAATCCAACCGGCCGGACTATTTCTGCAAGGCAAAAGGCAAAAAAGCAAAAGGCGATATGGGAGGGAGGCGCTCATGGGCATGGTAATGGTCAGATGTCCGCAAACCGGACACGCGATTTCCACCGGAATCAAAACCGATCGCGAGAGCTTTCGACGCAGTACCGTGTTCTTCGCGCGCACGCCCTGTCCGTTTTGCCGCGCGGATCACGCCTGGTTTGCGCGGGACGCCTGGGTCGATGAGCCGAGCATCCGCGTGCGGCGACGCCGCGGCGGCGGTTCACCGGCCTGACAATGGTCACCGCTATTGACGACCGCGATGGAGGGACACCATGGCGCAGGTGCAGATCTCGACGGAAACGTCTGCCTGGCTGCTGCAGGCCAAGGACTTTCTCGATGAAGCACGACGGCTGAAGCCCGGTCCGAAGCGCAATCAGTTGCGCGAGACCGCAAAGGTGCTGCGCGAGATCGCGAAGCTCGAAGGGGTATCCTCGCCTGCACGGGAGCTTGATCGGCTGCCGGGAAGCTGATTCGACCAGGAACGCGCTCACACGGCGTCGTCCGCCTCGATTTCCGGGATGCGCGGATCGTTAGCCGGCGCCATTCCGCGCGTTCGAACCTTGTCGCCCGAGAAGATCTCCTCGGCCTCGATACGCATGACGCGATGGCATTCGCACGCCGCCGCCAAGAGCCGCGCCTGGTCGATCTCGATCCGGCCTCGTTGATCCGACCTGATCGCACCGCGCTTGCGCAGATTGCCCATCAGCAAGGTCACCGTTGTTCGTCGTACGCCGAGGATTTGCGACAGCGCGTGCTGGGTCAGCGGGAGGACGTCGCTGTCGACGCGGTCGCGAAGCTGAAGCAGCCAGCGCGCCATCCGCGCCTCGACCGGGTGGAGCGCATTGCAGGCGGCGCCGAGCTGAAACTGGATCAGCATCGATCTGACGTGCTTCTGGATCGCCTGCCGAATCCCGGGACTGCGGCCGAAAGCGGCATGAAAGCGCGGCGCCGGGATCCGCGAGGCGGTACCAGCCGCACGAACGACGGCGGTAATGCCCGACGGCGAGGCTCCAAGGACCGAAAGACTGCCCACGGCCCCTTCGCATCCGACCACACCGGTCGCGACCGTCTGCCCATCCGCCATGTCGATCATCAGCAGGATCGCGCCGCTGTGAGGAAAGAAGACGTAGTCGATCTCGTCACCGGCGCGCGCCAGGACCGCATCCTGTTCGAGCGCGACAGTCTCAAGATCCGGTTTCAGGAGGTCCAGATCCGCCGGCGACAATGTCGCGAGAAGGCGATTACGAGTTCCGCCGGAAATGCTCACCTGCGGGAACGTCATCAATGGTCGCACAGCTTACTCACTCGAACACAGGATCAAAAACAAATTCCAAACGATTGACCGCAAGGTGGAATTCTCCGCGGCAGCGTCCTTAAAGTTAGATGCAAATGCGCCGTCGGACGCAATAGCAAAATGCGCATCGTCGCACCGTAGAACTTCGGGAACCCAAGAACTTCGCCGAGCCCAAGAGTTCCAGTTTCGCACCGCAAGCGCCGCGCGCGACATCCGAACCTGCTCTTTCACCACTTGCGCGGGCTCAGGAAGATGGGCGGACGTGATGTGACTGCTCCACTGCGGCACCCGTCAGGACGCGCGCGAGTGGCGATCCGGCCACGCTCGCATGAGCAGTTCCTGCGCGTCCTTGATTTCGGCAAGATCGAGCGCCGCATCGAAGCCGGCGAGCAACGGCGCCAACAATTGAGATATCTCCTCTGCCCGGCCGCTGCGGCTGTAAAGACGTGCAAGTCCCAGCGCGCCGCGCAGCTCGAACGTCCTGGTCTGTTGCCTTCGCGCAATCTCAAGGGCACGGTGGAAGGCATCCTCGGCGCCGGAAATGTCGGGGGTGTCGCGACGCGACCGCAGCTCGCCCAATACACGGTACAGCTCGGCATCCAGCCAGTGCTGCCCGGACTGCTCCGTCGCGTCGATCAGCTCGTTGATGATGTCGAGCCCCGCCTCGACATGCCCTGCCTCCGCGTTCGCCACCGCGATATGCAATCCCCAGAAGGGATCACAGAGGTAGCAGTCGTTCTCGTGAAGCAATGTCCAGCCGCGCTGCATCTCCGCGAGACCTGCCACTAGGTCGCCGGCACGCCACTTCGCCAAACCATTGAGATAGGTGCCGGCGGCGACATACAGAGGCATCGTGTGATCCTGCGCCAGTCCGAGGGCAAGGATCGTCTCGGTCTGCCGCAACCGGCTGCCGCACAGCCCGTCGAAAACGGCCTTGTGAACCAGCGCATTGGCACGCGCGAGCGCGCGCTGTTCTCCGGAGACGCTCACCGCTGCGCCCGCGAGCTGCCGGGCTCGATCGATCTCGCCACGCGGCCAGAGCACGAGCGCCAGAAATCTCATGATGACGAACGGCAGATCGAGCGTCGACGCCTTGAACGTTGCCGGATCCGGCTCGGTCGCATAGGCAGCGAACGCCTTCTCGAGATGGATGGCCGCGCTCAGATAGTCGCCTGCAAACCAGCAGGTCACTCCGCTGGTCCAGCCCGCGACGATCGTCGCCACCGGCGATTCCGGATGCCGTTCCGCCGCGCCCATGATCGCCTCCGCCAACTCCCGCATCGGCGCGAGCTCACCGTGGGTCAAGCAGGCGTTGAAGAGGCCCGACTGGATCGGCGCCAGTTCGATTGGATCGTCAATGTCAGAGGCGAACCGCCGGGCTCGCGTCCAGGCGGCCACCGTCTCGGGGGCGCTGTGCCCAAGACTGCCCCGCAGCGCGCGGCCGTAGGCGATTTGCAGATGGAGCCGGCCGATCATCCGACCCCGCTCGTCGGGCAGTTCATCGGCGATGGCGACCGCCTTGCCGAGATGTGCGATCGCCTCGCAATAGGCCGAGCGCTTCAGCGCCTGCTGACCGGCTTTGCGCCACCACGCCAGCGCAGTCCGGCCGAGCCCCGCCTCGGTGAAATGATACGCAACGACTTCGGGCTCGATCTCGGCGATCTCGGCAAACTTGGCGCGCAGCACATCGCCGATCTGCTTGTGGAGCAATTGCCGACGGCTCTTGAGCAAGCTCTCGTAAGCCGCTTCCTGGACCAATGCGTGCCTGAAACTGTAGCTTGCATCCGGCGGCGTGCCCCGGCGCAACAGCAACTCCGCCTCCTCGAGCTGGGCGAGCGCCGCGGCAAGCGTCAGATCATCGCGACCGGCCACGCTGCGCAGCAACGCGTATGAGAACTCACGGCCGATCGCTGCGCCGATCTGCGCCACCTCCTTGACCGGCGCCAGGCGGTCGAGCCGGGCCATCAACGAGTCCTGCAGCGTCGCGGGGATCGCCAGCGGCGGCAGCGGATTGTCGAGGCGGTAGCGTCCGGCATTCTCGACGAGCAGCCCCGACTCCATGACCATCTTGGTCAGCTCCTCGACGAACAGCGGGACACCATCCGTCCGCTCGATGATCTGCGTCATCATTTCGCCGGGCAGCAACCGACCGACGGTCACCTGCTCGATCAGCGCGCGCGTATCCTGCCGGTCGAGCCGATCGAGCCGCAACAGGCTGACATTGGCAAGCCCTGCCCATGGCGGCTCGAACTCCGGCCTGAACGTCATCAGCATGAGGATTGGCAATCCCCTGATACGGTCGACCGCGAGATCAAGCAGTTCGAGCGACGTGGCGTCGGCCCAATGCATGTCTTCGCAGACGACAAGCACCGGCTGCTGCCGGGCGAGGCCCTCGAGCTGGTCGAGCAGCGCGGCGAATGTCTGCCGCCGCTGCTGCGCCGGGCTCAGGCCGAGCGGCGGATAGCGGTCACCGGTCGGGATCGACAGCAGCGCCGCGATCAGCGGTGTCACGGTGGGCACGTGCTGGGTACCGAGCGCCAGCATGGCTTCGAGCTTGTCCAGCTTCTGGTCCGAAACATCTTCCGACCTGATGCCGGCGGCACGCTCGAGCTGGGCGACAAAAGGGTGCAGCGCGCTGTTGGTGTGATAGGGCGAGCATTGATACCGCACACGGCGGTGTGTCCCGGGCGCGAGGCTGTCGGACAGCATCGCCACGATGCGCGATTTACCGATACCCGCTTCGCCCGATATCAGCACTGCCTGGCCTTGGCCCTGCCACGCCAGTTGCTGGCGCGACAATGCAAATTCGATCTCCGCCTTGCGGCCGACAAAGCCGATCGAGCGCGCGGTCCGCACCGCCTCGAAACGGCTTTCCGATGCCGGCTCGCCTTCGACGGCCCACACCGCGATCGGCTCGGAGATACCCTTGACCTCGCGGCGACCGAGGTTGCGAAGCGTGAACAGATTGCCGAGCAGCCGGCGTGTCGTGGAGGCCACGACGACCACGCCCGGCTCCGCCAGGCTCTGCAGCCGCGCCGCGATGTTCGGCGCATCGCCGACCAGCGCCTGCTCCTCCGATGCGCCGCCGGAGACGAGGTCGCCGACCACGACAAGCCCGCTTGCGATCGCGATCCGTACCGCAACTCCCCCTTCCGCGCGGGTCTCGAGCTTGCCGATTGCGGCGATGACATCGAGGCCGGCGCGCACCGCGCGCTCCGCGTCATCCTCGTGGGCACGGGGATAGCCGAAATAAGCGAGGATCCCATCGCCGATAAATCTGGCAACGACGCCGTCGTATGTCGTGATCACCCGTGCACAGGCTGCGCGATAGGCGCGGATCACCTCCCACATGTCCTCGGGATCGAGACGCGCCGACAATGCCGTCGAGCCGACCAGGTCGCAGAACATCACAGTGAGGTGGCGGCGCTCGGCATCGTGCGGTGAAACCGGCGCGGCGATCAGTTCGGCTTGATTGAAATCGGCGATCGCACGCAGCATCTTGCGGCGGTGGCCGAGCAGGACCCCGAGCCTGTCGAAGTCTTCATCCGTCAATTCGGGAAGAACGCCAAGGTCGATCCCGTTCTCGGCAAAACGCAGCGCGTATTGCCCAAGCCCCAGCTTCTCAAGCCATTCCGCAATCTGTTGCATTGGCACCACCGACGGGCTGACGGCTGGCCGAATTCCGGACCACGGTAGACCGACGTTACCGCAATCTGTCCGGGGTGGCACTCTGTTTTGCGGTCGTCCGCCCGGAGCAGGATATGCGAATTGTGCCTTGGCGGTGCCCCGTTACAGCCGTGTGCACGCGAACATTCGTAAGCGTGCCGGCCGCCTCACTCCACCTTCGCCGCAACCGGTCCCTTGTCGGTCCAATCCGGCGGCACGCCGGCGCTGTCGCCGACCATGCCGACGAGACCCGGCGCGCGTCCGAACGCTTCGCAGGCCGGATATTTCGGCGCGCCGCCGAGCAGGAAGCCCAGCCGCTGCATCGAGGGCATCGATGGCACGCCGCCGAACGGCGTCACGCCGGTGACCAGCATCTGGCTGAAATCGCCGCCGAACGATGCCGCAAGGCCGTACGCATCGCCCTCCTCCGACATTCGGCCGCTGTCGAAGGCATTGGCCGCGCGGCCCCAGACCATCGCCGCCTTCTGCTGTCCGGCCGGATCACGCGCCTCGGCTTCAAGCGACAGGCTGCCGAGCCCCACTGGAATGCGCGGAACGGGCACCGGCACGCCGGGCAACAGAATCGTCTTCGCCACCGACACACCTTTGGAGACGCCGACTGCCGTCGGATCGGTCGGCACCACATGCGTGATGACGGCGTGAACGGTCAGGTCGGCGGGCTCTGACGCAACCACGTAGAAGCGTTCGCTCAGGCCAGCACACAATGCGCGGTCGGCGGCGTTGGTGACGAGCCTGCGCTGCGCAGCCGTGAAGGGCACTGCCGTTCCGTCCGAGAACACGGTGGGCACGATCCTGATTGTCTTCGCTGCCAGCACCTCTTCCTTGCTCACCCGCAGCTTCGAACGAGTCAGCATCCCGTCCGATTGCTCCATATTGTCGTAGGAGCGGAGTGAACCGGCCTGATCTAGCGTCGCGGTCGCGCAGCCCGAGACCAGCAGACCGAGCAACGTCGCCGCCGCCCGGCCCCGCAGTTGCGCCCCCCGCCCGTTCGCGAATCCATTTGCCTCCGGAATCGGTTTGATCCGGCCTACGCGCGAGCAGGTTGTCATTGGAGCCCCACTGACTTACACTTGGTGTAATTATTACACTTGGTGTAATTATCGTGTTGGGCGGTTTTATGACCGCGGCCGCCGGCTGCGACCGGAAGACGCATGTCGAACCGCGCCGCACCGCGCGTTGACGCCGACGGCCGCGCGAACCCGAGGCCAGGAGTGCTTTGCCCTGATTGCCTGTTCATGAGAAAGCGGCCGATGCCCGAGACACTGAGGAAAACCCGGAAGCCTGCAAAAACAGAAGGCCTGCGCGAGCGAAATCGCCGCGCGACGCTGCAACGCATCGCCGATGTCGGCATGGAGCTGTTTCTGGCCAACGGCTTTGATGCGACGACGCTGGATGAGATCGCGGCGGCGGCCGGCATCTCGCGCCGAACCTTTTTCTACTATTTCAGGAGCAAGGACGACATCCTGCTCGCCCATATCGCCGGCTACGACGATGCGCTCAGGGCATCGATCCGGGACCACACCTCCGCCGGCGAGCCGATCGACGTCGTCCGCGAGGCTCTGCTGGAAATGTCCGCCCGCTTCCAGACGTCGCGAACGGTTGCGATTTCGCGCCTGATCCGCGAGAGCGAAGTGCTGAGCTCCCGCAAGCACCGCAACGATCTGCACCGGGAGCAGGTCGTCTACGCGACGCTGTGCGAATTATGGCCGGGCAGGGACCGCCGCGACCGCCTCCGTCTTGTCGCGATGGCCGCGAGCGGCGCACTGCGCATCGCGGTCGACGCCTGGCTCGAGCAAGGCGGCAAGCGCCAGCTCACCAAATACGTCCAGGACGCCTTCGCCAATCTGAAGGCCGCGATCTGATCGCGCGCTATCGCTGTCGCGATCACTCCTGGAAAAGCGAAGGGCCGCCCGTGGGCGGCCCTTCCTGTCTTACGCGCTCTCGGGCGCCTTGAGGCGGACCAGCTTGGTCAGGAGCGCATCGAGACCCTGACCGTCGCCCGCATGCAGGTCGATGCGGCCGACCTTCTCGACCAGACGCTCGAGCGACTCCAGCTCCTTGAGCCGCAGCAGCAGAGGGTTCTCCTCCATCAGCTTGGCGGTGTTCAGGAGCGAACGCGTCGCCGCTGTCTCCTCCTGCCGGCGGATCAAGTTGGCCTTCGCCACCCGCTCCGCCTCCACCACCTTGTTGACCAGCTCGCGGATCTCGCCGGGCAGGATCACGTCCTTGACGCCGAGCTCGGTGACTTCGACGCCGGAATCCGCGACACGGGCGCGGACATAGTCGCGAAGCTCCTCGTCGAGCGCCGTCTTCGCAGACAGCACCTCGTCCAGCGTGCGGCCGGCCACCGCCTCGCGGATCGCGAACTGCACCAGGCGGTACAGCCACGCATCCACGTCGGGCACCGTTGCCACGACCCGCTCGGGATCGACGATCCGGCGGAACGCGGTCAGCGTCACGCGCAGCGCGATGCGATCCTTGGTCAGCATCTCCTGCGCCGTGATCTCGATCGCCTGAGGACGCAGGTCGAGGCGCTTGACCTCGATCTTGCGGCCCGCAATCCAGAACGCGTGCCGGCCGGGTGCGAGCCGCTCGACCAGCTTGCCCTCGACCGTGAGCAGACCGGCCTCGTGGTTCTCAACCACGGCCTCGGTGATGACGCCGGCCCGGTTGGGCTGGATCATCGCGAGGTGGCGTGCGGTCACGCGGGGATCGCTGGTCACGTCGATGCGCTCGACGTCGACCGACGTCGCGACCTTCCAGTAGACGCGCGTCTGCCAGGGCGTCATCAGTTGCACGGGACGGCCGTCGAGGCTGACGATCGCGATCGCGTTCGCGCGGGTCTCGACCGCCTCGAACAGCTCGTCGGCGAGATCAGGCCGCGCAGCCTTGATCACCGCGTAACGATCCGCAGGGAATTCCGTCCGCACGACGCTGAACAGCTCGGCCTTGAGCTGATGCAGGGGATCGAACAGGCGGTGACGTCCAGGCGCGAGCACCTGCTCGAGCCGGCCGTCGCGCGTCAGCAACGCGCGCTCGCCATCCTTCACCGTCAACGTGGTCGTCAAGAAATGCCAGGTCATGGCAGCCTCCATTATTGCCATCCGGCCCGTGGGCCGGAGAGCGGGTTTCAATTTGCAAAGGACGTGAGGACGCGAACGCGGCTTCCTGTCAGCCAAGCGGGCCGTGGCTTGAGCCTGCGCGATGACGGGCGCACGCGCGCGTTCGCGCGACAAATGTCGCGCGGCCGAGCGGAGCTACCCGGCATCAGCGCAAGCGGTATCCACCGCGGCGCAAAGCCGGTCTCACAGTGTCGATGTTCGGACGAAGAGCCTTGCGGCAGGACGGCCGGACTGCGACTGAAGCGCGCGTCCGGTCCCCTTCAGAGGTATCAGCTGTTCAGGCTGAACGGAGCGCTTGGAGCGGGAGTTGAACCCGCGACACGATGATTCTGAGTCACCTGCTCTACCTAACTGAGCTATCCTTTGATTGAGAGACCGGAATCGAACCGATACCTTCGGGGTTTCATCCCCGATGCTCTCCATGAGCTACATCTCGCGATCTTCATTTCGGCGGAACACGACACCGCAGAGCGGCTCGCGCCAGTCGGGATCTCAACGAGCCCGAGCCCGTGGCCGAAGCGAAGGAGCGGGCTAATAAACGAAGCACGTCCGGGTTGCAAGAGGGCTGCGCGTGATTTTTTCATGACGAGACGCGTTGTGGCGCCCGCTCACCTCGTCATTCCGGGGCGTGCGAAGCACGAACCCGGAATCCATCGAGCCGCAAGCTTTGCTGAAAAATGGATTCCGGCTCGGCGCTGCGCGCCGCCCTCAGGTGCGCAATTTGCGCACCGGGGAATGACGGAGGGTAAGTCCGTCTCCCTGTCCCCACCTCGTCAGCTGCGCGCGACGTCCTGAAAGCAGGCGCGCAGCCAGTCGATGGTGACGCGCGTTGCCGCATCGCGCTTGAGATGGCTTTGCACCAGAAGCCAGACGTCACGCCGCTTCGGCAGCAGCGTGGCGCGCAGACGGCGATCGGTCAGCAGGTCCACGCAACTATGCTCCGGCAGCACACCGACTGCTTGATGCGACTGGACCAGCTTGTGGATGATGCGGACATTGTCGGTGACGCAGCGCGCACGAAGCCGCCTTGCGCGCAAAAACTGCATTTCCGGAATCCCTCCGAGCTCATCGGGATAGGCGCACGTCACTGCTTCGCCCGCTGTCGTCGCGGCCGGCTCGAAGAAATACAGCCTGACCTCGGCGAGCTTCGAGATTGCGAAGTCGCCCTTGTCCGGCTTGCGCAGGCGAATCGCGAGATCGGCTTCCCAGCGCGAGAATTTGACATTCTCGCTCGACGTCAGAAACTGCAACGTCAGACCCGGATGGGCGCGCAGCAATTCGCTGGTGCGCGGCGCCAGCACCTCCTCGGCCATCGCATTGGTGGAGGCGATGCGCAGCCGGCCGACCGGGCCGGGCAGGCTTTCGCCGATCCGGCCGATCTCCTCGGCATGCGCGGCCATCGCCTGGATGTGCGCGAGCACCACGTCGCACTGCCGGGTCGGCTTGCGGACGCCGTCGGCGGCCTCGAACAAACGTAGCCCGAGCGCGCGCTCGATCCGCGCCAGCCTGCGGCCGACCGTGGTCTCGTCGATGCGCAGCCGCGCGCTGGCGCCGGCATAGGTGCCCTCATCCCTGACGGCCGCGATGATGCGAAGGTCGTCCCAGTTCATGGCCTCAGGCTACATCGTGTCCGGCCCACCTGCAATAACGCAGCCACCGGCTGCAATATCCCTGCATAACAGCAGGCCGGTCCGCGGCTATATTTTCGCAAGACGCATCCTCTGGAGTTCTCAGGACCATGACCGCAGCCAAAACGCTGATGCAGCTTGCCGGTATCGACCTCACCCCGCCCCGCCTCGGCGACAGCTGCCTGGTGCTGATCGATATCCAGAACGAATATCTCGCCGGTCCCCTCGCCTTGCCCGACGCCAAACCCGCGATTGCGCGCGCAGCTGCATTGCTCTCCCGCGCGCGGGAAAGCGGCGCTGCGATCATCCACATCGCGCACAAGGGAGCGCCGGGAAGCCTGTTCGATCGCAGCGCCGAGCGTGGCGCGATCGTCGCGCCGCTTAAGCCACTGCCGGGCGAGAGCGTGATCGAGAAGCAATTGCCGAACGCATTCGCCGGCACCGAACTGAACGCGCAGCTTGCCGCGACCGGCCGCAAGGAGCTCGTGCTCGCCGGCTTCATGACGCATATGTGCATCAGCTCGACCGCCCGCGCCGCGCTTGATCTCGGCTTCCGCACCACGATCGATGCCGACGGCTGCGCCACCCGCGACCTGCCCGACGGCACAGGCGGCACGATCGCCGCCAAGCTCATTCACGACGTCGCCCTCGCCGAACTGTCCGACCGCTTCGCGATCATCGCGCGCGACAACGCCCTCGCCTGAGGATGCAATATGCTCCAGCTCTATTTCTTTCCCATGGCCTGCTCGCTCGCCAGCCGCATCGCGTTGATGGAAGCCGGCATCGAGGCGCGTTACCACCTGGCCCATATCTGGACCAAGAAGGTGCTGGACGACGACAGCGATTTTCGCGTGGTGTCACAGAAGGGTGCGGTGCCGGTACTGGTTCTTGAGAACGGCGAGCGGCTGACCGAAAGCGCGGCCGTGCTGCAGTATATCGCCGATCGGAAGCCCGAGCTCGGTCTCGCGCCGCCGCCGGGCGACCTGGACCGCTACCGCCTGCAGGAATGGCTGAGCTTCATCGGCACCGAGATCCACAAAGGCTTCCTGTTTCCGACCTTCTGGTACAAGGACGATGCATCGAAGGCCAGCGCGCGCGAACGGATCGGGCAAACCGTGTCGGTCGCCGCCGCGCGCCTCAATGGTCGCGACTATCTCGTCGGCGACCGCTTCACGGTCGCCGACGCGCATCTCGCCTGGGCCTTGATGCTGCTTCGCTCTGCCGGCGTCGATATCGCGCAGTGGCCCGAACTCGTCGACTATCTTGCGCGAATGCACGCGCGCCCGCACGTGAAGGCCGCCGTCGGCATCGAGACGCAGCTGTGGAAGAAGATGGCGGCGTGATCGCCGGCGGGCGCTCCCTCTCCAGCGAGGGCTTACGAGCGCATCGACCGTGATCGGCTACTGAAACGCGACCTCGGCGAAGCTGCGCAGCTTGCGCGAATGCAGGCGCTCGGATTCCTGCTGCTTGAGCCGCTCCAGCGCCTTCAGCCCGATCTGAAGGTGCTGGCCGACGCGCTGGCGATAGAATTCGCTCGCCATGCCCGCCAGCTTGATCTCGCCATGCAGCGGCTTGTCGGAGACGCACAGCAGCGTGCCGTAGGGCACGCGGAAGCGATAGCCGTTGGCGGCGATCGTCGCCGATTCCATGTCGAGCGCGATGGAGCGCGATTGCGACATCCGCCGGATCACCTGCGGCCCGCTGATTTCCCAATTGCGATTGTCGACGCTCGCGACTGTGCCGGTGCGCATCAACCGCTTGAGCTCGAAGCCAGTGAGCCCGGTCACCTCGCCGACCGCCTCCTCGAGCGCGACCTGCATCTCCGCAAGCGCGGGGATCGGCACCCAGAGCGGCAGCTCGTGATCGAGCACATGATCCTCACGGACATAGCCATGGGCCAGCACATAGTCGCCGAGCCGCTGCGTGTTGCGCAAGCCGGCGCAATGCCCGATCATCAGCCAGGCATGCGGCCGCAGCACCGCGACGTGATCGGTGATGTTGCGCGCGTTCGATGGACCGATCCCGATATTGATCAGGGTGATGCCGCGATAGCCGGGCTCGACGAGATGAAACGCCGGCATCTGCGGGACGCGATCCGAGGCCGTCCCGCTCACGCCGCCGCCTGCCAGCGCGTTGCGCGTGATCACATTGCCGGGCGCGACGAACGCCTCGAGGTCTTCCTCACCCGACGCGAGACGCTGCAGGCTCGATTGCGCGAAGGCGTCGACATAAAACTGGTAGTTGGTGAAGATCACGAAATTCTGGAAATGCTCGGGATCGGTGCCGGTGTAGTGATAGAGCCGGCGCAAGGAGTAATCGACGCGCGCGGCACGGAACAAGGCCAGCGGCTCGGGCGTCCCCGGCGTCAGTTCAAACGTGCCGTCGGCGATCGCATCGTCCATCGCCGCAAGGTCTGGCGTATCGAACACGTCGCGCAGCGATCGTGTGAACGCCGAGCTGTCGGCGATGGTCAGCGCTGCCTCGATATTGATGTCGCGCCGATAGGCGAAATGGATCGGAATCGGCTCGTTCGACTCGCCGATCTCGACCGCCACGCCATGGTTCTTGATCAGGAGCCCGATCTGCTCGGTGAGATAGGTCCGGAAAATGTCCGGCCGCGTGATGCTGGTCTCGTGGACACCGGGTCCCGCGACAAAACCGTAGGCGAGACGGGAATCGAGCCGGGCATGCGACGAGGTCGTGATGCGCACGAACGGGTAGTGTGCCCGCACCCGCGTCGTGCACGGCACCCCGTTGACATAGGCCTCGAAGCGACTGCGCAGGAATCCGGTGTTACGCTCGTAGATCTCTTCGAGACGGGCAACGGCGGCGCTCGCATCGACGAACGCTTCGGTCGTGATCGGCGGCGGAGTTTCGATGGGAGGCGTGGGAGACATGTTCGCTTTGCACCCGATCCGTTGCCGAGTTGGGACTCGCCCTGGATCAGCGCAGTATAACGACAATGGCCTCCAGTTCCAGATCGGCGCCGGTCGCGCCAGGCCGTTCTAAAGCGCGATGAAATCAGGCTGAATCGTCATCGCGCTTTAGAATTTTGTTTTAGCATGATCTTTTCGGAAACCCGCTTCGCACTTTTCCGGATCATGCTCTATTCCGGCTCGCGCGGCGGCAGCGCGCAGATCTCGGACCGGGTCAGGAACCGGCGTTCGCGCCCGTTGTCGAGCGAGAACATGCCGCCGCGGCCGGGAACGACGTCGATGATCAGATCGGTGTGCTTCCAGACGTCGTATTGCGCGCCGCTGATGTAGAACGGCGCCCCGCCGATTTCGCCGAGCTTGACGTCATGATCGCCGATCAGGAAGTCACCTTGCGGATAGCACATCGGCGACGAACCGTCGCAGCAGCCGCCGGACTGGTGAAACAGCACCGGCCCATGATCGGCGACGATCTCGGCAATCAGCGCCAGCGCAGCCGGCGTCGCGGTCACCTTGTCAGCCATCTCGGCCTCCGTGATGGAGGCTCCGGCGGGACGCCCCGCCGAAGCCTGTCGTCTTCGTCCCCTGAACGCGGGGCAGCCGGGTTATCAGAAGAAGCCGAGCTTCTTCGGGCTGTAGCTCACCAGCATGTTCTTGGTCTGCTGGTAATGGTCGAGCATCATCTTGTGGTTCTCGCGGCCGACGCCGGACTGCTTGTAGCCGCCGAACGCCGCATGCGCTGGATAGGCGTGGTAGCAGTTGGTCCAGACCCGGCCGGCCTGGATGGCCCGGCCGAATCGGTAGCAGCGATTGACGTCGCGACTCCAGATGCCGGCACCGAGGCCGTAGAGCGTGTCGTTGGCGATCGAGAGCGCGTCCTCGTCGTTCTTGAAGGTGGTCACAGACACCACGGGCCCGAAGATCTCCTCCTGGAAGATGCGCATCTTGTTGTGGCCCTTGAACACCGTCGGCTTGACATAGTAGCCGCCCGAGAGCCCGCCGCCGAGATTGTTGCGCTCGCCGCCGGCGAGCACCTCGGCGCCTTCCTTCTTGCCGATGTCGATGTAGGAGAGGATCTTCTCGAGCTGCTCGGAGGACGCCTGCGCGCCGATCATGGTGGTCGGGTCGAGCGGACTGCCCTGGGTGATCGCTTCGACGCGCTTCAGCGCGCGCTCCATGAAGCGGTCATAGATCGATTCGTGGATCAGCGCCCGGCTCGGGCAGGTGCAGACCTCGCCCTGATTGAGCGCGAACATCACGAAGCCTTCGATCGCTTTGTCGAAGAAATCGTCGTCCTCGGCGCAGACATCCTTGAAGAAGATGTTGGGCGATTTGCCGCCGAGTTCGAGCGTCACCGGGATCAGGTTCTGCGAGGCATATTGCATGATCAGCCGGCCCGTCGTGGTCTCGCCGGTGAAGGCGATCTTGGCGATCCGGTTCGACGAGGCCAAGGGCTTGCCGGCCTCGAGGCCAAAGCCGTTGACGACGTTCACCACGCCCTTGGGCAGGAGATCGCCGATCAGCTCGAGCCAGACCAGGATCGAGGCCGGCGTCTGTTCGGCCGGCTTGATGACCACGCAGTTGCCGGCGGCGAGCGCGGGCGCAAGCTTCCAGGTCGCCATCAGGATCGGGAAGTTCCAGGGAATGATCTGGCCGACCACGCCGAGCGGCTCGTGGAAGTGATAGGCGATCGTGTCGTGGTCGATCTCCGAGATCGAGCCTTCCTGTCCGCGGATCGCGCTGGCGAAGTAACGGAAGTGATCGATCGCCAGCGGCATGTCGGCGGCCATCGTCTCGCGGATCGGCTTGCCGTTGTCCCAGGTCTCGGCGGTGGCGAGCTTTTCGAGATTGGCCTCCATCCGGTCGGCGATCCTGTTGAGGATCAGCGAGCGCTCGGCGACGCTGGTCTTGCCCCAGGCGTCCTTGGCTGCATGCGCGGCATCGAGCGCCGCCTCGATATCCGACGCGTCGGAGCGCGGGATCTCGCAGACCGGAAGGCCGGTCACCGGCGAGATGTTCTCAAAATACTTTCCGGAGCGGGGCTCGCGCCATTCGCCGCCGATGAAATTGCCGTAGCGCTTGGCGAACGGCGCCTTGAGCACGGACTGCATGTCAACCTTGTTCATGTGTTCCTCCGTTGGCACGCCGATGCACACGGCGTTGGCCGGGACGCTCGGTCAAATCAGGCTGGCAGAACAGGGGCCTGCCCCAAGGGCCGCGGGGGAACTGTCGCAAATCTGAGACAGAGTGCGCCGCAAACTGGCACAGATGCGTCAGCGCTCCGGACGCCGGTAATGAGCTTGCGGAAATGTCCTAGAGCATGATGATTAGGTTGAGCTGGAACGGCGTCGAAAGTTCACCTCTCCCTTGGGAGAGGTCGATTTGCGCAGCAAATCGGGTGAGGGGTTACGGTCTATCGAGAGAGCAAGAGCCCTCACCCGGATTGCACCGGACGATGCTTCGCATCGCCGAGAGCAATCCGACCTCTCCCCAACGGGGAGAGGTGAGACCGCGCCAAGCCGATTCAACCAAAACTCGTCGCGCCTTAGCGATGCAAGCCGAGCTGCTTGAGCTTGCGGTGCAACGTGGCGCGGGACATGTCGAGATCCTTGGCGGCTTTCGACACGTTGCCGCCGGCGCGCGCCAGCGCACGCTGCAACGCTGCACGTTCCGCGGCGGCCAGGCCGCCATCGTCGCGCGTCTCGCCGATCAGATCGGCCGCCGGCAATGGCCGCGCCAGCGACGCCGCGTTGAGGCCAAGCGCGCGGCGCGCGGCGCGCGTTGCACCGATCACGAGATCGTCGCGATCGACCGCGAGCAGCGAGTTGACGGCGCGCTCGCTTCGCGGTGTCAGCAGAATTCGTGCATCGGGAAACGCCCGGCGAAAGTTCTCGGCTTCGATCGCGCGCGCGGCGTCCGTCACCGTGGTCGCAATCAGCCGGGAAAATCCGTCCGTCAGGTCCGCCCGGCAGGACGACACATCGAGCGCCGCGGCAAGCTCGCCATGCTCGTCGAAGATCGGCGCGGTGGTGCAGAACAGGGCGGAATTGCGCGTGAAGAAGTGCTGCCCGCGGTCGATCGACAGCGGGCGCTTCTCGACGATGCAGGTGCCGATGCCGTTGGTCCCCTCGTACTTCTCGCTCCAGACCGCACCGGTCCAGAGCCCCCAGGCGTCGAACGTCGCATCATCGGCGCCCGCGCCGCGCCGGTCGACGACGACGCCGTCGCGGTCCGCCAGCAGCACCGAGCAGCCGACCCCGCCCACGGCAAGGAACAGCCGGTCGAGCGTTCGCTGGGCGACCTTCAGGAATTCGCCGAGCCGCTGCTGCGCGGCGGCGATCTCAGCCTGGCCGAGACGATGCGACGGCAGGCGGCTCGCCGGATCGAGCGCATGCAGATGGCCGGAACGACGCCACGACGCCGACAGGTCGGATGGCGCCCCGCCTCCGGCCAGCACGTCGAGAACCTTGTCCGTGTGCATGACGCCTGGCGACCGGCTCATGCTTCCCTCCCCTGCTCCGCGGGTTCTGTGACCCTCGCAAGCGCGGCGCTGTTGGCCCTGGCATCCTTGTATTTCGTAGGATATAGCGCCCCCAGCGGCCTTTCAAGGGATGGGACTGCGACCTTCGGACAGGTACGGGGGCTGCATCGCGTCGTTCACGCCGTGGGGGCCGCGCCCCCAAGGACGACGGCGCTTACTGAATCCTCGCCAAAACCGCGAGGCGGCGGATGCCCTTGTTACGATAGGCATCGAGGAACGCGTAATAGTCCTTGAACGAGACGCAACCGTTGGAGTCGCCGTTCGGGCCGAGCATGAAGGTGTGCGCGAGCAGGCCGTCGCGGTTGAAGATCTTGCCTTCGCCGCCGATCGGATTGAGCCGCAGCGCCGGCACGCCGTGGAACAGCGCCTCGCGCGGCTTGAGCTCGTAGATGTGCGGCGGCGTCACGCCGACCATCTTCATATGCGAGGACCTGGGATCGTCGAGCCGGGAGCCGAGGCCGGAATGCGCCTCGAGCCGCGTGCCGTCCGGCAAATACACGGTCTTGGCCGAGATGTCGTAGACCGCGGTCTGGCGGTCATAGGGCGGCGAGCCGCCGAGCATCGGGCTCTGGTCCAGCGTCGAGGGGATGCTGCCGGTGACATTGGCATCGGCGGAAGCGAAGGAGAGCAGCCCGCCGCTCGACTCGCGCTTGCCCCACAGCTTCTCGACCATGGTCTGCCGCTCGCTCGATGCGATCGACAGCACTGCGGCCTTAGCGCGCGCGGCCATGTCACGGACGCCACCGGATTTGGTCGCCTGCTTCGCCTCGGGCGCCTTCTCGGCCGCCTTCTCGGCCGCCTTCTCAGTTCCTTTGGGTTCAACCGTCGCAGCGGGATCGTTGAGTGCCACCTTCAGATTGGCGGCGGCTTGCTTCTTGGCGGTCTCGACCGATTTCGGCGCCGGCAAAGGCTTCGATGCCTCGGCGAGTTCTGCCGTCGCCACCGCCCTCGCCGCTACGGCGACCTTGGGTTCAGCGGCCTGCTTGATCGGGTCGATCTGCGGTGCGGCGTCAGCCACGACGCTGGACGCGACGCCGTCGGGCGCGGCGGCCGCAAACCGATCGTTAAACATAAGTGACGGTGTCGGCGCTTCCGACTTCGCGACCTCGGTCTTTGCGGGCGCCGCCGGCGCGGGCGTCAAGGACGCGAACACCTCGTTGAACGCGGGTGCGGGCCGCGCGGCGACCGCGACGGGCCGCTTCACGACCGGCGCTTCAAACGACGCATTGCCGACTGACGGATAGACGCTCGCCGCAAAGATGTTGGCGTAGACGGTCCAGGCGCAGCCAAGCACCAGCCCCGCCACCGCGGCGCTGCCGAGGAAATGCTGTGGGAGGATTTTTCGGGAGGTTTTCTTGCGGCTTGGCGCCCCAAGAACATACGCACTCGCACTCGTACCCATACGCCCGGCGCTCAAAACAGGTCCACCTTTGTCCCTCACCCGACGCATCGTCGAACGATGTTCGGCTCAACGTCGCGCGGGGGCACAGACGGCCATTAAGGCGACTTTTAGTTAAATGCGACTTAACCGGTTGCAATCCCCTGCGGCGCGGGAAGTGCCTGTGGCGTAGGGCTTTTTTAAGATGACATTGGACCGCCAAAACGGCTTTTTTGTCCCATGATGGGACATTCCGGCACACGGCCCCGCCGCCGCATGCCGAGATAAATCCTAGGGAGAATTTCCTTGCCGATGGCCCCGTAATCGCGCGGGGATCGAGCAAAATCCATCTCTCAATAGCTGAGCTTCGGATACCAGCCTGCGCCGCGCCCCTCGCGCGTGGTGTCGAGCAGGGTCCAGAGCGGGTCCATGTCCGGCGCGCCGCGCGGGTCCTGGCCGGGGTCGACCGTGCCGGCTCCCATCTCGCCGGCCCAGAAATGTCGGATCACGCCGCTCTGGCGCGTGAAGACATTGTAGCCGGGCACGTCGCTGTCATCCTCGCTGACATAGTCGCGCGTGTAATCGCCCGACGCATCCGAATAGACCTTGTGACGCGTCCAGCCGCGCGCCTTCTTCGCCTCGATCAGCCGCGCGATCGGCGAGCGCGCCGCGAACACGAACGACACGCGCTGCTCGATATCGGGCAGCTTCTCCTCCCATGTGCCCATGAACGATGTGCACATCGGGCACGGCTTCTCGCGCTGCGGGCCGAACATGTAGCTGTAGATGATGAGCGTCTGCTTGCTGCCGAACAGATCGGCGAGCGATGCTGCGCCGGACTCGCCCGTGAACTCATAGGCCCTGGTCACCTCGCCGCCCGGCGGCAAGGCGCGGCGCAGCTCGGCGACGCGCGCGATGTGCCGGCGCAGTTCGATCTCCTCGACGAGCAGCGCCTGGCGTGCCCGACGATATTCGGCGCTCTCATTGGGAAAGCGCCTGGCGTTGGTGTTGGCAAGTTCAGCTGCGGGCTTGAGGGCGGAACTGGTCATGGTTGGAACCTCGCGGGGTTGACGGGCTCTCTGGAAGACGGGCCGGACCCGGACGATCCGACATGCGCTAGTGACAGTTTTATTGCAGTTCCGGCGGCGGCGAACGGTCGAAGACCTCACCTTTCGCACCGTCCAGCAGATCGAGCGCGTAAGTCTCGATCACCAGCGGCCCGCGCATGCGTTTGACCTCGGCCACCGTCTCGACACGGGCGAAATTGTCGCGCACCGAGGCCGGCATCGCCTGCTCGACCTCATGCACATACAGCAGCTTGCCGGTCAGCTGCGCCGGGCTGGGCTCAGGCATATTGACCCAGCGAATGCGCTGGCCTTGTTGCGCGACGCAGGTGCCCTTGGGCAGATAGAAGGCAAGCCAGCCGGTGGTGCCGTAGTCCGGCGACAGCACGCAGCTCGCACCGGAGCGCGCGCGCACCGCCTCGATCTCAGTGGCCAGCTCCTGCCAGCCGACACCGACGCTGCGCACGGTGGCGTCGCGGCGGTAGCCCGAGAGCAAACCGGTGTTGGCCTGCACGATCAGCAGCGCGAACAGCACGACGCCTGTGGGCGCGGCCCAGCGGCGGCAGAAATCGATCGTGGGCTGCTCGCGCGGCGCCCACTGCACCTGGATCGCCGCGACCGCGGCCGCCACCGCAAAGGCCGGATAGACCGGCGCGAACCAGTTGGCTTCGACCCGCGCATGCAGCGCGTGCCAGGTGAAGTAGACCACGATGGTCCAGAACATCGTATTGACCAGCACGCGCGCGGGCATCGCGCCGGCGCGCCGCCGGGAGAGCGCGTAGAGGCCCATCACACCGAGGATGAAGACCAATGGCGTCGCGAACGCAAACTGCGTCGGGATCAGCTCGGCGATGTAATTCGGGCGGAAGTCCTCGATCCGAGCGCGGCCCATCTGCTTGATGAACGACACCCAGTGGTGATCGGCATTCCAGAGGATGACCGGCGCAAACAGGCCGGCCGCAACCAGGCCGCCGAGATAGAGCCAAAGCGAGAGATACCAGCGCCGCAGCTTCGGCACCATCGCAAGCCAGATCAGGATCGCGGGTCCAAAGAACAGCGCCGTGTATTTCGACAGCAACGCCAGGCCTGCGCTGACGCCGACCGCAAGCCACCAGGCGCCGCGGCCGCTCTCCAGCACCTTTGCGAGCGAATACAGCAGGAAGCTCGCGGCAACCAGCAGCGGCGCATCCGGCGTCACGATCAGCGTGCCGACGGCGGCCATCAGCGTGACATTGAGCAGGATCGTTGCGCTGGCGGCGATGCGCTGGCCGCCGAACAGGATCTCGGTCGCCCGATAGATCGCCCAGCTCATCGGCAACGCGAGCAGGATCGACGCCAGCCGCACGCCGAACGCCGTGTCGCCCGCGATCATGGTGCCGAGCCGGATCACGACCGCCACCATCGGCGGATGGTCGTAATAGCCGCCGGCGAGCGCCTTCGACCACATCCAGTAATAGGCTTCGTCGAAGGTCAGCGGCGTCCATGCGGCGGCGGCCAGCCGCAATACGACCAGCGCGCACACCGCAAGAGCGGTGTTCCGGGCCAGCCGCGCCTCGTTCGCGTTCATGCCACCGTCATCGCTTGCGCCAGACGAACAGCCCGGACATCGCGTAGTTCCACACCACGCCCATCAGCGCGCCGGCCGCGCCCGCAAGCCACCAGATCGGCTCCTGGTCGTAGACCGAGAACGCGACGCCGACATTGGCAAGCAGGCCGACGCTGCAGACCAGATAGAACAGCAGCAGGCCGCGCAGAATGCCGAAGCCCTTCAGCCGCTGGTCGCGATAGGTGAGGAAATTGTTGAGGATGAAGTTGCTGGTCATGGCGACGATCGCGCCGGTGGCCTGGGCCTCCGGGAATGGCGCCTTGAACAGCTCCAGCGCGATGAACAGCACGCTGAGATGCACCAGCAGGCCGAGCCCGCCGACCGCTGCGAACAGAATGAAGCGCAGCGAGATCACGTCGTTGGTCAGCTTCGCCAGCACCAGACCAAGGAAGTCGAGCGCGACCATCGAGTCAAGCTTGCTCTCGCCATGCTGGCGGGCACCGAATGTGTAGGGAATCTCGACCGCGCGCAGCTTGCCTTCCGCCGTCGCCACGACATCGAGCAGGATCTTGAAGCCCTGGGTCGAGAGCTGCGGCGCAAGCTGCTCGAAACGGTCGCGGCGGATCATGAAGAAGCCGCTCATGGGATCGGCGATCTCGACCTTCAACGAGCGGCGCGCGATCTCGGTGGCAAAGGCGCTGGCGCCGGCGCGCTGCTTGTTGAAGCCTTCGGTCTTGTAGCCCTCGATATAGCGGCTGCCGACCACGAGCTCGGCCTCGCCGCTCTGCAGCAGCGCGACCATCTTCGGGAGCTGGGTCTCGTCATGCTGGAGGTCGGCATCCATGACCGCGGCATAGGGCGCGCTCGACGCCAGGATGCCCTCGATGCAGGCGCCGGACAGGCCGCGCCGGCCGATTCGGCGGATGCAGCGCACGCGGGAATCCTTCCGCGCCAGGGCGCGCACCACGTCCCAGGTACCGTCGGGCGAATTGTCATCGACGAAGATGACCTCCCAGGACACGTCCTTCAGGGTCGCGTCGAGTCGGCGGTACAGCACCGTGACATTGTCGCGTTCGTTGAAGGTCGGGACGACCACCGAAAGCTGCGGCAAACTTGCTGCCTGCGAGGAGGTTTCGGGGCCTAGCTTGATGGCGTCATTCATGAGCGCCAGCGTATAGCCGCAGCCTCCCCCGCTGCCAAGGCGGGCCGGCCCAAACGCTGTCTCCGAAAACGGGAAAACGGGGCAAAACACCCCTGAAAATGCCAACGACCACGAACAAGGGGCGCGCGTACATCCGGCGCAGCCAAACAATGTCGTGGTCGTCCCAGCGCCGGAGCCCCTAAGCTGCAACGTCGCCGTTGGAGGCTAGATGGGAAGGCCCCAGGCGGTCCGCAAGGGGCGGTGGCGCTAGTTGTTGGGGACTTCCCGGATCACCGGGCCGCGTGGCACCGGGGCCGCCGGCGCGGCTTCGGTGGCGGGAGCCGCCTGCACGGCTGCGGGCTGGGTCGGGTTACGCAGCTGGCTCGGCGACGGCCCGTAGATGAACGCCGCCGCGAGCGCGACGGCTGCGACCACTGCGCCCAAGAAGCCTGCCGTCGATTGTGATCTCATGCCGATCATCCCCTTGCCTGCGCGGATTGATATCAAAAATCGGCCGGCCGCAACAGGATTCGGGAACCTATTTCGCCGCGGCTCTGCGCCGGGTGAAGGCGGTCACGATGTCCTTCTGCGCCAGCTCGATCGCGCGGTTGGCCGTCGTCAGATTGGCGTCGGCATCCTGCTTCGGAAACTGCAGCGACAGGAAGTCGATCAGCGACACCCGGAAGTTCTGCCGCTCCGATGGACAGACATTGGCGATCAGCGAGGTGAACTCCTGGTCGGACATCGCCTTGTTGCTGTCGCGGGGATATTCGCGGGCGAGACAATTCCAGTAGGCGTCGCGGCCGGTGATCGCGAGCCTGTGCGCATCGTCGACCTCATCGGCCATCGCAGCGGGGGATATGGCAGCGGAGGACGTGATCAAGAGGGCGGCCGCAACCAGCATGCGCATGTGTTGTTCTCCATTTTGGCGCATCGTAGCGAAGAGCGACAACCACGATAAGCACCGCCGCGCCAATCTGGCAAACTGGCCAATCACGATTATTTTGACTACTCTCGATCCCTGTTCCCCTCCTCGCGATGAGTGCAGTCGTGGCCAAAGCTCCCACCAAGGCGACCAAGACAGAGACCAAGACAGACGCAGGCAACATCTATATCGGCATCGGCGGCTGGACCTTCGAGCCGTGGCGCGGGGTGTTCTATCCCGAGAAGCTCACGCAGGCGAAGGAGCTGTCCTACGCCGCCTCCAAGCTGACCTCGATCGAGATCAACGGCACCTATTATGGCTCGCAGAAGCCGGAGAGCTTTCGCAAATGGGCCAGCGAGGTGCCCGACGGCTTCATCTTCTCGCTGAAGGGGCCGCGCTTCGCCACCAATCGCCGCGTGCTCGCCGAGGCCGGCGATTCGGTGAAGCGGTTCTATGATTCGGGCGTGCTGGAGCTGAAGGACCGGCTCGGCCCGGTGCTCTGGCAGTTTGCGCCGACCAAGAAATTCGACGGCGCCGATTTCGGCAAGTTCCTCGAACTGTTGCCGCGCAAGCTCGACGGCCGCGCGCTGCGCCATGTCGTCGAAGTGCGCCACGACAGCTTTTGCGTCCCCGAATTCATCGCGCTGCTGCGGCAGTTCGAGGTGCCTGTGGTGTTCGCCGAGCACGGCAAATATCCGGCGATCGCCGATATCGCCAGCGACTTCGTGTATGCGCGGCTGCAGAAGGGCAATGACGAATTGAAGACCTGCTATCCGCCGAAGCAGCTCGACGCCTGGGCCAAGCGGTTTCAGGACTGGGCCGGCGGCGGCGAGCCGGACGACCTGCCGCGGGTCGACAAATCAGCGCCGAAGAAGACGCCACGCGACGTGTTCGCCTACGTGATCCATGAGGGCAAGATCCGCGCGCCGGCGGGCGCGATGGAATTGATCGAACGGGTGAAGTGAGGGAGAACCGATGGCGAAGGCGAAAAAGCTGTTCACCATCGGCTACGAGCAGACGCCGTCCAAGGCCGTGCTCGACGAACTCGAGCACGCCGGCGTCAAGCTGCTGGTCGACGTCCGCGCGGTCGCCTCCTCGCGCCGCCCCGGCTTCTCCAAGAGCCAGCTCGCCGCGGGCCTCGACGAGCGCGGCATCGGCTACGTCCACCTGCGCGGCCTCGGCACGCCGAAGAGCGGACGGGAGGCGGCGCGCAGCGGGCAATATGCGCTGCTGCACAAGATCTACTCGGCGCACCTCAAGACGGCGCAGGCCAGGGAGGAGCTCGACGAGCTGTCGGCGCTGGTGAAGAAGTCCGGCCCGGTCTGCATCCTCTGCTACGAGCGCGACCACGAACATTGTCACCGCCGCTGGATCGCCGAGATCATCGAGGAGCGCGACGGCGTCAAGATCGAGAACCTCGCCGCGCCGCAAGTTTAGCCTTTCCCCTCCAGGCGCAACGTCCCCTCCATCATCTGCACACAGGCCCCGCCGACATGCGCGGATGTGATTGCGCCATCCTGCTTGCGCACGCGGGTCAGCAGCAAGCTCGGCCGGCCCATGTCGACACCCTGGCCGACCGTCAGCTTCAGGGTGCCGTCGCGCAACGGATCGAGCGCGGCAAGCAGCGCGGCCGCGGCGACCGTGGCGCTGCCGGTGGCCGGGTCCTCGATCAGGCCGCTTGATCCCGGAAAGAACATCCGCGCCTGTAGATCGCAAGGCGCCTCCGCGACGGGGACGTCGCGCGTGTAGAAGTACGCGGAGAATGCTCCGTCACGCGGGAAGAAGCGCGCGAACGCCGCGGCATCCGGCTTGGCCCGCCGGACCGCATCGCGCGATGCGACCTCAAAGACCAGGAACGGCGTTCCCACCCCGACCACCTGCGGTGCCTGGCGATCCGTCCTGACATCGTCTGCCGTGAGCGAGATCAGGCTCGCGACCTCACCGGCGGAGAACTGCGACAGACGCAACAGCGGCTGCGGGGCGGTCAGCTCAGTGGCAACGACCCTGCCGCCCTGTCGCGCGATATCGACCGGGACCAACCCCGCCTTCTCCTCGAAGATCAGGCGTGGCTTCGGCTCCTTCGCAAGCTGTGCCAGCACGAAGGCGGTGCCGACATTGGGATGCCCGGCAAACGGCAGTTCTCTCACCGGCGTGAAGATGCGAACCTGGGCGTCGTTGGCCTTGTCCTGCGGCGGCAGCACGAAGGTCGTCTCGGAATAGTTGAACTCGGTCGCGATCGCCTGCATTTGCGCGGTCGACAGCCCCTGGGCGTCGAGCACCACGGCGAGCGGGTTGCCGCCGAAGGCGCGATCAGTGAAAACGTCGACGGTGATATAGCGGCGCTGCATCTTGCGTGTCCTTGTGCCGGTCGTTCCGATGGCGTCATCGTAACACAGCAGCAACGACGCCCTTCAGAGCACTCGGTACAATCGCGCTCCTTGTTTGAGCATGATCTCCTCGGAAAACCGCTTCGCACTTTTCCGGATCATGCTTTAGAAGCGAAACAGCTCGCGCGGCGATGCGAGCACGCGGGCGCGCTCATCAGCGTCGACGATAAGCTCGTCAAGAAATTTGCGGTTCTTCGCGTAGCTCTGCGTCGCCTCGAATTGCGTGTGCGGCCAGTCGCTGCCCCACAGCAGCCGGTCGACCCCGTAGGCATTGCGCAGCAGCGGATAGGCCTGCTTCGCGAATGCCTCGCCGGCCCCGCCATTGCGATAGGGTGCCGAGATCTTGACCCAGACATTTCGCGTCGCGCCAAGCTTGAGGACCGACTGGAATCCGGGATCGTCGATGCCGAGCTTTGGATCGGGCAAGGCGAAATGATCGAGCACGACTTTCACGCCCTGGTCGAGCAGCTGTGGCGCGAGCGTCGCGAGATCGCCGGCGTTGCGCTGGATCTCGACCTGCCAGTCGAGCGTCCTGATCTGTGCCAGCAGCGCCGTCCAGTCCGGCGACGTCAGATCGGGCAGCTTCTGGCCGACCAGATTGAGACGGATGCCCGCCACGCCGGCGCGATCGAGCGTGCGAAGCTCCTCGGCGGCAACGGCAACGTCGACCACGGCGATGCCGCGCAGGCGGCCATTGGTCGCCTTCAGGCATTCGACCAGATAGGAATTGTCGGTGCCGAGAAAGCTCGGCTGCACCAACACGCCATTGGTGATGCCGTTCTGGTCGAGCTGCTGCAGATAGAGCGCGAGCGGCGCGTCGTAGTCGGGCGCGTAGCGCCGGCCCGGCGCGAGCTTCAGCTCGCGATGAAAGACGTGGGCGTGGGTATCGATCGCGAGTTTCGGCACCTCAGCCCTCACTTTGCTCGCCAATCCGCCTGCCGACAGCACGGCAACCACTCCCGCGGCAAACCGGCGCCGCGTCAACCCATGTTGGTACGATGTCATCATCATTCCTCATCATCACGCGCGCGTGGCGGCGGCCTGCTCGAAAACCTTGCCGCGGGTTTCCGGCAGCATCAGCACCGCGACCAGCACCAGCGAATAGGCGAACGCCGCGTCGATCCCGATCGCAGCACCGAGGCCGATGTGATCGCTGAGATAGCCGACCAGGAAGGGAAACGCCGCGGAGACGATGCGGCCGAAATTGTAGCAAAAGCCCACGCCAGTCCCGCGCACGCCAGCCGGATAGAGTTCGCTGAACAACGCCGCCATGCTGGCGGGAATGCCCGCCGAGAAGAATCCCAGCGGGAAGCCGAGCACCAGCATCTGCGAATTGGAGAGCGGCGCGAAGATGTAGACCAGCACCGTCACGACGCAGGCGGCTGCGAACAGCGTCACGTTGGCGCGCCGCCCGATCCGGTCGCTGATGATCCCCGACACCACGCAGCCGCAGAAGAAGGCGACGATGATCACGGCGAGATAGGCGCTGGAGCCGAGCACCGAGAGATGCCGCACCTCGCGCAGGAACGTCGGCAGGAATGTCGTCAACGCCGCATAGCCACCATGGGCGCCGATGCCGAACAGGCCGCCGATCAAGGTCGAGCGCAGCACGTCGCGGTGAAAGATTCCGGCAAGCGTCGCGAAGAACGGCGGCTCGGCCGCGCGCGCTGCGGCGCGCGGCGGCTCCTTCAGCCCGCGGCGGATATACAGGATCAGCAGCGCCGGGATCAGGCCGACGGCGAACAGGATGCGCCAGGCGATATCGGCGGGCGCATAGGTGAACACCAGGGCCGAGAGCAGCACGGCAGCGCCCCAGCCGACCGCCCATGCGCTCTGCACGGCGCCGAGCGCCTTGCCGCGATGCTCGGCGCGAATGATCTCGGCCATCAGCACCGCGCCGCAGGCCCATTCGGCGCCGAAGCCGATACCCTGGATCGCCTTCAGGATCACGAGCTGGGTGTAGTTCATGGCGAAGGCCGAGGCGAAGGTCGCGAGCGCAAAGGTCGCCACCGTGATCTGCAACGCCTGCACCCGACCGAAACGGTCGCCGAGCGCGCCGCCGAGCCAGCCGCCGAACGCGCCGAAGAACAGCGTGACCGAGCCGAGCAACCCTGCGTCGGCCTTGCTGATCCCGAAGGCTGTAATCAGCGCCGGAATGGCGAGGCTGAACATCTGGACGTCGAGCGCATCTAACCCCCAGCCGCCGAAGCTTGCCCAGAAGGTGCGCCGCTCGAGCGGCGAGCATTCGCTGTACCAGTTTGCCATTTCTTCTCCCTGTGAATTCTTATGTTGTTGTGTTTGGTTGCCGCGCTATCTGATCTCGGCATGGTAGCGGAAGCGATCCGCCGGCCCGCGCGAGCGGCGCCATTCGATCGGCCGCCGCTCCAGATCGAAGGCCAGGCGCTCGATCACGATCAGCGGCGCGTTGGCCTCGAGCCGCAGCAGACGCGATTGCATCTCAGTCGCGATCTCGACGGTGAGGATTTCGTCGGCCGAGACCACGACCTGGCCGCAGCGGTCCTCATAGAGCGGATACAGCAAGTCGCCGAACTCGGAGGTCGCGAGAGCGAGCAGCGCCTCGAAGCGCGACCTCTCGAGCCAGATCTCCTCGGCGAGCAGCGGCACGTCGTCGATCAGCCGCAGGCGCGACAGGCTGATGACGGGCTCGCCGACGCCGATGCGCAGCGCCGAGGCGACAGCCGAGGTCGCCGGCATCGCCTTGCGCCGCAAGATACGGCTTTGCGGCACGCGGCGCTCGCCGCTCTCCGACTGGAAGCGGAAGAAGCGGAACAGCGAGGAATTGAACCGCGCGCGGCGCACGAAGGTGCCGCGGCCCTGCTGGCGCTCCAGCACGCCGTCGCTGACGAGTTGGTCGATCGCCTTGCGCACGGTGCCGATCGCGACGCCGTAATGCGCGCCGAGCTCGGCCTCGGAGGGAATCAGGTCTCCGGGACGCCATTCATTGCGATTGATGCGCACCGCGAGGTCGTCGCGGAGACGCTGGTAGCGCGGCAGGCGGTCGTCGAGAGTTGAATTCATATAGTCATCTATATGAGTAGATGATGCCACGTCAATCGCTACCTTATTACCTCAAGCCTGAATGCTGCGGCCTACCCCAATTGCCAGACGGGCACCGGGTGCTCGTAACCCCGCACCGGGATCTCGCCGCGCGAGACGGCGTCCGGGCACGCGTCGCCGAGCGCCTCGCGCACGGCAGAGGAGATCAGAAATTGCGAGCCGAGCTCCTTGTTGAGCGCCTCGAGCCGCGCGGCAAAATTCACGGTGTCGCCGATCACGGTGTATTCCTTGCGCCGCGGCGAGCCGATGTTGCCGGCGACGACCTCGCCGATATGGATGCCGATGCCGATGCGCAGCGGCCAGTTCGACCCGGCGTTGAACCGATCATTGGCCGCGAGCATCTCACGCGCGGCGGCGACCGCCTGATGCGCGGCGTCGCCGGCCTCGAACGGCGCCCCGAACAGCGCGAGAAAGCCGTCGCCGAGAAACTTGTTCACGATGCCGCCATGGCGATCGAGGATATCGACCAGCACTGCGAACGCGCCGTCGAGCCGATCGACCACCTCCTGCGGCGAGCGTGAGCGCGCGCCCGCGGTGAAGCTGCGGAAATCGACGAACATCACGGCGACACGGCGGATGTCGCTCGCGGTAGAGGCCCCCTCCGCCATCAGACGTTCGACCACCTGCGGCGAGACGTGCTGGCCGAACAGGTTGGTGATGCGATCGCGCGCGGTGGCAGCCATGATGCTGGCGCCGAACTGCCGCCGCAGCTGCATGCCGACGGTGCCCGCGAGCACGCCCGACACCAGGACCACCACACTGCGCGCGCAGTGATAGAAGAAATCCGGCGCGGGATCGAGCGTCCCGTCGGGACGATAATACATCGCTATCCAGAACAGCTCGGAGGCCGCGACAAAGCCGGTGAAGGTCGATAGCCAGAAATCCAGCCGCAAGGTCGAGGCGATGATGAAGATGAAATAGACCAGCGGTGCGACCCAGCCGAGCGCGGCGACCGGGCCCATGCTGTCGATATGCAGGCCGAGCGCAACCGTCGGCATCGACGTTTCGATCAGGGCGCCGATATAGCGCCTGATAATCGGCAGGTCGCGCCGCTGCTTTTGGTGCCTGATGATCGCGCTATGCACCCACAATTCGAACAGGATGAACGGCACAATGACGGAGTAGAGATAGGACGGCTTGAAATTGCCATGCCACACCCGCACCAGCGCATCGGGAGCCGTGAAGTAGATCACCGAACTGATCACCGAGAATACCACGGCGATGCCGATCAGCACCTTGATGCGCAGCAGCTCGGTGGTCATCACCTCCTGCATCAGGGCGTGATGGAAGTCCGCGGATACGGTGGTGTCCTGTCCCGTCTTCTCTTCGTCCCGGAATCCGGCCATTCCCCTGCTCCCGTCGTTCCGGGGCGCGAAGCGAGCCCGGAATCTCGTCATTCCGCGTTCGGTGCTGCGCGCCGCCCCGGAGTGACGATCATTGACGGCATCCATCCTAGCCTCAATCGAGCGTGCGGCGGAAGCGCGTCACGGCGACGGTCATGGCGAACAGCATCAGAGCGGCCAGTGCGATGGTGTCGTATTGCAGATTCGGCATCGCCGCGCCCTTCAGCATGATGGCGCGGACGATGCGGATAAAATGGGTCAGCGGCAGGACCTCGCCGATATATTGCGCCCAGACCGGCATGCCCGCGAACGGAAACATGAAGCCAGACAGCAGGATGCTCGGCAGGAAGAACATCATCGAGAGCTGCATGGCCTGCAGCTGATTCTGCACGATGGTCGAGAAGGTATAGCCGATCGACAGATTGGTGGTGATGAACAGCGTGGTCAGCAGCCCCAGCAATGCAAGGCTGCCGAGCACCGGGACGCCGAACAGCAACACGCCGATGCCGATGATCAGCCCGGCCTGGATGAAGCCCACCATCACATACGGGATGATCTTGCCGAACATCACCTCGACCGGCTTGATCGGCATCGACAGCAGGCTTTCCATCGTGCCGCGCTCGATCTCGCGCGTCACCGACAGCGCGGTGAAGATCAGCATGGTCATGGTGAGAATGGTCCCGACCAGGCCCGGCACGATGTTCAGGCGGGATTCCGCCGCCGGGTTGTAGCGGGCATGGGCGCGGATCTCGAACGGCATTTCGGGCGGATCGCCGATATGCAGGTCGTGCGCCAGCGCCGACTGCACCAGCGGCCCGAGCGCGCCGAGCGCCGAGCCTGCAGCGACCGGGTCGGTGGCGTCGGCCGCGACCAGCAGCGCCGGTTTGTCGCCGCGTCGCACCGCGCGCTCGAAGCCGCGCGGGATCTCGACGCCGAACAGCACCTTGCCGGATTGCAGCAGCTCATCGAGCTGCTCGACGGTATGCACCTCGCGCGTGAAATGGAAATAGGCGGTATTCTCCATCGCCTTCAGGATCGAGCGTCCGAGATCGGAATCCTCCTGTAGCAGCACGGCGGTCGGCAGATGACGCGGCGTGGTGTTGATCGCGAAACCGAACAACAGCAACTGCATCACCGGGATGATGATAATCATGGCGAACGACACGCGGTCGCGGCGAAGCTGGATGAATTCCTTGACCAGCATCGCGTAGCTGCGCCGCCAGAAGCCGAATGCCGGCTCCCTCGCCTCATCCTTCTGGATCGTATCCGTCGCGCTCATCGGAAGTCATCCCTGGAAGTTGTCTTTGGAGCGCCCCATCAGATCGATGAAGACGTCTTCGAGCGATGGCTCGCTCGCCTGCCAATGCCACTTCGCATTACCGCGATGCGGCGCGATGGCAGCCTCGAGCGCCGCCTTGTCGCGGCCGGAGACGTGCAGGCTGGTGCCGAACGGCGCCGCCATATCGACACCCGGCTTGCCGCTGAGCTCGGCCATCAGTCCGTTGAAATCCTTGCCAGTGACCGTGTAGGTCGACAGCTCGGACTTCGCGATCACCTCGTCCACCGTGCCGTGCGCCAGGAGATGACCGTAGGCGATGTAGGCGATCTCATGACAGCGCTCGGCCTCGTCCATGTAGTGGGTCGAGACCAGCACGGTGAGGCCTTCGGCCGCGAGCGCGTGGATCTCGTTCCAGAAATCGCGCCGCGCCTTGGGATCGACGCCGGCGGTGGGTTCGTCGAGCAGCAGCAATTGCGGATTGGGCAGCGTGCAGGCGCCGAGCGCCAGTCGCTGCTTCCAGCCGCCCGACAGTTCGCCGGCGAGCTGCTCCTCGCGCCCCTTGAGGCCGATGCGCGCGATCATGTCGCGCGCGGCGCCGCGCGCGTCCGCCATGCCATAGAGCCGCGCCACGAACTCCAGATTCTCGCGCACCGACAGATCCTGGTAGAGGCTGAAGCGCTGCGTCATGTAGCCGACCTTGCGCTTGATCTTGTCGGCATCGCGCCGGATGTCGTAGCCGAGGCAGGTGCCCTCGCCGCTGTCGGGCGTCAACAGGCCGCACAGGATGCGGATGGTCGTGGTCTTGCCGCTGCCGTTGGGGCCGAGGAAGCCATAGATCGAGCCGCGCTTGACCTGCATCGACAGGTCATGGACCACCTCGCGCCCATTGAACGATTTGGTCAGGCCCTTCACATCGATCGCGATGGACGATGCGTTGGAGCGGGCGTTGGTCGGACCGCCGTTCATCTGCGTGCCGCCATTGGCGTCTTCGAGTTAGTCTTGGGATTGAGGTAGATGCTGATCGGCTGGCCGACCCGCAGGACATCGGGCCGGCTCGGCCGCGCCTGGATCAGATAGACCAGCTTGTTGCGCTCATCGAGGCTGTAGATGACGGGCGGCGTATACTCCGCCGTGGTCGCAATGAAATAGATCTTGGCGGTGAGGTCGGCGGCGCAATTGTCGCAGGTGACCCTCACCTCGTCGCCGAGCGCGAGCTTCGGCAGCTCGGTTTCCGGCACGAAGAAGCGCAGCTTCATGTTGCCGGGCGGCATGATCGACAGCACCGGCCGCTGCGCCTGCACCATCTCGCCCTCGCGGAAATAGATCTGCTGGATCGAGCCCGCGATCGGCGCAAAGCCCTTGCGGCGATCAAGCCGCGTCTGCGAGGTGACGACGCGCGCTTCCGCGACGCGCAGCGCCGAGACGGCGGAATCCAGGTTGGCCTGGGTGCCGGCGCCGGTGCCGCGCAGCGAGGCCGCGCGGTCATAGCTCTGCCGGGCGTTGGCCAGGGTCGCGTTGTTCTGGTTGAGATCGGCGCGCTGCAGATCGTCGTCGACCGAGTAGAGGAGATCGCCGGGCTTGACCTCGTCGCCCTCGCGCACGTTGAGCTTGATGACGCGGCCGGATTCATCCGGGCTGACGAAAATCATGTCGGCCTCGACCCAGCCCTGGAAGCCGGGGTCGCGCTTCTCCTTGCATCCGGCGAGCGCCGCCGCCACCGCGACGATCGTGATCAGCTTCATCATGCGCGAAGCGGTCATGTCTTGCTCCGTTCGCCGAAGATCAGATCGAGATGCACCTTGAACATCGCGAGCCCGTCGAGCGGCGCGTGCCGGGCAAACAGGCTCTGCCAGATCACCGCGACGATCGCGGGTGCGACGACCAGCTGCGGGAAATCCCCGAGCTCGCGGTGCTTGATCTCGCCGCGCGTGATCGCGAGCTGCACCAGTGCCCTCATGCCGGTCAGGCCCTTCGACACCACCTCGCGGAAGTAGAAGTCGGCAATCGCCGGGAAGCGCGGCCCTTCGGCGACGATCAGGCGGATGATGTCGCCGCGCCGGGTCGCCACGACCTCGCGCATGAAGGTCTCGGCAAATCCCTCCACCGCGTCGCGCACAGGACCGGTGATGGTGGGCAGCGCGGTCAAGCGGCCGATCAGCGGCACCAGCGCGGTGCGGATCAGCTCCTCGAACATCGTCTCCTTGTCCTTGAAGTAGAGATAGAGCGTGCCCTTGGCGACGCCTGCCCGCTTGGCGACCTCGTCGAGCCGCGTCGCGGCAAAGCCGCGCGCGATGAACTCGTCCATCGCCGCCTCGATGATCGCCGCGCGCCGCTCCGCGGATTTCCCGGCGCGGCTCGCAGCCGGCTTCGCCTCAGGCAGTGTTGCCGAGGCCACCTTCGGGATCTTCGCCGCGGCCGTCCGGATCGTGGTCCGGCGCTTGGCCGGCTGGGTACGGGTCGATGTTTTGGTGCGCTTTGTCATAGTTAAATTATGACTGACTGGTCAGTCATTGTCAAGGCAGATCGAGGGGTACTTGGTTCGATACGAAACACTCCTGCCTGCCGGCTTGAGCGGGATCAAAAGTCGCCTGGCATTTCGTGGGATCTGCCCGCCGTCAAAGGGCGCGCCAAGTCAAATTCTGCAGCGCCGAATGATCTAGACTAAAGATTTGCGGCTCGCAGGATGGCTGGAGCGCAGCGAAACCAGTCAGGCTGCAACCGCGTGGGGAGATGATGGGTTTCGCTTCGCTCTATCCACCCTACGCCCGACTACGTGTGAAACTTCAGCCCATCGAGGATCTTGTCGACCACCTTCCGCTCGGCGCGGATGGCGAGGCCGACCAGGTTGAGATCGCTACGTGCCACTGCCCTCACCACCTCGCGATTGGCGGCGTCATGCGTGGTCCTGAACATGTCCTCGGTGTAGAGCGCCGGCCGCACGTCGCGCGCCAGCGCGCGATCCAGCGCGCGCGACAACTGCGCACGGTCGGCGCCGTAGATCAGGATCGGCTGACCGATCAGGGACAGATACTTCGTCCTCGAGCCGTCCTCGTAATTCTCGCCGATACATTCTGGAAAGGAAGCTGCGATGCCACCGGCCAGAAACGACGCCACGTTGAGCTTCTGCCAGACTTCCAGGTCGGTGCGGATCACGACCGCGATCTTGGTGTCGAACTGCATGGCGGGAGCTTAGCGGCAGTATGCCGTGCCGCCTACCCCTTGGCGTCGCAGGCCCAGGCGCGGATCACGCATTCCTTGCCGCCGTAGTCGTAGCACTTCTTGGTCGCGGCATTGAGCGAGCTCGAGATCCTGGGCGCCACCGCATAGCCATGCGCGCCGCAAGGATTCTTCATGTCGATCGCGAGCGCGGCACAGGCGCGCTTCATGGTGACGGTGGTGCAATCGCCCTTGCACTGCTTCAGCGCCGCCGCGCGCGCCGCGCCCTCCGCCGGATAGTCGAAGGCCTGGCCATAGGCCCCGCATTTGCCGACCGCGAATGCACCGGCCGCGTGCGCCTTGGGGATGAAGGTTTCCACGGAGAAACGCGTGGCGCCAACCAGCAATGTCAGGACGAGAATCGTCAGCGCGCGGCGCTGCGCGGCGGCGGTCGAAATGATCAAGCGGAAATCCCCCAAAGCCCGGCGCGGACTCTACAAAGGGGTCGTTTCCAGATGGTGAATGACGGGTTGAAGGGCGCAATTCCAACCACGCGTCGTCCCGGCCCCCGTGCGCAATTGCGCACTAGGCCGGGACGACGGTGGATGGAGCTAGCTGCGCCTTGCTGCTTCCAGCGCCTGGGGCGTGTCGATGTCGAGGAAGGCGCTGTTGCCTTCGACCGGGACCTCGGCGACCACCTCGGAATGCTTGGCGATCAGATGACGCGCGCCGATGTCGCCATCGAGCGTCATCAATTCCTTGAAGAAACGCCGCGACCAGAGCACCGGATTGCCGCGGCGGCCCTCGCTGACGGGCACTGCGATCAGGTGGCCGCGATCGGGCTCGAAGGTCTCGATCAAAAGATCGATCAGCTTCGCATCGATCAGCGGCATGTCGCCGAGGCAGACGACCGCGCCATCGGCGCTGTCGGAGACCGCCGAGATGCCGGCCTTCACCGAGCTGGCGAGTCCGCCGGCGAAATCCGGGTTGCGGACGAACTTGACCTTGAGTCCATCAAGCGCCTGCTCGACCAGGTCGGCCTGGTGCCCGGTGACGACAATCACCTCCGAGGCCTTCGAGGCCAGCGCCTGCTCGGCGACGATGCGCGCGAGCTTCTTGCCGTCGAGTTCGGCGAGCAGCTTGTTCGGGCCGCCCATCCGGGTCGAGCGTCCCGCCGCGAGCACGATCGCCGCGACGTTGCGGTTGCCTTCGGTATCGGGGACGGTGCGCGGCTGCGGCCGCGTCACGATCTCCATGAGAAGACCGCCGACGCCCATGCCGGTGAGATCCGACCGCGTCACCTTGATGCCGGCGAGCAGCCGCATCAGCACCCAGTCAAAACCGTTCTCGACCGGCGAGCGCGCGCAACCCGGCGCGCCCAGCACCGGCACGCCGCCGGCGCTGCCGATCAGGAGCAGATTACCGGGATCGACCGGCATGCCGAAATGCTCGATGGCGCCGCCGATCTCGGTGATTGCGGCCGGGATCACGTCGCGGCGGTCGGCGATCGCGGACGCCCCGAACACGATGACGAGTTCGGCCCCCAGACCGAGCAATTCCTTGATCGAGGCCGCGAGCACGGTCTCGTCATGCGGCACCCGGCGCTCGGCGATGATGGTGGCGCCGGCCGGCGCCAGACGCTCGGCGGTGACCCGCAGCGTCTTGTCGATCACTTTCGGCGCGAGGCCCGGCAGCAAGGTCGAGACCACGCCGACCTTCCGGATCACGTAAGGCGCGATCCGCAGCGTGCCCTTGCCGGCGACGGCGACGGCCGCATCGCGCAGCCGGTCCTCGACGCCGAACGGGATCAGCTTGACGGTCGCGATCATCTCGCCTTCGACCACCGGCTTGAACGCTGAGAGCGTTGCAAAGGTGATTGCCTCGTCGACGCCGTTGATGCGATCGACCGCGGCGCGGTCGACCACCAGCACGCCCGGGCGCGCCGCAAACAGATTGGCGCGGCCGGTGAAGGCGCGCTCGACATTGACGCCCTCGCCCGCCACCGCCTGCGCGATGCTGGCGGCCGCGACGTCTTCGGAGACATCGCCCTCCTCGAGCCGCACCACGACGACGTCCTTGACGCCGGCCCTGGTCAGCGCCGCGACCTCATCCGGGCCGATCGTGGTGCCTTTCTTGAGCACCAGCGTGCCCTGGCGGAGCGTGTGCACGGTGACGCCGCCAATCGCGTCGGCCGGACTGGCGGGACCGAACTTCATGCCGCTTCTTCTTTTTCTTTGGGAGGCAAACGCAGCTGCGCGGTGATCTCGGCCATGATCGCGACCGCGATCTCCGACGGCGACACCGCGCCGATGTCGAGCCCGATCGGCGCGTGGATGCGCGCGATGTCGCTGTCCCGCGCGCCTAGCGCGCGCAGCCGCTCGGCGCGCTTGGCGTGGGTCTTCCGCGAGCCGAGAGCGCCGATGTAGAAGCAGTCGCGGTCGAAGGCGTGCAGCAGCGCCGGGTCGTCGATCTTGGGATCATGCGTCACCGCGACGAACGCCGTGTAGTGATCGACATTGAGCGGCGGCAGCGCGACGTCGGGCCATTCGGCGACCAGCGGCACGTCGGGGAAACGCTCCGGGCTTGCAAACGCCGTGCGCGGATCGACCACCGTGACGTCATAGTCGAGCGAGCGCGCCAGCGGCGCCAGGGCCTGGCTGATATGGACCGCGCCGATGATCACGAGCTTTGCGGTCGGCGCGTAGACGTTGAGGAACAGCTTTTTTCCGCCGGCCTCGACATTGCCGCTCTTGCCCATCCGCAGCTGCTTGGCAAGCTCGACGCGCAGCGGATCGGCGGCGATGTCCGCAGCCTTCACCAAGCGCTGCTCGCCATTGGCGGTGTCGGTGACGATGATGACCGGGCGGCGCGCGGCGCGCTCGGCGTTGAGCTCTTTCAGGATCTCGAGCTTCACGGCTAACCGACCTTCTCGACGAACACGCGGATGGTGCCGCCGCAGGACAGGCCGACATTCCAGGCCGTCTCGTCCGCGACGCCGAATTCGAGCATTTTTGGCTGGCCGCTCGCGATCACGTCGAGCGCTTCCGTCACCACCGCGCCCTCGACGCAGCCGCCGGAAACGCTGCCCAAGAACGTGCCGTCGTCATTGATGACGAGGCTCGAGCCGGCCGGGCGCGGCGCCGAGCCCCAGGTCTCGACCACGGTGGCGAGCGCCACGCCATGGCCCTGCTTCTGCCAGGTCTCGGCGGCCTGCAGGATGTCTTCGTCGCGGTTCAGCATGGTGGCCTCCTGCTATCGGGTCAGGCTTCTCAGGCTACAGAACGGATCAGGCTGCGGTGGTGCGCCGGCGGCGGGGATGACAGCGCCCCGATCAAGCCCTTGATGGACGTCAAGTTATGCACCGGGCGAAATTCGTCAACGTGGGGCAGCATCATTTTGATGCCCTGGGCCTTGGCCTCGAAGCCGGAATAGCGCAGCAGCGGGTTGAGCCAGATCAGGCGGCGGCAGGAGCGGTGCAATCGGTCCATCTCGAAGGCCAGTTTGGCATCGGCCTCGCGTTCTAGTCCATCGGATATAAGGAGGACGATGGCGCCCTGCCCGAGCACCCGGCGGGCCCAGAGCTGGTTGAAGGTGTGCAGCGAGGTCGCGATCCGCGTCCCGCCGGCCCAGTCTTCCACCGAGGACGTGCAGCTCGCCAGCGCCTCGTCGGGGTCGCGCGCCCGCAACGCGCGCGTCACATTGGTCAGGCGGGTGCCGAACAGGAACACCGAGACCCGCTTGCGGTAGTCGGTGATGGCATGCAGGAAGTGCAGGAACAGGCGGGTGTATTCGCTCATCGAACCGGAAATATCGAGCAGCGCCACGATCGGCGCCGGCTTCTCGATCCGGCCGAGCTTCCTGATATCGATGATCTCGCCGCCGGTGCGCAGCGAGTTGCGCACGGTGCGGCGCATGTCGAGCCGCAAGCCGCGCGCGTCCGGCTGATAGCGGCGGGTCACGAGCTCGGCCTGCGGCAGCCGCATCCTGGCGATCTCGCGCGTCACCTCGGCGATCTCCGCCGCGGTCATCTGCGCAAAATCCTTCTTCTGCAGCACCTCCTTGTCGGAGACCGAGAGCTTCAGCTCCTGCTCCTGGGCCTGCGGCCGCTCCTCGCTCTTCGCCGGCTGCGCCATCGCCTCCTGGACGCGGCGCGAGGCCGGCGGCGGCTTCTTCCTGGCGTGGTCGGGCAGCGGGACGGAATCCAGCATGCTCTTCCACTCCTCGGCGGCGCGGAAGAACAGCTCGAAGGCCTGGCGGAAGATCAGCGCATGCTCATGGCGCTTGACGAAGATCGCTTCCAGCGTGGCGTAGAAGTCGGAGCGATGTCCGACCTCGATCAGCTGCAGCGCATCGAGCGCATCGATCACCGAGCCCGGCCCGACCGGGAGCCCGGCCGCCCGCAGCGCGCGGGCAAAGCCGATCACGTTGTCGGCCATGTGGCCGGTCGGAGGCGCGAGGTGGTTGATCGGCATCGCTTATACCCTGTCATTCCGGGGCACGCGCAGCGTGAACCCGGAACATCGAGATTCCGGCTTCGATGCTGACGCATCGCCCCGGAATGACGGACGTTGTTGCGGCGCGTGACTTACGTCTCGCTCGTCGCTTCCTTCAATGTCTTCTGCAACGCATCGCCCTGCATGCGCGCGATGTCGTCCTGGTACTTCAGGAGTGCGCCCAGCGTGTCGCCGACCACCTGCGGCGTCAGCGAGCGGGCGTCGAGTTCGGACAGCGCGGTGGCCCAATCGATGGTCTCGGCGACGCCCGGCGACTTGTAGAAATCCTGGTTGCGCAGCGCCTGCACGAAGCGGACCACCTGCTGCGACAGCTTCGCGGAAATGTTCGGCACCCGCGACTTGACGATCGCGAGCTCGCGCTCCGCTGTAGGATAATCCACCCAGTGATAGAGGCAGCGGCGCTTCAGCGCGTCGTGGATCTCGCGGGTGCGGTTCGAGGTAATGATCACGATCGGCGGCGCCGGCGCCTTCACGGTGCCGAGCTCGGGGATCGTGACCTGGAAGTCGCTGAGGATTTCGAGCAGATACGCCTCGAACGCCTCGTCGGCACGATCGAGTTCGTCGATCAGCAGCACCGGGGGGCCAGCGACGTCGGGCTCAAGCGCCTGCAACAACGGTCGCTTGATCAGGAAGCGCTCGGCGAAGATGTCGCTCGCAAGCTGGTCGCGATCGGTATCGCCCGAGGCCTCCGCGAGCCGGATCGCGATCATCTGCGCCGCGCTGCTCCACTCATAGACGGCGGAGGCGACATCGAGGCCTTCATAGCATTGCAGGCGAATCAGCTTGCGCCCGAGCGCCGCCGACAAAACCTTTGCGATTTCGGTCTTGCCGACACCGGCCTCGCCTTCCAGAAACAGCGGCCGCCCCATGCGCAGCGCGAGATAGGTCACGGTCGCCAGCGACCGTTCGGCGAGATAACCGCGCGATGTCAGCAGCTCCTCGAGCGCATCGACGGAAGTGGGTAACGCCGGTGCACTCATGGAACAGCCAGTCTTCGAACAGGGGTTAGCGAAATCACGCTGTGGATTTGGTTCTTGGATCTAGACCTTGCGATCTAGATCTTGGGATCTAGTGCCTTTTCGGTCCCTTGGATCTAATCCTTGGCGTTGGCGGCTTCCACCGCCCTGCGCGTCAGAACGCCGATCAGATGCGCCCGGTATTCCGCACTGCCGTGCAGGTCGCTGTTCAGCCCGTCGGCCGGAACCGCGATGCCGTCGAGCACCTTGTGCGAGAAGCGCTTCTTCAGGGCCTCCTCGAACGCGGCAACGCGGAACACGCCGTCGGAGCCCGCGCCGGTGACCGCGACACGCACGTCGGACGGACGCTTGGCCACGAACACACCGACCAACGCATAACGCGAGGCCTGGTTGCGGAACTTGACATAGGCCGCCTTCTTCGGCAGCGGGAACATCACCTTGGTGATGATCTCGTCGGCCTCCAGCGCAGTCGAGAACAGACCCTGGAAGTATTCCTCAGCCTTCAGACGGCGCTTGTTGGTGACGATGGTGGCGCCCAGCGCCAGCACCGCGGCCGGGTAGTCGGCGGTCGGGTCGTTGTTGGCGAGCGAGCCGCCGATGGTGCCGCGATGGCGCACGGCTGGATCGCCGATCATACCGGCAAGTTCGGCCAGCGCCGGGATCGCCTCGCCCACGATCGCGGAGTTCGCGACCTCGGCGTGCTTGGCGGTGGCGCCGATCACCAGCGAGCGGCCCTTCATCTCGATCGTGTCGAGACCTTCGATATGGGAGAGATCGACCAGATGCGGCGGGCTCGCGAGCCGCTGCTTCATGACCGGCACCAGCGTGTGACCGCCGGCGATCAGCTTGGCGTCCTCGTTCTTCACCAGGAGGTTGGCGGCCTGCCGTACGGTGCCGGGACGGTGATATTTGAATTCGTACATTGGAATGTCCTGATCGCGATCGCGATGAATTGCTGACTAGCCGTGGTCGACTTGTTAGGCGAGGTCCGACTTGGCCATCGCCTTCGCGCCGGCGGCAATCGAGGCCACGATGTTCTGGTAGCCGGTGCAGCGGCACAGGTTGCCTTCCAGCTCCTCGCGGATCACTTCATCGCTGAGGTCGTGGCCCTTGCGATGGACCAGGTCGACCGCGGTCATGATCATGCCCGGCGTGCAGAAGCCGCACTGCAAGCCGTGATGCTCGCGGAAGGCTTCCTGCATCGGATGCAGCGGTGCGCCGTCGGCCGCCAAGCCCTCGATGGTCTTGACCTCATGACCGTCGGCCATCACCGCGAGCGTCGTGCAGGACTTCACCGCCTTGCCGTCCAGGTGCACGACGCAGGCGCCGCACTGCGAGGTGTCGCAGCCGACATGGGTGCCCGTCAGGCGCAGGTTTTCGCGCAGAAACTGAACCAGAAGGGTACGGGGGTCGACATTGGCGTTCACGGGGTTGCCGTTCACGATCATTGAAATCTTGGCCATCAGCACTCTCTTATCTGCGCCACCGCATATCGGCGAAGCAGGCGGTTTAAAATCATTCCAGACGGCATAATATGGGCGCGCCCCGCGATGGGCAACCTTTGGAGCCACCCATCCAGGACATAACGGGAAGCCTTGGCCGGACCCAGATAGTCCAACCGGAAAGCAGGCCTAACCCTGCACCGCCTTTGCAAAATTTGCAAAGAATTCATCGGCCAGCTTCTTGGCGGCGCCGTTGATCAGGCGCTGGCCGAGCTGGGCGAGCTTGCCGCCAATCTGCGCCTCCACGTTGTAGCTCAGAAGCGTGCCGCCATCCTTGTCGGCGAGGCCGACTGTGGCGCCGCCCTTGGCGAAGCCGGCGACCCCGCCCTCGCCTTCACCCGAGATCTTGTAGCCGTTCGGCGGATCGAGATCGCTCAAGGTGACCTTGCCCTTGAAGCGGGCCGACACCGGGCCGACCTTCATTTTCGCGGTGGCGCGGAAGCCGCCCTCGTCGGTCTTCTCCAGCTCTTCGCAGCCGGGAATGCAGGCCTTCAACACTTCGGGATCGTTGAGCTTGTCCCACACAGCCTGGCGCGGCGCTGCAAGCTGGACTTCGCCGGTCATCGTCATGGCCATGGGGGACCTCCTTGATCGCAAGAAACCTTTTCCCCCAAGTAAAGCAGCCCGGGCGCAAAGGAAAGGCCACCTTGGGAGGATGAGCGATGCATATTCGCAACCGCAGCAAGCCAAGCGCATCGTTCACGAAATCGCGCGGTCCGCTTGCCGAATATGACGGCAGCGCAGGGGCATTGGCAGCGACGCGCAGGAGTGGTTAGGTCGCGCGCCATGAGCACAGCCCTCTCCCCCCTGCTTGCGCCGATGCTGTCGAGCGCCGCGATGCGCGCGGTGTGCGACGACTCCGCCACCCTGCAGAACATGCTGGATTTCGAGGCGGCGCTGGCCCGCGCCGAGGTGGCCTGCGGCGTGATTCCCGCAGCCAGCGCGGGACCGATTGCCGCGGCCTGCAAGGCCGAATCATTCGACCTCGCCGCGCTGGCCGATGCCGCGACGCGATCTGGCAATCTGGCGATCCCGCTGGTCAAGGCCCTGACCGCTGACGTCGCCAAGGCCGATGCCGAGGCGGCGCGTTACGTGCATTGGGGCGCGACCAGCCAGGACGTCATCGATACGGCGACCATGCTGACCTTGCGCGCCGGCATCGATGCGCTGCTCGCGGACCTCGACCGCGCCGTTGCGGGCTTTGCCGGGCTCGCACACGCCCACCGCGACACCGCAATGGTGGCGCGGACCTGGCTGCAGCACGCGCTGCCGATGCCGTTCGGCCTCAAGCTCGCCGAATATGCCGCGGCGCTGCATCGCTCGCGCAAGCGCTTGCTGCGCCTGCGCCGCGAAACCCTGGCACTGCAATTCGGCGGCGCCGCGGGGACGCTCGCCGCGCTCGGCGACAAGGGCCTCGCGGTCGCGGCAACCCTCGCGAAAGAGATCGACCTGCCTCTGCCCGATGCGCCCTGGCACACCCACCGCGACCGCATCGCGGAGGCGGCGTCGGTGTTCGCGATCCTCGCCGGCAGCTGCGGCAAGATCGCGCGCGACATTTCGCTGATGATGCAGACCGATGTCGGCGAGGCCTTCGAGCCGGCCGGCGCCGGCCGCGGCGGCTCCTCCACCATGCCGCACAAGCGCAATCCGGTGGCGGCCGCAAGCGCGCTGGGCGCCGCGACCATGGCGCCGAACCTCGCTGCCACGATCTTCGCCGCGCAGGTCCAGGACCATGAGCGCAGCGCAGGCCCGTGGCATGCGGAATGGCCGACCTTGCCGGGCCTGATGCTGGTGACCTCAGGCGCACTCGCCGCGACAGTCGATCTCGCCGAAGGGCTCGAGGTCGATGCGGCGCGGATGCGCGTCAACCTCGATGCGACGCATGGGCTGATCATGGCGGAAGCCGTCACCTTTGCCCTCGCCGACAAGATCGGCAAGAGCGACGCCCATCATCTGATCGAGGCCGCCAGCAAGAAAGCGGTCGCGGAGAAGAAGCATCTGCGCGACGTGCTGTCGGCGGATGCCAAGATCTCCGCGCATCTCGACGACAAGCGTATCGCAGAGCTGTTCGAGCCGATGGCCTATCAGGGCGCCTCGCAGGCGCTGATCGACCGGCTGCTGGCTTCACTGGACGACAGATAGCGACGGCGTGAAGCAACGACGCGCTTCGCCGCACATGACGAGGGGATAACATATGCCGATGATCAACGCCGACGGATGCCTGCTCAACGTCCAGGTGGATGGCCGCGACGGCGGACCGACCGTGATGCTGTCGAACTCGCTCGGCTGCACCTTGCAGATGTGGGAGCCGCAGATGAAGGCGCTGACGCAGATGTTCCGCGTCATCCGCTACGACCGCCGCGGCCACGGCAAGTCCGGCGTGCCGGCCGGTCCCTACTCGATGGAGCGGTTCGGCCGCGACGTGCTGGCGATCCTCGACGACCTCAACATCGAGAAGGTGCATTGGTGCGGCCTGTCGATGGGCGGCATGGTCGGGCAATGGCTCGGCGCCAACGCTCCTGAAAGATTCGGCAAGATCATCCTCGCCAACACCGCCTGCTATTATCCCGATCCGACCAACTGGCTGAACCGCATCAAGGCGGTGAAGGAAGGCGGCATCGCCGCGGTCGCCGACACCGTGATCGCGGGCTGGCTGACTGCCGACTTCCGCGAGCGCGAACCAGAAACCACGGCGCGCATGAAGGCGATGCTGCTCGCCTCTCCCGTCGAGGGCTATCTCGCCTGCTGCGAGGCGCTCTCGACGCTCGACCAACGTGCGCTGCTGCCTGGGATCAAGAGCCCGACGCTGGTGATCGCAGGCAAGCAGGACATGGCGACGCCGGTGTCGGCGGGTGAGATGATCCGCAGCGGCATTCCCGGCGCCAGCATGACACTGCTGGACGCCGCGCACATCTCCAATGTCGAGCAGTCGCACGCCTTCACCGAAGCCGTAGTCGGCTTCCTGACGCAACGGTAACAGCAAAGAGCGTCATTGCGAGGAGCGAAGCGACGAAGCAATCCACGTCTCCGCCAGCGGTGAAATGGATTGCTTCGCTCGCAATGACGAGGAGGAACTTCGATGGACGATAATCAGCGCCGCGACGACGGCATGACGCAGCGCCGCAAGGTGCTGGGCAATGAATGGGTCGACAAGTCGATCAAGAACCGCAATGCGTTCAACACCGACTTTCAGGACCTGATCACACGCTACGCCTGGGGTGACATCTGGACCCGGCCGCATTTCGATCACCGCACCCGCCGCGTGCTCGTGATCGGCACCATGGTCGCGCTCGGCCAGTGGGACGAATTCCGCCTGCATGTGCGCGCCGCACTCAGCGAAGGCGGCTTCACGCCCGAGGACATCAAGGAGATCCTGCTGCAGCAGGCGATCTATTGCGGCGTGCCCGCGGCTAATCACGCCGTCAAGGAAGCCGGCGCGATCATTGCCGAGCTAGGGCTGCTGAAGGGATAGCCCGCTCGCCGGCGCCCCCGCCTCGACGGCAGGAGTGACGGCAGCTCGCTTCGGCGAGGTCTCGAACAGCATCACGATCGCGGTGCCGAGCAGCATCAGAAGCTCGGATGCATGCATCCGCATCGCTTCGATCTCGCCGACCTTGGAGGCCATCATCATGCTGGCGAAGCTCAGCACGCTGCCGAGGCAGAGCGCCACCGCAAGCGCCTCGTCGGCGCCACTGCTGTTTCTGCGCAGCGGCGAGAACGCTGCCATCGCGAGGAACACCGCGAAGAACGCCACCACCGTGATCCGCGCAAGCGCCAACAGCCATGCGAGCCGCACCGTCGCCATCTTGCCGAGGTGCAGATAGTCGCTCGCATACAGCGCGATCGACACGCTCGGCCGCTCATAGAGGCCGTGGATCGGCGACACCATGATGCTGAACGCGATGATGGTCCAGACCGGAATGAAATAGGCCGCAAGCAGAGCGCCGTTGAAGGAGCTGATCCGCCAGTTGCTCGACATTGCCGCTTCCCGCTTCTCTCCGGCGCCTTTGGATCGGCGACGGTTCAGCCTGCGAGGTAACGCCGATCGATTGCCGGCAGCAATTTAAACCCTTTGTTAAGGTTAAGCGCGGTGCGATGGTTCCGGATCGATGCGATCGGGCCAGGCCAGGATCTGCCCAGCACCTGCGCCGGCCGGGATAAAGGGGGTAAAATGAGCGAAAGAACCCGCATTTTCGTCGCGACGCCCTGCTTCGGCGGCGACCTTAAGATGGCCTATGTGCTGTCTGCCCTGAAGCTTCAGGCCGTGGCCACTGCCCGGGGCATCGACATCCAGTTCCACCTGATAGGAAACGAATCGCTGATCGTGTGCGCCCGGAACGAACTGGCCCACCAGTTCCTTGTATCCGGCGCCAGCCATCTGCTGTTCATCGATGCCGATATCGGGTTCGAACCCGAGGCCGTGTTCCGGCTGCTGGATTGCGGCGCCGATGTTTCGGCCGCAGCCTACCCGCTCAAGCACATCGATTGGGAAAAGGTGCAGCGGGCTGCGGACGCCAAGCGCAAGAACCTCTCGTCATCCTCGCTGGACTATGTCGTCACATGGGAAGGCGACCAGATCACGGCTCGCGGCGATGGCTTCGCCAAGGTCCGATATGCCGGAACCGGCTTCCTGATGATGAAGCGATCCGCCCTCGTCAGGCTGTGCGACGCCCATCCCGAGCTCAAATATCGGGCGAACCACAAGAGCAACGACTTGAACACCGGCGACTTGGTTCGCGCCGACCTCGGCCGTGTCTCGCTGTTCGAATGCATGATCGACAAGACGACCGGCGAGTATTTGTCCGAAGATTACGCCTTCTGCCGGCGCTGGCTCGACCTCGGCGGCGAAATCTGGCTGGACCTTCGAAGCGAGCTTACGCATTTCGGTTCATATGCCTTCCGCGGCCGCTTCGCCGATCAGCTGGCCTGAGCAACACAGGCAGAAGCGGAAGACCCAACGAAATAGAAATCCCGAACAAAAAGGCCTCGCCGTTCGGCGAGGCCCTTGTGTTGCATCTGCTCTTGCGCCGAACTAGCGCTCCGGATTGGGCTTCTGGCCCTGCCGGCCGGGATCCTGCTGCTGCTGGCCGGGCTTCTGGCCGCCGCCCTGCTGCTGACCGGGCTTCTGACTCGGGTTCTGGTTCTGCTGGCCGGGGTTCTGGTTCTGATTGCTCATTCGCTTAACTCCCTTTGCTTTCATCAAGCTCGGGACAACGCACCGTCAGGACCGCGGTTGCTCGGGGAACACGGGTTCCGGCGCGATCATTGCAAGGCAACGAGGTGTCGACCCTGTGACATCGGAACCGCACCCGCCGAAGTAGTTATGTACAAGCCCTCGTCTGCTGCTGCCACGCTGTTGCCGCCGCCGGGGTTCCACTGTTAGAAAATACCACGACGCGACGGATCAGGCTGCCGGGGGCCCTCGGCGCGTCACCCCTCGAGTTACGGCAGCGCATGGATTATTTCGCCCAGCAACTGATCAACGGCCTCGTGCTCGGTTCGATCTACGGCCTGATCGCCATCGGCTACACGATGGTCTACGGCATCGTCGGCATGATCAACTTCGCCCATGGCGACATCTTCATGATCGGCGGCTTCATCGCGCTGATTTCGTTCCTGGTGCTGGTGTCGCTCGGCCTCACCGCGATCCCCCTGATCCTTCTGATCGTGCTGCTGGTCTCGATGGCGATCACCGCGCTCTATGGCTGGACCATCGAGCGCATCGCCTACCGGCCCTTGCGGCATTCGTTCCGCCTGGCGCCGATGCTGTCGGCGATCGGCATGTCGTTCGTGCTGACCAACTTCTCGCAGGTGTCACAGGGTGCGCGCGTCAAGCCGGTGCCGCCGATCATCACCGGCGGCTACACGCTGCATGAGGGCGCGCAAGGCTTCGCCGTGCAGCTCTCCAACGTCCAGATCATGGTCGTGCTCGCCACCATCGTGGTGCTGGCGCTGTTCACCTGGCTGGTGTCGCGCACCCGGCTCGGGCGCGACATGCGCGCCTGCGAGCAGGACCAGACCATGGCCGCACTGCTCGGCGTCGACGTCGACCGCACTATCTCGATGACCTTCGTGATCGGTGCCGCGCTCGCCGCCGTCGCCGGCATGATGTACCTGCTGTATTATGGCCTGGTCGATTTCTTCATGGGCTTCGTCGCCGGCATCAAGGCGTTCACCGCCGCCGTGCTCGGCGGCATCGGCTCGCTGCCGGGCGCGATGCTCGGCGGGCTTGCGATCGGTCTGATCGAGACGTTCTGGTCGGCCTATTTCTCGGTGGAATACAAGGACGTCGCCGCGTTCTCGATCCTGATCGTGGTGCTGATCTTCATGCCGACCGGCCTGCTTGGCCGTCCCGAAGTCGAAAAAGTCTGACAGGCACTTCGTGAGCGCGACCTCAGCCCGCCCCTCGCACGCCGCGCAGCCCTCGGGCGGCGCCTTCATTCTCAAGAAAGCCCTGATCAGCGCATTGGTCGCGCTGGTGCTGTTCTCGCTGATGATCGGCGTGCGCACCGAGGCCGGACCGCAAGGCGGCCTGATCTACTGGACGCGGTTCGGCGACCTCGCCGCGATGGTCGCCACCGTGTTCGGCGGCAGCATCGTCGTCGAGTTGCTGCGGCAATGGTGGGGGCCGGTCGACAAGGACAGCATTGTGCCGAAGCCGGTGCAATCGGCGATCTCGTTCGCCGGCCGCTGGCTGGCGCCCGCGCTCCTGGTGTTCACCTTCCTCGTACCCGTCATCTTCTACGACCAGCGCTACATTCTCGACCTGTCGATCCTGGTCCTGACCTATGTGATGCTGGGATGGGGATTGAACGTCGTGGTCGGCCTCGCCGGCCTGCTCGACCTCGGCTATGTCGCCTTCTATGCGGTCGGCGCCTATTCCTACGCGCTGCTTGCGACCAATTTCGGATTGTCGTTCTGGGTCTGCCTGCCGCTCGCCGGCATCCTCGCGGCGTTCTGGGGCGTGCTGCTCGGCTTCCCGGTGCTGCGGCTGCGCGGCGATTATCTGGCGATCGTGACGCTCGCTTTCGGCGAGATCATCCGCCTCGTCATCATCAACTGGCAGAGCCTGACCGGCGGCCCCAACGGCGTATCGGGGATTCCCCGCCCGACCATGTTCGGCATTCCGCTGACGCCGGGCGATGACGGGCTCGCCGCCAAGCTCGGCATCGAGTTCTCGCCGACCCACCGCCTCGTCTTCCTGTTCTATCTGATCCTGGCGATGGCGCTGCTCACCAACTGGGTGACCATCCGGCTGCGGCGGCTGCCGATCGGCCGCGCCTGGGAGGCGCTGCGCGAGGACGAGGTCGCCTGCCGCGCGCTCGGCATCAACACCACGACCACCAAGCTGACGGCATTCGCGACCGGCGCGATGTTCGGCGGCCTCGCCGGCGCGTTCTTCGCCACGCGGCAGGGCTTCATCAGCCCGGAATCCTTCACCTTCCAGGAATCGGCGCTGGTGCTGGCGATCGTCGTGCTCGGCGGCATGGGCTCGCAGCTCGGCGTCGCGCTTGCCGCGCTCGCCATGATCGGCGGCTTCGAATTGTTCCGCGGCCTCGATCAATACCGCATGCTGGTGTTCGGCATCGCGATGGTGCTGTTGATGATCTGGCGGCCGCGCGGGCTGATCGGCCATCGCGCGCCCACCGTGTTCCTGGAGCGCAACCAGGCGATCTCCTCCGACCTCGTCAAGGAGGGCCACGGATGAGCGGCGACCACATCCTCACCGTCGACCGCCTGATGATGCGCTTCGGCGGCATCGTCGCGGTCAACGAGCTCTCCTTTGCGGCCGAGCGACGCAAGATCACCGCGCTGATCGGGCCGAACGGCGCCGGCAAGACCACCGTCTTCAACTGCATCACCGGCTTCTACCGGCCGAGCGGCGGCGCGATCCGCCTCGCCCATGATGACGGCCGCACCATCCAGCTCGAGCGGCTGAACGATTTCCGCATCTCCAAGCAGGCCAAGGTGGCGCGCACCTTCCAGAACATCCGGCTGTTTCCCGGCATGACCGCGCTGGAAAACCTGATGGTCGCCCAGCACAACGCGCTGATGCGCGCCTCGGGCCTGACCCTGCTCGGCCTGCTCGGCCTGCCGTCCTGGCGCGAGGCCGAAGCGCGCGCCATCGAGCTGGCGCGGACCTGGCTCAATCGCGTCGGCCTGCTCGACCGCGCCGACGACGCGGCGGGCAATTTGCCCTATGGCGACCAGCGCAGGCTCGAGATCGCGCGCGCGATGTGTACTGAACCTGCGCTGCTCTGCCTCGACGAGCCCGCGGCCGGACTGAATGCGCGCGAGAGCGGCGGCCTCAACGAACTGCTGCTGTCGATCCGCAACGAACAGGGCACCTCGATCCTGCTGATCGAGCACGACATGTCGGTCGTGATGGAGATCTCCGATCACATCGTGGTCATGGACTACGGCGTCAAGATCGCCGAAGGCACGCCGCAAGCGGTGCGCGACGACCCCAAGGTGATCGCCGCCTATCTCGGCGCCGACGAGGAAGAGGCGATCGCCGTGATGGAGAGCGGCACGTGAGCTCGGCAGCGGCAACCACACCCCTGCTCGCGGTGCGCGGCGTGCGTGCGGCGTATGGCAAGATCGAGGCGCTGAAGGGCGTCGACATCGAGATCAATCGAGGCGAGATCGTCGCGCTGATCGGCGCCAATGGCGCCGGCAAGTCGACGCTGATGATGACGATCTTCGGCCGGCCGCGCGCCCGCGCCGGCCGCATCGAATTCGACGGCCATGACATCACTGGCGTGCCGACCCACGAGATCGCGCGGCTGCGCATCGCGCAATCGCCCGAGGGCCGGCGGATCTTTCCGCGCATGAGCGTCGCGGAAAACCTGCAGATGGGCGCCGATGCCACCGAATGCAGCGAGGCCGAGCGCGAAGCCGGGCTGGAGCGCGTGTTCGCGCTGTTTCCGCGGCTGAAGGAGCGCGTCGCACAACGCGGCGGCACGCTCTCGGGCGGCGAGCAGCAGATGCTCGCGATCGGCCGCGCCCTGATGAGCCGGCCGCGCCTGTTGATGCTGGACGAGCCTTCGCTCGGCCTCGCGCCGCTGATCGCGCGCCAGATCTTCGATGCCATCCGCACGCTGAACCGGCAGGACGGCCTCACCGTGCTGATCGTCGAGCAGAACGCCAACCATGCGCTGAAGCTCGCCCATCGCGGCTACGTCATGGTCAACGGCCTGATCACGCTGGCCGGAACCGGCGCCGAATTGCTGCAGCGCCCGGAAATCCGCGCCGCCTATCTGGAAGGCGGCCGCCGCGGCTAGCTCACCCCTGAGCGCCGCCCCTTGCAGCGGGATGCGGCTGATGCAGCGTCGATTTGCCTGAAAATTGCCGGTGACTTCGCTGCGAAATCAGCCGAGAATGCCCGCGGTTTTGGGGCCCGGCGTGCCGGGCCCTTCCGCAAGAGGCAACGACCACGAGGGACGTCTCATGAAATCACTGAAGCTGATCGGCCTGGCACTGGGCGCTTCGTTCGCATTATCGGCGAGCGCGTTCGCGCAAGACATCACCATCGCAGTCGCGGGCCCGATGACGGGCTCCGAATCCGCTTTTGGCCGGCAGATGAAGAACGGCGCCGAGCAGGCAGTCGCCGACATCAACGCCGCCGGCGGCGTGCTCGGCAAGAAGATCGCGCTGGAAGCCGACGACGATGCCTGCGATCCGAAGCAGGCGCGCTCGATCGCGGAAAAGATCGGCTCCGCGAAGATCCCGTTCGTGGCCGGCCATTTCTGCTCGTCGTCCTCGATCCCGGCCTCCGAGGCCTATGCCGACGCCAACGTGCTGCAGATCACCCCGGCCTCGACCAACCCGCTGTTCACCGAGCGCAAGCTGTGGAACGTGGCGCGCGTCTGCGGCCGTGACGACCAGCAGGGCCTGGTCGCCGCCGACTACATCATGAAGAACTTCAAGGGCAAGAACGTCGCCATCCTGAACGACAAGACCACCTACGGCAAAGGCCTCGCCGACGAGACCAAGAAGGCGCTGAACAAGGCCGGCTTCCAGGAGAAGATGTTCGAGTCCTACAACAAGGGCGACAAGGACTTCAACTCGATCGTCTCGCGCCTGAAGCGCGACAACATCGATCTGGTCTATGTCGGCGGCTATCATCAGGAAGCCGGCCTGATCCTGCGCCAGATGCGCGACCAGGGCCTGCAGACCGTGTTGATGGCGGGCGACGCCATGAACGACAAGGAGTTCGCCTCGATTACCGGCCCCGCCGCCGAAGGCACGCTGTTCACCTTCGGCCCCGATCCGCGCAACAAGCCGACCGCGAAGGCGATCGTCGAGAAGTTCAAGGCCAAGAACATCGATCCCGAAGGCTACACGCTCTACACTTACGCCGCGATGCAGGTGTGGACGCAGGCCGTCGCCAAGGCCGGCACCACCGACGCCAAGAAGGTGATGGACACCATCAAGGCCGGCGACTGGGACACCGTGCTCGGCAAGATGGGCTTCGACGCCAAGGGCGACATCAAGGCGATCGACTACGTCGTCTACAAGTGGGACGCCAAGGGCAACTACACCGAGATCAATCCGAAGGGCTCCTGAGCCTCTCGCGTCTTGATCCCATCAGGGAGACGAAACGCCCCGGTCAGCCGGGGCGTTTTTTTGACCGGATACCCGCAAGTCTTGCCAACGTCCTGGCAGGTCCCTGCTCACGCGCGGTCAAAGGTTGCTGCATTCGCCGCGGCTGCTATACCGGGTCGATCGGACAGCAGGCGGACGGACTCAATCGTGAAAAACCTTCTCACCGATATTGCCGGCGTCAGCGTCGGCCACGCCGACGACGCCGTGATCGCCTCGGGCGTCACCGCGATCCTGTTCGAGCGGCCGGCGGTCGCCTCGATCGATGTCCGCGGCGGCGGTCCGGGCACCCGCGAGGACGCGCTGCTGTCCCCGCATAACGTCGTCGAGGCGATCGACGGCATCACGCTGTCCGGCGGCTCCGCGCTCGGGCTTGACGCGGCCGGCGGCGTGCAGGCCTGGCTCGCCGAGCGCGGCCGCGGCTTTCGCATCCGCGATGCGGTGATCCCGATCGTGCCGGGTGCGATCTGCTTTGATCTGCTCAACGGCGGCAACAAGGCGTGGGGACGCTTTCCGCCCTATCGCGATCTCGGCTACGCGGCGGCGAATACCGCCTCCGATAATTTCGAGCTCGGCAGCGTCGGCGCGGGCATGGGCGCCACCACCGCCAATTTGAAGGGCGGCCTCGGCTCGGCATCGGCCGTCACCGACGACGGCGTCAAGGTCGCAGCGCTCGCGGTGGTCAACGCGGTCGGCAGCGTCACGGTCGGCAGCGGCCCGTGGTTCTGGGCGGCGCCGTTCGAGGTCGATAGCGAGTTCGGCGGTCGCGGCCTGCCGCCCGCGTTCACGCCGGACATGCTGAAGCTGCGGCTGAAGGGCGGCGCGGACGCTACCGCCGCCGAGAACACCACGCTCGTCGTTGTCGTGACCGATGCGCAGCTGACCAAGCCGCAGGCGAAGCGCCTTGCGATGATCGCGCAGACCGGCATGGCGCGCGCGATCTATCCCGTGCACGCCCCGCTCGATGGCGACGTGGTGTTTGCCGCGGCCACGGGCGCCAAGCCGGTCGATCCGCTGTTCGGGCTGACCAAGCTCGGCGCGATCGCCGCCAACACGGTGGCGCGCGCCATCGCGCGTGGCGTCCATTCAGCCACCGCCCTGCCCTTCCCCGGCGCGCTGCCGAGCTGGCGGGACAGATTCGGTTAGGGCCGCGAAGGCAGTGCGCTCCCTCGCCCCGTTCTTACGGGGAGAGGGTTGGGGTGAGGGGCTTTCACCGCGTCGACGGTGATAGACTGACTCGCGGAGACTCCCCCTCACCCGGAACGCATCTTACGATGCGTTCCGGCCTCTCCCCGCACGCGGCTATCAGATTCACACATTCTGAAGCCTTAGATTGGCGCCGTATTTGATGGCGTGGAACTTGGCAAGGCCGATGCGGATGACTTTGGGACCCGGCTTGCCGTAGTAGCCGGTCCAGCCGCCGAGGCGTGCGATGACCCAAGCGACAAAGGCCAGGGATCCCTTCGGGTGCGGATTGCGTTGCCGCTCGGTCTTGCCTTCGAGCCGGGCGGAGACGGCTTCGAGGATGGGTTGGTCGTCCGGCTCGAAGGCATCGCTCAGGAGCTGATCCGTGTTGCCGTCGCGGGCCTGGACGAGTTGCTTGATGGTGATGGCCGCAACGGCTGCAGCAGCGACGAAGTTGATCATGGCCTGCGGGTCGCCGATATCGGCTTCCTCTATATCGAAGCCTGCCGTCTTGAGCGTACGGAAGAACTCCTCGATCACCCAACGCGTCCGGTAGAAGCCGACCACTTGACGCGCGTCGTTCAATGTAGCGACAGCGTGGGTAGTCAAAAGCCGCCAATGCACAGGTGCGCTACCGTCTTTCGGCTCCGATACCTCGCGGACATCGACCAGCGTCAGGTGAACCGTCTCGGGCAACGTCGGATCGGCTCCATGGAGCGGCCGGCATACGGCCACCGGCGCGAAGCGCACTGCGAACTCGGTATCGCGCGCGCGCCGTCCTGGTGCGGCGGGGACCGTCATGGCAACGCGCCCTTGTTCGGCCTGGGCGTCGATGAAGGTGAACAGCAAATCCGGGTCTTCTTCGGACCCCTCGATCCGCCGATTCTGGCAGGCCCTCACAACCAATTCGACGTTTTGCGGACGCTTCACGAACAGTTCGTAAAAGTCGCTTTCGCGGTCCGATACCATCGTGACGCTGGCCGCCGCAGCCAGTACCTCACCCGCCCGTTCGCTGCTCTCGATCCATCGTTGCGATTCCTTAGCCGCCGTCGCCCGCTTGCGCCGTGGTGCCAACTCCTCTCGGTTACGGTTCCAGACCTGCATCGAGACCAGACCGAGCAACCCTTGCGTCTCGGCCTCTACCGCCAGTGCCACATGCAGCAACAAACCCGCGGCATTGCCTTTGGCGACCGGTCCGTAGCATTGTCGCGACCGCCGGCCGCCCAAGATCAATTCCGACGTGTCCTGTGCGACAACAACATGCCGACCAGCCGCTCGCTGCCCGGTGAGGTCTCCGGCATGCCGTGACATCTCTGCGGCCGTCACCGACGGATTGTGAAGAAGCCGGCGAAACTGCATCTCGCCCGCACGGTCCTCACCGAGGCGGCGGATGCACGAGCCAGGCCGGGCCACCAGCGCCGCATGCAGCCGCGCCCCCTTTTTCCAGGCGACGATCGCCAAATCGTCCCAGTCCATATGCCACCCCGGCCATCAAAACCTCCACCGGCTTGCCTACCGATAGAGAATCCCGCTTTACCGCTAATCGCAACCCAGATGTGTGAATGCGATAGCCGCACGCGGGGCGAGGCGAGACTGCCTGCTCTATTTAATGCGAAGTGTCTCGCCCTAGGCGCTGACCGACAGCGACGACGAGGCCTGGGCGGAGATCGCCTGCGACTGGCGCTGGATCAGCTGCTCGATGAAATTGTAGGACGAGGTCGCGTTGCTGCCCGCGGAAGACGAGGTCGTGCTGCTGGTAGTGGAAGCGGCGGCCGCCGACGTCATCGACACCTTGGAGCCGTCGGCATAGGTCGTCGTCGTGGTGGTCGAGCCGTCGCTGTTGGTCACCGAGGTCGAGGTGGCGCCGTTCAGCGCCTGCATCAGCGGATCGGAGCTCGATCCACCCGAACCACTGCTGGCGCCAGATCCATCGGTCGCGCCGCCGGCCGCGTGGTGATGGTGATGGCCGCCGCCCTTGTGGCCCTGCAACGCCTGCGACATCTCGTCGAGGCTGACGCTGCCGTCGCCATTGGCATCGAGCTTGGAGAACACGTCGTCGGCCTGCGCGATGTTGGTGCCGCCGGCGCCGAGCGCATTCTCGAATTCGGTCTTGGTGATCTGGCCGTTGCCGTCGGCGTCGATCTGCGAGAACAGATCCTTCAGCGCATCCGACCGGCTGGTCGGGGTCGCGCTCGTCGAGGCCGTGGTCTGCGACTGGCTCTGCGCGTCGAGCAGCGCGCTCATGGTCAGCGGCGAAATCTGCGTGGAGCTACTGCTGCCCGAGCCGGTAGCCGTGCTGCTGCTGGTCGACATCGAGGTACTGGTCGAGGCCGAGAACAGGCCGGTCGACTGATTTCCCTGCGTGGAGCTGCCGGTCTGTGTCGTCGACTTCGACGACATCAGCGAGCTCAAAAGATCAATGGCGGATGACGCAGCGCCAATGGCAAATAACATGGCAATACTCCAACAAGGCCGCGCCTGGCGGCTCAAACGCTTGCCAAAAGCGCAGCAAGGGGCGTGCCATGGCAAAAACTCAATAAAACCAGGCCTTGGCGCATCGATGCGAGTTCCGCGCACCCGGCAAGAGCTGCCGCCGGCGGCAGAATTTTCCGGCTCCAAGGTGCCGTCCGCTCGCATTGCCCGCCACGCGTCCGCGTGTTAGGCGGGTTCACCCGTCGCCCCCTGAAGCCTTTCGGAACTGCGTTATGACTCAGTCATTCACCCCGCGTCCCCTCGTCATCGCTCCGTCGATCCTGGCGTCGGATTTCTCAAAGCTCGGCGAGGAGGTCCGCGCCGTCGACCAGGCCGGCGCCGATTGGATCCATCTCGACGTGATGGACGGACACTTTGTTCCAAACATCTCGTATGGCCCCGATGTCATCAAGGCGATGCGGCCGCACACCAAAAAGATCTTCGACGCCCATCTGATGATCTCGCCCTGCGACCCCTATCTCGAGGCCTTCGCCAAGGCGGGCTGCAACCACATCACGGTGCATGCCGAGGCCGGTCCGCATTTGCATCGCTCGCTGCAGGCGATCCGCGCGCTCGGCAAGAAGGCCGGCGTCTCGCTCAATCCGGCAACGCCGGCAAGCGCGATCGAATATGTGCTCGACCTGATCGACCTCGTGCTGGTGATGTCGGTCAATCCCGGCTTCGGCGGCCAGGCCTTCATCCGCTCGGCGATCGGCAAGATCTCTGACGTCAGGGCGATGGTCGCGGGGCGCCCGATCGACATCGAGGTCGATGGCGGCGTCGCGCCCGATGTCGCGGGCCAGCTCGCCGCCGCCGGCGCCAACGCCTTTGTCGCGGGCTCCGCTGTCTTCAAGGGTGGCACCGTCGAGGCCTACAAGACCAACATCGCTGCGATCCGCCATGCGGCCGCCGAGGCGCGCGGCGAAGCGATCTGACAGAGCGTTTTCGAGCGAAGTGGGTACCGGTTCGCGTGAAGAAAACGCGTCCAAACAAGAATCCAGAACTTCGGTTCTGATCCGATCAGAACCGAAGTTCTAGAATAATGCGGGCGGCGTGACCGCGGCGCTGGCCGCAGGGTCCGCCGCGCCGTCGCCGTCTTCGGCCTCCGTCGCCGGCGTCAGCCGCGACGGCCGCACCACGGTCACCGTGCACGGCGCTTCGCCGGCGACCTTGGCGGAGACGCTGCCGAGCAGCGCGCGCCGCATCGAGTTCTGCCGCGCGCCGATGATGATGTGGTCGACCAGATTGACCGCGGCGAATTCCAGGATGGCGGCGGCGGGATCGATCGCCTCCAGCACATGCACGGTCAGCCGCCCCTCCTCGAGCCTGAACGGCCGCGCCCAATGCTGGAGCGCCACCAGGCGGTCGACATGCTTGTTCTGGCCCTGCTCGTCATGGGTGCGGTCGATCGCCAGGCGATTGAGCTTCAGCACGTTGACGCAGGCGAGCCGCGCCGACGGCGACGTCGACAGCACCTGCTCGGCGGTGACGCGGATGGTCTCGTTCAGCGCCTCGGTCCCCTCGCCGAGATCGAGCGCGACGGCGACAATCGGGCTCGAGGTGAGTTGCGCCGCGACATCGGACTTCGGCTGCGGCGGGGCCGCGCCGAGATTGAAGCGGCGGCGCCACACCGTGCCGAGCGGATCGCGATCGAGCCGCCGCGCCCGCGCCGTCAGCTTCACCTGTTCGGGATGACCGAGATCGAAGGCAAGCTGCGCCGCGGTCGGATAGCGCGCCGCCGGGTCGATCTCCAGACAGCGCAGCACGATCTCCTGCAACCATGGCGGATAGTCGGGCTTCAGCTTGCGCGGCGGATACGGGTCGCGCCACAGCCGGCGGCGCATGCCGCGCAGGGTCTCGGTCTCGCCGAACGGGCGAACGCCGGTGGTGAAGAAATAGAGCAGCACGCCGAGCGAAAACAGGTCGCTGCGCGGATCGTCGCGCACCCCGAGCAGGCGCTCCGGCGCCATGTAGGGCGCGGTGCCGTAAGGCAGCCGAAACTCCTCCTGCAACAGGTCGGGCAGATGCTGGTGATGCGAGAGACCGAAATCGATCAGCACCGCCTCGCCGCGCTCGCGGAACATGATGCTGCTCGGCTTGATGTCGTGATGGATGACGTTCTGCCGGTGCAGGCTGGCGAGCGCGGTCGCGACCTTGCCGCCGATCACCCTCACTTCCTCATACGGCAACGGCAGCGCGTCGAGCCGCTTGTAGAGCGTCTGGCCCGGGATGCGCTCCATCACCACGTAGGCCTGACGCTCGAAGTCGCCGGTGCCGAAACAGGCCGGCACGTGCGGACCCGACAGCCGCGGCAGGATCATCTGCTCCATCTCGAAGCTGACGATCGCGGCCGGATCCTCGCCCTCCGAGGTGAGCGGCACCTTCATCAAAAGCGGCACATTGATGCCCGGATGGGTGACGCTCCACAGCGTCGCCATGCCGCCGCGGTGCACCCGCTCGCCGATGGTGAAGCCATCGATCTCGGCGCCCGCCTGCATCGTCAGCGCCGCCATCTGCATTACCTGCCGATCGGCAGGCGGTCGGCGAGCCAGAGCGGCAGGCCGCTGGCCTTGATCCGCGCCGCGGCAGTCGCGACGTCATAGGGCACGCGGTGATAGGTGATCTCGCGGCTGATGGTGTCGAACATCGCAAACGAAGCCGCCGGATCGCCGTCGCGCGGCTGGCCGACCGAGCCGAGCACGGCGAGCCAGCGCCGCCCCGTCAACAATTGCACCGCGACGCCCGCGGTCGGAACGAAGCTGGTCATCTTCGCGGTCGAGGACATCGAGTAGAGGCCCGGACGATGGATGTGGCCGCAGAAGGTGATCTGCAATTCGGTTGCCATCATGCTGCGCGCGGCGTCGGAGGTGTCACGGACGTAGCGCCACTTCGCGGGGTCTGACGCCTCGGAATGCACGTAGAGCCGGTTGTCCTCTTCCCGCGACATCGGAAGCTCGGCGAGGAACTCCTTCTGCCCGGCGCTGAGCCGGCCGCGGGTCCAGTAGATGGCGGCCTGTGCATCGGCATTCATGCTGTCGCTCGGCACGCCGATCGCATTGTCATGATTGCCGCGCACCGCGATCGCGCCCTTGGCGACGAGGTCCTTCACAGTATCGACGGCCCATTCGGGATCGGCGCCATAGCCGACGATATCGCCGAGGCAGATCAGCCGCTCGGCGCCGCGCGCACGCGCGGCATCCAGGCAGGCCGCGAAGGCCTGCCGGTTGGCATGAATATCGGCAAAGAGTGCAAGCCGCATCGAGGTCCGCGCCGTTGATCCCTGCCCAATATCAAGCACACGCGGCCCCGGGCTCGCAATCGGGCCAAAGGCATCAGATGATCAGGGTATGTCGGAAGAACGGTCGGTTAGTGCTTGCACACCCGCACGCCCCGCAGCAGCAGGGCGATGAGGGCGTCGATCCGCGACGGGCATTCGGGCTTGGCCCATTCCTCGGCATGCGCCGGGTGGTGGTAGCGGACGGTGGCGTCGAACACGGCCCGCGCGGTCGCCTTCACATTATCGACCTCGAACACGCCCTGCGCGACACCGTCGGTCAGGATTTTCGCGATCAGATCGACCTGCTTGTCCTTGTAGGCTTCCACCACTTCGCGCGCGTCCTGCGCGAGTGCGAGGTAGGTCGCGAACATCTCGGGATCGTCGCAGACCTTCTTCTGCTTGATCGTGAAGGCGGTGCGCAGCCATTTCTCCAGCCGTTCCGGCGCAGGGCCATCGCTTGCCGCGAGCTTGCACAGCGGCTCGTTGGCGCGGTCGAGCCAGCGTTTGGCGACCGCATCGCGGAGCGAGGCTTTGCTGGGAAAATGGCGGTACACGCTGCCGTGGCTGACATCCAGCGCACGGGCAACGTCGACAACGGTGGCCTTGGCGAGCCCGAAGCGCCTCAAAACATCCTCGGTTGCTTCGAGGATCCGCTCGGGTGTCAATACCACCGCCTCGTTCATGCGTTTACCGTCTGGTTAGCGCTGTCCTGCCCGCGGCTGAACTTGGCAGCCTGGGCTGCCAGATGGCGGGCGACGCGAAGATTGAGCCACTGTTGAATCTGGGCGGTCAATTGAAAGATTTCTATCGTCATGGAGGTAGTCCTTCGAGGTAGTCAAATTAAGTACGGCTCCCCGGCCAAATACCGGAACAGCCACTGGGCGCCCTCCTCCCTTGGGCTCGTGAGTATATAGACCATCCCGCTGACAGATTTCAATATCTGTCAGACAAACTTTGCGAGATGACAGCTATGCGATCCCGACGGGCCCCCTGCGGCCCGGCCGTGCGGCGCACTACACCGTTCCGTGAGCGGCCGGGGCGACAGCCAGTCCGTGCCTATGTACCCCTCAGGGCTACCCGGGAGAGGTTTGCATGGACCGGCCGATGACCTTCAAGGAGATCGCCAAGATCACCGCGGGCGCGGTGGTCTCGCTCGTTATCGTCGGGTGGCTGATGGTTCTCGCGATCGCATTCCTGACAGTGCTCTGAGGCACTGGAACCGGGCTCCGGAATCGAAAGGGGCCGCTTCACGCAGCGGCCCCTTTGCCGGGAAAATGGCTTGGGGATGAAATCTAGCCCCGGTTAGCCCCAAGACTACACGGTTCACGGAATTGAGGAATTCCGGATGACTACTGTCCACCCGGCTGACCGATTATTGGCGATCCCTATTTTTATGCCATCCTCGTGTTGGTTGCATCCAGCTATTGTTGCTCGTCCTTGGGCGGCATCCGGGGCGGTGGCAGCGGCGTGAAGACCGATCCTTGCGCGCCGGCCGGCGGCGGCACGAAGGTCCCGGTGGTGGAGTCGCCGCCGGTGGTCTCCAGAAGCGTCTTCGGCGTGATGTACTCCCTGACGAAATCCATGATGGTCCCGTCGCCGCCGCCGAAATCGGCTGCCCGTCCGCCCTGCGGATGCCCGGCCTTGATCTCGTTGTCGGCGGTGTGGGTCTGCTCGGCCAACGCGTCGCTATAGGGAATCCGGAAGGCGCGCGGCACCGCGCTCGGCCGGTTGTCTTCATCAAGCTCCTCAACCCAGAGATAGATCGAGCCCGGATCGCCCTCCAACGAATGCGGCTCCACGATCCGCGTCGACAGCAGCTTGAAATTCGCCGGCAGCTTTTCCGCGGAGGCCCAGCCGAGCAGGCCGCGCATGCCGCCGAAGCTGACGAAATAGAACGCGCTGGTCACGACGATCACGATCGCCTTCAGCGACCAGTGCAACCGCGCATAGACCAGCACGATCAGCAGCAGCGCGCCGACCGCCGCGTAGGCGACCGCAAGCGTGAGAATCACCGACTGCAGACTAATCACGGCGCATCCTCACCCCGGTCTTCGGGTCGAGATCGGCGCCGTTGGCGTGGACGTTACGAAACGTCTCCAACAGCGATTTCGGCCGCTGGTCCACGTTGATCACCTTGCCCTCGGCGTCGATGCGAAACCTGACCGCGGTCTTCTCGTCGCCGGTGTGAGTGACGGTCAGCTTGTCGTCGAAGATGACCTGCGCCGTCGGATTGAGCTTCTGCACCTTCACATTGGCCTGCACCGGCTCGCCGGTCGTCGCCTGGAAATGCGAGACGTTGACGGTGTATTCGCCGGCGACGATGCCGCGCAAGGTGACGATCTCCTCGCGGATCGGCGACGCGATCTTCTTGCCGTTGACCACGATGAAGTCGTTGGCGCCGCCGCGATCGTCGCGATCGAGCGTCAGGAAGCCGGCCTCGCGATGCCGGTACCAGGCGATGTTGCCGGCCGGGTCCTGCACGAACAGGTCGAGATCGTCAGGATGGTTGTCCGGCCAGTCCAACGTGATGATGAACTCCGCCTTGGAGTCGATCTTGCCTTCCTTGGAATCCGGCGACACCGCGAGCAGCGCGAGGAAGAACAGGAAGGCGACGACCTGCAGCGCCTTGAACAGCATGACACCGAGGGGATCGAATGCTTCCTCGCGCGGATAGAGCCCGAACTCGTCCATCATGGCGGCGTTCCAAGGGGCGTACCAAGCCGACGCTCCAACGCCGGGGTGACGTGCGTCTCGGTCAGCACGACCGCATCGGAGAACACCCGCTGGGTCGCGGAATCCAGCATGTAGTACTGGATCCGGACCAGGATCGATCCGATCAGCCCGGCCAGCGTCGTGTACATCGCGACCGCCATGCCGTCGCTCATCAGGCCCATCGACGATTTCATCGCGACCTTGTCGGCGGCATCGAGGGAGGCGATCGGCGCCAGCATGATAATGAAGCCGATGATGGTGCCGAGCAGGCCGAGCTTCATCAGCGTGTCGGAGACGAAGGCGCCAAACCCGTTCGAGCCGCGCAGGCGATCGGCCAGCGTCCGCAGCAGCAGGGTCTGGTCGATGCGGCCTTTGGCTTGCGCGTCAGCTTTCTGCACCAGGCTCTTGATGTGATCGGTGACGAGGCCACGGGGCAGGCCGCGCGCATCCGATGCAAGCGCCTCTGATACAAGCAGCTTGGCACCGTCGGGCGTGGCGAGGATGGCGCGGCAGCCGCGCGCGACCTCGCCTTCCCGCGCAATCGCCCGCGTCCGCCAGAAGCAATGGACGCAGGTGACGATGTAGAGCGCGGCGATGACGCTGGAAATGTAGGTGCGATCGGAACTGACCATGAGGCGGATCAGCCCGTAACGCCACAGCAGGAAGGCGGCGAACACCGAAAGGCCGGTAAAGATCATCCAGAGCAGCAGGACGCTACGCTCCGCCGCATCCGTGCCGGCCGATGCGGCGGCGCCGACCTTGGCATTCATGCTGCGTGATCTCCCTGTGACGATTGTTCCATGAGGCTCCGCGGTGGCCTCGCCTCCCGTTAGAGCAGAGCCTGCGGGCGCCGTCCAAAGACATCTGCCCAAGTTTCGTCGGGCAAATTTCCCGACCTGCATCGCTGCGCATGCTTGCACTTGCCGGGAACGGGGTTGCTGTTACGCTTCCCCCTCTTTCTGCATCATGCTCCGGCCGTGGAGTGATCGCATGCGCCTCGTGCTTCAACTGGTTGCCCGCCTGCTCGTCATCGTCGCGCTGTGCCTCGGCGCGGCTACCGTCTGGGCCACGATCGATGCCTATCGCAGCGTCGATCGCGCCACGTCGGCGTCCGCCGAGCGGGTCTCGCAGGCGCTTGAAGCATTGTACTGGCGCGAATTGCTGCTGCGCAGCAACCGGATGCGCGAGCAACTGCTACCGGCGCCGGACTGGCGCACCATCGAAACCATGGGACTGATCGCGCCGGGGATCTGCGTGCAGTTCGAACCGGCCAGCGCCTTCGAGAAGCCGCTCTGCGGCCAGAGCAAGGGGATCGGCAAGTCCCCGCCGCGCTGGTTCGCGGCAACCGTGCAGACGGTGCTCGGCGATCACGCCACCGTCGAGCGGCCGATCAGCGCCCGCACCGCCACCGCCGGAACCGTCCGCGCCATCTCCGATCCGGACGCCGCGATCGCGCTCGCCTGGCAGCACATCCTGGACAACATCCATGTCGCGCTCCTGATGGCGCTCGCCATCGCGCTGCTCGCCTCGCTCGCGATCGCGCATACGCTGGCGCCCGCCCACTCGATCGTGTCGGCGCTGCGGCGCATGGCCGAGGGCGAGTACCGCACGCCGCTGCCGCGCGTCCGCTCGATGGATCTCGCGATGATCGGACGCGCCGTCGGCGATCTCGGCGACCGCCTCGCGCAGGCCGAGGAGGAGCGCACGATGCTGACGCGGCGGCTGCTCGAAATCCGCAACGACGAACGCCGCGCGCTGGCCCGCGAGCTGCACGACGAGTTCGGCCAAAACCTCACCGCGATCCTCGCCTTCGCCACCACGATCGAGGCAAGCGCCGGCGACAAATACGCCGCCGGCACCGAAATTGCGCAGGATGCACGGATGATCTCGCAGGCCACGCGCCGCATCATCGCCTGCCTGCGCGATACGTTGAACCGCCTGCGCCATCCGCCGGCCGAGGAGCTCGGGCTCGAGGCAAGCCTGGTCGATCTGGTCGACAGCTGGCGATCGCGCACGACGCAGCCGATGATCCAGCTCGATTTGCAGGGCGATCTTGCCGACATCAGCGGCACGGTCGCCGCGACTGCCTATCGCATCGCGCAGGAGTGCCTGACCAATGCGCTGCGCCACAGCGCCGCGCGCGAGATCGTGCTGCGGATCGAGCGGCGCACCGGAACCGAGAACGCGCTCTTGGTGCGGGTCGAGGACGACGGCGGCGGCGATGCCGCCAAGGTGGCGCAGTCGGCGGGCTTCGGCCTCACCGGCGTCAGCGAGCGCGTCGCAGCCCTCGGCGGTTCGCTGTCGATCGCGCGCGCCAGCCGCGGCCTCTCCGTCGCCGCCACGATTCCGCTCGCCGCCTGAGATGACGATGGCCGCAATGACAACGAACGTGAAGAGTCGCGGCATCTCGATCCTCTTGGTGGACGATCATCCCGTCGTCCGCCAGGGCTACCGGCGCGTGCTCGAGCATCAGGACGATTTCAGCGTGGTCGCCGAGGCCGACAACGCCGCCAATGCCTACCGCGCCTTCAAGTCGCACCAGCCCGATGTAGTGGTGATGGACATCTCGATGCCCGGCGCGAGCGGACTGGAAGCGATCCGCAACATCCGCGCGCGCGATGCCGACGCCCGCATCCTGGTGTTCAGCATGCACAGCGAGGCCGCCCAGGTGAAGGCGGCGTTCGGCGCCGGCGCCAGCGGCTTCGTCACCAAGGGCAGCGAGCCGGCCGAGCTGATCGCGGCGATCCGCTCAGTGGCGCGCGGCGAGCATGCGATGAGTGACGACGTCGCCCGGGTGCTCGCGCTGGAGAGCCTGGTGCCGTCCAAATCGGCCCTCGACCAGCTCGGCGAGCGGGAGATCGAGATTCTCCGGCAGTTCGCGGCCGGCAGCACCAAGGAACAGATCGCTGTAAACCTCAACCTCAGCACCAAGACCGTGCAGAACTACCACTATCTGATCAAGGCCAAGACCGGCATGCGGACCGACGCCCAGCTGGTCCGCCTGGCCGTCGAATGCGGGTTGGCGAATTTGTAGCCGCCTTGTAGCCCGGGTGAGCGCAGCGCCCCCGGGATCGGCCGCGCGGCCTCGGATATCGCTGCGCTGATCCAGGCTACGGCCACCACGCCGGCTATTTTGGCCGGTTTTCCGCACTATATTCCCTGTTAGTGGCCCCGCCCCGCTCGATTCGGAGTGCGCAATGATTCCCCGTTATTCCCGCCCGGAAATGGCTTCCATCTGGGAGCCGCAGACGCGTTTCAAGATCTGGTTCGAGATCGAGGCGCATGCCGCCGACGCGCTGGCCGAACTCGGCGTGATCCCCAGGGAAGCCGCCAAGACGATCTGGGCCAAGGGCAAGGACGCCACCTTCGACGTCGCGCGGATCGACGAGATCGAGCGTGAGACCAAGCACGACGTCATCGCCTTCCTGACCCATCTCGCAGAAATCGTCGGCCCCGAGGCGCGCTTCGTGCACCAGGGCATGACCTCTTCCGACGTGCTCGACACCTGCCTCAACGTCCAGCTCAAGCGCGCCGCCGACCTCTTGATCGCCGATCTCGACCGGGTGCTGGCGGCGCTGAAGACGCGCGCCTTCGAGCACAAGATGACGCCGACCATCGGCCGCTCCCACGGCATCCATGCCGAGCCGGTCACCTTCGGCCTCAAGCTCGCCTATGCCCATGCCGAGTTCGCGCGCGCACGCGCCCGCCTGGTCGCGGCGCGCGACGAAATCTCGACCTGCGCGATCTCCGGCGCGGTCGGCACCTTTGCCCAGATTGACCCGTGGGTCGAAGAGCACGTCGCGAAAGCGATGGGCCTGCGGCCGGAGCCGGTCTCGACGCAAGTGATCCCGCGCGACCGCCACGCAATGTATTTTGCCACCCTCGGCGTGATCGCCGCCTCGGTCGAACGGCTCGCCGTGGAAGTGCGCCATCTGCAGCGCACCGAGGTGCTGGAAGCGGAAGAGTTCTTCTCCGAGGGCCAGAAGGGCTCGTCGGCGATGCCGCACAAGCGCAACCCGGTGCTGTCGGAGAACCTCTCCGGCCTGTCGCGCATGGTGCGCGCCTATGTGACGCCGGCGCTGGAAAACGTCGTGCTGTGGCACGAGCGCGACATCTCGCACTCCTCGGCCGAGCGCATGATGGCCCCCGACGCCACCGTCACGCTCGACTTCGCGCTGGTCCGGCTCGCCGGCCTGATCGAGAAGCTCCTGATCTATCCGCAGAACATGCAGAAGAACCTCGACCGGCTCGGCGGCCTGGTGCATTCGCAGCGCGTGCTGATCGCGCTGACCCAAAAGGGCGCCAGCCGCGAGGACGCCTACAAATTCGTGCAGCGCAACGCGATGCCGGTCTGGCGCGGCGAAGGCGACTTCCAGACGCTGCTGAAGCAGGACGCGGACGTGAAGAAATACCTGACGGATGCCGAGATCGAGGAAAAATTCGACCTCGGCTATCACCTCAAGCATGTCGACACGATCTTCAAGCGGGTGTTCGGGGAGAGCTGAGGGTTTCTCTGTCATTCCGGGGCACGCGCACCGCGCGTGAACCCGGAATGACGGTCGCTTTCGCGTGACAAGTCGCCGGGTTAGGCTACGCTGCCCGCCTTACAAAGCTCACAAGAAACGGACGCTCCCTATGCCCATCGTCAATCGCGTTGCCGCCCTCTCGGATGAAATGGCCGCCTGGCGCCATGACTTCCACGAGAACCCCGAACTGCTCTACGAGGTCCACCGCACGGCCGGAATCGTTGCCGACAAGCTGCGCGAGTTCGGCTGCGACGAGGTGGTGACGGGGATCGGACGCACCGGCGTGGTCGGCGTGATCCGCGGCCGCAAGTCCAATTCGGGCAAGACCATCGGGCTGCGCGCCGACATGGACGCGCTGCCGATCGCCGAGGCCTCGGGCGTCGCCTACGCCTCGAAGATCCCCGGCAAGATGCACGCCTGCGGCCATGACGGCCACACCGCGATGCTGCTGGGCGCCGCAAAATATCTCACCGAGACCCGCAATTTCGACGGCACCGCGGTCGTGATCTTCCAACCTGCCGAGGAAGGCGGCGCCGGCGGCAAGGCGATGGTCGACGACGGGCTGATGACCCGCTGGGGCATCCAGGAGGTCTATGGCCTGCACAACATGCCCGGCCTGCCCGAGGGCTATTTCGCGACGACACCCGGCCCGATGCTGGCCTCGTCGGACACGTTGAAGATCGTCGTCCGCGGCAAGGGCGGCCACGCCGGCGCGGCCCCGCACGAAGCGGTCGACAGCGTCCTGATCGGCGCCCAGATCATCAATGCGCTGCAATCGATCGTGTCGCGCAATGTCGATCCGCTCAAATCGGCGGTCATCTCGATCACCATGTTCGAGGCCGGTACTGCGTTCAACGTGATCCCGGAGACCGTCACGCTGGGCGGCACCGTGCGCACGCTCGATCCCGGCGTGCGCGATCTGGTCGAGCGCCGGATCGGCGAGGTCGCCTCCAGCATTGCCAAAGCCTATGGTGGATCGGCCGAGACCGACTATGGGCGGATGTATCCGGTGACGCTGAACCACGCGCGTGAGGCCGGCGTCGCCGCCGAGGTCGCCCGTGACGTGGTCGGCGCCGATCGCGTCAACGACAATCTGGTACCGGTGATGGGCGCCGAGGATTTTGCGTTCATGCTCGAAGCGCGTCCCGGCGCGTTCGTCTTCCTCGGCATGGGCGACGGCCCGATGTGCCACCACCCGGCCTACAAGTTCAACGACAACATCCTCGGCCACGGCGCCTCCTACTGGGTGCGGCTGGTCGAGAAGCAGATGCCGGCGGGTTAGCACCGCCCACGCGCCGTTGACGAACATGACGCCGGTCGCGATCAATTCGCGCCGGCGTCATCATTTTCACGAGCGCGGCTGCTGTTGCGTCATGCAGTGAATGCCGCCCGCCGCCGGCAGCGATGCCGTGACTTGGCGATCGTCCGCTCGTCCTGAGCGCGTGAGCCTAACGAGCACCGTCCACCTCACCGGCGCCCATCATCCGCGCGGCGACGCGGCCGCGCTTGACGAAATGATGGAAGGCGACCGCGGCGAGGTGCAGCACGATCAGCCCGAGCAACACATAGGCGAAGAAGATGTGGCGATGCTCAAAGGCATCCGCCGCCGCCTTGTCGGGCGAGGTGATCTGGGGAACGTGGAGCAGGCCGAAGAAGCTCGAATAGTCCTGGTCGCGGGATCCGGAATGCGCCCAGCCCAGCATCGCGACCAGGATGGTGACGGCATAGAGCGCACCATGGTTGACGCGGGCGGCGATCCGCTGCCAGGCGGGCATGTCGGCCGGCAGCGCCGGCGTCGGATTGACGCCGCGCCAGAGCAGCCGCAGCACGGTCAGCAGCAGCACCAGATAGCCGATATCGGCATGGATCGACCGGTAGAAGAACTTGTCCGCCCGCGCCGGGAAGTGGTTCATCCACCAGCCATAGGCCAGCATGCCGATGATGGTGATGCCCAGCACCCAGTGGAACGCACGGGCGAGCGAGCCCCAGCTCGCGGTCGTATTGCGGATCATGGTCGAGTTGCCCCGTTTGGATTTCGCACGTCGCAGCAATAGTTTGCCGTGATCCTTGCAGGGATAGGTCAAGGCCATATGAAATTCCCGGCTTCACCGCCTTTTGTCGGCCGCAGAGGCCGGCTAGCCAAAACAACTGAATGGTAACCCTGCCTCGGATAGACTTGTCACCGTGTCCACTCCCCCGACCATCCTCGTCTTCGATTCCGGCCTCGGCGGCCTCACCGTGCTGCGCGAGATCGTCCGCGCCCGGCCCGACGCGCACTATGTCTATGTCGCCGACGACGCCTTCTTCCCCTATGGCCACCACACCGAGGACGAGATCATCGCGCGGGTGGTGCCGCTGGTCGGCGAGTTGACCGAGGCCCATGCGCCCGACCTCGTCGTGATCGCCTGCAACACGGCATCCACCCTGGTGATGTCGCATTTGCGCGACGCCTACCGCCTGCCCTTCGTCGGCACGGTGCCGGCGATCAAGCCGGCCTGCGCCTCGTCGAAAACCAGGCGCGTCTCGGTGCTCGGCACCAGGGGCACCGTGAAGCGCGAATATACCCGCAAGCTGATCTCGGATTTCGCGCAGGGCTGCGAGGTGACTCTGGTCGGTTCCGGCGAGCTCGCCTCGCTGGCGGAAGCCGCGCTCAGCGGCGACAGCGTGCGCGACGAGGATATTGCGGCGGAGCTCGCACCCTGCTTCGTCGGCAACGGCCCCAATGACCCCGCCCGCACCGATACCGTCGTGCTCGCCTGCACGCATTATCCGCTGCTGATGGAACGCCTGACCAGGCTCGCGCCCTGGCCGGTCGACTGGATCGATCCGGCGCCCGCGATCGCCCGCCGCGTCGCCGATTTGCTCGGTCCAGCCGGCATGGAGAGCGATGGGGCCGGCGCCGAGATGATCTTCACCTCGAAGCGCCCGCATGCGCTGACAGAGGCGCTGACGCCGTTCTTCGGCGGCCGCGTTCCGGCCTGATCCTTTTCGCCGTCACCATGTGCTGCTAGCTTCCCCTCGCCTCATCGAGGGAGCACTGCATTGACCTCAGCACCGCTGACGCCGCTCAACCGCCTGCGCAAGGCTTGGCGCGACAAGCGCCCGACCTTCGGCGCGATCGCGACCATTCCGAGCATCCAGACCGTGCAGATCATGGCGCAGTCGCTGGACTGGATCATCGTCGATCTCGAACACGGCCCGATCGATCTCGGCACCGCGCATGCGATGATCGTGGCCACCTCAGGGACGCCGTGCGTGCCGATGGTGCGGATCGCGGCCAACGAGCCGCACCTCGCCAAGGCGCCGATGGACATCGGCGCGCTCGGCATCAACTTTCCGATGATTTGCAACCGCGGCGACGCCGAGAAGGCCGCGCGCAGCGTGCGCTATCCGCCGAAGGGCGACCGGCTCTGGGGGCCGTTCCATGCGCCGTTCCGCTGGGGCGTCTCGATGAACGACTACATGGCGACCGCCGACGACGACATGATCTGCATGATCACGATCGAGCATGTCGATGCCGTGAACCGGATCGACGAGATCATGGCGACACGCGGCATCGACCTCGCGGTGATCGGACCCGGCGATCTCGCCACCTCGATCAACAAGCGCGGCCTGCCTGACGACCCCGAAGTCGTCGCGCTGATGCAGCGCGCCGAAGAAGGCATCATGAAGAGCGGCGTGCCGATCGGCGGCGTCGCGCGCACCGCCGAGCAGGCCAATGCGATGATCGAGCGGGGTTACCTCGCGCTCGCGCTCGGGTTCGACTGGTCGCTGTTCCAGCGCGGCATCGCCGCCGCGGTCGCCGGGATCAAGCGGTAGGCGTGACGCGTGGCTGACAGCGCGCTTCGCGCGCTCACCTGCCGACGAGCGAGTTCCAATCACGTCATCGAGGAGCCACGGCGACGCTCAGCGGCGTGCCTTCAGCATCGTGCCTGTGGGTGAGCACGGCAATTGCCCAAACAGCTTGTAAGCCCCGCGTAAGCAAGGCCGCACAGATTCCACGACAGCCTGCGCTATTGGATGAACGGACTAATCCCAATGTCGAAACCAAAGATCACACAACGCTTGCTTTCCGCCGCGATTCCGCACTGCTAGACTTTCGCGCCTTGCGAGGAAAATGCATGTTCAGGAAATTGCTGCTCACCGTGGTTGCCTTTGCCGGTGCCGGCGCTGCCCTTGCGCAGCAGAGCGGCATCAAGCGGACACCGCTGCGGAAGGTCGATTTCCCGGCGGGCTACAACACGGTTACGGCGATTGCCGAGGTTTCGGCGGGGGGGGGGTGCGTCGGGTCGTCACAGCCATCCCGGCGCTGAAACCGGCTATGTGCTCGAAGGCGAGCTGGAACTTGTGATCGACGGCAAGCCGCCGCTGAAGCTGAAGGCGGGCGGTTCCTACCGGATCCCGGAAGGTGCGGTGCACGACGCCAAAACTTCCGGCGACAAACCGCTCAAGGTGCTAGGGGTCTACGTGGTCAAGGCCGGCGAGCCCTTGGCCAAACCGGCGCCGTGAGCCGAACCTGTCGGCCTCCGACCAGTTGGTTCATGTTGGCTTCAGGTGCGGCGAGCAACCATTCGAGCTCGCCGGGCCTTTGTTTTTTGCCTGATTGCAGAGATATGAACCGAACAGATGCGCGGTAAATTTCATCGGATTTCACTGCCGCGCCGTCTCGTCGCCGATCTGATGTACGCGTCCGCCGGCGTGCCGTTCGTCTCCCTGACACGCTCGCTGAACGTTCGTGCGGTGGTCGAGGCCCGCGCACGCGCGGCGCAGGCGCCGGGCTGGGCCTCGATCTTCGTCAAGGCATTCGCGCTGGTCGCCAAGACCGAGCCGACCCTGCGCACGCTGCACGTCAAATGGCCGTGGCCCTGCCTCTACGAATTGCCGCGCAGCGTCGGCATGGTGGCCGTTGCGCGCGTTGAGAAGGGCGAGGACTGCGTGCTGTTCGAGCGCGTCTGCGCAGCCGACGAGATGGCGCTCGGCGATGTCGACGCGCTGATCCGGCGCGCCAAGACCGCGCCGCTGCACGAGATCCCCTCATTCCGCAAAACCCTCTGTGTGACGCGCCTGCCGTTTCCGCTGCGCCGCCTGGCATGGGCGATCGGGATGAATTTCGGCCGACAGCGCGCCAATTTCTGCGGCAGCTTCGGCGTCACCTCGGTTGCAGCCTATGGCCCGGGCGAGTTGCACGCGCTGAGCCCGGGACCATTCCTGCTGAGCTATGGCGTGATCAAGCCGGACCACACCATCGATGTGGTGCTGCGCTGGGACCACCTGGTCTGCGACGCCGCCCTGATCGCGCAGACCCTGACCCGGCTCGAGCAGGTGCTCGGCGGCGAAATCGCCGCCGAATTGGGCGCGATCCGGCCGCAAGCCGACGCCCGGCCGGTCCGAGCCGCCGGAACCCGGCTTTGAGCGGCGAAAGGGGGCGATTTTGACGCCGATTCGGCCCAATCGCCCCGCGTTTTGTTTGACAGAGCCCGACTTTCTCCTTAAGACCACCCTTGCTCGCGGGCCGGTTTCGGCCCGCGATGCGTTTCGCGACCCGTGGTTCTCCCCGAGCTTTCGAGGCGAACCTGTCGGTACGGGCCTTTTGGCCGGTACACAGGAGGGCGCGTCTCCTCAAACCTGAAACTGACAAAACGCCGGGCGCTTCGTGCGACGGCTATCAAAGAGGACGCGATGACAAAGCGCAGTGAGGCGAAGTACAAGATCGATCGCCGCATGGGCCAGAATATCTGGGGCCGCCCGAAGAGCCCCGTGAACCGCCGCGAATACGGCCCCGGCCAGCACGGCCAGCGCCGCAAGGGCAAGCTCTCCGACTTCGGCGTGCAGCTCCGCGCCAAGCAGAAGCTCAAGGGCTACTACGCCAACATTTCCGAGCGCCAGTTCCACGGCATCTATGTCGAGGCCAGCCGCCTGAAGGGCGACACCGGCGAGAACCTGATCGGCCTGCTCGAGCGCCGTCTCGACACCGTGGTCTATCGCGCCAAGTTCGTCGCCACGATGTTCGCCGCGCGCCAGTTCATCAACCACGGCCATGTCAAGGTGAACGGCCGCAAGGTCAACATCGGCAGCTACAAGCTGAAGGTCGGCGACACCATCGAGGTCAAGGAATCCTCCAAGCAGCTCACCCCGGTGCTGGAAGCCGCCCAGTTGCCCGAGCGCGACCTGCCCGACTTCCTCGAAGTCGATCATGGCAAGATGACCGCGAAGTTCGTCCGCATCCCGGCGCTCGGCGACGTACCGTTCCCGGTGCAGATGGAGCCGCATCTGATCGTCGAATTCTATTCGCGCTGATCACAGCAGCATTGCGAGATCCGAAAGGCCCCGGTTTTGCCGGGGCCTTTTTGTTTGGCTACAGTCGCGGCACCTCGACCGAGAGAAACATCATGCACTACACCCCTGCCCGGCCCGATCCCAAGGCGCCCGCCGTCCGCATCAACCTGTTGTCGGACACCCAAACCAAGCCGACGCCGGCGATGCGGGAGGCGATGGCGAGGGCGGAGGTCGGCGACGAGCAGGTCGGTGACGATCCGACCACCAACGAGCTCTGCGCCCGCGTCGCCGATCTGCTCGGCAAGGAAGCCGCCGTCTTCATGCCGTCGGGCACGATGTGCAACGTCGCGGCGACGCTGGCCTATTGCCGCCCCGGCGACGAGATCCTGGCGCACGCGACCGCGCATATCATCGCCCGCGAGGGCGGCGCACATGCCGCGCTCGGCGGCTTCCAGATCACGCAGCTGCCGGGCGATGACGGCCAGTTCACGCCGGAGACGTTTCGCGCCGCGCTGCATCCGCGCACCCGCTACCAGCCGCCGCAGGTGCTCGTCAGCGTCGAGCAGACCGCCAATATCGGCGGCGGCACGATCTGGAAGAAGACCGCGCTCGACGAGGTCGTGCGCATCGCCAAGGACCATGGGCTTGTGACCCACATGGACGGGGCGCGGCTGCTGAACGCGACGGTCGCCTCTGGCATCTCGCCGCACGACATGACGGCGGGCTGGGATTCCGCCTGGATCGATTTCTCCAAGGGCCTCGGCGCGCCGATCGGCGGCGTGATATCAGGCACCCGCGCCTTCATCGACGACGTCTGGCGCTGGAAGCAGCGGCTCGGCGGCTCGATGCGGCAGTCCGGCGTCTGTGCCGCCGCCTGCATCTACGCGCTCGATCACCATGTCGATCGCCTCGCCGACGACCACGCCAATGCGCGGGCGCTGGCGCGCGGGCTATCGCAGATCAACGGCATCGCCGTGCAGGCGCCCGAGACCAACCTCGTCTTTTTCAAGCCCGACGGCGCCGGCGTGTCGGGCGACAAGATGGTCAGCGAGCTGCGCAAGCGCGGCGTGACGCTCGCAATGATGGACGGCCGGATCAGGGCCTGCACGCATCTCGACGTGACGGCCGCGATGATCGAGGAAGCGGTCGGTCACGTCAGGGACATCGTGCGCGGGGCATAGCTACGTAGCCCGAGCGTCTACCGCCCCATCGCTTGATAGATCAGCGTCTTCAGCTCCTGCTGGATCCGGCCGCGCTGTGACGGCGTCTGCACCATGAAGATCCCGAACAGATCGTCGGCAGGATCGATGAAGAAGAACGTGCCGCCGACGCCGTCCCAGCGATATTCGCCGAGCGGCCAGGCCGTGTTCGGCGGCACCGAGATACGGACCGCGAAGCCGAGGCCGAAGCCGGAGTTCGGGCCCGGATAATAGTTCTTGTCGCGCACGACACCGGTTTCGGGACCGCTGTGATCCGAAGCCATCAGCGCGATGGTTTCCGGTTTCAGATAGCGCTTCCCCCCATAGCTGCCGCCGTTCAACAGCATCTGCGAGAAGCGTGCATAGTCGCCGACGGTGCCGACCATGCCGCCGCCGCCCGACTCCCAGCGCAGCGGCTTGCGCGGGTCGCGAACCTCGGCCACCGGGCTGATCCTGCGATCCTTCGGCATCGGCTCGGCGATCAGCGGCCATTTCGCCCGGTCGGCAACATAGAATGCGGTCTCGTTCATCCCGAGCGGGCCGAGCAGCCGCTCCTTCTCGACCTGGAACAGGGGTTTCCCCGAGATTACCTCGATGACGCGGCCGAGCACGTCGGTGGAATGGCCGTAGTCCCATTGCGTGCCGGGTTGTTCGGCGAGCGGCAGCGCCGCGAGCCGCGCCGTGAATTCGGCATTGTCGGGATCGTTGTCGAACAGGCCGGCATCGGCGTAGGTCTTGTTCACGACACCGCCGCCATAATAGCCGTAGGGCAGTCCTGCCGTGTGGCGCATCAGGTCTTCGATCGTCACCTGACGCTTGAGCGGCTCCAGCGTCATCGTCGCCTTGCCCTCATCACCGCGCTTTTCGACGCCGACCTTCATGTCGGCAAAGGCCGGGATGTATTTCGACACCGGGTCGGTGAGCGCGAGCTTGCCCTCCTCCACCAGCATCATGGCGATGACTGACGTGATCGGCTTCGACATCGAATAGAGTCGGAAGATGGTATCCGCGCTCATCGAGAGTTCGGTTGCGACGTCGCGAACCCCGAAATTCTCGTAATAGACCGGCTTGCCGTGCTGCTGCAGCAGCAGGATCGCGCCCGGGATCTTCCCGGCCGCGACCTCGTTCCTGACAAAGTCGGAGACCTTGGCAAGGCCCTCCGCCGAGAAGCTATGCGCGGCCGGCCCCGCGGAGCCGGCCTGCGCAACCGTTGCGACGAGAGCGACCGCGAGTGCCGCGACGAACGCGCGGCACTCGTGCATATCAGTTTTCCATGGCTTCATAGACGAGTTGCTTCAGCATCCGCTGGATGGGCTGGCGCTGGCTCGGTGTTTGCTCCAGCAGGATGAAGAACATGTCCTGCTTGCGGTCAATCACGTAATAGCAGCCGCTTGCTCCGTCCCACTTCAGTTCACCGAGATCGCCGGGCGGCGGCGGCTTCGCAGTGCCCGGATCGGTACGCACCGCGATGCCAAGCCCAAAACCGAAGCCGTCGCCGGGGAAGTAGAAAAAGTCGCGCGCGACGCCGGAGCCCGGGCCGACGCGGTCGGTCGTCAGTTCCTTGAATGTCTCGGGCTTCATGATGGTCTTGCCGTCGAGGGTGCCCCCGTTGAGGAGCATTTGCGCGAAGCGCGCGTAATCCGCCATGGTCGAGACCATGCCGCCGCTGGCAGATTCCCATTTCTTCACCTTGGTCGGATCGTTGACCCGGCCGACCCGGAAGTCGCTGTCGTTCGGCATCGGCTCCGCCATCAGCTTCTGCTTCTCGGGATCGGTGACGAAGAAGCCGGTGTCCTTCATCCCAAGCGGGTCGAGCAGCCTTTCGCGCTCGATCGTCGAGAGCTTCTCGCCGGTGGTCACCTCCATCACGCGTGCCAGGATGTCGGTGGAATGGCCGTATTGCCAAAGCTCGCCGGGCTGGTTGTGCAGCGGCAGCTTGGCGATCCGCTCGGCGAATTCGGCGAGGTCGAAATCGCCGCCATAGATGTTGGCTTCCTTGTAGGCCTTGCGGACCAGGCTGTCGCCATAGAAGCCGTAGGTGATGCCCGACGTATGCGTCATCAAATCGAGGATCGTGATCGGGCGCTGCGGCGGCACCAGTTCGAGCGTCTTGGTGCCGTCCTCGGCCTTCTTCTCGACGCCGACCTTCACATTGGCAAAGGACGGGATGTATTTCGAGACGGGATCATCGAGCTTGTATTTTCCCTCCTCCAGCAGCTGCATCGACACCACGGCGGTGATCGACTTGGACATCGAAGCCAGCCGGAAGATGGTCTTGTCGGTGATCGGCGCCTTGCTGACCACGTCCTGCACGCCGAAGGCCTCGTGATACACCGGCTTGCCGTGCTGCTGGATCAGGACGATGGCGCCGGGAATCTTTCCGGTCTCGACCTCGTTCTTGAAGAACTCGCTGATCTTGGCGAGCTTGTCGGGGTTGAAATGCGCGCCCGCCGGAATCTCGTAGGTGCCCTCGGTGTGCGCGTACGCCAACGATGCCGCCAGCAACACCGCGCCGGCTGCGGCGGCGCACGTCAAACGAAGTGAATGCATTTGATTGATCCCTCCCCGGAAATCACGGGGAAGTGTAGCGGCGGTATCATCAGGCACAAGGGCTACCGAAGGCGTCCAGCACCTCCTGATAAAGCTCACCGCTCTGGACCGAGAAGCAGCAGAAAACCACTTGCGTGACACTTGGGGCTGACGACAGGGCATCGACGACAGCTTTGACGGCGATTTTGGCGGCCCGATCAGCCGGGAAGCGGTAGATGCCGGTGGAGATCGCAGGGAAAGCGACAGACTGAAGCCCGTGCTTTTCACAGAGCTCCATCGAGCGGCGATAGCAGGATGCAAGCAGACTGTCCTCGTCGAGCTTGCCGCCATTCCACACCGGACCGACCGCATGGATGACGTGCTTGGCAGGCAGCCGATACCCTTTGGTGATCTTGGCCTCGCCAGTCTTGCAACCGTGAAGCATACGGCATTCGGCGACCAGATCCGGCCCGGCAGCGTCGTGAATCGCGCCGTCGACGCCGCCAAGCAGCGACGAATTGGCCGCGTTGACGATGGCGTCAACGCGCAGGGTCGTGATGTCGGTAACGATGACTTCGAGCCGCGCCTTGCCGATCTGGCGCGCCGTCAAGGTCAGGCAGCCACGTCGACCGGGATGCCCTTGTCAGCAAACAGCTGCTGCAATTCACCGGCCTGGAACATCTCGCGGATGATGTCGCAACCGCCGACGAACTCGCCCTTCACATAGAGCTGCGGAATCGTCGGCCAGTTCGAATAGACCTTGATGCCGTCGCGCAGCTCGGCCGATTCCAGAACGTTGAGGCCCTTGTAGCCGACGCCGATGTGGTCGAGGATTTGCACGACCTGACCGGAAAACCCGCACTGCGGGAAGTGCGGCGTGCCCTTCATGAACAGCACGACGTCGTTCGACTTCACTTCGTTGTCGATGAATTGCTCGATGCTCATTTTCGCTTCCTTCGGGGGCGGCGCTCTCAAGCCTTGCGGGCTGGCCCACCCTTCTAACCCGTGACTGGCTATATATGTAGCTCAAACCATTGTGCATCCAAAGCAAAATGGCGAAAATCTGGCATGCGGCGCGGGCCGGACGGCACCGCAAAAAGGGCCGGGATTATCTGACGGCCCCAATATCATCACGGGGGAGGCTTTTTTCCCGTAACGGAGCCCCTATCTAGGACGAACTGTCCGTCTGGAACCAGTTTACCGAAGCAACGTTCTCCCCTTGAATCGGAGACCATCGTTGACGAAACCAGCCTCTGCCGCGGCCGCCATTCCCGGCACCTCCCCGTCATTGTCCTCCGAATCCGGTTCGCTCGCGCAGCGGCTGGTGGACGCCTATCGCGCGGTCCGCGAGGAGACCGAGCGCCGGACCGCGCCGCTGTCGGCGGAAGACCAGCTGATCCAGTCGATGCCGGATGCGAGCCCCGCCAAGTGGCACCGCGCCCACACGACCTGGTTCTTCGAGCAGTTTCTGCTCGGCGAGCACGTCAAGGGCTACACGCCGTTCCACCCGGACTACGCCTATCTGTTCAATTCCTATTACGTCAGCGCCGGCCCCCGCCATGCGCGCCACCAGCGCGGCCATCTGACCCGTCCGACCGCCGACGAAGTCACCGCCTACCGCCGCCATGTCGACGCCGAGGTGGTGAAATTCTTCCAGACCGCCCCGACGGACAAGCTCGCGGCGCTGGTGCCGCTGGTCGAGGTCGGGCTCAATCACGAGCAGCAGCATCAGGAGCTGATGTACACCGACATCCTGCATGCCTTCGCACAGAACCCGATCCCGCCGGCCTACGATCCGGCGTGGCGCTTCCCGGCATCGCAGCGCGGGCCCGAGGAATGGGTGACGCTCAACGAGGGCATCCACACCGTCGGCCACGCCGACGACAGCTTCCATTTCGACAATGAGAAGCCCGCGCATCGCGCGCTGGTCGGCCCGGTCAAGCTCGCCAAGAACCTCGTCACCAATGCCGACTGGCTCGCCTTCATGAAGGACGGCGGCTACTCCACCGCCACGCTGTGGCTGATGGACGGCTTCGGCACGGTGAGCAACGAGGGCTGGCAGGCGCCGGGCCACTGGCGCGAGATCGACGGCGAATGGAAGATCATGACGCTCGGCGGTTTGCAGCCGCTCGATCCGCAGGCTCCCGTTTGCCACGTCAGCTACTACGAAGCCGACGCTTTTGCCCGCTGGGCCGACAAGCATCTGCCGACCGAGATGGAATGGGAGGTCGCGGCCCGCGCCGGCCTGCTCAACGACGCCCACGGCATCGTCTGGCAATGGACCCGCAGCGCCTATTCGCCCTACCCGGGCTACCGCGCGATCGAAGGCGCGCTCGGCGAGTACAACGGCAAGTTCATGGTCAACCAGCTCGTGCTGCGCGGCTCGTCGCTGGCGACGCCGGCCGGTCACAGCCGTGTCACCTACCGCAACTTCTTCTATCCGCACCATCGCTGGCAATTCACGGGGTTGCGCCTCGCCGACTATGCCTGATTGAGTCCTGTCGACATCGATAACGCGTCGGTAAGCGCGTTCGGGAGAGTATCATGAATGTGCATGCCGCCGCTTTGGCCAAAGCGTATCCGTTCGACGAAGCGACCTTGGCGTTTGCCGGCGATGTGATCGGCGATCTCGCCCGTCACCCGAAACGGCTGTCACCGAAATATTTCTACGACGCCACCGGCTCGGAGCTGTTCGAGCAGATCACGGTGCTGCCGGAATATTATCCGACGCGCACCGAGCTCGGCATCCTGCGCGACCGCGGCAACGAGATCGCCGCGATCATTCCGGACGGCGCAGCGCTGGTCGAGTTCGGCGCCGGCGCGACCACCAAGGTGCGCCTCTTGCTCGAGCACTGCGAATTCGCGGCCTATGTGCCGGTCGATATTTCCGGCGATTTCCTCAAGGCCCAGACCGATGGCCTGCGCCGGGATTTCCCGGGTCTCGGCATCTATCCGGTCGCCGCCGATTTCACCACGCCGTTCGCGCTGCCCGAAGCCGTCGCCGCCATGCCGAAGGTCGGCTTCTTCCCGGGCTCGACGCTCGGCAATTTCGAGCCAAGCGAGGCCTTGGCCTTCCTGCGCAGCGCGCGCAAGATCCTCGGCCACGGCGCGCAGATGATCATCGGCGTCGACCTCGAGAAGGACGAGCGCGTGCTGTACGACGCCTATAACGACGCGGCCGGCGTCACCGCCCGCTTCAACCTCAATGTGCTGGTTCGGATCAACCGCGAGCTCGGCGGCAATTTCGACCTGTCGGGCTTCACCCACCGCTCGATCTACAACCGCGACCGCCACCGCATCGAGATGCACCTGATCAGCCGCAAGGCGCAGACCGTGCGCATCCTCGGCAACACCTTTGCGTTCCGTCCGGGCGAGAGCATCCACACCGAAAACAGCTACAAATACTCGCTCGAGCGATTCACCGCGCTCGCCCGCAGCGCGGGCTGGACGGTGCGCGACAGCTGGACCGACGCCAACACCATGTTCTCGGTGCACGCGTTGGTCGCGGACTAAAACCAAAACCGGGGGATGGGGCAACAATCATGGGCCGGCGTGCGCTGCAGATCGCGACGGCCCTGCTCGCCCTCGTCCCCATCCTGACCGGCATCATCACCATGCTCGGCGTGAGCGATCCGCTCTACGCCTCGTCGGGCGTTCCGGCGCTGCCGGTGCTCGACAGCAATCTGCGCTTCTTCGGCGGGGTCTGGCTCGGTCTCGGCCTTGCTCTGCTCTGGCTGGTGCCGCGCATCGAAACCGAGAGCGTGCTGTTCCGCGTGGTCTGGGGCGGCATCTTCCTCGGCGGCATCGGCAGGCTGCTGTCGATGGCGATGGTCGGCCTGCCGCCGCTGCCCTTCGTGGGCTTCACTGCGCTCGAGGTGATCGGCGCCCCGCTGTTCGTCTATTGGCAGCACCGCGTGGCCACCGCCGGTCGCAGGTAGCGACCCGCGCTATTCTTCCTCCCCGCTCGACCGCAGCGAGATCGATTCCCACGCCGCGACCACGATCATGATCGCGGTGGTGACGATCGAAAGCACCAGCGGCGACATCTCGCGGGCGAAATAGGCCGTGATCGCAAATGCCACGATGCCTATGCCGTGCGAGAGCTGCAGGAAGTTGCGGATCACGTATTTGAACAGGATGGTCCCGACCAGGAACAGCGCGGGGCCGCCGACCGAGCTCACGATGGTCTTCAGGTCGGAATGGCCGGACGGGTGCTTCAGCACCAGTTCGTCGGCGACTGCGGTGAGGATGATGCCGCCGACGATCGGCATATGCAGATAGGTGTAGGCGATCCGCGCCACGCGGCCGGATTCCTCGGACTTGGAGATCATGTCCGCGCCGGCCTCGGCGCCCTTGTGGAAATAGATCCACCACATCGCGATGCTGCCGACCAGCGCCGAGATGAATGCGGCGACATTCTCCAGCGTCCAGGTCAGATCGGCAAAGGTCGCGCCGTCGACCACGATGGCCTCGCCGAGCGCAATGATGATGAAGCCAGCGCAGCGCTCGGCCATGTGGCCGCCCTCGACCGACCAGGCCTCCATCGAGGAGAAGCCGAGCCCAGGGGTCCAGAACCGCAGAGCCGGCGCGACGTATTCGATGGCCAGCGCAGCGATCCACAGCCACATCCGCGTCTCGTGCTCGGCGAAGCCGCCGAGGATCCAGAGCACGGCCGAGCAGGACAGCCAGGTCAGGATGCGGATCGCGTTGTGGCGCACCGCGGTCCGGCGCCGCGGCGTCGCCAGCAGCCAGAACGCGGTGCGGCCGACCTGCATCGCCGCATAGGTCCCGGCAAACCACAGCCCGCGGCCCTCGAAGGCGGTCGGGATCGAGGTCGACAGCAACAGCCCGCCCAGCATCAGCACGAACAGCAGCAGGCGGACCGGCGTCAGGTCGGGATTGAGCCAGTTGGTGACCCAGGTAGTGTAGACCCACACCCACCACACCGCGAGGAACAGCACCGTGACCTGCACCGCGCCGAGCGGGGTGAACTGGTGCAGCAGCGTGTGCGACAGCTGCGTGACGGCAAAGACGAAGACGAGGTCGAAGAACAGCTCGGCATTGGTGACGCGACTGTGCTGGTTCGGCACGATGACGCGAAACATCGCGCCGCGCGGATTGTCTGCCATCGCTTGGGGCCCCCGCCCGCTGGCCGGAGCCCTAGCCTTCCGGCACGCCGGTCTGCAGGGCCAGCGCGTGCAGCACGCCGCCCATCTGACCCTTCAGCGATTGGTAGACGATTTGATGCTGCTGAACGCGGGACTTGCCGCGGAATGACTCGGAAACGACAGTGGCCGCGTAGTGGTCGCCGTCGCCGGCCAGATCACGGATCGTCACCTCGGCATCAGGGATCGCTGCCTTGATCATCGATTCGATATCACGGGCGTCCATCGGCATCCCAGTCCACCTCCGTCAGGTCATTCGAATCAGGGCCGATTCGGCCAGGAAAACTAAGACGAAACCTAAGATAAAACCTCAGACAAAACCTAGCGCTTGAGGTCTTCTAGGTCATCCTGGGGCACACTATATTCCCATTCCCAGCGATTTAAACCTGCATCAATCGGTCACAAGCCATCACGCCGAAATGACCAGAAGAGGCGCAGAATCATGAAGCTCCCCGGCCCCGACCATCCGATCACGATCACGCCCAATGCCAAACGTGTCCGCGTCACCGCCGACGGCGTCGTCATTGCCGAGACCACCCATGCGCTGACCTTGAAGGAAGCGAGCTATCCGGCCGTGCAATACGTCCCCCGGCAGGACGCCAACATGGAGCTGTTGACCCGCACCGAGCGGACCACGCATTGCCCCTACAAGGGGGACGCGAGCTATTTCAGCATCAAGGCCAACGGCAAGACGCTGGACAATGCGATCTGGACCTACGAGGCGCCCTTTCCGGCCATGACCGAGATCGCCGGCCACCTCGCCTTCTATCCGGACAAGGTGAAGATCGAGGAAGTCGCCTAGACCGTCGCGCCTGCCGCACGCGCCGTGCCTCGCCCGGCCGGTTCGGCGTGCCTGAAAAAGCGGAAATGCCCGGGCGAGGCCCGGGCATGACGACGGGAGTGTTCGGCCGGATCGCCGCTAGACCCTGAATATCGTGAGCCCGAGGATCAGCAGCACCAGGAAGATCACGACGAACACGTAGAACAGGAAGCGCGCGATGTCGGCGGAGGCGGCGGAAATGCCGGTGAAGCCGAGCAGGCCCGCGATGATCGAGACGACAAGGAAGACCAACGCCCATTTCAGCAGTGTCATTGCTTGCTCCACAAAACCGCGTGCGCTCAGCGCGTCCACCCGACAACGCCCGCCACCGACCCCGGTTCCAGAACGAAACAGATCACTGAAATGACCGACCTCGACACCTCGGAATCGGGACGATTGGGCCTTGCTGAATCGGGTTCCCGATTGCAACATTCGGCTGCAGACCCGGCTGGGGGCACCATGAAATCGATTGCTCACGCGGCTCCCGCCGTCGATGTCCAGGCAGCACCGAAGCTCCACAAGCGCAACGTCGCCCTGGACCGTGCACGCACCTTCCTGACGCTGGTCGTGCTGCTGCATCACGCGGTGATCCCCTACACCCATTTCGGCCACACCGACCCGACGTCCTGGATCGGCTTCGACGGCGTGGTGCTTGCCACCGACAGCTTCTTCATGGCGATGTTCTTCTTCCTGTCGGGGCTGTTCGTCTGGCCCGGGCTCGGCCACAAGCCGTGGCTGATCTTCCTGCGCGACCGGCTGCTGCGGCTCGGCCTGCCCTTCGTGGTCTGCGCGTTCACCGTGATTCCGATCGCCTATTACGCGATCGCACTGCGCGCGACGCCGGACCTGACCTTCTCCGAATTCTGGTGGAGGACCATGATTTTCGGACCTTGGCCGAGCGGCCCGGTCTGGTTCGTCTGGGTCTTGATGACCTTCGACGTGACGGCGAGCGTGCTGTACCGGGTGTCATCGCGCCTGCTCGAGCCGATCAACCGTCTGTCGATCAAGGGATTTGAACGTCCCTCGAAGTTCTGGCTGTTCCTCGTCGTCGTCAGTGCCGCAGCCTACCTGCCGATGCTGGTCCATTACGGCCAGAACTACTGGTTCGAGCTCGGACCGTTCTCGGTGCAGGCGAGCCGGGTGCTGCTGTATGCGTCCTACTTCTTCATCGGTGCAGGGGTTGGAGCGGCAAACCTCGAGGGCGGCCTGCTCAGCGCGCACGGACGGCTGACCGAGCGGCGCTGGTTCTGGACCGGCATCACGGTGATCCCCTACTGCTTGATGTGGGTGATGATCTACATCAAGCGCGAGATCATCGGTAACCCCGATCCGCTGCCGGGCTGGTATCTCGCGTCCTACGGCACCTTCTACGTGCTGTTCAGCGCCTCGATCCTGTTCGCGATCCTGGCCTACTTCCTGCAATCGAAGGCGCAGGGACCGACGCTGCTCGACCGCATGCAGGGCGACGCCTACGGCATGTTCCTGGTGCACTATCCGATCGTGCTGTGGCTGCAATACTGGCAGTTCGATATGGAATTGCCGGCGATCGCCAAGGCCGCGATCGCGTTCTTCGCCACCGTGGCGCTGAGCTGGGCCGCCACAGCCGTGCTGCGCAAGCTGCCGGGCGCCAAATACGTGCTGTAACTACGCCGGACGTAGTATTCGCGACGTCGAGACTGCGCTCCCTCTCCCGCTTGCGGGGCAGCGCCGGGTGGAGTCTCTCTCCGCGCATCCCACTTGGGGAGCGCTGACGGCAAGATTGCGGCCAACAAGTTGCGCACAACCTGCCATTGGTCACATGTGGCCATGTGATTCTCGGTTATGCTGGCCGGACTGCTGACCCTAGGGAGTCCTGAGATGAACGACCCTCAAGTTGGATGGATCGCCGCAATCATCGTCGGCGGATTGGCCGGCTGGCTCGCCGAGATGTTCATGAAGACCGGAACCGGCATCTTCATGAATATCATCCTCGGCATCGTCGGCGCCGCGCTGGCGAACTGGCTGTTGGGTCTGCTCGGCGTGTCGCTCGGCGGCGGATGGATCGGCTTTCTCGTCGCCGGCTTCATCGGCGCCTGCATCATCATCTTTGCGTGGCGCGCGATCCGCGGCGCGACGTAGGCTTGATCCGCAGGGACCGCGGTCGAACAGAAGATAATAGCGCGATGATGAGTTCATCGCGCTATTGAAATAGTTGCTTCGCGCCGCAGCGCCTAATCCTGCCGGATCAGGCGGCAGCGCCGTGCATGTAGTTCGGCAGCCAGTGCTCGAAGGCGCGGGACAGGCTTTCGATCGTCACAGGCGGCTCGCCGGCGACCGCAATCGCGTCGCCGCCGGTGGTGCCGATGCGCGCACAGGGCACGCCGGCGCCCTTCATCTTGGCCAGCACGAGGCCTGCGTCGGCCGCAGGCACGGTGACGATGTAGCGCGCCTGATCCTCGCCGAACCAATAGGCATGCGGCACGATCGAGGACGGCGCCGCCAAGAGCTGCGCGCCGATGCCGCTTGCGATCGCCATCTCGGCGAGCGCGATCAGGAGCCCGCCGTCGGAGACGTCATGCGCCGCACTCGCGGTGCCGGCGTGGATCATGCCGCGCACCACGTCACCGTTGCGCTTCTCGGTGGCGAGATCGACCGGCGGCGGAGCGCCCTCCTCGCGGCCGCAGACATCGCGCAGGTAGACCGACTGGCCGAGCCAGCCTTGCGTGTCGCCGACCAGCAGTATCGCTTCGCCGGCCGCCTTGAACGCCAGGGTCGCCGACTTCGTGAAGTCGTCGAGCAGGCCGACGCCGCCGATCGAGGGCGTCGGCAGGATGCCGCGGCCGTTGGTCTCGTTGTAGAGCGAGACGTTGCCGGACACGACCGGGAAGTCCAGCGCGCGGCAGGCTTCCGAAATGCCCTTCAGGCAGCCGACGAACTGGCCCATGATCTCGGGCCGCTCCGGATTGCCGAAGTTGAGATTGTCGGTGATCGCGAGCGGCCGGCCGCCGACCGCGGTGATGTTGCGCCAGGCTTCGGCCACCGCCTGCTTGCCGCCCTCGAACGGATCGGCCTCGCAATAGCGCGGCGTGACGTCGACAGTGAGCGCAAGTCCCTTCGGCCCGTCCTCGACGCGGACCACCGCGGCGTCGCCGCCGGGACGCTGCACGGTATTGCCCAGGATGACGTGGTCGTACTGCTCCCAGACCCAGCGCTTCGAGCACAGTTCGGGCGTGCCGATCAGCTTGGTCAGCGCCTCTGCGATGCCGAGCGGCGGCTTGACGTCCTGCCCGCGGATCACCGGCAGCGCAGTCGATGCGACGTGCGGGCGGTCATAGACCGGCGCCTCGTCGCCGAGCTCCTTGATCGGCAGATCGGCCATCACGTCGCCGCCATGCTTGACGACGAAGCGCTTGCTCGGCGTGGTGTAGCCGACGATGGCGAAATCGAGCCCCCATTTGCGGAAGATCGCTTCGGCCTCTTTCTCCTTCTCGGGCTTGAGCACCATGAGCATGCGCTCCTGGCTCTCCGAGAGCATCATCTCGTAGGCGCTCATGCCGGTCTCGCGGGTCGGCACCGCGTCGAGATCGAGATCGACGCCGAGATCGCCCTTGGCGCCCATCTCGACCGCCGAGCAGGTCAGGCCGGCCGCGCCCATGTCCTGGATCGCGACCACGCAATCGGCCGCCATGATCTCTAGGCAGGCTTCGAGCAAAAGTTTCTCGGCGAAGGGATCGCCGACCTGCACGGTCGGGCGCTTCTCCTCGGAGGCGTCGTCGAATTCGGCCGACGCCATCGAGGCGCCGTGGATGCCGTCGCGGCCGGTCTTGGAGCCGAGATAGACGATCGGCATGTTCACGCCGGAGGCCGCCGCGTAGAAGATCTTGTCGGCGTCGGCGAGGCCGACCGCCATCGCGTTGACCAGGATGTTGCCGTCATAGCGGGTGTGGAAGCGCACCTGGCCGCCGACCGTCGGCACGCCGAACGAATTGCCGTAGCCGCCGACGCCCGCGACCACGCCGGACACCAGATGCCGGGTCTTGGGGTGCTCGGGGGCGCCGAAGCTCAGGGCGTTCAGGCAGGCGATCGGGCGGGCGCCCATGGTGAAGACGTCGCGCAAGATGCCGCCGACGCCGGTGGTCGCGCCCTGGTAGGGCTCGATGTAGCTCGGATGGTTGTGGCTCTCCATCTTGAAGACCACGGCCTGGCCGTCGCCGATATCGATCACGCCGGCATTCTCGCCGGGGCCCTGGATCACCCAGGGCGCCTTGGTCGGCAGCCCGCGCAGATGGATGCGCGACGACTTGTACGAGCAATGCTCGTTCCACATCGCCGAGAAGATGCCGAGCTCGGTGAAGGTCGGAACCCGCCCGATCAGCTTCAGGATGCGCTCGTACTCGTCCGGCTTAAGGCCGTGGGCGGCGACGAGTTCGGGGGTGATTTGGGGCTCGTTCTTGGGCGCGGTCATGGGACCCTTATTAGGTAGATCGAACGGGGGCGAAAAGGCCTTTTACGGCCCATTTCCGGCCTGTCCAGAGCTTTGCGGCGGTTTGGCGCGGCCCGGGATTTGCAGCCCGGAATTGCACCTGGGATTTGCACAATGGGGATGGATCGGATTTAAGGTCCCGAACCCGATAATTGAAGGCCAGATTTCGTGAACGAGCTCGCCAAGACCGCACTCACTACGGCATTCAACCGCCGCCCCGACCTGCACGTCGAGACCGAAGGCGAATTCGCCGGCTGGCGAACCTGGACCCGGGACAGTTTCGAGACCCATACCGGCCCGTTTTACCACCGCATGGACGAGAACGGCCGCATCGCTTGCGCCTTCCGGGTCGGCCCGAAGCACCTCAACGGCTCCGGCAACGTTCATGGCGGCTGCCTCATGACGTTCGCGGATTACTGCCTGTTCGCGCTCGCCTCCCCGGTGCTCCAGGGCCCCGGGGTCACGGTCTCGTTCGCTTCGGAATTCCTCGACGCCGCCCGCGAGGGTGCCTTGATCGAATGCAGCGGCGAGGTCACCCGCGCCGGTGGATCGCTGATCTTCGTGCGCGGCATGCTGACATCGGCCGAGCGGCCGCTGTTCAGCTTCTCCGGCACCATCAAGCGGACGAAGCGCAAGGCGCCGGCGGCGACGACAGCGTAAAGCGCGCCGGAGGCCGCTCCGATTGAATCGGAACGGGCTCCGGATTTTTCGTCGACGCGTTTTCTTCACGTGAACCGCTACCTTCGAGCGAAAACGCTTCGCGTCTGTGGACACACACCGTCATCCAGCCGTTACATCGCCGCGGGTTGAATCAACAGCACAGCGCTAGCGCGTTGTGTTCACGCGCGTTTGTCGCGTGAAGCCATGCACACGCCGGCTGTGACGCGACGACATGCTGTCGTTGCGTCGTCGCGCGCGCGTCACATGCACGTCAGCCAAGCCCCCGAAGATTGCTGAACGGTTTCTGTTTGTGCATTCGCGCAGCGAGGTTGGGGCATTCTCATGAAATTGAAGACGTTTGCTTCCGTCACGTCGGTGATGTCGCTTGTCGCATCGCTGGCGTGCGTTGCAACTCCGGCGCGTGCCGGCCAGGACGGCGACAATGGCGATCGCGGTGTCGGCGAGTCCCGCGGTCACGATCAGGATCAGGACCATGACGGCGAGCATCATGGCCGCAAGCCGCGCGTGGTGATGATCTCGCTCGATGGTGCCAAGCCCGATTTCATCCAGAAATTCATCGAGGAAGGCGTGCTGCCGCGCGACGGCGGCCTCGCCCGGCTCAGCCGGCGCGGCGCAGTAGCACTGCAGAACGTGACGGCGTCACCGTCGCTCACCGCGGTCTCGCACATTGCGATCGCGACCGGTTCGACGGCGGTCCATAACGACATCCCTTCCAACACGTTCGAGCCGATCGTCGGCCCGATCTCCAGCAGCATCAGCGGCTTCGCGGCGCCGATCGGCGGCTACAACGAAAGCCCGCTCGGGCCGTCCGCGCACCCGACGGCACAGCCGCTCTGGGTGCAGCTGCGCCAGCAGGGCAAGAAGGTCATCACCGCGACGTGGCCCGGCGGCGACGGCGCCGACATCTCGATCAACAAGACCGTGGTGCAGCCGGCCCAGCCGACCCGCGTGACCGACTTCACGGTGCCGTTCGGCGCATTCGGCGGCATCGGGGCCCAGGGCTTCTCACTGTCGCGCGGCGACTTCACGACCGATCCCGGCATCGTCGCGGCGCTGCAGGCAGCCGGCCGTTTCTCGTTCAGCCCGGTGCTGGTGACCTCGGCGCCGATCGAGACGTTCTCATGTTCCGCGGCGGCGACCGCGACCTGCACCAACGCCTCGACGCTCGACGTCAAATATTCGATCCGCGTCGCCGCCATCGACACCACCAACGACCGCAAGGTGAACTACGACACGCTGGTGTTCTTCGATGCCAACCGTGGCATCACCGCAGGACCGTTCCACGCGCCGTCGACCGGCCCGGCCTACGTCAAGTTCGGCGGCGAGAACGCGCCGTTCTTCTTCGAGGGCAGCGGGGCGAAGGTCGGCGCCGCGTACTCCGTCTCGGCGCTGTCGCCGGACCTCTCGGTGGTGCGCTTCGCCCGCTATAGTGCCAACTTCATCCCACGCAACACGCCGGTGCTGGCCGACGTCGACGACATCAACAACAACATCGGGTTCTGGCGTCCACAGGCCGACTTCCGGATTCCGGAGCGGCTGAGCCCCGGCTTCACCAACTTCCCCGACGTCGAGATCGAGACGATGTTCGAGGACATGGTGAAGACCTTCGTGCGCTACCAGGCCAATATCGGCGAGCGCGCGATCAAGACCCATCCCGACGCCGATCTCGTCATGGTCTATATCGAGCAGCCCGACGGCTCCGAGCACCAATTCCTGCTGACCGATCCGCGCCAGGGCACCAGCCCGACCGACCCGAATTCGATCGGCGCCAACCAGGATCCTGCCAAGGTCAAGCGCTACGCATCCTACATTCGCTTCGCCTACCAGACCGCGGATAAGGCAGTGAAGCAGATTGCCGACGCGGCGGGCCGCGACAGCAACGTCATCGTGGTGTCGGACCACGGCTTCGCGCCGTTCCATACCTCGGTCAATCTCACCAACATCCTCCGCAGCGCGGGTATCGACACCAGCAAGGTCGGGATCCGCACCTCCGGCCCGGCCGCCGACATCTACGTCAATCTGCAGAACCGCGAGCTCGGCGGCACCGTCGATCTGGCGACCTATCGTACCCTGGTCGCGCAGATCACCGACGCGGTGCGGAACGCGGTTGACCCCAATGCGCGCTTCAACTACTCGCTCAAGGATCAGCGCATCTTCACCGTCGTCGAGACCCGGCCGCTGCAATGCGACGCCGGTACCGGACAGTGCACCAGCAAGACCGTCGGCCAGGACTATGGCGACGTGTTCGCGCTGATGGCCCCCGGCTACAATTTCGACGGCATCCAGAACCCCGGCGTCGCGCGCCAGGGCGATGCGCCGTTCAATTCGGCAACCACCGCGCTGTCGATGCCGAACTTCTACGGCGCCCACGGTCACGACCCCGAGCTTCCCGTGATGAGCGCGACGTTCATCGCCGCGGGGCCGCAGATCCGCAAGGACACCGTGGTCAGGCACATGCGCAATATCGACGTGGCGCCGACCATCATGCGGCTCCTCGGCACCACACCGCACCGGGTCGACGGCGAGGTGCTGAGCGAGGTCCTGCGTTAGGATCCTTCGGCAAATTCAGTGCGGTGGACGCCGGCCGGCGTCCACCGCCTCCCCGATTTGCGGCCCGGAATCATCACGCGCGCGGCGTGCCGAAACGCACGATCGCCTCGGCAAGCGGAATGTGACCGACGCAGGCTCCTGACCCCGGACTGCTCTCGCCCTTCTCCAGCGCCGTCGCGTAGATCACGGCCGGATCGGCCTCCAGCCGTGCGCGGAGTGCGGCCAGTTTCGGCCAGCGATTGCGGCCGGCGACGGCGTGGAAATCGAGCCAGCGCGCGACACCGATCAGCAACCCATCCGCCAAAGTCGGGTGGTCACCGAGCAGGAACGGCGCATCGCCGATCAGCTCCTCGAGCCTGTCGTGCCGCTGCACGACATTGCCTTGCCCCCACTGCCGCAGCGCAGACTGCATCGCGGGATTCGGCGTCTGCATCTCCAGCGCCGCCCACAGCGGACTGAACGCCGCGGTGAAGCCGGTGTTCACGAAAGCCATCAGCTGACGCATCCGGTCGGCCTGCGGCGACAACGGGTCGAAGCTGATGCGGCGCTCGGTATCGCGTGCCGCGAGCCAGCTTGCGATCGCCATGTTCTCGGTGAGCACACCGCCCTGGTCTGTGACGAAGGCCGGCGTCTCATGCCGCGGATTGATCCGCGCATAGGAGGGATCGCGCATTTCGCCGAGCATGTCGACGCGGCAAAGGCGATAGGGCTTGCGTAGCCATTCGAGAGCTGCAACGAGCCCCATGGAGCTTCCCAGCGGGAAGCCATAGATGAGGATAGGTTCCATGATGTGTCTCCGGTGATGTCTGGCGATCACGCTGCGCAGCGGAGCCGGACCCTATTCGCCACATCCGTGAAGTAAATTACGCACCTTTTTGTAACCACGAGCCGCCATGAAATCTCTCGTCTCCCGCTGCCCGATCGAGGAAGTGATGCAGATCCTGAGCGGCCGCTGGCCGACGCTCTTGATCTATTATCTGAAGCAGGGCACCAAGCGCTTCAGCGACCTGCGTCGCGACAACCCGACCATCTCGCACAAGATGCTGACCCTGGAGCTTCGCAAGCTGGAGGACGCCGGCATCGTCGAGCGCACCGAATTCGAAGGCTATCCGCTGCGCGTCGAATACCAGCTCACGCCGGCCGGCCACCGGCTCGTGCCGCTGATCGACGCTCTGGGTGAATGGTGGGAAACAGCGTTGGATGCCGGTGTCGCTAGCAACGAACCGGCCGTTTCGAAGACCGTGGTGCGTGACTGAACGACGCGAAACGCCGCACAACTTGGCTCTGGCCTCGGGTAAGCTCCCGCAGTATCAGTTTTGATGCGCGGGGAGCCAATCAAGGTGCCGAAGAGCACAACCAGAGCATGATCCGGAAAAGTGTGAAGCGGTCTTCCGAAAAGATCATGCTCAAACAAAGAGCTAAGACGGGCGGCGTGACGGCTCCCGCGATCACGCCCACTTCGACCACCGCGCCGGGTGCGCGCGGCTGGCGCGACTATACGCTGCTGTTGGCGCTGGCCTGCTGCTGGAGCTCGACCTATCCACTGACCAAGATCGGGCTCGGTTCGATCCCGCCGATCACCTTCATCTCGGCGCGCTCGCTGGTCGCAGCCGCCTTCCTGCTCGTGGTGCTGCGGATCCGCGGCATCCGCATCCCGACCGACATCAAGGCCTGGAAGCTGTTCGCCTTCCAGCAGACCATCAACTCGACGATCCCGTTCCTGGTGATCACCTGGGCGCAGCTCTACGTGCCGGCATCCAATACCGTGGTGCTGGCATCGACGACGCCGATCTTCGCCTTCCTGATCACCTGGGCGATCACGCGGCACGAGCCGGCCTCGCCGCTCAAATTCGTCGGCGCGATCCTCGGCCTCGCGGGCACGGTCGCGATCATCGGCCTCGACGCGCTCTCGGGCTTCGGCAAGGAGATTGTCGCCGAGATCGCGATCCTGCTCGCCACCATCTCGTTCGCCTGCGCCACGATCTTCGGGCTTCGTCTCTCCGACTATGACCCCATGGTGGTGGCCGCCGGCTCGCTCTTGTTCGGCGGCACCGTGCTGCTGCCGGTCGCCCTGATCGTCGACCATCCCTGGACGCTGCACCCGACGCCGCAGGCGCTGGTCGCCACCGTCGTGATGGGCATCTTCTCCAGCGCGTTCGGCCTGATGCTGTTCTACATGTGCCTGACGCGGCTCGGCACACTCACCACGAACGCGCAAGGCTATTTGCGGATTCCGATCGGCGTCGCGTTGTCGGTGATCCTGCTCGGGGAATCCGTGCCGTCGAACCTTACGCTCGGCCTCTTGCTTGTCATGGCCGGCGTCGCCGCGATGACGGTGCCCACAGAGGCCGTCAAGCGCTGGCTTGGCAGGTTGCGAGGATAGCCTTCCGGCTATTTCTTGTCGTCCGCCAGCAGCGCGCGGTACTTCGCGACGTCGCGGGTCACGAGTTGCTGCAGCACCTCGGGTGCGAGCTCATCGGCATCGGGCGCAACGGTCGACAACTCGACAAAGCGCTTCTTCACTGCCTCGCTCGCGACTGCGGTGCGCGCGGCGGCGTTGAGCTTGGCGATGATCTCAGGCGGGGTGCCCTTCGGCGCGAAAAGGCCGTTCCAGCCCTGCGCCTCGAACTCGGCCAGGCCGGCCTCGGCCGAGGTCGGCAGATTCGGCAGCGAGGCGAGCCGCACGGTCGAGCCGACCACGACCGCCTTCACCAGTTTGTCGTCGATCGCCTGCGACACCGAAGCGGCGGCATCGCAGACGCCGTCGATCTGGCTGCCGATCGCGTCCGTCAGCGCGAGCGCCGCGCCGCGATAGCCGACTAGCTGCACGTCGATCCCGGCGGCATGCACGAAGCTCTTGCAGATCAAATAGTTCGACGAGCCGACGCCGGCATGGCCGAGATTGACCTTGCCCGGATTCTTCTTCGCGTAGTCGATGAATTCCTTGAGATCCTTGGCCGGAAAATCCTTGCGCAGCGCGACGATGCCGAAGGTCTTGGCGACCACGGCGATCGGCGCGAAGGAGTCGGGCGTGAACGACAGCTTCGGATAGATCGTGTAGGTCGCGGCATTGGTGCCGGCGTTGCCGATCGCGATCGTGTAGCCGTCCGGCTCGGCGCGTGCGGCGCGGGTCAGCGCGGTCGAGCCGCCGGCGCCGCCGACATTCTCGATGATGATGGTCTGGCCGAGCGCCGCGCTCATCTGGTCGGCGACCGCGCGGGCAATGACGTCGGAGGTGCCGCCGGCCGTGAACGGCACGATCATCGTGATCGGACGCTTCGGGAAGTCCAGCTTCGAGGTTTCTTGGGCGTGCGCGACCGTCGCAAGCAGCAGCAATGCGGCTGCCGCTGCGGTTAAGCACCTTCCAAACATAATGGTTACGCCGCTTTTTCGAACTGCTGGGCCAGGCCTGCGAACAGGCCGCTGCCGTCGGTGCAGCCCATGATCTCTTCGACGTGGTTTTCCGGATGCGGCATCATGCCGAGCACGTTGCCGCGCTCGTTGACGATGCCGGCGATCGAATGCGCGGCGCCGTTGAAGTTCGAGGTCTCGTCGACCACGCCCTCGGCGGAGCAGTACCGATAGAGCACCCGCCCGTCGCCCTCGAGCCGCTTCAGCGTCTCCTCGTCCGCCTCGTAATTGCCTTCGCCATGGGCGACCGGCACGCGGATCACCTGGCCGGCATTGTAGCCGCGGGTAAACGGCGTGTCGGAGCGCTCGATGCGCATATGCACGTCGCGGCAGACGAATTTCAGCCCGGCATTGCGCATCAGCACGCCCGGCAACAGCCCGGATTCGCAGAGGATCTGAAAACCGTTGCAGACGCCAAGCACCAGCCCGCCCGAGGCTGCGAAGTCGCGCACCGCGTCCATCACGGGCGCGCGGGCCGCGATCGCGCCGCAGCGCAGATAGTCGCCATAGGAGAAGCCGCCGGGCACCACCACGAGGTCGGTGCCTTTGGGCAGCGCCGTCTCGGCGTGCCAGACCATCGCGGTCTCATTGCCGGATGCAAGCTTGAGCGCGCGCGCCATGTCGCGCTCGCGATTGATGCCGGGGAAGACGAGGACGACTGATTTCATTGCATCACCTGGTTTTGGGTGCCAGCACGAGCTTAACTGCGGCGGCAAACTTCGCGTAATTGTCGTTGCTGGCCTTTTCGTCACGCGCCGAGCTGATCAGGCTGGCGGAGCCTTGTCCGGCAAGCAGCAAGCCGCTGACTTGATACTCGCTCGCGCCGTTGGCTGTCACGGTCAGGCGCCGTGCCTTGAACATGCGCGGCCCCGCGGTGCCCTTATCGCCATCAACGCCGAGCAGCGTAATGTGCTGCCCCGGCGTCCGCTGCTCCAGCGCCTTGATGATCTGCTCCTGCCCCTCGCGGAACTGGTCGAGCGTCATCTGTTTTCCGCCGGTATAATACCGGTAGCTGACCTTGGAGCCCGCCCCGCAGGACGATTGCGCGCAGCGGAACATATGCACATCGGAGCCGCGGCGCTCGTAGCTCCATCCGCTGACCGTGAACGGCGGCGGCTGCGTCGTCGCGGCAGGCGCTGCCGGTACCGGCTGAGCCGAGGCCCCGCCGATTCCAGCTGCGGTCAGCAGGCCGACCAAGAGCGCTCCGACGAAGATTCGGTCACGGCGAGCAGCGGCGGGAGCGGCTGTTATCATTTGGCGCGCTCGCTAGCTCAGAACCTCGACCCGGTAGTTCTCGATCACGGTATTGGCCAGCAGCTTGTCGGCGGCGGCCTTGAGCACCGCCTCCGCCTTGGTCTTGTCGGTCGCGGCGAGCTCGATGTCGAACACCTTGCCCTGGCGAACGCTGGCGACGCCGTCGACGCCGAGCGATTTCAGCGCCCCCTCGATCGCCTTGCCCTGCGGATCGAGGATGCCCGACTTCAATGTCACTGTTACACGTGCCTTCACGGTCGCCCCTTAAGCTTAGCTCTTCACCAGCACCGGGCCGCTGCCGGCCGGCCGCTCGTTCTCGATCAGAATGCCGAGCCGCTTCGCGACCTCGGTGTAGGCCTCAAGCAGGCCACCCAGATCCCGGCGGAAACGGTCCTTGTCGAGCTTCTCGTTCGACTTGATGTCCCACAGCCGGCAGGAGTCCGGCGAGATCTCGTCGGCGACGATGATCCGCATCATCTCGTTCTCGAACAGCCGCCCGCACTCCATCTTGAAGTCGACGAGGCGGATGCCGATGCCGAGGAAGAGACCGGTCAGGAAGTCGTTGACGCGGATGGCGAGCGCCATGATGTCGTCGATCTCCTGCGGCGTGGCCCAGCCGAAGGCAGTGATGTGCTCTTCCGACACCATGGGGTCGTTGAGCTGGTCGTTCTTGTAATAGAACTCGATGATCGAGCGCGGCAGCTGGGTACCCTCCTCGATCCCGAGCCGCTGCGACAGCGAGCCGGCGGCGACGTTCCGCACCACCACCTCGAGCGGCACGATCTCGACCTCGCGAATCAGCTGCTCGCGCATGTTGAGGCGGCGGATGAAGTGGGTCGGCACCCCGATGTCGTTGAGGTGCTGAAACAGGTACTCCGAAATCCGGTTGTTGAGGACGCCCTTGCCCTCGATCACCTGGTGTTTCTTCGCGTTGAACGCGGTCGCGTCGTCCTTGAAGTGCTGGATCAGGGTTCCCGGCTCGGGGCCTTCGTAAAGCACCTTGGCCTTGCCTTCATAAATACGGCGTCGACGGCTCATTGGGATGTACCGTGTTTTGTTGAAATCCATGGATTTGGGTGCTCCGGATGACTTGGGGTTACGACCCACGACGGAGCTGCCGCGGAGGCCTGGAACCTGGGCAATCCAATTGGAAACAGAACAAGAACCATACCTATTGGCAACCTATCCGATTGGCCCATCCAGCACAATCGATAGTGCCCCCATCGGGGCACTTATACCACCCTATCAAAAAGGCCCGATTCCGCCTGTTTTGCCTGCGGCTTAACGGCTCGTTGTCTTGCCGATTCCTCCCACTTATCTAAGCAGGCATCGGGGCTGCCGCAACGAGCATCGGCCCGCATTCAGCAGGGAATTGGAACTTCGGCATGAACGAATTCAACAAGCGCGAGGAAGGTTTCGAGAAGAAGTTCGCCCTCGACGAGGAGCAGAAGTTCAAGGCCGAAGCGCGCCGGAACAAGCTGCTCGGCCTGTGGGCCGCCGAGAAGCTCGGCATCTCGGGTGATGCCGCCAACGCCTATGCCAAGGAAGTGGTGGCCGCCGATTTCGAGGAAGCCGGTGACAATGACGTGCTGCACAAGGTTCTGAAGGACCTCACCGCCAAGGGCCAGGCCGTCACCGAGCACGACGTTCGCGCCAAGATGGACGAACTGCTGGCCGTGGCCGCGGCGCAGGTGAAGGCGGGAACCTAAGTTTCTCGCGCCGCCTGAGCTCCAATTCGACTTTTTACGCGCGCCGGACACCGTTCCGGCGCGACGTGTTTGTGCCCCTCGCTTTGGTAAAGTCGGCCCGGATGATCTCGAGCAAGCGCCGCGACGCGGCGCTGAGGAAGCCGCCATGCCGCGTCACCGCGACGACCTCATGACTTGCGGTGAGATTGCCGACACGAATCGTCGCGATCGAGGAGGCACGCAGCTCCTCCGCCGCATTGCTTCGTGACAGCAGCGCGATCCCGAGCCCGGCCTCGACCAGCCGCTTCTGCGCCGTGAGGCTGTCGACCGGCGTCCAGTCGACCTCGCCGAGCCCGTGCGTCAGGAACAGGGCGAACACGTGCGAGGCGGTGATCTCGCGCCGTCCGGGCACCTCGGGAAAGGCGATCCAGCGCTCGTCCCTGAGATCGGCAAGTCTGCCGACCCGGCGTCCCGCCAGCGGATGGTCCGGCGCGCAGACGACCCCGAGCGGCTCGGCGAACAGCACCTCGCAATCGAGATCGCCCGAGCGGTCGCGGTCGTAACGCAGCCCGATCGTCGCCTCGCCGCGCCGAATCAGATCGCTGACCTCGGCACTGGTCGCGGTGCGCAGCGTCAGCGCGACATCAGGATGCCGGCGGGCAAAGCGCTTCAGCACTTTCGACAGCCGCTCGCCCGCAAGCGTGCCCGTCACCGCCAGCGCCACCGGACCGGAATTGTCGCGCAGCAGCGCGCGCACCGCATTCTCGGCATCCTGCGCTGCCGCCACCGCCCGTTCGGCATAGGGCACCATCACCCGCCCCGCATCGCTCAATCTCGTCTTGCCCGCGATCCGCTCGAACAACGGCACGCCGAGCTCCTGCTCGAGCAGCGCGATGCGCCTGGAGATCGCCGGCTGCGACCGATGCAGCGCCTTCGCGGCGTTCGAGATTCCGCCGCGGCGATGCACCACCAGGAACGTGTTGAGTGCGTCGCTGTCCATCCCTCACCTCATGCAAAAAGCTGATGATATCGAGAGAAATAACAAATTTGTCTGATGGCCGAAACCGCCCTATCGCTTGAGCCAGTCGCTTTTTCCAATCATCAGGAGTTCACATGCGCACCCAGGCAGACAAGGCAGCACGGTTTCGCGAGCTCCATCAGCGCCCCGGCGCCTTCATCATCCCGAATCCCTGGGATGCCGGCACGGCGAAGCTGCTCGCGGCGATGGGTTTCGAGGCGCTCGCGACCACGAGCCTCGGGCTCGCCAACACGCTCGGCAGCGCAACCGTCAGCCTCGATGCCATCATCGAGAACTGTCGGGTGATCGCCGCGGCCACCGACCTGCCCGTCAATGCCGATCTGGAGAATTGCGGCGCGGATGATCCGAGGACCGCGGCACAGGCGATCACCCGGGCCGCCGAAGCCGGCGTCGTCGGCGGCTCGATCGAGGATTCGACCGGCAATCCGCAGCATCCGATCTACGACTTCTCGCTAGCGGTCGAGCGGGTCCAGGCCGCCGTCGAAGCCGCGCGGGCGCTCCCATTCCCATTCACGCTGACCGCGCGCGCGGAGAACTTCCTGTACGGCCGCAAGGATCTCGACGATACAATCAAGCGGCTGCAGGCGTTCGAGGCCGCCGGCGCCGACGTGCTGTATTCGCCGGGTCTGTATGACATCGGCACCATCAAGACGGTGGTCTCGGCCGTGAAGCGGCCGTTCAATCTCGTGATGGGCTTTGCCGATCCGACCTTGACGGTCGAACAGCTCTCCGCCGCCGGCGTCAAGCGCATCAGCGTCGGTGGCGCGATGGAGCGGCACGCGCTGGCCGCGTTCCTGCGCTGCGCCCGCGAGATGAAGGATCAGGGCACGTTCAGTTTCGTGCGCGACATGGCGCCGGTGAAGGCGATAAGGGATATGTTTGCAGCTGGTCAGGCATGACCTAACCGCCGACGGTCATCGCAGGGGCGCTGGCGACGAGCCGTTGGCCCCCCGCGCGGCATGGCGGCGCCGCCCCGGATCGCCAGGGGGCGGCGGCTGCAAGGATCTGGTATGGTAGCGCCAACACCGCAAGTCCGGCCAAGGCGCTATCAGACCTGACGATTCATGACAGGTCGCGACTTGCAGGCAGCCTCAGGCAATGCCAAGAGAGCGGGATCATGTCCCAGGATCACATTTCCAACGTTCTCGCTGAACGTTATGCCTCACCCGCCATGCGCGCCATCTGGAGTGGCGAGGGCAAGGTTCGCCTCGAACGCGACTACTGGATCGCCGTACTGAAGGGCCAGCGCGATCTCGGGATTCCGGTTCCGGACGGCGTGATCGAAAGCTACGAGCGCGTGAAGGACCAGATCAATCTGGCCTCCATCATGCAGCGGGAGCGCGTCACCCGCCACGACGTCAAGGCGCGCATCGAGGAGTTCTGCGATCTGGCCGGCCATGAGCACTTGCACAAGGGCATGACCAGCCGCGACCTCACGGAGAACGTGGAGCAATTGCAGGTCTACCGCGCGTTGCAGCTGGTCGAGACCAAGAGCATCGCCGCGCTGGTTCGGTTTGCGAAGCGCGCCCAGCAGTTGCGCGACATCCCGTTCACCGCACGCACCCACAACGTGGCCGCGCAAGTCACGACGCTCGGCAAGCGCATCGCCATGTCAGGCGAGGAGATGCTGCTGGCGCATCAGAACCTGGTCAATGTGCTGCAGACCTACCCCGCGCGCGGCCTGAAAGGCGCAGTGGGCACGCGTCTCGACCAGATCACCCTGTTCAATGGCGATGCCGGCAAGGCGCGCGCGCTCGAGGAACGCATCCTCGTTCACCTCGGCCTGCCGAAAGCGCTCGACGCCGTCGGCCAGGTGTATCCGCGCAGCCTCGACTTCCGTGCGGTCAGCGTGCTCACCGAGCTCGCCAGCGGTCCCGGCAACTTCGCCAAGACCATCCGCCTGATGGCGGGCCATGAACTCGCCAGCGAAGGCTTTGCCAAGGGCCAGGTCGGTTCCTCGGCCATGCCGCACAAGATGAACAGCCGCTCCTGCGAGCGCATCAATGGCCTGCATGTGATCCTGAAGGGCTATCTCGCGATGGCCGCCGGGCTCGCCGGCGATCAGTGGAACGAGGGTGACGTCTCCTGCTCCGTCGTGCGCCGCGTCATGCTGCCCGATGCCTTCCTCGCCACCGACGGCCTGCTCGAGACCTTGCTCACCGTGCTCGATCAGATGGAGGTGTTCGAAGCCGTCGTCGAGACCGAGCTCAACCGCTACCTGCCCTTCCTGCTGACCACCACTGTCATGATGGAAGCGGTCAAGAAGGGCGCCGGCCGTGAAGGCGCCCACGAGGCGATCAAGGAGCACGCCGTCGCCGCCATTGGCGACCTTCGCACCGGCAAGATCGTGCAGAACGATCTGCTGCAGCGTCTGGCCGCCGATCAACGGCTTGGCTTGAGCGAAGCCGAATTGCAGCTCGTGCTCGCGCAAGGTCGCGCCAACTCTGGCGACGCCGGCGCCCAGGTCGATTATTTCGCCCAGCAGGTCGATGCGCTCGCCCGCGCCAAGCCGGAAGCCGCGAGCTACGCGCCGGGCACGATTCTGTGAGGTCATTCGCTACGGGCGAGTAGCGATTCCATTCGCTACTCGCCATTCGCGCTGTCTCACTCTTCCTTGAAGCCGTATTCCGGCACGTTGCCGCTGGCGCCGTAATATTTGTACGGCAGGAACTTGCCGCTCATGGTGATCTTGACGCGGTCGCCCTTCGGATTGGCGACACGCTCCATCGCCATGTCGAAGTCGATCGCCGACATGATGCCGTCGCCGAACTCCTCCTCGATCAGCGCCTTCCACGCCGGGCCGTTCACCATCACCATCTCGTAGAAGCGGTAGATCAGCGGATCGGTCGGCGGCATCGGCGTGCCGGCGCCGCGCATCGGCACCTCGTTGAGCATGGCGGTCTCGGCCTTCGACAACCCGAACAGCTCGCCGGCATTGGCCGCCTGCGGCTTGGTCAGCTTCATCTGGCCGAGGATCGCGCCCACGATCAGCACTTCGGAATACCCTCCGATCTTCTCGCAGATATGCTTCCAGCTCCAGCCCTTCTCGCGCTTGATGTCGAGCAGCTTCTCGGTGAGGTCTTCGCGTTTCATGGGGGTTTCCTCCTCAGGCTTCAGCGCGCAACGCTCTGCGCGGGATTGGGTTCAACGACGCGCGGCGGCGAGACGATCACCGGCTCGCCGACACCGGGCCGCACCGTCGGCACGTGGCGCGGATCGTGATCGGTCACCTCAGCGGCAAAGCTCTTGCTGCGGCTGACCAGGAAATCGACGATATGGTTGCGCAGCGCATAGTAATAGGGATGACGGTGCAGGTCGATGCGGCCGCGCTCCTTCGGCAGCGGGTTCTCGACGATCTCGGCCAGCACCGCGCCGGGCCCGTTGGTCATCAGGAAGATCTTGTCGGCGAGGAAGATCGCCTCATCCACGTCGTGGGTGATCATGAAGGTGGTCTGCCCGGTCTCCAGGCAGATGCGCCGCACCTCGTCCTGCAGCGTGCCGCGGGTCAGCGCGTCCAGCGCCGAGAACGGCTCGTCCATCAGCATGATCTTCGGCGTGATCGACAGCGCCCGCGCAATGCCGACGCGCTGCTTCATGCCGCCCGACAGCTCCGACGGATGCTTGTGCTCGGAGCCGGTCAGCCCGACGAGATCGATGAATTTCTGCGCGTGGGCCCTGACCCGGGCGCGGTCCCATTTGCGCCATTTCGAGCTCACGGCATAGCCGACATTGCCGAGCACCGTGCGCCACGGCAGCAGCGCATGGCTCTGGAAGATCACGGCGCGGTCGAGGCTGGTGCCCTCGACGCCCTGGCCATCGACGATGACAGTCCCCCCGCTCGGCTCGTCGAGTCCGGCGAGGATGTTCAGCACCGTGGTCTTGCCGCAGCCGGAATGGCCGATCACGCAGCCGAACTCGCCGCGCGTCATCGACAGCCAGAAGTCCTCGAACACAGTGGTGGTGGTGGTGCCGCCGCCAGCGCCGGGATAACGCCGGGCGATTCCCTCGATGGAGATGAACTTGTCGGTCATCGCTACTCCGGAAACGTCACCATGCGCGTGAAGCGCGCCAGCACCTGGTCGAGCAGCATGCCGACGAGGCCGATCAAAAGGATCGCGATGATCACATTGGTGATCGACAGATTATTCCACTCGTTCCAGACGAAATAGCCGATGCCGGTGCCGCCGACGAGCATCTCGGCGGCGACGATCACGAGCCAGGCGATCCCGATCGAGATCCGCATGCCGGTCAGGATCGTCGGCGCCGCCGCCGGCAGGATCACGGTGAAGGCGCGCCTGACGGTGCCGACCTCGAGCGTCCGCGCGACGTTGATCCACTCCTTGCGCACGCCTGCGACCCCAAACGCGGTGTTCAACAGCATCGGCCACACCGAGCAGATGAAAATGACAAAAATCGCCGAGATCGAGGAATCCTTGATGGTGTAGAGCGCGAGCGGCATCCAGGCCAGCGGCGAGATCGGCTTCAGCAGCTGGATGAAGGGATCGAGCGCCTTGCTGATCAAAGGCGACATCCCGATCATGAAACCGAGCGGGATCGCGACGATGACCGCGATGAGATAGCCGAGCCCGACGCGCCCGATCGAATAGGCGAGCTGGATGCCGAGCCCCTTGTCGTTCGGCCCGTTGTCGTAGAACGGCCGCTTCAGGTGCTCCCACAGCTTGGCGCCGACATCGAGCGGCCCGGGCAACGCCGACTTGCCCTGCGTCGCGGTCAGCCCCATCAGCCTGGCGTATTCGGGGCTCATGGCCGCCGTTGTGCCGCTGCTGCGGGTCGCGAGGTGCCAGGCGCCGAGAAAGGCCGCGAGCAGCGCAAGCGAGACGATGGCGGCGCGGAGGCGGAGGGAGAGAGTCATGCGCGTTCCCTCCCCGCGTCGTCCCTGCGAAAGCAGGGACCCATAACCACCGGCCCCAATTGTTGCGCTGAGTGTCTCCCCGCGCGCCTAACCGAGACAACACGGCGTATGGGTCCCTGCTTTCGCAGGGACGACGGCGTGGATAGAATTTCGCCCCTCACGACGACTTCCTGATCTTGAAGCTTGCGAGATAATCCTCGGGCTTGGCCGGATCGAAACTCTTGCCCATCACCGAGAACGACTTGTACGAGCTTGTCGGCGGCGTGAGCCCCATCTCGGCCATCACCTTTTTCGTGTCGGTGGCGAGATAGACCTGCTCGGCGACCGCCTTGTAGTCGACATCGCCCTTGATCTGGCCCCAGCGCTTCATCTGCGTCAGCATCCACACCGCAAAGGACTGCCAGGGGAACGGATCGAAGTCGACGCGCTTCGGATCGGTCTTCACGCCGCCGAGGCCGTCGGCATAGGTGCCGGTCAGGACCTGCTCCAGCACCGTCACCGGCGCGTTGATGTAGTTGGCCGGCGCGATCGCCTCCGCGATCTGCTTGCGGTTCTCGGCCTTCGCAGCAAAGCCGGTGGCGTCCACGATCGCGCGGGTCAGCGCCGCGAAGGAGTTCGGCGCCGTCGTGATGAATTCGCGGCTCGCGGCAAAGCTGCAGCAGGGATGACCGTCCCAGATCTCCTTGGACAGGATGTGCAGGAAGCCGACACCGTCATAGATCGCGCGCTGGCAGATGTTGTCGGGCGCGAGGAAGCCGTCGATGTTGTCGGCGCGCAGATTGGCGACCATTTCCGGCGGCGGCACCGAGCGGAGCTGCACGTCGGTATCCGGATCGAGCCCGTGCTCGGCGAGATAATAGCGCAGCAGATAGTTGTGCATGGAGTAGTCGAACGGAATGGCGAACTTCATGCCTTTCCAATCCTTCGGATCGCGCTTGTCCTTGTGCTTGATGGCAAGCGTGATGCCCTGCCCGTTGATGTTCTCGATCGCGGGCACGGTGAAGGGTATAGCGTTCGCGCCAAGCCCGAGCGAAATCGCGATCGGCATCGGCGCTAGCATGTGAGCAGCGTCGTATTCCTTGTTGATGGTCTTGTCGCGAATGACAGCCCAGCCGGCGGTCTTCACCACCTCGACGTTGAGGCCCTGCTTGGCATAGAAGCCGAGCGGCGCCGCCATGATGATCGGAGTCGCGCAGGTGATCGGGATGAAGCCGACCTTGAGGTCCTTCTTCTCCGGCGGTCCGGCGTCGGCGAACGCCTCCGTCGCCCTCTTCAGCGGGAAGAACTCTGACAGCGCGGCGAGTGCGGTCGCGGCACCGACCGATTTCAGGAAGGCGCGGCGCGCGACATCCTGCGGAAACACCGCCCGCATCACCGCCGACGCGACGATGCCTTTGTAGCGCTTCTGCTCGCTGAGATCGGCGACCGGCTCGCAGCGCAGCGTGCGCGCGGCATGCTCGTGCTCGGCGGTTGAGCGATGCCGGCCACAGGCGCAGCCGGATCGCACGAGCGCGCGGTCGGCGTCGAAGGGATCATCTGACGTGGACATGCTGCGCCCCATTGTCGCACCGAACTACGGAGAGCTCCGCGATCCGGTGCATTGATCGGCGTCCGGCCGCGTTTTGCGCCGCCGGACGCCAACAAACATGCAGGTTCTATGCCGCCTTGTCCGTGACGACGGCCGCGGTCGGCAGACCCTCGTCGATCGGCAGCGCCGGGTCGCGCGACCACTCGTTCCATGAACCGAAGTACATCCGCACGTCCTTCACGCCGGCGTTCTTCAGCGCCAGGAAGGTGTTCGAGGCGCGCGCGCCCTTGAAGCAGTAGAGATAGACCGGCGTGGTTTGCGAGATACCGACGGTGGCGCATTCCGCCAGGATCTCGTCCTTCGACTTGAAGCGCTGACCTTCGCCGGTCGGCTTCATCATCCGGTACCATTCCAGCCAGACGGCGCCGGGGATGCGGCCCTTGCGCGGGCAGAAATCCTTGCCGTAGGGCGAGGAGCTCTCGCCGATCCACTCGTCGACGTCACGCACGTCGAGGATCGCGACGCCGGGCTTGCCGACCGCGGCCAGCATCGCCTTCGCGTCGATCATGATGTCGCCGGCCTCCGGCACGATCGCAAAGGAGGCCTTCGGCGGCACCGCAACGTCGGTGGTGACTGACAGATCGGCGGCTTTCCAGGCATCGAAGCCGCCATGCAGCACCTTCACCTTGGGATAGCCGAGCATCGTCAGCAGGTAGTAGCCGCGGCAGGACTGGCCGAAGCCGGAATTCATCGACTGCTCGTAGATCACGGCGGTCTCCTTGCCGGACAGACCGGCGGCGCCGAACGCGTCGGCGAACTTGGTCTTCAGCTCGTGGATGCCTTCCGGCGTCGAGGTCGCAAGGAATGTGAAGATGTCATGCACATTGACGGCGCCCGGCAGATGGCCGGCCGCATAGGCATCCGGATTCCGCGTGTCGATGATGACACATGGTTCTTTCTTGACGAGCTCGGCAAGTTCGCCGGCGGTGATCAGAACGTCCGTCATGGCTCTCTCCTGTTTGTGGTTGCAGTTGTGGTGGTCCCGAACTCCTGGTCAGCCGTCCGCCAGCATCTTGCGCAGCTGCTTGGTGGCAGGCGTGACGATGGCGACGAAATAGGCCTCGCGCAGCCTGCGCTGGGCGCGGTGACTCATCAGATAGCCGCGCGCGCCGCAATGGAGCATCGCCGCATGCGCGAACGCGACGCTGGCATCGCCGATCCGCAGGCGCAGCGCGACGACGCGGCGCCAATAGCTGTCATCGGTGTTGTAGGGATCGCTTGCCAGCGTCATCGCCTCCTTCTCGAACTCGGCATAGAGCTCGCGGAATTGCAGCGGCTGCTGCGGCAGATAGCGGTTGACGTGACCGAGCGGCGCATGGACTTCGTCCATGATGCTGATGCAATCCTTCATCAGGCCGAGGCCCATGCCGGCCTGCAGCAGGATGAAGCCGGCGCGGATCTTCTTGACGAACGGCGCAGCCGGCTCAGCGAGGATCAGCTCGTCCGGCACGAACACGTCGCGGAACTGGACGCCGTAGGTGCCGGTGCCGTCCATCGCCAGGAACGGCTTGCACGGCGTCAGCGTGATCGCGGGATCGGAGCAATCGGCAAGAAACATCACGGTGCTGCCCGGCTCGCCCTTGCTGCCCTCGTCCTCGCGCTCGAAAATCGTGCCGAAGTAATGGTCGGGGCCGAGATTGGACACCCAGGGCAGCGCGCCGCGCACGATGTAGCCGCCATCGACCTTGCGGCCCTTCAGCTTCAGCCGCTCGATGCCGAAGAAGCTCTTCATCGGGTTGGAGAGCCCGGTGCCGCCGAGCGCGCGCCCGCTGGAGAAGCAATTGCCGAAGCGCGCGGCGAGCTTCATGTTGGTGGAGTTCGCGACGTACCAGACCAGCGTGTTCTGGCACCACGCCATAAAAGCGGTGGCGCCGCAGACTTCGCCGAGCGCGGCCATCGACTGGATCGCCCAGCGCAGGTCGGCAGGCCCCTCCTGCGGCACGTGGCTGCTCCACGCGCCGACCTTGCCGAGCCGGCGCAGGAATTCGCCGGGATAGACCGAGCCGGCATCGATCGCGGATGCGAGCGGTGCCAGCTCCTGACGGGCGAGGCGCGCGACCTCGTCCGTGATGGTCGGTGCGGGATCTTGAGCTGCGACCCGCGATAATGCCAGTGAACCCATGGTTGGTCTCCGCACCTGGAATTGCCGATCGAGCGCCTAGGCGCTGACCTCGAGATTGACGGGGCGCGTGAAGGTGTTGGCGACCGGCGACCACTTCTTCACATGCGCCACCAGCGCGTCGATCTCGTCCTGCGCGACGCCCTCGCATTCCATGTCAACCTTGACGCGGACATCGGTGAAGCCGACCGGCTTCTCGCTGACGTCGCCGGTGCCCCACACCGCGGTGATGTTGAGATCGCCCTCGAGCTCGAGCTCGAGCTTGTTGACGATCCAGCCGCGATGCACGGCGTTGGCGTGCAGGCCGACCGCAAGGCAGGAGCCGAGCGCGGCGAGCGAGGCCTCGGAGGGATTGGGCGCGGTGTCGTCGCCGAGCAGGCCCGGCGGTTCGTCGACGATGTAGGGCGCGAGGTTGCGGATGTAGTTGGCGTGACGGAACTTGCCCTCGGCCACCGTCCTGCACTTCAAGGTCTTGATGACCTTCGGGTTGGCCTTGCCGTTGGCAATCAGCTGCTCGAGCCCGCCTCTGTCGATCGGCGCGAGGCAGCCGGTCAGTGCGGTTTTTTGAGCGACAGCGGTCATCAGTTTTCTCCCTGGGAGCGTTGGATTGGGTCAGGATACCGAACGGTCTGTTTCATGCACGAAGCGTGCCAGTCCCGCCCCAAATCAAAAGGCGAAATCCCGCAAACGCTTAGCTGTGCCTGCCTGCGGATTGGTCAGGGCGCGGCTGCTCAAACGCGGTGCATCTGCCGCGCCGCAGCGATTATTTTGAGCGCAGGACGGCGCACATGCCCGCCCCCGTGAAGATGCGGCTTGATGATTTCGCCGCGCTCCGATTTACTGCCGCGCATGGTCAAATCGCTTGCGAAGAAAAAACCTGCCGCGGCGTCCGCCGCCGGCGACGACGAATCCGCGCGCGGGCGCCTGCTCAACGCGGCCACGCATCTGTTCTGCAAGAACGGCATCAACGCCACCGGCATCGATGCGATCATCGATGAAGCCGGAACCGCCAAGACGACGCTCTACAAGCTGTTCGGCTCGAAGACCAACCTTGTGCATGCCGTGCTAGAAAGCGAAGGCAAGCAGTGGCGCGAATGGTTCATCGGCGCGATCGAGGCCGGCGGCGGCGATCCGCAGACCAAGCTGGCACGGATCTTCCCCGCCCTGAAGTCCTGGTTCGCCGAGGAACGCTTCTACGGCTGCCCCTTCATCAACGCGGTCGCCGAGCACGACAAGGACGCCAAGCAGTTCCGCAACATCGCGCTGAAGCACAAGAAGGTGGTGCTGGCGCATATCGAGAAGCTCGCCGGCGAGATGGGCGCGACCGAGCCGGCCGTGCTCGCGCATCAGCTCGCGCTGTTGATCGACGGCGCCATCGTCGCCGCCATGGTGTCCTGCGATCCCGGTGTCGCCGACACCGCCGGCCTCGCCGCCAGCAATCTGTTCGCGCCGGCGAAGCTGAAGAAGACGAAGCGCGCGGGACGCTCGGACGAGTTGCTCGCGGTCTAACGCGGCGCATCACGGCGACCTCCCGCGGTCCATCTCTGATCCGACGATCAACTGCAGCACTGCCTGAGTCGGCGCTGCGCGCAGCCGATATCAATCCTGGCCTTCGTCGGATTTCCCGTGAGATCCTACAGATCGAAGTTCGTCGGCAGCATCACGACGTCGCGGATGGTCATGCCGCGCGGCCGGGTCAGCATGAACATCACGACCTCGGCAACCTCGCTCGCCTCCAGCAGGCTGCCCGCTGCTTTGGCCTCCTCAAGCTTCTCCGCCGGCCAGTCCGCGAGCAGCGCGCTGATCACGGGCCCCGGCGAGATCGAGCCGACGCGGATACCGTGCTTGAACACCTGGCGCCGCACCGTCTGCACGAAGCAGTTGATCGCCCATTTCGACGACGCATAGACCGGCTCCCACGGCGTCGGGAAATGCGCGGCGAGCGAGCTCGTCACGATGATGTCGCCGGTCCCGCGCGCGATCATGTGCGGCAGCACGTCGTGCACGTTCTTCATCACGACGTTGACGTTGAGGTTCAGCATCCGGTCGATCGCGCCGGTATCGGCATCGACGAGATCGCCGCCGACATAGATCCCCGCATTGGCGTGCAGGATGTCGAGCTGGCCGGCCCTCTCGAGGATCGCGGGCAACAGCGTCGCGCAGGCCTTCGGATCGAGCAGGTCGATGACCAGCGGGATCACCGCATCGCCGTGCCTGCCGGCGAGCGCTTGCAGCGCGGCCGCGTCACGGTCGACCATCACCACGCGCGCGCCCGCGGCCAGCATCGCCTCGCTGCTCGCAAGTCCAATGCCCGACGCCGCCCCGGTCACCGCCGCGACCTTGCCTTCCAATTGCTTCGCCATCGTCTCCACCCGTCCGGTCAGTGCGGCGCGCATGGCAACACATCGCGGTCGCGATGTCAGCTCCCATGCGACAAACGACGTTGCCTGACGCGCATGTCCCGTCACATGCGGAGCATCGGCGGCCGCGTGGCGAAACGGCGACGCAGCCATTTTGCCGCCGGCCCCGCAGGCCGCTGCTTGTGCCAGACCACTTCGAGCGCAACGGGATGCGCGCCCTCGTCGAATTCCAGTTCGGGAATTGCCAGTTCCTCGGCAACCTGCGAGCTCGCCATGATGTGCGCCGGGATCAGCGCCCAGCCGACGCCCTGCTTGAGGATCTGCAGGATCACCCAATGGCTCTCCACCCACCATACCTCCGCGGCGACACGAAGCCGATGCCGCTCGGTGCCCTCGTTGCGCACCGTGACCATGATCTGGCGATGCCGCTTCAGCTCCTCCCAGTCCACCCGGCCATGCGCCAGCGGATGGTTCTTGCCGCACACGAGCTGCAGCGGCACCCAGCCGATGGTCTTGAAGCCGAGCTCGGGCGGCAGATGCTCCTGCCGCCACATCACGCCGACATCGGCCTTACCGTCGAGCACGAGGCGGCTGACGTCCTCCATGATCGGAAACAGCAGCTCCACTTCGACATGAGGAAAGCGCTTGGCGAATTCCGCAAACAGCTCCCCGACCGCGCTCTCCGGATAGAGCTCGTCGATCGCCACCACCAACCGCTTCTCGACATGCGCCTCGAAACTGCTCGCGACGCCGATCAGATGCTCACGGCGATCGAGGATCAATCTTGCTTCCGGCAACAGCCGCGCACCGGCTTCGGTCAGCACCGGGTTGCGACCGGCTCGGTCGAACAGCGCGATCCCGAGGTCTGTTTCCAAATTGGCGACGTGCGTGCTGACCGCCGATTGCGCTTTCTTCAGAAGCCGTGCCGCACCGGAGAACGAGCCCTGCTCGGCCGCCGCCACGAAGGATTCGAGCTGGTCCATGGAAACGGCCATCTATCTCTTTTCCAGATACTACCTAACTTTATAATCCCACAATATCAGATAGAAACCCGGTCACAACGACAGAAAGGGTTTCAAAATGTCTATGCGTTCCTTCTCCGATCGGGTCAGGCACGCAGTCCTGTTCGAACTGATCGGTATCGCCATCTTCACGCCGGCAGCCGCGTGGCTGTTCAATCAGCCGGTCGCCCATATGGGCGTCATCGGCGTCGTCTCGGCGACGGTGGCAACGATCTGGAACTTGCTGTTCAATCTCGGCTTCGACCACGCGCTGGTCCGCGTCACCGGCCGTGTCATCAAGACGATGCCGATCCGTGTCGCTCACGCGATGCTGTTCGAGGCCGGCTTGATCGTGCTGCTGATCCCGTTCGTCGCCTGGTATCTCGGCATCTCGCTGTGGGCCGCGCTGATGATGGATATCTCCATCGTCGCGTTCTATCTGGTCTACGCGTTCGTATTCAACATCGCTTACGATCGCGTCTTCCCGGTCCGCGAGCTCAGCGCGCACGGTCGCAGGGCAAGCCGGGCCCTGCCGGCTTGATCGGCCCTCGGTACTCGGCGCCTCGGATCATGTGATCTGCGGCGCCGCGCCGGACCCTGACACCGCAGCAATATTCCTGATGGTAGCGACTGCGCACAAGTTCCGCTGCGCAGCGCTCATAGACTGGTTTGATCCGGCTTGAGCGCTGTGGAATGCTTCAGGCCGACATGCCCGTCAGAGGCTGCCAAAACGGCCAACAAGAAGAAGCGGAGGACTACAATGCCAGGGAACCGTTCACCCCACCTCACCCGCCGTCATCTCATCAAAGGCGCTGCCGCCACGTCGGCCACGCTGCTGCTCGGCAAGCCCGCCATTGCCAAGGGCAAGACCGAGATCGTGATCGGCAACATCGACGCCTATTCGGGACCGGCTGCGGTCTATTCGTCGATCGGCCGCACGCCTGGCGGCTATTTCAAGATGATCAACGAGCAAGGCGGCATCAACGGCCGCATGATCAGGTACATCACCTATGACGACGCCTACAGCCCGGCCAAGACCGTCGAGCAGGCGCGCAAGCTGGTCGAAGGCGACGAGATCGATGTGCTGTTTGCGCCGCTCGGTGCGCCGACCAACGCGGCGATCATGAAATACATGAACCAGAAGAAGGTCCCGCACCTCTTCATCGCCTCGGGCGCGACCAAGTTCGGCGACTACAAGAACTTCCCCTACACGATGGGTTTCCAGCCCTGCTACCAGATCGAGGGCCGGGCCTTCGCGCAACACGTCCTGTCGACACAGAATGATCCCAAGATCGGCATCGTCTACCAGAACGACGATTTCGGACGCGACGTGCTGAAGGGCTTCAAGGACGGACTTGGCGCCAAGACCTCCGCAATCGTCGCCGAGCTGTCCTATGAGACATCAGACCCGACCATCGACAGCCAGGTGGTCCGCTGCAAATCCGCGGGTGCCAACGTGTTCATGAGCATGACCACGCCGAAATTCGCCGCGCAAGGCATCAAGAAGATCGCCGAGCTCGGCTGGCAGCCGGCGCATTACATCGGCAACAACGCCTCCTCCGCCGGCTCGACCCTGAAGGCCGCGGGCTTCGACGTGTCCAAGGGGATCATTTCGAGCGCCTATTTGAAAGATCCGGTCGACGCCGCCTGGGACAGCGATCCCGCCATTCAGAAATGGCGCGCCTTCCTCGACAAATACGATCCGGCGGCGGCCAAGAACGACATCTACGCGGTCACCGGCTATCTCACCAGCCAGATCCTGGTTCAGGTGCTCAAGCAGTGCGGCGACGACGTCTCGCCCGAAAACATCATCAGGCAGGCGGCGAACCTCAGGGACGTCGAATCCGACATGCTGCTGCCGGGCATCAAGATCAACACCTCGCCGACCGACTACTATCCGCTCGAGCAACTGCAACTGACGCGCTTCAGCGGCGAACGCTACGAGCCGATGGGCCCCGTGATCGACGGCGGCATCTCGAAGGCGTGATCGTCCACGGCGCTCCGCGAAAACCAGCGCGGCGCATGCGCGAGCCGTCTCGCAGTTGCCATCGGCTGCTCATCGGCCGATGATGCGCGAAACGGATCCGAACCAACCGGGAGGAAGTGAATGCGTGGACGCCGTGTGCTGATGGAGTCGTTCGTGTCGCACGGCGTGCGTCATATCTTCGGCAATCCCGGCACGACGGAAACGCCGCTGCTCGACAGCCTGCCGGCATTTCCGCAACTCGAATATATCATGGCGCTGCATGAAGGCGTCGCAGTCAGCGCCGCCAGCTTCTATGCGCAGGCATCCGGACGCGTCACCGTTGCCAACCTGCATGTCGCTCCCGGCCTCGGCAACGGTATCGGTTCGCTCTATGGCGCGCTGAAAGCAAATTCGCCCCTGGTCGTGACGGCGGGTCAGCAGGACACGCGAATGCGGCTCAACAATCCCCTCCTCGGCCACGACCTCGTTGCAATGGCGGCCCCGGTGACGAAGTGGAGCGTTCAGATCGAGCGCGCCGACGAGATCGCACCAATCATCCGCCGCGCGTTCAAGGTGGCGACCGATGCGCCACAAGGGCCGGTGTTCGTCTCGCTCCCGATCGACGTCCTGGAACAGGAGACCTCGGTCGATGCATCGACGCCGGACAATCTGTGGCGGTCGACACGCCCCGATCCGGCAGGGATCGAGGCGATGCTTGCGCTGCTTCTCAAGTCACACAATCCGGCAATCATCGCCGGCGACGACGTCGCGAGATCGGGCGGCGAGCAGGCGCTGGTCGCGCTTGCGGAAACGATCGGCGCCACCGTGTGGTTCGAGGGGTTGCGGCATCACGCGTCCTTCCCGACCGGCCACCCGAGCTATCGTCAGTCGCTCCCCGGCGACGCCCGGCAGGTACGCAAGGTGCTCGGCGATACCGATCTTGTGCTGCTCATCGGCGGTCCGTTCTTCGAGGATATCTGGTTTGCGCCTGATAACCACATTCCCCACGGCGCACCCGTGCTCCAGATCGAGGCCTCGGCAGAGCGTCTCGCGCTCAACAACAGGCTCGACGCCGGCATTGTCGGCGACATCACCATCAGCCTCGGCGCATTGACGGACGCGCTGCACGCAAAGGCGAGCGCGGACTTCAGGCAGGCTGCGCAAAACCGCAACGCTGCGCTGGCCGAACTGCAGGCGAAAGAGAAGGAAGCCTATCGCGCGCGCGTCGAGAAGAGCTGGAACCGTGAGCCGAGCTCCATGCCGCGCGTCACCGCGGAACTTCGTCGCGGCCTGCCTGATGATGTGGTCATCGTCGATGAGAGCATCACGGCGAGCCTGGATCTCGCGCGCGCCTTCGACTATCGCGGCTTCGGCGATTATTTCGGCGGACGTGGCGGCGGCATCGGCCAGGGTCTTGCCGGCGCCATCGGCGTCAAGGTCGCCATGCCGGACCGTCCCGTTGTCGCGATCTCCGGCGACGGCTCGGCGATGTATGCGATCCAGGCGCTGTGGACTGCCGCGCACCACAAGCTTGCGATCGTGTTCGTGGTGCTCGCGAACCGCGAGTACCGCATTCTCAAGCACAATGTGGACGTCTGGCGACAGAACTTCGAAGCCGGCACCCAGCATCCCTATCAGAACATGGATATCACCGGTCCCGCGCTCGACTTCGTGCATCTCGCGGCCGGCATGGGCGTCGAGGCGGTCAGGGTTGAGAAGGCGGACGACATCGCTGGCGCAGTCGCAAAGGCTGCCGCGGCGCAGCGTCCGTACCTCGTCGAGATTGCGATCGAAGGCAAGCGCTAGAGGAGCTTCTGATGGCAGGCATTCTGGACGGCAAGGCTGCGTTGGTGACTGGCGGCGGCTCGGGCATCGGTCGGGCAACAGCGATTGCCATGGCGCGCGAAGGCGCGCGCGTCGCGGTGTCCGACCTGTCAAAGGACGGAATCGAACAGACAGTCGCGCTCATCAACGCCGCAGGCGGCCAGTCGATCGCGATCCAGGGCGACGTCACCGACGAGGCTGACATCGCCAACATGGTGGCACGCACGGTGTCGGCGTTTGGGCGCATCGATTGCGCGTTCAACAATGCCGGCGTGGCCGGGCGCTCCGTCGGCCCGCCCGGCCAACGCATCCATGAGCTCACGCAGCCCTCGGTGGCGAAGATGTTTTCGGTGAATCTGATGGGCGTGTTCCTGTGCCTGAAATACGAGGTCGCGCAGATGCTGAGGCAGGGCGGCGGCGGCGCGATCGTCAACACCGCCTCGATCGCCGGGCTGGTCGGCCTTGCCACGTCGGGCCACTACGTCGCGGCCAAGCATGGTGTCGTCGGCCTGACCAAGTCTGCGGCGATCGAATACGCCCAGGACGGCATCCGAGTGAATTGCGTCAATCCCGGATACATCAAGACGCCGATGACCAAGGAGACGATGGACGAACGTTACGACGAGATCATCGCCAAGGTGCCCGCACGTCGCCTGGGCGTGCCCGAGGAAATCGCGGAGGCCGTGGTCTGGATGTGCTCGGACAAGGCATCCTTCATGACAGGCGCATCGCAGGTGGTCGACGGCGGCTACAGCGCCGCCTGAGGTGCGCTTCAGCGGGGCGCGTCGCGGCTTTCAGGCTATTCCTTTGGCGGCACCGTGCGCAGATAGGCGACGATGGCGTCGAGATCGGCAGCCGACACAGTGGCGTAGTAATGGAAGCCCATCGGCGGATTGAGCTTGCTGCCGTCCTTGCTGACGCCCTGAGTGATCGCGCGTTTGATCTCGTCGTCAGTCCAACCGCCAATGCCTTTGGTCTTGCTGGAGCTGATGTTCCGCGAAACCGAGACGCCCCAGGGTCCCGTAAACTTGCCGCCGCCAGCGCCCATGCTGGTGGCAAATTCTCGCCCTTGCGGCCCCATCGGGGTATGGCACTCCATACAGTGTGCAATCGTGACGAGGTAGAATCCTTGCTGCACCTTGTCGCTCAACACCGCTTCGGTGTACGGGCTTTCACCGCCCGGGGGAACAGGATGTTCTTGTGCCATCTTGTAGACCGGCTCCGGCACCGCATTCCTGATCGGCTTGATCGTGCGCAGATAAGCGATCACCGCATCGAGATCGCGATCGGTCATGATCTCGTAGAAGCCGCTCGGCATGATCATGGCGACCCGCGCGCCGTTGCGCTTGACGCCCTTGCGCAGCAGTTGCTTGAGTTCGGCGTCGGTGTAATTGCCGATGCCGGTTTCCTTGTCTTGCGTGATGTTCGAGGCCGTGACCTTGAACGGTGGCTGATCCCATGACGTGCCGCCCGAAAAAGCCTTGTCCCTGATCTCGCCTGACGGTCCCTTCGGGGTATGGCAATTGCCGCAGGTCAGGATGCCGTTGACCAGGTAATCACCGCGCTCGACCAATTCCGATTGTGCGCTGACCGGGCTGCTCAATACCGCACCGATAACGAGCGCGAGCGATCCGATACGGATCATGACGATGCCTCCAATCAATTGAGTATGGCGATAGAACTCTGATCGATTTCCGGCTTCAAAGAAGTACGTCAGCGAAATATATGCGCACCGGTTTCAACGCCGCGAAGGCTGTGTGCAAGACTAAGAACTACACGGCTGGCGCGCGAGAAAAAGCCGCGCGCGGATCGATGGTATGATCGCCCCCAATTTTCGGCAGATCCAATTTCCGGAGGGCTGACCAGACAAAATCTAGCAGATTCCACCCGCTTGAGAAGGCAGCCTGACCACGCAATTGCGCACGGGGGCCGGACCCATAACCGAAGGTGATTGTTGCGCGACGGCGGGGCCACAGCTCTCTTTAACAACACACCCCCGTGGTTATGGGTCCACATTCAGTGTCGTACTGGTTTTCGCCAGGACGACGTGTGGAGAGGCCCGCGATCGATCTCGACGCCATCAGACTCTCAGCCGGCGAAGACTTACCGCCCCTGCTGCAAACTCCCCTCCAGCCGCGCCAGCTCGCCGTCGAGGTCGCGCTCGACGTTGGCCACCTGCATGTCGACCACCCGATAGTCGCGCGCTTCGAGCCAGGCGCGGCGATTGGCGCGGTCGGTGCCGATGGCCTCGCTCTCGTTCGGATTGACCAGTTCGATCGCGAGCCGGTGCACGAAGGAGACGAAGTCGGGGATGTGCCGGCCGACCGGGGTCTGGCGCTTGAACTGGCCGGCGAAGCGGCGATCCCGCGTCAGCGCCTGCCACAGGATCCGCTCGGCGTCGGTCGGGTTGCGGCGGAGCAGCCGGGCGAGGCCGCGCACCGTGCTGGAGTTGTCGGCGGCGGCGCCGCCCTGTCCCTGCTCGGCGAGCAGCGCCCGCAGCCGGGTCGCCTGGGCGCCGTCGAGCACGCCGCCCTTGGCCGGGCCCTTGCGGCCCTCGGCGATCGCCATCACGACTCCATGGAGCGTGTGCATGTCCTGCTTGGTTGGATCCATCCGGGTGAAGATGTTGCGCAGGTTCACCAGCATGGTGTCGCGCTTCTCCGCCGGCCGCAGGAACTCGACCTTGTCGAGCTCGGCAACGAGGTTGTCGAAGAACGCCTGCATCTGGTGCTGGGAGGCCGGCTCGGACCGCTCCGGCATCGCGAACGGCAGCGCGCCGGCGGTCGAGAGCTTGAACCATTCGTACCCCATCAACAGCACTGCCTGCGCCAGGTTGAGCGAGGCGAAGCCCGGATTGACCGGGAAGGTGATGATGCGGTTGGCGAGCGCGACCTCCTCATTGGTCAGGCCGGAGCGCTCCCGCCCGAACAGGATGCCGGCCCCGCCACCGGAGGCGACGTGGCTGACGATCTCGCCCGCCGCGCCTTCCGGTCCGACCACTGGCTTGGCCTGGTCGTGGGCGCGCGCGGTGGTCGCGAACACCAGCGTGAGATCGGCGATCGCCTGCTCGACGGTGTCGAACAGCTCGACGGAACCGATGATGTGGTCGGCGCCGGCGGCGGCGCGCTGGGCGGCGACATTCGGCCAGCCGTCACGCGGATTGACGATGCGCATCCGGGTCAGCGCGAAGTTGCCCATCGCGCGCGCGGCCATGCCGATGTTCTCGCCAAGCTGCGGCTCGACCAGGATGACGACGGGACCGGCAAGGTCGTGCCCTGCCTTGGTCTTGTCGGTGCCGGACATCTAACTTCACTTTCTGATTCAACGTCTGAAGATTTTGAATCAGCTTCCGAAGCGGCTGATTCAAACTCTCATGCAGGGCGGCGCAACTAGCTTTGCACCGGTTTTGCGCGGGACCATTTTCTCCAAGGAGATAACAGGGTTAGCGGCGTTTGCGAATCCTCAATCGGAATCCCAATCGCACGGAGCGAAGACCGTCGCTTGCGCGCGCTTCGCCTTCGGATAGGCTATCAACCACAACCAAAGCGAAGCTGTAAAGGCACGCTTGAGACGCCGCTTGAACGGCGAGGGCACTTGGGTCGAAGCACTTGGGGCGATGATGCGGGGCAGACGGACGCTGGCGATTGTGGGCGTGGTCTTGATCGTGGCGGGGGGCCTGCTCGCCCACCTCACACAGACCGCAGGCGGCATCCGGATCGCGGATGTCAGGTTCAAGGGCGCCAAGGGCAACACCATGAGCGCCCTGCTCTACATCCCGCCGAACGCGACGCCGCAGATCCCGGCGCCCGGCATCCTCGCCGTGCACGGCTACATCAATTCGCGCGAGACCCAGGACGGCTTCGGCATCGAGTTCGCCCGCCGCGGCTATGTGGTGCTGGCGCTCGATCAGACCGGCCATGGCTACAGCGACCCGCCCTCCTTCGCCAACGGCTTTGGCGGACCTGACGGCCTTGCCTATCTCCGCAGCCTGCCATTCGTCGACAAGGAGAACATCGGGCTGGAGGGCCATTCGATGGGCGGCTGGACCGTGCTGGCGGCCGCCACCGCGATGCCCAACGACTATAAATCGATGGTGCTGGAGGGCTCGTCCACCGGCAAGCCGTTCGCCGCCGAGGGCACCGCGAGCTGGCCGCGAAACACCGCGCTGGTCTTTGCCCAGTACGAGGAGTTCTCCACCCTGATGTGGGGCGTCGACCTCGCCCGCGACGTCACCAAGAGCCCGAAACTCTGGGCGCTGTTCGGCACGCAAGGCACGGTCGAGCCGGGCAAGGTCTATGGCGATCCGGCCAACGGCACCGCCCGGGTGCTGTACACCCCCGCGATGACCCATCCAGCCGAGCACATCTCGCATGAGGCGATCGGCTACAGCCTCGACTGGTTCGCCAAGACGTTGAAGGGCGGCACGCCTCGTCCGGTCGACGACCAGATCTGGTTCCGCAAGGAGATCGGTACCCTGATCGCGCTGATCGGCTTCGTGGCGCTCATGATCGGGACGTTCGACGCGCTGCTGGAGGCGCCGATGTTCTCCCGCCTGCGGCTGCCGGCGGCTGGCGACGGCACCATGCCGGCGCATCAGGCCGCCGGCGGCCGGCGCTGGACCACGACGTTCATCCTGTCCGCCTTCATCCCCGCGCTGACCTACTACCCGGCCTTTGCACTGGGCGGCACATTCGTCACCCCAAGCGCGTTCCTGCCGCAGGGCATCACCAGCCAGATCCTGGTTTGGGCCATCATCAACGGCCTGATCACGCTGGCGCTGATGTGGTTCGTCCCGAAGCGCGCCAGCCGGGCCGGCCTCGTCGGTCAATCCGTCGTGATCGCGGTGGCCTCGGTTGCGGTGGGCTACGCTGCGCTCTGGCTCGCCGACCTCGCCTTCAAGATCGACTTCAGATTCTGGATCGTCGCACTCAAATTGATGAGCGCGAAGCAATTCCTCATCTTCCTGATCTATCTGATTCCGTTCACGGCGTTTTTCGTGGTGGCGCTACACGTGCTGCACCGGAATTTCTCGACCATGGGCGCCCCGCGCGGAGCGCTCTATCTGACCAACATCCTGGCGCTGACGCTCGGTTTCATCGTGGTGCTTGTGCTGCAATACGGCACGCTGTGGCTGACCGGAAAGCTGTTCAACCCGATCCCGGACCCCAGCTTCGTGCCGCTCTCGACCATCGTCGCGATTCAGTTCGTGCCGCTCCTGGCAATCGTCGCCGTGATCGCGACCTTCACCTGGCGGCGAACCGGATCGAGCCTGCCGGGGGCCCTGATCGCGGGCCTGTTCGTGACCTGGTACATCGTGGCCGGGACCGCCACGCAGGTCCCGCTTTAGAGGGGTTCAGGTGAGGAAAACCCGTCCAGGACAAGGAGCGAGAGCCGCCGTCAGAATGGCGGTTCTCGGTGAAAAGATGGGCTGAAAGTGCATAACCGGTGCGCTTCCGCCCGTCCCCGGGCGGTGCTATAGCGCAGGCGTATTCCACCCCCGCCGTCAAAAGCGCGCCGTTCCCAAGAGGGCCTCCCCGTCATGGCAAAAATCAAGGTATCCAACCCCGTCGTCGAGCTCGATGGCGACGAGATGACCCGGATCATCTGGCAGTACATCAAGGACAAGCTGATCAACCCGTTCCTGGATGTCGAACTGCTCTATTTCGATCTGGGCATGGAATACCGCGATGAGACCAATGACCAGGTGACCATCGACGCCGCCGAAGCCATCAAGAAGGTCGGCGTCGGCGTCAAATGCGCCACCATCACCCCCGACGAGGCCCGGGTGAAGGAGTTCGGCCTGAAGCAGATGTGGAAGTCGCCGAACGGCACCATCCGCAACATCCTCGGCGGCGTGATCTTCCGCGAGCCGATCATCTGCAAGAACGTGCCGCGCCTGGTTCCCGGCTGGACCAAGCCGATCATCATCGGCCGCCACGCCTATGGCGACCAGTACCGTGCCACCGACATCAAGTTCCCCGGCAAGGGCACGCTGTCGCTGAAGTTCGTCGGCGAGGACGGCACCGTGATCGAGCGGGAAGTGTTCAAGGCGCCGGGCGCCGGCGTCGCAATGGAGATGTACAATCTCGACGACTCCATCATCGATTTCGCCCGCGCCTCGCTGAACTACGGCCTGCTGCGCAACTACCCGGTCTACCTCTCGACCAAGAACACCATCCTCAAGGTCTATGACGGCCGCTTCAAGGACATCTTCCAGGACATCTACGACCGCGAGTTCAAGAAGGAATTCGAGGCCAAGGGCCTGACCTACGAGCACCGCCTGATCGACGACATGGTCGCCTCGGCGCTGAAATGGTCCGGCGGCTATGTCTGGGCCTGCAAGAACTATGACGGCGACGTGCAGTCCGACACCGTGGCCCAGGGCTACGGCTCGCTCGGCCTGATGACCTCGGTGCTGCTCACCCCGGACGGCAAGACGGTGGAAGCCGAAGCCGCCCACGGCACCGTGACCCGCCACTACCGCGAGCACCAGAAGGGCAAGGAGACCTCGACCAACTCGATCGCGTCGATCTTTGCCTGGACCCGTGGCCTGGCCCACCGCGCCAAGCTCGACAACAACCCGGAACTGGCGAAGTTCGCCACCACCCTGGAGAAGGTCTGCGTCGCGACCGTCGAAGAAGGCTACATGACCAAGGACCTCGCGCTCCTGGTCGGCGCCGACCAGCGCTGGCTCTCCACCACCGGCTTCCTCGACAAGGTCGCCGAGAATCTCGGAAAGGCGATGGCGGCCTAATAACGGCTGCCTGTTGCCGAACACAGCAGCGAGCGTGACCATGACCTTTCCCGGCCGGGTGACGCTCGCATCCTTGCTGCTGACCGGCTCGGCGGCACTCGCTGCCGATCCGCTGCCCGCCCCCGTTGCGGCGCCCGACGAGACCGCGGTCCTCACCGTCCACGCCGAGGGCGTGCAGGTCTATGAGTGCAAGCCGGTCATCGACGGCAAGCTCGCCTGGTCGTTCCGCGAACCGGTCGCCACCCTGATCGCCGATGGCCGCACCGTCGGCCGGCACTATGCCGGACCGAACTGGGAGCATGTCGACGGCAGCGCCGTGACCGCCCGCACCGCCGGCAGCGCGCCCGGCGCAACGCCAGCGGACATTCCCTGGCTGAAGCTCGAGGTGATCTCCCACCGCGGCAACGGCCTGCTCTCCAGCGTCGCCACGGTGCAGCGGATCAACACCTCGGGCGGCGAACTCAGCGGCGCCTGCGACAAATCAGGCGCACTGAAGAGCGCGGCGTATTCGGCGGATTACGTGTTTCTGCGGAGAGACTAGAGCGTTTTCGAGCGAAGTGGATACCGGTTCGCGTGAAGAAAACGCGTCAGAACAAGAATCTAGAGCTTCGGTTCTGATTCAATCAGAACCGAAATGCTCTAATCGCGGATGCCGCCGTCGGTCTCGCGCGGCGGCGCTTGTGCGAGTTCGCCGGCGGCAAGGTCGCCACCGGCCGCAAGCGGGTCGGCAAGCCGCGCCTCCGCCGTCTCCCTGACATGGGCGCCGAGCGCCGGGATCCGCTCGGTCAGGGCATGGAAGTCCTGCGCATCGAGCAGCAGCAGCTTGGTCTTCCGCGTCGCCGTCACCGTGCCGGAGCGGCTGGTCCGCCTGAGCAGCGCGATCTCGCCGAAGAACGAGCCGTCGGCAAGCCGCACGCGTTGGCTCGGCAGGTCGATCTCGACCTCGCCGGCGGTGATGAAATACATCGACGACGCCGGATCGCCGCGCCGCACCAGCACCTCGCCGGCCTCGATGGTCTGCGACCGCAGCAGGCGCATGATGTCGGCGATCTCGGCAGCGCCGAGATGTGAGAACAGCGGCACCCGCGCCAGCATGCCCCAGGTCACGACGAAGTCGCGGCGCCGGACCTCGTCGGCGAACGCGGTCGAGACGATCGCGACCGGCAGCGCGATCATCGCAAAACCGACCACGATCGCAACCACCGTGACCATCCGGCCGAGCACCGTCACCGGGACGACGTCGCCGTAACCGACGGTCCCGAGCGTCACGATCGCCCACCACATCGCCTGCGGCATGGTGCCGAACTTGTCCGGCTGCACCTTGTGCTCGATGGCATAGAGCAGCGAGGCGAAAAGCAGCACCGCGCCGGTCAGGATCACGACGCAGCCGAACAGCGTGCGCCGCTCGGCATGCAGCGCCGCCAGCAGCGAGCGCATCGCGGTCGAATAGCGCACCAGCTTGAGGAACGGCAGCATGCCGAACAGCACCAGCGCGGTCTTGTCGCCGATCGCGAGCGCGATGGTCGACGGCAGGAAAGCAAGCAGGTCGATCACGCCGAGCGCCGAGCAGGCGTATTCCAGCCGCGCCTGCAGCGGCGTCATGTCGCGCAGCGAGCGGCCGACCACGCTCCAGAGCCGCGCGGCATATTCCAGCGCGAAGGCAGTCACCGCGGCGATCTCGATCGCCGTGAACAGCCACCAGAATTGGGCATCGATCTCCGGCACCGACGCCAGGATCGCTGCCAGCACATCGACGGTGATGATCGCGACGACGAGCCGGACAAATCGCGCGCCGACCGAATATGGCAGGTGGTCCTGCTCGAGCAGCTCGTAGAGACGCTCCCGCAGTCCGGGATCGCTGATCGTTGGCTTACCCGGAGCCGTCGCCACGATCAGCCTCTCCGTCAGGCGCCAGCCGATGCCTGTTGAGTCATGGCTTGCTCGATCGCCGACAGCGCGGCGTCGGCCTTGGCACCGTCGGGCCCGCCGGCCTGCGCCATGTCGGGCCGGCCACCGCCACCCTTGCCGCCGAGCACCTCGGAGCCCTTGCGCACCAGCTCGACCGCGTTGAAGCGCGAGGTCAGGTCGGCGGTGACGCCGACCACGATGCCGGCCTTGCCGTCCTCGGTGACGCCGACGATCGCGACCACGCCGGAGCCGATCTGCTTCTTGCCGTCGTCGACGAGGCTCTTCAGGTCCTTGGTCTCGACGCCTTCGACCGCGCGCGCGAGCAGCTTGACGTTGCCGACCTCGCGCACGCCGGAGGCGGCACCATTCGACGACGCTCCGCCGCCCATCGCGAGCTTCTTGCGGGCATCCGACAGGTCGCGCTCGAGCTTCTTGCGCTCCTCCATCAGGGCCGCGATGCGCGCCGGCACATCCTCGATCGTGGTGCGCAACTCGGCCGCCGCGGTCTTCGCCAGCGTCATGGTGTCGTTGGCGTGCTTGCGCGCATGATGTCCGGTCAGCGCCTCGATGCGGCGGACGCCGGACGCGACCGCGCTCTCGCTGGTCACCGAAATCAGGCCGATGTCGCCGGTGCGACGAACATGGGTGCCGCCGCAGAGCTCGACCGACCAGCCAAGCGCGTTCTGGCCGTGCTCGCGGGCGCTCTTGCCCATCGAGACGACGCGAACCTCGTCGCCATACTTCTCGCCGAACAGTGCGCGCGCACCGGCCTCGCGGGCGTCGTCGACACCCATGACGCGGGTCGTCACCTCGTCATTCTCCAGCACGACATCGTTGGCGATGTCCTCGACCCGGGCGAGCTCTTCCGGCGTAATCGGCTTCGGATGCACGAAATCGAAGCGCAGGCGATCGGGCGCGACCAGCGAGCCGCGTTGCGCGATGTGATCGCCGAGCACCTGGCGCAGCGCCTCGTGCAGCAGATGCGTCGCCGAGTGGTTGGCGCGGATCGACGAACGCCTGGCGTGGTCGACCTCGAGCTGCAGGGCGGTGCCGACGTTCAGGGTGCCCTGCTCCACCGTGCCGACATGCACGAACAGGTCGCCGGCCTTCTTCTGCATATCGGTGATGCGGAATTTGACCCCCTCGCCGGTCAGGATGCCGACATCGCCGACCTGACCACCGGACTCGGCATAGAACGGCGTCTGGTTCAGCACGATCGCGCCGCTCTCGCCGGCCTTGAGGCCGTCGACCTCGGCGCCGTCCTTGACCAGTGCCGTCACCACGCCTTCCGCACTCTCGGTCTCATAGCCGAGGAATTCGGTTGCGCCGAGCTTCTCGCGCAGCGGGAACCAGATGGTCTCGGTAGCCGCCTCGCCGGAGCCTGCCCAGGAGGCGCGCGCCTTCTCGCGCTGGCGGTTCATCGCATCGGTGAACGATGCCTGGTCGACGCTGATGCCGCGCGACTTCAGCGCGTCCTGCGTCAGGTCCAGCGGGAATCCGTAGGTGTCGTACAGCGTGAACGCGGTGTCGCCGTCGAACATGTCGCCCTTCTTGAGGCCGGCGCTTTTCTCATCGAGGATCGAGAGGCCGCGCACCAGCGTCTTGCGGAAGCGCGTCTCTTCCAGCTGCAGCGTCTCCTCGATCAGCTTCTCCGCGCGCACCAGGTCCGGATAGGCCTGGCCCATCTCGCGGACCAGCGCCCAGACCAGGCGATGCATCAGCGGCTCGCTCGCGCCGAGCAGCTGCGCGTGGCGCATTGCGCGGCGCATGATCCGGCGCAGCACATAGCCGCGGCCCTCGTTCGACGGCAGCACGCCGTCGGCAATCAGGAACGCCGAGGAGCGCAGATGGTCAGCGATCACCCGGTACGACGCCACGTTCTGCGGGTTCGGCCCATGGCCGAGGGCCGATGCAGCCGCATCGATCAGGTGGCGGAACAGATCGGTCTCGAACACGCTCTCGACGCCCTGCAGGATGCAGGCCATGCGCTCCAGCCCCATGCCGGTGTCGATCGAGGGACGCGGCAGCGCCACGCGCTCCTCCTTCGTCACCTGCTCGTATTGCATGAACACTAGGTTCCAGAATTCGAGGAAGCGATCACCGTCCTCTTCCGGGCTTCCCGGAGGTCCGCCCCAGATATGCTCGCCGCGATCGATGAAGATTTCGGAGCACGGACCGCACGGGCCGGTATCGCCCATCGCCCAGAAATTGTCCGAGGTCGCGATGCGGATGATGCGATCGTCGGAGAAGCCCGCGATCTTCTTCCAGTAGCCGGCCGCCTCGTCGTCGGTGTGGTAGATGGTGACGAGCAGCTTGTCCTTTTTCAGCCCGAAATCCTTGGTGATCAGATTCCAGGCGAGCTCGATCGCGCGCTCCTTGAAGTAGTCGCCGAACGAGAAGTTGCCGAGCATCTCGAAGAAGGTGAGATGGCGCGCGGTGTAGCCGACATTGTCGAGGTCGTTATGCTTGCCGCCGGCGCGGACGCACTTCTGCGACGTCGTGGCACGCTGATAGCCGCGCTTCTCGACGCCGGTGAAGACGTTCTTGAACTGCACCATGCCGGCATTGGTGAACATCAGGGTCGGGTCGTTGCGCGGAACCAGCGGCGACGATGCCACGATCTCGTGGCCGTTCTCCTTGAAGAAGTTCAGAAATGTCGACCTGATGTCGTTGACGCTGCTCATGTTCATCCAATCGGAAAAAGGGGCCGGCCAGCCGCAAAAAGGCGTCATTTTCCGGCCGAACGCTTTTAGACATTGCCAGCTGCGGTGTCCAGAAACTGTGCAGGCGGATCATGGGCTTGCCGCGGCAGCACAAAGCCCATTGGATAGCCGCGAGAGCTGCGTTGACAGTCTTGGTGGCGCCGTGTTTTCTACCTACCTGTTATTAGTCACGTCGGGAGAGACCGGCCTTACCGCCGGCGCCGAAGGAGCAACCGCCCCGGAAACTCTCAGGCAAAAGGACCGCGTGACGTCTAACATCTGGAAAGAGGCGCTGGGGTTCTCCCCGATGCGTCCGCCGACGGGATAATACTCTCAGGCACAGCGACAGATGGGGCTTTCTGCAGGTTTCTCAAGGGGAAATAGGTCCCCGGCGGGAACCGCGAGGGCCCTGTGATGCTTGCGCGCGAAACTTCCCCGCTGAAACAGACCCCGCTGCACGCGCTGCATCTGGCGCGCGGAGCCAAGATGGTGCCGTTCGCCGGCTACGACATGCCGGTGCAATACACCGCCGGCGTGCTGAAAGAGCACCTGCACACCCGCAAGGAAGCCGGCCTGTTCGACGTGTCCCACATGGGCCAGCTCGTGCTGAGGGCGAAGTCGGGCAAGGTCGCGGACGCCGCGCTCGCGCTCGAAAAGCTGGTGCCGCAGGACATCGTCGGCATCGCGCCGGGACGGCAGCGCTACGCGCAATTCACCAACAATGACGGCGGCCTGCTCGACGACCTGATGGTCGCGAATTTCGGCGATCACCTGTTCCTGGTGGTCAACGCCGCTTGCAAGGCCGAGGACGAGGCGCATCTGCGCGCGCATCTCTCCGAAGCTTGCGAAATCGTGTCGCTGGCCGACCGCGCGCTGATCGCGCTGCAGGGGCCGAAAGCAGAATCGGCGCTGGCGAAACTTTGTGCAGATGTCAGTTCGATGAAATTCATGGACGCCGGTCCGCGCCGCGTCGGCGATATCGACTGCTTCGTCTCGCGCTCCGGCTATACCGGCGAGGACGGTTTTGAGATTTCCGTGCCCGCAGACAAGGCGGAGGCCTTGGTCACCGCATTGCTGGACAATCCCGATGTACTTCCGATCGGGCTCGGCGCGCGCGACAGCCTGCGGCTCGAGGCCGGGCTCTGCCTCTATGGTCATGACATCGACACCACGACGACGCCGGTCGAAGGCGCGCTGGAGTGGTCGGTGCAGAAGGTCCGCCGCAGCGGCGGCGCCCGAGCCGGCGGTTTTCCGGGTGCCGACAAGATTCTCGCGCAATTCGCCGACGGCGCCGCTCGCCGCCGCGTCGGCCTGAAGCCCGACGGCCGCGCACCGGTGCGCGAAGGCGCCGGCCTGTTCGCCGATCCGACCTCGACCGAGCCAATCGGCAAGGTGACCTCGGGCGGCTTCGGCCCGAGCCTCAATGCGCCGGTTGCGATGGGCTACCTGCCGACATCCCTTTCCGCGCTCGACACCACGGTTTTCGCCGAAGTGCGCGGCCAACGGCTGCCGCTCAAGGTCGCAGCCACGCCCTTCGTTCCCAATACCTACAAACGCTAAACGCCAAAGGATCGATCACCATGACGACGCTGTACACGTCCGACCACGAATGGCTCCGCATCGAGGGCGACGTCGCCACGATCGGGATCACCGACTACGCGCAGTCGCAGCTCGGCGACGTCGTATTCGTCGAACTGCCCAAGGTCGGCCGCAGCCTGAAGAAAGCCGAGGCCGCAGCGGTCGTCGAATCCGTCAAGGCCGCCTCCGACGTCTACGCGCCGATCACCGGCGAAGTGATCGAGGTCAACGAGGCGCTCGCGGCCGAGCCCGCCCTGGTCAATTCGGATGCCGGCGGCAAGGCCTGGTTCTTCAAGCTGAAGATTGCCGACAGGGGCGAACTCGGCGGCCTGATGGACGAGGCCGCCTACGCCGCACACACCGCCTGAGGATCAGTTTAAGGATCAAGCCATGAACGCGCCCTTCAAGCCGATCAACGAAGCCGCCACCGATTTCGTCCGCCGCCACATCGGACCGTCACCGCGCGACATCAACGCGATGCTGGAAACGGTCGGCGCCGCGAGCCTGCAGGCGCTGATGAATGAGACGCTGCCGGCATCGATCCTTCAGAAGGCGCCGCTCGATCTGGGCCGGGCGCTGAGCGAGACCGAGGCGCTCGCGCATATGAGCGAGCTCGCCGCGCAGAACCAGACCTTCACCTCGCTGATCGGCCAGGGCTATTCCGGCACCATCCTGCCCGCGGTGATCCAGCGCAATATCCTGGAGAACCCGGCCTGGTACACCGCCTATACGCCGTATCAGCCGGAGATCAGCCAGGGGCGGCTCGAAGCCCTGTTCAATTTCCAGACCATGATCTGTGACCTCACCGGGCTCGACGTCGCCAACGCCTCGCTGCTCGACGAGGCGACCGCGGCCGCCGAAGCGATGGCGCTCGCCGAGCGCCACTCGCAGGTCAAGGCAAAGGTGTTCTTCGTCGACAAGGAGGTGCATCCGCAGACGCTGGCGGTGATGCGCACGCGCGCCGCGCCACTCGGCTGGGCGCTGGTGGTCGGCGATCCCCTGACCGAGCTCGACAAGGCCGACGTGCTCGGCGCGCTGCTGCAATATCCCGGCACGACAGGCGCGGTGCGCGACCTCCGGCCGGCGATCGCATCGCTGCACGCCAAGGGTGCGCTTGCGATCGTGGCCGCGGACCTGCTGTCGCTGGCTTTGCTGACCTCGCCCGGTGAGCTCGGCGCCGACATTGCCATCGGTTCGGCGCAGCGGTTCGGCGTGCCGATGGGTTATGGCGGACCGCACGCCGCCTACATGGCCGTGCGTGACACGCTGAAGCGCTCGCTGCCCGGCCGCATCGTTGGCCTCTCGGTGGATTCGCGCGGTGCACCGGCCTATCGGCTGGCGCTGCAGACCCGCGAGCAGCATATCCGCCGAGAGAAGGCGACCTCCAACATCTGTACTGCGCAGGTGCTGCTCGCCGTGATCGCTTCGATGTATGCGGTGTATCACGACCCGGAAGGCCTGACGCATATCGCGCGCAGCGTGCATCGCCGCGCCACCGTGCTCGCCGCAGGCCTGCGCAAGCTCGGCTTTGCGCCGACCAGCGAGGCATTCTTCGACACTGTGACGGTCGAGGTCGGCGCGAAGCAGATCGAGATCGTCTCCCGCGCGCTCGCGGAGCGGATCAATCTGCGTATCGGTGCGACCACGCTCGGCATCGCGCTCGACGAGACCACGACGCCGGAGACCGTCGAGGCGGTGTGGCGCGTGTTCGGCGGCAAGCTCAGCTTCGCCGAGATCGAGGCGGCCGCGCGCGAGGCGCTGCCGAAGGAGCTGCGGCGCACCAGCGCCTTCCTCACCCACCCGGTGTTCAACACCCACCGCTCGGAGACCGAGCTGCTGCGCTACATGCGCAAGCTCAGCGATCGCGACCTCGCGCTCGACCGTGCGATGATCCCGCTCGGCTCCTGCACGATGAAGCTCAACGCCACCACCGAGATGATCCCGCTGACCTGGCCGGCGTTCGGCAACCTGCATCCGTTCGCGCCTGCGGATCAGGCCAAGGGCTATCACGCGCTGTTCAAGCGGCTGGAGCAGTGGCTGTGCGACATCACCGGCTATGACGCGATCTCGCTGCAGCCGAACTCCGGTGCGCAGGGCGAATATGCCGGGCTGCTGGCGATCCGTGGCTATCACCTCGCGCGCGGCGAGCCGCACCGCAAGGTGTGCCTGATCCCCTCCTCCGCGCACGGCACCAATCCGGCCTCGGCCGCGATGGTCGGCATGGACGTCGTGGTTGTCGCGTGCGATGCGCGCGGCGATGTCGACGTCAATGATCTCCGCGCCAAGGCGGAGAAGCATTCGGCCAATCTCGCCGCCGTCATGATCACCTATCCGTCGACCCACGGCGTGTTCGAGGAGCATATCAGCGATATCTGCGACATCGTGCATGCGCATGGCGGCCAGGTCTATCTCGACGGCGCCAACATGAACGCGCAGGTCGGGCTGTCGCGGCCCGGCGATTACGGTGCCGATGTCAGCCATCTCAATCTGCACAAGACCTTCTGCATCCCGCATGGTGGCGGCGGCCCCGGCATGGGCCCGATCGGCGTGAAGGCGCATCTTGCGGCCTATCTCCCGGGTCATCCCGCAACCGACGGTACGACGGCGCACGCGATCGGCCCGGTGTCGGCCGCGCCGTTCGGCTCGGCGTCGATCCTGACCATCTCCTACATCTACATCCTGATGATGGGCGGCGAAGGCCTCACGCGCGCGACCGAGGTTGCGATCCTCAACGCGAACTACATCGCCGCACGGCTGCAGCCGCACTTCCCGGTGCTGTACCGCAACGAGCGCGGCCGCGTCGCGCATGAGTGCATCGTCGACCCGCGGGCGCTGAAGACGACCAGCGGCGTCACCGTGGACGACATCGCCAAGCGGCTGATCGACTACGGCTTCCACGCGCCGACCATGAGCTTCCCGGTGGCGGGCACGCTGATGATCGAGCCGACGGAATCGGAATCGAAGTTCGAGATCGACCGCTTCTGCGACGCGATGATCGCGATCCGGGGCGAGATCGCGGAAATCGAGAAGGGCCGCTGGAAGGTCGAGGCGTCGCCGCTGCGCCACGCACCGCACACCGTCCACGACATCGCCGACGACGCCTGGAACCGGGCCTACGCCCGCGCCGAGGGTTGCTTCCCGGCCGGCGTGTCGCGGTCCGACAAATACTGGAGCCCGGTCGGCCGCGTCGACAATGTCTACGGCGACCGCAATCTGGTGTGCTCGTGCCCGCCGATCGAGGACTACGCGCAGGCGGCGGAGTAACGGGCCATGTTGCAGGATGGGTAGAGCGCAGCGAAACCCATCCTACGGTCCGGCAATCATAAGGCCCGACGAGACCGCGGGCGAACGACGGCGAGCAATACCGCCGCAGGAGGAAACATGCGCGAGGAATTCTGGTTTCATTTCCCGTTTCGCGTCCGCTATTCCGAAGTCGACGCGCAGGCCGTGGTGTTCAACGCGCACTACCTGACCTACTTCGACACCGCGATAACAGAATATTTTCGCGCGCTCGGCTACGACTATCTCGGCGAGGTCGCGCGGACTGGCATCGATTTTCACACCGTGAAATCGGTGGTCGAGTACAAGGCGCCGATCCGGTTCGACGAGGACATCGATGTCTGCGTACGGGTCGCGAAGATCGGCCGTTCCTCGATCGTGCTTACGCTCGCGATCTTCGCCAAGGGCTCCGACGACCTGCGCGCCACCGGCGAGATCATCTGGGTCGCCACCGATCAGAAGTCCCACCAATCGGTCGCGGTGACGGAAGACCTGCGTGCGCTGATTGCGAGCCGGGAAACGGCGCTGGCGTAACACGCCGCCTGCCGGCGTCAGGCGGATCAAGCCTTACGGCGCGACCAAGGTGCGGCCCTCGGCGTCCCAGCACCATAAGCGCTCAGTGGTCAATTCGGTGCCGCCCCACCAGCGATGGATTGGATTGTACTGGCTGAAGTCGCCAGCGCCCGCGACGATTGCCCTGCCGAGGCCGGTCAGCGCGAGCCGGCTCCGCTTGTAGCGTTGGTGACGTTCCGGGTCCTCGTGCATGTCGAGATCGAACGGCCCATCGTCGAAGCCGGAGATGGCAGGCACCGGACAGTGAGCCAGCCCATCCAGTAAGGCCCCCGTTTCCCAATAACCGAACGTCCGCCGGGGGCTGAGTTTCTCGTGCCCGGGAAACAAATCGTACGGATGGACATGTCCTGCCGAGAGCAACTCCAACATCCGCATTTCCGTTGCGCCAAGCCCGGAGCCACGCGAGGGAAGCTCTTCCAGGAGCGCTACGACTGAGCTGCGCAATTGCGGAAGTGCTCCTGGATCCCGAGTCAACAGATTGAACCAGGCTTCCGGCGTTGATGCGCCCCAAGCCGCCCACGCAGCGCCGGCGACTTCGAGATGATGCCCGCGGACGGGAGCGAGGCGCAGCTGCCAAGCGGCCAATTCGGCTGGCTGTTGCTCGCCGATGATGTGATCGGTCTGCAGCATCGCAAGCCTGGACGTGACGCTCGCATGCGGGCGCAGGTAATCCAGCAGCCAGATCAATTGCAGTTGTGAGTTCGGATCGGGATCGACCCAAAGATCGACGGCATCGAAGAGCTCGCAAAATTCGATCAATCCGAGACCCTGACGATGCGCATCCTCAAGCAATCTGCCGGTGAGATTGTCCAGCCAATGAGCCCCGGCGCGATGCGAAGCGGCGCGCGGCGAGAACAAGGCATCCAGCTCGCTTGATGGCGGCAATTTTCCGCAAACGAACCGCTGCTCGACGCCAACAACGCAATCGGCGAGCCGCGCGGCCTTCAGGCCACCAGCGCCGCTATCGGTGAATGTGAGGATGAGTCGGCTCATAACAGGTCATTCGCGGTCACAGGATTCATCGGTCCAACTTGCTGAACGACACTTTGCGAGCCTCCGGCTTCGATCCAATGCGTGGACCTATGGAGCGACCAAAGTGCGGCTCTCGGCGTCCCAGCGCCACAGCCGCTCGTTGGTCAACTCCGTGCCGCCCCACCAACGATGGATCGGGTTGTGCTGGCTGAAGTCGAGCTCGCGATCCGACACTTCCTGGCCGAAATCGGTGAGCGACAGCCGACTGTCCCGGTGTCGGCTGTCCCGGGCTTGCAGATCGTCAGGCGCTTCGATCTCCGCGGAGAATCCGGCCAGAACCGGCGATCGACAATAGACGAGTCCATCCAGGATCAACGAGGTCTCCTGAAAATCGAACACGCCACGCTCCCTGTTCAACTCGCTTGAAAGGACCCTCGGCCTTGTCACGCCGTCGGCGATGAGATCCAGCGTCCGCAATTCGGTCGCGCCGAGGCCGGTGTCTCGCCCGGGAAGCTCCTCGAGCAGCGCGATCAGCGCCGCCCTGAGCTGCGGGATGGCCGACCGATCCTGCATGAGAAGGTCGAAACAGGGCTCGGGAGTCGGAGCGCGATAGGCATTCCAGGCCCAGCTCGCCAATTCCAATCGCTCATCGGTCACCGCAAGTGCAGGCAGTTGCCATTTCGCCGAGCTCTCGCCTCGGTATATGCCGATCTCGACATCGGTCTGGACCAGACTGAGCTTCGCCACGACATGCCGGTGCGGACGGAGCACGTCGAGCAACCAGACCAGCACCAGCTGGTCATTCGGCCGGGGATCAGCCCATAACTCGACGCTGTCGCAACGCTCGCAGAGCTCGACAAGACCGACGTCCCGACCGATCGAGCCAGTCCATCTCGAACTGGCGAAGTCGAGCCAGTGCGTGTCGAAATCGACATGCACTGCGGAACGCGGTTCCAGGAGGGTCGCGAGGTCAGCTGGCGAGGGCATTTTCCTCCAAACGAAGCGTGGCCTCAACCCGACGACGATATCCGCCCTTCGCGCCTGCCTCAGGCGAAAGCTCGCGAGATCGCTTGTCGCAAGGATCAGACTTGTCACGATGCGCGCGGCTCCCACTACGTGCTATGGCCAGTCACCGCCGGATTCCAGCGCCAAAGGCTGTCGTTGGTGAGGTGGGTGCCGCCCCACCAGCGATTGATCGGATTGTGATCGGTGAAGTCCGCCTTGTGGGCGAGCACCGCCTTGCCAAACTCTGTCACGGACAAGCGGCTTCGCTGGAAGGCCTCCAGGCGACCTCTCGCATTGTCCGGGTCGATAGAGCGCAAGCCATCGTCAAGCCCGGCGATCGCCGGCTGGGGTCCATGCACAAGCCCCTCGAGCAGCCTGCCGATTTCCATGTCGTTGAAGACGCCGCGCTGGCGAAAGCCGCGGAGGTAGAATAGCGCGTTGGTCCTCATGAATCCCGCCGCGATCAGCTCGAGCAACCGCATCTCGGTCGCGCCAAGTCCCGATCCGCTCCATGGCAGCTCACGAAGCAGATCCAGCAGAGCCGGCCTCAGCAAGGGAAACGCACTCAGGTCGCGGTGCACCATATCGAAACACGTCTGCGGAGTTGTCGCCCGATACGCCTGCCAGCACATGCTTGCGGTCTCGATATCCACAGGTCGGATGTTAGCCAGCGGGACCTCGTTCCAACCGCGCCATGCCGGGTCCATCGTTAGCAGGCTGAAGCCGACGAGACGCAATTTCAGCTTCGCTAACATGTCCGGCTGAGCATGAAACTGGTCGAGCACCCAGATCAACTGCAGCTGATCGTTTGGGTCAGGGTCAAACCACAATTCGATGATGTCGAACGACTGGCAATAATCGTTGAACGCGAGGTCCTTCCAAGTCGCGCGCTTCGCGGACGGGGAAATCCAATCCGACCAATGATTCCCCGGCTTCTGGCCCGCTCGCACGCTGAAATAGGCCGCCAGCTCTTGTGGCGAAGGCAGCACGCCCCAGGCGAAGCGAAATGAAAGCGGAAGCACCGCGTCGCCCAGACCTGCGCGTTTCAGGTCGAGCCCAGATGGATTACCCAAGATCAGGCGCTTCACCGCTTCAACTCACTGAACACCGGCTACAGAACCAAACGGGCGCCGAAGACGTCGGCAACTCAACGTCCTCAGCGCCCGCTTGCAGCGAAATCGTGCCAGCCTTGAAGCTTATTCCTCAGCGGCCGCCGGCTCTTCCCCGTCGGCATCGCGCTCGGGCGTACCGGCAAGGATCTGCTCGGCGATCAGGCCGGAGTTCTGGCGGATCGCAGCTTCGATCTTGGCGGTGATGTCGGGATTCGCCTTCAGGAACGCCTTGGAGTTCTCGCGGCCCTGGCCGAGCCGCTGGCTGTCATACGAGAACCAGGCGCCGGACTTCTCGACAATGCCGGCCTTGACGCCGAGGTCGAGGATCTCGCCCATCTTGGAGACGCCCTCGCCATACATGATGTCGAACTCGACCTGCTTGAAGGGCGGTGCCAGCTTGTTCTTCACCACCTTGACGCGGGTGGTGTTGCCGACCACCTCGTCGCGCTCCTTGATCGCGCCGATGCGGCGGATGTCGAGGCGGACCGAGGCATAGAATTTCAGCGCGTTGCCGCCGGTCGTGGTCTCCGGCGAGCCGTACATCACGCCGATCTTCATGCGGATCTGGTTGATGAAGATCACCATGGTGTGGGACTTGTTGATCGAGGCGGTGAGCTTGCGCAGCGCCTGGCTCATCAGGCGCGCCTGCAGGCCTGGCAGCGCGTCGCCCATCTCGCCCTCGAGCTCGGCCTTCGGCACCAGTGCCGCGACCGAATCGATCACCAGCACGTCGACCGCGCCGGAGCGCACCAGCGTATCGCAAATCTCCAGCGCCTGCTCGCCGGTGTCCGGCTGCGAGATCAGGAGCTCGTCGATGTTGACGCCGAGCTTGCGCGCATAGACCGGATCGAGCGCGTGTTCGGCGTCGATGAAGGCGCAGATGCCGCCCTTCTTCTGGCCTTCCGCCACGGTGTGCAGCGCCAGCGTGGTCTTGCCCGAGGATTCCGGCCCGTAGATCTCGACGACACGTCCCTTCGGCAGACCGCCGACGCCGAGCGCGATATCGAGTCCCAGTGACCCCGACGACACCGTCTCGACATCCATCGAACGGTCGTTCTTGCCGAGCTTCATCACCGAGCCCTTGCCGAACTGGCGCTCGATCTGGGAGAGCGCGGCTGAGAGGGCCTTGGACTTGTCCATGGAGGATCCTTCGACGATACGCAGTGCAGTAGCGGACATTTGGGATGTGCTCCTTATGGCGGGGATTCGCTAGCGGGAAAGATGGGCGATGCGATCAGGCGGAATTGTTGATAGAAACCCCGTACCACGTTTGTTCTATGTTCGCAATATGTTCTTTCTGGCGTGTCGGTGCTGTCCGTATTTAAGCCCCCGTGTCCTAAGTTGATTTCTGGAGTGTCCCAACTCCGATTAAGCTAACGATAACCATGACTTAGCCGTTGTTCTCGGTAGGACTACTGAGTCGCGCGGTGGATGTTCTGCCCATAGCAACACTTATGGTCCGCCAAGTGTTCTCCATCCACAGGGGAGAAGTGTTACCGAGGTTCTCCGTGGGTGAACGGAGTTCCGAATTAACTAGGAACCCTATGGCTATGGGCCTATTGCTTATTCGCCACTGCGCGGCACGCGGTATCTGTCGGTGATGAGAACGCCCGGTTAGCGCTCCTGCCTTCCTCTAACGGAACGGAGCGCGCCATGGTCATAAAGCGATCGCGTCTCATGCACACAGAATCACTTGAAGAGCGTCTCAACATCAAGGCACAGCGGCTCCTGAAGGAGGCTTGGGGGCACTCCACCGGCGTCGAGCGCTCCCGCCTTATCCGCAAGGCGCGCCTTGCCGAAACCGCCTCACAGTTGAGCGACTGGCTGCGGTCGCCGGGTTTACGAGCGCTGACGTTAGGGGTCGATACCATTTCCATGCGCAAAGCGGCGCAAGCAGGATAGTCAATTTTCGTAGGCGCTGGGCAAGCAAGAGCGATACGGCAATCAAGGCGGTCCTGAATTACTTCTGGAGCAGGCTCCGCAAGTAAAAGGTCATCGCACTCGAAAGTGCAATTTCCGGGATTTTGTTCCTACCCTCTCGGACTGGAAGGCTACGCCGCCTGTAAGAGTTTCAAACGGGCGGCGTAGCTTTGTCTGGGCCCTTAGTCCCTGATCTTGCCCTTGCCTTCGCAGGCCGTGCATTTGACCGGATAGATTCTGTGACCCGGCTGCACCGCCTGCGCAATTGGCTGGACGCCCATTCCATTGCAGTTTGGGCAGATACGCTCTTTGATCTTCGGCTGCATGTTTGAGCCTTTCTGGCCGCCTCATTTGGGCGAATCGAAAGGGGCCGCTCCACGCGCGGCCCCTTGCCGGTTTAGTTTCGAAAATCTGTTCGGGATGAAAATCTAGCCCCGGCAAGTCTTACGTTAGAGTTTTCAACAGACCTTTAGGATTCCGATAAACTACGGTGTTTCGCTATCGGAACCAGGAACCTGACATTAGACGCTCGCGTTAACTGACCGCTTGCCTCTCAACGAAAGGGACAAAGAGGAGGTTGGCATGATGGAGCATCCCAATCTCGATTCGTATGTAGTTCGAGCGCGCATCTGTCTTGGTATTGCGATCATTGGCGCGGTGCTGTTCGCCACGGTGATGCTCACTGGCATACGATAAGGCCGCCTCAGTTGGCGGCGGCCTCTTTCTTTTTTGATCTCGATCTCAGCTTCGTTTCCGTATGTCCTCGGTTAGGACTTCCAGATCGTCGCTGCTGCGCGTCCTAATTCCAGGTTGCGAGTGCCCAAATTAGGACAGCACCGGCGTGTCGGTACCCGCCTGTTTCCATTCCCAGTGGTCTACTTTGAAATTTCGAGTGGCCTAGTTTGGGTTTAACCGCGTCGCAACCATGCGTTGCCCGTTGTTCTCAACACGACTACCGAGCAGTCCTATTCACCTTTCTAGGCATATAGATTTCGATTGGACACCATCCGTTCCAGGTCCACAGAACAGAGGGATTACCGGGATCTCTCCGTGGGTGAACCGAGTTCGTAAATCGCGATCTTTGCAATGTTCACTTTGGAACTGAGCACCGGCCATTTGCATATTAGGATTCGTGGAACTCAAACCCAACGGTTAGGACCCGAAGGCGAGGTAGAGGTGTCATGAAGGTAAGCGCGATTTTCTTCGCACGCCGGCGGTTTTGATGGATTGCCCTGGTATCGGGCGATACCGAGCCGTTCAGGCAGTGGCGGCTTTGTGGAAGTTGAAGGGCAGCAGGTCTGTAATATCGGCGTCGCCGGCGCGCTGAGGCAATTCGGTGAGGACGTGGCGCAACCACGCTAACGGCTCGACACGTGAGGCGCGGCAGGTCAGCATCAGGCTATAGACGACGGCACTGGCCTTGGCTCCGTCCACGGTATCGCTGAACAACCAACTCTTCCTGCCAGTTGCAAAAACCCTGATGTCGCGCTCCAGAAGATTGTTGTCAATCGGCATGCTGCCGTCCCCGGTGTAGCGCGTCAGATATTCCCATTGGTTTCGGGTGTAGGATACGGCGTCGCCGAGCTTGCTGTCAGGCAAGACCTTCGGGGCCATGTCATCGAGCCATACTTTGAGAGCATTGAGGATGGGGACACTATGTTGCTGGCGGAAGCGGCGAATGCAGTAGGCCTGTGTTTCACCCTTCTCCGGTATTCCGTCCCACGCCCGCCTTTCAACCCGGTAGAGCTGTTCAAAGAACCGCAGCGCTTGCTCGGGCGGACCGCCGCCCTTCTTCCTGGCTTTGAGGGCATCGACAAAGCGCCGCCGGGAGTGGGCCATGCATCCAATGTGGGTGGCCCCTTCCAGCGTGCGCCATGCGGTATAGCCGTCACTCATTACAATGCCACGGTAATCGCCGAGGAAGGCTTGCGGGTGGATTTGGCCGCGGCCCGGCTGATAATCCAGAAGAACGATCGGCTCGTGGCTGCCCTTGCCGCTGCGATAAGCCCACATGTACGATGTGCTGGTGGCCCGTTTGTCCTTCTCCTTGAGGACCTGAACCGTTGTCTCGTCGCCATGGATGAGAGGTTGTGATCTGAGCCGCAGCTTCAGGGCGTCGTAGATGCGATGCAGATGCTTCTCGCTCGAGCCAATCACCCAGTGGCCCAAAGCGCCGCGGCTGACAGGAACACCTGCACGTTCGAAGGCCTGCGCCAGGCGGTAGAGCGGCGTGCCATCGACATATTTGTGAACCAGCGCGAACGCCAGCGTCGAGGGCGTGGCAACGCTGCCCGGCAATGGTTGCGGCGGCATCGGCGCGGTCACGACAGGGGCGTGGATCCCGGTGCGATCGCAATGGCGGCACGCATATTTGAAGCGCACATTCTGTAAAACCTTCGCCTTCACCTCGATATGAAGTTGCTCGGTGACAGCCTCGCCCATGCGATGCATCTGGCCACGGCAGCAAGGACACGCCTTCTGATCGTCGGACAGGTCATACTCGACGCGCTCACGAGGTAGGTTCCCCGGCAGCGGCTTGCGGCCGCGCTTCTTTCCCATTGTGTTTTCGACGGGTGGCAAGCCCGTGTCCGGAAGTTCGGCGATATTGTTCGTTTCACTGCCGGCGTCCTCCTCATCGGAGGCCTGCTCGGCTTCATTGAAGAGACGATCAACATGCTTTTCGCTGCGCGGCGCAAAACGATGCAGGCGTGCCAGCGCCAGTTCTTCCTCGAGCTTGGCGACGCGGTCGGCGAGTTGATGGTTCTCCGCCTGCAGCGCAGCAATGCGTGCCAACAGCACTTCAACACTCGGATCGCCGGTTCGATTCATCGAATTCTTGAATCTGAACCGTACCGACGCGTCAACCGCTCAACTCGAGAGCTCAGCCGGCAACCTGATATTGCCGCACCGGATGGCGGACCATCGCATCGATATCGATGCCGTCAAGGATCCAGTGCAATTGCTCCGTCGTCAGCGTGACGATCGCCTCCTGGCGGCGCGGCCATCGGAACCTGTCTTCGGTCAGCCGCTTCAGGACCAGTACAAAGCCGGACCGATCGAAGAACAGAAGCTTCATCCGGTCGCAACGGCGATTGCAGAACGCAAAAACCGCCGGAGTGAATGGATCGAGCGCCATCGTCTCCTGGACCAGGACCGCAAGGCTGTTGATGCCAGCCCGGAAGTCGATCGGCTCACGGTGCAGATAGACCTGCAGGTCATCGCCCAGTCTAAACATCGCCCAGCGCTCCGATGATCGCCGTCAATGCATCCACATCGCCGCATTCCAGCGCGAGCTTCACGCCATTCGGCAGCGACACGCTCACTTTGGCCGGAGAACAAAAAGCTGGAGTCCCTTTGGGTTCCGAACCACGCACTTCATCGTAAGCCGGCAAATCAACCGTCGCCACGCTGTCTTTTCGCGACAGGTCCCGCTCGGACTTCCCCTCAAGCTGAACCGGGATGAACGCCGGGCGTGAGGACGGCGGCAGCGACCTGGTCGCGCTGTGCTTCTTGATCCACTTCCGAAGGAGGTTCGCGTTGACCCCATGTTCGAGTGCAAGCCTCGATACCGAAACCCCAGGCTCAAGGCAGGCCGCGACAAGACGCTCTTTCGATGCCGCCTCGTAGCGCCGGCGACCGTTCCGGCCGACAAGCCTGACCCGCAGTTTCTGATCATCGTCGCTCATCACAAGGTGTCCACCTATTTTGGTGGACACCTCATGCATCAGGACTCTCAAAAGCAAAAGGTGCGGAGAAATTCGCGCTTACTCATGAAGCGACGACGACGCCGGGTTGTTCAGATTATCCCCCTTGAAGAACGTCTCACCCAGCAAGCCAGAGAGCTGCGCCAACGAGCTAGAGCAGATTCTGATCAGACACGGTCATAACCGGCTGCGGCGAAGAAGTTCAGGCACTCTTGGGCGGTGAAGGCGGTCAGGGCGGTGGCAATAGCGTTGTCCAAAGCCTCGATTGATCTGGCGGCGGCCTTTCGAAGTGCGGCTTTGAGCTTGGCGAAGGCCATTTCGATCGGATTGAGGTCGGGCGAATAAGGCGGCAAATAGAGGAGCTGGGCGCCCACGGCATCGATTGCGATGCCGACCTCGGCGCGCTTGTGTGCTGCGAGATTGTCCATCACCACGATGTCGCCGGGCCTGAGTGTCGGCACGAGGACTTGCGTCACGTAAGCCTCGAACGCCAGACCATCCATGGGACCGTCAAGGACCATCGGCGCAGTCATGCCGGTCGCTCTGAGCGCGCCGACGAAGGTCGTCGTCTTCCAATGACCATGCGGGAGCGCTGCGACACAGCGCTGGCCGTACGGCGAGCGGCCATAGCGCCGCGCCATCTTGGTCGAGGCTCCCGTCTCGTCGATAAACACCAACCGATGGATGCCGATCTCAGGCTGAGATGCCTTCCACGCCGCGCGTTCAGCGGCCACGTCCGGCCGATCCTGCTCGCTGGCGTGCGATGTTTTTTTTGAACGTGATGTTGCGGCGATCGAAGAATCGCCAGACCACGCTCGGCACGAAACGCTCGCCGTGGACTTTGAGGAGATGGTCAGCGATCTCGGCCAGCGTCATGTCAGGCGTAGCCTTGACCAGGGAGAGGATCTCCGCAGCATGACCCTCGATCCGAGCTGAACGTCTGTCTCCGCCCTGCGCTCCCGCCTCACAAGCGCCGGTGCTGCGCCATTCGTTGACCAGTTCGATCGCTGTCGATGGCGCTACGCCGAACCGGCCGGCGGCGCCCCGACAGCTCATGCCTTCCTCTTCCACAGCCCGAATAATGCGAAGGCGAAGGTCCGGCGAGAGCGGCTTAGCCATGGGGGCTGGCCTCCATCACCAGCCCTCAGGGTGAATCACGATTTGCCTCACAAGGGAATCTGGAGGGTTCTGTGAGGTCGCGCTCACGCGAGGGCGCGGCAGGCGCTTATGACGCGACCTCATTGAAGCCGGATTGAACGAAGGCGCGGGAGGCTATTCGCGGTTTTGCAGCTATGGGGATTGTTCGAGATCGCCATGCCCGATCTGCTGGCTCGGCGCGTGAGGCAGAGACACAGGAGTGCGCATCCTGGAAGAGTTGAGATCAGACGCGCTTCGCCTGAGATCGCGATAGGCCTTTTGCTGCATCGGACGGTTGTTGTCGCGCAGTGTGACAGCACGGATTCGACATCGTCCGCGATGATCGAGACGCTGGGAGCGAAATGACGAATGATGATCGTCGTGCACGACATGACTTGGCTCACGATGTGTCGCATCGGAACGGTGATGTTCGAGGGCTGGGGCGTCTGAAGCTATGTCGAAAGCGCTCAATGATGCGCATGACGCCACCACAATCGGGACAGGCAGGAACCTCGGCCCGGGTTTGAGCCTCCGAATCCACAGGCGACGGCTGGCCATCGTTTGGGGCTGTTCGCTCATGATCGAGAAGTTCGCGGCAAAGGGCGAGCTTGGCAGCGCGATGGCGGTTGGCCATGAAGCCGAAGTGGCGGATGCGGTGGAAGCCGTCAGGCAGCGTATGAAGCAGGAAACGGCGAATGAACTCATCGGGCTTGAGATTCATGATCTTTGTCGCGCTGTTTTGGCGATAGTCCTTCCATGAGAAGGCGACATGATCGTCGTCGAGTGCGACGAGCCGGCTGTTGGCGATCGCGACGCGATGGGTGTAGCGGCCGAGATAGGCCAGGACCTGTGCGGGTCCGCCGAAGGGCCGCTTGGCGTAAACAACCCAGTTGATGCGTCGCATGGCGTCGAGGTGGGCCGCAAAGGCAGCCGGCTCGGCCAGAGCTCCGAGATCGCCGAAGAAACGCAAGGCACCGGAGTTGAAGGCTGCCGACAGACGTTTGAGAAAAAGTGTGCGAAATAGTCTGGACAACGGTTTGACGGCCAGGAAGAAGTTCGGTCGGCAAGCGGTCCAGCGCGCGCCATCGGGCGAGAGGCCGCCACCCGGAACGACGCAATGGACGTGGGGATGATGCATCAGCGTCTGTCCCCAGGTGTGGAGGACGGCGACGCCGCCGATCGCACCGCCGAGCCGGCGTGGATTGGCGGCGAGCGTCGTCATCGCCTCGGCGGCAGCCTTGAACAGGATGGCATAGACGACGGCCTTGTTCTGGAAAGCGATCGCGGCGATCGGTGCGGGAAGTGTAAAGACGACGTGGAAATAGGGAACCGGAAGCAGGTCGGCTTGACGCGCGGCGAGCCACGCGGCTCGGGCTCTCCCCTGACACTTCGGACAGTGCCGATTGCGGCAGGAATTATAGGCAACGCGTGTCGTGCCGCAGTCGTCGCAAGCCTGCATGTGGCCGCCGAGCGCCTCGGTCCGGCACGCAACGATCGCGCTCATCACGCGCCGCTCGACCCGCCCCAGATGACCGGCATGTACACGGCGATAGGCGTCGCCATGCCGGCACAGAATATCGGCAATCTCGATGGCGGGCCTGTTGGAGCGGATGTCGGAGCGGGTCATGACCCGCATCCCGCTGCGGGTCATCCAGGTGGCGTCACCTCCAGCGACAGGCGATCGAGCGGGCTCTGCGTCGCTCGGATCGTATCGGTGGCGACCTGCGTGTAGCGCGCTGTCGACGACAAATTATTGTGCCCGAGCAAGACCTGGATGATCCGGATATCGGTTCCGTTCTCGAGAAGATGTGTCGCGAAGCTGTGGCGCAGCGTGTGCAGCGTGACGCGCTTGGTCAGGCCCGCAGCCTTCACCGCCGACCGGCAGGCGGCATGCAGCACGGTCTGATCGATCGGATGATCTTCGTCACGACCAGGGAACAGATAAAGCCGCGGCCGGGCGAGCCGCCAGTAGGTGCGCAGGATGCCCAGCAGCTGGGGCGACAGCATCACGTTGCGATCCTTCGCGCCCTTGCCGTGGCGCACCTGGATGACGCCGCGGGCGCTGTCGATGTCTTCGATCCGCAGTCCCGCAACCTCCGAGGCCCTGAGCCCGGCCGCATAGGCGGTGGTGAGCGCGGCGCGGCTCTTCAGGCTCGATACCGCTTCAAGAAACTGAACCACTTCGTCGGCGCTGAGAACGACCGGCAGCTTGCGCGGTTCTCGCGCATAGGGAATGCGCTCTGGGATGAGCGCCTCGCCGAGCGTGACGCCGTAGAAAAACCGTAGCGCACAGACGATCTGGTTCAGCGCCGGCCATGAGATGCCGGTCGAGACCAAATGCACCTGGAAGGCGCGGACGTCTTCCAGCTCTAACCGGTCAGGCGATCGGCCAAAATAGCGGCTGAACTTCGAAACCGCGCTGATGTAGGATCTTTGCGTCGCCGGCGACAGATTGCGGACGGTCATGTCTTCGATCATGCGGCGGCGAAGAGGGCTCAAATCGGCCATCTCGATACTCCTGTCTGAGGGGGTGGGCTCCAACACCCACATCCTCTCAGCCAGGAGGCGATCTATGCCACCTTGCCCCCTACGCCGCGGCAGCGGCTTAGTTCAATCCCTTCCGATTCCGCCAGGTCAGAAAATGCTCTAGAAGACTTGCCCCGTGTCGAGAGCGGGAAGCATTGCTGAGAAAGGCGCGTCACAATGAGACCACCGCTCATTTGACCGAGTGGCTGATGTCTCCCGGGCCACGCGCTCCAATTTAGGAGCACGACGGTGTCAGCGAACCGGAATCAATTCGATGGCGTTGAGACCGCCTTTGTCTGCGCAGTGGCGGTGTCTTTTGTGGCGCTGATTGCCAGCGTGGCTTGGCTCTTTCTCGGATGAAGCCCACTGGAGGGCCGGGCAATTGGGGAGCATTGTACGTGCAGTAAATTCGCCACTGGCTCGGCGCATCGGGCCGGTAGATGGCCCCAGCAACTAGCCTTCCTTCACACAGGCCCCCAATGGTTGCCGGGGTCGCTCATTTCAGAGGCCGCCTCGGTTGGTGTGGGGCCATGACCCCCATAATCGGCTGGAGTTCAGTTCGCGCGATAGCGCTCATATGCGGCCCGCTACACCCGCCAAGCACGCTACCAAGCGTGGCCGCTCTAAACCGGCATGGTTGATCTGGGCGGCGCGCGCCGCACCCGTTGCCTGCCCGCAACTAACCCTTCAGAGGTATTAAACTTTTTAATGCGCCATGCAGACATACCCTTGCCAGGATTTTGCAAATCCTTCCTGGGGCTAGAGCCGACGCCGTCCGCATGCATTTTAAGCGGGCGGCGTTCGTACATTTGAGCGTATGTCGTAAACAGCAAGAAGCCCCGACGGGGGCTAGCGCGTCAGGGCCTCTTTCCGGATGCGATCCTCCCCGGAGCGCAAACTCAGCGCGCGGTCCAGCTGAGAGCGCCGTGAAGTGTACCGGGGAACGTCGGCAATATAGAACGCTCTCCCGGACTACCTCGACTTGACAAGTGTCCTAACTCCCATCTGACCGTGTCCGAATTAGGACAGTAACGGCGTGTGGCCTGTTTCCATCCCTGTGGCTTGCTCTGATTTTCTGCGTGGCCTAGTTTGCCATTTACCCGTCGCAATCGTCCGCGTGACGTCGTCTGCCCCATCGGTGAAGCACCGAGGCCGAGCCGTCCCGACCGATCGCTCGTGATAGCCAATTTGGGACGTGTGCTGTGGCACAAATTGTATAGGCTCCCAGCTATCAGGATTTTGCATACCTTCCTGGGGCTAGGGCCAGCGCCGTTCGCAAGCATTTCAGCGGGCGGCGTTGTGCTGTCAGACATCAGCCGGAATGAAACCGGGCGGATCCGAGCACGCCGACGGGAGCCGTTGTCGAAGCGTTTGGGCTGCGGCGCGGCGCGATCCGTAGTTCTCCGGGGCAGAACAAAGTTCCGCGAGCAGGCGGCTCGGCCCTCGTCCCGACTGCATCGGATAATCAATGAGTTACCGACGGATTTGGCGACGCCGGATCACGGCTGGCACAATCTGCATACTACCTTGGTACCCTCTTGATGCCCAAAAAAACTGCGTAGCGTTGGAGGGAAGACTCGGGTTCCGGCAGTGTTCCTAACATTGGCTTGTCCGGCCGACGCACCGATTGCGCGTCGCAAGGCAAGGCGACGCCGTCGGCGAACGGATCCACACCGGGATCCGCAACGACGCCCAAACGGGCGCGACGCTTCACTCAATCGTTTGACGGGTGTTAGTTATTGCTACAACCTTTGATTTAAAAATCGACGACCGCCATTCATTCGCGGAACCGTTCCAGATGATTCACAAGAGCGTCGAATTCAGCATCACGCAGCTCATGCCCGGCGTCTGGAAATGGCGTTTCCAGATCGGCGATCGGGTCTTCACGGGCAAGACCGAAGCAAAGCTCGACTTATTGGCGATCCGCCGCGTGCAGCTGCGGATCGACCGCGAGCTGAACAATCTCGGGCTCGGACGGACCCGCGGACACCGCGATCAGGACTGAGACGCAGTCCGTCCGGCAAGCTTCAGTCCGCGCTTGCCAGCCGCCGCATCGTGAACTCGATGTCGCCGCCGGGCAGTTCGCGCCAGCTCTCGACCGCGCTCATATAGGCGGCCTTCGGATAGCGCTTGAGAAAGTCGCGCGCCCGCAGGCGGGCCTGATCGCGCGGCAGGCTGAAGGTCTCGCGCAGATAGCCGTCATCCGGCTTGCGCCGCGCGGCCATCCGGCTGGCAAGATCGCGCGGACGAAACACCATTGCCGCAACTCCGAACCAACTGACGACGCCCCCAATATAGGGGCGGCGCCGGCAAAATCCGAGTCTGCGGGAAGCGGAGGAAGCCGCCCCGAGCGGGCGTTACTGGCTGCGCTGCGCGGAGCCTCCGGGCTGCGCGGAGCTCCCGGTCTTGGTCTTCGGCTTGGCCGGATGGGCCGCCGCCTTCGGCGCATCGCTGCGCACCGCGCCCCAGGGATCGGCCGATCCCTTGGCATCCGGAATCTTGCTCAACGAGTCCTTGTAGGCCTTGTCGTTGATCGCGTCGCGATCCTTCTCCTCCTGGGTCTTGGTCTTGACCTCAGGCATCAGATTGACGTTCGGCATTTGCGCATAGGCCGGCGCCGACAGCAGCACCGCAGCCGCAACTGCGCTCAAAACTCTCATAAGAACGCTCCTTGCATTTTCGTCAGCGGTATATCACCCCAAGAAAGCTGCCGCCAAGCGCGCCCGTCCCTGCCCTAGAGGTGGTCTGACTTGCAGGATTTCGGCGACTGCATCCAGTCGTCCCAGATCGGACCGCATCGCGTGCAGCCGACAAGCGCAAGCCCGATCGCGATCACGCCGCCCAGCAATACCAACCTGCGGAACATGGACGCCCCCACCACTGACAAGGGGCAATTGGGCGCCAAAACTGGGGCATTTTCAAGCCGGGCACGGTGCTTGCAGCGCCGCGCCCGAGCACAGCGCCGGCGCTGCGTCCGCGCGATGGTTTGACCGGACGGCCCCCCAAACTACACTGCGCAACAAAGCAGAAAAGGAATCGACGACATGACTTTGGCGATGAGCTGGGACGAATGGACGCGGCATGACGGGACGGCGCTCGCCGAGCGCGTCCGGAACGGCGAGCTGACGCCACGGGAGCTGGCGGCGCAGGCTGCCGCCGCCACAGCCAAGGTCGATCCCGCGCTCTCCGGCGTGGTCGAACTGTTCGACGACGTGATCGCCGATCCCGCGCGCGACGGCGCCGATCTCAACGGCCCGTTCGCCGGCCTGCCCTTCCTGATGAAGGACCTCGGTCCCACGCTGAAGGGCCGGCTGCAGGAAATGGGTTCGCTGATGATGCGCGGCAACCGCGCCGCGGCCGACAGCTTCCTGACCACGAAGCTGCGCAAGGCCGGTCTCAATTTGATCGGCCGCACCACCACGCCGGAGTTCGGGGTCTGCAGCTCGGCCGAGAACCCGGCGGTCTATGTCACGCGCAATCCCTGGAACACCGACTACACCACCTGCGGCTCGTCGGCCGGCAGCGCGGCGATGGTTGCCGCCGGCGCTGTCCCGATCGCGCATGCGACCGACGGCGGCGGCTCGATCCGGATTCCCGCCGGCGTCAACGGCAATATCGGGCTGAAAGTGTCGCGCGGCGTGTTCTCGCTCGCACCGCATCTGTCCGATCTCACAGGCCTCGTCTCGATCCAGGGCTGCCAGTCGCGCTCGGTGCGCGACACCGCAGCCTTCGTCGATAGCTGCCGCGGCCCGGCGCCCGGCGAGTTCATGCCGTTCTGGACACCGCCGGAACCCTATACAGCGATGATCGCGCGCGACCCCGGCCGGCTCAAGATCGCGCTGTCGCACACCTGGGGCGACTATCGCGCGACGCCGCACATCGCAGCCGAGCTCGAGCGGGTCGGACGTTTCCTCGAGGGCCTCGGCCATCAGGTCGATCACGCCCTGCCACCGATCGACTATCGCGAAGCCTTCGCGGCACAGACCACCTGCTACATCAGCAATTTCGCCGTCGTGATCGGCAACATGCTCGCGGCGCGCGGACTCGAGCGGCCGCCTGCGGACCTGATCGAGCCGATCAACATCCGCATTTGGGAGCATGGCCGCGACTTTAGCTTCGCCGACCGCGCCCGCATGCAGGCAGTGTTCAATACGACGGCGCGCGGCTTCGGCGCCTTCTTCGAGGATTGGGACATCATCCTGACGCCGATCACGGCGCTGCCGACGCCGAAGATCGGCACCACGGAAAATCTCACCATCAGCGACAACCCGTCGGTGCTGGACTGGTTCGGCAATCTCTGGCGCAACTTCGCCTTCACGCCGCTCGCCAATCTCTGCGGCATCCCGGCGATCTCGTTGCCGCTCGCGACCAACGAGCACGGCCTGCCGCTCGGCATCCAGGCGATCGGCAAGCAGGCCGATGACGGCCTCTTGCTGCAGCTCGCCGCCCAGATCGAACGGGCGATCGACGGCAAGTGGAATGACGGCAAGCGGCCTGGCGTGCATGTCACGCGCAACCAGGCAATAAACAGCAAGCAAGAACATTAGCGGAGGGAACGGAACGTCATGCAGCAGGCCGGTGAATTCGGGATCGACGACGCCAAGCTGATGCTCGGCGATGTCTTTGCGCCCTGGGTCCAGGACCTCAACCTGTCGGTCGAGCGGTTCGACTTTGCGCCTCCGCCGGACGGCGCCGCTGACTGGCAGCCCGGAGCAATCCTGCGTATGCCGTTTTCCGAACGGCTCTGCCGTACCGGCGGCATCGTCTGCGGCCAGGCGCTGATGGCGTTCGCCGACACCGCAATGGTGCTGGCCAATCTCGCGGCCAACAAGGGCTATCGCCCGATGACGACGGTCGACCAGACCACACATTTCATGCGCGCGGTGACCGCGTCCGATGTGCTGGCCGACGCCCGCGTGGTCCGGCTCGGCCGCACCATGAGCTTCGGCCGCGTCACGCTGCTGTCCGCCACCGACAACAAGCCGGTGGCGATGGTATCGAGCGCGTTCGCGATGCTGCCGGGATAGAGCATGATCCGGAAAAGTGTGAAGCGGTTTTCCGGTGAAATCATGCTCAAACTAAAGGTTACTTGCAGCGGCGCGGCGCGCGCCGCCGAACTACGCCGCCTTGACGCGACGCCTCCTGCGCCAACGCCAGAGCAGTGCGACGAGCACCGTCAGCGCCACACCGGCTGCGAGTGCCTTGACAGCAAACCGTCCGCCGGGACGATCGATCAGGCGCGTGAGAAGCGACACGGCCTCGCCCTGGCGCGGCAGGCGAAATGCCACCACGCTGTCGCCGATCGATGTGCCGCCCTCGGAATGGCCGCCGGCGCCGATGACGACATACTGCTCGCCCTTCCAGAGATAGGTCATCGGATTGGCGACGCCGGGCACCGGAAGCCGGCCGAGCCACAACTGCCGGCCCGACTTGACGTCGAACGCGCGCAGATAGGCATCCATCGCGCCGGTGAACACCACTCCGCCCGCGGTGATCGCGACGCCGCTGAGCAACGGCGTGCCGGTATTGAGCGCGATGCCGAGCGGCGCGAGATCCTCGCTGGTGCCGACCGTCGCATGCCAGAGGATCTTGCCGGCCTTGAGATCGACCGCCACCGTCTCGCCCCATGGCGGCTTGTTGCACGGCGACCCAACCTCCGTACTCGCCAGCGCCCGCGACATCGCAAACGGCGCACCCTGCTGCTGGCCGAAATCGTGGCCGGGTGGCGGATTGAAGCCCTTGGCCTGGTCGCGTGGAATCAGCGTGATGACATGCGCCGCATGGCTGACATTGGCGAACAGGATCTGGTTGACCGGATCAAACGCCGCACTGCCCCAGTTCACACCGCCGCCGGTCATCGGATAGACGATCGTGCCCTGCGTCGACGGCGGCGTGTAAAGCCCCTCATTGCGGGATTGCGCGAGCAGCTTCTCGCAGGCCACGCTCCCGACGCCCGGCAGCAGGCCGCCGACATCATCGGCCGTCATCCGCTGCGTCAACAGCGGCGGCACATGGGTCGGAAACGGCTGCGTCGGCGACAGCTTCTCGCCCTCGGCGCCGTTCTGCGGCACCGCGCGCTCCTCGACCGGCCACACCGGCTTGCCGGTGTCGCGATCGAGCACGAACACAAAGCCCTGCTTGGTCGGCTGGATCACGACGTCGCGCATGCCCGATCCGGTGTCGATCCGCGTCAGCGTCGGCTGTGCCGGCAAATCATAGTCCCAGACGTCGTGATGCACGGTCTGGAATGCCCATGCGAGCTCCCCGCTCTCGATGCGCAGCGCGACGACGGAATTGGCGTGCTCGTCATTGCCCGGGCGCTTGCCGCCCCAGAAATCGGGGCTGGGCGATGTCGTCGGCAGGAACACCAGGCCCCGCTCCTCGTCCACCGACATCGGCGCCCAGACGTTGCTGTGGCCGGCCTCGACGCTGTCATGCACGAGCGGATCGAAGATCCAGCGCGGCTGGCCGGTCCGTGCATCGAAGGCGCGCACCACGCCGACCGGCGCATCGACCCGCCGGTTGTCACCGATCGCGGATCCGACCACGACCACACCGCGTCCCGTCACCGGCGCCGACGTGATCTGAAACTCGCCCGGCCACTCCAGCTTCATTCCGGCGTCGATCTTGATCTCGCCATTGTTGCCAAAATCAGCGCAGGGCTTGCCGGTCCTGGCATCGAGCGCGATCAGGCGCGTGTCATTGGTGCCGGTGAAGATGCGTGACTTGCAGGCCGCACCATCAGCGGCACGATCATCGGTCCAGTGCGCGACGCCGCGGCAGACAAAGCGGTTGGCCGGCCGCTGCGCCATGCTGATCTTCGGATCGAACCGCCATTTCTGCGCACCGGTGCCGGGATCGATCGCGATCACCTCGTTGAACGGCGTGCAGAAGATCACGCTGTCCTCGACGAACAGCGGCGTCACCTCGAACTTGGTGCGCTTCATGACCTCGGGCGGACGCGCGTCGAGATCGCCGGTGCGGAATTGCCAGCCGCGCACCAGGGTGCCGACATTGTCCGATGTGATCTGCGTGAGCGGCGAGAAGCGCTGTCCCCCGCGGTCGCCGCCCCAATACTCCCAGGCGAGCGCCGGCTGTACGCACAGCGCCAGCGCGACAAGCAGGCGAAACAGCGACCGCATTGCGTCCTCCCGCGAAATGCGATCATCAAACGCCGCATCTCATGCGGGGAGAGCCTTTACGCGATTGGCGCGTCAGTATCCACCCCTGCGAAAGCCGCCGCCATAACCGCCGCGATAGCCACCGCCGCCGATGCCAATCCCGATTCCGATCGGCGGCCCGACCGGCTCGTAGACCACGGCCGGAGGCGGCCGCCGCACGACCACGACGTCGTCCTCGACCACGACGCGCGGCGGGCGCTTGCCTGCGCGCCGCGGCGGATCGGGATCGGCACGTTTCTTCACGGGCGCTGCGGCTCTCTGCTGCTCCTGCGGCGGCGCGGCGTTGCAGGGACAGGTCGGAGCCGCCAGCGCGACGTTGGTCGCGGGCACACTGAGCGCTAAGGCCGGCGTCAGATCGGGACGGTAGCGCAAGCGTTCGATCATCTTGCGCGCGGTCGCTGTCAGATCGCTGTCGGGGTACAGCACGAGGAAGCTGCGATAGGCCGCCGCCGTGTTGGCGAGAATGGCGTTGCTCCAAGCCACCATGCGGCGATGCCGGTCGAGCCAGTCGCGCGCCTGCAGGCCGCGTGGCGTGCCGGCGAAGATCGCGGCGAAGGCTTCATAGGCTTCATCGGTGCCGTCGACCACCATCAGTTCGTTTGCAACCTCGATCGGCTTGCCCTGCAATTCGCGCTTCCATTCGTCGACGGTGCGCTTGGCCGCGGCCGGCTCCGGCGTGGCCGCGGGCGACGCTGACATACCTGCCATGAATCGGAAATCGTCGGTGAGCGACGAGGAGTCCCACGGCGTCTGACGGCCGTCGGTCGCCTTGTTCACCGCGAGGCGGACGCGCTTGAAGGTGTCCTCGATCGGAATTCCCGGCTCCTTCGCCGAGGCCAGCAACGCGGTGGTGTAGGGGCTGTTGGCGCCGCTGCCATCCTCGGCTTCGGCGCCCGGTGACGTCGAGAACGAGACAAAGGTGCCGGGCGCGCCGATCTTGGCATCGACGATGGCCAGCCCATGCCCGGCGGTCTTGCTGAGTTCCGGGAAGGGATTATTGCGGCAGGCATCGAGCAGCACGATGCGCATCCGGCTCGGCACCGAGGTCAGCGTGTTCAGGATGTCGTTGAGGCGAACCGCCTGGATCGGGATGTCGGCCTCGCGCTTCGGATCGACATCGACCGGTACCAGATAGTTCTCGCCATCGATCTGCAGGCCATGCCCGGCATAGAACACCAGCGCCACGGTGTCGGCGCCCTTCGCAGCGACCTGGCCGGCGAAGTCGCTGATCCTTGCGCGCATCTCGTCCTGCGACAGATCCGATGCCGTGGTCACGGCAAAGCCGGCATCGGTCAGCATCTGTGACATGGCCCTGGCGTCGTTGGCCGGATTGGGCAGCGCGGGCACCGACTTGTAGGCGGACTGCCCGATCACCAGCGCCAGACGGCTTTCCGCCAATGCCGGCACGGCACCGAACAGGATCGCTGCCGGAACGATCAGGCTGAGGAGGGAACGGCGAAGCATGGCGGCCTCCGACAATGACATCGGAGATGGGTCGATAGCCGTCAGGTGAAGGTTCATGCCGTGCGACAATCTGCTGCCGCCGACACCGGTTCTCACGCCGTAATTGTCGCAGGGATCGGATGGGCCCGGCTATTTCGGCTTCTTGGCTGGATCGGCGGCCGGCTTGGTGACGCCCCAGGGATCGTATTTCTCCTTGGGCTCGGGAATACGATCGAGTGCGGCCTTGTAGGCCTTCTCGTCGATCTGGGGTTTCTTCTCCGTCTTCTTGTCGTCGCCCCCGCCGCCTCGCCGGCCCTGGGCCAGGGTCGGTGTCGCAATCAGCGCCAGAATGACGGCAGCAACCGTGAAGCTTTTCATGTCAGTCTCTCTCCCCCCGCAGCCGTAGAAACATCCGGCAACACCTCTACCCCAAACGTAGCTTGTCGCTCGACATTTGTTGATCGACAAAGCGCCGCGCGATGCGAATTCAGCCCCACCAGGGGGCGCAATGTTGGCGGCGGCACATTAAATTAACTCGATGGGACAGGGACAAGTGCAAGTGGCGGCGCTGCTGGCCGGCGCCGCCTTGATGTTGAGCGGCTGCGGGCTGGCGGACAGCCACGCTGTATGGCCCGACATGTTGAAGGTCAAGGCCACCGAGCCGGCGCCGCTCGAAACGCCTCCGGACGTCAAGCGGCTGGTGGCCGGCAAGCTGGATTCGGTGTTCACCGCCGGCTCGCAGCCGACCCTTGTGCGGGTCTCCGCTCCGCTGCACGACCCCCGCGGCACCGGCTGGACCGCCTGCGTGCGCGCCGAACTGACTTCGGTGATCGGCAAGCCGCTCGGGACGCAGACCTATCGCGTCTTCATCAATGAAGGCGCGATCTTCGATCGCCGGCAGGTGGAGGCTGACGACAACTGCGTGACCGAGACTTACGAACCGGTCGAAAGCTCGGTTCAGGAAGCGCAGCGAAGTCCCAAGCCGTAGCATTTGACGCATTGCCCCGGCATGAGCCCGCACAGCGCGAGCGCCGCGTTCGCGACGGCGGTATGCTGAATGCCCCGTTAACATGACCGCTCAAATTGCCGGATGGCCTCAACGGCATTTTCCATTTCTTTCCGCTAGCGTTGCCCGTGATGAACGTAAGGCTAATCAGCCTTGCCGACCGGGGAACATGGGACGTGGCCGATATTGCTGACCAGGCAATGATCCGCCGTGCATCGCGCAAGGATGCCACGGATGATCGCGCGTTGCCGCCGCTGTCGGCTGCGTCGGCCGGCGCATGGCGGGCGCTTGCCGAGCGCGCGATCGAGGCCAATGGCTACTACCAGCCCGACTGGGAATTGGCGGTCGATGCCTCCGCGCGCGGCCGCACCGGCGCGTCGCTGCTCAGCGCTACCGCCGATGCCGGGCAATTGATCGGGCTGCTGCCGGTCGTGCCATTGCGGCGAATCTACCGGATCCCTCTGCCCGCGCTGGTCGGCGCCGAACCCTACGGCACGCTGTGCACACCGCTGCTCGACCGCAATGCCGCCGAGCAGGCCGCCGGCAAGATCCTGCAGCAGGCACGCAATGCGGGCGCGCACGCGCTGATCCTGCGCACCATGTCGCTCGAGGGCCCGGTCATGGCGGCGATCCGCGCGGTGCTCGCGCGCGACGGCTTGCAGCCGCGCGTGCTGAGCGCCTATCAGCGCGCCCAGCTCGATGCGACGCGCGATGCCGATGAATTGCTGCGCGACGCGCTCGGGCCCAAGAAGCTGAAGGAGTTGCGCCGGCAGCGCCATCGCCTGTCCGACCACGGCGCGGTGCGCTTCGACGTCGCGTGCACGCCGCGCGACGTTGCGGCGGCGCTCGAGACTTTCCTTGCGCTCGAAGCCGGCGGCTGGAAGGGCCAGCGCGGCACCGCGCTCAGCCAGCATGCCGGCGACGCAACCTTCATCCGCCGCGCGACCTCGGCGCTGGCCGAGACCGGCCGCTGCGAGATCGTCACGCTGCATGCGGGCGGCACGGCGGTCGCCGGCGGCATCGTGGTGCGCCATCAGGACCGCGCCTTCTTCTTCAAGATCGGCATCGACGAACGCTTTGCGAAGCATTCGCCGGGCGCACAATTGACGCTGGAGCTGACGCGCCATCTCTGCGCCGATCCCGCGATCAATTCGGCCGATTCCACCGCGGCGCCCGGCCATCCCATGATCGACCCGATCTGGCGCGGGCGCTTCGCGATCGGCGACGTGCTGCTGCCGCTGCGGCGGCGCGATCCGCTGGTCGCCGCCGTTCATGCCGCGCTGACCCTGAACAATCTCGGCTACGAAGCCGCGCGCAGCGCCGTCCACTTCATCCGCAGCCGGCGCGGCAAGCCCGGATAACACGGTCCCCCCATTACGCGAGCCCGCGCGGATCGAGGCGGCCTCCTTCACCGCGACCAATGGTTTACCTTTTCGTAGCCATGCAGATACATCAAGAAACAATAAGTTCCCGCCGTCAGGTTGGTGTCAGCTGGCCCTTCTAGCGTTGCGGTGCGCTGTTTCTCAGGCAGCGCATGCCCTTGCCTGGAAAGCTTCATCTGATGGAAACATCGGGTGAGGCTTTCTGCCGGCTTTACGCCCCGGCCCGAGCATCCTCTGTGTCACTGCAGCGGCGAATGCGGGGCCGGCAGCATGATGGTCGAGTGCATCTCTTCGAGCAGCTGCGTCCCTTTGCCCAGGAATTCCAACCAGGCCGGATCCTTCATCGCCCCGCCGCGCGCCGCGGCGCGGGCGTTGAGATCGGGATAGGCCCAGATGTGGCAGACCTCGTTGGGCTGCCCGGAATCGGTGTGCCAGAGGCCGACGATCTTGGAATATTTCTCGCGCTCCGGCAGCACGCCGGTGATCAGATCGAGCCATTGCTTGACGCCGCCGAGCGGCTTGGCGCGATAGTTGCGGAATTCGTAGATGTTACCCTTGGTGGCAGGCGCCACCGGCGGAATGATCGCATTCAGCAGCCGGACCTCCTGGCGCACCAAGAGCGGACGGATCGCCGGAATGTACTCGCCAGTCCAGCGCGGATTCTTCGCAAGCTCGGCACGCAGCCGGGCCCGCTCGTTGAGATCGGCGTAGCTCCACATGTGCATGACCTGATTGAGCGGCCCGATCTCGGTGATCCAGTAGCCTTCGAGCTTGCCGAAATTGTCGGCGCGGATGTCGCGCGAGATCGTGCTCGCCGCCTTCACCATCTCGCCGACGGCTCCCGGACGTACCGTGTAGGTGCGCAGCTCATAGATCATGATGGTCTCCCTGGTTGTTTCCGATGGATCGTGTGGGCAAACGAAAAAGCCCGGCACGAGCCGGGCTTTCGTGAACGACTGCGGACTACTCGGCCGCCTGCGCGTTGATCTCGGCCGAGACCTCGCGGATGGCGCGGGCGAGTTGCTCGGCCGGCTGGGCGCCGGACACCGCGTATTTCTGCGCGAATACGAAGGTCGGCACGCCCGAAATTCCCTTCTCGGAGGCTTCCTGCGCTTGCGCGGACACCAGTGCCACATCCTCGTCGGTGGCAAGGCGCTTGCGCACGTCGTCGGCATCGAGCCCAACATCGGCTGCCGCCTGCACCAGCACATTGGTATCGGTGAGATCGCCGCCGTCGCGGAAATACAGCTCCATCAGCCGCTGCTTCATTTCGGCCGCCTTGCCCCTGGCCTCGGCCCAGTGGATCAGGCGATGGGAGTCGATCGTGTTGGGCTGCCGCTTGACGAGCTCGGGATGGTAGGTCAGCCCCTCCTCATTGGCGGCGGCGACCACGCGGCCGGCAATGCGCTTGTAGGCATCGACCGAGCCGAACTTGGCGGTGAGATATTCCTCGCGGCTGATGCCCTCGCGCGGCACCCAATTGTTGAGGAAGAACGGCCGCCAGTGCACTTCGACCGGCACGTCGGGCACCAGCTTGAGCGCATCCTCGATGCGATGCTTGCCGATGTAGCACCAGGGGCAAACGACGTCGGAGACGATATCGAGGCGAAGCGGTTTCGGATCGCTCATGGCAGGGTTCCCGGCGGAATTGGAACCCCAAAAGTAGGCCGAAAGCGCCCCGAGACAAGCCGCTATTTCATACTGGCTGCCATCTGCCGCATCCGCTCGGCGGTCAGCTCGTCGGCCGGGAAGAAGGTCTCCAGCGCCAGTTCCTGCAGCGTGATGTCGACCGGGGTGCCGAATACCATGGTGGTCGAGATGAAGCTCAGGATCTCGCCATTGAGGCGGAGCTTGAACGGGAGCGCGACGTTGTTGTCGGGCGTGATCGGGGCGGCCCGCGCCGGGATCGGATAGGACTTCAGGTCCTCATAGAGCTTGAGCAGCTCCGGATCTGCCGTTGCCTCGCACTGCCGATGCAGCCGCTCCAGCAGATGCGCTGCCCATTCCGCCAGGTTCACGGTGCGCGGCGCCAGGCCCTCCGGGTGGAACGCCAGCCGCAGGATGTTGAAGGGCTGGCCGAGCAGCCGCTGCGGCACGCCCTCTAGCAGCGGCGCCACCATCCGGTTGGCGGAGACCAGATTCCAGTGCCGGTCATAGGCCAGCGCCGGATTGGGCTCATGCGCCTTCAGCACAAGGTTGATCGCCTCGCGGGCCGATTTCAGCGCGGGATCCTCCAGCGAGCGTTGCGGGAATGCGGGAGCGAACCCCGCGGCGACCAGCAGCACGTTGCGTTCGCGTAGGGGCACGTCGAGGCGCTCCGCCAGTTTGAGGACCATGTCTCGCGACGGCGCCGAACGGCCGGTTTCGACGAAGCTCAAATGCCGCGCCGAGATCTCGGCATCGACGGCAAGGTCGAGCTGGCTGAGATGGCGGCGCTGCCGCCACTCGCGCAGGTGCTCGCCGATCAGGACGGGTTTTGCGGGCTCGGCCCGCGCCATGGATGCATGTGCGTTCATGGTGCAAAACCTACCATGCGAAATTCGCCCGTTCCATTACGCCCGAGGTAATCGAATTGGCGCGCGGGCCGGCTCATCTTCCACGGCACAGGAGATGACCATGCTGATGCTGTCCCTTATCCGCGCCTTCGCCGTCCTGATCCCGTGGCTGGTCCATCTCGCCACCTGGCTGGTCGCGCGCTCGCTCAACATGCCCCAGCCGATCGTGCACGACACCGGCATGTTCGTGTTCGCGCAGGTCTATGCGGTGGAGATGAGGGTCGGCAAGGCGCTCTGCCCGTTCCGCCTGTGGCGTCAGCTGCAGTCCCTGATGCGCTGAAAACCCATCCCAACCCGAGGAGACACTGCCATGATCCATTCGTCCCAGCTGCTGCGCCGCGCCCTGCTTGCCGATGCCGTGTTCAGCGGCGTATCCGCCATCGCAATGGTGCTCGACACCGGCGCGCTGGCCTCGCTGCTCGGCCTGCCGGAAGCGCTGCTGCGCGAGACCGGGCTGTTCCTGATCGCCTATACCGCGCTGGTCGGCTGGCTCGGCGCGCGAACCTCGCTGCCGAAGGGACCCGTGATCCTCGTGGTCGCCGGCAACGCGGCCTGGACGCTTGCCAGCATCGCGCTGCTGCTCTCGGGCGCGGTGTCGCCGAACCTCGTCGGGACCATCGTGATCCTCGCCCAGGCGATCGCCACCGGCGTGTTCGCCGAGCTGCAATACATGGGCTTGCGGAAGAGCGAGGGTGTGGTGACGGCGTAACGGCCGCCGCCTGCTGTGATTGCGGGCGAAGCGAAGCGATCCATCGAGCCGCATGTGCGGAAGCATGGATTGCTTCGTCGCTTCGCTCCTCGCAATGACGGGGTCGGAGTGCGACCTTACTGCACCGCCTCAGCCTCGCTTCGCCGAAATCTCTCGCCAACCCCGAGCATCACGCCCCGCCCGCTGGCGACACCCATCTCGAGGCTCGAAGCGATGCGCCGCGCGCGCTCGATGAAATGAAGCGCTGCGACCGGCGGGCACAGTTCATGTGCCGTCGCCTCGAACAGTTCGAGCCAGCGGTCGAAATGCGCGGCATCGACCGGCAGCGGCATGTGCTTGACCATCGGCGTGCCGTGGTAGCGCCCGGTCATCAGCGCAACCGACGACCAGAACGCGCACATCTGGGCCAGATGCGGCTCCCAATTCGTAATCCTGGCCTCGAACACCGGCCCGATCATCGGGTCCTTGCGGACCTTGGCGTAGAAGGCGTGCACCAAGCGCTCGATCATGGCCTCGGTGATCCCGGTCCGCGCGACGATCTCGGCGGTGATCTGCTCGCGGCGCTCTGCTCCTGTCATTCACTCACATCCTAAATAGGTATTTTAAATACCTATTTAGACTGCTATAGCGAATCCGCCAAGGGCTGATTTCGAAGGGCTTCCATGCGCCTGACATCATTCACGGATTTTGCGCTGCGCGCGCTGATGCGGCTGGCCGGCGAGCCGGACCGCACATTCGCGACCAGCGAGATCGCGGCCGAGTTTGGCATTTCCCGCAATCACCTCGCCAAGGTGGTGCGCGACCTCGCCGAGGCCGGCTTCATCGCGACCCAGCGCGGCGCCGGCGGCGGATTTTCGCTGGCGCGCGCCCCGCAGGCGATCACGCTCGGCGAGGTGGTGCGCGCGCTCGAAGGCGGCAGCGCGCTGGTGGAATGTTTCAGGGATGATGGCGGCGATTGCGTGCTGCTGCCACGCTGCCGCCTGAAGGCGAGGCTCGCGGCGGCCCGCGAGGCCTTCATGCGCGAACTCGACGGAACCACGCTCGCCGAATGCGCCTATGCGCCGCGTCCCGCGCGCCATCAGGCACGCGCATCATGACGATCGTCGGACCGGATCGGTCTCGGAACTCAGGCCTGCAGCACCCGCGCGGCGCCGCGCGTTGAAGGGGCCGCTCGCTTGCCGGCAGCGGCCGTCAGGCTGTGGCCGTTGAGGTGCTTGCCGTTCAAGGCCTTGCCATTCAGAGCCTTGCCATTCAGAGCCTTGCCATTCAGAGCCTTGCCGTTCGGGGCCTTGCTATTCAGCGCCGAGCCATTCAGCATCTTGCCGTTGCCGAGCTTGCCGTTGGCTTTGGCAGCTTTCTTCGCGCTGGACTTCCTCTGCCTGGCCCGCATTTCAGCGAGCTTCTCGGCCTCGCGCTTGGCTTTCCGCTCGGCCCTTTCCTTCAGCCGCAGCCGCTCCGCCCTCGCCTCGGCGCGCTTCTTCTTGCGCTTCTTCTCGCAGGCATCGCACTTGCAGCCGATCGGCTTCAGATAGGCTTTGAAATAGTCGGTTCCGTAATCGTAGTTGATCTCGTCGCCCGGCTCGATGTCCTTGATGGCGCGGATGAACACCTTGCGCTTGCGTGGCTTGACGTCGGATTCCGCGTTCGGCCGGCAGGCGTGGTTGATGTAGCGGGCGACGTTCTGGCGGATCGAGCCGTCGATGGTCCATCGATTGGTGAGCTCGAACAGATATTTGTTCTCGATCGCGTCCTCATCCTTCTTCTTCGAGTCGAGCAACGGCCCGAAATAACGGATGATCTTGGTGCCTTTCTTGATCGGCTTGGTGGCGAAAAGGCCAAGGCCAGTACGGGAACGGCCGACGCGATAGGGCTTTTGCGATGATGATGCGGGCATGACGATCGAAGCTAAGGCACGCAAGGTGCACGCGACAGAAGTTGCGAAGCCGCCCTTCTAGGACGATTCCGCGCGCCTGTCAGGTGTTTCCCGCGTGTCTGTTGAACCTTCCCCAGATTGCATAAGTCAGACACAAAGTAACGTCCGGATCGCAGGTTTCCCCCGATGAAATACCTTGCTTTTGCAACAGCTGTGATGGCGCTCGCCAGTGCAAATCCTGGTCAGGCCGGCGCCCAAACGATCAGCAGCAGCTATACGTCGACCGCGCCGAAGGCCTGCCGGATGATCGGCAAGCCCAACGAGGAGGACGGCAGCACCACGCGGGTTTGCCCGGGAAAATCCGGCCTTGTGGTGCTGATCAACGAGGGCGATCTGCGCGAAGTGGTGTCGGTCGGCCGCAACCGCACGGCGGCAGCCAGGGAACCGGCGGCGCAGGCCTGGTTCGGCCCGTTCAGCTCGACCGGCGATACGGTCGAATGGCGTACCGCCGGCAGCAAGCCCTTCGCGATCATCCAGCGCTGGCAGATCGCCGACAGCAGCGCGCAGGACAAGCGCGGCGGCCCGGTCTCACGGGCAATGCTCGTCGTGACGCGGCTACCGCCAGGCGAGGTCTGTCACGTCGCCTATGTCGACGTTGCCGCCAATCCCAATGCCAATGAGCTGGCGCGGCAGGCCGCCGACGATTTCGCCCGCGATTTCAAATGCGGCGCGGACACGGTGAAGACGATCGGACAGGCCGGCCGCTCGACGTTGCTTGTGCAGCGCTAGCCATTCAACACTGCTTCGCATTGCCTTTCAGCATCGCCTCGAACAGCATGTCGAGCGTGCTGCCCTGTGGCATCCGGTTGAGCACGTCGGTCAGGCGTCCATCCAGCAGCAGCATCGTGAAGCCATGGACCAGCGACCACGCGCGCACGATCGCCGCGGCCTGATCGAGCGACAGCGCTCTCTCCTGGATCTGCTCGTGACGGCTCTCGCCGATCGAACCGGCGAGCCCGGCGAACGAAATATTGGCCGCCTCATGCAGCGAAGGCCTCGACATATCGAGCCGCTCGGTGCGGAACATCAGCCCGTACATGCCGGGATGCGCCTGCGCATAGGCGACATAGGCCTTGGCGCGCGCCAGCCCCTTCTCGATCGCGGTGGCGCCGCTGGCGCCGGCCGCGACCATCGCCGCGTTGAACTGGCGAAAGCCGATCGCGGCAAGTTCGCTGACGAGGCCGGTGAGATCGCCGAAATGATGCGTGGGCGCGGCGTGCGACACGCCGGCCTCGCGCGCCACCGCTCGCAGTGTCAGCCCCGCCAGTCCATCACGCTCGAGCACGCGCTCGGCGGCCTTGAGCAGCGCCTCGTGCAGATCGCCATGATGATACGGCGTGTCATTGGCCCGGCCCCGCGGTGCCGGACGATCGGCGGCGGCACGCGCAATCCGCCGCCTCGGAGCCCGTGCCGGGCGAGCCGCCTTGTTTTCTTTGGATAATCTTGCCATGCGGCCCTTATATGTCGCAATTTTTACACTGTAAAGATTTTGCTTGACGATCGATGGCCTCATCCCTACTGATATCTTTACGATGTAAAGATGATAATGCAGGGAGATGCGGAATGCTCGACCAGGTCACCTCCAACACGGCGCGGACCAATCTGGCGCCGATCCCGTTTGAAGCCGATGCGCCTTTCCTCAAGATCACTGGCGAATTGCCGCGCGAGCTGAACGGCACGCTCTACCGCAATGGTCCGAACCCGCAGTTCGAGGCGCCGGGCGCGCACTGGTTCGTCGGCGACGGCATGCTGCACGCCTTCCATCTCGAGAACGGCCGCGCCAGCTACCGCAACCGCTGGGTCCGCACCCCGAAATGGCAGGCCGAGCACGACGCCGGCCGCGCGCTGTTCGGCGGCTTCGGCCGCAAGCTGCCGGACGCCCCTGCCGACATCACGACCGACGGCGGCGTCGCCAACACCAACATCATCTTCCATGGCGGCCGCCTGCTCGCGCTCGAGGAAGGCCATCTGCCGACCGAGATCGAGCCTGGCACGCTCAATCGCCTTGGCTATTGCGACTACAAGGGGGCGATCTCCGGGCCCTTCTCGGCGCACCCCAAGATCGATCCGGTCACCGGCGAGATGGTGTTCTTCGGCTACAACGCCGCGGGTCCGCTGACGCCGGCGCTGTCGTACGGCGCGGTGAGCCCATCCGGTGTGGTGACGCGGTTCGAGCGGTTCGAGGCGCCCTATGCCAGCATGGTGCATGACTTCATCGTCACCGAGAACCACGTGCTGTTTCCTATCCTGCCGATCACGGGCAGCATGCAGCGCGCGATGCGCGGCCAGGCGCCCTATGCCTGGGAGCCGGAGAAAGGCGCCTATGTCGGCGTGATGAAGCGCAGCGGTGCGACAAAGGACATCGTCTGGTTCCGCGCCGAGACCTGCTACGTTTTCCATGTCATGAACGCGTGGGAGGATGGCAACCGCATCATCGCCGACGTGATGCAGTTCGAGGAAGCGCCGCTGTTCAACCATCCTGACGGCTCGCAGACCAACCCGAAAAAGAATCGCGCGCGCTATTGCCGCTGGACGTTCGACCTTTCCGGCAATACCGACCGCTTCACGCAGACCTATCTCGACGACCTCACCGGCGAATTCCCCCGCGTCGACGATCGCCGCGCAGGATTTGCGAGCAATCACGGCTGGTACGCCTGCGCCAACCCCGATCTGCCGATGTTCGGTGCGCTGTCGGGCATCGTGCATGTCGACGGCCGCGGCAAGCGGCTCGGCCACTACCTCCTGCCCGCCGGCGACACCATCTCCGAGCCTGTGTTCGTCGAGCGTGGCGCCGATGCCGCAGAAGGCGACGGCTGGCTGCTTGCCGTGGTCTGGCGCGCCCGCGAAAACCGCAGCGACCTCGCCGTCTTCAACGCCACCGACGTCGAGGCTGGCCCGACCGCGCTGGTTCATCTCGGCCACCGCGTGCCCGATGGCTTCCACGGCAATTGGGTGGGGGCGGATTAGCGGCGCGTCACTTCAGGCGTGTGAATACCCAGTCTCTCCACTCGTCATGCCCGGGCTTGTCCCGGGCATCCACGTCCCGGTCACCATTCGCGCAAGAGACGTGGATGGCCGGGACAAGCCCGGGCATGACGACTGCGAGAACCCCAGCGAGCCATCACCACCGACGCAACAGATAGAAATGACTAGTTTTTTTTGAGACAATGATCTCTATTTTGACAGTGTAAAGATTTCGCTTGACGTCCCCTCTGCCTGCCTCTAGGTTATCTTTACGATGTAAAGATCAGCCTTCGAGGCTCCCAATGACGATCTTCCTGATCCTCGCTCCTTACGGCGCCTTCGCCACGCTGATGCTGGTGACCTCAGCCACGGTGAGCCTGCTCTGCGCCGCGCTGATCTGCCTTGCCGTCATCGCGTTCGATATTGCGCGCGGCCGCAGTATCAAGATCCTCGGCGTCGGTTCGGTGATCGTGTTCACCGCAGTCGGCAGCTACCTCACCTTCGTCGATGCGACGCCAAGCACCATCGCGGTGAAGATCGCCGTCGATGTCGGCATTCTGCTGGTGTCGTTCGCATCGATCCTGATCGGCCATCCGTTCACGCGGCAATATGCGCTCGAACAGGTCGATGCCGAGACCGCGAAGCAGCCGGGCTTCATCACAGCCAACTACCTGATCACCGGAGCATGGACCGCTGCGACGCTGTTGATGTTGATCGGCAACATCGCGGTGCTCTATGTGCCGGCCCTGCCGCTGTGGACCGGCCTCTTGATCGCCTTCGCTGCGCGCAACGCCGCGGTGTGCTTCACGCGCTGGTATCCGCAATATCGCGCGGCCAAGGATGGGGTGCCGCCGGCTGGCGCGCTGCCGTCACGCTGAACACCCACATATCAAGATCACAACGATCATCTCGAGGAAACGGAAAGCATGACGATGAAGAGCGTATTTGCCAGGCTCGCGAGCGACTTCCTGTCCACCATCGTATTCCTCGTGGTCTATCTCGCCACCGACAATGTCCTGATTGCTACCGCTGTTGCGATCGTGGGTGCGATTGCGCAAGTGGTCTATGCGCGCGTCAAGGGACAGGCGCTCGGCTACATGACCTGGGCGAGCCTTGGGCTGGTGATCGTGCTCGGCGGCGCGACGCTGCTCACCAACGATCCGCGCTTCGTGCTGGCGAAGCCTGCGATCGGCCACATCGCGATCGGCGCGATCATGCTCAAGCGCGGCTGGATGCTGCGCTATCTGCCGCCGATCGTGACCGAGACCATTCCGGAATACGCCACCCTCGCCGGCTACGCGTGGGCCGTGCTGATGTTCATCCTCGCCGCCGGCACCATCGCAATCGCAGCGACCGGCGACATGAAGCTGTGGGCGTTCTACGTGTCGGTGGTGCTGGTCGGCGCCAAGATCGCGGCCTTCGCGATCCAGTACGTCGCTTTCCGCTTCCTGGTCGGCAACCGGCTGCGCGCCGCCGCCCGCGCCTGATCGCCGCAGCCGCGAACTAGGCGCGCGCGGCAAGATAGGCTATACCCGCGCACGCTTTTTAACCGGAGGGGAGACATCAATGGCGGTGGACGGAAACTGGAATTTGACCATGACGACGCCGATGGGCGAGCGCAAGGCGACGCTGTCGCTGGCGAGCTCGGGCGGCACGCTCACCGGTACGCAAGGTGCCGAGGGCAACTCCACCGAAATCTTCGACGGCACCGTGAACGGCGACAGCGTCGCCTGGAAGGTCTCCATCACCAATCCGATGCCGCTGACGCTCGAATTCTCCGGCACGGTCTCCGGCGATGGCATCTCCGGCGAGATGGGCATCGGCCCGATGGGCAGCTTCCCTTTCACCGGCACGCGGGCGTAACCGCTCTGGCTTTTTGTCTTGACGCGTTTTCTTCAAACGAACCAGTGTCCACTTCGCTCGAACACGCCTTAGAACCAGATCTGCATCGGCAGATCATGTCCATCCAGCGGCTGCGGTCCCTCGGGAACGCAGCCGCTGGGTTGATGAGCGGCCAAAGCCACCGCGCAGGCATCCAGCACGTCGTCACGTTTCGCGCCGGTACCGATCCGCACCTCGGTAAGCCAGCGGTCGATCTCGCGAAAGCCTGATCGCTTCAGCAGCCTGCGGCGGAGCGCATCGCCCTCCTCCGACTTCTTGCGCGGCAATCGCGTGCCACCGTTCAGCCGCAGGAACACCAGTTCGGGATGCACCTCGCGGATGTCGCGTGCGGGGTTCGCGCGCACGAACGCGTCGACCTCCATGATCTTGTTACCGAGATGCCAGAGTTGGCGCGAGACGCGGGTCTGGCCGCGGCGCAGCGCTTCACGGTTCGCCGCGTCGGGATCGCGAAACTCCTGCCACAGCCAGCGCCGTGCCCCGGTGAAGACGCGCGAGGTGTGCGGGCGCAGCCGCTCGCGCGCGACACGATCGCAATCGCGCTCGCCGTCCTCGGTCATGCCGATCGGGATATCGATTCCGGCACGATCGAACGGACGCGCCAGCGCATCCGCGATATCGCCGTGAAAGGAAATCGTGCGCTGGTCGCCGTCGATGGTGACGGCGACCCAGCCTCTGGAAAATCCGTCGAGGCCGATTGCCCTCAACCCAGATTCAATTCCTTGAAAAAGTCATTGCCCTTGTCATCGATGATGATGAAGGCCGGGAAGTCGACCACCTCGATGCGCCAGATCGCTTCCATGCCGAGCTCGGGATACTCGACCACCTCGACCTTCTTGATGCAGTGCTCGGCGAGATTCGCTGCCGCGCCGCCGATCGAGCCGAGATAGAAGCCGCCGTGCTTCTTGCAGGCCTCGCGCACCGCGACCGCGCGGTTGCCTTTGGCGACCATCACCATCGATCCGCCCGCGGCCTGGAACTGGTCGACGAAGGAATCCATGCGGCCGGCGGTGGTCGGGCCGAACGCGCCGGAGGCGTAGCCATCGGGCGTCTTGGCGGGGCCGGCATAATACACCGGGTGGTTCTTGAAATAGTCCGGCAGCGGCTCGCCCTTCTCCAGCCGCTCGCGCAGCTTGGCGTGGGCGGAGTCGCGCGCCACGATCATGGTGCCGGTCATCGAGACGCGGGTCTTGATCGGATATTGCGACAGCGTCGCCAAGATCTCCTTCATCGGCTTGTTGAGGTCGATCTTGACGACCTCGCCGCCGAGCGACTGCTCGACCGCGGGCAGATACTGCGCCGGATTGTGCTCGAGCTCCTCGAGATAGACGCCATCCCTGGTGATCTTGCCGAGCACCTGGCGGTCCGCCGAGCAGGAGACGCCGAGCCCGATCGGCAGCGAGGCGCCGTGGCGCGGCATCCGGATCACGCGCACGTCGTGACAGAAATACTTGCCGCCGAACTGCGCGCCGACGCCGAGCGACTGCGTCATCTTGAGGATTTCCTGCTCCATCTCGAGGTCGCGGAATGCGTTGCCGTCGGCCGAGCCGTGGGCCGGCAGCGCGTCGAGATAGCGCGCCGAGGCGAGCTTCACGGTCTTCATGCAGAGCTCAGCCGAGGTGCCGCCGATCACGATCGCCAGGTGATAGGGCGGACAGGCCGCGGTGCCGAGCGTCAGCACCTTCTCCTTCAGGAAGGCGAGCAGCCGGTCCCTGGTCAGCACCGAGGGCGTCGCCTGGAACAGGAAGCTCTTGTTGGCGGAGCCGCCGCCCTTGGCCATGAACATGAACTTGTAGGCATCATCACCCTCGGCGTAGATCTCGCACTGCGCCGGCATGTTGTTGGCGGTGTTCTTCTCCTCGTACATCGACAGCGGCGCGACCTGCGAGTAGCGCAGATTGCGACGCAGATAGGCGTCGCGCGCGCCTTCGGAGAGCGCGGCCTCGTCGTCACCGTCGGTGATGACGTTGCAGCCCTTCTTGCCCATGATGATCGCGGTGCCGGTGTCCTGGCACATCGGCAGCACGCCGCCGGCCGCGATATTGGCGTTCTTCAGGAAATCAAATGCGACGAACTTGTCGTTGTCGCTGGCTTCCTTGTCCTCGAGGATCGAACGCAGCTGCTTCAAATGGCCCGGCCGCAGATAGTGGTTGATATCGCCGAAGGCGGCCTCGGAGAGCGCCCGCAGCGCCTCCCGCGACACCACCAGCATGTCCTTGCCCAACACCTTCTCGACCCGGACGCCCTCGCTCGTCACCTTCTTGTAGGGTGTCGTGTCGGCACCCAGCGGGAACAGCGGGGTGTGCTTGTAGGGCGGAACGGGCTTCTGCTGGTCGGGGAAGGCGGAGGGGGCGTTCATGAGCTGCTCTTTGGGCTTGCAGGTCGGGTTCGAAAGGCCGGTCCGGCCGCGCGGCCGCCGGAATGTAGAGCCGTTCTAAGCTTTTTTCGGACAAAGGAAAGGGAAGCCGGCCGCCTTCCAGCCATGCACGGGACCGGCAATCCGCGTGCTATGCTTCATCCCTCCGTAATCTCTGGTTGCCACAACGCTTCAGCGATCCGCGAAACCACCAAGGAAGCCATCAGGAGACCATCATGAAGACAGCGCTTTTGATCTGGTTCGCGGCGCTGGCCTTGTTGATCGCGGTCCCGACCGGCGTCGATGCGGCCCGCCTCGGCAAGCCATGCGGCGGCCTAGCCGGCGTTCAATGCAGCCGTGTCGGTCAGTTCTGCCAGTTCAAACCAGGACAGTGTGGCCGCTTCGACCAGACCGGCACCTGCGCATTCCGGCCGACGATCTGCAACAAGATCTTCAAGCCGGTGTGCGGCTGCGACGGCAAGACCTATGGCAATGATTGCGAGCGCCGCGCCGCGGGAGCCTCCAAGGCGCAGGACGGCAAGTGCGCATCCTGACGGATCGGCCGTATTGACGCGCTGCGCGGGAGCCTGCATGTAACTTCGCGTATTTTCATACCGCGGGGGTATTTCGTGACAGCACCGTTGCGCCGACGCTTTGCCTTGAGCATCCGCTCTTTCATGCCGGCCGCGCTGATCGCGCTGGCGACAGCCTTCACTGCCGCGCCTGCGCATGCCGATCCCTGCGAGGACATCGCCAAGCAGCTCGCCGGTCAGATCGACGGGCTGAAGGTCAACTTCAGCGCCGCCAACATCACCTACCTCACACATCCGGCGGCGAAGGAATTGTCGCTCGGCTGCCGCGGAAAGGACTATTCGATCGAGCTCTTTGCCAAGACCGATCGCAAGATGAAGCCCGAGTTTTTCAACCTGGTCGGCTCCGCCACCGCGCTGGTCTTCACCGTGCCGAAGGACGACGCCGCCACCGGCACCTCGCGCTGCCTGAAACGCATGGGCATCCTGCGCGGCAACACCATCACGATGCGCTATCGCCGCCTCAGCCTCGAATGCACGCGCAACCGGACCGACGCCTCGATCACGGTCCGGCGCGGAAAGAACGAGTGATCCGTCAGGCTTCCGCGGCGACCCGTCCGATCGCATCGACGATCTTGCCCCAGCCCGAGCTCATCATGTCGAAGGCGTAGCGGTTGCCGGGGAAGACGAAGCCGTCATGCACCATGCGGACCTGCGTGCCGCCCTCGACGGGCGTCAGCGTCCGGGTGACGACCGAGTCGAGCTTCGAGCCGAATTCCGGATTGGTGTCGGCGCCCCCCTTCCAGGAATAGCGCAGCAGGCGCGGCGGATCGCAGTCCAGCACCTCGCAATGCACGACACCGTCCCAGTCGCCGATCGGCCGCGTGCGGAAATTGAAGCGGTGTCCGACGCTCGGCTGAAAATCGTTCGGCATCAGCCATTTCATCAGCAAGTCGCTCGTGGTCAGCGTCCGCCAGATCTTGTCGGCGGCATAAGGCAGCACCTTCTCGACCGTGATCGCGTGCGTCTCACCCATCACTCACTCTCCTTCAACAACCGTTCCAGATTTGCGAAGCGCTCGGCCCAGAACGTCTCGTAATGGCCGAGCCAGTCGATCAGCGGGCTGAGCCCCTTCGGCGCGACGCGATAATGGATGTGCCGGCCCTCGCGCCGCTCGGCGACGAGGCCGGCATCGCGCAGCGCGCGCAGATGCTGCGACACCGCCGGCTGCGACACCTTGGAGCCCTGCACCAGCCCGGTCGCGGCGACCTCCCCTTCCCGGATGATCCGCTCGAACACCGCTCGCCGCGTCGGGTCCGCGAGGGTCTTGAGCACATTGGTCAGCTGCACGGCGGCGGTCATAGAAATATATAAGCAATTGCTTATACGAATGTCAATGCAGAGACGATGCAGTCGCGGCGCAGGAACACCTCGCCTGCTCCGAAAGTTGATGACTGCGGTCGCATGTTTGCCGGAAAAAGGGTGCGATAATCGCGGCTGGAATCACGGAGCCCGCCCATGATCGCAAAGCTCCTCCTGCAGAACACCTTCTTCGTCATCGCCATGGCCGCGCTGCTGTTTGCCTTCGCCGGCACCCTGCACTGGCCCGGCGCGTGGGCCTATCTGATCGCCTCGGCGCTGATCGGCCCGGCCTGCGGGCTATGGCTTGCCAAGGTCGATCCCGGCCTGCTGGCCGAGCGCATGCGCCTCACCGCGCGCGAGGGCCAGCCCGCCGAGGACAAGCGCTTCATGCTGGTGTTCCTGGTCGTTGCCGTGCTGTGGTTCGTCGCGATGGGGCTGGATCGCCGGTTTGGCGGCGCCGATGCCGGCGTGGCGCTGATCTTGCTCGGCCTGGTGCTGTATCTGGCCTCGACCGTGCTGATCCTGTGGGTGTTCCGCACCAATTCGTTCGCCGCGCCGGTCGTGAAGGTGCAGACCGAGCGCCACCATCACGTGATCTCGACCGGTCCTTACGCGCTGGTGCGCCATCCGATGTATACGAGCGTGATGCTGTTCTTCATCGGCGTGCCGCTGACGCTCGGCTCCTGGTGGGGCCTTGCCTTCGTGCCGGTGTTCTTCGTGATGTTCGCGATCCGCACCGGGATCGAGGAGCGCACGCTGGTGGCGGGATTGTCAGGCTATGCCGACTATGCGGCACGGGTGCGCTATCGCCTCGTGCCTGGACTGTGGTGAGGGACCGTCATGGCAGAGAGCAAGACCTACACCGGCGGCTGCCATTGCGGCCAGGTGCGCTTCGAATGCACCACCGACATGGCGATGGTGACCGCCTGCAACTGCTCGATCTGCACCAAGAAGGGCCTGCACTTCGTGTTCATGCCGCCATCGAGCTTCCAGCTCCGCGCCGGCGCCGAGAACCTGAAGGAGTATCTGTTCAACCGCCACGCGATCCGCCACCAGCTCTGCGTCGATTGCGGCGTCGACGTGTTCGCGCGCGGCAAGAAGCCCGATGGTACCGACATCATCGCGCTCAATATCAACTGCATCGACGGCATCGACCTGTCGAAGATCGCGATGACGCCGGTGGACGGCCGGAATCGATAGAACTCACCGCCCACATCCGTCATGCCCGGGCTTGACCCGGGCATCCATCATCTGGAGACGTGGATGGTCGGGTCATCTAGCGCGAAGACGCGCTTCTGCCCGACCATGACGAGAGCAGCAGGACTGCCCACAAGCGATTACAAATCCAGGGCCTTGTAGCGCCGGAAAATCCCCTCCTCGTTGAACGGAATCCGTCGCTCGCTGGCCAGATAGGTCTTGATGTTCGGCCGCTCGGCGACGCGATCGCGCAGCGCGATCAGGCGCGGCACCTTTTTCTCGAACGCGGCCATCCGCTTCGGAAACGCGTAGCGCAGGCCTTCCACGATCTGGAACAACGACAGATCGGCGTAGGTCAGCCGGCGTCCGGTGACGAAGCCGCCGCCATTGGCCCGCACAAGATCCTCGAAATAGCCGAGATATTTCGGCACCCGCGATTTCCAGAACTCTTCCGTGCGCTTCTTCGCCGGCGCCTTCTGGTCCTCGTAATACACCGACGGACCGAGCGGGTGATGGGTGTCGTGGATTTCCAGCACCAGGTCCGCAATCGTCAATTGCAGCTCGTGCACCCAGAGCTTCCCACCTTCCGCCTTCGGCGCGAGGCCATGGCGCGCGCCGAGATAGAGCAGGATGTTGGCGGTCTGCCCGATCACGAGCTGGCCGGCCTTGAGGAACGGCGGCGCAAAGGGCGGCGTACCCTTATGCGCGTCCATGATCTTCATCATGGCGCCGGTGCCGCCCTTGCCGCGCGCGACATCGGTATATTCAGCCCCGCATCCTCGAGCGCGAGGCGGACATATTCGCCGCGGCCCTGGATCATCGGCCAGTAGTAAAGCTGATAGTGCATGCACTTACCTCCACAAACTTCACCGCATCGCTTTGCTTCACCGTGATCGTAGCCGTGCCACGGTCAGATCGTCCACCGCCCACCGCGCGTCTGTCCGAACCGCGCGGAGACTGCTAAGGTTCCAGCGTCGAATCTTCGATGAAGGATCAACTTATGGCGGACGACAAGAAGAAGCGGGGCGCGCAAGATCGCGCTCTGATCGCGTTGAGCGAGTCCTACGAAGTTGCGTACTGGTCCAAGAAGTTCAAGGTCACACCGGCAAAGCTCAAGGCCGCCGTCAAGAAGGTCGGGCATTCCGCCAAGAAGGTGGAAGCCCATTTCAAGGAGCAGCGGCACATGGCCGCCGACCGCGCGCGGATCGCGATCAGCGAGCCCTACGAGGTCCGCTACTGGTCGAAGAAGTTCAAGGTGACCCCTGCCCGCCTCAAGGCCGCGGTGGCCGAGGTCGGACATTCCTCGAAGAAGGTCGCGGCCCATTTCGCGGCAAAGAAGAAAACCGCGAAGAAGAAGAAAACCGCCAAGAAGGCCGCTAAGCGCAAGAAGAGTTGAGCGCGGTCGCCGGGAGGCACTAGTCTCGCCTCGTCATTGCGAACGAAGCGAAGCAATCCATCGCGCCCCGTGCGCTAAAATATGGATTGCTTCGTCGCTATCGCTCCTCGCAATGACGAGCCAATATATCCCCTCAATTCGCCGCGAAGCAGTACAGCAGACCGTCGCCGCCGGTGCTCTTCAGATCAGCTTGCGAGCAGCCGCCGTCAGGGCCGCGCGAGGGATGCGACGTGTTCCAGGATCTTGACGGCTCGTCATCGCGCAGGCCCTTGCGGTCGAAATGCCCGACCATGGCGGCGCCTTGCGTGCTGCTTGTCCAGTTCTTGCAGGTGCGGTCCTCGCCCGCCGCAAACGCCGTACCATCTGTCTGCGATCCCGTCAGCACGTCGTGACGGTTCGGCGTGTCACCGGCACCGTTGATGACTTCGCCCTTCTCGGACAGGGCGGTCTGCTTGGAGAGATTGTTGCCGGCGCTGTGCAGATCGGCGACGTCCTTGACGACCACGACGCCCTTCACATTCTTCCACGGGCCCTTGCCGATGCGATCGCGCGCATTCACCGCGACCTGGCCGTTGGCCGCCTGGGTCGAGAGATAGGCGCGCCAGGTCTTCGGCGCACCGAAGCCCGCGGCCTGCGCCAGGGTCTGGCAATGATTGTCGGCGCCGGCGAGGCCGCCGAGGTTGCCGCCATTGCCGATGCCGTTGCTGGTCACGAAGAAGCTGGCGTCGGCGGTCTGCGCCGCGGCCGGCGGCGCGGCCATCACGACGAACGCAAGACAGGCGGGAACCGCGATTTGCGCAATGCTCTTCATCTCTTTCTCCCGATGGTTGGTTATGGTCCGCTCACATCAACCCGCTGCTCGTCCAGATATTCCGGCGCCGCGACACGCGAATGAAGCGCACAAAACGAAAGCGCCGCGGTTGATGCCGCGGCGCCTTGCATTGTCATGTCAGGCAATCGATCAGTTGGTCTGCTGGATCGCCGAGAGCTCCCAATTGCCGCCACGCTGGCGCACGAAGGTCCAAACCTCGGTGATCTCCTCCGGCTGCCCGCCGCTGACCTGGCGGCCGGTGCCGCGCTCCAGCATGGTGTCGACCAGCGCGTAGCGCATCGCGACCGTCGCATATTCGCTGTCGCCTTCACGCCATGCTTCCGCGAGATCGCCCTGCAAGAGCTTCACGTTGGACGTCTTGTTGGTGACGTTGCGCGCCTTGTTCTCCTCAAGATCCTTCGAGAAGTACGACACCATCTCCGGCGTCGCGAGCGTGTGCAGCTTCGCGATGTCCTCGTTCGACCACGCGGCCTGGATGTCGCCGAGCAACCGCTCGAACGTCTCGTAGTCACCGGGTGTGATCTCGACCGGCGCGTTCGATCCGCCGCCGAGGCCAAAGCCGAAGCCCGAACGGGCATTGGCCTGCGGACCAGGGCCGACGTCGGGTCCGCCAGCGTAAGCGGCGGCCGGCGTATTGCGCCGCTGCCACCACGACATCGCGAGCCGGACCACGAGCACGATCAGACCGATCTGCAGCAGCAGGCCGAGCATCGACGACAGGCCGCCGAGGCCCGAGAACAGGCCGCCGCCGAACAGCATGCCGAACAGGCCGGCGCCAAGGAAGCCCGCGGCCAGGCCGCCGAGCAGGCCGCGACCCATTCCGCCTCGGCCGAACAGGCCGCCGGAATTCGCCGCCGCCGGCGAGCCCATGCTGGGGCTACCAGGCTGGCTGAAGGTACGGTTCATCGGAGCAACCGAGCCCGGCGCGGTGCTGGTCGAGGGCGGCGCGGAGAATGTCCGCGAGCCGCGCGAGCCGCCGCCGCCAACGCGGGCGTCGGCCGCCGAAACGGTCATCATCACGGGCAGCGCCAGCGCCATCGCGACGGCGATCGCCCGGACAATTCCACGCGTGCGTTGCGAGAAATTCATGTTGGTTTCCTCAAAGGATTCCCCGGCATGGGGAAACGCCCCTAACATGGGCAGAGCCGGTCAAAAGTGAAGCGGGAAACGGGAACCGCGGCTGCGGCCCTCGGTCGCGGCGATGTGACACTATGGTCCTTGTGGATGCGACAGCGCGTCCTAGCGCGAGATGGGGCTCAGGTTCAACCGCGACCGCATTGCAACATTGCCTGCTGCCCTGCGGGAAGCGAACAGGTGGCTCGTCACCCGGGCCTAGTTCGCCGTCATGGTTTCCTTCACCGCGGCAACCAGCTGAGTCAGCGTGAACGGCTTCGGCAGGAACGCGAACTGCTGGTTCTCCGGCAGGCTCTTCTCGAACGCGTCCTCGGCATAGCCGGAGACGAAGATGATCTTCAGCTCCGCATTGCGGCTGCGCATTTCCTTCAGCAGCGTCGGCCCGTCCATCTCAGGCATCACGACGTCGGAGACGACGAGGTCGACCTGGCCGTTGTTCTCCTCGAACGCCTCCAGCGCCTCGACGCCGTTGGCCGCCTCGATCACGCTGTAGCCGCGCGAACGCAGGCCGCGCGCATTCAGCGAGCGCAGGCCGTCCTCGTCCTCGACCAGCAGGATGGTGCCCTGCCCGGTGAGATCCGGCTTCGGCTTGGGGGCATCCGCGACGGCGGCTTCCTTCGCCGCGCCGGTGCCGCCATGCGCCTCCGGTGCGACCTCCTGCTCCTGGCGATGTCGCGGCAAATAGATCCGGAACGTGGTGCCACCGCCCGGCACGGAATCGACATAGACGAAGCCGCCGGTCTGCTTGACGATGCCGTAGACCGTCGACAGGCCGAGGCCGGTGCCCTTGCCGACTTCCTTGGTCGAGAAGAACGGCTCGAAGATCTTGTCGATGATCTCGTGCGGAATGCCGGTGCCGGTGTCCGACATCTCGATCTTCACGTAGTCGGCTGCCGGCATACCCTTGTTGGCGAGCTGCGCGGCTTCCTCGGTCGGCACGTTGGCGGTGCGGATGATCAGCTTGCCGCCGTCGGGCATCGCGTCGCGCGCGTTCACCGCGAGATTGACCACCACCTGCTCGAACTGCGAGACGTCGACCTTGACCGGCCACAGATCGCGGCCATGCACGAGGTCGAGCTTGACCTTCTCGCCGATCAGCCGGCGCAGCAGCATGGTGAGGTCGGAGAGCGCATCGCCGAGATCGAGCACCTGCGGCCGCAGCGTCTGGCGGCGCGAGAATGCAAGCAGCTGCCGCACCAGCGTCGCGGCGCGGGTGGCGTTCTGCTTGATCTGCATGATGTCCTGGAACGACGGGTCGGTCGGCTTGTGCGCGTTCAGCAGGAAGTCGTTCGCCATCATGATGGCCGACAGCACGTTGTTGAAGTCGTGCGCGATGCCGCCGGCGAGCTGGCCCACCATCTCCATCTTCTGCGACTGGTTGATCTGGTTTTCCAGAGCGCGCCGCTCGGTGGTCTCGAGTATATAGACGATCGCGGTCTCGGCGTCGCGCTCATCCTTCTCGACGGTGGTGACGAAGAACTGGGCCGAGCGCTCCTTAGGCCCGTCGAGCATCACCTCGACCGGCGCAATGTCGCCCTGGCCTTCGGCAGCCTGGTTGATCGCGGCGATCAGCAGGCCGCGGTCGCGTGGATTGACCGCGCGGAAGATCGACTTGGCCGCGCCGCCGTCGCCGTTCAGCCCCTGCGCCAGCTTGGCATAGCGCGCATTGGCGCCGACCACATTGCCGCCGCGATCGACGGTCGCGATCGCCATCGGCGTATGGTCGAAGAAGCGCATGAAGCGCACCTCGGCGGCACGCTCCGGATCGGAATGCTCGTCGCGGGCGCGGCTGATCACCAGCGTGCGCGAGGCGCCCGCCGCGCCGTCGGCGCCGAAGGCGAGCTTGTGATAGAGCCGCACCGGCACGGTCTTGCCGCCGCGCATCCGCAGGTCGATGTCGAACACCTCGGTCTTGACCTCGCCGGGCACCGCCGCGATCGAGGTCAGCAGCGCCGCGCCGTCGCCCGAGACGATGTCGGTCAGCTTCAGACCGCCCGAGCCGATCTCGGCCAGATCGTAGTCCAGCCAGTTCGCCAGCGTGGCGTTGATATAGGCGATCTCGCCGGCCGGATTGACCGAGAAGAAGCCGCACGGCGCATGATCGAGATATTCGATCGCGTGCCGCAGCTCCTGGAACACGTCTTCCTGGCGCTCGCGGTCGCGGGTGACGTCGGCGATCGACCACACCGCGTATTTCGCGTCGCGCTTGCCCTCGCCGAGCGGACGTACCCTGAGCCGCAGCCAGCGGCCTTGTCCACCACCTTGCCCGGCCTCGTGGCCGGCGACACGGACCTCCTCCTGCTGCCGCTTGCCCTCGCGCGCCGCCTTCAAGAGGCGGAACACCGCCTCGGAGACGTCGGGGTTGCCGATGAAGACGCGTTCGACGGGACGGACGTCCTGCGGACCGGCCGCGCCGGTCAGCGTGAGATAGGCGGCGTTGGAATAGACCACGTGGCCGCGGGAATCGGTGACGACGAGCCCTTCATGGGCGTGGTCGGCGATCCGCCCCATCACCGGGTCGTCGCTCGTGCGGTCGGAGAAGCGGATGATGCCGGCGGCAAGGGCGAACAGGTTGAACAGCCCGACGGTGGCGAGCAGCGCCAGCACAAACAGGATATAGGGCTGCGCCTGGGTACGGCCGATGGTCATGAGCCAGACGGCCACCGCGACGATGCCGGTGGCGATCAGGAGCACCAGCAGGATACTGCCGCTCCGCCGCGCTGGCCCGTGAGCCACGAACGGCTCGGTCGCGGGAGGATCGTTGCTATCGGCGGTCATCTGGAGAGACATGGCTCGTCTGCATCACGAAGGCGACCGGCCGGCCACCTCGACCCTGAGTGCCTGAATCGGACCCGAAAACGCAAGTCCATCAGGCGGCAATTTCGCAAGTTACGCGCATTTCAAGCGGTTTTCCGCCCCTTATTGGCGCAGGCCGGACAGGCCGCGCCTCAGCCGCATCACGTAGCCGATGATTTCGGCAACCGCATGGTAGTGCTCGACCGGGATTTCCTTGTCGATTTCGACGGTCGCATAGAGCGCCCGGGCCAGCGCCACGTTCTCCACGATGGGAATGTCGTGCTCCTTGGCGATTTCCCGGATCTTGAAGGCGAGGTTGTCGACGCCCTTGGCGACGCAGATCGGCGCCGACATGCTGCGGTCATAGGCCAGCGCCACCGAATAGTGGGTCGGGTTGGTGATGATCACCGAGGCCTTCGGAACCTGGGCCATCATGCGCTTCTTGGCGCGCTGGACCCGCAACTGCTTGATCCTGCCCTTGATGTGCGGGTCGCCCTCCGACTGCTTGAACTCCTCCTTCATCTCCTGCAGCGACATCTTGTGACGCTCGTACCAGGTCCGGTACTGGAAGAAGTAGTCGGCAATCGCCACCACGGCGAGGAGGGCGACCACCGCCGCCAGCAAGTGCACCGTCATGCCGGTGATGGCGGGCAGCAGCTCGGCTGGATCGACCCGCAGGAACGATTCCATCCGCAGCCGATCGGGCCACAGCACCATGACCATCACGACGCCGAGCGCGATCAGCTTGAACAGGCCTTTCAGGAAGTTCGCCACCGCCTGCTTGCCGAAGAGCCGCTTGAAGCCGGCCGCCGGTGAGATCTTGGAGAATTTCGGCTTGAGCTGCTCGCCCGACCACACCAGCTGATGCTGGATCATGTTGCCTGCGATCGCCGCCAGCGCCAGCATCAGGAACGGCACGCCGATCGCGGCGACCACCGCATAGCCAAGCGTCTGGGTCAGTTGCAGCAGGCCAGCACCGTCGGTGCGGATCATCCATGAATTGGCGATCAGATTGCGCAGCGGCATCAAGATGCCGCCGCCGATCGAGCCCGAGAAGGTCGACAGCACCAGCGTGGCGCCGGCGATGATGAACCAGGTGTTGACCTCCTGGCTTTTGACGACGTCGCCTTTCTCAAGGGCGTCATCTAGACGTTTTTGCGTAGGGTCTTCTGTTTTGTCTTCGGTATCGTCGGCCATCTCTTCTCCTGATCAATTCATGGGAGCGAGTTGGCGCATGACGCCGTTGAAGTAGTCTAAATAGGTATTCATCATCGCCGCGAGCACGACACCGAAGATCAGGAAGCCGACCACGATCGAGAGCGGCACACCGACGAAGTAGACCTGCATCTGCGGCATCAGCCGCGCCAGCACGCCGAGCCCGATGTTGAAGACGAGGCCGAACACCAGGAACGGTGCCGACAGCTGCAGGCCGATCTTGAAGGCGGCGGAGAACGCGGAGGTCGCAAGCGCGGCGACGTCGCCGGTCGGCATGATCTCGCCCGGCGAGAAGATGCGGTAGCTTTCGCTGAGCGCCGCGATGACGAGATAGTGGCTGTCGGTGGCGAACAGCAGCGTCAGGCCGAGGATGGTAAGGAAGTTGCCGACGATCTGGCCCTGCTGCCCCTGGGTCGGGTCGACGGCGGTGACGAAGCCGAGCCCGAGCTGCTGGGCGATCACCGAGCCCGCGACGTTGAGCGCCGACAGCGTCACCCGCGCGGTCGCGCCGAGCACGATGCCAATGATCAGCTCATGCACCATCAGGACGCCGAGCGAGGAGATCGACGTCAGGTCGACGTGATAGGCGTTGCGATGCAGGGGAAGAATGATCAGCGTCAGCAGCAGCGCGATCGACAGCTTGACCCGTGCCGGGATGTTGCTCTCGCCGAAACCGGGCAGCAGCATCACCATCGCGCCCACGCGCGCGAAGACCAGCACGAAGATTGCGGCCAGCGCCGGAAGCAGGGAGACATCGATGCGCATGACCGCGGCATTAGTGCATCAACCGCCGATGATTCGCGACGAAATCCGCATCATGTGGCTGGAGAGCGCGTCCGCCATGAAGGGCAGCGCCAGCAGCAATGTGACGAAGATCGCGAGAATCTTCGGCACGAAGACCAGCGTCTGTTCCTGGATCTGGGTCAGCGCCTGGAACAACGACACCACGACGCCGACCACAAGGCCGACCACCATCAGGGGCGACGACACCAGCACGATGGTCCAGATCGCATCGCGCGCCACGTCGAGAGTTTCAGGGCCGGTCATTGTTGTGTTCTCGCTTTTGCAATCTTGCTTCGCATCGCCCCGGGATGACGTCCTGACGGACGTCAGATCGGCATCTTCATGATGTCTTCATAGGCCTGGATCACGCGGTCGCGCACCGAGACCAGCGTCGACACCGCAACGTCGGTGTCGGCGACCGCCGTCACCACGTCCATCACATTCGCCTTGCCGGAGGCCATCGCCATGGTCTGCGCGTCGGACTTCTTGCCCGCTTCCAGCACGCTGCCGACGGAGTCCTTCAGCAACGCGCTGAAGGACGGGCCGGCGACGGCCTGCCCCGCCTTCTCGACACCGCCGCGCTCCATCAATTTCGCGAGGCTGGCGTAGGCGTTGGCGGCGACTGTCGGTGTAGCCATGATTTACGTTCCCTGTTCTTGTTGCGTCAGGACTTGAGGATGTCGAGCGTGCGCTGGATCATCCGCCGCGTCGCGCTGATGATGTTGAGGTTCGCCTCATAGGAGCGCTGGGCGTCGCGCATGTCGGTCATTTCGACCATCGAATTGACGTTCGGATATTTGACGTTGCCGGAGGCGTCCGCCGCCGGATTGCCCGGCTCGTGCTTGATGCGGAATGACGACTGGTCGGGGCGGATCCGGCCCAGCGTCACGACCTGGGCGTCGAGCGAACGATCGAGCGCCGAGGAGAAGGTCGGCACCTTGCGGCGGTAGGGATCGCCGCCCGCGGTCTGCGCCGTCGAATCGGCGTTGGCGATATTTTCCGAGATCACCCGCATCCGCCCCGCCTGCGCACGCAGGCCTGACGTCGCGATGCTCATCGAGCGGGTGAAATCGCTTGTTCCATCTGCCATGGGATCCTCCCGCCGCCGTCAGGCGGCCTAGCTCTTGCCAATCGCGGTCTTCAGCAGATGCAGGCTCTTGCTGTAGAGCGAGGTGACGGCTGCGTAGTCCATCTGGTTGGCCGACACTTTCAGCATCTGGTCCTCGAGATTGACCGCGTTGCCGGCCGGGCGGGTCTGGAACCCGCTCTTGCCGCGATCATTGTCGAATGTGTCGGGCGCGCCGGACGCCGCCATGTGGGTGGCGCTGGTCTGCATCATCGGCAGCGTCCCCATGCCGCCGCCGACCGTGGCGCCGGCCCGGTCGAACTTCGGCTCGACCAGGTCGCGCGGCCGGAAGTTCGGCGTGTCGGAATTGGAGATGTTCTCGGCGAGCACCCGCTGGCGTTCCTGGTGCCACTGCATCTTGCTGCGCAACGCCGACAGGATCGGCAGATCGTTCATGGACATCGCCGCGGCTCCGTTAACCTCTGGGACCTCCCGAGGTAGGCAGAATTTGCCCGGTGTATGGTTAACGGGTGGTTAAAATGTCGGACGGAGCCGTGGAGAACGCCGCAACTGCGGGCGGCGAGCGCATTTTCGCCACGAATGCTGCGTTAACCAGCACAAACCAAGACAGCGTGGGCGCTGAGAAGTCGTTTTGGGACAAGCGATTCTTGGTTTATTAATAGAACAGTCGGCTGCAAGCCGCTGGGAATTAAGAAATAAGGCGAATCTCGGGCGCGATTCGCTGCGCAAACCGCACCTATCAATCCGCGCTCGTTGATGGCGGAAGCTGAGGAAGGCCACCATGGCCGGGGACTCCAATATGCAGGTCATTACTTTCGTCTTGGCATTCGTTGTCGTGCTGGCGCTGATCGGCGTCACCGCATGGCTCGTCCGCCGCTTCGCCGGAAACCGCCTCGGGGCCAACGCCAACCGCGGACGCATGCCCCGGCTGGCGGTGATCGACGCCGCTGCCGTCGATGGCCGCCGCCGGCTGGTGCTGGTCCGCCGCGACAACATCGAGCATCTGCTGATGATCGGTGGCCCGACCGACATCGTCGTCGAGCCGAATATCGTCCGGGCGACGCCGGGGCGCGATCAGATGTCGACCCGGCCCGCGGTCGCCGCGGATGCCGCGCCGCCGCGCGTGGCGCCGCTTCCGGATGCCGCCTGGAACGAGAGCGAAGCCGCCCGCTCCGACAATTTCGAGCTTCCCGAGCCGGAGCTACCGCCGCGCCAGGCGCGACCCTCCTTTGCCGACGAGTTGCGCCGACCTCCGCCGCCGATCGCCGAGCGTCGCAACGATCCGCTCGCGGGCTTCACGGCCGAGCGCAACGAACCGCGCCCCGATCCGATGCCGCCGCGGCTGCCGCCGCGCTCCGAACCCGTCATCCCGCGTGCGCCGCGCGCTGCAGAGCCGCCGAAGGCCCCGCCGCGGGCGCCCGAGCGCGCCGTCACGCCGCCGCCACCGCCTCCCCCTGCTCCGCCGCCGGTCGCAACCCAGGCGCCACCGCCGGTGCCGCCTGCATCGAACGCCGATGCAAATTTGGCCGAGATGGCGCAGCGGCTTGAGGCGGCGCTGCGCCGCCCGACCGGCGCCGGCGAGACCGTCGCGCCGCCGGTTGCGCCCGAGGCGCCGCCGGTTCGCGCGCCGCGTAGCGAGCCGCCTGCCCCGCCCGCTGGCGGACAGAAGAGCGGCTTCGAGAATCTCGAGGACGAGATGGCATCGCTGCTCGGCCGACCGAAGAATCCTTCGTGAGGTTCGGGGCAGTCCCGCGTAGAGTTTTTTTCATCGCTGTCCTGATCGCCGCCGGATCCTTCGCCGATCTGGCGATGGCGCAGGATATCAGCATCAATCTCGGCGGCGGCAATGGCGGCGTGACCGAGCGCGCGATCCAGCTGATCGCGCTGCTCACGGTGCTGTCGATCGCGCCGTCGATCCTCGTCATGATGACGTCGTTCACGCGCATCGTGGTCGTGCTCTCGCTGCTGCGCACCGCGCTCGGCACCGCGACCGCGCCGCCGAACTCGGTGATGATTGCGCTCGCGATGTTCCTCACCGCCTTCGTGATGGGGCCGGTGCTGCAGAAATCCTATGACGACGGCATCAAGCCGCTGGTCGCCAACCAGATCGGCGTCGAGGAAGCGCTGCAGCGCGCCTCGGTCCCCTTGCGCGGCTTCATGCAGAAGAACGTCCGCGAGAAGGATCTGAAGCTGTTCATGGACCTCTCCGGCGAGCCGCCGCCGGCGACGCCGGAGGAGCTGTCGCTACGCATCCTGGTGCCGGCCTTCATGATCTCCGAGCTGAAGCGCGCCTTCGAGATCGGCTTCCTCTTGTTCCTGCCGTTCCTGATCATCGACCTCGTGGTCGCCTCGGTCCTGATGTCGATGGGCATGATGATGCTGCCGCCGGTGGTGGTCTCGCTGCCGTTCAAGCTGATCTTCTTCGTGCTGGTCGACGGCTGGGCGCTGGTGGCCGGCAGCCTGGTGCAGAGTTACGGGGGGTAGCCCCGCGAAACATTCATGGCCCGTCAGCTGGATCGGCCGTGCCGTTGCACTATCATGCACGGCATCGCATCCAGGGAGCCGCGCCGTGCAGCAGCCATTCGACCGCGCCGCAGAAGACCTCGGCAACGCCATCCATCTCGAGCATGTCAATGTGCAGGTGCCGGACCAGCGCCTCGCCACGCTGTTCTACATCGCCGGAATCGGGCTGACCCGCGATCCCTATCTGATGGTCTCCGACAGCAACATGTGGGTGAATGCCGGCCGCAGCCAGTTTCATCTGCCGAGCGGACGGCCGCAGGTGCTGCGCGGCCACACCGCGATCGTGATCGCCGGACGGCAGGCCCTGCTGCAGCGGCTTGCCGCGGTCGCGCCCAAGCTCGAAGGCACCGCGTTCGGCTATCGCGAGCACAACGATCACGTCGAGGCCATTTGCCCGTGGGGCAACCGGCTGCGCTGCTTTGAACCGGACGCCGAGCGGTTCGGGCGCATCGCGCTCGGCATGCCCTATGTCGAGTTCGACGTGCCGCGCGGCACCGCTGAAGCGATCAGCCGGTTCTATCCCGAAATCATGGGCATCCCCGCCAGCGTCGTGAACGGCGACGGTGTCGTCGCGCGCGCCAAGGTCGGCAAGGATCAGTATCTGCAATTCCGCGAAACCGACCAGGCGCAGCGCGAGTTCGACGGCCATCACGTCCAGATCTACATCACGGACTTCTCCGGCCCCTACAAGCGGCTGCGCGAGCGCAACCTGGTATCCCGCGAGGACAATCAATATCAGTACCGCTTCTGCGACATCGTCGATCCCGCCAATGGCCGGCACCTGTTCACCGTCGAGCATGAGGTGCGCAGCGCCACCCATCCGATGTATCTGCGGCCGCTGATCAACCGCAATCCGGCGCAGACCAACCGTACCTTCGCCAACGGCTACGATCAGGCGCCGTGGGCGATGGGGCCGGACCAGTATGACGGATGAGCGCGCGCTCATCCGCATCGCGACATCATCCGCAATCCCAGCCACGAGACGACATGCTTCCCTCCCAGCGCCATCTGTTCGAGATCCCACGCGACCTCTGCTACCTGAACTCGGCGTCCTACAGCCCGCTGCCGCTCAAGACGCTCGATGCCGGCCGCGCCGCGGTCGGACGCAAGGGCCAGCCCTGGACGATCGACGCCGGTTTCGCCGGCCGCCAGCACGAACGCGCCCGCACCGCGGCGGCACGCCTGATCAATGCCGATGCGAATGACATCGCACTGATCCCGGCGATCAGCTACGGCATAGCTACGGTGGCGAAGGCGCTGACCATTCCGCGCGGTACCCGCGTCATCGTGCTGGAGAACGATCACTCCTCGCCGGTGCTGGAATGGCACGCCCGCGCCGAGGCGCAGGGTTTTGTCGTCGACACCGTGCGCCAGCCCGCCGACGGCGACTGGACGTCGGCGGTGCTTGCAACGATCGACCGCTCGGGCGCGCCGCCGGTCGGCCTCGCCTCGATCTCGTCAGTGCACTGGTCCGACGGCGGCATCATCGACGTCGACAAGGTGCAGGCCGCACTGCGGCGGCAGGGCGCCATGCTCGTGATCGACGCGACGCAGAGCGCCGGTGTCGTCGCGCTGGATGTGACACGGCTCGATCCGGACGCCGTGATCTTCCCGACCTACAAATGGCTGATCGGCCCCTACGGCCGCGCCTTCCTCTACGTTGCAAAGCGCCACCAGAACGGCGTGCCGCTGGAGCAGACCTCCGCCGGCCGCCGCAATGTGAACTCCGAGAACCCGGTCTATTTCGGCGACCTCGCCTATGTCGACAATGCCCGGCGTTATGACATGGGCGAGCGCGATCATTTCATCACGCTGGAGATGGCTTCGATCGGCATGGAGATGATGGCGGAATGGGGCGCTGCTGCCGTCAGCGCGCGGCTCGCGATGCTGAACGGGCGGATCGCCGATGGGGTGCGCGATCTCGGGCTCAATCTGCTGGCGCGCGGCCTGCGCGCGCCGAACATCCTGAGCCTCGGCATGGCCGGCGGAATTCCGAAGGAGCTGATCGCGGGGCTCGCCGCGGAGAACATCCATGTGGCGCTGCGGCTCGGCCGGATGCGGATCTCGCCGCACGTCTTCAACGACGAGGCGGATGTCGACCGCCTCATCGCCGTCTTCACGAAAGCGCTCGCGGCTAGCCGCGCTTTCGTCCCAGCGCCACGACGCTGAACAATTCAATCGCCAGCGCGACAGCGACGCCCGCCGCGCCGATCACGAACAGCAGCGCATAATCGCCGCCGCTCTGCGCGAACAGGTAGGACAGGCCGTAGGCGCCCGCCGCCTGGAACAGCGCGAAGGTCGTGGTCGCCTGCGCCCAGGCCGAGCGCTGGCTCGCTGCGGAATGCGGGATCAGCTCGTGGATGCGGCCGATCACCAGCGGCACGATGCCGGGCGTGAAGCCGCCGACGATGAGGCTCGACACGATCAGCGCGGCGGGCGAGTTCGTCACGGCGGGCAGCGCGACCGCGACCGCCTCGATCAGGAACGCAGCGCGCAGCGCCGCAGCGAAGCCGGCGCGATCGGCGAGATGACCCGTGAGCAGCGGGCCGATCACGGCGCCGATGCCGTACAGCACCCAGTAATACGATCCCGCCGCGATCCCCTGCCCGAGGCCACGGGCGACATAATCGACCAGGAACACCATATGCGGCACCAGCGCCAGCGCGTTGAGGCCATATTCCACGCACAGCGCGATCACCAGCGGCGAGCGCACACTATGCGCAGCAACAGGCTGCTCGGCCGCAGCATGCGCGGCAGGCACTTCCGCCGGCCATGCCTTCCAGCTGATCAATGTCAGCACCGCCGACAGCACGCCAAGGCCGTACCAGGCCTGCTTGACGCCCTGCTGCAGCAAAAGCGGCACCAGCGTGCCGGACGCGGCGACCCCCAATCCGACACCGGCGAAGATCACGCCGCCGATCAAACCGCGCTTGCTCGGCGCGGTGTGCGGCAGGATCGCGGTCGCCGCCAGCACCATGATCACGCCGCCGCTGATGCCGGCGAGAAAGCGGAAGCCGAAGAACCAGATGAAGGAGATCGGCACCGCGCAGGCAAAGCAGGTCACGGCCGCCAGCACCATCATGCCGCGCAGCGCCCACACCGAGCCGACACGCGCGCCGAGATCGCGGGCGATCAGCGCGCCGGCGAGATAGCCGGCAAGGTTCGCGGCACCGAGATAGACCGCTTCCGCCGGCGTGAACCACTTTGCCGCTATCAGCGCTGGAATCAGCGGCGTGTAAGCGAAGCGCGCCAGCCCGAGCCCGACCAGCGAGGCGCAAAGTCCCGCGGCGGCGGACAGCCACAGCGGCCCGCCGGCATCACGCTGCGGCTCGGCGTGATGGCGCCGGTCATGATCGACATTGGCTGACATGGACATCGCAGTAGGCCCTCCGGCCGTTCGGGAAAAATGATTAGTTCCGATCGCAGCAATCGCTCGCAGCGATCACAGCTCACCTCTCCCGATCGGGAGAGGCGCCAAGTTCGATGTGGCAAGGGCCGTCAGCGGGAAGATTTCGACGCCGCAGCGGCGGCGCGCTTCTTGCGATATTCCAGCGCGGGCAGTCCGCCCCAGCCCCAATTGTCGGTATCGACTTCCTCGATGATGACGAAGGTCGATTCCATCGGCTTGCCGAGTACGTCGCGGAGCAACTCGCTGGCGCCCTTGATCAGCGCCGCCTTCTGCTCCGGCGTGGTGGACGACGCACCCGGCGTCGTCCCCTCACGCGTGACCTGGATGGTGACAACAGGCATCACACGAGCTCCCGATCGTGCCTGTCAGTGTCCGGCGCTCTGGCCGCCGTCGACATGCAGGATCTCGCCGGTGACGAAGCCCGCGCCTTCCAGGAACAGCACGGCGTCGACGATGTCCTTCATCTCGCCCATGCGGCCGACCGGATGCAGCTTGGCGAGGAAGTCGTGGGTCTCGGGGGCGTGCATCGGCGTCTTGATCACGCCGGGCGCCACTGCGTTCACGCGGATGCCCTTGGCGGCATATTCGATCGCAAGCGACTTGGTCGCCGCGCTGAGCCCGCCCTTGGTCAGCGAGGCCAGCACCGAAGGCACGTTGCTGTTGGCGTGGTCGACGAGGCTCGTCGTGATCTGCACGATATGCCCCGACCCCTGCTTCACCATCTCCTTCGCCACGCGGCGGGTGATGTAGAAGAAACCATTGAGGTTCGTCGCCAACACCGCGGCGTAGTCCTCGTCGGTGTGATCGGTGAAGGGCTTGGCGACGAAGATGCCGGCATTGTTGACCAGCGTGTCGACGCGACCGAAGCGCGCGAGTGCCTGCCTGACGACGCGGTCGGCCACCTCGGGATCGCCGATGTCGCCCGGGACCGCCAGCACATCGGCATCGGTCGACGGCTTGATGCTGCGGGAATTGGCGACGACGCGATAGTTCCGGTCGCGATAGCCCTTGACGAGTGCCTCGCCGATCCCCTGCGACGCACCGGTGATGATGGCAACCTTCTGCTCTGCACCCATGATCTCTCTCCATCTGTTGCTGAAGCGGCATCAGCACCGCCTCGATGGAGAGCAACCTAGATACATCCGCATTTCGTGCGAATGCCCGCTATTCGGCAGACACTCTTCCGCGGCGCGAACGACTGGCCCGGCTGGCCTCGCGCGACAGCCGCTCGAAATAGCGTTTCAGCCGCGGCGCCGCGAAATCGACGAAGGCGCGCACCTTCGGAACGTCGAAGCGACCCTGCGGCGCCAACAGATGCACCGGCAACGCCGGATGCTCGTCCTTGGCAAGCAGGATCTGCAATCGCCCGTCACGGATTTCCTCGGCAATGTGATACGAAAACAGCCGGGTGACGCCGTGCCCTTCGCTGGCCGAGGCGACCGCCGCCCGCACCGTGTTGACGACCAGGCGCGGCGCGAACTGGACCGCGCGCGCAACCTTCGACTTCGCGGCCGGCGGGAAGCTCCAGGAGTCGAGCCCGAAATGCGTCATCGCGATGATCTGGTGTTTTGCGAGATCAGCCGGCTCGCTGATATCAGGGTGCTGCGCGAGATAGCCGGGCGACGCCGCGACCACGCGACGCACCTCGCCGAGCTTGATCGCGACAAAATTGGAATCGGCGAGTTGCGCGATGCGCAGCGCGACGTCGATGCCCTCGTCGATCAGGTTGACGGTGCGATCGAGCATCACGAGCCGCACCGTCACCGCCGGATGCTCGGTCATGAAGGCGTCGAGCAGCGGCCGCAGCACGTCCTCGCCGACGACGACCGGTGCGGTGATGGTCAGCGTGCCGCGCGGCGCCGACCGCTCGCCGCCGGCCGAGATGTCGGCCTCCTCGAGCTCGCTGAGGATCCGCCGGCACGCCGCCGCGTAACGCTGGCCGGCGTCGCTCAGCTTCAGCGACCGCGTGGTGCGATGAAGCAGTTCGGCGCCGACATGATGCTCGAGGAACGCGATCGCCCGGCTGACCGCCGCCGGCGAGCGCCGCAGCTTCCGCCCCGCACCGGCAAGGCTGCCCTCGTCGACCGCTGCGACGAAGACTTTCATGGCGTCGATGCGGTCCATCGCTCTCCCCGGTTCGCGGCCGCCGCTAAAGCACGATGAGATTGGGTTGAGTTCTCATCGCGCTCTAGCTCATTGTTTGAGCATGATCTTTTCGGAAAACCGCTTCGCACTTTTCCGGATCATGCTTTAGCTCTCTACGTCATACTGCTTGCTGAGGTGATCACCGATCTGCACCAGCATCGCGACGCATTCGGGATAGCCGGGCCTTGCCACCGTGGCTTCGTTGGCGCTGGCGCGGAATTCCCAGCTGTCGCCGTCGCGCAGCACGGAGATGTCGATGCCGTCGGGGCAGTCGGCATGGACTTTCAACTCGGCCCGCGCCATCGCGACGAGTTCGGCTTCGGTCTTGATCGGCTTGCTCATGTAACGACGTCCTCCCGGCTGGCGACATCAGCCATGGTTGCCGATTTGGCGGCGGAATGTCGAGAGGGACGCACCCGATCACGGGCTGTTGCAATTGACAAATTGCAGGTCCCCGGCGAACATCGGGCTGGGTCGATACCACCCGCCGCTTGCACCCCGCCCTGGGGACGGTGAACGTATCAAGCCAGGTTTCAGGCTTCCTTTGCCCGCACGAACGGGTCAGCAACGCAAGCCCCTGACGCTTTCCGTTCGTCGATGCAAAGGTTGATCCCATGCGCGACTTTCGTGATGCCAAGGCCATGGCGCAGACGCTGCGCGAAGCGCTCGCCGCCAAATCGATCCCCCTCACCCACAGCGACAGCCTGGAGCTGATCGCCAACGTCCTCGGTCTGCGTGACTGGAACACGCTGTCCGCCCGGATTCACTCCGCCGGACCGCCGAGCACGCCGGCACAGGCTGCAGACTCCACCGCAGAATCACCGCCGATCGTCACGCGGCAGGAGACCGCCGTGGATTCAGCCACGCTCGATCGTTATGCCGGGTTCTATCAGCTCAACGACCGCGCCGTGTTCACGGTGACACCTGACGGACATCATCTGGTGATGCAACTGACCGGACAGCGCTCGGTGCAGTTCTTTGCGGAGAGCGTGACCGAATTCTTCGCCAGGATCGTCGACGCGCAGGTCAGCTTCGTTGTCGGACCGGACGGACCAGCCACCTCGCTGATTCTGCATCAGAACGGCAGCGATATTGCGATGGCGCGCATCGACGCCGCGGCGGCACGGAAGATCGCCGATCAGACGGCGGAGCGCGTCAAGAACCAGTCGGCCAATCCTGGGACCGAGGCTGCACTTCACCGCCTGATCGATGGGATCGCCTCGGGGACTCCCAACTACAATGAGATGAGCCCGCCGCTGGCGGCGGCGACCCGCAAGCAGATGGCGTGGCTTCAGCCCCTCGCGGACCTCGGCACGATCCAGTCGATCCTCTTTCTCGGTGTCGGCGAGCAAGGCGAAGACGTCTATAGCGTGAGACAGGCGAACGGCGCTACGCACTGGCGCATCGCGCTCGACGACAAGGGGATCATTTCGACCGCGTGGGTGACTCCCGGCCCGTGAGAGCCGGCGCCGCTCGAGCGTTTTCAAGCGAAGTGGACACCGGTTCGCGTGAAGAAAACGCGTCAAGACAAAAATCTAGAGCTTCGATTCTGATTCAATCAGAACCGAAAATGCTCTACGGCGTCGCGCCGGCGCGGCGCTCGCCCTTGATGACCGGCAGCGCGCTGACCGGCGCGGCCTTCGGCTTCTCCGGCAGCGATCCGGTCGTGAACGGATCGGGCAGCGGCGCGCGGGCGGTGGCGTCGGGGAAGCGGGTTTTCATCTCGCGGATGAAGCCGTCGAGCGTGTCGACGCTGGCGGCCATCCGCGCGATCTGGGCGAACTCGGCGCTTGAGGTCGCGACCGGCTTGCTGGCCGCGTCGAACGCCAGTTTGTCGGCATCGCCGGACATCAGCGGCGCGTATTTTTCCCGGAATCGGGACAGGCCGATGGTGTCCTCGGCGAGCGCGTAGCCGACCACGGCGCGGATGACGTCGGCCTTCTCGCTCGGATTGAGCGGGGTGAAGTCGCGCCAGCGGTCGCCGTAATAGAGCTCGATCTGCTCGGATGCCTCGCGCCAGTGCCGCGACGCCCAATAGATGTCCGAACGCAGCCGGATCGCCTCGCGGCCGGTGATGTTCGAGATGATGTCGAGCGCGAGGTCGTGCCGGCCGACGTCGCTCTGCGCACGCGCCTCGAGCAGCAGCCGCTGCTGGCGCAGCTCGCCGGAGAGATCCGCAATGCGGGTCGAACGCAGCGCGCCAATGGCGCGGTCGGGCTTGCGGTTCATCAGATAGACCATCGCAAGGCGTGCGGCGACCTGGGCGCGCGCCGCGCCTTCGAGCCGCTTGTCGACCTGGTACTGCAGGAGGTCGGCGGCCTGGTCGAGCAGATCGACGCCGACGAGACGGTCGGCGAGACGGCGGATCATCTCGTCGCCGCGGCGGCCGATCGGCGTCAGTTCGCGATAGTCGTAGAAGGTGCCGAGCGCATCGATCGGCGCCATCTCGTCGCCCTTCGGGCCGAGGTAGAGCTGCACGAACAACGCCGAGGCGGCATCCTGCGCCTGGCGCGATTCCGGCGCGTTCGGCTGCAGCCGTGTCGCCGCACGGGTCACCGCGAAGGCATCGGCATAGCGCGCGGTCTCAGCATAGATATTCGACAGCACGTACAGCGTCTTCAGCTCGATATTGTCGCCGCGCCACAGCATCGACAAGAGCTCGAGCTCCTTCAGCACATCGTCGCGGCCGATCTCGCCGCGCTTCTGCCGCAGCAGCGTCTCCAGCAGTCTGCCTTCGGCGGCGGCCTGCCGGTCGGGCGAACCGGCGGCGAAGCGATAGGCGTCGAGCGCATCCTTCTCCTGCCCGAGCGCTTCGGCGAGCCGGCCGCGCAGCACCGCAACCGCGGGCTTGAGCGCGTCGGGAACGCCGACCACGTCGAGATCGCTCTTGCGCCGCGCGGCGCCGGCATAGTCCTTGACCTCGAGCGAGGCCTTCATCGAATCCATGGTGACGATGCGCTGCAGATCGGGCGGCAGAGTCGCGACCGCGAATTCGGCGTTCTTGAACTTTTCGCGCGCTTCGGGCCATTTGCCCTCGCGCGCAAAGGCCAGCCCTTTCCACAATTGGGAATCGTACCCATTGCCGATCACGGGATTGGCGAGATCCTTGAGCCCCTGTGCCGGGTGCCCGATCAGGATGCTGGCAACCGCGTGCACCATCACCACGGAGGCCGCCTCGCTGCCGCGCTTGCTTTCGGACAGCATCAGATTGGCGACACCATGGGCTTCCTGGTACATGCCGCGCGCCATGTAGAAATCGGCGAGATCGAGCCGCGCCTGCGGCAGCTGCTCGGCATTGGCCGTCGAAGCCGCCACAATCAACCCGTCGAGCTGCTTGAGGAAGTTCTCCGACTGGTTCTTGCGCCACTCGTCCGGATCGAACAGCGGCTTCACCGCCGCGGTCGCGCGCTCGGCGGCGACGTCGGCCGACGACAGCGTCAGGCCGCCGGGCCGGCCCAGCATCACCTTGTCGGCGCCGACCTCCGCCTTGACGTCGTCGGCATTCGGATGAACCACGACGCCGTGAATCGATTCCAGCAGCGAGAGCTCGACAAAGTCCTGCCGCTTGATGATGCCGCGGGTCGGCGGCGGCGCGGTCACGACCCAGAGCGTATCGCCCGCATCGGGATCGATCAGTCTGTGGAGCTGGCCGGGATTGGCGAGCGGCACGCTGACATTGGCGAGCGAGGGCTCGCTGATGTTGCGCACCACGCTGAGCGGCAGCGGCGGCTTCTGCACCCGGTCGGCGAAGGTCAGTGTCCAGCTCACGCCGCGCGAACGATCGTCGCTCTCGAGTGACGGCATCTGCGGCCGGTTGAGGCGGAAGCGCACCGCCTGCCCCTTCTCCAGCGCGATCCGGCTGACGTCTGATATCAGCGAGCCGGCCTTGACGCGGATCGGATCGACGTCGATCGGCTCAGGCGTGTCGAACACCATCCATACCGTGTCGGCGCGTCGGAACAGTGCCGCCGGCGTCGCGCCGGGGAATGAGAACGTCACCCGCAGCCCGTCGCTGTCGCGCTGGGCTTCGACCGCGGAACTGGCAGCAGACTTGGCGCTGGCGCGGGCCTCTGCAGGCGGCGATGGCGCCGCCGCTGGCTTCGGTGTCTCCATGACCGGCGCGGCCGCGACAGCAGGCTTTGGCGCGTCGCTCTGTTCCGTCGCAGCGCCGCCCTCGCGCGGCGCGGCCGGCGCCGCGGCTTTCTCGACGTCGGCCGCCGGCGCCGCGGCGATCTTCGGCAGCTCCGAATTGGGCAGCTCGGATCTCGGCTGTTCCGATTTGGCGGGCACGGGCGCCGGTTGTTCGGTCGTGGCCTGTTCGGGCTTGACCGGCTCGGACTGCACCTGTTCAGACTTTACCTGTTCCGATTTGGCCGGCTCCGCCTCGGACTGCTCAGATTTGGGTTGCTCGGACTTGATCTCGATCTTGGCCTGCTGCGCGATGCTCTCCGAGGTCACCGGCGCGATCGCAGCGGCACCCCTCGGCTTGCCGCGCGGCGTCGGCAACAACGAGCTCAGCGAGGGCTTCGCCGCCGGCTGCTGCTCGCTCTGCTGGAAGGCGACATCGACAATGTAGTTCTTCTCGTCGCGGAACGAATGCACGTCGACATCGCCAATCAGCGTCACGTCGACCGCCGAGGTATCCGTGTCGGCGCGCGAGCTGATCGACGCGACGTTCGGGGGAGCGGCAACCTTGGCATCGGCCAGGTCGAAGCTCAGGACCGAGTTGAAGGACAGCGTCAGCTTCTGCTCGTTCAGCACCGAGGAGACGCTAACCCCGTCGGGAACCTCGAACACGAAACGGACGAAGGTGGGCTGCACCAGTGCGCGAACCCGGATCGGCGGCTTCTTCTTGGCGGCATCGGCGGCGCGCTGGATACGCAACAGACGCTCGGCGGCACGGGCGCGCTCCGCCAGCTCGCGGATCACTTCCTGCGGCAGCGACGGCGGCGGGCCGGTCCAGCCGTCGGGCAGGAAGTCGACGAAGATGCGCTCGCCGGCGGTCATGGTGTTGATGGTGACGCGGCGCGCCAGCGACAGGCGGATCGCCGAACCGTCGGGATCGCGGCGCGCGGCGCCGACATAATCGGGCACCGCATCGGAGAGTTTCTCGACAGGGATATCGACCGGACGCTTGAAGCGGATCACGATGATCGAGCCGGCGGTCGTGACCTCCGACTCGACGTCTTCCTTCAGCTTCAGCACCAGCCGGGCATAGCCGTTCGCGGCCGAGAATGTCGCCTCGCCCGGCACCGGCGGCGGGTCTTGGGCCCGCACTGTGGCTGGATATGTGAGGGTTGTAAGGGCAAGGCCGGTGGCGAGCAGGCACAGACGCGCAGTCCGCGCCCAGGCGCGGCCTAGCGACCATGTTTCAGCGGCAGCCGTTCGCGCCATCTCGAAACGTCTTCTCAGGACCTCAGCCATACCAGCGCGAAGCGCCCTCGCCCACGCGTCCCGATCTTGGATCGGGCGGCGTTAAGGAGCTGTTAACGTAAACCGAAGCCCGTTGATTTCATTCGGGCGATGCCGGTACGACGCTCAACCATGCGCCCCGGGTTCCCGGTTCGACCGCCGCGGATGGGGCCGGTCTATGCGTCCTGCCGACCGGGCTGGCGGAGTGCGGACTGCGTGTCACGGAGGCCCGAGTGAGCATGCTCAAACTCGGATCGCCGAGACCTCTGGCTCGCCATGCGCCGCTTGCCGCGTCTGCGTGCTCTCCCGGACCAGCAACCAGCAGAACAGGATGATGACCGGAGCACCAAACGGCAGCGGCTTCACCACCGACAGTTGATAGAGGACCGGCAGGTAGAAGACCATCGGCGCGAGAAACGTCACGCCAACGACCAATTTCGACCAGGCCGGAAAGCCGACCTTCAACCATTCGCGCACCATCCACGCCAGCGGCAACGCCATGATGAGCATGTCGTAGAACAGAGAGAACGGCGTAATCAGGAGGCAGGCGAGCACGATGATCGAGCGTTCAGCGGCAGCGCTGATGTTCCGACGCAACATCCAGACCATCACACACACCATGCCCAATGTCGCAAGGCCGTGAATGACAAAGGCCGTGCTGACGCTGGCGCCAAGTATGCGCGCCATCGCGAACACGCTCTGCAACAACGAAAACCCGACGTCGCCGTTCTTTAGGGTCTCGCCGGCCGAGTGAGAGACGTCGAGAAAGCTGAACCACGTATCCAGGCCGAACAGCAGCGCGGACAGCACGACGAGCGAAATCGACGAAAGACCTGCCGAGATCAGCGTGCGCCAGCGACCCGTGACGATCAGGGCGATCGGCACGGCCAGCGCCAGGTGTGGCTTGATCACCATCAGCCCGAGGATCGCGCCGGCAAGCTTTGGCTTCCGGTCCATGATGCCGAGACCGCACCCAAGGATCGAAGCCGTCAGAAAAGCATTCTGCCCTGCCACCGCATTAAGATAGACCGGCGCATAGGCGCAGATCGCAACCAGGCACCAAGGCGATCGCAGGATACGCCAGATCACCGCGACGAACGACGCCGCCGTGATACTGATGAACACGAACAACGAGGCGAAATAGGGCGCGAGCGAGAGCGGCAGGCACAGGATCAGCATCGGCGGCGGATAGAAGAACGCCTCGTAGCCATCTCGCAGGTATGGAGCTTCCGCGAGCAGATGCAATTCGGGCACATAAACCTCTGCGGGATGCCCGGCCAAAACCTGAAGCGAGGCTGCCCAGAACGTCAGGAAGTCCGAGCCGAGCAGAAAATCATTCGCGCCATAGCCGCCATCGCGGTAAAACAGCAAAAGCGACCTCGCAAAGGTCAGCACCAGCACAATTGCGGTGCCACTTACGTATAACCGGGCGCGCCGCGCGGTCAGCCAGGGCATGTCTTTCAGCATCGGCAATTCCTAAAGCACCACCTTGAGACATAGCGACTTCAATTCCAAAATGACAAATCGGTTGCAACTTAACGCTACCATTTAACGCTACCATAACCTCGGTGCTCCGTGGCGATCGTGTCCATCGGGCACCGCGCAAAAGATCCCGCATCTGTCTTGGGAGATGCGGTGGCGACCGGAGACTTCTCGGCGTCGATACGAATTTGGCTTCGCCGAGGCCCCGTCGAGCCCTACACCACCGAAGGCGGGCGAACATCCGCTTCAGCCAGCCGGCACCTGGCACTGCAGCGCCTCCGACCGCGTTGTCGTACTTGGTGACGATGGCCTTGAAGCGGATGGCCTCGGCTTCCGCCATTGTATCGAGAAGATCAACGACCCGATCCACCGGGCACGCGCGGAACTCCTGGCGATTAACCTCAGCCTGCACGGAGACGGGCCACTTGCTTGCGCCGCGGCCAGTGGCGGTATAAAACGGCTTACATTTCAAATATTTTTTAGCTTCTGGCAGTTTCATGAATGGAATTGGAATGGCGCGCGGTACGGAGCGCAGCGGATACGACCGTGCGTTGGCCATTGCCAGCCTCATCGTGTTGAGTTTCACCCTATACTGCGTGGTACCGAAAGTCGTTGACGGTACCGGCGCGACCGGGCTCGACTTTTCATGTTTTTGGAGTGCGGGGAAAATGGCTCTCGATGGCCATGCCGCCACCGCCTACGATTGGCCGCAGTTGCGGCAACTGATCCTTCAGATTCATCCTAGCTTGAACCTGGCTCCGTATCCCGTTTACGAGGTACCTATACCGTTCTTCTACCCGCCGGTATTTTTCTTTCTGGCGGGACTGCTGGCTTTGCTGCCGTATCCGACCGCGTTCTGGATCTGGAGCTCCGCAAAGCTGCTGTGCTGGGCGCTCGTTGTTTCCGCCATCCGGCCGCGCTTCGCCGCGCTGCTGGTGGCATTCGCCGTGCCGGCCGTCCTATACGATTTCATTGTCGGCCAAAGCTCCCTCCTCGCGGCATCGCTGCTCGGCGTCATCCTGCTGACGCTGGACAGGCGTCCGATCGTCAGCGGCTTCCTGATCGCGCTGTTGATCTTCAAGCCGCAATATGGCGTCCTGCTTCCTCTCGTTCTGATAGCCACTGGACGCTGGGTCGTCGTCATCACGGCCAGTTTGGTGATACCGGTCCTCATGCTGCTCGCCGGGCTTACTTTCGGCTGGGGTACCTTTGAGGGATTCCGTGAGGCGGCAGTCTTCGCGACGACGCAGTTCCATCTCACCGGCACACTGGCTTGGTACAAGCTGCAGAGCGTCTACGGTGTGCTTCGGTTTGCCGGCTTTGGCTACGGATCGGCCATGGCATTGCACATCGCTGTCGCTGCGGCAGCCGCGATGTGGGGCGTGATCATATGGCGCCGCAACGTCAGCTTCGCCGTGAAGGCCGCGAGCCTGCTCGTCGCAACCCTACTTGTCTCTCCCTACTTCGCGATCTACGACACGGCGATACTGGCTCTCGCGCTCATTTTTCTCATGAACGAGCCAATGGCCGAACATGGCTCCCTTCTCTCGAATCGCTCCGAACTCCGGATCGGCTTCGGCGTGCTTGTCCTGGCGGGGTTTACCTACCCGGTCGCGCTCGTGCCCGTCGGTCCGTTCATGTGCGCGACCGTCATTGCGATGATCTGGATCAGATGCCGGCAACCCGGCGTTAAGTCGGATCTGGCTTACGGCTGAGGACGCCACTGCCAATTGACGGATTTCCCGATAGCGTCCGTCAATTCGTCTTCGGCGTGAGCATCTTGCCTTCGATCTTGGGAAGATCGTCTGTTGATACCGACTTGTCGCCGCCGGCGCGGCGGGCGAGTTCGACCGTGAGGCGTTCGGCGGCCTCGGGCTGCATCAGGCCGAGGATGTCCGACATCTTGCGCGGCTGGATCTGCGAGGCGATTTGGTAGAGCACGGTCATCTCCAGCCGATCGAACACTTTTGCGGCGTCCTTCGGCTTCATGTTCTCGTACATGGTGACGATGCCCTTGAAGCGGGCGGCGTCGGCTTCTGCCTTGGCCGCCGCATCGGCATTCGCCTTGGCGTCATTGGCCTTGGCCTCCTCGACCTTGGCCTCGATGCGCTTCTCGGCGGCCTTCAGCAGGCTTTCGCGGATCTCGACCTCGCGGGCGCGCGTCTCGAGCTCCTGGCGGCGCGACTGCAGCCGTTCCAGGATCGCGCGTTCGGACGCTGACACCGGCGGCGGCGCATCCAGATTGACCACCACGCCGTCGGGCTTGGGCGCCTCCGCGGCCGGTGCGGCCGGTTTAGGTGCCTCGTCCTTCTTCGCGTCCTTGCCCTCGACCGATCCCGTGATGTCGCCGGGATCGGCTTTGAACTTGCTGTCGGCAACCGCCTTGGGAGCGCCGGGGAAGTTGAAATTCTGCTGCGCCCAAGATGGACCGGCCGGGCCGGCCGGCGGCGCGTCGTCGGCAAACACGTAGCCGCCATCGAGCACGAGGCCCGCGACCTTCAGCACCATCAGGCCGAAGATCGCGACCAGCACCACGGGCATCACTCTGATGTCACGAAGCAACTTCATGCAGCGAGGCCGCCGGCCCTCCTGCGCTCGGTGAAGGCTTCAGCCGCCGCGGCAACCGCGCGCGCGGCCGAAACCCTGGGCGCCGGCGCTACCGGTGCGGCGGGCGCCGCCGCCTGTGCCGGTGCATGCGCGGGCTCCGGCGGCCGCGCGGCCATCGCGATCTTGGACAGGCGGCGCACCACACCATCACCTTCCGCCAGCTGGTTCTTCAGCTGCGCCGACATCTGCACCGCTGCATCGAGCTGGTTGCCGAGGTTCTCGTTGACGTCGCGCACCGCGTGCTTCAACCCGCCGATCGCCCGCTCGGCGATCTCGGTCGCGGTGATCAATTCGGCGATCGTCGCCTTCAGCGAATGCTCGTCCGCCTTCAGCCGTTGCAGCCGCTTGTTGAGCAGCCAGCAATAGCCGATCGTCAGCATCAGCAGCACGGCTACCAGACTCTCGATTGCTAGTCCAAGCACATGACTCATGGTGCCTCCATCATCTTGGTCCGCTCGTCCGCCTTCTCGAACATCGCGAAGGTGGTTTGGGGTTTACGCAAATTCTTGGTGACGCGGATCGCGACGCGGTCACCGACGCGGCCCATGCGGCCCTCCGTCAAGGTGACATTGCCGCAACGGACCGAGACCAGCGCGTCGGAACGGATATCCAGCGGCAGCGTGTCGCCGACCTTGAGCTTCATCAGCTCCTTGAGCGGGATATCGGCCTCGTACAGCACCGCATCGACCGCAATCTCGGCCTGCGCCACCTCGGTGGCGAAATGGCCTTCCCAGATCGGATCGCGGCCGAACTTTTCGCCCATGAACATCTGCAACAGCACGTTGCGGATCGGTTCGATGGTGGCGTAGGGCAGCAGCAATTCGACATTGCCACCGCGGTCTTCCATGTCGATGCGCAGGCGCACCAGGATCGCGGCATTGGCCGGACGGCTGATCGCGGCAAAGCGCGGGTTGGTCTCGAGGCGGTCGATCGTGAAGGTCACCGGCGACAGCGGCCGAAACGCCTGCTCGGCATCGGACAACACCACCTCGACCAGCCGCTTCACGAGGTTGGTCTCGATCGTGGTGTAGGGCCGGCCCTCGATCTTGAGCTGGGTCTGGCCGCGGCGGCCGCCGAGCAGCACGTCGATCATCGAATAGATCAGGTTGGAGTCGACCATGGCGAGGCCGAAATTCTCCCACTCCTCCGCCTTGAACACCGAGAGCACCGCCGGCAGCGGGATCGAGTTCATGTAGTCGCCGAAGCGCACCGAGGTGATGCGGTCGAGCGAGACTTCGACGTTGTCGGAGGTGAAATTGCGCAAGCTGGTCGTCATCAACCGTACCAGGCGGTCGAACACGATTTCGAGCATCGGCAGACGCTCGTAGGACACCATCGCGGAATCGATGATGGCGCGGATGCCGGAGTGATCGTCGAGGCTGACGTCGCCGACCGTGAAGCCGAGGAGATTGTCGATCTCCTCCTGCGACAGCACGCGCTCGCCATTGGTGTTCTTGCCGCCGAAGTCGCGGCTGCCGTCCTCGACCATGGCGGCCCATTGCAGCGCCATGTTCTCGGTGAGCTCGTTCTTGGCAGCTTCCGCCGCGGCCGCCGCGGGATCCTCGGAATCGAGCGAGGCTTCCCACTGGGCCGCAATGGCGTCCTGGTCCATCTGGTCGTTGCCGGCCATGGCTTTACATCCGCCCCGTCACTGGATCACGACTTCCTTGAACAGCACCGCGTTCACCTGGTTGGGCGCCAGCGCGAGGTTGACGCGCTTGGTCAGCTCTTCCTTGAGACGGAACAGGCCGGCCGAGCCGTTGAGATCGCTCGGGCGCAGCTCGCGCATATAGGTTTGGAACAGGTCGGTAACGCGGGGCAGCGCCGGCTTGATCGCCTCGACCTGCTTCTCTTCCTTGATCTCGAGCACGAGCTTCAGCTTGAGATATTGCACCCGCTCGCCGGGCGCGCCGACCAGATTGACCAGCATGTCAGGCACGTCGACGAAGCTCGGCGGCTTCGGCGGCGGCGCTTCGGCGTGCTGCTCCTCGCCGTGACCGCGCATGAAGAAGAACCATCCGCCCGCGCCCGCGCCGAGCACGACGAGGAAGCCGACGACGGCAATGATCAGCTTGAGCTTGCCCTTCTTCGGAGCGGCCGCGCCCTCGCCGCCATCCGTCTTTTCCTCATCCGCCATCGTCCGCTCGCTTCAACCCGAAGGATGCGAACGCGATTTGCCCCAGCTTTGGCTTGAAGACGCGATACAAAGGCCGCCGGCGCACACGCGCCCCAATGCCGGCAACACTGGGGTCATAATGGTTAATGGAAGATTAGGATTTACCTTCCACTAGGAAAAAACTGCCGGGCAAACATGGTCAACAAGACCTTTCTGCCGCCCGGCACGGCGTCCCGCAAAACATCTAAACCATTAAAATATCTGCCTATTTCAAGTTGGCACGGGTTTCGCTGAGAGGACGACGTGACTGGCGGGTTTGGGAGAACCCAATGGTTACCGACGGTCCGGCGTGAAGGTTTGGGAGAACCATTCGCATCGGATCACCTCACAGGGGAGAACCACCGATGCAGAATACGCTTCTGGTCGGACTATCGAAGCAGATGGTGCTGGAACGGCAGATGGATGTCGTTTCCAACAACATCGCGAACATGAACACCAACGGCTACAAGGCCGACCGGTCGCTGTTCCAGGAATATCTGTCCTCGAACGCGCATGAGGACAATTTCGCGTCCTCCGACCGCCGCGTCTCCTTCGTGCAGGACCGCGCGACCTTCCACGATTTCTCGCAGGGCCCGACCGAAGAGACCAAGAACCCGCTCGACGTCGCGATCGACGGCAACGCCTTCCTGGTCGTGCAGACGCCGGGCGGCGAGCGCTACACCCGCGACGGCAACCTTCAGATCAACAATCGCGGCCAGCTCGTCACCGCCTCGGGCTATCAGGTGCTCGGCACCGCCGGCCCGATCACGTTCCAGCAGACCGATCACGACGTCAACATCGCCCCCGACGGCAACGTCAGCGTGCTCGAGGGCACGTCCCGGCTCGACTCGATCCGCGGCAAGCTGCGCCTGGTCTCGTTCGCGCAGGCCCAGCGCCTGCTGAAGGAAGGCTCCAACCTCTATGTGCCGGGCGAAGGCGCGGTACCGCAGCCGGACACCAAGGCGCAGATCCGCCAGGGCTTCATCGAGAAGTCGAACGTCAATTCCGTCGTCGAGATGAGCCGCATGATCGAGATCACGCGGACCTACACCCAAATCGCCTCGCTGCTCCAGCAGCAGAGCGACCTGCACAAATCGGCGATCGAGAAGCTCGCCGACGTGCCGAACTGATCCGGGGGACTGACAGATGCGCGCACTTTATACCGCGGCGACCGGAATGGCGGCACAGGAACTCAGCGTTCAGGTGATCTCCAACAACATCGCGAACCTGCGTACCACCGGCTACAAGAAGCAGCGCGCCGCGTTCCAGGACCTGATCTACGACCACGTGCGCCGGGTCGGCGCGCAGGCCTCCGACCAGAACACCATCATGCCGATGGGCATCGATCTCGGCGGCGGCGTCAAGACCGTCGGCACGCCGCGGATGATGACCCAGGGCACGTTGTCGCCGACCGGCAACGATCTCGACATCGCTATCCGCGGCGAAGGCTTCTTCAAGATCCTGATGCCCGACGGCACCTTCACCTACACCCGCGACGGCTCGTTCCAGATGGACAATCAGGGCCGCATCGTCAACGCGCAGGGCAATCTGGTGCAGCCGACGATCACGATCCCGCAGAACGCCTCCGGCCTCACCATCAATGCGCAGGGTCAGGTCTCGGTGACGCTGCCGGGCCAGACCGCATCGACCACGATCGGCCAGATCGGCCTGACCCGCTTCATCAACAAGGCGGGCCTGATGCCGATCGGCGACAATCTGTTCCAGGAAACGCCGGCCTCCGGCCAGCCGCAGGATGGCATCGCCAACACCGACGGCTATGGCGACATGCAGCAGAGCAACCTCGAACAGGCCAACGTCGAAGTGGTCTCGGAAATCTCCGACCTGATCGCCGCGCAGCGCGCCTATGAGATGAACTCGAAGGTGGTCTCCGCGGCCGACCAGATGATGCAGTCGACCTCCAACCTGTTCCGCTGAGGATGATGTCGATGATCGCCCGCTCATTCCTGATCGCAGCCGCGCTCCTCGCGGTGACCGCGCTACCAGCCACAGCGCAAGTCCGCGGCGAGAGCATCGCGGTGCCGACGCTGCGCGCCAGCGTCACGGTCGCGGACGACATCGTGCGGGTCGGCGACCTCATCGACAACGCCGGCAGCGCCGGCAGCATTGCGATCTACCGCGCGCCCGACCTCGGCACCACAGGCACGCTGCCGGTCGCACAGGTGCTGAACGTGCTGCGCACCCACCAGGTGATCGGCGTCGACACCCGCGAGCTGAAGGAGATCACCGTCACGCGGCTCGCGCGCACCATCGACAGCAAGGAGATCGAGCAGCAGCTGGCGCGCGCGCTGGAGGGCCGCCACGGGCTCGGCAAGGCCGGCAACATCGCGCTGACCTTCGACCGCGATCCCGGCGACCTCCGCCTCGAGGCAACCAACACCGGCGCGATGCAGCCCGTCGCCGTGCGCTACGACCCGCGTTCGACGCGTTTCGACGTCACCTTCGAGGTCAGCAACGAAGCCGGCACGGCTCCGTACAAGCTGCGCCTCACCGGAACCGCGATCGAGACCATCGAGGCCGCCGTGCTGACGCGCAATGTCGAGCGCGGCGACGTGCTGAAAGCCTCCGACGTGGTGGTCGAGCGCCGTCCGAAAGCCGAAATCGGCAACGACGCGGCGGTGCGCGACAGCGCCGTCGGCATGCAGATGCGCCGCCAGATCCGCGCCGGCCAGGCGCTGCGCACAGCCGACATGGCAAAACCCGATCTCGTCACCCGCGACCAGAACGTCACGCTGGTCTACCGCACCTCCGGTCTCTACCTCACGATCCGCGGCAAGGCGATGGATGGCGGCGCCGAGGGCGATGTCGTCAACGTGATGAACCTGCAGTCCAAGCGCGCCGTCACCGGCGTCGTCACCGGGCGCGGCGAGGTTTCGATCTCGGTCGCGACGCCGCGCGCAGCGCCGGCCGCCGACGCCGCCTCTTCAGATTCCGCTCCCGTCAAGCTGAGTTCAGTCGCACCAAACGCCGAGTAAAGTTCATGTCCCAGTACCGCATCAACCGCCTCATCCTGACCGGTGCGCTGCTCGCGCTCGGAACGATCGCCAGCGGTTGCTCGTCGATCGACCGTCTCTCCCAGATCGGTGAAAAGCCGAAGCTGACGGAGATCGAGAACCCGACGGCGCAGCCCGGCTACAAGCCGGTGCAGATGCCGATGCCGAAGCCCGAAGTCGCCTCCTACAGCCCCAACTCGCTGTGGCGCAGCGGCTCGCGCGCCTTCTTCAAGGACCAGCGCGCCGCACGTGTCGGCGACATCCTGACCGTCATGGTGAACATCACCGACAAGGCCGCGATCGCCAACGAAACCCAGCGCAGCCGCACCAATTCCGAAGATTCCGGGGTGACCAATTTCCTCGGCTCGCAGACCATCACGCAGGCCAACAAGATCCTGCCCGGCCGTATCCTGACCGCCGACTCCACGGCCTCGAGCGACGGCAAGGGCTCGGTCAACCGCCAGGAAGCATTGCAGACCAACGTCGCCGCCGTCGTCACCCAGATTCTCCCGAACGGCAATCTTGTGGTCGAAGGCAAGCAGGAGATCCGAGTCAACTACGAAATCCGCGAGCTGATCGTGGCCGGCATCGTACGTCCGGAAGACATCCAGAGCGACAACACGATCGACTCCTCGAAGATCGCCCAGGCCCGCATCGCCTATGGCGGCCGCGGCCAGATCACCGACGTGCAACAGCCGCGCTACGGCCAGCAGGTTCTCGACGTGCTCTTGCCCTTCTAACGGCACGGTCCCGAAAAGTGGGAACCGGTTTTCGGAAACGGATCATGCGTGAGTAAGACTTTTTCGAGCTCCCACATCTCGTCGCGAACCTAGGCGCGGCGCGGTGTACCAACACGGCCCTCGCTAGCTCCCCTGGCGAGGGCCGTGGCGTTCTTGTGACCGGTCCAATTCACTCGCGCGATCGTCGCGCATCAGTTCGATACCGCTTCGCGCAACTCGCGCGATCGCTTTCTCGGTTCGTTAACCGTTGCAGCAGCCCGCAGTAGCAGTCCCGGCGCTTGCAACGTAGCAAGGAGACAACGCAGGGTTTTCTGTTTCTATGACGGTCATGCAAAGAGACGGTCGATATGCGGCGTGGTTCCGGACGCCGCGGGGCGAAGGCACCGGAATAGTCCAGCTCGCAAACGGCAGGATCACAGGCGGCGACGCCATGTTCACCTATGGCGGCTCCTATCAGCTCGATGAGGACCGCTTCACGGCGGTCCTGACGACGCACAGATATGCCGACGGCCCCTTCACCACCGTGTTCGGCTGCGACGAGGTCGAGGCGCAGCTGACCGGCACCTTCAGTGGCAATCGCGCGGTGTGCTCGGGCACCGCCAAGCAGGCCCCCGGCGTGCTGTTCGAAGCCACGCTGTTTCTGCAGCAACAGGAGCAGGCGCCCGCCCCCGGCCCAAAAACCATGGCAACGCGCGCGGATCTGACGAGGCTGCCGAAGCTCCCCGACCGCCGCGCGGCCGTCGTGACGCGGCGCTTCAGCTGATCGGTCCGCAATCCCGATGGCATCTCCGCCGCTTCAGGCGTACCATCGCGCATGCGCGAAGCGCAGCCCGATCGATGCAGCCGGCAGGAGGAACGCATGTATGCCGCCATCCGTCACGCCAAGGCGAAGACTGGTAGCGCCGAAGAACTCGCGCGCCGGATCAAGGAAGGCGCAATTCCGATCATCAGCGATGTCGAAGGCTTCATGGCCTACTACGTGGTCTATGCCGGCGACGACACGGTCACCGCGATCAGCGTCTTCAACAACCATGCCGGCGCCGAGGAAGCCAACCGCCGCGCACTGGCCTGGATCGATGACAATCTCGGCCCATTGCTGGTCGGGCAAGTCACGGCAATTGCCGGACCGGTGATCGTGCACACCAAGGCGTGACGGCCGCTTCCCAGGCAAGGTTCACCCGGCAGAACTTTCCTGCCGCACGTCTGGCGCGTGTCGCATCATCGCGATCCGGCCAGGCGGTGGACATCTCGGCGTAGGTTGGCTGTGCGCGAGCCCGGCGGTCGCTTGGCGGTGCCATCGAAATTATCGCTAGATCGGATAGCGCCATTTGAGCGCGCGCCGCACGAACACCAGTGCAACGGCATCCACGAGGACAGCGAGCCGAAGCAACGTCGGCGTTGACCGAAGGCCGATGTGAATGATGCAGCACGCCAGTCCGATCAGAAGGGCAAGCAGTACAATCCACGCCCAGAAAAGCCGTGAGCGGAAAATTCCAGTTGGGGCAGCGTCAAGCAGTCTGGAGCCCGTTGGCGCCGGGAAGAACGAGCCTAACAGGGCTTCCCACAACGCTTCCCAGTCCATTGCCGTCCGCTCCACCTTCACGTTTGTCGGAACCGCGGTTGGCGGGTTCAGCTAAAGAGCCGCCGCCGACATCAAGCAGAGGTGATATCGCCTCGCTGATCCGCTCTGCGCCCGCGCTAGGCGGACACGGCTTCCGGCATCGGCATTCCGCGCCAGGTCATGAACGATCTGCCGAGCATCGCCTCGATCTTCATCGCCGCCAGCCACAGCAGCGCACCGCAGGTCAGGTCGATGACGTAATGCCCGCCGATCGGAAGCGTCGAGACGAGGACGAGGAGATTCCAGATCAGCGTGATGCCGAACAGCCACCATGTGTCGATCGTCGCCAAAATCGTCATCAAGGCAAGACACGCGTGGAACGACGGAAAGGTCACGACGCCCTGCAGATTGTTCAACGACAATTCCGGAGACACGCCGTTGTGGAAGTACTCGAACTTCGCGAGATGATAGATTCCCGCGTGCTCGGGCAGCGCATCGAGGATCGCGACGGGATGATCGAAATAGACAAAGGCCCCCTTGATGGTGAACGATTTATTTCCCGGTATTGCTGACACCGAGACCTGAGTTCCCGTGCGCAGAACTCAGGTTCCCGGCGCGATTCGGGCTATTCGGGGTCGGGCCTGTCGCTCAGGACCACGAAAACCTTGCCGCCGAAGTCGTATCGCGCGACCGCGCGCATGCCGAGCCGCAGATGCGCCTTGAGCGAGCGCGGATTGTCTTCCCTGATGAACAGGATCGCTTCGCGGCCGGGAAACGTTGCCTGAAGCCTGGCGTAGAGCGCGTCGAGGACGCCGAGGCCGCGCGCGTCCGGGGCGACGCACACGGGGCCATACACATACGCACCGGGGCCGCCCGGCCAGGCCTTCAGCATGGCCTGCACCGGCGGGGCCTCGCCGAATCCTATCTCCGACGTCAGGAGCGCACCGAGCAGCCTGCCCTCATCGCGGGTCGCGATGACGATCGATTGCCCGCATGCAATGCGCGTCTCAATCACCTCGCGCGGCCATTGCCCGAGCAGCATGCCGCCGCGGTCGCCGGCGTTGGCCGTCAGCAGCGCTGAGATCGCTTCCGCATCCGACGATGTGGCGAGCCTGGTCTCGATCATCGCCGACGGACCGGATCGGCAGGCTGCATGCCGGCGCAGCTCATGCCTTCTTCTTCGCGGTTGCGCGAGCGCCCGCGGCCGCCTTCTTTGCAGGCTTCTTCGCAGTTTTGCTGGATTTGGCCTGGTTGAGCTCGATCGCAGCATGGATCAGGGCCTTCAGCGCGCGGTCGTTGATCTTGTCGCCCTCGAACAGATCGATCGCGCGCCGCACGTTGCCTTCGAAGCCGGTGTTGAACAGCTTGTCGGGGTCGGGAAGTTGCGCGCCATACATGAAGGTCAGCTTCACCTTGCCCTTGTGGGCGTTGCCGACCGCGATGATGCCGTCGCGCGACCACACCGGGCTGCCCATCCACTTCCATTCCTCGATGATTTCCGAGTCGGCGGCGAGGATGCTCTTGCGCAGGCTGGCGAGCGTCTTGCCGCGCCAGTCGGTGAGATCCTCGATCATCTGGTCGATACGTTCCGATGCCGTCATTGCTGCCTCGCGTTATCAGCCTGTCCCATGCAATCACATTTGGAATGTCCAGACATCACGCTTGTGATGCCCGGGCTCACGCTTGCGACGCCCGGGTCGATGCCCCACGCTCGCGCCGCGGCGCCAGATAGGGCAACGCGAACAGATACAGGCCGCTCAGCAGCATCAAGATCAGCGGGAACAGCGCCAGCAGGCCAATCCAGACGGCTTGCTGCTGCAGGACCATCGCGACGATGTTGATGATGACGGCAACCGTAAAGGCGATCGAGAGCCAGCGGTGAAATTGCCTGATCCAGTTGTTCCAGTTCAATGTGACCTCCTGTTGGGTAGATGCAAGTTTGTGTATTGCCGTCATTGCGAGCGAAGCGAAGCAATCCATCGCACCGAATACGCGGATCAATGGATTGCTTCGTCGCTATCGCTCCTCGCAATGACGAGAAAGGGAGAGCGAGAAGATCAATCCTCGCGCACCAGCAGCTGATCGAGATTCTCCAGGAACTGCTTCCACCCGGCATGGGCGCCGCCATAGGCCTGCTTCTGATGCGGCTGGAAGCCGGACTGCTCGACGCGCAGATGGGTGCCCTTCGCTGTCGGCGTCAGCGTGAAGACCACCACGCTCTCGAGATTGTAGGCGGCATCCGCATGCGCGAAATTCCAAGTGTAGGACAGCGTCTTGTGCGGCTCGACGGCAAGCACCTTGCAGTCCAGCACACCGCCCCACTCGCCGCGCAGATTGAAGCTGTGCCCGACCTCGGGCTTGAAGTCGCTCTTCATCAGCCACTCCTCCATCAGATGCGGTTGCGTCAGCGCGCGCCAGAGCTTTTCCGGCGGATGGGAAAATTCACGCTCCACGATTGCGGAGCGCGTTTCAGCGGTGGTCTTGTTCATTGGTCCATCCTTTTGAGAAGATCTTCGAGGTGGTCGAACCGGTTCTGCCAGAAGCCCGCCATCTGGCTGGTCCAGTCGATCAGCGGCGCCAGCGCGCCGAGCTGCGCGCTGTAATGCGTCTGCCTTCCTACATGGCGGTCGCGCACCAGCCCGGCCTGCTTCAGCACGCCGAGATGTTTTGACACCGCCGGCTGCGAGATCTTTGCCCGCGCGGTCAGCGCGCCGACGGTCTGCTCGCCCTCGCGGCACAGGCGCTCGAAGATCGCCCGGCGGGTCGGGTCTGCGAGGGTTCGAAACAGCAGGTCGTGAGCGTCCGGCATCGGATCAATAGCCCGTTGGTTATGGATTAACGTATAACCAGACAGCTATGGATTGGTCAAGCGAGAAGTCGGGGAACGCCGACTGACGATCAAGCTGTAATACCTTCGGTGTGCTTGGCGCGGAATTGGCCGCGCCGACATACCCATAACTGATTGGCTATCCATCAGCCGCTGATTTGCCCGTTCGGGCAACTCAGCAAAACCTGTCAATCCCGCAATAAGAAAATATTCCGCCTGGCGCCTGACCGAACTCATCGCGGGCATGCGGATGTTTGGCTCACAGACCGTTAAACCTGCTTGGTGTCGTCCCTGCGAAAGCAGGGACCCATGACCACCGATCGACATTGTTGAACGAGCCTGGAACGACGGGTCCCTTCACGACATCCGCCGCGGAGGATGGGTCCCTGCTCCCGTGCGCAATTGCGCACTAGGCAGGGACGACGATTGTGGGCGCGGCGGTCGCAAGCGCTCGAATGCACCTCGTTGCGAAGGCACTGCGCATGACCTACACATATCGCGCGGTGCGGTCCTTGTTCACGGAGAACCTTGATGTGCCAGCTCTGCGAAATCACGCCTCCCAACCGAACCTCCCGGCGTGTCTTCCTCGCTGGCGCGGCGTGCACCGCGGTCAGCCTCGCCCTTGCGCCGGCTGTGACGGCCAAAGAGACAAGACCGCCGCCGAAGCCGCAGAACGTGCTGCCGCCGGACGCCGCGCTCGACCGGCTGGTGAAGGGCAACCTGCGTTATGTCGAAGGCATTTCGCGGCGGCATGATTTCAAGCACGAGCGCGAGGCGCTGTCCGGCGGACAGAATCCGTTCGCCGGCATCCTGAGTTGCGCGGACTCCCGCATCGCACCGGAATACGCCTTCGATACCGGTCGCGGCGATCTGTTCGTCTGCCGCGTCGCCGGCAATTTCGCCAGCGACGAGATGATCGCGAGCCTGGAATATGCGCAGTCCGTGCTCGGCGTGCCGCTATTCATGGTGCTCGGTCATGACAGCTGCGGGGCGGTCGACGCCGCGATCAAGTCGCTGAAGGACAACACCACCCTGCCCGGCCATCTGCCCTCGCTGGTCACCGCGATCGCGCCTGCGGTGAAGGCGACCGAGGGCAAGCCGGGCGACCGGCTCGCCAACGCCATCAAGCAAAACGTCATCGACAACGTCGCGAAGCTCAAGACGGCGACGCCGATCCTCAGCGCCGCGGTCGATCAGGGCAAGCTCCGGATCGTCGGCGCGGTCTATCGGCTGACCGACGGCAAGGTCGAGCTGGTCACGGACGCCAAGCGACCGGCGACTTGAACCTCGGCGCCACCTGCGACCACTGAAGCCAAGAACGACATCGCGTGAGCGACATGGAGAAGGCGGATGTGGCGCCGGCGCGGATGGATTGCTGGAGTGCTGCTCCTGGTCGTGGCCTCATTGCCGGCACGCGCCGGCGTCGAGCCCTGCAACACGGCGCAGAAGCGGGTCGAAATGATCGCGTTGCTCCGCCATGCCGCTGAGGACCGGCCGGTCAACATCACCTTCGCAACCCGGACCGATGGCGTGAAGCTGCCCGCCGGCGTGATCGAGCAATATCCCGAGGAGATCACGATCATCCTGCAGCACGAATTCGATCGCCTCATGGTGAAGGATGAAGGCTTCGAGGTCGGCGTCTGGTTCAATCGCAAATATGCCAGGCTGGCCGTGCCGTTCGGCGCGATCAGGAGCCTGTGGGACGGCACGGTTCTGATGTGCACGAACAATCAACTGTAGGAAACAGTGGCGTCCCGGCGCAGAGAGCATGCAAAGTCAGGTGAACGTCGCTTCCACCTTGCCGAGCCCATCGAGCTCCATCACGACTGCGTCGCCCGCCTTCAGCCAGACCGTCTTGACCAGACTGCCGGTCAGCACGATCTGGCCGGCATGCAGGCCACGGCCCTCGGCGGCGAGATGATTGGCGAGCCAGGCGAGCGCGTTGTGGGGATGGCCGAGCACGTCGGCGCCGGTGCCGCGCCCCTCCTCCTTGCCGTTGACGAGCGCGCGTCCGGTGATCTTGCGCAGATCGGGCACGGTGATGCGCTGCACGGCTTCGCCGAGCACGCAGCCGGCGGCGAAGAAGTCGTCGGCGATCAGCGTCGGCGCGCCGAGCGTCTCCCATTTGACATAGCGGTCGTCGACGATCTCGATCGCCGGATGGTAGGCCTCGATCGCTTCCGCGACCCATTCGGCGGTGAACGGCGCTTCGCCGGGCGCGAGACTGCGCGACAGCCGCACCGCGATCTCGCATTCGACCCCGACATGGACGAAGTCGGCCGCCGGCAGCCGCACGCCGCTTTCATGCACGACCTTCTCGAATACGCCGCCGCCGCAGGGGTGCGGGATGTTGATGTATTCCTGCATCACCGCGCTGGTGCAGCCGATCTTGTAGCCGACGAGACTGCCGACCTGCGGCTGCAACAGATCGTGCAGCGCGTATTGCACCTGATAGCCTTCGGCCTCGTCGCGCGGCACGATGTCTTTGGCGAGCGCCTTGAGCGGCGCGCGGCTGCGGCGCGCGCTGGCGATCGCCTTTGCGGCCGCGAGGATCCGTTCCATCTGCGCAGCCTCCCTGATGTTCTCGGCGGCGCGGTGGCGCCTCCGTCTGCTCACTGCAATTCAGCACTCGCCGACGCGTCTGGCAAGCACGCCGGACGGGCAAGGCCGTCAAACCTTGACCAGGCCGAGCCTGATCAGGCTCTCGGCGGTCGCGACGATCATCTCCTCATTGCCGCGCGGACGCCAGCCGAGCAGGTTCTGCGCCTTGGCGCTGGTCGAGCGGCGCACCTTGCCGAGCAGCGGCAGGGCGGCGCGGGCCAACGGGTTGCGCCGCGCGGCGAGCCGCATCATCCAGTCCGGCGCCTGGAACCGGGGCACGCGCCGCGCCTTGCTGCCGAGTTTCCTGCGCAGCAGCCGGGCCACCTGCAGCACCGATATGGTCTCGCCGGCGACCGCGAGGAACCGCTCCCCCCTGGCTTTCGGCGAGGTCATGGCGCGGAGATGCAGGTCGGCGACATCGCGCACGTCGACGAGGCCGAAATGGATCCGAGGCACCGCCGGCATCGCGCCGTCGAGCAGCGCCTTGATGATGCCGATCGACTCGGAGAAGTCGGCACCGAGCGCGGGGCCGAACACCGCGGTCGGATTGACCACGGCAAGCTCGAGGCCGTTGCCTTCGCGCGCGACGAAATCCCAGGCCGCGCGCTCGGCCAGCGTCTTGGATTTCGGATAGGCCTGCACATCGGGGCCGTCGAGATTGGACCAGGTGGTCTCATCGAACGGCTCGGCTTGCGGTGGATGGCCATAGCCGATCGCCGCAAACGACGACGTCACGACGACGCGCTTGACGCTGGCGTCGCGCGCCGCGCGCAACACCCGCAGCGTGCCTTCGCGCGCCGGCACGATCAGCTCGTTCTCGTCCTCCGGCAAATGCGCACCGAGCGGCGATGCGACATGCAGCACGTAATCGCACCCCGCGGCCGCCTCGCGCCAGCCGTCGTCGCGCGTGAGGTCGGCGGTGACGAAGCCGACCTGGTCGGCCGCAAGCGCGCCGCCCTCGCGCAGCATCGCGATCACGTCCTTGCTCCGATCCGGATTGCGCAGCGTGGTTCGCACCGTATGCCCGTCGGCAAGCAGTTGCAGGATGGTATGCACGCCGATGAAACCGGATCCGCCCGTGACCAAAACCGTGCTCATGTCGCTGCCCTCTTCATGGTTCGGCAGATGGGGACACATTGCACCGCCCACCTGCACAGGCCGCATCTGGTCACTATCTGACGTTGGACAAGTAGAATGAAATTCGAGACCGGTATGGAAAACAATACCAGCGAACTATGTGACGGCGGTGAATGCGAGAGCTGCCCGACCGACCCCAATCTGCTGATCGAGTTCAAGCACGCGATCCACGCGCTCGGCGGCAAATGGAAGCTCGAAATCCTGTTCACGCTGATGAATGGCGGTGTGCGGTTCGGCGCGCTGCGCCGCGCGCTGGTGCCGGTCACCCAGCATATGCTGACCGCGCAGCTGCGCGAGCTCGAGCGCGATGGGCTGGTGGCACGCAAGGTGCTCGCCGAAAAGCCGTTGCAGGTCGAATACGAGCTGACGGATTCGGCCTGGGGCCTCACGCCGGCCTTCCGGGAATTGCTGGCGTGGTCGAAGACCTACGGCCCGCGCCGGCACGCGGAGGCAAGCGAGACGACAGTCGGGGCGGCGATCGGCTGAATGACGTCGAGCTGCGACGGCATCGGGGCTCGGCCCCCTCTCCCGCTTGCGGGGGAGGGTTGGGGTGGGGGTTTCTCCACGAGTCGCATCGTGGTGAGAGCCCCCGCCCGGATCGCATCTAACGATGCGATCCGACCTCCCCCGCAAGCGGGAGAGGTGAAGGAAGGCAGTGGAGATATCGGTTCAAGCCATGCCGAGCGCGCGCCGGATTGCGATCTCGACCGGCGAATAGGCACCGTCGTCACGCTCGAGCCGATACGGCTCGGCGGGACTGAGCGACGGTTGCGCCATGAAGCGCGGCCTCGTTCCCCGATGCTTCTGCGCGGCATGCACCAGAAAGGGATGGCACAGATAGACCGTGCCCACTTCACCGGTTGCCAGCGCGAGCTCGCAATCGGCGCCCATTTGCGCGAGGTTCATGCGTGCGCGTCCGGCCTCGCCGGCCGGCGCGAGGTAACGCGCCATCTGAAAATGCGAGCCGGGTCGGCGCGTCGTCATCGCCGACATCGGAGAACAGGAACAGCATCAGCAGCGCCCGGCCGCGCGAGACGATGTTCGCCCGCCAGGCGGAGAAGTCGCTCCGCTCGTGCGGGTCGCAATCGTCGCCGGGAAAGCTGACGTCGATATGCCAGCCAACATCGCCGGGATCGTCCGGATGCGGAAACCGCACCGGGAAGGTCCCGATGTTGTGGCGCGGAGACCAGCGGCCGGGGCCTGCGATCTGGTCGAACGCCCGATACAGCAGCGGCGAGTTGATCGCCTGCCGGAATGGTTCCTCGCCATAGCCAGGCAGCCGCACCACCGGGCGCGTCCAGGTCGAAGGATCATGCTCGCGGCACGGCAGGTCGCGCCACATGATGGCACGTCCCGCATCGGCGAGTTCGCGGGGAAAGGCGTTGTCGATCCGGACAAAGCCCTGTTCGATGAATTGCTCGATTTGCGCGTCGCTGAGCGCACGCGTGTCGTCTCGATCGGTCATGATTGTCTCTCAAACCATCGCCAGCCGTCGATGCTCCGCGAGGCGCGGAGTTTGGCCGGCTCATTCGGTTCACTGGAATCCCGCGAGCCCGAGCTCGCGGAGACGATCAACGCTTCCGTGCGGAAACAAGATCAGCCCAGGAGGAAGACCGATGCGATGTTGAGAGTACGTGTCATCATGGCGGCGCGAACGTACGACCGGTGCGCGCCGGAATCAATCTGTAGCGGTCCACCGCCACTATTCGTCGCGATAGACCTTCTCGCGCTTCTCGTGGCGTTCCTGCGCCTCCACCGACAGCGTCGCGATCGGGCGGGCTTCGAGCCGCTTCAGCGAGATCGGGTCACCGGTCTCTTCGCAATAGCCGTAGGTGTTGTCTTCGATGCGCTGGAGCGCCGCGTCGATCTTGGAGATCAGCTTGCGCTGACGATCACGGGCACGAAGTTCGATCGCGCGGTCGGTTTCCGAGGAAGCTCGGTCCGCGAGGTCGGGGTGATTGACGTTCTCTTCCTGCAACGTCTGCAGCGTGACCTTCGATTCGCGGAGGATCTCATCCTTCCAGGCCAGCAGCTTGGCGCGGAAATAGTCGCGCTGCCGCTCATTCATGAAAGGCTCTTTTTCAGTCGGCCGGTAGTTCTTCAGCTTTTCCAAAGGCAGCCATGTCCCTGTCAGGCGGAGGGAACAGAACCCCTCCGCGCGGCGCCTTATATAGCCACGTCATGTGACAGACAATATCTGCCACCGCGAAAGGCGGGGTGCCCCCAAGGCCTTGCACAGGCAAACTTATCCGTGCTGCCCGGGGGCCGGCTTTTCCCCTCTCCTCGCCCGTCAGTAGCCGACCGTGAAGCGCTGGCGGATATGGGCTGGGCGCTCGATTTCGTCGGCGAGTGCAACTGCGAAGTCCTCGAACGAGATCGAGCTCTTCCCGTCCGCAGCCGTCAAAAGCTGGTCGGTCCCGAGCCGGAACTTGCCGGTCCGCTCGCCTGCCACGAACAGCGCCGAGGGCGACAAAAAGGTCCAGTTCAGGTCCTTTTCCTGGCGCAGCAGGTCGAGGAACTCGGCTCCCTTCGAGGCCTCGGCCTTGTACTGGGCCGGGAAGTTCGGCGTGGTCACCAGGCGGACGCCCGGGGCCACTTCGAGGCTGCCGGCGCCGCCGACCACGAGATAGCGCCCGACGCCGGACGCCTTGGCCGCCCCGATCAGCTTGACCGGGTCGCTGACGGTGAAATGGACGGAACTGATCGCGGCATCGTGGCCGGCCCACAGCGCGGTCAGGGCGCCCTGGTCGTTCACATCCCCCCTCACGGCGGTGACACCAGGCAGGGTTGCGACCTTCTCCGGGTTGCGGGCGATGGCGGTGACGGCATGGCCGCGGCGGGCGAGTTCCGCGGTGAGGCGCGAGCCGGCCTGGCCGGACGCGCCGGCGATGGCGATCTTCATCAAAGTCTCCGATTGATAGTTTCCATTGGTGACTAGATAGCGAAATGAATGTAAGTGTGAAGAAGGCACTCTTGTCTCACCTGATTACGCCGGAGTAACCCGATGAAAGCCGCCAGCCTGAAGCCGGACGCCTATGCCGCCAATTGCCCGACGCGCCAGATCCTCGACCGGGTCGGCGACAAATGGGCGGTGCTGATCCTGCTGCTGCTCCGCAGCGAGCCGATGCGCTTCAACCAGCTCCGCCGCGCCATCGAAGGCATCTCGCAGAAGATGCTGTCGCAGGTGCTCAAAAGCCTGGAGCGCGACGGGCTGCTGCGCCGCCGCGCGATCGCAACGGTTCCGGTCACCGTCGAGTATTCGATCACGCCGCTCGGATCGACGCTCGCCGAGGCGGTCGATCCGCTGCGCGACTGGGCCGAGCAGAATCTGAAGGAAGTGCTGGCTGCACAACGCCGCTACGACGCGCAGCGCAAGGCACTGGCGGCCTGAGGCAGGTTAATTGATCGAGAGGAGCCTAATACTGCCCGGCCTTGGCGAGCTCGACTTCGACGCGCAGCTCGATCTCGCCCAGCACGGCATCGAGGCCGGGATCACCAGAGGATTCCTTCAGGCTCGCCGCGGCATCGCGCAGCCGGTTCACGGTGGAGGAATCGAAATTGCCGGACAGCAGTCCGAGCTTGAGCGCGTCGAGCACATCGAGCGCGCCTTTGCCGCGGGCCACCGAGCGCTTGCGGCGTTCGGTCGGATCTTCGACGCCCTGCAGCGCGAGCAGCGCATCGAGGCTCGTGGCGGCCTTCGGCGCGGCGGTGGAGCGGACCTCCTCCTGCGCGGTCGTCGCATCCGGCAGCGAGAACCCGGTCGACGAGGTGCGCCGCGTGGCGCTGGTGGACGTGCCAAGCGTGGTGCCGTTCGGTCCGTAGATGCGCATCGTCATGATCCCGCAGGCCTGAATGCCACGAGCATCGCCGTTTTATGGTTAACGGTGCGTAAACGACCCGGCAATTTCTGCCGCCGCACGGCAGTTTTGCGCTCCCTGGCGAACTGGAACCGAACGGCAATCCGACAATTTCGATAAATATATCAATACATTGCCACAACAAGACAAAGTGGCACGCGGCTCGCATGGTTAATGGCGGATCGCCGTCATGGGAGTGTCGCGCGATCCGCGAGTTGAAGTTCGAGGGGAGCATTGGATGCCCGGCATCCGCATCGTAAGCTTATTCGGGTTGGCCTGCGCCGCGCTGCTCGCGCTGGCGGCGTCCGCCATGCCGGCGGCCGCGACGTCGCGGATCAAGGACCTCGCCAACATCGAGGGCGTGCGCCAGAACCAGTTGATCGGCTACGGTCTCGTGGTCGGCCTCAACGGCACCGGCGACACGCTCAACAACATCCCCTTCACCAAGCAGTCGCTGCAGGCGATGCTCGAGCGCATGGGCGTCAACATCCGCGGCGCCACCATCCGCACCGGCAACGTCGCCGCCGTGATGGTCACCGGCAATCTGCCGGCGTTCGGCACCCAGGGCACGCGGATGGACGTCACCGTCTCCGCGCTCGGCGATGCCAAGGACCTGCGCGGCGGCACCCTGCTCGTCACCCCCCTGCTCGGCGCCGACGGCAATGTCTACGCGGTCGCGCAGGGCACGCTGGCGATCTCCGGCTTCAACGCCGAGGGCGAGGCCGCCAAGGTGGTGCGCGGCGTGCCGACGGTCGGCCGCATCGCCAACGGCGCCATCATCGAACGCGAGATCGAGTTCGCGCTCAATCGCCTGCCCAATGTCCGCCTCGCGCTGCGCAACGCCGACTTCACCACCGCCAAGCGGATCGCCGCCGCGGTCAACGACTATCTCGGCGTCAAGACCGCCGAACCGCTCGATCCCTCCACGGTGCAGCTCTCGATCCCGCCGGAGTTCAAGGGCAACGTCGTCGCCTTCCTGACCGAGATCGAGCAGTTGCAGGTCGATCCCGACCTCGCGGCGAGGATCGTGATCGACGAACGCTCCGGCATCATCGTGATGGGCCGCGACGTTCGCGTCGCCACCGTCGCGGTGGCGCAAGGCAACCTCACCGTCACGATCTCCGAGAGCCCGCAAGTCAGCCAGCCCAATCCGCTGTCACGCGGCCGCACCGTGGTGACGCCGCGCAGCAATGTGCAGGTCACCGAGGACGGCAAGAAGTTCGCGGTGGTCAAGGACGGCGTCTCGCTGCAGCAGCTCGTCGACGGCCTCAACGGCCTCGGCATCGGACCGCGCGACCTCATCAGCATCCTGCAGGCGATCAAGGCCGCCGGCGCGATCGAAGCCGACATCGAGGTGATGTGATGGGAAGCCTGATCAACAGCACCACCGGCAGCATGCCGAACAAGGCGTTGATGCCGATGTTCAACGGCCGCCCTGATCCCGTGCTGCAGGACGCGATGAAGAAGGTCACGCCGCAGCAACTCACCAAGGCGAAGGCGACCGCGACCGACTTCGAATCGATGTTCCTCAACACGATGTTCTCGCAGATGACCACCGGCCTGAAGGGTGAAGGCCCCTACGGCGACACGGTCGGCACCGGCGCGTGGAGGTCGATGCTGACCGACGAATATTCGAAGAACTTCGCCAAGGCCGGCGGCGTCGGCATTTCCAACGAAGTGTTCCGCTCGCTGATCCTGCAGCAGGCGAACAAGAGCTAATTCGGTTCTCAAGGAGCAGCGCGATGAATCAGCGTCCACAGCAGCATCGGCCAGCCGCTCCCGCGGCGCGGCCCGCGACGACGACGCCCCCCGATGTCGCACGTCTCGCCAACGAACTGACCGAAGTGATGAGCGCGCTGCTCACCGTCGTCGAGCAGGAGACCGAGTTCGTCCGCGCCGGCAAGATCCGCGAGGCCATGCGGCTCGAGGCGCAGAAGTCGGAGCTGTCGCGCCGCTACATGCTCGCGGTGGAGCACCTCAAATCGATGCAGAAGATGCTGTCGCAGACCGACCCCGAACTGCTCGCAACGCTACGGCGTCATCACGAGACGTTCCGCGCGATGCTGCAGGTCAACCTGACGGTGCTTGCGACCGCACACGCGGTCTCCGAAGGCATCGTGCGCGGCGTCAATGCCGAGGTGCAGCGCCGCAACATCCCGAACACCTATACCGCGAACGGACAGCGCGCCACGCCGGGCCCGCGCAACATGACACCGATCGCCGTCAGCCGCACGCTCTGACGCACGCACGCCGACAATTTAGCTTAATTCGACGCGCTCCCGGCAGCGCGGCATTCAGCGTGTTCCCTAACAGCCTGTTGAGAGGTTCCCCGTAGAGTTGCGGATCGTGAGGGGTTGGGATTTGACTCAAGCAAACTAGTGCCTGTGCACTACGAGGCTGCCATGAGTACAGATTTCAACATCAAGCCGGTGGGGGCACCGGTTGCAGCGCCGATGATCACTCCCACGAGTGATACGGCGCAGAAGGCGGTGAAGACCGAATTGCCCGCGAGCCAGAGCGTCACCGCTCCGGAGCCGAGCGTGCGCGTCACGATAGACCCCAACGCCGTCAATGCGTCGCTCTCAAATCAGGCGCCGTCGGTCACCGACCAGGTCATCATCGACCGCGACGCGCGCGCCGTGGTCTACCAAGTGGTCGACAATCGCACGAATCTCGTGGTGAGACAGTTTCCGGAAGAAGCCGTATTGCGCCGCCGCGCCTATTTCCACGCGCTCGATCTCAGCAAGGACGCGCCGACGCGGGCGCGCGCAACCGACCGCCGCGCGTAACGCAAGCGGACTGGACCCTCACTTCTGTGTGGCGTAGGCCTTGTCGAGATAGGTCGATCCGGTGGCCGGATCGGTGACGACATTGGCGATCAATGCCGTCCCCTGCTGCACCAGCGAAAACTTGGTATCGCCGATCCGGAACGAGCCGTCCTTGATCAGGACGTCCTGATACTTGCTGGTGGCGTCGCTCTGATAATGGACCTTGGCGCGGAAGCCATCGACGTTCGACACCGAGATGTTGAACGACTTGTTGTTGGCGTACTTGCCGCTCCAGCTGCCCTCATAGAGCTTCGGATCGACGGCCACATAGGGCGTCTTCGACGGAACCGTCAAGCCGGCGGCCTTGTAGTTCGCGGACAGGATGCTCAACACGTCGGCCATGCCGAGAGCTCCGTTGTGAACTGGCCGGTCAGCCACGGCCCGAAAGGCCGGCGGCGATGTTGCAGTTGATGTCGATCAGCGACTTCAGCTTCGCCGGGTCCGGATTCATCTGGATGTCGATGGTCTGCTTCATCACGAACACGCTGATGTTCGCGATGTTCTGACGCACCTCGAGCGGCTGCGGATTGTCGGCGCCCTCTGCAGCGCTGAGGAAGATCGACCACAGGCGGCGATTGAACAGCAATGCGTGATCGAGCGCCTTGTCGAGCCCATTCCAGTTCGCCTGGACCTCCTGCAGCTGCCGCGCGGCCTTCAACAGCGCCTGCGCTTCGATTTCACGTGGGGAGGCCGTCGTCGTTGATGTACGGGCGTAGGCCTGGGCTGCATTCGACATTAATGACCTCGATGGGATGCGGATTTCTCGGGCCGCGGAGACGCAATTCTAGCGCCCGATATTTATGCATCCGGCGCCTTTAAATATGGTTAGCAGGCGTTACGAAATGCGCCGTTCTGACGGCATGGAAAGATACCGTAATATCCCGGAGACAAAGAAGAACGGCGGGGTTTCCCCCGCCGCTCTTGAAGCACTCGTCGGCGTGCTTAGCGGAGCAGTTGCAGCACGCTCTGCTGCGACTGGTTGGCCAGAGCCAGGGCGGACACCGCGATCGACTGGCGGGTCGACAGCGCCTGGCTGTTGGCCGCTTCCTCGTTGGTGTCGGCCAGCGTCAGGTTGGACGAACCGGTCTGCAGCACGTTGATCAGGTTCTTCGAGAAGTCTTGACGGATCTGCACGATCGACAGGTTCGAACCCAGCGTCGAGGCTTCGCTGCGCAACGAGGAGCTCGCCGAGCCCAGCGCCGTCAGCACCTTGTTCGCCGAATTGTTGTCGAGGAAGTCGGTGCCCGCGGTCAGCGTGTTCAGGCCGAGGCCGGTGGCATTGAAGGTGACGCCGCTGATGGCGAGCGTGGACTTGCCGGTCTCGTTGAAGGTCAGCTTCAGGTTGTCGCCGTTCAACAGGTTGATACCGTTGAACGAGGCGTCCTGCGCCGTGGTCGTGATCTGCGCGATGGTGTTGTTGTACTGAGTCACCAAAGCGGCACGCGCCGACTGCGACGCCGGGTCGGCAACTGGCGCCGTGCCGGCTGCGCTGAACGTCGCAGTGCCGCCGCCGGTGTTGGTGAAGGTCACCGCACCGATCGTCGAGGACGCCGCGTCGTTGGTCGTGGTGATGATGAGCTTGTTGGAGCTGTCGAGGCTCGCCGTCAGGTTGCTGGCCGCCAGCGACGTATTCAGCTGCGCCAGCGAGCTGCTGGCCCCGAAGGTGAAGCTGAAGGCGGGCTGACCGGCCGAGGCCGCGATCGCCAGCACGTCGCCGCTCTTGATCGTGGTGCCATCGACGAGGTTGGCTGCCGTGCCGCCGAGCGCCGCGGTGGAGGTGACCTGCGACCTGCTGGTGTAGCCCGTCGGGCTCTGCAGCACCTGGTTGGCGATCGATTTCGCGGTATCGACCAGCTTCTGCAGCGAGGTGATGCCGGTGTTGGCAGCCTGCAGCACCTGCACACCGTTGCCGATGCCATCGAGCAGGTTGTTGATGTCGCTGGCGCGGTTGTCGAGCGACTGTGCAGTGAAGAAGTTGGTCGGGTTGTCGAGCGCCGTGTTGACCTTCTTGCCGGTGGCAAGACGGTTCTGCGTGGTGGAGAGCAGATCGGCGGTGGACTGGAGGGAGAGGAGGTTCTGACGAACGGAGGAGGAGAGAATGATACCGGACATTTTCATACCTTTCTGGTGTGAAACTGAGGAAAAAACCGCTCCAATCCTTTCTGACCGGGCGGATGACCGATCCTGCGGTCAAGCCGCCAAGGAAAAAGAAATCTCCAGCACGGCATTTGAGACAAATGCCGAAGAATAAAATTGTCGCCACTGGGCGAAGTTCGCCGTGAAAACTACTGAGACGATTGCCGATTTCGGCCGCGTGCCGCAACGCGCGCGGCCCCGCTGTTCACCAAGCGTTAACCATCATGGGAAAGGATCGCTGTCGCATCGGCCCCGGGCCGCAACGGCGGCTGCTAAGCAGTGCCGAACTCAACTTCGTTCCGCTGCAACGATATCGCGCGACTGCCCGGCAAAGGAGAACGGTCATGGCCCTGAAGGTCGAACTCAAACCGAACGAGCGCATCATCGTCGGCAATTGCGTGATCACCAACACCGAGCAGCGTGCCCGGCTTCTGATCGACGGCGACCGCATCCCGATCCTGCGCGAGAAGGACATCCTGACGCCGGAGACCGCGGACACGCCGGCGAAGCTGATCTATCTCGCGGTGCAGCTGATGTATCTGTCGCCGGACCCGATGGCGCACCACCCGACCTATTTCAGCCTGGTGCGCGACATCATCACCGCGATGCCAAGCGCCTGGCCGTTCATCGAGAGCGTCAACAACTTCATCCTCAACGGCGATCTCTATCACGCGTTGAAAGAATCCAAGAAGCTGATCGCGCACGAGGAGAAGCTGCTGGAAACCGCACGCGGTCAGCAAAACGGCAATCAGGACGATACCCGCAAGAGCGCGTAGAGCTTCCTGTTTTGACGCGTTTTCTTCACGCGAACCGGCATCCCTTCGCTTGAAAACGCTCTGGCCCTCGCCTGAACGAAAAAGGCCTCCGCGAGGGAGGCCTTTTTGCTTTCCAAACCTGCGCGGCAAGCGATCAGGCGATCGGCAGATATTTCAACAGCGTGGTCTGATACAGCATCGACGTGGTCTGGTACGACGCCTGCAGGCTGGTCTGCAGCGCCAGGATCTTGGTCGCGACCTCGTCCTGATTGACGCCCTCGACCGAGTCGAGCATCGTTTCCGCCATGGCCTTGAGCTGGGTCTGACGATCGGTGGCCGCCTTGGTCGCCGTCTGCGCGCCGGCGAACTCGGCCTGCACGTCCTGGATCTGCTGCTGGCCGTTCTGCGGCGCAAGATTCCCGCTGACGCGCTGCGCGAGCGCCGTCACCTGCGCGCTTGCATTCGGGTTGCTGGCGTTGGTCGTCACCGCCGCATACACCGCGACGTTCTGCAGCAGGTAGCGGAAGGCCTGCTCGTTGGCACGCGCGCCATACTGCACGGTGATCGACTGATCGACCTGCGCGACGGCGGTGCCGCGCGCCGATCCCGGGCCGTTCTCGCCGGTGTACCAGTACACGGTGTTATCCGGCGTGCCCGCGACCAGGTTGGTCGCGGTATCGAATGGCGGTCCCCCTACCCTGAGCGGCGCCGGGGTCGCAGTCGTGTTGTTGGCGATGCCGAGCGCGCCGAGTGCGGCCGTATTGGAGCTCGAGATCGAGAAGTTCTGACCATCGGCGCCGTGAAGCGTGATCGCACCATTGCTGATGGTCGACGGGTTCTTGGTGCCGCTGATCTGGTCGATCTTCGCCATCAGCGTCTGCACGCTGTCGGTGACGTTGACCTGGTTGCCGGTGGCGCCCGAGGCAACGAAGGTGATCGGGGTGCCGTTGACCGTGATGGTGTCGCCGGCCGCGAAACTCGTCGACAGCGAGTCGGTGCCCGCCGCGCCCGAAAGGGCCGTAGCGCCGCTGATCGGCGCCGGCGGCGTGTTCTGGTTGTTGACGGCGGCGCCCGCGACGGTCGCGACTGGATTGAAGAAGTTGTTGGATGCCGCGACCGCGGAGGCCGCGACCAGCGACGTATCGCTCAGCGTCTTGATGGACGAGGTCAGCGTCGATTGAAGGTTGGCGGTCGTCGCCGTGGTGTCGGCACCGATCAGGAACGAGCCCGCCGGCGGCGGGCTCGTGGTCGTTGCCGTGAGCTCGATCGCATCGGTGGTGCCGTCGGGCAGCGTGAAGTTGAACTTGACCTTGTCGCCATCCTTGGGATTGACGGCGCCGAGATCGACCGAGGTGGACTTCGGCGTGCCGGCCGGCTGCGTCACGGTGGCGCCGGTCAACGACGACTGCACCGACAGCAGCTTCAGGCCGAACGGCGAGCCGTCCTCGGCGACGCTGGTCACCGTCGTGGTCGCCGGCGGCGACGAGACGCTCAAGCGTCCCATCAAATTGGTGCCCTGATCGGCCTGCTTGCGTTCGTTGATGAGCTGGGTGAGGCCGGCCTGGGTTGCCGTGCCCTTCAACATGGTGTCGGCCGACACCGTGGCCGGTGTGTCCATCGCACGGCCGGAGAACAGATAGCGGTCGCCTGACTGGCTGTTCAGCATCGCGACCGCATTGGAGAACGCGGCCTGCGCCGTGATCTGGCCCGACGTCTGCCCGCTGTTGTTGAGCGTCAGCGTCGCGGTCGTCGCGGCGTTCTTCACCTGGGTCCCGACGTCGGACAGCCCCTGCAGGGTGAGGTTGGCGACACTCAGGCGGGTGTTGAGGTTGGTGGCCGTGTCCGAGAACGCGTTGATGCCGCTGATCTGCGCGCGCAGGCTGAGCGCGAAGCCGCGATCGAGCCCCTGCCCTGCATAAGTCGTCGATACCTTGCCGGTCGCAAGCTGCGTCGTCAGGTCATTGAGCTGACTGCGCAGGTTGAGGATCGTGGTGCCGATATAGGAAGTTCTGCCGCTTACGCCGTCGATCGACATGTTACCCTCACGTGAGCTGCAGCAGCGCGTCGTACATCTGCTTGATCGACGACATCACGCGCGCATTGGCGGAATAGGCGTTCTGCAGCGACAGCAGATGCGCCATCTCCTCGTCCATGTTGACGCCGGAGGTCGAGTCCATCTTGCTCTGCAGCGTATTGAGCACGACGTCCTGACCGTCGGCCAGTTGCTTGGCCGCCGTCGCCGATTCGCCCTGCTGGCTGATGAACTGCTTGGCAAAGTTCAACAGCGTGCCGGTGAACGGTGCGCCCGACGTGCCGAGGCCGGTCTTCGGCGAATAGCTGTACGACGCGTTCGACAACTGGTTCAGAATGAGGTTGGCGCGCGTGGTATCGCCGGCCGGCGTCTGCGGATTGGTCGAGTACACGACCATGCGCGAGGGATCGCCGACCAGGGCGGTGTTGACGCTGATGCGTGCGGCAAGCCCGGTCGACTGCGAGCCGTTCGCCGTGATCGCGCCGGTGTAGAGTCCGCCATTGTCGGTGAACAGCGGAAGCTGCGGGTCGCCCGACGTCAGCGACGAAACGGTTGATGTGACCGAGGCCGCAGTCACGTCGGCCTTGTTGGCGGCGCCGTCGTCGAGCACGCGCAGCGTCGACCCGGACGGATTGGAGAATTGCAGGCCGGTTCCGCCGAGCGCGCCGTTGAGCTGCGACAGCACCGAGCTCATGCCGCCGGAGAAATCCACGCCCAGCACCTCGTCGTTCGGATCGACGGTTGCGGTGTTGCTGAGCGGCAGCACGCTCGGATCGTCGACGCGGACGATCGACAGATTGTGCGTGATGCCGGTGGTGTTGTCCTTGTAGGAGACGTGGATGGTGTTGCCGCTCTGCAGCCCCGAGAGATCGAGGTCGAAGCCGGATTGCGCCCCCGCCGTCGCGGCGGTGCCCGCCGTCGTCTTGTCCGACAGCGCGCTCGACATCGCGGCGGCGAACTGGTCGATCTGCGTCTGCGCCTGCGCCAGCGTGTTGTCGCGCAGCTCGAGATAGGCGGCGATCTTGCCTGACCGGATCGAGTTGGTCGACACCATGTCATAGGTGCCGCCATGCGGGAAATTGATGGTGATGGTGCCGACGGTGCTCTTGGTCGGGTCGGTATTGTACTGCGTGTTGGGCGTCATCGTGCCCTGGGCGTTGAAGCTGAGCGTCGCGGCTTCGGTGCCGACCAGCTGCACGCCGGAATTGGTGAACACGGTCACCTGGTTCTGGCTGTTGGTGACGGTGCGGATGTCCATCAGCTGCGAAAGCTGGGTGACGTAGCGATCGCGCTGATCGAGCAATGCCGCGGTCGACGCATCGGTCGTGCCGCCGTTGGCCTGCAGCTGCACGTTGAGGCGGGCGATCTGCTGCATCGCATTGTTGGCGGTATTGACGGAGTCGCTGATGCCGGCCTCGGCGTTGGCGCGCAGCGTCTGGATGCCCTGCGAGGTCGCGTTGAGCTGCTGTGCCATGGATTGCGCGGCATTGACGACGCCGATACGGGCCGACTGCGAATCCGGGCTGGTCGACAAGCCCTGCACCGCGGTCAGGAACTTGTTGTAGGCATCCTCGATCGTGCCGGTGGAGTCGGGATTGCCGTAGACGCCCTGCAGATTGGCGAGGAAGCTCGAGCGGACGTCAGCGTAGGACGCGCCCGACGTCTCGGTGCGAAGCTGGGTCTGCAGGAATTCGTCGAGCTGGCGGTTGACGCCGGTGATGAGAACGCTCGACCCGAACTGGCCGGTGGTGCCGGTATCCTGATTCAGCGTCTTCCTGACGTAGCCCGGCGTCTCCGCGTTGGCCACGTTCGACGACACGAGCGAGAGCGCGGCCTGCGTGGCGCGCAGGCCCGACATCGCGGTGGAAAGGGCTTGGCTCAAACCCATGATGTGTACTCGCCTTTACTGCTTCACACGCGCATGTCTGATGCGATCAGCGCACGACGTTCAGGAGGTCCTGCACCATCGAATTGGTCGTCGTGATCACCTTGGTGTTGGCCGAATAGGCCTGCTGCGTCACGATCAGCTTGGTGAACTCGTCGGCAATATCGGTGTTCGAGCTCTCGAGCGACGAACCGACGATGGTGCCGGACTTGCCGAACAACGCCGCGCCGGACTCGTCGGTTGCCTCGAACGCGCCGCCGTCGATGCGCTTGAGGAAGTTGGTGCCGTTGAAGGTCGCCACCGAGATTTCGGCGAGGTCGATATTGCGGCCGTTGGTGTAGTTGCCGACGATGCGGCCGTTGGTCGAGACGCTGACCGACTGCAGCTGGCCGGCCGGGAAGCCGTCCTGCTGGATCTGGTTGACCTGGACGTTGCCGTTGGCGTCCGCGAATTGGGTCACGCCACCGGAGCCGAAATTGATCACGGGGCTGCCGAGCGACACGCCGTTGACGACGGCATTGTTGAGCGCGACCGAGGAGATCGCCGGCGACATCTGGCCGTTCGACGCGAAGGTGAAGTTGATGTTGGCGTTCTGCCACGAGACCTGCGTGCCGGTCGCATTGGGATTGACCTGATAGAACAGGTTCCAGCTATCGGTATGGCCGGCGCCCAGCGAGGAGCTGTCGGTCTTGGCCCAGCGGAATTGCAGGTTCACCGGCGCACCCGACACGTCGTAGGCGGTGACGGCGCCGCCCGAGACGGATTCGTTCAGGAAGGTCGAGTTGTCGTTGCCGACGACCTGGCCGGTGCCCACGGTGCCGCCGCCGCCGCGGGTCGCAACCGCCGAGCCGGTGAAGCCGAGCGCCGCAAGCGCGGTCGAGTTCGAGCTCGTCACGTTGAGGTCGGCCGACGTGCCGGAATGCAGGGTGATCTTGCCGCCGCTGATCGTCGACGGCGTCGCGGTACCAGTAATCGAGTCGATCTTGGCGAGCAGCGTCCCGATGCTGTCGGTGACGTTCAGCTGGTTGCCGGTCGCGCCCGAAGCCACGAAGGTGATGACGGTGCCGTTCACCGTGATCGTATCGGCCGGCACGACCGGGGGGCCGGCGGAGCCGGCGCTGAAGTTGGCATTGATCGAATCGCTGCCCGCCGCGCCCGACAGCAGGGTCGCGGCGGTGTTGGCCACCGACGGCGTCGCCTTGTTGTTCTGCGCGGTGCCGGTGACCGATGAATCGGTATACGGCGCGGCCGGCGTGCCCAGCACCAGCGGGTTATGTCCGGCGCTGAACGCGCCCGGCCGGATCAGCTCGGAGCCCGGAACCGAGGTGTCGTGCGCCGTGGTCAAGGGATAGGACGCGAGGTTGGCGCGGTAGTCGATCTTGGTGGTCTGCTGCGCCGGCAGGAAGTCGTTCTTGAACCGCAGCACCTGCGGCGAGGAGCCCGACGGGTTGCCGGTGGTCGGGTCGATCGGCACGCCCTCGAGATAATAGCCGGCGCCGTTGACCAGATAGCCGTCCTTGTTGAGCTGGAAATCGCCGCGGCGGGTGTAGCGGTCGACGCCGTCGAACACCGGCGAGCCGTCAGTGAAGCTGCCCGGCTTTTGCACCGCGAAGAAGCCGTTGCCGTTGATCGCCATGAAGGTCGCGACCGACGCCGACTGCACGTCGCCCTGCACCGAGTTGGTCGAGCGCGACTGCGCCGTGACGCCGCCGGCGAGCTGCGCGGTCAGCGCGGTCTGCGGGACGAGGTCGAGAAAGGAGGTATCGATGCGCTTGAAGGCCGTGGTCTGCGAGTTGGCGATGTTACCGGAGATGTTCTCGAGCGCGTACGATCCTGCGCGCAAGCCACCGACCGCCGTCGTAAGAGCGCCGAAGATACCCATGACATGTTCTCCAATTCGATTCCCGGCGGCTGGCAATCACAGGAATGGCCGCATCGGCGGAGCATGTCGCAAAGGTCGTGCCACGAAACGAAACGTAACAAAATCATGCGCTTGAAAAAAAAGCCCCGGCCGTTTAACCGGGGCACAATTGCCGGGCAGGCAACAATTGCCGGGAAGAAGCGTGGGCCTGACCGCGCTCCCCCGTCGTGGCTTGACGCGTCTTCTTGACGCGAACCCTTCGCTTGAAAACGCTGTGGCCGTCAGGTCGCCGAGGGTGCGGCCGGGTGAAACACCAGCGCAAAACCGTCCATGCAGTAGCGCAGCCCGGTCGGCTTCGGGCCGTCATCGAAAACATGCCCGAGATGGCCGCCGCAGCGGCGGCAATGCACCTCGGTGCGCAGCATGCCGAAGGTGCGGTCCGACGTGGTGCCGATCGCATTGTCCAGCGGCTTCCAGAAGCTCGGCCAGCCGGTGCCGCTCTCATACTTGGTCTCGGACGAGAACAGCGGCAGGTCACAGCCGGCGCAGGCGAAAGTGCCCTTGCGGTGCTCCTTGAGCAGCGGGCTCGATCCCGGCCGCTCGGTGCCCTCCTGGCGCAGGATCTCATATTGCTGCGGCGTGAGCTGCGCGCGCCACTCGGCGTCGGTCTTCTCGATCTCGAATTTCTCGGCGGCCTGCGCCGGCGAGGCGCGCAGCCAGCGGAAGGCGGCGAGGCCGAACAGGCCGGCGACGGAAGCAAGCAGGATGCGGCGATCGATCATCAATCATCTCCGATGCGGGCGGCCAAAGCTGGCGAAACAAGACTGGCAAACCGGCTCGTCACCAAATACGAACCCCGCCGCCAGACGTTACATCCGCCCGTCCGAGATCCGCTCACTTTCTTGCGAGGGATGGGCAGATGGCGGCTCACCGTCCTCAACCTGCCGGGGCGCGGGCGGCGGCACCGGCCGCGCGGCCGACGGCGGCGGGCGGCGGGGCGGCGGTCCCCGGGTTCCCGCCTTGAGATTGGCCTCGGCCAGCCGCGCCTCGCGGCGGCGCTCCTTCGCACGTGCACCCTCGCGGTAGCGCGCCAGCACGCCCGCCGCGGATGCGGCGCCCCTCGCCCACAGGCTGATGAAATGACCGGCGACCCGGCCGGTGGTGCCGCCGGCCCAGACCAGCTCGAACGGCGAAAACAGCCGCCAGCGGTCGTCGCCCCACAGGATGCTGCGCGCGATCAACTGTCCCGCGAGCGCCGAGGTGTTGAGCCCCTGCCGGCCGAAGCCGCTCGCCACCCACAGGCCCCTGCGCAACTGCCCGATCTGCGGCATGCCATGCACGGTGACGCCGACTGCGCCACCGAACGTGTCGGCGATCGGAACCTTGCCGAGTTGAGGAAACACCGTGGCGATGCGACGTTGCACCGCCGCACCAAGCCGCTTCGGCCGCGCGTCCCAGGTGGTTTCGGGACTGGCCCACAACAGGCGATCGCCATCGACGACACGGAAATGGTCGATGCCGTCGCTGTCGACGACCGAGCCGGAAAAGGCGATCGCCTCCGCCAGCCGTTCCCCGAGCGGTTCGGTCAACGCCGCGTAGCGCCACACCGGCAGCAGCGTATCGGACAAGCGCTTCAGCGGCGCGCCGAGATGGATGTTGCCGGCGAGGACAATGTGGTTGGCGCGCAGTCGCGCCGTCGGCGTCACGATGCGCTTGCGGATGCCCGAGAAATCGATGCTGACGACCGGCGTCTCCTCGAAGATCCGCACGCCCGCCCGCATCGCCAGCGCGGCGAGACCGTGCACATATTTGCGGCCGTCGATCTGGAACGCCTTCGGATAATAGATGCCGTGGAAATAGCGCCCGGTCCTGAGCACGCTGCGCACGCGATCGACCTGCCAGCCTTCGACTTCGGTGGCAAATTCCTCACCCAGCGTCTGCAGGCGGCTGATCAGCGCTTCGCCGACATCCACATTGGAGACTTCCAGCGCGCCGTCGCTCGCCCTGATGCCCGGGATCAGCTCCTCGGTGGCAGTGGCGCGAACATAATCGGCGCCCTCTTTCGAGAGCGCCCACAATTCGCGGGCATCATCGAGGCCGACGCGCTCGATCACATCTGATATCGGCAGGCCGAAACCCGGCATCACGGTGCCGAGATGATGGCCGGAGGCGTTCCAGCCGATCTGGCGGCCCTCGAGCACGGCGACGCTGGCACCAAGCCGCGCCGCCTCGCGTGCCACGGTCAGGCCGGCCAGCCCCGCCCCGACCACGCAAATGTCGACGTCGAGGTCGAACGCCAGACGGTCGCGGAACGGCGAGGCCGCCTCGTCGGGGCCGTCTACCGCACTTGTGGAAGTCTCGCTCATGTCGTTTCTTACGAACCGCTGCGGCGCTTGTCACCTTGTCCAGGGCATGAGCCTGTAGAATTTAATTCGACCAGACCGAATCAAGATGGAAGTCCATGCGCCGTTTGCTGCTGCTGCGCCACGCCAAGACCGAACACGACGCGCCTTCGGGGCAGGACCAGGACCGCCGTCTCGACGAGCGCGGCCACCGCGATGCGGCGGAGATCGGCGGCTGGATCGCCCGCCATCCGCCCCTGCCCGATCTGGCGCTGGTGTCACCGGCGGTCCGCACCACGCAGACCTGGGAGATCGTGCGCGAGGCGCTGAAGGGCGCCGGACGTGCGCCGAAAGTCGAATTCGTGCCGGAACTCTACGGCGCCGATCCGGCGCAATTGCTCACCGTGATCCGGATGGCCTCCGTCACCGACCCGAAGCGGCTGATGCTGATCGGCCATAATCCCGGCATACACGAGCTCGCGCTGACCCTGACCGGCAGCGGCGACGAGGCCGCCAAGCGCGCGCTTGGCGACAATCTGCCGACCTCCGGGCTCGCCGTGTTCGACTTCGCGACCGACGACTGGAACGACGTCTCCTTCCGGCGCGGCAAGCTCGTGCTGTTCGTTAGCCCTAAACTGTTGAAGCAGGCCTTGCGCGGCTGACGCAAGCGGACAGCGCCGCTCTGCCATGCTATATTGATGTTGGCGCGACAGGGGGACCGGTTCGCGGCGACACGACAAGCTACTCCAAGAAAAAGAAGGCGCGCGTCCCGGCACAGGGACCAAACGGCTCCAGACCAATCGCGGACAGGAGGCGCAGATGTACAAGTCCATTCTCGTGCCGATCGACCTCGCCGATACCGATCTGGCGAAGCCGGCGATCGCAACCGCTGCAACATTATCGCAAACCTGGAACGGGGCGGTGCGTCTGCTCAACGTATTGCCGATGACGCCGGTGATGCTCGCCGAATATGTGCCGGCGGATTTCGACAGCCAGCAGCGTGAAACATCGGAAGAAGCGCTCGCGATCGTCGCGCGCGAATCGGGCATCGCCCCCGGGCGCATCTCCGGCGTGGTCCGCCAGGGCGGCATCTATCACGAGATCCTCGAAGAGGCCGCGACCATGAAGGCCGACCTGATCGTGATGACCTCGCACCGCCCGGCGATGCGCACCTATTTCCTCGGCTCGAACGCCGGACACGTGGTGCGCTACGCCAAATGCTCGGTGCTCGTGGTGCGGCACTAAAACGGGACGAGTGATGGGGCCGTCGCAGGCGGCGCTGCCAAAATATCGAAAACAACCCCATGCAAAGGAGCCGGCGGCTGGCGAGCTTCGACTAGGCGACTTGACACGTCGGGCAACTCAGAGATATTCTTCTAATATTCCGAAATTGCGCCCCGCATCCCCTCGCCCCCGCGCTATGCACCCGAAACGGACGCATTGTGCTCCCGCCGAGTTCTTCACCTTGACCCAACTCGGACATCACGCGCTCAACTTCAGAGGCGCAATCCGGTTGATTTAGCTCAACACTGATAGCTTTCTGTCTGTCACTGATAGCTATTCCGCAGGATCAGGACCGCTTAGAGCGCTGCGGTCCGACCAACTTGAGCGAGATTGTCATGAGCACGATGCAAATCGGCCGGCCGCCAGGAATGGGACTTGGGTCAGTCATGGTGCACGCATTGGCGAAGAACTGGTGGGTGCTTCTATTACGCGGCATCGCCGCGATCATATTCGGTGTGCTCGCGTTCGCTTGGCCAGGCATGACCCTTCTGACGCTTATCATGTTCTACGGTGCATTTGCGATGGTTGATGGAGCGCTCGCGATAATTGCCGCTATTACCGGTGGCGCGCCGACACCACGCTGGTGGCTGGCCATTGTCGGCCTGCTTGGCATTGCAACGGGGCTCCTCGTGTTCATGATGCCGGGTCTTACTGCGCTTGTGCTGCTGTATTTCATCGGCGGCTGGGCGATCGCGACCGGCGTGTTTCAGATTATCGGCGCGATCAGGCTGCGCAAGGAGATCGACGACGAGTGGTACCTGATTTTGGGTGGCGTCGTTTCGGTGCTGTTCGGTATCGGTGTCATGATGGCTCCGGGGGCTGGCGCGCTCGCATTGCTTTGGGTCATCGGCACTTACGCCGTGATTATGGGCGTGATTTTGGTTGCACTGGCGTTTCGGCTCAGGAGGCTTGCTCATTCCTGAGCTGTTGCCGCAGCCTTCCCGAGTTCTCATCCGACCCGTTGACGCAATCGGGGCAAATAATAAGACCCGCCCTCCCCTTGGCCCTCACCCGACAGGTTTGATTTGTCGAGACAAGCCGACCGTCAATGTTCCTGACAGTTCTCTTCGCTGCTTGTCTGGTGGTGATCACCGTGGCCATTCACGCGATCGGGTTGGACACGCTGCTCCGGTGCATGATGCGGTCGCACGCCTTGGCCGCATCGGGCTTCCGGCGCGTCACGTCAGCTGTGATTGCGCTGGCTTGCTGGCTGGTTCTGATCCACCTGGCTGAGATTTCGGTCTGGGGTTTGTTCTACTTCTGGCAAGGCTGCCTTCCCGATCTCGGGTCTGCGTTCTATTTTTCCGCAGGCGCCTACACGACCATTGGCAGCGGTCTTGCGTTGCCCGCGCACTGGCGGATGTTCGCGCCGCTTGAGGCTTTGTCGGCCGCTCTCATGTTTGGACTCTCGACCGGGCTATTCTTCGCGGTGGTCAGCCGTTGGATCCGCAACTGGACGGACTGGCAAAACGCGCTCACGTCCGACTTGCAGCAGAACAAATAGAACGACAGCTATCTGTACCAAGGTTGCGTAACATACCTGCGCGCGCCGGCTTCCGCTCCCATTCAGACCATCACCCTTGCTTGACACAGATCAAGCCCAACCAATCCCATAAGTTTACTGTGAGAGCTTCGCCTGTTCTCCCCGCGTGGGCGACGCCGATGGATGTCCCATGACAATGAAAACCGCGTGCAGATGCTCGACCCAATGTGGGATCGGAACAATCGCGAAGTCCATTTCTCGTCTGATGGTTGGCGCGCTAGGCACGCTATTCTCCCTGGGGGCATTGGCGCAGCAGCCACAGCCCGTGGGGCCGTACAAGGATTTCAACGGCACCATCAATCTCGATGTTCGCGATTCGAAGGCCGACTGGGGGCCGTTCACGCCGAAGAAGGCACCAGCGGGCGCACCGAACATCTTGTTCGTCCTCTACGACGACACCGGGCTTGCCGCCTGGTCGCCCTACGGCGGCCGGATCAACATGCCCACGCTCGACAAGCTTGCACAGAACGGAATCACCTATACGCAGTGGCATACGGTAGCGCTCTGTTCGCCGACCCGGTCCACGCTGTTGACGGGCCGCAATCACACCTTGAACGGCATGGCGGCCATTACGGAAGCCTCCAATGGCTTTCCGGGTTGGGCGGGTCGTATCCCGCCGCAAGCCGCGACCATCGCGCAGGTCCTTCAGGACAACGGCTACAGCACTTTCTGGCTAGGCAAGAATCATAACGTTCCGGAGCAGGATGTTGCCGAGGGCGGCGACCGCAAGACTTGGCCTCTCGGTCAGGGATTTGAGCGCTACTACGGCTTCATCGGCGGGGAGACTAACCAGTGGTACCCGGACCTCGTCGAGGACAATCACTTCATCGAGCCGCCGGCCTCACCGGAGCACGGCTACCATCTTTCCAAGGATCTCGCCGATCAGGCCATCAAGATGATCCGCAACCAGCAGGCTGCGACTCCCTCGAAGCCGTGGTTCATGTTCTACAATCCAGGCGCCAATCACGCGCCGCACCAGGCCCCGAAGGAATACATCGCCAAGTACAAGGGCAAGTTCGACGATGGCTACGAAGCGTATCGCACCTGGGTGCTGGCGCGCATGATCGAGAAGGGCGTCGTGCCGAAGGACACCAAGCTGACGCCGATCAACCCGATGCCTGAGTCCCAGGCGAACCCGGCAGATGCCGTTCGCCCGTGGAACACGCTCAACGCGGACGAGAAGAAACTGTTCTCGCATATGGCCGAAGTCTGGGCCGGATTGTCGGAATACACCGACGCCCAGATCGGCCGAGTTATCGAGTACCTGGAGAAGACCGGGCAGCTCGAGAACACCATGGTTCTCTACGCCGCCGACAACGGCACCTCAGGCGAGGGTACGCCGAACGGGTCCGTCAACGAGAACAAGTTCTTCAACGGCTATCCCGATGACCTGGCCGAGAACATGAAACTGTTCGACAAGCTCGGGGGACCGGACACCTATGGCCATTTCCCCACCGGATGGGCAGTGGCATTCTCAACGCCATTCCAGATGTTCAAACGCTACGCGCAGTATTCCGGCGGCACGGCCGATCCGCTCGTCATTTCCTGGCCCAAAGGCATCAAGGCCCGTGGCGAAATTCGGGACCAGTACCACCACTCGGTCGACATCGTGCCGACGATCCTCGACGTTGTCGGCATCGAGATGCCCAGGGTCTATCGCGGCGTGGAGCAGTTCCCGCTCTCCGGCGTTTCGATGCGCTACACTTTCGATGCGGCGCCGCATGCGCCGACGCAGAAGAAGCGGCAGTTCTACTCCATGCTCGGCACTCGCGGGATGTGGGAGGACGGCTGGCTCGCTGCTGCGGTCCACGCCCCGTTCACCGGCAAGGGACACTTCGATCAGGACCAATGGCAGCTCTATCACGTCGACGAGGACCGCTCGGAGTCGACCGACCTGGCGAAGCAGTATCCCGAGAAGCTAGAGGTGCTCAAGAAGGCATGGGACGAGGAAGCCCGAGCCAATCTGGCTCTGCCGATTGATGACCGAACCGCGTCCGAAATCCTGCTGATCGAGCGCCCTTCGTCCGAAGCAATCCGTGACCGTTACGTCTATTACCCCGATACGGCGCCGGTGCCGGAAGGCGTCGCCGTCAACGTGCGCAATCGCTCGTACAAGATCCTCGCCAATGTCGAGATATCAGACGCGGATGCCGGCGGCGTGATCTTCGCCCACGGCTCTCGCTTCGGCGGGCACGCACTGTTCATCAAGGATCACAAGCTCTACTACGTGTACAACTTCCTCGGCATCAAGCCCGAGCAGAAGTTCGTCTCCAAAGAGACACTGAAGCCCGGCAAGTACACGCTCGGAATGGAGTTCACACGCACGGGTGCCGGCCCTCACAAGGAGTCGGTCGGTACAATGAACCTGTACATCAACGACAAGGTTGTTGCCGAAGGTTCAATGAAGACGCAGGCGGCCAAGTTCACCTTGTCGGGCGACGGCCTCTGCGTCGGCTACGACAGCGGCGACGCCGTCAGCGCGGAATACAAGACGCCCGGGACATTCCATGGCGGAACCATTCAGGCGGTCGGCATCACGGTCGAAAAGGCTTCGTACGAGGCCCTCGAAATGGAAGCGCAGAGAGCGCTGGCTCGCGACTAACCGTAAGATAGCAGCTCACGCGGGCCGCTTGCAGGAGCGACCCGCGATTACATCGCCTGAAGCCCGTGCACGAATAGAATGGATATCTCCTTCTGGCCCCTCTTGAGACATGCCGGACGGCCGTGACGATGTCCGCTTCCGAATGAAGACCGCAAGTGCCGACCCGCCGGTGCGAGGTCTCAGTTTGACCCGAAGCGGGCTTCGCCGCGTGGCATTCGATCATCACGCCGGATTGCATACCGCGTCGCGACGATTGGTCCAGGTTGATCTATATCAAAGGTGCTGAGCTCGACGAGAGCAATCTGCGTCTCTTTTCCGCAGATGCGCAGGAGTTTGCCGCCATGGACGTCATTCGCAGTGCGCTTGTCGGCTCCTGTCTTCTCGCCCTCGGTTGGGGCTCGGCTTCAGCTCAACAAGTCACGGATGTACCGGGTTCTCCCAGCGCCACAACCACGATCGACGGAAAGCAGCTGCCGCCGCCCGACCCGAAATTCGGCGGCATCATCAAGGAGAAAGCCTCCGACTCGACACCTTGGTGGGCTCCGCGCGTGGTGCCTCCGAAAGGCGCGCCAAACGTGCTGCTCATCATGACAGATGATCAGGGCTTCGGTGCGCCAAGCACATTCGGCGGCGTCATCCCCACGCCTGCGATGGATCGCATCGCAAAGGCCGGTCTGCGCTACACCAATTTTCATTCCACCTCGCTGTGCTCGCCGACGCGGGCGGCCCTTATTACGGGGCGCAACCATCACTCGGTCGGCTTCGGGGTGGTCGGCGAAGTTGCGACGGGTTTCCCGGGCTACGACTCGATCATCCCGATTGAAAAGGGCACCATTGGCACGACCCTGAAGGCCAACGGATATGCAACGTCGTGGTTCGGCAAGGACCATAACACGCCCTCTTACCAGTCGAGCCAAGCCGGGCCGTTCAATCAATGGCCCAGCGGCATGGGTTTCGATTATTTCTATGGCTTCGTCGGCGGCGACGCCAGCCAGTGGCAACCGAACCTGTTCCGCAACACCACGGCCATCTATCCGTTCGAGGGTAATCCCAAGTGGAATCTAGAAACGGCGATGGCCGACGACGCCATCCAGCACATAAAGCAGCTCAAGGAGATCGCACCGGACCAACCGTTCTTTGTCTATTACGTGCCGGGCGCCACCCATGCGCCGCATCATCCGACGCCGGAATGGATCAAGAAGATCGGCGATATGCACCTGTTCGACGGCGGTTGGAACAAGGTGCGTGAGACCATATTTGCCAATCAAAAGCGCCTGGGCATCATGCCCGAAAACGCCAAGCTGACGCCGTGGCCGAAGGAATTGCCGCAGTGGGATTCTCTCGGTTTCGAGGAGAAAAAGCTCTTCATTAAGCAAGCTGATGTCTATGGCGCTTACCTCGCCTACGCCGACAACGAGATCGGCCGGGTCATCCAGGCCGTCGAAGACCTCGGCGAGCTCGACAATACCCTGATCATCTATATCGGCGGCGATAACGGCGCGAGCGCCGAAGGCATGCTCAATGGCACGCCGAACGAATTCACCACGTTCAATGGCGTCGAAGTTCCGGTTAAAGACCAGTTTCTCTGGTATCCGTTCTGGGGATCGGACAGGACCTTCCCGCATTATGCGGCAGAATGGGCGTGGGCGATGGATACACCGTTCAAATGGGTGAAGCAGGTGCCGTCGCACTTCGGCGGCACGGCACAGGGCATGGTCATGTCCTGGCCCGGCCACATCAACGATGTGGGCAGCATCCGCAGCCAATTCCATCACGTCATCGACATCGTGCCGACCATCCTTGAGGCGACGGGCATTCCGCAACCGGACACGGTCAACGGCATCAAGCAGATCCCCATCGAGGGGGTGAGCATGATGTACGCGTGGGATAAGGCAAACGCCAACGCAACGAGCAAGCACACGACGCAATACTTCGAGATGCTCGGCAATCGCGCGATCTATAGCAATGGGTGGGTGGCGGCCACGACGCCGGCGACGCTCCCGTGGGAGCTAAGCTCCGCTACGCCTCCAGATGTGATCACCGGCTACAATTGGGAACTCTACAACGTCCAGGAGGATCCAACCCAGTTCAACGATCTGGCCGCCAAGATGCCGGACAAGCTCAAGCAGATGCAGGAGCTGTTCTACTCCGAGGCGAAGAAATACAACGTGCTGCCGCTCGACAACTCGACGCTGGCGCGCTGGAACGCGCCGCGCCCAAATCTCACGGCGGGACGAACGGTCTTCACCTATTCGGGCGAACTGAGTGGTGTGCCCGCAAGTGCGGCACCGAGCATCCTGGGCAAGTCCTACACCATCACGGCTGAGGTCACGATCCCAGAGGGCGGCGCAGAAGGCATGATCGTCACTGAGGGCGGACGCTTCGGCGGCTATGGCCTGTTCCTGAGCAAGGGTGAAGCCGGCATTGGCCGCGGCAAGGCGGTGTTCCTCTACAACCTGCTCGATCTCAAGCGCACCATGTGGGAAGGGCCGGAATTAAGCGCAGGCAAGCACATCATCGTCTTCGACTTCAGATGCGACGGTCCAGGATTAGGCAAGGGCGGGACCGGCGTACTGTCCGTGGACGGAAAGGAAGAGGCCAGGGAAACCATGAAGAATACCATCCCCGTCACCTTCCCGGAGGACGAAACTTTCGATGTCGGCTTGGACACCCGCTCCGGCGTCGCAATGATCGAGTACCGCTACGAACCACCATTCAAGTTCACCGGCAAGATCGACAAACTGACCTTTAAGCTCGAACCGTTCACACCGGAGCAAGAGGCCAAGGCGAAGCCGTAACAGCGCCGGTCATTGCTTGTTGCCTCGCACGGCGGGCGAAACGATGAAGAAAGCTCTGACTTTCGCCGCTGTCGCCGAGGCCTCTACCGGGCTGGCATTATTGATCGCCCCTGCGCTGGTCGGGCAGTTGTTGCTGGGTGAACGGCTAACAGGCCTCGCAGTACCTGTTGCGCGCGTTGCAGGCATTGCCTTGGTCGCTTTGGGGATCGCGTGCTGGCCAGGGCCGCCGCTCGCCGGGATGTTGAGCTATAGCCTGTTAGTCGGATTGTACCTTGGATACCTTGGCTTAGTAGGAGGAGCGACCGGCCTTTTGCTGTGGCCCGCCGTCGCTCTTCACTTGCTCCTTGCCGCGCTCTTAAGTCGGGTGACCAAATGACTGCTTCTTGCCCATCGCGTCAGTTGGCGCAATGCGGCGACATGTCCGGAGTTGAGGGTAGACCAGAAATAGCTGGCCGACTGCAAAGACGACGCGATTGACCCATCGCGTCATCTGCAGCTGCCGACGGCGCACAGTCATATCGCTGCCGCCGAACGGCGGATACACCATAGCGTCGTGTAACAGTAGCGCGCGAACCCGCCATCTGAAGCGGATTTAACCGATGAGCCCTCTTCATCCGCGCTTCGACAGCATCTCTTGGAGCATTGCCTCAACCGAGTACGGCGAAATCCCAAGTTCGACAAAGCCAGGCATCTCCGGCGATGACACGGTGTCGATCTGCATGAGCTCCACCTGATTGCGCGTGAGAAGTGGCTCCGGGAGTATTTCGGAGGCCCATGCCAGCACGTGCCAAACGGCGAACGGGATGGGGACCAGGATGGGCGCGAGATCAGCCTGGCGCGCGACGATTCCGACCAATTCCTCGTAAGAGTGGACGCGAGGGCCGCCGCACTCGAAGATCGTCGGTCGCGTCTCGGCTCGCTGGATGATCCGAACCGTCGCTTCCGCCACATCTTCCACATAGGCAGGCTGCAGACTCATCAAGCCGCTGCCGAACATCGGGTAGATTGGGAGCCGGCGGAGAAGCTTGAGGATGGTCGTGACGAACGCATCGTCCGGTCCGAACATGACGGCCGGTCGGATGATATATGCGTCGGCGAAGGCAGCCCCGACCACCAATTCGCCTTCGCCACGCGCTCGGATGTACCGCGATTGAGACGCGGCATCGGCGCCGATGCCTGAAATGTGAACGAGCCTTTTGACTCCGGTCCGGCGCGCTTGGGCTGCTACCCGTTGGGCGGCTTCGACATGAACGGAATGAAACGTCTCCCGACCGTGCTCGACGTAAAGGCTGACCGCGTTTACGGCGGCGTAAGCGCCGGCAAGTGCATCCGCGACAGACCGTGCGTCGTGAATATCGGCCTGGACCAATTGAAGTTGCGGATCATGAGGGCCAGACTGATTGCGCCCGCGATCTGGATGCCTTGACGCGATCCGGACGGGAAACTCGCGATCGCGCAGATGCTGAACGATGCGGCGGCCGAGAAAACCGGTTCCGCCGAATACGGTGACGGTGCGACCGTTCGTTGCCATCCGTTGATCTTTGCTCGAGAGACCGCGCCATAGCCCGAGCCGAAGCTGACGTCAGGGCGATGGCCGTCTGTCGGAACAATACCCTCTCGCAGCGACTATTGGAATGCAGGCTGCTTCGATCCGCTATTGGACGGAAGCCGGAAGCAAAGGTCGAGCGAAACTGAGTTCGTGGCCGTCGGGATCAACCAGGTGGAAGAAGCGCTCACCCCATTCGGCATCGCGGGGCACGGTCGCCGGCTTGTAACCTGCCGCGAGCGCACGTTCGTAAAGCGCGTCAACATCGGTGACGTAGAAGATGACCCGACCCCACCAGGACCAGCGTCGTTCGGCAGGTTGGTCGATGAGGTTGAGGTAGCTCGTACCTACTCGAAAGCTAGTGAACGACGACCATTCGCCGCCATGCAGTACCTCAAACCCCAGCGCACGGTAGAATTGGACGGCCCGTGGCATTTCATGCGTGCCGAGTGTGACCGCGCTGACTCCCTCGATCATGGCCAAACTCCCCTGTTCGATTTCGCTGCGCCTTTTTTTGCCGCGGCAGCGGGATTAACCTCCACCTCATGTGTGACGAACGGCAGCAAGTCAATGCCGAGCAGCCCTTTCCACGCGTCGCCGCTCACGGCGAACGGTAGACGTCCCAAACAGTTCGGACCGAACATGGAGAGGCTCTAAACTTTAGCCAGTCGATCCGAACAGCACACGCGAAAAGGAGCAGAGCATGAGGGGCGATAAAAATGTTATCGAATACCTGAACAAAGCGCTTCGCCACGAGCTCACCGCGGTGAACCAATACTGGCTGCACTACCGCCTGCTCGACAATTGGGGCTACAAGGTGCTGGCCAAGATGTGGCGCAAGGAATCGATTGAAGAGATGCAACATGCAGACAAGCTCATCGAACGCATTATCTTCCTCGATGGATCTCCCAATATGCAGACGCTGGAATCCCTTCATATCGGGAAGACCGTGAAGGGCGTGCTCGATAGCGACTTGCAAGCCGAATTGTCGGCGCGCTCCCTCTACGCTGAAGCCGCGACCCATTGCCATCAGGTCGAAGACTACGTGACACGGGATCTGTTTGAGCAACTCATGCACGATGAGGAAGAGCATATCGATTTTTTGGAAACCCAGATCGAACTCGTCGCGAGGATCGGTCTTGAGCTATATGCCCAGCGTCATATCGGAGAGCTCGACAAGGACTAAAGTGCCAACAACTGCTTTGGCCCTTGTCAGTCATGCCGCGCTGGCTGACGAAGGTCCGTTCCGGCAAGGCTCATCGCCTCGTTAGAGTTGTGATCAATCTCAAGACCGCAAAAGCGCTCTGGGTTGAAGAGCCGGCAAGGCTACCCTCGCCAACGAGGGACCGAATAAGGGCTCCATCTGCTGCGATGCATGAGCCTGAAGCTGGCCCTTCCCGAACCTCCGGCGAGGTCCGCCTTCTCGCCGCTGTCAGGGTGACAGCGGGCGTCAAGCGCCCCTCATCCAACTCCGATTTGTGAGAACACGGCCTAGCTAATTGGTCAGCGGCCACCATCGAGGCAAAGCCACGGGCAAAAGAATGCTGCCTAAAGGCGATTGCGTTTTGGCTGGATCCGGCACGCCTCGCGCTCGATGCCGGCCGCCACCAGCGGCGCCTTGTCGGCGGTGACGGGCGGGGAAAACACGAAGCCCTGCACCAGATCGCAATCGAGCCCGCCGAGCACGTCCACTTCGGCCGGCAATTCGGCTCCCTCCGCCACGACAGTCATGCCCAGGCCGTGCGACAGGGCGATGATGCCGCCGAGCAGCTTGCGCTTCTCCGGCGCGGTGGAAATGCCGTCCACGAAGGCGCGGTCCACCTTCAGCCAATGGAACGGCAGGCGCGTGAGATAGCCGAGCGAGGAATAGCCCGAGCCGAAATCGTCCAGCGCCAGCCGGACGCCGAGACCGGAGAGCGCCGTCAGCGTGCGGTTGATCCGCTGCTCGGTATGATCCACGAACAGGCTTTCGGTCAGCTCCAGGCAGAGCAGCTTCGCCGGAAAGCCGGTCTCCGCCAGCACCGCCGCGACGGCCGCATCGAAATCCACGTTCCAGATCTGCGCCGGCGAGACGTTGACCGAGACGGAGCGCGGCGGCAACCCGGCATCGAGCCAGGCGCGGCCCTGCCGGCAGGCCTCGCGCAGCACCCACAGGCCGAGATCGACGATGAGCCCGGAGCTTTCGGCGATCGGGATGAACTCCGCCGGCGAGATTGGTCCGCGCTCGGGATGGGTCCAGCGCAGCAGCGCCTCGAAGCTGGTGACGCGGCCGGTCCTCAAGTCCACTTGCGGCTGGTAATGCGCCTGAAGGGTGCCGGCCTCAACCGCGTGGCGCAGATGCCGGCCGAGATCGAGCCTTTGATCGACTGCCTGGGCATAGACCGGCTCGAACAGTTGCGCCCGGCCGCGCCCGGCCTCCTTGGCCATATAGAGCGCCAGGTCCGCATTGCGCACGGCGGTCTCCGCCGTCGCCCCATGCTCCGGCAGGCGGGCGATGCCGATGGTGGCGCCGACGAAGGCCTCGCCCTCGGCGAGATCGACGGGGACGGACAGCTTGCCGATGAGCCGATCGGCAAGCCCGGTCAGCGCGGCGTCTGACATGCCGCGTCCCTCCGCCAGCACGGCGAATTCGTCGCCGCCGAGCCGGGCGATGAAAGCGCGCGGCCCCAGCTCCTGCCGCAGTGCCGCCGCTACCTGGATCAGCAATTTGTCGCCGGCGGCATGGCCGAGGGAATCATTGACCTCCTTGAAGCGATCGAGATCGATGAGCAGCAGCGCGGCGCCCCGGTCTTGCCGGGTGCAGCCCTCGATCAGGGCGGCGAGCTGGCGCGTGAACAGCGCGCGATTGGCGAGCCCGGTCAAAGGGTCGGTATAGGCGAGCTGCTCGAGTTGTCGCTCAGCCTCCTTGCGCTCGGTGACGTCCTGCACGGTGCCGATGATGCCGATGACCTTGTCGTGGGCAACCTCCGCCTTGCAGATGACAGCCAGATCGCGGGCCGTGCCGTCCGCGTGCAGGATGCGCAGGTCGGTGGCCTCGGTCCTTCGGGTGCGGACGACCCTCCTCTGCAGGTCCTTGAAGCGGTCGGCGTCGCCGTCCAGGAAATAGGGCCTCATGCTGTCATCGGTCGGCTCGAACGTGTCGGGGCCGAAGCCGAGAAGCTGGTAGAGCTCGGGCGCCCAGGTCGTACGGCCGGTGTCCAGACGGTAGCTCCAGGTGCCGATCTTGCCGAGCCGATGGGCTTCCTCCAGCGCCCGCGTGCGCTGGTCGAGCAAAGCCTTGGCCGCCCTGAGCTGGGTGATGTCGCTGGACGTGCCGCGATAGCCGAGAAAGGTGCCATCATCGGCGTAGATAGGCTTGCCGCTGGTGCAGATACTGACGCGCGACCCGTCCTCGCCGATCAGCGTATAGGTGAAGTCGCGAAAAGGGCGATGGGCCTCCATGTCGGCCCGGTGCCGCGCCATGGCCTCCCCGTCCTCGGGCGCATAAGCCAGTTCCCAGCGCGCCTTGCCGCCGGACGCCACCGTCTGGAAGGCCGCATTGCCGGCCAGCGATTTGGGATAGGGGAGCAGCCGGTGGGCAGCGTCGCTCTCCCAGCACCAGTCCGAGGCGGTAGAGACAAAATCGGCCAGCCGTTGCTCGCTCTCCGTCAGGCGCCGCAGCGCGGAGGTCTCCTCCGTGACGTCGCGGACGATGCCTGACACGCGCCGGACCTGACCGCGCGCGTCGAATTCCGGCTCGCCATGCACCACGCAGTCGAGCAGGCTGCCATCGGGACTGCGGAGCCGCGTCCGCACCGCATAGGGCCGCCCCTCCGCCCAGCAGGCCGCGTAATGCGCCTCCAGAACCTTCCGGCTTTCAGGCAGATAGCGCTCGCGCACCGTGGCGATGGGAATGAAGCCGTCGACCGTTTCGAATTCGTAGAAGGCGGCGAGCTCGGGCGATATCCAGAAATCGGTTGCCGCGGCACTCTGCGACTCCCAGTAGCCCATGCGGGCCAATCTGATGGCGCACCGCAGCGATCGCTCCTCATGCCAGCGGCGGCGCGCTTCCCGGGTCGGGGCCTGCCCTTGCGACAATCTGCGAGCGGCCATCGGTCCCCAACTACAACGCTAGCGTACGCAACTAATACGCTAGCATAGAGCGCCACAACCTTGGAGCGACGGCGGCGACAAACCGGGGTTCTTCGGCATCTTTGGTGTAGTTTCGGTGAATTCTGCAACCGGCACCAAGTGTCCGGACGCGACTTGATCCGAACAGTTCTTCGCCACGCTCAAACACTGGTTGGTTAAAGCCGCGCAGCGAGCCATCGCGGCCGTCTGCGGTGCGACCGCTCCGATCACCCGAAGCCGTCGCACCACGCTTCTCGTCAGCGGATCCGCACCAGCTCCATATCGAGGTCGCCGGCGACGGCGGGCTCGATCTGGCAGCGCGAGATTCCGATATCGCGCAGCGTCCGGTCATCGAGCTGGCGCAGCGTCTTGATCGCCTCCCGGCGCACCCAATAGGTCGCGAGTGCATCGCCCCACACTCGGATCAATCGGAGCAATCCGCCCATCATGCTGGACCGCGCGGGCGATGCGGTCGCTGAATATATCGTCGTCATTGTCATCTCCTTCGATGCCCAAACGGCAAAGCTATGCCGTTGACGCAAATGCCGTTTCGACACCTGCGCCGTAGTAACCTCGGATCGCTTGCGCGCTCCTCGGTGCAATCATGGGCTTGTTCGCTCTTAAATGATCCGGTACATTGCTCGGAGCAAGTAAAACATTGCTCTCGGTGCAATAATGTCGAGGTTCGAATATCTGAAGCTGGCGGATGCGGTGGCCGCCGAGATCGCCAGCGGCGCGCTGAAGGCGGGCGACCGCCTGCCGCCGCAGCGCCATTTCGCCTATGACCGCAACATCGCGGTCTCGACTGCGAGCCGGGTCTACACCGAGCTGTTGCGGCGCGGGCTGGTGGTCGGTGAAGTCGGCCGCGGCACCTTCGTGTCCGGCGAGGCGCGACGCGGCATCGCCGCTCCGACCGAGCCGCGCGGCGCGCGCATCGATCTCGAATTCAACTATCCGCTGCTGCCGCATCAGGCGACGATGATCGCCAAGAGCCTCGAAGGGCTGGAGCGGCCCGAGGTGCTCGAGGGCGCGCTGCGGCCGGCGACCAGTTTCGGCACGCGGGCGGCGCGCACGATCTCCGCAGAATTCCTCGCGCGCAAGAGCTGGGCGCCGAATCCCGACCAGATCGTGTTCACTGCCAATGGCCGGCAATGCATCGCCTCCGCGCTGGCCGCGGTCGTGCCGCCCGGCGGACGCTGCGGCGTCGAGGCGCTGACCTATCCGTTCGTGAAGGGCATTGCCGCCCGGCTCGGCATCGCGCTGGTGCCGCTTGCGATGGACGAGCATGGCGTACGCCCTGACGCGGTCCAGAAGGCGCACCGCGAGGCGCATCTGTCCGCGCTCTACATCCAGCCCACGATCCAGAACCCGCTCAGCATCACGATGCCGGCCGAGCGCCGCGCCGAGCTGTTGCGCGTGGTGGAGAAGCTCGGTCTCGTCGTCATCGAGGATGGCGTCTACGGATTCCTCGACGATGAGATGCCGCTGGCCGCGCTCGCGCCAGACAGCTGCATCGTACTCGACAGTTTGTCGAAGAAGGTCGCGCCCGGTCTCGCGCTCGGCTTCATCGTCCCGCCGCCGCGGCTGCGCGAAAGCATCATGGCCGCGGTGCGCTCGGGCGGCTGGACGGCGTCGGGCTACGCCTTCGCCGCCGGGCAGCGGCTGATGGCCGACGGCACCGCCGCCGAACTGTCACGGCTGAAGCGTATCGACGCCGGCCGCCGCCAGCAGATCGCGGCGAAGCATCTGGCCGATTTCGAGATCCAGACCAACCCGAAATCCTATCATCTGTGGCTGACCTTGCCGCCGCACTGGCGCTCGCAGACCCTGGTCGCGGCCGCGGCACGACGCGACATCGCGCTGACGCCGTCGACCACCTTCGCCGCTACGCCGGGACACGCACCCAATGCGGTGCGGCTCGCGCTTGCCGCGCCGCCGATGGAGCAACTCGACCTCGGCCTGCGGACGTTGGCGGGAATGCTGAGCGCGACAGAAGAGGATTTTGATTCGACGGAATGACATCCCGTCTGCACTGCGACGTACCAGCCTTCTTCCATTCATTGCGCTTGATTGCGAACCGGCTTCGGCAAAAGCCCATCGGGCAATTGATCGAAGCGGTAGCGCCGCGGGCGGTTGCGGGTGACGAAGCCGCCGACCTGCCAGGTGAACAGCGCGGCAAAGCCGACCAGGAACAGCGCGCCCATCCAGTTCGCAGCCAGCAGCGCCATCACCAGCAATCCGGTCATTGCCACCGCAAGGCACGCCAGCAGCGCCAGCGCCGCGGTGTATGTCTTCGGCCCGAGGCCTCCGACGAGCCTGGCCGTGCTGCCCGCCGCCTGCATCCGACGATGCAGCTCGACGATGAAGTCGCGGTAGAGATGTCCCTGCGGTGCGACCAGCGTCGCGGTCTGCCAGGTGGTCGACAGGATCGCGATCCGCCCGCCCTTGGCGTTGTCGATGTCGGCGCGAAACCGCTGCTGCTGCATCGAGACCGGGCGGTAGGACAGTTTGACGGCGGAGATGTCGGCGTAATCCCACACGCCCGACCTGCCGGCGATCCGCCACGACAGCCCGTCGTCGGTCAGCTCGAACTGGTGCGCCGAGCCGATCAATGAGGCCTTGTAGGCATAGCGCACCGGCGCGCCCTCGCCTGCCTCCGGCCGGTCCTGCAACGTTGTTGGCAATCCGCCGTTCCACCTGTTCAGACACATCCGCGCGCTTGCATGGGATGTCACGGCTATCCTACAAGCGAGCCATGCCCGAGACGACCTATTTTCCGCGTTACCTCATCCTCGGCGGCGCGATGATATCCGGCGTGCTGCTGGCGCTTGCCGTGCACATGCTCGGCGCGCGCTACGGGCTCGATCTCGGCGGCCTGTGGCGCTCCGATAGCCACGAGTTCATGCCGGCAGGCGCGGCGATCGCCTGGTGGCTGATCGCGAGCGTCGGGTTTTCGGGCGGTTACTTCACCGCCAATCTGATGCACAGCGCGGTCGCCGGCCAGATCCCGCAGCGGATGCGGCAGTTCCTGATCGTCGTCGGCGTGCTGATGCTGGCCGGCGCCGGCCAGGCCGCGGCGGCGCCGAGCACGGTCTCGACCGTTTCCGCCGTGCTCGCCGGTCTCGCCGCGCTGTGCCTCGGCGCCGTGATGGCGTTTTGCGGCGCCTATTTTGCCCAGCGCAAGAGCTAGGCCACCGACCTTTCCGGTACCCAGCGCAGCATCTTGGCGACGTCTGCCGCCGGCCGCGGCGGGCTGAACAGATAGCCCTGCGCCTGCGTGCAGCCTTCCTGCCGCAGCAGGTCGAACTGGGTATCGGTCTCGACCCCCTCGGCGGTGGTGACGATGCCGAGACTCTTGCCGAGACCGGTGACGGCGCGCACGATCGCCATCGAGTCCTCGCGCGTCGCAAGGTCCGTCACGAACGAACGGTCGATCTTGATCTTGTCGAACGGGAAGCTGCGCAGATAGCTCAGCGAGGAATAGCCGGTGCCGAAATCGTCCAGCGAGATCCGGACGCCGAAACCACGCAGCTCGTGCAGCACCGCGAGCGTCGCCTCGCTGTTCTGCAGCAGCACCGATTCGGTAATCTCGAGCTCGAGCCGATCCGCCGACAGGCCCGACGCCTCCAGCGCCGCCCTCACCGACGGCACCAGAGTCGGGTTCTTGAACTGCACCGGAGACAGGTTGACGGCGACCGCGATGTCCGCAGGCCATCTCACCGCCTCGGCGCAAGCCTTGCGCAGCACGATCTCGCCCAGCGGCACGATCAGCCCGGTTTCTTCGGCGACCGGAATGAAATTGTTCGGTGCGATCAGCCCGCGCAGCGAATGATTCCAGCGCACCAGCGCCTCGAAGGCGACGACCCGATCGCCCACGACATCGCGGATCGGTTGATAATAGACCTCGAACTCGTCGCGCTGGAGCGCGAGCCGCAGGTCGCGCTCGAGCAGGCGGCGCGCCTGCGCACGCGCATCCATCCCGGTCTCGAAGAACCGATAGGTGCCGCGGCCGTCGGCCTTGGCGCGGTACAGCGCCAGATCGGCCTTTTGCAGCAGCTCGTCGGGATCCTTGCCGTCCTCGGGCGCGAGCGAGATGCCGATGCTGACGCCGATCACGAGCTGATGGCCCCCGATCTCATAGGGTGCGGCGATCCGCTCGACCACCGCACTTGCCAACGACGACACCACGGACGGCTCGCAGTTGCTGCAGAACTGCACGATGGCGAACTCGTCGCCGCCGAGCCGCGCCACGGTGTCGTGCTCGGTCACGCATTCGCCCAGCCGGCGCGCAACCTCGCGCAGCAGCGCGTCGCCGATCGGATGTCCGAGCGTGTCGTTGATCTCCTTGAAATGATCGAGATCGAGGCAGAGCACCGCCAGCTGGTCAGAGCGCTTGGCCAGTCTCGAAGCCTTCTCGAGCTGTTCACGGAACAGGGTCCGGTTCGGCAGATTGGTCAGCGCGTCATGCCGCGCCATGTGTGAAATCTGTTCCTGGGCCTGCTGCCATTCGGTGATGTCTTCGAAGGTCGCGACCCAGCCGCCGCCCTTCATCGGCTGATCGACGACACGAATCGCGCGCTCGTTGCGGCTGACGATCCGCGTCGCGCTGTGGCCGGCCTTTGCCTCGGCGAGGAGCGCGTTGCAGAATTCCTCGGGATCGCCGTCCCACTCGCCGATGGAATGGAGGTCCTGCAGAACATCGATCAAGAGGCGTCCTTGCAGCGGCACGCGATTGCGCCCCATGATCTCGCTGTAGCGCTCGTTGAACAGCATGATGCGGCCATCGGCATCGAACATGCACAGTCCCTGCGACATGTTCTCGAGCGCGGTATCCAGCACCACCTTCTGCCTGTGAAGCTCGGTCTTGGCGCGACGATCGAGGATGGATGCGATCAGCGAGAGGCCGAGGATCGCGAAAGCCGCAACCGCGGTCATGAAGGAGAGCACGCGCGGCGAGACCGAGAGTCCGTCGGGAACGATCGTCGGATCAGGGACCAGCGTCACCGCACCCATCCCGGTGAAATGATGCGAGACGATCGCAACCGTCAGAAGACCGGTCGCAGCCGCTGTGGTGCGAAGGCGTTCGCCGCGTGTGGCAACGACCAGCGCGAGCGCGCCAAACAGGCTTCCGAATACGATCGATGCGATGACGATGCCGGGTGCCCAGACGATGCGCGCGGGCAGTTCCAGCCCCAGCATGCCGGTGTAATGCATCGCCGCGACACCGACGCCGACGATCGCGCCACCGGCCGCGACCGTCTGCCAGCGTTCATCGAAGGTCGCAACGGCCAGGCCGACGGCCAGGATCGCAACCGCGAGCACGAGCGACAGCAGCGTGATCGGAATGTTGTATCCGGCCTCGATGCCGGGATCGTACGCCAGCACGGCGACGAAATGGGTGGCCCAGATGCCGCAACCGCCGACCGCCGCATCAAGACCGATCCAGATCTCGCGGGCTCGGCCCTCTGCGGCGCGAGCGCGGTGAAACAGGCTGATCGCGACGGCGCTGGCGAGCAGACAGATCACGCCACCGAGGACGACCAACCGCCAGTCATGTTCCAAGGTGAGACAGGTTAGAACGCGATACATATAGGCTCCCATTATGGACCCATAAAAGCCAGCGCATTCGTGTACGAACAGTAACGCACCGCAGCAAGGCTTCACGCATGGTGAAAAAGCCTTGAACGCACGCGATACAATCAGGAAAACGGCAATCCGCCGTGAATTCGTCTCAGCCGCGCAACCCGGGCACCAGTTCAGCCCCGGTCTCGACCTTGAGCGACGAGCCAGCGAAATCGTTTCCGATCGGCTGGCAAGCACCGCCGAGATGCTTGGCGAGGAATGCTTCGGTGACGCCATAGAAGGCAAGCCGATTCTCCGGCCGCACAAAGCCGTGCCCCTCGTCGGCAAATGTAATGTAGGTCACGGGCACGCCACGCTGCTTGAGCGCATTGACCATCTGCTCGGACTCGGCCGCCACAACCCTTACGTCACGCATGCCCTGCGCGATCAGGATCGGCTTCACGGCACGCTCGATGTGGGTCAGCGGCGAACGTTCGACCAGGAACGCGCGGCCGGTCTCGGTGCCGGGATCACCGAGCCGATTTTTCCAGACGCTGATCCACGGACCCCAATAGGGCGGGATCGTCGCCATGAAGGTGACGAGATTGGAGATGCCGAACAGGTCGACGATGCAGGCGAAGACGTCCGGCGTCTTGGTCGCGGCGACCAGCGCCGAATAGCCGCCATAGCTGCCGCCGAAGAAGCCGACGCGCTTCGGATCGGCGATGCCTTGCGCGATCGCCCAATCGACCGCATCGATCAGGTCGCCATGCATCTTGCCGCCCCATTCGTGATCGGCGGCGGTGATGAAGGCTTTGCCGAAGCCGGTCGAGCCGCGGTAGCTGACGGCAAGCACCGCATAGCCCCGGTTGGCGAGCCATTGATGGACCGGGCTGAACCCCCAGGTGTCGCGGTAATACGGCCCGCCATGGATCACCAGCACCAGCGGCACCACTCCGGCCGCGGCCTCGACCGGCCGGGTCAGGTAGCAGTTGAGGCGCAGGCCATCGCGCGAGGGGATCACGACCGGCTCCAGCCTGCGCAACGCGAGACCGTCGAGCGCACGGTGCTGGGTGTAGAGCTTGCGCACCTCGCGCGTCTTGCGGTCGAGCAGCGCGTATTCACCGCTCTCGGTGTCGCGTTCGAAATGGACCGTGCCGAGCCGGAGATCGTCGCTGTTGCTGACAAAGCTGATGTCGCCGGCGCCATAGCGGCTGAGATCGGCGAGGTCGTTGGCGACGCTTTTGATCGACGGCGTGCCAGCGCATCCGGTCTGTGATCGCCAGCGCCGCCAATGGCCGGCGATTCTCGTCGAAGACCGCGCGCACGATGTCGGCATCATCATCGGCGGCGAGCAGCGTGGTCTGGCGCGTCGCCATGTCGAGGGCGAACAACGCCGCCTTGTCGCGGCCGCGCGAGTCGATCAGGTACAGCGTCTTGCCATCGGCGCTGAAATCCAGCAGTTGGGTCGTATCGGTCTCGGCGATCAGCACCGTCATGAACGGCACCCAGCTGCCGTCCGGGCCGCGCTCGAACACCTCGGCGGAGCCGTCGGAGATCAGGCGCGACGCCAGGCGGAGCCGGAATGTGCTGTCGGTGATCAGGGCGATATAGTCGTGGTTCTCGTAGATGAGTTCGCTGGCGCCCGTCACGATGTTGACGCGGTACATGTCGAAGTAGCGCTTGTCGCGCTGGTTGTGCCGCAGCAGCATCTCCTCGGGAAATTTGCGATCGGACTCCTGCAGGAAGGCCTTGACGCCGGTCTCCGGCGTCAAAGGCACAATCTTCCCGTCGGTGATGTCGACGCTGGCGGCACGCCAGTTCTCGTCGCCGTCGCGCTCGCGGAAGAACACCACATGGCGGTTGGTATGCGCCCAGCGATAGCCGGCCGAGATGTTGCGATCGGTGACGCGGGTTACCGGCCGCGCCGCCTTGAGATCGGAGAGCGGGACGACCCAGAGGTCGTTCACACCGTCGAGCGGCGCGACATAGGACAGCTGCGTCCCGTCCGGGCTGAGGCGGACATTGATGTAATCGGGATTGTCGAAGAACACCCTGCGCGCGATCAGGCCGGGCGCCTCTCCGCAGGCCGGACCGATCAGGTTGGCAAATGGCAGCGAGGCGCCGAGCATCGCGGCGCGGCGCAGCAACAGACGACGGTCGATTGGCGCAGGCATCTGATCCGCCCCCTCGGCGACAGTCCCCGACCGCGCAAGGTTAGATGCCGCGCCGTGACCGCGCAACGACGGCCTCGCTCATTGCCGCGCTTGTGATGATGCGCCGATCCAGATCAGCGCGGCGGCGGCAAGCAGTACGCCGGCGGAGATCACGAGTGCCGCATGCAGGCCGGCGATGAAGGCCGCGGACCGGCCGACCATCGAGCCGAACAGCGCGACACCCAGCACGCTGCCGGTCTGCCGGGTGGCATTCAACACCCCGGCCGCGATCCCGGCATGCTGCGGCTCGGCACTGCCGAGCAGCGCCGATGTCAGCGGCGGCACCAGCAGGCCGAGGCCGCCGCTGATCGCCAGCAGTTGCAGGCAGATCGCGAGATAGCCGGTACCGGGACCGATGAACAGCAGCGCCAGGCATCCGGCGGCCGAGATCGCGGCGCCGAGCGCGATCGTTCCCGGCGCGCCGATCCGCTCCGCGACATGGGGCGCGATCAGGTTGGCGGGCAGCACGGCGCCGAGCATCGGCACGAATGCGAGGCCGGTGGCGAACGCCGACAGCCCGTTGACTTGCTGGAAGTAGAGGCTGAGCACGAAGATCAGCCCGTAGAACGCAACGTTCACCAGCAGGCCGACCAGCGAGGTCAGGGCAAACATCCTGTTGCCGAACAGCGAGAGCGGCAGCATCGGCTGCGCCGTGCGCGCCTCATGCCAGACGAACAGCACGGAGAAGACGGCCGCCAGAGCGAAGCCTGCGACGACGAACGGGCTATCCCAGCCGAGCGCGCCGCCCTCGATGAGCGCGCCGGCCAGCGTGCCGAGCGCGGCGATCGCCGCAATTTGTCCCGGCAGATCGAGCCAGTGCTGGTGATGGCGCGTGGTTTCTCCGGCAAAGCGCCAGGCGAGCCACAGCCCGGTCAGGCCGATCGGCAGATTGACCAGGAAGATCGCGCGCCAGCCGACCAGCGTGATCAGCCCGCCGCCGACAAACGGGCCGGCGGTCAGCGCAAGGCTCGCGCCCGCGGCCCAGACGCCGACCGCGCGTCCCCGCGCCTTTTCGTCCGCATAAGCGTAGCGGAGCAGCGCGAGCGAGTTCGGCACCAGGATGGCCGCGGCCAGCCCCTGCACGCAGCGCGCGGCGATCAGCGTCAAGGCGTCAGGCGCGACGGCGCACCCAACCGACGCCGCGGTAAAGATGGCAAAGCCGGCCATGAAAACGCGCTTGGCGCCGATCCGGTCGCCGAGCGCTCCCGCGGTCAGGATGAAGGCGGCAAAAGCGATGGTGTAGGCGCTGACCACCCATTGCAGCTCGGCAACGCCGCCGCCGAGCGAGCCGCCGATGGCGTTGAGCGCCGTGTTGACGATGGTGACGTCGAGCTGCACGACGCCGTAACCGAGGCTCATCGCGGCGAGCGTCAACGTCGCCGCAAGCCCGGTCGACGGCCGATGCGACGTCGCGCGCTGGTCCGGCACGCGCCGGAGCTTCAGGGATGTCTGTTGCATTGTCTTGACCTCGCTCTGCGCAACCAATGCGAGAGATAGGTCTTCGTTTCTCAATGATACTTCGCTGCGGATCGAAGTGTGGTATCGCCATGCCGGCCGGGGGCGCAACGTCGTTGCGCGGCGTTTTGCCTCAATAGACCTACGGACCGCCCCCCGGGCGCCTCATTCCGGCCCGAACGGCGGTCCACAGCCGGATCACGCAGATGCGCACATCGACTTCACGCTTTGGTAAACGCCGCAGCCGGCCCGGACGTCCCCCACGCTGATGCATATCGTCTATTCGCTCCGCTTCGACGGCCCCGCAGTGGCGGTGCGACGACGGCAAAATCGGCCAAAATACCGACGAAATCGCCAGGAACGGCTGAAGGACGACGGAACATGCAGTGGTGCCGTCGCGGACGACGACCTAGCTGCGACTCACATTCCGCAGCGCGAGAACATATGTAGCCAGTATGACAACAACGCTGGACGGGAGCCGAAGGTTGGCTTGTCAAGGGCTGCACAACGCATCGGTTTTGCCTTATGGGTCATCGCGTACGGTGCGTTTGCCCGTCACCCGTCGCCGTCCGTGACTGGGTCCCACTGAAATTGTCCCTGCCGGGAGGATGAATGCTTCGGCTGCTGACCACGCTTGGGCGTGGCTTCAAGGAAAAGATCGGCTGGAAACGGCTCGGGGTCGCTGCGAGCGTGCTCATCATCGCGTTCGCGGTCACGACGCTGGTCCACACCCTGAAGGGCGTCGACACCGGTATCATCCTCACCGCGCTGACCGACATCGCGCCGCACCGGATCGCGCTCGCGGCGCTCTGCGTGGTCGGGGCGTTCTGCACGCTGACCTTCTATGACTTCTTCGCGCTGCGTACGATCGGCAAGACCCACGTCCCCTACCGCATCGCAGCGCTGTCGAGCTTCACCAGCTACACGATCGGGCACAATATCGGCGCCACCGTCTTTACCGGCGGCGCGATCCGCTTCCGGATCTATTCCGACTACGGCCTCTCCGCGATCGACGTCGCCAAGATCTGCTTTCTCTCGGGCCTGACCTTCTGGCTCGGCAATCTGTTCGTGCTCGGCTTCGGCATGGCCTGGCACCCCGCGGCGGCATCGGCCATGGACCTGCTGCCGCCGGCGATGAACCGGCTGATCGCGCTCGGCTGCCTTGCCGGCATCGGTGCCTATTTCGTCTGGCTCCTGACCGGCGAGAAGCGCCGCGAGCTCGGCCAGAACGGCTGGAAGGTGGTGCTGCCCTCGGCCAAGCTGACGCTGCTGCAGATCATCATCGGCGTGGTCGATCTCGGCTTCTGCGCGTTCGCGATGTATCTCCTGATGCCGACCGAGCCGCATATCGACTTCGTCTCGCTGGCGGTGGTGTTCATCCTGGCGACGCTGCTCGGCTTTGCGAGCCACGCCCCCGGCTCGATCGGCGTGTTCGATGCTGCGATGCTGGTGGCGCTGCCGGAGTTCAGCAAGGAGCAATTGCTGGCGACGCTGGTCGTGTTCCGCATCCTCTATTTCCTGATCCCGTTCGGGATTTCGATCTCGATCATGGGCATGCGCGAGCTGTGGCTCAACGTGGTGCGGCCCTGGCAGGAACGAAAAAGACTCAGCCAAGCCTGCACGGCTTCGGCGACCGTGCGGCAACCGATCGAAAGCCGGCAGCAGCAGATCAGGCGGCTGAGGCGGTAACAGCGAACGTTATCGGCCCCAAGGTCCCCGGTTTCGATCCCGGATTTCGGTCGCTGCAGCCGCTTCTCTTATTTTCGCCGTACCACTCGCGTCAAACCGCGCCATGATTGGCTTTCTGGTTCGATTTTCGTTTCGCGTCACGGTCTGCAGCGTGCTGCTCGGCAGCGCGCTCGCGGCGGTATTGGCTTCAGCCGCCGACGCGCAGGATACCCAGCTCTCGATCTCCTGGGAGGTGCGCAACCGCTTCCGGCTGTTCCGAGAGGAACGCGACTTCCGTCTGCATGTCGAAAGCGGGCTCGGCCGCAGCGTGCTGGCCTCGGAACAGGCGCTGGAACTGCAAAGCGACGGCCGCGGCTGGGCGCGCAACACGGTCAACCGGCTCTGCATCGACCTGCAGGGCCGCGTCAGCGAGCCCTGCACCCGCGACAACGTCAAGGAAAGCTACCTGACGCCGATCGATCACCCGATCGTGGTGCGGCTCGCGGGTCCGGTTCCGGTCGGCGCGACCTGCGCCTGGTCGTTCGACGACGGCGACGGGCCGCAATCCTCGACATTCGATTGCGCCGAGCCGGTCAATCTGCGCGTCCGCTACGGCCGCACCACGGTCGCGACCGTCGATGTCGCCAGCGGCTCGGACGCCAACCAGCGCGTGACGACCCAGATCGCGGTGCGCGATTTGCTGGTCGCCGGCCTCGGCGACAGCATCGCATCCGGCGAGGGCAATCCCGATCGCGCGATTGCCCTCTCCGACGAGGGCTTCTGCTTCCGCTCCTATCTCGGCGGCGCGCAATACTACCGGCCGAGCCGCGCCGGCTTCAAAGGCGGCCGCGCCTGCGAAGCGCCCGACACCCTGACCAACTGGCAGCGCCAGAGCGCGCTGTGGCTCAACTCGGCCTGTCACCGTTCGCTGTACAGCTACCAGACCCGCACCGCGCTTGCGCTTGCCGTGCAATATCCGCACATCGCGGTGACCTATCTGCCGCTGGCCTGCACCGGCGCCACCATCGCCGACGGCCTGCTCGGCTCGCAGCAGGCGCGGGAATGTCTGCCGACGAAAACCGCCAACACCTGCTCGGGCACCGTCAACGGCCAGATCGCGGAGCTGCGCACGGCACTCGCCGCCGCCAAGCGCCGGCAGCCGGACCGCACGCTCGATCTCGTGCTGCTGTCGGTCGGCGCCAACGACATCTACTTCTCCGGCCTCGTCGCCAACGTGATCGTCGACACGCCGACCGAACGCGCGCTGTTCAGCCAGGGCGGCTCGATGGCCAGCGTCGACGATGCCCGCTCGGCACTGGCGCGCGACCTGCCGGCCGATTTCGCCAAGCTGCGCGATGCGCTGAAGCCGTTGGTCGGCGGCGACCTCTCGCACGTGGTCTACACGGCCTATGCCAATCCGGCACTGTCCAATGGCGGCGCGCCCTGCCCCGGAGGCCGCGCCGGCTTCGATATCCATCCCTCGTTCAACGCCGATCCGAAGCGGCTCGCGGCGGTCTCGAGCTTCGTGCAGAACGAGTTCCTGCCGCAGCTCAAGGCGATCGCGCAGTGCCAGTCCGGCATCATCTGCCGCAATCCGCAGGCCGACCGGATGACCTTCGTCGATGCGCATCAGGATGCGTTCGCAAGCCACGGCTTCTGCGCACGCGCGTCGACCGATCCGGAATTCGACCGCGACTGCTTCGCCGCCAACGGCGACAGCTTCATCTCCGACATCGTCGCCGCGGCCAACCAGCCGCTCAAATGCGGCCGCAGCGCCGGCGAATACCGCGCCTATCTGCCGCGGGCGCGCTGGATCCGCGACGCCAATGACAGCTATTTCGCGGCGATGACCTACCCGCAGGGCCTGCCGTCCTCGATGCAGCCAACCGACATCCACGATGCGACGTGGGGCATCCTGTCGGCGGTGTATGGCGGCGCGGTGCATCCGAGCGCCGAAGGTCATGCGGCGATGGCCGATGCGGCGGTGCCGGCAGCCGCCACCGTGCTTCAGTTGAACACCACGGTGCCCGAGGTGATTTCCGAGCCGGTCGCGCCATTGCCGACGGCACCGTTGCAACGCTGATCGCTGCACGCTCGCGACGCCCCACGCGTGCGGCCGCGAGCCAACGTGATCCCAATGAGGGGTCTAGAGCGTTTTCGAGTGAAGTGGACACCGGTTCGCGTGAAGTAAACGCGTCAAAACAAGAATCTAGAGCTTCGGTTCTGATTCAATCAGAACCGAAAATGCTCTAGTGCCGCTTCGTCGCGGGCAAAGGCGCCGGCGGCGGCGGGGGCTTCATCGCTGCGGCTTGCGCCGGCAGATATTTGGCGACGATTGCGGGATCGAGCTGCGCCATCGCCGTGTCCGGCAGCCGGGTCCAGACCTCGTCCTTGCCGAACAGCGAGATGCCGAGATAGCCGCGCATGGTCAGCGTCTGTCCATCGGCGCTCAGCGTCATCTTGGCCTTGTAGACCTTGCCGTTGCGCGGATCGAGCACGTTGCCGCCTTCATAGGCGAGCCCGTTGCGCTTCATGTCGCGGATCAGGGGAATGCCAAGCCACGGCATGTCCTTGCGATCGTCCGTGCATTTCGAGCAGACCGGATTGGGCGGATCGCCGGGCGCTGAGAACATCTTTGCGATCATGCCCTCGAACAGGCCGTTGCGCTCGATCACCAGGAACCAGCCTTCGGGCTTGCCGTCTTCGATCTTCTGCCAGAGTCCGGCCGCCGATAGCTCGGCCGCGGAAGCTGCAAGCGGAGCAGCTAGCGCAAAGGCCGAGGCGATCGCCAAGATCAGCCGAAGTCTGGATAGCGTGTTCCGCATCATCATCACCTGATCAATCGACAAACTCGATTACGAGCAGACTACGGCCATTTCGCGGAGTGTTCCAGTAGCCGCGCCGCACGGGCAATGGCCCATGCCCCTGGCATTGGTCGCTGCTGACGCCGAATCAGTTCACCCCAAGCTTCTTCTGCAAACTTGATGACGAGGTTGTGTACTGGAACACCAGCCGCTTGTCAGGATACACGTAGCGGTGCGCCTTCTGCGCCATCAACGCGCCCTCGTGGAAGCCGGAGAGAATGAGCTTCAGCTTGCCCGGATAGGTGTTGATGTCGCCGATCGCGAAGATGCCTGAAACGTTGGTCTCGAATGCTGCGGTGTCGACCGGCACCAGATTGTTCTCCAGCGCCACGCCCCAGTTCGCGACCGGACCGAGCTTCATGGTGAGCCCGAAGAACGGCAGCATCGTATCGCAGGCGATCGTCGACATCGCATTGTCGTTGCCCTTCAGCGCGGCGCCCGAGAGTTGACCGTTGGCGCCCTCAAGCCCGGTGACCTGGCCGATCTTCAGATCCATCTTGCCGTCGGCGACCAGCGAGCGCATCTGCTCGACGCTGTGCGGCGCCGCGCGGAAATCGTCGCGCCGATGCAGCAGCGTGATGCGCTTGGCGATCGGATGCAGATTGAGCGTCCAGTCGAGCGCGGAATCGCCGCCGCCGACGATCAGGATGTTCTTGTCGCGGAACTGCTCCATCTTGCGCACGGCATAGAACACCGATGTGCCTTCATAGGCCTCGATGCCCGGCACCGGCGGACGCTTCGGCTGGAACGAACCGCCGCCCGCGGAGATCACGACGACCTTGGCCTCGAACTCCTTGCCGGCATCGGTCTTCACGCGGAACAAGGGATCGCCGATCTTCTCGATGCTCTCCACCATCTCGTTGAGGTGGAAGGTCGCGCCGAACGGCTTGATCTGCTCCAGCAGCTGCTGGGTCAGGCCCTGGCCGGTGACAAAGGGAATCCCGGGAATGTCGTAGATCGGCTTCTCCGGATAGAGCTCGGCGCACTGCCCGCCGATCTTGTCGAGGATGTCGACCAGATGCACCTTCATGTCGAGCAGTCCCAGTTCGAACACGGCGAACAGTCCGCAGGGACCCGCGCCAATTATCAGCACATCGGTTTTGATCGCTTCGCTCATATCCGCTTCTTTTCAGTTGAGATCGACTGGACGGCTTTCGCCTGCCCAGCCAAGTATGGCCGGATTGGGACATGCATAATAGGGACAGCGGCTGGCGCGGCAACCCCTTGCCGAGCCTGCGCAACTCGGCTGTATGGGCGGGAAACCGACGGAGATCCCCCTCGTGAATGCCCCTGTCCGCGCCGACGATGCACCGCGCCTGGAAGACTTTCCCTATCGCCTGTCCGACAATGTGCGCTTTGCCGATCTCGACCCGAACGGCACGTCAACAACGCCGTCTATGCGAGCTATTTTGAGACCGGCCGCGTCACGCTGGTGAAGGACCTCAGCATGGGGCTGATGCCGGCCGGGCTTGGCTGGATCATGGTGCGGCTCGACATCCATTTCCGCGCCGAGCTGCACTGGCCGGGACAGATCGAGCTCGGGCTCGGTCTCGTCAAGTTCGGACGGACGTCGACCACTTTCGATCAGGTGGTATTTTCGGAAGGGAGATGCGTGGCGTCGGCGAAGGCGGTCACCGTGATGATCGATGAGGCCACGCGCAGACCGACGCCGCTGCCGGCGGAGGTCAAGCAGAACTTCCGCCGCTGGGTCCGTCGCGGTGTGAACCCGGACGGCGAATAAATCAGGTCAAGCCTGCCGCTCCGGCGTCGACACGACCAGTCCGTCGAGATCGTCGGTCACCTTGATCTGGCAGGACAACCGCGAATTCGGACGCACGTCGAAGCCGAAATCCAGCATGTCCTCTTCCATCGGCGACGGCGCGCCGACCTTCTCGCGCCACGCGTCATCGACATAGACATGGCAGGTCGCACAGGCGCAGGCGCCACCGCATTCGGCTTCAATGCCGGGAATGGCGTTGCGGATCGCACCTTCCATCACCGTCGCGCCGTTCTCGATATCAATGGAGCGTTTCTCTCCGGAATGGTCGATAAAGTGTATTTTGGCCATGATTGCTCGTGCTGCCGGAATGCGCCGGACGATGGTTGGAAAGGTCCCGGCAGTCGTATAACGGGTCGATCCGTACAGCGCTAGCGCGGAGACCGAAAACCTGCCGGCCGGCCGGGACGGCGCCCTACCCGTTGCCGCAAGCCGTGGAGATGCCCGAAGCCTAGGAGCGGCCCAGAATCAGCTCGATCGCCGTGCGCGCCTCGGCAATCGCGGCCCCGAGCGCGGCGAGCGGCTGGGCCGGGTCGGAACCGGCGGTGAGCGCGGTTTCCAGGTTGGCGGCCGCCTCGGCGACGCCGAAGGCGCCAATCGCACGCGCCGATCCTTTCAGGGTGTGGGCGTGGGTCGGAGCCTCGGGCGGCAGGACAGCCAGCTCACCAAGGATCCGGGCCGACTGGGTCGAGAACATCGCCAGCACTTCCCGCTCCAGCCCCGGCTCGCCCAGCGTCATCCGTCGAAGGTGATCGACGTCGATCGGCCCGTCGCCAGGCGCGAGCGGCGGCGATTGCGTCCATTCAACCCGTTCGAGATGAAGCGGCATGGCCTGTCCCTGTCGTCTCTGCCGGGCTTCACCGGCGGACCGTTCGCCCAGCCAATCACGAAACTGGTTAACGAATTGTTGTCGGGATGATCGGCAAAACCGCCCGATTCTGGACAATTTCCGGACACAATCGGCCCTCTCTGGCAGGAATTTCGAGTACCCATAAGGCCTTATGGCGCAAAGCTGTTAACGATGATTAAGAAAGTATTAATCGCAAGCATTTCATTCGCATCGCTCTCCCAATAGGATGTTTGCGGATGTAGCGGACAAGCCGCCGAGGGGGCGCTTGCGCTCCGCTTGTGGGCACCGGCTTCGAGCTTGCGTGGGGACGATCGCAGGCTCGCCGACGCGTAAAATAGTGAGAGGGCTCAGACTGAACATGGCGAACACTCCCAAGAAGGTCAAAGATCCCACCGAAGTCGCGCTTTCTGCCATCCAGGAAGCCCTCAACATCAGCGAGCAAGGCGCGGAGAGCCGCAGCCCCCTCAACGAAGGCGCCGCGCCGCCGAGCCTGCCGCCGTCAGCTCCGGATTTTTCAGCCGCATCGTTCGAGTCCCGCACGAATACCGATCGTTCGGTGTTCGAGCCGATCGAGGAACCGCGCGCGCCGCGCCGCGCCGCCAATGATGATCGCGAAACCATCGGCCAGATGCTGCAGACGCTGCAGGGAGGGCGCGCCCGCAACGCCTTCACGCTGTTCTTTGTCTGCTCCGGCGCCTGGCTGCTCGGCGGCGTGATCCTCACCATCGCGTTCTGGCCGGCCCTGCAGGCTTCGATGGCCCAGGGCACCGGCGTCTTGGTGCTCGCCGGCCTCGCCGCGCTGTTCGCCGTTCCGGTGCTGCTGTTCTATTATCTCGCCAGCCTCGCCTCGCACGGTCAGCGCATGCAGATGATCGCGCAATCGATGGCGCAGGTCGCAATGCGATTCTCAGAGCCGGAAAACGCCGCCGCCGATTCCATGGTGACGGTCGGCCAGGCGATCCGCCGCGAGGTCGCGGCGATGGGCGACGGCGTCGAACGCGCGATCGCGCGCGCCGGCGAACTCGAGACCCTGGTTGCCAACGAGGTGGCGGCGCTGGAGCGCGCCTATTCCGACAATGAAGTGCGCATCCGCGCGCTGCTGCAGGACATCGCCCACCAGCGCGACAATCTGGTCGGCCAGGCCGAGCAGGTGCGCAGCGCGATCTCCGGCGTGCAGATCGACCTGCGCCATGACATCGCGCTGATCTCGGACGCGATTGCCTCGCGCGTCGACGAGGTCGCCAAGAGCATCACCGGCGCGCTGGAAGAGCGCGGCCAGCACATCACGACCGCGCTGAGCCATGCCGGCGACAACATGATCCTCGCGCTCGGCGAGCGCGGCGGCGACCTGCTCGACCGCCTCGAGGAAGCCAGCGCCGAGACCACGCGCGCGGTGATGGACGCCTCCGAGCGGCTCACCACCAGCCTCAACTTCAAGACCGGCCACGTCCATGACGAGTTCGTCGATCTGGCCGATCGCGTCCACGAAATGCTGAACGAGCGCATCGACCGCATCACCGGCGAGTTCGAGCAGCGTTCGTCTGCGATCGTCGACGGCATCTCCGACCGCACCGAAGAAGTCCACGACTCCCTGAAGAACTCCGCGGACTCGTTGCTGCTCGAGCTCGAACTGCGCAGCAACGACCTGGTCAGCAAGATCGACGACGCCGGCGACCGCCTCGCCGGCCAGATCATGACGTCCGGCGACAGGGCGAGCGAGGCGCTCGACGTCACCGTCAATTCGCTGGTCGCCAAGGTGGTGGGCCAGACCGAGACCGCGCACGACTCACTGTCGCTGCAGATGAGCGCGTTCGACGACCTGGTGAAGAACCACGGCAGCGAGCTCGCCGAGAAATTCGCCCGCGACTCCGGCACGCTCGGCGCGCTGATCACCCGCCACATCTCGGAATTCGACCGCACCGTGAAGACGTTCGGCGGCGACATCGTCGAGCGCATGGGCCAGCGGACCCAGGACATCGCCGACAGCCTGAAGACCTATGTCGACACCTTCGACCATCGCGTCACCACGAATAGCGGCGAGATCACCGCTTCGCTCGACCAGCGCCTGCTGCAATTCGAGACCACGCTCGGCAGCCGCGTCACCAACCTCGACGCCTCGCTGACCGACAAGCTGTCGTCGTTCGACAGTTCGCTCGCCACCAAGATCGGCTCGTTCGACGGCCGCCTGCAGTCGCTGGATGACGCGATCGACGGTCGCATGCGGACGCTCGAAGTCACCTTCGAGAGCCGCGCCAAGTCGGTCACCGACACCATCGACGGCCATCTCGGCACGCTCGCGACCCAGCTGACCGAAGGCGCCACCCAGGCGATCCACTCGATCGACTCGCGCCTCGGCCTGCTGACCACGACCCTGACCGAGGGCACCGTGCAGGCGATCGCCGCGGTCGACCATCGCATCAACGGCGTCACCGAGACCATCGACGGCCACAGCAACCGCCTGGTCGACACCATCAACGGCCACAGCACCCGCCTCGCCGATACCATCAACGGTCACAACACCCGCCTCGTCGAGACCATCAGTGGCCATAGCTCGAACCTGACCGACACCATCTCGGCGCGCTTCGCCGACATCCAGCAGGGCATCGAGAGCCGCGTCGGCGTCATCGCCGGTGACATCGACACCCGCGTCGCGCAGTTCGAGGACCTTTTGGGCTCGCGCGTCGAGGCCGTCGCCGGCCGCATCGAGAGCAGCGGCCGCCAGGCGAGCGAGGAGCTGATGTCCCGCGCCGAAATGTTGTCGTCGAGCATCAAGTCCCATGTAGAGGACGCCGAGCGCTCGCTGACCAACCTCGTGGTCAACACCAGCGAAACCATCCAGACCGGCGCGCGCACCGCGCAGCAGGCGCTGCTCACCGTGTCCGCGGATGTCGGCAACCAGCTCAAGCAGAGCTCCGCCGAGATCGAGAGCGTGCTGACCGCGGTCGGCACCAGCGCCGCCAACTCGATCCTCACCAGTGCCCGCGACGCCCAGGTGTCGCTGGTCTCCGCATCCGGCGACGTCGCCTCGCAGATCAAGGCGCTGTCGGAGGACGTCGAGCGCACGCTGCAGGCGGCCGGCAGCGCCACCGCAGCCTCGGTGCTGTCGGGTGCCCGCGACGCTCAGACCACGCTGGTCTCGGCCTCGATCGAAGCCGCAAGCCAGGTCAAGTCGCTGGCCGCCGACGTCGAGCAATCGCTGTCGATGTCCGGCTCAGCCGCCGCCGAAGCGATCATGACCGGTGCCCGCGAGGCCCAGACCACGCTGATCGCGACGTCGGCCGACGTCACGGGTCAGGTGAAGTCGCTCGCCAGCGACGTCGAGCGCTCACTCTCGATGGCCGGCTCCGCCACCGCGGAAGCCGTCGTCGCCTCTGCCCGCGAGGCCCAGAGCACGCTGGCCGGCGCGTCGACCGAAGCCACCAACCTGGTCCGCACGCTCGCGGCCGACATGCAGCACTCACTCTCGACCGCCGGCACCGCGACCGCGGAAGCCGTCGTCGCCTCCGCCCGCGAGGCGCAGAACACGCTGGCCGGCGCGTCGACCGACGCCACCAATCTGGTCCGCACGCTGTCGGCCGACATCGAGCGCTCGCTGTCGATGGCAGGCTCCGCCACCGCGGAAGCCGTCGTCGCCGCCGCGCGCGAGGCGCAGAGCACGCTGGCCGGCGCATCCACCGAGGCCACCGATCTGGTCCGCACGCTGGCGGCCGACATGGAGCGCTCGCTCTCGATGGCCGGCTCCGCCACCGCGGAATCGATCACGGCCGGTGCGCGTGAAGCCCAGAGCATGCTGGTCGATGCATCGACCGAGTCTGCGACAAAGGTGACGGCGCTTGCCGCCGATATCCAGCGCGCGCTGTCGATGGCCGGTTCCGGCACCGTCGAGGTGCTGACGGCCGGCGCCCGCGAGGCGCAGAACACCCTCGTCACCGCGTCGACCGAAGCAGCCAACCACGTCAAGTCGCTGGCAGCCGATGTCGAGCGCACCCTGACGTCGGTCGGCACCAACACCGCCCAGACGATCCTCGGCAGCGCCCGCGATGCCCAGAACTCGTTCGTGGCAACGTCCAACGAGGCCGCAACCCAGATCCGCGCGATCTCGGTCGAGATCGAGCGCTCGCTGACCACGACCAGCGCCGAGACCGCGCAGACCATCCTGGGCAGCGCCCGCGAGGCCCAGAGCTCGTTTGCGGCGACCTCCGCCGACGCGGCCGCCCAGATCCGCACGCTCTCGACCGATATCGAGCGCGCGCTGGGTTCGGTCACGGCCAAGACCACCGACAACATCCAGACCTCTGCGCAGAACGCACAGGCCGCGCTGATCAACATGTCCAACGAGGTCACGACCAAGGTCAAGACGACCTCCGCCGACATCGAACGTTCGGTGCTGTCCGCTTCCAGCGCATTCGGCTCGGCGATGACCGGCAAGACCGACGAGATCGTCACCTATGTGCAGCAGCAGACCGAGCGGCTGTCGCAGATGGTCGACGGCCGCCGCGGCTCGCTGGTCGAGGCGCTGACCGCCAAGACCACGCAGTTGTCGAACGACATGGATCGCGCCACCGCAGACGCGCTGAAGGCGATCGAAACCCGCGGCCTCGCCTTCTCGCAGTCGATGGCGGCGCACGGCGGCGATGTCGCGCGCAACATCACCTCGGCCGGCGATCAGGCGACCGGTGCGGTGGCGAAGTCGCTCAAGGAGCTCGAGCAGGCCTCGCGCGCGGCGATCGACCAGTCGCGCCAGGTCTCGATCTCGGCCGTCACGGAAATGCAGGAGACCAGCAAGATCCTGCGCACCGATACAGTGGCGCTGTTCGAGCGGCTGCGCGAGGGCAACATCCTGCTGCAGGAAGTGTTGACCGGCGCCCACGACAACCTCAACTCGCTGGAGCGCGCGCTGGTGACCCGCGTCGCCGACTTCGTGTCCGCCATGAACGACGTCACCTCGCGCAACGGCGTGGCGACCCAGACGCTGGAAGACCAGCTCACGGTGTTCAACAGCAAGACCGGCAAGGCGCTGGAAGATCTCGGCGCGCTGTCGAGCCAGTTCGAGACCCATGGCAAGGCGCTGATCGAGGCGGCTGCCGTGGTCGAACAGGCCAACCGTTCGACGACGGCCTCCGTCAGCGAGCGCAAGTCGGCGCTGGAATCGCTGGTCACGACCATCGACCTGCGCACCACCGATCTCGACCAGCGGCTGTCGCGCTTCACCGGTCTGCTCGATGAATCGCTCGGCGCGGCCGAGGAGCGCGCCCGCGACATCGCGCGCGTGGTGGCGGAGACCGCCGGCGCCGGTTCGGCTGCGATCAGCAGGCAGTTCGAGGCGGTGCGCCAAGCGGCCGAGAACGAGCGCCAGCAGACCGTCGACGCGATGAACGAGCTCTACCAGCAGAGCAACGCCGAGACCGATGCGATGTTCAAGGAATCGACGGAGAAGTTCTCCGCGATGGTCACGGCGATGAAGCAGATGGCGAGCGAGATGCACAGCGAGCTCGAGGCCACCCGCAACGAACTGCGCCGCGGCGTGCTGGAAATGCCGCAGGAGGCCGCCGAAAACACCGCGCAGATGCGCAAGGTGATCGTCGACCAGATCGAGGCCCTGGCCGAGCTGAACCGCATCGTCGCCCATCACGGCCGCGGGCTCGACGTGGTCTCGTCCAACCGCGCCAGCGTCCGCCACGAGGAGCCGGTGATGGCTGCCGCCGGCGGCCGCGGCGACGTGCGCATGCGGGACGACGCGCGCATGCGAGATAACGGCAACAGCGCCTCGACGCTGCCGCCGCCGGATCTCGGCATGGCGACCTCGCGCCGCACCGAGGCTCCGTCGGTCAGCCCGGCTGGCCCCAACAACGGCGATGGCTGGCTGTCCGACCTGCTCAACCGCAGCGACGCGCCGCCGCCGGCCCCGCAGGGCCGCGACGCCCAGCAGCGCCCGCGTCCGCAGCAGCAGCCGGCCGCCAATCCGCTGGAATCGCTGTCGCTCGACATCGGCCGGCTGATGGACCGCACGCTCGCGGCCGAGATGTGGGATCGCTACCAGCGCGGCGAGAACAAGGCGTTCTCCAAGCGCCTCTACACGCCGGCCGGCCAGAAGGCCTTCGATGAGGTGGCCCGCAAGTACCGCGCCGACCGCGGCTTCAAGCAGACGGTCGACCGCTACATCGCGGAGTTCGAGCGCCTGCTCGACGAAGTCGCCCGCGAAGGCCGCGGCCAGCAGGAGCTGAGCAGCCATCTGACCTCGGAGACCGGGCTGGTCTACACCCTGCTCGCCCACGCCGCAGGACGACTCGGGTAAGCGTTCGAACCATCGCAGTACAAGAGACGGAGGCAGCAATGCCTCCGTTTTGCTTTTGACCGCCGCAAGACTAAAATCGCGGGAGAACGGGCTGGGAGGCTTCAGATGTTGCTCGCACGCTGGCGCCGCATCGTCGCGCTGACGATGCTCGGGACAATTGGGGTGTCCGCGGTTGCGACGGCGGACCCGATCCAGCCGTCCAAAATCCGGACCATCAGGATAAAGGAAGAAAGCCAACCTGCGGCCGGTGCGCGCGTCATTCGAACGACGCCTGTCAGCCCGGCACCCGATGCGAGCCACGATGCGACCGGCCGCGCATGGCCGGCAACACAGGGCCTCGTCAATGCGGCATCCGATCCCCACCCTATTCGCAGCTTGAGGATCCGCTCGGAGCAGACGTATCCGGACGACCGCTATCGCCGCTTCGTTCCTGAAGCAGCCGAGCCATCTCAGGCAGCGCCCCAATAGGACTGCGACGATCGTCGGAACGAACGGAGGGCGCGCAGCCTATTGCTGCCGGCGCCGCGGCCCGGCCGGTGCTGCGGCCGGAGCCGGCGCGGGCTCCGGTGCGGCATTGTTGCTGCCGCCGAAGATCACCCGGCTCGGGTTGCGGTCGAAATTGTTCACGGCGCGGCTGATGTCGGACAGCGTGCGGCGGCCGTCGTTGATCAGGAGATTGGACCGCTTGTCGACGTTGTCGGCGAGCTCGCGGATCGACTTCACCATCAGGTTCAGCTCGCTGCCATTGTTGCCGCCCGCGATCGCATTGAGGCCCAGCATCAGATTGTCGGCCTTGCCCATCACGCCGTCGACCTTGAGCATGACGTTGTCGATCTTTTCGGAATTGCGCGCCAGCGCCTGGGTGAAGACCTCGAGATTCTTCAGCGAATTCTTCACCGACTGCTGATTGTCGGCGACGATGCGGTTGACGTTCTGCAGGGTGGCGCGGATCGCCTCGGTGACGTCCTGCAGCGCGTTCGGGTCGGCGGTCAGAACGGGGATGCCGTCCTCATCCAGCGGCACCGGCGGGGCGGCCTCCTCGCCGCCCTTCAGCGAGATCGCGGCGACGCCGGTCAGGCCCTGGAACTCGAGGCCGACCAGGGTGTCCTTGCGGAGCGGTGCGTTGTTCTCGATCATCGCCAGCGCGACCACGCGCCGTGGATTGTCGAGCTTGACCGAGACCACTTCCCCTATCCGAATACCGTTAAAATTGACATTGCCGCCATTGCGCAGGCCCGACGCCGGCCCCTCGAAGATCACCCGCAGGGGGCTGCGCTGCTTGGTGGTGTGCAGGCTCTGGAACCACAGCACGAAGCCGAACGCCGCAGCGATTACCGCCAGCGTGAAAGCCCCGATCAAGACGTAGTTCGCCCGCGTTTCCATCAATTGCTCGCGTTCATCACTCTTGGGCGCTCGCGCAGTCGGCCTGCGTTCGAGCCCTTCGAGTTCCCTGTTGGCGCATGATCTCGTCCGAAAACCGGTCTTTTCGTTTCGGGATCATGGGCTAGGCCACAACGGCACGGGCGCGCTTGCCGTTGAAATATTGCTGCAACCACGGATGTTGCGATGCCTTCATGTCGGCGATCGATCCTGCAGCAATGATCTTACCGTTCCCTAAAACGGCGATACGGTCGCACGCGGTGTATAGACTGTCGAGATCGTGGGTTACCATGAAAACGGTCAGCCCCAAAGTGCGCTGCAGGGTGCGCACCAGCTCGTCGAAATCGCCGGCGCCGATCGGATCGAGGCCCGACGTCGGCTCGTCGAGAAACACGAGCTCGGGATCGAGCGCGAGTGCGCGCGCCAGCGCGACGCGCTTGATCATGCCGCCGGACAGTTCCGACGGATAGCGATCGGCGACCTCGGGCTTCAGCCCGACCATCACCAGCTTCGCGACCATTATCTCGTCGAGCAGCCGCTGCGAGACCCGCAGATATTCGCGCGCCGGAAACTGGATGTTCTGGCGCACCGTGAGTGAGGAGAACAGCGCGCCCTGCTGGAACAGGATGCCCCAGCGCCGCTCGACGGCGCGGCGCTGCGCCGAGCTCGCGGCATCGAGATCGACGCCGAACACTTCGATGCGGCCGGAGACCTTCGGCACCAGGCCGATGATGGTGCGCGTCAGCACCGACTTGCCGGCCCCTGAAGGGCCGACGAAGCCGAGGATCTCGCCGCGCTTGACGTCGAGGTCGAGGCCGTCGAGCACACGCGTGTTGCCGAATTGAACCGTGATGTCGCGGACCCGGATGATGGCGTCGATGTCCTGCTCTGCCATGATCACATCCCGATCGAGGCGAAGAAGATCGCGAACACGCCGTCCATCACGATCACGAAGAAGATCCCTTTCACCACCGACGCGGTGGTGTGCTGTCCGAGCGACTCCGCCGAACCCTGTACCGCCAGCCCCTCGACGCAGGCGACGATGCCGATCACCGCCGCCATGACCGGCGCCTTGACCATGCCGACGATGAAATGGTCGATCGATATGGCATCACGAAGGCGGAGCAGGAAGGCCTCCGGATCGACGCCGCCATAGAGCCAGGCCACCAGGCCGCCGCCATAGAGCGCGGCCATCGCGCCGAGAAAGGCCAGGATCGGAAGGGCCAGCACCAGCGCCAGCATGCGCGGCAGGATCAAGACCTCGATCGGATCGAAGCCCATGGTGCGCAGCGCGTCGATCTCCTCGCGCATCTTCATCGAACCGAGCTCGGCGGTATAGGCCGAGCCGGAGCGGCCCGCGACCATGATTGCGACCAGCAGCACGCCGATCTCGCGCAGCACCAGCACGCCCAGCATGTCGACCACGAAGATGTCGGCGCCGAACCTGCGGAAATGGAAGATGCCCTGCTGCGAGATGATGCAGCCGATCAGGAAGGTGATCAGCACCACGATCGGCACCGCACGCCAGCACACCTGCTCGAGGTGATGCACCGTCGAGGTCAGGCGGAAGCTGCGCGGATGGATCAGCACCTTGCCGACGGCGGCCAGCACCGCGCCGAGCATGTCGACAAGGCCGATGATCGTGCCGCCGACCCCGGCCACGGTGCGGCCGATCTGCTCGAGCATGCCCGTGATCGACAGCCGGTCGCTGACGACCCTCGGCGCAGGACCCACGCGACGCACCTCGTCGACCAAGCTGGAATAATTGGCAGAGAGGCCCGCGATCTCCGCTTCGGCGCTGGCGTCGCTGAGGCTGCGGCGCAGCCGCTCGATCAGCCACGCGCCGAACGTGTCGAGGCTCGCGACCTGCGACACGTCAATGAAGATGTGAGGACGGCTGCCGCGCAGTTTCTCGGCGTCGGAGACGATCCGCTCGAGCGCGGGCGCAAAGCGGGCTGTCCAGTTGCCCGCCGCACACAACGCCAGTCCTTCGCCTTGGGCTATCCGCTCCAGTGTCGGGTCGCCGCTCACCTTTTGCCTACCCCTCAAGCCGGCTGGCCGTTGATCTCCGGCGGCTTGCCGGATCGGCTTGTCGAATCTGTCGCTAACCAGCCATAGTTGGTTGCGCGTCGCAAGCTACGGTTCAGGAAATAGTAGATTTTAAAATGACTTCCACCCCTCCCGGAGCCGTTTCCCTGACAGGGCGGATCGAGCGCTGGCCGATCGCCGGAACCTTCACGATCAGCCGTGGCGCCAAGACCGAGGCCGTCGTCGTGGTCGCCGAGGTGAGCCAGGGCGGCCTCACAGGCCGCGGCGAATGCGTGCCCTACCCACGCTATGGCGAAACGCCCGAGGCGACGCTGCAGGCGATCCAGGCGATGCAGGAGCCGTTCGCCAATGGCATGGACCGCATCGCTTTGCAGGCCAGCATGCCCGCCGGCGCAGCCCGCAATGCGCTGGATTGCGCGCTGGCGGACCTCGAGGCCAAACGGGCCGGCAGGCGGATATGGAACCTGCTCGGCCGCCCCGCGCCCGAACCGCGCACCACCGCCTATACGATCTCGCTCGGGACACCCGAGGCGATGGCGGAGGCCACCGCGAAGGCCGCGCACCGCGCGCTGCTCAAGATCAAGCTCGGCGGCGATGGCGACGCCGCGCGGATCGCCGCCGTGCGCAAGGCGGCGCCGGCATGCGAACTCGTCGTCGATGCCAATGAAGCCTGGACCGAGGACAACCTCGCCGCCAATCTCGCGGCCTGCGCCAATGCCGGCGTCACGCTGATCGAGCAGCCGCTGCCGGCGGGCAAGGACGAGGCGCTGCTGCGCATCAGGCGACCGGTTGCCGTCTGCGCCGACGAAAGCGTGCATGACCGCGCCTCACTCGAAAGCCTGCGCGGCCGCTATGACGCCGTCAACATCAAGCTCGACAAGACCGGCGGGCTGACCGAAGCGCTCGCGATGGCGGACGCCGCCCGCGCGCTCGGCTTCGAGATCATGATCGGCTGCATGGTCGCGACCTCGCTCGCGATGGCGCCGGCGATGCTGATCGCGCAAGCCGCGCGCTTCGTCGATCTCGACGGCCCACTCCTGCTGGCCAAGGACCGCGACAACGGCCTGCGCTACGACGGCAGCCTGGTCTATCCGCCTGACGCCGCGCTCTGGGGATGATGGGTTAGTCGCTTGCGTGCCAGCCACATCACGAACCCGCCCGTCGCCGCCATCGCCGCCATCATGTCGTAGACGCCGAGGCCGAAGCGCGCATAGACCATGCCGCTGACGATCGCCGTGGTGCTGGCGACGATGCCGCCGCAGGCGGTGAGATAGCCCTGCGCACGCGCCATCACATGAACCGGCACGTGATGCACCATCAGGCCCATGATGCCGACCTGGGTCAGGCCGAAGCTCAGCCCGTGTCCGAGCTGGACCACGGCCAGCACCGCAAGCGGCGGATCCTGCGCGGTGATCGCCCAGCGCGCCACGGCGCTGGCGGCCGCAATCATCACCAGGACAGCCGATGGCAGCGTGAAGCGCGGCGAGGCCGCAAACAGCACGATCTCGGCGATCACACCGAGCACCCAGAGGACCGCGATGGTCAGGCCGCTGAAGCCGGCCTGCTGCCAGGCAATCGATGCAAAGATGTAATAGGCGCCGTGGCTGCCCTGGATCAGCGCCGAGGACACGATGATCGCGAGGAAAGTGGGATTGCGCAGCAGCCTCGGCGCGCCGGCCGCGTGCGCGACGGAGGCCACCGGGCGGCCCAGCGGCCGCAGCGTCAGCCCGACCAGCGCGCCGAGCACGGTCACGGCCGTGATGATCCAGATCAGATCGACCTCGGCGACATAGCGGAGCAAGAACCCGCTGATCAGCGCGCAGACCGCGAAGGCGGCCGAGCCCCAGAGCCGCAACGGTCCGTAGCTCAGGCCAAATTGCCTGACGCTGCGCAGCGCATAGGCGTCGGTGAGCGGCACCATCGGCGTCCACACGCAGCAGGTCAGCGCGTAGACCGCGAGCAACACCAACGGCTGGTGCTGGGTGCCGATCACGGCAAAGCCCAGTGCGGTCGCGAATCCCGTGGCGATGATCGCACCGCGCAGCATCTGGCGGCGCTCCGCCGCCGCCGTGACCAGCGGCAGGACGGTGAAGCGGGTCACCGGCGGCACCGCCGTGATGATGCCGATCCAGGCGGCGTCGATCCCGATCGCCTTCAGCCACACCGTGAAAAACGGCAGGTGGACCCCGGTCATCCCGAACGTCGTGGCATAGAATGCCGCGAGGCTGCGCGCGAATCGCCGCGGCGCAACCTTGGCTGCGATGGGGATTTGTGATTCGGAAGACATCAATTCAATTGCGATTCGCGCGATATCGTGGTGATCGTTAGCGTAACGCGCAGTGATTTGCGCGGAGAGATTGTGATGGCCGAAGAAGCATTCGCCCTGTCGCCGATATCCGCCCGCGCGGCCCTGCCGAGCGAGGAGGACTATGCTGCGATCAGCGCGGCCTTCATGGAGACCTCGCGGGGCCGCTGGTTCCTCGGCGAATACGCCAAGCGCAACCGCAATGCCGATACCCGCATGGTGCTCGATGCCGTAGCGCGGATCGAGGACAGCCTCAGCGCGCAGCGGCAAGCCGCCGCAGCGGCCATCAGGGACGAGCAGCTGGCACAGGCGCTAGCCGCCCTGCGCGGCGCGATCGAGGCCGCCCAGGCCACCGCCATCGCAGCGCTCGACGGCATCAGCTTCGAGCAGAACCTCGCGCCGGTGCGCAAGGGCGTGCGGGTGATCAGGGAGATCTCCTGGCGGCTGCGCGAGATCGGCAATGACGGCCGGATCTGCGACATCATCGATTCGCAGGCCAGCGCGATCGAGGCCGGTGCGACCCAGGTCTCGATGGACGACGCCAAGGCCGTGCTGGATGCCGCCTTCGCGGCGTTGGCCCGCCGGCTTAGCGAATTTGATCCGGACCAGGCGGAAACGCCTGCGGCCGAACCTGATGTGGCCGAAGCACCGGTTGCGGAACCGCCCGCTGCTGCCCCCTCGCCGCCACCGGTGGCCGAAAGCGCTGCCGCCGATAGTGCTGCCCCCGATGCTACACTGGCCGCCACGCCGCCGGCGCCGCCTCAGGAGGCCGTTGCAACGCCGAGCACTGAGAGTGGCGCGGCCGCGACGCCGGAGCCGAGCGAAGCATGGCTCAAGGCGGAGGCTGCACTGGCCGAAGCCGAAGCGGCAGAGCTCGCCCGCGTCACCGAGGCCGCCGCTGACGCCCAGGACGAAGCGGTGCTCGACCTCATCGCGATGGAGATGGGCGCGCCCGATCCGATCGACGAAGAAGCGATCGCCGAAGAGATGCACCTTGCCGAGGAGATGCGGGTCGCCGAGGCGATGGCTGACGAGCCCGAGATGATTGCACCGGCCATTCAGCCCGCGCCCGAGCCGAAAGTCGAGGTCAAGGTCGAGCCACCGCCGATGGCCGCAGCGCCGATTGCTATGGCACCGGTTGCCGCGGCTCCAGCCGCCGTGCCGCCGCCCCTTCCGCCCACCGTTGAGGCTGCCGCTGCTCCCGCAGCAGAAGTCTCACTCGGCTCGACCATCATCGCGAGCGGCCTTCTGAAAAAGCCAAGCGTCGCGGCCAACGATCCGCTCGCACCGATCCGCCGTATGAGCCAGGTCGAGAGAATCGCGTTCTTCTCGTAAGCGCAGTCCGATGCCCGACGAAACCGACACGATCACTCTTTGGCGACCTGTGGGCCCCCAGGAGCTCGCGCTGATCGAGCAGAGTGGCATGCGTGCCTTTCCGCCGCGGCTTCCCGATCAACCGATCTTCTATCCGGTCCTGACGGAAGAGTACGCCGCAAAGATCGCGCGCGACTGGAACGTGCCCGCAAGTGGCACCGGATTCGTCACACGATTTCGGGTCAAGCGAAGCTTCATCGATCACTATGATGTGCAGAAGGCTGGCGGCCACGCGCATCTCGAATACTGGATCCCCGCGGAGGACCTGCCGGCATTCAACGCTGCAATCGTCGGGCCGATCGAAGTCATCCGCAGCTTTCCTTGAGGCGGTTTGCTCCCATTGACCACCCGCGCAGCGTGACCCAGCTCACGTACGGCGGGCGTGTCCGCGCCTAGCCTCGCCGCGACCGGTCCTGCACCGGGACCAGCTTTTGGGAGCGCGCGATGGTCCGCCTGACATCCATCATGATATCGGCCGCATTGTTCGGTCTGTTGAGCCTCGGCGTATCGGGCACAGCATCTGCCGAGACCAGCGGCGTCACCGTCGGCAACGCAACGCAGACGCCTGCACAATCGATCGATCAAGCGGATTCGCCGGCGACGCCCACCGCAGCGGCGCCGGCTGCGCCACGCGGCCCCGAGCAGCGCGTCGCGCTCGTGATCGGCAATGCGAACTACGAGAATGCGCCAAAGCTCGCCAATCCCGGCAATGACGCGCAGTCGATGGCCGAGCTGTTGAACGCGGCCGGCTTCGAGGTGATCTCCGCGACCGACCTCAGGCAGGGCGACATGGCCAAGGTGTTGCAGGATTTCTCCGACAAGGTCGCGGCGCGCGGCCCCGGCACGGTCGCGATGATCTATTACGCCGGCCACGGCGTGCAGCTCGCCGGCGAGAACTATCTGATTCCGGTCGATGCCAAGATCGCAACGCCGTCCGACCTCGACGGCAATGCGGTGCGTCTCGTCGACGTGATGGGCACGCTCGAGAACATCCCGAGCCGGATGCGCATCGTGGTGCTCGATGCCTGCCGCAACAACCCGTTTCCCAACGTCAACGACGCCGGCCGCGGCCTTGCCGTCGTCGATGCCCCGAGCGGCTCGATCGTCGGCTATTCGACCGCGCCCGGCATGGAAGCGCAGGACGGCAGCAACGGCCACAGCCCCTACACCAACGCCTTCCTGCGCCTGGCGCGCGAGCCCAATCTGCCGATCGAGCAGCTGTTCAAGCGCATTCGCCTCGAGGTCAACAGCACGACCGACGGCCGGCAGACGCCGTGGGAAAGCTCGTCGCTGACCTCCGATTTCTATTTCTTTGGCGACACCGCAGTGGCGTCGGCGCGTGCGCCGGCGAATGGCCCGGTGGTGCAGATGGCGTCGAACCTGCCGAACCGCTCGGTGCGCCAGGCCTATGACTTCGTGCTGTCGGAAGGCCGGCCGGACTATTATGAGGAATTCATCCGGCTTTATCCGCGCGATCCGCTCTGCGACCGCATTCGCTTCCTGCTGACGAACTGGTTGCAGGTCGCGGCATGGCACAAGGCGGTGCTTGCCAACACGCCGTTCGCCTACAAGACCTTCCACGACAATTTCGGCAACAGCCCCTACGCGCAGTCGGCGTTGAAGCTGCAGATGCAGCCGAAAGCAATTCCGCTGATGCAGTTCACGCGGCTTTCTAGAGCAGATTCTGATCAGACACGGTCATAACCGGCTGCGGCGAAGAAGTTCAGGCACTCTTGGGCGGTGAAGGCGGTCAGGGCGGTGGCAATAGCGTTGTCCAAAGCCTCGATTGATCTGGCGGCGGCCTTTCGAAGTGCGGCTTTGAGCTTGGCGAAGGCCATTTCGATCGGATTGAGGTCGGGCGAATAAGGCGGCAAATAGAGGAGCTGGGCGCCCACGGCATCGATTGCGATGCCGACCTCGGCGCGCTTGTGTGCTGCGAGATTGTCCATCACCACGATGTCGCCGGGCCTGAGTGTCGGCACGAGGACTTGCGTCACGTAAGCCTCGAACGCCAGACCATCCATGGGACCGTCAAGGACCATCGGCGCAGTCATGCCGGTCGCTCTGAGCGCGCCGACGAAGGTCGTCGTCTTCCAATGACCATGCGGGAGCGCTGCGACACAGCGCTGGCCGTACGGCGAGCGGCCATAGCGCCGCGCCATCTTGGTCGAGGCTCCCGTCTCGTCGATAAACACCAACCGATGGATGCCGATCTCAGGCTGAGATGCCTTCCACGCCGCGCGTTCAGCGGCCACGTCCGGCCGATCCTGCTCGCTGGCGTGCGATGTTTTTTTTGAACGTGATGTTGCGGCGATCGAAGAATCGCCAGACCACGCTCGGCACGAAACGCTCGCCGTGGACTTTGAGGAGATGGTCAGCGATCTCGGCCAGCGTCATGTCAGGCGTAGCCTTGACCAGGGAGAGGATCTCCGCAGCATGACCCTCGATCCGAGCTGAACGTCTGTCTCCGCCCTGCGCTCCCGCCTCACAAGCGCCGGTGCTGCGCCATTCGTTGACCAGTTCGATCGCTGTCGATGGCGCTACGCCGAACCGGCCGGCGGCGCCCCGACAGCTCATGCCTTCCTCTTCCACAGCCCGAATAATGCGAAGGCGAAGGTCCGGCGAGAGCGGCTTAGCCATGGGGGCTGGCCTCCATCACCAGCCCTCAGGGTGAATCACGATTTGCCTCACAAGGGAATCTGGAGGGTTCTGTGAGGTCGCGCTCACGCGAGGGCGCGGCAGGCGCTTATGACGCGACCTCATTGAAGCCGGATTGAACGAAGGCGCGGGAGGCTATTCGCGGTTTTGCAGCTATGGGGATTGTTCGAGATCGCCATGCCCGATCTGCTGGCTCGGCGCGTGAGGCAGAGACACAGGAGTGCGCATCCTGGAAGAGTTGAGATCAGACGCGCTTCGCCTGAGATCGCGATAGGCCTTTTGCTGCATCGGACGGTTGTTGTCGCGCAGTGTGACAGCACGGATTCGACATCGTCCGCGATGATCGAGACGCTGGGAGCGAAATGACGAATGATGATCGTCGTGCACGACATGACTTGGCTCACGATGTGTCGCATCGGAACGGTGATGTTCGAGGGCTGGGGCGTCTGAAGCTATGTCGAAAGCGCTCAATGATGCGCATGACGCCACCACAATCGGGACAGGCAGGAACCTCGGCCCGGGTTTGAGCCTCCGAATCCACAGGCGACGGCTGGCCATCGTTTGGGGCTGTTCGCTCATGATCGAGAAGTTCGCGGCAAAGGGCGAGCTTGGCAGCGCGATGGCGGTTGGCCATGAAGCCGAAGTGGCGGATGCGGTGGAAGCCGTCAGGCAGCGTATGAAGCAGGAAACGGCGAATGAACTCATCGGGCTTGAGATTCATGATCTTTGTCGCGCTGTTTTGGCGATAGTCCTTCCATGAGAAGGCGACATGATCGTCGTCGAGTGCGACGAGCCGGCTGTTGGCGATCGCGACGCGATGGGTGTAGCGGCCGAGATAGGCCAGGACCTGTGCGGGTCCGCCGAAGGGCCGTTTGGCGTAAACAACCCAGTTGATGCGTCGCATGGCGTCGAGGTGGGCCGCAAAGGCAGCCGGCTCGGCCAGAGCTCCGAGATCGCCGAAGAAACGCAAGGCACCGGAGTTGAAGGCTGCCGACAGACGTTTGAGAAAAAGTGTGCGAAATAGTCTGGACAACGGTTTGACGGCCAGGAAGAAGTTCGGTCGGCAAGCGGTCCAGCGCGCGCCATCGGGCGAGAGGCCGCCACCCGGAACGACGCAATGGACGTGGGGATGATGCATCAGCGTCTGTCCCCAGGTGTGGAGGACGGCGACGCCGCCGATCGCACCGCCGAGCCGGCGTGGATTGGCGGCGAGCGTCGTCATCGCCTCGGCGGCAGCCTTGAACAGGATGGCATAGACGACGGCCTTGTTCTGGAAAGCGATCGCGGCGATCGGTGCGGGAAGTGTAAAGACGACGTGGAAATAGGGAACCGGAAGCAGGTCGGCTTGACGCGCGGCGAGCCACGCGGCTCGGGCTCTCCCCTGACACTTCGGACAGTGCCGATTGCGGCAGGAATTATAGGCAACGCGTGTCGTGCCGCAGTCGTCGCAAGCCTGCATGTGGCCGCCGAGCGCCTCGGTCCGGCACGCAACGATCGCGCTCATCACGCGCCGCTCGACCCGCCCCAGATGACCGGCATGTACACGGCGATAGGCGTCGCCATGCCGGCACAGAATATCGGCAATCTCGATGGCGGGCCTGTTGGAGCGGATGTCGGAGCGGGTCATGACCCGCATCCCGCTGCGGGTCATCCAGGTGGCGTCACCTCCAGCGACAGGCGATCGAGCGGGCTCTGCGTCGCTCGGATCGTATCGGTGGCGACCTGCGTGTAGCGCGCTGTCGACGACAAATTATTGTGCCCGAGCAAGACCTGGATGATCCGGATATCGGTTCCGTTCTCGAGAAGATGTGTCGCGAAGCTGTGGCGCAGCGTGTGCAGCGTGACGCGCTTGGTCAGGCCCGCAGCCTTCACCGCCGACCGGCAGGCGGCATGCAGCACGGTCTGATCGATCGGATGATCTTCGTCACGACCAGGGAACAGATAAAGCCGCGGCCGGGCGAGCCGCCAGTAGGTGCGCAGGATGCCCAGCAGCTGGGGCGACAGCATCACGTTGCGATCCTTCGCGCCCTTGCCGTGGCGCACCTGGATGACGCCGCGGGCGCTGTCGATGTCTTCGATCCGCAGTCCCGCAACCTCCGAGGCCCTGAGCCCGGCCGCATAGGCGGTGGTGAGCGCGGCGCGGCTCTTCAGGCTCGATACCGCTTCAAGAAACTGAACCACTTCGTCGGCGCTGAGAACGACCGGCAGCTTGCGCGGTTCTCGCGCATAGGGAATGCGCTCTGGGATGAGCGCCTCGCCGAGCGTGACGCCGTAGAAAAACCGTAGCGCACAGACGATCTGGTTCAGCGCCGGCCATGAGATGCCGGTCGAGACCAAATGCACCTGGAAGGCGCGGACGTCTTCCAGCTCTAACCGGTCAGGCGATCGGCCAAAATAGCGGCTGAACTTCGAAACCGCGCTGATGTAGGATCTTTGCGTCGCCGGCGACAGATTGCGGACGGTCATGTCTTCGATCATGCGGCGGCGAAGAGGGCTCAAATCGGCCATCTCGATACTCCTGTCTGAGGGGGTGGGCTCCAACACCCACATCCTCTCAGCCAGGAGGCGATCTATGCCACCTTGCCCCCTACGCCGCGGCAGCGGCTTAGTTCAATCCCTTCCGATTCCGCCAGGTCAGAAAATGCTCTAGTCGTCCAGCCTTCCGGCCGATCAATGCCGGCGCGCAGGGTGCCGTCGGCAAGATCGTGACCATGCCCGCGCCTGGAGCGAAGCCGGTCGGCATGCCAAGCTCAATCGGCAAGGGCAAGGTCGCGAGCCTTCCTGGAGCCAATGCCGGCAACACCACATCGAACCGGATCATGAAAGATAACAGCGGGCAGCACTTCCGCGCCGAGCGGCAGAGCATGCGAGTCAACCGGGCGGGATCGGTTGGTAGCCATACAGCGTTCCACCCAAGTCCGTCCGGCTCACATCTCGGCGGAATGGGCGGCAACCAGCGTGGCGGCGTCAGGCACTGATCAGCCGCGCCGCAATACGAAACGGGGGCAGAGTGAGTACGGCCCCGCCCCGGTTTCGTTTCAGGATGTTGGCCTCAGGCGACGAGCTTTGCGAACAGGTCGGCATCGACATTGCCGCCCGAGAGCACGATGACGACGTTCTTGCCCTTGGCGTCGATCCGCCCCGCCAGCAGCGCCGCGAGCCCGACCGCACCGCCGGGCTCGACCACGAGCTTCAGCTCGCGATAGGCGAAGGCGACGGCGGCACCGACCTCGTCGTCGGAGACGCTGACGCCGTTTGCCAGCAGCTTGCTGTTGATGGCGAAGGTGAGCTCGCCCGGCATCATCGCCATCAGCGCATCGCAGATGGTGCGCGCCGCGACCGGATGCGCCTCGCGATGGCCGACCTTGAGCGACAGAGCGTGATCGTCATAGCCCGCGGGCTCGGCGACAATCACCTGGGCCTGCGGATACTTCGCCTTCACTGCGGTAGCGACGCCTGCGATCAAGCCGCCGCCCGAGGCCGGCGCGACCACGATATCGGGCACAAGCCCGAGCGCGGCCATGTCCTCGGCGATCTCGCGGCCGGCGGTGCCCTGGCCCGCGATCACGAAGGGATCGTCATAGGGACGCACCAATGTCGCGCCGCGCTTGCTGGCGATGCCATTGGCGATCGCCTCGCGGTCGTCGCGATCGCGATCGTACAGCACGACCTCGGCGCCATAGGACTTGGTCCGCTCACGCTTGGTGATCGGTGAGTCCGCAGGCATCACGATGGTCGCCTGCATGTTGAGGATCTTTGCCGCCGCGGCAACGCCCTGGGCGTGGTTGCCCGAGGAGAACGCGACCACGCCCCCGCTCCGCTTGTCCTGCGGTATAGAGGCGAGCTTGTTGAAGGCGCCGCGGAACTTGAACGATCCGGTCCGTTGCAGCATCTCGGGCTTGAGGAAGACCTGGGTGCCGACGCGTTCGTTGAGAACGGGGAAAGTCAGGAGCGGCGTGCGCACCGCGAACGGCGCGACCACCCTTGCGGCGGCATCGATGTCCGCAGCAGCGACGGGTGGATTGAGAGTGATGTCCGTCATCCGCGATTTGTATCGCGTCGGGACGGAGCACGGCAAGACGCTTTAGCGTGAGTTTGGCTGAGGCGCCGGCAAGGCCGCGAAATGATGCTCTTCGGCGCCGAATTCGAGCGCCTGGCCCTCGCCGTCGGGCGCCGCGGGGCGGACGTTCATGCAGCGGTCGATGAACACCCGGGCCGACGCCTGCCAGGTGTGGAGCGCGGCGAAATCGACGCAGGCCTGCCGCGGGATGCTGAGCGCCTCCAGGCAGGCGTGGCGCAGATCCTCGTCGAGCACGCCGACCGGCGCCGCGCCGATCACGTCGCGGGGGCCGGTAACCGGAAAAGCGGCAACCGGCAGGCCGCTGGCCAGCGCCTCGAGCAGCACCAAACCGAACGTATCGGTGCGGCTGGGGAAAACGAACACATCGGCCGCGGCATAGATTTCGGCCAATTCTTCCCCATGGCGGGCGCCGAGGAAGAGGGCTTCCGGATATTTCCGCTCCAACGCCGCCCGCGCCGGGCCGTCGCCGACCACCACCTTGGTGCCGGGCAGATCGAGATCGAGGAACGCCTCGAGGTTCTTTTCCACCGCCACCCGGCCGACGCTGAGATAGACCGGCTGCGGCAGGCAGAGATCGACATCGCGCGGGTGGAACAGTGCGGTGTCGACGCCGCGCGACCACAGCACCACGTTGCGGAAGCCGCGCTGGCGCAGTTCGGCGGCCAGCGCCGGGGTCGCGGCCATCACCGCCCGGCTCGGCCTGTGGAACCAGCGCAGTGCCCGCCACACCCAGGCTTCCGGGACAGGCGTCCGTGCCGAGACGTATTCGGGGAAGCGGGTGTGGAAGCTCGTCGTGAACGGCAGGCCGCGCCTACGGCAATAGCGGCGGACCGACAGCCCGATCGGGCCTTCGGTCGCGATATGGATGCTGTCGGGCTTGGCCGCCTCGATCAGGCTGGCGACCTTGGCCTGGTACGGCAGCGCCAGCCGGAGATCGCGATAGCTCGGCATCGCGAAGGTGCGGAACTCGTCCGGCGTCAGGAAGCTCACCTCGACGCCGAGCGATTTCGCCGCCTGTGCCATCATGGTCAGCGTGCGGACAACCCCGTTGACCTGGGGATGCCACGCATCGGTCGCGACCAGGATATGCGTCATGCAGCGCGTGCCGTCACTCGCGGAACTGGCGCGATCCGGCGCACCGGGTCGGTCCAGGTGATGATCTCGAAATGGCCGTCCTCGTGCTCGGCGAGCGCCGTGCAGCTCTCCACCCAGTCGCCGCAATTCATGTAGCGGATGCCGTGCTCGTCATGAATCGTCGCGTAATGGATGTGGCCGCAGATCACGCCGTCGCAGCCGTGACGCCGCGCCTCGCCGGCCAGCGTCGCCTCGAACGCGCCGATATAGTTCACCGCCTTCTTGACCTTCAGCTTGGCCCATTGCGACAGCGACCAGTACGGTACGCCGAACATCTTGCGGAAGAAGTTGACGAAGCGATTCATCTGGATCGCGAAGTCGTAGGCCTTGTCGCCGAGATGGGCGAGCCAGCGCGCGTTCTGCACCACGAGATCGAAGATGTCGCCGTGGATCACGAGGTAGCGCTTGCCGTCGGCGCCGGTGTGAACGGTGTTCTCCACCACGTCGATGCCGCCGAAATGCGTGCCGTAATATTTGCGCAGGAACTCGTCGTGGTTGCCCGGGACGTAGATCACCTTGGCGCCCTTGCGCGCCTTGCGCAGCATCTTCTGCACGAAATCATTGTGGGTCTGCGGCCAGTACCAGTTCGACTTCAGCGCCCAGCCGTCAACGATATCACCAACGAGGTAGATCGTGTCGGCATCGTGGGAGCGGAGGAAGTCCAGCAGGCGGTCGGCTTGCGAACCGCGGGCTCCGAGATGAACATCGGAGATAAACAAAGTGCGAAAGCGCCGCTCTGGGCTTTCTTCACTCAAGGAGTCACTTCCCATGCCTGTGCACCTAACAGATTCCTGTGACAAGGCGATGACGACCCCCGCGACCCAAGGCCTCACTAACAGTTAACGAGAATCAGCAGCACGCCCCTCCAGTGCGGATAACAGCGGCGTGCGACAATCTGGCGACATGGATGGACGCGGCTGAGCGGAACAGGCGTTGTGTTGCCTGCATATCGCGGCGGAACAACGCGCATTTGAGCAACGAATGCGTAGCCCGGATGAAGCCGCGGAGCTTTCAATAATACTTGTGGAAGTGATGCACCGGTCCATGGCCGTGCCCGACGGCGAAGCGATCCGCCTGCGCGATCGCATCGGTGATCCAGGCCTTGGCGTTGCGCACGGCGGTCTCCATGCCTTCGCCTTTCGCCAGTCCGGCGGCGATCGCCGATGACAGCGAGCAGCCGGTGCCGTGCGTGTTCGATGTCGCAATGCGCGGCGCCGCGAGCGCGATGCTGCGCGCGCCATCGATCAGATAGTCGATGCTCTCGGCGCCGTGCCCGTGGCCGCCCTTGACCAGCACCGCGCGACATCCCATCGCCAGCAATTGCCGGCCCTGTCGCGCGACGTCGGCCTCGCTCGATGCGACCGGTTCGTTCAGCAGCGCCGCCGCTTCCGGCAAGTTCGGCGTGATCAGCGAGGCCAGTGGAAACAGCATGATCTTCAGCGCATCGACCGCCTCGGCAGCCAGCAGCCGATCGCCCGAGGTTGCGACCATCACCGGATCGAGCACGACATGGCGCGGCGCCCAGCGCTTCAGCCCGTCGGCAATCGCCGCGATGGTCTCGGCCTGCGCCACCATGCCGATCTTCACCGCGCCGACGTCGAGGTCGGAGAACACCGCATCGATCTGGGCCGTGACGAACGAAGCGGGCACCGGATGGATGCCGCTGACCCCGGTGGTGTTCTGCGGCGTCAGCGCCGTGATGGCGGAGGCGCCATAGACCCCGAGCGCGGCAAAGCTCTTGAGGTCGGCCTGGATGCCCGCCCCACCCGAGGAATCCGAGCCGGCAATGGTGAGCGCGACCGGCGTCATGTTGCGGGACCGGCCGTTGAGACGAATGAGACCATGACGAACAAGATCATGGCCTGTCCTAGCCCGGCCGCCCAGCGGCAGCAAGTTCGCCTGACTTTACCGCGCGTTGGCCTTGTTGCCCCCTTGCCTCGCCCCCTTGCCTTGGCCGCCCGTTTTTGGCCTATAGTCGGCCAAATCCCCGGAGACGACTTTGATGGTTCCTTTCTTCGTCCAGATCAAATGCAAGCTCGGCCAGTCCTACACCGTCGCCAACGCGCTGGCGGAAGCCGAGATTGCCTCCGAGATCTATTCCACCGCGGGCAATTACGATCTGCTGGTCAAGTTCTACGTCGACCACGACACCGACATCGGCCATTTCATCAACGAGAAGGTTCAGGTGATCCCGGGCATCCAGGACACCCTCACCATCATCACCTTCAAGGCGTTCGGCGCGAAGTAGGACGCCCCCCGCTAGGACTTCTTCTCGGGCTTCACCGGCTTCGGCGGTCCCTCGACCGGCGGCAGCGACTTGATGTATTCGGCGATCGCGTCGCGATCGGTCGGCGAGAGCTGCGAGGTGTTGCGGATCACGCGCACCATCGATCCGCCGGCGCTGTCGCCGTCCGGCGTCTGTCCGCTATCGAGGAAATAGGCGACATCCTTCACACTCCAGTCCGAGAGCCCCCTCGGCGTGATGTTGGGCACCCAGCCTTCGCCTTCCGGATTAGGGCCACCGGCGAAGCGCTGCGAGCTGATGATGCCGCCGAGAAAATTGCGCGGGCTGTGACACTCGGCGCAATGGCCGAAGCTGTTGACGAGATAGGCGCCGCGATACCAATGCGCCGAGCGGCTCGCATCCGCGACGAACGGCTTGCCGTCCATGAACAAGAATTTCCAGACGCCGACATTGCGCCTGATGTTGAAGGGAAACGGCACATCGTGGTCGCGCACCTTGCCGGCGACCGGCGGCAAGGTCTTCAGATAGGCGAACAGGTCGCGCACGTCATTGAGCCTGGCGTGCTGATAGGATGTGTAGGGAAACGCCGGAAAATAGTGCGTCCCCGACGGCGAGGTGCCCTTCATGACCGCGGTGACGAAATCAGCCTCGCTCCAGCGGCCGATGCCGTCGTTCGGGTCGGGCGAGATGTTCGGTGCATAGAAGGTACCGAACGGCGACGGTATCGCGAGGCCGCCGCCGAGCCTGGTGCGATCGTCCTGCTTCGGCACCGCATGGCAGGAGGAACATCCTCCCGCATTGAACGTTGTGAGCCCGTTGGCCAGATTGGGCTGGTAGGCGGGCAGCGCGCTCGCGGCAACGGTCGCGGGGATCGTCAGCCACCAGAACACACCGAAGCCGATCAAGCCGGCCAAAGCGGCCAGGAGGAGAATTCGTCGCAACATTCACCGATCCGTCATTGGTCGCGTCAGTTCATCAACCAGTATGATGGCAACCGATCGCACAAGCTCGCATCAAATTTGCCGCACTCACGATCATTTTGGGAATAAATCCGGAGAGCCGCGGTTTGAAGATTTGCAACCATCGTGTGACGTCAAAGGGGAGAGAACCATGCCAAACAAGACCTTGCTTGCCACACTGACATTGGGCGCCGCAATCGCGCTCGCCGGTCCGGCCTTTGCCGAGAAGCTGCAGGCCAAATTGGACGGCAAGTCCGAAGTGCCTGCGACCACCAGCGCCGGCTCCGGCACTGCCGACATCGACTACGACGCAGCCACCAAGAAGCTCAGCTGGAAGCTGACCTATTCCGGCCTGTCGGGTCCGGCCACCGCCGCGCATTTCCACGGCCCCGCCGAAGCCGGCAAGAATTCCGGTGTCGCTGTTGCCATCCCGAACGCGACGTCGAGCCCGGTCGAGGGCAGCGCAACGTTGACCGACGCGCAGGCCGCCGACCTCCTCGCCGGCAAGTACTATGTCAACGTCCACACCGCGGCCAACCCGGGCGGCGAGATTCGCGGCCAGGTCACGAAGTAATCAGTTCACCAAGTAGATCGCGCAAAGTCACGTCAACAAGAAACGGCCGGCACAAAAAAGGGCGGATGCTTCACGGCATCCGCCCTTTGATCGACCGAATGGCGATCAGCCCTTCTTGAGGCGATAGGTCTCGTGGCAGCCGCCGCACTGCTTGCCGATCACCGTCAGCTCGGCCTTCAGCGTGTCGACATCCTTGATCTTGCCCTTGGCGTCAGCGACGGACTTGGCAAAGCTCGCGATGTGCTGCTCGAAGCCGGCCTTGTCTTCCCAGATCTTCGGCCCAGCGGAGTAATCGCCTTCCGTCTTGAGGCCCTTGCTGCTTTCAGGGAACAGCGTCGGCAGCTTCTTGGCGGTGTCCTCGAACTTCGTCAGCGCGGCGTCGACCGTTGCCTGGTCGTAGGGCTTCTCGCCCTTGATGATGGCGCCGAGTGCACCGGCGTTCTTGCCGGTTTCCTTCATCTGGGCCTGGGTCTGCTTGACCTGATTCTGGTCGGCCACCACCGCCCCCGCACTCAACGCAAGCATCGCTGCAACGACGACAATCCGCTTCATCGGCAAAACCCCTCAATCCTGCTCTGTCCCGGTCCGCAGGTACGCGGCCGGCCTGGTTTGCAAACACCGCCGGCGGAGTCTTCATTCCGCCTGCGACAATTTATCAGAGATTATGGTGGCGCTGCGCCTCACGGATCGCGATCCAGACCCGCTCCGGCGTGGCCGGCATGTCGATGTGGTCGATCCCGAACTCGCGATGCAGTCCCTCGACGATCGCGTTGACGACCGCCGGACACGAGCCGATCGCGCCGGCCTCGCCCGCGCCCTTCACGCCGAGCGGGTTGGTCGTGCACGGCACGTTGTGGGTCTCGAACACGAAGGACGGTCCGTCGGCGGCGCGCGGCATCGCATAGTCCATGAAGGTGCCGGTGACGAGTTGACCGTCGGTCGGGCTATAGACCGCCTGCTCCATCAGCGCCTGTCCGATGCCCTGCATCGCGCCGCCATGCACCTGGCCCGCGAGCATCAGCGGATTGAGCGTGACGCCGAAATCATCGACGATGACGTAGCTGACGATCTTGATGATACCGGTGGCGGGATCGATCTCGACCTCGGCGAGATGCGTGCCGTTCGGATAGGTGCCGTCGGCGCTGGCGAAGGTCGCGCTCGAGTTCATCTTCGTGGTATCGCCGCCGGGACGCTTGGCGAGATCGGCAAAGCTGACCGAACGGTCGGTGCCGGCGATGCGGATGCGGCCGTCGGCGATTTCAAGGTCGCCGGCGCCGGCTTCCAGCGCCTGCGCCGCAAGCTCCTTCAGCTTGTTGCCGAGCTCGTGCGTCGCCCGCTGCACGCTGACGCCGCCGGACGGGATCGATGCCGAACCGCCGGTGCCGAGGCCGGTCGCGATCTTGTCGGTGTCGCCCTGCAGCACATGGACGCGCTCCGGCGGCACGCCGAACTGCTCGGCGACGATCTGCGCATAAGCGGTCTGGTGGCCCTGCCCGCTCGACTGCGTGCCGATCAGGATCGAGATGTCGCCGTTGGGATCGAGCGCCACATTGGCGGTCTCCTCGCCCATGGTGCCGCAGACCTCGACATAGCTCGCCATGCCGATGCCCCGCACCAGCCCGTCCTTCTTGGCAGCCTTGGCGCGCTTCGGAAACTCCTTCCAGTTGGCGATCTCCATCGCGCGCTTCATATGCGCGGCGAAGTCGCCGGAGTCGTAGACCTTGCCGGTCGCGGTCGTGTAGGGCAGCGACTTCGGCGGGATGAAATTCTTCCGCCGGATGGCGTCCGGCGTCATGCCGAGCTTTCGCGCGGCGGCATCGACCAGCCGCTCGATCACATAGGCGGCCTCCGGGCGGCCGGCGCCGCGATAGGCGTCGACCGGCACCGTGTTGGTGAACACCGTGCGGACGCGGCAGTGGAAGGCCTGGATGTCATAGAGGCCCGGCAGCATGCCGGCGCCGCCATGCGGGATATAGGGCGCAAACGTCGAGAGATAGGCACCCATGTCGCCCATCAGGTCGACATCCATGCCGAGGAATTTGCCGTCCTCGGCGAGCGCCATCTTCGCGGTGGTGAGATTGTCGCGGCCCTGCGCGTCGCCCATGAAATGGTCGGAACGCTCGGCGGTCCATTTGACGGACTTCTTGAGCTTGCGCGCCGCGACCGAGATCAGCGCATACTCGCGATATGGAAACAGCTTGGTGCCGAAGCCGCCGCCGACATCCGGGCAGATCACCCGCATGTTCTCCTTCGGCATCTTCAGGATCATGTCGCAGAGGATCTCGCGCAGGCGATGGCTGCCCTGGCTGCCGATCGTCAGCGTCAGATGATCCTTCCTGGCGTCGTATTCCGCGACCGCGGCGCGCGTCTCCATGAAATTGGTAATGACGCGCGGATTGACGATGGTGATCTCGGCCACCGCATGGGCCTTGGCAAAGGCGGCCTCGGCCGCGCCCTTGTCGCCGATCGATACGTCGAACAGCAGATTGCCGGGCTTGTCCGGCCACACCTGCGGCGCGCCCTTCTTCACCGCATTGATCAGGCCGGCCACCGCCGGCAACGGCGTCCACTTGACGTCGATGGCCTCGATCGCGTCGCGGGCATGATCGACGGTATCGGCGACCACAAAGGCGATGGCGTCGCCGACATGGCGCACCTCATCCTTGGCGAGGATCGGATAAGGCGGTGCGGTGAACGGATCGGTTTCGAGATTGAACAGGCACGGCAGGCCGCCGAGTTCGGCGACATCGGCCGCGGTCAGGATCAGCGCCACGCCGGGCATGCCGCGGGCCTTGCCGGCATCGATCGTATAGGTCGCGTGCGCATGCGGCGAGCGCAGCATCAACGCGTGCAATGCGGGAGACGGTGCAACGTCGTCAGTATAGCGGCCCTTGCCGCGAATCAGAGCGTCATCCTCCTTGCGTCGCACACTTTGTCCGACGCCGAACTTGATGGGAGCTGCCATCGTCTCTCCAATTGCCTTGGTTGTTTGTATGCATATTGGCGTGGTTGTCAGCGAAGCGCAAACCGCTTTCCGCCGCACGCGGCGCTATCCCAAGGTCGGCTCCTATGCGTTTGATTTGACAGGTAAAACTATACGCGCCGCAGCGCGAACAGCCAGCCGCGGCCGAACAGTGTGAGGATCAGCAAGGCGTAGACGAAGGCGCCGACCGTGATCAGCAGCAGCAGGATCATCTCATCGCGAAAGATCTGCATCGGCGCGAACCACACATAGGCGAAATGCGAGGTCAGCCACAGCGCGAGCGCAAGGAGCAGCCCGCAAATCGCGAACGTGCCGAACGAGCGGATCAGCGCGCGATCGAACGCGAGATAGCCGCGGCGCACCGCGAACAGCAGCACCAGCAGGAGATTGACCCAGGCGCCGACCGCGGTCGCGAGCGCGAGCCCGACCTGCGCCAGTGAGCCGACCAGCGCGATCTTCAGCGCGACGTTGACCGCGACCCCGGTCAGCGCCGCCTTGACCGGGGTTGCGGTGTCCTTGCGCGCATAGAAGGTCGCGACCGCGCTGCGAATCATCACGAATGGAATCAGGCCGACCGCATAGGCCGCGAGCGTGGCGCCCGCGCTTGCGGCGTCGGCCTTCGAGAAGGCGCCGCGGGCAAACATCGCGCGCATGATCGGATCGGCGACCGTCAGGAACGCCGCCACGAACGGCACCGAGAACAGCAGCGTGAAATCGAAGGCGCGGCGCTGCGCGGCCAAGGCGCCGGCGTGATCGTCGGCGGTCAGGCGCCGCGACATCTCCGGCAGCAGCACGGTGCCGATCGCGATCCCGATCACCCCGATCGGCAATTGATTGAGTCGGTCGGCATAGTACAGCGCCGACAGCGCGCCGGCGGGGAGGAAGGTCGCGATGATGGTATCGGCGAACAGCGCCACCTGCGTTCCCATCGAGCCCAGCGTCGCCGGCCCCAGTGCCCGGAAGAAGGCGCGGACGTCCTCGTCGAGCCTGAGGGCCGCGAATCGCGGCAGGCCGCCGTGGCGCCCGAGGTCGCCGGCGAGCAGGAAGAATTGCAGGAAGCCCGAGATCAGGACGCCCCAGGCCGCCGCGTGGCCGGCACTCGGGAAGAACGCCGCGAGCGCCAGCGTCATCATCATGGCGAGATTGAGGAAGATCGGTGCCGCGGCGGCGCTGGCGAAGCGATGCATCACGTTGAGCATGCCGCCATAGAGCGTCACCAGCGTGATCAGCAGCAGATAGGGAAAGGTGATGCGCGTCAGCTCGATCGCGAGCTGACGCTGGGATGCGTCCTCGGTGAAGCCTGGTGCGAGAATGCTCATCGCCTGCGGCATGAACGCCATCGCCACCACCAGCAGGACCACCTGCGAGGCGAACAGCAGCGTGAAGATGCGGTCGGCGAACAGCCGCGCCGACGCCTCGCCGCGCTCGCCATGAACATGGGCATAGGCCGGCACGAAGGCGGCGTTGAAGGCGCCTTCGGCAAAGATCGCGCGGAAATGATTGGGCAGCCGCAGCGCCACGAAGAAGGCGTCGGCCACCGGCCCTGCACCGAGGATCGCCGCGAGCATGATGTCGCGCGCGAACCCGGTGACCCGCGATAGCAGGGTATAGCCGCCGACGGTGAAGATGCGCCCAAGCATGCGCTGCTTCTAGCGCATCATCACCTTACGTCAAAATGACGTATTCAGGACGCTAACGATCCAGGCATGATCCAGCCCGAAAACCGGAAGCCACTTTTCGGGATCATGCCTGTAGCGCGCTGCGCACAGCCGCGATGACGCGGTCCTGCGCCGCCTCGTCGAGATAGGGGTGCATCGGCAGGGCGATGACGTCCTTCGACAGGCGCTCGCTGACCGGCAGGCCACCGTCGGCAACCGGATAGTGGCTGTAGGCCGTCTGCTGGTGGACCGACTTCGGATAGTAGATCATGGTCGGCACGCCCTGCGCCTTCAAGGCGGCCGCGAAGGCGTCACGATCGATGCCGTTGGTCAGACGGATGGTGTATTGCGCCCAGACCGAGGTGCAGCCGGGAGCCACGCGCGGCACCGCGACGAGGTTGCCGAGCGCCCGCGAATAGCGTTCCGCCACCTTGTTGCGCGCGGCGATCTCATCGTCGAAGATCTTCAGCTTCTCGAGCAGGATAGCCGCCTGCATGGTGTCGAGCCGCGCCGTGAGGCCGAGCCGCACGTTGTCGTACTTGTCCGAGCCCTGGCCGTGGACGCGGATGCTGCGCAGCGTGCGCGCGAGCTCCTCGTCGTCGGTGAAGATCGCGCCGCCGTCGCCGAAACAGCCGAGCGGCTTGGCCGGGAAGAAGCTGGTGCCGGTCGCGAGGCCGAAAGTGCCGAGCCTGCGGTTCTTGTAGGTTGCGCCAAAGCCCTGCGCGGCATCGTCGAGCACGAACAGGCCCTCGGCCTCGGCGACCGCGCCGATCGCATCGTGATCGGCGCTCTGGCCGAACAGGTCGACCGGGATCACGGCAACCGGCTTCAGCCCGCGTGCGCGCGCCGTCGCAATGCCGCGCTTCAACGAATTGACGTCGATGTTGAAGGTCTCCTCATCGACATCGACGAAAACCGGCGTCGCGCCGGTCAGCGTCACGACTTCGCCGGTCGCGCAGAAGGTGAAGGTCGGGCAGAGCACCGCATCGCCCGGCCCGACATTCTTCGCCATCAGGACCATCAGCAGCGCGTCGGTGCCGCTGGCGCAGCTCACCACGTGCTTGGCGCCGCTATAGTCCGCCAGCGCCTTCTCCAGCGCAGTGACTTCCGGACCGTTGATGAACTGGCAATGGTCGAGCACGCGCGCGACCGCGTCATCGATCGACTTGCCGAGCCGCCGGCGCTGCGCGGCGATATCGATGAAGGGAATGGGCTCAAGCTGCATATGCTGGTTCATGGAAGCTCTTTGCACGTGTTGAATGAATGACAATCAGCCGGCGATGCGGCGCGGTCCCTTGCGCATCGTCGATGCGGCGGGCCGGGCCGGCGATTCCAGGCAGCGGATCGCGATCTCGAGGCTCGCCACGCCTTCGTCGCCGGACACCGCCGGCAGCTTGCCGGTGCGCACGGCATCGAGGAAGGCGATCAGCTCGGCGCGCAACGGCTCGTCGTGCCCGACCGGCAGATGACGCATCGAATAGCTGCCGTCCGGCTTGAAGCCGAAGCATTCGGTGACCTGGCGCGTGAGCAGGTCGCCCATCACGTATTTGCCGCGGGTCGCGACCGTCACGTTGCGCGCCTTGAACGGCGTCAGCCAGTTGGTGTTGATGTGGGCGAGCACACCGGACGCCGTGCGGAATTGCAGCAGCGCGATGTCCTCGCGCTCGGCGACCGCGCTCGAAAGCTGCGGCTGCACCTCGACGATGTCGGACTCGGTGAACCAGCGGATCAGGTCGATGTCGTGCACGGCGAGGTCGATCACGACGCCGACATTGGACATCCGCGGCGGGAACGGGCCGACCCGGGTGATGCCGATCGACAGGATATCCTCGCCCGAGATCGCCTGCTTGATCGCGGCGACCGCCGGATTGAAGCGCTCGACATGGCCGACCATTAGCGTGACGCCGGCCCGCTCGGCGGCTGCGACGATCTCGCGGCCCTCTTCGACCGTGGAGGCGACCGGCTTTTCGACCAGGATGTGGATGTTGCGCGCGATGCAGGCGAGCGCGATCTCGTGATGAAGGTGGGTGGGTGCTGCGATCGTCACCGCATCGATGCCCTCGGCAAGCAGCTGATCGAGGCTTTCGAAGGCGCGGCAACCGACCAGGTCGATGGCGCGTGTGCGGTGCTCCGGCAGCGGATCGACGATGCCGATCAGCACGACGCCGGGCAGTCCGGCCAGCACGCGGGCATGGTTGCTGCCCATCACGCCGGCGCCGATCACGCCGACGCGCAATGCGCGGCCGATATCGGCCCTCGCGCCGGCTGCGGACACTTTTGCATTCATATCGTAGACCCCAAGTAGCGTTCTGGCGGTTGTCCCGGCTCCTCAAGGAGCCATCCCGGCTCCGGGAGAATCAGACCAAGGCCCCTCGTCCCGATCTGCGCCTCCGGCGCAAATCACCCCGCTTCGTTGGCAGCCGCTATAGCACGGCGTCACAAATGTGGCGAATGCCAACGGCGAAATCCGGACACGTTTTGATTCAAAGAGTTACATCGTCCCGCGCCCGGCGATTAGTGCGGGAACCGGCTCGCCTCAGCTGCGCCGGTAGTCGTCCTCGATGCGGATGATGTCGTCCTCGCCGAAATAGCTGCCGGTCTGCACCTCGATCAGCTCGAGCTGGATCTTGCCGGGATTCTCCAGCCGGTGCACCGCGCCGATCGGGATGTAGATCGACTCGTTCTCGTGCACCGTCTTGATCAGCTCGTTGACGGTGACCTGGGCGGTGCCGCGCACCACGATCCAGTGCTCGGAGCGGTGATGGTGCTTCTGCAACGACAGCCGCCCGCCCGGCTTGACGATGATGCGCTTGACCTGGTGGCGGTCGCCATTGTCGACCGACTGATAGGAGCCCCAGGGGCGATGCACCTTGATGTGGTTCTCAGTCACCCCGGGCGCCGTCACTTTCAATTTCGCGACAAGCCGCTTCAGCCCGTTGGCGTCCTTCTGGCGTGACACCAGCACGGCGTCCTGGGTCGCGACCACGACGAGGTCGTCGACGCCTTCGAGCGCGACCAGCGCCCGGTCGGTCGAGACGTTGCAATTGCGGGAGTCCTCGAACACCGCCGCGCCGCGCGCCGCGTTGCCGAGGCTGTCCTTGTCGGAGAGCTCCCAGACCTGGCGCCACGAGCCGATGTCGGACCAGCCGCACGCCACCGGCACCACCGCGGCAAGAGCGGTCTTCTCCATCACGGCGTAATCGATCGAGATCGCCTTTGCGGCGCCGAACGCCGCTGCATCGAGCTTGACGAAGCCGAGATCGCGCGTCGCCGTGGTGACCGCCTGCTCCACCGCGGCAATGCTGTCGGCATCGACGTTGCGATACTCGTCGAGCAGCACGCCGGCGCGGAACATGAAGTTGCCGCTGTTCCAGAGATAGCCCGCATCGATATAGTCTGCCGCCGTTGCGGCATCCGGCTTCTCGACGAATTTTGCCACCGCGCGCACCTCGCCGGCGACCACCTCACCCGGGCTGATGTAGCCGTATTCGGTCGCGGGCCGTTCCGGCTTGACGCCGAAGGTCACGATGCGGCCGGCTTCGGCAGCCACCAATCCGCCGCGGCATGCGGCGACGAAGGCCGGCGTATCCCGCACCAGATGGTCGGCGGCGAGCGCCAGCACGATCGCTTCGCTGTCACGGCTCTGCGCAAATGTCGCACCGGCCGCGATCGCGGGCCCGGAGTCGCGGCGCATCGGCTCCAGCAGCACGTCGGCCTCGCGGCCGATCTCGGCCAGCTGCTCCAGCACCATGAAGCGATAGGCCTCGTTGGTGATCACGATCGGCCGCTCGAACAGACCGGCGTCGGAGACCCGCAGCAGCGTCTCCTGGAAGGTCGAGCGCGCCCCGAACAGCGACAGGAACTGCTTCGGATGCACCTCGCGTGACGCCGGCCAGAGCCGCGTCCCTGCGCCGCCGCACATGATCAGGGGAATAATTCGTCGATCCATCGATGCCTCAAGTCCTGTCGTGCCAGTCCTGGCGTGTCCATTCGCGGACGGCACACCAAATTGGCCCGGGCCGTCGTGGCCGGCAGCCCTGTTACCTGGGAAGCACGATCCGGGCAGTCACGCGCCCCGCACACGTCTGGTCGGATCTTACCGGTCTTGTAAACTCCTGGTGAACGGCTGGCCGTTCCCCGTCCCGGCATCTTTAGCCGCCCCTTCGCGCCTGCCGCAATAGGGACCAGTACGGGTATTGCCAGATCGGTGCGGAAACCATACCAAGGCGGCGAATTTGGGCGCGCGAAAGCGTTTTGCGCTGTTTTTGACACATCCTGAAAACCTGGCAGCGCGAACGGAAATGCGCCGAATCCTGCTTTCGACCGTCAAGATCCTGATCTCGGCTGCGCTGCTCTATTTCTCGCTGCGCAAGGTCAACCTGTATGATCTGGCCTCCCGCATCCAGGTCGAGAGCCTAGGCTGGCTCGGCCTCGCTATCGCGGTCACCTTCCTGCAGATCTTTCTCGGGGTGCTGCGCTGGCGCGAGATCAGCGTGGAGTGCGGCGCGCCGCTGGAAACCGCGCAGGCGATGCGCTTCAACGTGATCGGCACCTTCTTCAACCAGACCCTGCCGTCCTCGATCGGCGGCGACGCCGTGCGGCTTTGGCTCGTCGCGCGCGCCGGTGCGGGTTGGCGCGCAGCCACCTATTCGATCTTCGTCGATCGCGCGGTCGGACTGATCGCGCTGGCCGTCGTCATCGCAGCCACCCTGCCCTGGAGCTATCGGCTGATCTCCGATACCCACGGCTGGATGGCGTTGCTGCTGCTCGACATCGCCGCGCTTGCGGCCGGCTTTGGTTTCCTCGTGATCGGCCTGTTGCCGTGGCCCTGGCTGAAGCAGTGGTGGGCAACGCACCACATCCACGCCTGCGCGGTCATCGCGAACCGGGTGTTGTTCAGCCGCAAGCACGGATTGCGCGTCGCGACCCTTTCGATCGCCATTCACGTGGTGACCGTCGTGATCGGCTGGTGCGTGGTGAAATCGATCACGGCCCCCGTCACCTTCGGCCAGATCTTCCAATTGTTGCCCCCGGTCATGCTGATCACGATGATGCCGATCTCGATCGCGGGCTGGGGGGTGCGCGAGGCCACGATGGCGCTGGCCTTCGGCTATGCCGGCCTGATCGCGAATGAAGGCGTCAACATCTCGCTGCTGTTCGGCGCGGTGTCGTTCGCGGTCGGTGTGTTCGGCGGCCTGGTGTGGATCCTGAGCCCGGAAAAGGCCGCCAAGGGCGCCGAGCCGATCGAAGTCCCGGGATCGCAGTGACCGGACCAGAATGAGCAGTTTCGAGACCCTCCTGTCATTGATCGCAGCGTTGCTGGCCGCATCGATCTCGGCCGTCCTGATCCGCGCGACGCGGCCTCTGCTGCTGCGCGTGGCACTGGCGAAGCCGAATGCGCGCTCGTCGCACCGCATTCCAACGCCACAGGGCGCCGGCATCGCGGTCATCGCAGCCACGCTGCTGGCGGGCGGGATCGTCATCGTGCTGGCCGGATCGCCGGACCTCACGATACCATTCACGGTGTTCGCGGCCTGCCTGTTCATCGCGGTGGTGGGCTTTGCCGACGACATCCGGTCGCTACCTGTCGTCCCGCGCCTGTTGCTGCAGGCGGCCGCGGTTGCAGCCGTGGTGTTTTCGGCGCCGGCCGATCTCAGGCTCGTTCCGGCCTGCCCGGTCTGGCTCGAACGCGGCCTGCTGCTGATCGCCGGCCTCTGGTTCGTGAACCTCGTCAACTTCATGGACGGGCTCGACCTGATGACGGCGGCCGAGGCCGTGCCGATCACGGTGGCCGTCGCCCTGCTCGGCAGCTTCGGCCATGTGCCCGCGGCTTGCGCGCTGGTCGCGGCAGCGCTGTGCGGCGCGCTGCTCGGCTTCGCGCCGTTCAACCGGCCGGTGGCAAAGATATTCCTCGGCGATGTCGGCAGCCTGCCGATCGGCTTGCTGCTGGGCTGGTGCCTGCTCGAGCTTGCCCTGCATCAGCAATTCGCCGCCGCGCTGCTGCTGCCGCTATATTATTTGACCGATGCGACGGTCACGCTGTTTCGCCGCATCGCGCGGCGCGAGCCGTTCTGGTCCGCGCACCGCTCGCACTTCTATCAGCGCGCGACCGACAACGGATTTGTGGTGTGGCGCGTCGTCGGCGAGGTCTTTGCACTCAACGTGGCGTTGGCGCTGCTCGCATTCGCCTCGGTCGCCCTCAATTCCCTCGCCGCAGACATCGTCCTGCTGCTGGCCGGCGCGCTCGCCGTCGCCTGGCAACTGCGCCGGTTCTCGCGACCGTTCTGATCGGGCCGGAGCGTTTTCCAGCGAAGTGGCTACCGGTTCGCGTGAAGAAAACGCGTCAAAATAAAATCTAGAGCGGGATGGGTCTAGTTTGAATCGATTGAGGATTGAACTAAGCCGCTGCCGCGGCGTAGGGGGCAAGGTGGCATAGATCGCCTCCTGGCTGAGAGGATGTGGGTGTTGGAGCCCCCCCCTCAGACAGGAGTATCGAGATGGCCGATTTGAGCCCTCTTCGCCGCCGCATGATCGAAGACATGACCGTCCGCAATCTGTCGCCGGCGACGCAAAGATCCTACATCAGCGCGGTTTCGAAGTTCAGCCGCTATTTTGGCCGATCGCCTGACCGGTTAGAGCTGGAAGACGTCCGCGCCTTCCAGGTGCATTTGGTCTCGACCGGCATCTCATGGCCGGCGCTGAACCAGATCGTCTGTGCGCTACGGTTTTTCTACGGCGTCACGCTCGGCGAGGCGCTCATCCCAGAGCGCATTCCCTATGCGCGAGAACCGCGCAAGCTGCCGGTCGTTCTCAGCGCCGACGAAGTGGTTCAGTTTCTTGAAGCGGTATCGAGCCTGAAGAGCCGCGCCGCGCTCACCACCGCCTATGCGGCCGGGCTCAGGGCCTCGGAGGTTGCGGGACTGCGGATCGAAGACATCGACAGCGCCCGCGGCGTCATCCAGGTGCGCCACGGCAAGGGCGCGAAGGATCGCAACGTGATGCTGTCGCCCCAGCTGCTGGGCATCCTGCGCACCTACTGGCGGCTCGCCCGGCCGCGGCTTTATCTGTTCCCTGGTCGTGACGAAGATCATCCGATCGATCAGACCGTGCTGCATGCCGCCTGCCGGTCGGCGGTGAAGGCTGCGGGCCTGACCAAGCAGCGTCACGCTGCACACGCTGCGCCACAGCTTCGCGACACATCTTCTCGAGAACGGAACCGATATCCGGATCATCCAGGTCTTGCTCGGGCACAATAATTTGTCGTCGACAGCGCGCTACACGCAGGTCGCCACCGATACGATCCGAGCGACGCAGAGCCCGCTCGATCGCCTGTCGCTGGAGGTGACGCCACCTGGATGACCCGCAGCGGGATGCGGGTCATGACCCGCTCCGACATCCGCTCCAACAGGCCCGCCATCGAGATTGCCGATATTCTGTGCCGGCATGGCGACGCCTATCGCCGTGTACATGCCGGTCATCTGGGGCGGGTCGAGCGGCGCGTGATGAGCGCGATCGTTGCGTGCCGGACCGAGGCGCTCGGCGGCCACATGCAGGCTTGCGACGACTGCGGCACGACACGCGTTGCCTATAATTCCTGCCGCAATCGGCACTGTCCGAAGTGTCAGGGGAGAGCCCGAGCCGCGTGGCTCGCCGCGCGTCAAGCCGACCTGCTTCCGGTTCCCTATTTCCACGTCGTCTTTACACTTCCCGCACCGATCGCCGCGATCGCTTTCCAGAACAAGGCCGTCGTCTATGCCATCCTGTTCAAGGCTGCCGCCGAGGCGATGACGACGCTCGCCGCCAATCCACGCCGGCTCGGCGGTGCGATCGGCGGCGTCGCCGTCCTCCACACCTGGGGACAGACGCTGATGCATCATCCCCACGTCCATTGCGTCGTTCCGGGTGGCGGCCTCTCGCCCGATGGCGCGCGCTGGACCGCTTGCCGACCGAACTTCTTCCTGGCCGTCAAACCGTTGTCCAGACTATTTCGCACACTTTTTCTCAAACGTCTGTCGGCAGCCTTCAACTCCGGTGCCTTGCGTTTCTTCGGCGATCTCGGAGCTCTGGCCGAGCCGGCTGCCTTTGCGGCCCACCTCGACGCCATGCGACGCATCAACTGGGTTGTTTACGCCAAGCGGCCCTTCGGCGGACCCGCACAGGTCCTGGCCTATCTCGGCCGCTACACCCATCGCGTCGCGATCGCCAACAGCCGGCTCGTCGCACTCGACGACGATCATGTCGCCTTCTCATGGAAGGACTATCGCCAAAACAGCGCGACAAAGATCATGAATCTCAAGCCCGATGAGTTCATTCGCCGTTTCCTGCTTCATACGCTGCCTGACGGCTTCCACCGCATCCGCCACTTCGGCTTCATGGCCAACCGCCATCGCGCTGCCAAGCTCGCCCTTTGCCGCGAACTTCTCGATCATGAGCGAACAGCCCCAAACGATGGCCAGCCGTCGCCTGTGGATTCGGAGGCTCAAACCCGGGCCGAGGTTCCTGCCTGTCCCGATTGTGGTGGCGTCATGCGCATCATTGAGCGCTTTCGACATAGCTTCAGACGCCCCAGCCCTCGAACATCACCGTTCCGATGCGACACATCGTGAGCCAAGTCATGTCGTGCACGACGATCATCATTCGTCATTTCGCTCCCAGCGTCTCGATCATCGCGGACGATGTCGAATCCGTGCTGTCACACTGCGCGACAACAACCGTCCGATGCAGCAAAAGGCCTATCGCGATCTCAGGCGAAGCGCGTCTGATCTCAACTCTTCCAGGATGCGCACTCCTGTGTCTCTGCCTCACGCGCCGAGCCAGCAGATCGGGCATGGCGATCTCGAACAATCCCCATAGCTGCAAAACCGCGAATAGCCTCCCGCGCCTTCGTTCAATCCGGCTTCAATGAGGTCGCGTCATAAGCGCCTGCCGCGCCCTCGCGTGAGCGCGACCTCACAGAACCCTCCAGATTCCCAAATCAGGAGGCTTCTGATTCAACATGCTGGCTGGGAAGGAGGCCAGCATGGATGGGACGACCCTATTCGGACGACCTTCGTGAGCGGGTGGTGAGGGCTGTCGTCAAAGGCGGGCTGTCGCGGCATCAGGCGGCGGCCCGATTTGGGGTCGGCGTCAGCACGGCGATCAACTGGGTGCAGCGCTTCCTCGAGACTGGCAGCGTCAAGCCGGACCAGATCGGCGGCTACAGGCCAAAAAAGATTGCCGGGCCGCACCGCGAATGGCTGATCCAGCGGTGTCAGAAGGATTTTACCGTGCGCGGTCTGGTGGCCGAACTCACTGAGCGTGGCCTCAAGGTCGATTACCGCACGATGTGGGAGTTCGTCCACGCTGAGAAGCTCAGTTACAAAAAAAGACGCTGATTGCCGCCGAGCAGGATCGTCCCGATGTAGCCCGTCGGCGGGCGCAGTGGGCCAAGTATCAGGATCGGATCGATCCCTCCCGCCTGGTGTTCATCGATGAGACCTGGACCAAAACCAATATGGCGCCGCTGCGGGGCTGGGCGCCGCGCGGTCAACGCATCAAAGCCAAGGTGCCGCACGGCCGCTGGCAGACCATGACCTTCATGGCCGCCTTGCGCCACGATCGCATCACCGCTCCGTGGTTCATCGAGGGGCCGATCAACGGCGAAACCTTCCTTCTCTACATCGAGAAGGTTCTAGTCCCGACCCTGCGGCACGGCGACATCGTCATCATGGACAATCTCGGCTCGCACAAGGCCAACGCTGTGCGTCGCGCCATCCGTGCCGCCGGCGCCCGGCTCTTCTACCTGCCGAAATACTCTCCCGATCTGAACCCGATCGAGCAGTTCTTCGCCAAGTTCAAACACTGGCTGCGCAAAGCCGCACAGCGAACCACCGAGGCTGTCTACGATGCGATCGGCCCGATCCTGCAGACAGTCTTACCGGCCGAATGCGCAAATTACTTCGCCAACGCAGGGTACGACCAAACCTAAACCCATCCCGCTCTAGATATCCGTTCGACTCAGCGCGCGTCTCAGCCCCTCATCGAGGCTGATCGGCTGCTGCCATCCGGTGCTCGCGACCTTGGACAGGTCGAGTTCAAGCGAGGCGAACAGGCTGTCATAGGCTTCCTTGCGGCCGCCCACCGTGAGCGACACTTTCAGGAGCGGCGACGGCAGCCAGAACAGACGCGGCGAGGTTTCCGCCGCGCGGGCAAGGCGCTCGACGAACTCCCGCGTCGAGACCTGCTCGCGGTCGGCCACCAGAAAGACGTCGAAATCATTTCCCGGTCGCGACAACCGATACAGAATGAACGACGCCAGGTTTTCCGCCGACAGGAACGCGCGGCGATTCTTCACAAAGGCGAGCGGGAGCGGCATGCGATTGATCACCGCACGCTTGAGCAGGGCGAAATTTCCTTTCGCACCGGCGCCGTAGATCAGCGGCGGCCTGATCACGGTCACCCTCATGCCGCTGCCCGGCACAATCCCCTTCAGACCAACCTCGGCGGCCGCCTTCGAGTTTCCGTAGAGACCGCGAGGTGTCAGGACATCGTCCTCGCGAAACGGCGGGCGTCCGTAGTTGCTGCGCCCATGCACCAGGATCGTGCTGACAAAAATGAAATCCCTAACGCCCGCCGCAACCGCCGAACGCGCCAGGTGCAGCGTGCCTTCGATATTGACGTTACGGTAGAGCTCGATCGCCTGTTCATCGGACTGCTGGTGAACGCGAGCCGCAAGATGAACAACGGCGTCCACGCCATCGAGCGCGGCGCGCCAATCGGTGGCGGGACTGAGCGAGCCGATCGCCACGTCGTTTGCATCCTGCGGCGGGGTGCGCACCGCGCGTCGCACCAACCAGCCATTCTGCTCCAGCTCCGGCACCACGTGGCGACCGACAAAGCCGCTCGCACCCGTCACCAGAACCGTCGGGCGGCGATCATTCATGCTGTCCGCTCCACATCGTGATTGGATAACAGCTCCGCAACCAGCGCGGCGTAGCTCGACAGGGCCCGCTCGGGACTGAAGGTCCGCGCGGTCGCGACGGCGCGCTCGGCCATCGCAGCATCCTGCGATTGCGACGCCATCCTGATCGCATCGGCGAGTCGGTCGGGCCGTCCCGGCGTGACGACCCAGCCCAGCCGGTTTTCGCTGACGGTCAGCGCGGCCTCGGCTTCGGGTTCGGAGACCAGGATGACGGGCCGGCCGGCTGCGAGCAGATTATAGAACCGGCTCGGGACCGATACACCGGCAACGTTCTTGCGATAGGGAATGAGCCAGACGTCCGCGCTGGACAGCAGCGCATCGAGCTCGCCGTCCGCGACGCGCTCGACCAGCGTGACGTTGGCGAGCTGCGCTTCGGCCTGCATCTCCTTCAGCCGCGCAAAGCCCATGCCCCATCCCGAGAGCAGGAAATGGATATCGCGCTCGTCACGCAACAGCCGCGCGGCCTCGAAGACGATGTCCGGATCGTGGGTGAAGCCGAGATTGCCGGACAGGCCGACGACGAAGCGGGCGGCGATCGCCTTGCGAAACGGATTATCGGGGCTGACGGGACGATTGCCGGGGTCGAGCGTGGCCCAGTTCGGGATGAACCTGATCTTGTCCGGTGTCATGCCACGATAGCGCAGCAGCAGCTTCTCGGCATCGCGGCCGATCACGATGACAGCGTTCAAGGCACGGAACATCAGCGCGTTGATCGCGCGCATCGCCCGCGCGACCAGCGAGGACGGCCGCAGCAGCCCGGCCATCACGAGAACATCCGGAAACAAATCGTGCAGGATCAACGCCGACTTCGCCCCCTTCAGCCGCGCCGCGGCGGCAACCGCATAAGGCAGCGCGAAGGGAGCCGTCACCGTCAGCGCCACGTCGCCCCGCTGCAGCCGCGACAACAACGCAAAGAACATCCGTCCGGTGAACAGCGCTTCGGCCAGCGCGCGCTTGATCAGCGCCGCCTTGCCCGGCAACCGGTTCCTGATCTCGACGACGACGGGCCGCCCCGGCGCCGGCGCCCTCGCCGAGCCCGGCATCCCGGAGACCACCACCACGTCCGCCTCCTGCGCGATCCGTTCGGCGATCGCGGACATGATCGCGGCGGTCGTGCTGTGGTCCGGCGGATAATGCTGGCTGGCGACCACGACTTTTCGAGAACTGGGCATCAATGGCTTTCGAAACGGTCCTGCCTGATCGGCCGCAGGACGGCGCGGTCAGGCGGCATTCGATCCAAACTCGGGCACGGCGTCCTGAAGAACGGCACGGATGGTCACGCGGTCATCCCTCTCGATCGCATCTTCCAGCGCCGCGAGCCACTTGCGCAGGGTCGACATCGGAGGCTGGTTCGGCTTGGCGGCCATGACGCCGGCGACGCCGATTTCGAGCGTCGGCTCCTGGCTTGCGAACAGGATCTCGTTCAACCGCTCGCCGGGACGGATGCCGCTGAACACGATCTCGACGTCGACGCCCGGTTGCAGGCCCGACAGGCGGATCATCCGCTCGGCGAGATCGACGATCTTCACCGGCTGCCCCATGTTCAGCACATAGACCGAGACGTCGGGTCGCGCCGGCGTCATCGCGTGCGTCGCAGCGGTGATCACGAGATCGCAGGCTTCGCGGATCGTCATGAAATAACGAACCATGTCCGGATGGGTCACCGTGATCGGTCCGCCGGCCTCGATCTGGGCCTTGAATTTCGGCACCACGGATCCGTTGGACGCCAGCACGTTGCCGAACCGCACCGAGATCAGCCGCATGTGCGACTTGCCCCTGGCCTCGGTCATCAGGTCATGATCCATCGCCTGACAGTACATCTCGGCGAACCGCTTGGTCAGGCCCAGCATCGACACCGGCTCGATCGCCTTGTCGGTCGAGATCATCACCATGGCGCTCGCGCCTGCGGCACGCGCCGCGTCGGCGACGTTCACCGAGCCGAAGATGTTGGTCTTGACCCCTTCGCTCCAGTCGCGCTCCAGGATCGGCACATGCTTGAGCGCCGCGGCATGGAACACGATGTCGGGCTTGAATTCGCTCATCAGGCGCGTGATGCGCTCGCGATCCCTGATGTCCGCGATCCGGCCCTCGATCTCGGGGCCGCTGTCGCGCGCGGACAGCGCCTCGGTGACCGCATAGAGCGCCGGCTCCGAGTTCTCCACGACCAAAAGACGCGCCGCGCCGAAGGTCACGACCCTCTCGCAGATCTCCGCGCCGATCGAGCCGCCGCCGCCGGTCACGATGACGGACTTGCCCTTCACCAGCGTCTCGAGCCGCGCATAGTCGATCTTCTGGCTCGGGCGCAGCAGCAGGTCTTCAACCGCGACATTGGTGAGCCGTGGCGTATCGCCGCCCTCCAGCGACGGCAGGCGGCTGACCATCAGACCGAGCCGCTTGGCGCGCATCAACACGCTTTCCGGATGCGCATCCGGCTCGAAGGCCGAGGGCGTCATGATCACGCGCTTGATCGGCCGCTGGCGGCTCTCGAAATCCCGAATCACGGCTTCGATATCATCGACGCCGCCGACCACGGGAATGTTGCGGATCATCTGGCCGCGGTCCGCGGCCGACGGCGAGAGCACGCCGACCGGCCAGAGCCGCTTGATGGCGCCGTTCTCGATGCCGCGCAGCACGACTTCCGCGTCGGCCGTGCGTCCGACCAGCAGCGCCGACGCGGCATTGTCGGATCGGGCATGAAGCCGCGTGCGCGAATAGCGGAAATAGCGATAGCCGAGGCGCAGCGCGCTCAGCGCGAACACCTCAAGGAAGAAGAACAGGATGATCGTGACCCGGCCGAGGAACACCGGACTTGGCGAATTCGCTCCGGTGAAGAAGTAGACGTAGTCCACCACGACCAGTGCCAGCGTCAGCACCGCGGCGACCCGCAGGATGTTCACCGCGTCCGGCAGCGAGGTGAAGCGCCATTTCGCCGTGGTCAGATTGGAGAAATAACTGACCACGACGCTGAACAGCACGAACCAGGGCAGAATGCGCAGCAAATGCGGCAGCCGATCGGTAAGCAGGCTGCCCTCGAAGCGCAGATAAAAGCTCGCCAGCAACGCAAACGTCGTCGCGAGCGCGTCATGTGCCAGAATCAGGAAGTTGCGCAGGTGGAATTGTGAAAGGCGCGTCATCTAACGGACGGGTTGCTGGCAACTGGGAGTTGGCGACGGGACATTGGCAGGCTGTAGCGTATCTGCGGAGCCCTTGCCAGCGATCATGGACGGATCGGAGGCTCGGGTTCCATATCCGTCCCCAATCGCCCCTTCAACGCCATGCCGCCCGCAACGCCGACGCCCAGCACGTACATCCAGCCTTCATGAAAGTCGAAGATGTGTGAATTAAACAACGAACTTGAAATATTCTGTACCACGACGAGAAGCCCGATCCAGTTGACGAGACCGTCGCCGCGGAACAGCAACAGGTGCAGCAGCCACATCGCGTACAGTATCGCTACACCCACAATGCCCCACTGCACGGCGACGTTCAACGTTTGATTGTGGGGGTTTCCGATCACTTCGGCGGAAGCCTGATTCACGCCGCCGGCCGCGACGCGCTCGAACAGGCCCCGCGTCGCTCCGGTGCCGTGGCCGATGACCGGCGCCTCGGCGAAGAAGCCGAGCGATTTGCGCCAGAATTCGAGCCGCAAACCGAGCGACGTCGGCTCGTTGCGCTCCATGTAGAGCTTGTAGTCGCGCTGGAATGAATCGGCCGTCGCGCGCAGTTGCGGCGAGGCGTACCACGCCGCCACGAACAACGCACCGGCCGCACACAGGATCAGGGCGATGCTGCGCCAGCGCAGATGCAGCAGCGCAAATACCGCGAACATGATCGGAATCGTCACCAGCGCGGTCCGCGACACCACCACGAACACCATGTTGGCAAGCAGGCTGAGCGCAATCCCGGTCAGCAACACGGCCGGCAGGACGCGATTGGCCCGCAACAGCATCACGATCGGATAGGCCAGCGCGACCGCGCACAGCGTGAATTCCTGGCTCTGGTCGATGTAGTTCTTGACGAAGACGCCCTGCTCGCCGGGGGCCGGCGCCCGCAGCGCGAGATGGGGATAGGCAAGCACCAGCCACGACATCAGCATCAGCAGCGTGCAGGAGACGAGGAAAGCCACGAACACCCATGTCCCGCGGGCCGAGCGCTGGAAGTGGTAGAGCAGGACCGGAAGCACCAAGAGCTTTGCGGTCGGCCCGACCGCGTACAATCTCGCGCCCCAGGCTGCGTCCGACCAGAGCGTGCCAGTGAGCGCGAGGCAAAACAGCGCGATCGGCGCCACGCAGATCGGCCGCTTCAGCAACGTCCAGAACGCCCGCAGGTCGACGGTCGGCGCAATCGAGATCAGCAGCACCACGCCGAAGATGCCGACCAGCGAGGTCGACCACGGCAGCGACAGCGCAATCAGGACCGCGACCACGTCGGTCGTGATCTGCCAGCGCGCCGGATCGCGCCAGGCCGGGCACGCCGCGGCGCCTGCCGGGGATGCCATGCTCGCGCTCACGCCTTGCCCTCACGGGCCCGGGCAACCAGCGACGTCGTGCTGTGGCCCTGCAGGATCTCGACCAGCACCACCTCGCCGCCGGCGGCCTCGACGATCTCGTGGCCGACCACCTGCTCGCGGGTATAGTCGCCGCCCTTGACCAGCACGCTCGGCAGCACCTTCGTGATCAGGTTGATCGGCGTGTCCTCCTCGAAGATTGCGACGAGGTCGACGGCTTCCAGCGCCGCCAGCACCTCGGCCCGGGCGCGCTCGTTCTGCACCGGACGCCCCTCGCCCTTCAGCCGCTTCACCGAGGCGTCGCTGTTCAATCCGACGATCAGGCGGTCACAGGCGCCGCGCGCGGCGGTCAGCACCTTGACGTGGCCGGGATGCAGGATGTCGAAACAGCCATTGGTGAAGCCGATCCGCAGATCCTGCCTGCGCCATTCCTCGAGATACGCGTCGATATCGCCGCCGGCCGGGACGATCTTCTCCTCGGCCGCCAGCGAGGCGTGCGGCAGGATCCTTCGCCGCAACTCGGCGGACCTGACGATCGCGGTACCGGTCTTGCCGACCGCAACCGCGGCTGCGGCACTCGCGATCCGCAGCGCGCCGTCCCAGTCGGCACCAGCAGCCAGCGCCAGCGCCAGCGCCGCAGCGACGGTATCGCCGGCCCCGGAGACATCGCGCACCTTGACCGGCAGCGCCGGCACATGGATCGAACCGCCGTCCCGCGTCACCAGCGTCATGCCGCGCTCGCCCTGCGTCACCAGCATCGCCTCGCAATCGGCGAGAACCATCGCATCGGGCGCGGCCTGCGCGATGCTGTCCTGGCTGTCGGCGCGGCTGCGGGTCGCCTCGGCGAATTCCTTCCGGTTCGGCGTCAACACGGTCGCGCCGCGATAGATCGCGAGGTTGGCGCTCTTCGGATCGACGATCACGCGCTTGCCCGCCTGGCGTGCGGCGTCGATCACGTTGCGGATCACGCGCGCGGTCAGCACGCCCTTGGCGTAATCGGACAGCAGCACGATGTCGGCGCGCGCAAGGCGCGGCAGGATCGCATCGATCAGCTGCTGCTCGATAGCGGGCGCGGCCGGCGCGGCCAGCTCCCAATCGGAGCGCAGCATGTGGGTCGAGAATTGTTCGGAGACGAAGCGCACCTTGCGCGTGGTCGGACGCGCGGCGTCGCGCACCAGCACGGTCTCGATCCCCGCCTCCTTCGCCAGCGCCTCGGTCAGCGCCGTTCCGGCGGCATCCTCGCCGATCAGACCGACAAAGATGCAGCGGCCGCCAAGCGCGGCGATATTGCGCGCGACGTTGCCGGCGCCGCCGATGTTGATCTCGCTGCGTCTGACCGCGATCACCGGCGCCGGCGCCTCCGGCGAGATCCGCGACACCTCGCCATAGACGAACTCGTCGAGCATGAGGTCGCCGACGCAGAGCACGGTCTGGCCGGACATTGCACGCGAGATCGCTTCAAAATCGAACATCAGTCACCGTCATCCGCTCTAGCGATAGCGATCCGCGCGATCGAGAAAGCCGTTCACATAGGCCCCGACCGCGTCTTCCAACTGCGTAAAACCGCCATTGTATCCGGCGTGCCCGAGACGATCGACGACGCTCTGGGTGAAATATTGGTAACTGCCGCGAATCTGCTCGGGCATGTCGACATACTGGATGTTCGGGTGCAGGCCGAGCGCGCCGTAGGCCGAGACGATCAGGTCCTTGAAGCTGCGCGCCTTGCCGGTGCCGACATTGAAGAGGCCGGAGACCCGCGGCGTCGCGACCAGCCACATCATCACCCGCACGACGTCGTCAACATAGATGAAGTCGCGGCGCTGATCGCCATCGGCGATGCCCTCGCGATGCGACTTGAACAGCTGTACGACGCGGCCCGCTTTGATGTCGTCGAAGCGGCGCGCCAGCACGCTCATCATCGTGCCCTTGTGATATTCATTCGGGCCGAACACGTTGAAGAATTTCAGCCCCGCCCATTGCGGCGGCAGGGGTTCGCCTTTCGCAGCGCGCTCGGCGACGGCGAGGTCGAACAGGTTCTTGCTCCAGCCATACAGGTTCATCGGCCGCAGACGCTTCAACGCCTCCACCGAACCGTCGTCGTCGAAGCCCTGGTCGCCGTCGCCATAGGTGGCCGCCGACGAGGCATAGATCAGCGGGGTTCCCGTCACGGTGCACCAGTCGAGCAGCCGCATCGAGAGACGGAAATTGGTCTCGATCACCAGATCGCCGTCGGTCGCGGTGGTCGCCGAGATCGCTCCGAGATGGAGGACGGCATCCAGCCGCCGGCCCTGCAGCCAAGCCATCAACTCGGCCGGCGGCACGAAATCGGCGATCTGGCGCTTGGCCAGGTTCCGCCACTTGCCGCCGTCCCCAAGAATGTCGCAGACCGCCACGTCGCTGCGCCCGGCGTCATTCAACGCGGCCACGACGTTCGATCCGATAAAACCGGCGCCCCCGGTTACCAGAAACATGATGAAATCCCGCCAGATTCCTTTGCAGCCGCCAGCTTTGCCCCACTCCCGCGCCACAGGCAACGATGGCTTTACCTCACTTCGCGAACCGGTTACCGACTTGGCCGCGCCGATCCGGCTTTGGCCTGTTTAGAAATGAATATTGATTCAATATCGGACATCGAAACCCAGGACACCGAGGATACCAGACCGATCCTCGTCGTGCCCTATGTTTGGATCGGCGATTTCGTGCGCGGCCACACCGTGGTCAGGGTGCTCCGCAAGCGCTGGCCCAACCGGCCGGTCGACCTCCTGACCAGCCGGCTTTGCGCCCCTTTGGTGGATTATATGCCCGGGGTCCGTGCTGCCGTCGTGTTCGACCTGCCGCGCAGCCGGTTGGCACTGGCCCGGCAGCGGGCGCTGGCGGCCGAATTTCGGAAGCGGAACTACGCCACCGCGCTGGTGCTGCCGCGCACCTGGAAGGCCGCCATTGCGCCGGCCCTGGCGGGCATCCCGGAGCGGGTCGGCTTCTTCGGCGAGGCGCGGTTCGGCCTGATCAACGCCATGCGATGGGGCGAGAAGAAGCAGCCGCGCTTCATCGACAAGAACGCCATCCTGGCGCTGCCCGATGGCACCCCTCGGCCGCCCGAATGGCCGGTGCCGCAGCTGCGGGTTCCCACCGACGAGGTCGGCCGATGGCGGCAGGCCAACGGCCTCGGCGCCGGTCCGGCGATCGCACTCGGACCCGGCTCGGTCGGGGTCTCGAAACGCTGGACCTATTATCCGCAAGCCGCGCGGCTGTTCGCCGAACACGGCTTCGACGTTTGGGTGGTCGGCGGCCCCGGCGAGAAGGCGCTGGCGCAGGAGATCGCGGCCGTCGGCGGTCCGCGGGTCCGCGATCTCACCGGCACCGATCTGCGCAACGGCGTGCTGGCGATGGCCGCGGCCAGCGTCGCTGTGACCAACGACTCCGGGCTGATGCACATCGCAGCCGCGATCGGCACCCCGACCATGGGCATCTTCGGCCCGACCGATCCCTATCTCTGGGCGCCCCTCAACGGCCTCGCCGCCACGGTGCGACAGACCAAAAGCAAGCTGCCGTGCCAGCCGTGCCAGCGCACAGTCTGCACCATGAACGACCATCGCTGCATGCGCGACATCGCCCCCGAAGACGTCGTCAGGATCGCCGAGCGCGTGCTGGCTCAGATCAGCGCGCGATAGACCTTAGCGATCGCGTTCGCCTCCGCATCGAGGCTGAACTTATCCACAACTCGTTGGCGTGCCCGCGCCCCCATCGAAGCGGCCGATGCCGGATCGCGCATCAGGGGTTCGAGTGCCGCCGCCAGCGCGTCGACATCGCCGGGCGGCGTCAACACGCCGGTGACACCGTCCTCGACGACGAACTCCGCCGCGCCCGCACGCGCCGCCACCAGCGCCGCGCCTGCCGACATCGCCTCGATCAAGGTCAGGCCAAAACCTTCATTGCGCGAGGTGAAGGCGTAGATCGTCAGCCGCTGGTACCAGCGCACGACATCCTCGATCGGCAGTTCGCCGGTGATGATGATGCGCGATTGCAGGCCGGCGGCCTCGATCTTCCGCTTCAGCTCGTTGGCAAAGGCCTGTTGCTCCGGCACCACCGCGCCGACGATGACGGCGGTGAAATCCGGATAGCGCGGCAGCAGCCTGCACATCGCCTCGACGAATACATCGCTGCCCTTCTGCGCGCGCACCCGCCCGAAGCAGCCGATCGCATAACGGCCCGGCAATCCGCTTTCCGCGAAGGCGTTCGCGCGATCGGCCGGTGGCGCGTAACGATCGGTATCGACGCCATGCATCACCACAATGGCGTCGCGCTTCAGATAGGAGGCCGACAGCGGGCTGGTCGCGATGATCGCATCCATGTTGCGGATCAGCCAGCGCGTCAGCCAGGTGTGATGGCGCTGCGCGGCAGACGTGAACAGCAGCTTCAGCGGCCAGCCCAGCGCGCGCAGCAGTAGGCCAACAATCATCTCGTCATTGCGCCGCGCGTGCCAGATCACAGGCCGGGCGCGCCGCCACAGCCGCATCAGATCGACGAATCCGATCGCGTCGATGCCGTCCGGCCGATGCGAGCCGAGCCAGCCTGCGCGAAACATCTTGGCAAGCTTCGGTGCGACCATGCGGTTGGTCGCGGTGACACCCGAATAGCGTCGGTGCAGATTGGGCACGATGAGCACGAGCTCGCCGGCAGGTGTGTTCTCGATCGGCACGTAAGTCTCCGTTTCGTGCCAGTTCCTATACGCAACATTAAGCATAGTGGCCAGTTCGGCCGCCGCGAAACCCCCTCTTCACCGCACTCCCGCTAGCATCGTCCGTTGAAGATATCGGGAGAGCTCTATCCATGACCGTGCTCGTGACCGGCGGTGCCGGCTATATCGGAAGTCACATGGTTCATGCGCTGGTCGATGCCGGCGAGAGCGTCGTCGTCGTCGACAATCTTTCCACCGGCTTCTCCGCGTTCCTGCCCGAAGGTGTTCCGCTGTTCATCGGTGACGCCGGCGACGAGAACCTCGTCGAGGGCGTGATCGCACAGCACGGCATCGACAGCATCATCCATTTCGCCGGCTCGGTCGTGGTGCCGGACTCGATGCGCGATCCGCTCGGCTACTACCGCAACAACACCATGACGACGCGCAGCCTGCTCAACGCGGCGGTGAAGGGCGGCGTCAGCCGCTTCATCTTCTCCTCGACCGCGGCCGTCTACGGCAATCCGGACCAGGTGCCGGTGCAGGAGATCGCGCCGACACGTCCGCTGTCGCCCTACGGCTCGTCAAAGCTGATGACCGAGATCATGCTGCACGATGTCGCCTCCGCCCATGGCATGAGCTACGTCGTGCTGCGCTACTTCAATGTCGCCGGCGCCGACCCGAAGGGCCGCGTCGGTCTTGCCACCATCGGCGCCACCCATCTGCTCAAGATCGCGGTCGAGGCCGCGACCGGCCAGCGCGCCAAGATCGACGTGTTCGGCACCGACTATCCGACCCAGGACGGCAGCTGCGTGCGCGACTTCATCCATGTCAGCGACCTCGTCGAGGCGCATCGCTCGGCACTGTCCTATCTACGCGCCGGCGGGCAATCGGTGACGATGAACTGCGGTTACGGCCGCGGCTATTCCGTGCTCGAGACCATCGAGGCGGTGCGCCGGGTCTCGATGCGCAATTTCGCGGTCGCCTATGCCGCGCGCCGGCCCGGCGACATCGTGACCATGGTGGCCGATACGACCCGGATCCGCTCGCTGCTCGACTGGACCCCGCGCTACGACGATCTCGAGACCATCGCGAGCCACGCGCTGGCCTGGGAGGAGAAGTTGTTCCGGGAGCGCGGGGGCGCCGCGCGACAGGCAGAATCGGCCTAAAAATCAAGCCGTTATCAAGCTGTTATTGTACTTGAAAAAGCCCCGCCAAGCGGGCAAGGAGGTCCGCAACCCTGACGGCCGGCGCTGCCCGCCGTCAATGGAACGCGGATGGCTCAGTTTCCAAAGAAAATTACCGACGATCCCTATGGCGCGGCGATCCTGATTCGCCGCCTGGTCACGGAACAGGGGATCACCTACTGGCGGCGCTACCTGACGGCGTTCGCCCTGATGGCCGTTGCGGCCGGCTCGACAGCCGGCGCCACTTACGTGCTCGGCCAGGTGATCAACCAGGCCTATGTCGACAAGAACATCCCCGGCATCGCGATGTTTGCCGGGGTCACGGTGGTGCTGCTGTTCATCAAGGGCGTGGCGACCTACGGCCACATGGTGATCCTGTCGAAGATCAGCAACGCCATCCTGGCGCGGAACCAGCGGCAATTGTTCGCCAAGCTGATGAGCGAAAGCATCGGCTTCTTCTCGCAGCGGCACTCGTCGGAATTCCTGGCGCGGCTCACCGCCGGCGCCAAGTCGATCACCGACGTGCTCAACATGCTGGTCAATGCGATCGGCCGCGACCTCCTGATGCTGATCAGCATGGTCGCCGTCATGGTCTGGCAGGACCCGCTGATGTCGTTCATCGGGCTCGTGGCGGTGCCGCCGGCGATGCTGGTGCTGCGCAAGCTGGTGAAGCGGATCAAGGGCCTCGCCTACAACCAGTTCACCGGCACCGCCGACATCATGGAGACGATGCAGGAATCGCTGCAGGGCATCCGCACCGTGAAGGCCTTCACGCTGGAAGGCACCATGCAGCAGCGGATCGACGAGAACATCGCGATCGTCGAGCGCAATGCCAACAAGATGGCGCATGTCGCCAACCGCTCCAACCCGCTGATGGAGATGCTCGGCGGCTTCGCGGTCGCCGGCTGCCTGATGTATGGCGGCTACAGCGTGGTGGCGCTCGGTTCCACGCCGGGCCAGTTTTTCACGTTCCTGACCGCCTTCCTGATGGCGACCGAGCCGGCCAAGCGTCTGGCGCGGCTCAACATCGATCTCAACAGCCAGCTGGTCGGCGCGCGGATGCTGCTCGAAGTCGTCGACAGCCCCGCAAGCGAGCAGGCCGACGACGACAAGCCGGCGCTCAAACTCTCCGACGCGCGGATCGAACTGCGCGATGTCAGCTTCGCCTATCGCCCTGGTGAGCCGGTGCTGAACCGCTTGAGCTTCATGGCCGAGCCCGGCAAGGTCACCGCGCTGGTCGGCCCCTCCGGCGGCGGCAAATCGACGGTGCTCGCCCTGCTGCTGCGCTTCTACGAGACGCGCGAGGGCGACATCCTGATCGACGGACAGTCGATCCTGTCAGTCTCGCGCAAGTCGCTGCGCCGGCAGACCGCCTATGTCGGCCAGGACGTCTATCTGTTCCGCGACACCATCCGCGCCAACATCGCGTTCGGCAAGCCGGGCGCCACCGAGGCTGAGATCGTCGACGCCGCCAAGGCCGCTTGTGCGCACGACTTCATCATGAGCTTCCCGCTCGGCTACGACACCCCGGTCGGCGAGCACGGCACGCAACTGTCCGGCGGACAACGCCAGCGCATTGCGGTCGCCCGCGCGCTGGTCAAGAACGCGCCGATCATCCTGCTCGACGAGGCCACCGCCGCGCTCGACTCGGAGTCCGAGAAGCAGGTGCAGGAGGCGATCGAGCATCTCTGCCAGGGCCGCACCACGATCGTGATCGCGCACCGCCTGCACACCATCATGCACGCCGATGCGATCCTGGTGGTCGAGGGCGGCGAGATCGTCGAGCGCGGGCGTCACGAGGATCTGCTGCGCCGCGGCGGCCGCTACGCCTCGTTCTTCCGCCTGCAGCATCACCACGACCCGTCGCCGCTGGCATTGGCGCCGATCAGCGCCACCGGCTAGACCGATCAAATCCACCCCAAGAGCAGCGAGACCCACATGAACGCCGCCTCCACCGTCATTCCGCTTCCCTCGCAGCCCTCGCTCCCCGTCGTCGGCGAATCCGGCACCTATCCGGTCCGCCGGATCTGGTGCGTCGGCCGCAACTACCTCGAGCATATCAGGGAGATGGGCAATGACGAGCGTGCGCCGCCGTTCTTCTTCGGCAAGCATGCCGACATGCTGGTGCCCGACGGTGCGACGATCCCCTATCCGCCGCTGACCAAGGACCTGCATCACGAGGTCGAGCTGGTGGTGGCGATGAAGAGCGGCGGGCTCAACATTCCCGCCGACAAGGCGCTCGAGCATGTCTACGGCTATGCCGTTGGCATCGACCTGACCCGCCGCGACCTGCAGATCGCCTCGCGCAAGAAGGAGCGGCCCTGGGAGATCGGCAAGTCGTTCGACTATTCAGCGCCCTGCTCCGCGATCCAGCCGACCTCGAAGATCGGCCACCCCTCCAGCGGCAAGATCTGGCTCACCGTCAACGGCAAGGAAGCGCAGAAGGGCGACCTCACCGAATTGATCTGGAACGTGCCTGAGATCATCTGGCAGCTCTCGCAGCAGGTGAAGCTCGCCGCCGGCGACATCATCATGACCGGCACGCCCGCCGGCGTGTCGCAGCTGCAGGTGGGCGACAAGCTCGAATGCGGCGTCGACGGCGTCGGCACGCTGAAGGTATCGATCGGCAAGCCGGAGTAGACTCCGGATCCGATCCACCAGCAGACCGCGGCCCCGAACCTGGTTCGGGGCCGTTTTCATCTGTGGTGAGCAATGCCGGCGTTTGTCGCCGTAACGAGCGGCCGTCCGCAGGCGCAGCGCAGTCGTCGAGATCAGAATTGCTCGTGGCCGGGATGGTTGGGGTCGCCGAGATATCCGCCACCTCCGCTGCCACCGGCACTGTCACCGCTGTAACCAGTTCCGAGATAGGGCGGCGGATCGACCGGCTGGCGATGCGGACCGCCCGAACCGCCCGGGGGCAGTTTCGCGCCGACATTCTTCGGCGGCGCCATGTGAAGTCCGCCGGCATGCGCAGAGCTCAGCGCGGTAACGCCGAACGCGACAACGGCAGCGAAGGCAAGAAGCGAATTGCGTGTCATGCGACGTCTCCTTGAACTCGGGCCGGGCACCATGCGCCAGCTCCGACGCCGCACGCTTCGCACGATCGGGCTGGCCCTGCTGTGAGGTGGGTCACGCCCATTCCACGGCCACTTCCCGGCGACATCGCATCGCCCGGGAAGCCCCGGACCAGGGGTCCGGAGCTTTCCGCTGCGCGTGGTCAGCGCATCGTGCCGGGCATGCAGGGCGGCTCGGTGAAGGGCGCGGTTGCGAACGATCCGACGTTCGGCGCGCGCACGCAATCGGTCGTCTTGCTGCTGACCGGTGTCGTCGTTGTCGTCGTCATCGAAGCATGGGCGCGCCGCACCGCAGCATTGTTGCTGGCGGCCGAGGCCTGAGCCGAGAACGCAGCTGCCGCAACCAGAGCAAGCGTCACGAAGGTCAATTTGGTCATCGGGTTTCTCCGCACGTGGATGAAGCCGACCAAGCTCGGCTCCTATGACCCATGACTGTGGACGCCGGGAAATTATTTCATCACGCGTGATCACCGAACCGCGAGCGCCCGATCACATCAGACGGACCGGGGAATACGGGAACGCGAGAGGCACTCCATTTCATCAAGGCCGCGCACGAACGCGGCGATGACGGTATGGAGATTCTCATGAGCGATCTTCGACGACCTGGCAGACAACTTGGCCTGGCTGCAATTCTGTCCGCGACCATGGCTACCTCTTGCTTCGCACAGGCGACGGTCCACGAGCCCAGTGCATTTGCCTCAAATGAAACCGCGACGCGGCCATGGTCGGCGCCGGTCGGTCATCGCCAGCCGCGTGCCGCCGATATTCCGGCAGCGGCGTCGGCATCACAGCAGATCATCGATCAGGAGGACGCGATCGTCGACCGCAAGATCAAGGGCATTTGCCGCGGCTGCTAGCTTCTAATGCTCTCCTGCGTCCTGCGCTGCGGCCGGACCAAGATGCGTCTTCTCGTACTCGAGCCACAGCTCGAGCAGCGCCATGAATGCGACCACCGCACCCGCGGCGATGGCAAAATACATCGCGCGGGTGTGCGTGAAGCCGAGCAGCCAGGGCGAGGCGATCAGCCAGCATCCGATCAACAGATTGATCCATTCCTCCCAGATCGAGAACGCGACGATCGCCGCCAGCGACATGACCGCGATCGCCGCACCGCTGATCCTCAGATCGATCGCCGCCGTCGGGTTGGCATGCACGAACAGCCACGGTGCCGCGAGCAGGAATATCGCTGCTGCGAGGTTATAGAGATCGAGCGCCGATTCTTTTCGCCATTTCGTCATCGATTGCTCCCTTGCTCCTCAAGCCCGCTGCTGATGCGCGTCCGGCGCGTTGATGTCCCGGCCGGTGTAGTCGGTCATGAGCGCGGTCGCGACCAGCGTGATGACCGCGCAAGCCGCGATATAGGCCGCGATCGCGGTCGCCGAGTGGAACGTGCCGAACAGCCAGGTCGCGATCAGCGGTGCCGGACCGCCGGCGATCACGGAAGCGAGCTGATAGCCGAGCGAGGCGCCACTGTAGCGCAGGCGGCCTGTAAAGCTCTCGGCGATCAGGGCGGCCTGCGGGCCGTACTGCATGTCGTGCGGAATCAGCGACAGGAAGATCGCGAGGAAGACGATCGTTGCCGATCCGGTGTTGAGCATCGCGAAATAGATGAAGCCGAACACGCCGGTCACGGCAGCGCCGATCATGTACATGTTCTTGCGGCCGATCTGATCGGAGATATGCCCGCACAGCGGGATCGAGACGAACGACAGCACCGAGGCCGCGAGCACCGCGGTCAACAGGAAGTCGCGCGAAACGTGCAGCGTTCCAATGCCGTAGGAGAAGACGAAGGCGGTGAAGATGTAGAACGGCGCCTGCTCGGACATGCGCGCGAAGGCGGACAGCACGATCTCCTTCGGATGGTCCCTGATCACCGTCAGCATCGGCGTGCGGTCGAGCTGACGCTCGGCCACCAGCTTGGCGAAGACCGGCGTTTCGAGAATGCCGAGCCGGATGTAGAGGCCGACGCCGACCAGAATGATGCTGAGCGCAAACGGGACGCGCCAGCCCCATGCCAGGAACTGGTCGCCCGACATCTGGCTGAAGGCCAGCACGGCAAGATTGGCGAGGAACAGCCCGCAAGGCACGCCGAATTGCGGCCATGACGCGATCAGGCCGCGGGAGCGATCGTTGCGCGCCCATTCCATCGACATCAGCACCGAGCCGCCCCATTCGCCGCCGACGCCGACACCCTGGATGAAACGCAGCACGGTGAGGATCACGGCGCCCCAGATGCCGATGCTGGAATAGGTCGGCACCAATGCGACCGCCGCGGTCGCCAGTCCCATCAGGAGCAGCGTCGCGATCAGCGTCGACTTGCGGCCGATGCGGTCGCCATAGTGCCCGAAGATCGCGGCGCCGATCGGCCGCGCGACGAAGCCGACCGCGTAGATGGCGAAGGCTTCCAGCGTGCCGACCCAGGGATCGGAATGCGGAAAGAACAGTTTTGCGAAAACCAGCCCGGTGACGGTGCTGTAGAGGAAGAAGTCATACCACTCGATCGCGGTCCCGATCGTGGAGGCGATCACCGCGCGGCGCAGCTGGAGCTGATGCTCGGATGGCGTGAGTTGGGTCGAGTCGAGGCCAAGTGTCGTCATGGGAGCATCTCCCTCGGACAAGCCCCCGGACGGATTTTGACCGTTTGGGTCGTTTGAGTACGAACGACATGGCGGCAGCGAAGGTTCCAACAGAATGGAACGCAGAGCCTAGAACTTTAGTCGGCCGCAACGACGGCCGAGGCCAGCGCCTGCCTGATGGCGGTGCAGAAGGGTCGCCCCGCCGATGCGTCGTGCTGATTAGACCCGATCGCTGCGCCGATACGGCACGTAGCGCGGCGTCCAGACCTTAGCCTGGATACGGGCCTCGACCTGGTCGATCGGAATATCCTTGGCGAGCCCTTCCTTGTGCGCCTGCAGCGCGACCGCCAGCGCCACCGTCAGCGAGACATCGCGCAGCGCGCTGACCGGCGGCAGCAGATTGTGCTTCGGGTTATTGCGGGCCGGCGAGACGCTGGCCAGCGCCTTGGCGGCGGCCATGAACATCCCGTCGCTGACCCGGCTGGCGCCGACCGCGAGCGCGCCGACACCGACGCCCGGGAAGATGTAGGAGTTGTTGGTCTGGTCGACCTTGAAGCGCGCGCCGTCGCGCGTGATCGGCGGGAACGGACTGCCGACGCCGATCAGTGCCCGCCCCTCGGTCCAGGCTTCGATATCGGAAGGCGTCGCTTCCTCGCGCGAGGTCGGGTTCGACAGCGGGAAGATCACCGGCCGCTTGTTGCACTCGGCCATCGCGCGGACGATCGGTTCGGAGAACGCGCCGGCCTGGCCCGAGACGCCGATCAGCACGGTCGGCCTCGCGTTGCGCACGACGTCGAGCAGCGCGATCTTGTCGGGATGGTTGAGCTGCCAGCCCGCGATCGCCTGCTTGCTCTGGACAAACGGCAACTGGAACGGGGCGAGCCCGCTCATGCCCTCGAGCAGCAGTCCGTCGCGGTCGACCATGAAGAAGCGCTTCGCCGCCTCGCTCTCGGACAGGCCGGCATCGATCATCGCCGCGCGGATCAGGCTGGCGATGCCGCAGCCGGCGGAGCCCGCGCCGAACACCGCGACACGCTGCTCGGTCAGCGGCACGCCGGTGACGTTGATCGCGGAGAGCAAGGCGCCGGTCGCCACCGCCGCGGTGCCCTGAATGTCGTCGTTGAAGGTGAGGAGCCGGTCGCGATAGCGCTCGAGCATGCGCGTCGCGTTGTTCTTGGCGAAATCCTCCCATTGCAGCAGAACGCGTGGCCAGCGCTTCACCACCGCCGAGACGAACGCCTCGATGAAGTCGTCATAGGCCTGACCGCGGACGCGCTCGTTGCGCCAGCCGATATAGAGCGGGTCGACCAGGCAGTCGGGATTGTCGGTGCCGACGTCGAGCAGGATCGGCAAGGTCGTTGCCGGGTGCAGGCCGCCGCAGCCGGTGTAGAGCGAAAGCTTGCCGATCGGGATGCCCATGCCGCCGGCGCCCTGGTCGCCGAGACCGAGGATGCGCTCGCCGTCGGTGACGACGATCGCCTCGACGTGATCGAAGCGCGGATGGGCGAAAATGCGGTCGATCCGGTGCTGGTGCGGAATGCTGAGGAACAGCCCGCGCGGCTTGCGAAACAGCCGGCTGAATTTCTGGCAGCCCTCGCCGACCGTCGGCGTGTAGACGATCGGCAACAGCTCTTCCAGATTGCCGACCAGCAGCGCGTAGAACAGCGTCTCGTTGGTGTCCTGCAGTTCGCGCAGAAAGGCATAGCGCTCGATGTCGGTCTCGTAGCCGCGCAACGCCTCGAGGCGGCGCGACACCTGCTCGTCCAGCGTCAAGATATTGGGCGGCAGCAGGCCATGCAGGTCGAACGCCTCGCGCTCGGCCTCGGAGAACGCCGTGCCCTTGTTCAACTGCGGATCGGCCAACAGCTCGTAGCCGCTCAGCGCGGTGGTGGCGAAAGCTCCTGTAGACTCCGACATGACAAGGTCCCCTCGATGCGAAATGCCTGATGCGACCCTATCACGCCCGTGTAACGGATCGGAGCGCGAAGGCACCACGCCGCGCAAAGTTGAATGGCACCGACGTCGCGGCTCGCGAAATGGACCTCGTGGAAGAGTGCATCAGCCCGGCGGAGTTTCGGCCAAGCGGCCATCAGTGTTCGTCCGGACTGAGGCAACGCGCTCCCGCTGCGCCTCCGGACAGACATCAACATACCTTGGTATGGCCTCTCTGATTCCTTGTGATGCCCTGTACTTACGCTCGTACAGTTTGAGCGATGGCGGGCGATTTCTATACTCGCGGCCACTTCAACGGGCGACCAACGACTGCGGGCGCAAATAGTGTTCCGAGATCCGTGATCGGGATCACTGCTCCGGGACGAAAAGCGCAGCACTATCACGGGAAGCGACACGGACGCAGGTTCGAGGAACACTCACATGATCGTCAACATTCAGAAGCTGAACGGCCTGTGGCACCTCGTCGTCGGATCATGCACGATCCGGACGCCGTTCCTGGAGACCCAGGACCGGGAGTGGGTCGTCGCCTATGCCCGGCGCGTCTACCCCGGCGCCAAGGTTTTCGAACGCGACTGATGCGGTTGCGCCCCACTACTCACGCCCCGGACAAAAAGCCCCGGTTCGATCCGGGGCTTTTGCGTTCAACCCGGCGCGGCCATTGCCTTCACCGCAGCGCCGACACCACGATCAGGCCGAGGATCAGCGCGGTCACGGAATATTTCAGCGTGTAGTACACGTTCCGGTTCCACGCCTTGACCTTGCGGCTGGCGAGATGGATCTCGTAGAGCTTGCCGAACACCTTGTTCAGCGCGCCGACATGCTCGCCGTCGACGTTCTGGGTGGCGGACGCCTTGACGATGTTGTGGCTGACCCAGCGGTTCATCCTTGTCATGAAGCCGTACTTCATCGGGCGCTCGACGTCGCAGAACAGGATGATGCGGTTGACGTCGGTCTTGTTCTCGGCGCTGTGGATGAAGGTCTCGTCGAACATGAAGGCTTCGCCGTCACGCCAGACGCATTCGACGCCGTCGACCAGGATGCGGCACGCATTGGAGTTCGGCGTCACCAGGCCAAGGTGATAGCGCAGCGAGCCGGCGAAGGGATCGCGATGCGCCCCGAGCTTGCCGCCGGGCGGCAGCATCGCAAACATCGCGCCGTGCACGTTCGGGATCGAGTTGAGCAGCTCCACCGTCTTCGGGCACAGCGTGCGCGCCGACGGCAGGAAGTCGTCGTACCATTTCAGATAGAAGCGCTTCCAGCCGCTCTTGAAGAACGAATAGAAGCCCCAGTCGTTGTTCTTGGCGGCGGCGCGGATGAAGCCCTCGTCGAACAGGCGCGTCGCCTCGTCGCGGATCGTCTCCCAATTGTCGGAGAGCTTCTTGAGCTCGGGAAACTGCTCGACCGGGATCACCGGCGTGTTGGGCACCGCGGAGCCCGCATACATCAGCACATTGTAGGGAGCGAGGTAGGTCGAGTGATCGCCGAGCTGGCGGGCGAACCGCAGGCGGTGCTTGCCGCGGAAGTGAACGTAGAGCGTGGAGGCCACCAGCACGTAAAGGATGACGAGCTGCGGCGCGAAGAGTTGTCTCAACATGATCCGTCTATGATCGCGGCCCGCCGATGCTCTCCATGCACCGCCCCGTAGCAGCCTGGACCCTCGATGGGCGGCTTAGCCCCGGGCGGCGAAGCGCAACGCCGTCCGCGAAATTCCCCCGTTTCATAGTGACTTGGCACTGCTGCTGAACTCTGGCGCGAGCCCGAAGCCCAGTCGCGGTGCCATCCCGGATGAGCCATGTAAGCGTATGCTCACCAAATGTGAAGCACCCGCCTCATTCGAGGAAGCTACCGTGTGGCAACATTCCCACACCTCTAATTCGTTATTGACAAACTAATTAGATAATTCCTAATCATGGGATACTCCGCCTGAGAATGCGGACATCCAGAGGGAGGAATGATGAGACATTTTTTGGCGGCAGCCATTCTCGCGGCGATGACCACGGCCGCGCACGCGCAGGTTTCCGATGACGTCGTGCGCATCGGGGTGCTGACCGACCTGTCGAGCTGGGGGCGCGACAATTCCGGCCCGGGCTCGGTCGAAGCGGCCAAGATGGCGGTCGAGGAATTCGGTCCCACCGTGCTCGGCAAACCGATCGAGATCATCTCGGCCGACCATCAGATGAAGACCGATGTCGGCGTCCAGATCGTGCGCGGCTGGTTCGACAACGGCAAGGTCGACGCCGTCGTCGACATCCCGAACTCCGGGATTGCGATCGCCGTGCACAACATGGTGCGCGAGCGCAACAAGATCGCGCTGCTGTCCGGACCCGGCGCGAGCTCGCTGACCGACGAGCTGTGCAGCCCCAACACCGTGCACTTCACCTACGACACCTATGCGCTGTCGAAGGTCACCGCCTCGGCCGTGATCGCGGAGGGCGGCAAGTCCTGGTACTTCATCACCGCGGACTACGCCTTCGGCCAGCAGCTCGAGAAGGATGCGACGCGCTTCATCAACGAGATGGGCGGCAAGGTGCTCGGCAGCGTCCGGCATCCGACCAACACGGCCGACTTCTCCTCCTTTGCGCTGCAGGCGCAGAGCTCCAAGGCCGACGTGGTGGCGTTCGCCAATGCAGGCCAGGACACCGACAATTCGATCAAGCAGTCCGGCGAGTTCGGCCTCGTGCAGGGCGGCCAGAAGCTGGTCGGCCTTCTGATGTTCGACACCGACGTGCATGCGATCGGGCTCAACGCCGCGCAAGGCACCTACATGACGACGGCGTCCTACTGGAACATGGACGAGAAGACGCGCGCATGGTCGAAGAAATTCTACGCCCGCACCAACGTGATGCCGACCATGATCCAGACCGGCGTCTACGGCTCGGTGCTGCACTATCTGAAGGCGATCCAGGCCGCCGGCACCGATGATCCGAAGGCGGTGATGGCCAAGATGCGCGAGCTGCCGATCGAGGACACCTTCGTGCATGGCGGCAAGCTGCGCGAGGACGGCCGCGTCATCCGCGACATGTATCTGGCGAAGGTGAAGAAGCCCTCGGAATCCAAGGAGCCGTGGGACTATCTCGACATCATCAAGACGGTGAAGGGCGAGGACGCCTATCGTCCGGTGTCAGAGTCCAAGTGTCCGCTGCTCAAGAAATAGGATCGATCGCGTGGCCAACGAAGAAACGTATGACTGCGACGCGCTTGTCGTCGGCTCCGGCTGTGCCGGGCTGTCGGCGGCGGTCACCGCCGGCCATCACGGCCTGAAGGTCCTGGTGGTCGAGAAGGAGCCGCGCTTCGGCGGCACCACCGCGCGCTCAGGCGGCTGGCTGTGGATTCCCGGCACCTCGCTGGCCAAGGCCTGGGGCATCGAGGAGAGCCCCGATCAGGCCAAGACCTATCTGCGCCATGAGGCCGGCAACAGCTTTGATGCCGCGCGCGTCGACGCGTTCCTGAGCGAAGGTCCGAAGGCGGTCGACTTCTTCACGACGAAGACCGCGGTGCGCTTCGACATGCCGCTGACCTTCCCGGACTATCACGCGGAAGCGCCCGGCGGCGCGCAGGGCGGCCGCTCGATGGTGACGCGGCCGTTCGACGGCCACGAACTCGGCGACGCCCTCAAAAATCTCGGCAGCCCCCTGCCCGAGCTCACCGTGTTCGGCATGATGCTCGGCTCCGGCAAGGAGATTGTCCACTTCATGCGCGCGACGCGGTCAGTGACCTCGGCGGCCTATGTCGCCAAGCGGCTGTCGAAGCATGCGATCGACGTGATGCGCAACGGCCGCGGCATGACGCTGACCAACGGCAACGCGCTGGCCGGCCGGCTGGCGAAATCCGCCTTCGACCTCAATATCCCGCTCTGGCTCAATTCGCCGGTGCGCGAACTGATCGTCGAGAACGGTGTGGTGCGCGGCGCGGTCATCGCGCGCGAAGGCCGCACCATCCGCGTCAACGCGAAGCGTGGCGTCGTGCTCGCCTGCGGCGGTTTCCCGCATGACGTCGCGCGGCGGCAGAAGATGTTTCCGCATGCGCCAACCGGAAAAGAGCACTATTCGCCGGGCCCTGTCGGCAACACCGGCGACGGCTTGCGGCTTGCGGAATCGGCCGGCGGCCGTGTCGAGGACTCGCTGCCGAATGCCGCGGCCTGGGTGCCGGTCTCGGTCACCACGCGCAAGGATGGCTCGAAGGGCGTGATGCCGCATTTCATCGACCGCGCCAAGCCCGGCGTGATCGCGGTGATGCGCGACGGCAAGCGCTTTGCCAATGAAGGCAATTCCTACCACGACTTCGTGCAGGCGATGATCAAGGCGGCGAAGCCCGGCGAGGAGATCGCGGCCTATCTCGTCTGCGATCACGAGACGCTGCGCAAATATGGCCTCGGCTGCGTGCCGCCACGCCCGATGCCGCTCGGCCACCATCTGAAGACCGGCTATCTCAAGCGCGGCGCGACGCTGTCCGAGCTTGCCGCGCAGGCCGGCATCGATGCGAAAGCGCTCGAGGCAACCATCGCGGCGTTCAACACAACCGCGGCAGAAGGCCGCGACCCCGTCTTCGGCAAGGGCTCGCGCGCCTATAACCGCTACCAGGGCGATGCGCTGCACGGCCCCAATCCCTGCATCGCGCCGATCCAACACGGGCCGTTCTACGCCATCAAGATGGTGATCGGCGATCTCGGCACCTATGCCGGCATCCGCACCGACGCCAATGCCCGCGCGCTCGACGCCGACGGCCAGCCGATCGCCGGCCTCTATGCCGCCGGCAACGACATGGCGAGCATCATGGGCGGCAACTATCCCGGCGCCGGCATCACGCTGGGGCCCGCACTGACCTTCGGCTACATCGCGGGCAAGCACATCGCCGGCGCAGCGGCAGAAAGAAGCGCGGCATGAGCGCGATGGCGAGCCTGCTCGCAGGCAAGCGCGCATTGGTGACCGGCGCCGCGCACGGCAACGGACGCGCCATCGCGCTCGGCCTTGCGGCGCATGGCGCCGACGTCGTGGTCGCCGACATCGATCGCGCCGGCGCCGAGCGGACCGCGGCCGACATTCGCCAGCGCGGCCGCGCGGCCTGGCCGTTCCAGCTCGACGTGACCGATACCGAGGCGTGCTCCGCCCTGGCGCAGGGTGTGGCGCGCGAAATCGGGCCGATCGCGATCCTGGTCAACAATGCCGGCATCATCATCCGTGAAGGGATCTCTTCCCCGCGCGCGCACGACAATTGGCGGCGGGTGCTCGACGTCAACCTGACCGGCACCTTCAACGTCACGCACGCCTTCCTGCCGGCGCTGCGCGAGACGCGCGGCGCGATCATCAATCTCGGCTCGATCGCCTCCTTCCTCGGCGTTGCCGATACACTGGGCTACGCGCCGTCGAAGGGCGGCGTGAAGCTGCTCACCCAGGCGCTCGCCCGCGAGCTCGCCGCCGACGGCATCCGCGTCAACGCAATCGCGCCCGGCGTGATCGAGACCGCGATGACCGAGGCGACCCGCAACGACCCTGCCCGGCTCGCCGGCTTTCTGGGGCGCACGCCGCTCGGCCGCGTCGGACAGCCGGAAGAGCTGGTCGGCCCGGTGGTGTTCCTGGCGTCGGAGCTGGCATCTTATGTGAACGGCGTGACCCTGCCGGTCGACGGAGGGTTTCTCGCCGTGTAAGCAAATTGTCGAAGAACTGACAGGGCGACATGACGAGAGAAAGCCGCGGCATACAGTCGATCGAGGTCGGCGGAGAATTGCTCCGCGCGCTCGCCCGCAGCGGCGAGCCGATGATGCTGCGCGATCTCGCCCGCGAGGCCGGCATGCCGCCGGCCAAGGCGCATCCCTATCTCGTGAGTTTTTCCCGCATCGGCCTGATCGAGCAGGACGAGACCACCGGCCGTTATGAGATCGGGGCGCTGGCGCTCGAGCTCGGGCTGATCAGCCTGCGCCGGCTCTCCGCTGTGCGAATCGCGACGCCGCGGATCGCCGCGCTCGCCGACAGCATCAATCATGCGGTGTCGCTGTCGGTGTGGGGCACCCACGGCGCAACCGTGGTGCGGCTCGAGGAGCCGAGCCATCCCGTGCATATCGCGATGCGCGTCGGATCGGTGGTGGCGCTGCTCGAGACCGCGACCGGCCGCGCCTTCGCCGCCTTCATGCCGCCGAACGCCGTCAAGACGGCGCTCGAGAGCGGCCTCGACCGCCTCGGCGTCGGCTACAATCCGAAGCGTGAGACCATCAACGCGAAGACCACGGAGATGCTTGCCGAGGTTCAGAGCCGCGGGCTCGCGCGCGCGATCGGCGATCCCCTCCCCGGCGTCAACGCGTTCGCCGCCCCGGTGTTCGATCACGCCGGCCACGTCGCTTTGGTCATCACCGCGATGGGACCCGAGGGCACCTTCGACGCCAGCTGGGACAGCGCGATCGCAACCGCGCTGCGTGATTGCGCGAGCGACATCTCGCGGCAGCTCGGGCACGGCACGGTGCGGGGTGTCGATATTGCGGTGAAGTGATCAGAGTGTTCAGCCGCCCTCTCATGCACATGCGCGGGTGATTACGCCGAGAGCTTGGCTGTTTGACATCATGAACCCAGAACCATCCTCATCGTCGTCCCGGCGAAGGCCGGGACCCATAACCACCGCTGCAAATGGTTGCGCGATTCTGGAACGACGAGTCCCGCCGACAACATCCGCCGCAGCGTATGGGTCCCGGCCTTCGCCGGGACGACGGTTTGTAGAGCAGACCGTGCCACACTATCAGTGTCGTCCTGGCGAAAGCCAGGACGACGGACGAAGAGGCCCGCCCCACACCACCTCAGCAAAAAGCCCCGGACGATGCCGGGGCTCTTCACTTCATCGATCACGGTCAGTGTAGATCAGTAGCGGTAGTGGTCCGACTTGTACGGACCTTCCTGCTTGACGCCGATGTAGTCGGCCTGGTCCTTGCGCAGTTCGGTCAGCTTGACGCCGATCTTGGCGAGGTGCAGGCGCGCGACCTTCTCGTCGAGCGTCTTCGGCAGCACGTAGACCTTCTTGGCGTACTTGCCGTCCTTGTTGTTGGCGAACAGCTCGATCTGCGCCAGCGTCTGGTTGGTGAACGAGGCCGACATCACGAAGGACGGGTGGCCCATCGCATTGCCGAGGTTCACGAGGCGTCCTTCCGACAGCATGATGATGCGGTGCTTGTCGGGGAATTCGATCTCGTCGACCTGCGGCTTGATGTTGGTCCACTTCAGATTGCGCAGCGAAGCGATCTGGATCTCGTTGTCGAAGTGGCCGATGTTGCAGACGATGGCGCGATCCTTCATCGCGCGCATGTGCTCGATGGTGATGATGTCCTTGTTGCCGGTGGCGGTGACGAAGATGTCGGCGCGAGGAGCTGCGTCTTCCATCGTCACGACCTCATAGCCTTCCATCGCCGCCTGCAGCGCGCAGATCGGATCGACTTCGGAGACCATGACGCGGCAGCCGGCCTGGCGCAGCGAGGCGGCCGAGCCCTTGCCGACATCGCCGAAGCCCGCGACCATCGCGACTTTGCCCGACAGCATCACGTCGGTGCCGCGGCGGATGCCGTCGACCAGCGACTCGCGGCAGCCATAGAGGTTGTCGAACTTCGACTTGGTGACGCTGTCGTTGACGTTGATCGCCGGGAACAGCAGCGTGCCCTTGTTGGCCATCTCGTAAAGGCGATGCACGCCCGTGGTGGTCTCTTCCGAGACGCCCTGGATGTTCTTGGCTATCTCGGAGAAGTAGCCTTTCGGCTTCTCCTTCAGCAGGCGCTTGACCAGCGCGTAGAAGATCTCTTCTTCCTCGGAGGTGGGCTTGTCGAGGAAGGCGGTGTCGCCCTGCTCGGCGCGGTAGCCGGCATGCACCAGCATGGTGGCGTCGCCGCCGTCATCGAGGATCATGTTCGGCGTGCCGCCGCCATGCCAGTCAAACAGCTTGGCGGTGTAGTCCCAATACTCGGTCAGCGTCTCGCCCTTCACGGCGAACACCGGAATGCCGGCCGCGGCGATCGCGGCGGCGGCGTGATCCTGGGTCGAATAGATGTTGCAGGAGACCCAGCGGATGTCGGCGCCGAGCGCAGCCAGCGTCTCGATCAGCACGGCGGTCTGGATCGTCATGTGCAGCGAGCCCGCGATGCGCGCGCCCTTGAGCGGCTGCTTGGGGCCGAACTCCTCGCGGGTGGCCATCAGGCCGGGCATCTCGGTCTCGGCCAGCGAGATCTCCTTGCGGCCGAAATCGGCGAGCGCAATGTCCTTGACGATGTAGTCGGTGAAGCCGGGCTTCGTGGGGGCGTTCATGTTGTTTTCCTGGTCGGTGTGTTCAGCGTGTCAGTAACAAAGCGAGCCAACCGCCCTGCGGCGCGGCCTACTCCTTCTCCCCGTTCTTACGGGGAGAGGGTTGGGGTGAGGGGCTCCATCCGCGCACTGAATTCGCGGAGAGTCCCCCTCACCCGCCACTTCGCGGCGACCTCTCCCCGCAAGCGGGGCGAGGTAAGAGCGTCAGAGCGCGCGCTTCAGCTGCTCGACGAGATCCGTCTTCTCCCAGGAGAAGCCGCCCTCATTGTCCGGCGTGCGGCCGAAATGGCCGTAGGCCGAGGTGCGCGCGTAGATCGGGCGGTTGAGATCGAGATGGCTGCGGATGCCGCGCGGCGTCAGATCCATCGCCTTGGCTGCCGCCTTCTCGAGCTCGTCCTCCGACACCTTACCGGTGCCGTGGGTGTCGATGTAGATCGACAGCGGACGCGCCACGCCGATCGCGTAGGCTAGCTGCAGCGTGCAGCGATCGGCGAGACCGGCCGCGACGATGTTCTTGGCGACGTAGCGCGCGGCATAGGCGGCCGAACGGTCGACCTTGGTCGGATCCTTGCCGGAGAACGCACCGCCGCCATGCGGAGCCGCGCCGCCATAGGTGTCGACGATGATCTTGCGGCCGGTCAGGCCGGAGTCGCCATCGGGACCGCCGATGAAGAACTTGCCGGTCGGATTGATGTGCCAGATCGTCTTGCCGTTGATCCACTCCTTCGGCAGCGCCTCGCGCACATAGGGCTCGACGATGTCGCGGATCTGGCTGGACGAGAGGTCCTCGACCAGATGCTGGTGCGACACCACGATCTCGCGAACGCCGACCGGCTTGCCGTTCTCGTACTGCACGGTGACCTGGCTCTTGGAGTCCGGACCGAGCACCTTCTCCTTGCCGGAGTGACGTGCTTCGGAGATCAGCCGCAGGATCTTGTGGGCGTAGAAGATCGGCGCCGGCATCAGGTCCGGCGTCTCGTTGGTGGCGTAACCGAACATGATGCCCTGGTCGCCGGCCCCCTCTTCCTTGACCTCGCCCGGCTGCAGCGCGTCGACGCCCTGCGCGATGTCGGCCGACTGCGGATGCAGCAGGATCTCGATGTCACAGGTCTTCCAGTGGAAGCCGTCCTGCTCGTAGCCGATGTCCTTGATCGCGGAGCGAACCACGCCCTCGATCTGCTCGTTGGTGACAGAGGCCGGTCCGCGGGTTTCGCCGGCGATCACCACCTTGTTGGTGGTCGCGAGCGTTTCGCACGCCGCGCGGATCTGCCACGGGTCGATGCCCGCCTTCGGCCCCTCGCGATAGAACAGATCGACGATCTCATCCGAGATGCGATCGCAGACCTTGTCCGGATGGCCTTCCGAGACCGACTCGCTGGTGAAGAGATAAGACGCGCGCATCAAGCAAACCCCTTGTTTCGTCGAAGTCCGACGTTGGTTGGTGAATATGTCCCCGGAATGTCAGTCTCGTCGCCGCGAGATGACGTAGGATTCGTCGTAAAACCACAGTCCGTTGTGTTTACGGAGGACCTCGCGTGTGGCCTCGAGAGCTCGTCCGTTTTCGGTCGTTTCAGTCAACCGCTCATCTTCGATCTGCGCGACATACACTGCTGCGTTCCAGGCGGCGAAGGCGGTCGAGGTTCCGATCGAGCCGGTCACCTCATTAGGCAGCGCTTCCATATCATATCGGAAGATCGAACGGTTATCGGCGTAGGCGTTGAAGTTCAGCTCGCGGCCGGCCGAGCCCAACTCGTATTTCACCGCGCGCAGTATCTCATGACGGCTGACGGCGAAAGGATTTTCTCCGGGCCAGACGGCTTGAATGATTTCAAGTCCGGGATCGCTTCCGTGGGAGTGGATTCCTATCAGCCGTCCGCCGCCGCGCAGCGCGCGGGCGAGCGGCGCGATGATCCGCTTGGCGCGGAAATTCACCGAGGATTTGGCCCGATAGGGCTGCGAGGCGATCACCAGGTCGAAATTGGCCTCGCTCCGGCCGGCGCGGGGAATGATGGAATCGAGCAGGAACCGGTGATCGTCCCGGTACAGCACCAGCGCCACCGGCCGCTCATAGATCGGCATCGCATTGCCGGGGCTGAGATTGGCGCGCCAGTTCTGCTCCAGGAATGGACCGAGTTCCGCGATCTGGGTCTCGAATTCGCCGGAAGACGCGCCGCGGAGGGCCACCTCGTGCCAGATCATGCTGGCGGCCGCCGCGGAGTTCTTGGGCGTCAACCAGGGCGCCTCGGCGTAATACATGTTGGTGAACACGAAGACGCTCGCCGGATGCTCGAACAGGCGGTCGGGCACCTTGTCGAGGGTGAGGCGGACGTCCTCCAGGCTCAGTTCCTTGCCGGCGACATAGAACGGCATATGTGGGAAGCGGCCATGCATGGCACGCAGGACCCGCGCCAGCACCGTGCCGTCGCCCATGCCGGCATCGAACACCCGCAGCGCCGGCGGCCGCGGGTGGATCGCGGCCAATTCGAGCGCAACCCGGTCGGCGATGACCCGCTTCTCGCTGCAGGTGTGCACGAACAGCAGATAGCGCTGCCGGTTCTCGAAAAAGCGGAAATTGCCCCTCGGATCGCGCTTTTCCGGCGGCACCACGAGCCCGCGCGGCGGCGCCACGCCGCCCGGCGTCGAGGTCGCAATGAACGCATTGATGCGGTCGAGCGTATCGATGGTGATGCGCTTGCCCTCGCGCAGCCGGTGCACCAGCTTGCCGTCGTTGACGGCACGGCGGCCGAACGTCGTCTCCGCCATGTCGGAGTGACGGCAGAAATCCGTGATCTGACTGAGGATTTCGTCGTTCTTCATGGTGCCTGGAGTGGGCAGAGGCCAGTGGGACAAAAGTGGGCAGAGATAGTGTGCGGCGAGGTCTTATCACCATTTTCCCACCAGTTGAACCCCCCTCCACGGCCGATCACCAAACAGTCATGGATAGCCTCTTGGACCGCCTCCCCGCCGCCGACCACCGTGACGGCCCTAGCCCCGGATGACCAATGCGCCGACTGCTCCTGATCCCCTGCCTGCTCGCGGCCATCCTGTGGTCGGCGCCCTGCTTCGCCCAGGCGCGCTCCCAGCTCGGCTCGCTCTGCACGACCGACACCACGCCAGCCGACCAGATGATCGACGCCTGCACGAAGATCATCGCGTTGAAGGTGTTTTCCGGCGAGAAGCTCGCGACGATCCATTTCTGGCGCGCGGTGGGCTGGAACAAGAAGGGCAACTACGCCCAGGTGATCGCTGACGCCACCGAGGCGCTGCGCCTGAAGCCGAGCACTGCCGTCTACAATTTGCGCGGCTCGGCCTATTACGACAAGGGCGAGTACGACATCGCGATTGCCGACTTCAACGACGCGCTGCGCATGGGGCCGCCGAGCGGCATCATCTTTCACAACCGCGGCAACGCCTATCGCGGCAAGGGCGACTACGCCAAGGCCATCGCCGACTATGACGCCGCGATCAAGGCCGGTCCGAAGTCGGCGTTCTCCTATCAGAACCGCGGCGCCTCAAAGCAGGCGCTCGGCGATCTCGACGGCGCGCTCGCCGACATCAACGAGGCCGTCAGGATCGACCCGTCGCTGCCGCAGCCGCTGATCAGCCGCGCCGTGATCTGGCGCGCCAAGGGCGACATCGCGCGCGCGATTGCGGACACCTCAGAAGCGATCCGGCTCGCGAAGGCGAAAACGCCCGTCAACATCATGACGCCGCCCGGCAGCGTGCTGATCTCGGCCTACACCCAGCGCGGCCTCGCCTATGAGGCGAAGGGCGACGCAGCGCACGCCAAGGAGGACTACACCGCGGTGCTCGAGGGCCAGGCCTCCGACGCCGGCAGCAAGGCCAACCAGGCCACCGCCAAGGTGCGGCTCGCACTGCTGAAAGAGGCCGACGCAGCACCGCGCAAGACCGCGGCGGCGCCTGCCGCCGAGAGCGGCCCTGCGCCCGCACCGCCGGCGCCCGCGGCAGCAGCTCCGGCCGCACCCGCGGCACGCGTGCAGGCCGCAGCAACCGGCCGGCGCGTCGCGCTGGTGATCGGCAACGGCGCCTATGCGCATGTGAAGGCGCTGCCCAATCCGCCCAACGACGCGCGTGCCATCGCCAGGAGCCTGCGCGACATCGGCTTCACCGTTTCAGAGGGCCTCGATCTCGATCGCGACGCGATGCAGAAGACGATCCACGATTTCCTGCGCGAGGCGGCGCGGTCGCAGATCGCCGTGGTCTACTACGCCGGTCACGGCGTGCAGGTCGACGGCCGCAACTACCTCGTGCCGGTCGATATCGAGTTCAAGGCGGGCGGCCGCATGACCGACGCGATGGTCGACATGGACACCATCATGGCCGGCCTCGACGATCTGATCCGCACCAACATCCTGATCCTCGATGCCTGCCGCAACAATCCGATGGCGCCGCAGGTGGCATCCGCAGGCCCGAGCCGCGGCATCGAGGCCGGCTCCGGCCTTGCCGCACCGGCTTCGCTCGGGTCGGGCTCGACGCTCGGCGCCGGCACGCTGATCGCGTTTGCAACCGCGCCGGGCCAGGTCGCGCTCGACGGCGAAGGCGCCAACAGCCCATTCTCCGCGGCGCTGTCGCGCCATGTCGGCACGCCCGGCCTCGAGGTGCAGCAGATGCTGACGCGGGTCCGCGCCGAGGTCGTCGCCGCGACCAAGGGCAAGCAGGTGCCGTGGTCGAACTCCTCGCTGCTCGGCGAGGTTTATCTGGCGGAACAATGACGAGAACGAGACAGCGAAGCCTATTTGCCCCACACCTCGTTCGCGACCTCGACCGCGAGCCTGAGCTTGGCCCACGGCTCTTCCTCGGAGAGGATGTTGCCCTCCTCGGTCGAGGCAAAGCCGCATTGCGGGGACACTGCGAGCTGCTCGATCGGCGCGAACTTCGATGCCTCCTCCAGCCGCCGCTTGATGTCGTCCTTCTTCTCGAGCTCGCCGAACTTCGAGGTGATGACGCCGACCACCACGACCTTGTTGCCCTTGGGCAGGAAGCGCAGCGGCTCGAAGCCGCCGGCACGATCGGAATCATATTCGAGGAAGTAACCGTCGTAATTGGTGCCGGCCAGCATGGTCTCGGCGACCGGCTCGTAGCCCCCGGAGGAAATCCAGGTCGACCGGAAATTGCCGCGGCAGACATGCGTCGTGATCACCATGTCGGACGGACGATCGGCGATCGCGTAATTGATGACGCGGGCATAGATCTCCTGCAGGCCATCGGGATTGTCGCCGCGGTCGCGCGACTTCTGCAATTCCTCCTGCGAGCACAGATAGGCCCACACCGTGTCGTCGAATTGCAGGTAACGGCAACCGGCGTCGTAGAACGCCTTCACCGCCTTGCGATAGGTCTTGCCGAGGTCCTGGTAGAACTCCTCAAGGTCCGGATAGACCTCCCTCGAGATCAGCTTGCGGCCGCCGCGGAAGTGCAGCACCGCCGGCGACGGGATCGTCATCTTGGGCACAACATGCGCCTGGTCGGCGTACTTCTTCAGAAACCTGAAGTGATCGAGCATCGGGTGATGATCGGAGAAGTCGAGCTTGCCGATCACCCTGATGGCGTCGTGCCGGGTCTGCACGCCCGCGAACTGGATGCCCATGTCGGGATGGAACAACTCGCAGCCGGTGAGGTGGCTGAGGAAATCGAAGTGCCACCAGGAGCGGCGGAACTCGCCGTCGGTCGCAAGCTTCAGGCCGACCGAGGCCTGCTTGTGCACGACCTTCTCGATCTCCATGTCCTCGATCTTGCGCAGCTCGTCGGCCGAGATCTCGCCCTTCTCCAGCCTGGCGCGCGCTTCCTTGATCTTCGGCGGCCGCAACAGGCTGCCGACCTCGTCGGCGCGGAACGGTGGCTTGGTTCGCTGCATGGTCAACTCCCTGAGGGCGTCAGTGTTTCTTGGTCCCGGCGACGCCGAGATGGCGCTCGAGGACGGAGGGATCGGCCTTCAGCGCGCTGCTTGCCGCATCGTGCACGATCGTTCCGCGTTCCAATATCACAACGCGGTCGGCGAGCCCGAGAATCTTTTGTGCATTCTGCTCGACGATGATCGAGCAGATGCCGCCGGATCGCGTGATGGTTCCGATCGCCTTTAACAATTCCTCAACGATGATCGGCGCGAGGCCTTCGGTCGGCTCGTCGAGCAGCAGCACTTTCGGATTCAGCGTCAACGCGCGGCCGATCGCCAGCATCTGCTGCTCGCCGCCGGACAGCTGGTTGCCGAAATTGCCGCGCCGCTCCTTCAGCCGCGGAAACATCTCGTACACCCGCTCGACCGTCCACGGACCGGGCTGCGCCACCGCGGTCATGTTCTCTTCCACCGTCAGCGAGCGGAAGATGTTGCGCTCCTGCGGCACCCAGCCGATCCCGGCACGGGCGCGCTGGTCGGGCCGCAGTGCCGTGATGTCGTGGCCTGCGAGCGCGACGCTGCCACTGAGGCGCCTGACGATGCCGACGATCGAATTGATCAGCGTGGTCTTGCCGGTACCGTTGCGGCCGAGCAGCGCCAGCACCTGGCCCTCGGCAAGCGCCAGCGACATGTCGGGGAGCACCACCGCCTCGCCATATCCGGCGCGCAAGCCCTTGATGGAGAGCAGGTCAGACATCGGCCGCCTCGCCGAGATAGACCGCCCTCACCTGCGGATCGCGCGCGACCTCGTCGGGCGCGCCCTCGGTGAGCAGCCCGCCATTGACCAGCACCGAGATGCGGTCGGCGAAGGAGAACACGAGATCCATGTCGTGCTCGATCAGCAGCACGGTGACGTCGCGCGGCAATGCTGCGACCGCCGCCAGGATATCGTGGCGCTCGCTCTCGGGCACGCCGGCCGCGGGCTCGTCGAGCAGCAGCACCCGCGGCTTGGCGGCGATCGCGACCGCAATCTCGAGCAGGCGCTGCTTGCCGTAGGGCAATGTCGAGGTGAGCTCGGTCATCACATCCAGCAAATGGAAGTGCGACAGGATCTCGGCGATCTCGGCGTTAACGTCGCTTCGCGTCCCCATCCGCCGCCACCAGTCGCCGCCGCGGCCCATTCGCTCGGAGACCGCAAGCCCGATGGTCTCGAGCGGGGTCAGGTCGGGATAGAGCTGGTTGATCTGGAAGGTACGCGACAGCCCGCGGAGCACCCGCTTGTGCACGGAGAGGCCGGTGATGTCGCTGCCCTCGAGCAAGACTTGTCCGCTGTTCGGGGTCAGCACGCCGGTCAGCTGGTTGATGACGGTGGTCTTGCCGGCGCCGTTCGGTCCGATCAGCGCATGGCGGGCGCCCTGCATCACCTTCAGCGAAAGGTCGCGTGTGACGCGAAGACCGCCGAAGGATTTTTCGAGGCCGCGGGTTTCGAGCGCGATCGTCATAACGGGTCACTCTCCGGCACGGCGGCGGCCTTGCGGCCGGCGAACTGGCCGATGATCAGGTTCGGCACGAACAGCGCCCAGCGGTGGATCCGTGGGCGGCCGACCATCACGATCACGACCAGCACGAGGCCGATCCAGAACAGCCAGTATTGCGGGGTGATGCTCTGAAACACCTCCTGCAGCATCTTGAAAACCACGGCGCCGATCAGGCCGCCATAGAGATAACCGGTGCCACCGATCACGAGCACCAGCATCAGGTCGGCGGAGCGCTCGAAGGAAAACACGTCGAGCGAGGCCAACGCCGTGGTCTGGGTGAACAGCGCGCCGGCGATCCCGGCATAGAAGGCGGCGAGCGTGTAGACCGCGATCAGGCGGCGGTTGACCGGTATGCCGATTGCGGCCGCGCGCAGCGGATTGTTCCTGATTGCGCGCAGCGACAGGCCGAATGGCGAATGCACCACGCGACGGGCGAACAGGAACAGGACGAACAGCACGATCAGCGAGTAGAAGAATCCGGTCTTGCCGAACATGTCGAAGGCAAACAGCCCGAGGATCGGCTGCATCTCGATACCCTGCAGGCCATCGGTGCCGCCGGTGATATCAGAGAAGCGTTCGGCGAGCGCTTCCAGCAGCAGCGCGATGCCGAGCGTCACCATCAGCCGCGTCAGATCGACGCCGCGAATGACCAGGAAGCTGGTCAGGAAGCCGAGCACGGCCGCAACGAAGCCGGCGGCGACCAGCGCGATGACGGGCTCGTTGATGATGCCGTGCAGCGCCAGCAAGCCGGCCGAATAGGCGCCGACGCCGAAGAATGCCGCATGGCCGAGCGAGACGATGCCGGCATAGCCGAGGATCAGGTCGAGCGACAGTGCGAACAGGCCGAGCCGCACGATGTCGGTCATGATCAGATAGCGCGACGGAAACAGGAAGGCGCAGGCAAGCGCCAGCACCCAGAAGGCGACCTCGCTGATCCGCCAGCGCGCGCTGGCCATCGCATGAGTGGAGACGTCGGACAGCGCGGTCATGCCCGCCTCACCGCGCCGCGGTGCGGCCGAACAGGCCGTTCGGGCGCCAGAGCAGGATCACGATCATCACGGTGTAGATCACGAAGGGACCGACCTTGGGCACGTAATATTTGCCGGCGACGTCGGCGATGCCGAGCAGCAATGATGCGAGGAACGGCCCGGTGATCGAGGAGGAGCCGCCGACCGTGACCACGATCAGGAAGTAGATCATGAATTTGAGCGGGAAGTACGGATCGAGCCCGAGGATCTCCGCGCTCAGCGCGCCGCCGAGCCCGGCGAGGCCGCAGCCGAAGGCGAAGGTGAAGGCGAACACCTGCGGCACGTTGATGCCGAGCCCGATCGCGGCGCGCGGATCGTCGACCGCGGCGCGCAGGCGGCTTCCGAACCGCGTCTTGGCGAGGATCAGCTGCAGCGCCAGCGTCAGCAGGCCGCAGATCACGACGATCATCAGCCGGTAACGGCCGATGCCGACGCCGAACAGATTGATCTGCCCTTCCAGCGCCGCCGGCAGCTTGATGAAGACCCGCGACGATCCCATGATGTAGTCGACCGCCGCGACCGACATGAACACCAAACCGATCGAGAACAGCACCTGATCGAGATGGCTGCGGCGATAGAGATGGCGATACAGCGTGCGCTCCAGCGCAACGCCGATCGCAGCACTCCCGACAAAGGCGAGTGGCAGACCTGCGAAGAACGGCCAGCCGGAATTGTTGACCAGCACGGCGCAGATATAGCCGCCGGCCATCGCGAAGGCGCCATGCGCGAGGTTGACGAAGTTCATCAGCCCGAGCGTCACCGCAAGCCCGCAGGCCAGCACGAACAGCAGCATGCCGTAGGCGACGCCGTCGAACAAATTGGTGAGGATAGAGGCCATGGAGAGATGACGAATCCTGACAGCCACTCATCATTTATTTCCGGGCAATGCGTAGCGTTGAACCCGAAATCTTCTGCAATAATTTCGAGATCCCGGGTTCGCGCTAATGCGCGCCCCGGGATGACGCGCTTTCGCGCGTCACTTCTTGGTCTTGCCGGAATCCTTGACGGCCTCGAAGGTCGCGAACTCGACATTGTAGAGCTCGCCGTCGACCTTCTCGACCTTACGAATATAGATATTCTGCACGATGTCGCGGGTTTCCGGATCGATCGAGACCGGGCCGCGCGGGCTCTCCCACTTCATGCCCTTCATCGCCTCGATCAGCTTGTCGCCATCGGTCGCACCGCCCGTTTTCTTCAGCGCCTCGTAGATCAGATGGATGCCGTCATAGCCGCTGACCGCCATGAATCCCGGGCGGTTGCCGTATGCCTTTTTGTAGGCGGCGACGAAATCCTTGTTCATCGCGGACGGATGCGCCGCCGAATAGAGATGCGCCGTCACCGCGCCGAGCGCGGCATCGCCCATGTTGTTGAGCAGGTCGTCGTCCATCACGTCGCCGGGGCCGATCACCTTGATGCCGCTCTTGTCGAGCCCGCGCTCGGCATATTGCTTCATGAAGTTGCCGCCCTGCCCGGCCGGCACGAACACGAACATCGCGTCGGGCTTGGCATCCTTCATGCGCTGCAGGAACGGCGCGAAGTCGGGATTGGCAAGCGGGACCTTGACCTCTTCCACGATCTCGCCGCCGCCGGCGGTGAAGTGCTGCTTGAAGAAGGTCAGCGCGTCATTGCCCGGCGCGTAGTCGGAGGTCAGCGTCGCGACCTTCTTGATGCCGTTCTTGACCGCCCAGTCGCCGATGATGGTGGAGGACTGCGCCAGCGTGAAGCTCGTGCGCACGATATAAGGCGAACGCTCGGTGATGATCGAGGTACCGGCGGCCATCACGACTTCCGGAATCTTGGCCTGCGTCGCCAGCGGCGCCGCGGCGAGCGCCGCGGGCGTCACGCCGAAGCCGGCGATGAAATTGACCTTGTCGTTGACGATCAGTTCCTGCGCGAGCCGCTTGGTGTTGTCGGGCACCGCGGCGTCGTCCTTCAGGATGATCTCGATCTTCTTGCCGGCGACGGTGTCGCCCTTCTGCTGCATGTAGAGCTTGATGGCGTTATCGATCTGCTTGCCGGTCGACGCCTGACCGCCGGTCATCGGCAGGATCAGGCCAATCTTGACGGAGTCTTCCGCCCACGCCGGCACGCTGGCGCACAATCCCGGAAGCACGGCCGAAGCGGCGCCCCACAGCAATATCCTGCGACGATTGAACATCGACGTCCCTCCCCCTTCCATTCTTCTGCGTCGAGCCGAGTGCCCGGCCCTTGCCTTACCTAAACCCAAGCATGTCACAGCCGAGCCGCAACGCGACAAGGCGTTTCCCTGCGCCCTCTGTCAATCGGACGATGGACGTGTATCCCACGCGCCGCGGTTTGGCCCAGCCGCAGAAACAAGTATCACGATACCAGAATCATTCCCCGAAACTCAACGCCCCCACGAGAACAGAACTCGCGCGCTCAGACCTCCGTTGGCTCGATTGATTTGTACGATCGTGCAAATCAATCGCCAATGTCAAGAAACAAGCACAATTGCAGCCGAACGGTCGCGCCTGAGGTCATCATCCATAAAGATCAGGGCTGTATGCTGCCGCCAATGCCGATCTTCACACGCCACATCCCTGTCCTGATTGCCTTGGCGTTCGCGGCCTGCGCGCTCGGGGGATGCAGCGGTGTGAACCAAAAGGTCTCGGCCGGCATGGCCGACACCATTCCGGCCTGGGCCGGCGGTCTGCCCGCAGACGCGCCGCCGCGGGCGGGCACCCCCGAATACGACAAGTTCATGCAGGAGCGGGAACGCAAGCGCCTGATGCCGGCGGCGGAGCGCGGCGACGACGCCAAGCCGGCGGCGCCGGCGCAGAACGCTACCCAATGACTGCCTGGCTGGGCGAATCCTCGCTGAGGATGTCGCCGCGGTAGCCGAACTCCACCATATGCACGGTGACGTAGTCCGCGCCGATGAACGCGACGCCATAGGACTCCGGCAGATCGGCGACGGTCAAGACCTCCGCGAACACGGGATAGCTGGCGTGGTTCGTTCCGCGCAGCGAGGTCGTGGGGACACCGGCAACCGAACCGCTCAGCACCATGTGGCAGTGACCGAAGAAGATGTGCCGGATCTTGCTCCGGTGCTTCGCGACGATCGACCGGAACGCGGCATCGTCGAGCAGGCCGATCCGGTCCACCGGGGCGATATGCGTCGGGAATGGATTGTAATGCATGAACAGGAAGAACGGACCGTCATGCTCCGATAGCTGCCGCCGCAGCCAGGCCTGCCGCCTCTCGCAGAAACTGCCGGCGGCCGTCTCCGGCTCATAGGTGTCGAGGAGCAGGCAACGGCCGAACGCGGCGTCGTAAACGCCCTGTGCGAAACCGTCCGCGTCGGCGCATTCGGGAAACACGCCGAGAAACGTCTCGCGATGGTCGTGGTTGCCGATACAAAGCCGCGTAGGGATCGGAAACCGGCTCAGGCGTTCGCGCAACAATTGATAGTCGGCGAGGTCGCCGAGATCGGAAAGATCGCCCGAGATCACCATGAGCTCGGCATCGCGATGATCGGCAAGCACCTGATCGAGCGCACGCTCGAAATTGCCCAGGGGATCACGGCCGAAGATCGTCCTCCCTGGTACCGTCAGATGGATGTCGCTCATGTGGATGAGTTTCATGCAGCACCTCGATGCAGCTCGACACCATCGCCGTCAAAGCGCGGCAACCGGGGTGAACCCTGCGGATCAGTCCACGAACACCACGGTCTTGCGCCCGTTGAGGATGACGCGGTCGGCGAGATGGTAGCGGATCGCCCGCGCCAGCACGCGGCGCTCGATGTCGCGGCCCTTGCGCACGAGATCCTCGGGCGTGTCGCGATGGCTGATGCGCTCGACGTCCTGGTCGATGATCGGCCCCTCGTCGAGATCGCTGGTGACGTAATGCGCGGTGGCGCCGATCAGCTTGACGCCGCGCTCATGCGCCTGGTGGTAGGGCTTGGCGCCCTTGAAGCCCGGCAGGAAGGAATGATGGATGTTGATGCAGCGGCCCGACAGCCGCGCCGACATCTCGTCCGACAGGATCTGCATGTAGCGGGCGAGCACCACGAGGTCGGTATTGGTGTCCTGGGCGAGCTTCCAGACCGCGTCTTCCTGCTGCCGCTTGGTCTCTTTGGTCACCGGCAGATGATGGAACGGGATATCGCCGAAATCGAGCGAACCGTAGCTCTCGCGCGGATGATTGGAGACAATCGCGGTCGGGATCATCTCGAGCTCGCCGGTGCGCCAGCGATAGAGGATGTCGACCAGGCAGTGATCGGACTTCGACACCAGCAGCATCACCCGGCGGCGGCTGGCGCGATCGCGCATCTGCCATTCCATGCCGAACCGTTCGGCAATCGCGGCAAAGCCGGTCTGCAGCGCCGGCAGCCCGACCGCGAGATCGGCCGCGGTGAACACCACGCGCATGAAGAACTTGCCGGTCTCGATGTCGTCGAACTGCTGGGCGTCCAGGATGTTCTGGCCATTATGCGCCAGAAACGTCGAGACCGCGGAGACGATCCCCGGCCGATCCGGACAGGACAGGGTCAGAACGAATTGATGGTCGGGCATGCCAATTGACCAAAGCTTGAGCAGATGCGTGGAACGTTCATTTTCGGCCTCCGTCTACACCGCAGGCGGCCTTGCGCCAATCCCGGCGCGGGGGTCAAATCGAACAAATGACGACAATGTTTGTGAGGGACCATCATGGCTGACCGGCTGAACGGCTACCGCATCCTGATCCTCGAGACGCGCGAGGAGGCGCAGTTTTCCCGCCTGCTCGCCGAGCAGGGCGCCGACGTGCTGCAATGCCCGATGTTCACCATCCACGACGCGCCGGACCCGGCGCCGATCGAGGCCTGGATTCGCCGCGCCATCGAGCGGCCGCTCTACGACCTCGTGCTGATGACCGGCGAAGGCCTGCGCCGGCTGATGAAGGTGGTGCGCCGGATCGGGGTCGAGGCGGAGTTTGTCACGGGCCTCGGCAAGACGCGCAAATTCGCCCGCGGCCCCAAGCCCGGCCGCGCGCTGCGCGAGATCGGACTGGAGCCGCAAATGACGACGGAGAAGCCGACCTCGGAAGGCGTCGCCGAGATGCTGTCGCAGCTCGACCTGAGCGGCCATCGGCTCGGCCTGCAGCTCTATCCGGACAAGGATCACGCCACCCTGATCGGCGCGATCAAGGCGCAGGGCGCCGAGGTCGATACGGTGCTGCCTTATGTCTATGACGCGCAAGCCGCCGACGCCAACATCGTGACCGCGATCGAGGAAATGGCGCAAGGCCGCATCGATGCGATCGCGCTGACCAGTTCAGGTCAGGTTCGACGCCTGATCGAGGTGGCGCAGGCGCATCGGTGCGAGGCGCAATTGCGCGAGGGCCTGAAGCAGACCCCGATCGCCTCCGTCGGGCCCGTGGTGTCGGACGAATTGAAGACCTACGGCCTATCCACCGACATCTACCCGGCGAACGATGCGTTCTTCATGAAGCCGCTGATCTCGGCGATGGCGACGGCGCTGGCGAAAGCTCCGCCACGGACGGCAGGGAGGTGATGGCCAAAAGCGTCATTGCGAGGAGCGAAGCGACGAAGCAATCCATTGCTCCGCAGCGGCGTGATGGATTGCTTCGCTGCGCTCGCAATGACGGCGTGGAAGCAGTCGAATTCTATTCCGCCGCCTGCTTGATCTCGTTCAGATAGGCCTGGTAGGCGAGCTTGATGCCATCCTCGAGTGAGGTCGTGGCGCGCCAGCCAAGCTTGGCGAGCCGGCTGACGTCGAGCAGCTTGCGCGGCGTGCCGTCCGGGCGCGAGGTGTCGAAGCTGATCTCACCGCGATAGCCGACGGTCGCGGCGACCACGCGGGCGAATTCGGCGATGGTGATGTCCTCGCCGGTGCCGATATTGACCAGCTCCGGCGAGGAATAGGTCTTCATCAGATGGATGCAGGCGTCGGCGAGATCGTCGACATAGAGGAATTCGCGGCGTGGCGTGCCGGTGCCCCACACCACGACGCTGCCTGCACCGGCGACCTTGGCCTCGTGGAAGCGGCGGATCAACGCGGCGACGACGTGGCTGTATTCGGGATGATAATTGTCGCCGGGACCGTAGAGATTGGTCGGCATCACGCTGATGAAATCGGCGCCATACTGGCTGCGATAGGCTTCGGCCATCTTGATGCCGGCGATCTTGGCGATGGCATAGGGCTCGTTGGTCGGCTCCAGCGGGCCGGTCAGCATCGAATCCTCGCGCAGCGGCTGCGGCGCGAGGCGCGGATAGATGCAGGACGAGCCGAAGAATATCAGCTTCTCGCAGCTATTGGCATGGGCCGCCTGGATCACGTTGGTCGAGATCGCCAGATTGTCGTAGAGGAATTCGGCGCGCAGCGTGCTGTTGGCGACGATGCCGCCGACCTTGGCGGCGGCGAGGAACACGGCCTGCGGCCGCTTCGCGGCAAACCAGGCATTGACCGCGGACTGGTCGCGCAAATCGACCTCGCCGCGCGACACGGTCAGCAGATCGGCTTGTTCGCGCGCCAGCCGGCGCATCAGCGCCGAGCCGACCATACCGCGATGGCCGGCAACGAAAACCGTCTTGCCCTTCAGTTCAAACGCCGTGCTTGCCATTGGCCGCATCCTGCCTGGCCTCGAGGAGATCGCTGGCGACCATTTCCTTCACCAGTTGCGCGAACGGCGTCTTCGGCGCCCAGCCGAGCTTGGCGCGCGCCTTGCTGGCGTCGCCGATCAGAAGATCGACCTCGGTCGGACGGAAATAGGCCGGGTCGATCTGAACCAGGGTGTTGCCGGTCGCCTTGTCGACGCCGACCTCCGCGACGCCCTCGCCGCGCCATTCGATGCTGCGGCCGACCTCGGCAAACGCCAGCTCGACGAACTCGCGGACTGACCGCGTCTCGCCGGTCGCGAGCACGAAGTCGCCGGGCTCGTCCGCCTGCAGGATCTTGTGCATGCCCTCGACATAGTCGCGGGCGTGGCCCCAGTCGCGCTTGGCATCGAGATTGCCGAGATAGAGCTTGGTCTCGAGACCGACCTCGATGCGGGCGACGGCGCGGGTGATCTTGCGCGTCACGAAGGTCTCGCCGCGGATCGGGCTTTCGTGGTTGAACAGGATACCGTTGCTGGCGAACATGCCGTAGGCCTCACGGTAGTTCACCGTGATCCAGTAGCCGTAGAGCTTGGCGACGCCATAGGGCGAACGCGGATAGAACGGCGTGGTCTCCTTCTGCGGCACCTCTTGCACGAGCCCGTACAGCTCCGAGGTCGAGGCCTGGTAGAACCGGGTCTCCTTTTCCATGCCGAGGATGCGGATCGCCTCCAGCAGGCGCAGCACGCCGATGGCGTCGGCGTTGGCGGTGTATTCCGGGCTCTCGAAACTGACCTGGACGTGGCTCTGGGCGGCGAGGTTGTAGATCTCGGTCGGCCGGATCTGCTGCATCAGCCGGATCAGATTGGTCGAATCGGTCATGTCGCCGTAGTGCATCAGGAATGGCACGTTGCCGGCATGCGGATCCTGGTAGAGATGATCGACGCGCGCGGTGTTGAACGAGGACGAGCGGCGCTTGATCCCGTGCACGGTATAGCCGAGGCCGAGCAGATATTCGGCGAGATACGCGCCGTCCTGCCCGGTGATGCCGGTGATCAGCGCAACGCGCCGCTTTGAGTCCTGAGCCGCCGAATCCTTAACCGCCATGTCATCTCCAGAGAGCGCGAAACCGCGCGGTCCCGACGAGGCCGGTCTGTAGCATCCGGCCTGCTTCAAGTCTAATGGCATAATCGTTTGAAATCAGGACTTTAAGGCAGGATCCGGAAAAGTGTGAAGTGGTTTTCCGAAAAGATCATGCCCAAACAAGAAGCTAAAGCGCGATCGATCTCATCGCGCTTTAGAGCCTCGAAAAGTGGCGTCGTTCGGCCCCGAGCCGGTCACTCCCCGTAGTGGCGTAGGCGGTCGAGCTCGATGATCGTCACCCCGCCATATTCGAGCCGCAGCAGGCCCTCGCGCTCGAGCCGTTTCAGGCACTGGTTGGCGTTCTGCCGGGAGATACCCGACAGCGCCCCGATCTCCTCCTGGGTGATCTCCAGGTGCAAGGTGAGCTCGGGGTAGAGAATCGGGTTGAACAGCGAGGCGATCGAGCGCGCCAGCCGCGCGGTGGCGTCCAGCGTGCGGCCAGATTCGAGCAGCGCGATGAATTGGCCGAGCCGCTCGTTGAGCTGTCCCACCAGGAAGCGGTTGAAGCCGACGCTGTTCTCGAACAGCCAGACGAAGGTGCGGCGATCCATCATCGCGAGGCGCGTGTCGCGCAGTGCGACCACGTCGTAGCGCCGCAGCTCGTTCTTGAGCACGGTGCCCTCGCCGAACCAGGCGCCGGCCGTGAGGCCTGCGAAGCTCGCCGCCTTGCCGCCGCGCGAGACGATGCCCATCCGCGCCAGCCCGGTGACGATGCCGGTCCAGTACTGGAAATTGTCGCCGCGCATGAAGATGAATTCGTTGGCGCGGTAGGACTTCTCGGAAATGCCGGCGCGCGCGATCTCGATCTCTTGCTCGCTCAGTTCGCGCGACCAGGCCGCGATGCGCTTGAGGTAATCAGCAGCAATCATTCTGGCGACGGCATCCCACCCCAAGATACTGACACGATATTGCACCGCAGCAACGCCGTGCGCGAAGCCAGGAACCCGCTTCCTGCAATGCCAGCGAAAATTCCTGACCAATTGTCGGGCACATGACAATTCAACCTATCGCTTTCTCGTATTCAGAGCCACCTCGCCTAACGCCGCGTGCAGCCCCTTGATGGATCGCTGACCGCGGACGACGCGAGAGACAGGCTTGCAGGCGGGGTGCGGCGTTACCGCGCATGACGCAGGCGATCGGGGCGAGCGATGCTCCCGAACGCCGGCTTCATTAGTCGGATGGTCTCCCTCCGGCGGCCCATGTAGGATCGAAGTCAGATCGAAGCGAAGATGAAGAGCGCGCCAAAGCGCCCGTATCTGGAGGGAACAGGGTGGCTAACAGTCTCGAGGTGCGCGGAGTCTCATTGCGCTTTGGCGGCGTCCGCGCGCTGACCGAAGTCAGCTTCGGCGTCAACGAGGGCGAGCTGTTCTCCATCATCGGCCCGAACGGTGCCGGCAAGACCTCGATCGTCAACTGCATCTCCGGCCGCTACCGGCCGACCGAAGGCCAGCTGTTCTATCGCGGCCAGGACATCACCGGCCTTACCCCGAACGCGCGGCCCCGCCTCGGCATCGGCCGGACCTTCCAGAATCTCGCGCTGTTCCACCATATGAGCGTGCTCGACAACATCATGGTCGGCCGCCATCACCTGCTGAAGAACAACTTCATCACGGGATCGCTGTACTGGCTGACCGGCGCGCGCCGCGAGGAGCTGGAGCACCGCCGCAAGGTCGAGGAGATCATCGATTTCCTCGATCTGCAGTCGGTGCGCAAGGCGACCGCCGGCACCCTGCCCTACGGCTTGCGCAAGCGCGTCGAGCTCGCCCGCGCGATGGCGCTGGAGCCGCAGCTGATCCTGCTCGACGAGCCGATGGCCGGCATGAACTTCGAAGAGAAGGAAGACATGGCGCGCTACATCGTCGATCTCAACGAAGAGTTCGGCATGACCGTCATGATGATCGAGCACGACATGGGCGTCGTGATGGACATCTCCCACCGTGTCATGGTGCTGGATTTCGGCCGCAAGATCGCCGAGGGCGATCCGGCGGCCGTGCTGGCCGATCCCCATGTCAAGCGCGCCTATCTCGGCGAAGAGGACGAGGTGCTGGTCGATCCCGACGACAAGCCGGCGGTGCGGGAGAGCGCGGCATGATGGACTATGCCGGTCGGGCCGCGCAGGCCGACACCTTTCCCAAGATGCTGCGCCTGAACGCCAGGGAGCACGGAGGCGAGATCGCGCTGCGCGAGAAGGATCTTGGGCTGTGGCGCGAATTCACCTGGAGCGACTACCAGACGCGCACCCATGATTTCGCGCTCGGCATGGTCGAGCTCGGCCTCGGCCGCGGCGACGTGATCGGCATCATCGGCGACAACCGGCCGGACTGGGTCGCGGCCGAAATCGCCAGCCACGCAATCGGCGCGATGAGCCTCGGCCTCTACCGCGACGTGCTGGACGAGGAAGCCTCCTATCTCCTGACCTATGGCGAGGCCAAGCTGGTCTTCGCCGAGGACGAGGAACAGGTCGACAAGCTGCTCGGCCTTGCCGACCGCGTGCCCAATCTCAAGCACATCGTCTATTCCGACCCGCGCGGCATGCGGAAATACGACGATCCGCGGCTGATGGAGGCGAGCAAGCTCGTCGCACTGGGCCGCGACCGCGCCACGCGCGAGCCCGGGCTGTACGAGCGGCTGGTCGACGCCACACGCGGTGAGGACGTCGCAATCCTCTGCACGACCTCGGGCACGACAGCCAATCCGAAGCTTGCGATGCTCTCGGCCGGGCGCGTGCTGCGGCACTGCGCGACCTATCTCGCCTTCGATCCGAAGGGGCCGGACGACGAATATGTCTCGGTGCTGCCGCTGCCCTGGATCATGGAGCAGATCTACGCGCTGGGCAAAGCGCTGCTCTCCCGGATGAAGGTCAACTTCGTCGAAGAGCCCGAGACGATGATGAACGACTTCCGCGAGATCGCGCCGACCTTCGTGCTGTTCGCGCCGCGGGTCTGGGAATCGATCGCGGCCGACGTCCGCGCCGGCGTGATGGATGCCTCGCCGTTCAAGCAGCGGCTCTACGAGCTCGGCATGAAAACCGGGCTTGCGGCGCTCGCCGACGGCAAGCACTCTGTCTTCGCCGACCAGCTCTTGTTCCGTGCGCTGCGCGACCGGCTCGGCTTCACGCGGCTGCGCTCGGCGGCAACCGGCGGCGCGGCGCTCGGACCGGATACCTTCAAGTTCTTCCAGGCGATGGGCGTGCCGCTGCGCACGCTGTATGGCCAGACCGAGCTGCTCGGCGCCTACACGCTGCATCCCGAAGGCAAGGTCGATCCCGATACCACGGGCGTTCCGATGGCCGACAACATCGAGATCCGCATCGACAATGCCGACGTCAACGGCGTCGGCGAGATCGTGGTGCGGCACCCGAACATGTTCCACGGCTACTACAAGAACCCCGAAGCATCGGTCGCCGACATCAACGACGGCTGGATGCACTCGGGCGACGCCGGGTACTACAACGACAACCGGCAGCTTGTTGTGATCGACCGCATCAAGGACCTCGCCGAGACTTCGCGTGGCGAGCGCTTCTCGCCACAATATATCGAGAACAAGCTGAAGTTCTCGCCCTATGTCGCTGAGGCGGTCGTGCTCGGCGCCGGCCGCGAAGCGCTCGCCGCGATGATCTGCATCCGCTATTCGATCATCTCGAAATGGGCGGAGAAGAACCGGATCTCGTTCACGACCTATACCGACCTGTCCTCGCGGCCCGAGGTCTACGCGCTGTTGAAGAAAGAGGTCGAGACGGTCAACGCCACCCTGCCGCCCGCGCAACGCATCTCGCGCTTCCTGCTGCTCTACAAGGAGCTCGATGCCGACGACGGCGAGCTGACGCGGACCCGAAAGGTCCGTCGCGGCGTCATCAACGAAAAATATGCCGATATCATCGAGGCGATTTACCGCGGCAAGGCCAACATCCCCGTCGACACCGTGATCCGCTTCCAGGACGGCACCACGCAGCGCGTCCGCACCACGCTCGAGGTCGTCGATCTCGGCCGTGCCGTGATCGCGGAGGCTGCGGAATGACCATTCAAGCCGCTCGATCCGCATATTCGGCCGTCATGCGCGGGCTTGACCCGCGCATCCATCCCCTTCGCAAGGGTCTTCATTCGCGATGGATCGCCGGGTCAAGCCCGGCGATGACGATCTGCAAATTTGGCGACATCACATGAACATCCAGTTCCTGATCCAGCTGATCGTCAATGGCCTCGTGGTCGGCACGCTCTACGGCGTGGTCGCGATGTCGTTCGTGCTGATCTACAAGGCGACGCAGGTCGTGAACTTCGCGCAGGGCGAATTGCTGCTGGTCGGCGCCTGGGTGTGCTGGGCGCTGCTGACGAAGTACCAGGTGCCGTTCTGGGTGGGCATGCCGATCACGCTGGTGTTCATGTTCATCTTCGGCATCGCGATCCAGGTCGTGATCCTGCGGCCGATGATCGGCGAACCGATCATCTCGGTGATCATGGTGACGATCGGGCTCTCGACCGTGTTCCAGGCCGCGCTGAAATGGATCTTCGGCGTCAACCCGCAGCCGTTCCCGCGCGTGTTCCAGAGCCAATCGGTCAGCCTGTTCGGGCTGCAGATCCAGACTGTCTATGTCATGAGCCTCGTGGTCTCGCTTGCCATGATGGTCGGCATGGCCTGGTTCTTCCGTGCCTCCAAATACGGCCTCGCGATGCGCGCCACCGCCTTCAACCAGCAGGTCGCACAGTCGCTCGGCATCTCCGTGAAGAGCGTGTTCGCAATGGCGTGGGCGATCTCGGCTACCGTTTCGGCAGTCGCCGGCGTGGTGGTCGCCGTGGTCAACGGCGTGTCGTCCGGCCTCTCCACCTACGGCATCAAGGTGTTTCCGGCCGCGATCCTCGGCGGCCTCGACTCGGTCGGCGGCGCGGTGCTCGGCGGCATCATCATCGGGCTGCTGGAAAACGTCGCCCAGTATGTCGACAGCGAGTATCTGCACTGGGGCAATCTGTACGAGATCGCGCCGTTCTACGTCCTGATCATCATCCTGATGATCAAGCCGTACGGGCTGTTCGGCACCAAAGACATCGAGCGGGTCTGATCAATGGCAACGAGCACCCTCATCCCGTCGGGCGATTTCCGCACCAGCTACGCGGCCGACACCACAATCTTCCCGACCGCGACCAGCCGCAACTTCGCGATTCTGGGCATCGCGCTCGCCTGTTTTGCGCCGATGCTGCTGTCCAACTACCTGCTCTCGATCGCGATCCAGATCGGCATCTTCGCGATCGCGGCGCTCGGCCTCAACGTGCTGGTCGGCTTCACCGGCCAGATCTCGATCGGCCACGCCGCGTTCTTCCTGTTCGGTGCCTTCACCTCGGCCTACATCTCCAACAACGCGCCGATCCCGGTGTTCTTCGCGATCCCGCTCGCCGGCGTGATCACGGCGCTGGTCGGCCTGGTGTTCGGCGTGCCGGCGGCGCGGCTGAAGGGGCTTTACCTCGTCATCGCAACGCTCGCCGCGCAGTACATCCTGCTCGACTTCTTCTCGCGCGCCGACTGGTTCTCGGGCGGTTCGGTGCCGGCCAGCGCCAATCCGTTCTCGATCTTCGGCTACACGCTACGCGGCGACCGGCAGTATTTCTACGTCGTGCTCGCCTACATGGTGATCAGCTATCTGCTGGTCACCAATCTGATGCGCACTCGCGACGGTCGCGCGCTGGTCGCGATCCGCGATCACTATCTCTCCGCCGAGATCATGGGCATCAACCTGACCAAGTACCGGACGCTGTCGTTCGGACTTGCCGCCTTCTTTGCCGGCATCGCCGGCGCGCTCTACGCGCACTATCAGCTGGTGGTCTCCCAGGAAGGCTTTGGCATCGAACGCTCGGTGCTGTTCCTGGCGATGGTCATCATCGGCGGCACCGGCTCGGTGATGGGCACGCTGATGGGCACGGCCTTCGTGGTGCTGCTGCCGGAATCGATGGAATGGCTGAGCGCCTGGCTGAAGGGCAGCGCCATCGACAAGGCGCTGCAGCTCAACAACAACATCACCTTCCTGCGCGAGATCGCGATCGGCCTGATCATCATCGGCTTCCTGATGTTCGAGCCGGACGGCCTCGCGCATCGCTGGCGGCAGATCAAGGCCTACTGGAAGCTCTATCCGTTCTCGCACTGACGCCTGGAACAACTCAAATTCGGTTCAACGAATAAAAGCAGGAGGAAACAACAATGACGATTAGATCCCTTTTGAGCTCGGTCTCGCTTGCGCTGCTGGTCAGCAGCGCGGCCGCCACCGCGCAGGCGCAGATCGCCATCGGCCATCTGCAGGACCTCTCGGGCGGCACCTCCGATGTCGGAACGCCCTATGGCCAGGGCGTGGTCGACACCTTCGCCTGGGTCAACAAGAACGGCGGCGTCGGCGGCAAGCAGCTCAGCGTCGACAGCAACGACTATGGCTACCAGGTGCCGCGCGCGATCGCGCTGTACAAGAAGTGGTCGGCATCCGACGCCAAGGTCGCGGCGATCATGGGCTGGGGCACGGCGGACACCGAGGCGCTGACCGGCTTTCTCGCACAGGACAAGATCCCCGACATCTCCGGCTCCTACGCCGCCGCGCTGACCGATCCGGAAGGCACCAGCGGCAAGGCCAAGCCGGCGCCGTACAATTTCTTCTACGGCCCGAGCTATTCGGACGCGATGCGCGCGATGCTGACTTGGGCCGCCGAGGATTGGAAGGCCAAGGGCAAGTCCGGCAAGCCGAAATTCGTCCACATGGGCGCCAACCATCCCTATCCGAACGCACCGAAGGCGGCCGGCGAAGCGCTCGCCACCGAACTCGGCTTCGAGGTGCTGCCGCCGCTGGTGTTTGCGCTTTCACCCGGCGACTACTCGGCGCAGTGCCTGAGCCTGAAGAGCTCCGGCGCCAACTACGCCTATCTCGGCAATACGGCTGCCTCCAACATCTCCGTGCTGAAGGCCTGCAAGACCGCCGGCGTCGACGTCCAGTTCCTGGGCAATGTCTGGGGCATGGATGAGAACGCCGCCAAGACCGCCGGCGATGCCGCCGACGGCGTGATCTTCCCGCTGCGCACCGCGGTGAGTTGGGGCGGCAACGCGCCCGGCATGAAGACGGTGATGGAAATCTCCAAGATGTCCGACCCATCGGGCAAGGTCTATCGCCCCGTGCACTACATCGCGGCGGTGTGTAGCGCGCTCTATCTGAAGGAAGCGCTCGACTGGGCCGCCAAGAATGGCGGCGCCACCGGCGAGAACGTCGCCAAGGGCTTCTACCAGAAGAAGGACTGGGTGCCGGCCGGCATGGACGGCGTCTGCAATCCCTCCACCTGGACCGAGAAGGATCACCGCCCGACGACAAAGGTCGACCTCTATCGCTCGAAGGTGTCGGGCGCGACCGACGGCGACATCAACGACCTGATGGGCAAGGGCACGATCAAGCTCGAGAAGGTGAAGACCGTCGAACTGCCGCGCAAGCCGGAATGGTTTGGCTGGTAAGGCCGTGAGGCTGCCACCAGCGCAGCCTCGACAACAATCGTCATCCCCCGCGAAAGCGGGGGATCCAGTCCGCCGCGGCCTCTCGATTGATCGCCGGCGTCTCTGGAATACTGGGTCACCCGCTCTAGCGCGCAGTTGCGTACGAAACGCGGGTGACGACCGTGGAGAGTGATCGAGACCATGAACGAAACCCTCGAAGCGACCCGCCCGGTGCCGACGGCAGTCCCGCCGCCGCCACTGCTCGGCGTCAACAACATCGAGGTCGTCTATGACGACGTCATCCTGGTGCTGCGCGGCCTCAGCCTCGAGGTGCCGAAGGGCGCGATCGTGGCGCTGCTCGGCGCCAACGGCGCCGGCAAGTCGACCACGCTGAAGGCGATCTCCGGCCTGCTCAAGACCGAGGACGGCGAAGTCACCCGCGGCGAGATCCTGTTCGAGGGCCAGCGCATCAACGGCATCGATCCCGACAAGATCGTCCGCCGCGGCATCTTCCAGGTGATGGAAGGCCGTCGCATCGTCGCCGACATGACATCGCTGGAGAATCTGCGGCTCGGCGCGTTCACCCGGCGCGACCGCGAGGTCTCGGCCGATATCGACATGGTGTTCAAATATTTCCCGCGCCTGAAGGAGCGCACCGGCCTCGCCGGCTACCTCTCCGGCGGCGAGCAGCAGATGCTCGCGATCGGCCGCGCACTGATGGCGCGCCCGAAGATGATCCTGATGGACGAGCCCTCGATGGGGCTGTCGCCGCTGCTGGTCAAGGAAGTGTTCGCGATCATCAAGGAAATCAACCGCGATCTCGGGGTCACGATCCTGCTGGTCGAGCAGAACGCCCGCGCCGCGCTGTCGGTCGCGAGCCATGGCTACATCATGGAACAGGGCAAGGTCGTGCTCGACGGCTCCGCCGACGAGCTGCGCGACAACGAGGACGTCAAGGAATTCTACCTCGGCGGCGCCGGCGACCAGCGCAAGAGCTTCAAGAACCTGAAGAGCTTCAAGCGGCGCAAGCGCTGGCTGTGAGGATATCGAGCGTTTTCGGGCGGAGTTGCGTGTGCAGAAAACGCGTCAGACCAGGAAGGCGGTTCTATCCGAGCACCTGCTCGGCCTCAGTGACCGCACAGAGCACATGGTAGAACGACGACGCCGGGATCGTGGCGACCAGCGACGCGCCCTCGCGGTCGAACTGGTCGTACCAGCCGCCGGCCACGGGATGGCTGAGATAGTACCGCTCCAGCAGCACCAGCGCCGCGCGGGCCTCGTCCGCAGCGCCAGCTTCGCCCGACTCCGCCTGCGCGATCCAGGCCTTCGCCAGCTCGCTCTGCGGCCAAAGCCGCCTGCTGTGGCGGCGGATGTTGCCCTCCGTATCACCCTCGTCGATCAGGCAGCCGGTGGCGTCGCGGTAGCGCAGCGCAGAGGCCAAGAGCTCGCCGCGCGGGCGCCCCGTGGGGCAACCGGTGATCCGTTCAAATCCCTTCAGCAGCCAGACCCATTCCGCGAGGTGCCCGGGCTCGACGCTGACCGGCGGGATCTTCGACCAGTCCTCCTCGAAATATTCGCCGAGGGTGTGCGTCTGCTTGTCGTAGAGATTGGCCAGGAACAGCGCGAAGAAATCGCCGGCACGGTTCTGGAACGACAAATCGTGAGTTGCGTCGAAGCAGGCTATCATCGCCTCGAACAGATGCATTTGCGGGTTCTGCCGGCGCGGCATCGACGGCGGCAGGCCTTCCTGGAAGCCGCCATGGGGCGAGCGCAGCTGGGTGTCGAGGAACGACAGCAGCGCGTCGATCTCGGCGCGGATCTGGGCGTCCTGGTCGAGGCCATAGGCGGTCGCCAGCGCAAGCAGCACGAAGGCATGGCCATAAGTGTCGCGCAGCGGGTTATGCGCGCCGCCGTCCGGCGTCAGGCTGAAGACGAAGCCAGGCCTGCCATCCGGCGCCTTGGCCTTGGCCAGCAGGTAGTCCAGCCCTTTCAGCGCGATCGCGCGGCCCTCGGGATACCAGCCGATCTGGGCCGCCTTGGCGTAGCAATAGATCTGGCGCGCCTGCACAAGCAGGCGGCGCGGCGCGGCGTTGTCGGCTGTCCCATCCTGATGCAGCCGGTCGACAAAGCCGCCGGCCGTGCCGTCCCAGCCGACCGTCGACCACAGCGGCAAGGCGTGGTCGATGATGCGGTGCTTCAACCTCGCGACGACGTCGGCGGCCCCGTCCGCCGCAACGCTCTCTGCCTCAGCCATCGTGCTCCCTGGAACCGTCCCAATGTCAGCGGTCACCGTCTGATAGCACGGGCGGACCGGCACGCCACCTGTGCAAATCCTCTCAAGGACCTGCCATGACCGACCATTACGATGCCCTTGAAACGCGCGAGCCGGCCGAGCGCGAGGCCGCCCTGTTCGCCCGGCTGCCGGATGTGCTGCGCAGGGCGATGGCGGCGCCCGCCTATGCCAACCTCCTCAGGGGCACCGACCCCGCCTCCATCACCAGCCGGCAGACGCTGGCGGGGCTGCCGGTGTTGCGCAAATCGGAACTCCCAGCCCTGCACAAGGCCGCCCCGCCCTTCGGCGGCTTCGTGGCCGACAAGCCCGGCTCGTTTGCTCGGCTGTTCACCTCGCCCGGACCGATCTTCGAACCCGAAGGCCGCCAAGCGGACCCCTGGCGCGGCGCGCGGGCGTTGTTTGCGGCGGGCTTTCGCGAGGGGGACGTGGTTCTCAACACCTTCAGCTATCACCTCACCCCCGGCGGCTTCATCTTCGACGCCTCAGCGCGGGCGCTCGGCTGCGCGGTGATACCGGCTGGCCCAGGGAATACCGAGCAGCAATTCGAGCTGATCGAGGCCTATCGCCCGGTCGGCTATAGCGGCACGCCCGATTTCCTGAAGATCCTGCTCGACGCCGCCGCAGCAGGCGGCCGCGACGTGTCCTCGATCAAGCGCGCCCTGGTCTCGGGCGCCGCATTTCCGAAATCGTTGCAGGAGGAGATGAAATCGCGCGGCGTCGAGGCCTATCAGGCTTTCGGCACGGCCGATCTCGGCCTGATCGCATTCGAGACGCCGGCGCGCGAGGGGATGACGGTCAATGAGGATTTGATCCTGGAGATCGTCAAGCCCGGCACCGGCGATCCGGTTGCACCCGGTGACGTCGGCGAGATCGTGGTGACCTCGCTCGATCCGCATCATCCGTGGATCCGCCTCGCGCTCGGCGATCTGACCGCCGCCCTGCCCGGTGCGAGCCCGTGCGGACGCACCAACATGCGCATCAGGGGCTGGATGGGCCGCGCCGACCAGACCACCAAGGTCAAGGGCATGTTCGTGCGCCCCGAGCAGATCGCAGAGATCGGCAAGCGCCATCCCGAGCTCGGACGGCTGCGCCTCGTCGTCACGCGCGCCGGCGAGGCTGACGCGATGACGCTGAAAGCCGAATGCGGCTCGCCGTCCAATGCCCGACAGGGCGAGGTTGCGGCGACGCTGCGCGCGGTCACCAAGCTCGGCGGCACCGTCGAGCTGGTCGGCGCAGGCTCGCTGCCGAACGACGGCAAGGTGATCGCCGACGAGCGATAGGCCGACAACCCCGCAACATTGATCCAGGCCACATTGTCGCCCGCGACTTTGTGAACTATTGAGGGAGCTCGTGCCTCGCGGAGACAAGCAGATCATCACCTCATGAGCAGCGCACCAGCAGATCGAGCGCCAAGGCCAGCGGTTTTCTTCGATCGGGACGGCGTCCTGAACAAGGACATCGGTTTCCTCTTCGAAAGCGACAAGCTGGTCTGGATTGACGGCGCGCGCGAGGCCGTGAAGGCCGTCAACGACATGGGCTACTTTGCGTTTGTCGTGACGAACCAGTCAGGCGTCGCAAGAGGTCTTTACGAAGAAGCGCAGGTCCGGCGGCTCCACGACTGGATGGCGGACGAACTCGGGAGGGTCGGCGCCCATATCGACGCCTTCGAGTACTGCCCCTTCCATCCTGAGGGAATCGTGGAACGATATCGACAAGTCAGCCATCGCCGCAAACCCTCGCCGGGCATGATCAATGACCTGCTGGAGCGTTTTCCAGTCGATCTCGAACGAAGCTTTCTGGTCGGCGACCAGCAAAGGGATCTTGAGGCGGCGCGCGCGGCTGGCCTGAAGGGGTACCTGTTCTCAGGCTCCAATCTCGAGCTGTTCCTGAAGCCTCTGCTGCAGCGAGGTTGATGACCTCGATCAGAACTTCCGAACCAGGTCGATCACTTCGTCCTGCTGCTGGCGCGTGATCTCGGCGAAGATCGGCAGCGAGAGAATCTGGCCCTGATCGCGATGCGCGTTGGGAAATTGCTCCGGCCGATGGCCAAACCGAGCATAGGCCGGCAGGAACGGCAGCGCGGTGGGGTAGTTGATCGCAGTTTGCACGCCATTGGCGTTGAGATGCGCGGCGAGCGCGTCGCGGCGCGGATGCCTGATCGTGTAGAGGTGGTAGACGTGGCTGCGCGCCGGCGCCACCTCGGGCACCACGACGTCCTCGATCTGGTTGAGGCCGGCGTCGTAGACCTCGGCTGCGGCCTGCCGGGCCTCGGTCCATGCGGTGAGATGCGGCAGCTTGGCGGAGAGGATCGCGGCTTGCATGCCGTCGAGCCGGCTGTTGACGCCCTCGATGTGGTGCTGGTGCTTCACCAACCCGCCATGGCGCGCCAGCATCGCCATCTGCTGGGCGAGCGCCGCATCGTTGGTGACGACCGCGCCGGCATCACCCATCGCGCCGAGATTCTTGCCGGGATAGAATGAATAGGTCGCGGCCTCGCCGAACGTTCCGACCATGCGGCCCTTGTAGCGTGCGAGATGGGCCTGGGCGCAATCCTCGATCACCCAGAGCTTGTGCTTCTGCGCGATCGCCATGATCGCGTCCATATCCGCTGGCTGGCCGTACAGATGCACCGGGATGATGCCGACCGTGCGCGGCGTGATCGCGGCCTCGATCGCAGCCGGGTCGATCGTGAACGTCGCGTCGTCGGTGTCACAGAACACGACGGTGGCGCCGGAATGGGTGATCATCGCCGCAGTCGAGATCCAGGAATGCGCCGTCGTGATCACCTCGTCGCCCGGCTTCACCTTCAGCGCGCGCATGGCGAGGTAAAGCGCATCGGTGCCGTTGGCGCAGGATACGCAATGAGCGACCTGCGCAGCCGCGGCGAATTCGCGCTCGAAGGCGTCGACATAGCTGCCGCGGATGAACGCGTTGTCGCGGATCACGCCGGCGATCGCGGCATCGATCTCGCCTTTGATGGACTGGTATTGCAGTTGCAGGTCGGCAAACGGCACCGGCATCGATATTCCCCTATTGGCTCGCCAGCAGCCGGCGCGCCGGATTGCCGGCATAGGTGCCTGATGTCGTGATGTCCTTGGTCACGACAGACCCTGCGCCGATGACGACGTCGTCGACGATCCTGACCGGCATGATCGTGGCGTTGGAGCCGATCGACACCCGGTTGCCGATCACCGTCTCGCGCCACAGCTCCTTGCGGCCGCGCGCCGGGCCTCCGGTGGAGAACGTGTCGTTGACGAACATCACGCCGTGCCCGACGAAGCAGTCCTCGCCGATGGTGACGAGCTCGCAGACGAAGGCATGCGATTGCACGCGGGTGCGTGCTCCGACCACCACGCCCTTCTGGATTTCGGTGAAAGGCCCGATGAAGCAGTCGTCGCCGAGCGTGCAGCCGTAGAGATTGCAGGGCTCGACGATCTTGACGCGTTCGCCGAACGCGACATCGCGCACGCCGGCCTGATGCACTTCCGGCCGATTCACGAAACGACACCCAGCCGGCTCAACCGCGGCGTGAAGCGCAGCGCAACTTCCTCTCCCGTCTCGATCGACTCATAGAGCGCCGAGATCAGCTCCAGGCTCTTGCGGCCCTCGAGCCCGTCGACCAGCGCCGCGCGCTGATTCTCCAGGCAATCGACCACATGATGATAGTAGGCCTGATGGCCGAAGCCGTAGACGTTGGGCGGGTTGACCGAGAACTTCTCCACGACGTCCTTGTCCGACGGCAGCTCGTTGACAAAGCGCCAGTGCCGGATCTGGTTGACCGCGAAACCGGAAATCTCGACCGTGCCCTTTTCGCCCAGGATCGATAGCGAGCCTTCGAGATCGGTCGGGCGCGCCGCGGTGGTCGCCTCGATGACCCCGAGCGCGCCGTTGCGGAACTTCAGCGTCGCGACGGCGGTGTCCTCGGTTTCGATGTTGGCGAGCGCCGTCGTCGCGCGCGCATGCACGCTCACCACGTCGCCGAAGAACCACTCCAGCATATCGACATGGTGGCTCGCCTGATTGGTCAGCACGCCGCCGTCATAGGCCCAGGTGCCGCGCCAATCGTCCTGGTCGTAATAGGCCTGGTCGCGGCACCAGCGCACCCGGACCGTCCCCAGGATGAGCTTGCCGAAGCGACCGGCATCGAGCGCCTCGCGCGCCTTGACCACCGGCACGTTGAAGCGGTTCTGCTTGACGATGAACATCTTGATGCCGGCCTCGTCGCAGGCCCGGATCATGTCGTCGGCATCCTGCAACCGCAGCGCCATCGGTTTCTCGACCACGACGTGCTTGCCGGCCCTGGCGCAGGCGATCACATGCGCGGGATGCAGCCCGCTCGGCGTCAGCACGGCAACGGCGTCGATATCCTTGCGCGCCAGGAACTCGTCCATGTCGTAGTGGGCGGGAATGGCGAACTTCCCGGCAATCGCATCGGCACGCGCACGAAGCGGATCGCAAACTGCAACCAGGCTCGCTCCCGCGATGTGATTGCCACCCAAGAGATCGGAATGGCGCTTGGCGATACGCCCGCACCCGAGCAGGCCAAATCTGATCATGCGACAGGCCCTGTCTTGTCTCGTGACCAGCCATTGCAGCCAGCCGAAGAGCCGAGGGAACAAGCGGCCTTGCGAGCCGCAGCATAGCGTCCATTACCCAGAAAACGCGGGATAAGGCAAGGCCTTGCCCCGATCGGACGGCACGACCCGCGGCGGATTTGTTGCTCAAGGCAATGCCGCCCCGGATCACCGGGCAGGAAAAGCGGCATGAAGCACCAGCCTATCCTTGTCGTCCTAGCAGCGCCGTGCCATGTCGTTGGACACAGGAGGCGTCATCGTGCGGCGATTATTCGGACCCAGCCTGGCCGAATACGACGATCACCAACGAGACAGTCCAAACGCGGAGCCCGGTACGGCGGCAAATGAGAATGAACCATCGCCTCATGCAGCTGGAGCCGGATTTGGGCTGGCGCCAAGCCAGGCTTGCCCTGCTCGCCTATGCCCACGTCGCGATTTGCTGCATTTCGCTGTACTGCATCACGATCACAGATTCTTTCCCGGGCGTCATCGGCTTCGACAAATCGCACCTGACATCTGCGATCCTGAACGTTCTGGTGTTCAGTCCCGTCGTCATCCTGTTCGCAATCGGCCGCTTCAGTTTCGGCTATCTCGTCGGCTTCTATTTCTACATCATGATCCTGGGATATCTCTGGCTGATCGAGTTCTCGCTGCTCGACTACGATCACCGCCTGGCGCTCATCTCGATCGTGCTTTCGGCGTTCGCCTTCCTTGTCCCCACGCTGTTTATCACCTCGCCGATGCGGCAGGCTGTCGTCATGCCGGCCCGCGCCTTCTACATGATGCCTTCCGTCATCCTGATCGCCTCAGCTGTGATCATCGGCATCGGCGCCCTCTACAACCTCAAGCTGGTCGATCTCAACGAGATGTACAAATATCGCGCGGAGGTCGCGCTGCCGGGCATCCTACGATATGCGGTCTGGATCGTCTCAAACGCCCTGTTGCCGCTCGCCTTTGCCTGCTTCGTCACCAGCAAGCGGTTCTGGCAGGCAGGGATCGCGCTCGTTCTGATGCTCCTGATCTACCCAATCATGCTGACCAAGATGGCGCTGTTCGCGCCGGTCTGGCTGCTGTTTCTCGCGCTCGTCTGCAAGCTGGCGGAGGCCAGGGTTGCAACGATACTGTCGTTTTTCCTGCCCGTCCTGATCGGCATGATCCTGTTCGTGCTGGTCAAGACCGATCTGTTTCCACTCAAGCCCGGACTGATCTATTTCGGCACTGTCAACACCAGGATGGTTGCGATCCCGTCACTCGCCCTCGAAATCTACAACAACTACTTCTCGGCACATCCGCTGACCCATTTCTGCCAGATCAACGCCGTGAAGCTCGTGGTCGCGTGCGCCTACAACGAGCCGATATGGGCCGTCATGGCCAGGTCCTACGATCTCGGTGCTTTCAACGCTTCGCTGTTTGCCACCGAAGGCATCGCTTCGGTCGGCCTCGTGCTCGCCCCGGTGTCCGCGCTGGGCTGCGGCCTGATCATTGCTCTCGGCAACCGTCTCTCGTCCGGGTTGCCGCCGCAATTCGTGCTGCTGTCCGCCGGGCTTCTCCCGCAAGTTCTCCTCAACGTACCGCTTTCGACAGCGCTGCTCACGAACGGCACAGGGCTGCTCTTCCTGCTCTGGTACATCGCGCCGCGGTCGGCCTTCGACCGGACGGCAGCGTCGACGGTCGCGGTGAGCGACCATCGACCAACTACTGAGGCCGCCTAGAGCTGCGGTTCTGGGCGAATGGCAGCCGGAGCGCCTGCGCAGTCGCCTAGGCGCGAATGATGTTGTCCGCCGGCTGAGGAAACTTTCCACGGCAATCGACCAGCAGCGGCGCATGCGCGCCGAGCAGTTGATAGTCGAACTTGTCGTGGTCGGTCGCAAGCAGGACGCAATCGAATTGCCGCAGATTGTCCTCGGTGAGCGCGACGCTCGACAGATCGAACGAATGCGCCCGCATCTTCGGGAACGCGGGGACGTGCGGATCGCTGTAGGACACCTTGGCGCCGAGATCGCGAAGCCGCTCCATCAGCGCCACCGACGGTGATTCGCGGACGTCGTCGACATTCTTCTTGTAGGCGATGCCAAGAACCAGGATCGAGCTGCCGCTGATCGACTTGTGCCTCTGATTGAGCGCCAGCGAGATCTTCGACACCACGTAGTCCGGCATCGAGGAATTGATCTCTCCGGCGAGCTCGATGAAGCGTGTGTGCATGCCGTACTCCCGCGCCTTCCACGTCAGGTAGAACGGGTCGATCGGAATGCAGTGACCGCCGATGCCGGGACCGGGGTAGTACGGAACGAAGCCGAACGGCTTGGTTGCGGCCGCGCGGATCACCTCGTGAATGTCGATCCCCATCTTGTCGGCAACCATCTTCATCTCGTTGACGAGACCGATGTTCACCGAGCGATGGATATTCTCCAGGAGCTTGGTCAGCTCGGCGGCCTGCGTCGAGCTCACCGGGACGACCTTGTCGATCACCTGACCATAGAGCGCGATGCCGGCCTCAAGACATGCCGGCGTGCAGCCGCCGCAGACTTTCGGGATCGAACGCGTCGTGAAATTCTGGTTGCCGGGATCTTCGCGTTCCGGCGAGAATACGAGAAATACGTCCTTGCCGACGGTGAAGCCGCACTTTTCGATGCGCGGCTTCAGCTCCTCCTCCGTCGTACCGGGATAGGTCGTGCTCTCGAGCGACAACACCATTCCCTGGTGGAGATACGGCAGCAGCGATTCCGTGGTGTTCAGCACGAAGCTGAGATCGGGTTCGCGATACTTGTTGAGCGGCGTCGGAACGCAAAGGATAAGCGCATCGACCTCGCGGGCGCGCGAGAAATCGGTCGTCGGCTCGAACCCAAGCTCCGTCGCATTCTTGATGCTGGCGCTCGAGATATGCTCGATATAGGAGCGGCCGGCGCGAAGCGCGTCGACCTTGGTCTGGTCGATATCAAAGCCGATCACCTTGTAGCCGACCTCGCAATAGCGAAGCATCAGAGGCAGGCCGACATAGCCCAAACCGACGATGCCGATCTTGGCCGTTCTGTCGTTGAGCTTCGCGATCAATTCGGAATTCATTTCATCACTCGTACGGGGTTGTTACGGATAATCGGCCTGAAAACCATCTAACTGGGCCTCTGATAGCGCCATAGCGGCGAAGCCACAACCCTGGAAGCCGTGCTGGAGGCCTCTCCCGACGGCAAGGCTATCGCGGGCCGCCTGAGCTCAACAGGCGCGCGACATGGTAGGCGGCGCGACCAGTCCCATACTCGTCGATATCGCGCCGAACCGCCTGCGACGACTGCTTCCAGAGCCGGTTCCACCCGTGCGTGATGGTCTCGGTCCACTCGGTCTCGTCACGCAACGTGATGCACGGCACACGATGGAAATAGGCCTCCTTCTGTACCCCTCCCGAGTCCGTATAGACTTCGAGGGCGTTGTGCAGAAGCTTCGCCATATCGAGGTAGCCCACCGGATCGATGACCTTCAAGCCGCCCAGATCGACCCCCATCGCCAGCGCAGCCTGGCGGGTGCGTGGGTGCAGCGGAAGGACCACGGGAAACTTTCGCGACTGATCCTGCAAGAACTGCACGACCGCGAGGAGCTGCTGCCGATCGCCGGTGTTCTCGGCGCGATGGATCGTCGCGAGCGCATATGTCTTCGAGGCCAACCCGAGATTGGTCAATATCGTCGAACTCTTCTCTGCCTTGTCGGTCACGAACAGGGTCGCATCGTACATCACGTCCCCGACGTGATGTACGCCGGCCGTCACGCCTTCAGCGGCGAGATTGGTGACGGCGGTCGTCGTCGGACAGAGCTGCAGAGCGGAGAGATGGTCTGTCACGACCCGGTTGATCTCTTCCGGCATGCGGCGGTTGAACGATCGGAGCCCCGCCTCGACATGCGCGACCGGAATGTGCAGCTTCGACGCCGCGAGAGCACCTGCCAGCGTCGAATTGGTGTCGCCGTAGACGACGACCCAGTCGGGCCTTTCCTCGAGCAGGATCGGCTCGATCGCCATCAGCATGCGTCCCGTCATATCGCCATGGCCGCCGCCATTGATATCGAGATGATGTCGTGGCTTGGGAATGTCGAGCTCTTCGAAGAAGACGTCGGACATGTTCGGATCGAAATGCTGGCCGGTATGCACCATCACTTCCGAGAGCCCGTCGGTCTCCCGGATCGCGCGACTGACGGCCGCGGCTTTGATGAACTGCGGCCGGGCACCAACGATGGTCAGAATCTTCAGCGTCATGGACTTCACTAACGGTGTTGCGATTCAGCCAGACGATGATCCGGCGCGTCGACAGGGCTCGCCGAGATCGTCTTTTGAATTCCTTCCTTGAACTGCACAAATCGCCGCAAGTCCAAACGAGATGCAAGGCGGCTCAGATCAGGAACAATATCGACGCCAGGGGTGTTCGGGTTCACGATCTCGAACTTCGGTTCGAGGCCGAGCTGCTGACCTATCGTGTTCGAGATCTGCCGGATTGAGAGCGTCTCGGAAGCCGCCACGTTGAGCGTATCCGTCCAGGATGACGCAATGCTCGCAAGGATGACCTCGACGATGTCGTCGATGAAGGTGGGAGCGAGGCGAATCCCCTCCGTGCCGCCTGAGAGCTGGATCGCCCCACCGTCCCGGATCCTGCGTACCAGTTGCGGAATGAGCCGATCGCGCTGGCCCGGGCCGTACGGAAAGAACAACCGCAGAATGCTCAAGGAAAGAATGCTGGAGAACGGCTTCGCAACGACTTCAGAGGCAAACTTGCTCGCGCCGAGGAAGCCGGGGGGCGCCAGGCCGGCATCTTCTCTCAGCGCCGCCGCGAACGGCTCGTAGACCGCCCCCGACGACAGCAGGCAAAAATGCTTGACCGCCGCCCGAGCCGCCCAATCCAGCAGCCGCATCGTCATGCCGACGTTGACGTCAAACATCTCGCGCGAATCCGCGGGGAAATCGCGATAGCGCCGCGACTGGGCGGCATGAACAACGACATCGACCGTCTTCGGGAAGCTGGAAGCTTCGATCGAAGCCGCTCCGTCCCAAACCACGGTCGTTCCGAAGGCGACCGACGTTCCCGGCCGGCACACGCAGAAGAGCTCGTGCCCCTCGGCCACCAACCGAGGGCCGAGAGCAGAGCCGACGAAACCGCTACAGCCCGTCAATAATATCCGCATGCCCGTGTCAGACCGTTGGCTTCGTCAGCAAGACCGAAATCCCGTTCGGATTGGAGTCATTGAAGGAATAGTCCTTGACTCCAAGCTCCTTCATCCAGCCCGCAACCTCGTCATCACTGTGCTGCCAGGCGTTGTGCGGATGATACCAATCGAAGTTGACCATATTGTTTGTTTCATAGTCGAACGCCTCGTTCCAGAAGCATTTCAGGAAGTTATAGTACAGCAATCGCTGAACGTTGTGCGTTCCTGCGGGAATCCCGAGCACCGGTATCGGCTTCTCAAGCGTGATCGTGGCGTTCAGCCGCGATAGCTCCCGGCCCAGCTCCGTGATCCCTTCGCACGCCGCGTAGCATTCCTCCGCGGAAAGCGGCATGAAATTCTGGCGGACGTGGTCGTCGGCGAAGACGCGCACGGCTCCCATCTTCCGATAGACGTAGAAGAAGAACTGGCCGCCGGGCCTGACCTTTCGGTACAGGGCCTCCACCGCCGCTCTGGTGTTGGGTGTGTGATGCAGCACTCCGTCTGCGATGATGAAGTCGAACGTGTCGTCGGGGAACGGAGCTTCCATCAAGTCGGCCTGGACGACCGAGCAATTCTCGAGATCGCGGGTGTTCTCGAACGTGGTCAATGCCGCATCAGACACGTCGAGCGCAAACACCTCGCCCGGGCAGTTCTCAGCGATGAACCTCGTGTTGAAGCCCGACCCTGGACCGACCTCGAGCACGCGCTGCTTGGACCGGTAGAAAGCCTTCAAGGCGTCCAGATCAGGCAGCCCTAGCTTCTTGCAATACCAACCGAACAGGAATTCCTTGTGCTCGGGTTGCAGCCCATACTGCTTGAAGCGGCGCCACTTGTCCGAGAAGGTCTGATTTGTCTTGGCCTGCTCATGGGCTTCCGGCCGGCTCTGCGCGGTCGCCGGCTTCGGCAAGCCGTACCGCGAGCAGAAATCGGTCAGGTCGGGCTGCATCGGGCCGCTCAGGAAGCAGGGAACCCCGTGCAGGATCGGATACCACAGCGATGCATCGGGCGTCCGAAGCACGCCTTCGATGACCTGGCCTTCCTGTTGCGTGAAAGCCTCAAGCTGAAGCTCCATTCCGTTCGGACGGAGACGTGAAGACGCAACGGTTCGCATAAATCTAGCTCCTACAACTGCAACTAATGGAGGGCGCCGCCATAGGCACCATGTTGCTTGCACCAGGACCCGAAGCTGAGCAAACACCAGATCAACGCGACGTGGTTTGCTTTTTGCTCGAAATGCTCGTCCAGAATCCGACGTACGAAGTCGTGTTGGAATACGCCTCGCTGCCTAATGCGGGATTCCGAGAGTTGCTCCTCGATCCATGAGCGCAGAATTCCTCTGTACCAAGACGCGTCCGGAGGACCAAATCCCATCTTCGGTTTCCGGTAAATCGTGTCGGGGACCAGCGGCCGTACGGCTTCGCGAAACAGGATCTTGCCGGTGGTGCCGTCGGACAGCAGACCCCAATCCACGCCGAGCAGATAGTCGACCAGTTCGTTATCCAGAAGCGGCACCCTGGTCTCAAGGGAATGCGCCATGGACAGCTTGTCTTCCAGCGACAAAAGACCCGGAAGATAGGTGGTCAGGTCGACGTGCATGACGGCGTCCCAGGGATCCCGCGACGGAACCGACCCGATCGCATCTCCGATCGCAGCGAGCGGATCGAAACCTCCTGCGGCTCGCAGAAATTCCGGCGTAAAGGCATCGCCGATCTTGTCGGCCGATACCGGGACGTTGAGGCTTGCCCGGTAGAGGGCAAAGGCATCCCGTGACGCTGCCGGATCTCCCGCCGCGGCGCGAAAACGCTGCATGACACGCTGCATCAGGGAAGCCGGAGTCGCCCTCGGCACGATGGCGTATCTGCCGACATACCCTCCAGTGACTTCGTCACCGCCGGTACCCGACAGCACGACCTTGGCGTCCTGAGCGACGCGCTGCGCGATCAGATAGTTCACATAGGCCATTCCCATGCGAGGATATTCAATCGCGCCAACCGTCGCATCGAGATGGCGAGCCAAGGCATCCTGCGGCACCATGAGCTCGACACGTTCGATGTCGAGCTGCTTTGCGACCTCCCGGGAGAACTCGCGTTCGTCGACGAATTTGTCGACACCGACATTCTCAAGATCGAAGATGCACGAATACGCGCGCACGACCGGATCGATCTGATGCGCACCTGCCGTGATCGCCGAACTGTCGATGCCGCCCGACAGATACGCCATGACCGGCACATCCGCAGCCAACTGCCTGCGCAACGCCGCCTGCAATATTTCGCCGAATTCGCCTGAAGCCCGCGCCAGACCGGGCGCGTACTTGCGATGGTAAGAGGCAGCCCAATAGGTGCCGCTCGAACTCCCATTCGCCGTAAATCGTTCGAACGTACCAGGCTTGAGAAGACGGACACCCCGGAACGGCGTGCGCCCTCCCCAATTGTTCATCAGCGTGAAGTACTCCAACGTCGCTGACGCATCGAACTGCTTGTTCACCAATCCGCTGGCGTACAGCGCACGCACTTCCGAGCCAAACACGAGTCCTTTGCCCGGCAACTCCGCGACGTAGGCCGGCTTGATCCCGTATCGGTCGCGGGCGATCACCAGCTCACACTGGCTTTCGTCCCAGATGGCGCAGGCGAACATGCCGTTCAGCTTGTTGAACAGCCTGTCCTTCCACTGCTCCCAGCCGTGGACCAGAATCTCGGTGTCCGAATGGTCGGTCGCAAAAACATGCCCAGCGGCCTCAAGCTCTTTTCTCAGTTCGCGGTGATTGTAGATCTCTCCATTGAAGACCACCCATACGGTTGCATCCTCGTTGCACATTGGCTGGTTGCCGGTGACCAGGTCGACGATCGCAAGCCTGCGGAAGCCCAGTGCGACGTCTGGCGACAAATGGAAGCCGCTGTCATCGGGGCCGCGGTGCTCGATACTGGCCGCCATCTTCCGAATCCGAGCGTCCGCGTCCGGACAGGCGCCAAAATGCAGAATGCCAGCAATGCCACACATCTGAATCTACTCGACCTCGGCGCCCGCCGGCGCCAGCACGAACTTACTGTCGGGGCTGCGATAGGCTGCGATCATCGCCCCGGCAATATGATCAGGATCATGCCATCGCTCGACATAGCGACGCGCCCGCTTCCCCAGCTCAGTCCACTCGGCGCGACGCTCGAGAATAGCCGCAAGATCTTCCGTGAGCCGTCCGGGATCGACGTTCAGGATCGCAAGATCATCCCGCATGGCCGGCGGGACGAACTGCAGGTCGCTTTCCCTGACGTAGCATACCACCGGCTTTCCCATCGCCATCATCTCGACGGCAAAGCCGCCGTACCAACCCGCAAGCACCTGGTCAATGGCAAGATCGGCGGACCTGTAAATGGCCATCGCCTCCTCATGCGTTTTCTTTTCAACCAGGATCAGCTCGAAGTCGAACCGGGACTTCAGACGCTCCAACGCATCGAGTATCATCTGAGTGCCCTTGATACTTGCATCGCTCGGCGCGTGGACAATTCTCGGCTTGCCTTCAGCGCGGGGATACTCGGGCGAGAAATGACCGATCTCCACGTTGGCGTAAGGCAGGAACTGCCCTCCCGGGACGACGTGCCCCAGTTCCGGATTGAGATAGAATACGCGGTCAAACAGCGGAAGCACGTGATCGATCAGGCGGGACCGGCGCGCATCGAGCGACGTGACGCAAGCCTCATAGGCGGAGCAACGCCCGCTGGCGCACATGGTCCACTCGTTTCGCCGATTGCCCTCGCCCGCAAGCCTTGCGTCGCATCCCTGCAGGGTCATGAACCGCTTCTTGCCCAACCCCTTGGCCAGCTTGAGATCGATCGTCACGAGCCGATTCAGCAGCGGCCCCATCCGACCTACGCCCTCGAACGCATAGCCTGGATACAGGAACGTTGTTCCAAAATAGTAGTGGAGCACGTCGTAGCGCAGGAGCGCGGACAATCCGAACCACGCGCTTCGGGCCACTTTCTGAAAGTTACTTGCCGTGTCGTCGTACAGAACCTTGTCGGCCGGGTATCGAAACCAGGTCCCGCTACGAATGACCAGGTCGCTCCTGTTTCCACGCCGGCGCTCCGCACGCGAGAGTGACCAGGGCTGATTGCCGATATTGAAGGGGCCGTGAAGGATTTTCATTTTACTGAGCGAATGTGCCGATCTGTGCGCGTCGCTGCCATGCATCGCGATGGTGGTTCAGGCCCGAACGGATTCGATGTGCCGTCGATACGCTGCCAACTGCAACTCGACGATTCTCGCCGCGGAATGATACTTTTGGATCCAGGCTGCTCCGGCAGCGCCGAGTCCATGCCGGTCGTCCCGATCCGCGACGATCTTGCGAAGCGCCTCGGCGATCTCACTCTCGGTCGATGCCGACAGGATGGGAGGCGCTTCGGAAAAGAACTCCTTGGCCGTCCCCGCATCCACGTTCGTGATGACTCGCCTGCCAAGCGCCAGGGCCTCAAAGGTGATTCCACCGAATGATGGAAGAACGAACTGATCCAGCACAGCGTGGCTACGGAGATACGTCCTCCACAACTCCGGTTTGCGCATCGGCGCAAGCCACTGCACCTTATCATCGAGCCCCAGACTTCTTATGAGCTCCCGCGAGGCGTCAAGGTCCCGTCCCCAGGCGATCATCGCAAGTCGCAGCGCAGGCGCTTGCTGCGCAACGCGCGCGAGGGCACGGATCAGCCGGTCATTACCCTTCACCAGGCTGGGGTCCGCGTCCCGCCAGTCCTGTCGGGTCGGATGAAAAACGATGACCTGGTCGTCGGGCGGCCTGATCGTGCCGTTTCTGACCCCGAATTCAACGAGCTTCGTATCGTCGAACGCATGCGGCAGCGGCGTAATCCGATCCGGCGGCACGCCGAGCCGTCGTGCGGCAGGTACGCAATCGATGTTGGTGACGAAGACGTGGTCGGCTCCGAGGAACACCGTGGCGGTGAGCCGCCCGAGGCCGTCGTCCTGAAACGGGATTGCTCGCAACGTTCCGTGCTCATATCCGAAGTAGGGACGCCGAGCGAGCAGCGGCCAGGCACCATCGGTAGCGTAGGCCTGGATGATGTCAAACCGATCCAGCAGGCCCAAAAGCGGCGCGAGCCGCGCCCGGTAGCTGCCAAAATCCGCGGCGCTTGGCGGAGAACCCGGCGCACGCCCTTGCTGCCAGACGTCAACAAGCCGCTTCTGCTCCGGGTCATCCCTTGCCAGAACACGGCGCATGAAGATGTCGCGCGCCGTTGCGGGGGATCGACGAATCCTCCGTCTTATTTTCTGACCGAGACGGATCAAGCGGGCAGACACTCTCTGCGAACATACCGACTGCCGGGCTCGATCCAGCGAGCGTCGGAATTCCTCGGCGAGGTCCGGCTGCCCGCCAACCTCAGCGGCAATCATTGAGCAACATAAATTCAGAGGTCCAGAGGCAAACCATCCCGGCCGCTGGTAGCCTCCGAGATCGACCCTGGTCCAGTCCGGAAAGAATGGATCGCCGAGGTCTCCCTCAAACGTCGCCTCCTCCCATTCAGGCGAAGCCATGATGTGGTAGTTTTCGTAGGCGATGACATAAGCGTCGATGCCGTGCTTGCGCTGGATCCTGGCATTATTGAACGCGTTGTTCGCGATGTTGCCGAGGTGCAGCACGCGCAGCGCTCGCCCATGCCGTTCCTGGAAGCGCCGATGCCAATCCAGGCCCCGTGGCTGCGGCGAGCGCGTGATTGCGCCTGATGTGTCGACCGATGTCACCGGAGATACCCTTGGGGCCCGATCATCGGGGAGTCGTCCCGGCGAGCGCACTGAGACCTTCTGAAGCGGCCTGCCTCGCGATCTGGAATGGATGCTGCCAATTCCTCAGGAGGGGAATGGCATTGCGCCGGGCTTCCTCCTGCTCCTGCTGGTCTCGAATGCGGTCGACGACGCCAGGCGGAAAGTTTGCAGTCTCCCGATAAAGCTGTCCAAGCCGCGCAGCGATCGCCGATATGCTGTGCCATCGCTCGACGTAGCGCCGGCCCTGCTCGCCGATCGTGCGAAGGCTATCCCGATTGCGGATGACCCACAGCAATGCCTGCTCAAGTTCATCCGGCGTTGCGTTGATGATCGGGCACTCCTCCGGCGCTTCGACCAGATCCGCACTTCTAACGAAGCTCAGGACCGGCTTGCCGAGGGCCATCGCCTCAAGCGCGGTGTATCCGTAAGCACCGCCGATAAACTGATCCGCCACGATGTCGGATTGGGCGAAAAGCGCGAGGACCTCACTGTTGGGAACGCCTTGTACCTTGCAATATTCGATGTCGTATCCCTGCGCTTTCAGCCTGTCTATCGTCCGCTCCAGGTATTTTGAGCCCTTGAAGTGCGTGTGATTTGGCGCATGAGCGATACGAAGAGGACCGGATGGCGGCGTATCCGGGAGAACCACACTGAACCGATCCAGATCCAACGGCCAGTAGTTGATATGTTTTGCCGTAGGCATGTAGGTCAGCATGTCGCCGAGCGAGACCAGGGCCGTTACGGACTTGGTCAGTTCGGAAACATAATGTTGAGCCTCTGCGTCGTGACACGTGCAATATTTGGGTGGCTCCGTACAGTCGCCGCAGAAATTCCATTTGCCGAGGGCCAAGGTCGCAAGCCTGGTACGAACATCGGCACCATACGCATATACATAGACCCGCTTGCCGGCCCTCCGCAGAGCGGCAAGCTCCTCAAAATTGATCTGCAAACGCTCCTTCGAATCGAGCAAGCCGCGGTCGGCGAAGAAGTGAAACACGTCATACCGAACCAAGGCCCATGCGAGCACCACACGCTGGAACGCGAGCCCCAGGCCAAATTTCAGTGCCAGAACGTAAGGCCGTTGGAGATTCAGATCGAAGCGGGACGTTATGACGTAGGTTACGTAGACAAGCGAGGTCGATCCAAAGCCAAGTTCTCGATCTGCCCTGGCTTTGAGTTGCAGGGTCAGGATCGGCGTTACCCCCCACAAGCTCCTGGGCTGCGTGCGCCGCAACCGCACGGCTCCAAGTGCCGGAGCGACGCAAATCGCGAGTTTTAGAATGACAATCGATAGTGCCGTAGCGACCAGGCCTAGGAGCTTTTTCGGCAGCGCCTGCAACTTGTGGCGGGCTATTGTCCCCCGACCCGGCGATCTCGCAATCGACCAGGTTGTGAGCATCCACCTTCGAACGCTCCACGGCAACACAAGCCGCGCGAGTGATCTCAGTCGGTCTTTCATTGCATGGATCCGCGTTGCGGCGGCTTTCCTGGAGAAAGGCTGTCGTAGAGCGAAACAACCTTCCGCCACTCCGACTTTGCATCCAGCCTTGCGAGCGTCTTCCGCGTGCTGGCGGTGAGGGTCGCTCGGAGTTGCTTATCCTGGACGAGGCGGTTGATCGACTCCGCGATGGAACGCGGATCATAGGGATCGAACGTCAACCCTACCTCGTTCTCCATGACAAGACGCTTTGCCTCGGGGTAGTGCGCAACGAGCACGGGAAGATCGGCGGCCAGGTATTCAAAAATCTTGTTGGGGAGTGCAAAGGTGAAGTTGCGGCACAAAGCCGGCAACGTCCAGATCCCGGCATCCGCTCCTCGGGCGGCCGCGACGACGTCCTTCGACGGCACCGGCGGAGCAAGCACAAGCCTGCCCTCCACGCCGGTGCGCCGCGCCAATGCCAGATAGTCGGGGCCAAACAGATCCAGAGAAGGCCCCCGAATGACGAAGATACAATCAGGTGCGTAGGCAAGGGCTTCAATAATCGGCTCGATCAAGCGCGTTGGGCCAGTCCCTCCCTGCCACAGCAGAACGAACGTCGAGTCCGGCAGCCCCAGCTGCCGCTTCAGCGGCGGATACTCGCGCGACGGCGTGACCGCGATATCGGGAATGTTGCGGACCACGACGGGACGGCGACCGCCGAGCTCGGCCTCCATTGTATCCGCAATTGAGTCACACACAGTGATCGTGGCTGACGCCTCGTTAAGACAACGAACTTCCAGCTCCTGAAGCGCCCGCTTCCACTCGGCAGGGTACGGCGCCCAAGCGGACTGCTTCGTGTTCCAATGAACATTCTCCGAAAACCACTCGTGGAAGTCGACCACGAGGTGCGCGCCTCGGTACTTTGCGGCCGCCATTGCAGCATAGGCGGTGGAGAGATCATGCGCATGGAACGCAAACGGCTTCCTCTTCACTGCTCCCCAGTAAAGTTGATCCGCAAGGTAACCCGGCTGCTCGTTCATGAACGTCGCCGCCGTCCAGTCGGCGTACTCAATATGAACGCGCGGTCCCCAATCGAGATTGAAGGATATCCCCACCCCCTTCGAAGGCTCGGGACAGATCACCGTCACGTCATATCCGGCGGCAGCAAGCGCTCGAGCTTCCCTCTCAACTCTCGAGTCCACGCGCAAATCGGAAACGACAAGCATCACCACTTCGCGACCGGAGGCGGATCTTCCAATCCGTCTGTTTTGCGACGTGGCTTCACCGACGTCCTGCATCCTCGGGAAACGAGCGTGCGCGAGCCACGCGCGAAAAATCGCAAACCGTGCGATCAAGGCATTCCGCACGCGGAAAAAGAAATAAACTCCCGGCCGCAGGGCGCGGAAAAGCGGCGGGCACCGCTTTATGAACGATGAAATCTGCTTGAACATCACGCTACAGGATCGCCAAAAATCAGGAACGGCATGGGATGAGGCGTCCTCACCACTGGCCTACCAACAGGTTGCTATACGCCTTGCACTGGAGAGCAACGATTCTTTCCGCCGAATGGAAGGTCATCATCCACTGAGAAGCAGCCCGACCCTGGCCTCGGGAATCAAGAGGATCTTCGATGACCTCCCGCATCCGCGCGGCGCATTCGCCAACGCTATTAGCCGCGAGACACGGCGGCTCCTCACCGAAAAACAAGGCTGTCTGTTGCCGGTCGATCGCGGAAATCAGCCGGACGCCCAACGCCATCGTCTCGAATCCGACGCCGCCGAGAGCTGGAACAACGAATTGGTCAACGACTGCATGCGATACGCAGTAGCGCTGCCACAGCTCCCGCTTCGACATGGTCGGTATCCACTCAACCAGCTTCGTCAGGCCTAATTCCTCGATCAACTCCTTGCTGTCCGCAACCTCTTGGCCCCATTCGACGAATACAAGCTTGAAGTCGCTTCGTTCTCTTGCAATCTCCGCGGCTGCGCGAATGACGACGTCGTTGCCCTTCTGCCACGACGTGTTTCCACGTTTCCAATGATGACGCGTCGGACTGAAGAAAATGACGGGGCCGCTTTTCGGCGGGGCAAGCTCAGGATGCGCAGCGCGAAACTCAGCCAGTTTTCGGTCGTCGAATGCATGCGGCAGATAGAACACCCGCTCCGGCTTCAACCCCAACCGCTCCACCGAAGGCAGCACGTCGGAATTCGTGACAAACACCGCCGGAGCGCGCTGAAACGAGAAGCGGCATATCAAGCCGGTCAGATTGTTCTCGAAAGGAATCTCGCGAAGTGTGCCGTGCTCGTAGCAGCAGAAATTCTTGACGCCGTTGATCATGGGTATCAGCCCGTCGATGGCGTACCCCTGAATGACGTCATAATGGGAAAGGATCGCCTCGAAAGGTCTCGGATGATTGGTGATGTACTCTTCGCGATAGCTGACGGATTGTCCGTCAAGTTCGGCCGGATCCTGCCTGATCTCGTCGAGCATCGTCTCGATCTCTTTTGCCCGTGTGACCGGATCAGACATGGATCGAGCGACGCAGCCCGTTTCCGTGACGGGAGATAGCCTGCGCAGTATCCGCTCCAGCAGCGACAGCGAGCGCTCAACGAGCGTCCGCGCCGGCGAAGCGGCGCGCTCCAGCCAATGTTTCGTCAGACCCCGAACCCCGGCCGCCTGCAGCCTCCGAACATCCTCTCGATATGCGGCGAGTGCGGCACGCGACTCGATGTCGACCTGAGAGCCCCGCCGCGTCATCCTCAGCCAGGCGGCAGCCGAAATCCGGTCCAGCCGGGTCGGCTCCGAGCGACCATATTGGGTGTCGTCGCGACCAAGGATACCGTTCGCGACGGCTGACCCCAGCCATATCCTGTAGAACGTGAGACGCCGCCCATTTCCAGGTTCGGCTTGCCCCCCCGCCTGTTTGAGCCAGAGCATGAACTTCAGTCGTGCTGGAATATACTTGGCCGGCGAATTGCCGGGATCAGCGGATCTGGCGTCCTGGAACGCTGCCAGTTCGAGCTCCAGCCACTTCAAATAGCTGGTCGATCTCCAGCGCGCATTCCTGGCACGCAAATATTCAATGCACAGGCCAGATGGTCCCTGCACAAACCAGCCCGGCCGTTTCCATCCACGCAGGCTTGTCGCCCACCAGTCCGGCTTGAAATGATCTTGCCCGAGGGCGGAAGCGCCCTCCTGGATTGCGCCGTCCTCCCACTCCGGGCACCCCATGATGTGGTAGTAGTTGTAGCATAGCACGTCAGCCTCGATGCCAAACTGTCGCTGAATGCATGCGTTGTTGTATGCGTTGTTGGCGATATTGCCGATGTGCAGGACGCGAAGAGGACGACCGGCCTGCTTTTGGAACTCGCCAATCAGGCCAAGACTTCTCCTGTTCTGCTGTTGAACTTCTTGCGGAGTCATCAGGTGCGATTCGGCGTTGCTGATCGAGTTGCTTGGGAAGAGTGGAATCTTCGGCATCAAACTGAGCGTCGTCGGCCGACAGACATTCCTAGGGATCGACGTAATTTGGGAAGGGCGGAGCAGAGGAAAGCTGACTTGCGTGATACCGCTGCTCGTCTGCGGAGAGTGGCTCCAGCAATGGCGAACCCGAGAAGGACAGGGGAATGCCCGCAGCCAGCGCTTCCAGCAACACAGTGTAGGTTTTGGCCCATCTCTCGGATGACTGCGCCTTGATGAACCACTCCCGGGCCTGTTCCCCGGCCTTTCGGCACTTCGCTCTATCTTCGTAAAGGCTGTAGAGATGCCGCTCGACGTCCGTTCCACTTTCGGCATCAAGAACCGGCGGAGCCCCGACATCGATGAGCGCGTCATATTGCTCACGTTCGATCCGCATGATGACCGGCTTGCCACAGGCCATGGCCTCGAGGGCCGAAGCTCCATAGTAGCCCAGAACGAATTGCTCGATGACCAGATCAGCGGCCCGAAGATATCGCACGAGCCTCCTCTTGCCGACCGTGGGCAGGAAAAGCACGCGATCCTGAAGTCCCAACTGGGTCATCCGGCTGCGGGCAAACTCGATATCCTCGCCCCAGCCAAGAACCACCAGCCTCGCCGATGGCGCGCGGGAGGCGAAGCGGGCGAAGCCCTCCAAGGCGTGCTCGGCGCCTTTCCAGTGGCGATCCATTCGCATCGAGGTGAACACGAAGAACTCGCCGCCGATCTGCTGTCGCCACTCGGCGCGGATGTCATCCGCATCGCCAGGACTGTAGTCGTCCTCGCTGAGTGGCCACGGGACATAGAGCACGTTGCTCAGACCGTATCGACGCGCATGTGCCAGAGTGATCGGATTTGAAACAAGCACGGCAGCAGACGCCGCGATGGCGCGGCGCGTCAGTATCCCGAACGAATCGTTGCGTGATGCTTCAAACCAGATGTCTCCGCCGATTTGACCGAACAGATACGGCCTGCCGGAGAAGTAGCCAAGATACGGAAACTGGGAGACGAGCAGCGCATCATAGCACGACAATGCCGCTAGCGTCGGAAAGTACTGCATGTATTCCGGCCACAGGAGGATTTGTGCGGGGGTTGCGGCGAATTTGTCGAGCTGAAACGGGATATGTTCCCAATTGGGTTCCGATTGATGGCGATGGACCCATGAAGGCAACGCCTTTTCGAGCAGCGCCTTCTTCGGGTCTGCGCCGAGATCCGTAACCTCGCCGTCGAATTCCTCCCAACCCGGCTGCGCAAAGATGAAGTCATCGTGCGGATGCAGGACAAGATCGACCGGAACGTTGCGCTGGCGAAGCGGCCGGGCGCGGATGTAGTTGACGTTCGCCATATTACCCACGAAGGCAAACCGCTGCCCCACTTCCCTTGAACCGCCGATCAGACGGTCAACCTTGCCTCTCAGCCAGCTCCTCTGCTGCGATTTGTCCCTGCCTCCGTTGGCTCCGAGCAACGCCCCGAGCTCGGACAGTTTGGCTGCGCTAAAATCGGCAAAGTGCCGAATGTTCTCCGGCTTCATCCAAGGGTGGTTCCAGGGCGTCCGGTCGAAACTATGCCATTCGTCCCTGGGCGGAGACGCTTCACCGGCGCGCCTCCACCGCTCTTCCAGAGGCAGGTTGCACTCCACCAGCGACTTCCGCAGCGCCTCCGTCTCTTCCTGAGAGAGCGCCATCAACCCATCGCCCGCACGATCTGCACGACCTTCCGCTGATCGTCCTCGGTCATGCCAGGAAAAATCGGCAGCGTTATCGTCGTATCTTCCGCGGACGCGGCATTCGGAAACTGTCCCGCTGTCAGCCCATACTTCTTTGAATAGTACTCCAACCGGTGAACGGCATGAGTACCGGGCCGTGTCTGGATGTTCTCCTGAGCAAGAGCCCGCATGATGTCATTTCGGTGCTTGCGCCCACCATCGAGCACGCGGATCACATAGGACTGATAGGTATGCCCGTCGACGTCTCCACCTGACGGAAGGCCAATCGAATTTACATCACTGAGCAGATCGGAGTAACGACGGCCCAGCCGGCGGCGCTCGGCAAGCAATCGATCGAGTTTCCCCATCTGAGCAACTCCGACCGCTGCCTGGATATCGGAGAGCCGAAGATTAAAGCCGAGATTGCCAAACGTGGCCATCGTCCAGGGACCGGGAGGCTCGATCGAAGGATCCGGCGCTCCGGTGGCACCATGATTGCGTTGCGAGCGCACGCGCGCAGCAAGATCATCACGATTGGTCGTTACCGCCCCGCCCTCTCCTGTCGTAACAGCCTTGCGCGGGTGAAAGGAAAAGCAACCGATATCGCCAATCGCACCGACGGGCTTGCCCTTGTACGTGGTGCCAATCGCGCAGGCAGCGTCCTCGATGATGGCGATGCCGCGTGGTTCCGCAATGGCCTTGATCTCATCCATCGGGGCGGCGAGACCGAACAGGTGGACCGCAACGATGGCCTTCGTGCGCGGCGTGATAGCTGCCTTTAGCTTCTCGGGATCGATATTGTAGGTCGACAGATCGACATCGACGAAGACAGGCTTGGCACCGACGTATTCAGCCGAGTGCGCGCTTGTTACCCACGTGAAAGCGGGAACAATCACTTCGTCTCCTGGCCCAAGTTTCAGGGCCATGGTCGCCAGATGCAGCGCGGCGGTGCAAGACGTGCACGCAAGGGCATGCTTGACGTCTTGCTTCTCTGCAATGAGCCGCTCGAACCGTTCTGTGAGCGGCCCCTGCGTAACCCATTTCGAGTCGAGGCACTCTCGCAGCAACGCAATTTCAGCTTCGTCGAAACTCGGTTCTGTGATGTTCATTGGATCGCTACTCTCGATGCCTGGAATCCGGCGGTGCGCTGACGGACAGGTCTTTGACCTGACCTTAGGCCGAATACACTTCCACTCCGTAAGGTGCCAGCTTCGCCTTCACTTGATCGAAATAAACCGGACTGATCGCCAACGCCACGTGCCGGATCCCCAATTCCTTGATCTTGTCGAGACCGCCCACCGGGCGTCCATTCAAGCCGCTTCCCCACGTGGAACGATTTTCATCGAGATAAGCCGCGATCTTTCCGGCGTCGAAGCCAAGGTAGAACGGTGCAAACAAGCCCGACGACCCCAGGCCGAAAATGGCGAATGGCTCTCCGGAAGCATCAGCGGCCTTGCGACACCGATCGATCGCATCCATCGCGCTCCTGGCCACGGTCGCGTTCTGATCGACCGTGTGCTGATTGAGCTCTGCCACGTTCACCGCATACGGCTTCGGAGCAGCAATCTTCCTTAGCAGAACAAAGATCGGCACACCTGCCTCTTTCGAAGACACCACATCAAATCCAGCGGCGTGCGCGAGCGATTCCAATGTATGGAGGGTGAGCTTCGAGAGGTGGTCTGCGCAAAAGAGATCGTTCGGATTCTTCGCAAAGTTGGGAACGCGAATGTAGAAGAGGCCCGCGTCCTTGAGCCGCCCATGCGCCCACTTCAACATGTCGAGCGGATTCTCGACATGCTCCAGGACGCCCAAGGCGACGATCAGATCGAAGCTCGCCGCTTCGGCGTCGAAATCCTTGTAGTCGCAGCGTCGAAGCAACGCGGCGGGGAATCTCTTCTGCAACACGTCGAATGCCGAGCTCGGCTCGAATGCCGCCGCGCGCCAGTCCCGGGATTCTTCGAGAAAATGTCCCAGGAAATCGCCCTTTCCGGCGCCTATCTCCAGCACCGATCCGCCGGTCGGCAGATTGGTCATTTCCCTCAGAATCTGGTGCGTGCGCTCCGCTTGAGAGATGGGAGCCGGACCCGAGAAGCTCTGAATTGCCGCGTCCGGGCTCTTCATCATCAGATTGTAGCTGTCCTTATAGAAGGCTTCGGCACGCCCCCTCGTCCCGCCGGCGTTGAATATGAGGCCGCATTCCTTGCACAGCCGATTGTCGAGGGATGCCTCGCGAAGCACCATCATGTCGGATGTGATGCAGGTCCCGGAGAAGGACGGATAGATATCACCTAGCTGCGTCGATTCGCATACCGGACATTGCGCTGTCATAAGCTCACTCCTTGTTGATCCGCTGCCGCCTGTCGAGTTCAGAACGCTCAGTTAGCCAATCGAATGCTCTTGCAAGCCCCGCAGGATCGTCATTTCCTTGTATGGAAATCGCACCGGAATGTTCTCGCCGTAGACATCTCTTCGAACGAGAATGTCCGGCTCGTTGTATCCGGCCATTGCCCTCAACGAGGTTGTTCCCGAAAATCGGGGATTGATCTCGAACGGAACGACCGCACCGTCCACGACACGGCACTGCACGTTGATCGGAGCTCTTGGTGAAAGCGAGCCGGCGATTTTCTCGCACGCGCTTCGCACATCAGGCCAGTCGGCAACATGTCCCTGCGAAATGCCGGTCGAGATCACAAGCCGCGATCCGAGATCGGGACGACCCGACCGGTTGGGCACCTGGGTACGGATCGTCAGGGCGTTATTGATGACCCGCCTGATCGCAATCGAATTGAGGAGGGCACCATCCGCACCGAACAGCACGCCGACCGTATATTCGTCGTCCGAGGTTCCGATGTATTCCTGGATAATGAAGGCTTCAGACGTCGCAAGCAGATAGCGCGAGAAGGCCAGCAGCTCTTCGCGCGATTGAACGATGAAGACATTCGCCGACCCACCGCCGCCGACCGACGGCTTGAGGATTGCCGGCAGGGTGTCCCATTGGTCGAGATCCGACAGATCGCGCACTTCCATGAAGCTCGGTGCCGACAATCCGCACGAGGCCAGGTGAGCCATCGTCTTCGTCTTGTCCTGACAAATCTCCAGAACGGTCGGTGGATTGACGGGTACGTACAGGCCGTCAGCCTCGAGCGCGGATCGCGCCCGGCTCAGAACAGCCATCTCGGGTTCGGATCCATGAAAGACCGCAACACATTTTTCCGATAGGGCCAGCGATCGAAGCTCATCCAGATACGCGGGGTGGCTCGCCCGCGGCAGTTGCACGAATTTATTGACGAGGTTCCGGTTGGCGCACAGATCGCTCACGTCCGTGCCAACGATGTCGTACTCGAGCTCGCCCAACCGGAGAGCCTTGAGTATCTGTTCGCCGTGACCGCCGCCGCCGATCCCCGTCAGCAGAACCTTTGCGCGTCTACTCTTCAAGATTGCACCTCATTCGCTTTGAAATCGGCGCACCTCTCAAGGAGGGAAGCGACCGGAGGCGCTAGCGGGTAGCGCGACAGGACACGACGGCAAGGACCTGAGATGTCGAAGCGGATGATCTCTGCGGTCCGCTCGCCTTTATCGAAGATACAGACCGATCCCCGAAGGTCACTTCCTCGCGGTAGGCCGCAACTCCCGACATTGACAAAGAGCTTGTCCGCGTGCCGCCGCACAAAGGGATGGTGTGTGTGTCCCATGAAGACGACGTCTGCGTCGACCTCCGCATAGTCCGACAGGCTGCTGTCCGGATACACGTAGCCTCCCAACGGGTCCTTTGGGCTGCCGTGAACAAACAGGAACGTCCCACGCTCATCACGGACGGTCAATTCCGACGGCCAGCTGCCGACAAAGTCGCGCTCATCGTCGCTCAGCAGCGCAAACGTCTCGCGATGCCGATAGATCGCCTCACGGTCCGCAATCGTCGTCTGCCGGACCAGCATGTCATCGTGATTTCCTCTCACGATGTGAATGCCGCCGGCCCGGAGTACGCCGACCACTGCCTTTTCCGGGATGTACCCAACTGCGTCCCCCAGGAAGTAGATTGCATCGGCTTTCGCGTCCGCCAAGATGGACAGCGCCAGCTCGAACGCCTCGATATTCCCGTGAGCGTCGGACAGAATGCCAAGGCGCATACTCAGCTGCTCCGTCGGCCCAAAAGCCGCGCCCAGGAGAAAGCCGGCCGAAGGTCAGCCTGCCGCTGCTCGGGACGGCTCTCGAACCATGCGAGGCATTCGCTCATCGTCCATGGAACGAATCCGTCGTCGACGACCTTGCGAACCGCGTGATGCATCCCGCGGGTCTTGTCGATATTCTCCGGATGCAAATTGACGACGATCACGCCGGGGACGCCGCTCTTGCGAATATCGTCCGCAAGTCCAAAAATGCAATCCGCCGATTGATCGTCATTCCAGCCGTGCACGAACACGATCCCGTCGCCGATGGCGGTCAGAATGCTCCAGTGATCCGTGAGCTTGTCATCGAGCAAAAGTCTTGCGGGTAACAACGAGCCGTTGAGCATGCGACCGTCAAGCCCGGGCAGGTTGGAGCTACCTTTCACACCGTGCGCATTCCATGGCTCGGCATGTTTCCAATACCCGTCGTTCAGAAATCCATGATTCCGTACAGTCCGCGTGTCCTCTCCCGTCAGCTGCTTGAACCAGTTCGCCTGTTCCGAGAAGAGCTCGGCATATTTTTGCGGCTCTTCGAGCGCATCGGGATGCAAGCCAAGTTCGACGCGCCCGCGCGACTTGAGTTGCGCCAACGTCTCCGGAGTATGCTTGGTAAGGGGATGAAGGAAATATGTAACCGGCAGCGAGCCGAGTGCTTCCAGTTGCTGAGCATAGCGACCGAGCCCGGCTTGATCGTCATCGCCCGTGATGACAATCGCACCCGGCGCCCCATTCGGCAACATCGGAAGCCTGGTCTCACCGCACAGGCGCGTCAGCGCGTCCGACAGCACTTCGCACCACCAGTCCGCGTGACGCTCGCGCGGATCCTCACCGGCAAGGTGGCCTTCAAAGAGATAGTTTGGCCGCTCGCCAGCGATGCCCCACAACGGCTCGGTGGGCCGCTTGTTGGCGGCCGCGGGATCGCCCTGCCGATACCGAACGAGGTCCGAAACGAAATCGGTGCCGGCGAATATCATCGATCCGCCCACGGACGTGCGTAAGCAAAGCCAAGCAGCTCGCCCTTCGTCATCGGTGACGACAGGCACGCCTTCCGCGGCCACAAATCGCATGTACGAGTGAAGCGTCCGCAACCTTTTCCAGGGCTTCTGCCCCGCCATTTCGGCCTTCAGGACCCGCGGCGAATCGGCGGCCCTTGCTTCGGATCTGACGGCGAATGCCTTCGCAAACCCAACGGCCGGCAATACGGCAACGACGGAGCCGCCGCGACCGAGAAAGTCAGACGCTCGGCTCACGTCCTCGCGCTGCGGACGATACAGAACCAGAGGCCTGCCGTCCGGCGACGCCGAGGCACCAGGAAATCCGAAGACGCGCAGCAGGTGGGCGACAAACTCACTACCGGCTCGCGCGGACACAAGAGACTCCGCGGCGCGATAGCCCACGCCTCTGAGGCTCTCTTCCAACGCGGGCATTTCTCGACGATATCTTTCCGGGCGACGAAACATGCTTCCCTGAATGATCGGCAACGACGTCGATCCGAACTTCGTCTTGAAGTACGACACTTTCGAAATCGGCCAGTCTCGCGGCACTTCCGGAAACCACGGCCCCAGACGATAGGTTCGAAATCCGGCTCGCTTGGCCCACAACATTGCATTCCAATGAAGCAAATCGTTGGGTCGGAGCTTCAAGGCATCAGATCGGGCGGCTCCGGCCATGAAGTGCACGGCCGTCTTGTCGCTGAGCACGATCAATCCGGCCAACGGGGTGTCTCGTTCACGCACGAAGAGCAGATGCGCCCGGCCCTGTGCGAAAAAGCCATCAAGGACCGCCTCATAGTAGGGAATCGGCGGCAACGCCTCTCCCGTCCTGACGGCCGACTCTTCGGCTATTTCCAGGTAGTCCTTCAGAGCTGATCGATCGGTAGCGACTTCGAACTCGAGACCTGCCTTGAGCGCCTTCCGAACGGCCCTTCGGCACCCTTCGTCCAAATTCGAGAACAAATCGTCTTCGGACTGGTCAAGATCGATCAGTTGATCGGCATTGACCGTCGAGAGACCCGGAAAAGGGCTCATTCCATTTGGACCAAACGCTATTCCCAACTGGAAACCAAAATCTCTCACCCAAAACGGAATTTCCTCGCGCGAACCCGCCTGATTGCTCGGTGCGAGATTGTGCGAATTGAGCTGGATCCGATCGACATCGTACAGTTCGGCCAGTCGAAATATCTCGTCCATGGCCGCCGTGCGGAGGGCTTTCCTGGTACCGCGATCGATCCGCCCGCTCGTTGCCAAGCCGGTATGACGATGGATTCCTGAATGCAGAAGGCGCTCACCGAACGGCGTACCCGTCCCGTCGCTCAGGTACAACGGCTGAATACCGACGATTTCGTCGTTCTCGATCAGCGCAAAGGACAGGTTCGCATCGACAAAGAAGCGCTCCTCGATCGAAACCCACGCCGTATCGTGGTTCAGCCAGGCCTCGGGCGACGACGCCGCCAGCGCGTTCCAGCGGCCACGATCGACGTCGTGAAATCCGACGATTCTCATTTGGCGACAAAAATGACGTTGAAGCGGGTGCCGAGATAGGGATTGCGCGGGTGGATATCGACTATCTCTGTCTCGACCCGAAGGCGCTTCCCGAGATCGATGAAGTCCTCCTTGAGGAAGTCATACGATACGATTTCCGGCTTGATCTGTGCGGAGGGCGCGTCTTTGGCCAATCCAAGATAGCTCGCAACCTTGGCCAAAGAATTGGGCTTCCGTTGCTTGACCATGGTTTCCAGCGGCGGGCGAGCGGCTAGCTGTGCGCCGAATCCAGCCGCCAGTTGCGCCGCGATCTGCTGAGACTGTTCAAGCTTGCTCCGGTCGGGCACAGAGCCGATGAGAACGCGGCCACCAGGACGCACGACCCGAAGCATCTCTTGAATGATCGATTCGCCGGTCTGAAACTTCGGAAAGTTCGAGAACACATCGTAGCAAAAGGCGGCGTCAAACTCGCGGTCAGCGAATTGCAAATTCTCCCCGGCCGCCTGGCGGAAGTCGGCATTGGGGAGCTCAAGCCGTCGCGCAACGCCGAGCGGGGTCTCCGCCAGATCGACGCCCACGTATTTGCCCACGTCCGGCGCAACGAGCAACGCAAGAAGGCCGGCGGCGCATCCCACCTCCAGAACCTTGCAGTTCTGGTCGAGCTGCATCAGGCTCAACATGTGCGATTTCAGATCGGAAAGCAGGTCCTTGTCGGTCCAGAGAAATGGATTTCTGCCGGCGACATAACAGAGGTCGTCCAGCGTCGGCTTCTCCGATATCTGCCGTGCGCGAAGCTCAAAGAACGCCTCGAGCTTCTCCTGCCAATCACCATCCGTCATCGTCATCAGCTTCGCTCGATACTGCAGGTGAATTTCGGATCGTAGAGATAATTGAAATGCCACAGTGAATCGCGCGACACCGAAAACTGCGCGGCCTTCTCGACATAATGCAGGATGGCTTCCGCCCCCTTCGGCAGCATGTGCCGGCACAGAGCGGCGGAGATGTAATATTGCCCCTCGCCAAGAGCGAGCTCGGGCACCTCGTAGATGACGCTTCCGCGTTCCGGCAGGCCATCCTCCCCATCGAGAAACAGGCCACCGTCGTACCCCTCGATTCCGGTCACCGCCTGAAGGCGCGCGGTATCGATCCGCAGACTTGCGTAGATCTGCTTGTGCTCGGAGAAGCCCGACCACGACACCCGGATTCGAAGTGGCTGCCCATTCTTGACAACGCCGATCGGCTTGCCTTCGACGTCGATCACCTCGACGGCCGTGATCTGCAGGGTGCCGCCGCCAAGCTCGTATTTTCCGGTTTCGGCTGTGCTCTCAACCGACTCGCTCAGCTTCTTGGTTTCCCGGAGATTGCGCGCTTCCTCGATATCCCAGACACTCTGCTCATAGGCCTTGCTGACGCGCTGGGCATTTCCGTGCATCAGCACCCGCCCCTTGTCGATCCAGATCGCCTCGTCACACAGCTCGCTGATCAACCCGCTCGAGTGCGAGACGAACAGAACGGTGGCGCCGCTTTCGCAGATCTGGCGAACCCGCTTCATGCACTTGTTGACAAAGGCGGTATCGCCGGCAGCGAGAGCCTCGTCGACGATGAACAATTCCGGATCGACGCTGATCGCCGTGGCGAAGGTGAGTCTCGCCTGCATACCGCTCGAGTAGGTCCGGAACGGCTGATCGATCACCTCGGCAAGCTCGCTGAAATCGATGATCCAGGGAACCTTCGCCTCGATTTCGGCTCTCGTCATACCCAGGCACATGCCGCCCAGCACGATGTTGTCGCGACCCGACACATCCGGATGAAAGCCGGTCCCCAATTCCAGAATCGCGGACAGCTTTCCGGCCACTTCAACTCGCCCGGTTGTGGCATCCAGCAGTCCGGCAATGATCTTCAGGAGGGTACTCTTTCCCGCGCCGTTCGGCCCGATGATGCCGACCACGCGTCCGCGCAACACCTCAAAGGAAACATTCTGGATCGCCCAGTGCTCATGGTGTCGAGGCTTTCCGGTGATGATCTCCTTCAGGAAATCCAACGGCTGCTGATAGAGCCGATAGGCCTTGCCCAGATCGGTGACCCGAATGGCGCACTGCGGTTCCAACGACCCGGCAAGCGGGATCAGGACGCCGGCTTCCAGATTGTCAGAGGGCATTGCCATAGTACGGTTTCAGCTTTTCAAAGATGCGGTATCCGAGCCCCAGACTCAGCAGCGCGAACACGATGGTCACCGCCCAGGCGTACGGATGTTTGAACGAACCGAAGAAGAGAACGTCCTGGTAGACCCAGACGAGGTAACTGAAGGGATTCGAATAGATCAATGGGCGAAGGGCACGCGGCATCCAGTCGGGCAGGTACACCGTCGGCATCAGATACATCGCGATCGAGGTGAAGACCGTAACGATCTCGCGCAGATCGCGAAAGAAGGGAGTGATTGCAGCAAGCGCGAAGCTCAATCCGATCGCCAGAATTGCATGAACGGCAAATACGATCGGCAGCAGCAGGAGCATCCAGCTGAGCCCCCCCACATGAGCCTTGTAGAGAATGACGAGCGCAAGCGCCGGCAGATGAGGGATCGTAGCAGCAATGGTTGCCGCGATCGGAAGCAGCTCGATCGGAAACACGACCTGCTTGACGAGACTTGCGCTCCCTATCAGCGCTCCGGGCCCGCGAACCAGCGCAGCCTGCATCATGAGCCACGGAACCAGACTTGCCAGGATGTAGGCCGAGAAATCGCCGGGAAAATCTGCGCTGATTGACAGCTTGCTGCCCAACACGAAGCCGAAGATGAGCAGGTATGTTCCGACGACAACGAGTGGATGAATGAAAATCCACAAGGCGCCAAACCCGTGCCGCGCATGCGCAGCGCTCAGGTCACGATCGACCATCTCCCGCAAGAGATCGGGATATCGCCGGATCTGGCTGATCGTGGTCCATAGGGCCTGAGAGTTGCGGTATGGCGAGAGGCCAACCCGCACCCATCTTGCCGCCGGGAAGAGACCGTTCATCTGCAGCGCGCTCCCATTTGTGCGTGCCTAAAAGCTGCTTTCCATGATCTGCTCGAGATTGAGCAAAGACCAGATCAGCAGCCGCCTGTTTTCCCGTCCTTCCAGATGTTCGTCGACCAGTGAGCGAACGGTCTTTCGGTCGACCAGGTCGTAGATGCGGGCCGTGTTGCTGAAGAGCCTCCGTTTGACATACTCGATGCTCTCTCCCTTGAACCAGCTGGCATCCGGCGCAGAGAAGCCCTGCTTCTCGCGCTCCACCACTTCGTCGGGGATATGCCGGCTCATCATCTTCCGCAAAATCAACTTGCCGTCCTTCGTGCGCTCGTAATAGCGCTGCGCCTTTCCGCCGGGCTCGTTTTCGTTGAGGCGAATGACCTCGGTCAGATTGCCGAGCTTCATCTTGGCGGGAAGCTTCATTGCGAAATCGACGAGATCATTGTCGAGAAACGGCACTCGGCTCTCGAGTCCATGCGCCATCGCCAGCTTGTCCTCGACGATAAGCAGCCCGTTCAGGAACGTCTTGGCCTCGAAGTAGAGCGAGTGATTGACGTAGTCCTCGGGCCGCCGCAGCTCCGAGGCGTGCTCCTTGAACACTCCCCTGAAGATATCGATCGGCGAGGTCTGCCTGGCCTCATCCCATACCGGCCCCAGCAGCTTCGGCATCGTTCCGCTCGGAACCATGCGCTGCCAGAATCCGAAGTACTTCTCAATATAGTGATCGAAGTCGTCGTTCACGACGGCGCGGTAGTAACGCCAGGGGTATCCGCCGAAGAGTTCGTCTCCCCCGGTCCCGGTCAGGACCACCTTGCCAAATTTGGATGCGAGTTTCGCCGCATAGAAATTCGGATAGGACTGGCCGACGCGAGGCTCTTCCAGATGCCATGCAAGCTGAGGCAATGCCCGCTCCATGTCGCCGGCCTTCAAGACCATCTCGTAGTGCTCGGTCTTGAACAGGTACGACATATGCTCGGCCTTCGTCCGCTCGTCGTATCCGAGTTCGACGCCCGAGGCAGAGTTGAGATCGAAGCCGACCGTAAAAGTCCGCATGAACGGCAGTTGGCTCGATGCCAGCGCGGTGATGGAGCCTGAATCCATGCCGCCGGAAAGATAGCACCCGACCTCGACGTCGCTCACGAGCTGCCGGTTGACCGCCTGCCTGAACAGGCGATCGAGCTCGTCGGTGGCCTCATTCTCATCGACGGCGTACTCGGGCTCCTCGAAATGAAAATCCCAGTACTGCACCGGCGCGACGGCCCTGCTGTCCTGCGAAATCTGCAGATAGCAACCGGCCGGCAACAGCTTCACGCCGGCATACAGTGTCCGCTCAGCGAAGAAGTTCTGAAAGCTGAGATATTCCGACAGACCCCTGATGTCGACGCGCGGCTTGTACTCCGAAAATGCCCGAAAAGCCTTGTGCTCGGAGGCGAACACGAAGGTCTGCCCAAGTTCGGCATAGTAGAGCGGCTTCACGCCGAAGCGATCCCGGGCCAACGTGAGCTTCCGCTCGTGATTGTCCCAGATCGCAAAGGCGAACATGCCGTTGAACTTGAGAAGCGCACCGAGACCCCACTCGGCGAAGGCGTGCAGCAACACCTCGCTGTCGCCGGAAGAGTTGAAGACGTGGCCCCTCGCCGAAAGCTCGACCTTCAATTCCTTGAAGTTGTAGATCTCCCCATTGTAGGTCAGCACAAATCGGCCGTCGCGCATCTCCATCGGCTGCCGGGCGGCGTCGGTCAGATCAATGATCGACAGCCGGCGATGACCGAGCCCAACGGGACCGTTGCAGTAATGGCCCTCGCCGTCCGGCCCGCGATGAGCAATGATATCGGTCATTGCCGTCAACGTGGTGATTGAAGCGGGCCGCCCGTCGCGGTGCAGAATTCCGGCTATGCCACACATGTGATTCTGGCCGATCTATTCAATGATGTCGGATGCGAGCTCAGATCTGAGCCTTCAGATTTGAGCCTTGGCACGACGCTGATCGACCTGATCGATATGGCTCCTGCGCCAGTCGATCAGCCGCCGCAACCCTTCGTCCAGGTCGATCGCGGCGGTGAAGCCGATCTCCTCCTGCGCCCGCTTCGGCGATCCGATCCGATTGCGCACTAGCGTGGCCTGGCTCCGCGGCGCATAGTTGATCGGCTGATTGGAGCCGGTGAGGTTCAGGAGCTTTTCGGCGATCTGCTTCAGCGAGGTCCGATGTCCCGTGCCGACATTGTAGAAGCGATCCGTCGCACTCGCGCCCATGGCGCACAGATTGGCGCGCGCGCAATCCTCCACCGCGACGAAATCGAACGCCTCCGAGCCATCTCCCAGGATCGTCGGCCCCTCTCCCTTGTCGATCGCGTCGAGCATCTTCATGATCACCGCGATATACGCACCCCGGTAATCCTGACGCGGTCCGTACACGTTCATGTACCGGAGGCCGACATAGTCGAGGCCATAGCGGAAGTGGTAGGCACGCGCCATCGCCTCGCCACAGATCTTGGTCGCACCATAGAAGTTCTTGTTGTTGAACGGATGGTCTTCCGTCATCGGCTCCTCGACGGCATCGCCGTAAACGGAGGCTGACGACGACCAGACCAGCCGCTTGACGCCGTTGCGCACGCATCCGTCCAGGACGTTGAACATTCCGTTGACGTTGACGTCAAAAGCCGTTCGCGGGAATTCGTGACACTGCAGCAGCCAGAGCGCAGCGAATTGAAACACCCCGTCGGCTCCCTTCAGGGCCGCATCGAGGATGTCGACTTGCGTGATATCGCCGCCGGCCTCGAAAATCTTGACGCGCGGGTCACGCAGCGCGCCCGCAAGGTTCTCATGCGTGCCGCGCACGAAGTTGTCGTAAATGACGATCTCGCCGACGTCAGTCTGCGTCAACTGATCGACCGCATGCGACCCGATCAGCCCGGCGCCCCCGATAACGACAACCTTCTTTCCGCGAATGTCCATCTTCTTCAATCCTCGATTTCAACCAGCGCTTCATGATGAAGCTCATAACGACGGTGAGTGCGCGGGCAGACCAGATCGCTGCCCAGCCGCTCGCCTGCCCTACTCATCCAACCAATTCGGCGGGCCGGATTGCCTGCCATCAACGAAAATGCGGCGACATTCTTCGTGACGACGGCACCGGCTCCGATGAAGCAGTACTCGCCCAGCGAATGTCCGCAGACGATGGTCGCATTGGCGCCAATGCTGGCGCCGCGTCCGATCGGCGTCTTGCGAAACTCGTCCTTCCGCGACACGCCGGCGCGCGGATTGTTCACGTTCGTGAAGACGCAACTCGGGCCGCAGAACACGTCGTCGTCAAGTTCGACGCCATCGTAGATCGAGACGTTGTTCTGGATCTTGCAGCCGTTTCCGATCTTGACGTTCGGACCGATCATGACGTTCTGGCCGATCGAGCAGTCTTCGCCGATCACCGTGCGCGACAGAATATGGCAAAAGTGCCAGATCTTGGTGCCGCGCCCGAGCACAGCCCCATCGTCAACGTAGCTCGATTGATGGATCAGGACGCCCGGAAAGCGCGGATCCTCGCGCATCTCGCTCATTTGTGCATCGCCTTCTGGGCAAAGGCGTGAACGCCGTTGCTTCTGACGATCGGCGCATCGCGAAACGTGGAGACGATATCGATCGAGGGGCGGACTTCGTCCAGCCTGAAGCCGCGCCCGGCGACGATCTCCTCATAGCTGCGCGTATGAAGATCGGTGAACCCTTCCGAGAATTCGACCTCCTCGCCGTCGACGGTGATCGAGCGATAGGTCGTCTTCTTGCCTTTCACGCTGTCGGGCAGGTCGTTGCGGTCCAGGGACAGAAACCAGCTGACATCCGCGCGCTCACACTCCAGAGAGCCAGCCGCCCTCTCCGCCTCGCGCAGGTGCGCCTCGTTGCGGCTGGCGGGGCCGAACACGAAGCTCAGCATGTCGAAGAAGTGCACCCCGATATTGGTCGCGACGCCACCCGACTTGGCGTCTGCACCCTTCCAGGAGGTGTGATACCAGCGCCCGCGCGAGGTGATGTAGGTCAGCTCGACCTTATGGCGCTTGTTCGAGTTCGCGAAGCGATCGCGCAGGGCGATGATCGCCGGATGCAGCCGCAATTGCAGAATGGTCGAGATGCGGCGGCCGGTGTCCCGCTCGATGGCGGCCAGTTCGTCGATGTCGCCGGGATTGAGGACCAGCGGCTTCTCGCAGATGGCATCCACGCCCGAGCGTAGCGCAAACCGGCAATGCGCGTCGTGCAGATAGTTCGGCGAGCAGATCGACATATAGTCGATCTTACGGCCGCCCCTTCGCAACTGGTCGACGTAGCGATCGAACAGCTCGAACTGGGTGAAGAACTCGGCATCCGGGAAATGGCTGTCCATGATGCCCACGGAATCGTTGGGATCGTACGCCACGGCCAGATTGCCGCCGGTCTCGGCCATCGCCCGCATGTGCCGCGGCGCGATGTAGCCGGCAGCGCCGATCAATGCGTAAGTCGTCATGGGCCCCTCTCTCAAACGTTTCTGCCTGCTTCAGGCAAGCTACCGCACTCGGGGTGAATCGAACATCACACCCAAGCCAAACATGTCCGTTACGCCTGCCCGGAGGCAGACGCAGTTACGCCGCAGCGATCAGGTCCGTCCCGACAAGAACACGGACCTTGCGGCCCAACAGGTTCAAGAGAACCGCAACGCGATGCTGATCGCTGGCGTCTTCAACGAGCGCAAGACTGTCGACGAACGCACCTTCGACAATTCGCACTTTATCCCCGGGCGAGAACGCCGGCCTGCGCGCAAGCGTGATGAAGCCGGCGTCGTCCTCGCGCCCCTTCAAGGCATCGATGACGCGGTCTTCCACCACCGCCGGTCGATCTCCCACACACACGAGATGCGACACGCCGAGCGTCGATTGAATGGCACGCCACCGCTGCGACGCGAGGTCGATCCCGACAAAGAGATAGCGCGGAAACAACGGACGCGGCACAGTCTCCACCTTCCTGGCATGGCTGCGGCGCTTCAGGTAACGGGGGAAATAGATCGAAAATCCCTGCCGCTCGAGGTTGGCGGCCGCCTTTGCTTCGGCATTGACCTGCGTCTGAACGACGTACCAACGTGAACTGAGCTCCATGGCCATCACGCCCCCAACGATTGCTTTGGACGCAGGCCCAGCAGATCCGGCGCAAGGACCTTCTCCGCCCCGAAATTGCTGACCGCCTGCTCGAATACACTGCGCGCGGCCGTCAGATGCGTCACGACGACCGCATCGAACGGCTCGTCCACCAGCGCATAGGAGGAAACGACCTTGACACCGATGAACCGGGTCGCGGTTGCATCGGGATCGACGATCGCAAGGACAGAGATGGGCCCATCGACCGCGCACAGGATCGCGATTTCGCAGAGGTCGGACTGTCCGGCGAGCACCACCCGCCTGAAGCCGAGCGCCTGAGCACGCTCAAACAGCCTGCCATACTCCTCCTTGGCCTTTCGGAAGAGCGAAAAGGAGTCCGACAGGAACTGGACGGTCAGTCGCGATTTCTCGGAGAAGCCTTGCGGCGTGAGGTAGTAGGCGTATCGCCGCGCTGGCGCCTGCCCGACTTTGACGAAGCCCTTCTTGATCGCCCGCTTCAGATACGCGTTGACCAGGCCGAGCGCGACGCCCAGATCGGCCGCGATCCGCCGCTGCGACTGCGCACCATCGGCTTCAAGCGAGGTGAGCAGACCGAGCACCAGCCGGTCGCTGTCATTCTCATCTGTCGGTAGAATGCCCGCCATCGCGCCTATCCCCACTGGAGTGGCTGATAGCGCGTTCACCGGATGAACGTCAAGCGAATTCGTTCACGCCATGAACATCGCAAGCCATTGATAACAAATATATTTACCTAAGACGCATGTGTCGCCACAGTCACACCTAGGCCGGATTCCCGGCCTCGGCCAGATACCGCGCGGCAAGCGCCGAATAGCTGTACCGCTGCGCAATGGCGACGCGTACGGCCCGCGAACGCGCCGGACCGTCCAGCGCGGCGCGCAGGGACGCGGCGAGTGCGCCGGGGTCGTCCGGCGCGCATCGCGCAGTCACCAAATCCTCGAGCCCGGCGAGCGCCTGCGCTTCGCAGGCAATGACGCTGCGCGGTGCGAAGAGGCAGTAGTCGAACAGCTTGTTGGGGCTGATGCCATGATGGTAGAGCGCGTTCTTGTGGAAGGCGACGACCGCGCAATCGGACGCGTGCAGCATGCCATGCACGATCGACCGATCGACTTCGTCGTGAAACTCCACGTTGGCAAGCCCTGCCGCCCGCTGCTTCAGTGCGGCGAGCGAAGTGCCTGAACCGATCAGAACGAAACTGATCTCGGGGCTTGTGCTGCCGAGGACAGCGGCGGCGTCGAGAACGACCTCCACTGCGTTTGGCGGCCCCATGCCGCCGGCATAGAGGACAACCCGCCTGCCCTGCTGCTTCAGTTGATTGATGCGGTCGATCAACGGATGACCGAGAGTTTCGATCGTCAGCGCGCTCTGGATCTCACCGTCGGACACCCCGTTGGGGATCCAGATGAACTTGCCGGCGCTCAAGCCGCGCGCCCGCATATGGGCTTCCGCACCGGCCAAAAGACAGATCACGCGATCCGCGGCGCGATAGGCGGACCGCTCCTTCCAGCCGAGCAACCTCACGAGGGGGTGCCAGGTCGGGGTCATTCCAAGCGCCACGATGCTCTCCGGCCAGAGGTCACGAACCTCCAACCAGAACCTGGCACCGAAGCGCTGCGCGATCTGACGCGCCGCCGAAATGAAGAACAAATGCGGGCTGGACGCGATCATCAGATCCGGCTCGCCGAATTGCGCGGCGATCGCAGATGTCGCCGAACGAAAGGCCGGCGCAAAACTCAGGTTGTTGCGCAGCCGCCCCAAATTGCTGCCATCATAGCGCGGGGTGTCGAGGAACCAGAAGTCGACACCGTTGATCCGCTGCGGCCCCGGAGCGCGCGGCTCCCTGTGAAGATGATGGAAGCCGGCACTGACCACCACCACCCGATGCCCCATCTTTCCCCAGGCATCTGCGAGCCAAAACGGACGCCAGTGACGGCCGAGGCCCGGCCCGCCCGCGAATGGATGCAATAGCCAGATGTTCATCGGGCCGCCCGGAAAGTAGGGCCCGACGAGCCGGCGATTATCGACGGCGACGATGACATCCAGGAACCATCGGGCCTCATGGCGCTTCGACCCGGAAGCGCTCACCCCAGAGCGCAACGCAATAAAGCCTCCAGCGCATTCCAAGATCGAGCCGGTGAAATTTCCTCTTGAGCTTCGGCATGTCGACATAGCGGGCCAAGAGCTCGCTTGCGATCACCTTGTCATACATCGCGGCGGAGTGTCGCGTGAGCCAGATTCGGTCGGGGGCGGCAAAACCGATCTTGTCCCTCCGCCAGGTGATGCTGGCCGGCAGCAGATCGCTCATGGCTGCGCGAAGCGGCCATTTTGCCCATCCCTTGTTCAGCTTGATGCGTGTGGGAAGCGCCAGCGCAAACTCGACGAAGCGATAGTCGAGGAACGGAAGTCGCGTTTCTATGCCGAACCGCATGGAGTTCTTGTCCTCGAAACGCAGCAGCATCGGCAAATTGGTCTCGGTAATCTCCAGCACTTGCATGCCCTGCGCATCCCTCGTCTTCGACGCAAAGCGGCGAAGCGGCTCCGGCAAGTCGGGATTTCTGAGGAAAGTGTAACGCAGCCGGTAATAGGCGGCGCGCAGCCCTGCCGAACCGGCACCGAACAAATACATCAGCAACCGCCGGCGCGAAATACCCGCCCGCGTGGCGGCGCCGAAGGCGGACAGGAATCCGCGGACGCCACCGCTGCGAAGATGGTCGAGCAGCCAGGCCGCATAGTAGCGATGGTACCCCAGCAACGTTTCGTCACCGCCCTGACCATCGAGCAGCACGATGACGCCGTTCGATCGCGCGGCCTTCATCACCGCATACTGCATCATGATCGAAGGACCTGCGAACGGCTCCTCCTGGACGTCGAGCAAGGTCTCCGCCGTCGATGCAAAGTCCTGATAGGTCGGCTTGGTGCGCAGCCAGTTCAACTCTGCCCGTTCTGCAACCTCCGCCGCGTACGCCTCTTCATTGTTGGACGCCTGCTCGCTCACGGCAGTGATGGCAAAGAAGCGCTCGCTCGAGCCTGGCGCATAGCGCCGCGCGGCCAGCGTCGCGACACTCGAACTGTCCAGCCCACCCGACAGGCAGGTTCCGACCCGAACATCCGAACGCAGCCGCAGACGCGTCGCGTCATCGAGCAGCTCTCGCAACGATTTCGCTGCGCTGCCTTCATCAGACACGGCCACCCCAGGCGCAAGTGAATAGTAGCGCTCGATTTCGACCTGCCCCGTCGACACGTCGACGCGCATCCGATGCCCGGGAGGCAATTTCTCGACGCCCTTGAAGAAGGTCCGACTGGTATGGTCGGTCATGCCGCAAACGAGGAAATCGTTGATCAGATCATCATCCGCGATCGGGCGCTCGATCAGCGGAAGAAGCTGGCGGATCTCCGAGCCGAACGCGAACTGCTTCGCCGTATTGACGTAGTAGAACGGCTTCACGCCGAACCTGTCGCGGGCGCAGAACAGCGTGTTGTCGCGCTCGTCGTGAATCGCAAACGACCACATGCCGTTGAAGCGTTCGAGGCACGCTGCACCCCAGCAAACATAGGCTGTGAGCAGGACCTCGGTATCCGAGGCCGTATGAAAGGTGTATCCGAGCGCCTCGAGCTCCGTGCGGAGCTCGACATAATTGTAGATCTCGCCGTTGTAGGTAATCCAGATCGGGAGCCGTCTGTCGCGCATCGGCTGTGCGCCATCATCGGTCAGATCGATGATCGCCAGTCGCCGGTGTCCGATCCCGACGTTCCCGTTGATCCTCACCCCACGCCCATCCGGACCGCGGTGGGCAACGAGATCGGTCATCTGGTCCACTTGGCGGGCATCGACGGGCCCGGTCTTATCTATGAGGCCAAATATGCCGCACACGAAATGCCTATCCAGATTGATTCGATGGCGGAGCTCGGTATAACCGCCGCGTCAGAATATGCGCGCATTTGGAACAAACCGCGGCTGTCTTAACCTGTTCGTGTATTGAACGTCAACGTTCCCGGACCAGTCGAAGCTGTTTTCATACGCGGCTGAAACCTGAGATAGCGAGGACCGGCTGCCAATTCTGCACCGCCTCTCCGGGCCTGCATCGCATGGCCGCTTCGGACCAAACCTGTGCTAGAAGCTGCTGGCTGATGTTGAGTTGGCATCCATCGGATCCCTGAGTGAACAAGATCGAACCCATCGGACCGACGTCCCTGACGGAAGCGCCGCTTCCCGCCGACGACGTTGCATCTTCCCGGCCGGCCCAATCTGCCATCGCGGATTTCGTCACGCGCGTGCTTGTTCGCGCGGCGCGGCGCGCCACCGAGAAGCGTCTTGCGAAGGGAAAGGTGCGTACGTTGTGGGCCTCCACTCCGATCCTGACCTTGCCGCTTCTCGCACGCTGCGATCGAATGTTGGGATTTCGCTCCTCGTCGCTGGTGTTCAACACCTACTATGTGACGAGATCATTCGACATCAACCTCATCCTGTTCGAGGGATTCCTTCGACTGCTGCGCAGCCGAAGAGGCCTCGGCCTGTTTCGTCACCTGGTTCTGGGGTGGGCCCTGCTGCGCTACGATTTCTTCAACTACTTCTATGACCGCGGCCTGATGCTGAGCGATGGACGCTATGGCATCAATCCTGAGGAACTCGACCTCCTGTTCCGGTCGGGAAAGCGATTGTATACCTACGCCTACGGTGCCGACGTCCGAGCACGGGAACCGACGCTCGAACTCGGTCATCCGAACCTGTGCGAAGAATGCCCAGCCCCAGGCAAGTTCTGTGTCTGCACGACCGAGATGCACGCCTCATCGATCAATCGCCTCAAGGGCCGTGCGACCGCGCAGATCGCGATGGGAGATATGGTGACGTATGTGCCGGGCTGCCGGGACATGCACTACTGGCCGATTGACGCGAGCAAGCTCGCCGCGAGGCCGCCAGTCTACAAGGCTGGCGATGTGCTGAGAGTGGCACATGCGCCGAACCACGGGCACTTCAAGGGAACCAGGCTTCTGATCGAGGCGATCGATCGGCTAGTGAAGGAGGGAGAGAAGATCGAGTTGGTCTCCGTGCAGGGAGTTCCCAACAAGAAGGTCATCGAGCTTTTCGGCGCCTCGCACGTCGTTGCGGATCAATTCGTCGCAGGCTTTCACGGCTATACGGCCCTGGAAGCGATGGCCATGGCCAAACCGGTTCTGTGCTTTCTGCGTGACGACCGAATGATGGTCGATCCGGCAACCTGCCCGATCATCAACACGCGTCCCGACGAAATCTATCATGTGCTGAAGCGATGCTTGAGGGGTGAGCTCGACCTGAACGATATCGGCCAGGCGGGGCGCCGCTATGTCGAAGCGCATTACAGCTTGCAAGCGGTCGCAGCGAGGCTCGGAAGGCTCTATTGTGAAACCGCCGATCTGCCCGAGGATCTGCGGGCAAGCCTGGCGAGGCAAGTCAGCAAGTTCGCGAGAGACAATCATGCCTCATAGCCCTGTGCGGCCTTCGCGCCCGTCAGCGCATCTGAATACGCGCACATGAGGATCCTGCACGGACCAGTCAATGTCGGAAATCAGCCTTGGGTGCTGTCCCGCGCCGAGCGGCAACTGGGAGCATCCAGCGACGTGGTCGTTCGCAACGACACGTGGCTCGGATACCCGGCAGACCGGATGCTGTCGGCCAGGGATGCCGGATTTCTCGAGACGGCCATTCGCAGCGCGGCGTTCGGTCTGAGGAACCAGTGGCATTACGACGTTCTTCACTACTATTTTGGACAGACCTTTCTGTCGCCGGGTTTTCCCCTCTCCGCGCCGGGATCAGTGCTCTCCCGGCCATCGCTGCTAACGGACATCATCAACAGACTGGCGACCGCAGACCTGCACGCCGCCCGCCTGTTCGACAAGAAGCTGTTCATGACCCTGCAGGGTTGTGATGTCCGGCTGGCGAACGAGGGAAACAGGCGAAACGAATGGACGATGTGCGCCCCGCAACACTGCGAGCTGTATCAACGATGCACGGACGCTCTCGACCATCGACGGCACTTTCTGATCAAAAGGGTTCTGCCGCTGTTCGATCGGGTCTTCTATCTGAATCCGGAACTCGGACACATCGTACCGAACGGCCGGTTCCTCCCATATTCAAACGTCGAGATCGAGAAGTTCGACGTTGTGCCGCCTTCCGAACAGGGGCGGCTCAAGATCGTTCATGCCCCGACTGCCGGACGGATCAAGGGGACACCGATGATCCTGAACGCCCTGGAGCAATTGCGGTCGCGGTACGACTTCGACCTCATCCTTGTCGAAAAGACGAGTCACGAGCAGGCGCTGGAGATTTATCGGTCGGCAGACCTCGCAATCGACCAGGTGCTGGCAGGCTGGTACGGGGGCTTCGCGGTCGAGATGATGGCGATGGGAAAGCCGGTCGCATGCTACATCCGGGACGAAGATATGATGTTCGTTCCGGATGCCATCAGGCGCGAGCTGCCCGCTTACAGACTTAACCCCGGAAACCTTGTCGAGGACATTGCCGCCATTCTCGATCGCCGATCTGAATGGCTCACGCGTGGCCAGGCATCACGGCTCTATGTCGAACGATGGCACAACCCGCAGCTCATTGCGAAGGCCATGCTGAGGGCCTACGAAAGCCCCAACTCCGACTTCGAGCTGGTCCCGCAGGCGAAATGAGGCCGGCGTTTCGCTCAACGTTTGCTTCCAACTTAGACGGGTTCAGACATCCTGTACGGCCGCCCGGCGCATCGTCGCCGCGAAATTTGCCGCAAACGCCCTGACGTTGTCATCCTGGTGCAGGACAACATTTCTGACCACGAGCCCGCGAGCCTGCTGTGAGGCTTGCGTCAGATGATCCGCCAGCGCGACCGGATCATCGACGCCGAAATAGCGCGCAGCGCCGGCGGTCTGCTCCCGGTGCACATCGATGTCGGACAGGATCATCGGAACGCCGAACGACTTCGCCTCCTCGACCGTCGTACTCCAACCCTCGAAGCGCGACGGGTTGAGCAGGGCTGTGGAGGCTCGCAGCAGCGCGTAGACGTGCGGCAACGGGATCACGCCGAGGTGACGAAAGTGCGTATCGAGGCCGCGCTTCCGGATCTCGGAGTTCACCAGATCATAGTAGCCCGGCTCACGCCGATCTTCCGTGCTGCCGGATGCACAGACAACGACCTCGACCCCACGACGCTTCAGGATCGCCAAGGCTTCGACGACAAGCTGATGGTTCTTGTGGCGATAGAACTGATTGGGCAGATAGAAGTAGTTCGTCGGCAGATTGTACGCCGCGATGATCTCTGATGGGTCGATGTTCAGGAACGCGGCCGGCGGCTGGGTCGCGAAGCGAACGACGCTGACCCGGTTGCTGGCGTGTGGGTAGTAAGCCCTGAAATCGCGGAAGGCGCTCTCGCTGCTCAGCATGATGGTCCGCCCCGACGCGATCTGCACGCGAAAGCCAATCTCGCGGCGCCAGCGTGCCGTCGTTGGAAACAGCCGAGGCAGCGAACGGTGCTGCAGGTCCGGAATCCACGCCACGGCAGGAATCGGCAGCCGCCAGCCGAAGAAGCGCGCGGATTCAACAACAACATCTACGTGCGCGGAGCGAAACGCCGCCGCGGCGCCGCGGTCCAAACCAAGCGCGAGTGCCGCAGCGAGACCCGGCTGCCCGTCGAACACCTCCGATCGGACGATCTCGACGCCCGGTATCGCATCAAGCTCGTCGAGTTCACTCTGGTCGGCCCGCGTCCCGGCAAAGACGACCGGGGCAAACTCGCCGGGCAAAAACCGATCGAGCGCCGCGAACAGATTGCGCTGATAGTTGAACCCGCCGGCCCAAATCCGTCGTGAAATGTGATTGAATGCGAACCGCAATGGGCGGGACGTCACGAAGCCTGCCCCTTAAACCAGGCCACGTAATCGGCGAGGCCCTGATCGAGCGGAATGCGCCAGTCGAAGCCGATCTGGCGCAGCATTGCAGCATCGGCCAACAGGCTCATGGGATCACCGGGGCGGCTGACGCCCGAGTGCCGCACGGCCGTCTTGCTCCCCCATTGTCCGATGAGACCGGCGGCGATGTCGGCAACGCTGGTCCCCCGGCCCGAACCGCCATTGATGACCCGGAAGGTCTCCTGTGACGACGACGCTTCCGCGACGCTTGCAAGCAGCCTCGCGACATCGCGAACGTCGGTCCAGTCCCGTATCTCGTTGCCGGTCCCACCGAGCGTGAGCACCTGCTCCTTGGCGTTGAGCCGCGAGCAGATGTCCCAGAGCAATTGTTTGCGCAGGTTGGGCCCATAGACAGAGAACAGCCGCACGACCGTGCAACGCAACCCGAATGACCGCGCGTAACTCGCGCACAATTGCTCCATCATCAGCTTGTGCTGCCCATAGGGCGACATCGGAGTTACGATCGCCCTTTCAGCGATCGGGCCGAAATGATCGGCGCCATAGACGGCCGCACTCGACGCAGCGATCACCGCGCAGTCTGGCGCGGCTCCGCGCAGCCATTCGAGCAGCCGCGCCGTGCTCGCGACAGTCCGCGAAAAATCCTCGAACGGCCGTTCGATCGAGACGCCGACGGACGATCCACCAGCCAGATGAAAGACATGCGTCGGCAGCCCATGCGCAGCAGCAAGCGCATCGAGATTGGCCGCATCGATCTCGCCGTTGATCCAGCTCTGCAAACCGAGCCGCCGGGCTTCCGTTGCATCAAGCGCCCCGTGTCCGACGCCATGCACCGCATGGCCTGCCCCCGCCAATTCATGCGCGAGATGGCGGCCGATGAACCCGTTTGCGCCTGTAACCCAGACGATCATCGCTCAGGCCTTGTGACAGACAAAGGAGTAGAGCCGTCCCGGTCGATGATCGAAACGTTCGGCCATCGACAGCAGCGAACCAAACAGTCGGGGTGAGGCAAGCGCAGTTCGCCATAGCGGAGCAACCGGAATTTTTTGCGACAACTTGGTCACGATCGCGGCTTTCAGGGTCTCCGACGTATAGGGAAACAGGTTGATCGGGCTTTGCAGCGGCGCCAGCGTGTCGATCGCGGAAAACCCTGCCTTGGTCAGCGCGCCGGTGTAGCGATCGAGCAGGAAGGCATGTTCGCCGCCGTAAAGGTGATGCAGCGGATGCTGCGCAAGGAACTGCGGGAGATCCGCCTCCTTGCTGACGACGTGTTCGCGCGCCGCGATCAGCATGCCACCGGGCCGCAGTACGCGAAACATCTCCCGGCACGCCCCCTCGAGATCGCGCGTATGGTGCAGCACAGCGCGGGCGAAGACGAGATCGAACGTCGCATCGGCGAACGGCAACCGCTCGGAAAACTCTTCGACCACTTGGATCGGCAATTGCGTCTGTTGCACCAGGCCGCGGATCGCCGCCCCTCCCACGATCGCGCTGGGATCCGGCTCGAGCGCCGTCACCGCAAAGCCGCTCCGGGCGAGCGCGTAACTCGCAATGCCACGACCGGCTCCAACGTCGAGCGCAGCACCGGACCGGCCGGCGACCAGCGCGGCAACCGCTTGCCACTCGGAGCTCTGGAAATAGCGCTCGGCAGCGCCAACCAGCGGATCGTCGTAGAACGCGTCGAGCACAAGCTGGCGCTGCTCCGGCTGATTGCGCAGCCAGACCACCGCATCCTCCCAGGTGGTAAACTTGCGCTCACCGTTCATCGGGGCCAAGCTCCCTCACCAGCACGGCCGGATTGCCCGCCACGATCGAAAACGGCGCGACATCCCGGGTCACGACCGCGCCGGCTGCGACGATAGCGCCCTGCCCAACCGTCACACCGCGCAAGACCATTGCGCCCGCGCCGACCCAGGCGTCGTCGCAGAGCTTCACCGGGCTCTCGTCAAGCGAGATATCGCTGGGATGTCCGCGCGTGAAAATCTGCTGGACCTGCCGGTGCCGCTCCGTCGCCCGCAGCGGGTGCGTGAGATTGTCGAAAACATTCGCCGAATGCGAGATCAGAACGCGGTTGCCGATCTCGATCGAGGCGGCCGACCAGATCCGGGTTCCCTCGCCGACGTAGCACCACTCGCCGATCTTGATCTCCCCACCATGCGCAAAGGTCAGGAGCTCGCCCAGGATGCGGCTGTTGCGGCCGACGACGATCTTGTCGGAATCGCCACGGATGTTTCTGATCCTGGCATGGCGGCCGAGCGCCGCGTCCGCCTGCAAGCGGCACGTCGCGCGACCGAGCAGACGCTGGATCAGATAATCGAGATTCATGCCGTCAACTGCAGGCACGCGACGGCGCGCGACGACGCCGCAAGGTCGTTGCCCTGCCCCTTGCCGGTGTGGACGTCGAAAACGGTGGCGTCGGCGAGCGCCTCGGCGCTCTGCCGCGACCAGCCTTGTCGCGAATAACCGAAATAGTCGACATGGTGAGACGCCGCGCCGAATGCCTCGATGATCCGCTCGATCATGGCAAGATCGAACACCTGATACCAACCGAGATTCTCGCGTTTGCCGAACGGCACGGAGATCAGGCAGGTTCCGCCGGGCTTGAGAATGCGCTTGAACTCCTGCACCGCCGGAACAAAGCCGTCGCGATCGGTCTCGGCGTCACGCGGATCGCCCGTGTACAGCATCTGATTATCGAGGCCGATGTGCTCGATCGTCGAAATGCTGGCGACGGTGTCGAAAACCTGATCGCCGAACATCGTCTTCCGGAGATCGCCGAACACATAGGAGTAGCCGTCATGCCAATAGCACCGCCGCTCGGGCGCCAGCGTCATGATGGTGAGATCCGCGCCGCGCAACGGCGGACGCTGCAGCAGGAAGTCGTGGTTGAAGGTCGATCCAGCGTCCAGCATCTTGCCGACATTGTTCAATCGGCCATAGACCCAGGGATATTCCACCACGCGCTCGTCCATGGCGACGCCGTAGCCTGGTGGAAGCTCCTTTCCTGCCTGAAGCAGGCCGGCGTCGATGGCTGCGGTGATCGTATCGCGCTTGACCGTCTGATAGCCCGGCCCGAACGGCCGCGGCCGCATCCTGAACAGCGGCACGGCAAGCCCGTCGGCCACCCATTTCAGTCGATGGATCAAGTCACTTGCAGACATCATCTCGGCCCGATCGCCCGCCCACCGGCCGGCACTGTGCACCGTCTAGAGCCTTTTCCGTTCCGATGGAATCGGAACGGAGCTCCAGACTGGTGTTTTGACGCGATTTCCTTGCGCGAACCGGCATCATTTCGCTCGAAAACGCTCTAGCACGGCTCAATCCGCGCGACGAGATCGGTAAACTGGGCCCATTGCGAGGCCTTGCTGTAGGTCTGCTGCACGCGGCTTCGACCAGACGCGGCGATGGCGGCCCATTGCGGCCAATCCTGCAGGCTGCTCGAAATCACCTCGGCTGCCCTTTCAGGAGCGTCGTAAGTGCGCATCGTGACACCCTGCTGCATCGCCTCCGGATAGTTGCCGGAATCCGACACGAGCAGCGACCCGCAGCCCATCGCCTCGAAGCAACGCATGTTGCCACGGTCGTTGCCGGCCATGTCGATTGCGCCGTTGAGCACGATCTTGGCGGACCCGAACAGCTCGTAGAGGTCCCTGCCGAACAGCGGCAGCCGCGCTATTCGCGCGATGACGTCGGGCCTGCGGTGCTTCTGCAGCGGCAACAACCGACCGACCGCGCTTTCGGCAAGCCGTGTCAGCCGCGACGCATCGAGGCAGAACACGATCTTGCGTTCAGCGGCCAGTGCCGCGACCTGTTCGAGCGTTCTGCCCCGCGCACTGTGATGCCGCGAATATCCGCCGACAAACGCCACATCGATCGGCCGTTCGCCGTGGCCGTACTGCTCCATGACAGGATCGATCGCGGGGAAGAACAGCTCCGCCCGGCAGCCCTTGTTACGCCACGCATCCAGGATCGAGGGGAAGTTTCCAAGCACCGCGCCGTAGGCGGTCAGGTCGGCATTACCGGAGGGCGCCGCGCGCCAGCACAATGTCTTCTTCACACAGCCCGGAAGCCTGGCAATGAACGCACTCGCATAACGCACCGGATCGAGATTGTAGAACACGTCGGTCCGGTGATGCTCGATCTGCGCGAGCAGAATGGCGTCGAGCGTCGGCGTCCCCTTCATGCCCTGCTCTCGCGCCCACTGGCGCTGCAGCACTTCGTCGTCGCCGTTGGTGAAGAAGGCTTCAGGCGCACCGTCGAGCACGGGCTCGAGAAAATGTGCCGCGCCGAAGCGATCATGCAGGAACACGTCGCGACGCGCAGCGAAGGTCGACGCTTTTGCCGCAAGCTGGTTCAGCCGCGGCAGATAGGACGGATAGAGACCGCTATTCTGGAACAGACGCATTGGTTATACGGACCTTGCCAACATCCATTTCATGTTCAGGTATGGCCAGATCCGGCCGACGGATTCCCAATCCCAGCTCTGCGATGCCGTCAAGTGGCCGACAGTCTTTCGAAGCGGCGCTTCGTCGACGAACTCGGCAAACGCCGGGACATTGCGATTGAGCAGCTCACTGGTCCAGCCCGCCAATGGCCCGTTCAGCCATTCCGGCATCGGCGAGTTGAAGCCGACCTTGCGGCGCGCGGTGCGGATACTCTCAGGCATCAGGTTTGCCATCGCCTGCCGCGCGACCACCTTGGTCATGCCGTCGGCCGACTTGCTCGTTTCCGGCAGCGCCATCGTATAGGTCACCAGCCGCCAGTCCATGAACGGCATGCGGACCTCGATCCCGTGCGCCATCGAGAGCCGGTCGAAATTGCGCAGAATGGTCGGCAGCGTGGTCGAGTGGAACATGCGATAGAGACGCCGGTTCAGCGCGCCCCACGCGTTCGGCAACTCGTCGCCCTCGGCGACCAGCGGCAGCGCGGCAGGAATCGCCGTCGGGCCGCCCCGCAGGAAATAGTGCCCCTGACGCCTGATCATCTGCGCCCGCAGGAAGTCGATGCCGCGTTGCGCCAGCTGCGATCGTGACGTGAGCGCCGCGGCAGCGTTCCGGATCCGGAATGCGGTCGACTGCCCCTCCTGCAGGTAGGCGCCCATCAATTCGTCCGCTCCGTGGCCGTCGAGCGAGACGGTGACGTTCTGGCGCCGGAGTTCGCGATAGATCAGCCACGGCGCGCTCGGCAGCCCGATATAGACGTCGTCGTTGTCGTCAAGGATCCGATCGAGGTCGGTGAGCGCATCCGAGCGCCCGATCTCGAGAAAGCTTGGCGTCACATCGGCCCATGCGGCCGCCTCCTCCGCCATCGGCCGCTCGTCATTGCTGGCGCCGGGAAAGGTCGCGACAAAGGCGTGCCGCCAGGCGGTGCTGTCGCGCGGCCCCATGCCGGCTTTCTCATGAGCGGCCATCGCACAGATCACCGCGGACGAATCGAAGCCACCGGACAGGCAGGTGCCGATCGGAACGTCGCTGCGCATCCGCAGGGCGACGGAATCCTGAAACAGGTCGCGAAACCGCGCGACGCGTTCGGATTCAGTATCAGGGATCGCGGGCAGATGATCCACGGTCCGCCACCAGCGGCGCACCTGCACGCGCCCCTGGCGCAACCACATGCAGTGCCCGCCCTGCAGGCGACGCAGTTGCGCGAACAGGGTGCGGTCGCTGCCTTCGATCCCGAACGGGTCGAGCAACAGCCGCCGCGCCACGTCGATGTCGAGTGACGTCTCGAGCAGCCCGCTCCGCGCCAGCGCCCGCTGCTCGGATGCGAACACGAACCGCTCGGACGACAGCGCATACAACAGCGGCTTGATGCCGAAGCGATCGCGGGCAAGGAACAGTTCGTCCGTCGTCGTATCGTAGATCGCCAGCGCCCACATGCCGTTGAAGCGCAGCAGCATGTCCTCGCCCCACGCCTGCCAGGCGGCAAGGATCACCTCGGTGTCGGACTGGCTGCGGAAGACCGTGCCCTTCGCCTCGAGTTCGCCGCGCAATTCGAGAAAGTTGTAGATCTCGCCGTTGTAGACGATCACGTGGCGCCCATCGCCCGACACCATCGGCTGATAACCACCCTCGCCGGGATCGATGATGGCGAGCCGGCGATGGCCGAAGGCGACGTTTCGCTTCGCGTTGAACCAGGTGCCCTCGCCGAACGGACCGCGATGCGCGATCAGGCTGGTGAGCCGCGAGATGTCGGCCGGATCCACGGGGGCGCCGCGCAGATTGACGATGCCTGCGATACCACACATGTCTAGGCGGCCTTCAACGGCAAGAAGCGGGCGATGATGATGCGGAGATCCCGCCAGCAGACGGCGCGATAGGGACCAAGCTGCGACACGGCGACGGCGGCGACAAAGATCGCCGCCGCCGACACGCCGTAGAGCGACACCACATACCACCATGACGGCGCGTGGTCGAACGACACGTGGCCAAGCTGGGAGCGCAGCACCAGCGCAACGGCGATGCCGGTGCCGAGCGGAATCAAGACGAAATGCACCATCCGTGACCACATGGCCGAGAGCCTGAAGGTTCGTCGCAGCAGCAGCACCGTGACGACCATCTGGGCAACCATCCCGACGCAAGAGCTCCAGCCGGCGGCCTGCCAGCCGAAATACGGCAGCGCAATGGCGCTGGTCGCCAGTGTGAAGATGCCGGTGACAAGCGAGATCAACGCGTTGAAACTGGAGCGTCCCTGCGACAGCAGATAGAATGCGAACACGTTGGCGCTCGAGCCCAATATCCCGCTGATCGCAAGCACCACCAGCACGAGTTGCGCCTCGGCGGCGACCTCGGCGCCGGTCCATCGATACAGCAGCGCGCCTGCGACCGGGATGAGGCCGCCAAGCGCGCTCGCGGCAAGCACGTTGAGAATCCAGGAGGAGCGAAGCAGCAGGTCGACCTTGCGGTCGTCATCTTCCTTCTGCAGCGTGCTGAAGAACGGGAACAAGATCTCGCCGATCTTCAACACGCCGATATAGACCGCCTCCTCCAGCCGCTGCGCGACGCTGTAGAAGCCGACGAATTGCGGCTGCAGCAGCGCACCGAGCAGATAGCGGTCCGCCTGGCCGGCAAATAGCGCGCCGCTTTGCGCCGCGACCTGCCAGCCGCCAAGCTTCACGAGTGCGCGCAGCGCACTGCGATCGAGCGCGGGCCGTGCCAGCCAGTCGCTGATGGCATGTCGCGACCAGGCGAAGGCCATCACGAGGTTCGTTGTGAAGCCCAATGCCTGACAACCAAGGAAGGTCGAGGCGCGCGGCGCGTATGGGATCAACAGCAGCATCGACATCGTCGTCACCACCGTGCCCGTGATGCTGATCGACGCGATCCGCCGATAATCCTGGCGCGCCGTGAACAGCGAGAGGAAGACCGCGAACAGGCACTGGAACAGCCAGCCGACGCCGGCCAACGCAAAGGCCAGCCCGAGGTCGTCGGACGCCGGACCACCCAGGTGAAATCCCAATCGCGCGAGCGGCGGTCCGGCAAGGACGAGCAAGGCCGCGATCAGGCTGCCCCCGGCGACGGCGAGCGCAAGGGCGGTCGCGAAGAAACGCCGTGCCTCGCCGCGATCGGACGGTTCCAACCGTTGCGCGAGTTCGCGCGCCGTCGAGAGGCCAAGCGCATTGCTGAACATCAGCGCAGGCGCGACGCAGGCAGTCACCAGGCCCGCAACCCCGAAGGTGGCAAGGCCGAGCCGGAAGATCACGAATGGGAGAATCGCGAGGTTGAGCAGCACCGCGACCGCGAACGCCGTCGCGTTCCATGCCGAATTGCCGAGCAGATGGGATGGCCCCTTTTTCACCGCCATGCCAGCTTTCGGTCCATCGCCTTGATGCGCCTCAAGTGCCTCTTCCATAAGGGCAAAAACTCATTCGGATGGCGACGGGCTAGCAGCCGGCGAAGTGATTGTCGAGGGTTGGCGGATGGCGGAGCCTGTAAGCAGGTGTGGGGAAGCCTGAACGACCGCCGAGGCGGAGGCCGATCTGCGCGGAACCATGCCTGTTTGTTTCCAGCCCGGTTTGTTGCCCGGGTAACGGTTGGAAAGACCTGTCAAATTGTCTATGGCAGTTAGGCAGTAGCCCCAGAGCGGCCCGCCAAACAAGAGGTGTCTCAATGCCCTTCCCCCGCGCATCCCAAGCCCTGTCCCGGTTCACCGTGCTGGATTTGACCCGGGTCCGGTCGGGGCCGACCTGCGTGCGCCAGCTCGCCGACTGGGGTGCCAACGTCATCAAGATCGACGCGCTGCTGGAAGATGGCGGCGGCGAGCAGCCGGGCGGCCCGCGCGGCGGGTCCGACTTCCAGAACCTGCATCGCAACAAGCGCGCCATGACGCTGAACCTGAAGGATCCCAAGGGGCTCGAGGTGTTCAAGCGCCTCGCCGAACAGGCCGACGTGATCGTCGAGAACTTTCGACCCGACGTGAAGGCCAAGCTCGGCATCGACTATGAGAGCGTGCGCAAGATCAATCCGCGGATCGTCTACGGCAGCATCTCCGGGTTCGGCCAGGACGGCCCCTATCACAAGCGCCCGGGCTTCGATCAAATCGCGCAAGGCATGGGCGGCCTGATGTCGGTGACCGGCGCGCCCGGCGGCGGCCCGATGCGGGTCGGCATTCCCGTGGCAGACCTCACCGCGGGGCTGTTCTGCGCGATCGGCATCCTCACCGCGCTCTTGGAACGCGACGTATCCGGCGAAGGCCAATGGGTGCAGACCTCGCTGCTGCAGGCGCAGATCTTCATGCTGGATTTCCAGGCGGCGCGCTGGCTGATGGAAAAGGAAGTAGCCAAGCAGGCCGGCAACAACCATCCGACCTCGATCCCGACCGGTGTGTTCAAGACCACCGACGGCTACATCAACATCGCCACCACGGGCGGCCGTATCTGGGAGCGCTGCGCACAGGCGATCGGCGCGCCCGAGCTGATCACCGACCCCGATTATGCGACCGCACCGGCGCGCTCGAAGAACCGGGACGCGCTGAATGCACGAATCAACGCGCTGACCGAGAAGAAATCGACCGAGACCTGGGTGCAGGAGCTGAACGCCGCCGGCGTACCGTGCGGGCCGATCTACTCGATCGACCAGATGTTCGAGGACGCCCAGGTCAAGCATCTCGGCATGGCCCAGCACGTTCCCAACGATGAGAACCGGCACATCCAGCTGGTCAGCCAGCCCGTCACGCTGTCGCGGACGCCGAGCAAGATGGCAGCGCGGCCGCCGGAATTCGGCGAGCAGACCGAGGAAGTGCTGGCCGAGTTCGGCTTCGGCCAGGACGAGATCGCCGAGCTGCGCCAGCGCAAGGTCGTCTAGAGATTCTAGTCTTGACGCGTTTTCTTCACGCGAACCGGTATCCACTTCGCTTGAAAACGCTATAAGGCCTCACGCCTTTGCCGGCCGCACCAGACGCGCGACGCCGGCAAAGGCCCGATCGATCACCGGCCAGAACAGCAGCACGATCGCCAGGGTCGTGATGGTGCCGACGAGGCCGTTCGACCAGAACACCTTCATGTCGCCGCCGGAGCCGATCATCGAGAGCCGGAATGCGTCCTCGGCGCGGCTGCCGAGCACCAATGCGAGCGTGAACGGCGCAAGCGGGATCCCGATCTTCTTGAAGACGTAGCCAACGACGCCGAAGCCCAGCATCAGCCAGATGTCGAACATCGCGTTCTGGATCGCGTAGGCGCCGATCGCGCAGGACACCACGATCATCGGCGCGACAGCCGCGAACGGCACCCGCAGGATCGAGGCGAAGATCGGCACGGTGGTGAGCACCAGCACCAGGCCGACGACATTGCCGAGATACATCGAGGCGATCAGGCCCCAGACGAAATCCTTGTGCTCGACGAACAGCAGCGGCCCGGGGTTGAGGCCCCACACCATCAGGCCGCCAAGCAGGATCGCAGCAGTGCCCGAACCGGGAATGCCGAGCGCGAGCATCGGCAACAAGGCCGCGGTGCCAGATGCATGCGCGGCGGTCTCCGGCGCGAACACGCCCTCGATGCGGCCCTTGCCGAAACTTTCCGGATCCTTGGCGAAACGCTTGGCGAGGTTGTAGCCCATGAAGGACGCCGCGATCGCGCCGCCCGGTGTGATCCCGAGCCAGCAGCCGATCACGGACGAACGCAGCAGCGTCACCCAGTATTTCGGCAGGTCCTTCCACACCGAGAGCACGACGCGCAGGCTGATACTGGCGGCGTGCCCGCGCAGCGCCAGCCGCTCCTCCATCGTGAGCAGGATCTCGCTGATGCCGAACAGGCCGATGACCGCGACGAGGAAGTTGATGCCGCGCAGCAACTCGGCGGAGCCGAACGTCATGCGCAGCTGCCCGGACACCGTATCCATGCCGACGCCGGCAAGCAGCAGCCCGAGCGACATCGAGATCACGGTCTTGTGCTTGGCTTCGCGGCCGAGGCCGACGAACGAGCAGAAGGTCAGCAGATAGACGGCGAAGAATTCCGGCGGGCCGAACTTCAGCGCGAACGACGAGATCATCGGCGCCAGGAAGGTGATCAGCAGCACCGCGACCAGCGAGCCGATGAAGGACGAGGTGAACGCCGCGGTCAGCGCTTCGGCCGCCCTGCCCTGCTGCGCCATCGGATAGCCGTCGAACGTGGTCGCGACCGACCAGGCTTCGCCGGGGATGTTGAACAGGATCGACGTGATGGCGCCGCCGAACAGCGCGCCCCAATAGATGCAGGACAGCATCACGATGGCGGATGTGGGGTCCATCGTGAAGGTCAAAGGCAGCAGGATCGCGACGCCGTTGGGGCCGCCAAGCCCGGGCAGCACGCCGACGAAGATGCCGAGCACGAGGCCGACCATCATCAACAGCAGCGTCTTCCACGTCAGCAGGACGGCAAAGCCGTGCAGCAGGAGACCGAAGGCTTCCATGTTTTCGAAATCCTGTCGGTTAGCTCAGTAGCCGAAGGCCGCTTCGAGCGGCCCCTTCGGCATGATGACGTCGAATGCGATGTCGAAGGTCACGAACATCGCGGCGGTGAAGACGAAGGCGGTGAGCAGCGACTTCCACAGCGCGATCTTGCCGACGAGGCGCATGAAGCCCGCGATCAGGAGAAAGCTCGCGACGTAGAGGCCGAGATATTGGGTGGCGAGGCAGAACAGGAATGTCGGCACGAACACCGCGAGCACCCGGCGAAACTGGGCGCGGGTGACAAAGGTCTCGGCGGCTTCCCGGCGCGAGACGAAGGCGGCGCCGAGGCCGTAGAGGCTGGCGGCGCCGAGAATCACCGAAAGATAGAACGGAAAATAGCCCGGCTGCGGCCCGGTCGAGTCCCACGATGCGCCGGTGCGCCAATTATCCCAGCCGAGCACCAATGCGAGCGCGAGCAGCAGCAGCGAGACGACGACATCGACGACGCCGGTTCTGACGACGGCGGGCGAATTCTCTTCAGGCGCGGTCGGATCGTCGACGACGATCTCAAGTTCGGTATTGGACATGGACTGGACGGTCTGGGTTGCGAGGGCAACGATTGGGATAGCGTGCTGAACCAATCACCGTCAATGCAGCCTTCAGCTAACGCCCGGAACGTTCGGGAAATGCGCTCGCAAGCGCAGCACGATCAGCGCCGAGGACGCCGCGCTCGGTGATCAATCCCGTCACCAGCCGCGCCGGCGTGACGTCGAAGCCGAAATTGGCGACCGAAGAGCCGTCCGGAACCACGCGCACGGTCTCGATCCGTCCGTCCGCCGTGCGCCCGGTGAGGTGCGTCACCTCACTGGCCGCACGCTGCTCGATCGGAATCTGCCTGACGCCATCATCGATACTAAAGTCGATGGTCGGCGACGGCAGCGCAACGTAGAACGGCACGCCGTTGTCATGCGCGGCGAGCGCTTTCAGATAAGTCCCGATCTTGTTGCAGACGTCGCCATTGGCGGCGACGCGGTCGGTCCCGACGATCGCAAGGTCGACCATGCGATGCTGCATCAGATGGCCGCCGGTGTTGTCGGGAATCACGGTGTGCGGCACGCCGTGGTGACCGAGTTCCCAGGCGGTGAGCGAAGCGCCCTGATTACGGGGCCGCGTCTCGTCGACCCAGACATGGACCGGAATGCCGCGATCATGCGCCTGGTAGATCGGTGACGTCGCTGTTCCCCAATCGACGGTTGCAAGCCAGCCGGCATTGCAATGCGTCAGCACGTTCACCGGCTCGCCCGGCTTCTTGGTCGCGGCGATTTTTTCGATCAGGCCAAGGCCGTGGCGGCCGATCTCGCGGTTGATCTCGACGTCTTCGTCGGCGATCTCTTGGGCGCGGGCATAGGCCGCTTCCGCCCGGGCTGAAGCTGCGAGCGGCGCGAGCGCGCGTTGCATCTCGTCGATCGCCCACTTCAGATTGATCGCGGTCGGCCGGGTCGCAGCCAGCATCCTGCCGGCGCGGTCGAGCGCCGCATCGGAGGAATCGGCACGCATCGCGAGCGCCATGCCATAGGCTGCGGTCGCGCCGATCAACGGCGCGCCGCGCACCAGCATCGAGCTGATGGCCTTGCCGGCCTCGTCCGCCGTCTTGATCTTCGCAACGATGAATTCATGCGGCAACCGCCGCTGGTCGATCGCACCGACGGACCAGCCGTCTGGCTCGAGCCAGATACTGCGAAAATGCCGTCCATCGACCTTCATCCGCGCAACATCCTTCCAGCCACGGCATCGAGCTTCGCCAACAACTGAGGATCGCGCGCCGCAGGCGCGGTGATCAGCGCGGTGTCCAGCGCGCGGTCCGAACCGATCGGACACGGCTCGTGCGCGCGTGGGAAATCCCGCGCCAGACGCGCGACCAGCGCCTTTGCCTTCTCGGCGTTCGAATTCAGCACGCGGATGATATCCTGCACCGTGACGGCATCATGGGCCGGATGCCAGCAGTCGAAATCGGTGACCATCGCCACGCTGGCGTAGCAGATCTCGGCCTCGCGGGCGAGCTTGGCCTCAGGCATGTTGGTCATGCCGATCACCGAATAGCCCTGCGCCTTGTAGGTCAGGCTTTCGGCGAGCGAGGAGAATTGCGGCCCTTCCATGCAGAGATAGGTGCCGCCACGAGCGAACGCGATGCGCTCGGCCTCGGCAGCGGCAGCGAGATGCTTGGCGAGCAACGGCGACACCGGATGCGCCATCGACACATGCGCTACACAGCCTCTGCCGAAAAACGAGCTCTCGCGCTTGTGGGTGCGATCGACGAACTGGTCGACCAGCACAAAGGTGCCCGGCGGCAGCTCTTCCTTGAACGAGCCGCAGGCGGACAGCGCCACGAGGTCGGTGACCCCTGCCCGCTTCAGCACATCGATATTGGCGCGATAATTGATGTCGGACGGCGACAGCGTGTGTCCCTGGCCGTGTCGCGGCAGGAACACGATCGGCAATCCCGCCACCTCGCCGCGGCGCAGTGGCGCGGATGGTTCACCCCAGGGGCTCGTGATCGCTTCCTCGCGGACATTTTCCAGGCCCGGCAGGTCGTAGATGCCGGATCCGCCGATGACACCGAGAACGGCTTTGGTCATGATCGCTCCTCACGGTCCCGCAACGACGACGGAGGGGTGACCCAGCCCGATCGGGCTCGCCGGACGTTTGACCATACTGCGGCGCAAATAATCACTGCGCCACTGCCGCTTGCAAGCCAATTCCGGCCCGAAGGTAAGCAAACCGCGACTGCTACTTCGCGACGAAGCCCGCCGCGTTCATCAGCGAGGCATTCAGCTTGTCGTCATCCTCGAGGAATTCCACCATGTCCTTGCCGGTGAGGAAGATCGGCTTCAACGCCTGCTTCTCCATGTAGTCCTTGTATTCCGCCGTCTGCGTCACCTTCTGGAACAGGTCGGCATAGAATGCCTGCTGCTCCTGCGTGACCTTGCCGGGCAGGAACATCGCGCGCAGCATAAGATACTGTACGTCCAGCCCCTCTTCCTTGCAGGTCGGAATGTCGTTCCAGGATTGCGTGTCGGTGACCTTGGTCTTGTAGGAGATGCGCTCCTTGTCGAACACGCAGAGCGCGCGAACCTGTCCGGCGCGCCAGACCTCGAGATTTTCGCTCGGATTGTTGACGTTGGATTCGGTATGGCCGCCGACCAGCTGGGTCGCGGCCTCGCCGCCGGACTTGTAGGGCAGATAGGAGAATTTTGCGCCGGTCTTCTGCTCCATGAACACGGTCAGCACGTGGTCTTCGCGCTTGGAGCCGGTGCCGCCCATCTTGAACGGCGCGCTCGCGGCCTTGGCGGCCGCGATGAAATCCTTCACGGTCTTGGGGCCCGACGCATTGTCCCACAGCACGAACTGGTCGAGCGCGATCACCGACACCGGCGTCAGGTCGCGCCAGTTGAAGGGAATCTTGGCCGACAGCGGCAGCATGTAGATCAGCGAATAGGCGATCAGCACCTTGTTGGGATCGCCCTCGCTGGACTTCATGTACATCAGCGCTTCCGCACCCGACGCGCCGCCCTTCAGCGACACCACCATCGGCTGCTTCATCAGATTGTTCTTCTGGATCGCCGCCTGCATCATGCGCGCCATCTGGTCGGAGGCGCCGCCGGCGCCGGCCGCAACCACGATCTCGACCGGCTTGCTCGGCTCCCAGCCGGCGAACGCCGGCGTGCTCAGCAGCAAGGCCGCGATGGCTGCCGTGGTTTTCACGATCTGTCCCACGTATTTCTTCCCTATCTATTTGTTCGGCTTCGCAAAACCGTCGAGGTGGCGGGTTCGTGTCATTGTGCCGAGAATGCAGGTGAGTGCAAGCCGCCGAACTGCCGCACGACCTATGACTTTGGAATGAGGTGGCTGCGCGTTGCGACGATGAGGATGGCACTCGACTCAAACGTCAAAACACGCGGTGTCATCACCCGCGCATGCGGGTGATCCAGTATTCCAGAGGCGCCAATGCTTGAGCCGAAAGGCCGCGGTGTACTGGGTCGCCCGGACAAGCCGGGCGATGACAGATGTGGGTGGGGACATAGCGTTGCATTCTCGCGACATGAATTGCCCGAGCCTTGCTTCTCGTTCCGCCCTCGGGGCCTCGACCCGTCGGGCAACTCAGTGATTTAGCGCGGCCGCTACTTGCCCTTGAAGCTGGGCGGGCGCTTGTTGAGGAAAGCGTCCATGCCCTCGCGGAAATCCTCGCTCATATAGGCGCGCAGGATCAGGTCTTCGCCTTCGTCGCGCGACAGCGTGCGGCGGATGCGGCGCACCGCTTCCTTGGTCACCTCTAACGTGATCGGCGCATGGCCGGCGACAAGCTGCGCGGTCTCGGTGGCGCGGCGCTGCAGCGTTTCCACGTCGGGGACGACTTCGTTGAGCAGCCCGAGCGCCAGTGCTTCGGGCGCCTCGACCAGGCGCGCCTTGAAGATCAGATCCTTGGTCCGCGCCGGACCGATCAGCGAAACCAGCCGCGAGATGTTGGACATCGAGAGGCAGTTGCCGAGCGTGCGGGCGATCGGGAAGCCGATCCGGGTCGACTCGGTGCCGATGCGGATGTCGCAGCATGCGGCGATACCGGCGCCGCCGCCGGTGCACGCGCCGGCGATCGCCGCGATGACAGGCACGCGGCACTGTTCCAGCGTACCCAGCACGCGGTCGATGCGCGCCTCGTAGTCCAGCGCATCCTGCGCGGTCTTGAACGCCCGGAACTGCGAGATGTCGGTGCCCGAGGCGAACGCCTTCTCGCCGGCGCCGGTGAGGATCAGCGCCTTGATGGAGTGATCCTGATTGATGTTCTCGCAGATCGAGGCCATCTGCTCGTACATCGCAAAGGTCAGCGCGTTGCGGGCCTGCGGCCTGTTGAACGTGATGCGCGCGATCCCGTCCGCGACGGAGTAGATCAGGTCTTCGGTCGGTGCGACAGGCGCGTTCATGTCTCGCTCTTTCTGTTCTTTGCGATAAGGTTTCAGGCCAGCCTACTCAAGCAACGGCTTTCGACGCCTGCGATGGGTCACGTCCCTTGAGGACCTCCATCGCCGCCAGCACACCGCCGCTGCGATGCGGCACCTTGGCCAGATCAAGACCCATCTCGACGCCGGACAGCGTGCCCATCAGCATCAAATCGTTGAAGTGGCCGATATGCCCGATCCGGAACACCTTGCCCTTGACCTTGTTGAGGCCGGTGCCGAGCGACATGTCGAAATTCTCAAGCACGACCTTGCGGAAGTGATCGGCATCGTGGCCATCGGGCACGCGCACCGCGGTCAGCGCCGGCGAATGCGCGCCCTGCTCCTGGCACTGCGTCTCCAGCCCCCAGACCTTGATGGAGGCACGCGTCGCTTCGCTGTGGCGCTTGTGGCGGGCGAAGACATTGTCCAGCCCCTCCTCCTCCAGCATCTTCACGGCCTCGCGCAGGCCGAACAGCAGGTTGGTCGCTGGCGTATACGGCCAGGTGCCGGCCTTGTTGATGTTGATGACCTCCTGCCAATCCCAATAGGAACGCATCCCCGGATTGGCCTTGGCCACGGCAAGCGCCTTCTCCGACACGGCGTTGAAGCCGAGGCCGGGCGGCAGCATCAGCCCCTTCTGGGAGCCGGCGATCGAGACGTCGATGCCCCAGGCATCGTGTTCATATTCCAGCGAGCCGAGGCCGGAGATGGTGTCGACCATCAGGAGCGCCGGATGCTTCAAGGTGTCGAGGATCTTGCGGACGTCGCGCGGATAGGTGACGCAGGCGGTCGAGGTCTCGTTATGGACCACGCAGACGGCCTTGATCTTGTGCGCCTTGTCGGCGGACAGCCTGGCCTCGATCTGCTCGAGGTCGGCGCCGTGGCGCCAGTCACCCGGAATGAAATCGACGTCGAGCTTGAACTTGTCGGCGATGCCGTGCCACAGCACCGCGAACTGGCCGGTCTCGCACATCAGGACCTTGTCGCCCGGCTGCAGAGTGTTGACGATCGCGGCCTCCCAGGCGCCCGTCCCCGACGAGGGGTAGATGATCACGGGCTGCTTGGTGCGGAACACACGCTGCATCGCAGAAAGCACGGCAAAGCCGATCTCGGCGAATTCGGCACCGCGATGGTCCATGGTCGGCATGTCCATCGCCCGCAGCACCCGGTCCGGCACGTTGGTCGGTCCCGGAATCTGCAGAAAATGCCTTCCAGTGTGCACGGTCATGAGCGTCTTTCCCGGTCTTGCCTTGGTCTCGGTAAGCCGCTCGCATATCATTATCCGGAAATCGAAGCCAACCATATCAGCCCATAGCGGCCCACATGGCTTAACTCTTCTTGAGATGGCTCAGTGAGTTGGCATCCGAGGCCATACCCGGCCAGACCGATCCAGCGCGACGCCATCTGGAAGAATATTGGACCACGCCTGTTGGAGCAGGGCCCGCCCCAACCGTACCGGCCGCCCTGATGGGTACTGGCCCAAATCCTGGCGATCCCAACGACTCAACTCGGGAAGCGCTCGAAGGCCGGAAGTTCGTGAAGGGACCCTACCCATCCGACGCGCTCGGCAGTCTGCACCTGAACCCGGGGCGAGATCGAATTGGGATCGTCGAGCGCAGCGATCCTGACCTGCATCATGCCCATCCGGTCGAGAATGCCATTGCTGAAGAACAGCCCCGCGCCGCACGTCGGGCAGAACGAGCGCTGGCCGCTTTCTGAAGACGAATAGATCTTCGGCTTCCCTTGGATCAATACCGCGGCCTTCGGGACCATTGCCCACGCCAGCATCGGCGCTCCAGATTGCCTCCGACAATCGTGGCAATGGCAGACGGTACTGAAAGCCGCCTGATCGGGGACTTCGAACCTGATCTCACCGCAGTGGCAGCCGCCGCTAAGCATACCCAAGCTCACTACTCCCAGCCTCTCTTCAAGACTGTATCCATGTCATCATTCTCGCCGGGTTTGTCCTCCGCCCGGCGGGGGGCAGTCATGCATATCCGGGAGCGCCATGCCGACACCTTCATCCGCTCATTCGGCGGCCACCACCTTTCGCGGCGCGGCCAACTCGCCGGCCTCCTCGAACGGGCGCTCCGGATGCATCAGGAACGCTGAGAAACCACCAAGCAACAGCAGGCCCATCGACATCAGGAACGGCAGGTACCAGTTTCCGGTGGCGTCGATGACGAAACCGGCGACCAGCGGCGAGACGATCGCCGCGAACGCCGAGCCGCTGTTCATGATCCCCGCGGCGGTGCCGGAATATTTCGCCGCGATGTCCATCGGGATCGACCACATCGGGCCGATCACGAGCTCGGCGCAGAAGAACCCGGCCGACAGGCAGAGCGCGACCACCGTGATGTCGTGGACGAACAGGATCGGCATCAGCGAGAGCAGTGCGCCCGCGAATCCCACGATCGTCACGCTGAGCCGCGCCAGCCGCACATTGCCTGTGCGCTCGAGGATGCGGTCGGAGAGGACGCCGCCGATGCTGTCGCCGACGACGCCGGCAAAGAACACGCCGGATGCGAACAGCGCCGAGTTCTTCAGATCGAGGCTGTAGTTGTTCTTGAAGAACAGCGGCAGCCAGTTGAGGTAGAGCCACAGGCACCAGCCGTAGCAGAAATACGTCAGCGTCACCGGCCACATCCGCTGCAACAGCGGCCCCCACGGCACCTTCGGCCGCTCGCCCTGCGGGCGCGGCGGCAACGTCGCAAGCTCGGCCTCCGTGATGGAGCCGTGGTCCCTAGGCTCGTTGCGGAAGTACCAGATCCACGCAACACCCCAGATGAGACTGACGACGCCGAGCACCACGAATGCACCGCGCCATGTCAGCCAGAGGATCAGGAGCGCGACCACCGGCGGGGTCACCGCGTTGCCGAGCCGCGCAAACGCGTGTGTCAGGCCTTGCGCGAAGCCGCGGCGGTTCGCAGGCGTCCAGTACTGCATGGCGCGGGTCGCGGTCGGGAACGTCGCCCCTTCGCCGAACCCGAGCGCGAAGCGCGCGATGAACAGCGCGGCGAGACCGTGGACGAAGCCGGTCATGATGGTCGCCGCGGCCCAGATCATGCCGCACCAGAACAAGGTCTGGCGTGGCCCGAAACGATCGCCGACCCAGCCGCCGATCACCTGGAACAGCAGATACGGATAGGCGAAGGCCGAGAATACCAGGCCGAGCTCGGTGTTGGACAGGCCGAGCTCCTTCTGGATCTCGCTGGCCGCGGTGCCGATGTTGACGCGGTCGACATAGGTGATGAAATACATCACGCAGAGCATGGCCAACACGACATGGGTGGCCTTGAACCGAAGCCTCATATCCCTCCCCTTCCCTGATCCGCGATTTTTCTGAGCCGTTGGCGTGCGGGATGCCGTTGGTCGGCGCTTAAGTGCTGACCACCTTCAGATGCGACGCGTTGCGTTGATCGCGCTGCTCGAGCAGCCGCATCGCCGCCTCGACGCCGCCCGAGCGGTGCGGCACGCCGGCAACCGACAGCCCCATCTCGACGCCGGTGAGCGCGCCGAGCAGCGTCAGCTCATTGCACTCGCCGAGATGACCGATGCGGAACACCTTGCCGGCGACCTTCGACAGGCCGGCACCGAGCGACATGTTGAAATTGTCGAGCACGGCCTTGCGGAACTGATCGGCATCATGGCCGGGCGGCATCAACACCGCCGTCAGCACCGGCGAGAACTCCGACGGCTCCTGGCAGAGATTCTCGAGCCCCCATTGGTTGACGGCCGCGCGCGTCGCGGCGGCGAGCCGCCGATGGCGGGCGAATACGTTGTCGAGCCCCTCTTCCAGCAGCATCGCGATCGCCTCGCGCAGCCCGTAGAGCAGGTTCGTCGCCGGCGTATAGGGGAAGAAGCCCTTGGCGTTCGGCTTCAGCATTTCCTCCCAATCGAAATAGGAGCGCGGCATCTTGTTGGTACGGGACGCGGCGCGCGCCTTTTCCGAAATGGCGTTGAAGCCGAGGCCGGGCGGCAGCATAAAACCCTTCTGCGAGCAGCTGACGCTGACATCGACCTTCCACTCGTCGTGCCGGTAATCGACCGAGCCGAGCGAGGAAATGGTATCGACCATCAAGAGCGCCGGATGCGCGGTGCGGTCGATGGCGGCACGGATGTCGGCGATCCGGCTCGTCGCGCCGGTCGAGGTCTCGTTGTGGACGACCATCACCGCCTTGATGCTGTGCGCGGTGTCGGCGGCAAGCCTTGCCTCGATCAACGCAGGATCGGCGCCGCGCCGCCAATCGCCGGCTATGAAGTCGACCTCGATGCCGAAACGGCCGGCGAGCTGCCGCCACAGGGTGGCGAAGTGCCCGGTCTCGACCATCAAAACCTTGTCGCCCGGCGACAGCGTGTTGACGATCGCGGCTTCCCAGGCGCCGGTGCCCGACGACGGGAAGATCACCACCGGGCCCGCGGTCTGGAAGATCTTGCCGCTTCCCTCGAGCACGGTGCGGCCAAGCTCGGCAAACTCCGCGCTCCGGTGGTCGATGACCGGCATGTCCATCGCGCGAAGAATGCGATCCGGCACGGGGCTCGGCCCTGGAATCTGTAGAAAATGGCGTCCTTGATGCATGAGAACCTCCCAATTGCCGGATTTCGGCTCCTTGGCCAACTATTTTGCATTCATTTTTTGTATTTTCAATCCAATTTTGGTATTTGATTGCGGAGATCGACGCGACCGCGCCGGCAAATTATTGTTCAGAATATGAAATCTGCGATTCCCGAGTCCGGGGTTCCGATCACCGAGCCCGCCGCCGGCAACAGCAGCGACCGCCAGGAGGTCTCGCTTCACGGCGAGATCCTGCTGCGGCTCCGCGACCACGTGGTGGAAGGCAACATTCCGGAGGGCGGGCGCGTTCCGGAACGCCAGCTGTGCGAAATGCTGGGGATCTCCAGGACGCCACTGCGCGAGGCGCTCAAGGTGCTGGCCGCCGAAGGCCTGATCGAGCTCTTGCCCAATCGCGGCGCGCGGGTGCGCCAGCTCAGCCAGCGCGACCTCGAGGAACTGTTCGACGTCATGGCCGGACTGGAGAGCCTGGCCGGACGGCTGGCCTGCGAGAACATCACGGACGAGGAAATCGCGGCGATCGAGCGACTGCACTACGAGATGTACGGTCACTATCTGCACCGCGACATGCACGGCTACTTCCAGACCAACCAGCAGATCCACGAGAGCATCGTCGCGGCTGCGCGCAACGAGACGCTGAAGACCACCTACGCCAACTTCGCGGGCCGGATCCGCCGCGTGCGCTACTCCGCCAATTTCGCCCGCAAGCGGCAACGCTGGGCCGAGGCGATGCGCGAGCACGAGGCGATCCTCGATGCGCTGCGCCGCCGCGCTGGAAGCGAGCTCAGCGACATCCTGTTCGGACATCTGCGCAACAAGCGGAGCGCTGCTATCGAGCACCTCGCCGAGGGACCGGACAGCGGCCAAGAGGCGACGCCTCAAGGCAGCTAGTTGCTCATTTTGAATTCATAATGTAATTCTCGGCTCAATCGAATGAATAATCCCCGGGCAATATGGGTTGCGCCGCGGATCACATCGGATCTGGGATGAAGAACGCCTCATCGCTCGAACAGCGCCTGCGGTCCGACCTGACCGGCGACGTGTTTTTCGATGCCTTCAACCGCGGCCGCTACGCGACCGACGCCTCGTTCTACCAGATCATGCCGGCCGGCGTGGTGGTGCCGCGCACCGTCGACGAGGCGTTGCGCACGCTTGCGATCGTCCGCGACGCCGGGCGGATCGTGACCCCGCGCGGCGGCGGCACCTCGCAATGCGGTCAGACCGTCAATGACGGCATCGTGGTCGACCTCTCCAAGCATCTGAACCGTATCCTCTCGCTCGACGTCGAGAACCGGACTTGCGTGGTCGAGCCCGGCATCGTGCTCGACGACCTCAACCGCCAACTGAAGAAACACGGGCTGTGGTTTCCGGTCGACGTCTCGACCGCGTCGCGCGCCACGATCGGCGGCATGGCCGGCAACAATTCCTGCGGCGGCCGCTCGCTGCGCTACGGCACCATGCGCGACAATACGCTGTCGATGGATGCAGCGCTCGCCGACGGCACGCTGCTGCATTTCGGCGAGGTGCCGCGCGACCTGACGCGGATCAATGCGTCCGACAACGGATCGAAGCTGTTCCGCGACATGCTCGATCTCGGAGAGCGCGAGGCGGCCGAGATCGCGGACAAATTCCCCAAGGTGCAGCGCCGCGTCGGCGGTTATAACCTCGATGCGCTGGTGCCGCGCAACGCGCCGAACAACATGGCGCATCTCCTCGTCGGCTCGGAGGGGACGCTCGCCTTCACGACGCAGGTCGAGCTCAAGCTGTGGCCCGTGATCCGCAACAAGGCGCTCGGCGTCTGCCATTTCGGCAGCTTCTACGAGGCGATGGACGCGGCCCAGCATCTGGTGAAGCTGCGGCCGATCGCAGTCGAGCTGGTCGATCGCACCATGATCGCGCTCGGCCGCGAGATCGCGATGTTTCAGCCGATCATTTCCGCGGCGGTGCGCGGCGATCCCGACGCGATCCTGGTTGTCGAGTTCGCCGAGGAAGATCAGGCCGACAACCTCGCCCGCCTGAAGCAGCTCGACGAGCTGATGGCCGATCTCGGTTTCGGCTGGGACAAGCCACCGCGCAAATGGGGCGGCGTGGTCGAGATCGTCGAGCCCGCGCTGCAATCCGGCATCGCCGATTTCCGCGCCGCCGGCCTCAACGTCATGATGTCGATGAAGCAGGAGGGCAAGCCGGTCTCGTTCGTCGAGGATTGCGCAGTGCCGCGGCCGCATCTCGCCGACTACACCGAACGGCTCAATGCCGTCTTCGCCAAACACGGCACCCGCGGCACGATGTATGCGCATGCCTCCGAAGGCTGCCTGCATGTGCGCCCGGTGCTCAATCTCAAGCTCGAGAAGGACGTCAAGGCAATGCGCGCCATTGCCGAGGAAGCCTTCGCGTTGGTGCGCGAATACAAGGGCTCGCATTCCGGCGAGCACGGCGATGGCCTGGTGCGCTCGGAGTTCCACGAGACGATGTTCGGCGCGCGCATCGTGGCCGATTTCCGCGAGGTCAAGCAGCGCTTCGATCCGGACAATACGCTCAACCCGGGCAAGATCGTCGATCCGCCTGACATGGACGACCGCTCGCTGTTTCGCTATTCGCCGGAGTATCGCGTCGGCGAATTGAAGACGGCGCTGGACTGGTCGGCCTATCCCGGCGCCGGCGGCGGCTTCCAGGGCGCGGTCGAGATGTGCAACAACAACGGCGCCTGCCGCAAGCTCGAAGGCGGCGTGATGTGCCCGTCCTATCGGGCGACGCGCAACGAGAAGGACGTTACCCGCGGCCGCGCCAATACGTTGCGGTTGGCGATCTCGGGCCAGTTGGGTGCGGACGCGCTGGCCTCCGACGAGATGATGGACACGCTGAAACTCTGCGTCTCCTGCAAGGCGTGCCGCCATGAATGCCCGACCGGCGTCGACATGGCCAAGATGAAGATCGAGGTGCTGGCCGCCCGCGCCGCGTCGCACGGCCTGTCGCTGCGCGACCGGCTGGTCGGCTACCTGCCGCGCTATGTCGATCTCGCCTCGCGCTTCGCCCCGCTCGCGAACTGGCGCAACCGCAGCCCGCTGCTGCGTGCGTTGTTCGAGACACTCGCCGGCATCAGCGCCAAACGCGCGCTGCCGGAATTTCGCCGCGACACCTTCCGGCCGGACGTCGAGGTGATGGGGCCGCGTGACGGCCGCGAAGTCGTGCTGTTCGCCGATACGTTCAACCGCGGCTATGAGCGGGAGAATCTCGATGCCGCAATCGAGGTCCTGGTCGCCGGCGGCTATCGCGTGCATCTGCCCAAACCGTCGGACGGCGGCCGCCCGCCATGCTGCGGACGCACGTTCCTGTCGGCGGGCCTGGTGGAACAGGCCCGTGCCGAGCTCGACCGGCTGGTTGCGACCTACGCGCCGTTCGCGGCGCGCGGCGTGCCGATCATTGGCCTCGAGCCGAGCTGCCTTCTGACCCTGCGCGACGAGCTGCTGTCGCTGCGTTCCGATGACGCCGCGAAGACCGTCAGCGCGCGCGCCCTGCTGTTCGAGGAATTTTTGGTGCGAGAGGCCGAGGCTGGGCGCCTCGCTCTGCCGCTTGGCGCAGTCGCTAGCAAGGCCGTCGTGCACGGTCATTGCCACCAGAAATCCTTTGGCGCGCTCAAGCCGGTGGAGAAAGTGCTGCGGCTGGTGCCGGGCCTCGAGGTCAAGACCATCGAGTCGAGCTGCTGCGGCATGGCCGGCGCGTTCGGCTACGGCGCGGACACCTATCAGGCCTCGATCGAGATGGCGGAGCTGTCGCTGCTGCCGGCAGTCCGCAGCGCGGATCAGGATGCGCTGATCGTGGCCGACGGCACCTCATGCCGGCACCAGATCAAGGACGGCAGCGGACGCACGCCGCTGCATGTCGCCAGCGTATTGGCGATGAGCCTGAAACGTGCGAAATCGAATTCCGACCAATCATTGCCGACAAAGGACAAGGCCCATGGCTGAACTCACTCTCGACATTGCCCGCAAGATTCTGGATGCCGCACTCGCCAAGGGCGTCGAGAAGAAGCTGAAGCCGCTGGTCGTCACCATCCTCGACGCGCGCGGCGCGGTGAAGGTGACGGCGGCGCAGGACGGCACCAGCCTGATGCGGGCCGAGATCGCCCACGGCAAGGCCTATGGCGCGCTGGCGCTCGGGATGGGATCGCGCGCCCTGTTTCAGCGCGCGCAAGAGCAGGCCTATTTCATCGATTCCGTGAACACGCTGGCGCAGGGCCGGCTGGTGCCGGTCCCCGGCGGCGTGCTGATCATGGACGGAGCCACCCTGCTCGGCGCCGTCGGCGTCAGCGGCGACACCTCGGACAATGACGAGATCTGCGCCGTGGCCGGCATCGAAGCCGCCGGCCTGAAGGCCAATGCGGGCTAGCGTGCGATGGGCATCGCGCTCCCTCACCCCGTTCTCCCGGGAGAGGGTGCGAGGCGCGCTCGCGATATTTCGGTATAATAGAATAATGCCGCTGATTTGCCCGACGTGTCAAGCTGCCGTGTCGAACGCCGGCAGCCGCCCAGCTACTGTGCATGGGGTTGTTTTCGATATTTTGATACTGCGCGCCTGAGAGGACGTGAAGCTTTGTCCTCATCCACTGTTGTCGTCGCCCGGCTTGACCGGGCGACCCAGTACGCCGCGGCCTATCGGCTCAAGCACAACCGTCTCTGGAATACTGGATCACCCGCATGCGCGGGTGATGACACTGAGCAAGCCAATTCCGTCACCCTGAGCGGTCGTATGCAGCGAGGTGAAGCGGGCACAATGATGCCTCAGCGTCCCGTCCAGGTCGGCTTGCGCTTCTCGCCGAAGGCCTTGAGGCCTTCCTTGGCATCCTCGGTCATCGCAAGCAGCGCGATCTGGCTTTCGGTGTAGGCGATGCTTTCGTCGAACGACATCGACGCGATCGCCCGCATCGCATATTTGCCGCGACGGATCGCGGTCGGCGACTTGTCGACGATGCGGCCGATCAGCCAATCGACCTTGGCGTCGAGCTCGGCCGTCGGCACGACGTAGTTGAGAAGACCCGCGGCCTGCGCCGTCTTGGCGTCGAACGGCTCGCCGGTCAGCGCCCATTCGTTGACGAGGCGCGGCGGAGCGATCGACTGCAGCAGGCTCAGCACCTGCATCGGAAACACGCCGACCTTCACCTCGGGCAGACCGAAGATCACCTGATCGCCGGCCACCGCCATGTCGGTCATGCACAGCAGGCCCATGCCGCCGGCCATGCAGACGCCGCCGACCCGCGCGATCGCAGGCTTGGTCGCGTTCTGCGACAGCCGCAACAAATCGGCGTAGTCGACATTCGGACGCGAGAAATCCATCGAGAACGCCGCGCCGCTGTTCTGCAGATCGGCGCCGGCGCAGAACGCCTTGTCGTCCGCACCCGTCAGCACGATGACGCGCACGTCCTTGTCGTCATGCGCCTCGCGATAGCCCCTGGCGATGCCCGCGATCACACCGGCATTGAGCGCGTTGCGCTTGTCCGGCCGGTTGATGGTGATCCAGAACGCCTGTCCGCGCTTCTCGAGAAGAACGCTGTTGTCGGTCATGTTTCCTGCCTGTTTTCTTGCCTGTTTTCTTGCCTGTTTTCTTGCCTGTACGCTGGTGTCAGCGCACATTTGCGGCAGGATCGGCGCCGACTGCAAGCAGGATTTAATCGGCAGCGGACGCCTTCCTGATCCAGACCTTGTTGTCGTGGAACGCGGCGCCGCCAAGCGGTGCGACGGCCTCCGCCCCGGTCAGCATGTTGATGCCGCGCCCGCCGATGTGGGACTTGTTCGGATGGATCGACTCGGCGATCAGCACGCCGCGGCGAACGCCATCGAACAGTTTTGCGGTCAGCGTGGTCTCACCGCGCATGTTGCCTAGCGTCACGGCCTCCCCATCGGCGATCGACAGCGCGGCCGCATCGTCGGGGTGGATCATCACGGTCGGCGCGCCCTCGCGGGCCTGCGACGAGGGCGTTTCGTTGAAGCTGGTGTTGAGGAAGCTGCGCGACGGCGACGTCGCGAGCCGGAACGGATGCTGCGCGTCCGCCTCCTCGATGATGGTCCAGTGGTCGGGCAGCGAGGGCATCTTGTCCCAGGCGCCCATCAGCCCGCCTGCCCCGACCGGCACCTTGCCCCAATCGACCTTGAAATGGAACTTCTTGTCGGGATGGGCGAAGCCGTCGAGATAATGCGAGGTGCGGAAATCCGGCTGCAGGTCGCGCCAAATATCGGCTTCCAGCGTCTCGATATCGCCGTGCCCGCTTTTCTTCAAAGTTGCGTCTATCAGCTGGCGCGGCGTTATGTCGAAACCGGGATGCACGGCATTGAGCCTGCGGCCGAGCCCCTGCAGCACCTCGTGATTGGAGCGGCACTCGCCGGGCGGATCGATCAGCTTCGGGCCGACCGAGATGTGCTGGTGACCGCCACCGTAATAGAGGTCGTCGTGCTCCATGAACATCGTCGCCGGCAGCACGATGTCGGCCATCTGCGCCGTCTCGGTCATGAACTGCTCATGCACCGCGACAAACAGATCCTCGCGGGCAAATCCCTGCCGCACCAGCGCCTGCTCGGGCGCCACCGTCATCGGATTGGTGTTCTGGATCAGCATCGCCTTGACCGGTCCGCCGCCGCGCAGCGCCTCGGCATCACCGGTCAGGATGCGGCCGATCTTCGACTGATCGAGCACGCGGGTCGAGGGATCGATCGCATCGTGGCCCTCAATAATGGACTCGTCGAAGCGCCAGATGCCGGCATTGTTGAAGAACGCACCGCCGCCCTCATGTTGCCAGGCACCAGTCACCGCGGGAATGCACAGCGCGGCATGCATCTGCGCGGCGCCGTTGCGGCTGCGGGTAAACCCGTAGCCTAGGCGGAAGAACGAGCGCTTGGTGGTCCCGACCAGCCGCGCGAACGCCTCGATCTCCTCGACCGGCACGCCCGAGATCGCTGATGCCCATTCCGGCGTGCGCGTCTTCAGATGCGCTTCCAGCTCGTCCGGGCAATCGGTATAGCGCGCGAGATAGTCGCGATCGGCAAGTCCCTCGCGGAACAGCACGTGCATCACGGCGCAGGCGAAGGCGCCATCGGTTCCCGGCCGCAGCAGGATCTTGATGTCGGCCTGCTTCATGGTCTCGTTATTGTAAACGTCGACCGCCGCAATCTTGGCGCCGCGCTCCTTCCGCGCGCGCGCTGCATGCGTCATCACGTTGACCTGGGTGTTCACCGGATTGGTGCCCCAGATCACGACGAGGTCGGAGACGCCCATCTCGCGCGGATCGACGCCGGCGATCTTGCCGGTTCCGGCGGCAAAGCCGATGCGCGCGATGGTCGAGCAGATCGTGCCGTAGAAGCGCGAATACTTCTTCACATGCGACAGCCGGTTGAGGCCGTCGCGCATCACGAGCCCCATGGTGCCGGCGTAGTAGTAGGGCCAGACCGACTCGGCGCCGAACTCCCGCTCGGCAGCGTCGAATCGCGCCGCGATCTCGTCCAGCGCCTCGTCCCACGAAATCCGCGCGAACTGACCGGAGCCCTTCGGGCCGGTCCGGCGCAGCGGATGCATCAGCCGTTCAGCGTGGTGGATCCGCTCGGCGTAACGCGCGACCTTGGCGCAGACCACGCCGGCCGTATAGGTCTGCTGTTTCGAGCCGCGCACCCTGCCGATCGAGCGGCCGTCGATCACCTCGACGTCGAGCGCACATGCCGAAGGGCAGTCGTGCGGACAGGTGGAATGGCGGATGTCAACCTTGGCATGCTGGTTCATGCCAAATTGGTAACATCAAATATCCGCCCCGCCGAGGGGCATTATTGACCCGGTCCGGGCGAAAACCGCGCATAAGCCATGCGGCAAACGCCCAAAGGCTCGGCTACCGGCCCACTCCGTCCGTCAAACGCGGAAGATGCGGGTGTAGTGCGATTTGATCGATTCCCCTTCCCTCTCCACCGCCACCGGGTCGTCCTTCATCGTCTTGATGTCCTTCAACGGCTTGCGCCCGGCCTTCTCCTGGGCCTGCGCATGGACGGACCTGAGGCCGCCGATCTCGACGTTGAGCTGTTGCCCCTCGCGCCCGAGCGCGAACGATTGAAACAGCCTTGCCGCATTGGGATGCGGACAGTCCTTGAAGATCCCATTGGGACCGACAATGATCGGCGACCCTTCGGTGGCGTAGACCGGCTCGACCGGGCGGCCCATCTCCTTCAGCTGAAAGATGTTGTACTCGTTGCCGTCGGCCATGACAGCGCGCTCGCCGAGATCGAGCTTCTTCGGTGGATCGGTCGAGGACTGCACCTGCATGATGTTCTGCTTTGCGAGCTTCTCGAAGAAGCTCCAGCCGAGGTCGCGCTGCATCTGATAGGTCGCGGTCATGATGGTGCCGCTATAGCCGGGATGCCCCTTCACGATCTTGCCCTTCCATTTCGGATCGAGCAGGTCGGCGAAGCTCTTCGGCGCATCCTCGGCCTTCACGAGATTGGTGTTGTAGGCAATGATCGAAAGCCAGACCCGGAAGCTTGCGAACTGGCCGTCCGCATCGCGATGCTCGTCCGGATAGTATTTCGCGACCTCCTCCGGCACATAGGGCGCCAGAACGCCGTCGCGCTTCCACACGATGAAATGCGCGGCGTCGGAGGAATTGACGACGTCGACCGCGTGAATGTTGCTGGCGTATTCCTGGCCCACCCGCTGGAACACACGCTCCGCGCCGGTGCGTTCGACACGGACGGCGATCCCCGCATACTTAGCCTCGAACGCCTTCGCCAATTTCTCGGCGACCGGCAAATCGGTCGAAGTGTAATAGACGACCTGCCCCTCTTTCTTCGCCGCCTCGATCAGCGCCGGCGTCACCGGTTCCGCAGCTGGCGCGGCGGCCATCACGCGCGTTGAAAAGGCGGTCCCTGCCAGCACGGCACTGCTGCCCTTCAGCAAATCGCGGCGCGATAATCCAGGATGTTTCCTCATTTGATTCCCCGCACGCGTTGGCGAAGTTTGAGTACACCGTCCTCCCGCCCTTGTTCCGATGCGCGAAGACGATGTCTGTCGTCGACAGATGCTTCAGGTTGCAGCTAGACTTCTGGTCAAGAAAGAAGACTAAAGTTGGGGGAGACGATCAATGGCGGACTTTCGGTACGCCGTGATGTGTGTCGCGGCATTGCTGACCGTCTCGATGTCGGGCTCACATGCGGACGCCGAGGATTATCCTGCGCGGCCGGTCAGGATCGTCGTTCCGTTTGGTCCCGGCGGTCCGGCCGACGTCGTTGCGCGCCAGATCGGCAGCATCTTGCAGGAAAACCTCAGCCAGCCCTTCGTGGTGGAGAACCGCGCCGGCGCCGGCGGCGTGATCGGCACGCTCGAGGTCGCGAAGGCGCCGGCCGATGGCTACACCCTTCTGATGATGTCGAACACCCAGACCGCCAATGAATCGCTGGTGCCCCAGCGCAAATATGAGCTGATGCGCGACCTGACGCCGATCGCATCCCTGAACACTTCGGATCTGGTGATCGTGGTTCACCCCGCCGTGCCGGCCAGGACGCTGCAGGAGTTCATCGCGCTTGCAAAGGCAGCGCCCGGAAAGCTGAACTACGCCTCGTCGGGTCAGGGGACGCCGTATCACATGGCGGGCGAGTTGTTCAAAGCCATGGCCGGGGTCAACATCGTGCATGTGCCCTACCGCAACAGTGGTGAGGCCCGCAGCGGCGTCATCGGCGGCCAGGTCCAGATGATGATCGATGCAGTTCCGGCGATGGCACCGAATGTTGCCGAAAACCAGGTCCGCGCGCTCGCAACAACCGGTAAGTCCCGTTCCGCGGTGCTATCAAACATTCCGACCGTGACCGAGGCGGGCGTTTCCGGCTATGAGGCGACGATCTGGCTCGGCTTGATGGCCCCAGCAGGCACGCCGAAGCCGATCATCGAGAAACTCAACACGGCCGTGAATGCCGCGGTCAGGCGGCCGGAGGTCGAGAAGTTTTGGGCCGAGCAGGGCGCGGTGCCGATGACCATGACGCCGGAAGCCTTCGACAAATTTCTGCGCGCCGATATCGTGAAATGGACAGACGTCGTCAAAAGACTGGACAAGACCGAATAGGCACGTAGCGGCCAAACCGTGGTAACGGAACAGGTGCAAATGAAGACGTTGAACATCCTGAGCGGCGGCGCAGCGCAGGGACTGGTGCGCAGCCTGGAGCCGGCGTTTGAAGCCGAAACCGGCCTCGGCATTGCCGGTGATTTCGGCGCGGTCGGCGCCATGGCCGACAGATTGCGGGCCGGCGTTCCGACCGACATCGTCATCCTGACCGCCGCGCTGATCGCGAAGCTTGCCGACGAAGGGCTGGTTCTGCGCAGCTCGATCGCCGACATCGGCCGCGTTGAAACGGCGCTTGCGGTCCGCGCCGGAGATCCGCCGGCGTCCGCTGGTGACGCGGCCAGCCTGCGCGCGGTGCTGCTCGATGCGGACGCGATCTTCGTGCCCGATATCAAGGCGTCAACCGCCGGAATTCATGTCGCGAAGGTGCTGGCGCAACTCGATATTGCCGAAGTCGTCGCCGACCGGCTGAAAGTCTTTCCGAACGGCGCGACGGCGATGCGGCATCTGGCCGGGTCCAGTGACCGGCGGCCGATCGGTTGCACGCAATCCACCGAGATCATCAGCACGCAGGGCGTCGTGCTATCGGGCACCTTGCCGCCGGGATGCGGGCTCGCGACCATGTATACGGCTGCCGTTGCAACGCAGGCCTCGGCTGCATCGCAGGCGCAGCGTTTGATCGCAATTCTGACGTCGTCAGATACGTCGGAGCTACGTGGCGAGGCTGGCTTTGTCTCCAGCCTGACGTCCTAGATGCGACAGCCTAACGCGCCAGTTGCGTGAGACCCGTCGGCGGTCCATCGACCGCCGTCCAGCCGCCGTCGACGAACAGCGTGCTGCCGCTGACATAGCTCGCCGCATCAGATGCAAGGTAAGCCACGGCGGTGGCGACCTCGTCGGCGCTGCTCCAGCGATTGAACACGGTGTGGCCGGCATAGAGATTGTAGATGTCGGGCCGCTGCTTGAACGGGCCGGTCAACGCGGTCTCCGCGATACTCGGCGCGATGGCGTTGACGCGGACGCCGGACCGCCCGACCTCGGACGCGAAGCCCTTGACCAACAGACCGATCGCCGCCTTGGTCGAACCATAGACTGCAAGCCCCGGCTCGATCGTCACGGCGCGCACCGAGGAGCAGGCAATCAGGCTGCCGCCCTGTTGCTGGACCATGATGCGGCCGAACGCCTGGAAGAACCACACCGTGCCCTTGATATTGAGGTTGATGACGCGGTCGAGATCCTCGTCGGTGTAGTCGAGGATGGTCTTGCGGATGTTCAGCCCCGGCGTGGTGACTGCGATGTCGACGCGCTGGAATTCCGCAAGCGCCTTCGCCGCCAGCGCCTCGACGTCCGCACGGTCGGCGGCATCGCAACCGGCGGCCGTTGCCGATCCGCCGTGCTCCCGGATTGCCGCGGCGGTCGCATCCGCGCCCTCGAGCGTGCGATCGGCACACAGCACGCGTGCGCCAAGCGACGCCAGCGCTTCAGCCGAGGATTTGCCGATGCCCGAGGCGGCGCCCAGCACCACGGCGGTCTTGCCGGTGAGATCGAATAGCTTGCGGTAGTCGGTCATGTGACCTCCCGGTGCTCGTTTGCCTTCCGTGACGACTTCATATACTAATATATCAATTTTGGGAGCACGAATGCCCGCCCGCTCGCCGAAAAAGTCGAAGCTCCGCAACCTCGCCGGCCACCGGCGAACCGGCCGTCCGCGGGCCGCAACTGCGGCGGCGCGGATTTATGCCGAACTGCGTGCTGAACTGGTCTCGCTACAGCGCAGACCCGGCGATCCGATCATCGAGGCCGAGATCGCGCGCTTATATGGCGTCAGCCGGACCCCGGTGCGGGAAGCCATCCTGCGCCTGTCGGACGAAGGCCTGGTCGAGATCTTCCCGCAATCGGGCATCTTCGTATCTCGCATCCCGCTCGCCGCCCTTCCGGAGGCGATCATAGTCCGCAGGTCGCTGGAGGAAACCACGACCCGCATGGCAACCGAGCGCGCCAGCGCCAGCCAGATCCTCAGCCTGCACGCGATCCTCGAACGCCAGCGCGAGGCCGAGGTGGCCGCCGATCGCGAAGCATTCCATCAGGCCGACGAGGCCTTTCACGCCGCCATCGCCGAAATTGCCGGACATCCCGGCATCTGGAAGCTGATCCTGCAGGTCAAGGTTCACGTGGACCGCTTCCGATGGCTCACGCTGCCGCAGCGTGGGCGGATGGCGGAAGTCATCGCCGAGCATGAGGCCGTGATGGCCGCGATCGAGGCCCGCGACCCGGCATCCGCCGGAGCCGCGATGGCGCGGCATCTCGAACGCCTTCTGGCCGATATCTCGGCCACCCAGCACAACAATCCGGAGTTCTTCGACGAGCAGAGCCAGCCGGCATGACCGCGGCCGGACTCCGGCCAGGCACTTTGGGAGGATTTGACATGAATCGTACAGATCGATCGCAGCACCGCGGTGCCGGGCTCAACCGTCGCGACGTCATCAAGATCGGCGCCGGCCTCGGCGCGGTGGTTGCGACCTCGGCGCAGACCGCCCTCGCCCAGTCGAAAGCGGTCTTCAAGGCGTCGGACGTACAGCCACCGGGCTACCCGACCGTCGTCGCGACGGAAAACCTCGGCAAGAAGCTGGCGGCGGCGACCAACGGCCGCCAGTCGCTGCAGATGTTTCCCTCGATGCAGCTCGGCGGCGAGAAGGAAACCATCGAGCAGACCCAGATCGGCGCGATCCAGATGCTGCGCGTCAGCGCCGGCTCGATCGGCCCGATCGTCGATGACATCAACGTCGTCAACATGCCTTTCCTGTTCAAGAACATGGCACATGCCGAGCGGATGATGGATGGCCCGATCGGCCAGGAGCTGCTGGACAAGATCACGGCAAGCCCAAATGCCGGACTGGTCGCACTGTGCTGGATGAATTCCGGCGCACGCAGCCTCTACAACACCAAGCACGCGATCAAGACGATCGCCGACATCAAGGGCCTCAAGTTCCGCGTCATCGGCAATCCGATCTTCATCGACATGATGAACGCGCTGGGCGGCAACGGTGTCGCGATGGGCTACGATCAGGTGTTCAGCGCGCTGCAGACCGGCGTCATCGACGGCGCCGAGAACAATCCCCCGAGCTACGTCTTCAGCAATCATTACACCGCGGCGAAACACTTTTCGCTCACCGAGCACCTGATCGTTCCCGAGCTGCTGGTGTTCTCGAAACGCGCCTGGTCCGCGCTGGCAGCCGATGACCAGACGCTGATCAGGAAGCTCGCCCGGGAGGCGCAGATGGAAGAGCGCGGGCTCTGGAACACCTACGAGCAGCAGGCGATGGAAAAGGCGAAAGCTGCCGGGTGCGAAATCATCGAGATTGCCGACAAGGCGCCATTCCAGAACGCGGTCAAGCCGGTCTGGGACAAATACGGCCCGAAATACCAGGACATGATCGGACGTATCCAGTCTGCCTGACACCACGCCATACGGGAAATCGTCCTCTTACAGGAAATGGACATGGCTGGATCATATCGCCGCGCGATGGACTATCTGTATCTTGCCTGCGTCATCACAGGCTCTGTCGCGCTGATCCTGATTTCAGCCGTCATCCCCTGGGCAGTGTTCACGCGCTATGTCCTGAACAGCGCCGCATCCTGGCCCGAACCTCTCGCGGTGCTGCTCACCATCGTCGTGACGTTCATCGGTGCGGCCGCCGGATATCGGCTCAATCTGCATATGAACGTCGCATATTTTGCCAACAAGCTGCCCGCCCCGCTCCGCAACCTGACCGACCTTGTCGTCCAGTTGCTGATGGGCCTGATCGCGCTGTTCATGATCATCTGGGGCGCTCGTCTCGTCGAGGTGACCTGGTACAACACGATCGCCGACTTCCCGTCGCTTTCGGTCGGCGTCACCTATCTTCCGATTCCGATCGGCGGCGCCTGCCTGTTGCTGTTCATCATCGAACGGATTTTCCTGGGTGCGCCGCCCGATCCGATCGGGCCGCACCGCGACTTTTCCGCCGACTGATCGCGCGAGGCCACGATGGACATCCTCATTCTGCTCGCGACCATGCTGCTGTGCTTTCTGATCGGCATGCCGATCGCCTATTCGCTGGCGATGGCGGCCATCGTCGGCGCCTTATGGATCGGCATTCCCCTGGAAGCGGTGATGCTGAAGATCTCCGACGGTGTCAGCAAGGTCGCGATGCTCACGATCCCGTTCTTTGTGCTGGCCGGCGCAATCATGGCGGAGGGCGGCATGGCCCGACGGCTGGTTGCGTTTGCCGACGTGCTGGTTGGACTGACCCGTCTGCGTGGCGGCCTTTCGATCGTCAACGTGCTTGCGACGACATTCCTGAGCGGCATTTCCGGATCGGCGGTCGCCGATACATCCGCCATCGGCTCGGTGATGATCCCGCAGATGGAAAAGAACGGCTATCCGCGCGTGTTCGCGACCAACCTGACGATCACCTCGTCGGTCCAGGCCCTTCTGGTGCCGCCGAGCCACAATGCGGTGCTCTACTCGCTGGCGACGGGCGGAACGATCTCGATCAGCGCCCTCTTCATGGCCGGCGTATTCCCGGGGCTGCTGCTCGGCTTCTCGCTGATCATCCTGTGCCTGGCGGTCGCCTATCGCGAAAAGCATCCGCACGGCCAGACCGTGCCGGCCAAGGACGCGATCCGGATCGCCATCGATGCCTCTTGGGGTCTCATCACCCTCGTCATCATCCTTGGCGGCATTCTCGGCGGCATCTTCACGGCAATCGAAGCCGGCGCCGTCGCCTGCATCTGGGCTTTCTTCGTCACAATGTTCATCTATCGCGACTATCGCTGGCGCGACCTGCCGGTGCTGCTCCATCGCACGCTGCGCACTGTCGCGATGGTGATGACGCTGATCGCTTGCGCCTCCAGCGTCGGTTACATCATGGCCCTGACGCAGATGCCGGCCAAGATGACCGCCTTCTTCCTGTCGATCTCCGACAACAAGTACGTCATCCTGCTCCTGATCAACGTGCTGCTGCTGGTGCTTGGCACGCTCGTCGACATGGCACCCTCGATCCTGATCGCCACGCCGATCCTGTTGCCTGTCATGAAGAACTTCGGCGTCGATCCAGTTCATTTCGGCATGATCATGCTGCTCAATCTCGGCATAGGCCTGTGCCACCCACCGGTCGGAGCAATCCTTTTTGTCGGCTGTGCGGTCGGCAAGGTCACGATCGAGCAGGTCATGCGCAAGATTTGGCCGTTCTACGCGGTGATGTTCTTTGTCCTGATGTGCGTGACCTATCTGCCGGAGATCTCGCTATGGCTGCCGCGGCAACTCCAGGTGCTGCACTGAGGGCAAGCGGCGTCTTGCAGAACTGCGGCCGTCACCGGAACCCATCGACATCATCGCCAGGGCCGGGATCAAACCGGTCTGAGCAGATCAACATTGCGCGACACGCACAGCGTGTGGTCTTGCGATCGCTCGCCGGCGCCCCTAGGCTCCCCGTCCATAACAAAAAGACCAGGGAGGCGATCGTCATGACCACAAGGCGGGATTTCCTGAAAGCGGGAGCAGCGGCGGCGGGCATCGTGTTCTGCGGCTGCGGGCTCGTCCACAATGCGAATGCGCAGCAATCGCGCCAGAAATTGCCGGTCACCGTCGACGGCAAGCGCATCAGGACGATCGACATTCACTCGCATTGCCACTTCCGCGAGGCCGGCGCGCTGCTCGGCGCCGACGCCGGAAAACTGCAACTGCCGCCGGTCAACGGCGCCGCCGAGGCCTTCGTCGAAATCGACAAGCGCCTCGCTGCAATGGACGCCCAGGCCGTCGATATGGAGGTCCTCTCGATCAATCCGTACTGGTACGACCGAGATCGCGAGCTTGCCGGAAAGATCGTGAAGATCCAGAACGAAAAGCTCGCCGAACTCTGCGCCTCGAAGCCCGACCGGTTCGCAGCTTTCGCCTCGCTGACGCTGCAGGCGCCGGACCTTGCGGTGCAGGAGCTGGAGACCGCGGTCAAGAAGCAGGGCCTGAAGGGCGCCGCGATCGGCGGTGTCGTCGACGGCGTCGAATTCTCCGATCCGAGGTTTCATCCTGTGTGGGCCAAGGCCGAGGAACTCGGCGTCCCCCTCTTCATCCATCCGCAGGGCGTACCCGAGCTCGGCAGGCGGCTCTCCGGCAATGGCTGGCTCGGCAACACCATCGGCAATCCGCTCGAGACCACGATCGCACTGTCCCATTTGATCTTCGAGGGCACGCTTGACCGCTTCCCGGGACTGAGGATCATCGCCGCGCATGGCGGCGGCTATCTCCCATCCTATGCCGATCGCTCGGATCATCCCTGCCTGGTCGGACCCAAGGGATGCAATCCGGAGATCAAGCTCCAGAAGGCGCCGACCGAATATCTCAAGCAGATCTACGTCGACTCTCTGGTCTTCACGCCCGAAGCGATCCGGCATCTCGCCGCCCAGGTTGGCGCCGGCCAGATTGTGCTGGGAAGCGACTATCCCTATCCATGGCAAATGGCACCGGCCGACCACATCTTCGCCTGCTCATCGCTGAGCGACGACGACAAGGCCAACATTCTCGGCCGGACTGCAGCGAAGCTGCTCGGCATTGCCGCGTGACGACGGTGCCGACGATCAGTTGGCCTTCACCGTCCGCATCTCATTGTGCGGCAGCGCCGTGGGTGCCGGCTGCGCAATCTTGGTCAATGGATCGACGTCGACGACGTCGGTTCCGGCGAACTCTGCTTGTGCCACGTCCGATATCCATTTCACTGCGGCGGGGTGGCTGACCAGCATCCCGATCAATGCAACGATCACGAGCACCGGCAGAGCGATCAGCTTGATGCTGAAGCTCCCGTAGTTGCTTTCCGGATCCTGTTGCCGGTTGTCGAAAGAGCCCTGCATGGATTCCTCCACAGTGCGAGTGTGCTCCACCGAAGCGTCACTTACCGCAGGGCACGCGCGGCCGATGTGAATGGTTTCACAGGCTTTGTCCGGATCACCATTTCGTGAAATGCCGGAGCGACCGCGCAGACGGGAGAGCGACTACTCGCCGTCATCAGCCCCGGCGTCGACCAGCGCCTGCAGCGACTCGGGCTTCAGCACGACGATCGCACCATGCTCGAGCCTGACCCAACCGCGTGTCGCCCACGCGCGGAGCTGCTTGTTGATGCTCTCGCGGGTCATCCCGACCATCTCGCTGATCTCCTGCTGGGTGATCGAGATGGTGCGCCCCTGGGGCTTGTGCTTGTCGCTCAGGCGCAGCAGCGCGCTCGCCAAACGGCCCGGCAAATCTTGCAGGATCACCTGCTCGACCTGGTCGCTGGTCCAGCGCAACCTTGCGCACAGCAGCTCGATGAACTTCATCGCAAGCGTCGGCTGGCTGCGCACGAACGGAATGAACTCGCGCCGGTCGATGACGAACAGCTCGCAATTGGTGTTGGCGGTGGCATCGGCCGTCCGCGACAAGCCGTCGAGCAGCGCGATCTCGCCGAATATCTCTCCTGCCTCGATCAGGTTCAGGATCGCGTTGCGACCGTCCGGCGAGGAGATGCTGATCTTCACCGTGCCCGAGATCACCGCGATCAGGCTGGTGCCCGGATCGCCCTTGGAGAAGATCGTCGTTCCGCGCTTCAGCGTGGTGTGTTTGGCATAGCGGCAGAGCTGATCGAATGCCTCGGGCTCGAGATCGGCAAAGTATGGATGCTTGCGCAGCACCGATAGCTTGTTGTTCGAAAACAACGGCGCGCCGGCAGTTCGTTCTATGGGCAGCGCACCGGTCATTGTGATCCAGACTGATTGTGTTGCGTTCAATCGGCGCGCCAGCAGCGCGACACACCGACGAGCCATCGATCAATGAAAGCAGAAAGGACTATAGCCCCACCGGGGGCCTACAGCAACAAAGGTCCAAGCCGGTGAAATCGGGCTAGAAGGCATCCAAGGTACAACTTGGAATAAATATGCGCTTAGTTGCAACGCTCAATTGTAGCCGGCGATTGTCCGTGATCTGGAAAACCCGGTCCATCAGCGACAATCTCGCCTGGCAAGACCCTCTGTACGGGTCATCGCCGCCCAGCTCACAGCAGCTTGCCGTCCGGCCCAAAGAACGGATGCGGCCCGTCGAACTGACCGATCGGGACCTGGTGCGTAACCAGCTGTCCAAAGTCCTGCCCGGGAAACCATGTGTGCAAATGAAATGCGGGCGGTTCCACCTTGAACGATGGTTCGCGGAGCTGTCCGAGGTCCAGGTCGACCGCGTGGTTCGGCGCGGGGCATATTGTCACGGCAATCCCGGCCAAGCTGGTCAGCATCGCGCGATGGACGTGCCCGCACCCGATCAACCGCACACGCGGGTGACGCCTGACGATTCCTGCCAATGCGTCGGCATTGAAGAGGTCTTGCCGGTCCATATGCCAGATGCCGCCCTTGAATGGCGGGTGATGCAGGAAAAGCAGTGCCGGCCGGTCGACTGCCGTCGCCAGCGCCGCGTCCAGCCATTGCAGCGTGGACGCTTCGAGCATGCCGTGCGGCTTGCCGGCTACGCTTGAATCAAGCAGCAGGAGATCGAGGCCATTCACTTCGATCTTCTGGTCGAGCGGACCTGTTGCGTGAACATAGGGCGCGGCCGGAAACGCTTCGCGCATCCACTGGCGCGAGTCGTGATTGCCGGGAATGCCGGCAAACGGCAGGCGCAGCGGCGCGAGCAATCGCTTGAGATAGTCGTATTCCTCGACCGACGGCGTATCGACAAGGTCGCCCGAGATCACGACGAAATCGGGCGCCGGCTCGAACGCCCCGAGCGCCGCCACACAGCGCTCAAGCGCCTTCGCGGTATCGACCCGGCCATAGGCCAGCGCTCCCGGCGGCTTGATGTGGAGGTCGGAAATCTGCGCGATCAGGACGGGTTTCGGCGGCATCGATCAATCTCAGGGTTCGGACGGGAGCAGACGAACAGCGTCGGCCGCGATCGAAAGCCCGATTCGATCGCCAACCTTGGCCTGGATTGTGTTGGGCGCGTCGACATTGAGTGGCTTGCTCGACGCACCACTCACGACGAGCCGCTGCCGGTCGCCGATGAAGCTGACGGAATCGACAACTCCCGAGAGTACGGCTGCCCCGGCATCCGTCACGCGAATGGTTTCGGGACGGATCATGACGGTCGCGTTCGCAGCTGTCGCGCCACCCTCGATCGGCAATCGCCCGCCGGGCAGGATCAGCATGCCGTTCTCGATCGGAGCTTCAACTATATTCGCTGCTCCGATGAACTCCGCCACGAAGCGGTCCTTCGGTGCGAAGTAGACCTCGCGCGGCGTGCCGATCTGGGCGATCGCACCTTTCCGCATCACGACGATGCGGTCGCCCAATTCCATGGCTTCGGACTGATCATGGGTGACATAGATCGTCGTGATACCAAGTGCTCGCAACAGCCGGTTGAGCTCGCCTCGCAGCCGGTCCCGCAAGGCGGCATCAAGCGCGGTCAAGGGCTCGTCGAGCAGCAATATGCCCGGCCGGATCGCGACGGCACGCGCCAGTGCCACACGCTGGCGCTGGCCGCCCGAAAGCTGGTCGATGCGGCGGTTCTCCAACCCCGTGATGTTCGTGAGAGCCACCAGCTCGGCGACGCGGGCGGCACGCTCGCCCCTGGCAACACCCCGGATCTTCAGGCCGTAGGCGATATTGTCCGCGACCGTCATGTTGGGGAACAGGGCGTAGGACTGAAACACCATGCCGACATTGCGCCGCTCGATCGGGACCGAGGTCATATCCTTGCCGTCGAACAGCACCTTGCCGCCCGCATCCGGCAACTCGAGGCCCGCGATGATGCGCAGCATCGTGGTCTTGCCGCAGCCGGATGGGCCGAGCAGCACCAGCGTCTCACCGCGCGCGATGTCGAGGGTTGCGGGATCAAGCGCGCGCGTCCCATCGGCAAAGGTCTTGCCGCACGCCTCGATCCGCACTGCTGCACCATGCCCCGCCGTACTCATCGCTTGTGATCCCTGTCGGCCAGCAGTTGCATCGCGACCAGCAGCGGAATGATCATCACGAAGAAGATCAGCGTGTAGGCCGAGGCGACTTCGAGCCGCATCGAGGCATAGCTGTCGGCGAGTCCGATCGGCAGCGTCTTTGTTAGCGGCGTATGCAGCATCCAGGTCAGGTTGAACTCGCCGAGCGACAACGTGACCACCATCAGTGCGCCGGCCAGAATTCCCGGCAGCGCATTCGGCACGATGACATCGCAAAAGCGCCGCCATGGCGATGCCCCCAGCGAGGCAGCGCCCTCATCGAGCGTCTTGATGTCCACGGTCGCAAACACCGCCATGACCGACCGCACCATGAACGGCATGGTGAAGATCACGTGACCGACCAGGATGAAGAGCCAGGAACGGCGGAAGCCTCCGAAGCTTCCATAGGCGAGCAGCAGCGCAAGCGCGATCGCAAGCCCGGGGATCGCCAAGGGCAGCGTGATGATCTCCTCGACGATGCGGGCAAGGCGGCCTCCCCGCGCGTGCAGCGCGTAGGCCGCGGGGACGCCGGCGAGCAGCGTGACGGCGAGCGTCGCGAAGGCGATCACGAATGAGAGCAGAATGGTGCCGGCATAGAGCTCCCAGACCTGGGCGACCCATTGCAGGGTCACGCCGGACTGAATGCCCCGGAAATAATTCACGGTGACGCCGGCGGAGATCGAAAGCCCCGCGGGCACCACCAGGAATGCGGCAACGAGCAGCGTGAAGATGAACTGGCCGGTGAAGATCAGGCGATCGCGCATGCTTTTCACCCAGCCGCTGCGACCGCGCTTCCGCTGAACGTGCGGGCCAGCGCAAGGATGAGCCAGGTGATCAGGCCGAGCCCCACCGACAGCGCCGCCGAGGTCGCGAAATTCGCGGCCAGCGTGAATTCGGTGTAGATCAGCATCGGCAGCACGTCGATGTTCGTCGCCAGCGTGAAGGCGGTGCCGAAGGCGCCCATCGCTGTCGCAAATGCGATCGCACCGGACGCGACGAAGGCCGGCGCCAGTGCCGGCAGCACGACATCACGCTGCACCGCCCATGGGCTGGCGCCGAGCGAACGCGCGGCTTCCTCCAGACCGACATCGAGCTTTTGCACGGCCGCCATGATGGTGAGGATGACGCGCGGGATCGAGAAATAGAGATAGCCGAGGAAGAGCCCGTAGATCGAATAGGCGAAAACGAACTTCTCGCCGAAGATCCGGTTCGAGAGATCGCCGATCAGCCCTTGCCGCCCTGCCAGCAGAATGATCATGAAGCCGACCACCACGCCGGGAAACGCCAACGGAAAGGTCAGCATCGCAATCAGCACGGCCCGCCCGGGAAAGCGGTGCCGCTGCAGGAACATTCCGGCGATCGTCGCCACGATCAGCGTGACGACCGTGGTTGCCGCCGCCAGCAGCACGGTATTGATCAGCGTCGCGCGATAGCGGCCTTCGGTCAGGATGGCGAGATATCCGGCAAGCCCATGCGGCCCTTCGGCGCCTGCGACCACCAGCCGTGCCATCGGCAACAGGAAGAACGCCGTCGTCACCAGCACAAGCGGCAGCAGGCAGAGCCAAACGAAGGATTTTTGCGACATCGGAAGAATGGTGCCCCGTCGAAGGCACCATATTGCCTCAGCGAACCTCGGCGAGATAGCGGTCGACGAAGGCTTTTTGCACGTTTTCCATCTCGCCCCAGTCGACGCTCTTGGCGCGGGCATAGTCGCTGTCGGGGAGGAATTTGCCCTTCACGGAGGCCGGCAGCTCGATCGGGCGGGCCGGACGCAGATAGGCATTGGTCCAGATCGCCTGGCCCTTGTCGGACAGCAGATAGTCCATCACCTTCTTCGCCTTCTCCTTGTCGGGCGCGTTCTTCACGAGGCCAACGACATAGGGAAACACCACCGACCCCTCGCAGGGAATCACAAACTCGAAGTTGCCCTTCTCCGAATATTTCGCGCGGTAAGCGTTGAAGTCATAGTCGAACAGGATCGGCATCTCGCCCGAGACGACGCGGGCATATGACGTCTGCTTGGGCACGATCGGATCGTTCTTGCGCAGTTCCTTGAAGAAGGTGATCGCCGGATCGAAATTGGTGGGCGAGCCGCCCAGCGCGAGATTGACGGCGACCGCGCCGACATAACCGACCGCTGCGGACGACGGGTCGAGATAGCCGACCATGCCCTTGTAGTCAGGTTTCAGGAGGTCCTTCCAGCAGGCCGGCACCGGCTTGCCGCCAAGCGCGTCCTTGTTCACGAACAGGCCGAGCGTCCCGGAGTGGATCGTGGTCCAATATCCGTCCGGATCCTTGAGGCCGGCGGGCACCTGATCCCAATTCGCGGGCTTGTATGGCTCAAGCGCGTCCTGGGCCTTGGCCTTCATGCCGAAGGTCACGCCGAAATAGCCGATATCGCCGACCGGATTGCTCTTCTCGGCCAGGATCTGGGCCAGCGCCTGGCCGGAATTCTTGTTGTCATGCGGGATATCGTAGTTGAGGTCCGCCTTGATCGCCTTCAGCATCGACGCCCAATCGGCCCATTCGGGCGGACAATTATAGCAGATCACGTCGGCCGCCCTGGCGGATTGCCACGGCGCGAGCAGTGTCAGCGCCAGCAACGCAAGGACAAGGCGGACGGTCTTCATGGCAGGCTCCGGTCTGGGAGAGGATGCGATGCGGATTTCAACATCAATGGAGCGACCAAGTATAGACCGCGCATGAAGGTTTTGCGACGCGCTTGCTGCCGTGCAGCAAATGCAGCAGCCCGGATGCCATTGACCGGAGGCTCGCGGCAAACCGTCGTTTCGCGCTAGGCTGCGAGCCGAAAGAGGAAGCGCCCATGTACCAGCCGCCCGGCGTCAAGACATCGTCCGACCTTCCCGTCCCCGACCTGATGAGAGCCTGGGTCCTTGGTGACCCGGACCAGCTCCTGCTTCGCGAGAAGCCGACGCCGATCCCGTCGCGCGCCGAGGTGCTGGTGCGCATCGACGCGGTTGCGATCTGCGCCACCGATCTCGAAATCATCCACGCCGGGTCGCCGGCAAGCATTCAAGGTGGCGCGCCCTTCAACAAGAACTTTACGCCGGGTCACGAATACATGGGCACGGTTGCCGCGCTCGGTCCAAACGTCGACGAGTTCAGGATCGGAGAGCGCGTCAGCGTCGAGATTCACGCCGGCTGCGGCCAATGCAAACGCTGCCGCCAGGGCATGTACACATCGTGCCTCAACTATGGAAGGCCGGAGAAGGGTCACCGCGCCAACGGCTTTACGACCGACGGCGGATTCGCCGAATACGCGGTCAATCACATCAATACGCTGGCGCGTGTCCCGGATACCATGAGCGATGCGGAAGCAACGCTCGTGGTGACTGCCGGGACGTCGATGTATGGCTTGACGGAATTGGGGGGATTGGTGGCCGGCGAGAGCGTCGTGGTGATCGGCCCGGGGCCGATCGGACTTCTCGCAGTTGCGGTGGCCAAGGCGCTTGGTGCAAGCCCGGTGATCCTGACCGGCACGCGCAACAAGCGGCTGGCGATCGCCGGGAACTGGGGGCCGACCGCGTCATCAACATCAACGACGAAGACGTCGTTGATGTCGTGAAGCAACTAACAGGGGGGATCGGCGCGGACTATGTCGTCGAATGTGCCGGCGCCGAAGCGACACTCAACCAGGCCATTCACATGACCAATCGCGGCGGCAAGATCTGTCTGGCCGCCTTCCCGCACGAGGCCGCGACGCTGGACATCGCGCACCTCGTTCGAAACAACATCTATGCCTATGGCATCCGGGGCGAAGGCCGCAGCGCCACACACCGCGCGATGGAATTGATGGCAGCGAAGCGGTTCGACGCGACCAAGATCCACACGCACACGTTTCCGCTGGCCGACCTGCCGACGGCGCTGAGATATGCGCGGGACCGCGTTGATGACGCGATCAAGGTCGTCGTCACCAATCGGAAAGCCGACGCGATCGCGAGCGCTGCGGAGTAAAGTTCATACGTGCCGGTGGCACGCGCGCTGATCCGAGACCCTGCTCACACCGAGCAGTAGCGCTCCTTGATCTCGTCGTCGGCGAGCAGCGCCTGCGCCGAGGCTTGATGCACCACGGACCCTTGATCCAGCACATAGGCACGATCGGCAATGCCGAGTGCAAGCTCGACGTTCTGCTCGACCAGCAGAACCGTCGTTCCCTGCGCCTTCATGCTGCTGAACAGCTCGAACATCTCGTCGACCAGGACGGGCATGATGCCCTCCGACGGCTCATCCAGCATGATCAGGTCGGGCTTTGCGATCATCGCCCGCGCGATCGCCAGCATCTGCTGCTCGCCGCCGGACATCGTGACCGCCTCTTGATCCATGCGCTCGGCCAGTCGGGGGAAGATCGCAGCGATCTCGTCGATCAGCTCGGCTTCCCGCTTCTTCTCCTTCGAGGCCACCAGCCCGAGCCGCAAATTCTCCCGCACGGTCAGTCCCTGCACAATCCGTCGCTCCTCTGGAACGTAAGCCAGTCCCAACGCGAAGCGCACATGCGCCGGCTGGCGCAGCAGCTCTTCACCCTTGAAGGTGACCGAGCCGCGCGCCCGCCCCATCAACCCCATGATCGATTTCAACGTCGTCGTCTTGCCGGCTCCATTGCGACCGATCAGGCAGACGATTTCGCCCTTGCTCACCTCGAGACTGACGTCCTGTAACGCGTGACTTGCGCCATACCAGGCATTGAGCTTGCTGATCTGCAACATCCCGTCAATGCTCCCGCTGGCCGAGATAGACCCGCTTCACCGCCTCGTTCTGCCGGACCTCCTGCGGCGTTCCCTCGGCCAGCAGCTCTCCGTGGTGCAGCACGAGGATGCGATCGCTGATGCCCAGCACCAGCTTCATCTTGTGCTCGACAAGGATGACCGTACGCGCCTTGGCGAGTTTCACGATCAGATCCATCATGGTCCGGGTTTCTTCCGGGCTCATGCCGGCCGTCGGCTCGTCCAGCAGCAGCAAGCGGGGCTGGCTGGCAAGCGCCATGCCGATCTCCAGTGCCCGCTGCTCACCATGGGCCAGCGTCTTGGCCGCACGTTCCCGGGATTCCCACAACCCGACGAGCGCCAGCAGATCGTCCGCCCGCTCGACAAGTTCGGTCAGGCGCGCACGGGGACGCCAGATATCGTATCGCGACACCAGCGCCTGCAGGCCGACGCGGATGTTCTCTCGTGTCGTAAGCTGCGGAAACACGCTGGTAATCTGAAAGGATTTCGCGATCCCCATATGCGCAAAGCGGTGTTGCGGCAGGCCGGTGACATCCCTGCCCTCGAACTCGACACTGCCTTTCGTCGGCGGAAGGGCGCCGCACAGCAGGTTGAAGTAGGTGCTCTTTCCAGCCCCGTTCGGACCAATAATGGAGGTGATCGCTCCTCTGGAAAACTCGGCCGAGATATTGTTGAGGGCGACAAACTTCCCGAACGTCTTGCCGACGCCCCTGGTGCGCAGAATGATTTCTCTGGCGTGGCCTTCTGCGGCGCTCATCGTCTGCCCCGCGCGATCAGCGTGCCCCAGATGCCCGCCGGGAAGAACAGCACGCATGCAATGAAGATGGCTCCAACGATCAGTTGCCAGTGAACGGTCCACACCGAGACCACATTCTCCAGGACCAGGAAGACCGCAGCACCAATCATCGGCCCGAAGAACGTCCCCATACCGCCCAAGAGAGCGATCATCACGACCAGGCCCGAGGTCTCGTAATGCAGGATTTCGATCGGAACGATCGACAGGTGCAGGGCCTGCAAAGCACCCGCAAGGCCGCAGAAACCGCCGGACAGGACGAAGGTCAGCAATCGCGTCAGGGTCACGTCGTAGCCGGACGCGCGTGCACGCAGCTCGTTCTCGCGCACCGCTTCAATCACGGCACCAAAGGGCGACGCTAGAATGCGTGACATCACAAAGAATGCGGCGATCACAAAAGCCGCGATGACGTAGTAGCGAACCATCGGATTGATGAAGTCGATCCGCAGGCCGAACAGATCGATGTTGCGGACGTTGATGCCGCGAAGGCCGTTCTCGCCACCGGTCAAGTCAACCGCCTGGTAGAAAAGGTAGTAGACACATTGCGACAGCGCCATGGTCACCATGGCGAAGTAGATGCCGCGGGTCCTGATCGCGAGCACGCCGATCAAGAGCGCCATCAACAATCCGCCGCCGACCCCGACGGCGATCGCCGCATACCACGGCCAGCCGAAGTGCACGATGGCGATACCACAGAGGTATGCACCCGTCCCGAACAGCGCCGCATGACCGAACGACAACAGACCCAGATATCCGAACACGAGGTTGAAGCCGAGGGCGTACAACCCATAGATCAGGATATTCACGGCGAGGGCCGTGAACGGCATCAACAGCGGGAAAACCAGGATGACCGCCGCGACAATGCTGGCGCGATGCTGCGTGGCGAACTCGTACCAACCGCCTGTCGCGGCACCGGGCTGTTTGATCGATTGAGTGGTTTCGGTCATGCCGGGCTCAGCTCATCAATCCGGCGCGGCCGAAGAAGCCCTGGGGACGAACGATCAAAACGATGGCCATCAAGGCAAAGATCGAAACCTTGGCCATCTCGGGTGCGAACAGCGAGGTCATGCTGACCACCACACCGACCAGCAGGCCTGCCAGTACGGCGCCGCCGATCGACCCCATCCCTCCTACCACGGTCACGACAAAGGCTTCGGCGAGGATCGTGCCGCCCATCTCCGGAATGACGCCCTGAAGCGGCGCGGCCAGCAGGCCGGCAAAGCCCGCAATCGCGGTACCGATCCCGAACACGATCAACCAGACCTTGGAAACGTCGACCCCAAGAACACGGACGATCTGCGGATCGCGCGCCCCGGCGCGGATAATCAGCCCGAAGCTGGTCTTCTCCAGAAACAGCCAGAGCGCCAGCAGCACGACGGCCGTCGCGCCTATCACGAACAGGCGGTAGAGCGGGAAATAGCCGACGCCAATGTCGACAGCCCCCTGCAGAACTTCGGGCGTGTCGAAAGGATAGCCGGTCTTGCCAAAGGCAATGCGCACGCATTCGACCATCACGTAGCTGAGCCCGAAGGTCAGCAGCAACGGATAGTCGATGCCGCGGCCGTAAAGTGGCCGGATCAGCACGCGCTCGACGGCAAGGCCGAACAGTCCGATGGCGATCGGCACAGCCACGAGGCAGATCCAGAAATTGCCCCCGATCGAGATCAGATAGAGCCCGACATAAGCGCCGACCATGTAGAACGCGCCATGGGCGAAGTTGACGACCGTCAACATCCCGAAGATCAGCGAGAGGCCGATCGCAAACAGCACGTAGATGGCGCCGAGCGCCAGCCCCGCGAACAGTTGCAGCGCGATCAGGTCAAAGCTCAGGCCCGCCATTTGTTCCCCTCCGCACGGCGCGCACCGACCCGCGGCGCACGCCGTCGCACGAGCTCAGCTCTTGTGACCGAGCGCCTCGCAGGTGCGCAGGTACTTCTCGTTGGGTTCTTCGGTCGACAGAACCTCGAACACGTCGGACTCGTTCCTCATGTCCTTGGACTTCGACTTGATCACGAGCACCGATTGCACCGACTGGTGGTCGCATTTGCGATAATATTGCGGGCCCTTGTAGTCGTCGTACTTCAGAGCTTCCAATGCAGCGACGACCTTGTCGGTCTCGACGCTGCCGGCGCCCTTGACCGCCTCCAGCACGGTCCGAACACCGCCGTAGCCGAGCGCACCGTAGTCGGTGGGCAGCTTGCCGTCGTACATCTTGCGGAACGCATCGTTGAACGCCTTGGTCGAGGCGAACTTGTCCTCGATACCCCAGTAGAAGGAGCAGCCGCCGACGACGCCTTCGAATGCCTGGGGGCCAGCCGCGACACGGCTGGCATGCGAGAGCAGCGGCGCGATGATCTGGATCGATTTCTTGATGCCAAAGTCGGTCGCCTGCTTCAGCGCGATCTGCTGGTCCCGGCCGAAATTGCTGATGCACAGAATATCGGGCTTCAGCGCCTGGAGACGCGGCAGCAGCGTGGAGAAGTCAGTCGTTCCCAGCGGATGGCGGATGTCGCCGAGGTTCTCGACGTTGAATTCCTTGCCGACCTCGAGGAAGCCGCGAACCATCTCGTGACCGTAGGCGTAATCCGCCGTGAGAAACGCAACCTTCTTGCCGAATTTGGCGAAGGCATAGCGGCCGACCGCACCTGACGTCATGTGCGGGTTCAGCGCTTCGTGGAATGTGTACTTGCTGAAGTCGGCTGCCTCGTTGATGGCGTCGGACTGGCTGATCGAATTGAAGATGACGCCGCGCTCTTTGGTGACGTTGTTGATCGCAAGCTGAACCGCCGCGGACAGACTGCCGACGACGAAATTCACCTTCTCCTTCTCGACCAGTTCCAATGTCCGCGTTGCCGCTTCACCGGGATTGAGCTTGTCGTCGCGCACGACAAGCTCGGCCTTGCGGCCGTTGAGACCGCCAGCATCATTGAACTGGGCGACAGCGAGCTGCCCCGCCCGCACCTGGTCCTGGGCCTCGGCACCATACGGACCGGTCAAGGGAACAGGGAAGCCGATCTTGATGGGTGCTTCCTCGGCCTGGAGCAGATTGATGCGAAAAGGCGAGACGGCGAGAGCGGCGCCGGCGCTTGCCGTCGTCAGCAGGCGACGCCGCGATATCGATCCAGCTTTGGTGACCTTGTTCGTCATGACTATTCCTCCCCAAGAACTGTCTGTGTTTTGTTATCGCTATCTTTGCCGGAACGTCTCCACCTCAGATTCGTCCCAAGGCCGTCAGGATAACCTGAGGCGTGAGCGGAATCTCGGTAATTGTTGCGCCGAACGGGCGCAGCGCATCGTTGACCGCGTTGGCAACCGCAGCTGCCGCGCCGGCTGTCCCTGCCTCACCCGCCCCTTTGGCTCCGAGCTCCGATTCCCGAGTCGGAGACACCACGTGGCCAATCTCGATATCGGGCATCTCGCCGGACATCGGGACCAGGTAGTCCGCCATATTGGCGTTGGTCAGCTGACCACGCTCGTCATAGATGCATTTCTCGAACAGCGCCGCGCCGAGCCCCTGCACGACCCCGCCCCGGATCTGCTCGTCGACCAGTTGCGGGTTGATGATGGTGCCGCAGTCTTCGACGACCCAATGCTTCAGCAGCGTCACGAACCCGGTCTCGGTATCGACCTCGAGCCAAGACGCCTGAACCCCGTTGGTGAATGCGAAGGGATACTGGCGCGGCACGAAATGTCGGGTCGCCATCAACTCAGGCTGGATGCCCGGCGGGAGGGTATCCGGCCGAAAATAGACGATCCGCGCCAATTCGCTCAGCTCGATCCGTGGCGCACCGTCGTCGGCACTGACGATGCTGTTGTTGACGATATCGAGCCCGCCCGACGTCGATTGCAGGATGGCCGCGGCGATATCAAGGACATTCTGGCGCAAGGCCTTAGCGGCCTGCAACGCGGCTTCGCCGCCGATGCCGGCACCGCGCGAGGCCCAGGTGCCGCCACCATAGGGCGTGTTGTCGGTGTCGCCCAGGATCACGCGGACCCGTTCCATCGAAACGCCCAGCACGCTGCCCACGATCTGGGCGGTCAGCGATTCCGAGCCCTGCCCCTGCTCCGTGATGCTGGTCTGGCAGATCACCGAGCCCTGCGCGTCGAGCCGAACCGCAACACCGTCCTGCGACGAGATTTTCGCGCCGCCGACGCCGTAAAAGGCAGCACTGGGATTGGTGACCTCGATGAAGCTGGCGATTCCGATACCCCGGTGAATATTTCTCGCGCGCAACGCCGTTTGCTCAGCACGCAATGCGTCGTAATCCATCATCTGCAGCAGCTTGGCCAGCGAGGCATGATGCGAAAGCTGCTCGAATTTCATGCCGGAAGGTGATGCGCAGGGATAGGCATCGTCGGCTATCAAGTTGCGCCGGCGGATCTCGACGGGGTCCATGCCGATCTTCGCTGCGGCAAGGTCGACCAGACCCTCGGTGACCGAACAGGCAATCGGGTGTCCGACCGCCCGGTACTGACACATCACGTTCTTGTTCTGGAAGACGACCCGCGCTCGCGCCCGATAGTTCGGGGTGACGTACGGCCCCCCAACCAGATTGACCACCTGATTGGCCTCGATGGCGCTGGTGCGCGGATACATCGAATAGGGACCGATCCCCGTCAGGTCGTCGATCTCGAAGGCCGTGATGGTGCCGTCCGGCTTAACGCCGATCCGGCCCCTGCATCGATGATCGCGAGCGTGAATGTCCGTGTTGAAGCTCTCCACACGGTCAGCCACGAATTTGATCGGCCGCCGTAGCAGCTTGGACAGCGCATAGGTCGCCATTTCGTCGGCGTAGATGTGAACCTTGATGCCGAACGAGCCGCCGACATCCTTGCAGACCACCCGGACCTGCGCTTCCCTTAGTCCGAGATGCAGGGCTGCAATGTTCTGCACCATGTGGGGCGCCTGTGTGCCCTGATAGATCGTCAGCCGCGCCTCGGCCGCATTCCAGTCGGCAACCACCGCTCGCGGTTCAAGCGTCACGCCGGTGTGGCGCCCGAACACGAAGTCGGCTTCGACGACCTCCGACCCCGACAATGCTTGGTCCACATCGCCGGCGTTGAGGGTCCGTTCAAAAGCGAGATTGTCACCGAGCGAGGCGTGAATGACAGGCGTTGCCGGATCGAGCGCAGTGCGCATGTCGGTGACCGCCTCGAGTTCCTCGTAGTCGACGGCAATTTGCTCCATTGCATCTTCAGCCACCGCACGGCTGGTTGCGACAACCGCCGCGACTGCCTCACCCTGCCAGCAGGCCCGATCGATCGCGATCGCATGCTGTGGCGCCGACTTCAATCCCTTCAGATGCGAGAGCACGCCGACCCATGGCGTGATGACTGCCTCAAGCTCTCGACCCGTAACGATGGAAATGACGCCGGACATACGTCGTGCCGCGTCGGCATCGATCGCCACAATTCTTGCGTGGGCATAAGGCGACCGTAAAAAAACCACGTGCGCCATCCGCGGCAATTCCAGGTCGCTGACATACTGTCCACGCCCTTGCAGCAACCTGTCGAGGTTCGGTCGTGGCACCGTCTTTCCGATATAGGAGTTCGGGCGATCGAGCACCGAAAGTGTCTCCGCTGGCGCCCGGGTCACCATCATGCCGGTCGCTCCGCGCGCATCCTAGCTGTCGCCTCCACCGCGTCCACAATGGCTTGATAGCCGGTACAGCGGCAATAATTGCCGGAAAGATGCTCGCGGATCGCTTGACGATCAGGTACGGGCAAATGCTTCAGCAGGTCCTGCGCCGTCATCAGCATCCCGGGCGTGCAGTAGCCGCACTGCAATGCATTGCGTTCGCGAAAGGCCGCCTGAAGATCGGCGATTTCGCCGCTGTCGGACAGCCCCTCGATTGTCTCAACTGACGCCCCCTGCGCCTGGACCGTCAGCATCAGACAGGAGCGGACGATCTCGCCATCAATCCGGACCGTGCAGGCACCACAAACGCCGTGCTCACAACCGATATGGGTTCCGGTCAGCTTCAGATTTTCCCTGAGGAAATCAGCGAGATTGAGACGCGGCAATACAAATGCATCAATGGGCTCGCCATTGACCAGAAGCGAAACCGACACCGGAGTGCTCATCCAGTCACTCCCGCTGCCAGATCGGGCCGCGCCAGCAATGCCGCCACGCAGCGCCGGAGCAAGACCGTAGCAAGATGTCGGCGCATCGCCGCGGTCGCCTGCTGATCTTCCGGTGGATCAAGTTCATCGACCAGCGCTGTCGCCGCTTCTGCAAGCAAGGCAGGGGTCACGGATGCATTGATCAACCGACCTGCGGCCGCCCCTAGCAGAGGCCGGTCACCGACCGCAAAGAAGCCGAGCCGAAGATCCGTGAACCTGCCGGCTGCAACAGCAGCCCGCGCAGCAAGACCAACGACGGCGTAGTCACCATGCCGCCGGGCATACTCCTGAAAGAAAAATGTCGAGCCCTGGTCCGCGATTGGCACCTCGATCGCGACAAGCAATTCGTCTGGCGACAGCGCCGTTTCGTAGATGCCCTTGAAAAACTCGGTCGCAGCAATCCGGCGCTCGCCCGTCGGGCCGCGAATAACGATCGTGGCGTCAAGCGCCACAACACAGGCCGGCAGCTCCGATGCCGGATCGGCATGCGCAAGGCTACCGCCTATCGTTCCGCGATTGCGAATTGCGGGGTGAGCGACGTAGCCAACGGCGTCCCGCAGCAGCGGCGCATGCAGCGCGACGTCTGTCGATCTGAGCAGGTCGACATGTCGGGTCAGCGCACCAACGACCAGCACGCCTGCCCTCACGGCGATGCCACGCAACTCGGCGAGGCCACCGATATCGACCAGAACGTCCGGGGAGACAAGCCGAAGGTTCATGGCCGGCATCAGGCTCTGGCCACCCGACAAAACCTTCGCCTTGTCGCCATGCGCGGCAAGCAACTCCAGCGCATTCACGACGCTGGTCGCGCGGGCGTAGGCGAAAGCCGCAGCTTTCATGTGGGCGTGGCCTCCCGGGCCGAATTTTGGTTTGTCCGATTAGAGGGCCGCCCTCCTCAAAGGTCAAGTTTGTTTATCGAGTGATTATTTGCGCAGCGGGGCTTGTCTTGGCTCTGGGAAGGCCGCAGGTTCCTTGCCAACTAAAGTTCAACGCAAAGGGAGGCGGATGATGAAGCTCGGATTCTTTACGATGCCGATCCATCCTCTCGACAAGGATTGGCGGCAATCGCTCCGGGAGGATCGGGAAGCCTTCCTGCTCGCGGACGAGCTCGGGTTCACGGAGGCGTATGTCGGCGAGCACGTCACCGACAAAGCCGAGAACATCACCTCCAGTATTGCGTTCATTGCCTGGCTCGCGGCCGCAACCAGACAGATCAAGCTTGGAACCGGCACCATCAACATGCCGAACACTCATCCGGCAGCGGTCGCCGCATCCGTCGCCATGCTCGATCACATGCTCGATGGCCGCTTCATACTCGGAATAAGCCCCGGCGGATTGCTGTCCGACGCGGAGGTGTTCGGCAATCTCGATGCCGACCGCAATGCCATGTTCGTGGAGGCGATCAATCAGGTTCTCGATATCTGGGCAGGCAAGCCGCCCTATGATCTGCGGGGCAGATACTGGAATGTCTCGGTCCAGCGGACCTTGATCGAGGACATTGGCCAGGGATTGATTGCCCGTCCATTGCAAACCCCTCACCCGCCGATTGTGGTGACAGCGGTCGCACCGTTCTCAAAAGGCGTCACGGAAGCCGCGGCGCGCGGCTGGCATCCGATCTCGGCGAACTTCCTGATGCCTGCCTGGGTGAAGAGCCATTGGCCCAAATACGTCGAGGGTTGCGAGCGTGCGAACCGGGTCGCTGACCCCGCCAATTGGCGCGTTGCCAAGAGCGTGTTCGTTGCAAAGGACGCAGCAACCGCGAAGGCCTATGCCACGTCGCCCGATAGCCCCTACGTGTACTATTATCACCAGTTGTTCACGAAGCTGAAGCGGGGCGGCCGGCTCGAACTGTTCAAGACGAGGCGGGATCAACCAGACTCGGAGGTCACCCTCGAATCGATCTGCGAGAAGCTGATCATCTACGGCACGCCTGAAAGCGTAGCCGACCAACTGCTGGCATTCCAGGAAGAGATCGGCACCTTCGGAACCTTGCTCTATGCCGGCAAGGACTGGAAGGATCGCGAGCTCGGTCGTCAATCGATGATCCTGATGGCCGAGAAGGTCTTGCCACAGATCAACGCCGCCGCCGGATCATCCGTGTGACCTAAGGAGTTTCGACGTGGCTTTCACCGATCGCATTCCGTACCAGGCTCAGATCGATCGACCGAAACTGGCGTTGCCTGATGGCAAGAAGCTTGCTGTTTGGGTCATCCTCAATGTCGAGGAATGGCGTATCGAAAATGCGATGCCGCGCACCGTGCTGAGCCCACCGATGGGCCAGCCGCTGCTGCCTGACGTGCCGAACTGGTCGTGGCATGAATACGGTATGCGCGCCGGCTTCTGGCGGCAATTCAAAGCCCTCACCGACCGAAAGATACCGGTGACGCTGGCCACGAATGCCAACGTCTGCAACAGCTATCCGCGCGTAGCGTCGGCGGCGCGCGAGGCGGGCTTCGAATTCATGGGGCATGGCTTCGTGCAGGGCCCAATGCACAAGGTCGAAGACCAGGCGGATGCGATCAAGCGTGCTGTCGACACGATCGCCGCATTTGCCGGCAAGCCGCCGCGATCGTGGGAAAGCCCCGGCCTGACCGAGACCGAAGAAACACTCGATCTCCTGCGCCTCAACGGGATCGAATATGTGGCCGATTGGGTGATCGACGATCTTCCTCAGGACATCGCGACACCGCACGGAACTGTGACGACGATTCCTTATTCCGTCGAGACCAACGACATTGTCATTCACGCGCTACAGCACCTGCCGTCGGAACAGTTCCTGACGCGCTGTACCGACCAGTTCGATCGGTTGTATCTCGAAGGCGCAGAGAACGCGCGGATCATGGCAATCTCGGTGCATCCTTACATCACGGGGGTACCACATCGAATCAAATACCTGGAGGCCCTGCTCGATTACGTGATAGGTCATGACGGCGTCGCGCTCATGACGGCGAGCGAGATTGGAGATTGGTATCGGGACCAGATGGCGGCAAGGTAATCCGGCTCAGCCAACGACCTTGATCGGCGCCCGCCGACGATCGGTTGCACCCTCCGCCACCCTCTCAAATCCCGCCAGAAGAAGATCCAGCGCATCACTGATCATCTGCGCCTTGTCCTCCAGGACGGGCGCTTCGTAGATGTACTTGCGTACACCGTAATAGAAGATGCCGCCGTGAAACACCCAGGCCAGCTCCAGTTCGGCAGCGCTTGGCCTGCTCTGCGTGGCGAGGCCGGCGTCGTGGCGACATTCCCTGACAATGCGTGTCAGGATCTTGTCCTTGACCATGCCAACATACCAACGATTGATATCGATGCCCTTCAGTCCAGAGTAGAGATAGATCCGCAGCCATTTTCGGTTGAAGATTGCGTCCGTGTAGACTTCGTAAAATTCCTGAAGCCGCACGCGGAGTGGACGCGACCGGTCGGAGAGCAACTTTTCCCAGCCGATTTCAAGGGGCTCGAGATAGACCCTGCGGTAGACCTCCTTGATGAGATCGTCCTTGCTCGGAAAGTAGCGATAGAGCAACGGTTGCGTCACGCCGAGCCTGCGAGCGAGGGCACGCGTGCCGCCGCCAAATCCTTCCTCCGCGAAAAGCTCTGTCGCCTTGCTGACGAATTCACTGCGACGATCGTCGGCCGACAGCCGCCTCTGCTTGGCACGAGTTCGCTTGACGGGCGCCTTTCGATTCATGAGGCGTTGCCGTCATCGTCGGCCAGGAACCGGCCAAAACCTCCCTGCGCGAACAGCAGCGGATTGTTCCGGTTATAGGCGTAGGCCTCCACCGCACCAAGGAAAATGACGTGATCGCCGCCGTAGTAGCGGCTGGCAGCCCGGCATTGGAAATTTGCGACCACGTCGGCAAGCACGGGGCGTTCCCGAGGCCTGGTGACCAACTCACACCGGCGAATTTGTCACCCGATGATCTGGCAAACTTTATCGCCAGCGTCTGCTGCGACGCGTCAAGAACGTTGACCGTGAAATGACTGGCATTCTGGAAGATCGGCAGTCCCTGCGAAAACATCCCCAGGCTCCACAACACGAGTGGAGGGTTGAGCGACACCGACGCAAAGGAATTGCAAGTGATTCCGTACGGATGTCCTTCGGTCGACATCGCGGTGACGATCGTCACACCGGTCGCAAACGTACCGAGGGCATTGCGGAAGTCGCGGGGATCGATCGTCGAGCTGTCGCTTGCGAGTTCACTGGCCGGGTCCGGCGGATGTTTAGGTGAGTCAGACATCCGGCTCGCCTCAAAGTGTCAGGTTTTCAGACGGCAGCCCAAGAGCTACTCGCCCATAGTTGGTGCCCGCCGCATCGAAATTGAAGGCGAGATGCGCGTTCACTGCATGCGCATCGCGAAATTGGCGCTGCAGTGCTCCCGAGGTGAACAGGCTGCGCGCCCCGCTCGCTGCAAACAGAAGAGAGACGGCTTCGGTGCACAAATTGACCGCGAATGCGCCATCGCGCCGGAGCCTCGTCTTCGCCGCAATGCTGGGGATATCACCACGCCGAATCTCTGCAAGCACGTCAACGCAATTCGTGCGCATGATCAGCCGTGCGGCATCTATCTTCGCAGAAGCCTCGGCGATCTTGATCTGTGTACTCTGCAGGTCGCCGAGCTTGGCCCGATTGTATGTCGAGGCACGGTGTCGCGCGATCTCGACGTAATCGTCAAGGCAAGCCTGGGCATTCCCCAGACCGACACCAGACAGCACGTAAGGAAACAACGAGAAAACCGGAAGCATGTAGAGCGCATTCGGATTGACGACGCTGCCAGGCGTTGCGCCACCCGCAAGATCGCTGACGGCAACCGTCATATGCTCGGGAACGAATGCGTCTGTTACTCGCACATCGTTCGATCCCGTTCCGCGCAGACCTGCCGCGTTCCATGTGTCGTCGATGCTGTAGTGCCGTCTGTTCAACAGGAAGAGCCGATACTCGACGCCGTCGGCCTCATCGTCCGAGGCAACCACGCTCGCGAGCATGTTCCACCCGCACGCTTCCACCGCGGACGAGAACGGCCAATGACCGCTCAGCGAATAACCGCCACTTGTCTTCCTGGCCCGTCCTGCCGGGAAAACAAAGGAAGACGCGATCAGCGTATCGGGATTCTCGCCCCACACGACGCTCTGCGCCTCGGGCGCGAACATACCCAGCATCCAGTGGTGGCTCGCAAGATTGGCAAAGTTCCAGGAGACCGAGGCGTCGCCCTGCCCCAAGGCGTCGGCGCAATCGACCAGCGCAACATAGTCGAGCTCACTGCCCCCGACGCGTTTAGGCTGCAGGATTCGGAAAAGGCCACTATCATGCAGATCGCGCTCTGTCTCCGGTGGCAGGTGGCGCAGCTCCTCGGTCCGCGACGCCCGTTCACGCAACGCGGGAACAAGCGCCCTGGCTCGTGCGACCATGACCGAATAACGATCCATATCCGGGCCTGGCGGCACCTTCGCATCGAGCCCGCGGCCAACCTCAACCATGGTCTCTTCCTTCGTTCGATCTCCCAAACATTCGCGCGACCGGGCCGCTCGGCTCAGTTTATCGAGTGATCACCAGAGATCAAGAAGCGCGAACCTGCGTCCGGCGAATTCAAGGCACGCGAAGAAGCCCGGCCGCCAATCGACCGCCGGGCGCTCTACGTCGTCGAACTGTCAGCAGTCGTCAGATCCACCTCACAGGATCTAGACGAGTTCCTTCCGCCAATACAGCGTGTGCTGCCATGCCCAGGGCGAGGCCGGTTCGAAGAGGCGATAGCCCTGCCGGATGAAGTTGTTGGCCGAGAAATGATTGTCTGTCGTATCCGAGACGATCGCCTTCCAGCCGGAGCGCCGCGCTCGCGCTTCCAGCGCGCGAGTAAGCCGCACTTGCAGGCCGTGGCCGCAGTGCGGTATCACGACCCCAACGCGGCACAGATATCCGGCGTTGGCAACATGGGTTGACGAAACGACGCCCGCGAATGCAATCGGCTTCAGCCCACGGAAAGCAATCCACCAATACCCCTGCTCGAAGTCGGGCACACGAGTCCCATCGCAGAAGGTCAGCTGATGAAGCTCGGCGAGCGTATCCGCGACCTCTTCGTCCTGCGGATCAACCTCGCGTATCCTGTACATTCTTCGCACCCCGATATTCTATTGTCCGCCAAGGTACTTGGTTCTCCAGTCTGGAGAGAGATGCGCCCACTCGAGCTGCAACACGAATTACTTTCCGAGCGTGGCTTTGATCCCCAGCCAAACAGCGCCGAGAAAGCCGGTAGCGATCACGGTGATCACCGCCTTGAAAGTATAGCTTTGCGCCTGCTCCACGCTCTTTCGCCACCGCCGGAGATGCTGAAAGTCCGCGCGCAATTCTCGTCGGTCACCCTCGTCAAATCCGAATGAAGTCAGAACTGTCGCGATGGTCTTGACCACGACGGCATCAATGTCGCTTCGGCGAACCCGATCTTGCTCGATCAGCGTTTCCATCACGATTGCTTTGACATCGGCTTCGCGCATCGGATCACCTTCGTATGATGCGGGCGACATTCTCAAACGTACGCTTTCCGAAGTAGAAGCCCATGATCATGCCGGCCCAGGTGCTCACGTCTCCCGCGAGTTGCGGCGTCGTCCCAAGGCCGAGAACCTTGTCCCACATCACGCATTTTCCTGATCCTCGGCCGCCGAATGCCCCCTTATAGCGCGCCGGCCGAAGCAGCGGCTCGAACACTTTTGCGGTTGGAATTTTCAGGATCGACAAGGCTGCTCTCGGTAAGGCAAATCGGATCGAGCGCCCGCTTAGTGCCGAGCGGCGATCATCTCGCTTGAATGGTCATTGAAGAGGGCGCGCCCTGATCAGGTCGGCAAGCCAGTCTGTCAGATTGCCATTCGCCGCGCTTGAGGCGTCCGGAAGACTAAACACCGACGGCGGCAAATATCGCATTGGCTGCCCGCTGAATGGACTCAGCGGTCTGGTCGAAGCCGGAGGCGCACCCGCGAAAGTCCCGAAGCGTTGGTCGAATGTCGCGGGCTGACCTGCCTGCGGAATCGAAGCCGACGGAACGAACGGCACGGCAGGCGCTCCGCCGTCGAAATCAGCCTGGCTCTCGTCTGTCGGCGATACCCACACCAGGCGTCGGACAGGTGTTTCCCTGATCGATTCCGGCGGGGGGTCATCGGGCGGCCCAACGAACGACTGCATCTCGTAGAGCGGTCGCGACGATGTAGCAGATCCTGCCGAAAACTGTCCGCCGGTGCCGAACCGGCCGAAGACGCCGGAATGGCTCGGCGACGGCCCGAGATAATCATAGCCGGGATCGCGCGCCGCGGCCTCGCGCGGCAACAAGCTGCGCGGAGGAGACGAAGGATGATTGCGGGAGTTCGGATCGCTGCCGTAGATGTCTTCCCAGTAGGCAGGGTTTGAATCGTAGAGAGCCCGCGCTTGAGGATAATCGCGGAGACCGAACTCCCGCTTAATCCGGTCAGCATACGCTTCCGGCTTGCTCAGATCATTGCGGAAGAGCTCCTGGGACGGCCTTCCAGCCCTCGCCCTTCACGGCTTGCGATACAAGCCGCCTGGCGAACTCATCCAAGAACAATTGCCACACAAGCAATCTCCACTTCAGCTAAAGGCAACGGAAAATTCCACGAAATAGCGCAGAGCAATTGCCAATTTTCGGCATTCGCGACACGCCCCATTTGGCGTTCCCGCAGCTTTGCGATCGCCATCGCGTGATCCAGGCTCGAACGAGCGCGCAACACTGAGACCGTCGACACGTCGCTTCGACCGCTCTGACGTCTTGGGGACAAAGAACGCCTGTTAAGGCGATCAGCGGCAGAATGCGCGATCACCGCAAGGCTGGCGCAACAGATCACTCGTTTGATCAAGCCGCCTAATATCTCTTCGCAAAAAATACGAAACGGGCCGCCCAAATAGGCTCGTCACATCATCCTACGAACCATAAAACCGCGGCCAGATAGAGCGCGCAGATGACAAGGCCGATCCCACTGGCGACGCCGGCCCCGAGTTCCAACAGCCCAAAACCGTCACGCCGGCCGCCAAGCCAACCAAACTCTCCTTCGTCGCAATTGTAGGCGGCCACCCGAATTCGTCCAAACGAGACGACCGGCAGGATGAGCCGCGCCACGGTATATCCAATTACATCGACGATGAAGTAGAAGAGCACCTCAACAAAGCTTTGGACAATCCACATTGGCCCTCGCCATAGCGGCGCTCTGCTTGGACAAGCTATGATTGATATCATGCCGGCTGGCACGTAGGTAAGAGCAACCCCGCAGAACCGGGCACACGATGCCGCGAGTGGCCCCGATAGCGGTCTGAGTTCTCGATGATGTGATTGAACGTTTCGGAAAGACCTTGGACCAAGTAACTCGAGCAATCCGTTGGGGTTGGATGAACTGCGGCCGCCGCTCTCAGGTATCTTCGTCCTCAACCTCCTCGGGCTCAACAATGACTCGCTCGATGCGGTGCACAAGTTCGAGCGGCCCGTCACCATTTTCGATCGCCTGCGGCGCTTTGCCCCAGCCGCGATCGAGGATGGCATTGGCTGCGGATACGCGGGCAGCCGGAGTTGCGCTGGTCGATCGCATCACACCGACCAGTGCGTTGAGTGCGCTTCTCGTATGGCTCCGCGCAAGCGAACGAATCTGAGTGATCGACTTTACCAACCTATTTCTCCTGCCAATCGGACGGGAGATATTCGCTAGGCGCCGTATCGGAGTGATCCGTGTCGGGATCGGGCACTACCGAGCGAAATGCGATCGTGGGGAAATCCGTTCGCTCGCGTTCGTGACGCGAACGGGGGATGAACTGTATGATCTCTGCGCTCATACAAACTCCGACAATGCAATGGCGATCAGGCCCGCGAGCGCGAGCGATATCAGATGGGCAGTCATGCAAACCTCGTTGATCGGCCGGCAGCGCGCGATGCGGCCATCGAATTAAAGATGCGGCAGATCGCGCAGCGGGCGGCGATCTTTGGGGCGCGAACCTTATCCCTGACGAGTGGGGCCGCGAGCGGCGCCGGCTTTCGCCGCGCCGCAGGACCGGCGCGTTCGCGCGCACCGGCCAATTTCATGCTCGTTTCAATGGGTTCGGACGGCGGCTCGCTTGCGACGCTCTGGCGACGGGCTGGGAGGATGTGGCGTCGTGACGTTGCGGCCGCCGTCCGATTGGTGAAACGGCAAACAAAAAGCCCGCCGCGGATTGCTCCGCGCGGGCTCAACAATTTCTGATTTTCGGATTATGCCCCTGAGTTGCCCGACGTGTCAAATGTTTTTGCGAGCTGAATGCGATCGGTAAAATGTGATGCGTCGGCTTCGACGGTGAGAAACCGCTTCGACCAAAAGTCGACACATGATCCGGAATCGCAATACGAGCTGCGCCGATCGGCCGTATGCTTGGTGCGATGATGTCAGTGTGCCGCTGAGTTGCCCGACGCGTCAAGCGGACAAGCGGCTCACAACATTTGGATCGACATCAGGACAGTTTTGGCTCGCGTCGGTCGACCCGCGCCGCAGTTTGATTGCAAGGAGGAAGCGCCGATGTATTTCGTTGCTGCCGTGCTCGCGGTCCTGTCCGGCCTGTTCTATGCAGCGGGCCATCATGAGATCGGTTCGATCGGTGCCACCATGTGCCAGTATGGCGGCATCTTCTGCGACAGCCCGGTGCTGGTTCTCGTCGGTGCCGGGTTCGCCGCAGCGTGGGGCATGCTCGTCAGCGTGCGCTGATCGTCCCGCAGCATTTCGGCTATAGCTTTGTGTCGCTGATTTGCCCGACGAGTCAATTCCTGCACTTTGCGTCGGATGCAATCTCAAGAACACCCCGCATCTATTACGGCGTGCTCGGATTTGCCGGCTGAGCGGGCTTTGGACCGGGTGGATCAGGCTCAATCGGTGTCTTGGGCTCGGTCGGCATCACCTTTGCGCCCGCCGCACGTGCCGCCTCGCCGGTCGTTGAATAGTTGGCGGAAGCGGCCGGCTGCACCTTCGGCTTGCTCCACGGACCGTGGTCGACCATCAGCATGCCCAGCACGCCGATGATCGCAACCAGGGCCGCGATCAACAGCGGCGTTCCGCCGTGCCGATTTCGATGCTTGATCGAACGACTGTCCGATATGCCATGCGCCTGCATTGTCATCATCGTCTCCTCCACGGACACAAGCCGCAACCGGCGCGTAAGTTTCCGGTTCCGCGATGTGAAAGCGAGGCATGTTGGTGGAACCAATCCCCAGCTGCTGAATTTCCCCAATATGTGGACGTCGCTACGCGCACGCGCGGATAGCCAGGGTAACGGCCACCCCACCTTTGGTGAAAATCGCGGCACGGCACATGAGCTCTGAAACACCCGAGTCTCCGCTTCAGCCCACACTCGGTGAGCGGGCGATCGACACCGCGACGGACGTCTCGCGTACCATCACGGAGGTGTCGGACGGACTTCGAGCGGCGGCCGATCGCCTCAGCGACGCGATCGCGACCTCACGCCGGCCGGGCGGCGTCCTCGCCACCGTGAGCGCGGTCACGCGCGAAGCGCCGCTCGCAAGCCTGTTCGTCGCGTTTCTGCTCGGCGTTGCTGCAGCGCGCCGGCGCTAGGCGTCGACACGCTGTGAAGGCCGCCTGCCCCTAGAACTTGCCCTTGGTGGCGTCCTTGGTTGCGGACATCACGCTTCCGCTGATCTGCCGCATATGTTCGCCGGCATTGGTGAATTGGCTGCGCAGAAATTCCGACTGGATTCGCATCGCCTCCTGCAGATCGGTCGCGTGCACGAGCTTGCGCGCATGCTCGAACGCCGCCTTCATGTTCTGCTCGGTGAACGACAGCGCCTGTTTTGAAATCTCGGTACCCGTGCCCGGCATCGCCGTCATCGACTTGCTCGCGGCATCAAAGAACAGGCTGAAGGCCTGTTCGGCCTGGTCGATGGTCTTTTCCGCCAAATCGCGCAACTCGGCGGGAACTTCAAGCTTCGGCTCAATCATGATCGCGCCCCCTGAAAAAAGCGTTTGCCAAGGTTAGCATAGATTGTGACGGCGTCAGCGCCGTATCGCCAAACCATGAGAGGCCCACTCATCCTTGCAGCCGAGGAAAATTTACCTAGCGGCGACCGGACTGCATCGCAGGCCGATTCCAATCGTGTCAGCACTGTGGCATAGTGATTCGGCCTCGTCGTTGGTCGCGTTCGCGTCTCTTGTGGGGAATAAGGGGATCCGATGCTGCGCGCCGTTCGTCCAACACCGACCTGCACCCGCTTCAAGACCAGCATAGAGATGCCGTGCATGAAGTGCGGCACGCAAATGCGGCTCGCCTTGATCGAGCCGCGCGACCAATTCTACGACGTGCTGACCTATCAGTGCGCGCCGTGCAATTCCGGCGAAAGCTTCGTGAACGCGCGCTAGGCTATCGGCCCGTTCAGTCGTTCAGCACCGCGGCCCCCGCCTCCGTCAGCTCGGGCTGGTCGTCATACAGTTCGACCAGACCGAGTTCGATGAGGACGCCCAGATCCTCGCCGCTGACCGGCGACAGTTTGAGCCGGCCGGCCTGAATATCACGGAGGGTCCAGCGCAAGGCGATCGCGCGCTCAAGTGAAAATTCAGCGAATGGATTGTTTGCCATTCGCGTCGACTAGTGCGGCATTTGGATCAGACTTTGTCTTTGCCGCGGCGGCTTCATGGACACCACAGATTGACGGCGAGCCGGCGCGATCGAGGTGCCCGGCGCCCCGATCGCGTCATCACTCAATATGTCTTCGCAGCGGCGCGGCTCAGTAGCGGTAGGGATCTATATCGAGCAGCGGGAATGCGCTGAACACGCTCGGCAGATTGTTCGGCGTCGCCGGATGCAGATAGGACTTGTCCAGTTCGGCGAAGCTGGTGACGCCGAGCAGACCGAGGCAGCGGATCACCTCGTCCTCCAGCAATTCAAGCATCCGGACAATGCCTGCCTCGCCGGCCGCAGCGAGCGCCCAGCATTGCAGACGGCCGATCCCGACGAGATCGGCCCCCGAGACGATGGCCTTCACGATGTCGGTGCCACGGCAGATCGAGCCATCGACCATGATCTTGGCACGGCCTGCGATGGCCTGAACGATCTCGGGCAGGACGTGCATGGACCCACGGCCGTGGTCGAGCTGCCGTCCGCCGTGATTTGAGACGTAGATCCAGTCGACCCCGTGATCGAGGGCGATCTTGGCGTCTTCGGCGGTGGCGATTCCCTTGAGGATGAGCGGAATCTTGAACTTGTCCTTGATCAACTTCACCGTCCGCCATTCCAGCCCCTTCTGGAAATCGCCGCCGGTGGCGCGGATGCGGCTTTCACGGACGTAGCGCTTGGCGATGTCGCGCTCACGCCGGCTATAATGGGCGGTGTCCACGGTGAGGCAGAACGCAGCGTAGCCGTTGTCGATGCTGCGGCTGACCACATCCTCGACAAACGCATCGTCGCCGCGCACATAGAGCTGGAAGATGCGCAAGGCATCGGGCGCCGCCTTGGCGGTATTCTCCAGCCCCGGCTCCGATACCGAGCTCAGCATATGCGCCGCGCCGAACGTTCCCGCTCCGCGCGCGACGGCCGCGCCCGCCTCCGGATCGAATATCTCGAGCGCGCCGACCGGCGCGATCATCACGGGAAGCCGGAGCTTGCGGCCGAAGACCTCGGTGGATGGATCCACATTGATGACGTTGCGCAGCACGCGCGGCCGGAACGCGATCTCGTCGAGCGCCATTCTGTTGCGGCGCATCGTGGTCTCGGTTTCCGAGGCGCCGACGATGTAGTCCCAGGCGTTCTGGTTCAGCCTGGCGCGGGCCTTTTGCGCGAATTCGTGCAGGTTCTGGAATTCCTCGCCGCTGGCGCCGAGTTCGACATTGCGCGCCTGCTGAATGGGGGTCCCGTCATTCATGGTCGTTTCTTCTCCCGATTTGGCCGGCACATTAGCCGCAGACAAACCGGAAAAGCTACCACCTTGACCGACGAATCCGGCCAGCGAAGGCCAGCTATTCGCTTGTGAGAGGGATCGGGTTTCGACACCAAGCGGCCGGCTCCGAACTGAGCCGTCCGACGCGAGCTAGCTGCCCGAGAACCGGTTTCGGTACTCGGTCGGCGACACGCCGAGGTGGCGCAGGAAGGCCCGCCGCATTCGTTCGTCGTCGCCAAATCCCGCGCGCTTGGCAACCTCGACCACGCCGCCGATCTGGCGGCTTTCGAGCAGCAAGCGCGCGGTCTCCACGCGCAGCGCCTCGACACCGCTAGCAGGCGTCATGCCGGTGCGGCTGACATAGGTCCGGGCAAAGGTGCGCGGCGTCATCCCGGCCTTTTCCGCGAGGGTCTCGACCTTGAGGTCGCTCGTGATGTTCTCGATGATCCAGGCATGCAGCGCGCTGAAGCGTCCCTCGACGTCCGAGGCCTGGGCCGCAAGGACGGTCGAGAACTGACTCTGACCGCCCGGCCGCTTCAGAAACACCACAAGTCTGCGTGCGACATCGAGTGCGATGGTGTGGCCGAAATCCTCCTCGATCATCGCGAGCGCCAGATCGATGCCGGCGCTGACACCCGCCGACGACCAGACATGTCCGTCCTTGACGAAAATCGCGTTGGGCTCGACCCGGATGTCGGGAAAGCTGTCCTGCAAACGCGGACAATAGCGCCAGTGCGTTGCAGCACGCTTGCCGTCGAGAATTCCGGTCCAGGCCAGCGCAAATGCGCCGAGGCAGACTGATGCGATACGGCGCGCCTTCGGCAGCGCCTCCGCAATCCAATTCATCAACTCGGCGTCGTTACGGATCTTCCAGATGCCGGGTCCGCCGGGGATCACCAACGTGTCGACCTCGGCGGGCGCAACACTGGCGATCGGCGCCGTGTCGATCATCATATCGACATCGGTCGGCACCAAGCCGCCTGAAGTCGACAGGTAGGATAGCGAATAATCCGGCCCGGGCAGTTCGATCGCCTCCAGTTCCGCGAACACCTGAGCCGGCCCCGAGATGTCAAGCAAGGTCACGCCCGGAAAGGCAACGATCGCAATCCGCCGCGTCGCTTTCTTGTCGCGCGGCTCGGGCCGGGGCGGCTTGGCAGTTTTCGAGGGCATATTGTCCTTTAAGCCATTCGAGGCTGCCCTGTATAGCTTGCAATGGAATTCTGGAGTTCTGCCATGTCGCGAAATCTGGGCAGCGGATACGAGGCGATCAAATCGCCTTGGGCGGATTACGCGATCTACAGTCTACCCGATGCCTCCCGGATCGAAGCCTGCGACCGCCAGCCGCTGATGGACGCCATGAACGGCATCATTGCCGTCAACTGGCAGGCCACCGAGCCGCATTGGACGGCAACCTCCTCACCCTTCGACCAGAAGTACAGCCTGATCCTCGTCTATGACGGCTCCGGCCTCGTGGCCTTCTCGGTCTACCGCATCCTGCAGATGTCGGCCGGACTTGGAATCTATCGCAGCGGGACAGAAGTACTCCCGGCGCATCAGGGCCGCGGCCTCTACGGCTTCTTTACGGCGGAAGTTCTGAAGTGCTCGGGCGCCGCCGAGAGGGCCGACGGCAACGTGCTCTACGGCTGGCGGACCCGCAATCCGATCGTCTGGGCAGCGAACGCTAAAATTTGCGAGAAAGTTTCTCCATCGTTGCTCGATGACGCGCAGGACCCGGCGTTGCAGGCGGCCTGTGTCGAGATGTGCACCTCACTCTATCCGGGCAAGCCGCTCGAACTGCCCGACATGATCATGCGGGGCGCTTACGGCCACATTAAGCACCATCGGCAGGCCTATCGTGGCACCGCGTCACTGGTCGATGCCGCGATGTCGCGGAAGATTCCGAATTCAGCAGATGCCCTGTTCTCGGTAGGTTACGCGAGGGTGTGATGTCGATGCTCGGACAACAAGCCGTTTACGCCCCGACGTCGCGTTTCACTGACCGCGCCTATCTCGCCTGGACGGCAGTCGCCGTCGCCTACGCCATTGCCTTCCTGCAGCGGGTGTCACCGCAATCGGTAAGCCTCAGTTTCATGCACGACTTCAGCACCGATGCGGCCGGTGTTGCGATGCTCGCCTCGAGCTATTTCTGGGGCTACACCTTGATGCAGATTCCGGCCGGCCTGCTGGTCGATCGTTACGGCGTCAAGCGCGTCGTCCTCCTCAGCATGATCGCCTCGTCGCTCGGCAGTGCAGCGTTCGCGCTGGCGCCGAACCTGCTCGACGTTTTTGCTGCGCGCCTGATTGTCGCCTGCGGCGATGCGCTGGTCTTCACGGCACTCCTCAAGCTCGTGGCACAAAGTTTCGCTGACGAGCGGTTCGGCATGATGTCGGGCATCTCGCAGGTCTCCGGCTATGTCGGAGGCGTGATCGCGACCACGCCGCTCGCAGCCGCCGTCTCGGGGTTCGGCTGGCGGGCCTGCTTCCTGTTCATCGCCTGCATTGGCCTCGCCAACCTCGCCTTCGCCAAGCTCGCGCTCAAGCCTGATCCGGCATCGCATAGCAACAAGACGCTGAAGGGCGTCGTGATCGCTGCGCGGCAATCGCTGGCCCATATCGCGAACTGGGGTTGTGCAATGACGTTTGCGTCGCACTTCGCGGTTGTGACGACGCTGTCGGGCGTCTGGGGCATTCCGATGGTCGCCCACTTTTACCATATCTCTCCGACGGCTGCCGGCACGCCGCTGCTCGCCTTCATGATCGGCAATGCGCTCGGCTCGATCTTCCTCGGTCACGCCGCCGATCGTGCCGCGGCGGCGCTCGACCGCGCATTGATCGGCATTTGCGTATTGCGCATGCTTCTGATCGCGATGCTGCTGCCGCAGGTCGCCCGGACATTTGGTCTCGCCTACGTCACCGTCGTGTTCACGGCCTTGGGGCTCGTCGCTGGCGGCACCGTCCCGCTGGTGCTGAAATGCGTGAAGAAGCTCTACACCTCCGAACTGATCGGTGTCGGCGCTTCTGTGAACACCACTGCTGCCGGGATATTCGCCGGCGTCTCGCAGCCGATCATCGGCTTTGCGATGCTTGCCGCCAGCAACGCCTCCGGAACCGACGCCGTGCACAACAAGGCCGCGATCGGTGACGGCGGCTACAGCGCCTTGATCGTCATTCTGCTTCTCATGTCGCTGCCGGGCATTGCCGGGCCGCTATTGATGAGAAGCAAGTTGATAGCCCGTTAGTGTCGTTATGAGTGTAGGGGGTGTTATGGAGCGCTTGTTCTTGAGAAAAGGCGAAGTCGCGTCAAGCTTTCCGGTCAGCAGCTGGCAGAGCGTGATGTTCTCCGAGTTTGAAGCGCAGATGAGCAGCGAGGCAAGGCCGTTCCCTTGCGTGTTCGGGGTGACCGGACATCGCCAGGATCAGCTCCGCTATCTTTTCCTCGATCCGTATGACGTCGCAGTGCTCGGCGAGCAGCTCGCACAATATGTCTCAGAGGCGCGCTCGTTCGGCCCCAATACCTCCTTGATCGTGTTCACGCGTCCCCGCCCCGTGCAGACGCTCGATGCCTACTATCGCAAGATGTGGCTCACGCTCGACCAGCTCGCACGCCTGGACAAGAACCCGTGGCCGACCGAGATTCCGGAACAGATCGACCACCCGATGTGGGAGTTCTCGTTTGCGGGTGAGCCGATCTTCGTCGTGTGCACGACGCCGGCCCATGTGATGCGCCAGAGCCGCCGGTCCAGCGCCTTCATGCTCACGTTCCAGCCGCGCTGGGTGTTCGACAAGATCCTCGGGACGGAAAAGGCCGCGACTGCCGCGTTCGCCGAGGTGCGCAAGCGCCTGATCCCGTACGACAGCGCGAGCCCCTCTCCGCTTCTTGGCCGCTACGGCGCGACCGATGGCCGCGAATATCTGCAGTACTTCCTGCACGACGACAACAATGCGAGCGGAGGCTGCCCCTTTGCCAAGCTCGCGCAGAACAAGACGCCAGCCATCGCGAACAAGGAACAGGCAGCATGACTCAAATCATCGCGGGCACGAAGACCGAATTTGCCATCGATCCGGAGATCCTGAACCTGCTCCCGGCCCAGGGGTCCGTCGAGCTGCAGCATGATGCAGCCGGCAAGGTGCATCACTTCCATACCCATCCGGTCGATGAAATCCTGATGATCATCAGCGGCCGGTTGAACTTCATCTGGGACGGCGGTGAGCGGGTCGTCAGTGCCGGCGACACCATCCTGCTGCCTGCCGGCACCCGGCATCAATCCGAAGCGCTCGAGGGTGGTGCAATCTACGTGATCGCGACACAGCCGCCCGCCAGGCCAATGAACAACTGACATCCAGGAAAAACGCGAACACCTCAGGACAGTGAGGGATCGCGCGGCGGCTCAACCGCCAAACGTTCGACCAGCTCGATGACCTCGGAACGCTGGTCGGGCGCAAGTCGAAGGAAAGCCTTCAACAGTCGCAGGCTTTCCAGTGTTTCGCTCGATGGAGCTCCGAGCTTGTTCTGCAGCTCTGCAACGTATGTGGGATTTTTCATCTCGCACCTTAAGTGAGGATTACGAATGGCATACCCAGGTAAACGTGAAGGCTTGGCCCAGAAGGTCGACACCGCAGCGCAAGAGGCCGAACGCCTTGGCCTAACCACGGCAACCCTCATACTCCGGATGGCCCGTCTCGAGATTGATCGGGCGGAGCCCGAGGAAGTTGAAAGTATGCCAAGGAACAACTTGCGCAGCAAGCCGAACTGAGGTCACAGACGGGCCAGTTTCCGGGTCGAAGGCCGCCGGCTCGCGGTGGGGAACCGTGACGTCTGAACGACATCTTGCGAGGCGAGAGGCTTCCCTCTCGCCTCGGGTCAGGTGATTGGCGCGTATCTGATCTTTGGTTCAGACCAAACGGCTAGCCGGTGTTGCCTGCCTTGCCGAACGCGCCTGCCTCGGCCAAAGCGGCGATGCGCCGGTCGTCGTAGCCAAGCGTCTTGCTCAACACATCCCGGGTGTGCTGACCGAGCAGCGGAGCCGCAACGGGATCGACCGTCGGTGTCAGGCTCATATTGACCGGCGACTCGATGTTCGGAACCGAGCCGGCGGTCGGATGCGCGATTCTGCTCAGGCGATGACGATCGCGCACCTCGGGTGCGTTGAAGCCTTCCTCGACCGTACGCAGATAGCCAACCGGAATATTGGCCTTCTTCATCTTTGCCATCCAATGCTCGAGCGTGTCGCTTGCAAACACGCTGGCGATGATAGCGCGCAACTTCTCCTTGTTGGCGGTCCGCGCCTTGCGGTGAGCAAACTCCGGGTCGGTGACGAGATCCGGGCGCTCAAGTACGTCGGTCACGAGCCGGCGATAGAGCCGGTCGTTGGCGCAGGCCATGTAGAGCGGCCCATCGGACGCCCGGTAGACGCCGACGGTCGGCGAACCGTTCGGAGAGTTGCCGAAGCGGCCGGGGTTGTTGCCGTTGATGAGATAGGCCATGCCGTAGAAGCCCGTCATCGACACTGCGGTGTCGATCAACGCGACCTCGACCTGCTGCCCGCGACCGAGCCGATCCCGCGCAATCAAGGCGAGCAGGATGGCGTTGCAGGCCGACATGCCGGTTGCCATGTCCACGATCGGTGGCCCGGTGCGCACCGGTTCGCCATCCGGAAAGCCGTTGAGCGACATAAAGCCGCTTTCGGCTTGCGTAATCGGGTCGAAGCCCGGGCGCAGCGCGAAATCACCCTTGCGGCCGTAGGCGGAGATCGAGCAATAGATCAGCCGCGGATTGGTCGGCGCCACCGACGCATAGTCGAGACCGAATTTCTTCATCACGCCGCCGGAGAAATTCTCCACCACGACGTCTGCCTTGGCAATCAACGCGCGCGCGACTTCAAGCGCGGCCGGATTGTTGAAATCGAGCGCAATGCCGCGCTTATTGCGGTTGAGGCTCAGATACGCTGCGCTTTCCCCACCAATTTCAGCGTGCTCATAGGCGCGCGTGTCGTCCCCACCGTCCGGATTCTCGATCTTGATGACCTCGGCCCCGAAATCGGCCAGCGTTTGCGTGCAGGCCGGGCCGGCGACGACTCGGGTGAAGTCGACCACCAGCAGGCCAGCGAGCGCCGTCGGAACTCCCTCCCCGCGCGGCGCGCGCCCTGGCAATTCTGGTTTGGTCATGATCCGACGCTTCCTCTGTTATTTTGTCAGGCGAAATACGACGGCCCTTGCCAGGACCGGCACTGCCTGCCTTTTAGCGGATGCTCGTCACCAAAACCAAACCCGGATTTTGCAGGGCGGGACCTTCGCCTGACATGGCTGTCACCGGCAAGGGGGTCCCGTAGTGTCGGCACCGCCGACACGGTCAAACGATTCGAATGTCGAGGAAACCCGCCGGATACCGAATCTGTCAGCGCGTCCGGCCGACGGAAGAATGGACATTGGCGGGTAGCGACGCTCCGTCGCCACCCGCTCGAGAACCATCGCGCTATTCGGCGATCATTTCGCCGGAGCCGCCGAATTCGGCCGGAAAGTCCTTCAGCTTCGGCAGGCCATCGCGTATCGGCAGCACCGCCTCGGAATAGTTGACGTGAACGCCGGGGGTGAACTTCAGCGTTGGGATGGTTGCCGTGAACACGTCGACAAGACCAAGCGTCGGGTGGTTCGTCATCAGATGACCGCCGCACTTGGTGCAGTATTTGCGCTGGCTCATCGCGGTCTTCTCGAACGTCCCGACATGATCGGCGCCCTTGGTGACTTCGACCGCCTCGGGCTTCCAGAGGCTGAATGCATTCACCGGGCCGCCGGACCAGGAGCGGCATGAACGGCAGTGGCAGTAGCCCATCGCCTCAGGCTCCCCAGTGACCTTGAGTTCGACCGCGCCGCAAAAGCAGGTTCCAGTGTGATTCATCGCTCGGTTCTCCCTTGGGTGAATTGATTGGACTCCGCGCCGGCATCGACCCACGTTACTCGTGATGTTCGCGATGCAGGATACGATCAAGGCGGGCTTGGCCGCTGCAAACTCCCTTGTGGACGTACCAGACCATTCCTCGCACCGGAGGCAATCACACTGCGCCCCCATGCGGGCAGATCGTCGACGCGAGCGAAGTTACATGAGAGTCCGCGCGGCTGTCGACCGTCTTCGAAACAGATCAGGACGAGCTCAGTGTGAGGCAAAGCACAGTGCCGCAATGTGATGAATCGCTGCCGTGCCGGCTGCCTGTGCGGCAACCGGCGCGTCAGCACATCACTTCGGATCAGCGTTGATGGTCCTTCACGGGAACCTTGTTCGGCGTGGCAAGGCCGTACATCAGCGCCAGCCGATCCAGGCATTCCTTGAGGCGCCGCGCAAAATAGTCCTGCCAGCGCTGCGTACGCAAGCCGCGCCGCTGCCCAACCTGCTCCATGGTCATGCCGAGGATCAGGACGTCGTGCACCAGCGCCGAACCGTCGGCACCGAGCTCATGCTCGGCGCGATTGAGGCGCAAGGTCGCCTGGCGCTGCCCCTCCGTGATCGGCTCACGTTGTTGACCGCCGTCAACATATTCACGCGTCGTATCCACCGCGCGAGGGCCGCGCTCGGCCTTCTCCCAATCGTTCTGGAAGGCCCGACCGCTTCGGTACTGGGTGTCGTCGATCTGCCGGTGTGCATGCAACCGGCCGAGCGGATCGTTGCGGATCGAGCGAAAGGCAACGATCTTCTCGCCCGGCTCGAGCGCGAGGGGATCGTCGATCTCGACGGTCGCCACCTCGGCGTTGAAGGGCAGATCCTGGGAGCGCCGATCATGTGTTCCAGCGGGATCGTACGGTTTCCGGCGTTTTGCGCGCAGCATTGGTGACCTCCGAAATGTGTGATGAAAGCGCGCGGCGTCTTCCGCGCGATCGCGGTTGTGTGGACAGTCGGAAGGTGAGCGGCCTCAGATGGCCCCGATGGCTTGAAGCCAGGCGTCGTTCAGGACCGGCCTCGTCGATGCCTCGGGATCGCGGCTCAGATGAAAATGCGGGGTGCAATAGCTCGAGCCCGGCCGGCACGGGTGACCACAGAAGGTCATGGTTTCGCCGTCGGCATCCCCGCCATAGGGATAGCGGCAGTCTCCGCGCTTGAGGTCGAACAGTGAAAGGTGCCGTGGCGCGACCGCCGCGCAACGAAGTTGGGGCATCTCCACCGTTTCGGTGAAGCTTTTCGGCCAGCGAAGCAGATCGAACTTCAGCTCGGCCCGCCCTTCACGCAGGCGCCCGATCCTCGGTGGCTCCGGCAAGGCCGGCTTGGGTGGATCGAGATGCCCTGGCAGGGACGGCTCCGGCCGATCAAGGCCCGCCAACCCCATGCGCTGCGCCCGGCTGAGGGCCGCGTTGCGTGTATAGGCCGTGCTGAAGGTTGCGTTGATCGTGTCAGCGATTTCCGAATAGGACAAGCCGCGGGCGCGCAGGTCCTGCAAGGCAGCCGAATGCTCCGGCAGCCAGTTCACCATATCCATTCCAAATTCCCATTTTTGTCATTCCGCCGGCGCCTCGCATACCTTCCGATATTCCGAAGTAAAAGTCAAGCTTGAATTCTGATAATCGTAACGGTAAGAGTATGTCCAGCTTTGGAGAGGATGAAACATGCTGGACGCGGCACTTATCGAACGAGCACTGGAAAAGACTGGAAAGAGCAAGGGCGGGCTTGCCCGCGCAATGGGGGTTCGGGCCGGGGCGGTGTCCGAAATCCTGTCAGGAATCCGCTTGATCAAGGCGTCGGAGATCGCCCCGATCATGGAATACTTGGAGCTGAACTCGGTGCCGATCGTGGGCCGGGTCGGCGCCGGCGCCTCGATCCAGCCGGAGCTTGAGCAGGTCCCGCCGGAGGGTCTCGGCGAGATCGAGCTCCCGTTCCCGATGACGGAGGAAACCGTCGCTTTCGAGGTTTCGGGCGATTCGATGCTACCGAAATACGAGAACGGCGATGTCATCGTGGTGTATCGCGAGCAGCGCTATCCGCTGTCGAGCTTCTACGGAGAGGAAGCTGCGGTCCGGCTGAAGACCGGCGAGCGCTATCTGAAGACGATCGAGCGGGGCAGCTCGTCCGGCACGGTCAACCTCAAAAGCTTCAATGCCAAGCCGATCAACGGCGTCAAGCTCGAATGGATCGGCGAGATCTGCGTCACCCTGCCCCGCGGCCAGATCGAAAGACTGCGCGGCAAGACGGCGGCGAAGGGCCGCAAATCCGCCCGGGCGCAGGGCGGACGGTCGTCCGAGAAATAGCCGCCCAGCTGCAGGGGCCGGCCTGACCGATTCGGATGCCTTCGGGCCGAATCGGTCGGAGCGCCCGCGCCTGAGTTCCGATTATCGTCAATTTCCCTTGACATAATTCCGATTATCGGAAATAATAGCCAACAAAAGTCAACGTATCGAACCGCCAGGCAATGCAGTATTTTGTTGTGATGATCGACTATGGCCGCCGTGGCCGCGAGGCGATCGTCGATCCCGAAATGACGCGGCGCGAGGTCATCTCACGGGTCGCGTCAGGGGAATACACCAACATCAGCTTCATCCACGAGGTTGCCGAGTGCTCGGTTGAGGATATCACGGACGATATCCTCGCGGAGGCTGCCCTGCCGGAGGTCGCCCCGACCGGCGCAAACCTGCAAGCCAATACACTGGATCACGCCCGCGACCTGCGCAAACACGAGCCGGTCTGACCGCGCTCACGCGGCGGTTGCGAAAACGTGATCTTTCTTGAACCGGCCACTTGGCCGGAACCCGAAACGAACTAGATAGGGTTCACGCAGAGTCTATTCGGACCGGGCGTGGGTTTCCACTAGATTAGCGATCGTTTTCCCGGGCCGGCAGATTTCAGCTTCAGATGACTTCGACAACAAACGCCGAGATCGCGAGAGCCGATGGCGATCTCAGGATCGCGCTGCTGCTTGGTATCGCAAACTGGTTTCTGTTCCTGGATCACGTTCCGCATAACGTCGTCAGCGCGCTGACCATGCGCAATTTCGGCTTTAGCGGCGCGACCGACCTTTTTGTGTTCATTGGCGGCTATGCAGTGACGCTCTTCTACGCCCGGATGGCGCTGGAGCGTGGATTCGTGGTGGCCGCGACCCGTATCTTCAAGCGGGTATGGCAGCTCTATGCTGCCTACATCGTCCTGTTCGTGATCTATGTCGAGTTGATCAGCTATGTCGCCACGCGGACCGCGGCGCCCGAGATCATCAGCGAGTTCAACATCACCGGATTCATCGACCACCCGATCCGAACGCTGATCTACGGCTTGTTCCTGCAGGCCAAACCCCTCAATCTCGACGTGCTGCAACTCACCATCGCCCTGATGGCCTTTCAGCCGTTCGTCGTATTCGGATTGCTCTACGTGCCGAACGCAACGCTTCTCGCGTCCGTGGCGCTTTACGCTACCGCCCGCGTGTTCGACTGGAACCTGACTTCATATCCGTACGGAGATTGGTACCTTAATCCGTTCTGCTGGCAATTGCTGTTCGTGATGGGTGGCTGGCTCGCGCTCATCGGCACGCGCTATGCACCCGCGATCCGCGCAATGCAGGCCGTTACCGCGCTGCGCGCCACGGCGTTGCTGTACCTGCTGTTCGCGCTGACGATCGTCTCCAGTAGCGATATCCCGGCACTCGCCCAAATGATGCCCAGCGGACTGAACGACATGCTGCTGCAGAACGACCGGGAGGATGTCGCACCTCACCGCATCCTGCATTTCCTGACCCTGACATTCCTGTTCACCTGGTTGGTGCCGCGCGACTGGGGGTATCTGCGATCTTACGCCCTGCAGCCGATCATCAAATGCGGCGAGGAATGGCTGGCCGTGTTCTGTGCAGGCGTGTTCCTCTCCTTCGCAGCGCATTTGATTCTGATCACCGGCCCTTACTCACTGACAAGGCAGGTCGCGGTCAGCCTCGCCGGTCTCGCGGCAATGACGGCTGTCGCCTACTACGTCTCGTGGTCGAAGCGACAGGACAACAAATCGGCGGTCGGCGCTCATTCCTGAATCCATCGATCTAGTCGACCAGCAGCGCGCGCCTTAACCGCGTCTCGCTGTCGTGCAGCATGCTGCTGTCGAGGCCCCCTCGCGCAGCTGCATCCGTCGCGCAATCGAACAGGCGGTAGAACTGCAACCCGTCATAGGCGACCAGCAACAGATCGACGCCCGCGTTCAACGCCTCCACGACCGCGGTGCAGACATCGTGCTGATAGATCGCGCCCATCACCAGATCGTCCGTCATGACGATGCCCTGGTAGTTCCAGCTCTTCCGGATCAGCCCGTCGACCACGGCCTTTGAATGCGACGCCGGCCGTCCCGGGTCGAGCGCATTCACCGCCACGTGCCCGACCATCAGGCGCGCATCGGTCGACGACAGCACATCGCGGAACGGGCGCCAGTCCGTCGCCTCCAATTCGCCGACCGGCGTATCGAGATCGGCGTTGAAATGATGCGTGTCGGCGCGCACGCGGCCCAATCCCGGAAAGTGCTTCACGGTGGCATTGACGCCCGCGGACTCGAGGCCATGGATGTAGGCGCCCGCGATCGCGCTCACCTTGGCCGGATCATCGGAGATCGCGCGTTGATTGATCAGCGTATTGAAATCGAGCAGGTTGTGCTTCGCCGCCGGCCGCAGGTCGAGCACCGGGGCAAAATTCAGGTTGATGCCAAGCGACGCCAGCTCGCGTCCATGGATGCGCCCGAACTCCTCGGCTTTCGCCTTTTGCTCATCCGGCGCCAGCTCGGCCAGGGAGGCCAGTGCGGGCAGTCTCGTGAGCGGCGGTGCCAGATGCGAAACGATGCCTCCCTCCTGATCCGTCGCGACCATCAGCGGCGGCAACCCCGCGACCCGCCGCCTCGACTGCAGTGTGGCGATGTCAGCCTTCAAGGCGTCAGCCGTCCTGCCGGCGATGTTGCGCCGGGTGACATAGATGCCCGCAACGAACCCCTTCTCCACAAGCGGCGCGACCTCGTCGAACGACCGATAGCCGACGATAAAATGCTGCCCCAGCGACCGCGCGAGGACCGGCTCAGTCTGGAGAACGCGGTGCTTCCGCACCTCGAACACGCCATGCGCGGCGAGCATCGCGAGCGGCGGCAGACACCACAGGATCACCAGGAGCCTTCCTGCCCGCGTCCGCCTGCACCACGCGGCGCCGCGGACCAGCATGAACACGACGGCGATGCTTGCGAGCACGAGAAGAAGATTGCCCGCCCCGCGCAACGGGACCAGATAAGGATCGTTGTTGTTGACGCCGGCCAAGACGAATACGAGCCCGACGATCCAGGCCAGGGCAATGCCGACGCGCTTGATGATTTGCATGGAGACGACGGGTGAACGAACCGAACGTATCGTCCGTATCAGACCGGACTCGCCGCAGCGAGCGGATAAAACCACTCTGCACGCAATCTGCATAACAATCCTGAACTCCTGCTGATCGCCTTCCCGCCGTCTGCACGCGGTCAACCCAAGGTGCGCCCTGCCGCAACCAGGATCGCGTTCGGACACCCGTCGATGACGTCAGCGCGACCGCCGAAGTCCACACGTCCTTCAATCCAGAGGTCATGATGACAAGCCTAGAGTCACCGGAAACCGAGACTCACTCGATTGCCAATGGTTTGCCGCCGGCCAAGGCCGCCGCCGCGCTTGCGCTCGCCGCGCTGGCCGATTGGTTGTTCTATGATCAGAATGCCGGGCTCTCGGTGGTCCTCTTCGCCTTCGCGCTGGCCGGCGTGTCACTGGCCGCCAACTTCGGTCACGTCGCTCGCCACAGGCTGCCGATCGCCGGCGCGATCGTTGTGGCCGGGCTACTCCCTGCCCTGGAGGAGGTCAACGCAGTCTCGCTGGCCTTCGCCATTCTTGCGCTCGGCACCGCGCTTGCTCTGACGACCAATCCCTGTCTCGACAGCGCGACCAGGGGAGCTGCCTCGCTGGTGGATCTCTTTCTGGTCAGCCCTTTCAGGTTGTTCCGGGACGTCGTCAGCGCATTCGACCTGCCGGGCCTCACCAGGGGGTTCATCCTATGGTTCGTGCCGTTGCTGCTCGGAACCGTGTTTGTCTTTCTGTTCGTCGCAGCCAATCCGGTGCTGGAGATATGGATCAGCCAGCTGAACCCCGGCAATCCCGCCGCCAGCCTCAGCCTCGGTCGCATGCTGTTCTGGATCCTCGTACTGGCGCTGGTCTGGCCATTCGTCCATGTCAAATGGCGGCGCTACACCAACGTCGCGCGCAACGGACCGCGATCTTCCGCGCAGGGTCCGGCCGAACCCGATCATTTCATCGACTTGTTCGGCGCAGGCACCATCCTGCGCTCTCTGATCCTGTTCAACTTGCTGTTTTCGATTCAGACAATTCTCGATGCGATCTATCTCTGGGGCAACGCTACGCTTCCCGCCGCCATCACCTACGCGTCCTACGCCCACCGTGGCGCCTATCCGCTGATTGTCACGGCACTCCTGGCCGCGGCCTTCGTTCTGGTCGCGATGCGGCCGGGCGGCCCGGCCGAGCAATCGCGGGTGATCCGACCGCTCGTCTACCTCTGGGTCGGGCAGAATGTTCTACTGGTGATCTCCTCGATGCTCCGGCTTGATCTCTATGTCCAAACCTATTTGCTCACCTACTGGCGCGTCGCGGCATTCGTCTGGATGCTGCTCGTCGCCGTCGGGCTGATCCTTATTCTGGTGCGCATTGCCCTGCGGGCATCGAATGAATGGCTTGTCCGCGGCAACCTGTTGGTACTGACCATCGCGCTCTATGTCGGCTCTCTGATCAATTTCGCCGCCGTCATCGCCGACTATAATGTCAGTCACAGCCACGAAGCCTCGGGCAGCGGCGTCAGTTTGGATATGGACTACCTGATCCAGCTCGGCCCGAACGCGCTTCCGGCCATCGACCAGGCGATCCAACTGCGTTACGCCAACCCGGTCCTTGTCTCTCGCCGCAATAGCCTTGTAGAACAGCAACGCCAGCAGATGGCCTCATGGCGCGGCTGGAGCTTTCGCGGCTGGCGGCTTCAGCGTTTCCTGGACGGGCGGCAGAGCAACGCGCCGGGATAGTCGAAGCGCCGGTTTTCGGAGACGACTCGTGACCCACCGCATCCTCATCGTCGACGACGACCTGCATATCCGCGAGGTCATCCGCGTCGCGCTCAAGAAAGCCGGCATGAACGTGGCCGAGGCCCGCGACGGCAAGGAGGCGCTGACCCGGTTTGCCGGCGAGCGGCCGGACCTGATCGTGCTCGATATCGGCATGCCGGAATTCGATGGCCTCGACGTTTGCCGCGAGATCCGCAAATCGTCCGACGTGCCGATCCTGTTCCTCTCCGCCCGTGACGACGAGATCGACCGCGTCCTCGGCCTGGAGATCGGCGGTGACGACTACGTGACCAAGCCGTTCAGCCCGCGCGAGCTCGTCGCGCGGGTGAATGTCATCCTGCGGCGCATGACCCCGCGGAAGGCGGGGACAAGGACAGAGGCCGGCGTGCTCTCCCGGGGACATCTCTCGGTCGATCCCGAGCAGCACGTGGCGGCATTCGCAGGCGTGCCGCTGCGCCTGACCGCGATCGAGTTCGGAATTCTGTGCGCCTTCCTGACGCGGCCAACGGCGGTGTTCAACCGCGAGCAGATCATGAGCGCGGCCTACCAGCTCAACATCCAGGTCTCCGACCGCACCATCGACAGCCACATCCGCAACATCCGGGCCAAGCTCGCAGCCGTAAACTGCGACAACGTTATCGAAACCGTTCACGGCGTTGGCTTCAAGCTCGGTCGCTGCGAGCAGCCAGCATGACATCGTTCCGCGCCCGCCAGAAGTGGCGACCGTCGCTTGGTCTGGTCATCTTCACCGTGCTTGCCTCGGTCGCGGTCCTGCCACTGATGGGGCTGTTCTTCTTTCGCCTCTACGACAATCAGCTGATTCACCAGACGCAAGCCGAGCTGATCGCGCAGAGCCGTGTCCTTGCCGCGATCTACGCCGAACTCGTGAAGGCACGGCTTGGCGATGGCATCCCGCTCGGCGCCACGGTACCGCCGGAGGCGCTGCCTGATCGCGGCGACCAGGTGACGCCGATCCGGCCCGCGCTCGATCTCGCCGGCAACGACCTGCTGCGGCGGCGGCCCGATGCGCTGCCGGCGGCGAAGCCGGCGGATCCGGCCTATGTCGAGATCGGTACCGCGCTCATGCCCATCATCCTGGAGACCCAGAAGGTCACGCTGGCGGGTTTCCGTATTCTCGATCCGCAAGGCGTGGTGATCGCCGGACGCCAGGAGGTCGGACAGTCGCTTGCCCATATCGAGGAGGTGGCTGCGGCGCTGGGCGGCCAGTATAGCGCCGCGCTCCGGATCCGCATGCCGGACAAACCTCCGCCACCGATCTATTCGATCAGCCGCGGCGTCGGTGTCCATGTCTTCTCCGCGATGCCCGTGATCGTCAACGATCACGTCGCCGGCGTGATCTACACGTCGCGAACGCCGAGCAACATCTTCGATCATCTTTATCAGGAGCGCGGCAAGTTCCTGCTCGCCACATTGGCCGTGCTGCTGGCAACCGTTGCAATCGGGCTGATGTTCTCCCGCACGGTCACGCGTCCGATGCGCGAGCTCGTCGATCGCGCCGTGCTGATCGGCCGCGGCGACCGCAATGCGTTTCAGCCCCTGCAGCACTATGGCACCCGCGAGCTGGCCCAGCTCTCCGACAGCTTCCTCGACATGGCTCAGCAGCTGTCGCGACGTTCCGACTACATCGCCACCTTCTCGGCACACCTGACGCACGAATTGAAATCGCCGCTGACATCGATCCGGGGCGCGGCCGAGCTGCTGCAGGATTCGCTTCAAAGCAAGTCGGACACGCTGACCCGATCCGAGCAACAGAGCTTCATCTCGAACATCCTTGCCGACGTCGCGCGGCTCGATGCGATGAGCCAGCGGCTGCGCGAGCTGGCGCGCGCGGAGAGCGCTCCGCAGAACGAGCAGACCTCACTCTCTGGCGTCATCGCGAACCTGAAGAGCCGCTTTGCGCAGCGGACGATCGTGGCCAGCGGCGACCTCGACCGCCCGATCGGGATGTCCGGCGAGAAGGCGCTGATGGTGCTGGCGCACCTGGCCGACAACGCGTTCCGTCACAATGCCAAATTGGTGCAGCTCGAAGCGACCGCCGAAGCCTCGACCGTCAGGGTGACGGTGAGCAACGATGGCGACCCGATCTCCGACGCCAACGGCGACAAGATCTTCGATGCCTTCTTCACCACCCGCCGCGACAGCGGCGGCACCGGCATGGGCCTCGCTATCGCGCAAGCCGTCATGGTGAGCCATGGCGGTACGATCCATCTCCTGCCCGCCAGCCAGAGCGTCGCTTTCGCGCTGGAGTTTCCCGCGGTCTAACCGGCGTCAGACCCGCTCGATGATGATCGCGGTCGCCATGCCGCCGGCGGCGGCGCTGAACCGTCGAGCACACCGGAGGAATTTCCCGCGTGGTGGACAAAATTGATCGAGATCTGGTTGCCTCTCAGCATCAGCTTCCAGCCAGTTGGCCGTCGCGCGCTTACGGCTTGAAATCAAGCGCATCGACGTCCTCGCGTGATCCCTTCCGCCCTCGCAATCGCGTCGGCGCATGGCGGCCCGCGCTCTCCCGATGTCCGATCAGGCATGCTCAGCCGAGCCATGCTTGACGAGCAAATTCGTTTGTGCGCAGCTGCTCAAAATAACAAGGCTACTCAGGGGCAGGAAAAATGGGCGGGCTTCGGCGAGCGCTGGCCGGTTGCGGCTTCCTCATCGCATCGATCAATCTGGCGGCAGCCGCGGAGCCGATCAAGCTGCGGGTGGCCGACTCTTTTCCGAAAGGGCACTACCTCGTCCGCCTCGTGCTCGAGCCCTGGATGGCCGAGGTGCAGAAGCGCACCAACAACGCCGTGACGTTCGAGCACTATCCGGCCCAGCAGCTCGGCAAGGCCGCCGACATGCTCACGCTGACGCAAACCGGCGTCGCCGATATCGGCTACGTCGCGCCCGCCTACGTGTCCGACAAGATGCCGGTCTCCGAAGTCGCGATGCTCCCCGGCGCGTTCGAGCATTCCTGCCAGGGCACGCTTGCCTATTGGAAGACCGCGCGAAGCGGAGTGATCGCGCAGCAGGATTATACCGCAAACGGCATTCGTCTGCTGCTCGCGGTGAGCCTGCCGCCCTATCGCATCCTGACCGTAAAGCAGGCGGTGAAGGACACAGCCGACATCAATGGATTGAAGCTGCGGTCGACCGGCGGAGCGCAGGACCTCACCTTGCGCGCGATCGGCGCGGTGCCGGTGCGCATGGCGGCACCCGACGCCTATGAGTCGCTGTCGCGCGGCACCATGGACGGTCTGCTGTTTCCGCTCGAGAGCGTCGTTGCCTATGGCGCCGACAAGCTCGTGAAGCATTCCACCGACGGCTTCGGTTTCGCGAGCTTCGTGGTCGCCTATTCGATCAGCGAGAACGCCTGGAAGAAACTGTCGCCGGAGATCCAGAAGGCGATGATCGACACCGCCGAGGAAATCCTGCCGTCCGCCTGCAAGGAAGTACAGAAGCAGGACACCGAGACGATGAAATCGATGGAAGCCGCAGGCGTCCACTTCGATACCTTGCAGCCTGACGTCGTCGCAAAGCTCAAGGACCTGACGAAGGGCGTGGGCAAGGCATGGGCCGACGGGCTCGATGCACGCGGCAAGCACGGTAGCGACGCCCTGAAGGAATTCAGCGCCGCCGTTGCGGCCGTGCCGGCCCAATAGCGCGGACGGAGCCCAACGTGATCAAGACAAGCCTGAAGGCTCTGACCGCCATCGAGAAGGTGACCTCGACCATCGCCGCGGCATTGATGTTTGCGATCATGATCATCGTGTTCTCCGATGTCGTGATGCGCTACGTGTTCAACCGGCCGTTCTCCTGGGCCTATGACCTGATCTCGCTCTACGTGATGGCCGGTGTATTCTTTCTCTCCCTTTCCGGCACCTACGCGGTGAACGGCCATATCAGCGTCGATATCCTGCTGCCGCGCTTCTCGGCGATCGTCCAGCGCCTCTGCGTCATTATCTCCAATGTCGTCGGCCTCGCGATCTTCGTTCCAATCGCCTGGCTCGGCTATCAGCGCGCGCTCGACAATTATGTGTCGGGCGACGTGATGGCCGGTGCGATCCCGTGGCCGACCTGGGCGTCCTCGATCTTCGTGCCGGTCGGTGCGGGAATTCTCGCGTTGCGCCTTGCCGTTCATCTCATTGCCAATACCGCAAGCCTCCTGACCGGCGAGAATTTATTGCCGCTGCCGGCCATCTCCGGTCATTCGGACAAGGCTGCCGGAGGTTTCGAATGATCCCGACCTTCATCCTCGCGCTGCTGTTCTTCCTGCTTGCGATCGGAACGCCGGTCGCGTTCGCCATGGCATTCTCCGGCGGGCTCGGCCTCTATCTGACCGGCGGCCTGCCGATCCTGCTCGGCGTGCTGCAGACGACGCCACTGTCGGCCGTCACCTCCTACGAACTGATCACGATCCCGATGTTCCTGTTGATGGCAGACCTAGTGCTGCTGTCGGGCGTCGCCGACGATCTGTTCAAGACCGCCGCAGCCTGGGTTGGACGCATCCCCGGCGGTCTCGGCATGGCGACCGCGTTGGCCGGTGCGGGCTTCGGCTCGATCTGCGGCACCAGCACGGCCTCGGCCGCGACGTTGTCCTCGACCAGCCTGCCCGCGATGATCCGCCAGGGCTACGAGCCCAAAATGGCGGCCGGCGTCGTCGCAATCTCGGGCACGCTGGCGATGCTGCTGCCGACTTCGGTGGCGCTGGTGATCTTCGGCCTGCTTGCCGAGGTGAACATCGGAAAGCTCCTGATCAGCGGCATCATCCCGGCGATCTTCGTCACCATCATCATCATGTCGACAATCTATATCCTGGTGCTGCTCGATCCCTCGCGCGCACCGACGATTTCGGCCGTGACATGGTCGGAGCGGTTCAGCCTGCTCTGGCAGGTCAGCCCGATGGTGGTCCTGTTCTCGATCGTCACAGGCACGATCTATCTCGGGATCGCGACGCCGACGGAAGCTTCCGCCTTCGGTGCGTTCGGCGCCTTCTGCCTCGCCTGCTGGAAGCGCAAGATCAACCTGGCCTCGCTCTACACGACGTTACGGCATGCCGCCCAGGGCACCTGCATGATCGTGCTGATCATCATGTGCGCGCACATCTTCGGCTATTTCTTCACCCTCACCCAAGTGACGCAGAACATCGTCGGGTGGGTCGGCGGGCTCGACGTCTCGCGCTGGATCATCATCACGCTGATCCTGTGCGGCTACATCGTGCTCGGCTCGTTCATGGATCAGATCGCGATCCTGGTGCTGACGGTTCCGATCGTGCTGCCGCTGATCAAATCGCTCGGATTCGATCCGATCTGGTTCGGCGTCATCAAGATCGTGACCGCCGAGGTCGGCATGATCACCCCGCCGATCGGATTGAACTGCTTCATCGTCGCACGCTACGCACATCGTCCCGTGGGCGAGGTGTTCCACGGCACATTCCCGCATTTCATCGCCCATCTGATCGCCATCGCCATTTTCGTGGCATTCCCGGAGATCATCCTCTGGCTGCCGAACCACATGCAACATTGAAGAAGCCGTCGGTCGAGACGGCCATCTCTGGGAGACTGTTATGAATTTCTCTTCCCGTTTCCTCGCCGGCGCAGGTGTCGCCACCGCCTTGCTGGCGGCTTCCGCATCATCGGGCCTTGCCCAGGAGAAGATCACCCTGCGCCTTGCCGACAGCCTGCCCTCCGGCCACGTGATCCATGAGCTCGTCGGCAAGCCGTTTTCAGAGCTCGTCACCAAGCTGACCAACGGCCAGGTCACGTTCCAGCACTTCCCGGCGGAGCAGCTCGGCAAGGCCAAGGACATGGCCCAGCTCACCGCGCTTGGCGTCGCTGACGTCTCCTACATCGTGCCGTCCTATTCGTCGGACAAGTTTCCGCTGACGGCCGTCGCCGAACTGCCCGGCATCTTCGACAGCGAATGCCAGGGCTCGCTCGCCTTCTACAAGATCTCGCACAATGGCGGCATCCTGGAGACCAAGGAGTTTGCGCCGAACCAGATTCGGCCGCTGGTGACGCTGGCGCTGCCGGCCTACCAGGTCCAGCTTGCGACCAGCCGCGATGTGAAGACGGCAAAGGACCTCGAAGGCCTGAAGATCCGCACCACCGGCGGCGCGATGGACCTGATGATGCGCTCGATCGGCGGCGTTCCGGTGCGGATGGCGGCACCCGAGATCTATGAATCGCTGACCCGCGGCACGCTCGACGGGCTGATCTTCTCCTACCAGAGCTCGGCATCCTACGACTTCGGGAAGATCCTGAAGTCGGGTACCGAGGGGCTGAACTTCGGCACGGCGATCTTCACCTATTCGATCGGCGAGCTGAAATTCAAGTCGCTGCCCGAGAATGTGCGCAAGGCGCTGGTCGAGGCCGGCGAGCAGACCACGCGCGAGGCCTGCAAGCGGTTCGAGGACGGCGAGAAGGCCGCTGCCGACAAGATCAAGTCGCAGGGCATGAAGGTCATCAACTTCAGCGCTGACGACAAGAAGGTGTTCGACACCGCCTTCAAGTCGGTGGCCCAGGATTGGGTGAAGGACGTCGACAAGCGCGGCAAGCCGGGCACCGACGTCTTCAAGGCCTTCACCGAAGCACTGGCCGCTACACATTGAGCAAGGCACCGACGAGAGAAAAACCATCCGCGCCGGCGGGTCCGCTCGCTGGCGTCAGGATCATCGACCTCACCAGCGTCATGATGGGACCCTACGCGACCATGATCCTCGGCGACTACGGCGCCGACGTGATCAAGGTCGAGAGCCCCGATGGCGATGTGATGCGCCACGCCGCCCCGATGCGCCATCATGCGATGGGCGCGATGTACCTGCAAGGCAACCGCAACAAGCGCTCGATCATGCTCGACCTGAAGAAGGCCGGCGGCCGCGCGGCGCTGCTGCGGCTTGCCACCGATGCCGACGTGTTCGTCCACAACGTCCGTCCTGCGGCGATGGCGCGGCTGAAGCTCGGTGCCGACGATCTCCTCGCCACCAACCCGCGGCTTGTCTATGCCAGCCTGCACGGCTTCGGCGAGACCGGGCCCTATGCCGGCCGGCCCGCGTATGACGACCTGATCCAGGGGCTGACCGCCCTGCCCGCGCTGACCGGCAGGATCACCGGTGAGCCGCGCTACTCGCCGGCGACCATGGCTGACCGCATCGTCGGCCTCAATGCCGTCCACGCCATCCTGGCCGCGCTGTTCCACCGCGAGCGCACAGGCGAAGGCCAGGCGATCGAAATCCCAATGTTCGAGACCATGGCGCAGTTCGTGCTCGGCGATCACATGGCCGGCCGCAGCTTCGCGCCACCGATTGGCCCATCAGGCTACTCCCGGCTGCTGTCGCCCGACCGCCGTCCATATCAAACCAGCGACGGCTACATCTGCGCGCTGGTCTATTCCGACAAGCAATGGAACGCGTTCTTCGCCAAGATCGGCCTCACCAATGAGGCCGACCGCGACCCGCGGCTGAACAGCATCTCTGCGCGAACCCGGAACTACGATTTCGTCTACGACTGGTTCTCGCAGATGATGAAGACCCGCAGCACCGCCGAATGGATGCGCTTCTTCGAAGAGGCCGACATTCCGCACGCGCCGCTGCACGACCTCGACAGCCTGATCGACGATCCGCATCTGACCGCCGTTGGGCTGATCCAATCACTGGAGCATCCGACCGAAGGCACGCTCCGCGTGGCTGGCCCGCCCGCCACCTGGAGCAAGACGCCGCCCTCGATCCGGACCTATCCGCCGAACCTCGGCGAGCATGGCCGGGAGATCCTCCGCGAGGCTGGACTTGCGGATGCGGAGATTGCGGCCCTCCTCAAGGAGGGCGCGCTGATCGACCCCGACTGACTATTTCCTGCGCGACGCCAGGATCTTCTCGGCGGCGCGCAGGTGCGGCTTGTCCAGCATCTTGCCGTCCATCTTGGCGACCCCGGACGGATTGTTGGCAAACGCAGCGATCACCCGCTCCGACCACGCGACCTCCTCATCGGTCGGCATGAAGGCCGCGTTGACGACATCGACATGCTTGGGATGGATCACGGCCTTGGCGAGGAAACCGTCCTGCCGCGCCGCGATCGCCTCCGCCTTCAGCGCATCGAGATCGTTGATGTCGGTGGCGATGGTATCGATCGCGACCACGCCGGCTGCGGCCGCGCCGATCAGACAGAGATCGCGGGCGAGGATGAAGGGCGAGTGATAGCGGCCGTCGGTGCGGTTGCGCGTTGCGCCGAGCGAGGCCGCAAGGTCCTCCGCACCCCACATCATGCCCCAAAGCCGCGGGCTCATGTTCTCGAAGTCGAGGATTTTCAGCACCGCGCGCGCCGTCTCGGTCGCCACCGTGACGATCCGCGTGGTGCCCTGCGCGATACCTGAGGCGGCCTCGAATGCATCGAGATAGAGCGCGAGCTTGTTGACATCGGCAGCGCCGGCGCATTTCGGCAGCACGATGCCATCGGGCTTCCCGGGCATCACCGCCGCGAGGTCGCCAAGCGTCAGATCGGTATCGAGCGCATTGACGCGGATATAGAGCTTCTGGTCCGGATTGCGCGCATCGAGCATCTCGCGCGTGATGCCACGCGCGACAACCTTCTGCTCCGGTGCGATGGAATCCTCGAGATCGAGAATCAATGCGTCGGCCGCGGTCTTCTTCGCACTCTCATATTTCCGGGTGCTGTCGCCGGGAACGAACAGGAACGATCGCATCGTCTATGCCTTCGGCTTGCAGTGCATCAGGCCGGTGCGGCGGCAGCTTGCCACAACCTCGCCGCGCTGGTTGGTCATGGTGTGCTCGAATTCGACAATGCCTTGGGTCGGCCGCGACTTGCTGGCGCGCTTGCCGATGATCCTGGTATGCGCCTTCAGCGTGTCGCCATGAAACACCGGCTTTGGAAACTTGACGTCGGTCATGCCGAGGTTGCCGACCGTGGTTCCCAAGGTCGTGTCGTACACGCTCATGCCGATCATGATACCGAGCGTATAGAGGCTGTTGAACAGCCGCTGGCCGAACTCGGTCTTCTCGGCGAAATGCGCATCGAGGTGCAGTGGCTGCGGATTCATGGTCAGGAGGCTGAACATCGTGTTGTCCATCTCCGTCACGGTCCGGCTGAATTCGTGATGGAATTCCTGCCCGACCTCGAACTCTTCGAAATACAATCCAGCCATTTACCGTCCCTTGTAGTTGGGCGTTCGCTTCTCAACGAACGCATTCAGCCCTTCCTGGCAGTCCTCCGTCGATGCGACCACCACAAAGCTTTCCGCCGTGTTCTCGACCGAGCGGCGGAAATCGGCATCGACCGCGCGCGTGAAGGCATCGCGGCCGATCTTCATCACGATGGGCGATTTCGACGCAAGCTTGCGTGCGATCTCATGGGCCCGAGCCAGCGCGGTGCCCTTCGGCACCACCTCGCTGAGCAATCCCATGCGGAAGGCGGTCGCCGCGTCGAAGGGCTCGCCGAGGAATAGCGGGCCGAACGCTTGGTGCTTGCCGACCAGCCGCGGCAGCCGCACGAAGTGGATCGCCGGGATCAGGCCGACATCGATCTCTGGATAGCCGAAGGTCGAGCCGTCGCCCGCAACGATCATGTCGCAGGAAATCGCGATCGTCATGCCGCCAGCCCGGACCGCACCATCGATCGCCGCGATCGTTGGCTTGCCCATGCGGTACTGCGTATCATTCAGCGCGAAATACAGCCGCTCGAGGAATGTCTTGGTCTCGATCGCGGGCTTGCCCCTGACGATGTCGAGGTCGAGGCCGGCGCAGAATACCTTGTGGGCGCTGCTGATGACGACGGCGCGCACCGCGTCATCATCGCGCGCTTTTGCCAGCGCCGCCAGCAGCGCGTCGATCAAGGGGATGCTGAGCGCGTTGACCGGCGCGCGATCCAGCACGATCTCCGCAATCTGATCGCGAACCGAGTAGCGAACGAGGTCTGTGCTCATGATGTCTTGCCTCCTGTCATCGCCTTGGCCTGCCGCACCGCGCCCGACAGCAGCAAGCCATCGATCTCGGCGGTACCGAAACCAGCCTCTGCCAGCACAGCGCGGCTATCTTGCCCGACATCAGGCGCGGGACAAAGATGATCCTCGGACAGGCTCGCGATCCCCGGTGTGCGCGGCGTGTAGACGGGGCCGACCCCGGGCGTATCCTGGCACACCGACGCCCTGGTCGCCTCGACATGGGCGTTGCGCAGCCATTCGCCGGGATCGAGGATCCGCTCCGCTATGATATCGGCGGCGTGCAACCGCGCCAGCCAGGCATCGGTCTGCTGGGTCAAGAAGACCTCGCGCAGCTGCGGGATCAGCGTGTCGGCCGCATCCGCACGCCGGGCGAAGTCGGCGAAGCGCGGATCGGCGGCGAGATCCTCGCGGCCGATCGCACCACACAGCCGCCTGTATTGCGGCTCGTTCACCAGCGTCACCATCATCCAGCCGTCCTGCGTCTGGTAGGTGCCGGCCGGCACGTTGAGCGCACGCGGCGCGCCGCCCTCGAGGATGAACTCCGCGACCTTGTGGCCGAGCAGCGCCGACGTCGACTGGCAGAGATTGACGTCGATCCAGCGTCCGGTGCCGACCCTCGCACGCGCGAACAGGGTCGTGGCAATGGCCTGGAATGCGTAGACGCCGGTGACGACGTCGGAGATCGTGGTGCCGACCCGATGCGGCACACCATCGGTACCAATATTGACCGAGACCAGCCCGGAGAACGCCTGCGCGACCGAGTCCGAGCCGGGTCGCTTCGAATACGGCCCGTTCTGCCCGAATCCGCTGACCGACAGGTAGACCAGGCCCGGATTGTCGCGCGACAGGCTCTCATAGCCGAGCCCGAGCCGCTCCGCGACACCGGGACGAAACCCTTCGATGAGCACGTCGGCCTCGCGCGCCAGAAGCTGCGCGATCGCGATCCCGTCCTTGTGCTTCATGTCGAGGCACAGGCTGCGCTTGCCGCGGTTATAGACGGCCGACAGCGTCGTGTGATTGCCGTAGGTCGTGCCCAGATAGCGCGACCAGTCGCCTTCGGGCGGTTCGACCTTGATGACGTCGGCGCCGTAGACCCCGAGCAGCATCGCGCAATAGGGCGAGGCGATCCCTTGCCCGAAATCCAGTACTTTCAGCCCGCGATACGGCGCCTCGTGCGTCGGCGTCAGCTTGCGTTCGCCCGCCATTTGTCCTCCCACAGCTGTCGAAGAGCCTTATTCTCTTGGGCACGATCTTCTCGGAAAACCGCTGCGCACTTTTCCGGATCATGCCCTACAGCGCCAGATAGCGCTGCCGGATGTTGTCGTTGGCCTTCAGCTCTTCGATGGAGGATGTGTAGACGATCTGTCCCTTGTCGATAACCGTCGCGTGGCTCGCAAGGCCAAGGCAAAAATGCATGTTCTGCTCGGCGATCAATACCGTGGCACCGGTGCCGCGGAGCTGCCGCAGCAGCTCGCCGATGCGCTGCACGATGATCGGCGCCAGCCCCTCGCTCGGCTCGTCCAGCAGCAGCAGCACCGGATTGCCCATCAGCGTGCGGGCAATCGCCAGCATCTGCTGCTCGCCACCCGACAGCCGTCCGGCGATCCGGTGCCGCAGCGGCTCCAGCAGCGGGAACACGTCGTAGACGCGGCGGATCGACCACTCGTCCTCGCCGTCCGGTCCCTTCTTCTGGCCGATGACGAGGTTGTCCTCGACGCTATGCGCGGGAAAGATCTGCCGGTCCTCCGGCACGAAGCCGAGCCCGGCCCGCGCGATGTGATGCGGCCTCATCCCGGACACCAGCTGGCCGCGCAAGGTCACCTTGCCGCGGCGTGCGGGCGCCAGCCCCATGATCGCCTTCATGGTGGTCGACTTGCCGGCGCCGTTGCGGCCCAGCAGCGCCATGGTCTCGCCCTGCCGCACCGAGAGGCCGACGCCGAACAGGATCTGGCTGGTGCCATAATAGACGTCGAGATCCTCGACCTGCACCACCGGCTGGGCGCTCATGCCACTGCTCCCGCATGGTCGTCGCTGCCGAGATAGGCCTCGATGACGGCTTCATTCCTTCGGATCGCATCAGGCGTCCCGGTCGCCAGGATCCGGCCGTAACACAGCACGACGATCTCAGGTGCGATCTTGAACACGATGTCCATGTCGTGCTCGATGAACACGACGGTGATCTTCTGCTTCTCCCAGAGCTCGCGCACCTTGTCGATCATGCGCCACCGCTCCTCGGTGCCCATGCCCGCGGTCGGCTCATCGAGCAGCAGCACCTTGGGGTCAAGCACCAGTGCGAGCGCGATATCGAGCAGCTTCTGGTCGCCATGCGACAGCGTCGCCGCGGTCCTGTTGCGCTTGCCGGCAAGGCCGAGCAGCTCCATCGCGTGCTCGGCGCGGTCGCGCGTCTCGGCCAATGGAAAGCGGCGATGCATCACGCCGGCGCGGCGCTGATCGGCACAGACCGCTGCCAGCATCGTCTCCTCGACCGTCAGCGAGGGGAAGATGCTCGCGACCTGGAAGGCACGACCGATGCCATGGCGCACGATCTCGGGCGGCGTCTTGCCCGCCATGTCGACGCCATTGAGCAGGATCTGCCCGGCGTCCGGCCGCAGCGCGCCCGTGATCAGGTTGAAGAACGTGCTCTTGCCGGCACCATTGGGGCCGATCACGGCGGTGAGCGAACCGTCGGCGAAGTCCAACGAGACGTTGTCGGTCGCCTTGACGCCGCCAAAGGATTTCGAGAGGGCGCGAATCTCCAGCATGGCTAACCGCGCCCCTGGCCGCGACGTTGCGCGAACCATTCGACGACAAAGTCCATCAGCCCTTTTCGCAGGCCGATGGCAAAGAACAGGATCACGATACCGAGCACGATGCCGTGATACTCGGTCAGGCGCGTGACGGTGTCGTTGAGGATCAGCAGCAGCACCGTTCCGACCATCGGCCCGAGGAAGGTGGTCACGCCGCCGAGCATGTTGATGAAGATGCCCTCGCCCGAGATCGTCCAGTAGGCGAATTCGGGATAGGCGCCGGAGACGAACAGCGCCATGATGATGCCGCCGGTCGCCGCGAACAGCGCCGCCAGCACGAAGATTGTCAGCTTCGCGCGCCAGACATCGATCCCGATGAAGCTCGCCCGCGTGGCATTGTCGCGGATCATGCGCAGCGTGTAGCCGAACGGCGACTGCGCGATCTGGCGCATCAGGAACAGCCCGATCACCAGCAGCGCGCAGCTCGTGATGTAGAGATGCAGATGGTTCGAAAGGTCGATGCCGAGAAACGACGGCCGCGGAATGCCGCCGCGCAGGCCCTGGTCGCCACCGGTTAGCGATTGCCACGACAGGATCGTCGAGTGGATCAGCATCTGGAACGCCAGCGTGACGAAGGCGAAATAGATCTCCTTCAGCCGCACGCAGATCGCGCCGATGACGGCGGCGACGACGAAGGTCATCGCCAGCGTGGCGACGAAGGCCACCGGGATCGGCACGCCGGTCTTCTGCATCATGAGGCCGAAGCCATATGCCCCGAGGCCGAAGAACATGCCGTGCCCGAACGAGATCAGACCGGTGTAGCCGACCAGAAGGTTGAGCGACGTCGCGAATAGACCGTAGGCCGCGCAGCGGATCACGAAGTCGAGCAGCTGCTTGCTGCCGAAGACCATCGGGAGCAGCGCGAGCACGGCAAACGCCGCGACTGCGACCAGGAGATCGCGATAGCGTTGCGGCCTGGCGTCGATCCGGGGCACCTTGAGCGGCTGCGCGCCCTGCCCGGCCTGCAACTCGGTCATGCCACCTCCTTGCCGAACAGGCCGGTCGGACGCGACACCAGCACGATCACCATGAAGAGATACATCAGCCCCTCGGTGAACAGCGGGAAGCCGAGCGATCCGAACGAGCGGATCAGGCCGATCAGGAGCGCGCCGATCAGCGCCCCCAGGATCGAGCCCATGCCGCCGATCACGGTGACGATGAAGGACTCGATCAGCACCGAGAAACCCATGCCCGGCGTCAGCGAGCGCACCGGCGCGGCCAGCGCTCCCGCCAGTCCCGCCAGCATGCCGCCGAGCGCGAACACGCCGCCATAGATCAGCCCCGTGTTGATACCGAGCGCCGATACCATCCCGGGATTGTGCGCGGCGGCGCGGATCACCTTGCCGATCCTGGAACGCGCCAGCCCTAACCCGAGAACCACCGCGGCGACGAGCGCCACCCCGATCAGCAGCAGATAATATGGCGGCACCACGCCGCCGGCGATGAACAATGGCGGCACCTGGAACGCTGCCGGCATACCCATCGACCTGAATTCGGGCCCCCAGATCATGCGAACGACATCGTCGAAGATCAGCACGAAGGCATAGCAGACCAAAAGCTGCATCAGCACGTCGCGGCCGTAGACGCGGCTCATGAAGGCGCGTTCGAAGATCAGACCGAGGAGCGCGGTGCCGACGGCTCCGCTCAGGATCGCCAGCGCAAAGCTGCCGGTGAGCTGGTAGGCCGTCATCGCGAAATAGGCGCCGAACATATAGAAGGCGCCGTGGCTGAAATTGACCACCTTGAGCACGCCGAAGATCAGGGTCAGCCCGACGGCGACAAGAAACAGCAGCATGCCGATAATCAGGCCGCTGGTGGTCTGCGTCACCAGGCATGCAGGACTGGTGAGGCAACTGGCGAGCGCGTCGAGGTCCACGAGAATCATCCATTACGGCGGGCCGCAACGCCGGCGCGCGACAAACATCAGATGCAAGGCGGAGACAGCACGCGGCCTCCGCCCCCGCATGCGGATCAGGTGTAGCCCTTGCTCTTCTTCCACTCGGCTTCGAGTTCGAAGATGGTCTTCCAGTCCCCGGCCTTCACGTCAGGCACGTAGGGCTCCTGCGGGATCGTGGTGCCCCAACCGATCGCGTAGCCGACCAGCGTGTGGTCGTCGGCGCGCATGGTCACGGTGCCGTCGGCACCGAACGGGCATTTGATGGTGAGCCCGGTGAGGGCCTCCGCGACCTTCTTGCCGTCGGTCGAGTTCGCCTTCTTGACGGCCTCGTTGAGGAACATGACCGCCGTCGCGTTCTGCCAGGACCAGTTGGTCGGGTACTCGTTGTACTTCGCCTTGTAGGCATCGCCCCAGGCTGCATTCTCCGGCGTCGGCGGGAATGTCTTGATGTAACGGTCGCCGGAGTGGATACCCTTGGGCAGGTTCTTCACCACCGTGAGCGCGGTGTAGTCGGCCATGTTGACCGCAAACACCTCCATCTGCGTGAACATCGCGTAGATGTTGGCCTGATCGATGTAGGAGGTGAGATCGCCGCCCCAGAGGCAGGAGTAGAGCGCCTGTGGCTTGGCCTGCAGGATCTTGGTCACCACCTCGGTGTAATCGGGCTGGAACAGTTTTGGCCAGGACTCGCTGATGATCTCGACATCGGGCGCGAACTTCTTCAGATACAGCACGAACTCGCCGGTGGTGTCGCGGCCATAGGCGTAGTCGGGCGAACAGGTCGCCCATTTCTTCAGGCCCTTGGCCTTGGCGATCCCGGCCGCGTAGCCGGCGCCGACGATCGAGTCATGAATGCCCTGCCGCACGCAGCGGAAGGCGTTCGGAATATGCTGCTTGGGATCGGCGGTCAGCGACGACGCTTCCGAGCAGGTGTGGATGCAGAGCACGCCGAGATCGCGCGCCACCTCGTGAACCGCGAACGATCCAGACGATGCCTCGCCATCGAGCAGCATCTCGCAGCCGTCGGTGTTGACGAGCTCGCGCGCGATCCGCGCGGCTTCCTGCGGCTGTCCCTTGGAGTCGCGGATCACCATCTCGATCTGCCGCCCGGCGAGGCCGCCGGCGGCATTGACCTTCTCGACTTCCAGCATCACCGCGTTGCGCGAGGACGTGCCGAGTTGCGCGACGCGGCCTGACAGAATGGTCGGCATGCCGATCTTGATGGTCTTGGCCTGTGCGCGCGCCACCCATGGCGCAGCAAAGCTCACCGCACCGGCGCCCATCAGCGCAAGCGTCGAGCGCCGGCTGACGCCCGGTTTCCGGGTCCTCGTCATATTCCCCTCCCTGTCGGGTTCGCGTTCCCAAATCCCTGTCGGAGATCGTTTCGTCTCCATGGCAGCAATGTTTTCAGAGCAAGGGGGGTGACGTCAAGCCAAAGATGAATTACGACTCATAATTCATCGAGGGAGAAAACGGCGCCGGAATGGGCCCGACGGACGGCAAATGATCAATCTTTCCAGCTTCATCGCATTTCATGCCAGGCGGACACCGGACCGCTGTGCGCTGAAATATCGCGGCGAAGATGTCTCCTACGCAGATTTTGATCTGCGGATCCGGCAGGTTGGCAGCTGGCTCGCCGCACGCGGGATCGCGCCGGGCGACGTCGTCGCCGTCCTGATGAAGAACAGCACGGCGTTTCTCGAGCTGGTGTTCGCCACCAGCCACATAGGCGCGGTATTCCTGCCGATCAACTATCGTCTGTCGGCCGATGAGGTCGGCTACATCGTCGGCAATTCCGCCGCGCGCCTGCTCGTAGCCGACGAGGAATTTGCCGCGATCGCAACCGGTGGCGCGCCGGTCGTGCTGCTGGGTGAAGTCGCGCAGTCCAGCGTCACCAACCTTGCTCCCGACATTGCGCCGTCACCGATCCATGTGCGCCAGCCGCGCGACCTGATGAGGTTGATGTACACCTCGGGCACGACGGATCGCCCCAAGGGGGTGATGCTCACCTACGAGAACATCTATTGGAAATCCGCCGACCAGACCGTGGTGCTCGGGCTGAACGCCGACACGCGGCTGCTCGTCGTTGGCCCGCTCTATCATGTCGGCGCGCTCGACCTGCCCGGCATCGCGGTGCTTTGGCACGGCGGCATGCTGTGCATTCACCGCACCTTCGAGCCTGAACCGGCGCTGGCCGCCATCGAGCGCGAGAAGCTCAACGCGGCGTGGTTTGCACCGGTCATGACCACGGCGCTCCTCACCTGCCCGAACCGCGAGCGCTACGACGTCTCCAGCCTGCAATGGGCGATCGGCGGCGGCGAGAAGACGCCGGAGGTCCGCATCCGCGCCTTCTCTGACTATTTCAAGAACGCGCGCTACATCGACGCCTACGGCCTCACCGAAAGCTGCGGCGGCGATACCTTCATGGACGCCGGCCGCGAGATCGAGAAGATCGGCTCGACCGGCCGCGCCATCGCCCATGTCGAGATCGAGATCCGCGACGATGCCGGCAAGCGCCTGCCCGCCGGCCAGAACGGCGAGATCTGCCTGCGCGGCCCGAAGGTCACGCAGGGCTACTGGAAGGATCCCGAGAAGACCGCATCCGCCTTCTTCGGCGACTGGTTCCGCACCGGTGACGTCGGCTATCTCGACAACGACGGCTTCCTCTATCTGACCGAGCGCAAGAAGGACATGATCATCTCCGGCGGCGAGAACATCGCTTCCTCCGAGGTCGAGCGCGTCATCTACGAAATTCCCGGGGTACGCGAGGTCGCGGTGATCGGCCTGCCGGACGACCGCTGGGGCGAGAAGCCGGTCGCCATCGTGGTGCTGGCCCACGACGCGAGGCTCGACCTGGCTGATCTCACTGACTACTGCCGTGCGCGGCTCGCTGGCTTCAAGGTGCCGCGGCAGTTGATCATCCGCGACAGCCTGCCGCGCAATCCATCCGGCAAGGTGCTCAAACGTGTGCTCCGCGCTGAACTCGAGGCCACCGCATGACGCAAACGACATCCGCCAAAGTGACAAAACTCAACCGGGTCGAGCGCAACGCCTGGACCAAGCAGAAGATCTTCGATGCTGCGACCAAGGTCGTCGGCAAATACGGCTATGCCGAAGCCTCGGTTGCGCGCATCACCGAAGCCGCCGGCGTCGCGCAGGGCACCTTCTACAATCATTTCGAGAACCGCCAGGAGCTGCTCGACCAGCTGCTGCCGAAGATCGGCCTCGACATGGTCCGCTTCATCCATGCGCGCACCGGCACCGCAAACGAGGCCCGGCAGGAGGTCGAGCGCTTCAGCGCCTTCTTCGATTTCATCCGCGAGGTCCCGGAGTTTCTCCGCATCCTCAACGAGGCCGAGTTCTTCGCGCCGACCGGCTACCAGAAGCACTTCGACAATATTTCGAGCGCCTATGTCCGGATCCTCCAGCGCGCGCGGGCCGCGGGCGCCACCAACACCTTCAGCGACGAGGAGTTCGAGGCCATCGTCCAGGTCTTGATGGGTGCGCGCGGCTATCTCAGCCGCCGCTATTCCTACTCCGAGCAAGGCGTCACCGCCGTGCCCGACTACGTCATCACGGCCTACCAGAAGCTGGTCACGCGCGGCCTGTTCACCACGAGCGACAAGGGAAGAAAGTCATGAGCGCCGACGGCATCATCCTCATCACCGGCGGCAGCCGCGGCATTGGCGCGGCGACCGCGACGCTGCTCGCCGATCAGGGGCATCGCGTCGTCATCGTCGACATCGCGCCTGAGCCGCTGGTCGGAACAGCCGCCATCCTCTGGCCGGCGCCGTTCGACGTTGCGAGCGAAAGCGCCGTCGTCGCCGGCATTGCCGATATCGAGAAAGCGTACGGCCCGATCACCGGCCTCGTCAACGCGGCCGGCGTGTTCGGCAAGATGCACACGATCGAGCGGGTGCGGATGGAGCAATGGGACCGCGAGGTCAATATCGACCTGCGCGGCACCTTCCTGGTCGCGCGCAGCGTCGGCATCGGAATGGCCAGGCGGCGGCATGGCGCGATCGTCAACGTCGCCTCGGTGGCCGGCATGACGTCGGGTCCGATCCACGCCTATACCGCGGCGAAGGCCGGCGTCATCCAGATCACGCAGACGCTTGCCGCCGAATGGGGACGTTCCGGCGTGCGCGTCAACGCGGTGTCGCCCGGCTTCACCCGCACGGTGGCGCTCGAAGCCGGTATCGCGTCGGGCGCCCTGAGCAAGGAGCTGCTGGCCCGCCCGACCGCGATGAACCGGCTGGTCGAGCCGATCGAAGTGGCGCAGGCGATCGCCTGGCTGCTCTCACTGCAGAGCAGCGGCGTGACCGGCATCAACCTGCCGGTCGACGCCGGCTACATCGTCGGCACCACCTGGGCCGCCTATGGCGGTCTGCCCGACGCACCGGCGAGCTGAGGACAACGCATGAATATCGAGCTTTCGCGCAAACACCTCGATCTGTCCTCCGCCATCGCCGAGGGCGACATCCGCGTGCTGCTGATGGTGCTGGTGCACATGACCGGCGACGATAAGTGGCTGGAGCCGCCGTACAAGCCGAAGCGCGACGTCCGCCTGATCCCCGATCCGGACGCCGGCGTGCCGAAGGAGATCCAGGACGAGATTCGTGCCGCGGTGCTGAACCTGTTCGCGAACGGAACGCCGAAGCCCGTCATCACCGATCCCGGCAACGAGCTGATGCTGCGGATGATGCGTGCGACGCTTGGCGAAAATGTCGCGCCGGAATATGCCCCGCTGATGCGGGAGGAGATGGGATTCGTTCCCCGCGAGGCCCGTTGGCGCGATCGCCCTTCCGACGAACGACTGGCGCAGCAGCATGTGCTGATCGTCGGCGCCGGTGTCTGCGCGATCGCGCTTGGCGTTGCGCTCGGGCGGCTCGACATTCCCTATACCATCGTCGAGAAACAGGACGAGATCGGCGGCACCTGGTACGTCAACCGCTACCCCGGCTGCGGCGTCGATACGCCGAACCACTCCTATTCCTTCTCGTTCGGCGCCCGCAATCCGTGGACCCGCTATTTCGCGCAGCGCCAGGAACTGCTCGACTACCTGCTCAAGGTCGTGCGCGAATACGGCATCCGCCAGCACGTCCGCCTCTCGACCGAGCTCGTCGCTTCGCGCTGGGACGAAGGCAAGCGCCGCTGGATCTCGACGTTGAAGACGGCGAGCGGTGAAGAGACGTTCGAATCCACTGCGCTGGTCAGCGCGATCGGCCAGCTCAATGATCCCTCGCCTGCCTCTTTCAAGGGAGACGAGAAATTCACTGGCCTCAAAATTCATTCGGCGCTGTGGTCCGACGATATCAAACTCGACGGCAAGCATGTCGCCGTAATCGGTACCGGCGCGACCGCGATGCAACTGGTGCCGTCGATCGCTGACCGCGTCGCCTCGGTCACCGTCTACCAGCGCACCGCGCAGTGGGCACGGCCGGTGAAGGGCTATTCCGACCCGATCACCGAAGGTGCGCAGTGGCTGCTCGCCCATCTTCAGTTTTATGTGCAGTGGTACCGCTTCAACATGTTCTGGCGTTACGGCGACGGATTGTTGCCGTTCCTCCGCAAGGATCCGGCGTGGCCGCATCCGGACCGCGCCGTCAACAAGGGCAACGACCGGCATCGCCAGGAGCTGGCCGACTTCATCCTCTCCGAGCTGAAGGACCGCCCTGATTTGATCGAGAAGTGCATGCCGACCTATCCGCCTTACGGCAAGCGCATCCTGCTCGACAACAACTGGTTCAAGACGCTCACCAGGCCGAATGTCGAGCTGGTCACCGACACGATCGACCATTTCGCTGCAGACGGAATCGTCACGGCCGACGGCAAATCCCGGCCGCACGACGTCATCGTGATCTCGACCGGCTTCAAGGTGTCGGAGATGGCGGCGCGTCTCAACATCACCGGCCGCGACGGCAAGAACCTCAAGCAGGCGTGGCGCGACGACAATCCGACCGCCTATCTCGGCCTCACGGTGCCTGACTTCCCCAATCTATTCCTGATGCTCGGCCCCAACTCGGGGCCCGCGCATGGCGGCAGCGTGATCTTCCAGTCGGAATGCCAGAGCCGCTACATCTCCGCCTGCCTCGTCGAGATGATCGAGAACGATATCGCCGCGATCGACGTGCATCCCGACGCGCATGACGAATACATCCGCAACGTCGATGCCGAGCATGAGCAGCTGATCTGGACGCATCCGGGCATGACGACCTACTACCGCAACAGAAGCGGCCGGGTATTCTCGGCGATGCCGTGGCGGTTCGTCGACTATTGGAAAATGACGCACGATCCGGACTTCACCCGGTATCGAACGACCAAGTCGCGACAGGAAACCTGACCTGAAATACCCCGCTCGTTAACTTGACAGCAGGCCATATCTGCCGCAACATTTTGTTAACTGCACCTGCTGGGGTGTGGGAGCGCCTGCTCCCCGCGTCGCAGGAATTGACGGACGATTTTGGAATCGGCCGCCAGGCAGAGAAGCGGACAGAGGTCCGTCGGCCCACCCTTGGAGAGGAGCATGACGCCACCGGCGAAAGCCAGCGACCTTGCTCAGCGGCAAGGTCTCGGTGCACGTTGAGGCGAACAGCAGCTGCTAGCCGCGTGCGCCGCCGACAATCTGAACATATCCGCAGGACGAGAGCGCAAAGGCCAAGCGCTTTTAGGTCCCGAAACACCACTGGTCTACACCAGAGATCCTTCGCTAAAACGAAGTAGCAGGGCCCCGCGATGCTTGAATGCACCGGGGCCCATTCGTTTGCGCGCCATCTCTCCCTCGTCGCACCGCATTGCGTCACCGCGCGGGATCGGGAACAATTGTCCCGACTGGGTGAGGAACGCTGATGGAAAAACCGCTTGTACGCATCTACACCGACTACAAGTCTCCGTACGCTTATGTCGCCAACAAGCGGCTGTTCGAGCTCGAGGAGACCTTGGGCGTGGAGCTGGAATGGCTGCCCTACACGCTTCGCATTCCCGAATTCATGGGCACAGTCGAGGAACGCACTCCGCATTTCTGGCGCAAGGTGCGCTATTCCTACATGGATGCGCGGCGGTTCGCGAATGCGCAGGGGCTCGTCATGAAGGGCCCGCGCCGGATTTACGACGCATTCCAAGCCAGCGCCGGAATGCTGTTCGCGCAGCGCCACGGGCTGTTCCGGCCTTATCATGACACGGTGTTCCGGAGGTTCTGGAACCATGAGCTGGAGATTGATGAGCTGTCGGAGATTGCCGGCGTGATCGCCGCGATCGGCGGTTCCGCTGACGCGTTCGAGACCTACGTTCGCGGCCCTGCCCGCGCGGAACACGATCGCATCATCGACGAGGCCGAAGCGCTCGGCGTGTTCGGGGTACCCAGCATGGTGTTCAACGGCGAGCTGTTCTGGGGTGGCGACCGCATCGACATGCTGATCGAGCGGATCAGGCATCCGGAATCGGTCGCGGTCGCGCTCGGGACCAGGCACCGGACCTAAGCTCTCGCCGTTCTAAATCTGGTTGCCGTCCCTGATCGATCAGCCTCCATTCAGGGTCGCCCAGCATCCCGTGCGTTCCAGCACGGGCTTCAACGCCGCGCGATCTCCGGCATCGAGCGCGGCAAACTTCTCGCGCAGCTGCTGCAGGCACTTGACCTGATATTTGAACGGCGCCAGCGCGTAAGGCAGTCCCCAGACGTTGATCTCAAGGCGCGCGAGGCCTTCGGCGAATGCATCCGCGTTAGCGGCAAGGAACGGCAGATAGAGCTCGCCAGCGATCCGCAGCAGCGATTCAGCGAATCCGCCGAGCGCCTGCTCGCGCGAATACCAGTTGCCCTCGACACCGGAGGCATCGTCGAGCCGCCGCACCCAGTGTTCGGTGAACGGCGCGCGCTCGCGCATGATCCGCATCGGGGTCGGATCGGTCGCCATCTCGCTGAGCTGGCCGAACCAGGCGAAATCCGCCAGTGACGGCCGGCTGCCGAACAGGTAGTTCGCCATGCCGACATGCGGCTCGAACGCCGCAAGCGTCCGGCGATAGCTCTCCTCCAGCAGCGGCCGGTTCTCGTCGGTGGCGCCGAGAATGACCATGCGCGAAATCTGCCGCTGCCGGAATTCCTCGATCTCCGCGCGGCTGCCGGCCGCGGCTTCCGACGTCGACCATTCCTCGCCGGCCCAGCGCGAGACGTAGACCTGATCCTCGGGGTCCCACCAGCGATACAGAAACAGCGGCTTCACCGCCCATTCGTCGGCGAGGTCCTCGAGCAGATCGCAGACGAAGGCTGTGGCCTTGTCCTCCGGGATCACCGAACGCCCCTGGTGACGCGCTTCCAGATCGTAGGCCAGCGTCGTGGTCTCGCCGCGATAGCTGCCGTCGGGATATTGCAGCACCGGAATCAGCATCGGCTTCAGATGCGCGGTCGCCGCGCGCAACGCTTTGGTCATGATGACCCAGTCGTGCGGGATCCGCCGGTAGCGCATCAGCGCGCGCAACTTGATCGCATAGGGCGATGCGGTCGAACCGATCAGGCGGTAGCGGCCCTCCGTCATGACGCCCCCTCCGAAAACGCCGGATTGCCGTACGGATAGAACTGCGCAAGATCGACGTTCTTATAGGGCAGCCTGTCCAGCTGCGTCGTGCCAAGGAAAGGCTCGTCAGGCTCGACCAGCAGGATCGTCTTGGCAAAGCCGTTGTCGTCGAAGCCGCGCCGAAAGTGCACCCGCGACTTGATCGCCATGACCTCGAATCCACCGATGTCAGGCACCAGCGCCTTCAGCGAGAACGGCTCCATGATCTGCACCAGATAGGTGGAGAGGATCAGCACATTGTTGCGGCCGAAGCGCACGCAGACCCAGAACTGCCCGTACCCCTCGGCCGCCGCCGAGATCGTGCCCTGAATGCGAACCGGATCGCCCGCCGACTCGTCGGCGCGGCCACCGATCTCCATGTCGAAGGCATCGCCGGCCTTGGCGCCGGCCGCCTTCAGGCTTGCCGTTGCGTTGGCGTCGGCAATGGTCGCGATCACCGTGTTGGCGAGGTCCTGCGCGATGATCTCGCGCAGCAGCCAGGTCGCCGATCCCGACCGGTCGCTGTGATCGGCCAGCACTACGGGCGTGTTGCCATCGGCGACGGCCTGCCTGGCCAACGCGACGCCCTCGGTGATGCTGTGCAGCTTGGTCGATTGCAGCAAGGCCTCGCGCAGCCGCCAGATCGTGCCGGCGAGATCGCGCGCGACCTGCTCGGCGAGTTTTGGGTTGTCGTTGGTCAGGACCTGCACCGTCATGCCGACATCGGGGACATCGGCGAACGGGAAGCCGAAGAAGATGTTGACGTAGACGTCGACCTCGCGGGCCTCCCACACCAGCGCGCGCTGCGCGAGATCCATCCACGGCCGCGCGCCGGTCCATTGCAGCACGGTGGGCGAGATCACGGGAACCTTGATGGTCTTGTGCGCCGGTCTGTAGTCGCCGCGGATCGCCCGGACCAGCGTGCGCGCCGCCCGTTCGCCCTGCAGATGCGCGTCATAGTGCGGGAAGTATTTGACGGCGAACGCCATGTCGGCCTGTTCGAGGAACGCCTCGTCCTCATTGCCGTGAGGGTCGAAGGTCGCGGCGATGAAGGCGGAGCGGCCGACCACCTCGCGGACCTGCCGCGCCAGATCGGCCTCGGGCCGCGGGACGTCGCGCACGGCCATCGCGCCATGCAGGCACAGATAGACGCCGTCGAACGGCCCCTCTTCCTTGAGCCCGGCAATCATCCTGCCGGTGAAGGTCCGGTAAGCTTCCTGGGTGATCCAGCCCGATCCGGTGTAGGTCTTCGGCCAGAGCGGGGATTCGATGCCGACCAGTTCGACCTCGGAGAATTCGCGCGCCACCTGCACGAAGCCACCCATATAGTTCTTGGGATCGAACTGGAGCAGCGCCTCGCCCTTGGCCGGCGAGCCCGGATAGATGAAGTCGTCGAGCGTGGTCTCGTTCGGCAGGAACGAGACGGTTTCGTGGGAGAAATGCAGGACGGCGATACGAATCTTGCGTTCGCTCATTTTGTGCGCCTCGGCTATTTTTTCGTATCCTGACATCGAACCCGCGGTGCGCCAATGCCGCATTCGGTTTTTGCCCGCCAGACCTGCAAATAAGCAGACGCGGCGCAGCTTGCCGCCGTGCCGATTCTGCTATGGTCCACGCCAACAATCGGGCCCCGGCCCCGCAGATGTCTCAAGGAGAGAACGCCATGAATCCCCCCGTCAGCTCGCCCGCGATCAAGGTCGTGAAATCCGTTCGCGAGCAGGTGAGCGCCGAGGAGTGGCAGGCCCGTGTCGATCTTGCCGCCTGCTATCGGCTGACGGCGATGTACGGCATGACCGAGATGATCGCAAACCACATCTCCTGCCGCGTGCCCGGCACCACCGACCAGTTCCTGATCAATGCCTATGGCATGCTGTATGAGGAGATCGACGCCTCCAGCCTGATCAAGGTCGATGTCGAGGGCAACACGCTGCTCAACGCGACCGACTATGACGTCAATGTCGCGGGCTTCGTCATTCACAGCGCCATCCACATGGCCAAGCACGACATGGACTGCGTCGCGCACACCCATACGCCTGCCGGCATGGCCGTCTCCGCGATGGAATGCGGCCTGCTGCCGCTGGCGCAGACCTCGATGCGCTTCCTGCACATCGCCTATCACGACTTCGAAGGCATCGCCGACAATGTCGACGAGCGCGAGCGGCTGGTCCGCGACCTCGGCGACAACGAGGCGATGATCCTGCGCAACCATGGCCTCTTGGTCGTCGGGCGCACCGTGCCCGCCGCCTTCAACGTGCTGTTCCGGCTCGAGCGCGCCTGCCAGACCCAGGTGATGGCGCTGTCCTGCAACACCAAGCTGACCTATCCGCCGCAAAACATCCTCGAAGACACCTATGAGCGGATGCTGCCCAAGCCCGGCCGCGCCGCCCGCAACGGCGAACTCGCCTGGCCGGCGCTGCTCCGCAAGCTCGATCGCGCCGATCCGTCGTACCGGGACTGAGACGAAATCGCGCCTTCGCATCAACTTTGGGCGTCGCTTGCCCGCTATTTGAGCGCACGCTTTGCCGCGACATCGCCGATGCTAGCCGTCGGCGAGACGGCAGGTGCGTGCGATGAAAACCTTCATTCGCGTTGTTGAGCTCTGGGTGCCCGATCCGACACGGACGCGGCTGGAATTCGGCGGCAGCCTGCACAGCTCCGAGTTCGCCGAGTTCAACGCGGTCAGCGAGAACGCGCTGTTCGCTTATGGCGAGGGCCTTCCGGGCAAAGCCTGGGCGAGCGGACATCCGGTCATCCTGACCGAATTCGCCAACTCCTATTTCAAGCGAACCGACGAGGCGCGCGAAGCCGGCCTGACCTGCGGCGTTGCGCTTCCGGTGTTCGCCGGCGAATGATGGAGTCACGTTTGAAGTGCAACGATTGATTTGAGTTTGGAGAATGCCTCGGCGGGGGTCTTGAAGTCCAGGCATTTGCGTGGGGTATCGTTGAGGCGCTGAGCGAGGCGCCTGAGGACGGCTGCCGTGATGAACCTGAGGTCAGTTTTGCGTGGCAGAGAGCGTCGTAAGCGCCCGATGGAGTTTTCCACGCCGCCTTTTTGCCAGGGACTATGGGGATCGCAGAAGAAGGTTTGGACGCCGAGGGCGTTGTGAAGCCTGTGATGCTCGGCGAACTCGGTTCCGTTGTCGAAGCTGATGGTTTTACGGATCGCCTGTGGAAGCTTGCCGAGTTGACGGGCGATGGTCCGAGCGGTGAGGACAGCTTTCCGATCGCGTGGGTGCAGCACGATGCTGAAGCGAGTTTGTCGCTCGTGGAGAACCAGCAATCCTTGGCCATATCGCGCGAACAGCATGAAGTCGGCTTCCCAATGACCCGGCGTCCCGCGGCCTTCGACCTCGGAGGGTCGTTCATCGATCGAGCGCCGTTGTTTAATGAAGCTGGCAGGGCTGCCGCCTGGGCGTCGCCGGCGCCCTCGTCTGAGTTTATGGCGCGGCAGCAGGCGGTGCCAGTAATCCTTCTGGGCGGTACGATGATAGATGAAACGATAGATTGACTCGTGGCTGATCATGACGCGACCATGTTCTCGCGCCAGTCGACCAGCGATCTGCTCCGGCGAATGTCCCATCGCAAGGCTTTTGCCGACGCAGTCCCGCAGGGCCGGCTGGCGCGCCAGCTTGAAGCGGCCATCCTGCCGTCGCCGACGTTCGGCCAATTGTTGAGCCCGGACCGGTTCGTAACCGCCCTTCCAGACCTTGGTAGGCCGCGAGTTGCGCTTCAGCTCCCGACTTATCGTCGACGTCGCGCGGTCAAGCGCAGACGCAATATCGTTTTGAGATTTACCGCCTACATGCAGGCGGTAAATCTCAACGCGCTCTTCAAGGCTGAGCTGGCCATAACATTGTCCCATCGCCACAACACCCTAGCAGGTGTTGCACTTGTGTCGTGAACCCAAGGGTCCCACAACCACCGAAGGTGATTGTTGCGCGACGTTGGGGCCACAGCCCCTTCACAACTCAACCCTGTGGTTGATGGTGTGGACGGCCCCCTACGGCATCAGTGTGCCAGAATGAGGTTGTTGTAAATCTCAGACAAGGAGACCGTCCGTGAGAGAGATTATCCGTATTGGGATGGATACGTCGAAGCATATTTTTGTGCTGCATGGAGTTGACGCGGCGGAACAGCCGGTGTTGCGCAAGAAGCTGTCGCGCAAGCAGGTGCTTGAGTTTTTTGCCAAGCTTCCGCCGACCGTGATCGGGATGGAGGCCTGCGGGGCGGCTCATTACTGGGGGCGCGAGCTTGGCAAGCTTGGCCATGAGGTGAAGCTGATAGCGCCGCAGTTGGTGAAGCCTTATGTGCTGCGGAACAAGAACGACGGGCGAGATGCGGATGGGGTGTGCGAAGCGATGGGCCGACCGCGGATGCGGTTTGTGCCGGTGAAGAGCGCCGAACAGCAGGCCGCGCTGATGCTTGCAGGTGTCCGCGATGGGCTGATCGGCCGCCGTACCCAGCTCAGCAATGCGATCCGCGGCTACGCGGCGGAGTTTGGCCTGATCGCGCCGAAGGGGTTGGACAAGATCGAGCCGCTGTTGGCCCGGATCACGCAGGACGAGAGCGTTCCCGCTATGGCGCGCGAGCTGTTCGCCATGCAGGGCCGTGACTATGCGCAGTTGCAGGGTGAGCTGAAGGCGGTCGAGGCCAGGCTGCTGGCCTGGCACCAGGCCAACGCCACAAGCCGTCGTCTGGCCCAGATCCCCTCGGTCGGTCCGATCATCGCGACCTCGCTTGTGATGAAGACGCCGGACCCGCACGCCTTCCGCTCCGGCCGCTTGTTCGCGGCCTGGCTCGGCCTGACGCCCAAGGACCATTCCACCGCCGGCAAAACCAGGCTCGGCAAGATCACCCGCGCTGGCGACGAGACCCTGCGTCGCCTGCTCGTGGCCGGGGCGACCGCGGTGATCCGGCAGGCAAGGCTCGGGCGCGGCCACCCCTCGCGCTGGCTCGTGGCGTTGCTCAGGCGCAAGCCGCCGAAGCTTGCGGCCGTGGCGCTCGCCAACAAGGTGGCCCGCATCGCCTGGAAGCTGATGGCGACCGGCGAGAGCTATGATGCCGCACGCATGAACGCTGTCACCTAACAAGTCGGCCGGCCGGACGTAGCGCTCGCCGGACGAACCGGAGCTGCAAGAGCAGATGGAATGATCGATCGATCCAGAACGCGAGACAAGCCGCGGGACCCATTGGCCTTCACAAGGTCGCCAGGTTGTTTGGCACTCGCGTCGCGGAAACCATCTTGGCCCAGCGATCAACACGATCGCATCAAACAGGCCGGACATATGGATGACAGCGATCCGACCAATCCCAGAAAGCTCTTGTGCCACGGGGGCCGTCCACATATGGGTCCCGGGTCGCGCTTCGCTTGCCCGGGACGACGCCGGGGTTGGTCCGCTTCAATTTTCAAATAGCCCGTCGGGTTCCTATGTCACAGGTGGCTTGCTGCCACAGAATGCGCGCGAGGCGGCCCTGCGACTGTCGTGCGGTCCGGAACCCCGGCTCCGCGATTTCCGGACGAAAGCCGAAATCCGTTCAATCGCAATTGCTTATGTGCTCGCGCAAGTTGCAGCCAAAGTTCGGCGCCTGCCCGGTGAGAGCCCTCCTCGCGCCTATTCTGTCTGACACGTGTCTTCAGGTCAGCCCGTCGGAGCCATTCGAAGCAGGCGCTCACCACGCACAATGCTTCCATGGTCCTGCGCCACGCATCGCGGCGACACAAATTATTTGGTGCCGGTCGCCATCGACGCGACATGAGGACCTTGCGCTTGACGTGCTGCCGATGGTCAACTCGCTGATCGGAATGTTCCTGCATCGTTGGGGGAAGCATGAAGTTCAAGTTGATTGCGATCGCGGTTGGCCTCGGGCTCGCACTCGCCGCCACGGCGGAGGCCCAGACCCCGCGCAAAGGCGGGACCATTCGCATGACGGCGCCCTATGGCTCCAGCTTCACCAGCATGGACATCCACACGACACCGCGCGCCCAGGACGAGATCTACGCCAAGGCTCTGCACCGTTCGCTCTACATCTGGGACTCGACCGAGGGCAAGCCGGTTCTGGAACTCGCCAAGGAGGTCACCGTCTCGGGCGGGGGCCTCGTTCATACCTTCAAGCTGCGCGACGACGCCTATTTCCACAACGGCCGCAAGATGACGGCCGACGACATCATCTGGTCCTACAATCGCATCATGGACGGCACCAAGGCCTATCCCGGCGCACGCTTTGTCCGCTTGATCGAGGGCGCGGCCGAGGTCGAGAAGGGCCAAGCCAAGGAAATCTCGGGCTTGAAGAAGATCGACGACTTTACCCTCGAAATGAAGCTGACCGAGAAGGTCGATCCCGCCTTCTATTTCTTCACCGCGTTGACCTCGATCTATCCGGCCAACGAGGGCGGCAAGGAGAGCTTCCTCCAGAAACCGATCGGTCTTGGTCCATTCAAATTCGTCGAGCACGTGCCGGGATCGCGCATCGTGCTTGAACGCTGGGACCGGTTCTACAAGCCCGGCAAGCCGTATGCCGACAAGCTCGTGATATCGCTGATGGGCGAAGCCGCCGCTCGCGATGTCGCCTTCCGCAACAAGGAGATCGACACCTCGGTGCTTGGGCCCGCGCAGTATGTCGCCTATCAGGCCGACCCCAACCTCAAGGGCACCATCGTCGAGGTCGCCGAGGTCTTCACCCGCTATATGGGGATGAATCCCACGTTCAAGCCGTTCTCCGACAAGCGGGTTCGGCAGGCCGTCAACTACGCGATCGATGCCGATCTGATCATCAGCAAGCTGGTCAAGGGCAAAGCCTATCGCGCCACGAGCTGGCTGCCTTTGACCTCGCCGGCATACGACAAGGCCATGAAGCCCTACCCTTACGATCCGGTGAAGGCGAAGCAATTGCTTGCGGACGCGGGTTATCCTAACGGCTTTGAATTCGAATGGACCACCAGTCAGAACGAAAGCTGGGGCTTGCCGATCGTCGAAGCCGCGATCCCGATGCTGGACAAGGTAGGCATCAAGGTGAAGGTCAAGCAGGTCGAGACCGCGGTGCTGGCGGAGGTCATTCGCAAGGGCGACTTCCAGGCCTTCATCTATTCCCAGGCGACCGGCCCGGATCCGCAGGCGGCGCTCAAATGCTTCCACTCGGCGACGCCGCAATCGGCCTGCAACTACACGACCTTCAAGAACGCGGACTTCGAAAAGATGATCGATGCAGCCGGCCAGACCGACGACGACGCAAAGCGCGTCCAGCTGCTGCAAAAGGCCAATGCGCTGCTCCAGGAGGAAGCGCCGATCTGGTTCTTCAACTACAACAAGGCGGTCATGGCGGTGCAGCCCTGGCTCAAAGGAATCCAGCTGGACGCAACGGAACTGACCCATCAAAACGTCGAAGACCTTTGGGTCGACGACACCTCGCCGGCGAAGTGACAGATGCCAATCGCTCCCCTCCATCGTGTGAAACGATGGAGGGGATGAGGAAAACGTCGAATGCTCTCCTTCGCGATCCGTCGAGTCCTGCAAACCATTCCGACCGTGCTGGCCGTCGTGCTGGTGATCTTCGTGCTGTTCAGCGTCGTTCCGGGCAGCATCGTGTCGAGCATGGGCGATGACGGCCGGGGTCCTACGGACCCGCAGGTCGTGGAACGCATGAAAAAGCAGCTCGGCCTCGACGATCCCGTTTACGTGCGGTTCGGCTCCTATGTCGCCAAGCTCACGACAGGTGATTTCGGGACCTCGTTCCGGACCCGCGAGCCGGTCACGACCATGGTCGCCAAACGGATGTGGCCAACGCTGCAGCTGATCTTCGCAGCGCTGGCGTTCGCGATTGCGGTCGGCGTTCCGCTCGGTTTCATCGCCGCGCTGAAGCCGGGCAGCATCGTCGACACGCTCTCGATGGTCCTGGCGGTGTCCGGCCTCTCGATGGCCAAATTCTGGCTCGGGCTTTTGCTGATGTATCTGTTTGCATTGAAGCTCGGCTGGCTGCCGAGCTTTGGCTATGGCGATGGCAGCCTCAAGTATCTGCTCCTGCCTGCCGTGACCCTCGGCGTCTCGCCGATGGCGCTGCTGGCGCGGACGACGCGGGCAGCGGTGCTCGAGATCATGACCGCGGATTTTGTCCGGACGGCGCGCTCGAAGGGCATGAGCGAGACCCGGGTCGTGACGTGGCACGTGATGCGCAATGCCCTCGTCATCATTCTCACGGCGATCGGCCTACAATTCGGCGTCGTGATGGGCCAAGCCGTCGTCGTCGAGAAATTGTTCTCCTGGCCGGGCATCGGCTCGCTGCTGGTCGACAGCGTCCTGCAGCGCGACATCCCCGCCGTGCAGGGCACCATTCTCGTGGTGGTGCTGTTCTTCCTCGCCGTCAATACATTGGTTGACCTGCTCTACGGCGTGATCGACCCCAGGATCCGATACGCATGAGCGGCGGCCAGTCTCATCACGACAGCGCACGATCGACCATACAGCCTGCCACGGCGGAGTGGCCGCGATGAAACTTGGAACAAGCGCGATCGTCGGCGGCGCGCTATTCGCGCTTGCGATCTTCGTCGGCCTGTTCGCGCCCTGGCTGGCACATACCGATCCGGTCATGGGCGCCAACCTCATGAATGCGGAAGAACCGCCGAGCTGGATCTGGTGGTTCGGCACCGATGCGCAGGGTCGCGACATCTATTCCCGCGTCGTGCACGGCGCGCGCATCTCGCTGACGGTCGGCATCGTCTCGCAGCTCGTCAATAGCGTCATCGGCGTGACGCTGGGCCTGACCGCGGGCTATTGGGGTGGCTGGTGGGACGATGTCGTCAACGGGCTGACCAATTTGATGCTCGCGATCCCCTCGCTGATCTTCGCACTCGCCATCATGGCGGTGCTCGGCCCCGGCCTGACGAGCCTCCTGATCGCGCTCGGATTGACCAACTGGTCCTTCACCTGCCGGATCGCACGCGCCTCGACGCTGTCGCTCAAGAGCCAGGGTTATGTGCAGGCTGCGCGCGTGCTCGGCTATGGAGATTTGCGCATCATGATCACGCAGCTGCTGCCGAACATGGTCGGCCCCATCATTGTCATCGGCACGCTCGGCATGGGCGGCGCGGTGCTGGCGGAAGCTTCGCTTTCGTTCCTCGGCCTTGGCATCCGTCCACCCTATCCGAGCTGGGGCAGCATGCTGTCGGAGGCGCGCGACCAGATCACCACGGCGCCATGGCTGTCGGTGTTCCCGGGCCTCGCCATCTTCCTGACGGTGCTCGGCCTCAACCTGCTGGGCGATGGCTTGCGTGACGTGCTGGATCCCCAGTCGCGGAGCCGGCGCGCATGACGGCTCCTCCGCTGATTGAAGTCGAGGATTTACGCATCGATCTCGACGACGGCGCCAACCATGTTGCGGCGGTCGAGGGCGTTTCATTCCGCATCGATCGCGGCGAGACATTCGGCCTTGTCGGCGAGTCCGGCTGCGGCAAGAGCATTACGGCGCTCGCCTTGATCGGCCTGCTGCGGCGGCCGCTCTCGGTCGCCGCAGGCGCGATACGTTTCGAGGGTCGCGAGATTCAGGGACTTTCCGCGGCCGAGCAGCGGGCGCTGCGCGGCAACCGCATCGCCATGATCTTCCAGGAGCCGATGACGGCGCTCAATCCGGTGTCACCCGTCGGCCGGCAGATCGCGGAGATGTTCGTGCTGCACAAAGGCAAGAGCTGGCGCGAGGCGAACCAGCTGGCCGTCGAGGCGCTGGCGAACGTGCGCGTCCCCGCACCGGAGCGGCGGGTGAAGGATTACCCCCACCAGCTTTCGGGCGGCATGCGCCAGCGCGTGATGATCGCCATTGCGCTGGCATGCGATCCCGACCTTCTGATCGCCGACGAGCCGACCACTGCGCTCGACGTGACGGTGCAGGCGGAAATCATCGAGCTGATGCGCAATCTGTGCGCCGAGCGGGGCACGGCGATCCTGATGATCAGCCACGATCTCGGCCTGGTCGCCAACGTCTGCCGCCGCGTCGGCGTCATGTATGCCGGCCGCATTGTCGAGGAACGCGGCTCGGACGACATCTTCCGCGCCTGCGCGCATCCCTACACGCAGGGCCTGGTCGACTCGCTGCCGCGGCTGGGGAGCCGCGCAGCGCTCGGCCGGTCGCGGCTCAGGGAGATCGCCGGCGTCGTCCCGGCGATCGCGGACTTTCCGAGCGGCTGCCGCTTCAATCCGCGTTGCGGGCGGGCGACCGAGATCTGCCGGACCACCGCACCGGAAACGACATGGCTCGGTGCAGGCGGCCTCGTCAGGTGCCACCACCATGCATGAGCCCGCGGCGAAGCCTGACGACGATGTCATCCTCAGCGTCAAGGATCTCGCGGTGCATTTTCCGCTCGGCGGCGGATTGCTGGGCGGCGGCCAGCGGCTGCTGCGCGCGGTCGACGGTATCGATCTCGAACTGAAGCGCGGTGAGTGCCTCGGTCTCGTCGGCGAATCCGGCTGCGGCAAGTCGACCGTCGCCCTTTCGCTGCTTGGGCTGCTGACGCCGACGCGAGGCAGGATCGTGCTCGACGGACACGTTGTGACCGGCCAGCGATCGGTCGATCGAAAGCTCCTGGCCCGCACCGCCCAGATGGTGTTTCAGGATCCCTACGCCTCGCTCAATCCGCGCCAGACCGTTCGCCGCACGCTTGAAGACCCGCTGCGCCTGCATGGCGTGACGGCCCAAAGCGAGATCGACGGACGCATTGCGGCGATGCTCAAACATGTCGGCCTGCGGCCCGAACAGGCCGGCCGCTACCCGCATGAATTCTCGGGCGGCCAGCGCCAACGCATCGGCATCGCCCGCGCCCTGATCCTCAATCCCAAGATCGTCATCTGCGACGAACCGGTATCGGCGCTCGATGTTTCGATCCGTGCCCAGATCATCAATCTGCTGCTGGAATTGAGAGAGAGTCTCGGCCTCTCCTACATCATGATCAGCCACGATCTCGGCGTGGTCGAGCACATGAGCGACAGGGTCGCGGTCATGTATCTCGGCCGCATTGTGGAGACGGGCGGCTGGCGCGAGATCTTCGAGCGGTCGGCCCACCCGTATACGCAGACCCTGATCGCCGCGATTCCCGATCCGCTACGCCGCGCACCGCTCGCGACGACAAGGGGCGAGCTTCCCAATCCTCTCAATCCGCCTGACGGATGTGCATTCAGCCCACGCTGTCGCTACGCCGAAGCGTGGTGCCAGCGCGAGCCCGGGCCTTCGCTTCAAACACGCCCGGACGGGCACGCGGTCCGGTGCTGGCGAGCTGACGAGATTGCCGGTCAGGCAGCACGGGCTGCGGCCGAGAGCGGACATCCCTAATATATCGGCGATCCGCAGGTTGCCTAATAGCCCATTCGCTCCACCCATCCTACGCCTCTACCTTCCTCCCGTGATTTGCCCGCGGGATACGTTTTCAACTAAGGTCACCGGATGGATATGCTCGTCAAACTCTATGCCCTGCCCGATTCCCGGCCTGCCTACGATCGATTGCTCAAGGCCGGAATTGTCATGCGCCGGGCGCTCGCTCCCGAAAAGCACAAGGTCACAGCCTGGGTACAGGAAACGTTCAGCGAGGCGTGGGCCAGCGAAACCGAGGTTGCATTCAGCCGCCAACCGGTCTCCTGTTTCATCGCGATCCAGCAAAAGAAGATCGTGGGATTCGCCTGCCACGATGCGGCCTGCCGCAACTTCTTCGGTCCGACCGGCGTCGTGCCGAAGGCGCAGCAGGGCGGCATCGGCAAGGCACTGCTGTTCGCCTGTCTCGAGGACATGAAGCACCAGGGCTTCGGCTACGCCATCATCGGCGGCGTCGGGCCGGCCGAATTCTATGCGAAGGCCGTCCGCGCGGTGGCCATCGAAGGCTCCGCGCCCGGGATTTATCGGGGACTGCTGTAGTTCGCAGTTCGTAGGATGCGTAGAGCGCAGCGAAACCCATCATTCGCGCCGCACGCAAGTCGATGGGTTTCGCTGCGCTCTACCCATCCTACGCGACTAGCTTCACGGCTAGCGCAACTTCCCGAAGAACTCGCGCACCTCGCCAACGAAAAGCTCGGGCTGCTCGAACGCCGAGAAATGTCCGCCCTTCGGCATCTCGCGCCAGTGCTGGATGTTGGTGAAATTCGTCTCCATCCATTTGCGGACCGGCGTGACGATCTCCTTGGGGAACACGGCAACACCGGTCGGCACGCTCACCTTGTGCGGGGTTCGCTTGCCCGGCCCAAAGCTTTCCCAATAGAGCCGCGCCGACGATGCAGCCGTCTCGGTCACCCAATACAGCATGACATTGTCGAGCAGTTCGTCGCGACTGAGGATGTTTTCCGGATGCCCGTCGCAGTCGGTCCAGGCCCAGAACTTTTCCAGGATCCAGGCCGCTTGCCCGCTCGGCGAATCCGTCAGCGCGTAACCGAGCGTCTGTGGCCGGGTGGACTGCTGCTTGGAATAGCCGGAATCCCAGTCCGCGTAGTATTTGATGCCGTTGAGCGCACGGGTTTCCTCCGGCGTCGGCTGGCCCTCGACATTGGGCCGGGTCGACATCGCAAGTGTGATGTGAATGCCGGCGCAGTGCGCCGCATCCTGCCCGCCGACCGCGGTCGTGACCGCAGAACCCCAATCGCCGCCTTGCGCGAAATACCTGGCGTAGCCCAGCCGCTCCATCAGGACGGCCCAGGCCTTGGCGATCCGGTCGACGCCCCAGCCTGTCGCGGCCGGCTTGGCCGAGAAGCCGAAGCCCGGCAAGGACGGGCACACCACATGGAAGGCATCGGCCGCGCTGCCGCCATGCGCCGTCGGATCGGTCAGCGGCTCGATCACCTTGTGGAATTCGACCACCGATCCCGGCCAGCCATGGGTGATGATCAGCGGCCGCGCCTCCGGGTGCTTTGAACGGACATGGACGAAGTGGATGTCGAGCCCATCGATCTTGGTGGTGAACTGGCTGAAGCGATTAAGCTGCGCCTCGCGCTGCCGCCAATCATAGGTCTCGGCCCAATAGCGGCAGACGTCCTTGATCCATTGCAGAGGCGCGCCCTGGCTCCAGTCGTCGACCAGCTCGGCTTCCGGCCAGCGGGTCCGGCGCAGCCGGGTGCGGAGATCCTCGAGGACATCGTCGCTGACGGCGATGCGAAACGGGCTGATGGCGGTAGTCATGGCGTCTCCCCGAGGCTCGAAAGCTGCTTGGGGAACATAGGGTCGGACCGCCAACCGATCAAACCATCAGGTAACGCTATTTGCCAAGCGCCGTCTCCAGCAACGCCTGGGCCTGTTTGGTGGCTTCGGCGAATGCCGGTTGTTCCGGGGCGTGCTGGACGAAGCAGCGCTTGAATGCATCGTCGCCCTGCTGGCGCAGGTCGCCGAGCTTGTCATAGGCCTTCTTGTCGATCCGCTTCTGACGCAGCTTCTCGTCCGCTTCATCCGCCCGCTTGTTGTAGTCGGCGCGGATCGTCGCGCAGGCCGGGACCTGCACGGTGGGCTCGATCTCGCCATAGGCGATGTAGAACTTGCCGTTGGCAAGCGCCGCGACGAACACCTCGTCGGCGGCCTCGGGGGTTGTGTCCTGGGTGCGGCCGGCCAGGAAACCGTAAGCCAGGGTGGCCGACGCCGGTTTGGCGACCGGCAGCTCGTTGAAATTGATCACCGCGGCATCGGTTGAAATCGCCTGGGTGTAGAGGCCCTCGAACTTCAGGGCCGGTTCGATCTGCTGCGGCACATTCTTGCTGCCCTTGTCCCACCACGCCTTGTGCTCGTGCAGCCAGCGCGTGAACAGGGCTTCGGAGGTGACGATGATATGGGCCTTCGGTTCGACGAAGCTGCCGTCGGCGTGCTTCTCGCCGATCTTTGCGCCGTTCCTGCCGGTGTCGGCATCGAAGCGCAGGCCATCCAGCATGCCGAACCCCATATCGCCTCTATATAGAGTGTCGAGGTTGAGCTGGGCGGGGGCAAAGCCAGGCCGGGCGGGCTGGGACAGGATCGCGACCAGCTGCCCCTTCAGTTCGTCGCGCGCGGCCGCTTCTGCCTTGTCGACAGCCTCGTCGATCTTGCCGTCCTTCTCCTGCTTGGCGAATTTGGCGATCGCCGCGTCGCGCGCGGCAATATAGCGGTCCTCCGGCGACGCGGCGCGGGCCGGCGAAAGGACCAGGATCGGGGATAGGACGAGGGCAAGGCGGAAAATAAAATGCATGCCCTGTGGTCGCCCGCAGGGCATGCAAGGTTCAAGGTCACGGGTACTACCAGCATATCCGTCGCTGGCAGGCCCTCTGCCGACGCCGGATCTCGTCAGGGCCGGCCGGTCGTGCCGCCCTTGTCAGGCTGCCGCGGTCAGGCTGCCTTGATCAGGCTGCCTTGGATTTCGCCACATGGGTGGCAATCGCGTCCATCAACGCCGGCGACAGGCAGTCGTAGGGCTCGAGCCCAAGCTCCTTCAGCCGCGACCTGATCCCGGCCATATCGGCCGGCTTGACGCCGGACTCGATCACCGACGACACGAAGGCGGCAAATCCCGGAGCCGCAGAGCCGGACTCCTGGAACAGTTCGGGATGGATGAAATCGAGGCCATAGAACGGATGACCCTTGTTCTCGATACGGCCGTACATGTGCGTGCCGCATCCGGTGCAGGCGTGGCGCTGGATCACCGCGGAGCTATCTACGATCTTCAGCTTGTCGCCGTTCTCCAGCACGGTGACGTTCTCGCGCGGGACCACCGCGACCACCGAGAAGGTGGCGCCCGCAGGCTTCCAGCATTTGGTGCAGCCGCAGGCGTGGTTGTGGGCGACGTCGCCCTTGACCCCGACCTTGACCTTCTTGTCCGCGCATTTGCAGACCAGCGTACCGCCGGCAAAACTGCCGGAGCCTTGCTTGACGCCATTGTCGACTGACGGGTGGATATGAACAGTCATTGACCTATCCTCCTAGTGCTTGGTGTTTTGATTTTAGAACACGACGACCGAACGGATCGACTTGCCCTCGTGCATCAGGTCGAAGCCCTTGTTGATCTCGTCGAGCTTCAGCACGTGGGTGATCATCGGATCGATCTGGATCTTTCCGTTCATGTACCAGTCGACGATCTTCGGCACGTCGGTGCGGCCGCGCGCACCGCCGAACGCGGTGCCCTTCCAGACCCGTCCGGTGACGAGCTGGAACGGTCGGGTTGCGATTTCCTTGCCGGATTCCGCGACGCCGATCACGACCGACACGCCCCAGCCGCGGTGGCAGGCTTCCAGCGCCTGGCGCATCACGTTCGTGTTGCCGGTGCAGTCGAAGGTGTAGTCGGCGCCGCCGTCGGTCAGGCCAACCAGGTGCTGCACGATATCGCCGCTCACCTTGGTCGGGTTGACGAAATGCGTCATGCCGAACTGGCGGCCCCAATTGTCCTTGGAGTCGTTGATGTCGACGCCGATGATCTTGTCGGCGCCGACCATCTTGGCACCCTGGATCACGTTGAGACCGATGCCGCCGAGGCCGAACACCACGACGTTGGAGCCCGGCGTCACCTTGGCGGTGTTGACGACCGCACCGACGCCGGTGGTGACGCCGCAGCCGATGTAGCAGCTCTTGTCGAACGGCGCGTCCTCGCGGATCTTCGCCACCGCGATCTCAGGCAGCACGGTGAAGTTCGAGAAGGTCGAGCAGCCCATATAGTGGAAGACCGTCTTGCCCTTGTAGCTGAAGCGCGAGGTGCCGTCGGGCATCACGCCCTTGCCCTGGGTGGCGCGGATCGCGGTGCAGAGATTGGTCTTCTGGCTCAGGCAGCTTTTGCACTGGCGGCATTCCGGCGTGTAGAGCGGGATCACATGATCGCCCGGCTTCACCGACGTCACGCCGGCGCCGACCTCGCGAACGATTCCGGCGCCTTCGTGGCCGAGGACCGAGGGGAAGATGCCTTCGCTGTCGAAGCCGTCGAGCGTGTAGGCATCGGTATGACAGATGCCCGTCGCCTTGATCTCGACAAGGACCTCGCCGGCCTTGGGGCCTTCTAGGTCGAGCTCGACGATCTCAAGCGGCTTCTTGGCTTCGAATGCGACTGCGGCGCGGGTCTTCATCTTGGTCTCCACTAAACATCAAACAGGTTTGTCATTCGCGCCGGTCACGCTCAGTTCTTGTTGCCCATGCAGGCATCTTCCGCCTTTCCATAGGCTTCCGACTTGTCTTCGTGCTTGGCCGGCCGGACGCGCCCAACCGCATCATTGGCGCGGGCGCGCAGGTACACATAGAGGTCGTCCATGTAGCAGGCAACGTTCGGGTTATCGCCGAATGCCGGCATGACGTTTTCCTGCGACGTCGATACGTTCTTGCGCCCGCTCGCGACCACGCCCATGAAGTCGGGATAGCTCATGGTCTTCAGCGAATCCTTCAAAGCCGGCGCGTAAGTCGAGCCCATGCCGTCGGGTCCGTGGCAGACGTGGCACTCCGAATGATAGCGGCGGTAGCCCGAGTAGGTGTACCAGTCCACCGTACCGTCGGACGCGACCTTGAACGTCGGGTTTCCATCCTTGTCGAGCCACTTGCCGTCCTCGGACTTGACGGCGGTTGGATCCCCCACGTCCTCGGCGGAGGCAACTCCACCCATTGCCACGACGAAGATCGTAGCAGTCACAAACCAGATCTTACGCAAAAGCCTGTCCTCGCGTGCGCGGATTGAAGACGGACCGGCGCATGGAGATTACCCCATGCGCCGGAACGAGCTTGCTCAGCTCACTGCTGCGGCAGCGAGAACACGGTGAGCGTTCCGCCGAGCGCGGTGTAGTTGCTCAGGGCCGCATAGCCGCCGACTGCACCGAGGCCGGCCGTCGGATCGGTCAGACCAGCCGCGAGGCCGATGCCTGCCCAACCGCCAACACCCGACAGAACTGCGACATACTGCTTGCCGCCGTTTTCATAGGTGGTGACGTTGCCGATGATGCCGGACGGAGTCTTGAACTTGTAGAGCTCCTTGCCCGTCTTGGCGTCGACAGCCTTCAGGTAGCCTTCCAGCGTGCCGTAGAACACCACGCCGCCGGCGGTCGCGAGCGCACCCGACCAGACCGAGAACTGCTCCTTGTTCGACCACACGATCTTGCCGGTCTTTCCGTCCCAGGCGATGAAGTTGCCCATGTTGGTTTCACCGGGAGGCGGATACATCGACAGCGTCGCGCCGACATAGGGCTGACCTGCGGTGTAGCTCACCTTGAATGGCTCGTAGTCCATGCAGACGTGGTTGGTCGGCACGTAGAACAGCTGCGTATCCGGCGAGTAGGCCGCCGGCTGCTCGTCCTTCGAACCCAGCGCCGCCGGGCAGATGCCCTTGACGTTGTGATCTTCGCCGGCCTTGTCGGTCGACGCTGCGTCGAGAACCTTCGGACGACCATAGGTCGGCGAGCTCTTGTTCATGTCGACGCCGGAGGTCCAGTTCACCTTCGGATCATACTTCTCGGCGACCAGCAGTTCGCCGGTGGCGCGATCGAGCGTGTAGCCGAGGCCGTTACGATCGAAGTGCGTCAACAGCTTGCGCGCCTTGCCGTCGATGCTCTGATCCGAGAGGATCATCTCGTTGACGCCGTCATAGTCCCATTCGTCATGGGGCGTCATCTGATAGACCCACTTGGCAACACCGGTATCCGGGTTACGCGCCCAGATCGTCATCGACCACTTGTTGTCGCCGGGACGCTGCTTCGGATTCCAGGTCGAGGGGTTGCCCGATCCGTAATAGACGAGGTTGAGTTCGGGATCGTAGGAGATCCAGCCCCAGGTCGCGCCGCCGCCGATCTTCCACTGATCGCCTTGCCACGTCTTCAGGCTCGAGTCCTTGCCGATCGGTTTGCCAAGCTCGGTGGTCTTGTCGTCGACCAGAAGCTGGTCATCCGGACCTTCCGAGAAGCCACGCCAGACCAGCTTGCCGGTCTTGAGGTCATAGGCCGTCATGTGGGCCTGAACGCCGAACTCGCCGCCGGAGATGCCGACCAGGACCTTGTCCTTGACGACCATCGGCGCCGACGTTCCGGTCGATCCCTTGCTCGGATCGCCGTTCTTGACGCTCCACTCCACCTTGCCGGTCTTCGCATCGAGCGCGACCAGCGTGGTGTCGGCCTGATGCAGGATGATCTTGCCGTCACCATAGGCGACGCCGCGATTAACCGTGTCGCAGCACATCACCGGAATAACGTTCGGATCCTGCTTCGGCTCGTACTTCCAGACGATCTGATTGTCCTTGGAAAGGTCAATAGCGTAGACCTTGTTCGGGAACGGCGTATGCACGTACATCATGTTGCCGATGATCAGCGGGCCGCCCTCGTGGCCGCGCAGCACGCCGGTCGAAAACGTCCACGCTACCTGCAACTTTCCGACGTTCTGGGCGTTGATCTGATTCAGCTTCGAATAGCGCTGATTGGTGTAATCGCCGGTCGGCATCACCCAGTCTTTCGGGTTCTGCGACATCTTGTGGAGTTCGTCATTGGCGTTGGCAGCTCCGGCGGCGAACACCGCCATTGCCCCAAGGCTGGTCGCGTAAAGCAGCTTGCGCATCGTGGATTTCCTCCCAGGTTCATGAGCTCAAGGGTTTCCGCCGAAACGGCCCCACTTCTTCCATTTTGGTACCTCACTGGTAGTCCCATCGAACCGCGCTGACTTGCCCAGCAGCGAAGCGCCGTTTGCTCAGAAGCGAAGCATCGTCAGATTTTTGCCGTCGGGCCGCGAATTGGCAGGGTCGGGCCGCGAATTGGCAGGTAAGGCTGCTTCATGTTGCAGGGCATCAAACGTCTTCAGTGCTGTTCCTGCGTCGAAGTAGAACCGGCCCAAGGTTGCGCTTGACGCGCCCAGAACTAAGTCGGAGGATCACCCGACATTATCCGGGAAGAAGTCCCGCCGCCTCCCTAAGCTCTTCAGAATCAGGGAGAAGGCGCATCATCCCGGGCCAGATTTCAGCTCGGTGAGCAGTCACGTTGGGGATCGAATCGGTGGCTGGAAAGATGTCCGATACAGTCCATTCACTCAGCACGAACGGATTGACGCCCAAGCGTCAGATCCAGCGCTGGTCGGATGCGCTCACTGACCTGTGCGGTCAGTTCGACGTCGATGCGCTGGAAGGATCCTCGCTCGAGGGCCGGATCAATTTCACGACGGTATCGCGATTGAAGCTGTGCCAGATCGAGGCAAGCCAGCATCGCATCGCCCATACCGTCTCGCGCATCAGGCTGAGCGAGCATCCCTACATCAAGATCGTCTTCCAGACCCACGGCGTCTCGCATTTCGAGCAGGACGGTCTGCACTTCGACATCATGCCGGGCGACTGCTTCGCCTACGACGTGTCGTGTCCGCACACCATCATCAGCCCGTCCCTGACGCGTCACGAGGTCGTCATCGTTCCGAAGGACCTGCTCAAGGAGCGCGGCTTCCAGCTCTCCAAGATGGCGCCGTGCAAGCTCTCGGCGCGCAACGGCACTGGCCGCATCGCCTATGATTTCGTCCATGCCGCGTTCGGCGAAGCGCCCACGCTGACCCCGGTCAACGCCGTCGGCGTGGCCGATGCGCTAATCGACCTGCTGCTGCTGCCGCTGCGCGAGACCGGCGCGATGTTCGACCGCGGCAGCGCCGAGGCGACCTATGTGCGGGCCCAGGGCTTCATCCGCGAACATCTGCGCGATCCCGATCTTTGCATCGACCGCATTTCCGCGGCGCTCGGCTGCTCGAAGCGCTATCTGCACATGCTGTTCAGCGATCGTGGCATGACGGTCAGCGACTACATCTGGAAGGCCCGGCTGCAAAATTGCCGACAGGAGCTGGAATCCCAGAACGGCAAGACCATCACGGACGTCGCCTTCTCCTGGGGCTTCTCGAGCTCATCGCATTTCAGCCGCGTATTCCGGAAGTATTTTGGCATTGCCCCCTCCTCCGTGCACAAGGGTCTGCACGGCGGCATACCGGTCGATGTGGTGCTGGAATAGCGTTTCGCCGGGCGTGCAGGCGCCACGCCATGCCGTCCATCAAGCTATCCTCAATCAAACTTTCCTCAATCAAAGCTTGGGCGCGCAACCTGAAACGAGACAGCGTTGCGCTGTATCTCGCGTCGCGTGATCCGCGCGTACCGTGGTACGCAAAGGCCCTCGCCGTCGCCATCGCGGCCTATGCGCTCTCCCCCATCGACCTGATCCCGGATTTCATCCCGGTCATCGGCTATCTCGACGATCTGATCCTGCTGCCGCTCGGCATCTGGCTTGCGATCTCGCTCGTTCCGGATGAGGTGATGGCTGAATGCCGCGCCAATGCCAGTGCCGTCTTGCAGCGCCCGACCAGTCGAGCGGGAATGATCGCGATCATCGTGCTCTGGATCGCCAGTGCGCTCGCGCTGGCATGGGCTGTCGTCACATACTGGCCGCGAACCGCGCCCTAAGCCTGCGCAGCCTTTGGCACCAGCGCCTCGACCGTCACGCCATCATCGCTGGAATTGATCTTGAGCGTGCCTCCGAGCGCGAGGATTCGCTCCTGCATGCCAGTCAAACCGCGGCCAAGCCGGTGATCCCTGAGCAGGCCGCGGCCGTTGTCGCGGACACGCACCAGCGCGCAGCCCCGGCCGCCGCGCGGGCCGGTCTGCCGCTCCGCAGGCTCGATCGTGATATCGACTGCCGTTGCGCCGGCGTGGCGGAATACGTTGGTGAGCGCTTCCTGGACGATGCGATAGATCGTCAGATCGGCCGTCTCGCCGGTCTCGCCGAGATCAGGCGATATGCTGCTCTCGATCTCCACCTCCGGGTGGGTCTCGCCCCACAGCCGCACCAGCGCGCCAAGCGCTTCAGCAAGCCCAAGCTCCGCCAATCCCACCGGCCGCAATCGCTCCAGGATGCGGCGAGTGAACTGCTGAAGCGCGTTGACCTGCTCGAGGATGGCGCTGCCGTGCTTACGTAGCGCAGCAGGATCGGGCTTTTCGACCTCCGACAGCCGCGTCAGTGCGCCGGCATGCGCGCGCAGCGCGAACAGATAGGGCCCGAACTCATCGTGCAATTCGCGCGCGATCTCCTTGCGTTCGGAATCCTGCAGCGAGACCGCACGTTCGGCCAGCTGCCGCTTGCTGTCCACGGCCTCGCCAAGGGTCGCCGCCAAATGGTTCAGTTTGGCACAGATCGCAGCCAATTCAGGCGATCCGCCGGGCTCGACGCGCGCGTCGTAATCCCCGGCCTCGATACCGGTCATGGCCTGCGACAGCGCTTCCAGCGGCGCAAGTGCGCGGCCGACCACCAGCATGGTCACCAGCAGCAGCGCCACCGCGATCGCGGAGCCGACCTCGATCTGGGTGACGATGCCGTCCCAGATCTCAGCCATTTCATCGTCGGGATGCGAGGTGATGACGAGCGATTGCGGCTTGCCGTGAACCGAGATCGGCACCCGCACCGAAGTCTGCTCGGGATGAACCAGCGCGACGAACCACTCAGGCGGGGCGCGCGGATCGCCTGCCTCCGCCAGGCGCTCGGCAGACTTTGCGGTCGCGTCATCCTGCCGCGTGATGCTGACATGACGCAGCCGGCTCAGGTCCTGGACGATCTGGTCGAGCCGCGCATCCGGATCCGGCGCCTCGTCGAGACCGGTCACCATCGTCGTAACAAACTCGCGCGCCAGCCGGATCACGCTCTGGTCCTCGGCCTGGACACGCGGCCCCGCTTCCAGCACGAGCCGCGCAATATTGATGCCCAACCCAAGCGCCAGTATCAGCGCCAGCAGCAGGTTGATCCGTGCGCGCAAGGATAGCTTTTGCCACATGACGTTGCCCCCGACCGCGATCCCTCCTCCGAGAGGATCGTTGACAGCCAAATTTGCCCGGCTATCTAATCGCACCCTATCGCAATCTCGTGCGAGGTGCACAACCGGTCGGAACCGAGGTGTTCTTCGTGCAAATCGATGTAATGATGAGCTAGTCGAAGCAGGTCGCCGGAACAACGCCATGCGCATTCTGATCGTTGATGATCATCCCATCGTTGCTTCCGGCTGTCGCACCGTGTTCGCCGACGATCCCGAGATCACCCTGCTGGAAGCTGCGGATGCCGAAAGCGGCGAACGGGCGTTCGTCGCGGAGAAGCCCGATCTCTGCGTGATCGACATCAACCTGCCGACGGTCTCCGGCTTCGAGCTGGCCCGCCGCATCCTGTCGCGCGATGCATCCGCGCGCCTCATCATGTTCAGCATGAACGACGACCCGGTGTTCGCCGCCCGCGCCATCGACATCGGCGCCAAGGGCTACGTCTCGAAGACCGGCGATCCCAACGATCTGGTGGAGGCCGTGCGTGAGGTCGGCAATGGCGGCGTCTACCTGCCGCCGGCGATCGCACGCAACGTCGCCTTTGCGCGGCCGGGCTTTGCGCAAAATCCGCTCTCCAAGCTGACCTCGCGCGAGATGGAGATCCTGCGCCTGCTCAGTTCCGGCAAGAGCCTGTCGGAGATCGCCTGGCTGGTGCATTCGTCTTACAAGACGGTCGCGAACACGTCATCGATCATGCGCCAGAAGCTTGGCGTGCGCACCTCGGCAGAGCTGGTGCGCCTCGCGATCGAGAGCGGCGTCGGCTGACGACGCCGCGCGCCAACACGGAGGAATATGGCAATGCAGACGGTTTCCCAGAACAAGTCGCATGGCGGCACGCAAGGCGTCTACCGGCATCCAAGCCGCGAGACCAAGACCGATATGACCTTCTCGGTGTTTGTCCCTGATCATGCGGCCGGCGCCAAGCTGCCTGTCGTCAGCTATCTGTCGGGCCTAACCTGCACGCACGCCAACGTCACCGAGAAGGGTGAGTTCCGGCAGGCATGTGCCGAGCTCGGCCTGATCTTCGTCGCGCCCGACACCAGCCCGCGCGGCGAAGGCGTCCCCGGCGATCCCGCCAACGCTTACGATTTTGGCCTCGGCGCAGGCTTCTATGTCGATGCGACCGAGCAGCCGTTCGCGACCAATTACCGGATGTGGAGCTACGTCACCGAGGAATTGCCAAAATTGATCGCCGAGCAATTCCCGGTCGACACGGCGCGGCAATCGATCCTCGGTCACTCCATGGGCGGCCATGGTGCGCTGACGGTGGCGCTGCGCTATCCCGATCGCTATCGCGCGGCGAGTGCGTTTGCGCCGATCGTGGCGCCATCGCAGGTGCCGTGGGGCAACAAGGCGCTGGGCGGCTATCTCGGCAGCAACAAGCAGGCGTGGCGCAAGCACGACGCGGTCGCGCTGATCGAGGACGGCGCCCGCTTCTCCGATCTGCTGGTCGACTATGGCGATGCCGACGGATTTCTCACCGAACAGCTGCGGCCCGAGCTCCTGAAGGCGGCTTGCGAGAAGGCCAACATCCCCCTCACCTTGCGGCGTCAGCTCGGCTACGACCACAGCTATTACTTCATCTCGACCTTCATGGCCGATCACCTGCGCTGGCACGCCGCACGGTTGAAGGCGTGAGCCAATCCCTCCCCGTCATCCTGAGGAGCGCGTAGCGCGTCTCGAAGGATGCACGGCCCGGCTGGTGGCCGATTCATCCTTCGAGGCTCGCCGAAGAGGCTCGCACCTCAGGATGACGGTCGCACATTTGTACCCGCAGCTACCGCGCTTGCGGGGCGCCGTAGTTCGGCGCGAGCAGGCGGTTGCGCACGAGGTAGTCGGTTGCGCGCGACCAGGATTCGTCGGTATTGCCGCGCATGTCGGCGCTCACTGCTGCCACCAATTGCCCGGTATGGACGTCGCGCAGATAGAGATTGATGTTGAGGATCAGATTGGAGACCTTCTGCACCACGCCGGTCATCGCGAGATCGGCGCCCAGCTCGCCGGCCAGCTTCACGTCGCATCCGCCGCAGGCCTGAAGATTGCTGCCGTGCGCCGCAGCATTGATCGGCGCGATATCGATCACGTGGAACTTGCCGGAATCTGCAAGCTCCTTGCGCGCCTGATCGCCGGTGCGCAGCAACCGCGCCTGTTCGTCGGTCCGCGGCCCGTCGACCTCCCCTTGAAGGCTGGTGTCGATCATCTCGAGGTCGAACACCGCGAGCTTTGGCGGTTCGGCGCGCGCCGCAGATATCAGCAGCAAAGATATGACGAAGACGAACGCTGATCTCATGATTGTGAACCAATCCAAATTTGGTACCGCGCAACGACAAAAAGCGGGGTTGCAAGCCAGGCCAATTCCGGCATCTTGCACGTCAACGCATGGCCCGGAAAAGCGGAATCCGCTTTTCGGCAACGCCGCGCCGAGTGAAGAATGACTACGGGAGGAGTTATGTTCCGATGGCTGATCGGCACGATCGCGCTCAGCATGGTGGCGACCGGAGCGCTGGCGGCTGATCCCGTCGAGGTCCACATCGGCTATCTCGGCCATGCCGGCATCAAGTCGACGCTCTCGCTGGTCGAGCAACCGGCCGACAATGACGGCATCGCCGGCGCACGCCTTGCGATCGAGGACAACAATACGACCGGAAAATTCCTCAACCAGCGCTTCGTGCTCGACGAGATCAAGGTCAAGGACAGCGACGATGTCGCCAAGGTCGCGACCGATCTCGCTGGCCGCAACGATTATATCATCACCGACCTGCCCGCCGACGCCCTGCTCAAGGTCGCCGACGCGCTGCGCGATCGCGGCACCGTGCTGCTCAATGCCGGCGCGATCGACGATCGGCTGCGCGAGCAGGACTGCCGTGCCAATGTCATCCATGTCGCGCCGACACGCTCGATGCTGGCGGACGCGCTTGGCCAGTATCTGGTGTGGAAGCAGTGGAAGCGCTGGCTGCTGGTGACCGGCTCGCATGATCAGGACAAGCTCTACGCCGACGCGCTGCGCCGTGCCGCCACGCGCTTCGGCGCTAAGATCGTCCAGGAACGGACATTCGAGGACACCGGCGGCGCGCGCCGCACCGACTCTGGCGTGACGCTGATCCAGCGTCAGATGCCGGTATTCACGCAGCAAGCGCCGGCTTATGACGTGCTGGTCGCCGCCGACGAGAGCGAGGTGTTCGCGAACTATCTGCCCTACCGGACCTGGGACCCGCGTCCCGTGGCGGGCTCGGCGGGCCTGGTGCCGACCAGCTGGGACGCCGCGCATGACCAATGGGGAGCGGTCCAGATCCAGAACCGCTTCGTCAAGCTGAACATGCGCCGCATGACGGCGCTCGACATGCAGGCCTGGACGGCTGCGCGCATGATCGGCGAAGCCACGTCCCGCACCAATTCGGGCGATCCCAAGAAGGTCATCGCCTTCCTCAAGGGCAAGGATTTCTCGATCGCGGCCTTCAAGGGCACGCGATTGACCCTGCGCGACTGGAATCTGCAGCTCCGCCAACCGATCCTGCTGGCCGATGGTCGTATGGTCGTTTCGGTCTCGCCGCAGGAAGGTTTCCTGCATCAGGTCTCCGAGCTCGACACACTCGGTGTTGACCGGCCTGAAACGAAGTGCAAGCTGCAGTGAGGGAGATGAAACGCATGTGGCGCCGCTGTCTGTTGACCGGGATGCTGGTTTGGCTTGCCGCGACACCGGCGTCCGCCTTCGTTGCCTACGTCTCCAACGAGAAGGGCAACACCGTCACGGTGATCGACACCGACAGCTGGACGGTGACCAAGACCATCAAGGTCGGCCAGCGGCCGCGCGGCATCGAGTTCTCGCGCGACGGCAAGTTCGTGATGGTCGCGGTCGGTGACGACGACACGATCCAGGTGATCGATACCAAGACCCAGGAGATCGTCGACACCCTGCCCTCCGGCCCCGACCCTGAATTGTTCACCCAGGATGCCGCCGGCAAGACCATGTATGTCGCCAACGAGAACGACAACACGGTCACTGTGATCGATCTCGAGAAGCGAGCCCGGCTCGGCGACATCCAGGTCGGCGTCGAGCCCGAGGGCATGGCGATCAGCCCGGATGGCAAGATCCTGATCAACACGTCCGAAACCACCAACATGGCGCATTTCATCGACACGACGACGCGCCAGATCGTCGCCAACGTGCTGGTCGATTCGCGGCCGCGCTTCGCCCAGTTCAAGCGCGACGGCTCCGAATTGTGGGTTTCCTCCGAGATCGGCGGCACGGTGTCGATCATCGATCCGGTCAAGCGCGAGGTGACCGGCAAAATCACCTTCGAAATCCCGGGCCTGCGCAACGAGGCGATCCAGCCCGTCGGCATCGGCATGACCAGGGACGGCAAGATCGCATTCGTTGCGCTCGGCCCCGCCAACCGCGTCGCGGTGGTCGACGGCGCGACCCACAAGGTCCTCAAATATCTTCTGGTCGGCCAACGCGTCTGGCACATGGATTTCACCCCGGACGAAAGATATCTGATGGTCACCAACGGCGTCTCGAACGATGTCTCGGTGATCGACGTCGCGGCCCAGAAGGTGATCAAGACCATTCAGGTCGGCGAACTGCCCTGGGGGATCACGATCGCGCAGCCATGACCGCAACCGATGCCCATATCGCGAGCCAGCCCTCGCCGGATGCAAGTCCCACAGCGGCCGTACAGCCGGCGCTGTCGATCGGCAATGTCAGCCACAGCTACGGTCCGCGGCGCGCCTTGATCGACGTCAATTTCACGGTTCAGCCTGCAAGCTTCACCGCTCTGCTGGGCCTCAATGGCGCCGGCAAGAGCACGTTGTTCTCGCTGGTGACGCGGCTGTTCGGCATCCAGAACGGGCGGATCAGCATCTTCGGCCACGACATCAGCCGAACGCCCGGTGAAGCGCTGAGGCTGATGGGCGTCGTGTTCCAGTCGCGCACGCTCGATCTCGATCTCTCGCTGACGCAGAACCTGCTGTATCACGCCGCGCTGCACGGCATCTCCCGGCGCGAGGCGCGGCTGCGCAGCGCCGAGGTGCTCGGCCGCATCGGGCTTGCCGACCGCGCCACGAGCAAGGTGCGCGATCTCTCGGGCGGCCAGATGCGAAGGCTCGAGATCGCCCGCGCGCTGCTGCACCGGCCGCGGCTGCTGCTGCTCGACGAGGCCACCGTCGGGCTCGACGTCAAGGCGCGCGCCGACATTCTCGACCATGTCCGCCAGCTCGTCACCGAACAGGGCATCGGCGTGCTCTGGGCGACGCATCTGTTCGACGAGATCATGCCGGGCGACGACCTTGTGGTGCTGCATCAGGGCCGGATGCTGGCGCACGGCCCGATGTCGCGCGTGATCGCGGACGCCGGCGCCCAGGACGTCAACACCGCATTCATGCGCCTGACCGGAACGGCAACCCTTACCGGAAAACCACCAACATGAGCAGCACGACGGTCACGCCTGAGCGAAGCGGCTTCTCGGTGTCGGAATACATCGTCTGCCTGAACGGCATCGTATGGCGCGAGGCACTGCGCTTCCTGCATCAGCGCGAGCGCTTCGTCTCGGCGCTGGTCCGGCCACTGGTCTGGCTATTCATCTTCGCGGCCGGCTTCCGTCAGGTGCTCGGCATCTCGATCATCCCGCCTTATGAGACCTACATTCTCTACGAGGTCTATATCGCGCCCGGCCTGATGGCGATGATCCAGCTGTTCAACGGCATGCAATCGTCGCTGTCGATGGTCTATGACCGCGAGATGGGCAACATGCGCACGCTGCTGGTCAGCCCGCTACCGCGCGGCTATCTCCTGTTCTGCAAACTACTCGCCGGCACAGCGGTGTCGCTGCTCCAGGTCTATGCCTTCCTGCTGATTGCGTGGTTCTGGGACATCACGCCGCCGACCCTCGGTTACCTCACCGTGCTTCCGGCGCTGGTGCTGTCGGGCCTGATGCTCGGCGCACTGGGCATGCTGATCTCGGCCAGCATCAAACAGCTGGAGAATTTCGCCGGCGTGATGAACTTTGTGATCTTCCCGATGTTCTTTGCATCGTCCGCCCTCTATCCGCTCTGGCGGGTACAGGAAGGCAGCCCGATGCTGTATTATGTCTGCCAGTGCAATCCGTTCACGCATGCGGTGGAGCTGATCCGGTTTGCGCTCTACGGCAAGATGAACTGGGTTTCGCTCGCGGTGGTCGGCGGCTGCACGGTGGTGTTCATGATCGGCGCGATCCTGGCCTACGATCCATCGCGCGGCCTGGTGCGCCGCGGACCTGGCGGAGGCGAGGCATGACAGGCTTGCGGCCAGCACTCGGCGCGCTGCTCGCGATGGTCCTGTCGAACCAGGTCGCGTTCGGTGCCGACCCGCGTTACCCGGACTGGCCGTGCGCGCAGGCCAAGGTGCCCGAGATCTCGCTCGCCGCAGTCTGGGCCGGGCCGCCGCTCGGCGATGCCGAGACCAAGTGGAGGGACGATCCGAAGATCAGCCAACTTGCGACCAGACTCGCGGCGCGCCGCGTTCCGCTCGAGGATGCGCAGAAGGAGATCACCGAGTTCCTGTCGGCCGCCGCGGCCGACAAGGCCAATGCGGGAAAACTGCTGTTCGCGGGCCTGTTCGATACGCTCAACGGTCAGCGGGCCTCGGTCATGAATGGGCTGGAGCGCGTGATGCGCAAGCAGCGCGAGGCCGCGGAAAAGATCCGCGCCGATACGATCGCGCTGCAGGCGCTGCAGGATGCCACGCCGCCGGACCAGGCCAAGGTCGACGAGCTCGGCAATCAGCTGGTCTGGGAGACGCGGATATTCGAGGACCGCGGACGCGTGGTGAAATTCGTCTGCGAGGTGCCGACCATCATCGATCAGCGGCTGTTTGCGCTCGGCCGCACCATCCAGCAGGAGCTGGATTAGGCCTGCGACCGACCGCCCCGACGATTACCACCGCGCCGCCGGAACAAACTGCCCTGCCCGCTCGTTGTCTCCAACTATATCTGAAGTTGGGAGACCTCGATGAGAGCAGCCAAGATCGTCATGACCAGCCTCGCCGCCGCGAGCCTGATCACCACAGCGGCTTTGGCCCAGCAATCCATGTCCGGAATGGTCACCAAGATTGACCGACTGAGTGGAACCATCTCGATCCAGCAGACACAAGCCGGCACAGTGGGCGCGGCCGGCGGCGCCATTCAGGAATACAAGGTGGCCAAGGGACAGTCGCTAGAGGAGCTTCACGCCGGCGACAAGGTGACGTTCACCACCACGGACGGCGACGGCGGCAAGACCATCAATAAGCTCGACAAGCAGAAGTAATTCGCTGGAGATTTTCCTGGCCGCGTGAGGGCGGGCTCACTGCTCGCCCTCGCGCGGCTCGGGCTCCGCATCCGCCAGCGGCAGATTGGCGCGTCCCCACCCGTCGGTTCCGTCCGGATACCACGCCACGTTGCGGTAGCCGTAGGAAAGCACGCGCTTGGCGGCGTTCCACGACATCCAGCAATTTTCCTGGCAGTAGATCACCAGCAATCTGGCCCTGTCGTCGCCGGAGGCGCGGACCAGGCCGCGTCGCATATAGTCCTCGGTCGATGCGGCGAGCTTGCCATAGCCGGTGTCGGGCAGCCAGATGCTGCCGGGAATGTCGCGATGCGGCCGCTCGCGCCACACCGTGCCGGCCGGCAGATTAGGCTTCGGCGCGCGCGGCAGCACGTCGACGAAGGCGCCGGACTTGTCGCGCCAGGTCGCTGCCGCTTCCGCGGTCGTGAGGACGCGCGCGCCCGCAAGAGTGATCGGCACCGGCGCGCGATAATCCTCGGTGCGGTAGCCCTCGGGCTCTGCAGGCGGGTCCTGCGCGCGGACATGCGAAGCGGCCAGCAATACCACCGCAAGCATGGCCGCGAGCCTGATCATGGCGATTTGGTCGCGGTCTCCGGCCCGATCGGACGGTCGTTCTCGTCGAGCAGCGGAACGCCGAAGTCGAGCAGGATCTTGTTGATGGCCGGCTGGTTCTCCTGGATCAGGCGATTGAGCTGCCGCTTCCAGTTCTGGTCGGACGCCCGCACGCCCATGCCGATGCGATAGACCAGCTTGGGTCCCGTGGTCTCCTTGAGCAGCGGCGTGACATGCAGCGGCGGGTTCGCCTTCTTGGCATAAAAGCCCGCCATCGGCCCCCACAGGATGCCGGCGTCTATCTCGCCCTTCTCGAGATCGTTCATCATCGCCTCGGCCGAGGAATCGTAGCGCGTGTCGATCATCAGCGGATAAGGCTTCGCATTGCTCATCAGGCCGTTGATGGCCATGTTGGTCGCGGGCGGCGTTCCGGCGACGATGCCAATATGCTTGCCCTTCAGCCGCTCATCCTCGAGCGTCGTGACCTCGTCCAGTCCGCTTCCCCGCTTGGCGACGATCGCATAGGCCGTGCGGTAATAGGGATTGGTGCCTTGCGCGAGGTCGTCGCCTTGCGGAAAGCCCATGATCACGTCGCAGCGATGCGAGCCGAGCGTGATCCGCACGAAGCCGGTCGCCTGCGGGAAATACATATAATCGAGCTTCTTTTGCAGCTTCTCGGCGAACAGCTCGCCGATCTTGTTCTCAAAGCCCTCGCCCTTGTCATTCGAGAACGGCAGGTTGCGCGGATCGGCGCAGATGCGAAGCACCTTGGGATCGACCAGCTCGATGGAGAGTTCGCCCTGCTCGTTGACCTGCGCGCGCGCGATGTCGCGGCCGGCGAAACAGACGATGAAGCTGGCAAGCGCGAGCAGAACAGGACGGCATCCGACAACTCTCATTGCGCGGTCTCCTCTTGATCGGACGGATTGCCGCCATCCACCAATTGCCCGGCGCACGATGACGTGCAACAGGGATAATGATCGCGACGGTGCCGCGTTGCTTGTTGCAGCGCAAACTGGAGCGCGACGACATCGATCGCGCGTCCCGGGAAAACTGAGGCGGAAACATGGCTCATGGCGGTTCGGTGCTTGCGCTGCTCCTGATGCTTTGGGCGCCGACCATAGCGCGGGCTCAAGAAGCGGAATTGCCTGTGAGCGAAGTCGCCCCCGGAATATTCGTTCACACCGGGGTCACTGCATTGATGACGCGCGACAACGAAGGCGCCATCGCCAATGTCGGCTTCGTGGTCGGCGACAGCGCCATTGCCGTCGTCGACACCGGCGGCAGTGTCCGCGAAGGGCGGCAATTGCTCGCCGCGGTGCGCAGCCATAGCGACAAACCGATCCGCTATGTGATCAACACCCACGCGCATCCGGATCATAGCTTCGGCAACGCGGCGTTCGTGGTTGACGGGACCAGCTTCGTCGGCCACAAGGCCTTGCCTCAAGCGCTGGCGGCGCGCGGGCAATTCTATCTCGACGGTTTTCGCCGGACCATGGGCGATGCGTTGATCGACGAGGTCCGCATCATTCCGCCGACCGTTCTGGTCGCGGACACGCTGAAGCTCGACCTCGGTGGACGGGCCCTCACCCTGAAGGCATGGCCCCCCGCCCACAGCGACAACGACCTCACCGTGTTCGATCAACGCACCGGCACCCTGTTCGCCGGCGATCTGGTGTTCCTCGAACATATTCCGGTGGTCGACGGCAGCCTCAAGGGCTGGCTGCGTGCGCTCGACGAGCTCCAGGCTATTCCCGCCGAGCGCGTGGTTCCCGGTCACGGACCCGTGAGTGCATGGCCTGCAGCGCTTGCCGACGAGCGGCGGTATCTTGAGACGCTGGCCGCGGACGTCCGCGCGCTGGTCGCAAGCGGCAAGCCGATCACGGCCGCGGCGGAGCATGCCGCGGCAGCCGAGCGGCCGCGCTGGCAATTGTTCGACGATTACAACGCCCGCAACGCAACTGCAGCATTCTCGGAAATTGAATGGGAGTAGCTATTCGTCCTATAATGACGCGGCTGCATAGGATCTCGCGAACATGACTGGACATCGCGCCCGCCTGCTTTGCATCGCCGGCCTTCTTGCGATCGCGCTGGGGACACCGGCTGCGCCCGCGGCGGAGACCTATGATCCGTGGCCGGGCCTCGTCCAGGACATCTTCAGCAATCGTCCGATGAATGACGGCAACGATATCATCGGCATCGAGATGCCGGCGCGCGCGGAAGACGCGGCAATCGTTCCGGTGACGCTGCGCACCAAGCTGCAGCCCAGCGATAGCCGCCGCGTCGTCGCGATCACGCTTGTGATCGACGAGAACCCGGCGCCGATGGCCGCGAAGTTCACGCTGGGACCGGACGCCAACGTCACCGAGATCTCGACCCGCGTCCGCGTCAACAACTACACCAATGTGCACGCCGTCGCGGAGCTCAGCGACGGCAAGCTCTATGTCAGCAAGGTGTATGTGAAAGCATCCGGCGGCTGCTCGGCACCGGCCGGCAAGAACGTCGAGGAAGCGAAGAACCGGCTCGGCCAGATGCGTTACCGGCAATTCACAAAGTCCGAACAAGGGCCGGCGACGAGCACACGGGAAGCCCAGATCATGATCGGGCATCCGAATAATTCAGGCCTGCAGATGGACCAGGTCACGCAGCTCTATATCCCGGCCTTCTTCGTCAATGAGCTGCACATCTGGCAGGACGACAGTCCGGTGCTCACGATGGAGGGCGGGATCTCGATTTCCGAGGACCCCAACATTCGCTTCACTTACGTCTCGAATGGTGCCAAGCACTTCCGTGCCGAGGCCAAGGACACCGACGGGCACGTCTTCGACCACGAATGGAAGGTCGAGAACCCCGGGACCTGACGCGTTCGCGATCTCACGATCAACGCTAGAAACACCTCACTTCGGCCTCGGCCTGCGCACGCCTGAGGTCGTTGAGCGCGTTGGCGGCCTGCTCGGACGAGCGGAACTGGCCGCCCAGATTGCCGCGCACCTGCGCCATGCTCAGCACGGTCTCGGCGGTGACATAGCGATCATAGGGGATGATCGAGGCGACCACGTCGATTGAGCAGGAACATTGTTCGATCGACTGCCGGGATTCGCCATTGGACTTCATGCAGCCGAACACATATTCGGCCCGCGCCGAGGTCGGATAGTCATTGATCTCCTGGGCCCGCACGCTGACGGCCGTCCCGGCGAGCACCAGGACGGCGACAATCGGTCGTAGCATGCCAGCTCCTGCCATGGTCCTGCTTCCTCTTCTCTTTCCGCAAGCTATGCTATGGATGTTGATCAGAAAAGAAAACATTCGGGGAAGTGGCTCAAGAAACGATGATCATCTCTGTACGCACGGTGTTGGCTGCGGCAGTTCTGGCGGTCATGCAGTCCGGCACCTCGTGCAACGCGGAGACTATCCGCGTTGCAGCGCAGAAGACCGGAACGCTGGCCTGGGAACTGGCCGTCATTCGCTCCCATGGTCTCGACAAGAAGGCCAATCTGTCGATCGATGTCGTCGAGCTCGCCAGCCCCGAGGCCGGCAAGATCGCGCTGCGCTCCGGCTCGGCCGACGTCATGGTATCTGACTGGCCCTGGGTGTCGCGCGAACGCTCGCTCGGCGCCAAGCTGCAATTCTATCCCTATTCAAGCGCGCTAGGGGCCGTGATGGTCCCGGCCGCCTCGCCGCTCAAGACGCTCGCGGACCTCAAGGGGCGCAAGCTTGCCGTTGCCGGCGGCGCGATCGACAAGAACTGGCTGCTGCTGCAGGCCGCATTGAAGCAGGACGGCGTCGACCTGAAGTCGCAGGCGACCGTTGCCTACGGCGCGCCGCCGCTGCTGGCCGCCAAGGCCCTCGGCGGCGAGATGGACGCGACGCTCAACTACTGGAATTTCTGCGCGGCGCTTGAAGCCAAGGGCTTTCGCCGGCTCGCCGGCATGGAGGAGGTCCTGCAAAAGCTCGGCAGCAAGGGCCGCATCGCGATGATCGGCTACGTGTTCGACGAAGCCTGGGCCAATGCCAACAAGGATCTGGTCGCCCGCTTTATCGCCGTGACGCGTGCCGCGAAAGAGATTCTGGCGACCTCAGATGCCGAATGGGACACGATTGCGCCGCTGACCGGTGCGCAGGATGCGGCGACGCTGCGCGCTTATCGCGACCGCTACCGCGAGGGCATCCCACGCCGTCCGATCGCTGACGAAGAGGCTGATGCTCGCGTGCTCTACCGGGTGCTGGCGCAGCTCGGCGGCCGCGATCTCGTCGGCACCGCGCCCGAGCTCGATCCCGGCACGTTCTATCAAGCGATCCCGGGAGACTAGCGGTGCTGCGCCTCCTCTCATTCGCGCTGTTCATCGTGACCTGGTGGATTGCCTCGCTGTTGATCGGCGATGCGAAGCTGCCGGCGCCGCCGGCGGTGCTGTCGGTCCTCATAGCCGAAGCACGATCGGGCGCGCTGTTCGTCAATCTCGGCGCAACGCTGGCGCGTGTCGCGCTGGCCTTCACCCTCGCCATGGCGCTCGGCTCGGCGATCGGCTATCTGATGGGCCGCGTGTCGCTTGCCAATCGCCTCGGCGACCCCTGGCTGATCCTGCTGCTCAATTTGCCGGCGCTGGTCGTCATTGTGCTGGCCTATATCTGGGCCGGGCTGACCGAGGTCGCCGCGATCACGGCCATCGCCATCAACAAGCTGCCGACCGCCGTCGTCACCCTGCGCGAGGGGGCCCGCGCGCTCGACCCTGCGCTCGACGAGATGGCAACGGCCTTTGCCTTGCCGCGCGGCCGCGCCTTCCGGCATGTGGTCCTGCCGCAGCTTGCGCCCTACATCGCGGCCGCTGCGCGCTCCGGGCTGTCGCTGGTTTGGAAGATCGTGCTGGTCGCCGAATATCTGGGCCGCCCCAACGGCGTCGGCTTCGAGATCGGGATCGCCTTCCAGCTGTTCGACATCCCGCTGCTGCTCGCCTACTCGTTGAGCTTTGCCGGTGTCGTGCTCGTCATCGAGACCTTGCTGGTGCAGCCGTTTGAAACCAGGCTAACGCGGTGGCGGCTCCGTGCAGCTTGAAGTCAATATCACAGGCAAGAGTTTCCAGAGCGCGGCCGGAAAGCGGCATGACGTGCTCGACAACGTCACCTTCACGTTAAACGCCGGCGAGGTTGGCGTGCTGTTCGGTCCGTCGGGCTGCGGCAAGAGCACCTTGCTGCGGATTCTCGCCGGGCTCGACGGCAACTACCAGGGCCATGTCGCGCGCTCCCCCGGCATGCGCCTTGGCATGGTGTTTCAGGAGCCGCGGCTATTGCCCTGGCGCACCGTGGAGGAGAATGTGCGGATCGCCGCACCGCATGTCGACGACGGGACGCTGTCGGCGTTGTTCGAGGTGCTCGAATTGAGCGTGCACCGCAACCACTTTCCCGGTGAGCTGTCGCTCGGCCTCGCCCGCCGCGTCGCGCTCGCTCGCGCCTTCGCCATCGAGCCGGATTTCCTCATCCTCGACGAGCCGCTGGCCTCGCTCGACAATGCACTTGCGGGGCGGCTGCGCGACCAGATCGCCACGCTGGTGGCCAGCCGGAAGATGATGACGCTGCTGGTCACCCACGATCTCGACGACGCAGTCCGCCTCGGCGACCGCCTGTTCTTCCTGTCGCCGCGACCGGCCCGAATCCTTCACGTCGAGACTATCGCCGCGCCGCGCGCGACGCGCGGCGAGCCGGAGATCGACGAAATCAAGCGGCGGCTCTCACAGCTGGACCTTGCAAATATGTGAGACGCCGTCATCCTTGGACGAAAGCGTAAGGGAGAGATTGGATGGCGCGTGCTTTGATTGCGGTTGGTGTCGCGTTGCTTGTCCTGCCGACGACTGCGCTTGCCCAAAGCAAGGGCAAAGGCATCCGGCTGTGGAATCTGACCAGCGCCACGATTTCAAGCTTCGAGCTGTCCCCGGCGGGCAAGAACGAGTGGGGTCCTAACCAGACGCTCAACGACAAAGACAAGGAAGTCGACCACGACGAACGCTTGCGGATCACCGGCGTCGAGCCCGGCCGCTACGATGCCAAGGTCGGCTACAGCGGCGCTAGGCAGTGCTTCGTTCGCGACATCGAGATCAAGGCCGATGCCGTGTTTTCAGTGTCCGACAAGGATCTGAAGGACTGCAACAAGTAACAGCTAGCTAGCCCGCCGGCGGTTTGCCGTCCGTGCCGGCGCGATCGTTGGTGTGCGGATATTCGCAGCGCCATCGCACCGCGGTCCATTTTGGATGCTCGCCGACCCATTGCGCGATATAAGGCGGCGCGGCCATGGCGCATTGCTGCAGCGAACCGCTCCAGTTGAACACCAGATGCTGCTCCTCGCAGGTGGCGGGCGACAGCACGGCACATACAGTGACGATCAGATCAATCGGGTTCATGCGCGATCCCTAGGCGTGCTCACGAAATAGATAGCACGACGGAATACGTAGTCAGCCAGGTCCGGGTTTCACAGGCCCGTGACAGGATGTGGGAACCCGGCGCTAGAAGTTCAGACCATACACCAGCCGCGCCTGGTGGCGCTCGAAATTGACCAGGTCGAGGCCGGCATTGCTGCCGGCCCGCTGCCCCCAAGCCTGGACGCTCCAGGTCGCAGTCAGGCGCGAGCGCTCCGAGAGCTGGAAATAGGCGGTCGGACCGATGAACAGCGCCTGCCCGGACAGCTCGTCCAGGCCGATCCCCTCATACTTCCTGAAATAGCGCGCTTCGCCGCCGATCAGGATATCCGGCCTCACCTTGGCCATCAGGCCAAACGCGACGCCGATCGTTGCATCTTGCTCTGCTGCGCCGGTGCGCGGCATCCGCGTCCATTCCGGCTCATAGCTGACATTGAGGGCAGCCACCGCAAGATTCGGGATCACCTCACGGTCGAACGCCACCGTGAGCTCGGTCCCGTAGCTGCGGACTGCCGCAGCCGTCGTCTCGTCGACGCGGCCGGCGCGTGTCTCCAACGCCACCGTCATGCCGAAGGGCGCCGCCTCGCGATCGAGAAAGCGATAGCGAAAATCGACCGAGACGCTCTGCCACGACAATTGGCTGCGATCGTCAAAGCCCGGGACGCGGTTGATATCGTACGCGCTGAACGACGTGCCGAGCTCGACACGAAAATTCGGCGCCGGAACGAGCTCGAGCTCCATTTCCTGATTGAGCGCGCGGTAGCGGCCGCCATCCTTGGCGAAGCGCCCGGTGGTCTGGCTCTGGAATTCCCGCTCGCCGAGCTCGCCCACATCGGAGCCAATCATGAAGCCGAAGATGTGCTCGGTATCAAAGCCCTCCGCGCAGGCGCCGAGCGGCGGCACCGCTGCGACACCGGCAATCGCCGCGCACAGCACGCCCACCCAACGCCGCCCTCGCTTGATTTCGAAACTCATCGTCCCCGGACCACCGCCTCAAGCCGCACTGTAGGACAAAGCAGGACGGCCCGCCAATCGCGCGGGTGGTCTCGATTTCAACGTGTTGTGGGAACGATCTGCTGGAAATTGTAGCGGCAGCATCGCGGCCGCGAAAGGCGCCTGCCGCGGTTCGATGCAGCAAGCTGCACGAGCCGGGCAGGCTGTCTCGCGTTACTTGTCTCGGATTACTTGCGCGCTGCGCAGGCGTACATGTTGATTTCCATGCCGACCGGCACTTCGACGATCTTCGGTGTTTTCCAGGCCATTTCCTTCTCCCAAGTCTAAGTTGGCGCAAGCGTCGCGCCGCGCGGCAAGCTAGGGCTGGCTGTTCCAGGGCGCAAGCCGGCCGGGTAAGGACCCGACTTCGCTGCTGGACATGCCGAAACGGACGACGGCTCGCTGACGCCCGCCCGGCTTTGGAACGACTGGGAAACCCCGACGCTGATCTGTCAGGCATTTTCCGGCTGCCGGGCTGCGACGTACCGACAAGAAAACCCGATTGCACCGGCCGAGTCTTGCCCAAGAGCGAAATTGCAACTTTTTTTGTTATGCGCGGAATCCGGCATCAATAGGCGGGATCCGCCCGGCACAATTCGCTGGTACGGACCTATTTGAGCAGGCGCAGCAGCGCCCGGCCGGCGCGCGACTTCAACTCCTTCGCATCCAGCGTTCCGTCATTGTCGGGATCGGCGGCCTTGAACCGCTGCTCGACGACCGCGAGATACTCGTCGAGCGTCAGGGTGCCGTCATGATCCGGATCCGCCTTCGCCAGCTCTTTCGCGGTCAGCCGTCCGCGCAATTCGCGGATGTCAAGCGTGCCATCATGATCGGGATCGAGCTTCGCGAACAGGTCGGCGGCGGCCTTCTTGGCCTCGGCAAGGTCGACCGTGCCGTCATTGTCGGGATCGAGTATCTTGAGCGCGCTGCGACCACCCGATGCGGCCAGAGCGGGACCTGACAGCACGGCAGCAGCCAAGGTCAAAGCAAGCGATCGGCGCGAAATCATCATTGGTCTCCCTTGAGTGCCGCTCCAGCAAGGATACGGAGCGCGCCCTGCGGTCGAAGCTACCATAGCAGCTTCGATGAGGCTTCCCACAGCCAGAGCAACCAGCGAGACCTGTCGGGTTTCGGGTGGAAAGAAACCGCCTCGCGGATCATCTGTGACGTTCGGCAAATGCCATTGCACCGGAACGAGCGAGGTGACCCATGAGCGACATTTGCAAGACCACGTTGGGCTGCCTCGTTGCGCTCGGTCTGACGGCACCTGCGACCGCGCAGAACAGGGCCCCTGCCCCATCGGCAGAGGCTGTCCAGCAGCGCACGCTCACCGGCAAGGAGCGGCTCGGACGCAAATGGACCGACGAGCAGCGCATCGACAATTGCAATGTGCCGCCGGACAAGCGGGGCACCAAGCCACGTCCGAGCGCCTGTCCGCATGCGCCGTCGAGCTGACCGAACCGTTCGCGCTGCGGCATAGCGGCGAGTCACGCGTGGCGTTGTGTATTCCATGCCACGGTAAGCTACGGGCGCATCAGCAAAAACCTGAAGCTTTCGACCGGCCTCCGGAGGCTGGTTGGGGTTCGTTCACGTTTTCGTATTGACCCGTTTTGGTTTCAGGGGGATGGTTCCGTCCGCAACGTCAGGAATAGGCGTGCGGAAAAGGTTCATTGGGAGGATATGATGAGACGCATTGCGCTGGCCGCAAGCCTCGTGATTCTTGCATCTTATGGTGCAAGCGCTCAGACCAACGAGCAGTTGGTCAAGGGTGCGACTGATACATCGAACGTTCTCAATTACGGAATGGGCTACAATCTTCAGCGCTTCTCGACGCTGAACCAGATCAACAAGGACACTGTCAAGAATCTGGTCCCGGTCTGGAATTACAGCTTGAACGACGACCGCAGCGAGGAATCGCAGCCGCTCGTCTACCAGGGCGTCCTTTACGTCACCACGCACAATGCCACGATGGCGATCGACGCCAAGAGCGGCAAGCAGATCTGGAAGACCAAGGTCGAGTACCCCGCCGAGACGCCGCGCATCGTCTGCTGCGGCATCATCAATCGCGGCGCGGCTCTGTATGACGGCAAGCTGTTCCGCACCACCCTCGACGCCAATGTGATCGCGCTCGATGCCAAGACCGGCAAGGAGCTGTGGCGCGAAAAGGCTGCGGACATCAAGGAAGGCTACTCGATGACGGTGGCGCCGCTGGTCGCCGACGGCGTCGTGATCACCGGCATCTCCGGCGCCGAATTCGGCACCCGCGGCTTCATCGACGGCTGGGATCCGGCGACCGGCAAGCGCCTCTGGCGTACCTACTCGATCCCGACTCCGGACGAGCCCGGTGGCGACACATGGAAGGGCGACACCTGGAAGCTGGGCGGCGGATCGACCTGGATCACCGGCTCCTATGATGCTGAACTGAACACCGTGTATTGGGGCATCGGCAATCCCGGACCGTTCAACTCTGCGGTGCGTCCGGGCGACAACCTCTACACCTGTTCGGTGCTCGCGCTCGATCCGAAGACCGGCAAGATCAAGTGGCACTACCAGTTCTCGCCGAACAATCCGTTCGACTATGACTCGGTGGCCGAAATGGTCCTTGCCGACATGAATGTCGAGGGCAAGCCAACCAAGGTGCTGATGGATGCCAACCGCAACGGCTTCTTCTACGTGCTCGATCGCACCAACGGGAAGCTGCTCGCGGCCAATCCTTATGTGAACGTCAACTGGGCCACCGGCATCGACATGAAGACCGGCCGCCCGATCGAGACCGACGTCGCCAAGGATGCACGTGACGGCAAGAAGGTCACGGTCTACCCGTCGATCCTCGGCGGCAAGAACTGGGAACCGATGTCGTTCAATCCGCAGACCGGTCTCGCCTACGCCAACACGCTCGCCTTCGGCGGCAAGTACAAGGCCGAGCCGGTGACGTTCAAGCAGGGCGAGTGGTATCTCGGCATGGACCTCACCGATCCCTGGGAATGGGGCACCGGACCGCGCGGCCATCTCAAGGCGATCGATCCGATGACCGGCAAGGCGAAGTGGGAAGCGCCGAGCGACATTCCGCGCTTCTCCGGCGTGCTCTCCACGGCCGGCGGCGTGGTGTTCTCCGGTCAGCTGACCGGCGAATTCGAGGCATTCGACGCTGACACCGGCAAGAAGCTCTGGCAGTTCCAGACCGGTTCGGGCATCGAAGGACAACCCGTGACCTGGCAGCAGGACGGCGTGCAGTATGTCGCCGTCACCTCGGGCTATGGCGGCGTCTATTCGCTGTTCTCGGGCGACGAGCGGCTTGCCAAGGTCCCGCCCGGCGGTTCGCTGTGGGTTTTCGCGGTCAAGAACTGAGCGCGGAGCACACGTGACTGAAAGAGTAACCCTGTTGACGGCGGCGATCTTCGCCGCCGTCGCTGCGGCCTTGATCACGTTGATCCCGGCAGCCGCACAGCAAGCCAGTGCAATCGACCTTCAGGGTCAGGCCGACCAGGGCAAGGTCACCTACGCCAAGAACTGCTCGCATTGCCATGGGCCCAACATGGTCAACTCCGGCACCATCACGCCGGACTTGCGCGCGTTTCCCGACGACAAGACGCGCTTCGTGACCACCGTGAAGCAAGGCAAGAACGGCAAGATGCCGCCCTGGGCCGACATCCTGAGCGAGCAGGAGATCGCCGACGTCTGGGCCTTCCTGTCGAGCCGGAGGCCCGAATGAGAGCGCTGCTGGCGGGCGCCGCGACAGCCTTGCTGCTCGCCATGACGGCGGCAGCGCATGCGGCCGGCGAGCCGCTCAATGTATGCCTCGACGAGGATCTCCCGCCGTTGTCGGCGCATCATCGCGGCAAGCCGGATGCCGGTTTCGACGTCGCGCTCGCGCAAGTGATCGCCGAGCGGCTCGGACGGCCGCTCAATATACAATGGTTCGAGAGCAAGCTCGACGAGGATTCGAGCCCCGCGCTGGAGGCCAATGCGTTGCTGTCGGACGGGCGATGCTCGCTGGTCGGCGGCTACGCCCTCACCACGGACTCGCTGAAGGCGCCTGGTGTCGCGACGGCTAAGCTGCCAGACTTCGATGGCGCCACCCGCGACGATCGCCGCCGGCGGATTCCGATCGGGGTGCTGGCGCCAAGCCAGCCTTACATCTATTCGCCGATGACCGTCGTGCTCGGCCCCAAGGCCAAGGACCGGGTCAAGGACCGCAAGATCTCCGATATCGGCGATCTCGCCGGCCTTCGCCTGACGATCGAAAGCGGTACGCTGGGCGATGCCATCCTGATGACCTTCGACAAGGGAAAGCTGATCGAAGACATCACCCACCTCGTTCCCGGGCGCAGCGACCTGCTGGGAGAGCTCGAACGCGGTGAATTCGACGCCACCCTGCTCGACCTGCGGCGGTTCGACGCCTACCGCGCTGATCATCCCGACACCAAGATCACCGCCTCCGGCTATTACTATCCGATCGGCGCCAACCGCGGTTACGTCGCGCTCGAGACCGACAAGGCGCTGCTGGAGGCTGTCAACAAGGCGCTGTCCGACCTGCAAGCCAAGGGCGCCATCGCCGAGCTTGGCAAAGCCGCAGGCCTGACTTGGCTTCCCCCGCGCGAACCGATCATTCTCGGTGACGTCTGGCTGAATATCCTGAACCGCTGATGCCGGCGACAGGCTGCTATCGCAAATAGCTCGCCAGGTTCATGCTCTGGATCTTGGCGATCGCCGAATAGGACGCCGTCAGCTGCGCCTGATAAGTCGAAAGCTGCGCCGTCACCGCGGCGACGTCGACGCTGGTGAGGTTGGTCGACAGGGTCTTGGCGAAATTCTGGTAGTCGCTCTGGTTCGTGCTGGCGGTCTCGATCTGCGACGCCGAGGTCGAAAGCTTTGCCTGCACCGTGGACGTTGCATCCAATGCATTGCTGGCGAGGTCGAGCGCCTGCGAGATATCGCTAGACGACAACGTCGTGCTGTTGCCGACGTATTTCAACAGCCGCATGACCTGCTCGAAGGCAGGATTGTCGGCGGTGACGCCATAGGGAACCGAATGGCTGTCCGAAACGCGCACCGACGCGATCTCGCTGTCACCCTTGTAGTAGCTGGTGTCTGATGTCGTCAGCGAGCCCGTGCCGGTGTCATAGCTGGACATATCCACAGGCGCAGTATCGGTGCGGGCGCCGCTGAAGACGTATTCGCCGTCATACTGGGTGTTAAGCAGCCCCTGCATCTGCGAGATCGCCTGCTGGGCATAGTTGATCACCGATGCCGTCGCCGTGCTGCTGCCGGTCGTGGCGGCGCTGAGCTGGGTCCGAAGCTGGGTGATGATATCCGTCACCGAGCCGACCGCCGAATACATCGCCTGCACCTTGTTGTCGGCGAGATTGCTGGCATCGATATAGGACTGGGCGCGCGTCACCGAGACCTGCAAATTGATCACGCGCCCGGCGCCTGAGCCGTAACCGCCGAAATCCTCGGATTGCAGCCCGGAGGACTCCTGCACCTGCTCATTGGCCATCACCGACTGCACGCGCAACGCGCTTGATATCATCTGCTCCGATTGCGCGAAGGTGGCAACACGCATCATCATGACAAGGCCCTCACACTCAGGCTGCGGTCATCGCGGTCATCAGCGCCGAGAACATGGAATTGATGGCCGTAATGATCTGGGATGCGGCAGCGTATTTGTTCTGCAACGCACTCAGATTCGCGCTCTCCTGGTCAATGTTGACGCCGGACTGCGACGACAGCGAGCTCGCATAGGTCGACTGCGCGGTTTGCTTTGATGTGTAGGTTGCCGATGCCCGGGTCGCCTTGCCGGCGACGTTGGCAACGATCGCTGCCGCATAGTCGGTGAAAGAGCCGGTGGTGGCGCCCAGCCCACCCGCCATCGCGAAATTGGTCGACCCCGTCAGTGCGCTCGAGAGCGCGTTCACCACCGTCGCCGAGCCCGATGACAGCACTGAGTTTCCGACCGTCAGCGTGGACGACGTATCGAGTGTCGCCGTCGGCAGCGCCGCCGTGCCGCTCAGGATGTCGTTGCGCACCGCGATGTTGGAAGCGCTGGTCCCCGTGATCAGATCGTTGAGCCCGAAATACTGCGAAAATCCCTCACCGCCGACCGAACTCGTCATCTGGTTGATGGCGATGCCATTGCCCGACCCGGTCGCCGAGATCGACAAATGTCCGTTGGCATCAACCGATGCCGAGACGCCGGGGATAGTGTTGATCTTGGCGGCAAGAGCGCCCACCGTGGAATATGCCGATAGATCGATATCCTGATACGATACGAGATTCCCGCTCTTGTCGGCGACAGCGATACGCACCGTGCCGGTGCCCGCGAACGATGTCGAATTGCTGACAGTCGCCGTACTGGTCAAGCTCGCTGGCGGCGGCATCGATGTGCCCTGGTTCGATACTGCATTCACGCTCGAGGCCAGCTGCTGGGCAAGCTCGTCGAGTTGCGACTGCGCGGCCGGCAGGGTCTGGTCGCGCAGGGCAATCAGGGCGCTGACCTTGCCGGAGGAGATCTGCGAGGTGATGTCGACCCCGTTGACGGTGATACCGCTGAAGCCGCTCGACGATCCCGCGCTGTACGTCGTCGATGCCGTGACACTGGGCAGCGCCGTGTAGCTCAGCGGGTGTGCCGTGCTGTCAACTAGCGCCTGCCCGGAGCCGGTATAGACCTGCAGATCACCGCTCGACGTGGTGAAATAGCTCACATTCATTTGCGAGGCGAGGTCCTGCAGCGCGCCGTTGCGCTGGTCCTCGAGATCGGCGGTCGACTGGCCCGCGGCCGCTTCCTGCTTGATCTGCTTGTTGAGGTCGGAGATCTGCTGCAGATCGGAATTGATGTCGGTGACCGACGAGGCGATATCCTGGTCGGCATTGGAGCGCAGCTTCTGGATGCCGCTCGAGGTTTGCTGCAGCTGATTGGTGACCGCAGCGAGCGCGCTGACGGCGTTCGATTGCAGCGAAGCGCTGCTCGGCGTGCTGGCGAGCGAGGACAGCGCCGACTCGAATGCCGCGATCGTGTTGGCCAGCGAGGTGCCCGTCGTGGAGCTGTCGCCGCTCGAGGTGTTGCCGTAGAGCTGCTGGAGCTCGGTCAGATAGCTGTTGTTGGTGTCGGCTGCGCCGAGATCGGAATCGGCCCCGACCAGCGACTTCAAGAGCAGCTTGTCGACCGCGCTAGTGATCCCCGAGATCGTGACGCCGGTGCCGACACCACTGGTGACGCTGCTGCTCTGGTTGGCGGTCTTCTCGGTATAGCCCTTGGTGTCGGCATTGGAGATGTTGGCCGAGGCCACGCTGATCTGCACCTGCGTGGCTGACAGCCCGCTGAATGCGATGCTTCGTGCGATATCAAGCGACGACACGACCCACTCCCTCCGACGCCGGCGCGATCAGGCCCGCACGTTGGTGCCATAGGACATCGCAGATGTGACGCGACGGCCGCCGGCCCCGTAAGGCGACACGTTGGCGATCTGCTCGCGGATCGCCTGCATGATCGCCTCGATCCTGCGGTTGCTGGCATCGATCGCCGCGCGCAGCTGCATCACGTTCTCGTCCATCGCGACCCGAAGCTTCAGGATCCGATCCATCAGCTGCTCGCGCAGCACGCGATCCTGGACGTTGAGGTTAGCGGTCTTGCCGACGGCCTCCGCCACGCACTGCTCGAACAGCGTGGCGAGGCGGTTCTTCTCGTCGACCTGCTTCAGCCGCGAGGCCGGCAGACCCTTGGCGAGCTCGACGTTCTCCTCGTTCACGATCTCGATCAGATTGTCGATCAGTGCGATCAACGACCTGGCGCGCTCGTCATTGCCCGCGGGATTGATCTTGATGTTGCGTTCCGGTGTCATGTCATCGCTCCCGTTCAAGCTAGTGTCCGCGACGCAGGGCGCGAACCGATTGTGCGCTGCGCCCATACGCGGTGATTGCCGTTACCCGGACCGAGACCCGGTTGATTTCCTGGTCGAGCCGCACGCACTCACGCATCAGCAGGTCCCGCAACGCTCCGACGTCGTCGAGCAACGCAGTGAGTTGCGCCCGATCGTTCGGCCGAACCGAGGCAGCCCTCGCCTTCAGCCGCTGAAGCCTGACCAGCAGGCGGTCATTCTTCATCGCGACACCGCCGAAATCAGCGTGTCGAACATCTTGTTGACGGTGGTGACGACCTGCGACGCCGCCGAATAGGCCTGCTGCGCCGAGATCATGTTGGAGAACTGACCGCTGGTGTCAGTGGTGCTCGATTCCAGCTCGCTGCCGTAGATCGTGCCGGCGCCGTTGGCCCCCGAGGTCTGCAGCGTGGCGTTGCCGGAGGCTGCCGTCGCGGAGTACAGGCCGTCGCTGGCCGCGCTCAATCCGTTGGGGTCGCTGAAGGTCGCAACCGCAATCTTGTAGATCGCGATGGTCTGCCCGTTGGAGTAGGTCGCATCGACCACGCCGCCTTTGCCGATCGCGATGCTGCTCAGCTTGCCGTAAGGCAGGCCGTCCGACGTGATGCTCGTGAGGTCGACGGAAGGCGTGGTCTGGCCCGACGAATATTGCGTGAGACCGTCGGTCTTGCCGGCCGTGCCGAGATTGAGCGTGATCACGGTACCATTGGCAGTGGAGCTGTCGGCCGCGCCGTCCTTCCAGCCGGTGATCGAGATGGTCGGCGGACTCGGCACCGTCGAGGCGAGCGAACCGTCGGGATTGAAGGTGATCGCCACCGTATCGGTGATCGCGTTGGCACTGGCCGTGCTGGAGTCCGACGCGAGCTTCGGCTGCTCGAAGCTCGCCTGCCAGGCATTGTCTGCGGTCTTCTTCCAGTCGATCTGGATCGTGCTCGCCGTACCAAGCGAATCGTAGACCGTCATCGAGCTGTTGAACGTCGCGCCAATGGTGGCATCGGCCGGCAGATTCGCCGCGACCGTGGTCTTGGTGGTCGCGCTGCCGCTGGTGGAGGCGACCTGCGTGTTGATCGGCCCGAGACTCGCGGCGGAAGCATTGCCGATGATGTTGCCTTGCGCGTCGGTGCGCCAGCCCTCGAGATAGTTTCCGTTGTTGACGAGATAGCCCGAGTTGTCGGTGGTGAACGCGCCGTTGCGCGTATAGGAGGTGGTGCCGCCGGTCGTCGCATTGGTGGTGACGAAGAAACCGCTGCCCTGGATCGCAACGTCGGTGGCGTTGGTGGTCGCGGCCAGCAATCCCTGCTGGGTGATGTTAGCGCGGCCGGACACCGTGACGCCGCCGGACGTGTACGATGTGGCGCTGTTCGACGCCGTCACCAGATCTTCGAACATCGCCGACGTGGTCTTGTACCCCGTGGTATCGGCGTTCGATATGTTGTCGGAAATCATTGCCAGCGATTGGCTCTGCGAATTGAGCGCCGAGATCGCCGAGGAAAGTGCACCTGTGAGACTCATGATAATACTCCGGCAGCAATCAGGACGTGACGCCGATGATGTTGGCGGCGCTGACAGGGACGCCGTTCACGAGCAGCGAAGGTGTCGAGCCGGAGGCATCGATCCCGGTCACCGTTCCGGTCATCGTGGTGTAGCTGAGCAGCGAGTTTCCGGCGGAGTCGGTGGCGGTCACCTGGATCGTGTACTGGCCGCCATTGCTGAGCTGGGTGCCGCTCGTGGTCTGGCCATTCCAGGTGAAGGTGTTCGAGCCGGCGTTGCCGGTCCCCTTGCCGCTCCACACCGTGTTGCCCGAGGAGTCCTGGATCGCGATCGCGACGTTGGAAGCGGCCGAAGTGAGCGAGTAGCCGAAGGTCGCCGAGCCGTTGGTCAGCTCCGCCGTGTTGGTCTTCGCCTCGACGGTGTGGCCGATATAGTTGACCGAGTTCAGCGTCACGAGGCTCGAGAACGAGCTCGCCAGCGACGTCATGCTGGCGTTGGTCGACTGCTGCTCGGTGAAGTTGGCGTAAGAGGTGAGCTGATTGATGAAGTCGGTCGTGCTGGTGGCGTTCAGCGGATCCTGGTTTTGCAGTTCGCTGACGAGCAGGTTGAGGAAATCGGTCGAGCTCATCCCCATCGACGCGCTGGTTGACGAACTCGACGACGAGCTCGAGGCGGCGGAGGCTGCTGCAGAGGTTGCCGAGGAAACGGTCATGACAAGGCTCTCTTCGTCGCGGGCTAGGCGACGGAACGCGGTGAAACATTGGGATCGTGAAGTCGTTCGCAGATAGAACGGATGACGCGGCGATTTCAGGCGCGGATTCATCCGCCCGGAATCACTTGATTAATCGGCAGAATTTGCCGTGTCGGTAGCGGCCCGGAGGCGCGCAAATGCGCGCGCAAGCCGATCCGCCGCGGAACGGCGCGGAGTGTTGCAAAAGGAATTGCGGAGAGATTAGAGCAAGAGGCTGATCGGCAGATCCGGCTCGGCGAGCATCAGTGCCGGCGGCGCCAGCGCGGGCAACAGGCAGAGGGCCAGCAGCAGCGCCGGCAGCACCTTGCCTTGCTGCGCGGCATCGCCTGGAGCTTGCGCATCGTTCGACTGATCGGTGGGTGCGTCCGGCTCCGGCGCCGGCTCTTGGGGCAGTACGTCCTGGGGCAGTTTCGCCGCCGCGGTCACGATGCGGTCGACAAGACCCTTGGGTGCACGAACCGGCGGCGCCGTGAGCGCCCGGCGTACCGCGCTCGCCTGCTCATAGAGCGTCCGCGCCTCAGCCGAGGATGCGAGCAGCTGGACGGCGGCAAGACGTTGATCATCGGGCCAGCGGGACAGATCCTCCCCCAGCCGGTCGATCAGGTCTTCGAATGTCGCAACGTCCATCCCGCGCGCAGATCCAGCCTCGTCGCCAAGGCTGTCATAAAGCATTCGCGGGACGGCGGAAATCAATTTCCGCCGCCGTAGCGTCAGGTCCAGCATGGTGCTCACCGAGCGGCCTTTTTCCCCAACAGGACGCCCGCCCGAGCGCCCTGCCCCCTCCCGGCGAAACGGGGTTCGCCGGCCGGTTCGCCCGCTCAGCGGCCGGCTGCTGATTCGAGCGTCTTGTCGAGTGTCCTGGCCTTGGCGGCCTTGCCGGCGGTCGCCTCGACGAACTTCCAGGCGTCGCGGAGCTCGGTCAGGCTGGCAATGATGCGCCGGAAATTCTCCCTGGCGTGCGGCCGGCCGTAGGAGCGCAGGCACGCCATGATCAGCGCATTGTAGGTCCGGAACAGGCGGTCGGCCATCGCGCCGCCGCGGGTGACGTCGAGATGGTGGCTCAGGCCGCGCAGGATCGCGGTCGCCCGCGTCAGATAGGTATGCCCTTCCTCGAAGCGCTTCGCCTCGTGCGCATCCAGCGCCTTCTGCAGCAACGTGATGGCGCCGTCGCACAGCATCACCACCGCCTTCAGCGGCGGGACCGCCACCGCGGCGGATCGATAGGCATTGTTGGCAAGGTAGGCCGTAGCATTCTGGGTCATTATTTACTCGATGATGCGTTCAGGAGGGCACTCAGGTAGCCCAGCGTGTTGTTCGCGCTTTCGATGGCGGCCTGATAATTGGCGTATTGAAGCTGCAGCTGCGCCTTGAACGTCGCCGCATTGCTCTGGATGTCGCTGACCTGGGACTGCAGATCGGTATCGCGCGACTGCAGGTTGGTGATCATGGTCTGTAGCTGACCGCTGCTCCCGGAGTTGGTTTGCGCGAGCTGATAGAGTTGTGCCGCAAGCCCGGACGATGACGTCACGGTGATCGATTGCGAAGTCGAGCCGGTGTAGGTGAATGCCATGCCGGCGTAGATCGTGCCCGAATTGCCGATGATGGTGTTGCCGACCACCGAAAAGCCGGAACTGTCGCCGCCGACCGAGGCGCCGGTCAGCGTGCCGGTCGAATCCACCGTCACATCGAGCGTGAACGATTGCGGCGACGTGCCGGTGTTGACGACGTTGAGCTGGCTGGACGAGGTCGTCGTCTGCGCGGACAGCAGCTTGGTAACGCCGGCCAGATTTTGCGTCAGCACGGTCGACAGCGTACCGGTATCGAGCTGCAGCTCGTTGTTCTCGTTGAACGACAGGCCGAGGTCGGCCATCGTCATTCCGCCGACGGAGCCGCTAAGCACCTGCTGAAGCTGGGTCATGATATCGCGCATCGTGCTGTCGCCGAACAGCACCGCGCTCGATGCGGCGGTGCCGTCGGAATTCTGCGCGGACTGCGCGATCACCTGGTCGCGAAATGCGTTGTAGTTGGTAACGAAGGTCTGCAACGCTGACGTGATCTGGCTGGTGTCGGTCGAGATGCTGATGTTCAGGCTGGTGCCGCTGGGCGTCGGCTGCAGCAAATCGAACGTGACGCCCGAGAGAACGTCGGAAATATCGTTGGTGTTGCGGGTGAGCGCGATGCCGTCGAGGGTGAATTCCGCGGATTGCGCCTTCTGCAACACGTCGGTGAACGCCCCCGAAGTATCGGTGACCCCGAGCTTGTTCAGGATGTCGTCGCCGGATGTCGATGAATAGGTGATGTTTGCGGCGTCCTGGGTCCCCGTCAGCACCATCTCATAGGACCCGCTCGACACCTGGACGATAGAGGCCTGAACATTGGTCGCCGAGGTCTGGGCATTGATGGTGTCGACGATATCCTGCATCGACATGCCGCTGGTGATCGAGATCGCCGTGCTGCTGCCGCCGGCGAGGCCCAGCGAAAACGTTCCCGAATAGCCGAGTGCGGTCGAACTGCTCGACTGCGAAGCGCCGATCACTTTCTGCGCGGTTGCGAGCTGGGTGATCTGGAGCGCGTGATCGCCGGTCGCCGAGCCGCTGTTGACGCTCATCGACAGCGCCGAGGAGGCGCTGACGTCGCCGGTGGACGAAATCGTCGCCGAACGTGTGGCGAACGCATTGGTGGCGATCGAGTTGATGATCGACGTGCTGAGCGACGACAGCCCGGTTGCCAGCGTCGACAGCTCGGTCTGTAGCGACTGATAGGCGGTGACCTTGGCCTGGTTCGCGCTAATCTTGGTGGTGATCGTGGTCGCCGCCGTGAGCTTGGCGTTGACTTCGGCATCGATCAGGGCAGTCCAGTCGATACTGGCCGAATTGGTCGTGCCGGTCGTGGTCACCGTGCTGGCAGAGCTGGCGGAACTCGACGATGTCGCGCCTGATGTGCTCGAGGTGGCGCTGCTAACCGTCATGTCGACACCTCCGCCGTCGTGAGAATCGGGCCGGCACGATGCCGGCCCGATCTATCGTTCGAATTAGCCGAGCAGCTTCAGCAGGTACTGCGGCATCTGGTTCGCGGCGGTTTCCGCCGACACCGCGGCCTGGGTCTTCACTTCGGCCGACGACAGCGTCGCCTGCTCGGAAGCGATATCGACGTCCTTGATCGCCGAGTTCGCGGACTGCAGGTTCTGGGTCTGGGTCGAGATCGAGTCGGCGCTGAAGTTGAAGCGCGATTCCTGGGCACCGATCTCGGCGCGGGCGGACGACACGGTGTCGATCGCGCTGTCGAGGGCCGACATTGCGCTGGTGGCGCTCGACAGGCTGGAGACGTCGAGCGAGGTCACGCCGAGCGAGGACGCCGTCAGGCTGGTCAGCGTGATCGTGATGGTGTCGGCCGAGGTCGAGCCGACCAGCACCGAGACGCCCGAGGAGAACACGCTCGAACCGTCGAGCAGGCTCTGGCTGCTGTAGCGGGTGCCGGAGGCGATGGAGTCGATTTCACCCTTGAGCTGCGTGAATTCCGAGTTGATGTAGGCGCGGCTGGAATCGGCCACGGTGCCGGAGGCGGACTCGGAGGCCAGCGACTTCATGCGGGCCAGGATGTCCGAGATGTTGGACGCGCCGCCGTCGGCGGTCTGCAGGATCGAGGTCGCTTGCGCCGCGTTGGTGGCGGCCTGCTGCAGCGTCGTGATGTCGGAGGAGATGCGGGTCGAGATCGCGAGGCCGGCCGCGTCGTCGGAAGCGGAGGTGATACGCGATCCGCTCGACAGCTTCGACAGCGCGCTGGTTTCCTGCTGCGAGTTGATGTTGAGGTAACGGACCGCTGAGTTGGCGGCCGTGTTGGTGGAAATTGCGGGCATGAGTAGCTCCTGTGCTGATGGGGCATCGCATGCCGCATCGTGAGAAAGAAAGGTGACGCGGATCCAGCCCCCGTCCGACCGATCAAACGGGTCGGCCGCCGGTGGTCAGGCGCGAAAACTTCAGAAGCCGGAATTTATGGTTAGCAGTCGGTAAACGCGCCGCGCAGGTCGCGCTCGTGCCGCTTGAGCAGCTCGCGCAGCTGTTGCCGCCCGCGCTTCAGCAGCGACTCGACCGCGGCCACGGTCGTATCCATCACCTCGGCGATCTCGCCGTTGCTCATGTTCTCGTGGTAGGAGAGGATCACCGCGACACGCTGCTGCTCGGGCAGCCGCTGCATCGCAAGCTCCAGAAGATTGCCGATCTCGTTGCGCTCGATGACGGTAGAAGCGTCGAGCTGGGTGTCGGCGACCTCGGGCACGACATCGACATTCTCGGTGCGCGGCTTGCGGCGCAGGTCGATGCAACGGTTGCTGACGACGCGATAGAGCCAGGTCGAGAACTTGGCGCGGCCATGCTGCCAGCGGCCACGATGCGTCCAGACCTTCAGCATCGTATCCTGCACCACGTCTTCAGCATCTGCGACGTTGCCGACGATGCGCAGCGCGATCGCGTAGGCGCGATCGACATGGCGTTCGACGAGAGCACGAAACGCCGCCTCGTCGCCGGCGGCGAGGCGGTCGAGCAGCTCCTTGTCCTCGTCCTGGATCTCGACGGTGTCGAGCGGGCCCGCATCGGCAACCGTGGGGACGTTGCTCCAGGGAGTGGCCGCTTCGACCGGCGCAGCCGCGGCCGCCGTGGCTTCCACCTCGACCGCTGCCATCACATCAAGCGCGTAACTCATCCGCCGCTCTCCAACCAACGCCGCAAGCACACATCGCATGCGGCTTCTGAGCGTTGAACGGAGGGGTTGAGCAAACCAGGCGAACTTTTTTCGTTATTTTTCAAATGCTTAGCTGGATTTTTTTGCCGACCGCCCGGCAAAAGCTGCCGCTCCGCGGAGGCGCAGGCAGTAATTCTACGGAGTCTGGAGCAGTCGTTCAGCATCGCCTTGCATGCCTGCGGGAGAATTCGTCGCGCCGGAAAACGCCGTTGTCACATCAACTAACGCCACGCGAACACATGCATGCGCGGAGCATGCGAGTGATCCATCGCCGTTGGTCGCCAACTTGCATTCGACGATTGCGACTAGGCAATTTTTTCCGAATCACCATTTCGACGTTATCGGATTTTTTGAATCTGTCAGTCGCGAAGCGCGCGTTTTCGAATCCCGCATCAACTTTTTTGAATCATCGCGCCTGATTTGTCTCACGCAGGCGTTCAACGCATGAGGACTGGCGGGAATTTTGCGCATGACGATCATGACGGTCGACGCAACGCGTCGAGCGCAGAATGTTTCTGCATGTTCATTCGATGTTTTCGATACATTTCTGTTGCGTGCCTGCACGACGCCGGATGGCGTATTTGAAAGGGTTTTTCAGCTTTCCCGCATTGCTGAAAAATTTTCGGACATGTCCGTCAGTTTCGTTCAGCATCGAATCCAGGCTGAGGCGCGTGCGCGCAAGCTCGCGCTGGAGCGGTGCGGCTCCACTGAAGTGCGCATCGCCGACATCTATAAGTACTTTCCGTTCAGGCTGTTCGGCCTGAGCCGCGAAGCGTTGAGCGACCTCGCGCAGATCGAGTTCGAAGCCGAGCTCGAGCTGTGCCGCGCCAATCCGGAAATGCTCGAGCAATATCTGGACATGAAGCGCGGCGGCTTTCGCGTCGGCTTCATCTCCGACACGTATTGGAGCACCGAGCAGCTCGCGCAATTGCTGCGCTCCTGCAGCCCCGGACTGACCTGGGATTTCCTCTACGCATCCTGCGATCACGGCTCTGGCAAGAGCGAAGCGCTGTTCGAGGCCTATCTCGCCGAGCAGGGCATCGATGCGGCGAGCTCGTTCCATGTCGGCGACAATCACAACGCCGATATCAAGGGCGCCCGCCGTCACGGCATCCGCCCGCGCTACTATCCGCAGGCCAGCGCGGCATTGGCATCGAAGTTTCAGCGCGAAACGTCGATCTTCGAATTGTTGTGGCCCGATCAGCCGTCGCGGCTCGATTGCGGCGCCCGCACGCTACGACGCGCGGTGACGGCACGCAGCGCAGGGCATTCTCCCGCTTTCAACCTCGGTGTGACCGTTCTCGGTCCGGTGATGGCGGCGTTCGACGCCTTCATCGAAGCACAGCGCGCTGCGCTGGCGCGCGAGGGCGCGCGCGTTGCGATCGGATTCCTCGGCCGCGACGGTCTGCTGCCGTATCGCGTCTGGCAGGCGAACCATGGCGAGACCGGCGCCTATGTCGAGATCAATCGTCGTGTCAGCCTGGTCGGGTCCGCCGATACGCTCGAACCTCTCAGTGAGCTGCTGGGCCGGGTCGTCAAGATCGACGCGGCGACCTTTGTCGATATCGTCAAGGTGCAGCCTCCGGCGGTGATGAAGTTCTTCGCGCAATATCCTGACGGCATTGCGGGCGGCCGCGAACTCGCCGACGCCCTGCCCGATCTGATGGACCCGCGCGAGATCACCGACATCGCTGCCGGTGTCCGCACGCGCCTGCTCGCTTATCTTCGGGCGAAGATCGCGGATTTCGACGGCTGCACCGACCTCATCCTCGTTGACCTCGGCTATTCCGCCAGCGTGCAGAAGTCGCTGCGGCGCATCTTCGATCGCGAAGGAATTCGCTTCCGCCTGCATGGCGCCTATCTGCTGACGCTTGACGATGCCTTCGACGACATCGCCGACAACGACACCGCAGAAGGCCTGATCTCGGATCGCATCGTCACGCCGCACGTCAAGCGCATGTTGATCCGCAACGTCGCATTGCTGGAGCAGCTTTGCTGTTCCGATCAAGGATCGGCACGCGACTACCGCGGCGGTGAGGTGTTGCGCGAGGGCGACCAGCGCCCGGCCGCTCAGCTGGCGCTGGCGAACGAGGTGCAGTCCGGGACGCTGGCCTATGCGTCACACGCCCGCGAATTGGCATCGCGCTATGCATTGCAGCCCGACACGGACCCCATCGTTGCCGCACGCTGGGCCGCCGCCGTGCTCGGACGTCTCCTGCTGCTGCCCGACGATGATGAACTCGTGCTGCTCGGCGGCATCAAGCATGACGTCAACCTCGGCACGCAGGCGCTCGCGCCGCTGCTCGACGCCGGCTTCATCAATGATTGCATCGTCGCCCGCGGCCTCTCGACCGCCTGCACGGCTCCGGCGCCGCCGATGTGGCTGGCCGGCAGCTTTGCCGCGTTGTCGCCGTCACACGCCTACCTCTACACATTGTTCGGCGCCAATCGCCTGCCCGCGAACGTGTTCGGCGAGGCGCAATGCGGGACGCTGCAGGTCGGCCTGTTCGGGTCGGACGGCCAGGCGTCGCTGGAAGCCGTCAGCGTCTATCATACCGGGCTGGGCGACCTCCGCCTGCGGATTCCATTGTCGCGCCGCATGGCGGTTGCGACCATCGCGCTGCCGCTAGCAAAGCTCACCCGCGCCGGGATGCTCCACGGCATCACGGTCCAGTACGGCGAGAGCGCCGCGAAGGCGGTGGAGAGTTCGAACGTGAAGGCGATCGCCGAGGGACGGCTGATCGATGCCGGCCTCGAGCGGAGCGACCGCCAGTTTCGTGCGACCACCGAGGATGGCATGCTGTTGATCCCCGTCGACGGCTTCGAGGACGATGTTGCAATCTACACCGTCGCGTTGACTGCCCTCGACCATGACCGCATCCTTGCGGTCGAGGACCGCGACGGTAACCGGGCCCCCTCGGCCACGCTGACCTGGCGCAGCGCCAACAGTGCGCAGGCAACCATCGGCAACTGATTTGTCCGCCTGATCTGGCCGGCCCGCTCGTAGAAGGTTAACGAGGGGTAGTGCGGGCATGATTTCGGCTGACACGGTGCAAGCGGACGGCTTGCAGACGAATTTCGACCAATTGCTGGCGGCGAACGGCATCCGGATGAGCGCTGCACAGCGCCGGCGGCTCGCATGGCTGTCCGAACGGCTCGGACGCGCGACCATCCACCAGGCCGGTTCCGTGCCGGGGCGGGACCATGGCGTCATCATCCTCGTCGAGCCGCCGAGCGGCCCCGCCGCCGAAATCCTCTATCGGTCACTTCGCGCCGATTGTGCGGTCGTCGTCCCCTTCGGCGAAAATCCCGGCTTCGATTTCCTGAAGTCCAAGCTGACCGACTTCGGGACGATCGGGCCGAGCTTCGATGGCCCGCACGAGATGTGGTGGGGCGGCCTCAACTGGCGCCCGATCGCGCCCGCGGAAGGCTCCCGATCCGACTCGGCGCTGCGCGTGGTCTCCTGCTATCCCCGCGCCTACGGCGACGATCATGCCGGCGCGCTCCGCGAGAAGCTGGCCGAATTCGACATCGCCTGCGACATCGTGCCGATCGACGCCGCGGATGGCGAGCACATGCGCGCGTCCGAGAAGTCTGCCTTCATGCTGCGGATGTGGCAGGAGCACCGCGAGCCGCTGCTCTTCATCGAGGCCGATGCGACGCTCAGCGAACCACCATTGCTGCCGTCCTCCCTCGAATGCGACATCGCACTCCACAAGTGGAACCGGTGGGAGATGTCGGCGCGCACTTTGTATCTCGGCCGCACCCTGGCCGCCGAGTCGCTGCTGCGCAACTGGCATCACATCGCGACCGCCTATCCCGCGGTCTGGGAGGGCTACCTGCTCGACCAGGCCTGGAGCCTGACGTCGTCGCAAATGGCGCTCGACACCGCGTGGCTGCCGCGCTCGTACCATGCCCCCGCCGAAGATGCCGGCACGCCCCGCCACACCACGGTCGTCCACAATCTGCCGACCGATAACAGCGACCTTGGGCCCGATGCCGAATTCGGCGTCACGATGCGGGCCGCGCGGCGCGCCAGCCGCAGCGGCGGCCGCGACGCCATGATCGTGATCAAGTCGCAGGCGGCCTCGAACAACGCGATCACCGTGATCATGCGCGATATCGCGACCAGCGACGCACGCGAAATGGCTGCCAGCATCGAGGCCGTCACCGGCGCGTTCGCCGCCGATTGCGGAGGGTTCGGCCGGCTCGAGCTCGCGCTTTGCCCCTGGCAGGACGATATCCGCGCGGCAAAATCGGCAGCCGCCAGCGCGAACAGCCGGATCATCGAGATTGCGCCCTGGCAGGCATTGCCGGCCGATCTGTTCCGCACCGTGGGTCAGTCCCACGATGCCGGCAGCGTCGTCGTCATGGCCGGGCAGCGCGGCTGATCAACGGTACAATAACCAGGCAAGAGAAGGACATCGACATCATGAAGACCATCATCCTTCTCACCGGCGTCGCCAACCAGCAATTCGCGCTCACCGAGCTGTTGAAGGCGCACAATCCGGCGCTGTCGTTCCGCTGCGCGGTGACGGCCGAGGACCTCGCGGCGATCGAACCCGAGGTGTTGTGCGAGGCCCGGCTGCTGGCGTTCACCACCAGCGTCATCGTGCCTGAAAGCATCCTGGCGGCGCTCGGCCATGGCGCCTACAATTTCCACCCGGGCCCACCGCAATATCCCGGCTGGGCGCCGGCACATTTCGCACTCTATGACGGTGCGCGCACGTTCGGCGCGACAGCCCATCTGATGGCCGCGCGGGTCGATTCCGGTCCGATCGTCGGGGTCGAGGCCTTCATCATTCCTGACAAGATCAGCGTGCGCGGGCTCGAGCAAATTGCCTATGTGCGGCTTGCTTATCTGTTCTGGCGGATGTCGCGCGATCTCGCTCGCGATCCCTCGCCGCTGCAGGAACTGGAAATCGCCTGGTGCGGCATCAAGAGCACCCGCCAAATGTACCGCGACATGTGCGAGCTTCCCGCCGGCATCAGTGCCGGCGAACTGGCTCGCCGAATCCGCGCCTTCCACGACGACTTCCGCGCTATCCCGCTAACCATCTCCGTGCACGGCATCCGCTTCCAGCTGGCGACGACCGCCATGCAGACACCCGAGGCACCGCAGGTGGCATCGCCGCCGCTCGCGGCGGCGTCATGAAGGGCGACGAGACCAGGTTGAAGCGTCATCGCGCTTGATCCTTTCGGAACGCCGCTTCGCACTTCTCCGGGTCATGCTCTAATGCCGCCAGGGTTCACCCTGTGGATCGGCAAGCATTCCGTTCAGGAGCGCTTCGGCCCGATGTAGCAGCGGCTTCGTTCCACTGCTCGATGCAATCGCAATTGCCGCGCGCAACTTGTGCAGAATGGAAGTCCTGTCGTTCTCATTAGACGCCGGCGATACCGCCGCCTCTCCGAACAACGCCTCGGCTTCCAGACCGGAAAAGCCCTGCTGCCGCGCGGTATTTCGCGCCTCTCGCAGCATGTTCAACGCGGCTGGCGCATCGCCGAGCCGGCTCAGAGCCAGTGCCAGATAGATCGAGGTACGCAGCACGATCGAGGTATAGCTCACCGACCTGGCTACCTCTCGGGCTTCGACGAGCGTAACCCGCGCGTCAGCGAGACGTCCCTGTTCCAGATAGGCAATACCAAGATGGCAGGTGATGACAGGCACGAAGAGGCGAATTCCATACTTTTGCGTAATGGCAAAAGCGTCCTCCAGGACCGCCGCTGCTTCGCCAGGATTGCCCCGACTGAGCGCCAGACAACCACCGCTATAGCCGGCGCCAACGCGATCAAATGGCCTGTTGCTCTCATTGGCGATTGCCGTCGCGCGCTGATGAAACTCGGCCCCCATATCAATCTCACCCAAGGTCGTGTGGGTCACGCTTTTCATCATGCAGCACAGCAGCTCCAGGGTTTTCGGCGTCGTCCCGGGCGGCGCGCTGGCATCCGGCCCGGACAGGCGGAGGCAAGCCTGTCCCAGCATTTGCTCCGCGTCACGATAGCGCCCGGCAATGAAATAGGCCTGGCCCAGGCTGTACTGAGCCAGGTTGAGCCAACCCGGATTGCCCCACTCTCCCGCCAGACGGGCAACCTCCTCGCCGGTTTCGATCGCCTCGACCGGGGTGCCGTAGAAGTTCTGCGCCCCCGACCTGACCGCCATCGCCGCGACCTTCCGCCCGATATCGTCGATCGCGTTGGCGCGCTCCTCCGCGTCTCTTCCGAGATCGAACCATTCGGCGACCTTGCCTGCGCTCATGAAGGCCGTGCGCGCCTCGATGCGAAGGTCGACCGCATCCGCTTCGCGCGAGCGAGCGAACGGCGTCTTGTCGAGCGCGGTCATCGCGATCTCAAAGTAGTTGGCTGCGTCGGCAAATGCCGATCGTGCCAGGCTCTTCCGCGCGGCAGTTCTGCCGTAGCTGAAAGCTTTCTGCCAGTCCTTCGCTCGCATTGCGTGATAGCAGAGCCTGCTGGGTTCATCATGCGAGCTTCCATTGCCCTCCAACGTCGCAAGAATGCGTGCGTGGACGCCTTCACGTACTTTTTCGACCATCGAGTCGTAGATGACCTGGCGGACCATTTCGTGCGGAAACTCGAGCACTCGATCCGGCTCGATATCGATCTTCACCAGAAACTCCGAGCGGTCGAGAACCGCCAGGCAGCGCTGCAGCACGGGCTCAGGGAGACCGGACGCCTCGCGCAAGATAACTTCCGTCGAGCGTGGGCCTAGCGCTGCCGCGATCTGCAACAGGGAGCGCTCCTCCCTCGATACCCGATCCAGACGCGCTGCGATGACTCCCTGGATACTGCTCGGGATACCAAGCTCGCCGACCGGACGCGCCAGCGCCAGATCGCCCCAATGCCCCCGCAGAATCCCGCTGTCCTTGAGGCCCCGGCAGACCTCTTCAATGAAGAGTGGCACGCTGGCCGTATGAAGCACGACGCGGCTCTTCAGATCGGCCATGTTCGCGGACCGCCCCAAGATATCGTCCAGCATTTCCCGTCCGGCATCCTCGGCGAGCGACCGCAACGCGGCGATCTCGGCGTTGCAGCGCGCGATCCAGTCCGGAATGCCGTTGGGTCTGCTGGTCAACAACACCAGAAGGCTAGGTATCTGCAGCGACGCGAGCGCAGCGACAACGGCCTCGCTGGCGCGATCGATCCAGTGCAGATCCTCGACGAGGATCACCGTGCGCTGGCGGGCGACCAGGCTCTCGAGAATCGCGCAGCTCGCGTCGCTGATCGCGCGGCCGCGCGCGTGTGGCTCCAGCTCGCCCCACTCTGGATCCGATATCGGACGATCCAGCACCGCATTGATGGCGGAACGCGCTATCCCGGTCAGAGTCGTCGGAGGCTCGGTCCGGATATCGGCGTCCGCCGCAGTCCCTTCGAGCATCGACAGCATGAGCGCCTTCAGCGCGCTGAACGGTGCACCTTGAAGATTCGGACTGCACTCTGCGTGGACCGGACGCCAGCCCTCGCGCTTGAGCTCGTCGACAAACTCGTGCACGAGCCGCGACTTTCCGATGCCAGGATCGCCAATCAAGAGCGCCGTCTGCCGGCTCGCCCCGGCATTTTGAGCCAGCTGCCTGAGCAACCCGGTCTCGTCCACGCGGTTGACAAACCGTGCAACGCTTCGCGCCCTGCGTACCCGCCAACTGGAGACATTGGTTGCGCCGGTCACACGGTAGATCGGCACAGGCTCGCTGAACCCTTTGAGTCGTTTGCGACCCAAATAGTCGAACTGGACATTGCCATCGGCGAGATGCTGACAAGCCTCGGACGCGTAGATCTGATTCGGTCCGGCGACCGCTTCGAGGCGCGCCGCAAGATGCTGCGCTGCTCCTCCGATCTCATAGACCTTGGAATATTCGCTGGCGACCATGTAGGTCACCACGCGCCCCGAATGGAGCCCCACCCGAACCTGGAGCGCCGGATCGCCCAAGCCCCCGATACGTCGGACGAGTTCGATCGCAGCATGGCAAGCAAGCGGCGCGTGGTTGTCGTCAGCAATCGGGGCGCCAAATACCGCGGCGAGCCCATCCCCCAATTCCTTGCTGACGATGCCGCCGAACTGGCGCACTGCGCCGCGCATGGCGGCCAGGGCCGGCTCCAGGCGGGAGACCGCCTCTTCCGGATCCAGGTCCGCTACGAGCCCCGTGGAATCGACCACGTCGGCGCGAAGGATGGTTACAAATCGCTGTTCACTGTCGGGATCGAGGCGCTTTGCTACGGCGGCACCGCATTGGGCGCACCAATTGTCGTCCGCTCCGATCGTCGATTGGCATGCAAAGCAAAGCATTCCTGCTCTCAAAGGCTGCTGCGGTCTCGCCAACTCAGCATCCCGGTGAGCAGCTTAGAGTAGAGATTACCCATCGGGACATGCTTATCAATCCGGACGTGCTGTCCGTCTGCATCCGCGCCAACCCGAGAGGTTGCTAAACTGGACGAGATACAGTCTTGAGTGGTAGGTCGAGGCGCGAGAAATCAGACGGCGCAACTCGAGCCGTACGACCGATTTCGTTCGACGTCCCCGCGTTGCACAATTTATGTATAGCCAGAGCAAGCCAAAGTTGTAATGAAAGGGAAATCCTATGGGCGGAAGAGTATACAATAACCAGCAATTCAAAGATCATATCAACGCGCATTACTATCCTTTGCAGAACATGGTCAAGAGCGTCGCTATACTTAAGGCGTCGGATCTTATCGACATCGAGACGCTGGAATATGGCCAATACCAGCCGATCCTGTCGCCCAGGCACCAGTGGCCGGGCGGGAGCGGCAAGCTGTGGCAAAAGGAGATGGGCAAGGCGCGCCTGGACCTCGCCACTCAAGCGAGCACCGCAGCCCTCTCCAAGGACGAGGCCGGCGTCGTACCGCTGACGAAATGCGCGCTGCTGGATGCCGCCGTCCGCAAATGCTTCAACTCCGAACCGCCGATCCCGATGAAGATCGACGTGAAAGAGAAAGACAAGAATGCGCCGAATGCCGATCGGCACGACATTCTGCTGACCTGGGAACACGCCAACGGAGACAATCAGCCGCCAACGCTGCTGCTGCTGACGATGGTCTGCCCGGCCTGATCCCCGATCGCAGGCGGCACTTTCCGCACGACGGTATTGCGCCCGCGCGGCTGCCTGATGGCAGCCGCATCAACCTTGGCGCGCCGGCGATGCCGTGGGGATGATCTATGACGCCGGGCGGCGCTGTTGCAACAGCGCCCTCACCGCACGCTCCGCGGCGCGAGCGGAGCCGAAATAGCCGCCATCGAGGCCATCAAAGGCGCGATCCGAGGAGAAGAAGCAGAAGCCTCTGGCGTCGCTGACAACGATACCCACGGTTCGATCCGATACTTCGATGACGTAAGCTTGGGACATGCGTGCTCGATCGCCGGAAGATGGCGCTCCTGTCTGATTGTCGGGTGCTTGGGATTTTTCTTAAGCGATCAACAACAGACGCCGGTCGCCGCCGAGACGCAGCGATGCGACATGCGGCTTCGCATGTCGCACATCAAGCTGCGGTGGTGATGTCTCATGGCGGCGGCCTTGAACAACGCGGGATATCGCGCATCAATATCCGGTCGAACCGCGCGGCGGTCAATGAAATGACCGACCAAAGATCACCGCCCGGCGCGATGCCTCATTCGCGCCGGCCTGGAAAACAGCACAGTTTTGGTAATGACGGTTGCGATCCACCGAATTGGCCGACCTTGGCCGGGCACCATGCGTCCTGGTGGCCGGCCGCGATCGCTCAGGGCAGGATCGGCGGGCGATAGGTGAAGGTCGCCATCAGGATCGCGGCCAGCAGCATCACGATCGGGAAGTGGATGAAGAATTGCACCGACGTATAACCGATCAGATCCTTCGACTTCAGGCCGAGGATGCCAAGCAGCGGCAGCATCCAGAACGGGTTGATGAAGTTCGGCAGCGTCTCGGCGATGTTGTAGACCATCACCGTCCAGCCCAGATGCGCGCCGATATCGTTGGCCGCCTTCATGATGTAGGGCGCCTCGATGATCCACTTTCCGCCGGCCGACGGCACGAAGAAGCCGAGCAGCGCCGAATAGATTCCGACCAGGAATGAGAACACAGTGGAATTGCCGGAGGCGCCGACGAACCAGTGCGCAATCGTGTCCGACAACGTCGCGCCGCTGCCGTTCGGCACCTTGGTCAGGATCTGCGCGATACCGGCGTAGAACGGAAACTGCAGCAGTACGCCGGAGACACTCGGCATCGCTTTCGAGAAGGACTCGATCAGGCTGCGCGGCCGCCAGTGCAGCACGATGCCGAGAATGAGAAAGACGAAATTGTAGGTGTTGAGCCCCGACAGCGTGATCAGCGGATTGCCCGACTGGAACGTCTGCCACAGCCAGCCGGCGGCAAGCAGGGCGATCAGGATCGTCAGCAGCGGACTGAATTCCAGCCAGTCGCCCGGACGAGCCGGCTTCCTGGCCTCGATGCGATCGTCGCCGAGCGCAACGCCGAGATCTTCCGCCGTCTTCGCCTGCTCGGGTGCCGGGGTCGTGAAATAGCAGATCGCCGCCGACACGACGCTCACCATCGCGACGGTGACCATGTTCTGCCAGGTCAGAATGGTTTCCGAGAAGCCGATCACGCCGGTGATCGGCAAAAGCGATGCCGGAATGCTGCCGGTATTGGCCTGGAGCTGCGCGGCGGACGACGTGATGCCGAGGGTGAAGCCGCAACCGAGCCCGAGATAGCCGGCGGCGCCGGCCGCGCGATAATCGAGCCGGATATCCGTGCGCCGCGCAATCTCCCGCACCAGCAGGCCGGAAAAGATCAGGCTCAGGCCCCAGTTCAGCAGCGAGAGGAAGATGCTGAGCATCCCGACAAAGACCACCGCGCCGCGCCCGGTCTTCGGCACGCTCGCGAGCCGCGCCAGCACGGCGGCGACCGGCGGCGACATCGCCACGACATAACCGCCGATCGCAACCAGGGCCATCTGCATCGTGAAGGGAATCAGATTCCAGAACCCGTCGCCGAACGCGCGGCTGACGGCGAGCGGCGAGCCGCCATGCAGGATTGCGCCTGCGGCGACCGCGATCACGGCGATCAGGACGAAGACATACGCATCCGGAAACCAGCGCTCCGCGAACGCCACCAGGGCCTGCGAAAATCGCGCCATGATGTTATCAGCGACAGGTTTTCGCAGGCTCACGGTTTGGTCGTGCGTTGCATTCGTCATCAATCTGATCCCCTTCCGGTGATGCGGTTAGCCTTCAATGGTGTTGGTCATCAAAGCGCGAGCGTGAGGTCGGTGAGCGGCACGGCCTGGCAGGCGAGGCACTGCCCCTCGCTCCCGTCGACCGGGCCGAGATGAGTGAATTCCCCATCGACCACCTCGACCGCGCAGCTTTCGCATTGCCCGACACGGCAGCCGCTCGGTAGCGCGACGCCCGCCGCACTTGCGGCGTCGAGCAGCGTCCCCTGCTCCGGTCCCCAGGAAAAGCTCTGCTTGCTGTTAGCGAGCCGGATGGTTCGCGGCGCAAGGTCGCTCGGCACCGACGGCGGCGAGACGAAGCTTTCGGCGAAGATGTCGAACCGCGGGATACCGAGCGCCACTGCAGCCTCGATCTGCGCCGCGACGAAATCCGGCGAGCCGCAGATGTAGACCAGCGGCCGGCGCGCCAAGAGCGGCTTGACCTGTTCGAGATCGAGCCGCCCCTTGCGCAACGACCGCGCGTCGACCGAATCCTGCGCGAGCGGTACCGAATAGAACGTCACCCGCATTAGCCCCGGCGTGCTGGCTTCCAGCTCTACCAGTCGCTGCGCGAACGGATGCTCGCGGCTGCTGCGGCAGCCGTGGAGCAGCAGGACGTCGGCGACGCGATCTTGTGGCGCTGTGTGTTGCAGCGTCTCGAGATGGCTGATGAACGGCGTGATGCCGATGCCGGCAGCGAGGAAGACCAGCGGCCGCGGTCCCTTCAATGGCGGCGTGAAGATGCCGCCCGGCGGCTCCAGCAGAACCTGGTCTCCAACGGCAAGACCATGCAGACGATCCGGCATGAAGAACGGCGCATCGCCGCTCCGCGCCTCATTGAAGAATCGCCCCTTCACCGCGATCGACAGCGCGTCCGGCAAATCGCCCGATCCGGTCAGCGAGTAGGCACGCGCCTCGGTCGCGCCGGGCAACGCGGTCATCACGTGTTGCCCCGGCAGGAAGTCGGGCAGCGGACCACCGTCAAGCGGCTGCAGGCTGAGGGTGATGACGTTATCGGCCTCGGCCCTGCGCTCGCCAACCACGAACCGCCGCTGGCCGCTCCAGACGCCGCGGCTGGCCACGCCGTCGCGCCTGATATCGCAGACGATCGCACGCAGCGGGACGGAGCCGCTGACCGGGTCGCGCGCATCGTCGTGCAGCACCGCGTTGATGTTGCGCGTGAGGGGGCCTGCCGCAGCCGAGCGATCGCGACCGAGCGGCGGACAATCCTCCCACCAGCCGAACTCGGCGACGACGACCCGCGCGTCGAGTGCCGCATTGAGGCGCACCTTCAGGCGCACGGCACCGCCTTGCGTTTCCACCATGGCCCAGTCGCCCTCTACCAATCCGCGCCGCTCGGCGAGCTGCGGGCTGATCTCGACGGCCGGATCGGGCGACTTTCGCCGCAGCGAGGCGACATGCCGCCAGGAGGAGTGAATGAACCAACCGCTCTTGGCGGTGGAGAGCACGAGCGGAAAGCGTTCGTCTGCCGCTGTCGTGAGCGGGCTGCCGACCGGTTCGACATGATCGGGCAACGGGTCATGCCCGTGTCCCAGCATCAGCTCCGAATAGATCTCAACACGGCGCGTCGGCGTCGCAAAGCCCGCCGCCGTTCCGTCCTCGCGCGTGACGGCGTATTTTTCATTGCGGAAGACCTGCGGGAAGCGACGTCCTTCCGGATGTTCGCGCAGATCCTCGACACCAATGCCGAGCGGCGCCAGCTGATAATTCCAGCCGGCCTTGATGTCTCCGCCGAAGAACAAGCTCCCCATGCCGAGCTTGAGCGCGAGCGCGGCGGCGATCTCGTAGTCGGCCTTCACTTCACCGATCGGCTCGACCATGCGCGGGCGAAACTGCACGGTCTCGACGGCTTGCTGCGTGATCTCGAACCCGATCTTGAGCGCGTCGCGCTCCCACGGCGTGCTGGCCGGCAGGACGAAGTCGGCGCTTTCCGCGGTCGGGTTCATGAACATGTCGATATGAACCTGGAATTCCAGCGCCTTCAGCGCCGCACGGTTGCGCTCGGTATGGCCCTGCGAGACGACGAAGTTGGTGCCGAAGGCGACCAGCGCGCGCACGCGGTAAGGTTCGCCCTCGAGCACGGCGCGGCTGAAATCGCGCGCCGTGATCCAGCCCTTCGCCGGCGGGCCGAGCGGCAGTTCGGCAAGGCCCAGCGCCTTGGCCTGCTGCTCCGGCGAAAGGATGTTGTAGTCGTTGAGAGGACGTGTCGGCGGCGGGACCGGCCAGCGGTTGCCGCCGGGCCGATCGCACGCGCCGGTCAGCGCATAGAGCGACGCGATCGCGCGCTCGATCGCGGTGGCGTTGGTGTGCTGACCGACGCCGGTCCAGGAATGATAGGCGAGCCGTGGCCGGGCGGCGAGCAGCGCATTGAATGCGTCGATATCCTCGACGCGCAACCAGGTCAGTTCCGCCACGCGCGCCGGCGTATAGGGCGCGGCGCGCTCGGCCAGCAATTCGAACGCGGTTGCCGCCGAAATCATCCGGCCGTCGCGCGCACGGATCGACAGCGCACCGCGAAGCTGGCCGCCGCGCTCCGGCGCGTATCGGGTGTCGCAAGCCACCGGCGAGCCCAGCGCATCGAGACGAACGAAAGCCTCAGGCGCGCCATCGGGCCACAACGCGTCGGCGCGCAGGAAGCGCCCGGTCGCACGATCGACCAGCAGCGATCCGTTGGTCCATTGGTCGACGAAATCCGCATCGAAGCTGTCGGTCGCGATGAGATGACGGATCGCGCCCATCGCAAGTGCGCCATCGGCGCCGGGGCGAATGCGCAACCAGAGATCGGCCTGCTGACCCGATCCGTTCGGTTTGGGATCGACGACGACGACCTTTGCGCCGCGCCGCCGCGCGTCAGCGATCCGCGTCGCCTGGGCGAGCCAGGTGCGCGCGGGATTGTGGCCCCACAGGATGATCGCATCGGCATTGTCGTAATCGGGAAAGCCGATGCCGCGACCAAAGGTCAGCGCGTGCGCATAGTCCTTGTGCCAGCCGCAGATCTCGACCGCGTAGATCAGGTTGGGACTGCCGAAGCCGCGGATGAAGCGCTCGACCCACTCAAAGCTGTCGACCATCGGCGTGCCGCTCGGCGTGGTGACGCCGAACGCCACCGCCTCGGCGCCGCTCTCGGCGCGGATCCGGCCGAGCCGGTCGGCGATCTCGGTCAAAGCCTCGTCCCACGACACCTCGATCCAGCCCGGATCGGCGGCATCGCGCGGTCGGGTTCGCTTCAAGGGCACGGTCAGACGGCGCGGGCTGGCGACGATTTCAGGGGCGGCCCGGCCCTTGGCGCAAAGCGCGCCGCCGGTCGGATGGTTATTCAGTACCTCTACGCCGACAACCCGCCCGTCCTCTACCACGGTGACAGAACCGCAGCGCGAACGACAAAGCGTGCAATAGCCGGGTAGCCGCTGTTTCACCGCCGTCTCATGTTCAAGTCAGCCCTTGTGACGCATTCTTGTAATGCGTTACACATTTACGTCATACGCTACCGGCCGCGTCAAGGCTAAGTAATAATCAGGACGAATCGGAGCTCCCGGCGAGAGGCACCCATGGACCAGAATTTGCGCGAACAGGTGCTGCAGCGGGTGCGCGCCGAGATCATTTCCGGGCAGAGCCTTCCCGGAACGATGTATTCGGTGCCGTCACTCGCCGCGAGCCTCGGCGTCTCCTCGACACCGGTGCGCGAAGCGCTGCTCGAGCTCAGCCGCGGCGGCCTGGTCGAGCCGATGCGCAACCGCGGCTTCAAGGTCGTGGAGCCGTCGCTGACCGAGCTGCGCAACTTGTTCGACATGCGCGAGGTGCTGGAGCTGCACGCCGCCGTGCTGGTCGCCGCCAATCCTCCAAAGGATCTACCAGTCGTGCGCGGCTGGGCCGATGAGATCGCCAAGGCCGTCGAGACCGACGACGTCCAGCTCTATCTGGAGGCCGATCGCAACTATCATCGCGAGTTCATCGCAGCCGCCGGCAACGAGCTCTTGACCGACATGGTGATGGGCCTGCGCGACAAGATGCGCCTCTATGGCATCAGCTCACGCGCCGGCCTCGAGCGGCAGCAGGCCTCGGTGCCCGAGCACTACCGGCTGATCGAGCTCGCGCTCGCCGGCGAGACCGAGGCATTGCCGACGCTGCTTCGCAGCCACATTCGCTCATGGGAGCCGATCTTCGTCGACGCATTGATGCGCTCGAAGGAATATGCGCGCGAGCCGCTGCGGCAGGCGCGCGGGTAACGCGCGGAGCGAAGTAGACAGCCGGCCGCGGTGACCGGCTAGTCCAGAATGCTCTTGTAGTGCTTCGAAAAGACATCGCGGCCGATGATCAGCCGCATCACTTCGGAGCTTCCCGCCAGGATCCGATTGACGCGCGCGTCGGTGAACATGCGGCTGATCGGATACTCATCCATATAGCCTGCGCCGCCGTGCAGCTGTACGCCGAGGTCGAGCATCTTCCACTCGACTTCCGATGACATCATCTTGGCCTTGGCGCCCATATTGCTGGTCAGGCGCCCCGCATTGTGTTCGGCCACGCAGTGATCGACATAGACCTGCACGAGATCGATCTCGGCATCCATCTCCGCCATGCGGAACTGGGTGTTTTGCTGTTCGGCCAGCGGCCTGCCGAATAGCTTGCGATCCATCACGTATGCGCGTGTGATGTCGAACGCCTTGCGGCCATTGGCGATTGACCCGACCGCGGAGATCAGCCGCTCCTCGGCAAGGCCCTCCATCAGATAGTAGAAGCCCCTGCCCGGTTCTCCAAGCATGTTGGCTTTAGGCACCTTCACGTTCTGGAAGAACAGTTCGGCGGTGTCCTGCGCCGGCATGCCCATCTTCTTGAGATTGCGGCCGCGCTCGAAGCCTTCCATGCCGCGCTCGACGATCAGCAGCACCATCGCGTGCTTCTTCTCGGCACCTGCGAGCCTGGCGGCCACGATCACCACGTCGGAATTGATGCCGTTGGAAATATAGGTCTTCGAGCCGTTGAGCAGGAAATGATCGCCCTTGTCCTCCGCCGTCGTCCGCATGCCCGCGAGGTCCGAGCCCGCGCCGGGCTCGGTCATCGCGATGGCCAGGATCGTCTCGCCGCTGACGCATTTGGGCAGGAAGCGGTCGCGCTGTTCTTCGGTGCCGAAGCGCTTGAAATAGGAGCCGACCAGGCGGCTGTGCAGCGTGTTGAACCAGCCCTTGCAGCCCGAGCGCGCGGTCTCCTCGATGATGATCTGCTCATAGCGAAAGTCCTCGTCGCCCATCCCGCCATACTTTTCCTCGGGCCAGATCATCAGGAAGCCGAGATCGCCGGCCTTCTTGAACGCGCTGCGGTCGACGATGCCGGCCTCCCGCCACGCCTCCAGCGCTCTCAAGCGGCGCGGAAACCGGCCGGCGTGCGGCGAAGCACTGACAAAAAAAATTCGGAGCGCCGGTTCTGCTTCAATCAAAACCGGCGCTCCGTCATTGAAACAAGCGACGCCTTACTTGCCCTTCCAGTTCGGCGCGCGTTTTTCTGCGAAGGCAGCCGCGCCCTCGCGGGCATCCTCGGACACGAAGACAGAAGCGACGATCTCCTGCTGCTTCTTCCACATCTGGTCTTCCGGCCAGAGCCGGGATTCGACGATCACCTGCTTGGATGCCTTGACGGCGAGCGGGCCATTGGCGCCGATCGCGGCTGCAAGCTCGAGTGCGGCGTCGAGGGCCGGGCCGTCGGTCACGCGGTTGATGATGCCGAGTTGGTAGGCGCGCTCGGCGCCGAAGAACTCGCCCGTCAATGCGAACTCCATCGCCACGCGGAACGGCATCTGGCGCGGCATGCGGATCAGCCCGCCGGCCGCAGCAGCCAGCCCGCGCTTCACCTCGGGGATCCCGAACTTGGCGTTGCGGTTGGCGACGATCATGTCGCACGACAGCGCGATCTCCATCCCGCCGGCGAGCGCGTAGCCGTCCACGGCCGCGATCAGCGGCTTCTTCGGGGGCGCCTCGGTGAGGCCGGCGAAGCCACGGCCCGGGATCGACGGCCGCTCGCCCTTCAGGAACCCCTTGAGGTCCATGCCCGAACAGAATGTGCCGCCGGCGCCGGTGATGATGCCGACGCTGAGGGCATCGTCGACGTCCAGCCGGTCGATCGCCGCGGCCACGCCCTTGGAGAGGGCGAGGTTGGCCGCGTTCTTGGCTTCGGGCCGGTTCAACGTGATGATCAGTATAGGTCCGCGGACTTCAGTGAGGACCGGAGTTTCTTCGCTTTGGTCTCCTGTTGCCGTGCGCTTAGCGCGGGGCCATGCGGATGGCGCCATCGAGGCGGACATCTTCACCGTTGAAGTAGCCGTTGGTGATCATGGTCAGCGCCAGCTGCGCATATTCCTCCGGCATGCCAAGCCGCTTCGGGAATGGCACCGACGCGCTGAGCGCGGCCTTGACATTCTCCGGGGCGCCCTGCAGCAGCGGGGTGTTGAAGATACCCGGCAGGATGGTGTTGACGCGGATGCCCTCGGCCATCAGGTCGCGCGCGATCGGCAGGGTCATGCCGACGACGCCGGCCTTCGAGGCCGAATAGGCCGCCTGTCCCATCTGGCCGTCCTCGGCCGCGACCGACGCCGTGTTCACGACCGCGCCGCGCTCACCGTGCTCCAGCGGGGACAGCGACAGCATGCCCTGCGCCGACTTGGCGATGCAGCGGAAGGTGCCGACGAGGTTGATCTGGATGATGCGGTTGAAGGCGTCGATCGGGAAGTGGGTGGGTTCGCCGGTCTTCTTGTCCCGGCCTGCAGTCTTCACCGCGTTGCCGGTGCCGGCGCAGTTCACCAGGATGCGCTCCTGGCCGTGCGCCGCGCGCGCCTTGGCGAAGCCCGCATCGACCTGCTCGTCGGAGGTGACGTCGACCTTGCAGAACACACCGCCGATTTCCTTGGCGATGGCTTCACCCTTCTCTTCGTTGAAGTCGAAGATCGCGACTTTGACGCCTTGTGCTGCGAGCGCCCGCGAGGTGGCCGCGCCGAGGCCGGAAGCGCCGCCGGTGACGACGGCGGCGACCGATGAATCGAGTTTCATGGCAATATCCTTTCGCGATCAGATGCGTTCGATGATGATGGCCGGCGCCATGCCGCCGGCGGCACACATGGTGACGAGACCATAACGTCCGCCGCTTCGCTCGAGCTCGTCGAGCGCCGTGCCGATCAGGATCGATCCGGTGGCGCCGATCGGGTGGCCGAGCGCGATCGAGCCGCCATTGATGTTGACCTTCTCGCGATCCAGCTCGAGGTCGCGGATGAACTTCTCGGCGACGACCGCGAAGGCCTCGTTGATCTCCCAGACGTCAATGTCGTCCTTGGTCAGGCCGGCCTTGGCGAGAACCTTCTTGGCCGCCGGAACCGGCGCGTTGAGCATCAGCGTCGGATCGTCACCCTGATTGGCATAGGCCACGATCCGGCCGCGCGGCTTGAGGCCGTGCTTCTCGGCATATTCTTTGGAGGTGATGAGGACCGCGGCGGCGCCGTCCACCACGCCCGAGCTGTTGCCGGCGTGATGCACGCCCTTCCACTCGAGGTCCGGATAACGGCGCTGGATCTGCTTCTTGAACGTCACACCGTTGCCGAGGTCGAAATCGGCAAGCTGCTCGAAGCTCGGCTTCAGCGAAGCAAGGCCTTCGGCCGTGGTCTCGGGGCGCGGGAATTCCTCACGACCGAGGGCGACGCGGCCGTCGTCGTTGAGCACCGGGATCACCGACTTGGCGAAGCGGCCTTCATCGATCGCCCGCTTGGCACGCTGCTGGCTGACCAGCGCCAGCGCATCGCAGGCTTCGCGGCTGATCCCCTCGCGCGTGGCGATGGCGTCCCCGCACACGCCCTGGTGCGACTGCGGGTGAATCTCGTCAAGCGCCGGATTGCCCGAACCCATCATCCGCGCCGGCTGTCCCGCCTTGGAGCGCTCGGCCGCGAGGGTCTGCTGATAGCTCATCATCTCGGTACCGCCGGCGATGACGCAATCCTCCATTCCCGACATCACCGAAGCTGCCGCGAGGTTCACCGACGTGATGCCGCCGCCGCAGAAGCGATCCAGCGTCGTGCCGCTGGCGTTGATGTCGTAGCCGGCGGCGAGCGCCGACATGCGTCCGAGATCGCCGCCCTGCTTGCCCTCCTGGGTCGAGGTCGACCAGATGATGTCATCGACGGTCGATGTATCGAGCTTGTTGCGCTCCTTGAGCGCGCCGAGCACCGTTGCCGCCAGTTGTTGCGGATGCAGGTGCGACAGCGCACCCTTGCCCGGCTTGCCGATGCCGCGCGGCGTGCGGACCGCGTCAATGATGTATGCTTCAGACATGCGTTTCCCTCTACTTTGGATGTTTCTTGACTGTGGGCTCGTGCCGGGGGTCCCAACCGTTTCGGGTCTTCTGCCCCGGAACAAGCCGAGGCGTCAGCGGTGTGGCGTCACCGCAAGCGGCGCGGTAACCGGCTTGCGCTGATCTTCGAAGTACTCGAAGCGCGAGTTGATCAGCATCGACGGTTGCGCCGTTGCGCGCTCCCGATCGTCGGCACAGACGGGCTTGTCGCCCCCCTCCGCAAACAGCGGGACGCCGGGCGCGGCGGCGTGAGGACCGAGAGCATATTTCTGCTCTTGCGGCAGGTAGATCAATTGGCCGATCTGGGTGAGGGTCAAGGTGAGACGGGAGACCGTCGATCGGGGAAGACCGCAGCGATCGGCGATTTCGCGATTGCCCAGGCGTATGCTTCGACCTTCGAAGCAACGCACGATGTCGAATGCGCGCGATACCACCTGTATCACGCGCCGGTTGTCCGTGCCGGCGCTGTCTTGCGCCATCAGTACCTCAGATCGACGTCCCATCGTTTACGCCTCACTCCTCATTTTTCATACGGGTGAATGAAACCCACCCTGGTTCGGGCAGGACGCGCCGGTCCGCGACAGCGCGGGCGCGTGCGAACGTGGGTGCGGGATGTAAAGGCAGGGATTGGCGGCGAGCGCCGCGCCGGTGGACTAGCCGAGTGAAGCCGCGACCGCGCGGGGCAAGCAGCTTCGGATATCGGTCGCCGGCCAGCATCAGGCGGATTCTTTCCCTAGGGTTTCAGACCTTAATTAATTGATTAATTAGTCAGGTGCTTAAAGTGGGCGCTTCCCCCTGTCAACTGCCGTTGCCGCAGGGCGCCCCGCGTGCCGAAGGCACCTCGCGCATCGCTCAAGCCGCTCGGAGCCGTAGCAGCTGCCAATCTGTCGCGACGAACTTCAGCAGTGCTGGACCGTGGTCGAACGAAATGTCCGACATGAGGGCACGCAGGCTCCGACGCATGACGCAGAAGCGGACGCGGAATCACGCGCCGGTCGTCGCACCGCGCGGCCGGTCCGTCACTCGCAAGACGAACATAGGAAAGATGTGAGTGAATTCAGGAAAGGTAGCGCGGAGAGAGCAATGCGCTTGTCGAAACAGAACGCGACCGCTGGCCGGAGTGGCCGTTACGAGGGCTAAACCTAAGCTTTGAAAGCTTGGTGGGCGCACCAGGGCTCGAACCTGGGACCCGCTGATTAAGAGGCAGCTCCTTTATGGGTTATTGCAGATACTTAGCTGTAAAAACCCATCTCAGCGCGGTCATATACATCAATAGGTTACGACCGAATTGTAAATCACAATCCGCTCATTGCTTGAAGCCGCAATGGCCTTTTTCCCTGTCCTTAGCGATGGAAGGAGAGCGGACGACGAAGCGTGGTGGTGACCGGATCGCCCCGGGCCCGCTCAAAACGGTCTGGTTGCGGGTTCGAGTCCTGCCGGGCCCACCAAGAAGATCAATATTACCTTATTGGATCCTGGTTGCCCCCAGCGCGACGACCGCATCAGAAACCGCACCACGAGATGCGCCGAGTGACGCACTGAAAGGCTTGCTGTGTTTCGGCGTGGAATAAGGACCCCGTATTCGGGGTGATCGGCATCCAATCGGGACCCCGGGGCAAGGGTCCACAGTGGCTTCCATTGAGTCATGGAAGCCGAGGTTGGGATGCTGGTGGTGGAGACGATTGCCAAGGTCCGTCGCGCCTATTTTGTTGATGGTCGTCCGATCAAGGCGATCTGCCGAGAACTCGGCGTGTCGCGGAAGGTGGTCCGCAAGGTTATCCGTTCTCAAGCAACCGAGTTCCGGTACGAACGCGAGACGCAGCCGCTCCCGAAGATGGGGCCGTGGAGTTCCGAGCTTGACCGGCTGCTGGCGGCAAATGAGAGCAAGGCGGCACGGGAACGGCTGACGCTGATCCGGTTGTTCGAAGAGCTTCGCGGCTTGGGCTATACCGGCGGCTATGACGCGGTTCGTCGCTACGCGCGACGCTGGAGCCGGGAGCGCGGCGCCTTGACAGCATCAGCCTATGTGCCTCTGAGTTTTGCCCCCGGCGAGGCCTATCAGTTTGACTGGAGCCACGAAGTGGTCCTGCTGAGCGGGGTCACGGTGATCGTGAAGGTGGCTCACGTCCGGCTTTGCCACAGCCGGATGCTGTTCGCGCGGGCCTATCCGCGCGAGACACAGGAGATGGTGTTCGACGCCCATGACCGGGCGTTTGCGCTGTTCAAGGGAGCCTGCAGGCGCGGCATCTACGACAACATGAAGACCGCGGTGGAGACGATCTTTGTCGGCAAGGGACGCCTCTACAATCGCCGCTTCCTGCAGATGTGCAGCCACTACCTGGTCGACCCGGTGGCCTGCACGCCGGCGTCGGGCTGGGAGAAGGGCCAAGTCGAGAACCAGGTCGGGCTGGTCCGCGAACGCTTCTTCACGCCACGGCTGCGCTTCAAGACGCTGGATGAACTGAACGCCTGGCTACTCGAAAAATGCATCGCTTACGCCAAAGCGCATCGGCATCCGGAGTTTGCGGACCAAACCATCTGGGAAGTCTTCGAAGCCGAGCGACCAAAGCTCGTTCCGTATGCCGGCCGCTTCGACGGCTTCCATGCCGTGCCCGCCTCGATCTCCAAGACCTGTCTGGTGCGCTTCGACAACAACAAATACTCGGTGGCGGCGAGCGCAGTCGGACGCCCGGTCGAGGTCCAGGCTTATGCCGATCGCATCGTGATCCGCCAGGACGGCCGGATCGTCGCTGAGCATCAGCGGTCCTTCGGGCGCGGCGAGACGACCTACGATCCCTGGCACTATGTGCCGGTACTGGTTCGCAAACCTGGCGCCTTGCGCAATGGAGCTCCCTTCAAAGGCTGGGTGCTGCCAGCCGCTATCGAGCGGATCCGGCGCAGGCTTGCCAGCACCGACGATGGCAATCGGCAGATGGTCGACATCCTCAACGCGGTGCTGACTGACGGTCTGCCCGCGGCGGAAGCCGCCTGTGCCGAAGCGCTCGGTCACTGCGTCCATTCCGCCGATGTCGTTCTCAACATCCTGGCCCGTCAACGCGAGCCCGCTCCACCGGCCAACATCATGACACCGGCTGCCCTGACGCTTCGCCATGCGCCGATCGCCGATTGTGCCCGCTACGACAACCTCCGGAGGACCATCTGATGGAACGGACCCAAATCTTCGACCTCATGAGATAGATCTTGCGAGCCTGGGCCTCTGTCACGCCGCGGCGAACCACGACGGTCGCTGCTGCTTCGGTGTCATTTCGTCGCTCGTCCTCCGCTCGGGGCTATAGGAACACAGGCCTCCAAGTCAGAGTTATCCGCGTTGTTGTAAGGAGTTCTGCGGTGGTCACCACGATGATCTCTGCAAAGGATCTAGAGCTGATTGCCCTTCGAGAGCTTCGAAGCGTTCCCGGGGGCGAATACATCGCCCATGTGGAAGTTGATCCCATAAGTGACGAGTGGCGTCTCAACGTGAGCGCGCGGGACGGCGCCGATCTCGACCGCATACAGGAGGCAATCAAAACAACGACGAACAGGCTCAAGCAACGATACGTCCTGCGGACTGATTGGTGAGGCGCCGGTCGTCATGGGCCGACATCCTCCCCGTGGATGACACCGGTTAGCCGCTCGTCCCGCTGGCCAGAGGGGGTCCGCACGAAGGCGAGCGCTACGGCGAGGAGGAAATCCTCTGCTCGGCGCGGTTCTCCCGCCATAGCCGGCGCCCATTGACCAAGTCGTTGTAGGCGGGTGCAGGCTGCCCGATAGTTCTAGCGGCTTCCCACCCTCGCGGATCGGCGCGATCATTGGGAATGGGATCCAAGTCTCGCGAGTACATGTTCGGGTCGACGGTCAGGCATCTGGCCGAGCATGCTGCCGATGCTCGACGGGATGCCGACATATTGGCCTGCCAGGCGTGGAACGCCCGCATGCTCGCCTTCCGGGGCCGGCCCAGCCGTCCCCGGCGCTCGGCGACGCGCTCAACGCCGCCTGCCGATACCTCGAGGTGAAGTGCCTCGGCTGCGAGACCCACCAGACGGTCGCGCTGGATGTCGTCCGGCGGCCGAAGTGGACGCCGATCCACGAACTCGAGCGCTACATGCGGTGCAAGGGCTGCTCCCGCCAGCAGGGCCAGTCGTATAAGCGCAGTCATCTCGTGGCACTCCGGACCACAAAGATCTCCGTCATGAACCCGCCGTCGACCTGGTGGCCTGCGGAGCGGTAGAGCCGATGAAAAACTGACCTAGTCGCCAAACCGAACAAACCCGCCGAAGTCCGGCAGGTTTGAATGCGACTGCGCAACATTCTCGATCCTATGTCTGGCCGATGGCATGAACCGTGCTCGGGACTTGCTGCCGGGAATTTCAGTGTCCCGGTTCAGGAATAAACTGTCGCCTGGTGTGTGATTCTGAGACCAGCGGCCCGACAAATTGGGAGGTATCATTGAACAACACCCTACCTCTACACGCCAGATTCATTGTTCGAAGAGGAAGCACCGACTGGATGGTTTACGATCGAGAACTTAAGGGACCGGCGCAGTTGGAAAAAGGTGGCCGTTTCGCCGAGAAACTGACGATGGAACAGGCCGAACACATCAAGCAGGCGCTCACGAATTCCCTCATTATGCAGGCGGGAGCGCGTTCGGTCTCTCAGCCACCGACGTCTACGGGTAAGCCTCGGCCGTGAAAGCCGTAATCGACCATCACATCGGTGCTCGCAAACCGCGAGATGAAAGCCACTCGGTCATCTGGGAGGCGTTGTCCGCCTGCCGCGCCTTGCGCAGGAGTCGTTCGCGCTCGATGCCCGGTGGAGTTCCTCTTGCCTCTTTGCGCCGGCGCTGCGCTTCTTCGTTCAAGCGTTGATAAAGCGACGTGGAATGTTTGACAGGATGCCGTTGCTGCATGACGCACTTCCTTGCTTCGTGGAAGGCGGGAGCATGATGCTCTCAGTCACCGGTAAATTGCCAAGCGGCCGAGCGGTGATATTCAATATGTAGCTACCCAACCTCTATCAAAACAGACCACCGCGCCGAATATTCGCGGCGGTGTCGGTTTGCGGACCGGGGCCAAAAAGCGGAGTGTGGCAGGATCACTGGCTTGTAGCTGGCCACCGTCGGCGCATACTTTCTTGATGACCGAGCAGCTACCAGCTTTCATGGCTTGCAAAAATCCCGGCACTGGCTGGAGGATCGATATTCTATGGCCCGATGGCGAAACGGAAGTTATCAAGGGCTTTGTTACGGAGCACGACGCGACCAAGTGGATTTCTGAGCACTCGACGACGTGGCAAGAAAATCCGGACCAACCGCGCTAGACAATTGACCCACCATTGGTGATCGCCACCCATAGGCGACCGATTCCTAGCGGCTTCTCTCCGCATGCGATCGGCGCCATCATCCGGCCATGCACCAGCGTCGATCCACGAAATGGTCCGGCCGCATCCTCCTGACCACAGGATGGGCGGAGATTGCGATGGGCCTCATTCGATGAGAAGTACCAAGTCATCTGATCCGGATCCATCCGCAGAACGTCACAAGATAAGAACTGGATCATCGTGTTGGAGGCGGGCACAGTTGTCTGGCCCTCGCCTGAAAGGCCTCGTGTTTCCCGAGCGACGCAAGATCGAAAATTGTAAGAAGATACGATGCCTCGCTCCGAGCCGAGCACTTCCTCGTTGTGGAAGGATACGACCCGCGAATTCATGCTGTATATTTTTGTCTTCAACTTTACAAATATGATTCAGAAGAAACGTGTGCCTCTACAAGGCGAGGAGATAGGCAGGCTGATCGCCAATGCCCTTGAGAGCCGAATTGTAGACCGCGACCACGGTACGGCCCAGTAGAGAAGCTGCTACGTTCTTGCTCCAGATCAATCCAAACCTACCCTGGAAGGATAACATAACATTGATCAACCTTGGAAAGGAGATCAATTATGTCACGTAAAACCTTTATCGCTATTGCCGCATCTGCCATCATTGGAATGGGCTGTCTCGCGATGGTTTCAACAGACGCGTTGGCGCGCGGTGGTCACCGTGGCGCGGGCGGCGTTCACCATGGCGCTGGCGTTGGTCACCATGGTGTTGGCGTTGGCGCCCGTGGCGTTGGCGTACGGCCTGGAGTGGCCGTAGGCGTCGGAGCTGCTGCCGTTCGCTGCGGATACGCGCCCTACCCACCGTGCTACTAACGCTATGGCAGAACCCGATCCCCGTTAAAGGGGACCGGGCTGCTGCTGGTATGCGGTATTAGTCGCGATTGAGAGTTTGGCATCATCTCCTAGATCAATGCTTATCAGACCTGGGCGGGGTGAAGGAGCCACGAATGCCCTTGGCGAGATATTTTCTCGTTGTCGGCGCAGTGCTGCTCGTGCTGCTGTTCATTTCCAATGCATATCTTGCAAGGTCGCAAGTCACGGCAGGCGCAGATAGCAAACCTTTCATCATCCGCATTCATTCCGATCGGAAATGGCCGGAGCGCATTGTTTACGATACCAGCGCCCCGAAAATCATTCCTCCGCAACTCGCGAGTACAGAGGGCAGCATCGTCGCCACGCCTTCGCTCATCGACGTTCCCGCCAGAGCCAAGGAGCGGGATGCAATGGCGCAGCTGCGGCCGCCCGATGCCATCCAGCTACGACCGTCCGCATCAAGAATGCAAGAGTCAAAGCAACAGCGCTTTCGCAAAGTTGCAAAGAAACGTGCGTGGCCACCCGCATTGCAGGTCGCGCGGCAATGGAGATTTGGGTGGTTCGGAAATGGCGTCTGGTAAGCCAACCTGGTCGACGCCTGTGAGACATTAGAGCTACATATCGATGGAAATTGGCTGCGCAGAAGGGCCGTAGCCCTGTGACCATTCGTCGGAAGCCGCTCGCATCGGCCTACTTCAGACGTATCGTGACTCCGCCCACGGCAGCCGATATCTTAGCGCCCACCTCCGGGCCGCTGAGTTCAGGATCACGTCATTGGCGTTCTGCAACTTGAATGCCGCAAGCGCGCCGCCCGCACAGGGCAGGAGCCCTCGATCGAGGCCGGGTCCTCTGAGATTGATGGCGCCGATCGTGAAACCGACGCTTATGCCTGACAGCGTAAACGGGCATCGCTTGTCGCGAAGGACGAGCACGCCCTCATCGCCGCCGACTCCAGCGATGAATCCACCCTTGTTGAAGATCACGCCGACTTGGCCGGTTTCGGCACGCGATGGCGTGCTGAAGCCAGCTACGCGTCCGAACATCTTGGCTACGAGACCATCTATCGAGATTCAGCCAAAGCCGCATTGAAACTGCTTGAGGCCGGCAAGGATCGATCTCGTCTTCAGCGATATCGTGATGCCGGGGACCATCGACGGCGCCGGGCTGGCGAGAGAAATTCGCTCGCGGTATCCCAAATTGCCGGTAGCGCTTACGACGACTATAGTGATGCTGCAGGCAGCTCTGCCAAACCTGAAAATATTGCGCAAGCCGTGCGATATCGAGGCACTCAGAGGCTTCATCATATTGCGTCTCCGAGATCAACGAGAACATCCGGTGTGCCTCTGGCGTCAAGCACGATCGACGCCTCGCACGGAAGTTGATCGGACGTTCTCGGCAGGCCGGTGTCCACCCCTTCTCGGCTCCGGACGATGTCCCTGAGATCATGTGGGTCGTATCGTCGCCGATATCTTGATGCTAGGCTCGACAACGGCAGGGTGCACCTGCTCCCTGCTTCACACTGGACGGGAGGACGACATGCCTGAGAGCGTCTACAAGGTCATTGAGCTGATCGGTACCAGCAACGACTCCTGGGAAAAGGCCGCCACCAATGCGGTCGAGCAAGCTGCAAAATCTCTGCGAGATCTCCGCGTTGCCGAGGTCGTCAAACTCGATATGCAACTGGATGAAAAGGGAAAAGTAGAAGCCTATCGCGCCAAGCTCAACGTATCGTTCAAGTTCGAGGGCACCTGAGCCTCACCACCTCGCCCCGCTTGCGGGGCGAGGTTTGGCTCGTTGGAGAAAGATGTCAGGCGCGGTCGCCGGATTTTCATACCTTTGTTCAGACCAGATGGCTTGGAGACGCGCTCGACCACGGCAGGGAGACAGAATGCCCAGCCGCCTCGCGCGCCAGGCTTTTCCCTGGAGAGCGGCGGCGTAAGTGCTCCACTCGTTCGTCTCCTTCGTGCGACTCAAACCCTGAACCGCGCAGACAATGGCGCGCCGCCCAAGAGAGCATATTGCGATCCATGGATCCTGATTGCCTCGTTGTCTTAGATTTCCACGGTGTTAGTCTTTCGAAAAACGCCCAAGGGAGGGAGCCATGGCAGATCGATCGACACAACCACCGACTTGGGACCCCCTCGTCATCGCAGGCCAATTGCACGCGATAGCGAAGCAGAGCCAATCGCTCATGCAGCGCTTTGCCGCGAGCCAGACCGACGCCACCAGGATCGGCATGGGAGACACCTCGACGGTCGGATTCGACTTCATCGACCTCATGACGAACATGATGTCCGACCCTACCCCGGCCACGAAGGCCCAGATCGACCTCTTCAACGAGAGCGTTGCGCTTTGGCAGAAGACCGCAGAGCGCATGTGGACAATGCGTCCTTTCGAACCTGAAAAGCCGACGGACAAGCGATTCAAACACCCGGATTGGACCGAGAATGCGGTTTTCAATTACGTCAAGGAGAGCTATCTCGTCGCCGCCAAGTCGATCCTTTCGACCGTCAGGGACGTCAAGGGCATGGATGAAAGCTCGGCTCGCAAGGTCGATTTCTACACACGTCAGTTCGTCGACGCCATTTCTCCCTCGAACTTCGTCGCAACCAACCCTGAGGTCCTCAAGGCCACGCTGGATACCGGGGGACAGAACCTGCTCCGCGGGCTAGAGAACCTGCTTTCCGATCTTGATCGCGGCGACGGCCGCCTGTCGATCACGATGACCGATATGAAGGCTTTCCGGCTCGGCGAAAACATCGCGACGACGCCGGGAAAGGTCGTCTTCCAGAACAACCTGATGCAGCTGATCCAGTACACTCCCTCGACGGCCGACGTTCGGAAGCGGCCGCTCCTCATCATTCCGCCGTGGATCAACAAGTTCTACGTTCTCGACCTTCAGCCGAAGAACTCGCTGATCAAGTGGGCGGTCGACCAGGGCCATACCGTATTCGTGATCTCATGGATCAATCCGGACGAGAAACTCGCCGGAAAGGGCTTCGAAGACTACATGCTCGAAGGTCCCGTGGCGGCTTTGGATCCGATCCAGAGAGCCACTGGCGAGCGGCAGGTCAACGCGGTCGGCTACTGCCTGGGTGGCACCCTGCTCGCCTCGACGGCTGCCTACCTTGCGGCGAATGATGACGACCGCATCGCAAGCGCGACCTATTTCGTGACGCTGGTGGATTTCTCCGAGGTCGGCGACATGGCCGTCTTTATCGACAAGGAGCAACTCGCCTCCCTGGAATGGCGCATGCGCGAGCGCGGATATCTCGAAGCCCATGACATGGCAACGTCGTTCAACATGTTGCGTGCGAACGACCTGATCTGGTCGTTCGTCGTCAACAACTATCTGCTCGGCAAGGAGCACCTTCCATTCGACCTGCTGTTCTGGAATTCGGACTCGACGCGGATGCCGGCAGCCATGCACTCGTTCTACTTAAGGAAGATGTATCTCGAAAATCTTCTGGCCAAGCCTGGTGGCATTGTGCTCGCTGGCACGCCGATCGACCTGTCCAGGATCAAGATCCCGACCTTCATCCTGTCGACGCGCGAGGACCATATCGCACCTTGGAAATCAACCTACGCGGCCACGCGGCTGTACTCGGGTCCAGTCAAATTCGTATTGTCGGCATCAGGCCACATGGCGGGTGTCATCAGCGCGCCGGGAAGCAAGTATGGCCACTGGACCAATGACGAGTTGCCGGCCGATCCCGACCAATGGTTCTCCGACGCAACCAGCCATCAGGGCTCCTGGTGGCCTGTCTGGGACGCCTGGATGACCCGCCTGGATGATGTGCGGGTTCCGGCGCGCCGGCCCGGCGGGGGCAACCTGCCCGTAATCGAGGACGCCCCGGGCGGTTATGTGCGCGTCAGAGCCGTCGCGTAACGACAGAAGCCAGTCCACCCGTCACGGCGAAGCTAAATATAAGAGGGGCTCAAGCAGACCCGGAAACCCTAGGTGCGATGCGCAAGCGCGCACCGCTATCAAGCGTGAGTCCAGCCCGAACTGGCATCGTTGAGCCAGCGCCGGGTTGCGTCGTCGGACCAGCCGGGGACCGCGTACTGCCCGTGCGGAGCCGCGTCTTGGGCGGGAGGAACGAACACATGCGGCGCATGGAAGCGTCCGGGCTTGGCTCGATGAACGGACGCCGCGTTGGCGGACCCGCAGATAGCAATAGAAGGAACCACCGTCAGGGACAAAGGCAAGGCGGCACGCATCGCACTTCGCCTGATCACGTTGCGCACTGTCATGACTCGACCATGCTGCTATGGATCCGCCCCGAGCGACTGGCCGCCAAACTTGGATGGATCGTTGTAGCTGGAACGTCGTGGTACCGAACCGGCGGCTGACACAGCGCGTAGGCCGGGCCCGCAAAGGCGGCGAAGCTCGAGGCCACGCCGGCAGGACGACGCGATGACGCGCGCGAGAATGATGCACTGTCGCCGCATCGGCGGATGCATTCATGTTATTCGGCGCACGGTTTGACCCCGGATCGCCGCCGAACGTTGACCCCGCCAACCTCGCCAAATCCCTTGAACCATCACCGGAATGTTCTTCCCGTGTGGGGTCAATGTTGGAAGCCGATGGGGCGCATTGCCTCATCCAGAATGTTACTGGACAACTTCTCGCCGATGACTGGGTCGGCGCCACCGAATCGGTTCGGTGGCCTCTATGGCGGGAAAGATCAGCATGGGCGCGCGGCGCGAAGTGGTGTCGGCGGTGATGGAGCGTTACCGATCGGCCGGACGGGCGGAGAAGGGACGCATCCTCGACGCGCTATGCGCGACGACAGGCTGGCATCGCAAGCATGCGGTGCGTGCACTTCGGCCACGCGCGACGGTTGGGCCGCGCAAGGTCGAGGCGCCGCGAGAGCGCAAGCGTAGATATGGCGCGACGGTCAAGGACGCGATGACGGCGCTGTGGGAGGCGTCGGATCGGGTGTGCGGCAAGCGGCTCAAGGTGATGATCCCGACCTTGCTGCCAGCTCTCGAGCAACATGGCCGATTGCAGCTTGGGCAGGCGGACCGTGATCGTGTTCTGGCGATCAGTGCCGCTACCATTGACCGCCTGCTCGTCGATGTGAAGCTCGTGGCGAGCGGCGGCAGGCGGCGCCGTGCCGGCTTCTATTCGGCAATCCGGCGCGAGGTCCCGATCCGCACGTTCAATGACTGGAACAGCCCGGTGCCCGGCTTCTGCGAGGTCGACATGGTCGCCCATGGCGGCACGTCGGTGGCTGGCTCGTTCATCCAAACCCTGACGATGGTCGATGTCGCCACCGGCTGGACGGAGTGCCTGCCGTTGCTGACGCGGGAAGGTTCGCTGGTCGTCGAGGCGATCAACAGCGCACAGAGCCTGTTCCCCTGGCTGTTGCGCGGCGTGGACTTCGACAACGACAGCGCCTTCATGAACGATGTCGTCGTGCCATGGTGTCGCGAACAGAAGCTCGAAGTCACTCGCTCGCGCGCCTACAAGAAGAACGATCAGGCGTTCGTCGAACAGAAGAATGGTGCCGTCGTCCGCCGCCTCATGGGCTATGGCCGCTTCGATGGCGTCGAGACGGTGCGTGTGATGGGCCGCCTCTATGCGGCGGCACGGCTCTACGTCAACTTCTTCCAGCCGTCGTTCAAGCTGAAGGAGAAGCGTCGCGAAGGGGCTAAAGTGATCAAGCGCTATCATCCCCCGTCGACGCCCTATGAGCGTGCATTGGCGCATCCCAAGGTGACCGCGGCCGTGAAGAAACGGCTACGCGATCAGTATCGCTCGCTCGATCCGGTCGCGCTGTTGGCGGAGATTCGCGTAACCCAAGAGGAACTCGGCAATCGCGTCGATCGTCGTGCCGGACAGGCGCGCGGCCTGCAACCCGCTCACACTAGCACCCTGCCAGCGACCGCGGCGACGTTCGCGAAGACGCTCGGCAAGACGGTGACGGTCGGCGAGCCGCGTGCCACGCACCGGCGAACTCGTCGGCCCTATAAGACCAGAGTTCGCATGCCGTCCAAGCTCGACCCGCATATTGCTGCGATCGAAGGTTGGCTCGCAGAGCAGCCGCAGCTGACGGCGCTCGCAATTGTCGGCCGGCTGAGCGAGAAATACCCCGAGGAGTTCGGGAAGAGACAGCATTCGATTGTGCAGCGTCTGCTGAGGGCGCTCAGACGGAGGGCTGCCGAACAGTTGGTCGCCCAGGGTCCGTTCGGCGACGCCACGACCGCTGCCCCATTGCCCGGGGTTGTGGACGGCTCGGGCTATTTAGGGCCCGACCCGCCCACAGCCCCTCTCGTCGAGCAAGCCGGGAAAGTCACCTGGCGCGGCCGATCAATCGACATCGGATCGTCATCGGCAATGGCGCCATCAGGGTAACGTTCGCAGATGCGGCAATACGGGGGTCAAAGTTCGGCGCCTATTTACAACCGCCTTCAGCGTCGCCGCGTCGACCGCACCAGTAATCCGCATCCGAGCTCCGGCAGCAAACTCGATCTCGATCGCCTCGCCGGCCGGCTCTACTGGACCAGGCGTCGCCCCCGGTTCCGGTACCTGTATCGCCGGTATGACGCTCGTGCGCTGATCGGCGGCATCCGGCGGCTCGGGACGAGACGCTCGCCGCCATCGCAGCAGCAACGAGCGCGAAACGCCATATCGCCGCGCCGTCGCCGCGACCTGGCGCGGCCTGTAAGCTCTCCAGGACGATCTCGAGCTTCTCGTCCTCGGGCCGGCGCCGTTCTTATGCTCCTCGAGCTTGAGGGACTAAGTCTCGTCGCACAGGACAGTCTTTGAGGGCACGTTGCGCACGGTCGCATCGTGGTAGGCCGCACAAGCTCGCCAGCGTCAACCAGCGGCTTCGGAATCGTGCTGAAAAGAACGTTTGTCGCATGCGAGCGTCTAAATGGCTCCGAAAGGCGTCTGAACGTTCGCGCTCTGTGCCTGATGAGCGGAGCGCTAGATGCTTGATTCTCTGGAGGGATTCATGGTGGGCGCACCAGGGCTCGAACCTGGGACCCGCTGATTAAGAGTCAGCTGCTCTACCAACTGAGCTATGCGCCCGGAACTTGTCCGGAAATGACCCTCGCAAGAGAGGCCGTCGTTTAGCAAAGCGATTCCGCGATGTCCAGCAAGCTGGCGCAACTTTTCCCGACTTTCTGACAGCCGAAAAGCCGCCGGATTCCGGCGGCCTTTCATAGGCTTGGCGAGGATGCCGGCGGCTGGCTGTCAGAGCCGGCCGGAGCGTTCCTGATCCGGACCGTCATCGCGGTCGAAATGATGGTCGCGGCCGCCGCGCTCCCAGCGATCCATGCCGCGCTCGAGGCGATGGCGGCGCCAGCCCTCGGCGCCGAAACCGCGCCCTTCCATGTGGGTGAGCATGGTCAGCCGCCGCTTCTGGTTGTCGTCGAGCGTCTTGTAGAGCGGATCGGCGGCATCGGCGATCTTCTTCAGCGACGTCGCGGTCGCGGCCATGTTGTCGGCGCGCTCGCGCAGACGCGCGACCGGATCATCCGGCTTGTCGGCCTTGTCCGCATCGGTCTTCTCCGCGGCCATCCGCGCATTGGCGCGATCGAGCCGCATCTTGGCGAAGTCGCGCACCGCGGTTTCGACCGGCGGCCACAGCTTCTCCTGATCGGCGGTCAGCTTGAGCCCGGCGTGCACCGCGGCAATGCGCGCGTCGAGGAAGGCGGCCCGATCCTCGGGGCTCATCCGCATCTGGCCATGGAACCACGGGCGATGCTGGGCATAGACCGCGGTCGAACCGGCAATCGTGAGCGCCGCGATACCGGCGAGCAGAACTTTCTTCATCCAAACCTCCTTTGAAGGTTGCCTGAGAATGATACCGCCTGCTGCGGCCTTCAACTTACGGATTGGACAGAGAGACCTTTCTTGCCAAGATGTAATCCGCTTCATTGCCCGCCAGAAACATCCAAAGCGCGAGGTCGCGCTTTGGTTTTCTGATTGTTTGCGCATGATCTCGTCGGAAAACCGCTTCACACTTTTCCGGATCATGCGCTGGCTAGATCATTCCCAACAGCCGCGGCAGCCACAGCGAGATCTCCGGCACGTAGGTGATCAGGCCGAGGAACACCAGCATCGCGCATAGCCACGGCAGGACCGAGATCGTGATCTCGCTGATGCCCATCTTGGCGATGCTGCTCGCGATGTAGAGATTGAGCCCGACCGGCGGATGGCACAGCCCGACCTCGGTGTTGACGATCATCAGGATGCCGAGATGCACCGGATGCACGCCGAGCTTGGTCGCCAGCGGAAACAGGATCGGCGCCATGATCAGGAGGATCGACGACGGGTCCATCACGTTGCCGGCGAGCAGCAGGATGACGTTGACGACGAGCAGGAACATCCAGACCGAGAAGTTCTTGTCGATGATCCAGGCCGCCATCTCCTGCGGGATCTGCTCATGCGTCATCAGGAACGAGAACAGCACCGCGTTGGTGATGATGTAGAGCAGCATCGAGCTCATGCTCGCCGCCTGCAGCAGCACCTTCGGCACCTCGGAGAGCTTCAGCTCCTTGTAGACGAACACGGTGATGAAGAAGGCATACGTGGCGGCGACCGCGGCCGCTTCGGTCGGCGTGAAGATGCCGCCATAGATGCCGCCGAGCACGATCGCGATCAGCGACAGGCCCCAGATGCTTTCGCGGAACGCCGTGAACTGCTGGCCGATGGTCGCGCGCGGCATCTTCGGATAGCCGTTGCGCCGCGCCACGAAGAAGGTCACCGCGGCCAGCATCAGCGCAAGCAGCACGCCCGGCACGATGCCGGCCATGAACAGCGCGCCGATCGAGGTGTTGGTGGAGACGCCGTAGAGCACCAGGATGATCGAGGGCGGCACCAGGATGCCGAGCGCGCCCGAGGTCGAGATCACGCCGACGCCGAAACGCTTCGGATAGCCGTGATCGACCATCGCCGGCATCATGATCGAGCCGATCGCAACCACGGTGGCGACGCTCGAGCCCGAGATCGCCGCGAACATCGCGCAGGCCGCGACGCCAGCTAGCCCAAGGCCGCCGGGCAGATGCCCGACCAGCGAGGTCGTGAACGCGATCATGCGCCGCGCGACGCCGCCGCGGGTCAGGAACGTGCCTGCCAGGATGAAGAACGGGATCGCCATGATGCCGAAATTGTCGAGGCCCGAAAACAGCTTCAGGCCGACGCTCTCGATCGGCACCTCGGTCATGGTGAACAGGAAGGTGAGCACGGTCAGGCCGAGCGAGATCGAGATCGGCATGCCCGTCAGCATCAGGGCAAACAGCAGTCCGAAGATAAGTGCGGCGCTCATCACGCTTCTCCAAGCGCGACGGGCGCGGTCTTGCTGGTCTCGACGCCATCGACATGGGAGGCGTCATGGTGCGGCAGCTCGTCGGTCCACCAGTAATTCCAGCACACCTGCAGGAAGCGGAAGCACATCAGGTAGGAGCCGAGCGGGATGCAGGCGTAGACGATCCAGCTCGGGATCTCGAGGTCGGGCGAGACCTGATCGGTGTGCATCAGCTCGAACACGAACTTGGCGCCCATGGTGCCGACGATCGCGGTGAACAGCGCGCCGCCGAGCAGGCCGAAGCTGATGGTGCGCTTGCGCCAGGCGTCATTGAGGCGATTGATCAGCACGTCGACGCCGACATGGATGCCGGTGCGCACGCCATAGGCGGCACCGAACTTCGCCATCCAGATGAACATGTAGATGCACAGTTCCTGCGACCATGCGAGATTGATGCCGAACAGATACGGATAGAGCACCGGCACATCGACCAGGAAGCGGTGCACGACCGTGACGAAGGTCAGAAGCGTCGCAGCGCCCATCAGGCTCGCGATGATGATTTCCTCGAGCCGGTCCAGAATTTTCAGCAGCATTGATCTCCCCTGTCATGGCCTGATGCGGCAACCGGCCACGGCACCCAGGCTGCGGCCTCACGCGGCCGCGGCATTCGTTAGATTTGCGAGACAGCTCTCGGTTGAGAGGCCCGTCCACACACTCAGTCCACCTCTCCCGCCTGCGGGGGAGGTCGCATTGCATCGAATATGCAATGCGGGTGGGCGCTCTCTCCACAACGCGACTCGCGGAGAGAGCCCCCACCCCAACCCTCCCCCGCAAGCCGGAGAGGGAGCGCACCGCCTGTTCGGCGGCTAATAGGCGATCCGCCTTAGTTCATCGGGCTGCGGCCCGTTTCCTTCAGGAATTCGTCGATCAGCGGCTGGCCGACGCGCGAGGCGACGTCCTTGTAGACCGGCATCATCGCCTTGCGCATCGCCTCGTCCTGCTCCGGCGTCAGCGAGATGATCTCGGTCTTGCCGGCCTTCTTGATCTCGGCGAGCGCGTCTTCGTTCTCCTTGGCCGACTGGTTGTTGCCGAACTCGGTGGCTTCCTTCATCGCCTTGTTGAGTTCGTCGCGGATGTCGGCCGGCAGGCCGTCCCAGAACTTCTTGTTCACGACCACGACGTAGCCGATGTAGCCGTGATTGGTGACGGTCGCGTACTTCTGCACCTCATGCATTTTCTGGGTGTAGATGTTCGACCAGGTGTTCTCCTGACCGTCGACCACGCCGGTCTGCAGCGCCTGGTAGACGTCGGAGAACGCCATCACCTGCGGAATCGAACCGAGCGCGCGGAACTGGGCCTCCAGCACCTTCGAGGACTGGATGCGGAATTTCAGTCCCTTGTAGTCGGCGGGCGCGACCAGCTTCTTGTTCGCGCTCATCTGCTTGAAGCCGTTGTCCCAATAGGCGAGACCGGTCATGCCCTTGGAATCCAGCTTCTTGAGCAGCTGGGCGCCGAGCGGACCGTCGGTCACCTTGCGCAGCGATTTCAGGTCCGGGAGGATGTAGGGCAGATCGAAGACTTCGAATTCCTTGATGCCGATCGGGCCGAACTTCGAGTTCGACGGCGCCAGCATCTGCACCGCGCCGAGCTGCAGTGCCTCGAGCTCTTCCTTGTCCTTGTAGAGCGTCGAGTTCGGATAGACCTCGACCTTCACCTTGCCGCCCGTGTACTTCTCGGCGAGTTCCTTGAACTTGTCGGCCGCCTTGCCCTTCGGCGTATCCGAGGCCACCACGTGGCTGAACTTGATGACGATCGGCGACTGCGCCGAGGCCTGCCCGACAAAGGTCAAGGCCGCGATCGACGCCGCGGCCAAAATGGACTTACGCATGTTTCCTCCCGCGTATTGCGGAGCACGAATACCGGCCCCGAGACATCCGGTCGCACCATTACAGACAAGCAACGACGATTGCCATTGCCCCTTTAGCAGGGGCTAAATTGCGCCATTGCTGCACTGCAAAACCCGATGCGGCGGTATCCCTTTCGGCTCTCGCGACCGCTCAATGACACCGCCCGCACGCTGTGCCCGGCCATGGCGGCGCGGTCAATACGAGGTTTGGCAATGGCGAGTTCGCCGGGCGCGAATGCTGGTGCCCATCTCCGATGTCGCCCCTGCCGCAGATCTCAGAACCGTCATCCTGAGGCGCGAGCACTTGCGAGCCTCGAAGGATGCACGGCCCCGCCGGTGGCCGTCGACCCTTCGAGGCTCGCCGAAAAGGCTCGCACCTCAGGGTGACGGGGTAGAATTTTCCGCTGCTCCTTCCATGGTCATTGCGAGCGAAGCGAAGCAATCCATGGTTCAGCGTGCGCGGAACGATGGATTGCTTCATCGCTTTTCTCCTCGCAATGACGATGGAATACAGCTTCGCGTTCTCGCGACATGATTTGCCCGAGCTTTGCATTTCGTTTCGCCCTCTCTCTTGAAGAGGGCGCAGGGAAAGCCGGGTGCCGATCGCACCCATGGGCCCCGTGCAAAAGGTAGAAAGCACGGGGGTAGGACCACAGGTGTAACCGGAAACAACCCGGCTTTCCCTGCGCGATGGGTTACGGCTTACTTCGTGCTCTCCCCGGCGAGACTGGGCTTGCTTGTCACCGCCTTCACAAGACGCGTCAGCGTTCTGTGAAAAGACACCTGCCGCTAGTGTCCCGAGTCACAAGTTCGCAATCGTAGATTCGCAGTAGGTTCGCGTCGCTGTGCCAAGGCTGGAGGCAGCAGCAGTGACGGAGGATCTGATGGCGGTCCGGCAACTTGCCTCCCTGACATTGAGTGATGAAGAGCGCGCCGAACTGAAGGCGCTGACGACGCGGCGGAAGACGGCGCAAGCGCTGGCTCTGAGAGCCCGGATCGTGCTGACCTGCGCGGAAGGCGGTCAAAACAAGGAAGTGGCGGCCAAGCTGGGCTTGGGCCGGTCAACGGTAGGCAAGTGGCGGCGGCGCTTTGTGGAGCGGCGCGTGGACGGGCTGCATGACGAGCCCCGCTCCGGGGCGCCACGTACGGTTGACGATGCCCGCATCGAAGCCATGATCGTGAGGACGTTGGAAAGTTGCCCCGAGAACGCCACCCATTGGAGTTCCCGCGGCATGGCGAAGGCCAGCGGCCTGTCGGTGTCGACGGTGCAACGCATCTGGCGGGCCTTCGGGCTCCAGCCGCACCGGCTAGAGACGTTCAAGCTCTCGACCGATCCAAACTTCGTGGCCAAAGTGCGCGACGTCGTGGGCCTTTACGTCTCCCCGCCGGAGCACGCCATCGTTCTCTGTGTGGATGAGAAATCCCAAATCCAGGCACTGGACCGCAGTCAGCCGATGCTGCCGATGCGTCCCGGCCAACCGGCCCGAAGAAGCCATGACTACACAAGGCACGGCACCACATCGCTGTTCGCCGCCCTCGACATTGCCAGTGGACGGGTAATCGGCAAGTGCTACGGACGCCACCGTGCTGTCGAGTTCCGCAAGTTCCTCGACGAGATCGAGGCTGCCGTGCCGCGCGACCTCGACGTCCATTTGATCATGGACAATTACGCCACGCACAAGACGCCATTGATCCGAAGATGGCTCGCCAAGCGGCCCCGGTGGCACGTGCACCTGACCCCGACCAGTTCGTCATGGCTCAACCAGGTCGAGCGCTTCTTCGCACTCCTGACCGACAAGAAGATCAGACGCGGCATCTATCGGAGCGTTGCCGCCCTCCGGGCAGACATCGCTTCCTTCATCGACCGGCACAACGCCGATCCCAAGCCGTTCCGCTGGACTAAGTCCGCCGATGACATCCTGGCATCCATCGAACGCTTCTGCCGGTACAACGCTCCGCCAAATCCAGATTCGATATCGCGAACTTCTGGTCCACCACACTAGGGCGTCAGGACCACACGACTTCACCGTCCACTTCAGTCACACTCGTCAGTCTCGACATCAGCGTCCACCGCATCTCGACCCACGTTCGTGACGATCGCGAAGCGCACCCTCGATCGGGTGAGATGGATGTATTGAACATCTGAGTTGGGTGAAACGCCAAGCGGAATATTTTCTTATGGCAGGATTGACAGCTATTGCTGAGTTGCCCGTCGTGTCCGATGTGCAACACAATTTCGAACGAGCGCGGCGGCGAACGGCACGGACAAGCACCGCATCGGCGGCAACAGTCGCCGCATCCTCATTGCGTGATGGTATTCGCGAGTTCGACAAGAGGTCCCGGCTCTACCCGGACATCCCCCGCGAAAGGACGCGCCTGCAGACCAATGAGTCCCAGCGCCATCACCACCGCGATCGAGAGCACGCTTGGCGCCGTGATCTGCGCGCCAGCCTTGTTGAGATGCACCAGCCCGAGCGACATCTGCGTGACCACACCGAGGGTGATCACCAGAATCCACGTGGTATCGATCGTGCGATCGGATGCCACCGCAAGTCGCTCACAGCGGGCACTGCCCGCGCGTACTATTTTAGGCCGACTCGGCTGTGCGGGCCTCATGGTCCTCCGCCATCGCCGGCCACTCATCACTCACAGGGGCCGTGACGTACTTGGCAAGCATGAAACGAACGCGTCACGATGGCGATGTCCAGGCATCGTCTCGTTTGAACCGAAGAAGACATCGGCCAGCATCGCCATCACGTCCGCCCTGGGCCAATACCGGAGTGTTGCCACTCCGCTGCCAAGGACTTGGCGTGGCGGGCCAGGAGGCAGTCGTCGAAGGGCTCGCAGATTCATTCCCCCTGGTTAGTATGGCCATTCTCGAAGTCTGTTCCCTTCATGGGAGGACGGCATATGCGCTTCTTCGCCCTCGCTGTTGTCGTGTATTGCTATTTTACGCCTGGATTGGCTTTCGCGCAGGACACAGCAAGGCAGCTGGCCGGCAGTTGGAAGCTGACTTCGTGGACCATTCAGATCATCGGTGGAGACGTCACCGAACCGTTTGGTCGCAATCCGAAAGGCAGGGCGCTCATCACGCCGGACGGGTACGCGGCATTCGTCATCGCGGCGGCAGATCGCAAACCGGCGGCAAACGATGCAGAGTCGGCAGCTCTCCTCAAGACGCTGATGGTTTACACCGGCCCATTCACAATCGAGGACGACAAGTTCACAACCAAGGTCGATATATCCTGGAATGAGCTTCTGACCGGGCAGGACCAGGTGAGATTCTTCAAGTTGCAGGGCGACAAGCTGACCATTCGAACGGGTGAACAAGCCAGCGCCGTTTATCCCGGCAAGAAGGTGGTCGGAACCCTCACCTGGGAGCGCGAACGCTAAGACCGGCCGGGCTAGTGTTCGACGTTCTTGCACGCCGAAGCGCTGTGACGTCCGCTTGCCCCCCGACACCGGACTTTCTATAGCAAGCGCGGCATTTCCGAAAAGGGCCACAATCGGAAGTGAGGGCGACACGTTCCGGCGCGGCTCTTGATGGTAGCAGGCTAGCCAACTTTCGGTAGTGTAGACGACCAGAATGTGGGTATGAAGACCAACCTTGCCGCGCCCGCCAGGGAAAGGCACCGCATCGTTGCATAGTGCTGCGTCACACCGCCTCCTCCCTGTTCAAACAACGAACTGCTTTGATGATATTTTGAGCGTCCTTTGCATTGCCTTCGTGAGCAGCGTACCTAACATGATCCTTGTTGCATCACACCTTTGGAGATTTTATGAAATACATTGCCGTAATCACAGCCGGAGTAGCGCTCGCAGTAGCCGTCACTACACCGGCACTTGCAGGAAGAGCGACGGAAAACCCCCAGTGGCTAATGAGACAGAAGGCTTGCAAGAAGGAAGCTTCTGCGCAGGGGCTTCATCTGTCGAAGAAGCGGGCGTATGTCAAAGAGTGCATGGCTAAAGGCTAGCATTTTACAGATCGATTGCATTAAGACCCCGCTTCGGCGGGGTTTTTCTTCGTCGTTTGGTCACGTGCGAGTTCGTTGGTCAGCTTCGGGTCAAAAGGCGAAGTCGAGCATCGCCGCCGTGATATCCGGCTTGAGCCAAGAACAGACATGGCAGCAGTTTTGGGCAAGTCGTCCGCATCGTCCCTCGCAAGCATGTCAAGGGCGGTCAGCGGCAGAAATTCTTCTGACCCTCAGTGGCCAAGTTCTGAAATTTCGGCTAGTTGAATCTGCGTGGCAATGCAATTAGGACGGCATGTCCGTCCTCGAGAGGACAAGGTCATGAAATTGTCGTCAAGGTTTGTTGCGCCCTCCGCCGTCGCTTTCCTGTCGACTGTCTTGCTGTGCGGCCCTGCTGCGTCGCAAACCCCAACAGGCTCCAGCGCCCCGCTTCCCTCCATCACGGTCGAAGCGCCGAAGCCGGCGGCAAGGCCAATCAGGCCGAAGGACGTCGCAAGCAGCAGAGTGGCTGCTCGCCGGACATCGTCAACCGGTCACACATCATCCTCGAGCGCTCGAACGCCATCACCTGCGCCGGATTCAGTCTTGGGGAGGATTGCCAGTCTGGAGAAGGTCGCCAGCAACTGCAACGGGGGCTGCGAGTCGAGCCTTCCCCACGGCAAAGACCCCTGGGTTGGGTGTAGCGAGTCGGCGGGCGGACAAACACATGGACCTTTCTCGGCAACGTGCAGAGACAACCTGACCTACAAGTCCTACGAGGATTGCGTCGAGACCAAAGTGTTCCTGGGCGATTACCGAAATAGAGCCTACTGGGTTTGCAGCAGCCTGTCCGCCGCCGGGAAGTTTCAGGTCGCCGAACTCAAGCGATCAAGGCATCCGCACTAGGCAACACCCTCGCATGGACGCAGCGAACTTTGCTGCGTCCATGGATGCCGGACAGCACAGCCGCCTCTCGCTTCTCCTCAGCGCGACGCGGTGCTGATGTTCTCGCCAAAGAACTTCCATGTCTTGCCGTCGAACTTCGCAAGCTTGAACGTGTCGAAGGTGGAGTAGTCCGTCGGCGACACCGATACCGTGATGCCGGGAAGCAAGAGCGGCAGCGAGATCTTGCTCAGGTTGGTGGCCTGCTTCAGCAGGTTCTCGCGCGTCAGCACGTCGCCGCAGTTCTTCAGGATGATGGCCGTGAACTGCGCCGACAGATAACCGATCTGGTTGCTGCCATCGATCGGATTGCCCTCCGGATACCACTGCTTCATGAAGGCGAGATAGTCCTGCACGCCCTTGTCGGTGTCCCACGCGGGGTCGCCCACCACCTTGGTCGCCAGCGCCGTCATGAGGCCGGTGGATGCTTCGAGGCCGGCAGGCTCGAGCACGCCGCCGATCGAGCTGGCGACGGACACGATGAAGTGCGTCGGCTTCCAGCCGAGATCGGCCACCTTGCGGATCGCCTGCGCGCCGAACTTCGGCGTCGTGATCGTCATCAGCACGTCGGCGCCGGTGGCCTTCAGATTGACGATCTGGGAATCGATCGTGGGATCGGTCACCTCGTAGCTGAGCTCCTTGACGATCAGACCGGCCTTCTCTCCCAGCCCCTCCTTGAAGCCCTTCAGATAGTCCTTGCCGAAGTCGTCGTTCTGGTAGATCACGCCGATCTTCGCGTTGGGCAGCTCCTTGGCGACGTACTTTGCGTAGATCTTTGCTTCCTGCGCATAGGGCGGATAGAACGGCGTGGTCCACGGGAATTCCTTCGGATCGTTCCACTTCGAGGCGCCGGTGGAGATCAGCAGATGCGGGATCTTCTTGCCGTTCAGATATTTTTGGATCGACGAATTTGTCGGGGTGCCCAGTGAGCCGATGTTGGCAAGGATCTCATCCTGCTCCACGAGCTTGCGCGTCTGCTCCACCGTCTTCGGCGGGCTATAGCCGTCGTCCATGCTCAGCAGCGTGATCTTCCGGCCGTTGATTCCGCCCTGGCTGTTGATCATCTTCCAGTATGCGGCCTCGGCCCTGCCCTGCGTGCCGTACGCCGAAGCCGGACCGCTGTAGGGCATGGTCTGCCCGATCTTGATTTCGGTATCGCTGGCGCCGGGATCGTATTTCTTGTCGGCAGCGAGAACCGCCGAAGCGGAAACAAGGCTGAGCGCGGCGACGGCCGCGAGCGTGATGCAACGCATGTGTTCTCCCATTCGCGTCGCTGTTTGCCGCGACGTCCGGCGAGATCATGATCAAGCCCGCGCGAGATGTCGACCCCTGAAGTCGGGACATCTCGCTGCTCTAGCCGTCGAGCGTCACAGCCCCATCCAGTTCATCACGGCTCCGAACGTTGCCCAGAGCGTCCATCCGAGCCCGAGCAGGCAGATCAGCGCAGCCGCCATCGCAATCGCCAGCAGCAGGCCGTCCTCCTGCAGGTAGGCGACCGCGATCAGGACGACTACCATTCCCGGAATGACGTTCACCAGAGGCAGCGGCCAGCCTGCCGAGAAGGCCAGCAGAAACACGACCAGTCCGACGAGGCGGTCGATCACGTCGCGACGCGCGTCCCAGCGCGGCCGGCTGATGCGCTCGATCGCCTGCAGCATCGGACGGACGAGAACGGTGAACCGCTTGAAGCGCTTGAAGTCGAACTGTCGCTTCGACAGGAAGCTCGGAAACGACGGCGCGCTGCGGCCACGCATCATCTCGACCGCCGGAAACAGCAGCGCCAGCGTCGCAACCGTCGCGACGCCGGGGATGATCACCAGCAGCCCCAACAGCAGCAGGAGCAGGCCGAACGACCGCTTGTCCAGGTTGCTGAGGAGCCATTCGAGATCGACGGGGCCGTCCGGTGCTTGAGCGACGAGTTCCTCAAGAAGTTGGGACGTGTGCGTGGGCGCCAATGGGGCTCCGGACGAGGGGGACATAGCTGCCAAAGTGGTCAGACTCGGCATCGATTGCAACAGCTGCCGAAGCAGACTAGGAAGCATGGGTGACCAACGATTCCGACCAGGCATGGCAACACCATGCGCCGTCAAGCCCGATTCCCGCCGTGCGCCGCCGCTGGCCGTGGTTCCTGCTGATCGTCGTCCTCGCCTGTGCGGGCGCCGGGGGTGTCTACGCCTGGCCACAGATCGCGCCGCTGGTCCCGTCCCTGGGCAACGCTGCGGTCAGCGACAGAGTGGCCGCAGGCGACAAGGAGACGTTGCCGGATCTGCTCGCGACCCAGCAGAAGCTCGAGGATGACATCGGCGCACTCGGCAAATCGGTGGCGGACCAGCAGGAGCAGCTGAAGGCCGTCGTCGACCAATTGGCGAGCCTGACGTCGAAGGTCGACGCGCTCCAGCGCCCGGCTCCGGCTCCCGTGCCATTGCCGGCCACGGCAGCGGCCGACCAACCGCATGCACCTGTCGCACAGGCTGCCCCGAAGCCCCGAAAGCCGCCGCCGGCTCGGGCGCCAAAACCGGCAGGTCCGATTTCGACCGGTGGCGCGCCGCTCAACGTGGCACCCGGCGCCAGGGATCGCTGAGCCGCGCCGCGATCAGCGCAAGATCAGCGAAACCAGTTGGTGACGGCAGCCTATCCGCGCGGCCGCTCCATGCCCGCCCGCTTGATTGCCGCGCGCAAGATAGCGGTATCCGAGGAAAGGAAATCGATCAGGCGCCTGGCTGCGGCAGGCGACTTTGAGTCGCTGACGACAGCGGCCGTGAAGGTCTGCACAAGCTGCAGATCCGGAGGCAGCAGACCGACGACCTCGATGCCGGTCTCCTGCACCAGCTCGCTGGTCGGCCCAATCGAGAAATTCGCCTTGCCCGCGCGCAGCGCTTCGGCCGCCTCGGTCCCCCGCGTCGCGAGGGTGAGCCGCACCGTGTCCGGCAGGTTCAGCCTGGGGAAGACGTTGTCGCGGACGAATTGTCCGCTCGTGCTGCTTGGCGCCACCACCTCGCCCGCATCGATCAAGGCCTTCCTCAGCGCGACAGCATTGCCGATGTCCGGCTTCGCAGCGCCTGAGCGAACCGCGGCCACCAAGGGAGCCGTCGCGAGGCCCGTCTCGGATCCCGCACGAATCCGCCCGTCTTCGTTCAGCTTTCGCAGTCCTTCCCGCGAAAGGATCACCACATCCGCTTTGGTGCCGTGCGCAAGCTGATGCCTGATCGTTTTCGGACCAGTGCCCTCCGATGCGCCGGATCCGGTCTCCACCTTGATGCCGGTACTGCGCTCGAATTCGGGCAGCACTTCCCGGTAGACCGCCGCGAAGCCGCCGGAAATGATGACCCTGATCGTTTCCGGGCTATCGGCGATTGCCGGCGTCAAGGCTGCGGCACCATGTCGGCGGCCCGTTGGCTCATTTCTGAAGGTTTGCGGCAAACAGCTTGGCCGCTTCGGCCTTCGATTCCTGATCGGCCTTGGCGTCGTATCTGAGCGGCAGGTTGAACTTCTTGCCGAGCTCGGTGGCTTCGGGGTTCGTGAACGCGTGCACGGCGCCCGGATATTCGATGATCCGGTAATCGGCCTTCGCTGCGTCGAAATCCTTCTTCAGCGCATCATACTGCTCGCGCTTCACGAACGGGTCGTCGGCGCCGTTCAGAATCAGGATTTTCGCCTTGACGGTGCCCGGCGCCGGTGCGGGCGTGTTGGGCCCGAGCAACGCGTGAAAGCCCGCAACGGCGGCGAGATCAGCGCCGGCGCGCGCCATGTTCAGCACCACCGCGCCGCCAAAGCAGTAACCGACGGCCCCGATCCGCTGAGGATTGACCGAAGCCTGCTTGGCGAGTTGCTCACGCGCGGCGTTGAAGCGCAGCTCCATCACCTTCGCATCCTTCATCACCGACCCCGCGAGCGCGCCGGCATCCTTCGGGTTGTCGGCAGTCTTGGCGTCGCCGTACATGTCCGCAATGAAGGCTGTGTAGCCCTGCTCCGCAAACTTCCGCGCCTCGTTATGGATATGCGGGGTGATGCCCCACCATTCGTGCACCATGACGATGCCGGGCCGCTTGGCCTGGCTCGCGTCGTCATAGACCACGAAGCCCTTCATCGTGGTCTCGCCGTCGGAGTAGGTGACCGGCTCTTCCTTGACCGCGGCGTGTGCGCTCGCGACCATTGCGATGGCGCAAAGTGCTCCGACGATGATCGTTCGCATGCTGATCTCCCTGCGGGTTCGCGTCGCTTCGTTGCGTTTGTTTTGGCCCGGACGGCTATTCCGCCGCCGTCCGGATATCGATCTTCTCGGCGCGGACTGCGCAGAACTTGAACTCCGGAATCTTGCCGAACGGATCGAGCGCCGGGTTGGTCAGCAAATTCGCAGCCGCTTCCGCGTAGCAGAACGGCATGAAGACCATGTTCTCGGGCACGTCGCGGTCGGCGCGCACCTTGACCTCGACCGCGCCGCGGCGCGTCTCGAGGCGGATGAAGTCGCCGGGTGCGAGCCCCTTCTTGCGCATGTCCTTCGGGGTCATGAACGCGACCGCTTCGGGCTCGATCTGGTCGAGCACCTGCGCGCGCCGCGTCATCGAGCCGGTGTGCCAATGCTCGAGCACGCGGCCGGTCGACAGCACCATCGGATACTCGTCGTCGGGCAATTCGTCCGGCGGAATCACCTTGGCCGGCACGATCTTGCCGCGACCGCTCTCGGTCGGGAAACCGGTCGTGAAGATGATCTCATTGCCCGGCTTGTCCGGATCGTCGACCGGATAGGTCACCGCGCCCTCACGAACCAGCCGCTCCCAGGTGATGTTCTTCAGCGACGGCATCAGCTGGGCCATCTCGGTGAACACCTCGCCCGGCCCCGCATAATTCCAGGGCAATCCCATCCGCTTGGCGATCTCCTGGATGATCCAGAGATCCTGCCGCGCATCGCCCGGCGGCTTGATCACCTCGCGCGCCAGCTGGACGCGGCGGTCGGTGTTGGTGAAGGAGCCGGACTTTTCGGCGAACGCCGAGGCCGGCAGGATGACGTCGGCATGGAATGCCGTCTCGGTGACGAACAGGTCCTGCACGACGAGATGATCGAGCTTCGCCAGCGCCTGGCGCGCGTGCTGCAAATCGGGATCCGACATCGCGGGATTTTCGCCCTCGACATACATGCCGTGGATTTCGCCGGCGTGGATCGCGTTCATGATCTCGACCACGGTCAGCCCGCGCACCGGATCGAGCTCCTGCCCCCACAACTTCTCGAACGCGCCGCGCATGTCGTCGCGGCCGACCGGCTGATAGTCCGGCAGGAACATCGGGATCAGGCCGGCGTCGGAAGCACCCTGCACGTTGTTCTGGCCGCGCAGCGGATGTAGCCCGGTGCCGGGGCGGCCGACCTGGCCGGTGATCAAAGCCAGCGCGATCAGGCAGCGTGCATTGTCGGTGCCATGGACATGCTGGCTGATGCCCATGCCCCAGAAGATGATCGACGACTTGGCGCGGGCGTAGGCACGCGCCACCTCGCGCAGCGTCTCGGCGGGAATGCCGCAGATCGGCGACATGCGCTCCGGCGTGAACTCCTGGATCTTCGCCTTCAGCTCGTCATAGCCCTCGGTATAACCGGCGATGTACTGCTCGTCGGTCAGGCCCTCGGTGATGATCGTGTGGATCATCGCGTTCAGCATCGCGACGTCGCTGCCCGGCTTGAAAGCGAGATGCTGCGTGGCATGCCGCGACAGCGACTGCCGGCGTGGATCCATCACGTAGAGCTTCGCGCCTCGCTTGGCCGCATTCTTGATGAAGGTCGCGGCGACCGGATGGTTCACGGTCGGATTGGCGCCGATCACCCAGATCACCTCGGCATCGGCCGCGGCCGAGAACGGTGCCGACACCGCGCCGGAGCTCAATCCCTCGAACAAGGCCGCCACCGACGAGGCGTGACACAGCCGCGTGCAGTGGTCGACATTGTTGGAGCCGAAGCCGGTGCGGACCAGCTTCTGGAACAGGTAGGCTTCCTCGTTCGAGCCCTTGGCCGAGCCGAACCCGGCGAGCGCCTTGGCGCCCTTCTCATCGCGGATTTTCTTCAAGCCGGCCGCGGCAAGATCGAGCGCCTCTTCCCAGGAAGCCTCGCGGAAATGGGTGTAGGGATTGGCCGGATCGACCTGGTCGTTGGCATCCTTCTTCACGCCCGGCAGCCGCACCAGCGGCTTGGTCAGCCGGTTCGGATGATGGATGTAGTCGAACCCGAAGCGACCCTTGACGCAGAGCCGGTTGTGATTGGCGGGGCCATCACGGCCTTCGGCGTAGATCACCTTCTCGTCCTTGACCTCATAGGTGACCTGACAGCCGACGCCGCAATACGGGCACAGCGAGTCCACCTTGCGGTCGGGCCAGGTGACGCGCGTCTGCTTGTCGTCGAGCATCACCGCCGGCATCAGCGCTCCGGTGGGACACGCCTGGACGCATTCGCCGCAGGCGACGCAGGTCGATTCGCCCATCGGATCGTCGAAGTCGAACACGATTTTCGAGCCGTGACTACGATAAGCCATGCCGATCACGTCGTTGACCTGCACCTCGCGGCACGCCCGCACGCACAGGCCGCACTGGATGCAGGCGTCGAGATTGACGCGCATCGCCGGGTGGCTGGTGTCGGCGTGCCAGCGCTCGGTGGCGGGGAAGCGGCTCTCGGTGACGCCGGTCTTCTCGGCCCAGTGCCAGAATTTCGAGTCCGGATCGTGCGAGGTCTCGCGCGCCGGCTGATCGGCGACGAGCAGCTCCATGACCATCTTCTGCGCCGCGACGGCGCGCTGGCTGGCCGACTTCACCTTCATGCCGACCGAAGGCGTCCGCTTGCAGGACGCCGCCAGCACGCGCTCGCCTTCGATTTCGACCATGCAGGCGCGGCAATTGCCGTCCGGCCGATAGTCCGGCTCCGGCGAATAGCACAGATGTGGGATCTCGGTACCCTGGCGCTTGGCGACCTGCCAAATCGTTTCGCCGGCCCGCGCTTCGACCTGATGGCCGTCGAGCTCGAACTGGATCGTCTGGCCGGAGTTGTGATTGTTGCTCATTCAAATCCTCGTCGAATTCGCCTGCTTGATCCGCCTACTCGGCGGCTTGCTGCGGACGAAACCCGTCCGGAAAATATTTGATCACCGAGGTCAGCGGATTGGAGGCCGCCTGACCGAGCCCGCAGATCGACGCGTCGCGCATCGCCTGGCTCAATTGGTCGAGCAGCTCCTTGTTCCAGATGGGTTGCTGCATCAGCAGCGCCGCCTTCTCGGTTCCGGCGCGGCAGGGCGTGCACTGCCCGCAGCTCTCGTCCTCGAAGAACTTCATCAGGTTCAGCGCGGCCTCCCTGACGTCATCGGCCTGCGAGAGCACGATGACAGCGGCGGAGCCGATGAAGCAGCCGTATTTCTCCAGCGTGCCGAAATCGAGCGGGATGTTGTCCATCGACGCCGGCAGGATGCCGCCGGACGCGCCGCCCGGCAGATAGGCCTGCAAGGTATGGCCGTCGGCCATGCCGCCGCAGAACTTGTCGATCAGCTGGCGCAGGGTGATGCCGGCGGGTGCGAGCTTGACGCCGGGATCCTTGACGCGTCCCGACACCGAGAAGCTGCGCAGGCCGTGGCGCTCGTTGCGGCCGTGGCTCTTCCACCAGTCGGCGCCCTTCTCGACGATGTCGCGAACCCACCACAACGTCTCGATGTTGTTGATCAGCGTCGGCAGGCCGAACAGCCCGACCTGGAACGGATATGGCGGCTTGTGCCGTGGCAGGCCGCGCTTGCCCTCGATCGATTCCAGCAGCGAGGATTCCTCGCCGCAGATATAGGCGCCGGCGCCACGCCGCAGATGCAGCGTCGGACCACCAGGCGGAAGCTTTGCGATCTCGCGCGCAAGGATCTCGCGGCAGGCGGGGTACTCGTCGCGGATATAGATGTAGACTTCCGGCGCCTCGACCACGTGGGCGCCAATCAGCATGCCCTCGAGGAAGCGATGCGGATCGGTCTCGAGATAGTATCGGTCCTTGAAAGTGCCGGGCTCGCCCTCGTCGCCGTTCACCGCCATCAGCCGCGGACCGGGTTCGCCGAGCACGGCGCGCCACTTGCGGCCGGTCGGAAAACCGGCGCCGCCGAGACCGCGCAGCGACGAATCGTCGAGCGCCTTCAGCAGGTCTTCCCGCGGCAACTCGCCTGAGCGCAGGCGCGCCAGCAGCCGGTATCCGCCGTCGTCGACATAGGCGTCGTAATCGATGTAAGGGGGGAGATGCACATGCGTGTCGCCGCTCTTCGCCGCAGCGAGCACGTCGCTGACGGTCGCATGATCGACGAAGTTGTGGCCAACCTCCGCGGTGGGTGCGGTGTCGCATCGGCCGACGCACGGCGCGCGCACGACGCGGATGCCGGGGCCGGCGCGGCTCTGGAGATCCTTCAGCAGCTTCTCGCCGCCGAGCATCGCGCAGGTCAGCGAATCGCAGACACGCACGGTGAGCGGCGCGATATCAGGCTCGCCTTCCTTCACGATGTCGAAATGCGCATAGAAGGTCGCGGTCTCGAACACTTCGGCGAATGACAGCCTCATCTCGTCGGCGAGCGCCGCAAGATGCGCCGCCGAAATCTGATGATATTTGTCCTGGATCAGATGGAGGTATTCGATCAGCAGGTCGCGACGCCTCGGCCGGTCCGCGAGCAGCGCCTCGATCTCATGAGCGGCCGCAGGGTCGACCTGGCGTCCCTTGGGCGTGGCCTTCGCCCGCTTCCTGCCTGCTCCGGGATGCTCAAACGCGCGGACCTTGTGAACGTCGTCTCCACTCATGAAACCTCGCCTTGGAACCCGGCTTTGCGCAAGTTGCGCCGGTTCAACCAACTCTATTCTCTGGCATGCCACAGGCAAGCACATTTAGAACGCCTCTAGCAGCGTCGGGTTGCCGCGCAGCCCATTGTTACTGTTTGCCTATCGGTCGATCTGAATCCCCAATCGCGCGAGCGTCCGGCTCACGCGAGCTCGACCGCGTCTGCGGCCTCAGAGCAGGTCGGCGTAGCCGAGAAAGCCGACCGTATCGCCCGGCTCGACCCGCACGATGGACTCGCCGAGCTCGATCAGCCCATCCGTCTCGATCAGCGACGACAACAGGCCGGCCCCTTCGCGGGGAAACTTGGTCGCCTCCAGCGAGCCGTCCGCCGCCCGGCGCAGCGAAGCGCGGACATATTCGCGGCGGCCGCTCTTCTTCTTGTAGCTGAAGGCGGCACGGATCGGCATCGGCAGCAAGGCAGACGGCACCGCGCCCGAGAGCGCCAGCACGGTCGGCCGCACCACATGGACGAAGGTGACGAAGCTCGCCACCGGATTGCCCGGCAAGCCGATCAGCGGCGTGCCGTCGATGATTCCCATCGCCACCGGGCGGCCCGGTTTGATCGCCATCCGCCACAGCACCAGCGAGCCCGCCTGCTCGATGCCGGCCTTGACGTGGTCCTCTTCGCCGGTCGAGACGCCGCCGGTGGTCACGATCAGGTCGTAGCGTCGCGCGGCCTGCTTGAGCGCATTGGCGAGCCCGGCCCGTTCGTCGCGCAGGATGCCGAGATCGCCGACCTCGCAACCGAGCCGCCGCAACATCGCGATCAGCATGAAGCGATTGGAATCGAACAATTGCGCTTCGGCGCGCGGGCTGCCCGGCGCGGCCAGTTCGTCGCCGGTGGAGAACACCCCGACACGCAGGCGTCGCACCACATCGAGCGTGGTGAGCCCGAAGGCCGCGGCGACGGCGATGTCCTGCGGCCGCAGCCGCCGACCCGCCGCCAGTGCGACGTGGCCGCGCGGAATGTCTTCGCCGGCCGGACGCACATTGGCGCCGACCTTCAGGCCGGACGGCAGGATCACGCTGCCCGCATCGTCGATCCGCACGTCTTCCTGCATGAACACCGTGTCGGTGCCGTCGGGCATCGGCGCACCGGTGAAGATCCGCACCGCCTGGCCGGGCAGCGCGGGCGCTGCCGGCGCTCCCGCCTGCACGCGCCCGGCGACGGGAAACGCGCGCTCACCGCTCGCCGGCAGGTCCGTGCCGCAGACCGCGTAGCCGTCGACGGCGGAATTCATGAAAGGCGGCAGCGGCAGCGGCGCGGCGACGTCGTGGCTAAGGATGCGTCCGTCGGCGTCCACCAGAGCGACGGCTTCCGTCTCGCCGACAGGCTTGACGCGCGAGGCGATGATCGCGACGGCCTCGTCGACCGACATCATCGGTCCGCCGAAAGCGAAGCAGTCGTCGGAAAGCTGCGCCATGATGTCCCTCAGTCCTCGTCCATCGACAAGATTTGTTCGACCCACATCGCGAACTGCGGCGTTATCCTCAAGGCCGGACCATCCTTGACGAATCCTTGGCAGTTCCGGCGAAGCGGCGGAGAGTGGCCAGTCAGTCTCCGATCGTGCTTATATCCCCAGCTTCGTTGCCATGTGAACCCATTGGGACGCCGACCCTGTGACCAAGAAGACCACCGCTCCCGTTATTGTTCCAGACCCGGACGATCCGCGACTGACCGAGCGCGTCATCGGCATCGATCAGACCGGCGCGCCGACCGAGATCAAGGTGCCGGTCGAGCGGCCGCTGACGCTGTACCTCAACGCACAGGAGATCGTCACGATGATGACGATCAACGACTATCCCGAATACCTCGCGCTCGGCTACCTCCTGAACCAGAACATGCTCAAATACGACGACGTCGTCACCGAGGTCGAATATGACGACGACCTCCAGGTGGTGGTGGTCCGCACCGAGCACCACACCAATTTCGAAGCGAAGCTGAAGAAGCGGACGCAGACCTCGGGCTGCGCGCAGGGGACAGCGTTCGGCGACCTGCTCGAAGCCGTCGAGAAGGTCGCGCTGCCGAAGGCCGAACTGCGGACCTCCTGGCTCTACCAGATGACCCACACCATCAACACGATGCCGTCGCTCTATCTGGAAGCGGGCGCCATTCACGGCTGCGTGCTGTGCAAGGAGAGCACCCCGGTCTGCTACACCGAGGATGTCGGCCGGCACAACGCCGTCGACAAGATCGCGGGCTGGATCTATCGCCACAATGTCGATCCGGCAGACAAGATCCTCTACACCACCGGGCGGCTCACCTCCGAGATGGTGATCAAGACGGTGCGGATGGGCATCCCGATCCTGGTCTCCCGCTCCGGATTCACGGCGTGGGGTGTCGATCTGGCGCGGCAGGTCGGATTGACGCTGGTCGGGCGCGCGCGCGGCAAGCGCTTCATCGCGCTGTCGGGTGAGGGGCGGATCGTCTACGACCAGAACCTCGACTATGTCGAAGAGGAATCGATGCGGCACAAGCGCAAGGGCGAGGCCGACAATGGCTGATATCCCGGGGACTGACATCCCGGGCGTGCTGCTGGCCGGCGGCCTCGCGCGGCGGATGGGCGGCGGCGACAAGCCGATGCGCAAGATCGCCGGCCGGACCATTCTGCAACGGGTGATCGACCGTCTCACCCCCCAATGCAGCGAGTTGATCATCAACGCCAATGGCGACCCCGCGCGCTTCGCCGCGTTCGGCCTTCCGGTCGTCGCCGACGATGTCGCCGATTATCCGGGTCCCCTCGCCGGCATCCTCGCCGCGCTCGATTGGACCGCAGCCAACCGGCCGGATGCGAAATGGGTGCTGAGCGCAGCGGGCGACTGTCCGTTTCTTCCGCGTGATCTTGTCGCACGCCTGGAGCAGGCGCGCGCGGCAGAGAATGCCGAACTCGCGGTCGCCTCATCCGGCGGGCAGACGCATCCGGTCATCGGTCTGTGGAGCGTGCGTCTGCGGAACGAATTGCGCCACGCGCTGGTCGTGGAGGACGTGCGCAAGATCGATCGCTGGACCGCGCGCTATCCGCTGGCAACGGTCGATTGGCCGACCGAGCCGCTGGATCCGTTCTTCAACGCCAACACCGTCGAAGACATCATGGAAGCCGATCGCCTCGCCGCACTCGACGGCGGCTGAGACGCGCGCCTGCGCTTGCGTCCGGAACGGACGTCCCCGGCTGCGAGCACGCACGCAGCTAGCCGAGTTGTCCGCCGGCCTGCCCTCTCCGATCCGTTTCCACGGCGCGCAGATAGTCCAGCATCAGGCGGCCGGTTGCGGACAGATTCGCGGCATCGCGGACCACGATCTTCAGCTCGCGCCGCCCCCAATCGTCGCGCAGCGGGATCGCACGCAGGCCCATGCCGGCACCGACGACTGCGAAGGCGCGATCGGGGATCAGGCCGAGGCCCATATTGGCCTGCACCATGCGGCAGACCGCATCGAAGCCGGGCACGTTGATGCGCAGCCGCATCGTCTTGCCGGCTTGCGTCGCCGCATATTGCGAGTGCAGATAGATCGAGCTCGCGGTGTGCAGGCCGATGTGGTCGAAATCGAGCGTCTCGGTGAACAGCAATTTTCCGCGGCCGGCGAGCGGATGGTCCGGCCGCATCACCACCACCAGATTGTCGTAGCGATAATGGAAGACTTCGAGCGCGCGGCTGTCGGCCTCGGCCGAGCAGATGCCGATCTCGGCCGCGCCCTCCTCGATGCCGCGCACCACCTGCCCGCTCGGCCGCTCCTGCAGATCGACGCGGAGCAGCTCGTGCGCGTCGAAGAAGGCCGAGAGATCGTCGGGCAGGTACTGCACGATCGCCGAGAGGTTGGCGAGCATGCGGACATGGCCGCGCACGCCTAGCGAATATTCCGACAGCTCGACCGCGATCTTCTCGACATTGAGCAGCGTGACCCGGGCGTGATGCAGCAACGCCTCGCCGGCCGGCGTCAGCGCCATGCCCTTGGCGAGCCGCTTGAACAACGTGACGCCGAACGCCAGCTCGAAATCGTTCATCCGTTTCGACACCGCGGAGGCCGCAATCCCCTCGCGCTGCGCGGCGCGAGTGAGGTTCTGTTCGTCGCAGACCGCGACGAACAGGCGCAGCGTCGTGAGGTCCACCCGGCGCGTCAGCGCGGTCTCTGCCGGCGTCGGGCTGCGTCGCGTGTCGACATCGATGGAGGCGAGCGGCATGGGCGGCGTCCTTGCGGGAGGGACGCTGACAGGCTAGCGCGGACGGCCGCGCAAAAAATCCCAAACCGATCCGGAGACGGTCGGATTGTTGGGAATAGATTCCAACAAAGCCCTCCAAGGGCAAACTTTATTCCAATCGAAAACCATTCTCTTGAGCAATCAGATGACGCAGCTACCGCCAATATCTGGTACAGTGCAGCCCTCGGGTGCCCCGATTAGCGTCAGCAATTGACAGGGCCCTGTTCCGACACGGACGCAGTACGCCCATCGGGCTGCCCTGCTGATTCCTTGGATCAGGAGAGCATCATGCGTGACGAAGTCAAAATTGAACTACGTGAAAATTTGCGCGGCGCGGTCATCGCGCGCGGCGAAACCGATTACGATGAAGCTCGTGCACTCTTTAACGGCATGATCGACAAGCGGCCCTCGCTCATCGCACGATGTGTCGATGTCGCCGACGTCATCGCCGCGGTGAAGTTCGGCCGCGAGAACGACCTGCGCATCGCAATTCGCGGTGGCGGTCATAATGGACCCGGTCTCGGCAGCGTGGATGACGGACTGGTCATCGACCTGTCTGCCATGAAGGGCGTGCGCGTCGATCCGGTTGCCCGCACGGCGCGGGTCGGCGCGGGATGTACCCAGGGCGATGTCGACCATGCCACCCATGTGTTCGGCCTCGCCGTCCCGGCGGGTATCATCTCGACCACCGGGATCGCAGGCCTGACATTGAGCGGCGGCCATGGCTATCTCACCCGCAAACATGGCCTCACGATCGATAATCTGCTCGAAGCCGACGTCGTGCTCGCCGACGACAGCTTTGCCGTCGCCAGCAAGGACGAGAACGCCGACCTGCTCTGGGCGCTGCGCGGCGGCGGGGGCAATTTCGGCATCGTCACGTCCTTCCTGTTCAGGCTCCATCCGGTCAATGCCGTGTTTGCCGGACCGATCGCCTGGGATCAGCAGCATGCGCGCACGATCATGCAGCGTTATCGCGACTTCCTGCCGACCGCGCCGGAGGAGCTCAGCGTCTTCCTCGGACTCAAGACGATCCCGTCAGGTCCGCCATTTCCGCAAGAGCATTGGGGAAAGCGCATCTGCCTGTTGATGTGCTGCTACGACGGCGCCGAGGACGGCGGCAGAGGAGCGCTGGCACCGCTGCTCGATGCCTTGCCGACGCCATGGTTCAACTGGATGGGGACGATGCCCTATCCTGCCGTGCAGAGCATGTTTGACGGGCTCTACCCCAAGGGCATGCAGTGGTATTGGCGTGGCGATTTCGTCAAGACGTTGCCGGACGCCGCGATCGACGCCCATCTCGAGCAGGCCGCAAAGACCCCGAGCGAATTGTCGCTCATGCATCTCTACCCGATCGACGGCGCCGTCCATCGCGTCGGCGGCGGCGAGACCGCGTGGAATTGTCGCGACGCGACCTGGTCGATGGTCATCGCCGGAATCGATCCGAATCCGCAAAAGGCAGGGCCAATCACACGATGGACCAAGGCCTATTGGGAGTCGGTTCACCCGTTCGACCTCGGCGGCGCCTACCCGAATTTCATGATGGATGATGAGGGCGAAGCCCGTCTCAAGGCTACCTACGGATCCAACTATGCGCGGCTGGCGGCGGTGAAGCGCAAATATGATTCCGCCAATCTGTTCCGGGTCAACCAGAACATCAGGCCGGCCGCTTGACGCCGACTCAAAAGGTGACGGCGCGCCTGGCAAATGAAAAACGCGGCGCCCAAGGCGCCGCGTTTCCGAATGCTTTGATCGAGTGAACGGTCAGCCCGCGACCTTGGTCGCCGGGACGTCGCGCTGACGCTTCATCACGATCTTGTTCAGCGCGCCGAGATAGGCCTTGGCGGAGGCAACCAGCGTGTCCGGATCGGCGGCGCGCGCGGTCATCGAACGGCCTTCATGGGCGAGACGCACCGAGACTTCGGCCTGTGCATCGGTGCCTTCGGTCACGGCGTGGACTTGGTACAGCTCCAGCTTGGCCTCGTGCGGCACCAGACGCTTGATGCAGTTGAAGACGGCATCGACCGGGCCGTTGCCCTCGGCTTCCTCGATCTTGATCTGGCCGTCGACGTCGAGCTTCATGGTCGCGCGCTGCGGACCATGGGTGCCGGCGATCACGGTCAGCGAGGCCAGCTTGATGCGGTCGTGCGCGGCCGCCATCTCCTGGTCAACCAGCGCCTCGATGTCCTCGTCGTAGATGTCCTTCTTGCGGTCGGCCAGCGCCTTCATCCGCGTAAAGGCATCCTCCAGCTGGTTGGCGCCGAGCTTGTAGCCCATCTCCTCCAGCTTGTGGATGAAGGCGTGGCGGCCGGAATGCTTGCCGAGCACCAGCGAGGACTGCTTCAGGCCGACCATCTCGGGCCGCATGATCTCGTAGGTCGAGGCATCCTTCAGTACGCCGTCCTGGTGGATGCCGCTCTCATGGGCAAATGCGTTGCGGCCGACGATCGCCTTGTTGTACTGCACCGGGAACGAGGTGGCCGCGGACACGACCTTCGAGGCGCGGGTCAGCTGCGTAGTGTCGATCTTGTTCCAGTACGGAAACTTGTCGTTCCGCACATTGATCGCCATCACGATCTCTTCCAGCGCGGCATTGCCGGCGCGCTCGCCGATGCCGTTGACGGTGCACTCGACCTGCCGCGCGCCGCCGACGATGCCGGCCAGCGAGTTCGCCACCGCCATGCCGAGGTCGTTGTGGCAATGCACCGAGAAGATCGCCTTGTCGGAGTTCGGCACGCGCTCGATCAGCGTCCGCATGAAGTGGGTGTATTCCTCCGGCACCGTGTAGCCGACGGTGTCGGGGATGTTCACCGTGGTGGCGCCGGCCTTGATCACCGCTTCGACGATCCGGCACAGATAGTCCATCTCGCTGCGGGTGCCGTCCTCTGCCGACCATTCGACGTCGTCGATCTGGTTGCGGGCGCGGGCAACCATGGCAACCGAGGTCTCGATGACCTCCTGGGGGGTCTTGTTCAGCTTCACGCGCATATGCAGCGGCGAGGTCGCGATCACGGTGTGGACGCGGCCGCGGCGGGCGAACTTGACGGCTTCGGCGCAGCGGTCGATGTCGGCCGGATGGGCGCGGGAGAGGCCCGCGATGACCGCGTTCTTGGAGCGGCGGGCGATCTCGCTGACCGCCTGGAAGTCGCCTTCCGAGGTGATCGGGAAGCCGGCCTCGATGACGTCGACACCCATATCATCCAGCAGCTCGGCGACCTCGAGCTTCTCCTCGAAGGTCATGGTGGCGCCGGGGCACTGCTCGCCGTCGCGCAGGGTGGTGTCGAAAATGATGACGCGGTCCTTCTCGGACTTGTTCGCGGTGGCCATGTGAGAAATTCCTTTAAGCTTTGCGCCCGTCATGTTGCTTGGGCGATATCAGGGTCCGGTGATCTCGTACAAACCCCTGAGTGCCCAGGCGCAAACGCCCAGCCGGCCCTCAGGGGCAGGTAAGAAGAAGGCCGCCAATAAGCAGGGTGGGCGCCGCGGCCGGGATCGTGGCGGTAGCCTGGGCCACCTCCCCCGAAATCCCATCGATTTGGCCGCGAATCAGCATTGCCAGCCCCTGTTGAGCGCCGAAATCCTCGGTCAAAACCATTGACGGTTGGTTGCCGGGACGCGCTATGCGCCGTCGTTCTAGACGATTATGGCAAGCCGCCGCAATGGATAAAGATGGTCAGCGGGGTTGACCTATCGTGCCGCATGGCTCGACGCGTCCGGCCCCGTCCCTGTCCCCTCACCTCCGCCCGCGCGAAGACGCGCGCAGGCTCGACGGCGAGCGGCCGTAGAGACCGGCGAAGGCGGCGTTGAAACGGCGGACGCTGCCGAAGCCGGCGCGGAAGGCGATCTCGGTCATCGCGTCATCGGTGATGTCGATCAGCCGCTTGGCGCGCTGCACGCGGCGGGTGGTCGCGACTTGCTGTGGGCTGGCGCCGACGTGGCGCTCGAACAGCCGTCCGAGGTGGCGCGCGGTGATGCCGAGCCTGTCGGACAACGCAGCAACCGAGCCGCGCTCCAGCGCGCCGCCATCGATCAGCTTCAGCGCGCGCGCAACCGTGGAGCGCGTGCCGTTCCACGCCGGACAGAACGGCGCGGTTTCCGGACGGCAGCGCAGGCATGGCCGATAGCCCGCCGCCTCGGCCGCAGCGGCCGTCGGGTAATAGGTGACGTTGCGTGGCAACGGGTGCTTCACCGGACAGACCGGGCGGCAATAGATCCGCGTGGTCTTCACCGCGGTGAAGAAACGGCCGTCATAGCGCGCGTCGCGCCGCAGCCGCGCAGCGTTGCAGACCTCGAAGCTGAGCATGGCCGCACACTAGCGCATCGCGCGATCAGGGAAAGTGGCCGGCGGTGATGAGGTCCGATTCCGGCCAGCAGGCCTCGCCACGCTGACCTAGATCGAGCCGATCGATCACCCCTGGAGACATCGCAATGACCACCCCGACCGCCAAGGAAACCGTCCTCAATGCCTGGCAGACGTTCAGGACCCGCGACACCAACCTGATCGCCGCATTGTTCGCACCGGATGCCGAATGGATCGCGCCGGCCCGCAACGCCACCGCAGTCGCGCTCGATCACACCGATCACATGATCGGCGCGGAGGCGATCGCCCGCTTCATCGCAACCGAGATGCATCGCCTGTTCACCGAGATCGACATCGCATTCCGAGCGGTGCATGCCGACGGTGACAGCGTGATCGTCGAGGAGCGCATGCGCGCGACGCTGCCGGACGGCCGGCGCTACGACAACGACTACTGCTTCGTCTTCGTGGTCGAGGCAGGCCGCATCAAGCAGGTTCGGGAATACATGGATACGCGCAAGGGCTGGCAGATGGTGTTCGGAGAGGCTGCGGCGTGACCACGGCTGCGTGCGGCGCGATTCGAGCGTGACTTCGCCCGCCTTCTCGCGAGGGAAGGCTTCCTTCCCCTTGCGGGTCGCGCAGCCTGATTGACATCGACTAACCTATCCGCACCGTCATGGCCGGGCTCAGCCGTCCGAAGTACGGCGTCGCTTCCGCTCGCCTATGTCCCGGCCAAAACACGAGCGCAGCGAAACCTTTCCTACACCATGACAGCATGCGCGGCACCGGCCGGCGACAGCCGTGGCGCGTACGCAGCCGGGTAAATCAATCTTTGCTCAACTGGTTGCATCTAGTGTGCCGGCGGCGACCGGGTGTTAGGGCGCGTCCTTTGGTTGGTTAAGGAGATATCAGGATCATGCCCACGACGAACCTGGCCGATGGGCCCAATCAGCGCCAAGCCGGCTTCAATCTCTTCCTGGTCGGATTCCTGATCCTGTTTCTCGAACTGGCCTGCATCCGTTGGTTCTCGGCCAAGGTCGTGTTCCTGCAATTCTTCACCAATATCGTGCTGCTCGCAGCCTTCCTCGGCATGTCCTGCGGCTGCCTTGCCGCGCGGCGGACCACCAACTGGCTTGCGCTGTTTCCGGGGCTCGCCCTCGTGACCTTCGCTGCCGTGGCCACGATCATGATGCTGTATTCCAACTGGGGCCAGTTCGCGGTCGACGTCGGCCATCAGGCCTCGCCGCAGGAGGTGTTTTTCGGCACCGAGTATCGCAACCCGGATCTCGCCAAGTTCGTCGTGCCGATCGAGGCGATCGCCGGGCTGTTCTTCGTGCTGATCGCGCTGATGTTCGTCGGCCTCGGCCAGACGCTCGGCCGCGCCTTCGACGCCTATCCCAACCGCGTCGCCGGCTATTCGCTGAATATCGGCGGCAGCCTCGCGGGCATCGTCGGGTTCTCGCTGCTGTCGTTCGCGCAGGCGCCGCCGGTGGTCTGGTTCGGCATCAGCTGCGCCGGCATCGTCTACCTGCTCTACCAGGACAAGGCGCTGTCGATCCTGCGCCTTGCGACGATCATCATCGTGGTGGGATTTACCGCCTTCTACACCGATCGTTCCGACAGCCATGACATCCGCTGGTCGCCCTATTACGCCGTCGACCTCAACAAATCGAACGGCGTGATCACCGTCAACAGCATCGGCCATCAGGAAATGATGCCGTTCAGCGAACGCGGCTCGTCCTATTCGCTGATCCACCTGCTGCAGCAGCACAGCGGCGGCGCGCCGTTCAAGAACGTCATGATCATCGGCGCCGGCTCCGGCAACGATCTGGCGCACGCATTGCGCTTCGGCGTCGAGCGCATCGATGCGGTCGAGATCGATCCCGTGATCCAGAACATCGGCATCCACAACCATCCCGACAAGCCCTATCAGGATCCAAGGGTGGTGCCGCATCTCGACGACGGCCGGCATTTCCTGCGCACCACCGAACGCAAATACGATCTGGTCGTGTATGCGCTCGTCGACTCGCTGATCCTGCACAGCGGCTACGCCAACATTCGCCTCGAAAGCTATCTGTTCACCGAACAGGCGTTCCAGGACGTCCGCCGCGTGCTGAAGCAAGACGGCGTCTTCGTGATGTACAACTACTATCGCCAGGGCTGGATCGTGCAACGCGTCGCCGAGATGGCGAAGCAGGTGTTCGGCTGCGATCCGCTGGTGCTGCCGCTGCCCTACAAGGAAACGCTGACCTCGTCGGAAGCGGTCGGCTTCACCACGATCATCGCGGGCTGCAATCCGCGCATCTCGACAGCATTCCGCGACCGCGGCCAGTTCTGGCTGAACAGCATTCCGCCGGAAAACCTGGCGGTCAACGGCTTCGACAAGCCGCAGGAAAAGGGACAGGACAAGGCTGCAGCCCAGCACGGCGACTGGGTGCCGCTGGCGCCGGCGAAACTGGTGGTCGACAATGAAGGGGCCAGGCAATCGACCAGCGACGACTGGCCGTTCCTCTATGTCAGCGGCAGGCTGATTCCCGACCTGACCGTTCGCTCGATGATCCTGCTCGGCGTGCTTGGGCTTGGCCTCGTCTATCTGTTCAAGCCGAAGGGCGCCTGGCGACCCAACAACCGGATGTTCTTCCTCGGCGCGGCCTTCATGCTGCTCGAGACAAAGGCAGTGGTGCAGATGGCGCTGTTGTTCGGCAGCACCTGGCTGGTCAACTCTGCGGTGTTCTTCACCGCCCTGCTGCTGATCCTCGCCGCCAATTTGTATGTGATCAAGGTGCCGTCGACCCGCCTGGCGCGGCACTATGCCGGGCTGCTGGCGGTCTCGGTGCTGGTGCCGCTCGACACGTTCCTGAGCGGCGGCATCGTCTGGCGCTACGTGATCCCGTGCGCGCTGGCGCTCGGCCCGATGTTCTTCGCCGGCGTGATCTTCGCCCGCTCGTTCCGCGACGAAGCCAATCCCGATCAGGCGTTCGGATCCAACATCGCGGGATCTGTCATCGGCGGCCTCGCCGAATCGTGCTCGACCCTGCTCGGCTTCCGCTATCTCCTGATCGTGGCGATCGGCTTCTATTTGCTGTCCGCCTGGATGCCGTCACGCAAGGGCTAGCGCGCAAGGGACGCGCTGGCAGACCGGAGAACGGTAGTCGCTACCGCAGATATCTGCGGTGGCGATCAAGCCCCCGTCGCAGGCGCGCGCGGCCAAAATATCGAAAACAACCCCATACAAAGGAGCCGGCGGCTGCCGGCGCTCGACCGGGCCACTTGACACGTCGGGCAAATCAAAGGCATATTTCCAATATTCCGAAATCGCCTCGCCCGCAGGGCGCGAGAAAAAAGCGCCGCCCTACTTCTTCGCCGCATTTTTCTCCGCCGCGCCGCCCTTGCCTTCCGCCTCCAGCGCAGCACGGACACGCTTGAACTCGCTCAGGTCCGCCTTGTCGACCTCGGGGAATTTCAGCTCGAGCCTGTCGAGCGCATTGACGATGGTCGAGCCGATCACGACGCGGGCGAACCATTTGTGGTCGGCGGGCACGATGTGCCAGGGCGCCTCCCCGGTCGCGGTCTGGTGGATCATGTCTTGATAAGCGGCCTGATATTTGGCCCACAGCGCGCGCTCGGAGACGTCGGCCATCGAGAACTTCCAGTTCTTGGCCGGCTCCTCGAGCCGGTCAAGGAAGCGCCGGCGCTGCTCCTCCTTGGAGACGTGCAGGAAGAATTTCAGGATCACGGTGCCGTTGCGGGACAGATAGCGCTCGATCGCGGAGATGTCCTCGAAGCGCTCGCGCCAGATGTTCTTGGTCACCAGCCGTTTCGGCAGCTTCTGCTTGGCGAGCACATCGGCATGAACGCGCACGACAAGGCATTCCTCGTAGTAGGAGCGGTTGAAGATACCGATGTGGCCGCGCTCCGGCAGCGCGATCATGGCGCGCCACATGAAATCGTGGTCGAGTTCCTTGGTCGAAGGCTGCTTGAACGAGGAGACCTCGCAGCCCTGCGGGTTGACGCCCTCGAACACGCTCTTGATCGCACTGTCCTTGCCGGCGGCATCCATGCCCTGGAAGATCAGGAGCAGCGACCAGCGGTCCTGGGCGTAGAGCTTCTCCTGGAAGTCGTTGAGCCGCGTGCGGTTGGCTTCGATGATCTTGCCGCCGACGTCCTTGTCGATGCCGCCTTTCTCGGCGGTCGGATACGATTTCAGGTGAAATTCGCCTGCTCCGTCGAAGCGGAACGGCGCGACGAAGGGCTTCAGTTCATCGGCGAGCGATGGGGACGGTTTGTTGCTCATGGCCTCTCGACGGCTTGCGTGGCGATTTGATCCGGTCGATCACGCTACCAAGAATGCCCTTGGGCAGGAAGATAATGAAGAGCACCAGCAGCACGCCATAGACCAGATTGTCCCAGCCGACCGCCTTGGTGCCGAACGAAATGCGCAGCACCTCGGCCAGCACGATGGTGATGATGGCGCCGACGGTCGGTCCCAGCGCCACATAGACGCCGCCGACGATCGCGGCGAACACCATCTGCAGGGAGACCGCGATGCCGCTCACGGTGTCCGGCGAGATGAACATCTGGTACTGGCAATAGAGCGCACCGGACAGCGCGGTCATCAGCGCGCTGATCAGGGTGATCTTGAGCTTCTCGGCGGTGACGTTGACGCCGGCGGCGGCCGCCGCATCCTCATCCTCCGAGATCGCCTCCATGGCGTGGCGGATCATGCTGCGGTCGATCGCGCGCCAGATCACGAGACCTGCGACCCAGACCGCGAGCGCAATCAGATACCAGGTGATCTTGTCGTCGAATTGCAGTGCGAACAGCCCCTTGCCGCTCGGCGCGCGCTGCGGCGTGTAGCCGAGCGAGCCGCCGGTATAGTCGCGGGTCGCGGTGATGACCTGAAGCACGATGCCGGACAGCGCCAGGGTCACCAGCACGAAATAGTGCCCGGTGATGCGAAAGCGGAAGCAAGGATAGGCGACGACGAGCGCGAGCACACCGGCTGTCGCCATGCTCAGGGGAATCCCGATCCAGGGCGAGACGCCGAGGTGATTCCAGAGCAGCGCGGTGACATAGGCGCCGATGCCCATGAAGCCGCCATGGCCGAGCGAGACCAGGCCGAAGCGGCCCATGATCGACCACGAGGTGTAGGCGAACGACCAGATCAGGATCAGCACCAGCACGTGCAGATGATAGGGGTCGCGGTGCACGAAGGGCAGCGCGACGAGCGCGAGCAGAGCGATGATCCAGCCGGCGAGCCCTCTGTTCACGAGCGCCTCGCCAGGAGGCCCGCGGGCCGGATGAACATCATGACGATGAAGAAGGCGAACGCCAGCACGTAGCCCCATTCGAGATCGGAGAACAGGCCGCCGAGCGAGATGATCTCGGCGAACACGAAGGCCGCGACGAAGCCGCCGATGAAATTGCCGAGGCCGCCGAGCACGCAGATCAGGAAGGTGATCGGCCCGAACGACAGCCCGACGAACGGATGCACGTCATATTGCAGCACCAGGAGGCAGGCGGCGAGACCGGCGAGCCCGCCGCCGATCGCCGAGGTGACGAGATAGATGCGCCTGGGATCGACGCCCATCAGCGGCATGATCTGGCGGTCCTGCGCGATGGCGCGGATCGCGGTGCCGGTGAAGGTGCGGGTCAGGAACAGATAGACGCCGATCATGCCGACCAGCGCCGCGCCGAACGACAACAGTCGCGCGTAGCTGAAATTCATCTCGCCGAGCGCCAGCACCGGGAGACGGATGCCGAGATTGCGGAAGTCGATGCCGAAGGCGACGGTGGCGAAGCTCTGCAGGATGAACAGCACGCCGCCGGTGGCGAGCAGCTGGTTGATCGGCGGCGCGGTCAAGAGCGGCGCGATGACGAGGAAATGCAGCGCGGCGCCGAGCAGCGCCACCAGGAGGATGACGAGCGGCGCGGCGGCCCAGTACGGCAAATGAAACACCTGCACGAGATAGTACATGCCGTACATGCCGATCATCACGAGCTCGGCGTAGCAGATCCAGGTGACGTCGATGACGCCGAAGATCAGGTTGAGCCCGAGCGCCAACAGCGCCAGCACGCCGCCGAGCAGGATGCCGTTGATCACGGCCTCCAGCAGGTAGATGTCGAAAATGTCGAGGAAGGATTGCATGGCTGTTTGGCCTTTCTTACCTCTCCCGCTTGCGGGGGAGGTCGGCGCGCGGAAGCGCGCCGGGTGGGGGCTCTCGCCCCGCGGAGGTTCTCGACCGTGGAGACACCCCCACCCCGGCCCTCCCCCGCAAGCGGGAGAGGGAGTGGAGCGTCCTCGCGGTGATCGTCCCGACCAATCCAATCATCCCCTACACTCCCAGATACGCCTGCTTGATGGTGTCGCTGGCCGCCAACTCCGCCGCCGTGCCGGCGGCGCGGATGCTGCCGGCTTCCAAGAGATAGGCGCGGTCCACCACACGCAGCACCTGCTGCACGTTCTGCTCGACGATCAGCACGGTCAGCCCTGAGGCGCGGATGCGCTTGACCAGCTCGAACACCTGCTGCACGACGACCGGCGCAAGCCCGGCCGAGGGCTCATCGAGCAGCAGCAGTTTCGGGTTCGACATCAGCGCCCGGCCGATCGCGCACATCTGCTGCTCGCCGCCCGACATGGTGCCGGCCATCTGGTGGCGACGCTCCTTCATGCGCGGGAACAGCTCGAACACGAAGTCGAGCCGCTCGGCGTAATGCGCGCGGGCGCCGGGCATGTACGCGCCCATCTTCAGATTGTCTGCCACGGTGAGCCGCGGAAACAGCCGGCGATTTTCCGGCACATGCGCAATCCCGAGGCTGACGATGCGATGCGCCGGCGTCCTGACGACGTCGGCACCCTCCATCGATATCTTGCCGTTACTCGGGCGGATCAGGCCGGAGATCACGCGCATGAGGGTCGTCTTGCCGGCGCCGTTCGGGCCGATCACGCCGACCGCCTCGCCCGCCTTGACGTCGAGGCTGACGTCGAACAGCGCCTGGAAGCTGCCATAGCCCGCGTCGATCGATCGGAGCTCCAGCATGCCGGTCACGCCCCGATCCGGCGGCGCGCCTGCTCGGCGACGGCGGCAGCCAGGCTCGCATCCGCATCGGTGCCGAGATAGACCTCGATCACCCTGGCATCGCCCGCGACGTCCGCCGGCAGGCCTTCGGCGATCTTCTCGCCGTGATCCAGCACCATCACGCGATCGACCACCCGCATCAAGACACCCATGATGTGCTCGACCCAGATGATGGTGATGCCGAGCTCGTCGCGGATTCGGCGCAGCATGTCGGCGGCCTGGTCCATCTCGGTCTCGTCGAGACCGCCGAGGCTTTCATCGGCTAGCAACAATTTCGGTCCGGTGGCGAGCGCCTTGGCGAGTTCGAGCTTCTTCAACCCGGCCGCGCCCAGGCCTTCGACGCTGCTATGCCGATCGGTCGGCAGGCCGACCATCGCCAGCGCGCGTTCGGCCGCCTCCTCGGCCTTGCTGCGGCTGTGGCGGCCCTGGCCGTAGAAGCCGGCGAGCACGACATTCTCGAAAATGCTCAGGCGATGGAATGGCCGCGGGATCTGGAAGGTGCGGCCGATCCCGCCCACGATGATCCGGTGCGGGGCGAGACCGGCGATCTCGCGGCCGTCGAACAGGATCGAGCCCTCGGTCGGCGGCAAGGTGCCCGACAGCATGTTGAAGATCGTGCTCTTGCCCGAGCCGTTCGGCCCGATCAGGCCGAGGATTTCGCCCTGCTCGACGCGGAACGACACGTTGTTGACGGCGCAAAAGCCGCCAAACCGCTTGACCAGGCCTTCGACGGCGAGCACGGCGTCCCTTTCGCGAGCGCTAGTGCAGGATGAAGTCAGATTGAAACAGCCTGGCCGCAGACTCGCTGCACCTCTCCCGCTTGCGGGGGAGGTCGGAACGCATCGAAGATGCGATCCGGGTGGGGGCTCTCTCCACGATACGACTCGTGGAGAGAACCCCCACCCCAGCCCTCCCCCGCAAGCGGGAGAGGGAGCGCGGTTCCTTCGCGGCAGCTATTCGATCTAATGTCATCTTGCTCGGCTATTTGTAGCTGTAGGTGGTGCCGGCCGGCAACGGCAGCACGGTCTCGCGCTGCATCTGCCTCTTCGGCCACACCACATAGGATTTATCGTCGATATATTGCAGCACCACCGGGAACGAGCGCGCGTTCTGCCCGGCGTACTGCTCCCCCTCGCCGTAGAACTTCACGCCGTAACCGAGCATGGTGCCGCCCTCGGGAATGTCGGTGTCGAGCGCCGCCTTGCGCAACGCGTCCGGATCGATGCCGCCATACTTCTTGATCGCGCGCGGCAGCACGTCGTCGAGGAACACGTAGGCATTGGCTGCGCCGATGCCGACATGGGCGGAGCGGATCGGCACGCCGGGCTTCAGCCGGTCAAACTCCTCACCGACCATCTTGATGACCGGCGGCAGCTTGGCATCCATGCCGTTCTGGTTGGCGAGCCAGATCGAGATCGGGTCGGTGTTGAAGAGATAATTGGCGTCGGCGCCGAGGCCTTCCTTCAGCTTCTCATAGACGCCATAGCCGGCGCCGTGGCCGACGATGGCGCCGAACTTCAGCCCCTGCTCGCGCGCCTGGCGGAATAGCAGCGTGATGTCCGGATTGTAACCGGTGTGGAAGATCACGTCGGGCTTGGCGCGCTTCAGCTTGGTGACCAGCGCCGACAGGTCGGGCGCGGTTGCCGAATAGCCCTCCTTGAGCACGATGTTGAAGCCGGCCTTCTTTGCACCGGCTTCGTTGCCCTTGGCGACGTCGACGCCATAGGCGCCGTCCTCATGGATGATGGCAACGCGGAGGTCCTTCGGCTCCTTGCCGAACTTGGATATGGAGTATTGCGCGATGAAGTCGGTCGTCATCATGCCGTACTGGTTGCCGGCGGCTTGCGGACGGAACACGTATTTGTAGTTCTTGCCGTCGAACACGCCCGAGGAGATGCAGGTCGTAATCCACATGAACTTCTTCATCTGGTCGACCCGGGCCGCCACAGGCACGCATTGCGCCGAGGAGAAGAAGCCCATCACCATGTCGACCTTTTCCTGCTCGAGCAGGCGGACGGCCTCGTTGATGGCGATGTCGGGCTTGCTCTGCGCGTCGGCGTAGACGGCCTCGACCTTGTAGCCCTCGACGCCGATCTTGGCGTAATGGTCGAGCATGATCTTGACGCCGGTATATTGCAGCTCCGAGCCGCCGCCGGCCAGCGGGCCGGTCAAGTCGAAGATCACGCCGATCTTGATCTTCTTGTCCTGCGCATGCGCGGCACCGGCCACGCCCAGCGCCGCAAGCGCGACAGACAGACCCGCAAGCCAGCGGGCGGCCTTCCTGACCGGCATGAATCCCTCCCCGGAGATTGTGCACTGCATTTTTTGTTCGTGCCGCCCTATCACAGGGGGAGCGGCCGATGATGTCAAGCGCGATGGCTGCGTCGCCACGGCGCAGGCTTGCGCAAAGTTTCGGCGGAACGTTGCCGACGAGCTTTCCGACCGGAGAATTACGGAAGGCAACTTCGCTATTTCGGGTCACAAGCCGTCGATGACGACCGATCCAGGCAACGACCACTTCACCCTCGGAAGCTGACTCTTATGACTACGTGCCCTACGCCGGCAGCTGCGTTTCGATGAAGGCGGTGACGAAGCGCGGCATCGCGGCATTGAGATCGGCGCGGCTGCGCACCAGATGGATGCCGGCGAGTTCGGGATTTTTCTGGCGCGCGAGATTGGATTCGATGCGTGCACGTAGCGTGTCAGCGGGCATGTCGACGCGCAGGATCTGCATCATCGCGAGCGCGACACCGGTGTAGATGCAGTGCCAATCGGCATCCGCGCGGCAATCTGCCGCGGTAAGACCGGTCTCCTCCTCGAGCTCCCGCATCACGCTGCCGGCGATATCGACCGTGTCGACGCTGATGTCGTCGAGATCGGGCGTGCCGGAGGGGAAATAGATGCGTCCGGCGTTCGCCGTCCGCTCGCCCATCACCCCACACACGAAGGCGCCGTCGCTCGAGAGCAGCGCGCCCATGCCGAAGCCGTTGAATATCTCCTTGTCCGGAAAACCCCAGTCGCGCCAGGCGAGGAAGCTTGCGAAATCGGTCTCGAAATAGCTCGCGCTGAGCCGCTCGCCGGCGAAGACCGGATCGCGCCCGAGCAGGACGCGGCCGTTCCACAGGTTCGGGTTGAGCCGCTGCTGCTCGGCGAAATGCGCGTCGATCTCGCCGCGCCGCTCGTCCGCGAACGGCCAGGGACGCCGCTGCAGCGCCAGGTCGAGCGCGGTGACGCGACAAATCAGCGGAGACGACATGTCACTCACCGCAAATTCATTTCGGCATGATCTCCGCGCAAATTATTTCGCGCTTCCGGTCGTCTTCTTGACCTGATCGACATATTTGTTGGTGTAGGTCTTGGTGACGTCGATCCCGGCCTTCGCGACCTCAGGCGAGCCCTCGCTGAACACGGCGAGCACGGCCTCCGCGCCCTTGGGATCCATCTTGCCGGTCTCCGAATACATCGGGATCGTGTTCTTCAGCGCTGCGAGATACTGCGCCCTGTCCTTTCCGACGATCTCGTCCGGCATCTTGGCCATGATGTCTTCGGCGGTGTGCGAATGGATCCAGGCCAGCGTCGCCATGATGGCATTGGTCAGCGCCTGCACCTCCTTCTCGTGGCCGTTGACCCAGGCCGCGGTCGAATAGAGCGCGCCGCCGGGATATTCGCCGCCGAACACCGCAAGCGTGTCGTGCTGGGTGCGGGTGTCGCTCAGGATCTTGAGATCGGAATGGCTGCCCTGCAGAACGGTGACGGCGGGATCGAGCATCACGGCAGCGTCGATCTGGCCCTGCTCCATCGCGGCCACCGCGGTCGCGCCGAGGCCGACGCCGATCACGGCGGCGCCTTGGGGATCGAGTCCGTTCTTCTTCAGCATGTATTTCAGGAAGAAGTCGGTCGAGGAGCCCGGCGCGCTGACGCCGACCTTCTTGCCGGCGAGATCCTTGATCGAATTGATCTCGCCGGTGTGCTTGGGCGAGACCACCAGCACGAGGCCGGGATAGCGGTCATAGACCACGAAGGCCTGCAGCTCCTGCTTCTTGGCCGCGAGATTGACGCAGTGGTCGAAATAGCCGGAGACGACGTCGGCGCTGCCGCCGAGCACGGCCCTGAGTGCATCCGAGCCGCCCTTGAGATCGACCAGTTCGACCGCAAGCCCGGCCTTGTCGTATTCGCCAAGCTGCTTGGCCAGCACGGTGGGCAGATAGCACAGGCAGGCGCCGCCCCCGACCGCGATGGTGATCTTGCTTTGCGCCGCGGCAAGGCCCGTGGACAGGGTCAGCGCCAGCAGCATTCCGGCAAGCTTGCCAAGCCATTTGTTCATGACGTCCTCCGTTCGACTGGCCGGCAAGATAGAGGAGCAAGCCTGCCTTGAGAAGGCGACTTTCCGGTTACTGGTCAAGCCTGCGGCCACGGCATAGCATCGCGGATACAGGAAAACGCCGAACAAGCACCAAGAATGCTTCAAGGGAAACACCAAGGGAGGTCTTCATGAATCGTATTGCAACCGCGCTGTCGATCGCCGCTGCCTTCGCCGCCGGCTGTGGCGTCACCCATCTGCTGCGGCCGGCGCTCGCTGCCGAGAGCATCACGGCGCAGGTCATCCACACCGGCGAGATGGAGGGCGACAAGCTCGGCGACGCCAACAAGGTCGGCTTCCGCTCGAAAATGTTCGTCGCGGCCGACGGCGCCACCGTCTCGATCCAGGACGGTAACGTGCCGAAGCACATGCACCCCAACACCAATGAGATGCAATTCGTGCTCGAAGGCACCGGCACGGTCTGGCTCGGCGACAAGGAAGTGACGGTCAAGCCGGGCGATTTGATCGTGATCCCGAAGGGCACGCCGCATGGCGGCACCAAGCCGAACGGCCGCGCCATCAAGGCAATCGCGATCAAGACGCCGCCGCAGGCGCCGGATGATACCAAGCTGCTGGATTGACGGCGGCTTCCTCCCGCGTCGTTGCGAGCGGAGCGAAGCAATCCATCTCTCGGCATGTGCGGACCGATGGATTGCTTCGTCGCTTCGCTTCTCGCAATGACGACGTTGCGCCCGCCCCCAAGAGCCGGTTCCATTACATGACGATTGACAGATAATTCACTTGCCTCGCGTCCGCTCGCTTCATAATATGATGATTGTCATTTTACAGAGAGCGAACCATGAGCCTGGACGATCACCCTACGGTCAGGGCGGTGCGCGCGCGCAGCAGCCAGCACGTTCACGACGTCCCGGTTTCTTCGGAACTGCTCAAGCGGATCGCGCGCGAGTGCGGCGCCGATGACGTCGGCATCATCGAGTTCGAGCGCGCCGCCATCGCGCCGCAGCGCGACTTCATCCGCAAGGTCTATGGCCGGACGCGTACCCTGCTTGCGATCGCCTGCCACATGAACCGCGAGCCGGTGCGCTCGCCTTCGCGCTCGGTCGCCAACGAGGAATTCCACGGCACCTACGATCACGTCAACGAAACCGCGCGTGCCATCGTTCGCGCGCTCGACGAGCACGGTATCCCGGCCTGCAATTCAGTCGCCGCCTTCCCGATGGAGATGGACCTGCCCCGGATCATGATGGTCCAGCACAAGCCGATCGCGGTGGAAGCAGGCCTCGGGCGGATGGGAATCCATCGCAGCATCATCCACCCGAAATTCGGCAGCTTCGTCCTGCTCGGCACCGTCCTGCTCGGATGCGAGGTGGACGCCTATGACCAGCCGATCGACTACAATCCCTGCCTGGAGTGCAAGCTGTGCGTGGCCGCCTGCCCGGTCGGCGCCATCAAGCCGGACGGCGGCTTCGATTTCCTGTCCTGCCACACCCACAATTATCACGACTTCCTCGGCAACTTCACGCAGTGGGTGGAGAAGGTCGCGGACTCCAAGGACGCCAAGGATTATCGCGCGCGCGTCCCCCGCACCGAGACGCTGAACATCTGGCAATCGCTGTCGTTCAAGCCGGGCTACAAGGCAGCCTATTGCATCTCGGCCTGTCCGGCCGGCGAAGACGTGATCGGCCCCTTCCTGCATGATCGGGACGCGCATTTCACTGAGGTGGTGCAGCCGCTGATCGACAAGGACGAATTCGTCTACGTAATCCCGGATACCGACGCCGAGGACACAGTGACGCGGCGCTTTCCGCACAAGAAGGTCCAGCATGTCACGTCCGGCCGCCATACCGGCAGCATCCAGGCCTACATCTTCTCGCTGTCGCTCGGATTTCAGCGCGGCAGGGCACGCGGTCTGGATTTCGTGACGCATCTGCGCTTCACCGGGGCAAGCGCGCTGGACATGACCGTCGTGATCAAGGGCAAGGATCTGCAGGTGGTGCCGGGGCGACATGTCGGAGACGCGGCGCTGATCATCACCGCCGATACCCAGGCATGGCTGCGCATCCAGAACCGCGACCTCGAACTGGCCGACGCGATTGCCTCGGAGCTGGTGAGCTACAGCGACGAGAAATTGTTCGCGGCCTACATGCGGTGCTTCCCGCTCTAACGATCACACCAACAGACCACCGCCATCCACGGCAAGAATCTGCCCGGTCACGTAGCTGTTCAGCATCAGATAGACATAAGCCGCGGCCGCCTCGCTCGGCGATGCGGCGCGCGGTAACGGCAAGCCTGCCACGTAGCCGCGCACCCTCTCCTCCGGCATCTGCTTGACGCGCTCGGTGAGAATGAGCCCTGGGCAGACGGCATTGACGCGGACCGGCGCAAGATCGACGGCAAGGCCGCGGGCCAGGCTCTCCATGGCACCCGCGGCCGCGGTAACAAACGGCATCCCCTTTTGCGGGCGGTGTGCCAGCAGGCCACCGGTCAGCGTGATCGATCCGTTCGCAGCGATCACGCGGCTGGCGTGCTTGACCGCCGCGAGCGAGCCCCAGAATCGAAGAGTGAGAGCCTCGCGCGCTGCAACGAGATCGAGATCACGCGTGGCACCGAACGCCGGGAGGCCCTGATCGCCCGCCGTGATCGCGAGGTGATCGAAGGCGCCGACCCGATCGAAGAAGCGCGACGCGCTGGCTTCGTCGCGCAGATCGACGGTCATGCCCGCAGATCCCGGCAGCCGCGCGACCGCCGCATCGACATTGGCCGGCTTGCTGGAAGCAATCACCACCTCCGCGCCCTGCTCCCGCGCGAGCGCAGCGACGGCAAAGCCGATCCCCGACGATCCCCCGATTGCGATCACGCGCTTGCCGTCGAGCGACATCTTGGCGTCTGTCATGGTCCGTCCTCCGCGGCAGCTACGCGAAATAAGCGGGGTGATCGATGTCGGCGATCAGCCCGGGCTGCTGCGGCCGCCAGTCGAGCCGGGCGCGCGTCCGCGCGCTCGAGGTCGGCACATCGAAGGCGACGAACCGGCTGAACATGCCGAAATGCTCGGCCGCCTCCTCTGAAGACTTCGACACCAGCGGAACGTTGAGCCGGCGGGCGATGACCTCGGCGATCGCCTTGAATGGCACGCCCTCATCGGCGACCGCATGGAACGGGCCGCCTTCGACGCCGGGCTCGAGCGCGAGCCGGTAGACACGGGCCGCATCCAGCCGATGCACGCCGGGCCAGCGATTCTGTCCCTCACCGATATAGACAGAGGCGCCCTTCTCGCGCGCAAAGGCAACGAGGCGCGGCACGAAGCCGTGGTCGCCATGACCATGCACCGAGGGCGGCAGCCGTACCACGGCGGCATGCACGCCGCGCGATGCGACCGCCATCGTCGTCGCCTCGGACGCACGCGGATAGGCCTCGGAGACCGGAATCGGCGGATCCTCTTCGGTCGCGACGCGGCCCTGCGCCACCCGCGCGACGCCCGATGTCGTGATCAGCGGACGCTTCGAGCCTTCGAGCACGGCACCGAGCGTCTCGATCGCCCGCCGGTCGTCCGCGCAGTTCTGCGCAAACCTCGAGAAGTCGTGGTTGAAGGCGCAATGGATCACGGCATCCGCCTGCGCGGCGCCGCGCTTCAGGCTGTCGAGATCTTCCAGCGTTCCGTAGTGAACCTCGGCGCCGGCGGCGGCGAGCGCTGCCGCACCCTTGTCGGAGCGGGTCATGCCGAGCACCCGATGGCCGGCGGCAATCAGATCATTCACGACAGCCGAGCCGACCCAACCGGTGGCTCCAGTGACAAACACGCGCATCAGCAAGTCTCCAGGTTTTGCTGGCGACAAATCTGGGTCGCTGCGCTATCGTGGTAAAGTAGTGACGTTATCATGGTATAATGGCTAACAGGATGAGCGAACCGCTCACGCATGAGAACCTGCTCGGCGCCTACCTGAAGGACCGCCGCAGCAAGCTCGATCCGGCGACGTTCGGCTTTCCGCCGGAGCGGCGACGCACGCCGGGCCTGCGCCGCGAGGAAGTGGCGCAGCGCGCCAACATCTCGGCGACCTGGTACACCTGGCTCGAACAGGGCCGCGGCGGTGCGCCCTCGGCCGATGTGCTGGACCGCATCGCGCGGGCACTGATGCTGACGGAGGTCGAGCGCGAGCATCTGTTCCTGCTCGGCCTCGGCCGCACGCCCGAGGTGCGCTACCAGAAGAATGAAGGCGTCACGCCGCGGCTGCAGCGCGTGCTCGACGCGTTGCTGCCGAGCCCCGCCGTGATCAGGACCGCGACATGGGACATCGTCGCCTGGAACCGGGCGGCGACCGTGATGCTGACGGACTACGGATCGCTGCCGCCGCGCGAGCGCAACGTGCTGCGCTTCATGTTCCTCGATCCGCGCGTCCGCGCCGCGCAACAAGACTGGGCAAGCGTGGCCCGCTTCGTCGTTGGCGCCTTCAGGGTGGACGCGATGCGCGCCGGCGCGGCCGCCGAAGTGCAACCTTTTGTCGATGAGCTCTGCCGGCTCAGCCCGGAATTCGCGGCGCTGTGGCGCGACAACGACGTGCGAACCCATGGCCAGGGCGTCAAGCAGCTCCGGCATCCGATCCTCGGCCCGGTCAAATTCGAATACTCAGCGTTCGCGGTCGATGGCCGGTCCGACCTCAGCATGATCGTCTACAATCCTGTTGACCCGGAGGTGACGGAGAAGATCCGCGGGCTGATGGATGCCGCACCGGTAGTGCCCTAGTCCCGCGTCGCCGCCGCCGGCCGCCAGACCAGCAGCCGCTTCTCCACGACAGTCACCGCCATGTCGATCAGGATGACGAAGGCCGACAGCACGAACATGCCGGCGAACACGCCGGCGACGTCGAACACGCCCTCGGCCTGCTGGATCAGATAGCCGAGGCCGGCCGCGGAGCCGAGATATTCGCCGACCACCGCGCCGACCACGGCAAAGCCGACCGAGGTGTGCAGCGAGGAGAACATCCAGGACAGCGCCGAGGGCCAGTAGACGTGGCGCATCAGCTGCCGCTCGTTCATGCCAAGCATGCGGCCGTTGTCGAGCACCGTGGTCGGCACTTCCTTGACGCCCTGGTAGACGTTGAAGAATATGATGAAGAACACCAGCGTGACGCCGAGCGCGACCTTGGACCAGACGCCGAGCCCGAACCACAGCGCGAAGATCGGCGCCAGCACCACGCGCGGCAGCGCGTTGACCATCTTCACATAGGGATCGAACACCGCGGCGACGCGCGGCTGCCGCGCGAACCAGAAGCCGACCAGGATGCCGCCGGCCGAACCGATCACGAAGGCGAGGATGGATTCCCACAAGGTGATCGCAAGATGCTTCCAGATCACACCGGTCGAGAACCATTTTACAATCTGGCTGAAGACGTCGACCGGATTGGAGAAGAAGAACGGCGGCAGCAGCATCTTGCCGAAAACCGGCACGGTGGCAAAGAACTGCCACAAGGCCAGTGTGACGACGGCGACCAGAACCTGCAGGGACAGCAACGTCAAGCGTGACATCAGGCTGCTCCCGCCTGCGTCGACTGCACATAGCCCTTCATCACCTCGTCTTTCAGCACGCCCCAGATCTCGCGGTGCAGGGCATGGAAATCCTTCTCCATCCGGATTTCGGCGATATCGCGCGGCCGCGGCAGCGTGATGCGCCAGTCGCCGATGATGCGCGCGCTGGGCCCGGCCGACATGATCACGACGCGGTCGGCAAGCGCGATCGCCTCCTCGAGATCGTGGGTGACGAACAGCACCGCCTTGCGGTCGGCGGTCCACAATTCCAGCAGCAGATTGCCCATGATCTGCCGGGTCTGGGCGTCGAGCGGGCCGAACGGCTCGTCCATCAGCAGGATCTTCGGATCGCGGATCAGGACCTGCGCGAGCGCGACGCGCTTGCGCTGGCCGCCCGACAACATGTGCGGATAGCGGCCGGCGAAGGCGCCGAGCCCGACCGAGGTCAGCCATTGCTGCGCGCGCGCGAGCGCATCCGTGCGCGGCGTACCTCGGATCTCAAGCCCGATCGCGACATTGTCGATCGCGGTCTTCCACGGGAACAGCGCATCCGCCTGGAACAGATAACCGGCGTCGCGGTTGAGGCCACTGAGCGGCTTGTCGAAAATCCGCGCCGCCCCGGCAGCCGGTTTCAACAGCCCCGCGGTGACATTGAGCAGCGTCGACTTTCCGCATCCGGTCGGGCCGACAATGGCCACGAACTCGCCGTGCGCGACCGAAAGATTGGCTCGCTCGACCGCGGTGTAGACGCGTCCATCCGCCAACCGAAACGCCACCGTCGCACCGTCAAGCGCGACCGCCGTCGGCTCCGTCATCGCCACGCATTCCTCCCGAATATCAGGCAAATGGCTTAGCGGTTCGCTCGGGCAAGTTCAACGCAGGAAGATGGCGCAGGACGCGTGCTGAGGGACCGCGGTCACGCGATTTTCAGAGAGGCCGGGTGGCGCACTGCGCAACCGGGGTTGCGCATCGCACCGACTTCGTCGAGGCTGCGGCCAAGGCCGTGGACAAGGAGACAATCATGCGGATCGCAGTGGTAGGCGCCGGAGGCGTCGGCGGCGGCTTTGGCGCGGCACTGGCGCATGCCGGCGCCGACGTCACCTTTATCGCGCGCGGCGCGCACCTCGTCGCCATGCGCAGCGAAGGTCTGAAGGTTCAGGGCGGCCGCGGCGAAACCCATCTGGTCCCGACCCAAGCGACCGACGACCCCGCAAGCGTCGGCCCGGTCGATATCGTACTGTTCTGCGTCAAGCTGTGGGACGTCGAGAGCGCCGGCGAGCACATCAAGCCGATGGTCGGTCCCGACACCGCGGTGATCCCGCTGCAGAACGGCATCGACGCGCCCGACCGGCTGATCCCGATCCTGGGCCGCGACGCCGTGATGGGCGGCGTGGCGCAGATCTCCGCCTCGATCATCAAGCCCGGCGTGATCAACCAGGTCGGCACCTTCATGCGGATGATCTTCGGCGAGCTCGACGGCCGCATCACGCCGCGCGGCAAGGCGCTGCTCGCGCTCTGCCTGAAGGCCGGCTTCGACGCCACGCTGAGCGAGCAGATCAACACCGAGCTGTGGATGAAGTTCGTTGGCCTCGCTACCAATGCCGGGATGACCGCGGTCACGCGCCAGCCGATCGGCAGGCTGCGCGACGATCCCGACCTGCGCCCGTTGTTCGTGTCGGCCTGCGAGGAGACCATCGCCGTCGCGCACGCCAGCGGCATCAAGCTGCCGCCGGACCCGCTTGCGAAAGTGCTCGACTTCATCGGCCACGCGCCGCCGGCGATGAAGGCCTCGATGGCGCTCGATCTCGAGCGCGGCAACCGGCTCGAACTGCCCTGGCTGAACGGCAAGGTGGTCGAGCTCGGCCGCAAGCTCGGCGTGCCAACCCCGACGCACGAATTCCTCTATGCCGTGCTGAAGCCCTATGCGATGGGCACGCCGTCGTAAGCAGGCGGTCGCGCGTCGGAGCAGCGGCCCCGCTCAGGCATGTTGCGGCGGGGCAAGCGTGGCGACCTGATCCGGATGCACCGTGATGCTCGTGCCGCCATGTCCATCGCTCGCGGCGACGAAGGTGGACGCCATGTAGTTTCCGAGCAAGGCGATGCTGGCGGCGTGCACGCCGTCCGAGACGGCGATCGATCCGCCTGCGGTGTTGCCGGCAAAGCCCACGGTTTGCCCGGCCGCAAAACTGATATTGGCGAAATCGATCGCGTCGGCTCCCGTCATGCCCGCGACGGTGCCGGAGAAGTCGGCGGGGTCGTCGAGCTTCAATGTCCCGGAGCTTGATGCAAAGGAGATTTGCGCCGAGCTCGCCGACGCAAGCTCGAGGGTCTGTCCGGCTGGAATGATCGAGGGATCGCTGATCGTGAAGGCGCTGGACCAGGCGCCCCAGACGGTCCCGTCATTGGCCTTGATCCAGAGCGTGTCCGTGTCCGACCCGACATGATACGCAAGCTGGGAGAGCTGCGAGGCCGCGACGACGTTGTCCTGATTTGCTCCGAGCGCAACACCGTTCAGCGTGAAGTAGCCGTTGCCGCCTCCGCTATTCCAGACATCATATGATGTCGCGGAACTGCCGAACGGATCCGAATAGGTGAAGAGCGAGGACACCGAGAACGTCTGGCCCTGAACGGACAGCGTGCTCGAATTGGTCGGGGTCACCACCGGACCCGAGTCCACCGGCGCAGTCACGGTGAAAGCGCTTGACCATGATCCCCAGACGGTGCCGTCGTTCGCGCGGACCCACAGCGTGTCCGCGCCCGAGCCGGATTGATAGCTCAGCGACGCCAGCTGGGCTGCCGTGATGTAATTGTCCTGGTTGGGCGCAAGCGCCACCCCGCTCAAAGCAAAGTGCCCGCCACCTGTGCCCGTGTCCCAGACGTCATATTGGGTCGCGGCGCTGTTGAACGGATCGCTGTAGGTGAACAGCGACGAGACCACATAGCTCTGACCGTGAGCCGCAACGATGCTCGACACCGCTTCAACGGGCCCGCTGTCAACCGGAGCATTGACGGTGAAGGCGCTCGACCACGCTCCCCACACCGTGCCGTCATTGGCGCGGATCCAGAGCGTGTCGGTCCCCGAGCCGGATTGATAGGTCAATGACGACAGCTGCGCGGCCGTGATGTAGTTGTGCTGATTGGCCGACAGCGCCGACCCGTTCAGAAGGAAGCGCCCGCCGCCTGTGCCCGTGTCCCAGACGTCATATTGGGTCGCAGCACTGTTGAACGGATCGCTGTAGGCGAACAGCGACGAGGCCGCATAGCTCTGGCCGTGGGTCGCGACGATGTTCGACACCGTCTCAACGGGTCCGCTGTCGAGGGGAGCATTGACGGTGAACGCGCTCGACCACGCGCCCCACACCGTGCCGTCATTGGCGCGGATCCAGAGCGTGTCGATGCCGGAGCCCGATTGATAGGTCAGCGACGCCAGCTGGGCGGCCGTGATGTAATTGTCCTGGTTGGCGGGCAGCGCCACGCCGTTCAGGAGGAAGTGCCCGCCGACGGTGCCGCTATCCCAGACATCGTACACGGTCGCGGCGCTGTTGAACGGATCGCTGTAGGTGAACAGCGACGAAGCCGCATAGCTCTGGCCGTGGGGCGCGACGATGTTCGACACCGTCTCGACGGGCCCGCTGTCGACCGGAGCATTGACGGTGAAGGGGCTCGACCACGCTCCCCACACGGTGCCGTCATTGGCGCGGATCCAGAGCGTGTCGATGCCGGAGCCCGATTGATAGCTCAACGACGCCAGTTGGGCGGGCGTGATGTAGTTGTCCTGGTTGGCGGCAAGCGCCACCCCGTTCAGAACGAAGTGGCCGCCGCCTGTTCCCTTGTCCCAGACGTCATATTGCGTCGCAGGACTGTTGAACGGATCGCTGTAGGTGAACAAGGACGAGGCCGCATAACTCTGGCCATGAGCCGCGACAATGTTCGATACCGCCTCAACGGGACCGCTGTCGACCGGCGCGGTGACGGTGAAAGCAGCCGACCATTGGCCCCACACCGTGCTGTCGTTGGCCCGGATCCAGAGCGTGTCCGCGCCGGAGCCGGATTGATAGGTCAATGACGACAGCTGCGCGGCCGTGATGTAGTTGTTCTGATTGGCGGCAAGCGCCACCCCGTTCAGGACGAAGTGGCCGCCACCGGTGCCGCTGTCCCAGACATCGTATTGGGTCGCTGCGAGGCCGAACGGATCGTAATAGGTGAACAGCGAGGAGACGGCAAAGCTCTGGCCGTGCGTTGCCGTCACGTTTGCGGCCGTCACCACGGGCCCTTCAGGGGTTGCCGTAAATTCGCTCCAGGCGCTCCAGAATACGCCGTTGAACGCCTCCACCCACAGCTGGTCGCTCGCGGGACCGAACTGATAGGCAATGCTGGACCACTGTGAGGCAGCGACGTCGATCTCGACCCCGTTCGCCTGCGCCACCCCGCCCACGGTGAAGTGCCCGTTACCGGTGGAGTCCCAAAGCGCATATTCGATGATGGGCAGAGTACCGCCCGTCACATAGAACATGGACGACGCTGCAATCGAGGTTTGCACGCGGCCGGTTATGTTTGACGCGACCACCGTGGGCGCGACGTCGACCGCGCCGGAATTGTCGATGACGAAGTCGCCGCCCTCGCTGGCGATCTGTGTCAGCGAGACTTCAAATTGTACATCCCAGTTCTGGCCGGAATAGCTATTTCCCCATGGATTACGAACGATGAAATTGCCCGTCGCACTGTCATAGCCGACGACTCCGAAAGCATGGTCCGGGACCAGCTGGATATTTCCGGCACTGTCGTACGTGTACGGAGACGTTGAGGGAATCTCCAGGATGACATCGTCGTGGTTGGAGAGCGCTGCGATATAGACGGACTTGTTGCTGTACCAGGAGGATGAACTGCTCAGATAATAGTTGACGCTCGTCGCGTCGGTCAGATTCTCCAGGACGTCTGTCGGAGGGTCCGCGGAAATGTTGTTGTAGCTGTTGACCGCCGGGTGCCCGATCTGCCCCGTTGCACTGAGCTGCGCGTAGGCCTTCTCCACCAACGCAACCCACATTGCAGTGGGCTGCTCATTATAGTTGTGGCCATAGTCAAGTTCGGTGCCACTGACGACTGGAAACTCGTCATTGACGGTCTCCCATGTCTCCTGACCATTGACATAGAAGCGCACGCCATAGGTGCCGTTTCCATTGTCCACGATCATGGAGCTCATGACCTGAGGGTGAAAGACGACGACATCGATCAATCCCGACATCAGTTCGCAATCGCCGTCTGCTCCCTGACAGATGTCGTTGACGGTGGCCGCGCCCGTCGAAGAATACAACGGTCCGGTAACCGCGCTGTAGCCCTGCAATGTCCAGCCGCTCCCGCCTGCATCGGGCGGCAAAGTCGGGTCCGGAAGATCGGTCCCCTGGAACCACTTTCCGATCAGTTCAGACATCTGCGTCGACGTCGTGCCAACCTGCAGATTGCCGAGCGTGATGTGAGCAGTGCCGCCCCCTGTCCAGGTGGCGTTGGCCGGATTCCCATCAACGAGCTGAACGAAAAGATGGGAGACATAATCCGATGTGGAGAGGCCGCTGTTCAGATTGGCCGCAATCAGCTGCAGCGAGTTCAGCTCATTCGCGGTGACACTCCCTCGATTGGCCACGTCCGCCAGCAACTGGATGGCTTCAGCGTCGGTGAAGACGCCGTCCGCGGCAAAGTTGAGCATGTCGGACTTGATGCCGCTGTCGACCAGTGAATTGACCCAGCTTGCCGTCATGGAATTCCTTCGCAAGTCTTGACGCAAAATGATTGCTGTCGGCCAAGCCTGTCCTGGCGAGGTTGCGCGCGTCCCGTCGCGACGAATCCGGCAATAGATTGCGTAATTATCGCCATAGTTGTGAACGAATTCGGGACGCGTGTCGATCTTGCCGACCGCTGCCAAAAGCCAAAGCGGCTCGCATGATCGTGAAGATTCGTTAACGTCTGCCTGATGCGCCGCCGACCACCCGGGATCGCGGCAGGGTTTGGCCCCGACCACCGCGCCGGGTCCCCAGGGAAGCCGAACCTGGTCCGGGTTCCCTGCAGAGCGCCGTCGCTTCGATGCCCTGGCGCGCGCAGCGTGAAGGGATGGCCGAGCGCCGCCGGCCCGATCGCATCACGCGCGTTCGGAAGCAGCCGGCTCGGCCCCCTGAAATCCCAGCAGAACTGAAATCTGCCGGCCGGCTTCACGCACCAGCTTTGAAAATTCCAGCAGCTTCTGCTCGTCGATGCGCGCGCCGGGTCCGTAGAGGCCGACCGAACCGACGACGTCGCCGCGGTGATCGAAGCAGGGCGCGGAGACCGCGACCGTGCCGGCGAAGATCTCGCTGTGGCTGGTCGCATAGCCGTTGCGCCGCGCAAATGCCAGGGCTTCCTCCAGCCGCGCACGGTCGGCGCTGTTCGGTATGGTGGCGAGGAGCTCGGCCTGCCGCGTCGGGTCCATGAAGGCCAGCATCGCCTTGCCGGTCGAGCCGCGGGTCAGGCTCAAACTGTCGCCGACGCCGCGGCTGATCGAGAGCACGTGACGGCTCTGGCATTCGAGGATGCAGATGCCGCGATCCTCCTGCACGCGGAACAGCGCGGCGGTCTCGCCGGTCGCCTCGCGCAGGCCTTCGACGACCGGGCGTGCGATCGCGACGACCTCGAGCCCGGTCAGCCAGACATGGGACAGTTTCATCACGCCATGGGACAGCCGGAAGCGCTGAGGATCGCCTTCGGCCTGGATCAGGTCGCGCTGCGCCAGCGTCTGCAGCAGACGATAGAGCGTCGGCCGGCTCAGCCCGACGCGCTTCTGGATCTCGATCACGCTCATCGCCGGCTGATCGGGGGTGAAACATTGCAGAATCGCGATCGCGCGGTCGACCGCGCGCACGCCTGACACCCCCTGCTCCGCGTCGTGAGCTTCCGCCTTCGGCTTCTTCGCCATCCGTCCACATCCGCAATTTCGGCAGGGCGCGCTGCATCCAGCGCGCTTGACCAATCGGCCCGCCCGGATACTATCTCAAATTATGAGAACGATGTCCATCAGATGGACATACAAAAATGACGGGAGGATTGGAATTGCTTCAGACAGACGCCACGCACAGCTGGTTCGCGATCGCCGTGCTGATGCTCTCGACGTCGCTGGCATATGCCGCGCCCGATGGCTCGGGCATCTCCGACGGCGTGGTGCGGATTGCGGTCCTGGGCGATTACGGCAGCGGCCGCGATCTCGGCGGGCCGGGCTCGGTGACCGCCGCCAGGCTTGCCGCTGCGGATTTTCACAACAAGGTGCTGGGCAAGCCGATCGAGATCATCTCGGCCGATCACCAGAACAAGCCCGACGTCGCAGTCGGGATCGCGCGGCAATGGTTCGACGTCGAGCACGTCGACGCGGTGACCGACCTTGCGGTCAGCTCGGTCGGCCTCGCCGTCGCCGGGCTCGCAACGCAGAGTAACCGGACCGCGCTGGTCTCGGGCGCCGCGACCTCCGATTTGACCGGCGACAAATGCTCGCCCGTCATCACGCATTGGGCCGACGACACCTACGCACTGTCGGCCGGACTGGTCGGCGAGCTGAGCCGCCGCGTCGGCAAGGAATGGTTCTTCGTTGCGGTCGACTATTCGTTCGGCACCGCCATGGTGAAGGATGCTTCGCGCGCGGTGACCGATGCCGGCGGCAAGGTCGTCGGCGCGGTACGCTATCCCTTCAACACCACCGACTTCTCGTCCTTCCTGCTGGCGGCGCAGAATTCCGGCGCCAAGGTGGTGGCACTGGCCGGCACCGGTGCCGACACCGTCAACGCGGTCAAGCAGACCCACGAATTCGGCCTGCAACAGGGTGGGCAAACCATCGTCGGCATGCTGACCTTCATCTCCGACGTCCATTCGATCGGCCTGCGCGATGCGCAGGGCATGTACATCGCGTCCCAATATTATTGGGATGACGACGACGGCACCCGCGCCTTCGCCAAGCGCTTCATCGAGATCGAGAAGCGCGAGCCGACCAAGCTGCAGGCCGCGACCTACGCCGCCGTGCGGCATTATCTGAAGGCGATCGAGGCCGGCGGCAGCGACGAGGCCAAGGCGGTGAATGCCGAGATGCGCAAGCTGCCGGTCGATTTCTTCGGCCGCCCCGCGCACATCCGCAAAGACGGCCGCGTCGTCTACGACCTGTCGCTTTATCGCGTGAAGAAGCCGGACGAGAGCAAATATCCGTGGGATTACTACCAGAAGATCGCGGTCATTCCCGGCGACAAGGCGTTCCGCCCCGAGGGAACGGGCGGCTGCAAGCTTGACAAATAGGACGCACCACCATTCGCCGCGACGCACGGTCGCGCATGCAAGAACTAAGGAGGAGCCGATGCCGCTTCGCAACGATTTCGATCAACTTGTTGACGTCAAGGGTGGCTTCATCAGCCGCGAGATCTTCGTGGACGCCGACATCTACCGGCAGGAACTCGACAAGGTCTTCACGCGCGCCTGGCTGCTGGTCGGGCACGAAAGCCTCGTGCCCAATCCCGGCGACTTCTACACCTCGCGGATGGGCGAGGAATCCGTCATCCTCTGCCGCGACAAGAAGGGCGAGATCCACGTCTTCCTGAATTCGTGCCGGCACCGCGGCATGAAGGTGTGCCGCTACGAGCAGGGCAACACCTCGCTGTTCACCTGCCCGTATCACAGCTGGACCTACACCACAGACGGCAAGCTGCAGGGTGTTCCGCTGCACCGGACGCTCTATGACGGCGTGCTCGACCGCGAGGCCAACTCGCTGGTCTCGGTGGCGAAGCTCTGCAACTACAAGGGCTCGATCTGGGCGACCTGGGACAAGGATGCGCCCGACTTCATCACCTATCTCGGCGATGCCAGGATCCACCTCGACCAGGCGCTCGACTGCCGCGACGGCCGCGAGGGCGGCTCCGAGGTGATCGGCGTCCACAAATGGGTATTCCCGGCCAATTGGAAATTCGCCGCCGAGAATTTCCTCGGCGACACCTATCACAATCCGAGCCACCGCTCGGTCGATCTGATCGGCATCGGGCCGAGCGCCGCGGCCGGCAAGAAGGGCCGCCGCGACGACGAACTGGAGAAGGCACAGCACGTCTGGATCAGTTTTCCGGGAGGCCACGGCGTACACAGCGCGATCCAGCCGGAGGCCAACGAATATATCGAGTCCTTCCTCGACAACCCGATCCTCGAACAATACTTCCGGCACTGCTTCGAGGAGCGCAAGCGGCGGCTCGGCGAAGGCGCGCGGCTGCTGCCCTTCGTCGGCACGATCTTCCCCAACACCTCCTATCACGGTCGCCAGCCGCGCGGACTTTGCGCCTGGCATCCGCACAGCCCGACCTCGACCGAAGGCTGGCGCTTCTTCCTGGTCGACAAGGACGCGCCACAGGAAGCCAAGGACTATCTGCGCCACTACTACATGCGCTACTCCGGCCCGGCCGGCATGACCGAGCAGGACGACATGGAGAACTGGCTCTATGCGACCGCCGCGAGCACCGGCACGGTCGCGCGGCGCTATCCCTTCAACTATCAGCAGTCGATGGGCGCCTACGTCACCGATCATCCGCTCGGCGGCGATGTCTCCACGCAAGTCACCGAGCAGATCGCGCGCGGCTTCTACCGCCGCTGGACCACCTACATGCAGGGCGGCGACTGGCACGAGTTGCTTGGATCCCCCGCGGGCAGCCGGGAGGCCGCAGAATGACCGCGCCCCGAAAAACCGTCCTCGTCAGCGGGGGCACCTTCGGCATCGGCCGCGCGATCACCCTCGGCCTCGCCCGCCGCGGCCATGCGGTGGTGGCGTTCGGCCTCGAGGCGCCACAGGTCTCGAGCACCGCACAGAACGCCATTCCGGCCCTGCGCCAAGAGCTCGATCGCGAAGGCCTCTCTGCCGAATTGATGGAAGCCGATGTGTCGCAATCGGGCGATGTCGGCAGAGTGGTCGCACAGGCCATGGCGCGGTTCGGCCGCATCGACGGCGTCGTCAACAACGCCGCGATCGGTCCGCTCGGCACCGTGCTCGACACCGACGAGGCGCTGTTCGATCGCATTATCGCCGTCAATCTGAAGGGACCGTATCTCACCAGTCGCGCGGCAATCCCCCACATGATCGCGCAGGGCGGCGGCTCGATCGTCAACATCGGATCCGGCGCCGGCTGGGGCAAGCCGAACATGGCGGTCTACAGCGCGAGCAAGGGCGGCGTTGTCGCGTTGAGCGCGGCGATGGCCTACGACTTCTTCCACCAGCGCATCCGCGTCAACACCGTGATCCCCGGTGGCGGCGGCATCGTCAGCGGCATGAGCCTTGGCCGGGTCGGCGGCGACGCCGCGCGCTTCGGCAAGGGCGCGCCCGGCACCGCCGCGGGCCGTGTCGCTAGCGGCGACGACATCGCCAATGTCGTGGCCTTCCTGCTGTCGCCGGAAGCCGAAACGCTGTCCGGCACCGTGATCGACGTCGGCTGCTTCGCGCAACAAGGCGGACCGATTCCGCCCGCTCCGGCAACCTGACAACCCGCGATCCCTGAAGAGGAGATACCGATGACGACGAGTGTTCAGGATCACGACAAGCAAGCGCACCTTGCCGGCGCCGCGATCGAACGATCGGCGGCCTATTACCGCCTGAAGGCCGATGTCGAGGATTTCTACTACCACGAGGCCGACCTGCTCGATGACCGGCGCTTCCGCGACTGGCTTGAGCTGCTCGCCGAGGACGTCAGCTACTTCATGCCGATCCGGCGCAATGTGAAGTTCGGCCAGCAGGCCACACGCGAAAACACCAAACGCGGCGAAGGCATCAGCTGGTTCGACGAGGACAAATGGACGTTGACCAAACGGGTCGAACAGATCCTGACCGGCGTGCATTACGCGGAAGAGCCGCTGTCGCGGATCACGCACATGGTCAGCAACGTGCAGATCAAGGGCGCGCGGCCGGATATCGGCGCGGCGCGCGAGCTCGATGTCACCAGCCGCTTCCTCGTCTATCAGAACCGCGTCGAGTACGAGACCTACATCTTCGTCGGCCGCCGCAACGACACGCTGCGCCTGACCGACAACGGCTGGAAGATCGCGAGGCGCGAGATATTGCTTGAACAGAATATCCTGCTGGCCAAAAATCTCACCACGTTCTTCTGAGCGTGGCCTAGGGTAGCAGGGGTAGCGATGATTGACGTGACGGCGATCAAGGTGGGGACGCGGCTCAAACTGGAGGCGGGCGTCGTCGCCGAGGTGGTGGAGAACATGGACGACGGCCAGTGGCTGCAGGTGCGCTATCTGGAGTCCCCTGCCCGTCCGGGCGATGTCGGCACGGTGGAGCTTTGCCATGCCCAGGACGTCGTCGAGGTTCTCAGCGACTAGTTCCAGCCAACGGACCATCGATCATGCTGCGATTTGAATACATGCCGAGCGATTTCCATCCGCTTTTTCTGTTCCTCGGCGAGGCCGCCGATCTTGCCGCGCTGGCAAGGCTGTTGCGGCGCTTTGCCGAGAACCCGCAGGCCGTTGCCGTGGCGGAGCGTATTCCCGGCGCGGTCTCGCGCAACGAGCTGGTGCTGGCGCCCGCCGACGAGGAATTCGGCATGCGCGATCTCGGCGGACGGTTTGCCTGGAAGCTGACGGATTGGCAGGCGGAGCGGATCGCCGAGCGCATCGAACTCCTGACGCCTGAGGATAACAAGTCCGGCTCGGAGTTCGTCGAGATCGGCAGCGAGGGCGAAATCCCGGTCAAGGTCTCGCGCGGCGAGTTCACCGATGACTTCCTTGTCACGCGCAGATAGCGGCGGATGGATCGCGTGAGCGCAAACCGCAGGCCAAAAGTCCTGATTGCCGGCGCCGGGATCGGTGGCCTCGTCGCGGGGCTGTCGCTGCTGCAACGGGGGATCGAAGTTGAGATCTTCGAACAGGCATCGGAGCTGCGCGAGCTCGGCGCCGGCGTCCAGCTCAGCGCCAACGGCACAAGGGTCCTGATTGCGCTCGGCCTCGAGCGACAAATGCAGGCGATCGCTTGCGAGCCCTCGGGCAAGGAGATCCGGCTGTTCAGCACCGGGCGGACCTGGAAGCTGTTCGACCTCGGCGCCTCTTCGCGGGCAATCTATGGCGCGCCCTACTGGATGGTGCATCGTGGCGACTGTCACCGCCTGCTGGTCGACGCATTCAGTGCACGGGCACCGGGACGCCTGCATCTCAACAGCCGCTGCGCGGGCTTTGAGGAGGATGATAACGGCATCTGGCTGCATCTCGCCAATGGCGAGCGACGGCGCGGCGACGTCGTGATCGGGGCCGACGGCGTGCACTCCGAAATTCGCCGGCAGATCGGTGGCGACACAAAGCCATTCTTCTCAGGTGTGGCCGCCTGGCGCGGCCTGGTCCCGATGCAGCGGCTACCGGCGAGCCTCAGGCGCGACGTCGGCACCAACTGGGTCGGTCCCGGCGGCCATGTCATCACCTATCCGGTTCGCCGCGGCGAGTTGTTGAACTTCGTCGGCATCTTCGAGGGCGAGAGCTGGTCGGTCGAATCGTGGACCGAACGCGGCACGCGGGAGGCCTGCGGCGCTGCTTTTGCCGGATGGAATCCGGATATCCACACCATCATCGACAACCTCGATATTCCCTACAAATGGGCATTGCTTGGCCGCGATCCGCTCGGTCGCTTCGCCGTGGGGCGGGCCTGCGTGCTCGGCGACGCCGCGCATCCGACACTGCCGTTCCTGGCCCAAGGGGCCAACATGGCGATCGAGGACGGCATGGTGCTGGCACGCTGCCTCGAATGCTTCCCGCCCGAAGAGGCGCTGCAGCGCTATCAGGCCGCGCGGCTGACGCGGACGAATATGATCGTGATGAAGTCCGCCGAGAATGCCAGGCGCTTCCACAATCCGGCGCTAGCCGACGCCGAAGGCGCCGACGCCTATGTCTCGCGCGAATGGCAACCGGACCGGGTGCGCGAGCGCTATGATTGGCTGTTCACCTACGACGCCTTGAACGTGCCGGTCTGACGGCAGGCATTCGAGCTGCCTGGTGTTCCCACATCAGTGGGCACGATGCCGTCCGCGGTGCGCCCGGCGCTTCGGAGGTAGCGGCGGCGTAAAGAAGGGATTCTCCGAGCACATCGCCCCCCGGCCCGACGCCGACGCCTGGCACTGCGGGATCGAGGTGAAGCTGCAATCGATGTAGCTTCCGCCGTACTTGCCCTGAAAGACGTGCATGCACACCGGATAGTTCGGATCGTAGGCCTGCCCGGCGGCAGGTCCGGCCAGGGCGACCGCAGCTGCGGCGATCGCGAACAGTTTCAGGCGCATCCGTCTCTCCTTGTCGCTCGGAAGGTTTCCCAACAACAACCGGAGTTATTCAACTGCGCCAGCGACGCGACGGCGCGCTAGTTGACAGGCTGACGCGGTCGCTGACCCCGCTCCCTGGTCGGCTTTTTTGGACCTTTGTAGAAGGGATTGACCGAGCATGTCGCCGATCGTCCCGAGGCCGTTGCCTGGCATTGCGGAAGCGACGTGAAGCTGCAATCGATGTACTCCGGCGTCAGCCTGCCGCCATAGACTTCCATGCAGACCGGATAATTCGGATCGTACATTTGCGCGGCGGCGGGCCCGGCGATGCCAACGCCGATGGCGGCGATGATGGTGAATTTCAAGCGCATCGAATTCTCCTCAAGCTCGCTCCGGAACGCGGGGCGCGCGGCTATCGCTGCTCGCCGGCCGGCTTGCCGTCGTCCTCACCAAGACAACGGATCATGAAGGCCGTGGTGTCCCGCGGAAGAACCTGCGCGGCCCGCGCCTTGAGGCGGCATTCGAGCTGTGCGATCTGGCGTGCCCGTTGCCGTTCCGACGGCAGCGTCGATTGCCGCAGCCGGCGCAAGGTCATCGGCGAGCCATCCGACTCGAAGCTCAACTCGTACCGCTTGCCGTTCTGGTCGGTGGCGGCGCAGGTGATGGTCGACACCTGCCGCGTGATGAAGCTTCCGACCTGGCGGCAGGAGCCTGTCGACATCTCGACCAGCGGCACCGGCAGACCATCGACACGCGGACGGTCGCTCGACTTCAGCAACATGCGGTCGACCGCGAGCTCGAACAGATTATCCTGGGTGCGCTCGGTGCTCTCGCCGGAGAACGAGACGATATGGCTCTTGTCGGCGGGATCGTCGAGCACCACGGTGAATTCGGAACGGCCGCGCAGGGTGTGGAAGTAGGCCACCGCCTTGCAGGTATAGCTGCCGCCGGCGACCGTGACATTGCGGCAGGTGCCGGACATCAACGCATACAGGTCGACGTCGTAGACCGGGCCGGCGGCAACGGCGAGCGCAGGCCAGCACACGATAGCAATCGCAATCAATTGAGCGAAACGGGAGATCATGCTGGAACGATCGAGAACACGGTCGATGGAGAGGTCCATGGCGCAAGGTCGCCGATTTCCACGGACTGTGCAACGATGAAGCAGGCCGAAATGTGGACGTCCCGCAAACGACCGGGGAATGCAGGCGAGCCGTGCTGAAAGGCCGCGCCGCTGGTACCGTGCGTCAGATTTGCGGGCCGGACAGGGTGACCTCGCGCTCGGCGCGGAAGACGTTGCTGTAGAGGTTCGCGATCCACTGACGGCCGCTTGCCGTCATGTTCAGGCAGTTGATGGCGCCCTGGATGTGCGGCGCGACCATATTCCAGTAGAATTGCGGATAGCGGTCGACGATATCGGCCGGCGATTCATAGCCGAGCTGGCGGTTGATGCCGACTTCCTCGAACTCGTGATAGAGCGCGTTGGCTTTCCTGATGTAGTTGGGATCGCCGAGCTGTCCGATGAAATCGGCGGCCCGGACGATCGCCGCCTCGTCGTCATATTGCAGGCCTTCGGGTGCCGGAAACCGCGTGCCTTCGATGTTGCGCGCGACACGTTCGCGATCGAGCGGGAGGACGGCCTCGAGCCTGTCGAGCACATAGAGCTTCGAGCGGTCGACGTGATACGGCATCAGGCCGGCATCCGACGAGCCGCGCGGCAGCACGACCTTCTTGCCGGAGGCATCGATGACATAACCATCCGGTCCGTCGCCCTTCAGCAGGCCGCGCACATAGCCGATGTCGTGCGTCAGGCAGGCGATGATCGTATGGGTGTAATCCTCCGCGGTGACATGGGTGTGCAGCGCGCGACCGCGGATGATGTCGTGCCCGGCCAGCGTGACCAGCATGGTGTGCTCGACATTGTGGTAGAGCGCATCGCTGTTGCCGATGCATTCAAGCGCAATGCGGGCTGCGGCCGGCAGGAGTTCGCCGAAGCGCGCCTGCGAGGCCCCAAAGGTGCGGCTAACGTGCGTGGAGAGAAACTTCTCCAAAGCACCTGCCGCCAACTCAGGTAACGTCATCATCGATGCAGCCCCGACCGCGCAACGTTCCTCGCTCGCCCCGATCTCACGTCGTAGTTGGGCAGAACTATAGCGCATCTGCGGGCGTGCGGCTACGCGCCGGCGAGCGCGTCATTCGTTCCGCCGTACTTTCCCGGTCTTGCCGGCTGCGGCACCAAAACCGCTGATAATGGCATGAACCGTGCATGATTCGGTTCAGCCGGGTTAATCTTACGGATAAAGACCATCATGCTTGTTACGCTCGTCGCCATCCTTTGCAATGCCCAGCTCTGCATGGAAAAGGTCGTCACCAACAGCGACCAATCCGGCATCACCATGGGCGCCTGCGCTGTGAGTGCCCAGATCGGCATCGCCGACTGGCTCGCCAAGGGGCCGTATCACGATTGGCGGTTGCAGAGCTATAAGTGCATCATGGGCAAATACGTACCCAAGAACGAAGTGTGATGTGTGCTCACAGCCCCCGAAAGGGCTGACCCGCTTCGCGCGCCCGACTGGAACAGCCTGCGAAACCGCGTGATGCAGGCGCGTGCACCTCGAGTCAAAGTCCATTTTATGGGCTATCACTGTCGTTCACGATGGTGAGACGTGAGGTCGCCCAGGAATGGCCCGAGAATGCCCGCAACGCCGCTGATTGCCTACGCGCATGTCGGCAAGAGTTTTGACAATGGTCGCGTGGTAGCGGTCGACGACGTCTCGCTTGACGTGGCCGAGGGTGAATTCCTGGCTGTTGTCGGCGGCTCGGGCTCCGGCAAGACGACGCTGCTCAGGCTGGCCAACCGCCTGATCGAGGCCGACCGCGGCCGGATCGCGGTCGAGGGCGAAGACGTCAGCCGCATCGACCCGATCCTGCTGCGGCGCCGCATCGGCTATGTCTTCCAGAGCGGCGGACTGTTTCCGCATCTCACCGTCGCCGGCAATGTCGGCATCACGCCAAGGCTGCTCGGCTGGCCGCAGGCCGATATCTCGGCGCGGGTCGATGAACTGCTCGACCTCGTGCGGCTCGACCGCGCGCAACATCGCGACCGCCTGCCGCACGAACTCTCCGGCGGCCAGCGCCAACGCGTCGGCGTCGCGCGTGCGCTGGCGGCGAAGCCGCGCATCGTGCTGATGGACGAGCCGTTCGGCGCGCTCGATCCGCTGACCCGCGACGCGCTCGGCGACGATTATCGCACGCTGCATCGCGAGCTCGCCCTGACCACGGTCATGATCACCCACGACATGACCGAGGCGCTGCTGCTGGCCGATCGTGTCGCGGTGATGCGTGGCGGCAAGCTGCTCGCTTTGGGTACGCCGGCGGAGCTCGCGGCCAACACCGACGCCTATGTCGGCGAACTCTTGCGTACGCCGCGTCGACAGGCGGAACGGCTGGGCGCATTGCTGCCGCGGGACGGCACGGCATGAGCGATCCACGCTGGAGCGAGGCGCTTGCGCATCTGCCCGACTATCTCGGCAACCATGTCCGGGTCAGCGTCGCCGCGCTGGCGCTCGGACTTCTGATCAGCCTGCCGCTTGCGCTCATCGCGCGCAACCGGCCGGTGCTGCGCGGCACGTTGCTCGGGCTTGCCAGCATCGTGCAGACGGTGCCCGGGCTCGCTTTGCTCGCGCTGTTCTATCCGTTGTTGCTGGCGCTCACGGCGCTGACCGCGGCGTGGCTCGGCTTCAGCTTCTCCGCCTTCGGCTTCCTGCCGGCGGTGCTGGCGCTCGCGCTCTATTCGATGCTGCCGGTGTTGCGCAACACCATCACCGGCCTCTCCGGCGTCGATCCGGCGGTGCTGGAGGCTGCCCAGGGCGTCGGCATGACGCCGCGGCAATCGCTCACCATGGTCGAGCTGCCGCTGGCGATGCCGGTGATGATGGCGGGGATCCGCACCGCCGCGGTGTGGGTGATCGGCACCGCGACGCTGTCGACGCCGATCGGCCAGACCAGCCTCGGCAACTACATCTTCGCGGGGCTGCAGACCCAGAACTGGGTGTTCGTGCTGTTCGGCTGCTTCGCCGCCACCGTGCTCGCACTGGTCGTCGACCAATTGCTGGCGCTGATCGAGAATGGCCTGCGCAATCGCAGCCGTATCCGGACCGCACTCGGCGGGCTCGGCATCGCCGCCCTGATCGCGGCGACGCTGGTGCCCGCGATCGCGCGGCCGCAGGCGCGCTACGTCGTCGGCGCCAAGACGTTCACCGAGCAATATGTGTTGTCGGCGCTGATGGCACAACGGCTGCAAGCGGCCGGGCTGCCGACGACGACCCGCGCCGGCCTCGGCTCCAACGTGATCTTTGATGCGCTCGCGGCCGGCGATATCGACGTCTATGTCGACTATTCCGGCACGCTGTGGGCGAACCAGTTCCACCACACCGACATCAGGCCCCGCGCCGAGCTGCTGGGCGAACTGAAGACGACGCTGGCCAGGCAGGACATCACGCTGTTCGGCGAGCTCGGCTTCGAGAACGCCTATGCGCTGGTGATGCCGAAGAAGCGCGCCGATCAGCTCGGCATCCATTCGATCGCCGACCTCGCGTCGCACGCCGCGACGATGTCGATCGCCGGCGACTATGAATTCTTCTCGCGGCCGGAATGGGCCGGCATCCAGAAGGCGTATGGGCTGACGTTCCGCGCCCAGCGCCAGATGCAGCCGGACTTCATGTATGCCGCGGTTGCCTCCGGCGAGGTCGACGTCATCGCGGGCTACACCAGCGACGGGCTGATCGCGAAATACGACCTGGTTGCGCTCGCGGACGATAGGCACGCGATCCCGCCCTATGACGCGATCGTGCTGCTGTCGCCAAAGCGGCGCGACGACGAGACTCTCAAAGCGGCGCTGCGGCCGCTGCTCGGCAAGATCGGCATCGCCGCGATGCGCGAGGCCAACCTGCGCGCGTCGGGCAACGACGCATCATCGTCGCCCGACGCCGTGGCGCGCTGGTTGTGGGAGAAGATCGGGCCGAAATAACCCCATCGTCATTGCGAGGAGCTCGCGACAAAATTGCAAAGCAATTTTGCGCTGAAGCGACGAAGCAATCCATCGTCCCGCGCATGCCGATGGATGGATGGATTGCTTCGCTCCGCTCGCAATAACGGCGGGGGACGCATGTTGCGTCTCACAATCCCTTGATGATCCCTGCGTCGATCAGCAGGCGGTTGAAGCGGCGCGCCTCCGCGCCGTCCTTGCAGGAATAGAACGCGCCGTTGCAGCGAAGCATGATGGCCTTCTGCTCCTCGAACGATGGATCGAGCGGAATGCCCGCGGCTTCCTGAATCACCAGCGGCAGATAGGCGGCGTCGATCGTGTCCATCACGGCCTGGCTCTTCACCGGTTCGAAGTTGATGGCGTCGATCGCGTAATAGGTCGCGTAGTAGCGCGGATCATAATCCATCAGCTTCTTGCCGATGCCGGCCTCGTCGAGCCCGGGATCGAGCAGCTGCGGCGAGAACTCCGGCTGATGATCGCCGTAGCGTATGATCAAGAACGGCTGCGCCGGAAACTTCTTCTTCAATGCGGCAACAAAGCCGGCATAGTCGCTGGCGCTCATCGCCTGCCGGCGCAGATATTCGTCGACCGACGGCGAGTTGCCCGGCCGCTTCCATGCCGGCAGCAGCTCGGGACGGAATTTCATCTCCCACGGGAAATGGTTGGCGGCGAGATAGACGAAGGTGAACAGCGGCGTGCTGAGCGTCTTCTGCTCGGCCATCAGCTTCAGCGCCTTGTCGTAGAAGAAGCTGTCGGGTTCGACGTCCTTCGCATGCAGGTCATGCGCGTCGTAGAATTGCTGGATGCCGGTCGTGGTCTGGAAGCTGCGCGCGCTCATGAAGGCGCCGAACGCCGGATAGAGCGATAGCGTGTCGTAGCCGCAGCGGTGCAGCGCCAGCGGCAGGCCGCGCTCGACCCGGCCCGATGCGATGCGGGTGACGAAATAGGCGAACCGGCCGAACGAGCGCGAGGACAATCCCGCCAGCACGTTGTACTCGGTGAACCAGCTCGGCCCGCCATTGCTCTCGGCGAGGAATTTGCGTTCGACACCGTCGTAGGATTTGAACTGGCTGCCGTAGCCCGGCGGAACCTTGACGCCGGACGCGGCGCGGATGTCGAAGCTCGATTCATCATGGATCATGATGATGTTCGGCCGCCGACCGGCGGGGTGGCAGGCGTCGACCAGCGGCATCTTGAGCTGATCGCTCGCGCTCGGGTCCGACTCCATGAAGCCATAGGCGACAAAGTCCGACACCGCCGTCACGCCGGAGCGCGCGAATTTCGACAGATAGCCGTCGTCGTAATAGCCGCGCCAGGCCTCATCCGGCCAGGCGAAGGCGTAGCCCGAGAGCGCGGCGGTGCAGGCAAGGCAGGCGGCCGCGGCCGGCAGGCGGCGGATGCGGAACGGATCGAGCCACCACAGCGCGTACATCAAGGGCAGCGTGACGAGGCCGGCACCGATGATCGACCAGCGCAGGTTCGGAAAGATCGTGAGCAGGAACGCCGCGGTGTCGCGGTCGATCACCATCAGGTCGACGAAGTTCGCGGTCATCTGCACCACGTCGTGCTTGAACCGCGACAGCAGCACCAGCACCACGACCAGCGTCAGCGACAGCGCGCCCGACAGCGCCGGCCTGCGCAGCAGCGCGATGAACAGGAAGTTGAGGATTCCCCAGGCCAGCAGGAAGCAGAGCCGCGAGCCGAAATCGGTCTCGGTCCGCAGCATCAGGATCAGCGTGCCGAGATGCGGGGCGGCGACCGCCATCAACCGCCAGACGCCGATCGCGGCGAGACCGCCGGCCAGCGCGGCGACGGAAGAGTTTTGCTGAGGCGCGGGCGCCATGGGTGGGACGCAATACAACCCGGCGCAATGCCACGGCCTTGACTGGCAAAGGCCAGGAGGCACACGGCACAGCCGGAGTCTGCGCCATGTCATAAAAACGTAATTGAATCGTCATGAACGCGCAATGAATTTGCCTGCCCGGAGTACGTCCGGCACGGCGGGCCTCAGACCTTCGCCGCAGGCCTTGCAATGCCGGCGATGAAGAGGTCGACGATGTCAGCGGCCATCTGCTCGGTCTCCGCTTCGCCAACGCCCCAACGCGGCAAATGGCCGTCGATATGCATCCGCGCAAAACCATAGACCAGGGCGCGGCCGGCGATCTGGACCTGCTTCAGGTCGCGCGCCGCAAGCTGACCGGCCGAAAACGCCTCCGCCAGCAGGCGCTCGGTCAGGCCGATCAACTCCGCATTGTCGCTGGAAACGCCAGCCGAGCGGTCGTGGTCGAAGAAGCGGCGGCTGGAGATGACCTCGAAATGGGTCGGGTTCTTCATCGCCCAGCGCAGATAGGCGATCCCGAGGCAGCGGAAGCGGCCGAGCGGATCGCCTGACGGTGCGTCGGCCAGCGCTGTCTCGATCTCGGCGCGGAAGCGGCGCTGCGCCTCCTCCGCCACCGCATTCATCAGGGCATCCCGGCTCGGGAAATGCCGGAACGGCGCACCCGGCGAAACCCCGGCGCGGCGGGCGGCCTCGCGAACGCTAACCGCCTCCGGCCCGCCCTCGCCGACCAGCTGCATGGCCGCATCGATCAGTACGCGGCGGAGATCGCCATGATGATAGGGCTTGGCCGCCGGCGCCCGCGCCGCGGCGGCCGGACGCGGCTTGGCGGGCCGGCGTCCGATCGGCGGGTTTTTGGCGGGGCGGCGCATGGCGCATCTCTAGCATCACCCGCTTGTGAATGTAAGCGGCGATTACACGGATTGACCGCGCTCCATCGCGAAATGTAACTGGCGATTACATCAACGGTAGGAGGCGGGATATGGCGACGCGTCGAAACTGGTTCGAGGGCTGGCGGCTGTTCGGCCTGCTCACACTGACCCTGATCGGGCTTTCGATCTGGATCGCCGCGATGCGGCAGTTCGAGGTCGACGGCGTGCGGATGGTGATCCGCTTCACGGCGCGGACCTCGCTGCTGTTGTTCTGCCTCGCCTTCTCCGCGGCGGCGCTGGCACGGCTCTGGCCGAACGCCTGGACGCACTGGCAGCGCCGCAACCGCCGCTATCTGGGCGTCACCTTCGCCGCCTCGCACGCCATCCACGCGGTCGCGATATCAGCGTTCGCAATGCTCGATCCGGCCGGCTTCGCCGCCGCAACCTCTATCGTTTCCTATATGTTCGGCGCTATCGGCTATCTCGTCATCATCGCGCTGACCGCGACCTCGTTCGATCGCACGGCTGCGCTGCTGGGCCCGCGCGCCTGGCGCAGGCTGCATCTGATCGGCGGCTATTATCTGCTGCTGCAGTTCACGGTCTCGTTCGGCAAGCGGATTCCCGAGATGCCGCTCTACGCGCTGTTCCTCGTGCCGCTCGCCACGGTGTTTGCGCTCAGGATGATCAGCATGGCCGCGCGGCCTGCGCCGCGTCAGGCACAGGCGAGCTGAGGCGCGACCGGGTCAGATCGGATCACACCAGGTGAAACTGGCGGCCGAGCCGGCGATGCACCGATAGCACCGCGCGGTCGACGTCGCTGATCAGGCTGTCGCCGAGCACGACGTTCGGAATCTCCCAGTTGCGCCCGACCTGCCCATCGGGCAGCGCGGCAACCGCCGGCACGCGGGCGGTCTCGCAGCCGGGCTGGGCGCGCAGCGCCTCCTCCGCAAGCTCGGTCAGTTCGTTCTGGCTCTTTCCGTCAGTCATGACCAAGTCCTGGCACCGGAAGATGGCTCACTGATGGCCGAGATTCTCCAGTTCCTTGGCACGGATTTCGGTCATGCTGCGCATGCATTCGCCGGCGTCGAGGCGGGCGATGGTGCCCTCGCCGAGGTCGTAATACAGGCAATTCGCGTCACGGTACTGGATCCATAACCGTTGCGCGGTGCGCAGCTGTTTGCGCTGCTTGTCGCCGGCGGCATCCTTCAGCGCCTGCTGAGAGGCGACATTCATCCGCTTGTCCCATTGCGCGGTCTTGGCCTTGAGGCACTCGACCATCTGGTAGGTATTGCCGTCGCAGGACTGTTCGGGATCGCCCTGATCGCCGGCCCAGGCCGACGAGATGGCGATGATGAAAATGGCCGCAACCAAGGACCCGAGCCTGAACACGCCTGTCGTGAGAGCCGATTTCATGCCGCCTTCCCTTTCCGATGGACCCCGTAGGGCCATACGTTAGTGCGGCCGTAGCCCATCCCGTTCATATCAGTCGCACCGCGGCTGGCCTTCCCGATCCGCGCAGGATATTTCAGGGGCATGGAGGTATTCATGCGGCGGACCGTGACGCCCGCAGTCGTTTTGGCCGTGTTCGGCTTGCTCGTCGGCGGGCTGTTCCGCTACGCCTTCGACGAGTCCGACGAGGCCTCGGTCGCGAACTATCTGCGCAGCGCACTCGAGGGTGCCGCCATCAGCCTGATCGTCTGGGCGACGCATCTCTATCTGGTCGCACGCGGCGGCTGGCTGCGGCGGCAGCCGCTGATCGTCGAGCTCGTCGCGCGCTCCGTCATCCTGGCCGTCGTCGTCGCAATCTCGGCTGTTGTGCTGGAGATCGTTCTGTACGGGCATGGGCTCGAGGCGAACTGGGTTCGCGACACCTTCCTGAAGATCATCGGCGTCGGCCTTCTGATGTCGGTCCCGATCACGATGATCTATGAGCTGGTCCGGATGATTGGTGGACGGACGCTGCTCAGCGTCGTGCTCGGACGCTATCGCCGCCCGGGGCGCGAGGAGCGCGTGCTGCTGTTCCTCGACCTGGTCGGCTCGACGTCGCTGGCGGAGGCGATGGGCGAGCTGCGCGTGCAGGAGCTCTTGACGCGCTTCTTCTTCGACATCGACGAGCCGATCGTGGCGCATGGCGGCGAGGTTCATGCCTATGTCGGCGACGAGGTCATCGTGACCTGGCCGGCCGGCACGGGCCAGCCGTCGCGGCGTTATCTCGACTGCGTGTTCGCGATCGAGGACCGCCTCGCCAAGCGAGCCGACCATTATCGCAAGGAGTTCGGCGTGGTGCCGGCGTTTCGCGCCGGGATGCATGCCGGCCCTGTCGTCATCGGCGAATGCGGCGACTCGCGGCGGCAGATCGCCTATTTCGGCGATACCGTGAACGTCACGGCGCGGCTGCAGGCGCATTGCAAGGAGGCCGGCCGGCCGCTGCTGATATCGGGCGAGTTGCTTCGCCTGCTGCCCTCGGACCCGGATTTTGCCATCGAGCCGCTCGGCTCGACGCAGCTGCGCGGGCGCGCCGCTTTGATCGACATATTCGCCGTCATGCGGCGCGCATCGTCCTAAACAATCCCTTAAGGCGCACCGCCATTGTGACGATAGCACCAATTGCGTCTTGTCCGGTCTCGCCCGGTTAAGGATGCGATGCACCCGTATTTGCACCGGGTTCCACCTTAACGCAGGTGTAAGATCGCTAGCATTATCGTGCAAACAGTTGTCATCCAAGAAAAGCAAGGTTGCCCATCGATGGCGCAACAGGCGTCACAATCGATTATTGCCGAACTCGAAGATGCGGTCCGGGACGGGACGTCGGCCAAGCGCGTGCAGACGCTGCGGCAGGTCACCGATCTGTTCCTGAACGACGGCGACCGCCTCAACGATGAACAGGTCAAGGTGTTCGACGACGTGCTTTGCCTGCTCGTCGCGCGCGTCGAGACGCGTGCGCGGGCCGAGCTCAGCAAGCGGCTCGCGCCGCTCGACTACGCGCCGTTCGAGGTGATTCAGCACCTCGCCTGGGACGACGACATCAGCGTCGCCGGCGACGTGCTGACCCACTCCAGCCGCCTCTCGAACGACGCACTGCGCGAGATCGCCGCCAGCAAGGGCCAGGACCATCTGTTCGCGATCTCGGCGCGGGAGAACCTGCCGGCTTCCGTCACCGATGTGATCATCGACCGCGGCGAGGACAAGGTGATCCGGCGTCTTGCCAAGAACGCCGGCGCGCAGTTCTCCGACAACGGCTATTCCTCGATCGTTGCCCGCGCCGAAGGTGATGACGAGCTGGTCGAGATCCTCGGGCTGCGCATCGATATTCCGGCCAAGCTGCTGCGCGACCTGCTGCAGCGCGCCAAGGAAACGGTGCGCGCCCGCCTGCTGGCGATCGCATCGCCCAGGGCGCGCGAGGAGATCAGCCAGGTGCTGAACGACATCGCGCAGGAAGAGGCCGCGGCTCCCCGCCGCAACTACGGCATCGCCGAAGAGCTGGTCAAGCTGATGAAGCAGCTGAACGAGCTCGATGATGCAGCGGTCTACAAATTCGCTGAGGACGGCAAGTTCGACGAGGTCACGGTCGCGCTCGCCGTGCTCAACGACATGCCGATCGCGATGATCGAGCGCCTGATGCTCGGGCTGCGCTCCGACCTGCTCCTGATCCCGTGCCGCTCGGCGCGGCTCAACTGGCCGACGGTCGAAGCCATCCTGCGCAAGCGGCCGCTGCCGCATCCGCTCGACCATGCAACGCTCGAGGTCGCGCACCGTGATTACCGGCGGCTGTCGCTGGAGACCGCACAGCGCACCGTGCGGTTCTGGCAGCTGCACAACAGAATCGAGAAGCAGCCGATCGCGGCCGGTTAGCCCGGCGACGTCTTCGTGACATAGAAAAAGGGTGGGCAACGCGCCCACCCTTTTTTGATTCGATGCGAAGGGTGGGTTAGCCGAAGGCGTAACCCACCAATTCGTTCCGCGGAGACGCGGTGGGTCACGCTCCGCTAACCCACCTCACACCCACGCGTCCGGCGCTTAGTTCTTGCTCTTGTCGACCAGCGCGCCCTTCTTGATCCAGGGCATCATGTCGCGCAGCTTGGCGCCGACTTCCTCGATCGGATGCTGGGCGAGCTTGGCGCGGGTCGCCTTGAACGAGGTCTGGTTGACCTTGTTCTCCAGCATCCAGTCGCGGGCGAACTTGCCGCCCTGGATGTCGGCAAGCACGCGCTTCATCTCCGCCTTGGTCTCGGCCGTGACGATGCGCGGACCAGTGACATACTCGCCGTATTCGGCGGTGTTGGAGATCGAGTAGTTCATGTTAGCGATGCCGCCTTCATAGATCAGGTCGACGATCAGCTTCACTTCGTGCAGGCACTCGAAATAGGCCATTTCGGGCGCGTAGCCGGCCTCGACCAGCGTCTCGTAGCCGCCCTTGATCAGCTCGACCAGGCCGCCGCAGAGCACCACCTGCTCGCCGAACAGGTCGGTCTCGCACTCTTCCTTGAAGGTGGTCTCGATGATGCCGGCGCGGCCGCCGCCGATCGCCGAAGCGTAGCTGAGGCCGAGATCATGGGCGTTGCCCGACGAATCCTTGGCGATCGCGATCAGGCAGGGCACGCCGCCGCCGCGCTGATACTCTGAACGCACGGTGTGGCCGGGGCCCTTCGGCGCGATCATCAGCACGTCGAGGTCGGCACGCGGATCGAGCAGGTTGAAGTGCACGTTGAGGCCGTGGGCGAACACGAGCGCCGCGCCCTTCTTCATGTTGTCGTGCAGGTGCTCGCGATAGATGTCGCCCTGCAGCTCGTCCGGGGTCAGCATCATGACGAGGTCGGCCCACTTGGCGGCCTCGGCGACTTCCATCACCTTGAAGCCGGCGTTCTCAGCCTTCTTGGCCGAGGCCGAACCCTTGCGCAGCGCGATCGCCACTTCCTTGACGCCGGAATCCTTCAGGTTCAGCGCGTGGGCGTGGCCCTGGCTGCCGTAGCCGACGATGGCGACCTTCTTGCCCTTGATCAGGTTCAGGTCGGCATCGCGATCGTAGTAAACTCGCATCGTGTTTTCCTCGTTTGCAGGGGGCCAAAATCGGCCGATGAGTCAGGCTTTCGGAAGGTCAGAACCGCCGGGCGCCCGCGAATTTCCGGCGTTGTCTAGAGCATTTTCCCCCTCAGGGGAAACCCCCATCTCGCATGGCGCGGTGCGGCATCATGCGTCCATGAAGACCGGGTAGAGCGAGGCCAGCAGCAGGATGGCCATCACCACATTGAAGACGCGGATCGCCCGGGGCGAGGTCAGGATCGGCCGCAGGGCGGTGCCGAACAGCGCCCAGACAATGCAGGACACCGTCCCCAGGACCAGGCTCAGGCCGACCTGGATCGCGATGTTCCAAGGGAAGGAGGCAATCGCCGCGTAGGCCGTGATGGTGCCGATCACCATCACCCAGCCCTTGGCATTGATCCACTGGAACATGGCCGCCCCCCAGAACGTCATCGGGCCGCGGCCGGGCCCGTCGTTCTTGTCCGCCGAGGGCGGTTCGGCCATGGCGATGACGGCGGCGAGATAGACCAGATAGGCGACGCCGCCATATTTGAGGATCGTCTGCAGCACCGGATAGGCGATGAAGACCGCCCCGAGGCCAACGCCGACCGCACCGACCATGAAGGCGAAGCCGACCGTGATGCCGGCGATGTGGGGCACCGTGCGGCGGAAGCCGTAGGTCAGCCCCGAGGACAGCAGCATGATGTTGTTGGGGCCTGGCGTGAAGAACATCACGACGGCAAACACGACAAAGGCAAACAGCAGCGAATTCGACATAGCGCCCTCACGCGACTTTCGGCAGAGCTTTTGGCCGCTTCGACAGCAGCATCACGGCGATGCCGGCGATGACCGTGAGCATGCCGGCGAGCCGCAGCGGCCCGAACCTCTCGCCGAACACGATGCTGGAGGCGGCGGAGCCGACGAACGGCACCAGCAGCGCGAACGGCACCACCTGCGCCGCCGGATAATCCCGGAGCAGTCGGCCCCACAGCCAATAGGCGATGCTGGTGGAAACGGTGCCGACGAACAGCATCGAGACAATGCCGGCCGGCGACAGATGCGACAGCGCCTGCCACATCGGCTTCGCGCCCAGCGTTAGCAGCGACAGGCCGAACAGCGGGATCGCCGCACACAGGCACAGCCATGCGAACAGGTCGAACATGCGCGCGCCCTGCGCCGGCCGCAGCAGCAGGTTTCCGATTGCGAACGAGACCGGCGAGATCATCAGGATGGCAAAGGCTGTGACGCTGAAATCGTATCCGACGGTGCCGCAGATCATCAGCAGGCCGATCGCGGCGATGGCGATGCCCACGGTCTGCAGCCGCGACGGCAATTCGCCGAACAGCACCGCGGCAAAGCCGATGGTGAACAGCGCCTGGCTCTGCACGATCACGCTGGTAAGCCCGACCGGCATGCCGTGGGCGATGGCGATGGATTGCGCAAGGAACTGACCAAGGAACAAGGTCAGGCTGATTCCGATCAACAGCGGCCACGAGACCTGGCCCGGCCTGGGCAGCAACAGGCACGGCACCGCCGCGATGCCGAAGCGCAGCGCCGTCATCAATTCGGGCGGCAGCTCATCGAGCGCGATCCGGCTCGCGACGAACGCAAGTCCCCAGATCACCGCGACCATGACGGCGATGCCAACATCGGCCGGCTTCATTGTTCTTCTTCTTTGGTTCGGTTTGGCTCTGTCGATGCGAGGATCTAGATCTGTTCGTCCGGCTTCGGCTTGCGCAGCAGATAGGTGCCGTGCAGCGGCGCGTGATAGTCGGCGGCGACCAGCGTGAAACCGGTCTCGGTCAGCATGCGCTCCATCACCCAGCCGAAGGTCGAGTATTCGTCGCGCATATGGGTCATCACGCTTTCGCGCTCGAAATCGTGGTTCTTGATCGAGAAATCCGCCCAGCCCTCGACATCGCGATCGACCCCGTCGGGCATGCTGACGAACACCATGTCGCGCAGATAGAAGTTCGCGCCGGGCTTCAGCGCGTTGAAGATCCGCGACAGCGCCACTGCCTTCCAGAAGTCCGGCAGGTGGTGCAGCGTGAACTCGCTGACGATGAGGTCGTAGGAATTCGGCTGATAGGCAAAGGACAACAGCCCGGCCGGCTGGGTCCGGATCTTCGCCTTGCGGTCGCGCGCATAGATTTCGGCAAGCCCGATCATCGCCGGCGAGATGTCGATGGCGTCGACCTCGGCGCCCATCAGCGCCGCCTCGGTCGCCAGCACGCCGTTGCCGCAGCCGATATCGGCGATCCGCCAGCCCGGCTTGACGCCGAGCATGGTCAGCGCCTGGCGGGCCCGGACATCGCTGTCCTCGCTGACGTCATAGATCGAGGCAACCGCGGTATCGAGACCGACTTGCCGCCGTTGCGTATAGTACCAGTCGCGCGCCAACATGATTCACATCCCTTCCGGCCCACGCGTGATCGCGGCCACCCCGGTTCGTGACACCTCGACCAGGCCCAGCGGGCGCATCAGGTCGATGAACTGACTGATCTTGGACGAATTGCCCGTGATCTCGAACACGAAGCTCTCGGTCGTGGCATCGATCACCCGGGCGCGGAACGCATCCGCCAGCCGCAGCGCCTCGACGCGGTGATCGCCACCGCCCCTCACCTTGACCATCGCAAGCTCGCGCTCGATCGAGCTGCCGGTCAGCGTCATGTCGACGACCCGATAAACCGGGATCATGCGGTCGAGCTGATGCTTGATCTGCTGGATCACCATCGGCGTGCCCGTGGTGACGATGGTGATCCGCGAGAGGTGCTTCTGGCTCTCGGTTTCCGAAACCGTGAGACTCTCGATGTTGTAGCCGCGGCCGGAGAACAGCCCGATCACGCGCGCGAGCACGCCGGGCTCGTTCTGCACGAGGACGGACAGCGTGTGCGTCTCGTTCGGATCGTGACGTTCCTCGAGGAAGTAGGCGGATGCGGGCTGGTTCATGGTCGTCCCCTTACATTCTTTTCACGCCACCGCCCGCTGGGCGGCCGGCGCAGCATCCGTCCCGATCCAGGTCCGGAACAGATCGAAATCGATATTGCCGCCGCTCAGGATCAGGCCGACCCGCTTGCCGGCGAGCTTGCTCTTTTCCTGCAGCGCGGCTGCGAGCGCCGCGGCGCCTGCGCCCTCGGCGAGGTTGTGGGTGTCGGTCCAGTAGGCACGGATCGCCTGCCCGACCTCGTCGTCGGTGACCTGCACGATGCGCGAGGCGCCCTTGCGGATCAGGGCGAATGCATCCGCGTCCGGAATCCGCGTCGCCATGCCGTCGGCAAGCGTGTTGCTGGTCTCGGTGGTCACGATCTTTCCGGCCGCGAACGACAGCGCATAGGACGGCGCCTCGGTCGACTGCACACCGATGATCTCGGTTTTCAGGCCGAGCAGGTCGCGCGCCATGATGCAGCCGGAGATGCCGGAGCCCTGCCCGATCGGCACATAGAGAATGTCGAGATCGGGCGCCGCACGAAACAGCTCGAGCGCGTAGGTCGCAACACCCAGCACCAGGTCCGGATGGAACGACGGCACCATGTGCAGGCCGGCGAACTGGGCACGGCGCTCGGCCTCTTCCCGCGCGGCCTGAAAGTCCTCGCCGTGCTCGACCAGCTCGGCGCCGAACGCATGCATGGCACGGTTCTTCTCGACCGAGTTGCCGCGCGGCACATAGATCACCGCCGGCACGCCGTGGCGGCTCGCGGCAAACGCCAGACTCTGGCCGTGATTGCCGCGCGTCGCCGAGATGATGCCGGGCACATCGGGCCGCTCGCGCTTCAACCGTTCGAGATAGACCAGGCCGCCGCGCACCTTGAAGGCGCCGATCGGCGTGTGGTTCTCATGCTTGACCACGACCTCGGTGCCGAGCCGTTCGGCCAGTAACGGCCAGGCATACGCCGGCGTCGCCGGCACCGCGGTGCCGACGATCCTGTGCGCGCGCTCGAGCTCTCCTAGATCAAACATGGCAGCCCCGCCAGCGGTCTGCTCCCTCGCCCCGCTTGCGGGGAGAGGGTTGGGGTGAGGGAGAGCCTCCGCAGTGGCGGTGAGAGTCGGACTCGCGGAGAGCCCCCTCACCCGGATTGCGCTCACGCGCAATCCGACCTCGCCCCGCTTGCGGGGAGAGGTGAAGCTGGAGTGCTCGTCGCGTGTCGCGCATCATCACACCAGCGCCTTGCCGCCGGCAAAGGCCTTCGCGGTCGCCTCATCGGTCGCTTCTTCCGGCAGTAGCATCTCGTTGTGCGCCTTGCCCGACGGGATCATCGGGAAGCAGTTCTCCAGCGCCGCGACGCGGCAGTCGAACAGCACCGGGCGCCTGATCGAGATCATCTCCTTGATCGCGCCATCGAGGTCGGCTGGCTTGGTCGCCTGCAGGCCGACGCAGCCATAGGCTTCGGCGAGCTTGACGAAGTCCGGCAGCGCTTCGGAGTACGAATGCGACAGGCGGTTGCCGTGCAGCAGCTGCTGCCACTGCCGCACCATGCCCATGTACTGGTTGTTCAGGATGAAGATCTTGATCGGCAGCTCGAACTGAACCGCGGTCGACATCTCCTGGATCGTCATCTGCACCGAGGCGTCGCCGGCGATGTCGATCACCAAGCTGTCCGGATGCGCCACCTGCACGCCGACCGCGGCCGGCAGGCCGTAGCCCATGGTGCCGAGACCGCCGGAGGTCATCCAGCGGTGCGGCTCCTCGAAGCCGAAGAACTGCGCGGCCCACATCTGGTGCTGACCGACTTCGGTCGTGATGTAGGTGTCCTTGCCGCGGGTCAGCTCGAACAGCCGCTGGATCGCGTATTGCGGCAGGATGATATCGTTGTTCTTGCGGTAGGACAGCGAGTTGCGCGCGCGCCATTGCGCGATCTGCTGCCACCACGCCTTGATATCCGGCTTCTTCGCCTCCGCCTTGAACACCTGCAACAGGTCGCCGAGCACGTTGCCGGCGTCACCGATGATCGGCACGTCGACGCGGATGTTCTTGTTGATCGAGGACGGGTCGATATCGATGTGGATCTTCTTCGAGCCCGGCGAGAAAGCATCGACGCGGCCGGTGATGCGGTCGTCGAAGCGCGCGCCGACGCACAGCATGACGTCGCAATCATGCATGGTCATGTTGGCTTCGTAGGTGCCGTGCATGCCGAGCATGCCGAGCCAGTTCGGCCCCGACGCCGGATAGGCTCCCAGTCCCATCAGGGTCGAGGTGATCGGGAAGCCGGTCGCCTCCACCAGCTGACGCAGCAGCTTGGAAGCCTCCGGACCCGAATTGATCACGCCGCCGCCGGAATAGATCACGGGACGCTTTGCATTGGCGAGCAGCGCCACCGCCTTGCGGATCTGGGTCGCATCGCCCTTCACGCGCGGCGTGTAGGAGATGTGGACGTCCGACTTGCGCGGCGGATGATAGGTGCCGGTCGCGAACTGCACGTCCTTCGGCACGTCGACCAGCACCGGACCGGGGCGGCCAGTGGTGGCGACATAGAAGGCTTCGTGCAGCACCCTGGCGAGGTCGTTGACGTCGCGCACCAGCCAGTTGTGCTTGGTGGCGGGCCGCGTGATGCCGACGGTGTCGCATTCCTGGAAGGCGTCGTTGCCAATCAGGTGGGTCGGCACCTGGCCGGTGATGCAGACCAGCGGGATCGAATCCATCAGCGCGTCGGTCAGCGGCGTCACCATGTTGGTGGCGCCGGGACCGGACGTCACCAGCACCACGCCGGGTTTGCCGGTCGAGCGGGCATAGCCTTCGGCGGCATGACCGGCGCCCTGCTCGTGGCGGACCAGGATATGCTCGACTTCGCTCTGCTGGAAAATCTCGTCGTAGATCGGAAGGACCGCACCGCCGGGATAGCCGAAGACATGCTGCACGCCGTGATCGATGAGCGCGCGCACGATCATCGCGGCGCCGGTCATCTGATTGGGATCGTGGCTCTTGTCGGTCATGGTTCGCTCCGGATGCGCTTGTTTTTGCGCGGCTTTTGTCAGTTCTCGTCAATTCTGCTTCGGGCAATAAAAAGGGGCCCTAGAGGCCCCATGCACACCGCCCGAATTTGGATGGCCGCTAGCCATCCCCGGCGGTGTGCCTGGGTACGACGGCGATAAGCAGTTTGGTAATAATATTGCGCACGAGACGACCCAGTCTTCCCAAAGGTTGCGCGAACATAGCGGCCAAAGCCCGAATGTCAAGGCAAGGCAGGCAGTTTCGCGATTTTTGAAGTGTAACGGGGTTCCAGCCGTTCGGCGAGTGTTTTTGCGCGGCGCAACGCGCATGGCAGACGGGCGCCCGGAGGCCGGAGTCCGAGAGGCCGTAGCCCGGATGGAGCGCAGCGTAATCCGGGACAGTCTGCCCGAATGGACCCCGGATTTCGCTGCGCTCCATCCGGGCTACGGGGCCTACGAGATCCGCCCCTCCAGCCAATCTCCCGCGGCCTCGGGCACCACCCATTCGAATTCCGGGAGCTGGTGACGAAACCAGGTGAACTGGCGCTTGGCGTAGTGGCGGGTGTCGGCCCGACCGATCTCGGCGGCCTCCTCCCGGCTGATCTCCCCCTTGAGGTGCCGGATCAGCGCCGGGACGCCATGGGCCTTCATAGCCGGCAGCAGCGGATCAAGCCCGCGCGCGGCCAGCGCCGCGACCTCGTCGAGCGCACCAGTATCGAGCATCGCGCCAAACCGCGCATCGATCCGCGCATAGAGCCGCTCGCGCTCCGGCGCGAGAAACAGCGCATGGAATTGCCCCGGCGGCAGCAGCGGCGGCAGGCCATCGCGATGCCAGTCCGGCAGCGGGCGGCCGGTGGCCTCGATGACCTCAAGCGCCCGCGCGATGCGGGTGCGGTCGCGCGGCTTCAGCCGTTCGGCCGATACCGGATCGCGCAGTGCAAGCTCGGCATGCAGCGCCTCGACGCCGTGCTGCTCCAGCCTTGCGCGCACGCCGTCGCGCACATCAGGGGGTATCGGTGGCACCGCCGACAGCCCGCGCGTCAGTGCCTTGAAATAGAGGCCCGAGCCACCGATGAAGATCGGCAGGCGCTTGTCCGCACGGGCCCCACCGAGCACCCTGGCCGCATCCGCCACCCAGGCGCCCGCGGAAAAATTCACGCCGGCATCGACATGGCCATAGAGCCTGTGCGGAACCTGCGCCTCCTCGGCGGCGGTCGGCCGCGCGGTGATGATCCGGAGGTCGCGATAGACCTGCATCGAGTCGGTGTTGATCACGACCCCGCCGGCGCGCTGGGCAAGCTCGAGCGCCAGCGCCGACTTGCCGCTGGCGGTCGGCCCTGCGATAAGCACCGCCTTGTCCAACAATCCTGAATGCGCCTGCATGTCCCTCGTTGCCACGCTGATCTGCAATCCTGCAAGCCCCGCGCTCGACTCCACCATCGTCGACGGTGCGCGGGCCGTGCTGCCCTCACCGGGCCCGGCGCAGTGGCTGTTCAACGAGGTCGCCGTCGACATTCCGTTCGAGCGTCAGGACGCCAGCAGGGACGACATCAAGGCCATCGAGGAGCGCCTGCGCCAGGCCCGCGGCGACCTGCCGATCGACATTGTCGTGCAGCCTCGGATCGGCCGGCGCAAGAAGCTTTTTCTGGCCGACATGGATTCGACCATGATCGGCCAGGAATGCATCGACGAGCTCGCCGATTTCGCCGGGCTGAAGGCCCATGTCGCCGCCATCACCGAGCGCGCGATGCGCGGCGAGATCGAGTTCGAATCGGCGCTGCGCGAGCGCGTCGCGCTGCTCAAGGGCCTGCCGGTCGGCGTCGTCGACGAGGTGCTGGAGAAGCGCATCACGCCGACGCCGGGCGGCCGCGCGCTGGTCAGGACGATGCGCGCGCACGGCGCCTATACCTGCCTGATCTCCGGCGGCTTCACCCTGTTCACCAAGGTGGTCGCAGAGAAGATCGGCTTCCAGGAGAACCGCGCCAACCAGTTGCAGGTCGCGGACGGCAAGCTGACCGGCGAAGTGATCGAGCCGATCCTCGGCCGCGCCACCAAGCTCGCCACCCTGGTCGAGCTGACCGAATCCTTCGACCTCGACGACATGGATACGCTGGTCGCGGGCGATGGCGCCAACGATCTCGGCATGATCCAGGCCGCAGGTCTCGGCGTCGCCTACCACGCCAAGCCGGCAGTCGCAGCCGCCGCGGCGGCGCGGATCGATCACGGCGACCTCACCGCGCTGCTCTATGCGCAGGGCTATCGGCGGGACGAATTCGTGGCGGAGTAGGCTCGCGAAGCTTGTCGTCCCCTGCCTACTTTTCTCAACAAGAGCGGCCGCGGCGTACTGGATCCCCCGCTTTCGCGGGGGATGACAGTGAGGGTGAGGCGTCAGCGCGCTTCTACTGCACGCCGAGGGCGACGAAGCGCAGTTCGCCGTCACCGTTGGAGACCAGCAGTAGCACGGACTTCTTGCCGTCCTTCTTCAGCTGGTCGATCCGCTTCTTGATGTCGGCGGCGCTGGACACCGCCTCCTGCGCCACCTCGACGATGACGTCGCCAGCCGACAGCCGCTTCTCGGCGGCATCGGAGTTGCTGTCGACGCCGGTGACAATGACACCCTTCACGCTGTCCTTGATCTTGTACTTGGTGCGCAGATCCTTGCTCAGAGCCGCGAGATCGAGACCGAGCGCCTTCTGGGTCACCGGCTTCTCGGCGGTGTCGTCCTTGGGCTTGGCGTTGGCCTGCTGAACCTTGTCGTTGTCCTCGAGCCGGCCGAGCGTGACCTTGCGGGTCTCTTCATTGCCCTTGCGGATGACGACGACGTCGACTTCCTTGCCGACCGCGGTATCGGCGACGATGCGCGACAGATCTTTCGGATCCTTGACGTCCTTGCCGTCGAACTTGACGACGACGTCGCCCGGCTCGATGCCGGCCGGCTTGGCCGGGCCCTTGTCGTCGACGCCGGCAACCAGCGCGCCGCGCGCCGGCTTGATGTTGAGGCTGTCGGCGATCTCGTCGGTGACCTGCTGGATACGAACGCCGAGCCAGCCGCGGCGTAGCTCGCCGAACTTCTGCAACTGGTCGACGACGCCGGCCACCGTCTTCGACGGCACGGCGAAACCGAGGCCGATCGAGCCGCCGGTCGGGGAGATGATCAGCGTGTTGACGCCGATCACCTCGCCATCGAGGTTGAACAGCGGACCGCCGGAATTGCCGCGGTTGATGGCGGCGTCGGTCTGGATGTAGCTGTCATACGGCCCTTGGCTGATGTCGCGGTTCTTGGCCGAGACGATGCCCGCGGTCACCGTGCCGCCGAGACTGAACGGATTGCCGATCGCGACCACCCAGTCGCCGAGGCGGATCTTGTCGCTGTCGCCGAACTTGACCGCGGTGAGCGGCTTCGGCGGCTTGAACTTCAGGACCGCGAGGTCGGTCTTCTTGTCGACGCCGACCAGCTCGGCCTTGATCTTGGTGCCGTCGTTGAGGATGACGTTGATCTCGTCGGCGTCGGCGATGACGTGGTTGTTGGTGACGACGATGCCCGCGGTGTCGACGATGAAGCCCGAGCCGAGCGAGTTGGTCTTGCGCGGCTGGAACTCTCCGCTCTTGTCGCCGCCCTTGCCGGGCGGGCCGCGGCGATTCTTGAAGAAGTCGTCGAAGAACTCCTCGAACGGCGAGCCGGGCGGCAATTGCGGCATCGTCCGGTCCTTGGCCTCGATCGTCTGCGACGTCGAGATGTTGACGACGGCGTCGATCACCTTCTCGGCGATGTCGGCGATGCCCTCGGGGCCGCGTGCGAACGCCGGCACGGAGCTCAGCATGCTCGCAGCACCGATCGAGATCGCAGCTCCCATCATGCGGAGGCGACGGCTCAGGGCTGGTCTGGCAGCGATCATGTCGGAGTTTCTCCAGGCAAACGGGTTCAAATTAGCTGGTCGCAGTATGCGCCCGTGATCACAGAGTGCGCCCGAACGGGCATATGGCGCAAGCATCTCACCCGGGCATTTCGGCGAAAAACCGGCTGCGAGAGGCTCACGATTATGTTCATTCCGGCGCGGTCTGCGCGGTGGAACAGGCAACGATCAGCGCCGCACCAGCCAGATCAGGATCAGTCCCGCAACCGCCGAGCCGATGCCGACGATGCGCAGGATGTTGTCGGGCGTGGCCAGCGCGCTCTTCATCGCCCGGCGCATCCAGGCGGGGCTTGCCGCAAACAGGATGCCTTCGAGCACGAACAGGATTCCCAACCCGATGAGGAAGTCGCCGAACGCTATGGACTTCATCGGATGGCAGCCTCCCGCTCGATGCTTGTTGTTGTTGAGTGGCGGCGACGCGTGATCCGCATCGCCGCCAGATCGTGGTGTTCAGGTCGTGATGTTCAGGTCTGGACGTTACTGCTTCGGCGCGGCGGCCGCCTCAGGCGCCTTGCCGTTCGCATTGCCGAAGTATCTGAAGAATTCCGAGTCCGGCCGCAACAGGAAACGCGTGTCGCCGGACTTGAGGCTGTTCTCATAGGCCGTCATCGAGCGATAGAACGCAAAGAAGTCCTTGTCCTTGCCATAGGCCTCGGCGAACAGGCGGTTGCGCTCGGCATCGCCCGCACCGCGGGTTTGCTCCGCGGTCGAGTTCGCATCGGCGACGATCACGGTCGCTTCACGGTCGGCCCTGGAGCGGATCTCCTGCGCCTTCTGGTCGCCCTGGGCACGGAACTCGGCGGCTTCGCGCTGACGCTCGGACTTCATCCGGTCGTACACTGCCTGGCTGTTCTGCTCCGGCAGGTCGGCGCGGCGGATCCTGACGTCGACGACCTCGATGCCGTAGCCGTCGGCCTCCTTGTCGAGCTGCTCGCGAATCCGTGCCATCAGCTTCTCGCGCTCGTCACGCACCACCGTGATGAAGGTGACCTCGCCGAGCACGCGGCGCAGCGCCGCATTCAAGAGCGTGGTCAGCTGCAGATTGGCGGCCTGGATCGAGCCGACGCTGGTGTAGTAGCGCAGCGCATTCTTGATGCGATAGCGCGCGAAGGCGTCGACCACGAGCCGCTTCTGGTCGGAGGCGATCACCTCCTGCGACGGGTTTTCGAGATCGAGGATGCGCTTGTCGACGTTGATCACCGAATTCCACGGCGCCTTGAAGTGCAGGCCGGGATCGGTGACGACCTCAACCGGCTCGCCGAACCGCAGGACGATGGTCTGCTCGGTCTGCTGCACGGTGAACATCGAGCTGTAGCCGACGGCGAGCACGACAAAGAGGACGATCAGGGACACAATGCCGGTAACAGGGGACCTCATCGGGTGGCTCCCTGCTGCTGGCCGGTCGTGGCCGGCGGTGCCGGCGGACGCCGCGGCGTCAGTTCGCCGAGCGGAAGGTAGGGCACGATGTTCTGGCCCTGGCCGCCGTCATAGACCAGCTTCTCGGAACTGCCGAGCACGCGTTCCATGGTCTCCAGATAGATGCGCTCGCGCGTCACTTCGGGTGCCTTCTTGTACTCATCATAGACTTTCAGGAAGCGTGCGCTCTGGCCCTTGGCCTCGGCGACCGCCTGCTCCTTGTAGCCTTCGGCGGCCTGCAGGATCTGCGCGGAACGGCCACGCGCTTCCGGCACGATCCGGTTGGCGTAGGTCTGCGCCTCGTTCTGCTTGCGCTCGAGGTCGGAGCGCGCCGCCTGCACGTCGCGGAATGCGTCGATCACCTGCGCCGGCGGATCGACCTTCTGCATCTGCACCTGCGCGATCTGGATGCCCGCGCTGTAGGAATCGAGCGTCTTCTGCATCAGCTCCTGGACGTTCTGCTCGGTGACGTTGCGCGCCCCGGTCAGGATCGGCTGGATCTGCGAGCGGCCGATCACCTCACGCATCGCGCTTTCGGCGACCGCCTTCACGGTGCCTTCCGGATTCTGGATGTTGAACAGGTAGGCGCCGGCCCCGCCTGGCTTGATACGCCAGAGCACGGTGAAGTCGACGTCGACGATGTTCTCGTCACCGGTCAGCATCAGGCTCTCTTCCGGCACGTCGCGCATGGTGCGGCCGCGCCGTGCGGGATCGTCGATCAGGGTCATGCCGATCGAGATCGTGTTGACGCGCAGCGCCTTCGGCAGCAGCACCGTCTCGATCGGATACGGCAGGTGATAGCGCAGGCCCGGCTGCGCATCGCGGACGTATTTGCCGAAGCGCAGCACGACGCCGAGCTCTTCGGACTGGACGCGGAATATCCCGGTGGCGAACCAGATCGCCAGCGCGGCGACCAGCACCAGCGCGATGCCCATGCCGCTGAAATGACCGCCGGGCAGCCACTGCTGCAGCCGGTCCTGGCCGCGCCGCAGCAGATCCTCAAGATCCGGCGGCCTTGGCCCGGCCGACTGCGGACCTGAGCCCCATGGCCCTTTCGGACCCGAGCCCCATGGCCCCCCGCCTTGATTTTTCCACGGCATCAAACGTCTCCTCGACAAGTCCGGACGGGACGCCCGGCCTCGAATGTCCGGCCCGGTTATAGGGGACCGCTCAGGCCCTTACAACGCAAGCTTCCTGGCCGGACGAGCTATGCGCCGGGCCACAATTGTCAATGCAAACATTGGTTAACCCCGGCCGCGCCGACGATATGTCACATAGGAGAAGTCGGCGCTGTCGTCCGGACCTGCCGGATTTCGCACGCGCGCGACCTCGTCCCACTCCTTTGCGTCGATTTTGTCGAACCGTGTATCGCCGTCCGGCCGGGCGTGAACCTCGGTGATCTCCAGCCGGTCGACCGTGCCCATCCATTGCGCATAGATCTCCGCGCCACCGATGACGGCAATTTCAGTGGCGAAACGCCGCAGCGCGTCACCAAGCGCAATTGCGCGAGCAGTTTCGAACGATGTGGTGACGATCGCGCCACGCGCGCGATAGTTCGCATCGCGCGTCACCACGATGTTGGTGCGACCCGGCAGCGGCCTGCGCAGGGATTCGAACGTCTTGCGTCCCATCACGACGGGCCGGTTGATGGTGATGGCCTTGAAGCGCTGCTGATCGGTCTTCAGCCGCCACGGAATTGCGTTGGCATTTCCGATCACGCCGTTCTCGGCGACCGCGACGACGAGCACGATCTCCATCAGCGCGCTCCTTCCGCGAGCGCCGACAGCGCCGGACCGGAGACGCGGCAAATCGTCCATTCGTCCATCAGCTCGGCGCCGAGCGACTTGTAAAATGCGATCGACGGCGCGTTCCAGTCGAGCACCGCCCATTGCAGCCGCGCCCAGCCATTGGCGAGGCATTGCTTCGCCAGATGCACCAGCAGCGCCTTGCCGATCCCCTTGCCGCGCAGTGCCGGACGCACGAAGAGATCCTCGAGATAGATGCCGTGGCGACCGGCGAAGGTCGAGAAGTTGACGAACCAGACCGCGAAGCCGGCCGGCTCGCCGTTCCATTCCGCGATGTCGCAGGTAAGCCGCGGGTTGGGGCCGAACAGCGCCTCGGCGATATCGGCCTCGCTGGCGTGGACCTCGTGCAAAAGCTTTTCGTAGTCGGCGAGCTCGCGGACCAGCGAGAACACCAGTCCGGCCTCATCGGGCCGCGCACGGCGGATGGTCAGCGACATCTAATCCCTCAGACCGCGACTTCAGCCTTGATGTGCGGATGCGGGTCGTAACCCTCGAGTTTGAAGTCCTCGTAGCGGAACGCGAAGATATCCTTCACGTCGGGATTGATCGCCATCGTCGGCAACGGCCGCGTCGGCCGCGTCAATTGCAGATGCGCCTGCTCGATATGGTTCGAGTAGAGATGTGCGTCGCCGAGCGAGTGCACGAAATCGCCGGGCCTGAGGCCGGTGACCTGCGCGACCATCATGGTCAGCAGCGCGTAGGAGGCGATGTTGAAGGGTACGCCGAGGAAGACGTCGGCCGAGCGCTGATAGAGCTGGCAGGACAATTTGCCGTTCGCGACATAGAACTGGAACAGACAGTGGCACGGCGGCAGCGCCATCTTGTCGACCTCGGCTGGATTCCAGGCGCTGACGATCAGCCGCCGCGAGTCCGGATTGCGCTTGATCATCTCGATCACGTTCGTGATCTGGTCGATGCTGCGGCCATCGGGCGCGGGCCACGAGCGCCATTGCGAGCCGTAGACCGGACCGAGATCGCCGTTGGCATCGGCCCATTCGTCCCAGATCGTGACGCCGTTGTCGTTGAGATATTTGATGTTGGTGTCGCCGGCGAGGAACCAGAGCAGTTCGTGCACGATCGCCTTCAGCGGCAACCGCTTGGTGGTCAGCATCGGAAAGCCGGCCGAGAGGTTGAAGCGCATCTGGTGGCCGAAGATCGACAGCGTGCCGGTGCCGGTACGGTCGTGCTTCTCGGCGCCGTCGGCGAGGATGCGTTCGAGCAGGTCGTGATACTGGTTCATGGCGCTGGTTTCGGACCCTTCGGGGAAGCGGCGAACTTAACGGCCGAGGCTGCCAACCGACATGCCGATTCGGCGGATTACACCGATTATACCCTGAAAAGTGAGCACCCTTGAGCCAAACGACAAGGGGCGGAACCTGTGTTCCGCCCCTGCCCTATCCGATTGATCGCGTTGGCTTAACTTGCCGGCTTGAGCACCGGGGTCCACTTCGCGATCTCGTTCTTGACGAGGGTCGCCAGCGCCTCCGGCGTGCGGTTGGCGGGCGCCGGGATCACGCTGCCGAGCTCGAGCAGCCGCTTGCGCACGTTCTCGTCGTTGAGCGCCTTGATGGCCGCTGCATTCAGCGTGGCGATGATCGCGGGCGAAGTTCCCTTCGGCGCGAAGATCGCGTTCCAGGCTTGGGCCTGGAACGCCGGCAGGCCGGCCTCCGCCGTGGTCGGGACATTGGGGAGCGACGGATTGCGCTCGGGGGTGGCGATCGCATAGGCCTTGATGGTGCCGGCGTTGATCTGCGGCACCGCGTTGACGATCTGGTCGCACATGTAATCGACCTGGCCGGCGACCAGCGCGTTCATCGCAGGGCCGGTGCCGTTGAAGGGCACGCCGACCGGCTTGACGTCGAGGATCGAGTTCAACAGCTCGCAGGAGGCATGCGAGACCGAACCGATGCCGGCATGCGCGGCGTTGACCTTCTCGGCATTGGCCTTCACGTAGGCGACGAATTCCTTCAGATCCTTCGGCGGGAAATCCTTGCGGGCAAGGATCAGGATCGGCGTGCCCGCGAGCAGCGCGACGGGTTCGAAATCCTTTTCTGGATGATAGGCGAGTTTCGGATAGAGCGGCACGGAAGCCGCGTGCGTGCCCATATGTCCGGTGACCAGCGTGTAGCCGTCATTGGCGGCGCGCGCGGCACGCGTCGTCGCCGTGGTTCCGCCGGCACCGACCACGTTCTCGATGACGATGCTCTGTCCGAGCGTCTGCGCCATGTGCGCGGTGACGATGCGCGAGATGACATCGGTCGGACCGCCGGCTGCGAACGGCACGATCATGGTGATGGTGCGCGTCGGATAGGTTTGCGCGGAGGCCGGCACGGCGAATGCGCCCAGCGCCGCAAATGCCGAAAGGCATGCGCCCGCAAGCGAGCGAATGGACATCATCTCAATTCCTCCCGGGAACGTTTTGACCAAATAAAAATGCCGGCCAAATCGGCCGGCATTTTCATTCCATGAGACGACATCGAGTGTCGATTCGACTTCCGCCTGCGGCGCGCCGACGCAGGGCTGGCGCTCCTTGTTTGAGCATGATCTATCCGGAAAACCGCTTCACACTTTTCCGGATCATGCTTTAGCCCTCGGACTCCACGAACACTTCGTCGCGCTTGGCACGCAAGGTCGGCAGCACGGCAAGCACCAGGAGCCCCGCCGCGATCGCCAGCAGCACCGCCGACAGCGGCCGCGACAGGAACACGCTCCAGTCGCCGCGCGAGATCAGGAGTGCACGCCGCAGGTTTTCTTCCATCAGCGGGCCGAGCACCATGCCGAGCAGCAGCGGTGCCGGCTCGAAATCGTGCTTGATCAGCCAGTAGCCGACCAGACCGAACGCGCCTGCGAGCACGACGTCGACCGGCGCGTTGTTCACCGAGTAGATGCCGATCGCGCAGAACACCACGATCGAGGGGAACATCAGCCGGTACGGTACGCGGAGCAGACGGACCCAGATGCCGACCAGCGGCAGGTTGATGATGATCAGCATCAGATTGCCGATCCACATCGAGGCGATCATGCCCCAGACCAGGTCGGGCTGCTTCACCATCACCTGCGGACCCGGCACGATGCCATGAATGGTCATCGCGCCGACCATCAGCGCCATCACCGCATTCGGCGGGATGCCGAGCGTGAGCAGCGGGATGAACGAGGTCTGCGCCGCAGCGTTGTTGGCGCTCTCCGGCGCTGCCACGCCCTCGATCGCACCGCGACCGAACCGCGATGGATCCTTTGCAATCTTCTTTTCCAGCGTATAGGCCGCGAACGAGGCAATCACCGCGCCGCCGCCCGGCAGGATGCCAAGGATCGAGCCCAAGATGGTGCCGCGGACGATCGCCGGCGCGGAATCCACCAGGTCCTTCCTGGTCGGCATCAGGCCGGTGATCTTCTGCTGGACCAGGTCGCGGCTCACCTCGGCACCGGCGTCGAGGTTGCGGATGATCTCCGCAAAGCCGAACACGCCCATCGCCACCGTCGCGAAGCCGAGGCCGTCGGCAAGCTCGGGGATATTGAAGGCCATGCGCGAGGCGCCGGTCTCGATGTCGGAGCCGACCATCGACAGCAACAGGCCGAACACGATCATCGCGATCGCCTTCAGCACCGAGCCCTTGGCAAGCACCACCGCGAAGATCAGGCCGAGCACCATCAGGGAGAAGTATTCGGCCGGGCCGAACGCCAGCGCGAGCTTGGTCAGCGGCGCGCCGAGCACGGCGATCAGCACGGTTGCGACGCAACCGGCGAAGAACGAACCGATCGCAGCGATCGCGAGCGCCGGGCCGGCGCGGCCCTGTCGTGCCATCTGGTGGCCGTCGAGCGCGGTGACCACAGAGGTCGCTTCACCGGGAATGTTGACCAGGATCGAGGTGGTCGAGCCGCCATACTGGGCGCCGTAATAGATGCCGGCGAGCATGATCAGCGCGCCGACCGGCGGCAGGCCGAAGGTGATCGGCAGCAGCATCGCGACGGTGGCGATGGTGCCGATGCCCGGCAGCACGCCGACCAGCGTGCCGACCAGCGCACCGATCAGGCACATCAGAAGGTTGATCGGCGAGAACGCGACCGCGAAGCCGTGGGCGAGATTGGCAAACAGTTCCATCACGCCCTCACTGGATCAGGAAACGCGGGAACATCGGCATCGGAAGTCCCAGCACGTAGGGGAAAAGCAGCGCGCAACCGATCGTCAGGCAGCCGCCGACGATGATGGCTTCGATCCATTTCGTCTCATGCGAGCCCATCGCCGCGATCAGGAAGGCGGCAAAGGCGGAGACCACGAGCCCGAGCGGACGGATCGCCACCGCGAAGAACACGATTGCCGCCGACACGAACAGCGGCCCGCGCCAGGAATAGGCCGCGATATGCGGACCATCCCGCAGAACTCCCACCAGCGCCACAGCACCGCCGAGCAACAGCAGCAGCACGGCGAACATGCGCGGCGCGGTTCCGGCGCCGAACGAGAATCCGTGCATGCCCTGCAGATCGCTGGAGGCCCACAAGGCAAACACCGCAACCGCCATCATGGCGATCCCGCCGACAAAGTCCTGCGGACCGCGCACCCATTCCGGCAAGATCGATTTGACCGGCGCCTCGCTTGGCGTATCGCTCATGACTTCGCTTCCCCCGTCAGGGCTGTCCCGCCCGTTGTGATTGAATGGCTTGGCTTGTGGTGCGTTGACCGAAAGCCTTGCTAGCGATTTTCGTCAGACAACGCCAGCAAAACCCAAGAGAGCTCCGGCAAGCAACATCCATAAGGGATTGGTCCGTGTCGCAAAGGCAAGCGCGGCTGCGACAATGGTGATCAGGACCGCGATCCAACTTTGGTCTGATGTCTGCGCCACGATCAGGCCGGAGGCGGCCATCAAGCCGATCGACAGCGGAACCAATGCGGCCTGAATGATCGCCGGCCAGCGCGCGTCGCGCGAGCGATCGAGGAAACGGCTCACATAATAGGCGAGCAGCGCGGTCGGTCCGCACATCGCCAGCGTCGCGGCCAATGCCCCGCCGACGCCTGCGACAGAATAGCCTATCAGCGTCACGATCAGCACGTTCGGTCCCGGCGAGAGCTGCGAGATCGCGAACACGTCGGCGAACTGCTTGTCGGTCAGCCAGTGATGCACGTCGACAGCGGCGCGGTGCATTTCGGGGATCGCCGAATTGGCCCCGCCGACCGCAAACAGCGACATCAGGCCGAAGGTCCAGACCAGCGCTGCGATCGGGCTGGACTCCGAATTCATGCCTTCACCATGCGGCGCGCCAGGACCGTCGTTGCAATGCTGAGCGGGATCGCCACCAGCAGCACGATCTGGAGCGGCCATCGGATCAGACCGATCGCGACGAAAACCGCGGACAGAATGGCGAGGCCTGTGACATCGCGCCGCTTCAACAGCGGCATCATCATCTTGAGGACGACGGCGAACAGCAGCCCGACCGCGGCACAGGCCACGCCGGCGAGTGTCCGGCGCAGGATGTCGATATCGCCGTAGCGGGCATAGAGTGCGGCAAGGACGGTCGCGATCACCATCGGCGGTCCGACCAGCCCGGCGAAGGCCGCAAGCCCGCCGGCGATGCCGCGAAAGCGCGAGCCGAATACAACCGACAGGTTGACGATGTTCGGACCTGGCAGGAAATGGCACAGCGCGAAGGTCTCGTTGAACTCCTCCGCCGTCATCCAGCGGTGCTGCTCGACGATCGACCGCCGGGCCCAGACCAGGACCCCGCCAAAGCCGGCCAGCGACATCTTGGCAAAGGCCAGGAACAGCTCGAGCAGGCCGGGCTGGAGGGGCGGAGACGGTACGGAGGCATCCGGCGCCGGGGCGGCAGCCGGCGGGGATTCCGGGGGCATGGGCAAAATCTAGAACGGCGCCAGGACAGTGCCAAGACACAGCGCCAAGACGCCGCCAACCCAAATCGGCGGGTTTTCACACCTGAACAAGCCTGAATCGGCTCTATTTTTCTCCGTCCGTGCCGCCTATATTGGGGGTGCCGGTTCGCCGGCTATGGAAATAAATGACCGTCGCAATAAACCATTCGGACCCGGGGGCGGTACCCGGCGCCTCCACCAAAACCCATCCCGAGCCCCTTGCTTCGGTGGCTTTTGGCGGGGGCGAAATAGGATCGACGAGGGCGTAAAGGGCGTGTTTTTTCTCGGTATGGTTCCGCCGTTATCGGGCTAATGCAATAGTTGCCAACGACAACTTTGCTCCGGTTGCTCAGGCTGCGTAACGCAGTTTGAAAGACCATCTTAAAGTCCTAACGGGTTAAGCTCCGTTAGGCGGGGTTCGGAGGCACCTGGCAACAGAAGCCTCCACTTTATTTTCCGATCGGGCGTCCGCCCGCATTTTCCGCTGCCAGCCCTGCTGATTTCCACGTCCCGGCGGAGTAGCATGGCCAAAAGGGCGAGTCGGACGGGTCCGGCGGTGCCTTGCCGGCATTTTCGAAGCGACAGGAATACGATGGCGACCGATCACATCCGATATGACGTGCTGGCGCGCGACGCGCTGCGCGGGGTGCTGCGCCGGGTCTTGTCCGACGCCGCCGAACATGGCCTGCCGGGTGAGCACCATTTCTACATCACCTTCCTCTCGCACGGCGACGGCGTGAAGCTGTCGCCGCGGCTGCTCGCGCAGTATCCGGAGGAGATGACCATCATCCTGCAGCACCAGTTCTGGGATCTGGTGGTGACCGAGGACCGGTTCGAGGTCGGCCTGTCGTTCGGCGGGATTCCCGAGCGGCTGAACGTGCCGTTCGCCGCGGTGACCCGCTTCCTCGATCCGTCCGCACCGTTCGATCTGCGGTTCGACGTCTCGGAGGCATTGTCCGAGGAGGCCCCGCCCGCGACGGCAGCGGCCTCTCCCCTTCCCGCACCGGCCGCCCGGGCGGCAGTCGAGCCCGAGACGGCCGAGACCGAGCAGGAGCCTGCGAAGCCCAGCGAAGGCGCCGAGGTCGTGCGGCTGGACCGCTTCCGCAAGAAATAATCTAAACACCGATCGATCCTCGAGCTTGTAGGATGCATCCGAGGGCCGGGATGACAGATCGTCATCCCGGACTATCTTCTGCATGAACGTGCTTCCGCGCGGACGCTGTCGCGTTGCCGCGACGAAAAGCTGGCGCACCGCCGGATCACGTTCTGATGACGCAACGGAGAGCATCCATGGCTCAATCGACGACACCATCCAACGCCGCCACCCGTAGCGAGACCGACAGCTTCGGTCCGATCGACGTCGCCGCCGATCGCTACTGGGGCGCGCAGACCGAGCGCTCGCGGCAGAATTTCAAGATCGGCCACGACCGGATGCCGATCGCGATCATTCACGCACTCGCCATCGTCAAGCTCGCCGCAGCTGAAACCAATCGCGAACTCGGCCAGCTCGATGCACGCCGCGCTGACGCCATCATCAGCGCCGCCAGGGAAGTGATCGAGGGCAAGCTCGACGATCATTTTCCGCTGGTCGTCTGGCAGACCGGCTCGGGCACGCAAACCAACATGAACGTGAACGAGGTGATCGCAAACCGCGCCAACCAGATGCTCGGCGGCGAGCTCGGCGCCAAGCAGCCGATCCATCCGAATGATCACGTCAACATGAGCCAGTCGTCGAACGACTCGTTTCCGACTGCGATGCATATCGCTGCGGCGGACCGCATCATCGCCGACCTGATCCCTGCCCTTACCGAGCTGCATCGGGCGCTGCACCAGAAGCAGGAAGCGTTTGCCAAGATCGTGAAGATCGGACGCACGCATACCCAGGACGCGACACCGCTGACGCTCGGCCAGGAATTCTCCGGCTACGCCGCGCAGGTCGAGAGCGGCATCGCGCGGCTGCACTCGGCGGTGAAGGAGTTGTTCCCGCTGGCGCAAGGGGGCACTGCTGTTGGCACCGGCCTCAACTCGAAGCCGGAATTCGCCAACGCCTTCGCCAGGCATGTCGCCGAGATTACCAAGCTGCCGTTCACCAGTGCGGCCAACAAGTTCGAGGCGCTGGCTTCCAACGACGCCTATGTGCTGGTGCACGGCGCGATCAATTCGGTGGCGACCGGCCTGTTCAAGATCGCCAACGATATCCGTTTCCTCGGCTCGGGCCCGCGCTCGGGCCTCGGCGAGCTGGTGCTGCCCGAGAACGAGCCGGGCTCGTCGATCATGCCGGGCAAGGTCAATCCGACCCAGTGCGAGGCCATGACCATGGTCTGCTGCCAGGTGTTCGGCAATCAGACCACGATCACCGTCGCCGGCAGCCAAGGCCATTTCGAGCTCAACGTGTACAAGCCCGTGTTGGCATATTGTATGATAAATTCCATTCAGTTGCTGTCTGACGTTGTCCGCTCATTTACTGAGCATTGCGTTGTCGGAATACGCGCCGACGAAAAGCGCATCAACGAGCTGATGCAGCGCTCGCTGATGCTGGTGACGGCGCTCGCGCCGAAGATCGGTTACGACAACGCAGCCAAGGTTGCGAAGTCGGCGCACGCACGCGGAACGACGTTGAAGGAAGAGGCTTTGCGGCTCGGATTCGTAACTGCCGACGAATTTGATCGCCTCGTGCAGCCGGACAAAATGACACACCCCGGCTGAAGCGAAGCGCGCAATGTCCGGATAATTACGGTCAGCGCGCGTGATATAATTATGGATCATAACGCCTAAAGGCTAAGGCTGTTTGCCTATCAGCTCTGCGCTGGCGCATGGTACAGACGTCTAGTTTTCGCAGAGCGAGACGGATTCTTTGATGCTATCACAAGCATCAAATGGGGATTCGGGATGGATATCGAGCCGGGCGCTTTGCGCGATCGCTCTTGCTTTCGTCACGATGCATCACCAATTCCGCTCTGGGGACGATGAGGACGACGAGCATGGGCGACGTGGTCAACCTGAAACGATTCAAGAAGCGCGGTGAGCGCGAACAAGCAGCAAAGCAGGCCGAAGCCAATCGTGCGCTATTCGGTCGCACCAAGTCCGAACGAGCGCGTGACGAATTTCTCGGCGAGCGCAGTACGCGCGTGCTCGATCAGCACCGCATCGAAAGTGGTGACGCATCATGAAGTCTCCCGTCGTCAAGCGGTCGATCGTCGTCGCCGGTCACAAGACCAGCGTCAGCCTCGAAGAAGCCTTCTGGAACGGCATGAAGGAGATTTCCGGTCTGCGGAACATGACGCTGTCGGAGTTGGTCGGCGAGATCGACAACAACCGTCAGCAGGGCAATCTGTCCTCCGCGATCCGGCTTTTCGTGCTCGACTACTTCCGTTCGCGCGCCACCCCGGCCGTGCCGACGGATGTCAGGCCGCAACAGGTCGACACGCGCCAGCAGGCCTGATGGCCTTGCCGACCGTCGCTTCAGCAGACGGTCGTTCCCCCGCGTGGACTTCAGCATGAAGGTCAATCGCATCGTCGCGAACGTTGCCGCATCAGATGTCGCGGCAGCGCAGTCGTTCTATCGCAATATCCTCGGCCTCGAGCCGCTGATGGATTTCGGTTGGGTTGCGACTTACGGTTCATCCGAAACGATGCAGGTTCAAATCAGCTTCGCCTCCGAAGGCGGCTCCGGCACGCCGGTGCCCGATCTCTCGATCGAGGTCGACGATCTCGACGAAGCGCTGCACCGGATGCAGGGCGCCGGCATCGCGATCGAATACGGACCGGCGGACGAGCCATGGGGCGTGCGGCGCTTTTTCGTCCGCGATCCGTTCGGCCGGCTGATCAATATTCTCCAGCACCGATCGTAAGCTCTGGATTCCTGTTCCGACGGGTTTTCGCCACGCGAACCGGTCCCCACTTCGCTTGGACGCGCTTTCTAGTTCTGCATTGCCGGCCGCGGCGGCGGATTGGCGACCTGCGGCGTCAGCGACAGCGGCGGCCGCAGCGGCCTCGACCTGGCCGCGCCGGGCACTGGCTTGACCTCGATCGGCGGCGGCAGCGGTGCCAGCTGCGGCTGGCTCGCAACCGGCGCAGGCGGCGCAATGGCGACCGGCGGGACGATCGGCGGCCGCGGCGCAACGATCTTCGGCTTCGCCGGCACGCGGCGCAGATCAGGGCCGGGCACCGGCAAGTTGGCAGAAGGCACTCCCGCCGAATTTGGATTGGACGCATCCGGCGCCGGTGCGGCGGGCGGCGGAAGGGCCGCCGGGGTCGGAGGCGGCACCGGTTCGCCCCGCTCGATCGCGTCGAGCCGCTTGGTCTCCCGGTCGATCGCGCGCACCGCCAGCCACGACGACAACGCTGCAATGTCGATGCTGTGCGACAATCCGTCGGGTGTGCCCACCGCAAGCAGCTGGATTTCCGGGCGGCTGGTGGCGGTGCCGATCTGCGTCGATGTCAGCGCGGTGCGGATGTCGGCCTGGTCGGCCGGAATGTCGTAGCCGCCGGACACGATGATGTTGGCACCGCTCGCCGCGAGCGTGGTGGTGCCGATCCGGATCCGGCCGTCGCGGATGTTGAAGGGAATTTGCGCGGAAGCGACCGACAGCCCGCCGGCTGCGAGCGCCGGTTCGACGATCTGCCTCAGCCGCGCGTCGTCGGTCGCCTGCCCGGAATCGCTGGCGCGGATCGCAACGTCGAACGCGCGCGGATCGAGGCCCGGAAGGTTCAGCCCCTCCAGCGTCACGGCGCCGCTGCCGGACAGCGCACCGATCAGCGCCGCGGCGCTGCGGCCCTGCGTCAACAACGTCATCTGCATCGAAGTGCGTGCCTTGGGCATCGCGAGACTGCGGTAGCGCAAGGCCGAACCGTCGACGCCCGAAAGCTGCACATTTGCATTCAAGGCGAGTCCATTGACGCCCTGCCGCGCATCGATGGAGGCGATCGCCTCGCCGCCACCGATCTTGCCCTTGACGCCGTCGAAGGTCAGCGACTGCCCATCCGACCTGATGGTGCCGCTGAACGGCTGCAGCTCGGCGCCGCCCGGCAGCAGACCGTGCAGCGCTTCGAACGTGACCTTGCCGCGCCAGGCGCTTGTCAGTCCCTGGCCGAGCGGCTCCGTCGCATCGTGACCGGCCGCGCCGATCGCTGCCGCGAAAATCGGTGCCAGCGTGATCTGATCGAGGCCGACTTCGCCGTCGATGCTCTTCTGATCGGCGAGCGTCAGCGCCAGCCGGCCGCGCAGCCGCGAACCGGCGACAATGCTGTCGAGATCGTCGAAGGTCAGCCTGTCACCCGCAAGCGTGACCCGCGACGACAGGCGGATGTTTGCCGCCGGATCGGATGATTTCAGATTGAGCAGCGGACTGATGTCGGCGCTGCGGACACGGAGGCTGACGTTCGATTTGCTCTCCCCGGCCCCATCCTTCGACCACGGCTCCGCGGTCCCTTCCGCATCCGCGTCGAGCCCGGCGCCCCAAAGCCTCGCCTTCAGCCGCAACGGCGCGTGCCACGCGCCGCTCGCGGTGCCCTCGAACTGCGTCACCCCCGCACCGGCTGCCACCGCGCGGTCAAGCCCCAGCAGCGCCAGCAGCGCATTGCCCTCGCTGGCGGAGAATTTCGCTTCGGCCGTCACGTCGCTGTTGCGAAGTGCGTCGAAATCCAGCGCGCGGATCGCAGCCAGCGACGGCGTCGCCGAGATCACCGTATTGCCCTTGAGTTGCGGCGTGTCGAGATCGACCGTCGCGCGCGCGCTGACGCGATCGGCGGCCTTGCCCTTGCCGAGGTCGAGCGCGAGCCTGGCACGGACCGGACCGGCATCCGCGCGCAGCACGCCGAGCCGCGCGGCAAGCGCCGGCGCGAACGGCTGAACCATAGCCGTCAGCCGGCCAAGCGACGCGGCGGTCGCATCGACGGCGAGCTTGCCGGTCGAATTGGCGCGATCGAAATTGCCGCTGCCATCCAGCGTGACGTTGTCGGGCTGGCCGATCCTCACGCGCTCGAGCACGATGCTCTTCGGGCTGTAGGCGACCTTCGCGAGCAGCGGCCGCAATTCCTGCCCCGAAGAGATCGCGCGCCCGATATCGAGCGAAAGCTGCGCCTCGTCCGGCCATTCGGCTTGCGGGCCGGCCAGCGAGCGGATGAAGGCTGTGGTCGCATCGAGATCGAGCCGCTCCGCCTTCAACTGCGCCTCGACCTTGGAGCCGCTGGTCGCCTCGCGATGCGCGACCGCGACGCGGCCCTCGACCGCGCCGCCCTCGATCTCCGCCTTCATCGCGTCGATCGAAAAGCCTGATGGCGACACCGTGACGTCGCCGCGCAACCGCAGCGGCTTCTGGCTGCGGTAAGCGATGTCGCTCCGCCCCTGCAGCCAGCTCATCAGCGTATCGGGGTCGGACGATTCGATATTGAGCGCGGTCTTGAAGCTGTTCGAGGTCCCGGCCTGCGCGCTGGCACCGCTCATCGAGACCCGCGTCGATCCTGGTGCGCGAAACTCCAGCCGGCGCACGGTCCATGATTTCGCATCCGATTGCAGCTCCGCCGAGATGTCCTGCAACGGGCGGCCGCCGAGCATGATCTGCTCGGACGTGAGCTCCACCTGCGCCGGGATCGGGCTTTGCGGTAGGCCCGACAGCACCGCGCGCATCGCCGGCAGCACGCGCACCGGCTCGACATTGCCGTTGTTGCCATCCTTGGCGCTATCTTTAGCGGCGAACTTGTCGCCATCGAGCTGTCGTGCCGAAAGCGAGGCGCGCAGCAGCGGCGACGCGCCGAACTTGAGATCGCCATTTCCTGCGAGCTTCAGCGCGCGGTCCTCGCCGCCATAGCTCACCTCGACCTGGTCGAGACGCGCCGCCGAATAGTCCGATTTGATCTTGGCCGCGATCCGCCAGGGCGGCATATCGCTGCCGCCGCGCTGGCCAGGTGTGCCCGCCAGCGTCACGGCGCCCTCGAACCTCGGCGCGCGGGCCTCGAAGGTCAGGACACCGTCGAGATCGGCCGACAAAGGCCGCTGCCCGGGATCGATGTTGAAGTGCAGGCGGGTGCCACTGCCGTCAGCGCTTTGCCCGGAGGAGATCCGAAACGGGTAGCGGTTGCCGTCGAACATGAAATTGCCGTCGCCGCGGATCGCGCCGGCAAGCGAGCGAACATCGCCGCTGAAGGCGATGTCGTTCAGCTCGAGCGTGCTGCGGCTTGCGGCGTCATGCAGTGTGATGCGGCCGGTCAGATTGAGACGGTCGATCGCCAGCGAAGCCAGGTTGAAGCTCCCGCTCGACGGCGACCAGTCGATCCGCCCCTTCGGATCGAGCCCGAGATCGAGGGACATGCCGTTGATGGTGAGTTCGTTGGCGCGCCACTCGCCGCGCATCAGCGAGCTCAGGCTGAGCTCGACCTCGAGATTGGTGGCCCGGACCTTGCCGCGGTCGTTGGCGCCGCCGACGGTGACATTTTTCAACCGCAGCGAGGGCGAAGGCAGCAGACGCGCGTCGAGATTGCCGGCGACACGAACCGGCATGCCGATGATCTTGGACGCCTCCGTCTCGAACTGCGGCCTGAACTGGTTCCAGTCAACGAAATACGGACCGACCAGCGCGGCCACCAGCGCAAGAATGAAGGCGATTGCCAGGCCGAGCAGCGTCGTCTGCACGGTGTCTCCCTTTGAGCCCGCTCCGCGGAGCTGAACCTTCGGCCGGAGCAACCCAAATATAGAGACAAGTATGGCGAAGTCACAGCGGCTTTACCGCTGCGATGTCAGGCGGATGACGGTTTTCCGCTCAAGCGTGCGTGCACGCCGGCCGTCACGGCAGGATTACCGCCCTGCCGCGCATCCCGGATGTCACCACATCCCGGATGTCACCAGCTCGCAGGCAGCCGCTTCAGCCCGCGCAGCACGAAGGTCGGCCGCCACTCCGGGTTTTCCGCGTCATCGAGCCGCAGATCGGGGATCCGGCGCAGCAGCGTCGAGATCGCGATCTCGGCCTCGATCCGCGCCAACTGGGCACCGAGGCAGAAATGGATGCCGCCGCCGAACGACAGCGGCTTCACGTTCGGCCGCTGGATGTCGAGCTTCTCGGGATGGTCGGGATAGACCGCCTCGTCGTGGTTGGCCGAGCCCAGCAGGCACAGCACGCTCTCCCCCTTCGGGATGCGCTTGCCGCCGAGATCCTCGATGTCTTCCAGCGCGACGCGGCCGGTCAGCTGCACCGAGGAATCGTAGCGCAGGAACTCCTCGATCGCATTGGTGATCAGCCCCGGATTGGCCTTCAGCAGCGCGAGCTGGTCCGGGTTGCGGTACAGCGCGAGCAGGCCGTTGCCGATCAGGTTCACGGTCGTCTCATGGCCGGCGCCGAACAGCAGGATGATGTTGGCGGTCAGTTCCTCGTTGGTCAGCTTCTGGCCGTTCTCCTCGGCCTGCACCAATTGTGTGGTGAGGTCGTCGCCGGGCTGCTTGCGGCGCAGCTCGAACAGCTGGTGGAAATACATCGCGGCCATCGCGTTGCCGGCGTTGCCCTGCTTGATCTCCTCCGCCGTCAGCGGCACCGGCTCGAGCAGGCGGCCGCCGTCGCGCGAGCCGTTGTAGAAGGCATCGCGATGCTCCTCGGGGATGCCGAGCATGTCGCAGATGATCGTCACCGGCAGGCGGAATGCGAAATCCTCGATCAGGTCCATCTTTCCTTGCGGAATGATGCGGTCGAGCGTTTCGTCGACGACGTGCTGAATCCGCGGGCGCATGTCCTCGACCCGGCGCGCGGTGAACGCCTTGACGACGAGGCCGCGCAGGCGGGTGTGGTCGGGCGGGTCCTGCTGCAGCATCCAGTGGCTCATGCTGCGGATGACCGGCTCCTCCATGATCTTGGGACCGTAGCGGCGGATCGAGCGCTCGACATAGTCCTTGCCGAACCGCTTGTCGCGCAGCACGAGGCTCGCCTCGGCGTGCCGGCTGGCGACGAAGGCGCCATGCACATTGACATGCATCGGATCGAGGCGGCGTAGCCGCTCATAATACGGATAGGGATTGCGAATGAATTCGGGCGCCAGTGGATTGAAAAGCGGCTCGCCGCTGGCCGGCTGAACTTGCTCGTTCATGGTGACCTCGTTCGTGCGCTACGCCGGTGCCTGCACTCTGGCGCGCCTTGGTGTCATCCTCAAGACCGCACCAACACGGGTGCGGCCATTCTGGTTATAGCAACTCTTGTCTTGATCAAATGCAACTCGATACACTCTTGTATCGAGTTGCATTGTGCCCTAAACTGCAGCGATGTCAAGGGTTCGAACCAGACCGACACGGGACGACACCTGCGAGAAGCTGTTCGAGGCGGCGGCGCGGGTGTTCGAGGAACAGGGAATCGGCGGCGCCAGCATCGAGGCGATCGCGGCTGCGGCGGGTTTCACCCGCGGCGCCTTCTACTCGAACTTCAAGAGCAAGGACGAGCTGATCTTCGCGATGCTCGAGGATCACGTCGAGCAATCGATCCGGCGCAATCTCGATTTGCTCACCAAGCACACGGACCTGGCCGACTTCCTGGAGGCATTGCGCACCGTGGACCGCAGCCGGCAGGATCCGCTCGGCCGCTCGCCTCTCCTGCATATGGAGATGATCCTGTTCGTGGCGCGCGCAGAGAAGCGCAGGCCCGAACTCGCCAAACGCCTGCGCGCGCGGCGCAAGCTGATCGCCGACATCGTCGAGACCGCGCAGAAGAATAGCGGAAGGAACGCCAGACTCAATCCGGACTGGACCGGCGCGATCGTGCTGGCGCTGGAAGATGGTTTCCGCCTGCACCGTCTGATCGATCCGGAGACCACCCCCGCCGACAGTTGCCTGCGCGCGATCACCGACCTGCAGCGGGCAATCGGCGTTTCATCCGCCTGATGTGTCAGGCCGCGCTGGCGGCCTTGTGCATCTGGCCGGCGACGGCACGGACCTTGCGCGGCGAAGCCTGCCAGATCGCGAATGCCGACAGCAGGCTGACGGCGATGCCGAGCAGGAACGCGCTGGTATAGCTGCCCGAGAGATCGTAGAGCTGGCCCGTGATCCAGGGACCGGCGGCTCCGCCCGCGAGTGCGGCCAGCATCACGGTGCCGAAAATGCTGCCGTATTGCTTGCCCTGGAAGATCTCGAGCACCACCGGTCCCATCACGGATGTCAGGCCATAGCCGAGCGCGCCCTGGGTGAAGACCATGAGATAGATCAGTGCCATGCTCGGCCAGTATTTCAAGGCGGCGAGCGCGGCAAAGCAGATCACGAAGCCCAAGCACGAGATCGCCCACACCCATTCCCGGCCGATGCGATCGGAGAGATGCCCGAGCCAGATCTGGCCGGGAATGCCGAGCAGGCTGACGACGCCAAGCGCCCAGACGCCGACGTTGGAGCTGAAGCCGATATCGAGCAGGAATTTGGTCTGGTGCACCTGCACCGCATACCAGATGTACAAGCCGCAGAAATAGCCGGTCGCGATCCACCAGAACCGCGCGGTGCGCAGCGCACGCGACAGCGTCCAGTCGGTGCCGGCCCATACCGGATCGACAATGTTCGATGCCGGCTTCGCCGACGTCGTCGTCGGCGCCGCATCGCCATCCGGCTGCAGGCCGATGTCCTCCGGCCGCTTGTGCAGCAACAGGTTGATCGGCGCGAGCACGACCAGCACCACGATTCCCATCGCGGTGCAGGCGGTGCGCCAGCCGGTGTGCTCGATCATGTGCTGCACCCATGGCAGCAATGTCACCGAACCGATGCCGACGCCGGCGAAGGCAAGCCCGATTGCCAGCCCGCGGCGGCGGATGAACCAGTTCGGCACGAACAGCGATTGGCCGGAATAGCCGAGGCAGAAGCTGCCGGAACCAACCAGCACGCCGATGGTGAGATAGAGATGCCAGGGCTGCGTGGTCAGCGGCGCCAGCAGCAGGCCGGAGCCCATCAAGAGCACACCAAGCTCCATCACCGCGCGCGGACCGCTGCGATCCATCAGCCGGCCGATCAGCGGGCTCGCGATCGCGGAAGCGACAAAGCCGAACGAGAATGCGCCCGCGGTAACGCCGCGCTCCCAGCCGAATTCAGAGATGATCGGTGGATAGAACAGCGAGAATGCCGTCCGTGCGTTGACGCCGATCGCCATGGTGACGAAGGTCACCGCGACGATGACCCAGCCGTAGAAGAAGGGAAGTCGCATGGGGGTCTTCGTTGCCAGGGTTGGAGGACGAATACCTGTTTCAGGCCGCGCCCGCTGACGGTCAAGTCCCATCGACCGGCGAGGTGGCTTCAAGGGCGGGTATTCCACCGGCCCGCGTCAATTCGCTCAATCAACAGCCCAAATTGTGTGAAGCAATTCATAGACAATCAGGCCTGGCGCGGCAGACTTGCGCGCGATGTCAACCACCCCGGCCGTGTCAGTGACCTTCTGTTCTGCGGGACTTCCGAGTACGCTCCATCGGACGACTGGCAGCACCGGATACGATGATGGCGATCGCTCTAGCGGTAACGCCGCGCTCCCGGCTAATCTCGCCCGTGATCGCCGGGAAGAAAGGAGAACACCGCTCCCGCGTTGACGCAGATCAATGGAGACGAGTTTCGCCGCCGCGATGATCCAGCCATGAAGCCAAGGGACGCATTTGCGTTGCATGTTCAAGGCGCGAATGCCTGCCTGGTCCGCACCGTATCCACCCATCGGGCGGATCACGATTGCGCGCCCACGGACGCCCCCCTCAAAGGTTGCAAACATCATACTGTACCAGCGCACTTGGCTGGCACACCCTGCCGGATCAAGCCTTCCTTTATGATCTTGATGAAGATATTCTTTTTGCGTTGGTGTCCCGTACTTTGTGCCAGATTTTAGTCGCGTATCAGTAAATTTTGCAGAAGTATCAATAGTATGATGACCCCATCGATCCCGGAAGTTCGCCGACGTCTTGCGGCAATCCTTGCGGCAGACGTAGTCGGGTATACGCGCCTGATGGAGGCGCACGAGGAAAACACCCATACCCGGCTGATGCGATTGCGCTCGGAAGTCCTCGACCCGGGTGTTTCGGCGCAAAACGGTAGGATCATCAAGAATACCGGCGACGGCTTCCTTGCAACCTTCGATACCGCGCGCGACGCGACGCGGTGTGCCCTCTCGCTGCAGGAAGCTCTGGCCGTGAATACAGCCGGGATGCCCGCTGACGAGCGCATCAGCTTTCGCATCGGGCTGAATGCCGCGGATATCATCGTTGAAAAAGATGACGTCTATGGCGAGGGCGTGAACATCGCGGCGCGCCTTCAGAGCTATGCACAAGCGGGCGGCGTCGTGGTTTCGGGCGCCGTTGCGGAGCAGATCGGCCAGGACCTGGACGTCAGCGTGATTGATCTTGGCGATCTGCATCTTCGCAATATGGGTCGGCCTGTCCGCGTGTATGCGCTCCACCGACCCATGCAGCCCGCGAAGCTGGTTGGCGAAGCCCCGATGGGCTCGGAACCTCGCCCCTCGATTGCTGTTCTGCCGTTCCGCATGAACCTGGCCACCCCGGAAGAGGGGTATTTCGCCGATGGTGTTGTCGACGACATCATTCGCGGCCTTGCCGGGCTCAAGGAGCTTTTCGTCGTATCACGCGGGTCCAGCCTTGGCTTTAGCGGCCGCAATATTGACGTCCGCGAGATCGGGCGCCGGCTCGGGGTTCGCTATGTCCTCTATGGAGGGATTCAGAGGACGATGACCTCGGTCCGTATCGTGACCGAGCTCAGCGACGCCGAGTCGGGCGAAGTCATTCGTTCGGACTTGCACGAAGGCGACCTTCGCGAACTCTTTGAGCTTCAGGATCGGATCGCCATCAATGTTGTAAGACAAATCGCGCCGCAGGTTCGCGAGCGTGAGCTGATGCGATCGATGCGCAAACATCCGCAGAACCTGACCGCCTACGATCTCGTGTTGCAGGCGCTCGATTTGTTGTACCGGATGGACTACGATTCCTTTTCCAAGGCGCGGGGCCTGCTCGAGCAAGCCATTTCATACGACCCTAATTTTGCGTTGGCCTATTCCTACGTCGCGCTGTGGTATGTGTTCCGGATCGGGGAAATGGGATCGCCGGATCCCGAGGGTGATGTCGTCGCCGGTGCGCGATATGCCAAGGAGGCTATCGAACGAGGCGGTGACGACGCATTCGCGTTGGCGGTGTATGGTCACGTCCAGTCATTTTTGCTGCATGACTTTCAAAGCGCAAGGATCGCCCTCGACCGCGCAATTGCCGCCGGCCCGAGTTCAGCCATGGCCTGGACCATGGCGAGCGCAACATCCGGCTTTCTTGGTGATGGCCCTGCCGCCCTGCGCCAAGGTGAGCAGGGCGTCCGGCTCTCGCCGCTCGACGCGCGCTCGTTCTGGCACGAGGGCTTGTTCGCCCAAGCTCACTACGTGAACGGCGACTATGAGCAGGCATTGGAGTGGGTACGTGGCGCACTGAATCGCAACGGACTTATTCGCTTCAATCATCGCCTGCTCATCGTCACGCTCGGCGCCTTGGGCCGTCGTGAAGAAGCAGCGGAGGCGGCACGCCGCTACCTGGAAATTCAACCCGGATTCCGTATTTCGTCCTACGCGCCACGCTGCCCGTTTCGTGGCGAGGCGTTGGAGACCTGGCTCGGCCACCTGCGATCGGCGGGGCTTCCTGATTGACTGGTATTGCTGACGACAACTGCCGAACAAGGGAGAGACGTCAATGACAGGCAACACGGGTAACACGGGCAATACCGGAAATACCGGAAACACCGGCAATACGGGAAACACCGGCAACGTCGGAGGGGGTGGCTGGTTTATTTCGGACCGCGTCGACTTGCCGTTCGTCACGCGGCTCGACCCCTCCGGCACAAACGAGCTTGGCAGCCTACGGCGGACGCCGCCGGCGCATTTCGGCAGCCGACAATGGTCTGCAAACTGGTATGCGTGGCGTGTCCTGCATCAGTTCATCGCCAACGCCCCCGGCTGGGCAGCGACCATCGATGCTGACGCCACCCTCACGCAGATTCGGAACGATCTGGTCGCCGACTATGCCGCCCAAATAGATAACCTTGTGCTCGCCGCGCGGGATGAGCGGCCGGATGCAATGGGCCTGATCCTCTCGCAGGACGTTGAATTTTTCACGGATTTCCTGGCGGTGCTGACCGCGAGGCCCGGCTCGCATACGCAAACCTGGCGCCTGTTGAATATCGCGAGTTTAATTGGGTCCTTTGCGGCATTGTATTTCAAGGACAGATACGATTTGCCCCGGCCGTCGCAGATTTGCCCCGCATTGCTGCCGCCGATCCAGGTCCCCGGTCACTCATCCTGGCCAAGCGGACATTCTACCCAGGCGCATTTCATGAAGAACTGCATGCTCAGGGTGTTCGCCGCGACGGCGATGTCCGCGGCCGACCAGGCCGTATGGAAATCCGACCTGTCGATCCTGGCGGATTCGATCGCCCGAAACCGCGAGATTGCCGGCGTGCACTATCCGAAGGATTCAGAAGGCGGCGCCAGAATCGCCGATCTGCTAGACACCGTCATTCTGACGCCAGCCATCGTGCCGATGTTTGACAGCGCCATCACGGCTGCCGCAGGCGAATGGCAATGAGCATACGGGACGGGCGGAGCCCCACATACGACATCGAAGGCCTGAAGAAGGTCATCAAGAATTCGACGACCAGCGTTCTTCCTCCCACCGGATTTCGCACCTTGGTCGCGTCGCAGGACGAGCTGAAGGCGCTCGGTTTTCCAAGACGGCCGGACCCGGTGCTGCAGCCGGCCGAGTATTCATTCTGGCAGAAGATGTTTAGTCCGACAGTGGCGTTCGAGGCCTTCGATTTCCAAGTGCTCTCCCCTGTCACCGCAGGCCTCCGCCGATCTTTCGACCAATCGCCGCGGCGGGAAAGCAGCCTCAACTGGTCCGGTGCCTACATCACGCCGAGGGATGGAACCGTATTCTCGTCGGTCTGGGGGAAGTTTCAGGTGCCGACACCCACCCGGCCGGCCAGCGGCCGGGCCAGCGAGACATATCACAGTTCGACGTGGATCGGCTTTGATGGACAACGTCGGTACTACAGATCGACGCTCCCGCAAATCGGCACCGCGCAGAACATCGACCCTGCCGCGGGCGCGGGCGGCCCGACGACCTCGTTCTTCGCGTGGTGGCAATGGTGGGTAAGGGGCGATCCGGCCCAAGCGCATCCCATCACGCTCGTGTCGCCGAAGATTCATGCCGGCGATCTGATCATGTGCCTCATGCAGGTAGCGCCGGATCGCACCGGGGTGTCGTTCGTGATCACGAACCTCACGACCAGCCGCTCCGTGCAGTTCTTTCAAACCGCGCCTCTGACACAGCTGGGGCAACCCTTCAAGATTCCCGGCGCAACGGCGGAATGGGTGATGGAGAGATCGGCTCTCCCGGGAAATCCAACCCCCCTGCAGCTCCCGGACTACGGCACGGTGGTCTTCCACGACTGCGGCGCGTCCGCAATCAACATGGATAGCGGAGCGATGGTGGAGCGCAATCTCTCCGGCGCGAAGCTCATCGACATGTACGTCGTCGTGAAGGACACTCCGGAAAGGACCGAGAAGCCTTCCATTGCGAAGCCAATCGATTCGACGGAGTTCCTCACCTACTTCCGCTAGCGAGCGTTCGCCCCTGCGGGACTCCGCGCCGAAGAAATTGGAGCGACGACCCTACGCCAACGCGTGGCTTTCATGGCCGAAGTAGGCGCGCTCGAGCCGGTGCGCGAGGTCGCTCTCGCCGGTCACAGCCTCCAGCGCGATCGTCCCCTGCACCAGCGCGTAGACCCGATCGGCGCACGCCAGCGCCTTCTCGAGCAGCTGCTCGACCAGCAGCACCGAGGTGCCCTGCTCGCGCAGCCGGCCGATGACGTTGAGGACGCGATCGACCAGCACCGGCGACAGTCCCGCGGAGGGCTCGTCGAGCATCAGCAGCCGCGGACGGCGGACCAGGCCCTGCGCCACCGTCAGCATCTGCTGCTGCCCGCCCGACAGCGCGCCGCCGCGCTCGTGCCGCTTCTCGGCGATCTCGGGAAAGAATGCCAGCGCCTCCTCGACGCGCACGGCGCGCTCGGCGCGCGGCAGGTCGTAGCCGGCGAGCAGCAGATTGTCGGTCACGGAGATCTGCGTGAACACGCGATGCCCCTCGATCACGTGCACGAGCCCGGCACGCGCGGCCTCGCGCGGCGTGGCGTTGGTCATGTCGCGCCCGGCGAACCGCACTTGCCCGGCATTGACGGGCAACAGACCCGACATCGCGCGCAGCAGCGTGGTCTTGCCGGCGCCGTTCGGACCGAGCAATGCGACGACCTCGCCGGCGGCGATCGTCAAGTCGAGGCCGTGCAGCACGCGGATCTTGCCGTAGCCGGACTCCAGCGCGCGCACGTCAAGCAGAGGTTCAGCCGCCGAGGTAAGCACTGACGACCTCCTTGTGGACGCGAATCTCCGCCGGCGTTCCTGCCGCCAGCGTGCGGCCGAGATTGAGCACGGTGACCTGATGGCAGATGTCGAAGATCAGGTCGGCATGATGCTCGACCAGCAGCACGCCGGTGCCGCGGCCGCAGACCGCCTTGATCAGGGTGGCGAGCCGCTCGATCTCGTCATTGGAGAGGCCCGCCGCGGGCTCGTCGAGCAGCAGGAAGTCGGGATCGAGCATCAGGGCGCGCGCGATCTCGATGAAGCGCAGCTCGCTGTGCTGCAGGCGGTCGGCGCGCACATCGGCGAGCGCCTCGAGGCCGACGACGCCGAGCAGCGCCCGCGCCTTGGCGGCGAGCAGGCGTTCGTCCGCGCCGTTGCGCGGCAATGCGAGCATCGCCTCGACGAAATTCGCCCTGCCCTCGATCGAACCGCCGATCATCACGTTCTCCAGCACCGAGGCTTCGCCGATCACGCGCGGCGTCTGGAAGGTGCGGGCGATGCCGCAAGCGGCACGCTTGACCGGCTGGCCCGCGGCCAGGACTTCATCGCCGACAGTCATGGTGCCGGCCTTCGCGGCGTAATACCCGGAGATCACGTTCAGCGTGGTGGTCTTGCCGCTGCCGTTCGGGCCGATCAGCCCGTGGATCTGGCCGGGCGCGACGTCGAGATCGAGGCCGTCGATCGCCTTCACATTTCCGAAACTTAGCGCGATGCCGCGCAGCTGCAGCGTCTTGCCGCCGTCGCGCCGGCGCACGATGGCGGCGAGCGCCGCCGGGCGAGGAACGATGGCGCGGTTGCTGGCGAGCGGACGGCGGTTGCGGAAATCGAGCAGCGCCGCGATGCCGCCGGGCATCACCAGCACGATCAGCAGCAGCAGCACCGCGTAGAGGAAGGTCGACCACGCCGCCAGCGGCGCCGCGATCTCCGGCAGGATGGTCAGGATGATGGTGCCGAGCATCGGCCCGAGGATCGAGCCGCGGCCACCAATCAGGATCGCGATGAAGAACAGCACCGAGAGATCGAAGGTGAATGCATCGGGCGTGATGTAGGTCTGCAGGGTCGCGAACAATCCGCCGGCGATCGCCGCCAGCGCGCCGGCGAACAGGAAGATCGCGATCAGCATGTTCGGCTTGGAGATGCCGCTGGCTTCGGCGGCGACCTCGGCGTCGCGCACCGCGATCAAGGCACGGCCGAAGCGGCTGCGCGCGACATTGGCGCTCATCCAGGTGGTGAACGCGGCAAATCCGATGCAGAGGCCGTAGAAGCCCCACGGCGTATTGAACGGCGCCGGGAATTCCGGACCAGCAATGCCGATGCCGCCGCCGGTCACGCTCTGCCAGGCCAGCGCGATCTGGGTCACGATGGTCGCAAAGCCCAAGGTCGACATCGCGAAATAGAAGGTGCGCAGGCGCAAGGCCGGCAGCCCGACGATCACGCCAAAGATTGCGCCGATCAGGCCCGCGACCGGCAAGGCTGCAAACACCGGAATGGCCGGCATCACATTGCCGGCGACCAGCACGCTGGTCGTGTAGGCGCCAAGCGTCAGCAGCGCGACATAGCCGATCGCGAGATGCCCCGCGAAGCCGACGACGAGATTGAGGCCCGACACCAGCACCCAGTAGATCGCGGCGCGGGTGCCGATCAGCACCCAATAATCATTGCTGACGAAGGGCAGCAGCACGGCCAGCACGAGGATGCCGAGGAACGGCGCGATGTGCGGCAGCGCCGCGCGCCATGCGGCGCTGTCGGTTCGGGGCGGCGCGGCTGCGACCGACGTCATCACACTCTCCGCGCGGTCGAGGCGCCGAACAGCCCTTGCGGCGCGGCGAGCAGCACCACGATGAACAGCGTGAACACTGCGACCGAGGAGAAGATGCCGCCGACCAAGAAGTTCGCCGCCTGCTGGAACAGGCCAAGCGCCAGCCCGCCGATGATCGCGCCTCTGTTATTGCCGAGCCCGCCGAGCGCCACCGGCACGAAGCCGTAGAAATTGAGCAGCGCGCCATTCGCGAAGAAGGCGAGCAGCAACTGCCCGCCGGAGAATCCGGCGATGCCGCCCACCACGCCGGCGAGCGCGTAGCTCGCGACGCGCAGATTGCGCTCCGGCAGGCCGAGCGCCCGCGCAGCGAAATTGTCCTCCGCGATGGCGAGGAACGCGCGGCCGACCAGCGTGCGGCGGTAGAGATATTCAAGGCCGATGATGGTGACGGCGCAGGCGGCGACCGGCAGCCAGAACTTCTCGTCCCAAACGCCCTCGCCGAATCCTGCGATGCGCGGGAACGGTTGCGGCTCGGTGCCCCATTTGATCGCCGTGACCTGCTGGATCATTAGCGCGACCGCCAGGGTCGACAGCACGTAGAGATGCTGGTCGAGGCTCTTGAGCACCGGCCGCACCGCGACGAATTCGGTGATGATCCCGATCACCGCGCAGCAGAGCAGGGTCAGGACGAAGCCGACAGCGATCGGCAGGCCGAGCTTCAGCGTGAACATCGAGCCGAACACGCCGCCCAGCATCGCGAGCTGGCCGGCGGTGAAGCTCATCACCCGCGAGGTCGAGAACATCGTGTTGTAGGTGACGCCGACCAGCGCGTAGATCGCGCCCGCCGCGAGACCGGATGCAAGGATCGAGGCCAGCATCGGCTGCGCCCTCGCCCTGCTATGTGTATCCCGGCGCCAGCGCGAAGGTGCCGTCCTTGGCGGTCGAGGCTTCCGACATCACGATCTCTTCGGTCAAATAGCCGTTATGCTGGGTCGGCGAGAAGCGGTAGTTGCCGAAATAGCCGGGATAGGTCGACAGCGAGTTCCAGTAGTTGACGATGCCGGCGCTGTCGGTCGAGCCGCTTTCCGCGACCGCCTTGGCGATCAGCTCGATGCAATCGATGCCGCCCGCGATCCACCATAGCAGCGTGTCGTTCAGCGCGATGTTGGCCTTGGTCAGCCGCGCGACCAGATCGGCGCTTTTCGGCGGCAGCTTGCCGGCGCTGTCATAGCTGCAGCTCTTGTAGCCGATTGCATAGACCTTCTTCCAGTTCTCCGGCTTTGCAACGAGGCTTGCAAGTTCACCAGACGCCAGCGAGGGATGTCCGACGAAGGGAACATCCCAGCTCATCGCGGCGCGGGTGTTGAACATGCGCGCCTCCATGCCGGTCGAGACGCTCCACACCACGATCGCCTCAGCGCCGGCGTTCTTGGCGCGCAGCATGTCCGGCGTCATGTCGGGCTGGGTGGCATCGATATTGGCCTGATAGACCACCTCGGCGCCGTCCTTCTTGAACGCCGCGACGGAGGCGCCGACCGCGGTGACGCCGTAGCCGGTGGTGTCGCCGATCACGGCGACCTTCTTCACCTTGAGGATCTTGAGGCAATAGTTGCGCACGGCGTCGTCCCATTGATTGTTCGACGGCGCGATGCGGAACGCATTGGGGAACTTGACCGGATCGATCAGGGTCTCGACGACGCAGGGATGCAAGTCCGGCATCTTGGCGCGCGCCATGATCGGCGTCGTCGCCAGCGCCTCACCGGAATTCAGCGGCCCCCAGATCGCGTGCACCTTGGCCTGGCTGATCAGCTCCTGCGTGGCGTTCACCGCCTTGGTCGGGTCGCCCTGGGTGTCGCGCATCACGAGCTCGATCTTGCGACCCTTCACCCCGCCCGCGCCGTTGATGGCATCGACCGCGAAGTTGACGCCGCGGTTGAACCCGACGGTCGGCGCCGAACTCGGGCCGGTAATCGCCGCGAGACAGCCGATCTTGATCGGTTCCGATTGTGCGATGGCAGGAGCCGGGAAGGAGAATGATGCGGCGCCCAATGCACCGGCGCTGCCCAACAAGACGTCACGGCGAGAAATGGCCATGTGATGCACTCCCTGTTTCCCTCTCGGCGCCCGTCATTTGTTGCGGAACGTCCGTTGATTGATTGTCCGCACGCTCTGGGGCCGCGGTTTGACAGCCTCAAGTTTGGGCCGGATGCGAAGGTCTTGTCCAGTCCCGCGGACGGCATTGGGATCAGCCGAACTTTCATGGCCTCGGCCGCCGCGTCCAGTGCTCGGCATTGACCGCGCCGACAGGGATCTCTCCGGCGACGATCTTTGCGACCTGACGCACGGTCTCCGACGATTGATGCTCGATGGCTTGCGGCGTCAGGCCGCCGACATGCGGGGTTGCAATGACATTGTGCAGCTTCGCGAGCTCCGGCGCCGGCATCTGATCGGGCGCGCGGCCGACATCCATCGCGGCGCCGGCGATGCCGCCCTCGCGCAGCGCCGCCGCCAGCGCCGTCTCATCGACGAGGTTGCCGCGCGACAGATTGATAAAGTAGGCGTGCGCCTGCATCCGCGCCAGCGCGGCCTGCCCGATCAGGTTCTCGGTCTCCGCATTGGCGATCGCGAGGCAGACGACGTAGTCGGCGCGCGCGAGCAGATCGTCGAGCGGCACATGCCGGATCGCGGCATCGTCTGGCGTCACGAAGGGATCGGCGACCAGCACCTTCATGCCGAGCACCTTGGCGATCCCGGCAAGATAGCGCCCGGTGCTGCCATAACCGATGATGCCGATCGTGCTGCCCGCGAGCTGGCGGCCCATCACGACCTCGGGCGCCCTGCCCGCATGATAGTCAGCGGTGGCGCGCGAGACACCGCGCGACAGATCGACCATGAAGCCGAGCGCGAGCTCGGCGACCGACTGGACAAAGCCGGCGCTCGCCTGCGTCACCAGCACGCCGGCGGCGGATGCTGCCGCCACGTCGATATTGCGGATATCGACCGCGCAGCGCACGAAGGCGCGGAGCTTCGGCAGCAGCGGAAAGATCTCCCCTCGCCCCTTCGTCATGCGATCGGCGACGATGATGTCGACATCGGCTGCGGCCTCGACGAGGGCAGCCGCGTCGAGCGCCGCGTCTCCCTCATACAGCCTGACGTCGGCGACCGCGCGCAGACCGTTCAGGCTGCGCTCGCCGTAATAGTCGCGGCGCATCTGCGGGGTATGGGCGAGAAGGACTTTCACGCTTCTATTCCCCTAATAGCCAAGCGCATGCGGCAAGGCCGTGCTGATGGCGGGCACGAAGGCGATCACCAGCAGGCACAAGAGCAGCAGGCCGAGATAGCCCGAGATCGGCTTGATGGTCTGCTCGATCGGCACATTGCCGATCAGGCAGGCGCCGTAGAGCCCAAGACCAAGTGGTGGAGCAAAGAGTCCGAGCCCCATCGCGATGACAAGCACGACGCCGAAATGCAGGGGATCGATGCCGAGCTTGACGGCGACCGGCAGCAGCAGCGGCCCGAAGATGATCAGCGCCGCGGCGCCTTCCAGCACCGAGCCCATCACCACCAGCACCAGGATCGACAGCAGCATGAACAGCCAGACGCCGTGGCTGCCCGAGATCGCCAGCATGAGCTCGCCGACCGCGTGCGGCACCTGCTGCAGCGTCAGGATGAAGGCCAGCGACTGCGCGGCCGCGACGATGAACAGCACCAGCCCGGAGCGTGTCGCCGATTGCACGAAGCAATGCGCGAGGCTTTTCGCGCCGAGTTCGCGGAACAAGAGGCTGCCGACAGCGATGGCGTAGACCGCGGCAAAGGCCGAGATCTCGGTTGCCGTGGCAAAGCCGCTCTTGAAGCCGAAGAAGATCATGAAGATCAGCCCGAACGAGGCGATCGCGCCGGTCCACAGCCCAGATACCGCGGCGCGCGGCTCGGCCTCCTCGTTCGCGGCGGGACGTTTGCCGAAGATGATCGATACAGCGATCAACGCCAGCGCCATCAGCGCGGCGGGCAGCATGCCGGCGACGAACAGTCCGCCGATCGACAGATTGGCGACGAAGCCAAGGATGATCAGGTTGATGCAGGGCGGAATGGTCTCCGCCATCACGGCGGAGGCCGCGAGCGGCGCGCCGCTGGGATCAGCACCGAGCCGACCGCGGCAACGTCGGCCATCTTGGAGCCCGAGATGCCGGAGAACAGCACCATCGACATCACCATCACGACGTTGAGGCCGCCGCGCATCCGTCCGACCGCGCGCTGCAACAGCTCGATCAGCCGGACCGACATGCCGTTGGCTTCCATCAAATAGCCGACCAGGATGAAGAACGGGATCGCCAGCAGCACGAAATTGTCGATGCCGCGCGCCATCTGCTGGGCGAAGATCACGCCGGGCAGCGTGCCTTCCACCCAGATGAAGATCAACGCCGCCAGTGCCAGCGCAAAGCCGATCGGCAACCCGCCGAACAGCGTGAGGAAGAAGCCGACCAGCATCAACGCCTGCGACGACGGCACCGACGACGGTGCAAGCGCATCCCAGGCCAGGTAGAGACCAGCAATGAACGCGGTCGCGACGATGCCGGCCACCATGTCGCGCAGCGGCCTGCCGCAGAACGTCTCGAACGCGAAGACCGTCATGAACCCCGCACCGACGCCCATCGGATAGAACGTCCATTCCAGCGGCAGGCCGGAGCCCGAGGTCTGGCCGGTGGTCAGCCAGCCCATCTTGACGGCGTTGAACGCGACATAGAATGCGATGATGGTGACCAGCAGCGCACCGACCGCTTCGACGACCCGTCGCACGCCCGGCGGCAGCATGTCGACGAAGAAGGCGACGCCAAGATTCTCGCTGCGCGCGAGCGCACTCGCCGCGCCGAAGAAGCTCGACCCGACCATCAGCCCGCGGGCGACGTCGTCGGACCATTCGACGGGTGCATTGAACAGGAAGCGGGCCAGCACCGAAACGCACACCACCACGAGATCGGCGGCGAGCAGGATCGCGGCGATCGCGTCACTGACGGCGAGCAGCGGCGCCGTGATCCGATCAGTGCTGCTTCTCGTCGCGACTGCGGCGACTGACATGCGCCGACCTCAGGCCTGGGTGGCGCGGATCAGCTCGACGACGGCCTTCGCCTCGGGCCGCGCCTTGATGAAATTGTCGGTCTGCGGCAGCACGCGCTTGCGGAATGCCTCCTTGTCGCATTCGACGACCGTGACACCCTTCTCGACCAGGGTCGCCAGCGCCTCCTTCTCCACCGCGAGCCCATGCGCGCGGGTCTCGATCGCGGCCTGCTTTGCCGCGTCGAGAAAGCCTTCGTGCAGCTTGGGGGCCATGCGGTTGAACGTCGTGTCGCTGAAATAGACCGCGAGCGGCGAGAAGATGTGCTGGGTCAGCGCGTAGTGCTTCGCCGTCTCGTAGAACTTGCTGGCCAAGATGGTCGGCGGATCGTGCTCGAGACCATCGAGCACGCCGGCCTGCAGCGCCGTATAGATCTCGCCGAACGCCAGCGGCGTCGCGGCGGCCCCCATCAGGCGCAGGCATTCGGTGATGATCGGGTTAGGCAGCGTGCGGATCTTCAGGCCGGCGAGATCTTCCGGCGTCTTCACCGGTTTCTTCGCCAGCACGCTGCGGGCGCCGAAATTGTAGGCCCAGGCGATGATGTGGATGCCGCCGCCCTTGAGCAGCGCGTCCTCGATCGGCTTGGCCGCGCCGGCATCGAACGCCTTGGTCTGCTGCTGGTAGCTGGTGAAGAGGTAGCCGAGATCGAACGTGCCGACCAACGGCACGAGGTTCGCCGAGATCGACGAGCCCGAGACCATCAGGTCGATCACCCCGAGCTTCACCGAGTTGATGACGTCGATCTCCTGGCCGAGCTGGTTGTCGGGGAAGAAGGTGACCTCAATCTGCTCGCCGAGCCCGTTCGCCTTCAGGCTCTTGACGAGGTTGTCGTAGTAGACGCGGCCGTTGGCGTATTTGGGGTCGTTCGGAAGCGACGACGAGCATCGCATCTTCATGGTCGCGGCCTGCGCGCGGCCGATGATGGCGGGCGCGGCGGCGAGCCACGCCGCAGCAGCAGCCGACGACCGCAACACGATGCGGCGGTTCACATGCTTCGAGATCATGATGGTGCTCCTCCCCAGGAACGGATCGCTTTTGTCTTCGCTTTGTCTTGGCGTTCTCGTGGCCCGCACGCCCGGCGCGAGCTTGGCAGCGCTTTTGTCATAATGTATGACAAAACACATTCGGTTGTGCAAGAGCACCGCGGCGGCGGTGCAGCCAACCAACCGCAGCGAGGCTTCCGATGTTCCAGACCTCCAACGCGTTGCGCCGGAGCGTGCACAGCCAGGTCGCCGACCGCGTCGGCAGCAGCATCGTGCGCGGTGAGATCGGCGTCGGCGAGACGCTGCCGCCGGAAATGCAGATCTGCGAGATGATGGATGTCAGCCGCACCGTGGTGCGCGAGGCAATGCGGACGCTGACCGGCAAGGGGTTGATCGAGTCGCGGCCGAAGAGCGGCACGCGGGTGCGGCCGCCCGAGCAGTGGAATCAGCTCGATCCCGACGTGCTGCGCTGGCACCTCGAGACCGCGGAGATCGATCGCTATCTGGCCAAGCTGTTCCAGCTGCGCTCCGCGGTCGAGCCCGCAGCCGCTGCGCTGGCGGCGACCCATGCCGGGGAAGACGACATCGCCCGGATCCGCGCCGGATGCGACGGCATGGACGCGGCGAGGACCAATGAGGACTTCGTCGCCGCCGACATCATGTTCCATCAGGCAATCTATTTCGCGACCCGCAACGAGTTCTTCTGGCCGATCGCGCAGATGTTCGAGATCACCTTGCGCCAGAGCTTTACGATCGCAGCCCCCGGCTCGCACCGCCCGCGCGCGCTGATCGAGCACCGCGCGGTGCTGGACGCGATCGCCGCGGGAGATGCCGAGGCTGCGCGCGAGGCCACGGTGGTGCTGCTGACACATTCCGCCGACGATCTGGTGCGAATTCGCGGACGGGAGTTCGAGACGGCACCGGGCAAAGGCGCGCGCAAGCGATAACGAGCGAGCAACTCTCTCCCCACCGTCGTCCCGGCGAAGGCCGGGACCCATACGCCGCGGCGGATGTTGTCGGTGGGACTGGTCGTTCGAGCATCGCGCAATAATTTGCATTTGGGGTGATGGGCCCCGGCCTTCGCCGGGACGACGATGAGGATGGCTCTCGATTCAAGCTGTCAGACAGCCAAGCTCGCGGTGTTGCCGCACCTCACTGCGGCTTGCAGATGCCGCTGCGCAGTTCCCGCTATTTCGACCGCGCCACCGTGGTGCCGTCCCAATCCTCATCGGTGGGATTGGCGAGCTGATGCCTGCATCGCGCGATCATCTGCGTCGAGGCCATGTCCGTACCGCGGAGTTGCAAGGACCTCTCGAACGCTGCGATCGCTGCGGTGAAATCACCGGCGCGCCAGGCCGCAAGCCCGGCCTCATAGGAGGCGATCCAGTCGCGCGCGATCGCGCCCTCGTCGGCCATTGCGATCAACTCGTAGATTTCCAGCCCGCCGGCGCGGCCGTAGACGGCGAGCCGGTCGAGCTCGCGGACGACGATGCGGTCACCGGCAAGACGCCGCGTCTCCGGACCGATGATAATGGTCGATCCATAGACCTTGTTGGTGCCCTCGAGGCGGCTTGCGATGTTCACGGCGTCGCCGATCACGGTGTAGTTGAGCCGCACTTCCGAGCCGATATTGCCGACCAGCATGTCGCCGGAATTGATGCCGATGCGGATCCTGACCGCCTCCCCCTTGTCGTCGACAAGGCCGGCCTGCGCGACCGCGCGCTGGCAGGCGAGCGCCGCCCGGCAGCAATCCGCGGCATGATCCGGATTGGCCGCCGGCGCGCCCCAGAACGCCATCACGGCATCGCCGATGAACTTGTCGATGGTGCCGCTCTCCTGCTGGATCGCCGCGGAGACGATGTCGAAATAGTGCGACAGCAAGGGGATGATGCGATCGCCGAGCCGTTCCGACATGCCGGTGAAACCGGCAAGGTCGACGAACATCACGCTCATCGGCCGCACCGCGCCGCCGAGCCGCGCACCATTGCCGTCGCTGACCAGCCGCCGCACCAGATCGGCAGGAATGTATTTGCGGAACGCGGCGAGCCCCTGCGCCATGTCGCCGATCGCACCCGACAGGTTTTCGATCTCGGCAAGGCGCGACGGATGCCGCTCGACCTTATCGAGGTCGAAGCGCTCGACATGCCTGATCTCGCCGACCACCTTGATCAGGGGCGCCGCGATCAGGCGCTGCGCCAGCCAAGCCGACAACAGTCCGGCGGCAGCGATCAGCGCCGCGAGCCCGATCAGCAAATTGCGGATTGTCATCCGCACCGGGCCGAGGAATTCGGATTCCGGCACCACCGTCACCAGCGACCAGCCCGGGAACGAGATCGGCGTCAGCACCGCCTGATAGGCCTGCCCGTCGCGCGTCACCTGGGAGCGGTACGCCTCGCCCTCGCCGGGATCGTAGGCCTTGCCGGCCTGCCTGACCGCGGCGACGGCAACCGGCAGCAGCGGGTGGTCGGTCTTCTGCGCATTCAGCTCGTCGGCGTCAGCATCGGGAGACGCGATCACGCCGCCGTCGCGGTCGAGCAGGAAGGCGCCCGCGGACTTGCCGACCGTGAGCTGCGAAAGGAAGTTCGACACCCGGGTCAATTCGATGATGATGGCGAGCACGCCGGTGCGCTCGCCGTCGATGTCGATCGGCACCGCCAGCATCGCGGCCAGCCGTTCGCCGCGGGGCAGCGTCGTCAGCGTCGACCATTGCTGGTCGCGGGCCGCGATCGCATCACGAAACCAGGGCTGCTCCGTGACCAGATATTTGCCGTCCTCGACAGTGCTGCCCTTCGGCTTGATGTCGATGCCGGCATAGTCGTATTGATCGGCCCGCAGCTTGCGGTCGGGCGAGATGGTCAGCATCTCGACGCCGGCGTCGCCGAGCTTGTGGGCGCCAAAAAACGAACCGTCCGGCCAGCCGAACGCAACCCACGAGATGGTCGGTTGCGACTGCAACTGCGACAGGAACACGAACTGCCGCTTGCGCGCGTCGCGGGCGTCCAGCACCTTCTCGGTCAACAGCGTCCGCACCGCCGTCATCGACGAGCGCGCTTCGGTCGTGATCGACTGCAATTCGTCGCCGACCGCGGAGACGATCTGGTCGTTGATGGTGTCGGCCAGCGTCTGGCTCACCCGTTGTGCGGTGCGCCACCACAACAGATGCACGCCGACGGCGCTGACCACGATCGAGGTCAGGACGAGGGCGGAGATGGCACTGCGGATGCCGATGCGCATCGATGAGGTCCCGATCAGCGGTTGCTTTACCGCAATACGGAACATATCCGCGATTGTTTCGCCAGCCCGGGACGCAACGCAGCACCCGGACACGGGCCTGTGACCATAGTTGAAGGCGCCGACGACGAAACTTCTGGATTGTTGGCTGCGTACACGCCAAGAGAGGACAGCTACCCTCGAAGGTTCCTTGATGCACGACGTCACGATCCCGGCCGCCTTGATCGCCGGTCTAGTCAGCTTCCTGTCGCCCTGCGTGCTGCCGCTGGTGCCGCCCTATCTGATCTACCTGACCGGTGCGACCATCGAGCAGGTCAACCAGGACGGCGCCACCGCAGCATCCAAGCGCGCGGTGATGATCTCGGCGGTCATGTTCGTGCTCGGCTTCTCGACCGTGTTCGTGGCGCTCGGCGCCAGCGCGTCGATCGTCGGCGGGCTGGTCCGCGCCTGGTCGGCCGAGCTCTCGATCCTGGCCGGCATCGTCATCATCATCATGGGCCTGCACTTCCTCGGCATCACCCGGATCGGCCTGTTGATGCGCGAGGGGCGGCTGACCGCGCCCAAGCCGGTCGGGCTGTGGGGTGCCTATGTCATGGGCCTGGCGTTCGCCTTCGGCTGGACACCCTGCATCGGGCCGATCCTGGCCGCGATCCTTTCGATTGCGGCCGCGGAGGCCACGGTGACCAAGGGCGCCGGCCTGCTCGCGGCGTATTCCGCCGGGCTCGGCATCCCCTTCCTGGTCGCCGCCTTTCTGGTCGAGCAGTTCTCCTCACTGTTCGCGCGAATGAAGCGCCACCTCGACACCGTCGAGCGCGTGATGGGCGTGTTGATGGTGATCACCGGCATCGGCTTCCTGACCGGCGCGGTGTCCGGCGTCAGCGTCTGGCTGCTGGAAACCTTCCCGGCGCTGCAAAATATCGGATAGGGCCCGTAACAAGCCCGCCATGTCAGGCGAAACTCCCACCATGACGCGGCCGTAGCTTTTGGCTCGTGCCGGTTGACGTGCGTTCGCAGTCAACGCCGGCGCAGGCTGCGTGGCGGAATATTGGGAGGGTTTCGCATGAACTTCATCGTCAACCTGCTGATTCTGCTGCCGGCGCGGATCGCCTCGCATTTTTCCTGGGCCGGGCCGCTGATCATGCGGATCATCGTCGGCTACACCTTCATGCTGGCCGGCTGGGGCAAGCTCACCAACCTCGCCCAGGTCACTGAGAACTTCGTCGGCTGGGGCATTCCGTTCCCGACCATCCTCACCCCCTTCGTATCCGGCGTCGAATGCTTCGGCGGCGCGATGCTGATCCTCGGCCTGTTCACCCGCATCCCCGCCGCGATGCTCGCGGTGGTGATGATCGTCGCGATCAAGTCGGCGAAATGGGGCGACGTCGACTCGCTGGAGACGCTGCTCGGGTTTGAGGAGGCGACCTATTTCGCCGCCTTCATGTGGCTTGCGATCGCAGGTCCCGGCGCCGCCTCGCTGGACCGCCTGCTGGTCAACGCGGCCGAGGGCCGGAAGGCGCCGACCTGAGTGTAACCCGGGAGGCTGGCTCACAATCCGGTGAGCCTGCGAGCCCCGATCCCGGCGGCCCCGTAGCTCAAACGACCCTCGCCTTCGGGAGCGCGCCATGAGACTTGTCGGTACCATCGCAATTCTCGTGGCCTTGAGCGCGTCGCCATCACGCGCGGCGGACGCTCTGGCATGGACCGGCTGGAGCCACGATCTGTTCGCGCGCGCCGCGACCGAGCAGCGGTTCGTCATCCTCGATCTTGAGGCCGTGTGGTGCCACTGGTGCCACGTGATGGAGAAGACGACCTACGCCGACCCCAAGGTGCAGGAGCTGCTTGCGGCGAAATACCTCCCGGTGCGCGTCGACCAGGACGCCAATCCGGATCTCTCGAGCCGCTACGGCGACTGGGGCTGGCCTGCGACCATCGTGTTCGCGCCTGACGGCAACGAGATCGCCAAGATCAGGGGCTACATCGAGCCCGAGCGGATGCAGGCGCTGCTCAAGGCCATCATCGACGATCCCTCGCCGGGCCCGTCGGTCGGCGAGGCGTTCGAGATCAAGCCCGCCACATCGGCGTTTCTCAGCAAGGCGCAACGCACCGAGCTGACCAGGACATTCGACGAATCCTACGACGACAAGCTCGGCGGCTGGGGCGAGAACCAGAAATATATCGATGCCGACAGTCTCGACCTCGCGATCAGCCGGGCCGAAGGCGGCGACGCGTCAGCCACACGGCGCGCAAGGCAGACGCTCGATGCCGCGATCGCGCTGATCGATCCGGTGTGGGGCGGCGTGTTCCAGTATTCCGAGGCCGGCTCCTGGAGCCATCCGCATTTCGAGAAGATCATCGCTTTCCAGTCGCAATATCTGCGGCAATACAGCCAGGCCTATGCGCAGTGGAAGGAGGCGAAATATCTCGCGGCCGCGCGCAACGTCGAGCGTTACCTCACGGATTTCCTGCTGGGCCCGGACGGCGCCTTCTATGTCAGCCAGGACGCCGATCTCGATCACGACGTCGACGGCCACGCCTATTATGCGCTTGATGATGCCGCGCGCCGCAAGCTGGGCCTGCCTCGCATGGACAAGAACCTCTATGCGCGCGAGAACGGCTGGGCGATCTCAGGCCTCGTGGCCTATTACGACGCGAGCGCCGATCCCAAGGCGCTCGAGATCGCCGAGCGCGCGGCGAAATGGGTGCTCGCCAATCGCGCGCTGCCGGACGGCGGCTTCCGCCATGGCGACAGGGATCGCGGCGGCCCCTTCCTCGGCGACACCGTTGCGATGGGACAGGCTCTGCTCGATCTCCATGCCGCGACCGGCAATCGCGACTGGCTGACAGCCGCGGTGAGGGCCGGCGACTTCGCCGCGACGTTCCGCGACGACGCCGGCGGCTTCCTCACCTCGAAAACGCCGGAAGGACAAGCCGGCGTATTCGCCAGGCCCGCCAAGCTGATCGACGACCAGATCCAGGTCGCGCGCTTCATGAATATGCTCAATCGCTATACCGGCACCGACGGCACCCGCGAACTCGCGGCGCACGCGATGCGCTATCTCGGGGCGGCTTCGAGCGAGGTGCCGCGGCCGATGCCGGGCGTGCTGCTCGCCGATGAGGAGCTCGCCACCGAGCCGACGCATGTCACCATCGTCGGACACAAGGACGACACGCGCGCGCAACGCCTGCATGCGATCGCCCGCGCCCTGCCCGCACGCTACAAGCGGCTCGAATGGCTCGACCTGCGCGAGGGCAGATTGCCCAACCCGGACGTCGACTATCCCGACCTCGGCGAGCCCGCGGCCTTTGCCTGCAGCAACCGCATCTGTTCGTTCCCGGCGTTCAGCGCCGCGGAATTGCAGGCCAACGTGGCGCAGATGGCGAAGCTGAAGCCGGCGCGCGCCGCGCAGAACTGATTAAAATGCAGACTGTGCAACGCAGCAAACCGGTCGGCTCGGCGCAATGAAATACTCTTTGGCCCACGGTGTTCGACATGGACCGGGCGTCAGACCCGGACCAAACAAAATTTTCTTTTGAAGCGCTGTAACCAAATCGCCTGATACCCCGTAGCTGATCTTGGACGAGCACTCAAATCGCGGGAAGCACCGCGCCGCGGACGCCCCTGCGATCTGATTGTTCTCCGAATGTCCATCCGTTGTGCGGTCCGGGATCGAACGATCGTCGGATGCTCACGGCGCCATGTTTTTTTGCTTTCAAACAATCACCGAGGAGATCGTCATGAAGTTGAGTTCGAAGTCCGGCGCAACGCTCGCCGTCGCTGCGGCCACCCTGTTCCTCGCCGGCTCCGTGGTTTCGACCACCTCGACGCCCGCGAATGCCGCCATGGGCAAGTGCATGGCCGGCAATGCCTGCAAGGGCCAGAGCGCCTGCAAAGGCGGCGCCAATTCCTGCAAGGGCCTGAACGCCTGCAAGGGCACCGGCTTCTCGCTGAGCTCCGAAAAGCAGTGCAACGCGATGGGCGGCAAGTTCGTCAAGAGCTGATCGCAATCGTCCCAAGAGGGCGCGGCGATGGCGCCGGGCCTTTCGCGCCACGGCGCGGATAAATGATCCCAGCATGGGTAACCAAAGCGGTGCATATCCGTAGCTATCCCTGGGAGCAGCCTTCGGCCAACTCACACGGGTTGCGGGCGGCGCACCTTCAACCATCTTGCAAAAGGAGACGCTCATGAAGCTTACAACCAAGTCCGGTGCCACGCTCGCCGCCGCAGCCGCCACGCTTTTCCTGGCCGGAGCCGTGGTGTCGACACAGTCCTACGCTGCGAGCGAAGGCAAATGCGTTGGCGCCAATGCATGCAAGGGCCAGAGCGCCTGCAAGGGCGGCAATCACGCCTGCAAAGGTCAGAATGCCTGCAAGGGCCAGGGCTTTGCCGAGATGACGAAGGCCGACTGCACCGCAGCCAAGGGCAAGTTCAAGGCCGGGTGAACGGATCGGACCAAGCGGGGCCCGGTGTAGGCCGGGCCTCGTTTCCATGATAGTTTTGAAGTTGGGCGCCACGATCCTGGCGCCAGAAGCGCGGAGCCGCCATGAACGTTGCGAGCCGATCACCGGACAAGTCGGTGCTCGCAGAGCGCCCGCTGCAATCAGCCAAGCCGCCGTTCCTCGGCTTCGGCCTCGGCCTGCGCGCCCAGCACTACGACGAGATCCTGAACGGAAATCCGGCGATCGACTGGTTCGAGGTGATCAGCGAGAACTACATGCTGCCGGGCGGCCAGCCGCTGCGGATCCTCGACCAGATCTGCGCGCGCTATCCCGTGGTGATGCACGGCGTCTCGCTGTCGATCGCCTCCACTGCGCCGCCGAATTTCGACTATCTGCAGAGCCTGAAGGACCTCGCACAACGCGTGCAGCCGAAATGGGTGTCCGACCATCTGTGCTGGACCGGCGTACACGGCAAGAACCTGCACGATCTGCTGCCGATCCCCTATACGCAGGAGGCGCTCGATCACGTCGTGAGCCGCGTGCAGCTGGTGCAGGATTTCCTCGGCCGCGCTATCGTGCTCGAGAATGTCTCGACCTATGTACAGTTCAACAATTCCGAGATGACGGAGTGGGAATTCCTCTCCGAGCTGTCGCGCCGCTCCGGCTGCTGGCTGCTGTTCGACATCAACAATGTCTATGTCAGCGCCTTCAACCACGGCTACGATCCGATGGCCTTCCTCAACGGCATTCCCGCCGATCGCGTGGTGCAATTCCACATGGCGGGCCACAGCCATATGGGCACGCACATCATCGACACGCACGACCATCCGGTGTGCGAGGATGTCTGGGACCTCTATGTTGCGGCCTTGAAGCGGTTCGGACGCGTCTCGACCATGATCGAGCGCGACGACAACATCCCGCCGCTCGACGAATTGCTGCGCGAGGTCGACCGCACCCGCGAGATCGCCGAGCAGGTGCTGCCCGTGGGCGCGCCGGCGGCATGAGCGACTTCGCGCGCCAGCAGAGCGAGTTTCAGCACGCCATCCTCAGCGGCGACGACGGCATCCTGACCGAAATCCTCGACAGCCCCAAGGAGACGCGCGCGACGCTGTTCGGCGTCTATCGCCATGCCTACGGCTCGCGGCTGGTCGAGGCGATGCGTAACGACCACGAACTGCTGCATCGCTTTCTCGGCGACGAGATGTTCGACGAGATGGGCCATGCCTACGTCGAGGCACGGCCGTCCGAGCATCCGAACCTGCGCTGGTTCTCGCAGGGATTGCCGGATTTCCTGAAGGCCACCGCCCCCTACAGCAACCATCCCGTGCTCGCCGACCTCGCCGCACTGGAGAAGGCATTGAACGACGCCTTCGACGCGAGGGAAGGCGCCTTGCTGGCGCTGGAGGCGATGTCCGGTTTCGCGCCCGAGGTCTGGAACGATCTCGTGTTCCAGCCGCATCCGAGCGCTGCGAGGGTCGACCTATCGACCAATGCCGCAGCGGTCTGGATGGCACTGAAGAACGACGAGACGCCGCCCGAGGCGGAGACGCTCGCCGAACCCGCCCGTCTCCTGATCTGGCGTCAGGACACAACGCCGATGTTCCGCGAGCTGCCGACGGAGGAAGCAATGATGTGGGACGAAGCCTCCGATGGCGTTCCGTTCGGCGTGCTCTGCGAGATGCTCGCGACCTACGACGATCCCGACAATGCCGCGGCGCGCGGCGCCGGCTATCTGCATGGCTGGATCACGGCCGGACTTCTGATGGCAGCATCCGTTCGCGAATAGGGGCGGGCAGCACGCCGCGATGAAGAGCATCCCGACATATCGCGTGATCGCTGGCGCGATGCTGGTCGCGGCAATCCTCATCGGCATAGCATCGTGCCACGTCAGGGCGCAGTCCGAGTTCATGCGCGGCGAGGGCATGCCCTACGACGCCTTCGATCGGCTGCCCAAGACCGATCTCGACGTCGCCGGCGCCACCATCCATGTCGGGTTCGCACCCGGCGAGATGGCGCTGCCGAAGGACAAGATATTCGACTGGATCAAGGTGTCCGCCCGCGCGGTCTCGATCTATTACGGCCGGTTTCCCGTCAGCTCGTTGCGGCTCTTGATCGTGCCGGTCGACGGTTCGCGCGTGCGCGGCGGCACCACCTGGGGCTATCGCGGCGCCGCGATCCGGCTGCCGATCGGCCGCGACGCGGGCGTCGACGATCTCAAGCGCGACTGGGTGATCGTGCACGAGATGGTGCACACCGCCCTGCCCGATCTCGACGACCGCTACGCCTGGCTGTCGGAGGGGCTCGCGGTTTATGTCGAGCCGATCGCGCGGGTGCAGGCCGGCGATCTCACGGCGCGGGAGATCTGGCTGGCGATGCTGCGCGACATGCCCAAGGGCCTGCCGCAGGCCGGCGATGAGGGCCTCGACAATACCGACACCTGGGGCCGGAAATACTGGGGCGGCGCGATGTTCTGCCTGTTCGCCGATGTCGAGATCCGCAAGCGCACCGGCAACAAATTCGGCTTGCAGGATGCCATGCGCGGCGTGCTCGCCGCCGGCGGCAACCACGAAAAGGACTGGCCAATCGCGCGCGTGCTCTCGACCGCCGACAAGGCCGTCGGCGTCGACGTCCTGACGCGGCTGCACGGCGAATGGGGATCGAAGCCCGTGACGCCCGATCTCGCCGCGCTGTGGCGCGATCTCGGCGTCAGGCTGCAGGGCGAGAGCGTCGAATTCGACGACAGCGCGCCGCTGGCCGATATCCGCAAGGCAATCACCGAAGCGCGCGCTGGCTAGCGACCCGCTCCGCGGTTGCACATAGGCCAACTCCGCTGGATTTTGCCGGCGCGATGTCGGACTATCGGCGAATCGCCGCAATCCTCACGGGAGACCGATGGCCGACGTTCATCAGATACGCGCCAACTGGCCCATCTTCCGTTCGCTGAGGGCGTTCCGGCCCGGCGACTTGCCGGGCGATCTGATCGCCGGGCTGACGCTCGCCGCGATCGCGATCCCGGAGCAGATGGCGACCGCGCGGCTCGGCGGCTTCTCGCCGCAGATCGGCTTCTTTGCCTTCATGGCCGGCTCGCTCGGCTTTGCGATGTTCGGCGCCAACCGCTTCCTGTCCTGCGGCGCCGATTCCACGATCACGCCGATCTTCGCGGCCGGCCTGGCGCTGATGGCGACCGCTGGGACACCCGACTATCAGTCGCTGGCGATGGCACTGGCGCTGATGGTCGGCGCGATCATGATCGCCGGCGGCCTGTTCAGGCTCGGCTGGATCGCCAATCTGCTGTCGACGCCGGTGACGGTCGGCTTCCTCGCCGGCATTTCCGTCCACATCCTGGTCTCGCAGCTGCCCGGCGTGCTCGGCCTGACCACGCCGGACGGGCCGACGCTCTACAAGCTCGGGGTCCTCGGCGAAAAGATCGGCCAGACCAATGCCTACACGCTGGCGATCGGTCTCGGCGTGCTGGCGCTGGTCGCCGGATCGGAGAAGATCAGCGCGCGAATTCCGGGCGCGCTGATCGGCCTTGTCGTGGCCACCATCGCGGTGATCGCCGGCCATCTCGAAAGCAAGGGCGTCAAGGTGGTCGGCACCGTGCCCGGGTCGCTGCCAACGCCGACGTTTCCGGACATCGCGCCGGAGCGATGGGCGAAGCTGGCATCACTGGCGATCCTGATCGCCATCGTCGTCATGGTGCAGACCGCGGCGACGACGCGCTCGTTTCTATCGGATCCGGACAAGCCGGCCGACGTCGATCGCGACTTCGTCGGCGCCGGTGCCGGCAGCCTGCTCGCCGGCCTGTTCGGCGCCTTCCCCGTCAACGCCAGCCCGCCGCGCACCGGTATCGTGTCGGAGACCGGCGGCCGTACGCAGCTCGCCGGGCTGTTCGCCGCCGCCATCGTGCTCGCGCTGCTGGCGTTCGGTGCGACGCTGCTGCAGCACGTGCCCGATGCGGCGCTCGGCGGGGTCCTGCTGTTCGTGGCGCTGCGCATCATTCGCGTGAAGCAGATCGTCGCGATCTTCCGCCAGTCGTTCTACGAATTCCTACTGGTGGTGGCGACGACGGCCGCGATCATCGTGCTGCCGATCGAGCAAGGCGTCGCCGTCGGCATCGCGCTGTCGCTGCTGCACGGCATCTGGACCACGACGCGCGGCCAGCTGGTGGAATTCGTCCATGTGCCCGGCACCACGATCTGGTGGCCGACGGGGCCGCACGTCACCGGCGAGCGCGAGCCCGGCATTGCCGTGGTCGGCCTGCAGGCGCCGTTGTCGTTCCTCAACGCAGAAGGATTCCAAAGCGGCGTGCTCAAGGCCATCGGCAGGGCGACACCCAAGCCGCGACTGCTGGTGATCGAGGCCAGCGGCATGGTCGAGATCGACTTCACGGCGGCACAGGCGCTGCGCGACCTGTTTCGCGAATGCCGCGATGACGGCATGACGGTGGCGGTGGCGCGGCTCGAATCCACCCGCGCGCAGGAGGCGTTCGAGCGCTTCGATCTCTACGGCGTGCTGCAAAGGGACCACGTCTTCCACAGCGTCGATGAAGCGGTCCGTACGCTGGGCGCGCAGGCGTAGATTGCGGGCAATCCGTAGCCCGGGTGAGCGGCTTGTCCGCCGCAGCTCAAGGAGCGAAGGCGGAAGCGATACCCGGGGAAACCGTTCCCGCATATCGCTTCGCTCATGCGGGCTACGCACCATCCTCCGTCATTGCAAGCGAAGCGAAGCGATCCATCGTGCGGCAATGCGGAAACATGGATTGCTTCGTCGCTATCGCTCCTCGCAATGACGGAGCTCCATATTCAAGACCACTCAGTATGAGCGACGAGACCCGTGCAGAGCGGGAGACATCATTCCGGCCCCGCCGCGAGCGTCGGATGCTCCTTCAGCACTTCCGCCTTGATCGAGCTGGCGTGGATGGCGCGGAACAGCGCCCGGCCCGTCTTGATGTTGTTGGCCTTCATGCAGAGACCGACGATCTCGCGCACCGCTGAATCACGCACCAGTTGGTCGGAGATCTTCATCGCTGTCTCCATTGCGGCCTTGGCTGCACGCTCATAGCGCTCGCGCTCGATCTGCTGCTTCTTCGGGGAACGATTGCTGGGTGAGCCGACCGCCTCGGCGCAGCCGGCCGCCTCGCGGCAGATCGCACGAATCCTCTGCGCAGCCTCGATGTCGCCGAGCGGCTGCTCGACGGGATCGTCCCAGATATCCTTCCGCTGAGCCTTGCTGAACCACCACATCGCAATGTCCAGTGGCCGGAAGATCCGATTTTAAATGGCAGGAACGATCTTTCCGGGATTGAAAATGTTTTGCGGATCGAGCGCGTGCTTCAGCGCCCGCATCGCGTCGAGCGCCTCCGGGCCGAGCTCGGCCTTCAGATATTTCTGCTTCCCCTGGCCGATGCCGTGCTCGCCGGTGCAGGTGCCGCCCATGGCCTGCGCCCGTTCGACGAGGCGGTGCATGAACTCCTCGCCGCGCGCCATCTCGTCCTTGTTGTTGACGTCGCAGACCAGCGAGCAGTGGAAATTGCCGTCGCCGACATGGCCGACGATCGGCGACAGCAGGTTGAGCCGCTTCAGATCGTCCTCGGTCTCGGTGACGCAGTCGGCAAGCCGCGAGATCGGCACGCAGACGTCGGTTGCGACCACGCCGATGCTGTCGCCGGGGCGCAGCGCCTTGACGGACCAGTAGGCGTCATGCCGGGCCTGCCACAGCCTGGTGCGGTCCTCCGGCTTGGTGGTCCAGCTGAAATCGCCGCCGCCGCACTCTGCGGCGATGTCGCGGAAATTCTTCGACTGCTCGGCGACCTCGACCTCGCTGCCGTGGAATTCGAGCAGCAGCAGCGGCGTCTCCGGCAATGACAGTTTCGAATAGTTATTGCAGGCCTTCACCTGCTCGGCGTTCAACAGCTCGATCCGGGCGACCGGAATGCCGGTCTGGATCGCGAGGATGGTGGCTTGGCAGGCGCCGCGCACCGTCTCGAACGAACAGGCGGCCGCCGCGATCGTGTCGGGGATGCCGCGGAGGCGGATGGTCAGCTCGGAGATGATGCCGAGCGTACCCTCGGCGCCGATGAACAGGTGCGTCAGGTCGTAACCGGCCGACGACTTCTTGGCCCGCGTGCCGGTCGTGATGATCTCGCCGTCGCCGCGCACCACCTTCAGCGCCAGCACGTTCTCGCGCATGGTGCCGTAGCGGACCGCGTTGGTGCCGGACGCGCGGGTCGAGGTCATGCCGCCGAGCGAGGCATCGGCGCCGGGATCGATCGGGAAGAACAGGCCCTGGTCGCGCAGATGCTCGTTCAGCGCCTTCCTGGTCACACCGGGCTGGATCACGCAGTCGAGGTCCTCGGCATGCACCGCGAGCACCTTGTTCATGTCGCGCAGGTCGATGCAGACGCCGCCCGCCGGCGCGTTGACCTGCCCCTCCAGCGAGGTTCCGGTGCCGAACGCGATGACCGGCACGCGATTGGCGGCGCAGATCCGCACCACGTCCTGGATGTCGGCGGTTTCCTGCGCCATCACCACAGCATCGGGCGGCTGGGTCGGCAGCCAGGTGGTGGTATGGGCGTGCTGCTCGCGCACGGCCTGCGACGTCACGAGCCGGTTGCCGAACCGCGCCGCCAGCGCGTCGATCGCGCGCTTCAGGGCCTGCGGCTCAGGTCGCGTCAGATTGCTCGAAATCGTTGTCGCCACGTCAAATTTCCTCCCGGCTTTAGCCGACCGTGGCAAAGCTTGTATAAGGGGTCAAGAGAGCCTGACTTGAAAAAGTGGACGCCGGCGTCACAGAAAAGCTCATGCTCGCACGCCAACGAACCGGGGACGGAGAATGACTTCAGTGACTGCCGCCAGCGAGACGCCGATTCCGCCCGCCCCGTTCAAATCTTCCGTGATGCAGATCGAGCCGCAATGGATCGATTATAACGGCCATCTCAACATGGCCTATTACAATGTGATGTTCGACCGCGCCATCGACGAGATGTGGCTGCAGCTCGGCATCGGGCCGGCCTACATGAAAGCGCGGCACTGCTCGACCTTCACGGCAGAGTGCCATGTCCGGTACTTGCGAGAAATTCATCTCGGCGATCCCGTGCAGGTTTCAGTCTACCTGCTCGGCGCCGACGAGAAGCGGCTGCACACGTTCGAGGAGCTGCGCCACGCCACCGAAGGCTGGCTTTCCGCGACGTCGGAAAACCTCACGCTGCACATCGACATGGAAGCGCGCAAGGTAGCACCGTTTCCACCTGACATCCGCACCCGCATTCAGAAGATCGTGGATAGCTATGCGGGCGTGCCGCGTCCCGAGGGCATCGGCCGCAACGTGGCGATGCCCTCGAAGAAATAGCGAGCCCTTCACTAGACCCTTGTGCGGCCGCGCGCCAGTCCGACCACCGCCGACACGATGAACAGAATGATGGCGATGAAGAAGATCGCCTTGGCGATTTCGATCGAGGCGCCGGCGATGCCGCCGAAGCCCAAAATGCCCGCGATCAGGGCGATGACCAGGAATGTGACGACCCAGCTCAACATGATCACACCTCTTGCTTCGTTTCCTTGCGCGGACCCTGTGCCCGGCGCCGCATTTGTTGAAACAATCCTGCGGGGAAACGCTGGTTCCTGACCGCGAAACAGGGAAATTTTCGCCGACTTCAGGAACCAGGCCGGTCGCGCGCTGCTGCCAAAACCGTTCCGGTCGGCGGCGATAAAACCTGTCAAAACGGCCGATCAGGCCCTATATGGCCTTCAATCCCTGTTAAGAAGGCTCCCCTTCACCGTCCCACGGTGCCATCGTGGGACTGAGACGATTCGCCAATGACCGAGCCGAGCAAATTGCCCCATCACGGCGTTCCCGAGCACCAGCCGGTGGCTGGCGGCATCGCCGCGCGTGCGCGGGCTGCGGCGGGCGCTCCGCAATATCTCAACGGCCTCAATCCGGAGCAGCGCGAGGCGGTCGAGACGCTCGATGGCCCCGTGCTGGTGCTTGCCGGCGCCGGCACCGGCAAGACCCGCGTTCTGACCACGCGCATCGCGCATATCCTGAGCCAGGGCCGCGCGCGACCGCAAGAGATCCTGTCGGTGACCTTCACCAACAAGGCGGCGCGCGAGATGAAGCTGCGGCTCGGCCAGATGCTGGGCCAGGCGGTCGAGGGCATGCCGTGGCTCGGCACCTTCCACTCGATCGGCGGCCGCATCCTGCGCATCCATGCCGAACTGGTGCAGCTCAAATCCAACTTCACGGTGCTCGACGTCGACGACCAGGTGCGGCTGCTGAAGCAGTTGCTGCAGGCCGAGAACATCGACGACAAGCGCTGGCCGGCGCGGATGCTCGCCGGCCTGATCGACAGCTGGAAGAACCGCGGGCTGTCGCCGTCGCAGGTGCCGGCGGGCGAGGCCGCCTCGTTCGGCAACGGCAAGGGCGGCAAGATCTACGCGACCTATCAGGAGCGGCTGAAGATCCTCAACGCGGCCGATTTCGGCGACCTCCTGCTCGAGAACATCAGGCTGTTCCGCGAGAATCCGGACGTGCTCCGGCAGTACCAGAACCGCTTCAAGTTCATCCTGGTGGACGAATATCAGGACACCAACGTCGCGCAGTATCTGTGGCTGCGGCTGCTGTCGCAGGCGCCGTCGCGGCCGGGGCGATCGCTCGCTGATGTCATTCCGGGAGACATCACCTCTCCCGCCATTCCGGGACGCCTCGAAGAGTCGAACCCGGAATCCAGAGGTCATGAGGACGCATCTCGAGATTCCGGGTCTGCGCTTTCAGCGCATCCCGGAGTGACGGAGAATGCGGCGCCACTGAAAAACATCTGCTGCGTTGGCGACGACGACCAGTCGATCTATGGCTGGCGCGGCGCCGAGGTCGACAACATCCTGCGATTCGACCACGATTTCCCCGGCGCCAAGGTGATCCGCCTCGAGCGCAACTACCGCTCCACCGGCCACATCCTGGCCGCGGCCTCGCATCTGATCGCGCACAATGAAGGCCGACTCGGCAAGACGCTGCGCACCGAGGATGTCGACGGCGAGAAGGTCACCGTCACCGGTTCGTGGGATTCGGAGGAGGAAGCGCGCGCGATCGGCGAGGAGCTCGAGGAGCTGCAGCGCGCGGGCGAAAACCTCAACGACGTCGCCATCCTGGTCCGCGCCTCGTTCCAGATGCGGGAGTTCGAGGATCGCTTCGTCACGCTCGGCCTGCCCTACCGCGTGATCGGCGGCCCCAGATTCTATGAGCGCGCCGAAATCCGCGATGCGCTGGCGTACTTGCGCACCATTAACTCGCCGGCCGACGATCTCGCCTTCGAGCGCATCGTCAACGTGCCGAAGCGGGGGCTCGGCGATGCCACCGTGCAACTGCTGCACGACCATGCCCGCAAGCGCCGCATTCCGCTGTTCGAGGCGGCGCGCGCCGTGGTCGAGACCGACGAGCTGAAGCCGAAGGCACGCGGGTCGTTGCGCGATCTCGTCATGCAGTTCGACCGCTGGCGCGCCCAGCGCGAGGTCACCTCGCATACCGAGCTCGCCGAGATCGTGCTCGACGAGAGCGGCTATACCGAGATGTGGCAGAAGGACCGCTCGGCGGACGCCGCGGGCCGGCTCGACAACCTCAAGGAGCTGGTGCGTTCGATGGAGGAATTCGAGAACCTGCAAGGGTTTCTCGAACATATCTCGCTGGTGATGGACCGCGACGGCGAGGCCGGCGACGAAGCCGTGTCGCTGATGACGCTGCATTCGGCCAAGGGCCTCGAATTCGACAACGTGTTCCTGCCGGGCTGGGAGGAAGGCCTGTTCCCGAGCCAGCGCACGCTCGACGAACAGGGCCGCGCCGGGCTCGAGGAGGAGCGCCGCCTCGCCCATGTCGGGCTGACCCGCGCCCGCCGCCGCGCCAAAATCTATTTCGCGACCAACCGCCGCATCCATGGCACCTGGTCGACCACGATCCCGTCGCGCTTCCTCGACGAGCTGCCGGCGCACAATGTCGAGATCACCGAATCCAAGGGCGGATCGGGCTGGGGCGGCAGCGGCGGCTATGGCGCCTCGCGCTTCGACAACCTCGAATCATTCGGCTCGAGCTATTCGACCCCGGGCTGGCAGCGCGCCCAGGCCAACCGCAATCGCGGCGGCGGGGGACGCAGCGGAGGAGGCGGCTTCGAGGAGCGGCAGTCCAACTTTTCGTCCGACAGCTTCAGCCGCACCAAGCGCGGCCACATGGTGATCGAGGGCGAGCTGGTGGCCAAGTCCACGGGCACGGTGTCGGAATTTTCACTGGATGACCGGGTGTTTCACCAGAAATTCGGCTACGGCCATGTGGTGAAAGTCGACGGCAACAAGCTGACCATCGCCTTCGAAAAGGCCGGCGAGAAGAAGGTGGTCGACAGCTTTGTGGAGCGGGCGTGAGATAGCGGCCTTCCTTGGCGGCCTTCCTCCGGTGGCCTTCTCTGTTCGTAGCCCTTGACCATCGCTGATTTCACGGGTTGAGATGGCTCCATGGTCCGGGGTGGGTTTTTCCTTTTTGTCATCGCGCTCACTGCGCCGTCGCTGGCGGTCGCGGAGACGATCAGCTTTGGCGATTCCGCAGCGCAGCTCGCCAAGGCCTGCGGCGCCGACATCACCGCCAATTGCCGCGGCGTCAATCTCGACTCCAACCGCCTCAAGGAGTGCCTGTCGCGCAACCGCGACGTGATCTCGCCGCAGTGCAAGGAGAGCTATTTCTCCACCCTCGATGCGATCCAGAAGCGGATCGCGGCGCGCGTGACCGTTGCCAACGTATGCACCCGCGAGATCGTCAAGGTCTGCGGCGGCTCGACCAAGGAGACCAGCAAATCGGTGCCCTGCCTCGTCGCTGCCAAGGGCCTCAGCCGCAATTGCGCCCAGGCGATCAATGACGCGGGGTATCAATGATGCGCCTGACGACGCGAGGCTTGCGCGATCTCGGCCTTTTAGGCGTGCTCGGCACGCTGGTTTTGCTTGCGATGCCGCTCGCCCCGGCTCAGGCGCAAACCGCCATCACGCGCGACGACGTCATCGCCAAGCTCAATCACTACGAGACGGACGCAACGATCGACGTCCCCGCGTTGCGCCAGCAGGTGCTCGAACGATCGCGGTCGCGATCGAAGAACGAGCCGCCGCCGCAAAAGCGCCCGCCGATCGCCCCCGACCTGACCAACCTGCCGACATTCAACGCCGACATCCAGTTCGACGTCGACACGCCGATCGTGCTGCCAGACTCCTACCAGTCCGTCGGGCGCATCGCCGATGCGCTGACGCACGCTTCGCTGCTGCCGTACACGTTCCTGATCGTCGGTCACATCGAATCGACCGGACGGCGCGAGAACAACGTGCTGCTCAGTCAGCGGCGCGCCGACGCGATCCGCGACATCCTGGTCAACACCTTCAAGATCACGGCGAAGCGCCTGCAATCGGTCGGGCTCGGCGAAGAGCAATTGCTCGACCCCGCCCGCCCCAACGCGCCGGTCAACAACCAGGTGCAGATCATGCTGGTCGGCAAGGTCGCCGATAGCGCGCCGCCCGCGCACCCCGCCCCGGCGGCGGCCGCCAAGAAGCCGGCGAAACCGGCGAAGCGGCACTGATTGGATTGAATAGCGGGGCGTCGGAACTGCGTCGCCTCCCGCCCGTATGCGATGGCCCCGGAGCGAGGGGCGCCTCCACGACTTCGGAATACTAGAAAAATACCGCTGATTTGCCCGACTGGTCAAATTGCAAATGTCCGCCGGCAGCCGCCGGCTCCTTTGCATGGGGTTGTTTTCGATATTTTGGCAGTGCACCCCTAAGGCGGCAGGCTATCGGCCTCGTTCGATAGCCCGGCCACGGTGGACACGTCAGTTGCAGAAGCCGCAAGCGCCGTATGCGATGGCCTTGCCGCAAGCGGGAGCGGTGCACGCCGCAGAATAAATTTCTCCCTTGCCGACCGATTGCAGAACGGACCGTGCGTTCCTATCTCGGCTGAACCCGCATCACGCCCCGCCCGGGCCTCAATCCGCGCGCGCCCTTCCCTCACGCTGCCGATCCTCCATGTCGCCGATCATTTCCGTATCCAATCTGTCAAAGACCTATGGCTCCGGCTTCAAGGCGCTGAAGGGCATCAATCTCGATATCGTCAAAGGCGAGATCTTCGCGCTGCTCGGACCGAACGGCGCCGGCAAGACCACGCTGATCAGCATCATCTGCGGCATTGCCAATCCGAGCGAGGGCCGCATTTCGATCGGCGGACACGACATCATCGCCGATTATCGCGCGGCGCGGTCGATGATCGGGCTGGTTCCGCAGGAACTGCACACCGACGCCTTCGAGTCGGTCTGGGCAACCGTCAGCTTCAGCCGCGGCCTGTTCGGCAAGCCGAAGAACCCCGCCCATATCGAGAAGGTGCTCAAGGACCTGTCGCTGTGGGACAAGAAGGACAACAAGATCATCACGCTGTCCGGCGGCATGAAGCGCCGCGTGATGATCGCCAAGGCGCTGTCGCACGAGCCGCAGATCCTGTTCCTCGACGAGCCCACCGCCGGCGTCGACGTCGAATTGCGCAAGGGGATGTGGGAAGTGGTCCGCACGCTGCAGGCGGCCGGCGTCACCATCATCCTGACCACGCATTACATCGAAGAAGCCGAGGAGATGGCCGACCGCATCGGCGTCATCAACAAGGGCGAGATCATCCTGATCGAGGACAAGGCGACGTTGATGCAGAAGCTCGGCAAGAAGCAGCTGACGCTGCAGCTGCAGAGCAAGCTCGACGCCGTTCCGCAGGCACTCGCCAGCTACAATCTCGAACTCTCTGACGACGGCCACGCGGTGACCTACGACTACGACACCAAGGGCGATCGCACCGGCATCACCAGCCTGCTCAACGATCTGCGCAATGCCGGCGTCCGGATCTCCGATCTCGATACCAAGCAGAGCTCCCTCGAAGACATCTTCGTCAGCCTCGTGAGGGCGCCATGAACTACCGCGCAATCCGGGCGATCTATCTGTTCGAAATGGCGCGCACCTGGCGCACGCTGCTGCAGAGCATCGTCTCGCCGGTGGTGTCGACCTCGCTGTATTTCGTGGTGTTCGGCGCCGCGATCGGCTCGCGCATCACCGAGGTCGAGGGCGTCAGCTACGGCACCTTCATCGTGCCGGGGCTCGTGATGCTGTCGGTATTGACGCAGAGCATCTCGAACGCCTCGTTCGGCATCTACTTCCCGAAATTCGTCGGCACGATCTACGAGATCCTGTCGGCGCCGATTTCCTATTTCGAGATCGTCATCGGCTATGTCGGCGCCGCCGCCACCAAGTCGATCGTCCTCGGCCTGATCATCCTGGCAACCGCCGGACTTTTCGTACCTCTGCATATCCAGCATCCGGTATGGATGCTGACCTTCCTGGTGCTGACCGCGGTCACCTTCAGCCTGTTCGGCTTCATCATCGGCATCTGGGCCGACGGCTTCGAGAAGTTGCAGATGATTCCGATGCTGGTGGTGACGCCGCTCACCTTCCTCGGCGGCAGCTTCTATTCCGTGAACATGCTGCCGTCGGGCTGGCGCACCATCACGCTGCTCAATCCCGTGGTCTATCTGATCTCCGGCTTCCGCTGGAGCTTCTACGAGATCGCCGATGTCAGCGTCGGGCTCAGCCTCGGCATGACCGCGGGCTTCCTGATCGCCTGCATGGTGATCGTGGCCTGGATCTTCCGGACCGGCTACCGGCTGAAGAACTGACTCGCGAAGGCAACCGTTCCGGGGCGCTCGCGCGCCTCCGGAATGACAGCCACCGCCTCAGTAGCAGTGGAAGTGGCCGTGGCGGTAATAGCCGCGACAACGGTGGCCACGGCGATAGCCGCGATCCGGGATACCGAACACGCCCTTGACCGCGCCCATCGCGCCACCGACGCCGGCGCCGACGGCCCCGCCAACCACGCCGCCTATCGGGCCGGCGGCCCGGTTGCCTTCATAAGCGCCTTCATGCGCCCCGCGGACGATGCCCTGGGCATGGCCGGCATGAGGGACAGTCACCAGCGCCAAAGCGAGAGCTGCGGCCGCAAGCAGGAGCCGCGCGGAGAGGCCGGCTGGGACGACGGCCGCGGTCTTAACCTTGGTGTTGTTCATCTGGATTCCTTGATGCGCGACGCGAACGCGCCGCTGGGCGGGATTGTGAAACGCCCATGCGGCCAAATGGTTGCGTGGCGGCGACCAATTGGGGCCATGATCGCCGCCTGCTCGCGAAAATGTCAGCCCGCGGTGACAGCCCAGCCCGGCTTCGGCCTTGTTTGCGCCGCGTGCGGAATTAACGATGCACCAGGTCCGCCACTGGAACCAAATTCGGATTCCGTGCATATTGGTTGCCGGGGACGGACAGCCGCGGCTTTGCGATCAGGCCTGGAGGCCAAAGATAAAATGCGTTCGTTCCTCATTGCGTTCACTTCCGTTATGCTTTTCACGGCCGGCGCCGCGCAGGCCAAGGTCGATATCACCATTGACAAGGACAACCAGCAGATGACCGTCGCGGTCGACGGCGTCGCGCGCTATCACTGGCCGGTCTCGAGCGGCATCCCCTCGCGCGAAACGCCGAACGGCACCTTCCGCGCCTTCCGCATGGAAGAGGATCACTACTCCAAGGAATTCGACGACGCGCCGATGCCCCACTCGATCTTCTTCACCAAGATCGGACACGCGATCCACGGCACCGACTCGGTCAATCGCTTGGGCACACCAGCCTCGCATGGCTGCGTGCGGCTGTCGCGCGACAACGCATCGACACTCTACGCCTTGGTCCAGAAGGAAGGCGTGCTCAACACCACCGTGACACTGACCGGCTCGTCCCAGGTCGCGCTGGCGCGCAATCCGCGCGGGCGCAACGGCACCGCGGTCGCCCGCCGCGCGCCGCAGCAGGACGAGCAGTACGGTACCGCCGCCGCCGGCGACCCTGTCGTCCTGACACCGCAGCCGCGCGAATATCCGGCGCAGGCCCGTGCCGACGACGGCTACATCTATCCGGCCGACGGCAGCTCGACCGCGCAGCGCTACCCGGCGCCGCCGTCAAGCCGACGCGTCTACGACGCGCAGGCCTATGGCCAGCAGCAATACTACGGCAACCAGGGCTACGCGGCGGCGCCGCAAGGCTACTATCAGCCGCGGCCGTACTACCAGCAGCAGCAGCGCGGCTTCTACGGCAACAACTATCAGGACTGAGACGCGCAATCTCCCGATCCGCTGACGGCGCCGCAGGCAGCGCGCCGTCAGTTCACGCTCCCCTCACCCGCTTGTGACCGTCGCAAAAGGCCCGCGTCGTCGTGCGCCGTGGCCCGTCGTCGCGCCGTCATCTGATTGTAAAATTAGCCCGATATTCGGCGGCAAGAGCGCCCACCCGGCCCCTGGAGGCCGAATCACGCGGAATGCCCATGAAACCAGGGCGAGAAGCGCGGGTCGCGTAGGCAATATCAGAGGTCGACATGAAACGGGGCATCATTGTCCTTTGCCTGTGCATCGTGGCGATGGCCGGCTATTTCACGACGGACAGATGGGCCATCCGCCACACCACGCTGACGTTCCACGACGTTCTGCGCGACGATCGCGACGTCACGGTCGAGGTCGCGGTCCGGCGCGACCGGCAAATGCAGGCGATGGCCGAGATGATCGAGCTGCCAGTCGCGATCCTGAGCCACGGCAACACCGTCAGGAACACCGAGTACTCGTTCCTCACCAACGTGTTCGCGTCACGCGGCTACCTCGTCGTCAGCATTCAGCATGATCTCGACACCGATGCGCCGATGGTGACCAAGGTCGGCGAGGAATATGTCGGCCGCCGCATGCAATATAATCGCGGCGTCTTCAACATCATGTATGCGATCGACGAGCTGAAGAAGCTCTATCCGAACGCAAACTATCGCGCGCTGACCTTGATCGGCCACTCCAACGGCGGCGACATCTCGATGTTCTTCGCCAGGCAGCATCCCGACTTGGTCAAGAAGGTCGTGACGCTGGACAATCTGCGCGTCCCCTTCATCACCGACAGCAAGATCAAGATCCTGTCGTTCCGTTCCAGGGACCCGGTGTTCAAGGCCGATCCGGGCGTCGTGCCTGACGACGAGACCTGCGCCAGACTCGGCATCAGGGTGGTCAGAACCGAATTCCAGCACAACGACCTCAGCGACCGCGGCCCCGACAGCGCGAAATCGTCGATCCAGGCAGGCGTGGAGCAATTCCTCGACGAGGACGCCGGCGAGAGCCCGCCGACGATGCCGCTGCTTGCGGCTTCGGCGTCGAGCCAGGACAAGGACAAGTCGGCGGCCCCCGACACCAAGTAGCGAACGACCGCCCGGACCATTTTCGGTTCTGATTGAATCAGAACCAAAGCTCTAGCTGTTAGTTTGGCGCGTTTTCTTCACGCGAACCGGCGTCCACTTCGCTCGAAAGCGCTCTACTGCTCGCCGTCGCGCAAGCGCCGGTAGACTGCGCCAAGCACGTTCGAATAATCGTCGGTCCAAACCCGCTGCTTCTCGTTGGCATCGGTCTCAGTCCAGACGTCGGACGATGCGAGCTTGCCGACGTCCTCCTCCTCGCGCGCGGAGACCACGACCGAGGTCGAGAAGATGTACTCATTGTCGCGCCCGGAATCCTCGCTGTAGACCCAGCTCTTCATGTCGTTGGCATCGGCGATGCCGACCACGACGCTGGCAAGTTCGAGATGGCGGTTGGAGACGTGCATCACGACCGCCCCCTGTGGCGCCAGCTTCTCCTTGTAGATCGCCATCGCCTCCTCGGTCGCGAGATGGATCGGGATCGCGTCCGACGAATAGGCGTCGACGATGATGAGATCGTAGACGCCGTCCGGCTCCTTGGCGAAGGTCAGCCGCGCGTCGCCGATCACAGGCTTCAGGTTCGGCTCGCAGCTCTGGATGTAGGTGAAGTATTTCGGGTCGCGCGCGGTATCGACCATCGACTGGTCGATCTCGAAGAATCGCCAGTCCTCGCCGGGGACCGATGCGCAGGTCAACGTCCCCGAGCCGAGGCCGATGACAGCCACTTTCAGCGGCGCACCCTTGCGCTCGCGCATTGCGGTGATGGCCTGCCCGATGCCGCCATCCTTGTGATAGTAGCTGATCGGCTCCGGCTTTCCGGCGACCGGCGTGCCGTCGTCGTTCTTGAACTTCTCGGCGCCGTGGATCGTGGTGCCGTGCATCAGCACGTGATACTGCCCGTTCGGCGTCACCACGATCTTGTGTACGCCGAAGAAGCTGCGCACGGTTTCGACGCGGCCGTCGTCGGATGGATAGGCGCGCAGCACCACCAGCGCGACCACGACGGTGGCGAAGATCTTCCAGCGATTGGCATTCAGTGCGAGCGCGAGCAGCGCCGAGAGCACGCCGACTGCGCCGATCACCCACACCCGGTGGTCGTCGAACCAGTTGAAGATGTCGCCGGCCGAATAGCTCGGTGCGATCAGCGCCACCGCCAGCACCGTAAGGAACGGCCAGTACCAGGCGCTCCAGCGCGGCAGCCGCTCCGCGCCGCCGGGCGGACGGCACAGCGCTGCGAGCGCCAGCAGGATCGGATATTCGGCGATCCATGAGAAGGTGAACGGCGCGATCAGCCCCGCGAACAGGCCGCCGACCATGCCGCCGAACGACAGCGCGACATAGAAGCCGGTAAGATATTTCGCCGCCGGGCGGGTGCGCGCGAGCTCGCCATGGCAGGCCATCGCGATGATGAAGAAGCAGAGCTGATGGCCGCCGAGCGTGAGCAGCAGGTTCTGCTCGCCGCCGACCGCGAGCAGGATCACGACGCCGGCAATCGCCAGCGGCTGCGCCAGCAGCATCCATTTGTGCGGCAGCAGCGGCCGCGACTGGAACACCAGCACCCAGGTCAACAGATACAGCGACAGCGGCAGCACCCAAAGCAAGGGGGCGGCCGCGACGTCGGTCGAGATATGCGCCGTCACCGCGATCAGCAGGCCGGACGGCACCGCAGCCAGGAAGATCCAGCGCGCCCGCCGCGACCAGGACGGCGCCAACGCATTGGCATCATCACCTTGCGCGTCGCGCGCGGCCGCATAAGCCGGCGACCGCAACAGCAGCACGCCGCAGCTTGCGATCAGGATGATCAGCAGGCCATAGCCGCCGGTCCAGATCAGGTTCTGGGTGCGCAACGTGAACATCGGCTCGAGCAGCACTGGATAGGACAGCAGCGCCAGGAAGCTGCCGATGTTCGAGGATGCATAGAGAAAATACGGATCAGGGCCGTTGGGGTGACCGGTGCGCACGAACCAGGCCTGCAGCAGCGGGTTGTTGGCGGCGAGCGCGAAGAACGGCAGGCCGATCGAGACCGCGAACAGGCCGAGCAGCCAGACCGCGTAGCCCGAGGTTGGCGGCTCGCCCCAGCCGCTCCTGATCGAGAGCGGCAATGTCAGCAGCGCGACGACGAGCAGCACGAGATGCACCACGATCGGCACCGCACGGCTGTTCAGCTTCATCAAGAGATGTGCATAGGCATAGCCGCCGAGCAGCAGCGACTGGAAGAACACCATCGCCACCGACCACACCGCCGGCGAGCCGCCGAGCCGCGGCAGCACCATCTTGGTGAACAGCGGCTGCACCGAGAACAGCAGCAGCGCGCTGACGAAGATCGCGGCGGTGTAGACAACCAGCACCAGCCGGTTTCGCGAGGCGGACGGCTCAAATGTCATGAAAGCTCCGGCATGGCCCCGGCAGGCGCCGGAGGCGGACGGTCCGGCGCACCGCACCGGGGATTGGGATTGAGCATACGGCAGTATCACGGACAAGAAACCGCGGTCACGCGGACTTGACGACGCGGCGCTGCGGCGCCACAGCACGTGCTCTAATCACTGCTTCTTGAAGCGGACATGAACGAAACAGACGTCGTCATCATCGGTGCGGGGCACAACGGCCTCACCTGCGCGGCCTATCTTGCGATGGCGGGGCTGCGGGTGAAGGTCGTGGAACGCCGCAAGGTGGTCGGCGGCGCCGCCGTCACCGAAGAGTTTTGTCCGGGCTTCCGCAATTCGGTCGCCGCCTACACGGTGAGCCTGCTCAACCCGCAAATCATTTCTGACCTGAAACTTGCCGATCACGGCCTCAAGATCGTGGAGCGGCGCGCCCAGAACTTCCTCCCCGCGCCCGACGGCAGCTACCTGCTGACTGGCGAAGGCCGTACCCAGCAATCGGTCGCAAAGCTCAGTCAGCGCGACGCAACCACAATCGGCGCGTTCTCAAGGGAACTCGAAGCCATCGCCGACGTGCTGCGCCAATTCGTGCTGCGCGCACCGCCGAACCTGGTCGAGGGTTTTGGCATCGGCGCGATGAGCGAGGCCTTCAACGCGCTTGGCACCGCCAACATCCTGCGCCGGCTGTCGCTGGAACAACAGCGCGACCTGCTCGACCTGTTCACGCGATCGGCCGGCGAGATGCTCGACGAGCGTTTCGAGAGCGAGCTCGTCAAGGCGCTGTTCGGCTTCGACGCCATCGTCGGCAATTATGCCAGCCCCTACGCGGCCGGCTCGGCCTATGTGATGCTGCACCATGCGTTCGGCGAGGTGAACGGCAAGAAGGGCGTCTGGGGCCACGCGATCGGCGGCATGGGCGCGATCACCCAGGCGATGGCGCATGCCGCGCGCAGCCATGGCGTCGAGATCGAAACCGATGCACCTGTCCGCGAGGTGATCGTCGAGAAGGATCGCGCCACCGGCGTCATCCTCGACAATAGCGAGACGGTGCGCGCCAGATATGTCGTCTCCAACGTCAACCCGAAGCTGCTCTACACACGCCTGGTGCCGGAGGGCGCACTGGCGAGCGAATTCCGCACGCGCATCGGGCGATGGCAGAACGGCTCCGGCACGTTCAGGATGAATGTGGCGCTTGATACCCTGCCCTCGTTCACCGCGCTGCCCGGCCCGGGCGATCACCTCACTGCGGGCATCATCATCGCGCCTGGTCTCGGCTACATGGATCGCGCCTGGCGCGATGCGCGCGAATTCGGCTGGAGCCGCGCACCCGTCGTCGAGGTGCTGATCCCCTCGACGCTCGACGACAGTTTGAGCCCGCCGGGCCAGCATGTCGCAAGCCTGTTCTGCCAGCACGTCGCGCCGCAATTGCCCGACGGCAAATCATGGGACGACCATCGCGACGAGGTCGCCGACCTCATGATCGCAACCGTTGATAACTACGCCCCCGGCTTCGCAGGCAGTGTGATCGGCCGCCAGATCCTGTCGCCGCTCGACCTCGAGCGGCAGTTCGGCTTGCTCGGCGGCGACATCTTTCACGGCGCGCTAACGCTGAACCAGCTGTTCTCGGCGCGTCCCATGCTCGGCCATGCCGACTACCGCGGACCGCTGCGCGGTCTCTACCATTGCGGTTCCGGCGCCCATCCCGGCGGCGGGGTCACCGGCGCCCCCGGCCACAACGCCGCGCGGGCCGTCCTCGCCGACCACCGCGCGCTGTTCGCATAGAGCGGACGGCGGATCGCGGTCGGGGCCGGGCCAAGTTGTGGACAGGTCTGTTGAGAAGCTGTGGGTCGGCCGTAGTCAGACTTGGTGTCCCCTAGCGGGACAATCGGTGCGTATCCCGGTGGACTGCCTGTGGAACAGCGACCGACAACCCCGGGACGACGCGCTTGACGCCCTGTGGACAGGCTGCGTGAGGCGCTGTGGACAACCTGTCAAAAAGAAAACACCGGGCCTCGTTGCCCGGTGCTTGCTAGAGAACGCCGTCTGCGAAATTACTTGAGCGAGCTGGCGACCGTACTGAATGTCCCGCTCAAGTTCGTGCCGACGCCATTCACCGCAGCGATGATGGCGATGGCGATGCCGGTTGCAATCAGCCCGTATTCGATGGCGGTCGCGCCGGATTCATTCTTCAAGAACCTAACGAAAAGAGTCTTCATTGCAGCCCTGCCCTGGGTTGTGATGCCTTGGAACGAAGGGAGTTCCCGAGTTCCGCCACCGTACTAATACGGCGGTATCTAAGGTTGTCTGAATCGGGAACCTATCAATTCTCGCGATATTCGATTGAATCCGGGTTGAAATTTTAACAAAAACCGCGCTACCGGCCTCCGATGACCCCATCCACACACCGCGCCAGCATCACCCTTCCAGACGAACCGACCGCAAAGCGTGTGGTTGACGCGCTCTCCGAGATGTATTTCGAGGATCAGGCGGCTTTTGCGGCCTTCGAGCGGCCCGACGGCCGCTGGGACGTCACCATCCATTTTGCCGAGGCGCCGGACCAGGCCTTACTGCGCGAGCTTGTCGGCCAGGTGGTAACGCGGCAGGATGTCGCATCGACTTTGGTATTTGACACCATCGAGGCGAAGGACTGGGTCAAGGCCAGCCTGGAAGATTTGGTCCCGGTCCCGGCCGGCCGGTTCATCGTCCACGGCCACCATGACCGGCACAGGATAGCCCCCAACAAGCTCGGGATCGAGATCGAGGCGGCGCTCGCCTTCGGCACCGGCCATCACGGCACGACGCGCGGCTGCCTGCTGCTGCTCGACCACGTGCTGAAGGCCTATCAGCCCCGCCGGGTGCTCGATCTCGGCACCGGGACCGGCGTGCTGGGGATTGCCGCCGCCAAGGCACAGCATCGCAAGGTGCTGGCGAGTGACATCGACCCGCCGTCGGTACGAGTCGCCGAGGAGAATGCCCGGCTGAACGGGGTAGGACATCTGGTCGATGTGATCCGTGCCACCGGCTTTGCGTCGCCGCGGTTTGCCGAGGAAGGGCCGTTCGATCTGGTGCTCGCCAACATCCTCGCCAATCCGCTGCGCCAGCTGGCGGGGCCGATGGCCCAGCACCTCGCATCGTCGGCGCAGGTCATCCTCTCGGGCTTGCTGACGCATCAGGCACCGGCGGTCATCGCCGCCTATCGCGCCCGTGGGCTGGTGCCGCTGCGGCATCTGAAGATCGAGGGTTGGAGCAGCCTGCTGCTGCGCTCGGTCAGGTGAAATGACCGCGACCGGCAGACAGTGCGGCGACTGCACGCTCTGCTGCAAGGTGATGGCGATCGAACAGCTGGCGAAGCCGGCCAACGCATGGTGTGCGCATTGTAGGCCGGGGCGCGGCTGCCAGATCTATCCAAGCCGGCCGGCGGAATGCCGCGCGTTCAGCTGCGTCTGGCTGGTCAACGAACTGCTGGAGGAGCACTGGAAGCCCTCTAGGTCGAAGCTCGTCCTGACCACGTCGGACGACGGCCTCGAGGTCAGATGCGATCCGGGCTTCCCCGACGCCTGGCGCAGGGAGCCGTTTCGCAACGAGCTCAGGGAATGGGCGATATCCGGCGAGCCGCTCGACATGACCGTCGTCGTCATCGTCGGTCAGCGCATGACGCTGCTGACGCCGGAGCGCGAATTCGATCTGGGTGTCGTCGGCCCCGATGAGCGGATCGTGCGCGAACTCGAGGGCACCAGGGTCGTCAATGTAACCGTGGCGAAGGCGTCCGACCTCGCACCGTAAACGCGATCTGCGGATTGGTTATTCGGGTGCTGCGGAATCGCGGCCGGCCGTCTCGGCCTTGTCCTGACCGGCTGCACGCCTCGCGCGCGCCTCGACCAAACGGTCAAGCATCTGGACGATGACGCCACGTTGCTTCTGCTCGACCGGCGCGATCGGCCCGCGGCGAACCGGCGGCGAGATCTTCTCAAACGTGAATGCAGGCATCGTGCATCTCCTCACCGTTGAGTTGAGACACTCCTGGACACCCCCCGTACGCTCGATCGGCGATGGTGGACATCGTCCGGTCACTTCAACTATGCCATGATTCAAGCATAAGTAATGCCAAAAATGTGGTCATGCCTCAGCGCGTTGGCGCGAAGCTCATGCTGCATCCGAAGAGAGTGCAAAGGCGATGTTCGAAGCCCATTTCCAGACGTTCGAAGAGCCCGAAGGCGGCGTGGCGCTGACCGCGCGCTTAAGCGCGCTGCGCGAGGAACTGGCGCGGCGCAAGCTGACCGGGTTCGCGGTTCCGCGCGCCGATCAGCAGCAGAATGAATATGTTGCGGCGTCCGAGGAGCGGCTAGCCTGGCTGACCGGCTTCACCGGATCGGCCGGGCTCGCGATCGTGCTGAGCAAGGAAGCCGCCCTGTTCGTCGACGGGCGCTACACGTTGCAGGCCGGCAAGCAGGTCGACCGCAAGGCCTGGCAGGTCGAGCCGCTGGTCGATCCGCCGCCGGAGCATTGGCTGACCCGGCATCTGGCAGCCGGCGACCGCCTAGGATTTGACCCGTGGCTGCACACTTCTGCGGCAGCCGAACGGCTGGCGGCGGCCTGCGCCAAGGCCGGCGCCGAACTGGTCGCCGTCGACGGCAACCCGGTCGATACGGTCTGGCACGAACGGCCGGCGCCGCCGCTCGGCCCGGTCGCGATCCACGGCGCGCAGTTTTCCGGCGAGATCGAGGCCGAGAAGCTGAAGCGCATCCGGCTCGAGATCAACAAGCTCGGTGTCGATGCGCTGGTGCTCTCCGACAGCCACGCGGTGGCCTGGACCTTCAACATCCGCGGCGCCGACGTCTCGCATACGCCGTTGCCGCTGTCCTACGCGCTGGTGCCGAAGGAAGGCCGGCCGCTCGTGTTCATCGATCACCGCAAGCTGTCCAACGCGACCCGCGACCATCTCGAACAGTCCGCCGATGTCGAGGAGCCGGTGGCGCTGACGCTAAAACTGACCGAGCTCGCCAAGCGCGGCGCATCGATCGCGCTCGACAGCGCGACCGCGGCAGACGCGTTGAGCCGCCTGATCGCCGGCGCCGGCGGCAAGCCGGTGCGCGGCAGCGATCCGGTCAGTCTGCTGAAGGCGGTCAAGAACCTCACCGAGATCGACGGCACGCGCACCGCGCACCAGCGCGACGCGGTGGCGCTCGTCCGCTTCCTCGCCTGGGTCGACCGCGAGGCGCCCTCGGGCCACCTCACCGAGATCGACACCGTCGAGGCGCTGGAAACCTTCCGTCGCCAGACCGGCGCGCTGAAGGACGTCTCGTTCCCGACCATCGCCGGCACCGGGCCGAATGGCGCCATCGTGCATTATCGCGTGACGCGCAAGAGCAACCGCCGCATCGAGCCCGGCGATCTGCTGCTGATCGATTCCGGCGCGCAATATGAGGACGGTACCACCGACGTCACCCGCACCATCGCGATCGGCAAACCGACCGACGAGATGCGCGACCGCTTCACCCGCGTGCTGCGCGGCCATATCGCGATCGCCCGCGCGATCTTCCCCGACGGCACCACCGGCGCGCAGCTCGACAGCTTCGCGCGGCAACATCTCTGGCAGGCCGGGATCGATTTCGAGCACGGCACCGGCCACGGCGTCGGCAGCTATCTCAGCGTCCATGAAGGGCCGGCGCGGATCTCGAAACTCGGCACCACGCCGCTGAAGCGCGGCATGATCCTGTCCAACGAGCCCGGCTACTACAAGACCGACGCCTACGGCATCAGGATCGAGAACCTCGAGCTGGTGATCGGCACCGACATTGCCGGCGCCGAGAAGCCGGTCAACGCATTCGAGACGCTGACGCTGGCGCCGATCGATCGCCGCCTGATCGAGGTGAGCATGCTGAGCGAAGGCGAGTTGAGCTGGCTCAACGACTACCACGCCCGCGTCGCGCGTGTGGTGCGCCCGCATCTCGACGACAACGCCACCAAGCTGTGGCTCGACGAGGCGACGGCGGCGTTGAAGTAGCGGCGTCGAGATTAGCACTCCCAGCTCCTCACACTCGGTGTCATCCCCCGCGAAAGCGGGGGATCCAGTACGCTGCGGCCTCTCCTTCTCATACTGACGCCTCTGGAATACTGGGTCCCCCGCTTTCGCGGAGGACGACAGCGGTGATTGTTGTTGCGTGAGGCGAAACGTCGCCCGAATTCGCATGGGCGTATGCCGAAACACACGTATTCCGCGCGAACGGGCACGCTACAGTCTTTCCACAATGCTGGATCGGACCTGAATGCACGGCGTGATGGGCAAGCCGCCCGGCGCGGCCCAAGAGAACATCAAAGACAACAACATCGCGGCATCGAAGGTCATGCTGCTGATGCTCGTCGTGATGACGGGCGTCGCGCCGATCTCGCTCTACATGCTGGTTCCGGCGCTGCCGGTGCTGGCGACCACGTTCGGCCGCGACATCGGAATCGCGCAGATGACCGTGTCGCTCTACATGGTCGGCATCGCGCTGTCGCAGCTGATCATGGGACCGCTGTCCGACAAGTTCGGCCGCCGCCCGGTGCTGCTCGCGGGCCTCGGACTAATGGTGGTGGCGGGCATCGGCTCTGTCTTCGCCGAGACCCTGCCGCAGCTGATCGCGGCGCGCTTCTTTCAGGCGCTCGGCGGCGCCAGCGGCATGGTGATCAGCCGCGCCATCATCCGCGATCTCTATCCGCGCGAGCGGGTCGGCGCCATGATCAGCCTCGTCGTCGCCGCGCTGATGATCGCGCAGATGGTGAGCCCGCTGACCGGCGGTCTGCTGGAAACCACATTCGGCTGGCGCGCGATCCTCTATCTCATCACCGCGGCGTCGCTGATCACCACGATCTTCATCGCGCTCGCCCTGCCCGAAACCCGCCGCGACCGCGCCGACAGCTCCAGCTTCCGCGGCGACCTCGGCAGGCTGATGCGAAGCCGCGCCTTCGTCGGCTACCTGCTGTGCCAGGTGCTGGCGTCACAGATCATCTTCGCCTTCGCCGGCGGCGGTCCCTACATCGTGGTCACCCAGATGGGCCGCAGCAGCGCCGAATACGGCGCGTGGTTCGCGATGACGGGGTTCGGCTACTTCATCGGCAATCTGCTCTGCGTCCGCTTCGCGCCGCGCCACTCGCTGGAGAAGCTGATCTGGTTCGGGCTCGCGCTGCAGGTCGGCGGCAGCCTGCTGAACCTGATCTGGAGTTTCGCCGGGCTGAACCAGGCGCCGCTCTGGCTGTTCGGCACCCAGATGATCGTGATGGTCGCCAATGCCTTCGTGATGGCCAACTCCGCCGCCGGCGCCATCAGCATCCGCCCCGAGGCCGCCGGCACCGCCTCCGGCGCCATGGGCTTCCTGCAGCAGGGCATCGGTTCGCTGATCTCGCAGTTCGGCGCCTATCTCGGCGGCCACTCCACCACCACGCTGCCGCTGACATCGGCGCTCTTCGCGATCTCGCTCGCCTGCGCCTGCACCATGATCTTCGTCGTACCGCGGCGGAATGTGGTGGTGAGCGAAGAGCTGATCGCGCAGGCCGAGGAGGATGAGCAGGGGATGATGTGAGGTAGATGCTCACGCCACACCCATAACTCGTCATCCCCGCGCATGCGGGGGGATCCAGTACGCCGCGGCCTGTCCGCTCAACAATGACTGTCTCTGGAATACTGGGTCACGCCTGCGCGGGTGACGACAATGGAGAATGTGGCGCCGCTGCGCCCCTCACTCCCCGATCAGCTTCAGCCACTCGTCTTCGGTCAGCACCTGAACGCCGTGCTTCTGCGCCTCGGCAAGCTTCGAGCCGGCGCCCGGTCCCGCGACGACATAGTCGGTCTTCTTCGACACTGAACCTGCCGCCTTGGCCCCTAACCGCTCGGCCGTCGCCTTGGCCTCGTCGCGCGTCATCTTCTCGAGCGAGCCGGTGAACACCACGGTCTTGCCGGCCACCGCCGAATTGCTCTTCGGCTTCTCGGCATCGATGATCTCGTCGAGCTCCCTGGTCAGACGCTCGACGATGCCGCGATTATGGCTCTCGCCGAAATAGTCCGCGATGCTCTGGATCACGGTGTCGCCGATCTGGTCGAGCGCATCCATCTCGGCGATGGCCTCCTCGTCGCCCTTGGCGACCTTGAGGCAGGCATCGTGAAACGCCTCCCACGAGCCGTAGCCGCGCGCGAGCGCCAGCGCCGTGGTCTCCCCGACATGGCGCATGCCGAGTGCATAGATGAAGCGCTCCAGCCCGATCCGGCGGCGGCTGTCGATCGCGGCGAACAGATTGCGCACCGAGGTTTCGCCATAACCCTCGATGTCCTCGAGCTTCAGCTTGGCGTTTCGCTTCGGCAGCGTGAAGATGTCGGCGGGCTCCTTGACCCAGCCCTCGTCGAAGAAATATTGCAGCTGCTTCACGCCGAGGCCGTCGATGTCGAACGCCCGTCGCGACACAAACAGAATGAGGTGCTCGATCTTCTGGAACGGACAGGCGAACTCGCCGCTGCAGCGCAGCCGCGAGCCCTCCTCGCCGGTCGCGGTCTCCTCGCGCACCACGTCGGTGTGTAGCGGGCACGGGCACTTCTTCGGAAAGTGGAATTCCTTCGCGCTCTTCGGCCGCTTGTCGATCACGACATCGACGACCTGCGGAATCACGTCGCCGGCGCGCTGGATCACCACGGTGTCGCCGATCCTGATGTCGCGTCCCTCGCGCAGCACCTCGCCCTTGTTGCCGATGCCCTTGATGTAATCCTCATTGTGCAGCGTGACGTTCTGCACGATCACGCCGCCGACACCGACCGGCTCGAGCTTGCCGACCGGCGTGAACGAGCCGGTGCGCCCGACCTGGATCTCGATGTCGCGCAACACGGTCATGGCGCGCTCGGCCGGAAATTTGTGCGCGATCGCCCAGCGCGGCGTGCGCGACACGAAACCGAGTCGCTCCTGCCAGTCGATGCGATCGACCTTGTAGACGACGCCATCGATGTCGTAGTCGAGCTTGGCGCGCTGCTCCTCGATCTTGCGATGGAAGGCGATCAGCTCGTCGACCGAGTGGCACAATTTGGTCAAGGGGTTGGTCTTGAAGCCGCAGCGCTCGAACCAGTGGATCATGCCGGTCTGGGTCTCTTCCGGCATCGCACTCATCTCGCCCCAGGCGTAGGCGAAGAAACCGAGCGGCCGCGAGGCGGTGATACCAGGATCCTTCTGCCGCAGCGAGCCGGCCGCCGAATTGCGCGGATTGGCGAAGATGGTGCCGCCTTCAGCCTTCTGCCGCTCGTTCAGTGCCAGGAACGCCTTCTTGGTCATATAGACCTCGCCGCGCACCTCGCAGATCTCGGGCACGTTGCGGCCCTTGAGCTTCTGCGGCACATCCTCCAGCGTGCGGATGTTCGCGGTCACGTCCTCGCCTTCGGCGCCGTCGCCGCGCGTCGCCGCAGTGACGAGTTCGCCGCCCTCGTAGCGCAGCGACATCGAGAGCCCGTCGATCTTCGGCTCGGCCGAGAAATCGATCTTGTCGTCCGGCAGCTTCAGGAAGCGTGTGATGCGTCCGACGAAGTCGACCACGTCAGCTTCCGCAAACGCGTTGTCGAGCGACAGCATCGGGACGGAATGGCGGACCTTCCTGAAGCGCCCCGACGGCGCGGCGCCGACCCTCTGCGAGGGAGATTCCGCGGTGACGAATTCAGGGAAGCGCTTCTCGATCGCGTTGTAACGCTGCCGCAGCGCGTCGTATTCGGCATCGGTGACGCTGGGCGCGTCATCCTGATAATAACGCTTGTCGTGGCCTTCGAGCTCGAGCGCAAGCCGCATCAACTCGACCTTGGCCTGGGCCTTGGTGAGCTTGTCGACGTCGACCAGCGCTTTCGTCGCCTTGGCAGCCATGGGCAGACTAGCTCGCCGCCCTGAGCAGCCGTTCCGCCGCAGCCCTCGCCTCCGCGGTGATCTCGGCGCCGGCCAGCATGCGCGCGATCTCCTCGCGGCGGTGGTCGGCGGCGAGCGCGTTGACGCGGGTGGCGACCCGCTTGCCCTTGTCGAGCGCATCCTTCGAGATCAACAGATGCTGGCTTGCGCGGGCTGCGACCTGCGGCGCATGCGTCACTGCCATCACCTGCACCTTGCCGGCGAGGCGTGCCAGCCGCGAGCCGATCGCATCCGCCACCGCACCGCCGACACCGGTGTCGATTTCGTCGAACACCAGGGTCGGCGCCGAGCCGCGATCGGCCAGCACGACCTTCAGCGCCAGCAGGAAGCGCGACAGCTCGCCGCCGGAGGCGACCTTCATCATCGGCCCCGGCTTGGTGCCCGGATTGGTCTGCACCCAGAACTCGACGCGGTCGATGCCCTGCGGCCCCGGCGCGGCGGCATTGGCCTCGACCTGCGTCATGAATTTCGCACGCTCGAGCTTGAGCGGCGCGAGCTCGGCATTGACGGCCTTGTTGAGCTTCTCAGCCGCCTTGGCGCGCGCCGCCGACAGCTTTGCCGCCGCAGCAGCATAGCGCTTGTCGGCTTCGGCTGCGGCCGCTTCCAGCTTCTTCAGCTGATCGGCGCCGGCATCGATCAGCGCGACGTCATCAGCGTATTGCGCCGCCAGCGCCGCCAGCAGATCGACCGGCGTCGAATATTTGCGCGAGGCGGCGCGCAGCGCGAACAGCCGTTCCTCGATGCGCTCGAGCTCGGCCGGATCGAAATCGGTCGCCGCCAGTGCGGCGTGGAGATGCTGGTCGGCCTCTTCCAGCGCGTTGATCGCGATATCGATCGCCTTGACCGCCGGCTCGATCAGGCTGGGCGCATTGGCAGCACGCCGCTCCAGCCGCCGCACCGCGGCCGACAGGGCCGACACCGGCGAATGCGAGCCGCCGATCGCCTCCTGCGCCTCGCGCAGATCGGTCGCGACCTTCTCGCCCTGCATCATGGTGGTGCGGCGGTTCGCGAGCTCGGTCTCCTCGCCCTCCTTCGGCGCCAGCGTCTTCAGCTCCTGGGAGGCATGGCGCAGATAGTCGGCCTCGCGCGCGGCCCGCTCCATGCCGGCGCGATGCTCGTCGAGATCGGCGTTGGCGGTCCGCCTGATGTCCCACAGTGCTTCCAGCGCCGCGACGTCCTTCTCGTGGCCGGCGAAGGCGTCGAGCAGCTGGCGGTGGGTGGAGGCGTCGACCAAAGCGCGCTCGTCGTGCTGACCATGGATTTCGACCAGAACAGCGCCGACCGTCTTCAGGGTCTGCACGCTGATCGCCTGGTCGTTGATGAAGGCGCGGGTGCGGCCGTCGGCGAGTTGCACGCGGCGCAGGATCATCTCGCCGGTGTCATCGAGGCCGTTCTCGGCAAGGATCCTGGCGGCCGGATGCCCCTTCGGGACATCGAACGTGGCGGTGACCTGCCCCTGCTCGGCGCCATGGCGCACCAGTCCTGCATCGCCGCGCCCACCGAGCGCCAGCGCAAAGGCATCAAGCAGGATGGATTTGCCGGCGCCGGTTTCGCCGGTCAGCACCGCCAGGCCACGGGAGAATTCGATATCAAGCCGTTCGATCAGGACGATGTCACGGATCGACAGACGGGCCAGCATGCGAGGACAATTCCTAGCCGAGACCTATCTTCTTGAAGGTCCTGCTGATCCAGGATCCCTGATTCTCGCTCGGCTCGAGACCGCCGGACTTTACTAGATTATACGCGTCCTTGTACCAGCGGCTGTCCGGAAAATTGTGGCCGAGCACCGCGGCGGCGGTCTGCGCCTCGCCGGCGATGCCGATCGCCATATAGGCCTCGGTCAGCCGGTAGAGCGCCTCTTCGACGTGGCGGGTGGTCTGGTACTGGGTGACCACGGTCTTGAAGCGGTTGATCGCGGCGGTGAAGTCGCGCTTCTCGATGTAATAGCGGCCGACCGCCATTTCCTTGCCGGCGAGCTGGTCGCGCGCAGCCTGGATCTTGGCCTTGGCCTGGGTGGCATATTCCGAGGTCGGATATTTGCGCACCACTTCTTCGAGCGCCGCGATCGCCTTCTCGGTGCGGCTCTGGTCGCGCGAGATGTCCGGGATCTGGTCGAAATGCGATGCCGCGATCAGGTACTGGGCGTAGGACGCGTCCGGGCTGCCGGGATGCAGCGTCACGTAGCGGGTGGCGGAGCCGATGCAGCTGTCGTAGTCGCCCGCCTGATAGTACGAATAGGCCGACATCAGGAGCGACTTGCGCGCCCAGTCCGAATAGGGATGCTGACGGTCGACTTCCTCGAACTTCTTCGAAGCGGCCTTCAGGTCCTTCTTCTCGTTCATCATGTACAAGCCCTCATTGTAGAGCTTGTCCGCGGGCTCATCGACGAACGTGTCGTCCTTGGCCATGAACTTGTCCCACAGCGCGCCGGTGCCGCAGCCTGAGAGCGGCAACGCCAGCACGATCAGGCCCGCCGCGAAACGCAGCGTGCGCGCGGCCTTGGTCAGGCCGGAGACGTCAGAAGAATTGCGTTGTTCGAGCGCCATACGCATTGCCGACATGGATTGTAAAACCTGACGCCTTTGATGCGGTTAACGGCGACCCCACTCCACCCATGAACCGCGATCACGGATGCAATATCTCTCGTGCCGTTGGCGCCGGATCAAGGCAGCCGCGGGCCTGTTTAACCGAAAAATGACCGTCGACCAACCGAATAGGGAGCCAATCCGCCGGGAATAAGGCGACCCGGCGACACTCACAGCCTGCTGTGGTTATTACGGAAATTGGGCCAGACCGCCTGCGGCGATCAGGACACGTCCGGACCGTAGGCCGGGGCGACCAGGCCGCCCACCGTGCTTGCACCGGCTTCGACATGGCCGCGGACCGGCCGCCGGGCGGTTTCCGATTCGACCACGCGCCAGGAGCTGCGGTCGGCGAGCAGCGCCTTCAGCACTGCGTTGTTGAGCTTGTGGCCGCCACGGACCGAACGGTAGCTGCCGAGCAGCGGCAGGCCGGCCAGCGCCAGATCGCCGATCACGTCGAGCACCTTGTGGCGGGCGCACTCGTTGGCGTAGCGCAGGCCCTCGGAGTTGAGTAGGCGAGCCTCGTCGAACACCACGGTGTTGTCGAAGGAGGCACCGAGCGCGAAGCCAGCGCCCCACAGCCGCGCCACGTCATTCATGCAGCCGAAGGTACGGGCCCGCGCGACTTCGCGGCGGAAGCCTTCCGGAGACAGATCGAAGGAGTAGGTCTGGTGACCGATAACCTTGTTGGCGAAATTGATTTCGACTTCGGCGCGGAACCCGCCGGCGAACGGACGCAGCTCGCCCATCGCATCGCCGATCTTGACCTGCACCGGCTTCAGCACCTGGATGAAGCGGCGGACGCCGGGCTGGGTCACAATGCCAGCCTGATCGATGGCCGCGACAAACGCCGCAGCGCTGCCGTCCATGATCGGAACTTCAGCAGCGTCGACTTCGATCGTGGCGTTGTCGACGCCCATGCCGCGCAGCGCGGCGAGAACATGCTCCGCGGTCGAGACCAGCGGCCCTTCGCGGTCACCCAGCACCGTCGCGAATTCGGTTGCGATCACAGCGTCGGCGGTGGCGGTAACTTCGCGGTCGGCACCGTCGAGACCGGTGCGGACAAAAATAAAACCCGCATCGACGGGTGCAGGTCCCAGCGTGAGACTGACAGGAAGACCGGAATGAACGCCTACGCCAGTCACGGTGGCTTGCGACCGAAGCGTTGTCTGACGGCTGAACTTCATTCGATAATGCCCACTACCCGACTTCGCTCAACATCAAGTGGCCAAACTTCCCCAAGGCCGACTCGCATGAGCTCCCCAAGTCCCGGCAGACCATAGTCACAGCCCTAAACCGCGCCAACTCACGCTTCTTTACCGATTGTTACCCCATCTCCGCCGCATTCGCGCCCAAGGTTAAGCCAATTGCGGCAGCGAAAACGGCCCCCGGCGAGTGGCCATTTGACCACCGAAATAATAATTAATCATTTAAAATCAGTTGCTTGTTCACCTGATGCAATCGCTTGCCCGCCAAAAGGAGAAGGCCTCGGCGGTTCCCCGCCGAGGCCTTCTTCGTCGCCAAGGTTGTAACAAACTTCAGTTTGCCTGCCGGCGCAGGAAGGCCGGGATATCAAGATGGTCGTCACCCTGTGGCGCCGGGGCAACAGGCGCCTGGCGGCCATGGGCGTCCAATCCCTGCGGTGCCGGGCGTTTCGCATATTCCGATACCGGCGATTCGTTCGCCGAGATCTGCTGGGCGACGCTGCGGGCCGGCTTGCGGTCGAGCAGCGGCGGCATCGTCGGCATCGCAGGACCCGAGGCACGGGCCGCGATTGGCGGCTCGGTCTCTTCGTCGCGGCGACCGAGGCCGACATTGGCCAGCCGCTGCAACAGCGACAGCCGGGTCTTCTGCGGGTGCTCCGCCTCGCCGTCACCGCTGGCCTGGCGGATCTCGGCCTGCGCCGGCATCGGTAGATCCTCGAACTTTGGCATCCTCGGGGCACGGACCGGCGACCGCTCCGCCGCCTGCGGGATGAAGGTCTCGGGCGGCATCGGCTCGTGCTGTTCGGCGCGGGCCGCCTCGTGGTCCGGGAACAACGTCGGCTTCTGGGCAATCGGGCGCACGGTGACGTCACCGTAGGACCCCGGCTGCATCGGCGCCTGAGCCGGTGCGCTGTCCGGGGCAACCGCGGCAGCGATTGCCGCGAGCGCGGCGCGCTCGACGGCCGGACGCTGCTGGGGCGCGGCGGCAGCTGCAATCGGAGCAACCGTCACGCCCGTCGGCGGTTCCAGCTTCTGGGCGCGCTCGGCCATGCGCTGATTGTCGGCACGCAGGCGAGCGGTCAGATCGGCCAACCGGCTCTCGGGCGAGCCACCCGGCTGCTGCGCGGGAGCCTGGGCACGGGAAGCGATCGCGGCCTGCTCGATACCGGTTGCGACCACCGAGACGCGAATGACGCCGTCGAGCGATTCGTCGAAGGTGGCGCCGACGATGATGTTGGCGTCGGCATCGACTTCTTCGCGGATGCGGGTTGCGGCTTCGTCGACCTCGAACAGAGTGAGGTCCTTGCCGCCCGTGATCGAGATCAACAGGCCGCGGGCGCCCTTCATCGAGCTATCGTCGATCAGCGGGTTGGCGATCGCTGCTTCGGCGGCGGTCAGCGCGCGCTTCTCGCCGGTGGCCTCGCCGGTGCCCATCATCGCCTTGCCCATCTCCCGCATCACGGCGCGGACGTCGGCGAAGTCGAGGTTGATCAGGCCTTCCTTGACCATCAGGTCGGTGATGCAGGCGACGCCCGAGTAAAGCACCTGGTCGGCCATCGCGAACGCGTCGGCGAAGGTGGTCTTCTCGTTGGCAACCCGGAACAGGTTCTGGTTCGGAATGATCAGCAGCGTGTCGACCACCTTGTGGAGCTCGGAGATACCGTGCTCGGCGGTGCGCATCCGGCGCTGACCCTCGAAGTGGAACGGCTTCGTCACCACGCCGACGGTGAGGATTCCCATCTCCCGGGCGGCCTTGGCGATCACGGGCGCAGCCCCGGTGCCGGTGCCGCCGCCCATGCCGGCGGTGACGAACACCATGTTGGCGCCGGTCAGGTGATCGCGCAGTTCGTCCATGACCTCCTGCGCGGCCGCAGCGCCGACATCGGGCTGCGATCCGGCGCCGAGGCCCTGGGTGACCTGGGTGCCCATCTGGATGATGCGCTGCGCCTTCGACATGGTCAGCGCCTGCGCGTCGGTGTTGGCGACGACGAAGTCGACGCCCTGCAACCCGGCGGTGATCATGTTGTTGACGGCATTACCACCCGCGCCGCCGACGCCGAAGACGGTGATCCGCGGTTTCAGCTCGCTGATGTCAGGGGGTGTCAGATTGAGTGCCATGGTTGCCTCTCTCGATTATGCGCGCGTTGGTTCGTCCCGGCCGCTGGCCGCAGGAGCTGGTGAAAATGCAATGAGCCGGGGTGTGGTCATCAGAAGCCCTCGCGAAGCCATCGTCCGACCTTTCCGAAGTAACCGTCTGTCCCTGTCCTGAGCTGCCGCGTACGCCGCGGTTCGACATGTTCAAGATGTGCGTATTGCGGGTAGACCAAGAGGCCCGTCGGCACCGAGAACGAGGCGCCCTTCGCCTCGTTCGGCAGCCGACCGAAGCCGAGCGGGCGGCCGATACGGACCTGACGGTTCAGGATACGGGTGGCAAGCTCGACGGTGCCGGTGAGCTGCGACGCGCCGCCGCTCAGCACGACGCGCGCCCTCGGCTCTGCCGCAAAGGGAGAATCCGCGAGCCGGTCACGGACCATTTCGAAAATCTCCTCGGCGCGATGCCGGACAATGTTGGCGATCGTGGCGCGGGACACGATTTGCGGAGTCTCCCGATCATCGCCTGCAGTGGGAACGGACATCAGCTCGCGCGAGTCCGAACCGCCGGTCAGCACCGTGCCGTATAAAGTCTTGATTCGCTCGGCATCCGCAATGCACGCGCCGATGCCGCGCGCAAGATCCATCGTGATGTGTTGCCCGCCGAGCGCAAATCCGGATGCGTGCACGAGGCGGCCGCCGGAATAGGTCGCGATCGTCGTCGAGCCCGCGCCCATCTCGACGACGGCAGCGCCGAGATCGGCCTCGTCATCGGTCAGGACCGACAGGCCCGCGACATAGGGGCTCGACGCCATAGCTTCGACGTTGAGATGGCAGCGCTCGACCACCAGCATCAGGTTCTTGGCGACCGTCGCGTCCGACGTCACCACATTCATGTCGACGCCGAACTGGCGCGCCACCATGCCTCTGGGATCGCGGATGCCCTTGACGCCGTCGAGCGCGTAGCCGACCGGCAGCGCGTGTAGCACGGTGCGGCCGGCGCCGGCGGCGTGGCGCATGCCGGCCGAGGTGACGCGGCTGATATCGTCCGCGGTCACCGAGCCGCCGTGGATATCGGCCGCGGCTTCAACCAGCTGGCCATGCAGCCTGCCGCCGGAAACCGACAGCAGAACGGATTCGACACGGACCTTGGCCATGCGCTCGGCCAGCGCCACGGCATGGCGGACCGCCTTCTCGCATTCGGCGAGATCGACGACGGAGCCGGCCTTGACGCCGCGCGACTGGATCTGGCTGTAGCCGATCAATTCGACCGCATGGGTGCGGCCGCGCAGCACCTCGTTCGGGGGCGACGGCCTGAGCCGCGCGATCATGCAGGCGATCTTGCTGGAGCCGACGTCGAGCGAAGCCACCATCGCGGTGCGCTTCTGCATCGGGCGGGTCTTCGGGGTCAAATTGCGATCGAGGCCGGTCATGCGGAGTCACCGGCCTTCTTCTTGGACTTCTTGTCCTTGAACAGCTCGTCACGCGCCTTGCCGGCTTCCTCGGACAATTGCACGATCAGCCGATCGGGCAAGCGCATGTCGACGGCGACGATGTCGCGCGAGAACAGCTTCTCGTCCTTGTCGAGCTTTGAGAGTGCGGCCAGCGCGTTGCCGACATCGTTCTCGGGCAAGCGGACGTCGAGGCCGTCCTTGAGGCGCAGGTTCCAGCGTCGCTCGCCGACGAAGATCGCGGCCTTGGTCACCGAGCGCACCTGCGGATAACGGTCGAGCAGCGCCAGGAAGTCCTGGGCGCGGGTGTCCGCGCCCTTGCCCACCACCAGCGGCAGATTGAGGAAGCGGCGCGACACATAGGGCTCGAGCACCGCGCCGTCGGAGGCGATCACCGACAGGCGGCCGTTCTGCTGCCACAGCGCGAAGGCGGTGCGCTCGACGATGTCGATCTGCAGCCGGCCCGGATAGAGCTTGAGGATCGTGGCGTCGGCGATCCAGGGATTGGCCTTCAGCTTGGCGCGCACGGTGTCGGCGTCGAGGAACAGCAGCGAGGAGCGGCCGTTAACGCCGCCGATCGCAAGCACCTCGTCCTGGCTCAGCTGCTTGCGGCCGTTGATGCCGACGGTGGTGATGCGGAAGCCCGCGGAATTGGCCAGCGCATTGCGGGTGTCGCTGAGCGCGGTGGTGAACTCCTCGAGATGGCCGCCCCTGACGATGCCGAAGCCCAGGCTGCCGAACAGGATTGCGAGCGTCGCGACCAGGCCGATGCGGCGCGGCAGATAGCGTTCGACCAGCAGGATGTAGCGGTTCGGCGGCGCGCGATCGATCATCTGCGGCCGACTGGCGGGACGCCGGCGGCAGCGCGCGAGATGGGCGCCGACATACTCGCGCAGCAGCACTGCCGCTCCAATAGCGGCTGCTCTCAGGTCAGCTTGAGGCCCCAGCGATCGCAGCGATCGGGTGAGGCGTCCTGCACCATCCATTGCACGAGCTCGTCACATGTTGCGCCCGCAAACCCTGCGGGGTCCCGGCACAAATCACGTCTCGGCTAGACCGGTGGGATTAGAGAGGCCCCCTGTTCCCTGGTTGCGATCCTCGAAGCGGTAATCCGCGACAGCTCACGCCCCGGCAGCCAAGCGCTACATGCGCCGCCAGCGTTAACCTTCGGGCTTCCTGGTAAACAAATGGTAAAGGAGTTCAGCCTGGAGTGTATTTTGATCAACGCTCTGAATACTTTGCCGCGAACCCGATAGCATTTTAGCAACAGCGCCCGGGTTCCATCCGGCCGAGTCAGGCGGGTTCCCGGCCCGGTTGGCCTTAACTCCTGGCGCGGCGGCGGCCGAGCGCGATCTGGTCACGCAGGAAGTCGGCAAAGGCGATGCCCTGTGCTTTCAAGGCCTTAGGGTAAAGTGATGCCGCGGTGAGGCCGGGCAGCGTGTTGGTCTCAAGGTAGACCGGGCCATTGGCCGACACGATGAAATCGCTGCGCGAATATCCGGTGCACGACAATGCGCGATGCGCCCGCAACGCATGGTCCATGATCGCGGCGCTGACCTCGGGCGCGAAGCGGCCGGGACAGATCTCCTGGGTCGACTTCAGGAGGTATTTGGCTGTGTAGTCGAAGCCCCCCTCCGCCGGCACGATCTCGATCGGCGGCAATGCGAACACCGTGCCGTCGGATTGCTCGAGCACGCCGCAGGTCGCCTCCACGCCCGACACGAACGGCTCGATCAGATAGTCTTCATGCTTCGCGGCATTGCGGACCGCGACGAGGTCCTGCTGTGCGTTGACGAAGATCAGCCCGTAGCTCGATCCGTCCTTGGCGGGCTTTGCGATCAGCCTGCCGTGCTGGGCGAACGCCTCATCGAGCTGTGCGACCGATATGCCCTGCGGCGCGTTGAGGCCCGCGATCGCGGCGAAGCGCTTCGCCGATGGCTTGTCGAACGCCAAATGCGACGACGCCGAGCCGGAGCCGGTGAATGCGACGCCCCGCATCTCACACATCGCCTGCAATTCGCCGTTCTCGGCGCGGCCACCGTGCAAGCCGAGCACCAGCACGCGCTGCTCGGCGCCTGCCCTGTCGAGTGCATGGTCGAGCGCGATGCCCCGACCATCGGGTTTGAAGTCGACTTCGAAGGGCCGCGTGTGGCCGAGCAGCTGTTCGGACGTCACCGCATGCACGGTGTCGTCAACGTCCCAGAACCAGAGGTCAGCGTCGGGCAGCGCGCGGTGCAGCGCCTGCGCACTCGCCACCGAGACCAGCCGCTCCTTGTTGGTGCCGCCGAACAGAATGGTCACCTGCATCAGCTTTTCCCGATCCGCTTGATTTCCCAGTGCAGCTCAATTCCGCTGATCTGCTTGACCCGCTCGCGCACCGTCTCGCCGAGGGTCTCGATGTCATGCCCGGTGGCGTTGCCGGTGTTGATCAGGAAATTGCAGTGCATCTCCGACACCTGCGCGCCACCGACCTTGAGGCCTCGGCAACCGGCGGCGTCGATCAGCTTCCAGGCGCTGTTGCCGGGCGGATTCTTGAAGGTCGAGCCGCCGGTCTTCTCGCGGATAGGCTGCGCGGTCTCGCGATGGGCCTGCACCTCGTTCATGCGGGCGCGGATCGCGTCCGCATCGGTGATCCTGCCGCGAAAGCGCGCCGAGGTGAAGATGATCGACGGATCGACGCCAGAGTTGCGATAGACGAACTTCATGTCGGCATTGCTGAAGGTATGCTTCGTGCCGTCCCGGCCGATGCCGGTGGCCTCCACCAGCACGTCCTTGGTCTCGCCGCCATTGGCGCCGGCGTTCATGCGCAGCGCGCCGCCGATCGTGCCGGGAATACCGAAGAAGAATTCCATGCCGCCGACGTTTGCCGCTGCCGCCGTCTCGGCGACGCGCTTGTCGAGCGCCGCGGCGCCGGCCGTGACGACATCGCCGGCCGCGCTGATCTCGCCGAACGCTCGCGGCGCGAGCCGGATCACGACCCCGGGCATGCCGCCGTCGCGCACGATCAGATTGGAGCCGACGCCGACGACATAGACCGGCAGCTCCTGCGGCAGATGCTTCAGGAAGTAGGCGAGATCGTCTTCGTCGGCCGGCGTGAACAGCACCTGCGCAGGACCGCCGACGCGAAACCAGGTCAATTCCGCCAGCGACTGGTTCGCCAGCAGCCGCCCGCGCAGCTCCGGCATCGCGGTTTTCAGGTCGGGCGTGATGTCGGGGAAAGTCACGATCACCCCAGCGCCTTCAATTCGTCGGGCAGTGCGTAGGCCCATTGCGTGATGTTGCCGGCGCCGAGGCAGACGACGAGGTCGCCGGACTTGGCAATACCGTGAACGATCTTCGCGAGCTCGCCGGCGTTCGGCAGCGGGACAACGTTGCGATGGCCGTGGGCGCGCAGGCCGGCGGCGAAATGGTCGCGGTCGATGCCTGCGATCGGTGCTTCGCCGGCCGGATAGACCTCGGCGACCACGACCGCATCGGCATCGTTGAAGCAGGTGCAGAACTCTTCGAACAAGGATTGCAGGCGGGTGTAGCGATGCGGCTGCACCACGGCGACGATCTTGCCGTTGGTGGATTCCCGCGCCGCCTTCAGCACGGCCGCGATCTCGACCGGATGATGGCCGTAATCATCGATCACGACGACACCGTTCGTCTCACCGGTCTTGGTGAAGCGCCGCTTCACGCCACCGAAGCCGGCCATGGCCTGGCGGATCACGTCATCGGACACGCCGAGCTGATGCGCGACCGCGATCGCCGCCGTCGCGTTCGACGCATTGTGGCGTCCCGGCATCGGCAGCATGATGTCAGCGATCTCGTGCGTCGCGCCCGACTTGCGATCGCGGATCGCGACCTTGAATTTCGAGCCGCCGCCCATCGGCGTCAGATCCAGGAGCTGCGCGTCGGCCTGCGGATTCTGGCCGTAGGTGATGATGCGGCGGTCCTCGATCTTGCCGACCAGGGTTTGCACCACCGGATGATCGGTACACATCACGGCAAAGCCGTAGAACGGAACGTTCTCGACGAAATCGCGGAAGGCGTCCTGGATCGCCTCAAAGGTCTTGAAGTGATCGAGATGCTCGGGATCGATATTGGTGACGATGACGACGTCGGACGGCAGCTTCAGGAACGTGCCGTCGCTCTCGTCGGCCTCAACCACCATCCAGTCGCCGGCCCCGAGCCGCGCATTGGAGCCATAGGCGTTGATGATGCCGCCATTGATCACGGTCGGATCGAGCCCGCCGGCGTCGAGTAAGGTCGCCACCATCGTCGTCGTCGTCGTCTTGCCATGAGTGCCGGCGATCGCGACGCAGCTCTTCAGCCGCATCAATTCCGCCAGCATCTCGGCGCGCCGCACCACCGGAATGCGCTGCGCGCGCGCCGCCATCAGCTCGGGATTGTCGCGCTTGATCGCGGTCGAGACCACGACGACGTCGGCGCCATCGACGTTCTCGGCGGCGTGGCCGACCGAGATCTTGGCGCCCTTCTTGCGCAGCCGGTCGAGGTTGTAATTGTCCGACGCATCGGAGCCCTGCACGGTGTAGCCGAGATTGATCAGCACCTCGGCGATGCCGCTCATGCCGATGCCGCCGATCCCGACGAAGTGAATGGGTCCGATCTCGCGCGGCAGTCTCATGATCCGGTTCCTGATATCATCGTCCGTGCGCGCCTCACATCGGTCGCGCTGAGTACTGGATGCCCCGCTTTTCCCATGCGTGACAAGGGCTTTTTCCGCCCCGCAGCCGCGGAAATGTCGCTGTTGTCAGCTACCGGCCGGTGGTGGTGATCTGACGTCACGGACATCTCCATCTCGGCCCCGGCGGCTACGCCGCTCCCGGCCGCGCGGCGAACTCATCTTGCATGTCGATGACGCGAAGATAATTGCGCAGCCGGTTGGTCTCGAGCGCGCGCAGCAGCTTGTTCTGGTGATAGGGCAGCACGAGCTCGGCAAGCTGAGCACTCCAGGCGGCGTTCATGTCGAACAGCACCCCTAAGCCGAACACCGCGGGGATCTCGGCGAAGCCGAACTCCCTGCCCTGCGCAAGTTCCTCTGCCAGGAAATCATCGATTGCGGTCATCACGCCGTTGCGCACGCCACCGGCATGAGTTGCGAACGCGAACTGGCCCATGCCGCGAAATCCACGACCTTCCACCAGGCTTTCGCGATCCAGCGCGGCGCCTGCATCATAACTGTGCGTATGGCGATGCTCTGCCGGAATCTGGTCAGGCGCATAGTACGCGTCGCGGCGGCCACAGGGCCAGCCGACATCATGAAGGAAGACCAGAAGGGGCTTGGCGGCGCGGCGGCTGATCGCCTCGATCTCGCGGAGCTCGTGATAAACTGTGTACCAGTTATGATCGCCATCGACGATCCAGGCGTCGGCGGCGTCAAGCTCGCCGAACGCGTCGAGACTGGTTTTCGCGACGTGACGCACATCCGGATTGGCGTCGACCCAATCGAGGAATTCGCGCTTCGGCGCCGGATCGACGCTGGTGAGCTGGCCGCCACGGGCCCGGCAGTGATCGGCGAGCAGCGCCGACATGCCGCCATACTCGGCACCGATCTCGACGATATTCTGCGCATCTGCCAGGCGCAGCGCTTCGAGGATCAGGTCCGAGAATTCCGAGACGGAGTGAATCAAAAGACCCGTCATGATCAAGTCTCCCCCGGCGTCCTGCCGGATTGGCGCGTCAAATCCCGGCCACCTTGGCAACCAGATCGGCCAGCCGCTCCGCGGCATCAAGTCGCCCGACACTGCGCGCGGCGTCCGCCATCGCGGTCAGTCTCTCGGGCTCCGCGGCGAAGGCCGAGATTTCGGCCGCGAGCCGTTCCGGCGTGAAGTCGGCCTGCGTGATGCGCAGCGCGCCGTTCGCCTGCGACAGCACGCCGGCATTGGCGAATTGGTCCTGATCGATCGCGCCCGGCAGCGGCACCAGGATCGAGGGCCGCCCGATCGCGGCGAGTTCGGCCACCGTTCCGGCGCCGGAACGCGAGATCACCAATTGGCTCGAGGCCAGCCGCGCCGGCAGGTCCGGGAAGAACGGCGCGAGCTCGGCATCGATCTTGAGCCGGTCATAGACCGCCCGCACCCGCGCCATGTCCTCCTCGCGCACCTGCTGGGTGATGATCAGCCGGCGCCATAACGCCGGCGCGAGCTTCTCGATCGCCGGCGGCACGATGTCGCTCATCACCCGCGCGCCCTGGCTGCCGCCGACGACCAGCAGCCGCAACGGCCCATCCACCTCGGGCGGGGTGTATTTCACCGCGGCCGCCGCAAGGATCGCCGGCCGCATCGGCGTGCCGACGGTGGTGGCCTTGCCGGCGAGCGCGGGATCGCGATCGAGCACGCCGGGCAGCGAGGTCGCGATCGCGTTGACGCGGCCGGAGAGGAAACGGTTGGCGCGGCCGAGCACCGCATTGGCATCGTGAATGATGCCGGGGACGCCGAGCATCCGCGCCGCGATCAGCGGCGGCAAGGTCGGGTAACCACCGAAGCCGACGACGGCCGACGGCTTCAGCCGGAGCACCACATTGGCGGCGACCAGCGTGCCGTAGCCGAGCATCAGCACGGTCCGTGCCAGCGAGATCGGGTTGCGGCTGCGCACGGTCGCGCTCGGCACGAGCTCGATGCTCTCCCTGCCGAACAGGCCGGAGTAGCGCAGCGCGCGGCCGTCGGTCGCCAGCCGCACCCGCAGGCCACGCCTGATCAATTCCACGGCGAGCGCTTCGGCCGGGAACAGATGGCCGCCGGTGCCGCCGGCCGCCAGCAGAATCAGGGGGGACTCAGCCATGGCAACAATTTATACCGTCATTGCGAGCGAAGCGACTTGTCCGTCGAAGCCTTGGCGAAGGCGGAAGCAATCCATGGCGCTCTTCGCAATGGCGATGGGAAGCCTCATGCGTAGGCGCGCCGCGCGCTGGCGCCTTCCATCGATTCGATTTCGGTACGCGGCCGCTGCCGCGTCAGCGCCAGCATCATGCCGACGCCATAGGCGAGCGACACGAACGAGGAGCCGCCATAGGAGATGAACGGCAGCGTCATGCCCTTGGCCGGGATCAATTGCAGATTGACCGCCATGTTGATGGTCGCCTGCACGCCGAACAGGATCGCGAGCCCCGATGCCGCAAAGCGCGAGAACATGTCCTCGGTGGCATAGGCGCGGGTCAGCGTGCGGATCACGATGAAGCCGAACAGCGCGACCAGCATCAGGCAGAGGATGATGCCGAACTCTTCCGCCGCGACCGCGAACACGAAGTCGGTGTGGCTGTCCGGCAGGCTGCGCTTGGCGATGCCCTCGCCCGGCCCGAGCCCGAACCAGCCGCCGTTCCAGAACGCTTCCATCGCGGTGTCGACCTGGAAGGTGTCGCCGGAGGCCGGGTTCATGAAGCGCTTGATGCGGCCGGCGACGTGCGGCACCAAAAGATAGGCGCCGAACAGGCCCGCGCCAGCGGCGCCGGCGAGCCCGAACACCCAGATCATCCGCATGCCCGCGATGAAGAACAGCGCGCCCCACACCGTGAGGATCAGCATGGTCTGGCCGAAGTCGGGCTCCATCACCAGAAGCGTGACCAGCGTCATCAACAGCACCAGCGCCATCGAGGTCGCCGGCATCTCCGGCCGCTTGGTCGATTCCGCAAACAGCCAGGCCGCGACGATGACGAAGGCGGGCTTGGCGGCTTCGGAGGCCTGGATGTTGACGCCGAGCAGCGTGATCCAGCGCCGTGAGCCCTTGACCTCGGGCCCGATCAGCAGCGTCAGCACGATCAGCACGATCGAGACCGCAAACACGATCAGCGCGGTGCGCCGGATCTGCCGCGGCGTCATGAACGACACCCCGATCAGCACGATCAGCGACGGCACCAGGAACATGACGTGGCGATTGAAGAAGTGGAACGGATCGAGCCCGATCCGGGTCGCGACCGGCGGGCTCGCCGCCAGCGACAGAATGACGCCGGCCAGCATCAACGCGGCGATCGCGACAAGCAGCAGCTTGTCGACGGTCCACCACCAGTCCGAGAACGGGGTGCGTTGGTCACGGGCGAGCATGGGCGTCCCCAGATGGCAGAGATAACGTTCATTCGTGGCGCAGGATGGTTTCCAAGGGGTTAACGGGATGGGTAACTTTTGAGGGAGGTGGGTTGGGGGCTCGTTCACTGCTGCGAGCCCACGCATTCGCCGTCGTCCCGGCGAATGCGTGGCGCGATCTGATGGGTTTCGCTGCGCTCTACCCATCCTTCAATTCTGCGGGGCTCTCACACCACCGGCTTGACGCCGGGCAATGCCTGGACGATGTCGCGGAAGGCTGTGCCGCGGATTTCGAAATTGCGGTACTGGTCGAACGAGGCGCAGGCCGGAGACAGCAGCACGACGGCTTCGCTAAGCCCCGATGCGTCCGCATCGCGCGCGGCGCTGGCGATCGCGACGTCGAGTGTGCCGGACATCTCGTGCGGGACGCGCTCGCCGAGCGTGCCGGAGAACTCCTGCGCCGCCTCGCCGATCAGATAGGCCTTGCGGATGCGCGGGAAATATCCGGTGAGGCCCGTGATGCCGCCGGCCTTCGGCTTGCCGCCGGCGATCCAGTAGATGTCGGCGAACGACGACAGCGCATGCGCGGCCGCGTCCGCGTTGGTGCCCTTGGAGTCGTTGACGAACAGCACATTGCCGCGTCGGCCGACCTGCTCCATGCGATGGGCGAGGCCTGGGAAGCTGCGCAGGGCGTTCTGCAACACGTCGGTGGCGATCCCCATCGCCAGTGCACAGGCCGAGGCGCAAGCGGCGTTCTGCGCATTGTGCAGGCCGCGCAGCGAACCGATGCCGCCGAGCCGCGCGATCTCGCTGCGCGCCGCGCCCGATGCGCCCACGATGGTCTCGTGCTCCACATAAAGACCGTCGGGCAGCGGGTTCTTCACCGAGATGCGCACCACGCGCTTGCCGGCGCGATCGAGCCGGTCGGCGATGTCGCGGCACCAGCCGTCATCGACGCCGACGATCGCGGTGCCGCCCTGCTGCACGCCGGCGACCAGCCGCTCCTTGACCGCGGCGTAATGCGCCAGCGTGCCGTGGCGATCGATGTGGTCCTCGCTGATGTTGATCAGGATGCCGACCGAGGGATCGAGCGACGGCGCGAGGTCGATCTGGTAGGACGACATCTCGATGACATGGACGCGGCCCATCCGCGGCGGCTCCAGCGACAGGATCGCGGTGCCGATATTGCCGCCCATCTGGGCGTCGTAGCCGGCGACCTTCATCAGATGCGCGATCAGCGCTGTCGTGGTCGACTTGCCGTTGGTGCCGGTGATGGCGACGAACGGCGCGTTCGGTGCGTGGCGGCACCGCTCGCGGCAGAACAATTCGACGTCGCCGATCACCTCGCAGCCCGCCTCGCGCGCCTTCAGCACGCTCCAGTGCGGCACCGGATGGGTCAGCGGCGCGCCGGGGGTCAGGATCAGCGCGGCGAAATTCGCCCACGACACGGTGCGCAGATCAGCGGTGGTGAATCCGGCCTGCGCCGCCTTGGCGACGTTGTCGGCACTGTCGTCGCCCGCGATCACCTCTGCGCCACCAGCCTTCAGCGCGTGGCAGCTCGCGAGCCCGGAGCCGCCGAGCCCGAACACCGCGACCGTCTTGCCCGAGAAGGAAGTGACCGGGATCATGGCGACGCTCAGCGCAGCTTGAGGGTGGAGAGGCCGGCAAGCGCCAGCATCACCGAGATGATCCAGAACCGGATCACGATCTGCGGCTCGGTCCAGCCCTTCTGCTCGAAATGATGGTGCAGCGGCGCCATCCGGAACACGCGTTTTCCCGTGAGCTTGAACGAGGTGACCTGCACGATGACCGAGACCGCCTCCAGCACGAACAGGCCGCCGATCACCGCGAGCACGATCTCGTGCTTCACCGCGACCGCGGTGGCGCCCAGCATGCCGCCGAGCGCGAGCGAGCCGGTGTCGCCCATGAAGATCGAGGCCGGCGGCGCGTTGAACCAGAGGAAGCCGAGACCTGCGCCAAGCACCGCGCCGCATAGCACCGCCAGTTCGCCGGTGCCGGCGACGTAGTTGATCTGCAGGTAGTCCGAGAATACCGCGTTGCCGGTCAGATACGAGATCATGCCGAAGCTCGCGGCGGCGATCATGACCGGCACGATGGCAAGGCCGTCGAGGCCGTCGGTGAGATTCACCGCATTGCCGGCGCCGACCATCACGAAGGCGCCGAAGATCACGAAGAACCAGCCGAAATTGATCACGAGGTCCTTGAAGAAGGGAATGACGAGCGACGTCGACGACACGTCGCGCCCGAGGCGGACCAGCGCGTAGGTGGCGGCGAGCCCGATCGCCGCCTCGATCAGGAGCCGCAGCTTACCGGCGAAGCCGCTGTGCGACTGCTTTGTGACCTTCAGATAATCGTCATAGAAGCCGACGAACCCGAAGCCGAGCGTCACCGCCAGCACGATCCAGACATAGGGATTGAGCGGGTTGGCCCAGAGCAGCGTCGACACCACGAGCCCGGACAGGATCATCAGCCCGCCCATGGTGGGCGTGCCCTTCTTGGAGATCAGGTGTGACTGCGGGCCATCGGTGCGGATCGGCTGGCCCTTGCCCTGCCGCAGCCGCAAATGATCGATGATCCAGGGCCCGAACAGGAATACGAACAGCGCGCCGGTCACCATCGCGCCGCCGGTGCGGAAGGTAATGTAGCGGAACACGTTCAGAGCGCTGCGGAATGCCCCAAACCCCGGAACGGTGTTGGACAGTTCGATCAACCAGTAGAACATTCAAGGAGTCCTATACCGCTTCTTCGTGCGCGGCCTTGTCGGGGAAGCGTTTTTCCAGCGCGCTGACAATGAGCTTCATCTTCGATCCCAGCGAGCCCTTCACCATGATCACGTCACCGGCACGGACCGCGGCGACCGCCTGTGCTTCGAGCGCCGCCGAGCTCTCGGCATAGCCTCCCCGCTTGCCGGTGGAAAGGGCATCCCAAAGATTCCGCATCAGCGGACCACAACAATATACGAGGTCGATGCGGTTGGCGGTCACGGCTTCGTTGAGGCCGCGGTGCAATTCGGGCCCGGTCGGCCCGAGCTCGAGCATGTCGCCGAGCACGGCGATGCGGCGGCCATGCGGTCCGGTCGGGGCCTGGCCGAGCACGTTGAGCGCGGCGCCCATCGAGGCCGGATTGGCGTTGTAGCTCTCGTCGATCAGCGTCGCCTCGCCATGGCCGACCTCGAGCGTGCGGCGAAGGCCGCGGCCGGTCGGCGCCTCGAGCTGCGACAGCGACAGCGCCGCGCGCGCGATATCGGCACCGAGCAGCGAGGCGCCCGCGAGCACCGCCAGCGAGTTCATCGCCATGTGGCGGCCGGGCATGCCGATCTTGTAGGTGATGTCATGGTCCAGAATATCGGCGTGCACCGCCGAGCAGGTCGCGTGCAGCGAGAGGTCGATCAGCCGCGCCTCGGCGCGCTTGTCGGTGCCGAACGAGACGATGCGCGAGATGCCTGCCTTCTTCGCCTGCTTTTGCAGCCGCGAGAATTGCCCGTTGTCGCGGTTGAGCACGACCGCGCCATTGGGCTCCAGCCCTGCGAAGATCTCCGCCTTGGCATCGGCGATCGCCTCGATACCTGCGAAGAATTCCAGATGCACCGGCTCGATCGTGGTGATGACAGCAACATGCGGCCGCACCATCTTGACCAGCGGCGTGATCTCGCCTGCATGGTTCATGCCGATCTCGAACACGGCAAAACGCGCGCTCGCCGGACAGCGCGCCAGCGACAGCGGCACGCCCCAGTGATTGTTGAACGACGCGACCGAGGCATGGGTCTCGCCCTGCGCTGACAGCACGCGGCGCAGCGCCTCTTTCGTCGAGGTCTTGCCGACCGAACCGGTCACCGCGATGATCTGCGCGGTGAGCCGCGCGCGCGAGGCATAAGCGAGCTCGACGAGGCCGGCGAGCACATCGTCGACCACGAGCAGCGGCGCGTCGGCAGGAAACTTCTTACGCTGTGTAGTCTCGACGACAGCCAGCCCGGCGCCGGCCTTCAGCGCCGCCTCGACGAAGGCATGGCCGTCATGGACGTCGCCCTTGATCGCGAAATACGCATCGCCCGGCGCGATGGTGCGGCTGTCGATCGAGAGACCGGTGATGCCGTTTGGCAATGCGCCCTGCGTGGCGGCGCGCATCGCTTGCGCCATCGCATCCGAGGTCCACAACATCGTGCTCATGCGCCCTCCTCGGCCAATGCACTCGCGACTGCCTCATGATCGCTGAACGGCAGCGTCGTGCTGCCGACGATCTGCCCGACCTCATGGCCCTTGCCGGCCACGACCAGCGCATCGCCCGGCTCGAGGCCGGCGATCCCGGCGCGGATCGCGGCGGCGCGGTCGCCGATCTCGCGCGCGCCCTTCGCCGTCGCCATGATCGCGGCTCGGATCGCCTCGGGCTTCTCGCTGCGTGGATTGTCGTCGGTGACAATGATCTGATCGGCATTCTCGGCGGCGATCGCGCCCATGATCGAACGCTTGCCGGCATCGCGATCGCCACCGGCGCCGAAGATCACCACCAGCCTGCGCTTCGCATAGGGCCGCAGCGCTTGCAGCGCCTTGGCGAGCGCATCGGGCTTGTGGGCGTAGTCGACGAAGATCGGCGCGCCATTGTGCTCGCCGACGAATTCCAGCCGGCCCTTGGCACCCTCGAGATGTTCGAGCGTGCCGAACACGTCGTCGGCGGCGCTGCCGGTGCCGATCGCAAGGCCCGCCGCGACCAGCGCATTCTCGATCTGGAATTCGCCGACCAGCGGCAGCCGGATCGCGTGCTTGCGGCCGCGGTGCTCGATCACGAGCTGCTGGGCGAAGCCTTCGATCGCGGCGTCGGTAAGCTTGATGCCATCGGTGGCGTCGGCATTGCGGCCGACCGTGATGATGCGCAGGCCGCGCGCCCGCGCCGCATCGATCACCTCTCGCGAGCAGTCATGATCGGCCGAGATCACGGCAGCGCCGCCAGGTGCGACGAGATCGCGGAACAGGCGGAGTTTTGCATTCAGGTAATGCGCGACATCGGGATGATAATCCATGTGGTCGCGCGACAGGTTGGTGAAGCCGCCGGCTTCGATGCGCACGCCGTCGAGCCGATACTGGTCGAGGCCGTGCGAGGAGGCTTCGAAGGCGAGATGCGTGACGCCGTCGCCTGCGATCTCGTCGAGCTGGCGATGCAGCGCGATCGGATCGGGCGTCGTCAGCGAGCCGTAGACGGTGCGCTTGTCCGAGACGAGACCGATGGTGCCGATGCTCGCCGAGGAGTGACCGAGCCGCTGCCAAATCTGGCGCGTGAACGCCGCGACCGAGGTTTTGCCGCTGGTGCCGGTCACCGCCGCGATCGTCGCAGGCTGGCGCGGATAGAACGTAGCGGCGGCGAGCGCCAGCGCGCGGCGCGGATTGGGCATGATCACGAACGGGACGCGGCTGTCACCTTGCGGCAGATGGTCGCTGGCGACCGCGACTGCGCCCGCGGCAATCGCCGCATCGACGAAGCGTGCGCCATCGGTCCTGCTGCCGGCCAGCGCGAAGAATAGGTCGCCCGGCTTCACCGCACGGCTGTCGACCGCAAGCCCTCCGACGGCAATCGCGTCGACACTTGGATCGATCGTGGCATCGGCGCTGAAGAGGTCGCGAAGTCTCATGATCTTCCAGTCTGGCCGGCGCCGTTCTGGCGCCGCTATCTGAGCATGATTTGTTCGGAAAACCGCTTCACACTTTTCCGGATCATGCTGTGTCCATACGCCTTACTGGGTTGTTCTGGATGCCGCAAGAATAAGGCGGTCGGACGGCGGCAGGTCGAATCGCGGTTCAACGCCCAAAAGCGGCGCAATTCGGGCGATCACATTGCCGCCGGTCGGCACCGCATTCCAGCCCGAGGTGATGAAGCCATAGGTCTCCTTCAGGGGCTGCGGCTCGTCGAGCATGATCAGCAGCTGATATTTCGGATTGTCGGCGGGCAGGATCGCGGTGAAGGCGTTCAGCACGCGCTTCTTGGCGTAGCGGCCGTTGATGACCTTCTCCGCGGTGCCGGTCTTGCCGCCGATATAGTAGCCCTTGACGTCGGCCTTCTTCGCGGTGCCGATCTCGGCGTTGAGCCGCATCAAATAGCGCATCTTGTCCGAGGTCTCGGGCTTGATGACGCGCTTGGCCAGCGCCATCGCCTCCTGCTCGGTGCGCTTCAGGAAGGTCGGCGGGATCAGATAGCCGCCATTGACCAGCGCGTCGATGCCCATCACCGCCTGCAGCGGCGCCACCGCGATGCCGTGACCGAACGAGATGGTGACGGTGTTCAATTCGCCCCACTTCTTCGGCACGATCGGCGAGGCGCTCTCCGGCAATTCGGTGCGCAGCCGCTCGAGCTGCCCCATCTTGCGCAGGAAGGCCTTGTGCGCGTCGACGCCCATCGCCAGCGCAATGCGCCCGGCGCCGATGTTGGAGGAATAGTAGAACACCTCCTTCATGTTGATCATGCGGCCCATGTTGTGATCGTCATGGATCGCGAACTTGCCGTAGTGCAGCGGGCCGCGCGCATCCCACATCGAGTTGAGACCGAACCGGCCGCTATCCAGCGCCATCGCCAGCGTGAACGCCTTGAAGGTCGAGCCCATCTCGTAGACGCCGGTGGTCAGGCGGTTGATGCGGTCGGGATCGTGCGCTTCCTTCGGATTGTTCGGATCGAAATCCGGCAGCGACACCATCGCTACGATCTCGCCGGTGCGCACGTTGGAGACGAGGCCGGAGGCGGCCTTGGCCTTGAACTTCTCCTTCGCCTTGATCAGTTCGTCGCGCAGCGCATGCTCGACGCGCAGGTCGACAGACAATTCAACCGGCTTCTGCAGCCGGTCGGTGGCGAAGCCCGCGCGATGCAGATCGGCCAGACCGTTATTGTCCAGCCACTTCTCCATGCCGGCGATACCCTGGTTGTCGATGTTGACGAGGCCGATCAGGTGGGCGACCTCGTTGCCGGTCGGATAGACACGCTTGTTCTCGCGCAGGAAGCCGACGCCGGGAAGGCCAAGGCGATGGATGTCGAGCTGCTGCTTCGGCGTGATCTCGCGCTTCAGCCAGACGAAGCCCTTGCGCGAGGACAGGCGGTCGCGCACTTCGCTGGTGTCGAGGTCGGGCAAGGCCGCGGTCAAGAGCTCGATCGCCTCGTCCTTGTCGATGAGGCGGCGCGGCTCGGCGAACAGGCTCGGCGCCTTGACGTCGGTGGCGAGAATTTCGCCGTTGCGGTCGGTGATGTCGGGCCGGGCGGTTGCGATCGCGTCCTGCGAGGCGGTGCGCCGCGCGCCATGACTGTCGGCGCCGACGGCGAACAGCACCAGCCGTCCGGCCAGCACGCAATAAACCGCGGCAAAGGCAAGGATCGCAAGACCGACGCGCGCGCGCGCCTTCGCGGCGCGGTCGACATTGCTTCCGTACAGCAGCGTGCGGATCAGCCGCGTGCGCCAGGGTTCAGCGGATTTTGCGGCCGGCTTGCTGGCGGGTGCCGGATCGGTCATGGCAGGTCCCGTCATTACTGATCTCCCCCGCCCTGCTCGGAATCTTCTGCGGGCGCGGACTGGTCGGCGGCCGGCTGGTCGGTCGCCGGCTTGTCGATCGATCCGGTCGTGCTGTCGGGCGCGGCGGCGGCCTCGATGGTGTCGATCATCGCGCCGATCGGATCGCGCGAACCGGGCCGCGTGAAGCTCGGCGGCCGCTCCGGCAGATTCCTCAGGGAATCGTACTGGTTGGCGTTGACCGGCTTCAGCGGCAGATGGCGTTCGGCAAGCCCCTGCAGCCGCAGCGGCGCGTCGAGCTTGGCCCATTCGGCGCGCAAGGTGGCAATCGCATTGCGCTGCTCGCGGATCTCGGCGTTGAGCTGCAGCACGCGTTCGACGCGCGCGGTCGATTCCATCTTGATGCGGTAGACGTAGGATGCCGCGAAGATCAGCATGCCGATGACGAGGAGATGGAGGAGGCGCATCGTCAGCCTCCCCGCTTCAGGTCTGACAGCCGCGGCCAAGACGGCAGGTCGTCGTCCGCATGCGCCGGCGCCGCAGTGCGCTCGGCTGCGCGCAGCTTGGCCGATCGCGCGCGCGGATTGGCTGCTATCTCCGCTTCGCCGGGCGTCACCGGCCGCTTGGTCAAGATCTGAAAGCTCGGCGCGGATTGCGCCACTTCAGGCCGATGCCGCGAGCCGCCGGAGACCTTGCCGCGCTCGCTCAGGAAATTCTTGACGATGCGGTCTTCCAGCGAATGGAACGAGACCACGGCAAGTCGCCCGCCCGGCTTCAGCACCCGCTCGGCCGCAGCCAGCGCCCGATGCAGCTCATCGAGCTCTTCATTGACGAAGATACGCAGCGCCTGAAAGGTCCGCGTCGCCGGATGGATCTCGTTCGGCTTGGCGCGCACGATCTTCGCGACGATGTCGGCAAGCGCCTCGGTCGTCGTGATCGGCGCGTCCTTGCGCGCGGCGACGATGGCGCGCGCGACGCCGCGCGAATGACGCTCCTCGCCGAAGATATAGATAATGTCGGCGAGTTGCTTCTCGGACGCGGTTGCGACCACATCGGCCGCGGTCGGGCCGCTCTGCGCCATCCGCATGTCGAGTGGACCGCCCAAGCGGAACGAGAAGCCGCGCTCGGCCTGGTCGAGTTGCATCGAGGAGACACCGACATCCATCACGACGCCGTCGACCTGGTCCACTCCCTGCGAGGCGCAGACCTCGGCGAGATCAGAGAAACGGTCCTCGACCAGCGTCAGCCGGCCGCCGGCGCCATCGACCAGGTCGAAGCCGCCGGTTATCGCGGTGCGATCGCGGTCGATGCCGATGACGCGCGTATCAGCGACGTCGAGGATCATCCGGCTGTAGCCGCCGGCACCGAAAGTCGCGTCGACATAGATGCCGCCGGCGCGCGGCGCGAGATAGGCGACAGCCTCGCGGCCCAGCACTGAAATGTGACGCGGCGCACGCTCGCTCATGCGCGGTCTCCGGGCGGAGCTGCGTAATTGGCATGCAAGCTGACTGCGCGCCGACTCATTGCGCCTCGAATCCTCGCGCCTTGCCCGACCATTCCGATGAAGAAAGCGCTCCGCGATCCCAGCGCCAACTCCCGTACTCGGCCGCAAAACCTGATATCCGACCGGAATTGGGAGGCTTTCCATGGGATTTCGCGCAAACAGCGGACCTCGGCCGTCCCCCGAAACCGGTTCGGCACTTCACCTCTCAGTAACGGCACTTAACGTTAAGAAAACGTTGATGATCGGTTAGCGGAATCGCGCGACTTTGACCCGCATTCGAATGATACCCTCGGCCCCCGCTCGGGGCATTTTGCGCGGCGCATCATGCAGAGCTTGGAACCGGCAGGGCCGATTGCGCGGCCCACACGGTAAAGGAATAGTAAACGCCTATTTGTTTATCCATATGTCAAAATGCTTTCTCCTGGTTCGGGTTTTGAGTGATTCGTATGGCTTCTGGTTCGTCCTCGTCCGGCAACGCTGATTCGAAGCGTCAGCGCGTCCTTCCTGTTCCGAAGGGCGTGGCCGACGTGGAGACGTTCACGCCGGATTCCTCGATCGCCTCCGACGTGATCCCGTCGGTGAATTTCGGCGACCGCGCCAACAACCGGCAGCCCGACATGATCGTGCTGCACTACACCGGCATGCCCGACGTCGAGGGCGCGATCGCCCAGCTCTGCACCGCCGGCACTGAGGTCTCGGCGCATTACATCGTGCTCGAGGACGGCCGCATCGTGCAATGCGTGCCGGAGAGCAAGCGCGCCTGGCACGCCGGCGTCGCCGCCTGGGCCGGCGAGGACGACATCAACTCCTGTTCGATCGGCGTCGAGATCGTCAATCGCGGCCACGATTGGGGCTATCCCGACTTCCCGCTGCGGCAGATCGCGGCCGTCATCGCGCTGTGCCGCGGCATCATGCTTCGCCGCAAGGTAGTCTCGCATCGCGTGCTCGGCCATTCCGACGTTGCGCCGGGGCGCAAGAAGGATCCCGGCGAGAAGTTCCCCTGGCACTCGCTGGCCAATTCCGGCGTCGGGCATTGGGTGCAACCGGCGCCGATCGTGCGCGGCGAGGCGCTGCAGCTTGGTGCGATCAGCGATGCCGTCTCCAACATGCAGGCCGCGTTCCGGCGCTACGGCTACAACATCCCGACCAACGGCAAGTTCGACGGCCCGACGATGGAGGTCGTCACCGCCTTCCAGCGTCACTTCCGCCCCGAGCGCGTCGACGGGATCGCCGACCGCTCCACCATGGCGACGCTGCACGCGCTGCTCGAGAGCCTGCCGCCGGATGCGGCGGCGCAAGTCGCTGCGAAGACGAAGTAGCGCCGCTTTTTCTGCCAAATGCGCGTGCGCAAATGGAACTTTTGACCACGTGCCGTCTTTCTTAGCTGGGGCGGTCTGAGTGGAGATTCGTCCATGTTCAAAGCACTCATCGCGGGAGCTGTCGCTATCGGCCTCGTTGCCGCTCCGACAGTGGCAGGTGCCATGTCGACCCAGGACAAGACCACGTCAACCCATCACAAGACCCACAAGGTCCATCACGCGCAGAAGAAGATGATGGCGCCCGGCACCACGACCGGCATGTCGAGTGGAACGACGACCGGGCAATCGACCGGCGCCAAGGCCAAGACAGGGTACTGAGCGTTCAACGCCGCGCGGCACGCTGACGATCGTTGACGTGAACGGCGCGCCCTCACGGACCACGCACGAGATGAGGCGATGTCACCCCATCTCGGCGAGCCGGCGTGCGTAGAGCCGCCGCAGCGGCTCGAGCTGCGTCGCCGCGGTCGCGGCAAGATAGGCCTGCCGCGCCTCGTCCTTGCGGCCGAGGCGGCGCAGCAGATCGGCGCGCACCGCCGGCAGCTGGTCGTATCCCTTGAGGCTGCCGCGCGCGTCCAGCGCGTCGATCAGATCGAGCGCACGCGCCGGGCCGTCGACCATCGACACCGCAGCGGCATGATTGAGCTCGATCACCGGCGACGGGCTGATGCGCAGCAACACCTCATAGAGACCCGCAATCTGCGGCCAATCGGTATCCTCATAGCTCGGCGCCCGCGCATGCAGCGCGGCGATCGCGGCCTGCACGGCGTAGGATTGCGGCCGGCCTGGCATCCGCAGCGCCTCCTCGACCAGCCGCACGCCTTCGGCGATCTGCTGAAAATCCCACAACGAACGGTTCTGCTCCTCGAGCAGCACGATGTCGCCGCCTGCGGTCTGCCGGCCGGCGCGGCGCGCATCGTGCAGCAGCATCAGCGCCAGCAGGCCCTTGATCTCGCCGCGCGCCGGAATCAGCCGATCGAGCAGCCGCGCCAGCCGGATCGCCTCGCGCGCAAGATCGGGCCGCATCAAATCCTCGCCGGCGGTCGCGGCATAGCCTTCGGTGAAGACGAGATAAATCACGGTAAGCACGCCCGTGAGGCGCGGCTCCAGCGCCTCGCGCTCCGGCACCTCATAGGGAATGCCGGCGAGCTTGATCTTCTGCTTGGCGCGCAACAGCCGCTGCGCCATCGCATCCTCGCTCACCAGGAACGCGCGCGCGACCTGCGCCGTGGTCAGGCCGCACACCGTGCGCAAGGTCAGCGCAACCTGTACCTCGGCGGCAAACGACGGATGGCAGCAGGTAAAGATCAGCCTCAGCATGTCGTCGTCGAGCGTCGCATCGGCCGGCTCCGGCGATGGCTCCGCATCCAGCAACAATTGATGCGACAATTCCTGCTGCTTGCCGCGGAACGAAACCGCGCGACGAACGCGGTCGATCGCCTTGTTGCGGCCGACATTGACCAGCCAGGCGCGCGGATTGGCGGGGAATTCACCGATCGGCCAGCGCTGCAGCGCGACCGCGAAGGCATCCTGCAGGGAATCCTCGGCCAGATCAAAATCGCCGACGAGACGGATCAGCGTTGCGAGCGCCCGACCCGCCTCGTCGCGGAAGATTTTCTCGATCTGGCTCGGGGTCATGGCCATCAATCGTTGCTCAACGGCCGCGCCGGACGGCGCGGCCGCTGCATCGATGATGCGATAATGGCGTCATCGCGGGTTGTCGTAGATCATCACCGGCCTGACTTCGATCGAGCCGGTCTTGGCGCCGGGAATCCGCGCCGCAAGGCCGAGCGCGGTGTCGAGATCCTTGGCCTCGACCAGATAGTAGCCGCCGAGCTGCTCGCGGGTTTCCGCGAACGGCCCATCGGTCGTCAGCGTCTTGCCGTCGCGGACCCGCACGGTGGTTGCGGTCGACACCGGCTGCAGCCCGTCGCCCGCCTTGAAGTGCCCGCTCTGGATGATCGACTGGGTGTAGGCGCCGTACTCCGCCGTCACGGCCTTGCGGTCGTCAGCGGTCATGTGGGCGTATTCCGCGTCGCTCCGGTAGATCAGCAGCAAATATTGCATCTCGTCTCTCCTCTTGACCGGCTGGATCGCCGACACCCAGTCGAACGGGCGGCAGATCAAACGACATCTTCAGGATAAATTATTTTGGCCGCCCTGGCCGCCGTTATCCGCTTGACGGATCGGGCGGAAACGCCCATGCGGTGGGGGTCAGTCGGCCGGACGGCCGCTCCCGCTGGTGCCGAAAGGCCGCGGGGGAGGAAAGTCCGGGCTCCATCGACATGCGGTGCCGGATAACGTCCGGCGGGGGCGACCCCAGGGAAAGTGCCACAGAGAACGAACCGCTCCCTCCTCGGAGGTAGCAAGGGTGAAAAGGTGCGGTAAGAGCGCACCGCGTTTCCGGCAACGGAGACGGCATGGCAAACCACACCGGGAGCAAAACCGAATAGGGACGGCAACGCGGTTAGTTCGCGCACGCGCGATAACACCGCAGGGCGATGTCAGGTCCGCTGTCCGGGTAGGTTGCTCGAGGCAAGGTGCAAACCTTGTCCCAGAGGAATGGCCGTCGCGTACCATTCGCAAGAATGGTGCCCTACAGAACCCGGCTTACAGGCCGGCTGATATTTTGGAGTATGAAGGGCTCGGCGTAACACGCCGGGCCCTTCGCCATATCGGACGCCACGGCTGCATCCCATTTGCTAGAATGCCCCCCGCGGAGGATCGCAGATGGACCTTCAGAAGATCATGGCAAAGGCGCGAGATATCGCCAGGACCACCGGCACGATCACGACCGAACAACTCAACGGCCTGTGCCCGAACAGCATGGAGCCCGACGATATCGCAGCGCTCTTCGCGGCTCTGCGGACCGAGGGCATTCAACTCAAGGATAGCGACTCAGAAAAGTAGAAGCCGTCGACTTCGGACACTACGCTACGATCTCCTGCAGCAGCGCCATCAGCGCCTCCGGCGCCGTGACGTTCGGCGAGTGGCTGGCGTCGATCTCGAAATAGCGCCAGCCGGCTTCGTTCCTCGTGCGATTTGCGAACTGCCCGAACGTGTCCGCCAGCGTGGTGCGGGTGGCGTAGACGTAGCTGCGCGGCAGCTTGGTCTCGCCATGTTGCAGCTTGAGTTTCTGCTCGAAGCATTTGATCGGCATGTCGACGCGACGCGCGGTGAGCCATTCGACATCTGCGGGAGACGTATCCGGCGGCGTCGGCATCGGCGGGATGCGCCAGCCGTCGCCGTCGCTCGCGAGCTCGCGCATGGTCTCGATGGCCGGCTCGTTGAGGTCGAGCAGGGATTGGCCGTCGCGCGGCACGAAGGCGTCGATATAGATCAGCTGCGCGATGCGCTCGCGCACCCGGTCGGCGACGCCGGTCGCGACCATTCCGCCATAGGAATGGCCGACCAGCACGATGTCGTGCAGATCTTCGTAGGAGATGACGCCGAGCACGTCCTGGATATGCGCTTCGAGGTCGAGCCCCTGATGCGCCAGGTGCGCGCGCTCACCGAGCCCGGTGTAGCTCGGCGTGACGAGCCGGTGCCCGGCGGCCTGCATCAAGGGATGCATTTTCTTCCACGCCCATCCGGCCGACCAGGCGCCGTGACAGACCAGAAAGGTTTTCGACGTATTCGCAGTCATGGGGTGCTTCGATTCCGATTGTCGTTGATGAGCCGCGATTTTGAAGTGTACCCGCCGCCCGCGTCGTGTAAACGTCGCCGCAACGATCAAAAGAACGAGACGAGGATGAACCCGGCAAGCTACGCGGTCCTGTTCTTCGGCGCGCTTGCCGGCGGTTTCGTCTCCGGTCTTGCCGGCTTCGGCACCGCGCTGATGGCGCTCGGCATCTGGCTCTATGTGCTGCCGCCGACACTTGCGGTGCCGCTGGTGCTGGTCTGCTCGGTGATCGCGCAGGTGTCGACGCTGCCGTCGATCTGGAAGAGCATCGATTTCCGCCTGGTCTGGCCGTTCGTCATCGCGGGCCTCGCCGGCGTGCCGATCGGCATTTTGCTGATCGCCCGCGCCGACCCCGGGGTCTTCAAGCTGACGATCGGCGTCTTCCTGCTGGTGTTCCCGACCCTGCTGTTCCTGCAGCGCAAGCCGATGTCGATCGCCTTCGGCGGCAAATGGGCCGACGGCGCGATCGGATTTGCCGGCGGCATTCTCGGCGGCCTCGCCGGACTGTCCGGCCCGCTCCCGATCCTGTGGGCGAGCCTGCGCGGCTGGGGCAAGCAGCAGCGCCGCGGCGTATTCCAGATCTTCAACTTCACGATCCTGGCGGCCGCGCTCCTGGTCCAGATCGCGAGCGGCCTGGTGAAGCCCGAACTGATCTGGCTCGTGGGCTGCGCGTTTCCGGGAACGCTGCTCGGCGCCTGGCTCGGCGCGCGCCTCTACCACGCGCTCAGCGACCGCAACTTCTCCGACGTCGTGCTGGTGCTGCTGTTCCTGTCCGGCGTGGCGCTGGTGTGGAACGGGCTGGCGCCGAAATAGCCGACAGCGCGCGGCTGACGGACATCGGTCCATCAGCCACGCGCCATCGCCTACTCCGCGGCCGCCTGGCCGAACTCGGTCGCCTGCCGCTCGAACAGGCCGCGGTAGATGCCGCCCCGCCGTGCGGCAAGCACCTCATGCGTGCCCTGCTCGACGATCTCGCCGCGATCGAACACCAGGATCCGATCCATGCTGCGCACGGTCGACAGCCGATGTGCGATCACGATCGAGGTGCGACCCTTCATCAGCCGCTCCATCGCCTGCTGGATCAGCGCCTCCGATTCCGAATCGAGGCTCGAGGTCGCCTCGTCCAGGATCAGGATCGGCGCATCCGCCAGGAAGGCGCGCGCCAGCGCCACGCGCTGCCGCTCGCCGCCCGACAGCTTCACGCCGCGCTCGCCCACCAGCGTGCCGTAATCCTTCGGCAGCCGCATGATGAAGTCATGCGCATTGGCAAGCCGCGCCGCCTGCTCGATCGCCTCCATGCTGGCGCCCGGCCGGCCATAGGCGATGTTCTCCGCCAGCGTGCGGTGAAACAGGATCGGCTCCTGCTGCACGATCGCGATCTGGCTGCGCAGCGATTGCTGCGTCGCCTTGGCGATATCCTGACCGTCGATCAGGATTTTGCCGCTGGAGACGTCGTAGAGCCGCTGCACCAGCTTGACGAAGGTCGTCTTGCCGGAGCCGGAGCGCCCGACCAGGCCGACACGCTCGCCGGCATCGATGTCGACCGACAGCCCGTCATAGAGCGGCCGGCGATGGCCGCCATAGTGGAACGTGACGTCGTCGAACACGATGCGGCCGCGCTGGATGTCGATCGTCCTCGCATTGACCACATCGACGATGCCGAGCGGCTCGCCATGGATCTGCACCAGCTCCTCCATGTCGTTCACCGAACGCTGCAGGTTGTTGATGTGCATGCCGACATCCCGCAAGTAAGCGTGGATGATATAGTAGCTGGTCAGCACATAGGTGACGTCGCCCGGCGTGGCGTGACCCTGCGCCCACAGCAGGATTGCGCCGCCGATCACCGAAGCACGGAAGCACAGCAGCACCAGGAGCTGCGCCGTCGAGGTGTGGTTGTAGCGGAGCCAGGTCCGCCGCACCCGCCGGCGCCAGCGGCTGATGACGCCGTCCAGCCGCATGTCCTCGCGCGTCTCGGCGCCAAACGACTTCACCACCGCGTTGCAGGTCAAGGCGTCGGCCAGCGTGCCGCCGACCTTGGTGTCCCACGCGTTGGAGACGCGCGCGGCGGGCGCGACGTAGCGCACCTGGAACACCATGGTCATCGCGACATAGATCACCGAGCCCACGGCGATCACCGCGCCAAGCTGCGGCCAGTGCAGCCCGAGCAGGATCATCGAGCCGAGCAGCACGACGAGCGACGGCAACAGCGCCATCAGGATGGTGTCGTTCAACAGGTCGAGCGCCCACATGCCGCGCGTGATCTTGCGCACCGTGGAGCCCGCGAACGAATTGGCGTGCCAGTCGGTCGAGAAGCGCTGCACCTGCATGAAGGCCTGCTGCCCGACATCGGACATCGTCTTCAGCGTGAACGGCACGATGGTCTGGATACCGACCAGCCGCAGCATCAGCGACAGCGCGCCGAGGCCGACGATGGCGCCGAACGCCAGCATCGCCGCATGGCGCGCGACGGCGTCGGTGGCGCCCGCGGTCAGTGCATCGACCAAATGGCCGGAAAACACCGGCATGAACAGGTCGGCGGCGGTCGCACCGAGGAAGCCCGCCGTCACGGCGAAGGCGCGCAGCGGCTGCTCCAGCCAGTGGCGGAACACGAATGGCAGGACGATCCGGATCGCGGCCGGTCGCTTGGTCGTCAGAGAGGTCATGGCACATTCCGGCCACGCTTCTGCAGCGCAAGCCGGCTCCACTTAAGGCGACGGGCGGACGGAATCCGGCCGCTTATGTCGCTGGAAATTGTAGATAACGTGTTGGGAAGTTTGGATGATCGGGGATCAGGCCCGATCAGCGCCGGGAGCTAACGCGAAGGCGCGTCAAGCACCATCGAACGCGGGCGCGCGATCTGCGAAATAAACGATTTCATGCGCATCTCCCGGGTTCGAGTAAGGAATGCGCTGCTTATAAATGCATCACGCGCGATTGGCAAGATGGCAAGCGCGTGAGTGCGTCAATGTGTCGGCGATGCAACGCTCTGCACGCCAACGGGCGCACACCGCGTGCGAAGCCGATGCGCTCAATGCGCGTCGCCGCCGCCTGCGGTCATCGACGGCGGCTTGTTGACGAACAGCACCAGGAGGCTGAGGCCGACATAGAACAGCGACAGCATGAAGAAGGCGTCGCCATAGCTCATCACCTGGGCCTGGCGATGCACGAGCTGCGAGAGCTGCTTCATCGCCATGGTGGCGGCATCACCCATGCCCTGCAGGCGCTGGCTGAAATTGTTGAGGGTCTCGACCGCGGTCGTGTTGCCCCAGGTCACGCGGTCCTGCAGCCGCGAGATGTGCAGATCGGTGCGGTCGTTGAGCACCTCGTTGATCACGGCGAGCCCGACCGCGCCGCCGAGATTGCGCATCAGGTTGAACAGGCCGGAAGCGTTCTTGACGCGGTCCTGCGGCAGCGTGGCGAGTGCGATGTTGTTGGTTGGCACCATCGCGCACATCATGCCGATGCCGCGCAGGATCTGCGGCACCAGCAGCTCGTAGAAATCGTACTCGCGGGTGATCCAGGTCATCTGCCAGGAACCGAGCGCGAAGGTGACGAGGCCGAAGGCGATGATGTAGCGCAGATCGACCTTCTGCATCAGCCGGCCGACCACCGGCGCCATGAAGAACATCGTCAGGCCGGAGATGAACATGGTCTCGCCGATCATCAGCGCGCTGTAGCCGCGGATCTCGGCGAGATAGCGCGGATAGACGTAGGTCAGGCCGTAGAGCCCGATGCCGATGCAGAACTGCAGCACGCAGCCGACCGCGAAGTTGCGGTTGGAGAAGGCATAGAGATCGACGATCGGCTCCTCCGCGGTCAGCACCCGCCAGAAGAAGGCGATCGCCGAGACGAAGCAGACCGCGGCGCAGATCGCCACCGAGGTGTCCTGCAGCCATTCATACTGCGGGCCTTCCTCGAGCACATATTCGAGCGAGCCGAGGAAGCCGCCCATGAAGATCAGGCCCCACCAGTCGAACCGGTCGAGCAGCGCGAAGTTCGGCTGGTCGAAATCGATCAGCGCCAGCACGCCGATGGTGATGATGACGCCGGGCACGACGTTGATGAAGAACAGCCAGTGCCACGACATCAGATCGGTGATGTAGCCGCCGACGGTCGGCCCAACGGTCGGCGCCAAGGTCGCGACCAGCCCGATGATCGGCGCGACGATGTAGAACTTGGAGCGCGGAAAGATCGTGTAGGCCGAGGCGAACACCGTCGGGATCATGCCGGCGCCGAGGAAGCCTTGCAACGCGCGCCACAGGATCATCTGCTCGATCGAGGAGGCGAAGCCGCACAAGAGGCTCGACACCGTGAAGCCGAACGCCGAGATCGCAAACAACAGCCGGGTGCCGAGCGCGCGCGACAGGAAGCCGGACAGCGGGATCGCGATCACCTCGGCGATCAGATAGGCGGTCTGCACCCACGACACTTCGGTCGAAGACGCCGACAGGCCGGCCTGGATCTCGGTGAGCGAGGCCGAGACAATCTGGATGTCCAGGATCGACATGAACATGCCGAACACCATTATGATGAAGGCGACCACCCGCTTGGGCTGGAGCCGCTCGGACTCCGAGGCGCCGGTCATCATCGAGGGAGAGGCAGTGGTCGCGTCGGCCATGGGCTCATCAGGCTCCGCGCTTCGAACCCGCGGTCCGAAGCTTCAAGGCATCACTGCGGATGGATCATCATCGGCGCGTCGAGGTCGGTATCGGCGTCGGCGTCGGCCGCGCCCTCTCGCGTGTCGACGGTGGTGTAGACCGACATGCCGGCGCGCAGCATGCCCTGCTTCGCGACGCTGTTCGGCACCCGGATGCGGACCGGCAGACGCTGCACGATCTTGGTGAAGTTGCCTGTGGCGTTGTCGGGCGGCAGCAGCGTGAACACCGAGCCCGCGGCCGGCGAGATGCTGTCGACGATGCCGGTGAACTTGCGGAAGCCGTAGGCGTCGACCTTGATCGTCACCCGTTGTCCGGTGCGGATGCGCTTGAGCTGGGTCTCTTTGTAGTTGGCGTCGATGAAGACGCCGTCGAGCGGCACCACATTGCCGAGCCGCTGGCCGACATTGATGTAATCGCCGGTGTTGACGAGACGGTTGGAGAAGGTGCCGTCGACCGGCGCGCGCACCTTCGTGAAATCGAGATCGCGCTCGGCCTTGGCGAGTTGGGTCTGCAACTCGGCGAGCTGGGCGCGGGCCTCGGCCTGCTGCGCCTTGGTGACATCGACGTTGCTCTTTGCGGCGTCGTAGGCAGCCTGCGCCGATCGCACGGCGGCCGCGCCCTGATCACGGCCGGCTTCGGAGACTTCGAAGGTGGCGCGCGAGGCAAAGCCCTTGGTGCTCAGCGCCTGCTGGCGATCGAAATCGAGATCGGCGCGCTTCAGGCCGGCTTCGGCGGAGACGAGCTGCGCCTGCGCCTGCTCGACCGAGCTTTCGGCCGCCGCGACCTGGCGACCGATGCGCTCGATCGTCGCCTGCTGGGTCGCGATCCGCGTGCGCGCGGCATCGACCGCGATACGATAGTCGCCGTCATCGATCCGGAAGATCACATCACCTGCACGCACCAGCGCGTTGTCGCCGGGCAGGATCGCCGCGATATGGCCCGCGACGCGCGCGCCGAGCATGGTGTTGTTGGCCCGGACATAGGCGTCGTCGGTCGAGATGTAGAAGCGCCCGACCATCAGGTAGTAAGCGGCATAGCTCGCGGCGGCGAGCGCGAGCAGCCCGAGCACGCCCATCATCACGAATCTGCGCTTGCCGGACTTCGGCGCCGCGGCGGCGGCCGACGCCGCCTTCTCGGGCGCAGCCGCCGGCGGCGCCTCAGCGGGACGCTTGTCGCCGGGACCCTTTTCGCCGGGACTCTTGTCGCCGGGACCCTTGGCTTCGTCGGCCCATTTGGCTTCGTCAGCGCGGCCCTGCTCACCGAGATCGGCGGACGCGTCGCGCGCCATCGCGTCCGCGGCCATCTCAGGCCCGGAACGAACAATGCGTGCAGCCTGATCCCGTGCTGCGGCCATATCCGAGGCTCCCCACCAAAATCTTGACGCGCGCAATGGCCGAAGAAGGGCCGTGCGGCGCATCGTCACTGCCACTAATACCATTGACCGAACGGTTCGGTCAATCTACATTCCCGCCAAGCAGATTATAAGGCTTCGATTCTTCCCGGACTGATTCTGGGTTGAGTTCTTTCGCGAGAAGCTAAATCAATGGTTGCAGCGCCCCCAACCCCCCTCCACCTCGTCGTCGGCGACGAGGAGTCCTCGAAGCGTCGCCAGATCCTGGACGGCGCCCGCAAGGTATTCCTGGAGCTCGGCTTCGACGGCGCCAGCATGGGCGAGATCGCCCGCGCCGCGGGGGTCTCCAAGGGCACCCTGTACGTGTATTTCCCCGACAAGGCCGGGCTGTTCGCGGCGATTGTCGAGGAGGAAAAGCGCGAGCAGGGCAAGGTCGCCTTCAACTTCGATCCGGCACGCGACGTCGACACCACCCTCCCCGAATTCGGCCGCGCCTATGTCGCGGTGCTGTGCCGCCCCGGCGGCGGCTCGGCGATCCGCACCGTGATGGCGATCGCCGAGCGGATGCCCGAGCTCGGCAGCCGGTTCTACACCCATGTGATCGCCCACACCGTCGACCGCTTCGCCGCCTATCTCGAGGCGCGCGCCGCGCTCGGCGAGCTCGTGATCGACGACTATCAGCTCGCGGCCTGGCAGTTCATGCAGATGTGCCAGGCAACGCTGTTCCAGGCATTCATCTTCCAGGCCAATCCGTCGCCCTCGCCGGAGCGGATCGCAACTGTCGTCGACAGCGCGACGCGCGTGTTCTTCGCGGCGTACCGGCCGAAGCAGGCGGATTGATCCCCTGCCGTCGCAAGAGTGACGGTCCAATACGTCTATTTCTTTTGGAAGGACCGCAACTTGGCGCTTGTCGCGCGACGCCACCTCGCGCGACAATTCCCTGCATGAACGGGGATATCGACCCAGATCAAATGTCCAGCGTGATGGCGCGGCTGGGGGAGGCAGTGGTCGACCCGACGGCGTGGACCGACATCATGACGTCGATCTGCGAAGCGGTGGGCGCCACCGGCGCCGTGCTGCTGCAAAGCGACGTGCGGACCCCGGACGTGCCGCGCACCGCGTCGACCGAAGAGATGGTGCAGCTCTACTTCGCACACAACTGGCATGAGCAGGATTCGCGCGCTCCAGGCGTTCCGCGAGCAATGGCCGGCGAAGTGATCACCGATCAGGACTTGTTGACGCCCGAGCAGATCCGGTCGGATCCGATGTACAATGAAGTGTTGTATCCGTTCGGCTTCAAATGGTTCGCCGGCATCGGCTTCTGGGCCGACAGCGCACCGTGGGTGCCGACGTTGCAGCGCACCGGAAAGGAAGGACATTTCGATACACGCGAGACGCGGCTGCTGGCTCAGCTGGGGCCGCGCCTGACGGAGACAGCGACGCTGTCGACTGCGGTCGGACGCATCGCGCTCGCCTCCATGACCGGCATTCTCGACCGGGTGCGGCAGCCAGCCGTCGCACTCGACCGCGCGGGCCTCGTGATCGATCGCAACGAAGCCGCCGATGCCGGCTTCGACGCGGACATCAGGATCAGGGATCGCCGGCTGATCGTGCGCGACAAAGCGGCACAGGCACGGCTTGATCAAGTCGTCGATCTGATCCGCGCCGCACCCGAACGCGCGGCGCTGCCGATCGAGCCGATCCTGATCCGCCGTACGCACAAGGGGCCTGTTGTGTTGCGCGTGTTGCCGATCGACGGTGCGGCACGCAACGCCTTCCTCGGCGCGCGGGCGATGCTGGTCTTCGTCAATTTGACGCCACGCGCGATGCCCGAGCCCGGCATGATCGCGCAGGCATTCGGCCTCACGCCGGCAGAAGCGCGGCTGGTGGCGCTGCTCGCGGGCGGCCTCTCGATCGCCGACGCTGCCGAACGGCTCGGGATCGTTCGCGACACGGCACGCAACCAGTTGAAGTCGGCCTTCGCCAAAACCGGCACGCACCGCCAGCCCGAACTGGTCAACCTCGTCCTTCGGATCGCCTGAGAGAGATTCGACTCAATCCACAATGATGGTCACCCGCCCGATTTCGCCCAGCACGGCCGGGCGTTGACCGCCGTACGCGCCGCTCTTGAGCACGGCCGTATACGACCCAGCCGCGCGATAGACGTGCGTCCGTCGAAAGCCGCGGATCGGTGAGATCGTGTCATCGGTCCGGCCGTCGCCGAAATCGAGCACGACCACCCCCTCCGGCATCCCCGGCCCCATGCCGGTGAAGGTCACCTCGAGCGGCGCTGCGCCCGAGATCGGCGAAGCAGCAAGAGCACTTGTCGCGTTCATCTGCGTCGTCGCGGTCATGTCGATCACACCAAGGGTGATTGCGGAGATGGCAAATGCCGGCAAACGCCACGTCATTTCGAATGTCCCGATCAACCACCCGCCGCAAGCAGCTTGCGGCGGGAGGTTTTATGAATCAAGCGGCAGGACGACCTCCTCCGGCTCAGACCAGATGGAAATCGCCTGCGTGCGCTTGCAGCTCCGCCGCCTTGATTCCGGCAAAGGTGATCGTATCGCCGAACGCGTCCGTTATGACAGCGCCGGCGGCGGTATCGGCCGTGTGATTGGATAGCATGTCGTTCACGCTGGCGAAGATCGACTTGTCGAGTTGCACGGCGTCATTGTGCGCAACGAAATCGGTGATCACGTTGGTGCCGAAATGCGGGCGGAACAGGAACGTGTCCGGCCGTTGTTGCCGGTCAGCGTGTCCCCATCGCCGCCGATCAGCACGTCCGGGCCATTGCCGCCGATCAGGATGTCGTGCCCCGCCGAGCCGTCGAGCACGTCCTGGCCGTTGCCGCCGTTCAGCGTGGTGTGGCTTCCCGCCTGGTAGTCGACGCCGGGATTGAACACGACGATGCTCAGCGTCGACGACGCGGTTGCGCCATGCGGGTCGGCAATCGTGTAGGCGAAGGTGTCCTGCGCGACGATCTGCGACGGCAAGCCGCCCTTGTTGGCGACATAGACATAGCTGCCGTCCGCATTCAGCGTCAGCGAGCCGTAGGTGCCCGCGATGGTGTGCCCGACATTGCCGGCCGCCCCGTCGACGGCGCTGACCACCGAGTGCCCCTGATCGTGGATGTCAGGATCGGTGTCGTTGGACAGCACGCCGTGCGACGCGTCAACCGACAGCGTCGACTTCTTCGCCGTGCCGTTGCTGTCCGCGACCGCGATCGGCGCATCGTTGGCACCGTTGATGGTGACGACGACATCCTGTGTGACGGCCCCGCCATTCGCATCGTCGATGACGACGGGCACCGTGACGGTGAGGCTCTCGCCGACCGACAGGAAATCGAGATCCTTGTCGACGATGCTGTAGCTCCAGTCGATCTTGCCCGCGTTGGTATTGCCGGCCTCGGGTACGATCGTAAACGCCGCCTCGAGCGAGGCGATCTGCGTCGGCGTGAGTTCCGACGTGTAGTCGTGCGTCGAGTCCTGCCAGGTCACCGTCTCGCCGGCGGCATCGATCGTCGCAGTCGGCCGGTCGTTGAGATCGGGATCGGTGAAGGCGATCGTGCCGGAGGTCGCATCCGGCGTCGAACTTCCGGTAACGCCGGGCAACTCGCTGATCGTCCCCGTCAGGTTGGAGAGTGCCGGCACCACCGACACGGGATCATTGGTGCCGGTGAAGACGACTGTGATCTGCTGGGTCGAGGTGTCGCTGACGCTCGAGCCGGTGTGGTGGTCGGCCACCGTGACGTCGTAGACCACGGTCAACGTCTCGCCCGTCGCCAGGAAGTCCAGATTCCTGTCCGCCAGGTCGAACTGCCAGTTGAGCGTCCCGCTGGTGCCGTCGACGCCAATCGAATCGGTCAGCGCCGTTGCCAGCGCCGCCTGCGTCGCGAGCGGAACCGTGACGCCGCCGGACCAGGTCGCGGTATCAAACGCCTCACTCGCGGTGTGAGTGTCGCCGGCATTCGCATCGGTGAACGTCAGTGTGCCGAGAAGTTCCTGCAGCGAGGCGGAATTGGTGGTGTTGGCCAATTCGGTCAGCGGATGCGGGGATCCGGATCGGGCGACAGCACCGGCGGACGGTTCAGCACCTCGGTCTCGTTGAATGTGCCGTCGGCGAACTCGAATTTCTGGATGTTGGTGACGGTGTCGGTGCCGTCAGGTGACCCGCCGCGCTGGTCGGCGATCTGGATCGCGCCGCTGCCGAGCAGGGTCGCGATGTATTGCAGCCGGGTGCCGCTGTAGACCACCGTGTTGGTGCCGCCCCGCCATCGATCGTGTCGTTGCCGCCATTGCCGCGAAGCACGTTGTCGGCGGCGTTGCCGACGATCGTGTCGTTGCCCGAGCCGCCATTGGCGTCCTCGATCAGCGATGCGATCTCGGTCGGGTTAGTCGGATCGATCAGCGCATTGGCGATGTTGCCGCGCGCGAAATACTCGGCACCGCCCGCCCCGTCATTGCCGAGATCGGCGCGCTGCGCATGCGCCGCGCTGGTGTCCAGAATGGTCCAGGCACCGGGATCGAGATCGATGGAGAGGTTGGTCGTGTAATTGGAGAAGTCGTAGGTGTCGGTGCCGCCACCATCCCACAGCGTCATCAGCACGAAATTGCTTTGCGGCGCGCCCTGCCCGACGCCATCGATGAACTCCTCGCCGGTGGTCACGCTCCAGGTGTAGGTGGTGTTGCCGTTGTGCGCCGTGGCACCATAGTTCGCGCCGTACATGTACTGCAGCGCGGCGATGTCATCCTGCATGTAGGTGGTCGGATGATCGGGCGCGTTGTCGCCATTGGTCGCATTGTCGCCAGGAAACTGGCTGTAGGTCATCACCGAGTATTCGTAGGAATTGTGATCAGCCGGCAGCGCGGGGAACGTCACGCCGTGCCCGTCCTGCGTGACGTGGCCGTGCTTCAATCCGAGATTATGGCCGGTCTCGTGCATGATGCCGGCCGCATCCTGGAAGCTGCCGAGCACCGGATTGGTGTAGCCGCCGGTGACGAACCATGCGTCGCCTTGCGCACCCATCGCGGAGAACGGGGCGCTGCCATTGTAGCCCAGTTCGGGCGGATTGGCCTCCGCGGTGCCGGGCGCGTTGCCGGGGACGTGCAGTCCAGTGTGCAAGGCGACACTGCTGTCGTCGGTGTAGTCGATCTTGTCGGCATTGGCGTAGCGCAGCGTCGCGCCGGCGCTCGTCGTCTCGGTGAAGGTGAGATTGGTGAAGCTTGCGATGTTGGTGAGCGCCGTACGTACCGCTGTCTGCTGTGCCGCGGTGAACGCGCTGAAATTGTCGATCTCCTGATAGCCGTATTCAGCGGTGCCGGTGGGGAACGAAAACGTCAGATTCTGCGCGCCGCCCGAACCCCACTCCCATCCCCAGAGAATGCCATCGATATCTGGATTACCGGACAGATTAACAACTTGAGTCATGGGAAAACTCCGTTTTGGGTGAAATGAAAAACGTCCCCAATTCCGTTCAGTTGTCGTACTGAAGCGCGATGCAATCCTTTCTGCTGAGGGTGATTCCGATTTCAAAATTTGCGACGCAAAGGCCGCTGGATCCGGGATTCACGAGCACCGCACCTGAAATCTGCGGCGGCGCGCGAGATTGTTAGGCTTGCGGCAACCACAAGTCAAACGTGTTTCTAACTATGGCAAAATCATAAATTGTTAGATGAATTCGTCGAAAATTTTGTGCGTGTCAGGTTACGTTCTGTGGGCAGTCTCATTCTGTGAGGGTAGTGTGATCGTCACAGACAAGGAGGCACGGTCCGTGACTCCAATCACACGGGATCATCGTCGATGAGCGATCTCATCATCCGACATATGCGGCCGGACGAGATCGCGCTCGCGGTGGATTGGGCCGCGGCGGAGGGATGGAATCCCGGTCTCGCCGATGCGCCCTGCTTTGCCGCCGAGGACTCGCAGGGCTTCTTCATCGGCGAGCTCGACGGCCAGCCTGCGGCGGTGATCTCCTGCGTCAATTACGGCGCGCGTTTCTCTTTCCTCGGCTTCTACATCGTGCGTCCGGATCTGCGCGGCCGCGGCTACGGTCTGAAGATATGGAATGCGGCCATCGCGCATGCGCATCCGCGCGTGATCGGGCTCGATGGCGTGGTGGCGCAGCAGGCGAACTACCAAAAGTCCGGCTTCGCGCTCGCTTACGCCAACGTGCGCTACGGCGGCACGGTCGCCGCACCGTCGGCGCCGAACACCGGCATCGTTGCGCTGGCCGATTTGCCGATGGCGCTGGTCGAGGCCGATGACGCCACGGTATTTCCCGCACCGCGTCCCGCCTTCCTGCGTGCCTGGATCAATGCGCCGGGACATGTCGGGCGCGCGCTGATGCGCGACGGCAGGCTGGCCGGCTGGGGCGTGATCCGTCCGTGCCGCACCGGCCGCAAGGTCGGCCCGCTGGTTGCCGACGACCGCGCCGGCGCCGAGACCATTCTTTCGGCATTGCTTGCGAGCGCAGGCGGCGGGGACATCTTCCTCGATGTCCCCGCGGTCAACCGCGACGCCGTGGCGCTGGCGCAAGGCCTCGCACTCTCGCCGGTGTTCGAGACCGCGCGGATGTACACCGGCGCGATCCCGCCATTGCGGATCGATCGCGTGTTCGGCGTCACGACGTTCGAGCTCGGCTAGGAAAGCCCGTGCGTTCAAATGACGCACGCTCGCGAACGCGGTTCCTGTGAAGCGGCTCATAACGCGGTTATTCAACGATGGAATACACCTCTAATTGAGCGAGAGAGCCAGTTCGGCGCACTTCCGCGCTGCGCTCGTCCGCAACAGAAGGAGGTGTCGCATGGCGTTCCTGTTTTTCAATTTCCGCAGCATGGGCCTTAGCGAGGCGCTCGCGAATGTCGGCGAGCTCAAGGGCGTCGTCGCCAACACGCTGAAGCAGAACGGCTTCACCGATGTCGTCAATACCCAGTCAGAGGTTGCCGGCAACAAGAACGGCGTCCGCGTGTCCATCCTGCATTTGCACAATGTCGATCGGCAGTTCTGGCAGGTGTTCATGGCCGGCGGCGATAGCGCGGCCACCAAGCAGACACTCGACGACGTCGTGAACAAGGTGGAGCACCTCGCCTTTCTCTAGAGCTGGTTTTGATTGAATCGCAGCTCGTGCGAAATCCCCGCGGGCAAGCCGCGGGGATTTGCGCCGCTAAAGCGCGATGAGATCAGGTTGAATCGTCATCGCGCTTTAGCTCATTGTTTAAGCATGATCTCTTCGGAAAACCGCTTCGCACTTTTCCGGATCATGCTCTAGTTCGCCGCCGCGTTGACCCGCGGCGCGGCGACGTTGTCCTGCTCCAATTCCTCGGGCAGTCCGGCGAGACGCCTTAGCGCCTTCGCCATCTTCACGCGGCCGGCGACGCCGGTGATGATGACGTCGACCATCACGAACGACGAGTGAAAGTGGCCCCGCGCCTTGAGCTGCTCGACCTTGACGCCGGCCTTCGCGAGCGCGTCGCCATAGGCATTGCCCTCGTCGCGCAGCGGATCGAACTCCGCGGTCGCGATGAACGCCGGCGGCAGGCCTTCGAGCTTGCCGCGCAACGGCGCGACACGCGGATCGGTGCGGTCCGCCGGCGAGCAGTACAGGTCCCAGAACCAGAACATCAGCCCGCGCGTCAGGAAGTAGCCGGCCGCGTTGTCGACATAGGACTGCCGGTCGAACGAGGAGTCGGTGACCGGGCAGATCAAGAGCTGGCCTGCGATCTCGGGCCCGCCGCGATCGCGCGCGAGCTGGCAGGTCACGGCCGCGATATTGCCGCCAGCGCTCCAGCCTGCGACGAGCACCGGCCCTGCCCTGCCGCCGAGCTCGGCGGTGTGGGCCGCGATCCAGCGCGTGGCGGCATAGCCGTCCTCGGCCGCAGCCGGGAAGCGATGCTCGGGCGCGTGGCGATAGCCGACGCTGACGATGATCATCCCGGTGCGCCGGCACAAATCGCGGCAGAACGGATCGTCCGACAGCTCGTCACCGAGCACCCAGCCGCCGCCGTGGAAATACACCACGATCGGATGCGGCCCCGGCGTCGCCGGACGATACAGCTTGTACGGCAGCGGACCATCGGCGCCCCGCAGCACGCCGGTGCCGACCTCGCCGACTGGACGGCCGGCAGGACGGCCCTTGTTGAACTCGTTGAGGAAGTCGCGGGCGCCCTGCGCGCCCATCGTCTCGATCGGCGGCAGGTTCATCTCACCGAGCATGTTGAGCACCAGCCGCACATCCGGCTGCAAACGCACCACCTCGCCGTCATTGCACTGCTCGGCAACGCCGGGACCCGAGAGCTTGAAGCCGAGCATGCCGCGCCCGACCACCTCGTTGCAGATGCTGCGGTACGGACCGACACCGCCGGTATAGGGCATCACGCCCTGCGGCTTGCCGGGCACGTTGGCACCCGTGTACCAGGTGTTGGCGAGCCGGTGCAGCGTCAGCGTCGCGCAATCGGCCATGTGGCGTTCCCAGCCGGCCTGCGCGGTCTCGGTTGCTTCCATCGTGGTGAAGCCGGCGTCGCGCAACGCGGCGATGCGGTCGACCACCCAGTCGACATGCTGCTCGATCGACACCGCCATGTTCGACAGCACCGACGGGCTGCCGGGACCGGTGATCATGAACAGATTGGGGAAGCCCGCGACGGTGACGCCGAGATAGGTCTGCGGTCCGTGCGCCCAGACATCCGACAGCGACTTGCCGCCGCGGCCGGAGATCGGATGCACCGCCATGATCGCGCCGGTCATCGCATCGAAGCCGGTGGCGAACACGATGACGTCGACATCGAAGCTGCGCTTGTCGGTCGAGATGCCGCCGGCGGTGATCGCCTTGATCGGCTCCTGCCGCAGGTTGACCAGCGTCACGTTCGGACGGTTGTAGGTCGCGTAGTAATTGGTATCGAGGCAGGGACGCTTGGCGCCGAACGGATGATCGTGCGGGGTGAGCGCCGCGGCCGTCTCCGGATCCTTGACCACGGCACCGATCTTCTCGCGGATCAGATCGCCGACCAGCCGGTTGCCGTCGACATCGACCGCTTGGTCGGCCCAGAGCTGGGTCAGGATGTGGACGAGGTCGCCCGCCGCCCACGCCTTCTCGAACCGCTCGCGGCGGTCGGCGTCGCTCAATTGCCAGCTCACCACGGTCTGCTGCGGATACGGCACCCCGGCCATCGACCAGCGCGCCTGGTCACGATAGGCCGCGCGGTCGGTCTCGAAGAAGGTCTTGCGATCTTCCGGTGCCGGACCGTTGCCCGCGGGCAGTGCGAAGTTCGGCGTGCGCTGGAATACGGTGAGTTGCGCGGCCTGTTCGGCGATCAGCGGGATCGACTGAATGCCCGACGATCCGGTGCCAATCACGGCGACGCGCTTGCCCTTCAGGTCGACACCCTGGTGCGGCCAGCGGCCGGTGAAATAGATCTCGCCTTTAAAATCCTTGACGCCGTCGATCTCCGGCGGCTTCGGCGACGACAGGCACCCGGTCGCCATGATGTAGTAGCGGCACGAGACATTGGCGCCGTTGTTGGTCGCAATCTGCCAGCGCGCGGTCGCGTCGTCCCAGGTCGCCTGCGTGACCTTGGTGCCGAACCTGATATCGCGGCGCAGATCGTAGCGGTCGGCGACGAAACCGAGATAGCGCAGGATTTCCGGCTGCGTCGCGTACTTCTCCGACCACGTCCACGCCTGATCGAGTTCGGGATCGAACGTGTAGCTGTAATCGATGGTCTGGATGTCACAGCGCGCGCCGGGATACCGGTTCCAGTACCAGGTGCCGCCGACATCGGCGCCCTCCTCGAGCGCAACCGCCGAGAAGCCCGCCTTGCGCAACCGATGCAACAGATAGAGACCGGCGAAACCGGCGCCGACGACTGCGACGTCGACCTGCTGCGTGGTTCCGCTGTGCGTGGAATCCGAAGCGCGTGCTGCAACTGCTGCGTCTGGCATGCCATTCCTCCCGTATGTTTTGATTTGACGGAAGGCTATCCCTGCTCTTTCAGTTTGTCATCACGACAAACGCAATCTGAGGTCGCCGCAATTATGACGTGCGCGGCCTGGAACGCGAGGCGCAGCGCGTAGACGCAAGTGCTGACATAAGCTGTGGCGACGCCACGGGTACGAACGGCGCCACACACTTCAATGTCGTCCCGGCCGAGTGCGCGCTTGCGCACGGAGCCGGGACGACACCGAATATTTGGTGCCGCTTGTGCAGCACAAACTCACTTGCTCTCAGGATGACGGGTCTACCACTTCGATCAAACCGACCGCATCAAGCCGCCGTCGACGCGGATGTTCTGGCCGGTGATATAGCCCGCGCCGTCGGAGACGAGGAACGCGATCGTCGCGGCGATCTCCTCCGCCTTGCCGTAGCGCTTCATCGGCACGCTGTCGCGGCGTGCGTCGGTTGCCGGCAGGCTGTCGATCCAGCCGGGCAGCACGTTGTTCATGCGGACGTTGTCGGCGGCGTAGCTGTCGGTGAACAGTTTTGTGAACGCGGCGAGCCCGGCGCGGAACACCGCCGAGGTCGGAAACATCGCGCTCGGCTCGAATGCCCAGGCGGTGGAGATGTTGACGATCGCGCCCGACTTCTGCGCCTGCATGTGAGGTGCGACCAGACGCGTCGGGCGGATCACGTTCATCAGATAGACGTCGAGGCCGGTGTGCCACTGCTCGTCGGTCAATTCCAGCACGCCCGCACGCGGGCCGTGGCCGGCGCTGTTGACCAGCGCATCGATGCGGCCCCAGCGCGCCATTACGCCGTCGACGGCGCGCTTCAGATCGTCGTTCGAACGGTTCGAGCCAGTGAAGCCGATGCCGCCGAGCTCGCCGGCCAGCGCCTCGCCCTTACCCGACGACGACAGGATCGCAACACGAAATCCATCTGCGGCAAGCCGCCGCGCCGCCGCCGCTCCCATGCCGCTGCCGCCCGCGGTGACGAGTGCGACCTTCTCCAAAGCCATGACCTGGTATCCCTGTTGATGTCGAAGCTGGCGCAAGGTCTATCATCAGGGATCGCGCGGCGCGACACCCGGGGCGGCGCTCAGGACGAGGTCGCGGCAACAGCGATCAAGACGACAAAGGCGCCAAGTGGCACAAGATGAGAAAAATCACGGTGGCGCAGAACGGTGAAAACCGCGGCCGCAATGATGGCCGCCCCCAGCGCCAAGCCAACAACCCGACTGACGGGAATTGCAATCAGAACAGCGCTTATCATCTCCAGTCCACCGGTCAAAATGCCCCGCCAGCGTGGGTAGCCTCACCGAGCGAAATCGCTTTGGGTCGCTGACGTGCTGATCGCGTTGAAGAGGCCTGCGCCAAAGAAGCCGGCAGCGAGCAGCCAGATTGAAAGAGCATGCGTCATCTCAGGGCACGGCAATGATCAGGGGCATCGCCGCAAGGACCATGATCACCGCCGTGAGACCGTGAATGCCGAAGGCGCTTTTGGTCGAGCCTTTCGCGGCAAGTATGAGCAGCATGTCGCCGACGGGGATGATGGCTTCAACCAGCAGGAGGATGCCGACCTCGCGCGGCGCCCCGAACACCATGAACGCCAATACGGCCAATCCCGCGGCAATGTCGCGCACCCCCTTGAGGCGAAGCCACCAAGCGATGTTGGTGCCATTTTCAGGAAGCGGCAGGCCGAAGCTGCGCGTCGCGGTTGTCGGGCTCACGACATAGTTGGTGCCGATCGCGATAATTCCCAGGGCCAGGAGCAACCCCGTTCCGAGCGCAAACCAATGCATCACGCTGTCCTTATCTAGCCGAAGAACAATATCTAGCAATGCTAGATATATAGCAACGCTAGAATGTCAAGCACCGGTATGATATTGATATATTTGGACCTTCCCGGTCCGGGAGATCGAGGATTGGGTACCGCTGAGCGGAAAGGCAGGGACCGTGCCGAGCGCGAGCATCGCATTGTCGCGGCAGCTCGGGTAATTGCAGAGCGCGAAGGATGGGATGGCGTTACAATCCGCCGCCTCGCCGATGAGATCGAATATAGCCAGCCTGTCCTCTACTCACATTTCAAGAACCGGGATGCGATTGTTGCGGCAGTTGCAGTCGAGGGCTTCAAGGAACTCGCGGTCGCACTTCGCGAAGCAGCGAGCGGATCGACAGGACGAAACGCCCTCAAGAATGTCGCCCTGGCCTATCTCGCCTTTGCGCTGGATCGTCCCGCGCTTTACGACGCCATGTTTGTCCTGCCAACGGATTTGCGGTTCGCCGAAGCTGGCACCAGACCCGAACTGCGGGCCGCTTTCGAAGCACTGGCGGCGGTCGTCGCGCCGTTTTGCGTCGAGGTAGCTGATGTGACCGAGACTTTTTGGGCAGCCCTTCATGGGTTCGCTGCACTCGAGCGCTCAGGCCGAATCAGGCCCAGCGCGCGCAACGAACGCATCGCACTTGTTGTCCGGGCGATCGTCGCTTCCGGAAACAGCTCGCGTGCTCGCGGCTGAGACCGTTCAGTTCAACGACTGCTCCGGCGCATCGAGACTGGCCGCCCGCTGATGAGCCTGCGCGCTGGTCTGCCGCGCGGTGTCGCACTACTTCCGGAACACCTGCTTCGAACCGGCGTCGAACCTGGCCACCGGCCGGTCCATCTGCCACAGTTCGATATCATGGCGGTCGACAAGACGGCTGGCCGATGTGACGGCCGCATCGTCATCGCTGCAATCCATGTTGACCACGCCGATGGATCGGCTGTGCGGTCCGACGATATAGGCCCGATAGGTGGTCATCTTTGCCTCCATGGAGCTCTGCTGGCGAGCTTGCTCGCCGGGAAAATGAACCGGAGGACGTATGAATTCGAGGAGGAATGCCGCGGCATGATGTAAAGAAGGAATAAGTGCCGCCAGGTCACGGGCCATCGCTCGGCGCGACACCCGGCCCGCTTTGCGGCACCGGATCAATTGGGGCATGGTGACCAGCGCGTCTTCATCTCCTGCCCTCCATCACATGCTGACCACATGACACTCCTGTTCCGACACCTCGTCATCGCGGCCGTGCTGTTGTTCGCCGGTCCCGCGCTCGCACAGTCCTACTCCATCATCGTCGCCTCGACGACATCGACCGAGCAGTCCGGCCTGTTCGGCTATCTGCTGCCGCGCTTCTCGCAGGCCGCGGGCATCAATGTGAAAGTGGTCGCGGTCGGCACCGGACAGGCGCTCGACATTGGACGGCGCGGCGATGCCGACGTCGTGTTCGTGCACGATCGCGCGGCCGAAGAGAAGTTCCTGGCCGAGGGCTTTGCGACCAGGCGATACGATGTGATGTACAATGATTTCGTCATCGTCGGCCCCAAGGCCGATCCGGCGCGGATCGCCGGCGACAAGGATGTGGCGGATGCCCTGCGCAAGATCGCCGCGACCAAGTCGACCTTCATCTCGCGCGGCGACCACTCCGGGACGCATGAGGCCGAGTTGCGGCTCTGGAAAGAGGCCGGCATCGATCCCGCTTCCGCGAAAGGCCAGTGGTATCGCGAGATCGGCCAGGGCATGGGTCCGGCGCTCAACATGGCCGCGGCGTCGAATGCCTATGTCCTGTCGGACCGCGGCACCTGGCTCTCGTTCAAAAATCGCGGCGAGCTCGCCGTGCTGACCGAAGGCGACAAGCGACTGTTCAATCAGTATGGCGTGATGCTGGTCAATCCGGCGAAGCATCCGACCGTAAAAGCCGCGGACGGACAGGCCTTCATCGACTGGCTGGTTTCGCAGGCCGGGCAATCTGTCATCGCCGGCTACAAGATCGGCGGCGAACAGCTATTTTTCCCCAACGCCGCGCACTAGCAGAAACGCGATCGTGCTGACGCTGACGCTCAGCGCAAGCAGGATCACACCAAGGCCGAGACCCAGCGCCAGCTCGCCCTTGCTGGTCTCGAGCGCGATCGCGGTCGTCATGGTTCGCGTATAGCCGCTGATATTGCCGCCGACGATGATGATGGCGCCGACCTCCGCGATGGCGCGGCCGAAGGCGGCAAGGAACGCGGTGAGCAGCGAGGTGCGACCCAGCGAGAAAACCACCGCAAGGCTGCGCAGGCGCGACAGGCCGTCGGTGCGGATCAGGTCGGCATACTCCGCCCACAGCAGCGCGACCGGACGATGCACCAGCGCGACCACGATCGGCGTCGCCAGGATGACCTGCGCCACGACCATCGCCGTCGGCGTGAACAACAGGCCGGCGAAGCCCAGCGGTCCCGATCGCGACAGCAGGAGATAAAGCCCGAGGCCGACCACGACCGGCGGCAGGCCGAGACAGGCGTTGGCGAGTACGATCACCACCTGCCGTCCACGAAATCGGGATATCGCAAGCCAGCCGCCGATCGGCGCTCCGATCAGAAGCGCGAGCAGGCTCGCCAACAGGCTGATGCGCAGTGACAGCGCGACGATCCCAAGCAGGACCGGATCGCGGCTGGCGATCAGTGAAGCTGCCGCCGCGATCGACTGTGCGAAGTCATTCATGCCGGCCTAGCAGCCACGTTTTGCCCCGCGCAACACGCGCATTGCCAATTTTGCGAGGAGCGATCTATCGCTCAGGCCGGCGCGCCGTTCTTGAGCAGCTTCGCCACGGCGGCAACCAGCTCATCGGGCGAGAACGGCTTGTTCAGCAGCACGCTGTCCGGCACACCTCGGGTCGGCCACTCGTCGCCGCCGCCGCCGGTGATGTAGAGCACAGGGAATGACGGATCGATCTCGCGGGCGCCGCGCGCCACACGCCAGCCGTCGAGCCGGCCAAGCAGGCGGATGTCGGTGACCAGCGCGCTGTATTTGGTTCGGAACGCCTTCAGCAGCGTCAGGGCTTCCTCACCCGAGCCTGCGATCGCCGGCTCATAGCCGCCGTCCCTCAGGGCGTCCTCTACCATCATCTGAAGATCACGATCGTCTTCGATGACGAGAATGATCGGCACGTCTTGCAAAGCTATCCCCCAAGGAATCAGCCGGGTGCGCCCGGTTCAGCGAGCATATGCAGCAAATAGTGGCTACCGTTTGCACGGCACCCCCAGTAAAAATACGGGTATCAGACGCGTCCCTATTCGTCGGCGAATTCGTCTTCTTCGTTGACCCCCGCCTTACCCCGCGGAGTCGGTTTTCTGCCGCCAAGCGATCCTGTGACATAAGGTTCGCGCGCTGCATAGGGGCTACGGCCGCCGGCGTGCGCCGCGACCTCTTCGCCGGAGACGGCAGCGGGCTGGCAGATCAGGCGCCGGCTAGCCCGGCGCATCAGATCCACATGGATGTGGTCGTAGTGATAGACGTTGGAACCCGGCGCCAGCACCGTGGTGAATTGCTGGCAGGCAGCGGCCTGGACATCGCGCAGGAAGCCCTGCTCCTCCGGCAGACCCTTCCAGCCATCCTTCACCGAGATGCGTCGGCCGTCAGAGAGCGTGAAGGCCGCGATATCGAGCGCATTGCCAAAGGCGTGCTCGGAAATATGTGCGTGCGAATTGCCGTTCATGCCGCGGCACGAATAGGCCGAGATCTGCTTGATCTCGATGACGCGCGCGCCGAACCAGCGCTGCGCCGCCGGCTGCACGGAATCGGCGAGCCAGCGCTCCAGCACCGAGACGATCGGGCACGCCAGCGTTGCCGCAGGCTTCACTGCGACCGGGCCGACCGTCATCACCGGATTGCCGCCCGACGGGCCGAGCCGTGGCGGCGGTGGCGCGCCTGGCGATTGCTGCGAATACGGCGCAGGTGAATAAGGCGCGGTCGCGCCCTCGCGCTCCGGATTACTGCGCAGACCCGGATAATAAGGTCGCTCGCCGCTGGCATCGGGCGAGCCGTCCGGCGGCAGGTCGATCTCGCCCTGCTGCGGCGGGACGCCGGGCGCCGACAGCGACACCGGTCCGTTGGGCTGGCTGCCATAGTTCGGCTGGCCGACGGCCTGTTCGGAGTACGGCGCCTGCGCGGGCGGCGGGCCCGGCTGACGATTGATCGGCCAACGCGGCTGGTTGCCGACCGACGCCAGCGGACGCAGGCTGTCGTCGGCAAATCCGTAAGCCGAACTGGCTTCGCCGAGCGCGGCGACCTTGAGCGGAAACTCGGCGCCGCAGACGCCGGGGCCGGAAATCGGATCGATGCGGACGAGGTCCGGGCCTTCCTTGACCGCGCCTGATTTCAGGCAAGCGGCCTCGGCCTCGGCCCGCCACGGTTCGCGCTCGGCAGTCTGAAACAGACCGCGGCCGCAACCAGCAAGCGACACAAGGACAAGGGAGCCGACGAGATACAAACGAACTCCACGCGTCATGGCGCGGAGGTTCTGCGAATTTGATTAAAGACTCTTCAACGCATTTCGACTGTTTGATTTCAGGCGTCTTTAACCAAGCGGCGGAACCCGGCAGGGCAATTCGCGCGACCGCATCGATCTCGTTGGGTCATCAACTGTGGCGAATGCTTCGCATCACGTCGCAGCGGAGCGAGGCCACCGCATTGTTGTGATCGAGAAGAAGGGATCGAGGTTCAACATCCTGCGGCGTCGTCATTCACCTTTCGATTGTGTTTCAAAGCACCACAATCTTTCTGAGACCTGGCAGACGGTATCCGGGACCGGCAGCCTGACCGCAACCCGCAACGCCGCGGAATTTATTTGCGGGTGCTTCAACGTCTTGATTCGCCGCCTGTTTGAGCCACGCATCGCAATGCGGCATCACAGGGGAACACCGAGCTTGGCAGTAAGGCTGACTTTTTCGGCCAGGAACCTCTTGCTAGCTTTTTGCGTTAATGCGGGCAGCGTTGTGAGCCAAGGGAGCTTCCCAATGGATTTCGCGAGTCCTCTGCTGAGCAAGCTGAGCATTGTGGCCGCGTACATCGCGTTCGCCTTCGTCGGCGCCATCATTCTCGGCGTGTTCTAAAGCATTCGACCAGGCCATGAGTTCAGCGCCCGGCGGCCGCCCCCGCCGGGCGCTTTGCTTTTTGCGATAGCTTATTCCGTCACCCTGAGGAGCGCGCATCGCGCGCGTCTCATCCGGTTACAAATTGGACAGCTGCGCTCAGGAGCGCGGCTCGCCCCGGAGCTGCCCCTGTGTGATCACGCGCTGCCGTGCGTGCGAGACGCGGACCCAGTCGGCGCCGGTGCAGTAGACGCGGCCGAGCGCGCAGGACGAGACCCGCAGCTTGTCAGCGCCCTTCAATTCGATCGTGCCGTAACGGATGTTGCCGCTCTCCTGGCTGTAGACGCCGCCATTCCAGCGCCCACCGTTCTTCGGCTTCATGTTGATCAGCACCGCTTCACCGAGATCGCGCGTGGTCCTGTCGAGCGCATAGCCGCACAACGCCGTGCCGCAGAGGCGGATGCGCACCAAATTGTTGGCTTCGGTCTGCCAGTCGCCGATCGGACCGTCGTCCGGTTCGTCGGCCTCGCGCGAGACGCGCGTCACCGGCGGCGCCGGACGCGCAGGCGTTTTGGCCGGCGGCGGAGGCGGAGCTGCGACGACCGGCGCTGGCTGGAGCGTCATCACGCGCGGCGGCGACAGTGCTGGCGGTGGCGGTGGCGGTGGCGGTGGCGGTGGCGGTGGCGGCGCAGCCGCGGGCGCAACCGGAACGGGCTTGTCAACAATGACCGGCCGCAGCGCGGGAGGCGCTGCCGGCTCGGGCGCGGGCAGCGCGCTCGCGGCCGGCGTGGCCGGAATCGCTGCCGTATTCGCTGGCGTGGGCACCGGCTTCAGCGTGCGGCCGTTGTCACCGCCGTCGTTGCGCCTGGAGTCGCCCGAGACCGAGACGCAGGACAACGAGCGGCAGCGCGTCGAATCCAGATGGACGCGGTGGCCGCCAATCGAGAACGAGATGCCCTCACCGGCATGGGCGAACGGCGTGATCAGCATCAGCGCGACGAGCAGGCAGAAGCGCTTCATCGAAGCCTCCAAAACATCCGACGACGCTAGGGGCGGCCTGCTCGCGGCGCAGTGATCTCCGTCACCGTGGCGAGCCATTCGGCTCAGCCCGGCAACGTGATGCGCATCACAGAAGCGGGAGCCGATGGCGCGTAGCTTCCGGACCAATCGATGCCTCCCCGCTCAACGCCATGGAGACTTAAGATGAAGAAGCTCGTTGCGATCGCCGCGCTGCTGATGGCCACCACATCAGCGCATGCCGGCGGCACCGGCATCACCTTCCAGATCGACGGCCAGCGCATCCATGTCGAGGCGCCGCGCAATTGCAGCGCGCTGTCCTGCATCCGCATCTCGGCGCCGGGCTATAACGGCACGATCGGCGGCATCAGCAAGAATCTCGGCTCGAAGTCCGACGATGACGACGATGTCACCACGACGAGCTCGCCGTCACCCGCGCCCGCACCTGCGCCGATTCAGGCCGCCGCGCCGCAGCCGGCCGCGCCGGCCGCTGCCGCGGTCCCGCCGCCCCCTGCGCCACCGGCAACGGTTGCGACCACGGCCCCCGCGCCGGTTGACGCCGCGCCCGCTACGCCTGCACCGGCCCCGGTCGCCGCGCAGCCCACGCCGCAGCCGCAAGCCGCTCCGATTGCCGCAGCACCAGCGGCGGCGCCAACCGGACCGATCGGCGTCTGGGCCACCGAGGAGAACAAGGGCAACGTCCGCGTCGAAGCCTGCGGCGCCAATCTGTGCGGCTATTCGGTGAAGAGCAACGAACGCATCCTGATCAACATGAAACCCGACGGCAGCAAGTGGAGCGGCCGCATCCACGATCCCGACTCCGGCCGCAACTACGACTCGACGATCGCGATGAAGGGCCCGAATGCGATGCGCGTGCAGGGCTGCGCCTTCGGCGGCATGTTCTGCGGCGGCCAGACCTGGAAGCGGGTCAGCTAGAACGCCAACCCAGCAGAATCTGATGTCCGCTGCCGCGCAAACGGCGAGCGGACATCGGGTTTTCTGCCAGTCCGACGATCGCTTCATGTCGATCGCCGGACGCGCTATAAGTGTCGCCGTGTCGAGGTTGAATCGAACCTGCAGGCGGCTTGCGATGGCGATGACGGCTCTTGAGTTCGGATTCCGGGGCGCGGTGGTCGCGCTGTTCCTGGTGGTTTGCGCGGTGCTGCTGCTGCGTTATGCGGCAGTGCACCGGGCCGCGCATCTCGGTGCCGCCATGGGCGTGGCCGGCGCGGCCTACGCGATTTCGACCGCACCGTTCTTCCCCGCAGCGTCATTCGGCTGGAGCTCTCCGTTCATCGCCTTCGCGATGGGCTCGCCGGTGATCTTCTGGCTGTGGGCGCGCGCGATGTTCGACGAGCGGTTTACCCTGCGGCCCTGGCACGCGGCGGTGTGGACGCTGCTCGCCGGCCTTGGTGTTGTGAGCCACAATTGCTGGACGATCTGGCCCGATCTCGCCGGGCCGTGCGGCCGCGCCCTGGCGCTGGCGACGATCGCCTTCGCCGTGCTCGGGATCGCGCAAATTCCGAGGGGATGGCGTACCGCCGTGACGACGGCACGCGGCCGGATCCTGATCGCGCTGCTGATCGGCATCGGCCTTCAGATGATGTTCGCCGCCGCGGCCGGGCTCGCCGCGATCCCGACCCGGTCGATCAGCCTCAGCGCCGCGCTGGCGCTTGGCGCATTCGCGCTGATCGCGATCTGGATGATGCTGTTCGATCCGCCCGAGAGCCAGCCGGCGGTTGCCGGCGCCGGCGGCAGAACGGGCCAGGCAGCACCGGTCGCGCGTTCGCTCGCCAATGCCGGTCCGCCTGCCTCCAGCCAGGCCGCGCTCAATCACCTCAAGCACCTGATGGCGACCGAGCGGACCTATCGGCAGGAGGGGCTAACCATCGGCGTCTTGGCGGTCAAGCTCGGCATGCCGGAATATCGGCTGCGGACGCTGATCAATGACGGGCTCGGCCACCGCAACTTCAACGCCTTCCTCAACCGCTATCGGCTCGACGAAGCCAAGGCGGCGCTCGCCGACGCCGGCCAGGCCGAGGTGCCGGTGCTGACGATTGCGCTGGATGCCGGGTTCCAGTCGCTGGCGCCGTTCAACCGCGCCTTCAAGGCGGACACCGGGCTGACGCCGACCGAGTTTCGGCGCCGGGCGACGGCCGCGCAAACCACGGACGCTGCGGAAATCGCTCGGTCGAGGTGAGAATTCACTCCTCGATTTCAGAAATCGATAGGCTTGCGGCCCCACAATCTGCCTAGCTGTGCCGACACGGGCGCGGATCGCGCCAAGGCGCGACATGACAATGTGACCTGGCAACGTGATCTGGCAAGCGGAGTTCGACGGCCGATGAAGCACTTTTTCACCGCGGCAAAGCTGCTGGCCCTCGACCTGGCATCGACCCTTGTCTTTCTTGTTCTGTTCCTGCTGACCCACAACACCGCGCTCTCGGTCGGTATCGGCATCGCGTTCGGCGTCACGCAGATCGGCATCCAGATCGTGCGCCGGAGGCGGATCGACACGATGGAATGGCTCAGCCTGTTCCTGGTGGTCACCGCCGGCACCGCGACTTTGCTCACGAATGACCCGCGCTTCGTGCTGTTCAAGCCGAGCGTGATCTACGCAATCGTCGGCGTCGTGATGCTGAAGCGAGGCTGGCTCAACCGCTATCTGCCCGAGATCGCGCAGACGGTCGTGCCGGACGTCGCCGTCACGGTCGGCTACGCCTGGGCAGCCCTGATGTTCACCTCCGCCGCCGTTAACGCCTTCGTCGCGCTGACCTGCGAGATCACGACATGGGCTGTGGTGATGCCGATCTTCGGCATCGTGAGCAAGCTCGTGGTGTTCCTCGGCGGTTTTGCCGCCCTTCGGCTCACCGCCAGGCGTCGCATCCGCGCCATGCCCGAGGCCCAGCGCGAGGCCGTGCTCGCGCTCGAGGGGGCTCCGGCGGCGGCGACACCGTAGGCGCTGACGTTACCCGTCGGCGTGTGGTTAACGAAACAAACCGGCGTGCGACGAAACCATTTTGCCGTGCGCACGAAGAATTACCGAAACCAAGCCTCCCTAGTGATGGCCTCCACGACGCGCTGCATCGGCGCGTTCACCACAAGGGGGACATGATGGCTTTCACCGCCTCGACGCTTCGTCACGGCAAACTGCTGGCGGCAACCGCGTTCACGCTCGGTCTGTTGACCTCGGCGTCCTATGTCTATACCGACGAGCAGCAGCAGATGTGCACCGGCGACGCGATGCGGCTGTGCAGCTCGGAAATCCCCGATGTCGATCGCGTCACCGCCTGCATGGTCCGGCAGCGCGCGCTGCTCAGCGACGGCTGCAAGGCGGTGTTCCACTACGTGCCCCCCGCAACCGCCGCGCAGCCTGCAAGCTATGCGCCCGCGGCCAGGCCGGCGAAGCCACTCAACATCACGCCTCACAAGCGCGGCTAAGCAAAACCCAACAGCGAGCGAACACCGCGCTTCCTTCCAGGAGTGCGGTGCTTGATCGTTCGGGGCCGCCATGACAACGAGGCAGGACCGTTCATTCGGCGTTCAGCCTGACGCGGCTCAATTGCCGATCCCCAATGCCTCCCGGGAATCGATGGTGATGCGCCGCGCCTTCCTTTATGCGCTTCTGCTTGGTGCCGGCGTCACGATCGGTTGGCATGCAACGGCCAATGCCGCGCCGGACCTGATGCAGCTCGCGCAAGCGCAGCCTGCACCGGCGCCTTCGGTTGCCCCGGCGCCGAGTGCGACACCGTCAACGCCAGCGCCTGCCACGCCTGCCCCCGCTCCGGCCGCCGCGTCGCAGGCCACCGCGCCCGAGCCGATCGGCAACGTCGCGACACTGACCGGCACCGCCACCGTCACGCGCAACAACACCACGACGCCGTTGCAGATCCGCGACGATATCTTCGCCAATGACGACGTCGCGACATCCGCGACCTCGTCGCTCGGCATCACCTTCAACGACGGCACCACCTTCAACCTACGGGCCAACGCCAGGATCACGATCGACAATTATGTCTACGAGGACGGCGGCCAGCAGAACAGCGCGCTGTTCAACGTCGCCAAGGGCACGGCGGCGTTCGTCGCCGCCGCCGTCGCCAAGACCGGCGACATGAAGATCTCGACGCCGACCGCAACCCTCGGCATCCGCGGCACCACCGGCCTTGTCGAAGTGCCGGAAGGCGCGACCGCGACCAGCACCAATGTCGGCATCAAGCTCTATCCCGACGCCGACGGGCATGTCGGCCGCATCGAGGTCAACGACCGCGGCGGCGCCTCGCTCGGCGTGCTGACGCGCGGCGCGAGCGGGTTCGCGATTCGTCCAGGCACCGGCGGCGCCCGCTTCGCCGCGGTGCCGCTGACGATCTCGCCGCAACAGATGACGCGTGACCAGGGCTTCGTGCGCGCGGTGCATTCCGCGCAGACACTGGGCCGCCAGGTCGTGAGCGAGCAGCGCGACTTCCGCCGCGCCAATCCCGACTTCCGCAGGGCCAATCCGGCCGCGCCGTATCCGAATCGCGGCCAGCCGGTGCAGCCGAACCCGCAGCGCCAGAACGGCCTGCCGGGCCAGAACCGCAATGCGCCGCAGCAGCCGGGTCAGCAAAACCGTCCTGGTCAGTTGCAGCAGCCCGGCCAGCCGAACCGTCCGGGCCAGCCGCGGCAACCGGGCACGCAACCGGGCACACCTGGCCGGCAGGGCTCGCAGCAGCCGGGCACGCAGCAGCAAGGCGGCGCACAACACGCGCTGCCCGGCCAACCCGGCGGCACGACGCTGCCGCACGCGCCCGGCGTCCAGACGCCAGCCGGACAACGGCCTGCGGGGCAACAGCCCGCGCGCCAAGAGCCCGCGCACCAAGAACCCGCGCGTCAGGGCGGCGCGACACCACCCGGCGGACAACAATCGCCTGCACGTCAAGGCGGCCTGCAACCCGGACGTACGCCGATGCCGGGCGGCGTACGCGAGCCGGGTCAACCGGGTCAGCCGGGTGTGCCGCGACAGGGCGCGGCCCAGCCTGCGCCGCAGGCCCCCAGCCAGGCGCGGCCCGGCATTCAGCAGGCCGCGCCGAGCATCCGCCCCGGCATGCAACGGCCCGCAGTGCAGGCACGCCCCGCCTTCCAGCAACGGCGTGCACCGCCGCCGCGCGCGGCGAGGCCGCAGCCAAAGGACAAGCGGCACAATTGATCGATCGCAGCAATGTCGTGCTCGCTTGAGCGTCTCTGACGAGCTTCTGCGATCCAACGCGCGAGCGTGGCGCCGGCGAGAACGCCGGCGCCACACTCCAACCGACGAATTGCGAACGGCAGGTCAGCCCCGCCTGGTGATCACGGCCTCCAGATATTCGCCGGGGATGACCAGCGTTCCATCCCTGGCGACATTGAACTGGTCCATCAGGCCGAACAGGTCGGCGGCGAGCAGTTGCTGCTTGACGGCATCGATCGCCCCGAAGGCTTTCAGGACCGGGCCGTAATAGGTGCGGAAGATCTCGAGGAAATGCTCGCGCGACCTGTAACGGAAATTGAAGTGCCGGCGTTTGGCATCGACCGTAGCCTGAGGCCCGAACAGGGCACTGAGATGGGCTTCAGTGCCCCATAACGCAGGAGACTTCACGCCCGGCGCCGGCGGCACAAATTTTCCGATGGTCTTGAACACCTGGCCGATGAAACCCTCCGGCGTCCAGCTCGCAAGGCCGATCTTGCCGCCGATCCGGCAGACACGGCGCAATTCGTTTGCCGCCTGCTGCTGGTCGGCGGTGAACATGACGCCGAAGGTCGACAGCACGACGTCGAAGCTTGCGTCGGCAAACGGCAGCTTCTCCGCGTCCGCCTCCTGGAACGTGACCGGCAGCCGCTCCGCGGCCGCACGCTCGCGGCCGCGCTCGAGCAACGCTCCGACGTAATCGGTCGAGACCACGTCGGCAAAACGCCGCGCCGCGGCCAGCGTCGCGTTGCCGTTGCCGGCGGCGACGTCGAGCACCATTTGATTGCTCCGCAGGTCGACTGCCTCGCAGAGCGTTTCGCCGACGATTTGAAGCGTGGTGCCGACGATCGCGTAGTCTCCCGAGCTCCAGGTGGCTTGCTGGCGTGCCTTGACGGCAGCGAGGTCGACGGTGGGCATTTCGGTCTGAACGTTCATGTGTATCTCCTTTTGAAAACGTGTCGTGCGGCTGGCGGCGAAGCCGCTGGCTTCGCCTGAAGTCCGCGAGTTGCGCCAAAAAGGCGTCGTGCAATGACTTCAATGTGCTGCGAGCTAGCTCCGACGGTCGAGAACGACCGGGATGGTGGATGCGGCAACAATGCTCCAATCCGAACGATGTCTGCAGCCGTGCCCGCTGCGCTGAGGCCAAGCCGCCTGCTGCGCTGGCCCTGCACGATGCTCCCGAACGGCAGGCTCCTCGGCTCTCGTGAACACGGGCGACGACAGACCCGCGATCATCAGCCCGAGCAGCGCGCTTCCAATGATCGGCCGAGAGCCGCGGTTGCCGGCGCCCTTCGATCGCCCGCCGCCGAGATCGCGCGACATCAGGCAATTTGCCTGCCGCTCGCGGCGTGCAAGCATCCCTGCGACCGACTGATTGACGATCCGGCGGATGCGCAAAAGCAGAATGGAAAAATGCCTTCGCACCGGATTGTAGAAGGACTCCATGAATGAAATCGACATTATCGTTTCCTTGATCGAAGTGTGATGGCGCCCCGGATAATGGTTGGGCCGGGATGCGCCATGCGACGCCTCGCAGGCGTCATTCGGCTGCAATGGGCGGTTGGATCGGATCGCCACGCACCACCACGGTGGTCGCAACCTTGTAGAATTCCTCACCCGGCATGCCGACGCAGCGCGCATGATCGCGGATCGAGTCACCGTCACGCGCCTCGTAGATGCAGAAAGTGCCAATGCGACCATCTGCCTCATGCACCACGTAGCTGCGGATCCAGCGGACGCGGTCCGGCATCTGCTCGTCGCCGATCCTGGCGGACGCTGCGCCGGCAAGCTCCAGCTCGCTTATGTTTGCCCAGGCGCTCGGACGGCGAATGACATAGAGTTCCATCGAAATCTCCTCAGTTTGCGACTGTCGGACAGCAGGCCACGATGATCTCGGGCCATGATGAGCTATAGGCGCTGTCGATGCCGACTGTCCTTACCGCGGACTGATCATTGTCTGATCTTTGTCTGAACCTTTTCCGGCGACCTCGGACCCATACACATGGCATTCTCATTTGGACTGTTCGAGCTTGATGAAGCTGGACGCGTGCTGCTGTGCGCGCGGCAGGAAGTTGCTTTGCAGCCGCGTGTGTTCGATCTGCTGGTCTACCTTGTCCGCCACCGCGATCGGGTCGTCCCCAAAGACGAGTTGCTCGAGGCCGTCTGGCCGGATGTCACGGTCACCGACAACTCGCTGCAGCGGGCGGTGAGTTCGTTGCGCGCCGCGCTGCGCAAGGGCGGCATGGAGGGCGCGATCCGGAATCTGCCGGGCAAGGGATATCGGTTCTTCGTTGAGTCCGAGGTCAGGCAGCCGGAACGCATTGACCACAAGCAAGTCGATGACGCCGTCGGTCCAATCGGCCTTGCCCGACGCGCAGCGGCCGGGCAATTGTGGCTGCAGGCAGCCACCCTGTTCGCGAGCGCGGATGAAGGCGGCCAGCTCAACGCTGAAGACTTGCACCAATGGGCGCTTGCCCTGCAATGCCTCGGCAGGACCGCGGCCGCGATTCCGATTCTGGTTCGCGCGGTCGCCGCGCGCAGCGAGGCCGGCGACGCTGCCGGAGCAGCGGTCGACGCAATCGCGCTTTCGGGCCTGCATTTCGAGAGCGGTCAGGCCGCGATCGGAAAGGGCTGGCTCGCGCGCGCGGAAGATTGGGCCTCGAGGCTCGACGATCCGCCGACGACGGCCTTGCTGTTATGGATGAAGTCCAAACTGGCTGCCTTCGATGGCGAGCCGGAACAGGCACTCGCGTTGGCCGACGCTGCCTACACCGCCGTCCGATACAAGGATGCGCTCAACATCGAAGCTCTGAGCCTGGCCTATCGCGGCTTCTATCGGCTATGCCTCGGCGACACGCATGGAGGACTGGCCGATCAGGACCATGCCGCCGCGGTTGCACTGTCCAGCACCAATCTGGACCCGATCATGGGCGGCAACCTCTATTGCAACATTCTCTGGGCAGCCCGGATGTTCGGAGATTGGGCGCGGGCCGACCAGTGGACGCGGAGCTACCAGAATTTCTGTTCGAGCAGCGGCATGGAACTGACAGGTTCATGCCAACTGCATCGCTCCGAGGTGCTCGGCATCAGGGGTTCGCTCGACGAAGCGCTGGCTCGCATCCAGGACGCGCTCGCGCGCCTGACCAGCGATGCGCCATGGTCGATGGGCGATGCCAACCGGGTGCTGGGCGATATCCTGGCTGCGATCGGCAATGACGACGCAGCGCTCGAAGCCTACGACAGGGCTTACACGATGGGTTGGTGCCCGGAGCCGGGCCGCGCGATGTTGCTGCTCGCAAGAGGCGAAACGGAAGCCGCCCATGCGAGTCTCGAACGGAGCTTGATCGGCAAGACCTGGTGGACCCTGCAGCGGCGGGGAATCCTGCTCGCGCATCTGGCGCTGGTTGCGGCACACACGCATCGGACCAGTCAGGCGAAGGCATTGATCTGCGAACTTTCCGGAAGTCCTGATCGCTGGCCGATGCCCTCGATCCGCGCGCTCACCAACGAAGCGCAGGCGATCCTGGCGCTCTCCCGGCAGGACCATGAGACAGCAATGCGGCATCTCCACCTCGCCCGCCAGCTATGGTCCAGCATCGAAGGGCGGGTTCAGATCGTGCGGCTCAGGCTGAAGATTTCCAGGCTCCAGCTGGCACACGGGGACGTTCACGGCGCCATGGCGGAAGTTCATGCGGCACAGCTTCTGGCAAATGAACTGGGTTCGCCCAAGCGCGTTGCCGACTGCATTGCCTTGCAGCATGACATTGACGCCTGGCAGCCAACCGCACGACGTCAGATGTGCGGGTGATCAGGCCGCGCGACGCAGCCAGTCGCGCACGCGCTCGATCAGATTCTTGCGCGGGACGGGCCGGACGGCCGTGGCAATGGGTTCGATCTCACCCGCGGGTGACGGCGATGCTTTGGATGCATCAGCCGCCGGCGCCCTCGCAATATGGGACGTCTCCGCCATGACCGCCGCCTCGGCAGGCGCCGGCGCGTCAGCGACGACCGGCGTCTCGGCATCCACGGTCACTTCAGCGACCACGGACGCTTCAGCGACCACGGACGCTTCAGCGATCGCCGGCACCTCTGCGGCGGTCGGAGCTTCAGGGTTTGCAGTCGTATCGACGCCCGGCTCCTCTTCGACGAGCCGCGCGCGCCGTCGCTCGGCAGCCGCAACCCGCAACCGCGCGCGCCGCTCGCACTCGGCGTCCGCCGCGGCCTGCAGCGCGATCGGTCCGACATTTTCCAGGAACGCACGTTCATAGCCGCGCGACAGCCGATCGAGCGCTTCATCGAGCGGCAGCCAGTCGACTGCGCGGATGTCGCTCATCAACGCGCGCACCGGCTTGCCGCCGGCATCCATGCGCCAGTAATGCACCACCTTGGAACGTCCGCCTGAATCATAGACCAGCGTGCCGAGGAATTCATGCACCTCGACGTCGTGACCGGTTTCCTCCAGCACCTCGCGCTCGGCGGCGGCGCGCGGCGTCTCACCATCGTCGAGCTTGCCCTTGGGCAGCACCCACTCATTGCGCTTGCGCAGGCGCACGACGGCGAAGCGCTGCGGGGCGTCCCGCCGCAGCACAATGCCTCCCGCCGCCAGAACAGGCGTCCGCGCCATCTCGTGTCCATCAAGTTTGCGATTTAGGATCGTCGCGCGACGATCCCGGCTATTCTAAAGCATGATCCGGAAAAGTGGAAACCGATTTTCCGGGCAGATCGTGCTCAAAGAATGGCGCGAACGAGACAGCAAGATCAGAGTTCATATTTTGACGCGCTTTCTTCACGCGAACTGGTGCCCACTTCGCTCGAAAGCGCTATGAGGGCTTCCGCAACAACGCCTCGCCGCATTTGATCCGTGCTCCCTCCGCGACATTGTCGCAGAATTCGAGATTGCCGGGCGCGAGCACGATAATCGTCGAGCCGTGTTCGAACCAGCCGAGCTCGTCGCCCTTCTTCACGTGCGCGTCACAGGGGAAATCCACCGGGCCCCTCGACTGCGCATTCAGCGTGACGTCGAGAAAATGCAGGCGGAGGCTCGCCACCAGGATGGCGGCGACCGGAACCAGTGTCAGCGCCTCGCCGGTTGGAAGCTTCGCGCGCAGCACCGCGCGCTCGTTCTTGCAGAACAGCCGCTCGATCCGCTTCAGCGCGATCGGATTGACGTTCCAGACGTCGCCATGAATGAACGTGACCTTATCGATCGCAAGATCGTACGGCGCGTGGAAGCGGTGATACATGCTGGAGGTCAGCCGCAGCGTGACGAAGCGGCCGTTGCTGTGCTGCTCGACCAGCGCGGGATCGCCGACCAGATCGAGCAGCGAATAGGGCGCGCCCTTGACCTGGAACAACTGCCCATCCTCGATCCGCCCATGCGCACCGATGATCGCATCCGACGGGCTCGCGATGATGGCGGGATCGGCCACCGCCGGGCGCAGGCCGGGCTTGAGCTCGCGGGTAAAGCAATCGTGCAAACTCTTGAACTCGGTCTTCTTCGCCTCGGACAGATCGAGGTCGGAGAACAGCTTCCAGCAGGCGATCGAGGCGTCGCGCACCAGGGGGTTCTCGACCTTGGAGAACCAGCCCATGAAGCGGGTGATCGCCGCCCGCGGAATCCGGTTGGTTAGCAGGAAATTGAGATCTTCCTGCTGGGTGAATGCCGAGATCAGGCCCTTGACTGTCATGAATTTGTTAGGTGCCGAGGCTAGCGCTTCTGTCATGGAAACATCCCTTCCGATTCTCTCGCTGTCCGCCGCCGCGCTTGCCGGCGCCGCCGCAGCTTTCCCCAAAATTCAGGCCCGCCTCGCGCTGTCGCGGGCCAAGCACCGCTCGCTGACCGGACATTCCAAGATGTCTAAGATGGTGGCGCGCATGGTGCCGCACTACGAATTCGACATCGACGACTTCTTCCGCTCCGACGGTGCGCCGAAGGATGTCGCGATGCAGCGCCAGGACGGCTTCTTCCGCCTCGCCGGCCTCTACGCGGATCGCTACCCCAAGGGCCGCGCGCTGACCGCCGAGGTGACCGAGCGGATCTCCGACCTGCGGTTCACCGAAACCTACCGCGTGCCGTTCCAATACAGCCGCCTGGTGCGCGAGCATCTCGGCACCTCGGCCTTCGTCGAGGTGTCCAGCGGCGTCACCGTCACCGACCTCGACGGCAATGTGTCCTACGACCTGACCGGCTCCTACGGCGTCAACATCTTCGGCAACGACTTTTACAAGGAGTGCATCGCGGAGGGGGAGAAGCGGGCGCACGCGCTCGGCCCCGTGCTCGGCCCCTACCACCCGATCATTGCCGACAACGTCAAGCGCCTCTGCGAGATCTCGGGCCTCGACGAGGTCTCGTTCCACATGTCCGGCACCGAGGCCGTGATGCAGGCGGTGCGGCTCGCGCGCTACCACACCAAGCGGACCCATCTGGTGCGTTTCGCCGGCGCTTATCACGGCTGGTGGGGCGAGGTGCAGCCCGGCGTCGGCAATCCGGTGTCGCCGCACGAGACCTACACGCTCGCCGACATGTCGGAGAAGACCCTGCACGTGCTGCGCACCCGCAAGGACATCGCCTGCGTGCTGGTCAATCCGCTGCAGGCGCTGCATCCGAACGGCAACGCGCCCGGCGATTCCGCGCTGGTCGATTCGTCGCGCTCCTCGAGATACGACCGCGCCGCCTACACCGAATGGCTGAAGAAACTGCGCGAGGTCTGCACCGAGCGCGGCATCGTGCTGATCTTCGATGAGGTGTTCGTCGGCTTCCGCCTCGCCGCCGGCGGCGCCCAGGAATATTTCGGCGTCAAGGCCGACATGGCGACCTACGGCAAGAGCCTTGCCGGCGGGCTTCCGGTCGGCGTGGTCTGCGGCCGCAAGGATTTGATGCGGCGCTTCCGCGACGACCGGCCGGCCGACATCTGCTTTGCCCGCGGCACCTTCAACTCGCATCCCTATGTGATGACGGCGATGGACGAGTTTTTGAGCCGGCTCGCCAGCCCGAACTTCCGCTCGATCTACAACGGGCTCGACGAGACTTGGAACGGCCGCGCCACGGCGCTCAACGACCGGCTCAAAGCGCAGGACCTGCCGGTTCGGGTCGGCAACATCTCGTCGATCTGGACGGTCTATTACACCGAGCCGTCCCGCTACAACTGGATGCTGCAATACTATCTGCGGGCCGAGGGACTGGCGCTGAGCTGGGTCGGCACCGGCCGGCTGATCTTCAGCCTGAACTACACCGATGCCGACTTCGCCGAGGTCGCCGACCGCTTCGTCGCGGCAGCCGAGAAGATGAAGCGCGACGCCTGGTGGTGGCACCAGAAAGGTCTCACCAACAAGAACATCAAGCGGCAGATCCTGAAAGAGATGGTCGCCGTGAGGTTCGGGCGCTGAGGCGAGCCACTGCTCTCGCGCTCCCTCGCCCCGCCCTTGCGGGGAGAGGGTTGGGGTGAGGGGCCGCATCCACAAAATCGGTAACAGACGGACTTGCGGTGAGCCCCCCTCACCCGGATTGCATCTGGCGATGCAATCCGACCTCTCCCCGCACGCGGGGCGAGGTGAAGAGAGTGCACAGACGAGAAGCTTCAAGACGAGACCTTGTGGTTGCGACGCCCCAAGACGTAGATGCCCGGGACAAGCCCGGGCATGACGCATATCGGAAAGATATTGGAGCAACGATCAGGCGTGCTTGACGTGCTTCTCGAGACCCGGATCGATCAACTCGCCCTTCATCAGGAACAGCGGCGCCTTGTGGTAGAGCTTCAGGTCGTTGAAGGGGTCGGTGACGATCTTGGTCATCCAGACGAGGCCGGTCTCGATGTCGCGGATGAAGAACAGGTGGATGGTTCGGAACAGGAGGCCGCCGATGCCGACCACGAGCCAGACCTTGGCCACCTGACGGGTGAAGTCGCCCATCGTGACCCAGGGCTTGAACAGGCCGAACAGGGTCGGATCGAAGTACAGCACCATCGGCGACAGCGCCCAGATCGCCATCAGCACGACCTTGCGCTGCAGGTTGTAGCCGACCTTGATGTCTTCCTTGTGCTCGTGGGTCGCCTGGTTGACGTGGTCATACCCCTTCGGCTCGAAGAAGAAGTGACCGGCCTGGCGCGAGGTCATCGAGACCAGCCAGCCGACCAACGCCGACACGACCGGATCGAAGAACAGCATCACATAGGCGAACAGGAAGCTCAGCGCGCTGACGAAGTGCAGGCTCTGGTTGATCCGGCTGTGGTGGTAGAAGCGATGGTCATCCCAGCGCTGGGTACGCAGCTCTTGCAGAAAATTCTTGATCATTGGTTCCCCCAACATCTTTCGGGACAGGATTTACAGGGATTCGATGTATCGCGTGTGACATCATCATAATGACATATGACAATGCGGAGCGACGCCTTGACGCAACCGGAGAAGGGTCTTGCCTCATCCCGGCGAGGTCTGCGGGATGAGGCGAAGGAGATCGTAGCCTCCTGGCTGGGGGCGCGCTCTGCGCCACCTCACCCGGAGGACCGGCGGGCTGAGCCGCCTGGTCAACCGCCTCAGGCGGCTTTGGCGACGTCCGCCTTGCGGAAGCGGACCAGCGAGAAGTGGCCGAGCGGCGGGATCAGGCGGCGCTCCGCGAGCTCCATGCCGCGCGCGCCGGCCAGCCACTTGGTGTAGCGCGACCAGGCGAATTCGGCGGTCCGGAACCCGAGCGGGCGCACCACCGGCTGCAGCTTCTGCTCGATGAAGCGGCGGACGCCGGCATCGGCGCTGACGCGGGTCAGGATGATCAGCTCGCCGCCCGGACGCACCACGCGGGCGAACTCGTCGAGCGCGGCTTCCGGGTTCGGCACCGCGGACAGCACGTACTGCGCCATCACCACGTCGAACGAATCGTCGGGGAATTCGAGCTTCTCGGCGTCCATCACCGCGAGGCCCTCGACATTCTTCAGGCCCTGCTCAGATACCCGCTTCTTGGCCTTCTCCAGCATCGCCTCGGAGATATCGGTGCCGAAGATGCGCACATTCTGGCTATAGAGCGGCAGCGAGATGCCGGTGCCGACGCCGACCTCGAGCACACGGCCGCCGATCTTGTTGGTGGCCTGGATCGCAGCCTGCCGGCCCTTGCTGAACACGCCGCCGAACACGAGGTCGTAGATCGGCGCCCAGCGGTCATAGGCCTGCTCGACCGTTTCGCGGTCGAAGTCCATGGAACGGTCGGCGCCCAGCTTGATGATTTCAGCCATAGATTAGGTCTCTCGTCTTTCGTTCGTTTGAACCGTTAATTCGGAACCGCACTGCGGCCGGCGACGCGGCGGGCGGGCCGCGGCGCGCGGCTCGGCTGCAACGTGGCCAGATTGCCGATGAACTGACGCGCACTGTTTTCCCAGGAACGCTCCAACGCAAAATTGCGGCAGTCGGCGCGCGACATGTTCAGCGCGCGCAGGCAGGCGCTGCGCAGATTGTTGTCGATCGCGCCGATCGGATGATCCGCGATGACGTCCTTCGGGCCGGTGACCGGGAACGCCGCGACCGGCGTGCCGCAGGCCAGCGCCTCGAGCTGCACGACGCCGAAGGTGTCGGTCAGGCTCGGGAACACGAAGACGTCGGCGGCGGCGAGGTGCGAGGTCAGATCCTGGCCCTTCTTCTCGCCGAGGAAAATCGCGTCGGGATATTTCTGTTCCAGCGCGGCCCGTTGCGGGCCATCGCCGACCACGACCTTGGAGCCCGGCAGATCAAGCGACAGGAAGGCGTCGAGATTCTTCTCCACTGCGACGCGACCCATGGTCATGAAGATCGGACGCGGCAGGTCGAGCAGCGCCGGTTGATCCGGATTGAAGATTTTGGTGTCGACGCCGCGGGTCCAGAAGCCGAGCTTGCGGAAGCCGCGCTCGGCAAGCTCTGATCGCAGCGAGTCGGTCGCGACCATCGTCATCGATCCGGCCGCGTGGAAGTGGCGCAGCACGGCATAGCCGACGCTGTCGGGAATGCCGGTACGCACTGAAACATATTCCGGGAAGCGCGTTGTATAGGATGTGGTGAAGGCGAGCTTGTTGCGCTGGCAATAGCCGCGCACCGCCCAGCCGATCGGTCCTTCGGTCGCGATGTGGATCGCCTCGGGCGCGGCCTCCTCGATCCGGCGCGCGATCTCGCGGCGGTTCGGCAGCGCCATGCGCAGGCCCGGATAGGTCGGCACGCCGACCGACCGGAAGCCGTCGGGGGTGAGGAACTCGATCTCGGCGCCGAGGGTCGCTGCGCTGCGCGCAAGCGACGTCAGCGTCCGAACCACGCCGTTGACTTGCGGATGCCAGGCATCGGTCGCAACGAGTATGCGCATCGCAGGAGACCCAAATCGTTAATCTTGATTCTGCTCGCACGACGTTCTGACATGGATGTTTCAAACGTATGACGTCATCGAAATGTTAGGTTGTTTTTCACGGCGAACTGCCGGTATTTCGTGTAACATGACAGCCAGATGTCAGAGCAGCAGAGTGAACATCCCGGCACCACGCGCCGCAGGCTCAAACGGCGAAACTCGTCGCTCCTGATCCTGGCGGCCGGCATCTTCGTGTTTGCCGTCGCCGCAGGCCTGCTGTTCTACGGGCTGCGTCCGGTGACGCTGAAGATCGCGGTCGGCCCGACCGGCAGTGACGACGTCAAGCTCATCCAGGCGTTCGCGCAGGCCTTTGCGCGTGACGGCAATTCGGTGCGGCTGAAGCCGGTCACGACACAGGGAGCCGCCGAAAGCATCGCGCTGTTCACCGCGAACAAGGTCGACCTCGCGGTCGTGCGCGGCGATCTCAGTCTGCCCGCGAGCGCCGAGGCGGTTGCGATTCTGCGCAAGAATGTCGTTGTGCTGTGGGCACCGTCGGGCGGGAAAGGCAAGCCGCGGTCTGCGAAGATCAAGAGCATCGACGATCTCCCGGGCCGCAAGGTCGGTGTCATCGGCAGCACCCCGGCCAACGTCACGCTGCTGCGCGTGATCCTGACCGAGTCCGGCATCAACCCCGACAAGGTTGCGATCAGCCAGTTCGCCGTCAACAAGGTCGCCGATCTCGCGCGCGATCCCTCGCTCGACGCCTACATGACCGTCGGGCCGCTCGACAGCAAGATCACGGCGGAAGCGATCGCGGCGACAGCGGCGGCGCGTGGCGAACCGAAATTCCTTCCCGTCGATGTCTCGGAAGCGATCGCGCAGAAGCATCCGCTCTATGAGTCCGAGGAAATCGCCGGCAGCATCTTCTCCTCTTCGCCGGCCCGGCCCGAGGACAAGATCGAGACCGTCGGCGTCAATCACCTCATCATCGCGCAACATGCGCTGCACGAGGCAACCGTCGGCGCACTCGATCGGCAGTTGTTCACGCAGCGGCTTCAGGTCGCGCGCGACCTGCCGGCTGCTGCCAAGATCGAGAAGCCGGACACCGACAAGGATGCCGCGCTGCCGGCGCATCAGGGCGCGGCCGCCTATATCGACGGCACCGAGCGCACCTTTCTCGAAAAATACTCCGACTACATCTGGGGCGGCATCCTGCTGGTCTCCGGCCTCGGCACGGCGGGCGCCTGGCTGCGGCACTACGTGAAACGCGACGAGCGCGAGCGTTACATCACCCATCGCGACGGTCTGCTGACGCTGATCTCGCGGGTGCGCGGCGCCGAGACGCCGGAGGAGCTCGCGGCAATGCAGAGCGAAGCGGACGCGCTGCTGCGTGAGGCGCTCGATTGCTACGACGACGGCGCGATCGAGGACGGCGATCTCTCGGCGATCGGGCTGACACTCGAGCAATTCCATCACGCCGTCTCCGACCGCCGCGCGGTGATCAACGGCGACAGGTCGGGCCTGCCGAGGATACGCGCCGGCTAGCCCGCTCGGGCACACCAATTGCACCGAGAGCAATGTTTGGATTGCGCCTGCATGCGTACGCCCCCATGTTGCGCCACACTATGATCGCATCCCTCATCGCAGACCTGCCCGCGCCGTTCGTGCTCGCGGTCGCACTGGCCGGCGTGTTCCTGATCTCCTTCATGAAGGGCGCGTTCGGCGGCGGCTTTGCCATTGTCGGCATCCCGCTGCTCTCGCTTGCGATGGACCCGATTGCGGCCGGCGCACTGCTTGCGCCATTGTTCATTTTCATGGATCTTACGGCGCTGCGTTTCTGGCGTCCGAGCACCTGGTCGCGCGTCGATCTGGCGATGCTGCTGCCGGCGCTCGTGGTCGGCATCAGCATCGGCTATTTCGTGCTGCGCGATCTCGACCGGCATGCCGTCGAGATCGTGATGGGCCTCGTGACGCTGACGTTCGCCGCGTTGTGGTTCATCGGCGGCGGCGAGATCAAGCCGCGTCCGCGCTCGACGATCAAGGCAACGCTCGCCGGCTCTCCTCCGGCGTCACTACGATGGTCGCGCATTCAGGCGGGCCGCCGCTTGCGATCTATCTGTTGCCGCTCGGCATGTCGAAGGCGCTTTACGCCGGCACCACCAGCCTGTTCTTCACCGTCGGCAATTTGCTGAAGGCCGGTCCGTGGCTGGTGCTCGCCACGCCGTCGCGAAGTCTGTGCATGCTGATGGCGCTTTGCGTGCCGGCCGTGCCGGTCGGCGTCTGGTCCGGTTGGCGGCTGCACGAACGCCTCGACCAGCGGGCGCTGTACCGCGCCTGCTACGCCATTCTCGTCATCACCGCGGCCAAGCTGCTATGGGATGGACTGGCCGGATACATTCACCGCTGAGCGCCGGCGACGCTGTTGTTGCTAGTCAGGAAGATCGCCTGCTCCGGCTGCCGCTGACGCTGACGGCAAGCGGCCCGATCCCGTCGAGCATCTCGACCATATCCTCCGGCTCGAGCCGCTTGCGCGCCACGAACGAGAAATGGCGGCGCAGCTTTAGGACCGGCTTCTCGATCCAGTGCCAGGAGAATGCCGCGAACGCCGTGATCAGCACCAGCGCGACGGCGAACTGGACAATCAGCGACGCGTTCGGCAGCCACACCTTCACCACCTGCTGCACCGGAAAACCGTACAGATAGATCCCGTAGGAATAGTCGCCCCTTGAAAACAGCGGCAGCCGCGGCAGCTTCGAGACACCGAGGAACACGGTGATGTAGACCAGCGCCGGAGCAATGACGGCATTGAGGACGGGCTGGGTGATCCAGGCTGCCGGTCCGAGCAGTGCTGCTCCGAGGCAGAGCACGCAACAGACGGCGAGAATGCGCCCGTCATAGGGAATGCGGTCGCGGTAAAGGTAGATCGCGATCCCGAGCAGGCAGGCAACCGGCAGTTTCGCGCCGCGCCCGAGGAACAGCGCCGTGCTGAAGATCTTGTCATACAGCGAGCCGGCGACGCCCGGAGGCAGTTGCGACGGCGTTGCGGCATGCCCGGTGATCTGCACGGCAAAGCCGATGCCGACCAGGACGACGACGCCGAGCACGATCAGCGCCGGCCTGCGCAGCAGCCCTAAGGTCATGATGACCGCCATCACCGCGTAGCAGCCATATTCGAACGGCACGGTCCACAGCGAACTGTTGACCTCCGGCGCGGGATTGCCGGCGAACACGCCCGGCAGGGTGTAGTTCACCAGGCCGACGACATTCGTGAAATATTTCCAGGTGCCGGCGCTGGTGAAATAGTCCCAGAGCGGCAGCGTGGTGAAGATCGGCCCGAGGATCAGCGCCGACAGCACGATCTCGACCGCTAGCGCCGGAATGATCCGCATTCCGCGATTGATCAGGAATTCCTTCAGGCTGAGCCGCAGCCCGCTTGCGGCGATCAGGAATCCGCTCAATGCGAAGAACATCACGAGGATGGCAAATTGCGGAAACCAGAAGATCCCCGTCGAATCCGAGTCGCCGCGCCCGGTAGCAACATAGGACGTATGCCCCGCGACGACCGAGATCGCAAGCGCAACGCGGAGAAAATCGAACCCGGGACCAAAGCCTTTCTGCTGATCCAGCATGCTCCCGATCGAAGGCGCTGGCATGATTTCCACTCCATTCCAAACCACCGCCTTTGGACAGCAAGCGCCGTGCCAGGAACGATGTCTTGGGATGGGACAGCCCCCGGCAACGCGCCCTTAACCGTGCGACGAAACACCGACGAAACAAATCCCTAACGGCACGAAACCATTTTGGCGATTTCGTGCAAACGTCCTGAAACGCCTCACCTGTACTGGTTCGATCCAACGACGCGCCGGAACTGGCGCGCAGGGCGCAAACAACAGGGGTCGACAATGTTCAATTCCATCAAGCTGAACGCACGTCTCGCTGCCGCCGCCTTCGGTGCGCTGGCGGTTGGCACCGTCGCTTTATCGAACGCCGCCGCGGCCGCTCCGCTGCCGATCTTCCCCTTCATCCTGACGCCGCCGACCGAGGCGGTGCAGCCGCCGGTGCAGTCGATGCCGCAGGCGCAGGACGAAGACCGTTCCGTCGAATTGCCCGCCCGCCTGCGTCGCCAGGTCGTCGCCTATCCGACCCGCGAGGCCCCCGGCACCGTCATCATCGATACCCCGCACACCTATCTCTATCTCGTGCTCGGAGGCGGCCAGGCCATGCGCTACGGCATCGGCGTCGGCCGCGACGGCTTCACCTGGTCGGGCACCCAGACCATCACCAAGAAGGCGGAGTGGCCGGATTGGACCCCGCCGCCGGAAATGATCGCCCGTCAGCCCTATCTGCCGCGCCACATGGCCGGAGGCCCGGGCAACCCGCTCGGCGCCCGCGCCATGTATCTCGGCGGCACCGTATACCGCATCCACGGCACCAACGCGCCGGAGACGATCGGCACCCACGTCTCCTCCGGCTGCCTGCGCCTCACCAATGAGGATGTCACCGACCTCTATTCGCGGGTCAACGTCGGCACCAAGGTGATCGTGCTGCCGATGACCGACCGCCGCGCCGACCTCGGCTCGGCCGTCCGCTAGCCCCGACACATTCAGACATTGACGACGGCTCCGGCATCATGCCGGGGCCGTCGTCGCGTTCATAATCGTTAACGTCCGGATCGTTAACTTACAGGTGATGTCGGGCGACCGGCCCGTCTCCGCCCCCGAAGCAGCTTGATCCCGCCACACTGGCGCCCTCGTCGGCGGGCCTGTACAACCCGTCAAGTTGATTTCATCCGGGGGAATGATGCGTCTACCGATGCATCCAAGAACGATCGCGCTCGGGCTCACGGTGGTGCTGGTCTCGTTCGCGATCAGCCTCAAGGCCATGGACTGGATCGCGCCGAGCGTCACGGTGCAGACGCCGCCACTCGTGCAGCTGCCGCCGCTGCCGCAGGCGCCGCGCTCTTCGACGGTCGTGGCGCAGGTCTCGGTCGCGCTGTCGGCGATCCGCGATGCCGCCGAACGCGGCGCGCCGAAGACCTTCGGCGGCAAGGCCGACAACCCGGTTCAACAGATCCTGCAAAATGCCGACATCGGCTGGACCGCCTCGCGCGGGCCGATCGCGGCGACCGGCGCGCAGGACGTGCTGACGCTGACGACCCCAATCAACGGCACGCTCAAGGTCACCGGCTCGCTGTCCGCGAAGGCGACCGGCGCGGTCAGCGACGCGCTCGGCAGCCTGCTCGGCGGCAATGTCGCCAAGCAGATCGGCGCCGTGAACATCAAGAACATCAACGCCAATGCCGACATCAAGGGCAGCGTCACGCTGACCGCGCGGCCGAAGCTCGGCGCGTCCTGGCGGATCGAGCCGAACCTGCAGGCGCAGGTCAATCTCGGCGACACCAGCCTGTCGGCCGCCGGCGTCCGCATCAACGTGCCGGCCCAGGTCAAGCCGGTCATCGACAAGGCGGTCGCCGACCAGATTTCCGTGGTCGAGGCGCGCTTGCACAACGACCCGGTGTTCCAGAACGCCGCACGCACGCAATGGGTCAAGGCCTGCCGCTCGATCCCGCTGCAGGGCACCGGCGGCACCGCGTCGATGCCGCCGATGTGGCTCGAGTTGCGGCCGACCCGCGCGATCGCGGCGCAGCCGAAGGTCGATGCGTCCTCGCTGATCCTGACCATGGGGATCGAGGCCGAGACGCGGATCACGGAGGCGCAGACCACGCCGAACTGTCCGTTCCCCGACAAGCTCGCGATCGTGCCGCCGATGCCGAGCCAGGTCTCGGTCGGCCTGCCGGTCGACGTGTCCTTCACCACGCTGACGCAGCTCGTCGAGGCGCAGTTGAAGGGCAAGACCTTCCCCGAGGACGGCTCCGGCCCGGTCGACGTGACCGTCAAGAGTGCGGGCATCGCCGCCTCCGGCGACCGGCTTTTGATCTCGCTTCTGGTGCACGCCAAGGAGAAGAAGAGCTTCTTCGGCTTCGGCGCCGAGGCGACCGTGCACATCTGGGGCCGGCCGCGGCTCGACCAGGCGGCGCAGACGCTGCGGCTCACCGACGTCGAGCTGGCGGTCGAGTCCGAAGCCGCGTTCGGCCTGCTCGGCGCCGCCGCGCGCGCGGCGATCCCGCATTTGCAGCAGGCGCTCGCCGACCGGCTGGTCGTCGACCTGAAGCCATTCGCAACCAACGCGCAGCGGAAGATCACCGCCGCCATCGCCGACCTGCAGAAGAACGAGGAAGGCATCCGCGTCGACGCCGACGTCAACAGCATCCGGCTTGCCGGCATCGCGTTCGATTCGAAGACGCTGCGGGTGATCGTGGAGACCGACGGCACCATCAAGGCCGCCGTCACCGCGCTACCGGCGCTGTAGGACGCAGATCGCGGCGTTCCATCCGCCGCGCGCCCTACGCATGCCCAAAAAGTCGTCTTTGCGACAGGTTGCCGCACCGGATAGAAGGTGCCTCGTGGAAGCAACCCCCAAGGAAAAGATCAGGGAGAGAAACACGATGAAATCGCTCTTGGCCGCAGCAGCGGCCGGCCTCGCGCTCGCGGTCTCCGGCACCGCGGCGAACGCCCAGATCTCCGACGACGTCGTCAAGCTCGGCGTGCTCACCGACATGTCGAGCCTCTATGCGGACGCCACCGGCAAGGGCTCGGTCGCCGCGGTCGAGATGGCGGTCGCAGATTACGGCGGCAAGGTGAAGGGCAAGCCGATCCAGGTCGTCGTGGCCGATCATCAGAACAAGCCCGACGTCGGGGTCAGCATCGCGCGCAACTGGTACGACAACGAGAAGGTGGATGCGATCCTCGACGTGCCGACCTCGTCGGTCGCGCTGCCGATCTCGGCGCTGACGCGCGAGAAGAACAAGATCCACATCAATTCCGGCGGCGGCTCCTCTGATATCACCGGCACCGCCTGCTCGCCCAACACGGTGCACTGGACTTACGACACCTACGCGCTGTCGAACGTCGCCGGCAAGGCGATGGTCAAGCGCGGCGACGACACCTGGTTCTTCGTCACCGCCGACTACGCCTTCGGCATGGCGCTGGAGCGCGACGCCGCCAACGTCGTCAAGGAGACCGGCGGCAAGGTCTTGGGCGACGTGCGCCATCCCCTCAACTCGTCGGACTTCTCGTCCTTCCTGCTGCAGGCGCAGGCTTCCAAGGCCAAGGTCGTGGCGCTGGCGAATGCCGGCGGCGACACCACCACCGCGCTGAAGCAGGCCGCCGAGTTCGGCCTGACCCAGGGCGGCCAGAAGTTGATCGCGCTGCTGATGGAAATCACCGACACCCACGCACTGGGCCTGAAGGCGACACAAGGCCTGATCGTCACCGACGCCTTCTACTGGGACATGCACGACGAGACCCGCGCCTTCTCGAAGCGCTTCAACGAGAAGGTCGGCCACATGCCGACCATGATCCAGGCCGGCCTCTACTCGGCGACCATGCATTACCTGAAGGCGATCGAAGCCATCGGCACCGACGAGGCGCCGAAGGTGATGGAGCAGATGCGCAAGACGCCGGTCAACGACTTCTTCGCCAAGAACGGCCATATCCGGATCGACGGCCGCATGGTGCACGACATGTACCTGTTCGAGACCAAGAAGCCCGAGGAATCCAAGGGCGAGTGGGATCTCTACAAGCTGATCGCCACCGTGCCCGGCGACGAAGCGTTCCGTCCGCTCGACAAGGGCGGCTGCCCGCTGGTGAAGTCGAACTGACGAGCACGCCGCCGCGAGCGGGTCGCCCGGATGTGCGCCCGATGACAGCCAACAAAAATGCGCCCGGCCGGCACCGGGCGCATTTTTCTTTCCGCGGCAGGTCCCGGTAATCGCCCGCGTCAGCCGGCACTATTCGCCATTCGCGCGCGGGATCATCCAGGTCGAATACGTCTGCCAGACGCCGTCGCCCTGGTTGCGTTGATAGGCGATGAAATCGGCATGGTCGCCGTGCACGAGCTCATAGCGATAGTACCTTGAGAGGTCGTCGATCTGATTGGTCATGGAACGTCTCCGTCATGAGGGGGAAGCCACTCAATTTCGACGTAGTCGAGCCGCGCCGGCGATCAATAGAATGATTTTTATCATTCAATCACAGACGCGAGAGCTGGTCTGATCCGGTTTGAGGATGTGGGTCGATCGACGCACATCCTCTTTGCTGGGCCTCAGCGCCCGGCACGATGCGAACTGCGCCGCGGCACATGAACGACGCCGATGCCGCTCTCCCGCGCCTGCAGCACGGCGGGCGGCAGCAGCACCAGCCTGGCCGCCGGCGTCGGCGCGCCGTTGTTGAGCACGTCCCGGTACGGATACAGCGCCTGATAAGCGGCCGGCTCGGAGATCGCGGCCTGCGCCGAGGCGGCCGTCGCCGTGATGGCCGACAGCGCCACAGCCAGCGCGATGGTTCTGAACGTCGTGGTTCTGAACGTCCTGGCGACGTGGGAAATCCTGGTCGTCATGGTAACGCTCCCCCGATTTACATCGCATACGATTAATTCGCTCACGCCTGATAAAGGCATGGCGCGACCGGTCTTCAAGTATCCCGATTTAATCGGATGCGATTTATTCGGGCGCGGAGCTTCAAATATCCGTGTGACCGGCGATGCCATGCGCGGCCCGCAATGGCGGCCTGCTCGGGCCACGCGGCAGCGGCGCGAAAGTCAGCGGGCGCGCTGGCGATCGCAGGCGCGAACCTGGGCGGAACCTGGGTTCAACGCCACGGCAACATGGCCGGTCACATGCAGCGAGCATGCGGGCTCCGCGCGCTTCAAAGGGTCCGGCCGATGCACGGCGCCAATCCCGCCGCGGCTGGAATTGTGCACGCAACCGCGCGTCGATGCGGCGCACATCGAAGCGATATCGCTTCGACCGCACCGGATGCGGTTGCTTCGGTCAAATTCGAGCCGGATCGGACAGGCTGCCGAGGTTGGCAGGATTTAACATCCACGCCATAGTGAATGACTATCCTGGTCATGAGCCAATGTGGGGTCAGCTATGGACGTGTCACCTTCTGGTAACGAGAGCCGAAGCACGTCGGAGCCACCACAAGCAGCGCGGCAGGACTATGCGCACGCCGCGATGCGCATGCCGGCCATCATTGTCGGCGTCGTTGCAGCGATCATCGTTGCGCTGTCGGTCTATTATCTGCTGCGGCCCGAGCCGCTGCTCGTGCAGGGCGAGGTCGATGCAACGCGGCTCGATATCGCCGCGCGCGTCGACGGACGGGTCAAGGACATCCCGGTCGAGCGCGGCCAGAACGTGCCCGCGGGCGCCGCCCTGGTGCGCATCGACAATCCGGAAACGCTTGCAAAGCAAGACCAGATGCGCGCCGCCAAGGCCGTTGCAGACGCGCAACTCGCCAACGTCATGGTTGGAACGCGGGTCGAAACCATTGCCGCGCGGAAGGCGGAAATGGCGCGCGCGGAGGCCGCGCAGGTGCTGGCGCAGAAGACCTTCGATCGCGCCAAGACACTGACCGAGCAAGGCAACGCGCCGCAGGCCCGTCTCGACCAGACCACCGATGCGCTGCACGAAGCCGAGCGCGGGCTCGACCAGGCGAAATCGGCCTATGAGCAGGCGGTCAACGGCTACACCAAGGAAGAACGCGCGATCGCGAAAGCCAATGTCGAGAAAGCCGAAGCCGACATTCAAAGCGTCCAGTCGGTGATCGATCAGCTCGCGGTCTACGCGCCGGTTGCGGCACAGGTCTATCAGCGCAACGTCGAGCCGGGCGAGTTCGTCTCGCCGGGCGTGCCGCTGGTGACGCTGATCAATCTCGACGACCTGTGGATCCATTTCGATCTGCGCGAGGATCTGGTGAAGGGCCTGAAGGTCGGCGACAAGTTCGACGTCCGCATTCCGGCGCTCGACGACCGCCATGTCACGGTCGAGGTCAAGCTGATCGCCACCAAGGGCGAATATGCGAGCTGGCGGGCGACGCGCGCCACCGGCGATTTCGATTTGCGGACGTTCTCGATCCGCGCCTATCCGGTGCAGCCGGTGCCTGAGCTGCGGCCCGGAATGAGCGCCTATCTCGACTGGCGGTCTCGCCAATGAGGCTGGCCTCAAAGCCCGGATTCTGGCGGGTCGCACAGCGCGAATGCCAGTGGCTGTTGCGCGACCGTGTGGCATTGCTCTTGATCTTCGGCGTGCCGCTGTTCGCCTTCGTGGTGCTCACGGCCGTGTTCAGCCAACCGGTGATCCGGGGCCTTGGCGTCACGATCGTCGACACCGACAAGTCGGATACTTCGCGCGCGCTGACGCAGCAGGTCGCGGCCTCGCCGAGCCTGAGAATCGTCGACGATTCCGGCTCGCTGTCGTCAGCCGTACAGGACATCCGGTCCGGCAAGGCGATTTCGGCGATCTTCATCCCGCCGAATTTCGAACGCGACCTGAAGGCCGATCGCCGCCCGCAGGTCGTCGGCTTCTACAACCAGCAATTCCTGACGGCGGCCGGCATCGCGTCGTCGGGCCTGAACGATGTGCTGTCCGCCGCCGCGAGCGCGGCCGCTCCCGCCAATCGCGCCGCTCCCGCCCCGGCGTCGATGGGAACGCTTTCCGCGGAGACCATCGCGCTGGTCAATCCGCAGAAAAACTACGCGCAATTCCTGCTGCGTGCGCTGCTGCCAACGATCATCCACGTGGTGATCACGCTCGCCGCGGGCTATTCGGTCGGCTCCGAATTCCGCCGCCGCAACGCGCGCGAGTGGCTCGAAAGCGCCGGCGGCGATCCGATCGCCGCGCTCGCCGGCAAGCTGGCGCCGCTGTTCGTGACCTTCATCCTGATCATGCTGGCCCAGCCGCTGATCCTCGAAGGCGTGCTGCAGATTCCCTTCAAGGGCGATGTGCTGCTGATCATCGCGGCGGGCCTGCTTCTGATCATCGCCTATCTGTCGCTCGGCGCCCTGCTGCAGCTTTTGGTCGGCGACCTCGCGACGGGGCTCGGCCTTGCCGGCCTGATCGCCTCCCCTGCCTTCGGCTATGCCGGTGTCGGCTTTCCCACCATCGGCATGAATACGTTTGCGCAGGTCTGGAGCGCGATCCTGCCGCTGCGCTGGTACATGTCGGTGCTGATGGGACAAGCGGCGCGCGGATTGCCGGCCTCGGAATCGGCAATTCCCTTCGCGGCGCTCGCAGGCCTCACGTTGCTGTTTGCCGCGCTCGCATTGCTGCGCATGGCGAGCCTGACGCGCCGGGGCTGGTTTGCGACGGCGCGGCCCGAGGAGCCGCCAGCGAGCGAGCCGGCGCCATCGGGCGTCGGCGGCGCCTTCGCGGCGGAGTGGCGGCGCGTGCTCGGAACGCGCAGTGCCTTCAGCCTGCTGTTCCTCGCGCCGCTGGTCTACGGCATCTATTATCCGCAGCCTTATCTGAACCAGATCCTGCGCAAGCTGCCGATCGCGGTCGTCGACAATGATCTCGGCGATCTCTCACGGCAGATCGTGGAGACGCTCGATGCCAGCGGCACATTGAGCGTGACGGTGCGCGCCCGCACCCTTGCGGAGGCAAGCACCGCCATCGACCGCGGCTATGCATTTGCCGCCGTGCAGATTCCGCCCGGCACCGAACGCGACGTGCTCAAGGGCCTCACCGCGCACATCCCGGTCTACGCCGACGCCACCTATCTGTTCATCTTCCGGTCGACCGCAGGCGCCGTCGCCACCGCGATCGGCACGCTGACATCCGAACTGGTGTCGCGGGGCGCCCGCGCCGACGGAAGCCTGGTCAAGGCGAAGCTCGCGAGCCTCAGCCCGGCCAACGTCCTGCTGCAACCGATTTTCAACCCGGTCGGCGGCTATGCGAGTTACATCGTCCCGGCGGCGTTCATCCTGATCCTACAACAGACGCTGTTGATCGGCGCGGCGATGCTGACCGGCACGGCGCTGGCGAATTCCCGCAACACGGTCGCGGGCGTGTTCGGGCGCGGCGTTGCCCATCTGACCATCTATCTGCCGGCGCTCGCGCTCTATCTGATCGTGCTGCCGCGGATCTATGGCTTCTCGACGCTGGGCCATCTGCCGCAGATCTTCGCGCTGGCGACCGTCTTCCTGCTGGCGACGAGCTTCCTGGGACAGGCGATCGGCGCCTGGTTCACGCGGCCGGAGAACGCGACCATCCTGCTGCTGGCGACCAGCCTGCCGCAGTTCTTCACCGCCGGCTTCGCCTGGCCGCGCGAGGCCATCCCCCCTGCGGCCACGGCGCTCGGCCGGCTGTTCCCGGCCGACTCGGCGATCGACGGCCTCGTGCGTATCAACCAGCTCGGCGCCAGCATCTGGGAGGTCTCGCATGACTGGCTCAGGTTGTGGTGCCTGGCGCTGGGCTATTTCGTGCTCGCCGTGATCTCCGCGCTGGTGTTCAAGAGAGGACAGTAACATGCCCAACGCTAGGCGCGCAGCCATTGTCGCGATCCCCGTTGTGCTCGTCGCGGGCGCGCTGATCTACGCCGAGAGCCGCGCGACGCCGGCGCCCGCGATCGTCGGCGTGGTCCGCTCGACCGAGGTCAGGATCGAGCCGGAAGTGAACGGCCAGCTGGTGTCGATCGCGGTCGAGAAAGGCGCCAAGGTGCACGCGGGCGACGTCCTCGCCAAACTCTCCGCGGTCGAGTTGAGCGCACAGGCGGACCAGGCGCGGGCCGCGCTCGCCGCCGCGGTGGCGAGCCGCAACAACGTCTATGCCGGCGTACGCCGCGAACAGATCGACTCGCTGAAAGCCGCGATCTCCAAGGCCAATTCACGGCTCGACTATGTGGAGACCCAGCTCAAGCGGATCACCACGCTGGCGAGCCAGAGCTTTGAAACCCAGCAGGCGCTCGACCAGGCCGAGAACGACGTTGCCGCCGCGCGCGCCGGCGTGGCGGCGGCCCAGGCGAATTACGATGCCGCCGCGGCGGGGCCGACCAAAGAGGAGCGCGCCATCGCCGACGCACAGGTGCAGGCGGCTGCGGCCGCCGTCGCGGTGCTCGAGCGCCGTCTCGACAAGATGGTGCTGCGCGCGCCGGTCGACGGCGTGGTCAGCGTGATCGCCGCGGAAGTGGGCGAGAACGTTCGTGCGGGCCAGCCGATCCTGATGATTGCTGCGGCCGGCAAGCAATGGCTGTCATTCAACGTGCGCGAGGACCATCTCGACGGTCTTGCGATGGGCAAGACCGTGAGCGTGATACCGAACGGTTCCGGCGCCGCCACCAAGGCTGCCATCACCGAATTGCGGCCGCTTGGGGTGTTCGCCACCTGGCAGGCCGAGCGCGTGATCGGCGATCACGACCGCAACACGTTGCGTCTGCGTCTCGACCCAGCAGGCGCCGCGGAAGGTCTCGAACCCGGCATGAGCGTCCGGATCGACCGCTGACAACGCGCCGCGCCCGGCCGCAAGCCGCAATGAGGTGCGGACTGTTCGCCCTCCGGCGCGGCGCAGAAGCTTGTGTCGGCCCGCCTCGCCGAATAGTCATCGGACTGTCAGAAGATTGCGACAAGAAAACAACGGCGTCGGCCCTGTTCGGCTCGGCCTTTATGGCATCGCCCCGATGCCACGCAAAAGATGGAGATTTGGCCGTGAGGCAGATTCGTTCGCGATGGAAGGTGCATGTTGGCGCGATGCTGCTCGGTGCGGCGGCTTTGGCGGTCCTGCTGCCGTCGATGGCATCAGCGCAAACCGGCCCGGCGCCGGCCGGCGCCAAGCCGTTCCTGACCGTCGACGGCAAGCAGCCGCTTGTGATCGGGCATCGCGGCGTGCCGGGCCTGGTGCCCGAGGAGACCGAGGCATCGTATGAGCTGGCCGCCGACCTCGGCACCGACGCGCTCGAAGAGGACCTGCATTTGACCAAGGATTGCGTGCTGGTGGCACGCCACAATCCATGGCTCGGCGACAACACCAACGTCGCCGAAGCGGCGAAGACCAATGCGGACGTCGCGAAACGCAAGCGCACCGCGCCGGGCGTTGGCGTCAAGGTGAAATGGGCGCAAACGCCGACCAGCGGGCCGGCCGAGTATCCCACCGACCTCATCGATCCGGCCGATCCCAAATCGGTGCTGAAAGCGCTGATCGTCGATGGCGACGACCATACCAATGACTGGTCGATCACCGATTTCACCATGGACGAGCTGAAGAGCTGGATCGCCGGCACCACCTATGATGCGGCCAACGAACGGCCAAAACTGTTCAACGGCAAGTTTCCGATCATCAGTTTCCAGGGCATCATCGACATCGCCAAAGCCAAGAGCAAGGCGACGGGGCGTCCGATCGCGGTCTATCCGGAAACCAAGAATCCGACCTGGAACAATGCCCAGGCGATCGCCAATGGCTGCGGCGCGCCCGGCAGCCACCCGCTCGAGGACGCCCTGATCAAGATCATCAGGGATAACGGCCTCAACGCGAAGGACGCGCCGATCATCGTTCAGAGCTTCGAGCCCGGCAGCCTGAAATATATGCGCAGCCACGGACTGGAAACGCGGCAGGTGCAGCTCATCGATGGCAACGGCGTCGACTTCAAGACCGGCAAGGTGCTGCTCAACAACATCGCCAATTCCCGTCCGTACGACTGGACGGTCGCGGGTGACGGCCGCACCTTCGATGCGATGCTGACGCCCGAGGGCCTCGCGGAGATCAAGACCTATGCCGACGGCATCGGTCCGTGGAAGGCCTATATCGTCCCCTACAAGATCTCACCGTGGAAGGGCAACAACGCCGACGGCACGCCCTACAAGGGATCGACGGCGGATGCCTCGACGCAGGACGCTACCAGCGTGATTGCCGACGCGCACAAGCTCGGCCTGTTCGTGCATGTCTTCACGTTCCGGAACGAGAAGAAGTATCTCGCCGCCGACTATCGCGGCGACCCGAGCCTGGAATATCTGAAGTTCTTCCGTCTCGGCGTGGATGGGGTGTTCACCGATTTCACCCACACCGGCGTTGCCGCCCGCGCGGCTTACTTGCGTGAACTGGGCTGGTGACGCCGCAGCACGGCGCGCCCGGCATCGCCGAGCGCGCCTGCGTCACTGCCGGAAAACCCGCAGCGTTACGATCTGGAACGGCCGCAGCGACAAACGGCAGCTCCGCGCTTCGGTCGGAATGGCAGCGATGCGATCTTCCAACGTGTTGCTCATCCACACCGACGACATGTCGACGCCGAAATCGAGCGTCGCGGCGGCACGAACGCCCGCACTCTCATAGAGCCGCACCACCCAACCTTCGCCATCCTCGGCGGGTTTGATCGTATCGACGATCACGTTGGCCGGCGCCGTGGTCAGGAACGACTGCCGCAGCGGCGCGCGCGGCTGCCCCTTGGCCCAGAGCATCGGACGCTCAAAGCACAAAGCGCGCCCGACGGTGTCGGCCGTGCGCCAATCACCCTGATGGGGGTAGATTGCGTAGCGCATCCGGTGACGTCCGATATCGGCCTGTGGATCAGGCAACTCGGAGCCGCGCAGCAGCGTCAGCGCGAGCTGGTTGCCAAACGCCGAATAGCCATGACGGCAATCGCTCAACAACGACACGCCGAAATCGGGCTCGGCGAGATCGGCCCAGCGATGGCCCGGCACCTCGTACTTGGCCGCATCGGCATCGGTGTTGGCATGGGTCGGCCGCTCGGTCGCGCCGAACATGGTCTCATAGGTCGCGTTCGATGCGTGACAGGCCACCGGGAACATGACCTTCAGCGTCGTCTTGCGCTCCTGCCAATCGACGATTGTCTCGAATGCGAGATGATCCGCGCCGGCATCGAGGCGGATCACCTGGGAGAGCCGGCTCGCGCGTCCGATCCCGCGCTCGAAACGGACTTCGCCGCGCAGCCCGCCATCCGACAGCACCTCGCAACTCACCTCCCCTCCCGCGTCGCGCGCGGTCTCCAGCGCGAATGGATCGATATCCCAAGCCTCGAAATCGAGCGGCCTGTCATCGAGCAGCAGCAAGCGCGCTGCCGGTGATGCGAAGCTCTCGCGGCCGCTCGCCACATGCAGCAGCGACCGGACAAGTCCGGTGCGATCAAGACGTGCCGTGAGTTGCGCATTCGACAGAACGAAGCCGTCCGCATCGGCGGCGACAATGACGCGGTCGTCGATCGCTATCGCTTCTCCCGCCGCAAAGGGCGCGGCGGCGACATGGCGAAGTACCCCGTCGGGATCGGACACGATCTCGGTGCGCGCGCGTCCCAGCGTATTGACCGGCGTCCAGCCGGCACCTCCGGAATCGCACAGTGTGGCCAGCACGGTCTGCGAACGGCGGTTGGCTTCCTCGGCGACCCCGGCCAGCTCGACCTCCGCCCGCTCATAGACCTCGCGAATGCTGCTGCCGGGGATGATGTCGTGGAACTGGTTGACCAGCAGCGTACGCCACAGGCCTTCGATCTCCTGCGCGGACGGCGCCGATTGCTGCCAGGCGGCAGCGACCGCGACCACGAATTCGAGTGCCTGAAGGCCGGCCTCGCAGGCGCGGTTGAGGCGCTTGGTCTCGGACTGCGTGGTGTAGGTGCCGCGATGATATTCGAGATAGAGCTCGCCCTCGATCGTCGCCAGATTCTGCGCAGACTTTGCCAGGCGGTCGAAGAATTCGTCGGCGGTGCGGATTTGAATCCGCGGCAGGCCCTGCAGATCCTGCATCCGCTGCAACGCCTCGAGCATCGTCTCATCGGCGCCGCCACCGCCGTCGCCATATCCGAACAGATAGAGCGCTTCGGGCGATCGATCGGCATCCTTGTAATTGGAGGCGTGATAGCGGAGTTCGGCAAGCTGCACCGATCCGTTGTAGGTGTCCGCCGGCGGGAAATGTGCCAGCACGGTGCTGCCGTCCAGTCCACGCCAATGGAAGCTGTGATGCGGTGGCGAAGTGAACTTGTTCCACGATAGCTTCTGGGTGAGAAAGCGCGACATCCCCGCCGACTGCATCAGTTGCGGCAACTGGGCGTCGTAGCCGAACACGTCGGGATTCCAGAACACGGTGGAGCGCGCGCCAAACACGCGCTCGAAGTAGCGTTGGCCATAGAGGAACTGCCGGCAGATCGACTCGCCCCATGGCAGGTTGCAGTCCGGTTCGATCCAGCTGCCGCCGACTGGAATCCACTGCCCGGCCGCGGCCTTGGCGCGGATTCGCGCGAACAGGTCGGGGTCGTTCTCCTCGATCACAGCGTACTGATAGGCCTGCGAGCAGGCGAACTTGAAATCGGGATAGCGGTCCATCAGCGCGACGGCCGTGGAGAAGCTGCGTTGCGCCTTGCGGCGGGTTTCTGCCAGCGGCCACAGCCACGCGGTGTCGAGATGGGCGTGGCCGATCGCCGACATCTCGTGGGCAATGGTGCCGTTGCGCGCCGCCAGCAAGGTGGTGAGGATCTCCCGCGCCGCCGGCCAGGTCACGCGATCGTCGGGATCGGCGATGTTGCAAACGCGGTTGAGATCGTGCAGCAGGCGTCCCGCCCAGGTCCGATCAAGCGCCGGCTGCGCCGTCTCGCCAACAGTTCCGTACGACCTGCTCTTTATCGTGGGATCCCGATCGGCCTCGAGCTGGCGAAGCACCTCGTAGTCGAAATAGAACCCGGAAGCCTCGGGGTCGAAGCGGCGCAATTCGCACGCCGCCAGCGCGTAGGCTTGCGGGTCGTTCCAGAACGCACCGAACAGGCCGTTGCAGGCAATTTCTACATGGCAGTTGACGGTCTCTCCGCCGCGCGCCGACTGAACGAGCGGCGCGGTGTGACGGCCGGGATTGAGGCCTTGCGACGAGCGGCCGTCGAGCCAAAGCAGCGCTTCCGAGCGGCTGTCCCAATAGAGATCGACGCGCGAGCCGGCCCAGGCTTCCGGTACGACCGCCGCGACCCGCACCCAGTAGGTCGCCCAGAGCGGCCCCAGCGTCTCGCCCAACGCGACCGGCCGGTAATCGAGCTCGAGGGCTTCCGCAACGCTGATCCGCTCAGTGGGACCGGCGATTTCGAGCGAGGTGACCGGCGCGCGGTCGGCGTGAATCTTCTGTTGCAGCCGCTCGGCAAAGCCTTCCAACCGGCGCCGCGTGTATTGCGGGTAGCGGCCGCGAATCCGGGCTACCGCGGGATTGTCGCTCTCTCGATCGGTTTCATTCATCGGGTTCTTCAGCCAGTTGACGAAAGAGTTCCTAAGCGCAATTCAAGGATTGATAATAGCAATGGCGTCTCGCCGACCTCACCTTACCAAAGGTGCACAGGCGCGATATCCAAAACTGCTTCCTGCCTGCTCGTTTCCCTACTCTCGACCGGGCCTTTATCCGCAAGTCAAAAAAAGCACGCCCGGCAGTACCGGGCGCGCTGGTCGCTTACAGGTGGTGGTTACGATCCGCGTCAGTCGGTCGCGTACTTGAACTCGGGCATCGCCTTCAGCTCGTCCTTGCTCGCATTGAAGACGGCGTGATCCGGATACCACGGATTCGGCTTCGACGCCGCAGGCGCCGCGCCGGTGGTGGTCGTCGACTTGGTCGTGCTGCCGGTGTTCGAGGCGCCGGTGTAGGCGACCGGCTCGCTTTCGAACTTCACCTTGTCGAGCGGCACGGCGACCAGATGCTCGCCGACGCCAAGGAAGCCGCCGACGCCGATCACGACGGCCTTGATGGCGCCGCCCTTGTCCATCAGGAGATCGTTGATCGAGCCTACGCTCTCGTTCTTGTCGTTGTACACGCTGAGTCCGACGACCTTCGACGCGCGCCAGTTACCTTGATACGAGGTAGTGGCAGACGTGGTCGACGTTGATGTCGACGCCGCAGGTGACATCTTGTCGCCCTTGTCGGTGGGAGTCTGTGCAATCGCGACGGTTGCAAGCAGGGCGGAGCCGGCCACGCCGGCGATGACGGATTTGACCAACATAATTGCGCTCTCCTCAGTTCGCAAAATCGATGCTGGGAAAACCCGTGACGTCCGCGACCGTTCCTATTGAACCTGCGCTCAAAAGCCGCCCCAATGCTTGGGAACGCCACGGAACGATGCGGCAAGCCCGAGCATGCGCACTTTCCGACGCATGGAGCGTTGCGGTCCTTGACGAAAGCGATCGTGATCTCTCAAGTAAGCCGCGGTTGAGCCTCACGACTGCGCCGGACGCGCAGTCCCTGATGTGACGATGTTTGGCTCACTAAGTCGTCCCGGCGAACCGCGCTTGCCCAAAATCATCCGCACGCGCATGTCGCAGCGCGCCCCGCGCCACGGAAGCTGAACGAGCGCGACGTGTTGCGCTCAGAAACCACCCCAATAGGGCGGCACGCCGTAGAAGCGATGCAGCTCGACTTCCTGCGAGCGGTCGCCCCAATCGAAATCCTTGTCGGCGCGGAACGACGGCGCGCGCTTCAATTCGTCGTCTTCGATGTCGAGCTCATAAGCCTCGAACTTCGGATTGTAGTGCAGCCGGGCCCACGGCAGCGGAAGCAGATTGGTTCCGATCCCGAGGAAACCACCGAAGCTCAGCACCGCGTACGACACCTTGCCCGAGATCTTGTCGATCATCAGCCGCTCGATATGGCCGATCATGTCGCCGTTGGCGCGGCGCACCGCCGTGCCCTCGACCCGATCGCTTGCAATGAGCTGATGCGGCCTTGTCCTGACCTCGACAGCCATCTCACCCTCCTGGCCTGAAAGAGAAATAACGCGTCGCCTGGGGAACGGGTTCCGGCGCCGGATATGGCAGCCGCTCTTCCCCTTTTTGGGACCGCCGTGGCGCTGCGCGACCGACGTGCGGCATCGAAGACTTCCGCCCGTATATCAACGGATTAGGCTTGATGAAAGAACGATAACTTTTCTCCACAGCGCCAACCTGTTAACTCGTTATGCCGGGCAAGATTCCAGAAATGCACTGAAACAAAATTCCTGAGCCGCTTCCCCCGAATCACGGACAAAAGAGTCGGTATGACCCAGGCTGCGCCCAATATCCTCGTCGTCGAGGACGACCGCGAAACGCGGTCTCTCATCGCAAAATATCTCCGCACCAATTCCTGCCATGTCACGACCGCATCCGACGGCCGCGAAATGGCCAAGGCCATGACCGATCACCGCGTGGATCTCCTGGTGCTCGACGTCATGCTGCCCGGTGAGGACGGCCTCAGCCTGTGCCGCAAGGTGCGCGCGGAGTCGCAGATGCCGATCATCATGCTGACCGCGCGCGGCGAGGACGTCGACCGCATCCTCGGCCTTGAGATGGGCGCCGACGATTACCTGGCCAAGCCGTTCAACCCGCGCGAGCTGCTGGCGCGCATCAACGCGGTGCTGCGCCGGCAGGCCGCCGCGCGCAACGCCAGCGCGATCGAGGGTGCGACCACGCTCACCTTCCTCGGCTGGCGCATCGACATCCGTCTGCGCGAGCTACGCAACCCCGAAGGCGCACGGGTCGCCATGACCAGCGCCGAGTTCGACCTGCTACGCACCTTCTGCGAACGGCCCGGCCGCGTGCTGTCGCGCGACAGCCTGCTCGACCTGACCCAGGGCCGCAGCGCCGGCTCGTTCGAGCGTTCGATCGACGTGCTGGTCAGCCGTATCAGACGCAAGATCGAGCCCGATCCGCAGGAGGCCACCATGATCAAGACGGTGCGGTCCGGCGGCTATGTGTTCACTCCGAGGGTGGAGGCGGTTGCCGCCACGAGCAACTGACCATGAAGCTGCCACGCGTGCTGAGTCTGCGGGGGATCGGCGCCCAGATGGCGGCGCTGGTCGTCGTCTCGATCGTCACGCTGCACCTGATCATCACCGCCACCTTCCTGATCCATCGCCCGGACCGGCCGGAGCCGTCCGATCGCTGGCACACCCAGCTCGCCGCCGCCGCGCAACTGCTCGGGCACGCGCCGGCATCAGAGCGGCCGCGGCTCCAGGCCGACGTCATCAGAGCCTTCCCGCAGCTTGCGATCGGTGACCTGCCGGCCGATACCGGCACGCTCACCGAGACCGACCCGCCGAGCCTGCACGCGCTGCGCCGGCTCGGCGCCGGCTATCACGTCTACTCTCTGCCGCGCGAGGCGGGCAGCACGCCGCGTGACGGCGAGATCCGCCGTGTCGCGATCCGCCTGCCCGACGGCACCATGTTCGCCGCGAACCTGATGCCGGACCTGCACATGCGGCCGTTCTGGGGCGGGCCGTGGATGATGACGGTAATGTTCGCGGTCATCAGCGTCACCCTGCTCGGCCTGTGGGCGGCATGGGCGCTGACGGCGCCGCTGTCATCCTTCGTCAAGGCTGCGGAGACCTTCAGCCTGAACGGCGCCGCCGCGCCGCTGCCCGAACGCGGCCCCGAGGAGATCCGCTCGCTGGCCAAGGCGCTGAACCGGATGCGCGAGCGCATCACGGCATTGATCGACGACCGCACCAAGATGCTGGCCGCCATCAGCCACGACCTGCGCACGCCAATCACGCGGATGCGGCTGCGCGCCGAATTCATCGAGGACGAGACCCATCGCCACCGCATGCTGCGCGACCTCGACCAGATGCGCTCGATGCTGGAATCGGTGCTGTCGTTCCTGCGCAACGACCGCAAGCTCGAGGAGATGACGCTGGTCGACATCGCGAGCACGCTGCACCTCGTCACCGACCAGTTCGCCGACATGGGACACAAGGTCAGTTACGAGGGTCCGCAGCACGCGATGGCGACCGCGCGGCCAGCCGACCTGCATCGCAGCATCACCAATCTGGTCGACAATGCCGTGCGCTTCGGCGGCGAAGTCGCCGTTCGCCTCGACGTCAAGCCGGATCGCCTCGTCATCGACATCGAGGATGACGGCCCCGGCATTTCGGACGCGCACAAGGCAAGCGTGCTGGAGCCGTTCGTGCGCGGCGACCAGGCGCGCAACATGGACGAGGCCGAAGGCTTTGGCCTTGGCCTGTCGATCGCCAACGCCATCGTGCTCGCGCATGGCGGTACGCTGTCGCTGCACGATCGCAAGCCGCATGGGCTGGTGGTCCGGATCGAACTGCCGGCGCGGCAGCAGCTGCTGCAATCGGCGCGGAAATCCGCGGCCTGATCAGCCGGAGCTGATCGGCAACGAAGCTGACCGAGAATCAAGGCATCAGGCGGCGAGCGGCGTGAGCTGCGCTGTGTCGTAGATCGCGATCGCCTCGAAGCGGTAATTGCAGGCGCGGCAATTCCACAGGAACGACGTGCGCCCCTCGCTGTGCTCCACCCAATCGGGGCGGGCAATCGGCTTGCCGCATTGCGCGCAGGGATTTTCGCGAGGCATGTAGCCGGTGTCCTGACGGACCATGGCGCATCTCCCGAATGTTGTTTTTTTGCGTGCTCTGAAACGGACAGACGCGCTGACTCAACACGCGCGCCTGTCGTTGAGTGCAGTGTAAACCTTCATCGAGTCGTTTGCACGACAATCCGGTGTGGACAGCGTGCGGCAAAAAGGCGGCCGAGAAAATCGGAGGCCAGCACAAGAGGCCAGGACAATCGGAGACAATTTTCGGCTGAGAGGATTGAAGCAAACAATTTGAAGCATCTGTCTTCGCAACCGCGTCGTCCGCTTCACCTGCACCCGGGCGATCACGGACGCAGAACGTTTCGCTGATGCGAAGGTTCTGCCACATTCCTGCCCGCTCGCCGTACCAATGAGACCGCAGAACCGAAGCGCGTTTGATCACCCGGGCGATCCGAGATGAAGACCCTTCAGAGCCTTAGCTGCCTTGCCGCCGTCACCGCGGTGCTGGCGTCCTGCGCCAGTGCGCGGGCGCAATATGAGGCGATGGTGGCGGCGGAGGCTCAGGCGAACCTGGTGCCGGAAGAGCTGGTGCATCGCGTCATCGTGCGCGAGAGCAAGTACCATCCGCAGCTGATCGGGCGCGGCGGCGCCATCGGGATGATGCAGATCAAGCTCGCGACCGCCCGCGGGGTCGGCTACACCGGTACCGCCGAAGGTCTGCGCGACGCCGCGACCAACCTCAAATACGGCGTCAAATACCTCGCGGGCGCCTATCGCGCCGCCAATGGGGATTTCGACCGAGCCGTGCGTTATTTCGCGGGCGGCTACTACTATGTCGCAAAGCGGCAGCGCGGCGGTCACCTCAAGGAGGCGATGCATGGCGGCGCGGGTGCGCCACCGAAGGAACTCGCCAAGCAAGAGCAAATATCGGCCGAGACCGCCGAGCCGAAGCCTGAACAGGCTCCCAAATAGGTGCTTGCGTGCCCCAGGCGCGGTGCAACGCAAGCGTTGCTCCCGGAGCCGGGACCTCCGTTCCGAAAGAATGGGGCCCGGCTCGGCAGCCCACCGCTGTCGCGCCGTGCTGCGTGCGGGGCACGCGCGCTCTGCGCACGCCGCGGTGCCGCTCCTGGCATACAAGTTGACACATCCGCCCATCAGCCTACATTAGGCGCGTTCCGAGGGGTGCTCCGAAGGAGGAGCTGAGATACCGCAAGCTTGGACTTCGCCATCATGGCGATTGGTTCGGGACCGCGGTGACCCTTTGAACCTGATCCGGGTCATGCCGGCGAAGGGACAGGGATGTATCAGACGTCACAACCGCGGGGGGATTCCCCCGTCTCCATCATCGGCGCAGGCATAACCGGCGCCTGGCATGCGTTGTTGCTCGCAGAGGCCGGACGTGCCGTCACCCTGCATGAGCGCAGTGACGCTGCGATGACGCAATCCACAAGCCACTGGGCCGGCGGAATGCTGGCGCCCTGGTGCGAGGCCGAGGCCTCCGAGCCTGTGATCTCGCGGCTCGGCATTCGTTCACTCGACCTGTGGCGGCGGCATTTTCCGGAAACGGCGTTCAACGGCTCGCTGGTGGTGGCGCATCCGCGCGACCGCGCCGATTTCGAGCGCTTTGCCCGCCTCACGTCAGGTTATCGCCGGCTCGATGCCGAAGGCGTCCGCGAACTGGAACCGTCGCTCGAAGGCCGCTTCCGTGACGGCCTGTTCTATCCCGACGAGGGCCATGTCGAGCCGCGCCGCGTGCTGCCGCGGCTGCATGCCGCCATCGCGAAGGCTGGCGGCGACATCAAGTTCGGCAGCGACGCCGAGGCTGATGATCTCGACGGCCTCGTGATCGACTGCCGCGGTCTTGCCGCGCGCGACCGCGAGCCGAGCCTGCGCGGCGTCAAGGGCGAGATGATCGTCATCGAGACCGCGGAAGTCGAATTGTTGCGCCCAGTGCGGCTGATCCATCCGCGCTGGCCGCTTTACGTGATCCCGCGCGGCGACGGCCGCTTCATGCTGGGTGCGACCTCGATCGAGGCCGAGGACAACGGCGTCAGCGTGCGCTCGGCGCTGGAGCTGTTAGGCGCCGCCTATGTGGTGCATCCGGCCTTCGGCGAGGCGCGCATCGTCGAATTCGGCGCCGGCCTGCGCCCGGCGTTTCCGGACAATCTGCCCAAAATCAGCATCGAGCAGGAACGCATCACGGTGAACGGACTCTACCGTCACGGCTTCCTGCTCGCGCCCGCGCTGGCCGAGCTGACGCTCGCCTTTCTTTCGCGCGGCGAAATCGACAATGAGGTGATGCAATGCGCGTGATCGTCAACGGCGAGCAGCGGGAGATCGCGGCTTCCAGCGTCGACGCGCTGCTCGCCGAGCTCGACTACGAGGGCACCCATTTCGCCATCGCGCTGAACTACGACGTGGTGCCGAAGAGCCGCTGGGCCGAGACCGCGCTCAAGGCCGGCGACGAGATCGAGATCATTACGCCGCGACAGGGAGGGTGATGTGATGCGTGCACGAACCCTCTCCACGTCGTCCCGGCGAAAGCCGGGACCCATACGCCGCGGCCCTTCAGTGAAGCACACTTGGAGACGTTCATCGCAACAACACCCGGTCGTGGTTATGGGTCCCGGCTTTCGCCGGGACGACGGCATAGTGTGAGGAGACACATGGTCACCTTCTACGGCAAATCCTTCCCGTCACGCCTGCTGATCGGCACGGCGCTGTATCCGTCGCCTGCGATCATGCAGAACGCGATCCGCGCCTCGGGCGCCAGCATCGTCACCGTGTCGCTCCGCCGTGAAGCCGCGGGCGGCAAGACCGGCGATGCGTTCTGGTCGCTGATCCGCGAACTCGGCGTCACCGTGCTGCCGAACACCGCCGGCTGCCGCAGCGTGCGCGAGGCGGTGACGACGGCAAAGCTCGCGCGCGAATTGTTCGGCACGCCCTGGATCAAGCTCGAGGTGATCGCCGACAACGACACGCTGCAGCCCGACGTGGTCGGCCTGGTCGAGGCCGCCACCATCCTGATCAAGGACGGTTTTGAGGTGTTCCCCTATTGCACCGAGGATTTCTCGGTCGCCTCGCGGCTGGTCGAGGCTGGCTGCAAGGTGGTGATGCCGTGGGCCGCGCCGATCGGCAGCGCCAAGGGCATCACTAACCGCGACGCGCTGAAACTGCTGCGCGACCGCCTGCCCGACATCACGCTGGTGGTCGATGCTGGCCTCGGCGCGCCGTCGCATGCCGCCGAAGCGCTCGAGCTCGGCTACGACGCCGTGCTGCTCAACACCGCGGTGGCGAAAGCCGCCGATCCGGTCGCGATGGCCAATGGCTTCCGGCTCGGCGTCGAGGCCGGCCGCACCGCCTATGAAGCCGGGCTGATGGAAGCCCGCGACTTCGCCTCCCCCTCCACTCCTGTCGTTGGGACCCCGTTCTGGCATGCCGTATCCTGATCCGTTCTATCCCGTCGTCGACAGCATCGAATGGGTCGAACGCCTGACCAAGCTCGGCGTCGGCACCATCCAGCTGCGCGCCAAAGAGCTCGACGATGCCGAGGCGTTGCAGATCGTCAGCGACGCGCTCGCCGTCACGAAGGGCACGGGCACAAAACTCGTCGTCAATGACTATTGGCGCGCGGCGATCGTCGCCGGCGCCGAGCATCTGCATCTCGGCCAGGAAGACCTCGCCGACGCTGACCTCTCTGAAATCCGCAAGGCAAAACTCACGCTCGGCGTCTCCACCCATGACGATTCCGAGCTCGCGACCGCGCTCGCCGCCAAGCCCGACTACGTCGCGCTCGGCCCGATCTTCTTCACCACGCTGAAGTCGATGCGGTTCGAGCCGCAGGGCATACCGAAGATCACCGAGTGGAAGAAGCGCATCGGCGCGATCCCCCTGGTCGCGATCGGCGGCATCAAGTTCGAGCACGCCGCCGAGATCTTCGCCGCCGGCGCCGATTCGATCGCCGTTGTCTCTGACGTCACCCAGAACGCCGACCCCGACGCGCGGGTGCGGCAATGGCTCGGCCTCAACGCGGAGGCCGCGTGATGCCCACAACCCGCGCTCCACACACTCTGCCGTCATCGCCCGGCTTGACCGGGCGATCCAGTACGCCGCGGCGTCTCCGTATCCCACCGCGGCCTCTGGAATACTGGATCCCCGCTTTCGCGGGGATGACAGCGGTACTCAACTCGCGCGCAGCGATGCCAACGAACTAAAGGAGGATCCCATGAACATCCGCTCCAACCCCGACACCACGCTCCCCGCCGTCACCACCGGCCCGTTGCCCTCATCGCGCAAGATCTTTGCAACGCCGGAGGCCGCACCCGACATCCGCGTTCCCTTGCGCGAGATCATCCTGTCGGAAGGCGCCGGCGAGCCGAACCTGCCGGTCTACGACACCTCGGGCCCCTACACCGATCCGGCCGTGACGATCGACGTCAACAGCGGCCTGCCGCGCAATCGCCTCGCCTGGGTCAAGGAGCGCGGCGGCGTCGAGGAATATCAGGGCCGCGACATCAAGCCGGAGGACAACGGCAATGTCGGCGCATCCCATGCCGCCAAGGCCTTCACCGCGCATCACAGGCCCTTGCGCGGCCTCGACGGCCACAAGATCACGCAGCTCGAATTCGCCCGCGCCGGCATCATCACCAAGGAGATGATCTACGTCGCCGAGCGCGAGAATCTCGGCCGCAAGCAGCAGCTCGAGCGCGCGGAAGCCGCCCTCGCCGATGGCGAGAGCTTCGGCGCCGCGGTGCCGGCCTTCATCACGCCGGAATTCGTCCGCAGCGAGATCGCGCGGGGACGGGCCATCATCCCCAGCAACATCAACCATGCCGAGCTCGAGCCGATGATCATCGGCCGCAATTTCCTGACCAAGATCAACGCCAATATCGGCAACTCGGCGGTGACCTCGTCGGTCGAGGAAGAGGTCGACAAGATGGTGTGGGCGATCCGCTGGGGCGCCGACACCGTGATGGACCTTTCCACCGGCCGCAACATCCACACCACCCGCGAATGGATTTTGCGCAACTCGCCGGTGCCGATCGGCACGGTGCCGATCTACCAGGCGCTGGAGAAGTGCGACGGCGATCCGGTCAAGCTGACCTGGGAGCTCTACAAGGACACCCTGATCGAGCAGTGCGAGCAGGGCGTCGACTATTTCACGATCCACGCCGGCGTGCGGCTGTCCTACATCCACCTCACCGCGAACCGCGTCACCGGCATCGTGTCGCGCGGCGGCTCGATCATGGCGAAGTGGTGCCTCGCGCATCACAAGGAGAGCTTCCTCTACACCCATTTCGACGAGATCTGCGACCTCATGCGCAAGTATGACGTCTCGTTCTCGCTCGGCGACGGCCTGCGCCCCGGCTCGATCGCCGACGCCAACGACCGCGCGCAGTTCGCCGAACTGGAGACGCTTGGCGAGCTGACCAAGATCGCGTGGGACAAGGGCTGCCAGGTCATGATCGAGGGCCCCGGCCACGTGCCGATGCACAAGATCAAGATCAACATGGACAAGCAGCTCAAGGAATGCGGCGAGGCGCCGTTCTATACGCTTGGGCCGCTGACCACGGACATCGCGCCGGGCTACGACCACATCACCTCGGGCATCGGTGCGGCGATGATCGGCTGGTTCGGCTGCGCGATGCTCTGCTACGTCACGCCGAAGGAGCATCTCGGCCTGCCCGACCGCAACGACGTCAAGGTCGGCGTCATCACCTACAAGATCGCCGCCCACGCCTCTGACCTCGCCAAGGGCCACCCCGCCGCGCAGCTCCGCGACGATGCATTGAGCCGCGCCCGCTTCGACTTCCGCTGGCAGGACCAGTTCAACCTCGGCCTCGACCCCGAGACCGCGAAGAACTTCCACGACGAGACCCTGCCGAAGGAAGCCCACAAGGTCGCGCATTTCTGCTCGATGTGCGGCCCGAAATTCTGCTCGATGAAGATCACCCAGGACGTCCGCGACTACGCCGCGACGCTGAACGACTCGACCGGCGTCGGGGCGTCGATCTCAGGCACCATCGAGGACGGCATGGCGCAGATGAGCGCCAAGTTCAAGGAGATGGGCGAGAGCCTGTATCTCGATGCGGACAAGGTGAAGGAGAGCAACAGGGTGTTGTGAGGGCTCTTCCTCGTCGCTCGTCATGCCCGGGGCTTGGCCCGGGCATCCATGGACCGCGAGAAGTGGCTGGGTAAGTCCCGGCCACTCTCTAATTCAAGATATGGGTGACGGCTCTGTGCCTACAGCTTAAGAAGCTGCACATCGCTGAGAAGCCTATACTCCTTCGGATTCAAAATGATCACGATTTGCGATTTGCACGCGGGTAAGATCGACTCGAACGCCTTGATCGCAATTGCGATAGAAAAGTCGCTTCCATTGTCGATCGCGCCGTGCAGTGGCCACCAATCTTCAAAGGAATTGCATGTGGGGTCGCAGCCGAGTGCTGGCGCCACCAGTCTTTGGACGCCAACGCTCTTCTTCTTTTTTATGAGATTTCCCTTTTGATCCATCGCCGGCTGACCGTTGCTCATCAAATATATTCCGGCATCGCCAACAAGCCAGAGTGCCCGCTTTGGCCGCGTCCTCCCATACCACGGCATCGAGATTGGAGCATTTCTAGCGTGATCGACAAGACGCCACACAGTTGCAACCTCGAACTTCAGGATCACATCGCCATTGGCGGTTCGCAGCTTCTTTGCGGCAACTGCACTTTCCAAACAGGAGATTACAAAACAGCAAATTGATCCCGCAAGATTCACAGCAAGTTCTGCGTGATGTCGTGGCACGGCACGATTCAAGTTTGCCTTGCCGTGCGCATCGCCGAGCTTGTTGCGCATTTCGCCCACGCGAGCAACGATGGTTTGGCTAGCCCCAAAAACCGACTTGAACAACGAATCGGTGTGCTGTGTAGGCGAAATTCCTAGATTGGACGCAACAGCGTAATACAGCTTCGGCAAGTCCCATGTGTCGTCATACGACACATCAAGCTCATTTAATGCAGTCTTGCACAAAGTCTCCAGCATTGCGCGAGCCGCGGTTAGGGCACCATCGCGATCTTCATCCAGTCGATCAATCGACTTCACCCAATCCGCATAGACTGCATCATATCGCGAATGCGCGAGCCGCTGGTCAACAAGGGTTGATAAGGGCTTGCGTTCAAGCGCCGGGGCATCAGCCAAGGGGTGCACTCCTCAATGGTATCCTAACCTTGAGGCACATCTAGCGCCTTGCTCCATCGAGGAGCTTAGCTAGGGTAAGCGCGAATTTCTCCGCACCTTTTGCTTTTGAGAGTCCTGATGCATGAGGTGTCCACCAAAATAGGTGGACACCTTGTGATGAGCGACGATGATCAGAAACTGCGGGTCAGGCTTGTCGGCCGGAACGGTCGCCGGCGCTACGAGGCGGCATCGAAAGAGCGTCTTGTCGCGGCCTGCCTTGAGCCTGGGGTTTCGGTATCGAGGCTTGCACTCGAACATGGGGTCAACGCGAACCTCCTTCGGAAGTGGATCAAGAAGCACAGCGCGACCAGGTCGCTGCCGCCGTCCTCACGCCCGGCGTTCATCCCGGTTCAGCTTGAGGGGAAGTCCGAGCGGGACCTGTCGCGAAAAGACAGCGTGGCGACGGTTGATTTGCCGGCTTACGATGAAGTGCGTGGTTCGGAACCCAAAGGGACTCCAGCTTTTTGTTCTCCGGCCAAAGTGAGCGTGTCGCTGCCGAATGGCGTGAAGCTCGCGCTGGAATGCGGCGATGTGGATGCATTGACGGCGATCATCGGAGCGCTGGGCGATGTTTAGACTGGGCGATGACCTGCAGGTCTATCTGCACCGTGAGCCGATCGACTTCCGGGCTGGCATCAACAGCCTTGCGGTCCTGGTCCAGGAGACGATGGCGCTCGATCCATTCACTCCGGCGGTTTTTGCGTTCTGCAATCGCCGTTGCGACCGGATGAAGCTTCTGTTCTTCGATCGGTCCGGCTTTGTACTGGTCCTGAAGCGGCTGACCGAAGACAGGTTCCGATGGCCGCGCCGCCAGGAGGCGATCGTCACGCTGACGACGGAGCAATTGCACTGGATCCTTGACGGCATCGATATCGATGCGATGGTCCGCCATCCGGTGCGGCAATATCAGGTTGCCGGCTGAGCTCTCGAGTTGAGCGGTTGACGCGTCGGTACGGTTCAGATTCAAGAATTCGATGAATCGAACCGGCGATCCGAGTGTTGAAGTGCTGTTGGCACGCATTGCTGCGCTGCAGGCGGAGAACCATCAACTCGCCGACCGCGTCGCCAAGCTCGAGGAAGAACTGGCGCTGGCACGCCTGCATCGTTTTGCGCCGCGCAGCGAAAAGCATGTTGATCGTCTCTTCAATGAAGCCGAGCAGGCCTCCGATGAGGAGGACGCCGGCAGTGAAACGAACAATATCGCCGAACTTCCGGACACGGGCTTGCCACCCGTCGAAAACACAATGGGAAAGAAGCGCGGCCGCAAGCCGCTGCCGGGGAACCTACCTCGTGAGCGCGTCGAGTATGACCTGTCCGACGATCAGAAGGCGTGTCCTTGCTGCCGTGGCCAGATGCATCGCATGGGCGAGGCTGTCACCGAGCAACTTCATATCGAGGTGAAGGCGAAGGTTTTACAGAATGTGCGCTTCAAATATGCGTGCCGCCATTGCGATCGCACCGGGATCCACGCCCCTGTCGTGACCGCGCCGATGCCGCCGCAACCATTGCCGGGCAGCGTTGCCACGCCCTCGACGCTGGCGTTCGCGCTGGTTCACAAATATGTCGATGGCACGCCGCTCTACCGCCTGGCGCAGGCCTTCGAACGTGCAGGTGTTCCTGTCAGCCGCGGCGCTTTGGGCCACTGGGTGATTGGCTCGAGCGAGAAGCATCTGCATCGCATCTACGACGCCCTGAAGCTGCGGCTCAGATCACAACCTCTCATCCATGGCGACGAGACAACGGTTCAGGTCCTCAAGGAGAAGGACAAACGGGCCACCAGCACATCGTACATGTGGGCTTATCGCAGCGGCAAGGGCAGCCACGAGCCGATCGTTCTTCTGGATTATCAGCCGGGCCGCGGCCAAATCCACCCGCAAGCCTTCCTCGGCGATTACCGTGGCATTGTAATGAGTGACGGCTATACCGCATGGCGCACGCTGGAAGGGGCCACCCACATTGGATGCATGGCCCACTCCCGGCGGCGCTTTGTCGATGCCCTCAAAGCCAGGAAGAAGGGCGGCGGTCCGCCCGAGCAAGCGCTGCGGTTCTTTGAACAGCTCTACCGGGTTGAAAGGCGGGCGTGGGACGGAATACCGGAGAAGGGTGAAACACAGGCCTACTGCATTCGCCGCTTCCGCCAGCAACATAGTGTCCCCATCCTCAATGCTCTCAAAGTATGGCTCGATGACATGGCCCCGAAGGTCTTGCCTGACAGCAAGCTCGGCGACGCCGTATCCTACACCCGAAACCAATGGGAATATCTGACGCGCTACACCGGGGACGGCAGCATGCCGATTGACAACAATCTTCTGGAGCGCGACATCAGGGTTTTTGCAACTGGCAGGAAGAGTTGGTTGTTCAGCGATACCGTGGACGGAGCCAAGGCCAGTGCCGTCGTCTATAGCCTGATGCTGACCTGCCGCGCCTCACGTGTCGAGCCGTTAGCGTGGTTGCGCCACGTCCTCACCGAATTGCCTCAGCGCGCCGGCGACGCCGATATTACAGACCTGCTGCCCTTCAACTTCCACAAAGCCGCCACTGCCTGAACGGCTCGGTATCGCCCGATACCAGGGCAATCCATCAAAACCGCCGGCGTGCGAAGAAAATCGCGCTTACTAGCTAGGAGGCTGACGTAGGCAATGAACTCTAGAGCATTTTCTGACCTGGCGGAATCGGAAGGGATTGAACTAAGCCGCTGCCGCGGCGTAGGGGGCAAGGTGGCATAGATCGCCTCCTGGCTGAGAGGATGTGGGTGTTGGAGCCCACCCCCTCAGACAGGAGTATCGAGATGGCCGATTTGAGCCCTCTTCGCCGCCGCATGATCGAAGACATGACCGTCCGCAATCTGTCGCCGGCGACGCAAAGATCCTACATCAGCGCGGTTTCGAAGTTCAGCCGCTATTTTGGCCGATCGCCTGACCGGTTAGAGCTGGAAGACGTCCGCGCCTTCCAGGTGCATTTGGTCTCGACCGGCATCTCATGGCCGGCGCTGAACCAGATCGTCTGTGCGCTACGGTTTTTCTACGGCGTCACGCTCGGCGAGGCGCTCATCCCAGAGCGCATTCCCTATGCGCGAGAACCGCGCAAGCTGCCGGTCGTTCTCAGCGCCGACGAAGTGGTTCAGTTTCTTGAAGCGGTATCGAGCCTGAAGAGCCGCGCCGCGCTCACCACCGCCTATGCGGCCGGGCTCAGGGCCTCGGAGGTTGCGGGACTGCGGATCGAAGACATCGACAGCGCCCGCGGCGTCATCCAGGTGCGCCACGGCAAGGGCGCGAAGGATCGCAACGTGATGCTGTCGCCCCAGCTGCTGGGCATCCTGCGCACCTACTGGCGGCTCGCCCGGCCGCGGCTTTATCTGTTCCCTGGTCGTGACGAAGATCATCCGATCGATCAGACCGTGCTGCATGCCGCCTGCCGGTCGGCGGTGAAGGCTGCGGGCCTGACCAAGCGCGTCACGCTGCACACGCTGCGCCACAGCTTCGCGACACATCTTCTCGAGAACGGAACCGATATCCGGATCATCCAGGTCTTGCTCGGGCACAATAATTTGTCGTCGACAGCGCGCTACACGCAGGTCGCCACCGATACGATCCGAGCGACGCAGAGCCCGCTCGATCGCCTGTCGCTGGAGGTGACGCCACCTGGATGACCCGCAGCGGGATGCGGGTCATGACCCGCTCCGACATCCGCTCCAACAGGCCCGCCATCGAGATTGCCGATATTCTGTGCCGGCATGGCGACGCCTATCGCCGTGTACATGCCGGTCATCTGGGGCGGGTCGAGCGGCGCGTGATGAGCGCGATCGTTGCGTGCCGGACCGAGGCGCTCGGCGGCCACATGCAGGCTTGCGACGACTGCGGCACGACACGCGTTGCCTATAATTCCTGCCGCAATCGGCACTGTCCGAAGTGTCAGGGGAGAGCCCGAGCCGCGTGGCTCGCCGCGCGTCAAGCCGACCTGCTTCCGGTTCCCTATTTCCACGTCGTCTTTACACTTCCCGCACCGATCGCCGCGATCGCTTTCCAGAACAAGGCCGTCGTCTATGCCATCCTGTTCAAGGCTGCCGCCGAGGCGATGACGACGCTCGCCGCCAATCCACGCCGGCTCGGCGGTGCGATCGGCGGCGTCGCCGTCCTCCACACCTGGGGACAGACGCTGATGCATCATCCCCACGTCCATTGCGTCGTTCCGGGTGGCGGCCTCTCGCCCGATGGCGCGCGCTGGACCGCTTGCCGACCGAACTTCTTCCTGGCCGTCAAACCGTTGTCCAGACTATTTCGCACACTTTTTCTCAAACGTCTGTCGGCAGCCTTCAACTCCGGTGCCTTGCGTTTCTTCGGCGATCTCGGAGCTCTGGCCGAGCCGGCTGCCTTTGCGGCCCACCTCGACGCCATGCGACGCATCAACTGGGTTGTTTACGCCAAACGGCCCTTCGGCGGACCCGCACAGGTCCTGGCCTATCTCGGCCGCTACACCCATCGCGTCGCGATCGCCAACAGCCGGCTCGTCGCACTCGACGACGATCATGTCGCCTTCTCATGGAAGGACTATCGCCAAAACAGCGCGACAAAGATCATGAATCTCAAGCCCGATGAGTTCATTCGCCGTTTCCTGCTTCATACGCTGCCTGACGGCTTCCACCGCATCCGCCACTTCGGCTTCATGGCCAACCGCCATCGCGCTGCCAAGCTCGCCCTTTGCCGCGAACTTCTCGATCATGAGCGAACAGCCCCAAACGATGGCCAGCCGTCGCCTGTGGATTCGGAGGCTCAAACCCGGGCCGAGGTTCCTGCCTGTCCCGATTGTGGTGGCGTCATGCGCATCATTGAGCGCTTTCGACATAGCTTCAGACGCCCCAGCCCTCGAACATCACCGTTCCGATGCGACACATCGTGAGCCAAGTCATGTCGTGCACGACGATCATCATTCGTCATTTCGCTCCCAGCGTCTCGATCATCGCGGACGATGTCGAATCCGTGCTGTCACACTGCGCGACAACAACCGTCCGATGCAGCAAAAGGCCTATCGCGATCTCAGGCGAAGCGCGTCTGATCTCAACTCTTCCAGGATGCGCACTCCTGTGTCTCTGCCTCACGCGCCGAGCCAGCAGATCGGGCATGGCGATCTCGAACAATCCCCATAGCTGCAAAACCGCGAATAGCCTCCCGCGCCTTCGTTCAATCCGGCTTCAATGAGGTCGCGTCATAAGCGCCTGCCGCGCCCTCGCGTGAGCGCGACCTCACAGAACCCTCCAGATTCCCTTGTGAGGCAAATCGTGATTCACCCTGAGGGCTGGTGATGGAGGCCAGCCCCCATGGCTAAGCCGCTCTCGCCGGACCTTCGCCTTCGCATTATTCGGGCTGTGGAAGAGGAAGGCATGAGCTGTCGGGGCGCCGCCGGCCGGTTCGGCGTAGCGCCATCGACAGCGATCGAACTGGTCAACGAATGGCGCAGCACCGGCGCTTGTGAGGCGGGAGCGCAGGGCGGAGACAGACGTTCAGCTCGGATCGAGGGTCATGCTGCGGAGATCCTCTCCCTGGTCAAGGCTACGCCTGACATGACGCTGGCCGAGATCGCTGACCATCTCCTCAAAGTCCACGGCGAGCGTTTCGTGCCGAGCGTGGTCTGGCGATTCTTCGATCGCCGCAACATCACGTTCAAAAAAAACATCGCACGCCAGCGAGCAGGATCGGCCGGACGTGGCCGCTGAACGCGCGGCGTGGAAGGCATCTCAGCCTGAGATCGGCATCCATCGGTTGGTGTTTATCGACGAGACGGGAGCCTCGACCAAGATGGCGCGGCGCTATGGCCGCTCGCCGTACGGCCAGCGCTGTGTCGCAGCGCTCCCGCATGGTCATTGGAAGACGACGACCTTCGTCGGCGCGCTCAGAGCGACCGGCATGACTGCGCCGATGGTCCTTGACGGTCCCATGGATGGTCTGGCGTTCGAGGCTTACGTGACGCAAGTCCTCGTGCCGACACTCAGGCCCGGCGACATCGTGGTGATGGACAATCTCGCAGCACACAAGCGCGCCGAGGTCGGCATCGCAATCGATGCCGTGGGCGCCCAGCTCCTCTATTTGCCGCCTTATTCGCCCGACCTCAATCCGATCGAAATGGCCTTCGCCAAGCTCAAAGCCGCACTTCGAAAGGCCGCCGCCAGATCAATCGAGGCTTTGGACAACGCTATTGCCACCGCCCTGACCGCCTTCACCGCCCAAGAGTGCCTGAACTTCTTCGCCGCAGCCGGTTATGACCGTGTCTGATCAGAATCTGCTCTAGAGCGCGCTCCGGATCATCTTGGATGAAGCCATGAGCTCTCGGATTGCGCAGCCCGGAAACCGCGCCCGAAAACATGTACATGAACCCCTTCTGTTCATCCTTGTCAGATTGATCCACAAGGTCATTGAATCTCAGGACCGGGTTCGATGGACTGAAAGCACGCTCCATTAGAGTCGTTCCGTCCTGCTCTAGTCCACTACGTAGCCGAACCAATCCATTTAGCGCCTTGACTGCCGCCTCTACGGAATTTGCGTAGTGACCATCTTGGTAGAGCGACGAAGACGCGCGCGCTATTTCGGGGTGCAGGTCAAGACCGGCGTACGCCCGAAGGGTGCGAGACGCCGTGTCGCCATCATCCCCTCCTGCCTGCTCTTCAAGAGTCTCAAGCAACGTCTTCAGCGTTGTAACACCCCTACTGACCTTTCTCTTCACGGTTTCTAGGTTACCTCGGATCGAGGCATCCATTCCTCCATGGTAGATCACGAAAACCGGTCGGAACGTTTCTATTGAGTACTCCTCATACTCGACAGCATTCACACCATAGATGTCGCGAAGAGTCGCATTGATCTTCTGGACATGACTATCCAAGATATCGCCACCCGTTTCATTGTCGAGTTGATTTGGGTCGAGAGCGACCAACTCCTGAAGTCGCCGACGAACCTTCGGGATCGCGGCTTGAACTTGAGAGATCGAAAGAGAAGCTGACTTTTTCTCAGATATCGGTTTGCGCGCCATAATGGCATCCTAAAATTCTCAATCATTTGGCGGTCAATCGTAGTGATCGCTCTACGTAACAACCCATCGTTGAACCTGTCAAATTGTTGCGCCATCCCTCTGGCGCCGCGTCATTCTTCGCGGGTTCGTCAGCCGAAATCTGGCAACGCCCATCCTAACGACCGTTTTAGTCGACTACACAGCGGAGGCCGGGGTTGCGCCGGCCGATTATGAATGGGCTAAGCTGGCCGGCCAACAGCGGCCGCCGCCTGCACGGTGCTACCCGCTCCCGCCCGAAACTCAATCTCCTCATATTCCCCCGCCGCCACGCCGTTGATGATCCCCAAAAACTTCGGCGTACCGCCGTTGTAGACGAAGTACCGCACGGTGCCCTCTTCATGCCCCGCGACGTTGGAGTTGTAGCCGGTGAACCACGACTTGGCTTTGCGCATCAGCATGATCTCGTACATCTTGGCGACGTGCGCGGTCCAGCGCTGCTGCGCCTCCAGCGTGGCGTCGGCGCGCGTGTAGCCGCGGTCCCACATGTATTGCAGGAGGTTGGTGCACCAGTTGACGCCGTTCTCGATGCCGCGCGGAAAGTTCGTCGAGGCAGAGGCGCTTTGCGGCCCGGTCGGCATCAAGAGGTTCGGGAAGCCGTGGACCATCATGCCGAGGAAGGTCGATGGCGCCTGCTTCCATTTGTCGGCGAGCTTCGCGCCGCCGATGCCGGTGATGTCGATCAAATCGTAGGCGCCGGTGATGGCATCGAAGCCGGTGGCGTAGACGATGATGTCGAAGTCGTAGTCGCGCGCCGTGGTGCGCAGGCCAGTCTCGGTGACGCGCACCAGCGGCGTCTCGCTGAGATCGACGAGATGCACATTGTCGCGATTGTAGGCCTCGAAATAGCTTGTCTCCAGCGGCAGGCGCTGCACGCCGAAGCCGTGATCTCTGGGGATCAGCTTCTCGGCGACCTTCGGATCCTTCACACGGCGGCGGATGCGGTCCGCGATATATTCCGACAGTTCGGCATTCGCGGCCTCGTCCATGAAGATCTCGCGGAAATTCGCGAGCCAAATGCCGAAGCCGGGCTCGTCGTAGAGCCTGTCCCACAGTGCCAGCCGCTCCTCGCGGCTCACCTCGTAGAAGCCGCGCTTGTCGGGACCGTGCACGAAGCTGCCGGGCGTCAGCGCGCAGGCGGCGAAGATCTCGTCATAGCGTGCGCGGATGTCGGCCATCTCCTCGTCGGAGATGTCGCTGTTGTTGAGCGGCGCGCTCCAGTTCGGCCGGCGCTGGAACACCGTGAGTTCGCCGACCTTGTCTGATATCTCGCCGATCAGCTGGATGCCGGTCGCGCCGGTGCCGATCACGGCGACCTTCTTGCCCGTGAGATCGACCGGCTCGTGCGGCCAGTAATAGGTGTGGAACGAGCGGCCCTTGAAGTCGTCGATGCCAGGCACGCGCGGCATGGTCGGCGCCGAGAGCAGGCCGATCCCCAGCACGACGAAGCGGCAGGTCAGCGCGCGGCCGTCGCTGATCCTGAGTTGCCAGAGGTCGCGCGTCTCGTCGAGCTGCATGGCCTCGACCTTGCAGTTGAACTGCATGTGCCTGCGCAGGTCGAACTTGTCGGCGACGTAGTTCAGATAGCGCAGATTCTCGGGCTGGCCGGAGAAGCGCTCCTTCCAGTGCCACTCGTCGAGCAGCTCGCGCGAGAACGAGAAGCCGTAGGTGTAGCTCTCGGAATCGAAGCGGCAGCCCGGATAGCGGTTCCAGTACCAGGTCCCGCCGAGATCGGGCGCGGCTTCCAGCACGGTTGCGTCGATGCCGAGATCGGCGAGCCGCTTGATCTGGTAGATGCCGGCGACGCCGGCGCCGACCACGATCACCTCGTAATGGGTTTTCGCCTCTCCCGTCATGTCCGCTCCCAAATTCTTCTTGATCTGTTTGGGTCGATTACAGACCCTTTTGCCTGATCAGGCAACCGCTCGTCCGCGGGCACAACTTGCGTTGAGGCGCTGCCTGCACCACATCGATCGTTGCAGTTCAACAAGCGGTAACCGGACGAGCAGCATGGCCGACAATCTCACCGGCGTCTGGGACGGCAGCTACGTTCAGCCAGGCGGCATGGTCACGTTCCTGGCGACGCTGATCGACGCCGGCGGCGCGCTCGGCGGCAGCGTGACCGAGCCTTGCATGGCGCAAGGCTGTCCGCTCCCCTCGCATAACGCCTCGCTGGCGGGTCAGCGCTCCGGCAGCGCGGTGTCGTTCGTCAAGCGCTACGAGCCGCGAGGCTACGGCTATGACACGGTGCACTATGAAGGCGCGGTCAATGCCGACGCGACCGAGATCGACGGCCGCTGGAGCATCCGCGGCACGGCGTACTCGGGAACGTTCCTGATGGTGCGTTCGAGCGGACCGTCGCAAGCGGTCACGACCGAAGACGAGATCAACGAGCCGGTGCGCTAGCGCGCAGCCGTACACCTTCGGAATCGACTATGCCCCAGCGCAGCGCCGGCTTGCTGATGTTTCGCCGCAGACGCGGCATCGCGGAAGTGCTGCTGGTGCATCCGGGCGGCCCGTTCTGGACGAAGAAGGATGATGCGGCCTGGTCGATCCCGAAGGGCCTCTATGAAGAAGGCGAAAATCCCCTGAGCGCCGCGAAACGCGAATTCGAGGAGGAGACGGGACAGCGGCCCGTCGGCACCTTCATCGAGCTCGGCGTGTTCAAGCAACCGAGCGGCAAGCATGTCAGCGCATGGGCGCTCGAGGGCGAATTCGACCTTGCAGCGTTCAAGAGCAACACGTTCGCGATGGAGTGGCCGCCACGATCGGGACGCCTCGCGGAATTCCCGGAGGCGGATCGCGCGGGCTGGTTTGCATTGAAGGAGGCGTTCAGGAAGATTACCAAGGGACAGCAGCCTGTCCTGAACAGCCTGATCGAGAAGCTCGGCCTGCCGAAACCCGATTTCAGCTAGGCAAGGTCGTCCATTACCCCCCGCTCCGATGCCCGACAACAATCTCCACCGCCTCCCCGATCAGCTCCGCGCCAATCTGCGGCTGGTGTTCGTCGGCACCGCGGCCAGCACGCGCTCGGCCACCGTCGGGCATTACTACGCGCATCCCCGCAACCGCTTCTGGCGCGCGCTGCATGAGGCCGGCATCACGCCGCGGCGCTATCGGCCGGATGAGTTCACCGCCCTGCTCGAGCTCGGCATCGGCTTCACCGATCTCTCCAAGACCGGCGCCGGGATGGATCATGAGATCGCGCGGGGCTCGTTCGATGTCGCGGGCTTCAGGACCAAGATCGAGATGGTTCGGCCGAACACCATCGCCTTCACCAGCAGGAAGGCGGCGAGCCTGTTTTACGACCGGCCGACCAGCGCGCTTGCGCTCGGCCGGCAGCCGGCCATAAATGGATTTCCTGACGTGTTCGTGTTGTCGTCGCCGTCAGGTGCGGCGTCCGGCCATTGGACGTTGCAGCCGTGGCGTGAGCTGGCGCAGTGGATCACGGAACCGTAGAAGGGTAGAGCGCAGCGAAACCCATCATCTCTCCCGCGGCTACGAAGTTGATGGGTTTCGCGGAGTTTATCATCGGGCCGCGCGTTGCGCGGACCCGTTGGCTCTACCCATCCTACGAAGCCCGCCCGTTACTCCTTCAACGTGATCGCAAGCCCGCTGAGGTCGACATTGGCCATCAGCCCGATCTGCTTGCCGCTCAATTCGAGCACCGCGCCGTTCTGGTTGGTCAAGAGGATGCCGCGCACACCGGCGCCGAGCGCAACGCCCATGCCGGCCGCGGCATAGACGCCGGCGATATCCTGGGCGCGGCGGATGTTGCGCACACGCCCCTGCAACGTGGTCTGGGAGCCGCCGAACACGAGGCCGTAGTCCAGCCCGCCGGCGGTGAGCCCGTAAGTCTGGCCGTGGAAGGTCAGGACGCCCTTGCCGGCGGAGCCGCCGAAGAACCAGCCGCCCTTGAAGATGACGAGCGTCACCGCGCCCTCGTCGGCCAGTGCAGCGGACGATCCGGTGAGCAGCGCCAGCGCGAACAGCACGGCGCGGGCGGCGGATGACAATCTCATGGGGGGTTCTCCGGACGAAGTGAAGCGAATCGCGGCAATCCAATCGGGCGGCGGCACGTCGAAATGCCGGCAAAACACGCGGGATTGCGCTTGTTCCTGTTATTGTGGAGTCTATCATCGGGCGTGTAGTCGCGCGACCATTGGCGCATGCGCCGCCACCGCTTTGCGCCATCGCTGAGGAGTTTGCGCAACAGGGACCCGCACCGATGCACGATTTCACCCCACTTTCCGGCCTCGCCGGCGGCGCACTGATTGGGCTTGCCGCCGCGCTGCTGATGCTACTGACCGGGCGAATCGCCGGCGTCACCGGCATCGTCGGCGGCCTGCTCCAGCCCGATACCGCCGACCGCGCCTGGCGCATCGCCTTTATTGCAGGGTTGATCGCGGCGCCCCTGATTGCGGCACTATTCGGCGCGCCGCTGCCGCGGCCGGCGATGAATGCGAGCCTCGTGGTGATCGCGATCGCGGGCCTTCTGGTCGGGTTCGGCACAAGGATGGGCAATGGCTGCACCTCCGGCCATGGCGTCTGCGGCTTCGCGCGGCTGTCCAGCCGCTCGATCGTGGCCACGTTCATCTTCATGACGGCGGCGATCATCACGGTTGCCATCGTCAGGCACGGGATCGGAGGTTAGCGATGCGCGTTCTCGCAAGCTTCGTGTGCGGCCTGATCTTCGGCGCGGGCCTTTTGATCTCGGGCATGACCGATCCGCAGAAGGTGCTCGGCTTCCTCGACCTGTTCGGCGCATGGGATGCGACGCTTGCCTTCGTGATGGCGGGTGCGGTTGCGGTCGCGGCAACCGGCTTTGCGATCGCGCGGCAGCGCACCGCGCCTGCCTTCTCGGCGCGCTTCCTCTGGCCCGACCGCAACGACATCGATGCGCCGCTGGTTGGGGGCGCCGTGCTGTTCGGCATCGGCTGGGGCCTCGCCGGCATCTGCCCCGGGCCCGCACTGGTCAACCTTGCCGGGCTCTCGCTGCCGATCGTGGTGTTCGTCGTCGCGATGCTGGCAGGCATGATCGGCCAGAATCTCTTCGGCAAGAATCCCTGGCGCCGGCGTACGCTGGCGGCGAGCGCCGTCGACACCGCTTCCCTTCCCTCTCGCGCAGACGGGTGACCCATGACTGAGATCAAGCACTTCCCTCCTCCGCCCGGCGTCACGGCGCCGCCGCTCTCGTTCGGCGCCCGCGTCGGCGATCTCTTGTTCATCTCGGGCATTCCCGGCTTCGACGCCAACCGCGAGCTGCCCGACGGCTTCGAGGCGCAGTTCGCCAATGTCGTCACCAATTTCCGGCGCGTGCTGACCGAGGCCGGCGCCACAATGCGCGATCTCGTCAAAGTCAACGTGCTGCTGACCCGCGCCTCTGACGTCGCGACGATGAACGTCCTCTATGCCGGCGCGTTCGGCCCCGCACCCTACCCCGCGCGCACCACCTGCGTCGTGGTGGCGCTGCCCAATCCGAAGATGCTGATCGAGATCGAGGGCGTGGCACACGTCAAGGGGTGAACCCCGCACTCTCAGTATCGTCCCGGCCTAGTGCGCAGTTGCGCACGGGGGGCCGGGACGACGATGTGAACAGAGCAGCGCGCTGTCCTCGGCGCGCGCCACGCTTCTTCAGTCAACCCTCAAAATAACGACCCCTGCCCGTCGTCCTCGCGCACCGGCGCCTTGCGCGGCGCTGCCTTCTTCGGGGCCGGCGCGTCCTCCAAGGCGATCTCTTCCGCGCTCATCGGCAGCAGCAATTGCGCATCGTCGTTGGCGACGGCGTTGACCCGCATCGTCACCTGGTGCCAGGCGAACTCGCCGACGTCAGGTCCCTTCAGCATTGGCATCACGTCGTCGACGTCGTTGGGCAGGCAGTCGAGCCAGCGCGCGAATTGCTCGGGCCGGATCGTGACGGGCACGCGGTGATGCAGTTGCGCGAGGTCGAGGCTCGCAGGCGCGGTGACGATCGCGACCGTGTCCTGCTCCTCGCCGTTCGGTCCCATCCAGGTCTCGGCGAGCGCGGCGAAAGCAAGCGGATGGCCGTCGCGGCGATGGATGAAGAACGGCCGCTTGCGGCCGCCGGCATCCTGCCATTCGTAATAGCCGTCGGCCGGGATCAGCGCGCGGCGCCGCTTGATCGCGTTCTTGAACGCCGGCTTCTCCCGCACCGTCTCGGAGCGGGCGTTGATCAACAGCGAGAACGTGCGGGGATCCTTGACCCAAGACGGGATCAGGCCCCAGCGCATCAATTGAAAATGCCGGCCGCCATTCTGCAGCAGCACGACCGGGATCGGCTGGGTCGGCGCAACATTATACCGCGGCGGAAAATTCGGCTGCTCGATGTAGCCGAACATCTCTCGCAAGGCCGCCGGCGGCGAGGTAATGACAAAGCGTCCGCACATATCCTGTCCAGGGTGGTATCCGTTTATTCCGCCTTAACTTGGACCATTAAAGACTGCGACCAATGACCTCAACGGCCGCCATAGCGGGCTCTCGCCCGCGACCGACGTACCCCGACGAGGCGCGGGCGGCGCAGTTGCGCGCCGCCAACATCAATCCCCGCACCGGGCTTGCGACCGACTACCTCAATCACTTCAACGAAGCCATCATGCTGCTGGAGATGGTGCCGGACCTGCCGGAATGCGCCAGCGATTTCCTGGAATGGCAACCCTTGTCCTATGCCGAGCATTTCACCGCGTCCAATTTTCGGGCGCGTGACCTCGCGATCGAAGCCTATCAGACGGCGGATGCCGTCATCCGGGCCGAATTCGACCAGCTCACCGACAGCATGACCAAGATCCTGACCGAGGTCGGCTCCGCGATGCGGCAATTGCACCAGGACAGGAGCCGGGTCGCGCTCGCCGAGCAGGCGATCGTCTGGGTCAAGCCGCTGGTGATGCAGACCGCCGGTGTCATCAACGGCGCCGCAGAGGCCGATGTCGACGGCATCATGGCGGGCGCCTGATTTATCGGGCATGATGGTCGTCAAAACTGGTTGTCGTCTTGAGCTCTCCCGAACCTCCGATCCGCCCGCAGCTCGCCGTCTCCGGCGTGATTTTCCGCGATGGCAAGGTGCTGCTGGTCCGCCGTGCCCGCTCGCCGGGCAAGGGCTTCTATTCGCTGCCCGGCGGCCGGGTCGAATTCGGCGAAACGCTGCATACCGCCCTGCACCGGGAGATCGACGAGGAGACCGCCCTGCGGGTCGAGATCCTGGGCCTGGCCGGCTGGCGCGAGGTGCTGCCGACCGGTCCCGGCACCGGGCATTATCTGATCATGACGTTCGCGGCGCGCTGGGCCTCCCGCGAGCCTGTGCTGAACGACGAGCACGACGATTTCAAATGGCTGGCGCCCGAGGAGATCGGCGACCTCAAGGTCACCGGCGGTCTCCATGAGGTCATTGCGGCCGCCCGGCGGCTGGTCTGAGGCCGGTTTGGGGGCGGTATTGGAGCCTTGCCGCCTTGCCTCGGGCGCATTGAGGGGGCATACCACGGCGATTCCGGAACCCCTGATGATCAGAGCCTTTCTCGCCGTTGTGATCCTGATGTCGGCATGCCTCGCGACGCCCGCCCGCGCGCAGGACGCCGCTGCGCCGTTCGACGGCGACCTGCAGCGGCTCGCCGAGATCCTCGGCGCCCTGCACTATCTGCGCGGCATCTGCGGCTCCAACGAGGGCGCCAAATGGCGTAACGAGATGCAGGCGCTGATCGATGCCGAAACCCCCTCCGGCGACCGCCGCGCCCGCATGGTTGCGGGCTTCAACCGCGGCTACAACGGCTTCCAGCAGACCTACCGGACCTGCACCCCGGCCGCCACCGTGGCGATCCGCCGCTATATCGAGGAAGGCTCGAAGATCTCGCGCGACCTGACGGCCCGCTATGCCAACTGACCGCGCGATCTTCTTCGACCTCGACGGCACCCTGACCGACCCGAAGCCCGGCATCACCGGCTCGATCCAGTATGCGCTGGGCAAGCTCGGCCGGCCGATTCCGTCACAGGACGAGTTGACCTGGTGCATCGGGCCGCCGCTGCGGGCGAGCTTTGCGATGCTGCTCGGCGGCGAGGAGCTCGCCGACCGCGCCGTCGAGCTCTACCGCGAGCGGTTCGGCGATGTCGGGCTGTTCGAGAACAGCGTCTATCCCGATACCGCCGACGTGCTGGCGGAGCTGCGACAGGCGCCGGGGCGCATCTACGTTGCGACCTCGAAGCCGCATGTGTTCGCGACGCGGATCGTCGCGCATTTCGGCCTCAGCCGGTATTTCGACCACGTGTTCGGCTCCGAGCTTGACGGAACCCGGGTCAACAAGGTCGACCTGCTGGCCTATGCGCTGGCGCAGACCGGGGCCGATCCGGCTAAGGCCCTGATGATCGGCGACCGCAGTCACGACGTTGTCGGAGCGAATCGCAACGGCATCCGCGCGATCGGCGTCACCTATGGCTACGGCACGCCGGAGGAACTGATCGAGGCCGGCGCCAGCCATCTGTGCGCCTCGCCGCGCGCCGTGCTGGACCATATCCACAGCTCATTTGGCTGATCGCGGCGGCGATACCCGGAATTCCCCTTCAAATGCCGTGGCGGGCGTTAACCTTTTCGAAAGATGTGGGCTAGGCGGTACCCGCATGCGTGATAAATCTCGCGCGTCGCAGTGGTTCGCTCCTCGGACCGCGCGCATCCATTTTGCAGAGTTTCATGCGCCATCCAGCGTCCTTTCCCCATCACCAAGACCCCCGTCCCGATCACGAGCAGAAGCAGGCCGCGCTGGGCTACCTGAACGAGGCGTGGGCGGAAGCGCGTCACGACGGCGTCGACGGCGACTGCCTCGCCCAGGCGAGCCTGTTCGCGGCGCTCGCCGAGCTCGTCGGCACCTATGGCGAGGACGCGGTGGCGAAGTTCGCCGAGGGCCTCGCCGCGCGCGTGCGCAACGGCGAGTTCTCGCTGGCATTGGCCCGGCAGTAATCCCGCAAAGCGTTTTCGAGCGAAGTGGGCACCGGTTCGCGCAAAGAAAACGCGTCAAACAAGAATCTAGCGCATTTGATGCGCTAGGCCTTCAGCGTCTCGAGGAAGCGGACCGGCTCGCCCGTCGACGGCGTCGTGACCTCGCCCTGCCACATCACCCGCCTGCCGCGCACGAAAGTGCCGACCGGCCAGCCCTGCACCCGCACGCCGTCATAGGGCGTCCAGGCTGCGCGCGAGGCGATCCATTTGTTGGTGATGGTCTCGCTGCGCTTGAGATCGACAACGGTGAAGTCGGCATCGTAGCCCGCCGCGATGCGGCCCTTGCAGGCGATGTTGAACAGCCGCGCCGGACCCGCGCTGGTGAGATCGACGAACCGCTGTAGCGACAGCCGCCCGGCATTGACGTGGTCGAGCATCAGCGGCACCAGCGTCTGCACCCCGGTCATGCCCGACGGCGAGGCCGGATAGGTCTTGGCCTTCTCCTCCAGCGTATGCGGCGCGTGGTCGGAGCCGAGCACGTCGATGATGCCCTGCTCGATGCCGTACCAGATGCCGGCGCGGTGATCGGCCGAGCGCACCGGGGGGTTCATCTGCGCCAGCGTGCCGAGCCGCTCATAGCATTCGGGTGCGGCCATCGTCAGGTGATGCGGCGTCGCCTCGCAGGAGGCGACATCCTTGTGGTCGCGCAGATACAGGATCTCTTCCTTGGTCGAGATGTGCAGCACGTGGATACGCTTGCCGGTCTCGCGCGCGAGATTGACCAGGCGCTCGGTCGCCATCAGCGCCGCGGTCTCGTCGCGCCACACCGGATGCGAGCGTGGATCGCCCTCGATCCGCAGCGGCTTGCGCTCGTTCAGACGATACTCGTCCTCGGCGTGGAACGCGGCGCGGCGCCGGATCACCTGGAAGATCCGCCGCAGGCTCTCGTCGTCCTCGACCAAAAGCGCGCCGGTGGAGGAGCCGATGAACACCTTGACGCCGGCGCAGCCCGGGGCGCGCTCGAGCTCCGGCAGGTCCCGCACGTTCTCGCGGGTGCCGCCGATGAAGAACGCGAAGTCGCAATGCATGCGATGGTGGCCGCGCTTGATCTTGTCGGTGAACGCCTCTTCGGTGACCGTCAGCGGGTTGGTATTCGGCATCTCGAACACGGCGGTGACCCCGCCCATCACGGCGCTGCGCGAGCCGGTCTCGAGATCTTCCTTCTGCGTCAGCCCGGGCTCGCGGAAATGCACCTGGGTGTCCATCACGCCGGGCAGGATATGCAGGCCCTTGCAGTCGATCACCTCGCCGGCCGAGGCCTGGCCGAGCGCGCCGATCGCGGCGATGCGGCCATTCGTGACGCCGATATCGCGCACGCCCTCGCCGTCCTGATTGACCACAGTGCCGGATTTTAGAATGGTGTCAAAATGCTGATTCATCGGTCCTCGGCGCCCGCTTTCGGCTGTCGCGCGGGCCTTGTTCGGCGCACTCTAGCGCCTTAGCTTGGCAGGGGATATCCGCGAGGACAGCGTTTCCCAAGGAACTTGGAAAAAGAGCCAATTTTGCGAATGAAAGCAGCGTTTCTTCCAGATCGGAGCGTGGTCAAAATCTCTGGCGAGGACGCCCGCAACTTCCTCAACGGCCTCATCACGACCGATGTCGAGCAGCTAACCCCGGGACAGGCCCGGTTTGGCGCACTGCTGACGCCGCAGGGCAAGATCATCGTCGACTTCCTGATCACCGAGATACCCACAGGCCACGGCGGCGGCTTCCTGATCGACGCGCCGCGCGCGCTCGCCAAGGGGCTTGCCGACAAGCTCGGCTTCTACAAGCTGCGCGCCAAGGTCGTGGTCGAGAATCTCTCCGACAGCCTCGGTGTGCTGGCAGCCTGGGACGGCGAGCCGGCGGCGATCCCCGATCTCGCTTTCTCCGATCCGCGCAATACAGCGCTCGGCTGGCGCGTCCTGATCCCGGAAGATCTGAAGCAGAAACTCGCTGAGCTGATCGGCGCCGATCTCGTCGACTCCAGCGCCTATGAGGCGCATCGCATTGCGGCCGGCGTGCCGCGCGGCGGGCTCGACTTCATGTATGGCGACGCGTTCCCGCACGAGACCAATATGGACCGCCTCAACGGCGTCGATTTCGACAAGGGCTGCTATGTCGGCCAGGAGGTGGTGTCGCGCATGCAGCATCGTGGCACGGCGCGCACCCGCACGGTGAAGATCATTCTCGACGGCCCCGCCCCCGAGACTGGCGCGACAATCCAGGCTGGCGACAAGCAGGTCGGCACCATGGGCTCGACCGCCGGCGAGAAAGGCCTCGCGCTGGTGCGCATCGACCGCGTCGCCGATGCGCTCGACGCCGGCCTGCCGCTGACCGCGGGCGGGCTCGCGCTTCACCTCGCCGATCCTGATGCCGTCCGCACCACACCCAAGAAGACCGTTGCATGAGTCGCACCGCGCAACTGCACCCCGACGGCAAGACGCGCTGCCCGTGGCCGGGCGACGATGCGTTCTACGTCGCCTATCACGACAATGAATGGGGCGTGCCGGAATATGACGACCGCGCGCTCTATGAAAAGCTGATCCTCGACGGCTTCCAGGCCGGCCTGTCCTGGATCACGATCCTGCGCAAGCGCGAGAATTTCCGCAAAGCCTTCGACGATTTCCAGCCCGAGAAGATCGCGCGCTACACCGACAAGAAGGTGCATGCGCTGATGAACGACGCCGGCATCGTCCGCAACCGCGCCAAGATCGAAGGCACGGTGGCGAGCGCCAAGTCGTATCTCGAGATCATGGAGAAGGGTCCCGGCTTCTCGAAATTCCTGTGGGACTTCGTCGACGGCAAGCCGAAGGTCAATCAGTTCAAGACCACCGCGAGCGTGCCGGCCTCGACGCCGGTCTCGATCAAGGTCTCCAAGGAGCTCGGCGCGCGCGGCTTCAAATTCGTCGGCCCGACCATCGTCTATGCCTTCATGCAGGCGACCGGCATGGTCAACGATCACCTCGTGACCTGCTTCTGCCACGAGGCCTGCAGCGGCAAGCTCCGCACACCGCGGCTCAAGAAGAAATGACTGCGCGTCAATCGACCGAGACCACTCGCGCCTGGCAGCGGATGTTGTCGGGGCGCCGGCTGGACCTGCTCGATCCGTCACCGCTCGATATCGAGATCGTCGACATCGCGCACGGACTGGCGCGGGTCGCGCGCTGGAATGGCCAGACCAGCGGCGCGCACATCTTCTCGGTGGCGCAGCACACACTGCTGGTCGAGGCCGTGATGCGCCAGCAGACGCCGCGCGTCGATATCCGCCATCGTCTCGCTGCATTGCTGCATGACGCGCCCGAATATGTCATCGGCGACATGATCTCGCCGTTCAAGGCGGTGCTCGCAGGCGAATACAAGGCGGTGGAGAAGCGGCTGCTGTCGGCGATCCATATCCGCTTCGGCCTGCCTGCCGTGCTGGCGGATGAGATCACCCAGCAGATCAAGGCCGCCGATCGCGGCGCCGCCTATCTCGAGGCGACGCATCTGGCGGGATTTTCGCAAGCCGAAGCCAGGCGGCTGTTCGGCCGCGATCCGGAATTGCCGGAAGCCACCGAGCGCGACTATCTGACCCCATGGACCGCAGCGAGGGCTGAAAAGCAGTTCCTCGAACGCTTCAAGGCATTGCACGCGTCATAGGCGCCGCCGCGAAGCGTGCAGCCGGTTGCGCCGCAAAACGAAGAGCTGGCATCGCGCCGCCCGGCTTTGCCCACCTGGAAGCAACCGTTATAATCGGGCGCACCCGCTAGCCAAGGACCATCATGCTTCACGTCTGCTCGCTTGCCGCGCTCTCCGACACGGTTCGTGCCACCGGCGCCAGCCATGTGCTGACCGTGATGGCCAATGTCGACCAGGTGCAGCGGCCGCCCTCCGTGCTTCCCGCCAACCATCTGAAAGTGTCGATGGACGACATCGTCGAACAGATGGACGGATTCGTTGCCCCCAACGAGACGCATATCGAGAGGGTGCTGGCCTTCGTGCGCGGCTGGGATCGCCGCGCGCCGATGGTGGTGCACTGCTACGCCGGCATCAGCCGCTCGACCGCGAGCGCGTTCGCCACCGTCTGCGCGCTCAATCCGCACCGCGACGAAATGTCCATCGCCCGGCTGATCCGCGAGGCCTCGCCGATCGCGGCGCCCAACCGGCTGATCGTCGGCCTCGCCGACAAGGCGCTGGGCCGCGAGGGCCGGATGCTGCGCGCGCTCGATGCGATGGGCCCCGGCAGCATGAGCGTCGAAGGCCGGCCCTTCCACATCGATCTGGACTAGCACGGCCTGTCACGGCCGGTCGCTTGAACTTCCAGTCCGCTCAAATGCACTACTAGAGCGGGATAACTTTTCTTCGAATCGTCATCCCGCTCTAGTTCTTTGATTTGAGCATGATCTTTTCGGAAAACCGCGCACACTTTTCCGGATCATGCTTTAGGTTGCGACGGGCGGCCGGTTGGCCGATGGTCCGGCGCGTCCCGCCGGAGGCCCGATGTTCGATTCGCCGTTCGAATTCCTGACGCTCGTCATCGCGATTGTCGCGATCATTTTCGCGCGCAAGGCGCTGGGCCAGATTACGGTGCTGCAGCGCCGGCTGGATGCTATCGAGGCCGCAGGCTGGGCGAGTGCACGAACGGCCACTCCGACGCCCCTCACCCCGTTGCAGGAGTTCGAGCAGACGCTCCCGACAGCGCCTCCGATCGCGCCACCGCCGCTCCCCGAGGCGGCTGCAAACGAGCCGGCTGCCCGGGCCGAAGCGGCCGCGGATGCAGCAAGCGCCGCCCCACCTCCACTTCCAGAACCGCCCGCCCCGCCGCCCCCGGCGCCTGGCTTCGAGGAGACGCTCGGCACACGCTGGGTGGTGTGGATCGGCGGCCTGACGCTCGCGCTCGGCGGCTTCTTCATGGTGCGCTATTCGATCGAGGCCGGGTTGCTCGGGCCCGGCGTACGCACGATGCTCGGGGGGCTGTTCGCGCTGGCGCTGCTCGGCGCCGGCGAATGGACGCGGCGCAAGGAAAGCATCTCCAGCATCGCAGCGCTTCCAGTCGCCAACATTCCGGCGATCCTCACCGCCGCCGGCACCGCGGTGGCGTTCGCCACCGTCTACGCCGCCTACGCCCTGTACGACTTCCTCGCGCCGGCAACCGCCTTCATCCTGCTCGGCATGGTCGCGCTCGGCACGCTCGCGGCCGCGCTGCTGCACGGACCTGCGCTGGCCGGGCTCGGCATCGTCGGGGCCTTCGTCACCCCGATCCTGGTCTCGTCCGACAAGCCCGACTTCTGGTCGCTCTACATTTATCTTGCCATCGTTACGGCGGCGGCGTTCGGCCTCGCGCGCATCCGGCTGTGGCGCTGGCTCGCGGTCACGACGATCGCCTTCGCGCTGCTATGGACCTTCCCCTGCCTGCAATGCGGGCCGGAGATGATCGCGCCGCACGTCTTCCACGTCATCGCGGGCTTCGTGCTGGCGGCGCTGCTCGTGGTCTGCGGCTTCATGTTCGGCCCCGACGGCGACGGCGAGGAGATCGAGCCGATCTCATCCGGCTCGCTCGCGGCCTATCTGTTCGGCGCGATGCTGATCGTGCTCAACAGCGCGCATGCCGACAGCGCGATGATCGGCTTCGCACTGCTGACGGCGGGAAGCCTTGTCGTGGCCTGGCGCGCGCCCGCCGCTGCCGGCGCGATCGCCGCCGCGTCGGTCTTCGTCTTCATCGTGTTCGGCGAATGGGCCGTCCGCCGCAACGTCGACATGCTGGTGCTGCCGGGCGGTGCGATCCCGGGCATCGGCCCGTCCGCGACCGACGGCTCGGTCTCGCTGCAACTCGTCACCGCCGCGCTGTTCGCGGCCGCCTTCGGCATCGCCGGCTTCCTCGCGCAACTGCGTTTTGCCACCACGAAGATCACGGTGACCTGGGCCGCGGCAGCCGTGTTCACGCCGGTCGCGCTGCTGGTCGCACTTTATGCGCGCATCGCGCATCTCGACCGCTCGATCCCGTTCGCGATCCTCGCCGTGCTGCTCGCAGCCGCCTACGCGGCCGCGACCGAAGCACTGACCCGGCGCGGCGAACGGCCGGAGCTGTCGCCCTCGATCGCACTGTCGGCCACCGGCGCCCTCGCCTCGCTGGCGCTGGCGCTCACCTTCGCGCTCGACAAGGGCTGGCTCACCATCGCGCTGGCGCTGGTGTCGATGGGCACGGCATGGCTGTCGGTGCAGCGGCCGATCCCGTTCCTCCGCTGGCTCGCCGCGATCCTGGCCGGCATCGTGGTGCTGCGCATCGGCTACGAGCCGCGGATCGCGGGCGATGCCGTCGGCACCACGCCGATCTTCAACTGGCTGCTGTGGGGCTATGGCGTTCCGGCGCTGTCATTCTGGGCGGGAAGCCATTTCCTGCGCCGCAATGGCGACAACGTCCCGCTGCGGATGGTCGAATCCGCTGCGATCCTGTTCACGGTGCTGCTCGCCTTCATGGAGATCCGTCACGCGGTCAATGCCGGTGACGTCTATCGCGAGAGCGCCGGGCTGACCGAAGTCGCTTTGCAGGTTGGCGTGACGCTTGCGATGGCGATCGGGCTCGAGCGGCTGCGGCTGCGCAGCGGCAGCATCGTCCATAATGTCGGCGCGGTGCTGCTGACCGCGTTCGCCGGGCTTGCCAGCCTGTTCGGGTTGCTGGGGCTGGAGAACCCGATGCTGTGGTGGCAGGACGTCGGCGGCAGCTTCATCAATCTGCTGCTGCTCGGCTATGCATTGCCCGCCGTGCTGGCGCTGCTGCTGTCCTACGCGGTGGCGGGGCATCGTCCCGCTGCATATGCCAACACGATCGCCGCCGGCGCGCTGGTGCTTGCGCTCGCTTACGTCACGTTCGAAATCCGCAGGCTCTATCATGGACCGGTGCTGACGCGCGGCGAGACCACGGGTGCGGAGCAATACACCTATTCGATCGCTTGGCTGATGTTCGGCGTCGTGTTGCTCGGCATCGGCATCGTCGTCAACTCGCAGCGGGCGCGGCTCGCCTCCGCTGCGGTGATCGGGCTTACGATCCTGAAGGCGTTCCTGGTCGACATGTCGACGCTCACCGGAGTCTACCGGGCGCTGTCGTTCATGTGCCTTGGCATCGTGCTGGTCGCGATCGGCTGGCTGTATCAGCGGATCCTGTTCCGCAGGCGGGCCGCTCCGCCGGTCCCGCAGGCTGGGGCCTGAAGCTTCTTGTCCTGAACGGCGAGCGCCTCAGTCGACGGATTCGGCAACCAGCCGAATCCTGAACACGGGCTTGCGGCTCTCGTCGAGCAGCTCCATGTGCCATTCGCTGTCTTGCTTCATGTTGCGCGAAATGCTGCCAAGGAAATTACCGCAGACCTTGGTCATCTCGGCCCAGGCCACGTCACGGCTCTCGAACTCCGTCGCGTGGTCGGACGCACCAGCGTAATCGCCATCACTGATACGGAAAAAATACTGCGCCATATGACTACTCAAATCGGTGTCCCCGTCATCCCGCCTGTCGGCGAACGCTAGGCTATTGAGTAGCTATCAACGCGTGGCGACCGCCATCCGTATGACTACGGCTTGGCGTTATTCCGGCTAGCGCGCAGATGAGATGTAAGAGCGTTTTCGAGCGAAGTGGATACCGGTTCGCGTGAAGAAAACGCGTCAAAACAAGAATCTAGAGCCCGTTCCGATTCAATCGGAACGGATAGGCTCTAGTCGGTGGAACGGCGCAATTCCGGTGCGCTCTCGACCTTGGCAGGCTCGGCCTTGACCGGCTCGAGTTTCGAGCTTCCGACCTGCGGTGTCTCGACACGCGACACTTCGGTCGGCGAGGCATCCGCGGATCGGGTGCGCGGGTGCAGCGAACGCGGACGCGCCACCGCGCGTGCCATCAGCATTTGCTGGCCGCCCTGGTGATGGAAATCGCAGTAGGCGAAGCCCATGCCGGAGACCGAGCCGCGGAACGTGCGGTCGTCCTGCTTGTCGAGATTGAAGCACGGTTCGAACGGAATGCCCTTCAGCGACGCGCACACGCTCTGACCGCGGATTTGCAGCGTATTGCCGGGCAGGCGCACGTGGCGGATGGGTCCGGAGCCGGAGAACTGGATCGAGCCGGTGGCGCCCAGATCGTCGAGGATACGGCCGGCGCCGCGGGTGCCGTCGAAACAGGTGAACGCGAACACCTTGCCGGCGACGAATTTGCGGGCCTCATCGGCGTTCATCATGCCTGCGAATGCCGGCACGACCATTGCTCCGGCCGTGACGGCCCCCAACACCAAACGCGCAAGCATGAGCTACTCCACTTACGAGCGCGGGCACCCGCTCCTTGTTGAGCATGATCCCCGCACCAACGCTTCTCGACGTCTGCGCGAGGAAACCCGGCCCCCCCGGGATCATGCTGCAAGTCTCTTTACCCGCTGCTTACCATACCAACCGTGGCAACATTGGAGCAGCTTGGTTGGTAAAGTCTGAACGTCCTCAGACTATTTTTACCACGATCCGGCCGCGGACCTGGCCACCGAGGATTTTCGCACCGTACCCCATGACTTCGTCCAAGGCGATTTCATGAGTGATATCAGCCAGTTTTGCCTTATCCAGATCGCTGGCAAGGCGGCGCCAGGCAGTCCTGCGGAGCTCGATCGGGCACATCACGGAATCGATGCCGAGAAGGCACACACCGCGCAAAATGAAGGGCGCGACCGACGACGGCAGGTCCATGCCGGCCGCCAGGCCGCAGGCCGCGATGGCACCGCCGTACCTGGTCATCGAAAGCAGATTGGCGAGGGTGGTCGACCCGACGCTGTCGACGCCGCCGGCCCAGCGCTCCTTCGCAAGCGCCTTGGGGACCCCCGACAGCTCGGCGCGATCGATCACCTCGGTGGCACCGAGACCTTTGAGATAGTCGACCTCCGACATCCGCCCGGTCGAGGCGATGACATGATAGCCGAGCTTCGAGAGCACGGCGATCGCGACCGAGCCGACGCCGCCGGCGGCACCCGTCACCACCACCGGGCCGCTCTTCGGCGTGAGGCCATGCTTCTCCAGCGCCAGCACCGACAGCATCGCGGTATAGCCGGCGGTGCCGACCGCCATCGCATCGCGGGCCGAAATGCCGTCCGGCAGCCGCACCAGCCAGTCGCCCTTGACGCGGGCCTTTTCGGCATAGGCGCCGAGATGGGTCTCGCCCATGCCCCAGCCGTTGCAGACGACCTTGTCGCCCGCCTTCCAGTCGGGATGGCTGGATTGTTCGACGGTACCGGCGAAATCGATGCCGGCGATCATCGGGAAACGGCGCACCACCGGCGCCTTGCCGGTCAGCGCCAGGCCGTCCTTGTAGTTCAGCGTCGACCATTCGACGCGGACGGTGACGTCGCCGTCCATCAATTCCGCTTCATCGAATTGGGTCAGTGCGGCGGTGGTACCCTTGTCCGCCTTGTCGATCCTGATTGCCTTGAACGTTGCCACGATGAGCACTCTCCGTAATCTTGGTTTCGGGGAGTGTTTAACCCATCAGGCAGGCTGCGCAACCGGGCGTACGACCGGCTTTTCGACGATCGGCAGGTTGATCAGCGCCGACAGCACGCCGAACAGCACCGACAGCCACCAGATCGGCGCGTAGGAGCCATACTGCTCGAACACGACGCCGCCGAGCCAGACCCCGAGGAAGCCGCCCACCTGATGGCTGACGAAGGCGAAGCCGTAGAGGGTGGAGAACCAGCGGGTGCCGAACATCAGCGCGACCAGCGCCGAGGTCGGAGGCACGCTCGAGAGCCACAGCAGCCCCGAGACCGCGCCGAATGCGATCGCCGAGAACGGCGTCACCGGGAACGAGATGAAGGCGACGGTCGCCAGCGCGCGCGAAAAGTAGATCGCCGAGAGCAGGTAGCGCTTCGGAAAGAAGTTCTGCAGCCAGCCGACGCTGAGCGAGCCCACGATGTTGAACAGGCCGATCGCCGCAACCACCCAGCCGCCGGTGGTCGCCGGAATGCCGCGGTCGGCCAGATAGGCCGGCAGATGGATGGTGATGAAGGCAAGCTGGAAGCCGCAGGTGAAGAAACCGAGCACCAGCAGCACATAGGAGCGATGGCCGAAGGCTTCGGCGAGCGCGGTCTTGAACGACTGCTGGTCGGCGGCCGACACCTTGCCGGCCTCGGCGGGTGGCGTCACAAGCGCGAGCGAGAGCGGCACGATCAGCAGCATCAGCGCGCTGAACACGACGAGCGCGGTCTGCCAGCCGAAATTGTCGATCATCGCAACGCCAAACGGCGCGAACAGGAACTGGCCGAACGAACCGGCGGCGGTGCCGGCACCCAGCGCGATGCCGCGCTTCTCCGGCGGCAACAGCTTGCTGAACGCTGCCAGCACCAGATTGAACGACGAGCCCGACAGGCCGAAACCGATCAGCACGCCGGCGCTGATGTCGAGCGACAATGAGGTGGTCGAGTAACGCATCAGCAGCAGGCCGGCGGCGTACAGCAAGGCGCCGACGATCATGACGCGCAGCAGGCCGAAGCGGTCGGCAATGGCGCCTGCGATCGGCTGGCCGAGCCCCCACAACAGGTTCTGCAGCGCGATGGCAAGGCCGAACACGTCGCGGCCCCAGGCGAATTCGCGGCCCATCGGCTGCACGAAGAAGCCGAGGCTGGAGCGTGGGCCGAAACTCAGCAGTGCGATCGCACAGCCGCAGACGATGATGACGAGCGGTGTGCGCCAGGTGGTGCCCGATGTCGGTCGGAGATCCCCGCTGCTAACGGCCATCTTGTATTCCCCCGCAACTGCTGCGGGGGAACCGCCCCGCGAAACATTGCCGGGAGTTAATGCATCTGCATGGAAAGCCCAAGAGGCGGCGGAGAAAAATATTCGCTCGCAAGGCAGCTCTGCAGAATCCGGGAGGATGACGAGCGTCATTCCGGGGTATGGCGAACCTGGAATGGAAGGCAGGAGGCGTTATCGCTTGGCGCTGGCCTGCTCGGCCGAGCTCTGGGCGGCTTCGGCGAGTTGCGCCGAGATCTTGGCGGTCTCGGCCGGGTTGCCCCAGCTCGGTGCGTCGCTGCCGTCGCCCCAGGCGCGCGGGCGATAGAAGGTGTGGACGCCGAACTTGTACGTCTTCTTCATTTCACTGACCCAGGACGGCCGCACCCAATAGGCGTGGTAGTGGGTCGAGCGATCGACTTCCGGCAGCCACAATTTGCCGTCGAGGATCGCCTTCGAGATCTTCTTCGCGCGGTCCCACATGTCGGGCTCGCGGACCACGTCGGGGATGTTGTCGCAGGCGAAGGTGAACTGGCAGGCGTAGTGGCGGTTCTTGTTCTGGTAGACCACGCCGCACACCGTCTCCGGATATTTGCCGGAGAAAGCGCGGTTCAGCACCACCTGGGCGACTGCGATCTGGCCCCGCACCGCTTCGCCGCGCGCTTCGAAATAGACCGCCTCGGCGAGGCACTTCTCCGACTTGGCGCGCGATTTCTCGTCGAACAGGCCGAGCCGCTCCGCCGGCGTCTTGGTGTGCTGGTCGTCGGCGTTGACCTCACCTTTCGGCGCGATGCTCTCGCCCATCTCGCCGGCCTTGACCGGGCCGTCGGCATCGACCGGCAGTGACGCCATCACCTTCAGGTCGGGATCGGGCTGCGCTGCCGGCACAACGACCACCGGCGCCTCGCCGGGCTGCCAGCGCTCGAGATTCTCGGGCGTGCCGAGCGACGAGCCGAAGAACAGGCTGGCGGTCTTGAATGCAAACGGGTCGCGCTCATGCGTTGCATCGGCAGGCGGCGCAGCGGCAGGCTTCGCGGGCACAGGCTTCAGATCATCGAGCGGGCTGGCCTCGAGCGACATCGACACGTCGTATTGCTGCGGCGACGGCTTGGTATATTGCGGCAACGGCGGCGCACGCAGCGCCTCCTGCAATTCGGGATCGAGCGGGGCGTTGTCGGCCGGTGCGGTTGCGGTCTTCATGCCCTTGGCCGACGAATTCGATATCGCGGGATCCTCGTTCGCCGGAGCCGTGTTCGCGGGCTGTGCAGGATCGACCTGGTCAGGCCGCCCGACGACGAGACGATCGCCCTTCAGGGTGCGATCGACCTTGGGAAAATCGGATGCCTGGTAGCGCGGCGGCGGAGCTGCGATCGGATTGCGCGTCACGGTGCCGGTGATGTCCGCGCTCGGACTGTCCAGCCTTGCGAGCAGGATTTGCGGATCCTGCGGCGCGGAAGTTCCGATCGGACGGCCGAAGCTGTAGGTCGCGACCTGGATGGAGCCGACCGCGGAGGCGAAGACGCGTTTCTGCCAGCGCTCGGCGACGCCGGGCTGCCGGGCCAAAAGCGACGCAATATCCTGATATCCGAGCTCGGTCGGCATCAGTGCGAAGATGCCAAGACCGAGACCGAAGAGCGCAAGACGTGCGCCCTTCGGCTGGTTACGCGACACAAACATCGTACGCTCACGCAACGCTTACTGAGTGCAATCGAACGCGGTACATCCGCGCAATTCGACCTTTCTCGTTGCTAACTTGTTTAGGTTGCCGCGGAGTTAATCGGCGTTGCACGCGCGCTACACTCAAGCGATCGCGCATCCGAGGCGCGCTGCATCAGGCGCCTTGGTAAACGCGCGGCGCATGAAAATCGTAAACACCGGGTCAATGAGAATGGTGAACAAAGTGTTGCAGGCGGTGACCGCAATGCACCGTCATTGCGAGCGAAGCGAAGCAATCCATCTCACCGCACATGCGGGTCGATGGATTGCTTCGTCGCTATCGCTCCTCGCAATGACGGTGCTTACCAAGTGCCTCAACAAACAAAATGGCCGGGACTTGGTCCCGGCCACTGCACCCTTGGAACGACTTGATCGCTCACGCCTGGCTGGCGATCTCCTTGCCGAGCGCGGCCTGCGCTGCTGCGAGACGCGCGATCGGCACGCGATAGGGCGAGCAGGAGACGTAATCGAGCCCGACCTCGTGGCAGAACGCGACCGAGGCGGGATCGCCGCCATGCTCGCCGCAGATGCCGACCTTGAGGTTCGGCCGTGTCTTGCGGCCGCGCGTCACGCCGATCCTGACCAGCTCGCCGACGCCGTCGCGATCGACCGAGATGAACGGATCGATCTCGAGAATGCCCTTGGCGACGTAGGTGCCGAGGAAGCTCGCGGCGTCGTCGCGGCTGATGCCGTAGGTGGTCTGCGTCAGGTCGTTGGTGCCGAAGGAGAAGAACTCCGCGGTCTGTGCGATCTCGCCCGCCATCAGGCAGGCGCGCGGCAGCTCGATCATGGTGCCGACCTGGTAGGTCAGCTTGACGCCGGTTTCCTTCATCACTGCGTTGGCGGTCGCATCGATCCGCGCCTTGACCAGATCGAACTCGGCCTTGGTCGCGATCAGCGGCACCATCACCTCGAGTCCGACCGGCTTGCCAGTGCGCTTGCCGGCTTCGACGGCCGCCTCGAAGATCGCGCGCGACTGCATCTCGGCGATCTCGGGATAGGCGATCGCGAGACGGCAGCCGCGGAAGCCGAGCATCGGGTTGAACTCGGACAGTTCGCGGGCGCGGTCGGCGAGCTTGCGCGGATCGGTGTTCATGGCGCGCGCCACTTCCTCGATCTCGGCCTGGGTGTGCGGCAGGAACTCGTGCAGCGGCGGATCGAGCAAGCGGATCGTGACGGGCAGGCCCTTCATGATCTCGAACAGCTCGACGAAGTCGGCGCGCTGCATCGGCAACAACTTCGACAGCGCGGCGCGGCGCGACTGCTCGTCCTCGGAGAGGATCATCTCGCGCACGGTGCGGATGCGGGTCTCCTCGAAGAACATGTGCTCGGTGCGGCAGAGCCCGATGCCTTCGGCACCGAACTTCACCGCGGTGCGCGCATCGTCGGGGGTGTCGCCGTTGACGCGGACGCCGAGCTTGCGGACCTCGTCGGCCCAGCCCATCAGCGTGCCGAACTCGCCCGACAGCTCCGGCTCGATCATCGGCATGCGGCCGGCCAGCACCTGCCCGACCGAGCCGTCGATGGTGATGACGTCGCCGGTCTTGAAGGTGCGCGAGCCGATGCTCATGGTGCCGCGGCCGTAGTCGACACGAATGGTGCCGCAGCCGGAGACGCAGGGCTTGCCCATGCCGCGCGCGACCACCGCCGCATGCGACGTCATGCCGCCGCGGGTGGTCAGGATGCCTTCCGCGGCGTGCATGCCGTGGATGTCTTCCGGGCTGGTCTCGATGCGGACCAGGATCACCTTGCGTCCGTCGGCCTGCAGCTTGGCCGCTTCGTCCGACGAGAACACGATCTCGCCGGAGGCAGCACCAGGCGACGCCGGCAGGCCGGTCGCGATCACGTCGCGCTTGGCGGCGGGATCGATGGTCGGGTGCAGCAGCTGGTCCAGCGACGCCGGATCGATCCGCGTCACCGCGTCCTTGCGCGAGATCAGGCCTTCATTGGCGAGCTCGACCGCGATGCGCAGCGCCGCCTTGGCGGTGCGCTTGCCGCCGCGGGTCTGCAGCATCCACAGCTTGCCCTGCTCGACCGTGAACTCCATGTCCTGCATGTCGCGGTAGTGCTTCTCGAGCAGCGTGTAGATCCGCGTCAGCTCCTTGAACGCGGCCGGCATCGCGGCTTCCATCGACAGCTTGTCGGAGCCGGATTCCTGGCGCGCCTCCTCGGTGATGTCCTGCGGCGTGCGGATGCCGGCGACGACGTCCTCGCCCTGGGCGTTGATCAGGAACTCGCCGTACAGCTTGCTCTCGCCGGTCGAGGGGTTGCGGGTGAAGGCCACACCGGTCGCCGAGGTCTCGCCCATGTTGCCGAACACCATCGCCTGCACGTTGACGGCGGTGCCCCAGGATTCCGGGATGTCGTGCAGCTTGCGGTAGGTCACCGCGCGCGCGTTCATCCAGGATGAGAACACGGCACCGATCGCGCCCCACAGCTGATCGTGCGGATCCTGCGGGAAGTCGTGGCCGGTCTCCTTGGCGACCGCCTCCTTGTACTTGCCGACCAGCTCGACCCAGTCGTCGCCGGTGAGGTCGGTGTCGAGCGAGTAGCCCTGGCCGTCCTTGAAGGTGTCGAGGATGTCCTCGAAGTGATGATGCTCGAAGCCGAGCACCACGTCCGAATACATCGTGATGAAGCGGCGATAGCTGTCATAGGCGAAGCGACGGTCGCCGGAGAGCTCGGCGAGCGCTTCGACCGTGCGGTCGTTGAGTCCGAGATTGAGCACGGTGTCCATCATGCCCGGCATCGAGGCGCGCGCGCCCGAGCGGACCGAGACCAGTAGCGGGTTCTTGGCATCGCCGAAGGTCTTGCCGGTCAGCTTGCCGACATAGTCGAGTGCCTTCTCAACCTGTGCTTTCAGTTCCTTCGGATACGTCTTGTCGTGGTCGTAGAAATAGGTGCAGACCGAGGTCGGGAGGGTAAAGCCGGGAGGCACCGGAAGGCCTAGATTGGCCATTTCCGCGAGATTGGCGCCCTTGCCGCCGAGCAGATTGCGCAAGGTCGCCTGGCCCTCGGCCTTGCCGTCGCCGAACGTATAGACCCACTTGCCGGCCTTGATCGCTGGCGGAGCCGCCTTTTTCGCAGCGGTGACGGCCTTTACCGGCGCCTTGCTGGCGGGCTTTGCAGCCGGCTTCTGAGCCGATTTGGCAGCGGGTTTCGGCGCCGGCTTCGGGGCGCTCTTCTTCAGCGCCTTGCGCGCCGGCGCGGCCTTCCGGGCCGGTGCCGAGGACTTTGATTTCGCTGCGGTTTTCTCGGCAGTTTTCTTGGACTTCGCGACGGCTTTGGCCATGTCAGACAACAATCCGAAAAGAGGGGTCGAAGATGCGCGCCTTACACCATTTTGGGGGGTTCCGCGCAAGCCGCGAAACCCCGCTTTCCCGCTACAGGTGCAGCCAGCGCAGCAGGCCCATCCCCACGAGCCCGACGAAGATCAGGTAGATCGCGACGATGTAGTTGAGCAGCCGCGGCATGATCAGGATCAGGATGCCTGCAATCAGAGCGACAATGTGCGGCAAATGCCCAGCGGTGATGACCATTGAAGAGTTCTCCGGCGGTTTTTGGAGGAGCGAATCGAGCGGCAGTTTATCCGCTGCGGGGGTTTCCACATCAAGACGTCCGTCACGGCCTGAGAGTTCCCGCAACTCACGAAAATTGCTCCAAAATGCCGCGTATGTGGCGGCGGTTTTTCCGGAACATCGCCACACCAGATGCATTGGCTCGCCGTGCGCATCGGCGAAGGCCGGCGCGCGCGTCAGACGAATGGAGCGAGCCATGCGAAACAGAATACTTGCCGTTGCAGCGGTTGCTGCTGCGATCACGGTGCCGGCTGTTGCCGCACAGGCCCAGACCGTCGGCATTGTCCGCGGTGGCCCGCCGGTTGCAGTCGAGGATGACGAGGGCATTGCCGTCGAGCAGCGCCCGGCATTCCGCGAATACATCGTGCGCGAGCGCGTACCGAACTACACCGTTCCGGATCGCGTCGTGGTCGGCACCGTGTTGCCGGATGCCGGCGTAACCTATTACGACGTGCCGCAACGGTTCGGCGCGACGCCTTATCGCTACACCGTTGTGAATGGCGAGACCGTTCTGGTCGAGCCGCGTTCGCGACGGATCGTTCAGGTCGTCGAATAGCGCAACTCTGCACGATCGCCTGAACGAACAGTCCGGGCGCCGCGCAAGCGGATGTGCGCGCAGATCGACCGGACCAGAAAGCCCCGCCCGGCCTCCCCTCCGGGCGGGGCTCTTCTGTTCTAAAGCATGATGAGATTAGGCTGAGCTGGAGCGGCGTCGAAAAGTTCACCTCTCCCTTTGGGAGAGGTCGATTTGCACAGCAAATCGGGTGAGGGGTTACGGTCTGTCGAGAGAAGCAAGAGCCCTCACCCGGATTGCACCGGACGATGCTTCGCATCGCCGAGAGCAATCCGACCTCTCCCCGACGGGAGAGGTGAACCGAAAGCGCGGCAAGCCGATTCAACCAAAACTCTTCCCGCTTCAGTGTCGCACCGAATTACGATTTCAGGATCGAGAGCAGCGTCGAGGTCGACTTGTAGCTCTTGATCGCGGCGTCCTGGAAATCCTGCGTCCAGTTGGCCGCCTGGCGTTCCTCAGCACTCATCGAGGAATATTGCTTGAGGATGCCGAGGCTGAACTGGCGCGGATCGCCGGCGGACTGGCTCTGCTTCAATGCATCGAGCACGGCAAGGCGGGTCCGCGTGTTGAGTTCCTGCTTGGCCGCGAAGATCTCCTCGCCCGAAAACTTCTTGTCCTGGTTCAGCGAGATCGCCGACAGCGAGCGGTTGTCGAGCGAGGACAGGTCGGCGAGCTGCCCGGTCTTGCGGCGGGAATCGTACACCAGTTGCTTGCCGCTCTTCGCCGCCTCGCTCTTCTGCCGATCGAGGAAGGCGCGCACGTCGCTCGCCACGCCGCTGAAGTCGCGCGTGTTACCCGTCGTGGGAGATGTGGTTCCCGCCAGCGCGGCCGCGATCGGGTCGCCTGGAATTCCCGCCGGCGCCTTGTTCGGATCCTGCTGCGTCGCCTGATAGCCCTTCAGCACCGCGGCGCGCTGGTTGGCCCAGGTGGCGGTGGCCTTTTCCTCATCGCTGGCGCCGTCGAGATAGTCGAGCGCCGACTTGTAGCTGACGCTGTAGTCGCCGGTCAGGCGCGTGGTCGCAAGCGACGGCGCTAAGGCCTTGTCGAAGCGCTGCTTCAGTTCGGTGGCGGCGACCGCCTGCTCGTCCGGCGTGAACTTGCCGCCATTGTTGGTCGAGATCGCAAACAGCGAGCGGCGATCAAGTGTCGAGAGATCGATGGTGGTCTTGCCGTCGACGATCGGCTTGTTCACGCCCGCGACCGTGTAGAGCCGGTCGAGCGTGACGCGCGCGTCGTTGGTGACGGTCGCAAAATCCGGCAGCGGCGCCTTGGCGAGCTGCGCGCGGGCGGCGTCCGACAGCGTCAGGTTGGTTGCAGCGCTCGATGTCGCGGACGCCGACAGGTCGCCGGCGGTGCCGTCGCCCGACAAAGTCGCCGCCAGCGAGGGCGTCGCGGCGGCCCGCGCATAGGCCGAACCATATTGGGCGTAAGGATTGGGCGTGGTGCCGATCGAGGTCATCGGGGAGGTCCCTGCATTGGCGCGAGGGGCGATTTCTTAAGAAATCGTTGACTCGCCAGGACCCTCGCAGGGCATGGTTAATAAATTGCGAATTGTTTCGAAATATTTCTGGCGCGACACATCTCGTGGCGGCAACCCCTTACCTGTCGACGACCCAGGCGTGGCGGCGCTGCGTAAAGACCGATTGCGACGGCGCGGGAAAATCAGGGTCCGCGAAGGCGCCGACTGCAACGCCTATCAGATCCGGCGCGCGACCGGGCTCCCAATAGACCGACGATCCGCAATTCGGGCAGAAATGAAAGACCACTGGAGACCCGCTGCCGCCGATGCGGCTGTATTCGCGCGCCTCGCCCTGCGGCTCGACATCGGCGCGCGGAAAGAACGCGGCGACGCCATAGGTACTGCCGGTTCGCTTCTGGCACTCCAGGCAATGACACAGCGATATCGTGAGGGGTTCGCCCTGACAGGTGACGCGGAGCTGTCCGCAGGCGCATGTCGCGAGCCTTGCCATCATCACCTGCCCTTGCTGGCGACCAGCCGGTGAATGACCTTACCGGACGAGGCGCTGACGACTTCCGCATCGAGCAGCAATTCGGCCGCCGCCAACTCAGCCCGCACCAGCGCCGTATCGAAGGCTGCATAGAGCCGGCCGTGCGCATCGCGCGCATCGTCACCTGCGGTGACGCGCCAGCTCAGATAGAAGATGCCGCCGGGCGTCACGAGTTCGAACATGCGGCGCACCGACGGCGCGATCAGCGCGGGATCGAGATGCATGATCACGGTCTCGCACAGCACATTGTCGAAGCTGTTGGCGGCGACGCCGGATAGCTCGGGCAATTCGGCGTGGGTAAAGCGCAGCGTCGGGTAGCGGGCACGAGCTTCCGTGAGCAGGCCCTCGGAGGCATCAAAGCCTTCGGCCGGAAAACCGTTGGCATTCAGCCACGCCACCTCGCGGCCGCTGCCGCAGCCGATATCGGCTGTTACGCCGCCCTTGATGAAGAATTGCCCGACGATCTCTTGCAGATCGACCGGCGCCGGCTGCTCGTGCCAGTCCTGCGCAAACGCCGCCGCCTCCTTGTCGTAAGCGGCGAGCGTTGCGCGGTCCATCGGTTAGCCCTCGATCCGGGAGAAATCCGCCACCGCGCGCGTCGCGGCGCGGATCTCGTTGAGCAGCTTCAGGCGGTTTTCGCGGATCTTCGGATCGTCGTCGTTGACCTTGACCTTGTCGAAGAACGCGTCGACCGCCGGACGCAGCTTGGCCATCGCGCTCATCGCGGCGGCGAAGTCTTCCTTGGCGACGGCGGCGGAGGCCTCGGCCTTCACCTGGTCGATCGCCTTGGCCAGCGCCTTCTCTTCGTCGAGCTTGTAGAGCGCGACGTCGGGCGCGCCGTCGAAGGTCCGCTTGTCCTTCTTCTCCTCGATGCTGAGGATGTTGCTGGCGCGTTTTGTGCCCGCGAGCAGGTTCTTGCCGTCGTCGCTGTCGAGGAATTTGCCGAGCGCCTCGACGCGGCGAACCACGAGCAGGAGATCGTCCTGGCCGCCGAGCGAGAACACCGCATCGACGAGATCGTGCCGCGCACCCTGGTCGCGCAGCTGGACCTTCAGGCGGTCGGCGAAGAAGGCGAGCAGATCGTTCGGCAGTGTTTCCGCATCAGTCTTGACCGAGAGCCCAAGCAACGCGGATTTGGCCGCCTTCAGGATCGGCAGGCGCAACGTGTTCTCGACGATCAACCTGATCGCGCCCAGCGCTGCGCGGCGCAGCGCGTAGGGATCCTTCGATCCCGTCGGCTTCTCGTCGATCGCCCAGAATCCGGCAAGCGTGTCGAGCTTGTCCGCCAGCGCCACCGCGACGCTCACCGGATCGGTCGGCACGCGATCGGTCGGCCCCTGCGGCTTCCAGTGCTCCTCGCTCGCCGCGGCGACGGATGCATCCTCCCCCTGTGCCAGCGCGTAATACTTGCCCATCAGGCCCTGCAATTCAGGGAATTCGCCGACGACTTCGGTCAGCAAATCCGCTTTCGCAAGGCGCGCGGCGCGCTTGGTCTTGTCGACATCGGCGCCGACCAGCGGCGCGATCTCGGCGGCGAGGCGCTCGATCCGCTTGATGCGCGCGGCCTGCGTGCCGAGCTTCTCGTGGAACACGATCTGCTCGAACTTCGGCAGCCGGTCCTCGAGCTTGGATTTCAGATCGGTCTCGTAGAAGAACTTCGCGTCCGACAGCCGCGGGCGGATGACGCGTTCATTGCCGGCGACGATGGTCTTGCCGCCGTCGGGCGCCTCGATGTTGGCGGTCAGCACGAACTTGTTGGTCAGCTTCCCGGTCTTGGGATCCCTGACCACAAAGCACTTCTGGTTGTTGCGGATGGTGGCGCGGATCACTTCGTCGGGAATCGACAAGAATTCCTTCTCGAACGATCCCATCATCACGACCGGCCATTCGACGAGACCCGAAACCTCGTCGAGCAGCACCTGGTCCTCGACCAGCTCGAGACCCTGCGCGAACGCCAACTGCCTGGCGTCGGTCAGGATCGTATCCTTGCGGCGCTCGGGATCGAGTACGACCTTGGCGTCGAGCAGCTTGGCCTCGTAATCCTCGAAGCGGCGGACCGAGATCGCACCCGGCGCCATGAAGCGGTGGCCAAAGGTGGTCTGCCCGGCCTCGATGCCATCGACCGAGAACTTGACGGCATCGGGCTCCTCGGTCTCCAGACCGAAGGTCGCGGTGATGGCGTGCAGCGGCCGCACCCAGGTGAGCGAACCCGATTTGGCCGAGCGCGCGCCCCAGCGCATCGATTTCGGCCAGGGGAAGGTGCGGATGATCACCGGGATCATCTCCGCGATCACGTCGATCGCTGCCCGGCCGGGCTTCTCGATCAGCGCGATGTAGAAATCGCCCTTCTTCGGGTCGGTCTGGATCTTGGCCTCGCTGATCGAGGTGAGACCAGTGGCCTTCAGGAAGCCCTGAATCGCGGGCTCGGGTCCGCCGACGCGCGGGCCGCGGCGCTCGTCCTTCAAATCGGGCTGGCGCGCCGGAATGCCGTGCACGGTGAGCGCAAGGCGGCGCGGGGTCGCGAACGCCTTGGCGCCCTCGTAGACGAGGCCCTCGGCGACCAACTTGTCGGTCACCATGCGGCGCAGATCGTCCGCCGCCTTCGCCTGCATGCGCGCGGGAATTTCTTCGGAGAACAGTTCGAGGAGGAGATCGGGCATCAGACCGCCCTGCCCGTTTCAGTGTGGATCCATGCCTCGCCGCAGGCCTTGGCCAGATCGCGCACACGGGCGATATAGCTCTGCCGCTCCGTCACCGAGATGACGCCGCGGGCGTCGAGCAGATTGAACACGTGGCTCGCCTTGATGCACTGGTCGTAGGCCGGCAAGGCCATCAGATGTTCCTTCGAATTGCTTCCCTCGCGCCAGCCGGCGGCGAGGTATTTGCGGCAGGCCTCTTCCGCCATCCTGAACTGCTCGAACAGCATCGCGGTGTCGGCGTACTCGAAATTGTGCCGCGAATATTCCTGCTCGGCCTGCAGGAAGACGTCGCCATAGGTGACCTTCTCGGCGCCCTCGCGGCCGTTGAAATTGAGATCGTAGACGCGGTCGACGCCCTGCACATACATCGCGAGCCGCTCGAGCCCGTAAGTGAGTTCGCCCGCGACCGGCGCGCATTCGACGCCGGCGACCTGCTGGAAGTAGGTGAACTGCGACACTTCCATGCCGTCGCACCAGCATTCCCAGCCGAGACCCCAGGCGCCGAGCGTCGGGCTCTCCCAGTCGTCCTCGACGAAGCGGATGTCGTGGACGGCGGCGTCGATGCCGATTGCGGCCAGCGACTTCAGGTACAGGTCCTGAAGGTTCGGCGGCGACGGCTTCATGATCACCTGGAACTGATAGTAGTGCTGCATCCGGTTGGGATTTTCGCCATAGCGGCCGTCCTTGGGCCGCCGCGACGGCTGCACATAGGCCGCGTTCCAGAGCTTTGGCCCCAACGCGCGCAGCGTGGTCGCGGGATGGAAGGTGCCGGCGCCCATTTCCATGTCGTAGGGTTGCAGGATGACGCAACCCTGCTCGGCCCAGAATCGCTGGAGAGCCAGGATGAAGCCCTGGAACGAACGTTCCGGGCGCATGTGGTCAGGCAGGGCGTCCATCGTCAGTACAGGTCTCGCGAGGGGGTTTTGAAGCGCGCGGGACCGTATCGGCGGCAGCCAATGGAATCAAGGCGATGCCAGAAAATCCGGCACCGCCATCTTGCGGAATCCGAAAGCGATTAGCCCGGGCGATAGGCCCCGGTCACGGGGTCGCGGCGCAGGGTCTTGATTTCGCTCGCGCGCGTGGTCTCGGCCACGCGGGACAATCGCGCCTCTTCCAGTTCCTGGTTGATCCGGACGGCCGTCTTGTAAGCCCAGCGGACCACGGCCAAGCCACCCAGGACGCCAGCGAATGCAATCAGCGGCGGCATCGGTCGATCCTTGTCGTTCACGTCTGTCAGGCCCCCAATGGGGGGTATTCTCGCGCAACCCGGCCTGCGCCGCAATCGCGCTTTTGGGGCTAAATGGCGCGCTCAAATCCCCGTGTTCAGAGCCCGAATCGGGCCCAAATCGCCCTGGTTTCCACCGCCGAGATCAGGTCGTCCGGCAAGCTTGCCAGCCCGTCCAGCGCCGCCATCGACCCCGCCCCCGGCGCCCGCCGGCCGAGCAGGCCGGACAGCATGCCGCTCGCAGGCGCGATCACCGGGGTCAGCACCTTCTCGCCATAGCGGGCCCGCAGCGTCGCGCGCAGGTCGCCGATGCCATCGGCGAGCCCGAGCCCGATCGCGGTCTCGCCGGCCCAGTATTCGCCGGTGAACAACTCCTCGTCGGGTCCCTTCAGGCGGCTGCCGCGGCTCTGCTTCACCAGCGCAATGAAGATCGCATGGATCTCGCGCTGGATCGACTTCAGCCGGGCGACGTCGTCGGGGTTTTCAGGAAGGAACGGATCGAGCATCGCCTTGTGCGCGCCCGCCGTATAGAGCCGCCGCTCGACCCCGATCTTCTTGATCAAGCCCTCGAGGCCGAAGCTGCCGCCGACCACGCCGATCGAGCCCAGGATCGAGGACGGGTCGCAATAGATCTCATCACCGGCGCAGGCGATCATGTAGCCGCCGGAGGCCGCGACGTCCTCGACGAACACCAGCACCGGCAGCTTCTTCTCCGCGGCCAGTTGCCGGATGCGCAGATAGATCTGCCGGGACTGCACCGGCGAGCCGCCCGGCGAATTGATCACCAGCGCCACCGCCTTGGCATTCCGCGTGCCAAAGGCGCGCTCCAGCATCTTGGCGACGCCGGAGAGCGTCATGCCGGGCCGCAGCGGCGTCACGGCGCCGATCACGCCTGACAGCCGCACCACCGGCACGACAGCCATGCCGGGCCTGAACCGCGCCGGAAGCACTCCCTGAACGCGCTCGAGCCATCCCGAACGTCCTCCAGAATGCGCTCCGGAATGCCCTTGGCGATCACTTGTTTGTTCACTCATGCCGTTACCTCGAATTAACCACTTTTTATCACGCCAGTGTCATTGGATTTCGTGGAACGCGTTTTGCATTTTGTCATTGGGGCTGCAACGCGCGGGCGGAGAGGGAGCCATGAAGATCTACCTGCTGATTTTGCTGATCGGTACACTTCTGACCGCGATCCACTTCACATCCAGGCCTGAACGCCAGTCGGAAACGGCCCCGCAGTGATTTAGTGCCAGTACGACGCGGGCAGAATCCCTGCTCGTCAGCGCCGCGCCAGCGGCAATTCCCCTTTCCCAGCCAAGATCTCCTGCACCCATTTATTGGGCACACCTGACTCTTCCTTGAGCAATAGCGCGGCATGCAGCCGAGTCGGCGCCCGGCCGCCCTTGGTGGCCCGCACCAGGATTCGGATCGCCGGCGAGGCCGCCTCGCCATGAACCGGCAGGATCTCGAGGCTGCCAAAGCCGCGATCCAGCGCGGCCAGCACCTCGGCAATTCCGTCGGCCCGCCAGATCATCGCAAGCTGCCCATTCGACTTGAGGATCCGCCGCGCCGCGTGAACCCAGCTAGCAAGCGTGGTCGCGGTCGCGACATGGGCGCGCTGCCGCACGCCGTCCGGCGAGGCGCGGTGCCTTGAGGGATCGTTGAACGGCGGGTTCATCAGCACGACGTCGGCGCTGTCGGGCGTGAGGCCAAAATCATCGAAGGCGGAGGCACCGGCCTCGACATCGAGCACGATCACATCGGCCGTGATCGCGTTGGCGCTGGCGTTATTCCCGGCCAGCTCGGCCAATGCCGGGTCGATTTCGACCAGAACCAGATCGATCCCCTTCACCCGCCGCGCCACCGCCAGCCCGGCGGCGCCGACGCCGGAGCCGAGATCGACGACCCGGTCGCCTGATCGAGCCGGCGTTGCCGCGGCCAGCAGGATCGCGTCATGGCCGGCGCGATGGCCGCTGCGCGGCTGCCGCAGCCGCAATTGCCCGCCGAGGAATCCGTCTTCGGTGATCTCAGCGGCCGGAGACTCGTTTTTTGACGCGTTTTCTTCACGCGAACCCGGGCCAATTTCGCCTGAAAACGCTCTACTCATCGGCCCGCAATTCGTGGCCCAGGCCGGCATCGGTCAGGAGCTGGCGGGCCTCGTGGTTGTCGTCCTCGTGCACCAGGATCCGCCGCGGCAGCACCCCGAGCGAGCCCTCGATGATGCTCATGTTCTGGTCCAGCACCAGATGATGGATGTTAGCGCTGTCGAGCAGCGCGCCGACGGCGGAGACCAGCACCACGTCATTGGTCCGTACCAATTCCCGCAAAATCCACTCTCCTCTCCGCCCGGCTGTGCGGCCAATGCGTCACATGTCAACAACTTCGTGGCCTTGCCGCTGCACCGCGCAGTTTCTATTGTTATAGCTGAGGATAGTGCGAATTCGGCAAAATTGGAGACCAGCGTGGCGGTTATTGTACCCTTCGAAAGCCCGTCCAATGCTTCGATCGACGGGCTGGTGGGACTTGTCGCCGCTGACATGGAGCGCGTCAACGCGACCATCCTTTCGCGGACCGGCTCCGAAGTCACCATGATCCCCGAGGTCGCCAATCATTTGATCTCCTCCGGCGGCAAGCGGCTGCGCCCGATGCTGACCCTGGCGATGGCCCAGCTCGCCGACTACACAGGCGACGGCCACATCAAGCTCGCCGCCGCGGTCGAATTCATGCACACCGCGACCCTGCTGCACGACGACGTGGTCGACGAGAGCGAGCTGCGCCGCGGCAAACTGTCCGCGCGGATGCTGTGGGGCAACGAGGCCAGCGTGCTGGTCGGCGACTTCCTGCTCGGCCAGGCATTCCGGATGATGGTCGAGGTCGGCTCGCTGCGCGCGCTCGACATTCTCTCCGCGGCCGCCGCCACCATCGCCGAGGGCGAGGTGATGCAGCTCGCCGCCGCCAAGAACACCGCGACGACCGAGGACGAGTATCTCGCCGTGATCCGCGGCAAGACCGCGGAGCTGTTCGCCGCGGCCTGCGAGGTCGGTCCCGTGATCGCCAACCGGCCCAAGGCCGAGCAGACCGCGTGCCGCTCGGTCGGCATGAATCTCGGCATCGCCTTCCAGCTCGTCGACGACGTGCTCGACTATGGCGGCAAATCCGCAAAACTCGGCAAGAATGTCGGCGACGATTTCCGCGAGGGCAAGATCACGCTGCCGGTGGTGCTCGCCTTCCGCCGCGGCAACGACACCGAGCGCCAGTTCTGGATTCGCGCACTGGAGCGCGGCGAGATCGGCGCGGCCGATCTCGATCACGCGATCGGGCTGATGACCAAGCACCGCGCGCTGGAGGACACCATCAGCCGCGCCCAGCATTATGGCGCAATGGCCGTCGACGCACTGGCGCTGTTCCCGTCCTCGCCGATGAAGACGGCGCTGGAACAGGTCGTGGCGTTCTGCCTCGCGCGCTCGCACTGATCCAGGCACTTTCGAGCACCAAAGACGGTGTCGTCCTGGCGAACGCCAGGACCCATAGCCACCGAATTTGATTGTAAGGGAGATCGTGGTCCCGGCGTCGCACAACAATTGGCATTTGGGGTAATGGGTCCTGGCTTTCGCCAGGACGACGCTGAGGATGGCTCTCGATTCAACCTGTCAAACAGCTTGCTCGGTGTCATCACCCGCGCATGCGGGTGATCCAGTATTCCAGAGACGCCGATGCATGGCCCGAGAGGCCGCGGCGGATCGCCCGGTCGAGCCGGGCGATGACAGCTGAGGATGGGACGCAGTTTCGCACTCTCGCGACATGATCTGCCCGGACGGCGCGCCTCCTGGCGGCGAGCCCGGAATGACGAGGGGAGCTACTCCTCGACCGGCACCCAGATCTCGAGCCCGCCGTTGCCGCTGTTCTTGTCGAACTTCTCGTCGTAGCGCTCGAAGTTCGGCGCGTCGGCGACCTTCATGCCGGACTGCGGCAGCCAGCGATTCCAGATCGTGTTGACGGTGCGGCGAATGGTCGAGATGTGGTCGGCGTGGGTGAACACCACGTATTTCTGCGCGGGGATCCGGACCCGCGCGAACTCGCGCGGCAGGTCGGAGAAATCGGCGACCTCGACACCTGCGATGTAGTCGAAATTGCCGGCATCGTCGCCGTTGCAGCAGACACCATAGGCAACGTCACCGACCTGGCGGGGAATATGCGCGCATTGCAGGTGGAAGCCATGCCACTGATTTGGAATGCCGGCCGTGCTGTCATTGGCGTGATTGTAGCGCTCGCCGATGCCGGCGACGAGGAATGCCCTGCCGGTCGCGATGCGCGGCGGATCGATGTGATCGAGAGCGGTCGAGATCATGGTGATCGGCTCCTGAAGCTTGAGCTTGGTCAGACACGTCGTCGCGCGCACCGTCTCCGGCGTGACGCCGAAATGGTCGCGAAACGCGCGGGTGAATGCCTCGTGGGAGCCGTAATCCGCATCCAGCGCGAGCGTGAGAATGTCGGGCGCACCGGCCGCGAGCTCGCGCGCGGCCTCGCTGAGGCGGCGCGCCCGCACGTAGCGCATCACCGAAAACCCGGTCGCCTCCGCGAACGCGCGCACCAGATGGAAGCGCGAGACCCCGGCAACGACCGCGATATCATCGAGCGTCAGCGACGTGCGCAGGTGGCTTTCGATGTACCAGAGCGCCTTCTGGGCTGGATTCATGGACGACGGCCTTCCTGCAAAGCTCGGGCATCATGCATGGCCGCGGCGCGCGGCGTTTGACAATCCTTGCTGCGCGGCGGCGAAACTATGGTTCCGCTCCGCGAAATTTTACCGCAAAGCCGTCGCTGGCAACACCGCTGCAATCGTGCATACTCGCAGTTGCATCGATCCGACGGCTCACCAAGCTGCCCGAAAATCAAGACTGCACGAGCCGCGGCCAGCATGTCAGGGAGAACAATGATGCACCACCACCGCCTGAGCTATGTCAACTGCGTCAAGTCTGCGGCGCTTGCGGGGCTTTTGACGATCGCCGTCGCCAGCGCAGCCAACGCCCAGAAGAAATACGATCCGGGCGCGACCGACACCGAGATCAAGGTCGGCAACATCATGCCCTATTCGGGTCCGGCATCCGCCTACGCCACGATCGGCAAGACGGAAGCGGCCTATTTCAACAAGGTCAACAGCGAGGGCGGCATCAACGGCCGCAAGATCAACTTCGTCTCCTACGACGACGGCTACAGCCCACCGAAGATGGTCGAGCAGGCCCGCAAGCTGGTCGAGAGCGACGAGGTGCTGTTGATCTTCAACCCGCTGGGCACGCCGGGCAACACTGCGATCCAGAAATACATGAACGCCAAGAAGGTGCCGCAGCTGTTCGTCTCCACCGGTGCCGCCAAGTGGAACGATCCGAAGAATTTTCCGTGGACCATGGGCTGGCAGCCGAGCTACCAGGTCGAGGCGCGCATCTATGCCAAATACATCCTGCAGAAATATCCCGGCAAGACCATCGGCGTGCTCTACCAGAACGACGATTTCGGCAAGGATTATCTGATCGGCCTGCATGAGGGGCTCGGCGACGCGGCCAAGAAACTGATCGTCGTCGAATCCTCCTACGAGACCACGTCGCCGACGGTGGATTCACAGATCGTGCAGATCAAGGGCGCCAACCCCGACATCTTCGTCAACATCGCGACGCCGAAATTTGCGGCGCAGGCGATCAAGAAGGCCGCCGAGCTCGATTGGCATCCGGTCCAGTTCCTGACCAACGTCTCCGTCTCGATCGGCGGCGTGATGAAGCCGGCCGGCTATGAGGCGAGCCAGGACATCCTGTCGACCCAGTATCTGAAGGATCCCGCGGATCACGAGTGGAAGAACGATCCAGCCATGAACGAGTGGCGCGCCTTCATGACCAAGTGGTATCCCGAGGGCGACCAGAATGACGCCTCGACCGTGTTCGGCTACGGCGTCGCCAAGGGGCTCGAGCAGGTGTTGCGGCAATGCGGCGACAACCTCACCCGCGAGAACCTGATGAAGCAGGCGGCGAGCCTCAACTTCGAGATCGGCATCTATCTGCCCGGCACCAAGATCAAGACCGGGCCGGACGACTACGCACCGATCGAGCAGTTGCAGATGATGCGCTTCAAGGGCGAGAGCTGGGAGCGGTTCGGCCCCGTCATGAGCGGCGAGAAGAGCTCGTAACGGCCTCCTCCACAATTTCGGAGTTCGTGATGCCCGGCGCCATGCCGGGCATCCACGTCTTCGACACGATTCACGAGCAAGACTCGCCACAAGCAAGGCTTTACAACCAAGACCTGCGATGGCTGGAACCCAGGCGAGCAGCGACGCCGTCCAGGCTGCCGTGTCCGGCCGTCACGAGCTCCAGCTACATCCTGCGATCGGAAGGACAACAACAATGAAGATCACCGACGTCCGCGCCCACCATATCCGCATTCCCTATGACGCAGGCCCCGCAAGCTTCCGCCAGGGCGCCTCCGCGATCTCGGCGCTCGACATGGTGCTGGTCGAGGTTTCGACCGATGCAGGCCTGACCGGCTGGGGCGATGCCTTCGCCTATGTCTGCCCGAAGACGAGTTGCGCGGCGGTGGCCGAGATGATCGCGCCGCAGGCCCGCGGCCTCGAGGTGCCCGACGCCGCCAGCATTCCCGCCGCGATGGAGCAGATCCAGCGCAATCTGCATCTGTTCGGCCGCTACGGCATCACGATGTTTGCGATCTCGGCGCTCGACATCGCGCTGTGGGACCTCGCCGGCAAGGTGAAGGGCGTGCCGCTGCATCAATTGATCGGCGGCGCCAAGCGCAGCACGATTCCGGCCTATGCCAGCCTGATGCGGATCGGCAATCCGACGCACATCGCCGCCGAATGCAGGAAGGCGATCAAGCTCGGTTACGCCGCGATCAAGCTGCACGAGACCACCGTGCCGGCCGTTGCCGCGGCGCGCGAAGCGATCGGCCCCGGCGTGCCGCTGATGGTCGACATGAATTGCCCGCTGGATGGACCGGCGGCGATCCAGTTCGCCCGCGATTGCAAGCAGGCGGCGCCGATGTTCCTGGAGGAGCCGATCTGGCCGCCGGAGGATTTTGCGACGCTCGCGGAGGTGCGGAGAGAAGGCCGGCTCGATATCGCCGCCGGCGAGAACGCCTGCACGGTGCATCAATTCCGCCAGATGATGACCGCGGGCGCGGTCAGTCACGCGCAGCCATCGGTGATCAAGGTCGGCGGCGTCACCGAATTCCTGCGCGTGGCGGTGCTTGCCGACGAGTTCGGCGTCCAGGTGATTCCGCATTCGCCCTATTTCGGGCCGGGCTTCCTCGCCACGCTGCACCTGATGGCGATCCGCGACGAAGGCCTGATCGAGGTGTTCTTCATGAAGCGCCCCGCCTGCCTGTGGGGCGACCGCATCGACGTCGACGCCCGTGGCCATGTCGCCGTGCCGCAGGGCCCCGGGCTCGGCTACGAACCGGATCGCGACGTGATGGAGACGTATCGGGTGGCGTGAGCCGCACGCTGCGAGCCACGACAACGATGCGCCCCCTCTCCCGCTTGCGGGGAGGGCTGGGGTGGGGCTCTCTCCGCGAGTCATTGCGCGGAGAGAGCCCCCACCCGGATCGCATCTCTCGATGCGATCCGACCTCCCCCGCAAGCGGGAGAGGTGAAGCGAGGTCGCGGATAGATTCTTCTACTTCGTCCCGTCCTTCGCGGCCGGCGTCGCATCCTTCGCCGGCGACACGTCGGCTTTCTTCTTCAGGTCTTCGGTCAGCTTGTCCTGCGCCGCCTGCAAATCGGTGACGAGCTTCTGCAAGCCCGCGATTGTGCTCTTCAGGCTTTCGATCTGCCGGTTAGCTACGTCGAGCTTCTGCTGGTGATCCGATGTGAGCTTGCCGATCGTCTTCTGCAGGAAATCGACATTGCTCTGCAGGCAACTGGTGCGCCGCTCCATCGTCTTCTCGACGGTGCAGATCTCGATACCGGGAACGTCCTGCGCATGCGCGGTTCCGACGACGCAGAGTGCAAGCGGCACGAGCAAGGCAAGAACGAAACGCGCGATCATCGACATCCTCAATCACATGCGTCATTCACAGTTTTGTGCTCGCGACGCTGAAAGCCAGGCACACATACCACACTGAAACCGCATTCGAGCGGTGTGCTTGACCCATTACGGGGACTACTCGTGGGGACGGGGGCCTTCGGAACTTGTTTGGTTCGACCCCTTTTGGCTCGACCTTGGGCAGTGGAGACAGATCGTATGGCTACGCGCGAAAAACGGCTGGCGCAATTCGACGGCAATGGTGAACCTTCGCCGGAACAACGCGTGGAAGTGCTTTGTGAGGATCACAGCGGAACGTATCAGCTGCCGTTCGCCTGCCGCTTCATCGACGGCCAGTGGCGCAACGACACAACCGGCGGCGCGCTGGAGGTCAATGTCATCGCCTGGCGCATGCCGCGCGTGAAGCAGGCCGGCATGGCCTGAGGGCCGCATTGGCGCGCTGTTTCAAAACGCGACGCGCACGCGAGGCGTTTTAAGATTTGGAACGCGGATGGAACGAACCGCGTCCGAATCACTGATTGAGCAACGTACTCCGTTGTTCACGGCTAGATGTGGTCATCAGTCCGAGGCAGCGCACCACATACAGAAGCATGACGATCGGCCGCAGCCAGCGGCCGACGACAAAGGTTAATTCCTCCGCAGACGACATTTGCACTCCCTCCTCGCGATCATTTCCACGGCGTCACCGGCGGCACGGTCTCGGTCGCAGGCGGCACATCCACGGTCTTGAAATCGGCGGGGCTGACGATCTCGAGGTATTCCATGTCCTTCGAGTAGTCGAACAGATAGTGGGTGATGCCGGGCCGCTGATGGATCACGTCGCCGGCCTCGACCAGCGTCTCCTTGTCTTCATACATGAAGCGCGCCCAGCCCTTGGTCATGATGACGATCTGAAAATCGCACAGATGCTTGTGCCAGCCGGTGCCCTCTTCCGGCGGCAGCTCGGGATTGGCCTTGACCAGATGGCAGATCACCTGCCCGCCGGTGGCATCGGCGATGCCGAGATCCCGATACAGGAAGAAGTCGCGCAGACCTCCGCCCTTGAACTCGGTGTCACCGGGTTTGACGTGGGAGAATTTGCTGACGATGGCGTGCTGGTTCATTTCAAGCCTCCACGGTTCTCGTGTTCGCGAGATCGCGGCGCGGGCTCAGCGTCCAAATTTTCGGCAGCGTCGCATCGTCGCGGTCACAGCTCGCTTGTTGCTATGCGAAATCCTTGCCAGCCCGGTTGTGCTGCGGCGATCGGTCCCGCCATGCGCTGATATCGCCGCCGAAGCATTTGGCGCGAGGCACATATTTGCGTTCGGCGGCTGCCGGGCGCGCCCACCGCACGCAGCCGGTGCCGGACGCCGAAGGCACGTCCATTGAGCAAGGCCTGCCTGGAGCTTGAGCCGCCGGCGCGGGCAGGCTTGGCGCACGCTGCCTAATATTCGACCTCAAGCTCCTCGACATCGGCCGGCTCCGCCTTCGCGGCCTCGATCCATTCCTGCATCTCGGGCATCGTCATGATGGTGCTGGCATACACCGCAAGGGCCGGTTCGAGCTTGACGTCATAGGTCATGAAGCGGGTCACGACCGGCGCATACATCGCGTCCGCCATGGTGCGGCGTTCGCCGAACAGGAACGGTCCGCCGGACTTGCCGAGACAGTCGCGCCAGATGGTGCAGACGCGGTCGATATCGGCCTGCGCCCGCGACCAGATCTTGAAGCCGGGAAAATGCCCCTTGAGGTTGACCGGCAGCGACGACCGCAGCGTGGTGAAGCCGGAATGGATTTCGCCCGAGATCGAGCGGCAATGCGCGCGCTGGATCCGGTCGCCCGGCAGCAGCCCGGCGTGCGGCATGACCTCGTTAAGATACTCGCCGATCGCCAGCGTATCCCAGACGGTCGCGCCCTCGTGGCGCAGGCAGGGCACCAGGATCGACGACGACAGCAGCAGCAGTTCGGCCCGCGCCGAGGCGTCATCGGGCGCGGTGACCACCTCCTCGAATTCCAGCCCGGCGAATTTCACCAGCAGCCAGCCGCGCAGCGACCAGGACGAATAATTCTTGCTGCTGATGGTGAGTGTCGCTTTCGCCATATCGGATCCTCACGCCTGAACGCGTCCTTAGCCCCCGGTGACCGCGCGCCGGTCCAACCGCCGCGCCCCGAAGCCGTTCATTTTTGCAGCAAGCCACGTGCCAATTTGCCGGGCAGCCCGCCCCCGCTCTGGCGTCGATATTGCATATCCAGCCGGGCCAGGGGCGGATGCGTATGATGTCAATGATGTACCAAGCCTATCAGAACCACATGGACCTCACGGCGCCATGGCGGACCGGGGCTGCAGCGGCGCTGAAATACCTCAATCTGGTGCCGCAGGGCGCCGCCGACCGGGTGTACGGCCGGCTCGCGGCGGCGCTTGAGCTGATTTCGCGCTCCACCCTGACCTACGCCCGTCCCGACTACGCCATCGGCAGCGTGTCCGCCGGCAACCGGGAATACCAAGTGACTGAGGAGGTCGCCTACGCAACGCCGTTCGGCTCGCTGCTGCATTTCAGGAAGGTGGACGGCCCGGAGCAGCCGCGGCTCTTGCTGGTGGCGCCGATGTCCGGCCATTTTGCCACGCTGCTGCGCGGCACCGTGAAGACGCTGCTGCAGGACCACGACGTCTACATCACCGATTGGCACAATCCGCGCGACATCCCGCGCAAGGAAGGCCGCTTCGGGCTCGAGGACTACACCGATCATCTGATCGACTTCCTCGGCCAGCTCGGGCCGCGCGCGCATATGGTGGCGATCTGCCAGCCCTCGGTGTCGGCGCTGGCGGCTGCCGCGGTCATGTCCGAAGACAATCATCCGGCGCGGCCGGCATCGCTGACCCTGATGGCCGGACCGATCGACACAAGGATCCTGCCGACCAAGGTGAACGAATTCGCCAAGAGCAAGCCGATCAAATGGTTCGAGGACAATCTGATCAACTACGTGCCGATGCAGTGCAAGGGCGCGCTGCGTCAAGTCTATCCCGGCTTCGTGCAGCTGACGGCGTTCGTCTCGATGAACCTGGAACGTCACATCAAGCAGCACATCGACCTCGCCGACCATCTCGCCAAAGGCGAGACCGCCAAGGCCGAAGTGATCAAGACCTTCTACGACGAGTACTTCGCCGTGATGGATCTGCCGGCGGAATTCTATATCGAGACGGTGCGCGACGTGTTTCAGGAGCATCTGCTGCCGCAAGGCATGCTGATGCATCGCGGCCGCCCGGTGAACCCGGCAGCGATCCGGCGCATGGGCCTGATGACGGTGGAAGGCGAGAAGGACGACATCTGCTCGATCGGGCAGACGCTCGCCGCCCAGGACCTCTGCACCGGCGTCCGCACCTATCGCAAGGTGCACCACATGCAGGCCGGCGTTGGCCACTACGGCGTGTTCTCCGGCAAGCGCTGGAACAACGAGATCTACCCGCTGCTGCGCGATTTCGTGCATGTGAATTCGTGAGGACTGGCGACGTTCATTCCCGTCATTGCGAGGAACGAAGCGACGAAGCAATCCATGGCTCCGCAAATGCGGCACTATGGATTGCTTCGCTTCGCTCGCAATGACGGCGGAGCTAGTCACGCATCCCCTCGCGCAGTAGTCTCCCCGGCCACGACGACCCGTTTCCCAAGAATCGTCCAGGGAGAAACTCCATGCGCGCCGCCTTCCGTGCCCTCACGCTCGCCGTCATCGGCGCCCTCGCCCTCACGTCGGCCGCATCCGCCGCCGAAGTCCATGTCATGATCTCGGGCGGGCTGACCGCGGCCTACAAGGCGCTGGTGCCGGAGTTCGAGCGCAAGACCGGGCACAAGGTGGTGACCGCCTTCGGGCCGTCGATGGGCACCACGACCAACGCCATTCCGGTGCGGCTGGAGCGCGGCGAGCCGGCCGACGTGCTGATCATGGTCGGCTATGCGCTGGGTGACCTCATCAAGCAGGGCAAGGTAGTGGCCGACAGCCGCGTCGACCTCGTGAAGTCGCCGATCGGCATCGCGGTGAAATCAGGCGCGCCACAGCCGGACATCAGCTCGGCCGAAAGCGTCAGGCAGGCGCTGCTGGCCGCAAAATCGGTCGCCTATTCCGACAGCGCCAGCGGCGTCTATGTCTCGACCGAAATGTTCGGCAAACTCGGCATCGCCGATCAGATGAAGGACAAGGCGCGGATGATCCCGGCAACCCCGGTCGGCGAGATCGTGGCCAGGGGCGAGGCCGAGATCGGCTTGCAGCAGATCTCGGAGCTGAAGCCTGTTGCCGGCATCGACATCGTCGGTCCCCTGCCAGAGCCGTTGCAGAAGATCACGGTGTTCTCCGCCGGCATCGCGACCGTCTCGAAGGAGCCCGAGGCCGGCAAGGCGCTGATCGGCTTCCTCGCCTCGTCGGATGCGCGCGACGCGCTGGTCAAGAGCGGGCTCGATCCGATTGCCGCCGGCGCGACGCATTAGAGCATTTTCTGACCTGGCGGAATCGGAAGGGATTGAACTAAGCCGCTGCCGCGGCGTAGGGGGCAAGGTGGCATAGATCGCCTCCTGGCTGAGAGGATGTGGGTGTTGGAGCCCACCCCCTCAGACAGGAGTATCGAGATGGCCGATTTGAGCCCTCTTCGCCGCCGCATGATCGAAGACATGACCGTCCGCAATCTGTCGCCGGCGACGCAAAGATCCTACATCAGCGCGGTTTCGAAGTTCAGCCGCTATTTTGGCCGATCGCCTGACCGGTTAGAGCTGGAAGACGTCCGCGCCTTCCAGGTGCATTTGGTCTCGACCGGCATCTCATGGCCGGCGCTGAACCAGATCGTCTGTGCGCTACGGTTTTTCTACGGCGTCACGCTCGGCGAGGCGCTCATCCCAGAGCGCATTCCCTATGCGCGAGAACCGCGCAAGCTGCCGGTCGTTCTCAGCGCCGACGAAGTGGTTCAGTTTCTTGAAGCGGTATCGAGCCTGAAGAGCCGCGCCGCGCTCACCACCGCCTATGCGGCCGGGCTCAGGGCCTCGGAGGTTGCGGGACTGCGGATCGAAGACATCGACAGCGCCCGCGGCGTCATCCAGGTGCGCCACGGCAAGGGCGCGAAGGATCGCAACGTGATGCTGTCGCCCCAGCTGCTGGGCATCCTGCGCACCTACTGGCGGCTCGCCCGGCCGCGGCTTTATCTGTTCCCTGGTCGTGACGAAGATCATCCGATCGATCAGACCGTGCTGCATGCCGCCTGCCGGTCGGCGGTGAAGGCTGCGGGCCTGACCAAGCAGCGTCACGCTGCACACGCTGCGCCACAGCTTCGCGACACATCTTCTCGAGAACGGAACCGATATCCGGATCATCCAGGTCTTGCTCGGGCACAATAATTTGTCGTCGACAGCGCGCTACACGCAGGTCGCCACCGATACGATCCGAGCGACGCAGAGCCCGCTCGATCGCCTGTCGCTGGAGGTGACGCCACCTGGATGACCCGCAGCGGGATGCGGGTCATGACCCGCTCCGACATCCGCTCCAACAGGCCCGCCATCGAGATTGCCGATATTCTGTGCCGGCATGGCGACGCCTATCGCCGTGTACATGCCGGTCATCTGGGGCGGGTCGAGCGGCGCGTGATGAGCGCGATCGTTGCGTGCCGGACCGAGGCGCTCGGCGGCCACATGCAGGCTTGCGACGACTGCGGCACGACACGCGTTGCCTATAATTCCTGCCGCAATCGGCACTGTCCGAAGTGTCAGGGGAGAGCCCGAGCCGCGTGGCTCGCCGCGCGTCAAGCCGACCTGCTTCCGGTTCCCTATTTCCACGTCGTCTTTACACTTCCCGCACCGATCGCCGCGATCGCTTTCCAGAACAAGGCCGTCGTCTATGCCATCCTGTTCAAGGCTGCCGCCGAGGCGATGACGACGCTCGCCGCCAATCCACGCCGGCTCGGCGGTGCGATCGGCGGCGTCGCCGTCCTCCACACCTGGGGACAGACGCTGATGCATCATCCCCACGTCCATTGCGTCGTTCCGGGTGGCGGCCTCTCGCCCGATGGCGCGCGCTGGACCGCTTGCCGACCGAACTTCTTCCTGGCCGTCAAACCGTTGTCCAGACTATTTCGCACACTTTTTCTCAAACGTCTGTCGGCAGCCTTCAACTCCGGTGCCTTCCGTTTCTTCGGCGATCTCGGAGCTCTGGCCGAGCCGGCTGCCTTTGCGGCCCACCTCGACGCCATGCGACGCATCAACTGGGTTGTTTACGCCAAGCGGCCCTTCGGCGGACCCGCACAGGTCCTGGCCTATCTCGGCCGCTACACCCATCGCGTCGCGATCGCCAACAGCCGGCTCGTCGCACTCGACGACGATCATGTCGCCTTCTCATGGAAGGACTATCGCCAAAACAGCGCGACAAAGATCATGAATCTCAAGCCCGATGAGTTCATTCGCCGTTTCCTGCTTCATACGCTGCCTGACGGCTTCCACCGCATCCGCCACTTCGGCTTCATGGCCAACCGCCATCGCGCTGCCAAGCTCGCCCTTTGCCGCGAACTTCTCGATCATGAGCGAACAGCCCCAAACGATGGCCAGCCGTCGCCTGTGGATTCGGAGGCTCAAACCCGGGCCGAGGTTCCTGCCTGTCCCGATTGTGGTGGCGTCATGCGCATCATTGAGCGCTTTCGACATAGCTTCAGACGCCCCAGCCCTCGAACATCACCGTTCCGATGCGACACATCGTGAGCCAAGTCATGTCGTGCACGACGATCATCATTCGTCATTTCGCTCCCAGCGTCTCGATCATCGCGGACGATGTCGAATCCGTGCTGTCACACTGCGCGACAACAACCGTCCGATGCAGCAAAAGGCCTATCGCGATCTCAGGCGAAGCGCGTCTGATCTCAACTCTTCCAGGATGCGCACTCCTGTGTCTCTGCCTCACGCGCCGAGCCAGCAGATCGGGCATGGCGATCTCGAACAATCCCCATAGCTGCAAAACCGCGAATAGCCTCCCGCGCCTTCGTTCAATCCGGCTTCAATGAGGTCGCGTCATAAGCGCCTGCCGCGCCCTCGCGTGAGCGCGACCTCACAGAACCCTCCAGATTCCCTTGTGAGGCAAATCGTGATTCACCCTGAGGGCTGGTGATGGAGGCCAGCCCCCATGGCTAAGCCGCTCTCGCCGGACCTTCGCCTTCGCATTATTCGGGCTGTGGAAGAGGAAGGCATGAGCTGTCGGGGCGCCGCCGGCCGGTTCGGCGTAGCGCCATCGACAGCGATCGAACTGGTCAACGAATGGCGCAGCACCGGCGCTTGTGAGGCGGGAGCGCAGGGCGGAGACAGACGTTCAGCTCGGATCGAGGGTCATGCTGCGGAGATCCTCTCCCTGGTCAAGGCTACGCCTGACATGACGCTGGCCGAGATCGCTGACCATCTCCTCAAAGTCCACGGCGAGCGTTTCGTGCCGAGCGTGGTCTGGCGATTCTTCGATCGCCGCAACATCACGTTCAAAAAAAACATCGCACGCCAGCGAGCAGGATCGGCCGGACGTGGCCGCTGAACGCGCGGCGTGGAAGGCATCTCAGCCTGAGATCGGCATCCATCGGTTGGTGTTTATCGACGAGACGGGAGCCTCGACCAAGATGGCGCGGCGCTATGGCCGCTCGCCGTACGGCCAGCGCTGTGTCGCAGCGCTCCCGCATGGTCATTGGAAGACGACGACCTTCGTCGGCGCGCTCAGAGCGACCGGCATGACTGCGCCGATGGTCCTTGACGGTCCCATGGATGGTCTGGCGTTCGAGGCTTACGTGACGCAAGTCCTCGTGCCGACACTCAGGCCCGGCGACATCGTGGTGATGGACAATCTCGCAGCACACAAGCGCGCCGAGGTCGGCATCGCAATCGATGCCGTGGGCGCCCAGCTCCTCTATTTGCCGCCTTATTCGCCCGACCTCAATCCGATCGAAATGGCCTTCGCCAAGCTCAAAGCCGCACTTCGAAAGGCCGCCGCCAGATCAATCGAGGCTTTGGACAACGCTATTGCCACCGCCCTGACCGCCTTCACCGCCCAAAAGTGCCTGAACTTCTTCGCCGCAGCCGGTTATGACCGTGTCTGATCAGAATCTGCTCTAGCGAGACATCGCCGGATCTATCCCCGTCATCCCCGCTCTCTCCCCGTCATCCTGAGGCGCGAGCGGAGCGAGCCTCGAAGGACGAATCGGCCACTAGCGGGGCCGTCCATCCTTCGAGACGCGCTGCGCGCTCCTCAGGATGACGGGGATAGGTTGGCGGATTTGGCGCCGCTACCGCCAATGATGCGCGCCGTAGGCGAGCAGCACGACCACGACGAGCGCCAGCACCAGCGTGGTCGACTTCCAGAACAGCACCGGGTTGCGCTCGATCAGCGGGGTCGATGACGTCGTCAGATATCTTGCGTTGGGATTGCGCAGGTCGAACAGGAACTCCGAGAAGGTGTCGTAGCGTTTCAGCGGATTGGCGTGCACCGCGCGCTCCAGCGCGCCGTCGACCCAGGCCGGGATGTCGCGGCCGCCATGCGCAGCCGGACGGTAGACCAGCCGGTTGAAGTCGGATCGGGTGCGGGCGCGCGCGATCTGCGCGCCGTAGGGCAAGCGGCCCGTCAGCATCTGATAGGTCACGACGCCGAGCGAGAACAGGTCGGAGCGCGCGGTGCCGCCCTCGCCCAGGAAATACTCCGGCGCGGTGTATTGCTGGGTGCCCAGAATGTCCTCGACGCCCGCCGACGCCGCCTCGGCGACGCCCGAGATCCGCGTCGAACCGAAATCGATGATCTTCACCGTTCCGGTCCTGTCGATCATGATGTTGTCGGGCCTGACGTCCTGGTGCAGCATCTCCTTGCGGTGGAACGCGCGCAGCCCTTTTGCAATCTGCTCGGTGATGTCGCGCACTGTTTCCAGCGCGGGAGCAGGATTGTCGATCATCCACTGCGTCAGGGTCTGGCCGTCGATGTACTCCATCGCGACATAGAGGAAGTTGCGCTTGCGCTGCGGCAGAAACGGCTTCAGCACATGCGGGCTGTCGATCCGCCGGGCGACCCATTCCTCCATCATGAAGCGTCTCAGATAGGCGCCATCGTCGCGCAGATCGATCGAGGGGATCTTGATCGTGACCGTGGTGCCGCTCTCCTCGTCGACCGCGAGATAGATGTGGCTGCGGTGCGATGCATGCAGCTCGCGGACGATGCGGTAGCCGTCGAACAGCATCCTTGCATCGAGCAGCGGGGGCAGCGGCAGCTCGGTGGACTGGCCGAACACCTCGCCGGCGTCGCCGTCGGGCAATTCGTCGATCCGGATGACCTGCGCGGTGAGATTGTCCGGGCTGCCGTTCTCATAGGCCAGCTCGACGATCGATTTCGCGGCGGCATCGAGATCGGCAGCGCCGTCGAGGATCATCCGCGCCAGCTGCCGCGCGGGAACGTGCTCGTAGATTCCGTCGGTCACCAGCAGGAAGGTGTCGCCCCGCTCCAGCCGGAGATTCTGGTAGTCGATCTCGAGCTGCGGGTTCACGCCGAGCGCGCGGCCGAGATAGCTCTGCTGCGACGACAGCACGACGCGGTGGTCGTTGGTCAATTGCTCGAGGCTGTTGCCCGCGACGCGGTAGATCCGGCTGTCGCCGACATGGAACAGATGCGCCGTGGTCGAGCGGATGACCAGCGCGCTCAGCGTGCAGACGTAACCCTTGTCCTTGTCGTAGGGGTTCTGGCTGCGCCTGGTCTGCGCATGCAGCCAGGAATTGGTGGCCTCCAGCACGCGCTGCGCCGAGGTCTTCACCGACCAGGATTCCGAGGTGCAGTAGTAATCGGTCAGGAAGCTTTTGACCGCCGACTCGGCGGCGATGCGGCTGACGCTGCTCGAGGAGATACCGTCGGCAAGCACCACGGCGATGCCCTTCAGGCCGAGCAGCGGCTCGTCGGGGATCAGCACGCCGTGGAAATCCTGATTGGTGTCCTTGCGGCCCTGATCAGAGAATTGCCCGACCGATATTGTCAGCGCGCGCGGCATCGACCGTCCCAATGCGGATGGGGCCCTCCGTGACAGGAGAGCCCCATAAGCCGGCCAGGATCAAGCCGCGAGGCGCTGGCGCTTCGGCGCCGTCTTCACATGCGTCGTGTAGAGCGTGAGCCCGGTGAAGGCGAGACCGCCGGCGAGATTGCCCAGCACGGTCGGGATTTCGTTCCAGATCAGGTAGTCCATGATCGAGAACTTTGCATGGAGCATCAGTCCCGACGGGAACAGGAACATGTTCACGACCGAATGCTCGAACACCATGTAAAAGAACACCAGGATCGGCATCCACATCGCGATCACCTTGCCGGGCACCGTCGTCGAGATCATGGCGCCGACGACGCCGGTCGAGACCATCCAGTTGCAGAGCATGCCGCGGATGAACAGCGTGGCCATGCCCGCCGCGCCATGCGCCGCGTAGCCCAGCGTTCGCGCCTCGCCGACGTTTCCGATGGTCATGCCGACCTTGTCGGGCTCCTGCGTGAAGCCGAACGTGGTCACGAACGCCATCATGAACGCGACCGTGAGCGCGCCGGCAAAATTGCCGACGAAGACGAGTCCCCAGTTGCGCAGCACGCCGCCGAGCGTGACGCCGGGGCGCTTGTCGAGCAGCGCCAGCGGTGACAGGACGAACACGCCCGTCAGCAGGTCGAAGCCCAGCAGATATAGCATCACGAAGCCGACCGGAAACAGCAATGCGCCGACGAGCGGCTGGCCCGTGTTGACGTTGATCGTCACGGCAAACCAGGCCGCCAGCGCGAGGATCGCACCGGCCATGTAGGCGCGGATCACGGTGTCGCGCGTCGACATGAAGATCTTGGATTCGCCGGCGTCCACCATCTTGGCGACGAATTCGGACGGTGCGAGATAGGCCATTCGTAAATTCCCCTTGCGCAATTCGGCCGCGCCGGTTGCCTGCCGGAAGCGACGCGGGTTGGTTGCAATGCTCGTCCGTCGGGGAGTTGGGGGTGTAACGATTGCTCGCGGCGCCCGGGCGGGGCGCCTTGATCCCCTCACCTCGGCCTGCATTGGCTTCGGCAATCCGGAGGACGGCAGTCGTCATTGACTAATGCAACCAAAAGCAATGGACATGCCAACCGGAAACGCTCGCGGACGGCATTAAATCCTTGTTGATACAATGAGTTAGAGAGGCGACGCTGGAACCGCGTAGCGCGATGGCGCGGAATTGTGCAGCATGCCCAGATGTCACCCACGCCGGATGCGCCCGGTCTACTTCACCCCGGTACGGACCGGGGTGCCCTTCAGCCCGTTATTGTCATAGGCCTTGCGCAGCGTGCCGTTGGCGATCGCATCGGTCATGAACCTGGTGGCGAACGCCGCGGCCAGCGGATGGTTGAGCGGCACCGCAACCGCAGTGACGGTCTGCTTGAAGGTCTCGTCCAGCACGCGGCTACCCGGAATCTTTTTGGCCATCGCATTGAGCTGATCGCGCGACAACGCGAATGCGTCGATCTCGCCGCTCTTCAGCAGATTGAAGATCTCGTCATAGGTCTGATAGCCCGTGACCTTGGCGTGCTTGAGGTGTGCGATCGCGCCGCGCATCGTGGTGGTGGCGTTGACGGCAGCGACCTTGACGCCGTCCTGGTCGAGCGCGGCGAAATTCGCGATCGCGGAGCCCGGCTTGACGATGTAGGTGGCGTCGGCAACTTCGTAGATCGGCCCGAACGTCATCTTGGTCTCGCGCTCGGGATCCTTGGGCAGGAAGGTGATATCCCAGCTGTTGCTCGACGCCGCGTCGGTGATCTGGCCGGAATTCTGGTGCACGACATAGTCGACGGGAACACCGAGCTGCGCCGCCATCTCCCTGCCGAGATCGACGGGAACGCCGGCATAGCCGTTCTCGGTCCGGGTCGACCAGAACGCACCGCCCGCCGGACTGATCGCGATCGCGATCCGGAGCTTTCCGGTCGGCGCGATCTGATCCTTCAAGGCGTCGGCATTGGCGGATATGGCCATGACAATCACTCCCAGAACGAGGCCAGCCAGACGCAGCAGTCGCGACAACATCGGACGCCCTCCACACCGGGTCTAGCGCCCGGCGGCGCGCAACAAACCGCACGAGGCCGCTTTGCGCAAGCGGCGGTCGCGCAAGGGAGCTATCCGTATCGGCCTATTTGACCCGGATGGTGATTTTTTCGGAGACGACCGGCGGGTTGAATGGATAGTGCTTGGCGTCGCCCAGCACCAGCTGCAAGGTGTGCTTGCCGGGCGCCAGATCGAGCTGCGTCTCGGTCTGGCCCGCACCGAAGTGCTGGTGAGACTTGTCCGACGGGATCGGCTCATTCGGATTCAACGGCTCATCCACATCGATCAGAAGATGGTGATGGCCACTGTTCGGATATTCGTCGCCGGCATGGGTGACGCCCATGTTGCGCAGCCCAAAGCGGCACCAGAACGGGCTTCTGACCTTAGCTCCGTCGTGCGGCCAGATGAAATACAGCTTGGTGTCTTTCCCCGCCGGTTTGTTTTGCGCGGTGGCCGGACTGGCGAGCAATGTCAGTGCCGCAGCGAGCATGATCAGGCCTGCACTTTTCATAACCCCTCCAAACCTGGCGATTACAGACGATCTCTCAGGGAGACAGCGCGACCCGGAAACCGTGGGTTGGGTAGCGAACATTGGTGTCGTAATTGTCGCGATTGGCCGGACGGACATAGCGCGCATCATTCTTCCAGGAGCCCGAACGAATGACGTGGGAGGCGCAGTCGCCGCCGGGCCACACCGCACCGTCGGCCGGGGCGCCCTGGTAGTTCCTGTGCCAGCAATCCTCGACCCACTGATCGACACTACCGCCCATGTCGTAAAGACCGAACGGATTCGGCTTGAGACTACCGACCTTGACCGGCTGTTCGGCGGCACCGTCGCCGCCGCAATCCTTGCAACCGGCGTTGCCCGATTGAATCTGGTCGCCCCACCAGTATCTCGATTGCGTTCCGCCGCGCGCCGCATATTCCCATTCGGCTTCGCTCGGCAGCCGGTAGGCCTTCCCGGTGCGCTCGGCGAGCCACGTCACATACTGTTTCGCGTCGCTCCAGCTCACATTGGTGACCGGCACGTCGTCCTTGCCGCCAGCCGTGAAGTTACAGGCCTTGGCCGCCGCGCAAGCATTCCATTCCCGCACGGTGACCGGATATTTGCCCATCGCGAACGACTTGACCGTCACCCTGCGGATCGGGCGTTCCGAGGGATCGTCATTGCTCCCCATCGAGAAGCTGCCGCCCTGGAGCGCAATCATTTCGGGCTCCGGCACCGACACCACGGCTGGACTTGTCGAGGGTGCGGCTTGCGGTGTCGCTTGCTGTGCCGGCGCGGCACCTGGGATCGGACTTGAAGCCTGGCCTGGAGTCTGAGCGGGAGCGGCGGTTGTTGCCGGCTGCTGAGCTGCAGGCGATGCCGTCGGCGCGGAAGGCGCCCGCGCCACGTCGGTCAACCTGCCGCGCGGTTGCGCGAGCATGTACCAGAGCGCACCCGCGGCGATGATTGCGATGGCCAATCCGAGCAGCGTGAGCAGGATGGACTCACGACGCCTGCGCGTTCTTTGGTATGCGGCGGCGTCCGGCAGCACGCGATAAACCCGGACCGGATCGGTGATGTTCTTGACCTTGCGGTCCCCGAGCGATTCGTATCCGCAGACCATCTTGTGCTTGATCTGCTCGTAGATGCCGCCCGAGATGAAGACATCGCCCGGCGCCGCGATCCCTTCCAGACGCGAGGCCACGTTGACGCCGTCGCCATAGATATCGTCGGGCTCTATGATGACGTCGCCGAGGTTGACGCCGATCCGGTACTCGATCCAGTGATCTCTCGCGATCGCCGCATTGCGGCCGATCATGTTCTGCTGAATCACGATGCTGCAACGGACGGCCTCGACCGGGCTGTCGAACATCGCGATAAAACCGTCGCCGGTGGTCTTGACCAGCTTGCCATGGTGCTCGGCAATGGTAGGCTCGACCAGATCGCGCTCGAGCCGCTTGACGCGGTTGTGGGTGCCCTCTTCATCGAGCTGCATCAGGCGGCTGTAGCCGGCGATATCGCCCGCAACGATCGCGGCAAGGCGTCGCGGCATTGCGTCGCCGGGTGGTGGCTTGCCCGGCTTGCCGGATCTGAAGTCGCGAATTTCGCCCATGGCCTCGGCTGCTCCACAAACCACAAATGGCAGTGATCGGCGCAACCGGCGCCTTGGGCCCGAAGGCCCGTGTGGAGCGTATCACACCGCCGGGTCCGGACAAAGTTTACGGATACAATTGTGCGGTGCGCGAAAAAGCGCCATCCGCTTGGGGCGGATGGGCGCTGTGGGCTTGTTTCAGCTTGAAATGGGTGCGGCAAACCGCCAGGACGTCAACCCGCCTGCGTGGCGGGCGTCCGGATCTCGCGCGGCAGGATGATCGCGGCCGCAATCGCCAGCAGGCACAGCGCCGCGAAGGCACGCAGCATCATCGAGAAGCCGCCCTGGTCGTACAGCCAGGCCACCAGGCCAACGGAGGCGCCCGCCGCGGTGAAGCCGACGAAATAGCGGACCGCATAGGCGCGCGAGCGCCATTCCTCGGTGGTGTACTTGCCGACCATGGCATCGTTCACCGTGACCTGGCCGAACGCGCCCATCACGATGCCGATCGAGACCACGATCAGCGGCAAGTTGGACAGGCTCGCCGCCAGATAGAGGAACGGCGCCAGCATGAACGACAGCGGCAGCGCCACCGTCTTCAGCGAATGTCTGTCGAGCAGCTTGCCGATCGTATACTGCGTCATCGCGCCGAACACGTAGACCCCGGCCGCGATCACGCCGAGCAGCGCCGGGCTCCTGGTCAGATCGGCGAGCCGTTCGGCGAACAGCTTCGGCAGCGCCACCGTCACCGCGTTGAAGGTGGTCGAGATCGCGATCACCACGATCAGCAGCGACAGCACCACCCGCCACATGTCTTCCTTGGCGACCCGCACCTGGGCTGCGGCCTGCCTGGAGCCCTTGCGGTCCTCATGCACCACCGTCATCGCAAAGGCGATGCCGACCAGCACGGTGACCGTACCGGGCACGATGAAGGCCCAGCGCCAGCCGAGATACTGGCCGATCACGCCGGTGACCAGCGCCGAGGAGGCGACGCCGAGATTGCCCCAGACGCCGTTGATGCCCATCTGGGCGCCGAGCTTCTCGGCATAGGACACGATCATCGCCGTGCCGACCGGATGGTAGATCGAGGCGAAGATGCCGATCGCCAGCAGCGCGGCGCCGAGTTGCAGCGGCGTCTGCACGAAGCCGACCGAGATCATCGACAGGCCGATGCCGACGAAGAAGATCACCATCATGTGGCGGCGGCTCCAGCGATCGCCGAGCCAGCCCGTGATCAGCGAGCCGGCGCCGAAAGCGATGAAGCCCGGCGTCGCATAGGGCAGCAGTTCCGAATAGGCCATGCCGAGCGCCGGGCCCATGATGATGACGGCGGCCGCGAAAATCAGCATCGCGTAGTGATCGATGAAATGGCCGGCGTTGACGAAGCTGATCACCCGGCTTGGACTGTTCGTTGGGCTGCTCATGGGCAGGTCTTTCACTGGCAAGTCTCTCACGCGATTCTTCAATTGCTCGAAAATAGGTTATAGGTCCTTGTCCTGACGGGATGTCGCCAATGACTATCGCTGAGCCGCCAATAAGAGCCCTCCACAAGGACCGGCGCGTCACCGGCGACGGGGTGCACATGGTCGCGCGCAGCTACCAAAAGGGCGTCCGCCTCGACCCGCACATGCACCGCGAGGCGCAACTGGTCTATGCCGCGAGCGGCACCATGCAGGTGACGACGCCGAAGGGCCGCTGGCTGGTGCCGCCGGACCGCGCGGTGTGGGTCCCTGCTCTGCTCCCCCACGCGATCGACGTGCTCGCCGATATCGAGATGCGCACGCTTTATTTCGACCGAGCCTGGCTCGCGCGCGAAGCGCGCAGCGACAGCCTCGGCCATGAATTCGTGGTGCGGGTGTCGCCGCTGGTGCACCAGGCAATCCTTGCGCTGTTCGACGCCTCATGCGGACGCCAGCGCACCGACCTCCTGATCAGGCTCGTGATGCTGGAACTGCACCAGGCCGAGGATTCCGCGACCTTCATCCCGCTGCCGCAGGAGCCGCGCTGTCGCCGCGCCGCCGACATCGTGCTGGCCGATCCGACCAAGGACCACGAGATCGATGCGCTGGCGCGCACGGTCGGCACGTCGGCGCGGACGCTGTCGCGACTGTTCTCGGCGGAGACGCAGCTGTCCTTCAAGAGCTGGTGCCAGCGCGCCCGCATCGCGGCCGCGATCGAACGCCTGTCAACCAATGCGAATGTTTCGGTCAAGCAGGTCGCCTCCGACCTCGGCTATGCCAGCGTACCGGCATTTTCCCATGCGTTCCGCCAGGTCACCGGCAAGACACCGACCGCGTTCGCGGAACGGACGTGAGCGGGGTTTGTCATCGGGCGCAGTGATGAAGAATTATACCGTTGTCGCGCTGCGACATATTTCCGTACGATCCATGCGCTTGATTGCATTCCTGCCGACCTTAAATCCCGTGTAAGGTCCGGCTTCACTGGATACGACCCGCTGGATACGACCCGCACATGGCCAACGCCTTCTTCTCTGACCTGCTCTCGACGATTTCCGAACGCGGCCGCGTCCTGCTCGGCCGCGCCAGCCCGGCCAACGACAGGCAGGATGCGTCCGAGCTTCTGGAATTGTGCGAGGCGCTGCTGTCCGGCCGCGGCGAAGCCTCCGGCACCGCAATGGCGCGCGAGGTGCTCGACCGCTACCACCACCTCGATGCCGCCGGCCGCCTGTCGTTCTTCCAGACGCTGGCGCGCGATTTCGGCCCCGATCATGCCAGGCTGGCGCAGGCGATCGAGAGCTGGCGCGCCAAGGCGGATGACAAGGCCAATGGCGGCGACGCCAGCGACCTGCATTTCGCCTCCGAGCCGCGCCGCCAGGAATTGATTCGCCGGCTCAACCGCGCGCCGGGCGGCACCAGCGAGCTGGTGTCGATCCGATCGGATCTGCTTTCATTGATGAAGGGCAACAAGGACCTCGCCGCGCTCGATCGCGACGTGGTGCATCTGCTCTCGTCCTGGTTCAACAGGGGATTCCTCGTGCTGCGCAGGATAGACTGGTCGTCGCCGGCCAATATTCTGGAGAAGATCATCCGCTATGAGGCCGTGCACGAGATTCGCGACTGGGACGATCTGCGCCGCCGCATCGATCCGGTGGATCGCCGCTGCTACGCCTTCTTCCACCCGGCGCTGGCCGACGAGCCGCTGATCTTCGTCGAGGTCGCGCTGACCGAAGCCATTCCGGGCGCGATCGCGCCGCTGCTCGCCGAAGAGCGCGAGCCGGTGCCGGTCGAGCGCGCCCGCACCGCGGTGTTCTATTCGATCTCCAACACCCAGCGCGGGCTCGGCGGCATCTCGTTCGGCAGCTTCCTGATCAAGCAGGTGGTCGAGGAGCTGCGCCGCGAATTGCCGAAGCTCGACAATTTCGTGACGCTGTCGCCGGTTCCGGGCTTCATGCAGTGGGTGAAACAGGCCGATGACGTGCCGCTGTCAGATGAGGACCGTCAGCTCCTGGAAAGCCTCGGCAAGCCCGGCTGGTTCGAGAACGCCGAACTCGCCACGCAGTTGCGCGCCGTGCTGGAGCCGCTCGCCGCCTACTACTTCCTGAAGGCACGCACGCCGAAGGGACGACTGATCGATTCGGTCGCGCGCTTCCATCTCGGCAATGGCGCACGGCTGGAGCGGATCAACTGGCTCGGCGACCTCTCGCCCAAGGGCCTGCGCGAATCCGCCGGCGTGATGGTCAACTACCTCTACCGCCTCGACGACATCGAGAAGAACCACGAGGCCTATGCCAACAACGGCGAGGTGATCGCCTCGAGCGCGGTGAAGAAGCTCTTGAAAGGCGAAGGCCGGCGGCTGCTCGACATGCGGCTGTCGTAGGACCCTTTTCCGGATACGAACCAGCTCTCTCAATTGTCGTCATGCCCGGGCCGGCGTCACGCGGCAGACCGCGGACGCAGCCCCGCCGGCAGATGCGCCTCGAGCCAGGCGGCGATCGCACGCTCGTTGCGATGGTAGAGCAGGCCTGCGGCGATCACGGCAATTCCGATCAGCGACAGCGAGAACGGAAACCACAGCGAGTCCTTGAAGACGACGTCGGCGAGATGTCCGAGATAGATGCAGATGCCGAACGCGCCGAACACCGCATAGGCGCGCCGCATCAGGATCACCGCCACCGCGACGAGACCGATATTGAGCAGGCAATAGACCGCTTTCGAGAGTTCGGTTGATCCTTCGGATGCAGTAATGCCGCCCCAGAACGCCATCAGGCCGAACAGGTGCAGCCAGAACGCAAAGTCACCGTTGCGGCTGCGATAGTCGACGATCCAGGCCACCGCGAGGACGGCCAATCCGAACCACACCGACACCCGGCGCCGTGTCTCGAAGTCGGCATAATTCGTGCCGCTGAACCACGGCGCCAGATCCATCGACATGAACCACAGCGCGAACGCGATGATCGCGACGATGAAGGCGAAGCGAAAGTAGCGCAGCGCGACGATGCCGGCGGCAACGGTCGCGATCTCCATGAAGATCCAGCTGCCCTTCACCCAGATGTAGAAATCCTGAACGGTTCCCGGCTTGCCGAACTTGCCCCACCAGCCGAGTTCGTCCTGGATACCGTAGACCGCAAGCGGCGCCATCGAGACCGCGATCGCGATCAGCAAGCCGCCGGGAACCCGCAGATCCTTACCGTACCAGAGGTGGTGACCGGCCACGGCGAAAGCGGTGGCGTAGGCGATCGCACACGCGGTGAGCGCCCGCCCGCCCATCTGGGTGAATGCCAGGGTCGAGAACAGGCCCATGGCGCCGATCACGATCAGCGCGCCGGCGTACCAGAGCACATGGGCGGCATCGAACCTGGCCGCCGGACTTGCGTCGCCCGCCGCGCCCTGCCCGTCATGGCTCGCCAGGAAGGCGAGCAACCGGTCCAAATCAGCCGCGCTGATCACCCCGGCATCGGCGGCGTCCCGGAGATTCTTCGCTGAATATGGCATGCGGTGATCCTCATGGCAGGTTCCGCGCCTCTCCGGGGGAATCCGCGGAAAGACGCCTCTCCCGCATAAGTATATCGGAGTGTGAGCAACGTTCAATAATTTATTGAGCGACGCTCAAAATATTTTGCAAGCGGACTCAAGCCTGCCGGGCTGGCCGGATGGGCACCGGCTACGCCGCCAGCGCCTTCATTTCCGCATAGAGGTCGGATTTGCCCTCGAAGCCGATGCCGGGAAGGTCGGGCATGACGATGTGCCCATTCTCGACGCGCACGCCGTCCGGGAAGCCGCCATAGGGCTGGAACAGGTCGGGGTAGCTCTCATTGCCGCCGAGGCCGAGGCCGGCCGCGATGTTGAGCGACATCTGGTGGCCGCCATGCGGGATGCAGCGGCTCGGCGACCAGCCATGGGTCTTCAGCACCTCAAGCGTCCGCTGATATTCGCAGAGCCCGTAGGACAGCGCGCAGTCGAATTGCAGCCAGTCGCGGTCCGGCCGCATGCCGCCGTAGCGGATCAGGTTGCGCGCATCCTGATGGCTGAACAGGTTCTCGCCGGTCGCCATCGGGCCCGGGTAGAACTCGGCCAGCGCGGCCTGCAACGCATAATCGAGCGGATCGCCGGCCTCCTCGTACCAGAACAGCGGATACTCCCGCAGCATCTTGGCGTAGGCGATCGCGGTCTCCAGATCGAAGCGGCCGTTGGCGTCGACCGCGAGCTGCGCGTCGCGGCCGATCTCCTTCAGCACCGCCTCGATGCGCTCGCGGTCCTCGGCGAGCGGTGCGCCGCCGATCTTCATCTTCACGACGTTGTAGCCGCGGTCGAGATAGCCGCGCATCTCCTTGCGCAGCGCGCCGAGATCCTTGCCCGGATAGTAATAGCCGCCGGCGGCATAGACGAACACGCGCGGATTGGCTGATAGCCCGTGGCGCTCGGCGAGCAGCCGGAATAGCGGCTTGCCCGCGATCTTCGCCACCGCGTCCCACACCGCCATGTCGATGGTGCCGACCGCAACCGAACGCTCGCCATGGCCGCCCGGCTTCTCGTTCGACATCAGCGTCGACCAGACCTTGTCCGGATCGAGATTGGCGCCAGAGGCATCGAGCAGCGATTTCGGATCGGCCTTGAGCAGCCGCGGCGCAAAGCGCTCGCGGATCAGCCCGCCCTGCCCGTAGCGGCCGTTGGAATTGAAGCCGTAGCCAACCACCCGCTTGCCGTCGCGCACCACGTCGGTGACCACGGCGACCAGGCTCGTGGTCATCTTGGTGAAGTCGATATAGGCGTTACGGATCGGCGAGGAGATCGGTTTTGTCACCTCGCGGACGTCGACGATGCGGACGGACATGGTGCTGTCGCTCTCTGTGTTGGGTGCCCGCTTCTCTCCTCATCGTCATTGCGAGGAGCGAAGCGACGAAGCAATCCAGTTCTCAACAAGCGGAGGAATGGATTGCTTCGCTTCGCTCGCAATGACGGTGGAGGAAGCGCCTCAGGACTTCGCCTTGTCCCGGAAATACGGCTCGACGGGCCCGTGCACCTTGATGGTCAGCGGATTGCCGTAACGGTCCTTGGCGTTGCCGGCGGTGACCCGCACCCAGCCTTCGCTGATGCAGTACTCCTCGACATTGGTCTTCTCGGCACCCTTGAACCGGATGCCGACATCGCGCGAAAGAATCTCCGCGTTGTAGTACGGGCTGTTCGGATCGACCGAGAGGCGGTCGGGAAATTGGTCGTTGGTGTCGTCGCTCATAGCAGCGCCTCGATTTCCTTCTTCAATCCTTCGGGCCGGGCGGTCGGCGCATGCCGCGCCACGACCTTGCCGGCGCGATCGACCAGGAACTTGGTGAAGTTCCATTTGATCGCCGGCCCGAGCAGGCCCGACTTCTCACGTTTCAGATGCTCGTACAATGGATGCGCACCTGAGCCATTGACGTCGATCTTGGCGAACATCGGAAACGTCACGGCGTAGTTGGTCTCGCAGAACGCGGCGATCTGCGCGGCCGTCCCCGGCTCCTGTGCGCCGAACTGGTTGCAGGGAAAACCGAGCACGGCAAAGCCGCGCGCCGAGAGACCCGCGTGCAGCTCCTGCAGGCCCTTGTACTGCGGCGTGAACCCGCAGGCGCTCGCCGTGTTCACGATCAGCAGCACCTGCCCCTCGAACCGCTGCAGCGGCACCTCGTCGCCTGTGAGCGATTTTGCGGTGAAATCGTAAACGGTCGCCATTTTAAATCACCGGATCGATCGGCGACGACGGCGTGCCGCCGGCTTCCACCGCCTCACCCGCGGCAAGACAGAGGTCCTCGCGGTAGCGGCCGGCGACCAGCTGCACGCCGACCGGAATCCGCCCGACGAGTCCAGTGGAGACGACGAGCCCCGGCAACCCCATGAAGGGGATCGCGATCTGCGGCAGCTGCGCGTGCCACACCCGCGTGAACGACGCCTCGTCCTTGCGGTCGAGATGATCGGGGAACGGCAGCTCGCCGGAGACCGGCATCAGCAGCACCGGATATTTATCGAGGAAGGCAAACCATTCGCGGGTCAAGGTCGCGCGGCGGGTCAGCGCCTGCGACAGGTCGAACGGATGCACCCTGGCGCGGACGCCGCGCAGGCAGGCCAGCGCGCCGGGATCGCCCTCGCGTTCGGCAAACGCAAGCTGGGCCTCGTAGCCGTCGCCGAGCCAGAGCCTGGTCTGAATCTCGGCCGCCTCGCGCAGGGACGGCGTGTCGGCGATCTCCTCGACGATCCAGCCGGCCTCTCGCAATCGCTTGCCGGCATCGGCCACCGCGGCGACCACTTCCGGCACCGGGTTGAGGCCATCGGGATTGAGGCACATCGCAACACGCTTCTCGCGCGGCGGCCCCTCGAGCGGCACCGGCGCGTACCAGGGATCGCGATAGTCCGGCGCCGACATCGCGGCGAGCGAAATGCGCAGATCGTTGACGGTGCGCGCCAGCGGGCCCGAGACCGCGCTGATCTGCGGGCCGATCGGACGCTCCGGCAAGGCCGCGTTGAAGGCGGGGATGCGGCCCATGCTCGGCCGCAGGCCATGCACGCCGCAGGCATAGGCCGGATAGCGGACCGAGCCCGCGATATCGGTGCCATGCGCAATGTGGCCGATGCCGGCCGCGACCGCGGAGCCCGCGCCGCCCGACGAGCCGCCCGGCGTGATGCCGGGATCGCGCGGGTTCTTGGTGTCGCCGTGAATGAGATTGGTGGTGAACCAGCGATAGGAGACCGCCGGGCAATTGGTGCGGCCGAGCAGCACCGCGCCGGCCTTGCGCAGATTGGCCACCACCGGATTGTCAACCTTGGCGATCAGGTCGCGCTGCGCCTTCAGCCCGTTGGTGGTGGCGTAGCCCTCCTGGTCGACATTGACCTTGATGGTAACAGGCACGCCGGCCAGCGGCCCGACTGCCTCGCCGCGCGCAATTGCCGCATCGATTTTTGCGGCCTGCGCCAGCACGTCGTCCGGCCGGTGATCGACCACCGCGTTGATCGTCGGGTTCACCGCGTCGAGCCGGGCGAGCCCGGCCTCGGCCGCCTCCTTCGCTGACACCTTCTTGGATTTGATGAGGGAGGCGAGTTCAGCCGCCGACAGACGCCAAATATCCTGCATGAGACACTCCGTATGACGCAGGCGTTTTAGCCCCACACGAAGAGCAAGGCCAGCGGCCGGCCGCCTGATGTTTCAGCGGACATGCGCGATGTAATAGGCAAGGTCGCCGATCTGCTCCTTGGTGACCGTCTGCATCACGTCCGCCATGGTGGCGTCGTAGCCGTGGCGGCTGTTGTCCTTGTATTCGGCCAGCGTCTTGGCGAGGTAATCCTCGCGCTGGTTGGCGATCCGGGGGACGTTGTCCTTGCCCGAAAAATCGGTGTTGTGGCAGCTGTTGCAGCGGTTCTGCTGCGCCAGCGCCTGGCCACGCGCCATCCGCGCCGGATCGCCGGCATCCGCGGGCGGCACAGGCTTCGGCAAGGTGGCGATGAAATCCGAGAAGCTGCGCAAATCGTCGTCGGTCATCGACTTCGCCATCTCGTTCATCGGGTCGAATACCCTGAGCTTCTCGCGGAACATGAAGAGCTGGATCAGCGCATAGGGCGCCTGCTGGCCGCCGAGCGAGGGCGTGTTCTCGGTTTCCGACGTGCCATGCTCGCCATGGCAGGCAAAGCACGCGACTGTGCGCTCCTGGATGGTCTCGGCATTTGCGGAGAAGCTGAGAGCGGCCAGCGCCGCGGCGATTGCGAGCTTACGCATCGGTCCATCCTTACGTGCAGTTCAAAAGAAAATCGGGGGCAGCAGACGCTGCCCCCGATCTCTGGTTTCAGCTTACTGGTTCGCGACCTTCGGCTTGCCGTAGCTGACGCGATAGACCGCGCCGTTCCAGTCGTCGGAGACGAGCAGCGAGCCATCCTTCAGCAGCATCACGTCGACCGGGCGGCCGACATATTTGTTGTCCTCGAGGAAGCCGGTCAGGAACGGCTCCATCGACTTCACCGTGCCGTCCTTGTTCAGCTTGACGACGACGACGTCACCACCCTGCTTCTGCGACTTGTTCCAGGAGCCATGGCGCGCGACGAAGATCGCGTTCTTGTAGCTCTTCGGGAACTGGCTTCCGGTGTAGAAGCGCATGCCGAGCGAGGCGGTGTGCGGACCCATCAGGCCGACCGGCGGCGTGTAGTCCTTGCAGTTCTTGCCCCAGCCGAGCTCCTGGTCGATGATGTTGCCCTGGTAGCAGTAAGGCGCGCCGAAATCCTCGCCCGCCTTGGTGACGCGGTTGAGCTCGTCTTCCGGCACCGTCTCCGACAGCCAGTCGCGGCCGTTGTCGGTGAAGTACATCTGCTTGGTCTCGGGATTCCAGTCGAAGCCGACCGAGTTGCGCACGCCGAGCGCGTAGACCTCGGCGCCGGAGCCATCGAGATTCATGCGGCGGATCTGGCCGTGGTCGGCGTCGTGCAGCACGTTGTTGCCGGGCTGGCCGACCGGGACATAGAGCTTGTTGTCGGGGCCGATGGCGATGAACTTCCAGCCATGCGCCTCGTCCTTCGGCAGCTTGTCGTAGATGACGGTCGGCTTCGGCGGATTGTCCAGATTGTCCTCGATCTTGTCGATCTTGGAGACCTTCGACAGTTCGGCGATGTAGAGCGTGCCGTCCTTGAAGGCGACGCCGTTCGGACGGTAGAGGCCGGAGGCGATCACCTTGACCGAGCGCTTGCCGTCCTTGTTGACGATCGCATAGACCTTGTCGACGAGCCGGCTGCCGACGAACACGGTGCCCTTGTCGCCAAGCGCCAGCGAGCGCGCATTGGCCATGCCGGCGGCATAGACCTCGACATTGAAGCCGGCCGGCACCTTGAGCTTGGCGAGCGGCAGCTTGTCGGGCGCGGACGGCAGCGGCGGCGGCGCCACCGGCGCGAGCTTGGCGGCGGCTTCATTGTCCGGACGCCCGATCATGGGCGAGCCCGGCGGCAGCGGCTGGGCGGCCGGCGCGGCCGCCGGCTGTTGCGCCGCAGCGGAGAGCGTGAACGCCCCCAGCATGGCCCCGGCGAGCAGCAGGCTGCGCGGTGCGAACGAGTGTTTTTTCATGATGATCTCCCCTGGGTGGAAGCCGTTGTTGATTGCGCCATTGACGTCGGCCGGCGCGGTTCGGCTTTCCGTTCATAGTCTTGCGAATTTGTCCGGACAATTGCAATCGGAAACATGCTGACATCGGCCAACGCATGGTTGTGGCCACGCGACCGTGTCGGTGTGCTCTGTGGCGGTGTCGCTCAGTGCTTTGTCATCGAGCGGTCCGGGCGATCGAGAATCGCCTCGGTGAATGGAAACTCCAGCACGATCTCGCCCTCGTCGTCGGTCACCTCGATCACCGCGTTGAGGAGCGCACCGTCGGTCCCCTCGGTCTTGAGCAGTTCGCGAATCATCGCCCGCGCCATCTCCCACGCACGATCCGGATCCCGCAGAATTTCACCATCGGGGTCGGAGATCAGCTCATCGCCGATACGGGTATTGAAGAAATAGCGTGGCATCGGCAGAACTCGGCTCGGTTAGTTGCTTCCCGTCACCGGGAAGCACGGAATCGTCATCAGGACCTTCGGAGGACCGCGTGGCCCCTGTCTCTTAGTCCAAGATCACTGTTCACCGTGTGGCGAACAACAGGAAAAAGGTCTGATCCCACCGGGTTTTGACCGGAAGTGCGTGCACAAATTTGTGAGGGGACCGGATTCGCTTCCCGCAGTGCAGCATGCGCTTCTGCAGTGCCGCTTGCCAAAAATTTAAGTGGCGAACTTTTCCAACCGCAGTAGTTTAACTTGCAGGGCGGAAAGTTCGTCCGGTTGCAACAAGGAGAGCCTAATGGCCTGGAAAGCACCGAAGATCGTCGAAGTGTCGGTCGGCATGGAAATCAACATGTATATGTGCGCCACCCGCAAGTAAGCGGCAGCGCCCTATACACGTTTAGCGTTTTAGCGCAGGTGGACATCCGGGCGTAACGCGCTCCCGAGCATGGGAGTGTGTTCCAAAGCCGGGGTCCACCTCGTAACGTTTCTGGGTCCGGGTTTTTCGGATCCGAGTTAAACGTCTCCAGGGGACGGATCATGCTTCGTGTCGTCGTCCTGGGTGCCGCGGCGGGTGGCGGCGTTCCGCAGTGGAACTGCGGATGTGCCGTCTGCAGGACGGCGCGCAGCGACCATCCGGAATTGCAGAGCACGCAAGCCTCGATCGCCGTCAGCGGCGATGGCGCGCACTGGTTCCTGGTCAACGCGTCCCCTGATCTCCGTCAACAGTTGATCGCCACGCCGGAGCTGCATCCGAAGCACGGCGCCTTGCGCCACAGCCCGATCGCCGGCGTCATCCTCACCAATGGCGAGATCGATGCGGTCGCCGGGCTGTTGTCGATGCGCGAGGGCTCGCCGTTTGCGATCTACGCGCATGAGCGGGTGCTGGCGATCCTGCGCGCGAACAGCATCTTCAACGTACTAAGCGAGAAGAACGTCGCGCGCCGGCCGATCGCTGTCGACCGGGCCTTCGAGCCGGCCCTGCCCGACGGATCGCCGTCCGGGCTCGAGGTGCTGCCGTTCGAGGTTCCCGGCAAGGGTGCGTGGTATCTCGAGGGCAAGGCGCACCCGGCGGGTGCCGACGGTGTCGGCGATACGCTCGGCCTGCGTATTGCGGACAAGCAGAGCGGCAAATACTTCTACTTCCTGGCCGCCTGCGCCCGGGTGACCGACGACCTGAAATCACGGCTCAAGGGCGCGCCCCTGGTGTTCTTCGACGGCACGGTGTGGCGCGACGACGAACTGATCGCGGCGGGGCTTAGCCACAAGACCGGCCAGGGCATGGGACATATCGCGATGTCGGGCGATCAGGGCGCGATCGCGAGCCTCGCCGGGCTCGACATCGGACGGAAAGTGTTTTTGCATATCAACAACTCCAACCCGGCGCTGCTTGGGACTTCGGCCGAACGCAAGGCGGCCGAACAGGCGGGTTGGCAGATTCCCGCCGACGGAACGGAGATCGTGCTGTGAATGTCGTGCCTACCTCTGGAATGACCGCGCTCTCGATCGGCAAGGGCATCACGCTCGATAGCGCCGAGGCGATGGAGGCGACGCTGCGCACGATCGGCGCAACGCGCTATCACAGCCTGCACCCGTTCCACCGCTTGCTGCATGGCGGCAAGCTCAACAAGGGCCAGGTCCAGGCCTGGGCGCTGAACCGCTACTACTACCAGAGCACGATCCCGCTGAAGGACGCGATGGTGATGACGCGCTTTCGCGACCGCATGACGCGGGTCGAGTGGCGCCATCGCATCGAGGACCATGACGGCGATCTCGGCAGTGAGGGCGGCATCGAACGCTGGCTGAAGCTGACCGAAGGCCTCGGCCTCGACACGGCCTATGTCGAGTCCACCGAAGGCATCCTGCCGGCGACGCGCTTCGCCGTGGAAGCCTATGTGCATTTCTGCCGCGACCGCACGCCGCTGGAGGCGATCGCCTCCTCGCTCACCGAATTGTTCGCGCCGAACCTGCACGAGGAGCGCATCTCCGGGATGCTGAAGCACTACGACTTCGTCAACCCCGACATCATGAGCTATTTCAGCCGCCGCCTGACCCAGGCGCCCCGCGACGCCGGCTTCGCGCTCGACTACGTCAAGCAGCATGCCAGGACGCCGGCCGAGCGCGAGGCGGTCTGCAACGCGCTGATCTTCAAGACCAACGTGCTGTGGGTGCAGCTCGACGCGCTCTATCACGCCTATGTCGAGGGCCAGATTCCGCCCGGCGCCTTCGTGCCGAAGACGAGCTAGAGCATAGAGAGACGTAACATGGCCAGCCGCAACATCAGCGTCAGCGAGACCAGCCGGCCGAAACTGCCGCGCCACACCAGGCTGAAATTCGACGAGACGCGGCAGGTCTGGGTGATCCTGGCGCCGGAGCGCGTGCTGGCGCCGGACGAAATCGCGGTCGAGGTGCTGCAGCTCTGCGACGGCGTGCGCAGCGTCGCTGACATGGTGGACCAGCTCGCTGAAAAATACGCCGCGCCACGCGATGCGATCGCGACCGATGTGATCGCGATGTTGCAGGATCTGGCCGACAAGGGCTTTCTCACCGAAGCGCGCGAGAGTACGGCATGAGTGACACGCTCGCCGGTAACAAGACAACGACAGCAGGCCCAACCGACGGGCTCGCGGTGCTCGAGCAAACGCGCTCTGCAGCCGAGACCTACGGCATCCCGCTCGCGGTGCTGCTCGAGATCACCCACCGCTGTCCGCTGCAATGTCCGTATTGCTCGAATCCGGTCGAGCTCGACCGCGGCTCGACCGAGCTCACGTCAGAGGAATGGAAGAAGGTGCTGGGCGAGCTTGCCGAGCTCGGCGTGCTGCAAGTTCATTTCTCCGGCGGCGAGCCGACCGCGCGCAAGGATATCGTCGAGCTGGTGCAGCACGCGACCGATGTCGGGCTCTATTCCAACCTGATCACTTCGGCGGTGCTGCTGACCAGGGACAAGCTGTCGGCGCTTGCCGACGCCGGCCTCAGCCATGTCCAGATCAGCTTCCAGGGCAATGAACCCATGGTTGCCGATCGCGTTGCGGGCCTGAAGGACGCGCACCGCAAGAAGCTCGAAGTCGCGAAATGGACGCGCGAGCTCGACATGCCGCTCACGGTGAATGCCGTGATGCACCGGCAGAACCTGCACCAGCTGTCCGACATCATCCAGATGGCGGTCGACCTTGACGCCGACCGGCTCGAAGTCGCCAACGTGCAGTATTACGGCTGGGCGCTGAAGAACCGCGCCGCACTGATGCCGACGATCGAGCAGATCGAGGAAACCAGCCGCATCGTCGAGGAAGCGCAAGTGCGCCTGAAGGGCACGCTCGCGATCGACTACGTGGTGCCCGATTACTACGCGCTGCGGCCGAAGAAATGCATGGGGGGCTGGGGCCGCCAGTTCTTCAACATCTCGCCGGCCGGAAAGGTGCTGCCGTGCCATGCCGCCGAGAGCATCACCGGGCTGGAATTCGAGTCGGTGCGCTCGAACCATTCGATCGCCTGGATCTGGCAGAACTCGGAGGCCTTCAACCGCTATCGCGGCACCGGCTGGATGCCGGAGCCGTGCAAGAGCTGCGAGTTCCGCGAGATCGACTACGGCGGCTGCCGCTGCCAGGCCTTTGCGCTGACTGGCGATGCCGGCAACACCGACCCGGCCTGCGCGCTGTCGCCGCGGCACGAGGAAATTTTCAAGCAGGCCGAGCAGGAATCCGCCGGCACGCAGAACCGCTTCCTCTACCGCAACTTCGCCGGCGGCACGCTGGAGACCGAAGCCCCCCAGGAAAAAATCAATGGCGCCTGACGCCGATGCCGGCAAGGCCACGAAGCGCGCCGATCCGTTTGCTCCGCTGACGTCGGAATGGCTCGATGTCGGCGATAGCCACGAGCTCCACGTCGAGAGCGTCGGGCGCGAGGGCGGCATCCCCGCGGTCTATCTGCATGGCGGCCCGGGCAGCGGCTGCCAGCCCGATCATCGCCGGCTGTTCGATCCCGAGCGCTTTCACGCCGTGCTGTTCGACCAGCGCGGTTGCGGCCGCAGCCGGCCGAAGGGCAGCCGCGACAACAACACGACGAAGCACCTGATTGCGGACATGGAGAAGATCCGCGAACGCTTCGGCTTCGCGCGCTGGATGGTGGTCGGCGGCTCCTGGGGCGCGACGCTGGCGCTGGCCTATGCGCAAGCCCATCCCGAGCGGGTCAGCGGGCTGGTGCTGCGCGCGACGTTTCTCGGCACCGGCGAAGAGCTGGAGGACGTTTTCCTGCGCGCTTTGCCGCGCTTCTATCCCGGCCTCTCCGAGGACTTCCTCAACTTCCTGCCCGAGGACGAGCGCGCGGCGCCGCTTGCGGCCTATTACCGCCGCATTCTCGATCCTGATATCGCCGTGCATGCGCCGGCCGCACGCGCCTGGCACGACACCGAACGCACGCTGTCGGAGCACACGCCGAAGCAGACGCGGCTCGACCTGACGAAGGCATCAGGCGCCCTGCCCTCGACGCCGTTCATGGAGGCGCATTACTTCGCCAACAACTGCTTCATGCGGCCGCACCAGCTGATGGATGAGGCCGGCAAGCTCGCCGGCATTCCCGGCATTCTGGTGCAGGGCCGCTACGATCTGCTGTGCCCGCCCGCGACATCGCACGCGCTCGCCGCGCGCTGGCCGGACAGCGAGGTCCGCATCATCGATGGCGCCGGCCACATCCTCTACGACCCCGGCATCCGCAACGCAGTGATGAAGGCGATCGCGGATCTGGCGGCAAGACAATGACTGGGCGCGTACACATAAATTGGAGCGCCCGCTCGGCGGTGCGAAAGTAACGCTGCGTCACATCGCGAGCGGCTTTTCATCAACGCGGCGGCAGGGAAGCCCTGATCCGCTCCGAGAAATCGGGCGCGCCGTCGGCTGCCTGTGCGGCTGGATTGATCAGGGAGCGTTGCCGCAATTCATCGAACGGCATGTCCGTGTTGATCCGGCCCGAATGATACAGGTAGCTGTCGATCAGGCCGTTGAGCAGATGACGGATGTCGAACCTCCCCTTGCGTCCCGCGGCATTGGCGTAGCGTACGATGTTGATCGTGCAGCTGTTGGTCAACAGATGATAGAATTCGGGGTGATCGGCGAGCTGGTTGATGCGCTCCAGATAAACCAGCAACAGGCGGCGTGCGTCGTCGGCGGACGAATTGAGGCGATAAAGATAGGTCGGCTCGCTGCGATGGTTGGTCCGCACGCCAACGAGGTCGCGCTCGGTGCCCACTACGTAAATCAACTCGAACTGCTTGAACATCGATGCGATGGGAGCAAAACCTTCGCCGATCTCAGGGCGCGTCTCGATCGAGATGGTCAGCGGCGGCACATTGTCGAACATGAAGCTCAGAAACGTGTGCCCAACTGGCCCTTCCATGAAATAGGAAACGTAGAAATCGATGGCTTTTAGGTGCGACAGCCGCACCTCGCGCTCTTCGTAGCGCACTGTGAAATCGTTGCGCGAACGATAGTCGAAATCGCGCACGCCGGTGAACCGCACGCGGTCGCCGTCGATGAACGCCCGCGGCATCACGGCCACTTCCGGGCGCCAATTGCGATCATGTGACGGGGGAATGGCGATCCACCATCCGACGACGCCGAAAAACAGTACGGCCGCCACTGCGGACATGCTGCGCCGCCGCGACAGCAACAGCGCCCATACCGCAAATAGCGCGAAAGCCGCCGCCAGCACTAGGCGTGCCCAGGCCCACGGCAGGTTGGAATAATAGATAGCCAGCGTGGCCCATGTGACAGACAAGGCCTTCACCACAAAGCCGACGATCGCAATCAGCCGGTCGGCGATTCGAGTCAGAAATCCGACAGGTGCACTCATTGGCGTCCTGGCGTCGGAGCGCGTACGTCGCAGCGGACGGCGCGAGCGTACACGCATTGAACTTCACTTGTTAGACCCGCTCTGGTAGCATTCATGCCTGCGCGACGGTCCACAAATGGCGGCCGTCGAGATGCGATACTGTCACACGCGGCGCTCACGGCATTCTGCTGGATTCCATCCGCGAGGTATCTGCGATGGCTGCCTTATCCCTGCGAGCCTTTCGTGCCACCTTCCCGCTTCTAGCCCTCACTCTGGCGCCCGTGGTCTGCGCCCAGGGCACTCCGCCGGCGCCCATCAGCACGACGTTGTTCGAGAATGTGCGCATATTCGACGGCAAGGGCAGCTCGCTCTCGGCGCCGTCACATGTGCTTGTAAAAGGCAACATCATCGAGCGAATCTCGGCGACGCCGATCACCGCCGAACCTGGTAGCACCGTGATTGCCGGCAACGGGCGGACCCTGATGCCCGGCCTGATCGACAATCATTGGCATGCGATGCTGATCCGGACCAATCCCGTTCAGGCGATGGGCGACGTCGGGTTCAACAACATCGCCGCCGGCGTCGAGGCGACCGACACATTGATGCGGGGCTTCACGACGATCCGCGACCTCGGCGGCCCGACCTTCGGCCTGAAGGACGCCATCGACCAGGGATTGATCGCCGGACCGCGCATCTATCCCTCGGGCGCGATGATCACCGTGACCAGCGGACACGGCGATTTCCGCCAGTTATCCGATTTGCCGCGGACGATCGGCGGCATGCTGACGCGCATGGAACAGGTCGGAGGCAGCATGGTCGCCGACAGTCCAGACGAAGTCCGCGTGCGCGTCCGCGAGCAACTCATGCAGGGCGCTTCCCAGATCAAGCTAACGGCCGGCGGCGGCGTCTCCTCGCCCTTCAGTCCGATCGACGTGTCGACCTTCACGGAGACGGAGCTGCACGCCGCGGTCGAGGCGGCCGAGAACTGGGGGACTTACGTCGCGGTGCATGCATTCACCCCCGCGGCGATCCAACGGTCGATCGCAGCCGGGGTGAAATGCATCGAGCACGGCTTCTTGATGGACGAGGCGACTGCGAAACTGATTGCGGACAAGGGCGTTTGGCTCAGCACGCAGCCGCTCCCCGAAGAAATGCGGACCGGCCTGGCGATGGGATCGGTGCAGCGGGCAAAGGCCGATGAAGTCTGGCCCGGCATTACCAGGACCTATCAACTGGCAAAAAAGTATAAGATCAAGACGGCATGGGGCACCGACGTTCTGTTCTCCGGGGCATTGGCCAAGCGGCAGGGCGCGATCCTCGCTTCACTCACCCGCTGGTACACGCCTGACGAAGCGCTGGTCATGGCGACGTCGACCAACGCCGAATTGCTGGCTTTGTCCGGCAAACGCAATCCGTATCCCGGCAAGCTCGGGGTCGTCGAGCAGGGCGCGCTGGCCGATCTCCTGTTGGTCGACGGCAATCCGCTCGAAAATATCGATTTGGTCGCCGACCCCGCCAAGAACTTCAAGGTCATCATGAAGGACGGCAAAGTCTACAAGAACGAGAGTTGAAGCGGTGGCCACCACTAAGCCGTTCGACGGTCATGTAGCCGCCGATGCACGATTTCTGAATAATATAAAATTGTCGTTGATTTGCCCGACTGTCAAGTTGCCGTATCGAATCCCGGCGATCGACGGCACCTTTGCATGGCGTTGTTTTCGATATTTTGGCAGTGCCTCTTCAAACCAGGTTCAGATCCTTCGGCTTGATGCCGGTGAAGATGCGTTCGAGGCTCGCCTGCTGCAGGCCGTAGACGTGCTGGATCAGGCCGGCGAAGAACGCCTTGTAGTCGGTCAGAACAGGATAATCGCGGTTCTGGAACAGCGTCGCCTGCGCGACCTGGACCTGCTCGCCGGCCATGCGTCCGCCGTTGATGCCGCCGCCCATCACCCAGTACACGCTGCCATGGCCATGATCGGTGCCGCGGTCGCCGTTCTCACGGAAGGTGCGGCCGAATTCGGAGATCACGACCACGACGGTGTCGCGCCACATCGCCGGGCCGATCTCTTCCGAAAAACCGGCCAAGCCCCTGCCCAATTCGCCGAGACGGTCGGCGAGATAGCCGGTCGCCGCGCCCTGGTTGACGTGGGTATCCCAGCCGCCGACGTCGACGAAGCCGAGGTTGAACTGCTCGCGCATCAGCCGGCCGATCCGCCGCGCCGACAGCTCGAAGCCGCGCGGCGATACGGCGCCGCGGTTGGCCGCCATCATCTCCTCGGACACCGACTTGTAGACGTCGTCGCGGACCCGAAAGCCTTCCGACACCGAATTGGCGAGATCGCCCTTGGCATACATCTCCCGGATCAGCCGCGCCTGCCGGTCGTCGACACCCGGCTTGCTGACGCTGGCGATGCCGATGTTCGGGATCTGGTTCTGGCCGCGGAAGATCAGCGGTAATTGGTCGGTGAAGGAGATCGGCTTCACCCGCGTCAGCTCGCTCGCCAGCCGGCTCATGAAGCCGGATCGGTAGTCGCGGCTGCCACCGACGGCCTGACCGAGCTCGATCGTGTCCTGGGTCTCGAAATGGCTGCGCGAGAGGTCGTCGCTGGTGCCGGCAAACGGGACGAACGCAATCTCGCGCTTGGCCCACAGCGGATAGATCGAATCGCGCAAGCTTGGATGCAGCCCCCATCCGGCGTCGAGCGCCAGCGCCGCATTCGGATTGCCGGCGTCGGGCCGGGCGACCGCAAGCGTCGGGCGCGAGGCGTAGTAGAACTCGCTGCCGACGGGCACGACGACATTGGCGGCGTCGTAGGCGCCGCGCAGGAACACCACGAGCAGGCGCGCGTCGGTCGCGGGCGCCGCCCAGACCCTGCCGGCAAGGGTGAGCGAAGCGGAAGCGGCGAAGGCCTTGATCAGTTCGCGGCGGTTCATTGGCGAACCTCCCTTTCAGTGCATGAACTCGGGTGACGACAGAAACAGCGTGTTCCAGTCCTGCGGCGAGACGGCCTGGTCGAGCGCGGCGAGCGTGGTCGGGCTCAGCGTCTGCTTGATGTTGCTGAAGTAGAGCCCGTTCATCACCAGCGGAAACGCCGGCTGGTCGACGGCGTTGGGCTCGTTCGGCTTGAACAGCCCGGCCGATCCCGAGCCGATCGCGCGCGCGATCTCGAAACGCAGCATCATCTGCCCGGGACCGTTCCAGGCCGCCGACAGCATCGAATAACCGTCGGGCGTCTCGTGATTGAACAGGCCCTCGGACAGGCGGTTGAGCCAACCCTGGATCGGCAGCGTGTTGAGCACGACCTTGGTGTCGTAGGCGAGCCGCACCGACGACATCACGTAGAGCATCGGGTCCTTGAACTTGGCGCCGCCCTTCAGGCTCGCGGCAAACTCAGGTGTATGAACCAGCGTCGACATCACGGCCGCGATATCGCCGTCGGTCTTCTGGAAGGTCTGCGCCATCTGCTGCACCAGCGCGGGCGCCGGATTGTCCGACACGAAATAGGTCGCAAGCTGCTTTGCGATGTGCGTCGCGGTCGCGGGATGACGGCAGAGGATATCGAGGGCCTCGTCGACCTCGGCAAGGCCGCGGCCCTTGATCTGATGGCCGAGGAACGTCTTGTCGCCGAAATCGTGGCGCGCCGGATTGAACTCGAACGCGCCCTCGCGGACCAGCTGGGATTGCAGCTCCGGCTTCAGCTTCGGATCCTCCGACTTGAAGTCGATGCCGACGCCGGTGAGGATCCGCGCCAGCGCCTCGACGTCGGCCTGGGTGTAGCCGGAGCCGACGCCCATGGTGTGCAGCTCCATGATCTCGCGGGCGTAGTTCTCGTTGAGGTGGCCGGCGGCGTTGTCGGCATTGTCGAGATAACGCAGCATCACGGGATGATGCAGCGTCGCCGACAGCAGGTTGCGGAACTTGCCGAGCGCGTTGGCGCGGATCGCGCGATCCTCGTAGTCGCCGACCAGCACGCGGACGTTGGCCTTGTACTGGTGGACATTGAAGTGGTTGAACCAGAACCAGGTCAGGCGCTCACGCAATTGATCCGGCGCATAGAGCGCGCGCAGGATGGTGCGGGCCGCAGCCTGCCTGGCGCGGTCGTTCATGGCCTGCTGATAGACCTGTTGCGCCGCCTTGCGCTGCTCCGGATCGGCGACCTGGTTGGCGGATTTGCCCTGCTGGTCGAACGAGGCCGCAATGTCGAACGGGAAGCGATGCGCGTCCGGCATCGCCTCGATCTGCTTTTGGACGGCGGCCGGCAACGCGGCGTTGGCCGGATGCAGCTGCTCCTGCAGCCAGCGTTCGGTGCCGATCTCTTGCAGATGTGCCGCGCTCGAGGCGCTGACGCCCCAGGTCAGGCGGTCGAGCAGCGCGATGTCCTGCGCCGCGAGTTCGGCCGCCCGCGCCGGCTGGTGGCACATCACCAGCCCCGCGATCGTCCCGATCATCAGTTTCGCGACTGTCCGCGCTCCGAGCGTGGCCGTGATGCTCATGTAGGCTGACCTGCCCGGCTCATGGTGTCATGCCCTCAGTGTTTGCATTTGCCGGGAGGGCATGCCGGCGCGGCGCGGGGTGCTGCTGCGGGCCTTGGCGGCGGTGCCGGCCGCGGCGGCGGCGGCGCTGCGCGTTGCGCCTGCACAGCCGGCCGTGGTGGCGGCGGCGCGGCGCGCGGAGCCGGTGCCGGATGCGGCGCAACGGCTGCGGCGCGCGGCGGCGGGGGAGCCGCGCGGGCCGGAGCTGCGGCCCGCGCCGGCGCAGGCCGGGAGACCGGTGCCGGCGACACCGCGGCGTGCGCGGGTGCCGAGCGCGCAGCCGGCGTCTGCCGTGCTGGCGGCGTGCGGCTGGCCGGCGACGGCGCCGTTGCGGGCTTCACGTTTGCGGTCGGTGCGGTCGCAGCATGCGTGAGCGGTTGCTGCGTCCCGGGCTTGCCGGCGGTCGCGGGCGAGGCCGGCGCGTTGGCCACCGGGGCAGCGCCGGGCTTGGTCGGCGGAGCCGGCTGCGCGTTGGCAGGCGCCATGGCTGTCGCGGGCTTGCCTGGTGTCACCGCGTTCGGCTTTGCCCCAGGCTGCGCGGCACCAGGCTGCGCGGCGCCAGGTTGCACGGCGCCCGGCTGCACGGCGCCGTGCTGCTGCGCGGGACTGGCCGGCGCTGTCGCCGACTGCGGTAGCGGCGGTCCATTCTTGGCGCCCGGCAAAGTGTGCGCACCCGGCGCACCCATCGCGTTCGGCGCGGCGGCCGCGTTCGGCACAGCGCCGGGCGCTCCCATGGCCGCGCCCTGTGCCGGCGTCACGCCTTGCGGACCGCCAGGCCGTGCCAGATTGGCGCGCTGCATCGCCGCGGCCGGCAGTTGCGGCGCCGCCGTGACCGGTGCGCCGCCCATTGCCGCCGTCACCCCGGCCGCATGGAGCTGCGCCGGCGTCGGGTTCGGATTGTTGATCACCGTGTTGATCACTGTCGTGTTGTGGATGTTGTTGAACACGATGTTGTTCTGCGGCGGCACGACGTAGGCCGGCGCGGCGACATAGGCCGGCATCGCCACGAAGAACGGCGTCGGCAGCACGAACAGTCCGATCGGCGGCGGCGGCGGCGGCAGCACGACGAAGTCGGGCGGCGGCGGCGGCAGGAAGAACACCGGCGGCGGTGGGGGCGGCGCGAAGTCGAACACCGGATCGCTGTAGTAGAGCACCGGGCGGTCGACATAGACGATCTCGTCGGGCGGCGGCGGCGGCACGTCATAGTCGAGCGCCGTGAATTGCGGCGGCGGCTCCAGCGCGGCCGACAGATAGGCGAGCCGGCGCCTGGCGTCGTATGCATGCGGGCCGCGCGGATAACGCCGCAGATACGACCAATACGCATCGGGCGTATCGGCGTTGTAGGTGCGCCGCCAGGTGATGGCCTCGCGCCGCGCCGCCACGATCGCGCGCACGCGCCTGGCGAGCGGATCGGTCGGATAGGCCTGCAGATAATCCTCGTAGCCTTGCAGCGTGTCGCGCTCCAGCGCGGCGGCATAGGCGTCGTGCGCCGGGAAGTCGCGGATCGGCTTGGTGCGCAGTCCGGCATCGACCTGCTGCGGCGGCGCGTCCGGCTTGCGCTCGAAGAACATGAAGGGCGCGTCGACCTTCTGGGCATTCCACGGGATCTCGGCGCCCTTGGTCATCTCGTTGACGCGCAGGCGAACGCGGTCGAACACCTCGGGCAAGGTCAGGCCGCCGGCGCGAATCATTTCCGCCAGCGCTTGCGCGTAGGGCCCGTAAGGCGGCGCACCGTCGGGGGCGACGGTGCCGGGCGCCGAATTGAAGGCGATCAAGAGCTTCGGATCGGGATCGACCAGCGCAAGGCCGCCGGCCAGCGGCTGGCCGTCCTTGGCGAAGGAATTGCTGCGCGCCGCATCGAGTACGATGACGCCCGCCTTGATCGGCAATGCCGACAGCTGATGGCTGTAGTCGGAGATGCGGATCGCCTCGACCGGCACGTCGGTGTCGCGGGCGATTTTGGCGTCGACCGGCACGAAGTAGTTCTCGCCGGTGAGCTGCACGCCGTAGCCGGCGAGATAGACGAAGGCCACGGCATTAGGCCCCGCGTCCTGTACCTTCTGGATGAAATCGCGGAACGATTTGCGCAGCGTCTCGCTATCGAGATCGCGCGCTCCGACTACGTCGAAGCCTGCGGCCTGCAATGTCTGCGCGATCAGGCCGGCATCGTTTGCGGCAGTCTGCAACGCGCCGGCCTGATAGGCGCCGTTGCCGACCACGAGCGCGAGGCGCTTTTCCTGATCCTGCGCCTGGACGGGAAGCGACGAGAGCGACACCAGACCGACGATCAATGCCCACAGAATGCGCGTCATAGTGGTCGTCCCTTTTCTTCTCGAGAGTTGGCGTTACGGATGGAAAGGCTACTTCCGTGAATGCGCGCTGAACAGGATTGCGGCAATTGTGGCAATCCTTGGTCTGCACGGTCGCGGGCAACCCGGAATCGGCTTCCCGGACGCGCGCTATCAGGCGATATTGCGCAGATAAAACAGGCAAAAAAGGAGCACTCGATGCCAATCGCCGGACAAGGCATGCTGCTGACCTCGATGGATATCGACAGCTTACACGAAGCTGAATTCAACCGCTGGTACGATCGCGAGCATCTCGAAGAACGGGTCGCGATCGACGGATTCCTGGAGGCCCGCCGCTACGTCGCCCATGACGGCAGGCCGAAATATCTCAGCCTCTACTCGACCGCGACCTTCGAGGTGCTTGAGAGCCCCGCCTACCGCAAGGCGCTCGCCAACCAGACCGACTGGTCGAAAGCCAACATCGCGCGCTTCCGGAACATGATCCGCGGGGTCGCGCGCATCACGGTCAGCCGCGGCGTCGGCCGAGGCGCAGCCCTCGGCATCATCCGCCTGCGCCCGCCGGCCGAGGGGGCGGACAGACTCCGCGCTGCATTGCGGGAGCAACTCGATCCGGCCGCGCGCGACGGCATCATCTCGATGCACCTGCTGGAGAACGACCCTGACCTGTCGAAACCGCTGACGCCGGACGCCGGGAAAGCCGATCCCGGTGCCGGCGACTGGTTCGTGCTGATCGACGCCACAGATGTCGGCGCGGTCCCCGCAGCCGCAGCAGGCATCACCGGCAATGCAGCCTTGAAGCCGCTGGTGGTCACCAGCGGCGTCTACCGGCTGTTGTGGGATGTCGCGAAGAGCGATCTTCCGCGCAACTGAAGCGTGGTCCGGAAAAGTGCGAAGCGGTTTTGCCTCGCGACCAACGCGCAGCGCTTGCGCGGAGATCATGCTCGGACAAGCGTGGTATCGCGATGCAGATCATGTTGCACCGCCACATAACGCAAACGAGATTAACGCTAGACGCGCATCAGCCGCGCGAAAGCTGATGATCGGACAATTTAGCCTTTGCCTTCTCTGGAACGGCTCTAATAAGATAACCCTATGATCCAATTCAAAAACCAGAACAACGCCATGTGAGCGTTCGTCGTCAACAATAAGGCCGCGCGGTCAGGCATTTTCGCGCGGGTCAAAGGTAGGAATGAAACCGACTGATATCTCGGCGCCGGATTACTTTCATAAAGTAGTCGATTGCCAATGGGCTTGCCCCGCACACACCCCCGTTCCCGAGTACATCCGGTTGATTGCTGAGGGGCGTTACAGCGACGCCTACATGATCAATTGGAAGTCCAACGTGTTCCCCGGGATTCTCGGGCGCACCTGTGACCGTCCATGCGAGCCGGCGTGCCGCCGCGGGCGGGTCGAGGACACTCCGGTCGCGATCTGCCGCCTGAAGCGCGTCGCCGCCGACTTCAAGGACGACATCAAGCACCGTCTGCCGAAGCCGGGGCCGAAGAACGGCAAGCGCATCGCGCTGGTCGGCGGCGGCCCCGCCTCGCTGACCGTGGCGCGCGATCTCGTCCCGCTCGGCTATCACTGCACCGTGTTCGACGGCGATCCCAAGGCCGGCGGCATGATGCGCAGCCAGATTCCAAAATTCCGCCTGCCCGACAACGTGATCGACGAGGAGACCGACTACGTCCTCAACCTCGGCGTCGAGTTCAAGGGCGGCCAGCGCGTCGACAGCCTGAAGCAGCTGCTCTCCGAGAATTACGACGCGATCTTTGTCGGAAGCGGCGCGCCGCGCGGCCGCGAGCTCGACATTCCCGGCCGCAAGGAGGCCGCCGCCAACATCCATATCGGCATCGAGTGGCTGGCCAACGTGTCGTTCGGCCACGTCGAAAAGATCGGCCGCCGCGTCATCGTGCTCGGCGGCGGCAACACCGCGATGGATTGCTGCCGCACCGCGCGCCGCCTCGGCGGCGAGAGCGTCAAGGTGATCGTCCGCTCCGGCTTCGAGGAAATGAAGGCCTCGCCGTGGGAGAAGGAGGACGCGCTTCACGAGGACATTCCGATCCTCAACTACATGGTGCCGGTGGCATTCAAGCATGTGGCCGGCAAGCTGATTGGCGTCACCTTCCAAAAGGTGAAGGCGGAATACGACGACAAGGGCCGGCGCAATCTGGTGCCCTCGGGCGAGCCGGACGAGACCGTGTCCTGCGACGATGTGCTCGTTGCGGTCGGCCAGGAGAATGCGTTCCCCTGGATCGAAGCCGATTGCGGCATCGAATTCGACAAGTGGCACATGCCGAAGGTCGATCCCAAGACGTTCGTCTCGACCAATCCGAAGGTGTTCTTCGGCGGCGATGCGGCGTTCGGGCCGAAGAACATCATCTGGGCCGTGGCGCACGGCCATGACGCCGCGCTGTCGATCCACCGAATGCTGTCCGGCGAGGACATCAACGAGCGCCCGCTACCCGAGGTGCAGATCTCCTCACAGAAGATGGGCATCCACGAGTGGAGCTACGACAACGACATCTCCGCCGACAAGCGCTTCAAGGTGCCGCATCGCGACAAGGTGATCGCGCTGAAGGACATCCGCGCCGAAGTCGAGCTCGGCTACGACCTCAAGCTCGCGCTCGGCGAAGCGCAGCGCTGCCTGAATTGCGACGTGCAGACGGTGTTCTCCGCGCCGCTCTGCATCGAATGCGACGCCTGCGTCGACATCTGTCCGATGGACTGCATCACCTTCACCGAGAACGGTGAAGAGGATGACGTACGGCAGCGCCTGAAAGCCCCCTCGCCGCATCACGACCAGGCGCTCTACGTCTCCGGCGACCTGAAGACCGGCCGCGTCATGGTGAAAGACGAAGACGTCTGCCTGCATTGCGGGCTGTGTGCCGAGCGCTGCCCGACCGGCGCTTGGGACATGCAGAAGTACCTCATCGATATGGTTCAAGCGGGATCAACATGTCAGTCCAAAGCCCGATCAGCAGCGTAAACGACTTCGTCGTCCGCTTCGCCAACGTCAACGGTTCGGGCTCGGCTTCCGCCAACGAACTGTTCGCGCGCTCGATCCTGCGCCACGGCGTGCCGGTGTCGCCACGCAACATCTTCCCCTCCAACATCCAGGGCCTGCCGACCTGGTATGAAGTGCGCGTCACCGAGGACGGCCATCTCGGCGCCCGCGGCGGCGTCGACATGATGGTGGCGATGAACCCGCAGACCTGGGACAAGGACGTCGCCTCGATCGAGCCCGGCGGCTATCTGTTCTACGATTCCACCAAGCCGATGCCGACGTCGAAATTCCGCGAGGACATCGCGGTCATCGGCGTGCCGCTGACCGCGATCACCAATTCGACCTACACCGATCCCAGGCAGCGCCAGCTGTTCAAGAACATCATCTATCTCGGCGCGCTCTGCGCGCTGCTCGATCTCGACCCCAAGCTGGTCGAGCAGCTGATCGGCGAGCAGTACAAGGGCAAGGAGAAGCTGCTCTCCTCCAACGTCCATGCGCTGCACCTCGGCCGCGACTGGGCGCTGCAAAACCTGAAATGCCCGATCGGGCTCCGGGTGAAGAAGTCCGACAAGGTCGGCGACCGCATCTTCGTGGAAGGCAACAGCGCCGCCGCGCTCGGCGCCGTCTATGGCGGCGCCACCGTGTGCGCCTGGTATCCGATCACGCCGTCGTCGTCGGTGGCGGAAGCCTTCACCAGCCATTGCAAGAAGTATCGTCACGATCCGGAGACCGGCAAGGCGAAATACGCCATCGTGCAGGGCGAGGACGAACTGGCCTCGATCGGCATCGTGATCGGCGCGTCCTGGAACGGGGCGCGGGCCTTCACCGCGACCTCGGGTCCGGGCATCTCGCTGATGACCGAGTTCATCGGCCTGTCCTATTTCGCCGAGATCCCGGCCGTGATCATGAACATCCAGCGCGCCGGCCCCTCGACCGGCATGCCGACCCGCACCCAGCAATGCGACGTGATCGCCTGCGCCTATGCGTCGCACGGCGACACCAAGCATGTGCTGCTGTTCCCGGAAGATCCGGCGGAGGCGTTCGAATTCGCCGCCGCCGCCTTCGATCTCGCCGAGCGGCTGCAAACCACGATCTTCCTGATGCTCGATCTCGACATCGGCATGAATCACCGGCTGTGCCGCCCGCTCAAGTGGGATGACGCCAAGCAATACGACCGCGGCAAGGTGATGACGGCGGAGATGCTCGACGAAGGCCGCGACTTCGGCCGCTATCTCGACGTCGACGGCGACGGCATCCCGTATCGCACCTATCCCGGCACGCATCCGACCAAGGGCTCCTACTTCACCCGCGGCACCTCGCGCGACCGCTATGCGCGCTATTCCGAGGAAGGCGCTGTTTACGCCGACAACATGCAACGCCTGGTGCGCAAGTTCGAGACCGCGCAGGACATGGTGCCGCGGCCGCTGCAGGCCAACGCAGCGAAGCCGACCAAGTACGGCGTGCTCTATTTCGGCTCGACCTCGCCCGCGATGGACGAAGCGATCGGAATCCTGGAAGCGCGCGGCCATCAGCTCGACCGCATGCGCATCCGCGCCTTCCCGTTCCACTCCAGCGTCGCGAGCTTCATCGCCGATCACGACTTCGTCTACGTGGTCGAGCAGAACCGCGACGCGCAACTCCGTCAGCTGATCGTCAACGAAAACGGCATCGATCCCGTGCGACTGGTGCCGATCCTGCACTATGACGGCACGCCGATCACCGCGCGCTTCATCGCCAACGCGATCGGCGACCACCAGGATCATCTCAAGGTGACCCCTCTGCGCAAGGCCGTGACATGACCTACATTGCAAAGCCGAAGTTTCATCATCCCGGCCTGAAGAAGAACGAGCTGGGCTATACCCATCGCGACTACGAGGGGAAGATCTCGACCCTGTGCGCCGGCTGCGGCCACGATTCGATCACCGCCTCGATCATCGAAGCCTGCTACGAGCTCTCGATCGAGCCGCACCGGGTGGCGAAGATCTCCGGCATCGGCTGCTCGTCGAAGACACCGGACTATTTCCTCGGCAACTCGCACGGCTTCAACTCGGTGCACGGCCGCATGCCGTCGGTGCTGACCGGCGCCAATCTCGCCAACCGCGACCTGATCTATCTCGGCGTCTCCGGCGACGGCGATTCGGCCTCGATCGGCTTCGGCCAGTTCGCACATTCGATCCGGCGCGCAGTCAACATGACCTATATCGTCGAGAACAACGGCGTGTACGGCCTGACCAAGGGCCAGTTCTCCGCGACCGCCGACCGCGGCTCGAAGTCGAAGAAGGGCGTCACCAACACCGACAATGCGATCGACCTGGTCGCGATCGCGCTGCAGTTAGGAGCCACCTTCGTGGCGCGCAGCTTCTCCGGCGACAAGACCCAGCTGGTGCCGCTGATCGCGGCTGCGATCCGCCACAAGGGCGCGTCCTTCATCGACGTGATCAGCCCCTGCATCGCCTTCAACAACCACGCCGGCTCGACCAAGAGCTTCGACTATGTCCGTGAGCACAACGACGCGGTGAACCGTCTCGACGTGCTGGTCGGCCGCGATCCTATCAGCGTCGATTACGCGCCCGGCACCGTGCAGGTGGTCGAGCAGCATGACGGCTCGCGGCTCGCGCTGCGCAAGCTCGACGCCGACTACGATCCGCACGATCGGCTCGGAGCACAGACCTTCCTGCAGAAGCACGCGGCCAAGGGCCAGATCGTCACCGGGCTCCTTTACGTCGATCCGGATGCCGAGGACCTGCACACCCATCTCGACACCGTCGAGACGCCGCTCAACACGCTGGACGAACAGGCGCTCTGCCCCGGCTCGGCCGTGCTGGACAAGATCAACGCCAGCCTGCGCTGAGCACGCATTCTCGCCGACACAATGGCGTGAAGGACGTGCAACAAACTCGGTGTCGTCCCTGCCTAGTGCGCAATTGCGCACGGGAGCAGGGACGACAGCGGAGTTGGTGACGGCTACTTGTCGCTCAAGACCTCGCCGAACAGCGCCCAGGACTTGCCGTCGAACCGCGCCATCTGGATCTGGCGGATCGGCGTCACATTGTCGGGCTCGGTCTGCACCTTGATGCCCGGCAGCAGCATCGGCAGTTCGAGCGCCTTCAGATTGGTCGCCTGCTTGATGATGTTGTCACGGCTGTAATCGCCGTTGCAGTTCTTCAGCACCGCCGTCATGACCTGCGCGACGGTGTAGCCCTGCACGTTGAAGAGGTCGCCCGGACTCGCATTCGGCTGATACTTCTTCATCCAGGCCGAGAACTCCTGCTGCGCCGGATCGTCGGCCCAGCGCGGATCGGTCGGGTCCTTCAGATAGAGCCCGGTCACGACGCCGATGACGTTCTCGAGCCCGGCCGGCTCGAGCACTGCGGAGACCGAGTTGGAGACGGTCGGCAGAATGGTGAGCGGCTTCCAGCCCATGCTCGCCGCCTTGCGCAGCGCTTGCGCCGCGAATCTCGGCGTCGCTTCGGCGAAGAACACGTCGGCGCCGGACTCGCGCATCGTCACCATCTGGGAATCGATGGTCGGGTCGGTCGTGAGGTAGGTGGTCTCCGCAACGATCTGGCCGACATGCTCGCCGAGCCCGTCCTTGAAGCCCCTGAGATAGTCCTTGCCAGCGTCTTCGTTCGGCGTGATGACGGCGATCTTCGCGTCCGGCTTGGTCTTCAGAATATACTTCGCATAGAGCCGGCCTTCGAGCTCGTAGGTCGGATTGAAACCGACCGTCCACGGGAACTGCTTCGGATCGTTCCAGCGCGTCGCGCCTGAGGACACGAACAGCTGAGGCACGTGCTTGATGTTCAGATATTTCTGCACCGAGATGTTGGGCGCAGTGCCGACCGCGCTGAAGATCGCGAGCACCTCGTCCTGCTCGACCAGCTTGCGGGTCTGCTCGACGGTCTTCGACGGCGAATAGGCGTCGTCGAGACTCTCGAAATCGATCTTGCGACCGCCGATGCCGCCCTGATCGTTGAGCATCTGGAAATACGCGGCTTCGGCGCGCGCGATCGTGCCGTAGGCGGACGCCGGGCCGCTATAGGGTGCGGTGTTTCCTATTTTGATCGCGGAATCGGCTGCAACGGACGGCGAGATCGACGAGGCTGTGAGCGCGGTGAAGGCGAGAAAGGCCGCCAGGCGGGAGCGAGTTGACAAGAGCGTATCCTTTTCTTGGTTTTCTTGACGCGGCGCACATTATCAATCGCGCCCGCGCAGGCAATCACCAAGAAGACTTCAATGAGATTTCCGCATGCCGGCAATCACGTTCGCGCGTGGAACATGATGCGTTTCAATATCCGGAATGTTGCCGGGATGTTCATGATGCGAGTCTTCAGTGGACACCAAGGTTCACCAAGCAAGACTCGCGTTCCGCGCGGCGGTCACCGCGCGCTGATCGCTGCGTTAGCGCACTCCTCAGGCAGCGACCGCAGCCGCGCGCGGGCTGACGACGTATTCCTTCAGCACCTTGTCGGTGCCGTCGAGTTCGGTGAGTGCCACGTCGTAGGTCCACAGATCGGCGAGATGCTGCAGCACGCGCCGCGTGTCGGTCTCGTTGAGTTGCGCGCCCTTCACGGTGGTATGACGCAGCATCAGCCGGCGATCGCCGTCGAGATCGACATCCACGACCTCGATATTGGCGTCGACGAAGCCGACATCGTATTGCCGCGCCAGCTCACGGCGCACCCGCCGGTAGCCGCGCTCGTCGTGGATCGCATCGACCTTGATGCCCTGGCTTTCGGCCGGGTCGTCGTGCAGATGGAACATGCGGAAGCGCCGGATCAGCGCCGGGCTGAGGAACTGGTTGATGAAGCTCTCGTCGCGGTAGTTGCTCCAGATCTCGCGCAGCACGCCCTCGACGTCACCCTTGCCGGCGATATCGGGGAACCAGGCGCGGTCCTCGTCCTCCGGATTCTTCACGACCCGCTCGATGTCCTGCATCATGGCAAAGCCGAGCGCGTATGGATTGAAGCCGGAATAGCGGCGATCGTCGAACTCGGGCTGAAACACCACATTGGTGTGCGACTGCAGGAATTCGAGGAAATTGCCGTCGGTGATCCGGCCCTGCTGATGCAGCCGGTTCATGATGCGGTAATGGACGTAGGTCGCGGTGCCCTCGTTCATCACCTTGGTCTGGCCCTGCGGGTAGAAGTACTGCGCGATGTGACGCACGATGCGAATGAGCTCGCGCTGCCAGCCTTGCAGGCGCGGCGCGGTCTTCTCGAGGAAGTAGAGGATGTTCTCTTGGGGCAGGCCGAGCAGCGCGCGGCGGCGCTCGGCAGTGAGCGCGGCCTTGCTCTTGGCCTTGGTGTTCGGCACCGTCCGCCACAGATCGTTGAAAACGCTCTCCTCGTGCTGCCGGCGCTCGCCGGCGCGCTTCTCCTCGGCACGCAAGTCGAGCGTCTTCTTTCCGGGATAGCGGTCGACGCCATGCGACATCAGCGCATGCGCGGCATCGAGCGTCCGCTCCACCGTCTCGCGGCCATGGCGATCCTCGCAGGCCGCGATGTAGCCCTTGGCGAATTCGAGATAATCGAGGATGCCGTCGGCATCGGTCCACTGCTTGAAGAGATAGTTGTTCTTGAAGAAGTGATTGTGCCCGAACGCCGCGTGCGCGATCACCAGCGTCTGCATCGTCGCCGTGTTCTCCTCCATCAGATAGGAGATGCACGGCGAGGAGTTGATCACGATCTCATAAGCGAGGCCCATCAGGCCCTTGCGATAGGACGCTTCCTGGAAGGCGAACTGTTTGCCGAACGACCAGTGCTTGTAGAACAGCGGCATGCCGACCGACGAATAGGCGTCCAGCATCTGCTCGGCGGTGATCACCTCGATCTGGTTGGGATAGACGTCGAGCCCGAGCTCCTTGCGCGCGACCTCCTCGCAGGCGTCGTGAATCCGCTGCAGCGTCTGGAAATCCCAGTCGGCGCCCTCGAACAGCCGTTCGCCGGAAGACCCCATCAAACTATACCCTTTCCTGGCTGGTGCGGCGCTTGAACAGGTCCTGGAACACCGGGAAGATCTCGCCCCGCTCGCTCACCTTGCGCATCGACAACGGCGCGCCGTCGTTGCGCAGACGCTCATACAGCGTCCAGAGCGAGGAGTCCGGCATGTCGAAGGTGTAGTTGGCGGCCTCGCCGACCTCGAGATAGGCGAAGAACTGGCAGACCGGCAGGATCTTGTCGGTCAACAGATGCCCGGTCACCGCGCTGTCGGAAGTCATGTTGTCGCCGTCCGAGGCCTGCGCGGCGTAGATGTTCCAGTCGGCGGGACGGAAGCGGGTGCGGACGATGTCGTTCATCGCAACCAGCGCGCTCGACACCAGCGTGCCGCCGGACGCCGGTCCATGGAAGAACGTATCCTCGTCCACCTCCTCGGCGCGGTCGGTGTGCCGGATGAACACGATCTCGACATGCTTGTAGCGCCGCTTCAGGAAGACGTAGAGCAGCATGTAGAACCGCTTTGCCAGATCCTTCATGTGCTCGGACATCGAGCCCGAGACGTCCATCAGGCAGAACATCACGGCCTGCGCCACCGGCTTCGGCACCGTCTCGAAGCGGCGGTAGCGGATGTCGATCGGATCGATGAAGGGGATCCGCTTGGCCTTGGCCTTCAGCGCTTCGAGTAGCGTGAGCAGTTCTCGGCGGCGAGTCTCGTCTTCGCACGCCGCGAGCTCCGCCTCGAGCGCCTCGATCTCGTCCTTGCGCGGCCGGCGCAGCGCCACGCGACGCGCCAGTGCCCGGCCCACCGTGCGGCTGATCGAGATGTTGGCGGGCGAGCCCGAGGTCGCATAACCGGCGCGCTGGATGCCCTCGCTCTCGGTTTGAGCGAGCTTGCGCTTGGCAAGATCAGGCAGTTCGAGGTCGTCAAGGAAGAGGTCGACGAACTCCTCGCGGCTCAGCACGAAGCGGAAGGCGTCCTCGCTGTCGCCCTCGCCCGCGCCGGAGCCCTTGGCGCCGCTCTGGTTCGGACGCTGCAGCCAGTCGCCCTCGACGAATTTCTTGTTGCCCGGCAGCACCATGTCACGCGTGCCGCCCTCGCGCCGGAACCGCGGCTCATCCATGCCGTCCAGCGGGATGGTCACCTCGCCACCCTCCAGGACATCCTTGATGTCCCGGTCCTGCGACGACTTCTTGACGGCCCCCTGCACCAGCGCCTTGGCGCGCCGCAGGAAGCGCTGACGATTCTCCAGGCTCTTGCTACCCGGATTCAGCCGCCGATCGACGATATGCATGACCACGTTGCATCTGCCTCACGCCGGATGCGATCATGACAGTCGCATCGCATTCTTATTGGACGGGACGGAACGAGACGGAAAGCCGCTGCCGGCTTTCCGGATCGTGCACTAGCCGGCCTGCTTCACTCGCATGTACCACTCGACGAGCCGGCGGACCTGGCGCTCGGTATAGCCGCGCTCCACCATCCGCTCGACGAATTCGCCATGCTTCTTCTCGGTCTCGCCGTCCTTCTTGGAGCCGAACGAGATGACCGGAAGCAGATCCTCGACCTGGGAGAATATCCGTTTCTCGATCACGTCGCGAACCTTTTCGTAGGAGGTCCAGCTCGGATTCTTGCCGCCATTGTGCGCCCGCGAACGCAGCGAGAACTTGACGACCTCGTTGCGGAAGTCCTTCGGGTTGGCGATGCCGGCCGGCTTCTCGATCTTGGTCAGCTCCTGGTTCAAGAGCTCGCGGTTCATCAGCTGGCCGGTGTCGGGATCCTTGAAGTCCTGGTCCTCGATCCAGGCATCGGCGTAGTCGACATAGCGGTCGAACAGGTTCTGGCCGTAGTCGGCGTAGGATTCCAGATAGGCCTTCTGGATCTCGTTGCCGATGAACTCGGCATAGCGCGGCGCGAGGTCGGCCTTGATGAATTCGAGATAGCGCTTCTCGACCTCGTCAGGCAGCTGCTCGCGCCGGATCGCCATCTCCAGCACATACATCAGATGCACCGCGTCGGCGCCGACCTCGGTGGTGTCGTGATTGAACGTCGATGCCAGCACCTTGAAGGCAAAGCGGGTGGAGACGCCGTCCATGCCCTCGTCGACGCCGGCCGCGTCCTTGTATTCCTGCACGCTGCGCGCCTTCGGATCGGATTCCTTCAGGCTCTCGCCGTCATAGACCCGCATCTTGCCGAACAGCGTGGAGTTCTCGTGCTTGCGCAGCCGCGACATCACCGAGAAGCGGGCCAGCGTTTCCAGCGTGGCCGGTGCGCACGGCGCGGCGGCAAGCTCGGAGGTCTGGATCAGCTTCTCGTAGATCTTCTGCTCCTCGGTGACCCGCAGGCAGTACGGGACCTTGATGACGCAGATGCGGTCGATGAAGGCCTCGTTGTTCTTGTTGGTCTTGAAGCTCTGCCACTCGGCTTCGTTCGAGTGCGCGAGGATGATGCCGGTGAACGGGATCGCACCGATGTTCTCGGTGCCGATGTAGTTGCCCTCCTGCGTCGCGGTCAGCAGCGGGTGCAGCATCTTGATCGGCGCCTTGAACATCTCGACGAACTCGAGCACGCCCTGGTTGGCGCGGTTGAGGCCGCCGGAATAGCTGTAGGCGTCGGGGTCGTTCTGGGCGTAGGTCTCGAGCTTGCGGATGTCGACCTTGCCGACCAGCGAGGAGATGTCCTGGTTGTTCTCGTCACCGGGCTCGGTCTTGGCGACCGCGATCTGGCGCAGCCGGGAGGGCTGGATGCGCGCGACGCGGAATTGCGAGATGTCGCCGCCGAAGGCCTCGAGCCGCTTGTAGGCCCAGGGCGACATCAGCCCGCTCAGCCGGCGGCGCGGGATGCCGTACTTCTCCTCGATCATCGGCCCGAGCTGCTCGGGGTCGAATAGCCCGAGCGGGCTCTCGAACACCGGCGACAGCTCGTCACCCGCCTTCAGCACGTAGATCGGATGAATTTCCATCAGCGCCTTGATGCGCTCGGCGAGCGACGACTTGCCGCCACCAACCGGTCCGAGCAGATAGAGGATCTGCTTGCGCTCTTCGAGGCCCTGTGCGGCGTGGCGGAAGAAGCCGACCAGGCGCTCGATCGTGTCCTCCATGCCGAAGAAGCCGGCGAAGGCCGGATACGACCTGATCGTACGGTTCAAAAAGATACGGCCAAGGCGTGGGTCCTTGGCCGTGTCGATCATCTGGGGCTCACCGATCGCCGCTAATAACCGCTCGGCCGCATTGGCATATCGCATCGGGTCACTTCGACACGACTCCAAATACTCGGCCATCGACATGTCGGTCTGGCTTCGCGCTTCAAACGACCTTGCGAAGGCGTTGAACAAAGAATCGTTGTACATGATCCCTCTCTCCACGATATGTATCGCCGCACGACTGACACGAGTCGCAACCAGAGCGTCCTAGGATCGAATCAGCGTCGGCACGCTGGGTCCATTGGACACTCGACCGACTCATTTCGGCAATGCACGGCGCGTGCAGCCTCTGCCTTATCAACAGGCAGGAAGCTTAATGGTTCATCAATATCCCCCGTTGGTAGCCTGATTTTAACGGTTGTAGCCCCTCAGCCACATCCGTGGTTTACCGGGGCCCAGGCTTCCGAGGCGGACATCCGAGCGGGGCAACTTCCCCGTCCGGCGATGAACGTTGGGCTCCCTGAAAAGGTGTGGCTGTCCTGCCTTGGCGTCAAGATGTGCACGTCACAGACTCGCATGAACAAACTGTCAGACGAGGTTGAACGTGCCTCCTTGTCGCCGCGACTAAGGCAACGAGCCCGCGCAGTTCCACGCGGCACCATTGCCGCGCATTAGAGATGACACCTTGGAGGCGCCGGCTATTCCCGAGGCGGTCATGAAGCAGACGTTCCTTGTTGTCGCACTTGCCGCCGCAGCCTGCGCCGGCGCGGCGTTAACCGTCGAGGCGCAGGAAGGCGTCGACAAGGCCAAGGCGGCCGCCTTCGACAACAGGATGTTCGCAGGCCCGCCCGGCGCGAAAGCCTATGCCTGCTTCGTGCGGCGATACGATGCAAATCATCTGGCGCAGCATCCGAAGCAGAAGGTCAGCGCGATGAAGCTGCTCGTCGCCGCCGAGGATGCGCCGGAGGACAAGACCACCAACTACTCGTTCCGGCTTGGCGTCGCCTACCGCCACCGCCCCGGCAATTTCGACTCCAGCGGCTACTGCAACCACGCGGTCGCGACCGAATCCGGACACGAGATGCGCTTCGAATGCAGCGTGGATTGTGAGGGCGGCGGTATCACTGTGGCGTTGTCGAAAGACGACAAATCCGCGATCGCGCGCCTTGGCCGCATCGTGGTGTGGAATCGCAACAAGCCCGACGACGATGCGGGCGAGGCGCTGCTCGCCGGCGCCGACGACAAGATCTTTCGCGTCGATCGCGCTGACTTGAGCCAATGCGCCGAACTTGTGACCGACCGCAAGGAACTCGCTGCGCTCCGCCACAAGTGATAGGCTTTGCGCCGATCAACAATCGTTGCGGGAGGGACGCCATGCACCGACGCAGCATCCTGTGGGGCGCCCTCTCGGCGATCGGCGCTGCCTTTACAGCGTCACGGGCGAACGCGGCTACTGAGACCCCACCACCGGGAAGGCTGAAGGTGGTCTATCACCTCGACGACCTCGACAAGGTCAATTTCGTGATCGGCAACATCCAGAACCACCTCGACGGCGTCGGCGGCCCCGGCAATGTGACGATCGCGCTCGTGGTGCACGGCCAGGCGCTGAAGGCGTTTCATTCGGCGGCGGTCAATCCCGGCCTGTCGAAGCAGGTCGGCCAGTTCACCAAGGATGGCATCGCGCTCGCCGCCTGCGGCAACACCATGAAATCGCAGAACATCACCCTCGCCGACCTGCTCCCGGGCTTCGTTGCCGCCGAACGCGGCGGCGTGGTCCGCCTCGCCGAGCTGCAATCCCAAGGCTACCTCTACCTGCGGCCCTGACGCGCAGCCGCGCGCCCGCAACGCGTCATAAAAATGTGCCGAGATCAGGGTCTGCTCGCACCGGCGTCCGAGGGGATCGAACTGTTGTGAATGGCGTTATCCCTTGGGAATGCTGATATTCCGCCCGGGCCCCCAGCCATGTTGACAATCCGCCTCCACCCCCGAAAGCTGCCCGGGAACCCAAAAATCGACCCTCGATCGAACGAGAACAGGCACCCATGAACCCCGTCAAAGCACTCGAAAATCACCGCCAGGCCGTCTGGCTGGACTTCCTTGCCCGCGGCTTCGTCGCCAAGGGCGACCTGAAGCGGCTGATCGAGACCGACGGCGTCAAAGGTGTGACGTCCAACCCCTCGATCTTCGAGAAGGCGATCGGCAGCTCGGACGAGTATGACGGGGCGATCGGCAAGGCCCTCAAGAAGGGCGACCGCTCGGTCGCCGACCTGTTCGAACACCTCGCGGTCGAGGACATCCAGCACGCCGCCGACGTGCTGCGCCCGGTCTACGACCAGAGCCATGGCGGCGACGGCTTCGTCAGCCTCGAAGTGTCGCCCTATCTCGCGATGGACACCAAGGGCACGATCGCGGAGGCCGAACGGCTCTGGAAGGACGTCCACCGCAAGAACCTGATGGTCAAGGTGCCGGCGACGCCGGAGGGCCTGCCGGCGGTCGAGTATCTGATCGGCGAAGGCATCAGCATCAACATCACGCTGCTGTTCTCGCAGAAGGTCTATCGCCAGGTCGCGGAGGCCTATCTCAAGGGCCTGGAGAAGTACGTCGCCAAGGGCGGCGACCCCTCCCATGTGGCAAGCGTCGCCAGCTTCTTCGTCAGCCGCATCGACAGCGCCGTCGACAAGCAGCTCGACGAGAAGATCGCGCGCGCCAACGACCCGTCCGAGAAGGAGCGGCTCGCGGCCTTGAAGGGCAAGGTCGCGATCGCGAATGCAAAGCTCGCCTACCAGGACTACAAGCGCCTGTTCTCCGGCCCGCGCTGGGACAAGCTCACGGCCAAGGGCGCCAAGCCACAGCGGCTGCTGTGGGCTTCGACCGGCACCAAGAACAAGGACTATAGCGACGTGCTCTATGTCGAGGAGCTGATCGGCCCCGATACCGTCAACACCGTGCCGCCGGCAACCCTCGATGCGTTCCGCGACCATGGCAAGGTCCGCGACAGCCTCGAGGAGAATGTCGAGGACGCCCGCCACGTGCTGGAGGAGCTCGAGAAGTCCGGCATCTCGCTCGATGCGATCACCGAGGAGCTGGTCAAGGACGGCGTCAAGCTGTTCGCCGACGCGGCCGACAAGCTGTACGGCGCGGTCGCCCACAAGCGCGCGACCTCGCTCGGCGGCGGCATCGACCATCAGAAGCTGGCGCTCGGCGCCGGCATCGAGAAGGCGGTCGAGAAAAGCACCGAGGAATGGCGTGCGTCGGCCAAGATCCGAAGGCTCTGGCACAAGGACAAGTCGGTCTGGACCGGCGATGACGAGGACAAATGGCTGGGCTGGCTGACCAGCGCCGCGACCGCCGACGTCGCCGACTACGAGGATTTCGCCAAGCGCGTGAAGGGCCAGAACTTCACCGACGCCGTTGTGCTCGGCATGGGCGGATCGAGCCTCGGGCCGGAGGTCTTGGCGCAGACCTTCCCGCACAAGTCCGGCTTCCCGCGGCTGCACGTGCTCGACTCCACCGATCCGGCGCAGGTGCGCGCGATGGAGGAGTATGTCGACATCGCCAAGACGCTGTTCATCGTCTCCTCCAAATCGGGCGGCACGACCGAGCCGAACGTGATGAAGGACTATTTCTTCGACCGGGTGGCCAAGGCAATCGGCAAGGACAAGGCCGGCCATCGCTTCATCGCGGTGACCGACCCCGGCTCGTCGCTGCAGAAGGTCGCGATCAAGCAGGGCTTTGCCCGTATCTTCTACGGCGATCCCGCGATCGGCGGCCGCTATTCCGTGCTGTCGCCGTTCGGCCTGGTGCCGGCGGCGGCCGCAGGCATCGACGTCCGCAGCCTGCTCGGTCATACGCTCGCCATGGTGCGCTCCTGCGGCGCCGACGTGCCGCCGCAGGAAAACCCGGGCGTCCAGCTCGGGCTGGCGATGGGCATCGCCGGGCTCGAAGGCCGCGACAAGGTGACGATCTTCGCCTCCCCCGAGATCGCCGATTTCGGCGCCTGGGCCGAGCAGCTGATCGCGGAATCGACCGGCAAGGACGGCAAGGGCCTGATCCCGATCGAGGGCGAAACCATCGGCGACGCCGCGGTCTACGGCAACGACCGCTTCTTCGTCGACCTGCGCACCGAGGGCGAGCACGACGCCGCGCATGAGGCCAAGCTCGCCGCGCTCGAGGCCGCCGGCCATCCCGTGGTCCGGATCGTGATGAAATCGATCGACCATATCGGCCAGGAGTTCTTCCGCTTCGAGATCGCGACCGCGGTGGCAGGCGCGATCCTCGGCATCAACCCGTTCAACCAGCCCGACGTCGAGGCCGCCAAGATCAAGACCCGCGAGCTGACCGCAGCGTTCGAGAAAACCGGATCGCTGCCGGCCGAGCAGCCGGTGGTCTCGGCGGATGGAGTCGAGCTCTACACCGACGTGCAGAACGCCGAGGAGTTGCGCAAGGCCGGCGCCAATGGCGACCTCAATTCCTGGATTAAGGCGCATCTCTCCCGCTCCGCCCGCGGCGACTATGTCGCCCTGCTCGCCTATATCGAGCGCGACGGCGACACCATCGATGCCATGCAGGCGATGCGGCTGAAGGTGCGCGACGCGAAACACCTTGCGACCTGCGCCGAATTCGGCCCGCGCTTCCTGCATTCGACCGGACAGGCCTACAAGGGCGGGCCCGACAGCGGCGTGTTCCTGCAGGTCACGACCGACGACAGCAAGGACCTTCCGGTGCCCGGCCAGAAGGCGAGCTTCGGCGTGATCAAGGCGGCGCAGGCGCGCGGCGATTTCGACGTCCTCACCGAGCGCGGCCGGCGGGCGTTGCGCGTGCATCTCAAGGGCGATCTCACCTCCGGGCTTGCGGCACTCGATGCCGCGATCTCGGCCGCACTGAACTGACGGAGGCCAGGATGCAACTCGGCATGATCGGCCTCGGGCGGATGGGCGGCAACATCGTCCGCCGCCTGATGAGCAACGGCCACACCACCGTGGTCTACGACAAGGACCCCAAGGCGGTCGCGGCGCTGGTCGCCGACAACGCCACCGGTTCCTCGTCGCTGGAGGATTTCGTGCTCAAGCTGGAAGCGCCGCGCACCGCCTGGGTGATGCTGCCGGCCGGCAAGATCACCGAAGCCACCATCGAAGCGCTGTCGAAGCTGATGCAGCCCGGCGACGTCATCATCGACGGCGGCAACACCTTCTGGCAGGACGACGTCCGCCGCGGCAAGGCGCTTCGGGAGCGCGGGCTGCACTATGTCGACGTCGGCACCAGCGGCGGCATCTGGGGCATCGAGCGTGGCTACTGCATGATGATCGGCGGCGACAAGGCAGTCGTCGACCGGCTCGATCCGATCTTCAGGACGCTGGCGCCCGGCATCGGCGACATCCCGCGCACCTCCGGCCGCGAGGGGCGCGATGTCAGGATCGAACAGGGCTACATCCACGCCGGTCCGATCGGCGCCGGGCATTTCGTCAAGATGATCCACAACGGCATCGAATACGGCCTGATGCAGGCCTACGCCGAAGGCTTCGACATCCTGAAGAACGCCAATATCGAGGCGCTGCCGGCGGACCATCGCTTTGATCTCGACATCGCCGACATTGCCGAAGTCTGGCGGCGCGGCAGCGTGATCCCGTCCTGGCTGCTGGACCTCACGGCCTCGGCGCTGGCGCAGAACCACACGCTCGACAATTACTCCGGCTTTGTCGAGGATTCCGGCGAAGGCCGCTGGACCGTGAATGCCGCGGTCGACGAGGCGGTGCCGGCCGAGGTGCTGACGGCGGCGCTCTACACCCGCTTCCGCTCGCGCAAGGACCACACCTTCGCCGAGAAGATCCTCTCGGCGATGCGCGCAGGGTTTGGCGGCCACAAGGAGCCGCCGAAGAAGGCTTAAAGCGAACCGCGGAAGGTCACGTGCAGAAGAAACCCGATCCTTGCTCCTTCATCATCTTCGGCGCCACCGGTGATCTGACACACCGGCTGGTCGTTCCGGCGCTCTACAATCTCGCCGCCGGCAATCTGCTGCCGGAGAAATTCTGCGTGGTCGGCATTGTCCGCAAGGGCATGTCGAGCGAGCAGCTGACCGACAGCCTGATGCAGGGGCTGCGCAAGTTCGCCACCCGCCCCGTCGACGAGGCGATCGCGAAGCGGCTGTTCGAATGCGTCACCTCGATCGAGGCCGATCCGCGCGATCCCGCTTCGTTCGACGCCATGAACGAACGGCTCGACAAGCTCGAGACCGCCCGCGGCACCGGTGGCAACCGGCTGTTCTATCTCGCGACCCCGCCGAACGCCTTCCTGCCGATCAGCGAGCAGCTCGGACGCACCGGCATGCTGGAGGAGAACGGCGCCTGGCGTCGGCTGATCATCGAAAAGCCGTTCGGCACCGATCTGGCATCGGCCAGGGCGCTGAATTCAGCGCTGCTGAAGCTGATGGACGAGCACCAAATCTACCGGATCGACCATTACCTCGGCAAGGAAACCGTCCAGAACATCCTGGTGCTGCGCTTTGCCAACGGCATGTTCGAGCCGATCTGGAACCGCAACCACATCGACCACGTCCAGATCACCGTCGACGAGAAGCTCGGCGTCGGCCATCGCGGCAGCTTCTATGACGCCACCGGCGCGCTGCGCGACATGGTGCCGAACCATCTGTTCCAGCTGCTCTCGCTGGTGACGATGGAGCCGCCGGCGCGCTTCGACGCCCATGCGGTGCGCTCGGAAAAGGCCGAGGTGCTGAGCGCGATCCAGATCCAGAGCACGCAGGAGGCGCTGTCCAATTCGGTGCGCGGCCAATATCGCGGCGGCCGGATCGGCGACGCCGAGATCGAGGACTATCTCAAGACACCGGACGTCAAGCCCGACAGCTCGACCGAGACCTATGCGGCACTGAAGCTGACCATCGACAATTGGCGCTGGGCCGGCGTGCCGTTCTACCTGCGCACCGGCAAGGCACTGACCACCAAGCGCACCGAGATCGCGATCAAGTTCAAGCAGGCGCCGTTCGCGATGTTCCGCGATACCGCGGTCGACCGCCTGTCGCAGAACTACCTCGTCATTTCGACCGAGCCGACCGAAGGCATCGAGCTGCAGTTCAACACCAAGGTGCCGGGCCCGGCCATCAACATCGACGGCGTCGAGATGAAGTTCCGCTACAAGGACTACTTCAAGGCGGAGCCGTCGACCGGTTACGAGACACTGATCTACGACTGCATGATCGGCGACAATTTGCTGTTCCAGCGCGCCGATAGCGTCGAGGCCGGATGGCAGGCGGTGCAGCCCTTCCTCGACGCCTGGAAGACTGCCGGCGGGCGCGGCCTGCAACCCTACAAGGCCGGCAGCGAAGGCCCGGAGGCGGCCAACGCGCTGCTGACGCGCGACGGCCGCAGCTGGCGGAAGCTCAGCTGACCATGACCACGGGCGGCGAGCGCAAGATCATCACGGTGGCCGATCCGGCCGCACTGGCGCAGACCGCCGCCGAACGGGTGATCGCCAGGATCGACCAGAACAGCGGCCGGATCGCGATCTGCCTCACCGGCGGCTCCAGCCCCAAGGCGCTCTACCAGCTGCTGGCGACACCGGACTATCGCCGGCGGATTCCGTGGGATCGCATCGACTGGTTCATCGGCGACGAGCGCCTGGTGCCGCGCAAGGACAAGCTGCACAATATGAGCATGGCGCGCCAGGCCTTCCTCGACCGCTGCGCTCCGGCCGCGAACGTCCATCCGATCGCAACCGACACCGCCGATCTCAGGGATCCCGACGTCAGCGCGGCGCTGTACGAGAACGAGCTGATGGCCTTCTACGGCGCCGAACAGCTCGATCCGAAGCGGCCGCTGTTCGACCTGGTGCTGATGGGCATCGGGCCCGATGGCCACACCGCATCGCTGTTTCCGGACTATCCCACGGTCGAGGAAACCCAGCGCTGGGTGGTCGGGGTGCCCAAGGCCAATGTCGAACCGTTCGTGCCACGCGTCTCCTTGACCCTGCCTGCCCTCGCCTCCTGCCGCGAGATGCTGTTCGAGGTGGCGGGCGAAAACAAGCGCGCGATCTTGACGCGCCTGTTCGCAGGCGAGAACCTGCCGGCAAACCGCGCGCGATCGCTGGGCGAAACCGTCTGGTTGATCGATCAGGCCTCGCTGCCGGAGGATTTTCGTGGATGATGCTCTTGGGTGACTTTCTTGGGTGACGGGCAAAACCCCTGCGCACTGGTCGTGATGGGCGTTTCCGGCTCGGGCAAGAGCACCATTGCCGACCGCCTCGCGATCAGGATCGGCTGGCGCTTCGAGGACGGCGACAGCTTTCATCCGCCGAGCAACGTCGCGAAAATGCATTCGGGCCAGCCGCTCACCGACGAGGATCGCTGGCCCTGGCTGCGCGCGATCGCCAATGAGATCGACCGCACCTGCGGCGTCCGCGAGCGCGCCGTTATCGCCTGCTCCG